>NZ_CP068294.1:0-2275026 GCF_013112255.2 Flavobacterium sp. CLA17
TGAATTGGTTGTGACTTTAGCCCAGGCGAAAAATAACAACAGATATATTCGAATCCGTTTTAGATTATTCAATGACGGTTTAGGATTCAGATACGAATTTCCAAAGCAAAATGATTTGAATTATTTTGTGATTAAAGAAGAGCATTCTGAATTTAACCTGACCGGAAATCATAAAATTTTCTGGATTCCGGGAGATTATGATACCAATGAATATGCGTACACCACTTCGAAAATTTCTGAAATTCCTTCGTTGATGAAAAAGGCTACTATTGACATCAACTCACAATGGCCCATAAAAGAAGTATCGGTACAGACACCCTCTATGATGAAATCTGATGATGGTTTATACATTAACATTCACGAAGCCGGTTTAATTAATTATCCTGCCATGTATCTTGAAGTGGACGCTGCGACTAATAAAATGCGCAGTCATTTGGCACCTGATGCCGTAGGAAATAAAGGTTATATCCAGACTGATGCACAATCGCCGTGGAGAACTATTGTAGTGAGCGATAAAGCAACTGAAATTTTGGCTTCAAAATTAATCCTGAACCTCAACGATCCGACAAGTTACAAGGATGTTTCCTGGATAAAACCGGTAAAATATATCGGAATCTGGTGGGAATATTTTGTGGCCGGAAAAAGCACCTGGGCTTTCGGAAAAGAAAACAATGTAAAATTAACGGATGATTTTTCGAAATTAACCCCTAACGGAAAACATGGGGCCACGACAGAACGAGCAAAAGAATATATTGATTTTGCTTCTAAAAATGGTTTCGATGCGATCCTGATTGAAGGGTGGAATATTGGATGGGAAGACTGGATCAACAACTGGAAGGAAGAAGTTTTTGATTACGTAACCGCTTACCCGGATTTTGATGTAAAAGCGGTTCATGCTTATGCCGCTTCTAAAGGAGTGAAAATTATCATGCACCACGAAACTTCAGGATCGGCAACCAATTACGAGCGTCGTTTAGACCGTGCTTTTCAATTTATGAATGACAACGGTTACGATGCCGTAAAAACAGGTTATGTAGGTAAGATTATTCCCCGTGGCGAACACCATGACGGACAATGGATGGTGAATCATTACATCAATGTAGCCAAACGTGCCGCCGACTATAAAATCATGATCGACAGCCACGAAGCCGTTCGGCCAACAGGTTTAAACCGTACGTTTCCAAACTGGATCGCGCAGGAATCAGCTCGTGGAACTGAGTTTGAATCTATGGGAGGATTGAATCCGGATCATACGACGATTTTGCCTTTTACCCGTTTAATGGGTGGTCCTATGGATTTTACGCCCGGGATTTTCCAGACAGATCTTTCGTATTACGGAACCGGAAGCACGCAACGTGTCAATACCACTTTGGTAAAACAGCTGGCCTATTATGTGACTATGTACAGTCCGTTGCAAATGGCTGCTGATATTCCGGGGAATTATGAACGTTTTCCAGATGCTTTTCAGTTCATTAAAGATGTTGCCGTAGATTGGGACAACAGTTACATTCTGGAAGCTGAACCGGGAGATTACATTACCATTGCCCGTAAAGCAAAAGGAAAAGAGGCCTGGTTTGTGGGCGGAATTACCGATGAAAATGCCAGAACGGCCAACATTACTTTCGATTATCTTCCTGCCGGCAAAAAATTTATTGCTACCATTTATGCCGACGCAAAAGAAGCCAACTGGAAGGAGAAACCGCAAAGCTATACCGTAACTAAATTGATTGTAACCTCGAAAACCATTTTGAAACAATATTTAGCTCCGGGCGGTGGCGTTGCTGTCAGCATTAAGGAAGGGAATGCTGCAGAATTAAAAGGATTGAAAAAGTTATAGATTACTGTTTTTTTTGCCACGAATTTCACGAATTCCACGAATTAAGGCTGCAGATTTAAATTTGTGCTAATTCGTGAAATTCGTGGCAGAATACCTATGTCCTTTTATGGGCAAAAATCAAAAATTTTACTACTTGAAAACTATTAACCACAAAATGTTTGTCAAATTTAAAAACCAATGCAAGTGAGAATGAATTTTAGTTAGAGATGCTGACAAGCATGCAAAAAAATTAAAATTATGAAAATCAAAATTACCACCCGATTATTTCATTTCACGAAAACACTAGTCTGTTTTCTGTTATTATTTGCAAGTTCAGTGTATGCACAGGATCCTGCTCAGTACGGAACACCATTCGCTGGCGTTCCTGACACGCGAGATGTAAACATGTATCAGGTACATATTCGTCCGTTTAGTGCCAACGGAAATTTAGCCGGAGTAACCGCACGATTAGATAATATAAAAGCACTTGGTACCAATGTTATTTATTTAATGCCAATTTACCCGTATGGAACTGATTCCCGAAGTTCGCCTTCGCCTTATTGTATTAAAGATTTTAAAGCCGTTGGATCAGAATATGGTTCGCTTGCTGATTTAAGAACTTTAGTCGATGGCGCTCACAGCCGCGGAATGGCCGTTATTCTTGACATCGCCATCAACGGAACATCTTGGGATAATGCCTGGACAACACAGCATCCGGAGTATTATATGCGAAGCGGAACAACCATTCAGCAATTAGGAAACTTTTCAGATATTGCAGCACTTGACCTCAATAATTCAGGCACAAGAAATGCTATAAAAGAGGCAATGCGTTACTGGATTCTGGCAGCAAACGTTGACGGTTACCGTTGCGATTATGCGAATAATCCACCGCTTGATTTCTGGTCAGAAGTTATTGGAAACATTCGCGGAATTTCATCCCATAAATTATTAATGTTAGCTGAAGGAGACCGACAAGCCAATTTTACGGCCGGTTTTGATATGAATTTTGGCGACAGATGGTTTTGGAATGCCTTAAAAGATGTTGCAGCCGGAGGGCCGGTTTCACAACGTTTTCAAACCATAAATGATTATGAATATGCAAATGCAACTGGCTCAAATCAGGCTGTTCGCTATACCGGAAATCATGATACGTACACGAATGAAAACGGAGTACAAAGACCTTTTATAATCTTCAATAATCATAACGGAATTGTTGCCAACTTCTTAGTTTCTGCTTATATGAAAGGAGTTCCATTTTTAATGAGCGGACAAGAAATTGATTACGAACCAAAAACCGACTGGCCCTGGCAGGGATTCAAATTCAACTGGTCTCAAAATCCAACCGCTGCTGCCGATTTTGCTAAGATTCTAAACTTCAGAACTGCGAGTGCTGCCATCAGACGTGGGGATTTAACCCTGTATGCCAATGACGATATCAGCGTCTTTACCAAAACATTAGGCACTGAAAAAGTAATCGTAATGTCTAATTTAAGAAATGCGGCTAAGTCCTATGTTATTCCGGCAGCTTTGGCGGGAACTTATGTAAATCCGTATAACAATAATGCTTCGGTAACTTTAACAGCTGGCACTACAAGAACATTCGCAGCTTATGAATATTTGGTTTTAACCAATACAAATGCGCCTGTTACAGCTGTAACAGGAGTTTCGGTTAGTCCGGCAACGGCGACTGTTGGATTAGGTGCTACACAACAACTTAATGCAACAATTGCTCCGGCAAATGCAACCAACCAAAACGTAACCTGGACATCCAGTAACACAGCGGTTGCAACCGTAAACGCATCCGGATTGGTTTCTGCAGTTTCTGCAGGTACAACCACTATTACGGTTAAAACAGTTGACGGAAACAAAACAGCCACTTCAGCGATAACCGTTGCCGCAATTCCGGTTGCTTCCGTAATTGTTTCGCCAACTACTGCAAGTTTATATGCCGGAAATACGCAACAACTTTCGGCGACGATTGCTCCGGCAAATGCTACGAACAAAACGGTAATCTGGAGTTCCGGTAATAATGCAATTGCAACTGTAAATTCATCCGGTCTTGTAACAGCAGTTGCTGCAGGAACAACCAATATTACTGCAACCACACAAGACGGAAATAAAACGGCAATTGCAGCAATTACTGTAAATGCGAATACTAATTTTACGGTTTATTTCTACAAACCATCAAATTGGGGAACGAGCATTAAAATCTATCATTGGAGTGCTTTACCAACAGGAATTTTGGCTGACGCATCATGGCCGGGTGTAAACATGACCGATGCAGGAAATGGCTGGTACAGTTATACGTTTACGAATATAATGTCAACCAATTTAATTTTCAATGATGGAATCAGCCAAAGTGCTGATTTAAGCCGAAACAAAACGGGTTGGTACATGAACACCACCTGGTACGATTCTAATCCGGGAACGGTTGTAGCGGTTACAGGAGTAACGTTAGCACCAACAACAGCTACTTTATTAGTGGGTGCCACGCAACAATTAACACCTACAGTTTCACCTGCAACAGCAACCAATAAAACGGTTACTTATGCTTCAGGCAATACAGCCGTAGCAACAGTTAATGCGTCAGGTTTAATAACGGCTTTAGCTGCAGGATCTGCAACTATTACGGTAATGACTCAGGATGGTGCTAAAACAGCAACCTGCGCGGTAATGGTAAATGCATCAACTGTAGCCGTGACAAGCGTGAGTCTTAGTCCGACAACAGTATCATTAGCCGTTGGCGGAACACAACAGCTTACGCCGACTGTTCTTCCTGCAAATGCAACAAACAAAAATGTTACGTACAGTTCAAGCAATACGGCTGTGGCAACGGTAAATGCATCCGGATTAATTACAGCCGTGGCAAATGGAACTGCAACTATAACGGTAACCACTGTTAGCGGAAGCAAAACAAGTACAGCTGCCGTAACTGTTTCAACTGCAACAGGAACTTATTATACCATCAAAAACAGATGGACAGGTGCTTACTTATCGGATGCCGGAACAAATGTGGGTTACGGAGCAACCGCTTCCAATAACAGTTACAAATGGCAGAAAATTGCGATTGATGCTACTTATTTCGTATTGAAAAATGTAGCAACAGGAGAATTAATTAATATTGAAGGACAAACCGGAAGTGTGCAGTGCAACATTACCGATACCACTTTCTGGAGTGCGCAATGGTCTGCTGATTATATTGACGGAACCTGGACCAGAATTAGAAACAGATGGCAATCCGGAAATATTATTCATGTTGAAAACCAAACCGGATCGGCTCAATATGGCAATTCACAGGATGGCTGGTACAGTGCTCAATGGCAGCTTGAAAGCGCCACTGCTTCAAAAATGGCTTTGAATACTAAAGAAGATGTTGAGGTACAAAATACAATAATTACAATCTATCCAAATCCATCAACAGACAATCAATTTCAGGTTTTATTGCCGGAATTAGAAAATGGAGACGTGGCAGCGATTACCGTTTCTGATATGAACGGAAGAATCGTACAAACGGAAAAACTTTCGGCTTCAGGACAAATCAATCATCATTTGGCATCGGGAATTTATATTGTAACTATTAATTCGAAAAATTCAAATGTAACTAAAAAACTGATTGTTAAATAGTACTGTTTGTGCCACGAATTTGCTTCGCCTGTTCGCTATCGCTCGGGTCATGAATCAACACGAATTAATAGTGTTTTAAAAATTTGTGGCTAACTAAATAACAGCGTAATTACTTAAAAAAAATAAGGGCGTATGAAAATTTCATATGCCCTTATTGTATTTAGAAATGAGTATTTTTTGCCACAGATTAAGGAATTAAAAATGATTTTTCTAATCTGTATCTGTGAGAATCCCTTTAATCTGTGGCTAACTTTTTTCAATTACTCTCCCAACATTTCCATCAACTCCAAAGCTCGTTTGGTCGATTTTACATTCTCAAAAGTCAGTAAAAGGCGCAAACCATTTGGCGTTTGTTTTTCTTTCATTGTGCAAAGATTACTGTGTGTCTGCACAAATTTTATCATCTTCTGAAAACGTTTCGACTGATAATAATCAGATTGTTGATCTGAGACGAAATAGCCAATCATTTTGCCTTTTTTCATGACCAGTTTTTCAATACCTACAGCTGTGGCAATCCATTTGATGCGAATACTATTCATCAAGGCATTGGCACGCGGAGGCATCGGTCCGAAACGGTCAATTAATTTGTTTTGGAAAATGATTAGTTCTTCTTCATTTTTTACAGAACCTAATTCGTTATATAAACTTAGACGCTCTGTAACATTATTGATGTATTCATCAGAAAACAACAATTCAAAATCCGTATCAATTTGTAAATCTTTTACGTATTCCTTCGTTTCAATATCATTTTCTTCCGGATATAAATCCTTGAATTCGTTTTCTTTTAATTCTTCGATGGCTTCGTTCATGATTTTCTGGTAAGTATCAAAACCAATTTCATTGATGAAACCACTTTGCTCTCCACCTAATAAATCCCCGGCACCACGAATTTCAAGATCTTTCATAGCAATATTAAATCCGCTGCCCAATTCGCTAAACTGCTCTAACGCCTGAATACGTTTACGCGCATCTTCGGTCATAGAGGAATATGGCGGACAGATAAAATAACAGAAGGCTTTTTTGTTGCTTCGCCCTACCCGGCCTCGCATCTGGTGCAGATCTGATAATCCAAAATTGTTGGCATTATTGATAAAAATCGTATTGGCATTTGGTACATCCAAACCGCTTTCGATGATTGTTGTCGCGACCAGAACATCAAAATCCCCATTCATGAAACCTAACATCAATTCTTCTAGTTTGGCACCTTCCATTTGACCATGTCCAATTCCAACTCTGGCATTCGGAACCAGACGCTGAATCATCCCGGCAACTTCCTTAATGTTTTCGATTCGGTTATTGATAAAGAAAACCTGTCCGTTACGCTGAATTTCATATGAAATCGCATCGCGGATTATCTCTTCATTAAAACCAACCACATTGGTTTCTATTGGATAACGATTGGGCGGAGGCGTTGTAATTACCGATAAATCGCGAGCCGCCATCAAGGAAAACTGAAGCGTTCTCGGAATTGGCGTTGCCGTTAAGGTCAGCGTATCTACATTGGCTGCAATCGTTTTGAGCTTGTCTTTTACATTTACGCCAAACTTTTGCTCTTCGTCGACAATCAATAAACCAAGGTCTTTAAAAACTACATTTTTGTTGACTAATTGGTGTGTTCCAATTACAATATCCAGTTTACCTTCGGCTAAATCTTTTAAGGTTTGTGCTTTCTGTTTGGCCGTTCTAAATCGGTTCAGATAACCAATTGAAACCGGCATATCTTTTAATCTTTCCGTAAAAGTCCGATAATGCTGGTATGCCAAAATAGTTGTGGGAACCAGAATGGCGACTTGTTTACTGTTGTCAACCGCTTTAAAAGCGGCACGAATCGCCACCTCTGTTTTTCCGAAACCAACGTCACCACAAACCAGACGATCCATTGGGCGATCACTTTCCATATCGGCTTTTACCTCCTGAGTCGATTTCGTCTGATCGGGAGTGTCTTCGTAGATAAAGGAACTTTCTAATTCGTTTTGCAAATAACTGTCCGGCGCAAACTGGAAACCTTTTTCCAAACGGCGTTTCGCATACAGCTGAATCAAATTGAACGCAATATGTTTGACACGCGCTTTGGTTTTTTGTTTTAAAATTTTCCAGGCATTCGATCCCAGTTTATAAATTTTAGGCGGCGTTCCGTCTTTTCCGTTGTATTTGGAGATTTTATGAAGCGAATGGATGCTCACATACACAATATCATTATCGGCATAAACCAATTTTATGGCTTCCTGCGTTTTACCTTCCACCTGAATTTTTTGCAGGCCGCCAAACTTCCCGATTCCGTGATCGATATGCGTAACATAATCCCCAACAGATAGTGACGTTAATTCTTTTAGCGTAATATTCTGCTTTTTCGAATAGCCGTTTTTGATGTTGAATTTATGGTACCGCTCAAAAATCTGATGATCGGTATAAGCCGTAAGCTGATTTTCTTCGTCAATAAAACCCTGGTATAAAGGCAATACAATAGTATGATATTGTTTTCGAATATTCTCTGAATTGGCTTCATCTAAAGTTTCGAAAATATCATGAAATCGTTTTGCCTGCGTTTCATTAGAACAAAACAGGTAATTTTTATAGCCGTTAAAATGATTCTCACTCAGGTTATTCAGTAATAAATCAAATTGTTTATTGAATGAGGGCTGCGGCAGAATATGAAATTCGAACTTTTTGGTGGTTTTGAAAATTGGCTTTGAAGCCAGTTCAACAACCGAAAAGTCTAACGCCCTTTTTATAAATGAAGCCTGATTTAAGAACAGTTGTTCCGGACTGGCGTGTTTTATCTCTTTCGAAAGTTTCTCAAAAGCTTCTTCTGCCCGTGCGAATTGTTTGTCTAACTGAGAAAAAAGTCCGTCGGTGTTCTGAATAAAAAGAACCGTTTTTTCTGCAATATAATCTAAGAAACTTTCCCTGTTTTCCTGAAAGATCTTGTTCTCGACATTCGGGATAATCGTTATTTTTTTATGTGTTTCTACAGACAGTTGTGTTTCTACATCGAAACTTCTGATGCTGTCTACTTCATTTCCAAAAAATTCAATTCGGTAAGGGTGATCGTTTGAAAAGGAGAACACATCGACAATTCCTCCACGAACGGAAAATTCACCTGGTTCCGTAATAAAATCGACTCTCTTGAATTCATATTCAAACAAAACTTCATTGATAAAATCAATTGAAATTTTATCGTTTAAAGCGACTTTCAAAGTGTTTTTGTCCAACTGCTGGCGCGTCACTACTTTCTCAAAAAGCGCCTCCGGATAGGTCACGATGATCGCTGGTTTTTTACGGGAATTAATTCGGTTTAAAACCTCAGCGCGAAGCAGTACATTGGCATTATCGGTTTCATCAACTTGGTAAGGACGGCGAAATGATGCCGGATAAAACAAGACATCCTGTTCGCCAATCATCTGTTCGAGATCATTCAGGTAATACGCCGCTTCTTCCTTGTTGTCTAAAACAATCAAAAAAGGCAGTTCGGTTTGCTTAAAAACGGAGCGGATTACAAAGGATACTGCAGATCCCAGCAAACCGCTAAGATGCATTTTTATCTGGCTTTCTTCCAGTAAATTTGATGCAATCTGCTTTGCTTTTGGCAGATTATCATACGTAGTATAAAGGGCGTTTTTACTCAACTTTAGGTAAATTTTGATCTAATGGCGGTGCCGAATTCGGAATCGCGCGTGTTGTATCTAACATTTTCAGGAAATCTGCTTCTCCTTCTTCTTTCGGAATCTTGCTTTTTTCAACAATTTTATCCATTTGTCTTTCCAGTGAAACTAATTCCTTATTAATTTCACCAACTAAAAAAATCACTTTCTCGTCGGGAATTTGGTTCAGATGAATGAACAGATCCATCATTTTGATTTTAGTGATCAAAATTGAGATTCTGCTTTTTATCTGAGGCAGATTGAATTGTGCCGGAATATTATTATTTAAAAGCATTGCTTTCTTAGCAATTGCAGCCGATTTTTTCTGAAAGGCTCCAATCGTTTTCTTCGGTTTTTCTCCGATTTCTTTTAAGAAGTCGCGCCATTCTGTCCAGGTTGCTGCATTCTGCTCAGAGACTTCATTGATGGGTTCGTCAATAAAAACCCAGCCTTTATTGATGTTATTAAAGATGACTTCCTTTTTTTTAGCTTCTTTTTTATACTCTGCAAGACGCCTTTCGTCTTCACCCTGACACGAGTTCAGTACAAAAATAAAAAGTAGAAAAAGAGATATTTTGTATTTCATTTGGTCAAACATTAAGCTACAAAGTTACAAAGTAAATTTACAATTACGAATTCTGATTTTGATCATATATTGCTCTGGATATGGATTTTAAAAAGTTTGCCACGAATTTCTCCAATCTTCACGAATTATTTCAAGTTTTGACCGCATAGATTTGTGCTAATTCGTGACCCGATAGCGAACAGACGAAGCAAATTCGTGGCAAAGAAAACGCTGTAATCTGTGTCTGGAAAATTTAACCGCAAAGCACGCAAAGCTTTTTATCCTGCCGTAATTTTTAAAAATCTTTGCGTACTTTGCGGTCAAACAATTAAAAGTCTCAACGGAGAATAATCCAAAAAAGCATCTTCATCGTTGTTAAATTTATAATTTGTTCTTTGGAAAAGTAAAAATATTTGCGAAAACGTTATATTTGCGTATCTAAAAATATTACAAATGAATCCAAAAATATTGATCATTGGTGCATGCGGTCAAATTGGGACTGAACTGACTCAAAAGCTTCGCAAATTATACGGAACAGAAAATGTTGTCGCTTCTGATATCCGAAAATTAAATACGGACGTTGTTAATTCAGGACCTTTTGAGGTGGTCAATGCGTTGGATTTCAATCAAATTGAACATCTTGTTGAAGTACATAAGATTACGGATATTTATTTAATGGCAGCACTTTTATCTGCTACAGCCGAAAAAAATCCCGCCTTTGCCTGGGACCTGAATATGAATTCGTTATTTCATGTTCTGAATCTGGCTAAAGCAAAAAAAATCCAGAAAGTTTTCTGGCCTTCCAGTATTGCCGTTTTTGGCCCGACAACTCCAAAAGAAAACACGCCGCAATATACGGTAATGGAACCTTCGACTGTTTACGGAATTAGCAAGCAGGCAGGAGAAAGATGGTGTGAATATTACCATAATATTTATGGTGTTGATGTTCGCAGTATCCGTTATCCTGGTTTAATCAGCTGGTCGACTCCTCCGGGCGGCGGCACTACCGATTATGCTGTTGATATTTTTTATAAAGCGATTGCTGATAAAAAATACGAATGCTTTTTATCGGCAGAAACCAAAATGCCAATGATGTATATGGATGATGCTATTGAAGCGACTATCAATATTATGAAAGCGCCTGCTGAAGACATCAAAATACATTCTTCATACAATTTAGCCGCAATGAGTTTTACTCCAACTCAAATTGCTGCTGAAATCAAAAAACATATTCCTGAATTTGAAATTACATACAATCCTGATTTCCGTCAGAAAATTGCGGACAGCTGGCCTGCCAGTATTGATGACGCTGAAGCGAGAAAAGACTGGGGATGGCAACATACTTTTGATCTGGAATCAATGACAAAAGATATGCTGGAACATTTGGGATAGTTTAAAAATTCCTAACTATTTAAAGCGTATTATTTTAAAAGAAGTTCTTTTAAAATAATACGCTTTTTTTGTGAAATATACTTTAAGATAAAAGCACAGGATTATATAATTTTCTTACTTTTGGCTGCGTTAGAATACTTTCAAATTTATCTAAAATCATCAATCAAATCACAACAAAAATGTTAATTAAATGACAAATTCTTATCATCCTGTCGAACAAAGCAAAAGAACTGCTATTGTTGACATCCTCAGGGGCTGGGCTCTACTAGGCGTTGCCATTGGAAATTATTCGGACTTCCTGTTTATCGGCGTACCACACAAATTCAACCACAGTATTTTATCTGAAATACTGATGACGTTTAACCGCTACTTTTTTGCAGCAAAATCCTGGACCTTATTAACGCTGTTATTTGGCTACGGTTTTGCTATTTTAATTGAGAATGTTGCCGGTAAAGGCAAAAATCCGGTCACCTTTTTTGCGTGGCGAATGATTTTACTTTTTGTACTTGCTTTTATTAATTCGTCTTTCTGGCTTGGCGACATCTTAAAAGATTATGCTTTTTTAGGACTTGTAATGTTACTTTTTTACAAATGTTCTGCAAAAACATTAGCCATAATTTCTGCTGTTATTGTTCTTACCATTCCTTTTGTAATGGCTTATGTCAATGGCTTTAAAGTCGAACATCCGGAAATCGCAACAAATCCCGAATATTTAAAATTGTATCATTCCGGAAACTGGCTGGATTTTTTCAGGTTTAATTTGCTTGCTTCTTTTTACGAGCAAATCATTATTCCGGGTTACGCCATTACGGCACATCTTGTCATGTTTGCCTGCATGCTTTTTGGATTTTTACTTCAGAAAATAAACTTTTTTAATCGTCTAAACGAACTGAAAAAGCTATTAAAACGTGTACTTTGGATCAGTTTAGCTACGGCCGTCATTATTGGTGTATGCTTTAATCTGATTATTTTCTACAAACAAGTCGCTATTTTCAAAGTCTTTCACCCGCTCTACTGGCTCGTTCTAAGCACCATGATTTTTATCGCTACGGGAATTTCCTTGTTGTATAATAATGGAAAGCTAAAAACCGTTTTCAGTTATTTTAGTGCCGGCGGAAAAATGACACTGACCAATTATATCGCCCAAAACATTTTAGCGGCTTTTATTTTTTCGGGAATTGGTCTGGGAATAGGAGATGCAATGCCTTATTGGTTTTACTTTTCCTTAGCGGTTTTTATTTTTATCGTGCAGCTATTTATAAGCAAATGGTGGCTGTCAAGATACAATTATGGTCCAATCGAATGGTTATGGCGATCTGCCAGTTATCGAAAATTATTTCCGTTTAAGAAAACAGAAACCGTTGTTGTTACAGAAGTAAAAACAATATAATAATAAAGATAAATTTGAAAAAAGAAAAGCCCTTAAATCACTTTAAGGGCTTTCTTTTTTATTAGTCATCTTTCTCTTTTTGTACTATTTCTGTCTGTTCTCTTATTAGGGAAACAGCTTTTTCTATTTTCTTTAAAAGTTTTAATATCGTTTCTGAGGATTTTGACACAGACATATTTTTAAATGAATCAGTACTTTTTTCGAGGCTTAAATTAATTTGATCTTCAGTTAATAGTTCCACATCAATCATGTAAAAAGCGGCGATTTTTTTTAAATTTTTATATGTCGGA
This sequence comes from Flavobacterium sp. CLA17, assembly GCF_013112255.2. Lineage (NCBI taxonomy): Bacteria > Pseudomonadati > Bacteroidota > Flavobacteriia > Flavobacteriales > Flavobacteriaceae > Flavobacterium > Flavobacterium sp. CLA17. The sequence goes on from NZ_CP068294.1 coordinate 12,719, forward strand.
TAAAATCTGTCACTTTCCCATTTTCCATATATTGTTTGGGAAACTTCCAATATACCTGAAATTTCTTTTTGAGACATTCTTTTCTCATTCCTCAATTTTTGCAATTTAGTTCCAAAAGTCATTGTTTTATTTATTTGAAGCCAATGTACTACAAATAAACTTTAGTTGAGTGATTTAAAACTTTAATTTGAAGGAAAAATCTTCAAATATGTTTTATTTGTAAAATATTTGATTAACAAATAAAAAAACGAGTCATTTCTCACTATTGCCTAAAAATGAATTATTGTGAATATTATTCTGCTTTTATTTACATCTATTACTAAAATGTCTTATATATGAGGATTTATATCATTTTAATCTTATTTTTTTATTCATCAATTTATTCTCAATCACAGAGTATTATTACGCACAAGGATTCACTAAAATTAGAAACTATCGATCCGCTTCGTCCTGCTAAGGCAAGTTTTTATTCTGCAATTTTACCCGGGCTCGGTCAGGTTTACAACAAAAAATATTGGAAGGTTCCATTAGTTTATGTTGCAATTGGCACAAGTATCTATTTTTATACAAACAATCAAAAGCAATATGATTTATATAGAGATGAATATAAAAACAGACTTGCAGGAACTCAAAGTGATTCTGAATATTTATCCCGGCTAAATAATAACCAATTAATTTCTGCTCAGAAATACTTTCAAAGAAATAGGGATTTATCAGCTTTTTTTATTGTTGGCTTTTATGTTTTAAATATTATTGATGCTAATGTTGATGCCGCTTTGTCTCAGTTTAATGTAAAAAATCGATTAGCTTTTAGGCCAATGATAAATACCAATACTATAACTTCAAATAATGATTTAGTAGTTGCTTGTATATATAGGTTTTGAATTAAAGCAAAAAGTCCCGTTAAAATTATTTAACGGGACTTTTTTATAATTTGAGAAAGATTATTTCACTTCAAAAACATTATTGGCAGCTTTAACATCAGCCATTAATCCGCTTGGGTCAATGGTGATTTTTTTGATTGCACCTTTGCTTTTGTCTATTGTAAAACTATAATTCGATTGCGCCCAGGCCCAGTCGTCCAAAACTGTTCTTTTTACGTTTGGATTTGGATTTGGTTTGATGAAATTCATCATTCTTAACGGAATATAAAAACTTTCAGAAGTTCCGTCAGTATATTCTACCAGCAAATCAATTGGCATTGGCATTCTGCCGATTCTTTCTAAACTAACGGTAGTTTTGCCTGCATTATCTGCAACGTCTTTAATTCCGTAATCAATCGAATTGGCTGTTTGAGTCCAATCTATTAAATACCAGTCCAATTCTGCACCGGAAACTCTTTCAGCTGTTCTTTTGATATCATTCGGAGAAGGGTGTTTGAATTTAAAATCACTGTAATATCTTTTTAAAGTAGCATCCAGATTCTCCTGTCCAATTACATATACTAACTGCGAAAGAAAGATACTTCCTTTTACATAAGAAGAGATACTGTAAGGTCTGTTCTCATCATAACGGTCACCATGAGTCGTTTGTGGCTGCTCTTTTCCTGATGAAACTAAGCTGTAATAGGCATTATAATTTCCTTTAAACGGATTGGCTACTTTTTTATCTCCTGCCAGTTCATTCAATGCGCTGTCTTCGATGTAAGTTGTAAAACCTTCATCCATCCACGGGTGTTTTGATTCGTTTGAAGCCAGAATATGCTGAAACCATGAATGTCCCAGTTCGTGCGTAGCGGTGCCTAAAATTCCTTCAAGAGTTCCGTTTCCTAACATTAAAGTACACATGGCATATTCCATTCCGCCATCTCCACCCTGAATAAAGGAGTATTGTTTGTACGGATAGGCCCCAACTGTATGATTGTAATAATCCATTACTTTCACCATTAATGGCTCTAGTTTTTTCCAGTTTTCAGCTACTTTCGGAGTGTTTTTATAAAAGAAATGCAAATCGACATCGTTTGGTCCTTTTACAATATCATGGGCGTATTCTTTGTCTGCTGCCCAGGTAAAATCGTGAACGTTTGGCGCAATAAAATGCCATGTTAAAGTCTTGGTTTTTTTTGGGTAGGTAACCGTCACACCTGCATCCTGATACCCGTGACCAATTTCGTTTTTATCCTGTAAATATCCTGAACCGCCAATTGTATAATCCTTATCAATTGTAATTTTCACATCAAAATTACCCCAAACACCATGAAATTCACGCGCAATATAAGGATCCGCATGCCATCCTTCGAAATCAAATTCGGCTAACTTAGGATACCATTGCGACATCGATAACTCTATTCCTTCCGAATTGTTTCTTCCGGAACGGCGAATCTGAACCGGAACCTGTCCATCGAAATCTAATGTAAAAGTCGTTTTAGAATTCGGCAAAATTGGTTTCGCCAAAGTTACTTCTAAGACAGTCCCTGAAGTTCTTGTCTGAGCCGTTTCGCCATCTTGTTTGAAATTAGTAATTTTTAAAAAACCTGTTTCGTTTGGTTTTAAAGTTTCTATTCGGCTTTGCTTTGTTTCTTTGCCATCAGCACCCTTTACTTTATTCACCATTCTTCCGTCCGGATCTTTTATAGTATGCAGACGTGCATCCATTTCACTTCCCGGCTGAAAAGCATTTGGATACAAATGATAAAATACTTTTTTTAAGGTATCAGCAGAATTGTTGGTATACACCAATTCCTGTTTCCCCTTATACTGATAGGTTTTTACATCCATCGAAACCTCCATTTTATAGTCGGCATGTTGCTGCCAGTAAGGTGCATTTTGTGCAAAAGCAGCGTTTAAACCAAAACTCAGAAAAGAAAATAGAATAATTTTATACATCTTCATTTAAATAAAAAAATGGAAGAGTGTTCACTCTTCCATTGGATTAGTAATTTATTTTTTTATTTTTTTTGACATTTTTTCAGCCATCAATAAAGCATTATAAGCGTTTACCATTTTACCCGTTTTAGAAGATTCCGAAGAAGAAACCGGTGCAGGTTTTTCATTTGGGTTTGGATTTTCACCCAAAACTACCTGAGCAGGAAGCAAAACCCCTGAATCCATCAGAATGTGTTTTACTTGTGAAGCTTTCAATTTCGGATAATAAGAACGAATCAAAGCGGCAACTCCGGCTGCATTAGGCGAAGCCATTGAAGTTCCCTGTAAATATTTGTATTTGTTGTTTGGTACTGTGGCGTAGATTTCTTCTCCCGGAGCAAAAACATCAACGTTTATTTTCCCGAAGTTCGAGAATCCGGCTACTACATTTTCGCCATAGGCTTTATTAATTGCACCAATTGTAAGCACATTGTCCGCAAATTCTTTGACGTTATCTTCAGCATCATTAGGAAAATTGATGTTTTTTGTTTCATCAATGTTAGAACCGTCATTACCTGCAGCATGCACAATTAGGACATCTTTTTTAGCGGCATATTTGATCGCATCATATACCCATTGTTTGTGTGGGGAAAAGCTTTTTCCGAAACTTCCGTTAATTACTTTTGCGCCATTATCAACTGCATAACGAATTGCTAATGCAATATCTTTATCATATTCATCCCCATCAGGAACAGCTCTTACGGTCAGGATTTCAACATTGTTGGTGATACCGTCTCCACCTAAATCATTATGGCGAATCTGTGCAATAATTCCGGCAACGTGAGTTCCGTGAAGTGCTTTTTCTTTGTCCGGACCAAAAACAATATTATTACCATAATGATTGTCTTTGATATCTTCTGGATTATCTCCTACAATTTTTCTTCCGTCGTATTCTTTGTTTAGGTTGTAATTTAACTCATCGTAAACTTGTTCGCTATACTCCTTTAGTTCAGCTTCCGGATCAAAAGTAGGTCCTGCGTTGGTAAAAATCTGTGTCATGACGTTCTTACTCTGAACCACTTTTGAATCAGTTGAAGTAACTGCTGCTAAATCTTCCAGTTTGTACGTCGTTTTATTTAACTCCTTTTTTATTGTATTGTGAACATCAAGTAAAAAATCAATTTCTTGTTTATTCTGTAAGGCCTTTTCGTATTTTTCGTTGTACTGTGCTAAAGCATTTTTGTATTCGGCAGATCCGTCATCCTTTTTTTTGATGACACGAGTCATTTCAAGGTTTTCATGAACGGCATTGCCAAGAAAATTCCATCCGTGGACATCATCGATAAAACCATTTTTATCATCGTCGATTCCGTTACCCGCAACTTCTTTAGCGTTGGTCCAGATCATTCCCTGCAAATCCGGATGTTCAATATCTACACCGGAATCTACAATTCCTACAATCACTTTTTGTCCCGTTTTTCCTTGCAATAATTCAACGTAGGCTTTGTCAACGCTCATTCCGGGAATCGTATCTTTTACCAGATCCAGATGACTCCATCTTTTTAAATCGTTTTCTGTAACCGGAGCTTTTTTTACAATTGCTAAAGGTACAGTGATTGCTTCTTTAGGAGCTGAAGTTTGTGCTTGTACAGTTATACCTCCACCTGTCAGAACAAGCAATGCAAATGCAGATAAAGTAATAGGTTTTATAGGATTCATGTGTTTATTTTTAATGTATAGAGTTAAAAGTTGCGACTAAATTATGCTTTTTTGTTACAAAAAACTAACCATTAACAATGCCTTATGATTTTTTTCTGTAAGGAATTTAACATAAGCCCGATTTCTTTTATTTTTAATTGCTTTACAAAAGATAAAACATCAAAATTAATACGTCTTTCCGTAATAAAACTACAATTGTAATTTGTATACTTGCACTTCCAAAATCCTTAATTAATTCTATGAAAACAAAACTACTCTTATTACTTTTATTAGCTAATTTTTCTGTTTTTGCTCAAACCAATTTAGTACCTGATGGCGGTTTTGATAACTGGACAGGTAATACTCCTAATAGTTGGACTACTACAAATTCTATATCCCAAAGTACTGATGCTGCAACAGGACAGTATAGTGCAAAATTATCATTAACAGCTGGCTTATCCCCTAAAATTATTGCTCAGGTCCCCTTAAAGAGTGGCATCACGTATACTGTAAAGTTTAAGTATAAATACCTCACTAGCAATTATAGCGGCAGCCATCCTATAGCCTTAAAATTGTATAATGACGAAAGTGGCAGCAGCATCTCCAGCAGTGCTTTTGCTTCAAATAATGCATGGACTGAAAAAGAAACGACTTTCACACCAAGCAGTGATCTTACTTTTAATTTGTCTTTTTCTACTTTTAGTTTTGACGATGAGCCATTTGATGTTTTAATTGACGACGTTAAAGTATATAGCGACCAGGTTGAAGAATATACTTCAATTCCGGATATTAACTTTGAAAACAAATTAATTGATTTAGGTATTGATTCGGGGGTTGCAGACGGAAAAGTCTTAACTTCAAGTATTTCCGAACTCACTTTTTTAGATGTCAGTAACAACTTGATTACTGACTTAACAGGAATTGAAGCTTTCACCTCACTTACTAACCTGGACTGTTCAAAAAACAAACTGAAAAATATAGATTTATCTCAAAATGTAGCTTTAACTTATTTGAATATCGGCCGAAATGAATTGACCAATTTAGATGTTACAAAAAATGTTTTATTGACTAGCTTAGATTTTCAAAGAAATAGTTTAACTGATATTGACTTATCTGAGAATATTTCCTTAGAAAGATTAACGGCTATGCTTAATCAGCTAACGACATTAAACGTATCGAAAAATACGGAACTAGAGGATTTAGATTGCCGAGGAAATAAATTAACATCTTTAGACATTCAAAACAATACAAAGCTGACTTCCCTAAATTGCGGAAACAATCTTTTAACAAGTTTAAATGTTTCCAAAAACGTTCTTTTACTGGATTTCTATTGTTATACCAACCAACTTACAAGTTTAGATGTTTCAGAAAACATTTTGCTTCAGGGTTTTATGTGTAATGACAATAAACTTACTGCTATTGACGTGTCTAAAAATCCGGATATCTATATGTTCGATTGTTTAGACAACAAACTTACAAGTGTTGATATTTCTAAAAATCCAAAAATAACAGAACTGGCTTGTGAAAACAATCAGTTAACGTATTTGAATTTGAAAAACGGAAATAATACAAAAATACAACTTGGATTCACTAATTTCAGAAACAATCCGAATCTAACCTGTATTGAAGTGGATGATGTTGCTTATTCCAATTCAAAATGGATGGGTATAAAGGATGCTACAGCTACCTATGCTGTAAGCTGCCCTAAATTAGGCCTTGCGGATTCTGTTTTTGATCAAGCGGTAGTTTACCCGAACCCAACAAAAGGTGAGGTTACGATTAGCAATATTGCTATAGAAAAAGCAACAGTTTACAATACATCAGGACAATTGGTAAAAACAATCCAACTGGATGCTTCAAATACCGATAATACGGTTAGTTTAGCGGGTCTTCCAAAAGGAATTTATTATATCTACCTAATCAATCAGGATGCAGCTTCTGCTAAGAAAATAATTCTTGAATAATTACAGGCTTACACTAAAAACCCATTTTCAAATAAATGAAAATGGGCTTTTTAGTTTGCATTAATATTGAGCTTTCAACACATCGAAATCCTATATAACTTATAATATTTATGCCATCAAAACAAAAATACACTCTATGAAAACAAAACTACTTTTGTTGCTATTACTAGCCAATTTTTCTATTTATGCACAGTATACGGCTATTCCGGATGCTAATTTTGAAAAAAAATTAATTGCGTTGGGTATTGATTCGGGTACTGCCGACGGACAGGTTTTAACCTCAAAGGTTTCAGGCGTAACATCTCTTGATGTTTCCAGATATTCAATTGCAGATTTAACAGGTATCCAGGATTTTACTTCGTTAACTAAGTTAGATTGCAGCGGAAACACACTTACCAGCATTAATCTAAGCAAAAATGTTAATTTAAGTATTCTGTATATTTATTCCAATCAATTAGCCAGTCTCGATATTTCGAACAATACTGGTTTGAATGAACTAAGCGCCGGAAGTAATCAATTAACATCTATTGATTTTTCTAAAAACACGTCTTTAACACTGATTGGACTGAGTAAAAACAAATTAACCGGTGTAGATGTTTCTTTCCTTCCTTCTTTGATCACATTAAGCGCTGAACAGAATAACCTGCAAAATATAAATGTAACAAATAATAGTACTTTAGAAAACTTATACGTTACATCAACAGGATTAACGACCTTAGATATTTCTCAAAATACTGCTTTGAAAAGTTTAGATTGTGATAAAAATGCCCTTACAACATTAGATCTAAGCCATAATTCACTTTTGAGATATTTAAGATGCAGCAGTACTAAAGTAACTAGTCTGGATTTATCATCAAATCCATTATTAGAGTCTATAATTGTCACTGACAATTTATTAACCTCTTTAAATGTTTCGAACAACCCTTTAATTTGGGAATTCTGGTGTCAGAGAAATAAGTTGACGACTATTGATGTTTCTAGTGTTACTGCACTAAAGACTTTCGTCTGCTCAGATAATCTTATAGAAACTTTTGATGTGAGATCAAACGCAAAATTAAGTTCTTTAAGCTGCGGTCAGAAAACCTTAAAATCGGTTGATGTTACTCAAAATCCTTTACTGACTTTTTTGTCTATTGATCAAAGTTCGCAGTTAACTTCTGTAGATATTTCTCAAAATCCGCTTTTAAACCATATAGACAGTGATGATACAGGTCTTTCTTCGATAGATTTGTCACACAATTTACTTCTTGCAGACATTAGTATTAACAGTCCCGCTTTAAAGGAATTAGACCTGTCTAAAAACACGGCGCTTACCAGTTTTAGAAGCAATAATGGAAATGCCCTGGGAAGCCTTAATTTAAAAAATGGAAATAACTTAAAATTACAATATTTAAGTTTTACTGCTAATGCCAGTTTAGACTGTGTTCAGGTAGATGATGCTGACTATGCTAACGCAAACTGGTCTGCATTCAAACCAGCTAAAGCAAGCTTTAGTACAGATTGTAATGCGATTCCGTACACTTTAATTCCTGATCTTAATTTTGAGAAAAAATTAATCTCATTAGGAATTGATTTTGGTGCTCCCGATGGTAAAGTAAAAACATCACGTATTGAAAATGTAACTAGTTTAGATGTTTCATGGAGTTCTATTGCAGATTTAACCGGTATTCAGGATTTTAAATCCCTAACTTATCTTAATTGTTATGTGAACTCTATTACAAGCCTTGACTTATCACATAATACTAAATTAGAAGAGTTGTACGCGCCAAGCACTTTATTAACGAGTCTGAATGTTAGTAACAATACTTCGTTAACAACATTAACCTGTTCCAACGGAAAATTAACTACCGTAGATCTTTCGGCTTTAACAGCACTAAAAAAATTAGACATCAGGAATAATGCATTAACAGCTTTAGATGTTTCAGGTAATACGCAATTAGTTAATTTGTATTGTGGTAACAATCAACTGACAGCTTTAGATCTTTCTGCGAATACTTCTCTTAAAGAGATCATGGTCGATTCTAATAAATTAGCGGTTCTGAATGTTTCAAAAAATCCGGAACTAACAGCGATTGATGCTAAAAATAATCAACTTGCAACTTTCGACATTTCCACAAATAGTAAGCTGGTAAAATTAAATCTTAGAAATAATCTTCTGACTTCTTTAAACCTGAAAAACGGTTTTAATACTAACCTGACTTTAACGGATACCGATTTTAGAATTAATACTGGTTTAAAATGCATTCAGGTTGACGATGTTACTTATTCTGATGCGAATTGGGCCAACATTAAAGATGTAAACGCAAAATACAACCTTGATTGTACAGCCTACACACTAATTCCGGACGCCAATTTCGAACAAAAATTAATTGATTTAGGAATTGATAAAGATGGTAAAAACGGAAAAGTATTAACAGCATCAATTGCTGTTGTTAAGGATTTGAACGTTCAGTTTAGCGAAATTGCAGATTTAACCGGAATTGAGGATTTTACCTCACTTGAATTTTTAAACTGTCAGTACAATAATTTAACGTCGCTAAATTTGTCAAAGAATTTAAACTTAATTGAATTGTATTGTCATGAAAATCTTTTAACAGTTCTTGATGTTGCTGTAAATAGCAACCTAACCACTTTACAGGTAAACAAAAACAAAATAAAAAGTTTAGACTTATCCAAAAACAAAAAGTTAGTGAGCTTAAATACTTCCGAAAATGATTTGAATTATTTAAATCTTCAAAATGGAAATAACACTGCTTTTACAAGTGTGGTTATGCTTAAAAACCCAAAGTTAACTTGTATTTTGGTGGATGACACTTCTTACGCTATTACAAACTGGAGTACCGGAAAAGATGTATCGGCTTCTTTTAATGTCGACTGTACACCATATACCCTAATTCCGGATGCTAATTTTGAGCAAAAACTGATAAACTTAGGCATTGATAACGATGGTAAAAACGGTAAAGTTAAAACTGCAAGTATTGCTTCTGTTACAACTTTAGATATTTCATCAAGTGCTATTGCAAATCTTACCGGAATTCAGGATTTCGAATCTTTAACAACTTTAAATTTTAATACAAATAGTATAGCATCTTACAATCCTGCAAACAATCCATTGTTGACAGAATTAAGAGCTGCTTATAATGTTTTAACAAGTTTGGATATTTCAAAAAATCCTGCTTTGTTATATATCGATTTTTCAAATAACAATTTAAGTTCTTTGAATTTAAAAAATGGTCAGAATACAAAACTGAACTGGTTTAGTGTGAACTTTACAAAAAACCCTTCTTTGAGCTGTATTCAGGTTGATGACGTAACTTATTCTAACGACAACTGGAATGGCAAACTGGACAAAACTTCTTTCTTTGCTGTTGATTGCAGCAGTTTTACACTAATTCCGGACACCAATTTTGAACAGGCACTTATTGATTTAAAAATTGACATAGACGGTAAAAACGGAAAAGTGCTTACATCATCTGTTGCTGTTGTAAAAGACTTAAACGTAGAATTGAATGAAATTGCAGATTTAACAGGAATTGAAGCTTTTGCTTCACTTGAATTTTTAAACTGTCAGTTTAATAATCTGACTTCATTAAACCTGTCAAAAAATTCAAACCTTATTGAGTTGTATTGTCATGGAAATCTTTTGACAGCTCTTGATGTATCAGCCAATAAAAACCTTACTACTTTACAGGCCAACAAAAACAAAATTAAGAGTTTAGATATTTCCAAAAATACCAGTTTAGTGTACATCAATGCGTCAGAAAATGCATTGGAAACATTAAATCTTAAAAATGGTAATAATATCAATTTTACAACTGCATTCATGTTTAAAAATACGAGTCTGACTTGTATCAAAGTAGATAACCCTGCGTTTGCAAGTACTAGTGATGTATTCTATAAAGATGCTAATGCTTCCTATTCTGACAGCTGTTCATTAGGCCTTGAAGATTCTGTATTTAATCATGTAGTGTTATATCCAAACCCAACAAAAGGTGAGGTAACTATTGACAACGTTTCTTTAGAAAAAGCAACCGTATACAATTCATTGGGACAACTGGTAAAATCATTCACTTTGGATACCGCTAATAGTAGTAATACGATCGACTTATCCGGACTTCCAAAAGGAATTTATTATGTATATCTAATCAATCAGGATGCTTCTTCTGCGAAGAAGATAATTGTTGAATAACTAATATAACCTTAAACTAAAAAATCCCATTTTCATCTATTTGAAAATGGGATTTTTTTATGTTTAAAAATTTCTTTAAAGGATATCTTCGCAAGTAAAAACGTCTTTCAACCGAACTCCTTTTTCGGTATGTTCCACTGTTATAATCTGGTTGTGCGCGTCGTGTTCCAAAAACAAATAAAAGTTATGGTCTGCAGCTGCATTTAAGAATTTTGATTTCTCCGGCATTGTCAATAAAGGTCTGGTATCGTATCCCATAACATACGGCAGCGGAATGTGTCCGGCAGTCGCCAGTAAATCGGCACAAAATACAATGGTTTTGTCTTTATACTTAATATGCGGAATCATCTGTTTTTCGGTGTGGCCGTCAACGTAGAAAATTTCAAAACCCAACTCTTGTGAAAAACCAAAATCATTATTGGGTCTTTGAATAAAATTCAGCTGGCCGCTTTCCTGCATCGGTAAAATATTCTCGGCTAAAAAGGAAGCTTTCTCACGAGGATTTGGTTTTGTCGCCCATTCCCAGTGATTTTCGTTAGTCCAGTACGTGGCGTTTTTGAAAGCCGGTTCATAACCTGTTCTGCCAGCATTCCACTGTACACTTCCTCCACAATGATCAAAATGAAGATGTGTCATAAAAACATCCGTAATATCATCCCTCTGAAAACCATATTTCGCCAGCGATTTGTCTATCGAATGCGATCCCCAAAGCGAGTAATATCCAAAAAACTTTTCCGATTGTTTGTCTCCCATTCCGGTATCGATCAAAATCAGGCGATTCCCTTCTTCAATAAGAAGACAACGCGCTGCAATATCAATCAGATTATTGCCGTCGGCAGGATTGGTTTTGTTCCAGATTGTTTTAGGCACAACCCCAAACATCGCACCTCCATCAAGTTTAAAATTTCCGGATTCTATTGGATAAAGTTTCATGAGCTTAAGTTTCTATTAGTGAAACAAAGCTAGGAAATTGGATTTCCTTATGCTAAACATTAACCTTCAAAAACGCAATCTTTCTTAATTAGAGGAAAAGAAATAAAAAAATCCGCCACAAATTTCACTAATTTTTACTAATCATTTAGAAACTCACATCTCAAAATGAAATTGCTGAATTCATTTATAATCGAAAGAAAAATTAGTAAAAATTAGCGAAATTAGTCGCAAAAAAATCACCTTATTCGAGCGTAATAGAAGCGCTACCCATGATTTCCTGCTTGTCGAAGAAATTGACAAAGTAAGTTCCTTTTTGAAATTGAAATCCGTCTTCCTCATTCAAAATTCCATAAACATTGGCAGGTTTTCCCTGAAAGTCAACCACCACTATAAAACTATAAACCAAAGCTTTATCAGTATCAAATTCGATCAGTTTATTTTCTCCCAGAACGGTGTTTTTCTGATCCAGCACCTGAATGTAAAAAACTTTCTTTCCCGTTTTTGCAACAGTATTTCCATTAACAGAAAAACTAATCTTTAATTTTTCGGTGTTTTTGGCTTTATCGGTTTCCAATTCTTTTCCCGATTTTTTTTCACGAAGTGCAATTACCTTAAAAGTATTCGCTGATAATTTAGACGCATCAATTAAAGTGGATTCTAGCTTTTTTTGTTTCAATAGTAAAGTATCATTTTCTGCTTTTTGCTTATACATTACCAGATTCTGACTCTCAATTTCAGTCAGTAAGTTTTTATTTTGAAATTTTAAATTTTTAATTTCAAGCACTTTAGCACTTAAATCCGATAATTGCTTTCGATAAACCTTTATTTGTGAAGGCGAAGGATTTTTAGAGTATTTGATAATTTCCATCAGATTTTCAACGTTTCTTCTTTCCAGTTCCAATTCCTGAGAAAGGGCTGTTTTTTCCAGAATCGCGACATCATAAGCCAACTTTAAAACATTTAGAGAATCTAATATATTCTTTTGGTCCTTGGTTTCCTGACTGGGTTCCACAATTCCCTGTAATTTATTTACATCCTTGGTTTTTTCCCTGTCAATGGGTCCCTTACTAAAAATAAAGACTGTAGCCCCTAGTCCAAAACCGAAAAATACTGCCAGAAGTGCTGTCAGCCACTTGTTATTGTATTGTTCTTTCATAAACTCACAATTTTCTGCAAAAATACCACTAATTAATTAGCGAGAATACGTATAAATACGCCTTTTTAACATTTTACGAATATTATTGACGCTTAAACCCTACAAAACAATTTCCTTACTCATTATTCTTCAATTTAAGTAATTACAGAAGTCATGCGAAACATAAAAACGGCTGCTGCAATTATTATATAACTTCTGTCTATTTTAACATTTGTTATAATAATGTGAACCATTATGGAAAAAGGTTTTTAAGTCGTATCTTTGCAGATAATTTCATTTCAACATTGAAAGACAGCACTTTAAAATGTAATAATTTCATTACTATTAAATGCAGCTTAAAAGATAAGAAAAGATAAATACCATAAACACAATGATAAAAGTTTCTGATACAGCCAAAAAGAAAATCATCGACCTGATGAAAGATGATGGTTTTGATGCCGCTAATGACTACGTACGCGTAGGTGTAAAAAGTGGCGGATGCTCTGGTTTGTCATATGATTTAAAATTTGATAAAACGAAAGGCGACGACGATAAAATATTTGTAGACAACGACATAACAATTGCAGTTGAAAAAAAATCATTTCTATACTTAGCCGGTACAATCCTTGAATTTTCCGGAGGATTAAATGGAAAAGGTTTTGTGTTTAATAATCCAAATGCAAGCAGAACCTGTGGTTGTGGAGAATCTTTTTCCCTATAAATCAAACGAATTTATAAAAGCAAAAATTTAAATGTTTAAGAAAATCAATTTCTTACAGCGTTTTAAAAAAGAAAAAAATGTCAAAATACACTGAAGACGATTTAAAAATCGAACTCGAAACCAAAGAATACGAATACGGATTTTATACTAATATTGAATCGGAAACATTCCCTATTGGATTAAATGAAGATATTGTTCGCGCTATTTCTCTTAAAAAAGAAGAACCTCAATGGATGACCGACTGGCGCATCGAGGCTTTTCGGGCATGGAAAGAAATGATCGAACCGGAATGGGCCAATGTACATTATACAAAACCCGATTTTCAGGCGATTTCTTACTATTCTGCTCCAAAACAGGTAGATCCGTCCAAAACTTTGGATGATGTAGATCCGGAACTTTTAGAGATGTACAAAAAATTAGGAATCTCTGTCGATGAACAAAAAATGATGAACAATGTCGCTATGGACATTGTGGTCGATTCTGTTTCTGTGGCTACGACTTTCAAAAAAACACTGGCAGAAAAAGGAATTATTTTCTGTCCGATTTCTGAAGCCATTAAAGAACATCCTGAATTAGTTCGTAAATATTTAGGAAGCGTTGTTCCTCAAAAAGACAACTTCTATGCTGCATTAAACTCAGCGGTTTTCTCTGACGGAAGTTTCTGTTATATTCCAAAAGGCGTTCGTTGCCCGATGGAACTTTCAACTTACTTCAGAATCAATCAGGCCGGAACAGGACAATTCGAAAGAACCCTTGTTATTGCTGATGCCGGAAGTTATGTTTCATACTTAGAAGGCTGTACGGCTCCAAGTCGTGATGAAAATCAATTGCACGCTGCTGTAGTTGAATTGATCGCGATGGATGATGCTGAAATTAAATATTCTACCGTTCAGAACTGGTTTCCCGGAAACAAAGAAGGAAAAGGTGGTGTTTATAATTTTGTGACCAAAAGAGGCATATGCGAAACAAACGCTAAAATTTCCTGGACACAAGTAGAAACAGGTTCTGCAGTAACATGGAAATATCCTTCCTGTATCTTGAAAGGAGACAATTCAGTTGGAGAATTTTATTCTATAGCCGTAACCAATAATTACCAACAGGCAGATACCGGAACCAAAATGATCCATTTAGGAAAAAATACTAAATCGACTATTATTTCTAAAGGTATCTCGGCAGGTAAATCACAAAACAGTTACCGCGGATTAGTGCAAATTAGCCCAAGAGCTGAGAATGCAAGAAACTTTTCGCAATGTGATTCCCTTTTAATGGGAAACAACTGCGGTGCACATACTTTCCCTTATATAGAAAGTAAAAATCCGTCGGCTAAAATAGAACACGAAGCAACTACAAGTAAAATTGGAGAAGATCAGGTATTTTATTGCAACCAAAGAGGTATTCCGACTGAAAAAGCGATTGCCTTAATTGTAAACGGTTTCAGTAAAGATGTACTGAACAAATTGCCAATGGAATTTGCGGTTGAAGCTCAAAAATTATTAGAGATTTCTCTTGAAGGATCTGTTGGATAATAAAAAACAAGAATTATGGATATCATCTTAAAAAATGTAAAGAAAAAAGATTTTCCAGTTTTAAAATCCCTGGCAAAATCTCTTGGCTTTGAAATTGTTGAAGAAAATGAAAAACCATACAATTCAAAGTTTGTAAAAGAAATTCTTGACGCGGAAAAAAGTATTGAAGAAGGAAAAGGAATTAAAATAAAAATTGAAGATTTGTGGAAATAATTTATTCTGAAAAGGCACAAAAGGATATTCTTTTTTGGAAGAAATCCGGAAACAAATCAATAATGAAAAAAATCACAAGTTTAATTGAAGACATTTTAATTCATCCTTATGAAGGACTGGGAAAACCGGAACAATTAAAATATGAATTATCCGGAAGATGGTCAAGAAGAATCGATAAAGAACATCGAATAATATATAGAATAACAGAAGAAAACAATATCGAAATACTCAATATACTTTCTATGAAAGGACATTACGAATAAGTATTAATGGAAAACAAATCAGTCATCATTTTAGGCTCTTCCCGAAAAAATGGAAACACCACAAAAATTGTAGATCAAATCGCTAAAGATGCTGCAACAGATGTAATTAATTTGAGCGATTATACTATTTCCTATTATGATTATGAAAGCAAAAACATAGATGATGATTTTTTGCCTTTGATAAGAAAAATACTCGAAAAGTATGATACTTTGATTTTTGCGACTCCTATTTATTGGTATAATATGAGTGGAATTATGAAAGTTTTCTTTGATCGCATTTCGGATTTAATCCGTATTGAGAAAGAAACCGGAAGAAAACTCAGAGGAAAGAAAATTGGCGTGATTTCCAATTCACATGACAATGAAATTGAAGAAAGTTTTTACATACCGTTCAAAAAATCAGCCGATTATTTAGGCATGGAATATTTAGGACACGCGCATTTTAATGCCAACATCCTAAACCAGACAACAAAAATAGAATTGACATTTATATAAAATAAAAAAACAATGTTATCAATAAAAAACCTTCACGCCTCAATTGGTGATAAAGAAATCCTTAAAGGAATTAACATAGAAGTTAAAGCTGGCGAAGTACACGCTATCATGGGGCCTAACGGTTCCGGGAAAAGTACCCTTTCGGCTGTAATTGCCGGAAACGAAAACTACGAAGTTACTGACGGAGCTGTTTTCCTTGACGGAGAAGACCTTGCTGATTTAGCTCCGGAAGAAAGAGCACACAAAGGAGTTTTCCTTTCTTTTCAATATCCTGTAGAAATCCCCGGAGTAAGTGTTACTAACTTCATGAAAACGGCGATCAACGAAACCCGTAAAGCAAACGGTCAGGCCGAAATGCCGGCTAACGAAATGCTGAAAGTGATTCGTGAGAAATCGGAATTACTGGAAATTGATCGTAAATTTTTATCCCGTTCTTTAAACGAAGGTTTTTCGGGTGGTGAGAAAAAAAGAAACGAAATTTTTCAGATGGCAATGTTAGAGCCAAAATTAGCCATCCTTGACGAAACCGATTCAGGTCTTGACATCGATGCTTTAAGAATTGTAGCTAACGGAGTTAACAAATTGAAAAGCGAGAAAAATGCCATTATCGTGATCACGCACTACCAACGTTTGTTAGATTACATCGTTCCGGATTTTGTTCACGTTTTATACAACGGAAGAATAGTAAAATCAGGAGGAAAAGAACTGGCTTACGAACTGGAAGAAAAAGGATACGACTGGATTAAAGCAGAGAACTAAATTTTTAGTTTCATGTTTCATGTTTTTTTTAGTTTCAAGTTAAATTACATTTTGTAAGTTTAAACTTAAAACAAAAATACATAGCAACTATAACTCGATTTGAAGATTTAGAAATTTGGAAAGAAGCTCGACGATTAGCAAAAGAAATTCATCTTATTGCAATTGAAACAGAATTAAGATCAGATTTCAGATTCAAAAATCAAATAAAAGATTCTTCTGGCTCGGTGATGGATAATATTGCTGAAGGTTTTGAAAGAGATGGGAATTTAGAATTTCGACAATTTTTATCAATAGCAAAAGGTTCGGCCGGAGAAACAAGATCTCAGCTTTATAGAGTTTTCGACTTTGAATATATTTCAGAACAAAAACTCGAAGTTTTAAAAACAGATTATGAAAATTTAAGTGGTAAAATAAAAAACTTTATCACTTATCTCAATAAAAAGGATTTCAAAGGAAATAAGTTTCAATAGACAACCTGAAACTTTAAACCTGAAACAAAAAAACGGATATTAAAGGTAACAAGTCGCAACAGGTAACCTGAAACTTGAAACCTGAAACACCGAAGGAAACAAAAGAACAATGGATTTAAAAGAAAAATTAGTATCGTCTTTTATGGCTTTTGAAGAGCGTGTTGATGTACATTCAGATTTACATGACATACGCACGAACGCCTTAAAAAACTTCGAAAATAAAGGTTTCCCAACCAAAAAAGAAGAAGCATGGAAATACACATCGCTAAACGCCATTTTAAAAAATGACTTTACGGTTTTTCCGAAGCAGGAAAATGCAATTGAATTTAATCAGGTAAAAAAATACTTTTTACATGAAATCGATACGTATAAATTAGTATTTATCGATGGTATTTTCAGTTCACATTTGTCTTCTACGACGCATGACGGAATCGATGTTTGCTTAATGTCATCGGCATTGACCAAACCAAAATATAAAATGATTATTGATACGTACTTCAATCAGATTGCAAGTAAAGACGAAAGTTTGACTTCGTTAAATACTGCTTTTGCAAGTGAAGGGGCTTTTATCAATATTCCACAGAAAAAAGTAGCCGACAAGCCTATTGAAGTGATGTATTTCTCTACAGGAAATGAAGCTGCACTTATGGTTCAGCCAAGAAATTTGATTATTGTGGGAGAAAATTCACATGTTCAGATTATCGAGCGCCACCAAAGTTTGAATGAAAATCCGGTTTTAACCAATTCGGTTACAGAGATTTTTGCTCAAAAACGTGCCATTGTTGATTATTACAAAATTCAAAACGATAATAGTGAAGCCAACCTGGTAGACAACACTTATGTTTCACAACAACAGGAAAGCCATGTTTACGTACATACGTTCTCCTTTGGAGGAAATATTACACGTAACAATCTGAACTTCTATCACTTTGGAGAAAGACTGACAAGCACCTTAAACGGAATCACAATTATCGGTGAAAAACAACACGTAGACCATTATACACTGGTAAACCACTCAACACCAAATTGCGAAAGTTTCCAGGATTATAAAGGGATTTTCTCAGATCGTTCTACAGGAGTTTTCAACGGAAAAGTTTACGTAGAAAAAGAAGCTCAAAAAACAAACGCTTTCCAAAAAAGCAATAATATTTTATTGAGCGATAAAGCAACAATCAATGCAAAACCGCAATTGGAAATTTTTGCTGATGATGTAAAATGTTCTCACGGATGTACTGTCGGACAGCTGGACGAAACCGCAATGTTCTACATGCAGTCACGCGGAATTCCAAAGAAAGAAGCAAAAGCTTTATTGATGTACGCTTTCTCAAATGCCGTTATCGAAAGCATTAAAATACCGGAATTAAAACAACGTATTACCAAAATTATCGCCATGAAATTAGGCGTTAATTTAGGATTCGATTTGTAATAGCTTAACCGCAAGGTTCGCAAAGATTTACGCAAAAGTCTGCAAAGTTTATATAAAAAACTTTGCGGACTTTGCGCTTTTCACCTGGCGTTCTTTGCGGTTAAATTATTTTTTTAATCTAACAATAAGAAATATAAATCCTAAAAATGACAGGCTTAATCCAAGGCAAAAACAAATTGTACTTATTGGATGTCCTACTGTTGTAGTAAATCCAAAACCACCAAGAAGCCAACCAAAAAACAACAGACACACTGGTAATAGAAAATTTCTTTTTTTCATTATAAACTTACTTCTTCACACTATCAATTATCCCTTTCAAAAACCCATTAAAATCAAATCCCTGATCCTCCTCTTTCAATCCCATTCTCACAATCACCATATCCAGAGATGGAATAATCGCTACCATCTGCCCCTGATATCCGCTGCAATAATACATATCACGAGGCACATCAGGAAATTTCCCTCCCGCGTTTAACCAGAATTGCGCACCATATTTTCCTTCAGAAGTATTGGTTGGAGTTGATGTATATTTTACCCAGCTTTCATC
Organism: Flavobacterium sp. CLA17; assembly: GCF_013112255.2. Taxonomy (NCBI): domain Bacteria; kingdom Pseudomonadati; phylum Bacteroidota; class Flavobacteriia; order Flavobacteriales; family Flavobacteriaceae; genus Flavobacterium; species Flavobacterium sp. CLA17. The sequence goes on from NZ_CP068294.1 coordinate 31,862, forward strand.
CAGAATCTGTTCTCCGTTCCAGTTGCCTTTATGAAGGTACAACAATCCGAATTTCGACCAGTCGCGGGGTGTCGCCCAGCCGTAAGATGAGCCTACAAAAGTTCCGGACATATCCTGTTCGACAATCATCGAGCTCATTCCGATTTTATCGATTACGGCACTGTACCAGAAATCAAGATATTCCTGTTGCGTTTTAAACTGACTCTTTAAAATTCGGGACAATAAATTTGTAGTTCCGGAAGAATAATTCCAATGTGTATCGGGTTTAAATTGTGCCGGTTTATCCATTTGTACTTTTCCCATGTCTTCTGCCTGAAAAAGCATTTTTGTCGCATCACAAATAGTACTGTAATTCTCCTCCCATTCCAAACCCGAATTCATGTGCAGTAAATCATTAATCGTAATATTTTTGCGATCATCATTTTTCCATTCTGCAATTGGGGCTGGTTTATAAATATCAATTTTTCCTTGTTTGGCTAAAACTCCAAAAGCCGAACTTGTAATACTTTTTGTCATGGACCAGCCTAGAATTTTGCTGTCTTTTGTAAAACCGGTATCGTATTTTTCGGCTATCAGTTTATCTTTATACAAAACTACAACTGCCCGTGTACGTTTTGTTTTTCCTTCGTTTTTATCAAAAGAATCATCAACAGCTTTTTTCAATTTCGAATAATCCACATTCGAAAAGAGTGTGTCGGCCGGATCAATATTTCCGTAAGGAAAAGGTAATGGTTTCGATTTTGCCCTTTTTGGCAACAAATAAGGTTTCGAAACATCAAAATCATCATTAATTAAAACAGCACCCAAACCTTCCCGATAAATTGCTTTTCGCTCTTTTAATCCGTAGACATTTGACGTTGCAAACTTTCCCGCTTCATCAATTGAATTGGAAGCCAGATCTATCATCTTGATGTCATTGTCCATTTTTTGAATTAAATCCAACGGCCGATTATCCAGAAAATGCCCGGAAGCTATACTTTTGGCAGAAAAACCGGAAATCAGATCAAGCTTCGGATAAGTTGTAAACCCAAAATATAAAAAAGCAATAACTAAAACAAGTACAAGCAGTTTGAGGATTTTTTTCATAATTTTTCAGATATTTTTACTGCAATATAATTAATTTATACGCACGTTTTTACAACCCAATTTAGAAATACAATTCGGAAAATTCAGAAATCAACCTTTTAGCCTTCTGTTGATGGCGTCATAAAAGGAAATTATAGAATAGCCGTATAAAACAATTTAGTTTTAGTACTTTTGTAAATAGATTTTTTCTAAATAAGACATGCTAGATATTCAAAAAATAAGAGCTGAATTTCCAATACTTTCACAAACTGTAAACGGAAAACCCTTAGTATATTTCGACAACGGTGCGACTTCACAAAAACCACAAATTGTGATTGATGCTATCGCGAAATATTATCAGGAAATAAACGCCAACATTCACCGCGGTGTTCATACTTTAAGTCAATTAGCTACAGATGCCTACGAGATTTCCCGTGGCAAGGTACAGCACCATATAAATGCTAAATTCACGCATGAAGTTCTCTTTACTTCGGGAACTACACACGGAATTAATTTAGTGACCAATGGTTTTGCTTCGATTTTAAAACCGGGTGACGAAGTAATTGTTTCGTCTCTGGAACATCACAGTAATATTGTACCCTGGCAGATGTTATGTGAAAAAACAGGAGCTACATTGAAGGTTATTCCAATGAACGAAGACGGAGAATTGATTATGGAAGCCTATGAGGCACTTCTTTCTGAAAAGACAAAAGTGGTTACCGTAAACCATATTTCAAATGCTTTGGGAATCATCAATCCTATTAAATATATGATCGAAAAAGCACATGCTGTCGGCGCGGCTGTTTTAATTGATGGAGCACAGGCTGTTCCGCATTTAAAACCGGACGTTCAGGACCTTGATTGTGATTTTTATGCTTTCTCCGGACATAAAATGTGCGGTCCTACAGGAACCGGAATTTTATACGGAAAGGAAGTCTGGCTCAACAAACTTCCTCCGTATCAGGGTGGTGGTGAAATGATCAAAGAAGTGACTTTCGAAAAAACAACTTATGCTGATCTGCCCCATAAATTTGAAGCAGGAACCCCAAATATTGCCGGCGGAATTGTATTAGGTACAGCGATTGATTATTTGAATACTGTTGGTTTTGAAAATATCCAAAAGCAAGAAGAAGAATTACTGGCACACGCCACAAAACGTTTACTAGAAATTGAAGGCCTGAAAATTTACGGAACCGGAAAGAATAAAGCTTCTGTTGTTTCGTTTAATATTGATGGAATTCATCCTTACGATATTGGTTCGATAATTGATAAATTAGGAATTGCGGTTAGAACCGGGCATCATTGTGCTCAGCCAATTATGAATTTCTTTTGTATTCCCGGAACAATCCGTGCTTCTTTTTCTTTTTACAATACTGTAGAAGAAATTGATTTGATGGTAGAAGCCGTCAAAAAAGCTAAAACAATGCTAAGCTAAAAAAAAACAAAACTATGCGAATATTATCTTTATTACTTTTAACTGTCTTTATAGCAACTGGTTGTTCAAGCCAAAAAAAAGCAGACATGACATTGACTCAAATTGAATATTCAGCTGTTTCAAGAGGACTTTATAAAAAAATCCTTGTTCAGAATGAATCCGTTTCTGTTACAAATGGCAGAAACGAAGAAGCCGTTGAAACTAAAATAGAGGCTTCAAAATGGAACAAAATTGTTTCTGAATTTGAAAAAGTGAATTTAGAAAGCATTCCCGATCTCAAAGCCCCAACAGAAAAACGCTTTTATGATGGTGCTGCAATCGGAAATTTAAAAATAACTTCAAACGGAAAAACCTACGAAACAAAAGGGTTTGACAATGGTTTTCCTCCAAAGGAAATTGAAAAACTGGTCAACTTATTAGTAGATTTTGCTAAAGAATAATTATGACAATAAAAGAAATTCAAAACGAGATAATAGATGAGTTTTCAATGTTTGATGATTGGATGCAGCGTTACGAATACATCATCGAATTAGGAAAAAGTCTCCCGTTGATAAACGAAGAATACAAAACGGATCAAAATTTAATCAAAGGATGCCAGTCGAAAGTTTGGTTACAGGGCGAACAAACTGATGATAAAATTGTATTTACTGCAGACAGTGATGCTATTTTAACCAAAGGAATTATTGCCATTTTAATTCGTACTTTTTCCAATCAGAAAGCAAAAGATATTCTCGATGCAGACACTGATTTTATTGATGAAATCGGATTAAAAGAACATTTATCGGCAACACGTGCAAACGGATTAGTGTCGATGATAAAAAATATTAAAATGTACGCTTTGGCTTTTAATGCCAAAAACAACTAGGAAACCATATAAGTTATGTAAGTTCATATAATTGGAACTTGAATAATTTACTGGGGAAAAAATATTTTAAAAAAGTAAGTTTTATCTTTCTTTTATTTCCTATTATTGCTAAAAAAGCAGATGATAAGAAAGAAATATTTAGCTGATTTAATATATCACGTTAATGGAGCAGCAATTGAAGTTCATAAAAATGTTGGGCCGGGACTTTTAGAAAGTATTTATCATCAATGCATGATTAAGGAATTATCTCTAAGACATATTAGTTTTAAATCTGAGTTAATAATTCCTATTGAACATAAAGGTTTAGAATTAGAGTCGGATTTAAGATGTGATTTATTTATTGAAGACTGTTTAGTCCTCGAATTAAAAGCGGTAAATCAAATTATACCAATTCACATCGCTAAGCTAATGTCATATATGAAACTTTTAAATTCACCAATAGGACTCATGATAAATTTTAACGTCACGAATATTTATCACGAAGGTCAAAAAACATACGTCAACGAATTGTATCGTTGGTTAGAAGATTAGATTAAACCATATAGGTGATATAAGCACATATAAGCTGGAACGCTTATGTTTTTATACGATGAAAAACAAAAATTATAAACACGTACTTAAATGAACTTATATCACTTATATGGTAAGGAAAAAAAATTACACATACCATACTTAAATGAACTTACATCACTTATATGGTGAAAAACAAAAAACAATAAAATGGAACAAGAAATAGACACAAACGAATTAGGTGAATCAATCGTAAAAGTTTTAAAAGGAATTTACGACCCTGAGATCCCTGTAGATATTTACGAGTTAGGACTGATTTATGACGTAATGGTAAACACCGACTATGAAGTAAAAATCCTGATGACCTTAACCTCTCCAAACTGTCCGGTTGCAGAAAGTTTACCAAGGGAAGTAGAAGAAAAAGTAAAAACAATCGAGCATATAAAAGATGTTGATGTAGAAATTACTTTCGATCCGCCATGGAGTAAAGATTTAATGAGCGAAGAAGCAAAATTAGAATTAGGAATGCTTTAAGAAAGTATACCGTTTTCAGTCTCAGTTTTCAGTTTTTACTGAGACTGAGACTGTAAACTGAAAACTAAAAAAAAATGGAAGAAATAATCAATAAAGTTGCCAATAGTACCCTGGAAGTATTTGATCTTGAAGATTATTATCCAAAAGGGATGCGTGTGCAACTTGACATTTCACAATGGCTTTTAGAAGGTTTTTTATTAAAAGAAAAAGACTTTAGAGAGCATTTAAAAAATCACGACTGGTCACAATATCAGGATCAGTATGTTGCCGTTAACTGCAGTACCGATGCTATTATTCCCGCCTGGGCTTTACTGTTAGTTGCGGTTCAATTGGCACCTTATGCAAAAAAAACAGTTAACGGAACTATCGAGGATCTAAACGGAAGTTTATACGAAGATATCTTAAGCAAGATTGATTATTCAGCATACAAAAACAAACCTGTTATTGTAAAAGGCTGCTCAAAAAAGCCTGTTCCTGTGCGCGCTTATATTTTAGCAACAACCTATTTACAACCTTTTGCAAGAAGCATTATGTACGGAGAGGCATGTTCTGCAGTACCTCTATACAAAGAAGTTAAGAAATAGCGCACTTTAACCACCAATTAATCCTACAGAATCTGGCAGTTTTTAGTATATTTGTTATTACACTTTAAACTAAATACTATGAGAAAGATATTCTTATTACTCTTCGTTTTAGCAAATCTTACTTTTGTTCAGGCACAAAATTCCGAAAAAGAATTAGTTCAAAACACTGAAAAAGCCGTAAAAAAATTAAATGATACGATTGAGGGTGAAGGCTGGAAAGCAAAAGGAATTGTATCTCTTTTACTAAATCAATCCAGTTTTAATAACTGGCTCGCAGGAGGGGAAGACAGTTTCTCGGGAACTTTAGGAATCAACTACGACTTTAATTATAAAAAGGATGACATCACCTGGGATAATAAAATTCTGGCTTCCTATGGGATTTTACAAACTAAAAATTCTGATTTTGGAAAAAAGACCGATGACCGTTTAGAATTTAATTCAATAGTCGGAAAAAGAGCTTTTGGCGACTGGTATTACTCTTTCTTTTTAAATTTCAGAACCCAATTCTCGACTGGTTACCTTTACGGTCAGGATGCAAATGGAAAAGAAATCCGTACAGCAAATACCAAATTTATGTCCCCGGGATATCTCACCACGGGTCCGGGTATTTACTGGTCTAAAGATGACAATCTCAAAATAAACTTTGCACCGTTGACCTCAAAATTTACTTTTGTAGACAGTGCTTATACTTCAGGAATCGATCAGGGAACCGGATTACCTTATGTTGACGGAGCTTATTTTGGCGTAGATGCCAATAAAAGCATTAGATACGAGCTTGGTTTTTATACTTCCGTTTATTACAAACTTGCCATTATGACCAACGTAACGGCAGAAAATACTTTGAATTTATATTCTAATTATTTAGAAGATCCTCAGAACGTAGACATTAATTACTCTCTGAATATTATCATGAAAGTAAACAAATTCTTGTCTGCCAATTTAGCCTTCCAGGCTATTTATGACGACAATGCTTTTCAGGGTTTTCAAACCAGGGAAGTTTTCGGTTTGGGAATTAATTTCGGATTCTAATGTAAAAAGGAACCGATTGTATTTTTACCGCAGAGACTCCAAGTTTAAAAACCTAAAGAAAACTTTGCGACTCTGCGACTTTGCGAGATTAATATGAAATGCTTAGCGAACTTTGCGGTTAAGGTTTTGCCGTAGATTTAAAACTGTGCAGTAAAGTTTCCCGCAGATTTGGCTGATTAAGCAGATTTTCTTTTTTAATAATTTTTTAAAATAGATTCGTAAAATCTGCGAGACAAAAAATATTCGCAAAATGAAAAAATTAATATTTCTCGCAAAAATACTAAGATTTAACACGTTAGGGCTTATAAAAAATACAAAGTTCGCAAAGCTAAATCCTAGATAAAGCTTTGCGAACTTTGTGTTTATAAAGGTACGTTGGATATAATCCTGGCGTTCTTTGCGGTACAACTTTTATTTATTCCTCATCCTGTTTTTCTTCTTTCTCGATTGCATCCTTATAATCCGGATACAAAAATTTATTATACGGAAATCTTGTGATATGAATCTGGCGAACAGCTTCATAAACGGTTTCCCTAAATTCTTCGAAATTTTCTTTTTGGGTTGCCGAAATAAATAACGCTTTATCCTGACCAACATTACTCATCCAGGTTTGTTTCCATTCCTCAAGCGTATAATGTCTTCTGGTCTTTTCGGTAATCAAATCATCTTCATCGATCGTCAAATGTTTGTAAGCATCAATTTTATTAAAAACCATAATAGTTGGTTTGTTATTACTTTTGATGTCTAACAGGGTCTGATTTACCGATTCGATATGATCCTCGAAATCCGCATGTGAAATATCCACCACATGCAACAACAGATCCGCTTCACGAACCTCATCTAAGGTACTTTTAAAGGAATCTACCAGTTGCGTTGGTAATTTTCTAATAAAACCTACCGTATCCGAAAGCAAAAATGGTAAGTTTTTAATCACCACCTTACGAACAGTTGTATCCAGCGTTGCGAACAATTTATTCTCAACAAAAACATCACTTTTACCAACAGCATTCATCAAAGTCGATTTTCCAACATTGGTATAACCCACAAGGGCAACGCGCACCATCGCTCCGCGATTGCTACGCTGAACTCCCATTTGCTTATCGATTGTTTTGATCTTGTCTTTTAATAACGAAATCCTGTCACGTACAATACGTCTGTCCGTTTCAATCTCCGTTTCACCGGGACCACGCATACCAATACCACCTTTCTGGCGTTCAAGGTGTGTCCATAAACCGGAAAGTCTTGGCAGCAAATAGATACACTGCGCCAATTCTACCTGCGTTCTTGCATAAGAAGATTCAGCTCTTTGCGCAAAAATATCCAGAATCAAATTAGTTCTGTCCAGAATTTTACAATCAATAATTTTTGATATATTTTTCTGTTGTGATGGTGATAATTCATCATCAAAAATTAAAGTTGATATCTCATGTTCTTTTACAAAAAGATTAATTTCTTCTATCTTCCCTGTACCGACAAAAGTCTTCGGATTCGGGCGCTCCATTTTTTGCGAAAAACGTTTAATCACTTCACCTCCTGCGGTAAAAGTCAAAAACTCTAATTCGTCTAAATATTCGTTTAGTTTTTCCTCACTTTGATTTTGAGTTACAATACCAACAATGGCGGTTCTCTCAAAATTTATAACTTCTTTTTCTAACATAGCTTTGAATAAGGTGCAAATTTAATGATTTGTAAGCTACTACCCTTATAGAATTTTATTTTTAAGTTCTATTTGGGAAATTATGCTCTTCATTTAAAAAAAAAACAAGTCCTTTAAAAATTAAAATCTTAATTTCTAAAGGACTTAAAAAAATAAAGTATATCGTCTTTATTCGTAAATAAAAGTCTTTTCTGTTTTTACAATACCATTTTCTTCAAGCTGAGAACAAGATATTGGATAATTCAATTTATTGTATTTGTATTTTCTGCTTACCGCTACTAAAGCTGTAGACGAAGGACTAAAATTCATTTCATTGTTATAAGAAATAGTCTCAAAAGTAAATTCATCTTCGTGATACGAAATCATTGGTACAATTATTTTGTAATTATCTCCAAAAAGATTCTGAACAATTAATGATTCTACCGATTTTTTATCATCATAAGTATAGGTTTTAGAGATTTTATCTCCAACTAAACCTTTGTGTTTTGCGACATTATCATTCACATAAACATACTCTATTTTACCAATGATCTGCTTGTTTCTATCGCGGGAAGTACGTCTTACGATAATACCATTTTCAACAATGTATTCAATATCATCAAGAATATTCTGGTGATTGGTACTTTTTTTAGTGATTGCTTTTATTCTCGCTCCTTCGTAAGTAAAAGTTACCGTTTTGGTAATGTAATCATTACCTTCATGATATTTGTTTACGAATTTTACAATGTTGTTGTCTGCGTCATAAGTGTAATTGATCACCTCTTTCCAGTCGCTTCCAATTTTTTCTTTTACGGTCATATCCAGTAATCCGTTTTTGTTGTAAAAGAATTTCTGAATTACATCAGAAGTTGTAATCGTTTGTATTTTTCCTTCACTAAAAACGACTGTTTTATTTACAATTTCACCGTCCTTGTAGTTCTGGTAATTTGTTTTTACAATGTTGATTTGTTTTAATCTGACAGGTGGAGCATCCTGGCTATGTACTAAACATGGAAACACCATCATTAGGATGGCAATTAAGTAGATTTTCTTCATGGTATTTGTATCAATTTGGGATGACCAAAATACAAAATTCCATTAAATTTAACAGTTATAAGTTTAAAAACTATACATTTTTAAATAATCTTCTAAAAACCAATACTTTAATTTAATTTTTAAAAAAAGTTGTGGCTACTTTTCCCCATAAATCTTAACATCATCAATCATAAAGGCGCCATTTAAGGTTTTGTCTTTTCCGGAACCTCTGTATTTGAAGGCAATATTAATCTTTCCGGAATAAGAGGCTAAGTCTATAGCTCCTGAACTTATAAACTGACGGGGAGGCGTGGATTGTGTTGCTGTTTTTGCGGATAATTTTGTCCAATTGGCTTTGGTTACATTTGAGCCGTCAAAATTGGAGGAGACATAAATTTCTACTGCATTTAATGGAGAATCCACTTTTAAATCATGTTGCGCACTTCTAAAAGATAAGATTGCATTTTTATACGAATCCAAATCGATTTTAGGAGAAACAAGCCAGGCGATGTTTTCGGCAGCGGTTGTGCTTGTGGTATTAAATTCGGCATAGCCATTTCCTCCATACACAATGCTTTTCCATAATTTTGAGGCTTTTTCAACGATATTGCCCCATCCCGGAAGATTAAAATTTACGTTGTTTTTTACCGATTGGAAATCTTCCGAAAAGAAAGGCGCACTCCTTTTCCCTTCCATTACAACATCCCTTTCAAATCTCGCCACTAATTGATAATCGGATCCGAATTTTGTGATCACTCCACGCACTTTTCCACTTCCGTCCGGTACAATACCGGCAGCAAAATTCGCAAAACTACTGGTCCTGAAAATAATCTGATTCCCTGTCTTATCAGTCAGGTTCCAATTGGTTGCGCCACCAATAGTATTGGATTCCTCAAAATAATGACGCCCGATTGCAGCTTCCGTAAATTGTACGTCTTTAAGCTCTACCAATGTGTTGAGCTTGTTTTCATTTAATGCTTCCGCTATCGAAAGAGACTGAACCAATTGATTTTCATCAACCACAATACAGGAAGCATTCAGCACACTTTTATAATCATTTTGTGAAACTCTGCCTATTGTTGGCTCACCTGAATTACTCGCATACAAACTGCCAATTCTTAAAGCGCCATAACTTAAATCTGTATATTGATTTTTAAGCCTGATATAAACTTTATTGCCGACACCAAAATCTATGTAGCTATTGGCTGCATCTACAGCGACACTAAATCCTGCGGCAGGATTTTGCGCATTCGCTAAGGTCTGAAAAGAAATAGTTCTGAAAAAATTCCCCCCTTCATCTGACGATACCACATATCCTTCAATTATATCATCATAATTATATTGCTTTGGAACTATACCTGAAACACTTTTTACTTTTTCTACCGTTTGGTTTACGGGCAGGTCAAGCTGCTCGCATCCTAATTTAGGAATTTCAATTTCAGTACTGCAAGCGCAAAACAGGGATAACTGTAGTGTGAAAAAAGATCGCAAGTATATATTTCTCATAATATAATCTGTTTTTAAGTTTTATAAAGTGATACTAATGTTTACGAAATAAGTTCTTCCGTATCCATAAAAATATTTGGGACCAAACGATGGGGTTTTACTCGAAACATCCTGATTAAGTGCTCTAAAATTGGCATTTCTTGCCTGTTCAAACCCACCGGTTTTATACGACGAATCAAAAACATTATTAACACTCGCAAAAAAACCAACATATTTTCCGAAAATCCGCCAGGACTTTCCTCCTGTAATATTTAGGAAAGAAACCGGACTGAATTTTTCCTGTCTTAGTAGTTCAGAAGCCCGTTCTTCTGTGGCTTCGGGAAATGCTAAACCACTTTTTGAATTGACGTAGAAACGACTGGTTCTTGCGATTGGGGAAACATCTATATAACTATCGGTTAAGTAATTAATATTCGCAGCAAGCCACCAAAATTTAGGATCCCTGTATTCCAAACCTAATGAATAGGCTTGTTGCGGCATACCCGGCTGTTTGTAATTTTTAAGATAGGATTCTCCAAAATCAAAAGTGGCCTGTGTATTTGCTTTTGCAGCATTGGCATCATTGGTGATCGAAACATTCGGGTTACTGCTATAGGTATAATTGCCGTATGCAGCAGATAAAGTTGTTTTTAATGTTGCTGAAGCCTGATATTCAAAACTAAGTTCAGCTCCGCTGTTTTTCTTGTCTAAATTGCTTAAAGTCTGACTTACAAAAGCATCCGTATTATTATAACCGGCTCCTTTGTCAAAAATTCCTTCGGCATAAAAAAAAGATGTTTTGGTCGTGTTTTTTATCAGGCTATAATAAACGGTTGTCCTGATTTTAAGTTTGGGCGAACGGTACACATAATTTCCTTCTATACTGCTTATGTTTTCATTTTCAATTCCGTTCACAATCGAGTTATTGAGCCGCGAATTTGAAAAAGTATTGCGAAGGGAGGGTGCTTTTGTCAGATACATTCCATTAAAAAAAAGTCCTTGTTTTCCTGAAATTTTATAAGTAAATCCGCCTTTGAAACCAAAATTTTCAAAACTTACTTTCTGACTTTTACCAAGGGAAGTGGTTCGATAAATTCCGTTTTGATACAATCCTTCTCTTTGATAATCCCACACAGAATAAGATTGTGCCAGATAAAACTCTGTTTTTTTATAATTGAATTTAAACTGTGTAAAAGCATCAATAGTGGTTGCCAAAAAATTATAATTGTACCCATACTGATCTCCCGCTTTTACCTGTCGATTTGGATTTCGCAAATCAGATTGTGCCTGATTGCCGATGTAGAACGCATCAATATCCATAAAATATTCGCCTCCCAATAAATCTAAAAGATACTGAAACTGGTGTGATTTTAAATTCCGGAAAGTAATTCCGCCGTCAAAAGCACTGTTTTCTGTAAGCTGTATGTTTACGTTTGAGTTTGCGGCAAATGTTTTGTCGTCTGTCCGGTCTTCGTACAAAACATAATGACTTTGCACTGGCCCATACCCTGTAATAATTCCGTCAGCATTTGTTATGGGTTTCTGATTGGCACGATAGATTTCTTCCCAGTTAATCTGAGTATTCTTCAAAAACAATTCTTTACTTTTTTCGGCATTTTTATAATCCGGAGTAAAATCACCGGAGAACTCTCCTCTATCAGAAGCATACATGGAGCTGTAATAACTTGGTAATTTGCGATAATAAACAGGATCCGGACTTGGTGTATTCTGATAATCAATATTGCTGTTTCCTGTTTTACCAAACTGGTACAGTATGGCCGAATTCAGGTTCGTTTTTTCATTAATTTTAAAATAATGGTTCAGCATTAAAAGCGGTTCTTCGATATTTTTTACTCTGGCATTTCGTTTTTTTCCGTTTTGCCAACCCCAATAGGAATTGTATTTTCCGTCTGTCAATGCAGTAACTTCAGTTGTATTGGCGGAGTTTTTTCCACGCGAATTTGGCGTGTAAAATCCTGTAAAATTAATCGCGTTCCTTCTGTTTAAGTTTTTTTCGATACTTAGAAAAAAAGATTCCCCATCGAAATTGGTTCCTTCAAAATAACCTTCATTTCCAATACGTTTCCCTGCTGAAACGACATACGCCCAGCCTGCAGAATTCATACCTGAAGCGTAAGTTCCTGTAGCACGCCAGTTATAAGTTGTATTACTTCCCGACAACGAAATACGTTCTCCTTTTCTGTACAAGGAAGCCCGCGTATAAATTTGCTGTGTTCCTAAAATGCCTCCAAAAGTATAAAGGGAAGAAGCCGCACCAATAGAAAATTCCTGATTTCGAAGAACATCATTTAATCCTCCCCAATTTCCCCACTGCGGTCTTCCGTCGTAAATTTTATTCATTGGCATCCCGTTAAGCATCATGGTACCGTTTTCACTGTCCAGACCGCGAACCTTAAACCGGGCTTGTCCCCAATTAAAAGCGGAGGCCTGAAAAAAAGCATCTTTCGCAGATTGCAGAAGACCAGAAGTCATTTCGCTGGAACTGTTATCATCCGACAAATCACTATCCAGCAAGGTAATCAAAGTTCCCTGTACCTCATCTGTAAAATTATCTTCCAATTGTAAGGTTCCTAAAGTAAGGTTGGCATAGATATTAATTTTCAGCAGCAGATCTTTGTATCCCTGACTGTGCAGCAAAAGCAATTGCTCTCCTTTAAGGGAAGAATACAAAACGAATTTTCCATTTGCTGTAGTAAGTTGTGTGACAGAAGAGTTTTGAATGCTTACGACAACATTCTCTAAGGGACTTTGTGTTTTTGCATCAATCACAATTCCTGAAATGGCAATTTCCTTTTGTGCAAAAGCAAGTCCAAAAGGCAGCAAAATAAAAAACAATACATACTTTTTTCTCATGGAGATCACCAATTAACTTTGATAAATTGTTTAGGATTAGAATGTTTTAAAAACAAAACATTTAATCATTACATCAAAGGATACAATTGGTCTTTGGAAAAAAAGGTATTATAATAGAAGAACTATCGTTCATGCTTCAAAGATAGTATTATTAATTAAAATAATACTTTTCTTACTATTTTATTTTATAGATGAATAAAAAATTCTAAATCCATACCAATTTACACTAATCTGATTTCGTCATGAGATCTTATGGTGTGCTATAAAATATTCGAAAAAGATGCTTAATTAAGTAGTTCTGATTTTAGAAACCATAAACGCAATCAGAACACCAAAGATTCCGATAAAAGCAAAGGAGAACTGAAGTCCGAAGTTTTGGGCAATGTGTCCGATTACCGGTGGTCCCATTAAAAATCCCAAAAAACTAACGCTGGAAACTATCGTTAAAGCTTCTCCGGGTGGAACTGTCGGATTTTTTCCTGCCATACTGTACACTGTTGGAACAATTGTCGCAACTCCCAGTCCAACCAGCATAAAAGCAATCGTACAAGGTATAATATAAGGAAGAAAAACTGCGGTAAAAAGTCCGGCAGAAATCATCACACCGCTGATTTGCATGACGCGTTCACGGCCAAATTTATTGATCATTCCGTCTCCTAAAAATCGACCGCTTGCCATCATAATCATGAATGAAGTGTATCCTAAAACCACTAATGGTCCCGGTGCTTCCACAACATCTTTAAAATAAACGCCACTCCAGTCAAACATAACTCCTTCGCTGGCCATACTGCAAAAACCAATCACGCCGAGCCAGATTAATGCGCTGTCCGGTTTCACAAACAGCTTTTTCTTTTCTCCGGTTTTTGCTTTAATTTTTTCTTTGGCTCTCACCAGAAATTTGAAATTAAAAGCAACCATAAGCAGCACTACTACACCAACAATTAAAAAATGGTGCAGCGGGCTTAAGTTTAAGGCTAACATGCCCAAACCGACCAAAGCTCCTGTAAATCCGGCAAAGCTCCACATGCCGTGAAAAGACGACATGATTGTTTTTTTGAAAAGAACTTCGGTATAAACGCCTTGTGTATTGACGGCAATGTTGGCTAAGTTTCCAAACAATCCGAACAAAAACAAGCCTAACGATAATTGCAAAACGGTCGTTGCCAAACCTAAATTGGCAAGGCATAAAACATACATGATCAGCGAAAAAATCAAGATACGATGGCTCCCGAATTTAGTTACCATTTTTCCTGAAAAAGGCATGATTACCAACTGACCTACGGGCAATGCAAAAAGTATAGATCCTAAATCTCCTTCGGTGAGGTGCAGTGCGGTTTTAATATCCGGAATCCGGCTTGCCCAGGTTGCAAAACTTAAACCCATTCCAAAATAAAACATTCCGACAGCAAAACGAATTCGGTTTAAATAAGAAGCCTTTGCTTCTCTGTAGACTTTCTTAATTTTCCCTTTGGCCTGAAAGAATGATAATGGATTGAAATTGATCAAAATAATGCATTTAATGTTTGTGTGGCAAAAGTACTAAAAAGCTACTTTACAGACTACCAAACCCTTTCGGTTCCCTGATTTATAACGTTATTGTTTATAAATTGTACGCTTAATGAAGCAGAAAAGGTATTGGGGCGCGGGTTTTATGGGTTAGGCGGATTGACACGGGTTTTTCTTTTTTGCCTTTTCGATAGCTATCGGAAGTGGCACGAAAAACGCGCACTGCTATCGGGATCAAGGATAAAAGAATTCAAGAAATCTGTGTCAATCCGCGTAATCTGCCAAATCTGCGGGCAAAAAACCCTTAAAGAATAATAACCTTTTGCTGCGCAGCACTCGCAATAGCAGCTTCTATAATCTGCATTACTTTTACACCATCTTGTGCCGTAACCGGTTCTGTTTTATCATTTGCAATTGATTCGTAAACACCATCAAAAAATGAAAAATAATTCCCCTGAAGTGTTGGTACTTTTTCACGGACTTCTTTTCCGTTGATTTCAGTATGCAACAAGCCTTGTAAAGTGTCCGATTCTGTTCCCCAGGATTCTAAATTTGGTTTTTTTCCGAGTTTTAAATCGTCTTCCTGAACATCACCGCGGGGTTTCAGGAAAGATCCTTTTTTTCCGTGAAGCGTGTATGCGGGGTTGGCTTCCCTAACAAAAAAACCGGCTTTTAGACGAACCCTTAAATCAGCGTAAATCAATACTACATCGATCCAGTCGTCCACTAAAGAATTTTCTCTTGTCATTCTGATATCACCGGAAACGGCTTGTGGTGAGCCAAACAAAGCAACCGCCTGATCTATTAAATGCGGCCCTAAATCTTTTAGGATTCCGGCGCCATCATTCACAGTTTCTTTATGGGCTTTCGGGCTCAACAACGGATTGTATCTGTCAAAGTGAAACTCGGCTTCGACCAAATCTCCTAAAACTCCATCGCTGATTATTTTTTGAACGGTTTTGAAATCACTGTCCCAGCGTCGGTTCTGGAAAACGGCCAACTTCAGTCCTTTGTCTTTTGCAATTTTTGCCAGTTCCTCGGCTTCGGCCACAGTAGTGGTGAACGCTTTTTCTACAACGGCATGTTTTCCGGCCAATAATACTTTTTTTGCATATTCGTAATGGGTCCCAACCGGGGTATTTACGATGACCAAATCGACGTCATCGGCTAATAATTCGTCAATAGAAGGGTAACTTTTTACGTTAGGATAATCTTCCTGAATGAGTTTTTTGCTTCTTTCCCAGGAACCTAATAATTCAAATCCCGTATGAAGGTTTAAAAACGGGGCGTGAAAAACTTTCCCCGACATTCCGTATGATAATAGTGCTGTTTTTATTTTTTGCATTTTCGTTTGGTTTTTTTGTCACGGATTATTGTGATTGAAAATTTCTTTTGCCACAGATTTTGTGATTAAAAAAAGATTTTTTTGCCACTAATTTCCGCGAATTCATTTAATGCTTTTTTACTGCATTGAATTTTTGTATTGTTTTTTTGCCACAGATTATTGTGATTGGAAAGATTTTTTTTTTGCCACTAATTTCACAAATTTCCGCGAATTAATTTAGCTTTTTTACACGCACTGATTTGTGAAAATTCGTGAAATTCGTGACCACCTTTTTTAATCCTTTAATCAAAATAATCTGTGGCAAAAAAAAAAATTAAATCTTAGCGCGTTCATATTGTTTGGGCCACTGAATATCGTCGTTTAGTTCTTTGGCGAAATCCAAAGGCAGGTTTGGGTTTCTTAAAGATTCCCTCGCGAATAAAATCAAATCGGCCTGACCGTTATTCAAAATTTCTTCGGCTTGTTGGGCTTCGGTTATTAAGCCTACTGCACCGGTCAGGATATTGGCTTCTTTCTTAATTTTTTCAGCAAAAGAAACCTGATAACCGGGACCAATCTGAATTTTTTGATGTGATACTAATCCTCCGGAAGAAACATCGATAAGATCTACTCCTTTATCTTTTAATATTTTCGAAAGCTTTACAGATTCTTCGGGATTCCATCCTCCTTCTGCCCAGTCTGTTGCTGAAATTCGAACGAATAACGGCAAATCTGAGGGCCATTCGGACTGAACGGCTTCGACAATTTCTAAAGTAAAACGGATTCTGTTTTCAAAACTTCCTCCATATTCATCGGTTCTCACATTCGTTAAAGGCGATAAAAACTGATGCAATAAATAACCATGTGCCCCATGAATTTCCATTACCTGATAACCCGCGGCAAAAGCCCTTTTGGTCGCTGCTTTGAAATCTGAAATTACCTTTCGGATTCCATTTTGGTCTAAAGCTTCCGGAAGAAACGGTTCGTCGTCGTGATACGGAATCGCACTCGCAGAAACCGTCTGCCATCCGCCATGAGCGAAATCTAATTTTTTATTGCCTTCCCACGGAGCCGAAACACTGGCTTTTCGTCCGGCATGCGCCAATTGAATTCCGGGAATGGAGTTTTGAGAAACGATAAATTCGTTGATCTGTTTTAATTTTTGAATGTGCTCGTCTTTCCAGATTCCAAGATCTGACGGAGATATTCTCGCTTCGGGAGAAACGGCTGTCGCTTCCTGAATGATCAAAGCTGCTCCGCCACTGGCACGACTTCCTAAGTGAACCAAATGCCAGTCGTTTGCAAATCCGTCAACTGCGGAATACTGGCACATAGGCGAAATAACAATTCTGTTTTTTAAGGTAATTTTTTTTATTGTAAGTGGAGAAAATAATAATGAAGCCATATTTTGTAACTTTTAATAGTTGTGTGCTACCTATTGGGTACGATAGCGTTTAAAAAAGTAAAGTTAAGGCATCTGCCCAAAAGGAGAAATCTAAATGTTTATTAATTAACAAACATTTAAAACCTTATGTATTATCTTGCACTATCAAATTAAAATAGAAACGTTACTTTTGTGCGTTAAATTACGAACTAAAAATACAAAATGGATATAGTTATCAAACTCTCTCAATTTCTATTGAGTTTATCTTTACTTATTATTCTTCACGAATTAGGACATTTTATTCCTGCTAAATTATTTAAAACAAGAGTCGAAAAATTTTACTTATTTTTTGATGTTAAATATTCTCTTCTTAAAAAGAAAATCGGCGAAACAGAATACGGAATCGGATGGTTACCGCTTGGAGGTTATGTAAAAATCTCCGGAATGATTGACGAAAGCATGGACAAAGAACAAATGGCCCTGCCTCCGCAACCTTGGGAATTTCGTTCTAAACCGGCCTGGCAGCGTTTGATTATTATGCTGGGAGGTGTTACGGTAAATTTTATCCTTGCATTTATTATCTACATCGGAATGGCATTTGCTTACGGCGATACTTATGTAGCGAACAGTGATCTGAAAGACGGTATTCTGGTTGAAAATCCGGTGATGCTTAAAGCGGGTTTTAAAACGGGAGATAAACTTGTTGCTATAGACGGTAAACAAGTGGTTAATTTTGACAGTGATTTAAACATGAACATCATCATGGGTAAACACATATTGATTGAAAGAGACGGAAAACAGCAAACACTTACTATGCCAACTGATTTTGTAGATCAGTTATCGAAACACGAAAAAGGTCTTTTGGTATCAATTCGTACACCTTTTGCGATAAAAGATGTTCCTGCTGAATCTGCCAATAAGGAGCTGAAATCAAAAGATTTAATTGTCAGCATCAACGGTCAACAGGCAAAATACTACGATCAGGCAGTTACTATTTTAGCAAACAACAAAGGAAAAACAATTCCGGCTGTTGTTTTACGTGATTTAAAGCAAACTCCTGTTACCCTAAAAGTAGATAAGAACGGAAAATTGGGTGTTGTTGCAGGTGGCGTTGATTTATCTTCTTTAGAAAAATTAGGCTACTATAAAATAAGCACTAAAGAATATAGTTTCCTGGAATCTATTCCGGTTGGACTTGAAAAAGGTAAAGACCAGTTAGTAGGTTACGGAAAACAGCTTAAAATGATTTTCAATCCGGAAACCAAAGCGTACAAACAAGTAGGTGGTTTTGCAGCAATTTTTAACATTTTTCCGAGTTCATGGAGCTGGAAAGTGTTCTGGTCGATCACGGCTTTATTGTCAATTATGCTTGGTGTTATGAATTTATTGCCAATTCCTGCGCTTGACGGAGGTCACGTGATGTTTTTATTATACGAAATAATCAGCGGCAGAAAACCGAGCGATAAATTCTTAGAGAACGCCCAAATGGTTGGTTTCGTTTTACTTATAGCACTGCTTTTGTTTGCTAACGGAAACGATATCTACAAGGCAATTGTAGGCAGATAAAAATAATTGAGAAAAAGTGCTAAAATATTTTTGCGAAATTAAAAAATCAACTATATTTGCACTCGCTAAAAAGAGCAACAACTTCCTCCTTAGCTCAGTTGGTTAGAGCATCTGACTGTTAATCAGAGGGTCCTTGGTTCGAGCCCAAGAGGGGGAGCAACTTTTTTTAGCAAACATATTTACCTTTAAGGTGATTCCTTCTTAGCTCAGTTGGTTAGAGCATCTGACTGTTAATCAGAGGGTCCTTGGTTCGAGCCCAAGAGAGGGAGCAGAAAAGACTATCAGAAATGATGGTCTTTTTTTTGTTATATATGTCAACCATATTATTAGTCCAGTTTATCATTTCGACCGAAGGGAGAAATCACACCAGATGATCGACAAAGATTGGCGATTTTAGGAACGGAGTTTCTTGTGTGATTTCGATCGAAGGGAGAAATCAAATCAAATGGTCGACATAGATTGGCGATTTTAGGAACGGAGTTTCTTGTGCGATTTCTCCTTGCGTCGAAATGACACCAGTTGATCGACAAAGATTGGCGATTATAGTTACAGGGTTTCGTGTGTCATTTCGACCGAAGGGAGAAATCACATTATATTGTCGACAAAGATTAGTGATTATAGTTACGGAGTTTCTTGTGTGATTTCTCCTTACGTCGAAATGACACCAAGCGATCGACAAAGATTGGAGATTATAGTTACGGAGTTTCTCGTGTGATTTCTCCTTGCGTCGTAATTGACACCAGACGATCGACAAAGATCGGAGATTATAGTTCCTGTGTCATTTCGACCGAAGGGAGAAATCACACCAGATGATCGACAAAAATTGGCGATTATAGTTCCTGTCTCATTTCGACCGAAGGGAGAAATCACACCAGATGATCGACAAAAATTGGCGATTATAGTTCCTGTCTCATTTCGACCGAAGGGAGAAATCACACCAGATGATCGACAAAAATTGGCGATTATAGTTCCTGTCTCATTTCGACCGGAGGGAGAAATCACACCAGATGATCGACAAAGATTGGCGATTTTAGGAGCGGAGTTTCTACTGCTATTTACTTCGTCTGTTCGCTATCGCTCGGGTCTCCCTTCGGTCGAAATGACACACAACATTAAATGAACTTACACCACTTATATGGTAAAAAAAACTACAGCGTTTCCGGTCTAATTTCTCCTTACATCGAAATCGCAATGTTTTGTACATTTGTACAACATCAAAAACAAATGGAAAAAATCCCCGTTCGGCGTATCGATGCAACTTCTAACAAATCTGATTCTTTTCAGCATTTCAGCATTCGGGATCTTGCCGATTTGCTTTCGGGAAAAGATATGGTGCAGCCCTTACACCGGCATGATTTCTTTCATATCCTGGTTTTAGAAAAAGGAAAAGGCCTTCATGCTATTGACTTTAAAAAGTATGACGTAAAAGATAACAGCGTGTTTTTGATCCGTCCCGGACAGGCACATGGTTTGGAATTAAAAGCGGACTGCTCCGGATATATGATTCAGCTGACAACTGATTTCTATTCGTCTGACGACAAAAACAACAGCTCTTTTTTACGCAAGGCAGCTTATCAGAATCACTATGCTCTTGAGGAGAACAAATTCAAAAAAGTACTTCCTGTGTTAGCTTATATTTTTGAAGAATATAAAAACCCGCAGGAGAATTATACTGAAATCATCAAAGCCAATCTTAACATTCTTTTCGTTGAACTGATTCGGGAGCAAAACAAAGATTCAAAAGAACCTGCCAATTCGTATGCGCAGGAGCGTCTGGAAGAATTTTTGGAACTTTTGGAAATTCATATTCTCACGCACAAACAAGCCTCCTCTTATGCCGAAATGCTGCATCTGACTTCTTACCAGTTAAATGCCATTACCAAAACCTTAGTAAACAAAACGGCCTCTGAACTGATTACCGAAGCCATCCTTTTGGAATCTAAACGATACCTTCTGGCCACAACCCATCAGGTCAATCAGATTGCGGGGTATATGGGGTATGAAGATGTTTCTTATTTCATTCGTTTCTTTAAGAAACATATCGGATTTTCTCCGGAAACCTTTCGGCAAAACTTCAGATAAGTTATAGCAAACTGCATTTTTGTCCTATTCGTTAAAACCGTTTTGAA
The DNA here is from genome assembly GCF_013112255.2 of Flavobacterium sp. CLA17. NCBI lineage: Bacteria > Pseudomonadati > Bacteroidota > Flavobacteriia > Flavobacteriales > Flavobacteriaceae > Flavobacterium > Flavobacterium sp. CLA17. Next base: position 52,823 of record NZ_CP068294.1, read on the forward strand.
AGTACTTTTGAAGCATCAATTTTAATCGAAAAAAGATGAGTCAGAAATGGGACGAAAGATACAAAGACACCGAGTTTGCTTACGGAACAGCACCGAATGCTTTTTTTAAGGAATGGCTTCCGAAATTTAAACCCGGAGCGATCTTAATGCCGGCCGATGGCGAAGGCCGTAACGGCGTGTTTGCCTCGCAGCTGAACTGGAAGGTCACTTCGTTTGATTTAAGCACTGAAGCGCAAATTAAAGCCCTGCAACTGGCCAGCGAAAACAACGTGAACTTACATTATGTGGTCGGTAATCTCGAAGCGCTTGAATTTGAAAAAGAATCGTTTGATGCGATTGGATTGATTTATGCTCATTTTTCGGCAGAAACAAAATCAGCGCTCCACAAAAAACTAAGCGAATACCTGAAACCGGGCGGCCTTATTATTTTTGAAGCGTTCAGCAAAAACCACATCGCTTTTAAAAAAGAAAATCCAAAAGTGGGCGGACCGGACAATATCGATGATTTGTTTTCTAAAGCTGAAATAGCCTCGGATTTTTCGAATTATGAAATCATAATTTTAGAAGAGGAAGAAATTAGGCTCAATGAAGGAAAATTTCATGTCGGCACCGGATCTGTTATTCGGTTTGTGGGGAGAAAAAGGAATTCCTAAATTTGGAAAGATCAATGATTGCCGCTTTGTCCGAATGATAAAATTAAACTTGCACCGCTATTTGTTTTTGTTTTATGTAAGAAAAGTTATACTTTTGTCTCGCGAGATACAAGGAAGCATTAGCCCGAATCGAATCATTATAAGTCACTAATGTAAACTTGTATCGTACAGAACCGATTATTTCTCAACAATTTTAAATATCTTTGAACTATGAGCACAGCAACAAAACCAAATCATATAGGCCGAAAAATCAGCCGTATTCGTGAACTTCGTGATATGAAGCAGGAAGCATTGGCACAGGCTTTAGGCACCAACCAACAAGCTATTTCGATTATTGAAAACAGCGAAACGGTAGATGAAGAAAAACTTATTGAAGTAGCAAAAGCTCTTGGTGTAACCGTAGATGCCATTAAAAATTTCTCTGAGGAAGCTGCTTTTAATTTTTTTAATAACATTCATGACAATGATTTTAGTCATAGCAATGGAGCAACTTTACAACCAAACAATTGTTCGTTCAATCCATTAGATAAAATGATGGAATTTATTGAAGAAAACAGAAAGCTTTACGAGCGTTTGGTTCAGGCTGAAAAAGAGAAAAATGAATATTTAGAAAAATTGTTGAAGGAGAAGTAATTCTTTTTAAAACACACCAAAACAAAAAAAGAGAGGTCTCGTCTGAAATCTCTCTTTTTTTGTTTTGGTGTGTTTTATTTACATCTCAAAGTTTTTTGAACAAAAAAGAAATTAAAAATATTTTGTTTCAAAAAGCGAAACAAAATTAAAATTTAAAAAAAATTGTTACCGTTTTTGAAACAAATTTTAATAAAAATAAATTTGTTACGGTTTCTTTTTCAGAATAAAAACTGAAAACTATTAGCTCCTTCCTATCTTTAATTTACAGTAAGTGGCGGCGGAATTATCCCTTGCGAGATGTATTTCAAACCTGAGATTCCCGGTAAAAACAAATACAAACTTCCGTCTGTACGTACAAAACGCGTCAGGTTTGGGGTTTCTGTATAAGTTCCGTTTTTATTGTAGGCAAAGACAAAATCATCCGGACTGGTATCTTCGGCCTGTGGTCCAAAAATCGGGTCTACTCCGCTATAATTTGGCGATGCATCGGGATTTCTAAAACCCCCTTGTTCTAACCAGAGCCTGGTTACAAACCGAAATTGAAAATCAAGAACGGCGCCAATAAACAATCCAACCAATCCACGTTGTATACCTGGTTTTTCACCAGGATCATAAACGGGTCCGTACGGCGATGCACGTCTTACAATCCGATGGGTTTCGGCGTTATCGTCATTGCCGGTTACGTTTATATCGTCGCGCGGGTTTGCTCTCCGAATGTGCGCTGCATAAGGACATTTCAAGGCCAGTTCATCACTGCTCTGATCACCTTGCTGGTTCGGGCTTGGCGTTAAGTAATTGAAATTCGTAAAATTAAAGTTTTTGGTACTGGGTTCTCCCAAGCTTTTATCTTCTTTGTCAGGAGATACAACGAGAGGCGTGCCGTCACGCCAGCGTCCGCACATTTTTGCAGCCATTAATTCGGGCGGAGTTTCCTTGCTGGAATGGATAAAGGCATTGAATTTGGCTTCATCCTGATACAACAATCGAAACGCCGAAAAGGTACCGTTTACCAATAAGGTATGGGCATTGTAATCCTGCGCCTGCTGGCTGATCACAAAACGATCGAGTGGTACTTTTGGCCGGTCATCGATACTGCTGATGCCCATTAATTTTCGCATTTTGGGCTTGTCCCATATAATATCATCAATGCGGGGCTGAGACAGACTGTCGCGATATCCAAAATGTACATAATCTGAATTTCCATCGACCGTAACAGGATCTGAATCCTGATAATATACCGGAATTACAGCTGGCCCTGATGGTGTTTGCGCTATCATATGCAGCAAAGCCGCATAGTATTTTTCTCTGTTTTCAGGGGTTAAAGTAAAAAGCGTTACCTGAATATGAAGCTCACTGCCATCAGCGCTTGGCGGTTCTTCTGATATCCAGCCACCGTTTTTCCACCAGTTCGCAGGAGCACTCTCTCCGGTATCACCAATTTGTCCGGCATCTTTTACTGCTCCTTTTTTAAAGGCTTTAAACACTTCGGCACTTGAACAAAGGTTTACTACATTACTATTAGCTGCACCTATAAGTTTTTCTAAACCTGAATACGTAAAACCAATATTAAGACAGTAGTCCGGTTTTTCCATGTTTTCCCATGGCTCTGCACTGGTTATCGACAAACCACCGGGAGCAGTTCCCGAAGCCAGGTCTGCACAAAACTGTTTTGCCCCGTCGGTATTTTTTATACTGAAAATAATATATCTGATATGAGGAAAATTATAGCCCCGTAATATTAATCCCTGTATGTCATTCATTTCAATTTGACTGGAATTGCTCATAGTTTATCTTCATTAAGATTAGATTCAAAATTATTCGCAATCCGGTTTTTGAGCTTTCGGAAAATTATAACTCACCTCACCCGGAACTGGTGGCCATACTTTATCGGCATTTGGATAGTTATCAATAATTTTTGCTACTGTAAGCCCCGGAAAATTGGTCCCAAAAACATATTTTCCCTTTTTATCTCCTGCTGAGAAAACCGGATCTCCAAAATTATAACGCATCAGCAAGCAGTAAAATGCTGCTGCGTTTTTAACCACCCCGCCTCTGTCTTTTCCGCTTATAAATTTTGCCGATGTTGGTCCGTCTGGGTCTACACCGGGAATTCCCTCTTCATCCATAAGATGCAACAAACCGTTTAGACCATTTACAATATCGTCTATCTTGAAGAACGCTCTGATATAATCATCAAATTGCCCGTCATAGATCGACATGACCACCAATACATCTTTTCCCGGATAAGACTGAAATCCCGGAACAGGTATTCCTGGAGTTGGAGTTCCGTCTGCCTGCGCATAAATGGTAAAATAATGTACTCCCGTTGTCTTACGGAGATCTCCGGTCGGAGCGGTTAACAAAGCTGCTGCTTCTTTAACTTTTTGAACTTCTCCCATTGCCTGGGTTAGAAAACCTTTTTTTAGGGGAATAAATAAAAATAACAGATGCTGTTGATCTGTAATGGGTACTGTGATTACTTGGGGTGTTGACATGGTTTGTTTGTTTATATGATCGCCCTACTCTGTTCCGGCTTTTCGGGAAACGCCTGTTAATGACTTAATCAAGACGAATTTAAGAACACCTAACACAACCAGTTCCAGTACTTATACGTGATTTAAAACTTGCCAATTTCCAAAAAAAATAGCGCTGCAATTGCTTGCAGCGCTATTTTTATAAAATTTGAGAATAAACTTACACTCCTAACTTCTTAGCAATCTCAGTAGGAAGCCCCCCTTTGTTTACTAATAGAGCAGTCGTTTTATATTTTACGAAATTTTTGGTTACGAATAAGAAACCTTTGTAGTCGTTTGTTTCTCCATATGTTTTTTTCGATGCACTATTTATCTAATATCAACTTCCCGACTTCAGGAAAGTGATTGATTTAAAAATTTGCTCGCATTTGAGCAATCATATAATACATGATTAATTCACTAAATGGATTTAAAAAATTTTAGAAAAAGAAACTCTCATCGTCGCTTGTTGCTCCTGATGATTTTTTATGATTTAATATTCTTTAATATCGTTGTATTTATAAGCGATTTCATTTGGTTTATAGCGATTTCATTCAGTTTTATTAATCGTTCCTCTTGTTCTATTTCTTGTTGAATTAGCATAGCATTTATACTTTCAAGATTAGACAGGACAACTAACTGTTCAATAGATGCTATATCCCTAATATTTCCTTTTTCGTTAGGATTTTCATCACGCCATTGCTTTGCTGTTTTACCAAATAAAGCAACATTTAATATATCGGCTTCATCTGCATAAATAAATTTTTTTTGATTTATTTTTAAGCTTATCGGAATTAGATTTTCTTTTATTGCATCTGTATGTATTCTATAATTAATTTTAGAGATAGTTCTTTGCAAATTCCACTCCAGCTTTTTAGTGCTATTTTCTTCTTCTTTTAAACGTTGAAATTCTTTTATTAAATAAAACTTAAACTCTGCGCTCAACCATGTGGCAAATTCAAAGGCAATATCTTTATGAGCAAACGTTCCTCCATATCTCCCCGTTTTCTAGATAATTCCGATAGCGTTAGTAGATTCGATCCATCTCTTAGGAGTTAGCGAAAAACTATTAGCCCCGGCCATATTTTTAATTCCATCGAATTCGATGGAATTAAAATCAGGATTGTTGAATTTTTCCCACAAGCCAATAAATTCAATGGTGCTTCTGTTTCTCATCCAGTTTTGTAAGATATAGTCACTACGTTCATCATCACGGTGTCTTGCAATATCTGTCAGGGAAATAAAATCCTCTTTATTATCCTCAAACAAAGCAACATCAATGCCTTTTACATTTATTTCTTATTTTTCGCCATTGTTTTTTTGAAAGAAAAGTATTAAACAATTTAGTGGCCAAATATACATCTTTATCTAAATGATTAATTTTTTTAAAAGATGAAAGTTTTAAAAAACTAAAAAAAAAAGCGCCACAATCTCTTGCAGCGCTTTTATATATTCTAAAATCAAGATAAACTTACACTCCTAACTTCTTGGCAATCTCAGCAGGAATTCCGCCTTTGTTTACCAACAAAGCGGTAGTTTTATATTTCACGAAATTTTTGGTTACAAACAAGAAACCTTTGTAGTCGTTTGTTTCTCCCCAGGAGTTTTTTACGATGTAATATTCTCTTCCGGTCTGATCTTTAGCAAGACCTATAATGTGCATTCCGTGGTCGTCTGTAGTGGTGTAATTGTCAAATGCAGCCTGACGCATTTCAGGTGTGATTTCCGGTTCCGGTTTTGGTCCGTTAAACATGTCTGCTTTTTCTTCGGCAGTCATATCATCGAATTTTTTGGTCGGAACATACGCAACACCATTTTTCCAGCTAAAGCTTTTTTCACTTACATCCGTTGCCCAGGCTACTGTGTATCCTTTTTTCAAAGCATTGTCGATAACGTCTGTCATATCGTTTACTTTTACATTGTACACCTGATCAAAAGACCAGTTGTCCGGCACAGCCATTAGTGTTTTTTGGTAATACGGCGCTGTTGTAAACGATGACATTTCGATATAATCATCAGGATTGATTCCTACTACTTCTTTCGCAAAAGATTGTGGCGTGTAATTTTTTCCTTTGTACGTAAAATTATCCGGCACTTTTCCTAAATACGAATCAATAACCGCTGCATACGCTTTTTGCCAGTTGGGTGTTAATTCTCCGTTTGGATTTTTTACCACAGCCGCCAAAACGCCTTCGATAAGCGCAGACATTTCTCCAAATTTATTTTTATCGGTTCCGTAGTTTAATCCTGTGTAGACTTCTCTAGGAACGGTTCCGTATTTTCTATACATATTAATTACATCGTGCAAGGCACCACCGTCACCCAAAGTAACTGCTCCGTGCATACGTACATAATTGATTCCTTTTTCAACATAAACATTTCTTGCCGAATAAATCTGAGACAATTCAACCGGCTGTTTTCCCAAACGAATCATTTCTGACTCTAAAAAAGAGTTGGTAGAATAACTCCAGCAGGTTCCTGAAGAGCCTTGTGTTTTTACAGAAGTTGTTCCTAAATTGATTTGTTCCGTGAATTTAAAGTTCTCTTTACTTTTATCACTCGCATTTAGTTTTAAGGAGTTTACCAAAACGTCCTGTGCAAAACAGCTGCTTGCTCCAACAAAAAATACCGAAGCCGCAAGTACCGATTTGAATGAAAATGGATTCATAAATTAATGTTTAAGGTTTGAATAAATTAGTCTGTGATGTTTCTAATTTGTTACAAAACAATTAAATTTTATGTAATTTATTGCCCTTCTGCGGTTAATATTTTCATAATCTTTTTATTAAGGCGTAAAATAGTACAAAATCTGCAAAAGCAGTTATTTTTGACAATCGGGAAAAAATAACAGTTCATAGTTTCTGAATTAGTAGTAATTTGGTTGCTGTAATTCCAACAATAATGTACGAACTCGAAAAAGAGAAATACTTAGGCAATACCAAAAACATTTACAACAACAGTCAGGGAATTGCCGTGGTAGAAACAGAGTATCAGCAGAAAGTTTTTGAAGGCTGGCACTCGCACAACAATGCTCACATTACGCTTTTCCTGAGAGGCGGCACGTCTGAAAAACGAAAAAATTCCAGTCTTGATGTCGGTCCCGGTTCGCTGTTGTTTTACCACAGCGATGAATTGCACCTGAACCATAATACGCTTTTTCCGTCTAAAAATATTAACCTCGAGATTGAAGAAAACGTACTCAGAGAACTTCAGATCAACGAATCCATTATCGAAAAATCGGTGCGGAACACCACTCTTACCAAATTTCTGATCCTTAAGATTTTTAAAGAATCCCTGGTTGCCGATACTTTTTCGGGCGATACGATCAACATGCTGTTTGCGCAACTATCCAACCCGAATGCGCATTTGGACCAATTCGAAAAAAGTCCGTTTTGGGTGAAAAGCTTAAAAGAATTACTCAACGATTGCTGGAACGAAAATCCAAATCTTCATGATCTGGCGCAGGTTTTAAATCTAAGTCCGATTACCATTTCAAAACATTTTCCTAAATATTTTGGCTGTACGCTTGGCGAATACATGCGCCGGATAAAAATAAACCGTTCGCTATCACTGATCGATTCGAAAGAAAACAATCTGACCGAAATTAGTTTTCAGTGCGGCTTTGCCGATCAGAGCCACTTTATACGGACGTTTAAAAATCAAACCGGGTTTCTTCCGAAACAATTTCAAAAATTATAGGAGAGGCAAATTTCATTCTATTTTTTGGTTTTAATGCGGGCTACATTTGTCTCATGTTAATCATTAAATCAAACTCAAATGGAAACGCTTACCGCCAAACAAAAAATATTTAATTTTCCGGTTACCAAAATCATTCTGGCCTTAGTTGTCTTTATGGCTTTCGTAATTATCGGACAGCAAATTGCCGCAAAATTACTTGGAATGACTGCCCTGAATAAAGACTTCAGAAATCTTTTTAAAGGAATTTTTGTTTCGGCCTTAGCCGTTACGAGTTATATTCTTTTCTTTACCTATTATGAAAAAAGAGCCGTAACCGAATTATCGTCAAAAAGACTGGCTCTAAATCTGATCACAGGAACTTTAATTGGTTTTGTGCTGCAGGCCCTAACGATTCTGGTAATTTACATTAGTGGAGGATTTAGTATTGTTGCCGTAAATCCGGTTTCATTTATTCTGATTCCGCTTACCGTGGCTTTTACAATTGCCATTATTGAAGAGATATTGGTTCGCGGTATTGTTTTCAGTATCATTGAGGAAAAACTGGGTACTTATATTGCCCTGAGTATTTCGGCTGTTTTATTTGGAGCCCTGCACATGGCAAATCCAAACAGCACTTTGCTTTCGGGAGTGTGTATTACGTTTGCCGGTTTCTTGCTGGGTGCCGCTTTTGTTTACAGCCGAAATTTATGGTTTCCGATTGCGCTGCATTTTGCGTGGAATTTTACCCAGTCGGGCATTTTTGGTGCGATCACTTCCGGAAACGAAAAAACCAAAAGTTTACTGGAAAGCAAAATACAGGGATCAGTCCTGTTAACCGGGGGAGAATTTGGGCCGGAAGGCAGTATACAAGCCACGCTGTTTTGTCTTATCGCAGCAATAGTGTTACTGGCTTTAAGTCACAAAGAAAACAAAATCATCAAACCTTACTGGAAAAAATAAACTACACCAATCACCAATAAAAAAGGGTCTATGAAATTTTCATAAACCCTTTTTTTAATAGGTTGTTATCGCAATAAAACGAAATGATTATTCTATTTCAGAAACTCTCATCGTATTTACCATTCCTTTATCTTTAATTGGCATTGCCGCAAGGTTAATTAAGTAATCTCCTTTTACAGCGTATCCTTTTTCAACTGCTATTCTGTTAACGTCAGTTACCGTATCATCTGTACTTTCGTCTTTATCATAGTAGTATGATTTTACTCCCCATAATAAATTCAATTGTGTTAAGATTCTTCTGTTTGAAGTAAATACCAAAATATGTGCTGAAGAAGGTCTCCACGCAGAAATCTGGAAAGCGGTATACCCACTGTTTGTTAACGTACAAATTGCTTTTGCGTTAATTTCATTCGCCAATAAAGCGGCCTGGTGACAAACTGTTTTAGTAATAAAACGTTTTGTTTTGATTTGCGGCGTATTTTGAGGAACATTGATAAGCGGAGAGTTTTCAACTGCTTCACAAATCTGAGTCATTTTCTGGATTACCTGTACCGGATAATTTCCTGTAGCAGTTTCTCCGGACAACATTACGGCATCAGCACCATCCATTACCGAGTTGGCAACGTCATTTACTTCTGCTCTTGTTGGCGTTAAACTGGTAATCATGGTTTCCATCATCTGAGTCGCAACGATAACCGGAATTCTGGCCGTTTTTGCTCTTCTGATCAGGTCTTTTTGTACTAATGGTACTTCGTGTGCAGGAAGTTCAACTCCTAAATCTCCACGGGCAACCATTAAGGCATCACAATACGCTACAATTTTATCCATGTTCTCAAGAGCTTCCGGCATTTCAATTTTAGCAATAATCGGAATTTTAACATCTGAATGTTGTGCAATCAATTCCTGTAAATCCTGTAAATCACGAGGCGTTTTCACGAATGAAAGCGCAATCCAGTCTACTTTTTGCTCAATAGCAAAAATAGCATCTGCAATATCTTTTTCAGTTAAAGCCGGTAAAGAAATCTTAGTGTTCGGAAGATTAACTCCTTTTTTAGATTTTAATTCTCCACCCTGAATTACTTTAGCTACAACTTCTGTTTTTTTATCTGTTGAAATAATTTCAAAAATAAGTTTACCGTCATCAAGCAAAATGCGCTCTCCCGGGTTCACATCATTTGGGAAATTCTGGTATTTCATGAATACTTTTGAAGCCGTTCCGATAATGTCTTCGGCAGTAGTAAAAGTGATAAGATCACCATCATTTACTACAGTTCCTTCTTCCATTATCCCCACTCTCAATTTTGGCCCCTGCAAATCTCCAAGGATTGCCGTAGTGTAACCAAACTCGTCATTAAGGCCTCTGATAATTCCAATTTTTTCTTTTACTCCTTCGTAATCAGCATGCGAAAAGTTAACTCTAAACACATTTACACCTGCGTCGATCATATCTTTGATAATCTCTCTAGTTCCACATGCAGGTCCAAGTGTGGCTACAATTTTGGTTTTTTTGTTTGTAAGCATTTTTTTTAAAAAATTAAATTGTTTTTTGACTTTATTTTGTTTGTATCCACAACATATATAGCTGCGATACTCTCTATTGCATTTAACTGTTGTTGGATTTCTGAATAATCAACAGCCTCGTCGCTGATATCGATTTTCAGGAAAAAATCTACTTTTTTGAATTCAGGAAGTAAATGAATTGTTGTAGAAACCTCACTCGTCTCATTGGAAAACAAATTCTGGAAATCATTTGTACTCACTGAAATGATTTCATTTTTATTCTGAATCAGATTCCATGAAACGGCCTTTTCAGAATCATAATAGTAAAATCTGGAAAAATTTGCTTCACCTTGCTTAGTCTGAGCGTGGATCTCGTTCTTGCTCTTACTTAAGCTTATCGGAAGTTTTTTATTGATAAAATAGGCCAGTCGGTAATCTTCTAAAGAAGTATGAATTGCCATTAAATAATAATCAATTTCGTCAAATTCGTCTAAATCCAATCTATGAATTGCCATATCATGAAAAATCAAGTTGTAAATATACTATTTCTAACGGAGCATCAATAGTTAAGATTAGCTTGTTTTTGTTAATTTATAAACGAAAACGTTGTAGCTTTAACAAAGCCATGCTATTTATGTAGTTATTTCTTATCTATTTTTTCCTGAAATGCAAAATAGGCACGCTGCGATGCTTTTTCTTCTGCTTTCTTTTTTGAAGTTGCTCTCGCTCTTGCAATTACTTTGTCGTCTATACTTAATTTTACGCCAAACAAACGTTGCCCGTCAATTCCGTTATCTTCAAAAATATCATAATGAAAGATTCTCTTTTCTTTCTGACACCATTCGATAACCAAACTTTTATAGCTAATTACTTTCCCTTCAAGTCGGGCGATATCAACATACGGAATGATGACTCTTTTTTGAATAAACTTTTCGCAAAAAGGGTATCCTCTATCCAGATAAATAGCGCCAATCAGGGATTCAAAAATATTACCATGAATATTTTCTCCAAAATGATGAATGGGCACTTTGCTTTCTACAAACCGAACTAAGTTCAGGTCTTTCCCTAATTCATTCAGATGTTCCCGGCTTACAATTTTTGAGCGCATCTTAGTCAGATAGCCTTCATCCCCATTAGGTGCCTTGTTAAACAAATGTGCTGCAATAACAGCACTTAACATGGCATCTCCTAAAAATTCTAAACGTTCGTAATTAATGGGGTGCCCGGATTCATCCAGCTTGTTAGAAGAGCGGTGTGTAAAAGCTTTCTTATAAAAACCTATCGAAGCGGGCTCAAAACCAAGTATTTTCTGAATAGTGTCAAAAAAAATCCCGTCTTCTAGAGAACGGGATTTTGAAAATATTTTTTTGATAAAATTCATAGACAAAACTAGTCAGCTAATTTTTTAAACAATACACAAGCATTGTGTCCACCAAAACCAAAAGTGTTACTCATCGCAACATTTACTTCTCTTTTCTGAGGTTTGTTTAAAGTCAGATTTAATGCAGGATCAATATTTTCATCCACAACCGTATGGTTAATCGTTGGAGGAACAATTCCGTGTTTCATTGCCAGGATAGAAGCAATTGCTTCAATAGCTCCGGCAGCACCCAGTAAATGTCCTGTCATCGATTTTGTAGAGTTGATATTGATGTTTTTGGCATGACTTCCGAAAACAGCACTAATTGCTTTTAGTTCGGCAACATCTCCTAATGGAGTAGAAGTTCCGTGAGTGTTGATGTGATCAACATCTTCAGGAGTCATTCCTGCGTCTCTTAATGTATTTTTCATTACTGCAATAACTCCAATTCCTTCCGGATGTGGTGCTGTTAAGTGGTACGCATCAGATGACATTCCGCCACCGCCAACTTCGCAATAAATTTTTGCTCCGCGTGCTTTAGCATGTTCGTATTCTTCAAGAACCAAAGCTCCTGCTCCTTCTCCTAAAACGAAACCGTCTCTGGTTCCATCAAAAGGTCTTGAAGCCGTTTCCGGACTTTCATTTCTGGTAGATAAAGCGTGCATAGAATTAAAACCTCCCATACCAGCAATCGTAATGGCAGCTTCTGAACCACCTGATACAATAACATCACACATTCCTAAACGAATGTAGTTGAAAGCATCTATTAAGGCATTTGCAGAAGAGGCACATGCAGAAACAGTAGTATAATTTGGACCCATATACCCGTTACGCATTGAAATATGCGCAGGAGCAATATCGGCAATCATTTTTGGAATAAAGAACGGATTGAATTTTGGAGTTCCGTCACCTTTAGCGTAATAAATTACTTCTTCCTGAAACGTTTCCAAACCTCCAATTCCTGCTCCCCAGATCACACCAACTCTTGTTTTGTCGATATTATCATTCGTAAGTCCGGCATCTTTAATGGCCTCATCACTTGCGGCAACAGCGTATTGGGCAAATTTATCCAATCTTCGGGATTCCTTGCGATCCATGTAATCTTCAATATTGAAGTTTTTTACTTCGCAAGCAAATTTCGTTTTATGCTTTTCTGTATCATAATACGTGATAGGAGCGGCTCCGCTAACTCCATTCAAAAGTGCCTCCCAATAATCCTGGATATTATTCCCGATAGGAGTAAGAGCACCTAATCCTGTTACAACAACTCGCTTTAACGTCATAAATATGTATTTTGTACTTTAAACAAATAAAACCCATGCTTTCTTAACTGTAGTGTTACTTTAAGAGCTATGGGTATTACAATATAAATATATCTTTTTGATTGAAAACCAATCGAATTTTAAATTTTAAAAAAATAATAACACCCGATTTCCATAAATTCCAATTTTAAAAAAACAAAACCAATTTTGGGATTTGGAATTTCAAATTTGAGTTTTTTAGAATTCGGGTGTGGTATTATTATTTTTTAGCTTCCTCGATATAAGAAATAGCTTGACCAACAGTAGCAATGTTTTCTGCTTGATCGTCTGGAATTTGGATATCAAATTCTTTTTCGAATTCCATAATAAGCTCAACAGTGTCTAATGAGTCAGCCCCTAAATCATTAGTGAAGCTTGCTTCTGTTACAACTTCGTTTTCGTCAACGCCTAATTTGTCTACGATAATCGCTTTTACTCTTGATGCAATGTCTGACATAATCTTTAATTTTAGAATTTAATTTGTTGGCAAAAATAAAAAACTTTATTTTAAAACAACTATTTAGTTTATAAATGTGATACTAATTTATAAAATTAATTTCAAGAAAGCCCTTTTAATACTATTTATTTTCGTTTTTTATTCCGTTTTTTGCATTCTCAAAATAAATTCGATTATGAAAAAAATTATTGTTTTTGCCTCAGGATCAGGGAGTAATGCCGAAAATATCATAAAACATTTTGCAAAAACGAAAATCGCAAAAGTCGTTTCGGTTTTTACCAATAATGCTTCGGCAAAAGTTATCGAAAGAGCCAAAAATTATCAAATTCCTGTCGAAATCTTCTCTAAAACAGAACTTTTAGAAAGAAATTTATTGCAAAAAATACAGGAAATCGATCCGGATCTGATTGTCCTTGCCGGCTTCTTATTGAAATTCCCGGACCATATAATTGAACAGTATCCTCATAAAATTATCAACATTCATCCTGCGCTTTTACCTAATTACGGGGGAAAAGGTATGTATGGAATGCACATTCACAGGGCAATAGTAAACAACAAAGAAAAAGAAACCGGAATCTCTATTCATTATGTAAATGAACATTATGATGAAGGCGGTATTATTTTTCAGAAAAATGTACTGCTGACAGAAGAAGATACACCGGAAACAGTGGCCGAAAAAATCCATGAATTGGAACAAAAGTATTTTCCGGAAATTATTTCCAGATTATTAGAATGTTAGATTTTTGGATCGTTAGATATTTAGACTTCTTAGATTGTTAGATTTTTGGATTATTAGACTCTTTAGATATTAGAAGTATTTAAGCATGCCTAATAGAAATACAGAAAGTCTAAAATCCTACATTCTAAGCTGTCTAAGATCCAGCAATCCAAAATCTAAAGATCCAGCAATCCAAAAATCTAACAATCTAAGAAGTCTAAATATCTAACGATCTAAGAAGTCTAAAAAAAATGAATCACGAAGTACATATATATACAGACGGCGCTGCAAAAGGAAATCCGGGTAACGGAGGTTATGGCGTAGTCATGGAATTGGTTGGAACACCGCATAAAAAAGAATTTTACGAAGGCTTTCGCCTGACAACAAACAACAGAATGGAACTTTTGGCGGTAATTGTTGGTTTGGAGAAATTAAAAAACCCAAATATGAAAGTACTTGTGATTTCTGATTCTAAATACGTCGTGGATTCCGTTGAAAAAAAATGGGTTTTAGGCTGGGAAAAAAAGAAATTTGCCGGCAGGAAAAATTCAGATTTATGGAAACGGTTTTTAGTGATCTACCGCAAACATCAGGTCGATTTTAAATGGATAAAAGGCCATAACAATCACCCGCAAAACGAACGTTGTGACCAACTGGCCGTTATGGCATCAATGCAGCCCAAACTTTCTGTAGATGTTTATTACGAAACCATCGGGTCTAAAGAATAAAAAAACGCATCTGCTGCGGCAAATGCGTTTTCTTTACTAACTTAAATTCTTATTTATTCTTTGTCTAAGTCTTTTGCTGCTTTAAATCCGGTCAAAAGTCCAATTCCTGCCATTATAAAGATAATAGATGGATAAACGGCACCATCTTCTAAAGAAGTGTAAGTGGTAATCAGCAACGCAAGAAAAATTCCAACGCCGCTGCCGATTAATAAAAAAGCCAGATTAACAACTAAGATTTTCCAGATCGGAACACCTTTTTCCCTGCCTTGCAAAAAAATGCTGGCATCGACACCTTTTTCTATAAGTGCCAAACGTTCCCGGTTTCTGGTGGAATAAATAAGATAAACAATCCCGAAGATCATTAGAAAAAAACTAAGTGGTACTAAAATTCCTGCTAACATAATATTTTGTTTTTAATTGATTGATACTTCATAAGACGAGAGGAGTTTTATTTAGGTTACAGATTTTAGTGAAAATTTCAATTTTTAAGTCCCAAATTCCAAAAAATACTGGTTATCAACTAATTTTGAGGCTTTAAAAATCTTATCAACGTTTATAAAACAATAAAGTTCGTATCGCCATTTTTGTCATCTCGACGAAGGAGAGATCACACGCGAAACCCGACAACGATTGTCGATTTACTTTGCAGAGCTTCTAGTGTGATCTCTCCTTCGTCGAGATGACAATATTGTGTTTAAACTTTGAATTCCTTGATTATATATTATAAGGAGGAATTTGGAATTTTATTTTTTGGAATTTCCTTTTGAGTCACCAATTAAAAAATTTGAATTTATTTTTCAAATCTTTGTAACCTAATTAAAGTAACTGTCGTCCTATATAATATGAGTACTTTAAATGATCAGCATTATATCAACAAAATTCTGCAGGGTGAGACCAATGCGTTTGCCGTGCTGGTAGATCGATATAAGGATATGATCTTTAGCCTGGCACTCAAAATGGTTAAAAACCGCGAGGAGGCCGAAGAAGTGGCACAAGATACTTTTATTAAGATTTACAATTCCTTAAGTAAGTTTAAAGGAGATTCTAAATTCTCAACCTGGAGTTATAAAATCGCCTACAATACCTGCTTAGACCGTTTGAAGAAAAATAAAAAAGAAGAAAACAATATCTCGATTGATGAGTTTTCGGCACATTTAATAAAAACAATGGACAATGCACTGAGTGCATTAGAAGACAAAGAACGAAAGCAGACCATTCAGAATTGTCTAAATTTACTGCCCGGAGAAGACAATATCATCCTGACTTTATTTTATTTTGACGATCAGAGTCTGGAAGAAATTGGAAAAATCATGAATATTTCAGCCAACAATGCTAAAGTAAAATTATTCAGAAGCAGACAAAAACTGGCTGTTATCCTTAAGAAGCAATTAGAACCCGAAATACTGGAGTATTATGACAGAGCGCGATAAAAACATAGAAAATCTTATTGATAAAATGATGGCCGAAAACACTTTGGAATCACCATCTATTGACTTCACTTCAAAAATAATGACTCAGGTTTTAGCGGCTGAAAAGAGCAAAATCAAAGCCTACCAACCTTTGATTTCCAAAACAACCTGGATACTTATGGGTGCAGGTTTAGCTGCTTTGATTGCTTATTCGCTTTATTCCAGTAGCGACACTTCTGCTTTAGAAACCTCTCAATTGTATTTAAATTTAGATAAAGCTTCTGCCCTATTTTCAGGAATTCATTTTTCTAAAAACATATTGTATGGGGTTTTAATCGTTCCTTTTATGATCTTAATTCAGATTGGGGTTTTGAAAAATTATTTTGACAAGAAGTATGAGTTGTAGATTTAATCTTTTTTAACTTATTTGAAATTCAAATTGTTGTAATTTTGTTAGGTCTTTAATTTTAATCAAATGATACAAAAAACCATCACTCCCAAAGATAAAATTGTCAATCTTTCTTTTGAGATTCCAAAAAATTATATTGGAAAAGCATTGACAGTATCAATTGATTTCGAAGACGAAAGCGATCAGAATGAAATAGAATTATCTAAAGAAGATTTTTTAAAATGGATAAAAACTGCTGAAAAATCTCCAACAATGTCTTTAGAAATGTTTAATGAAAAATGGGAAGAGAAAAAGCTGAAAATACAAAACAATATACGTTAGATATTTCTGAACATTATTTTCTGAATTTAGAAGAAATTGTAAATTACATCGCATTCGAAAAACATCAGCCTTTAAATGCAATTAAAGTTGGTAATGGAATAAATAAAGCAATGGCTAAGATAATCCATAATCCTTTACTTTATTCCGAATGTGAAAATATTCCAACTAAAACCAAAATTTACAGGGAAGCTTCTTATAAAACATGGCTCATTATATTTAAGATAAAGAAAAACCACATTACAATTCTTGGTGTTTTGAGCGGAAAGAGAAAAGCTTCTTCTTTTAGAAAAATCAGATAGAAATTTTAAAGCTTTTTTCAAAAATAAAACTTGCGATTCAAATCCGGAAATCCTATTTTAAGCACTCTATTGAATCAAATATAATTTACTCATTTACAATAGTTTTAGACCCGAAAACGATATTGTTTTTTTATGAAAATTTTGAGAGTGTAAACCGTTGCAATATTGTAACTTATGAAGTATCTTTGCACCCTAATTCGAAATTCATAAAATGAATAAATTATTGATTGTTGGAACAGTTGCTTTCGACGCGATTGAAACTCCTTTCGGAAAAACAGATAAAATTTTAGGTGGTGCTGCGACGTACATTGGTTTATCAGCATCTTTTTTTAACCTGCAATCGGCCATTGTTTCTGTAGTTGGTGACGATTTTCCTCAAGAACATTTAGATTTACTGACTTCAAAAAATATTGATATCTCCGGTATCGAAATTGTAAAAGGCGGAAAAACCTTTTTCTGGAGCGGTTTATACCACAACGATTTAAACTCCAGAGACACTCTGGTTACGGAACTTAACGTTTTAGCTGATTTTCAGCCTAAAGTTCCTCAAAACTTCAAAGATGCTGATGTTGTCATGTTAGGAAACTTACATCCGCTGGTACAAAGCAGTGTTTTGGATCAAATGGAGAAAAAACCAAAATTAGTAGTTTTAGATACTATGAATTTCTGGATGGACTGCGCTTTACCGGAATTACTTGAAGTAATTAAACGTGTAGACGTTATCACAATAAACGACGAAGAAGCAAGACAGCTTTCGGGAGAATATTCATTAGTAAAGGCGGCGAACAAAATCCAGGAATTGGGACCAAAATATGTGGTGATCAAAAAAGGAGAACACGGCGCACTTTTATTCCACAACAGAGAAGTATTTTTTGCACCGGCATTACCTTTAGAAGATGTTTTTGATCCAACAGGAGCCGGAGACACTTTCGCAGGAGGTTTTTCAGGATTTATTGCACAAAGTGAAAACATTTCGTTCGGGAACATGAAAAACGCAATTATTTATGGTTCAAATCTCGCTTCATTCTGCGTAGAGAAATTTGGAACCGAAAGGATGCAAACATTAAGCAAAGCTGAAGTAGCGATTCGATTACAGCAATTTAAATCGTTAACTCAGTTTGACATAGAAATATAATGCCTGAGAGCCTCGATAAAACGGGGCTTTTTTTATTACGTTAATACACACAACTTACAACAACAACACAAATACAAAAAAAATGAGCGACGCGTTAAAACACGAATGTGGTATAGCCTTAGTTAGACTTCTGAAACCGCTTGAATATTACAAAGAGAAATACGGAACTGCTTTTTACGGGATACAAAAAATGTACCTGATGATGGAGAAGCAGCACAACCGTGGTCAGGATGGTGCAGGTTTTGCAAGCATCAAACTTGATGTTGAAGCCGGACAACGCTACATCAGCAGAGTTCGTTCGAATCATTCACAACCCATCCAGGATGTTTTTGCACAGATCAATGACCGCATCAATGAAGAAATGACTGCACATCCTGAATATGCCAATGATGTTGAAAAACAAAAAGCGAACATACCTTATATAGGAGAGTTATTTTTAGGTCACGTTCGTTACGGGACTTTCGGTAAAAACAGTATCGAAAGCGTACATCCCTTTTTACGTCAGAGTAACTGGATGCACCGTAATCTTATTTTGGCAGGTAACTTTAATATGACGAATGTTAAAGAACTTTTCGAAAACTTGGTAGAGCTTGGACAGCATCCGAAAGAAATGGCTGATACCGTTACTGTAATGGAAAAGATAGGTCACTTTCTTGACAAAGAGGTAATGCAATTGTATCAGGACTGCAAACAAGAAGGCTATTCTAAAAGAGAAGCTTCTCCTGTTATTGCAGAACGTCTGGATATCGCAAAAATATTGGCCCGTTCGGCTAAAAATTTAGATGGAGGGTATGCAATGGCCGGTTTATTGGGTCATGGTGACGCTTTCGTTTTCAGAGACCCTGCAGGAATTCGTCCGGCATACTTTTATCAGGATGATGAAGTTGTGGTAGTCGCTTCTGAACGTCCTGTGATTCAAACTGTATTTAATGTTCCTTTTGAAAGTGTTCAGGAAATCGATCCGGGAAATGCTTTAATCATCAAAAAAAGCGGAAAAGTTTCGATGGAGCAAATCCTGGAACCAACTGTTAAAAAAGCCTGTTCTTTTGAACGAATTTATTTCTCAAGAGGAAGTGATGCTGAAATTTATCAGGAACGTAAAAACCTTGGTAAATTAATTTTGCCTGCTGTTCTTAAATCCATTGACAGTGATACAGATAATACTGTTTTTTCATACATCCCGAATACAGCTGAAACTTCTTTTTATGGTTTAGTAGAAGCTGCGCAGGATTTCCTGAATCAGCGTAAAAACAATTATATCTTAGAAAATAGAAATACACTTACTGCAGAAACCTTACAGGAATTATTAGCTGTAAAAATCCGCACAGAGAAAGTAGCGATTAAAGATGCCAAGCTAAGAACTTTTATTACCGAAGACAGCAGCCGTGATGATTTAGTAGCACACGTTTATGATGTGACTTACGGAGTGATTAAGCCTACGGACAATCTGGTTATTATTGATGATAGTATTGTTCGCGGTACGACTCTTAAAATGAGCATCATTAAAATGATGGATCGTCTAAAACCAAAACGCATCGTAATCGTTTCTTCAGCTCCGCAGATCCGTTATCCGGATTGTTATGGAATTGACATGGCAAAATTAGAAGGTCTTGTTGCTTTTAGAGCAGCACTGGCTTTATTGAAAGAAAGAAACTTATACCATATAGTAGACGAGGTTTACATTAAATGTAAAGCACAGGAAAACTTTGCTGATACAGATGTTGTCAATTATGTAACGGCTATCTATGATCAGTTTACGCCGGAAGAGGTTTCAGATAAAATTGCCGAAATGTTGAGTTCTCCGGAAATCAATGCTGAAGTAAAAATCATTTTCCAAAAAGTAGAGGATTTACATATCGCATGTCCTAAGAATCTGGGAGATTGGTATTTCACCGGAGATTATCCTACACCAGGTGGAAATCGTGTTGTAAACAGAGCTTTCATGAACTTTTATGAAGGAAAAGACGCAAGAGCGTATTAGACAATTATTAACAAAAGGTTAATTTGTGCATTTCATCGGTTTTTTTTGCCGTTAATCCTAAATGTTTGGCAAAATAGAAAAGCTACAATACTTTTGGGAAACCATAACATTAGTAGGTTAAGTTTATGGTAGATTTGGGGCAAAAAGGGTGGAAGCAATTCCACCTTTTTTATTGGAATAAAGTCAAGGATTTATTCAAAGTAAGAAATTACGTATTTCATCGAGTTTATTTGCATTTCATCTAAAATATTTGGCATTACAATACTGCTATCCTACATTTACTACACCATAACATTAGTAGGTTAAGTATATGGTAGATTTGGGGCAAAAAAGGTGGAAGAAATTCCGCCTTTTTTATTGGAATAAACTCTGGTGTGATGTGAAAAAGAGAATAGAGAATAGAGAATAGAATCAAGACGAGAGAGAGAATAGAATAAAGAAAATAGAGAGAAGAAAAATATAGACAAAAAAAAGACGGACAACCTTCAGGCTGTCCGTCTTTTTTCTTTATTCTATGCTCTACTATTTATCTAAAGCAAATCTTCTTGCTACTTCTGTCCAGTTAATTACACTGAAGAACGCTTCAATATAATCCGGTCTTCTGTTTTGGTAGTTTAAGTAGTAAGCATGTTCCCAAACATCCATTCCTAAGATTGGAGTTCCACCGTTACCAGCAACTTCTGGCATTAATGGGTTGTCTTGATTTGGAGTACCTACAACTTCTAACTTTCCTCCTTTTTGCACTGTTAACCAAGCCCATCCTGAACCGAATTGTGTAGCACCTGCTTTAGCAAACTTAGCTTTAAATTCTTCAAAAGTTCCAAAAGAAGCTTCGATTGCAGCCAATAAATCACCAGTTGGTAATCCGCCTCCGTCCGGAGACATCACTGTCCAGAACAAGTTGTGGTTGTAGAAACCTCCACCATTGTTACGAACCGCAGCGTTTGTTTTATCTAAGTTAATTAAGATATTTTCTATTGTTTTACCTTCTAAATCTGTTCCCGCAATTGCAGCGTTAAGATTTGTTGTGTAGGCATTATGATGTTTTGAATGGTGAATTTCCATTGTACGGGCATCAATATGTGGTTCTAATGCATCATATGCATAAGGTAATTGTGGTAATTCAAAAGCCATGATATTATGATTTTATGGTTTATAATAATTTATTCCAAATTTAAACATTTAACTTTGGAATAGAAAATACTATTTCGTTATAATTTGATTTAATTAATTGACAATCTGATTTTTTAAGGTTTAAATAGCTGTAAATCTTTATTTTCCATTAAAAGTCGTCATTGTGTTTTCTAATCCGGCAGTTCCGAATGACCTGATAATTTCTGAAGCAACTTCTAAACGTTCCGGCAGTTTTGCTTTTTCTTCTTCGTCCCAATCTCCTAAAACGTAATCAACCTGCTGTCCTTTTTTAAACTGATCACTGATCCCAAATCTGAAACGGGTGTATTGCTGTGTATTTAAAACGAGATTGATATTCTTTAATCCGTTATGACCTCCGTCACTGCCTTTTGGTTTGATTCGGATGGTTCCGAAAGACAGGTTTAAATCGTCTGTAATGACCAAAATATTCTCTAATGGAATGTTTTCCTTATCCATCCAGTATTTAACGGCTTTACCGCTTAAATTCATGTAAGTGTTTGGTTTAAGCAGAAAAAAGGTTCTCCCTTTAAATTTATATTCTGCCAGTGCACCCAATTTTACGGTTTCGAAAGAAAGACTTTCTTTTCTGGCTAAAAAATCCAGTACTTTAAATCCAATGTTGTGTCGTGTATTTACGTATTCGGCTCCTATGTTTCCTAGTCCTACGATTAAATATTTCTTCATATAATCTGTGTTCTCTTCTTTTTGTATTGATGAAAACAGTTTTGTTATCCATTTTATCATGTCTGCAAAAATAGGGTTAATTTGGTAATTAGAAAATGTGTCAATTAGATAATTTGAATTGCGCATGGGTTTAACTGCAAAGAACGCAATCCCGATAACTATCGGGATACGCTAAGTGCGCTAAAAATGGTAGGCAGATGACATGGATTTAAATGGATTTGTGCCGATTTTATTTTGCTTTGTTAGCTTTTTGCTTGCATTTTTGTCATCCTGAGCGAAGTTGAAGGACGGCAAAGTACTTCATTTTAGATTGTCGAGCTCCTTGTGTAGCTTCGACTTCGCTCAGCCTGACATCTGTAGCCTTGTCATTTTTTGTACCTCTGAACCTTTGCAACTTTGCAACTTTGAACCTTTTTCCTTATAAAACTAAATTTTCCGGCTAGCCCTGAGACAGAAGCGGAATCCTTTTTCTTGCTTCTTTAACAAGGAAAAGATATAGCGGATGGCAGGAATATCTCGTGTTGAAAAATCTGAAATTTCTGCTTCTAAAAAAAATGCTGATTTTATTGCGCGTAGGTTTAACCGCAAAGAACGCAAGGTTTTTTTGCGCAAGGTTCGCTGGTGCATGCGGATGGTGCTGGTTAAACGGATTTACGCGGTTTTTTGTAGGGACTTCTCCTGAGGATTTTGGATTGCTCAGTCTGCTATATTGAAGATAATTCTTTCTTAGAACCTTAGTACCTCAGCATCTCAGAACCTCTAAAAACAAAAAAAGCACCAATCTTTCGATTGATGCTTTTGTATTGAATTTGAAAAAAATTATTTTTTCTTTCCTTTTGCAGGAGCTTTTGCAGCTTTTGCAGCCTCTTGAGCAGCTTTCATAGCAGCACGAGAGATTCTTACCTGAGCAACAACAGTGTTTTCCGGGTGCATCACTTTGTAGTCTGGCGTACCAACTTTAGTAACATATAATTTGTTACCCATTTCAAGTGGCGTAATGTCAGCTTCAACAAAATCAGGAAGATTTTTAGGTAAAGCTTTTACTTTTAATTTACGAGTGTTCAAACGTAAAACACCACCTGCAAGAACACCTTTTGATGTACCTACAACTTTTACAGGAACTTCCATAGTGATTTCTTTGTCATCAAATAACTGAAAGAAGTCAATGTGTAAAATTTTGTCAGATACCGGGTGAACCTGAATATCCTGTAAAATTGCATTGAATGATTTTCCTTTTCCAAGCTCAATCACAACTGTGTGTGCGTTTGGAGTGTAAACCAAGTTTTTGAATGCCGCAGCCTCCGCTGAGAAATGTACTGCCTGATTTCCTCCGTATAACACGCAAGGAACCGCTCCAGCATTACGTAAGGCTTTAGTTGACACTTTGCCCACGCTTTCTCTTTCTGATCCTTTAATTGTAATCGATTTCATTGTAAAAAAATATAGTTATTAATAAATATTCAACTGCTTTAAGCTTTAAGCACTAGGCTTTAGGCTTTTTTAAAAATGAGTAACAAAGCTTATGGCTTACAGCCTAAAGCGTATTGCTTCTTACATTATAAATTTTCCACTAATGGAATTGTTGTGGTGCACCATGTGCATAACTTCAGCAAAAAGAGGCGCACAACTCACTACTCTTATTTTCTTTGATTCTTTCTTTAACGGAATAGAATCGGTAACGATTAACTCGCTTAATTTTGAGTTTTCTATTTTTTCGTAGGCGTCACCGGATAAAATAGCGTGTGTACAAATTGCTCTAACGCTTAATGCTCCTTTTTCGATCATTAAATCGGCAGCTTTCGCTAATGTTCCACCCGTATCGATCATATCGTCTACCAATATTACGTTACGGCCTTTTACTTCACCAATCAGTTCCATGGTATCGATAACGTTGGCTGCTTTTCTTTGTTTGTAACAGATTACTACATCTGATTCCAGAAACTTAGAGTACGCATATGCTCTTTTTGAACCTCCCATATCCGGAGATGCAATGGTCAGATTTTCTAATCCTAAACTTTCTACGTATGGTAAAAAGATGGTCGAGGCAAATAAATGATCTACCGGTTTTTCGAAAAACCCCTGAATTTGATCTGCGTGCAAATCCATTGTCATTACTCTTGTTGCTCCGGCAGCATCTAATAAATTAGCTACTAATTTTGCTCCAATCGGAACTCTCGGTTTGTCTTTTCTGTCCTGCCTTGCCCAACCGAAGTATGGCATAACAGCTGTAATATGTCTTGCTGATGCGCGTTTTGCAGCATCAATCATTAATAACAATTCCATCAAATTATCGGCTGTTGGAAATGTTGAGCACACGATAAAAACACGTAATCCTCTGATTGATTCTTCGTAAGATGGCTGAAACTCACCATCACTGTACGTTGACATCGTTACTTTTCCTAACGGAATCCCGTATTGTTCTGCAATTTTTTCTGCAAGATAAACACTTTGTGAACAAGCAAAAATTTTAGCTTCTGGTTCTAGGTGCGACATTATAATTTGTTGTTTTTGCTCCGCTGCGCTTAGTACAATCAAGCTTCACCATTTTCGGTAAAACAAAATAAATATAAATGCCTCGGGTGTAGTTAGTTGTGTGTGCGTCGTTTTAACGAGGTGCAAATTTATAAAATTTATTGGACACTGAAAGGAAAATTTTAAGTATTTTTAGTAGCACATTTAATTTTATTTTTTACATTTGCACCGTGTTAAAGGAATGATGCCATTTATGACTTCATTTTATTGCGTTAAAATAATCAATTTTGATTGTTTTTTCGTCTGCTAAGCCCGGATGGCGGAATTGGTAGACGCGCTGGTCTCAAACACCTGTGGGAAACCGTGCCGGTTCGACTCCGGCTCCGGGTACAAAAACCTCTTCTTAACGGAAGAGGTTTTTTTGGTTTTATACGTTTTTTTTAGAATATAAACTTTTTAGGATTTTGATACGTATTCCAAAATCTTAACAATTCAATTTTGCTGTCTTCCGAAACCTTGTAATACAAAGTAATTTGTTTTGTTACCGAAACCTGATATGTTAGCAGTTCTATTAAATGATCCGTTTTTTCTATAAAATTATAAACATCTTGCAACGTCCAATCACTCTCTAAATATTCAATGTTCTTCCAATAATCAATTTTGGCAATATCTGTCCATATTATTTTCACCATGGATTACCTATTAAATAAATGTGGAAATCGTTTTTTGGTTTTTTCCATAACATCTTGGTGCGAATGTATTCTTCCATTGGCAACATCTTCTAAAGCTTCATCTATGGCCGCTTTTTGGTTATCACTTAATAAAGATTCGTCATCTTCTTCGTTTAACGGAATAACAACAAAAGAGCGCCCTTTACTTCTATGAATTATCAATTTTTCAGATTCAGCAAGGTCAAGATATTTTTTAATATTCCCTCTAAACTCTGTTACACTAACTGTTTTCATAATCGTATTTTTTACAAATGTACGCTTTTCTGTACGTCAATGTGTTTTCCGTATTTAAATTACCTCACAACTCGCCTCATGCAAAACAGGAAAATTACACGAGTTCGCAATAAAACACAACTGATTTGCTTTCTGATGTAGTCCTAGAGCTAATTCTATTTGTTCCGGATCTGAAATCTTTGCTTTAGGATTTAATCGAACTTCTGTAAAACGTCCGCTTCCGTCTGGTGAGACTTCCAGTGTTGCTTCGGCATGATCTGAATATTCCAGAACTTCTATTCCGTTTTGTGAGCAGACATATAAGTATGACATCATGTGGCAGGAAACCAGACTGCTCAACAGTAAATCTTCGGGATTGTATACTTGCGGATCACCTTTAAAGGCTTTTGCTGCGGAAACATTTAAAACAGGTTTCCCTTCAATTTTAATTTGATGACTTTTATTGTACAACTTTGAAACTGATTCTTGTTCTTTTTTTGAAGTCCAATTGAGTTCTGCTTTGAATAGATGTTTCATTTTGCTTTAGTTTACTTTGCTAAGTTACCATTTTTATATAGCTACTATTAATTAATCGCGCTAAGTCGCAGATTCGCAAAGTTTTTTCTGCCACTAATTTCACGAATTTTCACTAATTAAAATTAACCATCCTGATTTGTGTAAATTAGTGCAATTCGTGGCAAACTTTACTCAATAAAAAACCTCAAAAGCATAACTTTCGAGGTTTCTTAGAGAATTACTAAACTAATAAACAAATTCTAAAACTATTTTTTTACAGAAAATTTAAAAGTAGTTTTAGTTTTATAATTTTCTCCCGGGTTTAAAACCGTTGTCGGGAAGTTTTTCTGGTTTGGAGAATCCGGATAATGCTCTGTTTCTAAACAAAGTCCGGTTCTGTGTGCATATTTTCCGCCGTCGCGTGTTGGTAAAGTTCCGTCAAGGAAATTCCCGGAGTAAAACTGAATTCCAGGTTCGTCGGTTGTCATTTCCAGCACTCTTCCACTTGCAGCGTGGTACACTTTTGCTACGATTGTTTTTCCTTTTTCAGGATTGTTCAGTACCCAGCAATGATCATATCCTTTTCCTCTTTCTAATTGCTCGTTCTTCACTTCGATGTCTTTTCCAATTAATTTTGGTGTTCTGAAATCGAAAGGCGTATTAGCAACATCCTCTAATTTTCCTGTCGGAATAAGCGTTGCATCCACCGGAACTAATTGATCAGCATTTAAAGTCAATTCGTGATCTAAGATTGTTTTCGAAAAATCTCCGGATAAATTGAAGTATGAATGTTGTGTCAAATTCACAATTGTTTTCTTATCGGTTGATGCTTCATAAAGCACTTCCAGCTCATTATCATTTGTCAGCGTATAGGTTACAAAAACCTGTAAGTTTCCGGGATACCCTTCTTCTAAATCTTTACTTAAATACGATAATTTCAAAGAAGCTGTATTTCCTGATTTTACCTCATCGGCTTTCCAAACAACATTGAAAAATCCCTGCGGCCCACCGTGCAAAGCATTTGGCGCATTATTGATGGCTAATTGATACTCTTTTCCGTCTAAAGAGAATTTCCCTTTAGCGATTCTATTTCCGTATCTTCCGATCAAAGCTCCGAAAAACGGATTCTCTTTCTCGTATTGTGCCAAAGAATTAAATCCGATTACTACATTTTCAGAAACTCCCTCTTTATTTGGTACTTTCAAATCTGTAATTCTTCCACCAAAAGTGATGATGTCGACTTCCATCCCATTTTGGTTTTTTAATTTGTAACTATCGACTTTTTCTCCTTTTGCAGTGGTTCCGTAAGCTGATTTTTCAATTGTAATCGTAGCTTTTTCATCTGTTAAAACTGCTTTTGCATCTGTTTTTTTATCGCTTTTGCATTGAACTGAAACCGCAGCCAAACTCAAAAGGCTAATTCCAAAAACGCAACGTTTTAATACATTCATAAATGATATTTTTTAGTTTTGGTTAAATGTTAGATGTTAAAAGTTAAAAATAGCAAATTAAAATTCAAGATAAAACCTTTGCCACTTTGAACCTTTGCACCTTAATTAAAGTCCATGCTGAAACAGATGATAATATGCTTCATTCGCATTGATTTTATCTTTAAAGTCCCTTACCGTAGTCCTTTCATCAATAACTAATAATTCGATTCCGGCGATATCTGCAAAATCTTCCATATATTCTGTCGTGATGGCCTGACTATAAACCGTGTGATGTGCTCCACCGGCTAGAATCCAGGCGGTTGCTGCGATATCAAGATTTGGTTTACAGTCCCATAAAACTCTCGCCACCGGTAATTTTGGTAAATCTGCCAATGGTTTAATGGCTTCCACTTCGTTTACAATCAAACGGAAACGATTCCCCATATCTACTAAAGAAACATTGATTGCCGCTCCAGCAGGTGAATTGAATACCAAACGGGCGGGATCTTCTTTTCCTCCAATTCCTAACGGATGCACCTCGCAGGAAGGTTTTGACTCTGCAATTGACGGGCAAATTTCCAACATATGCGATCCCAAAACGTATGATTTCTGAGGCGTGAAATGATAGGTATAATCTTCCATGAAGGAAGTTCCTCCTTCAAGACCCACGTTCATAACTTTTAATGCACGAACCATTGCAGCCGTTTTCCAGTCGCCTTCGCCACCAAAACCGTAACCATCCGCCATTAATCTTTGTGTCGCAATTCCTGGTAATTGTTTCCAGGCTCCAAGGTTTTCAAATGTATCTGTAAAAGCTCCAAAACCTCCTTCTTCAAGGAAAGCTCTTAAGCCTAATTCTATTTTTGCTGCTTCAACTAATGAACTTCTTTGTGCTCCGCCTTCTTTTAAAGAATCGGTTAAAGAATAAGATGATTCGTAAATGGCTAATAAATCGTTTAATTGTTGCTCTGTTACCTTATCAATATGTTTCGTCACATCTGAAGAATCATATCCGTTAACCGACATTCCAAAACGAATCTGGGCTTCTACTTTATCGCCTTCTGTAACGGCAACCTCACGCATATTGTCTCCGATGCGGGCTACTTTTAAGTTTTGAAGTTCGTCCCATCCTAAAGCTACTCTTGTCCACACTCCTAATTTGTTTAAAACACGTGGATCTTCCCAATGTCCAACCACCACTTTACGTTTTTTACGCATTCTGGACATGATAAAACCAAATTCACGATCTCCGTGAGCGGATTGATTCAGGTTCATGAAATCCATGTCGATAGTTCCCCACGGAATTTCAGCATTGTATTGTGTGTGTAAATGGCACAGGGGTTTCTTTAGAATGCTTAATCCTCCAATCCACATTTTAGCTGGAGAAAAAGTATGCATCCAGGCAATAAGACCGATACAGTTTTTAGTGGAATTTGCTTCTAAACATAAATCTAAAATTTGCTTAGGCGATTTTAAGGTGTCTTTGCAAATTATTTTTACCGGAATGTGTGATGAAGCGTCTAAACCTTTTGCCATAATTGCAGCATGTTCCGCTACTAATTTTAAAGTTTCCGGTCCGTATAATTCCTGGCTTCCTACTACAAACCAAACTTCTTTTTGAGATATATCTATCATGTCTTTTTATTTTGTTTCAAGTTTTCTTTGTTTCAAGTTGTTGAACCGTCTAAAATCTTTGTTATTTTATTGTCTTTTTTATTCTTGTTTCAAGTTTCAGGTTTCACGTTCCAACAACTTGAAACAAAAAAAACCTGAAACCTAAAACAAAATTTTCTATTGCCCGTAATACGAATCTTTTCCGTGTTTACGATTGTAATGTTTTTTTATCAGGGAATCTTTCAATCTTGGTGCGTTTGGATTTATCTGTAAAGTCAGGTAGGCCATTTCGGCTACGACTTCTAAAACCTTGCTGTTGTAAACTGCTTTGGCTGCATTTTTTCCCCAGGCAAAAGGACCGTGGTTTCCAATCAAAATCATTTCTACTTCTTCGTAGGAAAGGTTTTTTTCCTTGAAACAATCCAGAATCTGAATTCCGGTATTGTGTTCGTAATTTCCTTCGATGAGCGAATCGGCCATCGGGGGCGCACACGGAATGTCTGACGTTAAATGATCGGCATGTGTGGTTCCGAAAATCGGAATATCACGTTGCGACTGTGCCCAGGCCACAGAATAAGTGGCATGAGTATGAGCCACTCCACCAATATTTGGCCAGTTTTTGTATAAATAAGCATGTGTTTTGGTGTCTGATGACGGACGCATGGTTCCTTCAATAATGTTATTATCAAAATCAACAATCACAATATCTTCCGGTTTTAAATCTTCGTAAGGAACGCCGCTTGGTTTAATGGCAAAAACACCATTTTCTCTATCCACCGCGCTTACATTTCCAAAGGTATATACGACCAGATTCAATGCATTTAACTGCATGTTGGCTTCGTAACATTCCTGCTTTAAATCTTTATAACGAGAACTCATGTTGTGGTAATTTAATAGTTGGGTCTTCGTAAGCACTTAACTGATCGTATGCCAAAAGCAATTTATGATAAGCTGCTACTTTATTTAATTGAGGAAAATATTCTCCGTCAAAATCACTTCCTATTTTTTGACTTGCTTCAATTACATTCGGATAAATTCCTGCCGCAACGGCTGCGTAAATTGCCGCTCCCAAAGCCGGAGTCTGATCTGATGCTGCAATTTTAATGGGTTTGTTTAAAACATTCGCCAAAGTCTGCATGATAAAAGGCGATTTTCTGGCAACGCCTCCAATTCCGATAACGCTGTCAATTTTTACACCTTCTTCTTCAAAACGATCCACGATTTTTTTCGCTCCAAAGCAAATTGCGTTTACCAATGCTTTGAAAATATGAGGCGCTTTTGTTCCTAAAGATAAATTCGAAATTGCGCTTTTTAATTCCTGATTGGCGTCTGGAGTTCTTCTTCCGTTAATCCAGTCCAAAGCAATTGGAAGACTGTCTGAAACCGGGATTTTTTCTGCTTCTTTTGTCAGTTCCACAATTAATTTATCGCTGAATTCTTCTCTTAATTGTTCTTTCTGAGTGTCACTTAAAATAGAAGAAGAATCTAATAAATGATCGGTTGGCCAAAGCAATAATTCTTTGTACCAGGCCAATAAATCGCCAAAAGCAGATTGTCCTGCCTCTAAACCGATATAACCCGGAATTACGGATCCGTCAACTTGTCCGCAGATTCCGCGAACGGTTTTGGTCCCTACTTCTTCTTTCGAACCTACTAAAATATCGCAGGTTGAAGTTCCCATAACGCGAACTAAGGTGTTCTCGCCAATTTTTGCTCCAACAGCTCCGGAATGTGCATCGAAAGTTCCTACGGCTACGATTGTATCTGTCGAAAGTCCTAAACGATCTGCCCATTCTTTGCTTAAATTTCCGGCAACTACATCTGATGTATACGTTTCATCATATAAATTACCGCGAAGTGTTGCCAGATACGGATGTAATTTTTCTAAGAATTCCACTGGTGGTAAACCATTCCAGTCTTCGTGCCACATCGCTTTATGACCCGCGGCGCAACGGCTTCTTTTGAATGTCTTTAAATCTTTATCTTCAATTAATAAATACGTCATTAAATCGCAGTGCTCCATCCAGGTGTGCGCCGCATTTCTAACGGCTTCATCTTCTCTGGCAATGTGCAGGATTTTCGCCCAAAACCATTCCGATGAATAAATTCCGCCTACATATTTTGTTACGTTTTCTCCGCCCCAGCTTACTGCCAGTTCATTGATTTCGTTTGCTTCATTTATCGAGGTATGATCTTTCCATAATACCATCATTGCATTCGGATTTTCTTCAAAACCTTTTGTCAATGCCAACGGAATTCCTTCTTTGGTTACAGGAACGGGAGAAGACCCGGTGGTATCAATACAAATTCCGCGTACTTGAAACGGATCAACTCCGCTCTCTTTTACAACAGTTTGTATCGTAATTTCTAAACCTTCAATATGGTCCAGAGGATGCTGACGAAACTGATTTACAGCTGCGTCACAATATTGCTTGTTTTTCCATCTTTTATAAGGAGAAACATTGGATGCCAGCTCTTGTCCATTTTCAGTATCTATCAGCATCGCCCGAACAGAATCTGTTCCGTAGTCCAATCCTATAACGTAATTTTTCATGCGAAATTCATTTTATAATAATGACAAATATAAATATAAATAATTTATAAGTGTGTAAAAAACACTTAATAAAAATAAGGGCTTGTATTTTTGCAAATAATGCATCAAAACAAGGATTTAGGATAAAAACAAAAAATAAACGTTTCATTTACATTTATTCTGTTGCGATTATTTCATCTTAATTTTCAAAACCGTAACCGAGTATGCCGGGAAATCGTATTTAACCTTGCTTCCGTATACCTTAAATTCACTTTCTTTCGGACTGATTTTAGTTGGAGTTTCAAAAGAATTCTCATCGTTTATTCCGTCTCCTTTTAAAATTATGGCCGTTCCTTTTGCTTCTAATTTGGCTCCTTTTAAATCAATTGTCACATTCTGAGACGCTGCTGAAGTGTTCACAATCTTCAGAATTACTTCCTTCGAATTGACATCTTTTACTGCAGATGCAAACAACTCATTTTGTCCCGTGACTGCTTTTCCGTCTTTTGTAATATTGATTAAATCGGTTCCTTTATTATTAGAGAATAATTTCTGAACATAATAATTTGGTGTTCCGTAGGATTGTAAGTTGTTGAACCAAATCATATCAGGTGTCCATTGCCAGCCTTCTACGTGAGCCAATAACGGCGCATAAGATGTCAGGTGAACCACCTCAGCATTACGCTCCATTCCGGTCATAAAAGCAGCTTCAGAAAAAGCACACTCCCAGTTGTTTTTATTGTCCGGACTTGCAATTGCTACACTTTGCGCTGCATATTCTCCGGCAAAAATCTTTGGTCCTTTACGGTCGTAATTGTCGTAACGGGTTGCATTTTTACGGAACCAGGCCGGATCTTTGTAATAGTGCTCGTCAACGATTTCGGCGTTTAGTTTTTTAAGCTCTTTCATGCCGTAATCAAAATAATCTCCGTCAGGAAATGGTCCTGTTCCGGAAACGATTGTAATGTTTGGATATTTATCTTTAATGGCTTTTTGGAACACTTTGAAACGTTCGATATAATCCGGTCCCCATTGCTCATTTCCAACTCCGATATGTTTTAAATTAAATGGTTTTGGATGTCCCATATCAGCTCTCACTTTTCCCCACGCTGTTGTTTGATCGCCATTTGCAAATTCAATTAAATCTAAAGCATCTTGTACATACGGATCGATTTGATCCATCGGAACTAATTCTCCTGTATTGAACTGACAAGCCATTCCGCAACTTAAAATGGGTAATGGAGCAGCGCCTATATCTTCAGAAAGTTGGAAATATTCAAAGAAACCTAAACCAAAACTCTGGAAATAATCCGGTGCCGGACGGTGTGCAAATTCCATATTCCAACGGTTTATTGCCGTTTCTCTTTCTTCGACTTTTCCAACTGATTTTTTCCATTGGTAACGTTCTGCCAAAGTTCTTCCTTCCACAATACATCCGCCCGGAAAGCGCAAAAACCCTGGCTTCAAATCGTATAATAATTGTACAAGATCAGACCGCATCCCGTTTTTTCTTCCTTTCCAGGTATCTTCCGGAAACAACGAAATATTATCTAAATCGATAACTCCGTTTCCTTCAAAAGTAATTTTCAGTTTTGTCTTAGCTTCTGTTGATGTAGAGGTTAACTGAGCAGTATAATCTGTCCAGTCTTTTGATGTTGGAGCAATCGAAGTTTCGCCTAAAACTTTATTATCCTTATCTATAAATTGAAATTTGATCTTGGTAATGTTTCCTGATAATTTTGAAGCTTTTAAAGACAGATTGTATTTGAGGCCTTTCTTAATTCCCATTCCTCTAAAACCTTCATTAATCAATTCATAACCGCTTGCATCTTTAAGAGTAACCCTGCAATAATTATGATTGGTTCCTTGGTTTGAATACTGAACTACAGTGGCAATTCCGGATTGCTGATTTAATTTATGACGGTCGCTGTTGGGTTCATTCCATCCCATCATTGGAAACAGAAATTCGAAAGATCTGTTTTTAATCATTTCTGCATATAAACCTCCATCAGCAGCAAAATTGATGTCTTCAAAAAACACTCCGTACATCGTTGGCTGAATTTTGGTTACTGTTTTTGCAACATCAACCTGAAGATTATTTTTTTGTGCCGAAGCATAAAAGCCGTTCAGCAATAAACCACAAAGGGTAATTTTAGTAATTAAATTGGACTTCATTTTTATTTAATTTTTTGTTTTATGGCACGCGGATGACGCGGATAAAAACGGATTTTTATTTTTGTTATGTTGAATGTTTTCTCACAGATTTAGCAGATCGAGCAGATTTTTTTAATCCTTTAATCTATGGCATTATCTTTATTCTATACTCTATTCTCTTTACTCTTAATTCTTATAATCCAACCAAACTTTCATTTTTCCAACTCCTCTGTTTGACCAGCTGTAATAGGGTATTGCTTTGAATTTTGAATTTTCAATCACGTTTACACCTTGCAATAAATTAGGTTCTTTTTTTACTTTGAAAGTATCTCCGGATGCTACATTTATTTTATCGAAATTGCTTTTGTTGTCGATTTCTTCAACGGCGTAAACGATTGGTCCGTATTCTAAAGAAACTTTATTTTTATTGGTTTCTACTTTTGCATTTGTTTCTACTTCCTGGACTTCCATTGGGAAATTAAGCTGGATTTTATCTCCTTTTTTCCAATTTCTGGTAATCTTGAAATAACCGGCTTCCGGCTGAATAGCTAATGTTTCTCCATTCAGATTAATGGTTGCTTTTTGGGTGGATGCTTTTTTATAAGAATATAAATCGCCCGGCAAAACTTCATTTCTTGCCCAACCCGGAACTCTCAGTTTGATCGTGAATTGACTTTCTTTTTTCGGGTTAACTGAGATCGCTACTTTTCCGTTCCAAGGATATCCGGTTTGCTGTGAAATCTGTAGATCGGTTTTTCCTAAAGTGAAGGATGCGTTGTTCGAAGCATACAAATTCACATATAGAACATCTTTTGATTTTGAATAAATCAATCCCGGAATCGAAGGCACAAATCGAATTAAATTTGTTGGACAGCAAGAGCAATCAAACCAAGCCTGACGTGTGCAAGATCCTCTGTTTGATTTGAAAACGCCATCAGATTCTAAGGCATTTGGATAGAAAAATTCTTTTCCGTCTAATGAAATTCCGGAGATTAATCCGTTATACATGGTCCTTTCGATCACGTCAAAATATTGCGATTTCCCCGTCAAATTATGTAGTCTGTGGTTCCAATATACATCACCAATTGCTGCACAGGTTTCGTTATATGCGGTTAAATTTGGCAATTCGTAATTGGTTCCAAAAGCTTCTCCGTCATGTCTGGAACCAATTCCACCTGTGATATACATTTTTTTGCTGACCATGTTATTCCACAAATTGTTTACGGCTTCGGTATAGGCTTTGTCTTTTGTTATGGCGGCAATATCGGTCATTCCGGCGTACATGTAAACGGCTCTTACGGCGTGGCCAACGACTTCGTTTTGCTGTACCACCGGAATATGATCCTGTGCATATTCGCCATATAATTTATGATTGTTGGGATTTCCGCGATTGTCGAGAAAGTATTTTGCCAGTTTCAGATACGCTTCTTTTCCGGTAATTTGATACAGTTTGATCAAACCTGTTTCTACAATCTGATGCCCTGGAACTCCTTTTACCTGACCTGGTTTGTCGCCAAAAGTTTTGACTAACAAATCTGCATTTTTAATAGCAATATCAAGGAAATTTCTTTTCCCCGTAGCTTCATAATGTACGACAGCGGCTTCAATCAAATGTCCCGAATTATAGCATTCGTGACTGATTTGTAATGATTCCCAACGTTTTCCTTCGATAACCGGAACCCAGGGCGCTGGCGGTTTTGCCGGATTTATTGTCCTCCACGTGGTCAAGTAACCGTCCTTTTCCTGACCAATTTTTACAATGGCAATCAAGGAATCTAAAACGCGATCTAATTTTGGGTTTGGTGCGCTGATTAAGGTATTCGAAGCGCCTTCGATAATCTTATAAACATCGGTATCATCAAAAGGCATTTGCCCTCTCACTTCTCCTGTTTTTTGTTTTCCTGCAATTAAGAAATTCTCAAAACGGCCTTCTTCATTACATTTTTGAATGGCGTATGCAATCGTAATTTCCTGGACTCTTTTAATTATAGGCAACCAAAAAGAATCGGTCAGTTTTACATTCTGAATGTTGACCGGTTCAATTTCGTAACCTGCTTTTAAGGCCGAAGTTTTATTCAATACTACGACATCATTCTTTGTTTCTTTACAGGAAATCAGAATGAGAAGTGATAGGAAAATAGCTACTATGTGAAACGTATATTTTTTCATTGCATTGAATATTCTATTTTAAAACCGGCCATAAATCTGCATCCCATTGTATTTCTTTGACCACTAATCTTGGTGTTCCGTTGGTTTTCTTTTCGTAAGCGTGGTAAAAAATATAATCTTTACCGTCAAACGTATAGACGCTGTTATGGCCTGTGCCAAAGTAATTTTCATCGCCCTGAACTACGATACTTCCGCCGCCTTCATTTAAAGATTTTCCGTCTTTATCGACATAAGGCCCGGTTACATTTTTAGACCTTCCAACAACCACTTTATAGGTGCTTTTTTCTCCGCGACAGCATAAATCCCAGGAAAGGAATTGATAATAATAGCCGTTTTTCTTAAAAATAAAAGGGGCTTCCAGTGCGCCATCGCCCGGGTCAGAATCGGGTAATTCGAAAGTTCTTTTGCGCTTAGCGATTGTATGCCATTCCTGTGGCTGAGCTATTGATTTTAAATCAGGATTTAGTTTTACCATCTTCAATCCTTCCCAAAAAGAACCAAATGATAACCACGGCGTATTATTTTCATCGAAAATTAAGTTCGGATCTATGGCGTTCCACATATCGCGATTGGGCTGTGACTCAATGACAATTCCCTGATCGACCCATTTGTATTTTTTGTCTTTTGGATCTAATGTTGTGTTTGTCACAACACCAATTGCCGAAGTATTTTTGGCGAAAGCCGAAACGGAATAATACAGATAATAAACATTGTTATGCAAAGAAATATCCGGTGCCCAAATATGGTTTTTGAAATCAGCTGCAACACCATCTGCCCAAACCGGTTTGTCTTTAAAAACGGGAGGTTCGGGATTCCAGCTTTTTAAATCTTTCGAACTGAAAACACTGATTCCTTTACCGGTGCAATACAGATAATAGGTTTCTTTTTGTTTAATAACAACGGGGTCGTGCACTACTATTTCCTGCGCAAATGAAACCGAAGCCATCAGGAAGGTTAGAATATAAAGTGCCTGTTTTATGTTTTTGTAAATCATATAATTGATTTGTTTGTGAAATGTAAAATGTGACCGCGACTGAGACTAAAAACTGTTACTGTAACCTTTTTTCTTAACCATATAAGTGATATAAGATCATTTAAGTTTGGACTGTAAACTGTGACTGTAAACTTTTTAAATCATATAAGAAAACTGTGACTGTAAACTGTAAACTGCGACTGAAAACTAAAAAACTATTGAATTCCTTCAGAAGTCATCACCACTCGTTTCATAGTTCCGTCTTTGTTGTAATATAATTTGTCTACACAAACCGATCTTCTGAAACTTCCTCCGTTTGGAATTGATGCTCCGTTGTGATAAATAAAATACGATTGTCCTTTAAAATCTATTATCGATTGATGGTTGGTGTTACTGTTTCCGGCTAATTCATTCAAAATTCCTTTGAATTCCCACGGACCTGTAATGGACTTGCTCATGGCGTAGGCAATTTTCTCCGGAAACTCATACGCGTATGATAAATAATACCAGTTTTTATGTTTGTGAATCCACGGTGCTTCTGTAAAATGCGGCAAATCGATGTGCTGAATTGGTCCGTCAAGTTCAATCATGTTTTCTTTTAATTTGGCATAATGGCAAGAGGTGTTTCCCCAAAACAAATAGGCTTGTCCATCACCATCGATATAGACCGTCGGATCAATGTCGTCCCAGCTTATATCGGTAAATTTTGTCATGTCATTTGTAATTAAAGCTTTTCCTAAGGCATCTTTAAACGGTCCTGTTGGACTATCTGAAACTGCAATTCCAATTGATTTTCCGTCTATACTTCCGTGGTGAACGGTTACATACCAATAAAATTTTCCATTTCTTTCAATTACCTGCGAAGCCCATGCATCGCCTTTTGCCCATGCAAAATCTGTTACTTTTAGGGGCACCGGATGTGATTCCCATTTTTTCATATCTGATGAAGAATACACCACCCATTCGTTCATTTTATAAAAATTAAAATCGTTTGGTGCTTCGTCATGACCGGCGTACAAATACACTTTGTCTTTGTAAACCAATGCTGCAGGATCGCCTGTATACTGCTCTTTGATAATTGGATTATTGAATTTTGCAGGATCGATTTGGTTTTTATTAGACTGTGCCTGAACTGTCGGACCACAGGTAAGCAAAACTAAAAGTGATAGGCATGTAATTGTATTTTTCATTATGATTTATTTTGGCATTTTTATTTAAACACATAGAGACATAGCATTCTTTGTGTTGAAAAAGGCGTCTCACTTTATTTAAATGCAGATAGATCTGTAATTTATTTGAAGTGAAACATCTAATACGATTTGTTAAGCTATGTTTCTATGTGTTAAATATTTTTTCCCGCAGATTTGGCAGATCAAGCAGATTTTCTAATCTTTTTTAATCCTTTAATCTGTGGCTATTACTTTTTGTCTGGTCCCGAGGCTTGGGGATTGGGATTTAAAAAAAAATTGGGATTTTAATTTATCTTTTTACCCCAAACCGGTAATCCGCCTGATGTTAAACCTGAATAGGTCAAAGTCACTTTTCTGGTGGCTAATTCCCAATCCCAGGCATCGGTTACATTACATTTTACTCCGTTTATAGTCAGGATTTTTTTGGTGCTGTCATACGACCACGTTCCATTAGCGTCCCCGCTTACTTTTTTATCTGCGGTTAAATAAAGGGTTACTGATTTTTGAATGGTTTTGTATTGATAATTCATGGTTATTTGTTCCCAGGTTCCAACAAAACTGGCTTCAGAAATTGTCGTGGCTGGTACTCCGGCATAACGTTCCGGATCAACGACCGGCCATCCATCTTCTGTCCATTGTATACCACGAACGTGTCCCATCATCACGGCATTCGAAACTGCAATTCCCGGAACTCCTTCCGGTAAACGTGCTTGCGAGGTATAAAACCACTGTTTGGTTTCCAGATTCTGAAAAATTCCGCAATGTGAAATTCCAACCCAACCCGTGTGATTCTTAAAGGAATACGGATGAGTCAACATCGGCAGGCAATCAGCTCCGTTGGTAATACTAATTCCGCTGATTGTCAAATACGGTCCTAAAATGCTTTTTGAACGAGCAACACGCGTGTTATAGGCAACCGATAATTCATCATAAGCCAAGAACAAATAATAATACTGAGTGTCCGGATTATAGATAATTTCCGGTCCTTCCAGTGCCTGCCAACGGTTTGTATTTACATTTCCTCGTCCTGCAATTCGCACTCCGTAATCGTCAATTGTCTTTAATTTATACGGTTTCCCTGTAGTTGGATTCAGTTTTAAAGCTGCGATTCCGGAATGCCATGAACCGTAAATTAAATACTGATCGCCTTCAGGAGTCTGAATAAAACTGGGATCAATGGCGTTGAATTTAAAATAAGCATCCCAATCATTTCCTCCGTTTCGAACATAACTTTTTACGCCGTCCGGTTCAGAACAAACTACCATTCCTTTATCTGTCCAATTGTTTGAAGCCAGATCATTTGTCTCGGCTAAACCAATAAAAGCGCGTTCTGTCCAGGAAGTATTGGTGTCTGTTCCTACAATAGGATTTGTAACCACAATGCTGTAATACATTCTATAAATATTTCCGACTTTTCGAACGCAGGGTGCCCAGTATCCATAATTCGGATTTGTAATGGCGGGTAATGCCGGAGACATTCTGGCTCTTTTTTTATTCAGGGAATCTTTTACCCAGGCCGGAGCTTCGGTCATGGATGATCCCATAAATTCCCAATTGATTAAATCTTTCGATCTTCTGTAAAAAAAATGTCCGTGTCCATCCGTTGCATTTCCATAAGAAGCATCGGTTTGATACATATAATAGTATTCTCCGCTTTTTTCAACTGAGGGATCATGTACGTTGGCCAAATTCCATTGTGCTCTGCTTCCCCAGCCTGATATTGCCGTATAATTGTCGGCGTACGTTGGCCCGGGAAAACCAGGTGTTACCACAACCGGAGGCACTACTACAGGATCCGGATTATTGTTTACCGGATCATCACCTGAACAACTCGTTAACGCAACTGCAATTAAAAATAGTCCGAGGCACGAAGCCATTTTTAAAATGGAATTTGATTTTTTCATTTTTATATTTTTATTTTCCCTCTAACACCACTACTGAGAAAGGAGGAATTGTGATTTCTAATTTTCCCTTTTTGTTTTCGAAACCTTTAAAAACCGTTGGTACAATTTTGTCTGGTGCATCGAATGAATTGTAATCCTGCAATTTTGCTGATGTTATAATCATTCCTTTGAAAGCTTTTACTCCAAGATCGTTTACATCAATTTCTATTTTATTTTGATTTTTTGCGTCAACATTTACTAGTGAAATATGAACCGATCCGCTTTTGTCTTTTGAAGCTGAAGCCGATACTGCCGGAAGTGTTTCTCCATTAAAAGTATATGACGGCGATTGAAAACTTACCGGTAATAACTTAGCATCCTGGTGCACGCTGTACATTTTCATGACATGATACGTTGGCGTTGTAATCATTTTTGCTTTGTCTGTAAGAATTACGGCTTGCAAAACGTTTACGCATTGTGCTAAGTTTGCCATACGGACTCTATCAGCGTGATTGTTGAATATGTTAAGCGTTGCTCCGGCTAAAACTGCATCTCTCATGGTATTTTGCTGGTATAAAAATCCCGGATTTGTCCCTTTTTCTACTTCGTACCAGGCTCCCCATTCGTCTACAATCATGGCTACTTTTTTCTCCGGATCGTATTTATCCATTACAGCTGCATGTTTGGTAACCAATTCTTCCATTTTTAGCGCCGATTGCATGGTATGGAAATAACCGTCTTCGGTAAAGTTTACACCGTCGCCTTTTTTACCCCAATCGATTACGGCATAATGATGAACCCCTAATCCTCCTAACATATTTAAAGGAATGTTTTTCATTAAAACTTCTGTCCAGTTATAATCGGCACTGTTGGATCCTGAAGCGATACGGGTAATTCCGCCTGTATTTTCCCAATCCGACATGAAAGTGGCGTATTTGCGGTATTCATTCGCATAATATTCTGCTGTCATATTTCCACCGCAACCCCAGGCTTCATTTCCGATTCCCCAGAATTTTACTTTCCATGGTTCCGTTCTTCCGTTCTTTTTACGTAAATCACTCATTGGACTTTTACCACTAAAATTGGTGTACTGTACCCAATCTGCTAATTCCTGAACGGTTCCGCTGCCTACATTTCCTGATAAATACGGTTCTGCTCCAAGCAATTCACACATATTCAGAAAATCATGTGTTCCAAAACTGTTGTCTTCTGTTACTCCTCCCCACCATTGGTTTACGATTGTTGGTCTTTCCTGTTGCGGTCCAATACCGTCTTTCCAGTGATAGGTATCCGCAAAACATCCGCCAGGCCATCTTAAATTCGGAATTTTTAATTCTTTTAAAGCTTTGATAATATCATTTCTAACTCCTTTTGTATTTGGAATTTTTGAGGTGTCTCCCACAAAAAAACCTCCGTAAATAGAACGTCCTAAATGTTCTGCAAAATGGCCGTAGATATTTTTGTTGATTGTCGGAGCATCGGCCGCATTCTTTATCGTAACAACTGTGGTCTGATTTTGAGCGAAACTTACCTGATTGCAAATGGTAATAAGAAATGTGATTAAAAGTGCTTTTTTCATAGTATGTTTTATAAGTTATAAAAGAGGAAAGCTTTATGAGACTTTCCTCTGAATGGTATTTTTAATAAGAAAGTGCTGGCCATCCTGATGACCACGTGAAATATACAATTTCCAGTTTAGGATTTCCATTGTCGGCTCCGTCATAATAATGAACGGATCCTTTTTGAGTTCCTGTAATTCTGGATAAATGACCAGGGCCAATATAATTTCCTTGTGTAGCTAAAACGGTCGTTCCGCCACCGTTCTTTAAATTGACTCCATTTTTATCAACATATGGCCCAAACGGACTTGTTGAACGGCCTACTACAATATAATAGGTGCTGTTTACGCCATTGCAGCAAGAGCCCCGGTTAACGAACATATAGTAGTAACTTCCTTCTTTGATTAAACAAGGGGCTTCCCAACTGGCACTGCTTCCGCCCGCAACAATGGTTCTG
Source organism: Flavobacterium sp. CLA17 (assembly GCF_013112255.2). Classification (NCBI taxonomy): domain Bacteria; kingdom Pseudomonadati; phylum Bacteroidota; class Flavobacteriia; order Flavobacteriales; family Flavobacteriaceae; genus Flavobacterium; species Flavobacterium sp. CLA17. The sequence goes on from NZ_CP068294.1 coordinate 94,611, forward strand.
CTTCCTGTAGTTTTTCCTGTTGAAGGATTAATCTGGATGACTCCAATTCCGGCATGCCAGGAACCATAAGCCATATAAACATTACTTCCGTCGACTAAAATTGAAGGATCAATTGCGTTTACATCTGACGCTGAAGAGGATGAAACAACCACACCTCTGTCTGTCCAGTTTGTACCTGCCGAAGCACTTATTGCAGGAGCAGTTACTAACCCAATTGCTGATGTTGCAGAACCAAAAGTGGAGCATGAATAATACATATTCCATCTATTGTTAAACCATGCTACATCCGGTGCCCAGAATGTTTTTACAAAACCCGGTACATATCCTTTGATCCAACCCGGAGTTGAAGTAAAAACTGATGTTCCCCAAGTCCAGCTTGTTAAATTTGTAGAATACGTCATTGGGATATTATCGCCTGTCGTAAAAACATAATAATTGACTCCGCTTTTTACAATTGTACTTGGATCGTGTGAAGGCACGGTTCCGGCAACTGTTTTGGCTGTTAAACTTTTTATTTGAGAATTTTGAGTTTTTACAGCTGCATCCTCGTTTGAAGGGATTACAACATCTTCATTTTGACAACTTACTAATAATACTGCTAATAAAACCAAACTTGTAATTGTTTTCATTTTTTATAATTTTAGTTACTGTTACTAATTATCTCTGTACAGTCTCAGTCTCAGTTTTCAGTTTTCAGTCTCTACTGAAGACTGAGACTGGGACCGAGACTGAAAACTTAATAACTCTCATTCTGTTTTGTTCCCGGATTATTATCCATTTCTAATTGCGGAATTGGATAAAATTCTCTTCCCTGCGTATAAGAATTAAACTCGGCATCTCTGGATTTTAACCAGGCTAGTTTTGTAGGATTCTGTAACCATCCCCAACGGCGAATGTCGTCAAAACGGTGGCCTTCAAGAGGGAATTCCAAAAACCTTTCATGACCAATTTGTTCTCTCATTTCGACTTGCGACATTCCTGGTTTTGTACTGTTTAAATCCGGTAAACCAACTCTGTTTCTTACCATTTGAATGTATCCGTATGCTCCCGGAGTATCACCTGTTTCGTTTAAACATTCGGCATACATTAAAAGGATATCGGCATATCTTAATAGACGTTCATTTATACCGGAACGCCAATCGTATTCATCTGCAAATTCACCATCTGAATTTTGGTATTTTCTACAAAATATATCATTTAAATCTCCCGGACTGGAAGCATAGAAAGTTGCAAAGTCCTTACCATACAATTTCATTCCGCCCGGCTTGTTATAAAATATAGTGGCATCCAAACGAGGGTCAAGATCTCCTGTTTTTGTTTTTTCATCATGAAATTCATTAAACAATGCCCATGATGGCTGAACATCTGTCCAGCCAAAAGCTCTTGGTGCATAGGTAATTGCTCTTGCCGAAGTTTTTCCCCAACCTGAAGCCGGAGCACCGCCCCAACCTAAGTCAACACCACCTGCATCCCTGCTAAATTGTACTTCAAAAAGAGATTCAGAATTATTTTCGTTAGCAGTAGTAAAATTATCACGATAGTTTGACACTAAAGAGTACACTCCTAAATCTATAACTTGTCTAAAAGCGATTTTAGCATTAGGGAAATCTTTGGTAAATAAAAACGATTTTCCTAAATATCCTAAAGCAGCACCTTTTGTTGCACGTCCTTTCTGGCCTGCGTCTAAACCTGAAATACCAGTATAAGAAACAGGTAATAATTCGGCCGCCGCTTTAAAGTCTGCAATAACCTGAGCCCACGCTTCTGCTTCTGTTTTTTGAGGATAATATACTGCCAGTTCTGTTGGTACCGGTACATTTTTAAACAAATTAGCGGCATGAAAAAGATACAATCCTCTTAAAAAATAAGCTTGTCCTAAGATTCTGTTTTTAAGTCCTTCATCTGCAAAACTAATTTTAGGCACATTTGTTAAAACCTGATTCGCACGGTAAACTCCCTGATAATAGGTTTCAAATGCCCATCCGTATATTGAGGCATCGGCAACATTTGAGTTAAAGTGACCTGCATTATACATGGAACCCCAAGGGCTATTGGTACGGGCATCATCAGATCTTGCATCTAATAATAATGGTGTACTTCTCATGTACGTTCCATCTGTTAATAAACTTCCATAGGCAGCATTTACACCTTCAATGGCGTCCTGATCTGTTTTCCAAAATGAATCTACTGCATTATTATTTGGGTCAATTTGAGTCAAATCTTCATTTTCAACACAGCTTGTTGTTACAACAGCCAGTGAAAAGAAAATTGCTATATAATTATATATTTTATATTTCATTTTAATACGTTTTAATGGGTTAAACCAGTTTAGAAATTTACCTCTACTCCTAAAGAAATAGTTCTTGGATTTGGAAAAGATCCTGCATCATATCCTCTCGAAAGCAATCCATCACTGGTAAAGTCCGGATCATAACCTGTATATTTTGTAATCGTCCATAAGTTTTGACCATTAACATATACTCTTGCTTTTTGGATAAATTTATCTTTCATCGGAATATTGAAACCCAACTCCATTGTTTGCAATCTAATATAATCGCCACTTTCAATAAATCGATTAGAGTCTCTGCCATTTCCGTTAGGGTCACCAATAACGGGTGCAGGAACATTTGTATTTGTATTTGTCGGAGTCCAATAGTTAAGTTCATCTGTACTGTGGTTTCCATATTGTCCTGCCATTAGATTACGATACATGGCATTAAAAACTTTATTTCCTCCGCTGCCTTGCCAAAACATTGAGAAATCAAAATTTTCATAAGATCCGCTAAAGTTCACTCCAAAACCATACTTTGGAATTGAGACTCCCTGAAAAGTTCTATCGGCATCCGTAATAATTCCGTCACCGTTTACATCTTTAAATTTAACATCTCCGGGAGCGGCACCTGTTTGTTTTGGAGAAGAAGCCACTTCGGCAGCATTTTGAAAAATACCAATTGCTTCCCATGCAAAAAGTTCACCAACAGATCTTCCTACTTCTGTTTTTGAAACTGCTCCGTAAAGAGGGTTTCCGTTTACTCCAATTTTGGTTACTTCATTTTTTAACGTTCCAAAATTGGCTGAGATATCGTATTTAAATTTACGATGATGATTACTGTATGATGCTGTAAACTCAAAACCTTTATTTTGCATGTCTCCTGCATTAGTAAAAATACTGGCCGGGAAAGCACCATTAGAATAAGGTAAAGGAACACTAACCAACATATCTGTAACTTTTTTTATAAAATACTCTCCTGTAAATTGCAAGTCATTATCAAAAAATCCTAACTCTAATGCAATGTTTTTACTGGTTGTTTTTTCCCAGTGTACATTAGGATCAAGTGCTGCAATCACAGTTGTTCCGGGAGCAAGCTCATTATTAAAATCATAACCGGCAAAACTGTTTACTGTTGAAGCAAAAAAGTACTGCGGAATTGTATTGTTTCCTATTGTACCATAACCTCCTCTAAGTTTAATATTGCTCACCCACATTGGTAAATGCAAAAACTTTTCATTACTAATTTTCCAACCTCCTGAAAAAGAGTAGAAGTTTGCGGAATTATTGATTTCACTAAAAAGAGATGTTCTGTCTTGTCTGAAATTAGCTTGTAACAAATACCTGTCATCATACGCATAATTTAATCTGCTGATGTATGATATTCCTGTAATGGTAAATTTATATTCGCTGGCATTTCTTGCATCAGCAAACTGAAGCATTGGAATTTCTCCAGGCGTATAACCAACACCTCTAGAATTATATCGATGATAGTCTCTTCTTTCCTGAATCCATCCTGCAAGAGCATCAATTTTATGTTTTCCCAGTGAAATTTCGTAGGTCAATAAATTATTCATGAACGTTCTTAGCTCATTACCTGTTTCTGTATCTAAAGAAGCTTCATCGTTTGTAGTAATATAATACCATCCTAAATCACTTGGCGGTATAAATTTTCTGTTTTCCCAATCTGTTCTGTCATAACTTACATCCAATTTGTATTTAAGCCCTTTAACAATTTCAATTTCTCCCCAGATATCTCCAACAAAACGATTTCTTTTACCATTGTTAGTGATCAGATTATTATATCCAATAGGGTTCATTGAGATCGCTCTTTGTGTCAGGTTATCTGTTCCTCCATAACCACCTAATCTGTTGGCATCGTAAACAGGCATTGTTGGTACAGCACCTAACATATCACTGATAAATGTCTGTCCTGCATTATATTCGTTAAAAATTTCCTTATCAGATTGCGTGTAAGCAATTTTTGCCCCGTATTTGAATTTTCCTTTTTTACCGGACAAATTCAAATTCGTTGACAACCTTTCATAATCTTGTGGTGTTTTTAAGTAGCTTGTGTTTTTGAAATAATCAACATTAAAGCTGTACGAAATATTTTCTGCCCCTCCTGCCAATGTAAGTGCCTGATTTTGTACTACACCGGTTTGCATCGATTCTTTTTGCCAGTCTGTATCAACATTTGAAATGTACGATGAACTTGCGGGATTATTTCCAGGTGCAATATTTACCGGAACTCCTGCTCTAACATCTCTGTTTCTTTCGGCTTCGCTTGTAATTTTTTGATAACCCAAACGATCTGTTACATCCCATCTTTTAGTAACATTCTGAAGTCCTACAATAGATTTGAATTTAACATCTGTTTTACCTGCTTTACCTTTTTTAGTCGTAATAATAACCACTCCATTTGCTCCGCGAACACCATAAATAGCTGCTGAAGAAGCATCTTTAAGAACCTGCATGGATTCTATTTCTCCTGGTGCAAAATCATTCGGAGCGTCAACCATAATACCATCAATAACAAAAAGAGGATTGTTGTTGGTAAAGGAAGTTATCCCTCTAATTTTGACATTTACAAAACCACCCGGCTCTCCAGATGATTGTACTGTTACTCCCGGAACCTGTCCCTGAAGCATTTTGGCAGCATCGTATGTTACGGTTTTTTTAGCCGATTCCATATTAACAACACTTACAGATCCGGTTAAATCTGATTTCTTTTGTGTTCCGTAACCAATTACGACTACTTCATTTAATTTGTTAGTGTCTTCACCTAAAACCGCATTTACCTTAGATTGATTTCCTACTGTTAATTCCTGGTTCTGAAATCCTATAAATGAAAAAACTAAAACATCATTTGGCGATGCTTTAATCGAATATTCTCCATCAAAACCGGTGGTTGAAACTGTTCTGGTTCCTTTTATCAAAATGTTCACACCCGGCAAAGGCAATTTGTCCTGAGCCGAAGTAACAACTCCGCTAATCACTTTGTCCTGAGCCGACATTTGATGAGCGGAAAATAATAGCATCATGAATGCTACAAGCCATTCTTTTTTTGGCAATAAATAATTGCAATAAAAAAATAATTTTTGGTTTGTTATCATATTGGTTAGTTTAAGTTAGTTAGTGTATAATTATAAGTGTTGATTTTACATTTGTAAATTTAACTAAAAAAAAAGCTTAAAAACAAATTAATATCATAAAAAAAAGTGCTTAAAAAAACGCATATCGCAAATTAAAGATGTTTACACTATTTAAAGCTTAATGTTTTTTTCAAAAAAAAAGGTCTTTCCTTAAGGTTATTTGTGTAAAAACTACACTTTTACGCGAAAAGCCACTTTTTAAGCAAAAAATGACTTTTTTTAAAAAAATAACAAAGGAGCTGTTTTATAACTGTTTGAATGTGGTAACGTGCTTTTTTTGTAAAAATAAACTGATTTATAACTCTTTGTTTTACGGTTCAATTGAATCGTTTTAAAAAAAACTATTCTTTACTATCCTGTTTTTTGTTTAAAAAAATCATAAAAAACAAAAATGGATGTTAATTTTGCGCTAGAAGACGCTTTTTTAACTTTATTCTTGAATAGGTATTGTTTTAAGTGTGAAACCTACATTAATAAATTATGAAACCGATTAGGAAGTTTATATATTTACAATAAAAAATTGAGTATGCTAAACAGTTATAGCTCTGCCGATAAAGTCTTGTTAGCAGTAGATTGTATCATTTTTGGATTCGACCTTGAGGGTTTAAAAATCCTTTTAATCAAGAGAGATTTTGAACCGGAAAAAGGAAAATGGTCCTTAATTGGTGGGTTTTTAAAACGAGATGAAGTATTAGATGATGCGGCAATCAGAATCTTAAATACCTATACAGGTTTTAACGATATTTATATGGAGCAATTATATGCTTACAGTGAAATTGATCGTGATCCTGTTGAAAGAACCATTTCAGTTTCCTATTATGCTTTGATTAATATTGAAAATCATAATGCCGAGCTGATCAAAAATTATCATGCGCAATGGTTTAGTATTGCCGATGCTCCTCATTTAATCTTTGACCATAACGAAATGGTTCAGCAAGCCATTAGAAGACTTCGTTACAGGACTTCGATAAAACCAATTGGATTTGAATTGCTCCCTGAAAAGTTTACCATGCGACAATTATTAGAATTATACGAAGCAATTTTGAGCAAGGAATTAGACAAACGAAACTTTATCAGCAAGATTAATTCTTTAGAAATCCTGAATAAATTAGAAGAAAAAGATATGGCATCTTCCCGTAAAGGGTCTTATCTGTATACTTTCAATAAAGAAAAATATGAAGAGAAATTACTGAATGATTTTGTATTGAATTTATAAAAATTGGTTTACCCACGGATTTTACGGATGAAACGGGTTAGCGCAGATTATATTTATCAGAGAACGGATTAAGTTCTCTCGCAAATTTAGCAGATGGAAGACTTAAAAAAATCCGCTCAATCTTCTAAATCTGCGGGAAAAACAATTTTTTCGAATAAAAACAAAACCCTGAAAGCTACAAACTTTCAGGGTTTTTTCTTCAATAAAACTACTATAAAAATTATTGCCTTTAAGTTTGCCCCTCCCGATAGCTATCGGGATAAAGGATTAAAAAATCTGTGACAATCTGTGTAATCTGTGGCTGAAAATAATACTAGCTATTTCCTTTTTGATAATCAGCCAGAAAAGTAGCTAAACCAATATCCGTCAAAGGATGTTTTAACAAACCTTCAATTGCACTTAAGGGGCCCGTGATAACATCAGATCCTAATTTTGCACAATTGATAATATGCATCACATTACGAACGGAAGCTGCTAGTATTTGAGTTTCAAAACCATAATTATCATAAATCAATCTAATATCTTCAATCAGTACCATTCCGTCAGTCGAAATATCATCTAAACGTCCAATAAAGGGTGAAACATAAGTTGCGCCGGCCTTTGCTGCCAACAAAGCCTGTCCGGCCGAAAATATTAAAGTACAATTGGTTCTGATTCCTTTATTCGAAAAATATCGGATTGCTTTTACACCCTCTTTTATCATTGGGATTTTCACCACAATCTGCGGATGCAAAGCTGCTAATTTTTCTCCTTCGGCAACCATTCCTTCAAAATCTGTTGAGATCACCTCAGCACTTACGTCACCGTCAACCAATTCGCAAATCTTTACATAATGGTCTAAAATATGCTGCGCTCCTGTAATTCCTTCTTTTGCCATTAACGACGGATTAGTGGTTACACCATCTAAAACTCCCAAATCATTGGCTTCTTTAATATCTTTTAAATTCGCTGTGTCTATAAAAAATTTCATCTTTTCTTTTATTTTGAAAGGTTATAATTATTCTCTTTTAAATATTTAAGGATTTCTTCGCAGACATTTTTACTTGTAAATCCAAATTTCTGATCTAAAACTGATGCAGGGGCCGAATAGCCAAAATGATCTAAGCCAAATACTTTTCCGTTACTGCCAACTAAACTTTCCAGGTTAACAGGAAGTCCCGCCGTAAGTCCAAACACTAAGGCATTCTTTGGAATAATACTTTCCTGGTATTCTTTTGATTGTGATCTGAAAAGTCCTTCTGAAATAACAGAAGCAACGTTTATGTTTATTTTAAAACGCTCTTCCAGCTCAGTTGCAGCTTCTGTAAGTGTGGCAACTTCTGAGCCGTTTGCGATTAAAGTAATGTCAGGATTTGAATTTGATTTTACCAGATAACCTCCTTTTTTGGCTTGCGAAGCTTCATCAAATCTGGAGTTTCCATTTGTTGGAAGAGCTGCAATATCTTGCCTCGAAAGGATTAAACCTGTCGGTGTTTTTTTGTTTTCAAGTGCCATTTGCCAGGCTACAGAAGTTTCAATGGCATCTGCAGGACGCAAGGCCAGCAAACTTTGATCGCCGGAATGATTTTTAATTTTTTCCAGTAATCGAAGCTGAGCTTCCTGTTCAATTGGCTGATGTGTAGGACCATCTTCACCTACTCGGAAAGAATCATGTGTCCAGATATATTTTACAGGTAATTCCTGAATTGCCGCCAAACGAATGGCTGGTTTCATATAATCTGAAAACACAAAAAATGTTGCCACAACAGGAATCACACCGCCGTGAAGCGCAATTCCGTTTGCAATGGCCGCCATCGTTAATTCGGCAACACCGGCTTGTAAAAAACCGCCTTTAAAATTATTTTTTTGCAGAACAGATGATTTTTTAAGGAAACCGTCTGTCTTATCGCTATTCGATAAATCGGCAGAAGACACAATCATATTTTCTACATTTTCAGCTAAATATCCTAAAACGGACGCCGATGCATCACGAGTTGCTGCATTTGCTTTTTGAACAATACTGCCAAAATCCAAAACCGGTAAATCTCCGTTAAAAAACTGTTGCATCTTTTGAGCTAATTCCTGGTTCTGACTTTCCCAAGCTGAAATTTGTATTTTCCTATTGGCCGCTTCTGCTGTTTTATTGGCTAAAATAGTTTTGTAATGCGCTGCAACAGCATCATAAACTGCAAATGAATCTTCCGGATTTCCTCCCAGATTTAATATTGTTTTTTCGAAGCTGGCTTTTGTAGCGCCAATTGGTTTACCGTGCAATTCGCATTGTCCTTCATACATCGTTCCATCGGCGGTAACGCAGCCTTTTCCCATTATAGTTCTTCCGATAATCAAAGTTGGTCTTTCTAATTCGGCGTGGGCTGCGTTTAATGCGGATCGAATATGCGCATGATTATTACCTTCAATTGTAATTACTTTCCAGCCCCAGGCTTCATATTTCATCGCTGTATTTTCGGTTGTAACTTCATCTGTCATGGACGAAAGCTGTACATCATTCGAATCATAAAACATAATAAAATTATTCAATCCTAAATGTCCTGCAATTCGTCCGGCTCCCTGCGAAATTTCCTCCTGAACGCCGCCATCAGTAATAAAACCGTATATTTTATGATCGAATAAATTTTCAAATCTCGCCGATAAAAACTTGGCGGCAATTGCTGCTCCAACGCCCATTGCATGACCCTGTCCTAATGGCCCTGAAGTATTTTCGACGCCTCTTTTAACATCAATTTCAGGATGTCCGGGAGTTACCGAACCCCATTGTCTGAAATTTTCAAGATCTGATTTTTCGTAGTTTCCAAGCAAATGATATTGTGCATACATTAAAGCCGAAAGATGTCCTGCATCCATAAAAAAACGATCCCTGAAAATCCAGTTCATGTCAGTTGGATCGTATTTTAAATATTCGGAATATAGCATGTGCATAAAATCTGCGCCTCCCATTGCTCCTCCGGGATGACCTGAATTTGCTTTCTCGACCATCGAAATGGCCAAAGCTCTTATATTATCTGCCGATAACTGGTCTATTTTGTTATTCATTTTAAGCTGTAGTTTGGTTTGTTTTATAGTGGTTTTTTATTTGTTTTTAGCTCATAATAACGAACGCAAAACGAAACAAATAATAAGTGTGAAATTTACATTTACAAATGTATGTAAAATAATTCTACAAAAACAAAAAAATTGTTTCCTTATTTTTTTAATCAAAAATTTGATGATTTACTACTTATAAACAAATTTATTTATCACATAACCAGTAATACGCGAAAAACTCATTTTTTATCTCTTACAGCGAATTCCGGATGGTTAAGGACGATTTATTCTCAATCTGTTCTTTATTCCCTTTCAAAACCATTTCGGCCAAAATTTTTCCCATAGCTTCAAAATGAGTTGAAATTGTCGTAATTCCATTGGCTGCAATTTTTTTGAGTGGCGTTTCATTGTAAGAGATAATACCAAAATCGCTACCTAATTTTAAGCTTTGCTTTCCGGCATTTTCAATAACTTTTACCAGATCCCGATCATTCGGAATAATATAAAGATCTCCTGTTGTGATTTCTCTTGCGGTAAATTCGGTGATGATTTCGTAGTTAAAATGATAGGCGTCACAAAAATCCTCAAAACCTGATTTCATACCAAGGGGTTCCCTGAATCCCGGAAAAATCAAAATGAGTTTTTTGTATTTATTCAATCTGGATTTCGCTTTAAACAATCCTTCAAAAATATCTTTCTGATGATTTTGATAAATTGCGGGATACGATTTTAAGTTCTCATTGGTCTGATCCAGTATGATTACTTCATTTACTGGTAGGGTTTTTATAAAATTTACTACATCGTTTAAGTTCGTCGGCATAATAATGTATTTGGTGTAATTTCCGTTGCTGTCATTTATTAGCTTCTGAAATACTTTGACATTAAAATGATGAAAGAAAATATCGACCTGAACATTCTTTCCAATGTTTTTCAGGAACGAATTGTAAATGTCTTCTTTGAAAATATTCAATTCATCAAAAAGTAAAAAAATTCTATGTTTCAGGGTAGTTTCAACGCTTTTTACATAATAGCCTTTACCTGGAATGGCATAAATAATCCCTCTTTTTTTAAGTTCATCGTAAGCTTGTAAAACCGTGTCGCGCGATAATGAAAAAGCCAGGCAAACTTTATTGACGGATGGCAATCTGTCTCCTTTTTTTAATTTTTCTTCTTCGATAGCTTTCTCAATTGAAAGAATTATCTGCTTATATTTTGGGAGCCCTAAATTGTTTTGTACAGAAATTACGTTCATAAAAAATAGTTTTTGGATGCAAGATACAAAAACTGGTAGGTACTGGTATGTGATTTTTCGAAATGTTTCTATTTTTGAATTTCATTTTTGGTAAAAATTATATGAAAATAAAACAGATATCTCATTTTCAGAATCTATCTGACTACAAATTGTTTGGTTTAATGCCTGACAACGAAGAAATCTATTCTTTCGAATTGACAAACAAAAACGGAATGAAAGTTCAGATCGTCAATTACGGAGCAACCGTAACTTCTTTGCAGGTTCCGCTTTCAAATGGTACCCTGAAAGACGTTGTTCTGGGTTTTGACAATCTTGAGGCGTACCTGGATTCTTATACCTTACCAAGCGCACCTTATTTCGGAACTACTGTTGGTCGTTATGCCGGAAGAATACACAATGGTTCTTTTGTTCTAAATAATACAACTTTTAAGCTGCCGGCCAATAATAATGGTAATACGCTGCATGGCGGTACTTTTGGTTTTGGAAGAAAAGTATGGAATGTGGTCAATGTAACTTCCGGTGAAAATCCGTCGATTACTTTTGGTCTTTTAAGCGAAGACTCGGACGAAAATTTTCCGGGAGAAATGCATGTCTACCTGACGTATACGGTAACGGAAGAAAACGAATTAAAATTAGAATATAAAGCGACAACAACGGAAGATACTATTATTAACCTGACACACCACAGTTATTTCAACCTCAACGGTCATGATTCGAGCGTTTTAGATCAGGAGATATTTATCAAATCGGTCAAAATGCTGGAAACGGATGAGAACAATATTCCGACAGGGAATTTAACGGATCTTACGAATCATGCTTTCGACTTCAGGACACCAAAAAAATGCCCATTTCCGATTGATAATTCTTTTGTCGTGAATTCGAAAACAGAGGTTGTTGCAAGATTAATCAGCTTAGAAAACAATTTACAAATGAACGTTTATACCGATCAGCCCAGTGTTCATATCTATGTTGGCGGGAATTGTTTTGGCAGGCTAAAAGGAAAGCAAGATGCGGCTTATCATCCGTCAAGCGGAATTTGTTTTGAGACACAAAATTTTCCGGATGCACCCAATCATAAAAATTTTCCGAATTCGATCCTGAAAAAAGGAGAAGAATACAGTCAGAAAACGGTTTATCGATTTGAAAATATAAATTAAGATTCTAGAACAACTACAGCACAACGCTTTACAATTACAAAATAATGAATGACATTTTAATACAGGATACAACGGCATTTTTTGAGAAATCATTTGGTTCTTCTCCTCAAAAAACCGTGCTTTCTCCGGGAAGAATAAACATTATCGGAGAACATATCGATTATAATGACGGTTATGTTTTACCGGCAGCAATTGACAAAGTAATCTGCTTTGCTTTTGAGAAAAACAATACCAAAAAATCTAAAATAATCGCCATCGATTTAAACGAAGAATTTGAGGTCGATCTTACGCAGGAAATTAAGTTAAGTGATGTTGTCTGGACCAATTATATTCTTGGTGTAATCAAACAATTACAGGATAATGGTTTTTCTTTTGAAGGTTTCAACTGTGTTTTCAGCAGTAATATTCCGGTTGGTTCTGGGCTGTCTTCTTCTGCGGCTTTAGAATGCGGGATGCTTTTTGGCATTGCAGCACTTTTCGATCTTACGATTACAAAAGTTGACATTGCCTTAATGGGTCAAAAAGCGGAACACTGGGTAGGTATCAATTGCGGAATTATGGACCAGTTTTCAAGTGTTCACGGAATTGAAGATAAAGTGATCAAATTAGATTGCAATACATTGGAATTTGAATATCACGATGCTAATTTCAAAGATTATTCATTAATCTTAATGGACAGTAATGTAAAACATTCGCTTTTCACTTCTGAATACAATACCAGAAGACTTGAATGTGAAGAAGGTTTATCAATCATAAAAAATTATTTTCCGGAAGTAAAAAGTTTTAGAAATTGTACCGAAGAACAGCTTTTGAGCATTCAGGATAAAATGAATCCGACTGTTTTTAAAAGAGTACATTTTGTTATCAAAGAAATTAACCGTGTCATAAAAGCTTGTGAGGCATTAGATAACGGGAATATTGAACTTTTGGGAGCGTTACTTTTTGAGACGCATTACGGGTTATCGCAGGAATATGAAGTAAGTTGTGCAGAGCTGGATATGCTGGTGGATACAGCAAAAGCAGATGATTCTGTGATCGGTTCCCGATTGATGGGAGGGGGTTTTGGTGGGTGTACCATAAATTTAATAAAAAAAGGTTGCGAAAATGAGGCTAAACGTAAGTTTTCAAATCTTTATTTAGATACATTTGGGATTGAATTAAAATTTTATGATGTAAAAATCTCAAACGGAACAACACTACTTTAATACCACTAGCAGTACAATGAAAAATTTTGACATTACCGAAGATCCTCACAGACGTTTCAATCCACTAATCAACGAATGGGTTTTAGTATCACCCCATCGTGCAAAACGTCCATGGCAAGGGCAAAACGAAACTATTTCAACCGAAGCTTTGCCAAATTACGACCCCACTTGCTACCTCTGTCCGGGGAATGTTCGTGCCAATGGAGTCAGCAATCCCAAATACGAAAGCAGTTTTGTATTTGAAAATGATTTCGCCGCAATGAAGCAGGATGAAATTATGTTTGAAGAAGATATTAAACATACTTTTTTTAAAGCACAACCGGAACGCGGAATTTCGCGAGTGGTTTGTTTTTCACCAAGACATGATCTAACCTTACCGGAAATGAATATTGACGGAATTGAAAATATCATTACAACCTGGCAAAAAGAGTACACTGATTTAGGAAACATCAAATACATCAATCACGTTCAGATTTTCGAAAATAAAGGAAGTGTAATGGGCTGCAGCAACCCGCACCCGCACGGACAAATCTGGGCACAGTCTTCCTTACCGACCCAGGTAGAAAAAACGCAAAAAAACCTGAAAGCTTATTTTGACAAAAACGGTAAGACGATGCTGGCAGATTACCTGCAGGCCGAACTAAGATCCGGGGAACGCATTGTAATCGAGAACGATCATTTTGTGGCACTGGTTCCGTTTTGGGCTACATGGCCTTATGAAACTATGATTATCAGTAAAAGAACTTTTGGAAAAATCACAGATTTTACTGCTGACGAAACGACTTCTTTTGCAACAATCCTAAAACAGCTGACCTCAAAGTACGATAACGTATTCAATACTTCTTTTCCATATTCATCAGGAATTCACCAATCTCCGACAGATGGTCTGGAACATGCCGAGTGGCATTTTCACATGCATTTTTATCCGCCTTTATTGCGATCTGCAACGGTTAAGAAATTCATGGTTGGGTACGAAATGTTAGGAGAATCACAAAGGGACATTACTCCTGAAAAAAGTGCAGAAATTTTAAGACAATTGTCAGATGTTCACTATAAAACGAAACTAAAAGCAGACTAAAATTGCATTTAATGTAATAATGTAGTTATAAATGTTAAAAACACATTTATTTTTGGTGTGGAAATGTTTTTTTGTCTTATTTTTGGCTTTGGGTCATTTTTTCACAAAAAAATAACGAAATAAAAACACATCCTATATTTTAAACCGTATTAAATAATAAAACAAACAATCACCTTTACTAATTTTTAAACTATTACTAACAATGAACCAGAACCTTGCTTTCGCAGATTATGCGGTTTTTATTATCTATTTTATCGTAGTGACAACCTACGGTTTTACTATTTACCACAAACGTAAAAAAGACGAACAAGATGCTAAAGCTTACTTTTTGGCTGAAGGGAATTTAACCTGGTGGGCTATTGGAGCGTCTTTAATTGCTTCTAATATTTCTGCTGAGCAATTCATCGGAATGAGTGGGGAAGGTTTCTTTTTAGGAATTGCAGTTGCTGCTTACGAATGGTTAGCGGCTGTTGCTTTAATTATTGTAGCGGTTTGGTTTATTCCGGTTTATCTTAAAAATAAGATTTACACCATGCCACAATTCTTAAAAACGCGTTATAATGAATCGACTGCATTGATTATGGCCGTTTTCTGGTTGTTTTTGTATGTATTTGTAAACTTAACTTCTATTTTATATTTGGGTGCGGTTGCCATTAACGGACTTGCAGGCGGAGAATACCTGCATGTAATCATGGTTGGACTGGCTTTATTCGCTTTATTGATTTCCTTAGGAGGAATGAAGGTAGTAGCGTATACAGACGTTATTCAGGTAGCCGTTTTAATTATTGGTGGTTTAGTGACCTCTTATATTGCACTAACAACCGTTGGACAATATTTTGGCGTTGGCGAAAATGCTATCGCAGGTTTTAAAGTTTTAATGAGAGAAGCTCCGGAGCATTTCAAAATGATTATTCCAAAACCAACGGCAACTTCCTCTCAACTTGATATTGACAAATATTTGACTTTCCCGGGTTTGATGTCTTACCTTGCCGGTATCTGGATTATCAACCTGAATTACTGGGGTTGTAACCAATACATTACACAAAGAGCTTTGGGTGCAGATTTACAAACAGCCCGTACAGGTATTTTATTTGCCGGTATGTTAAAATTATTAATGCCTTTAATCGTAATGTTACCGGGTATTGCTGCTTATGTTTTATATCAAAACGGACATTTACCACAATTAGTGGGAGGAAAAGACGGCGCTTACTCTGCTGTATTGACTTTCCTGCCAACAGGTTTAAAAGGACTTTCCGTAGCGGCCTTGACTGCTGCAATTGTAGCCTCATTAGCCGGAAAAGTAAACAGTATCTCGACAATCTATACTTTAGATATTCATAAAAAATACATCCAGAAAGAAGCGGGTGAAAAACAACAGGTAAACATTGGCAGAATTGCCGTTTTTGCTGCAATGCTTCTGGCTGTTCTGTTTACATGGAATGACATCCTGGGAATTGGCGGAGTTGGTGGATTTACTTATATCCAAAAATATACCGGATTTATCAGCCCCGGAGTTTTTGCCATGTTCTTTCTTGGTATGTTCTGGAAAAGAACTACCGGAACTGCAGCGATTGTGGGTGTAATTTTAGGATTTGTGTTGTCTGTATTGTTCAACGAATATGCTCCGATGCTGTTTGGAAACGAAACTTTGTTATACACGGCTTATCCTAACGGAAAAGGTGCTTTCGAAATTCCTTTCCATATCTGTATGGGATTATCATTCTTCTTTACGATGTTAGCTATGATTGCAATTAGTTTTGCAGGACCAAAAGTAAATCCTAAAGCATTTGAAATAGATTCTGAAATGTTTAAAGTTAAACCACAAACTACGGTTTTAATCGTAATTACCTTATTGATTATTGTGGCATTATATGTTAAATTCTGGTAGTATAATTTTTTACTATATTATTTTTTGAAGAAAGAAGAGGATATCAAAAACGATATCCTTTTTTTTATTTACAATGATTTTACTTAGTTTTAGACCCTTAATAATTAACCAATAAAAATGAAAAAATTAATCATTGCATGCTTCTTTATTTCAGGAGTTGTGTTTGCGCAAGACATGAAAGTCGTTCAGGGAAACTTTGATTTTTTAAAAGATCAAAAAGAAATCAACACCGAATTTGATTATAGTAATTTTACTATGATGAAAGAAAAAAAATCAGAAGCACAATATGTTGAAGAACATAAAGCCGATTTAGATGAGAAAGCAAAAGGGAACGGAAATCTTTGGCAAAAGCGATGGATTGTGGCAAAACAACAAATCTGGACTCCAAAATTTCTGGAAATCGGAAACATTGTTTTGTCTAAAGCGGGTAAAGATGTCAATTTTCAGGAAGGATTAAAAACTCCGTATACTTTAATTGTTCAAACCGTATGGCTTTACCCAGGCTGGGATGCCGGAATTATGAAACAACCTGCAAAAGTTACTACAAACTTAAAGTTTGTTGAAACAGCAAACAAATCAAATGTCTTACTGGAAATAACAAGCGAAGAGGCTCCGGGAGATCAGTGGGGAAGCAACTTTAATAATGAAACCAGAATTGGAGAAGGATATGCAAAAACGGCAAAATCATTATCTAAACTTTTATTGAAAAAAGCATTCAAATAAAATCAAAAAAAAAGCCCTGATCACTCAGGGCTTTGTTCTTTTTGCATATTCAGTAAATACGCCATATTCCTGATCACATGATCATGTTTCTTTACAAACGGATTCTCCTCGTTCCAAACATAACCTGCCAAAACAGAGCATATTTTTTCTTTTACTTCCGGATTTTCCGGTTGGTGAAAAAACAGCGTTTGCAGGTTTCCGGTGTACCATTCTTTCACGTAAGTGGTAAAAACAGCAATTCCGCGTTTCATGTAGGCAGTAAATTCAACTTCCCAGTCTACTGCAATTCCTTGAGATTCTTTCAGGTATAATTTTGCGGCCAGCATTCCGGATTCAGTTGCAAAAGCAACTCCCGATGAAAAAACAGGATCCAGAAATTCAGAACTGTTTCCTGTCAGGGCAAAACCGTCTCCGTACATTCTTTTTACAGCCCTCGAATAATTCTCCAGCTTCACCGGCTCAAATAAAAACTCGGTTCCTTTAAATCTTTTGATATAATAATCAGATTTTTGAATCGCATTTCGCAAAGCCTCGGCATTATCTTTATTTTCAGATAATGAATTGATGAAATCCGTCGGACCAACAACACCTAAACTAGTATTTCCATTCGAAAACGGAATTACCCATAACCAGACTTCGGTTTCCAGAATATCAAACGAAATCTGGGTTCCTTCCTCTCCTTCCGGTCTGTTAATATCTTTTACGTGTGCAAATATCGAAGAATGCGGATCTAGTTGTGATGGCGTATCCAGATCTAAAAGTCGGGGTAAAACACGTCCGTATCCACTGGAATCGATAATGAAATTGGCGTGGATTTCTTTCAGGTTTCCGTCCTTATCTTTTACGATTGTTTTGGATTTTTTCCCTTCAAAAGAAACTTCCAGTACTTCCGATTCAAACTCGAGATCAATTCCTTTTCGAATTACTTCCTGTGCCATTGTATCGTCAAAGTCAGCTCTTGGCACCTGCCAGGTCCAATCCCAGCCTTCACCAAATTTTTTACTGAAATCAAAAACACAAATCTCTTCTCCTCTTATAAAACGGGCCCCTAATTTCTTTTCAAAATTCATGGCGTCAAGACTCTCAAAAAGCTCTGCCTCTGCAAAATGATCCATAACTCTCGGGATCAGGCTTTCGCCGACAACAAGTCTCGGAAATTTTGTTTTTTCCACAACTTTTATCCTGACGTTATTTTTATGAAGATACGATGCCGAAACGCATCCAGAAGGTCCTGCGCCTATTATTAAAACATCTACAAACTCCTTTGTCATATTAGAAATGTTATGATTTATTAACTTACATTTGCCATCATCAAAATAACTACATTTATTTTGATAAATAAAATTAAATTAGCACAATCAAAACCGGTTTAATGAATACAATTAATGAATATTTAAGTTTAGCAGAATTCGAGTCTATTATCTTTGGAAATAATAAAGTTGTTGTTAGCGATATTGTTTTAAACAGAGTAAATGAAAGCTTTAATTTTTTAAAGGAATTTTCGGGAAACAAAGTAATATACGGAGTAAATACGGGCTTTGGACCAATGGCTCAATACCGGATTAAAGAATCCGACCAGATTCAGTTACAATATAATTTAATTAGAAGCCACTCTTCCGGAACAGGAAAACCTTTGAGTCCTGTATGTGCAAAAGCAGCCATCCTGGCACGACTTAATACGCTTTCATTAGGAAATTCAGGCGTTCACCCGTCAGTAATTCATTTAATGGCCGAGCTGATTAACAGAGATATTACCCCTTTGATTTTTGAACACGGTGGTGTTGGTGCGAGTGGGGATTTAGTACAATTGTCACATCTGGCTTTAGTTTTAATCGGCGAAGGCGAAGTTTTTTATAAAGGAGACAGAAGACCAACTCAGGAAGTTTTCGAAATTGAAGGTTTAAAACCCATTCAGGTAGAAATCAGAGAAGGTCTTGCGTTGATCAACGGAACTTCGGTTATGACCGGAATTGGAGTGGTAAATGTACATCATGCCAATAAACTATTAGACTGGTCATTAAAATGTTCCTGCGCCATTAACGAATTGGTTCAGGCGTATGACGATCACTTTTCTGAAGAATTAAACCAAACCAAACGTCATAAAGGACAACAGGAAGTTGCGGCAAGAATGAGACAAAATCTTTCGGACAGTACTTTAATCCGTAAAAGAGAAGATCACTTATATTCAGGAGAAAATACCGAAGAAATTTTCAAAGAAAAAGTTCAGGAGTATTATTCCTTACGTTGCGTACCTCAAATTTTAGGTCCGGTTTTAGAAACGATCAATAATGTTGCTTCTATTCTGGAGGACGAATTTAACTCCGCAAACGACAACCCGATTATTGATGTAAAAAACAAACACGTTTATCACGGAGGTAATTTCCACGGCGATTATATTTCGCTTGAAATGGATAAATTAAAAATCGTTATTACCAAATTAACGATGCTGGCAGAACGTCAGTTGAATTATTTATTGAATTCGAAAATCAACGAAATACTTCCTCCATTTGTAAATTTGGGAACATTAGGATTTAATTTCGGAATGCAGGGTGTTCAGTTTACCGCTACCTCAACCACTGCCGAAAGCCAGATGCTGTCGAACCCAATGTATGTGCACAGTATTCCGAACAACAATGACAATCAGGATATTGTAAGCATGGGGACAAATGCTGCCGTGATTACCTCAAAAGTAATCGAAAATGCTTTTGAAGTATTAAGTATTGAAATGATTACAATCGTTCAGGCAATTGATTATTTAGGTCAAAAAGATAAAATTTCATCTGTTACCAAAAAATGGTACGATGATGTTCGAAATATAGTTCCGACATTTAAGGAAGATCAGGTGATGTATCCTTTTGTTCAAAACGTAAAAGATTACCTTATAAACAGTTAATCCGTACACATTTATTAATCTTGAATCTTAAATCCATGAAAAAATCTTTCCTTTTTTTATTGTTATTATTTATTCAGTTTGTTAATAGTCAGGAATTGGCTTTGGTCAAAAAAAATGCTAAAATTGGATATCTTTCCAAAGACGGAAGTTTTAAAATCGAGCCGCAATACAAAGCTGCCAAAAGTTTTTCTGAAGGTTTGGCTGCTGTGGAAGATAATGGAAAATGGGGTTTTATTGACAGTAAGGGAACATGGGTAATTCCTGCTGATTTTAAGGATGTCAAGAATTTTAACAGTGGAATTGCCATTGTTCAAAAAGACAAAGACTGGGTTTATATTAATACAAAGGGAGAAATTCAAAAAGCACCGGTTTCTGATAAAGTATTTGATTTTAATGATGGGGTCGCGTTTTTCAGACAGAACGCCAAAGTTGGATTGATTAATCCTAAAATGACAATCGTTTTAGACCCGAAATACGACCAGATCAAACCTTTCGAAAATGGTTTTGCAAGAGTGGAACTGAATAAAAAATGGGGAATCATTACTAGTGCCGGGAAAGAAGTAGTAGAACCTGTTTACGATGAAATAGGCAATTATTTTAAAAACACAACCTGGGCACGAAAAGATAAAACTTTTGGAATTGTAAGTGCCGGAAATTTTATTCCGGTTGAAGGTGCTGAAAAAATCTGGGATTTTGAAACACAAGATTTAACGTATGCGAAAAAGAACGGAAAAATTGGATTCATTGACTTAAAAGGAAACTGGGCAATTCTGCCTATTTATGATAAAGCAAGAGCATTCTCGAAAAATTTAGCTCCTGTTTGTGTGGGATCGAAATGGGGCTACATTAACCCGAAAGCAGAATTCATTATTCCGCCAACTTACAGTGATGCCGAGGTTTTCAGTTCAAACGGACTGGCCCCCGTAAAAGAAAAAAACTGGGGATTCATCAATGAAAGCGGAAAATTAATAATCCCTACCCAATACGGTATTACTTCAAACGGTCTGATTATTGCTTTGTTCGTACAACAGGACAAAGGATTCATCGATGGTGTAGCAAGAGTGAAAAATGAAGGAAAATGGGGATTTCTTAAACCGGATGGAACGGTATTAGGGAATCAATGGTTTGAAAACGCTGAATTATTTTCAAAAACAACAGAAAAAAACAACACCAGTGAAATCGCTGCTGAGAAGCCAAAAGCAGAAACAAAAGCCGCGACAAAACCAGTGACCAAAAAGAAAAAATAATTTTATTTATGAAAGCGCCAATCCAAATAAAAGGGCGACAACAGGAATAAACTATAAAAAATAAATTTTACCTAAATGAAATGTGTATTAGTAACAGGTGGTTCCAGAGGAATTGGAAGCGCGGTTTGTAAAAAATTAGCCGTTGATGCCAATTATCATATTTTGATTAATTATCATTCTAACAAAACTGCTGCCGAAGAAACACTTCAGGAAATACAAAAATTAGGGGCAACCGGCGAAATTTTAGGTTTCGACGTTTCTAATTTTGAAGAAGTACAAAATACTTTAGCAAAATGGCAGGAAGCAAATCCTGAGGCAATTGTTGAAGCCATTGTTAACAACGCCGGAATTACAAAAGATGGTCTTTTTATGTGGATGACTCCCGAAGACTGGAACGGAGTAATCAATACAAGCGTAAACGGATTTTTTAATGTAACTCAGTTTTTCATTCAGAAAATGCTGCGCAACAAATATGGCCGAATCGTCAATATGGTTTCTGTTTCCGGAGTAAAAGGAACAGCAGGACAAACCAATTATTCGGCTGCAAAAGGAGCAATTGTTGCAGCTACCAAAGCGTTGGCCCAGGAAGTTGCCAAAAGAAATATTACTGTAAATGCAGTGGCACCCGGTTTTATCCGAACAGATATGACCAGTGCCTTAGATGAAAAAGAATTACTAAAACTAATTCCGGTAAATCGTTTTGGCGAAGCCGAAGAGGTTGCAGACCTGGTAAGCTTTTTGATTTCCAAAAAAGCAAGCTACATTACAGGAGAAATTATCAATATAAACGGAGGAATATATTCTTAAAATTACTTTGAAAGACGATGAATAAGAGAGTTGTAATTACTGGAATGGGAATTTATTCCTGTATCGGAACTTCTTTAGACGAAGTAAAGGAATCCCTATACAACGGAAAATCGGGTATTCAGTTTGACCCTGAAAGAAAGGAATTTGGATTTCAATCTGCCTTAACCGGTATGGTTCCTAAAACTGATCTCAAAAATTTACTGTCCCGCAGACAACGTATGAGCATTGGTGAAGAAACCGAATATGCTTATATGGCTACTATCGAAGCCCTGAAAAATGCCAATATCGATGATGCTTTTTTTGACGCCCGCGAAGTTGGAATCATGTACGGAAACGATAGTGTTTCTAAAGCTATTATTGATGCAACAGACATTGTCCGCGAGAAAAAAGATACTGCCCTAATTGGTTCCGGAGCCATTTTTAAATCGATGAATTCTACGGTAACCATGAATTTATCTACAATTTTCAAACTAAGAGGAATCAATCTTACTATAAGTGCAGCCTGTGCCAGTGGTTCACACTCCATTGGACTGGCCTATTTTTTAATCAAAAGCGGTTTTCAGGATATCATTATTTGCGGTGGTGCGCAGGAAATCAACAAATATGCCATGAGCAGTTTTGACGGTTTAGGGGTTTTTTCCTCAAGGGAAAATGAACCTGAAAAAGCGTCAAGACCTTTTGATGCAGACCGTGACGGATTAATTCCGAGTGGCGGAGGGGCAACTTTAATTTTAGAAAGTTACGAATCTGCAATAGCACGCGGCGCTACGATTATTGCCGAAGTAGCGGGTTACGGATTTTCTTCCAACGGAGGTCATATTTCGACTCCAAATGTAGAAGGGCCTGCAACTGCGATGCAGCGAGCACTTGACGATGCAAAATTAAAAGCATCAGATATCGACTACATAAATGCTCATGCCACTTCAACCCCTGTTGGAGATGGTAATGAGGCCAAAGCGATCTTTGAAGTTTTTGGTGAGAAAAATCCTTACGTTAGTTCTACAAAATCAATGACAGGACACGAATGCTGGATGGCCGGGGCAAGTGAGGTAATCTACTCTATAATAATGATGCAGCATGATTTTATCGCACCAAACATCAATTTAGAAAATCCGGATGAAGATGCTTCAAAATTAAATTTAGTTAAAACTACGTTAAACAAAAAATTTGACATATTTTTGTCCAATTCCTTCGGGTTTGGAGGAACCAACTCGGCGTTGGTAGTTAAAAAGTTTAATTGAGTGATGAATAAAGAAGAAATAATAGAAAGAATTAATAGTTTTTTGGTTGAAGAATTTGAAGTTGACGGAGACGATATTGAACCAAACGCTAATTTAAAAGACACATTAGGTTTAGATAGTTTAGATTATGTAGACTTAGTCGTTTCTATTGAATCTAACTTTGGAGTAAAACTGGTAGAAGTCGATTTTGTTGGAATTGCTTCTTTTCAGAATTTTTATGACCTGATTGAAACGAAACTAAAAGCCAAAGCTGTTTAATGAGCAAATGGGATGGTAAATCAAAAGGTACCGTTTTAGGATATAGAATATTTGTTTTTTTAATACAAAAAATGGGTATTCGATCTGCTTACGGACTTTTGTACTTTGTAGCATCTTATTATTTCCTTTTCCTGAAAAAAAGCAACAGTACTATCTTCTACTATTTTAATCAACGATTAGAATATTCCCGTTTTAAATCCAGAAAAATGGTTTTCAGCAGTTATTATACTTTTGGACAAACCATCATTGATAAAATTTCTATTTCGGCAGGAATGCGAAATAAATTCACCTATGAATTTGACGGAATCGATGTTTTAAAAAATCTTTTGGCAGCAAAAAAAGGCGGCGTACTTATTAGTGCACACGTTGGAAATTTTGAAATTGCCGAACATTTTTTAGGCGATATTAATCTTGATTTTAGCATTAATCTTGTTACTACGGATTTAGAACATTCTGCCATTAAAAACTACCTTGAAAGTCTTGCTCAGAAACCTACCGTAAAATTTATCATCATCAAAGACGATTTGTCTCATATTTTTGAGATCAACTCGGCCTTAACCAATAATGAATTGGTTTGTTTTACCGGTGATCGTTATTTTGAAGGAACAAAATCCCTTTCTGAGAAAATGCTGGGCCAGGAAGCTCATTTCCCCGCAGGTCCCTTTTTAATCGCTTCCCGTCTACAAGTCCCTGTTGTTTTCGTTTATGTCATGAAGGAGCCCAACTTACATTATCATTTATACGCAAGAGAAGCCACTGTAAAACATCGTGACGAAAAGGCTTTGCTGAAAGAATATGTACAAAGTGTAGAAACTATTCTACAGAAATACCCTTTGCAATGGTTTAATTATTTTGATTTTTGGAATCAGCTTAAAAAATAAAGATAAAATAAAACAACACGCTGCTTTTGATGGGCATTCTTTTATACTTTTAGGAAATCTTAAAACAAGGCATGAAAGAATACGACACGATTATCATTGGTTCCGGAGTTGGAGGTTTAGCGACAGGTATTTGTCTGGCAAGAGCAGGACAAAAAGTTTTAATTCTGGAGCAGCACTATGTTCCCGGAGGCTGGAGTCACAGTTTTACCCTAAACGGACAACGTTTTAGCCCTGGTGTACATTATGTAGGACTTCTTGAAGAAGGTTCCTCTACCAATGAACTTTATCGCGGTTTGGGAATTGCCAATGATCTGGTTTTTTTCCGAATGAATAAAAATGCCTACGAACATTGCATAATTGGTGATCAGTCTTTTGACCTGCCGGCCGGAATTGATAATCTTAAAAAAACACTTGCTGCCCATTTCCCTGCTGAAGAAAAAAACATTGATGAATATCTTTCCTTAGTCGAAAAAGTAAGTTATGAACTTCAGCTAATTCCAAAATTAAAAGGCTGGTGGCAAAAAATAACGGTGCCGTTCCGAACCAAACATTTTGGAAAATTTGCCTTATTCCCCTTAAAAAAGGTAGTGGCATGGCATGTTAAAGATCCGATGCTGAAAGCCGTTCTTAACATTCAGTGTGGAGATCACGGCCTTCCTCCAAGCAGAGCCTGTTTCCCGGTACATTGTTCTGTAATGAGTCATTATTTTGATGGCGGTTATTATCCGATGGGCGGCGGCGGCGGTATCGTAAAAGCGATGACAAACGGAATAAAAAGACATGGAGGCGAAGTTCGCATACAGCAAAATGTCAGTAAAATTATCATAGAAAATAAAAAAGCCATTGGTGTTGCATTTGAAAATGGCGAAAAAATATTTGCTAAAAATATCGTTTCGAATGCTGATCCTTCGATTACGTATTTAAACCTGATCGAAAAAGAACACCTTAGCAATTCCCTGCTGAAGAAACTTCAGAAAACAAAATACTCGGTTACTTCATTGATTTTATTTCTGACACTGGATATTGATGTTACCCAATTTAAGATTGATTCCGGAAACATCTGGATGATGAAAGATGAAAATGACGATGATAATTTTGAAGATTTAATGAATAATGATATTGCAGAAGGCGATTCGTTTCCTGCTGTTTTTATAAGCTGTACGACCCTTAAAGATCCTGCAAGTTTTAATGGAAGATATCATAATTTCGAAATTGTCACGTATGTCAATTATGAACATTTGGACGATTTTAACGGCCTGGACGATTACCACAATGAAGCGTACAAAATCTTCAAGGAAAAAGTCACCAATAAACTGATGAACAATGTCGAGAAAATAATCCCGAATGCCAAACAACATATTATTCAGGCTGAATTGGGAACGCCAAAAACCAATGAATTTTATATTAATTCGACGAAAGGGAATGTTTACGGAACTGAAAAAACGCTCAATCAGGTAGGCCCTTTTGCTTATAAAAACAAAACCGAGATCGCTAATTTATTTCTTTGTGGGGCCTGTACGCTTTCACATGGTGTCACCGGTGCAACTTATTCCGGGATTGCGGCAGCCGCATTAATTTTAGACCGCACACCGGATGATTTGCTAATTGAAGATCCTGAACAAAAAATACGAATTTATGATGCCGAAGATGCTTCCACATGGCCGCAATGGGTACATACAAAACGGTCGGACAAAATCAGGAAATTCATTCCGAAAAATTAACTACTTTTGCGATAACCAAAGCCAGAAACCGAAATGAAAAACGTTCTTGTCATTTATTATTCCCAATCCGGACAACTGGAATCGATTGCACAAAATATTGCAAAACCATTCCTGAATTCAGAAGAGATCCGGGTAACTTTCCATAAAATACAATTAGAGCAGCCATTTCCGTTTCCATGGGATAAAACTTCTTTTTTTGATGCTTTCCCGGAAACTTTTCTTCAGATACCAACAGCATTAAAACCGGTTCCGGAAGAAATTTTAAATACAAAGTATGACTTGATCCTGTTTCATTATCAGGTTTGGTACTTATCCCCTTCTATTCCCATCAATTCATTTTTGAAAAGTGATTCAGGCAAAAAAATACTGAATAATACGCCTGTCATAACTATCAGCGGTTCCAGAAATATGTGGATCATGGCGCAGGAAAAAATCAAGGTTTTATTGCAGGAAGCAAATGCAGAATTAGTTGGAAATGTAGCTCTGGTAGACCGTGTCGGAAATTTAATCAGCGTGATTACCATTGTAGAATGGATGTTCTCCGGAGTAAAGAAAAAGTATTTGGGGATTTTTCCGTTACCGGGAGTTTCAGACAAAGACATTCAGGAATCAGATAAGTTCGGAGAAGTGATACTTTCCGATTTTAATCAGAATAAACTAAACGAATTGCAGCCCAGACTAGTGGCCATTGGAGGAGTTAAAATTAGCCCGTATCTGGTAACAGTAGATAAAACGGCCAATAAAATTTTCAATAAATGGTCAAACCTGATTTATAAAAATCAAAAAAACAGAAAAAAGCTGCTGAAACTATTTTATGTTTATTTATTCCTCGCGATATGGTTAATCTCACCAATAGTATATATATTGCACCTTATTACCTATCCCGTTAAGTTAAAAAAAATAAAAAAAGAAACTCAATATTATCAGGGAGTTTAGTAGACGAAATTAGATTATGTTTGAAGTATATATTACCAAGGCTGCAAAATATTTGCCAAATGAAGCTGTTTCTAATGACGAAATGGAAGATTACTTAGGACTCATCAATGATGCCGCTTCAAAAGCAAGACGCATTATTTTGCGCAATAATAAAATTACAAGTCGTTATTACGCCATAGATAAAACAGGAAAGAGTACACACAACAATGCCGAATTAACCCGAAACGCTGTTGTGCAATTGTTTGATGAAAACTTCACTGCACAAGATCTTGAAGTGCTTTCCTGCGGAACCTCAACACCTGATGTTTTCCTGCCTTCGCATGCTGCAATGGTACATGGTTTATTAAAAAATAAATCAGTAGAATTAAATTCATCAACCGGT
This sequence comes from Flavobacterium sp. CLA17, assembly GCF_013112255.2. Lineage (NCBI taxonomy): Bacteria > Pseudomonadati > Bacteroidota > Flavobacteriia > Flavobacteriales > Flavobacteriaceae > Flavobacterium > Flavobacterium sp. CLA17. The sequence goes on from NZ_CP068294.1 coordinate 121,944, forward strand.
GTTTGCTGCGCGGGAATGAACTCCTTAAAATTTGGTTTCCTTTCCGTACGATCAGGAAATTCCAAAAATGCAATTTGCACAGGATCTGAAAGAGTTTCGACCTGGCTGAATGCCCAAATGTACAATCATGAAGCAGCCAATCTGAAAAGCCTGGAAGAGCAGCCAATTATTGCGTTCAAAAAAGACTTTTTACGCTGGATGTTATCTGACGGAGCCGGAGCTTTTTTACTGGAAAATAAACCAAGAGGACCTATTTCCCTGAAAATCGAATGGATGGAAGCTTTTTCGTATGCATACGAATTAGAAACCTGCATGTATGCCGGAGGTGATAAATTAGAAAATGGCGAAATCAAAGCATGGAGCGATTATGCCCCTGAAGAATGGCTGAAGGAATCTGTTTTTGCCATCAAACAGGATGTGAAAATACTGGACGAATTTATTCTTTCCAAAGGAGCCGAAAGCATGAGAGATGCCATGGTGAAAAATAATATTACAGCAGATCAGGTGGATTATTTTATGCCGCACGTTTCTTCTAACTTTTTTGTGGAAGGATTAAAAAAAGGTCTGACGGAAAAAGGAATCGGAATGGCCGATGATAAATGGTTCATGAATCTTTCACGAGTTGGAAATGTAGGTTCTGCCTCTATTTATTTAGCTTTGGAAGAATTAATGAATTCCGGTAATTTGAAAAAGGGAGACCGTATTCTTTTATCAGTTCCCGAAAGCGGAAGATTTTCTTTTGCATATGCCTATTTAACCGTTTGCTAATGGAAACCATTTTACTTTTAGAAAAAGAAGCTGTCGAGAATTTATTGCCACAAAAGTTTCCTTTTGTAATGGTAGACAAAATGTATTCGTTTACCGAAAACTCGTTGGTTTCCGGACTGAAGATTAAAGATGATAATATATTTGCTGACCATAACTTTTTCCTGGAAGCAGGTTTAATTGAGCACATGGCCCAGTCTGTCGCATTACATACCGGATACGACTTCTTTTTGAAAAACGAAATAGCACCAACAGGTTATATTGGTTCTATAAAAGAAATTAAAATTAAGAAATTACCTAAAGTCAATGATACGATTCAGTCTACGGTAACCATTATACAGGAATTTGCCGGAATTACTCTGGTCGATATCGTAACGACTTTGAACAATGAAGAAATCGCTAACGGACAAATGAAAACCGTTTTAGCTAAATAATATCGGTATGAGAACTGCTGTTGACATCCAGAATTATTTACCGCACCGGGCACCTATGCTCATGGTCGATTTAATTCTGAATGTAGATGCCAGCTACGTAGAAACCGTATTTTTGATAAAAGAAGACAATATATTTGTCAGTAACGATGTTTTTATCGAAGCTGGTCTCATAGAAAATACAGCACAAACCTGTTCTGCTATAGTCGGGAAAAAATATTTTTTTGACGAGAACGGTTCAGAAAATGAAAACATAAATGTAATTGGTTTTATCAGTGCTATAAAAAACCTAAAAATACACGAACTGCCAAAAGCTTACGATACCATTATTACCAGAGCAAATCTGGTTTCTAAATTTGAAGGTGACGATTATACTTTATGTACGATGAGCTGCGAAAGCGTACTGGGAGAAAAAAAACTTTTAGAGTGCGAAATTAATTTATTCATTCAAAAATCAATTTCGACTGTAGTATCCTAATTTCAATAGAAAACTAAACTGTCATGGAAAAAGAAAAAGTACCACAGGACAAAGGCAATTTAACCAAAAACAACCTGAAAGAATTGTTATACGCGACCGACGAAAACGGTGATTATACAACGACTTTAAGTACCGGCTGGGAACCAAAAACAATTGCACTTTCCAATTCTATTGATGATATTAACGAAAGGATTGCCGAAGCAAAAATGCAGGTCGAGACTGGTAAAGCAAGTCCGATTTGTTATTATATGGAACGCAATAAAATGGATCTGACCATTTTGGCAAGTTATGTCGGAATGTGGAAATGGCGTGTGAAAAGACATTTTAAACCCTCCGTTTTTGCTAAATTAAACGATACTATTTTACAGAAATATGCCGACGCTTTTGAAATATCAATAGCCGAACTAAAAAATATCAAAAAAGACTAATGCAAACTAATTTCACACATCATCAATCTGCCCATTGCGAGAATGGAGTAGCTTCGAATTTGTTAAAAAACAACGGACTGAGCATCAGTGAACCGATGGTTTTTGGGATTGGTTCCGGGCTTTTTTTCGTATACCTCCCTTTTATAAAAGTCAATCACGCCCCGGCAATTAGTTACAGAACATTGCCCGGACAGATTTTTAATAAGGTGGCAAGCCGTTTGAATCTAAAAATTAAAAGACAAAAATTTTCTTCCGTAGCAACTGCCAATGCAGCATTGGATGCGAATTTAAAAAACAATATTCCAACCGGATTACAAGTTGGTGTGTATCATTTGAGTTATTTTCCTGATGAATACCGCTTTCATTTTAACGCGCACAATTTAGTTGTTTATGGCAAAACTGATACCGATTATTTAGTAAGCGATCCTGTAATGGAAACCGTTACTACTTTAACGCATGACGAATTAGACAAGGTGCGTTTTGCCAAAGGTGCGTTTGCGCCACGCGGACAAATGTACTATCCGATTCAGGTTCCAAAAGAGGTAGATTTAAAGAGTGCCATCCTCAAAGGCATCAAAAATACCTGTCGCGACATGCTGGCTCCCATGCCCATTATTGGTGTCCGCGGAATTAAATTTGTATCCAGGCAAATTAGAAAATGGCCACTAAAACACGGCACTAAAAAAGCCAATCATTACCTGGCGCAAATGGTACGCATGCAGGAAGAAATTGGTACCGGAGGCGGTGGTTTCCGTTTTATTTATGCTGCTTTTTTACAGGAAGCTTCAGTGATTCTGAATAATGAAGAATTAAAAGTGCTTTCTAAGGAAATGACCCTAATTGGCGATTCATGGCGTGATTTTGCCGTAGAAGCATCGCGCATTTATAAAAACAGAAGTGCCAAAGAAGATGCCTACAATACTATTGCCGATGAACTTCTGGACATTGCCAACAGAGAAGAACTCTTTTTCAAAAAATTAAAAAAAGCAATTAGCTAAACATATTTTGCATCCCATTATAAAAATAGAATCCCTTTCGAAAAAGTACAAAAATGCAGAACTGTATTCTTTGAACGATTTCTCGCTGAACATATACGAAGGCCAGATTTTCGGATTATTAGGTCCGAACGGAGCCGGAAAAACCACTTTGATTTCCATGCTTTGCGGATTAGTAAAACCAACCTCAGGTCATTTTACTATTCATGATCTGAACTACACCAGTCATGCTTCAAAAATTAAAAAAATCATAGGCGTTGTACCGCAGGAATATGCGTTATACCCAACTTTAACCGCCAGGGAAAACCTCCATTATTTTGGAAGCATGTACGCTCTGAAAGGTTCCTATCTGAAAGATAAAGTAATCGAAACGTTAGATCTTTTAGGGCTTTTGAAATTCGCTGATAAACGCATCGAAACCTTTTCGGGCGGGATGAAACGAAGAGTAAACCTGATTGCCGGAATTCTGCACAATCCGAAAGTTTTGTTTTTAGATGAACCAACCGTAGGCGTTGACGTTCAATCCAAAAATGCGATTATAGATTATTTGAAACTCTTAAATCAAAACGGAACTACCATTATTTATACTTCGCATCATTTAGCCGAAGCGGAAGATTTCTGTACCAATATTGCTATTCTGGATCAGGGAAGTATTTATGCGCAGGGAACTCCTTCCGGTTTGATTGCTGCTACTGCCGGAGCCAGAAATCTCGAAGAAGTTTTTATTTCATTAACCGGTAAAAACTTAAGAGATGGTCTATAAAATCTGGATGTCAGTCGTAAAAGAATTTTTACTGCTCAAACGCGATTTAGGCGGTTTGATTATTTTGTTTATCATGCCCTTGGTACTTGTCATCACGGTAACTTTAATACAGGACAGTACTTTTAAAACCATTAGCGATACTAAAATTCCGATTTTACTGGTCGACAATGACAAAGGTTCTGTTTCTAAAACTGTTTTTGATAATCTCGAAAAAAGCAATTTGTTTAGCGTTGTCACTCAGATTGACAACAAACCCATTACGGAAGAAGTTGCCAAAGAAGCCGTTTACAAAGGAAAATTTCAATTGGCGATTGTAATTCCGAAAAACCTGAGTGTCGATTTACAAACCAAAATTGATCAGAATGTAGCCAAAATTGTCAGCAGTATGGGTTTAACCGACAGCACGGCAACGGCGGAACCTTCTAAAATAATCAAGGAAAAAGAAGTGAAATTGTATTTTGATCCGGCGGTTCAGATGAGTTTCAAAAATGCGGTCATGAGTTCTATTGATAAAATGATTTCACAAATCGAGACTAAATCAATTTACACCACTTTTCAGAATCAGTTAGGAGAAGGCACTGCTTCATTCGAACAAAAGAGTTTTATTACGTTTAAAGAAATCATTCCGAAAATAAACAACAAAGAAATTCGTCCCAATTCGGTGCAGCATAACGTTCCGGCCTGGACGCTTTTTGCCATATTCTTTATTGTAATTCCGTTGTCTATCAATATCGTAAAAGAAAAATCACAAGGAACATTCGTACGATTGTTAACCAATCCGGTTTCCAATCTGATTGTCATCATCGGAAAAACCATTACGTATTCTGTGATCTGTATGATTCAGTTTTATATGATGGTTGCGGTTGCGATTTTTCTGTTTCCGCATATTGGCCTGCCTCCTTTAAATATCGAAGGGCATTTGCTTTTAATGAGTGTCGTGGCGCTATTTTCAGGATTTGCCGCCATCGGATTCGGAATTTTATTAGGAACTGTTGCCAGCACCCAGGAACAATCTGCGCCGTTTGGTGCAACGAGTGTACTCATATTAGCAGCGATTGGCGGAGTCTGGGTTCCTGTTTTCGCCATGCCGAAAATCATGCAGGTCATAGCCAAATCGTCTCCTATGAATTGGGGACTGGAAGCCTTTTACGATGTCCTGCTGCGCAACGTAACGTTATTAGAAATCATTCCAAAAATAAGTTTATTGTTTTTGTTTTTTATCATCACAACCTCCATCGCATTATTTTATGACAAAAAGAAAAGAACAGTTTAACGAAGCAACTGACCTGACGGTAACGCACGAAATCAGAATTCGTTTTAACGAAACTGATCCGCTTGGCATTGTCTGGCATGGAAATTATATTACCTATTTTGAGGACGGACGGGAAGCGTTTGGCCGTCAGCACGGACTTACCTACCTGGATATTGGCAACACAGGTTACACGACCCCGATTGTAAAATCAAAATGCGAGCATAAATTATCCCTTCGTTACGGCGATGTGGTAACGATAGAAACAACCGTAGTAGATACTCCGGCTGCTAAAATGATTTACCGTTTTAAAATAATCGATGCAAAAGGCGAAGTAGCCTGCACCGGAGAAACCGTTCAGGTATTTTTAGACGGCGACGGAAATTTAATGCTGACCAATCCTCCTTTCTACGAAGAATGGAAAAGAAAAGTAGGGTTGTTGAAGTAACACGAATTTCACGAATTAGCACAAATTAAAAAAATAAAATAATCGGTGTAAATCCGCTTGATCTGCAAAATCCGTGTGCAGTTTTGCATTACAAAAATTAGAAATGAAAGAAGTATTTATCACCGAAACCAATTGCATAACACCTCTAGGATTTGATGTTCAATCGAATGTCGAGGCAATTCTTCGTGGTGATTCCGGTATTCAGTTGCATGAAGATGCGTCTTTGATGCCGATGCCGTTTTATGCTTCAATTATAAACTATGAAAAACTAAACAGTGCTTTTGAAAAAATCAGCACTGATACAAAATATTCCCGTCTGGAGAAAATGATGATTCTGGCTTTAGAACCTATTATCAAAAATTCAGAAATTGAATTAAATTCCAAAACAGCATTTATCCTTTCGACTACAAAAGGAAATGTTACAGCGCTAAAAAAGGATTCAGACGACAGTTTTAACAATGCACATTTAGATGTCCTGGCAAAAAATATTGCCGATTTCTTCGGATTTCAAACGCAGCCAATTGTCGTTTCGAATGCCTGTGTTTCCGGAATTTTAGCGATTTCCGTTGCCAAAAGATTAATTCAGTCGGAGCTGTATGACAATGCTTTTGTCATTGCCGGCGATGAAGTTTCGGAATTTGTTTTATCCGGGTTTAATGCTTTTCAGGCCATGAGTGATTTGCCATGCAAACCGTATTCTAAAAACAGAACCGGAGTAAGTTTAGGCGAAGCAACAGCAGCGGTTTTAGTTTCAACGGATGCCACAAATGCAAAAATAAAAGTGATTGGAGACAGTTCGATAAACGATGCCAATCATATTTCCGGTCCGTCGAGAACAGGTGAAGGTTTGTACCGAAGTATTCAGAATGCGTTGAAAGAAGCTCAAATTGAAGCCGACAAATTAGATTATATTTCAGCACACGGAACCGCCACTCCATTCAACGACGAAATGGAAGCCATCGCCTTAAACCGTTTAGGTTTACAAAATGTCCCGATAAACAGTCTGAAAGGATTTTACGGTCACACTTTAGGAGCTTCAGGATTATTAGAAACCGTAATGGCGATTGAATCCGCAACTCAAAATATGCTTTTTGAATCGAAAGGTTTTGATGAAATTGGTGTAAGTGAATCTATCAATGTGATTCAGAAAAATGATGAAAAGAATATTGAATTTTTCCTGAAAACAGCTTCCGGATTTGGTGGTTGTAATACGGCTGTTATTTTTGAAAAGATAAAATAAAGAGTAAACACGAATTGCACTAATTTTCACGAAATTATTCAACTGTTCGAAAATTCCAAACAATTCAAAGTATCAACTTGTAAAGGAAATTTACATATTCAAAAACTTAAACAAATGAATTTAGATCATTCACTTTTTAAAGAAGCTTTGAAAAATCAGCATTTTGATTTTAATAGCGATGTAATCAAAGTCACTGACAAAACAATTGAGTTTTTAGAGAGCATTGATTTATCTTCTGAAGTAATAGAATTTTTCAAAACGTTTTCCTTTAGATATGAAATTGAGTTTGGAAATGTTTATTTCAATTGTACAAATAGAATCAGGACTGAGAATTTGGAAGAAGCAAATAAAGAAATCTATAAAAAACATTTATTAATTATTGGTTCAGGTCTTAACGGCGATCCAATTGTTTTAAATACAAAAACATTGAATGTCGGATATCTTTTTCATGATATTCTTTGGGAGAATGACAATATTGAAGATTTAGACAAAATTTATATTGACCTAAAAATGAGTATTGGAAATTTCTTTTATAAATCGGTTACAGAAAAAGATTTTCCTATTGATGCTTATGAAGCAGAAGATTATATAAAATGACTCAAAACAAAACTCACATACAATCCTATATCACCATCCAAAATAACGAAATTGTTTTGAACGGATCTTCGGTATTCAAAATCGAACCAACCGATTTTGCGGATTTCTCCAAACAAGCCTATCGTAATTTTGATATGCAATACCCAAAGTTTTTCAAAATGGATGCCTTGAGCAAACTGGCTTTTTTAGGATCAGAATTGCTTTTGAGTCCGATAACATCAGAAGAACAGGAAAATAATATTGCTTTGGTTTTGGCCAATAAATCCTCCAGCTTAGATACCGATGTAAAATATCAGGAATCGATTTCAGACAAAGAAAACTACTTTCCGAGTCCGGCGGTTTTCGTTTATACGCTGCCAAATATTTGTCTGGGCGAAATAAGTATCCGCCATCAGCTGAAAAGTGAAAATTCTTTCTTTATATTTGATGCCTTTAACACTGAATTTATGTCGAATTATTCCAATATTCTTCTGAATACGAATAAAGCAGACCTGGTTCTTTGTGGCTGGGTAGAATTTTTTAATGACGATTACAAAGCGTTTCTTTGCACTATCAGTAAAGAAGAAAGCACAAAATATACAAACGAAACTATCAATACATTATACAATCAATAATCATGGAAGCATTAAAACTGGAATTAAAAAATAAAATCATTACCACGTTAAACCTTGAAGATATCGCTGTTGAAGATATTGCAGATAATGACGCTTTATTTGGAGATGGTTTAGGTTTGGACTCGATTGATGCTCTTGAGTTAATCGTGATTTTAGATAAGGATTACGGAATTAAACTGGTAGACCCGAAAGAAGGGAAAACCATTTTTCAATCGATCGAATCTATGGCGGCTTACATTAGCGCTAACAGAACAAAATAAGACTCACTTAGACTTGCTTAGATTTTTAGACTTTTAGATAAAAAAGTCTAAAAATCTATGTAATCCAACAATCTAAGAAGTCTAAAATTCTAACAATCTAAGAAGTCTAATAATGAAAGGTGTTGCAATAACGGGAATGGGGATTATCTCTTCGATTGGAAATTCCGTTGAGGAAAATTTCGATTCATTATTACATGAAAATCGTGCCATTACCCGTGTCCAGAATATTTCGACTATTCATGCTGACGTTAATAAGGTAGGGGAAATTAAAAAAACCAATTCGGAACTGATTGCCGAATTGCATCTTCCTGCGGATAATAATTTCTCGAGAACAGCTATGATTGCCACTTTTGCAGCAAAACAGGCTGTTGAAAATGCCGGAATTACAGCCATAAACGAATTCAGAACCGGACTCATTTCAGCTACAAGTGTGGGCGGAATGGACATGACGGAGCAATATTATTATGATTATTTCGAAAAACCGGAACTTGTAAAATACATCAGTTGCCATGATGGCGGTGATGTTGCCGATAAAATCGCTTCAGAGTTAGGTTTAAAAGGAATGGTAACCACAATTAGTACCGCTTGTTCCTCGGCAGCAAATTCCATTATGCTGGGCGCGCGACTGATTAAAAGCGGAAAACTGGATCGCGTTATTGTGGGCGGAGCCGATGCTTTAGCAAAATTTACCATCAACGGTTTTAAGACCTTAATGATTTTATCTGACGATTACAACAAACCTTTTGACAACAACCGTAAAGGCTTAAATTTAGGAGAAGCCGCAGCGTATCTGGTTTTGGAATCGGATGAAATTGTAAAAAAACAAAACAAAAAAGTACTCGCCAGAGTTTCCGGTTACGGAAATGCTAACGATGCTTTTCATCAGACTGCTTCTTCAGAAAATGGAGACGGTGCATATTTAGCGATGAAAAAAGCTTTTGAAGTTTCCGGATTGCAACCTTCTGAAATAGATTACATCAACGTACACGGAACGGCAACTCCCAATAACGATTTGTCAGAAGGAAGAGCGATACTTCGTATTTACGGAGATGAAAAAGTGCCTGATTTTAGTTCAACAAAACCTTTTACCGGACACACATTGGCCGCAGCAGCAGCAATTGAAGCGGTTTACAGTGTTTTGGCCATTCAGAATAATGTGGTTTATCCGAATATGAATTTCGAAACTCCGATGGAGGAATTTGATTTGCAGCCACAAACTTCCTTAAAAAATAAAAACATCGATCACGTTTTATCTAATTCTTTCGGATTTGGAGGAAACTGTTCCACCCTTATATTTTCAAAAAGCGAATGAAGAAAACATATATAAATGGAGTAGGTTGTATTTCGACTCAAAAAACATTTGATACTGTTTTTTTAGAAGACGCCGTATACAATCAAAATGACAACATTCTTAGCGTTGTCTCCCCTGTCTACAAAGATTTTATTGCTCCCGCTGCTGCCAGAAGAATGGCAAAAGGGGTGAAAAACGGAATTGTAGCTTCGGCACTTGCGATGAAAGATGCACATGCTGAAAATGTAGACGCTATTATTACCGGAACAGGATTAGGCTGTATTGAGGATTCTGAAAAATTCCTGAAAAACATCCTGGACAATAACGAAGAATTTTTAACGCCAACCGCATTTATTCAATCCACCCATAATACCGTTGGGGCACAGATTGCGCTGACGATGCAATGTAAAGGGTATAATTTTACCTATGTAAATGGTGCGGTTTCTTTTGAATCTGCCCTTCTGGATGCTAAAATGCAACTGGAAGAAAACGAAGCCAATTCGATTTTGGTGGGCGGTGTAGATGAGAACGGTGATTACACCATGGAACTTTTTAAATTGGCAAAACGTGTTAAACAGGAAAGCGAGCAGCCGTTTACGCTTTTAGCTCCAAAAACAATTGGATCCGTTCATGGTGAAGGGGCCAGTTTTTTTGTTTTGGAAAGTGAAAAAAAAGACACTACTTACGCCGAAATTCTGGATGTTCAAATTACAAACACTTTAGAAGAAAACGAAATTGAAAAGGAAATAACTGCTTTTCTAAAAGCTAATAACGTTGAAGTTTCAGCTGTTGATGCTATCGTTTTAGGTTTTAACGGTGATGTAAAATTCGATTCTTATTATAAAAGACTGACCGAAAATACTTTTTCAGATACCCCTCAGTTGTATTACAAACATTTGTGCGGCGAATACGATACGGCTTCTGCTTTTGGATTATGGATGGCGTCAAAAATTATAAAACTGCAGGAAATTCCGGAAATTGTAAAAGTAAATTCAGTTAAAAAACCTGTTTACAACACCATTCTATTATACAATCAGCTGAGCGGGAAAAACCATAGTTTTACGTTACTGTCAAAATGATAACGCATAGAAACATCTCGTTATTTTTTATTTTTGTACTGCTTTTACTGCTTCTTCTGAACTCGTATACCGCAATGAACTGGATGTGGTTTCTTGCCATTGTTCTACTTTGGCTGGGCATTAATGCTATCGGTTCTGCCAGAATTTCTTCTGATTATCATGTAAAAGCTTTCTGCAATAATCCTTTGGAAACCGAAAAAAAAATAGCCCTTACTTTTGATGACGGACCCAGTTCGTATACTTTGGAGGTTCTGGCCCTTTTAAAAAAATACAACGCAACCGCCACTTTTTTCTGCATTGGGAAAAATATCGAAATGCATCCGGAAATTGTAAAACAGATTATAGCCGAAGGACATTTAATTGGAAATCATTCCTACGGCCACTCGCCTTTTTTTGATTTCTATACTGCAAAAAGAATTACCGAAGAAATTCAGAAAACAGATTTATTGCTGGAAAAGCTTACTTCCAAAAAAATAAATTTCTTTCGTCCTCCTTATGGTGTAACAACGCCTTCCATCCGAAGAGCCCTAAAAATTACCGGACATAACGTTATTGGCTGGAATATCAGATCACTTGATGGCGGCACAAAAGACCAGAATTTAATTTTCAATCGCATTATAAAACGTGTTTCTCCCGGGGGAATCGTACTTTTGCATGATACAGCGTCACACTCTGTTTTGGTACTGGAACGGTTTTTGCAATTTTTACAGCAAAACAATTACAAAGTGATTTCGACTGAAGAGCTTTTGAATCTTAAAGCGTATGAGACGGAACGCGGATAAAACAGATTTGCTAAAACAAAAACACGGATAAAACAGATTTTATCAAAATGCTTAATTCAAATAATAATCTGTGTAAATCATTTTAATCTGTGGCAAAATGTTTTTAAGCACAATTTTAATAAAATTATGAAAACTAAAATAGCACTACTAATTCTATTTATTTCAGGCAATTTATTTGCCCAGGAACAAAAAATGTCTGAGGCAGAAATTGCCGCTTTCAAACAGGACGTCAATGTATCCGCAAAAAAAATCAAAACACTGACTACCGATTTTGTACAGTACAAACATTTGGACTTTTTATCGAAGGATATTGAAACTTCCGGAAAAATGATTTTTAAGGAACCAAACATGCTGCAGTGGCAATACAAAAAGCCATACAATTATAGTATTGTTTTTAAGAACGGTAAAATCCTGATTAACGACGAGGGAAAGAAAAGTGCCGTTGATGTTGGAAACAGCAAAATTTTTGGCCGCATCAATAAATTAATTGTGGGCAGCGTGAGCGGAAATATGTTTGATGACAAAGAATTTACGATTTCATACTTTAAATTGAAAGGGCAAAATCTGGCCAAATTCATTCCGAAAGATGCAACGCTGAAAAAATACATCAAACAGATTGAACTGACTTTCGATAAAGAAGAAGCAACTGTGGTTCAGGTAAAATTATTGGAATCCTCTGAAGATTATACCCGAATTGTACTTAAAAATAAAGTGATCAATGCAAAAATCGACGATTCCCTTTTTACTAATTAATTGCGTACTGGCAATTGTTTTGATTTCTTGTGGCTCAGTCACAAAAAATTATTCCCCTAAAAAATTAGACAAAACGTCTTATAAAGCGCCGTATTTTTCAAATCCAAAAACAGATTATGTTTATAAAACCAACATTACGGTTTACGGAAATGAAATGAGCGGAATTTTCATTGCTAAAAAAATAAATGATACCGTACACCGAATCGTTTTTACCACTGAATTTGGTAACAAATTGCTGGATTTTGAAATTTCGGAAAAGAGTTTTAAAGTCAATTCGATTGTTTCAGAATTAGACCGAAAAATATTAATTAATACCTTGAGGGAAGATTTTCGATTATTGCTGAAAAAAGAATATTTAATTCAGGAACAGTTTGAAAACGAATCAGATAACATCTACAAATCGGCTGATGGCAAAAGAGATAATTATCTGTTTCTATCCAAAAAAGACCAGAAATTAGAGAAAGTGATTCATGCATCTCAAACAAAAGAAAAAATAACACTCCTATTTAGTTCAGAAAACAATATTTTTGCCGAGAAAATTCAGATTATTCATCAAAATATTAAGTTGAAAATTGAGTTGAATTATTTTAAATCGGAATAAAAATTTAAACTAATCATAAACTTTAAATCAAACCAAAATGAAAAAATTAACCTTAATTGCATTTGTTTTATTTACAGGTCTTGTAACATCAAATGCGCAGGTAACTGTCAGCCCGGGACTTCGCGGAGGTTTAAACCTTTCGAAATTGTCGAATATTGATGATAATGGTTTAAAATCAGATTTTTATGTTGGTGGTTTAGTCGATATAAAATTCAATAAGTATTTTACACTTCAGCCTGAATTGACCTATTCAAGACAAGGTTCTGAAGGAAGATATTTTGATGATCAAAACCCGAATTTTGGCGTACCTGCAAAATACGAATTAGATTATCTTACGGTTGGTGCTGTTGCTAAATTTTACTTCGGCGGAAAAGGCTTTCACATTTTAGCGGGGCCGTCAGCTGATTTTAAAACAAGTGATAATTTTGGCGAATACGGTTTTGACCCGATCGATTTTGACCTTTCTATAGTTGCCGGATTAGGGTACACCTTACCAAACGGATTAACTTTTGAAGCAAGATTTAAACAAGGATTAATTGATATTTATGGGTATGACGGTCTTGATTACGATGATAACGGAGATTATTATTATGATGATGTAATCTTAAATCAGGTATTCCAGATTGGTATTAGTTATACATTTAAAACGAAATAAAAGTTTTTGAGTCCAAACAAAATATTTATCGCCATAGTCGCTTTTTTTGCATTGCAGCAAAAACAAGCTCAATTTACTTTTAAACCCGGTTTGAGAGGAGGTTTTACATTTTCGACTATTTCAGAAACGCATGCTGATTATAAACCAGATTTTTATATTGGTGGATTTGCAGAAATAAATATAAAAAAACATTATGCGCTGCAACCTGAAATCACCTATTCCAGACAAGGCTCTAATAATGTAACCCGGAATTATTTTGACGATAATAGCGGCACAGAAAGAGTCGAACGCCGTGATTTAAAGATCGATTATTTATCGTTTGCCCTTATTAATAAATTTACATTTGGACCCGGCATTCAAATACAATTCGGACCCGCTTTAGATGTTTTATTATATGATAATTTAGTGAGAAGAAAAACGTATAACGATGTAGCCTTTATTACTGGTATCGCTTATAAGTTGTCTTCCAATCTAACCCTTGAAGCGCGATTGAAAAAAGGGCTGCTTGACGTATTAGACAGCGATTATTATCACAATGATCATAATGATTATTATTTATTTGGAGATTATAATACCAATATGAATTTTCAATTAGGGATTTCTTATTCTTTTGAAGAAAAAAAATAAACCATTTTAAAATAAATATCTTGAAAAAAACATTTTTACTTTTTGCCATTATCTTTTTAAGCTTTACAAAAACACAAGCACAAGTAACTTTCAGACCCGGAATTCAGGCTGGAGTTACTATCTCTAAAATAGAAAAAACGGAGCTGGATCTAAAAAGCAAAACAGATTTCTACATTGGTGGTTTTGGAGCGCTGAAACTTGGTAAAATTTATACTTTACAGCCTGAAATAACCTATTCGAGACAAGGATCAAAAGGTTCTGTTGAAGGATTTTATTATGGCCAATCACAAACTATAACTGAAAAAAGAAGCCTGGATATTTCGCTTCAGTATTTGTCATTTATAACCATGAATAAATTTAATCTCACGGAAAACATATATCTGCTGGCTGGTCCTTTTGTTGATTTTATGGTGGGTGATGAAGTGAAGTACGATAAATCAAATAATTTTTTTGCACCGATTTCAAAAGGGGAAGATATTGATTTTGGAATTATCGGAGGAGTTGGATTTAGCCTTCCAAAAGGAATTGCTTTTGAAGCAAGAATCAAAAAAGGAACAAGAGATGCATTTGATGATGTGAACGGATCGGCTACGGTAAATACGAATCTGGTTTATCAAATAGGTGCAGCCTATACATTCGGAAAAAAATAAAATTATGGTTTTAAAAGACTTCTATAAAGTACTTTCAGAAGAAGAAACAGGAGATGCCAAATATAATATTCGTATATTGGTTAATGCCAATCATGATGTTTTTAAAGGTCATTTTCCTGGAAACCCAATTATGCCGGGCGTTTGCATGATTCAGATTATCAAAGAACTGACAGAATCTATTACTAAAAGTACTTTGATGATTCAGACACTGACCAATGTAAAATTCATGGCATTAATAAATCCTGAAACGAATCCGGAATTGCGTTTAGAACTTGATATAACAACTACAGATGATGATTTGGTAAAGGTGAAAAACACCACCTATTTTAACGATACGGTTGCTTTAAAATTAAGCAATGTGTATAAAAAAATATAATTATGAAATTACTACTGTCAGTACTGCTCTGGATAAATTTTGCCGGAACCCCGGATTTGGCAAGCATTCGCAAAATGTATACTACTGCTCCGAAATCAGAGGCTTCTGCCAAAGATTTTGTAGAAAAACTTTCAGGCATTTCTACGACTGATGAAAAAATATTAGTGGCTTATAAAGCGGCTTCGATTTTACTGGATTCTAAATTCGAAAAGAAATTAGGCCAAAAAATGGAGCGTTTTAAAGAAGGTGCGAAACTATTGGAATCGACTATTGCGAATGAACCAAACAATATCGAAATCCGAATGATCCGCCTGAGTATTCAGGAAAATGTACCCGGAATTACAGGTTACAAGAAAAACATCAAAGAAGACAGAAAATATATCACTGACCATTACAGCGAGCAAAATGCTGCTTTAAAAGGATATCTAAAAGACTTTGTTCTGCAATCTAAAAGTTTCTCTAAAAAAGAGAAGCAATTTGTGCAGTAGACGAAGAAACCAAATGCAATGAAACCTGTAATACCACAACAAGAACTCCTTCCTACTATTAATTTTTGTGTCATTGTGCCCACGTACAATAATCACAAAACTTTAAAAAAGGTGCTGGATTCTATTTTAGATTTCACTCCAAATGTCATTATAGTTAATGATGGATCGACTGATGAAACAAGTGAAATCCTAAAACAATATACGCAGTTAACTCAGATTCATCACACCAAAAATTCCGGGAAAGGAATGGCTTTGCGAAACGGTTTCAAAAAAGCAATTGAAATGAATTTTGAATACGCCATTACAATCGATTCCGACGGACAGCATTTTGCTTCCGATATTTCTAATTTTATTGTTGAAATTCAAAATCAGCCGAATTCTTTATTAATCGGAAGCCGAAACATGACACAGGAAAATGTGCCTAAGAAAAGTAGTTTCGGCAACAAATTTTCGAATTTCTGGTTCTGGTTTGAAACCGGAATTAAGCTGGAGGACACACAATCGGGTTTCCGATTGTATCCGTTGCAGCTGATTCCGAAAAAATATTACACCAATAAATTTGAATTTGAAATTGAAGTTATCGTCCGCTCGGCCTGGAAAGGAATTGTCGTAAAAAATATTCCAATTCAGATTTTATACGATCCTGCCGAAAGGGTTTCCCATTTTCGTCCGTTTAAAGATTTTACCCGAATCAGTATTCTGAATACTGTTTTGGTTATCAATACGCTTTTGTACATTAAACCCAGAGATTTTTTCAGAAGAGCAAAAAAAAAAGGATTTAAGAAATTTTTCCTGGAAGATATTTTAGAAAGCAGTGATTCCGATTTCAAAAAAGCAGCCGCAATTGCACTGGGAATTTTTATTGGAATGTCTCCTTTTTGGGGATTCCAGACCATTTTGCTTTTGTTTTTCGCTACTTTATTTAAGCTTAATAAAGTCATTGCCTACCTGTCATCAAATGTGAGCTTTCCTCCTTTTATTCCCTTCATTATTTATGGTTCCCTGAAAATGGGAAGCTATTTTGTGTCCAGTGAAACTCCTTTAGTTTTAGACAGTTCGCTTACACTTGACGATATTCAGAAAAATGCAACGCAATATATCGTAGGAAGTCTTATTTTAGCAACCGTTTCCGCGTTGATTACAGGGCTTTTAAGCTATTTGCTTTTAACCTTTTTTAGTTCAAGAAAAAACAAAAAATAAACATGCATCATTATTTCTACGCTATTCATTTATTTGTAAATCGAAGAAAATCGCTGTCGGTTTTGTTTGCAGTTGCGATGCTTTTCCTTTTTGGTTTTTTTGCTTCCCGTATAAAATTTGAAGAAGATATTACCAAGCTTATTCCAACAAACGATAAGTCTGATGTTACGGCAAAAGTGCTGAAACAACTCAATTTTGCGGATAAAATTACCGTTATTTTCAAACTGGATAAAAACGGAACTCAGGAAGATTTAAAAGAAATGGCCACTGCTTTTTCAGACAGTGTTGCTGTATCGTGCAAGCCTTATATAACAGGAATTCAGGGAAAAATAGACGAAGAAAATATTCAGGAAACAATTGATTTTGTTTACGGCAATCTGCCTTTGTTTCTGGAAAATAAAGATTACACCGCTATTCAGGATAAACTGCAAAAAGACAGTATTGCAGCAACTGTTCAGGGAAATTACAAATCGATTATTTCACCGTCTGGATTCGTAACCAAAGATTTTATCCTGCAGGATCCTTTGGGAATTTCTTTTATTGCCTTAAAAAAATTACAACAGCTCAATGTGGGCGATGATTTTACGATCGATAATGGTTTTGTAATGACCAAAGACAAAAAGAAATTACTGCTATTTATTACGTCTAATCTTCCCTCCAGCGAAACTGAAAAAAACACCCTCTTTGCTGCCAGGCTTCAATCGATTCAGGAAAATTTAAATCAGAAATTCAAAACCAAAACGTCCATCAGTTATTTTGGTTCCGCTCTGATTGCTGTTGCCAACGCCAATCAAATTAAAAGTGATATTATCTTAACGACATCAATCGCGATGATTACGCTGATGTTGATTCTGATTTTATTCTACAGAAAAGTATTAATACCGTTAATCATTTTTCTGCCGACCGTTTTTGGTGCTTTGTTTGCCGTCGCTTTTTTATATTTTGTAAAAGAACAAATCTCCGCTATTTCTCTGGGAATCGGTTCTATTTTATTGGGAATCACGATTGATTATTCCATTCATATCCTGACACATTACAAACACAACAGCGATGTAAAAACATTGTACAAAGACATTACAATGCCGGTCATCATGAGCAGTTCTACTACTGCTGTTGCCTTTTTATGCCTGCTTTTTGTAAAATCAGACGCATTGAATGACTTAGGAATTTTTGCAGCTGTTATCGTTATGGCTTCTGCTTTTTTCTCCCTTTTGATTGTTCCTCATTTGTACAGGCCGAAAGAAAATAATTTCGACCACAAGAAAAATGTGATCGATAAACTGGCTCATTTTTCATTCCATAATAATAAAATCCTAATTGGTTTTTGTGTACTGATCACGATTGTTTGCTGTTTTACTTATAATAATGTGGGCTTCAACAATGATTTGTCGCAATTGAATTTTGTTCCGAAAGAAATAAAAGCTGCCGAAAAAGACCTGGAGGAAAGTACCAGTTTAACCTCCAAAACCATTTATGTTGCTTCGTACGGAAAAACGATGGAGGAAGTACTGCAAAACAACAGCCGCCTTTTTACTGATTTGTCTAAAGAAAAACAACAACAGAAAATATTAAATTTCAGCTCCGTTGGCGGAATCATGCTTTCGCAAAAAGAACAACAGCAGAAAATTGACCAATGGAATTCCTTTTGGGATTCGAATAAAAAACAGCTTCTAAAATCCCAATTGATTTCGGAAGGTTTAAAATTGGGTTTCAAACCAACGACTTATTCCAGCTTTTTTGAGCATTTAGATTTAGATTTCAAACCGATTTCAGCAACTGAATATCTAAAAGTTCAGGCTTTGCAATTGCATGAATTTGTCACAGAAAAAAATGGTTTTTTTACGATTTCCACTTTAGTAAAAGTAGGTCCCGGACAACGTGATGCATTTGTAAAATCGGCTGAAACCAAAAAGAATCTGATCGTAATTGACCGTCAGCAGATGAATGAAACTTTTTTCAGCACTTTAAAAACTGATTTTAATTCGCTCGTCAATTATTCTTTTGTTGCCGTAATCCTGATTTTGTTTTTCTTCTTCAGAAGAATCGAACTGGTTATTGTAAGCTGTATTCCGATTGCTTTAACCGGAATTGTAACGGCTGGAATTATGGGCATTTTTGGCATTCAGATGAATATTTTCAGTATGATTGTCTGTACGCTTATTTTTGGCCACGGGGTAGATTTCAGTATTTTTATGACAAGCGCATTACAGAAAGAATATACCAACGGAAAAAACGAAATTGCCATTTACAGAACGTCCATTATTCTGGCCGTCATTACCACTATTTTAGGAATTGGTGCCATGATTTTTGCACAGCATCCTGCCCTGAGGTCTATTTCTTCGGTTTCTTTAATCGGGGTTTTTGCAGCGCTTATTATTACGTTTATTTTCTATCCGATTCTCTTCAAAGTATTTATCTCCAACCGTTCAAAAAAAGGAAATGCTCCTTTTGAATTGCGAAGCTTACTTCATGGAATAATATCCTTTGCATACTACGGACTTGGCGGTATTCTAATGTCTGTTTTCAGCATGACTATCATGCCGATTCTTCCGGTTCGGGAAAAACCAAAAATGAAAGCATTTCGATATGTGATTTCAAAATTTATGAAATCTGTCCTCTATTCAAGCCCGCTTTTACATAAAAAAATCATTAATAAGTGTAACGAAAATTTCGATAAACCGGCTATTATTATTGCCAACCATTCGTCCTTTATCGACATTCTGGCGATGGGAATGCTGAGTCCAAAGATTATATTTTTGGTCAATGACTGGGTGTACAACTCTCCTATTTTTGGCGGTACCGTCAGAAAAGCAGGTTTTTATCCGGTTTCAGAAGGAATCGAAGGAGGTGTTGAGCATTTACGCCAAAAAGTAAACGAAGGATATTCCTTAATGATTTTTCCGGAAGGAACGCGTTCCGAAAGCAACCAGATTAATCGTTTTCATAAAGGTGCCTTTTATCTTGCCGAAGAATTTAATTTAGACATTGTCCCTGTCCTGATCCACGGTGCTTCAGAAGCTATTCCGAAAGGAGATTTTGTCATTCATCACAGTTATCTCACACTTTCTATTTTAGAAAGAATCACGCCCGAAAATCTTTCGTTTGGAAAAAATTATGGCGAAAGAACCAAACAAATAGGAGCCTTTTTCAGAGAGCAGTTTAGCAGCCTTCGTCACGAATTAGAAGGTCCGGAATACTGGAAAAAAATGCTTCTTCACAGTTATGACTATAAAGAAATTGAGGTCATCAAGAGTGTTAAAAGTAATCTGAAAACTCATTTTGAAACGTATCATAAACTCAATAAATATCTTTCGGCGAAAGCCAGAATATTACATTTGTCGGATGATTACGGGCAACTGGATGTCTTATTGACTTTACAGGAACCGCAGCGAAAAATTTATTCTTTTCATCATGACGAAGAAAAATCAGCCGTTGCCAAAACCAATTATATCGTTACAAAAAGAAAGATTTCTTATCTGGAAAATAGAGAGACCGCATTCGAAAATCAATACGATGCCGTTTTAATTTCCGATGAAAATTATAAAACTGATCTTGAAAAAATTATTTCCCTTACTTCATTGGTAATTTTAATTGATAGCTCGGGTTTAAAAAACACTTTGACTAACTTTGGTTTTCATTCTGTTTTGGATGAAGGTGCCCTAATTGTATTAAAGAAAAACTAGGATGAAAGAACATTACGATGTAGTAATTGTAGGTAGCGGTTTAGGCGGATTGGTGTCGTCTATAATTCTGGCTAAAGAAGGCTATAGCGTTTGTGTGCTTGAAAAAAACAATCAATATGGCGGAAACCTGCAGACTTTTGTACGGGACAAAACCATTTTTGATACCGGGATTCATTATATCGGTGGATTAAAGGAAGGACAAAACCTGTATAAATATTTCAAATATCTCGGAATAATCGATCATTTAAATTTAAAAAGATTAGATGAAAATGGTTTCGATATGATCTCTTTTGAAGACGATAAAATCGAATATCCCCACGCGCAGGGGTATGATAATTTTGTAAAACAATTGCAAAATTATTTCCCCGAAGAAAAAACAAATCTTGAAGCGTATTGCCGGAAAATAAGAACCATCTGCGATTCGTTTCCCCTTTACAATTTAGAGTGGGAAGGTAAATATGATAATGCTATTTTAGAATTAAATGCCAAAGCAACTATTGACGAATTTACAGAAAACGAAAAACTAAGAGCGGTTCTTGGCGGCTCTAATTTTTTGTATGCCGGAATTGCCGACAAATCACCATTTTATGTTCATGCACTTTCTGTAAATTCCTATATTCAGAGTTCATGGCGTTGCATCAATGGCGGAAGTCAGATTACAAAACAGCTCCTGAAACAGCTCAAAAAACACGGAGGAGAATTTTACAAACACAAAGAAGTAACTCATTTTCCCTCTGAAAATAACAAAGTAACTGCTGTAAAAATGAAAGACGGAACCGAGGTTTCCGGCACTTATTTTATTTCGAATATTGAACCGAAAACGACCTTAAAAATGGTCGGCGAAGAAAATTTCAGGAAATCATTCTACAGTCGCATTCAGAGTCTTGAAGGTGTGATTTCTGCCTTTAGCCTTTATATTGTTTTTAAACCTAAAACGTTCCACTACATCAATCATAATTATTATCATTTTAAAAAGAGTACAGAAGTCTGGACCTCTCATGAGTATGATGAAGAAACCTGGCCCAAAGCGTATATGGCGTCAATGAATGCTTCTAAAAAGGAGGAAGAATGGGCAGAAGGAATGACTTTTATTACCTACATGAAATTTGATGATGTCCTGCCGTGGACGGAAACTTACAATACGGCAGCTGATAAAAATGACAGAGGCGAAAGTTACGAGGAATTTAAGTCCCGAAAAGCCGCTAAATTTTTAGATGAAATTGAAATAAAATTCCCCGGAATCAGAGACTGCATCAGATCCGTACATACTTCCACACCGCTTTCGTACAGGGATTACATTGGTGGCGACGGAGGTAATATGTATGGTTACGTAAAGGATTCCAATAATCCGATGAAGACACTGATTGCCTCCAAAACCAAATTAGACAATCTTTACCTTACCGGACAAAGTATCAATATGCATGGCGTTTTGGGAGTTACCATCGGAGCGGTCGTAACCTGCTCTGAAATTATTGGAAAAGAATATCTCATTAACAAAATCAATCAGGCATCTGAATAATTAGTATCATGAAAAACCGGATCCATCTACTTATCTTTATTGGTTTATTAGGAGTATTGGTTTCTTGTGGTATCTCAAAATCAAAAAATCACCTGCCGGATATCGCGCATTACGAAGCCGCAAAACCGATTGTTACAAAATTCTCCGACAGTGTATTTCTTTCGGGTAAAAATTCCCTTTTAAAAAACAAACAAGGACTTTGGGAATTATACGTTGAAGGTAATCCGCTTGAAATTGGTCTTGTAACCGGGGCTCTTTCCGATTCTCTTTTAAAAAAGCAGGAGCAGATTTTTTTCTCCCGAATTGAAGATTTTGTTCCTTCAAAATTCCAGCAAAGGCTTCTTCGCAATTTTCTAAAATGGTACAACAGAAAATTATTCCAGAATGTACCTGATGAATATCAAACGGAGATTTACGGTGTTTCCCAATATGCTTCTCATGATTTTGACAACTTAGCCCCGCAATACCTGCGCAATTTATATTTGCATGCCGCACACGATATTGGTCACGCTTTACAGGATCTGGCTTTGGTAGGCTGTTCCTCTTTTGCTGCCTGGGGTGACAAATCTGAAGATGGTCATTTAATTCTGGGCCGTAATTTTGATTTTTATGTGAATGATGCTTTCGCGGAAAATAAAATCGTGGCTTTTATAAATCCGAAGGAAGGCCATCCTTTTATGATGGTAACCTGGGCCGGTATGATCGGCGCTGTTTCCGGAATGAATAATGAAGGACTGACAGTGACCATAAATGCAGGGAAATCTAAAATTCCAATGACGGCCAAAACACCCATCTCTATTCTGACGAGAGAGATTTTACAGCATGCACAAAATATTGAGGAAGCGATTGCGATCGCCAAAAAAAGAAAAGTATTTGTTTCAGAATCTATAATGGTAGGAAGCGCTCAGGACAACAAAGCGGTTTTAATTGAAGTATCACCGGAAAAAATGGATGTATTTGATGCTCCAAACAGCAGTCAGTTAATCTGTTCGAACCATTTTCAGAGCGATGCTTTTAAAAATGACGAAAGGAACCAATTGCAAATTGCCAATAGTCATTCGAAATATCGCTTTGACAGAATGCAGGAACTTTTTGCAGAAAGCCCAAAAATCAATCCCGAAATAGCATCCCAAATTCTAAGAAATAAAGAGGGCTTACAAAATATCGCTTTGGGTTACGGCAACGAAAAAGCACTAAATCAATTGATGGCGCATCACGGAATTATATTTAAACCGAAAGAAAAATTGGTCTGGGTTTCAGCAAATCCTTATCAAATGGGAGAATTTGTCTGCTATAATTTAGATTCTGTTTTTAAAGAAAGAAAAAACGAACATGTCGTTTCATTTGAAGAAGAAAGCCATAACATTGCCAAAGATCCTTTTCTGGAAACTACCACTTTCAAAAACTATCAGAAATTTAGAATTGAAGATCATAAAATAGATTCCTACCTGAAGAATAAAACCGAAATTACTTTTGATTTTATTCGGAATTACCAATCTTTAAACCCGGATTATTGGGTTGTGTATTATAAAGCAGGATTGTATTTTTACCAAAAGAAATACTTCCGGCTGGCTCAGATTAATTTTGAAAAAGCATTAACCAAAGAAATCACAACTGTTCCTGACAAAGAAGCAATTGAAAAATATTTAAAAAAACTCAAAAGAAAATGAAAATGATTCCATCAATAGAAAAGGATTCTTTAGAACAGATTAAAAATTTTCAGGAGCAGAAATTAGCGGAACTTTTAACGTATATCAGTCAGAATTCCCCTTTTTACAAAAGACTTTTCGCAGGGCAAAATATTGATCTTTCAAAAATAAAAACCCTGGAAGATTTACAGCATCTGCCTGTAACAACAAAAGAAGATTTACAACAGTACAATGATGATTTTTTATGCGTTCCGCAACATAAAATTATTGATTATGCTTCTACTTCAGGGACTTTAGGAGATCCTGTTACGTTTGGTTTAACTGATGCGGACTTAGACCGACTGGCGTATAATGAAGCCATTTCGTTTGCCTGTGCGGGAATTGAAGAAGGCGATGTCGTACAGTTAATGACTACAATTGACCGAAAATTTATGGCTGGTCTGGCTTATTTTCTGGGATTGCGAAAATTAAAAGTCGGCGTAATTCGGGTGGGTGCCGGAATTCCGGAATTGCAATGGGATTCTATTTTAAAATACAAACCTTCATACTTAATTACGGTTCCTTCTTTTTTACTGAAGTTAATTGAATATGCCGAAGCACACGGAATTGATTATAATAATTCAAGTATAAAAGGGGCCATTTGCATTGGAGAATCGCTAAGAAATCAGGATTTTTCGATGAATATCCTTTCCAATAAAATCACTGAAAAGTGGAATATCAGGTTGTTTTCGACTTATGCTTCTACCGAAATGAGCACTGCCTTTACGGAATGCGAACATGGCGTTGGCGGTCATCATCATCCGGAATTGATCATTGTTGAAGTCCTGGACGAAAATAATATTCCTGTAAAAGAAGGAGAAATCGGTGAATTGACTTTTACCACTTTAGGTATTGAAGCTATGCCTTTATTGCGTTTTAAAACAGGCGATATTGTGCAATTGCATAACAGCCCTTGTGCCTGCGGAAGAAATACGTTGCGCGTTGGTCCGGTTGTCGGGCGCAAAAAGCAAATGATTAAATACAAAGGAACGACGCTTTATCCGCCTGCCATGAACGATGTTTTAAGTGATTTCGACAATATCGAAAATCATATTATTGAAATTTCAACCAATGATTTAGGCACGGATGAAATTGTAATAAAAATTGCCGTAAAAAATCAAACTCCTGAATTTTTACAGGAAATAAAAGATCACTTCAGAGCCAAATTAAGAGTAACGCCAAGGATTGAATTCGCTTCAAAAGAAACTTTAAATCCTTTGGTTTTTAATCCAATGAGCCGAAAACCAATTCGATTTTTTGATTATAGAGTTCAATAGTAAGTTTCAAAGTTGCAGAGGTTCAGAGGGGCAAAGGCTTATAATCCGAATAAAAAAAGCCTGGTTGATACCAGGCTTTAGATTCAAAATTTACATGTCGAATAACTCTAATACTCCGGTAGACTGAATTATTTGTGGAGTTGTTGAATAGGACTGATTGTTCGCATCGATAACTCTGAAATACAAGTCGTAATAAGTTGATTTTACAGATGTTCTGGTAAATAAGTACAATGGATTTCCAGTACCAATCTGAGTGTAAAATGAAACTGGATCTTCATGACGCTTAATCCACCAGCTGTATTGCTGATAAGGAGTCGTTCCTCCGGAAACTGTTGCAGACCAGGATCCCATTGATGCTTTTGTTACATAACTGGAACCTGTAAAACTGGCTGTAAGTGCTGGAGGAGTATTTGAAGCTAACACAAAACTGTATGAACTTGTCACTGTTTTTGGAAATGATAAACCATTTATTACTACGCCTGCCTGATGTTTTGCATTTAATGTAATACTATAGCTTTTTGCTACTGCATTATCTTTTACTTTTAATGTAAGTGTGATTCCATCATTTGAGATTAGTTGTAAATTATCGGTATCATACACCCAACTATATTGTACTCCTAAAGAATGAGCATCGTGCTGAAGTGAAACTGAAAAAACCTCTCCTCTTATCGGAGCAGTAACGGGTTTATTTAAATCTACATTTAGAGAATAGGTTCGATAGTAACTTTTTGCAGTATTCAGGTAATAATATCCAATGCAATTTTTATATAAAGCATTTAAACCTTGTTTCGAATAGACAGTAGTATTTCCACTATCAGTAATTATGGCGGCGTGGTCAATCGCTTTATAATTACCTGTCTGATAATCTGTCAAATTATTCCAGTATAATACTTTTGTTGCTTTATTACTGTTGTCTTCCTTAAATATACCTGTTGCAATATAAGCTTGATATATTTCTGCATTGTCCATTGGTTTTTTTTCTTCTGTTTCGCTTAAAGAAAAAGCAAGTCCAAAGCAGTTATAAGAAGTATCAGCCGGACCAATTAAGGCAGGTGTACTGCAGTCTTCTGCTGCTATCTTTTTAGTGCTGACTGTGTTTTTTGTCACTGAAATTTCATCATTTTGCTTCATGGTTTCTTCAGAGCACGAAAGCATTGTTAAAGCCATAAATGACATGAAAATAAATTTTAAGTTTTTCATAGATTTTGATTAGTTTTTTGGGTTTAATAATTTATTACTCAAATATATGTGATTTTAAGATAAATACTACAGTATTAATTTTACAGAATAGCAAACTTTACTTTTTTTCGTACTGAGTTAAATCTTTGTCCCTCTGGACCTTTGCCCCTTTGAACCTCTAAATAGCAATCAATTAAACTAAATGTTGTAATTTTGCACAAAATATTGAAGATGGTCAAGATTGGCAACATAGAATTACCCGAATTTCCTTTACTACTCGCACCGATGGAAGATGTGAGCGATCCGCCGTTTCGCAGATTATGCAAAACACATGGTGCTGACATGATGTATTCTGAATTCATTTCGTCAGAAGGATTGATTCGTGATGCGATCAAAAGCAGAATGAAGCTGGATATTTTTGATTACGAACGCCCGGTTGGAATTCAGATTTTTGGTGGTGATGAAGAAGCGATGGCACTTTCGTCTAAAATTGTCACAACCGTAAAACCCGATTTAGTGGATATCAATTTTGGATGTCCGGTAAAAAAAGTCGTTTGCAAAGGTGCCGGTGCAGGAGTTCTGAAAGATGTTGATTTGATGATTCGTTTAACCAAAGCGGTTATCAGAAGTACTGATTTGCCTGTTACAGTAAAAACACGTCTGGGCTGGGATGATAACTCAATTAACATTGATGAAGTTGCCGAAAGGCTTCAGGATATTGGTGTTCAGGCTTTAACAATTCACGCCAGAACGCGTGCGCAAATGTATAAAGGCCACGCCGATTGGTCGCACATTGCAAGAGTAAAAAACAACCCAAGAATTACAATGCCAATTTTTGGAAATGGCGATATCGACAGTCCTGAAAAAGCACTAAAATATAAAAACGAATACGGCATCGACGGAATCATGATTGGTCGTGCTGCAATTGGTTATCCGTGGATTTTTAACGAAATTAAACATTACTTTAAGACCGGTGAGCATTTAGCTGCTCCAACGGTTGGTGATCGTGTTGAAGCCGCCAGAAATCATTTGCAATGGTCTATGGACTGGAAAGGTGAACGTTTAGGGATTGTAGAAATGCGTCGTCATTATACCAACTATTTCAAAGGAATTCATTCTTTTAAAGAATATAAGCAAAAACTGGTTACGACTGATGAACCTGAAATTTTATTCGCAATTATGGATGAAATAAAAGAGGTTTATGCCGGATACGAGTTTGTCTAAAAAATAATTTTAACCGCAAGGAACGCTAAGATTTATCCTGGTGTTATGATAAAAATTGCAAAGTTCGCAAAGCTATAATTGATATAGCCTTGCGAACTTTGCGGTTAAATTCTAAAATATTGGCTGTAATTTCATTTTACACCTGAGTTCGTTTCCACTTCCCTCTTTTGTAAAAGAAAATACCCGCCAGTGTTATGGCCGTTTCAGCAACCGGAATTGCTATAAAAACACCCGTTGGTCCCATCTGAAAATGTTTTGCCAATATAAAAGCCAACGGAATCTGAAACAACCAAAAGCCGAAGAAATTAATTCCGGTTGGTGTCCAGGTATCTCCTGCCCCGTTGAAGGTATTAATCAGTACCATTCCGATTCCGTAGAAAATAAAACCTATACTCATAATCTGTAAAGCTTCAACGGCAATGGTTTTCACCATTTCATCATTGGTAAAAAAGGAAATAATATATTTTCCGAAACATAAGGTTATGACCATAATGGTAGCCATAAAGATCACATTGTATTTGGCCGTGGTGTAAACCGATTTTTCTGCACGATCAATTCGTTTTGCACCTAAATTTTGTCCAACCAAAGTTGCGGCTGCATTGCTTAATCCCCAGGCCGGAAGTATAAAAAACATCATGATTCGCAGTGCCGTCTGGTATCCTGCAGATCCATGATCACCTCCGGTTGTTGCCACGAGTTGCGCCAGGAAAATCCAGCTGCAGGATGCGATTACGAATTGTAACACTCCGGGAGCAGCAATTTTTATCAATGCTTTTATTTGTTTAAAATCAGGAATAAAATACGATGCAATGATCTTTAAAACACCCTTACCAAAAAACAAATGGTACAATTGATACAGAACTCCAATGCTTCGTCCCAAGGTAGTCGCAATGGCAGCGCCCGTCAACCCAAAAGCGGGAACGGGACCAAAACCGTTAATTAATACCGGACATAGAATAATATTGCAAATATTGGCCAGCCAGAGACTTTTCATGGCAATGGCAGCGTTTCCGGCTCCGCGAAAAATTCCGTTAATCAGAAATAAAAGCATGATGCACAAACTTCCTCCAATCATAATCTGTGTAAATCGGTAACCGTGTTCCGCAGCATCAAGAGACGCACCCATCAATATCAGAATATCTTTGGCATAAATAAAACCCAGAATACTCATTACACTATTGATTACAAAAGCTATAATGATGGCCTGCATACCTGCTTTTGCGGCGGCAATCGGATCTTTCTCTCCGATTCGTCTTGCTACAACTGCTGTTGCGGCCATACTAATACCAATCGCAACCGAATACACTATTGTAATTACAGATTCGGTTAAACCTACTGTCTGTATCGCAAAACTGCTATGCTTCAAATGCCCGACAAAATATAAATCGACCAGTGCAAACACCGATTCCATCATCATTTCCAGAACCATAGGAATGGCCAGGAGAATGACTGCTTTTTTAATGCTTCCGGTAGTATAATCAAAAGATTCGTCTCCTTTGATCGCTAATTTTAAAGTGGTGAAAATTTTAGAAAATAAACTCTTTTGTATTGTTGTTTCTGTCATGATATAATAGGATAAATGATAAAATTAGCCCAGATATAATAGATCTGAACTGAAGAAAAAAAAACGTAAGTATCCTAATTATTCGAAAAATAAAATAGGATTAGGCAGAAACAATCATAGACATGAGTTTTTAAGGGGATAAATATAGGTAATTATTTTATACGGAAGGGTACTAATCTAACAGCTTTTTACTTACCCGGCTGCTGGCAATTAAAGAAGCCACAAAGCCAAGAGAAACAATAGTTCCCATCACAATAAGTACATTTTCTAAAGTAAAAACTACAGGATATGCCAAAGTTGGCGTAATCATAATCAACTCATATTCCTGTTGCAGCAGTACTAAAATAATCCCCAGAACAAGACCAATAATACCTCCGAAAACACTTAGTAAAGTGCCCTGAAGCAAAAAGATTTTTCTCAGATGACTGATTTCCGTTCCTAAATTAAAAAGGGTTTTCAGATTTCCTTTTTTATCTAAAATCATCATGATCAAAGCACCAATCAAATTAAAAAGTGCGACGATAATAACTAAGGTGAAAATCAGGTAAACGGCAATATTTTCGGTGTTGAGCATTTTATACAAAGACTCATTGAGTTGTGCCCTGTTCTTTAAAGTAATCTTATTTTTAAAAATCTTTTCCAATTGAGAATTGATAGCCGCTTCATCTGCATTCTCTTTCAGATTCAATTCAATTCCCGAAATCTGATTGGGTTTGTACATCAATAATTCCTGTGCCAGTGCCAAATCGGTAAACACATATTTCGAATCCAGATCCTCACTAATCGAATAAATCCCAACTGGTAAAACATCCGTTTTATTAAATGCTTCCTCCGGATTTTCAAAGGCTCCTTTTCCGGGTTTAGGGGCAAGGATCTGCAATGGATTTTCAAAATCCAATAATCCCATAGAAAAATCTCGGGCAATTCCATAACCAACAACAACCTGATAGGTATCCGGTTTCAGCCATTGTCCGTTAAACAGCTTTTTTTTGATGTCGTTTACCACTACATAATTGCTGTCAACTCCTTTTATGTAAGTAACCTGTTGCTTGTCTTTAAAAATAAACAAAACACGTTCCTCGATAATTTTAGTATATGACGCTACACCGTTAATTTTTTTAATCTGAATTTCCTGATCGGGTGTCAGTAAAAATGATTTTCCATACGTACTGGTCATTTTTAAATCCGGATCGATTTCATTTGTAAACGAAAGACTAAAAACTTTTAGCCCGCTAAAAACAGATAATACGACAAACAAAGCCATTGTACCAACAATAATTCCCATGCTGGCAATACGATTGATAATATTTATAGCATTGTTTTTACTTCTGCTAAAAATGTAACGTTTGGCTATGTAAAGCGGAAAATTCAATTTATGACTTTCTTCTTTTTTCTAAAAGATCACGATTTTCAATTGGGTTTTCTCTGTTTGACAATGCGTTGTCAATTTTCTCAATATAATCTAAAGAGTCATCAATAAAGAATACCAGGTTTGGTACACGACGCAATTGCAAACGTACACGCTGAGATAAATCGTGTTTGATTAAAGTACTGTTCGATTTAATTCCTTCTAAAGTTTCTTTGGCTTTCTCCTGAGGAAAGATGCTTAAATATACTGTTGCCACTGATAAGTCTGAAGTAACACTAACTTTGGATACCGAAATTACTAAATTATTAATTCCGTTTTTTCGCACTTCACCTTGCAAAATATCAACCAAATCTTTTTGGATGACACCGCCTATTTTTTTCTGTCTATTTGTTTCCATACTGCAAAAATACTATTTTAAATTTCAATCAATACAATTTCAAATAAACAATAAAGTGATTTTTAAACTCTTCTTTATTTCAATTTCGATTTTAGACTCTTTTTTTTAGTTAAATAAAAAGTAACAACTTTATAAAAAGCCAAAAACTACTGTTTTGAAGGTGACAAAAATCATGTTTTATATAAGAAATATTCTACATATTTGACGCGAACAAAACAGCTTTAATTATGAAAAAAAGAGAACCAGTCAGTCACATCATGACTAAAAGTGTCATTACCGTAAATCAAATGGATGACCTCAAAGAAGTAGTCGCAAAACTAAAATCAAATGCTATTCGGCACATTCCTGTTGTTAATGGCAACGAAGTTATTGGTATTATAAGTCGTTCGGATATCAACAGACTTACTTTTGGCGCTTTATTTGAAGGCCAGGAAGGTGCTGATGAAGCGATCCTCGAAATGCTTTCCATTGCACAAATAATGACTTCCAAACCTAAAACTGTTTCACCTGAAACCAGTATTCGGGATCTCGTTGAGATTTTTGCAAAAGAAGAGTTTCATGCTTTACCAGTAGTTGATAAGGGAATCCTAAAAGGCATTGTCACCACAACCGATGTGATGCACTATTTTTTAGAGCAATAGATTGAAAAAATTGAAAAAAAAAAGGAGCTTCACTGAGCTCCTCTTTTTTTATCTGTTTTGTAACCATCCTTCCGGATTATTATTAGATGTGTTTTGAAGAATCAAAAACTTAATAATTGTTTTACCGGTATCTCCGCTGGTTCTTACTTTTCCAATACTTTGTTTAATATTTACCTTATCTCCTTTATTTACAAATACCTGACTCAAATTTTGATATACGGTAAAATAATCTCCGTGCTGTATCATAACGGCCCTGTTTATTGGAGATAAAACCATAATAGTGGAAACTTCACCTTCAAATACCGCGCGGGCATTTGCGCCTTGTTCGGTTGTGATCTCTACTCCAGAATTATGAACCGTTAGTGACGGATAAAGCGGGTGAGGCTGATCTCCATAACCCAGCGAAATAAATCCTTTTTCTACCGGCCATGGCAATTTTCCACGGTTTGCCTTAAAGTCTGCCGCTAAAATTTTTCCTTCCGGCGTTAATGCAATTTTAGAAGAGGAAACTGGTGCATTTGATGGTGCCGATCCCGGATTGTCTTTTGCTTTTTCAAGAGCGGCTTTTCTATTAGCCTCAGCAATAGCTTCGCGGATCAAACGATCAATTTGTCTGTCAATTCTTTTCGCTTCCTGCTGTTTGCTTCTTGTATCTGCAATGATTTTATTTTTATCTTTTTTAATGGAGTTCACCAGCTTTTGCTGCTCTTTTTTCTCAACTTCCAAAGCCAGTCGCTCTTTTTGATTTTCAGCAATAATTTTCTTCTTGTCTTGTCGCTGACCATTCAGTTTTGCATTGAAATCGACCAATTGTGCACTTTTTGACTGAATTTCTAATCCTTGGTTTTTTCTGAAATTTGTATATTGCTTTAAATACTGTGCTCTTTTATAGGCCTGTAAAAAACTTTCCGATGATAAAATAAACATCGCTCTGCTTTGCTCTGAACGGCTTTTATAAGATTTAAGGATCATTTTAGCATAATCTTCTTTTAAAACTGTCAGTTCTTTTTTTAACTTATTTACCTTAACCTGGTTAATGTACATATCATTGCTCAGCAATTTTTCCTGCTTGGCTGTTGTATTGATCAGTTTTTCCTTCAGCTTGATTTTGTTTGCCTGAATTAAAAATACATTTACCGCTGATTTTTCTTTTTTCTTTACGGATTGCAACATTTTTTCGTTGTCTCTAATTTCCTGCTGAATCTGAGCTTTTCGCTGTTCAAGTTTTTCTTGTTGCGAATCTTGTGCCCACAACATTGTAGTGGCGCATATAAAAATTAGGCTTAGGAGAAATTTTGGCATGTTTCTGTTTTCTTTTTGCAAATTTACTTAATTATAACCTTTTTATAGCCACTTGGTACACTATAAGGAAAAGAAAGTTCTTCGTTGAATGTAATATTGTTGTAATTTAAATTAATGTCTGTTTTTCCTTTTGGCTGAACCGCATTAATTTCGATTGCTGTTGGAATTGTTCCCTGGTCAAACGTTTTATTATCAGAATATCTAATTTCTAACATTCTGTTTTCCGAAGGCTGTGAAATTTGTTCTTTTTGCAGCAAATATTTTTCCGGTTCCAGAAAGAACGTTTTTTTAATATTGGTTTCTTTTTCATCATCCAGACGGAAAAGATTTTCTACAATTGCCTGCGTATATTTTCCTTTTCTTAAATCGTCTAAAGCTTCTCCGATTAATAAATTTTGCACTTTGCTGTAATCCAGTTCTGTTCCCAGCCATTTGCTCAGACTCGTAAAATCACCTTCGTAATATGTGCTGTTTATTTTTTCATAATAACTTACGGTTGTTGGTGTAATCAAAGCTTTTGCCATTGTAATTCCAAGAAATCGAACACTTACTAAAATCTGCTTGTCTTTTTCAATTTTAATTTCGGCAGAAACATTCTGGCTTTGTTTCTCATCAACATATCTGGCACTCGATTTTATGTATAATGTCTTGAAATTTAATTTATTTTCGTAATGTTTATCAATTGCTTTTTTGTCCGTTTTTGTCTCAACAACTGCAGCACTATTATTTTGTACGGCAACCGCTTTAGATTTGCAGGAAATCACAAAAATGGATACCAGTAGTAAGGCTATATATTTTTTCATCTAATCTTAGTCTTTTATTTTATTTTCTTTAATACTTCATTTGCCTTCAAAAAGTATTCCTCTTTTTTCTTAGCGTCTCCCAGCCCATTGTAAGCCTCACCTAGCTGAATATTAAAATTTGCTTCCAGCTTTATATCATCAACAACATAATCAAGTCCCATTTCTAAAACGGTTTTTGCATTCTTAAATTGTTTCAACTGATTATTTCCCAAACCGGCATAGTAATAAAACTGTGGCTGACTCGGATAAACTTCAATCATATACATCGCCCTTTTTGTCAAAGGTTCAAATTGTTTTGCCTGCGTATACGCTTCAAGCAAAAGTAAATTGGTCTCCCGATCTGTATCTGAATTAGATTTCAACTCTTTCTCATAATACTTAATCGCATTTTCAAATTGATTTTTACTGTGATAAAATTTTCCGATTTCTTTCGCAACGTCGATTTCCTTATCGTTGTCAAAATAAGAAATTGCTTTTTCCAGATCCGGAGCGTACTGTGGATTTTTATTCACATAGATCAAAAACTCATTTAAGGTACGATGTTTTATTTTGGAATCAATTTTGGAACTTGACAAAATTACATTCATCGCCTTAATGGCTTTATCAGCTTGATTGGCTTCCAAATATCCTTTGAACAGGCTCACCTGCGCCCATTCAGAAGTTGGAATTTCTTTTGCTAACTGCTTTGCAACATCTAAGGCTTTATCTGTTTCTTCTGCTTTCGAATATAAAAAAATCAGGTTGACATAATTGGATTCTTCTTTTGGATTTTTCTTAATCTCACTGATCAAATTACCAATTTCAGCATTCTGATATTTCCCCTGGGATAAAATCTGGTTTTTATAAATTTCCCGATCTGATGATTTTCCAAACTTATCATTCATTTCGTTAATCGCAATCAATGCTTTATCCTGTTGATTGGTAATCATATACAACGAAATCAAATCATCTTTATACTCTTCATCAAAAACAATAATTTTCTGAATGGTTTCAATTGCCAGAGGATAGTTTTTGGTTTCAAAACTTACATCATAAATTCCTAACCAGAACCATTTGTTTTTTGGGTCTAACTGAGTCGCTTTTTCGAATGAATCCTGTGCGTTTCTGTACTGTTTTAAAGCCAGATAATTTTTGCCTAATTCGAAATAAGCAACAGCATCATTCGGTTTTAGCTTAATACATTTCTCTAAGGACTGAATGGCTTTATCGTAATTTTCAATTCCTTTTTGCTTTAATGATTCATAAAAAGAGTCCAGATATTGATCGGTAGCCATAGCAATATCTTCCGGTTCGGTCTGAGCCATAACAGAAGCTGTGTTGCTAAACAGAGCAAAAAATAAAATTACCCAAAACCCTTTTTTCATCCTTTTTATAATTCTATTCCTAATTAAAAGAATTTTTAAATGCCTAAACTATTCTAAAACAGAATAATCACCAATACTGATACTGGTAAACTTACCATCATAAACAACGTGATTTCCTATCATCGCATTGTCTAAGTTAGCATTTTTAATTTGTGAATAGGTCTGTACTAAACTATTTTTAATAGTGCTGTCAATAACATGGCATCCTTTTCCCAAGGAAACATTAGGTCCTACAGTTGCATTTTTCAACACTACATTTTCTCCGATATAACATGGCGGAATAATTGTCGCGTTTTCTAATACTACATTATAATCAACTAAGTGTTCTCCGTCATTATGTAAAAAACCCAGCATTCTTGTATTCGTTTCAACGGTTACATCTTTGTTTCCGCAGTCCATCCATTCATCGACACTACCGGTTTTAAAAACTTTTCCGTTAGCCATCATGGCCTTGATTCCATCATTGATCTGATATTCTCCTCCATTTTGAATGTTATTATCCAAAACATTCTGAAGTTCTTTTTTCAAATCACCAACTTCTTTAAAATAATAAATACCAATAACTGCTAAATCGCTTACAAACTCTTTTGGTTTTTCAACCAGTTCTGTGATTTCATTATTTGCATTTAATTTTACTACTCCAAAAGCTTCCGGTTGTTCTACCTGTTTTACCCAAATTACAGCATCTGCTGCCGGATCTAATTCAAAATCTGCTCTGATTAAAGTATCAGCGTAAGCAATTACGGCTGGCCCTGACAGAGA
The DNA here is from genome assembly GCF_013112255.2 of Flavobacterium sp. CLA17. NCBI lineage: Bacteria > Pseudomonadati > Bacteroidota > Flavobacteriia > Flavobacteriales > Flavobacteriaceae > Flavobacterium > Flavobacterium sp. CLA17. The sequence goes on from NZ_CP068294.1 coordinate 157,486, forward strand.
TTCTTTGGCACACATAATAGCATGTCCGGTTCCTAAAGGTAAATCCTGACGGTAAATAGATGCTTTCGCACCTAAGCTTCCGGCTAATTCTTCTAAACTTGCCACAAGATCATCTCCAAAAAAAGCAGCATCTCCCAGTATGAAAGCAACTTCTTCAATTGGTTCTTTTAATATTTCGGCAATATCTTCAACCAATCGATGCACAATTGATTTTCCTGCAACCGGAATTAATGGTTTGGGAACAGTTAAGGTATGTGGTCTAAGTCGTGATCCGCGACCCGCCATTGGAACTATTATCTTCATTTGTCTTTTTATTTTTTATGGGAAGATTTGAAAATCTTCTATTGGTTTGGTTTGTTGTAAAGTTTGAGACTGAAAGCTGGGACTGTAGACTATTTTACGCCCGTACTCCCAAAACCACCTTCGCCTCTGGAAGTTACTGAAAGTTCTTCCACTTCAATCCACTCCGCTCTTTCATGTTTGGCAATAATCAATTGTGCAATTCTTTCCCCGTTTTCAATTACAAAAACTTCATTGGACAAATTTACTAAAATTACCCCTATTTCTCCTCTGTAATCAGCGTCTACGGTTCCGGGTGAATTTAAAACAGTAACTCCTTTTTTGGCTGCAAGACCACTTCTTGGTCTCACCTGTGCTTCGTATCCTATTGGTAATTCAATGAAAAGTCCCGTTTTTACAATGGTTCTTTCTAATGGTTTTAACGTAATTGATTCATTCAGATTAGCACGTAAATCCATTCCTGCCGAAGCAATAGTTTCATAATTTGGAAGGTCGTGCTGTGATTTATTGATAATTTGTATTTTCATTTTTATTTAAAATCTTAAAAACAAAACTGGATTTAAAACCAATCTTATTTCCTATTCATAATTCCTTTGATGGTGTCTTTTTCGTTGTGATAAACAAAGTAAATAAAGACTAAAAGCAGCGGGATGCCAACATAATATTTTTCCCTGAATCCATAAAAAGAAACAGCAGAAAATAGAATTGAAATCCCTAAGTAAGCGCCTATTTTTTTCATATCATACGGTATTGGATAATACTTGTTTCCTAAAACATAGGATATTAACATCATTGAACCGTAGGCAGAAATAGTAGCAATTGCAGATCCGTAATAACTGTATTTTGGAATCAGCAAGTAATTCAAAATCAATGTCACAATTGCTCCAACAATAGAGATGTAAGCTCCGATTTTAGTTTGATCTGTAAGCTTGTACCAAACCGATAAGTTATTGTAAATTCCTAAAAAGAAATTTGCCAGTATGATTAGGGGCACCACTTTCATAGCTTCCCAATATGCTTTATTATCGAGTAAAAGAAACTTTAAAAAGTCTGCAAATACAATAACACTCAATAAAATCATCGAGCCAAAAATCACAAAGTATTTCGTGATAACAGCGTAGGTTTGAGGTGCGTTTGCATTTTTAGAATGGCTAAAAAAGAACGGTTCAATACCCAGTCTAAAAGCCGTTGCAAACAAAACCATAAACAAACCTAATTTATAACAGGCCGAATAAGCCCCAACTTCCGATTTCGCCAGATTTTCCGGCAATAAATAACCCAATAAAATTTTATCAAAATGTTCGTTAACGGCAAAGGCAAGTCCTGCTACAAGAATTGGCAAACCGTATTTCATCATTTTCTTCCAAAGAACAGGATCAAATTTTCGTCCAAGCGAAAGATAATTTGGAGATAAAACCACAAAAGTGGCCAAACTGGCCAATAAATTAGCAATAAAAATATAAGCAATCTGAAAGTTCTCTACATATAAGTTATCCCAAACAGAATTAGGATGAGATGCTGCCAGTTTTGGTAAGTAGATTAAAAAGAAAAAATTCAGTACCATATTAATTACCACATTCCCAATTTTTATGGCCGCATAAACCATTGGCCTCTGATTAGCCCTCAGCTTGGAAAATGGAACTAAAACCAATGCATCCAGAACTAAAATCCAAACAGAATAGGTAATATATTGCGTGTCGACTTCAGCCCAATTGGCCAGCGTATTTCTAAAAATTAAAGCAGCAAACAAAAATCCTATTGAAGACCAAAAAATAGATATCGTAGCCGTTGCAATGACATTTTTCTTATCTTCTTCGGCACTGTAAAACCTAAAAAAAGCAGTTTCCATTCCGTAAGAAAGTACTACATTAAAGAATACCATCCAGGACAAAACAATGGAAACTTCCCCGTATTCTGATGTTGGTAAAATACCGGTATACAATCTTACTAATAAAAAACTTAGCATTCGCGGCAAAACCGTTGCTAGTCCGTAAATAGCAGTTTGTTTAAATAGATTCTTATATAATCCCAAAATATATTCGTAATAAAGTTTGTGAAACAAAAATAACCATTTCTTTGGTTAATTATTGCTTTTCTTGATTCAATAAAAAAACTTACATATGATTTTATACCGTTAATTTTTTTTCATCTAAGATTTTAACAAAATGAAATCCTTTTGGACCATATCCCTGATTGTAATAAAATCGGTGTGCAGCAAAATTTCCTGTAAAAGCATCCAAAACGATGCTGCTGCACTCCAGAGTCATAGCTTTTTCCTCTATATAATCGGTCAGTAATTTTCCGATTCCTTTAGAGCGATGGTTTGGATTAACAACAAAATTGTCAATTTCGAGATATTTACCGGTCCATAATTTAGTAGCCGACCAGCAACCTGTTATTCCGACACAGCTTTCACCTTCAAAAACTCCAATCTGAATATAATTATGCGGTACCATCTCAGCAAGATAGGCTTCGTATTTTTCAACAGATAAGTTTGGGTAAAGAAATCTCATGGTTTCAATCTGCATCAGCATTTCCGGAACAGTCGCTAATTCTTGTATGTGTAAGTTCATGATTTTAAAAATAGATCATCAAAAATACTTAATTTATTTTTCATTGTTCCTTATATAATTCACAACTGCGTATGTGAAATATATAAATTATTCCCAAAAATTATGTAAGTAATTTTGACTGACTCTTTCTTAAATTTGCTAAACAGGGATTGAGAAAGCTAAATACAACCCTTATAAAAAAGGAAGCACTGGGACTGATAAAGCTTGTTTGTTCCCATAAAAGACAAAGCACAAGGGATTGATTCTGCTGATATGTAACCCTACAAAAACAGAGCATTGGGACTAATAAAGCTAGTTTGTTCCCACAAAAGACAAAGCACAGGGGATTGATTCTGCTGATATGTAACCCTAAAAAAAAACAGAGCATTGGGATTAATAAAGCTAGTTTGTTCCCATAAAAGACAAAGCACAGACAGAGAGTGATAACTCTGTTTAGTAATTTTATAAAATGGTACTGATTCTCAGTTTTTGGATAAAGTGGGAATCACCATTTTATAAGTATTGTTTTAGACTATAACTACTCTATATATAAAGAGCCAGCAATTAATTATTGTTGGCTCTTTAGTTTTTTATAATTTTTTAGAACTAAAAACTTCTACTTTTCTAAGTCAAGATTAACATGTTTTTCTGTTTCTTTTGGTTCTGGAATATCTTCTTCAGTAAGTGTTTTTAATGACTTATTGGATATTTTTTTTAATTTAACAATTCTGTTGGCTTGATTCTGAACACATTTTTCAAATAAATTTCTAACAACTCTGGCATTTCCAAAGCTTTCCGTTTTACTTTCGTAAAGTAATTCAAAAGTATCCATCAACTTTTCTTTTGCATCTACAGCCACTATAAAATCCGATTTCTTACAAAAAGCTTCGAAAATTTGAAAAAGCTCTGCAGCAGAAAAATGATTAAAATGAAAATATCGATTAAAACGTGAGCGTAATCCTGGATTCGATTCGATAAAATTTTTCATCGGTTCCGTATATCCTGCAACAACAACAGCTAAATCTTCACGATGGTCTTCCATTCTTTTTAGCAGCGTATTTACGGCTTCAGCACCGTAATCGTTACCAAAGGCGTTTTGACTTAGAGCATACGCTTCATCAATAAACAGAACACCGCCAAGGCTTTCCTCTATAGCATTATCTACTTTTGTCGCTGTCTGGCCCACATATCCGGCTACCAAGCCTTCACGGTCTGTTTCATACATCTGGCCTTTGGATAGAAATCCCAGATGTTTAAAAATTCTGCTTAAAAGCCTCGCCACAGATGTCTTTCCAGTTCCGGGAGGGCCTAAAAAAACAGTATGTAATGTAATTTCAACATTCTTTAGTCCTTGCTGAGAACGTTTTTTTTGTATTTCTAATAAATTAATAAGTTCAGAAACATCCTTTTTTACTTCTGCTAAACCCACTAATTCATTTAATTCTTTCAGTACTTTTTCTAGCGTATCCTGATCCGGAAGAGAATCAATATTCTTATTATCGTTTTTTGAATTGTTTAATTTGAGCCCCATTGAATTACTGAAAGCGGTTGTGTTTTCAAACTTTTTTCCGAACGCAAATTGAATAAAGTTTTGATACTTCTTTAAAATTTCTTCCAGCTTAATATGCTTTGTTTGAGACAACACTTCAGTCAATAAATACTGACTTTGCTGTGCGCTTGCAGGTATTATTTTGTTGTCTTTTTTTATTTTTAAAAAATGGCTTTTAAACTCTTCTGAAAAAACTAATTGATTCAATTCATTGATCGAATTTTCATCTGCAAAGTGTTTGTTGCGCAACGCATCATAATAATAGGCTAAAACAAACTGCGCTTTTTCACTTTTTTTCTCGGCTTCTTTATTATAAAGATCAATACAATCCGAAAGAAAAAAGTGCTCTGCTTTAAACAATAATCCTTTAGAATAAACTGGATTTACATCTTCATTTATTTTTTGAATAAAGGCGATATCCTTATTTAATGCATCGCAAGTTTCAAGAATGCTTTTTGTTTCTTTGTTTAAATCGCTAATAAATGAAGCCGTAAAAACGGCTTCATTAGTAGTACTATTTGTTTCTAAATATTTTTTTAGAGACAAAAATGATTCTTCTATAATCGATATTGGATTGTTCTTATTTGACATATGCTGTTTTAAGAAATCATCATTTGATGAATAATTTCCTTTGATAATTTTTGATGATCGTCACAATAATCTTTCCAGGCTATTCCCATGTCTCTTAGATCATATTTGGCTACAATTGTACCGTAATGTTCTTTCTTTCCATTAATGGTCGGATAACCTATCACATAAATTGTCTGCGCTAACTCAATCGCTAATTCAATATCATGTGTAGAAAAAATAACAGTATTAAAATCAGAAGAATTACTCAATAACTCAAAAGATTTTTTTACTTCTGCGATGTTTCCGACATCCAATCCTGAAAATGGCTCATCTAAAACAATAAATTGATCCGAAGAAAATAATTGTTCTATAATAGCTGTTCTTTGCCTTTGTCCGCCGGAAAGTTCGTTAGGATACTTGTCTTTACAATTTTCTAACCCCCACTCTTTTAAATAGTGATTTATTTTCTCGTCTTTTTCAGTATTCGAAAGCGTTGTTTTTCTCAACGAAAATTTCAAGGCCTGAGTAACTGTTTTATGTCGGAACAAAGTATATTTCTGATCTACAAATCCAATGTCGCCTTCATTTACAGATTTTGCGGCATTGGGTTCTTTATTTTCGAAATCTCTAATTAATATTTTCCCCGAATGTATCGGAGTTAATCCTGTCAAAGCTTTAAAAAAAGTCGATTTTCCTCTGCCAGATCTACCCACAAATGCTACAACTTGCCCTGTACACTCTATTCCATCGCGAACTACGTCTTTTTCAATAAGATTTATATCTTTTATGATAACGGTATTATCATAAGCAACGCTAAGATTTTCAACATACAAAAGTGTCTCTTTATATTCGTGTTTCATGTTTATATTTTTGAATATCTAAAAATTGCTTTTCTTAAATAATTGATTCCTGCATCTAAGCCAAGTCCTATTAACAAAATAATGATTTGAAGGGCTATAATTCTACCAGTATTCATGAATTTATCAGAATTTTTTATCAAAAATCCTAAACCTCCCGAAGCCACAACAATAGATTCGACTGTTACGAGCATCATCCAGGTAATTGCAAGGTTTTGTCTGATTACATCAATTACATAGTCTATTCTTCCTAAAATAATTACTTGCCAAAGCACTTCTAATCTGGTACATTTCAGCATTTTTGCGTGATCAAATTCTTCCTGTGGAATATCTTTGATAACGGCAATTAAAGATGTTGTTAAGAATGTTGTTAAGAAAATAACCAAAATCCAGACCTGCATTGTTCTTGCTTCATGAACTACCATTGTAATATAAAATGACAGACCTGTAAAAGGCAAAAATCTAAATTTTGTAACGAATTCAGAAATTGATTTTAATAGCGGAATTGGCCAAGCGTAAGCAAAGAACAAAGAAATTATCGTTGCTAAAAAAATTGAGATAAAACACAATTGCAATGAATTGAAAATATGGACTACCAGACCTTCTCTATACAAATCCTGAAAACCAATTAAAACCTGACCCGGAGAAGGAAAAAGATGTTTTTCACCAGCGGTAGTTGCAAACCAGATAATAATCAAAAGAACCAGCCAGCCTATTAAAATAAGCGTCTTGTTTAATTTTGATATTTTTTCAAAGGGCGTTAGAAATTTTATCATAGTTATAATAAAAGGCTACCTGTTAAGATAGCCTTTGTTTATTTGTTTTTTATTTTAATAAAGTGATAACTACACGTCTGTTTAATGCTTTTCCAGATGCAGTATTGTTATCTGAAACGGGATCACTTTGACCTTTTCCGTCAACTAATTGAAAACGGTTTTCAGGAATTCCTTTTTGTTTTAGGTAATTCACAACAGCTTCTGCTCTGCTTTTTGACAAAGCTAAATTAGCAGCAGCATTTCCAACATTATCTGTATGTCCAACAATAGTCAATTTTGTATTCTCCGCTTGTACTAAAAGGTTGTAAATTTTTTCTACTTCTTTACTAGAGGAGTTTGATATCTCAGCACTTCCAGTATTAAAATTAATTTTCCATTCTCCTGAAGCTACAACTTCAGTTGCCTGATTGCTGTAATCTGCCTTATCTGCAGAGGTGGATTCAATATCATTGATGTTTTTCAGGAAAAATAAATTAACCGCCTGATCGTAAGGAACTACGGCTCCAACATTTTCATTAAATCCAAACGGATTCAATTCTGTTAAATATCCAGAAACTTGATTATAAACCGATTTGTATCTGTTTACACCATCTGATAAACCAAAATATTGCATCGCATCAGCATAATTAAATACTTTAGATCCACCCATATTATAAGTTAATCCGCCTTTTGTTCCTTGTTGTCCTTTGAACATTTTATACCAATACTCCGGAGTTTCAATTTTATAAGTATCTGTAAGTGCTTGTGATGCTCTTACTTTCCAATCTTCATAATTTTTCATTTGGTTTGAAGCTGTCAATGCCGATTTCAAAATATTAGAAACAATTTCCGGATTTTTCACTGCCCATTCTTTAACACCTATAATTGCCGTTGGCATTTGATTGTTGAATTCTTTTGTTGAAACAATATCAACAAAACCAGTCAATTTATCAAAAACAGTTTTATCTCCAGGTGTCCAGGTGGCACAACCGTCAATTTTTCTGTTCACAGATTTTCCAGTTAATTTTCCGTTTACTACTTCTTTCAAAGTAACAGTCCATCCTGTTGTTTGTGATTTGATTAATTCCTCAGCCGATTTAATATAATCATCATTTTCAGATGGATAAATATTTACCGCTTCTGCATCGTACGTAGCTGGATCTGGATTTACTTTCAATCCGTTTGCAAAACAATAGTTTACTGTAGTTACCCAGTCACCATCACCAAGAACAGCAGATATAACTGAACCTTTCATTGATTTTGGATCTGATTTCCAGCTTGGCGGTCCAATTAATTTATCTTCACCATAACTCATACCTACAACACCCATAACCTGCAGGTGGTATTTGTCTTTCCCGTATTTTTCGTCTAATGATTTTTGAACAGAACTTATATAAAATGGCGCACCGTCGCCCATGATCATAACGGCAAAAACGCTTTTATCTGAAGTTGGAAAAGCTTCGCCTTTATCAAATTCTTCGATAAATTTCATTTGCATATTACGCAATTCCGAAAGCCAGTCCTGACGAATAATTTCAAGATTAACTCCGTTTTTTTCCATCAATGATCCCTTTGTTGTTTTCGGACCACCGTTAGAAACGATAATTCCAGACTGCGCATTCCAGGCATACCCGGCTATTCTTACTAAAGGTTTATCGGCCACTTCTGAAGAAATTTCAGTTGATGGAAGCGCAATTTTTTCCGCATTCGTAACATTATTAACATCGGTCTGGTTTAACTCAATACCGTCTAATTGTTTTGAAACTGCCGTTTTAATTCCAGGAGATAAATAGTACACTCCTCCCAAAATTGCTCCAATTCCCGCAATAACGATTAGTAATTCAGAAAATGTCGTTAACTTTTCTGTCTTTAAAATTTTTCCCATTTTTATTTATAAAATTAAATTTATTGTATTAAAAAATATCTCCAAAACCACCACCAGATAATTTATCATCTTTGGTCATTTTATAATTCGGACTTGTATATTTTGTTGAATCCGGAATAGTATTGTCGCCTGTTTTAATTTCGTCTGCCAACGAATCTAATCTTGAATACAATTCATCATTATCAACTGAGTATTTAGAAGTCAATGCATCAATGTCAATTAAATTTTCAGAAGTCCTGGCAATATCCTGAGCAATAGTAGAGGTTACCACTTCTAATGCGTATTCTAGTTCCCAATCTTTAGTAAACAACATCGCGCTTTTTGCACTTTCTGTTGCTTCTTTAGCATTTTTGGCAAATTCATATTCTTTCTGAAGCATTTTAACGGTAACATCGAAATCTGCTATTTTAATATCAATTGCTGTTCCAGCCAAAGTCAGTTTTCTATCCATTTTCCCTAAAACATTAGCACGAACGCCATATTTTTGAATAAAACTTTTACTTTGTTCATATTGTGTTGAAACACGTTGAGAATCACTTAATTTTCTTGCTAATTCACTTTGAAGCGCTACATATTCATCTGTATCTTTTGCCGCAACGCCATTTTGCTTTACCATTTCGTCCATCGCCGATTTCAACTTTTCAGACTGACGCTGTAAACTCAAAACGTCTTCCTGAAATGCTTTTGCCTCTTTTTCAGATTTACTGGCTTCAATTTCCATTTCATTTTTAAGGCCTTTCAGCTTTGCTTTTGTGTTCTTAAAAACTTCACGGTTTTTAATCATTTTTTGCTTTTGCTCTTCTAACTCATTAAAAGGATTACTCTGAATTAACGCTTTATGAATATTTTTAGTTGTAAAACGAAGTGCCTTCATTATAACTGGTGCCATCATTACCAGAAAAACTAAAAATACTCCGGTTGCAGATAATGCTATAGCTTGTCCAAGCATTGTAAATAATGGCGGAATAATATAAGTCCAGATTAAATAACCTCCAACTCCTAATAAACCTAATGCCAAAGCTAAAAACAATGACTTTTCACCTTTCTTAAGTGCACCTGTTTTTAACGCAATTTCGCCCTTAGACTCGTCAAAATGTTTTAGGATTGGAAGCGTTAAAAGCGTACTTCTTTCTTGTTCGTATTTATCCATTATTGTAAATATTGATTAATTCCTGTGATTACAGTATTGATTGATGTTAAAATTTTTTGTTTTGCTAAGTTATTGGCTTCCATTTTTAACTGAATTTCCGAAAGCTGCTCCATATTTTGCGGATCAATTTTTTGAAGTTCTGTTTTTTTGACTTCGAGTTCTTTTTGAAGTTCGATGATTTTGGCTTCCAGATCAGCAATATTTTTAGATAAATTATATTTTTCTTTGGTTATAGTATTATCTAATTCTGTTTTTTTAGTTTTACCAATAGTATCATATTTGGCATATACTTTTTCAATTTCTGCTGTATAATAACTGCCTTTTTGCAAAAGAAATTCCTTTGTCAAATCAGGTCTTAGTGACTTACCCATTGCAAAAGCCATCTGGTAACTTTGCGGATTTGTTACTCCAACTGCTAAAACAGATTTATAAAGTTCAAAAAAGTCAAAGCCAGATTCGTTTAATGATTCAAAACCCTTGTCGTAAACTTCAAAGATTTCATTCAAAAAAGGGTTTGTCAGCGAATTTGTTGGAAATGATTCTGTAACTTCATTTGGAAATCTTTTCTCACTCGTTGGTGATGCTGGGGCCGATGGTTGATTTATCGCTGCAGCTTCCGAATTATTAGTCTCATCATTAATGAAGAGGCTTTTCCAATTAAAACTTTCTTTTGCCATTGTTTTTAATTAAGCTAATTTTTTTAATAACTTTTTGGTTGTTAAATGTTATACGCAGAAAGTGTTAAAAAGTTACTAATTTTAAAAATATAAATATATACTTTTTTACAATTAAAATGTAACTATTTTAGTACTAGATCATTTATCTGTTTTTTTTAAAAATAAAATATTTAAAATATTTTAATCAACAACAAAAATAATAATATAGGTTTTTATTTACAAATAAAAAAAGGTCATAAAAAAAGGTCAACTATTTGTTGACCCTTTTCTATGATTTCAAAATAAATTATCCGTTTAAAGCTTCTGCTCCACCAACAATCTCTAAGATTTCGTTAGTAATAGATGCCTGACGTGCTTTATTGTAAGTCAATTTTAATTGGTTTCTTAATTCAGTTGCGTTGTCAGTTGCTTTATGCATTGCTGTCATACGCGCTCCGTGTTCTGAAGCGAATGAATCACGAATACCTTTATATAATTGTGTTTTTAATGATTTAGGAATCAAAGTCAACACAATTTCTTCTTTAGAAGGTTCAAAAATATAATCAGCAGAAGCTACTGGAAGATCCGTTTTAATTGGAGCTAACGGTAAAAACTGCTCTACCTGAACAATCTGAGTAGCAGCATTTTTAAACTGATTGTAAATCAATTCAATTCTATCGTACTCTCCAGAAAGGAATTTTTCAGTTAATTTTTCTGCAATTGCAGCTACATTATCAAAAGTTAAATGGTCAAAAATTGCATTATGATGACCGTGAACTTTATGCGTTTTAGCCAGAACGTCGTTTCCTTTTTTACCTATTGGAAAAATATCAACTTGTTTTCCTTCATAAAACAAACTACGATTTTTAGCTTCTTTAATAATATTAGTATTAAATGCCCCACATAAACCTCTGTTTGAAGTTATAGCAACAAGTAATACTTTTTTTACTTCACGCTGTGTTGTGTAGTCACCTCCAACTTCACCATCAAGAGAAGCAGAAAGGTTTTGCAACAGCTCTGTTAATTTCTCGGCATAAGGGCGCATTGCAGTGATTGCATCTTGTGCTTTCTTAAGCTTTGCAGCAGAAACCATTTTCATAGCCGATGTAATCTGCATCGTCGATGAAACGGAAGTAATTCTATTACGTATTTCCTTTAAATTTGCCATTTGTTAATTAAAAAATGTGACAATTTGAAAATTAGACAATTAGAAGTATCCTGAGATATATTCTAATTATCTAATTTGCTTATTATCTAATTAGATATATTTTGCTGAAATTTCTTTTGCTGCTTTTTCAATAACATCAGTAATGTTATCATCTAACTTACCAGCTTTCAACGCATTAAGCGTATCTTTATGTTTACTGTTTAAGTAAGCTAAGAAATCAGCTTCAAATTCTTTTACTTTATTTACAGGAACGTTTCTTAATAAGTTTTTAGAACCAGCGTAAATAATAGCTACTTGATTTTCTACTGTGTAAGGATCATTCAAACCTTGTTTTAAGATCTCAACGTTTCTTTTACCTTTTTCAATTACGTTTAAAGTAACAGAATCTAAGTCAGAACCAAATTTAGCGAAAGCTTCCAATTCACGGAATTGAGCCTGGTCTAATTTTAAAGTTCCGGAAACTTTTTTCATAGATTTAATCTGAGCATTACCTCCAACACGAGATACAGATATACCTACGTTGATCGCAGGACGAACTCCTGAGTTGAACAAATCTCCATCAAGGAAAATCTGACCATCTGTAATCGAAATTACGTTTGTTGGGATATAGGCAGAAACGTCACCAGCCTGAGTTTCGATAATTGGTAATGCAGTTAATGAACCGCCACCTTTTACGATAGACTTGATTGAATCCGGTAAATCGTTCATATTTTTAGCAATTCCATTATCTGCAATTACTTTACATGCACGCTCTAATAAACGGGAGTGCAAGTAGAAAACGTCTCCAGGATATGCCTCACGTCCCGGTGGTCTTCTTAATAAAAGAGAAACCTCACGGTAAGCAACAGCCTGTTTAGATAAATCATCATACACGATAAGTGCAGGACGACCTGAATCTCTAAAGTATTCTCCAATTGCAGCACCTGCGAAAGGAGCATAAACTTGCATTGGAGCCGGATCAGAAGCATTAGCCGCAACAATAACCGTATAAGCCATTGCACCTTTTTCTTCTAACATTTTAGCGATTCCTGCTACAGTTGAAGCTTTTTGCCCAATTGCAACATATATACAAAATACAGGTTTTCCTGCATCGTAAAATTCTTTTTGATTTAAGATTGTGTCGATACAAACAGTTGATTTACCTGTCTGACGGTCACCAATTACAAGCTCACGTTGTCCACGACCAACCGGGATCATAGCATCAACCGCTTTAATACCTGTTTGTAATGGTTCCGTTACCGGCTGTCGGAAGATAACTCCAGGAGCTTTTCTTTCTAAAGGCATTTCGTATAAGTCTCCGCCAATTGGTCCTTTTCCATCAATTGGAAAACCAAGAGTGTTCACTACACGTCCTACCATTTGCTCACCTACTTTAAGAGAGGCAATACGTTGTGTTCTTTTTGCTGTTGAGCCCTCTTTGATTCCAGTTGATGGTCCTAAAAGTACCACACCAACATTGTCTTCTTCAAGGTTCAATACAATAGCTTCAAGTCCGTTATCAAATTCAACTAACTCACCATATTGTACATTCGATAGCCCGTAAATACGAGCAATACCGTCTCCAACTTGAAGTACCGTTCCTACTTCCTCTAGCGTAGCACCAGATTCAAAACCTTCTACTTGCTTTCTTAATATTGCTGAAATTTCAGCAGGTTTGATTTCCGCCATCTTAAATTTATAATTTAGACACTTTTATGTGTAATAAAACTAATTACTTAACTCTCTTTTTAATACCTGCAATCTGTTTGCAACAGATGCATTGTATTGTTGATCCCCTATTCTTAAAATAAATCCTCCGATAATTGATGGATCTACGATATTTTCTATTGTTATTTTTTTATCTGATAGAGTTGCAACTTTAGCCAGAACTTTAGCTTCTAGTGCAGCATCCATAGGAATAGCAGTAGTAACTTTTGCTGTTTCAACACCATTACTTTCATCAAATAATTTAATGTATTCTAATGCAATTGCCTCCAGAATTTCAAATCTTTTGTTTTCAAATAATAAATGAAATAAACCTTTCGTTACACCATTTACATTTGCAAAAACTTCTAAAAGAGCACTTTCTTTCACTTCAACTTTTGTAGTCTGGTTTTGAATAAAGGTACTCAATTCTGCATTATTCCCAATTGTTGAAGCAATCAATTTCATGTCATTATTGACAGTCTCCGCAACACCTTTAGAGTCTGCTAAGTCCAGAATTGCTTTTGCATAACGAATTGCTGCTCTTGTACTTGCCATAATCTTAGTTTAACTTTACATCACCTAACATTTTCTCCACTAATTTAGTTTGAGATTCTTTGTTAGATAATTCATCTTTCAATAATTTTTCAGCAATGCTTAATGATAAAGTTGAAACTTGTAATTTCAATTCAGCCATAGCAGCATTTTTTTCATTTTCGATCGCCGCTTTTGCTTGTGCGATCAATTTTTGACCTTGCTCCTGCGCTTCATTTTTAGAATCAGCAATTATTTGCTCTTTCATTTCACGAGCTTCTTTCAACATAGCATCACGTTCTGCACGAGCTTCTCTTAAGATACGCTCATTATCAGCAGTTAAATTTTGCATTTCTAAACGTGCTGCTTCTGCAGATGCCAAAGCATTGTTAATAGATTCCTCACGGCTTTTTACAGCACCTAAAATAGGTTTCCAAGCAAATTTTGCCAAAAGAATGAAGAAAACAATAAAGATAATTGTTGTCCAAAAAATTAAACTTTCTGGTGAAGTTAATTGCATAACAGTATATATTTAAAAATTGTTTTGTAGTTTTTTTTTAAAAAACTTCCTGAAGCCAACCGCTACAGGAAGTTTTAAATGTAAATTATTTTGCGATTAACGCAACAACTACTGCGAAAAGAGCAACACCTTCAATAAGTGCAGCAGCAATAATCATAGCAGTCTGGATTTTTCCAGCAGCTTCTGGTTGACGAGCAATAGCGTCCATTGCAGAACCACCAATTTTTCCAATACCAAGACCTGCACCAATTACAGCTAATCCAGCTCCGATTCCAGCTAATACCATAATAATAAATTTATATAGTTAATAATTAATAAAACTCTAATTAATGATGATCGTGCTCTTCAACAGCCTGACCAATAAATAATGCTGAAAGCAAAGTAAATACATACGCCTGCAAAGCAGCAACTAACATTTCTAAAACACTCATGAACAATACGAATGCTCCGGCAACAGGTCCAACAGCAATACTTTTGAAAATGAAAATCAAAGAAACTAAACTCAAAATGATAATGTGACCAGCAGTAATGTTTGCGAATAAACGAATCATTAGTGCAAATGGTTTAGTCAACATTCCGATAATTTCTACAGGAATCATAATTGGAGCCAACCATACAGGAACTCCTGGTGTGTTGAAAATATGTCCCCAGTAAGATTTGTTTCCGCTTAAAGTTGTAACTATAAAAGTAATAAACGCCATTACAAATGTAAAGTAGATATTACCTGTTAAGTTAGAACTGAATGGGAAAAAAGGAATTAATCCAATAAGGTTATTAATCCAAATAAAGAAAAAGATTGTCAAAAGGTATGGCATATATTTTCCAGCCTTTTTTGTACCAATATTTGGAACAGCAATTTCGTCTCTAACAAAAGTAACTAACGGCTCTAAAAATCCTGCTAATCCTTTTGGTGCATTTGGGTTTTTCTTATATGATCTTGCAACTGCAAAAAACAAGAAAAACAAAATAATTGCAGACATCAACATTGAAAACACATTTTTAGTAATGGAGAAATCTAAAGGTCTTGCATCAAAAGCAAAAGCTCCATTGTCTCTTTGATCTGCTGTCATTTCTTCAAATTTTTCAGCATAAAAAATTATTTCTTTATAACGAACTAATTTCTGACCATTAATATCAACTAAATGCTCACCTGAATTATCGTGGTGAAATTTTGCAGATGAAAAAATTTCCAATCCGCTATTTGTCCATAAAATAACTGGAAGGCTAAAAGAAACAGGATGACCATCCCAGTCAGCAATATGAAAATCGTGAGAATCTCCAATATGCGAATTGATCAAGTCACTAGCATTGAATTCTTTTTCTATTTCGTGACCAACAGATTCTCCATGACTACTTGCTGAATGACTTGCTTCTGTTGACTCAACAGTTTCATGTTTCACAGAAACAGTATCAACAGGAGTTGAAGCGAAATTAATCGACGAAGTAAGTGCTAATAAGCTAACTAATAAGTACTGGACTGGTTTATTTGAAATTATCATTATTAAATCTGTATCTAATTTTAGGTTCCAAAAATTTTTTGCAAAGGTACATTTAAAATTGAAAATTGAAAATTTATGGGTGTAATTTTTAATATTTAGATTTTTTACAACCAACCTTACTGCTAATAAAGCAATTAACCTTTGTTTATTAAGCGAATTGTGAAATATGTTTCGAAAAGCAAAAATAAAAAATAAGGGATAAAGAATGTACTTAAATCTACAATCGGACTTTTTACATCTCCCTTTATTAAAGGAATTAAAAAAATGATGGCCAACATCATTCTAAAAAAGCTGGCACCAAGGAAAGCGAATCCGGTATAATTTGCAAAGTTATTGTTTACAAAAATCAAAAATAGATATACCAAAAAAGTTGCGACAATATTAAATAAATAAATACTCCACGCGGAATACAAGAACACAAATTTGTCTGATAAGAATTGCATGGCAAAATATTGCGCAACAAATAATACAATAGAGAAAGGGAGGAAATACTTTAGAAAATCGATAGTTTTGTTCATTATTTATTCAAATTTTTTACTTGTCTTAAAACATTATAAAGTGCTAAAAAAACCGAAAATAAAGAAAAAATAATTGTCCACAAAGAACCACCATTTGAATACTTCTGATCTAACTTCACTCCCAAATAGGAAAATATAAAAATAATGATTCCCATTTGAATGGGGATATTAACAAATACTAACCATTTATTGCTTGAGCTTTTCTTCGGTTCCTTTTCCATCTTTTATAGATACTTCTTTATTATTGGTTAGCATGGTACAAGTAGCAGTAAAATCGGCTCCTGGTTCTATAGATAATTTTCCAACAGCAACTTCTCCATGAATATGCGCTGTCGCTTTTATATTAAGGATTTCCAAAACTTTTATTTTTCCCTGAAAAACTCCTTCAATATCAGCATTATTACAAACGATTTCTCCTTTCACAACACCTGACATTCCAATAACCAGTTTTCCTTGCGACGTAAAATTTCCTATCAATTCTCCATCCAATCTAAAATCAGCTTTTGATACTATATCGCCAATAATCGATGTGCCTTCTACAATCCTATTGGTTTTTCCTAAAAGTTCGGTTCCGTTTTTTTTGGCTTTATCAAACATTATATTATGGATTTTTCGGAGCTAAATAAGCTTCAAGATTCTTTTTAATTTGAATTATTTTATAGTTGTCACTTGAAATAATAATGGCCGGATTTGCGATTTTATACTTTTTATCATCTCTGAAAACACCTGCAAGATCATTAGCATAAGCTTCAGACTTCATACCATGAATAACTACAAATTTTTGGGTTTTATTGTATTTATCCACAGAAGTTGTAAGTCTCTCATAATTTTCAACTAACAAAAATACTTTCAGTGCTTCTTCAATTTTTTGAAGCGATTTCGAATCGTTATTAGAAATTAAATATAAAATTTTCCAGTTTTTACCATCAACTGCTGTAAAATCAAGTTTTTCTAATCCCGGAACCTGTTTCTCTAAAATTTCACGCGCATTTTTGCCTTCAACACTATTCGGATAATTATCTGCAACTGATTCTAACCCTTTTTTATAAGCCGCCAAACCGTTTACTTTCCCTAAAGTATTTGCTTTCAGTAATTCATATTTAGAAACAATTTCGTCTCCGGAATATTGATTGATTAAGTTATCTATATTATCCAGTATCACATCAAATTGTTCTTCCTGAAAAAGTTTATACCATTTATGATATTCCTTTTCCGGTGAGGCTAAATCTTCGTTATTGGTATTGTTTAAAATCTGGGCATATCTCGAATTCGGATATGTAGCTGTAATATTTGCTTTTATCGTTTGCGCTTTTGCCGGATCTGTAATTTCATAAATCTTATACAAATTATACATAACCGGTAAAATTAATTTTTCCTCCGGATTGTTTTTTAACAATTGCTCCAGCTTGTCACTCGCTAATTTATTTTCTTTAAATTTTTCTTTATAAATAAGTCCTAACTGATAGTAGGCAAAATTGCGTTCTTTGCCAATACTGTCCATTGCGGGTTGAGTTGTTGGGAGCTGTTTTTCATAAAATGCTGTGGTATATTTTTCTATAATTATAGAATCTTTTTTTACTGCATTTATAGAATCTCCATTGATTTCCGCGGCTTCTTTTAATAGTGCATCATCATTTGCTGCTTTTGCCGAAGCCATCCTCCAATACCCTCCTAAAATTCTGTTTCCCCAGGTTTTTTTAAATTGCAATTTACCGTAAGCCACTGTTGTTGGGTTATAAAAATAAAAGGTGCTTGTCGGCTCGTTCCCTGTTGGAGGATTAAAAGCTCCGACTCCGGGTGGCGTAATTCCGGGTTGGGATTGAGGATTTAAGGCAGTTGGACCGCTGTCTTCTTTGGTATTGCGTTCTATATTTGCAAGTTTTTCTTTTTCCTTTTCTTCGAGAATGCGTTTGGCTTCGTCTTTTTTCTTAAGCTCGGCAATGTAATTTTCAAAATAAATTTTTCTGTCCGGAGCAGGCAAACCATACACCATTATAATACTATCATTGCGTTTTGCAATTCCTTCGTATCTAATAACGTCATCCAGGTTTTTTCTGTTTTTTTCTATAAAAGTATACTCCCTGCTTTTTGGATCTAACTTTACCAAGGTGCTGTCGTAGTATTTTGCAGCCATCGTATAGTCTGTATCTTTAAAATACATATTTCCAATATTTCGATAAGCGGAAGCCACTAAATAAGGGTCTTTCGATTTTCTGGCCAATGATTTATTATAGAATTTCAGCGCATTTTCCTGTTCTTTCTTTTTATCATAAAAAACCCCCATTTCATAAAACAAGACATCGTAATAGGGTCTGTTTTCCCGATCTGCCGTCAGTTTGTTGTAGGTTTTTAGGAATATGGTGTCATTACCGTTTTCATAATCATACAACTGCGCTTTTTTAGCGTAGGCATGCATCATGTATTTACGATCTGCTTTTCGATTCATATCAATGACTCCGTCATAATAATAAATGGCACTGTCTTTTTTTCCTTGTTCCTGATACATTTGCCCCAAAATAAAACGGTAACGGGCTTTGTCTTCGTTTATCCTGCTAAAATCTTCTGCAATTTTAAGTTTGGTAACGGCACTGTCTTTTTCTTCTAAATTTAAAAAAGCCTCGGCCAGCAAAGCATTGGCATCCGAAAAAGTCTGCTTGTCTAAGTCCGTATTTTTTAATAAGAGTTTAATGTTTTTAATTACAATTCCATCATTTCCCAGACGCATATTGGTTTTCTCGCGCCAGATTTTTGCGGTATAAATATTACTGCTGTTTGGATATTTGTATAAAATATAATTGAATGCTTCTAAAGCCGGAATAAAACGCTGATCATAATATCTGGCTTTTCCGAGCATCAGATAAGCTTCATCCATTTGTGAGTTTTTTTCCCTTCCGCCAATGTTCATAGAATGCTTCTGAATGGCTTTTGTTGCCTTTGTTTCCGCTTTTTCAAAATCAGGATTTTTAGCCTTGTTCTCATCCGCAAAACCTTCGTCAACCTGCATTTTTTCAATCGGCAGCATTTTCCAGAAATTATCCTGATTATTGCCCTGAATAGATTTTAAACCCTTGTCCAGACCAATACCGCCATTGTACAAAATATTATATTTTGTACTTAAAGCATGTGAATTCCGCGATAAAAAAGTGTTTTTTTTGGTAGAACAAGCTATCAAAAAGAAGAAAAACACCAGGTAAAAACTATATTTAAGAGTATTCTTTTTCAATAGAAAAGAGTTTAAATCATTTAACTTCTAAAAACGATTTTTAGTATAATGACTTGTAAAAATACGCTTCTTTTTGTAATATGGAAACTTATACCGCAAAAAACAATTCCAGTTCCTGTAAGGTTTCTTTTGATGTCTGAATATCTTTTACAATTTCTCCTTTATTCAGTGCTACAATTCGATCACAAACCTCTACTGTATGCTGTAAATCATGACTTGAAACCAAAACGGTTACGTTTGGATCTTCAGCCAGGTCCTTGATGATTTTTTTTAATCTGCTTACCGTAGTCGGATCTAAATTAGCAAAAGGCTCGTCCAGAATAATTACCTCGGGATGACCAATAAGGGTTGCAATTATCCCTACTTTCTTTTGATTTCCTTTTGACAAATCACGCAAATATTTTTTGTTCTTCAGGATTTCTCCATTAAAAAACTCTTCGTGTCTGGCTAATAAAGCATCAACGTCCGCTTTATTCTGATGACGTAAATCGCCAATAAAATAAAAATATTCTTCTGGAGTTAAATAACCGATCAGAAAACTTTCATCTAAAAAAGAGCCTGTAAAAGATTTCCAGTTTTCATTTGTATTCACCTGAATATCGTTACTTCTAATATTTCCTGTTGAAGGCTGGATCAAGTCTAACAATAAACTGAAAAAAGTGGTTTTCCCGGCTCCGTTATTTCCGACTAATCCGAAACTCTGCCCTTTTGGGATTTCAAGATTATCTATATTTAAGACTGTTGTTCCGTTATATATCTTTGAAAGTTGATTTACTTGTATCATGGTAATTTTAGATTTTAGATTGTTGATTTTAGATTACTGATTGCTGATTATTGATTTTAGATTAAAAATCTATCGTTAATTTTGTTTTGTTTCACGATAAAAAATTATCTAATTATCAAATTGGCACATTTCCTAATTTACTCTTTTTAACTCTTCTGTTTATAAGCACTTATCGTACTGTATTTCTCCATTTTGTATCTTTTTTCAATTAAGGAGAAGACCTTGTTTCTTAAGATAAAACCTAAAAATCCAGCTCCTGCCACTAACAATAATCCGAGTGTTTTATCCCCCAGATAAAGTCCTAAACCATACAATGCTACGGGCAGTAATAATTTTGGTAAAGTCAGTAACATCGCATTAACGTTGAAAGCTTTTTTGTCACCAAAAGCGCCTCCGGCATTACTTAAATCAATTGGAGTTTTGGTAAATGCTCCTCCTAAAAGTACCAGATGTGAATTAACTCCAATATTATAAATCGCCCCGACAACAATCGTTAAATATATTTCCCATCCGTAAAAAAGATAAAATGAGGCTAAAATTGTCGAAATAAAAGTGGCAATAACAACCAGCCACCATTTTGAAGTAATGTACCCGCGATACGGTATATTCTGAGTCATCATTAATTGGTAATAAGAGCTATCCCAGCTGGGTACAAATTGTCCGAAGACAAACAGAAATCCACCGGAAACAAATATTCCGGCAAAAATATGCATTACTGCAGGCTGGTGAGAATTTCCAAAGAATATCAAACCATAAAACAAAAAGAGGACACTCATCAGGATGGTTGTTTTCGATCTTTTGTTTCTTTTAATCAGTTTAATATCATTTTTAAGAAATGTTCCCAGGGTTCCAAATTGGTTTAGCCAGGAAAGGTTTTCGGTTGTCGCGATATCTTCTTTTTTAGAAAGTCCGGCATCCAGATATAAATTGTTTTTAAAATATTTAAAGGTAAAGGCGTACAATCCAATTAAGATTAAAACAGGAATAAAAACAAGCCATTTGATGTTGTAAAGTCCTTGAAAAAAAGGTGCAGTAAAAGTGGTTATATCAAATATCTTATAATATTGTGCGGCTCCTAAAGCCAAAATGATTCCGATAAAAACCACAAATAATTTGTCGATATTACTCAAAATAATATTCAGGAAATTGTTGATATAAATCAGGGATAAAATAGCGAAGTGCCAAACAATAATTCCCACTATATCGTATCCTTCAATAGCCAGTACGATCGAGAAAGGAAGGAAGAAAAAAGCATGCACCCAATTGAAAAAAGATAAGGCTGTTTTTCCCAGCGAAAAATGAACGATTGTTGGTTTTTTGAAAGGCAGAACCAACAACGGTTTTATGTTCAGTACCGGAATAGCCTGCATCAGTAAGCGAATTACTAAATCAAATAAAAAATAATAAATCAGAAATTTATTGACTGTACTTAATGGTTCAAGATTCAATTTCTTTAGGATATAAAAGGCTCCAACCCCCATTCCGATAAAAATAATAGAAAAATAAATCATCAAAAACCCTATCAGAATTTTCATTGCCAGATTTGCGCCAAACGAGGCAGATCTGGTAAAGGCTTTCCATTCGAGGTAAATAAACTTTTTAATCATGGTTCTTTGGTTTTCAGTTTTATAGTAAGAGATCAAATATATGTAAACGTTACAAAAAAAGTTAAAAAAAATAATTAAGTAACCGTCAATTAGGTCTTCTTTGCTATTTTTGCAGAAAATATAACATCATGCCTTCATTTTTAAAACTCATAATTAAAGAGGTAAAACGCGAAACTGCCGATGCGGTTTCTGTGCTTTTTAATGTTCCCGAAGAACTAAAACCGGATTATAAATTTATTGCCGGACAGTATATAAACTTAAAACTAACTCTTGATAATCAAGAAATTAGACGTGCTTACTCTATTTGTTCCGCGCCAGAAAGCGGTGAACTAAGAATTGCCGTAAAAGCCGTTAAAAATGGTTTGTTCTCGCAATTTGCAAATACCAAATTAAAAGCCGGAGATGTTCTTGAAGTGGGCCATCCGGAAGGAAAATTTACCTTTGAGCCGGATGCTGATAGACAAAAAAATTATGCTGCTTTTGTAGCAGGAAGCGGAATCACTCCTGTTCTTTCCATAATAAAATCGGTTTTGAAAAGTGAACCGAAAAGTTCATTTGTATTGGTTTACGGAAACAGAACTCCGGAAGAAACAATCTTTCACCAGGAATTACACGATCTGCAATTACAATATGTAGGACGTTTATTTGTACATTATGTCTTTAGTCAGGCCAAAGCCGAAAATGCATTGTTTGGCAGAATTGAGAAATCGGCTGTGAATTTTGTATTGAATAACAAACACAAAGAATTACAGTTTGATAAATTCTTCTTATGTGGTCCGGAAGAAATGATCGATACTGTGTCGGGAATTCTTAAGGAGAAAAACATAAAAGAATCAGCCATTAAATTTGAACTTTTTACGTCTTCTACTCAGGAAAATCAAATCAGTACTTCATTAGAAGGTCACACAAAAATTACCGTTTTAGTGGATGATGATGAAGTTACTTTTGAAATGTCTCAAAAACAAACTATTCTTGACGCCGCCTTAAAACAAGGAATTGACGCTCCCTATTCCTGCCAGGGCGGAATTTGCAGCAGCTGTCTGGCCCGAATCACATCCGGAACTGCCGAAATGACTAAAAACTCCATTTTAACCGACGGGGAAATCGCTTCGGGATTAGTTTTAACCTGTCAGGCGCATCCAACATCAGATACTATTTACGTAGATTTTGATGACGTTTAGTTGTTGAAATTCCAAAATAAAAAAAAATCCAAATTCCAATCTAAGTTGGAATTTGGATTTTTTTTATTGAAATTTAAAGTAAATTTTGAATCTTCTTAACTATTTTCTTTGGAGAAATAGTTCTCATTGCTTCTTCATAACCTTCCACTACTTTATTTCCATAAACAGATGTTGGTAATTGTGGGTACGCATTTCTATCTGAAAGCAAAGCATTTTCAGGACTTTGATTGAACGGTAAAAATCCCGCGTAAGGATGCGTGGCGCCCCAAAGCGTAATCACTTTAACGCCCAACATTGCAGCAATGTGCGCATTTCCGGAATCCATTGAAAGCATGACATCGAGATTACTGATCAATTTTAATTCCTGTTGAAATTTAATTTTACCGGCAACGTTTATTACATTTTTAAAAGGTTCCGAAAGTGAATCCAGGATTTCAATTTCTTTTTTCCCTCCTCCGAAGAGCAAAACAGTCTGCTCTTTCGTTTCCGCCAATTTTGAAATGACTTCCTGCATTAAATCCAAAGGATATACTTTAGAATCGTATTGTGCAAACGGCGCAATTCCGATTAGTTTTTGATAATTTTCTCCAACTAAATTTGTGATTTCTGCGCTTAAAACCGCTTTTTTTGGAAACTCGGGATGGGATAAATTTACAGGAAAACCAATTTCTTCAAACACTTTTGCATGTCTTTCGAACATGGTAGGCAGTTGTTTGAAAATTTTATTTTCTGCACGGGTTAGTTCTTTTTTTCCGTCACGGCCTTTGTCAACTGTGGCTCTTTTTTTTCCGCTTAAGGCGAAAAGTAAACTCACTACTTTAGATCTCAGCACATTGTGTAAATCAGCAAAAGCATCGATTTTGAGTTTTTTGATGTCTTTAAATAATCTCAAAAGTCCTGGAAAACCTTTGTGACGCTCTTTTTCATCAAAAGCAAAAAATTCAAGATTTGGTATTCCTTCAAAAAAAGGTTTAAAAAAAGGGCGTGAAATTACGGTAAGTTTCACCGTCGGATACTGTTTTACAAAAGCGCGTAAAACAGGAACCGTCATGGCGACATCTCCCATTGCGGAAAGTCTCATGACGGCTATATGTTGGATAGTCTTAGGCAATTTTGCTGTCAAACTATTTTTTGTTTTGGTATAAAACAGGATTTAATTCATCATCATTGTACATTTTCATTTGTTTGTACACTTTCATGAATTTATCTCCATTTTCGATATCTGTCAACAGATCATCTATTGCCGTAGACAAATCGCTTCTTTGTTCCAAAAGAATATTTAATTTTTCCTGACATTTATCTCTGTGTTCCTGTGAAGCCTCTGCACGAGTGGCTTCTTCATGCATGTGATAAATTTTTAATGCCAAAATAGACAATCTGTCAAATGCCCAGGCCGGACTTTCAGAATTGATTTTTGCACCATCTTTTACTTTTACATCACTGTATTTTTGCAGAAAGTAACTGTCGATATATTCTACCATATCTGTACGTTCCTGATTAGAAGCATCAATTCTTCTTTTAAGCGTTAAAGCTGCTACCGGATCAATCTGCGGATCACGGATAATATCTTCAAAATGCCATTGTACAGTGTCAATCCAGTTTTTTAAATACAATAAATGTTCGAATTTATCTTTTGGAAAAGGGTTGTTTACAGGTTGATCAACATTATCAAACTGGTGATAATCTTTGATGCTTTGTTCGAAAACCGAATATGCTAATTTTGAAAACATGTCTTTATTTTTTAGAGATACAAAGATACTTTTTATACTTTTATAGTGCGAAAAAAACGTTTAATTTTTCGTTATTAATAAAGATTACTCCCTAACAATTCTAAAAATTCAATATGAAAATTCATTATATATCTGAAGAAAACAGTGTGCTGAACCATTTTTTAGGTCAAATTCGAAATATAAATGTTCAGAACGACAGTATGCGTTTCAGAAGAAATATAGAGCGAATTGGCGAAATAATGGCTTATGAACTGAGCAAAACTTTATCGTATAAAGAGGTTGCGATTCAGACTCCGCTGGGTATAAAAAAAACAACCGAAATAAGTGAAGATTTGGTGTTGTGTTCTATTTTACGAGCCGGATTGCCGCTGCACAATGGGTTTTTAAATTATTTTGACCATGCTGAAAACAGCTTTGTTTCGGCCTGCAGACATCATCCGAATAATGATGATACTTTTGAAATTTTAGTTGAATATCAGGCACTTTCGAACCTCAACAATAAAACCGTTTTGCTTCTGGATCCTATGCTGGCAACGGGTCAGTCTATTGTTGCCGTTCACGAAAAACTGATTGAGAATGCAACTCCAAACGAAATTCATATAGTTGTCGTTATTGCTGCGCCGGAAGGAATTGCCTACCTCGAAAAAAATCTTCCCGAAAATTGTCATCTGTGGGTTGCTTCTTTAGACGAAAAACTGAATGAGAAAAATTATATTGTTCCAGGCCTTGGAGATGCAGGCGATCTTGCTTACGGAAGCAAATTATAGTTGTGAGAAAAATGTAAATAAACTGCAGGCAATCAGTACATAAAATACAATTTCGTTGTTTAGTTTTTGCTGCATATATTCTACATGACTCGATGCCATAATGGTTAACGGGGCGATACTAAACAGCAACAAATCATTGCTTTTATTCGGAGAAACAATAAAAACAATTACGGCTATGAAAAAGCAGGCAACGACTTTTTTGTAGGAGGAATGCACAATTTGAGGCCTGTTTGAAATGGTTGTTACGATTGAAAACACAAAAAACAAAGCGACTGCCGTGTATATCGAAAGTGCTCCGTTTTCGTAATTGTTCTTAAAATAATCAAGACTAAAATCAACGACTGCACGTTTCTCGAAAAATTCAATGGCATCAATATGAAAGATTAATGATATCAGTAAAAAAATTACAGCAACGGCCAAAAGTGCAATAAAAGGCAATACCCAATTTCTGTAATCACGTGAAACGTGAAAAATAATCGATATAAAAACCAAGATCAGGAAAAGAATACACCAAAATTGAAATAAAGAAGCTACTAAAATCCAAAAAGAAGCATCGAATATTTTTTCTTTTGATGCTTTCAGAGATTGTAAAGAAATCAATCGTCTGAGAGCTAATAAAATAAAAAAGTTCGAATATATTACGTTCGGATTATTGAATATGGTGGGGAAAAATAATAAAAACAATAAGTAAAAAAATATCGCGTAACCGTTGTCTTTACTGAGTCCGTTCTTTTTTACGATGAAATTAATCAGAAAAAAAGAAGCGAAAACAAAACACAAAATACTCATTTTCTGAAACGCCAAAAATGAAGAACTCGTCCATGATGGTTCCTGAATTTGAAAGAGAAAAAAGAAAACCAGTATTAAAATTACAACCAGGGAATAATTTAATGGTGTAGATTTTTTAAAAACACTTGTTATCATAAGGATATTTTATACTTTTGTGATTGTAAATATAATACTTGTTTAAAAAGGAAAACCAACAAGTTGAAAAAAGATTCTATTAAATGGATTTTGTCTTCAATGCGTTACAAAACAATAAATAACATATAATTTTATAAATTATGACAGCTTTTTTTGAAGGAATACAATACTTATTCGTTAACATTTTATTTGCTCCACTTGACTTTTTACGTCATTTAGAACTAATTACCTGGTTTGGTGCAAACACAATTAACTGGATATTCATGATTATTTGTTCTGCAGCAATCGTATATTGGATTAAACAATTACGCATTTTTGATGCTGCAGGAACAGAAAACCAGGATACTACGGCTCACTCTTTTTTAAAGTAAGTCGAAGCCGATATCTTTTCTAAAATACATCTTATCAAAATTTAGTTTATCTATGTTTTGGTAAGATTTTTTTATGGCTTGTTGAAAGTCGTCTCCATAAGAAGTTACAGTTAATACACGGCCTCCGTTACTTAAAACACTTCCGTCTTCTAATTTTGTTCCCGCGTGGAAAACAATAGAATCCGTAATATTTTCTAACCCTGAAATTACTTTTCCTTTTTCGAAATCTTCAGGATATCCGCCAGAAACCACCATGATTGTTGTTGCGCTTCTTGCATCAACCTCCAATTCAAAAGTATCTAATTTCTGGTCTGCAACAGCCAAAAACAATTCTACTAAATCTGATTTTAACCTCGGTACCACAACTTCGGTTTCAGGATCACCCATTCTTACATTGTATTCAATAACGATTGGCTCATTTTTTACATTAATCAAACCAATAAATACAAATCCTTTATATTCGATTCCGTCTTTCTGAAAACCTTCAATTGTTGGTTTTACAATGCGTGTTTCGATTTTCTCCATTAAAACAGCATCAACATAAGGAACCGGAGAAACAGCTCCCATTCCGCCTGTATTCAATCCAGTGTCACCTTCTCCTATTCTTTTGTAATCTTTTGCGGTTGGCAAAATTTTATAGCTTTTTCCATCCGTCAGAACGAAACAGCTTAATTCGATTCCGTCCAGAAACTCTTCGATTACTACTTTTGAACTCGCTGCACCAAATTTCTGGTGCACCAGCATATTTCGTAATTCTGTTTTGGCTTCTTCAAGGTCC
Organism: Flavobacterium sp. CLA17; assembly: GCF_013112255.2. Classification (NCBI taxonomy): domain Bacteria; kingdom Pseudomonadati; phylum Bacteroidota; class Flavobacteriia; order Flavobacteriales; family Flavobacteriaceae; genus Flavobacterium; species Flavobacterium sp. CLA17. The sequence continues at coordinate 185,047 of NZ_CP068294.1, forward strand.
TGAATAATCAACACTCCTTTTCCGGCTGCCAGTCCATCTGCTTTTAAAACATACGGAGGCTGTAACGTTTCTAAAAATTCACATCCTTTTTCAACTGTTTCAGCAGTAAAACTGTCGTATGCAGCAGTTGGAATGTTATTTTTCATCAGGAATTCTTTTGCGAATTCTTTACTTCCTTCTAATTGTGCGCCTAATTTAGACGGGCCAATAACCGGAATATTTTTTAAACTTTCGTCGTTTTTAAAATAATCGTAAATGCCTTTTACTAATGGGTCTTCCGGGCCAACGACAACCATTTTTACATTTTCTTTTAATACAAATGCTTTTATGGCATCAAAATCGGTTGGAGACATTGCAACATTAGTGGCGATGCCGGCAGTTCCCGCATTTCCCGGTGCAACAAAAAGTTTTTCGCAAAGCGGACTCTGAATCATTTTCCATGCAAATGCATGCTCTCTTCCGCCTGATCCCAATAATAAAATTGTCATGTGTTGTTGTATTTAGTTGTGGTGCAAAAATAATTGCTTTTGTACGTAAAAAATAATTAAATCTTAAAAAGTTCTCGATTCTTCCCCGATAGTAATTGTATAATATTATTTTTGATGAAAATTATCCCTCAAATGATTTCTCTTTTTGATATTTCGCTTCAATTAAATGGTTTTCCGATCAGGAAAGCAAAAGCCGATTTGGATGCCATTACGCGTCTTTCGGAAGAAGAATTTTTAAAATTTATTGAAAGACAAAAACATGAAATTGTTTATTTCCATTTGCACAACAATCCATTTTATAACGAATTAACGGGAAATAAAATTGTTCAGCGATGGGAAGATTTGCCTGTTTTAAACAAACAAAACCTCCAAAAACCACTGCAGGAAAGACTTTCAAAAGGATACATCTCAAAAAATGTCTACATCAACAAAACTTCCGGATCAAGCGGAACTCCCTTTGTTTTTGCGAAAGATAAATATTCCCATGCCTTAACCTGGGCTTCGAATAGTATGCGTTTTGGCTGGTTTGGAATTGATTTCAACCATTCATACCAGGCAAGATTTTATGGTATTCCAATGGATTTTTTAGGGTACCAAAAAGAACGTTTTAAAGATTTTTTGAGTCGCCGTTTTCGATTCCCGGTTTTTGATTTATCGGATGAAGTTTTAGAAAAGTTTCTTCGGAAATTCAGAACAAAAAAATTCGATTACCTCAACGGTTATACAAGTTCGATTGTTTTATTTGCTAAATTTTTAGAACAAAAAAATATAGTTCTGAAAGAAATTTGCCCGACCCTGAAAGCTTGTTTTGTTACATCGGAAATGCTTTTTGAATCGGATAAAAAACTCCTTGAAAAACAATTCGGAATTCCGATTATTAATGAATACGGAGCTTCCGAACTGGATTTAATTGCTTTCGAAAATCCGAAAGGCGAATGGCAGGTAAATTCGGAAACTCTTTTTGTTGAAATTTTAGATGAAAACGATCAGGTGCTGCCTTATGGAAAAGAAGGCCGAATTGTGATTACTTCTTTATTCAACAAAGCAAATCCCTTTATCAGATATGATATTGGCGACATTGGAATTTTAGATGAAAAAAGTACGCTTCAAAAACCAATTCTGAAAAAACTTACCGGAAGAACCAACGATATTGCCATTTTACCAAGCGGAAAAAAATCACCCGGACTGACTTTTTATTACGTTACCAAAAGTATTATTGAAGATGACGGAAATGTAAAAGAATTTATCATCAAACAAACTAAATTAGATACGTTTGTAATTGAATATGTAAGCGCAAAAGAGCTGGATTCCAATCAGATTAAAAAAATAGAAGAAGCTATTGCTTTGTATTTAGAACCTGATTTAAACTTTACTTTTACCAGAAAAATGGTTTTAGAAAGAAGTAATCGGGGAAAGTTAAAGCAATTTAAATCATACTTGTAATATAAATAAAATCTTAGATTTGTTTTTTTTAATTAAAACTTATGGACAACCAATCTTTACTTTCAGAAGAGACTATTTCTGATAAAATATACTTTATCCGCAATCAAAAAGTAATGCTTGACAGCGATCTCGCCATGTTGTATGGTGTTGAAACTAAAAGATTAAATGAACAGGTAAAGAGAAATTTATTGCGATTTCCATCAGATTTCATGTTTCAACTTACTGAAAATGAACACGATTCTTTAAGGTCGCAATTTGCGACCTTAAAGAAAGGACGTGGAGCACATCAAAAATACTTGCCTTTTGTTTTTACGGAACATGGAATTTTAATGCTGTCCAGTGTTTTGAAAAGCGACAAAGCTATTCAGACCAATATTCAGATTATGCGAATTTTCACGAAAGTGAGACAAATGCTTTTGGACACCCCAGAAATCAAAATCGACATTCTCCAGATTCAAAAGAAACTGGAAAATCACGATAAAAATAATGAATTGGTTTTTTCTTATTTAGATGAGATGACAGAGAAAAAGGAAAACAAAATTGAAAGAGTCAAAATTGGATTTAAGAAATAAATTTAAATCTTTTTTATATATCCTGGTTTTATAAACAACTGCGTGATTAAAAAACGAATCATCAGGAAAACAGCAGACACAAAATTATAACCATGGAAATCTCGATAAACGCCAAAGTTGTGTTTAATCAACTTGAATTTTGAAGACGAAATGGAATCTTTTCTGATTCTGTAAAAGGCCAAAGGTTCGGGAACGGGTTTAGTCGTTTTAATTTGTTTTACAATCGTAAGCCACAATCGCCAGTCCTGTCTTTTTTGAGACGCCGGTAAAGTAATTTTTCCGAAATATTCGGCATCGTAAATCGCGGTTAAGTTCCCCACATAATTACAAAAAAACAGTTGTCTGTACGTTAGATTCAATGGTGCTTCTACTCTTCTGTGTAAGTTATTCCCCTCTTCATCAATGCAATCATAAAAACTAAAGGTAAACGGTAAATTATTTGCTTTTAAAAAGTCTATTTGCTTTTCTAATTTTTCAGGAAGCCATACATCATCGGCATCGAGATAGGCAATATATTTTCCTGTGGCTTTTTCTACAGCAACATTTCTTGCAAAACCATTTCCTGAATTTTTGGATAATTTAAATAGTTTTATCCGATCGTCTTTTTGAGCATATCTCTCAATTATTGCAACGGTCTGATCTGTTGAAGCATCATCTACCAAAATCATTTCCCATATTTTATAGGTTTGTTTCTGAACAGATTGCAAAGTCGATTCGATGAACTTTTCAGTATTATAGGTTGGGATTATAATTGAAACTAATTCGCTCATTTGATGGTAACTGCTTTGAAAATTTATGCTTTGACTAAAAATAATCAGCCCGGATTTCATTACGAAATCCGAGCTGTGGGAAAGTTATTATTTTATAAAACTTGAAAAATCTTTGTGTTCTTCTTTAGAAAGTTCTTCTTTAGAAAGTGATCTGAAATAATCGTAAGTGATTTTCATTCCTTCGGAACGATTTACTTTGGCTTCCCAGCCTAATAATTCTTTTGCTTTTGTAGTATCCGGCTGACGCTGTAAAGGATCGTTTACCGGTAAGGGATGATATACTACTTTTTGGTTGGTTCCTGTCAGTTTTATGATTTCTTCGGCAAAGTCTCTAATGGTGATTTCGTCCGGATTTCCAATATTTACAGGATACACATAATCGGAATGCAACAATCTGAAAATACCTTCTACCTGATCATCGACATAACAAAAGGAACGCGTTTGCATTCCGTCACCAAAAATGGTTAAATCTTCACCGCGTAGCGCCTGACCGATAAATGCCGGAATAACACGGCCGTCGTTTAATCGCATTCTTGGTCCGTACGTATTAAAAATACGAACGATCCTGGTTTCTACTCCGTGAAAAGTATGATAGGCCATCGTAATCGATTCCTGAAAGCGTTTTGCTTCGTCATAAACACCTCGTGGACCAATTGTATTTACATTCCCGTAATATTCCTCTGTTTGAGGATGAACCAACGGATCTCCGTAAACTTCAGAGGTGGATGCTATCAGGATTCTGGCATTTTTAACACGTGCCAAACCTAATAAATTATGTGTTCCCAATGATCCGACTTTTAAGGTCTGAATTGGTATCTTCAGATAATCAATAGGACTCGCCGGTGAAGCAAAATGCAATATATAATCTAAATCGCCAGGGACATGTACAAACTTGGTAATATCATGGTGATAAAATTCGAAGTTTTCTAATTTGAATAAATGCTCAATATTTTTAAGATCTCCCGTAATCAGATTATCCATCCCAATAACATAGTAACCCTCCTTGATGAATCGGTCACACAAATGCGATCCCAAAAATCCTGCTGCGCCGGTAATAAGTATTCTTTTCATTATCTCTTTATTTGGTCTCTGTAAATAAATTCTAAATCATTAATTTTTTCTAAAATATTATGATTCATCTCAAATGTCTTTTTTGCGTTTTTTGAAAATTCATTATATTTATTTTCATCATTTAGCAACGTAATAATTTTTTCGCAAAAATTAATTGTGTTATTATCTTTTACTGTATACCCATTAAAATCATCTTTAATCAAGTCTTTGTTCCCATCGCAGTCAGAAACCACACCAGGTATTGACAAAGCTAAACTTTCAATTATAGCATAAGGTAATCCTTCATATCTCGCTGTAGATAAATATAACTTTGATTTACTAATTATATTTAAAACATCTTCACGTGAAGTCCAGTTTAAAAGCGTTACGTTCTCTATTAAATCTAGTTTAGAAATTAATTCCTGAACTTCTTCTAACTGATCTGCATGGTGTCCGACTCCCAGTAATACCAAATGCATTTTTTTTGTTTTGTTAATTTCATATAAAATACGTATTAACTCCTCTATATTTTTCTGATAACAGGGTCTGCCAACCGTGCAAAGATACTCGTCCGGCCATGTTTTTGGTATCGAAAGTTCTGATATATTTTTAATTGGTTCAATTGCATTATTAAAAAGCAGTGTTTTTGCTACCGGAAACCCAACATCTTCTCTGGCTCTGTTTAATTCTGACTCAGAAGAGGCCAGTAAAACTGAATTTCCCTTTGAAAGTATTTTTTCTACCGTTAGAAAAACAGATCTTTTTAATTTACTGTTTGCGCTCAAATAAGAAAATGCCTGTGGAGTATGAAGTACTTTTATTCCTGTTAAAAGTCCAACAACTCTTCCGATAACTCCTCCTTTTGTACTATGGGAATGTATAAGATCCGGTTTCTCCTTTTTAATTATCCTTAAAGCTCTTACAATGGCGAGATAATCATTTTTTAATGATATTGATCTGTATATTGGAAGCTTATAATCGATAATGCTTTTTGAGTTTTTGTCTCTGAATTGCTCTTTTATATCTGTATCGCCATGAATTACAAAACATTCAAAATGTGAAGGATCAAGATTTTGGAGTATTTGTCGTAATGAAACATCAACACCGCCTACGGAATGAAGAATATGCGCAACTTTAATTTTATTCATTACTACCTTTGTTTTGGGGAACCAAATTTAGAATAAATATCGCAAACAAATAACATCCAAACTGTCTATAAAATATGTTTTCTACAAAAAAGAATAATAAAAATGAAATTGCGATTGCGATTGAAAAAAAGTTTGATTTTGCTTCATAAAACAATTTTATGAAAAAGCTTATAAACAATACCAGACCCAAAATACCACCAATTAAATAAAAATCTATAAACTGATTATGTGAGTTAAATTTCTCAGACAGGAAATATTCTTTTTTCGATTGGTTTTCTATTGTTGTGGCATAACAATCCAGGAAATTATTTGTGATGGTCTCGTATCCACTGAATCCGGATAATAAAAGAAAATCCTTTTTTAATGTCATATCATTGGCACAATTCCAAATCACAATTCTTGGTTCATAATCTGATGCTACTTTTAAAGATTCTTCTATATTGTTTTTAATAAAAAATCTTTCGGATATGTTTTTGTTCGTCACCACAATAATTCCAAATAAAACGATGATCGACGCTGTAAATAGTATTTTCTTATACCATTGAACTTTGTAGTAAAAAAGAAAATAAACAACAGCAATGCAAAATATTGTAATAATGGAAATTCTAGCAGAAATTAATATAATAAACAGCAGTAGTACTATGGCGTTTAGTATGTAAATCCATTTTTGTTTTATTACCAATACTGCTTTTTCTACTGACAATAAAAATCCTAAAACAGCAACAAAACCAATATAGGGGCGCTCCAGAAGTAATAAATTATTAACCTCAGCGGTATTTGCAAATGGTAATGTATGGTTTTTATAAAAAAACATTCCGATTAAAAACAAGGAGCTAATGATACAGGCGTTTATTCCCAAAAGGATGAAAAGTTTAAACTTTTCAATATCTGTAATTTTATGCAATATAAGTGAGAACCAAAAAAGTAACAGCATACCCTTGTAAAATTTCAAATCGTAGACGATAGTACCATAAAAAAGAGATTTAATAAATAGATATAACAGTAATATAAATAAAATAATTCCGGCAGAAAATGTCTTCTTATAGTCTTTTAGGTTGAGATCTTTAAGATACAAAACAGATAAAAGTACCAATAGGATATTGGGCAGCGCTTTTGAAAAAAAAAGCGTCAAAATCAATATATAAATAAGATAGTCGAAAGCATTCTGTTTAATTACATTCTTCATTTTCTAATTTTTTTTATAGACAAAATCAAATTATAAGGAAGAAACAAGAGTACATAATTTCTAAGCAATCCGTAAATTGGATAGAAACCAAAATAGAAATGTTTTTTTATAATTGTAATTCTGCTTTTAACCTGCTGTTTCCTTTTTTTTAATGAAATTCCGTTGGCATTGATTTCAATTTGTGTAAGATATTCTTCCATATTTGCCATTTTGTATTTCCGGGAAATAGTAAAGAAAAAAGCATAATCTTCTGCGAATTTATGGTCTAAAGGATATAAACTGACGCTATCTAAAATTTCAGAACAAAACATCACGGCAGGATGAATCAGCATCGAATTCAAATACATTTTCTTTTTTATATTCCTGTCTTCCAGTGGTAAATTGATCGAATATAGAAAATGACCATTTGTGTCGACAGCCAACACATTTGATCCCACAATTTTTACCTCCGGATTTTCTTCCAGAAATGCTTTTTGAACAGCGAATCTCTTTCCAAGACAGCTATCTCCGCAATCTAATCTTGCGATGTATTTATATTTTTTTTCAATACTAATTTTTAATCCTGAATTTAAAGCTGTTTCAATTCCTTTATTACTTTTCAAATATTCGAATAGTATAATTCCTCTTGCTTTAAAATTAGACCGGACAACAGCTTCATCAAATTTATCTGTAACACTTCCGTCATCAACAATTATGACATCAATTTCCTCGTCTGGATCAATAGAACGCAATGATCGAAGTAATCCTTCAGAATTATTAAAATATGGGATTAGAAGGACAGCACTATTGTTCATTTTTCAATGCTTTTAGTTTATATCTTAATTGAATTAAAATAGCAATACTTAGCCAGACAACATACATTCGAAATGTATCAATCTGAAGCCAGTTTATGTATAATCCTATCAGTGTAATTAGAATAATTACGGTTAATGTTTTTTCTTCATTCTGAGTACTTTTCATTATGCTTATCGTTTCTCTTAAAGAAAAATATAGCAACATAATAAACAAAAGAAAGCCTAATAATCCTGTTTCTGCCAATAATCTTGTATATAAATTATATCCCGGAGGAAAAGTTTTTTCTTTCTTGTTTTTGTAATACAATTTAAACTCGTAATTGTTTTTTGTTGCCCAACCCGGATAATGGGTTCTGTTATGATAGGCTTGCTGCCCAAATCCAACTCCTGCGATTGGGTTTTCCTTAAAAACCTGTATCGACGCATATTGGATTCCAAATCTTGACTGGTTAGAAATGCTTTTAGTCAAATTATTTTTAAAATCTAATGATTCCATTTTAGTTGCAACGGACTTCATTACTTTTTCTCCATTAAAAGCTAACAGCACAGAAAAAATTACAGCAAAACCAATCAATGCTTTTTTTATATAGGTCTTAAATCGAATGTCTTTGTATAAAAAAATTGCAAAAATCAGCAACTGAAAAAATATTACAATTAATCCTGTTCTTGATCCCGAAAAGTACGTCAGGAGTAATACTGCAATGGCCGGTAAAAATTTGGTTGGTTTTTTGTTTGTCAAAATATAGCTAAACATCCAGCCGGCAATACTTATTAAGTAAATGGCAAGAAAGGGAGGCTCGTAAGAAACAGAAGAAATCCTTCCTTCAGGATGAAGATGTACTTCTGAAAAAGGAAAATAATCAAACAGATTTAAGACCGGATAAAAGATTCTAAACCCAAAAACAATTACCAAAGTTTCGAGAAAACCATATACGGAAGCAATAATTAAAGAGTATAAAAAAACTTTTCTGATCTTGAAAAGCATTTCCTTTACTTCCATTTTTGCTAAAACATTTATATATAAAATCAGGAATATGAAACTTGAAATAATTAACGCAAAATACTGTCTTATAAAGCGGTTTATTCCGGTGGTGTGTTTAAAATAATTAGTAGTAATTGTATCCAGGTTTACTATAAATGTTATGATGCACCAAGCCAAAAACAAGATTACACACTGAAAAAGTATGTTTTTATAAGGGATCATAATTTTTTTAGAATAAAAGGTATCTGCCACTAAAAATAAAAATCCGCTAAATAGAAAGAGAGCCCCTGATTCACTTTTAAATTCACCCAGGGCAGAAATACCCTCGTATTCATTAAAAGGAAAGAAGAACAAACCTAAAAAAAATAAAACTGTATAAATTTTTTGAAGCACTTAATTGTTTTTGGTTAATTTATTTAATTTTCTAATCGTTTCAGAAATAACGGGATGATACCCTATTTGAATCGTCAGTATTAAAAAAAACAGCAGAATCGAAGATTTTTTAGTAATTACCTTTAAAACTATTCTCTCATATATTCCTTTATCAGCAATTACTTCCTGATTGTATTTTTTTGCTATTTCGTAAACTTTCGCATGAAATACCATTCGCTTTATATAATTATATTTTATCTTCAACGAAGTTTTAGTTACAGCACACTTATATAACAGATAAAAGACTCTCTGAATAAATCGTACCGCTTTTAATTCCTCTATTTCGCTATCCGGAAGGGTAAGATTATATTCTTTTTTATAATCGAAATAATATTTTTCAAGCGCTTTAGAAAAATAATCGTTTTCTATCGTTAATCTGGATTTACTGGTAGCAACTTCCCGATAATAATACCCCGCGTAATCAATAAATACTATTTTTTCAGCTTTATTGAAAGCTTGTATATTAAACATATTATCTTCTTCAATTACTCTGTTTTTAGGAAAATGTATGTTATTCAAATCAACAAAACTTCTTTTATAAATTTTATTCCAAACTGCAAATAAATCCTCTGTCTTCAATAGATTAGGAATTATTTCAGCTTGAATAAAGGGCTGTGCGTAAAGAATACCTACATCAAAAACCGGATCTTTAATAATATATTTACCATCTCTTCCTAAAATAGTTTTAGAAACTACAATGTCTAAATTATCATGTTGAGCAGTTTCATACAAATGTTCAAACATATCGTCTTTTACAAAATCATCATTGTCTAAAAAGCCGATATATTCTCCTTTAGCAACTGCAATTCCAGTATTTCTTGCCTCGCTGATCCCTTTATTAATTTGGCTGATTACTATAATTCTACTGTCCTTTTTTTGGTATCCCTGAATAATGCCAATACTATTGTCTGTAGATCCATCATTAACAAAAATAAATTCGCATGCAATTAACGTCTGATTTATGAGCGATTTTATACAATCCTGCAAAAACGCTTCCCCATTATAAACGGGAATGATTATACTGACTTTAATTGAATTCATTCTTTCCCCCTTTTTGAGCTATCATATCAATCTCTCTTTTTGCAAAATACCACATCCCTAAAGCAATTAAAACCTGAGTGATAATGAGTGTAATAGCTGTTCCTAACTCTTTATAATAATAAGTAAGCAATAAATTAATACCCAAATTTAGAATTGTAGCGTACAATATAACCCGGAAATATAAATTATCTTTTCCCAAATTTAAAAGGATTTGTTTTCCGTACATGGAGTCTAAAAAGGAAAGCAATGGTATGAGTATTAAAATTTTAAAGAGAATTACAGCCGAAACCATTTCAGCTCCGTAGATTATTTTTATAATTTGTTCTGCAAAACAAAAGCATATCACAATAATGACAGAAAATATAAAAGCACCATACATCGTGATTTTTTTTATTTTTTGAATCGTACTATATTTATCCAGACTCATCTCTTTGGAGAGGTATGGAAAAAGTGTATTTGAAATTGGTGTCTGCAAATTTCCTATTGCCCTCGCCAGTTTTTCTGCTGCTGAAAAAAATCCTACCGCATGATTTCCTGCAATAATTCCCAAAATTAAAGTATTGGTATTGGTAAATAAAGAGATTTTTAATTCTGATAAAAAAACATATTTACCCTTATTTAATTGTTCCTTAATTTTTTTAAATGATTGAACCTGGAACCTGATATTGAAATCTTTCCGGAGATAAAACAAAGAAAAAATTCCCGCAGAAATAAAACCTAATGCATTAAAAACCGGAACAAGATAATAATCTGATTTCTGTTTTATAAAAATAAAAAGCGCAATTGTAAAAATGATCTTCGTTACTAAATTCAGATACGTAATATATTTCATTTTTTGAATTCCCTGAAAATACCACACCGGAAAAATTGCCTGACCAAGAATAGATCCAAATGAAAATAAATAGACCATCCAATAGGTCCTGAAAATTTCAAAAGCAAAAACAATTCCTGTCATCAGGATAAAACTCAATACTACCAAAAGCAATTTGGCTGACATAATCTGGTTGAAAATTTCATTTTGCTTTTGCACATTATCAATTACCATTGAAACATCTCTTGTACCTGTAGCATTAAAACCATAATCGGTAATAATTTGAAAATAGGTTATAAAGGCAAATGAAAAAGATAATAAACCAAAATATTCAACTCCCAGAACCCTTATCAAATAAGGCAATGTAATTAATGGTAAAATTAAATTTAGACCCTGTAATACAGATAAGTAAACAAAATTTGAAGCTAAAATTTTGTGTTTTTTATATTGTTGAAATATATCAAAAAGTTTTAGCTTCAAAATTTTAATTTAGGTTATAAAAAAAGGCTATGATCAGATGAAATAGCCTTAAAAATTATTAGGAAGAATTTACATTTTAGCGCCTCTGACTTTTTCCAGTTCAGGATAAATTGCCGGCTTAGTTAAGAAAAACGGATCATAGTTTTCACCTTCCTTAACAAATGTTGCTGTCCCTGATGCGTCATCAAACTTTATAAATTCGTTTGGAGTGAAATATTTGGATAAATCTTTTTGCTCTATTTTAAAATTTCTTCCTTCAAAACTTAATGTTACAGAATTGATTTTAATTGGCTCCTGATCTTTTTTTGAACTGATATCAAAACGGATATCATTTGGTAAAATCCCCTCAGGAACACTAAATGTTATCGTTTGCGGTTCATTTTTTCCCTTTACTCCATAATAAACGGTGTTTTTATCATCGAAAAAAGAAATTGAAGGATCTTTGTAAAAAAGTATTAATTCATCATCTTTTTTGATGTCTAAATCTACAATTACATCAAATGTATTTGCTTTAACTTCTTCTACAGGTTTCTCTTCCTCTTTGTTTTTACAGGAAATTAAGGAAACTATAACTAATAAATTTAAAAGAATTAATTTTGTTTTCATTTGTAATTTTTTTGGCAAAAATATATTTTTTTTAATATTAAATTATAAAAATGTTTATATAATTCATTGTTATTATACTTCAGAAACAACTATTGCTTCTTTTATTAAATAATTATTTGTTTTTCAACTCCTTATAGTTTATAAATAATTTAAAGTGTTGGAAAAATTTTAAGTTTCTGTCTTTTATAAAAAGAATTAAAAACAGTCAAAAGTACAAATACGAAAATAAATACCAGCGGTAATAAAAGTTTTAAATTTCCATTAATAAATTTAGGTGCTTCAATGTTCATCGTTACACTGCTTTCTTTAATAATTTTATCAAATCCAATTAATTCAATTTTATGAGTTCCCTGCTCACTCAATAGCAGGTCTTTCGTTTTTATTATATCGTTTAGCTGTGTATTCTCGTTGTTATACAATAACTTATCACTTCTGTTCGAATATTTAGTTGCGCTTGAGAAATTACTCAAAACACCATCGATCTGCTTAATTATAGAGTCGTTTTGTCTAATTTTTGAATTTGTATTCGTACAAACCTGTTTTTGAATTTTTTTGAAATAATCCGATTTATTCAAATAAGCGAACAATGGTTCTATAAGTTTTTCTTCAGATGCTTTTTTCTTCGTATAAATAATTATTTTTTGAAAAGGATAGTTTTTACTTGTTGTACTTTCTTCAATAACTTTGTTGACATCTCCATCTTCCGCTAATAACTTGAGTAGTTCGAAATTTTCTGGTTTATTCTTAACAAAATTATAGACGTCCGTAATTGGTTTTATTTTAATTTCATTCAGATTTTTAGGCTCTTTAATACCTACAATTTCTTTAAGAAAAACAGTATCCCCGGATATAATTTTTGATTCTAATAAATCAATTTTCGAATATAAATAATCAACACTTCCGAAATTTGGCGTTACGATGATTTCATTACTATACGCTTTTTTAGCGTCGAAATATAACCCTACAGCAAACCCGGCCACTATTAAAATTAAAACAATAATCCAGTTTCGGACAAAAAACTGGATTCCATTAAAAATAGAAGCATTAACCGATTCAAAAAAGCTGCCGATTTTTTTAGAAATCTGTGCTAAATCAATTTCCTGATCTTCTTGATTTTGGGGTACTTTTGTACTCATTTATTAGGGCTATTTGAGGTTGAATATTTGTTCTAAAATTTTAATGGTAATCAAGTAGGTTGGTTTTACACCTGTTGTACCTAATCCCCCGGAAGCCAGCGTACTTCCTGTTTCCAATGGATTATCTGATGCATAATAGGCGTATCGAACCTTCACGTCATGCGGCACACTTTTTCTGATTTTTGATGCTGACTGTATGGCCTTCTGATAATACGAACCTTCCATTTCAAGGCCAATTACACCCCAGGTCGATTCGTGAAAGAATTTTAATAAATCCCTGTTTTGTAATGATGTTCCTAAAACGGTAACCATAGCGCCCTCAAAAACCGCGATATCATTTCCTTCAAACATAGCTCCTGTCAATTCATTTTCGAAGAAATAATTATCGGCTGTTCCTTCATTTATATGAGCTGTCGGGATCATGATATCTCCTTTTCCTCCTTCTAAAATTCCGGCTTTACCCATTATCGAAACCGATTTTACTTCCAGTAAAGTGTCTTTTTTATACGGTTTCAAAAGTTCATCAATGGTTTCATACGCCTGTTCTCCAAAAGCATAATCCATTACAATAATAACCGGTTTTTGTTCGTCTAATTTTGCTTTGGGAAAAGCTGTTTTTGACCAGTCAATTTTAGCCGTATCAAAAATCTGAACGTCAATATTTGTTCCTGATGTATCCGGTAAAGAAATCATTCCGTTTTTCAGGGCAAGTTCTTCTACCAGATTTCTGGTTTCTTTTGCGCCTGACTTACTTAATTCCTCATAAATGAAAAAATCAGATTTGTCTTTGAATTTTGTTTTCAGCAACGGAGTCGCAAAAATAGAATTCATCACACTATGCATATTGGCACTGATTACGTGAATCGGTCTTTTTAAAAGACTGTTCGCTTTTAAAACTTCCTTGATGTTTGTCGCCCAGATTTCTCCATGAATATGGTGTCCTAAGCGTTCTCTCAAAACCGGACTAAAAGTAATCGTACGTTTATTGTTATCAATTACTTCCTCGATGGCTAATTTTCCTAACCAGTAAATTACATGCAGGAAACGATCCGGTGCATCATCAGACCCAAAAGTGTCATAAATGTCTAAAACTTCTTCGAAGGTTCTTGCCAAAATATTCGCAACGTGAGAAATTGCTTTTTCTTTTTCTATCAAAGACAATTTCTTGGTTTGCATAACTGCCTGCTCCAGCTTCATCCAGTCACGGGAAACTTCACCTCCGTCGTCTAATAAAACCCTGTTTTTTATTTTGTGGGATTCGATGAAGATAAAAGTCAAATGTGTCAAAATATCGTAAATGTCTGATCGTCCTCTGGTGATTTCAACATTCATTTGTTCCTCATCTATTCGGTAACAATTTCGTCGTCTTTTCGGAGGAACGATTGCCTGAAAATGTGATTTGGAATATCCTTCGTCTGACGTCAGATTAATAAATCGACATTGCTCAATTCCAATCGGAAGGCGCTCTATAACATACAGAAGTCCATTCAGTTCTACTTTTTCTTCTCCAATGTTTCCATAAATCTCAGGACGCAATGCCAATAAAGATTCACGTAAACTATCGCCCGAAACTCCCATTGGTTTGTAAAAACCACGGTTGAATAAATGGCGCATAGTGATGTACATTTTTTCTATCGCCGCAGATGATTCCTGTGCTCTTGATCTTGATATATGTTTGGTTTCTTTCATGTATTTTTATTTTCGAACTTACAAATGTAAGTTGTTTTTCTATTTCAAATTATCTGCAATATCTCTATTATTCGACAATCTCGGAATTTTATTTTGTCCGCCTAATTTTCCCTGCGATTTCATGTATTCCTGAAAACCATATTTGGAAACTTTGGTAACAACTACTTTTCGCAACACATTCCCTGTTATTAAATCGTCATAATAAATGTTTTGTTTTCGCATGGCGCTATCAATTGCTTCAGCAAAAATATCCATATTTTCGGGTTCATTTTCAAATTCTATAAACCATTCATGATAAGGCAATCCAGTTGATGGCGTAATTTGAGGTGCAACGGTAAATTCGTTAATTACAATCGTGGTTCCCTGGGTTGCTTCTTTCATTGCTTTTTCTACTTCACTCGCGATAACATGCTCTCCGAAAGCAGAAATATAATGTTTGATTCGGCCTGAAACAATTACCCGATGTGGAAATAACGACGTAAACTGAACAGTATCACCAATATTATATCCCCAGAGCCCGGCATTTGTTGATATTATTAAGGCATAATTTACGCCAACCTCAACTTCTCCAATTGTAAG
The DNA here is from genome assembly GCF_013112255.2 of Flavobacterium sp. CLA17. NCBI lineage: Bacteria > Pseudomonadati > Bacteroidota > Flavobacteriia > Flavobacteriales > Flavobacteriaceae > Flavobacterium > Flavobacterium sp. CLA17. The sequence goes on from NZ_CP068294.1 coordinate 200,254, forward strand.
CCTGTTTGGGTTTTCCGTAAAAAATTCGTCTGCTTTTATGAACTCATAAAAAATTCCGGAATTCAATAACAACAGCATTCCTTTCGTTTTCTGAGAATCCTGATAGGCAAAAAATCCTTCCGAAGCCGGAAACAACTCAATGCTGTCTACTTTTCTGCCAATCATGCTTTCGAACTTCGCGCGGTAAGGTTCATAATTAACGCCTCCGTAAATAAACAGGTTAAAATTTTTGAATAACTCCCCTATTTTTTTGCCACCACTTTTTTCCTGCAAACGCTCAAAATACATTTGCACCCAGGAAGGAATCCCGGAAATAATGGTCATGTTTTGGTCAATCGTTTCCCCGACAATGGCATTGACTTTGGTATCCCAGTCTTCAATACAATTGGTTTCTAAAGACGGCATTCGGTTTTTTTGCAAATACTTTGGAACAAAATGCGCTGCTATTCCGGATAATCTTCCAAATTTAATTCCGTATTTTTCAGTTAAAATTGGGCTTCCCTGCAGGAAAATCATTTTTCCGTCAACAAAATCGGCATTTCCGGTTTCATGTATATAATGCAAAATCGCATTTCTCGAAGCTTCAATATGATACGGCATTGACTCTTTGGTCAGCGGGATATATTTTGCCCCGGAAGTGGTTCCGGAAGTTTTCGCAAAATAAAGTGGTTTGCCTTTCCATAGAATATCTTTTTCGCCCATTCTCACCTTGTCTATATAAGGCTTCAGGTCTTCGTAATCTCTTACAGGCACCTGTTTTCTAAAATCCTGAAACGTTTTTATTGTATCAAAATGATGATCTGTACCAAAAGCAGTGTCTTTTGCACCACTGATCAAACTTTTAAATACGGCAAGCTGAGTTTCAACCGGCTTATTGGCCCAGGCTTGGGTTTGGTAGTATATTTTGGTTGCAAATAATTTTGCCGCTACTGATTTAATTGACATTTTTCTGAATCTTATTTTTTGTCACTTTTGTTTTTATTTTGGCCTTTTTCTCCCGACTCTTGCTCCACTTTTGCCACTTCTTCTCTAAGTTTGATTTCTTCTTCAGAAGCTTTCATATCAAGATCAGGAGTTTCTTCTGTTTCCGACAGAATAGAATCTTTATTAAACTTAGCATATTCCAGCTCTCCTCTTAAAACTTTTTGGATTCCTTTTATATAGAGTTCATTTTTCTTTAAAGCCCTTTCCAGTGAATCCGATTTTATAGCCAGTTCGGTTGCATTTTTCTTCAGTCCGGAAGAAGAATAACCGGGGATAAATTCTCGTAAAGAGGTAAAAGCAATGATGAAAGTGGTGATTAAAATTAAAAATATTCCTCCAAGTGAAAAAACAACAAAGACGTTCATTAACGTCAGTTTGAACGAAAAAATCTCTTCAAAAGTGTCTTCATTCAAAATTACCAATCGGTTTTTGATGAATAATTTTTTCCTGAAATTAAATTTCTTTTTAGCCATTTTAGGTTGTTTACACGAGCAAATATAAGAATTAATCACTGTGTTGCTGCGTATCAAAATTAAGGGAATGTTCTTAAATTATAATTTTAAAGAATATTTAACGCTATTAAAAACAAATATTTTGATCCAAATACTCTTCTTCCTCGTATATTCTATATACATTTGCGTTACAATTAGAAAACAATTTGCTTAGGCATTAAATATACAATCATGGGAAGATTAGGTCTTACAGAAATCCTCGTAATAGTTGGTATCATATTATTACTTTTTGGAGGTAAAAAAATTCCGGAATTAATGAAAGGTTTAGGAAGCGGTATTAAGGAATTTAAGAACGCTGCTAAAGACGATCAGACCGCAAATGCTGTCAAAAAAGAGGAAGAAGCAAAATAAGGAGTTATTTCTTATTACATATCCCAAGTTACAATTGTAGCTTGGGATTTTTTTTATGCCTAAAAATTCTTACTTTTAGAGTCCCAAATTTAATCAATAATAATTATGAAAAATCTACTTCTGATTAGTATTGCTTTCTTGTGTCTCAAAAGTCATTCACAAAAGCAATCTTTTCCTGCCAATGTTGTATTCAACAATGGTATTATGGCTTCGTCTAAAAATAGCCAGGACGCTTTAAACAATTACACCATCTGGAAAACCAATTTTGTAGAAGCCTGCTCTAATGGGCGATACAGAATAAAATTTGACAATCCTTCTGAAACTGTCTCCGAAGGTATCGGATACGGAATGCTGCTTTCTGTCTATGCAGCCGACAAAACACTGTTTGATGGTCTTTGGCTTTATTATAAGGACAATGTTAATTCTAATGGTGTGATGAATTGGAAAATCAACGGCTGTTCCGGAATTAATGGTGCCAATGGAGCTACCGATGCCGAACTGGATGCCGCTTTTGCTCTTATTGTAGCTGATTTCCAATGGGCAAGTACCGGAACAATTAATTATAAAAATGATGCCAAAACGCTAATTGCCGTTATTAAAACTCATGAAGTTGAAGCGAATACTTTTATATTAAAGCCCGGAGATCAGTTCGGCGGAAGCCAGATCACAAATCCTTCTTATTTCTCGCCTGCCTATTACAGGGCTTTTGGGAATTTTACGAATGACAGCACTTTTTTTGGAATGCCGTTGCAGCAAAATCATACACGGTCATCAACAATAATTTAACCCAAAACAATGCCGCCGGTGGTTTAGTTTCTGATTGGTGTCAGGGTTCAGGAGCTTATTCGCCAGATGCAGGCGGGTATAAAAATGCCGGTAAAACCTATAACTACGATGCTGCCAGAACGCCATGGCGTATTACAGTTGATTATGTCTGGTATGGAAATGCAGACGCAAAAACCTATGCCAAAAAATCATCCGATTTTGTGCGGGTAAATCTTGGAGGTTCTGCCAATATAAAAGATGGCTATAATCAGGACGGAACTTTGAACGGAAAATGGCATAATGCAACTTTTGTCGGCGCTTTTGCCTGTGCTGCAATGGCGGGAGAAAATCAGGGACATTTAGATGATTCTTATAACGATTTAAATGGATTAAACGAACCTAAGAGTTATTTTAATCAAACATTAAAAACGCTCTACATGTTCCTATTGACAGGTAATTTCTATTTGCCTCAAAATGCTACTTTATCTAACAGTGATTTCGAATTAGAAAAATCTACGGTTACTTTATATCCGAATCCAAGTGCTGATCGATTTACGATTTCTGCACCCGAAAAATCAACAATATCGGTAATTTCTCCACAAGGAAAAATTATTTCAGAACAGCAAACAACTTCAGAAAACACGGAGATAAATTTAGCCAGTCATTCCTCCGGTTTGTATTTGATCAAAATAACAGACGGAAATAAAAGCATTACAAAAAAGGTTATTTTAAAGTAATTCATAAAATTAAGAATCCCAAACTACGATTGGTAATTTGGTTTTTTTTATAATATTCTACTTCACAATATTTGTTAGGGAATCTTTATATATTTGTTGAAATTTATTTTTATGAAAAAAACTATACTCTTAATTTTCTTTTTACAATTTTTAATCACATTCGGTCAAAACCCTACTGAAATTGATACTAATTTTGGTGTTTTTCCAGGCTTCAATAATCCTGTACTTACCTCAGCATTACAAGCTGATGGAAAAATTCTGGTGGGTGGTCATTTAATTGCTTATCAAGGATTACCTATAAATTATTTAACACGTCTTAATCCAGATGGCAGGAAAGATGAATCATTTAATCTAGGAAAAGGTTTAAATGCAGGTGTTTATTCAGTAGCTGTTCAAACTGATGGAAAAATTCTTGTCGGTGGAAATTTTACTAAATTTCAAGATAGTAATCAAAATTATCTTATTCGTTTAAATCCAGATGGAAGTAAAGATAATTCCTTTGATATTGGAACTGGATTTATTAAAAGTAGAAATTATGATCGTGGCGGCGTGGTGAACACTATACTTGTACAGCCTGACGGTAAAATACTTGTTGGTGGAGGATTTAAATCTTATAACGGCATTAACCAAAATTATTTGATTCGTTTAAATTCTGATGGAACGAAAGATACCACATTTAACATTGGTGATGGGTTTGATGAAACCGTGTATTGCTTAAGCATACAGAATGATGGAAAAATACTAGCTGGTGGTGGATTTTCTAAATTTGAAGGACTATCGCAAAACTGTTTGATCCGCTTAAATAATGATGGTACTAAAGATACTTCTTTTAATATTATTACTGGATTTAATTCTGCAGTTAGAACCATCCTTATCCAACCAAATGAAAAAATATTAGCTGGAGGATGGTTTTTTGAATTTCAAGGAGAAATAAAAACAGGTTTAATTTCCTTAAATAAGGACGGAAGTAAAGATGTTCCTTTTAACTTAAAATTTGGCTTAAACCATAATGTTGAATCTCTTTGTCTTCAGCCAGATGGAAAAATACTAGCCGGAGGAAATTTCGTTAATTATAGTAAACCTGATGAGAATCATATAATTCGTTTAAATGTTGATGGAAGTATAGACGCTTCTTTTAAAACAGGAAGCGGATTTGGAATTGAGAATGGGAGCACAATCAATACAATAAATTTGCAAAATAATGGAAAACTTATAGTTGGCGGTGATTTTAGTACCTTTCAAGATATTAGAAACAATTATGTTATAAGTTTAAATGCTGATGGAAGTAAAGATGATTCTTTTAATAAAGGTAATGGTTTAAGCAATCTTGTTAATACAGTTGCCTTACAATCAGATGATAAAATTTTAGCTGGTGGAAAGTTTACCACACATAATGAAGTTTCTCAAAATTATATAATTCGCTTTAATTCTGATGGAAGTAAAGATTCTTCTTTCAATATAGAGACCGGATTTAATGGTGTTGTAAATACTATAAATCAACAAACAGACGGAAAAATAATTGTAGGTGGCGCTTTTACCAAATACAAAAATCAAAATAATTACTCTTTTATTCGTTTAAATTCTGATGGAAGCAAGGACAGCTCATTTAATACAGGAACTAATGGATTTAGTAATACTGTAAATTGTACTGCAATTCAGACTGATGGAAAAATTCTGGTTGGAGGGCTTTTTTCTAATTATCAAAATGTTAGTCAAAATCGTTTGATCCGCTTAAATACTGATGGAAGCAAAGATGTTTCATTTAATATAGGAACTGGATTTGATGCTGAAGTTTTATCTCTAAGCTTACAGATTGACGGTAAAATAATTGTCGGAGGAAAATTCAAAAACTATCAGGGAGTCGGTCAAAACTATTTAATTCGTTTGAATGCTGATGGAAGTAAAGATGCTTCTTTTAATATAGGAACTGGATTTGGAAGTATCTATACATTAGGAGATATTTTATCAATTGTAGTTCAACCTGATGGTAAAATAATTGTTGGCGGAAGGTTTAAATACTATCAAAACCAAACTCAAAATTATATTATAAGATTAAATGCTGATGGAAGTATAGACAGCACATTTAAAACAAATAACGGTTTTAGCTATTATGTCAATTCTATAGCTTTACAAAAAGATGGAAAAATAATCGTTGCAGGTGAGTTTTCAATTTATAATAATAATACAGCGAATAGAATAGCAAGGTTAAATTCTGACGGAAGTATAGATACGACATTTACCGGAAGTAGCTTTAGTCTAGTCTATAATTATATTTCTGATAATGATAAAGTAGGATTAAATTCTATCGCTTTGCAAAAAGATGGAAAAATTGTTTTAGGAGGAGCGTTTTCTAGTTTTAAAACAGATACTGCAGCTGCTTTCTTGATACGAATAAAAGGCACTGAAGTTGTTTTATCAAACGAAGATTTTATCAAAGAAAACAAATTGTTTTCTCTATGGCCAAATCCGGTAAAAAATACATTAAATATCAACTCATTAAACGAATCTAATTACTCCATAAAAATTTATGATTTGTTAGGAAGATTGATTTATACTAAAGAAAATGTAAATACCTCTATTGATGTCAGTTCTTTTATCTCAGGTTTATACTTAATCAAAATAAAAGCCGAAAGTGGAGAAACCTCCCAAAAATTCATAAAAATATAACTCTTCAAATTAATAAAATAGAAACTCCCAAACTACGATTGTAATTTGGGAGTTTTTTTATCTAATAATTCCAGCAATTCTGGAATTTGGAATTTTTACAAAACCATCGTAAGCTGAATACGTTTTCTGTCTTCATCAACTTCAGTAACCTTTACATCAACATGCTGATGTAATTTCACAACCTCATTTACATCACTTACAAAACCGGCTTTCAATTGTGAAATGTGAACCAATCCGCTTTCTTTGATTCCAATGTCAACAAAACAGCCAAAGTTGGTAATGTTATTCACGATTCCGGGTAAAATCATTCCGGTTCTCAGATCCTTGATCGATTTTACATTCGCATCAAATTCAAAAACCTTTGCGGACTTTCTTGGGTCCAGTCCGGGCTTTTCAAGCTCTTTTATGATGTCTTTTAAGGTTAACAGACCAATTTCAGGTGTAATATAGTTTTCGGGCTTAATCAGGGCTGTTTTCTCTTTGTTGGCGATGAGATCATTTACCGAAAGTTTCAAATCTTTTGCCATTTTCTCTACCACGGGATACGCTTCCGGATGCACGGCAGAATTGTCTAACGGATTCTTCGCATTAGAAATCCTGATAAAAGCCGCTCCCTGCTGATAAGCCTTATCACCTAAGCGGGGAACTTTTTTCAATTGTTTCCTGTCCTCGAAAGGGCCATTTTCAGAACGGTACAGCACAATGTTTTCGGCCAGTTTCTCTCCTATTCCACTCACATAACTTAGTAAATGTTTACTTGCTGTGTTAATATTAATTCCCACCGAGTTCACGCAACGAATTACGGTGTTATCTAATTCTTCTTTTAGTTTGGTCTGATCAACATCATGCTGGTACTGTCCTACTCCAATGGCTTTTGGGTCAATTTTTACCAATTCGGCCAAAGGATCTGAAAGTCTTCTTCCAATCGAAACCGAACCACGAACCGTAACGTCATAATTCGGAAATTCTTCACGCGCAATTTTTGATGCCGAATACACCGAAGCTCCTGCCTCAGAAACGATGAAAACCTGCAGTGGTTTATCGAATGCGATTTTTTTGATGAAAAATTCGGTTTCACGGGAAGCCGTTCCGTTTCCGATAGAAATCGCATCAATCTGATACGCATTGACCATCGAACGGATTTTCTTGATTGCCATCGCTTCCTCGTTTTGAGGGGCATGCGGGTAAATAGTTTCGTTGTATAACAGATCTCCTTTTTCGTCCAGGCAAACTACTTTACAGCCACTTCTAAATCCTGGATCAATGGCCAGAATTCGTTTTTCTCCCAAAGGCGGTGCCAATAATAACTGTCCTAAATTGTTCGCAAAAACCTGAATCGAATTGGCATCGGCTTTGGCTTTGGCTTCCTGCAGCGTTTCATTTCCAATCGCCGGATTCAGCAATCGTTTGTAACTGTCTTCAATCGCTAATTGCAAATGTGCCGTGGTGCTGTTTTGTTTTTTAATGATTATTTCATCAATAATATCATAGGCTTCATCAATATCAACATCTACTTTCATCTTAACAAAACCTTCATTTTCTGCACGAAGCATGGCTAATAATCGGTGTGAAGGTGCTTTTGTCAACGATTCTTCCCAATCAAAATACTGACTGAATTTTTGCGCTCCTTCTTCTTCGCTTTTCTTTTTTACGACTTTGGTTCCAATAGTTGCTTTTCGCTGAAACAATCTTCTCAATTGTTTACGAACATAAATATTTTCGTTAATCCATTCGGCAACAATATCACGGGCTCCTTGCATTGCCGCTTCTTCGTTAATCACATTTTCATTGATATATTGCGTGGAAATAAAGTCAATATCAACATCATTTTCAGACATTATAATTTTGGCCAATGGTTCTAGACCAAATTCACGGGCAACATCTGCCTTTGTTTTTTTCTTCTTTTTATAGGGCAGATAAAAATCTTCGATTTCCTGTAAATCAAAACTTTGTTCGATTTTTTGTTTTAATTCAGGCGTAAGTGCTTTCTGTTCTTCTATTGATTTCAGAACGGCTTCTTTACGTTTTACAATCGTTTCATACTCTTTCTGAAGTTTGGCAATCTGTTCGATCTGCACTTCGTCAAGATTTCCGGTGGTATCTTTTCGGTAACGGGAAATAAACGGAATCGTACAGTCTTCCTCTAATAATTTTACCGTATTTTGAATGTTGACCGCTGCTGTCTGAACAGTTCTGGCAATGAATTGAATATTAGTCATTTTATTTTTTCTTTATTGGCTTTAACACAATGCTTCCTTTATTAAAATCTGCTGAGGCATTAAAAACTTTTCTGTATTCCTGATAAACTTCTTTTGGATAATTTATCGCTTTGTATTTTTCATCTATTGTAATGATGACCTGATTGTCAACTATTTTTACTGTGGATTTAAAGGAACAGTTTTTAGTTTCATCGTACTTCATTGTTTTATCGATCACTAAATCGTCGTAATGATCCACCTGATATCCTTTAGGAATATTAAAGATTATCTTGTTGTGAAACTCTCTCGCATATTTCAGATCGACATCTGTTTTTCTGGTGTTTTCCTGATAAAGATTATTCTGGCTTCCTAATACTTTCCCGAGGTTAACCATAAGCAAATTACCCGCTTTTTCAGTAAACGATTCTACAGATTCTAATTTTGAGTTAATAATAAACGGTGTATTTGTAAAATTATTTTTAAACTCCAGATTCTCGGCTGTATGTTCCAGTAAATTAACCTCAACATCATCCATTGCGAGACTTTTAACCAAATCGGTAAGATCCTTTTTTTCTTCGTTATTGGCTACGTCATTATAAGCATATCTTATTAATTCGGCTGTATAACCTGTATTGGAAATCTTTTTTTCTATGGTTACTTTCGATAAATCAGCATTCAAAGTTACAATAGATTCTGTTTCGTTTTTTGTAAAATCTGATGCAATTACAGGTATAAAAATAGTCGTATTTTCCTTTTTCTTCGCATCATATCCTTTTGCTTTAGTATCCTGGAACTCATACGACGGATTTCCGTACGGGCTGTATCCTGTATTTGGAAAAATATATTTATTGGTTTCCCTGATGTAAAAATTAAAATCGGTAAACTCATAAAATGTCATCATTTCATCGTCGAGTTCTCCCATAAACCGATCTTCAGTGGCAATGATTTCGTAGGGTATTTTTAGTGTCTCCAACGAATACTTATATAAATACATAAAATCATCATGTCTCAGTTTACCTTTTCCATCCAGAAGCTTGACATCGCGTCTCAGAGATTCTCCTTGTGAATAAGACTCGTAATGTGATTTGATATAATCATCAAGGATTATTAATTTCTCGTCTGTCGTTTTATTTTTTAAATCTAATTTTTCAAGAAGTTTTTTAACCTCACTATTTGAAAAGGCATAAGGCTTAAATTTTATGTATTCCTTAAAAAAGATACCCCATTGTTTATCTCTCATCGCCTGAGGCGTTCCGGTAATTAAATAAAGTACCTTAACAAGGTTTTTAAACTTTTTTGAATTCTTTTCATTAACCAGCGGTGCTATATTATCGGCGGTAAAAAATTCCTTGTTCTTAATGTGATTGTCTTTGAATTCGGAAGAAGCAAAAACTCTTGACGCAGCTGTTCCTGAATCTGTCAGCGTAAATTCGGCGTGAAGGACGGGAGCATCTTTCTGATAAATCTCGATACCGTTTGATGTTGGATTTTCTTTTACAATAAAATAATATTCTAAAATATCTCCTTTTTCCACACCTTCAAAAACCGTTGATTTTACGTTTTTTATATCTGAATTTACAATCTGACTTTCTGATAAAACGCGTACTTCTCCATTGGGCTTGATTACACGTGCATGGAAATCTTTTGTGTCACGGATATCTGTATTATCATCAGCTGTAACTTTATTGTATTTGCTAATTTCTGATGCTTCGTTTATTTTAACGGCAAAATGTTCCATTTTAAATTTTGCAAATCCATACATATTGGTGTTAATTCTGGTATGAACCCATCTTTTGTCAAACAAAACAATAGCCGGCAGTTTTTTATATTCTTGGGGAATATTCTGAAAAGAGGGAACGGCATCCCACGTGTAACTTTTTATTTCCTGCGCCTGCACTTTTATAAAAAAGGAAAAGAGTAAAATCAATAATATTTTTTTCATTATTTTTTGGATAAGATTATAGATTGGTTGTATTGTTGGGTCAGTTCGTTTATTACCGTGTTCCAGCTTTCAAACTCGCTGGTTTCAATACGTAATTTTTTTAAGGCAATTTTTTGAGATACGATCAGGTTCTTTTTATCTTTTTTATAAGCGATCTCATAACTTAAATTTTCGTTTTCTTTTTTACTGTTTTCGGGCACAAATTCCAGTTGATAATTTTCCGGGATTTCATATACATATGTGAATTCATTTAGAAACGCAATATCATTTTCTATCGGCAGTTTTCTTTCTTTTAAATCAATTATATATTCTTTAAAAGGCGCCAATAAAATAGGCTTCATGATGATTTTATCTCCTATTTTCTTAACCCATCCGTCCAGTTTAAGGCTGTATGAAAGCTCTGTGTCTTTATTTTCGTATTCGTTTTTCTTTACTTCAGTGGTTTCTATTTCCAGTTTCTCATTATATCTTGCCATTCCGTTTTTCAAAATTTCATCTTCCTCGGGTTTATTCGCAGATAAAATATTCAGAAAATTACTTTTCTCATAACCGGTCAAAAACAATTTTGATGTTCCCGAAACAGCATTGTCTGCTATTTTCAGCTTCATTTCCATTTTCAGTCGATTGTCTTTTTTATCAACTACAGGAACTTTTTCAATAACAAATTCATCTTCCGATATTCCGATAAGACCTTCTTTTCCCTGAGTCATGGACGACGGAAAACCGAAAGGGCAATAAGAATCCGTTCCGTCTACAAAATATCGTTGTTTGTCAATTTTTACCGACGCGATCATATGATTGCTTACTAACGGCGTAGGAACATCTTCAAAACGATAGGGTTTATCCCTTGTGCCGATCCAAACCAAATTGGACTCTATGCCTGCATGTTTAAACATTTCATTCAATAAGTTGGAAATGTCCTTACAATCACCATACTTTTTGTCAAAAACAGACGCTGCGTCACGCGGAATAAAACCGCCCATCTCGTATTCAAATGCTACGTAATGAATGTTTTGCTGTACCCAATTGTAAATTTCTTTCGCTTGATCTTTAGGGTTTGTTTTGTCTTTTATTAATTCTAACGTTTTGCTTTTTAAAGCCGCCTGATCCAGTTTATTTACATGTTTCACCAAAGAATAATACCATTTGTACAAATGTTTAACATCGGGAAGCAATTCTTCCTTTTTGTTTTCTTTGGTGTAACTTTTAATGTAATACACAATATGCGGTAAAAAATAAGTGTAGTTTGGCGCTCTGTTTTCTTCTTCAAAAGCGGGCATATCTGCTATTTTCCAGGTGTAAACATCGATATTGCCTTCTTTCGTTTTTTCGAAAACAATTTTATCCTGGTTCTCTCCAAACAGTTTGTAACCAACTTCAATTGACGGATCGGATTTTATTTCAAACTTAGAAGCCACTGTCTGAAGTTCCTGCTGGAAAGCAAAATAGGAGAGGAGTCGTGGTTCATTTTGCTTTACTTTATACGAAAATTCTATTTTCGATTTATCTACGACGTAGCTGAAATCAAAATGTTTGTATTTATTATCACTGTAAAAAACATCCCTGCTTTTCAGTTCATTCGTACTGATATCATATTGTGATAATTTGTTTTTTTTGTTGGTTAAAGGATTAATTGCCATTCCTTTTATATTCGAAATCTCACTAAAATTGTCATACGGTATGTTGATAGAATATTCCCTGACATTTTTACTTTTGGCAATTTCTCTTTGTTCTTCAATAAAAGACTCAATCTCTAATTTGCTTTTATTGGTTAAGTACACTACTTCATTCCGGTAAAGTACTTTTGATTTTTCCTGAGCAGTTAAAAAATGAAACGAGAAAAATGCCAGATAAAATATTTTCTTCATGTAGTTTTATTCTATAAAAATTGACGTGTTAATTGTGACAAAAATAGACTTTTCAGGAAATAAATGACCATAAATTTTAAGCCAAAAAGAAGCTCGTTATTTATTAGCTATGATGGATGTAACAGAATGAATTTACACCGGTTCTTATTAGCACATGACTAAAATAATATCTTTGTTTCTAATTTTAAGCTAATGAAAATTGTACTGCTTTACTTTTTACTTATAAATACTACCGCTTTTATCCTCGCCGGATATGATAAATATCTGGCAATCAAAAGGAAAATCAGAATTCCTGAAAATACACTGTTTCTAAGTGCTGCCCTTGGTGGTTCAGCGGGATTAGTATTGGCGATGCTGCTTTTTAGACACAAAATCAGTAAAACGTCTTTTATTTTAAAATTATCAATAATTATCCTGATTCAGCTTTTGATATTCCTTAAATGGAGGAATAAAATCTAGTTATTAACAATGTTAATAAGTGTAAAAATTATTTTTAATTTACTGTATTTAAACTATTTACATAAAAAAACCGGGTGAATTTAAAAATCCGCCCGGCTTGTTATACTACTTGGTGCGAAGCACCCGATTTTTTTTGATTTTTTACTAACAGGCGATTTTATTCACTCTGTTTTGGTGTCTTCCACCTTCAAATGAGGTATTTAAAAAGGTTTCCACTATTTCTACAGCCTGTGGTATCGAGGTAAAACGTGCCGGAATACTTACAATGTTAGCATCATTATGCAAACGGGTTAAATACGCAATTTCTTTGGTCCAGCATAAACCTGCTCTTACTTTCGGGTGTTTGTTAACCGTCATCGCAATTCCGTTTCCGCTTCCGCAGATCACAATTCCAAAATCAGCTTTTCCTTCCGTAATATCATTCGCAACCGGATGTCCAAAATCAGGATAATCAACAGAATCTTCAGAATCTGTTCCATAATTAGTTACTTCATAGCCTTTTGCTTTGAGCATCGCAACAATTGCTTTTTTATAATCTGGTCCTGCGTGGTCGTTTCCTATCGAAATTTTCATTGTAATACTATTTAAGTTGTGTATTGCAAATTTACTTAATTAATAAATGTTGGCCACAAATTAGACTAATTTTCACAAATTTTATTCTGTAGACTTTAAAATTATGTTGTACTTTATCCAATATTAATTCGTGAAATTCGCTGCAAAACATATCAATATATAACTTACATCATATCAAAACCTTATCACTTATCAACAATCTTAACATCTATATAATAACCTGATAATCAATAAGAAATAAATAATCTTTTTGTTAAAATTTTAGAATGTTAATACCTAAACCTAATTCGTTGATATTCAGTTAACTTTAAATTAATATTATTTGTTAATAAGTTCGGATAGAATATTAGAAGTTTTTTTTGGTCGTGTCGAAAAAAAACCTAATCCAAAACCGGAATGAAATAACCTAATAAAGTTTGATGAATTTTTATAAAAGTTATCAATATCAAAAATGCCATTTTCAACAAAAGTCAACCTATGAACTTATCTACAAATTGAATGTGTTTTTGGTTGTCAACCATTGTTAATTAAAATTGAAAAACGCTTAAAAATTAATCCTTTAACCCAATATAAGTATGTTGATAACTCTATATAAGTAAGTAAAACTTCATTTCAATACATTTAAAAATAAATTTATATCACATATTAACACACTATAATAACCATCAAAAATTAATTAAATTTAAAATTTCTTTTTTGTTGTATTTAATATATGTTGACAACTTTGAAAGTTTAAAAGAGAAAAATTTTTTTTTGAGATTAAAAAAAAGACTGTTTAAACGATTTTAAGCGGGTTATTAAGATTGTCCAGAATTTCCTGTACCTGTTCGAAATCATTGGGATGGATTTTTAGTTTGATTCCGCCAAGCGCAGCAGAATAAAAAGGAACAACAGATAATGTCATTTCATTTTCAAAAAAATAGGGAATTCCTTCTTGCTCTAATAAATGTTTCAGGATAACCGTTTCGTGGTCATAATTGAATATGGCAATCGTTTTAAAGCTTTCCATAAAAGGTCTTTTTATAAAGATACGAAATGAGCATTACTAAAAATTTGTTGTTTGCAGTAACTAAATATACACATTACAAATGACCTTTGAAAGTTATAATTTTAATAATTCTATTTGTTAAAATCTATAATCTGGTATCTTATTTGTAATTTTAACTTTTTAAGAAAAGATATATGAATAAGAAAATTCGAAAGCCGATAAAAAATGAGACCGATCTCTCTAGTAAAATAATAAAAATTTTATCGCAAAGCCCTAATAAAGCATTTAATTACAAACAGATAGGAGCAAAGCTTGAACTTGATGATACAAAAAGCAGAAATCAGATTATAAAAGATTTAAAAATTCTGGCTGCTTCAAAGAAAATTACAGAATCTGAACCTGGTAAATATTTGGTAAAAGCCGAAAGTCAGGATTATTACGAAGGAACAATTGATATGACAAGCCGTAAAACAGCTTATTTTGTTTGTCCTGATTTTACAGAAGATGTTTTTATCCCGACCAATAATCTGAACCGTGCGCTAGATAAGGATAAAGTAAAAGTGTATGTTTATAACAGAAGAAAAGGTAAAAGACCTGAAGGAGAAGTAATTGAAGTTGTAGAAAGAAATAAAACTGACTTTGTTGGAGTTATCGATATTCAGGCCAATTTTGCTTTTGTATCTACAGCAAATCCTAAAATGTATACCGATATTTTTATCCCAAAAGATAAAATTGGAGAAGCAGAAAACGGAGATGTTGTTTTGGTTACGATAGAAGACTGGCCAAAAAGAGCCGATAGTCCGTTTGGATCTGTTGTTAAAGTTTTAGGAAAACCAGGAGAACACAACACGGAGATTCATGCCATTTTAGCCGAATATGGTTTACCATCAGATTTTCCGGTAGAAGTAGAGGTTTATGCACAAAAGATAGATACCTCAATTCAGGAAGCTGAAATTGCAAAACGTCGTGATATGCGTGATACACTTACGTTTACGATAGATCCAAAAGATGCAAAAGATTTTGATGATGCCTTATCTTTCAAAAAGTTAGAAAATGGAAATTACGAAATCGGAATTCATATTGCAGATGTTTCCTATTATCTCGAAGAAGGAACAATTTTAGATGATGAAGCGTATCAACGTGCAACATCGGTTTATTTGGTCGATAGAGTTGTGCCAATGCTTCCGGAAGTTTTGTCTAATTTTGCCTGTTCGTTACGTCCGAATGAAGAAAAATATACGTTCTCTGCTATTTTTGAAGTTTCAGAAAATGCACAGGTGATTAACCAGTGGTTTGGCAGAACAGTAATTTATTCCGATCAGCGATTTGCCTATGAGGAAGCACAATATATCATTGAAACCAAAGACAATACAATTCCGGTTGATATTTCAATCACTGGGGAATCTTATGTAGTTTCAGATGAAATTACGAATGCAACTTTAAAATTAGATGAATTAGCTAAGATTTTAAGAAAGAAAAGAATGGCCAATGGTGCTATTTCTTTTGATAAAGTCGAAGTAAAATTCAACTTAGACGAGCAAGGGGAACCGGAAGGCGTTTATTTTAAAGTTTCTAAAGATGCCAATCATCTGATTGAAGAATTTATGCTTTTAGCCAACAGAAAAGTGGCGGAATACATTGGTAAACAAAAGAAAACCTTTATTTACAGGATTCACGATGAACCGAATGAAGACAAATTAATTGCGATGCAAAGCGTAATTGCCAAATTTGGATATAAAATAGATTTCCGTAATAAAGGCGATATTTCGAAATCACTAAATGCTTTGATGGAAGAAGTAAACGGTAAAAAAGAGCAAAACTTAATTGATACTCTTGCGATTAGAAGTATGAGTAAAGCCAAATATTCGACAGAAAACATTGGCCACTACGGTTTAGCTTTTGATTATTACAGTCATTTTACTTCACCAATTCGTCGTTATCCTGACGTGATGGTACATCGTTTGCTGCAATATTATTTAGATAAAGGAGCATCTGTAAACGAAGAAGTTTATGAAACGAAGTGTTTACACTGTTCGAATATGGAAAGTTTAGCGACTAACGCAGAACGCGACAGTATTAAATATATGCAGGTGAAATACATGCAGGATCATCAGGATGAAGAATTCCTTGGCGTTATTTCCGGTGTTACCGAATGGGGGATTTATGTTGAAATTGTTTCTAACAAATGCGAGGGAATGGTAAGAATCAGAGAAATAAAAGATGATTATTATACTTTCGATGAAAAGCAATATGCCCTGGTTGGAGCAACTTCAGATAGTATTTTACAACTGGGAGATGAAATATATGTAAAAGTTAAAAATGCTGATTTAGTTAAGAAACAATTGGATTTTCATTTTTTAAGAAGAGCAGAATAGAAGTTTAATTTAAAAAATAAAAGTATGAAAAAGTTAATTATAGGAGCTGCAATTTTATTTGTTCAGATGTCTTTTGGTCAGGTTACCAAAGATTTAGGTGATTTTGATTCGTTAAAAGTATTCGATAAACTAAGTGTAAAATTAGTACAGTCTTCAGAAAATAAGATTGTGATCAAAGGAGCACGTGAGTCAGAAGTTGAAGTTGTTAACAAGAAAGGGTTATTAAAACTAAGAATGCCTTTTCCTAAATTATTATCCGGAGATGATTTGGATATTACTGTATATTATAAACATTTAGAACTTATAGACGTAAATGAAGGTGCCTATGTTTCCAGTACCGAAGCTATTAAAGCAACTGCTTTTAAAGTTAGCGCTCAGGAAGGCGGTAAAATTAATGTTGAATTAGATGTTAATAAGCTAAAAGTGAGTTCTGTTTCCGGAGGAGAAATTACTCTAAACGGAAAAGCCGATAACCAGGATGCAAGTTTAGGAGCTGGCGGATATCTTCTGGCAAGTAAATTAAGCACCGCACAAACTACAGTAAGCGTTTCTGCGGGAGGAAAAGCAGATGTGAATGCTTCTACGCTTGTGGATGCAAAAGTGAGCGCAGGAGGCTCTATTTACATTTATGGAAAACCGAAACAAATTAATCAAAAAACGGTTTTTGGAGGAAAAATTGAAGAAGTAAAATAAGAAATTGTGTTTGAATGATAAATGATATTTTAGCTGGACTGCCATGGGGACTTTTCCTAAGCTTCATGGTAGGACCAGTATTTTTTATACTACTGGAAACCAGTATTACAAAAGGATTCAGAGCCGCAATGGTCTTTGATCTGGGTGTAGTATTAGGTGATATTTTTTTTATAGGAATTGCTTATCTGGGAAGCTACAGATTAATTCAAAGCTTAAAAGATAAACCGGCACTTTTTGTTTTTGGAGGTATTATTATGCTTGCGTATGGTATAATTTCGTTTGTAAAATTAAAAAACGACGAAAAAATAAACGACGAAGAAATAGATCGTGATATTATAAAAAGAAACTATGGCAGTTTGTTTATAAAAGGCTTTTTACTTAACGTTATTAACATTGGTGTACTCGGTTTCTGGCTGGCAGTTATCATTTCTGTAGGACCAAAATTAGATATGCAAAATTCGAGAATGATTACTTTTTTCACATCAGTAATTATTACTTATTTACTGGTTGATTGTATTAAAATAATGTTAGCCAAACAGTTAAAATCAAAAATGACTCCAACGAATATTCTTAAAATCAAAAAAGCAATTAGTATTGTCCTAATGGTTTTTGGAGTGGTGTTAATAACTCAGGGTTGGTTTCCAAAAGAAAAAGAAATGGTTAGAAATGCCTTTGAGAAGATTGAGAAAAAGTAGTTGTTAATAACTCAAAATATAAATTAAAGAGGCTGTCCGGAAAACACGGATAGCCTTTTTTTTATTCGGGTAGCTATCGGACATTTTTTTTAAATATGCGATTCTCAGAGAGGTAATTTAGACTTTTCGGACAGCTCCTTTTTTATGTTTAATAGGTAAAGATTGTTTTTGCCGGAAATAATCTGATCACGCTCGGATTCATACAGTTTGTCAATTTCGACGAAGGAGAAATCACATAACGGGATTATATTTCATTGCTCTCTGAATGTGATTTCTCCTTCGTCGAAATGACACAAAATGCGAAAAAATTAACCACAAAAAAACCTCCAGGTTTCCCTGAAGGTTTTAGAGACTTCGTCCGGATTCGAACGTCATTCTTTATCTATTTTTTTCTAAAAATTAACCATAAAAAAACTCTAGGAAAGTTGAAGATTTTAGAGTCATCGTCGGGATTCGAACGTCATTCTTTATCTAATTTTTTCTAAAAATTAACCATAAAAAAACTCCAGGTTTTCGCGAAGGTTTTAGAACCAGCATCCGGATTCGAACGTCATTCTTTATCTAATTTTTTCTAAAAATTAACCACAAAAAAACCTCCAGGTTTCCCTGAAGGTTTTAGAGCCATCATCCGGATTCGAACCTATATCTTTATCTAATTTTTTCTAAAAATTAACCACAAAAAAACCTCCAGGTTTCCCTGAAGGTTTTAGAGCCATCATCCGGATTCGAACCTATATCTTTATCTAATTTTTTCTAAAAATTAACCACAAAAAAACCTCCAAGTTTCCTTGAAGGTTTTAGAGGCATCGTCCGGATTCGAACCGGAGTAGGAGCTTTTGCAGAGCCCAGCCTAGCCGCTCGGCCACGACGCCGTAGTTGAACGGATGGCAAAAGTAACTAAAATCTTTAAAATTCAAAACTTTAAAAGTAACTATTTTAAAAAATTAGTATTTTATCTCCGGAAATTACTCCCTGTTTTCCGTCATTTTTATAGTAACTGATTCAACATCACCACCAATAGGAGGATTTATTTTAGAAACCCAAACCGTAGTTTTTTCTATTGAATTGATCTCAGCTAAAACACGAATATTGATTCTTTTGGCTACATGTTCCAATAAATGCGAACGAATAGCCATTTCTTCGGTAACAATTTTATTCAGATGCACGTAATCAACAGTGTCAGCCAGATGATCTGTTTGTGCTGATTTTTGCAAATTAGTTTTAATTTTTAGATCGACAGTATAATCAGATCCTATTTTTCCTTCTTCAATTAGACATCCGTGGTACGAAAAAGTGCGAATGTTTTTTAGTTTTATAACTCCCATTTTAAATTTAGTTTCAGGTTCTAAGTTTCAGGTTTACTGAGAAGTTTCTAAAGAAAACGGTAAACTGTAAACCGAAAACTCTAAACTTTTTTATCTTTGCTAAAATTACTATAAAATAATGGCATCAGAAGAGAAATCACTCAATTTTATTGAACAAATCATAGAAGAAGATCTAAAATCAGGTCTGTCAAATAACAAACTTCATTTTCGTTTTCCACCGGAACCAAATGGTTATTTACACATTGGACATGCAAGTTCTATTGCATTAAATTTTGGTTTAGGAATTGATTATCAGTCTCCTGTGAATTTACGTTTTGATGATACCAATCCTGAAAAAGAAGAACAGGAATTTGTGGACGCGATAAAAAAAGATGTGGAATGGTTAGGATATAGCTGGTCAGAAGAACGATATGCTTCCGATTATTTTCAGCAATTATATGACTGGGCAGTTTTATTAATTAAAAAAGATAAAGCCTATGTTGACAGTCAGTCTTCTGAAGATATGGCAACTCAAAAAGGAACTCCCTCTACAGAAGGAGTTGATAGTCCGTACAGAAATCGTTCTGTTGAAGAAAATTTAGATTTATTCGAAAGAATGAAAAATGGTGGATTTGAGGCTGGTACTCATATTCTTCGTGCAAAAATAGACATGAAATCTACAAACATGCTGATGCGTGATCCAATCATGTACAGGATTTTGCACAAGCATCATCATAGAACCGGAGATACCTGGAAAATTTATCCCATGTACGACTGGGCACACGGACAAAGTGATTATTTAGAGCAAAT
This sequence comes from Flavobacterium sp. CLA17, assembly GCF_013112255.2. Classification (NCBI taxonomy): domain Bacteria; kingdom Pseudomonadati; phylum Bacteroidota; class Flavobacteriia; order Flavobacteriales; family Flavobacteriaceae; genus Flavobacterium; species Flavobacterium sp. CLA17. The sequence continues at coordinate 220,175 of NZ_CP068294.1, forward strand.
TTCACACTCCTTTTGTACACTTGAATTTTTGCCGCACCGCGAATTATACGATTGGTTTTTAGATCAGATTTTAGAAGAAAACAAACTGCGTCCAAAGCAAAGAGAATTTGCAAGACGTAATCTTTCGCATACGGTTGTTAGTAAAAGAAAATTACAGCAACTGGTTAAGGAAAAGCATGTTAACGGTTGGGATGATCCAAGAATGTCAACCATTTCAGGATTAAGAAGACGTGGTTACACCGCTGCTTCCTTACGTAATTTTGCCAATACTATCGGAATTGCGAAACGTGATAATTTAATCAATGTATCTGTTTTAGAATTCTGTATTCGCGAAGATCTGAACAAAATTGCCCCTCGTGTCATGGCTGTTTTAGATCCTGTAAAATTGATTATTACCAATTATCCGGAAGGAAAAGAGGAGTGGCTGGAAGCTGAAAACAATCAGGAAGATGAGAGTGCCGGATTCAGAAAAGTGCCTTTTTCCCGTGAATTATATATTGAAAGAGAAGACTTTTTAGAAGAAGCTCCTGCAAAATTTTTCCGTTTAACTTTAGGAAAAGAAGTACGTCTTAAGAATGCCTATATTATTAAAGGTGAAAGTGTTATAAAAGATGCAGAAGGAAATATTACAGAAATTCACGTAACGTATGATACGGATTCTTTAAGCGGAAGCGGAACAGAAGCAAGCCAGAGAAAAGTATCCGGTACATTGCATTGGGTTTCTATTTCACATGCAGTTGAAGCCGAAGTTCGTATGTACGATCGTTTGTTTACAGATGAAGCTCCTGACAGTTATAAAGATAAAAATTTCCTTGATTTTGTGAATCCAAATTCATTAGAAGTGATTACCGGATTTGTGGAACCAAGTTTGGCAATTGCTCAAAATGAAGATAAATTTCAGTTTCAGCGTTTGGGTTATTTTACGGTTGATAAAGACTCAACTCCTTCAAAATTAGTATTTAATAAAACTGTTGGATTGAAAGATGCCTGGGAAGAAAAAGGTAAAAAGGAAGAAAACAGTATCAATAATTCTTTAAAAGAAATCAATAAATATTTTAAAGTTGAGACGAAACCGGAACGTATTGCAATTGAAAGTGCAATAGGGGAGAGCATTAGAAATGTTTCCAGTTTTTCTTTATTGCAAAATTCATTAAAAAAGAATATTAACAATAATAAAGGTTCGTTACTATTTGCTCAGTTTATTTTAAAATATTCAATTTTGAAATCTGCAGATTTTGAAGAAGACGATATCAAAAAATTGTACACGATGTCGTTTAGAAGTGAATCAACTTATGTTCGTTCAAAAGCACTTTTAAATTTACGGGATATTGAAAGTGTAAGTTTGAAAAATCAATTTGATGATGAAATTTTGAAACTATATTCTAATCCTCCAAAAAATGCCTCTGAAAGAGAAATTGAAATTCTTGCAGAAATGGTGAAGAAATAAAATCATTAAAATCTATTAAAAAGCGCTTATCATAAGCGCTTTTTTTATTATTTAAAATTTCTATTAAAAATAATAAAATTATAAATTTTTTAGATTAAAAGTGACGTTCATAAATTAATTTTAAGCTATCTTTTTATTTCTTCCACCTCGTTATCCTCTTTTAAAAAATCATTAAACAGAACGCTTTATTTTAGTTTTAGCTGTCATTTTTCCTTGTTTTTCGGGTTATTAACATATGATTGTTTATAACGTTAAATCAAGATGGATTTGTTATAAAATTCTAAATTTTACTTTTTACCTGAGCAATTTTTTGAAATACTAAGTTTTAGTATAATCAATTTTAACTATCGTATTTTTATATGTAATGTTTTTAATTATTATTTAGTAAAACTATCATTATTATAATTTTGATAATAGAATTCGATTAAAAGTAACCTTCATAAATTGATTTTAAGACGCTTTTTTACTTCTTTCATAACATTAATCATCTTTTGAATTATTGTTTATTTTTAAGCTTTATTTAAGCTTTAGACCTTATTTTTCTTAGTTTAACGGGTTATTAACATACAATTGTTTATAAAGTTGCTACTTTTATCCAAGGTCAAATATAAAGTGTCAAATTTCTGAAAAATACTTAGAATCGAATCTGAATTTTTCTAAAATTTAAAAATGAATAATTTTTTGGTTTTAGAGGAAATTCAAAATCTGAATTCAAAATTGGTTTTATGGTCAATTCGAATTGTGATCGTATTTTGATAATACTTATAGCGTAAAAGTATTTTTTTAGAAGATGTTTCATAATTTAAAAATTTCATGAAATTAATTTTACGGGTTATTTGAAATCTTGTCTTTTGCTTTGACATCAACAATTTTAATCCTTAAATTTTATTATTATGAAAATTCTATTTTTTACGCTATCCATTTTATTTGCCAATATGGCCATTTCTCAAACACACCAAATTACCAAACACAATGGTGAACAAGTTGATGTTAATTTTATAAAACTGAAAAATGATTTGGTTTATTATACTTTCGACGGAAGTGCCGAAGAACATAAAATTAGCAAATATGCTGTTTCAAAAATTACCAATAAACAATCTAATCAAACTCAAAAAGTATCTGATAAAGTAATAGTAGATTCAAAATCAGATTATAAATTAGTTACCGTGTTAACTCAGGAGAAGACAATAGGTTTAAAACAAGCGGCTAATTTTTCGGGAGTTTCGACAAAGACAAAAGGGGAGCCGCCAATTGCAAATGAGAATCATACGGCTATGAGAATCAAAACCCAATCGGCTTCTAAGGGATATCCGTTTATAAGTATTGTTCAAAAAGCAGATGGAAAGTATGAAGCTGTTGCCTATGCGTATTAAATTTAGTACTAATAGCTATTAAATTACAATTAATCAATAATTTATAATTCAAAAAAAGAGTACCTTTAGTAATCATTTAAATTTTAATATTATGTCAAAAAACGTAAATACAGTTGCAGCAATTTTGGCTGGCGCTGCAGTAGGAGCAGCGATAGGAATTTTATTTGCTCCGGATAAAGGATCAAAAACCCGTGCTAAACTTAAAGAAGGTTTGGACGATGCGAAACATAATTTGCAAGATTCCATTTCAGCAGGTTCTGAAGTTTTGCGTGAAAAATTTGCTCATGCAAAAGAAAATCTTGACGGAACTTATGGAGAGTTACTTTCGAATATGAGTTATAAAACGGAAGAAGTAATCAGTTTTTTAGAATCTAAACTGGCTGACTTAAAATCACAAAACGCTAAACTTCAAAAATAATAATCCGGAAAGCACAAAGCTCAACGTGATTTTGATGATTGTTCCCGTTATTTTAATTTTAGAATAATTAGAAAACAATTTTTGAATCATGAGTTTTGTGCTTTTTTTAATTCAAATTATAAATATGGCTTTTGAAGAATTAAAAGAAAACACTGAAAATATTCAGGATCAGGCTAAAGTTTATCTCGACAGTCATTTAGCGTATTATAAACTTTGGGGTTTTAAAGTGGCCATGAAATCCACCACTTTAATTTTTAAGTTTACTTTGATTTTATTGTGTTTTAGTATGGTTATGATTTTTGGATCTTTTGCAGCAGCGTATGCTTTTGGATCTTTGTTTGAAAGTACCGCACTTGGTTTTTTAACAGTAGGAGGGATCTACCTGGTCTTTACAATTTTACTTTTCTTCCTAAAAGACAAGTTTGTAGAAGGTCCGATATTGGAGAAATTTTCAGAAATCTTTTTTAATGACTAATTATGGAAACAAAAAAATACTCGTCATACGCAGAAATCGAAAGAGATTTGGAAATTTTGAAACTCGAAAAAGAGATTAATTATCAGAAATTGGTTTTAAATTTTCAAAGAACAAAAGAATCTATTACACCGCAATATATCGTAAATGGATTTTTTTCTTCCTATAAAGAATATTTCTCAAACTCCTATCCACAGATTTTGCAATCCATTTTGCCTTCTGTAATCAGTTGGTTTATCAATAAAAAAAGAGGCAATTAAGCCTCTTTTTCGTTTTTGATATTTATTTAATTTCTGGAGTAGCAGTGTCATCTTCGTAACCAGATTGTGGTTCAATTGGTTTTGGTTTCGGCTTTTCGATTTTTTTATTGTTTTTCTTCATCATTTCACCAACCTGATTGGATGCAGAGAATGAAGCGACCATATTATTTAGCATATCACTTCCGGCTTGTGGTGAATTTGGAAGTAATATTAGGTTGGAATTGGCATCAGCTCCAATCGCTTGCAAAGTATCATAATGTTGCGTAACCACGATAAGGGCAGAAGCTTCCTGGGAATTAATTCCAACATTGTTCAGCACTTCAACACTTTCTACTAAACCTCTTGCAATTTCACGACGCTGATCTGCAATACCCTGACCCTGCAAACGTTTACTTTCAGCTTCGGCTTTTGCTTTTGCAACAATTCTGATTCTTGAACTTTCCGCTTCAAATTCTGCTGCTGTTTTTTCTCTGTCCGCAGCATTGATTCTGTTCATGGCATTTTTTACCTGGATGTCCGGGTCGATATCAGTAACCAAAGTATTGATAATGTCATAACCGTAAGTAGTCATGGCTTCATTCAATTCTCTTTTTACAGCAATTGCGATATCATCTTTTCTTTCGAAAACATCATCCAGTTTTAGTTTTGGAACTTCAGCACGAACCACGTCAAAAACATAAGCCGTAATCTGATCGTGTGGATATTCCAGTTTATAAAAAGCATCGTATACTTTTTCCTGAATTACTTTAAACTGAACCGAAACTTTCATTTTTATAAAAACGTTGTCTTTGGTTTTGGTTTCGATGATAACATCTAACTGTTGAATTTTAAGATTTACGCGTCCGGCAATTCTGTCAACGATCGGAATTTTAAGCTGTAAACCCGAATTTCTTACGCTTAAAAATTTACCAAATCTTTCGATTACAACAGAAGATTGTTGTTTTACAGTAAAAAAGGAAGACATAAAAATGAAGAATCCAAAGACTAAAAGGATAATTAATGCTGTGTTCATGGTGATATTAATTTTAGATTTATTAATTTTTTAAAAATACGAATAATATAATGACATTGGTTACTTATTAATTTATTTAGAAGATTTTAATTGTTAAAAATTATTCTACATTTGGTTCAAATTTTAAACCAAAAACAAAATTTATGAAAAGAATACTATTTAGTATTGCCTTATTTTCTTCTGTTTATTTATCTGCTCAAACTGTTATAGTTGATGAAAAATTTGAAGACAAAAATGAACCTATTACTTTTGAATACCTTCCAAATTCAAAGAAATTTGTTGTGTATAAAGGTTTTGGAATTACTATGACACTTTCTTACATCACTACAAATGCTTTAAGTTTTGATGTAGACGGAAAAAAAACAACTTTATTTGAAAACGAAAAATTAGTTAGCCCAACATTTTCCGTAACTGAGAACACTTATAAAGCATACGATGCTACAAAATTTATGCAGGCTAATTATAAATTTGTTCAGGATAAAAATGTTTTCCCTGTTAATCATGATGCACTTGAAGATTTAAATTCTAATTTCTTTGGGCGTTTTGATTATTACCATGTTTTGAATAATGTTACTAATAGATGGCCAAATGATTTTTTTAATGCTTCATTTAATGATGTTTATGATTTTGGATTTACTAATCAGAAACAAAAAGAAAAGATTGACTTCGAGAAAGATGATATATATCTTGAAACAATAGAAATTAAAACTAAATTGAGGAAGAGAATTAAGATTGATAAACCTGATTTAGCTTTACTAAAAGGTGATATGTATGCAAAAGCCGATCTTAAAACTTCTTTTAGTGCTAAACTGAATGGAAACGAAAATTTTGATATTATTACAAAATCCGTTTCAGCTGATTTTCAAACTTCAATATTGTATAAAACGACTTATGATTTTGAAGGAAAAAAAGTAAAGGAATTACCTCTTATTTTAAAGCTTAGTGATAAATTTTTTGTTACTTCAGACAATTATGGAGGACCTAAAGATTTTAATACTACTCCAGCAAACCCAGGATATCCTTTTTCTATAGTTAGAGTTACTCTAGGTACAATGTCTGTAAATCATTATTTCATAGATAGGGTAACTGAGGATATTTATGTCTATGGAATTTATAGTGAAAAAGCACCAAAACAAATTAATGGTGGAGTTTATCCTAGAGGATTTTATGTGTTTAAGTTTGATAAAAACGGAACAAAACTATGGGAATCTGTTAATAAGATTGACGGAAAAGAATTTTTTGAAAGAATAAACATGACCTCTAGACTTCAGTTGAATTTATTGGAGTATAATAGAAATTTGAGTTTTTCAGTTTCAGTTAATGATTTTACTGAGTTTTCATATTCTACAACTGTTGATAAATCGACCGGATCTATTTCAAAAATCAATTTTATAGAATACAATAACAATACAAGTAATTTAAAAAGTAAAGCTTTTGTAAACAATAGTTATGTAAGTGATGAATTTAAAAATAAGGTTTTTTCTCAAATGACTTTTGTCGCTATGATTTTAAATCCAAACGTTATGAATTATTTGAAAAGTGTATCAAAAGAAGGAAAGAAATTATATTATGAAAGTGTAATTTCTGATCAGGGAATTTGGTTAGTTCAAACGGATAATAAAGAAAATTATAAAATCCTTTTATTTAAGGAATAAAAAAAAGCTCCCAATTTGGGAGCTTTTTTGTTTTTATAAAGTTGCAATTGCTTTCTGTATTCTCGAAATAGTTTCTTCTTTTCCAATGATTTCTACGATGTCAAATAGGTGAGGGCCTTTCAAAGCTCCAACTAAACTCAAACGGAAAGGCTGCATAACTTTACCCATACCAATTTCGTTTTTCGTTAGCCAGTCCTTTACGATCGCTTCAATATTTGCTGAATCAAAACCTTCAATATATTCAAGAGTTGAAATCAGTTCCTGCATTAAAGCTGGTGTTGCTGTGTTCCAGTTTTTGCTTGCTTTTTCATCATAAGAGGTTGGAGCCTGGAAAAAGAAATCAGTCAAATCCCAAAATTCAGAAACGAAATGAGCTCTTTCTTTAATCAATGAAACGATTTTTGTTGTCACTTCAAACGGAATAGAGAAGCATTTTTCTTCTAAAATAGGAGTGAAGTCTTTCGCTAAATCGGCATCATTTTGTTTGATCAGATATTGATGGTTGAACCATTTATTTTTTTCCGGATCAAATTTTGCTCCCGATTTATGAACTCGGTTCAGGTCAAAAGCTTCTACCAATTCTTCTAAAGAAAACAATTCCTTATCCGTTCCGTCATTCCAGCCTAACAAAGCAAGGAAATTTACAACTGCTTCCGGGAAGAATCCTTTCTCCCTGTAACCGGATGAAACGCCTTCTTCCGTTTTCCATTCTAAAGGAAACACAGGAAATCCCAATTTGTCACCATCTCTTTTTGATAATTTACCATTTCCAACAGGTTTTAAAATCAAAGGTAAATGTGCAAATTCCGGCGCATCCCAGCCAAAAGCTCTGTACAATAAAACGTGAAGCGGCATCGATGGCAGCCATTCTTCACCACGAATTACATGTGATGTTTCCATTAAATGATCATCCACAATATTGGCTAGGTGATACGTTGGCATTCCATCACTTTTGAATAATACTTTATCATCAAGAAGATTTGTTTCGAACTTAACATCGCCACGAATGATATCTTTCAAGTGTAACGTTTCATCAACCGGCGTTTTAAAACGGATTACATAATGTTCTCCATTTGCAATTCTTTTAGCAACTTCTTCAGCAGAAATAACCAGGGAAGTATCTAACTTTTCACGATTGGTATGATTGTAAATAAAAGTTTTTCCTTCTGATTCTTGTTCTTTTCTAAGGGCATCTAAAGCTTCAGGAGTGTCAAAAGCATAATACGCCCAACCGGAATTGATCAGTTGATCGGCATATTTTTGGTATATTTCTTTACGGTCACTTTGTCTGTACGGACCAAATTTTTCGTTTTTTCCAACCGTTTCTTCAGGAGCAATTCCCAGCCATTCTAATGCTTCCATAATATAAGCTTCAGCTCCCGGAACAAAACGGGTCTGATCGGTATCTTCAATTCTAAGATAAAAAACACCATTATTTTTTTTGGCAAATAAATAATTAAATAGGGCAGTACGAACACCACCAATATGTAATGGCCCTGTTGGACTAGGTGCAAAACGCACACGAACTTGCTTTGACATTTGTTTAAATTTTGATGCAAAGATACGATTCTAATTAGAAAATTAGAGAATCAGTTTAATGAGATAATGTGTTGCTTATAGCTGAATTGGCTAATTTTCTCATTGAGAATTATCTAATTAAAATTACTACTTTTATAGGTTATAAATCAAACAGATTCATTTTGAAAACAACGTCTGCCATATATCTGAAGCTTGAAGCTTTTATCAAAAAATATTATACCAATGAACTCATAAAAGGAATTCTTCTTTTTACCGGTTTTGGACTTTTATATTTTTTATTTACGCTTTTTATTGAGTATTTCCTTTGGTTAAAACCGTTGGGAAGAACACTTTTATTCTGGCTTTTTATAGGAGTGGAAGTTTTCCTTTTGTTTCGTTTTATTTTGTTTCCTGTTTTTAAGTTATTTAAGCTTCAAAAAGGGATCGATTATAATCAGGCCTCTACTATTATTGGAAATCATTTCACGGAAGTAAGTGATAAACTAACGAACTTTTTGCAGTTGTCTGCTTCTGAAAATTCATCTGAAAGTTCAGAGTTGATGCTGGCTTCTATAGAACAAAAAGCAAATTCGCTGCAGCCAATTCCATTTGGAAACGCTATCAATTTTAATTCAAACAAAAAGTATTTGCCATTAGCACTTATTCCAGTGCTGCTTTTTGCAGTGTTTTATATTTCAGGAAACAGCAATATCATTTCTCAAAGTTTAAACAGAGTAGTGCATTTCAATGTTACATTTTTGCCTCCGGCACCTTTTAGATTTGTAGTGCTGAATCAGAATTTGCAAACGGAACAGAATAAAGATTTTATTGTAAAAATGGAATCAGTCGGTAAAATTGTTCCGGAGAATGTGATGATCCATATTGGTAACGAAAGTTATTTTATGGAAAGTTCTCAACCAGGGAAATTTGAATTTAAAATTGAAAAGCCAACAGAAAATGTCTCTTTTACTTTTGAAGGAAATTCCATTTCGTCTGAAGAATACGAATTGAAAGTAATCACAGTTCCGTCAATTGCCAACTTCGAAATGGTGTTGAATTTTCCATCCTACTTAAAAAAGAAATCCGAAACCATTCAGGGAACTGGAAACGCTATCGTTCCGGAGGGAACTTTAGTAACCTGGAAAATGAATACGCAGGCTACTCAGGAGATCGTTTGGAAGGACAACAATGCAACTTTTAAGTTTAATAAAGCCGAAAACGAGTTTAAATTAAGTAAAAATATTGGTCAAAATACAGAATATCAAATTCTTACTTCAAATAATAAAGTCAAAGATTACGAAAAATTAGACTATCAGCTGTCCGTTATCAGAGATCAGCATCCAACAATAACTGTTGCGCCTGCTCCTGATAGTTTAAAGCTAGATAAAAATTATGTCTTAGGAAGATTAGGAGATGATTACGGATTATCAAAATTACAGATTGTTTACTACGAACGTAACAAACCACAAACGGCAAAGCGTGGAACCATTCCGGTAAAGCAAGCCGTGTTCGATCAGTTTGTTTTTTCGTTTCCAAGTAATCTGGCAGTTGAAGAAGGAGTGTCTTATGAATACTATTTTGAGGTTTTTGATAACGATGCCCCACACCATTTTAAGAGTACAAAGTCTTCTGTTTTTTCAGACAGAGTTGCTACAACAGATGAAGTTCATGATTTGGAATTGCAGCAGCAAAACCAGAACATAAATAGTTTGGAGAAATCTTTAAAAAACCAGAACAAGCAATTTTCTGAAATGGATAAGATTCAAAATTCCGGAAAAGAAAAAGATAATTTAGAGTTTAAAGATCAACAGAAAATCAATGATTTTATCAAACGTCAAAAGCAACAGGACGAATTGATGAAACAGTTTGCAGAGAAAATGAACAAGAATCTGGATAAATTCAAAGAAGACAAGAAAGACAAAAGCGCTGAAGATTTGCAAAAACGTTTAGAGAATGCGGATAAAGATCTGGAGAAAAATCAGAAATTATTAGACGAATTGAAAAATCTAAATGATAAATTAAATAACGAAGACTTGTTTGATAAGATGGAAAAGTTCAAACAGATCAGTAAAAACCAATCTAAAAATTTAGAGCAGTTAGTAGAACTTACGAAACGTTTTTATGTTTCTAAGAAAGCAGAACAAGTTGCGGATAAATTACAGAAACTTGCCGAAAAGCAGGAACAGCTTTCTAATAAAGAAAAAGAAAATACGGCTGAGAAACAAGACGAGATTAATAAATCTTTTGATAAAATTCAGGAAGACTTAAAAGAATTGAAAGAGGAGAATAAAACTTTAAAAGCTCCTTTAGACATTCCTTCAGATCCTTCAAAAGAGAAAGAAGTAGAAGATGATTTGAAAAAAGCTTCTGATGAACTGGATAAAAAGAATACTTCTTCGGCTAAGCCAAAACAAAAAAGTGCTGCCAAGAAAATGAAAAGCATGGCTGAACAAATGGATGCTGGTATGGAAGGTGGAGAACAGGAGCAATTAGAAGAAGATGTGGCAATGCTTCGTCAGGTTCTGGATAATCTTCTGGCGTATTCATTATCACAGGAAGATGTAATGAAACAATTCAAAAGTATGAGATTAGGTTCTTCTGCTTATACGAAGAATATAAAAGTACAACAAAACCTAAAACAGCAATTCAAACATATCGATGATAGTTTGTTTGCCTTGTCTTTACGTAACCCAAAAGTAGGTGAAGATGTAACAAAGGAAATTGGAAATGTACAATATAATATAGATAAAGCTATTGAATCCTTAACCGATGTTCAGGTTCCAAAAGGAGTTTCTCACCAGCAATATGCAGTGTCATCTTCTAATAAACTGGCTGACTTTTTAAGTGATTTATTAAACAACATGCAAATGTCTATGTCTAAGCCGGGGGCAGGAAAACCAAAACCAGGTGACGGACAAGGAATGCAGTTGCCGGATATTATTAAAAAGCAAAAAAGTTTGGCCGATAAGATGAAAGAGGGAATGAAGCAAGGAGATAAACCCGGTGATAAAAGTGGAGATAAGCCAGGACAAGGTCAGGGTGAAAAGCCGGGACAAGGAAAAAGTGGTAACGGTAAAGATGGTCAGGGTAAAGACGGACAGGGAAATAAAAGTGGTGATAAAAGTTCTTCCGGTAAAGATGGCAAAAATGGTAAGGGAGAGAAGAGCGGAAAAGAAGGAGATGATGGAGAAGGAGATGCTGAAGCAATAATGCAGATTTACAAAGAACAGATCAAACTTCGTGAAGCATTACAAAAAGAGTTAGCTAAACAAGGATTAGATTCTCAGGGAAAATCAGTTATCGATCAGATGAAACAATCTGAAAAGCAACTTTTGAATAAAGGATTTAAAAATGAGAACTTGCAGAGAATCTTAAATATTCAGCAGGAATTACTAAAATTAAACAATGCAGTTCAGCAACAAGGTCAGGATACAAAGCGTCAATCCGAAACCAATAAGGCTGAGTTTACAAATCGTTCCAATACATTACCAAGTTCACTTTTGGATTATTTAAACAGTGTAGAGATTTTAAATAGACAATCACTACCTTTGCGCTCAAATTTTAACCAAAAGGTTCAAGAATATTTTAATACAAAATGATCAATTTTAATTACGAAACAGAATTTAATTTAGATAACGAAGAGGCCTTTTCTAATTGGTTGAGTGCTGTAATTGTTTCTGAAAATAAAAACGAAGGAGAGATAAATTATATATTTTGTGATGATGAGTATCTTCATAAAATCAATGTTGAATATCTGAATCACGACACACTTACAGATATTATCAGTTTTGATTATACAGTGGGTAATGAATTAAATGGAGATATTTTTGTTTCTGTTGAAAGGGTAGAAGACAACGCTAAAGATTTTAAGGTTTCTTTTGAAGAGGAATTGAAACGTGTTTTAGCCCACGGTATATTACATTACTGTGGATACAAGGATAAAACTGAAACCGACGCAGATTTAATGCGTTCAAAAGAAGATGAAAAAATCGCCATGTTCCACGTGGAACTATAACTTAAACTAGTAGTAATTTCTAAAAAAGACACGTTCCACGTGAAACACTTTAAGTCTGACTTTATTCAAACGTTCCACGTGAAACATTCAAGATTCAGGAATTAACTCTTAATATGTTTCACGTGGAACAAATATTTAATGATTTTTGGTTGTATGGTTTAGTAAATAGTTAGTAGGTTTTAATCTGTTCCACGTGGAACAGATTGTGTTGTATGGTTTGGAATTTGGATTTTTATACTTGAAAATTTAAAGATTGGTTTTTGCGCGTAAGCGCCGTTCCACGTGGAACAAAAGTTTATAAAGTTAATTCTGAGAACCAACTTAAACGGTTTCCGGAGAATAGTAAAACAAAATGTTTTTAGAAGAATACGATGTTATTGTGGTGGGTGCTGGCCATGCTGGTTCTGAAGCCGCGGCAGCGGCCGCAAATTTAGGATCAAAAACTTTATTGGTGACAATGAGTTTGCAAAACATTGCACAGATGTCCTGCAATCCTGCGATGGGTGGAATTGCGAAAGGACAGATTGTTCGGGAGATTGATGCACTTGGAGGATACTCCGGAATTGTTTCAGACAAAACTGCTATCCAATTCAAAATGCTGAACAAATCGAAAGGACCTGCGATGTGGTCGCCAAGAGTTCAAAGTGACCGAATGCGTTTTGCTGAAGAATGGAGAATGATGCTGGAGGGAACTCCTAATCTTGATTTTTACCAGGAGATGGTAAAAGGTTTGATTATCGAAAACGGAAAAATAAAGGGGATCAAAACTTCGCTTGGAATTGAAATCCGTTCTAAGTCGGTAGTCCTTACAAATGGAACTTTTTTGAATGGTTTGATTCATATTGGAGATAAACAATTCGGTGGAGGGAGAGCAGGTGAAAGTGCTGCATATGGAATCACAGAAGATTTGGTTGCTGTGGGTTTTGAATCCGGAAGAATGAAAACAGGAACACCGCCACGTGTTGATGGACGTTCTTTGGATTATTCTAAAATGAACGAAGAAAAAGGAGATTCGAAACCGGATAAGTTTTCATACTCAGATGTGACATCACCTTTGATTCACCAGAGATCTTGTCACATGACGTACACGTCTTTGGATGTTCATGATATTTTGAGATCAGGTTTTGATCGTTCGCCTATGTTCAACGGACGTATCAAAAGTATCGGTCCAAGATATTGCCCATCGATAGAAGATAAAATAAATCGCTTTGCTGATAAAGAGCGTCACCAATTATTTGTAGAACCGGAAGGATGGAATACCTGTGAGGTTTACGTAAACGGATTTTCAACTTCACTGCCGGAAGATATTCAATTTAAAGCATTGCGTTCTGTAGCCGGTTTTGAGAAGGTGAAGTTTTTCCGTCCTGGTTATGCGATCGAATATGATTATTTTCCGCCAACACAATTGAAACACACTTTGGAAACAAAGCTGGTGGAAGGTTTGTATTTTGCCGGACAAATAAATGGGACGACAGGATATGAAGAAGCTGCATCGCAAGGATTGATGGCGGGAATTAATGCGCATTTAAAAGTCCATGAAAAAGCGCCGTTGATTTTGAAACGTGACGAAGCATACATCGGAGTTTTAATAGACGACTTAATTACGAAAGGAACAGAAGAGCCGTATCGAATGTTTACCTCTCGTGCAGAATACCGAACATTGTTGCGTCAGGATAATGCCGATTTCAGATTAACGCCAATGTCACATGAAATTGGTTTGGCTTCTGAAAAACGTTTACGCAGAATGGAACATAAATTAAATGAGTCTGAAAAAATGGTTGCCTTTTTCAAAGAAACAAGTGTTTCTGTTGGAGAGGCAAATCCGATTTTAGAATCTAAAGATACCGCGCTGATTACACAAGGGGATAAAATGTTTAAGGTTTTCTCTCGTCCTCAGATTGATTTGGAAGATATCATGAAGTTTGAGAAAGTAGCAGCTTACATAGCGGAGAACGATCTGGATCAGGAAATTTTGGAGCAAGCCGAAATTCAGGTGAAATATTCCGGCTACATAGAAAAGGAAAGAAATAACGCAGACAAGTTGACAAGACTTGAAGAAGTTAAAATCCCGGAAAATTTCGATTACAATAAAATCAAATCGATGTCTATTGAAGCAAAACAGAAACTGAGTAAAATCCGTCCTGTTACCATTTCGCAAGCTTCGAGAATTAGTGGTGTTTCTCCAAGTGATATTTCTGTCTTGTTAATCTATATGGGAAGATAGTTTTTTAGTTTACAGTCGCAGTCTCAGTTCACATACAGCTGTAAACGGAGACTGTAAACCGAGACTAAAAATTGTTCCACGTGAAACTATTTGTAAAGATTCTGAAATAAGTAATTATTTTTTATCATCTACTCATGAAGATAATTGAGAAAGAAGTTTTATCATTGCAGGATAAAGAAGTGTTATTGCAACTTTGAAATAATGAATATCCGGAACAATTAAATTATCAGACAATGGATGATTTTGATTCGTATCTGGACGCTTTGTCTGATAAGAATCATTATTTGTTAATCGATGGTGAAGATAAAATAAAAGGTTGGGCATTCACGTTTTTAAGAAACGATGAAGACTGGTTTGCTATAATTTTAAATCAGGATGTTCAGGGAAAAGGAAAAGGTTCGCTTCTTATTAATCAATTAAAAAAGAACAAAGACAGTTTGAATGGTTGGGTTATTGATCATGAAAATGATGTGAAGCAAAATCAAGAGCAGTATAAATCTCCGCTGTTGTTTTATAGCAAAAATGAATTTGTAGTTTGCAAAGAAACCAGAATTGAAAATGAGAAAATGTCTGCTGTCAAAATAAATTGGAAACGATAAAAAAATATAAAGGAAGAGGCCCTAAAAGTGAAATTTCATTTTTAGGGTTTGCTGTGAAATTAAACCAAAATACCTATAATTATAAAATGGACGTTTTAAATAAAAAACATTTTCTTACTGTAAAAGATCACTCGGTTTCTAAAGAAACTTTCGAATTGTATCATGATGAAAATCTGGACATGCTGATTACATCTCCGCAACCGGATTTAGAAAATTTAGGAAGATATTACGAAAGCGAAGATTATATTTCGCACACAGACAACAAACGTTCGGTATTTGAAAAGGCCTATCATTTTGTAAAAAATATAGCATTGAAAAATAAACTGGATTTAATTAATTCGGAACAATCTCAAAAAGGTAAAATTTTAGACATAGGTGCCGGAACTGGAGATTTTTTACTGACCGCAAAAAATGACGGTTGGGAAACAGTTGGAGTAGAGCCGAGCGACAGAGCAAAAGAAATTGCCATTAAAAAAGGAATTTCATTTGTGGAAGAAATAAGTGTTCTTGAAAATAATTCTTTCGACGTCATTACCATGTGGCACGTTTTGGAACACGTTCCAAATTTAGAATTGCAAATCCAGGAATTGAAGCGTTTATTAAAGCCAACTGGAACATTAATTGTTGCGGTTCCAAACTTCAAATCGTACGATGCAAAATATTATAAGGAATTTTGGGCAGCTTATGATGTGCCCATTCACTTTTGGCATTTTTCAAAAAAAGCGATTCAGTGTCTTTTTGCAAAAGTTGATATGAACCTGGAAAAAGTCCTTCCGATGAAATTTGATTCTTTTTATGTGAGCTTATTATCCGAAAAATACAAAACCGGAAAAATGAATTACATACGTGCGTTTTTAGTCGGTTTGAAGTCAAATTTAAAAGCTAAGCAAACATTAGAATATTCTTCGCACATTTACGTGCTAAAAAACAGCTAAAACTTATTTTTAGCGCATTTAAGCGAGGTTTTGTGTTGAAGAGGACTCTGAATATGTCTTTTTTTAGAAAATCGCTTAAAATTCAGCTAATAAATTCATTATTAATAACAGTAAATTATAAATATCTTAAGTACGATAACAAAAATTGATACAAGAAAAAAAGAGCATTTTTTAAACTTTATGTTGATGCTATTTATTTTTTTATATTTTTGTCTTCAACATTAAAAAAATAGAAATTAAAAAAAATGAAAAAAGCATTAGTAATTATCGCAGTTTCAATTTTCGTTGTTTCATGTGGTAAAACAGCAGAAGTTAAAGAAGTAAAAACGGCTTACGTTGATACTTCTGTTTTAATGAAAGAGTACACTGAGGCAAAAGATCTGGAAGCAAAATACAAAGGTCAGGCAGAAGAAAAAGGAAGACAACTACAAGCTGAAATTACTCGTTTTAAACAAGACGCTGCTAGTTTTCAAAGTCAGGCACAAGCAAATGGTCAGGCATGGGCGCAACAAAGAGGTGCTGAGTTGCAAAAAAGAGAGCAACAATTAGGTTACGCTCAACAAGCTTTGTCTCAACAATTGCAACAGGAAAGCGGAGTTGAAATGGACTCTCTTGTAAGCGGAGTGAAGAAATTCATCAAAGAATACGGTAAGAAAAACGGTTACTCTTATATCTACGGAACTGGTGATGCTGCAACAGTATTGTATGCTGAAGAGAAATATGATATTACAAAAGATATCATTAAAGCTTTGAACGATAAGTACAAAGCGGCTCCAAAGACAGAAGAAAAAGCTCCCGCTAAAGAAGGTGAAGAGGCTAAGAAATAATCGACCAAAAGAACTAAATTTTAAAAACCTAAATCTATCTCAGATTTAGGTTTTTTCTTTTATAAAAATACGATACTTTTAGTTTTTCAATACAAGCCCAAATGCAAAACGTTACAGAAGCTGCTGCTTATACTTTACAATTTATCAATCAGACGCAAAAGTCTATATTTCTTACCGGTAAAGCGGGTACAGGGAAAACGACACTTTTGCGAGAAATCATTGCGACTACTCACAAAAACACTGTTGTTGTGGCACCTACGGGAATTGCGGCGCTAAACGCCGGCGGAGTGACCATTCACTCTATGTTTCAGCTGCCTTTTTCCGCTTTTATTCCTTCTTATGAAGCAAATTCGCAGTTTACAGAAACCGTAAAATTCGAAAATAAGGAAACATTGCGCAGGCATTTTAAAATGAATAATGTCAAGCGAAATGTCATCAAAAACATGGAATTGCTCATTATTGATGAAGTAAGTATGCTTCGCGCGGATTTGCTGGATGCCATTGACTTTATGATGCAGACTCTTCGCAGAAATTCGCAGGCTTTTGGTGGTGTTCAGGTCCTTTTTATTGGTGATTTATTGCAATTACCGCCTGTAATTCGTGATGAAGAATGGAGAACACTGCGAAATTATTACAAAGGAAAATTCTTTTTTCATTCCCATGTAGTACAGCAAAATCCGCCCTTGTATATTGAACTATCGAAGATTTATCGCCAAACCGATGATGATTTTATTTCGGTTTTGAATAATCTGAGGAATAATCAGATTTCAGCACAGGATATCCAGTTTCTGAACCAATATGTAAAACCCGATTTCGATTTAAAAAATTATGAAGGTTATATCACTTTAACCACGCACAATGCCAAAGCAGATTCTATTAACGAGCAGTCCATTAATGATTTGGCCGGAAGGGAATATTCATATCAGCCTTTTATCGTAAGTGATTTTCCGGAGAAAATTTTTCCAGTGGAAGAAAACCTGAAACTGAAGGTTGAAGCGCAGGTGATGTTTGTTAAAAACGATTTGTCTTTTGAAAAACGTTATTTTAATGGAAAAATGGGCGTTATCAAGTCACTTTCACCCGAAGAAATTTTTGTTTACTTCCCGGAAGAGAATAAAACGATCGAAGTAGAGAAATATGAGTGGAAAAACATTCGCTACAAAGTCAATGAACTAACAAAAGAGATAGAAGAGGAAGTTCTGGGCACTTTTGCCCATTATCCGCTTAAACTGGCCTGGGCGATTACTGTACATAAAAGCCAGGGACTAACTTTTGACAAAGCTGCGCTTGACGTATCGCAGGTTTTTCTTCCTGGGCAGGCATATGTTGCTTTATCGCGATTAAGGTCCTTAAATGGCCTTATTTTGCTTTCTCCGATGCAGATGAACGGAATTTCTAATGATCAGGATGTGATGGATTACGCTTTGAATAAAGCTACAGATGATATTTTAGAAAAATCCCTGCATTTCGAAACAAAGAATTTTATTCATAACTATTTGATTAACAGTTTTAACTGGACAGATTTAACGCAGGAATGGAGAAACCATCGTTTTAGTTATAACGAAAACGCAGCTGCTTCAGAAAAAGCCAAACATGCCATGTGGGCGCACAAACGCCTGGAAATCATTGAGCAGCTTTCTGATCCTTCGCAAAAATTCATTAATCAGCTCAACAAAATATTCAATACTGAAACGGTTGATTTGTATTTTGTTCAGGAAAGGGTAGAGGCGGCCTATGTGTATTTCTTTAAACCAATGGACAAACTGGTTACGGATCTTTTGCAGAAAATGGCTGAAATTCAGAAGTTTAAAAAAGTAAAGGAATTTTACGAGGAACTGGCTTTTCTGGATGATCTGCAAACAAAAGCCGTTTTACGCCTGATGAAAGCCAAATTATTAATTGAAATTGTGGTTGCCGGAGAAACGATCTGTAAAGAAAAATTAACGTCTCCTGCCATTAAAAATTTCAAATCAAATAAGCTCGAAAAGATTCGTGAAGAGTTTCAAATGAGCAATACCGATATTTTTAAACCGGATGAGCCGGTTGTTCGATATACGGCCAAAAAACTGGACAAAAACGAACCCAAAGCAGTCAAAAAAACGACCGTCGAGGAGACATACGATTTGTGGATTGAAAAAAATTCTGTTCAGGATATTGCGAGAATGAGAAAGCTAACGGTGCAAACCGTTGAAACGCATTTGATTAAATTGATTCAGGCTAAAAAAGTCGAAATTGCTGATGTGCTGCCGTATGATAAAATACTGGCTTTACGGGAAGCTTTTGAATTTTATCAGGAAGAATCACTGAACGGTCTGAAGGAAAAACATGGGGATGAGTTTACCTGGGATGAGCTTAAAATGTTTAAGGCAAGTATAAATTAAGTACTTTTATATTTCGTTAACTATCAGATTTATAAATAAGTAAAAAAATATTCAGCTATGAGAAAAAATAGTATTTATCTAATATTTTTGATTTTTTGCAATCACACGATTTTTAGTCAGGATTTAAAACCGGAATATCAAAAGTTTGTCAAAAGTTTTATGGCTAATGTGAAAAGCAATAACAAAGCTGGTATTGCGGCTTTTATTTTCTTTCCGCTTGGAAGAGATTATCCAATCCCGTCTGTTAAAAACAAAGCCGATTTTATAAAAAGATACGATCAGATTTTTGATGCGACATTAAAAAATAAAATTATAAAATCGAATCCCGCAAAAGACTGGAGTGAAATGGGCTGGCGTGGTATTATGCTTTTACAGGGCGATATCTGGATGGATACGGATGGCAAAGTGATCAGCATAAATTATCAGTCACAATCTGAAAAGAATCAAAAAAATAAACTGATTGCCAGCGAAAAAGGAAAATTAAATCCGGCCATTGCAACTTTTAAAGCTCCGGTTTGTGTTTTGGAAACGAGCAAATTTAGAATTAGAATTGACGATCTTGGAAATGATAATTTCAGGTATGCTTCATGGTCAATAAAAAAATCGATGAGTGATACCCCTGATTTAGTTATTACTAACGGAAAAGATATTTCTGACGGAAGTGGTGGAAATCATCATTATGAATTCAAAAAAGGAAATTTCACTTATGAATGTGCCATTATCGTGATAGGAACATCAGATTCACCTCCGGCCACTCTGACAATCTATCAGGATGGAAAAGAAATCCTGACTCAAAATGCAAAATTGGTTTTGAAATAAAAATAGTCATTTAAGGCTGTTTTTCTTCGTTTAAAGCTGTTTTTAAAGAAAACACGGCTTATGCGTTGTATAGTTTGAAATAACACGCTATATTGGCTCTTTTTGAGTTTTCAAATTCATTTTTAGCTTAAAGCAAATTTATTATATAATTTTAACAGCGTTTTTACTATAAATAGGTTTCCACGTAAAATGCTTAAAGGTTGCATTAATCTTATCAGACTGTATTATAAGTAGATAAAAAAATCCTCTTTTCAAAAAATGAAAAGAGGATTTAATAAGTAAGTAGTAAAGGGAATTTTATAATGCTTCGACTAAAATCCAGGCATCCGGATTTTCTCCTTTTTGAATTTCTTTTTGAGCTTTTTCCGCTTCAGCCATTGTTGGATAACTTCCGTATAAAACAGGAAATAAACCGTGTTTGTTTTCACCCAGCATTCTTGCGTTGTAACCATCTTTGAGAAGTTGATTATATGCTTTTCTTGCATTTTGTTCACTTCTGAATGCACCGGCCATAATGTGGTAAGGCATTGTTTTTATTTCAGTAGTTTCCGTTTTAACAGAGTCTACAGAAAGTGTGACTGCAGGTAACGGATTTTGTATAAAAAATGTAGCTTCCTGAATCTTGTTCTGTACTTTTTTCTGAACAGCACCTTCCACAACCAGTGTTTGGTTTGCGATTTGATTTTGGTACAACGGATATCCGATACTTCCGGTTATTCCTAAGCCTAAAACAAAAATGGCGGCATATCGTAAATAAGGTCTTGAAGATCGTATTTGTTCTTCAGCTTCAGGTAAACTTATAGTTTCTCTTTCCTGAATTTCTTCCAGTTTTTTCTCGAATATTTCTCTTTTAACCAAAGGAGAAACAAACGGGCCTAATCCGAAAGAAGTTGAAAGATAGTTGGTCTGATCGTTTGGAGTAAAAACCATGTTCCTATCCGAGTTTAAACGAATATCACCAATGTTTTTAAAACTTAAAACGCCGTATTCTTCTAATACTTTTTTCCAATTCATAACCTCATGCGCAATTGCACTAACGGCAAAACCGTAAGAAGTGTTTTCAGACTGGGCAATATGATTGGCCAATAATCCGTCATTGTTTTTTAACAGACTGTTGAATGCGATAGTTTTCTTTGGGGGAAAAAACGAATTGGTGCTTTCATTAAGCTTGGCAGAGTGAATTTCGGTTAAAAATGCTCCAAAGCCGGGAACCGTTACACACTGATAACGATATAATAATTGCGAGATGTAAGTTTCGATTTTCATGGTAACAAAGTTATGTAATGAATATAGTTATCAAAATTTTATTCACAATTTTTATTAACAATCCGCTTTATTTTATAGATAATTAATTTTCAAAGAGTTAAATGTATGTATTGCCTGGGTGATGAAATATTTAGAGTATTAACACTAATTTTTATTAAGAAATTACTTTATTTTTATGATATTTACTGCTTCGAATCGGATTTTTATCTTATTCTATTTTACATAATATTTTTAATCAATGTCAGATCAGGAATTATTTTACCTATTAGCCTTACTTAAAGTGGATGGAGTTGGAGATATAATCGCTAAAAAACTATTGGCTCATTTTGGGAATGCGGAAACGATTTTCAAAACCAAAATAAATCAGATTGCCGCTATTGATGGAGTAGGTTCTGCTTTATTGAAAAACATGAAAGATAAAACGGTCTTTGAAAAAGCGAATAAAGAACTGGAATTCATAAAAGCGAATCCTGTAAATGTTTCCTTTTTTCAGGATGCGGATTATCCGGAGCGCCTGAAACATTGTTTTGATGCACCCGTTTTGATTTTTTCTGCCGGAAATATTAATTTAAAGAACAGAAAAATAATCAGTATTGTCGGGACTCGCCAGATTACTTCGTACGGGACAGAATTCTGCAGATCATTTATAGAAGATTTGGCGCCGTTGGATCCCATAATTGTAAGTGGATTTGCCTATGGTGTTGATATTGTTGCGCATCAGCTGGCTTTGGAAAATAACCTGCAGACTATTGGAGTTTTGGCGCACGGCTTAAACCAGATCTATCCCAAAACGCACAAAAAATATATTGCCAAAATGGAAGAAAATGGCGGTTTTATTACCGAGTTTTGGAGTTCTTCTAATCCGGACAGGGAAAATTTTGTTCGCAGAAACCGCATTGTTGCCGGAATTTCGGAGGCTACAATTGTTATTGAATCTGCTGACAGAGGGGGCTCTCTAATTACAGCAAACATAGCGAACGACTACAACCGGGATGTTTTTGCAGTTCCGGGACGAAATACGGATGTGTACAGTATGGGTTGTAATAATTTGATTAAAACCCAAAAAGCAAACATGCTGACCTGTGCTGCCGATTTGGTTTATATGCTCAACTGGGATATTGAAAGTAAAGGAAAAACAGTTCAGAAACAGTTGTTCGTGGAACTGGAAGCTGAGGAACAAAAAATTTATGATTTTCTATTAAAAAACGGTAAAGAATTACTGGATACTATTGCACTTCAATGTGATTTCCCGATTTATAAAATTTCAGGAATCTTAATACAGATGGAGCTTAAGGGAGTAATTCGGCCATTGCCAGGGAAGTTGTTTGAAGCGATCTGATTTAAATTTTAAACCCGACAGGTTTCAAAAACCTGTCGGGTTTAAAAAATCTATTTTCCAAATCCGAGTTTTTCACGAACTCTCTGTAAAACAGGATTGGCTACGCTGGCTGCTTTTTCAGCTCCTTTTTTCAGTAAGGCATCTATTTCATCCAGGTTGTTGATGTAGTAATTGTATTTTTCTCTTTCGGTTTTGAATTTTTCTGTAATGAGTTCAAACAAAGCTTGTTTAGCGTGACCGTAACCGTAATTTCCACCTAAGTAATTGGCTCTCATTTCGGCAATTTGGGCTTCAGTTGCCAATAGCGAATAGATTGCAAAAGCGTTACAAGTATCCGGATTTTTTGGTTCTTCCAGTGGTGTGCTGTCTGTTTCAATACTCATTACCTGCTTGCGAAGCGTTTTGTCGTCCAGGAAAATATTGATGATATTGTTGGCAGATTTACTCATTTTTCCACCGTTTGTTCCGGGAATCAGCATACTGTCTTCCTGAATTTTAGCTTCAGGAATTACAAATGTTTCTCCCATTTGGTGGTTGAAACGGGAAGCCACATCACGTGTTATTTCTAAATGCTGCAACTGGTCTTTTCCAACCGGTACAAATTCAGCATCATACAACAGAATATCAGCAGCCATTAACATCGGATAGGTGAAAAGTCCTGCATTTACATCGTCTAAACGATCTGCTTTGTCTTTGAAAGAATGCGCTAAAGTCAAACGTTGAAACGGAAAAAAACAGCTTAGATACCAGGTTAATTCTGCGGTTTGAGTGACGTCAGACTGTCTGTAAAAAGTTACTTTCTCCGGATTTAAACCACAGGCAAGCCAAGCAGCAGCAGTACTATTGGTATTTTCTCTTAATGTTTGGCCATCTTTTATTTGTGTAATGGAATGTAAATCAGCAATAAACAAAAACGATTCATTTGCCGGATTATTTGATAATTCGATTGCAGGAATAATTGCTCCCAATAAGTTGCCTAAGTGTGGCGTTCCAGTACTCTGAACACCAGTAAGTATTTTTGCCATTCTAGTTTTTTTCGTATTCTTGAACCGCAAAGTTCGCAAAGTTTTTCGCAAAGTTCGCAAGGTTTATTTTTTTCTTTGTAAATATTATCAAGTTTTTGAAAACTTCGTAGAAATCAGAGGCTTGTTTATAATAAAATCGAATATTCTGAAAATCTAACGATCTAAAATTCTAAATTCATTTCTGTTTTCTTACTTTTGAAACCATGAAAGGAATAAAAATTGTTTTTTGGATCATCTGGCGCATTTGGTTTTACATTTTAATGGCCATTCCGATATTGATTATGCTGCCGTTTTTACTGGCATCTATTATAACCGAAAGTGGTTATCCGTACTTTTTTAAAATGGCGCGGATATGGGCAAAATTCATTCTTTTTGGAATGGGATTTTATTATAAAATCAAGCGCGAGCAAAAGCTTGAAAAGTATAAAAGTTACATGATTGTTGCCAATCATACTTCAATGACTGACATTATGTTAATGCTGGCGGTAATTAAAAATCCGTTTGTTTTTGTTGGGAAAAAAGAGCTTTCGAAGATCCCATTATTTGGTTTTTTCTATAAAAGGACTTGTATTCTGGTGGACAGAAATTCGTCCAGAAGTAAAAACGAGGTTTTCAAACGGGCACAAGACCGTCTGAATCAGGGATTAAGTATTTGTATTTTTCCGGAAGGCGGAGTTCCGGATGACGAAACAATTTTGCTGGATGAATTTAAAGACGGCGCTTTCAGGCTGGCCATTGACCATCAGATTCCAATTGTTCCCATTGTTTTTGCTGATAATAAAGAACGATTTTCGTATACTTTTTTAAGCGGCAGTCCCGGAAAAATGAGAGGAAGAATATTGCCATTTGTAGAAACTGAGGGACTTACGAGCGAAAACAGGAAAGAGCTGAGAGATCAGGTTAGGCAATTGATTTATAAAGGATTACTTGAATTTAAAAAGAAAGACAAGATTTAAAACAGCACATAAATATTAAACCCGGCACTGAGTATGAATCGTGCCGGGTTTTCTTTTGAATTTAAAACCCCTTTTATATTCAAAATCTAACGGTGAATTATTTTAACTGCTATAAAGCGTAGTACTTTTTTAAACTTTTTTCTGGTTATTTTGCTATTTTTATGCCACAACAATTCTATTTTTTCTTTCATAATAAAAACATTTACGATTGATATTTTAGATTTTTGACCGTTGTAATGCTGGCATCACATTTATATAGAGTGTGCAAACCGGAAAAGGTTGCGTGAATAATAAAAGTTTTTTTATAATTTTTGGAATAAAAAAACCCGACAAGTTTTAAAACCTGTCGGGTTGGTAATCTATAAATCTGTAATATTCAGATTTTCAATATTTTAAGCGTTAGCTAATTCTTTGATATGCGCTTTAATTTTAACTTCTAATTCATCCGCTAATTCCGGATTATCTTTAATTAAAGATTTTACGGCATCACGACCTTGTCCTAATTTGGTATCTCCGTAGCTGAACCATGATCCTGCTTTCTTAACGATTTCAAATTCAACCGCTAAATCTAAAATTTCACCTGTTTTAGAAACTCCTTCTCCGTACATAATGTCGAATTCGGCTGTTTTAAAAGGCGGAGCTACTTTGTTTTTAACGACTTTTACTTTCGTTCTGTTTCCGATTACGTTTTCCCCGTCTTTAATTTGAGAAGAACGACGAATATCTAAACGTACAGAAGCGTAGAATTTCAAAGCGTTACCACCGGTTGTTGTTTCAGGATTTCCGAACATAACACCGATTTTCTCTCTCAACTGGTTGATGAAGAAAACAGTACAATTTGTTTTGCTGATAGTTCCCGTTAATTTTCTTAAAGCCTGAGACATTAAACGTGCATGAAGACCCATTTTAGAATCTCCCATTTCACCTTCAATCTCACTTTTTGGCGTTAAGGCTGCTACCGAGTCAATTACAACAATATCAATTGCCCCTGAACGGATCAGGTTTTCTGCAATTTCTAAAGCCTGCTCACCATTATCCGGTTGCGAAATGATCAGGTTTTCGATGTCTACGCCTAATTTTTCAGCATAATTTCTGTCAAAGGCATGTTCCGCATCTATAAAAGCAGCAATTCCACCCGCTTTTTGAGCTTCGGCAATTGCATGTAGTGTAAGGGTTGTTTTACCAGAGGATTCCGGTCCGTATATTTCAATGATTCTTCCTCTTGGGTAACCATTTACTCCAAGCGCTAAATCAACACCAAGAGAACCCGAAGAAATTGTTTCAACTTCTACGATGGCTTTATCGCCCATTTTCATCACGGTTCCTTTTCCGTACGTCTTATCTAGTTTGTCAAGCGTAAGTTGTAACGCTTTTAATTTGGCCTCTTTCTCTGAACTCATCTCTTTTTTTTCTTTTTCTTTCATCTAAAATTTTTTCTTTTTCTCTTCTAAATATAAATCGGAAAACAAATAACTTCCTGATTTAGATTTGTATGGGCATGTAATGGTGTAAAATTACTTCTTTTTTTTGGAGTTTGATTCTCTCAAATTGTTCCAAATTGTCACAATTTTGCTATAGAAATAAAGCCTTTAATTCTGTGGCTTCAGAAGGTTTTATTTTTCCGGCAAGCAATAAACTCAATTGTTTACGACGCAAAGCGGCATCAAAACGTTGTTTTTCCAGTTCAGTTTCAGGCTCAATTGCAGGAACTTCAACAGGTCTTCCGGTATCATCAACAGCAACGAATGTATAAATAGCTTCGTTAGCTTTGGTTCTGTTTCCGGATTCGCGATCTTCTACCCATACATCTATAAAAACTTCCATAGAACTTTTGAAAGATCGTGATACTTTGGCTTCAACAGTAACTACACTTCCCAAAGAAATGGCTCTGTTGAAAGCGACGTGATTCACAGAAGCCGTAACCACTATTCGGCGCGAATGTCTTCTGGCTGCGATACTTGCTGCGCGATCCATTCTCGCTAATAATTCACCACCAAAAAGATTATTCAATGGATTTGTTTCGCTCGGTAAAACTAAATCTGTTAAAATAGTAAGGGACTCTGCAGGATGTTTTGGATTCATTTTTTTAATATAAAATTTATTTTTGCTATTCGCTAAAGCGAACATTTTTTGTTGCCACAGATTTTTTAATCATTTTAATCTGCGAAATCTGTGGCCTATTATTTTAGTTCAACCAGTAAACTGCCATGACGGCGGGAATAAAATAGATAACAATGGTTCTCGCACCATCATAATCTTTGGCCAGTCGCTGACCGAAAAGCATCATTAACAAACAAATACAGGAAAAAATGGCGCCGTAAAAACCAAATTCACGACCGCTGTCAGTAAGCAATTGTATTGCACCAACGACACATAAAATCCCTGAAATTAATTCTAAAATTAAAAGATGTAAAAGAGCAAGCGGAACCTGATTTTTTAAAGCTGTTTTGGCAAAATGTTCTTTGAGCCAGGAAACGTTGTCTTTCCAGTAAAATATTTTCTCATAGCCTGACTGTAAAAAAGTCAGGGCCAAAAAAAGCAACAGTAAAATTGAAGCAACATTATTCATTACAAATTATTTTTTATGAATTAAACGTGTGAGTTTTATGGATAAATCTGTCAAAATTATTTTTGCATTTCCGTTTCTTTCAATGTGATACATTGCCTCTGAAAGTTCCTTAAAAATGTCGTGTATATTATTTCCGTTTACGAAAGGAGCAAAATTTTCGAGTTTGAATTTATCTACTTTCGGCTCAATATAAACGAGACTCGGTGCCTGATAATTTAATAGCAATGCCTGTCGGAACATTTCAATACAATACTGAATGAATTTTTTCTGGCTTTCTCGGCCAAGTGAAGCAATTTCTTCGCTCCAGGAAATTAAATCCTGAATGGCTGCTGCGTTTCCTTTTGCCCGAAATGCCGCACGAACCCAATTGACAAACCATTGTTCAAAAGGATATTCGGAATCATCTTCTTTTAAAAGGGAAAGTGCTTTGTTAAAATTTCCCTGTGCCTGATGTGCAATCTTTAAAGCTACATTCTGATCGATATTCTCCTGGGATACTAAAGCTTCTGTAATTACTTTCTCAGGTAAGCCATTAAAATGAATCACCTGGCAACGGGAACGTATGGTTTGAATTATATCTTCTTCATTTTCAGAGATCAGAATAAAAATCGTTTTGTCTGACGGTTCTTCTAACAGTTTTAACAATTTATTGGATGCGGCGATGTTCATTTTATCGGCCATCCAGATAATCATAATTTTGTAACCGCCTTCATAGGATTTTAACGAAAGTGATTTTAAAACTTCCTGGGCATCTTCGACCCTGATTTCACCTTGTTTATTCTGAACCCCCAGTACTTTATACCAGTCGAATAAACCTCCGTAAGGCATTTCCTGAATAAATGTTCTCCAGTCCTGAATGAAATCCAGACTTTTTGGTTTTGTCTTTACATCTTCGGTGGTTACCGTAGGATAAATGAAATGAAGATCAGGATGCGAAATGTTTTGGAACTTGAGATTGCAGGAATCATTTCCGTTTGAGTTTTCATCGCCTGTATTGCTGCACAAAATATATTGCGCGTAGGCAATAGCAGTTGATAATGTACCACTTCCTTCTGGTCCGACAAATAATTGTGCGTGCGGAATCCTTCCGGAAGATGCACTTTTTATCAAGTGACTTTTGATGTAATCCTGACCTAAAATTTGAGAAAATTGCATGAAGCAAAGATAGAAGAAAATGATGTAGTCAAAAATTTTCGGAATAAAGATTAATTATGCGCCCATTTTTTATTTCAAAAAACTAATTTTTTGGTAAAATGTTTATTTTTTTCCGTCATGTTTTGGTAATAGTGAGTCGCCTTTGATGAGATATTAAGACTTTTTTGTTAATAGTTTTTACAAAATTATTGAAAACATGTCTTTTTTTTATCTATAATAATGCGTAAAGACCCTGTTAAATTAGTCCGTTTCTTACAAGAAAAAATTTTAACAAAATTAACAAAAAACTCGGCAAAAGGCATATTTTCTCGTTATATGACCTTTTTTTAGGGTAATCTGAAACTCAATTTTTCAAAAAAAAAAACATTAAAGTTGCGATTTAACATAATTTATATATTTTTGTTTTCATCAACAACCAATTTTAAATAGAATTTATGAAAGGGAAAATTATTTTTTTTAGTTTATTTTTTATCTTGACAACTGCAGCAGCGTCTGCACAGGCTAAAAACGCTCCAAGAAGTATTATTAGTACAACAGCACTTATTCGTAAATACCACGATCAAAAAGAATTGAGCGGTATGCAGAAAGGTGAACTTTTGGAACTGTACATTGAGCGCATTAAAGTATTAGTTAAAACTCTCCCTTACATCGCTTTGGTTACCAAACCAGGCGTTACTATGGCAGATTTAGGTATTCCGGACGACAGCGAGCACAAGAAAGTGTTAGATAATCAGGCAATCGGAACATCTACATTTTTGGATACTACGGTAGAATTCCAAAGAAAGATGATGCCATATTCTGATAAAGGAAATCTTATCGCAGCTATTTTATTTTACGAAAGCACATTGAAATCATTACACGAGTTCAACGATTTGAACGAAATGTAATTAAAAAAAATATTTTAAAACCTTTTCTAAACTCTTTACGTAAGTGTATTTGATTTTAGAGAAGATTAAAAATAGTAACTCGTTCCCGGAGCTTCTGTATACAATCAGAAAATTCGGGATGAGTTTTTATCATATTACGCATACGCATCCCAAATTTATTATTAACCTAATACACCTTGTCATGAAAAAAATTACTCAAATCATCTGCATCTTTTTGACAGTAGCCAGTATGAGTGCTCAACAAGAGAAAGGAATTATGGGCTACAACAATTGGTTAAATAACTGGACCGAGTTTAAGCCTAACAAAGTAGACTATGGAGAAGCAAATCAAATTTTAGCAGGAAATATTTCTGTTAATACTAAATTGATGAAAAGGAATATCTATGTTTTGCAAGGAAACGTTTACGTTACTAACAATGCCGTTTTAACTATTGAGCCTGGAACACTTATTATTGGTGATTTCGAAACTAAAGGAACATTGGTAGTTACAAAAGGTGCACAAATTATTGCAGACGGTTTAGAGACTGACCCAATTGTATTCACTTCAAACCGCAGCCTGAAAAAAGCTGGAGACTGGGGAGGACTTGTAATTCTTGGTGATGCTCCAATCAATAAATTTGGAAATGTTGGTTCTTATAACCTTGATCTTGATCCTACACTAACTACTTATGGTGGTGACAATGTTGCCGGTAATTCAGGGATCCTTAGATTCGTAAGAATTGAATTTGCAGGTAAAAAAGTAAAAGGAATGGATTCATTCAACGGATTAACTGTTGCAGGTGTTGGAAATAAAACAATATTTGAAAACGTAATGGTTAGCTATTCCGGAGGTGACTCATTTGCTTTCTTTGGTGGAGATTTAAATGCTACGAAATTAGTTTCTTATAAATCTATCAATGATGATTTTAAATTCACTCAGGGAGTTCAATGTCGTTTGTATAACTCATTGGCTGTAAGATCTTCTTACTTGTCAAGTAACAAAGACGGATCTCGTTGTCTGGAAGTAAAAACATACGAAAAGAAAAACGAAACAGACTTTACTAAAAAAACTACTTTAGTTGTTGCTTCAAATATAACAATGCTTAACGATAGCGAAAACATTAAAGCTGATATTCAATCAGGTTTGGTAAAAGAAGCTATCTACATTGCAGAAACTGCTTCACTTGAAATGAAACGCAGCGTTATCTCAGGTTTCAATCCTGCTGTATTATTAGACAGCAAAACAGAAATCAACGATGCCAGTCTTAAAAAAATCAAATTTGAAGAAATGTATTTCAACCTATGTAACGGAAATATCTTTACAGAATACAATTCAAACAATGAAGATTTAGAGAGCTGGTATGGAAACAGCGTTTTCTTTAACGTTTATTCTCAAAGTGATAACAAGGAAACATTCATTGATATTTTCAATCCTAAGAAACCAGATTTCAGATTACAATTAGGAAAAATTACAGCTTCTAGCGGAAACAGATAGATAGACTTAGATTTTTATTTCATAGCGTAAATTTTATTAATAAAGTCCCCAGACACAATTTATGTATTCGTCTTAAACCGGACAAATAAAGATCAAAACAGAATGACACCAACGATAAAAAAATATTTTATTAGTATAATATTTTTGGCTTCGCCGGTAACATTAAGTCTATATGCACAAAGTACAATAGAAAAGCCTGCTTTTTCTGTTACAACTTCTTGTAAATCGACTTCGTGTACCCTGAACCAAAAGAATGATATAGCTGATGTACGTATCGGCGAATTAGATAATTCTAATCAGTTTATAGCAGGGCTATCCATCCCCAAGGATAGCCTTACTATGGCAACTGATCTGGCTTGTCAGACGACTTCTAAATGCTATGAATCAGCCATTACAGGTTCTTATTCAGTTCTCGCAAAAGACATAATTGAGAACTATAAATACGATTTTTCAGAGACATTTATTGATATTTTGTTTTTTGAAAATATAGACTTAGCCCGAAAACGTACTATATGATTCAAAAAACTACTTTAACTTTTACCAAATTTTTTCTTTTATTTGGCATTTTTTTATTTGCTGGATCTAGTTTATACGCCCAAAAAGTAACACCTGAAATTCTTGCTTTCGACAGAATTTGTGCCGGTATTACCAGTCAGACGTACAAGGCTACATTTACCTATAGCAGCTTCCCGGCGGGTACTACATTTGTGGTTGAACTTTCAGATAAAACAGGAAGTTTTACTACACCTACGCCTGTTACAGGAACGCCTGTAGATGATGCACCGGATAAACAGACCATCACTTTTTCGATTCCCCCAAACATTGTGGGATCGGATACCTATGCCTTAAGAGTTAAAAGTTCAGGAGGATATGTAAGCCCTACATTTTTCTCTTCAACAGCAAAAAAGTTATTTCCTATTTATTATAAAATACACGATAAACAATACACCATTAATAATTTTAATGGCTCGGCTACTTTCTGTTCAGGTGGTAGTTATGTATTGTCTATAGATCCTGATTCTACAAATCCGGAAAATGATTCACCCTTAAAATATCCTTCATTATCTTATAACTGGTACAAGGATAATGGTGCTACAACACCACCAACGCTTATGGCGGGTAATTTAGGGCCTAATTATACAGCTACTGCAGCAGGTACATATTATGTCGAAACGAATTATGGAAGCTGTACTTCTCTTTCTTATTCCAATAGAGTTGTGCTAACTTCTTCCGGTGCAGGTTCTGCTGTTACGGTAACTTCAAGTTTAGGAAATCCTTTTTGTGCTGACGGAGTCGGTACCGTATTAACTGCTACGGCAGGAAATAGTTATGTTTGGAAAAAAGATAATACCGTTATTCCAGGTGCAACAACACGTAGTATCAATGCAAATGAATCCGGAGTTTACAGTGTTGATGTAGATTTTGGCGGATGTATAGCTACAGGAAGTATAGATTTGCAAAGTACTAGTTTCTCTGCCAGTATTGACGTTGCAGATCAATATGAACTTAAAGACGGGGAGACCTTGAGCGTTTCGATTACAACAGATGCCACAAACCCAACATTCGAATGGTATTTAAATAACAATCTTATTCAGGGTGCGACTTCAGCAACTTATTTAGTAGCGGTACGAGGAAGCTACAGAGCAAAAGTTTCCGTGTCTTCGGGTTGTACCTCTACCAAAGAATTTTCGTTTAGAATTACTTCTGAACTGGATGCTGTTACATCAGTAATTCCAAACATAGTAAGTCTTAAAAATCCGTATTGGAATATCCCGGATATTTACAAAACGGCAAGTACAAAAGTTATCATATTAAGTTCAAACGGAGAAGTGATGTTTGACGATGTTGGAAGTAATTACGATCCCGAACTTAATACGTTTATAAAAGATTTTAAAAATGTTAATCCGGTATATTACTATGTCATTCAATCCGACACAGGTGAAAAAAAAGGATCAATCACTGTGATAAAATAATATGAAGAAAATTTTACTATTCATAACTTTATTTTACGGTTTTTCAAATGTACTCTATTCACAGGAAGTTCCTGAGGATGGAGTTGTTTCGTTTTCGTTACCTATCAGAAATTCATTAAAGTTTAATAGATATTTAATCAATCCAACATTTAGTTTCGTGCGCGAGCAAAATGCGTACATAAGTTTTTATAATAAAAGACAGTGGACGCAGTTCGAAAATGCACCAAACAGCTATTTATTTGGTTATTCAGGCCGTTTCAGAGAGAATGAAGCTTTTGCTTTTGGTTTGTTTCAACAGAATTACGGCTTAATGACGGTGTTTGGCGGAGTGGCTAACTTTGCGCATAATATCGTTTTACAGGAGGACAGTAATTTGACTTTTGGTCTGAATGTGGGCGCTTACAAAAGCAGTCTGGATAAGGGTAAAATCATATCGGATGATGCAAGTTTAAATGTTGACTATCCCGGAAACACTTTGCTTACAGTAAATCCGGGTATTAATTACGGTACTGCTTTCCTTGATTTCGGATTGTCTGTAAATAATTTAATCCTTTACAATTTTGGTTCAGGAGTAGTAAAAGAAGATCCGGAAAGAGCTATTGAATTGCATGCTATGTACACAGGTTACATAGATTCTTACGGTTTTTTCGACAGAAGTAAATTCTCCGGAATCGTTAAAACAGAAATCAAACAAGACAAAACCGTTATTTCGGGATTGGCTATGGTTGCAATTCCAAAAGGAGTTTGGGCACAGGCCGGATACAATACCTTATATGGAGTTTCAGCCGGACTTGGTGTTAATATTTCACCAAGCATTGCTATTGAATACAACTATGAAAGAGGAATGGGTAATTTCTCTAATTTAGGAGGTTCTCATGAATTCGCTATTGCTTACAAATTCAAGAATAAAAATTACTATTATGGTGATGACGAAGAAGGTTCCCTTATGGATCCTGCTAAAGCAAAACCGGTAATAGCTAAAAAGACGACTGCTGCTGCTCCCGTTACGAGAGTTAGCGGAGCTGAAAAAGCAAAGCTGGCTGCTGATGCCAAGGCAAAAGCAGATGCAGAAGCACAACAAGCAAGACTTGCAGCCGCCGAAAAAGTGAAGGCTGACGCCGAAGCTGCGGCAAGAGCAAGATTAGAAGCAGATTCAAAAGCTAAAGCAGATGCCGAAGCCTTAAAAATAAGACTGGCTGCAGATGCAAAAGCGAAAGCTGATGCTCAGGCTGCTGCGAGAATAAAATTAGCTGAAAGTAAAACTACAGCCAAACCTGCTACACCTCCAAAAACACAAGCACAATTAGCTGCAGATAAAGCGAAAGCCGATGCAGAAGCTGCTGCGAAAGCGAGATTAGCAGCTGCGAGAGCAAAAGCCGATGCTGAAGGTACAGCAAAACCAAAAACAGTAACACCTGCTGAGCCGCAAAAAACACCTGCACAATTGGCTGCCGATAAAGCGAAAGCCGATGCGGAAGCTGCTGCAAAAGCAAGACTTGCTGCGGATACAAAAGCGAAAGCCGATGCAGAAGCATTGAAAATAAAACTTGCTGCAGATGCTAAAACTAAAGCTGACGCCGCAGAGGCAAAACGTAAAGCCGATGCGAAAGCGAAAGCTGAAGCTGCAGATTTACAGTCGATCTTAGCCGCAGATGCCAAAGCGAAAGCTGATTCTGATGCACTTCAGGCCCGAATTGCTGCAGAAACGAAAGCAAAAGCTGCTGCTACAACAAAAACAAAAACAAGTATTGATGCAGCAAATAAAGCAAAACTTGCAGCGGATGCGAAAGCTAAAGCAGCAGAGGATGCGGCCCTGAAAGAGAAACTTGCTGCTGATGCCAAAACGAAAGCAGACGCAGAAGCAAGACAAGCAAGACTTGCAGCAGATGCAAAAGCAAAAGCGGATGCAGAAGCACTTAAAATAAAATTAGCGGCAGATGCTAAGGCAAAAGCCGATGCAGAAGCTTTACAGGCAAGATTAGCTGCGGAAGCCAAAACAAAAGCCGACGCAGAAGCGATACAAGCCAAATTAGCAGCGGATGCCAAAGCGAAAGCGGATGCAGAAGCACTACAGGCAAAATTAGTTGCAGATGCCAAAGCGAAAGCCGATGCAGAAGCTTTACAGGCAAGATTAGCTGCGGAAGCCAAAACAAAAGCCGACGCAGAAGCGATACAAGCCAAATTAGCAGCGGATGCCAAAGCGAAAGCGGATGCAGAAGCGCTACAGGCAAAATTAGTTGCTGATGCCAAAGCAAAAGCCGACGCAGAAGCCGACGCAGAAGCACTACAAGCGAAATTAGCAGCGGATGCCAAAGCGAAAGCCGATGCAGAAGCACTACAAGCAAAATTAGCAGCAGACGCCAAAGCGAAAGCCGATGCAGAAGCACTACAAGCAAAATTAGCAGCCGATGCCAAAGCGAAAGCCGATGCAGAAGCACTACAAGCAAAATTAGCAGCAGACGCCAAAGCGAAAGCCGATGCAGAAGCACTACAAGCAAAATTAGCAGCCGATGCCAAAGCGAAAGCCGATGCAGAAGCACTACAAGCAAAATTAGCAGCCGATGCCAAAGCGAAAGCAGATGCGGAAGCACTACAAGCGAAGTTAGTAGCCGATGCCAAAGCGAAAGCTGATATGGAAGCTTTACAAGCAAAATTAATTGCTGACGCAAGAGTAAAAGCGGATGCGGAAGCAACTGCAAAAAGACAAGCAGAAGCTGAAGCTCAAAAATTACAAGTAGCAGAGGAAGAGCGCCAGGCAAAACTAGCAGCCGATGCCAAAGCGAAAGCGGATGCAGAAGCCTTACAAGCAAAACTAGCAGCTGATGCCAAAGCGAAAGCAGATGCAGAAGCATTACAAGCAAAACTAGCAGCTGATGCCAAAGCGAAAGCCGATGCAGAAGCCTTACAAGCAAAACTAGCAGCCGATGCCAAAGCGAAAGCAGACGCAGAAGCCTTACAAGCAAAACTAGCAGCTGATGCCAAAGCGAAAGCAGATGCAGAAGCTTTACAAGCAAAACTAGCAGCCGATGCCAAAGCGAAAGCTGATGCAGAAGCCTTACAAGCGAAATTAGCAGCCGATGCCAAAGCGAAAGCAGATGCAGAAGCCTTACAAGCGAAATTAGCAGCCGATGCCAAAGCGAAAGCCGATGCAGAAGCCTTACAAGCAAAACTAGCAGCCGATGCCAAAGCGAAAGCAGATGCAGAAGCCTTACAAGCGAAATTAGCAGCCGATGCCAAAGCGAAAGCAGACGCAGAAGCATTGCAAGCAAAACTAGCTGCTGATGCCAAAGCGAAAGCTGATGGAGAAGCTTTACAAGCAAAACTAGCTGCTGATGCTAAAGCCAAAGCGGATGCAGAAGCCTTACAAGCTAAGTTAGCAGCCGATGCCAAAGCGAAAGCAGATGCAGAAGCTTTACAAGCAAAACTAGCAGCTGATGCTAAAGCCAAAGCGAATATGGAAGCTGAGCAGGCTAAGTTATTAGCAGATGCAAGAGCGAAAGCTGATGCAGAAGCAAATGAAAAATTAAAAGCGGAACAAGAAACAGAACAATTACGATTAGCAGAGGAAGCACGTGAAGCAAAATTATTAGCCGATGCCAAAGCAAAAGCCGATGCAGATGCTCTTGCAAGAACTGCTTCATTAGCTAAAGATGATACAGCAAAAGCAATCGATAATCTGGCACAATCACTAGATGCATCAGGAAAAGCGCAAAATGATTTATTAGCGCAGTTTAAAGCAACAGTAGCAAACAAACAAAAAGACCTGGATGATTTAAAAGAAGAGAACGACTTAAGTGATAAAGGTATTTATAAAGAACCAAAACCGTTCAAAAGTGTAGCTGCTGAAAACAGTCAGATTGAGGCTTTAAAATTACAGATGGCCGAAGCCAATAAAATTCAAAAAGATGAGATTGCGAAACTGACTAATTTATATAACGAAAGACTTAAAAAAGTACCAAATAAAAATGATGCTTTAAACAAAGCTTATCTGGAAAAAATAAATCAGTTGAAAGCGGCTCAGCTTAAAATGGAAGAAGACGGTGCAGCTTTACTTGCTAATTTAGAACGTATTAAAGCAGAAACTGAAATAGAGAAAAGACGTAGAATCAAGCAGGCAGCATACGAAAATGATCAGGGAAGATATGCACAGGATATAGCAGCTCTTAAACGTATTAAGGAAACGACTAAACCAAGTAGTACACCTTTAACGGCAAGTGATTTTGATTTTGGTGAAGACCAGTCAAATATGCAGATTATCAAGAATATTAAAAATTCTGAAAGTGGTTATTATTTGATTGTTGCGGTACACAGCAGCGTTGAAAAGAGAGATGAGTTCTTAACTAAGGCAGTTGCTGCGGGTGTTACGAATATTAATTTCTTCTATAATGTAACAACAAGTAAATATTACATCTATTACGATAAATTCGATGGATTATCTGAGGCTCAGGAAGCATTAGGAGCTAAAGGTAAAAAGCCATATAACGGGAAAATGGCTATCGTAAAAGTGGAGAATTAATACAATTAAGATTAAAGAGTTTCGTCCTTCTTAATTTTTGAGAAGGACATAATAATAAATATTTTAGAATACTAATAATTTTATTTTCTAATGCCCCTTAGGGAATGAAGTGTAAGTAAACAAAAAGATGACTATGGAAAAACCTACTACTTTTAAATCAGTAAAAACTGTTTTTACTTTTATCAAAAACATCGTTTGTGATATTCAAAATCAGTTTCAAAAGCGTAATGCTTCACTTGTTGATGCAAAATTGCAGCCTTTATTTGTAAAAGCAACAACTGCTAAGACGATTCTTGGTATGCTGTTGTTTTTGTGTTTTACCACTACAATTTATGCACAGATTCCTAAACCTTTTACACCCAGGCTAGCCGGTGGAAGTATGCAGGTAAAAGGAGATATCCTTTTAATTGGAAATAGTGTTGTTGGCGGAAAAGATCTGGCATTACCGTATAACGGAGGAGCTAATAATAATGAGCAAACTGCGGTTTATATAGATGTTGATGGTGATAGCAGTACTTTTAGTTCAAGTATGGCAGAATTACTCATTAATAATAGTTGTAAATCTATTGCTTATGCAGGTTTGTACTGGGCCTCTTGTTACCCAAATGAAGTTGGAACCGATAGAAGTCAATTTTTTACAGGAACACCCAGATTAAATGACTGGAATAAGATTAAGTTCAAGGTGCCTAATGGCACTTATGAAGAGTTAACCGCAGATAACGCAGCAGATCCGTTGGGAGAGGAAGACGATATTATCTTTGACGGTTACCATTATTATGGTCCGGCAGACTCGCAATCTTTTAAAGATTCACCAATTATTTGTTACAAAAATGTTACAAAGCAGTTACAGGCCGTAAAGAATGCTGCTGGTCAACTGGATCCTAACGGACCTTATACTGTGGCTGATATTAGAGCGACAAGAGGGGTTAGACAAGGAGGAAGTGGAGGAGGATGGACTCTGGTTATTATTTACGAAAGCCCTTCACTGCCAAGTAAATTTATTTCCGTTTTTGATGGTTATGCCGGGGTACAGGGTTCAGATGTATTGAATATTCCTGTTTCAGGTTTTAAAACGTTACCGGGAACTTTGCCTGTTTATGCCAAAATTGGTGTTTCTGCGTTAGAAGGAGATAAAGGTTTAGAAGGGGATTCTTTTCAGTTTAGAGCAGGTCCGCCGCCACCGGCAAATGCAACAAAACTCTTTACGAAAATTTGGGATGCGGTCAATCCAAAAGACCCTACTGTTACACCTATAAAAAATGATAAGGATAATTTTTTCAACTCTACAATCTCAAGAGGAGGTGCTCATGTTACAAACAGAAACCCTAGCAGTGAAAACACCTTAGGTTTTGATATTGATAATGTTGATATTGATAATACAGGAAA
This sequence comes from Flavobacterium sp. CLA17, assembly GCF_013112255.2. NCBI lineage: Bacteria > Pseudomonadati > Bacteroidota > Flavobacteriia > Flavobacteriales > Flavobacteriaceae > Flavobacterium > Flavobacterium sp. CLA17. Next base: position 258,676 of record NZ_CP068294.1, read on the forward strand.
TAAAGTATTAGGAAATAGTGAAACGCAGGGAGCACTTAAATTAACGACGAATGGTGATGGGTATGGAGCATTCCTAACCACTTTTGCCGTTGATATTATTGAGCCAAAGATTGTATTAACAAAAGTTGTACGAGGCGTTCGTGCTGACGGTGTAACGGAGTATGACCTAAATGGTGCTGATGTGACTTTAGGGCAGGAGATGCGCTATGAGATTGGATTCCAGAATGTGGGTAATGACAATGCAAAAACGTTAACGATTACGGATATATTACCACAAAATGTAATTTTCAATAGCGCGAGCGATATTATTTATAAAGATAATGGTATTTCATTTGCTTCTTATAATCCAGCCACAAGAACAATTGTATTTAATGTCGATGATAAACTGGTTGTAAAATCAGGTTCTAAATATAAACTCATATTGAGAGTTAAGGTTGTTGCGGATTGTAACGAATTGGTTGATGCCTGTTCTAATAAAATCCAAAACACGGCAACTTCCCGTTATTTTGGTACTGAAAACCCAACCAACAACGGACAGCCTTATGGAGACGGAAGTTATTCCTTTAATACCGGATGTCTTGTAGGCGATCCTACTTCAACTAATTTTTTGGTTGGTATAGAAGATTGTTTGTTCCAAAGAACAGTATCACTTTGCGGTAGCGCCATACTAAAAGCAGCCAATGGATATAATACTTATGAGTGGAAAGATGAGTCCGGAAAAGTAGTTGGAACGACACAACAAATTACAGTTACAAAAGCAGGAACCTACACGGTACAAACAGGAGGTAATCCTGATTGTAAAGGTATTCTTCAAACGTATACTGTTCAGGATTATGCTTTAGGTGCTAATGATAATCCGGTTAGTCCTTATGCCAGTAATATTGATCCGGCTACAAAAAGACCTTACCTTTGTGCCAACGATAATAAAGAATTTCCAAAGATTTTCTTATGTGGTTTAACGGACACCAGGGAAATTAACACCAATATTGCCGGAGCAACAAGCATCAAATGGCAGGTTTCTACAGATGTACCCCCTACAGGGTTTCCTGCAAGTTGTGCGTATGAAGATGCTGTAAACTGGACACAGGCAGCGCCTGACGGACCTAATTTTACGGCAAATAAATCGGGAGCATTCAGGGTTATTGTGAGTTACGGTAATAACTGTGTGAACACGTTTTATTTTAGTGTTTTCCAGAATCCTTTAGATGTAAAAGCTAAAAAGGACGATGTAACTTGTTCAACGCCTGGAAAAATAACGGTTACAAATCCGTTGCCAAATACGGGTTATACCTATAGTATAGACGGAACAAATTTCCAGACCTCAAATGTGTTTAATAATCTTCCTGAAGGAAATTATGAGGTAACTGTAAAACAAACAGCACCAGATCCACAAACCTCTTCATGTCCGTTTACGGTTAAGGTAACAATTGTAAAAGCGACATTTGCTTCTACAGTAACTCCTACCGATGCACTTTGTAAAGGAGCTGATGGTACTATCAGAGCCTCTGCAGATGGTGTACCGGGTGATTATCAATTTATAGTAAAAATTGCAGGAACAAATACAATCGTAGAAAATTCAGGAAAAATTTCATTTCCGAATTATAAACTTTTTACAGGTTTAGCTCCAGGAAAATATGATGTAGAAGTTTACGCCAACAATTCGCTGGCGCTTCCTGCTAATAACGGTTGTTTCGAAATGAAAACAGTCGAAATATTCGATAAGTCATTAACAGCAACTTATAAAATAAACAAAACCCTTGCGTGTGGAGATGGTGAATTTGAAATTTTACCAACTGGCGGAACTTTAATTCCAGGAGTTCCTCCATCCTACAACTATAATGTAAACGGAGTTGATTACGGAAAAAATCCTAAAATTCCGGTTACAAGACCATTACCGACAGGCGGAATATATAATGTAATTGTTACAGATTATAATAACTGTACTTTTCCATTAAAAGTTACCATCACCGACACACCAAGACCAACTGTAGATATTAAAGGAACAGATGGTAAATGTTATGGTGACAAAGGCGGTCAGATTGATATGGTGGTTACACCAACAAATTCAGGTTATGCCGTTTCTTATAATGTAAATAACGGAGCATATACCACTTTGCCAACGACCAATTTGGCTCCGGGCTCCTACGATGTAATCGTGAAATATACGTTCGGAACGGATGATTGTTTTGATCCGGTTCGAAAAGTAGTTATTGGCGGGGCTGCAGATCCGTTAACGGCATCTGCAGGAGTAGCCGAATTATCCGGTTGCGGACCTCCGGGTAATGTAGATCAGGGAATGGTTAGAATTACCAACCCTCAGGGAGGAATACCTTTTGATGCACCAAATTTATACAGATACAGTTTTGATGGCGGAATTACCTATATTACAGATAATTTTGCCTGGGTAAATCCAAGTGCAACTCCTTATACTTTATATATTAAGGATGCTGCAGGTTGTGTTTATCCTATGACAGGTATTATCCTTGAGCCAAGACCAGCTGATCCTGTTTTTACTCCGGTAACTTCTTATACTTGTGACGGAAAAGGAACAACTACAGTAACGGTAACAACTGATCCTAGTACTACCTATGAATATGAATATTATTTAGGTACAGCCTTAAATACCAATGTACCACCGAATGTCTTTAAAGACCTTCCGGTTGGTACCCACGATGTGATTGTAAAATACAAACTGGTATCTTCTCCAACTTTCAGTAATTTGTTAAAAGAAGATTTTGGCAGTGGACCGCCAACCAAATCACCGGGTATTGCAGCAGCATATTGTTTCAATGACCAGAGAGTTAACCCACCTTACCAATGTAAATTTCCTAATGGAACACCAAGTAGATCTGTAGAAGATAATGCCTATTCTGTAGCAAGTTTCTTTTGGAGAAGTGATGATCCATCAAGCAATAATACAGGTGCATGGTTTCACTTTAAAGACCATACAACAAATCCAAACAACCTTGCCAATACGGGAGATCCTGATGGAAGATTTTTATTGGTAAATATTGGTAATGCCGCAGGTAAATACGGTATTTTATACAGTAAACCAATTGTGGATGTTATTCCGAATCAGGATGTTATTGTAGATTTTTATGTTGGAAACTTACTAAATCCGGGTTACGCCAGCGCTGCACCTATTATCAGAGTTGAATTAATTGATGCTTTAGGTAATGTTGTGGCCAGAGATGATACAGGAGAAATTGCAGCTCCTTCCAATGATCCGAACAGAAGAAAATGGGTTCCGATTAGTATCAAAATGAATCCGGGAAATAATAAGAATTTAACTTTTGTGGTTCGTTCCGGTAGTGAGGTATTTAGTGGTAACGATTTAGTTCTTGATGATATCTGGGTACGTCAGTTGCCAAAATCATGTTTGTCTGAGCAAAAACTTAAAGTGGTAGTAGAAGACAATAAAGGTTTTACTGCCGAAGTTCAGGGGCTTAATCATATAAAATGTAACGGTGCTAAAGACGGTAAATTTAGTATTATAGCTAAAAATTTCGACCCGCTTAAAGGTTTCTATTATACTATAGACGGTGGCGCTAACTGGGTTAAGTCTACAGTTGCCCAAATTGATTTTACTGGTAAAGATGCCGGATTGTATGATGTGCGTGTAAGCTACGATGATCCAAAAGCACCATCACCAAATCCTTGTATTGTTAGTTTACCAACCACAATTAAAACAGAGTCCGCCTTTTCTATAAGTGCTTCTCCAAGTGTAGCGCTTTGTAAAGATGGTGCTACAGTTACAGCTAGTGCCACAGGTGGAGTGAAACCATACACATTAATACTTACCAACACGGTTACAAAAGTAACGACGGCGTTCCCGGTTAATGGCGGAACGATAACAGGTGTTGAACCCGGTTCTTATACGGTTTCAGGAACTGATGCTAATTCATGTCCAAACACCAAAAATGTAGATTTTATTATTGATAAACCTATAGCGCCAGAAGCAGCGATTGTTTCTAATACAGGTTTGTGTTTTGACGGTAGTAGTGCTCTGATTACAGTTAATATTACTAAAGGTACCGGTCCATTCTATTATCAGGTAAATGTAAATGGAGCAGGATATGGTAATGCAAGTACTACTTTTCCAGGCAAAACATTTACATATACGGCAACTGCGACAGGAACTTATGACTTTTTGATTACAGATACCAGTAACAAATGTGATGCTACAGCTGTAAGTCAAAAAATTGAAGGTAAATTAACAGCAAATGCACTAACGACTACTCCATTAAGTTGTGATACCACTGCACCAAATGCAGTTATAGAAGTTTCTATTTCAGGAGGTTATGCACCTTATAAGTATGTGGTTAAAAAAGGTGCCACCACATTATTTACCAGTGGTAGTATTGCAGGTCCTAAATTCACCTATTCAACGAGTACTTCAGGAACCTATACTTTTGAAATTACAGATGTAAAAAATTGTCCATTTAAGGTTGACGCAATTGTTAATTCTAAAATTGCCGTAACTGCAAAAGAGAGTGTAACTAATGTGAGTTGTAATAATGCAGGGGACGGAAGCGTTACCATTACACCATTAACAGGAGTAGCTCCGTTTAAATATCAGTTTAATGGTGCAGGTGCTTTTACCTCTACCACTACGTACGGATCATTAGCCGGTTCTATTGCAGGAACGACTTATACTTATATTGTTCAGGATGCACAGAAGTGTGAGCAATCCTATTCGTTTAAAGTTTTCCAACCGGATGTAATTAAAGGTACTGCTACCATGGCGCCTTTGTACAATTGTGATAATCCTGCAACAATAACAATTTCAGGAGTTAGTGGAGGAAATGGTTCTTACCAGTATACTTTATTGAAAGACGGTGTAAAATATGCCGGACCACAAGGAACACTTGTATTTAATAATTTAAGTACAGAAGGTGTTTATACTGTTACAATTACAGATTCGAAAAGTTGTTCTGTTACAATACCAGCGGGAACAATTACTAAATTGAACCCACCGGCAGCGATGACGCTCACGCCTTCGAAAGTAACTTGTCCGAGTAATACGGCCAGCGTAACCATTTCAGATGTGAAAAATGCGGCTGGTGTACTTTTACCAACTGCAGGCTTACAATACAGAATGCTTTTACCAACGGTTGGTACTTACCAGACATCAAATGTATTTACAGGTTTAGCGGCTGGTGTTTCTTATAAATTTGAAGTAAAAGACGCGAACAATTGTAAATTCGAAGAAACTATATTTATACCTGCATTACCAACTATTGCGGTATCGTTTAAATCTCAAAATAATATTGTATGTTTTGGTGATACCAATGGTAGTGCCATATTTACAGTGACAGGATTGGGTAATGGTACAAATTATTCTTATGTAGTTGATACAAGACCGGCTGTAACAGGAACATCTCCTGCAACAGGAACTTCTTTTGATATTCCGGTAGCAACATTGAGTCCTGGTTTACATACGATTACAGTAACCAACACATCAACTACTTGTTCTGCACAACAGACTGTAACGATTTTGGCTCCGACTGCAGCCTTAGCATTAAACGCTCCTACATTAACTCACGTTACCTGTAACGGTCCAGGTCAGGCAATAATCAATGCAGTAGATGGCTGGAAACCCTATAAAAATTATGAGTTAACACCAACAAGTCCGGCAGGAGCTGTTGTGAATCAAACGTCTAATACTTTTACAGGATTAGCCGCCGGAAATTATACAGTTGTAGTAACGGACTTAAACGGATGTACTAAAACGCAAAATTTCACAATTAACCCTAAAGTTAATCCAACGGCCAGTATAGATACTGTTACATCAGATTTTTGTTCGAGTACTTTAGGAGCTACTATAAAAGTAACGCCTAATACAGCACCTAATTATACCTATACACTTGGAAGTGTAACCCAGAATAACGGAACATTCACAGGATTAATCCCGGGAAGTTATATTATTAAAGTTACAGATACTTCTACAGGTTGTTTTATTAATTTACCTGCAACAACTATTGCTTCGCCAATAGCTGCAAGTATTACTTTAGACAAAGATTTAGATTGTTCTCTTGCTACGCCGGGTGCAACTATCAGAGTTTATAATATTACAGCGGGTTACCCCGACTATAAATACAGAGTAAATACTACAGGTGCTCCATTTACAGGCGCTTACACAACACTTGCAGTTGGACAGACTTCGTTTACGTATCCGGCTCCTAGTGCTGCTACTTATTATTTTGAAATTACAGACAGTAAAAATTGTACTACCGTTGTAAGTCAAAAGATAAATGCAATTGTAAAACCAGTAGTTACTGCTGCCACTCCGGCTCATGTAAAATGTAAAGGTGATGCTACAGGAACTGTTACTGTAACGACAAACCCCGCAGCGGGAACTTATACGTATGTATTAACGCCGACTGCACCAACTACAGGTACTGTAATTACACAAACGAATAATGTATTTACAGGTATCAAAGCAGGAACTTATTCTGTTACAGTTACAGATGCTAAAAGTTGTACTTCTGCACCTTTCCCGGTTACCATTACAGAGCCTGCTATTGCATTGACAGCTTCAGCTTTAGCAACTAAAGTAAAATGTGGAACAGGAAACGCTCCTCAAGCCGCTACTATTACGGTAACAGCTATTAATGGTACTCCGTTTACAGGAGGAAAATATAAATACGATTACGGAGATGGAAACGGTTATGTAGATTCAAATACATTTACCACAAGTACTCCGGGACTTGTAAGTATTACAGTAAAAGATAAAAATGACTGTACGGCTACAACATCTGCTACAATAAATACATTAAACCCGCCAACGGCTTTAGCTTTTGCACAGGCAAATGTTATTAGCTGTGACGCTACTCAATTAGATACCGATTTAAAAGTTACCGTTACTAACGGTGTACCGCCATTTAAATTTGAAATCACAAGTACAACGGCTGCAATTGCTCCGGCAACTCCGGTTGTAACGGGGATCAATGCTCAGGATTATACTTTTACAAATTTATCTCCAGGGAAGTATTTCTTCAGAGTTACAGATGATAACGGTTGTATAAAAGACGGAGATTTCACCATTGATAATGTAGTTCCGATTACCGTAAGTGGTAGTTTAGTTACTGCGGTATCTTGTAATAATGCTTTAGACGGATCTGTTAAATTTACAGTTGGAGGAAATTCAACCGGATTTACTTACGTGCTGAGAAATACAGCCAATGCTATCATTACTGGTGGAAATCAGGTAGGTAATGTTGTTACGTTCAGTAATTTACCTGGAGGAACAACGTATACCATTACGGTTACAAACCCAACAACAAAATGTACTAACACTGCTTTTGTAAACCTTGCCAATCCAACTGCAATCACGATTACAGCGGCATCTGGTACAAAAGTATATTGTGACAAACCGAATACAGCGATTACAGTAACCGCTACGGGAGGTACAGGTACCCTATATTATGCTGTTGTTTCTGCAAAAGTGGGAACTCCGGCACCGGTTTACCCGGCAGATTATAATACAACAGGAGTTTTCTCAAGAAATACGGTTGTAGACGGAGAAACTTTCAATGTATTTGTAAGAGATGCAAAAGGTTGTCCTGCAACTACATCATTTACAGTAGTGAGAGACGCACCGCCAACAATAAACCCAATACCGGTAACGTGTTACAAAGGAGGTTCGCTTAACATCGTAATGTCAGGAACTGTTTTTGCAGGAACTACATGGTATGGTGTTAACGGTACTTACTCTTCAGACCCTACTAAAACTATTTCCGGACCAGGTACTTATGATTTAACGATTAAAGATGATAACGGTTGTATATCTCCGGTTTTCAAATTAATTATTAATAATCAATTAAAGCTTACAGTTAAATCTGAAAAAGATGTTACCTGTACAGCCGTTCCGCCATTTACCACTACAGATGCACAAGTTACCTTATCAGCTTTAGGCGGAGGTGCTGCGTATACTTACTGGTATAAATTAGGTACAGGAGGAACATATGTTGCTTTACCGGGTAATGTATTCAATACTTCAGCGCCGGGAGATTATTATTTCCAGGTTACCTCTGACGGATGTTCTGCAGAAAGTACAGTTCCTGTAAAAGTTACTGCACCGGTATTGCCAGTTGTAAATGCTGTAGCAACCGGAACATTGTGTACGCTATCTAAAGAAGGAACTATACAAGTTACGGTAACTTCAGGTGGAGTTGGTCCGTTTACGTATACTATTGACAATTGGGTAACCAGCAATGATACCGGTTATTTTCCAAATTTACCGGGTGCAACAGGAACAGGTTTAGGATATACCTATCAGGTTCGTGATGCTAAAGGCTGTATTGGAACAGGAGTAACTCAGGCATTTGTTATTGCACCGGACCCTATTACGTTTGGTACCGCTATTGAAAACATAGAATGTGATGAGTTGTCGACACCACCGGGTTCAACTTTAGGGTCAATCACTGTAATAAATGCTGCTGGTGGAACAGGACAATATACCTACCATATTAGCAATAATTTCGGATATGCAGCTACTTATACAACAACTGCCAGAGAAGATCATAAGTTTGATATTATTGATTTTGGTGTTTATACCGTAGAAGTTAGAGATGCTAATGGATGTCCGGTATTCGCGGAGGAAACAATGGCTTCTCCACCAAACGACTTGGTGATTGATGTTACGAGTACACCATCGACTTGTACAACAGGAGGAACTGCTATTGTTACGGTTTCAGCAGCGGTAACGAGTGGAAACTATGAATTTGGTCTCTTAGAATTTAATACAGCACCATATTCAAATAACTATACAGGACCGGATGTGGTTGGCGGAAATGTTAAAACATTTAGCCCGCTGATCCCTGGTGTTACGTATACATTTGTGGTTCATGATTTAGCCACAAACTGTTATTTCTTGAAATCTGCAGATGCTCCTATTGGTTCAGCTTCTACGCTAGTGGGTACTCCAACTGCTCAGAACGTTACGTGTAAAGACCTTGGTGATGGTAAAGTAACCTTTACTATTACAGGACAACATGGAACTACAACGTCTGTAGATTATCAGATTTTCAGACAGCAGGATAATGCTGTAATGAGTCCTTTATTAAATGCACCGGTAGTGCCTGCACCATATACAGTTACTTACCCTGCAGTAGGACCTGGTACATTACTACCGGGAAGATATTATATTGTATTCACAGAAAGAGGAGGAACTATTGACGGTTGTCAGTCTGCTTCAACAATGTTCGAAATAAAACAATCATCAACACCATTGACGCTATTGGCATCATCACTTAAAAATGCCAATTGTAATCCAACAGCTGGTATTGTTACCGCACAGGGTATAGGTGGAGCAGGTTCTTATTTATACCAAATCATTACAGATACTGGAGCAATTGGTGACGCTGATGATCCAAAACCAACAGCTGCATCATTCACAACAGCGCATAGTAGCAATACATTCGTTGTTAATTCAGGAGATTATTTGGTTTGGGTTAAAGATGCAAACAACTGTATTACAAGTGCAACCGTTAAAGTGATCCAGGATCCAATTCCGGTATTTGCCTTAGCAGTTGTTAATCGTTGTGCAGGAGAAGGCGCATTTGAAGTTACGGTTACAATAACAGATCCGGTACCTTCAATGGCTTCTTATACGATAAGCATTAACAAAGGTAATCCGATTCCATTTAATGGATTGACTTATACCGCTTCCGGACTTAATTCGGGAACGCAAGAGATTGTAATTAGAGACAAAAATAATTGTCCTGAAACACATACTATAGACATAAATCCAACACCATCCGCAATAGCAACTGTCGGAAAAGTATTAGCTTGTTCGGTTACGGGTACTGTAGTGGAAGACGCTGTCATTCATGTTGAAATTAAAGACGGTACGCCTGCTTATACCTATGAAGTTCAGAAAGGAACTGGAGGTTTCGTTACATTTACGCCTGCGACAACTGTTGTTGCCGGAGTAACAGCATTCGATTATGCAGTGCCTTCCGGAGCTGCTGATACTTATATCTTCAGAATTACAGATGTAAACGGTTGTCCTATTAGTACAAACCCTATAACAATTGACGCTATTGTACCAATTGTACCGGATGCTAAGGCTATACAACCACTATGTTTTGGCGGTGCAGGTACTATTGTATTATCGGCAACAGGAGGAAAAGGACCTTATAGGTATAATTTCAACAATGGAGGATTCTCTACAATTGATACGTATACAGCTATTTCAAATAATGGTATACCTTATTCATTTATTGTAAAAGACGATCTAGGTTGTGAAGCATCAGGTACTGTAATCGTAGGTGAGCCTGATGAGTTAACTATTAATCCTCCGGTTATTACACAACTAACGTGTGGTCCTGGTAATGTAGGACTAGATGCTCAGGTTGTTTTATCTGCAAGTGGAGGTACAGGTACTATTGAATATAGTTTTGACGGAAGTGATTTCAGTACTAAAACGACGTACAATGTTATTGACACAGGAAACGATCGATTTGCTATTCAATTTAGTGTGAGAGATGCAAATGGCTGTTCTAAATCAGGTACTGTGGATATCTTAAAATTAGATCCACCGGTATTTAATGAACCGGCATTTACGCAAACTACCATTACATGTCTGGCCACTACAAGTGATGTTCAGGTGTTGAGTACCAAAGGTATTGGTACCCCTACTTATGCAATCATTTCGCCACTTGCGCAGGCAGGAAATATATCAGGTTTAAACTCTGGTCTTTTCCTAGGTTTACCTGCTGGGGACTATATTTTTGAAGTAACAGACTCAAGAAATTGTAAAGATCAGGCATCGTATACTGTAAAAGATGTAATCAAAATCAACGTAGTGGAGCAATCCACAACTGGAATAACGTGTGCTACGGCTACAGACGGGAAAGCTACTTTCTTCGTGTCAGGCTTTGGTTCAGCTGCTCCGGGAACATATCACTATAAATTAGATGGTGGCGCGGATGTAACCGGTTTAACAGCTGCAACAATCAATTTAACAGGATTGTCAAGCGGAAATCACACCCTTACGGTATTCGATGATGTAACAGGTTGTTCTATGGCATTGCCATTAGGATTTGACATTGCTGCACCGCCTGCACCGCTATCAGCAACTAAAGTGGTTACACCATTAGGTTGTACTACTTTTGGAGCAGTAACTATTACAGCTGTTGACGGTTGGGGTGATTATACATATACTCTAACGCAGGGGGCGACTGTTAAAACAAATTCAGATGGAATATTTGGTGGTCTTACTGTAGCAGGTACCTACAACATTTCTGTAAAAGACAGTAATGGTTGTGAAGTAACGGATTCGTTTACTTTAACCGCTCCGGTTAATCCAACAATTGCAATTGACGCTTCTAATTACTGTTATGTAAATGATAATACAACAACTATAAACGTAAGTGCTACTTCTGTAGGTGCGCCACATCCTGTAACACCATACGAATTTAGTATTGATGGTACAAACTGGCAAACCTCAGGATCATTCACAGATCTGAAACCTGGTGATTATACTATTACAGTTAGAGATAAATTTGGTTGTACTGATGCCATAGCAACTAAAATTAACGGTCAGCTTTTCGCTTCTGCGGAAAACAAAAAAGACCTGTATTGTGCCGGTGCTACTCCAGACGGAACAATTAGAATAAGTGCTGTTGGCGGATATCCGGCTTACACTTATACAGTAAATATTAATGGCGCCGGAGCTTCTGCACCAGTGGCGTTTACCAACCCGGCTTTCTCTGATTACACCGTAACAGCTGCTGGTAGTTATGTATTTACAGTATACGATTCAAGAGGTTGTGCGTATCCGATTCCTGCTGTAGTAATGGTAGACCCAACTCTGGTTGTGTTTACTGCGACACCAACTTCACCAAGTTGTTCAACAGGTCAGGGAACGGTAGGCGATGGTTCTATTTTATTTAATTTACCAACGTCTAACAACAATCCGGATTATACTTATACAATTCAACGTACAATTCCAGCTGGCGGATTACCTGTTAGTCAGGTTAACAATCCTTTATTCAAAGGTTTAATTGCAGGTACTTATACGGTTACTGTAAAATCAGGAAGAGATTGTTCTACTCCGAATACAGTTATTATTAACCCACCAACTCCGGTTGTGGCTTCAGCTTTAGCTTCGCCATATAGTTGTTCAGGAACAAATACCCTAAATGAAACTGTTGTTACGGTTACAGGTACCGGTGGAAAAGGAACTAATCTGGTTACAGATTATACCTATAGTGACAACGGAACAAACTGGCAAACCAACAATACATTTAATATTATAGATAACGGATCAGTTCAAAATCCAGTCTATTATGTTAAAGATGGTAACGGATGTATCGCTTCTATTCAGGTTCCGATCAACCCATTCCCTAAATTGCTTTCTGCTACAGCTACATTAGATACTAAAGCAGCTTGTAACAATGCAGGAGAAATTATAAGAGTTGTTATCGCAGGCGGATCTGTTCCGGCTAATTTTGAATATGATGTTTATAAAGATGGTATTCTGTTCGCTTCAGCTATTCCGGTAACAGGTAATACCTTTAATTATACAGCACCGGATGCAGGTCATTTCTATCAGTTTAAAGTAACTGATAAAACGACAACCTGTTTCATTCTTTCTAATGTATATAACGTTCCGTTATTCAATACCATGAAAGTGATTGCAACAGCTTCTCAAATGGTAAGCTGTAATGGAGGAAGTGATGCAGAAATAAAGGTGAGCATTACCAATTACACCGGTGCATTTACCTATCAGGTTTACGATGCTGCAAACAATGCAGTAGCTGGTGCGTCCGGAACAGGAAATGCTACAACAGGTAATCCGTTTACAATTGCAGGACTTCCTGTTGGAGGTAATTATACCGTTAGAATTACACAAACAGCTTACCCTGAATGTATAGTTTCTTCAAACCCTGTAGATATTACACAACCACCGGTATTAAGCTTAGCTGGTTTAAAAGTTGACAATGTAAACCAAAACTGTAACAATGACGGCGCAGTACTGACGGTAGATCCTTTAACAATTGTTGGTGGTACTCCTGGATTTACCTATGCATTTGCTCCTGCAGGAACAAGTACAGCACTTTTAGTGTACACACCGTCTCCGACAAAAACAATTGTAACGACGAAAGTGTTCCCATTATTTGATGCATGGGATGTGTATGTAAAAGATGCGAAGGGTTGTTTCGATCATGTAACAGTAAATGTTTCATTAGATCCTAAACCGACCATTACAGATGTAAAAGTAGCGAGCCAGTGTGCCAGCGCTTTAGGATACAGAATTGATGTTACGGCAACCGGAGTTGGAACTTTACAATATAGTTTAGACAACGGACCGTTTACAACAGATAATTTCTTTATCGTTTATTCTCCGGGACAATATACCGTTACCGTACAAGATGCAAATCAATGTACTACAACAGCTCTTGCACCGGTTACTGTTTTGGAACCTCTTACACTAAGTGGAGAAATAACTGTGATGTCAGATTGTAACACGGCAACAGGAGAAATTACGTTACATGCTTTAGGCGGTACGGTTTTACCAGCTAACAGTTATGTATATACGAAAGACAATTGGGTTACAAGCCAGGTTAGTCCTGTCTTTACAGACCTTGCTCCTGCTGTATACAAATTTGAAGTAAGAGATATTGTTACTTTATGTGAAAAAGAGTTTGATATCGAAATAGAAAAACCAACAGATGTAACCGGAATTATTTTAACTCCGACAGCTGTTTCTTGTAAAGATGGTTTAGATGGTACAATCACTGTAGCCATTGCAACTTCAAATAATAACCCTGTTTATACTTATAGTTTAACAGGTCCTGCAGGATTTACGCCTAGACCGGCTCAGGAATCTCCTGTTTTCAAAGACTTGCCTTACGGACTTTATACCGTAACCGTATTGTCAGGAAGAGGTTGTTCAGATACAGCATCAATTACTGTTGCCGAGCCAGCTGTAATGGCGATAGGTTTACCATCGGTTACGCAATATGTTTGTAACACGGGCAGTAATGCAGTTAAATTTGCGACGATCACCGTAACTCCGGGTTCTGTTGTTGGTGGTTCAGGTAATTACCTGATCTATGAATTCTTCAGAGATGGTAAATCAGTTCAGAAAGACGATAGAAATACGTTTACGGAATTTGATTACTTAGGCGGAACTTACACCGTAACGGTTTACGACAGTAACAATTGCCAGGCACAGTCTAACAGTGTGATTATTGCTCCATATGCAGATATTGATGATTTAAAAATCGATGTTACTAAAATAACTTGTAAAGACCCAGAGTCAATTCAGGTTACTGCAATTAATACAAAAGGAACATTACCAACTTTAGAGTATACAATCGAAGGTGTTGCTCCAAATACTTACCCGCTTACCTCTAGTCCAACTGGATTATTTGCAGGATTAAATGTGGGTCAGTACAAAATCACGGTAACAAATCCGGTAACGGGATGTAGTATCGTAAGGTACCATACCGTGAATGAGCCAAACACATTCAAAATTGTGGCTACAGAGGTGAAAAACCTTATTTGTTTCAGTGATACTAACGGAAGCGTTACACTGACACTGGTAGACAATATTGTACCATCAGATGAAGCAGGTGTGTTTAGTTATGTTATCACACATGAATCAGGTACACAGCAAAGTGGTGTTACGACATCAACGGAACTAAAACTTGCTAATCTGATCAGAGGGAAATATACTGTAGCGGCTACTTTAGTTAATACACCATTCTGTCCGGTTACTACTGAATTTAGTATTGAAGGTCCGGCAGAAGAATTGCTACTTATACCAAGTGTAAAACAAATTACTTGTGCAGACGGTAACAATGATGGTATTATTTCTGTATCAGCAACTGGCGGATGGCCAGGTCAATACCAATATAAATTAGAAGGTGCCAAAGCTGTACCATATTCTACTGAAAATGTTTTTGAAAATTTAGCAGTTGGATCGTATACAGTATATGTGAAGGACATTAACGGTTGTGAGGTGTCAGCACCAATTCAATTAGATGCTCCGAAAACAATTGATGTAACGGTTGGTTTAGATAAAACAAAGCTTCTTTGTTATGATGACACAGATGCTACGTTAACTGTAAACACTATTTCAGGTGGATCAGGAAACTATACGTATACCTTACACGGAACTTTGGCAAACGGTACAGTAATTACCAGAGATGCCCAGCCGGATAAAGTATTCGCAGGATTAGGTGCAGGAACGTATTTTGTTACTGTTTCTGATGACTGGACTTGTGTGGGTACATCTAACACAGTTACAGTTGACCAGCCAAATGAAGTGGAAGCAACTATAGCTATAGACAGAACAGAAACTTGTGCCATTACGCCAAGAATTATTCTTAAAGCTACAGGTGGAACAGGTCCTTATTTCTATAGTACGGATGGAACGAACTATAATACAACGTCATTTGTATCACAAGTGACGATTGATTTACCAAAAACGACGGCAAATGTAACGTACAAGTATTTTGTAAAAGATTCAAATGATTGTAAGGCTGCAGCTGAAGCTACTGTTGAATTCTCACCAGTTCCTGCAATTGTACTGGAAGTATACGAACATCAGGATGTTCAGTGTAGAGGATCTGTATCCGGATCTATTACGGCTATTGCAAAAGGAGGTTTAGGTAATTACGTTTACATTTTAACAGATGTAAATGGTAATGCAATTACTCCGGCTCCGACACAATTGACACCGGGTGAATTTACAGAACTTGCTATAGGTCAATACCGTGTGAAAGTACAGAGTCTGGATTGTGAGCAGCCTTTCGAGATAATCGAAATTACACAACCGGATACTGAATTGTCCGCAACATTAGCTGTAGAAGACGTTAAGTGTAACGGATTCAGTAATGGTAAAATTACGGTTAATGCAACAGGAGGAACTGGTACATATGTATATGCATTACATCCAAACCTTAGACAGTTCTTTGATTCAAATGTTTTCGATAACTTAAAACCTGGTTTTTATACCATAAGAGTTCAGGATGCAAATGGTTGTTTCCGTGATTATGAAGAAGAAGTTAAACAACCGGACCCATTAGAAGTTGCTGAAATTGTAAGTTCACAAATTCCGGAATACTGTTTCGGCGATAAAGACGGAGTTGCATTTGTTGAAGTTACAGGTGGTGTAGGACCTTATATGGCCAGTATAACTGGAGATGGTGTTACAATCGATTTCAGAGCACCGGATGTTGACGCCAATACATTTAGTTTCCAGGGTCTTTCAGGTGGAGTTGAATATCACGTAATAGTTAAAGATCTTAACGAATGTACCAATGAGGTATTCCTTAAATTACCGGATCCGGTTAAATTAAACCCGATCGCGAAGGAAAACTACAGTTGTGAGAATGACCTTCCGGTAAATAACATTACCGTAGAAGTTGATTCAAGTATCGATGATACAAGAAAAGCAACTATCGTTTATACCTTATTTGAAGATGGAGTATCTAAAGGAATTACCCAAACCGGTAACCCAATATTTAGAAACCTTCCTACTGGTAATTATAGTGTTCAGGTTGTACTGGAAGGTTGTTCAAGAATGACCAATACAGTTCGTATTGATGCTGTTACACCATTGAATTTAATAGACGTTACGGCGACAGTTAATAAAGACCTGAATATTATCGAAGTGAAAGCTTCTGGTGGTGTACCGGCTTACGAATACAATTTCAACAATGAAGGATTTACATCATCAAATACGTATAGAATCTATAAAACAGATATCTATAGCGTAGTGGTGAGAGATCAGAATGGTTGTGAATTCCCACTTTTAGTTCCGGGTACATTCTACGACTTCTGTCTGCCGAACTACTTTACACCGGACGGTGACGGACGTAATGATCTAATAGGTCCTGATTGTGGTGCATTGGCATACAAAAACCTGACTTTCGATATTTTCGACAGATATGGCAGAGTAGTAGCCAAGTATCGTGTAGGTCAGAAATGGGATGGTAGATACAACGGTGCAGAATTACCAACAGGTGATTACTGGTATGTTCTTAAACTAAATGACGAGAAAGATGCAAGAGAGTTTGTTGGACATTTCACTTTATACAGATAACAAAATTATAGCCCCGATGATGTTATCTAAAAAATTTATTACAATGAAAAAATTTATTTTATCCTTAGTACTCATGGCTGTAACAACAAGTTACAGCCAAGAGCTAAACCTACCGGTGTTTACGCAATATTTAGCTGATAATCCTTTTATTCTTTCACCTGCCTACGCTGGTATTGGCGATAATCTCCGAATTAGAGCCAATGGTTTAACGCAGTGGGTCGGAATTAAAGATGCACCGGATAACCAGTCAGTATACGCTGATTTTCGTGTGCTGGATCGTTCCGGAGTCGGTATATCCCTGTACAATGACAGTAATGGTAATACAAGACAGACGGGTGCCAAAGTTTCATTTGCACACCACCTTATTTTGGACTATAGTACAAAACAATATCTTTCATTAGGTATTTCGTACAACTTTAATACGTTTCGAATTTTAACCGAGAATTTTACGAATAATTCAAATGAACCTGTGACGCTAAACCCGGCTTTGTTGGGGGATCGTAACAATTCAAACAATAACTTCGATATTAGTGCCCTGTATCGTAACAGAAACTTTTACATAAGTTTTAATGCGAATAACGTTTTGAAGAAAAATACAGATAAATTCAAAGGAATAGAACCGGAATTGCTTTCTAATTATCAGGTATATACCGGATATGTTTTTAAAGATGGAGAAAACAGCCGTATCGAATACGAGCCATCACTCTTCTATCAGTATTTTGCAAGTGATCAGCGTTCAACAACCGATTTCAACTTCAAGTACAGACGTTACAATCGTTACGAAGATTACTACTGGGTGGGTGTTTCCTACCGTTTCCTAAATGACCAGTTTCCAAAACCATTATCTGTAGGACCAATGGCAGGATTTATGAAGTCTAAATTTTACTTCGCCTATTCCTACCAGATAATGTTCAACGATCTTGGCAGCTATAATACAGGTACGCACTCTATAACGATCGGATTCGATTTCTTAGGCTCAATCAGTAACTGTCCTTGTACACAAAGCCCGGTTCACGATTAATAAATCCTTTATAATAAAAGCTTACTGTTGATTGATACGGTAAGCTTTTATTATTAAAAGAGAATAAAACCTTTTCATATTTTTGCCATTAATTTGTTTTTTTTCATAATTTACAACGTTTTCGTTGTTATTGATCGGTTATTTTTGCTTTTTCCGAATTTAATACTACTCTAAAAGTTCTATATTTGTTATTCTTTCAAAAAAATTAAAAATTTATCAAATGAAAACTTTAAACGATTTCGATTTTAAAAATAAAAAAGCAATTATCCGTGTTGACTTTAATGTGCCACTGGATGAAAATTTTAAGGTAACGGATGCTACTCGTATCGAAGCCGCTAAACCAACAATTGATGCTATTCTGGCACAAGGAGGAAGTGTTATTTTAATGTCGCATTTAGGAAGACCAAAAGGAGTTGAAGAGAAATATTCATTAAAACATATTTTAAAAACGGCTTCGGAAATATTAGGAGTAGAAGTTAAATTTGCTACAGATTCTGTTGGAGAACCAGCTCAGACTGCAGCGAAAGATCTTAAACCCGGAGAAGTTTTATTATTGGAAAATTTACGTTTTCATGCTGAAGAAGAAACAGGAGATGTTGCTTTTGCAAAAGAATTGGCTTCACTTGGAGACATCTACGTAAACGACGCTTTCGGAACGGCGCACAGAGCACATGCTTCTACCACTATTATTGCACAATTTTTCCCAACTGAAAAATGTTTCGGAACATTATTGTCAAAAGAAATAGAAAGTTTAAATAAAGTACTTAAAAATAGTGAAAAACCGGTAACGGCAATTTTAGGAGGATCTAAAGTATCTTCTAAAATTACAGTTATCGAAAATATTCTTGACAAAGTAGATCACATGATCATCGGAGGCGGTATGACTTTTACATTCATTAAAGCTCAGGGTGGTAAAATTGGAGAATCGATCTGTGAAGATGATAAGCAGGAACTGGCACTTGAGATTTTAAGATTAGCCAAAGAAAAAGGAGTACAGGTTCATATTCCTGTTGATGTTGTGGCAGCTGATGCTTTTTCGAATACAGCCAATACCAAAATTTTGGATGTGAGAGAAATTCCTGACGGATGGCAAGGTCTTGATGCAGGTCCAAAATCTTTGGAAAATTTCAAGAAAGTAATCCTAGATTCTAAAACCATTTTATGGAATGGCCCATTAGGAGTTTTCGAAATGGAATCATTCGCTAAAGGAACAATTGCTCTTGGTGATTATATTGCTGAAGCCACAGAAAACGGCGCTTTTTCATTAGTTGGAGGAGGTGATTCTGTTGCTGCAGTGAAGCAATTTGGCTTCGAAGATAAAATGAGTTATGTCTCCACTGGTGGAGGTGCTATGCTTGAAATGTTAGAAGGAAAAGTACTGCCTGGAATCGCTGCGATTTTAGACTAAATATCACAATTAACATTTTTTTTGATATTTTTCTTCTACAAAGGCCTTAAGTTTGTAAAAATACAATCCTTCTAATTGTTTGAATTATAGGATTTTAATAAAATGTTATATGATTGTAAGAAAAATTTCCTTAGTGGTTTCGGCTTTTTTCTCGATCGCTGCTTTTGCACAAGATGTTGCAAATTCAGATGTTCAGATTAAACCCGAAGTAAAAATTTCGTACCTGGATTCAGTAAAGAATTCTTTTAAAAAGGACAATATGGCTACGCGTGTAGACAGTCTCTGGATGAATGAATTAGTAAGCTTAGACATCTACGATGATTTAACGAAAGACATTCAAACCATCAATTCAGATGTTTCTGTAGATGAAGAACTGCCAACTGAGTTGCTGAAACAGCGTCTCCAGGCGATGAATGAGAAATCACCCTTTGAAATTGAATACAATCAGGGCCTTGAGAACATTATAAAGTCGTTTCTTAAGAATCGAAAAAAATCGTTCTCCCGATTAATGTCTTTATCAGAATATTATTTTCCAATTTTTGAGGACGCCTTTGCAAAACAAAACGTTCCTCTTGAAATTAAATATTTAGCCGTTGTAGAATCTGCTTTAAATCCTAAAGCAGTTTCTAAAATGGGCGCCACCGGTCTCTGGCAATTTATGTACGGAACCGGAAAACAATACGCTCTTAAAATCGATTCGTACATAGACGAACGAAGTGATCCTCTGAAAGCTACAGCAGCCTGTTCACAATACATGACCAAAATGTTTAGCATTTTTGGAGATTGGGAACTTGTTTTAGCGTCCTATAATTCAGGTCCGGGAAATGTAACCAAAGCCATTCGCCGCTCAGGTGGAAAAACAAAATACTGGGACATTCGAAACCATCTTCCAAAAGAAACTCAGGGTTACGTTCCTGCTTTTTTAGCAACAATGTATCTTTTTGAATACCATAAAGAACACGGAATCAATCCGGAAAGAGCGGTCGTTAAGAATTTCGAAACTGACACCGTTCAGGTTAAATCCCAAATGTCATTCAAACAAATTGCTGATTTGTTAGACATGCCACAATCACAAATTCAACTTTTAAATCCTTCTTATAAATTAAACGTTGTTCCTTTTTATCAAAGCGAAGCACACTATCTGCGTTTACCAAAAGATAAGATCGCTGCTTTTGTTTCCAATGAAGATAAAATTTACGCTTACGTAAAACATCAATCTGAATATAAAGGACTTCCTAGACAGCTTGCTTTGAAAGTTTCGCCTAAAGCAAAAGCTAAACTTGAAAAAAATGCCGGAGACATTCAGTTTTACAAAGTTCGTAAAGGAGATAATTTAGGTACAATTGCAGATAAATATGATGTTTCTATTCTTGACTTAAAGAAATGGAACAATCTGAAAACCAACTCACTTGCTCTTGGTAAAACAATAAAAATTAAGTCTAATGATTTGATTATTAAAAATCCAAAAGAGCTAAAAGCACCATTAATTGATAAAAAAGCTCCTGAAGAAGCGATTGCAGCTGCAGACAATAAAGAAAAAACTGCTGCACCGTCTCAGGAATACAGTGTTGCAGCCGGAGATAATCTGGGCAGTATCGCTAAAAAATTCGGTATGACTATTGCTGAATTAAAAGAGTTAAATAATCTTACCTCAAATACTATTGGTTCAGGAAAAACTTTATTAGTGGCTAAAACCAGTTCTGCTGTTGAAGAAACAACCACTGAAACTACTGCCATTGCTTCGACTTCAATTGAAGCATTTAAGAAAAAAGGAGTGTCAGCTAAAAACCTGGGCGAAGATTATTACGTTAAAAAAGGAGATTCATTATACAGCATTTCTAAAAAATATCCGGGAGTTACAATTTCAGATATCAAAAAATGGAATGGAATTAAAGATGATGATTTAAAACCGGGAATGAAACTTAAAATAAACGGATAATAAAAAAAATCTTAACTAAATTTGGGTTTTATTTCATAAATTAAAAAAATGAATAAAACCCATTTTTTATGCCTTCTGCTTTCCTGCTTATTTGTTTCTTGTTTTAAAAACGAAAAGCAGGCGCAGCCCGTATCCGGCAAAACAAATACCATTTCGATCATTATAGACGACCAGTTATGGTATGGCGAAGTAGGTGACAGTATTCGAAATAAATTTGCCTCCCCCGTTCTCGGCCTTACACAGGAAGAACCTTTGTTTACCATCAACCAGTATCCCGCCAAACTTCTGGAAGGATTTGTTACCGACAGCCGCAGTATTATTGTGGTCAAAAAAACAACAGCGGACAAGTTTGAAATCAAACACAATTCTAAATCACTGCCACACAATACTTTTCGAATTTATGCCAAATCTGTAGATGATATTATTTGCAGCATAGAGTTTAATTCAGCTCAGATTATTAAAGTAATTCACGATGCTGAAATTGAAAAGATTCAGCAGGACAATAGTAAATCATTACTGAATCCGGCTGTTATTAAAAACAAATTCCATATCAATTTACAGATTCCGTCAGGTTATGAATACATGCTTCACAAAAAGAACTTCATCTGGCTGAAAAAAGAAATTATTAGCGGGAATACCAGTCTGCTTATTTATCAGATACCCCTGCAAAAACTCAAACAGGGAGCTAATGTTGTAGAAAGCATCGTTCGCATGAGGGATTCCGTGGGACGCTATATAAAAGGACGTGAACCCAATACGCAAATGATTACCGGTGAAGCCTATGCACCATATTTTTCGATTACGGAATTAAACGGAAAAAAAACCTTCGAGACCAAAGGAACCTGGGAATTGAAAAACGATTTCATGACAGGCCCTTTTATTAATTATGCCATTATTGATGAAGCTTATAACCGAATTTTGGTTATTGAAGGATTCTGTTATTCTCCATCGTATCAGGAACGGGATTTAATGTTGGAACTGGAAGCCATCATAAAATCGGTTAAAGTAGAGAAGAGATAGATTTATTATTTTTTTTGTTACTTTTGTTTTAATAAACTTTAAATCAGGCAATTATGAAAAAGCTATTAATGACATTATCAATATTAGTATTTTGTTTTTCTTCTTGTAAAAAGGATATAAAAACAGAAACAGAAAATATTAAAGTTACAGACAGCAGTACAACCGAAGAACCTGTAGCAGAACAACCTTTGGATTCTGCAGCACAAATGAAAGCATGGATAGCATATGCCACGCCGGGAAGTCCGCATAAAATGATGGCTGACGAAACCGGAACATGGAACTGCGATATGACTTTTTGGGCGGAAGCCAATGCTAAGCCCGAAAAAGCAAGTTCTACAGCAATTATCAAAATGATACTCGGTGGCCGTTATCAGGAATCCAATTATTCAGGAACCATGATGGGACAGCCTTTTGAAGGTAAAAGCACATTGGCCTATAATAACGCCAGTAAAGAATTTACAACCACATTTATCGATAATATGGGAACCGGTATACTGGTTGCCACAGGTAAGTATGATGAGAAAAGTAAAAGTACCGAATTTAAGGGCGAGATGGTTAATCCGTTAAACGGTAAAAAAACACCCTACAGGGAAATTTATACCATTGTTGATGCTACAACCCGCAAAATGGAAATGTTTGACGTCAAAAATGGTGCGGAATATAAAAGCATGGAGATTATCATGAAGAAAAAATAAAAAGACTTTTTTAAAATCTCATATAAATCCCGACTACTGCTGTAATCGGGATTTTTGTTTTTGTAAACGTTTCAGCATTCTTGAGAAATCATTTTAAAGTTAATTTAGATTTTTCAGAACTTTCAATGAAATAATTTCTTTATGTTTGAAATAAAAAAAGTAATAGAATAAAAGAAAGTCTGATGGAATTAAAATGGAAAATAAAGCCTTTTGAGGCATTAACAGTACATGAGTTATATGATTTGCTCAAAGTAAGAAGTGAGATCTTTGTAGTAGAGCAAAATTGCGTTTATCTGGACCTTGATGGCAAAGACAAACTTGCTTTGCACCTGATTGGTGAATACGACGGGAAGATTGTTGCCTATTCGCGTTTGTTTGATGCTGGAATCAGTTTCGATCATGCTTCCATCGGGAGAGTGGTAGTAGATGCTAATTATCGCGATAAAAAGTGGGGACACGATCTGATGCGGGAAGCTATCGCCGGGATAAAATCTAATTTTTGTAAAGACAAAATCACGATTGGTGCCCAGTTATATTTGAAGAAATTCTACGAAAGCCACGGTTTTGTCCAGACCAGTGAAATGTACCTGGAAGATGATATTCCGCATATTGAGATGCAGCGCGGTTAATTTAAATTTGGGTGATAAAAAACTCGACACGTCTGTCTAACTTATCGCCTTGTCCCAGTGGGTATTTATTGCCGCAACCCTGAAAAGTCATTCTGCTTTTGGAGATTTTCCTGTCCATTAAATACATAAAAACGGTTTTGGCGCGATTCCACGAAAGTCTTCTTTCTTTGGTAGCTTTGTCAATGGCGTCACTGTAAATTTCGGGAGTGCAGCAGACATGGCCGCGGATTTCAAACTCCAGTGTATTTTTATCCTGAAGGATTTTGGCAATTTTGTCTAATTCTTTTTTGGAATTATGAGTGAGTCTGGAGCTTCCGAAGTCAAATAAAATATTGTCCAGATAAATTTTATCGCCGACTTTTAGTTTGTTTTTAAAAGAGTTGTGGATTCCTTTTCCAAAACTGTTCCGTTTGACGACAATTAAGTCCACGCGCCGGTTTTGGGAGCGGGTTTCGTGAAGATTTTCTATAGTATCCGATTTTATGATCACACGGCCTTTTCCTTCCAGAATCACTATTTTGCTCTGGTTAAAACCACGCAACAGCAATAATTCCTGAATAGTATTCACGCGGTTTTTCGACAGCCTGAAATTGTATTCGTCAGTTCCGCGATCATCACAATAGCCGTAAATTTGTATGGACTCTACTTTTGAGGTATCAATTGTTTTTATAAAGTTGCTTATAATATTTGCTTGCTCGTCCCTAAGACTGAACTTGTCGAAATCAAAATAAATCGTTTCAACGGGTTTCTGTTGTGCTGACAAGTTGAAAATAAAGAAAAGAAACAGAACTTTATAAATTTTCATTTTTACATTTTTAAAATCGTTTTATACTCAGCCTGATTATTCAAAACGTTTACCGCTTTTTTAATTTCTGAATTGTTTTTAATATAAAATTGATACAAACCTTCCTGATACTGGTACCTTTTGATAAGTTCCTCCTGAATCAGGTTTTTAATTTCCTTTTGGTTTTTATCCAGTAGTGTAGTTTCACTTTTTTCAAGAGCATTTAATAACTGCTGGTATTCAGGTGCTATCGTTTCGTCTATTTTTTCACTTTTGGCGGCAGCCAGCGTATTTTTCAGGGCTATTTCAGTTTCAGTATCAAAAGAAATTTTGTTCGTTTTCAGATATTGTTTAAAAGCAGTATAATCCGCTTCTGTAAGTACTGGGATTTTATCGCCTAAATTAGGATTCTTGTAATAGTAAGAGGTGGCATAATCAAAAATTCCGTCGTTTTTTAACAACGCATTCGTAATCGGGCTCATTTTGGTTTCTTCCAGTTCAATGTCCGGTAAAACACCGCCACCGTCATAAACAGTTCTTCCTTTTCGGGTTTTAAAAGCATTGAAGTTTTTAGCATCTGTTTTCTGAGCTACACCATTTTTGTCCTTGTGCGCATAATCCAAAGCCTGAATACAACGGCCCGACGGCGTGTAATAACGTGAAATGGTTACTTTTAACTGCGTTCCGTAAGTAAGATCGACAGAACGTTGTACCAGACCTTTTCCAAAACTGCGGCTTCCGAGAATGACAGCACGATCTAAATCCTGTAAAGCTCCTGAAACAATTTCGGATGCAGAAGCACTTCTTCCGTTGACCAATATCGCTAAAGGAATCTCAGTATCAATAGGTTCGTTTTGGGTTTTGTAGGTATTATTATGTTTTTCGATCCTCGATTTAGTGGTCACTATAACTTCGTTTTTGGGAACAAACAAATTACAAATATCAATGGCTTCGTTTAGCAAACCTCCCGGATTTCCTCGTAAATCAAGAACAATCTGTTTGGCACCGTCTGCTTTTAGTTTCTCCAGGGCGCTTTTTACTTCCGCGGAAGCTTTTCTGCTAAAATGCGCTAAAACGATATAACCGGTTTTGTCATCTATTTTTCCAAAAAAAGGAACAGACTTAATATCCACCTCGTCCAAAACAAGTTCAGTAGTGTAAGGTTTTCCCTGACGCAGGTATTTGATCGTGATTTTAGTGTTTTTTGTTCCCTTTAATAATTGGGAGGCATCATCTTTAAAATCAGCAATCAAAACATCTCCAATCTGGATAATTTCGTCACCCGCTTTCAGTCCGGCTTTATCAGCAGGATAATTTTTATACGGTTCACGAACAATCAGACGGTCTTTTTTTCGGGCAATCATGGCACCGATTCCGGTATATTCTCCCGTATTATTGATTTTGAAGTTCACGACATCCTGTTCGTTAAAGTAAACCGTGTACGGATCTAAACTTCCCAACATGCTTTTTATGGCCTTATCCATCAAATCCCCGGGATTCGTTTCGTCTACATAATTGGTATTTACGGCTTTGAATAAAGTGGTGAAAATTTCAATCTGCTTGGCTATTTCAAAAAAGTCGTCTTTGAAACTGGTTCCGATAAATAAAAATCCGGCCGCAACAGCAGGAATGATGAATTTCTTTTTGAAATAAGGATACATGGGTTATATTTTTTTTCTTTTAAATCTTCTTCTAATGTAAAAGGCAATTACGCCGAATAGTATAAGGAACGGCCAGACACTAATAATCCAGATGAATAAACCGGACAATTCAAAAAATCCGGATTGTATGGCGGTCAGTATTTTGGAGCCGTAGGAAATTTTAATGCTTTGCTTTTCCGCAATAGGTTTGTAAAATTCGATGGAAATCCTGCTTTCGGAAACGCGGCTTTCCAGGTATTTCAACTGACCTTGTTTGGATTCAATTTCTTCGCGAATCGTAGAAATCTGCTTTTCGATTTCTAATATTTCACTTATTTTGGTGGCTTTTTTTAAAATTTCAATGTAACGCTCTTCGAGCTTTTGTTTTGTTTTTAATCTCGAATCCAGGTCAATATATTGTTCCGTAACATCTTCAGTTGAGATATCTTTCTGGTCGAAATAAGAAACGCCTTTTGAAATCGATTGTAAAAAAACATCAAAATTCTGACTTGGAACGCGAACGGTTATGTTTCTGTAAAGCGAATAGTCATTTTTTCCTTCAGAGTCAGACTGTATCGTGGCATGGCTTTGCTTAACAGCGTTTTGAATTTTCTGGAAGGTCTCTTCTATATCATTCGTTTCAAATTTCAGGCTCGCATATTTAATTATTTTTTGTGGAATGGCTTTTTCTTCATCAGGCGAGGAAGGAGACGGTGCTGACATTGTTATAGCAGCAATTTCATCTTTATAGACAGGGTTCCCGGTATCTGCCTGTTTACTGCAGCCTGAAAAAAGCAATGCAAAAAGGAATAAATATAAAATAGGTCGCATAAAATTTCAATTTAGAGCTAAAACTACAATTTTTTTATAATTTTTTATCTAATCTGATAAATAAAGTTGTATTTTATAGCTTATAATTCAGTTTTATTTTCAGAATCGTTCGTTTTGTTTACCTGTAGGAGAAATTTCTCAAACAACTGAATGGTTTTGCTGTTGATTTCATCGTAAGACAACCGGTCTTTACTTTGATAAAAAAGCATAAAAGAATAAGGACCTTCAAGAGTATCCCAAAGCAGATTTTTATTCAGACGATAGGTTTCTCTTAAGACCCGTTTGAAGTAATTGCGATCAACTGCTTTTTTGAAGTATTTTTTAGAAACCGAAACCCCGACCTTAATTTTTTCCTCAGATCCTTCTTCTCCGGCACGGTAAACCAAACGCAGCGGATACTTAGAAACTGATTTTCCTTCGGAAAAGAGTAAACCAATTGTTGTTTTGCTTTTGAGGCGTTCGTTTTTTGGGTAGGTAAAGTTCATTAATTCAGAAAAAAGTTGCAATTTTAAAGGACAAAGGTACAATTAAACCATAAAAACGGTTATTGTTTTTAATTTTAATACCGCTAAAAAATATATTTATTACTTTTGGCCTTTAATTTTTTTAAGCATGCAAAAGATAATTTCGTATCCCATATCCGTAATTTACTATTTATGTTTTAGTTTATGTTTATTGGTTTTTCATCCAATACAATGGATCTGCATAAAAGTTTTTGGTTATCAGGCGCATAAAAAGAGCGTTGACTATTTGAATTTTTTTCTTTTGAGATGTACCAATTTAGTAGGAACGACGTATAAAATTGAAAACAGAGAGACTATTCCTGTCGGAGTTCCCTTGATTTTCGTATCTAATCATCAAAGTATGTACGATATCGTAGCAATGATTTGGTACTTTAGACGTTTTCATTGTAAATTTGTAAGTAAGAAAGAGTTAGGAAGCGGAATTCCGAGTGTGTCATTCAATTTACGCCATGGAGGTTCAGTGCTGATTAACCGAAAAGATCCAAAACAAGCCATTCCCGTAATAAAAGGCCTGTCTGAGTATATCGAAAAAAACACAAGATCGGCTGTTATTTTTCCGGAAGGTACCCGCAGCAAAACCGGAAAGCCAAAAGAATTTGCGCAGAGCGGTTTGAAAATCTTGTGTAAATATGCACCATCAGCCTATGTTGTTCCGGTAAGCATCAACAATTCATGGAAAATGGTACGATACGGAATGTTCCCTGTTGGTTTAGGAAATCGCCTTACCTTTACCGTTCATAAAGCTTTAGCCGTAAAAGATTATGATTTTGCCGATTTAATGGCAATTACAGAAAAGGCAGTTGTAGAAGGAATAAATGAATATAAATAGATTTTCGTTTTGTGAAAGCAAAAACTTAAATCCCAAATCTAAAATAAGTAATGTCTATAAAAAACATTAGATTAGAAGTAATGCAGTTTTTGGAAAAAAACGTAGATAGCTTCGTTGAACAGTATTTAATTCCAGTGGAAAAAATTTGGCAGCCGTCTGATTTTCTGCCTAATTCTGAAGGAGATAATTTCTTTGAGGAGGTTAGAGAATTACGTGAAATTGCTAAAGAATTGCCGTATGATTTCTGGGTAACGCTTGTAGGTGACACGATCACCGAAGAAGCTTTGCCTACCTATGAATCCTGGTTAATGGATGTAGAAGGAATAAATCAGATAGAAAATGGCGGAAATGGCTGGTCGAAATGGATCCGTCAATGGACCGGAGAAGAAAACCGTCACGGTGATTTATTAAACAAGTACTTGTATTTGTCCGGTCGTGTGAACATGCGTGAAATCGAAATGACTACACAGCATTTAATCAACGACGGTTTTGACATCGGAACCGGATCTGATCCTTACAAAAACTTTGTGTATACCAGTTTTCAGGAATTAGCAACATATGTATCACACAACAGAGTAGCCCAGATGGCGAAGAAATTTGGTGATAACAAATTGTCTAAAATGTGTAAAATGATTGCAGGTGACGAAATGCGTCATCATCATGCGTACAGTGAATTTGTAACGCGTATTTTCGCGGTTGATCCTAGCGAAATGATGTTGGCCTTTCAATACATGATGAAACAAAAAATAGTTATGCCGGCGCATTTCTTAAGAGAATCAGGTCAGAAGATCAGTTCTGCTTTTGAGCAGTTTTCAGATTCAGCACAACGTATTGGTGTTTATACAGCAAACGATTATGTTGATATCATGCAGAAGTTAATCGATAAATGGGAGGTTGATAAAATCACCAATTTAACGGATGAAGCAGAAAAAGCTCGTGACTACTTAATGAAATTACCGGGACGTATGGCCAGAATTTCTGAGCGATTAGTGATTCCACAGGAATCTCATATTTTCAAATGGGTAGAACCGGCGAGATTGTAATTTCAGCTTTTTAATTGAAAATTTAACTTAAAGCAACTTTATTGCATTAGATAAATAATAAAATTGATGTTGATTATCGGAGTTTATAAAACTTTGATAATCAACATTTTTCAATAAAATGGGTTTGGGAATGTTGGTTAATGCAACAATGTTCATTTGTAAATCCGTAAAAGGAATGACCTTAAAAGCATCTAAATATTTATGAATACTACAGACTTAATAAAGAGAACAATTCAATTTGTAAAAGAAAAATTAGAAGATGCAGAGGGCGGACATGATTGGTTTCACATTGAACGTGTGCATAAAAATGCGCTGTTGATTGCCAAAAATACGGACTGTGATTTAACAGTGGTTGAATTAGGTGCTTTGCTTCATGATATTGCCGACAGCAAATTCCATAACGGAGATGAAACGATCGGTCCAAAAACCGCACGTTTATTTCTGGAAGGTGAAAATGTTTCAGAAGATGTGATTGCTCACGTCGTAAACATCATAGAAAACATCTCTTATAAAGGCGGTAATTTTGAAAAGAAATTTTCCTCAATTGAATTGGATATTGTTCAGGATGCAGATCGTTTAGATGCGATCGGAGCTATCGGAGTGGCAAGAGCTTTCAACTACGGAGGCTTTAAAAACAGAGCATTGTACAATCCGGGAATTGAGCCCGTTACCAATATGACAAAGGAAGAGTACAAAAAGAATAATGCCCCGACGATAAATCATTTTTACGAAAAGCTCCTACTCTTAAAAGATAAAATGAATACCGAAACCGGAAAAGAAATCGCAGCCGAAAGACATCGTTTTATGAAGCTTTTTCTTTCACAGTTCTATGCGGAATGGGAGGGAGTGAAGTAGTTTTTTAGTCTCAGTGTTCAGTTACAGTGTTCAGTTACAGTGTTCAGTCACAGTATTGAGTTATAGTTTTCCAGGAGCGACAGCCCTAAAATTCTCAGAACCTTAGCAACTCAGCATCTTAGCACCTCCAAAAAAAACCTTTGCCCCTCTGAACCTTTGCCTCTTTGAACCTCAAAAATTAGCTACATCCGCAACTTCCACCATCACCACAGTCCTTCTTCTTTTTAGATTTCCAAAAGAATTTCTTAATCAAAAAGGCAACAGCAAAAGCTAATATGGCAAAGGCGATGATTTCCTGTATCATGATTTTTATTTTAGAATTTGATACGCTATTAAAGCTACAAAATAAGCAAGGCCACTCATGAAAACCAATTGCATGGCTGGCCACTTCCAGGAGTTTGTTTCTTTTTTGGTAATGGCAAGCGTACTGGCGCATTGCATGGCGAAAGCGTAAAACAGGAGCAATGAAATCCCCGTAGCAAAATTAAAAATCTTTGAACCCGTTGCCGGATCTACTTCCTGTTGCATTTTGCTTTTTATGGTGGCTTCATTATCACTGTCTCCTACACTGTAAATGGTTGCCAGCGTTCCCACAAAAACCTCGCGGGCAGCAAAAGAGCTGATCAGTGCAATTCCGATTTTCCAGTCGTAACCCAAAGGGGCAATTGCAGGCTCGATTGCCCTGCCCATAATTCCGATGTAGGAATTCTCCAATTTCTGAGAAGCGACTTCATTTTCAAACTGAAGCTTATTTAAGTGTTTTTCTGCTGTTCTTTCTTTCACAATGGCTTCCGCTTCATTAAAATCCTTTCCGGGACCGTACGAAGCCAAAAACCACAAAATAACAGATATGGCTAAAATGATTTTACCTGCACCAACGATAAAGGCTTTGGTTTTTTCGATAACATTGATTCCAACATTCTTGAAAAGAGGTAATTTATAACTTGGCATTTCAACTACGAAATAGGTTTTGCTGTCTAATTTTAGAACTTTATTTAAAATATAAGCAGATAAAATAGCTGTTCCGAATCCTAAAATATACAAGAACATTAGCGTGAGTCCCTGAAGATTTAAAATTCCCAGAACACGTCTGCTTGGAATCACCAGTGAAATAATAATCGCATAAACAGGCAATCGTGCAGAGCAGGTGGTAAACGGAGTTACCAAAATGGTGATGAGGCGTTCTTTCCAGTTTTCGATATTTCGGGTTGCCATAATCGCCGGAATCGCACAGGCTGTTCCTGAAATCAAAGGCACGACACTTTTTCCGGAAAGCCCGAATTTGCGCATGATTTTATCCATAAGGAAAACCACACGGCTCATATAACCGCTTTCTTCCAGAATAGAAATAAACAGAAATAAAAAGGCAATTTGCGGAATGAAAATTATAACCCCGCCAATTCCCGGAATAATTCCCTGAGAAAGTAAATCGGTTAAAATACCACTGGGCAATTCCTGAGCAACCCAGCTGCTTAAAGAGGCAAAAGTGCTGTCAATAAAATCCATCGGGATGGTAGACCAGCTAAAAATTGACTGGAAAATAAGAAACAGAATTCCTGTGAAAATGACATATCCCCAGACTTTGTGTGTTAAAACGCGGTCCAGTTTTGCCCTGAAATCTTTTGCCATTGTGGCATCTATTTTCAATCCGTCTTTTAAAACATTGTTGATGAACTGGTACCGTTTTATGGTTTCTTTTTGCTGTAAACGTTTTAATTCCGGATGTGACTTGGTAAAGGCATTTCGAATTTCATTTCGGTCTAAATTAGAAAAATTGACATCCTGCGTGATAACCAGCCATAATTTGTACAGCAATTGGTTTGGAAACAATTTTTGTAAACCGCTAAAATATTCAGGATCAATTTCCAAAGCATTCAGACAGGATTCATGCTGAAGGGTTTTATACGAAACGATCAGGTTTTTCAGGTCTTCAATTCCGGTCCCTTTTCTTGAACTGATCAGGGCAATTTTGGTTTTTAGTTTTTCTTCCAAAAGCGGAATATCTAAAGTAATTCCTTTTGTTTCCATGCGATCCGCCATATTAATGACTAAAATCGTTGGAATTTCCAGGTCTTTTATTTGTGTGTAAATGAGTAAGTTTCTTTTCAGATTTTCTACATCCGTCACAACGACTGCGACGTCCGGATATAATTTGTCATTTTTGTTCAGCAGCAGTTCAATTACCACGCTTTCATCCATGGAACTGGCGTTCAGGCTGTATGTTCCCGGTAAATCTAAAATATTGGCTTTTATACCATGAGGCAGTTTACAAAAACCTATTTTCTTCTCAACCGTTATTCCGGGATAATTCCCTACTTGCTGGTTAAGTCCGGTAAGCTGATTGAATACGGAAGTTTTTCCTGTATTTGGATTTCCGATAAGCGCAACATTAATATTTTCAACACTCATTACAAATTGGTTTTGATAAGTTCAACTTCAATTTCACGAGCAGTTTCTATACGAATGGCAACATGAGAACCATTAATGTCCAAATACAAAGGGTCTCCAAAAGGAGCAATTTGAA
Source organism: Flavobacterium sp. CLA17 (assembly GCF_013112255.2). Taxonomy (NCBI): domain Bacteria; kingdom Pseudomonadati; phylum Bacteroidota; class Flavobacteriia; order Flavobacteriales; family Flavobacteriaceae; genus Flavobacterium; species Flavobacterium sp. CLA17. The sequence continues at coordinate 291,483 of NZ_CP068294.1, forward strand.
GTAATTCAACCATACTGCCCGGAAGGCAACCCATTTCTAATAATTTAAGAGGAATAAGTTCGATATCAAAATCTTTGATAATGGCTTTCTCGCCTTTTTTTAGGGAATGGATCGTATTTCGCAAAGCTTATTTAGATTGAATTTAGATTGCAAAAATAGGCATTTATTCTATATATCTAAGTATTTAATGCTCATTCAAATGCTAAATCTTTCTAAAATAAAGTGTTTTATTCCTGACACAAAAAATCGATGTCTGCCAGAAGGCGTTTGATGTCTTCTTTATTCGTTCCGTCATAGAAACCACGGACACGGCGTTTTTGGTCTACCAGTACAAAATTTTCAGTATGAACCATATCGTACAACTGATCCGGTCTTCCAAGTTTTACGGCCAGGTATGATTTTCTGGCCATGGTATAGATTTCTTTTTTGTCGCCCGTAACCAGATTCCATTTACTGTCAACCACGCCATGTTTTATGGCATATGCCTTTAATACCGGAATACTGTCGACTTCAGGGAAAACCGTATGGGACAGCAGCAATACTTTCGGATTATTTAAAACGGCTTTCTGGACATCAGCTAAATTGGTGGTCATTTTAGGACAGATGGAACCACAGGTGGTAAAGAAAAAATCGGCCACATAAATTTTGCCTTCGTAGTTTTTCTGTGTAATGGTATCTCCGTTCTGATTGACAAAAGAAAAATCGGCAATTGTATGATACTTGCTTTTGTACTGAATGGTACTGTCAACCAATTCAGGATTTACATCGGCAGGATTGTAAATGGGTAATGTTTTTTGTGGCTTTAAAGCCGAATAAAATAAGGATATTGTAACAACCGAAAATATAATTAAAACAATAAAGAATTTGCGGTATCTGTATAGCAGTGATTTCATAAACGTAATTTGGCGCAAAAATACAAAAAGCACTTTTTAAATCTGTAGTTCGCCACTTTTTTAACTTGTAAAAGTTGTGTGATTTTTGATTACCGGAATTCCTTAATTCAGTTTTTCAATACGTATCAGATTTTAATACCAAAATTGAAAGATTTTCCTTTAGGGAATACTATTTAATTTTAGCTTTCCGAATGGATTTGTTGACCAGATACAATCCAATTAAGGTCACCATAACACCAATCGAAATGGCCTGGGTTAGCGGTTCTCCAAAAATAAAAAAACTGAGTACAATAGCCACAACCGGATTGATATACGCATAAATACTGCTGACTTCTGTCGGAAGGTGCTGTAACGAATATATAAAAGCAATAAAAGTCAGGATAGAACCAATTACGACCAGATAAGCAATCGCCCACCAGGATGTTAACGGAATCTCACTGTAAGGAATATTGATTCCGGAAACTTCTGTTACTCCAAAAAGAATAAAACTCGAAATCACCATTTGCAATCCTAAACTAAAATACGGATTAAAACTTGCCGCTTTTTTCTTCGTATGTAAAATTCCAAAAGCCCACGTGATGGTTGATGCCACAGACAAGAAGATTCCAAATTGAAAATCCGGTCTTAAGAAATCGCCCAGATGATCCATAAAAATAATACAGATTCCACCAAAGCAGATTAAAAGTCCTGTTACGGCCAGCTTTGCAATTCGTACGCCTTTAAAAAAACAGATCACAACAATCCAAATCGGGAAGATAGCGCCAATGATGGCACCTAGTCCACTGCTTATGTATTTCACGCCCCAGGTGCTCAGTCCGTTACTGCAGACAAAGTTCAGAACGGCCAAAATTAAGATGGTCTTCCATTGTTTACCTTTTGGCCACGGTTCTTTTTTCAATAAAAAATAACCAACGTACAGAATGCCTCCCAAAAACTGACGTATCGTCGCCAATTGTAATGCCGGCATATGTTTTACGCCTTCTTTGGAAGCAAGCCAGGTTGTGCCCCAAAAGAAACTTACCCAGCATAAAGCCAGAACTGGTAATCCTATTGCTTCCACTTTTCCTGAAAATGCGGCTTGTATTCGTGCTCTCACTTTTGTTTAGATTGGTTTGTCAAATATTCCAAAAACTATTTCAAATAGAAGTTGAAAAGCGAATTTTTATTCATGAAACTTTTAGCTGCTTCTTATGAAATATTTGCATTAAAAACCCTTATTGATTATTATATAATTTTAACATAAAGTTTAAAATAATAACAATATGTTTGTATTAAACCCTTAATTCATAATTATAATGATAAAACAGTTTAACAAACCAGTGTTTTGTGTTGTTTCTGTAATGTTTTCACTAACAGCAGTCACCGCTCAAAATGCAAAACCAAAAGAACCGGGAATCAATGTTTCCTATATGAATACTAAAATCAGTCCGACAGAAGATTTTTTTCGTTATGTAAACGGAACCTGGCTGGATAAAACAGAGATTCCAAGCGACAGGACTTCATGGGGAAGTTTCAACGAATTAAGACAAAAAACAGATGAGAATTCGTTGGCTATTTTGAAAGAAGCTTCAAAAGACCCTAAATATAAATCAAACACCGATCAGGGTAAAGCCATTGCTTTATTCAATACCATTTTGGATACAGTTGGAAGAAATAAGCTGGGCGTAAAACCGCTTGAGCCTATTTTAAAGAAAATTGATGCAATAAAAAATGTAGCAGATTTACAAAATTTCCTTATCGAAATGGAGCCTCAGGGCGGTATTGGTTTCTTTGGTGTCGGAATTGGTGCTGATGCGAAAAACAGTAACGTAAATTCAGTTAGTATCGGACCGGGACGTTTAGGACTTTCGGATAAAGATTACTACAATGCCGATGATAAAGATTCTAAAGAAAAACGTGCGAAATACGAGCTGCATGTGGCGAGAATGATGCAGTTTATCGGAGAAAGCCCGGCAAAAGCAAAACAAAGCGCCACTCAGATTCTGGCATTAGAAACGGCTATGTCTGCTCCGAGATTGGATCGCGTTGAGAGAAGAGACCGAAGAAAACAATACAATCCAACGGCAATTGCTGATTTAAAAAAGACGATTCCTTCTATTCAATGGGATAAGTTTTTTACAGGAATCGGAATGACAAAAGTGGATACTGTAATTGTGACACAGCCTCGTTATATGGCTGAATTAGAAAAAATATTTACTGAAAAGAAAGTCGCAGACTGGAAAGAATATCTGAAATGGTCTGCTTTAAACAGATCAGCCTCTTTGTTAAGTACGGATATTGAAAATGCAAATTTTGATTTCTACGGAAAAACATTAACTGGTGCATTAAAACAACGCCCACGTGAGGAAATGGCTTTGCAGGTAATCAATAATGCAACAGGAGAAGCTTTAGGAAAATTATATGTTGAAAAATTATTTCCTGCTGAAGCAAAAGATAAAGCACAGAAAATGATTCAGAACGTTATTCTGGCGTATGAAAACAGAATCAATGCATTACCCTGGATGTCTGCGCCGACTAAAGTGAAAGCGATTGAGAAATTAAAGAAAATTACAATCAAAATCGGGTATCCGGATAAATGGAAAGATTATTCCGCTTTGGAAATTAAAAATGTTTCAGAAGGCGGAACGTACTTTACCAATATGGCGAGTTTAACGAAATGGGATTATAAAGAAGATTTGGCTAAACTGGGTAAACCGGTTGACAAAACAGAATGGGGAATGTCTCCACAAACGGTAAATGCCTATTACAATCCGTCTTACAACGAAATTGTTTTCCCTGCAGCCATTTTACAACCTCCATTTTACAATTATCAGGCAGACGAAGCGGTAAATTATGGTGGAATCGGAGCGGTTATCGGTCACGAAATCTCACATGGTTTTGATGATTCAGGAGCACGTTACAATGCAGACGGAAACCTTGTTGACTGGTGGACGGCTGATGATTTAAAACAATTTACGGAACTTGGAACTGCACTAGCAGCTCAGTATAGTGCCTTAGAGCCTTTGCCGGGAATACATGTAGACGGTAAATTTACTTTAGGTGAAAATATTGGTGATTTAGGCGGAATAAACGCAGCTTACGATGGATTAAAATTGTATTTGAAAGCCAATGGAAATCCTAGTTTAATTGATGGTTTTACACCGGAACAACGTTTCTTTATTTCATGGGCTACCGTTTGGAGAACAAAATCAAGAGACGAGGCGATCAAAAGTCAGGTAAAAACAGATCCGCACTCTCCTGGAATGTACAGAGCGTATGTGCCAATTCAGAATATAGATGCTTTTTATGATGCTTTTGGAATCAAAAAAGGAGATAAGATGTATGTAGAACCAGAGAAGAGAGTTAAAATCTGGTAATATCAAATCATAAAAAAACGGCGCTGAATCAGCGCCGTTTTTGTTTTTTATATGTTTTTGAATTACTTCAAATTACTGTAGATATAGGTTTCTATCGCTTTCAATTCTTCATCAGACATAGCCTGAGTTACGGGAAAATTAGTTTTCATTACCGAAAACTGATCGGGATCTACAATAGGATCCGCATTTCCTTTTAGAAAAGTAACAATGTCGCCCTTTTTATCTTTATAAATTTTGGCAATTTGCTGAATACTCGGGCCAATCACTTTTTGATCCACCTGATGGCAGGACATACAGTTTCCTCTTCCCTCAAAAATTTCTTTTCCTAAAGCTTCCGGAGTGGCAGCTTTCGCCGATTCTCCTTCTGAGTAGGCTTCTGTTGAGGTTGGAACAGGATTTTCAGTTGCTTCTTTTTTACAGGAAGCCAAAGCTAAAACGGCAGATAAGAATAGTATTTTTTTCATGGTTTATTTATTTAAAAGTATGGCTGCTTCTTTGGCAAAATAAGTAGAAATCAGACTGGCACCGGCACGTTTAATGCACATCAATTGTTCCATCATGATTTTATCATTATCTAACCAGCCTCTTTCTGCAGCCGCTTTTATCATCGCATATTCTCCGGAAACATGATAAACCGTAACGGGAACATGAACAGCGTTTTTTACCTCACGGACAATATCCAGATAAGCAATTCCCGGTTTTACCATGACCATATCTGCGCCTTCTTCTACATCAGACAAAGCTTCTTTTATGGCTTCAATACGGTTGGCATAATCCATTTGATATGTTTTTTTATCTTTCGGAATGTCAGTCGTATCTACCGGAGCTGAGTCTAAAGCATCGCGGAAAGGACCGTAAAAAGCAGAGGCATATTTAGCCGAATAGCTCATGATTCCGACATTATGAAAACCAGCCGCATCCAGACCTTCTCTTAGACGCAGAACACGTCCATCCATCATATCACTTGGTGCTACAAAATCAGCTCCTGCCTGAGCGTGGGAAACTGCCATTTTTACTAACGCGGCAACAGTGCTGTCGTTTTCAACATCACCGTTTGCTATAATTCCGTCATGGCCGTAAACAGAATAGGGGTCTAAAGCCACATCCGGCATCACAATCATTTCGGGACAGGCTGCTTTGATAGCACGAATCGCCTGTTGCATTAATCCGTCTTTATTCCAGGCTTCTTTTCCGGTATTATCTTTTAGCGTTTCACTTACTTTTACATAAATGTTAACCGCACGAATACCCAAAGCGTAAATTTCTTTTACTTCTTGTACCGTTAGATCAATCGATCTGCGGAAAATTCCCGGCATTGAAGGAATTTCAACATTTACATTTTCGCCTTCAGCAACAAACATGGGAAACATAAAGTCTGATGGACTTAAAGTTGTCTCGCGAACTAAAGAACGAATGGATTCATTTACTCTTAATCTTCTGCCTCTGTGTAATGGGAACATATCATTTTAGATTTTTAATTTTAGATTTTAGATGTTGACTTCTGAAATCATAAGTCGCTGATCTGCTTTCTTAAATCGTGTTGTTGTTTTGTTTTTATTCTAAATCCAGTCTATTGGAGTTTCAAGGACTTTCAGTAATTTTTCTTCTTCACTTCCTGGTTCCGGATGATGATCGTACACCCACTGCACGTGCGGAGGTAAACTCATCAGGATACTTTCTATTCTTCCGTTGGTTTTTAAACCGAATAAAGTGCCTTTGTCATGAACCAGATTAAATTCTACATAACGGCCACGACGGATTTCCTGCCAGTTTCTTTGTTCGGGTGTATAAGGCAGCTCTTTTCTTCTTTCGACAATCGGAACATAGGCTTCCAGAAAACTATTCCCAACTTCACTTACAAAATTGAACCAGTTTTCCATAGACATTTGCTCATTGGCTTTGCAATAATCAAAGAACAAACCGCCAAGTCCGCGGGCTTCGTTCCGGTGCGCGTTCCAGAAATAAGCATCACATTGTTTTTTATATTTTGGATAAAATTCCGGATTGTGTTTGTCGCAGGCCGTTTTACAGGTTTGATGAAAGTGTTTTGAATCTTCTTCAAACAGATAATAAGGCGTTAAATCCTGTCCGCCGCCGAACCATTGCTCAATAATATTTCCTTTTTCGTCATACATTTCAAAATAGCGCCAGTTTGCATGAACCGTCGGGACCATCGGGTTTTTAGGATGTATCACCAGACTTAGTCCGCAGGCAAAAAAATCAGCCTCGCCAACGCTAAACATTTTTTGCATGGCTTCCGGTAATTTTCCGTGAACGGCTGAAATGTTGACACCGCCTTTTTCGATAACAGTTCCGTTTTCGATAACGCGTGTTCTTCCGCCTCCGCCTTCAGGGCGTTTCCAGAGATCTTCGCGGAATTTTGCAGTTCCTTCCACAGCTTCTAATCCGGCGCAAATCTGGTCTTGCAGTTTTTGTATGTATGCGTAAAATTTATCTTTCATGGGTATTGTATTCTGATTTAAGTAATCCGAAATAAACGGTGTTTTGCAATTCTCCGTCACCATTTCTAAATTCTTCGCGTAAAATTCCTTCTTGTTTAAAATTGTGCTTTAATGCAATTCTCTGGCTGGCCACATTAATTTCCGAAGTACAAATGAAAACCTTATTTAACCCTAATTCATTGAAACAAAAAGCAAGTGTATCCGAAACCATTTTTGATGTAATTCCTTTTCCCTGATATTCTTCATCAATGAAATACCCAAATTCACATTTGGAAATACGGTAATCGATCGTTTTTACGCATAAATAACCAATTAAGTTATTGGTTGCCAAATCTCGGGCATAAAAATAAAAACCTTCTTTGTTTTTCTCTTTGTCAAGACTAACAGTCAGAAAGTTTTCTGCTTTCTTCGAAGTATCAGCATTGGCCAGAGTTACCGGGAAAGTTTTTGCAATATGATTTTTATTCTTATCAATTAACTGGTAGAATTCTTCAGGAAGAATATCTTCAATCCGGTCTGTTTTCCAATCTGTAAAACTCATTTTTATTTGTTTTTAGCGGAAGCGATTTTAGTATGAATTGCAAACGAGAAAACTTTGCTTTCCTGTTGAATATAATGGTAAAGGGCTAAAGCTTTATCTTCAAAATTATAATTTTCCACTTTTGAAAATTCCATTAAAAAATCAGCAAATTGTTCCAGTTGGTCCCAGTCAAAATGAAGCTGCATTAATTTTGTAATCAATTCTTCATTCTGATAATCAGCCAAAGTTTCGATATTCAAACCAAAATCCTTAAGCGGAAGTTCGATATCATTTTTCTCTGATTCACTTAGCGGTTTAGGGACAAAAACAAGAGTCCGCAATGTCTTTAGTACATTATCGATTCTGATTTTTTCTTCATCCCGTAAACCTTTGTTCAGCATTTTTTTGAGTTTTCAGTCTTGGTCCCAGTTTTCAGTCCCAGTTTTCGGTTTCAGGATAAAACTGAACATTGGGACTGCGACTGAACACTATATAAACTATTGCCCGTATTCCTTAACCGCATCAATAAATGCTTTAGCGTGGTCTACAGGGATATTTGGTAAAATTCCGTGGCCTAAATTTACGATATATTTATCTTTTCCGAATTCGTCGATCATTTCATGAACCATTTTTTTGATGGTTGGAATTGGAGAAAGCAATCTTGAAGGATCAAAATTTCCCTGTAGCGTAATGTTTCCACCTGATAAATAACGGGCATTTCTGGCAGAACAAGTCCAGTCTACACCAAGTGCAGAAGCTTTACTTTTACCCATTTCACCTAAAGCAAACCAACACCCTTTTCCGAAAACAATAACCGGAGCGTGATCCGCCAAAGCTTCAACAATCTGGTTGATATATTTCCAGGAGAATTCCTGATAATCAACCGGAGAAAGCATTCCTCCCCAGGAATCAAAAATCTGAACGGCATCAACACCCGCTTTTACTTTTTCCTTTAAGTATAAAATCGTGGTGTCTGTGATTTTTTGTAATAAGCTGTGTGCTGCAATCGGATTCGAAAAACAGAATCCTTTGGCAGTATCAAAACTTTTAGAACCTTTTCCTTCAACCGCATAACAGAAAATAGTCCACGGTGAACCTGCGAAACCAATTAACGGTACTTCGTCGTTCAGCATTTCTTTAGTCAGTTTAATGGCATCCATTACATATCCTAAGGTTTCCTGAATGTCCGGTACATAAACGCCTTCAACATCAGCAGTAGTGCGGATAGGATTTGGAAGAAACGGACCGAAATTTTCTTTCATTAAAACTTCAATTCCCATTGCCTGAGGGACAACCAGAATATCCGAGAAAAGGATAGCAGCATCCGGAGCAATTCTGCGAATAGGCTGTACTGTAATTTCAGCAGCCAATTCCGGAGTCTGACAACGGGTGAAAAAATCATATTTGTCACGCAAAGCGATGAATTCAGGTAAATATCTTCCTGCCTGACGCATCATCCATACTGGTGGACGTTGAACAGTTTCTCCTTTTAGTGCTTTTAAAAATAGGTCGTTTTTTAACATTTTTTATTGCTTTAGGCTTTAAGCTTTAGGCTTTAAGCTTTGTTTTTATTTATCTTTTTGCTTATGGCTTACAGCCTAAAGCTTATTGCGTTATTTATTTGTATTCTTCAATAACATCTTCGATTACATCCTCAACCGTTGGCTGATCTGCAATGATGATGTTTTTGGTGATTTTATCTAAAGCGTCTGCGGTGGTATCTCCAATGCAGAAGCATTTTTCTTTTTTAATGGTATTTTCTTTCAGATAACTTTCAACGCCGGAAGGACTAAAAAACAGGATTCCATCCGGAGCCGTTTTTATTTTCTGGGGGGTTAATGAAGTATCATAAACCTGAATTTCATTGAATTTTACTTCACCGTCTTTTAAGGCTTTCGGTAACGTTTCTCTGCGAAGGTTTCCGCTGAAAAAAGTAAAGCTTTCATTACGGTAAATCAAAGTGATAATTTCGGCTAAATCTGATGCATAACCGGTGTAGGCGACAACATTAAAACCGCTCTCCGATAAAAGGATTTTCGTTTTTAAACCCACGCAAAAAACATTTTTAATTTTCAGTTTTTCTGATTCCGGATTCGATAAAACGCTATGAACGGCATTCTGACTGGTAAAAATCAGATTTTCGTTGAGGTCTTTCAGTTCGAAAGGTTTGTTTTGCGTTTGAATAAAATCAGCTTCGATTACTTCAATATTGGCTTTTGTCAATGCTTCTTTTTGTTCGCCCGACAGCTTTTTTGTAGCGACTATTTGAATTGGTTTTGCCATTATTTTTTTAGTGATTCTTTAATAGTTTGCATCAATTCGGCTCCGCCATTGTTCAGAATTTCCTGAGCAGCGAAGAATCCCAGTTTTTTCCATTCTTCAATGGCAACTGTTTTGTCAATTTCCAGCTTTTGTTTTCCGTCAACAGAAAGTAAAACTCCTTGAAAATGAAGTGTATCTTCGTCTTCATTATAACGAACCAAAGCTCCGATTGGTGCTGTACAGCCGCCTTCTAAAGTCCTTAAAAACTGACGTTCGATATAGGTACAGATCTCCGTTTCAATATGATTGAGCTGCGATAATGCATCCAGCGTATAATTGTCGTTTTCCATCGCCACAACAAGCATTGCTCCTTGTGCGGGTGCCGGAATCATCCAGTCTAAATTGATGTGATTTTCAGGGGTTAGGTTAATGCGCTCCAAACCTGCAGCGGCAAAAACAGCTCCGTCCCAATTATTATCTTGTAGCTTTTGCATACGGGTGTTTACATTACCGCGTAAATCAACTACAGTATGATTGGGGTATTTATTGAGCCACATGGCCTGACGTCGTAAACTTCCGGTTGCAACGGTGCTTGTTTTTGTAAAATCGGGATTTCCTTTGTGAACCAAAATATCCAGAACATTGGCTCTTTCCAGAACTGCTGCCTGAACGATGCCTTTTGGTAAAGCGGTTGGTACGTCTTTCATGGAGTGAACGGCAATGTCAATGTCGCCATTAATCATTGCAATGTCTAACGTTTTGGTAAAAATTCCTGTAATTCCAAGTTCGTAGAGTGGTTTGTCCAGAATAATATCACCTGTGGATTTTACAGCAACAATGGCTGTTTTATATCCTAAATCGTTCAGTTTTTTTTCGACAGTATGAGCCTGCCAAAGTGCTAATTCGCTATCGCGAGTTCCTATTCTAATAACTTTTTGAACCATATTGTTTTGAAATCCCGGAAATTAAGGAACCTTATTTTAAACTGTTTATGACAGATTGATTTTGTATTTTTCTTCGACTGCTGAAGGAGTATTTTTTGGTGCAAGCTGTCCTATTTGAAATACTTTTTCAATAAACTCAATACTTTCATCCAATGAAGTATTTTCATTTTTTAAGTGAGTTGCAAATTGATTTGTTATTTTTTGAATAATTCTGGAGCTGATTAAATCTGCCTGAGCTTCATCATAATTGCTTGTTTTCTTTTTTTGAAAAGCCAGTTCACCGGCTACAATATCACTTAGTTTTGCTTTTAATGCATGAATAGTCGGGGCATATTTTCGACCATTTACCCAGGTATTCAATTCTAATTTCATGTCCTCAATGATAGCTTCGGCAGCAGGAATATGCTGTTTTCTTCTTTCCAGCGTGTCATCTGTAATTTGAGACAAATAATCCAAATGTATTAAAGTTACTCCCGGTATTTGTTCTACATCCGGATTTACATTTCTTGGAATGGATAAGTCCAAAATCAATAAAGGTTTCTTTAAATTCAGCAATGTTTTGTCGATCGTTGGATTTTGTGCTCCTGTAGCTACGACCAGTACATCTGCCTGTTGTATTTCTTCTTGTAAATTGGCGTAATCTTTTACGATAACATTCAGTTTTCCGGCCAATTTTTCGGCCTTGTTTTTTGTTCTGTTTATAAGGGTGATATGCCCGTTTTTAGTATGTTTTACTAAATTTTCACAGGTATTTCTTCCTATTTTTCCTGTTCCGAATAATAAAATGTTTTTGTTTCCGATCTCTTCTACATTTCGGATAATATATTGAACTGATGCAAACGAAACGGATGTTGCACCAGAAGAAATTTCAGTATCTGTTTTGATTTTTTTGCTTGCCTGAATAACGGAGTTAACTAAACGATCCAGGAATGTATTTACTAAACCTTCTAATTTACTATGATTAAAAGCGTTTTTAATCTGGCTGATGATTTCAAAATCACCCAAAATCTGACTGTCTAAACCTGTTCCTACGCGAAACATGTGGTTAACAGCTTCCTGATTCTTATAGATGTAAGCAACCTCTCTAAATTCTTCTACGGAACCATTGCTGTTTTCGCAAAGCAATTTGATTAATTCATATGGATGATTAGCAAAACCATATATTTCAGTTCTGTTACAAGTAGAAGTGACAATTAATGATTCTATACCTTCCGATTTGGCTTGTACCAGCAAATCAGATTGTGCTTTAGTATCTAAACTAAATTTTCCTCTAATAGTTGCATCTGCTTTTTTATAACTTAAACCTAATGCGTAAAAAGTAGTGGTTTTGGACATGTTAAATTTTTCCATATTATGCTTTCCTTAAAAAGTTCAACAAAATTATTACTAACTAATTTATAAAAACAACGCTAGAGGTACTTTTTATATCGCTATGGAATAAATTGATTCAAATTAGCGATTCTAAATAGTATTTATCGCCATTTACAATGATATCAAGCATTCAATAATGTGTTATATATACTTATTCTAAATAATAACCTTGTTTTTGTCTTAAACGATGTGCGAAAAAATATCGCTATGGGTTCGATAAATGCAATTACTATTTATAAATGATTCACATTCATCTTATTAATTAGTGTGTATTTATAATAAAGTATAGTAATTTAAATAAAAACGCTACCCGGGCAGGTAGCGTTTTTGAGAAGAAAATTATTTTTGAACTATAGGAGTTCTCAATGATTCTAAAACAGCAACAATATCAGTATAAAGTTCTGTATTAGCAGCAACACCATTTGCATTGGCTGCTGCTCCTACATATCCTACGAATTTTGTATAATCCGCAGTACTTGATTTTGTTCCCATACGAGGATTTGTCGCAGGATCATGCGCAGCTACCATATTCAAACCAGAATAGGTATTTACAGCATTTGTACCTCCCGTGTTGAACGAAAAGAAATCAGTCAGATTGTCTGATAATTTAGCAATATTCGTAGATTGGGTAGTTCCTGTTTCTGCTAGTACAGGGGCAAAATGTGCTTGTAAATTCCCTGCAGCATTAGATTGAACGTCGGCAACAATTAATCCTATAGTTGAATTTACTACTTTACGGAAACTCAAACGCCCCTGTTCGATCATTTGACCTGAATTATCCGGATCGGAAACCATTTTAGTTCCGCCTAAACGCTCATAAATAGATGCTTTTACAACCGGTGGTGCCGGAGCGTCATCATCATTGCTACTACAGGAAATCAGAGTTGCAGATGTAACGAGTAATACACTAAGTGTAATTTTAGAATAAATTTTCATAATAATAATATTAAAGGGTTAATTAAAAAATTGATTTACTTTTTTAGATAATCTGTAGCTCAGACTATTTTGATTTACAGGACAAACTTCTTTATTCGCCAAATTTTCAGGTAAAATATAACGTTGAGCGTCATACTGTCTTTTCGCCATTAATTGGTCGTATACCTTTTGAGAATTAGTGATTTTATTGTTGTGGAAATAAACAACCACATTTCTTTTAACGATTATCGAATCTGAGGTTAATCCCTTAATAGATCTTAAATCTGAACATATTTGTTTGGCCTGAACAGAATCTATGTTGGTTTTAAAATCGATTCGGCTTACTTGCAGATTTGGAGTTTCGTAAACAGCAGGCTTAGCCGTAATAATGTGGAAAAGAAGAATGGCGAAAAATAAGACAGTAATTATCAATCCCATCCAAAGTCCTTTTTTTATTATTTTGTTGATTTTCATAAAGCTGATTTTTAAAATGATTGGATTTTAAAAACTATATACGGGTACTCTTTTGGCTTGGTTTTACTAAAAAGCAGTAAAGCCTTAGTTTAGAATAATTTTAAATAACTCAAACGTTGTAGACTGAAGTAATTTTAGAATACCCTCGCAAGATTAAACCCGAAGAAAACATCCCCTTTTGTCCAGTCTCCGGTTGTTCTTCCAAGATATCCGGCTTCATCAATTGCCTGAGAACTTGTAAAATGCATTTGAAAAACGTGCCCGCCCGTTTCTAAATCAAAGCCTATAGATAATGGATTTTTATAAAGAGAATTTGCGGCTCTGTTTAAGTGTGCGGCATAATCAACATTTAAAGACCAGCGTTTCGCAAATTTATATCTGCCTCCGAAGCCTACTGCATATTGGGAATTACTTTGCTCTGTATCTTCAACAAAATTTTGATGAAAAAAGGATGGCACTATTTCTAAAGAAAGCCTTTCAGAAAATTTTCTGGAAATTAAGAGTTGCGCTACATAAGTCAGCCTGTTTTGAAATTGAAGTTTCGGATAAAGACTTTCTTTTAGTGTATTGTTAATAGACAAACTGTTAAATCCGGCAATTGCCACAGGAAAACCGTCTTTTATTTGAGGAAACAGTGTATATTTTGTTGCAAAGTCATACGCAAATTCACTTCGGGCGGCACTTATGTTAAGTCCGTTGGTTAATCCGTAGATGAATTTTATCTGGGTATTGGCATTATCCAGCCCGTAGAAGCCTTCGAAGCCATCTTTTACAGAACCGAACCGGTGCGCAACAACAAAGTACAAATCTCCTTTTGCCGCCAGTTTTGTAGATTCCAGATTAACGATCTTCAGGGCTTTAAACGCAGATGTGACCTTTTCCTTTGTAACGGGCGTCTCTACTCCGGACAATAAGTCGTCCTGGGAATAGGTTAATAATGGAAATAAAAATAAGAATAGAATGAGCTTTTTCATGTGGTTAGTTTTAAATTGTTATTTGTTTTTAGTGTACAACTGAAGATTGATCTATTTTAAATTCCTGTAACAGTTCATCATATCCTAAAAAACGTCCTTTGATTTTTAGCATTTTACCAGGCGTAATATCTTTTGGTAAAGGATCTTTGAATGTTGCAAATATTTTTTCGCCCATAACAATTCCATTACTGGCGGTATCAATAGTGGTTACTTGTGCGGTCAATTCAATCGTTTTGTCCTGGTATTTGAGGTAAGCCAGACTATCATTTGAAGTAAATTCTTTTTCGAGCCCGTGAACGGTCACTACATAATCTGCAGTTTCTGATTTGATATCCCTATGCCCTTTATAGCTGTAGAGGTAAACCGAAATTCCGATTATCAGGAAAAGTGAAATTGTTATAAGTATTTTTTTTCTCATGGCTGGTTTTTAGTGTTTCGAATTATCTACGTTAAAAAATACCTATTGGATTTAAATGGTCAAATATGCGTTTTGCCAAATCTGTATCATTCATTTCAACGTATATGTCTTCAAAATGATTTTGCAGTTCGTAAAATCATTTATGCTTTATAAACTAAAAACCAATTGCTATGAATTTAAAAACGCTCTTCGTCGGTTTATCTTTTGCTTCAGTTTTTGTGAGCTGTACCAATGATGATCCCAGTACTTTAATGGACACCGCTCCAATTACAGGTTTGGCAACATACAATATGAATGTGAAATCTATTATTGATAATAACTGTGTGGTGTGTCATGCAACAGTTCCTAAAAATGGAGCTCCTATGTCCTTAGTTACCTATGACCAGGTGAAAAATGCGGTTTTAAATCGTGGATTGCTTACCCGAATTTCTTTAGAAAACGGGAATAGTTTATTAATGCCACAAGGCGGACCAAGATTGCCACAAACTACAATCGATGTGATTAAAAAGTGGGAACAAGATGGATTATTAGGGCAATGATTTACAGTAGAATCATAAAAAAAACCGTACTACTACCAATCCTATTGGCTTCATTCGTTGTTTTTTCGCAGGAAAAAATGTTAACTAAATCAGGAACAATAACTTTTGAAGCTTCAGTCCCTTCTTTTCAGCCAGTCATGGGAACCAACAGTAGTGTAACCTTTGTTTTAAATCCTGCAACAGGAGAAATTGCAAGCCTGGCTTTAATGAAAGGATTCCAGTTTGAAATGGCTTTGATGGAAGAACATTTTAATGAAAATTACATGGAAACGGATAAATATCCCAAAGCTATTTTTAGAGGACAAATAGAAGGATTTGACACAAATAATTTGACTGAAGATTATAAAGATTATATAATAAAAGGAAAATTAGAACTTCACGGTAAATCGAAAGATATAAAGGCTACTGCAAAAATTACCAAGACGAGTTCCCGAATTACCATTATTTCAGATTTCGGAGTAAATGCCAGTGATTTTAGCATCCCAATTCCATCACTGATTAAATACAAACTTGATGATAAAGTCAAAGTTCAGATGATTGCTGTTTTAAAACAGAGCTAAAACAATTACACCGTTGATAGGAATAAAATGCCACAAAATTAACTTAAAATCAAAAACATGAAAAAAATCATACTCATAGGAATGTTGTATGTTTCTGCGGTTGGCTTTTCGCAGCAAAAAATGATCAGTAAATCGGGAGAGATTACTTTTGAAGCCTCAGTTGCTTCTTTTGAAGAAGTTAAGGCAACCAATTCCAGTGTTACTTTTGTGCTGAATCCCGCAACGGGAGAAATTGCCAGCCTGGCTTTAATGAAAGGATTTCGATTCAAAGTCGCTTTGATGGAAGAACATTTTAATGAAAATTATGTTGAAAGTGACCAATATCCAAAAGCAACATTCAAAGGAAAAATAGAAGGATTTGATCCAAGCAGCTTGACCGCAAATCCTAAGGATTTTATTATAAAAGGAAAATTGGAACTTCACGGAAAATCTAAGGATATCACCACCACAGCAAGAATAAGCAAATCAGCATCGGGAATTAGTATCGGGTCTGCTTTTAGTGTGAATGCCAGCGATTTTAATATTGCCATACCGTCCCTCGTTAAAAGCAAGATTTCTAATAAGATAAACATTCAGATCGATGCGGTTTTGAAATAACGGATCAAAACAATAAAGATTTTATAAATTTAGGAGCAAGTAAACAATAAACCATCAAAAAGATTTAATTTTGAAAGGTAATTATTCGTTTTAGTAAAAAACGACAATAGTAACCTGAATAAAGTAAATCAAAAATGGAGGAAGAAATAAAAATTGAAGACGACTTTACGCTGATCCGTTTTCAAAACGACAGTTCAGAACCTTTTTTTGCTCAGCGTGAAGTGGGTAGTGGTTTGATACAGTTTCATTTCGGACTAAAAGGCAATGCCAAATTTTTGTTTAATCAGGGTAATTATGCTTTGGAACTAAAGGAGGAAAAATCGCTGCTTTTGTACAATCCGCAGAAGGAGTTACCGCTTCATTTAGACCTTGCTCCAAATTCGTGGGTGATTTCTGTTATTGTTTCAATTAAGAAATTTCACGCGTTGTTTTCTGCAGAAGCCAATTATATTACATTTTTAAGCCCGGACAATAAAGATAAAAAGTATTATAACGAAGGAAACATCAGTCCGTCAATGTCGATTGTATTGAGTCAGTTGTTTCATTACAATCTTCATCCCTCCATAAAGAACCTCTATTATAAAGGTAAAGGATACGAATTGCTGAGTTTGTATTTTAACAGAACCGAAGATCCAAATGCAGAACAATGTCCGTTTTTAATTGATGAAGACAATGTTTTGAAAATCAGAAAAGCCAAAGAAATTATTATCGCCAATATGGCTGAACCTCCGGGTTTACAGGAACTGGCCGATGAAATTGGATTGACTTTGAAGAAACTGAAAATGGGTTTCAAACAAATTTACGGCGACACAGTCTACGGTTTTCTGTTTGATTACAAAATGGATTTCGCCAGAAAACTGCTGGACAGCGGATCTTACAATGTAAATGAAGTAGGATTGAAAATTGGTTACAGCACCGGAAGTCACTTCATTGCGGCATTCAAGAAAAAATTTGCCACAACTCCCAAAAAATACCTGATGTCGATTAATACGAATGTTTAGGGTTAAATAAATAATATTTTGTTTCACGCAGATTTTGCAGATCGGGCAGATTTATTTTAGGATACATTATAAATAAACGGTGATCTATTCGCTTGATTTTTTAAAATCTGCTTTATCTGCGGGCTAATTTTTAGACAAACTATTCATTCGTTAGCAACAGATGTAAAGCATATGAAATCAATTTTTGATATGCAACAATAAGTAAAAAGTAATAATTATCATATTTCCAAAACGTATTATCAAATACTTTTGGCGAAAATTAACCTAACAAATGCTTAAAGCCTAAAGCTTAAAGCCTAAAGCAAAATAACATAATGAAAGGCGTATTATTAGTAAATTTAGGATCTCCCGAAAGTCCAACCCCAAAAGACGTAAAGCCGTATTTAGACGAATTTTTAATGGATAAGTACGTGATCGACGTTCCGTATTTATTGCGGGCTTTATTAGTTCGAGGGATCATTCTGAGAAAAAGACCGGAAGAATCAGCACATGCTTACGCAAAAATATGGTGGGACGAAGGTTCTCCGTTAGTTGTTCTTTCCGAAAGAATGCAGAAGAAAGTGCAGCCCTTGGTAAACGTACCGGTTGCATTAGCAATGCGTTACGGAAGCATGACAATCGAAAAAGGACTTCAGGAATTGCATGATAAAGGAGTTACTGAGGTAATGCTTTTTCCTTTATATCCGCAATATGCCATGGCTTCGACTTTGACCATTTTAGTTAAGGCCGAAGAAATCAGAAAGAAGAAATTTCCACAAATGACTTTTACTGATGTTCCTGCTTTTTACAACAAACCCGATTATATTAAAAACCTGGCCGATTCAATTCAAAAACATCTGGCAGGATTTGAATACGATCATTTATTGTTCTCCTACCACGGAATTCCGGAACGCCATATTCGTAAAACAGATATAACCAAATCACATTGTAAAATTGACGGTTCTTGTTGTAACACGCCATCTCCGGCGCATGATTTTTGTTACCGTCACCAATGTTACGAAACGACAAGACAAGTGGTGAAGTTATTAGGACTTCCGGCCGATAAATACAGTCTGACTTTTCAATCCAGATTAGCAGGGGATAAATGGCTGGAGCCTTACACGGATATTGAAATTGATAAAATGCCGGCAAAAGGAATCAAAAATCTGGCAGTTGTAACACCGGCTTTCGTTTCGGATTGTTTAGAAACACTGGAAGAAATTGCCATGCGTGCCAAAGAAGATTTTGAGGCAAACGGAGGTGAGCAGTTTCTGGCTGTTCCGTGTCTGAATGACGGCGACGAATGGTGTCAGACCGTGAGTAACTGGATTAACGACTGGGCAAAATAGAAGAAAGAGAATAGAAGAAAGAATAAAGAGAAAAGACTTTATGATGGACATAAGTTGTGTTCGAAATAATAGTTGTTTCAGGTTTAAGGTTTCAAGTTATAATCAACTTTAGAAAAAACCTTAAACTTGAAACTTGAAACAAATAACAATGGAATATTATAACTACTTAAAATCGTTACATCTTATTTTTGTAATAACCTGGTTTGCCGGTTTGTTTTATATTGTGCGTTTGTTTGTGTATCAAATTGAAGCCAGCCAAAAACCATCTCCGGAAAAAGAGATTCTACAAGCGCAATACAAAATAATGACGTACCGTTTGTGGTACATTATTACCTGGCCCTCGGCAATTTTGGCGAGTATTTTTGCTTTTTGGATGCTGCTTTTTACCGACTTAGGAAATGCCTGGCTTAAAATGCCGTGGATGCACGTAAAATTGTGTTTCGTTTTTCTGCTTTATTTGTACCATGCAAAATGTCATCAGATTTTCAGGCAATTGCAAAATGATGAGGTGAAATATTCCAACAATTTTATGCGTTTATGGAATGAAGGCGCCACTATCATATTATTCGCGGTTGTTTTTTTAGTAGTTTTAAAAAGCGCTATCAACTGGATTTTCGGCGTAATCGGAATCTTTTTGTTCTCCATTATCATTATGCTGGGCTTTAAATTTTACAAGAGAATAAGAGAAAAAAAATAGTTATGAGTTATGAATTATGAGTTGTAAGTTTATGACGCATAACTCATAACTTATAATTCATAACTTAAAAATATGTTGAACAACTTCAAAATGTCGATGCTTTCATTGCGTATCAGGATTTTCCTGTCGATGATCGTATTGATTGTTGTAGCATCTTTTTTACTGGCTTCTATTTCTATTATTCAATTTAAAAATGAAGCCAAGGAATATCACCAGGAACGTTTGGAACGTAAGGAAAATGCGGTTAAAGAACACATTAACTATGTGCTTTCCACAACAACATATCCTTTGAAAACGGGAAATCTGGATTTAATTTTTAAAGATAAAATCCATGAGTTAGCCCAGATTCATAAAATTGAAATTAATATTTACAGCCTCGACGGGAAATTGCTTAAATCTTCCAAAGAATCTTTTGCTGTAGACAAAGCGCCGCCGCCAATTCCGGAGTATATCCTGAAACTGGTCCGGTCTTCCATCGAAAAGCGTTTTGTAGATATTAAAACCATAGATGGCGTTAAAAACAGATCGTCTTACAGCTTAATTAAAGATGAAAAGTTCAAACCACTTGGAATCCTCAATCTCCCTTATTTAGAAGATGACGGTTATTATGACAACGAATTGAATACATTCTTAATTCGTTTAAGTCAGGTGTATTCCTTCATGCTTTTGGTGGCCTTTGCCCTGGCTTATTTTCTGTCGACCTACATCACAAAATCGTTAAAAACAATTTCAGACAGACTGGAAGAAACCAATCTGGATCAGAAAAACGAGAAGATTGTTCTGGAAGCCAATAGCAAAGAAGTAAACTTTCTGATTAAAGCCTACAACGGAATGGTCGATAAGCTGGAAACCAGTGCGGTCAAACTGGCGCAAAGCGAACGTGAAGAAGCCTGGCGCGAAATGGCGAAGCAAGTGGCGCACGAAATTAAAAATCCGCTTACGCCAATGCGCTTGACGGTACAGAGTTTTCAACGAAAATTTGATCCCACGGCTCCGGATGTAAAGCAGAAACTAAACGATTATTCCGAAACTTTAATTCAGCAGATTGATACCATGACCGCTGTTGCGTCTGCATTTTCGAATTTTGCTTCCATGCCGGCACAACAAAACGAAACCTTAAACGTGGTTGAGGTTGTAGAGCTTTCAGTGGATATTTTTAATGAAGAATATATTGTTTTTGAAAGCCAGGAGCAGGAAATCATTTCTAAAATGGATCGTACACAGTTAATCCGTGTAATTACCAATCTGGTTAAAAATGCAACGCAGGCCATTCCGGAAAGTCAGTTTCATAAATCTATTGTAGTTTCGGTGAAGCGCCGGAATGATAATGTCGAAATAGCCGTAAAAGACAACGGAATCGGGATTCAGAAACAGGATACCGGCAGGATTTTCGAACCAAAATTCACAACCAAGACTAGTGGAATGGGTCTTGGACTCGGAATTATAAAAAACATCATCGAAAATTACAAAGGAACAATTACCTTTGAATCAACTTACGGAAAAGGAACCACATTCAGAGTTTCCTTACCGATCACAAACTCATAAATTCAGCGTCATGAACTACGAAAATCTTTTAATCGCAATCGAAGAAAAAATTGCAACCGTAACAATAAACAGGCCTACAAAACTAAATGCGTTAAACAAAGCGACCATTAGTGATTTAAGTAAAGCCGTAAAATTGTTAGCAAAAAATGATGACGTTCGTGTGATTATCATTACCGGAAGCGGCGAAAAAGCATTTGTGGCCGGAGCTGATATTTCAGAATTTGCCAATTATACAATTGTCGAAGGTGCTCAGTTAGCAGCTGAAGGACAAGAAACGTTATTTGATTATATTGAAAATTTAAAGAAACCCGTAATTGCTGCCGTTAATGGTTTTGCATTAGGCGGTGGATTAGAACTCGCAATGGCCTGTCATTTCAGAGTAGCTTCAGACAACGCTAAAATGGGATTGCCGGAAGTAACTTTAGGATTGATTCCGGGTTATGGAGGAACGCAGCGTTTGCCTCAGTTAGTTGGTAAAGGCCGTGCGATGGAAATGATTATGACCGCAGCCATGATTTCTGCAGAAGAAGCCAAACAAAATGGTCTGGTGAATCACGTCGTGTCTCAGGCGGAACTTTTAGAGTTTACGAAAGGAATCGCCCAAAAAATCATTAAAAATGCTCCATTTGCAATCAGCAGAGCTATAAAAGCTATTAATGCGAATTACAAAGATGGAAAAGATGGTTTTGAAACCGAAATAAAATCTTTCGGAAAATGTTTCGGAACTCAGGATTTTAAAGAAGGAACAACAGCATTCTTAGAAAAACGCAAAGCTGAATTTACAGGAAAGTAAAGTTTATACCACAGAGATTTGACAGAGATTCACAAAGGAAAAATTTAAGACAAAGCTTTGTGTAACTTTGAGTAGCTTTGCGGTAAAACAACGCAAAGCTACTCAAAGTAATTAAAAACGTAGAACCTTAGCATCTCAGAACCTTAGAACCTTAAAAAAATGTACGAACCTATATTCGCTCTTTTTTGCGAACGCGTCAAAGAAAGCATTCAAAATGGCACTTTTGCCAAACTGACCTTAGCCAAAACGATTGGCGATACAGAGATCAAGAACATCTATTTTCGTTTGGTATTAAACGAAGACAATACCTATTCAATTTCACTGACAACTCGCTATAAAACCGAAGAAATAGAAAGCATTCATACTTTAGACGAAGCTTTATTGGTCTTGGGAACCTATATTAAAAATCCGTTTTTGACCGCTTTATTGTTTACAACAGACAATGATGTGACTTTTAAAGTAAACAAAAAGAACGCCGGAAGTATTATCGAACAAGAGCCAACTTTTAAAAATGCGTCACCGGTAATGCTCGAAATGATAGAAAAGGGTATTGTTTAATATCAGGGATTGATTGGAGGAGCTAATCCCGCTATCCGTTACAATCTTTTATGGCGAACCCCGCCATAAAAGGATTTCCACTGCTATCGGGGCTAGAATGCACCTGGTTTATCAGGTTGAGCGAAGTCGAAGCTCCCGTCTGCTGAATTGCTTTGCCAGACTTCGACTTCGCTCCGTCTGACAAAAGAATAAGACCTTTGAGAACCTCTGTGCAGCTCGTCGTGAATCTCCGTGAAATAATCCTAAACCAGCTTCACAAACAGATTCGAAGCAATTTTATTAGAGATCGACAATTCTCTGCCATCAACTTTAATTTTGACAGATAAATCAAAAGACTCTTTAGACATAAATTCTATTTTTGATCCCAAAGCAATTTCCTGTTTGTCCAGATATTTCAGGAATTCTGAGGAAGTATCTTTTACGCCTACACAAACTCCGGTTTGCCCTTCATTTAATTCAGACAGCAGGTATTTCTCAATTTTAACAATGCGTCCGTTAGCATCCGGAATCGGGTCACCATGCGGGTCTTCGGTCGGATTTCCCAGAAAATCGTCCAGGCGGTTAATCAATTGTTCCGATTTAATGTGTTCGAGTTGTTCCGCAATATCGTGAACCTCATCCCAGGAGAAATTTAGTTTTTCAACCAAAAACACTTCCCACAAACGGTGCTTTCGAACAATCATTTTTGCGGCCAGTTTACCATTTTCGGTCAAAGAGACACCCTGATACTTTTTATAATGAACCAAATCTTTATCCGCCAGCTTTTTAAGCATATCCGTAACCGAGGAAGCTTTCGTTTCCATCATTTCTGCAATAGCGTTCGTACTCACTTCCGAATCATTGGAAGTAGTAAGGTGATATATCGATTTTAGATAATTTTCTTCTGAAAAAGTCATTTTTTTATTTTTTGAGGTTCAAAGTTGCAAAGGTACAAAGGCTCATAGTTTCTAAGCCTTTGTACCTTTTTCGCTCTGGAACTTTGCACCTATTTTTTAACAATCAACAAAGGTATCGAAATTTTATGTCTCAATTTGTCTACGGTTGTTCCAAATAAAATATCTTTTAATCCGGTGTGACCGTGGGTTCCCATGACCAAAACATCAAAATTACCGGCGTTGATAATCTTCGGAATCACAGAATTAGGTTTTCCGAAGCCGAGTTCTGTTTCGATTTTGAAACCCTTCTGCGAAAGTATTTCTTTATATTCCAATAGTAATTTTTCGTCTATGCTGGTTTCATGATCATCAACATGACCTCCATAGAGTAAAGCACCGACGGTTTCCACAATATGAATTAAGGTATATTGCGCATCAATTCCACCCAATTCAAAGGCATTGTTTAGTGCTGCTTCATCTGCTTTGGAAAAATCTACAGAAATTGCAATGTTTTTCTTGCTGTAAGTTTCTCTTGGGGAATATTGTAATTTTAAATGATGGGGCGAATGGTTCTCAATATTTGATTTTGCCCTTGCGATAAATGGTTTTGCTATGATGTATAACAATAAAGCAAGAAAACTAAAAGCAAGCGGAACAACTGTAACCCATAAAATGATTGGATGATTTGAATTCTCAAGCCAGGAAGTAATTTCATCGTAAACCAATTTAGCATTTAACGAAACGATGATCAGGGCAATAATCCAGGCAGCGACCTGGGTTGTTCGCGAAATATGAAACCCTTTCATTTTGGTTTTATCGCTCACAAAATGGATGAGCGGAATAATAGCAAATCCCAATTGTAAACTCAAAATAACCTGACTCAGGATCAATAATTTTCCGGTTACGCTTTCGCCATAAATCAAAATTACGATAACGGCAGGTACAATGGCGATTAAACGGGTTATGATTCTTCGTACCCACGGCTGTATGCGTAAATTCAGATAACCTTCCAT
Source organism: Flavobacterium sp. CLA17 (assembly GCF_013112255.2). Taxonomy (NCBI): domain Bacteria; kingdom Pseudomonadati; phylum Bacteroidota; class Flavobacteriia; order Flavobacteriales; family Flavobacteriaceae; genus Flavobacterium; species Flavobacterium sp. CLA17. Next base: position 315,578 of record NZ_CP068294.1, read on the forward strand.
TACAATTTGTCCGGCTAAAGTTCCTGTTACAGTCGAACTCTGTCCGGCAGCAATTAAAGCTACTGCAAATAAAATCGGAGCCCATTTCGTTCCCAGTAAAGGCTGTAAAAACTGATGTGCATCCTGAATCTCCGCAACTTCAAACATTCCGTTTTTGTAAAATGTGGCTGCGGCCAAAATCAAAATAGCAGCATTGACGAAAAAAGCAAGGTTTAGAGCAATAGTAGAATCTATAAAGTTGTATTTCAAAGCCTGTTTGATTCCCGCCGGAGTTCTGTCGAATTTTCGGGTTTGTACCAAAGAAGAGTGTAAGTATAAATTGTGGGGCATTACAGTCGCGCCAATAATTCCGATGGCGATATACAAAGCAGCAGAATTTGGCATTGACGGAATAAGTCCGTACAGCACTTTGTCCAGCTCCGGTTCGGCAAAGATCATTTCGAAAATGAATGAAAATCCGATAATCGCGACCAGAACAATTATAAACGCTTCCATCTTGCGGATACCTTTGTTGATCAGGAAGAGTAATAAAAAAGTATCTAAAACCGTAATCAAAACACCTTCGATCAACGGAATATCAAAAAGAAGGTTGATTCCGATCGCCATTCCTAAAACTTCTGCCAAATCACAGGCCGCAATCGCAATTTCGGCCAGAAAGTATAAAATGTAATTGATAAACTTCGAGTACGTTTCCCGGGAAGCTTGTGCTAAATCCCGTTGAGTTACAATTCCAAGACGGGCACTTAAACTTTGAAGCAACAAAGCCATTAAATTACTCATTAATAAAACCCAAAGTAAAGAGTAACCAAATTGGCTACCTCCGGCAATGTCTGTTGCCCAGTTTCCGGGATCCATATAACCTACACTTACTAAATAGGCCGGACCTAAAAAGGCTAATATTTTTCTGAATCCTGTTTTTTTATGCTCTGTTGCAACCGATTGGTGCACTTCTTCTAAAGATTTGGTCATTGTAGAAATGTTGTTTGAACAAATATAGGTATAAATTACATTTGCGCAACAATATTTTTAGGCAAGTCTAAAATCTAAATGTTAGAATTTAAACAATTCGGACACAATCCCGATAAGGTAAAATTGATGTCATTGACTTTGTAATTATGCGGAATGATATAACTAGGTTTTACACTTTCAAGACAAGTGATCTCAAGACAGTTTTCACAGCTGAAATGAGCATGATTGTGTATCGTAACCGGATGCGCATGATGGCATTTCGCATACTTAACCGTACCGTCAAGACCTACAATTTTATGCACAATATCGTCATTGACCAAGCGATCCAATATTCTGTAAACCGTAACGCGATCGCATAAATCAGCGGTTAATTTATAAATTTCGGTATGGGACAGTGCTGTTTTAGATTTGCCAAAAATCTCTAAAACGGCCGTCTTTGCTGTGGTATTACGTGCTGTTTTCATTCGTTGAGAATTAAAATATATTAACGCAACTATGTTGCTATTTAAAAATTAGTGTATATTTGCAACAAAATTGCATTAAGTAAATATACAAGAAATGAAGAAAGTTTCAACATCCCTTTACGATATTTTAGGAATTTCAAGTGCGACCATTTGTCTGGTGCATTGTTTGGTTTTTCCGTTGCTTACCATTCTGCCTTTGGGGTTAAGTCATAATCCTTTTGTCGATTTGACTTTTGCCACCATAGGATTATTTGCAATTCTCAAAATTATTAAAAAATCAAGCTTATTGGTAGCAAGTATTCTTATTATTTCAATGTCTTTGATTTGGATTAGTGTTTGGAGCGAACTTTTTCTGGACATTCATCTGAATCTGATCTTTATTGGCGGCATCGGAATGATCATTGGACATTTTCTAAATTATAAATCTCATAAAAAATAAAATCATGATACACGACACAAACTTTGAAGTTATTATTATCGGCGGAAGTTACAGCGGACTCTCAGCCGCAATGAGTTTAGGACGTTCTTTACGAAACGTTTTGGTGATTGACAGCGGTTTGCCTTGTAACCGACAAACACCACATTCGCATAATTTTATTACACAAGATGGCGAGAAACCTGCCGTTATTTCGGCGAAAGCCAAAGTGCAGGTCGATTTTTACGATACCGTTCAGTTTTATAACGGATTGGCAATAAGTGCCATTAAGATCGAGAGCGGATTTGAAATTAAAACAGAATCCGGAAAAGTGTTCCTTTCCAAAAAAGTGTTGTTCGCAACCGGTGTAAAAGATTTATTGCCGGAAATTGCCGGTTTTGCGGAATGCTGGGGTATTTCCATTATACATTGTCCTTATTGTCATGGCTATGAAGTAAAAACTGAGAAAACGGCCGTTATTGCCAATGGTGATATGGGTTTTGAATATGCCAAAATGATTTCGAACTGGACCAAAGACCTGCGACTGATCACAAATGGAAAATCAACTTTAAGTTTAGAACAAACTCAAATCCTGAAGAAACATAAAGTTGAAATTATTGAAGAAGAAATCGTCGCCATAGATCATGAAAATGGGAATGTTCAACAAATTATCTTTCAAAATCAGTCCAAAATAGCAGTAAAAGCTATTTATTTTAAGGCACCTTTTCAGCAACATTGCCCTTTACCGGAATCGTTAGGTTGTGAATTAACGGAACAGGGTTTACTGAAAGTCGATGCTTTTCAGAAAACTACGGTTCCGGGAGTGTATGCCAGCGGAGATTGCCATATTCAGGCAAGATCAGTTGCGATGGCAGTTTCTTCAGGGTCTTTTGCCGGAGCCATGATCAATAAAGAACTAATTGATGAATCCTTTGTCTAGCCATTACTTTTTTTGCCACAGATTGAAAGATTAATCCTTCTAATCTGCGAAATCTGTGGCAAATATAACCGCAATTCGTTGAATTATAAAGGGTTTAAATATTTTTAACTTCATAAAGCATATATGTCAAATTTAATTTTTAGTTTTGTCTAAATTTAATTTTAAAATAATGAAAAAACTATTTTTGATATTGCTTTTGTTTGGTTTACACTATTCGTATGCGCAGGAAACTTCTGTTATCTCTGGATTTGTCTCGGCGGAAGGCCATAAATTGCAGTTGGCAAACATTCATTTGGCAGGAACAAAACATAAAACGGTTACCGATAGTTTAGGATATTATAAATTAGAAAATGTTGCTGTTGGAAATTACACCATTCAGGTCTCTCAAATGGGTTTTCAGACTTTGAAAAAGAAAATAGAAGTAGTCAAGGATTCTATTCAATCGTATGATTTCGAATTGACCGATAATGAAAATCAGCTCAATGAAGTGGTCGTTTCCGGAACTTTAAAAGCCGTAAGACGATTGGAAAGTGCTGTTCCGGTTGAGGTTTATTCACCGGTTTTCTTTAAGAAAAATCCAACGCCAAGTATTTATGAAGCGCTTCAAAACATCAATGGTGTGCGACCTCAGCTCAATTGCGGCGTTTGTAATACCGGTGATATTCACATTAACGGACTGGAAGGCCCTTATACGTTGGTTTTAATTGACGGAATGCCAATTGTCAGCAGACTTTCAACAGTTTATGGATTGTCCGGAATTCCGAATTCTCTGGTAGAAAGAATTGAAATCGTAAAAGGCCCGGCTTCTTCTTTGTACGGAAGTGAAGCGGTTGGCGGTTTGATTAACATTATTACCAAAAACCCAACCAACGCGCCGCTGTTTTCTGCTGATGTTTTTTCGACCACCTACTTAGAAACCAATGTTGATTTGGGAATGAAATTCAATCCAACCAAAAAAGCAACGACACTTTTGGGAATCAATTACTTCAATTACAATGAGGTTATTGATAAGGATAAAGATAATTTTACGGATGTAACGCTGTCTGAAAGAATTTCGGTTTTTAACAAATGGAGTTTTTTACGCGATGATAATCGTTTGTTTACCATCGCAGCACGCGGAATGTACGAAGATCGCTGGGGCGGGGACGTGCGCTGGGAAAAAAAGTACCGTGGTGGGGATGAAATTTACGGAGAAAGTATTTATACCAAACGCGGGGAATTGATCGGAAGTTACCAATTGCCTTTTGAAGAAAAATTGATGCTTTCGTTCTCCGGAAATGTACATTATCAGGACAGCCGTTACGGAACTACATCCTATATTGCCAATCAAAAAATTGGTTTTCTGCAACTGACCTGGGATAAAAAGATAGGCCGAAATGATTTCCTTGCCGGAATTGCCAATCGATATTCCTATTATGATGATAATACTACCGCTACAAAAGAAGCCGAAAGTACCTGGCTCCCCGGAATTTTTGTTCAGGATGAAATTACGCTTTCTCCCAAAAGTCAGGTTTTGTTAGGAATGCGTTACGATTACAACTCGATTCACGGATCGATTTATACACCACGAGTGGCATACCGGTGGAAAAAGAATGAAAATACGATTTTCCGTCTGAACGCCGGAACCGGATTTCGTGTAGTGAATTTATTTACCGAAGATCACGCAGCACTTACGGGTTCCAGGGATGTGGTCATTAAAAGTGATTTAAAACCCGAACAATCGGTGAATGTAAATCTGAATTATATTCAAAAGATAAACTTTACCAACGGAACTTTTATCGGAATTGAAACTACAGCTTTTTATACGCGATTCAGTAATAAAATCATATCGGATTATGAAACGGATCCGAATAAAATCATTTACGACAACATTAATGGCTATGCGTTGAGTCAGGGAATCAGCACGAATGTAGATCTAAATTTTCCGTCAGGATTAAAGTTTATTGTCGGCGCGACTGTTCTGGATAACAAAAACGTGGAAAACGGAGTTTCCCAAACGCCTTTTTTAACCGAGAAATTTACGGCAACCTGGAGTGTGTCATACAAAATAGATTCGATGAATTTATTATTGGATTATACCGGAAATGTTTACAGTCCAATGAAGTTGCCCTTGTTGAGTGATTTAGATCCAAGAAGCCCGAAGTCACCCTGGTACAGTATTCAGAATATTCAGTTTACGTACTTTGGATGGAAGAATTTTGAACTTTACGGCGGAATCAAGAACTTACTGAACTTTACACCTAAGCAAAACAATCCATTTTTGATTTCCAGAACCAATGACCCTTTTGACAAAAACGTGCAAACTTCTGATGGTACGGCTATTGGCATGAGAGGTAACGTAGTTCCAAAAGGCCAAATAGTGGATACTCCGGATAATCCGTATGGTTTAACTTTTGACACGACTTATGTTTATGGTCAAAATCAAACGATTCGCGGGTTTTTCGGACTGCGGTATACTTTGCGATAAAAGTTTAATACCACAGATTAAAATGATTCTGAAAGTGATTGTCATCCTTAGCTAAGTTGAGGGCTTTTAAGCAGGAGCGGGCTTCGACTTCGCTCAGCCTGACAAGGATTGTCAAAAAGCAGAAAAAAAATTCGTGTAAATTCGTGCAATTCGTGGCAAAAAAAACAACAACAAATGAAAAAGCTAACGTTAATTATCTTCTTTTTTGGAACTACTTCAACAGGATTCTGCCAGCTTAAAAGCAGCTCTTTTGAGGAAGTTGATCGTTTGCAGCACATTCAAAAGCGAAAAATAATCGTTTTTATCCATACCGATTGGTGTCAGTTTTGCCAGAGAATGAAAAGTACCACTTTCAAAAATCAGGAAATAATTCAAAAACTGAATTCAGATTTTTACTATGTGGATTTTAATGCCGGTGAAAAACGAGCTATCACATTTAATAATCAGGTTTTTAACTATCGGCCATCAGGCAATAACGTTGGCGTTCATGAATTGGCTTTGCAATTAGGAACGGTGAACAATCAGATCGTGTATCCGGTGTTATGCGTTTTGAATGAGAAAAGTGAGATCATTTTACAGTACAATAATTATCTCGGGCCTAAAGATTTTAATCTTCTTTTGGAAAAATTGAAAGAATAAAATTCCTTATTTTTGAGAATGCAATCTTCACAAATCAAACATTTCAATTATATTTTTACCGGAACAGGTTTATCGGCATTGATGGCGGTTTATAAAATGGTGTTGTCCGGAAAATTTTCTGATAAATCAATTTTATTACTAGATGAAGACGCGAAAAAGACCAATGACAGAACCTGGTGTTTTTGGGATAAAGAAGAATCTCTTTGGGATTCGATAATTTTCAAAAAATGGGACTCGGCTTTGTTTGCCAACGAAGATTTCAAACGAGATTTAGATCTGATCCCTTATCAATACAATCAAATTCGTGGATTAGACTTTTATAATTTTGTTTTTCAAACTGTTTCAAAGCAATCCAATATTACTTTTTTAATGGAAAAAGTAACGGATATCAATGAACTCGAAACCCATGTTTTTGTGGGAACAGAAGCCAACCGATATACTTGTGATTATCTATTCAATAGTATTTATACCAGATCTTTTGCTTTGGGCCAGACGAAATATCCTGTTTTGCAGCAGCATTTCGTGGGTTGGTTTGTAAAAAGTGAATCTGAAATCTTCCATCCGGAACAAGCCACTTTTATGGACTTTTCGGTAGAACAAAGAGGAAATACACGTTTCATGTACGTTTTGCCCACTTCTAAAACCGAAGCTTTAGTAGAATACACACTGTTTTCTGGAAATCTTCTTCCTACAGCAGAATATGAGAATGAGATTCAGATCTATTTAAGAAATCTTGGAGCTGATCAATATGAAATTATCGAAAAGGAGCGGGGCAGTATTCCAATGACCTGTTTTCCTTTCTGGAAAAAAAACACAAAACGCGTTTTAAATATTGGCACGGCTGGTGGCTGGACCAAAGCCAGTACGGGTTATACGTTTAAAAATTCAGATAGAAAATCATCTGAATTAGTAGAGTTCCTACAACACAATCCTGCTCCAAAAATGGTATTATTTCATCAAAAAAGCAGGTTCTGGTTTTATGATTTGCTGCTTTTGGATATCCTGCATCGCCATAATGAATTAGGAAGTTCTATTTTTTCTTCCTTATTCAAAAATGGTAATCCGGCTTTGATCTTTAATTTTTTGGATGAAGAAACTACTTTTGTTCAGGATGTTAAAGTTATTTTAAAGTGCCCGAAGATGCCATTTATAAAAGCGTTATTTAGCGTGATTTTTCGCTCAAATAAATCTAACCAAAAACAGTAAACTTTGAAAAACATTACTTTAGGATTTAGCTTCTTTTTTACTCTTTTATCTTTTGGACAAGTTTCCACAAACAAAGCGCATGATGCATTAGTTGAAGAATTTTTGACGAATTGTGCAGAGAAACACAATTATGTTTATGAAATGACCGAATGGCAAAATTGCCTCGACGAAGGTCTGAAAAAAGACAGTACGGTCGCTTATTTATGGCAGCAGAAGGCAATGCCGTATTTTAAATGTAAAAAATATGAAGTTGGAATGTCATTTCTGGACAATGCTGTTTTGTACAACAAACAAGAGTGGTTACCGTATAGAGGTTTTATGAAATGTATTTTCTCAAAAAACTATAAAGACGCGATTAGAGATTTAGAAGAATGTATCAAGCTCTATGGAAATGGATATAGAATGGATCATACGTATAATTTTTATATAGCACTTTGTTACCTGCAGTTGAATGAATATGAAAAAGCAGAACAGCTTCTGGATGATTATGTAAATGATATTTATAAAAACAGGCAGTAATTAGAACATCCGACAGCCTATTTTTATCAGGGAATTGCTAAATATGAACTTAAAAAGTGGGACGAAGCAATTGCTGTTTTTGATAAGGCAATCAAAATCTATCCTGAATTCTCAGACGCTAAATACTACAAGGCCATCTGCTGGCTGAAACAGGGGAAACCAAAAGAAGAAGTAGTTGCATTAGTGGGTATTGCCAGAGAAGATGCGGCAAAAGGATTTTCGATTAATGAAGACAATACCATTTACGAAACCTATCCGTATCAGAAGAAATTCAGTAAATAAAAGTTGAATTATAGAAAATGACGTGCAAAAACAAAAAGTTCTTGCATTTCATTTTAATTATTTTTATTTTTAACAAGAAAATGTCAATTAAAAATGATTAAAATGAAAAGAATGTATTACATTTTGGCTTTAGGATTAAGTCTGATCCTGGGAACAGTGAATGCGCAGAAATTAGAAATTGAGAATCTTACAAAAGAAGATTACTTGTCAGATCTGCAATTAATGAAAGAGATTATCGAAACACAGCATCCGGATCCGTTTCGATTTCAAAGTAAGCAACAATGGGAAAACAATTTTACTCAAACGATTAAAAACATTAAAAAAAAGCCTGAATATTTAGAATTTCTAAATAATATTCCTAAAATAAGCGATGGCCATTTATCCGTTTCTGCTCCTGATGAGTTTAATATTGCATACATAAAAGAAAAATTATCTTATTTCCCGATCCCGCTAATCCTGCTTGAAAATCGTTTATTTGTTAATGTCAAATGCGCGGAGGTTCCATTTTTGAGTGAAATAATCTCGATTAATGGCCGGACGACTTTAAATATTATTACACAGATGTCCCAGCATATACAAGGAGAAGGAGCTATAAAAACAGGGATTGAAGATCAGATTTCAGATGATTTTGTTTCAAGCTATTCTTATTATATAGAGCCCTATGCTAAAACATTCGACATAGAATACAAAGAGCCATTAAGTCAGGAGCATAAAAAGACAACCCTGAAAGCTTCGGATTACTATGAAATATATTATAAGAGTTCACAAAAAGCAAGTCCAATCAACAGAGCAGAAATAAATAACTTTATTGACTATCAGTTTTATAAAAGAGAACTTACCGGAAAACTGACCGTGAACACCTTTGAATTATCAGAGCAAATGGCCTATCAAAACTTCAGTGATTTTTTCAAAAGAGTTAATAAAGAAAGTTACAAAAATGTCATAATCGACCTTCGCAATAATAAGGGCGGAAACCCGCAAATTGCAGCTATCTTATACTCGTTTATTACAAAAAGCAATTTTGAAAATAAATTTAATTTTAAGGCAAAAAACATTACTTTGGCACATCCGGAGTTTGTTGTAGGAGACAATGGAGCCAGAGTCAGTGAATCTGAAATTCGGGATTATGAAAATTTTCTGTATCAGAGATTTAATCTAAAGGACGGAATGTATATTGGCAATGAGAGACTAAAAGAAGGAGTGACCGAAAACTTTCCGGCAGACAAAGATACATTCTCAGGCAATGTTTTTATTGTAACCAGCGGTAACACCTATTCTGCAGCGGTATATTTTGCCAAATTAGTACAAGACAATAAACGCGGAACACTAGTCGGAAAGGAAACGGGTGGTAACGCCAACAATACTTTTGCAGGTTATTTTTTAAATTATAAGCTTCCTAAAACAAGAGCGATTTTACGATTTTCGTTTACGGATCTCTACTTTGGAGAGAATCCTCCAAAGGTAAATACGGGTATTATTCCCGAAATAAGCCTTACTATTGACCAAAGGATTAATTACTTAGTACAGGAGAAAGACCCGGATGTCAATTATATACTGGAAAAATTGATTATAAAAAAATAACAATCGAACTATAACAAAACTTTATACTTCAAATTAAGTAGTTGCGGGTAAACTTTGTAACTTTGCAGTTCAAAAGTAAAATTTAAAAGATAAAAATATGTATCCAGAAGAAATGGTAAAACCAATGCAGGCTGAATTGACTGCTGCAGGTTTTCAAGATTTACATAGTGCTGACGCTGTAGATAATGCTATCAAAGCTGAAGGTACCACTTTGGTTGTTGTAAACTCTGTTTGTGGTTGTGCTGCAAGAAATGCGCGTCCGGGAGCAAAAATGAGTTTAGAAGGAGCTAAAAAACCAGATCACTTAATTACAGTTTTTGCTGGTGTTGACAAAGAAGCGGTTGATGCTGCAAGACAACATATGTTCCCTTTTCCTCCATCATCGCCATCTATGGCTTTATTCAAAAACGGAGAATTGGTTCACATGTTAGAGCGTCACCATATTGAAGGACGCCCGGCTGAATTGATAGCTGAGAATTTGCAAGATGCGTTTAACGAGTATTGTTAATTTTTGAGGTTCTAAGGTACTGAGTTGCTAAGGTTCTAAGATTTTTATTTTTTAGGTTCAAAGTTGCAAAGGTACAGAGATACAAAGATTTTAAAAAGCACTATTAATTTAGTGCTTTTTTTGTTTTTTATAAAATCTTAATTCAAAACTTAGAACCTTAGCAACTCAGTATCTCAGAACCTTTGTAGCTATGAGCCTTTGCAACTTAGAACCTTTTTCCTTACTTTTGCAAAAAAATAATTTCTAAACTTAAAAACTGTTTATAGCATGCAACTGTACAACACTTTAAGCGCAGAAGAAAGAGCCATCATGATCGATGATGCCGGTAAACAACGACTAACGTTGTCTTTCTATGCGTATGCCAAAATTCAAGATCCCAAAAAATTTCGTGATGATTTATTTGTAGCCTGGAATAAGCTCGATGCTTTAGGCCGAATTTACGTTGCCAACGAAGGAATAAATGCCCAAATGAGTATTCCGGAAGAAAATTTGGAGACCTTTAGGGAAACTCTTGAAGTTTATGATTTCATGAAAGGCATACGACTGAATGAAGCGGTAGAACATGATGACCATTCGTTTTTAAAACTCACTATTAAAGTTCGTGATAAAATCGTTGCTGACGGTTTAAACGACGAAACTTTTGATGTAACCGATATAGGCGTTCACCTGAAAGCCAAGGAATTCAATGAAATTTTAGAGGATCCAAATACGATTGTAGTTGATTTTAGAAACCACTACGAAAGCGAAGTTGGACACTTTAAAAATGCTATTACTCCCGATGTTGAAACTTTCAGAGAGAGTTTACCGATCATCAACGAGCAGCTTCAAAATCATAAAGAGGATAAAAATCTGGTCATGTATTGTACCGGAGGAATTCGCTGCGAGAAAGCCAGTGCTTATTTCAAACATCAGGGCTTCAAAAACGTTTATCAGTTAGAAGGCGGAATCATCAATTACGCCAAACAAATTGAAGAAGAAGGTTTGGAAAGCAAATTCATCGGAAAAAACTTTGTATTCGATAATCGTCTTGGAGAAAGAATCACCGAAGATATTATTTCGCAATGCCATCAATGCGGAAAACCTTGTGACAACCATACCAATTGCGAAAATGACGGATGCCATTTGTTGTTTATTCAGTGTGATGAATGTAAAGCAGCAATGGAAAACTGTTGTTCTACGGAATGTCTGGATATTATCCACATGCCTTTGGTAGATCAGGTACGATTAAGAACCGGAAAACAAGTAGGAAACAAGGTTTTCAGAAAAGGGAAATCAGACAGTTTAAAATTCAAACATTCCGGCGAATTGCAAGATACGGCCTTGGCAACTGCTGCAAAACCTGCTGATATCCGTCAAAAAGTAAAAATCAAAAAAGCCTTGCTTGGAAAAGCGGAGCATTATTACGTAAAAGCAAAAGTCGGTCAATTTACGGTTGAAAACCAGACATTGCAAATTGGCGATAAAATCTTAATTTCCGGGCCAACAACAGGTGAGCAGGAATTGGTTTTAGACAAAATGATTGTTGACGGTGCTGAAACCACTACAGCAAATATTGGTGACAAAGTTACTTTTGAAGTTCCTTTCAGAATTAGGTTATCAGATAAAATATATAAGATTTTAGGGTAAATTTCCTTCAAAATAAACTCAGGAAAAACCTATTTTGCGCTAAACAAAATAGGTTTTTCTTTTTAACATCCCTTTAGTTTTAATCCATAAAAAGCAAACTAAAAAAAATACTATCTTTACCGATCAAACGTTTATGAACTTAAGTCGCGTTTTTGCGACACTACATATAGAATTATGGCATGTACAAGTTGTTCAACCTCAGATGGTGGCTCACCAAAAGGTTGTAAAAATAATGGGACTTGCGGCACCGATAGCTGCAATAAATTGACTGTTTTTGACTGGCTTGCGAACATGAGTCCGTCTAATGGAGAGGCAATTTTTGATTGTGTTGAGGTACGTTTCAAGAACGGACGTAAAGAATTTTTCAGAAATACAGAGAAATTAACGTTAAGTATTGGTGATATTGTAGCAACTGTTGCATCACCGGGACATGATATTGGAATCGTTACTCTGACAGGAGAATTGGTAAAAATTCAAATGAAGAAAAAAGGCGTTAATCACGAAAGTAATGAAGTGCCGAAAATCTATAGAAAAGCCTCCCAAAAAGATATCGATATCTGGTCTGTTGCGCGTGAACGTGAAGAGCCAATGAAGGTTCGTGCCCGTGAATTGGCAATTCAGCATAAATTGGAAATGAAAATTTCCGATATTGAATTTCAGGGAGACGGATCAAAAGCAACCTTTTACTACACAGCAAACGACAGAGTCGATTTTAGACTTTTGATTAAAGATTTTGCAAAAGAATTCAGTACGAGAGTCGAGATGAAACAAGTTGGTTTCCGTCAGGAAGCGGCACGTCTTGGCGGAATTGGTTCTTGCGGAAGAGAACTTTGCTGTTCGACCTGGTTAACAGATTTTAGAAGTGTCAATACATCAGCAGCAAGATATCAGCAACTTTCACTTAATCCTCAGAAATTAGCCGGACAATGCGGAAAACTAAAGTGTTGTCTGAATTATGAGCTTGATACCTACATGGATGCCCTGAAAGATTTTCCGGATTACGATACTAAATTGGTGACCGAAAAAGGAGATGCAATCTGCCAGAAACAGGATATTTTTAAAGGTCTGATGTGGTTCGCCTACACGAATAATTTTGCAAACTGGCATGTTTTAAAAATTGATCAGGTAAAAGAAATTATCGCTGAAAACAAGCAGAAAAATAAAGTTTCTTCGCTTGAAGATTTTGCTATTGAGGTAACTTTAGAACCTGAAAAAGATTTTAATAACGCAATGGGCCAGGAAAGTCTTACCCGTTTTGATCAGCCAAAAAGAAAGAAAAAACCAAACCGCAAACGCAAACCAAATGCTGAAAATGCAGTTGTTGCCAATGTGGCTCCGGCAAAACCGCAGGGAAATAACAACAACAATAAACCTGCAGGAGGAAATCCGAACAAACAAAACAAGCCGAACAACAAACCCAATAATTCGAATAAACCCAACAATTCGAATGACAACAAACCGGCAGAACCTAGAAAACCTATAATTATTACTAAAAATGAGAATAAAAAATAGCGGGATTCTTATTTTGGCAGCGATACTTCTTTTTTCCTGTGATAAAAAAAGAGTGTTTGATGAATACAAATCTGTTGGCAGTGCCTGGCACAAAGACAGTGTTGTTACCTTCGACCTGCCTGTTTTGGATTCTACGAAGAAATACAATTTGTTTGTAAATTTGAGAGACAATGACAATTATCCATTCAATAATTTGTTTTTAATTGTTGCTATTGAAACACCAAGCGGATTTACCAAAGTAGATACCTTAGAATACCAAATGGCAAATCCCGATGGAACGCTGTTAGGAAATGGTTTTACAGATATAAAAGAAAGTAAATTGTATTACAAAGAAGACGTAAAGTTTAGAGGAAAATATAAAGTATACATCAAACAAGCCGTTAGGGAATCAGGAAAAATTCCGGGTGTTCAGGCTTTGGAAGGTATTACGGACGTAGGTTTTAGAATAGAACAAAAAGATTAGACGAATATATTTATGGCTACTAAAAAAAACAATCAAACCAATAGTATTAAAGACATTAACTACTATAAAAATAAATTCTGGAGAATTTTTGCCTATACGTTATTAGGTGTTTTAGCTTTCTTTTTATTTGCTTCATGGGGATTATTCGGCTCCATGCCTTCTTTTGAAGATCTGGAAAATCCGGATTCTAATTTAGCTACCGAGATTATTTCTTCTGATGGAGTAGTTATCGGTAAATATTTCAAAACCAACAGATCACAACTTAAATATTCAGATTTACCAAAAAGTCTGGTGGAAGCTTTGGTTGCCACCGAAGATGCCCGTTTTTATGAGCATTCAGGAATTGACGGACGCGGAACTTTAAGAGCCGTTTTTACGTTGGGAACAAATGGAGGAGCAAGTACCTTAACACAACAATTAGCAAAACAATTGTTTCATGGGGAAGGATCTAAATTTCTGCCTTTCAGAATCGTACAAAAAATAAAAGAATGGATTATTGCCATTCGTCTGGAAAGACAATATACCAAGAATGAAATTTTGGCGATGTACTGCAACGTTTATGATTTTGGAAATTATTCAGTTGGAGTTAGTTCTGCCGCACAAACCTACTTTTCAAAAGATCCAAAAGATTTAACGATGGATGAATCGGCTATTTTAGTCGGAATGTTCAAAAACTCAGGATTATACAATCCTGTTAGAAATCCGGAAGGAGTAAAAAACAGACGTAATGTCGTGCTTTCTCAAATGGAAAAAGCAAAAATGATTTCTTCTGCTGAAAAATTAAGATTGCAGGCTTTGCCAATTGCTTTAAAATTTAAACTGGAAAGCCATCGTGAAGGTACGGCTACCTATTTCAGGGAATATCTTCGTGATTACATGAAGAAATGGGTTGCTGAAAATAAAAAACCGGATGGTTCTGATTATGATATCTACAAAGATGGTCTGAAAATCTACACCACTATCGATTCCAGAATGCAGCAATATGCTGAAGAAGCAGTTTCAGCACACATGAAAAACCTGCAACAGCAGTTTTTTATTGAAATGAAGAACAATAAAAATGCTCCTTTTGTTAATATTACCAAAGCTGAAACGGATCGTATTATGATGCAGGCCATGAAGAATTCTACGCGTTGGTCTATCATGAAAGATATGGATAAAAGTGAGGATGATATCATAAATTCATTCAAAGTAAAAACAAAAATGCGCATATTTACCTGGAAAGGAGAGCGTGATACTACTATGACTCCACTGGATTCTATTCGTTATTACAAGCATTTTTTACAATCAGGTTTAATGGCGATGGAGCCTCAAACCGGAAATATAAAAGCCTGGGTAGGCGGAATCAATTATAAATATTTCCAGTACGATCACGTAGGACAGGGAGCAAGACAGGTAGGTTCTACTTTTAAACCATTTGTTTATGCAACTGCAATCGAACAATTAAATATGTCACCTTGCGATTCTATACTTGACGGACCATTTATGATCCATAAAGGCCGTCACCACGTAACGGAAGACTGGGAACCAAGAAACTCAGACAACAGATACCGCGGAATGGTTACTTTAAAACAAGGTTTGGCGAATTCTATCAATACGGTTTCTGCAAAATTAATTGACAGAACCGGTCCTGAGGCTGTTGTTGAATTAACGAAGAAATTAGGAGTAAAAACAGAAATCCCGGTACAGCCGTCAATTGCATTAGGTGCGGTTGATATTACGGTTGAAGACATGGTTGCTGCTTACAGCACATTTGCCAACCAGGGAGTTTATGTAAAACCACAATTTTTAAGCCGTATCGAAAACAAAAGCGGAGAGGTTATTTACGAGCCGATTCCGGAATCACATGACGTTCTGAATAAAGATATTGCTTTCGCAGTAATCAAATTACTTCAGGGGGTAACGGAAACAGGTTCCGGTGCACGTTTGCGTACGCAGGGCGGTGGAAGTGGAGATAATCGCTGGACAGGATATCCGTATATGTTTAAAAACCCGATTGCGGGTAAAACGGGAACAACACAAAACCAGTCAGATGGTTGGTTCATGGGAATGGTTCCAAACCTGGTAACAGGAGTTTGGGTAGGTTGTGAAGACCGTTCAGCACGTTTCAAAAGTTTGACTTATGGTCAGGGAGCAACAGCAGCATTACCAGTCTGGGGTTACTTTATGAAACTTTGTTATGCCGATCCGGGACTTCAGGTTTCAAAATCGGAGTTTGAGCGTCCGGCTAATCTTTCTATAAAAGTAGATTGTTACTCAAGACCAGCAGTTGTAAAAGATACGACACAAACAGAACAAAATACAGACGAATTCGAACTCTAGTTTAATTTCGTTTCTTCAATAAAAAAATCCTTTTGTAACTTCTGAATCCGGAAGAGCACAAAAGGATTTTTTTTTGTAGTATATTATAAAATGTTCGGTAAGTACTTTAATATGATCATACGAAATCTGTACGAACCAAAAAAATCTGCCGAATCTGCTAAATCTGCGAGAGTTTTTTTATGTGCTTAAATCAGCCTTTCAAAATTTACTTTCTAATGAATATATTAGCCTGTTTTATTTTTTACGAAATCGTTATATTTTAATCTAAAAATCTTATTTTTATCAAAAATATACAACAATAAAGACCATTTGTTATGATTGCAAAAAAAGTAAATAACGTTCAGGAAGCCATAGCAGGAATCGAAAGCGGAATGACTATCATGTTTGGTGGTTTTGGACTTTGCGGGATTCCGGAGAATACAATAGCCGCCTTAGTAAATACAACAATTTCAGATTTAACCTGCATCTCCAATAACGCAGGAGTAGATGATTTTGGACTAGGACTGCTTTTGCAAAAGAAGCAAGTCAAAAAAATGATTTCCTCTTACGTAGGCGAGAACGCTGAGTTTGAACGTCAGATGCTTTCCGGTGAATTGGATGTAGAACTTACTCCACAAGGAACTTTAGCGGAGCGTTGTCGCGCAGCTCAGGCTGGAATTCCGGCTTTCTTTACACCTGCCGGTTACGGCACTGAAGTAGCAGAGGGAAAAGAAGCACGTGAATTCAATGGGAAAATGCACATTATGGAAGAAGCTTTCAAAGCCGATTTTGCCATTGTAAAAGCATGGAAAGGCGATGAAGCCGGAAATCTGATTTTTAAAGGAACTGCCAGAAACTTTAATGCCTGTATGGCCGGAGCCGGAAAAATAACCATTGCTGAGGTTGAAGAATTGGTTCCTGTGGGAACATTAGATCCAAATCAGATTCATATTCCGGGAATTATGGTACAACGTATCTTTCAGGGCGAAAAATTTGAGAAACGTATCGAGCAAAGAACCGTTAGAACCAGAAATTAGATAATCTAGATAATGAGGCAATTAGATAATGTTTTTAAAATTATCTAATTATCAAATTCCCTAATTGGCACCTTAAAAATATGGCAAGACTTTTTTACATCAGTTTATTTTCTGTTTTTTCGTTTCATTCATTTGCGCAAACAACAAATGATCTTCGACAACAATTGCAGCAGCTCATTGCAAGTAAAAATGCCACAGTTGGAATTTCTATTAAGAGTATAGAAGATAAAGATACTTTGAGCATCAACGGAAACTTAAAAGCGCCTTTAATGAGTGTTTTTAAATTTCATATTGCTTTGGCTGTTCTGAATAAAGTCGATGAAGGCAAACTTTCATTAACACAGGAGATTTTTATTAAAAAGAAAGATCTGCATGAAGATACCTGGAGTCCGATGAGGGAAGAGTATCCGAATGGAGATATGTATCTGACATTAGACAAACTATTGCGATACACCATTTCGCACAGTGATAATAATGGTTGTGATATTCTTATTGATTTAGTGGGTGGCACGAAAGAGGTGCAGCGGTTTATTAATAAACAGGGAATTAAGGACTTCGTGATTAAAGTGAACGAGGAACAAATGAAAACCTGGAAAAATCTTTATATAAACACGACAACTCCATTGGCAACAACCGAACTGCTTGAAAAGTTTTTTAAAGGAGAAATTCTGAAAGAAAACACCACAAAATATTTATATCAAATAATGACAGAAACGTCAAGAGGAATTACCTGGATGAAAGCCGGACTTCCTGAAAACACAGAATTGGCGCACAGAACCGGAATGTCCGGAACAAACGACTATAATCTGCGAGTTGCGATGAATGATATAGGAATTGTGAAACTTCCTAACGGGAAACATTTTATACTTGCTGTTTATTTAAAGAACATTACAGAAACGCAGGAAGATACTGAAAAAATAATTGCCGATATAACAAGAGCAACCTGGGGTTACTTTATAAATAAAAATTAGATAATAAAGATAATGAGGGAATTAGATAATGATAAGCATTATCTAATTGTCAAATTTTCTAATTAACAAATTATACATATGTTAACAAAAGAAGATATAGCAAAACGAATTGCTAAAGAAGTAAAAGACAGATATTTTGTCAATCTTGGTATTGGGATTCCAACTCTGGTTGCCAATTATGTGAGAAATGATATTGCAGTTGAATTTCAAAGTGAAAATGGTGTTCTGGGTATGGGCCCTTTTCCTTTTGAAGGAGAAGAAGATGCTGATGTCATCAATGCAGGAAAACAAACCATAACAACCCTTCCGGGAGCGAGTTTCTTTGATTCTGCTTTTAGTTTCGGGATGATTCGAAGCCAAAAAGTAGATTTAACTATTTTAGGAGCCATGGAAGTTTCCGAAAACGGGGATATCGCCAACTGGAAAATTCCGGGTAAAATGGTAAAAGGAATGGGTGGCGCTATGGATTTGGTGGCTTCCGCCGAAAATATCATTGTGGCTATGATGCATGTAAACAAAGCCGGAGAATCAAAAATCCTGAAAAAATGTACTTTGCCATTAACGGGCGTAGGGTGCGTTAAAAAGGTGGTAACCGAGCTGGCAGTTCTCGAAGTGACCGAAAAGGGTTTTAAGCTCTTAGAACGAGCGCCAGGAGTTTCTGTAGAGCATATCATTGCTTCAACCGAAGCGAATTTAATAATTGAAGGAGAAATTCCGGAAATGATGATTAATTATATATCCGATTAAAAGCGGAAGTTGAAAAATAATTTTTTTAGAATAAATAGAAAAACCGCCTGATTGGCGGTTTTTTTGTTATTTATAAAGCTTTGTGACTTTCTGTTTTTGCCGGAAACAGATCTTCGCAAACCTTCTGGTTTAATTTTACAAATTAAAAGAAGCTCCTAAACTAAAAGTAGCCTGATTGTTTAAGTTGTAAAAAGGATCGTCATTGTTTCCGTATTTTGCAATTGGAAATCCAACCTCTGTGAAAACTCCGAATCCGTCAGTAAAGAAGTAACGGCCTCCAACATGACCTCCGAAATTGTGTAAACCTAAACTTAATCCAGGGTATACATCTAATTGCTCAACGCCAATAACACTCGATAAATTGGCATTAATTCTTGCTTTCGCATCAAAACGATCTTTAAATTCAGGTTTAGTATCATTGTATACAGCTGTATTACCACGGTAAAAACCGGAAAAGTTGTCTACTCCCAATAAGTAATTAGCAACAAAACCGAATGAGAAATTTTCGCCTAATCCAAAATCTACAGAACCCTGAATTCCAGAACCACCATCTTGCAGATTAGCACCAACATTAACTTTGACATCACCTTTCCCTGTAAAAGCCTTTTGCGCTTGTGTGATTCCAAATGTTACTAAAAACAAAAGTGTAATTACCTTTTTCATAAAATTTTTAAATTTTTAATTATTTCTAAAGTGCAAAAATAGGTTTTTAGATATCAATTCCTACCTCTTTCGTTAGAATACAATTCATTTAAAGGTTCACTTTGCCAGAATTCCTTTGTATCAACATTCATAATGGTCAGCGGGCCTTTGAAGGCTGCCCCGGTATCAACATTCCAGACACAGGCTTTTTGTACCGGTACAGTTTTTCCAATTCGGGTTACGGGTGTGTGGCCAATATAAACTTCTTTGTAAACCGTGAAACGCTTCGGATAATACAAATCGTCCGGTTTTAAATTCGGATCCAATGCAAGTGCAGATTCCCAAAGTGTTCTGTCCCAGTAGAATAATTTCGAAAAAAATTCGTAGGTTACCCCACTAAGATTTGTAAATCCCGCATGAACAAATAAACGATTTTCATTGTCAAGATAGAAATCCTGAAGCGATTCCAAAAAAGCGATATGCTCTTTCTTTTTTTCTTCAGAAAGTATGGAATATCCTTCAACAGTCGCTTTTCCACCATGTTTATACCACATTTCTTCATCAAAATCGTCATGTCTGTTTTCCAGCCAGTCCAGGGCCAACTGATCATGATTTCCTCTGATGCAAATACAGTTTTGTTTGCTTTTAAGGTCAATTAAAAAATCAATTACCTGCGTCGAATGACTCCAGCCGTCAACATAATCGCCTAAAAATATAAGAGTATCTTTTTCGGTAACATTGGCTTTCTCCAACACTTGTTCAAGCGCCAGTAATCCTCCATGTATGTCACCTATAACAAATGTTCGCATTTTGTATTATTTCGTGTAGGCAAAAATAAAGAAAATGATTTGTTTGTACCTATTAAGTTAAGAATCTTTATAAATGTCAGAAAAAAGCCTTTTTTCGATTTAAGATTAAGTTTTGTTTTACAAAAAATGAATCGGCAAGGATAATTCCCGCTTTTTTTATTCAAAATTGAGCAGTCAAATTACTCCATTTTGCTTTTCCTACAGCTAAAAAGGGCTTAAAAAATGGTTTTTTCATATAAAATATTAGTTTTCAGTGATATAGTTATTTGTTCTGTAAGGCATTGTCAAACCTGAGATTTCTTGTTATTTTTAAGTGTTTTTACTCGCTTAAATGTTGTATTTTATCGATAAAAGGTAAATTTATCCGTTTAATTAACAAAATTTATATATTTTTATCACTCAAATAAAGTATTTACTTACATATTTTATTTCGTGATTTTTAACCCCTTTTTAACTAACCAAAATTCAAAATTGCTTATGAAAAGTACATTACCCAGAATTGTGACAACAACAGTTGCTGCATTTGCATTTTCAGTATCTGCATTCGCTCAGGAAACAGATAAAAGAATAAGTCAGAAAAGTTTATCTGAAAACGGAGAGCCGAGTTTAATTACTTTCAACGACAAATCAACCTATAAAGGCTCTGATTCCGAAAAAGTATTTAAAGAACAATTGGCCCTGAAAGACAACCAGTCTTTCTCAAAGATTAAAAGCGAGTCAGATCGCGAGGGTTTCACCCACGAAAAATTTCAATTGTACGAACAGGGAATTAAAGTAGAATTTGCCAATTATACTTTGCATTCAAAAAACGGAAAACTGCAGTCGATGAATGGCGAGTTTTACAAAATTGTAAACGCAAAAGTAAAACCGGCACTTTCTGCACAGGAAGCTTTCAACAGGGCAGTGGCCCTTACCGGAGCTAAAACTTATCTGTGGGATTCGCCACAGGATGCTGCGGCAATGGATTACGTAAAACCGAAAGGAGAATTGGTTTTCTTACCGGATATGGAAAACCAGGGGAAAGAACGAACTAGTGATAAAGTTCGTTTAGCGTATAAATTTGACATTTATGCCACCAATCCATTAAGCCGTGGGGATTTGTATATCGATGCTGTAACGGGACAAGCCCTGTTTTATAATGCAACGATCAAACACCTTGGCGAAAACGTTCACGGAAAATCAAAAGCTGCTGTAAAAGAAAATAGTTTAAATTCAAAAATGGCGGTTGTGGCTGCAAATGCGGCAACACGTTACAGCGGAACACAAACTATCGAGACAACACTAAGCGGATCTTCTTATATTTTATTGGACGGAACCCGCGGAAATGGAATCCAGACGTACAACTCTGCGAGAACAGCAACGTATCCGACAACCAATTTTACCGATGCGGATAATAACTGGATTGAATACAATAACACCAATAAAGACAACGGTGCACTTGATGCGCATTGGGGTGCCGAAATGACTTACGATTACTGGTCAGCGGTTCATGGAAGAAACAGTTATGATGGTAACGGTGCAAAAATTAAAAGTTATGTGCATTACAACTTAGTGGCTGCAGGTTACCCGAATAACAATAATGCATTCTGGAACGGAAGTGTTATGACGTATGGTGACGGAACAGGAACCGGCGGATTTGATATCTTAACGGCAATGGACGTTGCAGGTCACGAAATCGGTCACGCGGTTTGTACGTATACGGCAAATCTGGCGTATCAAAAAGAATCGGGTGCGATGAACGAAGCTTTTTCTGATATTTGGGGAGCTTGTATTGAATACCGTGCTGCCCCTACAAAATCAACATGGCTGGTTGGGGAAGATATAGAAAGAAGATCAGGACATTTGGCCTTGCGCTCAATGAGTGATCCAAATTCTGAAGGTCAGCCGGACACTTACGGAGGAACGTATTGGGTAAATGTAAATTGTACGCCAACAAATAACAACGACCAATGTGGTGTTCATACCAATTCAGGAGTATTAAATCACTGGTTTTATATTCTTTCAGTGGGTAAATCAGGAACAAATGATATTGGAAATGCATATAACGTTACAGGAATCACAATCGATAAAGCAGCAAAAATTGCGTATCGTTTAGAAAGTAACTATTTATCTGCCAATTCGACTTATGCAATTGCGAGAACTTACGGAATTCAGTCAGCTATCGATTTATACGGAGCAGGTTCAGCTGAGGTTATTGCCACAACCAATGCATTTTATGCAGTTGGTGTTGGAGCAGCCTATTCCGGAGGATCAGGAGATACAACTCCGCCATCAGCACCTTCTTCTTTAGCAGCTTCAGGAACTACAGGAACTACGACCAATTTAGCATGGACAGCGTCTACAGATAACGTTGCAGTTACAGGATATGATGTTTATCAGGGAACTACGCTAAAAGGAACTGTTACAACAACTAGTTATACCGTAACAGGACTTACAGCCTCAACAGCTTATACCTTTTCTGTAAAAGCGAAAGATGCTGCAGGAAATGTTTCGGCTTCAAGTAACACTGTAAATGTTACGACACTGGCAGGTTCAGTGACCTATTGTACATCAAAAGGAAACAGTGCTTCTGATGAGAGAATTGGTAAAGTGGTATTTGGTACCATTAATAATACTTCTACCGGAACAACAGGTTACGAGAATCTCACAGCCATTTCTACAAATGCAGGAAGAGGAACTGCGTATACCATTACCATTACACCATCATGGACTTCTACCGTGTACAATGAAGGTTATGCTGTATTTATTGATTACAATCAGGATGGGGATTTCTCTGACAGCGGTGAAACGGTTTGGACAAAAGCAGCTTCAAAAACAACTCCGGTTACAGGATCAATTACAATTCCTGCATCGGCAACGCTTGGAACAACCAGGTTGAGAGTTTCCATGAAATACAACGGTATTCCAACAGCTTGTGAGAGTTTTTCTTACGGACAGGTGGAAGATTATTCTGTAAACATAACTGCTTCAGGAATAGTTGAAGTGAATGAAATCGCAGTAACCGATAAATTAAGTTCTGAAATTACTTTGTATCCAAATCCAGTTGAAAATGAATTGAATATTTCAATATCAGATAAAACCGGATCAGACTTTACAATCATAAATGCTTTAGGTCAGCGAGTGAGTTCAGGTCATTTATCTGAGAGCCCAATTGACGTAAGCAAATTAAATACCGGAATCTATTTTATTGAATTCAACGGTGCTCAAAAAAGAGTTACTAAGAAGTTTATAAAAAAATAAGTTTTGTTTTAAATATTAAAGGCCTTGCAATTGCGAGGCTTTTTTTATGCTTAAAGTTTAAAAACTGCTTAAATTTGCAACATGTCTGAAACGCCTGTATATAGAAAAATTATCCATATTGATATGGATGCTTTTTATGCTTCGGTAGAGCAAATGGATAATCCTGCTTTACGGGGGAAACCTGTTGCGGTTGGCGGATCAGAGAACAGAGGAGTAGTTTCGGCAGCAAGTTATGAAGCCCGGAAGTTTGGCGTTCGCAGTGCCATAAGCGGCGTTCTCGCCAAAAGATATTGTCCCGAAATAATCTTTGTCCGTCCCCGTTTTGACCGATACAAGGAGATTTCCGGTAAAATTCATAAGATTTTTTATGAATATACCGATTTGGTCGAGCCGCTTTCGCTTGACGAGGCCTATCTGGATGTCACCCAAAACAAAAAAGGAAATCCCAGCGCGAGTTTACTGGCTCAGGAAATCAGATTACGGATTTTGAATGAAGTGGGGCTTACGGCTTCGGCGGGAATTTCGGTCAATAAATTTGTAGCTAAAATTGCCAGCGATATTAACAAACCAAACGGACAGAAAACAGTAAATCCGGATGAGATTCCGGCTTTTTTGGAAGAATTACCGATTCGGAAGTTTTATGGAGTTGGAAAAGTAACGACCGAAAAAATGTATCAATTGGGTATTTTTACCGGAACTGATCTCAAAAGTAAATCGCAGGAGTTTTTAGAAAAACACTTCGGGAAATCCGGAACCTTTTATTATAAAGTGGTTCGCGGTATTCATAACAGCGAAGTAAAACCGTCCCGGATAACTAAATCGGTAGCAGCCGAGCATACTTTTGATGTGAATCTATCGTCTGAAATTTTTATGTTAGAACAACTCGAACGGATCGCTGTTTCGTTGGAGAAACGTTTAAAAAAATATAAAATTTCCGGGAAAACAGTAACCCTTAAAATAAAATACAGCGATTTTACACAACAAACACGCAGTAAAACTCTGCCTTATTTTATTGCAGACAAAAGTCTGATTATGGAAATAGTGGAGGAACTATTGTATCAGGAACGAATGAAGGATTCCGTCCGATTGCTCGGAATATCAATGAACAACCTGAATACCGAAGAAAAAAAGGCCGTTGTTGTGCAGTTAAAATTTGAATTTTGATACATTTAAATAGCGTTAAATAAATTAGTTTTTTGTTTTGTGATGAAATTTCTCTCTACCTTTAGAGAAGACTTATAGTCAATGTTAAATTATTGAGGATGAAAAAAGCCAAATTAGAAGAGATCTCCAATCATAATTCAGTTCCCATCATGGCATGGGATTTTCATTATGAATACCTGAATGAATTGAAAGTTACTTTTACCGATTTAAAAAAGGTAAAGGAAATCTCCACCCATTTTGCGTGGGATGAAGAGAACCTGAATATAAGTGAACGCATCAAAGAAGAAGTCGTTCTGGTTACTGACGTTGACATGAAAATTGTTTTCGCCTCAAACGGAGTAAAAAAAATGACAGGATATGCTGAAAGTGAAGTACTGGGAAAAACACCAAAAATGTTTCAGGGTCTGGCAACTTCCAAAACGGATTTAAAAGAAATAAGAAAAGCAATAGAACTGCTAATTCCATTTGAAAAAACAATCACAAATTACAAGAAGAATGGAAAGATGTACACCTGCAGAATTTACGGTTCTCCAGTCTTCAACTTAAAAGGTAAACTAACCCATTTTATAGCTTTCGAAAAAGAAGTTTTAAGCGCGTGAGGAGAAAAGTTATGAGTTTTAAGTTATGAGTAAAACGTGAAGGGAAAACCAATATTTTTGAAAGATTAAAACAATAAAACCGCCTTTTTGGGCGGTTTTACTATATAAAAACTTTGCGAACCTTGCGTAAAACTTCGCGAGCCTTGCGGTTAAAAATCCGCTATAAATTCTCAAAGAAATCATTCCCCTTATCATCCGTAATGATAAAAGCAGGGAAATCTTTTACCGTGATTTTACGAACGGCTTCCATTCCTAATTCTTCAAAATCAACCACTTCTACTTTCAGGATGTTATCCTGCGCTAAAATAGCAGCCGGACCTCCGATAGAACCCAGATAGAATCCACCATAGGTATTGCAGGCAGTCGTAACCTGTTTGGATCGGTTTCCTTTTGCCAGCATAATCATACTTCCGCCATGTTTTTGAAATTCATCCACATAAACGTCCATACGGCCCGCTGTAGTTGGGCCAAAACTTCCTGAAGCCATTCCTTCCGGAGTTTTTGCAGGACCTGCATAGTAAACCGGGTGATTTTTGAAATATTCGGGCATTGGCTGACCGGATTCTAACAATTCCATAATTTTTGCATGTGCAATATCACGCGCCACAATTACAGTTCCGTTCAATTTTAAACGGGTTTTGATTGGATATTGCGTTAGTTTGGCTAAAATATCTGCCATTGGCATATTCAGGTCGATTTCAACCGGTGCTTCTAAATGTGGCGCTGTTTCCGGTAAAAACTGTTTTGGATTTACTTCTAACTGCTCTACGAAGATGCCGTCTTTTGTAATTTTTCCTTTTATATTTCGGTCAGCAGAACAGGAAACTCCCAATCCAACCGGACAGGATGCGGCGTGGCGCGGAAGACGAATGACACGAACGTCATGCGTAAAATATTTTCCTCCAAACTGAGCACCGATAGCGCTTTCCTGACAGATTTTCTGAACACGTTCTTCCCATTCTAAATCACGGAAGGCCTGGCCTGACATGTTTCCAGAAGTTGGTAAGTGATCATAGTAACCCGCAGAGGCTTTTTTAACGGCTCCCAGATTGGCTTCTGCCGAAGTTCCGCCAATGACCAAAGCCAAATGGTAGGGTGGACAGGCTGAAGTGCCTAAATCCTTTATTTTTTCACGGATGAACTCATCCATTGCTTTATCGTTTAAAAGCGATTTTGTTTTTTGGTATAAAAAGGTTTTGTTCGCAGACCCGCCGCCTTTTGCCATAAATAAGAACTCATAAGAAATTCCTTTTTTCGCATAAATATCGATTTGCGCGGGAAGATTCGATCCGGAATTCTTTTCTTCAAACATCGAAATCGGAACAATCTGAGAATAGCGTAAATTACGTTTTTGGTACGTATTAAAAATTCCTTTACTCAGCCATTCCGCATCGTCAACACCGGTAAAGATACTTTCGCCTTTTTTGGCCATTACGATTGCAGTTCCGGTATCCTGGCAGCTTGGCAGCTGACCTTCGGCAGCAACAGAAGCATTTTGCAGTAAGTTGTAAGCCACAAAACGATCGTTGTCGGTTGCTTCGGGATCGTCTAAAATTTTACGCAGTTTTTGTAAATGTGTTGTTCTCAGCATAAATGAAACGTCAGTTAACGCTTCTTCGGCTAATAACTCTAAACCTTTTGGATCAACAGTGAGAATTTCGCGTTCTCCAAATTGTTCTACTTTTACAAAATCGGAAGTGATTTTGCGGTATTGGGTGTCATCCTTTAAAATTGGATAAGGATCCTGATATATAAAATCAATCATTGCTATGTTTTTCTACAAAGTTAAAAATTATTTATTTTAGAAAGGATTTGAATAAGACTCTCTACCCGTTATTTTATTTTGTGAAAGTCATTAAAAGACATTTTTTTCTCAAAGTACGTTTTACCTTCTGCAGATAAAAATTGCTTAATCCAGTGTTTGTTTTTCAATTGAAAAACAATAGAATCAGAGTGTGCAGCGGTTCCCATATCCTCATTATTGTCGTCCGGCTCAAATGCAACTCTTTTGCAATAGAAAGATTCAGTCTCCGGTTTCCCGGTTGGATTCGTAAATTCAACCCAGCTTCCCCAGCCACTATCAGACATTGTATCCCATTCATACACAAGTTGTAATGTCTGGTTTTTTAGGTAATATAAGTAATTATTCTGTGTATAACCACAGCCAGGATATCCGAAACTAACCTGAATAAAAGAAGATTTTTTGGGTGCAGTTGAAGACAGTCCGTATGATGCTCCCCACTCTGACCCTTTTTGGTATCCCTTAATGATAATTTTAGAAGAGGCGGTTTTGGTTTTATCCTGATAAAAATCAAGCTGATAGTGTTGGGTTACAATACTGTCTTTATCTGCTTTTTGATCCAAAAGATGTGCAAGAATGTAATTGTTTTTTGATACTTCTTCTCCTTCTGAAATTGGAATAGTATCTGTTTTTAAGAATTTCTCTTCTGCAACCAGAGTAATTTCTGTTTTCTTTTCCGGAACAGCAGCTGCTGCGGTTACTGTTTTTTCTTTTTGGCAACCTGCCAGTAAAGCTAAAACAAATAAATATTTAACTTTCATGACTAATTAACAGAAATCAGCTTAATATCAAAAACAAGTACGGAGCCACCTGGAATGCCTCTGTAAGCAAAACTGCCGTATCCTAAACGGGCCGGTACAATAAGAACACCGCTTCCGCCTTCCTTAAATAAAGGAATTCCTTCTGTCCATCCTTGTATTACTTGTTGCAGGCCAAATGTAGTCCCGGCATCAGGACTCTGATCAAAACCTATTTTTGTTGTATAATAGCCTTTGTAAGCAACGGTCACGCTAGAAGTTGCTTTTGGTTGCTTACCTGTTCCGGGTTCCGTAATGATATAATACAAACCTGTAGCTGTTTTTTGAGCAGTCAGATTATTGTCAGCCAGATATTTTAGGATCTCGGCTTCATTTTTTTCGGTATAATCAATTGGAACAAAGTTATCATTGTCAATTTCGTGACTAACGCAGGATACAAAAAGGGTAAGAATTAGAGCAAATAAAGAATATTTCATTTTGGATTATATTGTTTTAAAGGGTTGTACTATATCAGAATATAATGTTTAGAAAAACCAGCTGGCGACAAAAATGGCAGTAATCACACAAATTACATCTACCAGAAGCATCGTGCCCAGCGCGTAACGGGTATTTTTGATATTTACGGAACCAAAGTAAACGGCGATCACATAAAAAGTACTTTCGGCGCTACACTGAAAAATACTGCTTAATCTTCCCGTCAAGGAATCTGCACCAAAAGTATTCATCGAGTCAATTAAAAACCCTCTGGATCCTGCAGAGCTAAAAGGGCGCAGCATGGCCACCGGCAAGGCGTCCGTAATTTGTTTATTGACACCCATGTTGGAGAATACAAAGGCAATTCCATCACTGATAATTTCAAATAAACCGCTGTTTCTGAACAATGAAATGGCAACCAGCATTCCCAATACATAGGGGAAAATAGTAACTCCGGTTTTTACTCCGTTATTGGCACCTACCACAAAAGCATCAAATACAGTAGTGCCGGCCTCGGTAAATTTCTTTTCATGACGCCATGAAAAAATCAGTGTAAAAGCGATGATGCCGAATAAGATCAAACCCGAAAGATTAGAAGTAAAATAATTTTTCCCAATTAAATCCAGATGATTCACGTACATCAGCAAGCCCACAATAGCAGCGATTAATACCATTAAGGCAATAACCAGCGAAGCACTTTTGAAATTGATTTTCTGCTTGATTCCAACAATTAAGAAAGCTGCAATGGTGCCGATAAACGAAGTAATAATACACGGAAGCATTACATCTGCGGGATTGCTTGCGTTGGCGGCAGCACGATAACCGATAATTGAAGTCGCAATTAAAGTAAGACCTGAAGCGTGTAGACACATAAACATAATCTGTGCGTCACTGGCTCGGTCTTTGTCTGGATTTATTTCCTGTAAACTTTCCATGGCTTTCAAACCAAATGGCGTGGCAGCTGAATCTAATCCTAAGAAATTAGCGGCAAAGTTTAAGGTCATATACGAGATAGACGGGTGATTTTTAGGGATGCTCGGGAATACTTTTACAAACACCGGACTCAAAGCTTTAGCCAGTTTTCCGGACGCTCCCGAAATGATTAAAAGTTCCATTAACCCGCAGAAAAAGGCCAGATAGGCAATAAGCGGCAGAATTAAATCGAGTAAAGTACTTTTACAGGTGGGTAATAAACCATCCGATTTTTGAACACCACTGTAGATTTTTACTGTTTTGTTTTTATAAACATAAGTAGTGTCGCTATTGAGGGTATCACGGTTGATGATTATGGTTTGATCCTTCGCTTTTTTAATGCTGTCTTTGATAAAAGCAGGAAGCTGTTCAGCGTATTTCTCTGAAATCAGAATGGGATCGTCTTTTTTACCATTCAAAACATAATCAATAGTATACGTATTGGCGGTAAACAAACTGATTACAATAAAGGCAATCGACGAAATAAATATAGCTAACCAAAATCTACTTAATACCATAATTATATTTTTTTGTAAATGTAATTATTTAGCCATAATATGTACAAAGATTTTAGTGCTGAAACGCGAAGTATTTCTCAGAAACTATAATCTTTTAATAAAAATTCGATTTATTCAATAATGATTTTGGTTTCCAGATATTTTTCGAAAGATTTAAGGCCTTCAAATAAAATGGCTTTTTTATGATTTTCGGTTTCGTTAAAAAACTGTGTTTCTATTTTTACATGGTCTTTTTTGATTGTTCTCTTCCAGGTTCCGATAGCTTTGCTGTTTTCCAGGATAACCGGTTTGAAAATTCCGTTATTAGTAAAAGCTTTCGACTGATGTTCCGGTAAAATGGAGGCTTCACGGGTTTTATAGGAAATCAGAATTTCATCAAAAGCGGGTAGAAAGTGTACACTTTCGCTGAAGTTGCTTTTAAGGGAAAGATTAGCCCCGAACCAATACGTCTGATGATCAATTTCAACCGAGTTCAATTCTGATGCAATAGAATTGAGTATCAGCTTACAGGTTGTCTGCGAAAAACCGGACCACCATGAAAAATCAAGCAGCGTTGCCGGACCGTGACTTTCAAAATAACGTTTGGCTAATTTCGCCAGACCTTCTTCTTTCGTCAATTTTGTTGTCGGTTTTGGGGCTTTCTCACTCAGTAAAGCATAAGTCATTTGCTTTTCTTTCATTTTTCCGTTGCAGACCAGGCCTTCTAATTCTGCGTACATCATAATAAGTACGGGACTTAAAAAATACTCGCCGGAAACTTTTTTAAGATTAAGTTGCTGCATGATTTCATCCCGCGTTAAGTGATTGTTTCCGGCCAAAAGTTTTTCGATAGCCGAATTTATCTTGTCGAATTCCTTTTCATCATAACCATGCTTTTTGGTTTCGGCAAGAATCATGCGTTTGACTTGTGGTCCTGAAACGTCCAGCATCCAATAGATATCGTCGGCAGAAACAAAATGCCAGGTTGGCCTGAGGATGTGTGTCCGGATGATTTTACCGGAATTTATGGCTTCTTCAATTTCTTTTTCAGTGGCATCACATCTGGAACCTATGGCCCATTTCGCCATGGAATAATCCTGCGCCTGCATGGCACCCAAATGATGCACAATTTCTTGTGGAGTGTTTAAGCTCGTTTCTAAAAGCTTTTGAGAAGCAAGTCTGTAATGAGATATTTCCTGATGTGTCATTTTTTAAACCCTATAAGTTATTGAAATTCATTTAAGCTTTGTACTTCTGAGCCTCTTAGTAGCTCAGCATCTTAGCACCTCTTTAACCATATAAGTTATTGAAGTTCATTTAAGCTTTGTCCCTTTGCACCTCTGTTTCCTTGCACCTTAGAACCTTAGCACCTAAGCATCTTAGCACCTTTTAAACCACATAAGTTATGTAAGCTCATTTAAGCTTTGTCACTTTGCACCTCTGTTTCCTTGCACCTTAGAACCTTAGTAGCTCAGCCTCTTAGCACCTTTTAAACCCTATAAGTTATTGAAGTTCATTTAAGCTTTGTGCCTTTGTAACTCTGATCCTTTTTCGCTTAGAACCTTAGTAAATCAGCACCTTAGAACCTAAAAAAGAACTAAACATGAATAATTTCATCGGCAATCAATAAATCTTCACGGCGTAAACGCAGGAAAATCTGAGCAACGGCAATGGTATCTTTTTCACAATAGGTTACAATTCGGTCAATGTCTTTTTCTACATAAAACACATGAGCCACCTGACTGCCGTCAATATCGCCTTTTGGGGAAGGGATGCCAAGTATTTTGGTCAGTAGTTTTAAAGAAGTAAAATGCTTGTAATCACCAAATTTCCATAATTCTAAAGTGTCCAGATGCGGGACTTCCCAGGGCTTTTTTCCAAATAAATTAAGCTTGTTCGGAATCGCAATCTGATTGATAATCATGCGGCGTGCTATGAACGGAAGATCAAACTCTTTGGCATTATGACCGCACAATAAATGTTGCGGCTGGTTAAAATGATTGTTCAGCAGATTATTGAAATCATGAAGGATCTTTTTTTCCTCGCCAAAAAAGGAAGTGACCCTAAAATTCCGGATATCTCCTTTGATAGTAAAATAGCCCACAGAAATGCAGACGATTTTACCAAACTCCGCCCAGATGCCGGCGCGGTCATAAAATTCTTCAGGAGTGAATTCCTCTTTTCGCTGATATTGGGTTTTATGGTCCCAAAGGGATTGCATTTCAGCATCAAGCGAATTAAAATGCTCTTCTTCCGGAACCGTTTCTATATCCAGGAATAAAATATTGTTGAGGTTTATTTTTTCAATCATACTTGTTAACCACTAATTCTACGAATTGATTTTTTTGTGAATATACATAAATTCGACTTAAAGAAAGAAATGTATTACAATTTAAATTGGTTTGGCTAATTTATGAAATAATATTTTTAAAACAGACTTTGTTGCTGCGTTGGATTTTCATGTTCCAAAAGCCATTTTTTGCGCCAGATTCCTCCGGCGTAACCCGTAAGTGAGCCATTTGTCCCAATGACCCTATGGCATGGAACTACAATCCAAAGCGGATTTTTACCATTGGCCGATGCAACGGCCCGAATGGCTTTGATATCACCAAGTTTTTTGGTCTGGTCCATGTAGCTGACTGTTTTTCCATATGGAATTTCGAGCAGCGATTTCCATACTTTTTGCTGGAATTCCGTTCCTTTTGGATTCAATTTGAAAGTAAAATCAGTTCTTTTGCCTTCAAAGTATTCTTGTAATTGTTGAACAGCTTCCTGCAGCACTTCCGGAATCTCAGCAGAAAGTTCGCCTTCTTTTGTGACCGAAATAACCGATACGCCCTCTTCATCACCAATGATTGTTGTGATTCCGAGCGGGGATTCTATGTAAGCTGTCTGTTCCATTTTTATAGTAACCTAAAGTATCAGGTCTTTCACAAAGTTCGCAAAGTTTTTGTTTGGAATCCTATAAGTGATCCTAATAATTTTTCAGATCAAATTGATATTTTAAACTAGTTTCAATTTTTTCACTTGAAACGATTCTCTTAATCTGAGATTGCTCCGGGCTGAATTTCGGCAACGGTAAATTTAAAGCTGTTGCTTTTTCGGTGTAATACATTTCGCGGGTAGGATGGAAGGGCGCCACAGCGTTAAAAACTTCCCCCCATTTTGACTGCTGGATGATTTCGTAAATCAAATTAATACAATCCTTTTGGTGGATTAAATTGACCGGAGCATCTGCATTTTCAAGGTTTTCTTTTCCCGATAAAGTTTTTACAGGATGACGGTCTTCACCGATTAAGCCTCCAAAACGGAGAATTGTAGTTTCGAACTGCTTATTTTTTTGTAAAAGAGCTTCCGCTGAAAGCAATTGTTTGCCGCTTTCGGTATCCGGATTTGGGGTTGTTTGTTCTGTGATTATGTTGTTTTCATTCCCATAAACAGAAGTTGAACTCACAAAAAGCACTTTTTTTGCGGTCGATTGTTCGATAAACGGAATCAGGTTTTCGATTTTCGCCACAAAAACCTTCTTTTCAGTATCCGGATTATTTCCTCTTAATTTCGGTGGAATGTCTATAATCAGAATTTCGCTTTTGGCTAAAAAATCGGTTATGTTTTCAGAAATACTTTCGCTTTCGAGTGTAACCAGAAAAGAATTTATTCCAACTTCTTTCAAGATCGACAACTTGTTTTCTGAAGTTGTGGATCCGTTTACTGAATTTCCTCTTTCGATTAATTTTTTCGCCAGGGGCAAACCCAGCCAACCACAGCCTAAAATACTAATTTGTGTCATTTTTTTATAAGGTACAAAGAGGCAAAGGTTCAGAGGGGCAAATGGAAAGTTAAACCGGATAGTTTCTTTCTTTATGTCTTCGCTTTGCGAAATTAATTTTTTACAAATTTAAGGTAAAACGAACTTTGTCTTTTCCTTTTCCGCCAATTCTATGATAGAATTTAATGGCCCTCTCATTAAATTGTGGGGTTTGCCATTGTATATTGATGCAGTTTTTCTCCCTTCCAATTTGTTGCAGCTTTTCAATTAAAATTGCCCCGATCCCGAAACTTCTGGCTTGTTCTTCCAGAAACAAACAATCCATATGTATAAATTCAGCGGCATCCCAGGTAGAATAATCAATTGTATAGGAAACGTAACCAATGATTGTTTCTTTAGTGGCAACAACCAGACAATAAAGTTTAGGGTTTTCTGCGAATATTGCTTTTTCTAAACTTGTTGCTTTTCCCTCCTGAACAAATTCCGCTTTTTCAAATTCCGCATGCTTTTGACATAAAACGACTAATTGGGGCAAATCCGTGAGTTCGCAATTCCTTATTGAATATTCCATTGCAGGTTGATTTCGGTTTGTAAAAAAGTAATAAAATGATGAAAGTAGTCGGGATAGTTTTCGTTTTCGCGGATCGCAATAAAATGCTTTCTTTTTAAACCGTTTTTACCAATTTTAATGGCTTTTATCGGACTAGTCTTAAGATGGGGCAACAAAGCCCATTTTGCCATCGACATGACGCCCATATCGGCTTTTACCATTTCGAGAGAAGCTTCGGTCAGAGGTAAGGGCGTAATTTTTCTGGGCGTTACTTTGGCCGGAGCCAGAAAGAACTGGTGTATCGTAACCGTTTCCATCGGAAGGGAGTGAATCAAAAGATGTTCGGTGACAAAATCCTCGGGAACCACATATTTTTTATGCACCCACGGATGGTTTTCGGAAACTGCCATTACCACTTCATCCTGAAAAAGTTCCAGGTATCTGATGTTATTGTCTTTGATCTGATCGCTGATAATCGCTATGTCAATGGTATTGGCCAGTAAATTCTGGAGTGGAATATGAGTCGCTTCGGTCACGATTTTCAATTCGACATTCGGGTATAACAGATGAAACTGTTTTAAAACCGATGGCAGCCAGTGATAACTTGAAAAACATTCGGTACTAATTCTGATTTCACCGTATTCACCAAAAACCATTTGTTTGATCTGGGTTTCGGTTTGCAATAGTTTATCCAGGATTTCATTGGCAATCTGATACATCTTTTCACCGGCTTTGGTCAGCACCAGTTTTTTATTCATTCTGAAAAATATGGGAGTGCCCAACTGATACTCGGCTTCTTTGAGCTGGTGGCTCAGGGCCGATTGTGTCAGATGAAGTTTATCAATTGCTTTGGTGATGCTCCCTTCTTCGACAATTGCTTTGATCAGCCGTAAATGACGTATTTCCATTTTTAGAGAATTTACACAAAGGAACAAAATTTTACGATGGGTTTTCCATGAAAAAAAGTAATCAAATGGATGAATTCTTTTCGTTTTTATGATGTTTGGAGTTCCGCTACTTTTGAAAAAATAAATCATTAAAATCTACTAAAAATGGAAGCACAACTTAAACATTATGAAAATAAACTGGCCTTCGAAATGGATCCTTCCGATTTGTTTGATGCCTTAAATAATGGCGAAAAAGTTATGGTAATTGATGCCAGAAAAGCATTTGGTTTCGAAGCAGAGCATATTCCGACTGCGATTAATATTCCGCACCGTGAAATGAACACAGAAAATACAAATCATCTCGACAAGGAAATTTTGTATGTGACGTATTGCGACGGAATTGGCTGTAATGCTTCGACAAAAGGAGCCTTGAACATGACGAAACTAGGGTTTAAGGTAAAAGAGCTGATAGGCGGAATCGAGTGGTGGAAGTTTGACGGTTATGCTACCGAAGGGACAAACGGTAAAAAAGCCGGATTGAAAATAGAATGTGCCTGTTAAACAAAAAGGACAAACTTTAATTTTAAAGTTTGTCCTTTTGCTTTTTTGGGAATTATATTGAAAAGCTTTCTTATTTAGGGGTAACAACCGGTGTTAAAGTATCTTTTGCAACAATAATACTGTCTTTTACAGGAGCAGTTTCCATGGGTTTCAAAGGAGCTGTATATCTTTTTATTTTCTGCTGAATCAAAACAGCATCATTCAAAACAAAAGGTGTCGGCATCATCCAGTCACTTCTTGGTTTGATTTTAAATAACGGATTGGTCATTAAATCGAAAGAACTTTCAATAAGATCCATATCGAAAATAGAGGATTTATTGATGTAAAATTCCAATACAAGCGGTTCGTTGCCTACCACATAGTAGCATAAAATCTTGCTGTCATCACGCTCTAGACGATTTCCGATTTGTCCTGAAGTTGAAACACCATTGGCCTTAAAGTTGTAAAACGTCATTTTGGTGTTGGCATAAATGTCATAACGATTTACTTTTCTGTTGGGTGAGATTTTTATTTTTAAATACCTGTTGTTTCCAACTACACTGTCTTTTATGAATGTTACTGTTGGTTTTGGCACTGCAACATTAGGAGCAATTGCACTGTAGGTAAATGTTGAATTGTATTTGCTGGTGATCGGAAGTGAATTTAAACCCACTGCTTTTTGATTGGTCTGTCCCAGATAGCTTTTGGTCCAGTCGTCTAAGTTGACGTCATAAGTAGTCCATAGTGCCGAATTGGTGTTGGCGTTATAGACATACAATAAACTGTTTGATTTTGCTTTCCCGTGTTCATAACCGGAGTGAATACCTGCGTAAACGAAAAATCCAATGGAAATACTAAAAAAGAGCATTGTCCATATTCCTTTTTTAGAAAAAGCGCCAAATATAGGGAGCAATAGTCCAAAGACCAAAACGGTGAGAATAGCACTTCCGTAAAGTATTTTTAATCCTAAACCAACCGGAAACATGATTATAAAAGGAGCTACAATGGCTAAGGCCGGAATACAAAATAATAAGTTCAGGCCTAAACTGTAATGTTGGGTGATGACAAAAATTCCAAATAAAATAATTCCGAAATATACCGGAATAATTAAGAAACCGGCTCCCGTCAGGCTGTTGGCCAGAAAGGCATTGATTACGATCCAAAGCAGTAAAGGGGCTACGAAATGATTCATAGTTATCTTTCCTTCAGAAAAGTGATCATAGAACGCAAAACAAATGGCAATACTTAGTGTTACAAAAGCACCGATGTAAGCATGTCCGTTGTACGTAAATCCGTTGAGCAAATCATTGTATTGCGGATAGGCCTCCAGAAGAATTTTCCATCCTAAAAAAGTAACCAGTCCGGATATAATCAGGGAACCTAACAACGGAACAAATCCTCTGAAAATCTCCCTGAAGCTAATGACGCGTTTCGCTTTTCCTATAAATATAAAAAGGATTAACAGACCTAAAGCTATGATTGTCATGGGTGCTACCCAGCTAAAAGGATAACTTATAAAAAATCCGAAGGGAACATTAAAATAAACATTATCCTGAGTTGAAGCTGTTGTATTTAAATCAATATTCGAAAAATATTTCAATAAAGGCATCAGATACGTTCCCTGATGTGTCAGTGTGGTTGTATTGAGATGCTGAATGTCATCTTGTTGAGTGTGGTAATTGAAATGACCATCGATAAAAGCAAAATTAAATCCCTGAATGTTTCCCTGCTCTCTAAAAACGGTCAGATCAGTATCATTCGGAAGCATTTTGTAAATGCTGTACATGAGTGAATTTGAAACCGGAAATTTTGTTTTGGCATTTGAGAATTCTTTTACAAGCGCTTCATTTCCTTTGTTGGTCTCCATTAACATGTAACTTGGTCCTGAAGAACCTCTGGCCTCAAAATTTAAAACCAGTCCTACGTCTTTTGCCCACGGATGCTGATTTACAAAAAGTGCCGCACCGTTTAAGCCTAATTCTTCGGCATCGGAAAAGAGAATAATAATATCATTTTTATGAGGTTGTTTTGCGTATAAAAAGGCACGGATACCTTCCAGGATCGTGGCAACTCCGGAAGCATCATCACTTGCTCCTTTAGAAAACGAGTGTGGGGCACTGTCGTAATGGGAAAGTAATAAAAGCGCTTTTGAATGGTCTGTTCCTTTAATGCGGGCAAGAATATTCTTAGATTTTACCAGAAGTCCTTTGTTGTTAAGGGTGAATCCTTCCTGGACAGTTGTCTCTAAACCGATTCTGTTTAGTTCAAGTTTAAGATAATTGGCAACTAATTCATGATTTGTCGAGCCTACATAATGGGGTTTTTGGGCTATGATTTTAACTTGACTTAGTGCTCGTTCTGTAGAGAATTCTGCAAGGGCTTCTTCGTTTTTAGAAACCCACTGGGGCATCATTGTGGCGTATATGATAGCTAAAATGGCTATGACGCAGAGAAAGGCTAGTATTGAAGTAGGATTTTTTTTCATGTTGAATATACTAAATTTCTTTTTTTACGAGCATAAAATAATCATTGTCCAGGGAGCAATATCCCTGGTCATACAGGAAATAATAGGTATCGCCTGTTTTCGTCTGCAAAATATTAGTAAAAAAATCAAAATCAAAGCCTTTATTCAACATTTTATCTCTTGTTGCTTTTGATTTTCCTTCTGAATTGAGTTCAGACAAAATACGGTAATTTTTGCGTAATTTATTGTTTACATTCCGCATA
This sequence comes from Flavobacterium sp. CLA17, assembly GCF_013112255.2. Classification (NCBI taxonomy): domain Bacteria; kingdom Pseudomonadati; phylum Bacteroidota; class Flavobacteriia; order Flavobacteriales; family Flavobacteriaceae; genus Flavobacterium; species Flavobacterium sp. CLA17. Next base: position 353,651 of record NZ_CP068294.1, read on the forward strand.
AAATTATTCGTATCCTTATTTATTTTATTATTGTATGCATTGCGACAACTGTCGGAACAGAATTTTTTATCTTCCCGTCCTACAATTTTTTCAGAGCATTCGAGACATGTTTTCATGGCTGTTCTATTTTTCTAATTTCATACAGGTCATTCCTTCTGTCCTTTAGAATGCGGACACTTCCATGCTCGTGGAGCTGTTTTAGCAAATTCAGATCAACGTCTACGATCAGAGTCATTTCTGTATTCGGAGTAGCTTCTGCTTTTATACCATTACTCGGAAAAGCAAAATCAGACGGTGTAAATACCGATGCCTGCGCATATTGAATATCCATATTATTTACTTTCGGTAAATTACCGACGCAGCCTGCAATGGCTACATAACATTCATTTTCTATAGCTCTGGCCTGTGAGCAATGTTTGACACGGGTGTAAGCATTCTGAGTATCGGTTAAGAAGGGCACGAACAAAATATTCATTCCTTCATTGGCCATAATTCTGGAGAGTTCCGGGAATTCGACATCATAGCAAATCAGGATTCCGATTTTACCGCAATCGGTATCAAAGGTTTTAAATTGAGATCCGCCTTTCATTCCCCAATGCTGTACTTCGTTGGGAGTAATGTGAATTTTGGTATACATTTCCGAAGTCCCGTCTCTTTTGCATAAAAAACCAACATTGTACAAATTACCGTTTTCTAAATGCGGCATACTCCCGGTGATGATATTGATATTGTATGAAATGGCGAATTCCTGAAAGCGTTTTCGAATCGGATCAGAATGCCGGGCCAATTCCCTGATGGCTTCTGCTTCTGAAAGATGATTGTAATCGGCCATTAAAGGCGCAATAAAAAGTTCCGGAAATAAAGCAAAATCACTCCCGTAACCCGAAACGACATCAATAAAAAACTCCGCTTGTTCAAATAAAGCTTCAACATTGTTAAGCTGACGCATCTGCCATTGGATTAATCCCAATCGAATCACACTTTTTTCAAGGTTAATTAATCTTGGACTTTCATCATAATACACGTTATTCCATTCCAAAAGCACGGCAAATTCTTTGGATTCTTCGTCGCCTTCTAAGTAATTTTTGATGATTCTTAAAACGTGAAAATCATTACTCAGCTGAAACGAAAGTACGGGATCGTGTAATTCTTTGTGTTTTACTTTTTCGATATAATTCTTGGGAGTCATTTTACTGGCATACTGACCATAGTTTGGAATCCTTCCGGCAAAGACAATCGCTTTTAGGTTCAATTGCTCACAAAGTTCTTTACGGGCATCATACAAACGGCGGCCTAAACGTAAGCCACGGTAATTGGGATGTATAAAAACATCAATTCCGTATAAAATTTCGCCATCCTTATTATGGGTAGAGAAAGTGTAATCCCCGATAATTTGTTTGTAATTATGTCTTTTGTCCACCAATTTTTCATCCAGTATTAAAGAAAGTGCTGATCCTACAACCACGCCATCTACTAAAATAACCAGTTGACCTTCAGGAAATATGGAGAGTAATTTTTTTATGTCTTTAGATTCCCAATACGAATTAGCCATTTCGGGATAGGATTCTATCATTGAGTTTTTCAATTGTTTGTAATCGACTAATTGTAAATTTCGCAATTCAACTTTGTTGATTTGTGTCTGCATATAGTAAGTTTTTCCCCGAATATACGAAATTATTCCCATTTGTAAACGCTTACAAATAATTACAACCGAAAGTAAATAGTTTAAAATTGTATAATTGTAAGAATAAACTGTATATTTGTATTGTTGAATTTGACTAATGAATTCATTTACACTAACCTTAAAAATTTATACGCCATGAATGCAATGAAAAATCGAGTACAGTTAATTGGGAACGTAGGTAACGATCCGGAAATTAAAACATTGGAAAACGGAAAAAAATTAGCGCATATGAGTATCGCTACAAATGAGTACTATAAGAATGATAAAGGCGAGAAAGTAGAACAAACCGAATGGCACCGGGTGACGGCCTGGGGGAAAACAGCTGAGATTATCGAAAAATTTGTAGTAAAAGGAAAAGAAGTTGCAGTTGAGGGCAAACTAACCCACAGAAGCTATGACGACAAAAACGGAGAGAAAAAATTTATTACAGAAGTAGTGGTCAATGAAATTTTACTGTTGAAGTAAATAATTCAAACCCGACAGTTCCGAAGCTTCGGGACTGTCGGGTTTATTTTTTAACAAGGTATTACAAAACAGAAGCGCCATTGACATCAGTAGTCAGTATTTCGCTCATATAATCGAAAAAAGGTCTCATATTTTGGCAGGTTTCCAGGGCCTGTTCTAAAAAAAGCGGACTTAATACTTCTGTATCTGTAAAACGTTTAATGATTAAAAACTGTTTGTAGCGAAGTAAGTCGATGGCTTCATGATTGATATCAAATCCTTTTGGTGCAGTTTTAAGCTTTTCGCCCTGTAACGTTCCGAAAGTTTTGACAAAAGATTCTGAATGCAGTATTTTTTGGAAAGGTGCAGCATCGTGCGCAAATTCACTTCTGATGCGTTTTAAATCGGCAGCACTTGGTCCCCAAAAGCCTCCGGCGAAAAAACTGTTTCCTTGTTCGAGATGAAAATAATACCCACCACGTCTTTGAGTTGTTGCCCGGGTAAAGCTGCCGCCCCAAAAGGTTTTAAAAGGCGTTTTGTCTTTGGAAAAACGAATATCACGATAAATGCGATAGACGCTTTTTTTGCCGGAAGCCGTTTCTAAAACGTCGGTTTTGGAAAGTTCCTGCAGCAATGCCCCTGCAAAGGTTTCAATATGGTTTAATTCCTTGAGATAGTTGGTTTTGTTTGCCTCAAACCAGGGTTTGTTGTTGTTTGCTTTGAGCTGCTGCAAAAAATCAAGACTGGATTTGGGTATCGTAATCGGTTGTTTCATAAGTATACTATTTGCGTTTCTAAAAGTAGAACACGAATGTCATTTAAACTAAAAACCCATCAGGTTTCTGATGGGTTTTTATATATTTTTTAAGCAGTCTTTTTTATTAAGTCAAACATAGGACAACGGGAGCAACGTTTCTTTTCGCTCTTTTTGAATTTCTCACAACAGCTTGATTTGCAGTTTTCGAGCTTCTTAATCTTATCAAGGATAACAGCATTCTGCTTTTTCTTTTTATCCTTTTTCTTGTCTTTGTCCTTAACTTTATCTTTCTTGCTCACAGTTCATCTCAATTATAAAACGAGACAAATATAAAAGAATAAATGTTATTTTTATGTATTCTAAATAAACTTTAACTTTTTTATTTTGGATTGATTGCGATAGAGCTTGTTACCGTTAATTGCTGAATATCACGATCAAACAAGTAAAGTCCGCCTTTGTCATCACCAATTAAGTTGATTTTATCCAGGATAGATTTAGCCGTAGCCTCTTCTTCGATTTGTTCCGCCACATACCACTGTAGGAAATTATGTGTAGCATAATCTTTTTCAGAAAACGTAATGTGTACTAATTCATTGATAGATTCCGATACAAAAATTTCATGATTGTAAAGTGTTTCAAACATTTCCTTAAAAGTAGTGTATGATGTTTTTGGCGCTTTTAAATCGGTAATGGTAGCACGTCCGCCACGTTCGTTAATATACTTAACCAATTTAAGCATGTGTGCGCGCTCTTCGTCTGATTGAGTGTACATAAATTGAGCAATTCCTTCTAATCCGTGTACTTCTGCCCAACAAGCCATTGAAAGGTAAGTTTGCGAAGACTCTGCTTCAATTCTGATTTGCTTGTTCAGTGCTGTTTCTATATTTTTTGATAACATAATCTTGAGTTTTGTGTAAAGTTAAATAATTTTAAGGAATTGAGAACCTCATTCCGTGCTATTGAAAACAATTCAGATTCAGACTAAATACATTGAAATTAACTTATTTGAATTAAAAGCCTTTTTTTGTACCATAGCCGCGTATAAGTATTTTGGTATTCTCTCAGTTGTACCCGTCCGTAAACTTCAGCATAGTATATTGTTTGGTTGTGGTATCGAAATAACCTAAAATCGAATAATCCTTAAATTTCATGATACTTTCTAAAGCAATTTCTTTATGTTTATCCATAAATGAGTAAATTTTATCTACTGCAAGAGGCTGTTGTTTTTCGGTAGTAAATCCTAGTTTTTTATCCCAGATACTTTCAAAAAATACTGTTTTGGTTTGAATGTCAGGATAGTAAAATCCGTCAAAACTCTGGTTGGTTGCTTTACTGATTCCCCCAATGGTAATAAACAGATTTTTTTTGTTTTTAAAGACAGAGATGCCCATATCTAAACCCGCTAAATGCTGCAGGAATTTGGCTGTGGTTTTTAATTCTTTCGGACTGTAGTTATCTCTTTGGATCAATAAAGGCGAATTTTTAAAAAGAATAGTGTCATTTTTTGAAACGGCGATACTTTTTAGGACTTCCTGCGAGTCCAGATCTTTTACATCAAATAAAAGCTCGTCTTCGTTGGCATTGATCTGATATAATTTGTTTTCGTGATAATAAGAGTTGGAGGATCTGGCTCCTTTTTTGGCAAGCGATTGAACAAAGTCTTTCTCTTTGATCTCAAGATTGTTTAAATTAATATCGAAGAGTTGTGTTTTTTTAACGTTCTGATCCAGCGTTAGCAGGATACGATCGCTTAATAAATACATCTTAGTTTTACTAATGGTTTTAGGCAGCGGATTGTATTCACCGGGTTCCATCTTTTCAATAGGGTTCTCTGTAAGGATCTGATTGAATGTTTGGGGTTGTGTTTTTCTGTCTGAAAAGGTAAAAGGGGAGAAATCAAGCACCTTTTCTTCTACGATTCCGTTTTTGAAGACATACAGAATTAGTTTTGGTTCGGTCTTATCCTGCGTCAGGAAATTAAAGGAATTATCTTTCTGATATTGAGTTACGATAAACTGATTCTTAACCGGATACTCAAATTTCAGCGCTTTCGAGGTTTTGCTTTCGAAATAATATTTAACGATTATAATGTTTTTTGCTTCTTCTGAAAACCAATACAAAGTTGGATTTCCGTCTTCACTAAAACTATATCCCATCAAAGATCTGTCTTCAAAATAGGTCGCCGGACCCGTAAACTGATCGGTCAGGAACAAGGCACTATTGTATTTTAAAACCGTAAAATTTCCCTGGTACAGCACGAAAACAAATACTTCATGGGTCGAGTTGTTTTCGAAATTTAAAATCTGATCGTTTTCGCGTATCCTTTTTAAGTCCAAAGGATAAGTCGTCAATACCGTTTGGCTTAACAAGATAGAATTGTACAATACAGCTAAAAACAGAAATATTTTTCTCATACTTTTTAAGAATAAAATCAATTCAAAATCATTGCCTGAATTCTGTTTAGGAATTCATCAACTCCTGAAAATAATCTACAAACTGACCCAGATGCAGACCGTCCATTAAACCATGATGCACATATACAGCCATCGAAATAGTTCTTTTTCCGGCTTCCGAAGTCATCATTTTTCCAAAAGAAACTTTAGGGCAGCTGTCAGGATACGTGAAACTGCGGGCATGCGTAAGCGAAGTAAAATTTAACCACGGTATTGCCGAAAAATGAATGACATTGTCGTCTTTAAATTCCCGTGTGAAAAGCCCGGTTGTGTTTTGAATACGCTCGATTTCTTTTAAGGCAGTTTGTTCGAAAACCTTAAAATCAGGATTGTATTCGATTAGTGAAAATCCGAAAGTACCGTCTTCGCGGCCAATTGTGGCTGATGCATCAATACGATCGTTGATGTAAATCTGGTCTTCTGCAATTCGGTATCGGAAATTCTCAATCGCGTTTACGGCAACCAACGTTTTGTGTAAATAATAAATAAAAAAGGAAGCATTGAGACTTTTTGCGGTCTGATAGGATTTCGTGCAGTCAATCTCGACAGTGGCACCAAAAAAAGGTTCTTCCATCTGTTTGAAATGGGCAAAATGCTCTCTTCTGTTCCAGTTTTCTAAATCTAAAAGTGTTTTCATTAGGCTAAATTATTAACCACTTCCGTGATTTTTTCAAATGAACTAAAATGTTCGTGTTCTACTTTATGGTTGATTTTCTCGTGTTCCCAGGTAGTGTGAAACGGAATATGAACGGCATAACCACCGATTTCTAAAACGGGTAAAACATCCGATTTTAATGAATTTCCGATCATCAGAAACTCATTTGGCTGAATGTCTAAACGGCCCAGTAATTTCTTGTAATCAATTTCCTGTTTGTCTGACATTACTTCAATATGATGAAAATAATGCCCTAAACCCGAACGGTGTAACTTGCTGTGCTGGTCTTTTAAATCACCTTTTGTAGCCACGACCAGTTTGTATTTGCCGTGCAGAGCCTGCAGTGTTTCTTCGATTCCGTCAAGGAGTTCGATCGGTTTTTCGAGCAATTCTTTTCCGTATTGAATGATTTTCTGAATCACTTCAACCGGAATAGTGTTGTTCGAAATGTTCATCGCCGCCTCAATCATCGACAAAATATAACCTTTGATTCCGTAACCGTACAAAGGCAAATTCTGGATTTCGATTTTAAACAGTTCCTGCGAAATGCCCTGATGCGAAAGATAATCTTCCATTAGGGCACAAAATTTATGTTCCGTTTCCTGAAAATAGGGTTCGTTTACAAACAAAGTATCATCGGCATCGAATGCGATTACTTTTAAATTTGGAATTTTGCTTTTATGTAACATATGTTTTTTGTTTCAGGTTTGAAGTTTTCTTTTTTTTAGGTTTTTTTGCCATTACTTACACGAATTTTCTTGAATTTTTTTGCCACAGATTATGGAGATTCCAAAGATTTGAAAATAATCTGCCAAATCTGCGTGAGAACTTTTTTGCCACAAATTAGCACTAATTTTTTTGTCTCTTCTGATACCTATCGGAATAAATGATTTCAAAGATTTAAAAAAAAATCTGCTCCATCTGCCAAATTTGCGAGAGAACATTTTAAAATTAATCGGTGTAAACCCATTTAATCCGTAAAATCCGCGAACTAATCTCCAATCTTAATTCTTAGAAAAGAACCTGCCCGGAGAAATGGTCTTATCGTAAAACGTAATCCGGATTCCGAAAAGCAAAATGATTCCGCCGAAAACCATTTGTAAAGTTATTTGTTCTTCTAAAAACAACCAAGCTAATATCGAAGTAATTACAGCCTGACTCAATAAACTTAACGAAACTCTCGTCGCACGCATGTGTTGCGTCGCATAACTGATCGAAAGCCAGGCGCACAACTGGCAAATTATTGCCTGAAGTACAAATACAAACCAGCCTGTATTGGAGAATCCTGTAAAAGATTCATTCAACGCATAACAAAGAATTCCTAAATAAGCGCTGGAAGCCAGTAAACTAATCGTCATAAACGATAAAACATCAACATGGGAAAGTACATTTTTACTCACCAAAAGATAAATCGAATACAGGATTCCGGACAAAACAGCAAACAGGAACGCCTGATCAAAATTTAATTCCAGAAAAAAACTAAAGCCAACTAAAGTCACCATTCCTAATAAAGAAACGATAGTTCCGATCCAGAAATTAGTTGCCGGTCTTACTTTCAAAAAGAAAAAAGAACCCAGCCCAACCCAAAGCGGAGAAAGGTTAGTTAACAAAGAAGCCTGAGTGGCACTTGAATCCTGAATGGCGATATTCCAAACCGCAACATCTGAGGCAAACAGAATTCCGCATAGTGATGCTAAAAGCGCAAATTTTAAGGTTGGAAGTTTAAAGTTTTTAGTCAAAAGTACATACGGCAAAAGCAAAAGCACGGCAAAAAACATTCTGTAAAAAGCAGAAATCAATCCCGAAGCTAAACGCAATTTGATCAATATCGGAAAAATCGAAATACAAAGTATGCCGCAGATTAAAGCTAATCTTGGTTTGGTTAATTTCATTATCATTTTATTTGAGCTTTTGAAAAGCAGATTCTTAACTGAAAAGCTGAGGATTCTTATTTAATCAAACACTTTAAAACTTTAACTAAGCATTGTTATTATTCAGTAAAACTAAAGATCTGATATTTTTTATTTTTCTTATTGTAATTTCCTAAATATAAACTTTTATTGAATTTGAAAAGTATTAAATCTTTGTACAAATTTGTCGTAAGTATTGAAACCTTTTCCTTAAGGTCTTTATTTTCTTCAAGGAAAATTCTAACCTTGTCGAAAGCTGAATTTTTTATTTCGCCATCAAGATGATTAAAATTGGAATCAAACAGGCAATTTGTATAAATTACAACTTTATCTTTATAAGAAATTAAATTCTCTATGGTATAACATCTTCCATAAGGAGCAAATGACATTCCTGCGCCCATTCCACCGGAAGCGCCCATTCCAACTCCCATCCCCATTGAACCACCACCGTGAACTCTATCATCTGAACTTCCTATAACGGTATGATAAACACCATCTAAATTATAGCATGATACACTGGGAGAAGTATTAATTTTGTTAAGAAATTCATCTGATTTTTTAATGATTTTTTTATTATTAAAACCATTTCTTTCCTGAAAGATATCAGAGTTTTTAAAACCTATTTCCTGATCGTGCATAGCTTTGTATTCGTTAATCTTATTGCCGTCTAAATCACTCATGGTAAGAAACAAAACGTACGAATTGGTTTTTAACTGAAGAATTTTATTGTCAATCACAAATGAATTTGATTCAAATGCTATTCCTCCATATTCTCCTTTGGCTATTTTTTGTTGTGCAAATGATTTGAGATTTGATGTGAAATTTTGAAGATTAATTCTTAAAACTTGTGTAGTGTTTCTAGTATTATCGATAGTAAAAATAATTTCATCCGGATTAGAAGTGTAAATTTTATATTTTTTAGAACTTAACACTAATGAAGGCGGACTATCGTTTGCTATAGTCTGAAAATTGGGTTCTCTGGACTCATCCGTTAAAACTATATACAAATTCTCAGGGTGATCAAATATATTTTTAAATTCCAAATGAGACAGGTCTACTGTTTTTTCGTTTAGATTGCCGTTATTATCTGAAATGTAAAATTTTAAAATACTGGTGTTTTTAATGATGGTAATAAGGTAAAAGACATTATTGATTGTGAGTTCTTTAATTATTTTTTCCTTTTTCAATTCTAAATTAATAGGGGTGCTTCTGGTTTCTTTTGTGGTAAAATTAAAATATTGAGAATTGATTTCTTTTCTGTCTTTTGAGCCCCAGAAAATGAAATAATCATTCTTATTTTGACTATACCCAATAATTTCGGTGTATGCCTTATCTGGTCTTACAGAAGATAGAGAATCTTTTAAATTAAATTTTTCATCAAACCTGATGGAAGTAACTTTTTCCTTATCGTTCAAAAACAGGATAACTTCTTTTTTATCCTCGTTTACTACCTGAAAGAAATCTCTTTTCTTTTCTAATTTTAAATCAAATTCGTTTACAACTTCCTGTGAAAAGGAGCTTAAACCAGCTAAAAAGAAAGAGGCTAAAAGTATTTTTCTGAACATTGACTGAGAATATTACGGTTTTAAATTTTTGTGCAAATATCCTATTTTTTTGAAAATAGTATAGGATAATTTTTCCAAAAGCAAAACGCGTGAACGAATTAATTGATTCACGCGTTTCGGGTTGTTGTTTTTTAAGCAGTTAAACTTTTACAGGCTTTCTCGATTTGTTTGTCTGAAAACGGTTCGAGTGCTTTGACGAGCATTTTACTGGTTTTAATGCAGTTCAGCATTTTGGCTCGCAGGTCGTGGTTGTCGCCCATTTCAGTTTCCAGTAGTGCCTCAAAAATTTCGGACAAATGTTCTGGTTGTTCTCTAAATTGTCCTTCAAACCAAAGGTTAGAAAGGAAATTCGCCACAGATGGCATTACATCATGATGTGATGGTTTTTGATTTTCTTTTGTCATTTTCTGAAAATATTAAACGCACGAAACCCTCGTCTTCGGTTGTGACAAAACACTCCTAGGAGTGAGATTAGGGCTATCACTAGCACCAGCAACGTGAACGAGGGTTCGCTTATGTTAAACTTAAAGATAAGTTTTTCGGATTTCTCCTAGTAAAGTGTTTTGTCGGTACAAACTTACAAAATATAAATCCTACCCACAACAAAAACACAAGAATATTCTTTCATTTTAAAATTATCAAATTATCAAATTATCAAATTATCACATTTTCAAATTTTCTAATTAAAAAACCTAGTTTACCGTTTCACCATTCGGTGCATCAGCATCCGGATTGATGAAAACCAGTTTTCCTTCTGCATTTGTCGTCATCAGGATCATTCCCTGACTTTCTACACCACGCAACGCTCTTGGCGCTAGGTTGGCGAGAACAGAAACACGTTTTCCGATGATTTCTTCCGGTGTAAAGCTTTCGGCAATTCCCGAAACAATCGTACGAACGTCAATTCCGGTATCTACTTTCAGGACCAGAAGTTTATTGGCTTTCGGCATTTTTTCTGCTTCCAGAATAGTTCCGACACGAATGTCCATTTTAGCGAAATCTTCAAACTGAATTAAATCTTTTTGAGGTTCCACTTGTTTATTTTCGGCAAGATTGGCCGTTTTTGTTGCTTCCAATTTGTCTATTTGTTTTTGTATTTCTTCGTCTTCGATTTTTGCGAAAAGTAATTCTGCTTCACCAATCTGATGACCTTCCGGAATTAATTCTGAATTTTCAACAACATCATTCCATTTCAATTTTCCTTCGTTTTTAAGGATTCGGGATAATTTCGCAGCTGTAAAAGGCAAGAACGGTTCCGCCAATATGCTCAACGCAGCGGCAATTTGCAAAGCGACATACATCTGCGTTTTTACACGCTCCGGATTGTCTTTCATTACTTTCCACGGCTCTTCGTCAGCCAGATATTTATTTCCTAAACGAGCCACATTCATCAATTCGCCCAAAGCTTCACGGAATCTGTAACGCTCTACCGAACTTGAAATCACGGCTGGATACGCTTTCAATTCTTCCAAAGCAGCTTCGTCGACTTCCGATAATTCATTTGGCGTCGGAATATATCCGTCGTAATATTTGTTCGTCAACACCACCACACGGTTGATGAAGTTCCCAAAAATCGCTACGAGTTCGTTATTGTTTCTCGCCTGAAAATCTTTCCAGGTAAAATCGTTATCCTTAGTTTCCGGCGCGTTCGATGTTAAGGCATAACGCAAAACGTCTTGTTTTTCCGGAAATTCTTCTAAATATTCGTGTAACCAAACCGCCCAGTTTTTAGAAGTCGAAAGTTTGTTTCCTTCTAAATTCAAAAACTCATTCGCAGGCACATTGTCCGGTAAAATATAACTTCCTTCGGCTTTCAGCATCGCCGGGAAAATGATACAGTGAAAAACAATATTGTCTTTCCCTATAAAGTGAACCAGTTTGGTGTCTTCGTCTTTCCAATACGGTTCCCAGTCTTTTCCTTCGCGGGCTGCCCATTCTTTAGTAGACGAAATATATCCAATTGGCGCATCAAACCAAACGTATAATTTTTTTCCTTCGGCACCTTCAACCGGAACATCAATTCCCCAATCAAGGTCACGTGTTACGGCACGAGGCTCGAGTCCACCGTCAACCCATGATTTTACTTGTCCATACACATTCGGTTTCCAGTCGTTTTTATGTCCGACTAAAATCCATTCTGTTAGGAAATCAGTATATCGATCTAAAGGTAAAAACCAATGTTTTGTTGCTTTTAAAATTGGAGTTTCTCCGGTAATCGTCGATTTCGGGTTTATTAAATCCGTAGCATTTAGAGTCGATCCGCAATTTTCACACTGATCTCCATAAGCTCCGTCGTTACCACATCTTGGACAAGTTCCTACCACAAAACGATCTGCCAGAAACTGATTGGCTTTGGCATCGTACAATTGCTCGGTTATTTCCTCAATAAAATCACCATTATCATACAGTTTTCTAAAAAATTCCTGAGCCGTATCATGATGAATTTTAGCCGAAGTTCTGGAATAATTATCAAACGAAATTCCGAAATCAACGAATGATTTTCTAATAATTCCGTCGTATTTATCAATAACTTCTTGTGGTGTAATTCCTTCTTTTTTGGCTTTCATCGAAATCGCAACGCCATGTTCATCGCTTCCGCAAATAAACGCAACGTCTTTTCCCTGTAAACGTAAATATCTCGAATAAATATCTGCAGGCACGTAAACCCCCGCCAAATGGCCAATATGAATAGGTCCGTTGGTGTAAGGTAATGCTGCCGTAATAGTATATCTCTTTGGATTTTGTATCATAACTCAATTTTATTGCCTGCAAAAATAAGCAATAGAATCGAGAATTTGTTATTTCACGGAGATTCACAAAGAAAAAGCGCGGAGATTCGCGAAGTTTTTTTAAGAAGGAGGAATTAATCACGTAATCCCGATAGCTATCCGAAGCAGAGCACAAAGTTTTATTTAGCCACAGATTACGAAGGATTAAAATGGATTTTTTCTAAATTAAATCTGCTAATCTGCTCAATCTGCAGAATCTGCGAGAAACAAAAGCTTAGTCAAATCTTTGCGGGTGCTTCGACTTCGCTCAGCCTGACAAACTTTGCGAATCTCAGTGGAAAAACCCATAAAATAGAACGAGTTTAAACTAGCCCTTCCGGTAAAAACTTCAAAATATATTTTGCAATATTTGCCAAAAACAAAGCAACTTTATGAGCAAGACAAAATTAATCATCAATAAAAACGGATCCATCAAAATTGAAGGTGATTTCGAAATAATGGATTCAGAAGGAACGGTTTACGGACTACAAGGCAGAAGTGCATTAGGCCTTTGCCGTTGCGGATTATCGGCCAACAAACCATTTTGTGACGGGGGACACCGTAATAATTTCGAGCACGATTCAGTTGCATTCGATTTACCGCCAATGAAAACGAACTAAGAGACGTTTCTGAAATATCATGAAAGCTGCATTTTTTAATGTGGCTTTTTTTATTCTCTTTTTTGAAATAATTATTCAATAATAATAAGTTAATTCCTTAAAAAAGTATATTATATTTACGGAAATTTTTAAAATATAGAGAATGAGAAAATTTACTATCGTGTTATTGCTTATAAGTTTTGTTTCGGTTCAGGGCCAGACACCAAGGGTTATTTCGAGTGACTGGATGGCTTTCAGCCAGACGATTGACATTCAGACTCCGGTCAAGAAAAAGTTTAAACTGATCGCTTCGGCAAAAGTAGAAACCACAGAGCCAAAAGCGTGGTCAGGAATCTGGGCAAGAGTAGATAATAAAAATGATGAAGTCGGTTTTTTTGATAATATGGGCGAAAGACCAATTAAATCAAAAGACTGGCAATCGTATACTGTTGAAGGAACAATCGATGAGAATAGTAAATCTTTGACTTTTGGAGGCTTAGGCTCGTATAATGGAAAGTTTTATTTTGATAAATTTCAGTTATTTATTGAAAATGCAAAAGGTGTTTTTGAGCCGGTAACCCTTTTAAATTCAGGTTTTGAAACGCCTGTAAATAATGGAGATATCCCGAAATGGAATTTAGGGACTTCGAAAGCAAAATTGGTTAAGGTGAAGGAATATAAGGTTTCTTCCGACAAATCAGCCGCCGATGGAAAAAATGCATTAGTACTGGAAGGAACGGGTATCATAATAAAAGAAACCGGAAAAATAGGAAATGTTGAAGGCGCTTCACCAAAAATCGGCGACATGATTTCGATGCTGGAAGACCTTAAAGATCGTGTTGAAAGAGCCGTTAAAAACATGAATCAATATGAAATAGATTACCTGCACGATGAACAGGCGAACCGAATTGGTGCCTTGGTGATGCATTTGGCTGCAGCCGAAAAATACTATCAGGTTTTTACTTTCGAAAACAGGGAATTTAATGAAGAAGAAAAGAAAATTTGGGATGCCGCTTTAAACTTAGATCAGGGCGGACGAGATGAATTTAAAGGACATGACATTCAGTATTATCTGGATATTTATAACGAAGTAAGGGCCAAAACGATTTCGGAATTAAAGAAAAGAGATGATGCCTGGTTTGCCGAAGTTCAGATGAAATATGACATCAGTAACCAATATTGCTGGTTTCACGTTATGGAACATCAGTCGAGTCATTTGGGACAGATTTTGTTTTTGAAAAAACGAATTCCACCACAACAGCAACAAAAGCCGATAATAGACAAGGGGATAAAACAATAAAAACAGAAAGCTGCACTAAATGGTGCAGCTTTTTTTATGCTGTAAAATGTTAAAAAAACAGCCATCAGGTAAATGATATTGAATTAATTATTTAATTTTAAATCCCGTATTTTGAGACTATTTAATGTGGAATAAAAAACAATTTAATTGTGAGGTTTATGGAATATAAAAGGCTTCAGGTCGTTTTTCTTTTGCTTCTTTTTGCAGGTAAGGCGATAGCTCAAAATAAAATCAATCTTTTTTCGGAAATTAACTATAACTCTATTCCTGCAGTAAATTTGAGTGAATATAAATCGGTTCAGGAACGCGACAAAAGAATCCAGAATCCCAATATTGCTCTGGGTGTCGGAATTTCAGGCGGCGGATCGAGAGCACAGTTTTTTAGTATGGGTGTGCTTTTGGGTTTAGAAGAGATAGAAGAAGGCAATTCCCATCGTAATTTTTTAAACGAAATCGATTATTATTCCACCGTTTCCGGAGGCTGCTATTCGGCGGGTTATTATTTAACGATCCTGAAAAATAAGCTACAGCACGATAATTGTTCTTTCAACGAATTCTATTTCTCTAAAGCAGACGCTTACAAATCAGATGTAAACAAATCAGCATCACTTTTCTCTCTTCTGAATAATAGCAGGAATGAAAAAGGAGAAAAAATATCAATGACGCAGCGTTTAGATCTGGAGGTTTTGCAATACGACAGCTCCAATCCTGAAAATCCGGATAAGTTTAAAACCCAAATGCTGCTGTCTGATTTTTTCATCTCCAAAGAGAGCAAAAAAAATCCGGAATTGCCCATTCTCGTTGCCAATGGAACAGCGTATAGTAACGGAGAGCGATTTCCCTTTATGCCGCATATTATTCGCGGTTTAAAAATAAATGCATCATTGGCTCCCAATAAGTCGGTTCTTCCTCTGGATAAAAACGAGATTAGTAATGGTTACGATTTCCCGCTGACGTATGCGATTACCGCAAGTTCTGCTTTTCCGGGCGTGCTGCCAAAAACCAAATTCGGAATCAAAGGTCAGAACAAAATATTGTGTGTGATTGATGGCGGTGCTTCAGATAATATGGGCTATCAGACCTTAATTGAACTGCTGCACAACGATGATAAAGTTGATAATAAAAACAAAAAGGCCCTTTTTATCGATTGTTTAGGACAAGGGAAGAAGGAACCTTATATCAATGATGCCAAAATCAGACTGATTTCCTTATTGGAAACAGCTTCTTTATATACTGTTCAGACCCGATACATTACTTTTGAAAACGATGTTGAAGATGTGTTGGAGAAGTATAAAATTCCGATTTCCAATTTTCAGGTTATTGGTTTTACAACCTTACGCGATTATCTTCTAAAGCTCAAAAAAGATAAGGATTATGAAGACCTGGTACTGCAATTGAAAAATACGGATGATGAAGATAGCAGCTGGCTGAAACTCCATGTTGATTTTAGAACCAAACTCATTAAAAACTTTGGTGCAGACAGTTTCAAAAAAGATAAAAACGGCGAAGTGATACTGTCCAGTTTAGACAAAGAAAAGTTTAAGGATTTTGGCGCCAGCGAACTCTTGATTTTATACGAATATACAGCGCACGTTGAAACAAAACTCAAAACAACTCCCGAAGAAAAAGAAATGTTATTGCTGGCGGGACGTTTTGCCGCTTTTGTAAAAACAAGCGAACTGAAAGAATTATTGGTCGAGCAGAAATAATTAAAACCAATTTACTATTGCTCTCACAATCCACAAAAGGACTATAAAGAGCAGGAAAGAAAACTGAATTTTATTCACCTTTTGGCTTCCAAATTCCCGAACCAGAAACCTGTCGACTATGACTGCGAATAAAACCAATACCAAACTGAATAAAATATAAATTCCCATTAATCCATCCTGCGCGGAATTTCCGGCAATTAAAATGACAGCGTAAACAGTACCGGCAAGAATAGAAAGTATTCCCAGCACAAAAAACAGGGTTGGTTTTTTTAGCAGTGTATTCATTTAGCTAGGTTTTTATCTCTTTAAAAATCACTTTTTTATTTGATCTGGGCATTTTAATAATATGAAACGGATGTGTTACTACGGTGGCAATATTTCCTTTTTTCAAATGTTCTACCTGAATAACGATCTTGTTTCCGTTTTCAACTATTCGGGTAATATCTACGGAATATCCTCCGTAATGGCGTATCTCATCAAAAACAGCAATAATCTGATATTTTGTAAAATCGATTTCGGTTTCAGTAAATGTAGCAGTAAGCTGAGACTGGCCATTGATTGTGGCTAGAAAAGTAGTCCAGCTTTTGATGTCTTTGATCACTAATTTTGATTCAATAAAACTTTCTGTAGTGCTTACGGAAAAATCATTTTGTGCAATTAAGGAATATTGTACGGCTGATTCATTGAATTCACTCGATTCATCGCTACTGCAACCCATTAATAAAAAAAGAAAACTGCAAATTAAAACAATCTTTTTCATGGTTTTTGGTTATGGAAATATTGGTGGTATTTCCTTAGTTTGCAGATGTGTTTTTTTATAAAAGGTTGCGTTGTGTCGCTTTTTAATGCTATAATTTGTTTTGATTATTAATGAGTTAGCGAATTGTTTTATAAAGTTACTGATAATAATTTTAAGTTTCCTTATTTACGGAAATGACAAAATTGCGCATAAAAGCAATTTAGGATTTCTTTCGTCTGTTATTTTACCCGAAATTTGCATCAAACTCCTTAAAAACAAACTCAAATGGAATTCGGCAGAATCATTATTTCAGAAACCGCAGCAAACAGCGAAAATCCACAGGATATTATCAACTCAAATATTTCGGTGATCAACCTGATGCGTGAGGAAAAAATTGACGACGACCTGATTCACGAAGATGCATTGATGAGTTACTACTTAGATTATTATATTTCGCAATATACAGAAGGTAATTTTTCGCAATTTGTGTACAACTCACGCTGGAATAAGGAACTGAATGAATTGATAGAAGAAGGCCTCACTCTTATTGGCGCCGAGAAACATTTAGAATTGTTTCAGACACAGGCCAAAAGAGTCCGATTGCTGAGCAGTGTTAAGATTGATAAATTCCTGAAAGGCAAACTTGAAGGCGTAAACCCAACAAGAGATTTGCTGAACAACGATACTTTCTTTGAATTAGAGGAAAACCTGGTGACACTTAACGCCGGCTTCCTAAAATCCCATCCCGATACCGAAGTACTTTCGGTGGATGAAATGTTTGCTGCTTTAGAGGAATTTGTGGGGCATGAGATTAAGAGGGAATAGTTTTTCTTTCAAGGAAATACACAAAGAAAATTACAAAGCAGCACAGAATTGAATCTAAATTCTAAAGAAATGTTATGTTAGTTTTATATTGCGCTGTGAAATTCGCTTTTACGGGCAACTTTGTCCTTATTCTTAACAAACATTTCCTTAAATTTGCTTCCTTTATATAAAAATAAAATAGTTACAAAAATCAAGCTATGTTACAAATCGCATTTATTAGAGAAAATCAGGAGAAAGTAATCAAGGCTTTGGCAAAACGAAATATCGATGCCAAAAGTGTTGTTGAAGAAGTGGTTCAATTAGATGAAAACCGTCGTGCTGCGCAGGTAGAACTAGACAATGTTTTATCTGAATCTAATAAATTATCCAAAGATATTGGTGAACTGATGAAAGCCGGAGAGAAATCGAAAGCAGCAATTTTAAAAGAAAAAACCGTTTCATTAAAAGAAAAAAGTAAGGAATTAGGCGAAAAAGCGGAAGCTTTGGCGATCGAATTAACGAACAAATTATACACTTTGCCCAATCTTCCGGCTGATATTGTTCCCGAAGGAAAAACTCCGGACGACAATTTAAACGTCTTTGAGGAAGGCGATATTCCGGTGCTGCACGAAGGTGCACAGCCGCACTGGGATCTGGTAAAAAAATACGATATCATCGATTTTGAATTGGGTGTAAAAATTGCAGGTGCGGGATTTCCGGTTTACAAAGGAAAAGGAGCCCGTCTGCAACGTGCACTGATCAATTACTTTTTAGATAAAAATACAGCTGCAGGATACAATGAAGTGCAGGTGCCGCATTTGGTAAACGAAGCTTCAGGTTACGGAACAGGACAATTGCCGGACAAGGAGGGACAAATGTATCACTCTACAATTGATGATTTATACCTGATTCCAACCGCTGAGGTTCCGGTGACGAACTTGTTTCGTGATGTTCTTTTGAGCGAAAGTGAATTACCGGTTTTACATACGGCTTACACACCATGTTTCCGTCGTGAAGCGGGTTCTTACGGAGCACACGTTCGCGGACTGAACCGTCTGCACCAGTTTGACAAAGTAGAAATTGTACGAATCGAACACCCGGACAATTCCTATAAAGCGCTTGACGGAATGGTCGAGCACGTAAAAAATATTCTACAGGAATTGAAATTGCCTTACCGAATCTTACGTTTGTGTGGTGGAGATATGGGTTTTACTTCTGCTTTGACGTATGATTTTGAAGTGTTTTCTACCGCGCAGGATCGTTGGTTAGAAATCAGTTCCGTTTCTAACTTTGAAACTTTTCAGGCCAACCGTCTGAAATTGCGTTTCAAAGACAAAGACGGAAAAAACCAACTGGCACATACCCTTAACGGAAGTTCATTGGCTTTGCCAAGAGTTCTGGCAGGAATTTTAGAAAATTACCAAACGCCCGAAGGAATCGTAATTCCGGAAGTTTTACGTCCTTATTGTGGATTTGATATTATAGATTAATTCAGTTTACAGTTTACAGTCGCAGTATTCAGTTAGCAAACTGCGACTGAAAAAGATTTTCAACAAAAACCAGAAATATGAAAAACATTTTTATCTATATTCTTTTGTTGTGGTCTGGTTTTGCGTTTGCACAAAATGAGCAACTGGCTCAATATTACTACGATAAAGGCGATTTCGAAAAAGCAAAGGTCAGTTACGAACAGCTTTTAAGCCTGGCGCCATCCAATACCCAGTATTTTTTAAGAACGGTCGATTGTTATCAGCAATTGCAGCAATTTGATAT
Organism: Flavobacterium sp. CLA17; assembly: GCF_013112255.2. Classification (NCBI taxonomy): domain Bacteria; kingdom Pseudomonadati; phylum Bacteroidota; class Flavobacteriia; order Flavobacteriales; family Flavobacteriaceae; genus Flavobacterium; species Flavobacterium sp. CLA17. The sequence goes on from NZ_CP068294.1 coordinate 372,811, forward strand.
TGCCCAAAAAGCAATTCAGGAAAGATACAACCGATACAAACAAGGTGTTTTTCTGGTTGAATTGGGATATAATTTTCAATTGCAGAAAAATGAACCCAAAGCTAAAAACTACTACGATCAGGCTATTGAAAAAATCAGAACCAATTCGAATGATGTTTACGGAATCGGGAATTCGTTTGAGAAAAAGGTTTTGTTGGAATATGCCTTAAAAGCGTATCAGACGGCTATGGAAGTACAGCCGAATTACAATTTCAATTTTCAGATCGGAATGTTGTACGGTCAGTTGGGAAAGACCGATCTTATGATTGACCTTTTACTGACAGAATCATTTAAGAATCCGCAGAATGCCAATTTAATTCAGACGCAGCTTTCCCGTTTTATGAATGGTGAAACCGATAATACGGCTTTCAAAGACGCGATGCGAAAAGCATTAATCCTAAGAACGCAAAAAGATCAGGATGTTTTCTGGAACCATTATTTAAGCTGGTTTTATGTGCAGCAAAAAGAATTCGGAAAGGCTTTTATCCAGGAAAAAGCCATTTATAAAAGAGAACCCGAATCCCTGAGGAGTATTGTGAATCTGAGCCAGTTTGCACTGAATGAAAATGATACCGAGACTGCTACTGAGATTCTGAATTTTATTCTGCTTAATACCAAAGATTTAGATTTATTGATTCAGACTAATGCCAGTCTGATGGAAATTAAAATTGAAAAAGCCCAGGAAAAAGACTATCCGGCAATCCAGACCGAGTTACAACAATTGCTGACAACCTATGAAATAACTCCTTTTACCGTATCTTTGCAAATAATTCAGGCGCACTTTCTGGCTTTTAATTTAAAAAAACCGGACGAAGGCAAAGAAATTATAAAAAAAGCATTAGAACTTAATCTGAATGAGTATCAGCAGGCTGATGCTAAAATGGAATTAGGGGATATTTTGCTTTTGGAAGAAAAATTCAATCAGGCGCTGATCTATTATTCCCAGATTCAATTGGATTTAAAGAATGATGTGATGTCGCATGAGGCGAGTTTGAGAGTAGCCAAAACAAGTTATTACAAAACTGATTTTGAATGGGCCTTAAAACAATTCAAGGAATTAAAATCGGCCAATACACAATTAATTGCCAATGACGCTCTTGAATATTTTTTACTGATCAATGACAATACCGTTGCCGATTCGACACAAACGGCACTGAAGCAGTTTGCAAAAGGCGATTTCCTGATGTATCAAAATAAGAAAACCGAGGCTATTGCTCAGTTTCAGCGCATTCTGAAGGATTTTAAAGGACAGGAAATTGAAGCTGTTACAATGTTGCGTTTAGGAAAAATATACGAAAGTCAGGCCGATTATACTGCGGCGCTGAGTCAGTATCAGCAAATAATTGACAATCACAGTGACGGAATTTATGTAGATGAAGCGTTGTTCTTTTCAGCAGAAATTTACAACGACGAACTGAAAGATACAGAAAAGGCAAAACCTTTATATGAAAAAGTGATTTTTAACCATCAGGACAGTATTTACTTTGTTGATGCGAGAAAAAAATACCGGGAGTTAAGAGGAGACAAGAATTTGTAAATTCTAAAAAACAAATTCCAAATTCCAAAAAAAGAATTTATAAAATTAGATTCTTAGATTTTAGACTACTTAGATCTTTAGACTTTTCTGAAAATCTAACAATCTAAAAATCTAAGAAGTCTAACAATCTAAACAGAAAATGATTATTTACAACGTTACGACCAATATACACGAAAGCGTGCACGACCAATGGTTAAAGTGGATGCAGGAAAAACATATACCCGAAATTTTAGCCACACAAAAATTCTCTTCGGCACGAATTGTAAAAGTTTTGATTGAAGAAGAAATGGGCGGCATTACGTATTCCGTTCAATATGTTACCGATAGTAAGGCCACTTTAGAGCAGTTTTATATCGAAGATGAACCGCAATTTCAAAGGGAAGCTTTGGGATTATTTGCAGATAAAATGCTTTCTTTCCGAACAGAGCTGGAAGTTATTTCGGAACATTAAACGTAAGTTTTCAGTCCCGGTTTTCAGTATCAGCTAAAAAAAGAAAATTATGGAAATTCGATTTCAAACTAAAGAAGAAAGTAATAAGCAACAACAGGAAGATTTTCTGAAGTTGTCTAAAACGGAAAGATTTTATAGTTTTTTACGCTTAAGTGAAAGGATAAGCAGATTTCCTGTAAAAAATAGAGAGGATAAAAACAAAGACAATTTTCTGATTGTTATAAAATCGAGTTAGTATGTCAAAATTATGGGACCAAAACATTGATGAGTTCATTATTTTGGCAAGTAAAAAAAAGAGATTTTTAGATTATTTGATCTTTAGATTATTCGATATTTCGAGAATCTAACAATCTTAAAGTCTAACCATCTAAGAATCTAAAAAAAGACAATGGAAAAAGTAAAAGCCAAAAAACATTTAGGACAACATTTCCTGAAAGACGAAAGTATCGCCAAAGCAATTGCAGATACTTTAAGTTTAAAAGGATACGATGAGGTTTTAGAAATAGGACCGGGGATGGGTGTGTTAACTAAATATTTACTTGACAAACCAATTAATACACACGTAATCGAGATTGACACAGAATCTGTGGTGTATTTGGGTGAAAATTATCCAAAATTAAAAGATAAAATTATCTCTCAGGATTTCCTGAAATACAATATAAAAGAAGTGTATGAAGACAAGCAGTTCGCTATTATCGGAAACTTTCCGTATAATATTTCGACTCAGATTGTTTTCAGGACTTTAGAACTTAAACATCAGATTCCTGAATTTTCGGGAATGTTTCAAAAAGAAGTTGCAGAACGAATCTGCGAGAAAAAAGGTTCAAAGGCTTACGGAATCTTATCCGTTCTGGCTCAGGCTTTCTATGTTACAGAGTATTTATTTACTGTTGACGAAAATGTTTTTATTCCTCCGCCCAAGGTGAAATCGGGTGTGATGAAAATGACCCGAAAGGAAGATTACAGTCTTCCTTGTAGCGAAAAGTTGTTTTTTACAGTGGTAAAAACGGCTTTTCAGCAAAGACGAAAAACATTACGTAACAGTTTGAAAACATTAAATTTATCAGATTCTCTGCGATTAGACGTTATCTTTGATAAACGTCCGGAGCAGCTTAGCGTAGACGAATTTATTGTTTTGACTCAAAAAATAGAAGCCGATGGAGTTCAAAGTTAGCAAAGAATTAATCCAACAATTAGAAGAGCACATTGTTAACAAAAACGACAAGGAACTTGAAGTTTTGCTTAATGATATGCACCACGCTGATATTGCTGAAATCCTTGATGAACTGGATTTTGACGAAGCAACGTATATTTTTAAAGTTTTAGATAGTGATAAAACAGCAGAGATCCTTCTGGAGTTAGAAGATGATTTGCGTGAAAATATCTTAAGCCGACTTTCGCCTAAGGAGATTGCAGAAGAACTTGATGAATTGGAGACGAATGATGCGGCAGATATTATCGCGGAGCTGTCACAGGAAATTAAAGCGGAAGTAATCTCGGAGTTAATTGACGTTGAACATGCAAAGGACATTGTTGACTTATTGCGTTACGACGAAAATTCCGCGGGTGGTCTGATGGGAAAAGAGCTCGTAAAAGTCAATGAAAACTGGAATGTGCTGACCTGTGTGAAAGAAATGCGTATTCAGGCTGAAAATGTATCCAGGGTACATTCTATTTATGTGGTCGATGATGAAAACCGCTTAAAAGGAAGATTGTCACTTAAAGACTTGCTGACTACTTCTACCAAAACACAAATCGGTGACATTTATATCAGAAAATTAAATTTCGTAAACGTAGATACAGAAGATGTTGAGGTAGCCCGTATCATGCAAAAATACGATTTGGAAGCCATTCCGGTTGTAGATGAACTGGGGCGTCTGGTGGGTCGAATTACCATTGATGATATTGTTGACGTAATCAAGGACGAGGCAGACAAAGATTACCAATTGGCAGCGGGTATTACGCAAGACGTAGAATCCAACGACAGTGTTTTGGAGTTGACCAAAGCACGTTTGCCGTGGCTTTTAATCGGAATGGTGATCGAGATTGTAGCGTCTTTTGTCCTGAAAGGAAACGAAGCTACTTTTCAAAAATATTCAACCTTAATTATTTTTGTGCCATTACTTTCGGCAACAGCCGGAAATATTGGTGTTCAGGCTTCGGCAATTGTCGTTCAGGGTCTGGCGAACGGAACACTGAAAGAATTCAGTCGCGGATATTTCAGCAAGGAGATTTCAGTATCGATGATTTCCGGAAGTATCATATCGTTGCTTTTGTTAGGATACCATTCGATCATGTACCAGCAGTATCTGGTAGGAATGGCAATTTCAATTTCGATGATTGTAGTCATTTTATTTGCTGCAACCCTAGGAACCTTAGTGCCGCTTTTCCTGCATAAAAACAAAATTGATCCCGCGATTGCGACGGGACCTTTTATCACGACAACCAATGACGTTTTTGGAATTATGCTCTATTTCGGAGTGGCCAAACTGATTCTTGGGTTTTAAGTTTTTGCAACAAATTAATGGATTACAGTGATTAAAAATCTATAAAATCTATGTAATTTGTGGCTGAAAAATAAGCTATTAACCAGCCAAAAAACAAGCAATGAAAGTACACATTATAGGAGGGGGAAATCTTGGGGTTTCTATAGCCTTGGGAATTGCAAAATTCTCTAAAAACAATCAGGTAACCGTTACAAGGCGAAACACAGCCAGTATTCAATATTTATCAGAACACGGAATTACGGTTTCATCCGATAACAAACATCAAATTCAGGAGGCCGATGTGGTGATTCTAACCATAAAACCCTATCAGGTGGATACGGTCCTGGCAGAGATTTTACCGGTAATAAAAAATAAAACGATTGCTTCGGCAGTAAGCGGTTTGTCTCTTGAGGTGCTCCAGTCCAAAACAAACAATGAATATCCTGTAATCCGGATTATGCCCAACATCGCGGCCCAGTTTGGAGAATCAGCAACCTGTATCTCTTTTCCTGAAAAAGACAGGGAAAAAGCATTGCCAATAGTTGATTTGTTTCAGGACCTGGGAACGGCTCCGGTAATTGATGAAAAATTGATGGATGCAGCGACTGTTTTAGGTGCTTGTGGTACTGCGTATGCTTTGCGTTATATTCGTGCCTCTATGCAGGCCGGAATCGAGATTGGATTCGATTCGAATACTGCTCTCGCAATTGCAGCGCAAACGGTAAAAGGAGCGGCCAAAATGCTGTTAGAAGAAAAAGTACATCCGGAACAACTAATCGATCGTGTTACAACGCCTCAAGGCTGTACAATTGTCGGTTTGAATGAAATGGAACACAATGGTTTCAGTTCATCTTTAATCAAAGGAATCAAAACTTCCCTGAAACAGATCAAGGGATAAAATTTAATAAAATTCCAACATATAAAAATTCCAAATTCCAATTCTGATGATCGAATTGGAATTTGGAATTTTGTTTTTGATGCTTAAAGATTTTTATTTTCTAATCAGTTTCTTTTTTTTCTTTTCTTTCAAAGTATATTTTAAGTAGAAATAACCAAAAAAACCAGAAAGCATTGAGGCTATTAAAATGGCAATTTTAGAAAAAACAATAGTTTCGGGATCTTTAAAAGCCAAAATGGTAATGAATATCGACATGGTAAAACCAATTCCGCCCAGCATTCCGGCGCCTAAAATATGAGGCCATTTTAATTCTTTTGGCAAAGAACAAATTCCCGCACTAACTCCGATAAAAGAGAAAAGTAAAATTCCTAATGGTTTTCCGAGAACAAGACCCAAGACGATTCCAAAGGTATTGGGGTGATTTAAACCTTCGTGCCAGTCTGGTTTTATGGCGATGCAGGTATTGGCAACAGCAAACAATGGCAATATAAAAAACGCTACCGGTTTGTGTAGATAGTGTTGTAGTTTATGCGATATCGAGTTTTCTCCGCCATCTCCAAACGGAATTACAAAAGCTAATATGACTCCTGTTATAGTAGCATGGACACCGGAATTCAGCATAAAATACCACATCGCAGTTCCTCCGATTAAATAAGGAAGAATATAGTGCACTTTTTTGCGGTTCAGAATAAAAAGAACTCCCCAAATCCCTAACGCAATGGCAAGGTTTAAGAAAGAAATTGATTTCGTATAAAAAACAGCTATTACAATTATAGCACCCAAATCATCGATGACCGCAAGGGCGGTTAAAAATATTTTTAGTGATGCAGGAACTTTGCTTCCTAAAAGAGATAAAATTCCAATAGCAAAAGCAATATCGGTAGCCATCGGAATTCCTGCTCCGTTTTGGGTCGCAGTGCCAAAATTCAAAGCCAGAAAGATTGCGGCAGGAATTAACATTCCTCCAAATGCTGCCATTATGGGTAAGGAAGCATTTTTGATATTCGATAATTCACCGTGATAAATTTCGCGTTCCAGTTCTAAACCAATGAGTAAAAAGAAAATAGTCATCAAACCGTCATTGATCCAATGGGTTATGGAATGATGTCCCAGGTCTTTTTCCCAAAATGAAATATACTCCGTCTGAAAAGAGGAATTAGCAAGAATAAGTGAGGCAATGGTCACAAAAAGCAAAAGGAGTCCTCCTGATTTTTCGTTTTCAAAAAAAGCATTAAAAGTTTTCGTTAATTTCATTTTTAAGTTTTAATAGTTGATTCTAATGAAAATGCTACAGCTTTCTTTGCATGAATTTCAGCAGTATTAAATAATTCAGCATTAGTATATTCATTAGTAATTAATAATTCGATTTCTGTGCAACCCAATATTATTCCTTCGGCTCCTTTGTGAATTAAACCGGTAATTATTTCCAGAAAGAGATTTCTTGAATCAGCGTTTATAATTCCCTTTACTAATTCTTCATATATAATGCGGTGTATATCTGCTCTTTGTTTCTCGTTCGGGATTATGGTTTCGATATTATATTTTTCAAGTAAACGAAGTTTGAAAAAATCTTGTTCCATGGTAAACGACGTGCCTAATAAACCTATTTTTTTTATACTTTTCTCCTCAATCTTTTCGGCAGTTGCGTCAACGATATGTACTAAAGGAATTGAGACACTTTTTTCTATTTCATCCGATACTTTGTGCATCGTGTTGGTACATAAAATAATAAAATCAGCACCGCCTTTTTCGAGTTTTTGTGCAGCTTCAACCATTAATTGCCCCAGTTTTTCCCAGTTTCCTTCTTTTTGCAATACTGCAATTTCATTAAAATCTACAGAATACAGCAGCGATTTACCAGAATGAACACCTCCTAATTTTTCCTGAATGGTTCTGTTTATTATCTGATAATATAAAGAAGAGCTTTCCCAAGACATTCCTCCAATTAAGCCAATTGTTTTCATATTCCTTTTTATGCGAATTTACGCATTTTATGGGGAATTACTTTTGTTAAAATAATAAACGGCAATTTTTTTGTTACTTTGTTTTTCTAATAAAGTTTTAATTTATGAGTATCAAAATTCTACATATCGATAGCAATAATCCCATACTTTGGGGACAATTAGAAGAAGCCGGTTTTGAAAACCATGCAGATTTTAAATCTTCTAAAGAAGAAATCGAAAGCAAAATTCAGGATTATAACGGAATCGTCATTCGGAGTCGTTTTAAAATCGATAAAACTTTTCTCGATAAAGCAGCCAACTTACAGTTTATTGCCAGAGTGGGTGCGGGTTTAGAAAGCATTGATTGTGAATATGCCGAAGCCAGGGGAATTCATTTAATAGCTGCGCCGGAAGGTAATCGCAACGCTGTTGCAGAACATTCTTTGGGCGTAATCCTGTCCTTGTTTAATAATTTAAATCAGGCTGATGCAGAAATAAAAGCCGGACACTGGAATAGGGAAAGCAACCGCGGACATGAACTTGACGGGAAAACAGTAGGTATTATCGGTTATGGAAACATGGGAAAAGCATTTGCCAAAAAACTTCGCGGATTTGAGGTTAATGTTCTTTGTTATGATATTTTAGAAAATGTCGGTGACGAAAACGCTGCACAGGTTTCATTGCACGAATTACAGCAAAAAGCAGATGTGCTGAGTTTACATCTTCCGTGGACTCCGGAAACGGATAAAATGGTAAATACCGATTTCATAAACGCCTTTGCAAAGCCTTTCTGGATTATAAATACTTCCCGTGGTAAAAATATTGTTACGGCAGATTTAGTAGAAGCCATGAAAGCAAGAAAAGTTCTGGGAGCAGGTCTTGATGTTCTGGAATATGAAAAGTTGTCTTTTGAAACCCTTTTTCAGGATAATAATACACCGGAAGCCTTTCAGTATTTACTGGATGCTAAAAACGTTTTGTTAACACCACATATAGCCGGATGGACATTTGAGAGTCATGAGCGACTTGCACAGGTAATTGTAGATAAAATAAAGGCAGTTTACAGGATTAATTAACTTTAATTTTAGATTTAAATAACGAGCGTTTTCTTCTAAATATTCCATTCATAATTAGTTTTATTAGGTAATTTTTAATAATATTGTTTGTTATTTTCGAAGAATTAATCTAAATAAAGGTTGTCTTTGAGAATCAGGGAGTAACCGAAAATCCTTAAGAGTAGGAATTAACTTAACTAATATTGTTTATTATGATTGAATGGTACAAAAAAGTGGTTTTTGAAAATTACGCAAATTTTGAAGGCAGAGCGAGAAGAAAAGAATACTGGATGTTCTTTTTGGCAAATCTTATTATCAGTTTTGTGTTAGGTTTTGTATTAGGTTTGGTTTTCGCATTGATATCTCCTAGTCTGGCTCCTCTGGTAAATATTTATAGTTTAGCGGTTTTCATTCCTTCAATTGCAGTTGCAATCAGAAGAATGCATGATGTTGGTAAAAGTGGATGGTACATTCTTATCCCTATTTATAATATTATATTGTTGGCTACTGAGGGAGATAAAGGAACAAACGAATATGGTACTGATCCTAAAAGCGATAGTGACACTATTGATGAAATTGGAAAAGTTGAACTTTAATAATCTTTAAAAAGAAATATAACATGGAAGAGACAAAACCAGAATCATGGAATACTCCCCCAACTGTAAGACAGGAAAATAAAAAAGTTCTTGCAGGAGTTTTGGGGATAATTTTCGGATATTTAGGAATTCATAAATTCGTTTTAGGGTACACTCAGGAAGGAGTAATTCAACTCGTTTTAAGTATTGTAACCTGTGGTATTGCAGGAATAATTGGTTTCGTTGAAGGAATCATTTATCTTACAAAATCAGATGAAGATTTTTACCAGACGTATCAGGTTGGTAAAAAAGGCTGGTTCTAAAACATATAAATCCCATTTACTAAATGGGATTTTTTCTTTACTAAAATGCAAGTTCTTTCAAACGAGAGAACTTGTATTTTTTTTGTTCAGAAAAGAACTTTTGATGAAATAACAAAAGTAAAAGGAGTTAACTGAAAATCCTGAGTAGTAGGTAAAATTAAGAGATATCGATTATGATTGAATGGTACAAAAAAGTAGTTTTTGAAAATTACGCAAATTTTAACGGAAGAGCCAGAAGAAGTGAATATTGGTACTATGCTCTGGCAACTATACTTATATCTGTAATCTTAAGAATGCTGGAGTATTTTTGTGGATTAACATCTGGTATTGGTGAACTTGGAATCCTTAGGGGTGTATACAGTCTGGCGGTTTTTATTCCCGGACTTGCCGTAATGATCAGAAGATTACATGATGTTGGCAAAAGCGGCTGGTTTTTATTTATTTTAATTATTCCTTTAGTAGGTGTGATTTGGCTTTTCATAGTACTTTGTACCGAAGGAGATGATGGCACAAATGAATATGGTTCAGATCCAAAAGAGGAGTTTGATGAAATGGATGACATTGGAAAGGAAGTAGCCTAACCTGCATTCTCTAAAATAAAAAACCCGTTTCATGTTGAAACGGGTTTTTTATTTGGTGATTAAAGGGTTAATCTTCTTTTTCAGATAGTTTACGCTCTAATTCTATTTGAAACTCTTCAATAACGGGTTTCATGGTGCTTTCAGGAATATCTGCGATTCTGATGTACATTAAGCCGTCTATGGCATTATTAAACAAAGGATCTACGTTAAAAGCCACTACGCGCGCATTCTGCTTGATATACTTTTTAATCAAAACAGGCAAACGTAAATTACCGGGCTCTAATTCGTCAATAATTTTATCAAATTTATTCAGATCAGATTCTGCTTCATCAAAAATAAAGTCTTTGTCTGCGTCTTTCAGTTTTACTTTGTATGCTTTTTTAGGGTGGATGTACTGTGCAATATAAGGATCGTAATAGTTGGATTTCATAAACTCAATCATCAAAGATTTTGAGAAGTCAGAAAACTGATTACTGATACTTACGCCGCCCAACAGATATTTGTGCTCAGGATAACGCAGGGTAGTGTGAATAATTCCTTTCCACAACAAGAACAAAGGCATTGGTTTTTGCTGATAATCCTTGATGATAAAAGCACGTCCCATTTCGATTGATTTGTGCATCATATCATGTAATTCTGGCTCAAATCGGAACAGATCATTCAGATAGAAACCTTCAATTCCAAATTTCGGATAAATCTCAGAACCCAATCCCATACGGTAGGCACCTGCAATTTTTTTGGTTTCATCATCCCACAAAAACATATGGTGATAATATTGATCGAATTTGTCTAAATCTATAGACTCGTTGGTTCCTTCTCCTACTTCACGGAAAGTAATTTCACGTAAACGACCAATTTCATGCAGAATGTTCGGAACCGCTTTGGCTCTTGCAAAAAACACTTCGTAGTTTTTACTTTGTAATAAACGGCAATCGCTGTTTCTCAAGGCATTTACTTCGTCAATCATTGCTGACTCACTTGCCGGAGTAACGATTTTTTTAGGTGCTTTCGGGATTTTTAAACTTGCCGTGTCAAGCAGCTTGCTGTCCTTTTCAAAAGGATTGGCAAGCATATAAGTTTTCTTTCTTAAAAATTCTGAGTATTCTTCAAACGATTCAATTTCGTTTTGCTCGTTTACAGAAATCGGCTTACCAATACGAACTTTTATAACGCGGTCTCTTTGCGTTAGCAATTCAGATGGTAATTTTGCGGTACGTAAAGTATCATCAATTTTAGAAAGCCAGTAAAATAATCTGCTGTTTTTGGCGTGAAAATAAATCGGTACCACTGGAACTTTCGCTTTTCTGATTAATTTCAGTGCGCCTTCTTCCCAGGGTTTATCAACGACTAATTTTCCATCCTTATAAGTTGAAACTTCACCGGCAGGGAAAATTCCAAGAGGTTTCCCATCACTTAAGTGACGCAATGTTTCCTTAATTCCAACCACACTTGATTTGGCATCCTTGTGATTTTCAAAAGGATTCACCGGCATGATGTATTTCTTAAGCGGAACAATTCGGTGCAGTAAAAAGTTGGCAATAATCTTAAAATTAGGCTCTCTTTCAAGCATTAATTTCAATAATAAAATACCATCAATCCCTCCCAGAGGATGATTTGAAATGGTAATGTAGGCGCCATCTTTTGGTAAACGCTTTAAATCTTCTTCAGGAATTTCGAATTTAATTTCCATTTCATCCAAAATCCCGTTTAAAAACGGAACATCCTCTAAATGTTTATTATGGTCGTAAATCTTGTTCAGGGTAGATATCTTAAGAACCTTCATAAGCATCCAGCCTGAAAAAGTACCCAGTACTCCGTACTTGTCAACATTTATTGCCTTTGCAACTTCTTTCGCGGTAACTAAACCCATGTACTATTTTTAATTTATTAGAGCAGCGAACAAAGATAACAAAAAACTCTACTTTTTGCTGTTTCAAACACAAACTTTCCACTTTTTTATTACATTTGAAATCCTAAAAAAAAACTGTAATGAAAATTATTTCTTATAATGTAAACGGAATCAGAGCCGCAATTTCAAAAGGATTTATCGATTGGCTGCAACATGCCAATCCGGATGTTATTTGCCTTCAGGAAATAAAAGCATCGCAGGAGCAGATTCCTGTAGAAGCTATTACTGCAGCGGGTTATCCGTATCAGTACTACTACCCCGCAACAAAAAAAGGATATAGCGGTGTGGCAATTTTATCTAAAATAAAACCCAACAATGTCGTTTACGGAACCGGAATTCAGCATATGGATTTTGAAGGACGTAACCTTCGTGCCGATTTTGACGACTGTTCTGTAATGAGTCTGTACCTTCCGTCAGGAACAAATATCGAAAGACTGGATCATAAATTTATGTTTATGGATGATTTTCAGACGTATGTAAATGAGCTGAAACTTACCATTCCAAATTTGGTAATTTGCGGGGATTACAATATTTGTCATGAAGCGATAGACATTCATGATCCGGTTCGTAATAAAACTGTTTCCGGGTTTTTACCGTCAGAACGCGCCTGGTTAGATGGTTTTATGAAATCCGGTTTTATTGACAGTTTCCGCCATTTCAACAAAGAGGCACATCATTATTCCTGGTGGAGCTATCGTGCCGGAGCCCGTGGAAATAACAAAGGATGGCGTATCGATTACAATCTGGTAAGCGATTCTTTGCAACACCGATTGAAACGCGCTGTTATTTTACCGGATGCGATTCATTCTGACCATTGTCCGGTTTTAGTCGAAATCGAATAATTTCTGGTATTGTTCTTGTGAAGAAAATAACGTTTTTAAGCTGTCATTCTGAGTGTATTGAAAGATAGAGCGCTAATATTCTCTAGTTTAGGGAGCCGGAAAAGAATGCCATTTTATAGTTAGCGGGACATCTGAACCCTTATATTTCGAAAGACAAGAAATTAAATTATTAAACGCCTCAAATAAAAAGTAAATAAAATGATTAAAAAAGCCTCAATCGGATTGTTAGTTTTAGCTTTATCCACTACTTCTTGTGTTTCTAAGAAAATTTACAATGATCTTGAATCGAAATATTCAGATCTGAAAAAAGAAAACCGCTCTATTGCTGACGAAAATTCTGATTTAAAGAAATCAAAAAATCAATTGGAATTGGATCGTGATAAGTTAACCAAAGATCTGGCCAGCACAAAATCAGATCTTGAAAAACAAAAAGCCGATTTAGCTGCGGAACAGAAAAAGTACAAAGTGCTTCAGGATTCCTACAATGCTCTTGAGAAAAACAGCAACGATGCGCTGGAAAGCAACATGAATAAAAATCGTGAATTGTTGGCACAATTAGAAGCAAAATCTAAAAAATTAGCCGAAGAACAAGCCCGTTTAGATAAAACAGCAAGCCGCTTAAACGAACTGGAAGCTATGATTGCCGCCAAAGAAGCCGCCATGAAAAAACTGAAAGAAACCTTATCGAAAGCCTTAAATGGTTTTGAAGGAAAAGGTTTGACAGTGGAACAAAAAAATGGAAAAGTATATGTTTCCATGGAAAACAAATTGCTTTTCAATTCAGGAAGCTGGGCGGTTGGAACTGAAGGAAGAAAAGCAGTAGTCGAGTTAGGAAAAGTATTAGGAGATAATCCTGATCTTTCTGTTTTGATCGAAGGCCATACAGACGATGATCCGTACGCAGGTTCAGGACCAATTGCAAACAACTGGGATCTGTCTACCAAAAGAGCCACTGCCATTGTAAATATCCTAAGCGAAAACACTAAAATCAACAAACAAAAACTAACGGCAGCAGGGCGCAGCGAATTTTCACCACTGGCCAGCAACGAAACTCCGGAAGGAAAAGCCAAAAACCGCAGAATCGAGATCATCTTAACGCCAAGATTAGATGAAATTGCGGAGATGTTGAATAGCATCAACTAAGGTTCTTTTTAGGAACAAAGGTTCAAAGGAACAAAGGCTCAGAGTTTTTAACTTTGGGCCTTTTTTTGTTCCGGCAAGTTTCAATATAGGTTTAGTTTAAATTATCTATATTGAATTTATATTTTTGTAACTTTGAAATTCAAAAAATCAGGATTATGGGACTTCCCGAATTAAAAGATAAAATACGAAATCAGCTAGATTTAGCAGACGAGAAAGTATTGCGTATTGTCTCTTCAGTATTTGATAATTATTTAAATGAAGTTGTGTCTTACGATGCAAAAGGAAATCCTTTGACCTTGTCTGAATATCATAATAAGGTTGAAGAAGGTTTGAATGACGTTAAATACAATCGAATAACTTCACAAGAAGATTTATCTAAAGAAATGCAGGATTGGGATAATGAGTAATATCAAAATCAAAATTTTTTGGACAGCAAACGCAAAACAAGATTTAAAAGAAATTTACATTTCAATAAAGAATAAAATCTCTAAAGAAACGGCACTTAAAATTAGAGTTGAATTATTTAATAGTCCAAATCATATTGTTTTTGCAGAACAATTTCAATTAGATGAATACAGATTGGATTGCAGAAGAATTATAGTAAGGAATTTTAAAATTCTTTATCAAATTAAAGATAACTCAATCTTTGTGATCAGGGTTTTTAATTCGTTTCAAAATCCCGTTAAAAGTCTATAATAAAACTTAGAATCTTAGAGCCTTATTAACTCAGAACCTCAAAAAAACTTATCCTTTTTTTAACTTTTGTAGAATTTTCATTTGAAGAATCCCGTTGTATCTTTGAAGCTTCTTGGTCAAAAGAAAAACTTAGACTCTTAGCAAATCAGCACCTTAGAACCTCAAAAAACAAAATGAAATACACAACTTTACCCAATACCGATATAAAAGTTAGTAAAATCAACCTTGGTACAATGACTTTTGGTCAGCAAAATACAGAAGCCGAAGGACATGCCCAAATGGATTATGCATTCGAAAGAGGCGTTAACTTTTTTGATACAGCCGAAATGTATTCGATTCCGGCACGTCAGGAAACTTATGGAAGTACAGAGAAGATCATTGGAACGTGGTTTAAAAAATCAGGAAATCGCGATAAAGTGGTTTTGGCATCCAAAATTGCGGGTCCGAACCCGAATTTCACCTACATGCGTGATAAAATAGATTTCTCTCCGGAAAGTATTAAATACGCTTTAGAAAACAGCTTAAAACGCCTTCAGACAGATTATATCGATTTGTATCAGATGCATTGGCCGGAAAGACCAACCAATTATTTCGGACAACGCAATTTCAAAGATCATGATGCCGTGTGGGAAGATAATTTCAGGGAAGTTCTGGAAACTTTCGATGGCTTAATCAAAGATGGAAAAATAAAACATATTGGCGTTTCTAACGAAAATGCATGGGGAATGATGCGCTTCCTGGAAGAAAGCAAGTACCACAATCTTCCAAGAATCAAAACAGTTCAAAATCCGTATAATTTATTAAATCGTCTTTTTGAAGTAGGTTCTTCCGAAGTTGCCAAATATGAGAACGTGGGATTATTAGCCTATTCTCCTTTAGCGTTTGGTGTTTTAACCGGTAAATTTTTAACCGGAGAAGCACATCCAAAGGCAAGAATCAATCTTTTCCCGCAATACACCCGTTACAATAGCGATCAATGTACGCAAGCGACAAGATTATATCAGGAAATCGCTCATAAACACGGATTAACCCTAACGGAACTTGCCATGGGATTTGTTTTGCAACAGCCCTTTTTGACAAGTGCCATTATTGGTGCAACAACGCTGGAACAATTAAAAGAAAACATCGATACGATTGATGTATTTTTGTCAAAAGAAATCCTGACTGAAATTGCAGCCGTTCAGGCAATAATTCCGGATCCGGCTCCTTAAGTACTGTTTTAAAATAAACAAGAATTCCACAAATTGTCACGGGTTAATCTGTGATAATTTGTGGATTTTTTTTATTTAAGTAATTCGTGTTTACAAATCAAATTCATCTCCAATAGCTAAAGAATCAACCGGAACTGCTGTTGAATCCGGGGCTTTAATGCGTAGTAAAGAACGTGCATTTCCTGAAATATAAACCGGAGAAAGTCCGCCAATTGTATCTTCGGAAATTAAAACGCCACGACGTAACATTAAGTTGCTTAGGAATTTCTGATTTTTAACCGCGTAGTCTCTTAAATTTCCCTGATCGTTAAACTGATACATGAATTTTCTGGGCTTCGGAATAATCGTTGCCAAAAAGAGACATTCATTTAAACTCAATGCCGATGGGCTTTTCTGGAAATAAAAATGACTTGCTTCGCCAATTCCGTATACATTTGGTCCCCATTCAATAATATTGAAATACACTTCCAGCATTCGTTCTTTGCTTACAATTCGGTTGTTTTCTAAAATGTAAACCAGTAAAATTTCTTCCAGTTTGCGCGAAACTGTTTTTTCGCGGGTCAGGAAAACATTTTTAATCAATTGCATGCTAATGGTGCTGGCACCGCGGGAGAATTTTTTGGTTCTGATGTTCTTTAAGATTGATTGTTTGAAAGCTTCATTAATAAAGCCACGATGCGAAAAGAAAGAAGGATCCTCGGTCGTCAGTACACATTTTCGTAGATAAGGTGAAATCTGATCCAGAGGGGTGTAATTCGGATTTGCATTTCCAACCAAAACAGGCCGCTGCAATACATTTTGAATGATCGCGCGATACACAAATTCTCCGTTCAGTTTGTTAAGATCGGCCTCGCCGTATTTTGTGATTCTTAAATCTTCTTTGTTTAGTTTACTGTCAAAAACAAGTGCATTTGGTTTGTTTTTATTGAATTTGAAATCCAGTTTGTAATCAAAATTTCCGGTAGCTTCCATTCCCTGGAAATGCGTAAACAATCCATCAGGCAGAGAAACGATAAAATCCTGCGCTTTCATCTTCGGAATGTCAACTTTTAAAGTGTAAACGGTATCTTTCTCGGTATTGTAAGAAACGTAAGGACGGACTTTTATTTTATTCAGCTGCATGGTTGAAGTGCTGTCGATCGAGATAAAATCATCTCCTAATAAAAAGCGGTAATCAAAACGTGCATTTTTAATCACAACATCTTTGCTGGCAATTTTCGGGTGATTGATTTTTAAGTTTGAAATAGAAGTATAGCCGTCAATATGCAATTCGCTTCCGTCTTTTTCGATATTTGCCACGTTGAGGCGTATCGAGTCAAAGCTGGCTTTCAGGTTGTAGCGCTCGTCCAGATACGGAACTTTTATGGCACCTGTATCGAGATTGAAAAAACGGATATCTGCTTTTTTGTTTCTCGGATCTGCAAATCCTTTTATGTTCCAGCGCTGATCGAAATCTTTGCTTTGGACATGAAGGCTGGTTTCGAGTTGCTTGTTGTTTAATACAAGCTTATTTACGGCAATAGACGTTTTTTTGCCGTTATCATCAATTCTGAAATTTAAATTCTCCAGCTTCATATCTGTCGGAACCAGATTCAGTAGTTTTGAAATAATGCGATAGGCAAAAGCAGCATATTTGCGTTTCTCATTTTTATCAGTGTCGGATTGATCTCTTTTTAAGAAAGCATCAAAATTGCGGATTTTTCCTTTTTTGACTAATTGAATATAACCGTTATTGACTTTTAATGTCCCAACCTGAACGTCACCAATTAATAAATTGGACAGACTGATGCTGGTTTCAATTTTTTGAATATTAAAAAGAGTGTCCGCATTTTTAGGAACCAAAACCACATCCGTCAGCCTGATCCCTGATAATCCGTCAAACGTAGCCGATTTGACAGAAAAAGTACTGTTGTATTCAACATTCATTTTGCGGGTTACTTTGGCAATTGCCTGTTTTAGCAGTGAATTGCGAAAAAAGTAAAATCCTGAAAAAAGCACTGCTAATACCAGGGCAAGTATTAAGAGTGCTTTTATTATTTTTTGTTTGGGGAATTTCATAAAGTAGGTTTTATAAAAAATTAACCAAAAAGAATACTGGCTACATCTTCGATTTTAGCCACAAGTTCAATTTTGATTCCTGCGTTTTTTAAAGCAATTTTATTGTACTTGGAAACAAATATAGTGTTGAATCCTAATTTTTCGGCTTCCTGAATTCTTTGGTCTACCCGGTTTACCGGGCGAATTTCTCCTGACAAACCAACTTCACCTGCAAAGCAGAATCCTTTGGTGACCGGAATATCCTCATTGGAAGATAAAATGGCAGCCACAACGGCTAAGTCTATAGCAGGATCATCAACAGAAATTCCACCGGTTACATTTAGAAAAACGTCTTTTGCGCCTAAACGAAATCCGGCTCTTTTTTCTAAAACGGCCAGAATCATATTGAGTCTTTTAGCGTTGTAACCCGTTGTGCTTCGCTGTGGGGTTCCGTAAACAGCGGTACTTACAAGCGATTGGATTTCGATCATCAGCGGACGCATGCCTTCCATAGTGGTGGCAATAGCAGTTCCCGACATTTCTTCGTCTTTGTGCGATATTAAAATTTCCGACGGATTACTTACTTCCCGCAAACCGCTTCCCAGCATTTCGTAAATTCCCAGCTCGGCAGTTGATCCGAAACGGTTTTTTAACGCACGTAAGATTCGGTACACATGATTTCGGTCGCCTTCAAACTGTAAAACGGTATCGACCATATGTTCCAGGATTTTCGGTCCGGCAATGTTTCCGTCTTTCGTAATATGTCCGATTAAGATCACCGGGATATTGGTTTCTTTGGCGAACTTGATGAGCTCAGCGGTAGTTTCCCGAATCTGCGAAATACTTCCGGCAGTGGACTCGATATAATCCGTATGCAAAGTCTGAATAGAGTCAATAATTACAATTTCAGGCTCAATAGCTTCAATTTGTTTGAATATATTTTGCGTTTTTGTTTCGGTCAGGATATAACAATTGTCGCTGTTAGGTGTGATTCTTTCGGCGCGCATTTTTATTTGTTTCTGACTTTCTTCACCGGAAACATAAAGCGTTTTATAAGGTAATTTTAAGGAGATTTGCAGTAAAAGGGTACTTTTCCCAATTCCGGGTTCTCCGCCCAGAAGGATTAATGAGCCGGGAACAATTCCGCCACCCAGAACACGATTCAATTCGCCGTCAGTAGTATCCATTCGAATTTCCTGAGTCGAGTCAATTTCGTTAATTTTTAACGGACGCGGAGCTTTGCCGCTTGATGTAGGTTCGCTTTTCCAGGCCACTTTTTCCTGTTTCTGGATAATTTCTTCAGCAATAGTATTCCATTCCTTGCAGGCATTGCATTGTCCCTGCCATTTGGCATACTGAGTTCCGCAATTCTGACAAAAAAAAGAAGTTTTAACTTTCGACATTATTTAGTTGTTTTTGAAAGCGTATTCATCTCATCGATTTTCTCGTACATTACATCTTTGTTCAAATCTCCGATTGGCTCCATCTGAGAAGCATTTTGGTATTTTTTAGAAGCTCTTTTCGGATCACCCATTTTTTCATACATCAATCCCAGTTCATATTCCCCCAACATGGCTTTCGGATAATTTACATTTCCAATTTCTGCCATTTTACCCAATTCATCGTAGGCATTCTTTTTTAGAATGAGGGTTTCTATGATTTTGAAATCGCTCATTCTTACCGGTATCTGAACTCCCAGAACTTTAGACATTACATTGTATTTATTCTCCAGATAATCAGCGTAACCTGTTTCAAGAATAGCAATTTTGTTGTTGTATTCAGCAGAATCTATAGGTCTGTAGACTTCAAATATTTGGTATAAAGCGCTCGGGATTGCATGTAAAACCTCTGTATAATGTGTTGTGCCTTTAAATAAATCGTATTTATAATTCACTAGCGGATTATTGGCAATTTTAATATTGCTGTCCAACTTTTCGATAGGTTCCTTGATTTTTTTATTGTCTCCGTCTGCTGCAGATAAGTAGTAAAATAAAGGTTCTGTTACTTTCGCAAATTTTTCAGGGATTCTAACTTCCATTTTATTGGCAAGTTCCGGACTAAAAGCAATGTAAGCATTAAAAAGAGGCTGTTCCTTGTAGAGATAAAAATTGATAAAACTTGCCGTTACATCATGCCCGGCAATAATCCGGAAAGGGGAAGTACGATATTTTTTTTCGATGTAAGGAACCAGTTCGGCACCAACAAATTCAAAAAAATCAGCTCCTTTTTCAAAGGGAAGTCCGGTGTTTTGGTCAATTGTGGTATCGTCTTCGCGTTCATCATTTTTATTTTGATGAATACCAATTATAATCACTTCGGGTAAATCTCCCCAATAGGAACCATAACTTAATGCTCCGGAGAACGGATCAAATAAATAATCACCGTCTAACAGATATAAAACCGGATATTTTTTTTCAGGATTGGCTTCGTAAGAGGCAGGAAGCCCAATAGTTATTCTTCTTTCCTCTCCTAGTTTTTCGGATGTAATGTTGTCAAATTTTTTCTGTGAAAAAACAGAAACAGAAATTAAAGTAAGTAATAAGTAAACTTTTTTCATGATTTGGGATATTTCAGTGATTTAAAAGTATTGAAATAGTGTAGCAATATAACACTTTATTTGCTTTTTTATTATTTTGGGATTCTAAAATAGCAATACAGTATTTTGCCTAAAATTTACTTTGACATAGGGCAAAAGAAAGCGTCACTGGCAAAAATAATTTTGTCAATCGCTGAAGGAATAAGGTGTAAAAGAAAAATTTAGGTTAACGAATTGTCGTTTTCATTAGGGAAAATGATCCATGGCTTGAAGGTTTTAGCCTCTTCAAATTCCAGGGTTGCATAGGATATAATGATAATAATATCGTCTTTTTGAACTTTTCTTGCTGCAGGGCCATTCAGGGTAATTTCTCCTGAATTTTTTTCTCCTTTAATAGCATAAGTTTCAAAGCGTTCGCCATTATTAATGTTCACAATAGCTACTTTCTCTCCTTCAATAATGTTCGAAGCTTCCAGTAATGTTTCGTCAATAGTAATACTGCCAATATAATTTAAATCGGCTCCCGTTACTTTTACACGATGAATTTTTGATTTTATAACTTGAATTTGCATGGTGCAAAGGTAAATTAATTTAATGAAATGGTGTCAATCAGTCTTATAGAATTAACAAATACCGCTATAAATGCACGGTACTTTTTGTCTTTACTTTTATGATCGACAGATAATAATGTGGATTCATCAGCAATGACAAAATATTCTAATTCAAATCTTTCATTGTTTTTGAAAGAATTTTCAACAAATTCTATTGTTTCCTGCGGCGTACTGGTCTGGAATATTTCCTTCGCTTCTGTTAACGTTTTATAAA
The DNA here is from genome assembly GCF_013112255.2 of Flavobacterium sp. CLA17. Taxonomy (NCBI): domain Bacteria; kingdom Pseudomonadati; phylum Bacteroidota; class Flavobacteriia; order Flavobacteriales; family Flavobacteriaceae; genus Flavobacterium; species Flavobacterium sp. CLA17. Next base: position 393,898 of record NZ_CP068294.1, read on the forward strand.
TGATTGCGGCTTCTTTTCTTTCCTCAGCAGTTAAGCGCTCATTACGCGAACTCATCGCCAGTTGATTTTCTTCTCTGAAAATAGGACAGCCTACGACATTAACAGGCATATGGTTCTTTTCGACCATTTTTTTGACAATTTGCAATTGCTGGAAATCTTTCTCTCCAAAATAGGCATTTGTCGGACTTACAATTTCAAATAAACGTTTTACAATTGTCCCGACCCCATTAAAATGTCCGGGTCTGAATTTTCCTTCCATTTGATTTTCTAATCCGTCAAAATCAAAATTCTGGGAAACAGTATTTCCTTCATATATATCTTCTACAGAGGGTGCATATAAAATCATTTTGTCACTCAAAACGCGCATTTTCTTGATGTCTTCTTCAATGGTTCTGGGATATTTTGCGAGGTCTTCGGGATTGTTAAACTGAGTAGGATTGACGAAAATACTCACTACAGTATCGTCGTTTTCTTTAAGGGATCTTTGCATTAAAGCCAGATGCCCTTGGTGTAAAGCGCCCATTGTTGGTACAAACCCGATGGTCGAATTTGTGGTTTTGATAGTTTTCAAATAAGCTATCAAAGCTACTTTACCGTAGAAAATATGCATGGCGGTATTATTAAAATTTAGTGCAAACATAATATATTAGTTAATAACTGCATAAATTTTTGTAATTTTGCAACGTTTTTATTACCAAAAATTAAGTAAAATACTATTATGAAAGATAAGAGGATATTATATGTATCATCTGAAGTCGTGCCTTATTTGGCTGAAAATGAGGTTTCCTTAATGTCTTATGACGTTCCGAAAATGATTAATGATCAGGGAGGACAGATAAGAATTTTCATGCCAAGATATGGGAATATCAACGAAAGAAGACATCAGCTCCACGAAGTAATTAGACTTTCAGGAATGAATTTGGTAGTGAATGATTTAGATATGCCATTGATTATTAAGGTAGCTTCAATTCCGAAAGAAAGAATTCAGGTGTATTTTATCGATAATGATGAATATTTTAAACGTAAGGCAACTTTTGCCGACGAAGAAGGGGTTTTGTATCCTGACAATGACGAGAGAGCTATCTTTTTTGCTAAAGGAGTTGTAGAAACAGTAAAAAAACTCAATTGGGTTCCTGATATTATTCATGTTCATGGGTGGTTAGCAGCTATGCTTCCGATTTACATGAAGCATTATTACAAAAATGAAGCTTTGTTTTCTGAAACAAAAATTGTGACCTCTGTTTACGGTCAGTCTTTTGATGAAAATCTGGATTTAGAAATGATTAATAAGGTGAAGTTTGATGGTGTTCCACATGAAGCTATAGCGGATTTGGAAATACCAAATTACGAAAACGTGCTAAAGGCTAGTATCTTGCATTCTGATGCCGTAATTATAGCATCACCAAACGTATCTTCAAGTTTAACAAAATTTATAGAATCTTCAGGAAAACCTTTTTTACCTTTCGCCACGAAAGATGCATTCGCAGAAGCGTATACAAATTTCTACAAAAGTATGGGTCTTTAAATTTTAACATTATTATAAAACATGTATAATACTTCTTTCTTTAAGAAAATTCTATTAATAGCAACTGTTGTTCTTTTATATTCTTGTGACAAAGATTTTAACGCCATTGGTGATAATTTGATTGGTGATGACCATTTCGGATTAGAACCTGAGAAATATGATGTTGTGGCTTACGATCAGGAAATCTCCCCAGTTCAGTCAAACGGATTGGTAAATAATGCTTTAGGTATTTATGATGATAAGGTTTTTGGAGCCAGAACGGCAAGTTTTGCGACTCAGGTTTCACTTGAAAGTTACGCCCCGACTATTGGTGCGGAACCGCAAGTAGTAAGTGTTCAGCTTACTATACCTTATTTTAGTCATGGTATAAGTACAAATGATAAGGGAGATACTACATACGTATTGGATTCTGTTTACGGTAAGCCCGAAGATAAATTTATTAAGTTAAGTGTTTATGAATCGGGCGTTCAGATGCGTGGTTCTTATTTTGATAATGGATCTCAGTTTCCGCAGTTATACTATACGAATCAAAATGCTGATTTTGACAAATTTAAAATAGAAAACCCAACGCCGGGTAATGGTATTAAACGTTTGAATAATAATATTAATGTTAAAGCAGAGAATGATGAGTTTTATTTTAACCCAGGGGAACTTAAGGATGTAACTAAAGACGAAAAAACGGGTGTTGAAACGACAACCCGATTTGCTCCGCAAATGCGTTTAAATCTGGATAAGACGTTTTTTCAAACTAAAATATTAAATGCTTCTGCTTCAGTGCTTTCTGCAAGCGATGTTTTTCAGCAATATTTTAAAGGTTTGTATTTTAAGGTCGAAAAATCAGGATCCAGTGCAGGTAATTTGGCTGTGATGGATTTTTCTAAAGGTAAGATTACTATAAAATATACAGCTAAAACTGATATTACAACTGATGCAGAGACAGTAAGAGAGGACAGAACTTTAGTGATTAACCTAACAGGTACAACGGCCAGTTTACTGGATGATGTTAAGACACCTGCCTATCAAACTGCGCTTACAGATCAAAATAAAACGGATGGTGATGAGTCTCTTTATTTGAAAGGCGGTCAGGGATCACTTGCTGTTATTGAGCTTAATGCTTTTGGTTCGAAACTGACAGAAATCAGAAATAATAAATGGCTTGTTAATGAGGCTAATTTAGTTTTTTATATTGATACCGATAAAATGGCCGGCGTTTACGAATCTAAGAGGGTTTATTTGTATGATTTAACCAATAATGTTCCTATTTTAGATTATTTGACAGACGGAACCGGTAGTGGAGCGGCACTTGGAAAAGTGATTTATAGCGGTATAATTAATATCGACGCTACAAGTAAAAGAGGTACAACTTATAAAATTAGATTAACAGATCATATTCGAAATATTATAAAAACCACTACAGCAGTTAATGTTAAATTAGGTTTAGTTGTTTCAGGAGATATAAACACGGTGGCTTCAAATAAATTAAAATTAAAAAACAGCGTTATTACAGATGCGCCAAGAGCATCAGTTTTGAGTCCGTTAGGAACCATATTATTTGGAGGGAAATCTACAGTTCCGGACAATAAAAGACTGAAGCTTGAAGTTTACTACACGAAACCAAATTAATAAATATATATGTGTGGAATTGTTGGATATATAGGTCACAGAGAGGCTTATCCCATTATTATAAAGGGATTAAAGCGTCTTGAATACAGAGGATATGATAGTGCGGGTGTCATGTTATATGATACAGAATCAGGTATAAAACTTTGTAAGACAAAAGGAAAAGTTTCAGATCTTGAAGCTAAGGCAGAGAATGATTTAACTATAAACGGATCTATAGGGATTGGTCATACACGTTGGGCAACTCACGGGGTTCCGAATGATGTGAATTCTCATCCTCATCTTTCGAATTCGGGAGAACTGGTAATTATTCATAATGGAATTATTGAAAATTATGCTCCTCTTAAAGAAGAGTTGATTAAAAGAGGATATACTTTTAAATCTGATACAGATACAGAAGTACTGATAAATTTAATCGAAGAAGTTCAAAAGAAAGAAGGAATTAAGTTAGGTAAAGCAGTTCAGATTGCTTTAAATCAGGTTGTAGGCGCATACGCAATTGCAGTATTCGATAAGAAAAATCCAAATGAAATTGTTGCTGCAAGATTAGGCAGCCCTTTGGCTATTGGTGTTGGAGAAGGAGAATTTTTTATTGCTTCTGATGCTTCGCCTTTTATTGAATATACTTCAAATGCTATTTACCTGGAAGATGGTGAGATGGCAAATATCAGATTGCACAAGCCTCTAAAAGTTAGAAAAATAAAAGATGATTCTTTGGTAGACCCTTATATTCAGGAACTTCAAATGAATTTGGAGCAGATTGAAAAAGGAGGTTATGATCACTTTATGCTTAAAGAAATATATGAGCAGCCAAGTGTAATTAAGGATACTTACAGAGGAAGACTTAATGCCAATAAAGGAATCGTTCAGATGGCCGGTGTTGAGGATAATATTGAAAAATTCCTGAATGCTAAAAGAATTCTGATTGTTGCCTGTGGAACTTCATGGCATGCAGGTTTGGTAGCTGAATATATTTTTGAAGAGTTTACACGTATTCCGGTAGAAGTAGAATACGCTTCTGAATTCAGGTACCGTAATCCAATTATAAATAAAGATGATATAGTTATTGCTATTTCTCAATCCGGAGAAACAGCCGATACTATGGCAGCTATTAAATTGGCAAAAGAAAATGGAGCCTTTGTATTTGGAGTTTGTAATGTCGTAGGTTCTTCTATTTCAAGAGAAAGTCATGCAGGTGCTTACACCCACGCAGGTCCTGAAATTGGAGTAGCTTCAACAAAAGCATTTACAACACAAATTACAGTCTTAACAATGATCGCTTTGAGATTAGGTAAGGCTAAGGGAACATTATCAAATACAGATTATCACACATACTTGCAAGAATTAGAAATAATTCCTGAAAAAGTAGCTGAGGCACTGGAAACAAATGACAGAGCAGAAGAAATCGCTGCGGCCTTTAAAGATGCTCCAAACTGTTTGTATTTAGGACGTGGTTATAATTTCCCGGTTGCTCTTGAAGGGGCGCTGAAACTTAAAGAGATCTCTTATATTCATGCTGAAGGATATCCTGCAGCTGAAATGAAACACGGTCCGATTGCTCTTATTGATGAACACATGCCAGTTATTGTTATTGCACCTAAACAAGGTCATTATGATAAAATTGTAAGTAACATTCAGGAGATAAAATCAAGAAGCGGTAAAATTATCGCTGTTGTGACCAAAGGTGATACTCAGGTTAGAGAATTAGCCGATTATGTAATTGAGATCCCGGAGACCTCAGATGCATTGTCACCATTAATTACAACTATACCTTTACAGTTGCTTTCTTATCACATTGCTGTAATGAGAGGTTGTAATGTAGATCAGCCACGTAATTTGGCGAAATCGGTTACTGTAGAATAACATATTTAAAATATAATAGTTTTAGAAAAGCGAGATTTAGTCTCGCTTTTTTTATGACCGTTTTTTTTGTTCACATTTTTCTTGTAAGGATTCATTTAATGGTTAATTTCGCCGCTTAAAACAATAAATTGTAAAAAGATGAAAGGAATGATTACGGCATTATTTTTAGTAATGACTATAGCTGGTTTTTCGCAGCAATTAACCTATAGAAGTGGTGGAACTGTTTATGAAGGAGAGAACAAATTATCATCCGATCAGGTGAGATCCGTTTTGAGTAGTAACAGGGAAGCATTATCTCTTTACAACGCAGGGCGAAACAAAAAAACATGGGGGAATGTCCTTTTTTATGGTGGAACAGGTCTTGTGGTTGCCAATTTGATTGTCGGTTTAACCAAAGATGACACTACAGTCACCTATCCCGGAAACGGATATAATCCTTCGATTCAGTCTAAGCCAACCAGTTTTACAGCTGCAATTATTGGCGGTGCCATGATTATTGCTTCGATTCCTATTAAAATTGGTTATCCAAAAAAGATTAAATCAGCTATTGCGAAATATAATGAAGGTTTGGCGGAACAATATAAACCGGGGCCTAAAACTACTTTGGTGGCAAGTGCTAATCAAATTGGTCTTAAAATTGAATTTTAAGCTAATTTATTAGTCTTTAATGATTTATAAAAAAGAGTAATTATTGGTATTGTGTATTGTCTCCAATAAGTAAATAGATGAGTTGCAACAATGTTAAAAAAGTGAGATTTAGGTCTCGCTTTTTTTTATTATCAGATTTTTTTTCTTAGCCCTGTATTTTTAGTAAATCCGCAATTTTTCCTTCAAAAATAATATGTATGCATAGTAATTGAGATAGGGAAGGTTTGATATTTGATTTTAATTTAATAAAACTCATTGAGGAATAGTTAAAATATAACTTAAAAACATGGTAAATGTGAATTTTATTTAACGTTTTTTTATACATATTAAAATTATTTGTATTTTGGTAGGATAAACTAACAAAAAAACCAACCAAATGAGAGTCTATTTGCTAATTATGTTGTTTTTCTGCGGAATTTCCTTTGCGCAGAATACAATTACTGGTTCTGTTACCGATAGTAACAAACAATCTATTCCGGGTGCCAATGTTAATGTTGTGGGAAGTTCAACGGGAGCTTCTACTGATTTTGATGGTACTTTTAAACTGAGCACTTCTGCCAAACCGCCTTTTTCTATTAAGGTATCGGCTGTGGGTTTTGAGACTAAAACGATTAACGTTACATCACTAACTCAAAAAGTTGATGTCGTTTTGAAAGATGAAGAAACTAAATTAGATGAAATTGTTGTTTCGGCTTCCAGAACTCCTGAACGTGTAATAGAATCCCCTGTTACGATTGAAAGAATGGGAATTCAGGAAATAAAGAATACAACTGCAGCCACTTTTTATGATGGATTAGAGAATTTGAAAGAGGTTAATTTTAATACAAGTAGTATCTCTTTTAAATCAATAAATACGCGTGGTTTTGCTACAGTAGCCAATACTCGTTTTATGCAGTTAGTCGACGGAATGGATAATTCGTCACCGGCCTTAAACTTTGTATTAGGTAATTTAATTGGTATTTCTGATATTGATGTGGCAAGTGTAGAGCTTTTGCCTGGGGCATCTTCTGCACTATATGGAGCTAATGCTTTTAATGGTATCATGTTTATGACAAGTAAGAGTCCTTTTAATGATGAAGGAATAAGTGTTTATTATAAATATGGACAAACAAGTCAGGATGCTGCTGGAACAAACGATTATAATGATTTTGGGATCAGAGCAGCAAAGGCATTTACGAAGCATTTTGCATTAAAAGCAAATTTCACCTATATGGAAGCTTCTGAATGGATTGCAGCAGATACCAGAAGTATGACTGGTGGTTCTGTTGGGCATCAAATGAATCAAAATTATGATGGGTTAAATATATATGGAGATGAGGTAACTACTTTTATTCCCAATGTTGGACAGGTTAGCAGAACCGGATATCGTGAGCAGGATCTAACGGACAATAAAGTTAAAAGTATGAAGGCCGATTTTAGTGCTCATTTTAAACCTTGGGCAGATGATACAGAAATCATATTACAATATAAAATTGGTACGGGAAGTACGATTTATCAGGGAGCAAACAGATATGCCTTAAAAGACTTCCTGATGCAACAGGGTAAGTTTGAGATAAAAGGGAAAAACTTTTTTGGAAGGGTTTATTTTACAAGTGAAGATGCGGGAGATTCTTATGATATGAGATTTGCCGGATGGAATATTAATAGATTAGCAAAATCTGATAAAAACTGGTTTACAGATTACGGAACAGCTTTTCAATTGTCTTCTGCAGTACTTGGTCTTAATTCAAATGACGCTGCAAATTATGCAAGAAATTTTGCTGATTATAATGTTTCACCAAATCTGCCATTAGTACCAAATACTGATCCACTTAATCCGGGCGCTCCAAGATCCGCCAGATTTGAGCCGGGTTCTGTACAATTCAATAATGCGCTTGCAACTGTTACTTCAAATGCTGACTTAACTCAGGGGGCTAAATTTATTGATCATTCAAAGCTATATCATTCAGATATAAATTATAATTTCAGAGATCTTATCAAATTTGCCGAAATTCAGATTGGTGGATCCTGGAGAAAATATATCATGGATTCAGAAGGAACAATCTTTACGGATTATGATGGTCCGATAGATTACAGAGAATATGGAGCTTACGCACAATTGCAAAAAAAATGGATGGATGACAGATTGAAATTTACAGGATCTGTACGCTACGATAAAAGTCAGAATTTTGACGGGAATGTTTCGCCAAGAATTTCTTTTGTGTATTCTGCAGGTGAATCAAAAAGACATAATTTCAGAGTATCCTATCAAACAGGTTTCCGTAACCCAACTACTCAGGATCAATATATTGGTTTAGATTTAGGGCCTTTTGCATTAATTGGTTCTGCAGCAGATAATTTAGATCGTTTTCAGGAAACTCAGCCTGTTAGTCTTGCTGGTCAGGGTATACCAAATGCAAATATAGGGCCAACGGTTAACTTATCAGGGCGCAGTGCTTATGAAAACTCTTATACATTAGCTTCTGTTCAGGCATTCGCAGCATCTTCAAATCCTGGTGATCTTAAAGTTGCAAATCCTAAATTGGTAAAACCAGAACAAGTACAGGCTTTTGAAGCAGGGTACCGTACAGTGGTTCAAAATGATTTGTCGATAGATATTAATGGATATTACAACATTTATAATGATTTTATGAATACTTCGAGGGTAATTACGCCTTATTATGGAACAGTGGGGACTAATCCTGCAGATCCAGGTGTTCTACTGAGTTATTCAGCTTTGGCTTTTGGAGACAGAAGAGTGTATCAGGTTTATACCAATACAAGTGCTCAGATTACTTCGTTGGGTTTTGGAGTTGGTTTGTCTAAAAAAGTGTATAAAGACTTTGAATTAGGTGTTAATTATAATTATTCCCAATTTGATTTTGACCAATCAGAAGATCCGAGTTTTATTGCTGGGTTTAATACCCCGAAACATAGGATTAAAGGTTCTTTTGGGAATGCTAAAGTGGCTAAGAATTTAGGTTTTAATGTTAATGTAAGATGGAATACAGAATATTTATGGCAGTCTTCTTTTGGAGATGGTATGATTCCGGAAAATACAGTTCTTGATGCCCAGATTAATTATGGTATTCCAAAATTGAAATCTGTTATTAAAGTTGGAGCAACAAATCTTTTCGGAAAAGATTATCTTCAGGTAGTTGGTGCAGGTATGATTGGTCAGATGTGGTTTGCTTCATGGATAATTAATCCTTAAATGAAATAATCATTTGATTAAAAAGATTTTCTTTCTTTTTAGTTCTTAATAAGCTAGAAAGGGCTAATAATTTAAAAGTTAATAACATGAAAAAAAATATAAAATGGCTATTATTGGTTTCTTTGACCTTTATGGCGGCTTGTAATAATGACGATAATGATAATACTCAGGAAGAAGTTCCTGTAACCCCCGGCTCAGCGGTTTTTACAAAGTATATTGCCCTTGGTGACTCTTTTGCTGCCGGATATAGTGATAATTCATTATTTAAAAAAGGACAGGAGAACGGTTACGCAAATATATTGTCTCAGCAATTTGCTGCCGCAGGCGGTGGTGCCTTTACAATACCGTATGCAAATGATAATATTGGAGGATTGTTATTTGGAGGTCAGGTAAATCCATCATTTGGACCTCGTTTATATTTTAACGGAACAGCACCGGTTCCTGTATCTGGTGTACCAACTACCGAAGTTATGGCGCATCTTTCCGGTACGTTTAATAATTTAGGAGTTCCGGGAGCTAAAAGTTTTCATCTCGTAGCTAACGGATACGGTAATCCTGCAGGTTTATCTATTGGTGCAGCTAACCCTTATTTTGTTCGATTCGCAAGTTCACCTAGCACTTCAGTTTTGGCAGATGCATTGATTCAAAAGCCAACATTTTTTTCCTTGTTTATTGGAGGAAATGATGTCTTGAGTTATGCAACTTCCGGAGGAATCGGAAAAGATCAGACAGGGAATCCTAATCCGGCAACTTACGGTAGTAACGATATTACTGATCCAACTGTTTTTGCAAGTGTATATTCTTCTATGGCAACAGCTTTAACCGCTAATGGAGCGAAAGGGGTGGTAGCAAATCTGCCATATATTACAGCTTTGCCCTATTTTACTACTGTTCCATACAATCCACTTACAGCTAAATCTCTTGGCTCGAATAATGAAGCGGTTGGAAAAGCAACCATTCAGGCATTAAACGCGCAATTATATGGTCCGTTAAAACAAGCTCTGACTGCTTTTGGGGCAGGTGACAGGATTAGCTTATTGTCTGAAACTGCTGCAAACCCGGTAATGTTAAAAGATGAGACCCTGACTAACTTGGCACCGCAGCTAACTGCAGCTTTTACGCCAACATTAGGGGCGCAGACCGCAGCTTTTTATGGGGCAGTATTTGGTCAGGCCAGACAGGCCAAAACAACAGATTTAGTGGTTTTGCCTACCAGGACAGCTATTGGTGCCGCGCCTAGTGCTACGGATTCCGGTCTTGGAATTGCGCCGCCTGCTCCGTTAAATAAATTTGGGGTAACATATCCATTACAGGATAAGCATGTGTTGATTCCGACAGAAATTGCAGAAATTAAAAAAGCAACAGATGCTTATAATGCAACAATTTCAGCAATTGCCACCGAAAAAGGTCTGGCGTTTGTTGATACAAGAGCAGTTTTAACGCAATTGGCCAGCGGCGGAATTAAATTTGGAAATTTTAGTTTAACATCAGCGTATGTTACAGGTGGGGCTTTTTCTCTGGATGGAATTCATCCAAGTGCAAGGGGATATGGTTTAATTGCCAATATTTTTATTGATGCCATCAATGCAAAATACGGTTCTACATTACGCCGTGTTGATTTGGCTGCATATCCAGGCCAATATCCTGCAGTCCTTCCATAAAGATATTTTTTTTAGTGAGAAAGCCACTCGTTTATAAAATGCAGTGGCTTTTTTATTTAACTAAAAAATTACCATTTTAGATATTTGGGACCTGAGTTTTAGGAATCAAACAAAAACATAGTATTTTTTCTAAAAAAAATATTGATTTTATATTTTAAAAAATTATCTTTGCGCTCTGAAAAAAGAGGTATTTTCGATAAACCTAAATAGCTATTTAATAAATACATAAGTAATGTCAAAAGTAATAGGAAAAGTTGCTCAAATCATTGGACCAGTAGTTGACGTAGTTTTCAACGGTAAGGATGTTGAACTTCCAAAAATTTATGATTCACTAGAAATCACTAAAAAAGACGGAACGTTGTTAGTTCTAGAAGTACAATCTCACATTGGTGAAAACACTGTTCGTACTATCTCTATGGACTCTACAGACGGTTTGTCAAGAGGATATGAAGTAGTTGGAACGGGTAACCCAATCCAAATGCCAATCGGTCCAGATGTATATGGAAGATTATTCAATGTAATTGGAGATGCAATTGATGGTTTAGGTAACTTGCCAAAAACAGGTGAAAACGGTTTGTCTATTCACAGACAAGCACCTAAATTTGAAGATTTATCAACTTCATCAGAAGTTTTATTTACAGGTATTAAAGTAATCGATTTGATTGAGCCTTACGCAAAAGGGGGTAAAATTGGATTGTTTGGTGGTGCCGGTGTTGGTAAAACAGTATTGATTCAGGAGTTGATCAACAATATCGCAAAAGGTCACGGTGGACTTTCTGTATTCGCAGGAGTAGGGGAAAGAACGCGTGAAGGAAATGACTTGCTTCGTGAGATGTTAGAGTCAGGAATTATTAAATACGGTGATGATTTCATGCACTCTATGGAAAATGGAGGATGGGATTTATCTAAAGTAGATATGCCAGGAATGAGAGAGTCTAAAGCTACTTTCGTTTTCGGACAAATGAATGAGCCTCCTGGAGCTCGTGCGCGTGTGGCACTTTCAGGATTATCTATCGCGGAATATTTCCGTGACGGAGCCGGAACTGATCAGGGTAAAGACGTATTGTTTTTCGTTGATAACATCTTCCGTTTTACACAAGCAGGTTCTGAGGTATCAGCACTTTTAGGACGTATGCCTTCTGCAGTAGGATACCAACCAACTTTGGCAACAGAGATGGGAGCTATGCAAGAGCGTATTACTTCTACAAACAAAGGATCTATTACATCTGTACAGGCGGTTTACGTTCCTGCGGATGATTTAACGGATCCGGCGCCGGCTACAACTTTTGCCCACTTAGATGCAACAACAGTATTGTCTCGTAAAATTGCTGAGCTAGGTATTTATCCTGCGGTTGACCCGTTAGATTCTACTTCAAGAATTTTGACTCCTCAAATTTTAGGAGCTGAGCATTATGACTGTGCACAAAGAGTAAAAGAGATTCTTCAAAAATACAAACAATTGCAGGATATCATCGCGATTCTGGGTATGGAAGAATTATCTGAAGAAGATAAACTTTCTGTATCAAGAGCACGTCGTGTACAACGTTTCTTATCTCAGCCTTTCCACGTAGCGGAACAATTTACAGGTATCCCTGGAGTTTTGGTTGATATTAAAGATACGATCAAAGGATTCAACATGATCATTGATGGTGAGTTAGATCACCTTCCGGAAGCAGCTTTCAACTTGAAAGGTTCTATTCAGGATGCGATCGAAGCTGGAGAAAAAATGTTGGCGGAAGCTTAATATAGTTTTGAGTTATGAGTTATGAGTTATGAGTTTAGCAAAGCTTTACCTAACTTATAACTCATAACTCATAACTCATAACTCAAAAATTATGATTTTAGAAATAGTATCACCAGAAGCAAAATTATTTTCAGGAGAAGTAACTTCGGTTACATTGCCCGGAGTTGATGGAAGCTTTCAAATATTGAATCATCACGCTCCTATTGTTTCTATTTTAGAAAAAGGAACTATTAAAATTGTGGCTCCAAGCTTCAATTTTTCTAAAGAAGTAGCGGGTAAATTCACGAAAGTAAATGACCAGACTTATACTTTAGAGATTGTGTCAGGTACTATCGAAATGAAAGACAATAAGATAATTGTTTTAGCAGACTAAAATAATTTGAAATAAATTTTAAAAGCCATTCGCGAAAGCGAATGGCTTTTTTTATACTTTTAAACTATTAAAATCTCTTTATAAAAATATTGATTCAGCTATAAAAGCTCAGTAAGCTTTTATTATTACGTTTTGTCAGCCGATGAAGCGTATAAACCTATGTCAAATTTTATAAAGAGTATCTATGAAAAATATAAAAATTGCCGTTTTAGGCGGTGGAGGAAGAACTGGAAAATATCTTGTAAACCAGTTGTTGAAACAAGGATTTAGTGTAAAAATTTTACTAAGAACTCCTGAAGACTTTACAATTCAAAATTCACAAATCGAAATTATCAAAGGAGATGCAGTCGATGAGAATACTATTCGTCTATTGCTCGCAGGATGCCAGGCTGTAATCAGTACTATTGGCCAGCGCCCTGGAGAGCCAATGGTGGCAAGTCGGGCAACCAGTAATATATTGAAAGCGATGAAGGAATATAGCATCAAAAGATATGTTTTGTTGGCAGGGCTTAATATTGATACTCCCTTCGATAAGAAAGGCGAAAAAACAACTTTGGCAACGAACTGGATGAAAACCAATTATCCTGAAATTTAAAAAGACCGGCAATCTGCGTATGATCTTTTGACTCATAGTGCTGTTGACTGGACATTAGTCAGGGTTCCGTTTATTGAATTTACGGATCTCAGTTCTAATTTGTCAATAAGCATGGAGGATTGCTTGGGAGAAAAAATTAGTGCCCTTGACATTGCTGACTTTATGATTAAGGAAATGATGTAGTCTGATTTTTTTCGAAAATCGCCTTTTATAAGTGGTGTTTAAAAATTAGAAAAGTAACGGCGGATGATATCAAATCCGCCGTTTCATTTAATATTGAGATCATTTTCATAACTTTGCTTTTATGAAATTACCCGAAAACCTTACCCAAAAACTTGAAAATAGAAAGCAAAACAATTCGTTGAGACAATTGCCAAGTTTTAATAATCTTGTTGATTTTTCTTCTAATGATTATATTGGGTTTTCAAAATCGGAATTTGTTTTTAAGCAGGCACATCATTATTTAATAGAAAATGACATCATTCAGAATGGGGCAACAGGTTCACGATTAATTTCCGGTAATCATTCGCTCTATCAAATTGCCGAATTGTTTATTGCGCAGTTTCATGGCTCAGAATCGGCTTTAATTTTTAATTCGGGTTACGATGCCAATGTGGGTTTTTTTAGCGCTGTACCGCAAAGAAATGATGTTATTCTTTACGATGAACTGAGTCACGCTTCTATTCGTGATGGGATTGTAATGTCGAATGCTAAATCATACAAATTCAATCACAATGATTTTGATGATTTAGAACGTCTTATTCTGAAATTTCCCGATACCACAATCTATATTGTCACCGAAACTGTTTTCTCTATGGATGGCGACAGTCCAAATTTAGAAGAATTGGTGACGTTATCTGAAAAGTACAATTGTTTCCTGGTGGTAGATGAGGCACATACTTTAGGTGTTTTTGGAGAAAAAGGCGAAGGGCTAATGCAGTATTTACAATTGCAGGACCGCATTTTTGCACGTATCATGACGTTCGGAAAAGGTCTGGGTTGTCATGGCGCTGCAATTTTGGGAAGTTCAGCCCTAAAAGAATATCTGGTGAACTTTGCCAGAAGCTTTATTTACACTACGGGATTATCTCCGCACTCCGTTTCAACCATTTTAACCGCTTATCAGCATTTGGAAACTGAAATGGAAACAATCGAAAAATTACGTCAGAACATTGTGTTTTTTAATCAGCAAAAGAATTTATTGGGCTTAAAGCCCATGTTTGTCAGAAGCAAATCGGCCATTCAATCAGCAATTGTTCCGGGAAATAAAAATGTAAAACAATTGGCCGGGCAATTACAGGATAAAGGTTTTGATGTAAAACCGATACTTTCACCAACAGTTCCGGAAGGACAGGAACGACTTCGTTTTTGTATTCATAGTTATAATTCACAAGAAGAAATTAATCAGGTTTTAAATTTACTAGGAGATTTCGTATTTTAATTATGGAAGAATTTAAGTTAGTCAGAAGATACCAATATTCGTCAGAAGCTCAGATATTCAGCGGAAAACTTGAATCAGAGGGTATTGAAGTTTATTTGAGGGATAGCTTTACTGTTGATTCAAGTCCCTTTTGGAGTAATGCGGTTGGAGGAGTTAAGCTTTTTGTTAAAACGGAGGATTTCGAAAAGGCAAATGAAATTCTTTCATCTATTAGTGAGTATTCTGTAGATGAAAATAATAAATTAATTAAATGTCCGGATTGTGGAGTCGGACAAGTTAGAATGATAACTTCATTAAAAGATGCAAAAACACTTTTTGCATTTATTTTTTCATTGCTTTTTGTTTTGATTCCTTTTTATTCAAAGTACAGATATAAATGCGATAATTGCAAAGTTGAGTTTTAAAAGAAATTTTATTCTTTTAAATCCCATGTTTACTCACTTTTCAAAAAAAGTTGAAATTTTTTTGTAACGTTTTGGTTCTTTGATTACTTACGAGTCGTAATCAAAATAACTAAACCATTATGAAAACGCAATCCACTATATCAAAACAAAATAGCTTCAATTTCATTTTTATCATTCTTACTTCAGCTGGATTCGGGTATGCTTTTGTAAACCAGTTTTTATTAAACAAACCTAATCTGGGATTTCTTGTTCAAATGGCATTTTTGTGTATTGCTTCTTTTGCTTCCTGGCAGAGAAATAAGAAACGTAATTAAAAAAGGAGTTTTCAATCATTCAATCAATTTAAATCAATCAACAAAATGAAAAATGTATTCAAATCAGCAGTAGCAGTAATATTATTTGTTTTTAATGGCGCAATCAATGCCCAAACGGGTTCTCCTAAATTAGAAAATTCCCTTTTGTGGGAAGTCTCAGGGAATGGATTAACAAAACCTTCTTATTTGTACGGAACGGTTCATATGATTTGCGGAGCGGATTATTTTCTATCCGAAAAAACAAAAAAAGCATTTGACGCTTCATCGGAATTAGTTTTGGAAATTAATTTTTCGGATCCTAAAGAAATGACTGATATGCAGCAAATGGCAATGGGCAAAGAACCGTTAAGTAAAAGATTAAATCCGGAACAATTGTCTAAATTAGATGCAATTTTGAAAAAGACATCCGGAATGAGCGTTCAGCAAGTAGATGCTTTTAGTCTAATGACCGTGATGAGTTTGATTTCGATGAAATCTTTTGGTTGCAATGATCTCAAACTTTACGAAATGGAGTTTATCGAAAGCGCTAAGAAAAGAAACCTGAAAGTTGATGGACTGGAAACGGTTAAATCGCAGTTTAAAAGTTTTGAAAATGCTTATGCTGATGATGAAATGCTAGCAATGTTGGAAGAGTCAGATGTGGAAGAAACAAAGCTGTTGGTTGCGAATTATAAAAAGGAAAATTTAGAAGAACTATACAAGATTTCAACTTCTGAGAGTTTGATGAATGCGAAGGCTAAAAAATACATGCTTGACGAAAGAAATCAGAATTGGGTTAAACTTTTGCCGGAAATGATGAAAAAGGAAAACCTGTTTGTGGCAGTAGGAGCGGCGCATTTGGCTGGTGAAGAAGGAATAATTAATTTACTTAGAAAAGCAGGATATACTGTAAAACCAGTAATGAACTAGAACTATTTTGAAAGAGAAAGAATTTTTAAACCGGATAGAAAGTCATAAAGGAATCTTGTACAAAGTTTCTAAAATGTACATGAATAATCAGGATGATCAGCAGGATCTGTTTCAGGAAATTGTCTGTCAGCTTTGGAAATCGTATGAATCCTTTAGAAACGAAAGCCAATTTTCAACCTGGATGTATCGTGTGGCAGTCAATACTGCGATCGTATTCCTGAAAAAAGAAAAACGGAAAGTAGACAAATACGAAATTGCCTCAGAGAATATCAAAGATGATGAAGGCGACTCGCATATAAAGGAAAGTCAGATTGATCATTTTTATAAAGCAGTTCAGAAATTAGGCAAGATAGACAAAGCTATCATTTTCTATCAGTTAGAAGGATTCTCTCACAAGGAGATAGGGGATAATTTAGGGATTAGTGAAGGAAATGCCAGAGTGAAATTAAACAGGGCGAAAGAAAAATTAAAAGAAATAATAAAAAATCAGGGATATGGATTTTAACGATATACAAAACGCATGGAATAACGAAAAAGGTGAAAATATCGTTCTTCCGAATAATTTAGAAAAAATACAATCGGCAAACACGCCTTTGGATAAAATTAAAAAGAATCTGAAGAACGAATTTATTTACCAGATTATATCAATTGTTTTTATGGGGTTTATTCCTCTTATATACAGTTTTCCGGCAAAAATGACTGTTCTGTATTACTTGCTGTTCAGCCTTTTTACAGCAGTATGTATTTATTATTTAGTAAAGCTTTACTTGTTTTATAAAAGACTGAATACCGTGACCTTAAAAACAAAAGACAATTTGTACGAGACTTATTTTGATATCAGGCTTAATATGGAATTGTATAAAACTTTTGGATTTGCTTTAACGCCTTTTCTAATTCTATTTTTGATTGGGTTTGGCTATTATGAATTTTCTAAGATTCCAGGTTTTTTTGCAAAAGAGCTAACTAATTTTCAAATAGCAGGTATTTCTTCAATTGTAGTTTTTGCCATGCTTTTTATGGGCATTTCGCTGGAATGGTGGGTTCATAGGTTTTATGGGAAATTTGCCAGAGAAATCAAGGCTGTTATTGACGAATTAAAAGAAGAATAATAAATACAACCCATCGTAATTGATGGGTTTGTTGTTTTTATTGGTATTTTTGTATCCCATTAAAAACAACAAAATGAAATTATTTATTACAGGAATTTCAACCGACGTTGGTAAAACGATTTCTTCTGCAATACTTGTAGAAGCTTTAGAAGCCGACTATTGGAAACCGATTCAGGCCGGAGATTTGGATCATTCCGACAGTCATAAGATCAAATCTAAAATATCAAATACAAAAACGCAGATTTTTGAGAACAGTTATAAATTGAATACGCCCGCAAGTCCTCATCTGGCAGCGGAGATTGACGGAATTACAATCGATTTAGAACAAATAAAAGAGCCAAAAACGGATAATCATTTGGTTATTGAAGGGGCCGGAGGAATTTTTGTTCCGCTAAATCAAACGCATTCTATTATAGATCTGATTCAACCCGATTATAAGATAATTGTAGTTTCCAGACATTATTTAGGAAGTATCAATCACACCTTGTTAACTGTTGAAGCGATTAAAAACAGAGGTTTTGAAGTCTCCGGAATTATCTTTAGCGGAAGCGAAAACAAATCTACCGAGGATTTGATTTTAAATAAAACGGGAATAAAATGCATCGGCAGAATCGATGAAGAACCTTATTTTGATCAAAATGTAATTCGGGAGTACGCTGAATTATTTCGACATAATTTGTTGTCGTTAGAGAAATCTAAAATCAGAAATCTACAATATTACATCAGATGACATTATCAGAAAAAGACAGCCAGTATTTATGGCATCCTTATACACAGCATAAAACAGCACAAACGCCAATTGCAATCACAAGAGGAGAAGGCGCTTTGCTTTGGGACGAGAATAACAAAGAGTATATCGACGCAATTGCTTCCTGGTGGGTAAATCCGTTTGGGCATAGTAATAAAATTATCGCCGATGCGATTTACAAACAATTAACCACTCTGGAACATGTTTTGTTTGGAGGCTTCACACATGAACCGGCAATAAAAGTAGCCGAAAAACTGATGGAAATTTTGCCCAAAAATCAGCAGAAAATCTTCTTTTCGGATAATGGTTCAACAGCTGTAGAAGTAGCCATAAAAGTGGCACTGCAGTATTTCTTCAATAAAAATGAAAAAAGAACCACGATAATTGCTTTCGAAAATGCTTTTCACGGAGATACTTTTGCGGCGATGGCAGCAAGCGGAATCTCTTTTTACACTCAGGCTTTTCAGGGAATGTTTATAGACGTGGTCAGAATTCCGGTTCCTGTAAAAGGGCAGGAGGAGTTGAGTTTTAAGACCTTGAAAACGTTGATTGAAAGTCATAATTGTGCCGGATTTATTTTTGAGCCCTTAGTGCAGGGAGCAGCGGGAATGGTGATGTATGAGCCCGAAGCACTGGCTACTTTGATCGGGATTTGTAAAGAGAATAAGGTTTTAACGATTGCGGATGAAGTCATGACTGGTTTTGGTAAAACCGGAAAAACTTTTGCAATGGATTATGTTGCCGAAGAACCGGATATGATGTGTTTGTCGAAAGCCCTGACCGGAGGAACAATTCCAATGGCGATTACCACTTTTACCCAGAATGTTTTTGAAGCTTTTTATGATGATGATATCAATAAAGCATTATTTCACGGGCATACTTTTACGGCAAATCCTACGGGTTGCTCAGCTGCTTTGGCAAGTATTGATTTGTTGCGGACAGCGGAAATGCAAAATAACATTCAGAGAATAAATGCAAGTCATTTAATTTTTCAGGAAAAGATCGAAAATCATCCAAAAGTAATCACGGCCAGAACGCTTGGGGTAATTTTTGCCGTTGAAATTAAATCGGATGCTGAGGAAAGTTATTATGGTTCGATGCGTAACAAGCTTTATAATTTCTTTATAGAAAAAGGAGTGGTTTTAAGACCAGTGGGAAATATTGTTTACATTTTACCTCCGTACATTATGACTGATGAGCAGCTTCAGAAAGTGTATGATACGATAGAAGAAGCCATTGAAATGGTTTAATTTAGTTTGAAAATCCTGTGAACTTTGCATAAACTTTTGCGAACTTTGCGGTAAAATTATTTATTTTGAATTTACAAAAAATCTCTATTACATCCTTTTCATCTATTTCTCCTTTGGGAAATACTGCAGAGGAAGTCTGGAAAAAATATCTTGACAATCAACATTGTTTTACAAAGCAAATTTTAGATCAGCAGGAAACGTCTGTAGCAGCTTTAAGTGTTGAATCAGAGCAAATGGTAGCGGAAGTTCGGGAATCGGATATCAAATATAAGTTTTTGGACAGTTCTGTCTTGTTTGCTTTAACGGCTTCACGAAAAGCAGTTGAAAAAGCCGGTTGGAATAAAGAAGCTATTTTCGGAATCAATATTGGCTCTTCCCGTGGTGCCACTGATTTATTCGAAAAACATTATAAGGAATATCTCGATACAGGAAAAGCGCAGACCTTAGCTTCTCCAACCACAACATTAGGAAATATATCCTCCTGGATTGCACATGATTTACAAAGTGCTGGACCTGAAATTTCACACTCCATTACCTGTTCTACGGCACTCCACGCGCTTTTAAATGGAGTTGCATGGCTGCGGTCCGGAATGGCCGATAAGTTTTTGGTGGGTGGAAGCGAGGCTCCCTTGACAGATTTTACGATTGCTCAGATGAGAGCTTTAAAAATATATTCGCGTATTGATCAGAACGAAGAAGCCTGGCCGAATCTTGCTTTTGATTTTGAAAAGACACAAAACACCATGATTTTGGGTGAAGGGGCAGCGGTTTGTTGCCTGGAAGCGGGCGAAAAAGAAAATGCAATAGCCTATGTGACGGGTGTTGGTTATGCAACTGAAATTTTAGAACATAATATTTCAATTTCGGCAGAGGCAGATTGTTTTCAAAAGTCTATGAAAATGGCACTGCAACACACTAGCCCGGAGGAAATTGATGTTATTGTAATGCATGCACCCGGAACCATTAAAGGAGATTTGACAGAATTACGTGCTATCGAAAAAGTTTTTGGTTCTGAAATTCCATTATTGACTACCAATAAATGGAAAATTGGGCACACTTTTGGTGCTTCCGGAATATTAAGCTTAGAATTAGCACTCTTAATGATGCAGCATAATACTTTTATCAATGTTCCTTTTGCCAAAGTGCAAAAGCAAACAAAACCATTACAAAAAATAATGATTAACGCAGTAGGCTTTGGAGGTAATGCGGTTAGCATCTTAATTGAAAAAGCTTAGATCTGTAAAGATTATAATAAAAAACCCATTTGCCGCGGCGAATGGGTTTTTTTATGGAGTAAACGAAGTGTTTGGGTTCTATTGAAATATAACTTTCTTAGTTGTCGTATGATCATTGTCTAAAGTAACTTTTACCAGTAAGACCTGATTGGCAGACTGCAGATTTGTTATTTGCAATTCTGTTGCACCTACTTTCTTTTTGTTGTAAAGCAGTTTTCCGGAAATATCATAAACCGTAACTTCCTTAATGTTTTCTTTGGCAGAGTTCACCTTGATTGCTTTGTTTTTGATGCTGACCAAAATGTTGTTTTCCTTGTTTTCAAAATCACCTGTGCCTAATGTTTTATCGGTATAACGAAGTACCAGACGATCGTTAAAACTTCCGATTTTTGTACTAAAGGTATATTTACCGTCTTTTAAATTATGAATTTTGCCTGCTGTTTTATCTTCGATGTAAACGGCCTGATTGCTTAAATCTCCTTCTGCATGCTGTATGGAGATGGTAAAATCACCCTCAACGGTACTGCGGTATCCTAAAGGAACGATATCGGTATCCGTAAAAGGAAGTGCACGTCCCTGAATGACATAATTCAGATCGTTGTTTACGCTGTAAAAATCAAGATACGGGTTGGCATCAAAAGTTTCTCCGTCGTATCTGTTGTCAATACCATTTGTGGCTCCTTCTACATACCCTACGAGCATTTGTTTAAAAGCGCCTCCCTCATTGGTGATATTAAGCCAGATGCGGCTTTTCGCGGCTTCTTTTGCCCCTTTTGCCGGCTTAAAAAACTGACCGTTATTAGCGCCTCCCTCTCTCATTATGTTGGTAAAGGCAATTGTTCCCACATCGTTGGTGCTGGCAAAAAAGGATTGCCCGGCAGCAATGTGACCCTGTGGAATAAAAGGATTATTTCCAGGGGCATCGTCACCACTCGGGGCCGCTTCGGTTGCAACTCCGCCTGTTAGATTAAAAACAGCATAGTCGTCTGAGGAATAATCCCTTACTGTTATGTTTAAAGGGGTATTGTGTGTCCAGAAATAAAAGGTTCCGTTTATGAAACTATTTGCCTTCAGGAATTCATTCGCACTCAAAGCCGATGGATATGGATTACCAATCAGGTAAAATTTATCTTTTTCGACTGTTTCTCCGGACAGATTACCATTGTTTGGAATTCCTTTAAAAGAAGCTGTAAAATCAGCTCTTACGGTATTGGAATAGGTTTGCGGACCACGGATGATGTAGCCTTTGCCTACGGTCATATTGGTGTTTGAACTGGTTATAACCCAGTTGTCCCCATTGTATCCCATATATTTATCGGCTAAAGTGAACGGGGAAACATCAAATAATTTCTGTGGTGTTACCGGTGTAGACCAATATTCATAATCGGACAGGCGCATGGAACTTACACGTTTGTATATAATTTCTCCTGTATTGACTGCATTACTGTCCTGCATTAAACTTGAGTTGTTCTCAAAAGTCAGCGTGCCTCCGCTGGTAACATTTAAGGCATTAGTAACTGTAAGAGTATTTCCGTCGCTAATTACAACATCAACACCTGAATTTACAGTACAACTACAAAAAGTTAAATCTCCTGCTGATGTATAATTTCCTGCAAAAACGACAGGCTGATTACTTGTTGGCGGACCATTAGTCCATCCTGCATTCCAGGTTGCCAATAGCGGCAATTGATTTATAGCAATATTATTTGAGGCTACAGAAGTACAGGTACCATTTCCAACTGTATAAGTATATGTGGTATTGGCGGCAAGACCTGCAATTGTAATCGCTGTTCCTGTTCCCGTAGTTACAACAGCACCTGGTGATCTTGTTAATGTCCATGTTCCTGCAGAAGGTAATCCGCTTAAAATTACAGACCCCGTTGGCACTGCACAGGTAGGCTGTGTTATTGTTCCTACTATCGGAGCTGATGGTTGTGGGTTTACGGTTACTGTAAAAGTATTTTCAAGACTTACACAAGTACCGGCATTTCTTACTGTCAATTTACCTGTGTAAACCCCCGGATTAGTTCCTGCCGGAACACTAATTGAAATATTGCCTGCAGGTAAAGTCGTGTATGGAACCGCAACGAAGCTGTTGGCTGGTGTCGAGTTCCACGCAATACTATATGTGGTTGGTGTACCCGTTGTAGCACTATAAGATAAAGGTGTTGTCTGAAGAGCTGAAACGTTATAGCATACCGGTGTAGTTGCAGAAGCTGCTGTAATAGATACAGTACCTTCTATTAATTTAGAGAAGCAAGCTGTTGTGGTACAACCATTTTGATATCTGACATAATAGGTTGTAGGTGCTGTAGGCGTTACTGTTATAGAATCACCTGATCCCACAAGAGTACCTCCGCACGAACCTGTATACCATTGTGCATAACCTCCATTTCCACCTTTACTGCCTCCACTAACCGTTAAAGTAGTAGCGCTTCCTGCACAAAATGCTGTATTTGCAATTGCTGTCGGAGCCACAGGCGCGGTATTAACCTGAACAATAACGATTGTCTCACTGGCATAAAGTCCTGAGTATACCGTTCTTCTGAACCATGAGGTTGCTGTTAGATTTCCCGGCGTATAATCTTTTGCGTTATTTGTTCCAGGTGCTGCTGCATAACCTGTAGTTGCGTTTGTAGTACTTACTTCCCATAAATACGTGTAGGAACCATTACCTCCGCTAGGAGTGGAACCGGTTATAAGTCCCGGACTTGTACCTGTACAAATAGGTTCTGTATAAGTGGCTACAACGCTTAAACGTTTTACTATACTTACACATGGATCACCAAAAGTGGCATTTGTTGCAGGAATGGTAGCAGTAGTATTTCCTAAAAAAACGTCTGTTGCTACAGTTCTGCTATTAAAAGCATTACAAGTTCCTATTGTAAAATTTGGGGCAGTACCTGCCGGAGTACCATAACTCGCAAAATCGGCATTGATAAAAACAGTACCGTTTGGTGCTGTCAATACTGTTGGTATAGCATTTTCAACATAGGATGCATTTACTTTACCGCTTACGCCTTTGGTATAAGAAGCATAGTTGGAGTCTATTACCGGATCGAAAGTCCCGGAACCGCTAACAATTATTCTGCCATAAAGTGTGGTCGTAAAAAAAGTATTGGTTGTATTTGCTGCTCCTGATCCCTGTGCTCCCCATGTGCTTGTAAGCGGACCAACACCTCCCAATATTAACACTCTGGCTGTATGATTATTGTTGCCTGATAGATTAAGCTGAACACCTTTGGCTACATTGATAATATTAGAAGTTGCTACAGTTGTTGCACCAAAAGTTTTGATACCACTACCTGAAAAAGTAAGGTTGTAATAGGATGTTGATTTAATGGTTTGTGCGGCTCCGTTATAATTCACTGTATTCCCTGCTGCTGTTGCTGTAAGTGTAGTAATTCCTACTGTCGCGGCACTAATGTTTAAAGTACCTGAATTGACTAAAGTACCATTTCCTGCTAATGCAGTTGCAACAGTTAAAGTACTAGCACTAGTGTTAGTAAGAGATACTCCTGTAACCGTAACTCTCGGAATAGAAAGAGTTCCAATAAGTGACTGATTGTTAGTGTTAAATGTCTGTACTCCCGATCCACTGGTAAATGTTCCGTTATTGGTAATTCCTCCTCTAAAAACAACTCCGGCATTACTGGAATTATTCCATAATCCGGTTGAATTTATAGTGACTAAACCAACATAAGTTTTTGCTCCCAAATCGTTGCTATGAATTAATGATCCCGTTACAGAAGTAGTTCCTGAAATAGTAATATCAAATCCCGCAACACTTAAAGTTCCTCCGGTTTGAATCTGTAAACTTCCCGATACTGCCCAGGCTGCAGTTGTTGCCATGCTATGGCCCGTCTGAACAATAAAAATATCGGCTGCATTTGTAAAATTTGTAGGATGGGCTCCGGTTCCACCAGGATTAGCCCACCAGTTAAGACGGTTATTAGCATCAGTTGGTGCGCCATTAATCCCGGAATAATATGTTGCCGCATTCGCAAATGAAGCACAAAACAGCAAAGCAAAACAAAACATCTTTGCAGTTACACTTAATTTTTTTTGCGAATCATCAACAGAAAAAAGAGATAATTGGGGCAAAAACAATAAGCGAACGAATAAAAGTAATTTTTTAATCATATCAGTTGTGGTATTTATATTATAAATTTGTTTTTAGATGCTAAAATGGAATAAAAAAATACGAATGGTTATATATTATACATCCTAAAATACTTACGCGATTTTTTTACAATTTACTTTAAGAAATTTAAAATCAGTCGTTTAAGCAATTTTGTTTAGCCATTGCTAAACAGCTAAATTAATCGTACAAAAATATCATAATTCTCCAGATGTGCAACATTTAAGCAAAAGACTTTCTGAGAATTTATAAAATATTAAGACAAATTTTAACAGCAAAATGACTATTTTTAGCAATAATAGTTAAAAAGAAAGAAAAAACGCATGAATACAACTTGTACTCCAAAAGAAGCCTTACTCAAACTAGAACACTTTTGTGCCTATCAGGAACGGTGTCATGCCGAAGTTGTGACCAAATTATACAGTCTGAAAATGACTTCAGATGAAATAGATTTTATTGTCGTTCAGCTCATTGAAAGTAACTTTTTGAACGAAACACGTTTTGCGTGCAGTTTCGCCAGAGGGAAGCACCGTATCAAATTTTGGGGCAGAATCAGAATTACAAATGAGTTAAAAGCCAGACAAATTTCTTCGACTACTATTGCCATCGCTTTGAAAGAAATTTCACCGGAAGAATATGAAACAACTTTTGAGCAACTTTCTGAAAGATCCTGGAATTCAATTTCTGAAAAAAACACACTCAAAAAAAGAAAAAAATTCTGCGATTATATGTTGCGAAGAGGTTACGAAAGTAATCTTGTTTATGATAAAGTCAAAGAATTAGAACAGGTCTGAGTTTTTTTTCAAAAAGAAAAATACCTTATTTTTCCCCTCCGTAAAATCTTAGTATTCAAATTGTCAATTGTATTAAAATCCTTATTTATTACAAAATAACAGCTAGTTATAAATTATTACTTTCTTGCGAATTATTTAGCTAAACTCGCGTTTTTTCGATTAAATTCTCAAAAAACCCGTCCATTTTAGCTGTAATTTGCGATTATTCTTATGTTTTATTTTCATGTTTTATAAGAAATAACATAATTCTCCTGTTTTCCGTATGTAGTTTGTCGATTATTTTTAACATTTAATCGATAATACCCCCTTTCTTAAAACCCGTTTTGTCATGAACTCGTAGTTGTATATATCTTTGTGCGGGCCAAATTTTATGCTAGCATAACAACCTGATAGAAAACATTTAACATGACGAAAACTTTACTTTTATTTTTAATTTTACCCTTTGCTGTTTTTGCACAAAGCGACTTAGTAAAATGGAACGCGGCTTCTTCCGGCAATAGAAACACTCCGGTCTATGACACAAATCTTTTATATACCGGAACAAGTACTTCTCCGGATTTCACTGTTAATGGGTCTGTTAGTTTAAATTATAATACTGATGATGTAAATAATCCTTATTTCAG
Organism: Flavobacterium sp. CLA17; assembly: GCF_013112255.2. NCBI lineage: Bacteria > Pseudomonadati > Bacteroidota > Flavobacteriia > Flavobacteriales > Flavobacteriaceae > Flavobacterium > Flavobacterium sp. CLA17. Next base: position 420,088 of record NZ_CP068294.1, read on the forward strand.
TACGGGAAACTGGCCTACTACACTGGAGTTTACAGGTAGTTATGATCCATCAAAATATGTTGAATTTAAAATTACACCAAAGGCAGGTAATAAAATTGACTTAAGCTCTTTTAATATTACCTACAGGGTTCAGAGTGGTACAAGTCAAAAATTTCAAATACAATATTCAAAAGATCCGGCTTTTACAACCGGGGTAAAAGTTTTGGTTCCGGAAACAGTAACTGCTACAACCTGGACAACTATAAATCCCCTTCTTTCAGCTGAAGTAAATCCGGTTTTACCGGGACAGGTAGTTTACGTTCGTTTGTACGCATACAACAGCAATAATAATTTTCATTTCAGAACAGGAATCAATGCGGGTAATTTGCCGGCGATTTTAAAAGGAACTGTTTCTACTTTTGATTCTTCTAAAATTTTAGCCATAAATGATTATTTAACGACTAAAAAAGAAATTGCGCTCAATATTTCGCCATTAAGCAACGATGTTCAGGGCTCCAGTGTAGCTTCAATCACAATTTCTACACCTCCGGCGGCATCAGAAGGAACGGCAATTCTAAATCCCGATAAAACCATAACATTTAATCCTGCTAAAAACTTTACGGGAACATCAACATTCAAATACACGATTACAAAAGGGACTGATCCTTCTTCAACAGCTGATATTCAGGTAACAATTGCCAATTTAACTGCTGATGGATTAGTAATCTGGGATGCAAAAACAAGCACTAACAGATTTAAGCCTACCGTTAACACTTCATACATAACAGGAAGCGATATTCCAAGTGCAGCGAATCCGGCTGTATCTTTCAACAATAGTGAAGATGCAAGTAATCCTTTTTATCAATCAGGCGGCTGGCCAACTCCGGGTCAAAATGCCGGAAGCTATGATCTTGCCAGATATGTAGAATTTAAAATTAAAGCAGATGCAAATCATAAAATTGATCTGTCTACTTTTCTTCTTACCTACAGAAGTCAGGGGGGCTCAGGACAGAAGCTGCAAATTCTTTATTCTAAAAGCAGCACCTTTACGGGTAGTGAAAGAGTTCTGTTTTCAGGAACAACAACAAGTACCTGGAATACAATTGAACCATCATTTGCATCTGATTTAAATACTTTGTCAGCAGGAGAAACCTTGTACATTCGTGCGTATGCGTACAATACTAACAATCAGTTTCATTTTAGAGCAACAGCAAATATCAAAGGAATTGTAAAAGACACAAACACGTTAACAGCGAGTAATGATTATGTTTCTACACCAACAAATCAGGCTGTTACAATTCCGATTTTAGATAATGACGTTATCGGAAGCAGCAGTGCTTTACAAGTTATAACTGTAACACAACCATCAAATGGAACTGTAACCGTTAATGGATTGAACAATATAACTTTTACTCCTGCGAGTGGCTTTACAGGAACAGCGACTTTTACCTACACGCTTAAAAATGCGGCCTCCAATTATTCATCAGCAACAGTAACGGTTACCGGAACAGCTCCACTTTGTGTAGCCACACCAACTGCCGGTATCAACTACTGGAAAGGTTTTGTATATACCTACACAGGAAATACCCCGGCAACTACAACATATGTTGGTTCAATAGCAGAAAAACCAATCTTTGACCGAAATGTTGGTACTGCCGCAATTACCGGAGATGCAAGTGTTGAAGCAAATGCATTTTGTGGAACTGCGCCAAGCGACAAGTTCCTCGTTCGTTATTTAATGCAGACTAATACAACAGCGGGTATATACAATTTTACTATCGGAGGAGACGACGGTGTAAGGTTATACATTGATGGTACTTTAGTTCCGTTTAATCCTTCAAATTCATGGAGTGACCACAGCTATACTAGTTATTCTACACAGTATACTTTTGCTACGGCAGGAGCTCATAATTTTGTTTTAGAATATTACGAAAATGGAGAAGCATCAAGAGTATCCTTTTCATACGGAGAAATAAAAGGTGATACTTCTTTCCCTTTCGGAGATAATAAATGGAATGTATACGGTTTTAATTCACCTGACATTGCATTGGTAGCGAATAGCTATGCCGGAACTTATGTTGCCACTGGCGTAAATATCAATACACAAACCTATTGGAATGCTACATTATCACCCTCATCCTACTCTGGCTGGCAAGGTGCTCCAATGCCAGTAGATCAGTTTGCCATTACTTACAAACGTCAGGGATTTGCTTGCGGACGCTACCAGCTACAATTGGTAAATTGTGATGACATCGCTGAAGTTTATATTGATGGGACCAGAATTTTTACACAAAACGGTTATACCAATACTACTTCAATGATTCCGGGAACATATCCTTTAAATAAAACTTCTAAAGTAGAAGTACGTTTAAGAGAAGATGGCGGTAATGCTAATGTCGCAATTAACTTTATTGATACTCCTTTTACCTATGACGGATCAGTAGCTCCTGCGACTGGCTCTTCTATTACGGTCAATAGTGATTTAACTTTATCTAACGATTTAGAAGTTTGTACTTGTACAATAGCAACGGGTAAAACATTGACGATACCAGAAAACAAAACACTTACGGTAAACGAGAATATCATTGTAAATACAAATGGTAAGCTTGTGATAAAAAATAACGGTTCTTTGGTACAAACAAATAATAATGCTACTTATACCGGAGCTGCAGATTCATTTGATATGGAACGTATTTCATATCCAATGAAGAATTATGATTATACCTACTGGTCATCAGCGGTAGCAGGCCGAAAATTAAATGCCGTATCTCCAAATACATTAGCAGACAAATACATGTCCTATAGCGGTACGAATTGGGTAATTGAAAGTGGCAATAATGTTATGACGCCTGGAAAAGGATACATTATTCGTGTTCCAACCTCAGGGTATGGATATCCAAACGGTAAAGATTACTGGACGGGACCGACGTATGCTCAAACCGTGAATTTTATCGGGATTCCTAATAATGGAATTATTACCGGGGAATCTCTTAAAGCAAATAATTACTATTTGATTGGAAATCCTTATCCATCTGCATTGGATGCTGATAAATTTTTAAGTGCAAATGCGTTTATAAATGGTACCCTTTATTTCTGGACACATAATACTTTGATCGGTACAACGGCAAAATACGAATACAATTCAAATGATTATGCAAGTTATAATCTGACAGGTGGAACAGCTACAGCTCCCTCTTCAGCACCAGGAGCTAACAAAAATATTCCTTCAGGTAAAGTAGCAGCAGGAGAGTCCTTCTTTGTCAGTGCAAATGCAGATGGAATTGTTAAGTTTGACAACTTAATGCGACCTGCAGGAGCTAACAATCAATTCTTTAAACCTGCAAAAACATCAAAAACTACTACGACAGAAAAAAGTCGTGTGTGGTTAAATATGACCAATGAAGGCGGTGCTTTTAAACAAACTCTGATAGGATATGTGGAAGGTGCAACCAATGATTTTGAAAATAGATTTGATGGATTAACCTTTGACGGTAATGACTATATAGATTTTTTCAGCTATGAAAATGAAAACAGTTATGTAATTCAGGGTCGTGCAGTACCTTTTGTTGACACTGATATTGTTCCTTTAGGATATCGAACTACTATTGAAGGCGATTTTACAATTTCGATAGAACAGGCAGATGGTGATTTAGCTGGTCAGTCAATTTACCTGGAAGATAAAACAACAGGAAAAATACAAGATTTACGAGCTGGAAAATATACATTTACCACAACGAAAGGAAATTTTACAGATCGTTTTATACTGCGTTATACGAATAAAACATTAGGAACTGGTGATTTTGAAAATACTGAAAAGGACCTGATTGTATCCGTAAAAAACAAAGTGATAAAAGTAACTTCGACAACAGAAAACATCAAAGAAGTTACGGTTTATGATATTTCAGGAAAACTGCTTTACAACAAAAAGAAAGTTGGTGCAACTGAATTGCAAATATCAAATTTACAATCAGGAAATCAGGTGTTATTCACAAAAGTAATTTTAGAGAACGACCATGTTGCATCTAAAAAAATAATTTTTAATTGATTTTATCACTAATTGAACCTATAAATCCGGCAGCGAAAGTTGTCGGATTTTTTAGCGTACTGACGATTCATCACAAATAACAGGCCTACAATTTTTACATATCTCTTATAAACTTTAAACAAAAAACAAATCAAAACCAACCAAAACGTATGTCCCCAACACTACTACTTTTAATTCGTTCTTTATTTTTAAAAAATTTGAGACTACTATTTTTTCTGATTTCTTTTAGCGCAGTCAGTCAAAATACAATTACAAGAATTCATACCGACTGGAAAGGGTACTGGACATCCAATTCGACAACGGGTGTAGGAAACCGACCGGACAGAGAAAATAATTTATTGGCCTTTACATGGGCACAAAATGGAAAAACATACTCAACCGGAGTTAGTGACAATACTCTTACTACAAATACTGTAACTTTTAGTCCTCAGAAATTCAGAGCTTTAAAAATTCAAACTATAGGGATAGATCCTGGTAGTATGTACATATTACAAGGTTCTATGATTGATGAATCTGCTAGCGGAGCCATCTTAACTCCAAAACTAATCCGAACGACAGCAACTGGTGCCGAGCTCGCCTCCAGACTTACCGACGGCCCTAATGGTTTAGCACTGGGAACAGGAATTGCTAACATAAAAGCAGGTACTGCTGAATTCAAAATTGGTACAAACAACCTTAATCTTACAGGATTGAATGATGATACGCCCGACCTGATTGTAACACAGGTTGCAGAACCCGGCAGTGCGAGTCTGGCAGATAAATTTAAATTTATTGATGCCTCAGGAAACACAGTAGGAAATGAAATATCGGTGTCTTTCATATCAGTTCCCGCTGTAGGAACGTACAGTCTGGATTTGTTTAAAATGGATGGGAGCTACGGTTTTACTCCAGCCGCGACAAGAGACATCCGAATGTTAGGTATTGAAACAAGTTCATTTGGTATAACAGCTGCTAATGCTTCGCAGGTAGATCGTTTTGTGGTTACTTTTTCGGGTAGTTCAGATTGTGCTTTCATTGCTTTTAATACAAAATCATTAAAAATTGCAGAATTAAAATTGGTTACAACATCTTCCATTATACCTTGTGGTAAATTAGGCGACACTGTAAATTATACCTACGAAGTTACTAATAACGGAGAAGTGCCCATAACCAATATTCAGGTTGCCGATCCAATGTCCGGAATGACAATAACAGGAAATCCGATAGCAAGCTTAGCGGTTGGTGCAAAAGCTACACTAACAGGAACCTATGTTATCACAAATGCAGATGTGGCTGCAGGCAGGATTGTTAATATGCCAAAAGTTACAGGTACCGATCCGTCATTAAATACAGTCGAAGATGTATCTCTGCCAATTGAAACTATTTTACTGGCACCTCCAACTATTGACAAAATAGTAAATATTACATGCAGCTCATTGGGCAGTGTTGTTTTTACTAATTTACCTTCAGATGGAAATTGGATTATAGAAAGAAGTCCGGGTTCAGTAAAAACTAACGGATCAGGAACAACGGAAACAATTACCGGTCTTGCTGTAGGGACCTATACTTTTAGAGTAACTAATAGTTATGGCTGTAAATCACCGGCAAGTACAACTGTACCCATTTCTGACCAATCAGCAACAACCTGGAATGGCAGCGTATGGTCTGGTGGAAATCCTGACATTACAAAAAATGTTGTTTTTAACGGAGCTTATACCATAACATCAGATTTAGAAGCTTGCTCCTGTACTATTAATTCAGGAGTTAATCTTTTAGTTCCTGTGGGTCGTACTCTTACAGTTACTAATGCCTTAAACGTTACCAGCGGAGGCACGCTGACTTTTGAGAACAACTCAAGTTTAATGCAGGACAGTAATGCAGTCAATACAGGAGAAATTATATACAAACGTGTAAGTTCCATGCGCCTGTCCGATTATGAATATTGGTCTACACCGGTAACACCACAGAAATTATTTGATGTTTCCCCGTTCACTTTAGCCGACAAATATATGGGATACAATGGGGACAACTGGGTTATAACCAGTTCAAACACCAATATGACCGTAGGCAAAGGCTACATCATCCGTGGTCCGCAAACCTATTCCAATACCGTAAGAGCTGATTTTACAGCTTCTTTTAAAGGAATTCCAAACAATGGTAATCTGTCCGGAGAAACAGTCGAAAAAGATAAATTTTACCTGATTGGTAATCCATATCCATCGGCTTTGAGTGCGAATGAATTCCTGAAGGCAAATAGTTTCATAAACGGAACCTTTTATTTCTGGACACACAATACCCCTTTAAACATAACAGTAAGGGATTATTCCTCAGACGACTATGCTGTTTTTAATCTAACAGGCGGAGTTGCAACCGAAGCGGCCCCGAGTGGTGACGATGCCCCTGGAAATAATCCTTTTATTCCACAGGGTCACATTGCTGCCGGGCAATCCTTTTTTGCCAGCACCAACGATGTGGGAACAATTGCCTTTACCAACATAATGAGAGAGGGAGGCGCTAATAACGGTCAGTTTTTTAAGCCGGCAAAAGGGGCAAAAGAAGCCGCGAAAAGCCGCATCTGGCTTAATATCACCAATGAGGGAGGCGCTTTTAAACAAATGCTCGTAGGGTATGTAGAAGGAGCCACAAATGGTATTGACAACAGATACGACGGAGAAACTTTTGATGCCAACCCGTATCTTGATTTTTACAGCGTAAACAACGATCTGAATTATGTCATTCAGGGACGTGCACTTCCTTTTACGGATACCGATATCGTTCCTTTAGGATACCGCAGTACCGTTGAGGGTGATTTTACCATCTCCATACAGCATGCAGAAGGAGATTTAAGCAATCAGGCCGTTTACATCGAAGATAAAACAGCAGGCAAAATTCATAATTTAAAAGACGGTAAATATACCTTCAGCACAAAAATCGGAAGTTTTAACGATCGTCTGGTACTTCGTTATACCGATAAAACATTAGGCACAGGTGATTTTGAAAACAAGGAAAACAACATTTTGGTCAGCATCAAAAACAAAGCAATCAAGGTGAACTCTGCCAAAGAAAACATTAAGGAAGTTACGGTTTATGATATTTCCGGAAAACTGCTTTACAACAAAAAGAAAGTAGGTGCAACAGAATTGCAAATAACAAATCTGCAGTCTGCCAATCAGGTCTTACTGGTAAAAGTTACTTTAGACAATGATCATACGACAACTAAGAAAGTTATATTTCAATAGAACCCAAACACTTTGTTTACTCCATAATAAAAAAACCCATTCGCCGCGGCGAATGGGTTTTTTTATGCTTTTTCTTCTCATTTAAATAACGGCAAATATCCCCTGAAGTTGGTATTGCAACATTTGTGCAGGAATATTAAATTGCAGTAAAATCTTATAATTAGTAATTAAACATATTTCACTGTGATTAAAAAATTATTCTTTTTAGCAATGGTAATCAGTTTCTTTAATAGAACGGAAGTATATGCACAACAAGGAAAAGTAGACCGAACCTTTAATACAGCTGACGATGGAGTAATCGGTGATGGATTTGATAATAGTGTAAGAACTTTATTTTTACAATGGGATGAAAAGCTCATTGTTGGCGGAGATTATTTAAATCTAAACGGAATACCATCGCCGTATTTAACCCGTTTGAATGCCGATGGTTCAATTGATGAAAGTTTTAACACAGGAAAGGGTTTAAACGGAAAAGTTTACAGCTCTTATGTTCAGTTAGATGGTAAAATTATCATTGGAGGAAGTTTTACAGCTTATAATGGCACAAGTTCAGGAAGGCTGATTCGTTTAAATAGCGATGGCTCACCGGATCTATCATTCAATACAACGATTGGAGCAACAAACGGAATCATATATAAAATCTGCCAGCAAACGGATGGAAAAATTCTTATTGTTGGCAGTTTTACCAAATACAATAATGTTACCGTAAACAGAATTGCACGCCTTTTACCCAATGGGGTATTAGATAATTCTTTTACTACAGGAACTGGTTCTCCCTTAACCATTACCAATGCTGAAATTTTAAACGATGATAAAATTCTTCTGACTGGAAATTTTACTGCTTTTAATGGAATTGCAACTAACAGAATTGTTCGCCTGTATCCTGATGGGAGAGTTGATCAGGGTTTTAATATCGGAACTGCTTTTAATGATGATGTAAATGCAATAGCAGTGCAGCCGGATGGCAAAATTATCGCAGGCGGAAAATTTACAGCGTATAACGGAATTATAGCCAAAAGAATTATTCGGTTAAATGAGGACGGAACCCTTGATAATACCTTTTTTTCTGGCTCAGGTTTGAATAAAGACGCAGTTCATATTATTAAAGTTGATGCTTCAGGTACTATTGCGATTGGAGGATCATTTAACGGTTTCTATGATGATAGTGAGGTGAACCGCCTGTTTTTTTTAAATCCGGACGGGACTCTGAAAAGTGATTTTTATACAGAATCAGGGCCTGGTTCTGCTTCCGTTCTGGCTTTAGAAAATAATGCAGATGGATCTTGGTATGTCGGAGGATCGTTCTCCGTTTTCGATGGTCTCAATCAGGGCAGACTGGCTAGAATTAATGCTGATGGAGAATATGATACAACTTATTTATCAGCAGGAATTGGTTTTAATAATTCTGTTTTAAAAGTTCTGGCTTTAGAAAATAAACAGACTATGGTGTTTGGGAATTTCAATAAATTCAATGGAAAATTAAATTCAAAAATTGCGAGGCTTCTGGAAAACGGAACAGTGGATGATACTTTTAATTTGGCGCAACAGGGCGCCAATAATGTTATAAAAACAGCGGTTTTGCAAGAGGATGGTAAAATTGTTTTTTCTGGAAATTTTACAAAATACAATGGATTGAGTTCTAATAGAATTGCACGCATTTTATCTGATGGAGCAGTTGATGGAACATTCAATTTAGGTTCAGGATTCAATAATCAGGTATATGCGATGGCGATTCAGCCGGATCAAAAGATTATTGTGGGGGGTAATTTCAGTTTATATAATAACGCACCAGCTAATAGAATAGTCAGATTGCTGCCAGATGGTTTGCCTGACGTCAGTTTTAATGTTGGTTTGGGTGCTAACGCGATTATTGACGTTATTATCATTCAGCCCGATGGAAAAATTTTGGTTGGAGGTCGATTTACTTCTTTTAATAGTCATCTATTTCCGGGTTTAGTACGCCTGAACAGTAACGGAAGTATAGATTCCGGTTTCAGTACAGGAGCCGGTTTTGATAAAAATGTATATGCATTAGCCTTGCAGTCAGATCAGAAAATAATTGTTGGGGGATCTTTCCTAATGTACAACGGTATTTCTCAAAAACGGATTCTCAGATTGAACCCAAACGGAGATTTAGACACTACATTTGATTCAGGATCAGGATTTAGTAAAGGAGATGTTTTAGCCATTCTCATACAACCTGATGATCGCATTTTGTTAGGGGGGACTTTTTCGGGAACTTATAAAACGAAATCCTCTTTAAGAATGATAAGGTTACTAAAGACAGGAGAATACGATAGTAGTTTTCAGGCTGCTTTAAATAATAAGTTGCACACTATGACTTTTACATCCGATCATAAACTGATGATTGGAGGAGATTTCAATTCTGTTTCCGGACTGCCCAAACATAGAATTGCACGTTTAAAGATTTGTCTGGAAAAGACATTCTGGGATGGTATTTCCTGGTCTAATGGCTTTCCGTCGGGAGGCAAAGAAGTTACTTTTACAGAAGACTATTCAAATTTAACAACGGCTAATACCTGCAGTTGTAGAATTAATGAAGGAAAAACGGTCACACTTTTAAGTGGAAATACGTTAAAAATTGAATTCGATTATAATGGTTCAGGAACTTTGATCTTAAATGATACAGCCAGTTTGTATCAGGATGATGATGAAATCATAAATAAGGGAATTGTCCAGGTTATTAGAAAATCGTCTCCTGTTTTAAAATTTGATTACACCTATTGGTCCTCTCCTGTAGAAAATCAAAAGTTAATTGATGTTTCTCCAAATACATTGGCCGACAAATTTTTCTCCTATAATTATCTCCTCAAAAATTGGTATATCGAAAATCCATCAAACAGTATGGTTTTAGGAAAAGGATATATTATTCGTGGTCCTCAGGATTTCTCCACAACAGTAGCTTCCAGATTCGAAGCCCTCTTTAAAGGGATTCCCAATAATGGAAAAATTACGTTAGATTGGGGAGAAGGGGATACTTTTAATTTGATTGGAAATCCGTACCCATCGGCTATTAATGCAGATTTATTTTTAGATAAAAACAGTGAAAATATTAAAGGAGCTCTTTATTTCTGGACACATAACACTCCAATTACGAACTATGAATATTCTTCAGATGACTATGCAGTTTATAACTTACTGGGAGGTGTAGGGACAAGACCAGCATTATCTTCAGGCATAAATGAAACAATACCGGACGGAACAATTGCTTCCGGGCAGGCCTTTTTTGCGCTGAGTAAAAATACTGGAACTGTTGAGTTCAATAATAGTATGAGAATTATCGGCAGGAATTCGATTTTTTTTAAGGCATATACAAACCTTAAAAACACAGAAAAATCAGGAATGGAAAAACATCGTATTTGGCTGAACCTTGAGAATACAAAAGGCGTTTTTAAACAAATTTTGATTGGGTATATTCAGGGAACATCTGATTTGACAGCAGATAATGATAAGTATAACGCTGAATCACTTAATGGGAATGAATATGTAGATTTTTTCAGTATTATTGAAAATAGAAATCTTGTCATTCAAGGTTCTAGTGCGCCTTTTATTATGTCAGATTCTGTTTCAATCGGGTATCATACAATTGTTGATGGGGATTTTACTATCAGAACAGATCATATGGATGGACTATTCGAAAATTTGAATGTTTATCTCGAGGATAAAACGTTGAAAGTAATCCATAATTTAAAAAATGGCCCCTACTTATTTAAAACTTCCAAAGGTACTTTTAAGGAACGTTTTATAATACGCTACAGCGACAGGAGTTTAAAAAATATAAGCTTTGGAAAACCTGACGATTCGGTTTTGATCGCAGTAAAAGACAGAATAATAAAAGTACAATCGACAAAAGAAAAAATTCAGGAAATTGCTGTTTTTGATATTTCGGGTAAGTTGATTTATAATAAAAAAACAATTAATGAAGCAGAGTTTCAGTTGCCAAATTTACAACTGGGGAAACAGATTTTGCTGTTAAAAATTATGTTAGAAAATAATTACAAAATAACCCGAAAAATTGTTCTGCACTAATAAGGCATCGTATTACTTCTTGAAAAAAAATCATTTTAGACAAAAAAAGCAACTTTTACGTATGTCTAAATGTTAAAATATATTTCTTTTTCTATTCAAAATTGAATATTTTGCTGTTTTTTAGGACAAAAGATTCATCTCATTTCAAAAATGCATTTCGTCGACAAACTCTTATTTTAAAGGCTAATAAGTTCTTTTTGAGCGGTATGTAAATAGGGTTAGTGTTAAATTCTTACAATTTAATTTGAAATATTTGACCACTGTGTAGATAAAATCGTACCTTGTTGTAATACTTTCATAATCAACGTATTTATAAGCCAATCAGGGACATTTTGTGTTACGAAAATTGTTTCTTTTTTATCTGCCGAAATATAGATTGCTATTTTGAATACCACTAAATAAAAACAGCATTTTAGTAGTTTTAGTAATAAGATGGGTTTTGTAATCAGTATTACTTTTTATGGTATTTAGAATTTAATGTTACCAGACTTCCCCCAGTGTTTGGTTTTTCTTTTTTCTTTTAACTTAAAAACTAGTCTGATGAAAAAAAAATTACCATCTTTTCTGTTTTCGTTTTCGATGCATTGTTCTTCTCAAGCTAATTTGCATTATTTAGAAATTCCGTTTTTTAAGGCAAAACTTTCTTTTCTTTTTTTATTTGTTTTTGCTTCTTCAGTGGCCCAGACCATATCACATACCTACACAACGAATACTTCCGTATTTGTCCCTCCCGGATTGAGTACAATGACTGTTCAGGCATGGGGAGCCGGAGGCGCCGGAGGAGGCTCCAGTGTTCCCGGAGGAGGTTTCGGAAGAGGTGGAGCAGGTGGTGGTGGTGGCGCATACGCAACAGCAACGATATCAGTTTCTACTCTAACCAATACCAATATAAGTCTAGTTGTAGGGGCACAAACAGCCGGTACAACTGGTAATGGTGCAAATGGAGCCAGCTCAACAATTACAGGTTTTGAAACTGTAATTTTAGCAGTCGGAGGATCAGGTGGTACAGCAAATACTACAGGTGGTAGTCCAGCTGGTGGTACAGGAGGTCAGGCTTCTGCCTCATTTGGTAATCCCGCTACAAAGACTTCGGGTAGTAACGGTGATCCTGGAGGAACTTCACTGTTGAGTCTTTTGTTTTCATCCGGTAAAGGAGGAACGGGTGCTTTGCCTGGAGGTGGAGCTGGTGGAGCTGCTATTGCTAGTGTAATTTTAGGCGTAAATAGTGTAGGTAATAATGGAACCGGCCCAGGTGGTGGGGGCGGGGGTGCAATGACCGCGGGTTCAGGAGGTCCATTGGCTGGAGGTGCGGGTGCTCAAGGGCAAATTAAAATTGACTATACTTGCCCAACTTACAGTATTACCGGAATTTCAGCAGCAAATGCTTGTACTTTAGCAGGAACTTCTTTGGTCACACTAACAGGAAGTGCTGCTTCTTTACCCGTAGGTACTTATACCGTAACGTATAACCGTAGTAATCCAACTGGCACCGCACTTATCGCAACTTTAACTGTTGCTGTGGCGGGAACGGGGACTTTTACCGCAGTCGGTTTAACTGCTGCCGGTACACCTACGATTACGGTTACAAATCTGGCATCAGGTGAATGTACATCAACTATTGGTTCTAATAATGTAGCTAACTTAACTGTTTTCGGCCCGACAGCTGGAGGAGCTGTAACTGGTACTTCACCAATTTGTTCCGGGGCAACGAGTGGTTTGTTAACCTTAAGTGGTCATACCGGAACAATCTTAAATTGGGAGTCATCAGTTAGTCCATTTTCAACCTGGACAAATATTAGTAATACAACTACAACTTATACTTCCGGGCCTCTTACTGCTACTACTCAATTTAGAGCTATTGTTCAAAATGGACCCTGTGCTTCCACACCTTCAACTCCTGTAACGATAACCGTAAATCCGCTGCCACAGGGAAGTTTAACAGCAAATGGCCCCTTTTGTGCAACAGGAGCAGGACAATTAACCTTTACAGCAACAGCCGGAACAGGTCCCTATACCATAGTTTACAAAGAGAACGGAGGAGCCGATCGTACTGCCACAAATGTTACCAGCGGTACTCCTTTTGCAACATTTACAACTCCGGTTATTGCTTCAACAACCTATACTTTGGTTTCTGTAACAGGAGCAAATACTTGTGTGCGAAGTTCCGTATTTACCGGGGGTTCTGCCACTATAACCGTAAATCCGCTGCCACAGGGAAGTTTAACAGCAAATGGCCCCTTTTGTGCAACAGGAGCAGGACAATTAACCTTTACGGCAACAGCCGGAACAGGTCCTTACACGATAGTTTACAAAGAAAACGGAGGAGCCGATCGTACTGCTACAAATGTTACCAGCGGAACTCCTTTTGCAACATTTACAACTCCGGTTATTGCTTCAACAACCTATACTTTGGTTTCTGTTACAGGATCTAATAGTTGTGTCCGAAGTTCAGGATTTACAGGTGGTGCTGCAACAATTACAATTAATCCAATACCGGCTACTCCGATTAACGGTGGAATTACACAGCCAACATGTGCCCTACAAACAGGTACCATAGTTTTAACAGGATTACCCAACATTAGCAATTATACGATCGTACAAACTGGTTTTTCTTCGAATACTTACAATGGAGGCAGTGGTCCCGATCCAACAACCTACACGGTTACAGGACTTGCGGCCGGAACATATAATTTTACTGTTCAGTATACCGGCAGTTGTGTTTCATCATCCTTATCTAATATTACAATAAATCCGCTTATAACGAATACCTACACTATCGCCGGAGGCTGGTCAAACGGAACACCTACCATAAATCAGAATGTAATTTTTGCGGATAATTATGCTATAACGGGAGATCTAAACAGTTGTACCTGCAAGGTGAATCCGGGAATAAAAATAACCGTAACGGCACTAAATACTTTAACGGTAAACAATGGTTTAATTGTTGATTCAGCATTAGGAACGGAATTAATATTTGAAAATAATTCGAGTTTAATTCAAATCAATAATAATCCAGGCATAAATTCCGGTGCTATCACTTACAAACGTACTGCTAAACAAATTCTTTTGGCTGATTTTGTATACTGGTCAACACCAGTAAGCCCGCAAACATTATTTGATGTATCTCCTTTTACTTTGGCGGATAAATACTTTGGCTATAATGGAACAAATTGGGTGATTACTCCCGGAAATACTACGATGGTTGTTGGTAAAGGCTATATTATTCGCGGACCGCAAACGTATTCAAATGGAACAAGAGAAGATTATACTGCTTCTTTTAATGGTGTTCCGAACAATGGGACGCTGTCTGGCGAGATTATGGATGCTGGTAAGTCCTATTTAATCGGGAATCCATATCCTTCTGCGCTGGATGCAGATTTGTTTTTGGATGCAAATTTATTTTTAGACGGAACCATCTTTTTTTGGACTCACAATACTCCTGTAGGAACAGCGGCCCAATACGAATATAGCGACGATGATTATGCCAGTTACAATAGGAGTGGAGGTGTTGGGATATCTGCAAAAAGTTCTCCCGGACATACAGATAATCCGGCAACAGATGCCGGAGTAAAACCAACCGGCAAAATTGCTGCGGGACAGTCTTTTTTTGCAACAACTGTTAATTCCGGAACACCTGTTTTTAATAATACGATGAGATTAGGAGGTACAAGTAATAACCAATTCTTTAAAACAGCAAACACATCAAAAAAAGCAGATTTGGAGAGACATCGTTTATGGCTTAATATGACAAACGAAGGAGGGGCTTTTAAACAATTGCTAGTGGGTTATATAGAAGAAGCGACAAATGGTTTCGACAATAGATTTGACGGAATAACCCTTGATGCCAATCCCTTTCTTGATTTTTATAGTATAAACGGTACTTATAAATATGTTATTCAGGGTCGCGCACTGCCTTTCTCAGATACCGATACGGTTCCCTTGGGGTATCGTTCTGCTATTGTAAGTGATTTTACAATTTCAATTGATGATTCGGATGGTAATTTAGTAAATCAGGCTATTTACATCGAAGATAAAGTAACAGGACTGGTACATAACTTAAGGGACAGTAACTATACGTTTTCAAGTGCAATAGGAGTTTTTGACAATCGCTTTATATTGCGTTACAAGGATACATCGTTGGGAATAGATGAGTTTGAAAACTCCGGAAAAGAAATGATAATAAGTACGAAAGATAAAACAATCAGTATTTATGCTCCTGAAAAAATAATTAATGAGATTCTTATTTATGACGTAACAGGGAACATGATCTATAAAAAATCAGATCTTAACGATCCTGCCTTTCAAATTGTAAATTTAAGATCTCAAAATCAGGTTCTTCTGGTGAAGGTGAAGTTAGCCGACAATACGATAAGCACTCGGAAAGTTATATTTTAGATTTTAAAAAATACTTGTAAAAAGGCAGTTTTACTATTTGGTAAAACTGCCTTTTTTTAGGATCTGTTTAAAGAAGTCTGGTGCAAATTTTCATGAGTATTCCGGATTGCTTTTTCATTTTTGTAATCAATCCATTTTTGGCCTTTGAATTTCCGCATCATAATATCAAAATGACGCATGATGAAAACATTATAAAATGCTTTTGATAAATTAGAGATATTTGTTGGGAAAGAACGCAGACTCATGGAAAATCCGGGTGTCAGATATTTCATGTAATGCCAATAGCCTTCCGGCATGTACAACATTTCACCATGTTTGAGATTTGTAATATACCCTTCTGCATTTTGGAGTGCCGGCCATTTTTCGTAATCAGGATTATCAAAATCGATGTCTTCTCTTGAAATTAGTGCATGCGGAACTTTGTACATATATTTTGATTGTTCGGGAGCAAACAACATACACTGTTTTTCTCCATGAAAATGAAAATGTAAAATATTGGAATAGTCAATATCGTAATGCATAAAGACTTTCGAATTTTGCCCTCCAAAAAACAACATAGGCATTTGCCGGACTAATTTTAAGCCGATATCGGGCCATAGAAAATCCTTGTTTAAGGCTGGCACCTGCTTCATTAAATTATAAAGAAAAATACGGTAATTGGTAGGTCTTTGTTCTAAAAGATCAATATAATCGCTCATTTTCATCTTGGTATGAGCTTCATTAAAGCCATCCTTGTGATTTACGGGCCTGTTGTCGTATAAGGGAACAATTGTATTACCGGCGATTTCTTTTATATAGGAAAGTTTCCATTTATCATAAGCCGGCCAGTCTTCGGTCAGCTGTTCAATAACAACGGGAATTTGTTTTTTGACGTATTGGGAAATAAAATCAGTTTTTGAGATTTTATTGACCCTTTCGATTTCTTTTAACTTCATCTCTTAAATAAAAAAATTGCTTATAACTCTGTGTTACAAGCAATTTAAAAATATTGGAAGAGATTTATTAACTCTTTTAATTAATTTTTTGATTTAATCGAAGCCTCAAGATTTCTTTCAATTGAATGTCCCGGTCTTGACCATTTTGGTTTTTCACCTAACGGAGCAAATTGAGAATCTCCTGCTTCAACGGTTTTTGGCTGTGAAACCTTAGTAAATGGTTTCTGCGGATTCAATCCTAATAACTCAAACATTTTCATGTCTTCCTGTACATCCGGGTTCGGAGTAGTAAGTAGTTTGTCTCCTGCAAAAATAGAATTGGCTCCTGCAAAAAAGCACATGGCCTGTCCTTCACGGCTCATATTGGTTCTTCCGGCAGACAAACGAACCTGCGTATCCGGCATTATAATTCTTGTGGTAGCAACCATACGGATCATTTCCCAGATTTCAACTGGTTTTTCTTCTGCCAGAGGAGTTCCTTCAACAGCCACTAATGCATTAATAGGTACTGATTCCGGCTGCGGGTTTAATGTAGAAAGAGCTACAAGCATTCCTGCTCTGTCTTCGATACTTTCTCCCATTCCGATAATTCCTCCGCTGCAAACCGTAACATTGGTTTTACGAACGTTTTCAATTGTTTCTAAACGGTCTTCAAAAGCACGTGTCGAAATTACATCTTTATAATAATCTTCAGAAGTATCTAAATTGTGATTGTAAGCATATAATCCTGCTTCTGCCAAACGTTGTGCCTGGTTTTCGGTAATCATTCCCAGCGTACAGCACACCTCCATATCGAGTTTGTTGATGGTACGAACCATCTCTAAAACCTGATCAAATTCCTCTCCGTCTTTTACGTTTCTCCACGCAGCTCCCATGCAAACACGAGATGATCCGCTGGATTTTGCACGCAAAGCCTGAGCTTTTACCTGGCTTACGCTCATTAAATCATTTCCTTCAACACCTGTATTGTATCGGGCAGCTTGTGGGCAATAACCGCAATCTTCAGGGCATCCTCCGGTTTTTATCGATAACAGCGTAGAAACCTGTACTACGTTCGGATCGTGTTTTTCTCTGTGAATCGTTGCTGCTTCATAAAGCAGGTCCATCATAGGTTTATTATATATGGCGATTATTTCGTCTTTTGTCCAGTTGTGTTTTGTAATGCTCATTGATACAATTTTTTGATGCTTCAAAAGTAGTTAAATTGTTCTAATCAACCAATGATGTATTCTGTAAATGAATATTTAGCAGGTTTTTTCAAAAAAGAAACACTCTAAAATCATAGAATTATATTTTTTTATGATTTTAGAGTGCTAAATTGTTGGTTTTATTTTGAAAAACTAATCCGCTACATATTTATTATTCCAATACAACATCATCATTAAAGTGACAATTACCGATGATGCTATTCCTTCAAATAATAAACAGATGCAATAGGTTGGTACAGAAGGATCTCCGCCAAACATAAAAGTCGACGAAAGTGTTTTTACATACGCATCACCGCCTCTTGCATAACTGTAAACCAGTAATCCGAATACACTCAATGCCACACCAACCACAGAAGTTGCCATTGCAGAAACGGCATTTGAAACAAAATTGGTTTCACCTTCCTGCAGGTTCATTCGCATGGTTTTATTTACACCATAAAATATAAAAAATACATTGAGGGTACGCAGGTAAAACAAATCGGCAAGCCCTAATACATTCATCAGTAAAAAATAGATGCCAATTCCAAGGAATATTAAAAAACCGTTGGTGATTTCTTTAGGTAGTTTCATAATGGTTATTTTTAGAGAAGTTAATAGTAAACAATTGACAAACAGTGCTGTATATCAAATTTACTAAAAAAATAACTACGATGATTTAAAAAATAACAAAAAGTACGCTTTGGCCTTTTCTAAAGCTGACCAATAAAAGCCATTGCCGTTTTTTTATCCTGATTTAATTGCTCTTTCAGCAGCTCAACAGAACCAAATTTTTGTTCTTCACGAAGATAATTCAATAAGGAAACTTCAATTTTGTGCCCGTAAATATCAGTATCAAAATCAAAAAGGTGTACTTCTATGGTTTGTTTTTCTCCATTTACAGTTGGGTTAAAACCAATATTCATCATTCCGAAAACCTCTTTTCCATTGATCAGGGTCTGAACGACGTAAACGCCATTTTTTGGAATTTTTTTATATTCTTCTTCAATCTGAATGTTGGCCGTTGGAAAACCTATAGTGCGCCCGAGTTGTTTTCCTTTTACCACTTCACCACTCAGGAAATAAGCATAACCTAAATAATCATTGG
The DNA here is from genome assembly GCF_013112255.2 of Flavobacterium sp. CLA17. Taxonomy (NCBI): domain Bacteria; kingdom Pseudomonadati; phylum Bacteroidota; class Flavobacteriia; order Flavobacteriales; family Flavobacteriaceae; genus Flavobacterium; species Flavobacterium sp. CLA17. The sequence continues at coordinate 439,002 of NZ_CP068294.1, forward strand.
CTAAAGCGATATTTCCTTCGTCTAAAGCTTTTCTGATTTTAGTAGAACTTACAGAAACATCCTGGATCTCTTCAGCTGAAATTTGCTCCACCTCAAAACCATATTCTTTTCCGAAAGCAATTAAATCATTAATGTCAGCAGTTCTGTTTCTGCCAAAACGATGATCATGACCGATAATTATTTTCTGAATATGAAACTGATCCACCAGAATAGAATGTACAAACTCTTCGGCTGTTAATCTTGAAAAACTTTCGTTAAATGGATGAATAACAAGATTTTCAATTCCGGTTTGTTCGAGAAGTTTTGTTTTTTCGGAAATCGTATTTAAAAGTTTTATTTCTGATTTTTCCTGGAGGACCATTCTCGGATGCGGGAAAAAAGTAAGAACCAGACTTTCGTATTTGCCGTTTTCAGTGTTTTGCGTAATTCGCTCCAGAATTTTTTTATGACCAATATGCACACCATCAAAGGTGCCAAGAGTTAAAATAGTTTTCTTGGTTGACCGAAAATCGTTTATAGAATGAAAAAGCTTCAAAGCAAATTATTTAAGATGGTGCAAATTTATACTATCTATTTTAAAATTGATGCTCAGCTGAATTGATTTTTAATGAAATTTAGTTTCTTTTTGTTAAAAACAGGCCACTCGTCGATGAAAAGCAATTAAATGTCTAACATATGTAAGAATTTAATTTAATTGGTTTATTTTTGATGGCTTCAAATACCACTGATTTATGAAAAAACTATTACTTTTTATAGCAATTATTTTCTCTTGCGCCAATGTGAATGCTCAAAACGATGCTTTGTGGCAAAAAGTGAACCCAACTTCTGTTTTTAATAGAAAAGTAACTGCTGAAGATTCAGAAAAGTTGTATTTTAAATTAAACGCAGATTTCCTGAAAGAAAAACTGACAGCGGCAACGGATAAAAAATCAAAAAGTAATACTTCAGAAATTACTGTCCCTAACACAAATGGAGTTTTAGAGCGATTCACTATTTGGGAATCCTCTAATCTTGATGCGGAATTACAGGCGAAATACCCGGACATCAGAGCGTATGAAGGAGCAGGGATTGACGATAAATCGGCAAAAATTCATTTTAGCCTTTCGCCGGCCGGTTTGCAATCTATGGTACTTCGCGTAGATAAAAGCCCGGAATTTATAGAAAGCAATCCTGATGATAAAACGCAGTATGTGGTTTTTGCTTCTAAAAGTACTCTTGCAAAAGCAACATTAAATTGTTCTACAAAAGAAGTTTCAAATAATCAAAAAACAGCAAAAAACGCCCCTGCCTCAAAGGAAACCGCAAACAACAAGGTTTTTAAAACTTTGAGACTGGCCCTGTCTTGTACAGGAGAATATACAGCTTATTTTGGCGGAACTAAGGCAGGAGCACTGGCTGCAATGAATTCCACATTGACGAGAGTAAATGGAATTTTTAACAGAGACCTGGCGATCAAATTAGTTTTGATAGCAAATAATGACGCCCTTATTTATACCAATGCTGCTACTGATCCCTATTCTAATGCTTCTGAAGGAACGGATGGCGCCTGGAATCAGGAAGTCCAGACTACTCTGACAAACGTAATTGGAAATAGTGCGTATGATATCGGACATTTATTTGGTGCTTCAGGCGGAGGAGGAAATGCAGGATGTATAGGTTGTATTTGTGTGAATCCGACAGCTTCCGAACCTGACGGAAAAGGAAGTGGTTATACCTCACCCTCTAATGCAAAACCGGAAGGAGATACTTTTGATATTGATTTCGTAATTCACGAATTTGGACATCAATTAGGAGCTAATCATACATTTTCATATGATGGCAGTGAAAGAACAAATGTAAATGTGGAGCCGGGAAGTGGTTCTACCATTATGGGATATGCCGGAATTTCTGAGGATTATGACGTACAAAATAACTCAGACGATTATTTTGCCTATGTTAGTATTTTACAAATTCAAAATACACTTTCAAGTGTGAGCTGTCCTGTAAGTACGGCTTTAACCAATAATCCGCCAACCATAAGTGCGGGTCCCGATTATACAATTCCAAAAGGAACCGCTTTTGTGCTAAAAGGAACAGGTTCTGATGCAGAAGGAAATACAATAACTTATTGCTGGGAAGAAAACGATAACGCAACAAGCACATCCGGGGAAACCAGTAAAGCGTATCCAACAAAACCGGACGGAGCATTGTTCCGTTCTTTTCTGCCGGTTAGTTCGCCGATTAGATATATGCCACAATTAGATGCTGTGCTGCAAAATAAATTATCATCTACCTGGGAGTCCGTTTCTAACATTGCCAGAACTTTGAATTTTACTTTAACGGGACGGGACAATGCTGCTCAGGGAACAGCGCAGACCAGAACAGATGCTATGGTCGTGGTGGTGAATGCAAATGCAGGGCCATTTGCTGTTACTTCTCAAAACACAGATAATATTGGCTGGGCAAACGGAAGCCAGCAAACGATTTCCTGGAGTGTTAATAATACTACTGCTTTGGCAGGTTCTACAAATGTAAATATTAAACTTTCTACAGATGGTGGTTTAACATTTCCAATCACATTAGTATCCGGCACACCAAATGACGGTTCGGAAATTATCACTGTTCCGGCTGACATTAAAGCAATGACCTGCAGGTTATTGATTGAGCCAACGGCTAATATTTATTACGCTGTAAACAGCAATCAGTTTGCGATTGGTTACACCGTTTCAACAAATTCGAATACGTACACCTTCAATACTCCAATCGCAATTCCCGATGGAAATTTAACTTATACAACAAGAATAATTACGGTGACTGCTCCTTTTAGTACAGCAAAAAACAGCATTACGGCAAGCATGAGTGATGGTCAGAAAACGGCAAAAAATGCAGTTGCTGAAGATGGAACCGCTATTAGTGATGTAGATCTGAATATTAATTTTACACATACTTATTTATCAGATGTTCAGATTAGTATTATGAGTCCTGAAGGAACTATTGTTAATTTGTTTGACGGAAGTTGTGGCAGTTCTTCAAATACGTTGTCTTTAAAATATGATGATGCAGGAAGTGCAATCTCTTGTGCTGAAAAAACGTTGCAAACTGTTTTCCCGGCTGGTAAATTAAGTGCATTTAATAATGAAAGTCCTTATGGTGACTGGACCTTAATGGTTCGCGATATTGATGCCGGACAAGTAGGAACTATAAACTCGGCATCGATTACCATTCAGGCGCAAAAATATACGTTAGGGACTGATGAAGTTGCAACTGCTATTGATTTTGCTCTTTTTCCAAATCCAAATAAAGGAAGTTTTACAATTCAGTTTACACCGGAATCCAATTCGGGAGTTCAAGTTTTGGTATCTGATATTTTGGGAAGAACGATTTATTCACACGCTTTTGAACCGTCAGCTGATTTTAATGAAAACATTCAGCTTTCTAATGTGACTTCAGGAATTTATCTGGTAAGCGTTATTGATGGTAATCGAAAAACAGTTAAGAAGATAGTAATTAACTAATTTGTAAAATTTTAGTGCGCCATTGCCATACAAACGATGCTGATTTTTGCTCCCGGAATTTTTAGCAGGGCGCGTGAACAAGCTTCGAGTGTGGCTCCGGTAGTCAGAACATCATCGACAATTAAAAAATGTTTATGATGGCTTTCTGCTGAGAAAGTGACGTCAAATATATTTTCTATATTTTCGGATCTTCCTAAAAGATTCTTTTTTGATTGTGTTTTCGAATATATTTTTCGATATAAAACAGCATCATCATAAGTAATGTTTAAACCTTCAGCTAAGGCTTTTCCAAAAGTACTGACCTGATTATAACCTCTTTCTTTAAATTTTCTTTTATGGAGCGGAACCGGAATTACAACATCAAACGGAGTTTCTAATTTTAGTTTTTTTAAATCTTCTACATACCAGTTTCCTAAAATAGTTCCGATTTCCTCCCGGGCTTTGTATTTTAGGTTGTGAATGAGTTCCTGAACAATACCTTTTTTATTAAAGTATAAAAAGGCAGACGCATGCTCAATGTCAATTTTTCCATAAAACTTTTTGACAGCTTCATTTTTGGAATCCAGGTAATATTGCGTCAAAGGCATTTCATGTCGACATTTACTGCACAAGACCGTTTCATAAGTCATTAAAACTGTATGGCATCCGGCGCAAACTTTAGGAAAAAACAGGTCAATAATATAATTAAACACAAATAGAAAGAATTTAGTTACAAAAATAACGAAATCAACGCTTCAATCTTTATTATTTTTCTTTTTTTTAAACGTACTTTTTATATTTTTGCATCACTATGGCAAAACAAGAAGATATATTTAAGAATGTGGTTTCGCACGCAAAAGAGTACGGATTTATTTTTCCGTCAAGCGAAGTATACGATGGATTAAGTGCAGTGTATGATTATGCACAGAATGGCGTCGAGTTAAAAAAGAATATCCGTGAATATTGGTGGAAATCAATGGTTCAGATGAATGAAAATATTGTTGGCCTTGATGCCGCAATATTAATGCATCCGACTACCTGGAAAGCTTCAGGTCACGTTGATGCATTCAATGATCCGTTGATTGACAATAAAGATTCGAAAAAAAGATACAGAGCTGACGTTTTAGTGGAAGATTATGCTGAAAAGTTAAATCTAAAAGCTAAAAAAGAAATCGAAAAAGCAAAAGCTCGTTTTGGTGATGCATTCAACGAACAAGAATTTATTACGACAAATGCTCGTGTGGTTGAATATTTGGCTAAAGAGAGAGAAATTCTGGAAAGACTTGCAAAAGGTATGAGCGAAGATCTTCAGGATGTAAAAGCGCTAATTGAAGAATTAGAAATTGCTGATCCTGAAACGGGTTCAAGAAACTGGACAGACGTAAAGCAATTCAACTTAATGTTTGGTACTAAACTTGGAGCTTCTGCAGATTCTGCAATGGATTTATATTTACGTCCGGAAACGGCGCAGGGTATTTTTGTGAATTTCCTGAATGTACAAAAATCAGGTCGTATGAAAATTCCTTTTGGAATTGCCCAAACCGGTAAAGCTTTTAGAAATGAGATTGTTGCAAGACAATTTATTTTCCGTATGCGTGAATTCGAACAAATGGAAATGCAATTTTTCGTTCGTCCGGGTGAAGAAATGAAATGGTACCACCACTGGAAAGAAACACGTTTAAAATGGCATTTGTCGTTAGGTTTAGGGAAAGAAAATTACCGTTTTCATGATCACGAAAAACTAGCGCATTATGCCAATGCAGCAGCAGATATAGAGTTTAATTTTCCTTTTGGATTCAAAGAATTAGAAGGGATTCACTCTCGTACTGATTTTGACTTAAAAGCGCATGAAAAATTTTCAGGTAGGAAATTACAATATTTTGATGCTGAACTGAACGAAAATTACGTGCCATACGTAGTAGAAACTTCAGTAGGTTTAGATCGTATGTTTCTGTCTGTCTTTGCAACTTCTTTGCAGGAAGAAACATTAGAAGACGGTTCAACAAGAACAGTTTTAAAATTACCATCAGTTCTGGCGCCAACAAAAGCAGCAGTTTTACCATTGGTTAAAAAAGACGGATTACCTGAAATTTCGAAAAAAATTATCGAAGATTTAAAATGGGATTTCAATGTTGCTTACGATGAAAAAGATGCGGTAGGACGTCGTTACAGAAGACAGGATGCTTTAGGGACTCCGTTTTGTATTACAGTAGATCACCAAACAATCGAAGACGAAACAGTAACCATTCGTCACAGAGATTCAATGAAACAGGACCGTGTAAAAATAGCGGAATTAAAAGACATTATTGAAAACGAAGTCTCGATGAAAAACTGGTTAATGAAAATGTAATTTTTTTACAGAAAAATAATAAATAATCCCAAATTCCGTCAGGAGTTTGGGATTTTTTTAATTTAGGCGATACATTGATCAGATGTTTTTGTGTTTTGTCTTTTTATGTTAACATTTGCCTGTAATGTATCAACAATTAAATTTTTAAATAATTGTTATTCGTAATTTTAGTGGTAGATAAAATCAAGACCTTCCCATATTGAAAAAGTATTCGTATATTATTATTGATGATGATGCTGAAAGTAGTCTGAAGACCAAAACTGTTGCAGAAGGTTTTTCAGAGTTAACTTTTTTGGCATCAGCTGCGAATGGGCAACAGGGATTAACTTTGATTTTACAGCACCAGCCGTCACTTGTTTTTTTAGAAATTGATCCCAAAAATGCATCGGGCGATTTATCGCTTTACTTCATCAGTGAACTGTACCGGTATTTGTCGGTCCTGCCCAAAATTATTGTTACGACCTTAAAAAAAGAATGGGCTTACGATGCGATTCAATATGGTGTTTTTGATTATTTGCTAAAACCCGTTTTGGAAACGGATTTGCTTAAAACTATTTTAAAATTAGATAAAATAGCCCTGGAGGCACGATTTCTTAAAAGAGCGGACGATTGTAGTACTGCTGCTATTCCCTTTATTAAAGGAACCACGAATATCGAAAAACCTCTGGTTATCTGTATAAAGTCGTACGGTGATTATCGCTATCTTAATGCGTCTGAAATCAGTTATTTTCAGGCAGACAATAATTCAACCGATATTTATCTTAATTCCGGTGAAATGGTTACTGCTTTTAAAACACTCAAGTATTTTGAGAATGTACTTTCCTATCCTTTTTTCCGAATTCATAACAGTTACATTATTAATCGAAATTATGTAGCACGTATTCATAGCGGTAACTCAGTTTGTTACATCAAAAACTCTTCAAAAAAAATTCCTTTCTCAAAAACCTACAAATCAAATGTAGACTTAATTATTGCTAATTTTTCTGAAGGTAATTACTTAGAAGTCTAAAAATTAAGTAATTACATACATTTCAGGCTCATTGACTATCAATTGGGCATGTTTTACCACAAACTTATTTTTTCATACAATATTTTTTGGTTCTCAACGTAGCTTTGTCCCATGATTGCAATACAGCGGTCATATACCCCAAATAAAAAATCACAAACAAACACCCCAAAAACATGAAAAAAGCAGCTTTAACAATCGGATTATTTTCTTTAGTAATGGTAACAACTTCTTTTACTACTCCTGACACTACAAAGAATATCGCTAATGACGAATTAAGTATCATAACACCAATTGATGGTCAGGGTACAAGAGATGGCAGACAAAAGCACGATTTTACACGAACTGTAAATCAATCAGATTTAAATAATAATCATTCAAGTAACTTAAGCGCTGATGGTCAGTCTTTAAGAATGAATGTCAAAATGGATTAATCAGATAAAAGTTAAAAATTTAAGAAAAGGCTGTCAATTTTTTGATAGCCTTTTTTTTCGTCTTTAGTTTTACTATTTTTGGTAAAATTCAAGAAAGCTGTTGAAAAATAACTATTTAATATTATTCTTTTTATGTGTTGTTTTTTATGGTTGTACCCAAAAAAATCAAAGAGATAAAAATGTAAGCTTGTCAAAAGATAGCCTCGCTACGTACTTGTCATTAGCAAGTGATATAAATCTGCCTTTTAACTACAGGCAGCAATATAATAAAAAAGCTCTAAGCACAATTATAGAGCAAAAAGACGATTCTATTAATAAAGTAAATCTTTTTAAAGTCGCCAATCGATATTATAACATGAACGATTGGAAATCTTATCTGCAAACCACAAAATTAATTTTAGAAAGGGCAACGAATTCCCGCGACTCCATCCACATGGCTAAAGCATATAGCTATTTGGGAGACTATTACAGATCTCAATCTATATCAGACAGTTCATTTCTGAATTATTTTAAAGCTGAAAAAATTTATCTGAAGATCAATGATCGAAATAATCTGGCTAAAACCTTTCTGGATAAAGCAAATCTTCAATATAATGGAGGTGATTACTTTGAAAGTGAAATCAGTGTTTTTAAAGCGCTTCGTATTCTGAAAAAAGAAAATAATGTTAATGATGTGCTCTTTGACTGCTATAATTTACTTGGAATATTGTACAATGAACAAGAGGAATTCGATAAGGCTCTTCAACTGCACAAAATTGCCTTAAATACCCTTGCAGACAAATCTATTCCAGCCGATTATCAATTGGAAGCAACGTCATTAAATAATATAGGATTTGTTTATTTAAGAATGCAAAATTACAGGAAAGCCAAATTATACTTTCAAAAAAGCTTAAATCAAAAAAATTTATTCGAAGAAAATACTACTTTATATGCTATCGTATTAGACAATTTAGCTTATTCGAAGTTCAAATTAAAGGAATCTGACGGGTTGCCAAAACAATTCTTTGAAGCTTTGAAAATAAGAGATAGTCTTGGACTAAAATCAGGAGTTGTATTAAATAAAATACATTTATCTGAATATTATGCTTTTAAGAAAGATACTTTCAAGGCCATTCAGTATTCAAAACAAGCATTAGTTTTATCTAAAAATTCAAATAAAATAAGGAACATATTAGAAGCTCTTAAACAAATTGCCGTTGTTGATCATGCAAATGCTTCTGTTTATTCACGGGAATATATCCGGCTCAACGATAAAATGCTGAAAGCGGAGCGTAAAATGGGTGAAAAATTCTCCCGTATTGAATACGAAACGAATGAGATAAAAGACCAAAACTCGAATCTGCAGGAAAAGAATAAAACCCTGGTGTATGTTTTTAGTATTTGTACTTTGGTGGGTTTGTTTTTTTATGTGTACAAAACCCAGCAGGCCAAAAACCGGGAATTACTTTTTAAGCAACAGCAGCAAATTGCGAATGAAGATATTTATAACCTGATGATTTCCCAACAGAATGACATCGAAATGACCCGCATCAGGGAAAAGAAAAAAGTGGCACAGGAGCTGCATGATGGTGTTTTGGGAAGAATGTTTGGGGTACGGATCAGTCTGGACAGTCTGGATAAGATCGATGAAGCGGAAGCTGCCTTAAAAAGAAAAAAATATTTAACGGAACTAAAAAACATAGAGGAAGATATACGCGAAATTTCACACGATCTAAATAGGGAAAAATCAGAATTAATTAATAATTTTGTTTTGATTCTGAACAAATTGTTTGATAATCAACAAAACACCTATCCTTCTCAACTCATAACTGCTTTTGATTCTCAGATCAAATGGGAACTGGTTAGCAATGCAGTTAAGATTAATTTATACAGGATTGTTCAGGAAGCATTGCAGAATTGCAATAAGTACGCAAAAGCCAAAACGATAAAGGTCGAATTTAAGAGTGAAATAAATTACCTGGTTTTATCTGTTTTTGATGACGGGGCTGGATTTAATCCCCAAAGAACAAAAAACGGGATAGGATTGCATAATATCGAATACAGAGCTGCAGAATGTAAGGGTACCGTAACCATTAAATCTGCCAAAGGAGAAGGAACCCTGCTTTTAGTAAAAATACCCATCGATCAAAAAATTAACCTACAGAAGAAATGACAGTTGACCCCAACACTTTAGTTTCACAATTAATAAAGCAAAATATATTAATTGTAGATGATCATCCTTTTATTATTGAAGGATACAAAAATGCAATTACGCGTTACAATACGAAACAATACGAATTTGTGATTTCGCAGGCCTACGATTGCAGATCCGGATATGATTTGATACAAGATGAAGCAACGCCGGATTTTGATATTGCTTTTTTAGATATCAGTATGCCATCCTATGAAGAAAAGGATATTTTTTCAGGAGAAGATCTGGCCAAATTAATCTCAAAAAAAATGCCGCGCTGCAAAATCATTTTATTGACGATGTATACCGAATTGCTGAAAATTAAAACAATAATCAGGACCATAAGCCCGAACGGTTTAATTATTAAAAACGATCTGACCTTTGATGAACTGCTTTTTGCATTCGACAGGGTAATGAAAAATGAAAAATACTACAGCCAGTCGGTTCAGAAAATGTTAAGTCAGGCGCCGCATAATTCGATAGAAATTGATGAATTCGACAAACAGATTTTATTTCATTTGTCAAAAGGAACTTCCGTAGCCGATATGCCGCAGTACATTCCAATTTCTTTAAATGCGATAGAAAAGAGAAGAACCAATTTAAAAGAACTTCTCAAAATAAAATCAGGATCTGACGAAGATCTGCTAAAGGAAGCCAAAAGTAAAGCACTTTTCTAATGCAAAATTCCAAATTCCAATAATGCTGTCATTGGAATTTGGAATTTTTTATTTGGAATTTTTAAAATTTATTCACTCAAAGCATCCCAGCCACGTGCTTTTAAGGCAATTTTACTATTCGCACGCGTCACTAAATGAATTCCTTCACTTTCATCTGCCATATGACCAATAACCGAGAAGTTCGGATTGCCTTTTATTTTGTCAAAATCATTAATGTCAATCGTAAATAACAATTCATAATCTTCCCCGCCATTAATGGCAACCGTAGTACTGTCAATATTAAATTCTTCACAAGTCGATATAAATTGGGGATCTAACGGAAGTTTGTCTTCGTATAAATTACAACCTACTTTTGACTGTTTGCACAGATGAATAATTTCAGATGATAATCCGTCCGAAATATCAATCATGGAAGTTGGCTTGATTTCAAGAGCATGCAATAAAGTACGGACATCTTTTCGCGCTTCAGGTTTCAACTGACGCTCGATCAGATAACTGTACATATCTAAATCCGGCTGGCTGTTTGGGTTTACCTGAAAAACCTGTTTTTCACGTTCCAAAACCTGTAATCCCATATATGCAGCGCCGATATCTCCCGTAACAACAAGCAAATCGGTATGTTTGGCACCATTTCGGTATACAAGTTCTTCTTCATTAGCTTCACCAATGGCGGTAATGCTGATAATTAAACCTTTTTGCGATGAAGTAGTATCTCCGCCAATAACATCAACTTTATATTCTTTTGCAGCATGCGTAATTCCTTCAAATAATTCTTCTAAGGCTTCCAGTGGAAAACGATTAGAAACGGCCACAGAGACCGTTATTTGAGTTGGTCTGGCATTCATGGCGCAAATGTCAGATATATTTACAACGACAGACTTGTATCCTAAATGTTTTAAAGGCATATAAGCCAGGTCAAAATGTACGCCTTCAATCAGTAAATCCGTAGAAACAACTACTTTTTTGTCTTTAAAATCAAGAACAGCTGCATCATCTCCAATACTTTTTAAAGTAGATTCCTGAGTAACATCAAAGTTTTTGGTCAAATGTTCAATCAGGCCAAATTCTCCTAATTGCGCTATACTGGTACGTTGTGGATTTTTATCTTCGATCATTTTTTTAAGGTGCAAAGTTTTTAAAGGTGCAAAGGTACAAATTTTAATCGCTTAATACAGCAGACAAACAGCAGTGTGTCTTTGGTATCTATCGGAAACACTTGTAAATCTCCTCTTTTTTTAAATGATATTTTTTTCGCATCTTTAATAGAATAAAAAATTCAGAAAATGAAAACATTTGATATCGTTACACTTACCGTAAATCCTTCCGTAGATAAAAGCACTCATTTTTCAGGTCTGATTGCTGAACATAAAATAAGATGCGAAAACCCAAAATTTGATGCTGGCGGCGGCGGAATAAATGTTTCTAAAGCTATTGTACGTTTAGGCGGAAGTTCATTAGCCGTTTTTACATCAGGCGGACCAGTCGGTGAAATGCTCAAAGATTTAGTCAAAAAAGAAGGAGTCATTTTTGAAGCCATTCAGACCGTAACACCAACGAGGGAAAACTTTATTGCAGTTGATGATACTACGAATTCTCAATATCGTTTTGGATTTTCCGGTAATATCTTATCTGATTCTGAGGTTAAAAAAATCCTTGAAACAATTTCGGATTTAAAGCCGGGGTTTCTGGTAGTAAGCGGAAGTTTAAATGAAGGTTTATCAACTGGTTTTTATCAAAAAGTGGCCGAAATTGCCAGGAAATCAAATTCGAAATTAATAGTGGATACTTCCGGAGAAGCTTTAAAGAAAGTGCTGGAAACCGGATCCTACCTGATTAAGCCAAATGTAGGCGAACTGGCAAAATTAGTCGGAGCCGAACGCCTGGAAATGGAGGAAGTCAATGAAGCTGCCAAAAAAATCATAGCCAAAGGAGGAGCCGAAATTGTAGTCGTTTCTCTCGGTCCTCAGGGAGCAGTTTTGGTTACAAAAGATGCTTATGAATATGTTCCGGCGCCAAACGTTGCCAAAAAAAGTACCGTTGGAGCGGGAGACAGTATGGTCGGGGGGATGGTTTGGGCATTGTCTCAAAATAAAAGTTTAAAAGAAGTTATTCGGTGGGGAGTGGCCTGTGGCTCTGCCGCAACAATGAACGAAGGAACACAATTGTTTAAGCCTGAAGATGCCAATCGTTTGTTTGAATGGTTGAAGGAAAAGTAATTTTGGTTAGAAGTTCTGCTACTTGGCCCTGTATTAGACCGGACCTGTTTTTAAAGGCTGTGGGTTTTATACCGGTTAGAGCCAAAGGAAACAGGAATAAAAATATTTTTTTTCCTGCTGACAAACTGTTGTCACCGGACCTTAATAATTTTGAAGTATTAAAATAATTAAAACTTTAAAACTATGAAAACATTAGCTGCCCAGGTAATTACTCCCGAAGATTTGTTGAAACACTGGCAAGGACACCGCGCACTAACCCGTCGTGTAATTGAACTTTTTCCTGAAAAAGATTTCTTTGAATTTTCGATAGGAGGTATGAGAACATTTGCCAAATTAACCGATGAACTTTTAGCGATTGCGGTTCCGGGGTTAAAAGGAATTGTAAATAAAGAAGTGAAAGGATTCGCCGAAGAATCAGATAAACTAATTTTTAAAGCCCAATATCTGGAAAAATGGGACGAGGCAACTTCAGAAATCAATCAGTATTGGGAAAAATTATCGATTGAAGATTTTAATGAAACCTTTAATCTTTTTGGTCAATATGAATTTCCTGTAATTCAGAATATCCTATATTTTGTAGATAATGAAGTACATCACCGCGGACAAGCATATGTGTATCTGAGAGCTTTAGGTATTGATCCGCCTTTTTTCTGGGAAAGATAGCATTCCTGAAGATTGGCCAGAAAAAAACTCCTTAAAGTGAACGCTAAATTCACTTTAAGGAGTTTTTTTATAAAAGTCTTTTTCTGTTGACTTCCAGTAATTCTAAAGTTCGGACTTTGAGACTCTCGGGTTCCAGAATTGTAGCGTAATCTCCAAACATTAAGAACCAACGCGGGAAACCACTTTCGATATCACGGCACATAAAGGTCATTTCTATTTGTCCGTCGATTTCTTTTTCAGAGACAAAACCGTGGTATTTTCTTTCGAACTCCAGGTATCGGGCTATTTTTTTCTCAATCAGGATTCTGACTTTGGTCGTCGGAATGGTTTCAGTTTTGTTTAAATAGGTTTCCAAGGAATCATGTTCTATTGTAAAATCACATTCTGTTTTTTGAATACCCTGAATTCTGTCGGTTCTAAATTGACGATAATCCTTTCGCAGATGGCAATACCCCAGAAAATACCAATTGTTATGATCATGAAAAACGCCGACAGGTTCGATATTTCTATGGGTCGGTTGTTCAGCTTCTAATGTTTTATAAGATAAAATGATTTGCTTTTTCTCGGCAATACTTTCAAACAAAAGCGCCAGCGTATTGGGTGATTTGTCGTGAAATAAAGGGTCTGCCGATTGCATTACGACTCGTGATTCAATGTTCGAAAGCCAGTCTTTATCGGTACTTCTCAAAACCGATTTCAATTTAAACATTGCTGATGCATAATGTGATCCAAGAGACGGATCGGTGAATTTCTGCATCAGTTTTTCGGCCGCAATAAAACTGCTTACTTCTTCGCGTGTAAACATAACCGGAGGCAATCGATAACCTTCCATCAACGCATAACCCACTCCGGCTTCACTGTAAATGGGAACTCCGGAAGCTTCCAAAGTTCGGATGTCCCGATAAATCGTTCTTAAACTAACTTCAAAGCGATCTGCCAATTCCTGTGCTTTTACAATTTTCTTGGATTGTAATTGAATCAGAATAGCGACAATTCGGTCAAATCGTTTTGGGGTTTCGTCCATTTTTTTCTTTTTGAGGTGCTGAGTTACTAAGGTTCTAAGTTGCTGAGGTTTTTTTCTTTTGAGGTGCAAAGGCTCAAAGATACAAAGGTTCAGAGTTTTTTTTTGAGTTAGTAAGGTTCTGAGTGGTTGAGGTTCTGAGTTTTTTTTTCTGGTTACAATGGTTCAAAGATACAAAGGTTCAGCGTTTAGAGAAGTAAAAAATTGGTTCCAAATTAGGACAGATTTATGGGTTGAAAACATTATCCGAAATTTGCATTTGTCGTAGACGCACAGCTATGCGCCTCTACAATATACTTTGAGAATATAATATAATGTTTCTCCTGTAGGTTTTAAAAACAAAAAACCCGACAACTTTCGTCATCGGGTTTCAATCTATATTCTATTCTCTTTATTCTATTTTCTAAAAAAAACTTAGTCATTCAATTTCAAAACAGCCATAAACGCTTCCTGAGGAATTTCAACATTTCCTACTTGTCTCATACGTTTTTTACCTTTTTTCTGTTTTTCCAAAAGTTTACGTTTACGGGAGATATCCCCACCGTAACATTTCGCGGTAACGTCTTTACGAAGTGCTTTAATCGTTTCACGCGCAATGATTTTAGCACCAATTGCCGCCTGAATCGGAATGTCAAATTGTTGTCTCGGGATTAACTCGCGTAATTTCTCGGTCATTTTTTTACCGATGTTATAGGCGTTATCTTCGTGAATCAAAGCAGAAAGCGCATCAACCGTTTGGGCATTCAGAAGCACATCAAGTTTTACTAATTTTGAAGTTCTCATTCCGATTGGAGAATAGTCAAAAGAAGCATACCCTTTAGAAACCGTTTTAAGACGATCGTAAAAATCGAATACAATCTCGGCCAGAGGCATATCAAAATTCAATTCAACTCTTTCTGTCGTTAAGTAGGTTTGATTGGTAATTACGCCACGTTTTTCGATACAAAGGCTCATTACATTTCCAACAAAGTCAGATTTTGTAATGATTGTTGCTTTAATATACGGTTCTTCAACCCGGTCTAAACGAGAAGGTTCCGGTAAGTCAGAAGGATTGTTTACCACAAATGGTGTTTCAGGATCTTTTTTGGTATACGCCAGATACGAAACGTTAGGAACCGTAGTAATTACAGTCATATCAAACTCACGCTCTAAACGTTCCTGAATAATTTCCATGTGAAGCATTCCTAAGAATCCGCAACGGAAACCAAATCCTAACGCCGCAGAACTTTCAGGTGTAAAAACTAACGAAGCATCATTCAACTGCAGTTTTTCCATAGAAGAACGCAAATCTTCATAATCTTCTGTATCAACAGGATAAATTCCGGCAAATACCATTGGTTTTACATCCTCAAAACCTGTAATCATATTGGTAGTAGGCGTTTTAGCATCCGTTAGAGTATCTCCAACTTTTACATCTTTGGCTTCTTTAATTCCAGAAATCAAATAGCCAACATCACCTGCAGAAATCACACTTTTAGGAACCTGATTTAATTTTAAAGTTCCAATTTCATCGGCAAAATATTCATTTCCTGTGGCCATGAATTTAATTTTTTGCCCTTTTTTAATCTGTCCGTTTTTCACACGGAAAATAACCTCAATTCCACGAAACGGATTGTAATGTGAATCGAAAATCAAAGCCTGTAATGGCTCATCAACATTTCCTGATGGAGGTGGGATTTTTTCGATAATGGCAGCTAAGATATTCTCAACACCAAAACCTGTTTTTCCGGAAGCATGAATAATATCTTCCAGTTTGCACCCTAATAAATCAATAATATCATCACTAACTTCTTCAGGATTAGCACTTGGTAAATCTACTTTATTCAAAACCGGAATAATTTCCAGGTCATTTTCTAAAGCCAGATATAAGTTAGAAATCGTTTGTGCCTGAATGCTCTGTGCAGCATCAACAATCAAAAGTGCACCTTCGCAGGCAGCAATAGATCGGGAAACTTCGTATGAAAAATCGACGTGACCGGGAGTGTCAATTAAATTTAAAATATATTCTTCTCCTTTATAAGTGTATTCCATCTGAATGGCGTGACTTTTTATGGTGATTCCACGCTCACGCTCCAGGTCCATGTTGTCAAGCAATTGTGCTTTTTCTTCACGAGCTGTAACGGTTTGTGTAGCGCCCAATAATCGGTCTGCCAATGTACTTTTACCGTGGTCAATGTGTGCAATAATGCAAAAGTTACGTATCTTCTTCATTTTTTATATGTCAATTCTCTATGCGAGTTTTTAGGTATTTCCGGGTATAATTTTACGCTGCAGCAATTGCTGCAGAGCGTGTTATTAAGGCGCAAAGATAGCGGAAAGTTTTGGATTCTGGAATGTAGTTGCCCGATAGTTAGATTC
Organism: Flavobacterium sp. CLA17; assembly: GCF_013112255.2. Taxonomy (NCBI): domain Bacteria; kingdom Pseudomonadati; phylum Bacteroidota; class Flavobacteriia; order Flavobacteriales; family Flavobacteriaceae; genus Flavobacterium; species Flavobacterium sp. CLA17. The sequence continues at coordinate 455,370 of NZ_CP068294.1, forward strand.
TGGAATATAAATTGAGCCTTAAAATTCAAAATTAAATCCTTTTTCAGTCAGTTTTTTATAGATTTCGGGATCAAATTTGTACAATTTTGCCGCTCTGTGTGAAACATCTTTTTGCTTTTCGTCAAGTTCAACTAATAATTTCATATGAAGAATCTTTCTGCGGAAATTTGATTTGTCCATTTCGATTCCAAGAATTTCTTCATACAAATGCATTAATTGTAATAAAGTAAATTTTTCAGGTAAAAGATTAAAACCAATAGGAGCCTGACGAACCCGGTTTTGAAGTTGTTTTAAACTATATGAAAGGATTTCGTTATGATCAAAAATTAAATCCGGAACCTCATTAATTTTAAACCATTTGGCTTCAAATACTGAAACGCTGGCCTTAATATTATAATCTTCACGGTTTACTAAAGTGTAATATCCAATAGTTATAACTCTCTCGCTCTTTACACGGTCAGGATCTGTAAAAGCTTTTAATTGCTCCAGATAGATATTGTCAAGACTCGTGAGTTCATATAATATTCGCAATGCAGCATTATCAATACTTTCGTCCAGTTCCGGATTTCCTCCAAGAACGCCCCATCTCCCGGCACTTTCTCCTATGGCATGATGAACTAAAAGAACTTCAAGATTTTTTTTATCAAAAGAAAAAATAACGCAGTCAATCGAAATGCCCTCTATAAAAGATTTGGAATCAGCAGTTACAGGAGTATTAATTTTCGGAATGTTTTTAGAAAAGGAAGAAGTCATTAAAACTCAAAATTAAATCCTTTTTCAGTAAGTTTCCTGTAAATGTCCGGGTCAAATTTATATAATTTGGCGGCTCTGTGCGAAACATCCTGTTGTTTTTCGTCAAGAGCAACCAGTAATTTCATGTGAAGGATTTTACGCCTGAAATTTGATTTGTCCATTTCTACACCCAGAATTTCTTCATACAGATGCATGAGTTGCAGCAAAGTAAATTTCTCAGGAAGAAGATTGAATCCTAACGGTGCCTGGCGAACCCTGTTGCGAAGATGTTTGAGACTGTACCCTAATATTTCGTTGTGATCGTAAATTAAATCGGGGATGCTGTTTATTTTATACCATTTGGCATCAGCAGCGGTAAAACCGGCTTTAATATTATAGTCTTCGCGTTTTACCAAAGCATAGTAGCCAATGGTGATAACACGTCGAAGCGGGAAACGATCCGGATCGCCAAATGCTTTTAATTGCTCTAAGTAGATATTGTCAAGGCCGGTCAGCTCATTCAATAAACGATGGGCAGCAGAATCGGTACTTTCTTTTTTATAAATCCATCCTCCCGGAAGTCCCCATTTTCCTTTACTGATTCCTTCCCCGTGCTGTACCAAAAGCACTTCCAGACTTCCTTTGTCAAAACCAAAAATGACACAGTCAATTGTGATCGCATTCATCGCGGTCTGTTCGCTTTTTAAAAGAGAGTCCTCATCTTCATTTTTAACCATAACCTACTTTAAATTTTGACAAATTAAATAAATAAAATGAATAGTTGGCGTTATAAATCTTTTATATTTTTTTTAACGTAACAATTTTCTGATAATCAGGAGGTTGTTTTATTGTCGATTATTTCCTTTTATTTTATTTTTTCTTAAACGTCTGATTGTCAAATCGCTGATTCGATATTTTTTTAATAATTTTTATTTCACTTTCGTCTCCGTTTTTAGTGTATTGATAAAAATCACTGTGCATTAATCGGAATAGCCAAAAAAAATATCTAATATTTTGTTAATATAGAAAAAATGTTTTACACTTGTAGTCAAATTTACCATAAGATAAGTTCAATTTGACTATTAGTTTGTAAAACAACAATAATTCTTTAATTAAATAAAATATAGCTGATGTTATTTTTAGGAATTGATTTAGGAAGCTCCTCTGTAAAACTCTCTGTTTTTGATCCGGAAAAAGGGTCAACAATTGGAGCGGTTAGTGTTCCTGATTTTGAAATGCCAATTATTGCCCAAAAATTTGGCTGGGCGGAACAAGATCCGGAATCCTGGTGGCAATTTGTAAAAGACGGCATAAAGCAATTAGGTTTAAAATCGAGTATTGATTTAAAAAAGATTGCCGGAATCGGGATTGCTTATCAAATGCATGGTCTGGTTTTAACCGATGAAAATCTGAATCCCGTTCGCTCTTCCATTATTTGGTGCGATAGCCGTGCGGCCATTATCGGAGATGAGATTTACGATAAAATGGGTGCTGAGAATTGTCAGCAGCAAATTTTAGGGAGTCCGGGAAATTTTACGGCTTCAAAATTGAAATGGGTAAAAGAGAATGAGCCACAGGTTTTTGAAAAAGCAAAATACATGATGCTTCCGGGCGATTTTATTGCTGCGAAATTATCAAAAACAGCACAAATCAGTACTTCAGGACTATCGGAAGCGGCTTTATGGAATTTCTCAGAAGGAAAACTGGCCACTGAAATTCTTTCCCAAATGGGATTACCGGAAGCCATTGTTCCTGAGATTGTTTCCAATTTCGGAATTCAGGCCACTGTTAACGCACAAATTGCTGAAGAATTGGGATTGAATTCAGATGTAAAAATAACCTATCGCGCAGGAGACCAGCCTAACAATGCATTGTCATTGAACGTTTTGAAACCCGGAGAAATTGCGACAACAGCCGGAACTTCGGCAGTAGTGTATGCGGTGAGTGACCAGGATGCTTACGACAAACAAAACAGAATCAATACTTTTTTACATGTCAATAATACAGAAGCCGAGAAACGCAACGGCGTAATGTTGTGTATTAACGGTTCAGGAATTTTATACCAGTGGTTACGTAAAATTATGTCGGTAGATAAAGCCGAACTGATTGCTTACGAAAAACTAAATGCTGAAGCGGCAAAGGTGGAAGCCGGAAGTAACGGACTTCGTTTTTACCCTTTCGGAAATGGTGTCGAACGTATTTTTAATAATAAAAATGCGACTTCAGGAATCCAGAATTTAAACTTCAATATACATCAGCCGTCCCATTTGGTGCGCGCGGCCTGCGAAGGAATCGTGTTTGCGATGAACTACGGTTTTGATGTTATGAAAGAAGTCGGAGTTTCGGGAACGGTGGTGAGAGCCGGAAATTCAAATCTCTTTTTAAGTCCGGTTTTCAGGGAAATCTTTACCAATACGACACAAACTACTTTAGAATTATACAATACTTCAGGAGCTGAAGGTGCCGCAAGAGGCGCTGCTTACGGTTACGGATATTACAGTTCGCTGGAAGAAGCTTTTCAGGGATTGCAATGTCTGGATCGAATTGAACCCAATAAAATCCTGACCAGTCAATACCAGGATTTATATCAGGAATGGAAAAATCACATTAAAATCGAACAACAATAATGAGCACAACAAAACAAACTTATTTCAAAAACATAGACACGATTAAATTCGAAGGAAGAGAAAGTGATAATCCACTGGCGTTTAAATGGTACGATGAAAATCGTGTTGTTGCGGGTAAAACATTAAAAGAGCATTTGCGTTTTTCAATGGCTTACTGGCATACGCTATGTAACACGGGAGGAGATCCGTTTGGAGCTTCGACGGAAACTTTTTCATGGGATAAAAATGAAAATGCAATTCTAAGAGCAAAAGACAAAATGGATGCCGCTTTTGAATTTATGACCAAGTTAGGTTTGCCGTATTACTGTTTTCATGATGTTGATGTAGTGGATGATGCACCGACTCTGGCAGAATTTGAAACCCGTATTCAGACTATGGTGGAATACGCTAAACAAAAGCAACAGGAATCAGGGATTAAATTGTTGTGGGGAACTTCAAACTTATTCAGTAATCCCCGCTATATGAATGGTGCTGCGACGAATCCGAACTTTGATGTTTTGGCTTATGCGGGTGCTCAGGCAAAAATTGCAATTGATGCTACTATTGCTCTTGGTGGTGAAAATTATGTTTTCTGGGGAGGCCGTGAAGGATACATGAGTCTTTTGAATACAGACATGAAAAGAGAACAGGACCACTTAGGAAGATTCCTGAATACCTGTAAAGATTATGCCCGCAAAGAAGGTTTTAAAGGAACCTTTTTAATTGAACCAAAACCAATGGAACCGACCAAACATCAATACGATTTTGATGCAGCGACTTCGTTAGGATTCATTCATAAATACGGACTTCAAAATGATTTCAAATTAAATCTTGAAGTAAATCATGCAACTCTTGCCGGACACTCTTTCGAACACGAATTGCAAGTTGCCGTTGATGCCGGAATGTTAGGAAGCATTGATGCCAACAGAGGTGATTACCAAAATGGCTGGGACACCGATCAATTTCCAATAAATCTTCAGGAAGTTACTCAGGCGATGCTGGTTATCCTTGAAGGTGGCGGAATTCAGGGCGGCGGCGTAAACTTTGATGCAAAAGTGAGAAGAAATTCAATTGATTTAGAAGATAAATTTATTGCACACATTTCAGGAATGGATGTTTTCGCAAGAGGATTAATCTGTGCAGATCACATACTACAAAATACAGATTACAGAAAATTACGCACACAGCGTTACAGTTCGTTTGACAGCGGTAACGGAGCGAAGTTCGAAAACGGAGAATTGTCTCTTGAAGATCTAAGCAAAATTGCCCGTGCAAGTGGAGAACCTCAGCCCTTAAGCGGCAGACAGGAATTATTCGAACAAATTATTTCGAATGCATACTAAATTAAATTATAAGGTAACTAACTATAAATTTAACCAATTCTTAAATATTATGAAAAGCAAATATTGTATAAAAACAACAATGCTTCCGTTTTGTATGGCGCTGCTGCTAAGCGTCTTTACGATACAATCTGGTTTTGCACAGGAGCAATCCCAATTTGTAAGCGGAAATGTAAAATCGGCAGAAGACGGTATGGGAGTTCCGGGTGCCACGATTTTGGTACAAGGAACAAAAATAAGCACAGCAACTGATTTTGACGGATTATTTAAAATACAAGCTAAAACAGGAGATGTACTTGTTTTTAGTTTTATGGGATATAAAACACAAAAATTCACTGTTGGAACGCAAAAAACAATCACTGTTACAATGCAGGCTGAAACAGCTGAACTTAAAGAAATTGTTGTTATCGGTTACGGTACACAAAAGAAAAAGGTAAATACAGCGGCAACTTCACTGGTATCCGGAAAAGATATTCAGCAAGTAGCGAGTCTTGATGTGGTGAATGCTTTGCAGGGTCAGGCATCCGGGGTTAATGTTACTTCCTCTTCGGGACAGCCGGGGGCCAATATGGTAGTCAACATTCGTGGAGCAGGTACAGCAGGAAAAAGTGATCCTCTTTATGTCGTTGATGGCGTTGTTGTAGATAATGGTATTTCTTACCTTGATCCTTCGGTTATCGAAAGGGTCGATGTACTTAAAGATGCTTCGGCAGCTTCTATTTACGGAGCAAGAGCGGCAAACGGAGTTATTCTGGTAACGACTAAAAAAGGTAAAGACGGAAAAATGAATGTGTCTTTTAACTCCTACACCGGTTTTCAGCAAGTGGCTAAAAAATTAGATTTGATGAATACGCAGGAGTATACAACGATCATGAACGAGGCTCGTATAAACTCAGGACTTACGCCTTTATACACACCGGCTCAGGTTGCATCATTGCCTAATCACGATTGGCAGGACGATTTGTTTAATGAAGGAGCAATGAAACAAAACCATTCTCTTTTAATTACAGGTGGTGATAAAAAATCGACTATTGCAACAGGATTGTCTTACTACGGTCAGGAAGGAATGATTGGCAGCGCAAACAGTCAATCGCAATACGACCGTATCACTTTTAGTGTGAATTCAACATCTGAAATAATTGAAAATCATTTGAAAATTGGAGAAAACTTCACTTTATCTAATACAAAATCAAGCGGAATTGCTGATGATGGTATTTACAGCAACGGAATCAGAAGTTTCTTAAACGCGGCTCCAATTGATGCTGCTTATAATGCTGATGGAAGTTTTGCCAAATCAAATATTTCTGCAGATGTCAGTAACCCGGTTGGTTCACTTTACTACAATAACTTCAACGAAACTAAAGTCAACCGTTATGTAGGGAATATTTTTGCAGAATTAAAATTCCTGAAAGACTTTACATTCAGAACCAGTTATGGTGTAGACATGACAGATAGTAATTATCGTTCTTTCAGACCGGTTTATTCTCTTTCTTCAAGTGATAACAATACCGTTTCAAGTGTTACACAAAGCGGAACTAAAAGTTTAGGATGGATTTTTGAAAACACACTTCAATATAAAGTTACTGTTGGAGGATCACATAATTTTGATCTGTTGGTAGGTACTTCTGCAAAAAAGAATACCGCAGATTATATGGAAGGACAGGGTAGAAACTTGATTTTTACTGATTTCGAACATGCTTATTTAGACAATGCAAAAGACCCAACATCAAATGTGGTAAAAGGAAATCGCAGAGATTACGCCATCCAGTCTTATTTTGGACGTATGCTATACGATTACAATAACAAATACTTATTATCTGCAACAGTTCGTAGAGACGGATCTTCAGAATTCGGACCAAATAATAAATATGCCATTTTTCCATCATTTTCTGCAGGTTGGAATTTAGACCGCGAAGATTTCTTTAAAGAAAATACTGTTTTAAATACTTTTAAAGTACGAGCAAGCTGGGGGCAAAATGGTAACGACCAGTTTTCCAGAAGATTTGCTTATATGTCTACAGTTAGTTCAACAGATAAAACCTATCATTTTGGTACAGGAGACGAAACTTTATTAGTGGGTTCAAGCCCTGATCAGCTTTCAGATCCAAATTTAAAATGGGAAACTTCAGAACAATTAGATTTAGGTTTTGATGCTACCTTGTTTACCAATTTTAATGTAACATTCGATTACTACGATAAAAAAACAAAAGACTGGCTGGTATTGGCTTCTATTCCAACTTATGCCGGAGCTTCTGCACCGTATATTAATGGCGGAGACGTAAGCAATAAAGGTTTCGAGGTTGCTTTAGGATATCGCAAAAGCTTCGGAAACTGGAATTTCGGTATCAATGCAAACGTTTCTCACAACGAAAACAAAGTGCTTAGAATTGCCAACAACGAAGGAATCATTCATGGAGAGTCTAACTTATTGTTTCAGGGTTTAGACGAAATGAACCGTGTTGAAGTTGGAAAACCAATGGGGTATTTCTACGGATTAAAAACAGCGGGTATTTTTCAAAATGCTGCAGAAGTGCAGGCGGGAGTTCAGCCAAATGCACAACCTGGAGATGTTCGTTTTGTGGATTTAAACGGAGACGGACAAATCGATGCTAACGATAAAACAGAAGTAGGGAACCCAAATCCGGATTACACTTATGGAGTTAATTTGGATCTGTCTTATAAAGCATTTGATTTAACCGTTAATACTTATGGTGCAGCAGGTGGTCAAAACGTTTTTGGAATTCATGATTATACGCGTGCTTATACCAACAACACAACGGAAGTTTTAAACAGATGGACATCAGAAGGAACTTCAAACAGAATTCCAAGGGTAACTTACGGTACAGATCCTAATGGAAACTACACTAAGTTTTCAGATTTATATGTTCAGGATGCAGATTTCTTCAGAATTAAGAACATTACTGTAGGATGTGATTTGACAAAATTAACTACTAAGTTGGCTTTCTTCAGCAAATTCAGATTGTATGTTGCCGCTAATAACCTGTACACTTTCACAAAATATAAAGGTATGGATCCGGAAATTGGTTTCGGAAGTACTACTGTAGGACAAGAATGGGCAAGAGGAATTGATGTTGGATTTTATCCACAGCCAAGAACGTACATGATGGGTCTTAATGTTAACTTTTAATTTATGAAAACGATGAAAACATATATAAAATTATTTGCCCTTTCAAGCTTATTGGTTTTAGGAGCCTGTTCGGAAGATTTTTTAGAAAACGAACCTTATACAGATAAGGTAACAGACAATTTTTATAAAACTCCGGCTGATGCTTTCGAAGGACTAGTGGCCGTTTATGATGTATTGCAAAGAGAAGCTTACGGTACACAATTAATTGTCAGCGAGCAGGCATCTGACAATTGCTTTGGAGGATTTGGTATTGCAGATCCAACAGTAGATTTAGAATGGGACAGATTTTTGTACACGACAGATAAAGACATGAATGCACTGATCTGGACAAACTCTTATTTAGGAATTTACAGAGCCAATATTTTATTAGAAAATTTGGGGAAAGTAAACTGGGGAGCTCAGACCGCATTGAAAACACAATATGAAGCAGAAGCACGTTTTTTAAGAGCGCATTTTCACTTTCAGGCGGCTAAAATGTTTGGTGATATTGTTCCCTTAGACCATACCGTGACAACAAGTGAATTTCAATTGCCAAGACAAACGCCTGATGTAACCTATGCTTTAATTGCAAACGATTTAAAATTTGCAGCAGATAATTTAGGCCCTGAAAATTATTCTCAAAGAGGAAATGCAAACTTCGGACGTATCACAAAATGGGCTGCTGAAGCTTATTTGGCAAGAACCTTTTTGTTCTATACTGATTATTATGAAAAACCTGATTTAGCAGGTGTTGTTACTAAAGACCAGGCTACAACATACATTAATGATGCAGTAAGCAATAGCGGACACGCATTAGTAGCGGATTTTGCTAATCTTTGGTTGGCAGCTTCATTCGCAAATTTTGCAGGAGAAGACAACACAGAAATGGTTTGGGCTATTCGCTTTAATAGTTCAGGAAAAGGAAATTGGGATTTACACGAAGGAAACCGCTTTCAGGTTAACATTGCGCCACGTGGCGGAAGTGTAAACAACAAATATGCAACAGGATGGGGAGGAGCAACGGTTAACCCTAAATTATATGGAGCATATGAAGCAGGAGATACTCGCAGAGATGCTACTATTATTGCTTATGCAGAAGAAAATTTAGATTTTGATCCCGAAGCAAGAGAACAGCGCCAGTACACTGGATATTCGTGGAAAAAATACTGCCCAATTACAAACGCAGCAGGAACAGCTATTACGGAAGCCAACGGTGGAAATTTCCAAATTGACAACTATCAGGATCTGGCTATGATTCGTTATGCTGATGTATTATTGATGGCTTCAGAATTGAATTTACTTTCAAATCCCGGGTTAGCACAAGCAGATTTAGATAAGGTTCGCGATCGTGCCTTTAAAAGTACAACGAATCGCGTTACAGCTTCTAAAGCAAATATTATGAAAGAACGCCAGTTAGAATTAGCACTGGAAGGACAACGTTATTTTGACTTAATCAGACAAGATATGACTATTGCTAAAGCACAAATTGACAATACTGTTGGAGGATCTCAGTTTGCGGTAACTTTCAGACCGGAAACTTTAGGCTGGTTCCCATTACCACAATCTCAAATTGTACTTTCTAATGGGACTATTAAACAAAATCCAGGTTGGTAATAACTAAAAAAAACAAAAGATTATGAAACGTATATTATATATATTAATAGCAGCAATAACCATAGGCTCTTTGTTATTTTCATGCGAGCCTGTAGAAGACCGAGAAAGTTTAGACGCTATTACATTAACGCCGGCTACCACTAAATTTTCGGTTACCCAGAATCCTGCTAATGATCATGAAATAATTATAAAAAATGAAGATCCAACTGTAATTCCATATTGGTATTATGTTGATAGTAAAGGAAATGAATTAGGGCATTCTAACAAAGGCGAAGATAAAATCATTTTACCTTTTGGCGGAACGTATAAGGTTTTTTATACCGCTTATACAAGAGGAGGTGCCGTAGAAGCAGCTCCGGTATCTGTAACAGTTGCACAAAATGACGAAGCTTATTTTAGTGATGTAAGATGGGGGCTTCTTGCCAACAGAACAGCAGGAAAAACATGGGTATTAAACATGGTCAGACCTTTGGAATTTGTCGATGCAAAATACATAAACAGCACACTTAGCCCTGCAGGCTGGTGGCCATTGCTTTCAGAAATTCCCTGGGCAAACTTAGAAAATAAAGATTGGGGAGAAATTACTTTCGATCTTAAAGGAGGTTATAATGTTACTGTCATACAAACAAATCCGGCTTTAGGAAGTACACAAAAAACGACAAAAACAGGAACTTTTAATTTTTCGTTTTCAGACCAATCAAAAAATGACAGGTTAATTTTTAATGGCGGAATCGAAATGCTGCATCCAAATGACGGTACTTACTTTAGTTCTTCATTTAGTTTTACCAATGTAAGACTTGTGGAGTTAACAGAAACTACTTTAAGTTTTATAGCTATCAGAGCTGATGGTGGTTATTTATCTTATCACTTAATTGCTAAGCAATAATTATTTAATTCTATAGTCTCAGTTCTAAAAGCATTTCTACTGTTCTTTAAAACTGAGACTTAAATTATTTTACGGAAATAAACAGTCATTTTTATTTCTATCTTCAATTTTCCAACCAAAAAATAATACCAATGCGTAAAAGAAAGAATTTAAACAGCACACTTTCCTTAGTAACATTTGTAGTCATCCTGTTTTTTAGCTCCTGCAGCAAAAAAGAAGATACTTTTGTTAACCGAAAAGTCTCTTTTAATTCAGATTGGAGCTTTCATTTAAATGATAGTATTACAGATAAAGATACCATCGGGAATTCGACAAAATGGAGAACATTAAATGTACCCCACGATTGGAGTATTGAAGGAAAATTTGACGAAAAAAGCCCGGCCGGATACGGAGGCGGATCACTAAACGGAGGTTTAGGCTGGTATAAAAAAATATTTAAAGTTGCCGCTGAAGACAGCAGCAAAGTAATATCTGTCATTTTTGATGGTGTCTACAAAAACAGCGAAGTCTGGATAAACGGACATTATTTAGGAAAACGCCCAAACGGGTACATTGGTTTTCAGTATGAGATGTCGCCCTATCTAAACTACGGAGATCAAAACAACGAAATAATTGTTAAGGTTGACAATTCAAAACAACCGAATTCACGTTGGTATTCAGGTTCCGGAATTTTCAGAAATGTCTGGATCGAAACTACCGACAAACTACATGTTGGACAATGGGGAACTTATATAACCACCCCAAAAGTTACCGCCGAAAAAGCTTCGGTAAAAGTTGAAACTACGATTCATAATCAATATTCAGAATCAAAAAAAGCAACCGTAACAACTACTATTTTTAAAGACGACTCTAAAGTAACATCGTTTACTCAAAATATAACAATTGCTGCAAATACCAATCAAACGATTCAACAGGAAGCACAAGTTGAAACACCGGTTTTATGGTCTGTAGAAACACCGGAATTGTATACGGCAGTTACGGAAATTTCGCTTGACGGTACCATACTTGATTCCTATAAAACCAATTTCGGAATCAGGGATTTTAAATTTGATACCGATAAAGGTTTTATCCTGAATGGAAAACAAGTGAAAATAAAAGGCGTCTGCATGCACCATGATTTGGGGCCATTAGGATCGGCAATCAATACCAGAGCGATCGAACGCCAGTTGGAAATCCTGAAAGAAATGGGTGTAAACGGAATCAGAACTTCTCACAATCCTCCCGCGCCGGAACTTTTGGAGCTTTGCGACAAAATGGGTTTCATTGTCATGGATGAAGCTTTCGATATGTGGAAACAAAACAAAACCAAATACGACTATGGCAATGACTGGGATAAATGGCACAAAAAAGACCTGACAGATCAATTACTGCGTGACCGCAACCACCCAAGTATTTTTATGTGGAGTATCGGAAACGAAATTCCGGAACAATGGAACGAAAACGGAGTGACAATTGCCAAAGAGTTAGCAGCCATTACCCGTCAATACGATAAAACACGTCCGATTACAGCCGCAATGAATCCTCCGGTAAATATGAACCTTGATGGTGTTAATCTTCAATTTGAAAAAGCAGCGGTTCAATACAATAAAATTGCAGCTTCCGGAGCTTTGGATATTATCGGCTACAATTATGCGCATCAAACCTATGAATATCATAAAAAGAATTTCCCCGGAATTCCTTTTATCGCAACAGAAACCACTTCGGGTTTACAAACCCGTGGTTATTATGATGCTGTTTCAGACACCATTAAAAAATGGCCGGTAAGATGGGATCTTAAATTTACGGGTGGAAATCCGGGTAATACAGTTTCTGCTTATGATCAGGTACAGGCACCTTGGGGCTCTACGCACGAAGCCACCTGGAAAGTCATAAAAAAACACGATTTCCTTTCGGGGATGTACATCTGGACCGGATTCGATTATATCGGAGAACCAACGCCGTACGAATGGCCTTCTATCAGTTCGTATTTCGGAATTGTAGATTTAGCCGGTTTCCCAAAAGACGTTTATTATATGTACCAAAGCGATTGGACGGATAAAACCGTTCTTCATATCCTGCCACACTGGAACTGGAAAGCAGGACAAAATGTTGATGTCTGGGCTTATTACAATAAGGCTGATGAGGTTGAACTTTTCCTTAACGGAAAATCAGTCGGAATCAGAAGTAAAAAAGGAGAAGATCTGCATGTGATGTGGAGAATTCCGTTTCAGGCAGGAACACTAAAAGCAGTTTCGCGTAAAAACGGGAAAATTGTTTTAGAAACCGAAATCAAAACAGCCGGAAATCCATCCAATTTAAAACTGACGGCAGACCGAAGTACCATCAATGCCGATGGAAATGATTTGTCCTTTGTAACGGTTGATATTTTAGACGAAAAAGGAGTTTTGGCACCAAATGCAAATAACGAAATCAATTTCTCCCTAAAAGGAAACGGAAAAATTGTCGGCGTTTGCAGTGGAGATCCCGTAAGTCACGAATCGTATAAAGGAACAAAACATACGGCACTCAACGGAAAATGCCTGGTCGTAATTCAGTCCGGTGATACAAGCGGAAGACTGGAACTAACTTCCAAAGCAAACGGATTAAAACCGGCTACCATTGTAATTACAGCGGAATAAATAACAGATTATGAAAAGAAATTTAATCTTACTCTTTGTTTTAATAAGCCTGATTAATGGTCAATTGTTCGCGCAGAATTCCGGTGCTCAGAAATCTTCTGAAGACCGGATTATAAAAGTCGATTATAATAAATCGGCAGGAGCATTCAATACCATGTTTAAAGAATGCGTCGGAGCCGGAAGAGCCAATGAAGGACTGCGCGCAGACTGGCAGCAGCAACTGGCAATGCTGAAAAAAGACTGTGATTTTAAATACATCAGAATGCACGGTTTATTATCAGATGATATGGCTGTTTATTATGAAGATGAAAAAGGAAATTCACAATACAATTACCAGTATGTAGATGCTTTGTTCGATTTTATTGTGAGTATCAAAATGAAACCTTTTGTAGAATTAGGTTTTATGCCTTCAGGATTGGCTAGTGGAAAACAGACCATTTTTTGGTGGAAAGGAAATGTTACACCTCCCAAAGATTATAAAAAATGGGAAGACTTCATACAACATCTAACGGCTCATTTCACCGAACGTTACGGAGCAGAAGAAGTTAAGACCTGGTATTTTGAAGTTTGGAATGAACCTAACCTTTCGCCGGGATTCTGGACAGGTACTCAGCAAGATTATTTTAAACTATATGAGTATGCAGCGCGCGGCATAAAAAGCGTAAACACAGCTTACAAAGTTGGTGGCCCTGCAACAGCAGGAGCGGCATGGATTCCGGAAACAATTGATTTTTGTGCTAAAAATAAGGTTCCGATAGATTTTATTTCAACTCATACCTACGGTGTAAAAAGTGGCTACTTAGATGAATTCGGAACTTCGGGAACCATCTTAAATAAAGAAGAGACAAGTGTAAGTGGTGATGTTCTGAATTCACGTCAGCAGATTGCGAATTCGGCTAAGCCAAATCTTGAATTGCATTATACAGAATGGAGTTCTTCCTATACCCCCGCAGATCCCATTCATGATAGTTATCACTCGGCAGCTTATATTCTGCAGAAACTAAAACAGGTTGGAAATGCTGCAAACTCGATGTCGTATTGGGTTTTTACCGATATTTTCGAAGAAGCAGGCCCGAGGTATACACCTTTTCATGGCGGCTTCGGATTGCTGAATCTTCAGGGGATTAAAAAACCGGCTTATTTCTCCTATTCTTTTCTGAATAAATTAGGCGAAACAGAACTTCAGAATAAAGATACTTCATCATGGGTTTGTAAAAATTCAAAAGGAGATGTTCAGCTTTTATTTTGGGATTTCACCAATACGCATCCCGGAGATAAAGTGTTGAATCAGAACTATTACATTCAGGATTTACCTTCTAAGGAAAAAGGAAAAGTAAAAATTGAAATCGACGGACTGCAGAAAGGAAAATACATTTTAGAGATTTATAAAGTAGGCTATAAAGTCAATGACGCTTACGCAGACTATCTCTCGATGGGAAGACCAAAACAATTAACAGTAGCGCAGGTGCATCAAATTAAAGAGAAAAACAGTGGAGCTTTACTGGCATCAGAAAAAGTAATAATTGATTTAAAAGGAACTTATAATAAGGATTTCAGCATAAATGAAAATGATGTTTTTCTGCTGAACCTTGTCAAACAATAAACGCCTAAATAACGAACACAAAAAACCACCATAAATTTAGTAAGCATGAAAAATAAAATAATATTCCTGTCGGCAGCTTTGGCTTTTATAGCATTTAGTTCCTGTAAAAACGATACACAAAGTTCAGGTTCAGAATCGGTTCAGACGGAAGAATATCAGGGAAAAGAAATAGGCACAGAACATGATGCCGAAATAGATAAACTGATTGCTCAAATGACAATCGAAGAAAAAATCGGAATGCTGCACGGGAACAGTATGTTTAGTACTGGTGGTGTAAAGCGTTTAGGTATTCCGGAATTAAAAATGGCCGACGGACCGTTGGGAGTTCGTGAAGAAATTTCCCGCGACAATTGGGCTCCGGCTGGTTTAACAAACGACTTTGCAACATACTATCCAGCCGGAGGAGGTTTGGCGGCTACCTGGAATACAGAGATGGCACATACTTTCGGAAGCAGTTTAGGAGAAGAATTGCGCGCCAGAGATAAAGATATGCTGCTTTCACCAGCCATCAATATGGTACGAACACCGCTTGGAGGAAGAACCTACGAATATATGTCTGAAGATCCGTTTTTGAACAAAAAAATCGCAGTGCCCTTAATTGTAGGTTTACAGGAAAAAGATGTGATGGCCTGCGTAAAACATTTCGCAGCAAACAATCAGGAAACGAACCGTGATTTTGTCGATGTACAAATTGACGAACGTGTGCTTCGTGAAATTTATTTACCTGCATTTGAAGCTGCTGTAAAAGAAGGAAAATCATATAGTATTATGGGAGCCTACAACAAATTCAGAGGCGAATATTTATGTGAAAATGATTATATGCTGAATAAAATCCTTCGTGACGAATGGGGATTCAAAGGAATTGTAGTTTCAGACTGGGCTGCGGTGCATTCAACAGCAAAATCATTAAAAAATGGTCTGGATATTGAAATGGGAACGCCAAAACCTTTCAATGAATTTTTCCTGGCAGACAAATTAATTGCTGCCGTGAAGTCGGGAGAGGTTTCTGAAGCTGAAATTAACCTGCATGTAAAACGTATTTTAAGAATGTTGTTTCAGGTAAAAGCAATGGGTGGCGGAGAGCGTGCTAAAGGAAGTATTGCAACAGAAGCACATTATCAGGATGCCTACAAAATTGCAGCAGAAGATATAGTATTACTGAAAAATGAAAATAACGCACTTCCATTAAAACTTGACGGTGTAAAATCTATCGCAGTAATTGGAAACAATGCCACGAAGAAAAATGCCTTAGGCGGATTCGGAGCGGGTGTAAAAACCAAAAGAGAAGTTACTCCTTTAGAAGGTTTGAAAAACAGACTGCCTTCATCTATCAAAATAAATTATGCAGAAGGCTATTTAGAGCGTTACGATGAAAAAAACAAAGGAAATTTAGGAAACATCACTTCCAACGGACCGGTTACGATAGACCAGTTAGATCCGGCTAAATTACAGGAAGCCATTGAAGCCGCTAAAAAATCGGATGTTGCCATCATATTTGCAGGTTCCAACCGTGATTACGAAACCGAAGCTTCTGACCGAAGAAACTTAAACCTGCCATTCGGACAGGAAGAATTAATTCAGAAAGTATTGGCCGTAAACCCAAAGACTATTGTCGTGATGGTGGCCGGAGCGCCTTTCGATATTGATGCGGTGAGCAAAAAAACATCTGCTTTAGTGTGGAGCTGGTTTAACGGTTCTGAAGGTGGAAATGCGTTGGCAGATGTATTGCTTGGAAAAGTAAATCCGTCCGGAAAATTACCATGGACAATGCCTAAAAAAATCATGGATTCTCCTGCACATGCCACAAACAGTTTCCCTGGAGGAAAAACGGTTACCTATGCAGAAGGGATTTTAATAGGATACCGTTGGTTTGATACTAAAAATATCGCACCGTTATATCCTTTCGGATTCGGATTGTCCTACACCACTTTTGCTTTCGATAACGCAAAATCAGATAAATCGGAGTATGCCTTAAACGAAACAATTACTGTTTCTGTTGAGGTGAAAAACACAGGAAAAGTCGATGGTAAAGAAGTCGTACAAGTATATGCTTCTAAAACAGATTCGAAAATTACACGTGCTGCACAGGAATTAAAAGGGTTTCAAAAAACAGCCGTTAAGACAGGAAGTTCCAATACCGTAATCATTAAAGTTCCGGTTAAAGAATTGGCCTACTATGATGTAACGGCAAAAAAATGGACCGTTGAACCGGGAAAATATACTTTGAAAGTAGGAAATTCTTCGAGAGACATCAAAAAAGAAATTACGGTGACCATTAAGTAAAAAAGAATAATGGAGAGTGTTTTTAAACCATATAAGTCAGGTGAGGAAATATAAGCTGGGCTTAAATGAAATACTTATATGACTTATATGGTTAGTCAGAGCCACTAGTCAAAAAATGATTTTTGATGAATGATATAGAATGAGTTGTCTGAGGGTCAGCGGCTCCCTCAACTAATTTTGATTTATATAAAATGGAAAAGAGAATGAAAAATTATCTTATTACTGCCGCACTTTTTATTGTTGTGAGCGGTGTTTTCGCCTGTAGTTCAGAAAAAGAAGTGCCGGAAAACACTATTCAAAAAACGCTTACGATAAATACAAACAAAATTGATTTTGAAGCCAAAGAAAGCGAAACAAATGTTGTCATTGCGGCAGAGGTTACCTCATGGACGATAAGCGCTTCAGATGCCACATGGATTAAGTTGAGTAAAACTTCCGGAAGTAAAGGAACCAGTCTTGTAACCATTACAGCTTTAGAAAACAAATCGAAAGACACAAGAACGGCTACAGTTACCATAAGTTCCGGAGAAGCAGCACCATTGCAGGTTTCGGTTTCTCAATTGGGAACTGCTGTCGCTGCAGGTTTATATCCAAGTTACAATACCAATCCGATTGCAGCCGATGCTTCAGGAATGAGCAGTACCGCAGCACAATTGGCGGCAAAAATAAAACTGGGCTGGAATATCGGAAATACGATGGAAGCAATTAATGGAGAAACAGCATGGGGAAATCCTAAAGTGACAAAAGCATTAATTGATGCTGTAAAGGCAAATGGATTCAACGCCATTAGAATTCCTTGTTCCTGGAATCAGTATTTAGCCAATACGGCAACGGCACAAATAAAAACAGACTGGTTAAACAGGGTAAAAGAAGTCGTGCAATATTGTGTCGATAACAATATGTATGTGGTTATTAATATTCACTGGGACGGCGGATGGCTGGAAAATAATATCACAGAAGCCAAAAAAGTAGAAAATAATGCCAAACAAAAAGCTTTTTGGGAACAGATAGCCACACACTTCAGAGGATTTGATGAGCATTTGCTTTTTGCCAGTGCCAACGAACCAAATGTTGAAGATGCTGTACAAATGGCTGTTTTAACCTCCTATCACCAGACATTTATTGATGCCGTTCGTTCGACCGGAGGAAAAAATGCGTATCGTACTCTGGTAGTTCAGGGTCCGGCAACAGATATCGAAAAAACAAACAAACTGATGCTGAAGTTACCGGTAGACAAAACCGCAAACCGCATGATGGTTGAAGTTCATTATTATTCTCCGTGGAATTTTGCCGGTTTAACCAAAGATGAAAGCTGGGGAAAAATGTTCTATTACTGGGGAACCGGATTTCATTCGGCAACAGATCCGGATCGTAATGCCACCTGGGGAGAAGAAACAGACCTGGCGAATAATTTTAAACTGATGAAAACGCAGTTTGTAGACAAGGGAATTCCTGTTTTGTTAGGAGAGTTTGGAGCAATCCGCAGAACTTCTTTAACAGGAGACGCTTTGACCTTACATTTGAATTCAAGAGCCTACTACCTGAAAACAGTTGTAAAACAAGCAAAAGCAAATGGATTATTACCTTTTTATTGGGATGAAGGAAGCACCGGAGACAAGGGTTTCGGAATCTTCAACAGATCCAATAATACGGTTTTCGATACCAAAGCCTTAAACGCATTGATTGAAGGATTACAATAAAAAATATTTTACCGCAAGGAGCGCAAACTATAGCGAACTTTGCGGTAAAATATTTTATACTTAATTTTAAAATAAAAAAAATGAAGAAAAATATCATCTTTCTCTTTCTGGTTTTCAGCATAATGGCCAACGCAAATGTCAGGATGCCTTTATTGTTTTCTGACGGAATGGTGCTGCAGCGCAATAAACCAATTCCTGTTTGGGGCTGGGCAGATCCCGGAGAAAAAGTAGAAATTCATTTTAATAAACAGACCAAAACAGTTCAGGCCGACAAAAACGGTAAATGGACCGTTAGTTTAAACTCCGAGAAAGCGGGTGGCCCTTTTGAACTAAACATTACTGGAAAAAACAAAATCACCATCAAAGATGTTTTGGTCGGTGAAGTATGGATTTGCAGCGGACAATCCAACATGGAATTTCAGGTTTTTAAAACCGTGAATGCCGAGAAGGAAATCAACGATTCCAATTATCCAATGATTCGTCATTTTGGAGTAGCGCAGGATTTAAGCGGTTCGCCAAAAAGCGATTTAAAAGCAGGAAAATGGGAAGTCAGCAGTAAAAAAACAGTGGGTAATTTTACCGCTGTCGGATATTATTTCGCTAAAAAATTATATGCCGAATTAAAAATCCCGATCGGAATCATTAATACGTCCTGGGGCGGGACCAATGTAGAAACCTGGACAAGTCGCGAAGCCTTTCAAAACAGCGATGATTTTAAGGAAATGATTGCTGATGTTCCGGCTGTTAATATGGATGAGATTTTTGAAAGCTATAAAAAATCAGTTTTAGAAAATATTAGAAAAGTTCAGGGTTTTGAGGTTTCAATGGAAAACGAAGCCCAGTTCAAAGCCCCTAATTTCAATGATAAAAACTGGCCGGAAATAAAAGTTCCTTCACTTTGGGAAAATCAGCAGCTGGGCAATATGGACGGCATTGTCTGGATGCGAAAAACAATCGTTTTAACAGCAGAACAAGCTGAAAAAGAAGCCGTTTTGTATTTGTCAAAAGTCGATGATGAAGACCAGACCTATGTCAACGGAGTTGAAGTAGGAACGAACAATCTTTGGGACAAACAGAGAATTTACAAAATCCCTGCAAATGTTTTGAAAGAAGGAACAAACGTAATTTCAGTCAGAATTACAGATTACAGCGGCGGCGGTGGTATTTACGGTGATCCGTCCGATTTAAAAATCGATTTTAAAGATGCAAGCCTACCTTTGGAAGGCCTTTGGAAATTTAATGTGATAAAAGTAAAAATCGAAGTGTCACCAAACAGTTATCCCTCATTATTGTACAATGCCATGATAAATCCCCTTGTTCCATATGCGTTTGAAGGTGTTTTATGGTATCAGGGCGAAGCCAATGTAACGCGAGCGAGCCAGTACAAAAAAGCATTTCCGCTCATGATTACAGACTGGAGAACAAAATGGAATCAGGGTAATTTCCCTTTCTATTTTGTACAATTAGCCACCTTCGATGAGTTTGGAGGCAACAGTCAGAAAGGAAGCCGTTGGGCAGAACTTCGCGAAGCACAAACCGAAACTTTAAAACTACCCAACACCGGAATGGCCGTAACGACCGATATCGGAAATGCAAAAGACATTCACCCGACCAACAAACAGGATGTTGGTGTACGTTTGGCCGCCATCGCATTGAACAACGTGTACGATAAAAAACAGGTTTTTAGCGGTCCAATGTATAAATCAATGGAAATAAAAGGAAACGAAATCGTCCTGACTTTCGATCATATCGGATCCGGATTAACGGCCTCCGATCATTCAGAAAATGTAAAAGGTTTTGAAATCGCAGGCGCTGACAAAGTATTTCATCCGGCGAAAGCCATTATACAAAACAACAAAATAATCGTTTCCGCCTCTGAAGTTCCAAATCCCGTTGCCGTTCATTACGGCTGGGCAGACGACGATACCGAAATCAATCTTTTTAATAAAGAAAAATTTCCGGCATCACCGTTCAGAACAGATCATTGGGAAATGATGACGGCCAGTGAAAAATATAAGATTAGTAAATAATCTGATTATGAAAAAAGCAATTCTCTTATTTGTAGGTGCCATTTCGCTCGCGCTTAATGCACAACAACAAGATATAAAGATGCGTGCAGAGTTGTATCAAAATCCAATTTTTGCCGGCGATTACCCGGATCCTTCTATCATTAGAGATGGTGAAGATTATTATATTGTACATTCTTCCTTCAATTATTATCCCGGATTACTGATCTGGACTTCAAAAGATTTAATCAACTGGAAGCCTGTAACGCATGCCCTTAAAAAAAGTGTAGGTTCTGTCTGGGCACCGGATTTAGTAAAATTCAATACTAAATTTTATATCTACTTTCCGGCAAACGAAACCAATTATGTAGTATCGGCAGATAATATTAACGGACCGTGGAGCGATCCCATCGATTTGAAAATCGGCAATATTGATCCGGGACATTTTACAGACGAAAAAGGAAATCGGTATCTCTATTTTAGTAATGGAGATTTTGTGCCGCTGTCTAAAGACGGGCTATCGGTTTCCGGAACTGCAAAACATGTTTATGACGGATGGAAAATCCCGTCAGACTGGTCTGTAGAATGTTTTTGTATGGAAGGACCAAAAATGCTGAAACACGGAAATTACTATTACCTAACCGTTGCAGAAGGAGGAACCGCCGGTCCGGCTACAAGTCATATGGTGATTTCGGCAAGATCAAAATCGCCTTTAGGACCTTGGGAAAATTCACCTTACAATCCTGTTATAAAAACAAAAGACAGTTCAGAAAAATGGTGGTCAAAAGGACATGCGACATTAATCGACGATGTTAACGGAAAATGGTGGATGGTTTTTCACGGTTACGAAAAGGATTACTACAACATGGGCCGTCAAACACTGCTGCAACCCGTAGAATGGAAAAGCGATGGCTGGTTTAAAGCTCCGCAAAACATAAAAACGGAGGAACCAATAAAAAGGCCGGCAGGAAAAATAACCAAAAGTAATTTCATACTGTCCGATACTTTTTCAGGTACAGAACTTGGGCCGCAATGGCAATTTTTTAATCAATATGATCCCGAAAGATTTAAACTGACTCCCAATGGTATCCGGATTAAAGGAAAAGGAAACGGCATTGGCGACAGTTCTCCACTTTTGTGTACACCATCGGATCATTCGTATTCAACGCAGGTAGAAGTTGATATTGAAGGAAATGCCTCGGCAGGACTCATTCTTTTTTATGATAGCAAACTTTACACAGGGATAGCTGCAGATAAAGAAAATATTCTGGCAATATTAAGATCGTGGCAGTTCCCAACTCAAAAAGGAATTAATAAAACCCATTTATTGTTGCGTCTTGAAAAGAAAGAGCAACTCGTAAATATGTTTTACAGCCTCAACGGAAAAGATTGGATTAAAATCGAAAATTCGGCAGAAGTTTCTTCATTTCATCATAATGCGTTGAGTGGTTTTATGAGTCTTCGTATTGGGCTTTCGGCAGTTGGAGAAGGTCAGGTTACATTCAGGAATTTCGTTTATAAACCATTAAATGAAGTGATAAAATAATTGAATTTTAAAATCGATATTGTTTTAATTATTCTTTGTCGATTTACAAATGTGATTCCTCGTTCGGAATAAAAAGATTATAGAAATACCGGAAGCAAAAAAACATCAAAAAACAAAAAATACCAGCTTATGAATGTAACCATCATAAAAAAAACATTTTTCATTTTACTTCTTATTGCTTTCTGTATCAAAGCCACAGCCCAGTCCAGCCATGTTTTGTGGTACAATCAGCCGGCCGAATTCTTCGAAGAAAGCCTGGTTTTAGGAAATGGAAAAATGGGAGCAACTGTTTTCGGAGGTGTTAATTCAGATAAAATCTATCTGAATGATGCAACACTTTGGTCGGGAGAACCTGTAAATGCTAATATGAACCCCGAAGCGTATAAAAATATTCCGGCAATTCGGGAAGCATTAAAAAAGGAAAACTACAAACTGGCTGAAGAATTAAATAAAAAAATCCAGGGTAAAAACTCCGAGTCGTTTGCGCCTTTGGGAACTTTGGAAATCAATAATTCCGAGAAAGGAAAAGCCGTCAATTACCACAGGGAACTGGATATTTCGAATGCCATATCAAAAGTGAGTTATGAAATGGACGGTGTAAAATTTACCCGTGAATATTTTGTTTCGGCACCGGATCAGATCATGGTTATCAAATTGACCAGCAGTGAAAAAGGAGGCCTGAATTTCGATATAAATTTAAAGAGTTTATTAAATTCAAACGTTGAGGTCAGAAATAATATTCTGGTCATGACTGGTTTTGCGCCCATTCATGAAAACGCAGGATACCCCGTTCTTCCAAAATACAAGGAGGTAAAAGAAAGAGGGACAAGATTTACAACCTTAATCCAAATTAAAAATACAGACGGAAAAGTTACAAACTCTACCGCAAGCTTAAGTTTAAAAAATGCCACCGAAGCCTTTATTTACATTGCTGTTGCTACCAGTTTCAATGGTTTCGACAAAAATCCGGCAACTGAAGGTTTAAATGATATAGCAATTGCATTGCAGAACCTCAATAAAGCCCTTGCAAAACCATTCGATAAAATAAAAGAAAATCACATTGCAGATTATCAGAAATTTTACAATCGGGTAAGTCTGGATTTAGGAAAAACAACAGCACCGGATCTTCCCACAGACGAGCGTTTATTGCGCTACGCCGACGGGAAAGAAGATAAAAACTTAGAAATCCTGTATTTTCAATACGGACGTTATTTGCTGATCAGCAGTTCAAGAACAATGGGCGTTCCGGCCAATTTGCAAGGCATCTGGAATCCTTATCTTAATCCGCCCTGGCGCAGTAATTATACGATGAATATCAATTTGGAGGAAAATTACTGGCTGGCCGAAAACACCAATCTTTCTGAAATGCATTTGCCATTGTTGAGTTTTATAAAAAACCTGTCAGTCACCGGAAAAGTGACGGCAAAGACTTTTTACGGAGTAAACAAAGGCTGGGCAGCAGCTCATAATTCAGATATCTGGGCAATGTCAAATCCTGTGGGGCAATTCGGAAAAGAAGATCCAAGCTGGGCGTGCTGGCCATTATCGGGAGCCTGGCTAAGTACGCATATCTGGGAACATTATATTTTTACAAAGGACAAAGAATACCTGAAAAAAGAAGGTTATCCGATTATGAAAGGTGCCTCGGAATTCTTTTTGGAATGGATGATTACCGATAAAAATGGTAATTTAATTACATCGCCTTCCACATCTCCGGAGAATAAATACATTGCGCCAGATGGTTTTATCGGAGCAACTATGTACGGTGGAACAGCGGATCTGGCAATGATCCGCGAATGTTTTGATAAAACAATTAAAGCAGCAAAGGTTCTGAATACCGATGCTGATTTCAGGGCAAAGCTCGAAACGGCACTTTCGAAATTGCACCCGTATCAAATTGGTAAAAGAGGAAATCTGCAGGAATGGTATTTCGACTGGAATGACGAAGACCCCAAACACCGTCATCAATCCCAATTGTTCGGACTTTTTCCGGGTGATCATATCACGCCTTTGAAAACTCCGGATTTAGCGAATGCTTCCAGACAGACGCTCGAAATAAAAGGAGATGAAACGACAGGCTGGTCAAAAGGCTGGCGTATTAACCTCTGGGCAAGACTTTGGGACGGCAATCGCGCGTACAAAATGTTCAGGGAATTATTGCGATATGTAGATCCGGATGGTAAAAAAACGAAAACACCAAGAAGAGGGGGAGGAACGTATCCTAATTTATTCGATGCGCACCCGCCTTTTCAGATCGACGGTAATTTTGGCGGTGCGGCTGCCGTGGCAGAAATGCTGGTGCAATCAGATGAAAATGAAATCAGATTATTGCCTGCCTTGCCGGATGCCTGGGAAAGCGGTTCTGTAAAAGGAATCTGTGCCCGTGACGGATTCGAAATTCAAATGGAATGGAGCAACAAAACCTTAAATAAAGTGGTAGTTTTTTCTAAAAAAGGAGGAAAAACCGTTTTAATCAACGGTGATAAGAAACGCGAAATCATTTTGGAGAAAGGACAGACTACAGAAATAAACTGGTAGCTATTACTTTTGAAAACGCATGTCCGGCTGAGCGAAGTCGAAGCCCATTCCTATAATCAAGCTTCGACTTCGCTCAGCCGGACAAATAAAATTAAACCCGACAGTTTTTTTAAAACGTGTCGGGTTTAATCGTTACGGATATTATTCTTTTGCAGAAGCTTCAGTTTCTTTTTCTGTATTGTTTTTCTTTTGACTTTCTTTAAAAGCCTCGTACCATTTTTCGATCGAAGGATAAACGTAAGCAGCTACTTTCTTAATTGGATTGTAAAAAACAGATTTATCGAGCGTTTCTTTTTTGGCGAACGTATTATTGAAGTTTATTTTTTCAAAAAGAGCAATTACAATACTTAGAATCAGGATGGTTCTCAAAACCCTGAAAAAACCGCCGCCTAATTTATTCGCCCACCCCAGCATCGCAAAATCAGCAATTCCGGTTAAAAATTTGGCCAGTAAATAGACCCCAATCACAACCAGGATAAAAGTCAGGATAAAAGCCGTAATCTGAATGTTAGTCGGATTCCAGCTTACGTGTTTTGCAATCAGGTCCTTCATAAAAGAAGAAAATTTTATCGCTAAATAAATTCCCAACAGCAAAGAAACAAAAGAAGCGATTTCGACAAAAAGTCCGTTTTTAATCCCTTTGTATAAGCTAAAAGCCAAAAGTGCCCCTAAAATAATATCTAAAAAACTCATATTTCCTTTGTTTTACTGAGGCGCAAATATAAAAGAAATATCCAGTTTTTAAGGGGCAAAGGTTCAGAGATACAAAGGTTCACAGGTTTGATTTTGTATCTCTTTTATTCTAAAAGAAAACAAAAACAAAAAACAACCGGTTTTAATCGGTTGAATCTGCTAAATCGGGGGGTAATTTATTCCATACAATACTAGAAACAGTTAATTCTAGGTCTTTGGATTGAAGTTCCTATCTTTGCACTAAAAATTTTAGGGTTCAGATTGTTGCTTTTAGATTTAAATAA
This sequence comes from Flavobacterium sp. CLA17, assembly GCF_013112255.2. NCBI lineage: Bacteria > Pseudomonadati > Bacteroidota > Flavobacteriia > Flavobacteriales > Flavobacteriaceae > Flavobacterium > Flavobacterium sp. CLA17. The sequence goes on from NZ_CP068294.1 coordinate 480,946, forward strand.
TCATTAAATCATTGCTCAATCTAAAATCTAAAATCTAAAATAAAATAAATATGTCCAGAGATAAACAACTAAAAGAGCGTTGGGAAAAGCTCGTCAACATACTTTCAAATCAATTCTCACAAGGCGAAGACCTTGATTTAGATGCCATTATTTACCTGATTGGAGTTCAGGAACTCGGAAAAGTGCATCGTGAATTCAAAAAAGATGAAAAACTTAATTTGATGCACATTGCGATTTGCCGATTATTGGAGCCGTATGGTTTTTATGAATTCGAATTTTTTGATGAAGAAGGATGGCCGCATTATAAGGTAAAAGAAGAACTACCGCCACTAAAAGCAGGGGAGCAATCGGTTTTAATGAAAGAAGCTATTGTAAATTATTTTTTAGAAAGAGAAGTTATTGAGTAGGTTTTAGTCTCAGTCACAGTCTCAGTTTTCAGTGACTGTTAATTGTAAACTGAAAGCGTGACTTTAAAATTTAAAAAAAAGATGTGTAGATATGCAATGGTTTCCTATAAACCACATTATGCTTGTTTTAATTGTCGTAAGACATTTAAGAGAAGATTGATGAATGATATAGAAAGAGGCAAGAAATCGGTTCTCGAAGCAAAGTGCCCACAATGCGGGGATTTAATGGCCAATATGGGTCTTGATTTTGAATCACCAAAAAAGGATGATCTTAAAAAATGGGAACATTTGAAAAGTTTATATTCTGTTGGAATTGCTTTTCATTCTTGCGGCTGCAGCGGTCCGGGATACATTCCTAATTCAAAAGAAAAATTAATTGAATATTTTGAAGATTTAAAAACGAAGTATCTTAAAAATATTGATTTTTGGAGAATGAGAATAGAACCCACAACTAAAGCGGAGCACGATAAAGAAAATCAGAGAAACTGGGCAAACTTAGGTACTATTTCATCAAACTTTAGAAAAGAGATTGTTAAGAATCAGGATGGAATAGATTTTTGGCTTAAAAAAGTGCAGGAAATAGAAAGCAAAATAAGTCTGATAAAATAGTTATGAATGAATATCATGGCTTGCAAAGGAAACTTTAAACTTTAGACTTTAAACTTGAAACAAATTATGTAAATTTGTATTCTCAATTATTGAAGGAAAATGATAGATAAGATAAAAGACTATATTGGCGAAGCAGAAGCTTTTTCAACAGAAAATGCTGCAGAGCTGGAAGCATTCCGTATTAAATTCTTAGGAAAAAAAGGCGTTTTGAATGACTTTTTTGCTGAATTTAAAAACGTACCAAACGATCAGAAGAAAGAATTCGGACAAGTTATAAATGCATTAAAAACAACCGCTGAAGATAAAGTAAAAGCAATTGTTGACGCATTAGAAAGCAAAGAAGAGTCTAAAGGGATTTTTGGTGATTTAACACGTGCGGCTGAACCGGTAATTATAGGTTCACGTCATCCTATTTCGATAGTTAAAAATCAGATTATAGATATTTTCGCGAACATCGGATTCAACGTTTCCGAAGGACCGGAAATCGAAGACGACTGGCATAACTTTACCGCTTTAAACTTACCGGAATACCATCCGGCACGTGATATGCAGGATACCTTTTTTATTCAGACCAATCCTGACGTGTTGTTGCGTACGCATACTTCATCTGTACAGGTGCGCTACATGGAAAATAACAAACCGCCAATCCGTACGATTTCTCCGGGACGTGTTTTTCGTAACGAAGCTATTTCGTCGCGTTCGCACTGTATTTTCCATCAGGTAGAAGGATTGTACATCGATAAAGACGTTTCGTTTGCAGATTTAAAGCAGACCTTGCTTTATTTCACCAAAGAAATGTTCGGAAAATCAAAAATCCGTTTACGTCCGTCTTATTTCCCGTTTACAGAACCAAGTGCCGAAATTGATATTTACTGGGGTTTAAAAACCGAAACCGATTATCGTATCACAAAAGGAACAGGCTGGCTGGAAATTGGAGGATGCGGAATGGTAGATCCAAACGTTCTTAAAAACTGTGATATCAATCCGGATGAATACAACGGTTTTGCTTTCGGAATGGGAGTGGAGCGTATCGCGATGTTGTTGTATCAAATTGGCGATATCCGTATGTTTTACGAAAATGACGTTCGTTTCCTGGAGCAATTTAAATCGAATATATAATTCCAGATATTAGATGTAAGACTTTAGATTTCAGATTAATCTGGAAGATTTAAAGTCGTTAATCTTTATTAATTACAATACAATAAACCTTTGTTGAAGTTTAGACTTTGACAAAGGTTTTAAAGCTTTTAACAAAAATGAAAAAAGACATAACAATCCCGGAAGTAGAAAATGTATTCCTTGCTGCCGTTCAGGAATGGAGCGATGATTTTATGGAAAAAGTATGGTACGCTTATCTGATCAACGACAGCGACTTTAATTTAGACAGCGTAATGGTCGTTTCTAAAGCATTTGGAACAATAGACGGCGAAATGAAAAAAACGTCTGTTTTACGTCATGCTTTTGTTGAAGTTCCTGCTGTTTCTGTAGTGAAAATCGAAATGATTGAAAAAAGCCTTTTGGTGCTAAATAACGAATTCATGGTAACGTTCTTTATCGGAAATACGTTATACGACAAGAAATTCATCTTCAAATCTAACCTAATCAACGAAAACAATACGGAAGAAGTGCCGATTTTGTTTTTGGATGGGGTGATGGTGAAGTAGAGAAAATAGAGTATAGAATAAAGAACATAGAGTATAGAATAAATAAATTAGTTTAGAAAATAGATAAAAGAAGAAGGATTCAAGACAAAATTAATAAGTCCTGACTCTTTTTTTATGTTCAGAGATAAGAATCTATATTCTATACTCTATGTTCTGTATTCTTAAAAATTTAATCCAAAGACTCCGTTAGTTTTTTGAAAACCGATTTGGCGTCTTTTCCTTCATATAAAATGCTGTAAACGGCATCTATAATTGGCGTTTTGGCACCATAACCCTGATTTAGTTTATAGGCACTTTTGGTGGCGTAATACCCTTCGGCCACCATGCTCATTTCCATCATGGCGCTTTTTACCGTATACCCTTTTCCAATCATGTTTCCGAACATTCTGTTTCTCGAAAATACAGAATATCCTGTAACCAATAAATCGCCCAAATAAGCAGAATCATTGATGTTACGTTTCATTTTATGTACTTTTCTGATAAATTTCTTCATTTCACGAATTCCGTTACTCATCATAACCGATTGAAAATTATCTCCATAGCCTAAACCATGTGCAATTCCGGCAGCAATAGCATAAATGTTTTTAAGCATTGCAGCATATTCTGTACCGATAATATCATCTGAAATTTTGGCTTTAATGTAATTTCCGGAAAGTGATTTGGCCACAATACTGGCTTTATCAGGATCACCACAGGCAATGGTCAGATAAGAAAGTCTTTCTAATGCTACTTCTTCAGCGTGGCAGGGACCTGTGATTACACCAATATTATAATAAGGAATGTCGTATTGAATGTGGAAATGTTCCCCAACGATTAAACTGGTTTCCGGAACAATACCTTTAATAGCAGAAAAAATAATTTTATCAGCTAAAGAAACCGTTAGGTTTTTAAGTTCAGCATCCAGGAAAGCGGAAGGAATTGCAAAGATTACATAATCTGCATATTCAACAGCTTCATTTATATTATTGGTCAGTTTAAGTTTTTTGGTGTCAAATTCAACCGAACTTAAATAATTTGGATTGTGTTTGTATTTTTCAATGTGTTCTATGGCAGCATCGTTGCGCATGTACCACGCAATTTCGGAAAGATTTACACAAAGCATTTTTGCAATGGCCGTGGCCCAACTTCCTCCTCCAATTACTGCAAATTTTAAATTTTCGCTCATTATTTTAATAATTTAAAACAAAAGTACTTAATAATGTAGTAATAATACAAAATCTGATTTAAGAAATTTAAAAACGTGCTTTAATTGCAATGGTTTTCAGGGACTTTAAAATAAAGATGAAAATATTTTAACAGGAACACAATAAAATTGTAATCCGTACGTTCTAAGTATTTACAAATTAGAATTTTAATGAGTTTAGCAAAAATTGAGTTAGTTAGTTTTGTTTTAGTATTTTAAAAAGGCGTTCCTAAATAAATTAAGAACGCCTTTTTTTGTATCTTATCTTTTGAGTCGCAGTTTACAGTCTCAGTATTTAGTGTACAGTACGGTATTCAACTGAGACTGTAAACTGCGACTCAAAACTAATAACTCATCTCTACAATAGCTTTTACTTTGTCTAAAGTAATCAGTTGTTTTTCTCCCAGACCTTTCCAGCCTCTTTCATCAAAACGATTTACAATGAAATCAGCGGTTTTGTCATAGTCGTTGGTGTATTGCGATAATTTGGTGTCCATTCCCATAGTATGGAAGAAAGCAACAGTTTGACTGATCGCTTCTTTTGCCACTTCGTCATCAGAACCAGTCAAATTGAAAATACGTCTTCCGTACTGGGCTAATTTTTCTTTTTTGGTATCGAACATTACGTTATACAAACTTGGGCCTATAATCGCCAGAGTTCGGGCATGATCAATACCGTACAAAGCTGTCAATTCGTGGCCAATCATATGGGTTGCCCAATCAGAAGGAACTCCTTTCTGAATCAAACCGTTTAAAGCCATCGTACAGCTCCACATAAAATTCGAAGCCAAAGCATAATCCGTTGGATTCTCAACTACTTTTGGGCCAACTTCAATTAAAGTCTGTAAAATTCCCTCCGCAATCCTGTCTTGTAAAAAACCTTCGTGCGGATACGTTAAATATTGTTCCATTACGTGTGTATAAGCGTCAACAACACCGTTTTGAATTTGTCTTTTTGGCAAAGATTCAATAACCGTTGGATCACAAATAGAAAATTTTGGAAATAAAGCACTTCCGCCAGAAGCTAATTTTTCCTGAGTTGCTTTAATTGTTACTACATATCCGGAATTCATTTCGCTTCCCGTTGCAGGCAATGTCAAAATAGTTCCAAATGGCACTGCATTTTCTTTAATCAGCAAACGTTTTTGTAGAATATCAATCGGATTTCCTTCAAAATTTACGGCAGCCGAAATAAATTTCACACCGTCAATAACAGAACCACCGCCAACTGCCAAGATAAAGTCGATTTTTTCGGCTTTAATAACTTCAACAGCTTTCATCAGAGTTTCAAAATGTGGATTAGGTTCAATTCCCCCAAATTCCACAATGTCAAAACCTTTTAAGTTGCTGATGACCTGTTCGTGAATTCCGTTCTTAAAAATACTTCCTCCTCCATAAGCCAAAAGAATTTTAGCCTCTTTTGGAACTAATGTGGAAAGTTTTTCGATTTGTCCTTTTCCGAAGATCAAATTCGTCGGATTGTATAATTCAAAGTTTAGCATGTTTTTTTTCTTTTTAGGTGCTAAGGTTCTGAGGCACTATGTCTCTAAGTTTTTTAAAAGATACCAAAATCTTAGCACCTTAGCAACTCAGAACCTTAGTGCCTTATTTATTCAATTGTTGTAATAATTTACCTGCCACTAATTTAGATGAAGCGGGATTTTGACCTGTAATTAAAAGTCCGTCTTCAACAGCGTAAGGCTGCCAGTTTCCTATTTTAGAGAATTTTGCGCCATTTTGAGTTAAAGCATCTTCCAGTAAGAAAGGAACAACTTTGGTTAGGCCCACTGCTTCTTCCTCTTCATTGGTAAAACCGGTTACTTTTTTACCCTTAACCAAATATTCACCTTTTACTTTTACATTTTTCAACACTGCAGGAGCATGACAAACAAAAGCAACCGGTTTATTGTGCGTATAAAAAGACTCGATTAAAGCAATTGAATTTTTATCTTCCACTAAATCCCAAAGCGGTCCGTGACCTCCCGGATAGAATACAGCATCGTAATCTTTCTGGTTGATAGTCGAAAGTTTATGCGTGTTTTTTAGTTTTTCCTGTAATGTTTTATCGGCATCGAAACGTTTTGTGTCTTCGGTCGCAGAAGAAGGATCCGCACTTTTAGGATCAATTGGCGGCTGACCTCCAAGTGGAGAAGCAATTGTAATCTCGATTCCCTGATCTAATAATTCATAATACGGTGCAGCAAATTCTTCTGACCAAAATCCTGTTTTTTCTCCTGTGTTGCCCAGTTTATCATTACTGGTTACAACAAATAATACTTTTTTCATACCTTTTTTATTTGATTTTTGAGCTGTAGCGGAAAAGCTTACGGCTGTGAATGCTATGATCGCAAGTAATGCTATTTTTTTCATGTTCATTAATTTTTAAACAAATTTACGCCATTAGTGATATTGGTAAAAATAAAATAAACTATGTTTGTTATAAATATATTTATGTCATGGTAAATCTCGAATGGTACAGAACTTTTAAATCAGTTTATAAAAATGGTAATTTTTCTATTGCCGCCAAAGAATTGTTTATGAGCCAGCCTGCTGTAAGTCAGCAGATTGCTATGCTGGAGGCGCATGTTGGAAATAAATTATTTAATCGAAAATCAAAAGGCGTAGAAGCTACCGAGTACGGTAAGTTACTCAATAATTTAATTATCGATGCACTGGATCGCCTTGAAAATGTCGAAACCACTTTTAGAGCAAAAGCCCAGGATTCGGTGCGATTAATTTCTGTTGGAGTTTCAAAAGATTTGTTTAACAGCATAGGAAGTACTTTAATTTCAAAATTTGACTTTATAGATTTTACGTTTGGAGATAATGATGCGCTTTTCGCCCTGGTCGATGCTAAAAAACTGGATTTCGCAATCGTAACAAAGCAATTTGAAACCTTTGATACTATTTATGAAATCGTCGGAAAAATTAAGCTGGTCATGGTGGCACCACTAAATTTAGATGCCGAAAAATTCCGTCAGATCTTAAAAACAGATAATTATACAGAAACGGAACAATGGCTTAATGAACAAAAATGGTATTGCCATGACGCGAGAATTTCTCATATAAAATTATTCTGGCTGCATGCGTTTAATAAAAAAAGACCTTCGATGGTTCCTAATTATATTATTCCGTCAGAATCTGAAATGCTCGAAATGTTGTCAAGAAACTCTGGGGTTGCTATCACCTGGAATTGTAATGCAAGAAGATATATTAAAGAAAATAAGCTGCAGTTGTTGTGGAATAGTTTCCATGTACCGGAGGAATTCGTGTATGTACTGACGGCTAAAAACAACAATGTAAATTCCTTTTTTGATAGTATTTCGAAAGAATTAAAATTGTTTTTTGGTAACAGGTTGTAATTTGAATCATGGTTTTCAATTGAAGTTCTGTTATCTTTTAAAAAAGTATGAAAATTCTTCTATTTTGTTTTGAATTTAGCGTTTAAATGGATAATTTTGACAAACAAACACTAAACTTAACAATCATGAAAAAGCTCACAACAATTTTAATGCTTACGCTGGTGTTTTTTATGACTAATTCCTGCAGTAAACATGACGACGAGGTGATAATAGATTGTCTGGCCGAATCAATTTATATTAAGTTACATAATTCTACCGATGCCGTTAATCCTAAACTCATGAATTATTCCGTTGAATATACCGGAACAGGAACTTTAAGCGCAGTAAAATGGAACTTTGGGGATGGCAGCACCGGAACCGGTACAGCTGTCGCCCATATATATGCCTCTGCAGGAACCTATGAGGCTAAAGCTGATGTTACAGTTAAGAAAAATGGTTCAGAATGTACTTCCAGCCCTAAGAGAACCGTGACGGTGGAGTAGGAAGCTAATTGAAAAGAAATATTCAGGAGAGTCAGTTTTATGGTTTATGCTTGTGCAATAAATTATGAAATTGACTCTCATTCGTTATATTTGTGAGATATGATTTTTTAATTATGGAGAATTTTCAAAATATTCGTATTGCTGTTGACGCCATTGTTTTTGGATATAAAAACAACAATTTGTACGTGCTTTTAATCGAACAGAAATTTGGTTCAGCCGAGAAATATTGGGCTTTACCGGGAGGATTAGTAAAGCCGGAAGAGTCTTTAAGCGACGCTGTTATAAGAGAATTGCATGAAGAAACCAATGTGCAGCTGACTTTCATGGAGCAGCTTTACACTTTTGGGGATGATATTAAAAGAGATTCCAGAAACCGGGTTATTTCGGTAGCTTATTATGCACTGGTCGATGCTTCAAATCTGGAAATTAAGGCAGATACTGATGCCGAAAAAGTGCAATGGTTTAAAATAGATGAAATTCCTTCTTTGGCTTTTGATCATAATTTAATAGTAAAAAGTGCAATCGCAAGACTAAAAGCAAAACTAACTTATGAACCCATTGGTTTCGATTTGCTGCCCGATGAGTTTCTGTTTTCGGATCTTGAAAACCTGTACTGCACGATTCTGGAAAAGGAAATTGACCGAAGAAACTTCAGAAAAAAAATACTCAGTTACGGCTTTTTAGATCAAACGGAGCACTTTTCTCCGATAAAAAACGGCCGTCCGGCAAAACTTTTCAGATTTAATAAATTGAAATACAATGAATTAATTGAAAAGGGCTTTCATTTCGAAATAAAGTTTGCGTAATTTTTACACAAAATAATTGTCCAACAAAATATTAAATGTATATTTGCGTATAATTAACGCAAACCAAAAAACTATGATACTTAACTTAGACCCAAACTTCAAACCATTTACTGGTCAGAAAGAAATAGAATTTAAAAATTTCACTTTTTCAGGAGGAGAACCACATATCAAAATTAATCCTGATTTCGATAGTAAGGAGGCCATAACAATCACACACCGTTTAAATTCATTTAATGATTTAGGGTTATTGTGCCTGACAGTAGATGCTTTAAGACGGATGGGGGTGAAAGTGATCAGTCTTTTTATTCCGTACTTTCCGGCAGCACGTCAGGACCGGGTAATGATCAAAGGGGAACCTTTATCTGTAAAAGTCTATGCCGATATCATAAACGGAATGCAGTTAGAAAAAGTTTTTGTTTTTGATGCACATTCTGAAGTTACACCGGCATTGGTTAACAATTGCGAAGTGATTCCAAACCATACTTTCATTCAAACGGTTATAAAGACAATTGGCAACGATGTAAAATTAATTTCTCCCGACGGTGGCGCTTTGAAAAAAATCTACAAAGTTTCTGAATTTCTGGGAGTTGTTGACGTTGTAGAGTGCAGCAAAAGCCGTGATGTAAAAACAGGAAAACTATCTGGTTTTAAAGTCTATGAAGACGATTTACAGGGCATGGATTGTCTGATTGTAGACGATATTTGTGACGGAGGAGGAACATTTGTCGGTTTAGCAGAAGAATTAAAAAACAAAAATGCAGGAAAATTATATCTGGCAGTAAGTCACGGAATTTTCAACAAAGGTTTTGAAGTTTTAGATTGCTTCGAAAAAATATTCACAACGAATTCTTTTAAAGATTTTGACAATGAAAAGGTGGAGGTCGTAAAATTGAAATTATGAATAAAAATTATAGAGTAGAAATAGCCAATAAAACCTTAGAAATTGTGAAAAATGGTTTTTATGAGTTTAGTGGGGAAAAGATTGACATAGAAAAAGAACTCAAACAATCCATAGGAAATACGTTTACAATTATGCCAGAAGATTGGGATGCAATATTGAAAATTCCAATTGAAAATAAGTTTGAAACAGAAATTGTTACAAAGAATTGTTCGACAATTGAAGCAATATTTCAAGAGAAAAATGGCAAAATTAGCGTATTGAATTTCGCTTCCGCAAAAAATCCCGGCGGCGGATTTTTAGGTGGTGCTTCCGCTCAGGAAGAAAGTTTGGCGAGGTCTTCAAATCTTTATGAAACGCAAATCAAAGATAAAAAGATGTATGATTTTAATAAAAATCAATCTTCATTTTTATATTCAGATTACATGATTTATAGTCCCAATGTTTTGTTTTGGAACGATGATAGCGGAAATTATCTTGAAAAGCCATTAGTTGCAGACATAATCACATCGCCGGCACCAAATAAAGGCGCGATGCTGCAACATGACAGGAAAGAAGAAATCGTACAAATAGAAAAGGTTTTTAAAAAGAGAATGGATGAAGTATTGGCCATTGCTTCAAAGCAAAAAATCGACTCATTGATTTTGGGAGCCTGGGGATGTGGTGTTTTTAGAAATGAGTCAAAAGATGTAGCACATTTATTCAAAGAAATTATTTCAGAAAAATATGCAGGGGCTTTTAAAAAAATAGTTTTTGCAGTATTGGACACTTCTGAAAAAAAATCAAATTTCAGGCATTTCGAAGATGCTTTTAAAAAATAAAAAATGAAATATAAGATAGAAAATATAACTGCGGAAAGTAAGTTTTTATTTTTCTGGGGTCATCAGCCCAACAAAGACGGAAGTATTTCTAAAACCTGTTTCAGCCAGTGGTGGTTAAGTCCTTTTGAAGTTGATAATGTAACGTATAAAACTGCCGAACACTGGATGATGGCTAAGAAAGCCGAATTGTTTGGTGACAAAGCAATTTCCGAAAAAATAATCCACGCAAATTCTCCGGCTGAAGCTAAAAAACTTGGCCGTGAAGTTAAAAACTATGTAGATACGGTTTGGTTGGAAAACAGGTTTGAAATTGTTCGACAAGGGAATCTTTACAAGTTCAGTCAGAATGCAGCTTTAAAAGAATTCCTTATTCATACCAACGAAAGAATTCTGGTTGAAGCCAGTCCTGTTGATCCTATTTGGGGAATTGGAATGGCAGCCGATCATACGGATATTCATAATCCCGAAAAATGGAAGGGATTAAATCTTTTAGGTTTTGCTTTGATGGAGGTTAGGGATGAATTGAAATAGTTAGAAATTATGAATGAAAAAACAGCAAAAAGCGTAAGCAAGTTCTTAAGTCTTGTACTAAGACATTCTCCGGAAACCATTAGTTTAAAACTAGATGAAAACGGCTGGGCAGATGTAGAAGAATTGATTGAAAAATGTTCCAAAAACGGAAATTCGTTAGACATGGAACTTTTAGAGTATGTTGTAGAAAACAATGATAAGAAACGTTTCACTTTTAATGAGGATAAAACGAAAATAAGAGCCAGTCAGGGGCATTCGATTTCAGTTGAATTAAATTTGGCAGAAACAGAACCTTTAGAATATTTATATCACGGAACAGTTGGAAAGTTTTTGGATAGTATTAAAAGAGAAGGGTTACAAAAAATGAGCCGTCAACATGTTCATCTTTCAAAAGATAGAGAAACTGCGACTAATGTTGGAAGTAGAAGAGGAATTCCACAGATTTTAACTGTTAGAAGCGGAGAAATGTTCAAAGACGGATTTAAATTTTATTTATCTGAAAATAATGTTTGGTTGACAGATCAGGTTCCGGCAAAATACATTGAATTTTAAGTTATGGAAAGAACTTTAGTCATAGGAGATATTCATGGAGGATTAAGAGCATTTGTTCAGATTTTGGAAAGAGTTGAAATTACTGCAAACGACCGCATAATTTTTTTAGGAGATTATGTTGACGGATGGAGTGAATCGGCTCAGGTAATTGATTTTCTCATTGACTTAAGCAAAATCTACACTTGTGTTTTCATTAAAGGAAATCATGATATTTGGTGCGAAGGCTGGCTCGAGTCAGAAAATGTAGATACTGTTTGGGCTAAACATGGCGGTTCCGGTACAATAAAAAGTTATGAACGTTATTCTTTAGAACAAAAGGAGAATCATTTGTCGTTTTTTAAAAATATGAAAAATTATTTCATAGACGAACAAAACAGATTATTTATTCATGCCGGTTTTTCTTCAATGCACGGTCCGGAGAAAGAACATTATTCAACTAATTATTCCTGGGACAGAACCTTGTGGGAGATGGCTTTAACAATGGATAAGCGCATTCAGAAAGATTCACTTTCCTATCCAAAAAGATTATTGCTTTTTAATGAGATTTATATCGGTCACACACCAACTTTAAATTACGGAATTGATGTTCCTATGCAAGGATGCAATGTATGGAATATCGATACGGGAGCGGGGTTTTATGGAAAATTGTCATGTATAGATGTTGACACAAAAATAGTGTACCAAAGTGATGTATTGAAAGAATTATATCCAAACGAAAAAGGAAGAAATTAAACCTATTAAATTAACTAATACATATATGAACCCACTATTATTAACAGACGGTTACAAAGTAGACCACAGAAGACAATATCCAACCGGTACAACACTAGTATACTCTAACTGGACACCCAGAAAATCCAGAATTGAAGGTGTTGAGGAAGTGGTGTTTTTCGGATTGCAATATTTTATCAAAAAGTATATTATTCAGGATTTTGAATTGCATTTTTTCAAACAGCCGAAAGAAGAAGTGGTAAAAAAATATGCCCGAAGAATCAATAATTATTTAGGCGAAAACCTGGTTGGAACCAAACATATCGAAGATTTGCATGATTTAGGATATATTCCGATGGTCTTTAAAGCATTGCCGGAAGGTGCGAGTGTGCCGATTCGCGTGCCAATGTTTACCATGTTCAACACACTTCCGGAGTTTTTCTGGCTGACCAATTATTTTGAAACCTTGCTTTCTGCAGTAGTCTGGCTTCCGTGTAATTCTGCTACAATTGCAAAAGAGTACAGAAAAGTACTGGATAAATATGCCGGGGAAACGTCTTCAGTTCCGGAATTTGTCGACTGGCAGGCACATGATTTCTCTATGAGAGGAATGGGGGGAATCGAAGCTTCGGTAACGTCTTCAGCCGGACATTTATTAAGTTTTACAGGATCTGATACTATTCCTGCTATCGATTTCCTGGAAGAATATTACAATGCCAATTCAGATGTTGAATTAGTCGCGGGTTCGGTAGCGGCTACAGAGCACTCTGTAATGTGCATGGGAACGACAGAGGGTGAATATGAAACTTTCAGGAGATTGATTTCTGAAGTTTATCCAAAAGGAATTGTTTCTATTGTTTCGGATACCTGGGATTTGTGGAAAGTACTAACCGATTATCTGCCGCGACTAAAAGAAGAAATTGTTGGCAGAGAAGGTAAAGTAGTAATTCGTCCTGACAGTGGTGATCCGGTAGATATTATCTGCGGAAACCCAAATGGTAAAACGGAACAGGAAAAGAAAGGTGTAATCGAATTGCTTTGGGATGTTTTTGGCGGAACTGTAAATGCTAAAGGGTTCAAAGAATTGGTACCACAGATTGGTGCCATTTACGGTGATAGTATTACGGTTGCCAGAGCTACTCAAATCTGCGAAAAATTAAAATTAAAAGGATTTGCATCCACTAATGTTGTTCTTGGAATTGGTTCCTTCACCTATCAGTACAATACGCGAGATACTTTTGGTTTTGCAATGAAAGCTACATATGGTGAAGTAAACGGAGCAGGCAGAGCCATTTTTAAAGATCCGATCACGGATGACGGAACTAAAAAATCAGCCAAAGGATTAATGAAAATTGATTTAGTCGATGGAGTTTATCATCTAACGGATAATGTTTCCTGGGAAGAGGAGCAAAAAGGAGAACTTAAAGAAGTTTTCAGGGATGGAAAACTTTTGGTTGATCAGTCGCTAAGTGAGATTCGAAATCGAGTAAAAATCAAGATAAATGTAGAAGCATAAAAACTAAAAAGCCTGAATTTAAAATTCAGGCTTTTTTTATTCCGGTCTGTCATTTCGACCGAAGGGAGAAATCACATCCAGGGAGCGACGTACTGTGTGTCTTTACTTTATGTGATTTCTCCCTTTGGTCGAAATGACAAGATTGTGTAAAATGAAACTTTTTTATTTCTTATAAAAATTATTATGATCGATGTATTCCAAGACTTTTGGAGGTAATAGTGGCTGAATATTTTTTCCTTCCTTGATGCTGTTTCGGATAAAAGTAGAAGAAATCTCCACAATTGGAGCATCAATAATATGAACTTTTGGGTGCGATTTTAATTCAATACTTTCCTCTTCTTCTGAAATGCGGGGATAAACGTATATGTCATAATGATCTAAAATGACTTCGTAGTTTTTCCACTTATGTAGCGTTTTCAGATTGTCTTCCCCCATAATTAATGAAAAATCATGAGTTGGATATTTTTCATGCAAATGAATCAGGGTATTTACCGTGTAATTGGGTTGCGGTAATTTAAACTCAATGTCAGAAGGTTTAATTTTTGGATAATCTTCCGTCGCCAGAAAAACCATTTGTAAACGTTGGTGATCCTCTAATAAAGTTGCTTTCTTCTTCAGCGGATTATGTGGCGTGACAACCATCCAAATCTGATCTAAGTCGGCAAACTCAGCCATATGATTGGCAATGATCAAATGACCAACATGAATGGGGTTATACGTTCCGAAATAAAGACCTATTTTCATTTTGTTTTAGTACTTAGTTTTTTAGTACTTAGTCGTTAGTTCTAAGTGTTGGGATTTTATATTAGTCTTTTAGGTTTCTTGAAAAAGCATTTATCATTTTGCTTTCTTCTTCAATCAAAAATATAATCTCATTGAATAAGACATTATCAAAAATAAATTCTAATTCTTTTGCTATAATTAGTTGTGTTTCTATTTCGTTTAATGAACCTCTGGAAATATTTAAAAAATGATTTATCACTCTGGCGTCCAAAACCTTCTGCTATATTTGAAGGAACTGAGACACTGGCTCTTTTTAATTGGCTTGTAAGGGCATATATTTCTTCTTTGGGAAAACTCTTTGTTAGTTTATACACTAAAACAACAATTTTGATCCCTTTTTGCCAAATAAGTAATTCTTTATATGATTTAATTCCGCTCATTTAAATTTTAAAATTTAGTTTTAGTCTTTAGAACTAAGGACTAAAAACTAAGGCCTATTTGGAAACAAAAGCTTTCACCAATTGATAAGCTTCTTCTTTAGCCGTATCTAAATCGTAGTTTTTTATAATCGTATCAAATTGCGGTGCCGTTGCCAATTCAACAGAGGCTTTTGCGATTCGCATATTGATTTTGTCATCACTTTCAGTAGAACGCTCTTTTAATCTGCGTTTTAGTTCGTCTACGCTTGGAGGTTTTACAAAAACAGCTAAAGTCTGCTCCGGAAATTTGTGTTTGATACGCAATCCACCGGCAACATCAATATCAAAAATTACATTTTTTCCTAAAGCCCAGATACGCTCAATTTCGGATTTTAAAGTACCGTAAAAGTTGTCACGATAGACTTCTTCCCATTCCAGGAAATTTTCGGCTTTAATGTGTTTTTTAAATTCCGGTAACGAAATAAAATAATAATCTGTTCCGTGAGCTTCTTCTCCGCGAGGGTCGCGGGAAGCTGCTGAGATAGAAAATTCTAAATTTAAATCCTCTTTCCCCAGTAAATGTCTTACTATAGTTGTTTTTCCTGATCCCGAAGGTGCCGAAAAGACAATTAATTTTCCTTTGTTCATTAAATATATACTTTAGGCTTTGGGCGATATGCTTTCAGCTTTATTCGTTTCGTTTTTCTGCCTATAGCCTATAGCTTAAAGCTTATTGCGTTTACAACACATTTAAAACCTGTTCCTTAATTTTTTCCAGTTCATCTTTCATCATCACAACCAGTTTCTGCATTTGGGCGTGATTTGATTTAGAACCCATTGTATTGATCTCACGACCCATTTCCTGCGTAATAAAACCTAATTTACGACCATTGGCTTCCGTTCCTTTAATTGTTTCTAAAAAGTAATCCAAATGATTCGTTAGGCGTACTTTTTCCTCTGTGATATCTAATTTTTCAAGATAATAGATTAATTCCTGCTCAAAACGGTTTTCATCAACATTTACTTTCAATTCAGAAATAGCAGTTTGTAAACGATCTTTGATAGCCTGAACGCGTTCCGGATCAAGAGCCAGGGCATCAGTCATATATTGACGGATGTTTCCGATTCTCAGATTGAATTCTTTTTCAAGTGATTCGCCTTCATCTCTTCTGAAGTTTAAGATATTTTGAAGTGCCTCTTCAATGATAACCTGAATTTGCTCCCAGTCATTTTCATCGATTTCCTCACGCTCCGTTTTTAAGGTGTCCGGCATACGAATCGCCATTTTCATTAATTCCGTTTCGTCTGCATCAGGATAAACTTCCTGAAGTTGGGCGATGTAGTTTTTTACAACAGGAACATTTACCTTAGTCGAAGTTTGTTCAGCAGTGCTTTCAATGTAAATCGCAAAATCAATCTTTCCTCTTTCGAGTTTTGTAGAGATAAAAGTTCGTAAACCTAATTCCATTTCGCGATAAAGCGAGGGCATTCTTACGTTTAGATCTAAACCTTTACTATTTAAGGATTTTACTTCGACGGTAATTTTTTTTGTAGGCAATTGCAAAGAAGCTTTGCCAAACCCTGTCATAGATTGTATCATATAATTGAGTATAAAGGCGCAAAGATAAATAAAAGTTTGCAGTCTTGGGTTTTAAATCACTAATCAGTTGTGTACTGAGTGACTTAAAGTTTTTTCGCCACGAATTACAATAATTAGCACGAATTTAATTAGTGTGAATTACTGGTTTTTCTTTTGCCACAGATTAAAATAATTGTATGGATTTTTACAATCTGTGAAAATCTTTTAATCTTTGGCGTTGTTAAGCTAAACAAATAATTTGTGCTAATTAGTGTAATTTGTAACTAACTTTTTTTTAAGATAATGCTTTCATAACCTGCAATGTAACAGGCTGCGTATTACCAATATAAATTTTTTCATCAATAATAAATACCGGACGACTGATGAAAGTGTAATGTTCCAGAATGTACTTTTTAAAATCGGCTTCAGTAAGATTTTTATCTTTTAAATCCATTGATTTGTACAACTGTGCTTTTTTGCTGAACAAAGCTTCGTAACTTCCCGCAAGCTGATACATTTCTTCTAATTCTGCTTCGGTGATTGGGTTTTGCTTAATGTCATGAAAAACCAAATTATGGTCTTTCGGTAAACTTTTGATGATTTTTCGGCAGGTATCGCAAGAAGCGAGGTAGTATATTTTGTTCATGATATCTGAATTTATTTGAGTACAAAGAAAATCCATTTGAAATATAAAAATGGTTAATTTTATAAAAAAATTAAAATTATGGATTCAGTTTTTGAAGTGCAAAAAACCATCAGGAATATTCTCCTAAAGGTTTTGGATAATCATTCGTTAGAGCAATTGAATAAAATTCCGGACGGATTTAGTAATAATCTGATTTGGAATATTGCACATTGCATCGCATCGCAACAGGTTTTAGTTTATAAATTGTCCGGTTTAAAGATGCAGGTTTCAGACGAATTTGTAGCAAAGTATTCAAAAGGCACCAAGCCGGAAGGAGATGTTACACAAGCTGAAGCCGATGAAGTTAGAGTGTTGCTTTCTTCTACTTTAAATCAAACGATAAAAGATTTTGAAGCGGGAACTTTCGTTGCTTACAATGCCTATAAAACAAGTATGGGATTTGATTTAAATACTCTTGAGGATGCATTTAATTTCGTTAATTATCATGAAGGTATTCATACCGGAATTATCATGAGTATTAGAAAGTTGGTTTAAATAAAAATCCCGCAATTGCGGGATTTTTTATTATTCTATTATTCTTTCTATTGTTACTTTCATCGCACCTGCGCCTTTACTTTTTGTTATTTCCATAAAAGCTCTTTTGGAGAGGTCTAATTCGCGTGTTTTTACAAATGGACCACGATCTGTGATTTTTACAATTACAAATTTCCCGTTGGCTTCGTTGGTTACTTTTATTCTGGTACCAAACGGAAGTTTTTTGTGTGCTGCGGTGTATTTGTTATTGTCGAATCTGCTTCCGTTTGCTGTTTTTCTTCCTGTAAATTTGTCAGCATAATAGGATGCGTGTGCGTTTTTTTTGTAAGCTTTTAATTTTAAGCCATTATCAGTAAATATAGAATCCATTTGCATGGGTGGGACTGATAACTTTCCTACTTTTATTGTGTCCTGAATAATTTTAGGGGTTTCTTCTGCTGTTTTGTTTTGACTCATTATAGTCATTAAACAACTAAAAAATGTAACTGCAAATAAAGATAAGGTAGTGTTTTTTTTACTTCTCATAGGTTATTTTTTTTCAGACTTGGGGAGTTTGTACAAATAATATGCCGAGATAAAAAAAGCCCTATTGATTTAGGGCTTTAATTGGTTTTTAGAACCAAAGGTTCCATGGGATTCTGCTTAAAATAAGCAATAATCCTAATCCGTAATAAATAGCAAAAGTTTTGAATTTAGCCTCGCTATTAATTAATTTTTTATGTTTTGACCATCCGATAGTTATCAATGCGATCGCGATAAGATTAATTAACGGGTGTTCTAATGACGTTAATCTTAATTCTGCATTAGACATTTGTCCAAATGCTGCTTTTCCAAGAGGAGATACAAAATAAAGAATTAAACCAATCAATAATTGTGTATGGGTTCCAATTAAGGCAAACAATGCTATTTTTCGGTCTTTAGCTGTAAATTCTTTTTTAGAAGTAAAACCAATGATGGCATTTACAACTGCAATTAATAAAAGTAGTAAAGCTAAATAAGCCCAGCCAGAGTGAAATTTTTGTAAAAAATTGTACATAAAGTTGATTTTTTGTTAAAACAAATATAGCAAAAAACGGTATAAAAAAAACGGCATTGGACTAAAAGTCAATGCCGTTTTTGGTATTTATTCAGATTCTAAATATTAGAAATCGTAACGTAGAGCAAAGTTCCATGTTCTACCAAAACCAAAGTATACCTGATTCGTAGTAGCGACACCTTTATATGTAGTAACTGTAGGAACATCAGCTGCAAATATATTTGTTTTTGATTCAGCAATGTAGGTATAGTCAAATACGTTGTTTACGTTTAATCTGAATCCAACTGAATTACTTTTGTTTTTTCCTACTAATAATTTGTAAGATAAACCAGCGTCAGTAGTGTTGTAAGAAGGTAACTGTAATGCACCTTTATTATTTGCAGAAGTAAATGCTCCCGGAGAGATTGCAGCATAAAGCTTATCAAAGTAGTTGATATTTGCATCAACACTAAAACGTGGGACAATTTCATAGGTTGCTCCAAAAGCAGCTGTTGTTGCAGCAGCATCACCAACTCTTACACCGTCAAGGAATAATGTAATAGCACTTCCTCCACCAATAGGATTGTTTCCTGAGTCGTAACGATTACTTGTACTCGTTCCTTTATATTGCCAGTCTCCAACAGAGAACATACCAGTAAGGGTAAGATTAGGGAGTACTTTAGCAGTACCAGCGAACTCGATACCTGAGTGAATTTCTGTAATTCCAGCGAAATCATAGTATCCTCCAGGGTTTGATGTATCATTATCGTTTTGTCTTTGGTATCTGTCTTTCCATGAAGTACGGTATATATCTACGTTTGCAGTAAAAATTCTTGAACGGAAACCGTAACCAGCTTCTACACCAAAGATCTTTTCGTTTGTTAAGTTACCATTTACTAAAGATGCATTGTTTGGGTAAACTGCATTAAAGAATGGTTGTTTGGAGTAATATCCTGAATTAGCATATACATTATGGTGCTCATTAATGTTGTAGTTAACACCACCTTTAACGTTACCACCAAGAATGTTTTCGAAATCTGTACTAGATAGTGCAGTAGAAGATAAATACTTAAAGTAATCAACTCTCTTAAATCCTTGTTGAGAAATTGCACCCTGAATAAATGCAGTAAATTTATCTGTAGAATACTCTAATTGAGTAAATCCTCCATACCATCTTACGTCACCATCATTGTTGAAGTTAACTTTTTCTTCACTAGATGTACTTTTGAAAACGTTCCAGGCTGGATAAGTAGAATATGTGTTTGTTAAAATTCTATTAGGGTTGTTTACATCAAAGTTATCAGCAAATGAGTCTCCTCCTAAAAGATTGTTTAAGTTTTGGTAGTGAATACCTTTGTATCCTCTTACATCGACTCCAAGATCCCAAGTTAAATGCTCAGTAAATTTTTTATTGAAGTTAATAATAGCACCGTACCAGTTGTGGGAGTTAACTGATGAAATTTGTGAAATACCGTTTGTTGCATTGTTTCCAGTAACTGCACTGTTTTGGAATTGACCACTTGTACCAGTAGTAGCACGAGTAAATGAAGTTCCATTAATAGATACTGTCTGCCCTGAGTTGTAAGCCTGAATTTTGTCGTAATCAACTAAACCATCAGCAGTTCTAAATGCATTATTAGCATAATTAAAACCTCTAATAAAACCAGCTCCTCTAGATCCTCCTCCACGTCCAAAAGAAACGTAGCCTACAGTTGATAATTTAGAAGTTTCGTTGATTTTATAATCCCAGTTTAATGAGATTACTGGTTTGTGGTAGTAATTTCTTACCATGTTAAATTCTTTTCCATCCTTATAACCCCAATCAGAGTTATATTTGATATTTGGATCAGATTCTGTACCATATTTTTGATACTGTGCTATGGTAATAAAAGTGCTTCTTTGATCGTGCCATTGTGGGGCACCAGTAATTGTTAATTGGAAATCATGCTTGTTGTTTTTTGTAGCATAACCAAGACCAACATAGTAGTTATCTCCGTTAAATTGAGTTCCGTCAACATATCCGTCACCTTGTGTGTGGCTGAATAAAATAGAAGCAGATAATCCGTTGTCTAATTTTCCTGTATTGTAAGCAACATTCGATTTAAAGAAATTATCGTTACCAAATGAAGTACCAACTGTTCCGCCTTGTTTTAAATCTGAAGCTTTAGTTATGTAGTTCATAGTACCCCCAACAGAAGCGATAGCTAATTTTGAAGATCCTAAACCTCTTTGAATCTGAATATAAGAAGTAACGTCTGCTAAACCAGCCCAGTTGCTCCAGTAAACAGCTCCGTTTTCCATGTCGTTTACCGGCATACCGTTAACCATTACTGCGACGTTGTTTTGACTAAAACCACGAACTGTAATTCTAGAATCTCCAAAACCACCACCAGATTTAGTCGTATAAACAGATGGAGTACTTTTTAACAATTCAGGAATCTCCATGTTTCCTAATTTTGCCTGAATTTCAGCTGCTCTAATAGTAGAAACTGCAACAGGAGTTTTTCTGTCTTTTGCAATATCTACAGTAGTACTTTTTACTACAATTTCGCTCAATTCGTTTGAATTACCTGC
This sequence comes from Flavobacterium sp. CLA17, assembly GCF_013112255.2. Lineage (NCBI taxonomy): Bacteria > Pseudomonadati > Bacteroidota > Flavobacteriia > Flavobacteriales > Flavobacteriaceae > Flavobacterium > Flavobacterium sp. CLA17. The sequence continues at coordinate 501,978 of NZ_CP068294.1, forward strand.
CAAAACGATTTCGCCTAAATTTGTTGTTCCACCATTTGAAACTGAAAATTGTAAAGTTTTGGAATCGTATCCTAAATAGGTAATAACCAATTCTCCAGTACTAGTTTTAGTCTCAATCGTAAATTTACCATCGAAATCTGTTGAAGTTCCACTTGGTGAACCTTTAACAGCTACGTTCGCACCGGGTAAAGTTGCACCTGAGGCATCGGTAATAGTACCGGTAACTTTTCCTTGAGAAAATACGGTTGAAACTACCATGAACAATAGTCCAGTTAGTAACCAATTTTTCATTGTCTTCATTTGTTTATTTAGTTTATTGTTTTTGGCAAAATTATAACATTAAAATCAGATAATGTTATCAAAATGTTAAGAAAAACTAATTTTGCTTAATTCATTGCGCATTAAAATGATTTTTCTTTTTTGTGTTAAATAAAATGATGTTTTCCTGATTTTAGAGACCTATATTTTGTTAAAAACATAATAATTTGAACAGTGCTGTAGCCTTAAACGCTCAAATAGGAAGCTTCGCTATCCATTTGTTAGGGGGTTTATACGAAAAAACGCCTTAATTTGTGTTAAATTAAGACGTTTCAATATGTTGTAAAAAATTAAATTATTTGTTTTTCAAAAAATGATTCAATAAAAATGAAGTTGAGCTATCGTGATTTTTTACTATTTTGGTATTTATTTCTTCTAAAATAGAATTTGCCAGTTGTTTCCCCAATTCTACTCCCCATTGATCAAAGCTAAAAATATTCCAGATAACTCCCTGAACAAAAATTTTGTGCTCATATAAAGCGATCAGTGATCCTAAGCTTTTTGGAGTCAGTTTCTGAATCAGAATCGTATTAGTCGGTTTGTTTCCTGTGAAAACTTTAAAAGGCAATAGATAAGAGGCCTGTTCTGCAGCAAGACCTTGTTTGTCGAATTCCGCCTGAACCTGCACAGCGGTTTTCCCATGCAGTAAAGCTTCGGTTTGCGCAAAAAAGTTGGACATTAATTTATCGTGGTGATCTTCATTTCCATACAACGGTTTTACAAATCCGATAAAATCTGTCGGGATCAGTTTTGTTCCCTGGTGGATCAGTTGGAAAAAAGCATGTTGGGAATTGGTTCCGGGCTCTCCCCAGATAATGGTTCCTGTTTGATAGTTTACCGGTTTTCCGTCACGGCCAACACTTTTTCCGTTACTTTCCATAAAGGCCTGTTGCAGGTACGGAGCTAATTTTTGCAAGTATTGCGTGTAGGGAATCAAAGCTTCGCTTTCGGCTCCAAAGAAATTATTGTACCAAACGCTTAATAAGGCTAAGATCACCGGAATGTTCTCGTCAAATTCTGCCGATTTGAAATGCTCGTCCATTTCATTGGCACCTTTTAGTAATTCATTATAATTATCAAAACCAACGGCCAGTGCAATGCTTAAACCAACGGCACTCCATAGCGAGAATCTTCCTCCAACCCAATCCCACATCGGGAAAACGTTGTCCGGATTAATACCGAATTCTGTTACTTTCTGGATATTGGTAGAAACAGCAACGAAGTGTTTTGCAATATCCGCCTGAGTCGCCGATTTTAAAAACCACTCTTTAATTGTTTCAGAATTCGTTAACGTTTCCTGTGTGGTAAAGGTTTTGGAAACAATGACAAAAAGGGTGGTTTCAGGATCTAATTTTTTAATGATTTCATTTACGTGATCTCCGTCAACATTGGAAACGAAATGCGTAGTTAAATGATTTTTGTAGAACTGCAAGGCTTCAACTGCCATAACCGGACCAAGGTCAGAACCTCCGATACCAATATTTACGATATCAGTAAATGCTTTTCCTGTAAAACCTTTTCTTTGTCCTGAAATGACTTCCTGTGTGAAGTTTTTGATTTTGTTTTTTACTTCGTAAACTTCCGGAATTACATTTTCTCCGTCAACTTTAATAGTCGCTGATTCCGGTGCACGTAAAGCAGTATGTAAAACGGCTCTGTTTTCGGTTTTGTTAATGATTTCTCCGTTAAAATAATCCGCAATAGCATTTTTTAATCCAATTGAATTGGCCAATTCTAATAAAAGGGAAATAGTCTCCTGAGTAATATTGTTTTTAGAATAATCTACCAAAAAGTCGTTCCATTGTAAGTTGAATTTTTCAACACGTGAGTTATCCTGTTGAAATAATTCCTGTATCGTAGTTTCGTGAATTGCGTTATAGTGATTTTGCAGATTTTTCCACGCTTCAGTCCCGGTTGGGTTTGTTGTGTTTAAAGCCATTTTGTTGTCTAATTATAAAAGTGGTTATGACGCAAAAATACTGAAATTAGTTTTAAAAGTCTGCCGCTTCACAATTATATAACAAATTAGAAGAAAAATGAAGAATGTAAATTCCTATGAATCTTCCGGGTTTAAACCTTTATAAATTACCAATGCTGTCCAGTTCTCTTTTCAAAGGTTCAATTTGATTTAAGAAACGCGTTCTGTCATTTCCTCCTAAAGATTCTCCGGTTGGCAAATTAAGTCGAAGGGCGTCTACCTGAACTCCGTTTTTCCAGAAACGGTAACAAACGTGAGGTCCTGATGCCAGTCCGGTGCTTCCTACCAGTCCTATTTTTTGTCCTTGTGTAACACGTTGTCCGCGTCGTACTAAAATTCTGGACATGTGTAAATATTGAGTAGAGTAGGTACCGTTGTGTTTTACTTTTACAAAATTCCCGTTTCCTGCGGTGTATCCTGTTGCTTCCACAACTCCGGATGCAGTTGTAGAAATTGGAGTTCCGGTCGGGGCAGCATAATCGGTTCCTTTATGTGCTTTCCAGGTATGTTGTACCGGGTGAAATCGGTTCATTGTAAAGCGGGAGGTGATTCGGCTGAATTTGATTGGTGTTTTTAAGAAAAAGTTTTTCAGTGTTCTTCCCTGATCATCGTAATATTCTATTTTTCCGGAAAGAGAATCTTTTTCAAACGGGAAAGCATAAATGATTTTTCCTTTATATTCAAAAAAGGCAGCCTGAAGATCTTCCACTCCGTCATAAACTTTATTGTTTATAAAACGTTCTGTGAAAATTAGTCCGTAACGGTCGCCTTTCTTAAGTTTAAAAAAGTCAATAGACCACGAAAATACTTTGGTAATTCTGTTGGCAAGTGCGGTTTCCACACTTTCATTTCCTAAAGTTTCAGACAGGGAACTTTTTAAAACGCCGCCAATAATTTTACGTTTAAAGGTAACAGGCTTTACTTTTTTATAAGCTTTAGCAGTACTGTCCCTGAAATCGACTACATAATAAGTTAATGCGTCGGGCTGATAAATAAAAACCTGAAGTTTGTTTGTTTTGTTTTTTGATCGAAGAAGCGTGTAAGGCTTGTTGTAGCGAATAGACCTTACGTCAAAAGAATCTTTTACCTGTTCTACAATGTCATAAACCCTTTTGTCTCCAATATTCTGACTTTGAAAGATGGATCCAAAGGAATCGCCTTTCTGGATAGTGTCCTGTAAAACATTAAAATCTGCGTAATTAAAACCAAATTCTACTTTTTTAGTTTTTGGTTTTGTAATTTTGGTTTCGACTTTTTCTTCTGTTTTTTTACATGAAAATATTGAAAACAATATTATAATAATTACAACTGCTTTTTTCAAACTTTTAAATTTTTGTTGAGAAATTAAACGGTGGTTTCGTTTCCCCAATTGGACAATTCTTCTTCGGTCCACAATTTAGGAAAAAAGATGCGTCTTTGGTATTTTGGATGCATATATTTTTGCCAGTCGCTTCCTCCGGTGGCTTCGCCGTTTCCTTTTCCGCTTTCTAAGATGTATTTTCTTGCAGTATTGAGGTGTTGCATCACCCAGGTAATATTTACAGTATGGTCATAATGACGCATTGCTGTAATTAATGCTTCATTCAATTGATCTTTTTCCGGCAGCTGTGTAAATTTCTGCCAGATATTTTTTGTTTTGAACGTGCTGATCTGACGCAAAAACTGATCTTTATACTTATTTTCAAATTCCTGAAGCAAATATGATTTTTTCCCAGTTTGATAGTCCTTTCCTGCTGCCTGCCAATACAAATGTTCGAAACTGGTTTCTAAAGCTGTATTTTCGTCAAAGTCTGCTTTGTATCTGCGGTCTGTTAAATTAATGACATCCGTAGAAGCAAATTCAATTAATCGGTATTGCGCACTCTGAAAACCACTTGCCGGAGTCAGGGTATTTCTGAATTTCATATATTGATCGACTTCCATTCCGTTTTCCATAATGCTGAACGAATTGGTCAGCATGTCAAAATAACGGGTAATTCGGGATAATCTTTCGCTAAAAAAATCAACCTGAATGTTTTCGGTGTCGGCAATCTGATCAATTTCCCAAAGAATCATTTTGAAAATCAATTCATTTACCTGATGGTACATAATAAATACCATTTCGTCAGGAAGCGTAGTGCGTTGTATTTGAAGGTTTAAAAGAGCATCAGTCTGAATATAATCCCAATAGGTAATTGGTTTTGACCAAAGTAAGCCTTCAAGCTGAACATCAGTTTTTTGGTTTATGGCTTGAAATTTAAGATCAATTTCTTTTAGGATCGATTCAGAATTATCTGTGGTGTTCATTATTTTTTTACTTTAAATGGATTTTTTAATCCTTTATATTCATCCAGATCTGCCTTTAGTGAGCCTACGGCAAGATCTGCTTTTATTCTGACGGGAACTTTGTTGTCGTCGTCTGTTATCCAAAGCGTTACGCTTTCTTTTTCTTTAAAAACTCTTCCGGTTTGTACCAGTGGTTTGAACATCATGGTAGAAACGGTTCCAAATTTAGTTGTAATATCCTGACGGCCTATATATTTTAACTTAAATTTTGTGATTTCATCATCAAAGAACATGTCTATACTGATCGCTTCGCCCGATTTAAGTTTGTCTATATTGGGATGGTTTCTTAAATAATAAAAGGAAGAAATAATGTCTTGTACCGCATCAGAGGTTATAATTGTTTTTTCAGATTTACGTTTGTAGTCTTTTACCAAAACCCTGTTTTCGTTTTGATTAAAAATACCCTCCTGATTCTTGGTGTAACCACCTTCGTTGATTTTTCTGATGTATCGGTAAGGACTTCCGGTTTCTTTGTCGAAATAACTTTCGTATAAATCTTCGACTTTGAAGAAAAATTTTGACATTCCGGTTGTGTAGCCTTTACCCACAGCGTGAAAAACTTTCTTGTTGTTTATGGTGGCATCTTTAACTTCCAGAGTAGCGTACCCGGCGTTTACAATTCCATAGTGAATTCGAAATTTGAAATATTCCCCTACGTCGAAGGCATCTTCTTTAAAGGAATCAAAGCTAAGTGTCGTGAGGATTAATATAGAGAGAATTAATTTTTTCATAGGACTATTTTGACAGTTATGTTATTAGGATAAAAGCAAATTCTATTCCAAATGTACCAAAACAAAAAAACTCAGTCAAGGAATGACTGAGTTTTTATGCTATTAACTAACCAAAAAACTATAAATTATGAAATTTATATCAATTAGGAAGGAAACCACCCCTTCCTGATTTGCGAGTGCAAAGATAGATACAAAGTTCAGAAAATAAATAGCAAAAAGTGAGTTTAACATATCATTTGCATAAAAAGCATCGTTTTACAGAGAATTTTTCTACATAATGTAAAAATAATGCTTTTTTATAGAGTTCCTCTCAATTCCTGTTCTCTCTCAATGGACTCAAAAAGTGCTTTAAAGTTACCTGCGCCGAAACCTTTTGCTCCCATTCTTTGAATAATTTCGAAAAATAAGGTTGGTCTGTCCTGAACTGGTTTTGTAAATATTTGTAATAAGTAACCATCCTCGTCTGCATCGACCATGATGGCTAATTTTTCAATTTCATTTAAATCTTCTTTCATCATATCCATATGAACTCCTAGTCTTTCGGGAATTGCCTGATAGTAAGTATGCGGTGGAGCAGATAAAAATTCAACGCCTCTCGCTTTTAAGTCCGAAACAGTTTTGATTATATCATCAGTTGCAATAGCGATATGCTGAATTCCGGGTCCTCCGTAAAAATCCAGGTATTCTTCAATTTGTGATTTTTTCTTTCCTTCTGCCGGTTCGTTGATTGGAAATTTGATTCTTCCGTTTCCGTTTGACATTACTTTACTCATCAAAGCCGAATATTCGGTGTTGATTTGTTTATCATCAAATGAAAGGAAATTCACAAATCCCATCACGTCTTCGTAGAATTTTACCCAGGTGTTCATTTCGTTCCAGCCCACATTTCCTACCATGTGGTCTATATATTTTAATCCTGTTGGTTCTGGATTGTAATCTGATTTCCATTCTTTGTAACCCGGTAAGAAAACACCGTTGTAATTTTTTCTTTCTACAAAAATATGAACCGTTTCTCCGTAAGTGTAAATTCCGGAACGTACTACTTCTCCAAATTCATCTGATTCTACAGTTGGTTCCATAAAAGAACGGGCACCGCGTTTCATAGTTTCTTCGTAAGCACTTCTCGCATCTTCAACCCAAAGAGCTGCCACTTTTACACCGTCCCCATGTTTTTTAAGATGTTCATGAATTGGTGAATCCTGTGTTAATGGAGTTGTCAAAACAATTCTGATTTTGTCCTGTTTCAAAACATAAGAGGCTTTGTCTTTTACTCCTGTTTCTAATCCCGCATAGGCTAATGACTGATATCCGAAAGCGGTTTTGTAGTAATGTGCAGATTGTTTTGCATTTCCTACGTAGAATTCTACATAATCTGTTCCTAATAACGGAAGGAAATCCTGTGCTCCTTCAAATATTTTTTCTAATCCGTATTCTACTGATTTTACTTCTTTCATAATAATTAGATAATTTGACAATGAGAAAATGAGATAATTTTGAAATGTTTTAATTTGATCAATTTTCTAATTCCTCATCTTAGATGTTGATATTATTTTATTTAAAATTTTTAAAATTTCTGATAATTCATATAATAAATCTTTGCAATCCGGATAGCTTTTATGAGCGTCGCAGAGAAACAACCAATATTCTGTTTCGTCTGCTTCTTTAATTGCAATTTTTAATTTATGAATAAAATCTGCTTTACTTTCTGCATTTTGGGATTCTTTTGAATTTGCTCCAATTGATGTCCCACTTTTTAATAATTGATTGGCAATTACAAACTTCCTTTGTTCTTGTAGATCGCTTGTATAATCAATTATATTTAATGCAAAATTGAAAGTTTTTATTAAAAGAGCGTTGTCTTTGTATTGTTCGTTGAAAGTCATGTTTTAATTTGATAATTAGAAAATGTGTTAATTAGATAATTTACTATACTTGTTAAAGATAATAAATTGTAGTCTAAATACTACTTTTTAATTTCGTTAGAAATTATCTAATTATCAAACTCCCACATTGACTAATTCTTTACTCCGTCCAGGATTTATAATATTGTCCATCATCAAGACCCATTGCTTCTTCCGTCACCATAAGTGGACGGAAAGTATCTACCATAACGGCTAATTCATGGGTTTCTTTATGACCAATACTACGTTCCATTGCGCCGGGTGCCGGACCATGCGGAATTCCTTTGGGATGTAAAGTGATATGTCCCTGCTCTATATTGTTACGGCTCATAAAATCACCATCAACATAATACAGTACTTCGTCCGAATCAATATTGCTGTGGTTATAAGGTGCCGGAATTGCTTTTGGGTGATAATCGTAAAGTCGTGGGCAGAAAGAACAAACAACAAAAGTTGCCGTTTCAAAAGTTTGGTGTACCGGTGGTGGTTGGTGTACGCGTCCGGTTATAGGTTCGAAATTATGAATCGAGAATCCGTATGGAAAATTATAGCCGTCCCAGCCAACAACATCAAAAGGGTGTGTGGCGTAAACGACTTCGTGAATCATTCCTTCTTTTTTGATTTTAATTAAAAAATCACCTTTTTCGTCGTGCGTTTCCAATTCGCCCGGCAGAATAAAATCGCGCTCACAAAAAGGAGAATGTTCTAAATGCTGACCGGATTCGTTCTTGTAACGTTTCGGAGTATAAAAAGGAGAATAAGATTCGACGTAAAAGAGTCTGTTTTCTTCTGTTTCAAATTCGATTTGGTAGATAATTCCTCTTGGAATAATCAGATAATCACCATATTCAAAAGGAATATTACCCAGCATGGTACGTAATTTTCCTTTCCCTTTATGGATAAAAAGCATTTCGTCGGCATCGGCATTTTTATAGAAATAATTTCTAAGGGATTCCTTAGGTGCTGCTAAACCAATAATACAGTCTTTGTTGACCATCATTGCTTTACGGCTGTCTAAAAAATCATTCTCCGGTTTTAGTTCAAAACCTTTAAATAATAATGATTTTATATTTTTTCCGATTGCGATTTTAGGCTCAACCGAATAGGAGTTTATAATTTCCTTGACCTGTGTAGGTCTGTGAACATGATAGGACAATGACGAATGTCCGTGAAAACCTTCGGTTCCAAATAATTGTTCGTAGTAAAAACCTCCGTTTGGTTTCTCGAACTGGGTGTGTCTTTTTTGAGGAAAATCTCCAAGTTTATGATATAATGGCATGGCTTTTCAATTAGATAATTTATAAATTAGATAATTAGAAAATGTGAATTGTGAACAGATAATTAGCTCATTTTCTAAGTTGGCTAATTATTCAATTCGATAGCATTAGTCCGGGTTTCTCTTAATGAGAAATTGAAGATACTCCAATAAACCTGTCCATTTTGTTTTCATTATAACAAATGTCGTAATTTTTATTGATTTAAATTACAAATTAAAATAAAAATCCTATACTAAACCAGGTAAAACTTTTTGACATTTCCGGAGACCAGGAATGTTTAACTTCAATTGGTCCAATAATCGTTTCCAGTCCGTAACCTACGGCATATCCCGAATATTTAGGCATTGAGATCCAGTCTACTGTGGTGAAAATATCATCACCAAGGTTGGCATAATTGGCAGATATATTGACGTGATTTTTTTTGAAGATCTCGTAATCCAGTGTAATGTCTGATTTAATATAGCTGTTTCCGGCAATACTTAAAAAGTCGTATCCGTAAAAATAATTGAAATTGTTTATTTTGCTGTAACCATATCCTCCGAGTATGAAATTAAAAAACGGAACACTGTCGCTTCCTATATTAAATCCTGCATCGGCTCCGATTTTGAATGTTGCTTTTCTGAAAAGTTTGCCCGCAAATGCAATTTCCGCCTTTGCAATTGAGAAAGGCTTAAATTGTTTGGTGTAATCCGATGAAGCTAAATAAGTTTGTAAACCGGATGAAAAATACAATCCCGAACGGGGAAAACTTTTGCTGTCAAAGGAATCATATTTTAAATAACCAAAAACGCTGAAATAACTGCTTCTTTCAATAATGTTCTCCGTGTCGGAAAGTGTTGGCGAATCTATTTTTAAGTACTTGTATTCAAGCCCGCCACCCATAAGAAATTTTTGCACAAATATGGTCTGGAAATAGGCCTGATTGGTTAAATCTAAAAAATCAACATTAATGAGATTTACATTTTCAGTGTCGAAATTACTGATGTTGGTCGTAACATTTCTGTTAAACTTACTTAATTTTGACTGAAACCCAAAGCTGATGTTAAAACCATTTTCGACATAATAGTTTAAATCGTATCTGAAATTATCCCCTAAAATAATGTCAAGTGAGGTTATGTCATTTTTTAAGAATGTTTTTTTATGGGTAAGGTTTAATAAAATTCCGCTTTTGTAAAGACCGTCGTAATGCAATCCAAGTTTTAAAAAAGTCTGTGTCGGATTTTCCTGCAATACAAGGTCTAAATTATCCTGATTGCCATCAGGCTGCAGGCAATAGGATATAGTACTAAAGTTTTGTGTAGCATTCAGATTGTTTATTCCGGTTCTCAGATCCTCATATGTTATAGTGCTTCCGGGTTTAAAACGAAGTTTACCACGAATATATTCTCTGGTATAATTATCTAACGGATCACTGTTTATTTTTTTAATCTCAATTGTATCCGTGATTATCTTTAGTTTTGGTTTTTTATAAAAATGCTCTTCATCTGTCAATGATTTAATTTTCTCATAGACGGCAAAAGCGGCTTCTTCACCTTTTCGGATTATTTCTTCCCCTTTATCAAATGAAATTACCCCGTAATCCCGAATGTCGGGTTTTATATAAACATCGGTATCTTTTACCTTGCTTTTCATCTTATCAATCGACTGCATATTGGTAATCTGTACCAGTATTCGGGTAGCATTTTTAAGGCCTTTTCGATTTAATAAATCATCTTGTACATCGACACCAATTATGATATCTGCACCCAGATTTCTAACCTCTTTTATCGGATAATTGTTCACAACCCCGCCATCAACCAGTAATTTTCCATCAATTTCTACGGGAGTAAACAACGATGGAAAAGCAGCACTTGCCATCATGGCCTGAACGAGATTACCTTTGTTAAGCAAAACTTCTTCTCCTGTTTCTATATTGGTTCCAATACACAAAAACGGAGTTGGTAGTTTATTGAAATCACGAACATGACGCACGTTTCGGGTCAGACTGCTCAGTAAATTGTAGTTGTACATTCCTTTTGAAAGTGCTTCCGGAATACCAATTCTGAAATTGCTGAAAGGCAAAACGATAGCATATAACTCATCATTTCTTTTGCCATAAAAGTTTTTCGAGGAACGCGGAATGTAATCGTTTATTAATTCGTCGAAATTGGTCTTCTTGAAAATAGAATCAATTTGGGAAGCATTGTAACCGGAAGCGTAAAGTCCGCCAATAACAGATCCCATGCTGGTTCCGCCGATATAGTCTATTTTTATTCCGGCTTCTTCCAATACTTTTAAAACTCCAATATGAGCAAATCCCTTAGCGCCTCCGCCACTTAAAACCAAACCAATTTTGGGTCTTTTAATACTGTCTTGCTTTTTATCCTGTGAAAAAGAGTTTAGCGAAAACAGCATAACAAATACTAAAACAGCTGTGTTTACACCCCGGGAGGAAATAGACAAATTGGAGAGAAAAAAATCTTTTAATCGTATGTTTTTAAAGGACAGCTGGATAAGGCTCATAGAATTAGCTGGTTTGTTCTGTAAAAGTCGGAAATATTATTGAACTTTACAGGTCAATTTTGTTTTTAATAACATTATTTCTTCGTTAATATCAGATTTTGGTTTTTGTCAAATTTCCAGATATCGGTATGCCATTTTGCACCACCTCTACAACTGGATTGAAATGTTTTTCTTTTTTTATTTATTTGTACATCACAAAATTCATCACATTCCGGATTAGAGTTTAAAGGCATTTTTAATTTTTTTAATTGTTGATTTGCAGGGTTGTAGATAAATATTTGATATATGGTGTAAACGCCCATTCCGTCATCTGTTCTGTATACTGCAAAATCTTTATAACCATCAAAATTGTAATCTTCTGCTACAAAATGCATCTCTTTATCGCTAATGGATGTTTCGATATAATCAATATTTTGTGTTTTAGTATTTTTAGAATTGGTGATTTCTAATTTTTCAAAATTATTGATAACTTTAATTTTTATTTGTGTTTGGTCTTTCTGATGAAATTCAATATTCTTCTGACAATAACAATGGCAGGAAAAGAATATCATAAGGCTTAAAAAGAATATTTTCATCTGATTAGGATTGATTGTTACTGTAAAAGGAAACAATTTTTTTTGCTTTGGACGGACCTACTACATCCGATATTTCTTTTTCCGAGGCTAATTTTAATCTTTTAACACTTTTGAAATGCTGGATTAAGGTCAGCATCGTTTTTTCACCAATTCCGGGAATGCTTTCCACAGAAGAATTGAGTGCTGCCTTGCTGCGTTTGTCGCGATGAAAAGTAATTCCAAATCGATGCGCTTCATTTCGTAATTGCTGGATTACTTTTAGTGTCTCCGATTTTTTATCGAGGTATAACGGAATCGAATCTCCGGGATAAAATAACTCTTCAAGTCGTTTCGCAATTCCGATGATGGCAATTTTACCTCTTAATCCCAATTCATCTATACTTTTTAAAGCAGCGGATAGTTGTCCTTTACCACCGTCAATAATAATAAGCTGCGGCAAAGGTTCTTTTTCGTCTAATAACCGTTTGTAACGACGATAAACGATTTCGGTCATCGAAGCAAAATCATCAGGACCTTCCACCGTTTTTACATTAAAATGGCGGTAATCTTTTTTACTGGCTTTTCCGTCTTTAAAAACAACACAGGCCGCAACAGGATTTGTACCCTGAATGTTCGAGTTGTCAAAACATTCTATATGACGCGGTTCTACCGGCAATCGCAAATCTTTTTGCATCTGTGCCATAATACGATTGGTATGGCGATCGGGATCTACAATCTGCAATTGTTTGAGTTGTTCTATGCGGTAAAATTTTGCATTTCGAATCGATAAGTCCAGAATCTGTTTTTTGTCTCCAAGCTGTGGCACCGTTGTTTTGATATTTTCTCCCAAATCAATTTCAAACGGAACAATAATTTCTTTTGATAATAAATGAAAACGTTCCCGAAGTTCTATTATCGCAAGTTCCAGCAATTCCTCGTCGCTTTCATCCAGTTTTTTCTTTATTTCTAAAGTATGCGAACGAATAATCGATCCGTGAGAAATCTGTAGAAAGTTGACATAGGCAGCGCTTTCGTCGGATACAATCGAAAAGACGTCAATATTGGTGATTTTCGGATTTACAATAGTGGATCTCGATTGGTAATTTTCCAGAACTTCTATCTTTTCTTTTATTTTCTGAGCTTCTTCAAAATGTAAATCCTGAGCGTATTTTGTCATTAAACGCTTGAAGTCTTTCATGCTTTCCTTGAAATTTCCTTTCAGGATTTCACGGATCGCATCCACTTGTTTTTGATAATCCTCCAGAGATTCCAGACCTTCGCACGGACCTTTGCAATTGCCAATATGATATTCGAGGCAAACTTTAAATTTTCCCGAATTGATATTGGGCTGGTTTAAGTCGTAGTTGCAGGTACGGAGCGGATACAATTCTTTGATTAAATCCAGAATCGTATGCACGGTTTTAAAACTCGTGTAGGGACCAAAATATTCAGAGCCGTCTTTGACCATTCTTCGCGTCGAAAATATTCGTGAAAAAGGTTCTCTTTTAATACAGATCCAGGGATAACTTTTGTCGTCACGCAATAAAACATTGTAGCGGGGCTGCAAAGTTTTGATTAGGTTGTTTTCCAGTAAAAGCGCATCGGTTTCAGTAGGAACTACAATATGTTTTATGGTTACGATTTTCCTGACCAGAACATTTGTTTTTCTCGTATCGTGAATTTTATTGAAGTAGGAAGAGACTCTTTTTTTTAAATTTTTTGCTTTTCCGACATACAATATTTTATCGTCTTTGTCATAATATTGATACACACCGGGATTGTCCGGTAAGGTTTGAATTTGGAGTTCTAAAGACGGTTTTGACATTCTGTTTTGTTTCTGAAGAGACTGAAAAAGCTATTTCAAAAACGATTTTGATAATAAGCTTAACAGTGATTTAGTTTCAAATTTACGAAATCAAAAGAATAATTTCTATATTTAGATTTTATAATTCTATATGAAAAATAACAAAACCATGATTATTTTTGGCGAGTCGATTTTGCCGGGAGAAAATAGAACCATAAACGTCGAAATTGCCAGATTGCATACCACTACAAAACTCAATATTCCTGTTATTGTGCGTCGTTCCAAACTAGAAGGCCCGGTAGTTTTATTCTCGGCCGGAATTCACGGAGATGAAATAAACGGAATTGAGATTGTACGTCAGCTTATTAGCAAAAAGATCAACAGGCCCACCAGAGGGACGATTATTTGTATTCCGATTATTAATATTTATGGTTTTGTAAATAAATCCAGGGAGTTCCCTGACGGAAGAGATTTAAATCGTGTCTTTCCCGGAAGTAAAAAAGGCTCTCTGGCAAGCCGTTTTGCTTTTCATATTGTTGCGGAAGTTTTGCCCATTTTAGATTATGCAGTCGATTTTCATGCCGGTGGTGCGAGCAGATTTAATGCCCCTCAGATCAGAATCACCGAAAATAATCCGGAACTGAAACTTTTGGCGGATGTTTTTAATGCGCCGTTTACCTTGTACTCTAAAAATATTAATGGTTCTTTTAGAAACACATCCGAAAAGGCAAATGTAAAAATGCTGCTTTTTGAAGGAGGAAAATCATTGGATATCAATAATGATATTGCCAATGAAGCCGTGATGGGAGTAAAGCGTTTGTTGCATTATTTGAATATGCTGGATCCCAAACAAGTTGTTGACGAGGCAGAAGATCCGTCCATCTATATCAAAAATTCGATTTGGTTAAGGGCCAAATGTTCCGGTTTATTGCATGATTTTAATATGATTGGAAGATTTGTGACCAAAGGAACTATTCTGGCTATAATTACAGATCCGTTTGGTAAATTTGAGCAGAAAGTAAAAGCGCCTCATGATGGCTTTGTTATTAATGCCAATCATTCGCCGATCGTCTACGAAGGCGATGCGATTTATCATATTTCTAAAAACGCTCCCGAAAATGCTCTCGAAAATGCCGACGAATAAAAAAGAATTACGACTACAATATAAGCACCTCAGAAAAGAATTGTCGGCTGATGACATCGAAGAAAAAAGCCTGATGATTGCCAACAATTTATTACAGTTGCCGATTTGGAATAAAACCTACTATCATCTTTTTCTTCCTATCGAAGAGCAAAAAGAAATCAATACAGAATATGTACTGCATTTGCTTTCCGGAAAGGATAAGGAAATTGTGATTTCTAAAAGTGATTTTGAAACCCGCGCGATGGCTCATTTTTTATTGACTGATAATACGAAAATAAAGAAAAACGAGTATAACATTCCGGAACCTGTAAACGGATTGCCGGTTGCATCTCAAATGATTGAAGTTGTTTTTGTGCCACTGCTGGCTTTTGATATTTTAGGAAATCGAGTGGGTTACGGAAAAGGTTTCTACGATAAATTCTTAGCAGAATGTAAACCGGAAACCATCAAAATCGGACTTTCTTTTTTTGAAGCGGAAAGCCAAATTGAAGATGTTTTTGAATTGGATATAAAATTAGATTATTGTGTGACCCCTGAGAAAACGTATGCGTTTTGATTAAATACCAAACAACAAATCCCAAATTCCGATCTTAAATTTTGGAATTTGGGATTTGTTATTTAAAAAGATAATTTAATTATTTTACTTCCTTGATAGTGGAAGCATCAATCCAGCCTTCTGTTCCGTCTGTTAATTCGATTTTTTTCCATTTGTCCATCGTTTCGATTACATAAACCTTTGCACCTTCGTGTAATAAAATAATAGCCGAACCTGCTTTTTGCGGTTCACTTCTGACTTCACAGATCTCAGCAAAAACAATTGCCGGGCGATCGTTATCGAAATGATCTTTTTCAGACATTCCTGCAGCAACGCTTAAAAGCAGGGCAACCAAAATAATAAACATTCCGATAAAATAAATTCTTTTCACGAGGGTGTGTTGCGAGAAATAGTATCCAATAAAGCTCAGCAAAAAAATAAAACCAATTGCAACAGAAATTTTCGCCCAGGTATTATAATCAAAAATCCCCGTGAAGTTCTGGATCAGTTTTGCAAAACCAACTTTTGGTACTTCCTTTATTTCATCAATTGTTAGTTTTTTGGCGAATTTTAAATTGTTTAAGGTTTGAGGATCACCAGGTTTTAAAACCAAAGCCTTCTCGTAATTGTAAATAGAAGGCGCAACCTTATTGAGTTTATAATAACAATTTCCCAGATTGTAATACAACTCAGCCGATTGCTGCTTGTCTTCTTTTATAATATTTTCATATTCCTCAACTGCCTGCTGATATTTTCCATTTTGGTATAAATCGTTCCCCTTTTCAAAGCTGCTTTGAGCAAAGAAAACCTGAGAGATTAATAAAAAGAGATATAGTATATTTTTCATTTTATTTTCTTTAAGCCTGAAAGGTTTTTAAATCTGTCAGGTTTGATTTTAGAATTTAAATTTAAACAATCTGCTTTTCTAATTCCGAAATAATCGAAACAGCTTTGTCATAGTCCTGCTGGATTGATGCACTTGATGCCGGAGCATAACGCGCAAACTCACAGTTTTCAGTTAAATCGATAAAACTCTGAACGGTTTCCGGATTGGCATTTCTTGATAATAACAATTCGCGGATATTGTCTTTGCTCATTTCTGAAGTTTCAATGTGTAATTTGGCTTTCAGGAAATTATGCATCGCTTTTTCGAGTGCAATGTAAAAAGGCTCTTTATTATTAAGCTGTTTTTTAGCTTCAGATAAATATTTTTTAGCCAGTTTATTGTTCATTTTAATTCTGTTTCCAGTCACATCACTGTCAATTGCCTCTTTTTTCTTCTTAGCCAAAATGATAATTGGAATAATTATAAAAGGCAGTAACAACAATCCGTAATAGAGGTCCGAACCATAGAAATCGTTTGTGGCTATCGAAAGTAATGTTGTTTTAGTTCTTATATATTTAAATTGTTCTGCTTTCGATACAACATTTTTTGATGCGTTTGCAGCAGTATTTGCCTCAGCCTGCATTGGCCCGTCTAAAACATCAACCATAATTTCCTGAGAAGTAATGGTTTTATAAGAACCTGTATTCAGATCGAAATAAGAAAACTGCATTGGTTTTATAGCATATTTCCCTTTATACTGCGGAATAATAGTATACTTATCTGAGATTCTTCCGGACATTCCGGCTAATGAAGTCGTTACTTTTTCGTCATGTACCGGATCGTACATTTCTAATGCATTAGGTACAACCGGTTTTGGTAAAGTAAACAATTTCATGTTTCCGGACCCTGTCGCACTTACAAATAAGTCCAGACTTTCTCCGTTTTTCAATGTCGTTTTAGATGGCGTAACGGTAAAGGTGAATTTACCGACAGCGCCACTGAACCCTTCCGGTTTGCTGGTTTCAGGAAGTGGTTTTACATTAATTGTTTTAGCTCCGGCCGAAACAATTTTGTTGTCTTCTGATAGTATCATCTGACCAAACATGTCGCGACGATTGGTCGGCAATTGCACTCCAATATCTAATGAAAGCGGTTCAATAGTAAGTTTTCCTGATTTCTGAGGATATAAAATCGTTTTTTTCAGGATTACAAAATAACATCTTTGTCCATTATGAGTTCCTTCTTCTGTAGCCAGTCGTTGGATTTCTATATTTTGGTTCCAGAAATCATTGTATTTTGGTTTTGCCAGTTCTTTAAAGCCGGTAACACCAATATTATTAAAGTATAATTTGTAAACTACTGTTATGGGTTCATTCAGATACGGATTTGTTTTTGAAATTTCCGCAACAAGATCCAGTGTTTCGCTTCCGGCTCCCTGTGGTCTGTCATTAGGATCTCTTTCCTGGGCAACAGCATTGGTAACCACTATCTTTATGGGAGCTGTTTTGTAGACCTGTCCATTAAATTCTATAGAGGCCTGTCTAATCGTAACAGTTCCTTTTTGTGCGGGTTGTAAAATATAGGAATATGCTTTCTGAAAAGAACTGCGTCCGTTTATCCAGGATTGACTTACCTGCTGACTTGGTCCTGCAACAACTCTGAATCCTTCAAATGCAGGCTGCTCAAAATTATCTCCATCAACATTCATGATAAAGTCAATTCGAAGTCTTTCATTTACTCCAAGCGTAGTTTTAGTTACTTTGGCTTCAAATTGAACCTGAGCCATAAGCCCCTGAAAAGTGAATAGTAATAGAATTAAATATCTTTTCATTAATTGTTTCAGTTTTGTTTAACTGTTTAACTGTTTAATTGTTAATTTGTTTAATCGGTTTTTTAGGTTTTATTGTTTATTCGAATAAACAGTTAAACGAATAAACGATTAACCCAAAAATTTACCAGTCTTTTTCTGTTTTTTTAGGACTTCCCTTTACTTTTTGAGCGTTGACTTTATCCTGAATTTTCTTTTCTTCGTTATTAACGGCGTCTAATAAATTCTGAACACGTTCTTTTGAAATCCCTCCGGGCATTGGTTTTGGCTCTCCTTTATTGTCTGATTTGTCATCTTTCTTCGGATCGTTTTTACCGTCTTTTTTATCCTTGTCTTTATCGCCTTTGTCGTCTTTTTTATCTTTATCCTTGTCCTTGTTTTTATCCTTATCCTTATCTTTGTTTTTGTCTTTATCCTTATCCTTGTTTTTGTCTTTGTTTTTATCGTTTTTCGGAGGATTTTCTTTTAGTTTTTGTTTGGCGTAAGCATAATTGTAACGGGTTTCATCATCAGTCGGGTCATTACGTAATGCTTGTTTGTAGGCTTCAACTGCTTGCGTATAGTCTTTCTCTTTCATCAGGACGTTTCCTAAATTGTGAAAAGCCTTGTGTTTGTCAGGTCTGGTCTTGGCATTTTTTATGGCTTTGGCATACGCCAGTTTGGCTTCAGAAGCCTGATTTTGTCTGTAAATGGTATTTCCTAAATTATAAGAAGCGATACCGCGTTTCGGGAATTTTGATTCCGAAATTCTATAATTTGCTTCAGCATCAACAAATTTATTCTGCTTATATTCTTCATTGGCATCAGGCAATGTCTTGTCTTTCTCCTGAGCCGAAACTGCTAAAGAAAACGTTAGTAAAATATAAAGAAGTAAATTTTTCATTCTAATTTTTTTATTTTTTTATTTGCCATGAAAGGCACCAATTATCACTAATTAGATTTGTTTTTTTATTTGAATTTCAAAAAGACAAAATTAAAAACGCTCTCTTTTTGTGTAAATTCGAGTAATTAGTGGCTAATCTTATTGTTTCTTTTCGTTAAATAAATTCAACTCTTTTATCCAGTTTGTTTTTCTTTCTAAAAGGAAAATATCCAAAAACAACAACAGGAATGCAAAGCCGATAAACCATTGAAATTGCGACTGAAAATCGGCCATTTGTGTGGCTTCAAATTCTGTTTTCTGAATGTTGTTTAGCGCATTTTTTACATATTCTAAAACTTCCTTTGTATTTCCGCCATACACATAACCGCCTTTAGTAGCTTTAGCAATAGCTTTTAAGCCTTCCTGATTTAGTTTGGTAATAACAGTTCCTCCATTTTGATCTTTTTGGTAGCTTTTGACAACACCATTTTCTTTCAACGGAATTGTTCCTCCTTTTTCAGTTCCAACACCAATGGTGATGATTTTCATTCCCAGTTTATTAGCTTCTTCGGCAGCAGCAGAAGCTCCTTCCGAGTGATCTTCCCCATCAGAAATCAGAATCAGTAATTTACTGGTTTTGCTTTTTTCATCAAAATAAGTAGACGACAATCGGATTGCGTCGTCAAGTGAAGTTCCCTGAGACGAAACCATATCCGGAGTCATACTTTGCAGGAACATTTTGGCAACGCTATAATCTGTTGTAATAGGCAAAACCGGGAAAGCGCTTCCTGCATAGGCAACGATTCCGATTCTGTCACTTCCCAGGTTATTGATAATCTGTGAAACCAATTGTTTGCTTTTTTCTAAACGGCTTGGTGCCACATCTTCGGCCAGCATACTTTTAGAAACGTCAACGGCAAAAACAATGTCGATACCTTCACGTTTTACCGTTTCCATTTTGGTTCCAATCTTCGGATTCACTAATCCAATAATTAAAAAGGCAAGAGCCAAAAGCATTACCGATATTTTTAATACAGGTTTGAAAACAGAACTTTCCGGGCTCAGTCTTTTTACTATTTCCAGGTCACCAAATTCACGTTGTTTTTTTCTTTTCCAATACATATTGAAAAGAAAAATACACACCACAATTGGGAGTAAGAATAGAAGGTATAAATATTTTTTTTCGTCTAATTCCATAAATGTTTTAAAATTTCAATCCTCATCGTTGCGGGGATAAATTCCAAATTCTAACTTTTTGCCTTTACCTTCAATTTTTAAATCCAATCCAATTCAAATTGGAATTTGGAATTTTAAAATTGAATTTTTTTGATTTGAAAAATCAAATGAAGCTTCTGTAAACGGTATTTCGTAAACCAATTTCCAGCAATAATAAAAATGCTGCGAGTAAAACAAAAAATCTGTATTTTTCGTCGTAATCATAGAACTTCAATTCCTGGATTTCTGTTGTTTCGAGTTTATTGATCGATTTATAAATCTGTGCCAATCTGTCGTTGCTTGTTGCTCTGAAATAAGTTCCATCAGTTTTTCGGGCAATATTTTTCATCAATTGCTCATCGATTTCCACTTTTTGCATTTTAAATAAAAATCCTCCATTTGGTCCGTAAGCGTATGGCGATTCTGCCATTCCGTTACTTCCAAGACCAATGGTATATACTTTTATTCCGTATTGTTTTGCGATATCAGCAGCTGTTTCCGGTTCAATAAAACCGGCGTTATTTACACCATCTGTCATCAGGATAATAACACGGCTTTTTGCTTTACTGTCCTTAAGACGGTTTACAGCAGTTGCCAATCCCATTCCAATTCCGGTTCCGTCCTGTAAAGCCGTATCGTATTTAATTCCCTTTATGGCTTCTAAGATAATCGCTTTGTCACTTGTAACAGGTGTTTTTGTATACGCTTCTGAAGCATACAGCACTAATCCGACTCTGTCATTTGGTCTTTCTTCAACGAAATCTGCCGCTACTCTTTTTAAAGCCTCCATTCGGTTTGGTTTTAAATCTTTGGCCAGCATACTTCCGGAAACGTCAATTGCAATAACAATATCAATTCCTTTGGTTGTTTTCGTCTGATTGCTGATATCTACGGTTCTTGGTCTTGCCAATGCAATAATCAAAGAAGATAGCGCAATAGTTCTGAAAACATACAAACACGGTTTTAGTTTTGTCAATAGTGATTCACTATTTTTAAAACCCTGTGTTGAACTCATTTTCAGGGTAGCCGACTGTTGGTTGCGTTTCAGTAAAAACCAAATGATCGCAATTGGAATTAATAGAAATAGCCAAAAAAATTCCGGATTTAAAAAAGTTATCTTACTCATTAGTTGCCTGCTTTTCTAAGTTCAACAGAATTTAAAATCCGTGTTGTGATATCATTTGCGTACAAATCACCTTCTTCATGCAAAATCATGATTTGCTGTAAGCCCTGATCTTGTTTGAAAAGCAAAATTTCGTAATACGCTTTTGCACTTGTTTTATCAAGAGGGTTTAAGATGGTCATTGTTCCGTAGCCTTTTAATCCCTGAACACCTTCGTTGGTTTGGAAATCTTCTTGTTTTACAATTATATTTTGTCCGCCCTGAGCTTCAATTACTTTTAAAGAACCTTCTAAAGTTTTGGCTAAATCCAGCTCAACAGGTTTTTTGAATTTACTGGTAGAAACCGTAATAAAGAAATTATCAATCATACTTCCGTATGTAAAAAGCTGCATTTCCTTAATCAGGGCCATTGTTTCTTTTGGCAGCACTTTTTGGGCATCCATACGTTTTAAAACTTTTGGAGTTTCAATTAAAACACCCGGATTTCCATACTCGCTTTTTACCCATTCTCCTTCTAAAAGCCGCTTCGTCGGATTCATTAAAAGGGTATCTTTCACATAAGTGAAACCTTTATTTGCAATAAAAACCGCTGTGGTAAGGGCAAGTAAGAGAAAAACAGATCCTACGGCAATTGCAATGCGTTTGTTGCGTTTTTTTCTTAATTGAATCTTGATTTGTTTTTGTCTTTGCGCTTCATTCAGTAATTCGTCCTCTTCATTCGGAACTTCTGTCGGAATCGCGTTATCCAGCGTTAAAATTACTTTCTGGATTTTATTTCTATCCTCGGTAATTTCAAAATCCAGAGGCTTTGATTTTGCAAATTTTACTAAATCAGCCTGACGTAAAACACGTTCTAAATTTTCAACAGTTTCAGGTGTCAAAGCCATTTTCTTTTTAGTAGAAGCAGTTCTGATGGCCTGAATCAATTCGGAAGTCGTACTTTCCATTGCCGGAATGTGAATCGCTTCTTCAATATAGTTACGGGCAATATCCGTTAATTCACTGTAATATTCTTTAATTTCACCCTTTTGAACCAATTCTTTCTGCTCCAGGTTGTTCAGTAAACTGGTGGCCTTTTCGATAGGTGTTTTATAAACTTCTTCTTCAATTTTCTTCTGTTGGCGTTTTTTGACAAACCAGTAGACAAAAACTCCAATTCCGATAAGTACAACTCCAATCAAAAGGTAAAGCCACCAATCGCTAATGCCACTGTCACCAGCAGTAATATCTTTTATGTCGTACATTTTTTGCTGTAAAGTGTCCACTTTTACGTTAGCGACTTCAACACGGATAGAATCACTTAAAAAAGGTTTTTTGTCAATCAGAATCTGAACACCCGGAATCGTATATTTTCCCGAATCAAACTGTGTTAAACCGTATTTTTTGATCAGTTCGTAAGTGTCATTTTTCTTAACCGTATCAATTGGGTACGATTGAATTACCTCAAGCGGACCAATGTTTTTTAGTTTAGGAAAAACGACTTTGGATTTTGAACTCACCACCGTTTTAAGCGTTAACTTAAATTCGGCTCCAATTTTGTTTTTCGTAGTATCAATGCTCGTTTCTACCTGTTTTTGCTGTGCAAAAATAGACGAGGAAAGCAAAAATAAGAATATGTAAAACTTTAATTTCATTTGATTTTTTTGATTTCAGATTTTAGTCTAAAATGTGCTTAAAAATGGAACGCTGATGACGCACATTTAAGCGGATTTTTTTATCTGGATGTTTTGATATTCTTTAAAATCTAATATTCTAACAATCTAAGAAGTCTGATATTCTAAATCATCTTGACTTGAAATACCCCAGTAATTTAGTTACGTAATTCTCATCGACTCTTGTGTTCACAACACCTGCGCCGGATTTGCTAAAAATATCCTTGAAATAATTTACTCGTTCCTGATAATGTTTTTCGTAATTCATTCGCACCGATTTTGAGCCTGTGTCAACCAATTGAACTTTTCCGGTTTCGGCGTCAAGCATGCTGACCATTCCTAAATTAGGGATTTTTTCTTCGCGGATATCGTAAACACGGACACCTGTTATGTCGTGTTTTTTGGAAGCAATTTTTAAAGTCTGCTCGTAATTTTCAGACATAAAATCTGAAATTACAAAAACGATCGCTTTCTTTTTCTGAGTTCCTGATAAAAACTTCAAAGCCTGTGCAATGTCTGTTTTTTGACTTTTAGGTTCAAACTCGATCAATTCGCGAATGATCCTTAGAACATGGGAACGACCCTTTTTTGGCGGAATATACAATTCTACATTGTCCGAAAAAAGAATTAAACCAATCTTGTCGTTATTTTGTGTAGCCGAAAAAGCCATCGTTGCCGCTATTTCGGTTACGATGTCTTTTTTAAACTGATTTTTTGATCCAAAACCTTCAGAACCCGAAATATCAACCATTAAAACCATGGTCAGCTCTCGCTCTTCTTCAAAAACTTTTACGTGAGCTTCGTTATAACGCGCAGTCACATTCCAGTCGATGTTACGAATATCATCGCCATATTGGTATTGACGCACTTCGCTAAAAGTCATTCCACGTCCCTTAAATGAAGAGTGGTATTCTCCCGAAAAGATATGATTACTCAGCCTTTTGGTTTTGATTTCTATTTTCCGTACTTTTTTTAAAAGCTCTTTTGTATCCATTTTATTTGTTTAAAGTTTAAAAGTTTCAGGTTTAAGGTTTGCTTTACAACAACCTGAAACCTAAAACATTAAACAAATTTTTAAGGTACTTCAATCTCGTTTACGATCTTGTTGATAATGTCTACAGAAGTAATGTTTTCGGCTTCAGCCTCGTAGGTGATTCCAACTCTGTGACGTAAAACATCATGCACAACAGCACGAACGTCCTCAGGAATTACATAACCACGACGTTTGATGAAAGCGTAACATTTTGCTGCATTGGCTAAATTGATACTTCCACGTGGTGATGCTCCAAAACTAATAAGAGGTTTTAGGTCTGCCAGTTTGTACTTCTCCGGATAACGGGTAGCAAAGATGATATCTAAGATATATTTTTCGATTTTTTCGTCCATGTAAACTTCACGGACAGCTTCCTGTGCGCGTAAAATTTGTTCAACGGAAACCACAGCATTTACTTTTTCGTAACTTCCTTTAAGGTTTTGACGAATTACAAAACGCTCTTCGTCAATTTTTGGGTAGTCAATTACCGTTTTCAACATAAAACGATCGACCTGTGCTTCAGGAAGCTGGTATGTTCCTTCTTGTTCAACAGGGTTTTGTGTAGCAAGTACTAAAAACGGGCGGTCTAGTTTGAAAGTAGTATCGCCAATAGTAACTTGTTTTTCCTGCATCGCCTCCAAAAGTGCTGATTGTACTTTCGCGGGAGCACGGTTAATCTCATCGGCAAGCACGAAATTGGCGAAAATTGGCCCTTTCTTAATAGAAAATTCGTTTGCTTTGATGTTGTAAATCATTGTTCCGACTACATCGGCAGGTAATAAGTCAGGTGTAAACTGAATACGGCTGAAAGAACCCTGAACAGCTTGTGACAAAGTATTAATGGCTAAAGTTTTGGCCAGTCCCGGAACACCTTCCAATAAAATGTGACCCTGTCCTAAAAGACCAATTAATAAACGCTCGACCATATGTTTCTGGCCCACAATAACTTTGTTCATCTCCATTGTAAGAAGGTCTATAAAAGCACTTTCTCTTTCAATTTTTTCATTTATCGCTCTAATGTCTAAAGTCGTTGTATTTTCTTCCATATAAATATTTTTAAAACCTTTTTAAGACGTTGATTTATGTGCCTAACTTTTGAGAGTGCAAATTGAATATTTTTTGAGAAGTAAGATGTTAAAGAATGGTTAAAACTTCGACCAATGACCTAATTTTAAGGACGAATTGTGAATCTATTTTTATATTTTTAAGAACTTTGGTGATTATGCTGTAGAAAAGCATATTTAATACCAAAAATAACGCAATATTACCATGAGCAAAACAACATTATCGCCTATAATTTCGGGCACTATGAATTGGGGGGTATGGGACAAAAACCTTACACCTAAAGAAATGGAAAACATGATACAAATCTGTATCGAAAATAAAATCACCACTTTTGATCACGCGGACATTTACGGATCTTATACCACGGAAGCCGACTTTGGAAAAGCTTTTCATGCCAGTAAAATTGACCGCGAAAAATTACAGCTTATCACCAAATGCGGAATCCGTATGATTGCTGAAAATCGTCCGGAAAATAAAATTAAGCATTATGACTATTCTAAAGAATATATTATAGGGTCTGCTGAGGAATCGTTGAAAAAATTAAAAACAGATTATGTTGATGTTTTTTTATTGCACAGGCCAAGTCCTTTGATGCAGGCTGATGAAATTGCCGAAGCAGTTGAGAAATTAAAGACTGAAGGGAAAATTATAGATTTTGGACTTTCCAATTTTACCAGTTCCCAAACGGAATTAATTCGCCAGAAAACAGAAGTAAGTTACAATCAGGTTCAGTTTTCGGCAACACATTTTGAGCCTATGACGGACGGAAGTCTGGATTATATGCAGGCACACGGAATACGACCATTGTCATGGAATCCGCTTGGGACTGTCTTTAGAGAGGATACCAAAAAAACACGTCGTCTGAAAAAATTACTTTCGACCTTAGTAGAAAAATACCATTTCGGTTCGGATACCCTTTTACTTTCCTGGATTCTGAAACATCCGGCAAAAGTTATTCCAATCGCCGGAACAGTAAATGTTGCCAGAATTCAATCTTTAATGAAAGCAGTCGAATTAGAAATGGATAAAGAAGACTGGTTTGCCATCTGGACTGAAAGTATGGGCGACGATGTAGCCTAGTTTTCAGTGTCAGTATTCAGTATTCAGCCATAGAGGTTGTAATATGTTTTGAACATAAAATAATAGCCACAGATTATTAGATTTCACAGATTTCAGAATAATTTAATCTATGGCAAAAAAAAATAAAAAGCAGCATGAAAAAAACAGTTATAATTACTGGAGCCACCAGCGGAATTGGAAAAGCAACCGCTCAGATACTGGCCAGAAATAACTATAAAATTATACTTTGCGGCAGACGAAAAGAACGTTTAAGCGAACTTGAAAAAGAACTTTCTGCTTTTACGGAAGTACATTCTTTGTCGTTTGATGTTCGTGATAAAAAAGATGTTTTTAAAAAAATAGAGGCGCTTCCTGCTGCATTTTCAGATATTGATATTTTGATCAATAATGCAGGAAATGCACATGGCTTAGATCCAATTCAAACCGGAGATCTCGAGGATTGGGACGCTATGATTGATATCAATGTAAAGGGACTTTTGTATGTTTCGAAAGTAGTGATTCCTAAAATGACGGCAAAAAAATCCGGACATATTATCAATATTGGATCAACAGCTGCCAAAGAAGTGTACCCGAATGGAAATGTATATTGCGGAACAAAACACGCCGTTGATGCGATTACAGCCGGAATGCGAATCGATTTAAATCCGTTTGGAATCAGGGTAGGAGCCATTCATCCGGGAATGGTGGAAACTGAGTTTAGTGAAGTACGTTTTAAAGGGGATGCCGACAGGGCCTCCAATGTGTACAAAGGATTTGATCCGCTGCAGGCAGAAGATATTGCCGATATTATTCATTTTGTAGTTTCAAGACCCTATCATGTTAATATAGCTGATTTAGTTGTCATGAGTACAGCACAGGCGTCGTCGACAATTGTTAAAAGAGACTAGCTTAGATTTTTAGACTAACTTAGACTTCTTAGATTAAGCTTTGTCTAAAATTTAAGAAGTCTGATTGTCAGGTATCTAAGAAGTCTAAATTTAAAATTCAAAAGTCTAAGGAGTCAAAAAATCTAAGCCAGTCTAACAATCTAAAAAGAATGATTAACAAACGTCTTTTGATAAAAAATTTACTCGCCCATAACGACGAGAGCAGTTTTTATGATAAAAAAAGACAGTTGAATCTGCATACCCGGGAAGGAAAGGGGAAGTTTCTGAAACACATTTGTGCCTTATCCAATTCAAATCCTACCAATAATTCCTATATTGTTGTGGGTGTTGAAGATCAGGATAATGAAATTGTCGGTGATGATTTCTTTGATGACAGCCGGATTCAGAATCTGGTGAACGCTTTTTTAGAAAATCCGCCTAAAATTCAATACGAGAATGTGCCTTTTCCGAATCTTCCAAAAGATAAAGTGATCGGTCTGGTGACCATTAAGCCTAAAAACAAGATATCTTACTTTAAGAAAGGAATACATACCATCGTTGCCAATAGTGTTTTTGTCAGGCGGGGCAGTAATTCAGTTCCTGTTGAAGGTGATGTTGAAAAGAATTATCAAAATACGGAAACCGTTATTGGAATCGAAAACAATTCCCGAAACAGTATTCAGTATACACTGGACGGCGTTATCGATTTTATGAATTTCAGGCATAAAGATATGTCGCCGAAATACAATGTTTTTAAAGAATTGTTTGTGATCTGTTGGGCCGGAGTTCCTAAAAAATCCAGAGATAAAACTTTTTTGTCGCGGGTAGATATTGAATTAATCAACGAACAGATTAAACTTTTTTATTCGGCTCAGGATGTAGTTACCATTGTTTTTGATGATGATAGTTTTACCATTACGGAGTATGTTCCGTTAGGCTTGAATGATAAAACGAGTTATTACCCTTTAGAGGAACAGACCATCCGGTTTTTTGATAACGGCTATTATAAGATTGATCGCAAAATGCTTTTTCAGCCACCGGAATTCAACCGAAGAATGCTGTACCATATTTACAATTCAAATGTCACATTGCTTCAGAAATTACAAAAAGGATTTACACTTTCTGAACGCGAAATGTTGGATTTAGAAAATCTTCCGTCTACTTTTATGATTTGTTACCTGAATGGTTTCGACGATGCCAAACAAAAGTTAATCGACTCTAAACCACTTTTAAAACCTTACGGACAGGTCTATTTGTCTTTTAAAGAAGCATTGCGAATTTTGCGTAAAATGAAATACGACGTTCAGTAGGAAAGTTCAAAGTTGCAGAAACTCAAGCGGGAAAATTTATTGGTAGCGTAAATAAGGGCTGACTTTGTCGTACGGGAAAAGAATTTCCTTGGCTCCTTCTGCATAAGAAGCTGCTTCATAGGAATTATAATACAATAGCAATCCGTCTTCTGTATAAAAAATATTCTGCGGCAGCTGAAACTGGTCGTTTTCGAACATTAGTCCGGTAGCGTTGATATTGGCTTTTTCCGGTATATTGTATTTGGCACGGAATTCTTTTTCGGCAAAAACCTTAAACTCTTTTGGGTTTTTGAAAATCTGATCGTTAAAAATTATTTTTCCGGTTTTTGGATTGAATAGTAAAGAGCGGAAACCCTGATACCCGTGAGCGCCTCCTGTAAAAGTGTAATGATCAATTTTTATATTCAGGACTTGTTCCGATTGAAATTCGATATTGCCCGTAATTTTGGCTTCCCAGCCATACGTTTCACTCGGGAATTTTTTATGCATTTCTTCATAAGAAGCAATAAATGAGGAAGCTAATGTAATATAGTCAGATGCTTTTAATGGTTTTTCTTCAAAATAAACAATTTCCTTTACTGTCGAATATATTTTTTTATTAATGCTGTCCGCAATGATCTTACTGTTTTTTGCAATTGGAATATCGATTTTAATATAGGGGCAATCTTTATCGCAGGGCAGGGTGGTTTTTTTTTCAAATGTTTCATTCTCAAATGAAAGCTCTTTGTTACAACTAATACAGATTAGAAACAAAAAGACTAAAAAAGTATACTGTTTCATGTCTAAAAGTGTTAATTATATACAAAGGTAAGAAGTTGTGGCTGGATTAAAATAAATTAAACGGTAAATTTGTACTGTTAAATTAGGTTTAAAAAACGTAACTATATGAAATTCAATACAAAAGTAATACATGGTGGTCAGCATCATGATCCAAGTACAGGAGCTGTTATGCCTCCGGTATACCAAACTTCAACTTATGTTCAGACAAGTCCGGGACAGCCTTTGGGGGATTATGAATACAGCAGGGCTGCAAATCCTACCCGTACGGCATTAGAAAACGCTTTGGCGAGTATTGAGAATGGTACACGCGGATTGGCTTTTTCATCTGGTCTGGCAGCGACAGATTGTATTTTGAGAGGGTTTAAAGCCGGAGACGAGGTAATCGCGATGGATGATTTATATGGCGGAACCTATAGAATGTTTTCCAGAATTTATAAAGATTCAGGGATTAAGTTTCATTTTGTTGATATGACCGATATTGCAAAATTGAAGTCCTTAATCAATGAGAATACAAAATTGATTTGGGTTGAAACACCAACAAATCCATTAATGAAACTGGCAGATATTCAGGAGATTTCAAAAATCACCAAAGAGCATAAAATCTGGTTAGCTGTCGATAATACGTTTGCAACACCTTATCTGCAAAAACCTCTTGATCTGGGTGCTGATATCGTGATGCACTCTGCTACAAAATATTTGGGTGGTCACTCTGATGTTATTGCCGGAGCCTTGATCGTAAAAGATGAAGCTTTAGGAGAACAACTGCATTTTCAACAATTTGCAACCGGAGCGACACTTGGACCAATGGATAGTTTTTTGGTTTTGAGAGGAATTAAAACGCTTTCATTAAGAGTACAAAGACATTGCGAAAATGGAGAAAAAGTGGTGGAGTACCTCACGAAACATCCAAAAATAAAAACAGTTTATTACCCGGGATTGCCAAGTCATCCTTTTCATGAAATTGCCAAAAAACAAATGAAAGGTTTTGGAGGAATGGTTTCTTTTACTTTTAATTCAGGTAAAAAAGAAGATTCAATTGCATTTTTGGAAAAACTTAAAGTTTTTACCCTTGCAGAATCATTGGGTGGAGTAGAATCATTGGCCAATCATCCTGCTTTAATGACACACGCTTCTATTCCTGCTGATAAAAGAGCTGAGGTTGGGATCACTGACGATTTAGTTCGATTGAGTGTTGGAATTGAGGATGCAGAAGATTTAATAGCCGATTTAGAACAGGCACTGGCCTAAAAAAACAAAACCCCAATTCGAAAGAGTTGGGGTTTTTGCTTTATATTTATTTTGTAAATTCTAGAAATCCAGATAGAAGATGTAACCTGCGTTAACCCATACTTGTGAATCATTAGACTTGTTTTCTTTGTACATGTCTTTGTTAGGGTTTAATCCGTCAACCCAGTCAGAGCTAAAACCCTGATAACGGATATCAAGCATTAAATCGCTCATTTCTGATAACTTGTAATGAACACCTACACCGGTTACAAGAGATAAAACTACACCAGTTTCTGTAGAAAATCCAAATTGACGACCATCCGAAGGGGTTAAGTATTTTGGATAAGTAGTAGCCGAAGTTCCCAAAGGACCTAATGACGAACCTACTTTTGTTGAATAATAACTAACCTGAAGTCCTAAACTTACATAGGGACTAAAGCTGCCAATGGTGTTTTCATAATCATGTATTTTCATAAATGGGGAAAATTCCAATTGGGTACCCAGATTTAATAACGTAGAACTGCCGGTCATGGCTTTCAGTTGTTCAGTTGTAATCTTAGGCGGATTTCTGTCAACATCTTCTCCAAAATGTTTTAAATCGGTTTTGTTGAATGATAATTCCGATCTTACTTTGAAATGTTCTGAAAAAAAACGATCTCTGTTACTGTTCGACGAAAAGTTGATAAAGTGAACGATTCCTACTCCAAATCCGGTATTTCCGACATTTGTTTTAAAATCGTGTCTTTGTCCATAATCGGATTGAAAAGATACGGGGCCGAATATTATTCCTACTTCTTGTGCAATAGACTGGGCATTTGCAGTAGTTGAAATTCCTAATAAGGCGAATAATGTGAGTACTATAGGTTTAAGCATGAGTTTGGGCTTTCAAATCTTGAGCAAATATATAAAAAACATGTACGATTCAAAATATAATATTGTCCTATTAGAAAATAAGTAGCAAAATACTTAATTTGCTAACTTTAATTCGGTTGTTTTGATGTAAATTTAGAACTGTAAAATGCTATTTTTAGGATTGTTTGAAAAATTTACAATTCGGTGATTGAAACAAAAAAAAATAACATTGAATTGTCATTTTACTATATCTTTGTGTGTCAAAACGAAAACGTTTTCTTAAACGTGTTTTCTAAGATTAAAAGAGTCAAAAATAAAATAATTTACTAGAATAATTTATTTAGAAATGGAACAAAAAATAAATGAATTTATGGCTCTTGTAGAGTCAAAAAATCCAAACGAGCCAGAATTTCTTCAAGCCGTTAGAGAATTTGCAGAAACGGTAATTCCATTTATTGCAGAAAGAAAAAAGTATGATGGAAAAAACTTACTTCTTAGAATTGCCGAGCCAGAACGTTCTATAATTTTTAGAGTTCCATGGGTAGATGATAATGGAGAGATAATTGTAAACAGAGGTTTTAGAATTCAGATGAACTCCGCAATCGGACCTTACAAAGGCGGAATCAGATTTCATCATACCGTAAACTTGTCTGTATTAAAATTTCTTGCTTTCGAACAAGTTTTTAAAAATAGCCTGACAACACTTCCTATGGGAGGTGGAAAAGGAGGTTCTGATTTTGATCCTGAAGGAAAATCTGATGGTGAAATTATGCGTTTTTGCCAGTCTTTCATGACAGAATTATGCCGTCATATTGGTCCTGATTTAGATGTTCCTGCCGGAGATATTGGTGTGGGTGCAAGAGAAATCGGTTATTTATTTGGTCAGTACAAAAGAATCAGAAATGAATTTACAGGTGTTTTAACCGGAAAAGGAATTGCTTACGGAGGTTCATTGATACGTCCTGAGGCTACCGGATATGGTGTTGTTTATTTCACAGATCAGATGTTGCGTACTATCGGGCATGATATTAAAGGAAAAAGAGTTGCCATTTCAGGTTTCGGAAATGTTGCCTGGGGTGTGGCACTAAAAATAAACGAATTAGGTGGAAAAGTAGTTACGATTTCCGGACCTGATGGTTATATTTATGATGAAGAAGGAATTTCAGGAGAGAAAATCGAGCACATGGTAGAAATGAGAGCTACCGGTGATAACAGAGCTGAAGTTTATACTAAAAAATATCCAAACGCTGTTTTCCATAAAGGAAAAAGCCCATGGGAAGTAAAAGTAGATATCGCGATTCCGTGTGCTACTCAAAACGAACTGAACGGAGAAGATGCTCAAAAACTAATTGATAACGGTGTATTGTGTGTAACTGAAGCTGCAAATATGCCTTCAACATTAGATGCAATCAAATTATTCTTAGACAATAAAGTATTATTCGCTCCGGGGAAAGCTGCAAATGCCGGTGGAGTTGCTGCATCCGGATTAGAAATGACCCAAAATTCAATTCGTCTGAACTGGACTAGTGAAGAAGTAGATTTAAGATTGAAAGATATCATGGTTGGAATTCACAACCAATGTAAAAAATACGGTGCTGGTGAAGATGGTTACGTAAATTATGTAAAAGGAGCTAACATTGCCGGATTCGTTAAAGTTGCAGATGCTATGCTTGCACAGGGTGTAGTGTAATTTTAATTACAGTTTTACAAATGCCTTCGTTTCTGTTGTCAGGAATGAAGGCATTTTTTTTTTGCTGTTTTTTTAAACAATAAAATTCGGGAATTACTCCGTCTGTTTACATCGGTCGGATCGTGGTAAAAATAACGTGAATTATTTATGAAGAGAACAAAATTCAAATACTTACGTTTGTAGTATATTTGTCTATCCGAACATATTTGAAAATGAAGAGAAGGTTTTTGTATATTTTGTTTTTATTGTTGATGCAATTAGCGGTCGCACAGAATAAATTGTCCTGGCAGGGCTATTTTTCGTTTAATGAAATAAAAGATATTTCAGAAAATGCAACAACTGTTTTTGCCGCTTCAGAAAATGCAGTATTTTCTAAAAACCAGGCAGACAACACTATTAAAACAACTACTACTGTTGAAGGACTTTCGGGACAAACCATTTCTGCCTTATATTTTAGTGAGACTTCTAAAAAAACTTTAATAGGATACGAAAACGGCTTGCTGGCTATTGTGAATGAAACCGATGGAAGCATTTCAAAAAAAGTAGATATTATTAATAAACAGTTAGCGCCTAATCTAAAGAAAATCAATCACTTTATGGAGCGCGACGGTCTTGTTTATGTTTCTTGTGATTTTGGAATTGTGCAGTTTAACCTGAAAACATTGCAATTTGGTGACACCTATTTTATTGGTGATAATGGTGCTGAAATAAGTGTCAGACAAACTTCTTTTTTTAACGGGTTTATTTATGCGGCAACTTCAAACGGAATCAGGAGAGCGGATCTTGCAAATGCGAATTTAATCGATTTCAATCAGTGGAGTGTGGTTAATTCAGGAGATTGGTCCAGTGTTGAAACATTTGATACAGCACTTATAGCAATCAATACTGCGGGATACATTCACAGATATAATTCTAATACATTTGTTGGGTTTGTTCAGCTTCCACAGTCTTCCGTAGACATGCGGGCCAAAAATAATAATTTGTTTATTACAACCGCTACGACTGTTTATGTTTATAACAATCAAATGACGCAGACTCGTCAGATTAGCAATATGCAGGTGCTGAGTGACAAACTGAGTTTTAGTTGTGCGACGACTGTTGGAGATTTAATTTATATTGGAACAAAGGAGAATGGTTTATTCTCGTCAACACTTTCAGGAGCTTCTGTTTTTGAGAACAGTACACCAAAAGGACCTTTACGAAATAGTGTTTTTGCGCTTCAGGCTACGACAAATTCGTTATGGACAGTTTTTGGAGACTATTCCGGAGTCTACAATCCATATCCAAAAGATAATTATGGAATAAGTAAATTCAGTCAGGATCAATGGCTGGATATTCCTTACGAAGAAGTTTTAGGCGCTAAATCGTTAGTAAGAATAGCGGTAGATCCAAATAATGAAAATAAAGTATACATCGGTTCTTATGATGCAGGTTTACTAAAGGTTGAAAATAATGTACCCTCTTATCTTTACGGAACAGGAAATAGTTCCTTAGAGGCCGTTCCGCCAGGCACAACAGATGTGTGGGTAAATGGAATGGTGTTTGATAAAACCGGAAATTTGTGGATGAACAACAGTTTAGTAGACAACGGAATCAAAGTGCTGAAACCGAATGGAGACTGGCAGGTTTATTCGACAAAATCAATAATTACGAATGTTGCGAGTTGTCCTTTTGGCCGAATGTCAATTGATAAAAACGGAACAAAATGGATGGCAACCTATAATAATGGTATTGTCGGATTTAACGAAAAAGGAAATGTGTTCAAGAAAATTACAATGGGCAGTGATGCCGGAAATCTTCCTTTTATGGATGCGCGTGTAGCAACTCCGGATAATAACAATCAGCTTTGGATAGGAACAACAAAAGGATTGCGGATTCTTTCTAATGTGAATAGTTTTTTAACAGATCCTCAATTAACAACAAAAGCAATCATTATTCTCGAAGATGGCTTAGCTCAGGAATTGTTGTACGAGCAGTTTATTACAGATATTGTGGTTGACGGATCTAACAACAAATGGATCGGTACTGCTGATTCGGGTGTTTTTTTAGTTTCTCCAAACGGACAGGAAACCAAATATCATTTTACCATAAATAATTCTCCTTTACCCAGTAATACTATAAATGATATTGATATCAATAGTGCAACGGGCGAAGTTTTTATAGCAACAGACAAAGGGCTTATTTCTTTTAAAGGAGTATCAACTGCCGCAAATGAGAATTTGAATGAGGTTTATGTCTATCCAAATCCGGTTCGCCCTAATTATGGAGGAACGGTAAAAGTGGCAGGATTGCTGGATAAAGCAAATATAAAAATTACAGATATTGAAGGGAATCTCGTTTTCGAAACTATCTCCCAGGGCGGAACAATAGAGTGGGATACAACTGCGTTTGGCAGATATAAAGTCGCGTCCGGAGTTTATATGATTTTTATCTCGGCTCAGGACGGCGTTGAAACTAAGGTTAAAAAAGTAATGATTATCAGGTAGTTTGATACCCGCCGTTTTATTACATGTCTATCAGCACTATGAATAATAAAAATTGTTTTGACTTTTTACGGTTTTTCTTTGCAGCAAATATTCTATTGGCACACCTCTGCGAACTTTCTCAAAATAGTAATCTGGCTTTTTTGTCTTATTTCTCTAATGCAATAATAGCGATAAAAGGTTTCTTTGTAATAAGTGGTTTTCTGGTTGCCAAAAGTTATGTGAATACACCTTCATTAAAAGAATACTTCGTTAAACGCGCCAAAAGAATTTTACCGGCTTATATTGTGGTTATTCTTTTTTCAGTTCTGATTTTTGCCTTCTTTAGCAGCTATAATTTTTCGGACTATTTTTCAGATATCAATACCTATAAATATCTGGGATGGAATTTGGTTTTTCTAAATTTCATGCAGCCTTGCCTGCCGGGACTTTTTGTGAATAATCTTCATTGCGCTGTAAATGGAGCTTTATGGACCTTAAAAGTAGAAGAAGGTTTTTATATTGTTTTGCCTCTGATTTTTTACGTAATCAAAAAAACCAGAAGGACTTTTTTAGTACTCGCAAGTCTTTATATTTTGTCGTTACTATATTGGTTTACTATGGATTATCTGGATAAGCCATTATTAGCAAAGCAATTACCGGGTTATTTGTCTTATTTCGTAACGGGAATTTTGCTGTTTTTGAATTTTGATTTCATTATGAAATACAAAAAAATAATTTTGACATTTTCAGTTTTACTCTTAATGGGTTATTATATTTTAAGCCTGCAAACAGATTGGCTGTATCCTGCAGCATTTGGCTGCATTGTCATTATTACCGCCTACAATCTTCCTTTTTTGAATAATTTCGGAAAGTATGGCGATTTTACCTATGGACTTTATATCTACCATTTTCCTGTCATTCAGATTTTCAGGCAATATGACTTATTCGAAAAATACAATGCTTATTTAATGGCAGTTGCCGTAATTTTGATTACTTTGTTCTTTGCTGTCCTTTCGTGGTTTTTTATAGAACGAAGATTTTTGGATAGATATAAAAAGAACAATCAAAAGCACATTCCGACTGTATGTTAGTCAAAACAAAAGCAATCGTAATCTCATCCTTAAAATTTCAGGAAAAAAGCCTGATCGTAAAATGTTTTACGCTTTCAAACGGCCTGAAATCTTATTTTGTGCGTGATGCTTTTTCGAGCCGGAAAGCCAGTCAGAAAATTGCTTATTTTCAGCCTTTGTCCATTCTCGAAATCGAGGCCGTACATAAAAACAAAGGTACTTTAGAGAATTTCAAGGAAATAAAAACAGCCGTTCCCTTCCAAAGTATCCATACCGATATTGTAAAAAGTACGATGGTGATGTTTCTGTCTGAAATGCTTCATTATTCGATTCAGGAAGAAGAAAAAAACGAACCTCTTTTTGTGTTTTTAGAGACTGCTTTGACCTGGCTGGATCATCACGATGAGATTTCTAACTTCCATTTAATCCTTCTTCTGGAAACAACCAAATATTTGGGTTTTTATCCGGATGTTTCAGAAATGGATTTGCCTTTTTTTGAAATGTACGATGGGGTTTTTACCCTTTTCCACGGTATGGGTTCGCTGACGGAACATGAAAGTAACTTGTTTAAAAAGTTAATTGATTTAAAATTTGACAACGATCAAAAAGTTTTTCATGTTATTGAAAGACAAATACTGCTTAAAATTCTGATCGACTACTACAGTTTTCATTTGGATGGATTCAAAAAACCAAAATCTTTGGAAGTTTTAAAAGAAGTTTTCTCTTAAATTTTACAAATTGGAGCTGTTTTCTGCGGAATCTACCTGAAATTCAAGGGCAGCACTCTTTTTTCTGTCATCTTTTATCTATTTACCTCAAAATTCCTTACTTTCGCACCTCGATTAAGAAAAGGATAAAATGAGCACAAAATTTACTGAATACAAAGGACTTGACTTGCCAACAGTAGCGTCAGAAGTACTTGATTTTTGGAAGAAAGAAAATATATTTGAAAAGAGTGTAACCACTCGCGAAGGTGCTGAGCCTTACGTATTTTTTGAAGGTCCGCCTTCAGCTAACGGTTTACCGGGAATTCACCACGTGATGGCACGTGCGATTAAAGATATTTTTTGCAGATATAAAACTCAAAAAGGTTTTCAGGTAAAAAGAAAAGCCGGTTGGGATACGCACGGACTGCCTGTAGAATTAGGTACTGAGAAAGAACTTGGAATCACAAAAGAAGATATTGGGAAAACCATTTCTATCGAAGAATATAACGAAGCGTGTAAAAAAACCGTAATGCGTTATACCGACGTATGGAATGATCTGACCGAAAAAATGGGATATTGGGTAGATATGGATGATCCGTATGTGACTTACAAACCCAAATATATGGAGTCTGTCTGGTGGCTTTTGAAACAAATCTACGATAAAGGTTTGTTGTACAAAGGGTACACAATTCAGCCGTATTCTCCGAAAGCAGGAACAGGATTGTCTTCTCACGAAGTAAACCAGCCCGGAGCATATCGCGATGTTACAGATACTACGATTGTAGCACAGTTTAAAACATTGCCGGAAACATTGCCAAACTTTTTAAAAGGTTTTGGAGATATTCACATCTTAGCCTGGACGACAACTCCGTGGACATTGCCTTCGAATACCGCTTTGACCGTTGGTCCAAAAATCGATTATGTTTTAGTAAAAACTTTCAATCAATATACCTTCGAACCTGTAAATGTTATTCTGGCTAAAAATTTAGTTGGAAAACAGTTCGGGAAAGGATTTTTTGCAAGCGAAGATGATGCTGATTTTGACAAAGTGAAAAACGGCGACAAACAACTTCCGTATAAAATTTTAGCGGAAGCTAAAGGTTCTGACTTAGTTGAAATTCGTTACGAGCAATTATTGCAATACGTATTGCCCTACCAAAATGCGGAAAACGCCTTTAGAGTAATTGCCGGAGATTTCGTAACTACCGAAGACGGAACCGGAATTGTACATACCGCTCCGACTTTTGGTGCAGATGATGCTAAAGTAGCAAAAGAAGCAAAACCGGAAATTCCGCCAATGTTGGTTTTAGATGAAACCGGAACAGCAGTTCCTTTGGTTGATTTACAAGGGAAATTCACTTCACACTTAGGTGATCTTGCCGGTAAATATGTGAAAAACGAATATTATGACGAAGGACAAGCGCCAGAGCGTTCTGTTGATGTTGAAATTGCTATTCGATTAAAAGAAGAAAATAAAGCCTTTAAGGTTGAAAAATACGTACATAGTTATCCACACAGCTGGAGAACTGATGAGCCGTTATTATATTATCCCCTAGACTCTTGGTTCATTAAAGTAACCGATGTAAAAGATAGAATGTTCGACCTGAACGAAACTATCAATTGGAAGCCTAAGTCTACTGGTGAAGGACGTTTTGGAAACTGGCTGAAAAATGCCAACGACTGGAACTTATCTCGTTCTAGATATTGGGGTATTCCGTTGCCAATTTGGAGAACCGAAGACAAAAAAGAAGAAGTTCTTATTGGCTCTGTTGAAGAATTATACAACGCGATCGAAAAATCTGTCGAAGCCGGTTTTCAAAAAGAAAACCCATTCAAAGGTTTTGAAATCGGAAACATGTCTGAAGCAAATTATGATTTAATTGATTTACATAAAAATGTAGTTGATCAGATAATTTTAGTTTCTGCTTCCGGACAACCAATGAAACGCGAAAGCGATTTAATTGACGTTTGGTTTGATTCCGGAGCAATGCCTTATGCACAATGGCATTATCCATTTGAAAACAAAGATAAAATCGACGAGAATAAAGATTTCCCTGCGAATTTCATTGCAGAAGGTGTCGATCAGACTCGTGGATGGTTTTATACCTTACATGCAATAGCCACTTTGGTTTTTGATAAAGTTGCCTATAAAAATGTAGTTTCGAATGGTCTGGTTTTAGATAAAGACGGAATAAAAATGTCTAAAAGTAAAGGGAATACGATAGACCCTTTCAAAACCATCGAAGAATATGGTCCTGATGCCACACGCTGGTACATGATTATGAATGCAAATCCATGGGATAACCTGAAATTTGATTTAGATGGAATTGCTGAGGTTCGCCGTAAATTCTTCGGAACATTATACAACACCTATTCGTTCTTTTCGCTATATGCCAATATCGACGGATTTAAATATGCTGAAGCGGAAATTCCGTTAAACGAAAGACCCGAAATCGATCAGTGGATTATGTCTGAATTGCACACGCTGATAAAATTTGTTGACGAATGTTATGCAGATTACGAACCAACAAAAGCTACAAGAGCAATTTCTGACTTTGTTCAGGAAAACCTGAGTAACTGGTACGTTCGTTTATGCCGTCGTCGTTTCTGGAAAGGCGAATACGCTCCTGATAAAATTGCAGCTTACCAAACACTTTATACTTGTTTACTAACAATAAGCAAATTGAGTGCTCCGGTCGCTCCTTTTTTCATGGATAAATTGTATCGGGATTTAACAGTTTCAACAGGGACTGAGGGTTTTGCCAGTGTTCACTTGGCAGAGTTCCCAAAATTTGTCGAAAACTTTGTTAATAAAACGTTAGAAAGCAAAATGCAGAAGGCGCAAACCATCTCATCATTGGTTTTATCGCTTCGTAAAAAGGAAATGATCAAGGTGCGTCAGCCTTTACAAAAGGTAATGATTCCGGTACTTGACGAGAATCAACGTACTGAAATCGAAGCTATTTCCGAGCTTATAAAAGCAGAAGTAAACGTGAAAGAAATTATGCTTTTAGACGATGCTTCAGGTGTTTTGGTAAAACAGATTAAACCTAATTTTAAGACGTTAGGACCACGCTTTGGAAAAGATATGGGCTTGATTTCTAAGCAAATACAAAGTTTTTCTTCTGATCAGATCAATCAGTTGGACAAGCAGGGGACGTTAGATATTGTTATTGCTGGAAATAATGTAACTTTATCATTAGAAGATGTCGAAATAACGTCTCAGGATATCGAAGGATGGCTGGTTGCAAATTCAAACGGAATCACAGTTGCGCTTGATATAACAATCACCGAAGATTTGAAAAAAGAAGGTATCGCAAGGGAAGTAGTAAACAGAATTCAGAATATCCGTAAAGATTCAGGATTTGAGGTTACTGATAAGATTAAAGTGCAAATTAAAAGAACCGGCCTTTTAGAGGAAGCTATTTTAAAAAATGAAGACTATATTAAGTCTGAGACATTAACAGATAATTTGGTTTTTACAGATGCTTTGGAAAGCGGCATAGAAATTGAGTTTGATGATATTAAAACAATGATATTAATTTCAAAATAATATAAAAATGGTAGATGAAATTACAAGATACTCTGACGCTGATTTGGCGGAGTTCAAAGAAATAATCCAAAATAAAATACAAAAAGCACAAGCCGATCTGGATTTAATAAAAAGTGCTTACATGAATGATTTGAATAACGGAACAGATGATACCTCTCCAACTTTCAAAGCTTTTGAAGAAGGAAGCGAAACAATGTCAAAAGAAGCAAACTCACAGTTGGCTATCAGACAGGAAAAGTTTATTCGTGATTTGAAAAACGCATTATTCCGTGTAGAAAATAAAACATATGGTATCTGCAAAGTAACAGGTAAATTAATCGGTAAAGAAAGACTGAAAATTGTACCTCACGCTACAATGAGTATCGAAGCAAAAAATCTGCAACGATAAGATATACTAAATTATGAAACGCTCCTTTTGGGGCGTTTTTTTATATATAAAAATGTGAAGTGATTCCTTAAATCCGTACTGCGCTTTGAAAGATGAGGCAGTTAACAGGATTGAAAAATATTGCATTAATTAGAACTGTCCCGATTATAAACAGTTCTAATTAAGCAATGGTGAATTGCATTAAGCTAAATTCTTTTCGAGTTCTAATTTATGTTTTTTCAGGATAGCTCTTGTCATTCCTAAATTGGCTTTGCTGGAGTCTGCCGCCAGGTAAATCATAAATTTTTTGTTGGGTGAAATGTCAATAATGTGAATTTGTGTGGAAAGCGTAATTAAGATATCTTCAATATCCTGATTTAAATTCAAGGCTTTCACGGCGTTTAATTTTGCTTTTACAACTTCAAGATTGTAAGCAGCTGCCAGTTCAGGATCAAAAGAAGGGTCTAAACTTAAATTACCAAAGCTTAATCCTGATTCAATTTCGGTTACGGCAATAGCAATAAAACCGTTTACATTTGTTTTCATTTCATTTAAAAACACGTTTAAAAAGTCGTTACTCATGGTTTTGTGGTATTTGTGGTTAATAGATTTATGTTATTTCAATAGGGAATTTTTGCTTAATTCTGTCGAAAGTTCCTCTGTTGTACGCATCAATAATCCGAGGTTGCTCCCGTCTTTTGAAAAAGCCACTACAAAGTTTGAGCCACTGATCTTATTTCCAATTACAACTCCGTCTGCTGTTTTTAAAAACAACTGTTTCAGGGAACCTTTATCCAGATCAGCTAAAAATTTTTCACTCATAGATAAAATCGCAGCGCTCATTGCCGCTACACTGTCTCCGTAATCTAAGTGTAATGATGTGATTAGTTTTCCTTTTCCGTTTAAAATTAGCGCTGATGTAGATTTAGTGTTAACCAGAAAATCGTTCAGGATGGTCGTGATTTCATTCATTTTGGAAGGATTTAAGGAGTTGTTAAAATATATTGATATTGATAAAATTTTTAAAGTATCGGGATGTATTCTGACTAAACAACTGTTAATTTTTCTAACAAATATAAATTATTTTATGTATTATTGTATTGCCGAATCAAAATAATTTTATTTTTTTTACTATAAAAAACTTACATTATGAATAAAGTGTTGAAATTTAAAGATGTGAACTCGGATGTCGAAAATAGAATGAAAGAATTCGAGAAAATGCGAATTAAATTAAAGTCCCAGATCGCAAAGGATGCCGCTAAAAAAAACGCTGCAGGAAAAGAGGGAAAAGGTTTGTTTAAATCTATTTCCGAATTTTTTACCGATGCCCCTAAAACACCAACAAATTCAAGTGTTAAGAAATAGCTTTTACGAAGCGGGTCAAAAGTTATTTTAGACTTGTTTATTTTATTATAAAACAATTAACGCTCCGTAAGGGGCGTTCTTTTTGATTAAATTATTACTTTTGCCCATCAAAATTTTATAAAATGTCATTACGAAAATCGTACTTCCTCATATTTTTAGTTTTACTTATCGATCAGCTTTCTAAAATCTATGTAAAAACAAACTTTGTCTTAGGTGAAGAAGTGGTTATTGCGGATTGGTTCAGAATTCATTTTATAGAAAATGAAGGAATGGCCTGGGGAACAAAAATTCCCGGCGAATATGGAAAATTAATTCTGACCGTTTTTAGAATTTTTGCTGTATTCGGAATCGGATATTGGCTGGCTGATGCGATTAAAAAACGTCATTCTACTTATTTGATCGTTTCCATTGCCTTAATTTTTGCCGGAGCTGCCGGAAATATACTGGATTCTGTTTTTTACGGAGTAATTTTTGACGACAGTACCCATAATCTTGCGACACTCTTTTCACCAACTCCATACGGAACGTGGTTTCATGGTTTGGTAGTAGATATGTTTTATTTTCCAATCTGGGAAGGTAATTTGCCAAGCTGGCTGCCTTTCTTTGGAGGTAAACATTTTATGTTTTTTAATGCTATTTTCAATGTTGCCGATATGGCGATTTCTACAGGTGTTGGTATCCTGCTTGTATTTAATAAAAGAGCATTCCCGAAACATACCTAAAAATTAGAAAAAACACCAATAAAAAAATTCCAAATTTCAATAGCTGCATGTTATAGCATGTTAATTGGAATTTGGATTTTTTTTTATTGAAAATTTTACATTTTTGGGATTAATATTTATTGTGCTATTTTTACGATACAAAAATCAAACCTATGCAAAGTCCGTCTTTTTCTATCTATGATGCATCTGCGGGTTCGGGAAAGACCTACACTTTGGTTAAGGA
This sequence comes from Flavobacterium sp. CLA17, assembly GCF_013112255.2. NCBI lineage: Bacteria > Pseudomonadati > Bacteroidota > Flavobacteriia > Flavobacteriales > Flavobacteriaceae > Flavobacterium > Flavobacterium sp. CLA17. The sequence goes on from NZ_CP068294.1 coordinate 544,928, forward strand.
ATATCTTAAAATTATTCTTTCATCACCCAAAAATGATGCCTACCGCAATATTCTGGCAATAACGTTTACCAATAAAGCGGTTCATGAAATGAAAAGCCGTATTGTGGGAAGTCTTTCTGAATTTACAAAAGACGAACCTTCTGCAAAAGCTATGGATTTAATGGAAGATTTGTCCCGTGAAACAGGTCTTTCGATAATAAAAATCAAGACAAAATCTCAAAGTATAATTAAGCATCTTATTCATAATTATGCTGCTTTTGATATTTCTACCATTGATAAATTCACACATAAGGTAATTCGTGCTTTTGCACATGACCTGAATTTACCCATGACCTTTGAAGTTACGCTGGATACCGAGAATTTATTGGTAGAAGCCGTTGATGCTATTATTGCTCAGGCGGGACAGGACGAAACGCTGACCAAATTACTGATTGATTTTACGATGGAAAAAACCGACGACGATAAAAGTTGGGATGTTTCGCGTGAGATTCTTGAAACCGGAAGATTGGTTCTGAATGAAAATAATAGGAATGAAATTTCTCATTTTCAGGATAAATCCATTGAGGAATTTGTGGCGATAAAAAAGAAAATGTCGGTTTTGTGTGCCGATTTAGAAAAAGAAAATACCGGATTTGCTATACAGACTCTGGAGCTAATCGATAAAAACGGTATCGATTTAAAATCATTTTCAAGGGGAACTTTTCCGAATCATCTCGAAAGTATTCGTGATGGAAAATTCAATCCAAGAAATAAAACGTTTCATGAATTTGAGGATATTGCAATCAATAAAACCGCAAGTGACAGGGCTTTAATTGAAAATCTTATTCCCGAATTGCTTCTTACCCTGGCTAAAATTTATAAAAACTTTGAAAAAAGGGATTTTTATAAAGCCTTTCTGAAAAATATAACACCGCTTTCTCTACTCAATACGGTTAGTAATGAACTGGCAAAAATTCAATCGGAACAAAATATTTTATCGATTTCAGAATTCAATGCCATTATTCATCGTGAAATTCAAAATCAGCCGGCGCCCTTTATTTATGAGCGCTTGGGAGAACGTTACCGTCATTTTTTTATTGATGAATTTCAGGATACGTCAGAAATGCAATGGCAAAACCTGATTCCTCTAATTGATAATGCGCTTTCGGGCCAGGATGATTTTGGAAATAAAGGAACTCTTATGATTGTTGGTGATCCCAAACAATCCATTTATCGCTGGAGAGGAGGAAAGGCCGAGCAATTTATTGAATTAAGTAAAGAAGCAAATCCTTTTGCTAATCCGGATAAAAAACTGGAGCATTTAAATACAAATTACAGAAGCTACAGTGAAGTAATTGATTTTAATAATGCTTTTTTTAAGCTGATTTCTACAGAATTTTCGAATGAAGATTATAAGGATTTATATGAAAATCATAGCTTTCAGAATCCAAATTCTAAAAAAGGCGGGTATGTCAATATTTCTTTTCTTCCCATAATAGAAAAAAATGATTTCGCAGATGAAGAAGAGGTGGCAGAGAAATCAGATTTGTATGTTCTGGCGACTTTAAATACGATTCTAAAAGTAGTTCGGGAAGGTTTTGAGTATAAGGATATTGTAATTTTGACCCGTAAAAGAGGTCAGGGAATCGATATTGCCAATTATTTAACAGAACAAAATATTCCGCTTCTTTCGTCAGAAACGCTGATGATCCAGAATGCTACAGAAGTTCGGTTGATTGTTCATTTGTTGAAATATCTGAATAACAGTGCCGATTTGGAGTCGAAAGCTAATTTTTTGCATTTTTTAGGAACAACTTTAGAAACTGAAATTCCGATTCATGATTTTATCGCAAACGGAATGGCCCAAAGGTTCGAAAGTGATTTCGAGAATTGGCTTTTAACGTTTGATGTATCGCTTTCTTTTGAAGATATCAGAAAGAAGTCTTTGTATGAAGCTGTTGAAATAATCATTGCAAAATTCATTCTTCCGTCAGAAGGAAATGCTTATGTGCAGTTTTTTCTGGATATCGTTTTGGAGCGCGACATCAGAAATCAGGCAGGTATTGCGGATTTTCTCGGTTATTGGGATAAAAATGCGGAGAAATTCAGCATCCCGTCTCCAGAAGGAAATAATGCAGTTCGCATTATGACCATTCATAAATCGAAAGGGCTCGAGTTTCCCGTAGTTATTATGCCTTTCGCCGAAGAAGATTACAACAGAAAACCAAAAGATAAACTCTGGCTGGATACGGAAGAAGCTGATTTGGGTGTTCCGAAAGCTCTAATTGATAATAGTAGTGCAGTTGAGGGTTTCGGTGAAAGTGCATCGGCAGTTTTTAATTTGAAAAAACAAGAAGAACTGCTCGATAATATTAATGTTCTATATGTAGCGCTAACGCGTGCTGAAGAACAATTGTATGTTATTTCACAATCTTTGAAAGAGCGAAAAGACGGAGAATTTCCGAATAATATGGCTTCTTTCTTTATTAAATATTTGATACATAAAGGAATTTATGATCCGGAAAAGACAGAATATGATTTTGGAAACAAAATAAAGCTTTCTCCGTCGACAAAAAAGGTAGATTTAGTTAAAGTAATTCCAATGGTTGCAGAAGTTTTAAATCCGAAAAATATAAAAATCGCACAGCGGGAAGCTTTAATGTGGGGTACTCATCAACAGGAAGCGATTTCGTACGGAAATGTAATTCATGAAATCTTAGCCTTCGTGAAAGATAAAACGGATGTGGATTTGGCTGTTACAAAAGCACTTGAAAATGGACTGATTACTTTTGATCAGACAGAAAAGGTTTTGGCAACACTTCATGAAATTGTAAATCATCCGGAATTAAGTATGTGTTTTAATGGAAATGATAAAATTCTGAATGAGCAAACCATTGTTCAGAAAGAAGGCAAAATTTTAAAACCGGATCGCATTGTTCTGACCAAAAATAAAGAAGCGTATCTGCTGGATTATAAAACGGGTGTCAGTAATGCAAAATACACGAAACAAATTCAGGAATATCAGGATGCTATTGAAGATTTAGGGTACAAAGTGTTAAAAAGAGCTTTGGTATATATAGGAACAGATGTCGATGTGGTAAATTTGTGATGAAATTAATCAGATGTTAAGAGATCGGCTTGTGTAAGTTGTTAATTTTTAACATATTAAATAAATAAAAATGTACGGTAAAATTAAAGATCATTTGCAAAGTGAGTTGCAAACTATTGAAGAAAACGGAATTTTTAAAAAAGAACGTATTATAACGTCGGCACAAGATGCTGAAATTACGATTTCAACCGGAGAGAAAGTTTTAAATTTCTGTGCCAATAATTATTTAGGACTTTCATCGCATCCCGAAGTAGTTCAGGCTGCTAAAGATGCTATGGATACACATGGTTTTGGAATGTCGTCTGTTCGTTTTATTTGTGGTACACAGGATATTCATAAAACATTAGAAAAAAAGATTGCGGACTTTTATGGTACAGAGGATACTATTTTATATGCAGCCGCTTTTGATGCTAATGGTGGTGTTTTTGAGCCATTGCTGGGCGAAAATGACGCTATTATTTCTGATAGCTTAAATCATGCTTCTATTATTGATGGTGTGCGTTTGTGTAAAGCAGCCCGTTATCGTTATGAGAATAGTAACATGGAGGATCTGGAACAGCAGTTAATTAAGGCTAATGAAGCAGGTGTTCGTTTTAAATTAATTGTGACCGATGGTGTTTTCTCTATGGACGGTGTTGTTGCCCCACTAGATAAAATCTGTGATCTGGCGGATAAATACGATGCTTTGGTGATGGTCGATGAATGTCATGCTGCCGGATTTATTGGTGCAACCGGTAAAGGTACACTTGAAGCAAAAGGGGTTATGGGGAGAGTTGATATTATCACAGGTACACTTGGTAAAGCATTAGGTGGCGCTATGGGTGGTTACACAACAGCAAAGAAAGAAATTATTGAGTTGTTGCGTCAAAGATCAAGACCTTATTTGTTTTCGAACTCGCTGGCACCGGCAATTGTTGGGGCTTCTATTAAGGTTTTTGAATTATTGGAAAAAGACACTTCCTTAAGAGATAAACTAGAATGGAATACGAACTACTTTAAAGAAGGCATGAAAAATGCCGGATTTGATATTATAGATGGAGATTCTGCAATTGTTCCGGTTATGTTGTACGATGCAAAATTATCACAAACAATGGCAGATGAACTTTTGAAAGAAGGGATTTATGTGATCGGTTTCTTTTTTCCTGTTGTCCCGAAAGAGAAGGCAAGAATTCGCGTACAGCTGTCAGCAGCGCATACAAAAGAACATTTGGACAAAGCGATAAGTGCTTTTGTATCAGTAGGTAAAATGTTAAAAGTTATATAATTCCCATTTTATTGAATTTTTGTAGGTTTTTTTTAACATTTCATTTTGTATTTAAAAAATTTGGTGTTACTTTTGCTTGTAATTAACTAAATTGTAATTAAAAAAATTAAGTATGAAACATCTTAACAAACTTTTAGTTGCTGTAATGATGGTGATGGGGCTAGCTTCTCACGCGCAAGACAGTAACAATCCATGGGCTATCTCTTTTGGAGTTAATGCCGTTGACACTAGAACTAGCTCTGGTGCAGGAAGTGGTTTCTTTGATCAACATTTTTCTCAGGCATTCGCTGTAAAAGACAACTGGAATATTCTTCCTTCTTTGTCGTACATTGGTGTGTCTAGATATGTAGGAAGTGGATTCTCTGTAGGTTTACAAGGGTCTGTGAACAAAATTGATAAATTTGTTACTTTCAATCCAAAGGCTCCAGGTCATGATGCAAGAGGAAATGTTGTCACTAATCCTGGTGATTTAATGTATTACGGAGTTGATGCAACTATCAAATACAGCTTCCAGGAATTAATCAAATCTAAAGTAATCGATCCTTCGTTAACTGTTGGTGGTGGTTATGTTTTCTTCGGAGACAGCAGCTACGGAACTGTTAACCCAGGTGCTGGTGTAACTTTTTGGTTTACTGATGCTATTGGTTTAGAGCTTGCTACTAAATACAAATGGTCTGTTTCTGGAGACAGAGTAGATGCAGCTGGTGTTCCAGATGCTCCATCTCACTTCCAACACACTGCTGGTTTAGTTTTCAAATTCGGAGGTAAAGATACTGACGGAGACGGAATTTATGACAAAGACGATGCTTGTCCAGATGTTGCTGGTTTAAAACAATTCAACGGATGTCCTGATACTGACGGAGACGGAATCGTTGACGCTAGTGATGCTTGTCCAGATGTTTTTGGTTTAGCTGCATTAAACGGTTGTCCTGATACTGACGGAGACGGAATTGCTGATAAAGATGATGCTTGTCCAGATGTTGCTGGTTTAGCTGCTTTAAGAGGTTGTCCAGATGCTGACGGTGATGGTATTGCTGATAAAGATGACAAATGTCCTACAGTTGCTGGTCCAAAAGAAAATGGTGGTTGTCCTTTCTTAGACGCTGATAAAGATGGTGTTTTAGATAAAGATGATGATTGTCCTACAGTTGCTGGTCCTGCTAGTAACAGAGGATGTCCAGAAGTTACTTCTGAGGCGTTAGAAGACCTTAAAGTTCAAGCTAGAGCAATCTACTTTAACTCAGGTAAAGCTACTTTCAAATCAGGAGACAAAGAAACTCCAGCTAGATTAGATGCTATTAAAGAAATCCTTAAAAACTATCCAAACGCGAAATTCAGCATTGAAGGTCACACAGATAGCGATGGTTCTGACAAATTGAACCAAAAACTTTCTGAAGACAGAGCTGCTGCTGTAATGAACGCTTTGATCGAAAGAGGAGTAAATGTTGATAACTTAGTATCTAAAGGTTTTGGTGAGTCTCAACCAGTAGCGAGTAACAAAACTCCTGCAGGTAAAGCACAAAACAGAAGAACTGAAATCAAACACATCGGTTCTAAATACGAAGGTAAATTGTAATTTACTTTCTAAATAAATTCTAAAAGCCATTCTTAATTGAATGGCTTTTTTTATTTTTATAAAATGATAAATACTTCTTTTCTCGGAAAAATAGCAACTGTTATAATTCAGGATTATTCAGGTAAACTTGCTGAAACAACTATTATCCTGCCAAATAAAAGAGCAAAGGTTTTTTTAATTGAAGCCTTAAAAAAAGAAACGACTCACACGATTCTTTCTCCTGATATAATTAGTATAGAAGATTTTGTACAGGATGTCGCGTCCATTCGCGCTGTTGATTCAATTGAACTTCTATTTGAATTTTACGAAGTATATCTTTCTGTTACAGAAAAACAAAATCAACAATCATTCGAATTATTTGCCAATTGGGCAAAAACGCTTCTACAGGATTTTAATGAAATTGATCGCTACTTATTAGAACCTTCCCACGTTTTGTCTTATCTTAAAGATATCGAAGACATAAAAAAATGGGGAATAGAGGTTGAAAATAAAACAAAACTTTTAGAAAATTATATTGAGTTCTGGAAACTTCTCCCTTTGTATTATGAGTCTTTATACAATCATTTGCTTCATAAAGGCATAGGGTATCAGGGTTTGATTTATCGGGAAGCAGTCCATAATTTAAATCATTTTTCGAATACAATTTCAGAACGTAATTTTGTTTTTGCAGGTTTCAATGCCTTGAATGCCGCTGAAGAAAAAATCGTGCAGCATCTTTTGGCCTTAGATCAGGCTAAAATTTATTGGGATGTGGATCAGACTTTTCTTAATGACCCTTATCATGATGCAGGTCTTTTTGTGCGTCGCTTTAAAGAAAACTGGAAACACTATAAAACAAATCCTTTTGAGTGGATTGTTGATGACTTTTCACAATCAAAAAACATTCAGGTAATCGGAACTCCAAAAACGATTGGACAGGCTAAACTAGCCGGAAGTATTATCGAAAAAATAGTAGCTGAAAATCCTTTAACCTCCCTGGATAAAGTAGCCATTGTTTTGGGTGAAGAGAATTTACTAATGCCCGTTTTATATGCTTTGCCTTCTTCGGTTGGAGCTTTGAATATTACTATGGGATATTCCAGTAAAAATAATCCATCGCAGATATTGATTGCGAAATTATTTAAAATGCATACCAATGCGCTCTCCAGAAAAGGCGAAAGCTATGTTTTTTATTATAAGGACGTACTGGATATTTTAACGCATCCGTTAGTAGAACCTTATGCAGGTGCCGGTAATCTGGTTAAGATTATAAAAGAGAATAATTATACTTTTATTACTCACAACAGATTGTTTGAACTCAATTCGAATGTATCGGATCTTTTTAAATTGCTTTTTCAAAAGTGGGAGAACGGATCGGTGGCAGTTCTCGAAAATATTTCAACTCTTTTACTAGTCATAAAAGAAAATTTCAGCAACGACAATGAAGAAGAAAAAATTGCCAAAGCTTTTGTCTTTGCCATTTTTAAAGTAATCAATAAGCTGATAAATTATTATTCGAAACATAAACATATCGACAATATTGATACGCTGTATGCAATTTACAAACAGGTTATTGATGTCGCTGAAGTTTCTTTTGAAGGTGAGCCTCTGAAAGGACTGCAAATTATGGGAGTCCTCGAAAGCCGTGTTCTGGATTTTGATACTGTAATCGTAACTTCTATGAACGAAGGAAAATTTCCTGCCGGGAAGTCCCAAAATTCATTTATTCCGTATGATGTAAAAAGAGAATTAGGTTTGCCGACTTTTAAAGAAAAAGATGCCATTTATACGTATCACTTTTATCATCTGCTGCAAAGGGCAAAAAATATTTACCTGATTTATAATACCGAAAATGATGGTTTAGATGCCGGAGAGCGCAGTCGTTTTATTACGCAGCTGGAAGTCGAAAAGCAAGTAAAACATAACCTTACTTTTGATATCTATAATCCTGTTTTGCCAACAACGGCTTACCAGCCAATGGTGATTCCAAAATCTGAAGCGGTTATGGAGCGATTAAAAGAAATTGCCATAACTGGTTTTTCTCCGTCAGCTTTAACAAGTTATATACGGAATCCGATTGAATTTTATTTTCAGAAAATCCTTCGAATCCGCGAAGTGGAAGAAGTCGAAGAAAATATTGCCTTAAATACGCTGGGAACTATTATTCATGAAACTTTAAAAGCCTTATACGATCCTTTTGTGGACAAATTTATTTCTGAAGCGGATATAAAAAATTGTTTTAAACTTCTGGATGCCGAAGTGTTAAGGCAATTTAAACTGGTTTATAAAGAAGGTGAAATTAAAAAAGGGCGTAATCTTCTGGCTTTTGAAGTAGCAAAACGGAATGTTTCCAATTTCCTGAAAATGGAACTGGAGTCGATTGTAAACGGAGATGCCATTAAAATCACTGCTTTAGAAAAAACATTTGAGCGTCACTTCAACCATCCTGATTTGCCATTTCCTGTCTTAATTAAGGGAAATGTGGACAGAATCGAGATGCGAAACGGGAAAGTAAGAATTATCGATTATAAGACCGGAAAAGTGGAGAAAACAAATGTAGTACTGAAGTCGTGGAATGGATTGACTCAGGAGCTTAAAAACGATAAAATCATTCAGGTTCTGGCTTATGCGTTTATGTTTGAGGAAGAAGCCGGTGCTATTCCTATGGAAGCCGGTATTATTTCCTTCAAAAATTTAAAATCAGGATTTCTTCCGTTTGGGTTTAAGGAAGAGAAAGAACTGGATCTTACGGTGAGCAAAGAAATCCTGAACAGTTATTTAGAAGAAGTGGCTTTACTGCTAAAGGAAATTTTTGATCCCGCTATTCCATTCGAGGAAAAAATAAATTAGATCACTAAGCTGTAAAAAGACGATTTTATTATCGGTTGAAAAGTAAAGGATAAACAGTTTTTGTAAAGAAGGGCATATTCAATTCGTTTTCAACAAAAAAATAAAAGAGGTGTGCGATGGTAAATTACGCTACTTTGAAATTAAAACAGTTCTTTTTAATCATTCAAAATTTGTTTCATTAGAAGAAACTTGCGACTCATTATCACTTGCCAGGATTGACTGGTTCAATGAACGGGTCACGGAAAATTCAAAATTTCAGGGCCTGATTATTATTAATTCAAATTGTGAAAATGTAATCATGATTTCAACCCGGTTAATTTTATGCAAAAATGGTAAGTTGCATTCTATAAGTAAAAAAGCGGAAATTGTTAGAGAACAATTTCCGCTTTTTTTGTAAGTAGTTTTTAGCTGAATATTTTTTTAAAGAAACCTTTCTTTTTTTGCTCCTCAGTAGCATTACTGTTTATACTTCCGTTCTCAAAACGAAATCTTCTAAACTTCATCAGTTTTACATTTAGGTCAAAGCGTAATTCGTCTACCGTTTTCATCTGGATAATTTTTTTGCAAATTTAGCAAAAACTTCCCTTAAACCTGCTCGTCCGCAGGGTTAATCGAATCATTTGATTTTTATTGAACAGATTGTTGGGTTTTTGAATAAATTCCTTTTTTCTGTTAATTTTTTTTGCAGATTATATTTTAAAAATAGGTAATAATTAAAAGATAAATAAAAGCAAGTCAGTGGATTAGGAGGGCTGTTTTTTTAACAAGTGTTTAGCTTACAATTCTGTTTATTGAAATATCTTTGAACATTCTTTTTAAAATTTTATAATAACGATATGGTTGATTTAAATACATTGGTGGAGGAAACCGGAGCAGAATCCGGATTGGTTTTTAATATAGATGGAATTTTGATAGAGTCTGTTAATCTTGAATATGACGGGAATGTAGCGGCAATGATAGGGATGATATTAAAGATGTGTTTAGAGATGTCGGAAGATGTGAATAATGGAGATTTGAAACAAGTAATGATTAAGAATAAAGAAGGTATCGTCGTAGCCAATAAGGACTCGGAAGATAATTGCGTGGCGCTGCTTTCTAAAGATATAAGTAAAATGGGCCTTTTGTTACGCAAAATGGATACTGTTTTCAACAATTAATTAAATACAATTAAAACATGTCAGATTTTTTACAGAATTTTCAAAACGATTTAAAAGAGAATATTAATGGATTTATTGCCGTTTCAGTAACTGAGGTTGAAACAGGAATGTCTTATTGTTCCCTCTCTTTAAATCCAAATTTTGACCCTGAATTAGCATCCGCTTATAATTTAGAAGTCGTAAAAGCAAAATTGAATGCCATCAAAGCTTTAGGATTAAATCAAAAAATCAACGATATCTTAATTACACTAACAGATCAGATACACATTATAGATGTTTCTGAAGATGGTAAATATTTTATTTACCTTGCGGTTGATGCTACTAAAGCAAATCTTGGATTAACAAGAGCAACTTTGGCGAAATTCAAAAAGGATATTATCTCAAAATTATAATGTAATTTTGCCCCCAATAATGAGAAAAAGGCTGTTTCAAAATTTTTTGAACAGCCTTTTTTGCTTTTTGCAGGTTGTGATTTATTTAAAGAAATCAACTAATATCACTTTCAATTCTTCTTTGTTTTCAATCTGACTCATATGTCCATCGTCAAAAGAAACAAGTTCTGCAGTGGTATCTTCTATTTGTGTTATGTTTTCTTCGTAGTTTAAAACCGGATCTTTCCTGCCTAAAACCAATAAAACCGGAAAAAGATTTTCGCGTAATAGTGCCTCCCTGTCTTTTCTGATTTTCATTCCTTCTAAAGAAGCTACAATTCCCTGTAATGGAGTCTTTAAGGCCTGAATTTTAACTTTCTCAATTTCTTCTGCTAATTTTGTTCTGTTGTTTTCACTAAACAAATTCGCTATAGCGAGGCTTACAAAGGCTACATAATTTTGTTTCACCGCTTTAATGGCGCGGGTTCTGTTTAATTTTTTCTCGGCACTGTCTTCTTTGGCAGTAGAATTTAATAAAACTAATTTCTTTATACTTTCCGGATACAATTCGGCCAGAGCTAAAGCAACATAACCTCCCATAGAATGTCCTGCAACAATCGCTTTTTCGATTTTTAAATGTTCTAAAACTTCTTGGACAACATGGGCATTATCTTCCATGGAATGTACATATCCCAAAGAATCCGATTCTCCGTGGCCTAATAAATCGATTGTGACAACTCGGTACTCTTCAGAAAAAAGAGCAACATATTCCTGCCACATTGTTTTGTTTTCGAGGAAACCGTGCAGCAATACAATTGCCGTTCCTTGCCCGGAATCGGTATAGGATATTTTGGTGTTTTTGTATAATAGCGTTTTCAAGACGTTTGATTTAAGTATAAAATTAAGGTATTATTTTTAAAATGGCAGTAAAATTAAAACGGCTCGGATTTCTGAAAGCCGTTTGTTTTTTATGATTTTAAAAAAGAATTTATTTCCGAGAAAAACTTTTCCCGTGCATCCAGCCATCCATAATGTTTGGAATGTTCGAGGAAAATCAATTTTGAATTAGGAAGTGTTTTATGTGCGATTTCTCCAATTTCATTACTGATAATATCTTCTTTTCCCTGAATAATCAGCACCGGATTTTTGAATTGCTTTAATTTCGTTTTGCAGTCAAAATTCATTTTCTGCATATCGTTCCATAATAAACCGTTTATAGTCGAGTTGCCTTGTGTTAATCTTTCTGCGATTATTGGAGCATATTGCTGATCGTAAACATAAGCGGGTGCCATAGCTCTTCCTCTTCCGATTCTTGCTGTGTATGAAGTATCGCCTTTTTCGATTTTAGCATTCCAGTAATTCAGGGAATCTTTTTGAGATTGATTCAGGCCCGCTTCTATAAGGTTGGCGCTTTTCAGCAAAGTCAAATCAACACCTCCAGAAGACGATAGAATTAATTTATTAATACTGTCCGGATAAAGGGTCGCATAATAAGAAGCCAGCATTCCTCCAAAAGAATGTCCGAGAATGTTCCATTTTTTGATTTTAAGATGTTTTCTCAATGACTCGACATCACCAGCCATTAATTGCATCGAAATAGTCTTAGCGTTTAAATTTGTCAATTTTGATTTTCCCGTTCCCCTTTGGTCGTAAATAATGGTTTCCTGATTTTCAGACAGCTTTTTGGCCATGTCTTCAAAACCATTACTGTTCATTCCCGGTCCGCCATTAATAATTAAAAGCGGTTCACCTTTTCCGAATGTTTTATAATACGTCAGGCTGGAATCATTGTTCTTAGCATAGCCTTCCGTTTGAGCGAAAGCCTTACCAAGAAAGATCAAACAGGTAATTAGAAAAAGCTTTTTCATTGCAATGCTTATGAATTCATTAAACTCTCGATTTCATCTGCTTCAATCGGAATATTGCGCATCAGGTTAAATGGCTCTCCTTTTTCCTGCACCACAACGTTGTCTTCCAAACGGATTCCGAAACCTTCTGCCGGAATGTAGATTCCTGGTTCAACCGTAAAAACCATATTGGCTTTCATTGGTTCGTGCAGCAATCCGTAATCGTGCGTGTCCAGTCCCATATGGTGGGAAGTTCCGTGCATGAAATATTTTTTGTACGCTGGCCATTCCGGATTTTCGTTCTGAACATCGGCTTTGTCAATTAAACCCAGACCCAGTAATTCTGAAGTCATGATTTTACCCACTTCAATATGGTATTGCTTCCAAAGTGTTCCCGGAGTCAGCATTTTGGTGGCTTCGTTTTTTACTTTTAGAACCGCATTGTAAACTGCTTTTTGTCTTTCTGAATATCTTCCTGAAACCGGAATTGTTCTGGTCATATCGCTAGAATAGTTAGCATATTCAGCAGCTACATCCAGTAAAATCAAATCTCCGGCTTTACATTGCTGGTTGTTTTCGATATAATGCAAAACGTTTGCATTGTTTCCTGATGCAATAATTGGGGTGTAAGCAAAACCTTTAGAGCGGTTGCGAATGAATTCGTGAATCAGTTCGGCTTCGATTTCATATTCGGTCACATTTGGTTTTACAAACGATAATAATCTTCGGAAACCTTTCTCGGTAATATCACATGCCTGCTGAATCAAATCGATTTCTTCGCTTTCTTTTACAGAACGGATGCGTTGCAAGATTGGGTTGCTTTTCGCTACGTTGTGTGCCGGATAACGTTCTTTCCACCATTTTACGAAACGGGCTTCACGGGTTTCTGTTTCTACGTTGGCGCGGTAATGTTCGTTGGTGTTGATGTACATGGTATCGGCGTACGTCATCATTTCGTTCAAAATTTTATGAAAATCCTGCAACCAATACACCGTTCTGATTCCTGAAACCTGAAAAGCGCGTTCTTTGCTTAGCTTTTCACCTTCCCAAACTGCGATATGGTCGTTGGTTTCTTTCAGGAAAAGAATCTCTTTTTGGTTTTCATAAGGCGCATCCGGAAACAAAAGCAAGATGCTTTCTTCCTGATCGACACCGCTCAGGTAAAAAATATCTCTGTGTTGTGCAAACGGCAAAGTACTGTCGGCACTAACGGGGTAAATGTCATTGGAATTGAAAACGGCAACACTGTTAGGTTTCATTTCTGCCGTGAATTTTCTGCGGTTTTTTACAAAAAGAGCGCTGTTTATTTGATGATATTTCATAATAATTTCGTTTTTGAACTTCGAATTTCAAAATTAGTGATTTTTGAAGAAGTGGCGTATAATTGGTTTATTAAAGTTTTCTTATTTGTTTGGGGAGTTTTTTTCTCTCGCAGATTTTGGAAATTTGGCGGATTTTTTTATTTCGAAAGGATTACAATTAGACGTGACAGGTTTTAAAAACCTACGGTTTGTCAGTGATTGTATTTAAACTTAAAGAATTAAATTAAGTAAATAGGGAAATAACAATAAATGGAAAAGCCTCTTATAAAGAGGCTTTTTATAATAGTGGGGCTCCTAAAATACTTATCCTGCCTTTCGGCTCCGAGAACTTATATCTCGCCCCATCAATTTCTTAATACAAAAATAGTGTCAATTTTTTAAAATTTGCCTTTAAAGCTATACTTTAAAATGATAGCTGTGGCTTAAATGATAGAGATGAATTATTGTATCTTGTCTATATTCGTTAGTTTATTTTCAACCTTAAAGTTTAGCATCGAACTTTCACCGTCGAAAAGAATCTCATGGTCGCCATCAAAGATTTCATAATTATCTTTTCTCATAGCAGTTCTTATAGTTATCTCATATTGGCCTATCTCTAATCCATGAAATTCAGCAACAACATTTAATGTAATATTGTCACTAAAAATTTCTTTTAAAACAACTGACATTGGTTTTTGTTTCGGAGGTGGATAACTGATAAATTTAAAAGTTTTATGTTTTAAAGAATAAAATATTAAATGCGAAAGTGCTTTTCGTAAAAGATTTTCCACAACATCGATTTCAATATCTTCTCGGGCTCTGCCATCATCTTCTCCATGTTGCTTTCTGTTTCTGTAATGCTCCCCAATATAAAAATGAATGATTAGGTTTTCTTTGATTTCGCCTATTTTTCTTGCTTTTTGTGATGAACAATTGATAATGTACTCTTCCGGATCAACAACCATTATTGCCGTGCGGGAATTTATTCTTGGTCTTTTGCCTTTTTCGCCACGCATAAATTTTTTTAAGCAAGTTTACAGATAAATTTCTAATAATAAAAAATATTAAGTAAGTTAATTTTTACAAAAAAATTGTTTTTAAAGAATAGCATTTTTACAATCCTGTGTTATTCCTAAGCTAAGGAATCTCATTTTGATCATCTACACAGTACGTCGCTCTCTGGATGTGATTCCTTCGTTTCTCGGAATGACAATGCATAAAAAAAACCGAAGCCCTAAAACTTCGGTTTTTTCTATAAATATATCTTTCGTAGAAATTATTTTTTCTCACTCAACAACTTCTCCAAAAAAGCAACTTTCTCTTTCTCAGCCTGAATTAATTGTTGGTAAAGTTTCTTATTCTCTTCGTAAGATTCTAGAAGTTTATCTAACGGATTAAAAGTGCAACTATGATTTACGGAAATAGAACCATTATCGTAAGTATTTCCAATAATATTAAAAACTGCTTCTTCAGAAAAGTTTTTTATCATTTCGGCAGGTACGCCTAAAGCCTGGGCAATTGCTTTTAGTTTTTCATCATCAACGCTTTCGCTTCCTTCAATAATAGAGATTGATTGCTGGGTTGTACCAATTGCTTGTGCAAGTGCTTCCTGCTTCATGTCGCGAAGCTCTCTGATTCGGCTTATGTTTCGCCCGATGTGTCTTGGTTTTGGTGCTGTGCTCATAGTTCAAAGATATTTAAAATTCTTTTATGTTTTTTGGTTTTGCTTAAAAACGGATCTTTGTTTGTTGGGGAGATTTTGTAAATTAGTTTCTTAATTTACAAACATATAATTTTTCTTACTATTTTTAAAATATACTAATTAATTTTAGCATCGTGGTTTAAGGAATTCTTGTAAATATATCAATGGAATGCAATCAAAAATAAAAGTTAGAAAAGTCGAAAAGCAGGATCTAGATTTCGTTTACAAGTCAATTTGTGAACTTGAAAATGAAGAATTAGATTTTGAAGTCTTTGCGGCAATATTCAATGAAAATATTGCTAACCCTAGGAACCTTTATCTGATGGCTGAAAACGAAAAAGAAGGGGCAGGTTTTATTAGTTTTCACACGCAGAATCTTCTGCATCATTGTGGTTTGGTTGGTGAAATTCAGGAGTTTTTTATGCATCAAAAATATCGGGGTCAGGGCGTGGGGCGTTTACTAATTAATGAAATCAAAAATTTTGCAGAGCAGAATAATTTGAAAAGCATAGAAGTAACCACCAACCGAAGAAGAGTAGAAAATGTCCTGATTTATGAAAACCTTGGTTTTACTTTAAGCCATAATAAGTTTACGATTTATAAAGAATAAAATATCTATTTTTGACATTATGATTGACAGAGAAAAAATAATAGAGAACTATATTGCCAGTTACAATCAATTTGATATTGATAAAATGATGGCTGATTTTGATGACAAAATTGTTTTTGAGAATATTCAAAATGGCGAAGTAAACATGACTTTGTCAGGACTGAAAGAATTTAGAAATCAGGCAGAGGAAGCGAAAAAGTATTTCTCGGAAAGAGAACAAACAATTACATTATTCAGCCATTCAGAAAACCAAAGCGAAATTGCTATTGATTATCGCGCTGTTCTGGCAATGGACTTTCCTAACGGAATGCAAAAAGGACAAGAATTAAATTTGAAAGGAAAGTCTGTTTTTGAATTTTTGAATAATAAAATTGTTAGATTAGCAGATATAAGTTAAGGCGTTTTTTAGCTTAATGACTTTGCTATAATCAACTTTAAATAATCAGGATTGAATAAACATTTAAAATACCTAATCGCACTCTTTCTGGCTTTTGTCGTGATTGCGGGCGACTGTACTTTAGATTCTCAATCCAAATCGGCAGCTTATTATCAGTCTTCGTTTGTTGTTTTAAGGAGAGAATTAAATCTTAAAAGTTCTTTTTTTTACAAATTTGGTGAAGTCGCCTCTTTCAGTAAAACAAGATTTTCAATTGTTTTAAGTTTTCTTAAAATAGAAAATATTTTTACTTTTCAAGTTAAGAAACTGCTTAAACAGCAAGATTTGCTGTACCAAAAACTAACTTCATTTATAAATCAATCTGTTTTTGTAAATGAAATAATTACTTCAAACCATTTCTACAAAAGTTTATGCAGCGCTTAGAGATTTTTCTAAGCATTTATGCGTTTCAACGCATTCTATGATAAAATAATGTCTAATCATTTATCATTTTAAAATGTATAAACACAAAAATAAAACACGTTTAGAGCGATCTAAACGACCACTTCATTGGATAAAAAGAAAAATACTTGTAATAATCACGGCTTTCATGTTAGGAATGGCAAACGGAATGAACGTGGAAGATCAAACCATTAAAGTAAAACAAAATTATACGGAGCAACAAAAAAAGGATTGATTTGGTTGTTTTTTATTTTTTTTAAATAAGATATCGATTTTTAAATTTCTTACATTCGTCCACTCAAAAAAAAAAACCAAAAACCAAGATTTTTCTATGAAAACAAAAAAATACCTTTTTCCAACGTTATTATTTTTTTCTCTTTTAATGTTCTCCTGTGTCTCTGAGGAAAAGTTGAGTGCTGAAAACACTATTCAATCTTTTAGTATAAGTAGAGGAGGCGTTACTAAAGATTTTACAGTTGTCGATAATTCAATTACTGGTAAAGTAGAAAGTACCTTTGAATTAAATGATCTAAGCTTATCAGTTTTAATTCCTACAGGTGCAACAATAAGCCCTGAACCAAATACAATTAAATCCATTAATGGTTCATTTACTTTGGTAGTTACAGCCGAAAATGGTGATAAGAAAACTTATAATGTAAATATAAATAGAGAGCCAAGTGTTGATAATTTTATTTTAGAATTCAATATTAAAACTCCAGACTTAATGAATGCGAGTATTAATAAAGAAACTGGACTAGTAACAAGGAGGCTACCTGAATTCGTTGATTTAAAAAATTTAAGTGTTGACTTGAAATATTCAAAGTATGCTTCTATTTCACCAGATCCTGCAAGTATTAAGGATTATTCATCTCCTGTAAATTTTACTGTTAAATCTGAATCGGGAATAGAAAAAATTTATCAGGTAAAATTAGAGCGTATGGATGTCAACAGAACAAGATCCTGTACAGAAGCCAATGCATGGAAATGGTTTGGTGGAGATGACAGAACTGATGCACCGGATCTTTTGCCGTATGATAGAAATGTATCGACTGGTCAGACAATTATCCTTGATAAAGATTTAGTTCCATCTGTTTTTAGTGTGAACCTTCGTGAAGGTTTTTATTATTATGAAAATAGTAAAGATTATAATCAGCCTGTAGTTCTGAAATTAATTATAAGAGATGCAAGTCTTAATGTATTAGCAACTACTACTACAGGTGTCTCAGGAGTGTTTAGTGGAGGATTTATTCCTTTTGATTTGCAAAAATTGAACCTTCTTTTAGAGGCTAATAAAACATATGTTTTTTATTGGTATCTAGTGGATGGAGAAAAATTAGGAATTACCGCGAGTAGTCCAGGTAATAATAAAAGCGGATCTGGATTCTGTTTTAACTCTGGCTACTCCGGTGAATCTAAAGTTAGTGAAAATACAAATATTGAAGATTCAAAAGTCATGTTTGAGCACCCCTGGCATTTTAGCATAGAGTTAGAAGGCAAGGAATAATAAGAGGTAAAAAAACCGAAGCAGAAATGCTTCGGTTTTTATCTTAATTTATTGGAATTTGGATTTTTTTTTATTGGAATTTCTTAATCAATCCATTTATAATATCTCGCCCCAATCAAATTAGGGATTTCTTTTTCAATGCGATCTAAAACCCATTCGTTTTTAGGCGTTCGGATGCTTTCTTTTTGTTCTTTTTTGTGAAGGCTTTCGTAAGTTTTAAAATCAATTTCAACGCTTTCTTCCAGATTTTCAAAAAGTTTGATTTTGGCTAAAGCCGATTGCCATTCGGGTTGAATAGTTCCTTCAAAAACTTTCGATTTCGATCCGCTTCCGTAAGCCAGGAATCCGAATGTAGTTCCCGAAATTTCTTGCTTTGTGTCATAATAATGAGCCAGAGTCGATAACAATCCCATGAAAATGGATCCGGTGTAAAGATTTCCAATTAAAGAGGAAGCCAATTCTGCAGGCTGCAATTTTTCGGTTACAAACTTTTTATATTCCTCTGATTTACCAACTTCTTTAATTTTAGTTTGATAATCTGCGGGTTCGATATTTTCTGAAATGATTTTATCTGCATGGTCTAAAGCATAAATCTCAGACAACATCCTGCGTCCCTGAAAAGAGTAGGGAAGGTGCATGATAATGCTGTTCCAGGAATTGTATAAAGTTTCGGTAGTGTTTTTTAGTTTTTTGAAAGAGAAGTAAGCAGATCTCGTACGATCCATATAACACTGGTTCGAATACTGACCGTCGAAAACCGGCTGATCCTTATGAATTTCGATTTCGGCTTCTAAGTTGTCAAACCACGGATCGTTGTTTTCGTTTTGCGTAATAGCTTCTTTTGCGATAGTCCTGTAGGGTTTGAAAAAATCGAAAACACCTTTGGTACTTGTAGCCCAATTTTCATCAAAAGCAATAATTCTGGGGTTCGAAGTTACTAACATTGCTAATGCTCCGGCACCTTGCGTATATTCTCCGGTGGAGTTTAAATCATATTTTGCAAAATCGGTGGTCACCACAATTGCTTTTTTGGCAGGATTCAGTTTTACAAAATCAATACAGTTTTGCAAAGCATCCACACCGCCAATGCAGGCAAACGTAAAATCGACAACGTCACATTCGGCCAGGGTATCTTCGCCAAATTTTTGTTCCATCAAACTGATTAGGAAAGAACTAATCGGTTTTGAACTGTCGATGCCGCTTTCGGTTCCGACATAAATCCGGCTGATTTCGTTTAGGTTTATTTGATTCTCAGTAATCAGTTTGGTTAAAGCGTTGGCTCCAAAAACGACTGCGTCCTGATGTACATCGGGCAAAGTCATTTTAATTAATCCAAGACCTTTTTCCAGTTTTTCGGGTTCTATGTTTCTGGCAGTTGCCAAAGTTTTTATGGGTAGATGTATGTTGGCCACGTCAAAAGAAATAGCGTCAATTCCTGTTTTCATTCTGATTTTTTTTGAAGCCGATAAAGGTAAAATTATGCTGTTAAAATTCACTTGTTTTCGGTAAATAAAATTCATGATGTCTTTACTTTTGAGGAAAACAACTCAAAAAGTCCTAAAAAATAACAATTTGGTAATTATATAAAAGCCAGGATTACGTTAAAATCACTTGTGAAAAATTTCTATTTTCTTGTTTTTAAATAATTTGCAATAAAGTCACGGAAAGCTCTTTAAAATGATTATAAATAACAACGAAATGGTTGTAGTTCATTTGTAATTGCTTTATTTTTGTATAATTTTTTAAAACAAACTACTTAAACTCTTATGGCACAATCTGCACTATTGAATGCTTCCATCTTAAAGAAAGTGGCTATGGCCCTTTCGGGAATATTCTTAATCACGTTTTTAGCGCTGCATGTTTCCTTAAATTTTATTTCTATAATTAGTGAAGATGTCTTTAATGAGGCTTCTCACTTTATGGGATACAATCCGCTAATACAATATGTAATGCAGCCTGTTTTGGCAATTGGTGTAATTTTCCACTTTATAATGGGATTTATACTAACAGCTCAGAATAGCGCGGCAAGACCAATTGCATACGCAAAATACAACGGAGCAGCTAACGCTTCCTGGTCGTCAAGAAATATGATTATTTCTGGATTGGTTATTTTGGCATTCTTAGGATTGCATTTTTATGATTTTTGGTTTCCTGAAGTAAACTATAAATACATAGTTGGTGAGGCACCAAATGCCACAAGATATTATGGAGAGTTAGTTCATAAATTTCACGATCCAATTCGTACCGGAATTTATTGTGTAGCTTTCGTTCTTTTAGGTTTCCACCTTTGGCACGGATTTGCGTCTTCTCTGCAATCAGTTGGGATGCACAATAAATACTCTCGATTCTTAAGTAAAATCGGTTATGGATTTGCGGTTGTAGTACCGGCACTTTTCATCCTAATCGCTTTAGTTCATCATTTCAATAATTAATATCAATTATAATGGCATTAGATTCAAAAATCCCAAAAGGTCCAATCTCGGACAAATGGACAGATTATAAAGATCACATTAATTTAGTAAACCCTGCTAATAAACGTAATTTAGATATTATTATCGTTGGAACAGGTTTAGCTGGAGGTTCTGCTGCGGCTACTTTGGCTGAATTAGGATATAACGTAAAAGCATTTTGTTTTCAGGATTCACCAAGACGTGCGCACTCTATCGCGGCACAAGGTGGTATCAATGCGGCAAAAAATTATAAAGGAGACGGTGACTCGGTTTACAGATTGTTTTATGATACTGTAAAAGGTGGAGATTACCGCGCCCGTGAGGCAAACGTTCACCGTTTGGCTGAAGTTTCGGCTAATATTATCGACCAGTGTGTGGCTCAGGGAGTTCCATTGGCTCGTGAATATGGCGGACTTTTAGATAACCGTTCTTTTGGAGGAACTTTGGTTTCCCGTACTTTTTATGCACAAGGACAAACCGGACAACAATTATTGCTGGGAGCTTATTCTGCAATGAACCGTCAGATTGGCCGTGGTAAAATAAAAATGTACAACCGTCACGAAATGCTTGATTTAGTAATCGTTAACGGAAAAGCAAGAGGTATTATCGCCCGTAATCTAGTTACCGGAGAAATAGAAAGACACTCTGCTCATGCTGTAGTTATTGGTTCAGGAGGATACGGAAACGTATTTTTCCTTTCTACAAATGCTATGGGAAGTAACGCAACAGCAGCCTGGAAAATTCATAAAAAAGGAGCGTTTTTTGCCAATCCGTGTTATACACAAATTCACCCAACCTGTATTCCGGTTTCAGGAGATCACCAGTCAAAACTGACTTTGATGTCTGAGTCGTTACGTAACGACGGTCGTATCTGGGTTCCTGCCAAACTGGAAGATGCTCAGGCAATTCGTGAAGGAAAGAAAAAAGCAACTGATTTATCGGAAGCGGAAAGAGATTATTTCTTAGAAAGAAGATATCCTGCTTTTGGTAACTTAGTACCTCGTGACGTCGCGTCACGTGCTGCAAAAGAAAGATGTGATGCCGGTTTTGGTGTTAATAAAACAGGTGAAGCCGTTTATTTGGATTTCGCAGCTGCAATTAAACGTTACGGAACGGAAGAAGCTTATGTGAAAGGTCTGGATGCAAATGATACTGCTTTAGTAACTAAATTAGGAACTGATATCGTAAAAAGTAAATACGGAAACTTATTCCAAATGTACTTGAAAATCGTTGATGAAGATCCTTATGTAACACCAATGATGATTTACCCTGCGGTTCACTACACTATGGGTGGAACATGGGTAGATTATAACTTAATGACTACCATCCCGGGATGTTTCTCAATCGGAGAATCTAACTTCTCTGATCACGGAGCAAACAGACTAGGAGCTTCTGCTTTGATGCAAGGTTTAGCTGATGGATATTTCGTATTACCTTACACTATCGGAGATTATTTAGCTCCGGATATTAAAATGGGTGAAATTTCTACAGACTTACCGGAATTCGTGGAAGCAGAGAAAAATGTAAAAGATCAAATCGACAGATTTATCAATAATAAAGGAACTCATTCTGTAGATTATTTCCATAAGAAATTAGGAAAAATCATGTGGGATAAAGTAGGTATGGCTCGTAATGCTAAAGGTTTAAATGAGGCTATCGAAGAAATTGCTGCTTTACGTGAAGAGTTTTACAGAGATGTAAAAGTGCCGGGAAGCGCTAACGAATTTAATCAGGAATTAGAGAAAGCGACACGTGTTGCCGATTTCTTAGAGTTAGGAGAGTTGTTCGCGAAAGATGCATTACACCGTAATGAGTCTTGTGGAGGTCACTTCCGTGAAGAATACCAAACAGAAGAAGGAGAAGCACTTCGTGATGACGAAAACTTTGCTTACGTTGCAGCCTGGGAATACAAAGGAAAACCAAGTGATGCCGTATTACACAAAGAACCTCTGGTTTACGAAAACATTAAATTAGTTCAAAGAAGCTACAAATAGTATTTAAAGAAGTCTTGATACTTGCTTTAATGCTTAAAACTTATACAAAATGAAACTTACATTAAAAATATGGCGTCAGAAAAACGCCCAGGATAAAGGAGGAATCGTTGATTACCCAATTGACGGAATCGAACCAGATATGTCTTTCCTTGAAATGCTTGATGTTCTTAACGAACAATTGATCAATAAAGGAGAAGAGCCTGTAGCATTTGACCACGATTGTCGTGAAGGAATCTGCGGAATGTGTTCATTATTCATCAATGGAGAAGCACACGGACCCGACAGAGGAGTTACTACTTGTCAGTTACACATGCGTATGTTTAAAGATGGTGATACGATTTTTATCGAGCCATTCAGAGCTAAAGCTTTCCCGGTAATTAAAGATTTAGTGGTTGACAGAAGTTCTTTCGACAGAATTCAGCATGCAGGAGGATTTGTTTCTGTAAATACTTCAGGAAATACCATTGATGCCAATACCATTCCGATTAACAAACATGATGCAGATAAATCTTTTGATGCTGCTGCGTGTATTGGTTGCGGAGCTTGTGTAGCAACTTGTAAAAACTCATCGGCTATGTTGTTCGTTGGGGCTAAAGTATCTCAATATGCATTATTGCCTCAGGGTAAAGTGGAAGCTGTTGATCGTGTTTTAAACATGGTGCACCAAATGGATTTAGAAGGTTTTGGTAACTGTACCAACACCGGAGCTTGTGAAATAGAATGTCCTAAAGGAATTTCTCTTGAAAATATCGCACGTATGAACCGTGAGTATTTAGCGGCAAGCTTAAAAGGATAATTTTAAGAAAATAGTTTTAAATAGAAAAATGGGGTTTTAGGACCCCATTTTTTTTGTTTATACCGTTTCGAGATACTGCCTTTGGCAAGGAAATCTCACAAATTAAACTTAAGAAAGATAAAATTGTAAAGACCTAAGATTTTCTTTTGATAAAAAGGTTTTAATTCTGCAATGTGGCAAAATTGAAATTAAATTAAATTTGCCACACTTTCCGTGGCAAAAAGAAAATTTTAAAAAAAATG
Organism: Flavobacterium sp. CLA17; assembly: GCF_013112255.2. NCBI lineage: Bacteria > Pseudomonadati > Bacteroidota > Flavobacteriia > Flavobacteriales > Flavobacteriaceae > Flavobacterium > Flavobacterium sp. CLA17. Next base: position 568,497 of record NZ_CP068294.1, read on the forward strand.
CCACGCTTTTTGTGGCAAAAAAAAAATAAAAATCAGATTTGCCACAAAACTATACTATGCAAGCGCTGCAAATTCTCGCGAGGCCCAATGTCATAGAAATGCTTTTTATTCCGGGCGTTTATTCGTAATACAATTGAGAAGCCTTTATTTCCTGTTTCTCTTTTCCTTCCTGCTGAATGAAACAACTTAAGGTAGTGCCGCCAATCTGATCAAAATAGTTAATGTTGATTTTGTGAAAACCTTTTTCAAGTCTTGCAACACCATACGCTTCGTTAAGCCAATGAATGCCGTCATTATTGACGATTAATTCATTATCGATAAAAAGCTTCGATCCGTCATCTGAAAGCGTCGAAATGGTATAGTTTCCCGTTTCCGGAATATAGAGGTATCCGTCGAATTTTAAGCCGATATAACGCTCTGTTTTCGATTTCCATTTTTCACTGCTGACCGCTCCTTCAAAAATTCCTGAATTCACAGGTTTTGCCAGTTCTAAATCCTGAACCTGCTGAAATAATTTTCCAGTGAAATACTCATATTTTAAACCTTGTTTGGTTGGATTTACTGCTAATGCTGCTTTTAAATCCGGATTTTTAACCAATATTTTATTGATAGAACTTTTTCTTCCGCTTGGGCTAATCTGAACCGTTTTGATAGTTCGGTATTCTCCTTTCGGAATATTTATAGTTACTGGCTTTTCATAAAGTTCTGCCGTTTCATCCGGATTGTAACCATCGATGGTATAAAAAATCTGTCCGTTTTTGATCGTTGGTTTTAAATCTAAAACATATTTTGAGGCAATCAAAGCAGTTTCATCAGAACCAAAAGGAGTTGGAACTTTGTACAATCTTTTTTGTGCTTCCAGTTTTTCCAAATGATGCGGCATTTTGTTAAGGACAAAATTGTTGTAATTTTTATTTTGAGGCTGCGTCCAGGCAATTTCTGCCAAAGCAAATACCCTTGGATACAGTTGATAATTCAATTTAGCGGGGCTTGTGAGGTATTCCGACCAAAGATTAGATTGAAGGCCCATGATATATTTTTGCTCGTCAACCGTTAAACTGTCAACTGGAGTTGGATTGTAATGGTATATTTTGTCTACTGTAATTAATCTTCCAACGGTTAAAGGTTCATTTGGCGAATAGCCCTGATTGTAATCTAAATATAAAACCTGTTCCGGATTCATGATCACAAAATGCTTTTGTTTCGCGGCACTAATTCCTCCGGCTTCTCCGCGCCAGGACATTACAGCAGCATTTGGAGCGAGTCCGCCTTCCAGCATTTCATCCCAGCCCAGAATTTGCCTTCCGTTGGCATTGAGGAATTTCTCTATTCGGGTGGTGAGGTAGCTTTGTAGTTGGTGCTCGTCTTTTAATCCTAAAGCTGCAATTCTTTTCTGGCAATTGGGGCAGACTTTCCATCTTGCTTTCGGACATTCATCGCCTCCGATATGAATATATTTACTGGGGAATAGAGCGATAACTTCTGTTAAAACATCTTCCAGAAAAGTAAAAGTCTCTTCTTTTCCGGCACAGAAAATATCTTCAAAAACACCCCATGATTCAATAACCTTATACGGACGATCCGGAAAACAGGATAAATTGGGGTAAGCAGTAACGGCTGCCGTTGCATGGCCGGGCATTTCAATTTCAGGAATGATATTTACGTAATGTTCCTCGGCAAATTTTACAACGTCCTTAATTTCTTCCTGTGTATAAAAACCTCCGTACGGATTTCCATCAAAGAACATTGGCGATCGTTCAAATTTATTTCCAACTAAAGTCTGCGCTCTTTTAGAACCGACTGCAGTTAATTTTGGATATTTTTTGATTTCAATTCTCCAGCCCTGATCGTCTGTCAGGTGCCAGTGAAAGTTGTTTAGCTTATAACTGGACATTTGTGTGATAAAATCTTTTATAACATCAACCGGAAAAAAATGACGGCAAACATCCAGATGAAGCCCGCGGTAGCTGTATCTGGGCTCGTCTTCGATGGTCACGCAAGGCATTTTTATTTCCTGATTTTTTGTTTTATTCGGCAACAGCTGCAGCAGACTCTGAACAGCATAAAATAATCCTTCTTCAGTACCTGTAACGGTGATTTTTTTGGAAGTAATATTGATTTTGTACGCTTCTTTATTGAATGAGGCTGAAGGATTTTTAGCAATAAACACCACTTCAACAGTTTCTTTTTTTGAAGGTAGATTTCCATTAACGGCAGCTTCAAAAATTTGTGCCGTTTTAAGTTCTTGCGCACTGAATTTATTATTTTCAAAAACAACTTTTATCCTTCCGTTGAAACGAATGCTGTCTCCTGTTGCTTTGTAGGAGTTTGGAGCAGGAATGATCGAATTGTTTTCAGAAAAAGTTTGGGCATTTCCGAAAGAAAAACAAAATATTAAAAAGAGGAATAGACTTTTTTGCATGGTTGTTTTTTTGGTTTGTTGAACAAATTTAGGATTTGTAAATTACTTTGCATTTTTTTTGCAAAAGAGTTTGGTGTTTAAATGTCTTTAAAATAGATGAATTAACTTTTTTATTACTTTGTGTTATAATTTGTTTCGCAATAATATTGCATTTATTGTTTACATTTGCTCCTAACAAAATTGAACTTGCATGAGTAATGATAATGAAGTGGTTAATTACACTAAGGAAGAACGTAAAAATCTTATTTTAAAAGAGATTAACTTGCACACCCGTGTAAGTTTTGAAACGCTTTCGGCCAAATTATTTGTTTCAGAAGATACGGTCAGACGTGATATTAATGAACTTGAATCAGAATCTTTATTGATTAAAGTAAAGGGTGGTGCGATGACAAAAGCCTATCACCATTCTTCATCAAATCAGACTTATGCAGGCGAAGCGAAACAGGTTATTGCACAAAAAACGTTAGGTTTACTTCATGATGGCATGGTTTTGTTAATTGGCGGCGGAACGACCATCAGAGAGTTCATACGCTTGATTCCAAATGATTTAAATCTTACTATTTTTACGGTTACCGTTCTTTCTGCAGTAGAACTTCTGGACAAACCCAATGTTAAAATCATCATGATTGGCGGCAGCATTTCTTCTTACAGCCAAATGTGCGTGAGCGGCGATGTTTACAATCAACTGGCCAACATTAAAGTCGACTTACTGATTTTAGGAACCAATGCTTTAGATATTGAAGGTGGTTTCTCTGATTCTGACTGGGAAACCGTTCAGGTAAAAAAAGCAATGATTCAGGCTTCCGAAAAAACAGCCATTCTGACTATTTCCGAAAAACTGGATACCGTTTTAAAAATGAAAATTGCCAGCTTATCCGAGGTAGATTATGTGGTTACCGAAGTTAATCCCGATCATGAAAAATTACAATCGTATAAGAAGGCAGTTCCAAGTTTAGTTTTTATTTAATGCCAGTTTTTCATTAAAAAATTAATCCAGTTCTGATGAAAGATGCTTTTTAAATCTTCATCCGAATAACCGTTGTTTTTAAAAATCAACACCAATTTTTGTAAATCTGCAATCGTATCTAAATCATACGGACCCTGTTCTGTTCCAAAAGCACCATCCAGATCGGAACCTATGCCAATATGGCTGGCATTTCCGGCCAACTGGCAAATGTGATCCATGTGTCTGAAAACCGTTTCCAGATTACATTGTGTCCCCAAAGGTGTTGAAACACCTCTTTCCCAGTTCGGAACCAGCATCCAGGCATCTAAAGCACCGCCAATGACGGCTCCTCTCGAAATTAAGGCCCTGATCATTTCGTCGCTGTACTGTCTGTTATGATCGACAAGACTTCTGCAATTGTTATGGCTCGCCCAAACGGGGCCGTTATAGTGATCTAAAGCCTGCCAAAAAGCATCGTCGCATAAATGTGTGGCATCCAGAATAATATTCAGACGTTCCATTTCTTTCAATAAATCAAGACCATTCTGATTCATTTTTCCGGTGGCATCTGTTCCGTTTGCGTAACGTCCCGGACCATAGTGGGCAGGGCCGATCGCCCGTAAACCGTAATTATAGGCTTTCTCTAAATAGGAAATATCAACTATCGAATCGGCGCCTTCTAAACTTAAAATATAACCAATTGGCTTTTTATCATTTGGAGTTCCGTCATTCCATACCTCAATTTGTTTTTGGAGTGATTTTTTATCGGTAATCGCCACCATTTCTCCGGCTTCTTCCATGGTTTTGTACCAGGTCAGTTGTCCCTGCGTTTGTGCCCAGGCCTGTTCGGGAGAATTCCAACCCGGAATGATACTGCCCGGTTTTACGAAACGTGCGATTTGAGTCGCTACCACAATACCAATATTGCCTCTTCGCAAATCAGGAAACGAAACCGTGGCGCGCTCGCGGTCCGGTTTGTCAGTCATTCCTTTTTCTAAATGGCGCAATGTTTTTACATCATTTCTTAAATCTCTGTTCCATTCCATCGCATTCATGCTCAGGTCTAAATGGGCGTCTATTATAAACATAGTATTTTTTTTAAGGCACAAAGGTCAAAGGCTCAGAGGGTTCTCTAGACAAGTGTTATTATGAGGTCTATTCTCTTTCTTCTTCGCTCTGTTTCCTATTCTTTTTTCTTTATTCTCGTTTTTCTGCTGCTAGATGTTAATTTTTCTGCTGCGGGCCGCCACCTGCCATTGATCGCAAATTTCATGGGCTGCATTTACCACCTGAACCGAATCGTAAAGCGCGCAGGTAGGGCAGACATGATAGGGCTGGGCGTAAATAGTATCGCCGATAGCATACTCGTTTTTTCCTCTGTTTTCTATAATTAAGTGCTCTTCTGAATGTGCTGTCGGGATTAGGTTTTCATCATTTAAAAGCACTAATCTTTTGTCGATCGGGTTTTCGGAAGCTACGGCTTTGTATCCGATATCGATACAAAATGTGGTACTTGTAGGCTTTGAAATAATAGTTCCGACAATAACCAGAGCAGGCTCAAAATTTTGTTCGGGTAAATGAATCTGGTAATTCGAATCCCAAAAAACAAAAGTTCCGGGACTGCATTCTACGTTGTTCTGACTGGCATAAAACGGAAATGTATTCGATCCTCCGGCAACAATTTTTAGTGCGTAACCCAGCTTTTCCTGAAGGGCTTCAACTGCTTCATTGATACTAAAAAACAAGTTGGAAGCGGCAGCAATGCGGTGTTCTAAATCACCTTTCAAATGACCATCGTAAATATGAATTCCGACGAAATGAATGTTTTTTAAAGAAACAATTTCTTCTATTAAAGCTATCCAGTTTTTAGAAATGGAGACTCCCGTTCGATTCATTCCGGTATTCAGGTCCAGATAAACTGTAAGTTGTAAACTGTTTTGCTGCGCAATTTCATTCAAAGCTTTTGCTGATTCGATATTGTCAACAATGGTCGAAAAAGCAGTGTTGGGATATTTTTTTATTAATGAAATCCATCTCTCTTTTTTAGCTCCGACAGGCTGATAGGCGAGAAGTACATCTGAAATTTCGTGTATCGCAGCCAATTCCGCTTCGGCAATAGTGGCGCATTTTATTTTTTGGATGCCGTAGGTTTTAAATAAATCAAGGATCTCACCAATTTTATGTGTCTTGATATGGGGTCTTAATTTTTGAACATCACCATTTACGAATTCAATCAGACGCTCGATATTCGACTGGATACGATCTTCGTAAACAGCTAAAAAAGGAGTGTCAATACGGGTTTCGGAATTAATTTTCCACCAATCTTTTTGCATACTCTAGTTTTTGGTTTTTTCAACAACTTCAATTAAATTCTGAAAAGCTTCAACTGATTTTTCAAACGTCAGTTGGGCCAACAGTTCCTTTGAAAATAAATTAGATCCGATTCCGACACAAACCACACCAACTTTAAACCAGGATCTTAAGTTGCTTTCTTCTAGAGTCACACCTCCGGTTGGCATTAATTTTAAATTCGGAAAAGGGGCTTTGATCGCTTTTACATATCCGGGTCCGCCAATTTTATCGGCAGGGAACAATTTGACAACTTCTGCGCCTAATTTATTGGCATGCAGCACCTCGTTTAGAGTAGCTGCTCCGGGAATCCAGTACACATTATTCTTAAAACAATAATTGCCTATTTCTAAATCGGTATGCGGACAAACGATGCAGTCGGCTCCCAATTGATGGTAAGCTTCCGCATCAGTAACGGTTAAAATAGAGCCAACCGCAATTTTTATATCTAATTTATTAGCATTTCTAAACGCAATCATCTGGCTGAAAACTTCCTTTGCATCATTGGAGCGCGCTGCAAACTCAATGATTTTAATACCGGTTGCCGCAGCTGATTTCAATATGATTTCGGCAGTTTGAATGTTGATTTGAGTGACTAACGGAAGTACGCCTTGTGCTTTTAAAATGCTGTACATATTTGGGGAAATTTATCTGTTAATTCTGTTACTGGAGCCATTTTTGATAAAATGACTTATTTCTGCTGGATTGCTGATCGCAAAGTCTCCGGGAATACTCTGTTTGATCACCCCGCAGGCTGTGGCCCAATCGATACATTCCTGGCCTGAAAAGGTATGGGCCAATCCGTAAAGTAAACCTGCTGTAAAAGCATCACCGGAACCAATCTGATCCGTTACCAGATGTATTTTTTGTTCTTTTGTTTCATAAAAATTGCCTTCATGCAAAAGCAATCCTTTGTATAAATGTGCCGGTCCGTCTGATTTTCTAAAACTCATGGCCAGTGTTTGTAGAAAAGGCATTTTTATTTTTAATAATTCGAATGTTTGCTGAAAACGATTGGTATCGGATTCTTTTGCATCAGTCGTGATTCCGAAATAAATGGCTACGGCATCTAAATCCGCGACCGTGATGGTGCTGTACTGAAGCAAATCGGGCATGATTTCGGAAGGATGTTTTCCGTATTGCCATAATTTGGATCGGTAATTAAAATCAGAAGAAATAGGCAAACCTTTTTTATGCGCTGCCAGAATTGCTTCCCTGCAGGCTAAACCTGCTTCAAGTGATACGCCCGGGCTTATTCCTGACCAGTGAAAATGCGTGACATCGGCCAAAGCCAAATCCCAGTTAATCTGATCTTTTTGTATGGTGGCGAAAGAAGAATTACTTCGGTCGTAAATTACCTGCGACTGCCTGATCTGATTTCCGGCTTCGACAAAATATAATCCTAAACGTTCTCCGCCATACACGCATTTGGAGGTATTTACTTTGTATTTCTGAAGTTCGTTTATCGCCAATTGCGCCAGATCGTTTTCCGGTAATCGGGTAATATAATCAGTCTGAATGCCAAGCTGGGAAAGTAATACACAAACATTGGCTTCGGCTCCGCCTACATGAACGCGCATTTCACTGGCTTGCGTAAAGCGATAGCCATCGATAACATTCATTCGAAGTAATAATTCGCCAAAAGTTGCAATTCTGGTTTTTGAGGTTTTTGTATTCATTGTTGTGTTTTTTTTTGCCACAGATTATAGAGATTTATAAACGTTGTGTTTTTTGCCACGACTCGAGCGATAGCGAATAGGCGAAGCAATTACACGAATTTTCACGAATTTCTTTACGCACTGATTCGCATAAATTCGTGGCTAAAAAAATCATTTTAATCTGTGCAATCTGTGGCAGAACTTTTTTAAATAATTCCAAAACGGTTAAGCGAGCTGATTCGTGTAAATTCGTGCAATTTGTAGCAAGAAAATCATTTCAATCCTGTAATCAGTGGCATAACTTTTTAATATAATTCAAAAACGGCTTCTACTTCAACAGGAATATTGTCCGGTAGTGAGCCCATTCCAACAGCGCTTCGTACGCCGATTCCGTTTTCCTGTCCCCAAACTTCGGCAAACAATTCACTGCAGCCGTTGATTACGTAGGGATGTCTCAGGAAATCACCATTACAATTTACCATTCCCAGTACTTTTACAACTCTTTTTACTTTGTCCAGGCTTCCAAAATTGGTTACGATGGTAGAAAGCATGGTCAGTCCAACTTGTCTTGCGGCTAGTTTTCCTTCTTCAATATCCATGTCATCACCGATTCTTCCGATGATTAAGGATTTGTCATCCCGAACAGGGCCGTGTCCCGACAGGTATAAATATTTACCATCAACTAAATAAGGTTTGTAGATACCAAGCGGTTGGGGTGCCGGAGGTAGTGATAAACCTAATGTTTCAAATTTTTCCTGTGGTAATAAATTCATGATATTAATGTATAATTGAGTTTAAAATAAAAACGAAAATGATTCCTAAAACCGATACTAAAGATTCCATGACGGTCCATGATTTAAAAGTATCTTTCAGGCTGATATTAAAATATTCTTTAAACATCCAGAAACTCGGATCGTTTACGTGGGAGCACATCAGACTTCCGGCTCCTACAGCTAAAACTAACAGATTGGGGTCGAGTCCGTTAGTTTGTAGTAAAGGTAATAAAACGCTGGCAGTCATTAATCCGGCGGCAGTTGCAGACCCTACACAAACCCGAATTATGGCGGCCATTATCCAGGCCAGTAAATACGGATGAATGCTGGTCTGTGTTAAAGTCGACACAATAGTTTCGTTGACACCGCTGACAATCATGACTTCTTTCAGGCTTCCCGCTCCTCCGACAATCAAAACAATAAGGGCCACGTCTTTAATCGCGACGGCATAATCATCCATAACAGAAGTCAGGCTCCGGTTCATGCGTATGCCTAAAGTATAGGTGCAGATAAGCAGTGAAATCAACATGATCATACTGGGTTCACCAACTGTTTTGCACAGGTTAAGCAGGGTTTCATTATTTGAAATCAGGGGCAATAAGGATGTTAATGTCAAACCAAAAACGGGAAATAAGGCAGAGAATAAGCTAATCGAAAAACTTGGAAGTGTGCCCGGATTAGCGATTTCTTCAACATTTAAAATTTCATGACTGGATTCAGTTTTGATATTTTTAAGCAAATTCGAAAATAATAAACCCGCAATAAAAATTGTCGGTATGGCGATGATAATTCCATAAACCAAAACAAGTCCAATATCGGCATTTAAAATACTGCTCAGTGCCATTGGGGACGGATGCGGAGGCAAAAAACCGTGTGCCACTGAAAGCGACGCCAGCATAGGAATTCCCAAATATACCTTTGATAGTTTAAATTGATGGGCTACTGAAAAGATCAGGGGTACTAACAAAACAAATCCAACACTATAAAACAGTGGTATCCCAACAATAAATCCGGTAATCATCAGGCCTAAGCGAACGTATTTTTTGCCCGTCCATCCCATCACTGTTTTGGCAATAACATTTGCAGCTCCGGACGAAACGGTAAGTTTACCAATGCAGGTTCCGAAAACAATAATTAAAGTAATAGAACCCAGCATTTCGCCCAAACCTTTTTGCACGGTTTGTGACAAAGTGTTTATTAGCAGGCCTAAAAAAAGGCCTGCTAATAAAGCTGTTATGATGAATGCAATAAAAGGATTGATTTTAAACCAGGCTATTTGCAGGATTAAAAAAGCAATGCATGCAGTAAGAATTAAAATGCTCATTTATCTCTTGTGTTTTATTTATCCCACCAGATTTTTGTTGTGAAAGTATCTTCGCCCTGGCGTTTGATCGCTTCAGCTAAGTTAGCGGAATTCACCGAATATTCACTCGTCGGATATTTGAAACGTCTTGGAATTGTGCCGTTTGTAACGTTCCCAGGAAAGTTTACAGGAACCAAAACAGGGTAGCCTGTTCTTCTCCAGTTGGCATACACTTCCTGTTCGTCTACAAATAAAGCAATCCAAATCTGCGTGTGTATCTGATTCATTTTTTGGTCTAATGATCCGGTAGCATTAAAAGGATTTGCCGTTAAATAAGGCGTAGCATCGGCAATGGTATAACCCGCTCCGTAAATTCCCATATTCAGGAAGGATGCTTTTATGCCTTTTTCGTATAAATCTTTATCAGTTTCCGTGGCATACCATCCTCTGGCTGCAGCTTCCGCCAAATAAAGATTGGTTTCCGCATTGCTGATCAGAACCAGAGGCGCATCGTATTTAAAAACGGTACTTTGGTTGGGTTCCGAATACGTAGCCTGCTCCGTTGGAGTAGGCGCTGTTTTAAGTCCGTTCGGGAAACCTTTTTGTACCGCCAGTGTTGTGTTTTGGGCTGTTCCCTGCCAAACTCCTGCATAAACACTAATTCTTGGATCTGCGGTGGCTTGCAATAAATCGATGAAGGTTTTAGCCAGTTTTCCGCCTTCCACATTTTTTTGACCAAATGATCCCTGGGTAAAGTCTTGTCTTCTGGAATCAAGGCCAACCGGATTTCTGTTGAAATCATTCGGACCGTCTGTGTATTTCATGATCGCATTATCGCTTCCGTTTAGGATTACTCCCCCGGCAATCGCTTTGGTTACCCATGTTTTGGAAAGATTAGCATCTACTTTTGATAATCTTAATCCAAGACGAAGCATTAACGAATAGGAGAACTTTTTCCATTTGTTGATGTCACCGTCATAAATAAAATCGGCTTTGCCAAAACTTGGTTTAGAGGCATCAAGTGCAGTTGCAGCTTCATCCAGTTCTTTTAAAAGATCTTTATAAATCGCTTCCTGAGAATCGTATTTCGGAAGAAAAACCTGCGTACTATTTGCTTTCGCAGCTTCAAAATAAGGAATGTCTCCGTACAAATCAGTAATTCGGTGGTACAAATACGCTTTCCAGATTCTGGCAATATTAAGTTTGTTTCTTTCATTCGGACTGTTTTTGAGGGCGTCAATTACAATTTCAACTTCATTTACACCCGTTGGATAAGCCTGATTGAAATAAGCGGAATAATACACTTCATTGCTCAGGTATTTGTCACCGGCGCCCGAAGCTTCTTTGTAGGTTGCATAATGTTGCAGCATTCCGCCGCATTCCAGAATATTGGTAGCAAAATAATTATTGTTTAAACCGTCTAATTGCGATTTGCTGAAAATGAAATTCGGAGTGGGTTTCTCCACAACATTCGGATTCGTGTTTATTTCTTCGAAATCCTTTGTACAGGCGGTCATACTCGCTAAAAGTATTCCTGTTATATATAGTATGGTTCTCTTTTTCATGTCTTTTAATTTAAAATTTAACGTTTAAACTTAAACCAAAACTTCTTGTTTTTGGTACTCCGAATTGTTCTACACCCTGAGCATTTCCGGCACTAAATACAGATTCCGGATCTACGTTTGGTGTTTTCTTGTAAAGAATGAATAAGTTTCTTGCCACAAATGAAACAGAAGCTCCCTGAAGTTTGGATAACCCTCTTATTTTTTCGATTGGCAATTGATAACCAAAAATAACCTGTCTTAATTTTACAAAACTCGCATCATAAACAAAGGTTGACGATATGTTTCTTAATCCGTCATAGTAGGTTCTCAGGTTTTCGGGGGCAATAACCATGTTAACCGGATTTCCGTTCGTATCTACACCGGAAATCGGTAATCCGTTTTCACGACCTTCCAGGGTAAGTTTGGTTAATCCCATACGGGTTCCGTACAAATCGGTTCCGGAATATAAGCTTCCGCCAAATTTTCCGTCAATTAAAAAGCTGAAGGATAAAGCTTTGTATTTAAATTCATTGCTAATACCCGCTGACCACGGGTGAACTCCCTGACCCAATTCCTCAAGAGGACCTTGCGCGATAGTGGCCGATCCGCCGCTTACGTTGTAAACCGTATTGCCATTGGCATCTTTACGGGGTTTGTATCCTTTTATAATACTGTACGGACGACCAACATCACTGGTAATCGTAACGTAACCATTTACAGAAGTTGCCATTGTAATCGAGTTTAGCTGTTCGGTAAGGGCTTCAACCGTATTTTCATTGTAAGATCCGTTGAAGCTGGCTTCCCAGGAGAAATTAGCATTGTTGATTATTTTTCCGCTAAGCAAAAGTTCAATTCCTTTATTTCTCATCTTTCCAAGATTCAATAAAGCTGTGTTTGCCCCTGAAGCGTTAGAGATTGTAGTTTCAACAATGTCATTGGTTGTAGCACGATTGTACCAGGCCACATCAAGATTCAGGCGATTATTGAAAAAGCCTAAATCTGTACCCACTTCAAATGTGGTAGAAGTTAACGGACTTAAAGTCGCATTTGGCACTCTTGAACTTGTTGGTCCCTGTAATTGTTGTCCGTTATGTCCGCCCTGAATCATGGAATAAGACGGGTTCAGGGCATAAGGGTCCGGAGTGGCTCCACCTACCTGAGCCCATGAAGTTCTTAGTTTGGTGAAAGAAACCCATTCCGGCATTTTTATAATATCCGAAAGGATTATACTGGTTCCTACCGAAGGATAAAATACCGTGTTGTTTTCTTTAGATAAAGTAGAAAACCAATCCTGACGGCCTGTCAAATTTAAGAAAACGATGTTTTTATAGTCTAAATCTACGGCACCGTAAACGGAGTTTGTTTTGGTTTTTCCGTAGGGATAAGTGTACGTCAGGGTAGATAAATTGCTTAAGGCATAGAAATCATCTAATACAAAATTCGATCCTTCCACTTTGGTTTCGTCTCTTAAAGTCGTGCGGGAATTGACTCCAACCAGAGCATTTAAAGAGAAATCCTCGTAAATGTTTTTCTTGCTGTAATTAAGAATTGCTTCAGAATTCAGGTTTTGTAATTTTACTTTCGAACCTTGTGCGTATCCAACCGGATTGTTTAAAGTTGTTTTTGGAATATATCCGAAGAAATCATAATTCGTGTAATCCTGTCCGATTCGTCCCTGAAGGAACAAGTCCGGTGTGAAGTTTAGTTTTACGTTCAGCATTCCGATGAAACGGTTTTTGGTATCGCTGTTTTTTATTTTATTGATTACATAATAAGGATTTGTAGCCACTGCAACAGGATTCCATGCCTGTTCAATACCATTTGCATCATAGCCAGGATCAAGATTTCTGATGTCAACGGTATTGGCAATCATATACGTTCCCCAGTTCGGATTGGCTTCTGCATCAGAAACGGTTACCCTGTTGTTTGCTTTATCAATGTTGTACTGCGCCACCACATCAAATTTTAGCCAGTTGGTTAAATTGACATTGGTTGCAATGTTGACACTTTTACGATTAAAATCAGAATTAGGTACTACGCCTTCATTGTCCATGTTCATGAAAGAAAGGCGTCCGGTTGCTTTTTCTGTTCCTCCGGATAAAGCAATAGAGTTTATATAAGTCGTTCCGGTTTGGTAAAAGTTTTTAATATTGTTTTTCTGAGGGGAGTAAGGTCTTGCCACTCCGTCAAACTGAATCACATCTGTTCCATCCATTTTGGCTCCCCAGGACCAACGTCCGGCAGCTATGGCTTCAGCTTGTGTGGTTGGTTTTTGACCTAGTGAGCCTGAACCGTATTCGTACTGCCAGTCCGGTGTAATAGACGGAGTTTCGAAAGTAAAGGAGGAATTATAGTCTACGCCAATACCTTTTTGGGCGGCACCTCTTTTGGTCTGAATCAGAATAACTCCATTGGCGGCACTTGCACCGTAAAGCGCGGCTGCCGTTCCCCCTTTAAGAACCGTAATGGTTTTAATATCATCAGGGTTGATGACAGAAGTTCCGTCACCTCGGTCTACATTGATTCTGGTGGATCCCGCTCCGTTACCAATTCCCGGTAAATTAAGCTGGGTATTGTCTATTGGTAAATCATTAACCACATACATCGGCTGGTTATTTCCATTAAGGGAACCATTACCACGAATCACGACGCGGGTTGATCCGTTTGGACCCGTTGAGGTACTGCTTACATTTACACCGGCAATTTTACCTACCAGCGCATTGGCGATATTGGTTTCTTTCGCCTTTGTAAATTCTGTTCCTTTAAGTTCCGTTACTGCGTATGCAATTGATTTACTGCTTTTTTTAACACCAAGTGCCGTTACTACAACCTGATCCAGAACATTTTCTGCCGGTTTTAGTCTAATCGTTAAACTTGTAGTTTTAATTAAAGCAAATGATAAAGTTTCGTAGCCCATATAGGTTACAATAATGTGGACTTCGTTTTCAGGAACATTTAATTTAAATTTTCCGTTTTCGTCAGAGATTGTTACTAATTTATTATTGCTTTCCGCATAAATAGTAGCTCCGGCAATTGGCATTCCGTCATCCTGGCCTAATACCTGACCTGAAATTTCGACCTGATTGCTTGTTTGTTCAAAAAGAGGCTTTTTAATTGCAGTCTCTTTTGCGCTTGCGGAAAGGATTATCCCTCCCATAAGCACGAATGAAATTAGCTTTGTTTTCATAATTCTTTGGTTTTCATGTTTTTTTGGTTTTTGTTGGCGATCAAATATAAATATTTATTTTTCACGTTTGCGTTTTTTTTGCACAAAATGCATATTTTTTGCAATATTTTTTCCTGAAGTATTTTTAAATTCCAAAAGAAGTACTGTTTTTGAAGGTATTTTGAGATTTTTTTGCATAAAGTGTTTTAGTATTGCAAAAATAAATTTTGGCTGAAAATTCGTATTTTTGAAGTATGAAAATTGCACTTATTCAATCCGATCTTTATTGGGAAGACACTTCTAAGAATAGAAATAACTTCGAATCGAAAATAAATCAACTCGATTCAGAAGTGAATTTAGTGGTGCTTCCTGAAATGTTTTCCACTGGTTTTACCATGAATGCCAGCGAAGTAGCCGAAACCATGCAGGGAGAAACGGTGCTTTGGATGCAGTCTTTGGCAAGGCAGAAAAAAATGGCCATTGCGGGCAGTGTCATTATTTCAGAAAAGGAGAAGTATTACAACCGCATGCTGTTTGTTTTTCCGAATGGACAAATACAACAGTATAATAAACGCCATTTGTTTTCACTGGCCGGAGAAGATAAGTACTACGAGGCCGGAACTCAGAAAGTAATCGTGGAGTATTTAGACTGGAAAATCTGTCTTCAGATTTGTTATGATTTAAGATTTCCTGTTTTTGCAAGAAATGCAGAAAATTATGACTTGCTTTTATACGTAGCCAATTGGCCGAAAGTTCGCACGAATGCCTGGGATGCTTTGCTGAAAGCGCGTGCCATTGAAAACCTGAGTTATGTAGTCGCCGTAAACAGGGTCGGACTGGATGCGAATGAGTATGAGCATATTGGTCATTCGCAGGTTATTGATTTTCTTGGAAATCCGGTTTTGGATCCCCAGGAAAACGAAGGTGTTTTTATAGTTGAAATCGATAAAAAACCAATGCTGGAAACGCGTAAAAAGCTGGATTTTTTAAGTGACAGGGATCAGTTTGAAATTAAAATACTATAAATCAGATTTTAAAACTGTAATTTCTTCTTTTGAGTTTTTGGTACGAACGGTAATTTTTTTGTACTCCCATTCAGTCCCTTTTTTGATAGCGGAAATATTTAATTTCCCTCTGCCTTTTGAACCCTCTATTCTAACAGATAAATCAACAGAATTATTATTGTTGGAATAGGAAGCATTTCCTTCTATAATGGCTAATTTATCAATTGGCTTGATTTCGCCCATAACTTCAAGGATTCTGGTATTTGAGTTTGCCTGATGTATTGCATTTTTATAAAGTGAGTTTTCTGTATAGGCCTGAGCCATATCACTAATCCCTTTTCCGGAATTTACAGATATTGAAACTATAAACAGTACAAAAAGGCATCCCGCTGAAAACCATTTCCAGTTTTTCTTTATCCAGCTTTCTTTTTGAACTACATCATTATCCATTTTTACGGTTTAAAAAGCTTTCCTTTTCTTGGCGTCCTCTTTTTTCTTTTTGTCTTCCAGTTTTT
This sequence comes from Flavobacterium sp. CLA17, assembly GCF_013112255.2. Taxonomy (NCBI): domain Bacteria; kingdom Pseudomonadati; phylum Bacteroidota; class Flavobacteriia; order Flavobacteriales; family Flavobacteriaceae; genus Flavobacterium; species Flavobacterium sp. CLA17. Next base: position 584,177 of record NZ_CP068294.1, read on the forward strand.
TCTCCACTTCAGGGCTGAAAGGAATGCTTAAATCTACTGTTTCATTTCGGTCCCAATTGGCTCGGACATCAAATTCCTGCTGATAATAGTAAACTTCCTCGGCAAGTCTTTTTTCCAGAAAACTTCCGGGATCGTACATTTTGTTTTTGTTATCATCGTAAATAACGCGAATTGTAAACGCATTAGGCTCTATCAGATTGAATTCAATTTTGGTCTCGCCTTCAGAATAATCCTCCGCCAATATGATATCTCCTTTTTTATTGGTCAATTGTACAATTATAGGAAAACGTTTTACATTTTTCAGATTCAATATTAAATTTCCGTAATCCGCCAGTTCTTTTGTAGTTAGCTTATACGATAACGTATCGTTTGCCTTTTCGTAAAAATCCGTTAAAGCGCCCGGAAAAAAGGTAAAATGATATTTTTCTAAAGGCTCTTTCTTGAAATCAACATACAGTTTTTGGTCAAATTCATCGTACTCTGTTGTGAAATCTACGGCTACGGAATCTTTATTGACTAATTTGATTTTAGATTTATCAAATTTCACCAAAGGCGTTTCGGTCTCTAAAGTGAAACGGTCCCTGAAATTGATAATTCCGTTTTGTACGGCTTTTATGTTTAAGGTGTCTTTTTTCTGGTCTTTAATTTTAACAGTAAACCTCTTTTTATAACTTTCTCTTTCTACTTCTAAAGATAAGGAGTCGGCTTTTAGGGGTTTATACCAAACCTGTAACGAATCTTTTTTCGGAAATTGGGTTACGATAGTCTCGAGAACTTCAGTATTGTTCTTCAGGACAATTTTTGGTTTCGAATTCTTAAAGTTTTGTTTGCCTTCATACGGAAGTAACAATCTGTTACCGGAAGCCTGTATGGGTTTGAAGGTTTTTAACGGAAGGGTTTCCTTAAATAATTCTACCTCAAAAACCGAGTCGTTGGGCACAGTGATGTAACTTTTAAGAAATCCGATTTTATCATCCTTCGGATTAAATTTATTGTTGCTCCCCTTGTCCTTTAAGGCAAGCAAAAGATATTTTCCGGCTTTTAAATTTTCAAATTTAAAAGTTCTCATACTGTCTAAGGTATTCGTAATATATCTCGGGTTTTCTTTGTAAATAACCGAATCTTTAAATTTGTCATTCACCTCATAAAGCATTACCGAAACAAAATTGTCTACATTTTTTTCGTAAGCATCTTTGATTTTTCCGTTAAGGCTAAGCGAGTCGATGTAAGATCCGGTCGAGAAAACATATTTGAACTGGTTGTAGGCGTTTCCTTCATTATTATCTGTGATACCCTGACCAAAGTTCAGGCTGTAGGTCGTGTTCGGCTGTAAAGTGTCTCTCAGTTTGATTGTGATAAATCTGCTGACATTTGTTGGAGTAATCAGCGGCTCATGTTTCATTGGAGGTGAAATAATCAGCTGCTTATTTATATTTTTAAGCTTTATATATTCATCAAATGTCAAAGTGATTTCATCTCCTTTAAAATCAGTACTAAGGTTTTTAGGGGAACTGGAGATCAGAACCGGAGCAAGAGTATCTTTTAATCCACCAGTAATACTGCCCCTCTTGGCGCAGCTCATCATTAGTAACAACAATAAAAATGAAATATATTTCAGTGTGTTTTTCAACATAACAGGTTTTGAATTTTATTCCACAAAATAACAATTATATTTGCTTTAATAGAAATTTTTTATGCCTTTATTAGTATTTACAGTTTTTATCTTTCACGGTTTCTTTGCCTGCAGATCCGAAAATGTGTTATAATTTCTTACTTTTGGTTTTGTTTTTAATTTAACTGGTTTTGAAAAAGAATATTATAGTGGGTTTCGTGTTTTTTTTGCTGCTGTCCTGTAGTAAAAAAGAAGCGCCGGTTGTCTCTTTTTATTATTGGAAAACCATTTTTAAATTATCCGAAACAGAAAAAGAAGTTTTAAAGGACAATGATGTCCGTAAACTTTATATTCGTTATTTCGATATTGGTTTACATCCTCAGAATCAGGAGCCCATTCCGATTTCCCCCATTCGTTTTCAGGAAAATGCGAGCCGTTTTACGGTCGTTCCGGTTGTTTTTATCAAAAATAAAGTCCTGTTAAAACCGAATCTCGATATTGATGATCTGGTTGAAAAAACATTTCGACTGATTGCCGAAATCAATAAAAAAAACAAAATGGATTGTCAGGAAATCCAGATCGATTGTGACTGGACACTTTCGAGTAAAGACAATTATCTGAAATTTATTGAAAAATTAAAAAAGCGTTCACAAAAGAAACTTTCGGCTACGATTCGGCTGCATCAGGTGAAATATTTTAAAAAGACAAAAATTCCAAACGTCGATTCCGGAGTTTTGATGTATTACAACATGGGTTCAATTGCGCCTGATTCGCTAAACTCGGTATACGATCCCAAAATCGCAGCACGATATTTGAAGAGTCTGAAAAACTATCCGCTCCCTCTTGATTTTGCTTTGCCGGTCTATTCCTGGGGCGTTCATATCAGGAATCAAAAGGTAATTGGCCTGCGTTCAAAAATGAATGTGAATGGACTGAAGAACGATAAAAATTTTGAACAAACGAGTGCTGTATTTTTTAAGGCCAAACATTCCAATTATAAAAACGGGATCTTTTACGAAGAAAATGACCTGCTGAAAATTGAGGCAATCACGGCGGAAGACTTAAAACAAATGGGCGAAGAGCTGCAGGAGAACATAGTGCAACAGCCAAAAGAAATTATATTTTACGATTTAGACGAATTCAATTTAAAAAACTATGAAAAGAATATTTTTGAACAAGTTATTTCTTGTTTCTAGTGCCTCTTTACTTTTTGCATACGGAATAATTTATGCCTGTGGAGGCGGAGACGATTGGGATTATTTTGGTTACAATTCGAATTTTACGCCGGAAACATTTGCAGATAAATCCTATACGCCACTTTTTTTATCAGGCGGAATATTTTACGGAATTGATTATGATACACAACATAATTCCCGTTTTAATGAAGATATAAAAACAGACTGGCAAACTTATCTGAAAGGAAAAGCAGCTGCGGCAACGGTAAATTATTTCCTGATTGGTCCGGATCAGCCAACTTCTTATGAAGACAGAGGCAAAACCCCGGAAAATAAACCCGAAATAGAACAGCTTCATGTTTTTTATAAAACTAAAAAAGAAAATAAGACTTCGTTGAAATGGGGTAAAAAAATCAGCCTGAAAGACGATAAAATCAAAAATTTCATTGAATTTCTGTACCTGGCGCAAAAAATAGAAACCGTTTCTATCGGTGATGATTACTGGAGTTATGATCCTGTGGTGGCGAAAACATTCGATGATCCAAAGCTGATTCAGTCTATTGAAAATGTTTATAATACAACCTCCGATCCCTTCCTGAAAAACAGATATTGGTTCCTGACCGTAAAAGCGCGTTTTTACAGTAATGACAAGCAAAAGGCAGTTTTGTTTTTTAATAAAACAGAGGCTTCAGTTCCTAAAAACACCTTGTATTACAGGGCACTTTCGTATGTGGCCGGAATCAATTACAAGCAAAAAAAATATGCAGTTTCCAATTATTTATATGCACAGGTGTTTGATAAATGCCCTGCAATGCGAGTGGTGACTGCGTATAGTTTTCATCCGCAAAACGATGCAGACTGGAATAAATCTCTGGCAATGGCCAAAAACAATAAAGAAAAAGCCGCGCTTTGGGCCATTCACGGCTATTATAAGGATGAGAAACAAGCGATCGAGATGATTTACGAATTAGATCCGAAAAGCGAACATCTGAATTATCTGGTCACACGATTGGTAAACAAACAAGAGCAGGAAATCAACAATTCTTTTCAGCAAAAGGCAGAAGAGAATATTCCGGTGAAACAGCAGACCATTGCAGAGAACAAATCGGAGAACCTGGCTAAGCTGAATAAAAGTGCTTTTGATTTAATTTCGAAAATTTCGGCTGCAGGAAATACAGAGCGTCCGTACGTATGGGATTTAGTGCTGGGATATTTACAGACTTTAAAAGGCGATTATGCAAATGCTGACAAGAATTTTGAAAAAGCCGAAAAAATACTGCCAAAAACAGAATTGGCAGGGTATCAGTTGAGGTTGCTTCGTTTTGTAAATAACCTGAGTAAAATTGACAAACTCACCGATAAAAACGAAAAGACAATCCTGACCGATCTGAACTGGCTGTATTACGAACTTCCAAAAACCTATAAAGGACAGGAATTTCGATACCAAAATGCAGTGTCGTGGAGCAGAAGTTATTTGTCGACCCTTTACCGGGAAAAAGGAAATCCGGTCATGGCTGAGATATTTGGCGAATCCCGCTATAGTTATTGGAACGACGGAAATGCTTTTTATGATAATGAAAAGGTTTTATTGGATATGAAAGCATTTTTAGCCAAACCTAATAAAACGGAAATTGAGAATATTGGTGCAGGAGTCTATAGTCTGAAATTAAAAGATATTAATAATTTTCAGGCGGTTCAGGCGACTTTCAAAAATAAAATTCCGGAAGCAATTGCTTTTTTACAGCAAACAGATTCTGTTCAGTATGCTCAATTTCTGGGGAATCCGTTTAACGGAAGTATAAAAGATTGTCACGATTGTGATCATGTGGCGTATCAGAAAAAGAAATATTCTCAAATTGATTTTCTAACTACCGTAAAGTCCATGCAGGATAAACTCGCTCAGAAAGAGGATGTTTACACCAATAGTTTGCTGCTCGGGAATGCCTTCTATAATATCACTCATTTTGGGAACGGCAGGACTTTTTACGAAACAAGCATTGTAGGTTCTGGTTCCAGTCCGTATACGTTCAGGGACTCCATGAAAAAGATGATCACCAATTGTGATATTCCAAAAATGTATTATCAAAAAGCATTCGAGGCTGCCACAACAAAAGAACAAAAGGCGAAATGTATTTACATGATAGCGAAATGCGAACGCAATGCCTATTATAATAACAAGTACAACAATTTGAAAAATTGGTGGGAAGCTGATGACGATAAAATCAATTTTATTGCCTGGAACGGTTTTAAAACCCTGAAAAAAGAATATTCGGATACTAAATACTATCAGGACGTAATTGCTGAATGTGGTTATTTCAATACGTATGTGAGTCAATAATTATAATTGAATTAGAAAAAATGGTAAATAAAATAGAACATATCGGAATTGCAGTTAAAGACATGGACGACGCCAATGTGCTGTTCGAAAAATTATTAGGCGTTCCGTCTTACAAAATGGAATCGGTCGAAAGTGAAGGAGTCCTGACTTCGTTTTTTCAAACCGGAACCAATAAAATCGAGCTGCTGATGGCAACTAGTCCGGAAAGTCCGATTGCAAAATTTTTAGAGAAAAAAGGAGAAGGAATTCATCACATCGCTTTTGATGTTGAAGATATTCAGGTGGAGATTACCCGCCTGAAAAACGAAGGTTTTGTATTGATAAACGAAGTTCCGAAAAGAGGTGCCGATAACAAACTGGTTGTTTTTTTGCATCCAAAGAATACAAATGGAGTTTTGGTGGAGCTTTGTCAGGAAATTAAATAAAAAAATCCTTTTTCTCACATTAAATAAGGTGTTGAAAATCAATTGGGTTTTTGAAAATACGCCGGCCTATTTGAAATTAAATGAAAATCATACTGTAAAATATTTGCAGTGAATAAAAAATAGTAGTAATATTGCATCCTCAAACCGGTCCTATAGCTCAGCTGGTTAGAGCACCTGACTCATAATCAGGTGGTCCCTGGTTCGAGCCCAGGTGGGACCACAGTCAATTCTTCAGAAGCCTTATAAACATTTTGTTTGTAAGGCTTTTTTATTTTCAGGACGAAAATTTTGGTATCAAGTTATCTTGTACTTTTTAAATTCTGCTGATTTTATTTTCTTTCAATGGAAGCTTTTTCAACCAGATTAAATTTTCATTAAATTTTCCGAAACTGCATTTTTTTTCAAAACCAAATAAGTAAAATTGCCGTATGTTTAACTAATACGATTTCGTTAAAGTGTTTTGTTTTAAAACTTTATTTTTTTTGTTTTAAAACTTGCATTTGAATGAAAATCTTATACATTTGTCAAGAATTTGAGCATAAAGCGTTGTTTTTGTGAGAATTGTAATAAGGAAAATGATTTTAATAATATATTATGCTGTTTTTCAGCAAATTAAAAATTATGAAGATATCAAAAACTATTTTTTTTGTGTTTTTTATAACCTTGATTAGTGTTTCAAGTGTTACTGCAGGTACTAATGCCCCTCCTAAGCCAGTAATGGCTAAATCGGCAGCTACACCAAAACCGCCTGGTGTTCCTATTGATCAGAGCTTAACACTTCTGATAATGGCTGCATTATTATTCGGAACCTATACTTTATACCAATATAATTTAAAAAGAAAAGCTTCAGTTTAAACTGAAGCTTTTCTTTTTAATAGAATTTTGTAACTATTTGTTTATAGAATAGAGTCTGGAAATGTATTTTCCTACGACATCAAATTCTAAATTAATTTTAGTTCCGATTTTAAAATCTTTGAAATTGGTATTTTCAAAAGTATAAGGAATTATAGATACGCTAAATTCATTTGTTTTTGAATTTACGACCGTAAGACTTACTCCGTTTACCGTTATAGATCCTTTTTCTATAGTGATGTTATTTAAGTTTTTGTCGTATTCGAAAGTGTAATTCCAGCTTCCGTTGGCTTCCTGGATGTTACTACAGGTTCCTGTCTGGTCTACGTGGCCTTGTACAATATGTCCGTCAAGACGATCTCCGAGTTTCATTCCTCTTTCCAGATTTACAATATCATTGACTTTCCAGTCGCCTATATTGGTTTTTAGGATCGTTTCATCAATTGCCGTTACGGTATAAAAGTTGTCTTTTATAGCAACAACTGTAAGGCAGATTCCGTTATGTGATACGCTTTGATCAATTTTTAATTCATTAGTGAAAGAAGATTCAACGGTGACATGAAGGTTGCTTTGTTCTTTTTGTATTTCGTGAATCCTTCCTAGGGTTTCTATAATTCCTGTAAACATTGTTGTTTTATTTTACTAAATTTGCACATCAAAATTAGTAATAAATAAACTGAGCACATGAATAAAAAAGCAGAAAATATTATTGTTGGAATTTCAATAGGAGATTTAAACGGTATTGGAAGCGAAGTTATACTGAAAACATTCGAAGATTCCCGCATGTTAGAACTGTGTACTCCGGTTATTTTTGCAAATGCCAAAATACTTTCGTTCGTAAAAAAAAGTGTTACCTCTGCCATTCAGTTTCACGGAGTGGATAAATTAGATCAGGTTGTGCCCGGAAAAGTCAATGTCTTTAATCTTTGGAAAGAAGGTGTTGATGTTAACTTTGGAGTCAATGATGCAAAAACGGGGGAGTATGCCATAAAATCTTTTGTGGCGGCAACCAAAGCCTTAAAAGAGGGACACATTGATGTTTTGGTTACTGCTCCTGTAAATAAGTATAATATTCAGTCTGAAGAATTTAAATTTCCGGGACATACCGATTATCTCGATCAGGAACTGGAAGGAAATGCGCTGATGATGATGGTTCAGGATAATCTTAGGGTGGGTCTGCTTACGGATCATGTGCCTCTGAATGAAGTTTCATCACATTTGACAGAAGAATTGATTACGCGAAAAATAGAAACGGTAAGAAAGTCCCTAATAGAGGATTTTAGTATTGTAAAGCCAAAAATCGCTGTTTTGGGATTAAATCCACATGCAGGAGATGGCGGTGTAATCGGCAAAGAAGATGATTTGATTCTAAAGCCTGTCCTGAAAAAAATATTTGAAAAAGGAACTATGGTTTTTGGTCCATTTCCGGCAGATGGCTTTTTTGGAAGCGGCCAATATGAAAAATATGATGCTGTCATGGCAGCTTATCATGATCAGGGACTTATTCCTTTTAAAACATTATCATTCGGAAAAGGGGTGAATTATACAGCAGGTTTAAACAAGATCAGAACTTCACCGGATCACGGTACAGCCTATGATATTGCTGGGAAAGACATCGCAGATTATAATTCATTTAAGGAGGCCGTTTATCTGGCAATTGATATTTTTCGCTCTCGTAATCTGTATGAGGAGATTAGTCAAAAACCTCTTAAAATAAAAGAAAAACAGTTATAAACAAAAAAAGGTGAATAAGATTATTAGTTTTATAATAATTTTATATCTTTGCACCCCAATTCAGGTATCTGAGTTTTAGATAGCGATTGGACAAATTGATGTTGAAATGAGCAAAACAAAAGAATTTTTAATTCCTTTCGCAGGATTAAAGCTGGGAAAACACCATTTTGAGTATCAAATAAGTAATGCGTTCTTTGAGAACTTTGATTACGACGAATTTCAAAGTTCGGATATCAAAGTAAATTTAGTTTTAGATAAGAAAAGCAACATGATGGAGTTGGATTTCAAACACAAAGGAACAGTAAATGTGCCTTGTGATCTGACAAGCGAAGATTTTGATTTGCCCTTAAAAGGAAAAATGAAATTGATTGTTCGCTTTGGAGATGAATTCAACAATGATAACGAAGAGTTGTTGATTTTGCCACACGGAGAGCATGAAATAGATGTAGCACAATACATTTATGAAATGATTGCACTTTCGGTGCCGCTAAAACGGGTTCATCCAGGAGTAAAAGACGGAAGTTTACAAACCGAAGCCTTGACAAAACTGAACGAACTAACAGTAAAAGAACAAAAACAAGAGAGTAAACAAGAAGAAGATATTGACCCGCGTTGGGACAAATTAAAAAAACTATTAACGGATAAATAATATAGTAAAATGGCACATCCTAAGAGAAAAATCTCGAAAACAAGAAGAGATAAGAGAAGAACACATTATAAAGCTACTGTAGCTCAAATCGCTACATGTCCAATTACTGGAGAAGCACATTTATACCACAGAGCTTACTGGCATGAAGGTAAAATGTATTACAGAGGGCAAGTTGTTATCGATAAATCTGTAGCGGTTGCTTAATACGTTTTTGTAAATAATACTGGAACTCTCACATAGTGAGAGTTTTTTTTGTTGGTTATAACTTTCGTTTTTTAAGAAAACAGATACAAATTCGCTTTGTTTTTTTTTGTAATTTTCAAGTCTTTTAAAAATTTTTCAAATAGAAATATTTGAAAGGAAATAATAGAATATAATGAATACAATCACAGCCGCAATTACCGCTGTTGGAGCTTATGTTCCTGACTTTGTGCTTTCAAACAAAGTATTGGAAACAATGGTTGATACCAATGACGAATGGATTACCACTCGTACCGGAATAAAAGAAAGAAGAATTCTTAAAGATGCTGATAAAGGAACATCTTTTCTTGCCATAAAAGCAGCACAGGATTTAATAGCGAAAGCTAACATTGATCCGTTAGAGATTGATATGGTTATAATGGCAACAGCCACAGCAGATATGCCGGTAGCCTCTACAGGAGTTTTTGTTGCAACAGAAATTGGCGCTACAAATGCATTTGCATACGATTTACAGGCTGCATGTTCCAGTTTTTTATACGGTATGTCTACCGCTGCAGCTTATATACAATCAGGACGTTATAAAAAAGTACTGTTAATTGGTGCTGATAAAATGTCGTCAATTGTAGATTATACAGACAGGGCAACTTGTATTATCTTTGGTGATGGAGGCGGAGCCGTTTTATTCGAACCAAATTATGAAGGTTTAGGTTTACAGGATGAATATTTAAGAAGTGATGGTGTAGGACGCGATTTTCTGAAAATCTCTGCCGGAGGTTCTCTGATCCCGACTACATTAGAAACAGTTCAGAACAAACAGCACAATATCATTCAGGACGGAAAAACTGTTTTTAAATACGCAGTGACTAATATGGCAGATGCCAGCGAATTGATTCTGAAAAGAAACAATTTGACTAATGAAGATGTAAATTGGCTAGTGCCGCATCAGGCTAACAAACGTATTATTGATGCAACGGCAAGCAGAATGGAATTGGAAGATTCTAAAGTATTAATGAATATCGAAAGATATGGTAATACAACTTCAGCTACATTGCCATTAGTATTAAGCGACTTTGAACACTTGTTTAAAAAAGGAGATAATATTATTTTCGCCGCTTTTGGTGGTGGATTCACTTGGGGATCTATTTACCTAAAATGGGCTTACGATAAAAAATAAATTAAACTAAAATCGAATCATTATGGATTTAAAAGAAATTCAAAACCTAATCAAATTTGTTGCAAATTCGGGAGTTGCAGAAGTGAAGTTGGAAATGGATGATGTAAAAATCACTATCAGAACAACATTGGAAACAAATGTAACAGAAGCTACTTACGTGCAACAATTACCTGCTCAGCCTGCATTGCAGCAAGCAGTTGCCCCTCAGCAAACAGCTCCGGTTGTTGTAAATGTTAACACTGAAGCACCAGCTGTGTCAGAGGATTCTAAATATATAACTATAAAATCTCCAATAATTGGAACTTTTTATAGAAAACCTTCTCCGGACAAATCCGTTTTCACTGAAGTGGGAAGTACTATTGCAAAAGGTGATGTTCTATGTGTAATTGAAGCAATGAAATTATTCAACGAAATCGAATCAGAAGTTTCAGGTAAAATTGTAAAAATTCTGGTAGACGATATGTCTCCTGTAGAATTTGACCAGCCTTTATTTTTAGTTGATCCATCATAAATAAATTTAGATTTTAGATTTTAGGTTTTAGAAGGATTCACAATCAAAAATTTGTTAATCATCTAGAATTATCTAATTATCAAATTGTCTAATTATCTAATTAAAATAAGATGTTTAAAAAAATATTAATTGCGAATAGAGGAGAAATTGCACTTCGTGTAATTCGTACATGTAAAGAGATGGGAATTAAAACTGTAGCAGTTTACTCTACAGCCGATGCTGAAAGTCTACATGTTAAGTTTGCTGACGAAGCGGTTTGTATTGGACCTCCTCCAAGTAACTTATCGTATTTGAAAATGTCAAATATCATTGCTGCTGCAGAAATTACCAATGCAGACGCAATACACCCGGGTTATGGATTTCTTTCTGAGAATGCTAAATTCTCAAAAATTTGTCAGGAACACGGAATCAAATTTATTGGTGCTGCACCCGAAATGATTGATAAAATGGGTGATAAAGCTTCTGCAAAGGCTACAATGAAAGCTGCAGGAGTTCCATGTGTACCAGGTTCCGAAGGATTATTAGAATCTTTCGAACAGACACAAAAATTAGCTAAAGAATTCGGTTACCCGGTGATGCTTAAAGCTACTGCCGGTGGTGGTGGAAAAGGAATGCGTGCTGTCTGGAAAGAAGAAGAGCTTTTGAAAGCTTGGGAAAGTGCACGTCAGGAAGCTTCCGCAGCATTTGGAAATGACGGAATGTACATGGAGAAACTTATTGAAGAACCACGTCATATCGAAATTCAGGTGGTTGGAGATTCATACGGAAAAGCATGTCACCTTTCAGAAAGAGACTGCTCGGTACAACGTCGTCACCAAAAACTTACCGAAGAAACACCTTCCCCTTTCATGACCGACGAATTGCGTAATGCAATGGGAGCAGCAGCCGTAAAAGCAGCTGAGTTCATTAAATACGAAGGAGCCGGAACAGTAGAATTTTTGGTTGACAAACACAGAAACTTCTATTTCATGGAAATGAATACCCGTATTCAGGTAGAGCATCCGATTACAGAACAAGTTATTGATTATGATTTGATCCGTGAGCAGATTATGGTAGCAGCCGGAATTCCAATTTCAGGAAAAAACTACTTACCGGAACTACACGCTATTGAATGTCGTATTAATGCTGAAGATCCTTATAACGATTTTCGCCCTTCACCAGGAAAAATTACTACGCTTCATATGCCGGGAGGTCATGGAGTACGTTTAGATACCCACGTTTATTCAGGTTATACGATTCCGCCAAATTACGATTCGATGATTGCGAAGTTAATTACAACAGCACAATCACGTGAAGAAGCCATTAGCAAAATGCGAAGAGCTTTAGATGAATTCGTTATCGAAGGGGTGAAAACTACAATACCTTTCCACAGACAATTAATGGATGATCCGAGATACATTGCAGGAGATTATACCACTGCATTTATGGATACATTTAAAATGAATCCAATAGAATAATAAAAAGGCTGTCGATTTCGACAGCCTTTTTTCGTTTACGACCTATTTTGAACCCGACATGTTTTTAAAACCTGTCGGGTTTCTGGTCTTAAATGCCGAAGTAAACACATTTCGTGTATACTTTTTACACACTATTTCGTAATAGTATACAGTTTTTTACAGTTTTAAATTTTGGCACATTTAGCTTAATGCTTTGTTTTAAAGGGCTTAAGGGGTTTGTTGGGCGATTTTGAAGTTGCGGCACAATAATTTCATTATCTAAAGCGTAAAACAACTATTAAATAATTTAAATATATACATTATGAAAAATTTATTTTTATCAGCCGCAATCGTTTTGGGAGGTTTAACTTCATTTGCTTCAACTTCTCCAATAACTACTACAATCGTAAAAACAATCTCAGTTCAGGATGAATATACTGAAATCAAATTAGAAGAATTGCCAGCTGCAGTTACAGAAGCTTTGAAAAAAGCATACCCGGATGCAGTACTTTCTAAAGCATACAAAAATGCAAAATCAGAATACAAACTGGACGTTACCGTAGGGGACAAAACAGGGAATCTTTTTGCTAATGCAGACGGAACCTGGATTAAAAAATAATTTAGTGTTCCCGTGAAAATTCAAATTAAGAATACTAAGATCAAATTAACAATATTAAAATATAACTACCATGAAAAATTTATTTTTATCAGCCGCAATCGTTTTGGGAGGTTTAACATCATTTGCCTCAACCTCGCCAATCACAAATACAATCGTAAAAACAATCTCGATTCAGGAAGAATATACTGAAATCAAATTAGAGGAAGTTCCGGCAGCAATTACTGATGCTCTTAAAAAAGCATATCCGGATGCAGTACTTTCCAAAGCATATAAAAATGCAAGTTCACAATACAAACTAGACGTTACAGTTGGTGATAAAGTAGGATCTCTTTTTGCAAATGCAGACGGATCCTGGATCAAAAAATAACCAACTTAACTAAAAAACTATAGATTATGAAAAAATTAATTTTATCTGCGGCAATAGTTCTGGGAACTATGTCAATGCAGGCTGGAAACACTTACGTTAAAAGTGCTGTTATTCAGTCAGAAATCACACAGGACGAATATAAAGAAATTGATGCTGTTCCGGCAGCTATTAAAACAGCTTTAGATAATGCTTACCCTGGAGTAAAGCTGGAGAAAGCTTATGTTAACGAAAAGAAAGAATACAAAATTGACATTATTGTAAGAGAAGAAAAATCTACTGTTTACACGGATGCCAAAGGAAATATTCTTAAAAAATAAACTAATTATCAATAACCCACAAAACAATCATTATGAAAAAGTTACTAGTATCAACAGCAATCGTTTTAGGAAGTTTAACTGTTAACGCAGCTACAGCTCCGGTAATAAAAACTTCAGTGAATCAATCGGTAACAATTCAGGATGAGTTTACTGAGGTTAGTGCAGATGCTGTTCCGGCAGCCGTAAAGTCAACAGTTGAAAAATCTTTTCCGGGTACAAAACTTGAAAAAGCCTATGTAAACGAGAAGAAAGAGTATAAACTTGAAATCTCTAAAGGAGATAAAAAATACACCGTATTCACAGATGCTGCAGGAAACATCATTAAAAAATAAATAAGATGAAAAAGATAGTTTTATCAGCAGCAATCGTTTTAGGAAGTTTGTCTATTTACGCCACATCAATGGTACATTCAGAAGAAGTAAAAATTGAGGCAGAGTACCAGACTGAATATACGGAGATCGGAGTAGATACTGTTCCGGTGCCAGTCAAAAAAGCACTGGAGACTGCTTACCCGGGTGCTAAATTGGTTAAAGCTTACGTAAACGATAAAAAAGAATACAAATTAGATATAGCAGTTGGTGACCAAAAGGCTACTGTTTACTCAGATGTCAATGGCAATTGGTTGAAAATATAATTAGGTGAATTAGATTTATGTTTTTGGTGAAAAAGAGATTGTTTAAATAACAATCTCTTTTTTTTTGCAAAATTTTGTGAAAATACAAGTTTAATAGTATTATTTTAGCAAAAAAGTACCAAAAAGCAAATGCCAAAGATATTACTAATAGAAGATGATATTTCATTCTGCAAATTATTAGAGAAGTTTCTGATAAAAAAAGAGTATGAAGTTATTGTTGCTTTTTCAGCAGCAGAAGCCCGGTTAGCAATTAAAAATCAATCTTTTGATTTGATTTTGACGGATCTTCGTTTGCCTGATTCTGATGGCATTGGACTGATGGCTGAATTTAAGGCCTCCAACCCTGAAACTCCTGTAATATTGATGACAGGCTATTCGGATGTAAATACGGCGGTAAAAGCGATCAAAAACGGTGCTGCCGACTATATTTCCAAACCGTTTAATCCGGATGAGGTTTTGCTGGTAATTACAAATGCGTTACAGACTCCGCAGACAGAAGCTCCCGCCAAAGAAAAGAAACCAATTAGGAAACCAAATAATACAAGCGAAAACGAATTTGTAAAAGGAATTTCTATTGCTTCCAAAAAACTATTGGACCACATTCAATTGGTCAGCCCTACCGATATGTCGGTTTTGATTATTGGAGAAAGTGGGACAGGTAAAGAAATCATCGCGAAAAGTATTCATGAGCAGAGTAACAGAAAAAACAATAATTTTATTGCTGTTGATTGTGGTGCCATTCCGAAAGAACTGGCGGCAAGCGAATTTTTCGGACACCTGAAAGGATCTTTTACCGGAGCAATCAGCGATAAAATGGGCTATTTTGAAGCCGCTAACGGAGGAACTCTTTTCCTGGATGAAATAGGGAATCTTTCTTATGAAAATCAGATACAGCTGCTAAGAGCACTTCAGGAAAGAAAGATTAAACCCGTTGGAAGTAATAAAGAAATAAACGTCGATATCAGAATCATTACGGCAACTAATGAAGATTTACGCGAAGCAGTCAAAAATGGTGATTTCCGTGAAGATTTATACCACAGGATTAATGAGTTTTCAATTCAGTCTCCTTCACTGACCGACAGAGGAGAAGATTTGATGGTTTTCGCCGATTATTTTCTGGAGAAAGCCAATCAGCAATTAAATAAGGAAATTATCGGTTTTGCACCTGAAGTAGTCCAGATTTTTCAGAACTACAGCTGGCCCGGAAATTTACGCGAACTTCAGAATTGCGTAAAACGTGCCACTTTATTGTCTCGAGGCGATTTTATTGAAAGTGACGTATTGCCGGCCGAATTTTTTCAGATTCAGAAGCAGCAGACTGCAACAGGGAATTTCTCCTTGTCAGATAACGAGAAAGAAACGATCATTCATGCGTTATCAAAAGCACAGAACAATAAATCCGAAGCTGCAAAAATGCTTAAAATTACCAGAAAAACACTTTACAATAAATTAAAGCAGTACAATATAGATTAAACGATTTCCTGTTTTAAAGAGGTGAACAGGATCTCCGTTTTGGTTTTTAATTTTTCCAAAACACCTTTCAGATCCTCATTTTTATAGTCCTCTTTCTCTAACGCTTTTAGAATATTCGCAATTTCATTCGACTGAATCTGCTTAAACATGGGTGCAATTCTGTGGGCAATAGCGCCAATTTGCGCGGTGTTGTTTTCAATAATAGCGGTGTCTAAATAAACCAGATTTTCTTCTGTACTCTCAATAAAGGAGTTTATAACATCCTTTAAGGATTCATTGTCATTTCCTAAAAACTCTTTCAGGGTTTCTAAGGAATAAAGTTGTGTATAGGAAATTTCTTCAATAGGTTTAATTGCATCCATTGGAAGAGGATTGTGCGCTAAAATTTGATGAATTGTTTCCAATAACACTTTTGGCGAATAGGGTTTTTTAATAACAGTTGTAAACCCGGCATTGCTGTAAACAGAAAAATCCAGATCGGTTCGTCCCGTCAGTGCAATAACCGGTTGGTTTTTGAATGTAGTAGTATTGGTGCTTTTTAATTTTTCAATAAACATAAAGCCATCCATTTCCGGCATCTGAATATCGGTAATGATAAAATCGAAATTGGTAGTAGCAATAGTGTCTAATGCTTTCGATGCCCTGTTGAAAGATAAAACATGATGTTTTTCCTGTTTTAAAACCCCGCTCGTTAAATTCAGTAGATTAATATCATCATCAATTACAATAAAAGTCTGTTTTTTCATCTTAGTGAAAACGGGCTGCTTTTTAATTTCTGAAGGAGTATGGGGGCTATTGTCAAATAATAAGGGAAGTCTGATTTCAAAAGTACTTCCTTCTCCAAAAGTACTTTCAAGGGTTAAACTACCTCCCAGAATAGTTATTATTTTTTGACAGATCGAAAGACCAAGACCGGTTCCTCCATATTTTTTTTCGATGTTTTCGTTGGCCTGGGCAAATTCCTCAAAGACCAGTTGTTGATTTGCTTTTTCAATTCCGATTCCGGTGTCTTCTATGGTAATCACAAAAAAAGCATCATCACTCACATAAGAACTGATTTTTATAAAACCTTCTTCTGTAAATTTATATGCATTTCCCACAAGGTTGGTCAGGATCTGTTTCAGACGAAACGGATCTCCGACAATCTTGCTGTTCAGTTTTTCATCAACATTAATAATAAGATCGATGTTTTTGTTTTTATAGACAGTCTGTATATTTCTGGCCGCATCCTCAATCACTTCCGGTAACACGAAAGGTACTTTTTCGATGCTGATTTTTCCGGCTTCGATTTGAGAAAAATCCAGTAAATCCTGAACTAACTGTGAAATATATTCAGAGGAGTTTTTTATGTTTTTAACGAAATACGATTGTTTGGTATTGACATCCGAATTGCCCAAAAGTTCGGTGTAACCTACAATGGTACTCAAAGGTGTTTTTAAATCATGGCTCACGGTCGAAATTAGCTGTTCCCGGCTTTTAAGCAGGTTTTTGGTTTTGAAGTTGGCAATTTCCAGCTGTTTTTTGTAAAGCTGTGATTTGGAGTAATCACTCACAATTAAGATAGAGAATAATACCGTTAAAAACAGCCCGATAATAGCAGAAACCGTTACAATTTCGTTGACTTTTTTAAGTGATTTTTCTTTTAGTGAATTGTTTTTTATTGAGTTAATGATAATTTCTCTTTCAATAATACGAAGTACTTTTCGGAGTTGTTCTGAGATGGCAATTTCATTTTTAAGCAGTTTGTTTTCTTCGAAATTCAGGGATTCCTTTTTCTTTTCTGCCTTTAGTTTTACGTTGCTCAACAGTTTTTTCGAATTGGCCAGAATAGAGTCAGAGGCTTGTTTGCTCAGCGTATTAGTGCTGTCGTCCGGAATATTCTGATTCAGGTAGTCGACATATTTCTGGAGCACATTTCGTTGGTAACTGCCTAAATCATTCGGATTTTTGTTAAAATCCCGTAGTTCTAATTTACGCAGTTTAAACTCCATTTTAGTAATTTCGTTAATAGCCGTATTCACCGAAACTTCGTCCTCGGCTTTGCTTTTTATGGCTTTTAACTGTTTTATATTATCTGTTTTTTCAGATAAGAAATACGTGACACTATCTAATAATACTTTCTGATATTCGGTAGTGACAATTTGTTTTAAGGTATCTATTCTGGATTTTAAGGAATCCGTTTCGATCAGGTAACTTTTAAAATCATTTTCAGAGTTGGTCTGAATCGTTTTTCGGGCCAGACTTTCCGTTTTGTATACATTCGAAAAAAGCTTACTCACTCGTAGGATTTTCGTTTTTTCCAAGGCGATTTTATCTTCCAGTTTATTGTAAACAGCATTTTCAGAATATAAAAACCATCCAACAGTAACGACTAGTCCCAGCAATGCAATATAACTGAAGAGTACTTTGAACGGCATGTAACTTTTTTTACTCTCCATAAATGATAGCGCGTAGGTGTTGAATGTTTTATTATAATTGAAACTCTCGCAATTTATTTAAATTTTTCCCTTTTTAGAAATATATTTTAGACTAATATTTTATATAATTAAAAGTTGTGGAAAACAAAATAGCTGCAGATTATATAAATCTACAGCTATTTGGATGAAAATACATCTAAATTGTATTATCGTTTAAAATTCAGGGTTTCAATTGAAATCTGACTAAAGGGTTTCTTTTAACCATTTAAAGAATTCACCTTGCCAAACCTGAGCATTCTGAGGTTTTAAAACCCAGTGATTTTCTTCCGGGAAATAAAGCAAACGACTTTTAATTCCTCTTAACTGGGCCGCCTGAAAAGCTTCTTGTCCCTGTCCGATCGGTACACGGAAATCTTTTCCTCCCTGAACAATTAAAATGGGCGTATTCCAGTTTTGTACCAGACTTGCAGGGTTGAAAGTAGTATATGTTTTTTGTGCCACAGCATTGTCTTTTTCCCAGTAAGCACCACCGAAATCCCAGTTGTTAAAGAAAACTTCTTCTGTCGTTCCGAACATACTTTGTGTATTGAAAACACCATCATGCGCAATAAAAGTCTTGAAACGTTTGTTGTGAATTCCGGCTAAATAAAACACAGAATATCCTCCGTAGCTCGCACCGACACAGCCTAAACGGCTTTTGTCAACATAGCTTTCTTTGGCAACATCATCAATGGCAGACAAATAATCGTCCATCACCTGTCCACCCCAGTCTTTACTGATTTGCTCGTTCCATTCTACTCCGTGCCCCGGCATTCCGCGACGGTTGGGAGCCACGACCACATAACCTTTAGCTGCCATTAAGGAAAAATTCCAACGGTACGAATAGGATTGTGTCAATGCAGACTGTGGCCCACCCTGACAATACAATAGGGTTGGATATTTTTTGGTGGCATCAAAATTTGGAGGTAAAATTACCCAAACCAGCATTTTCTTGCCGTCCGTAGTCGTTACATAACGTTTCTCTGTTTTGCTTAAGGTCAGTGTTTTATAAGTTTCTGTATTGACGTTCGACAATTGTTTCCAGGTATTTTTCTTTAAATTATAAGAAAAAATCTCAGCCGCATGATTCATATCCGTTCTGGTAACGATAATATCATCACCGGAAAAACCAACCAAATCATTCACGTCAAAATCACCATTCGTTAACTGACGCACCGTAATGGCAATTCTTGTCAAACCAGGGAAATTAACCGTAAAAAGCTGTTTGGTACCATCAACCGGTGCCACAAAAAATACATTTTTGCCGTCTTTACTCCAGATGAAATGGTCTACAGTGCCATCCCAGTTTGCCGTCAGGTTTGTTTTGATTCCTTTAAAATCGACAATAATATCGTTTTTGTCTGCTTCATAACCATCGCGTTTCATTTGCAGCCAGGTCAGCTTTCCCGTTGGGGAAAATTGCGGAGCCATATCGTAACCTAAGTTGTCCTCGGTTCTGTTGACTGTTTTCTGAGTCTCTAAATTGTACTCGTAAATGTTGGTGTTGGTAGAAATGGCGTAGGCAGTTCCCGCTTTTTTCTTGCACACATACAAAATGCTTTTCCCATCAGCAGACCAGATATAATCTTCGTCGCCGCCAAATGGTTTCTGCGGACTGTCAAAAGTCTCTCCTTTTAAGATATCGATTCCGGCCGCTCCTTCTTTGTTTTCCTTATAAAAAACATGATTGAATTTACCTTCATTCCAGGTGTCCCAGTGACGGTAATCCAAACCGTCGTAAATCTGAGCATCGGATTTGTCAAGGTTTGGATAAAAATCTTTTCCTAAAACTTTATCAATTTTTACTTCTTCATTGTACAACAAAAATTTCCCGTCAGGTGAAATATTTTTGTCTTTCAATACATCTTTAGTGTCTTTGATTTCAGTTGCATTTCCGCCATTTACGGGTAAAGTGTAAAATTTAGAATGCGATTTGTTTTCCTCTATCGAAGGGGTAGTAACCTTAAAAACAACATTTTTTTCGTCTTTCGAAAGGCCAAGCGGTGTCACTCTTCCTAATTTCCATAACAATTCCGGTGACATTACATTCTGTCCGATAGCGTTTAAACTCATCATTATTAAGGTTGTGAATAATACTTTTTTCATAATTGATAATCTGATTTTTGAGGAGCTAAAAGTACGAATTTTAAATTCCAATCTTTTAAATTCCAAATTCCAATTTATTGTTAAACTTTTAATTGTTTTGTCACCCTGACATCTGTTAAAACCATGTAAGTGATATAAGTTCATTTAAGCATGAGGTTTGTTTTGTTTAGTTAGCGAGATTGTCACCATGAGCGTAGTCGAAGGCTTGTGGAAATAAAAGGGTTCGACTGTGCTCAGCCTGACATCTGTTAAAACCATATAAGTGATGTAAGTTCATTTAAGCAGGAGGTTTGTTTGTTTTGTTTAGTTAGCGAGATTGTCACCCTGAGCGTAGTCGAAGGCTTGTGGAAATAAAAGGGCTCGACTGTGCTCAGCCTGACATCTGTTAAAACCATATAAGTGATGTAATTTCATTTAAGTATGAGGTTTGTTTGTTTTGTTTAGTTAGTGAGATTGTCACCCTGAGCGTAGTCGAAGGCTTGTGGAAATAAAAGGGCTCGACTGCGTTCAGCCTGACATCTGTTAAAACCATATAAGTGATGTAAGTTCATTTAAGTATGAGGTTTGTTTGTTTTGTTTAGTTATTGAGATTGTCACCCTGAGCGTAGTCGAAGGCTTGGAAATAAGAGGGGCTTCGACTCCGCTCAGCCTGACATTCGTTAAAAATTAAAATCGTTGCCTTAAAAAAACTCTTAAATGAACTTACATCACTTATATGGTAAAACAAAAAATCTGTACTTTTATAAAAAATTGAGGTCATGGAATTAAGTTACTGGGAGCTTAAAAATTGGTTCACGGATGTAGATTACACTATCGTTGGCAGCGGGATTGTTGGTTTGCATGCAGGCCTGCGCTTACGCGAAAGATTTCCAACAGCAAAAATCCTGGTTTTAGAAAGAGGCATGCTGCCGCAGGGTGCCAGTACAAAAAATGCTGGTTTTGCCTGTTTCGGAAGCCTTTCTGAAATTATGGAGGATCTGAAAACGCATTCAGAAGAAGATGTGGTCCAGCTGGTTGAAAAACGCTGGCAGGGTTTGCAGCTGCTTCGAAAAAGATTGGGAGATGCTGCAATGGATTTTAAGCCACATGGCGGATATGAAATTTTTCTGAAGGAAGATGAAAGAGGTTTCACAGATTGTCTGAGTAAATTGCCCTTTATAAACGAGATACTAAAACCACTTTTTAAAGCGGATGTTTTTAGCAAGGAAGTAGATCGTTTTGGTTTTGAAAACATTCAGGACTATTTGGTTTTTAATCCGTTTGAAGCGCAGCTCGATACCGGAAACATGATGCAGGAATTGCTGAAACAGGCTGTTGCCGCCAATATTCTGATTTTGAATCAGCAAACGGTAACCTCTTATCTCGATACAGGAAGTGGGGTCGAAGTGGTATTGGGTGATTTTAGTTTTACGTCCAAAAAGATACTTTTTGCAACAAATGGGTTCGCCAATACGTTAACAAAAGGAGCCGTGCAACCGGCAAGGGCTCAGGTTTTAATTACAGAGCCTATTCCGAACTTAGATATAAGGGGGACTTTTCATCTGGATCGGGGGTATTATTATTTCAGGAACATCGGCGATCGTATTTTACTGGGAGGAGGGCGCAACCTTGATTTTGAGACCGAAACCACAACCGAATTTGGTCAGACCAAAATTGTGCAAAATAAATTGGAGGATTTACTTAAAAATGTAATTTTACCAAATCAGGAATTTCAGATTGCCCACCGTTGGAGCGGTATTATGGGCGTCGGAAACAGTAAAACGCCTGTGGTTACACAACTGTCTGAAAACGTGTTTTGTGGAGTACGTTTAGGCGGGATGGGGGTAGCAATAGGAAGTTTAATAGGAACAGAATTAGCAGATTTAATATAATGGCAGTCAAAAAACCAGCACCAAAAAAAACAACCGCAAGTAAACCGAAGCCCAGAACAGCTTCAAAGAAATCAAATCGTTCTTTAGGAGAAAAAGTGAAATGGTTTTTTATCAAATTATTTCTATGGTTCTTCGGACTCTCCATTGGGTCGGTCATCTTTTTTAAATATGTACCCGTCCCTTTTACGCCATTGATGGTAATTCGGGCAATCGAAAATAAAATGGGTGGGAAAGAAGTATACTTTGATCATGACTGGGAACCGATTGACAAGATTTCGATGAATTTGCAGAAAGCGGTTATTGCCAGTGAAGACGGCACTTTTTTATACCACAATGGTTTTGACTTTAAGGCACTTCAAAAAGCCTATAAAAGCAATGAGCGCGGCCGCAGGATTCGTGGTGGAAGCACCATCTCACAACAAACGGCCAAAAATGTGTTTTTATGGCAGGGAAAAAGTTATTTCCGTAAAGGTTTAGAAGCTTATTTTACCGTTTTAATAGAAGTCATCTGGGGCAAAGAACGGATCATGGAAGTGTACCTGAACAGTATCGAAATGGGTGATGGGGTTTATGGCGCCTATGCCGCTACGGAACATTGGTACCGACGTGATGCTTCGAGTTTAACACCCATGCAGGCTGCCGGAATTGCAGCTATATTGCCCAATCCAAGAAAATTTAAAGCCACAGGATCGTCCAGTTATATCAACAGACGTAAAGAAAGAATAGTTCGTGAAATGCGCGCCGTTGGAAAAATAAATTACAATGGGAAATAAAAAAGCGCTTATTGTACTGCTGCTATTGACATCGGTATTCACTTTTGGACAGGGAAAAACGAGTGAAATCGGTTTTATCACAGACAATGATTTATATACATCTTCTAAAAATGATATGTATTATACCAATGGTTTAGAGCTGTTTTATCGCTTTTTGTCAAAAAATGAGAATTCGAAAATCAATAAGAAAATAACGGAGTTTCGGGTGGGTCAGTATATTTACAATCCGAGATACATTAATATTGAGGCCCGGAATAATAACAATCGCCCTTTTGCCGGTTATCTTTTTGCCGAGGCCGGCCGGAGTTTTTTCTATAACAGTGAGTCGGTTTTAAAAACAGATTTTCAGTTGGGTTTTGTCGGACAAAATTCGTTAGGGAAGGAAATGCAGGAAGCTTTCCACCATGTCATTGGATATAAAAGAGTTTACGGTTGGGAAAATCAGATTCACAATGCTTTGGGTGTTCAGGTACATGCGCTGTATTCGAAGAAATTATTTCCAAGCCGTCATAACGATTTTGTTGATCTGCATTTTCAGTCGGAAGGAAATCTGGGGACTATTTTTACAGGTGTTTCCACCGGTTTTCTGACCCGGATTGGTTTTAAGAAATTGCTTCCGCTGTATGATTCTAATTTACATGACGCGTCAGTGAGTGCTGTACTGCCCTATAAAGTGAGAGAGTTTTATTTTTATGCAATACCTAGTGTCAATTATCAGTTTTACGATGCTACAATCGAAGGAAGCTTATTCAATAACGAAAGTCCGTTGACTTTTAATTTGGAGCCACTTCGTTTCAATGCTGAGTTTGGCCTGAAATACCGTCACGATAACTTCAATTTTTCGTACTCTTTTATTTACCACGGAAGAGAATTGGACAGCCATGAAATAACAGGCTCTTTTTATGGCTCGATTCGTCTCTCGTATCTGCTGAACTAGCCGTTCTTTTAATATGGGAAAGAGGGATTAAATTTTAAATCGTTTAATTATTTTCTTCTCCTTGTTAAAATCTACCTCCAGGGAATCACTTGATATTTTTTTGATCATCAGTCCGTCCACAAGATCGTTTTTTCTCAGGCGAAACATTTTCGAATCAATTTTCAGGATGACCATTTCTCCACGCGAATCTTTTATATAGCCGTGATATGAGATAGCAGGCCATACGATCAAATGTTTAATTGTTGGTGCGGCTGTCGCTTTTTTGACTAAAGCACCCGAATGGTTAGAATTTGGCACATATTGTCTTTGTGGGCGGGAAACCACTTCCTGAACCTGCTTGTTCAGGAAAGGGTCTCTGTTTACGTTTTCTAAGGCAAAAGTATCTTTATTAATCTGATTGAATTTTACAGTAGCAGATCCCGCCGGGTTGTTAACCGCTAATTCTTTAGAAGTAAAAAACCGGTTGATCGTTTTGTAAAAAACAGAACCCCATAGCCCTAGGACTACGACGATTAAAATTATATTTATCTTTTTCTTGACCATCTCTGTACTAAATTACGGTGAACTTAAAGGGTACGCTGTAGGCACTTACATTTCCGGCAGCATCTGTCGTTTTAATTCTCCAGTAATAATCTCCTAATGTGGTAAAAATACGCTGATACGAGGTACTCGCATTATTAGTGGGAAAAAGAATGGTCGTAAAAGTACTGGTGTTGGAAAATTCTATCGTGTACAAAAGAGGAGACTGGATTGTTCCGGTATCCGTAGGAGAAATCCAGGTAAAAGTAGTCGACACATTATTGGTAATAACAGCATTAACAGCCGGAAGGGAATTGACAGGCACGGCCGGTACAACGGTATCGATGAAGAAATTCCTCGAAGAGAACTGAGCAGTCTGGCTCGTGCTGTTAATTCCTCGTACCTTCCATTGGTAATTGGCGTCTTTGGTTAAATTAGTGCTGTTTAAAACAACGGATGTTCCGGTAGTGCTTTCGGCTTTATAGACCGATTCACTGGTGGTCGTATTAATGACTTCAACAGAATAGCTGGTAGCAGCTGCCAGATTTTGCCATTTGATCGTCAGGTCTGTACTGTTTTTATACACATTGTTGTCCGGACTTGTTAATACAACCTGCTGATTGCTTAAGTCATCGGTTGTGACCATAGAAAAGTTGGAAAGTACCGAATAGTTGGATTCGTACGCAAAGTTTTCCCCTCTTACTTTCCATTGATAACTTCCGGTTAACAAAGGAATATTCAGGCTGGTTTTGGCTACTAAAGAGTCTACAACAATAGTTTCATTGAGGTCCAATACTTGCAAGCGGTATTTTTTGGCTCCGTCAAGTTCATTCCATTGAAAATTAACGACATTACTTTCAATCGTAGTGTCGTCTTTTGGAGATACCACTTCAATGATATCATCTGAAATGTCTTCTTCAAAAACATCTTCGCAGGACACTAGAAGGAGAACGAAAAGGAACGGTATAATTTTATTTAGTGTTTTCATAATTTTGAAAAATCATTTTTAAATGTAAAACTTCAGAAGTGTTGTTTTTTTTAACGGTGTAAAAATTCATGCTGACCATTCTTGAAAAATCAAACTTTTTTTCAAAATCATAGCCTAAGGCCAGCAGCTGGTTGCAATTTCCGGTAACGTCAAGCTGGTTGCTGATGATCCGGTAATTTTCATCAGAAAAAACATGTGTCGGCTGCAAATCATTGATAGAGACCTTAGGGTTTTCGGTAGAAGCAAAACTTATGATGCCCTGCTGTACCATCTCTTTTGTGATCCCTTCTTTTCCGATGACACGATCCAGATACTTGATTTCTTTGGTTAAACCCTCTGTGTTATTGGCTTTTTTGTTGATCTCATTCGTTTTTTCAGACAGAGTCCTGTATTCGGTGATGACCTGAAATAAAGTATGAAATGATCTTTTGTAGGCCGTTATCAGGAGCATCACAAAGACCAGGGCCAGTGCCGTAAATTTCTTTTTATAGGAATATTTCTCAAACATCTTTTATCGTGATTTTTATTTCAAATTGAGATTTATTTTTCTTGTCTTTTTTGAAACTGATGATTTCAAAATTTTTAAGCCAGCTCATCTTTTTTAATTTTTCCATCCAGTTGTTGAACGAAGTTTCATTAAAAGTCTCGCCTTTAATGACGATTGATTTGGCTTCAAAACTAATTTTCTGAGTGGCTTTTACTTCTTTGCTGACCGGAATAATATTCAGACCCGTTAAAGAAATGTCACCCGGAATTCCTTTTATAATTTCATAACTGTAAAAAGACAGAAACTTCGAGGATAAAAATCCCGACTCATTTAACAGCTGTTGTTTGTTTTCTTTTTGTTTTTCCAGATCCAGAATCAGTTGATACGATTGATTGGAATATACGTTCTGAAGATTGAGCTCCGCATTTTTGGAACCATAATATTGGATCAGCAGATAACTCAAAAGCAGACTCGATAAAAAACCGACAAGCATGGTAATCCCCAGGATATGGAATGCTTTTTTATAAATAATTTCCTCTGTGCTTAAAGTTTCGTTAGTTGTTTTCGAAACTTCTTTCTGCTGAATAAAAAAGTGAACGATAATTCCGTAAAGCGGAAGAAATTGATTTGAAATAACTTCTTTTCCAATCGTATAGTTCTGTTTTTGTACCGGTTCTGCCTGTTTGGTAAATTGAACAAGCTTACCATTGTCAAATTCTAACAGTAAATCGTTTGACGTTAGCGTCTCTTTTTTTACCGCATCATACAACAATGCCGCTAAAAAAGAACCGATGTAAATATCCGCTACCTGAAAACCTTTTTTAAGGAATTTATCCGTAATTTCATTGACGATGTTTTTCCTGCAAAAGCTCATGAAATTACTTCCCGAGCCAATGATGCTGGTATGGTAAATCGATTCAAAATCAATGTTTTTGTACCAGTTAACATCACTTTCGGTATTGAAATCTATTTCTTTATTTAAAATACCTTTTCCGTCAAGAGTCAGAAGCACCGGAATCTTAAGATCGATATTTTGGGCAACTTTTTCAAAAGTATCGAAAGAAGTACTGCTTACAATATCTATTTTGTTTCCTTTTTTCTTCACAGTAAGTACATTATAACTTTCCTCATCCTCTTTTTTGATGATTCCAATTACATGTAAGTTGTTTAGCTTTATTATTTTAGATAAAAATGTAATCATTAATATACCACTGTTGGTTTAATAAAAATGTGCAATTTCGAATTGGTTTTTGCTTTTTTCCTGCTGCTGAAAAACCATTTAATAATCGGTATTCTCGATAATAAAGGAGTTCCTGATCCGGCATCTTCTTTTTTCAGTTCATCCAGACCGCCCAATAATATCATTTCGCCATTTTTGACACGAACCAGAGATTCAAATTTCTGTGTTGCTTTTCCGGGAGGTGCTGTTTCTCCGGCTCTTCCAAGGAAAGAACTTTTTTCGACTACAATGGTAAGTGTTACATTTTCGTCTATCGAAACAAAAGGTTTTATGGAAAGACTTAAGTTCGCATCGGTTGATTTCCATGTTCCTGAATTCAGGATATCATTTCCGATGTTGCTGTTGATTAATCGATTGCTTTGTTCGAAATAATAGCTGGTTTCCCCAATAGATAATTTTGCCTCATGACCACTGATCGTCGCGATTTTCGGAGTTGATTCTACTTTTACAATCGAGTTGTTTTCCAGTAATTTCAGATTCAGGTAAAATGCCTCTGTTACTTTTCCGAGTTTAAAAATTCCGAAACCATTAAAGGCCTCGATCAGACTGTTTACCGAAGTTGAATTGACCGTTACATCTGTCGAAGGAAATAAGGTTCCGCCCGTCACTTGTTTGTTGATTTTATCGAGTCCGGCTTTCATTCCGGTCTGTACATCATGCGATTTATTGTATTGTACAATGATCACTTCAATCTGTACCATCGGTACCACTTTGTCAATCTGTTTGATGTAGATCTTTAATTCTTCGAGTATCGATTTCGATCCCGAAGCCACCAGACCATTCAATTCGACAAATTCCTTAATTTCCAGTTTCTCCGAAAATACTTTTGGCAATGAAGCCAGTACCAGTTCGATCGATCTGTTTTCTAATTGAATGATTTCGGTAGCTCTTAATCCTTCGGCACCTTCATCTCCGATTAAATATAAATTATCCTGTTTTTTAAAGGTGTATTTTTTTCCTTTGAAAATATGGAATAACAATTCGTCAAAGGTAATGTTATCGGCAGAAAGCGTTGTTTTTTCGTTATCCGGTTTGTTGTACAGGAAATAATTAACGTGTAGTTTCTCGGCTGCTTCTGTTAATAAATCGGAAGCGTCAGCGATGTAGGCTTTCACAGACAACAGCCCGTTTTTGTTTACGGTTACCTCATAATAACCGGGAACTCCGGCACTCGATTTAGCCTGTTTTGCTTTTTGTGTAGAACCGTTCACGGTAACGGCTCCGTCTTTGTTTTTTTCGATGAAGTAAAATCCGTTTTCGTCTTTGGTCGCAATCAGATCATTCGATTTAGACATCATTTCGATCACCTGATCAAAAGGACGGTTCAGAATATAGGAAGAAACGCGAAGATTTTTTACGTCAGGAGATAAAACTAAATTTTTGCCTGATTTATCAATAATCGCTTTTGCAACTGCCGACAGGGTATCGTTTTCTAATTTAACCGATAAGAAATCGTTTTGGGAGTTGTAGCTGACATCAATAACCTTCGGTACTTTTTTCTCGACGATGATTACCGTTTTCCTTTTTTTGAAAATAATGATATTGTTCGTAAAAGTAACTTCCAGATCGTATTTCTGTACCAGGTGAATGAATACATCTTTTACGGTTACATCAAAAAAGTTGTTGGATACCGGCTGATTTAATTCACTATCAACATCAATATTTAATTGATGTTCTTCGGCTATCGAGGAAATGAAATCGTGTAATGTTAATCCGGAAACGTCTATTTTAATAGATTCATTAAGTCCCTTTTTCTGGATGGAAAGGTCGTCAAATTTCTTGCTTAGTTCGTTGATGTCTTGTTGCGCAATAATACTATTTGTAAAAAACAGTACCATAATTATGTAACCTAATTTTTTAAACATTTATTTATAAGTTAATTAAAATAGAATATATTTCTTCTAAAGCCGTTTCTCCTTCGGCCAAAATATCAAAAGCTTTTTCTGATAGTGATTTATAATTTTCGTCGTTACTGAATAACTTCGTAACGGTATTGTTTTTTATCGCTTCGGTAATGACGGAATCAATCGTCAGGACTTCATAAATAGCGGTTCTTCCTTTGTATCCGGTATGAAAACACTGATTGCAGCCGACCGCTTTGTAATAGGTTTCAATTTCATACGGAAATTTATAGTTCATCGGGAAATCCTTTTTAGTACAAGGAACTTC
Source organism: Flavobacterium sp. CLA17 (assembly GCF_013112255.2). Classification (NCBI taxonomy): domain Bacteria; kingdom Pseudomonadati; phylum Bacteroidota; class Flavobacteriia; order Flavobacteriales; family Flavobacteriaceae; genus Flavobacterium; species Flavobacterium sp. CLA17. The sequence continues at coordinate 613,240 of NZ_CP068294.1, forward strand.
CTTTTTACAGTGGCTGCAAAGTTTTCGAACCAATCGTTGTGCGACGGAAAGGTTTAAGGTTTCCGCGATCAGATAGGAGGGAACGCCCATGTCTATTAATCTCGAAATGGTACCGATGGCAGAATTGGTATGAATGGTCGATAAGACCAAGTGCCCGGTTAAGGAAGCTCTGATAGCCATTAAAGCCGTTTCGGAATCCCTGATTTCCCCTAACATGATCACATCGGGATCCTGTCTTAAAAAGGATTTTAAGGCAGAAGAAAACGTCAGGCCGATATCTTCCTTAAGCTGAACCTGATTGATTCCTTTCAAGGTATATTCGATCGGATCTTCCACAGTAACTATATTTCTACGGCTATCATTCAGCAATCTTAAGGTAGCGTATAGTGTTGTTGTTTTTCCGGAACCGGTGGGGCCGCTGATCAGGATAATCCCGTTTGGTTTTTTTACCGCTTCCAGATAATGTTCCAGTTCTTCTTCCTGAAGTCCCAGTGTACTTAAATCTATATTAGAGGCATCCTGACCTAATAAACGCATCACGATTTTTTCGCCAAAAAGGGTCGGTAAGATGGAAACCCTAATGTCAAAAGAATCATTGGTAATTCTTCCGTCCTGAGGTAATCTTTTTTCGGTAATGTTCAGTTTTGCCTTGATCTTGATTTTGTTGACCAGCTCCAGATAATTTTCGCGTTCTACTTTATAACGTTCAATTAACTGTCCGTCAATCCTGAATCGGATTCGGGCAGAATTTTCGTACACTTCAAAATGAATATCACTGCATTTAAGAGATTTGGCTTCTTCCAGTAAACTTTCGAGGAAATCTCCTTTGTCGAAATTTAAAGATTTGTTGGAACTCGTAACTCTTTCTTTTCTGTAATATATAGAAAGTGCTTTTTCAATCTCATACGATTCAATCGGGCTGAAAATAATGTTTTTGCCTAAAAAAAGTTCCAGTTCTTCTTTGGCATCGCTGTTATGATACGATTCATCCACATACAATTCCAGGGTGTTTTCTGAAACGGATTTGGGTAATATTCGATATTGGTTGGCAAGATCGCCGGATACGATATGCTGATTTTCGGAGTGAACGATGATATCCTGCATAATTTAGATCAGTGTAAGTTTTGGATAAAAAGAACAGTAATCTCTGATCAGGACGATACCTAAAAACAGTGCCGAAAAACCAGCTAAGGGAACGGTATGCTCCGTAATGACTTTTTTGAATACCAGTTGTACAACCAGGGCGAAAACCATGGAAAGTATAAAAAACACAATAAAGTTCGGAAGTACAAAAAGAGGCGTGACCGCGATATAAAAAAGCAAATCACCCAACCCGAAATAATGTTCAAAAGGATTAAGGAACTTCTTGCTTTTGATGCTCATATAAAGTACCAGTATGCTTAAGGTAATCAGAAAAAAGGCTGTGTTTAACAGCATGTTTCTGAACGAAAGAGACTTCAGACAAAGGAGGTACAGGGAAAACAGGAATATAGCGAAAGGCAACAGGACATGAATGCGCCTGTATTTCCAATCCTGAAAAAACACAAATAATAAAACCGCTAACAAAAAAAGTAAAGGTGTTTCCAAATTTATTCTTTTGTTACTTCAGTTAACATTTTCTTGCTGTCGATTTCCCAGGTATTAAAACTTCCGTCCCCATCTAAATCAGAGGTTGCTGTGGCTCTGGCTACAAAAGAATCGTTGGAGGCCTCGATGATTTCGATTTTGTACACTGCTTGTCCGCCTTCGTCGACTGTCTGCTCTTGTTCAAAACCTAATTCCTCTAAGCTGCTGGAGTATTTTGAATGTCTGTAAAAATGACTTTTCTGTAAACCGTAAACCTGATTGAGCATGGCTTGTGCCTCAATGGCTTTGGCCTGACCAATTACAGAAGTCTGATTGGGTAAAACCATCAGCAATAAGATTCCGATGATGCACAGTACAATTAAAATTTCTGTTAAAGAATATGCTTTAATTGTAGCTTTTTTACTATTTTTTAATAATTTTTTAATCCTTTTTAACATTTGTATGCATTTATTTATTAAAATATGTTAAATACTTTGGCGGCAAAAATACAAATTGTAATGAAACTATTACTATTTATTTATAATTTTACTCAAATCAAACATTGGGGCGTACATAGACACCATAATGACCCCGACAATCACTCCGATAACGATGATAATCATGGGTTCCAGAATCACTCCGATCATTTTCGTCTGATGGCTAATTTCCTCATTATATTGCTCCGTAAGCCTTTCAAACATGGTCTCCAGCTGATTCACCTGTTCGGCTACTTCGACCATCGAAACCATTTTATTTTCAAATACGTCATGCTTTTTTAAACTTTCATTTAAAGAAGCGCCGCGCGTGATATCATCTTTGATTTCTTGAATCGCCATTTCGATAGGGTAGAAGCCTATCATTTTGGCCGTAAGGGACAGGGAATTGATCAAGGTGGTCTTAGACGTAATCAGTAAATTCATGGCCTGGCAAAAACGCGAGATGTAAATTTTCCGGATGAGGTTTCCGAAATAGGGTATTTTTAAAATCATTTTTGTGGTTACGGCCCTGTAGAAATCTTTTTCTTTCAGCAAAGCGTGCATCACGATTAATCCAATGATAATGGCCAGTACAATCGTAAAAATGGTTCCCGAATGATTCGATATTTTGATAATGATCTGCGTGCTTTTCGGTAGTTCACTGCCGAATTGCTTGAACACGGAACTAAACATCGGAACTACTTTGTTCAGCATAAAATAAAGCACCAGCACCGTTACGATCATGACAATCGCCGGATACGTCAGAACTGAAACAATCTGTCTTTTCATCTGGATTTTACGGTTGAAGTATTTCTGTAGTTCGGCGAGTACTTCTTCCAGTTTTCTGGTTTCTTCCCCAATCTGAATACTGTAGTATTCGTAAGCCGAAAACTGATTGGTTTCCCGCATCGATTCGTAAATACTTCTGCCTTCAATAACCTTGTCTTTGATCTGATGGATAATGGCTTTCTCAAAATTATTACTGGACTGATTGCTCATGATCTCCAGCGCTTTTTTAAAATCAACACCCGATTTGAGCAGCATGCCCAATTCGCGGTAAAAGATTTCTTTTTTCTTGTCCGAAAGCTTTTTGGAGAATTGAAACGAAGCAGCACCTGACGGTAACTTAAAATTCGTTTTTTCAGCCTTTGGGGCTTTGTAAGTACTTAGATCAAGACTCATGGTTTCGGTGTTTTTTGTAATAATTCATTCGCGTACACTCTTTTGTAAAAGCTTAGGGAAGATTCCTTTTCATTAATGGTTACATTAAGTTTCAGTTTCAGAAACAACAATTGCTTTGATTTGCTTTTGACGGTATCTATCACAATCTGTTTGAGCTGAATCTTAAAAGTGTCTATAAAGGTTTCATTCGTCCGGATCGTATAGTCTTCCTGAAAATTATAATGAACCTGTTCTCCGGCGTATCCCTTAAAAGAGAGTTCATTGTCAGTCCGGTCCATTTTTTCTTTTTCGAAAATGTCTTTGTTCAGGCTGTAGGTCAGTCGGTTTAAATCGTTAACAAGCTGATTCTGATTTCTGAAATCAATCATTCTTTCGGTTATAATAGAAAATATGGCGAACAGAATTCCCATGATAATGGCAGTAATGGCCATTCCGACAAGCGTTTCTACAATCGAAAACGCCGGAACCGAATTATTGCGATTAAGGATTGCTTTCGACATAAAAACTTTTTTCAAACTTAAATTGCGAGCTGTCTTTATATTGGACAGAGATTTTTTTCAGGCGGTCGTTGATCGCTTCTTCTTCAATCAGCAGGTTTTCATCCTGACTTTCATATTGTAACGAATCATTTTTTAATTGCGATAAAAAAAACAATTCATTGACCTTATTCTGGGTGCTGTAAAATTTAGCCGAGGTTCGTGGCGTAAAAACAGCAGCAAAAATCAAAATAGCAAAATACAGACAGATCGAAATGATCGTCAGAGCAATAACCGACTCCAGTATGGAGTTTGCTTTTACGCTACAATACTTTTTTAAGAATACCATAGCTGGTTTTTTGAGTGGTGAATAATGGGATCGAAATAAAATAACTCGGACGTTTCTCTGCGTTGATTTCAAGATCAGCAATCGTGTTGTCGTAGGTGGTAGCTCCGGTTTGTATAAAAAAGCGGTTCGTGTAAACAGAACCGTAAACCGTGCTTCTCAAAAATAATTTTCCGGTACAGTAAATATCGCCAAAGATCAATCCTTCTTCGGCTATCTCCATGCTGTTTTTGTCTAATTCTTCTATCGAATTGCCAAATAATACCACAGCACCGCTTACGATGCTTTCTTTCTTTATTTTTATTTTGCTTTCTTCTTCGTTGGCATTGTACACACAAATAACTGACGGATAATTTAAAATTACTTTTTCTTCAAGTTCAATTCCTTTGGTGGCAAATGCCTGAACGGTTCCTTTAAATCCCGCTTCGAAGGTAATTTTAGGCGCGATGAGGATTACATCTTCCAACACGGCATTTTTTTGTATGCGGATGGAGTCTTTTGATCTCAGAATGAAATTGCCTTTGAAGATGACGTTCGAAAGTCTCGAACTCACCTCAATTTCTTTGGTTTCGTTTGTAAAAGAATTATAGTACAGCGAATCTTTGGGTCTGTCGATATCTTTTAAAGCGGTTCTCCGGCCTTGTGTCTGCGCGAATATTTTTTTGAAATCGGGATTGATCTCGGGAAGTGCAAGATCCGAAACGGTCACTTTTCCGTTATTGGTGATTTTGTTGGCACCGCTGGTAATGTACGAAGTTTCAATAAACGTGGAAGGCAGCTGACTGTCTCCTGTTAGTTTTAGCGTACCGGAATACGAAAGCGGTTTGGAGATATTGGTCAGGTAAATGGCGGTTTTGTCGGTGCTGAAACTGCCTACGAAATGTGCTGAGGTCACCGTGTCATTTCCAACAGAAGATTCGGCCAGTAACAGCGTAAGCAAACCGTACGATCTGGTTTTGTAATTTCCTTCAATACCGGAGTTTTCGTCTTTTTGAATTTCTTCCGGAAGGATTTTATTCCCCAAAGCAAAATTAACCACCGATTGATTCTGAATGTATAATTCCTCCTGCAGGTTATAATATAAATTAAGCTGATTGTACAAATTGGCAAAATACAAAAGCGCACCGCATATAATAGATACGATTAAACAAATGTAAATGGCGTACAATAAACTATGAGCCTTAACCATTCGCTTATTGCTTTTTTGTAAATATGTTTTTGAAGAATGTTTTGGTTTTAGAGTCTTTCTGCGAATCTTTATCAGCGGCTTTCTTTTGTTTTTCAGCGGCTTTTTCTTTTTCTCGCTCTTTTTTCTTCTGTTCTTTTTCCGCTTTCTCTTTTTCTTTTGAAGCAGCTTTATAAGAAGCCAATGTATTCAGGTCAGAAGTGCTTTCCAGCTCCTGCGCCTGTTTTTTAGACACTTCGAGTTTCGTCTGTTCTTCTTTTAATTTGTATTGCTGCGATTTGGAGATCTTTTGTTTTTTAATTACCAGAGTTCCTTTTTTGTACACCAGGGTATCTTTCTTCTCGTAATTAATCCATACTCCGGTTTTTACCCCTTTTTTGTATTTTCCGGTTTCGGCAAGAATGCCCTTATCGTCATATCGCAAATAGTCTCCGGATCTTAAACCTTTTTTCCAGTTCTCGGTGGCTTCAATGATACCATTGGTATGCCAGGTTTTCCATAAGCCTACTTTTAGGCCTTCCTTAAACTGACCTTGTTCGGCCAATTGGTTGCTGTGGTACATTTTTACGAACTTATCGTCAAGCAGCGTTCCGGCAATTCCGGCTTCAGCGCTGTGAATCGCACCGCCCTTGAACCAAAAGTATACTTTATGGTCTTTTATTTTTATTTTTTTGTCGGTAGTATAAAATTCATATCTGAAGTTGGCATCAGAAATACGTTTGATAGCATAAGGATCCGAAAAAGAAATCAGAAACAAACTAAAAAAAAACAATAAAAAGCCGGGTAATACTCTTGTTTTCAATGTGGTATTTTTTTTAATAAAACTGGGGCAAGATAAACTTTTAAAATTCTTTTACAAATAAATAATGTAGGTTTTTTAATGATAAAGATATGTTACAAAATGAGGATTTAAATTGTATTCTATACCTTGCTGAAATCAGGTTTTATTTTAGTTATTTTTCTATCTTTGAAAGGCTGAAAAATGCCTTTTAATGCAGTTTTGAAGATTTTATATTATAGCTTGAGTTCTTGTCTTTATTGGTCTGGTGGTATTTTAGATTACTATCCTTTTGGAATGCTGGTACCAAACCGTCATGCCGACACCGAAGAATACCGTTACGGATTCCAGGGGCAGGAGAAAGACAAGGAACTCAAAGGAGAAGGAAATTCGCTTAACTATACTTTTAGGATGCATGATCCGAGGATTGGGCGTTTCTTTACGAGGGATCCACTTTTCGTTAAATATCCATATTATAGTCCCTATATTTTTAGTGGGAATAGAGTCATAGATTCTAGGGAATTAGAGGGAGCAGAACCTGGCTTAGCAATAGGAAGCGAAAGACAAGTGGTTGCCATTAATCAATTTAATAATGATATTCCTAAGGCTAGCCAAAATTGGGCGGCATTTCAGTTAACTAGCATTAAACAAGCATTAACTGACATCCAATCTCATAAAAAGTTAGGTAATAAAATTAAGGTTTTATTACTTCAAGCTCATGCAAATTCAGGTAACATGTATATATTTGAAGGTAGCGATGGTATTCTAAACACAAAAGCAGTTAGGGTAGGTGAAACCTATTTAACAGATGATAAACCTTTAACGGAATTTCAACTAAATCAATTTTATATTCCCGAATTAGAAAGAATTAATAAAATAAAATCTAAAAAGGAAAAGGCAAAAGAAATGACTGAATTTAGAAGTAATGCTGAAACTCAAAAAATTGATTCTTTCTTAGCGTTAGTTAATGAAATTGAAGATGGTGGAACTTTAATATTAAATGGATGTCACGTTTTTTCTGAAGATATAGGAAAGCAGTTGAGTGAGGGTATACTAAAATTAACAAATAAAAAAATCAATATTTTAGGACCACAAGATTATGTCAGTGACTTAAATGCGAAGTCTGGTGGAAAATCTGCTTTTGGTGGAGGTATGATTCCTTATATTTACGAAGAAAAAGGCTATTTGCAAAATTCGGAACCTACTAATTCAAATCTACAATTAAATGCAACAGGCGATAAATTATATGAGCTAATTCCTATAATCCCAGATGCTAACAAAAAGAAAGAATAATATGCTGTATAGAAAAATATTACAAACATTTTTAATTGTTTTTTTTACCGGCTTTCTATACGCTAAAGAAAACAGTAAAATAATTAAGTACTTCCAAGAAAAAAAATATGTTATAAAAGAAGTAAATGATTTTGAATCATTAAAAAAACAAGTGAATGAAAATAACTTTTGTAATCAAGTGATATATATAAATACAGGTCAGAATATTTTCGGCTTTTTATTTGATAAAGATCAATATTTGATTAATGTTTTTATAGAAAGTGAAAAATATAGAAAATTATTTTTTTATCTCCCATATGCTGAACTTGATTTATTAGATAAAAATGTATTTGATTTGACATTGAATAATCTTTATTCTTTTTATTTTGTCGACTATGAAAAAATACAAGTAATTAATTTTGTTCTTAAAAACAATATTACAAGTGGTCGTTTTTTTGCTTTTAAAAGTCATAAATACAAAGAATATAAAGTAGATGTCAAAAAAAACATAAATTATCCTGTATTCAATAATATTACTTCAATTAATAATCATTCTTTTGAATTAAAATTTGTAAAAAGGAAAAAGGTTGTATCAGACACTATAAGTAAAATAAAACCTCGTTTAATGAAGAATTTATTAAGCATCGTTAATGTTCAAACAGGCTCAGATAAGTAAACCCAGCTGTGCGAAGAGTGCTTTAAAAATAATAAATTTATTGCGTGTGCTGTGCGAATGTCTCCTGACTTCGCACCCGCAAAGATGATCAGCAAAGAGCATAGATTAAAAACAAGAAAACCTAATACCAGATATTTTCTGGTATTAGGTTTTTGCTTTTTAAACTCTTTTATAACTCTCTCTTTAAGTATTCAGTAAGGAAAACTCATACTAAAAATTATATCGAAGAATAACGACAGATCCCGATTCTCAACCTTAATCTGCCAGTTTGACATTGCGTTTTTTTAGGTCGTTTCTCCGTCACCGCTCCGTCAATCCTATACGGAAACTTCGTTTGCGAATTTTAGAGTATTTACTCTTTTCAGTCAGATTGTCAGACAAATTAGTAGTCTGAATTGTGATTTTACACCAGCTCTCCGAAGAGTTCTTTACAAATAATAAATTTATCGCTTGTGCTGTGCGAACGTCTCCTGACTTCGCACCCGCAACGATGATCAGCAAAGAGCATCTATTAAAACAAGAAAACCTGATACCAGATGTTACTCTAGTATCAGGTTTTCTTGTTTTAACTCTTTTTATGATCCCTCCTTCAATCTTCATCAAAAGAAAAACGCATCCTAAAAGTGATAGCGAAGCAGAACGACAAATCCCGATTTTTAATGGTAATTCTGCCAGTTTGACATTATTTTCGTACCCGTCACTTCTCCGTCACCGTACCGTCACTCTTCCGTCACTCCTCCGTCCAAACTTTTTTTGGGATTTTTAGAGCATTTACTCTTTTTCAGTCAGATTGTCAGGCAATTCAGTAGCCTGAATGTTGATTTTATCCCAGGCTAAATCGGCATTTTCTTTAGTAGCAGTATAGATCCAATTAATAACTTTCCAGTTTACTATGTACTTTTTCAATCTCTTTATCCATATACGCCTGTGCATAATGCACGTAGCGATTAAAAGAAGTACTGGCATGACTGTGTCCGCTAATCTTGCGAACCAAATGTTCCGGCATACCCAAAATTAATAAGGTGGTAATCGCTGTTCGCCGCATCATATGGGAACTCATTTTATCACAAAACCGATTTTTGGCGAGATCTGTTTTTTTTGTAATGCGTTGTGTTTTGCCTTGTTTTTCACGCGAAACTTCTATTGGGGCTGTAAAGCCGGCAAGCTCCCCAATTTGTTTGAGGTTTTTGTTAAAATTGAACAAACTGATAGTACCAAAAAGCGGTGTTTTATTGTTGGTCGTTGCATAACGCTGGAAAATAGTTATGGCATAAGCAGAAAGTTTGATAAAACTAAAGGTCTTGGTTTTTTTGGATTTGAGTTTCAGGTACCAATCGTCTTCCATTTTTTCGAAGTTTTTAGTGGTCAGTAAAAAAATATCGGAATACCGTAAACCGGTCGTACAACCAAACACAAAGATATCTTTGATTCGTTTGTAACTCGGAATAAGGGTTTGTTCGAATTCTTTGTCGTGAATTAAAAACTTAAGTTGTTCCGGTGATAATACAAAGATTTCGATTTCCTCTTTTCTTACATAAAACAAGCGCTGAAAGTCACCCGTATTTAAATCCTTATCATTTTTCAGGTAATTAAAAAAGACCCGGATCACTTTAATATTAGCCCCTACATAATTGTCGTGACAGCCCTTTTTATAAAGGAAATCGGTAAACTTCTGATAGAATTTTTTCCAATAGCTTTTCTCGGAAGTTAGTTCCCTTTTATCTAGTTTTCCGGCATCACAAATACGCAGTTCAAACTTATTATCACTCGAAAACTGAATTAGATTTTGTAAGACATATTTATAATTGTCTATCGAACTGGATTTTATTTTTTCACCATTTTTTTTGAGTCGCTTACCCGTTTCCGTTTCTCTAATAAACTGTTTGAATAAAGGTATGATAGGACTCGTTTTTTTCATGGTTGTGGTTTTGTGGTTTTTGCCAAAAATACAATTTTAGGTAAAAGTGAAACTATGTATATGAATAAATAAAAAAACTACAACTTTTTTAGGGTTGTAGCTTTTTTAATTTTCTTGTTTAATCGACGCTCTTTGCGGATTATCGTTGCGAGTGCGAAGTCAGGAGACGTTTCCACAGCATATGAGATAAATTTATTACTTGTAAAGAATTCTTCCTAGAGCCCGTCTTTGAACATGCACATTTTTTTTATAAAGAATTTTTAATTATGTTTTTCTCCAAAACCGAATTATTCTTTAATGTTAAGTATTGCATAAATTTCTTGTTTAAGTGATGCTTCACAAGCAAATATAGAATCATTTCCTGAAGTACCAATATCTCTTTTTGTAAAGCCAGCTTTCAAAATTTGTGCAGTGTCTGTCACTTCTCGATCAAAAAAAGCTTCTAAAGATCCTTTAAATTTTTCAGAATAACGAATCTTGTAGAATTTTCCAACATTCTCAGAAGAACCTACTGAAGAACCTCCTTCTCCTTTATATCTTATCCCGTCAATATTGTAAATCAAATAATCAAATTTAGCTCTTTTATATTGAGAGTGCGAAATACATTTTCCAACTGTAACTTTACCATTTAATTTAATATCTTTTCTTATGAGAGATCCCTCAAAAAGTAAAAATAAAAAAAATAAAAAAAACGAGATTATAGAAATTATAGAAATTACACCAATTATTTTAATGCCTATTTTTTTCATAATTATTCTTCATTTATTTTTTCATCTACTGCATTAATTATCTCATCTCCATCAATGTTTGTAGTAGTTTCAACTTGAAATTTAAAAAATTCACTAACAAACCATCCCCCTTTTTCACCTTCTAAAAAATTATCTGTTTTATCACCAAAATAGCCGCTGAATAACCCACCTCCAATTGAAACTAGTGCACTACCGCTAGTAAAATCATATTTTATACCTTCATTTTTTTTATTCCAAGTAAAAGTAAGACCTTCTCCCAGAACTGTAGATACTTTTCCTGGTATTGCAGAAAAGCCAGCTTCAATCCAGTTCACCTTTCCCCATTCCTGTCCGTTTGCTGAATACTGAGATAATGAATTATTTCCAATCCCATATGCTGCGAGCAATCCTGTAGCCAGGGGTTTAGCTCTAGCAGCAGCCCATAGTGCCTGATAGCCAGCCCACTCGTTTGCCACAAGGCTGGTTCCGTGAGCCCAGAGATAACTTCCAGCTCCCACTTCTCCTAGAGCACCAAATATAAAAGGACTACCGCCAATTGCAATAGTTACATATGTTGCATTTTGAACTACTTTAGTTGCATTTTGGGTTCTATGCAAGGCTTCTTTCTTCTTAATCATTATTTTATTAGCCTCTTCTCCATTTTTTGCGTCATCAGTACTAAGTTTTAGACCGTCTAATCCTGAAAAATTTAAAAGCCCATTAATCATTCCATCAATTGGCCCCTGTATTGCAGGACGTTTTTCCAGCCCCTCTAATTCAACGTGAGAAATAACATCATTTTCACTAAATGCATATGGTGAATTCGATGGATAATGATGTGTTAACGGGTCAATCGCAAAGAACCTACCAATCCTAGGATCGTGCATTCTGAAGGTATAGTTAATTGAATTCCCTTCCCCTTTAAGTTCCTTGTCTTTCTCCTGCCCCTGAAACCCATAACGGTATTCTTCGGTGTCAGCATGACGGTTCGGCACCAGCATTCCAAAAGGATAGTAATCTGAGTAACTCAATACGTCCGGTACAAAGCCTGTAAAAGCAACTGTGTTTTCGGTTGATTCTACACTTGTGACCACATTGTCTATCGAGAAAGTATCTACAACATTGTCTTTGGCTCTGGTGCGTATCCACTCGATTATAGTAACAGTACCTGCTGCCGTAAATGTCAGACTTTGTCTGCCTGAAACATTGTCTGCCTTTTTAATAATTAGATTTGTTGCATTCGATGCTTTAACCGTTATTTCAGGTGACGCTATTAAATCTAAATCATACGATACCGTATACTTTTTACCAGCAGTTGTATTCATAGCGTAAATTACTCCTTTACCCGGGCCATCAGCAGTGATAACTGCTTTATCCGTATTGGTAGTAACTGCCTGACTATATGTAGTATTCCAATTGCTGTTGGCTCTAATGGTTGCCCATCCTGTAAAGTCAAACTCCTCTAGTTTTTCCTGGGTTGGTTCATTAAGCGTTCGTACCAGTTTTCTGTCTGTAATAACACTTAAGACGTTTCCTAAATGGTTCGACAACTCATAATTTTTATCCCCAACAAAACGGTAGGAGGTAAGGGGTGTTCCGGCAACAGTGTCGCTTCCTTCTCCCTGATCCTCTCCTTCACAGGCATCTCCAATACCATTAGCATTGCTGTCTTCCTGTCCCGGATTTGGTTTTATTCTGCAATTGTCACAAACATCACCATAACCATCTTTGTCGGTATCCACCTGATCAAAGTTAGGTTTTAATTTACAATTATCACAGGCATCACCAACACCATCGTTATCAGCATCGAGTTGATTTGTATTTGCTATTATTTTACAGTTGTCACAAATATCACCTACACCATCTTTATCTTCATCTTCCTGTTTAGGGTTGAAAGTAAAAGGACAGTTGTCTTTTGTATTTATATAACCATCTCCGTCTGTATCTTCATCAGGATTCCCGCAATAGGTTTTTTCAAAACTAGTTCCTGAAGCAGGAGGTAAAAGGGTCATAGTAATCTTAGTGTCAGATAATGCTGTAGTACCCACTCCCTCGTCAAGTTCAAATTTATTTACTTTAATATCTTCCGGATCTTCTCCGTTATTGATACTATAAGTAAAATCACAAATCTGTGAGACAGCGGCTGGGTAGTTTTGTTTTACACCCGGTTGAAACTCCAGTTCTGTTCTACCAAGCGTATTGGAAGGTACGGTGATTCTAAGCCCCTGATCACCACTGTCGAATCCTACATTTTCCTGCCCGTTTAAGGGTTGGCTTGTTTTGGCAACTGTCGTATAGATGTTTCCATTAATATTCAGTACAATATCATAATTTGATGTTGCATTGTTCAATTTAATATCGGCTTTGAAATCCCATTCTTTTTCCGGAATCGAAATACCCTGATCTTCGGCTCTTTCGATTGGTTTCATGGTATATTCTGTGACCGTTTCATAACTTCTGAAAGAGTAACGGGTACGTTTCTTCAGTTTGATCACTTTTTTGTATTTGTTATGGTTACGACGGTATTTGATTAACGTGATTACCGGCGTATATCCTGTGCCGTCTTTTTTGACACCCACAACAATTGAACTTCTGTACCCAAACGTATTATCACCAGGGAAGTTGTTTCCTCCTTCTCTGTACGATCCGTGAAGTGCAGCAATAGTAGTCGTGCCTGTATTAGAAGGATCAATTTTAAAGTGTGAACTTAGCGATACCGATTCTGTTTTAGCTGTTTTATTATCGAATAAATTTATCGAATTCTTCGCGTCTACAGGCCAGGTCGCAGACCCTGAGTTTAGCGTAAATCCTATTCCCGATTTTGTTTTTACATCTGCTGCCACTTTTGCTATGATAGCATTTTTGGCATCTGCAGTAATTACGTTGGAATTTTTAAGGGCTGAAGAAACATCTTTTGTGATTTCTCTTTTGCCTTTTTCTACTCCTAAACGGCTGCTGCCATAAATATCCTGTTCTACCAGATAGTATTTGGTAACGGCACCTTCTTTTACCATTTCGTACGTACTCAGTGTATTTCCTTGTGCATCACGCTCATAATAGGTAGTAGTTGCCGTTGTACCGCTGCTTACCGTTTTGGCAGTTCGGTTTCCTAAACCATCGTACTCAAAGCTTATGATGACCTGATTGGAAAGTCCTTTGCTTTTGGTAACAGAGGCTACTTTACCGTCTACACGCCATTTTATTTCATCCAGATTTTCTTTGGCATCTTTGATTAACTGACCGATTTCATCGTATTCATAGTTTTTAGCACTTTGGCTATCGATATCAAACGAAGTATCATCCGGTTTATCAATAAAATTGGTAAAGGCATTGTTCGGAACAACATCCGTAACATGGTCCAGTTTGTTGGTACCGGCAAGATAATTATACGTAAGCTGATCCATTTGGGTTGTATTCAACGCCCCGTTGGCTAAAGGTGCCCAACTGTTCAGATAGGTAATGTTACCGTTTCTGTCATACTTGTAATCACTTTTGAATCCATTTACAGGAGAACCGGACAGACCATTGGTATAAGCAATCGCTTTAGAGTCCATGCTCTTGATACGGTTCAGCTGATCGTATTTGTAATAATTAAACTGTGTTGGAATAGGTTCGTTATTAGTGCCTGACAAGGAAGTGATCATCTCTTTGATGTTTCCATTGTACAGGTTCGAAGTCCCTTCCAGTTTTTCCCCTTTGCTGTAACTAAAAATAGTATTATCAGGCGTATTAAATCTTGATTTGTAATCTCCTTTATAATAATTCAAAGCAAAACCAAAAGCATCTTTGGCAACACTTAATCCGTCTTTACCGGCATCATAACCGACACCCAGTCTTTCGGAGTTCACTCCTTTTAACCAGCCCTGTAGTGTATAAATGTAATCTAAGCCCTGTACTTTTTTGTCTCCAATTTCCACACGGGCCAACGGACCATGTTCGTAATACAAATAGTTGGCTTCTTTTTCCCAGATTACATTGTCTTTACTGGTATATACTTGTTTGATTCTGTTATCAGCATCATATTCATAACGGTGTATGAACTGATCCTGTTCTTTATTCGGTTGGTACGTAACCTGATTTACGTTTCCGCTTATCAAATCATAATCATACACCACTTTTTTACGGTCCAGACCTAACTTAGTTAGTTCTGTGTTGTTATTGGTGTGGTGGATCAGTTCTTTTACATTTCCGTGTACATCATAATCATACAATATGGCATTGTCATATTTGTCATATGCTTTTATTTCGGTTACTTCTGCAGCTAGTTTGTTATAATAAAGCACCGCCGTCACTCTTTTATGATTGTTATCAGCCGCATAAGCCGTAAACCAATGGCTTGTATTTTCTACCGGAACGTCATACAACGTTTTGGTGATCTGCTCAAAACTTGCTCCCTGGTTGTAAGGGAATAAATCTGAAACCGCATCAACAGGAACTAAGTCGGTAGTGTTTCCGAAAACCAGTCTTCCGTTTTCATTAATCGTAAGCGTAACGCCGGCTTTCACTTCAAACTGACCTGCTTCCATAATTCGGCCCAATCCGTCATAACGGGTATAGCTGAAAAGCGGTTTTGTTTTGATCTGATTCGCATTTTGAGAAGCGATAATTCTTCCTAACGCATCATAAGCAAATCGCGTTTCTCCTCCATCCGGTGTTTTTTGCCATACCAGTTGGTTTAAGGAATTGTAACGGTATTGTGTTTGCATTTTATGTGCCGGAGCAACTGCCACTCCATTTACGAGAGCGGTATCTGTTTTTTCCGGGTTATTGGCTCTGACATCTTTTATGGCTTCATCTGAAGTTGGCTCTAATCTTTGTACTCCTTCAGGTGGAACGGTCTGTGTTAGATTTCCTGCCTGGTCATAGTAGTATAAAGTATATTGGTATTCTTTGTCTTTAGCAGTCTGAGTCAGCGTTTCTGTTACGCCTTCTAAGGCAGCAGCAAGATAGTTTTCTTTGAATTCTTCTTTTTTGTTGGCAAAGAAAGCCGCTTCAATTTCTTGTTTATTGGCTGCTTTTACAGAAGCCGCGTATAGTTCACAAGGTGTTTTGGTGATGGTTTCATCCGGAATTTCCAGGCTAAAAGTCGGAACCATTACAGGAGGTGCACAAATTTTATTGGCAACCACATAGCGGTCCGCAAACTGCCCCCATACCAATGATTCTTCGGTAGGGTTTACTTTTTGTCCTTCGATATAGGTGTAATATTCATTGATAACAGCACTTGTTGCTGTATTTCCATATCTTAATTTGGTAGAACCAAATTCACTGATGGTTACAAACAATGGATTCTTAACACTTGTAACTTCCATTTTGGCCAGGTACTGTAAATAATCGGTACTGATATAGCCAAAGTTTGCGTTACAGAAGTAATATGGATCTTTGTCCATGTTTTCCGTTAATTTATAATCGGGAACCTGCATGCTGATTACGGAGGCGAAGGTACGCCACTTGTCACCACACACTACAGGAGCAACTACACTGGTAATACATAAATCCGAACATTTGAAAGTTGGAACTTCCGCTTCAATGGACTGAACTGCTTTACTTCTCCCTGTTTTTGACGATAACGCCATTTTGTTATTTTGAAATTCAACCTCCCCATCTTTAGAAATCGTAACATACAAATCGTCTGCACTGTCCGCTTTTTTACTGGCGGTTTTAGGCGGATAGGTTTCTGAAACGAAAGGACAGAAGGCTACGGCAGGAGCTTTAGCTTCTGAACTTGTTATTTTGGTAAAGGTATAATGCGAAATTTTACCTCCTTTTTGTGTGATGGTTCTGTTCTGACTGTCCACAAAGTTAATGACAAAAGATAAATCACTTGTCACATCGATGTAGTTGATACGTCTGGCATTTTTTAAATTGATATCATAAAAATTGATGAAATTCTTGTTGTAAACCGAACCTGAATTTTCATCAAAAGTGATGCTAACTAAAGTATTTTCAGCAATAATAGAATATTTATCGATCACTACCGGACGGAAATTATTTTCCGTATAGCGGGTTCTTTCTTTTTGAAAGTGGGATACTAATTTGGAGTCTCTTACAAAAGTATTCACCAAACTGTTGCCTGATACGCTGCCGGCTTTGTAGAAATCTCCTTCAGCATTAATTTCGTGGTTTCTTGAGATTAAGAAATCGTTCAATAGGTTTTTTACATTCGTTTCATAAGCAAGCTCTTCAACGGCTACCACATTACACGATATAACAGGAGTGTAGTTGTTACAAGGTTCCTGATTCGGGTTGGGTGTATTGACACAGTTGTCGCAATTATCATAAATTCCGTCACCATCGGTATCGATGGTACCACAATTTCCACCACCGCCACAGGCATCTCCCAAACCGTCTCCATTGTAATCCCATTCCCCACAAGGCGAACAACAGGTTAAATAAAGTGGTCTGTTCGTATTTCCGGAAGTGATTCTTCCCGTTACTTGTCTGCTTGAAAAGAAAAGACCTCTTCGGGTTGTGATCCTTACCAGGTTATAACCTCCCTGTAAATTTCCAATTGAAATATTGGTAATACGGTCTGTTCCTAAAGTGTAGCTTCCTGTATTAAGCGCAACACGTTTATCGTCATTGACAAAAAGGGAAATACCTTCTGAAGTATTTCTCCATGTTACGACATCATTTTCCTTAACGCCTAAATACGTATACAGATAACCTTCTGTAAAAACAGGATTTTTCGTAATGTCTAAACTGGTATTTCTGATTGTTCCTGTTGCCTGAAGATTAAGTACTAATTTTCTAAAAGATTCATCGAATTTATCTTTTTTATCACAAGGTGCTGTTGCCAGGTAAGAACATTCTCCAACGTTTGCTTTAGTAGTACCTTCAATAATTACTTCCTCAGGAGATTTACAATCAGAAGTAGTTCCGCTTCTTTTTACAAGCGCTATAATCTGGAACCTGTAGGTTTTATCTACATTATCATAAGATCCCGGGATGTAATAAACCGTTTTAAAGCCAACGATATCCTGCCATCTTGGTGCATTTACACTGTTTCCACAGGCATCGTGATAATCAGATGTGTTGTTGGTAAAACGCAATTCGATTGGTGTTGCAATATCATTGCCTAAATAGGTAAAACCGATATTTAAAGTGCCCGAAGCATCTTCGAAAGCTTTTATTTTCGGAGTTTCTGAAGCGGTCTGTAAATTAAAGCTTGGGTTAATTTGTGCATTGAATAAATTTTTGCTCAAATAAGGCATGCTTGTCGTTTTGAAACCATTGATCAACAGTCCCTGACTTTGTATCGTAGGGTTTACTAATCCTTGCAGGAAATATTCCATTTCAAATGCCATTGGGCATTTTCCGGTTTCCATAAACATAGCGGCTTCCGTGCTGGCTTTAATGTCTGCAATAGTCTGTGCATCAGAAAGGGCAGAGTCGTATCCGTAATCTGCCGGTACAAATCTTTTTTCTTTGGTTTTGTACAAAGCAGAAGTCTCTTCGGAACACGCCCATTCAATTCCGTCACTTCCTGCAGGTTTAGCAGGTTCATCAGAAATCGTATCGATTAATTTGGTAAGCCTTACAAAATTATTGTCCGGGTTTCCAACAGTTGTATATTTTTTGAATAACGTAACAAAGGTATCCGAGCTTTCAGGATTACCGATGCAATCATTGTAATTGTTGTTTTTACTCGCAAAAATATGAGAGAAAACGGTTCTTGTTTTTTGTTTTAAAGCAATATAATTGGTTTTAAAATTGCTCCATACCTGTTCTTTGATCGGATCTGAAAGCGTAGTATTAATCTTGTTCAGTAATTGATCCTGAGTCAGGTTTACGAAATCTTCGTAAACGGATTCCGGAGCAATTCCGTTCGTATAAACAGCAAAGTAGTAAGAAGCCTGAAGCATGTTCAGTCTCTTTCCGTTGCTCATAACGATACCGTCAAAATTGGTCGTTAAGGCTTCTCTCATTAAATCTTTACGAAGCGTAAAGTCGGCATCCGATTCTAAATTGTTTTTAGAAATATAATAAGGATCGCTATTATCATTTACAACATCAACTTTTGTTAGCAGTGAATTGATTATTCCTGTCGGTGTAAAGATGCTATTGTCTTTAACCGTATTGTTCTCACTGTCGTAGTAATTGATGTCTCTTATTTTTTCATCAAATCCATCTGAGTTATCTCCAATAGTATTGAATTTTTCGCATATGGCTTTATTGTAAACATAGTATTGATATTCCGGGTGATAAGGCAATAAGGCATTGGCCCAGTCCGGTTTCCATAAAGGCACAAAATTAGCCACATAGCGCAGGTATTGCGGCTCTACCAAGAATACATCCGGATCGTCACTGTCCGGATCGCGGTCTGCTTCTGTTACAACAGCAGCATCTACCAATTCCGGACTATACAGGTTTTCTCCCACCAATTTTACGCGGATTTTAGATATAGTCTCGTCTTCTCCATGCCTGTAATGACCTCCAACAGGTTTTCTCCAGTTGTAATTGGAAACTTTAATTTCTACTACTTCCTTCGTATCCGGAACGGTATCCATGGCAGTTGTATAACCCCCATATAAAAATTGGTTCTGATCGTTGAAGATACTTAACGGATCTGTTATTTTGCTTTTTGACGGATCGTTGATTTCGTCGTCTTCAGATTCTAAACCATCCACGGAACCGTATTGACCATGCGGACTCACATCTCCTAATAAATTTTGAAGGTTAAGGTTACACACATTCACCGGTTGTGCACATAATTCACGACAGCCTGACAATAAACTTCTGAATTCAAGTTTAAAGGCGTTTGCTTTAGTCGTGATCTGTGTTTGGGTAATAGTTGAATTAACGTTAGAATCTGCATACTGAGACCCATTATACTTAATAGTGCTTATCGCAAATTCGGCATTTAAGTTTTTAAGAATGTATTGTTTTTCGGCATCCACAATATAGGATTCTCTTTCGCTGGTTTTTCCAAGGGAAGAAGGATCAGTTGAAAGTTTTAGCTTAAAAGCATCACATTGCTCCTTGGTAAGATTGTCACATACCAGTGATTCTTCACAGCTTTTGCAGGTTACGTTACAATCTTCTTCTTTAATATCCGGTTCTAATCCCGAATAGTCCGGAAGACATTTTTTATCGAGTACCAATTGGGCGATATAATCATTGGCATATCTGTTTAAGACATCATGATCTACTCTTAGGTCTTTGCTTAAAGGATAGGTTCCCACTTTTAAGAATTGGCCATTATTTAATCCTTTGTATTCTCTTTTTGCAATCGTTAAGGCCACCGGGGCAAAAGTACTGATACTCTCTGTCCCGAATTTTGCATTCAAGGGATCAGATCCTACAAGTAATTCGTCTGCACAGTCGTTTTTCATTCCAATAGACCAGTCATACACAAACGGATATTGTTTTCCGGTCAGGCATAAATCAGTATAAGAACCAACGGTTTTGTTTAGGGTGTAGGCAAATGTAATTTCACCTTCTTTCACTACCGAAACAGGAACGTTTAATCGAATCCCGTCTTCTTCTATACCGGCAACACCGGACGAATATTTATCGTTGTTCGATAATAAATTGGTTGTGGTGATTAGATGTAAACTGTCATTGGTTTCATCGTCTAAAGACACCAGATTTCCTTTATTGTCTCCAATAAGGGCAGTCGCCACTGTTCTTCCCTGTGGATCCAGATAGCTCACACTGGCCTGGCTGTTCGGGTCGATCACAATATTCTTTTTGTAGCGTGAAAAATTACCTACTTTGTAACCAAAAAGACGGTTTAGTTCTTCTTGTTTTGGCTGACCGTAGAAATATAACATTTCATGGCCGCTTCCAATCTGGTGATCTAATCCTACGCCCCCTTTTCTTTTGATTCTTCCGGTATTATCAGGCGTATATTCTACCTGCGAGAACGGATATCCGTTTGCATTAGGAACCAAATCCTGAAAGTTATCAGCAACAGCATTATTTTCTGAATAATAATTACCTGCTCCATTTGCATTTGACATTTTGGAAGCCGGTACCGGAGTACAGTCCAGAACACTCGGGTTATCCCAGTCAAAGTCATTGTGGGAATAAATCGTATTTTCCAGGTTTTTATTCAGGTCATTGTAATAATGAATTCCTGATGAATTTACTGGCGCTGGCAGGATCTCTACAGCAGGTCTTCCCTGTGTATCGTAGATCACCTCTCCAACAATAGCTTTTCCCTGAGTATCGACTACTTGTCCACCGGAAAGTTCTTTTCCTTCTGTATTGGTTTTGGTTACGGTCTGACGGTTACGTAAACTTCCGTCAAAATAACTTACAACTTCTTTCTTTTTTCCGTCTTCGGCAAAAGAAGCCTGGTATTGCCAGTTCTTTTTACCCAATTCATGCGCCTGGTCTATTTCGACCATGTGCGGCCAATGACTTATGTTTGTAAAGGTGTCGGTCAAACCCGAAGACCACATTCCGTAATAGTTTTTAGCAATATTATCCAGAAAGCGTCCAACAGGTCTTACCCTGTATACCAGGTAACCATTAGAGTAGACCAACGGGATTCTGTACCCCAGTTCTTTGGTCTGGATTCGGGTACTGTTTTGTTTGAAATCCTGTTCGGTTAGGGCAATTTCAGCCGGCGTTAATTTACTGCCGTCTTTTTTGTAGTTGTCAATCCACGTCCATTCCAGTTCGTATTCTACGGCAGGGGCAACGGCGTCTTTGGTCCAGTTGATGATTAACTCATCTGCACCGTCACTTACTTTAGAAACCACAGTTCCTCTTGTCGAGTTGTATTTTACAAATTGGTGCGTAAGCGGAAACACAGAGGTAAACTGTGTATTGCTCAATTGCATGTTGTAATAACGATCGGTATTAAACTTTAGTTCCAGATAGGCCGGAGCATTGGTGATACTGATTTCAGTGGTACCATCGGTGTCAAAATATTTGATCGATTCAACGATGACATCTGCTTTATGAACGCCCGGTAAGCGATACACGGCGTAATCGTCAAATTTCTTTTCTTTGTTAGCGTAATCGTGTTTGATTTTTAAGGTCAACGAATTCTGGAACGTTTTTACCGCTCCGGTCTTGTCCTTATAAGTAGTAATCGGGTTTCCGTTTTTATCCAGCGGAATCACCGTTAATACCACCTGGCTGTAATACACACTTGCAAAAGCGGCAGTGTTTACCGGCTCATCGGCAAAACCAAAATGAATAGATACTCCTGCGTTCACAGAAGTAAATATTTTTTTCTCGTTGATGTTGGCAATTTTAGAGTCTGTTACTTGCAGCTTTGTCTTTTCGCTCAGTTGATTGCCTTGTTTTTTATCTCCTAAAGTTTCTTCCTGCTGGCTGAAAGCGAACAATGAAAACAGTGTAAATACAAATGCTATTAGATGCTTGTTGATATACATATATCTATTTTTTATTTTATTTATTGGAAACTCTTTGATCGATAATCTCGTATTTTTTCAATCTTTCGGCTAAAAGGATTTCCTTTTTGGCCGATGTTGTAAAATAGGTCTTGCTATTAAAAATCGAAGCGTTAACCGGATTTCTGTTATAATTCGTATGGATAATCTCTAATCTCGGATAATGTGGATCCGGGCTTCGGTAATCTTTCGAAAAATTGGCTACTGTACTGTAATAAAAGGTCTGTTTTTGTATTAAAAAGCCTTTTGTAATCTGTACGATAATCTTAGAATAGGGAAGATTCGAGTAGGATTTTGCTACCAGTCTTATTTCCCAATAGGTTTTGCGATCAACAAATTTTTCAATTTTACAGAGTTCCAGCAAGGGTTTTATATCAAAATCCCCGGCGTAATTGGGGACCGGATCTGAAATCTGAAGGGCTTTCTCCGGATGGCTTATTTTAAGATAAACGGTTTTTGCATTCAGTATTTCGGTCTCGCCGACTTTGCTGTAAACTTCGTTGTCTGCATTTTTATAATAAATGCCTTTGTAACTTTCCTCGATTTTTTTGGAATCGAAATCCTTGTACAGGGCATAACTTGATTTGTATTGTAAAGGCTTGGCGAGGCTGTATTGCCTGGCTACTTTCTGAAAAACCTCATTTACCGTCTGTGTATGTGCTAAACAACAAGTGAATAAAACCCATACGTATATTATTTTTTTACAGAACATACTATTATTGGGTTATATTAATTACACTACCGGAGCGGGTTTCCTGAATGGTTTTGATCCCTTTTGCGGTTTCTTTCTTGACACGAACAAGGCCGCCTTCATTATCGTACTCGTAAAAAGTACTGTAATTGTTTTCATCCAGTTCCGACATCAATTTGAAAGTTACCGGATCATAGACAAATGATTTGACACTTCCCTGTAGCGGATGAATCCTGATATCATCAAAATAGACCGGGATACTCGGGCTCATGTTTTCCAGCTCGATTGCCATTGTAATGGTTGCTGTTGGTATTTTGAATTTTTTAACGACACGCTGCCATCCGTCAATAATATCACCGTTGGCTTTAACCACTAAGGAATCAATTCTTTGGGCAGGGATGTCCAATGCTTCTTTATTATTATAGAAAACGATTTTTATTATTGGGTTTTCGTAATTCTTTACTTGTATAAAAGACTCTTCTTTTACCCACGCACTCAGGATATATTCTTTTCCCGGTTCCGGTTTGAAAGAGAAACAGTCATCACAGAAATCTTTTATCGCAGCAGTTCCGCAGACTACTTTTCCATCGGCTAATTTGTCTGAGAAATAGGTTTCATCTGAAGCCAGTAACTCAAAATTATCGTGTCCGTAATAGGTACCAACCGTAAACTGATTGATGTCTGATAATGGCCATTCCGTTGGAGTAAGATCTAAAAGATACTGTAAAGATTTAGTAAGGAACGGTGTTGTTCTGGCAGCCAGATTATCTTTAGGCGCTAATGACGGATTGTAATTAGGATCCTGATCTCTTGGGATTCCCTTACTGGTATACGAATCTCTGTCGATATAGAAACCGTTTTCGATACCCACTACGTATAAGTGAGGCAGTTTTGGTTCCGTTTCTGCTTTATTATTGTTGTTGAACATCTTAAAGGTGGCTCTTAAACCGGCAACATTGTCTGTCTGGGCACCATCGGTTACCATGATCACAAAAGTTGGTTTCATAGAGTAGGCTAAAGCACCATCCAGTCCACTTTTCCAGTAATCGGAAGCCTGGCTGATTCCGGTTTTACCGTATCGTTTTCCTAACTGATCGATCCAGTTGTTAAATTGGCCAACGTTACCCGCTGTCATTTTAAGAGGAGCAATAAAATCAGTTCTGGTATTGGCGTCACTATCCGACATACCGGTGATGGAAACATGTATGTTGGATCCGATATCATCATTCGTTTTGGCTTGTTGCAGTACAAATGATTTTAATTGTTTTTTGATTTTATTGAATTCAGTGGCATCAATAGAACCCGATTCATCTATGACAAGGGCGACATGCGATACACAGGACAATTCTTTAGGACAGAAATCGATATTTTTTACGTGACCGTCTTTCGTATTTGGCACACCATTGTTATAGGTAGTCGCCACAGTAGTTGCTGTAAGAGCGTCTTCATATTTACTTAAATCAATTGCCGTAATCGATCCCGTAGCAGATTTAGGAAGATATACATCACTTTCCGTAGCTGTTTTGGTGAACGAGAAGCTTATGGCACTGCTGGTATTGATGAAATTGTAGATCATGGCAGTCTTCTCCGTAGTATAAGGAGCCATTGCTGCAATCTCTTTGTGCGCATATACGTTTACATCAATGCCGTTTGGAGTAGTTGCCAGTTTACTAATCAAGGCAATAAACAAACGGTGCATTTCCGGAGAAAGCGGGTTGTCTTTGGTACACGAAATAAACGGTACGCATTCGTCAATCGTAATATTTTTGGTAAATAAGCTCACACATTGTGAAGCTCCGTTGGCTACTAATTCAATTACATAGTCTCCGGGAAGCTCTGGTGTAAAAGTATAAAGCCCTGTTGTATTGGTTACGGTATTGACAATATTCCCGGAAGAATCTGTACTCGTCCAGGTATAGTTCAGATTTGTAGATGTTGTTTCGAAAGCAAAATCAACCGGTTCTTTCGCACAATATCTGTCCACCACTTTAATGGCTTTCGTGAATGTGGTTGAACATTGATTATCATCTTTCACAATTAAGGTCACAACATAATCACCGGCTTCCGTAAAACTATATGAATACAAACTGGTTGTATTAGATGGCAATGTGTTTACCGGAGTTCCTGTTGCAGTAGCTGTAGACCATTCGTAGGTTAAACCGGTAGCAGTAGTTTCAAATGAAAACTTGCTTTGGGCATTGGTATAGAATTTTTCTGCGGTTGATTTTAAAGTTCCTGCTATTGGATCGCAGTTGACTATATTTAGATGAATTGGGTTTCTTGTTAGAATAAGATTCCTATTCACATTTGTAGGGATTGTGATTTGAGGATGGGTTGAAACACAGTAATAGTCTCCGGCATCTGACAGGTCTAAGTTAGGGATAACAAATTTTCTTGAAGTTGCCCCGGCAATTAAAACACCATTTGGACTTATCCCTTTATACCACTGAAAAACTTCGTTAGGAGAAAATCTTTCATCTTCATACATAGTTAAGGTTACTGAGTTTCCAATATTTCCATTTATGGTTTTTTCGCTATCTATTGCAGCTTGATACGCATAAGTTAGATAAAGAAAAGTTGAATCGTATAAATTATATTGAGTTTCAAAATCTGCAAAACGGAATTTGTTAGAGTGAAAATTGAAAGCATTAAATGACTTTAAAATTGTAAAATTGAAATTAGGAATTGGTCCGGTAAACGAATTATTGTTGATAAATATTCCTGCCAGTTTTGATAATTGGGTTATTTCATTTGGTACATTTCCTTCAAATTTATTATTGGATAAATTGAAGCTGGATAGATTGATTAATTTACCAACGTTCGAAGATATTGTTCCAGTCAATAAATTACTGGTTAACTGTAATCTATCTAGTTTTGTTAGATTATAGATTTCCTCAGGAATAGTTCCATCAAGTTTATTAATAGTGAAATCAAGAACTTGCAAATTTGATAATTTTCCAATTTCCGCAGGAATATTACCTGATAGTTTATTGTAAGAAAGGTACAAAGTTTTTAGTGAGGTCAAATTCCCTATTTCTGAAGGTATTGCACCCTCTAAATTATTGTTCATTAAGTCGATGTTCTCAGCTTTAGTTAATAATCCAATCTCTTTAGGTATTGAACCACTTAATTCTAAATTCCTTCCTAATTGTAAATATATAATATCAACTAACTGACCAATTTCGTGTGGGATTGGCCCACTTAGTTTGTTACTTCCCAAATCAAGAGATCGTAGTTTAGAAAGCTGCCCTATTTGCAATGGAATTGTGCCTTTGAGATTGTTACGATTTAGATATATACGGGTAACGTGACCGTCAGTTACCTCAACACCATACCAACCCGGATTTGCACCATTATTGCTGTGGTTTTGCGAAATGACTGGGGTTGAAAAATCCCAACCTTGATTACTCGTCCATTTTGTACCTTCAGTACTATTGTAAAGTGCCAGTAAAGCATCTTTTTCAATCTGTGGAATATCAGCCTCTGCTAAAGAACGATTTGTATTAGCTTTTGTAGTTTGGGCATTAGTTTTGTTTGAATTTACATTTTCATATTTTTTTATCGCCAGATAATTATCGGTATGTATCTGTCGCATTAATGTAATTTCACGATTTATATCCTGATCCTTAATACCATGTTCTCTTAAAGAAATGGCAGCTTTGGTTACATCAAAACCTGTTTCTGCATCACTCAAATCCTGCGCAAAGGACGCCAATGAACAAAACACTATACAAAGAGTGGTGATCCAGTATTTTTTTATTTTAAGATTGTTTGCCATAATCTAATTTTCTTTTTTTTATAACTACTTGTCCGTTAAAACAATTAGTGTTTTTTTATCTTAAGTGAGTTATATTTTTGAACTAGAGTTTGTTGAACTTTGACCTGTTTTTTTTGCCTGTGCAGTTGCTTTTTTGACAATGTTGATCACCCCAGTAATTGGAATACATTCTGCGATTGGACAAAAATCAATATTACGGACATAACCACCGGAACCATTAGATCCGTTGCTATAATTGGTCGTAACCGCAGTGGTGCCCTGTGCACCGAAATACTTACTTAGATCGATAGTTGTAATTGTTCCCGAAGCAGATTTTGGTATGTAAACATCATTTTCAGCTCCGTTTTGAGAAAACGAAAAGGTTACTGCCGCATTTGAATTACTGAAATTGTAAATGCTGTTGGTAGTTCCTGCTACATAAGAAGATAAAGCGATAATCTCATTGCGGGCGTATACATTTGCATCTGTTCCGTTTGGAGTATTCACTAGTTTTGTAATTAAATTGATGAACAAACTGTGTACTTTTTGCGTAAGCGGATTGTTTACCGTACAGGAAACAATTGGAGTACAATCCTCTACAGTAATATTTTTGGTAAACAAGGTTTTACAACTGGTTGCCGTCTTCACAATTAATTCTACTTCATATTCACCACCAAGCTGCGGTATAAAAGTATACAGGCCTGTTGTGTTTGTAGCAGTATGTACAATAGTACCGGAAGCATCTGAACTGTTCCAGGTGTAAGTTAGACCTGGGGTTGAAGTTTCAAAGCCAAAATTTATGGGTTCATTCGCACAATATCTTTCAACAATGACCTGAATAGGTTTTGTAAATGTTGTGGTACATCCATAGGTGTCTTTAGCAATTAGTTTCATTTCATAATCTCCGCCTTCTGAAAAAGTATACGAATACGATGCTTTAGTAGTTGCTGGTGCTACATTTACAGGAACTCCTGCCGCCGTCGCTATGGACCACTCATACGTTAAACCGGTAGCGGTAGTATTAAATGTGAAACTGCTTTCTGAATTAGTGTAAAATTTTTCTGTTGTTGTAAACGTTCCTCTTATTGGTGAACAGGGGGCTATTAATAATCTAATGGGTTCTCTCAGTAAAATAAGATTTCGAGAATCATCGTACGGTATTGTCATTTCAGGATGTGTCGATAAACAGTAATAATATCCTTCATCGGACAGCTTTAAATTTGAAATTGTAAGTTGTCTTGATTCAGCTTGAGGAATTAAAACCCCATTGGGATAGAGTCCCTTATACCACTTAAACTTATCATTGTCGGTGTACCTGTGAATTCCATCATCAGACATGGATAAAGTTACTGAACTACCAATACCACGATTTAATGTTTCAGTTTTATCAGTGTTGGCTTGTAGGCTATACCAAAACGAGGTACCTAAGTTTTTATACTTAGAAAATATGGGTTCTATGTCAATAAATCTAAAATAGTTACTCCCTATATACAAGTTAGTTAGGTTAAGAGTACTTAAACTGACAAGGGAGCCGCTAATTTTATTTCCGGCTATAGCTAAATAGGATAAATTAGTCAATTGAGCAAATTCAGGAGGTAGTGAGCTGATTGAGTTTTGTGCACTATTAATAGTTTGTAAGGAATTTAGACTAGATAGCACTGACATGTCTGTTATATTGTTAAAATAAAAATTAAAGAAGGTTAATTTTTTTAATGCTGAGAACTCTGAAGGTAAAGGGCCTTCAAATGTATTATAATCGATTTGTAAATTGGTTAAATTTATGAGATTAGCTAAAACTTTCATATTATTTTTCAAACCGTGCCCTTGCAATCCTAAAGAGGTCAGGTTAGTTAAGTTTTTAAAACTTTCGGGAATAGATCTGTTATTATAATCTAAAGTTCCAATTTTATTAAAGTTGTTTCTGCTTAATTGTAAAATTGCCAATGTGGGAATTTGCCCTAAAACACTATAGTCTCCTTCTAACTTATTAGAAGTCAGGTCTAAGGATGCTAACTTCGATAGTTTATAAAAATCTTCAGGAAAAGTTCCGCTTATGTTGTTACTTGGTGCTCTAAAAATTTGTAAGTCTGTTAACTTTATTAAAGATTGAAGATTTCCATCAAAATTACAATTAGAGATATATAGATGAGATAGTTTCGTTGATTCACTGAATGCATCTATATTTCCTCCTTCAATTTTATTGTACATAATAGAAACTGTTCTTAGTTCTGTTAAGGCATTTAGATTTGGTAAATATCCTGTTAAATTGTTACTATTTAGATTCAACCTTGTAATCCTTCCTTCATCGCTGATTTCATCAACTCCATACCAACCAGTATTAGTGCGTTCATTCCAATGTGTGACTACCGAATTGGGATCATTTATTGGCCAAGCTCCCTGATTGCTGATCGTATTTTTCCATGCGGAACCGTTGGTACTATTGTATAAAGCGACTAAAGCTGCTTTTTCCTGAGCGAGAATCTCAGGGCTGGCCAATGCTGTCTTGTTTGTATTTCCTTTTTTACTTTGTTCAGCACTAATCTTTTGTAAAATAGCATCTTCTATTTTTTTAGTTTCAAGATAATGACGTTTTTGTATATCACGCATCATAGAAATTTCAAAATCAATGTACTGATCTTTTACCCCATTTTCTCTTAAAGTAAGGGTTGTTTTGGACACATCAAAACCAATTGTTGCATCACTTAAGTCTTGAGTAAAAGAAGCCAATGAACAAAATACCATGCAAAGTGTGGTGATCCAGTATTTTTTTATTTTAAGATTGTTTGCCATAATCTGATTATCATTTTTTTATAACTACTTGTCCGTTAAAACAATTAGCGTTTCTGTCTAAGTGCGTTATATTTTTGAACGATTGTTTGTTGAACTTTTGCCTGCTCCATTTGCAGAAATAATATTCATTTTACCAATAGTAGGTGAACAGTCGGCAGCAGGACAGAAGTCAATATTTCGAACATATCCTCCGGAAGGATTATTAGATCCATTACTGTAATTGGTAACGACCTCAGTAATTTCCTGTGCACCGAAATATTTACTTAAATCAATACCTGAGATCGTTCCTGAAGCAGATTTTGGCAGGAGTACATCATTTTGAACTCCATTTTGAGAGAAAGAAAAACTTACAGCAGCACTGGTATTTACAAAGTTGAAAATTCTGGTTCCAGAAGTGGTGGCATACGAAGCCAATGCTATAATCTCAGTACGGGCATACCTGTTTACATCCGTTCCGTTTGGTGTGCTAACCAGTTTATTGATTAAATTGATAAACAGGCTGTGTACTTTTGGTGTAATTGAACTATTCTGTGTACAGGAAACAATTGGAGTACAGTCTTCGACAGTAATATTTTTAACAAGCAATGTTTTGCAACTGTTTGCTGTATTCACTACTAATTCTACAAGATACTCTCCAATAAGTTGTGGTGTAAAAGTGTACAAGCCAGTTGAATTTGTAGTAG
This sequence comes from Flavobacterium sp. CLA17, assembly GCF_013112255.2. Lineage (NCBI taxonomy): Bacteria > Pseudomonadati > Bacteroidota > Flavobacteriia > Flavobacteriales > Flavobacteriaceae > Flavobacterium > Flavobacterium sp. CLA17. The sequence continues at coordinate 643,137 of NZ_CP068294.1, forward strand.
TATGTACTATAGTTCCGGAAGCATCTGAAGTGTTCCAGGTATAACTCAACCCCGGTGTTGTAGTTTCAAACGCAAAATTAATGGGCTCTATCAGACAATATTTTTCGGCAATTACCTGAATAGATTTAGTAAATGTTGTAGTACATCCACTAGCATCTTTTGCGACTACTTTTATGATATAATCTCCACCTTCTGAAAAAGTATACGAATACGATCCGGCTGTATTTGATGGAGCCACATTGATAATAGCTCCAGCCGCTGTTGCTACAGACCACTCATACGTTAAACCGGTAGCGGTAGTTTCAAATGTGAAATTGCTTTCTGTGTTGGGATAGAAATTTTCTGCAGTTGTTTTGATATTTCCCGCTATCGCAGTGCAATTTTTTATGGTTAATGTAATTTGATTTCGGGTTAGAACCAGATTTTGTGTTGTTGAACTTGTATTTGTCATTTGAGGTTCGGTAGAGACACAATAATAAGATCCTGCATCAGCAGCTTTTAAATTAGATAAAGTATATTCCCTTGAAGTGGCCCCAGGAATTGCAACACCACCTGGTGCAGATCCTTTGTACCATTGATAAACCTGATTAGGTGTAAATCGGCCATCTTCATGCATTTTTAGCGTTACGGAACCTGTTGGAGATCCTGTTACTGTTGAAACCTCGTCAGTTTTAGCCTGAGGAGCATATTCAAATATGGAAGCACGTGATTTATAGGTACTGTATTGCGCTGCAAAGTCTGCAAAAGTAAATTTATTCGATTGAATCCTCATCCCGGTTAATTTGGTAAGATTGGACAGATCCGGGAATGTATTAGAGAATGAATTGTCTTCTATTGCAAGAAAATTCAAACTGGATAACGATTGAAAACTAATTGGTATTGCCCCTTCTAACTTATTAGAACTCAGTAACAGATGTACTAATTTTGGCATAGTACCCATATTGACCGGTATGGTTCCTGTCAATCTGTTTGTTTGCGCCCAAATCATGTTTAGTTTATTTAGATTACCTATTTCGGTCGGTATAGGACCTTCTATTTTATTCCATGCTATAGTAAGTTCTTCCAGATTAACTAAATTAGAAAGTGAAGCAGGTAGTGGTCCGGTTATCCCTGATCCACTAATATCCAAGTGTTTTAAACGGGTAAGATTACCAATTTGATCCGGTATAGTTCCTCCGAAATTTGGATTTGTATGTAAATTGATGACTTCTAAGTTGACCAATTCAGATAGTCTGGAAGAAATTCCTCCCGTTATATTTGAGTTAGGTATTGAAAGTTCTTTCAGATTTTTAAAATTGTATATTTCGTCTGGTATTGTCCCTGTAATAGTTGTACCGGTAACAATTAATGTTTCCAATTTTGTTAAGGTCGCCAGCGGTAAAAGAGTATCAGTAAACTGGCAAGAATTTAAGTTTATATTTTTTAGTGAAGTTAAATACTGAAAATTGGTTAAAGGTCCGGTTAACTGGCTATTATTATATAGATTTAGAGTTTCCAGAAAAGGCAAATTACGAAGATCAGGAAAGGTAACATTCATATTATTTAGATTGTTACTGCCTAAAACAATTGAGGTAACATGACCATCGGTCACTACAATACCATACCAACCCGTTCTGGTGTTCATATCCCACGACGTAACTTCAGTCGAAAAGTCCCATCCCGTTTTATTCGTCCAGCTGTCACCATTTGTTGCATTATACAACGTTTGTAAGACCTCTTTTTCACTTTGTGGTACGGCACTAGTTTTGGCGGAGCGTCCTGTAGTACTTTTTTTTGATGCTATATTTTGAAAAAAGGACTGTTGTTCTTTTTTCATTTCGGTAAATTCTTTCTGGCGATGCTCACGCATCATTGCAATTTCGCGTGCTATAGTTTCCTTGGAAAGACCGAGTCCCTTTAAGTAAACTGTTGTTCTGTTTACATCAAAACCTATTTCCTTATCCGTTAAATTCTGGGCAAAAGAAGCCAATGAAAAAAGTACGATACAAAGAGAGCTTAACCAGTATTTTTTTATTTTAAGATTGTTTACCATGATGAATTATCTTTTTTTATAACTACTTGTTCGTTAAAACAATTAGTATGTTTTTATGTTAAGTGAGTTATATTTTTGAATGATTGCTTGTTGAACTTTTATTTGCTCCATTTGCCCGACTAATGTTGATTTTACCAATTGTTGGAAAACATTCGACAGCAGGGCAGAAGTCAATATTTCGGACAAATCCGCCAGCAGGATTATTAGATCCGTCACTGTAATTAGTAATGACCTGAGTGGTTCCCTGCGAACCGAAATACTTACTTAAATCAATACCTGAAATTGATCCCGAAGCAGATTTTGGCAGGAATATGTCGTTTTCAGCTCCATTTTGAGAGAAAGAAAAACTTACAGCAGTACTATTATTTACAAAGTTGAAAATTTTGGCTCTTGAACTTGTGGTATACGAAGCCAATGCTATAATCTCATTAAGGGCATAACTATTGACGTCCGTTTCGTTTGGTGTAGTAACCAGTTTGTTGATTAAACTGATAAACAGACTGTGCACTTTTGGTGTAAGTAAACTGTTCTGGGTACAGGAAACAGGGTTGCCACCACAACTCGTTATCTGTACATATTTCGAAAATACGGTTACACAATTTTCAGCATTGGTCGTAGCAAGACTGATCTCGTAATTTCCTGCCTCAGTCGGTGTGAATGTATAGGTTCCATTTGTGTTTGATTGCGTATTCACGATATGTCCGCTGGTATCAGTAGCTTTCCATTCATAATTTAAAATCGTATCAGCTGTTTCAAATTTAAAGGTATAGGGCGTGTTCTCACAATGTGTATCACGAACCGATATAAGACGGCTGAAAGTTTTGCTGCAGCCTGTTGGGTCTTTAGCGGTTACTGTAACAAAGTAAGTGCCCTCATATTTAAATTTATAGATATAGGGGACGGTGATATCAGGATCACTAGTATTAATTATTTCTCCGCTTTCTAATGCGACAGCCCAGCTATAGGTTAAATTAGTTGCAGTTGTAGTAAATTTAAAAGAAACGTCCTCATGTGTAAATACAGTTTGGGAACGATTATCGATAAAGCCAATTATTGCCGGATCGCAAGTAACACCGGTTCCCGGGCAAAAATCGATATGTCTGATTTGCGAACCAAAATCACAGTAATCCAGATCAGAACCATCTTTCTTTTTACTCATCTTTCCTTCTCCACTGTATCTGCTTTTACAGGAAGTTATAAATTCTTCTGAAGTCATGTATTGACCAAAATCAGTATAAAGGGAATCTCTTATAGTTTTTTTAAGCTGTTCTATAGTTGTTTTTTTCGAATCATATCCAACACCCCAGCCAATTACGGCATCAACATCATATTCTCTGTCCGGAGAAAATGAAAAACGGGCTCCCGTAATTTTTTCTCTGCCGCTTACTTCAGTATAATTGCGTGATTTTGATACATAATTATATATTTTATCCTTACGGCCATTTGTGATGTAAGGCTTTAATGCAATAAATTCTGCCGTAGGTGCGCTGGCATTAATTTGCGCATCAGTTTCTCCCTGAATAGATCTCGAAATAAGGTTTACTAATAAATCTTCATATAAAGCTTTTACTTTTTGGGACTTCGGATTATCATTCGTACAAGAGTCTGTAATTAAACATAAAATACCCTGAACCATATCCGTTTCACATCCGTTAGAAGGATCAGTGATTTTTAAGTGTATCATATAGGTTCCCCCTGAAGGTAAGGTCATAGGGAAATTGGCTCCTTCTGAAGCACTTATTGAGACTCCTTTAGCATTAAATAATTCCCATTTATAGGTAAAACTTTCGGATGGTTTTCCGTTAGAATAAAAAGATAAATTATTAGATTCATTAGCGTAAACTGTTAGGCCATTATTGTAAGGCGAATTGTCTGTGGCTATATATCCTGATCTTTCTCCGCCATTATATATACAGGTTTCAATTGGAGTTACTAATTGGGTTAAATTAGTGATACAACCCCTAAGGTCTTTCGCTTCTAATTCTATTCTGTATTCTTCAATTGCAGTAAATGTAACAGGGAAAGTCGGTTGTATACCTGTACTGATTAATGATCCTGCTGCATTATACAGTTTCCATTTAAAAGTAAAGTTTGCCTCATTGTACCCGCTAGGATTACTTAATTTAAGAGGTGTTTCAACATTTACCGGAATTCCACGCCAATAGGTTTCTATATCGAAAGAACCCTGAAAACGATCTTCAGCCGGCACAATGCAGGCATTTGGATCTCTTCCTGTGATTATCTTTTCAGTATAGGAACAGCCTTGGGAATTGGTAACCTTTACGGTTACTTTATAATCTTCTGCTTTGGTTAACAAGATTAGGAAATTAATACTGTTTCCTGTATCCACTAAGGTACCATTGGCGTCATATAACTTCCATTCATAGGTCAATCCGGAAATAGGATTTCCATATTTTCCGTATGTAATGTTAACTCCGGTATTGATTAGTGTTCCTTTAGGATCTCCGTATACCTCATTTTTGAAATAAATTTCACCACTGCGATTCCATGAATCGGTACATTCCTGCGCAAAAGAAGCCAATGAACAAAACACCATGCAAAGTGTGATTATCCAGTATTTTTTTATTTTAAGATCGTTTACCATAATCTAGTTATCTGTTATTTTTTATGCTATTGCTTTTGATAAACAATAGCATGTTTTTTATCTTAAATGAGTTATAGTTTTGAACCAGTTTTTTTTGAATTCTTATCTGCCTGGGATGATGGATATTCTAAACTAAATCCACTTTGTATAACCCCAATGGTTGGTCGACAAGCTTCTGCAGGACAAAAATCGATGTATCGAATTTCTGATTCTTTATAACAGTCATTTGTATTTAAGGATATCTTACTTAGCTTTTTTGTTTTTTGTGCTTTTTGAAGGGTCGGTGGGTTTTCAGGGTCTGGAACAGAACTTTGCTGGGCATTCTGAACGTAACAAGAAATCAAATACTCATTTGAAGAGCTATACTGACTTAAGTCCATGTAAATTTCAGCTGCAATATTTGCAGAAAATTGAGTGAATGTTCCATCATAATCTGAATCATAATTCCATAATCCTTTTTTCATCAAGATCTGAACATCATAATCCCTCTCTGGTGAAAAAGAGAACCTAACACTAATTAATCTGCCCTGTTCATTTCGTACCGTGGTATAATTATAGATTTTATCTTTTGTACCATTTGTGATATAAGGTTTTAATGCTGTAAATTCATCCGTGGCTCTGCTGGCATTAATGTGCTCATCTGTTTCCTTGGTTAGGGATCTTGAGATAAGATTCTTTAACACACTCAGATAGATGTCTTTAATAATTTCCGATTTTGGATTTTCATTAGTACAGGAGTTCTGAATCAGGCAATTGACCGGTTTCGAGAAACTAAGAATACAGCCCGCTTCATTTTCAATAGCTACATTTACTTTGTAAAATCCAGCTGTTGTTAATGTTAATAAGTGTTTTTCCTGATTTCCGGAATCCACCAATTCATCATTGACATTGTAAATTTCCCACTTATACGTATAAGATCTTGTTATTTCGTAATCTGGACGAAATCCTAACTCTTTTGTCTGATTGATTTGTATGGTTGAAACCTCAGCGTTGTCCTCATTTTCGAAGGCAATAGATCCGGATAGATTCTCACCACTAAATTCGCAGGCTTCCGTAACTAGTAACTCTCTGTCAAAATAATGAGGACAATTATTACGGTCTTTGATTGTTAATTTCAGTTTTAAATTATCTGATGTTGTTGGTGTGAAAACAAATGTTTCTCCGGTAAAAGTGGTTATCGGTGTATCGTCCAGCTTAGTTAATTCCCAATTGAGTGTCAGATCACTTAAGTTCCACATGCTGTATGGCCAAAATGTAAATTCATTTGGTTTATTTATTAAAACCTGCGGACTATAATAGTTAGAATGAGTACGATTATATATAATACCAGTTACTGAATTCATCTTACAGTCATATGTAGGCCTAAATATTTTTTCAAAATGGGTTACGCAATCATTTGAATCCTTAACATCTACCATTATTGTATAGTCTCCTTCTCCATATTGAAGGTAAACTTGATAGGCATTACCTCCTCGCGGATCATTATAATATCCGCTATTTTCAGGAATCTTAAGATTCCATGTGTATGTCAGATCGGTAGCTGTAGTTTCGAACGAAAAAGTCGTATAGGTAAATAAGAAAGGAGTTTCAGTGTCCATTTTTATTGCTCCCTCTATAAGGGGACAATCTGCAACAACTTTAACGGTTAAGCCTTTATACGTTTTGCAGCCATTTTGATCTGTAATTTCTAAAGCAACTAAATAGTCACCGGGAACATTATAAGACCTGCTTGCTGTACTTGTTGCTGCACGGCCAATTTCAACAAAAGCCTGATTGTAGAAAATCCAATTATACGTAAAATTTGTAGCAGCTGTTTCAAACGAAAATGTAACATTTTGATTTGGAATAATTTTTTCACTGGAAGTCTTGATTTCTCCAACGATAGCGACACAAGCCGGTTTTGCCGCAACTTCCATAATTTTAGTAAAAGTAGTTTTACATCCATTACTATCTGTGACTACCAAAGTAACATTGTAGCTTCCTGGAGTAGGATAAGAATAAGTAGCTGAACTTGATGTAAAAGAGGTAGAATTACTTACGTTCTGAAAAGTCCATTCATAAGTTAATCCTGTTGCAGTAGTTGTTAAAGAGAAATTAACATCTGTGTTTGTAAATGTATTCTGAGTTGTTGGATTTATTGTTCCTATAACCGGAGTGCAATTAATTATACTTAATGTAATAGGTTCTCTTTCTAAAACTAACGGCGAAATATCAGGACTAGAAGTGTGATACGATCTGCAAATATATACTCCTGCATTAGAAGTGGTTAAATTTGAAATAGTGTAAATGCTGTTTACAGCTCCAACTATTTCTACACCATTTTTAAACCATTTATAGGTATCACTTGGCAAGTATTCTGTATCACCAGTCGCAAACATATTTAAATCTACAGATTGTCCTGCTGATTTAGGGATTTTTTCAGCTTTATTGATTTTAGATTGAGGAGAGAAAGTATGTGTTGTAACGTTCGTTTTATAAGTTTGAAATTGATTAATAAAGTTTTTAAAACGAAGATTGTTGTTATCGTATTGGAATGTTTTTAACAAAGTTAAATTTGTAAGATCTGGTAGTTCTCCAGTTAACTTATTTCTAGATAACGAGAGTGTACGAAGTTTGCTTAATTGATTTATTGCTGCAGGTATGCTAGTCAATAAATTATCGGCTAATATTAAATTTTCCAGCTTAGTAAGCTGACCGATTTCTGAAGGAACGGGGCCTTCAAATTGATTGCCCTGTAAGGTAAGATAATTAAGGTTAATTAGCGTGCCTATTTGTGGGGGTATTGGTCCGCTTAATTTGTTAATATGTAATGTAATTTGAGCGGCATTAGTTAAAAGACCTATTTCTGCGGGTAAGTTTCCTTCAAGAGTATTATAACCAACACTTAGAAAACTTAATTTTGTTAATTGTCCAATTTTATTAGATATACTGCCTGTTAATTTATTATTACTTAAATTTAACCAAATCAAATTTGTTAATTCATATAACACTACAGGGATATTTCCCTCTAATTTGTTTTGATTAAGGTAAAGATAAGCTAGTTTTCCTTTTAGTTGGCCAATTTCAGCAGGAATATTTCCGTCTAATTTATTATTTGAAAAATCTAGATTAGTAACATTAGTGAGCTGATCAATATTATTAGGTATACTTCCTGTCAAGGAGTTGATCCTTAAATTTATATTTGTAGCATTAGTTAATTGAAAGAGTTCTGCAGGGATATTTCCTTGTAGATTATTATAAGACAGGTCTACAGATTGAAGTTTATTTAACTGCCCAATTTCAGTAGGGATGTTTCCTGTTAGTGTATTATTGTTACTTAGATTTAGTGTAGTTAGCTGACTTAATGATCCTATTGTGTTAGGGATATTTCCGGTGAGTTTATTTTGTACTAAAGTTATATTTTGAATTTTAGTTAATTGCCCTATTTCGCCAGGAATATTTCCGGTTAAATTATTTTGGACTAAATAAAGTACGGTAAGTTGATTTAATAATCCTATTTCAGCAGGGATAGTTCCTGTTAAATTGTTGTTTGAGATTACAATACTGCTTACATGATTATTGGTAACGGTAATACCATACCAGCCTGTACCTCCATTCCATGAAGTAACTGGCTTTGAAAAGTCCCAACCCGTTTTATTTGTCCAATTGTCTCCGCCAGTACTGTTGTAAAAAGCTTGTAAAGCATCTTTTTCAGTTTGAGGAATATCTGTAACAAGAGAAGAACGATTTGTTTTATTTAGTATTTGTTGTTCAGCGTTTGTCTTTTTGAGAATATCGTCTTTAATTTTTACCATCTCTAAATATTGGCGAAGTTGTACTTCACGCATCATTATAATTTCTTGAGAAAGGTGCTGATCCATTATTCCATGCTCTTTCAAAGAAATTGTAGCTTTCTCCACATCAAACCCAATCTCTTTGTCGCTATACTGCTGAGCAAACCCCGCAATCGCAATAAAAAAACTAATTATAGTAAAAACTAATGTATATTTTAATTTCATCTGGCTCTTCATTATTTTTTAGCGGTTACAGCAGGTGTAGGCGTACTACATGAAACAACCTGTTTTTTTATAATTGCTTTTTTACTCGGTGCTATTTTCAAACTTTTTCTTCCGGTGTGGGATTGTTTGTCGGAAACAGAAACATCGTTAACTTTCAGTTGTGCCTGGAAGTCAAAGTGCGAAGCATTTCCACAGTTCGATAAATCATAATCCTCAAAACCATCAGAAGCCAGTTCGGTATATTTGGTGTTTGAAGCTACAGCAACCGGGAAACGATTGTTGTACCCATACAAAGCCGAAGAATAACGTTTTAAGGCATCTTTGTTTTCTACTTCCTGTCCGGCAGGGCTGTACTGTGTTACTTCCGATGCAAAAGTCCATCGGTCATAATTGGCAGCTGTTTTCCCCCAGGTATTTTTAGTTGTATCAAATACATAGAACGGGAAGAAATCATTAAAGAATCCAGTTTTACGTGGAGTCGGATCGATGGTATAATTTCTACCGGTTAGGTACGCATACGATTTATTGGCTCTCCAGTTTCCTAAGATATTGTACAGGTACGGGTTGAATGATCTTTTTAAGATATCATCATCCTCAGCCGTATTGTTTTCTTTCTCGTATTCAAAGGTCAGTTCACCATTAGTGGCAAAAGTCATTTTTGGTAAATCACACTCACACTGCGAAGGCCATTTGTCATTGTATTGTACCGCAGAAGCATTGACGATTCTGTTAACGGCCGTAGTAGACATATAAGGATTTTCCCCGATGTTTCCTTTTACTTTTACGATGGTATTATTCGCATCATAATCGTATAACGGATTCGTCATAGAAGTCACACTTGCCATAGAAGCCATTTGCATGTTTCTGTATCCGGAACGGATTACTTTCATTTTGGCCGTATTAATTACTTCCGGTTTGATCAGCAATCCTTTATCATCAATCAGTTTAAAGTTACTGTCGGTTACATGAACCGCCCAGGCTTTCATCAGCGTTTTCGTCTTTTTGTCAGGGGCTAAACCGGTTAACCATAATTCGTCACCATCGATCAGATAATCAGATTCGAGATGTGTTCCGTTCAATTGGTATTTACCGCCTGTTGCCGTGATATCCCATTCCAAACCAATATTTTTAGAGGCCTGACTCATTCCGGCATACGCCCAGTAAGCAGGAAAATTCAAACTGAAGTATTTATCATTGTATTCATTGACTGTTTCAGTCAGTAACAAATCTCCGGTTTCTGCATCCCACGCAAGGTTCTTTGTTGATACTTTTGAACCAAGGTCATAGGCTATTTTTTCTGAAAGAAGTGCCGTCGTATGGATTACCTTAGTAGTCACAGCAGTTCTTATTAAACTTTCGTGTCTCGAATAACTCGGTAACGGAACCGGTACAATAATTAAAACTAAAAACAATGGAAGACCTGCTGTGTTAAAATGTATACCCGCAGTTTCGGTAACCGATTTGCTTTCTCTGAAATCGTTAATTACGTCATAATCAACTCCTACTAATTTATCACTTATGACTCCTTTTGAATCAATAGTCTGAACGGTATTGTCCAGTTTGCCCAGACTGTTGCGGCGTGTTTTGCTGGTCGGCAGGGTCTTGTATTTGTAATCTACGCCCGAGATAAAATCAGTCTGACCTTCTGCATATACACGTTGGTTTTTCATTTTACCATCCATATCATTGGTGTGAACAGCAAATCCCTGAGATAAGGTAATGTGATCTTTCACACTCAGGTTAAGAATGCTCGCCAGGGCTGATGATTTATCATAATTGGACGACAGGGTCGTGCGATCTGTGATGGTCGGATAATCTTTAGACGTATAAAATTCTGTTACCACAGATCCTGTAGCGTGTTTTTTTACGATGCTTGTAATCTCTTTAGACGCATTTTCTTTATCTCTTGGCAGATTGGTCACCGTTACTCTGCTGTATGTTATTTTAGGAGAAGGGAAAAAAGATTCACCGAAAGGTTCTTCTACATAATTGCTGCTGTCAGGCCCCAGTAATAATTCTCTTTTGCTTTCGTCATAAAATGGTTTTACAAATGGGTTTTCTTTACAACCTAACGGTTCGTAAGTAGCCACCCCTGAAGATTTTCCGTTTTCAGTATCGTAAGAATAGATCTGACCATACGATTGCTGGTAAATCTCTTTGTCTTTGTTGTTGGTCATAACATTCCACTGGTCATTAATCCTGATGTCATGTACCCTGCTGCCGCCGCCAATTTTTCTGGATTCCGGCTGAAATAAACGGATCCATGATTTATCGGTTACAAATTTTGATGCAATTCCATTTTGTTCCAATTTTGCATTTGGACTTTTAAAAATATCAAGAAGGGTTGGTATGAAGCCGATAAGTTCCATTACGATACTTTTCAGGTCGGTGGTATCTTCTTCATTATTCATACTGTATACCAATCGGTTTAGGTGCTGTCTTCCAAAATTCCATCCCGCTTTCGTAATCGGATTTACTGGGGATTTTGAATTAAAACCATCTCCTTTTCCAACATAATCAACAGGAATGGCTACATATTGTTTTCCGTTTGCTTCCAGAAAAGCATAATCGGTTTCGGCTGATTTTTTCGAAATATTGACATATCCGGTTACATAATCGTATTTATCCGTTCCGTCAATTCCAGGTAGTGGATTCGGATTGGCCATGTTTAATAAGAACCTGAAGTAAAGCGGATTGGATGCCTCTCCGACATTTCGGATATATTTATCGTAAAATATCTTGGGAATTTTCGGGTCATTAATAGATAAATTGTCATCTATTTTATGATCTAATTCTACATAAATACATTCGCCAAGATTTCTCTTTTCAATAGTATTAGAAATGTTTGACGGAGTAAGTCCTGTTTTAGGGCCGCTTCCTACGACTTTAAACATTTGCATTACGTCTTTGTTTTGTACCGAACTGTAATCATCTGACTCGTATTTTAATTCCATTTCACCACCGGATGGCAGGTGAATAGACTTTAAAAGCCATGCTGCGGCATATTCGTCTGCAGTCGCTCTGTTACTTTGATCCACAAATGGATATTCTGCATTAGACAGATTAGATGTTGTGTCAGGACCCAGTTTGTCTTTTGGAAGTTTGTAATTTCCCCATACGTCATACGCCTTCATGTCGTAACGTGGGTTAAACCCATAGGTAAAAACATAGGGTGTAAATTTACCCATATTAGAGTTTTTATAGGTAAAGTAAACTTTGCTCAGGGTTAGTTTTCCTTCTTTGTTGATACTGTTGTCAATACCCTGGCACAAACTGTAGTTGTATTCGAAATTAGCTTCTTTTATTGGAGTGGCTTTGTCACCATCGGCTAAATATTCCGGTTTGGAGTACAATGAGATTTTATCTAATTTATACATTTTAGCTTTATCGCTCAGGCCGCCATTTTCATCCTCAACACCATAGCCGTCATTTCTCACAGAAAGGTGAAAAATAGCAACGTGCGTTTTGGTTACAATTTTTTTAATGTAAATAAGTTCTTTTTCCCCATATTGATAATTTCCTTTATTGTCCTTTCTGCTGGAACGTAAGCCTTCATCGTAATTGGCTTGATTTTTCAGGAATGGGATTCTCCATTTGTATAAATTGTCTCTGTCAGGAGTTTTGTTTTCATACTCGAATTTGGTGTAGTTTCCTAAATCGTCATCTGTCGGACCGTCATTTTTTAAATCCTGATAGTCCGGTGACAATACCGAAGTTAATAAGTAGGAGTGCGCATATGCCGGAGTAGTTACTCTGTTGAAGTACTGATCTCCGTCTTTTTTGTTCTTGGCAGAATTATCAACCCCAGGATTGTATTCTACCAGGTTGGTATCAAATTTAACTTTTTCGTTAGGGTTACTTGTGTTACTAACATCAAATGTTACTTCTCTTTTAATTACGTTATAAGCCGCTTTACCATAAATGTAACGTTCACCGCCTTCTTTGGTAATTCTTACCTCGGCAGTATGATGATCTCTGGCATATTCGCTAGCCTGATTTTTTGAGCCGAATCTTTTGGCTTCCAATTTGGTTAATTTTTGTATCGACTGATTTCTGGACAAACGGGAAGATTCTCTTTTCAGAATTCCTGTATTTGCAATGTCCCCGCTGTTTTTAGAGTAGTTTACATTTGTACGTCTTGAAAATTTACCACCACTTAATCCTAATTTTATAGCATCGTAGCCTCCCATTTGGGTGCTGAATAAATCTAACTCTTTGTCTACGTGAGCACCACCAATATTTTTGAAAAATACTTTTTCGTAATCAGGTCTGTTTCCGTCTTTTTTCTCTTTAAATCGGTTCAAAGCTGGATTTAATGTTTTCCATACTGCCGAGCTGCTATTTCCTCTTGTAGCTGTAGCATCAAAACCCCAGTGAAAACCTCCACCTGCACCGAACTCCAAACCAAGGGTTCCTCCGGCACTGTCATCATTGGTTTCATTATCATATACATAGCCTACCTGTGATTTATAAGGGCGGTACATTCCCGATATACCTTGTCCCTGAATATTGTATATGTCATAGGTATTATTGGTGATCGGTAATGAAGTTGTGTTTTTATTAAAAGTCCGGTCTTTTTCTCTGTTAAAATCTAGAATGTCCGAAGTAGCGGCATTGTAGGTGTTTTCGTAACCGTACGCTTTTTCCGTTTTATATTTTTCGGAATTTTTGATTCCCTGACTGGTTCTGTATCCTGTAAATTTCATTCCAGGCTCAACACCCCAGATTTCTCCTTCTAAATTTAAATTGAACATGAAATTAGTCGAAACCATACCCACTCTTTTTGTTGGAGTGTAAGAGGCATCGATAAAAGAGATAGAACCTCCAAGTCCAAATGATGGAGTATCTGCTCCTGCTTTTGCATCAGTTGTTTCGGTTGCAGCAGCTGCAGCAGACAGGTCTTGCTTCTTTTCCTGTTTATGTGCTCTGGAAGCTGACAACGTCATACCTTCAACTCCTTTTCTGCTATTGTAAGTAACACCGAGACTTCCGGTTAAAACGTTGTCTTGTGTTTTACTGTTTTTGTTTTTATTATCAAGTGTAATGCTCGGAGATACAGAAACGCCTTCAGAAGCAGAAGATTGTAAATCCATTCCGACTCTTAAGTTATCGGCAATCTGAACACTCATACCACCACTTGCGGTAGCTCCGAATCCGTCATAATTATTATATTTAATCGCCATTCCAACACTTGCCTTAGCTTCACTTACACCAAAGGCAGCAAAAAATATATTATAGTTGGAACCTACGGTTACATTGGGCTTCATACTGTTTTCATAGGTCATTTCATCCCCGTTAAAATCATCCGGAAGACCACGCAGCTGTCTTGAAATCTGTCCAACATTAAGGTCCCAGCCTAAACCTACCCACGAAGCTTCCTGGTCCATACCAACACCTGAATTATAGGCTAAGTTGATCGGATATCCGCCAACATCCATAATAGGAATGTTGTAATTGAAGTCTCCACTGGAGAGATCAACCATATCGGAAGTTCCGATAGGAGTAAACGCCTCAAATTCCGGTTGTGAAGGACCTCCGGTCAATGCATAAATCTGCATTGGTTGAATTGTTTCCAAAAGAATCATCATCGCTAAGTAGATAGCAAGAGTTTTTTTAAACTTATTAATTTTTGGCTGAATCATAAGGCTATTTGAGTATAGGTGTCTTTAAATTGAAATTTTAATGTTCCTTTTCTAAAAAGATAATCTTCGTAGATGAGCTGTATTTTTTCGTTTGGATCTATCCCGGAAAAAAACAGTAAAACTTTTTGATAAGGCGCTATTTTGTAATTGCGTTCGTAGGTAACTCCCGAACAGGCAATGGTGTCTTTTTTTGAAGTAACGACGTAAAAATCCTTGTTAAGTCCGAAAGACATATATTTTACGGCATCGGTGTAGTTTATGCCTGTAAATTCTTTTTCAAGTAAATCTTTCTCTTCGTCCTGCTGAAAGGTGAATTCTATAATACGCTCTCTTTTGTTTGCTTCATACAGCGAGTCAACCGAAATAAGATTCTCAGTTCCTAAATCTTTTAAGATATAATATTGAATAGGCACTTCGGTTGCAATAAAACCAATGTCATCGACCTTTTGCGTGTAGGCACGAGATTTCCATCCTATTTTTTCTAAGTTAAAATAGCGGTCACGGATTTCTGAATTTCTCGTATCTTCCTTAGTCTCTTTTTTACAGGAAATACATAAAAAAACGAAAAGGATACAAAACAACTTATTTAAGTCCTTCATATCTTTTGTTTATGTAAGTAAGTAATTCCTTTGTTACCGTCAGTTTTTCGTCGGCATATAAAACATTCGTTTTATTTTCGGAACCTAAGATTAATTGGTAATTGTTCTCTTTGCAGAAATCTTCTGTGTAACTGTGTATTCTCGACCAGATTTTGGCAGATTCATTCGAAGCAAAGATTTGGTTGAATTGTTGAAGTTCTTCTTTTCCTTTAACAAACTGATTCATTAAAGTCTCTTTTTCCGATGCAGAAATGGATGGTGATTGTATTTTGGAGTATAAATTATCAAGAGCCGTTTTTCGGGTTATAAATTCCTTCTCTCCAACACGTTTTAATTCAGTAGTCATTACAAAGCCATCAAACAACTCGCTGTTGTTGACATAAACAATTTTTGTTTTAGAAATAAATGAACTAATTATAATATAAAATATTAGTGAGAAAATTAGTAAATAATTGAAAATGAGCAACAAACGGCTTTTATTTTTTATCACGGAAAGACTTGTTAATTTTTTCGTAAAAATATAATTTTATTTTTCTTATCAAAGAAAATTCCCATTTTATTTTTGTTAAATCGTGAAATATTTGAACTTTCTTGTGAGATTTATTGTGTTTAATTCAATAAATTAATAAAAAATGGCATTATATTGTAACGTTTTACTTACATGGTTTTTTGTAACACAATAATTATGAATGTGTTGCGTTGTAAGTGGCTCATGCAATAAATATTTCGGTTTGACGTTGACTGAAAATTGAAAGGCAAATGACAACCTGATCCGGATAATTCTAAAATGGAAAGGGTACAAAATAAAATATGTTTTAAGTCCGTTTTATTTTGTCTGATCTGAAGTTTAAATTGAAATAGTCTCGTAACGCTCTTAACCTATATACCTTTTATAAGGAAACAGGATTGTGAAAAGACGATGTACTATCTTTTTAGGACATAATTCATAGTTTACCATTTAGATAAATAAAAAAAGCCGTAATCCTGAGATTACGGCTTTAGTACGTGTTTTATGTTTGAATGTTGTATGCTTTAATTTCAGTGTACTAATTCAGAAATATTTAAAAATGATACTAAAATTCAGAAAACAAATACTTATTACTTTTTGAAGACGAATGGATTGTTTCCATTTACTTCTGTTATATTTTAGATTAATTGACAATGCTGTAATTTATACTGCAATAATTAATTACTACAGGAGCTAAACTTTAAGTGCCTAAACAGGATTGTATGGATTTAAACGACAATATGCTGTTATGGGCCTTAAATTTTTTGCAAAAGTACGAAGAGATGTTTTAATAAATTGTCAATTACAGGTTAAATTTATAAGTTATAATGTAAATTTTTATCTAAAAACAATATTCAAATTACGTAATAGTAACTTTGTGAAGAAAAATCTCAATAATTTATTAATAGAAAATTCACAATTCTTTTGGATGTTTTAAAATGGGAATAATAATGAATTTTTCAAAACCAGGATCACTTCTGATTTTAGAATCACAGACTTAACCTTTTGATAATATGCCCGGACAAATAAAACTTTACTTTTAATGAAAACACTATAGTTATGGAAATCAACTGGACAATACTAGGAATTGTGGTTGCGGTTTTAATTGTTTTAATCGTATTCGTGATTAGAAAGAATCAAAAGGAGAAAAAGAAATTGACGGAATTTTTAAACAATGATTTTAAGAAAGCAGAAGAAGACGAACCGGATTTTGATAGCACGGCAAATGAACGCTAGCTGCTCCTAAAGGAAGAAAAAAGAAACCCTTGTAAAATTAGTTCTTACAAGGGTTTAAATGATGTGGAGAATACCGGATTCGAACCGGTCACCTCTTGCCTGCCAGGCAATTATAATTAATTTTCATTCTTTTGCAATTAGCCTTAATCATTGGAATTTAGAAAAATTCTAAAAGAATCATTAATATTCAATTTCATTGTATTTCATTTAGTAAATGAATTTGTTGCAGTATTGTTTCAGTTGATTTATTCTTCAGTGCATTAATATGTAAGCCTGTAATTGTTGCAATAAATGTAAATCCTTATTAAAATTGTTTTTAGAAATTACTGTTGTTTTCAATAAAGGACCAATAATTATATTTTTAACTCCAAAAGTCCTTTTCTCAACTGTTTGTTAAAGATTTTATTTGAAATTAGATTCATAATTTCAATATTAGAATTTAATCCTTTTTTAATTGAATTTTGATAATCGACCAAGGTTCTTTCATCCGATTGTGACTTTGGATGTATAAGATCATTTCGGAGATCTTTAAAATTGTTAAAATTTGACCAATCGGCAGAGTTTGACAAGTCAATTGGTACAGAGAATTTTTTAATAATAAATTTTATTTTTGCATCTACTGCATTGAACTTAATCTTTTCTTCAATTTTTGCTTTAGGGACCGAAATTTCTAAAACTTTATCATTCAAATAAGCAATTTCAATTCTGTCTAAGGTATCTCCTTTTTTAATAGTATCTCCAATAAAATTAACAAATGCTTCTAAAGCTGATGCAGCACAAAATATAGAAGCCCGATAAAACATTTTTGCTTCCCGTTCTTCTAATTTATTTTGTTTTTCAAGTGCTAGAGTATAAAAAGTATATGAATCTTGGATATAGTCTTCGAACATTTCCTAAATTTTTGATAATGACTTTTGTGCGTTATATGTAGCTTTCTTTGCTTCATATGATTGAATAGCTGCATTAGCTAAATTTTTTGTAATCTTTTTCTCGGTAGCTTTTTCAACAAGAACTTGAAAGACTTCAAGCATTCTACCGAGTTCGCTTTCTCCAGTCCTAGCGCCCAAACCTCTGTATGTGTCAGGATCTATACCTTTTAGTCTGGCTTCAGATAAAGCTTTTGCATTAAGAGGATCCTCATTTGCACCTAAAGAATCCGTAATTCCAAATAAAATATTTTGAAAAACTTTATTGGGTGAATAATATCCAGCAGCATAACTCCAACTTGCAACTACAGTTAAAGAAAGTGCCTTACTTGCAAATTGTCCAGCAGTGTCTGTTTTTCGATTCATTACTTTTGCCCTTTGTGTACTATGTAATAGAGCAAATCTTTTTCCTGCTTCAATAAAATTTTTATCTTTCCAGTTTAATGATTTTCTTGTAGTTTGATAATCTTCGTCTAGCCCCCCTGTTTTACACACTACTGGAAAATGAAAAGTTTCTTGTGAATTTTTCTTGCCTTTCCAATAGTTGACAACAAGGGTTCTTGCTATTCTTACAGTAGGAATTGCAGAGTCTTTTTTATCTGAAAAATCTTCATTTTTCTTCAGCAATCCAACTTCTTGACAAAAATCTCTTAACTCGTTTCCTAGCAACTGTTCCTTCATTCTATCAAGTAAATCACTTGAAACTGCAATAGATGTGTTGTTAATTGTTGCTATTTCAACTTTTTGTTCTTTACTTAACCCAAAATAAACACGAAAACCATGGTATATTTCTGGTTGAAAGTCAACTGCCGTATCTATTGCTTTTATGCGATGTTGTCCTCCATATATTTTTAAAGGCATTGAAGGATTGTAGGAAGTATCATATTCAACAACAATATCCTCAAAAGTTCTTCCTTCTTTTGAATCTTCAACCATCGTAGTATAAGCACTTTCATTTTCAGTTACATTTCTATTTAACTTATATAATTCATCTTCTTCTGCATCATCGATTGAAGCTTCAAAGTCTGCTTTTTTATGAATATCAATTGCTTTTAGATGACAAGGAACATAAAAAGATTGACTTTTTTCATCAAAAAGCAGAAGGACTTTTTCGTTTTTGATAATTTCTAATGGAGAAAATTTGGCTAGAAAATCATTAACAGAAGCTGAAATCTTTTCAGATGGATTATTAGTACTAGATGTATTTATAAATTTTGTCATATGATTAGGGTAATATTCAAAAAGTTAAAAGTACACAAATATCTTTATTAGTAAGTGAAAATGATAAACTTTCAATTATTTACCTGTAAGCATTTTAAGCTTCTAGAAATAAAAAAACCTTATTATAATTAATAAGGTTTTTTAAGTTATTAGCTTTTATTGAGCAATTTAACTACTTCTTTATCTTTAAATATATCTTCAAATAATTTTGTCATGGCTTTTGGCATATAAGTTTTATACGAGCCTGGACCAAATGCTACATTTCCTCCTAGTTTTTCTTTGCCATCAATTGATTTATATTTTAGCAGAGTACCATCTTTATCATAAATATATAAGTTTATCTTATAGTATAAAAATTGAATCATGTAACCATCAGTGTTTAATTGGTCAAACACAATAAAAATCTTTTTATCTCCTGGTAAGTTTAATAATTGTGATTTAACTGCTTTTTCGTCTTCCTCCCATTTTGTTGAAAGGCCATTTACTTTGATATCATATCTGTTTAATGAATTCACTATGTTGTTAGTTAAGTCTAGCATTAAACTGTTTTTGCTTTCTGTACCTATTGGGTAGGCTATTCCAACATTACTTCTCATATATCCCACAAAATCTGGTTTTCTTGAGCCATCTATAACAGCTTCTCTATGATCTAAAAGAGCTAAGTCTAAATTTTTTGTTTTAATATCAAATAGATCTAATTTGAGGTCATTGTATTTTACTTTCCTTCCTACGGCACAACTTGTTAGTAAGATACAGCTAAATAAAACTAGTACAGTTTTTATTGTTTTTTTCATCGTTTTTAATTTGTATAAATTGGTTTGTTACTTTGATTTAAATATGTTAAAGCATAATATTCTTTGAATTGACTTAAAAATATTTACAGTACCAGGAGGCAAAGGGATAATTAAGTCGATGATCAAAAGATAAATTTTGTTAATGAGTGGGGATTATATTAGAACCAGAACCTAAAAAATACTAATTCATTAGGTTTATTCCTGTTCCAACCTTTTGAATGACCATATGCAAAAGCAGGCTTGCCGCTAATAAAGGTAATTTCAATTTCGGAATTTGTACCTCTTACCAATGGTGGTACAAAGGTTTTAACCTCATTACCATTTTTATCTGTGCTTTTTGAAATCTCTAATTTATATATGAAAACAGTTTCTTTGTTAGGAAGAGCTATTTCAAGACTGCCATCTGGAATGAGGGTAACAGAATCAATAAATGCATTTTCAGTTGTTTGACTCCAAGTATTATTTTGAATATCAATTAAAACTTCTGTTTTTGAGACATCATATTTTTGGCAATATACTGTGGCACTTAATAAAATCATTAAAAGTGTAGATTTATATTTCATTCTAAAATTGTTTAAGTTAAGTCACAAATATACATAGTATCATATTTGATAACAATAAATTTACCAAATATCACAACTTTTGATTTCATAATAATCAAAGGTTGAATAAAAAGGATTTTCAAATAGCATTAGGTAATAGAATAAGACAGTTGAGAGAAGATCGAAATATTTCTCAGACTGAATTAGGAAACTTGTGTAATATTGAGAGGACTAATATGAACAGAATTGAAGCAGGAAATACAAATCCTTCAAGCTACTTACTCTATGTGATTTCTCAAAAACTAGAGGTAAAAGCATCAGAGTTACTGAACTTTAATTTAACTTCAGAACAATAAAAAGCTATTAATATTAATCTTTACTTTATTTACATTTAAGGATTTAATAAATAGTCCAAGTGTTTAAATACTTACACATATTCAAAATTTCTAAAATATAAGAAATTAGAAAATTTTAAAGAAGACCTTCTTGTGTAAAGCTAAAAAAGTTTGTTTTACTAATTACAACGTGATCCAGTAAAGTAATTTCTAGTAAATCGCAAGAGTCCTTTAGCCTCCTGGTAATTTTTCTATCTGCCTCACTTGGGTTAAGATTCCCACTAGGATGATTATGCACCAAAATTATTCCTGATGCATTACATTTTAGAGCAATACCTAAAACAATTCTTACGTCAACCACTGTTCCTGAACTTCCTCCTTTTGAGAGATTATATATACCTAACACACAGTTTACTCTATTAAGTAAAATAACTTTACATTCTTCTTGAAATTCTATAGTATTTATATTCCATTGAGATAAAATAAATTCAAAGGTTTGCTTACAGTTAGTTAGGATGATTTTTTCTGTTTGATTAGTTGAATAACTAACATTTATTTCTGCGACTTCCATAAAATGAGTTTGTGAAAAAAGAAAATCTGCTCTATTTTGAAAATCAATTCAATGTAAAGCAGATTAATTCTAAAATTGTTAAGCATGTTCTAATTCAAGTTTTCCGTTTTTTGAAAATACATCTTGATTAGGTTTGAAATTGTCATGAAAGGGTTCTTGTGCTCTTTTTACCTCCAGTTCTTCTTGTGCATATACATATCTATGATACATCATGATGACTTCTCCTGATTCTTTGTTTATGTATTCATAAGGATCACATTGTTCTTTTATGATTTGTCCCGGCATTTGAGTTCCAATAAGAGCTTTGCAAGTAACTTCATCAAAGGTTGCAGGAATAAATGCTTTTTTTGCTGTGGCATAGAAATTACCGGTTACTTTACTTTGAATCATTTCAATTCCACCTTGAGCTTCTAGAACAAAAAATACTTTCCCTTCTTCTGTTTGTCTTTCTTTAAAATTAATAATTGTTACCATTTTTTGAGTTTTTGAATTGAGTTTTGCTAATAAAACTTTTTTAAGATGCCTGAAAATTTCAACTATCACCTTGAATTTTGGGCAAACTTTCTAAATTCATTTTAGCACAATGATTATCATTGCTCCAAATGAGTGGGGGTTTTTAGGGTAGTTTGTTTTTGTGAAGTATTTTTGAATTAACCAATTCCAGAATATGAATTAAATAGAATGAGTTAAACAAACAATTGTAGCAATAGAGATGATAAGCTTTTTGTGAAAATTATTGATTTCAAAATGTTATACAATTTCTAACTAAAATATTTAGTAATTTTTGATTTGAAAGTTAACTTGGTAAAATTTCAGAGAGATATTTATTCTTGGTGCAAATAAAATGGCTTTGTAAATTATTGGGCGGGGCTGTTTCTTAAATAAGTGAGGGTCGGGACATTGTATAGGGTGATTTGAGCTCTTGAATTTTTTATAAAAAAAAATTATATCTTGCTTTTACTATGAGAGAAACTTTAAATGAATATTTGGCAATAGAGGATTTTGGAAATAAAACTCCTAAGGATATAAATTTAATACTAGGAACAATATTTGAATTCTCGAGAGAATTAAATTGTATTGGTAGTTTAGAAAGAGGCATAGAAATATCATCACGTATTGATTTACAGGGCTTTAGTGATGATTATGAAATGACATTCTTTTATAACCTCTCAAATGCATGGTCATATAAAAAAATTATGAATCAAGTGTTGAATCCTTCAAATACTTTGGAATTTGAGAATCCAGAATTAACACAAGAAATTTTAAATTGCCGAAAAGCACTTTTACTTTCGGAAAACTCTAGTGATTTAAAAAGAAAGTGTGAAATACTTACGAATTTAGGAAATGACCTAAGTCATTTAGGCAGGTATTCTGAAGCAATAGAACTGTGGAATAAAGCTCTGCATTTAGATGCGAATTTCTCGATGGCTATAGGTAATCTTGGCTTTGGACTTTTTCACTATGCTCAGATTTTGCATGATGATGGACATAAGGCTTATTTTTTAAAAGAATCGTATTTAAAATTGGAAAAAGCTATCCTATGTGATGATGTATATCCCGAAGCAAAAGCTTCATTCAAAAATATTGTTTCAGTCATTAAAGAAAAAGTAAATATTGATTTCCTAAATACATCAAATAATTTTAAAAATTATTCTTTGGGTAATACAGATGAAGAAATAAAATACAGAAAATGGTGTATTGAAAATTCTTTATTCATTAATCCTCTAAATGACATTTACAAAGAATCTATTGTTGCACAAGATATTCTATGTCTCCCCACAATTATGGTAAAAAAGGAGGATAATAATATCTATAATTATCATTCATTCTACAATCAAATGAAACAAGAGTTTTGTTCTGCAAGATACCTGTTTTACGAATCCATTACGGATAAAAATTTGCATTACTCAGATAATGGAAACGTTATTATAGATACTCTTGATTATGCAGCTTATTCATTCAATATTGAGAAAACAAAAATAGCGTTTAAATTATTCTATTCTATTTTAGACAAAATTGCATATTTGATTAATTCCTATTTCAAATTGCAGCTCAAACCTTATGATATCTCATTCAAAAAGATATGGTTGGATAAAAATAAATTAAATCCCATAATTGAAGGTACTCAAAATTGGGGATTTAGAGGCTTATATTGGCTGTCAAAAGATTTTTCAGAAAAAGAATCTTTATAATTTATTAGAGCCTGAGGCAAAGGAATTATCCACAATAAGAAACTTTATCGAACATAAATCATTCAAATTAATTGAATTTGGAACATCTGGAATTTCAGAAGACGGTTTTACTTATAACATACAAAGGAGTGTGTTTGTAAATAAAACTTTTAAACTAATGAAAACTATAAGGGCATCTATAATCTATACCTCTTTAATGATTAGTATGGAAGAAAATAAAAAAGCAAAACCAGAAAATATGAATACAATAAATTTAAATTCATTAGATGACAATTTTAAACATTAGTAGAAATTGTAGATTTTTACATGTTGATAATCCAAGAAGTTCAGAGTTGTATATTAATTTTTTAATGAAATATTAGAGCTATCTATAAATACATCTAATCATTAATAAGAGAGTTCTTTAGATTAAAATAAAGTCAAAAAACTGATTTATATTAACATAAGTTGAGTGAGATTGTTTGGTTTGTTTTTTTATTCTACCACAGAATATTATTTTTGGTTATCATCTAATGAGTTATTAATAGGTAGTATTGTCATTAAATTGAAAATAATAATTATATTTACTATGTAAAAGAATTACATTTGCTAACTTTTATATGTAATTATGGACAAGAATCAAGCATTTGAATATTATGTAGTTAAATTGCTGGAATGGTATTATGAGATTGCTGGCAATAATGGGAACAATGACTTAAGTACTCTAAAAGTATTAAAATTATTGTTTTTTGGCTCTGCTATAAGTGCAGAGGAAACAGGGATAGATACATTGCTTGATGGACCATTTAATACATTTTATGCTATGCCGTATGGACATGTTGAAAGTGAAATTTATGATTCAATTAGAAGAAAAGAATTTCATAATTTAACAATTAATAATTCAAGTTCAAATATTGATCTTACTTTAATATTTCCAGAAGGAGAAATTAAAAATCAAATAAATGTAGCGATACAAAAGCTAAAAGAAGCAAATTCAAAATTAATTTTAATGACACCTTTTGAGCTTGTTGAACTAAGTCATAGATGGTATTCTTGGCAGTTTTATTTTAACAAGGCTCAAAGAAATGGTTCTTATAGTGAACTTATTCCTGCTCAAATGATTAAATTGGAACAAAAGTTCTTCAGTTTATAATTAATTATTTATACAAAGGAGAATGAGTTTTATAGATAAAATAATTTCTAAAATTAGTGTTTTTGAGGAGAGAATAACTGAGTTGGAAACAAAATTTAGTAATTATCAAGTAGCTACTACAAATTCAGAAACTTTATCAACTTTAGAAACTACACCGGTTATAGAAATTCCATTAACCGAAATAGAAGAAGAACTGTTTATACAAAGTGTTGATATATCTGTAATTGACATTATAAAACAACTTGCTTTCTCATTACTTTCAGGAGAATACATTTCTATTGTTAATATTATTGAAAGTTTAGAAGCAATTGAAAACACTGTAAAAGATTTCCCAAATAAAACCAACTCACTACCAACTAATTTACAAGTTAAAATATTTGAGTTTTCTTCTAGTGTTAATATGTCAATTGAGGGATATATAATTTTTATTAGAGATATTTCTAATGTTTATTCTAATGATAGATTAGATTTTTTATTTTCACATAATAATCAGATTGAAAAAATAATAAGAGAAAGTAACCTGTCTAGTAAAATAGATAGTGTGACTGATTATTTTTTCTATTTGATAACTTTATCTAGAATTGATCATTTTCCGTCAAATGAAAATAATTACATTTCTAGTTTATTTGATGTTGAAAAAAGAATTAAAAATCTTGATTTGCAAGAATATTCGGCAATTACAAAAAATGTATTTACAAAAATTAGTTTTTTAAAACATAAATGGAAATCAAGAAAGTTTAATGAAAATCCAACTTCAATATTATATGAAGAAGATGGAATAATAAAAAAAATAGAAGATTTTAAAGATGATAATAATGCTAAACTAAAAGAATGGGCTGACATTATCGAAACTCAGTATGAATTAATATCTAGAGATTGGAAATATATTTTACAATCAAGGATAAAAGATTACAAAGGTGAAGAAAATTTTGATAGACTTAAAACTTTAGAAATACACCAGCTAATAAAGTATTACAAAGACGTTAAACCTAATTATTCAAAATTAAATGAGATAAAAAAATATCTAGAAAAAAAAATTGAACTATCAATTAATAAGTATGATAAATATGCTTCTAGTGTTTCATATAATTATTCATTAAATAATTGTTTTTCATTATTTCTTATTAACCATGATGATTTTGAAAATGTTAAGGATGAATACTCTAAAATAAATGAGGGTGTAAAAGGAAATGTTAATAATTTCTTTTTGCAGTTTAAGTATTTAGAATTTGTAACAAAATATTTACTAACAAAGATTAATGATGATGAAAAAGTAAAATACATTGAAAAGTATGAAAGTATAATTGAAAATCATTGCAAATCTGAAGTTGAGTCATATTTTGATAAAAAAGAATGGTCAAAATCTAATCACAATTATGTTTTTATACTACCTTTTAATGAATGTTTGGTGCCAACTAGTGAATTAGATGGATTGAATAATATTTTTTATGCATCCTCCTTCGTTTTGCCTCCTTCAATTGAAAAAATGGAGAAAGATTTTAATGAGATAAAAAATGACTTTGACAAAATAAATCTGTATATAAATACAGGAAAATATTTTAAAAAAGAAATTGAAAAAATAGAGAGTTTAAATAATGAATTAGATAAGAAAGATTTTAAGTCTATTGAGATCATCAGTATTTTTACTGCTATAATAACCTTTGTTTTGGCTTCAATTCCTTCCTTTAAATTTGTAGACAATGTTTGGCAAGCATTGTTATTTATGCTCTCATTAGCTTCTGCATTAGGTATTTTTGTAGCGCTGGTGCTGTTTGCTACAAGAGGATTTAAAAACAATGTTGGCGGAATCATTTATGCCATAGTTTTATTTTTGATAGCTTTCGTTGGTTATAATTCTCTCGCAAGTTTTGAAAAAAAGGAAGTAAAATTCAGTAAGAAAATTAATAAAGAATTAGATTCAATAGCTCTCATAAAAGTTGATTCTATTTTGAAGAAAAGAAACAATTAAAAAATTCACTACTTTTTAATTAATTAAACCCAACCTTTAATTAAAAAGATTGGGTTCTTCTCAACTCAAAAACCAATGATAATCTCCATTACCAATTAGTGTTTTTTGAATACCTTGAGTAAAATCAAATGCATTCACATTCCTATCAAGAAAAGTATCAATGTAACTACTTTTGTTGGCTTGTGTAAAGAGATTATACACATCCCATAAGTTTATATCCCCTTGCTGATTTCTGCTAAAACTTGCATCCTCATAATAATCTTTGGCAATGGTATTAATATGACTATCTGTAAAGTTCAAACATGGAATAACCGATTTGTCATTTTTTGGCAAATGTTGATATAATTTTGTTCTACCAATTAACTGAGCAAATTGATTTTCTGTCAAAGAGTGTTGAGATAACTCTTTCATTCCTAATAAATGTTTTTCAGCATTGTAATGTTTTATAACAGATAAAATCTTGCTTTGAAGTTCTTGATATGAATCAACTTTCATGTCATCTACAAAACCATCACTCCAAACACATAAGTTACAACAAACTTTATTTTGAAACCCAATGAAAAATTTGAATTTTTCAAATGTCTTTTTACTGTATAGATTCTCTAGATTATAACTTCTTACTCCTCCAATTGTAAGAGCAATTTCATTACCATTAATAGTGTCTACAATACCAGGAACTCTAATAATGAAAGCCATTCTTTCAAAATATTGAGTTTTTTCGTGTTCCAATAAATCATTGACATTTTTATGAATTGCTCCTGGTGTTCTACCTTTAATTTGATGGCTTACTCTAATTTCTGGTTTGTCAAAATTGGTGTTTAAAAACACTCTTGAAAGAGATTCCTGAGCAATCTCTATAAATTCCTGATGTGCAATTGTTCTTTCATTATCTTTTGAAAATACAGGTATAACACAGTTATTCTTTAAGTGATCCAGATTGATTTCTGTAGTATTAGCCTCAATAAAAGGTTTGTTAGGAAATTGTGTGACAATTGGGATAATATTTCTTTCAGATTGAGTCGTACCAGGAATTGTATATATACTATCATGCCTTACAGGTGTTAATTTATATGTTTCCTGGTTCTTTTTCTGCTCAATTGTGGTGAGTAGTGCTTCCATTAGGACTAAATGTTTTAGGGGTTAATAATAATTCTTTTGAGTTAATAGTATCGTTCTGAAGTTTGAAATCATATTCCAATAATTCTCTCCAATTGCTATATTGATTGTAAAGAATTTTTAATTCCTCAACTGTCTTTGTAGTTTTGATCTTTTGTCTTGCATCTTGCAAATTAGTTCCACTATTGCACCATTCCAAGATCTTTTTTCCGGTGTAAGAATTTATTACAAATTCAGGCTTCCCCATAAACAAGCCAGTTCGATCCTTACTTGACACGGCAAAATGCTTGATGTCGATTTCAAAGACTAAAGTAAATTCATAATCTAAATCATTTCTTTGAATGGCTTTTAATCCAACTTTTTCAGGAATAAATTTCCCGTCTTTTTGATTCAAAACATAATCTTGTTTTGTTCTCATAGTAGCTATAATATGAGCATCTGCCTGCAAAATTTTATCAATGAAAGCATTTTGTCTTGGTGTTACTTTTGCCCAATTGGTAAAAGAGTTACCTGCTAATGAGCTATGATAATCTAATAGTTCTTCCCATGATTGAGAAATAGAATCAATAATTATAACCTCCATTCCTGCTTTTTCACACACCTCAATTGCTTTGATGTAATTTTCTGGTGTAAATGGTGGTTTTAATGAAAGCACATTATATTGTCCTAAATGAGCATATAAATCTGCACTTCCATTTTCACTGTCAATCACTGCTACTTTACTAAAATCACCATTAGTTAATCCTTGTGAAAGTAATAGACTTGAATAAGTTTTACCACTTCCTGATGAACCTTGAAGAGCCATTTTTATTTTAGCTTTCTTCCTTTCTGATTGTCTTAATTGCATATTTTCAAATTTATTGGTTGTTAATAATTTCTTTAACTGCTTAATTTTTAAATGAAAAAAGGTTAATCTCAATATGAAATTAACCTTAGTAAAATGAATTTTATTTAATAATTATAAATCAATGAATTTTCTATTTTCCATATCTAAATCCTCATTTGAGAATTCCTTTAGATAATTCATTGTAACACTTACATCTGCATGACCCATCATTTCCGAAATTTTTTCTATAGGAGTTCCTTTCATTTTTAAGATCGTAGCAAAACTGTGTCTGGCAACATAGGAAGTTAGTTTAGCATCTATACCAACTAATTTTGCAATTTCTTTTAATTTTGAATTATAAGTTCTTAGAACTCTTTGCTTTCTATAATCAATTTGTTTTGGGGTTAAATCTTCGTGTAATAAAATTGGAAATACATATTTAGTAGGTCTATTTTGCTCTTTGTAATATGTTAAGATTTTAAGTGTATTTTCAATTATTTCTATACTAAACTTTCCTTTTGTTTTTGATCTAGTGTAATGGATTCTATTATTTTGAATATCTGAGAATTTTAGAGTCATCATATCTTTAAAATTCATTCCCCTAGTATATATCGAGAACATGAAATAGTTGTAGGCATCTATTAAATGTTGATGTTTACTTAAATCTACATCCCTGATTTTCTTAAACTCGTCTATTGTTAAAGCTCTTTTGGTTACATTAGATTTAAGTTTTGAAACTTTATAATTTTCAAAAGGATAAGGTTCTTTTGTGATAAGCTGTCTACTCCTGGCTTTATTGAATAAAGCTTTAAGTCCTCTCATTTTAAATGAAATACCACCATTTTGATTGCCATTTTCTCTTAGATAAACTTCATATTTTTCTAAAAAAGCCGATGTTATCTCTTTAAATTTGATTTTCTTTCCTTTAAATTTAATCAATGAATCTCTTGTGCTTTGATAGGCTTTGGCATTACTAATATTGCCTGATCTATTCATCTCATCAATAATTTCATTAAAGAATTCAATAACATTTGCATTTTTTTCTATATTATTTTTTCCTCTAAATTTTACTTCAAAATCTTCCAATGTATAATTTGAATTATCTAGTTGATAATCTCTAATAATTTGATTTGCTCTAGATTTAAAATTTGTTAGTAAGTCATTTTCAACTTTATAATCCTTATGTTTTTTGTTGAATTGCTCATTTTCAAAATGTTCTTTTAAACATTTTAATCCTAAACTTAAGTTCTTTTTTTTTCTGTCTTTTATTATTCTTAGATATACTCTGTGGTAACCATTAGACATAGGTTTACTATCAAGTACAAATTTTACAGTTGTATTTGTCATATTTTTAAATTTTAAATTCCGAAAATATACTGCCCCAGAAGAGAGGCAGTATTACATTAATTGCAGTAATTACATACTTACATTACAGCTTTCTGTAGAGTCCTTTTTTGATTTTTTTAGTGAATCTCTTATTTTGAAATTGCACTAATTTGTCATCAATTGTTCTTATAGGAATACCCATTTTTTCCCCTACAGCAATTGCATTTTGTCTTGTGAAAGGACTATTTAAGCTGTCTAAAATCTCTTCATCTTGAGCAGATAAGATCCCTGTTTCTATTGTGTCAAAAGTAAATTGAGAATGTCTTAGAAGCGTAGCTGTTAGTGATAAAGCATTTAAAAAATCTCTATTGTTGCAAACTAAAACTTCATTTGATGTTATTATATCTTTATTTCTTAACGCAGTTAGAATCATGCAAATTCTAAACATTATTAAGCCATGTCTGTTTAGGTTAGATAAGAAAGATGCCGTATGATTTACTATAACGTCTTCTCTTATGAATTTGAATCTCCTGGTAAATCTTTTTATTTGATTGTCAGTGAACTGAAATTCTATAGGATTTTCCAATTCTGTTAATTGACGATATAAATCAAATATTACTTTAGATAATTTTTCAAATGCCTTTCTATTGTCCTTTGATTTTATGGCAAAGACATCTTTAAATTCGGCAATTTCATCAAAACTGTAAATCAGAAATCTTGAAAAAAGACCATTATCTTTGGATTTCATTAACGGTTGTAATTGATTAGGAGTACCACTTATAACCATTGATAATTTAGGCTGATTTATTTCTTCAAAGACCTTTTCTATTTTTCTACTTATAGAGATCGGTTCATGGTGAAAAGCTTTTCTTAAAACGTCTGAATAATTACTCCAATCATTATTTAGCATATTAGAAAGAGTGTCGGCTTCAGATTCCATGATTAATAGTCCATGCTCTGAACTGCCAAGAAAAGAATACATTTCTGCCGTACTTACATTTGCAGGGAGGATCTTAATTTTGATGTTTGGACAAATGTCATTTTTACTGTCTTTACTTTTCTTTTTTTCACTTTCACAAAGTAACAATTCTGCTTTACTATCTTCTAGTATTTTATTATGAATGGGTTCAATTAAAATTCTTGAAAAATTCATCACACCTTTACCAGATGCAGGTGGTGCAATTATTAAAACATATAAATTGGCAAATATATCATCCCCATCATAGTAGCCTTTGATATTAGGTAGGCAGTCACTTAAAACTCCTAAGCTTGACATCAAAACAATATCTTTTTCTCTGCCTTCAAATGATTCAGTTATTAACTTTAAATCTTCTGGTAGGTTATTATACACCTCTTTGTTAATTAATCTTCTTTCCATCTTTTCCCTCTTTTAAATAATTATTCACTTCATCTTCTAAAACGAGAATAGACTTTATTTCATTCTTTGTCATCCAATCATGTAGATCAGATTTTCTAAAGTATAGTTTACCACCATTTGGTTTGTAAAAAGTTAAAGCTCTATTCGAAGTTAGTTTATACAGTAAACTTTCTGATACATCTAAGTAAACTAATGCTTCTTTAAAACTCAATATTTCCTTTTGTTGCAGATTTTGCTCACTTTGGAAATTTTGTCCCTTCATTGTATTTTTCATAATTTAAATATTATGATACCCTGCGCGCATTAAATTCAGGTATCTGATTTTCTGCTGCAATGTTAGATAATATAAAATGCTGATCTCTAGAAGCGTGACGAGAGTAGTGAGAGAAAGTGTGAGGATTATTTATAGTCAGATGTTAATTCTTCTAAATCCTTATTTAGTTCGATTATTTTAAAATTTAATTTAATCCTGTTCTTTGAAGATTCGTAATTAGTAGTGCTGAGTACAGTTTTCTGTTTGGTGAAAAATCTTTTACTTTTTGCAATTGAAGAAGTGCTCATATTGTCAAAAAGAGGTTTGATTCCTTCAAAGAAAGAAACTGCTAATTGATTATTGCAAGTAAAGACAATATTTTTTAAGGTAGATTGACTTGTGAATACATCAATAAAATCTTCTTTTGAAAAGCTTTCATCTATAAGTTCATGAAATATGCAAATGGCAAACAAGCTTGAGAAAAAAGCTCTTCTAATATTGTCATGTGGTTTAAAGGGAGAGTCTTTTAAATTTTGATTATATTCATTAATGTTGTCCAGAACTTTGTAATGATTTAGTTCTTGTTTAATGAGATTAAGATATTTAATTAGATATGGGAATTGTTTATTTCTGGAGTGTGACAATAAAAAATCATATTGCCTGTCTAATTTGTCTAAATAATTAGGGATAGATTGATTAGAAATGAAACAAATATTTATTCCATCTGCAATGACATCAAAGGACTTATAGATTAAATTAGAAAAATGGAATTTAATCTCATTCTCAAATGTATAAGTGTCGTATTCTATTTCTCCTTCATTATAGCAATCTTTATAAAATTGAATTTCATTCTTATCTTCATTAATATCTTTAATTCTAAATGCAAAAAACTCATTTTTAAAAGAACTGTAGAAGTATTGCAGTTTCTTATCTATATCAGTTTCTAAGAAATCGGACACTTTTTGGAAAGGATATGAATATGGAATAAGATTTGTCTTCATTGAGTGTAAATTTACAAAATGTTGCAGTATAGTTGCAGTCAAAAAAGAAAAGCACCTACAAATGTTATGTAAGTGCTTGATTTTAATCGTGGAGAATACCGGATTCGAACCGGTCACCTCTTGCCTGCCAGGCAAGCACTCTAGCCAAATGAGCTAATCCCCCAATGCGAGAGCAAATAAAGTCAATTATTTTTCAAAAAGCAAATTTCAAAACAGGTTCGGACGAAAATAATTACCAAAACCGTAACTTTACAATCAAATTTATATTTATGAGTTCAGAATATCAAAGCGGATCTTTGCAGACTACTATTCAAAATGCCGTTGCAACGGTACAATTTTGTCATCCTGCCAGTAATTCTTTTCCAAGACAACTGCTGGACAGGCTTACTTCCGAAATTAATGTATTAAGTAGTAATGAGACGGTCTCTTTAATTGTGCTGCAAAGCGAGGGAAGCAAGGTTTTTTGTTCAGGTGCTTCTTTTGATGAACTTCTTGCAGTGGAAAATGAGGAGCAGGGCAAAGCATTTTTCTCTGGTTTTGCTCATTTATTGAATGCGATGCGAAAATGTTCGAAAATTATTATGGGCCGTGTCCAGGGAAAAGCCGTTGGTGGAGGTGTTGGTATTATAGCCGCTTGCGATTATGCTTTGGCAACCCCCGAGAGTGCCGTAAAACTTTCTGAGCTGGCTATTGGTATCGGACCTTTTGTAATTGAGCCGGCTGTTTCGCGTAAAATTGGTAAAATGGCGATGGCCGAAATGACACTGGCTGCCCACGAATGGAAATCGGCAGAATGGGCGTTACAAAACGGGCTTTTTTCGGCGATTCATGAGGCTAATGAACTTGATGCAGCTGTGGAGGATTTTGCACAAAAATTAAGTTCCTATAATCCGCAGGCTTTATTCGAAATGAAAAAGATCATTTGGGAAGGAACTGAAAACTGGGAAACATTACTTGTGGAACGTGCTGCCATTACCGGAAAATTGGTTTTGTCTGATTTTACCAGAAAAGCTTTGACACAGTTTAAAAAGTAAATGTTTTAGTGTCAGTCCCGGTCTCAGTTTCAGTTTCGGAAAGTTGTCAAAGCGATCATCATAAAAACCGATATTTTTGTGCGTTTAATATTTTGCCGCAGATTTCAGGATTGTAAGGATTAATCATTTAGATCTGCGAAATCTGTGGCAGATAGAACAAAGCTAAAAAAACACCCAAAAACGGTTATTAATTTGTAAATTTGCAACCTAAAATTCAAATCGATGAGTAATATCAGAATTACAAAACAATTTAGTTTCGAAACCGGTCACGCTTTGTACGGTTACGACGGAAAATGTAAAAACGTTCACGGGCACAGTTATAAATTATCGGTAACAGTTATTGGTTCACCAATCACAGACCGGTCTAATGTGAAATACGGAATGGTTATCGATTTTTCGGATCTAAAGAAAATTGTAAAAGAAGAAATCGTCGATCAGTTTGATCATGCAACTGTTTTTAATGAAACTACACCACATATCGAATTGGCAAATGAATTGAAAAATCGAGGTCATCACGTTATTCTAGTGGATTATCAGCCGACAAGCGAAAATATGGTAGTCGATTTTTCAGATAGAATCATTGCACGTCTGCCTGCCGGAATTTCACTTTTTTCCCTTAAACTTCAGGAAACCGAATCTTCATTCGCCGAATGGTTTGCGAGTGATAATGTTTAAATTCCAATAATAAAATTCCAAATTCCAAACGTTCGCAACTCATAACTCATAATTAATAACTCACAACTTAATGAAGAAAGTATATTTCGCTTCTGATCAGCATTTTGGTGCTCCGACTCCGGAGCTGAGTCTTCCCCGCGAACAAAAATTTGTAGCGTGGTTAGATGAAGTAAAACAGGATGCCGAAGCGATCTTCCTTCTTGGGGATTTGTTCGACTTTTGGTTTGAATATAAAACGGTGGTGCCAAAAGGTTTTGTGCGTGTTTTGGGAAAACTGGCTGAAATTCGGGATAGCGGAATTCCAATTTATTTTTTTGTTGGAAATCACGATTTGTGGATGAATGATTACTTTCAGACGGAACTGAATATTCCGGTCTACCACGACAATAAAGAATTCACTTTTAATGGAAAAACGTTTTTAATTGGCCACGGAGACGGAAAGGGACCCGGGGATAAAGGTTATAAACGAATGAAAAAAGTGTTTACCAATCCTTTTTCCAAATGGCTTTTCCGTTGGTTACATCCTGATGTTGGAG
This sequence comes from Flavobacterium sp. CLA17, assembly GCF_013112255.2. Lineage (NCBI taxonomy): Bacteria > Pseudomonadati > Bacteroidota > Flavobacteriia > Flavobacteriales > Flavobacteriaceae > Flavobacterium > Flavobacterium sp. CLA17. Next base: position 677,584 of record NZ_CP068294.1, read on the forward strand.
TAAGTTTAGCTCAATATTTATCAGTTAAAAACAAACTTATTTCGGGTGATGAAGATGTGAAATTTTTAGGGGAAGAAAACGAATGGCTGGTTTTGTATGCCAAGCGTAAACTTGAAACCAGACATTATAATTACTTTATTTTCGGTCATCGTCATTTGCCAATGATTATTCCGGTTGGAGAAAATTCCAATTATGTAAATCTGGGTGACTGGATCGGATATTTTACTTATGGTGTTTTTGACGGAGAAACTTTTGAGCTGCAAAAATTCGAAAAATAATTATTTTTTGGCTGCCGGATAAATTCCGATTTTATGTGTTCTTAAAGAATAACTGGTAATCGGAGCCTTATTGGATTGCTGAAAATGAATAGCTTTAGAATCTTGCTTCGGCATATGGCATTCCACACAATTATTGGCCAGCATTTTTTTCGAAAGTGTTTTTACAGTTGCTGCTTTGTGTTTGGTTTCCTGATGGCAGCTCATGCAAATTTTGGAATAAGAGGCAAGATTCTGCGAGGCATCCTGATGCGGATTATGACAAGACATGCAATCCATAGTAGGACTTTTTTTGAAACATTTACTCTGCGAAAGCAAACCAAGCTGATTTCCATGCACATCATAATTTAGGGTGTCCGGTGTACCCGGTCTCTCCCTGAAATAATCCGTAAGGCTTTCTCCGGGCTTGAATTGAAATCTTGATTTTAGCTTCATTTTATCATTTCCCGAATGGCATAAAGCGCAGGCGTCTATTTTTTGCTGCCTGTTCAGATTCCTGAAAGCTACAATGTCCTTAGCGATTTTTAAATCCGGAAATTTTAAATGGGTCTGAACGTGTTTTTTGGCAGGGCCGTGGCAGCGTTCGCAATCTATTCCGTATAGCAATGTTTTTTTGTTCATGAATTCTTCCACTTCCATTGTCATGAAAGTAATGCTGTCCGAACTTGTAGTGATATACCGGCTTGCGATATTAGAACTGTGGCAGGCAAAACATTCCTTGTCAATTTCTCTCTCAAAATTGGGAATTGTAGCAGAATATCCGGGACTTGTCGCCCAGCTGTTTAAAGATTTATAATAAGAGATGGGTAATTCGTAAGTAAAATGATTTTTCCAGTAAGCACTTGTCTGCGCATGTTTAGTTCCAAAAAGAATCTCAAAAGGATACGCTTTTGCTTCTTTTCCATTTTTATATAAAACCTGATAAAGACTGTCGTTGCGTTCTTCCATGACAAGTTTGGTATTCTTGTCATAAACGAAATTATTTTTGCCATTGCTAAAGTGACCCAGAATATTTTCTTTGGTTGCGGGAGCAGAAGCTTTGAAATGTGAAGTATGAAAAGTAGATTCGTATTGCGCCTGATGACATTGAATGCAGCTTTCTGAACCTGCATAGTCGGTTCCGCGCGGATCAATGTATTCGTCAGATTTGTTGGTGCAGTTTGTGAGTAAAACTGCCAAAACAACAATCGCAAAAAGAAACCCTGTTTTTTTCATTGAAGTAAATATACTTTTTTTAGTTTAAATCTAAAATATATTTTTATAATGAAAAATAACTGTTAAATACTTTAGAATGCTTCTTAGTTTAGGCCAACGCCGTAAACATATTCTTCCAGTTCAATTTTGAATAAAGAACCTTCAACTAAATCTTTAATGGATTTTAATTCTTTCATTGAAACCGCTAAATCAATTTGTGCACAGGGTGTTTTGAGCAAAAATTTATGGCAGGAGTTTTTCAATTCGCAAGATTCACAACACGCATTTTCAATGAGACTGTCCTCAATCAAATCACAAAACTGATTCAATTCTGCAACTGTAAAATAGAAACCGGTTTCTTTAAAAACCAATTGTATTTTCTCTGATATCACTTCTTTTCCGTTCTTCCAGTAAAAAGCTATTCCAAAATTGTTGTGGTAAATTTGTTCAATTTCTCTCATCGTAAATCTTTTATTTCAACAAATATAAATATTATTTATATTAATTCTAAATAAAAAAATCATAAAATAAGACAAATTTTATTTAACAATTTACTGAAGTATAATTTATTGAAGCCATTTTTTTATATAAGATAGAAATTGTTTCTGCTGATCTGCAAATAAATAATGCGAACAATTATCTAACAGAGCAAAATGATTTTTACCCGCCAAATTTTTAATCGAACTGATTTGGGAGCTGGAAAAAATACCATCTTCTTTTCCGTAAATAGCATAAATGGGAATGCCTTCGGCTTTTATCTTTTTTAAAGATAGCCTGGTGTCTATGTTCCTGCGCTTTTCGTTTTGATAAAAAAGCAACGGAGCGTTCTTATTTCGGATATTGGTTTTGTTAAAAATACTCACTCCGTAATCGGCATATAATTTTTTAGATGCTTTAGTTGGATTTGGCATTTTAAAATAATCATTATCACCCGCCAGGTCAAAACAATGCTTTCGGTACCCTGCGGAATTTTTATCCAGTTTTTCTACGTAAGCTATTTTATTAAGCGTTTTAGAATCACCTTTGTGACTTATTTTTAGAGAATTTAAAATATGATCGTAAGTTTCCTGTTGCGAAAACAGAGCACCAGCCAATACCATTGCACTAACATTCTGAGGATATTTTTCAGTGTAAAGTGCCGCGACCAAACCGCCAAAACTATGGGAAAGAAGCACCGCTTTTTTAAAATTATATTTTTTGTAGATAGTATTTAAATCCTGAAAAGCTTCTTCGTAAGTAAATTTTGCATCAGGATCAGCAGATCTTCCTTCGCCTCTTCGGTCATAAGCAATTACATAAAAACCTAAGTTAGCCAGTTTTTGAGCCGTTGTAGCTTCAAATAAAGTTGCATTTCCACTTGGACCTCCATGAATAAAAATCAGGGCTTTCTTTGTTTTATCACCGTATGTTTTGATGTAAAGCTTTTGCCCGTTTACAAAACAGGAAATTAGAAAACAGAAAGCCAACAAGATATGTTTCATTATTCCATGTTTTGATGTTCTTCCATATCTTTTCGAAGGTCTAAGTTTCTGAAAGTGGGAGATTTTATTCCAAATCCAAGAACCGTTAAAAGGGTCATACTTCCTCCGAAAACAACAGAAGTTACAGTTCCCATCAGTTTGGCTGTTAAACCGCTTTCAAAAGCCCCTAATTCGTTTGACGAACCAACGAACATGGAGTTTACAGCCGCAACTCTTCCGCGCATGTGATCGGGCGTTTTAAGCTGTAAAATGGTCTGACGGATTACAACTGAAATTCCATCGGCCACTCCGCTCAGGAATAAAGCAACGACAGAAAGCCAGAAAAGAGTAGAAATACCGAATACGATAATACACAAACCAAAAATAAAAATGGCAACCAAAAGTTTCATTCCGGCCTTTTTGTATAATGGAACGTAAGCAGAAATTAGCATGGTAATAAAAGCACCAATGGCCGGAGCAGCTCTTAATACTCCGAAACCTTCCGGCCCGACTTTTAAAATATCCTGTGCAAATACGGGTAATAAAGCTACCGCTCCTCCAAAAAGAACCGCAACCATATCAAGGGAAAGTACGCCTAAAATCGTCTTATTGTTGAATACAAATTTGATTCCTTCTTTTAAACTTTCCATAACCGGCTCCCCAATCTTTGGATTCATAATTGGTTTTTTCTCGATTTGGGATAAAGCCATTAATGAAAAAACAGAAAACCCGACCACGAGACACATGGACCAGTGAACCCCCATCCAGTTAATCGAAAAACCGGCTACGGCAGGTCCTAAAACCGAACCAATCTGCCACACCGAACTGCTCCAGGTAGCAGCATTCGGATATACTTTCTTCGGAACAATTAAGGATAAAAGCGAGAAGATAGTCGGCCCAAGAAATGCGCGAACCAAGCCGCCTAAAAAGACCAAAGCGTAAATAGAATACAAAATAACAGTGGGTGACCATTCGCCAACAATTTTGGGCCATGTTAATAAAAATAAACCAAAACTAATTACTGAAAATCCTAAAATACATTTTACCAGTAAGCCTTTTTTCTCTCGCTGATCGACAATGTGTCCCGCAAACAAAGCCATCGAAACGGCAGGAATAACTTCCATCAAACCAATAATTCCCAAAGAAAGCGGGTTTTTGGTTAAACTGTACACTTCCCATTCAATTACAATAAATTGCATCGACCAGGCAAAAACCATGGCAAAACGCAATAACAAAAACACATTAAATTCTCTGTAACGAAGCGCCTGATACGGATCGGCTTTTTTTAGTTTATCTGTCATTTGTCCTGATGTCTTTTAGCATAAGCTGAGTAGAAACGGTATTGTTCCACTCATTTTCAGCAATACAGTAGGCGAGCTGAAAGGGCTTTTGATTTTTTGTAAGGTCTATTTTTTTTCCGAGTCCAAAACCAATGGCGGCAATTCCGTCTGTGCTTCCGGGTTGTTTGACGAACAGTCTCAGATGTTCTTCGTCTGCTCCCAGAGTTTTGGCGTAACCGGTGTCTGTTACCTCTGATGTCATAAAAACGGGCGTCATATTCAGCGGGCCAAAAGGCTCGAATTGCTTTAAAATTCGGATCAGTTTTGGCGTAATGTCCGTGAAGTCTATTTCGGCATCAATCTCAATTTCCGGAGTTCGCATTTCCGGTAAAATAGTTGCCGAAACCTGTTTTTCAAAGGCATCTTTAAAGATGTTATAGTTTTCTGCTTTTAAGGTCATTCCCGCTGCATACATATGGCCTCCAAATTGCTCGAGATGATGGGCGCAGGCATCAAGTGCATTGTAAACGTCAAAACCTTTTACAGATCGTGCAGAAGCGGCATATTTGTCACCGCTTTTGGTAAACACCAAGGTTGGGCGATAATAGGTTTCGATTAACCTTGACGCTACAATTCCGATCACACCTTTGTGCCAGTCTTCCTGAAAAACAACGGTAGAATATCTTTCTTCTTCGTTGTTTGCTATAATTTGCTCAAAAGCTTCTTTAGTGATTTTTTTGTCTAAATCTTTACGATCCGCATTGTATTGCTCAATTTCTGATGCAAATTGCTGTGCCTGCTCAAAATCAAATTCGGTCAGTAATTCAACCGCATGATTCCCGTGTTTGATTCTTCCGGCTGCATTTATTCTAGGTGAAATAATAAAAACAACATCGCTAATATCTAAAACTTTCTTTTTTATCTGATGTACCAAAGCTTTAATTCCCGGTCTCGGATCACTGTTGATGACCTTTAATCCAAAATACGCCAAAACCCTGTTTTCCCCTGTAATCGGAACAATATCTGCCGCAATTGCCGTAGCGACCAAATCAAGATACGGAACTAAATCTGCTGTAGTTTCATTTCTGTTTTTTCCTAAAGCCTGAATCAGTTTAAAACCAACTCCGCAACCGCATAATTCGTCATACGGATACGAGCAGTCTTCTCTTTTCGGATCTAAAATCGCAACAGCATCGGGAAGAAATTCTCCGGGTCTGTGGTGATCGCAAATGATAAAGTCGATGTTTTTTTCTTTCGCGTAAGCAATATGGTCAATTGATTTTATACCACAATCGAGTGCAATAATTAACGAAAAACCGTTATCGTCAGCGAAGTCAATTCCTTTAAAAGAAATTCCGTAACCTTCTTCATAACGATCCGGAATATAAGTCGCAATATTCGGATAATGTGATTTTAAATAAGAAGAAACCAGCGAAACAGCTGTTGTTCCGTCGACATCGTAATCACCGAAAACCAATATGTTTTCCTGATTTTCGATTGCCGATTCAATTCGGGCAACTGCTTTATCCATATCTTTCATTAAGAACGGATCATGCAGATGTTCCAATGAGGGGCGAAAGAAATTCTTCGCATCCTCAAAAGTTTCAATGCCACGCTGAATCAAAAGCGTTGCTACAAAATCTTCTACATTTAAGGCCTGAGCCAAATGTTTGACTTTATCTTCGGAAGGTTTTGGTTTTAATGTCCAACGCATTTTTTTATTGTAGATTTTAGATTTCAGATTTCAGATTTTTGAAATCGTTTAATCGAATAGATAATTTTTTTGCCACAGATTAAATGATTAAATAAATTTTTAATCTGTGCTAATCTTTTAATCTGTGGCAAAATATTTTAAGACCGTTTTTACCTCGTGGTTTATTTCAATTCCAAAGCGTTTCCTTCAAACTGAATTCCGTTCCAGCCTGTGTTGATGAAATTTCGAATGTTTTGATGATTGGTTCCGTTTGGATCTCCCAAAACTTCATCAAAATAAATAGCACCAAAACAAGCCAAAGTTTCGTCTTTGGTTAAGTTTTGCAATTTGGCGAAAGAAAATAATTTGCAGGAACCGGAGTTTTCTCCTGCTGCATTGTGTTGTGTTCCGTTCTGAAAAGCGGTTGGAGTGAAGTTGTAATTTTCTTCTACAGTTGCAATTGTTTCGGCGAAAGCTACGTCATTTGGAGTCTGCTTTACTTTTTCTAAAAAGGCTTGTATATTCATAAATATTGGCTTTGTTTTTTTGCCACTAATTACACAAATTATCGCGAATTTAATTAGTGGGAATTTGTGTAATTAGTGGCAGACTATTTTATTAATCTGCAAGAATTCTTTTTATCCCGATAGCTATCGGGAGTGGCTTGAATAATTTTAATCTTCTTCTTCTTTTTCTTTTTCATCCTTCGGAAATTTACTCTTCTTAGGTTCTTTTGTTATAGTTTTTCCAGCTACGACGACTACAATTTCGCCACGTGGTGCTGTTTTTTCAAAGTGGGTTAAGACTTCTTTTGCGGTTCCGCGGACATTCTCTTCGTGTAATTTTGATAATTCCCTGCACACACAAATCTGTCTGTCTTCGCCGAAATACGTCACAAATTCTACTAAAGTCTTCAGTAATTTATGAGGAGAGACATAAAGGATCATTGTTCTGGTTTCTTCGGCAAGTGCTAAAAACCGGGTTTGGCGTCCTTTTTTCTCGGGAAGGAAACCTTCAAAAATAAACCGGTCATTGGGTAGTCCGCTGTTAACCAAAGCGGGAACAAATGCGGTTGCGCCGGGCAAACATTCTACTTCTATTTTATTTTCGACGCAGGCACGGGTCAGTAAAAAGCCAGGATCTGAAATGGCAGGTGTTCCGGCATCAGAAATTAGTGCGATGGTTTCACCGGCTTTTAAACGCGCAATCAGATTCTCGGTCGTCTTGTGCTCATTGTGCATGTGATGGCTGTACATGTGGGTGCCAATTTCAAAATGCTTTAAAAGTTTGCCACTCGTTCGGGTATCTTCGGCTAAAATCAAATCGACTTCTTTCAGAATGCGAATGGCACGAAAAGTCATGTCTTCAAGATTGCCAATAGGCGTAGGAACAATATATAATTTGGACATAATTAATTTTAAATATTTAACACAAATTGCACGAATTAACACGAATGATTAAAGTGCTTAAAATTTCACGAATAGATTAGTGTAAATCTGTGAAATTCGTGTTTAGGAGAATTTCTTTTCTACAATTTCCAGAAAACGTTGTGCGTAATCGTCTTTTCCTTCCCAATTGTTGTAATCCGGTTTTACCATGTTTTCGATAAAATTAACAGCTTCACCGTAAGAATCAAAAGTCAGTAATTGATTTAAAACACGACTGTAATCTTCGGTACTGCCTGCGAAAAGATTTTTGGTGAATGCAATTCGATCATTCAGATCAATATGAAAACCTTTTCCTAATTTTTCGTTTAACGGAACGGCTTTCGGTTTTGCCGATTCCAGAATGGCAGTTTTTACTTGCTCTTCTTTCAATTCGTTTATGGTTGGAGTTGGAGCAGAGGTTATATTTTCGAAACTGTCCACTTTTACAAATTGGGCATCAGCATAATTAACGCCCAATATATCTTCAAACGAAATATGAACCGCATCTGACCTGGCAGGAACTTCAATTTTCGGTTGTTCGTCTTCTATTTTTTCTTCTGTTTCTAATTCAAACGAGGGTTTGAAATCAGGAATTGGTTTTAAATCATTAACCGTTCTAAAAGAGAATTCTTCAGTGGTTTCAGGTTCTTTTTCATTTTCAATTACTGTTTCTTCAACTGCTTCAACAGGTTCAGCTGCGGCGACAGGTTCTTCAACAGTTTCCGCTACTGTCTCTTCAGGGATTTCAGCAACAATTTCTTCTTTTATCTCTTCAGTAACTTCAGGTTCAGGTGTTGTTTCAGTTACAATTTCTTCAACAGGAGCGGGAGTTTCTTCTTCAGCTTTACTCGTATCCGGAATATTTATTTCTTCTTTTTCAAAAACAGTTTCGATTGTAGATTCAATTTCACTGCGGCCGATTGTTGGTTTTAACGTATCAAAATTTTCATCTACAAATTTCAAAACCGCCAGTTTTTCATATAATTTCTGTGTTTCAAGATACAATTGATTGATATCGGATTTATTTTTTAGTTTTAAAATTCGATGTGCAATGCTGATTAAATCGGCTTCCAATTTTTTTTTCATAACTGTTGAAATTATAGTGAATACGGTATTTTAAGATATTTTGTAATTTTTTTGAATGTCTTTAATTCCTGATGGAATTTCGCGTGGTATTATTTTTATTTCTGTTAATAAGGCTTTGCGAATCCTCAATTTCGATAAAAATTTTCTACTTTTGAAAAAATGTAAAACATCAAATTTTTACATTAATTTATTACCAGTACAAAGTAATAAAAACTATTCATTTTAAAAGGTAGAAAAATACAAAATGTTTCTCGAAAATACAGTAAATCACAAAGAACAGTTTGGTTGGATTGAAGTTATTTGTGGATCAATGTTTTCGGGTAAAACCGAGGAGTTAATCCGCAGATTAAAACGCGCTCAATTTGCCAAACAAAAAGTCGAAATTTTTAAACCCGCTATTGATACCCGCTATCATGATGAAATGGTGGTATCTCACGATGCCAACGAAATTCGTTCCACTCCGGTACCTGCCGCCGCCAATATTGCTATTCTGGCACAAGGCTGTGATGTAATCGGTATTGATGAAGCACAGTTTTTTGATGATGAAATTGTTACTGTTTGTAACGATTTGGCCAATCAGGGAATTCGTGTAATTGTAGCCGGACTGGATATGGATTTTAAAGGAAACCCTTTCGGCCCAATGCCGGCACTTATGGCAACTGCTGAATATGTGACAAAAGTTCATGCGGTTTGTACCAGAACCGGAAATTTAGCGAACTACAGTTTTAGGAAAACCGATAATGATAAATTGGTTATGCTTGGTGAAACGGAAGAATATGAACCGCTTAGCCGTGCAGCGTATTATAATGCCATGAAAAAAAATCAGGAAAAATAGATTTCTCTTTTGATTTTCTAAAGAATATTTAAGCCAAAATTAACCATGCAGGAAAAAGAAAATAAAAGAAAACAGAATATACGTTTATTGATTGCAATTGCAATTGCATTGGTTTTGGTGGTTTTGGCTCAGGTGTATTTCTACAGAAGCACTGACGCTCTGAATAATGAAATAACGGAATTGGTAACGAAGTACAATAAAAATTGTCCTTTAATAATCCAGGAAGGGATTCGTCTGGACAGTGTAAGTTTACCGGATAACAAAGCTGCTCAGTATAACTTAACCCTGCTGCATGTAGAAAAGAAAACTGCAGATGTAAGTCTGATACAAAAAGAAATTGAAAAAAGTCTGGTAAGCACTGCGAAAGCAAATCCGGGTCTTCAGGCTTTCAGGGATAATGATTTTGTCTTGTTTTACAGTTACAGTGACCAAAACAAAGTATTTTTGTTTAAAATTACCATAGCACCGGATCAATATAAATAATTGGAACGTTTTATACTCGTAAAAATATTAAACCCGACAGTTTTTAAAACCTGTCGGGTTTGTTGTTTTTGAAAACTACTGTCATCCTGAGCGAAGTCGAAGGATTGATTTGCACAAAAGGCTTCGACTTCGCTAAGCCTGACAACAACGGTGATTTTTGACTTTGCAGAATAATAATAAAATAAAACCCGACAGGTTTTAAAAACTGTCGGGTTTTATTTTAAAAATTAAAAGAAAGATCTAAATCTTTTTCCTCATCCTTGCTACCGGAATGTCAAGCTGTTCGCGATATTTGGCGATTGTTCTTCTCGCAATCGGATAGCCTTTTTCTTTTAGGATATCAGCCAGTTGATCGTCCGGAAGAGGTTTCTTTTTGTCTTCTTCTTCAATCGTATTCTGAAGTATTTTTTTGATCTCTAAAGTTGAAACATCTTCACCCTGATCGTTTTTCATGGCCTCAGAGAAAAATTCTTTAATCAGTTTTGTTCCGTAGGGTGTTTCTACATATTTGCTGTTGGCCACACGGGAAATCGTTGAAATGTCCAATCCAACCATATCTGCAATGTCTTTTAAGATCATTGGTTTTAGCTTCGTTTCGTCGCCATCCAGGAAGTATTCCTCCTGATAATGCATAATGGCATTCATGGTCACAAAAAGCGTCTCCTGACGCTGTCTTATCGCGTCTATAAACCATTTGGCAGAATCCAGCTTTTGTTTGATAAACTGAACGGCATCTTTTTGAGCACTCGATTTATCACGGGAATCTTTATACGTCTGCATCATTTCCTGATAATCCTTGGAAACGTGCAGGGAAGGGGCATTTCTTCCGTTTAAGGTCAGTTCCAGCTCACCGTCGGTAATTCGGATCGCAAAATCCGGAACTACGTTTTCTGTCACTTTATTGTTTCCGGTGTAAGATCCTCCCGGTTTCGGGTTTAGCCTTTCAATTTCGTGAATCGCTTTTTTCAGCTGTTCGTTGGAAACGCTGTATTTCTGCAATAGTTTATCGTAATGTTTCTTGGTAAAAGCATCAAACTGATTTTCGATAATATCAATTGCCAAATCAACATATTCGGTTGGTGTTTTGTGCTTTAACTGCAATAATAAACATTCCTGTAAATCACGTGCCCCGACTCCCGAAGGTTCCAGTTCGTGAATTACATGCAGCATTTTTTCAACCATTACGTCATCGGTATAAATACCCTGCGTAAAAGCCATGTCGTCTACAATGTCGGCAACACTTCTGCGGATGTAACCCATGTCATCAATACTTCCTACGAGGAATTCAGCGATTTCGCGCTCTTCATCATTCAGAATAAAAGTATTCAGCTGATTGATTAAATCCTGATGAAAACTAATCGGAGAAGCAAAAGGAGTTTCGCGTTCTTCTTCGTCTCCGTAATTGTTAACCTGCGTTTTGTAATCCGGAGTATCGTCGTCGCTTAAGTATTCATCTATGTTAATGTCGTCGGCTTCAATTCTGTCCGATTCTGCATCGTCATAATCGTCGTATTCTTCATTCGCAAATTCATCCGCTTCGTATTCGTCTTCTTTTCCAGCTTCTAAAGCCGGATTTTCGTTCATTTCTTCTAATAAACGTTGTTCAAAAGCTTGCGTAGGCAATTGAATTAACTTCATCAGCTGAATTTGCTGTGGAGATAATTTTTGGGATAATTTTAAATTTAAAAATTGCTTTAGCATTGATATTTGTTAAAAGTTTCAAGTTTCAGGTTTCAAGTTTGCTGAACGTCCAACAACCTGAAACTTGAAACCTGAAACAAATTTTATAACTTTTTTTTAAAACTCTGCATTCCCCGGAGTTCTTGGAAAAGGAATTACGTCTCTGATGTTTGTCATTCCTGTTACAAACAATACCAGACGCTCAAATCCAAGTCCGAAACCTGCGTGAGTTGCCGATCCGAATCTTCTGGTGTCTAAATACCAGGATAATTCTTCTTCGTCGATTTCCAGGGCTTTCATTTTCTCAATTAAAACATCGTAACGCTCTTCTCTTTCAGAACCACCTACGATTTCTCCAATTCCAGGGAAAAGGATGTCCATGGCGCGAACTGTTTTTCCGTCTTCATTCAGACGCATGTAAAACGCTTTGATGTTGGCCGGATAATCGAATAAAATTACCGGACATTTAAAGTGTTTTTCTACTAAATAACGCTCGTGCTCTGACTGTAAATCAGCGCCCCATTCGTTAATGATATAGTTGAATTTTTTCTTTTTGTTCGGAGTGGAATCTCTCAGAATGTCAATGGCTTCCGTATAAGAAACACGTTTGAAATTGTTTTCCAAAACGAAATTCAGTTTTTCCAGCAAAGGCATTTCGCTTCTGTCCGCCTGTGGTTTTGATTTTTCTTCTTCCAAAAGTCTTCCTTCCAGAAATTTCAAATCATCACCGCAATTGTCCAAAGCATATTTGATTACGTACTGAATAAAATCTTCAGCCAGATCCATATTGTCATCCAGATCATTGAACGCCACTTCCGGCTCGATCATCCAAAACTCCGCCAGGTGACGGGAAGTGTTGGAGTTTTCGGCTCTGAATGTTGGTCCGAAAGTATAAATCTGCCCCAAAGCCATAGCGAAAGTTTCCCCTTCTAATTGCCCTGAAACCGTTAAGTTCGTTTCTTTTCCGAAGAAATCTTCTTTATAATTTACTTTTCCGTCTTCCGTTCTTGGAGTGTTGTCAAATGGCAAAGCGGTAACTTTAAACATTTCTCCGGCACCTTCAGCATCAGAACCTGTAATGATTGGCGTGTTTACATACACAAAACCTTTTTCCTGGAAATATTTGTGCACCGCAAATGACAATACCGAACGCACACGCATAATAGCGCCAAAAGCATTCGTACGCACCCGTAAATGCGCATTTTCACGTAAAAATTCAAGGGAATGTTTTTTAGGCTGCATTGGGAATTTCTCCGCATCTGAATCTCCAAGAATTTCCAGAGTTTTAACCTGAATTTCATATTTCTGACCAGCACCTTTGCTCTCTACCAAAGTTCCGGTTACAGAAACGGCAGCTCCGGTTGTAACTCTTTTCAGGGTTTCTTCCGGTGTATTTTCAAAATCAACAACACATTGTATATTATTAATGGTAGAACCGTCGTTTAGCGCGATGAACTGATTATTTCTAAAAGTTCTCACCCATCCTTTTGCATTAACTTCCTGAAGCGTCGTAGTACTGTTTAATAAGTCTTTAACTTTTGTGTGTTTCATTTTATATATAAGGTTGAAATTAAATTATTTGTTGTGTAATACTGCAAATATAAACGATAATAATTAAAATTAGAAGCTGTTTCCTGCTATCCGCTATATCTTTTTCTGTCTAAAGAAGCCAGAAAAAGGATGTCGCTGCTATCAGGGCTAAGGCAATCGTTTTTCATAAGAGCTCTACTATGTCATTTCGACGAAGGAGAAATCTCCGCAATGCAATTCCTCAAAGCTAAGAAATGCTGAGCAGAGCTACTTGTGAAGATTTCTCCTTCGTCGAAATGACAAGCAGTGTTTTATCAATTCGTGGCAAAAAAAATGTTACCCCTCCAAACTCTCCAAATCCTCTTTCTTCGCTTTCTTCTTTTCGAAAGTTAAAACCAAAGCCGGTAAAACCAATAAATTGGCAAACATAGCAAAGGCAAGTGTGCAGGAAATTAATCCGCCAAGCGCGATTGTTCCGCTAAAGCTGGAAAGCGTGAAAGTAGCAAAACCTAAAATCAAAACTACCGAAGTATAAAAAGTACTGATTCCGGTTTCTCTTAAGGCACTGAAAACAGATTTTTTTACTTTTCCGTTGTTCTGCAATAAATCATGTTTGTATTTTGCCATAAACTGAATCGCATTATCAACCGAAATTCCAAACGCAATACTAAATACTAAAATCGTCGATGGTTTCAAAGGAATCCCGAAATAACCCATTAACCCCGATGTAATACACAGCGGCAAAATATTCGTAATAACAGAAGCAAAAACCATTTTGAACGAACGGAATAAATACAACATCAAAGCTGCAATTACCAAAATGGCAAAAATCAAAGATTCAATTAAGTTGTCTACCAGATACGAAGTTCCTTTCTGGAAAACCAAAGCTTTTCCGGTAACGGTAACTTCATAACGATCGCCTGGGAAAATCTCATCGATTTTCTTGTGCAGCTTTTTCTCCACTTTCGCCATTTCGTCCGTACCAATATCTCTCATAAAAGTCGTGATTCGGGCGTATTGTCCTGTCGAATCCACATAACTTTTCATTAAATTATCTTTGCTGTTTTTGGTCGCATTTTTAGCATACGACAAAATAAAAGTCTGTTCCTGCGAAGTCGGCAATTGGTAATATTCCGGATTTCCGTTATAAAAAGCCTGTTTCGAATATTTAACCAGATTTACGACAGAAACCGGCTTTGATAATTCCGGCATTGTTGCAATCGTATTTTGCAATTCATCCATTTTGCGCATCGTCGATAATTTCATGACCCCTTTTTTACGCTTGGTGTCGATCATTATTTCGAGTGGCATCACGCCGTTGAATTCTTTTTCGTAGAATAAAATATCTTTAAAAAAGGAAGCACTTTTTGGCATTTCACCAATCAGACTACCGGAAACTTTCATTTGCGAAACTCCGATAACACTAAAAACCAAAAGCAATCCGTAAAGGGTATAAATAACTTTTCGTTTGTTTTTTACCACATTTTCAACAAAGTCAAGCAAAGTCGAAATGTAGGTTTTAGTCAAATGATAGAGATGTTTTTCATTTGGCATTGACATAAAACTGTACACAATGGGTACAATCAAGAGCGTCAGTAAATAAACCGAAATCACATTGATTGAAGTCACAAGTCCAAATTCAAAAAGTAAATCGTTACCTGTGATCATAAAAGTAGCGAAACCAATGGCAGTCGTTAAATTCGTCATTAAAGTCGAAACCCCAATTCTGGAAATAATACGCTGTAAAGCTTTTGCCTGATTGCTGTGCAGTTTGATTTCCTGCTGGTATTTATTGATCAGGAAAATACAATTCGTAATTCCGATTACGATAATTAATGGCGGAATAATAGCCGTTAAAACTGTGATTTTATAATGAAACAATCCTAAAGTCCCAAACGACCAGATTACACCCACTATTAAAATACAAATAGAAATAAATGTAGCCCTGAAGGAACGGAAAAAGAAAAAGAAAATTAAAGAAACGGTAAACAAGGCTGCTCCGATAAAAAGCCCAATCTCACCTTTCATGTTATCCGCATTGATGGTTCGGATGTAAGGCATTCCTGAAACACGAAGATCAACTCCGGTAGTTTTTTCGAATTTATCGATTTTAGGTACTAGATTTTCAAGTATAAAAGTTTTTCTTTGGGCGGTGTTTACCAACTCTTTATTCATGTAAACCGCAGATCTCACACTACCGCTTTCTTTGTTAAACAACAATCCTTCGTAAAAAGGCAAATTGTGAAACAAGTCGTACTGAACGCTTTTTAAATAAGCCGGATCGTGCGTTTTACTTTGATTGATAAAAGGCGATAAAACGAATTTTTCATTAACCGTATCCTTTTCTAATTTCTTTAAATCATTTAATGAAACAACCAAATCAACTTCTTTCGAATTTTTTAAACCTGTCATTAATTCATTCCAGGCAGCGTAATTTTTGGGTGTAAAAAAGTTCGGATCTTTAAAACCAATAACCACAAGATTTCCTTCTTCACCAAACTTATCTAAAAACTTCTGATACTCTTTATTTGCAATATGATCCTTAGGAAGTAAATTGGCTTCGGTATAAGTCATAGCCAGATTTTTCCATTGGAAAGCAAGGAATACTGTTAAAGCAGTAAGAATAATCAGAATTATAATTCTGTTTTTAAGTATGAGTCGGGCTATTTTTTCCCAAAATCCAACTTGAATTGTGTTTTTCATAAAATCTTTAAAATGGTTGCAAATGTAGTGAAAAGCGCTCTAAATCATAATTAATCGACCTCGTTTTTACTTTTTGTTAACACAAATGACGATATTGCTTTTGCAATAATATTGGGTTTTTTTGATGGTTTCTCCACAGCCTTTTCTCATATTTGTATTCAAATTTAAAAAAGGAAACGAAAATGAACTGGATTTTATTGATTATCGCCGGACTTTTTGAAGTTGGATTTGCATCCTGCTTAGGAAAAGCCAAAGAAACCACCGGAATGATAGCAACCTATTGGATGGCGGGTTTTTTTGTCTGTCTTTCGATCAGTATGATTTTGTTGTATAAAGCGACTCAGGTTTTGCCCATTGGTACAGCCTATGCGGTATGGACAGGAATTGGTGCCGTTGGAACAGTTTTAGTAGGTGTTTTGGTTTTTAAAGAACCGGCAACTTTTTGGAGAATCTTTTTTCTTTCGACTTTAATTGCTTCGATTATCGGGTTGAAGTTTGTGTCCAGTCATTAAATTATAGGTCACGGATTTTACGGATTATACTGATTTACACAGATTAGAAAATCATTTTAATCTGTGGCAAAAAAAAGTTCCCGCAGATTTTGTGGATTTGCGCAGAAATCGGGATTTTAAATTTGTGTAATTCGTCCAATTGCTTCACCTGTTCGCTATCGCTCGGGTCGTGGCGAAAAAAACGTTTAAACTTTACATAACAATGCAGGAAAACAATACCATCACTTTTATATTTCTCGCAATTCTTTTATTGCTGATTGGCATTATCTGCTTTTTGATCTATCAATTGATGCAATTCAAAAAAGCAAAAGATGATGCCGAAAAAAGTTTTTATGCACTCGAAATGAAAGTGAACGATTTACAGTTAGAAACGCTGGAGTCAAAACTGAATCCGCATTTGTTTAAGAATATCCTGAATTCGATTCAGTCCCACGCGTACCAAACCTATTTTGCTTTGGATAAACTAGCGAACGTTCTGGATTATATTTTATACGAAAGCAAAAAGAAATTCGTAACGGCAAAAGAAGAAATTGATTTTGCTTTGAATTTAATCGAAATCAATAAAATCAAGATCAGCCCGCTTTTTGAGCTGAAGATCAAAACCAATATCAATAAAGAAGATAAATTGTATGAACAGCCGTTACTGGCGCCACTGATTTCTATTGATTTAATTGAAAATGCCTTTAAACACGCCGATTTGCAAAGCGCGGATGCTTTTATATCAGTGGTTTTTGAATTTAAGGACAATGCTTTTTTTATGACCGTTTCGAATAAAATCTCCGATAAAAAAGTATTAAAAAAAGAACGCAGCGGTTTTGGTCACGCGACTTTAGAACACCGTTTGCGAATTATTTATAAAAACAACTTCAAACTTGAAAGGTTTGTAGAAAACGATATTTATATAGCCCATCTAAAAATAGACTTACTTGAATACAAAACTGAAATGCTTGCTGCTGGACGATGAGTTACCGGGATTAACGTACCTGAAAATGCTTTGCGAACAAATTCCCGAAGTAGAAATCGTAAAAACGTTTAATAATCCGGAGAAACTCCTTGCTGATATTCCAAATCTTGATTTTGATTTGCTGATATCAGATATCGAAATGCCCGGAATTGATGGTTTGCATCTGGCCGAAATGCTCGATAATAAATTGGTGATTTTCTGTACAGCGTATAAAGAATATGCTGCGGATGCTTTTAATATTGATGCGGTAGATTATATTACAAAACCGGTAAAACTCGACCGTCTGCAAAAAGCGATCTCAAAAGCTTTTGAACGTTTTCACAAACCGGATGCGGCTAAAAAGTTCATTCAACTCAATACAGACAAAGGAAAAACCTTATTGTATTTTAATCAGATTCAGTATATCAAAACCGCAATTAGTGACAGTCGTGATAAAACGGTTCTTCTGGCTGACGGAAGTTTTCTAAATTTGAAAAACGTTAAATTCGATACCCTTTTAAGCGAATTGCCTGAGGCCGATTTCTGCCGGGTAAATAAGAAAGAAATTGTTGCCGTAAAAGCGATTAAGTTTTTTAACCACAACGAAATTGTCCTGCATCACTTAGAGAAAAAAGACAAAAACAGCACCCTGATTTTGAGTGAAACGTATCGTGCTGACTTTTTGAAAAAGGTAAAGATTTAGATTATACCAAACATCTCAGACAAAGCAAGTCGAATATCAGGCTGAGCGAAGTCGAAGCCCCCTTTTTTGACATCATAATCAGACCTTCGATTAGAGAAACATACTTGTTTTTAGAGCAATTACATAACTTATTACAAAGTTTTTCAGACTTGTTACATACATTTGAAATTAAGTAAAAAAAACTTTTTCCACTTACTGTTCAGTGTTGATATTTGCACCATTAAAATCAAAAAAACGAGTTATGAATAATATTAAAAACTCCTTATTTTACATTACGGTTATTGGTGGTTTTACAACTCTGATATATTGGGTAATTTCAAAAGGTGCCGCACTCGAAGTAGGGCGCGGAATCGTTCAGAAAAAAATCGAAAGCAATCATTGGAATGATTTTTTACATTCCATGGTAGAAAATCTGCAGCATCCCCTGGCTATTTTACTGGCGCAGATCGTGACTATTATTTTGGTAGCGCGTTTGTTTGGATGGGTTTTCAGAAAAATAGGGCAGCCATCTGTAATTGGGGAAATGATTGCAGGTATCGTTTTAGGCCCCTCTTTGGTCGGCATGTATTTTCCTGAATTTTCAGCCACATTATTTCCAAAAGAATCATTAGGAAACTTACAGTTTTTGAGTCAGATCGGTCTGATTTTTTTTATGTTCGTAATCGGAATGGAACTGGATTTGAAAGTGCTTAAAAATAAAGCACATGATGCTGTTGTCATTAGTCACGCCAGTATTGTGATTCCGTTTGCATTAGGATTGTCATTAGCTTATTTTATTTATCATACGTTTGCTCCGGTCGGAGTAGAGTTTGCTTCTTTTGGATTATTCATGGGAATTGCTATGAGTATTACGGCATTTCCTGTATTGGCCAGAATCGTGCAGGAGCGAGGTATGCAGAAAACAAAACTCGGAACTATTGCCATAACTTGTGCCGCAGCCGATGATATTACAGCCTGGTGTATTCTTGCCGTTGTAATTGCTATTGTTAAAGCGGGTTCTTTTACGAGTGCTTTGTACGTAATCGGTTTGGCTATTTTGTATGTAATTGTCATGCTGAAAATAGTTCGTCCGTTTCTGAAACGTGTCGGAGACTTAAATTCAACCCGCGAAAGTCTGAATAAACCTGTGGTGGCTATTTTCTTCCTTACACTTTTATTCTCTGCGTATGCGGCTGAATTAATTGGAATTCACGCTTTGTTCGGAGCTTTCTTAGCAGGAGCCATTATGCCGGAAAACAACAAATTCAGAAATATTTTTATTGAAAAAGTAGAAGACGTTTCCATCATCGTTTTACTGCCGCTATTCTTCGTATTCACAGGTTTACGTACGCAAATTGGTTTGCTGAACGATCCTTATTTATGGAAAGTTACCGCGGTAATTATCGCAGTAGCCGTAGCCGGAAAATTCCTGGGCAGTGCTTTTGCTGCCAAATTTGTCGGACAAAGCTGGAAAGACAGCTTGGCTATTGGAGCCTTAATGAATACGCGTGGTTTAATGGAGCTGGTGGTTTTAAATATTGGTTACGATTTAGGCGTTCTTTCTACCGAGATTTTTACCATGATGGTCATTATGGCTCTGGTTACGACTTTTATGACGGGTCCGGCCTTAGACTTTATCGGTTTTATTTTTAAAGATAAGATAACCGCCATTCCGCAGGAAATTGGAAATAAAAGTAAATACAAGATTTTACTTTCGTTTGCAACCCCGGAAAGAGGTAAAAAATTATTGAGAATCGCGAACAGTCTGGTTAAAAAACAAGGTGATAATTCTATCGTTACCGCAATGCATTTATCATTAAGTACCGAGATACATTCGTTTGATGTAAAAGATCACGAACGAAAAATGTTAGTCCCTGTTATTCAGGAATCAGAACGTTTGGAACAAAACATGATAAGTGTTTTTAAAGTGACGAATGATATCGATACCGATATTATCGACACGGCCAACCAAGGTGAATATGACTTATTGTTAGTGGGACTGGGACAATCTATTTTTGACGGAACTTTATTAGGGAAAATTCTTGGTTTCACCACCCGGATCGTAAATCCGGATCGTTTGATTGATAAGTTTACCGGAAAAGAAGGTCTGTTCGAAAATTCTCCTTTTGATGAAAGAACACGTCATATTATTGCCAAAAGTAAAATGCCTGTCGGAATTTTTATCGATAAAGACTTAGAAGAAGTAAATCAGGTTTTTATGCCAATTTTCAGTAAAGAAGATTCTTTTTTAATTGAATACGCTAAAAAATTAATCAATAATAATGGTTCTCAGATTACGGTTCTGGACGCAAGCGGTGAAGTGAAAAACACACGTGATATTCAGGAAACAATTCGTTCGATAGAACAGATTGCTCCCAACCATATTATGATCATGCACGACAGAACGATTAAGAAAGAATTTCTGGAAAATCAGAATCTGATGATCATTAGCTTAGACAGCTGGAAAAAACTGATTGAATCACAAAGTACATGGTTAAATAACACTCCATCGGTTTTGATTTTGAAGCCATAAACGGAAAGAAATTCCAATAATTTAAAATCCCAAATCCCAATTTTACGATTGGGATTTGGGATTTTTGTTTGGTGTATAATGTTGTTCCTCTTTAAACTTTGTTCATTTCGACGTGAGGAGAAATCACATTTGCAGAATCCACACCGTTAAAGTTGGAATTTGGAATCTCAAAAATATGGGATCTTTATTTTTTCTATAGTGTTACTCTTTACGCTTTGTCATTTCGACGTGAGGAGAAATCACATTAGAAATTCCGCAAAGAAATTCGCCAGTCTTTGTCGATCTGCTTGTGTGATTTCTCGTGCCTCGAAATGACAAACTAAAATTTAAATCTAAAGTCCCAAATCCAGTACATAAGAAATCTTAACAGCAATATTATCGTCAAATCGCGGTAACTGATTAGGGCCATATCTGTAAAATCCGCCTAAGCCAATCCCTTTGTAGATTTTGTTTAATTCAATTCCGGATTCAAAAAAACCTTTGTCCAGTGTTTTGTAGGCAGGACCGACATGTTGCTGCGGATTTTCCATATTTCCCCAGGCCATTCTGGTAACCAATACCAGTGAAGGACGAACTTTTCTCATGATTTTGATTCGGTCGAAACCATGTTTGATCTGAAACATCACATATTCACTGGAGAAAAACTCATTAAAAAACATCGTTTCAAAACTGTTTCGTCCCGAAAAAGTAATACGCTGAACGATGGTCTCTTTGGTTAAGTTATTTGGAGCCGTATTGTAGAGATGCGTGATAGGAACATTTCCAAAAGCATATCCTCCCTGCAGCAGTAAACTTGTTTTCTGGCGATTTAAATATTGTTTTTCATATTCGGCCTTAAAATCGATTTTACCAAAGTTAAAATCGTTTTCCAGAACATTGGGCAGCGATTGCGTATACTGGAAAGTAAATCTCGGAAACCTTTTATCCGATTCAAGTCTTCCGGTTGGCGTTTGCATGAATTCACTAAATGGTGCCCAAACAATAGATAACATTGCTGTTGTCATAATATAACTCGAATACAATTTTCCGTTCAGATTAAAAAGATAATCAAATTTGGGCTCGATTAAGTTTCTTGATACTTCTAAAACAGCTTCGGTTTTCGGGATAATTTTAGATTGAACATTGGCTCTCCATCCTGTATACTGATAAAAGGTACTAATGTTTATCGGACGTGGATCGTAAATTTTAAAAACCCGCTTGTCAACGGCAAAAACGGTACTTGCAATTTCCCGTACATCATCCATATAATAACCATTAACCCACGTATTGGTGCTTTTGTCAAGCAGAACTCCCGTACCGATACTGTATTTAAAAGCACCATCTTTAGTTCCGTATGCCGTATATCCTTCAATGCGGAAATTTTTAGAGAAACGATCATTGGTAATACCGCCAAGACCCAATCTGAAACCTTCGTAATTATTGTAACTTATAATTTTCTTCAGGTCAAGATCAACAGGTCCGACCGGGTAGAATCCATTAATAATTTTACGGCCGATTCCCAGGCGCTTTTCTACTCTCTTTTTGATCGAAAGGCTGTCCAGCAACAAATAGGTTTTTTGGCTTCTTAAATCCAGATTTTCTTTTCGGTAATCTTCCCAGAAAGTTTCCGGTTTTTTGCTGGCATCGTCTTTAATTTCGATATAAAGAGACGGATTTTTTATCGGAGGATTGGTGTTGTAATGAATGTCGAAGTTGTTGCTTTCGGAAAGTAAATAAGTGAAGTCAGAAGCTACCTTTTTTCTCGGCTCGAAATTTTCTTCCGCATCTGCATCAAACTGAATGGTTCCGCCTAAAATTTTAATATCCTCCTCGTTTTTACCTTTTACAATTTTGAAAGTGGTATTGCTTTGAAACCATATTTTTTCGCTTGGAGCATATTCAAACTCATGAATTCCGCTAATATCCAAAACGCCTTTTATACGCATGACTGCTTTGGCGACGGCAAAATTCTCCTCATCGATATACAAAACACCTTCCAATCCTGAGGTTTTTCTTTTGTGTTTGTTTTTAAAATAAATCATATAGGTATCGCGGCCTTTTATGTTTACCGTATCAAGCAGTTTATAATTGTAATCTTTAAGGGCGTTGTTTGAAATCGGACTTTCGTATTTGGTTTCCAATAATTCATATTTGGGATCGTAAATAGAAATAGATTGTAAGTTGAAAGCGATAATCTCATAAACAGGTTGTTTGAAACCTGCCATTTTTGTACCTAAAACAGTTTCTTTGAGTTTGTTATTGCCAAATTGATATTGCGACACTTTTTCAGTCTGAAACAAATGCTGCCTGCTGATGATTTCTTTGAATTTATAATCGGAAGAATCAATATTGATTTTCTTTTTGTCTAAATCTTTGTAAACTGCTGTGGAATCAATACGTCCGTCAATAGAATCAGGATTGGCGGTGACAATAAGCTTGTTGTACGTTTTATACTCAAAACTGTTCAGCTTTTTTTGCGGATTGTTCGTGTTTTTATTTGAAATTACTTTTCTTAAAATCGCTAAAGCCGGATTTTCATTTGAAACCACCACTTCTTTTAAATCGTCTGTTTTCTGGGAAAGGGAAACCGTGTAGAATTTTTTGTTTTGTATTACCGTTATGGTTTTAGTTTCAAAACCAACATAAGAGACCGTATAAAAAGGAATGTCAGATGAAGCTGTAAACGTAAATTTTCCATCAATATCTGTTATGGCACTAAAGTTCTCTGATGATTTGATGGTAGCAAACGGAAGTGGTTTGTTGCTG
This sequence comes from Flavobacterium sp. CLA17, assembly GCF_013112255.2. Taxonomy (NCBI): domain Bacteria; kingdom Pseudomonadati; phylum Bacteroidota; class Flavobacteriia; order Flavobacteriales; family Flavobacteriaceae; genus Flavobacterium; species Flavobacterium sp. CLA17. Next base: position 700,645 of record NZ_CP068294.1, read on the forward strand.
GAATCATTTACAATTCCGCTTATTTGAAATTGCGCCTGAATGGTAAGTGTAAAAAACAAAGTCAGAAAACAAAATAGCTTCATACAGAGGATTCTAGTTTCGAAAATGAAAACAATTAATTTTTGGTACGCAAAAATAAGAATAAAAAAATCCGTCTAGTACAATTTAACTAAACGGATTTTTATTTTGTGTGGAATAAGATTACACTTTCATGATTTCAGCTTCTTTTGCAGCCAATAATTCATCAATTTTTTTAATGTATGTATTTGTTAAGTTCTGAACTTCTTCTTCAGCAGATTTGCAGACGTCTTCAGAAGTTCCTTCTTTTTCTAATTTTTTGATATCAGAATTGGCATCCTTACGTACGTTACGCACACCGATTTTGGCATCTTCTGCCTCAGATTTTGCCTGTTTGGCCAAATCTCGGCGACGTTCTTCCGTCAAAGGCGGAACACTGATAATGATAACGTCTCCGTTATTCATGGGGTTGAAACCAATATTGGCAATCATAATTGCTTTTTCAATGGTTTGCAGCATGTTTTTTTCAAACGGCTGTAAAGTAATTGTTCTCGCATCAGGAACACTGATTTTTGATACCTGGGAAAGCGGTGTTGCAGATCCGTAATAATCTACAAAAACACTTCCAAGCATAGCCGGAGAAGCTTTTCCTGCGCGAATGTTAAGAAATTCTTTCTCTAAATGCGCTATCGAACCATTCATGGATTCTTCAGTACTATCTAATATAAATTCTATTTCTTCAGTCATTTTTTTTAGATTTTTAGATTTTCAGATGGTTGGATTTTTAGATTTCTAAAAATTTTGGCATCTAATTTACTAACTATATGTTTTTTTGTTTTTTGAATATTAAGCGATTATTGAAATCTAATAATCTAAAATTCCAACAATCTAAGTAGTCTAAATATTAACTACGGTTCCTATGTTGTCCCCTTCACAGATTTTCAATAAATTTCCAATTTTGTTCATATCAAAAACAACGATTGGTAATTTATTTTCCTGGCTTAATGTGAAAGCGGTTGTGTCCATTACATTTAATCCTTTTTTCAGCACATCATCAAAAGAGATAAAGTCGAATTTTACTGCCGAAGCATTTTTTTCCGGATCGGAATCGTAAACACCATCAACGCGTGTTCCTTTCAGGATTACGTCAGCATTGATTTCGATTCCTCTTAAAACGGCTGCTGTATCAGTGGTGAAATAAGGATTTCCGGTTCCTGCACCAAAAATTACAATTCTTCCTTTTTCAAGGTGACGGTCTGCTCTTCTTTTGATGTAGGGCTCAGCAATAGATTCCATTTTCAAAGCAGTCTGCAAACGCGTTTTCATTCCCTTGTCTTCCAGCGCACCCTGTAATGCCATTCCGTTAATTACGGTTGCCAGCATTCCCATATAATCGCCTTGTACTCTATCCATACCGGCACTTGCACCTGCAACGCCCCTAAAAATATTTCCTCCTCCAATAACAATAGCAATTTCGACTCCTTTGCTGTGAATTTGCTTAATTTCCTCGGCATATTCGGCTAATCTTTTTGGGTCAATTCCGTATTGTAAATCACCCATTAAGGCCTCGCCACTTAGTTTTAGAAGAATTCTTTTATATTTCATTTGTGTGTTGCGTTAATTGGTGCAAATATAGACATATTCTGTTTTTTAAAAATAATGTTTTGAAAAAATAATTTTGTGCTCTGTTTTTTAATTCAACATGCTTTTTTAGATTCATTTTCTTCTTAATGTGACAAAAGTCATTCCCGCGTCTTTCTAAAATTTGTATTTTTATCGCATCCTAAAAAATCAAATATGAAAAGTATTGTAGCCAAAGCATTATTCAACAGTTACTCTTATTCTGAATATCGAAAATTAGTTACCGATTTATTGTCCGAAGGAAAATCTACAGGTGATGTGCAATCCGAAAGCCTCACGCATTACACAAGCCTGAACGAAGCGCGAATGAATCGTCTGGAGAAAACCATAAAAATTACTGAAGATACTATTGATAAGCTGCAAAAACTGGAAAATCATTTTATCTGGCTCGTAATTTCCGAAGGCTGGTGCGGCGATGCGGCACAAATACTTCCCATTATCAATAAAATGGCTCAGGGTTCTGATAAAAAAGTGGATCTGCGAATTGTTTTGCGGGATGAAAACGAGGAATTAATGAGCCAGTATTTAACAAACGGCGGAAGGGCTATTCCTAAGGTGATCGTTATTTGCAAAGAAGCCGGAATCGTCCGTACCGATTGGGGACCAAGACCAAAGGGCGCAGCCGAACTTATGGCTAATTATAAAAAGGAGTTTGGAGTAATTGATGAAAAAATCAAAACCGATTTGCAATTGTGGTATCTGGCTGATAAAGGAGTTTCGGTACAGGAAGAATTACTTGAAATCATGGATAATATCCAATACAACCGTTTGTGATTTTTGAACGGGAGAATTCAAAAAAATGTTATATTTTTGTTAAAACGTTTAAAATAAGCGAACTACAATTTTAATATGTGTTTTTTATTTAAATTTTTTATATCTTAGTAACGTATTCCCAATTCTATTATTTACTTTTTGATTTACTCTTTTTATTGGTGTCTATTTAATATTTAACCATTAAAAACACGCTATTATGAAAAAGTTATTCGAAAGGTTTTATGATTTTATTTCAGGTTTATTGTTTGGAGGGAAAAAAGTTTCTCACTATTAACCCAGAAAAATCAGGTATAGAATATAATATTCTAATTCAGGAGCAGCACATTACTATTGTTTTTCGTAATGTGCTATTTGTTTTTATTGGAGTGGGATAGTTTCTTCAAACAAAGTAATATCAATCGCATTCTTTACGTCATAATCTCCGATTTTTGTTCGGCGTAAAACGGTTAAGTGTGAACCTGATTGCATTGCTTTTCCAAAATCAAAAGCTAAAGAGCGAATGTAAGTTCCCTTGCTGCAAACTACTCTGAAATCAATTTCAGGCAATGCAATTCGCGTAATTTCAAATTCGTGAATCGTTGTTTTTCTGCTGGCAATTTCTACCGTTTCTCCAGCGCGTGCATGTTCGTACAAACGTACACCATCTTTTTTTATAGCCGAAAAAATAGGCGGTTTCTGATCGATTTCCCCTAAAAACTGTTTTACGGTTTCGTGAATTAAAGCTTCATCGATATGTTCCGTTGGAAATGTCTCGTCGATTTCAGTCTCTAAATCATAAGATGGAGTAGTCGCACCAATATAAAAAGTTCCGGTATATTCTTTAGCCTGACCCTGCAATTCCGAAATTCTTTTGGTAAATTTTCCGGTGCAGATCAATAATAATCCGGTCGCTAAAGGATCTAAAGTTCCTGCATGACCAATTTTGAACTTCTTTGGAAGTCCCGCTTTATTGATTAAAAGATACTTTAATTTGTTGACTGCTTGAAACGAACTCCATTTTAGTGGTTTGTCTATCAGTAAAACTTGTCCGTTTAAATATTCTTCAGGCGTCATTATATAATGGTAAGCGGGTGAATGAAAAAGTGAATCACTAATAAAATGATTCCTGCAAGTATGCGGTAATAACCAAAAACCTTGAATCCGTTTTTAGTCAAAAAGCCGATGAAAGTTTTTATAGCCAAAAGGGCTACAATAAAAGCAACGACATTTCCAATAATCAAAAAGTTGATTTGATCGTGAGATAATTCGAAGCCGTCTTTATAATAATCGTAACATTTTTTTACGGTTGCTCCCAACATTGTAGGAACGGCCAGAAAGAAGGAGAATTCAGCCGCAGTAGTTCTGGAAAGTTTCTGGGACATACCGCCAACGATACTGGCACCGCTTCTTGAAACTCCGGGAATCATGGCAATACATTGAAATAGTCCAATTTTAAAAGCCTGTAAATAGGTAATCTCCTGAGCAATTTCGCCTGTTTCCGGCTGGTTGAACCATTCGTCCACTTTCAATAAAATTAAACCGCCAATCAAAAGAGAAACGGCTACTGTAACTGGATTTTCTAATAATCCGTCTATAAAATCACTTAGCAATAATCCCAAAACTACTGCCGGAATAAAAGCTACTAAAAGTTTAAAGTAAAAATCCAGCGTCTGAAAGAAACGTCTGAAATATAAGACAACCACAGAAAGTATGGCGCCAAGCTGGATTACAATGGTGAAAAGCTTTGTAAAGTCGTCTTGGGCAATTCCAAAAAAAGAAGAGGCAATAATCATATGTCCAGTTGAAGAAACAGGTAAAAATTCTGTAATTCCTTCAATGATGGCAAGGATAATAGCTTGTAATGTATTCATTTATTTAGATTATTGGATTTTTAGACTTTTGGATTTTTAGATTTGTCATATTTTTTCAGAAAGAATCTAACCAATCTAAAATCTAACAATCTAAGTAGCTTATTTAGATTATTGGATTTTTAGACTTTTGGATTTTTAGATTTGTCATATTTTTTCAGAAAGAATCTAACCAATCTAAAATCTAAGTAGTCTATTTAGATTTTTTGAATATGGAATAAATCGTGATTCCAAAACCTATCAAAACAGTCGTTGGAGCCAATCGGATACGTCTGAAGCTAAAAACATCTTCGTTAAAAACATTCGGATTATCACTTCCGCCACCAGACATTAAAATAAAACCCAAAGCAATAACCGCGATTCCGATTAAAAGAATTTTATAGTTGATGCCGTCAAAAAGGAATTGTTGTTTTGGTTCTTCGTTATTGTTTTTCATTGCTAATTAAATTCTTTTATAAGGTTTGCTGTAAACTAAAAACTGTGACTATTTACTTTATTAATAAAGATCATCAGTTCTTAAATTCAGGAAACGTTGTGTTGCAAAATGCGTACTTAACCAGGTGATCAGAATTCCTAATCCTAAAACGGCCAGTAGTACCAGTGCGATTAAGATTTTGTCTTCTAAAATTCCCAATCCCGGGAAATTCGTTTCTACGTAAAGTAAAAGTGCAATTAAGGCAATTATAGCCAATCCGGATCCTAAGAGACCCAATTTTACACTTCGCATTACGAATGGTTTACGGATAAACGATTTTGTAGCACCAACCATTTGCATGGTTTTGATGATAAAACGATTGGAATGTATGGATAAACGCAGTGAACTATTAATAAGTAAAACGGCTATTATCGTTAGAAAACCACTGATAATAAGGATCCACATGCTAACTTTCTTAATATTGTCATTTACCAGATTTACCAGTTGTTTGTCGTAAACAATATCTGAAATCATGGCATTTTTACGCAGATTACTTTCAATTTGTAAAATACTGTCTCTTTCAACATAATCCGCTTTTAAGTGAATGTCGTAAGAGTTCAATAAAGGATTTTCTCCTAAAAAGGTCAGGAAATCTTCTCCAATAATATCGGTATGTTCTTTAGCTGCTTTTTCTTTAGTAACATAAACAAACGATTTTGCATAAGGAGCTCTTTTTAATTCGGTGTTGAAAGCTTTTATAACGCTGTCATTGGCTTCATTTTTAAAGAAAACCGTCATGGCGATTTTTTCTTTAAAATCATCAGCTAGTTTTTTAGAATTTATAATAAATAATCCCAGTACCCCCAAAAGGAATAATACCAGAAAAACACTTAATACAACCGAAAAATAAGAGGAAATTAACCTGCGCTTTTGAAATTTATCAAAGTTAGAACTCATAGTTTGCTTAAATTATGTGGTAAAAATAATAAAGAATTTCTTTATTTAAAGTTAATAACGAACTTTTATCTATAAATGTACAATTTGATATTGAATAGTGATAGTAATTTAACCGCAAAGTTCGCTAAGGCTTTCGAAAGGTTCGCAAAGTAAAAAGAGAATAGCCACAGATTAATGGATTTACACAGATTTTAAAAATCCATTTTAACCCTTTTAATCTGTGACTAAAAATATTGATGTAAAGTTCGCAAAGTTTTGTGCAGATAAAGCTTTGCGAACTTTGCGTTTTGAGCGTAGTACTTAAATAAAAAATCTTAGCGAGCCTTGCGGTTAAATTCTCCGACGAAGTCCTCTTTTTGTTTTTCGGAGAATCACACATTGTACACGAAAATGCAATTACTAAAATGAGAATGTAATTTTTGATTTTTATAAAATCGGGTGTTATTAAAGATTCAATACAGCTGTTTTTACTTAATTTGAATATGTATTTCGTTATTTTATTTGTTTGTCAATAAAATAGCTTTGGTACAATCTGTAATAAATGTAAATTTGCGCTGAATTCACTAAAGTGATAAACCTTAGAACCTTTGTCACTTTGCAACTTTGTACCTTTAAAAAAAATGACTTGAGGAAGCGAAAGCATGACTCCGTAAAAAATAAAAATATAAACAAGGAATGAAATACAATCCGAACGAAATAGAAGCCAAATGGCAAAAATATTGGGCAGATCATCAAACTTTTGCAGCCGAAAACAATTCTGAAAAACCAAAACACTACGTACTGGATATGTTTCCGTATCCCTCTGGTGCTGGATTACATGTTGGGCATCCGCTGGGATATATTGCTTCAGATGTTTATTCCCGTTTTAAAAGACATCAGGGTTTCAATGTTTTGCATCCAATGGGCTATGACAGTTTCGGATTGCCGGCAGAACAATATGCGATCCAGACAGGACAGCGTCCGGAAGATACTACACGCGTAAATATCGACGGTGGAACAGATAAAGAAGGAAAAGAAATTGCCGGATACAGAAAACAATTGGATAAAATTGGATTTTCATTTGACTGGAGCCGTGAAGTACGTACTTCAAATCCGGATTATTACAAACATACACAATGGATTTTTATCCAGTTATTTAATTCCTGGTACTGCAAAAAACAAGGGAAAGCCTTTGATATTGATACTTTAGTTCAGGTTTTTTCAGAAGAGGGTAATATTTTGATTGAAGCAGTCTGCGATGATAATGTTGCGATTTTTACGGCAGAAGAATGGAATTCTTATTCAGAGGATCAAAAAGAAAAAATACTATTGCAATACAGAATGACTTATCTGGCAGAAACAGAAGTAAACTGGTGTCCCGGTTTAGGAACTGTTTTGGCCAATGACGAAATCGTAAACGGCGTTTCGGAACGTGGAGGATATCCTGTAATTCGTAAAAAAATGACGCAATGGAGCATGCGTATTTCTGCTTATGCAGAACGTTTACTGCAAGGTCTTAATGATATTGACTGGAGCGAATCTATAAAAGAATCTCAAAGAAACTGGATTGGGAAATCGGTTGGAGCGCTTGTAAAGTTTCAGGTTTCAGGTTTCAAGTCTCAGAGCGCTGCGCCAAGTGATGCAGCTTCAAACGTGAAACCTGAAACAGATTTTATTGAAGTTTTTACGACCCGTCCTGATACAATTTTCGGAGTAACTTTTATGACTTTGGCGCCGGAACATGATTTAGTTGCTAAAATTACAACTCCGGAACAAAAAGCGGCAGTTGAAGCGTATATCGAAAAAACAGCAAAACGTTCAGAACGGGAACGTATGGCTGATGTAAAAACAATTTCAGGCGTATTTACCGGAGCTTATGCGGAACATCCTTTTACAAAAGAGCCAATTCCGGTCTGGATTGGCGATTACGTTTTGGCGGGTTACGGAACGGGTGCTGTAATGGCGGTTCCTTGCGGAGACGAAAGAGATTATGCTTTTGCTAATTTCTTTAAAGGACAAAACGGAATGCCGGAAATCAAAAATATCTTCGCCAATGTTGATATTTCTGAAGCGGCTTATGGTTCTAAAGATAATGTAGAAATTGCCAATTCGGATTTCTTAAACGGGCTAAACTATAAAACGGCTACTAAAGCTGTTATTCAGGAATTAGAAAAAATAGGGCAAGGAGCCGGAAAAACCAATTACCGTTTGCGTGATGCGGTATTTTCACGTCAGCGTTATTGGGGAGAACCTTTCCCTGTGTATTATGTAAACGGTCTTCCAAAAATGATCGATGCAAAACATTTACCGATTATTTTACCGGAAGTAGAAAAATATTTGCCAACCGAAGACGGTCTGCCTCCTTTAGGAAACGCAGCTGTCTGGGCATGGGACAGTGTTCAGTGTTCAGTTGTTAGTACTCAGTTGATCGACAATGTCACTATTTTTCCACTTGAATTGAATACAATGCCAGGTTGGGCGGGAAGTTCCTGGTACTGGATGCGTTATATGGATGCACATAACGAAAACGAATTTGCAAGCAAAGAAGCGTTAGCCTATTGGGAAAGCGTCGATTTATATATCGGTGGAAGCGAACACGCTACCGGACACTTATTGTATTCCCGTTTCTGGAATAAATTCTTAAAAGACAAAGGTTTTGCCCCAACCGAAGAGCCATTCAAAAAACTGATCAATCAGGGAATGATTTTAGGGACTAGTGCTTTTGTGCAAGAGGTGAAAATGGAACATTTTGATATTTCAATCAAAGGAGTTAATCAAACAGATCAAAATATTAGTATTACAGTTGATGATGCTTTTGTTTATGTTTCAAAATCTTATGACTTGAAATCCGATGTAAACCAAACTATATTATTACTTAAAAATTTTGTATTAGATAAATTTTGTTCGAATAACGAAATTAAATCATTCATCGAGGCAGATGTATATATTCCAACTTATAATGTAAGAAGCATTCACGCTGATGTTTCAATGGTCAATTCTTCTGATGAATTAGATATTGAAAAATTCAAAGCCTGGAGAGAAGATTATGCTGATGCAGATTTTATACCTGATGGAAGTGGTAAATTTATTGTAGGCCGCGAAGTCGAAAAAATGTCGAAATCAAAATACAATGTGGTAACCCCGGATGATATTTGTAACGAATATGGAGCCGATACCCTGCGTTTGTACGAAATGTTTTTAGGTCCGCTGGAGCAGGCTAAACCCTGGAATACCGCCGGAATCTCAGGAGTTTTTGGTTTCCTGAAAAAGCTGTGGCGTTTGTATGTGGATGAGAATAACGGTTTGATCGTAAACAACGACGAGCCTACAAAAGACAACTTAAAATCATTACACAAAACCATCAAAAAAGTGGCGGAAGATATTGAGAGTTTTTCTTTTAATACCTCAGTGTCCCAGTTTATGATTTGTGTAAATGAATTGTCAGCTCAAAACTGTCATTCAAAAGCGATTTTAGAACCATTGGCTATTTTAGTTTCTCCGTATGCACCGCATATTGCAGAAGAATTATGGTCACAATTAGGACATACAACTTCAATTGCGACAGTTGATTTTCCAGTTTTTGAAGCGAAACATTTAGTAGAAACCAATAAAGAATATCCGGTTTCTTTCAACGGAAAAATGCGTTTCACGATCGAATTGCCTTTGGATTTAACAGCGGCTCAAATCGAAGAGATCATTATGAAAGACGAAAGAACTTTACGTCAGCTAGATGGAAAAACACCGAATAAAGTGATTATCGTTCTCGGAAAGATTATCAATTTGGTAGGGTAACCGAATAAAATCCAATATTTAAAAATTCCAAATTCCAACTTTTGTTGGGGTTTGGGATTTTTTTTTGTTTAAAATTCTCACACTTCGATTGTCCGAACTTATTGGCTATTTGTTAAATCTATGTTTAATTGTATGCCTGAATTCAATGTATTTGAAAGGCGCACTATATATTTACGCACTTAATTGAAAAAAAAGAGTTGAGGTTTGTAACATTTTGATTCTTCCGGTATCCAAAAGGCAAATTTGATTCAGTAACCATCTAAAATTATCAAAAATGAAAAAGCATATCTTCTTAGTTTTCGCATTATTATTTTCAGCCGTAGGTTTAAATGTTGTTGCGCAAACAAAATCATATCCGTTTGAGGTTGTTAAATCGGGAAAAGGAAAACAATCTATTTTATTTATTCCGGGTTTTGCCTCTTCAGGGGAGGTTTGGAATGATACAAAAGCCAATTTCGAAAAAAGTTTTACGTGTTATACTTTAACAATGGCTGGTTTTGCCGGAGTACCTCCGCAAGCCAATGCTTCGTTTAAAAATTGGGAAGAGGCGATTGTGAGCTATATTCAGGATCATAAAATCGTAAAGCCAATTATTATCGGACATAGTATGGGTGGCGGACTGGCCCTGGCAATTGCTGCAGATTATCCGGATTTAGCAGATCGAATTGTTGTGGTAGATGCGGTTCCGTGTCTGGCTGCCCTGATGGATTCTTCTTTCAAAGCAAAAGAAAATAATGATTGTACGCCAATGGTTGCTGCAATGATGAGCCTGACCGATCAGGAGTTTTATGACAATCAAAAAAAATATCTTCCCAAGCTGACAGCAGATACTACGAATCATGAATTATTACTGGGCTGGAGCACCAAATCAGACCGAAAAACGTTTGGTGAAATGTACTGCGATTTCTCCAATACCGATTTAAGGGATAAGATCGCAACCGTAAAATGTCCGACCTTAGTTTTGCTGGAATCTTATTTTGTAAACCTTAAACCTGCCATCGAAGAGCAGTATAAAAAATTAAAACCCGCCAATCTTCAATACGCGACTAAAGGGTTGCATTTTATTATGTATGATGATAAAGATTTTTATTTTAAACATCTGAACAACTTTATAAAGGTTAAATAATGGAGTTTGAAAATATCTACAAAACCTATTGGGAGCGGATATTCAGACTTTGTATGGGTTTTGTCAATGATCGTGATCTTGCACAGGACCTGGCTCAGGAAACTTTTATTATCGTGTGGCAAAAACTGGATACTTTCAGGAACGAATCGAGTATTGGAACCTGGATCTTCAGAATTGCTTCCAACAATTGTTTAAAACAGATTGAAAAAGAAAAACGTTTTCCAAAATCCGAACTTCCGTCGCATATTGCAGAAGAACAACATTATTCATTAGAACCACAAATTCAGTTTTTGTATCAATGTATTGCTGAACTTCCGGAGATGGAACGTATTATTATTTCACTGGAACTGGAAGAAATCAAACAAGCCGAAATTGCCAAAATTGTGGGACTTTCGGAAGCAAATATCAGAGTTAAAATTCATCGAATAAAAGAAAAACTGACTCAAAAATTTAAAGAAAATGGACAATAATATTGACTTTAAGGATTTATGGAAGAAACAAATCACGGGTCAGCCCAATATTGAGGATTTACTGGAAAGAGTAAAACAGTTTAAAAAAGCAAGTCTACAATCTTTATGGAAAGCTAATATTTTGTTTACTGCAACAACTGCTTTTATGATTTTTGTCTGGTATTATTATCAGCCTCAGTTTATGTCAACTAAAATCGGAATTATTTTGGTGATTTTGGCTATGGCGATTTATATGGGCCTCTACAATAGATTGTTGAATACCTATAAAAATAGTGATGCTACACAGGCTAATCATGAATACCTACAGGAACTGATTTTTATTAGAAAAAAACAGCAATTCATGCAATCTACGGTTTTGAGCTGGTATTTTATCTTGCTTATGGTCGGAATTTGTCTGTATATGTATGAGTACGCTTCAAGGATGACGGTTTTCTATGCCCTTATTACTTATGGAGTCACTTTGTTGTGGATAGGCTTTAGTTGGTTTTATCTTCGTCCAAAACAAATTCAAAAACAGAGAAAAAAAGTAAATAGTCTTATTGAGAAGTTTGAAGAAGTTAATGGACAATTAGAGTCATGAAAAAAGGAAAGCTTTGTGTTATTTACAAAGCTTTTGTTTTGAATAACAATCTTTTAAGTTGAGGTTTTTAAGATTCGAAATGTCATTTTGGCATTTTGTTAAAGTGGTTCGGAAATTGCTGTTTGTTTTGTAACTTTAAATTCAATCAAAAAAAACTAAAGATATGGGAAGTGGATATTTAATTCTTGCCGGAGCAATCATGTTGTTCAGCTGGATGGTAAGTTCAAAACTAAAAAGTAAATTCGAATTATATTCTAAATTGCAATTAAGAAACGGAATGAGTGGTGCCGAAATTGCAGAAAAAATGCTCGCTGATAACGGAATTACGGATGTGCGTGTTATTTCGACTCCGGGACAATTAACAGATCACTATAATCCGGCAGATAAAACCGTAAATTTAAGTGAGGCAGTTTATAATCATCGTAATGCTGCTGCAGCTGCGGTCGCCGCACACGAATGTGGTCATGCCGTACAGCATTCAATAGGGTATGAATGGCTGACAATGCGTTCTAAATTAGTGCCAATTGTAAATGTAGCCTCCAGCTACATGCAGTGGATTTTATTAGCAGGAATTCTGATGATCCGTACTTTTCCGCAATTGCTGCTTATCGGGATTGTTATTTTTGCGGCAACGACTTTATTTTCGATTATTACTTTGCCGGTAGAGTATGATGCGAGTAATCGTGCGCTCGCCTGGCTGGAAAACAAACATATGCTGACACAGGAAGAACAGGCAGGGGCGAAAGATGCTCTAAAGTGGGCAGCAAGGACGTATGTGGTGGCTGCCATCGGATCGATTGCCACGTTGTTATATTATATTTCGATTTATTCAGGAAGCAGGAGGAACTAATTTTTTAATTAGATAATGAGAAAATTAGTCAATTAGATAATTTTACAGGAAGTGCGACAGTTTCCGAATACTCTAAATTAACAAACCCGACAGGTTTTAAAACCTGTCGGGTTTGTTGTTTAAATTATCAAATTATCCCATTATCCCATTATCAAATTTTAAAGCTGAATCTGCCTGTCAATCTGCTGATCCAGCGAGATGAAAGTTTCTGTTCGTGAAACACCTTCTATAGCCTGAATTTTGGTGTTTAAAAGCTGCATTAAGTGTTCGTTGTCGCGACAGATAATTTTTATCAGAACAGACCAGTTTCCTGTGGTGTAATGACATTCTAAAACCTCGGGGATTTTTTTCAGGTCTTTTACGGCTTCAGAGTTTCGGGAAGCTTTGTCCAGGTAAACACCAATGAAAGCCATGGTGTTGTATCCTAAAACTTTTGGATTAACCGTAAATTTAGAACCTGAAATAACACCTGATTGTTCAAGTTTCTTCAGACGCTGATGAATCGCGGCTCCTGAAATGCCTATTTTATTGGCAATTTGTAAAATAGGTTTTCGGGCATCATCCATTAAATAACGAAGGATTTCCTTATCGATACCGTCAATTTCGATCAGAAGAGAGTTGATTTTCATAAGAGTTGATATTTGAAACTAATTCTGGTAATTTGGTTTAGAATAGAAATCAAATTTAAGGATAAAACTTTTAATTGAATAGGAAGTTGCCTCTTTTAAATCTTTGTCAAAGTTTTAAACTTTGGCAAAGATGGAGAACTGTAAACAGAGGAATTGCTTTAAATCAAAAATTCCAAATCCCAACAGTTAAAGTTGGAATTTGGAATTTAAAATATTGTTATTTTCTAAAAGGATTATTTTCCTTTATTGGCTTCACTGATGTATTTTTCCAAAGCCATGGTCATGGAAGGAGTTTCAGGAGTTGGAGCAAGAATATCAATTCTTAATCCATAATCTAAAGCTTCTTTTTGAGTGGTGCTTCCAAAAACAGCAATTCGGGTTTCGTTTTGTTTGAAATCCGGGAAATTTTTAAACAAAGACTTTATTCCGGTTGGACTAAAAAAGGCTAAGACATCATAATAAACATCTGCCAAATCTGATAAGTCACTCATTACGGTTTTGTAAAAAATGGCCTGAGTCCAGTCTACTTTTAAATTATTTAAAGTAATAGGAGCATCTGCATTTAACTGATCAGAAGCCGGAAGCAAGAACTTTTCGTCTTTGTATTTTTTAATTAATGGAGATAAATCTGCAAAATCTTTTGCACCTACATAAATTTTACGCTTTCTGTACACTACATATTTCTGCAGGTAAAAGGCAACTGCTTCAGATTGGCAAAAATATTTCAATCCTTCAGGTACTTTATAGCGCATTTCATCCGCCACTCTGAAAAAATGATCTACTGCATTTCTGCTTGTCAAAATAATCGCAGTGTAATGATTAATATCGATTTTTTGTAATCGAATCTCTTTTGCGTTAACCCCCTCCACATGAATAAATGGTCTGAAATCAATTTTTATTTTGTGTTTTTGTTGGAGCTCAAAGTAAGGAGAATTTTCCACTTTAGGTTCAGGCTGTGACACCAAAATTGTTTTCACTTTCATATTATAAAACTTTTACTAAGCCGCCTCTTTTGTAATCCAATAATACATGAAATAATAAGGGGCTATTTCAAGAGCGCAAAGATATAAAATAAAATAAAATAACTTACTGATTATTACATTTTGATACGTTTTAATCGAAATAAAGTATGAGAATAGACTTATACATAGTGAAACACCGATGATTGCTAGCGGTACACTTTTCGGAATATTGTCATAATAAAACAAAACAGCATTAAAAGGAAGGATTAAAACGCCAATATAGGTTCTGTATGTTGCTTTTTGTAAGTTAAGAAGGTCTATAAATTCCTCAATGTTGAATGAAGTTGCAACGATTTTTTCGATTAAATATTTTGCTAGAATAAAATAAAGTAAAAATGTGGCAATCTGAATAAACAAAATCCAGTCTGTTTTTGAGGCATATCCAAAAATATGCATCGTAAGCTGAATGAAAAAGGAAAACGAAATAATTTGTACAAAAAACAAACCTACAATGAAACTGCCTTTCAGATTACTGGTGTCACGATAGATTTTAGCGTATTTATCTGAAAAAATAAGCTTGCTAAATTCGCTAAATCTAGCTTCGTATGCTGATTTAGTAACGGCAACAAGGCCAAAGGCCAACACAAATAAAAGTGTCGCCCAATCTTTGTTTTCGAAAATACGGGGATGAAGTTGTTCAATCATAACGCTGCAAAATTAGTAATTTTTTATATCAATACTTTTATTATAAATTTATTATGAATCAAATGCCATAAAAAGTTTACTTTTGCGGTGAAATTACCCAGCAAAATGAATGATTGTATTGTCATAATTCCCACTTATAACGAAATAGAAAACATAGAAAGTATAGTTAGAGCCGTACTTTCTCAACATAAACCTTTTCATCTTTTAATAATTGATGATAATTCTCCGGATCACACTGCTAATAAAGTAATTGCATTACAGGAGGAATTTCCGGAAAGATTGTTTTTAGAAATAAGAGCTAAAAAATCCGGTTTGGGAACAGCTTATGTTCATGGTTTTAAATGGGCTTTAGAACGAAAATACGATTTCATTTTTGAGATGGATGCCGATTTTTCCCATAATCCAAATGATCTTGAAAAATTGTTCGATGCCTGTCACTTCGGAGGTGCCGATTTAGCAATCGGATCGCGTTATGTAACCGGCGTAAATGTTGTAAATTGGCCATTAAGCCGCGTTCTGATGTCTTATTTTGCTTCGGTTTACGTAAAATTCATTACCGGAATGAAAATTCATGATGCCACCGCAGGTTTCGTCTGTTATAAAAGAGAAGTCCTGGAGAAGATCAACCTCAATAAAATTAAATTTGTTGGCTATGCTTTTCAAATCGAAATGAAATACAGAACGTATTGCGGTAAATTTGAAATCTCCGAGGTTCCGATTATTTTTACTGACCGTACAAAAGGAGTTTCGAAAATGAGTAATGCTATTATTAAAGAAGCGATTCTGGGCGTAATATCACTTCGATTGAAAAAATTATTCAATACCTTATAAAAAAGCTACCGTCATGAATAGAATTTTAATAAAGAACGCTAAAATTGTAAACGAAGGATCAATTTTTGAAGGCGATGTATTGATTGAAAATGACTTAATTGTTGAAATTTCAGATAGTATCAGCTTAAAAACATCCGATTGTAAGGTTATTGATGCCGAAGGGAATTACTTGATCCCGGGTGCTATTGATGATCAGGTGCATTTCAGAGAGCCGGGATTAATGCATAAAGGAGATATTGAATCAGAATCCAGAGCAGCTGTTGCCGGGGGAATCACTTCTTTTATTGAGCAGCCTAATACGGTGCCTAATGCTGTTACCCAGGAAATTTTAGAAGATAAATACCAAATTGCAGCCGTAAAATCATTTGCGAATTATTCGTTTATGATGGGGGCAACCAATGATAATTTAGAAGAAGTTTTAAAAACGAATCCCAGGAATGTTGCCGGAATCAAAATCTTTTTAGGTTCTTCAACCGGAAATATGCTGGTGGATAACGAAGCGACTTTAGAAAAAATATTTTCAAGTACACCTATGTTAATTGCGGTGCATTGCGAAGACGAAACGACTATCCGTAATAATCTTGCTTTGTTTAAAGAGCAATATGGTGATGATGTTCCTGTAACGGCACATCATTTAATCAGAAGTACGGAAGCGTGCTATATTTCATCTTCCAAAGCAGTGGCACTGGCTAAAAAAACAGGTGCCCGTCTGCATATTTTTCATCTTTCTACTGCGAAAGAAATGGAGTTGTTTACGAATAAAATTCCATTAGAAGATAAAAAGATTACCGCTGAGGTTTGTGTGCATCACCTTTGGTTTACCGATGAAGATTACAAAACGAAAGGAAATTTCATAAAATGGAACCCGGCCGTAAAAACAGCAAGCGACAGAAAAGCGCTTTGGGATGCTTTGAATGATGGCCGTATTGATGTAATTGCTACAGATCACGCGCCGCATACCAAAGAAGAAAAGAAACAATCTTACCTAAATGCTCCTTCTGGCGGGCCATTGGTTCAGCATGCTGTTGTAGCCATGTTTGAAGCGCATCATCAGGGCAAAATTTCAATTGAAAAAATCGTGGAGAAAATGTGCCATAATCCGGCTAAGATTTTCAAAATCGAAAAGAGAGGTTTTATAAAAGAAGGTTATTTTGCTGATTTGGTTATCGTAAATCCAAGTCTACCTTGGAGTGTTAATCCGGATAATATTTTATCAAAATGCGGGTGGTCTCCATTTGAAGGTTTTGCTTTCAGATCCAGAATCACGCATACTTTTGTAAATGGAGAATTGGTTTACAACAACTTTAAGGTAAAAGATATTCGTAACGGAAAGAGATTATTGTTCGATAGATAAAAAAAAGCACAGATGAAGAATTTTGTATGTATAGTATTGGTTTTGTTTCTTTCTGTAAGTTGTAAAAAAGAGTTGGTAAAACAGCCCAAACGACTTATTGAGAAAGGAAAGATGATTGATATCATGTATGATTTGTCTCTTCTGGATGCTATTAAATATCAAAATCCGTTATCATTAGATTCAAGTGATACAAGTCAAAAGAGATTTATTTTGCAGAAATACAAAGTCGACAGTCTGCAGTTTGCACAAAGCAATATTTATTATGCTGCTGATTACGAAGGTTATAAAGATATGTTTGATGAAATTGCCAAACGATTGGAGAAAAACCAAAGAGCGGCAGATTCATTATCTAAAATCGATGAGAAAAAAGCAGCCAAAGCTAAAAAAGAAAAGGAAAAAATCTCAGGGCAAGCTCCTAAAGCAGATAGAACAAAATTGGTGAAGGTCAATGTTGATTCGATCAGAAGGACAATGCAAATGAAAAAGGCAATTCAAAAGTAATAGCTTATAATTTTGAAACGTCTCTTACATACTGATGTACATCTAAAAAAACCGTTCCCAGAGCGGTTTTTATTTTTTGGTTAGAATACAAACTTTTAGAATAAGAAGCTTTTGCAGTGGCTTTGGTAATTCTTCTTTTCTGAAAGAACAAAGTCGAAAATATTCCATCGGCTATCCAGGCAAAATTCAATAAAAAAGGCCTGGCATGAATGCCTGGTCTTTTTACTTTCAGGGTATCGGCGATTGTATTGAGGATATCGCGGAATACTATATTTTCTGCAATCAGTGTAAAACGTTCATTTTTTATATCACTTTTCATTAATTCAAAAGCAATTTTTACGACGTCATTTACGCTGATGAATCCGGTACTTCCCAATGTGTAGAAGGGAAGCCCATTAGCTACTTTTACGTAAAATTCAGCACTGCCCTGTTCGCAGGTTTTCGTTTTTGGAATAGGGCCTAAAATTACTCCCGGATTTATTATAATGACATTTAAGCCTTCCTGCAGTCCTCTCCAGACTTCCATTTCCGCACCATATTTAGAAATGGCATAATCACTGTGTGGTTTTTCAGGATTCCATTCGGTTTCTTCTGTTATAATGGTTTCGTGGGGAGTCAAATCTCCTAAAGCAGCAATCGAACTCACAAAACAGAATTTTTTTACTTGCTTTGCGATAGAAAAGTTAACCAGATTAGCTGTTCCTTCAATGTTGGTTTTTCTTAATTTATCTTCGTCCTTTGGATCAAGAGAAATAAAGGCAGCACAATGATAAACATAGTCAATTCCGGAAAAAGCAATTTCTAAAGACGGAACATCAAGGATATCCGCTTCCAGCCATTCGATTTTTTCAAATAAATCTTCCTTTTTATGCAATTCGAAAACAAATCTGGTTTTCTGAATGTTGTTTAGTTTTCTGTAAATCGCCCTGACAGTTTCTCCATTTTCAATTAAATGAAGTAATAAATGCGAGCCGACCAAACCTGTTCCTCCTGTAACTAATACCATTTTGTAAAGATAGTATTTTTGATAAATCAATTGGTAATGGAATTTTTATCATTGCAGATTTACCCGCCATATAAAAAGAAAGCAACGAAAATAAATGGTTAATTTACTTACGTTGCTTAAAGTTAAACTGGTTGATCTTTTACTAAAAGATAGTATAGCCAAAAATAAAATCTATTGAACTGTATTTTGCAGAATGATAGACATAGTTGACCAATTCTTTTTTTGTATTCAATCTCATCTCAGCTGAGAACTTATTTTTGAAATTATAACCTAATCCAAACGCCAGGTTTTTCCCCGGATTACTATCAAATTTCACGGTACTGTTGTCGGTCTTATTGGTGTAAACTAAATCAGTCTTACTGCTTACGTCTAATGAATAGGCAGCATTAATGAATATTTTTGAGTTTTGGTTTAAAAACATATAATGTCTTATTCCTATTGGTAGTTGTACGGAAGTATGATTTATTTTTACGTGATAAGGACTTTGTGGATTTGATATAAAACCACTGTAAACACTGTAATCTTTTTCATCCTCATATTTTTGATAAGAAGGATTGATGAAAACACTCCATTTGTTTTTGTTGTAAGGAAGTATGTATTCTACTTCTGCACCAATTTTGAAGATTATTTTTTTATCGAGATCAACAGTAAATTGAGACGCAGCAGTATTCTTCATTGAAGTGGAAACGATGCTTACCCCTGGTGTTATTTTGATAAAAAACTGGCTTTTTGCTCTTTTTGTATTATTTTCTTCACCTGAAACAGGAGTGATGTTGTTGTACTTAGAAAAATAATCAGTTAGATCGTCTTTTTTGTATTTAAGCTTAAGAATGTCTTTTTCGGTGGTGCCTGAAGATTTAACATTTGTGAAGAGCTGTTGTTTGTATTCGTTGTTTTCACTTATTCTTTCTGCTCCTTCGTTTTTATCTGCCTGAATAAATTTGACATAAATTAGTTGTTCTGTCGGAACTGTTTTTGTTGAATAAAAATATCTGTTCGTATTGCCTTCTGTATAGCTGTACAAAGTGGCATCACCTGATACGAGTACTTTTAAGAAGATGGTTTCTTCTCTCCAGTCCGGATTTCGATTCATCGTTATTTTTTTCAAATCATTGCTTGAACGGTCTATTTTTATCTTAAATCTTTTATACGTACTTTCATTGTCAATTCCGAATTCTTGTATTGTTGCAATGCTTTCTGTTGCAGGTTCTGAGTCTGTAAGTTCTGTCTTGTGTTTAAAATTTGTCGGATTATCTTTCCAGTCTAAATTTTTGATGTAGCATTCTGTTCTTTTTCCGTCATTTGAAATAAAATATCCTTTTTCAAATGATATTTGTGCGTTGGAAATAGTGTAATAAAAGAATAAAGTAAGAAGTAAAATTTTTTTCATAAAAAGCGTTTGTTTTTTCGCCAAAAGTAATTAACGAAACACAATAACCTATTGCTTCTTTAAAATATTTTTTGCATTTTGGAATAAATTTTTATTGTACTGTTTTAAAGGTCTGTATGTTGAATTTTAAGTGCCAGATTTAGTAAATTTATTTATGGATTTCCCGTTCATTCCTGAAATATAGCTGAAACACAAAATCTTCGAGGCATATAAATTTATATGATACCACTACTGTGGAATTAATTATATTTGCACAAATTATTTAAAAAAATGAAAAATCTAGTTGAAGAATTAAAATGGCGCGGGTTATATCACGACAGTATGCCTGGAACGGAAGAACAATTACTGAAAGAAGTAACAACAGCGTATATTGGTTTTGATCCAACGGCAGATTCACTTCATATTGGAAGCATGGTTCAGATTATTTTACTCGTTCATTTAAAAAACTTTGGTCACCAGCCGATCGCTTTGGTTGGAGGTGCAACCGGAATGATTGGTGATCCGTCTGGTAAATCAGATGAAAGAAATTTATTAAACGAAGAAACCCTCGCTGAAAATGTAGCCGGAATAAAAAGTGTTTTGTCTCGTTTTCTGGACTTTAATTCGACTGATAAAAATGCTCCGGTAATGGTGAATAACTACGATTGGATGAAAGAATTTTCGTTTATTGATTTTGCGCGCGAAGTTGGAAAACGTATTACCGTGAATTACATGATGGCGAAAGATTCGGTAAAAAAGAGACTGAGCGGAGAAGGAGAAGGAATGTCCTTTACGGAATTTACTTATCAGTTAATTCAGGGATACGATTTTTATCATTTATATAAAAACAACAATTGTATTTTGCAAATGGGAGGTTCTGATCAATGGGGAAACATCACCACCGGTACAGAATTAGTCCGCAGAATGGGAGGGGAAAACTCAAAAGCTTTTGCGTTGACCACGCCTTTGATTACAAAAGCAGACGGCTCTAAATTCGGGAAATCTGAAGGAGGAAACGTTTGGCTGGATGCTGATAAAACTTCAGTTTATAAATTTTACCAGTTTTGGGTAAATGCTACAGATGTTGATGCTGAAAAATATATAAAGATTTTTACTTTCTTAGAAAAGGAAGAAATCGACACTTTGATTGAAGAGCATAAAGCCGCTCCTCATTTGAGAGTTTTACAAAGGAAATTGGCGGAAGAGATTACAATTTTCGTTCACAGTAAAGAAGAATTGGAAAAAGCGATTCAGGCATCAAATATCCTGTTTGGAAACTCAACGGCAGACGATTTGAAACAATTGGATGAAGCAACTTTCTTAGAAGTTTTTGACGGAGTTCCACAAGCTGAAATTGCAAAAGCAGATTTAGAAAACGGATTGGATATCATCACGGTTTTAAACGAAAAAACGGGTTTCTTTAAATCAAACGGGGAAGCAAGACGTGCGTTGACGGCCAATTCAATTTCGGTAAACAGAGAGAAAATCAAAGAAGATTTTGTGCTGACGGCAAATGATTTGATCAACAATCAGTTTGTGTTATTGCAAAGCGGAAAGAAAAATTATTTTGTGATTAGAGTGGTTTAATTGGAATTTTAAAGGACGATTAAAAATTGACACGACCATTTAGGTTACAGCCGCGAATATCAGAATTATCAAAACGTCCCAATGCTTCGAAAGAGCGTTGGGATTTTTTTTTGATTAGAACTGAGTAAGTTTTTTATTTACTAAGTTTATCCCCTAAAACTAAAACAAATGATTGGAATATTATTTCTTTATTGGATTTGGAAGGCATTCAGCAATCTGGCTATTGAATACAATAAAAACAAATGGAAATATTTTTTTATTGGATTAGGTTCGTATTTTGGTGCTAATTTTTTGGCGGCACTACTTTATGTTTTCGGGCTTGCAATTGTTTATGGAATCGAGTCATTAGATGATGATAGTAATTATAATTCAAGTTTGGATTTTATTTGTGCAATAGTGGGAGGATTTGGATGCTATGGTATTTATAAATATCTGGAAAAGAAGAATAAAAAAGAAAAAGAGCTTTTTAATCAAGATGAAATAGAAAGTATTGGTATTGCAGTTGATGAAAATTAAAAACAATTCTTTTTTTGGAAGTTTTTAGGTTAACCAATGAAACAAATCAACGATTAAACTTTTACAAAACCATCAAGTTGCACCCACGAATATCTGAATTATCAAAACGTCCCAGTACTTCGAAAGAATTGTTGGGATTTTTTTTACCTAAGTCCTGTGTAGCGATAAAAGAACACGAATTGATATTGGCTAAATCAATAACGTTGATTCCGCCGGTTTTTCCATCTTTTACGTAAGTGAGGGCATCTTCAGGATCACGGACCAGGATAGTCATCCAGGAAGGACATTCAAAAACACCTTCTCCTAAAGAATACGCCTGTCCTAAAAGCTCTGTCATTCCGTATTCGGAGTGAATGGCCTGAACCCCGAATCCTTTGCAAAGCTGTTCGTGAAGTTCTTCCCGAATCATTTCTTTACGTTTGCCTTTCATTCCTCCGGTTTCCATAATAATGGTATACTGAAGTTGAAACTGATGTTTTTCGATTAAGTCCAATAAGGCATAAGTAACGCCAATCAGAATTGTATTCTGGCCTTCCTGATCTAATTCAGTAAGTTTTTGGATAAGTTCTTCGTGGTTGTGTAAATAAAACCCGCTTTGAGGCTGATTGGATAGTTTTATCAGGTCTTCGACCATGTATATTAATGAAGAGCCTTCTCGTTCGAGATAAGACGGCAAAAGGGCTAAAACAACGTAATCTTCAATATTGCCGTAAAATTCAGAGAATCCTTTTCGGTAGCTTTCTTCATATAAAGAAACATCCGTTACTAAATGTTTACTGGTTATCATGCCTGTAGTTCCGCTGCTGGTAAAAGTAACATGGGCAGGATCTGTATTGGAAACCACATTATGGCTTTTAAAAAACTGAATAGGCAGAAAAGGAATTTGCTGTATTGATTTTACCTGTTGTGGATTTACTTTTAAGAAATCACAAAAATCACGATATACCTTATTGTTTTCATGCTGAAAACGAAACACTTTTAGTGCTGTTTTTTCAAATTGTTTCTGACCTGAAATGGTAAATATATCGTTGGCTGTAATCAAAACTTTTTTGAGCAAAGATAACTATAATTGTAAAAAGTTTGCAGTTTTCAGTCGCAGTTTTCAGTGCTGCTTTAGCGGTTAGAGTTTTCAGTGCTGATTCGCATTTCACTGAAAACTGCGACTGAAAACTGAAAACATAAAAAAAAGCCCCAATGTTACTTGGAGCTTTTTGATGTTTTATCGAATAATAAGCTTTCGGGTTGCGGTAGCATTATCTTCGCTAATTTTTATGATGTAAACGCCGGGAGCTAAATCAGCGACATTTAATTCTTTTGAAGTCAGATGGATCTGAATCACTTTTTTTCCTAAGAGATCAAACACAATAATTTCTTTCTCTAAATCGTTCTTAGATGATATATATACTTTACCATTTAAAACCGGATTAGGATAAAGGCTAAGTCCCTCTATAGTATTTCCATCCTGAGGTCTTGACGTTTGTTTGCCGTCTTGTGCTGAGGCACTTACGGTAAAGAAAAAAGCCAGTAAGATTATAATATAAAAGTAGTTTTTCACCATCGCATTTTTTTAGATAAGTAAATGTACAAAAAAAAATGCAAAAATTACACCAAAAAAAAACATCCTAAAATTTTAGGATGTTTTTAACATTTTATGTGTGAGGTGATTATAAATCAACTCCTTTAATTACTTAGTCCAGTTAGCCCAAGTAGGTAATGCAGCACCAGAACCAGCACCAGTTGCAGTTCCTACTGTTCCTGATAATTTAGGACCATCTACATTTGTAATTTGAGCTCCAAAAGAGTAGTTTGTAATAGTAAAGAAACCATCTGTGATGTTTTTAGCAGCAGCAGTATCAGTAGAAGATATTTTAATAAGTGCAGT
Source organism: Flavobacterium sp. CLA17 (assembly GCF_013112255.2). Classification (NCBI taxonomy): domain Bacteria; kingdom Pseudomonadati; phylum Bacteroidota; class Flavobacteriia; order Flavobacteriales; family Flavobacteriaceae; genus Flavobacterium; species Flavobacterium sp. CLA17. The sequence continues at coordinate 724,436 of NZ_CP068294.1, forward strand.
TGGCATATCATCAGCAACATAAAAATTTGTATATGCTTGTTTTCCACCACCGTCTTTAAAGTTGATTGTTTTTTCGTCAGCTAAGAAAGTAGCTCCACCTTTAACAATTGAGAAGTTAACTAATTTAGCAGTTGTTACAGGAGTAGCTTCGCCTGGGTTTTTTTCGTTGTTAGATCCTTCAATTGCAGCTTTTGATACTCCTTTGATGTATACATTAGTTGCAGTACCTTGCCATCCGTCAGCAAAATCTAATGAATCATCATAAGAATTTTCAATTATTAGATTAGAAGCGTTTACTGCTCCACCAAAAAATTCAATACCATCATCACCACTTTCAAAAGTATAGATATCAGATACTACTGTTCCTGAACCTACTCCAAAGAAAGAAACTCCATTGTATTCTTTAGTAGCAGAGAATTTAGAACCAGTATAAGAAATTCTTAAGAAGTTAATGTTTCCAGAAGAATCAGCATTGTCATTACCACCGTAGCTTAAAGCACCTACTTCAGATGTACCATTATCACCAGTGTTAACTTTACCATTACCAGCGATAATTAATCCACCCCAGCTTCCTTCAGTTGGAACTGCCTTTGCAGATGTCATAACTACTGGTTTTGCAGCTGTACCGTTAATATTAATTTTAGCATTTCTTTCTACAGCAATGAATAGAGAAGTAGCATCTGCTGTTGCAGAAGCTTTAATAGTTGTTCCGGCTGGAATAACTAGAGTTGCTCCACCTTTAACAACTAAACCACCTGTTAAGGTGTAAGTTTTAGTTGGGTCTAAAGTTACAGTTCCATTAGTAATGTCTCCTTTTAAATCATCAACTTTTACCACAAAAGTACTTTTGTTATCGTCAACGTTGTTGTTGTTATCATCAGAACTACAGCTAGATACAGTAAGTCCTAATATTGCAGCCATTGCAAAAAATGTTTTTTTCATTTTGTTGTGTTTTATGTTTTATTTTATTTATTGCAAAGTAAGGTCATGTATGTTCCTACTGAGTTAAGTCGATATTAATAATGTATTAAGTATTTCAGATTAAGTGATTTTTTCTTAATGTAAAATTTACATAAGACTTGCAGTAAATAAAGAAGGTGATTAGTATTACCTAATCACCTTCTTCTTTTTCTTATATTAAAATATTGTTGTTTAGAATGTATAGTTTAAAGTAAGTCTTAAGTCAGAGCCGGCTTTATATGAAGTTACAGTTACATCACCAACCGCACTTTTTCCTGGTACCTCTCCTTGCTCTTGGACGCGCTCAAAGGTTGGGTTTAAAATGTTATTGTATATAAGTCCTAATTTTAAATTTTTAGTTAAGCTTGTATTTAAAATAAAATCTAATTTATTTACTGCTTTATCAACCTGGTTACCTATGAGAGAGGTTCCTATTACGGCCAATTTATCAGAAAAATAAGAATAAGATACTGTCGCTGTTATATCATTGTATTCTGTAAACTCTTTTAAAAATGATAGGTTGGCGTTAGCAAGAAAAGTAGAAGCTCCTGACAATTTACTTTCTGTAAAAGTGAAATTAGCTCCAAATTTATTTTCCCTGTTTACTTTTTCGTTACTTAAATCCTGATTACTATAAAGATAAGATCCATTTACATCAAACGAAAGTTTTGTTTTTAGGCTATTAGCATTTTCGATTGTAAAAATATCTTTTCTAAGTTCTAATTCAACTCCTGCTACAGTTGCTTTTTCGCCTGTATTAGCGTAAGTAATATCATTTGAAGAAGAGTTTTCGAACATTTCGTTGATAGGATTTTGAATAATTTTACCAAATGCAGTTACAGAAATCAATTCTCCAGATTTTGGAAAATACTCCCATCCTAAATCGGCATTGTAGTTTGTCGAAGGATATAAGTCTGGATTTCCTCTGTATGCTTGCGTAACATCCTCATAAATGATAGGTACTTTTTCTTTAAACTGAGGAAGTGTATACGTTTTGCTGGCAGAGAATTTTAAGTTTTGTTTGTCGTTTAACGTATATTTCGAGATTAAACTTGGTAAAATATTAAACTTAGAATAGTCAGAGTCGCCTCCGTCAGGAAGTGTGGTTGTAATGTAGAAAACATCTTGAGTCAATTGCTCTAACCTTGCTCCTAAAATTATACTTAATCTTTCAGTAAGGGAGTATTGAATAGTAGCGAATGCACCATGCGTATCTAAATTACCATTGTATAATTGACGTATTCTGTTAGATGAAGACGATCCAAAGTTTGCAGCATTTAGATAGTTGTCAGTATTTTGAATGTCTTCTACAGGAAAAGATATTGTTGTTCTGTTTGGGAAAAATGAATATTGCTCCATTGTATAATCCAGTTTTTTCATTTTACCAGAATAACCAAAAGTAGCTTTTCCTTTGTATCCGTCATCTTCATTTTTTTTGTTGAAATTATAAGAAAGAGCAACATTTGCAGCAAACTCATTTTCTTTCAGATCCTGAAAAAACCTGTGATTATTGATGTTTGAGTTGATGAAGAAAGTATAGTCTATCCCGTTAGGAGCATGAACAAAAGTATTTTGCATACGATCCGGAATTGCACTGTTTGAAGTACTGTAGCCCGCAGCCCAATTTAAATTCCATTGGTCGTTAAATTTGTTTTTACCTGTTAATTGATTTACAATTAATTGTGTTCTTTCGAATGTTCCACGTTTGATAAATCCGCTTGTTTGCTGAAGCTCAGTATCACCACCGCCATCAAAATCCTGATTAGTTCCTTCGTATTCACTATAATCCTGATCACTTGAGTTCAAGAATAATGAAGTAAACATTATAGAATTTTTGTTGTTAATTTTGTAGTCAGCAGTAGCCATTACAGTTGTAGTGGTGCCATGTTTATATGCTTTTCTATACAAATTGCTGTTTATATTCCCATTAGCAGTAATAGATCCTCCTCTGCTGTAGCCTTCAGTAAATCGGTTTCTTGCGCTAAAAGATCCTGTAACAAAAGTACCTATTGAACTTTCATCGTTTATGGTAAATCTTTTTCCTGCAGATAATGTGTAGAAAGCATTTAATACATTCTTGTTTTCTTGTCTGTCCCAGCTGGTAGAGTAATTGTACGGCTTTAATGGCGAGTCAGGAACGTTTACTGTTTTAAATCCAGTATAAGAAGGTCCGTCTTGTAGATAAAAATGATCCTCACCCAAAACATTTGTATTAGCCCCTGTACCAATTGAAAAACTAACAAAAGGCTTGCCGCTGAATTTTTTTGCGGTAATGTCAATATTTGCACCTCCAAAATCGGCATAATTTTGAGCCTCAAATGTTTTGCTCACTCCAATATTGTCAACAATATTAGTTGTAAAAATATCTAGAAGGATGTTTTTATTTGCAGGATTATTTGATGGTAATGGAAGTCCGTTTAAAGTTGTGACATTATAACGATCTCCTAATCCTCTTACGAAAACATTTCCGGAGTCATCTTGTTTTGATACTCCACTAATTTTAGATACTGCATTTGCAACATCATTAATTCCTTTTCTGGATATTTCTTCGGCACCTATGGCAGCTTTAAAAGCAACTGCGTTTTTTTGGTCTAATAATAATGCTGATTCTTTTTGTTTATTTCCTGCTGTAGATTTTACAACAACATCTTTCAATGTATAGCCACCTGAAGAAAGCACCTGGTCTACAGTAATAGTTTCATTTGCTTTAACAGTAACTGGTTTTTCTACAGATTCGTAACCAACAAAACTAAAAATTATGATGTAGTTTCCCGGATTTACATTTAATGAATATTTTCCGTCAATGTCAGTGTTTGCGCTAATGTTTGTTCCCTTAATTAAAACATTTGCAAATGGTAATGCTTGATTATTAGATTCCTTGTCGGTTAATACCCCAGAAATCGTACCTTTGTTCTGAGCGACCGAAATCGTGCAGATAAATAATGTGATTAATAGAAATTTAAGATTGAATTTCATTTGAGTTGTGTTTAATTTATTTTTTTGCAAAGAAAGAACCGCCCTGTAAAGTTCATGTTACGCACTTGTTATGTTTTTGTGTGCTGTAGATTATCAAATTGTTACCAGATTAAATTACCGTTAACAGGGATTTTTGGCTGTTGATTTATTATTATATTTACCATCGCAATTAAAAACCATCAGATTTTCAAAAATAAAATTTGATGAGAAAACTCAATTTTTGCTACTTTATGAAAAAAACACAAACCAAGATCTTATTAGTTGATGATGAACCGGATATCCTTGAAATCGTTGGCTATAACCTTGCTCAGGAAGGCTACCAGATTGTAACTGCCTCAAATGGAAAAGACGCTATCGCAAAAGCTCAGAAAGAATTACCGGATTTAATTATTATGGATGTGATGATGGCTGAAATGGACGGAATGGAAGCTTGCGAACACATTAGAAAAATACCAGAATTAAATAATGTAATCATAACATTTTTAACGGCAAGAAGCGAAGATTATTCTCAAGTGGCTGGTTTTGATGCAGGTGCAGATGATTACATCACCAAACCTATAAAACCAAAATTATTGGTAAGCAAAGTAAAGGCTTTGTTAAGAAGGTTAAAAGAACAAGAAGTTGTTAGTGATACCTTAAATGTTGGCGGAATTGAGATTAACCGTGAAGAATATAAGATTATCAAAGGTAATGTAGAGATCGCTTTACCAAGAAAAGAATTCGAATTGTTTTATTTATTAGCATCAAAACCAGGTAAAGTTTTTAAAAGAGATGAAATTCTTGATAAAGTCTGGGGTAATGAAGTTGTTGTTGGAGGAAGAACAATCGATGTGCATATCAGAAAGTTACGAGAAAAGATCGGAGAAGATCTTTTTAAAACCATAAAAGGTGTTGGTTATAAATTTGAAGTTTAAATTTTTTAAGAAACTAAGGTGCTGAGATACTAAGCCGCTAAGGCTTCTGGTGTAATTTGGAATTTTAGTTAAGATTTAAACGAATTCAAATTATTTTAAAAACATTCCATAAATTTAAACCATATAAGAAATTGAAGTTCATTACATTTATTTGAACTTCAATTTCTTATATGGTTTTTGAGTTAAGCTTAATTTTTCCTAATCTCTTAATGATTAAAACTATCAATGAAAATTAATTTTAAAAAAACATACAAATTTGCTATAAAGTCGGCATTATACATAAGCCTTTTTACAACTGGATTTGTAATGATGCTGATGTCTTTGTTTTATAAAAATCAGCTAAAACATCAAATTGCATTTGCCTTAATTTTTATTATCTCCGTTTATATTTTCTCCTTTTTGGTTTTACAATATCGTGTAGAGCGCTTTATATACAGAAGAGTTAAAAAAATATACGATGAGGTTTCTTTATTAGAATCAACTACACTTATCAATCAGCCCATCACCACAGATATGGAAACGCTTTCACGTGAAGTGAAAAAGTTTGCCACCGATAAAAAACTGGAAATAGAAATGCTCGAAATTCGGGAACAATACCGTAGGGAGTTTCTGGGTAATGTTTCCCATGAACTTAAAACACCTTTGTTTACGGTTCAGGGTTATGTTTCAACTTTGCTGGATGGTGCCATGGACGATAAAAATATCCGTAAAAAATATCTCAAACGTGCCGAAAAAGGGGTAGAGCGCCTGATCTATATCGTGGAAGACCTTGACATGATTACCAAACTCGAATCGGGTGATTTGGATTTACTGATTACCGATTTTGATATCGTAGAACTGATTGAAAATGTTTTCGATTTATTAGAGATGAAAGCTGATAAAAAGAAAATCAAATTGGCTTTTGAAAGTAAAAACATTAAATCACTTTTTGTTCGGGGAGACCAGGACAGAATTCAACAGGTCCTTGAAAACCTGATTGTTAACTCTATCAAATACGGTAAAGATGAAGGTTTAACGGAAGTTGGTGTAGTCAACCTAACAAAGAAAAAAGTATTGATTCGTATTAGTGATAATGGAGAAGGAGTTGAAAAACAAAATATCCCAAGACTTTTTGAGCGTTTTTACAGAGTTGATAAAAGTGGAACACGCTCTGAAGGTGGCTCCGGACTTGGATTGGCAATTGTAAAACATATTATTGAAGCGCATAAAGAGAAAGTATATGTAGAAAGTGAGTTCGGAATTGGTTCTGAGTTTTCATTTACACTGGAAAAAGCGCATAAAACACAAAAAGCTGAGGTTAATTTATTGTAAGTTTTATTTTTACAAACCGCCATATAGCCTAATCCGGAAAGCTTCGTTATAATTACCTAACAATTTAGAAACAAATCTTCTTATTATAGTAACACCTTGTTAATGATTTCTTAACATTGGTGATACATCTTTGCACCTTGAAATGTAGTGCATTAGAAAAAAGATGATAAAAAGAAAAATAATTGCAGTTTTATTGCTGATTGGTTCGGTAGCAAATGCACAGGATTTAAAAAAGGAGGATGTAAAAAAAGAAGTAATTCGTCTTCTCGATTCTATAAACAAAGCAAAACTTCCCGATACAAAATCCGGAGTCAGTAATGACGAACATTGGTACGACAGAATCTCACTTCGAGGTTATGCTCAAATAAGATACAATGGTTTGTTTTCTACAAATGATAAAGTTTCCTGCGATCAATGCGATAAATCATGGGGAACAACGTCTACAGATCCGGATGCAAAAGCAAATAATGGTCTTTTTATCAGACGTGCGCGTTTGGTATTCTCAGGACAGGTTCATCCAAATGTGTTTTTCTACTTTCAGCCCGATTTTGCGAGTTCACCTAGCACCGGAATTCAGAACTTTGTTCAGATCAGGGATTTGTATTTTGATCTTTCTTTTGATAAGAAAAAAGAATATCGCCTTCGTGTGGGACAAAGTAAAATTCCTTACGGATTCGAAAACATGCAGTCAAGTTCCCAGCGTTTGACTTTAGACCGGGCCGATGGTATAAACAGTTCAATAGCAAATGAACGTGATTTAGGAATGTTCTTTTACTGGGCACCAGCCGAAATCAGAGAACGTTTTGAAATGCTGGTTAAAGACGGATACAAAGGTTCGGGCGATTTTGGTGTATTTGCCTTAGGAGTTTATAATGGACAGATTGCAAATAAAATAGACGGAAACAGAGACCTGAATGTTGTGGCAAGAGTTACCTATCCATTTGTAATTGGTAATCAGATTATTGAACCGGGGATTCAGGCCTATACCGGAAAATGGGCATTCACAGGTGAAATTTCATCCGGCGTAATTGTTAATGATCCGCAATATATAAAAGACCAGAGAGTAGGAGCAACCTTTGTTTTGTATCCAAAACCTTTCGGAATTCAAACGGAATATAATATCGGAACCGGACCACGCTACAATACGGTAACAAAAACCGTTGATGTAACAGATTTAGATGGAGGCTATGTTTTATTGAATTACAAATGGGACCTGAAAAAACAACGTTTGTATCCTTTTGCAAAATTCCAGTATTATGACGGAGGAAAAAAATATGAAAAAGATGCCAGGAGCTATGTCGTCAGAGATTACGAATTTGGAGTAGAGTGGCAGCCATTACAGGCTTTTGAACTTACGGCAGAATATGTTATTGCGGACAGAACCTTTGAAGACAGTGCCCTTCCCATCAACAGACAGCAAGGGAACTTATTGAGATTACAAGCGCAATTTAATTTCTAAACCTTATCTTCGAATATAGAAAATAACGAATCCCAGTCGATGTTATTTTTAAATTGAGCGAAACCTTTAAACGATTTTACTTTTGAAAGATCTTCAATTGTAAAGTCGTTTTGCGTTGCATAAGGCACTAAGTTTTCGTCCTGAAGTTTTATGGCCAGGTATTCCTGCTCGTATTGCCCCGGAGTTGGAATGAAAAAAGCTTTTTTTCCCAATTTCGCCAAATCCATAACGGTTGTATATCCCGAACGGCACAGCACTAATTCACTTTCATTAAAAGTCTGTTCCAGCTGCTTGGAGTTCATGAAATTGTAATAGGTCACGTCTCCAATTTCCTCTTTTGTTTGTGTTTTCTCGACAACCCCTTTTACAAAAACGACCTTTCCATCAAAACGTTTCACTTCTTCCTGTAACTTTTCATCTAAATAAGTACGCTGAGGTTCCGGTCCCGAAAGAATCACCATCAGGTCATATACTTTAGGGGTATCTTTTTGGCGCATCCTGCTTAATGGCCCTATATATTTCAAATTTAGTTCATTCGTTTTAAGATGTCCGAGATCACCCGTTAGATTTACGGTGTCATTCGTATCGGGAACCCAGCATTCCGAATATTTTTTTATGATATGCTGATGGCATTTACTTGTAAACCAGGTTGTGTTTCCGGTCATTACATTCAGTTGATGTGTCATAAAGACAGATGGAATCTTTCTGCTGAAAACGCCCAGCCTGTTGTCTGAGATGATTCCGTCAATTCCGTGTTTTTTAATCAGTGACTTCACCATTTTCTTCTCATCTAAAATTGCCGTAATCATTTTAGGTAAATTTTTAATCAGTTTCCATTTGAAGTTTTTACCATTTTTAGCATATTCGATATGGTAAGAAGGTAATTCTAATGTTTCTATGTATGGGAATTCTTTACGTAATAAAGCCAATGCAACTCCATCGGAAGCTATTATTGGGATGTACTTGTTTTCCTGGAGCGCTTTTATGATAGGGATACATCTTGTCGCATGTCCTAAACCCCAGTTTAATGGAGCTACTAAAATAGTTTTGTTCGCAGAATATTCAATGCTCATGGTTTAACGCTTTTTGAAACGAAGATAGATAAATATGTTTTTTGTGTTATTTCAGGCGTATTACTAAATTATTAACTCTATAATTCAAGTGAAGCCTCATTTTTCAGTTAAAAGGGATAAATAATGGCAGAATTTAGAGGACAAGGTTATTTATATGTTAACTGCCGATTTGATTTTGAAACGTTTGGACATAAAAAAGGAACCATTTAAATAGTTCCTTTTTCTATAGAAGTAAAATTATATTTAGTCCTGAATGTACGTTTTGTTGCCGTTTGAGTTAATGTAATATTTACCGCCTCTTGGTCCTGTGTATACTTTTTTACCATTGTACTCTCCGGTAATTTTATCTGCAACTTTTGGTGCCTTTTCGTTGGTTTCTTTTAATGTTTTAGCAGCCGTTTTTTTCGTTGCCGTACCATCTTTTTTCACCGCTTTGACTTTGGCATCGGTTTTAGCTTCTGTTTTTTTCAAGTCCGCTTTCGTGCTTTCTTCCTTTGCAGTTTTTTTGGCTTTTGCAGCATCGCTTTTTGTTTTTGCAGCATCAGCTTTGGCTTTTGTTGATGCGTCAGTAGCTTTGTCTGCTGCTTTTTTTGCTTTTGCGGCTTCTTTCCTGGCATCTGCCGATGCCTGGTCTGCAGTTGCTTTTTTAGCTTTGGCGGTTTCTTTTTTAGCGTCTGCTACTTCTTTATCAGCAGCTGCTTTTTTCTTTTTAGCAGCCGTTTCACTTTTTGCTTTAGCCGTTTTTGTGGTTTCCTGAGCGTAAAAATTTCCAGACAAAATCAACATGAAGCAGAATAAGAATAATTTTTTCATAAGTTAAGGTGTTAGAATTTCAATTAAAATTAATCAATTTATGTGAATGTTTCCCGTAAAGTGTTAAAAATAAGCGCGAAGCTGAATATTTCCGGTATGAATGGTATTTCCGGTTTCGCTTTTACGGCCCTGATAGTTTAAATTGACATCCAGAAATTGGGTTATGTTTTTCTGCAAAAGAAGTTTCCAGACTAAATTCTGCCCCGCCTGAAGCCCTTCTAACATTTGAAATCCAACCGATGAAAACTCATTTCCCGTAAATTTATTTTCATAAAATGAAAACTCTCCGCTTATAGTTACTTTTTTTTCACCGGCATAAGAAAAGGAAGTTCCGATTCGGTTTTGAGCTAAAGTTTCTAAGTTTCCGGTCTGATTTTTTTTGTTTTGTAATTCATAAAAGAAATCCAGGCTGGTATTTTTCGAAAACAAATAGCTGATTTTCGGGGCAATCTGATAGCCTTCCAAATCATAATTTTTTTCTGTAAAGTCTTCAGAAACTAAGGTGGTTTTGATTGTTTTGGTAAACCAGTTAAGCAACCAGCTTTTTTGATATAAATGCGTGTATTGCAGTTGATGGGAATTATTCTTCACTTCTTGCGAACCAATCGAAAGTAAATTTTTTCCTTTATTCATAAGGTAAGAATAGGTTATCGAATGGTTTTGTTTTCCCCGATTATAATAAAGGCTGTTTCTGAAACTGGAATTTAATCCCAGCATATTTTCATCAGAAGAATTAAACGGATTGACTTCAAAATGACCACCGTCATTTTTTACTTTTCGATCCATGATAAAAGAAGTCTGGTTGTAAAAATAAGACGCCAGCTTTTTAAAACCTTTTTCGTTTTGCCATTGCAGCGGATTCAGAGTCACTGATTGCGAGAACTTATTCTGATTGGTTTTGATGTAAATCTGATTCGGTAAAAAGATGCGTATAAATTTGGCCTGATCCGGAAAAGGAGCAATTTCAAACTCTTCCAATTCCTGAATTCCGTTGCCATTATAATCGTTCCAGGTATAAACTCCCTGTCCGGTTGGAACTTCTACATACGTGAATTCCTGTTGGGCAATAGTTCCGGAACTGGTTTCGTAAGCCGTTCCGATTTGCATCAACTGATTGAAAAAACGATCATTGTAGAGAATTCTGGAATTTAGTGAAGGTTCACTTTTGCGGGAGGGATCTGTAAAATATAAAGTCCTGTAACTCGCATAAACTGCTAAATCTGTTTTTTTGTTCTGAATTAATTTCGATTTCAAAACATACATTTTCGAATCATTCACATGCTGCAGGAAACCATTTTGTAAACTGTCATTACGGCGCTGTAAATAGCCCAGTTCTACAAAAACTTTTGTACTGTCGCCTCGTCCAACAAAAACGCCATATTCCGAAAATCTCTGGCTCAGCGTCGAAAACTGATTGGAGACTTTGTCTTTTTCCTGATTATCTTCGATCTGAACACTTCCGCCAACCCAGTTTTTCCCAAAATGATATTTGGTTTTCGTAAGGTTTCTGATAAATTTAGAACTTGAAGTGGTGGCATCAGAATTCAGGAAACTACCCCGATTTTCAATTGTCCATTTGTTCAGCTTAAAGAAAGCATTGGCCGTATGGCGTGACCCGGAATAGCTCTCCGTAAAATCTAATTTTTCGAATTGATATGTAAACAAACCAATATTTGTTGTTTCTTTTTTAGAGAATAAATCAAAATTCAACCCTGTAACCAGCAGACTCTGATTGCCTAAAAGTGTCGAATTTAAGTTCCAGTCCCGATTGAATTCAATATTATACAAACGCTCTACAGATTTGAAATCTTCCTGTACAAACTGATAATTGGCAAAAGCATCCAATGTCCAGTCTCTGGTAAAAAGACGTTTTTTGATATTCGTTTTTACAGCAACACCTTCGTTATTAGAATCATCAATAGTTGAAAACAGGTTTTTATCGTTATTACTTATGGCAATTTCAAAATCTGCCAGCGTTTTTTCATCCGGATTGTATTTCCCTAAAAACGTAGCCACCTGAATTTTCATGGGAGCAGTCAGTTTTACAATCGGTTCATAATTTCCCTGCAAAACACCATTTACGGAAGGAACATATTCGTAAATACGCTCGACCGAATTATTGTTCTGAATGACATAATTCCCAAGATTATTTCCGACAAGACTGAACTTTACATTGTATAAAACATCCGTTGAATTATTCGAATATTCATAAACGTCAAGACCGTTAAGAATTATTTTTTTGTATAAAATTTTATTGTCGGCATAAGCATCTTCGTAAGCAGACGGAGCCGTCATCAGGTTCTGATCGTCTCCGGCCTGGCCAAGAATCCGGACTTGTTCTGTCGAAAGATTTTGTTGTAAAGGCTGATTTTTCAAATCGCTTTCAGAATATAAATAACCTCCAAAACTCCAGTTTTTATTTTCATGGGTTCCTCCGGCATAAGTCACTAAGCGATTGTAATTTCGATCTGAATATTGGTATTCAATATTGATACGCATTTCTGATGTAATTGTAAAAAGCGACGTGAAAACAATTTCACCCGCATTATAATCAATTACATAATCATTGTTTTCGCCGCGTTTCAGTAAAACACCATTTACATAGACACGTTCCGAACCCGAAATAACCAGAACATACAACTCTCCATTTTGTCCTTTTAATTTATACGGCCCCTGATTGCCTTCCTGGCCCACAAAAGTACTTTTGGCGTATTGCCCTTTCACAAAAGCAACCGATGCAAAAATATTGGTTTTGCTTTCTTCGGTATCAAAATCAAAGCTTGCGGCGATTCCCTGAACTTTTTTATTGAAGCTTAAAAATTGTGTTTTCCTGTTTTCTAAAAAGACATCACCGGCCCGAATGTTCCAGTCATCGCTGAAAAGTTCCATGAAAATATTATCAAACTGATCCAGTTTTTGAGAATAGCCGCCATCCTGCAACGGAATATTACTGTCCTGAAGCGAGGCTCTTAAACTTACTTTGTCGGATATTTTTCCTGTGATTTGTAAATCTAAATTAGAGTTTAAAACGGTATTCTGATTATTTCCGACGGTGACGCCCCGTGTTATGCTTCCTGAGGTATTTAATCCGTCAAACGGAATGACTTTTTTGGTTGAATTCTCAATTTTATACAATTTATCGGTCGTAACATCATTGCTCACGACCTGACTTTCGTTATACAAACTATATTCTTTGGTTAGAAAATCGGGATAGTTTAGATAATTTACGATTAAGGTATCGGAATATGAAGTGAAGTTTTCCTTTAGGATTAAACTTCCTTTGGCAAAATCTATCTTGTAAAAAGTGGAATCAACCGGTTCGTTTTTTGAATTTAAAAGTTGAAAGAAGCCCGAATTGATGCTGAATTTTTCCAGTTGAATCGTGTCTTTTGAAACTGCTATTTTTTTTGTTTTGTACAGTGAATTGCTTTCCTGAGCTTGAAGCCCGGAATAAAAAACAAACACCATCAAAAAAAGTAATTTTTTCAACATAAAGACTTTAACTGCAAAAAGTCAAAAGTAGTATTTAATAGTGGTAAAATGAAAAGGCAGTTTGCTAAAACAAAAAAGGCTTTAATTTGGAATGAAATCTGATTTTGCTATTCTTTTCTCCAGTAGGCATTATAAAACTGGCTATATAGTAACCTGAAAGTTTCCTTTTGTTTTTTTAATAATTCGGTTTACGAATAATTTCTTGTAAAGAACATTATCGTAACCACCCAAAGCAGTAATATGTGTACATAACTATAACCTACTATTTTTATACCCTTATCGGTATTGGTGTTTGTTAACTGACCAATCTGGTATCCTAAATTAATAATATAGGCTAATTCAAATAAGTTTAAAATCTGAAAGGGATAAATAAACCATAGTTCGAGTTCTTCGTATCGTACCATGTTTAATGCTGATAAAGGATAAAAATTCTGAATTTCTTTTAAAGAGTAGCTGGTCTGGAAAAAGTAAAACCAGATAATTTTGAAAACAGGAACAAGTAAAAAGATAAATTCTGCTTTTATCACAATGTTCCAAAGGCCACTAAACTTTAAATCTCTATCAGAGAAAAACAAACCAATATAGAGTATAGTAGCAATTAGGATAGTTTTGATTAACAGAATAACCGGAATAGCCACATATCCAATCCATTGCCATTTTTTTTGAAAGCCGATGAAATTTTCAATTTGTTTTGAGGTGAGCCGCTCTGAAAGTGAATTGTAAAGTAAATCATCAAAATGGATGGTTCTTTTAAAAATTTCTGCTATTAAAATGGAAGCAATAGAAAGTATTAACCATTTTATCAATGGAAATTTCATAAGTATAAAGTTATAGATTTAATAGATCAAATATTACAAGTAGTATTTGAAGAATAGCTTTTATCATGATTTATTCTTAGGATATTTGATCCCCCATCGCAGTAGGATAAGACTAATAATAGCCCAAATAATAGCAAAATACATTCTTGGATCATATTTATGAGCTATTATCTGTGTTATAGAAAAAGTATCTCCATTAAAAAAAAATAACCAAAACATTATAAGGATGTAAATAGAGCTAATAATATAGTTATTAATAAAAAGGAGTTTTTTTATATTGTTGGGTTTCATAAGTTATTCTATAAAATTTATCAATCTCATTATTTAAGGTATCATAATCAATAGCTTTCACAAATTTTTACTGCATGATTACGGGATGTGATGTAGATTTAATTAAATAAAAAATTTTTTTTTTTAGAAATTATCTGGTATATTTTGTTAAGAGATAAATAGTTGCGATTATAGTTAATATAAATAATATTGAGTTAGGATTTGCGAAATTTATGGTCCATCCTAACTGTTTTATTCTTTTAGGTGGAAATAATCTTTTATCTTTTGGATTGTAATAAAAAATTCTCCATTTCCAGTTTTTTGGATCATGATGCCATTCGTTTTTGGTTTCTTTACTTGGTTTATTATTTGTTGCCATAATTTAAAACTTTAAGTTTTGTTTTTAGAATTTTAATAATATAATTTTCACTGTCTAAATAAAGAATGAGTGCGGAAGTCATGGAGAAAAAGAATGTTATTAAACCGTGTGATTTAACTTATAAAGTTTGAGAAATACGATCTATGAAAAGAACTATCAGTCAATGCTTTTAACAAAGCTCAATACAATTAAAATAAGTGTCGGCGATTATGTTCATTGCCTCTCCATGTATATAATTTAATTCTCTGAGACAGTCAAAGTATTGCTCAATGGTATTTAAAGCTGAGGGAGGTAAAAATAGATCTACACCTTCAATGTATGATTCAAGTATTGCATAGTCTCCCTGATTATTATTGACAAATGGAGTGCATTCCTGAGCTGTCGCATAAAAAAAATATTCCTGTAAAGCATTTATATTGTAGGTATATTCATCATGACATGAATATTGACATTCTCTTTTTTGCGCTTTGGATGTCGGTATTAATAAAATTAATAAACCTATTGTTGTGATAATCTTTTTCATTTTTTAGTTTATTAGATCTTTTTTAACTGTATTTCTTTTCTTCCTAATAACAATTGTTTCATTCTTTCATCTCCGATCTGGGATCGTCGGTTTTTTATGAAAAAGGAATAAAATTTCTTCTTGTTGACTTTCAGTTCGGGGTATTTTTGAAAAAGTTTTTCTTCAGCTGCTTTGAAAGCAATTAAATTGCGGATTCTTTTTCCAAAATCAACGTATCCTGCTTTTTCCTTGGCTTTCGCATAATCATTGAAACTTTTAAATTTATTTAGTTCTAAGTCTTTTTTGAATTTTTTATCTGAGATTTGATTTACATTGTCTCTGGGATATTTTATCATGTCTTCTAAGTACTTGCTATAGGCCTTATCCATTGACTCAAATAGTGGATCTTTTGTTAATTCTTGAGAGATTTCTCCGTTTTTGTTAATCACTTCATCCCTTGTACAGGATAAAAAAGTAAGAAATGATATCAGGACTACTATCAGTGATTTAATGTTGATTTTCATAAGAAAGCGGGTTTATTATTACAAATTGTTGAACTTTCACTCAACAAATTTATACTACTTTTCAAAAGAGTCTTATTCGAAAATCGGTTATTTAAAACCTGAATCCGAATAATTATAAAACATTTCTTATGTTTATATTTGTAAAAATGTGAATTATGAATAAAATTATAGGAAATAAGCTAAAAATATTGCGTCAGTCTAAAAATCTGTCACAAGAGCAATTGGCAGATTTTTTACATATATCATTATCTGCCTATGCAAGAATGGAAAGAGGGGAAAGTACTTCATGGGCAAGTCATTTTAATCGAATTTGTGAGGTCTTCGAAATTACTCCTGAGGAATTAGTTAAGAATGAGGGAGTTCTAAATGAAAAAGAAGATTTTGTAAATATTGAATACGAAACTCAAAGCGCACTGCTCAACGCCTATAGAAAAATATTAGAAAAGTATGAAGGGCAAATTATCGTGTTAAAAGCAATAATCGAAGATTTAAAAAGAAGCAAGGAATAAACAGTACAAAAAAAAGGTTCCACCGTTAAGTGAAACCTTTTGAATAGGCTGAATTTATATAATTAACTTTATAAAGAAAGCTTAATTGATTTCCTTAGTAACAATCTGCATCGTCTCACGGCTTACCTGTTTCAGTAAAACCGCTTTATTTTCTTCGACAGTTTGCGCCGCTTGTTCGGTGAAATGACGAATGGTATATAAAGTAACATTCTCGTTATAATCTACTTTGAATTTCTTCGAAAGAATTGCATTCAGCTCATTAAAATTCCCAAATTTATCTTCTACACAAACAGAAAAACTAATCGCAGAATTCTGGATTAAGTTTACCTTGATTTTGAATTCGTGGAATAAAGCAAAAATCTCGCTGATGTTTTCCTCCATAATAAAAGAGAAATCAATCGAGGAAAGCGAAATCAGAAGCTGGTTTCTTTTTACTATAAAGCACGGATATTGCGGTTCTAAATCAACTCCTTTTGATACGCAGGTCCCTTTTAGTAAAGGATTGATAAACGATTTAACGTACAACGGAATTTCTTTTTTCTGCAATGGCTGTAAGGTTTTCGGGTGAATTACCGTTGCGCCGTAAAAAGCCAATTCGATAGCTTCACGGTACGAAATCTGATTCAGTAAGCTTGCATTTTCAAAATAACGCGGATCGGCATTCATAACGCCGGGAACATCTTTCCAGATCGTTACACTTTCGGCATTCAGGCAATAAGCAAAAATTCCTGCGGTGTAATCTGAACCTTCACGACCTAAAGTGGTGGTGAAATTATTCTCGTCAGCACCCAAAAATCCCTGAGTGATGTTCAATATTTTTCGCGGTACATTTTTGCTTATATTTTTTTGGGTTGCCTCCCAGTCCACTTCAGCGTCACGGTAGTTGGAATCGGTTTTTATAAATTCACGAACATCCAGCCATTGTGTTTTGATGCCCATAAAATTCATGAAATGACTCAAAATCGTAGTCGAAATCAATTCTCCGAAACTTACCACCTGATCATAAACAAAATTGTAGTTTGGGGATTTATTATGTGCTAAAAAATATTCCAAATCAGAAAATTGTGCTGTTACAGCTGCAAAAACATCGTGTTTTTCATCTTCGAATAAGTCCAGTAATATTTGATTGTGGTATTTTTTTATTTCCTGTACAGATGAATTCAATTCCTCTGATTTATCAAAGTAATTTTTGATCACCACTTCAAGTGCGTTGGTAGTTTTTCCCATTGCCGAAACAACCAGAATCACATCTTCATAACCCACTTTTTGTAAAACGTCATATACGTTTTTAATTCCGTCGGCATCTTTTACGGATGCTCCTCCAAATTTAAATACTCTCATTCTTAATTTTAGATTTTTAATTTTAGATTTCAGATTGAAATGAAATCTGGTACTTTATTATTTTTCTGCCACAGATAATATCAATTAGAAAGTATTTTTTAATCTCTTTAATTCTGTAATCTGTGGCTGTCTTTTTCTGTTTTTTATAAATTCCAATTGCATTGGATCGTAGAGACGCACAGCAATGCGTCTTTTTGCTACAGATTAATGATTTCGTTGGTTTTTCTAGCCACGAATTTTAACGAATTAATTCGTGCCAATTTTTGAAATTCGCGGCAAACTCAGGCAGATTTTAAAATTATTTTAATCTTAATAATCTGTGGCAAACTATTTTTTTACAATTTTTCCAGGAAAGAATTAATTCCCGCTTCGTCCATTTGAACTACTTGCCAGTCTTCAAGAATTCTTGCGCCGGAATTCTCGTAAAATTTCACCGCTGGCGTATTCCAGGCCAGCACATTCCATTCGATTCTTCTTACGTTGTCTTTCTTTCCCTGTTTCATGATTTCAGCGTATAGGGCAGATCCTACACCGGAACCGCGCATTTTATCCTTTACAATTAAATCTTCTAGGTGAATCGTTTTTCCTTTCCAGGTAGAATAACGGTAATAATATAAGGCTATTCCAACAATTTCTTCCTTTTCCTCTGCTACAAATACATGAAATAACGGTTTCTCGCCAAAACCGTCACGCAGTAAATCATTTACTGTTATTACGACTGCATCGGGTTCTTTTTCGAATATTGCCAGCTCCTGTATTAATCCTAAAACCGATTCCATGTCTTCCGGATTTCCTTTTCTAATATTCATATATTCTTATTATTAAGCGTTTATTGGCTAAAATAGTATGGTTTTAATACTCAATTTTTGCTTTTGATTACCAAATGTACAATAGTAGCAAACTAACGAAATAATTTTTAAACCATTCTCACAAAAAAAACGATATTTGTGACTTAAAATTAAAACTACAACGATTTAGTAATGGAAGAACGCAATAAAACACTAGGAGAGTTTATTATTGAGAACCAAAAAGCATTTCAATACTCATCAGGAGAGTTATCCCGAATTATCAACTCTATACGTTTGGCGGCGAAAGTTGTAAACTATAAAGTAAACAAAGCAGGTTTGGTGGATATCATTGGCGCAGCAGGCGAGCAAAATATTCAGGGAGAAGATCAGCAAAAGTTAGATGTCTATGCAAACGAAGTATTTATCCAGACGTTAATAAACCGTGAGATTGTCTGTGGTATTGCTTCTGAAGAAAACGACGATTTTATTACTGTTCAGGGGAGCGACAACAGTCATAATAATAAGTACGTGATCTTAATGGACCCTTTAGACGGATCTTCAAACATTGATGTCAATGTTTCTTTGGGAACGATCTTCTCTGTTTTCAGAAGAATTACGCCAATTGGAACTCCGGTGACCAGCGAAGATTTTCTGCAGCCGGGCGTAAATCAGGTTGCAGCCGGATATGTGATTTACGGAACATCAACGATGTTAGTCTACACAACAGGTCATGGCGTAAACGGATTTACTTTAAATCCTGCTATCGGAACATTTTACCTTTCACATCCTAATATGAAATTTCCGCGTGACGGAAATATCTATTCGGTAAACGAAGGTAATTATGTGCATTTCCCGCAGGGCGTAAAAAACTACATCAAATATTGTCAGAGAGAAGAAGAAGACAGACCGTATACTTCCCGATATATCGGAAGCCTGGTGTCTGATTTTCATCGAAATATGATCAAAGGCGGGATTTATTTGTATCCAACCAGTTCAAAAGCACCCAAAGGAAAATTACGTTTGTTATATGAATGTAATCCAATGGCGTTTATTGCAGAACAGGCGGGAGGAAAAGCAACAGATGGTTTCGGAAGAATTATGGAAATCCAGCCAACTGAACTGCACCAGAGAGTTCCTTTCTTCTGCGGAAGTTATAATATGGTTGAAAAAGCCGAACAGTTTATGGCAGAGGCTAAGTAGGTCTCAGTCTCAGTTTTCAGTAACAGTTACCAAACCCGACAGGTTTTTAAATCCTGCCGGGTTTATGGATATAAAAAGTAAACCCGACAAATCTAAGATCTGTCGGGTTTCTATTGTAAGTATTAGTTTTTAGTGGCAATTTGGAACTGTAAGCTGCGACTGTAAACTGAATACTTTCTATTTATGCATATGTTGCATTTCGTAAACAAAAGTATCACCGTCTACTTTTTTATCAACTAATGATAATGCTTTTGCAATAATATAGTTTACGTTGCTTGGGGTAAAACCTAAAGCAATACCTAATTTTCTTAACATTACTTCTTGTTGGTCTTCAAGGTGGTGATCAACGTGTACCATTCTTGTCAGATCATATAAACGCTCTAAACGCTGTACGTGTAAATAAGGTGGATTAATTGGATATTTTAATGGGTCGTTAAGAATTTCTTCGTATTCAGTTTCTGAAATCTCTAAACGTGCAGCTAATTTATCTAAGAATTTTTTTTCCTCGGGATGTACAATTCCATCGGCTAATGCTACACGAACAATAGCTGAAAAGTGACCTTTGTTTCTTTGTTTGAATTCGCTATCAAATAAATCTGAAAATGACATAATTATGTTTTTTTATGGTGCAAAGATAATTTTTATTTTAAATTATTAATTTTAAAGTTCTCATAAAATTTAACTTATTTTTCTTCGTTGTTTTAAGGCAGGGTTTTCTTGAATTTTCAAAATTAATCGTAAGTTTACAACCCCTTAATCAATTAATACCAGTACCTATATGTCACAATTTTGGATTTATTTTCAAATAGGATTAAAGCATGTTTTAGACATTCATGCCTATGATCACGTTCTTTTTTTAATCGCATTGACAGTTCCTTACACTTTCAAAGACTGGAAACGCATTTTACTTCTGGTGTCTGTCTTTACCATTGGTCATACGGTTGCTTTGGTTCTTTCTGTTTTTGGAATTATAGCGGTAAAAGTAAATATTGTAGAGCTTTTAATTCCGATTACCATTCTGATAACGGCTTTATATCATTTGTTTACAGCAGGCAAGGCTTCTAAAAATGATGGACTGAATCTGATCTTTTTTGTAACCTTATTTTTTGGAATTATACACGGACTTGGATTTTCAAATTATTTCAAGACTATATTAGGAGGGAGTGCAACCTCAAAATTACTACCTTTGGGAGAATTTGCATTAGGAATTGAAGTAGCGCAGCTGGTAGTAGTATTTGTGGCTTTATTATTTTCATATATAGTGCAGACCGTTTTTCGTTTTTCTAAACGTGATTGGGCACTTGTAATGTCGGCTTTTATCATTGGAGTTGTCATTCCTATGATTATTGAAAGCCCTATTTGGAACAGATAAAATAAATGGAATTAAATAAAATAAATAAATACGATAAAGCGTATTTGCGAATTGCCAAAGAATGGAGTTTGCTTTCTTATTGTAAACGGAAACAGGTAGGCGCCATTATCGTAAAAGACCGAATGATTATTTCTGATGGTTATAATGGAACACCCTCCGGATTTGAGAATTGCTGTGAAGACGAAGACGGATTAACGCGCTGGGATGTTTTACACGCCGAGGCAAATGCAATCCTGAAAGTAGCAAGATCAACACAATCGTGTGAAGGAGCGACTTTGTATATTACACTTTCACCCTGTAAAGAGTGCAGTAAATTAATACATCAGTCAGGGATAAAAAGAGTCGTGTATCAGAATGGATACAGAGACGATTCGGGAATTCAGTTTTTAATAAAAGCAGGCATTGAAGTATCACATATTCCCGATCTAGAAGAGTAAATGAAATTAAACTCAAAATATTTACCCCTTGTCATAGGAGCCGTTTTTGCTCTTGGCACAGTCCTCGGAAGCCTGATGAATGCTCCCGTTGACGATCAGCTTTTGGCTAAAAATTACTCCAAGACAAAACTGAACAAACTCATTGATTTTATTAATAACGAATACGTGGACAGCGTCAATACGGATTCGATTGTAAATTTGACAGTAGACAATATACTGTCTAAATTAGATCCGCATTCCGTTTATATTCCACCTACAGAACAGGCAGAGGTTGCCGAAAGTATGAAAGGGGACTTCGTAGGAATCGGAATCAATTTTTACATGTACAAAGATTCGGTTGCAATCATAAGGCCTGTTGAAAATGGTCCTTCGGCGAAAGCTGGATTGAAATCCGGAGACCGAATTTTATTTGCCGGAAAAACCAAATTGTTCGGCAGGAAATTACCTTCAGACAGCCTGTTCTCCAGATTAAAAGGAATAAAAGGTTCTGAAATAGAACTTACTGTTTTTAGAAAATCAGAACAGAAGAAACTGAAGTTTAAAATTAAAAGAGATATTATTCCGATAAAGAGCGTTGATGCGTCTTTATTATTAGGGAATAATACGGGTTACATAAAAATAAACCGTTTTGCGGAAACCACATATAAGGAATTCAAAACAGGTTTAACCCGTTTGCAAAAAAAAGGAATGCAGTCGTTGATTATTGACCTTCGTGATAATGGAGGAGGCTACATGGAAGAGGCTGTTGCTATTGCAGATGAATTTCTAAAAGACAAACAACTGATCGTTTTTACCAAAAGCAAGAATGGAACTACCGATAAAACCTATGCGAATAAAGGCGGAAGTTTTGAAAACGGAAAAGTATATGTCCTGATTAATGAAAACAGTGCATCGGCAAGTGAAATCCTGGCCGGAGCGCTTCAGGATAACGACCGCGGAACTATTGTAGGACGCCGTTCTTTTGGAAAAGGACTCGTGCAGCGAGAAATGGATTTCAACGACGGATCAGCGGTAAGACTGACCGTTGCGAGATACTACACCCCAACCGGAAGATCGATTCAGAAACCGTATAAAAAAGGGAACGAAGAATATTATAAAGAATCTGAAGACCGCATTAAATCAGGGGAACTTTATGCAAAAGACAGCATAAAAGTAGCGGATTCGCTAAAATTTAAAACGCCAAAAGGAAAAATTGTCTACGGCGGAGGCGGAATCGTTCCGGATGTTTTTGTGCCAATCGAAGCAGAACACGGAAATGAAAATGTGGCTTATTTGATGCAGACCGGAATTGTGGGGCATTTTGTTTTTGAAGAGCTGGACAAAAACAGAAATGCATTTGACGGACTTCATTTTAGTGAATTTCAGGCTAAGATGAAAAACTCGGATGAGTATTTCAAAAAATTCAGGAACTATATTTTAATGACCGGTTTAGACTTGAAATTAGATAAAACCAAAGCTTTGGTTAATCGCTATATCAATGCTGAATTTGCCAGACAATTGTATGGTGAATTGTATTACTACGATGTAATCCTGAAAGAGGATGCGATGGTTAAAGCAGTTTTGAATCCAAAAAAGTAATTTAAACTTTTTTATAATGGAAAAAAGCAACGTTGTAAATGCAGAAATAGAACTTCTTACTGCAATTAAATATGCAGACGTTTCAGTATTGGAAAAAATGCTGCATGATGATTTACTTTTTAACTTACCCGACGGGCAAACGATCACCAAAGAATTTGATCTGAATGCGTATCGGTCCGGTAAAATGAAAATTGATTTAATTGAAACCTCAGATCAAATCATCAATTGTATTGGAGATACAGCGATTGTGAGTGTTACGGTTTTATTAAAAGGCAATTACGATAATAATCGGATAGACACAGCTCTCCGTTATATTCGCGTTTGGAAACAATTTGACGAAGGACTGAAAGTAATTGCAGGCAGTTGTGCGGAACTGAAATAAAAACTACAGCAAATAATAATAATTTTTTAAAACAGAATGTAACAAATTTTGCTTAACAGTAGCGAATTTTACAGTTAAAATAATAATTATAATATGAAAAATCTAAAAAGAATAAGTGCTCTGATTGTTTTAATGGCTTTTGTGATTTCTTGTGCTTGCATGAAAGATAAAAACACCATTTCAGGAAAAGTAGAATCTGTTGAATTTGGTAAGGACGGTTACACGGCTAAAATTAATACAGATAAGAATGAGGTTTATTTTGCAACCATCAGTATTGTAAATGTTGGCGGACCGGAGCATTATAAACTATTAAAACAAGGCGATGAGGTTTCTTTAAAAGGAGAATTCTGGAAAACAGATACGGAGAAACATATCAAGGTAAAAGAGATTGTTTCAGTGAAGTAAAACCTTAGAATTTTAAAAAAAAAACCATTAAGAGATTAAGAAAAATTAAGCTTTAAAACTTAACGACCTTAATCTCTTAATGGTTTTTAAATATATAAGTTATCGAATACTGTCGTGTGCATGAGTCTGCACACCATTGTTCCATAAAGTAAGAATGTCTGTTGCTACAGCCGCGCCACTTCCGGCAGCAATTGCCAGTTGGCTTCTCCAGCCAGCCAGAGTTCCAATCACATAAATACCATCTGCTACTTTATGATCGTCATTTTTAAGCTGAATACGCTGCTTTTCCGGTAATGCTTTTTTATGAGGTTCAATATAGTGCATTAAACCTTCAATGTCAAAAGTATTGGCAGAACCAATTCCGATAACGATGCTTTTAGTCTGATAAGAGTTTTTGTTAGTAGTAACGGTAAATTCAGGAAAGGATCCTTCTACTTTGATTACTTTTTCATTCGCGATCTGCGTAATATGCGGATACGTTAATGCCAGATCCTGTGTGCTTTCAGAAAGTAATTCCGAACCCAGTTTGCCTGGTGTTATACCGTAAGCATTGTAGAAAATAGCCTCCTGTAAAGAAGAATTTTTCTGGTGGGTAAAAATCCCGATTTTTTTATCGCTTGCAAAAGTTTTGTTTTTGGCTGAACCTAAAACGAGAGCACAGGACATGCCTGAAACGCCTCCGCCGATAATTAAAGTGTCAAACATATTATCGACCGTTGGTTTTTTCTTCGATCTTTTTCGAAATTCTAAAAATCAAAAGAATCAAAACGGCGCAAAAGGAAGCAGCTATTCCAATAAAAGCTACTGCACTGTCCCCCTGAAAAGGGTTTTTGAAGTCTAGCAACGTAATATTAAAAACAATTAAAGCTAATGCTAAAAGCACTAAGATTGAAGTGAAGATTTTCATATGGCTGTTTGTTTGTCTAAAATAGTAAAGTAAAATTCTCCGGCAGGGATTACCGCAAAATTGAATTTTTTAAATTTTATGAGGTAAATTTATAAAAATATCTGTTAGACAAACAAACCTTTAACATTAGCAGCGAATAATTTAACAGCAATCGCTAAAAGTATTACTCCAAATGTCTTGCGAACTACGCCAAGTCCGTTTTCTCCTAATAAAGTTTCGATTTTTTTAGATGATTTCAAAACTACATAGACCAGAATAATGTTCAGTAAAATAGCAATGATAATATTAATGGTGTGAAACTGGGAGCGAAGGGAAAGTAAAGTGGTCATGGTTCCTGCTCCGGCAATTAACGGAAACGCTAACGGAACTATAGAAGCTGATCCCGGTTCTTCATCGCGATATATTCTAATTCCTAAAATCATTTCCAAAGCCAGGAAAAATAAAACAAACGAACCGGCAACGGCAAACGAATGTACGTCGATCCCGATCAGGGTTAAGAAACCTTCTCCGACAAAAAGAAAAACAATCATGATCAGTCCGGCAACAATTGAAGCTTTTTCAGAATCGATGTGGCCAACCTTTGCTCTTAGATTTACGATGATAGGAATAGATCCCACGATATCAATTACCGCAAAAAGTACCATCCCGACAGTGATAATTTCCTTAAAATCAATTTCTAACATACTTTTTTCTATTTAGTGTTTAAAGATGTGCAAAGGTAGATAATAAAGTTAGGGCTTTTTTTGATAAAATCAGACCTTGTGTATTTTTGTTATAAAAACATGTATTATGGATTAAAATAATGATTTTTATAACAAAACATTCCCCTCACCGCAAAGATTCGCAAAGATTTTTCGCAAAGAGCGCAGGGTTGTGGGCGGAAATAATTGGTAGCTTTTATAAGGATTTTAAACAACGGTTTGTTTTTTACTTTCGGTTGATGATAAAACTTCGCGGATCTTTGCTAAAAACTTTGCGTTGTTGGCAGTTAGACAGCAACGATGATGCACTCAGAATTTAATCTCCTTTCATCTGTTTTCTTTGTCTATCTTTGCACTTTATAAATTACAGTATTTTAGTATCATGTTTCAATTAGGAAAAACCATTATTTCAGAAGATATTCTTGAAAAAGAATTTGTGTGCAATTTGTCAGCTTGTAAAGGAGCCTGCTGTGTTGACGGAGATGCCGGTGCACCTTTGAGTGAGGCGGAAACTAAAATCATGGAAGAGATTTATCCGAAAGTCAAACCTTTTTTGCGAAAAGAAGGAATTGCAGCTATTGAAGCGCAGGGAACCTGGGTAAATGGAACAGATGGTGACCTTGAAACACCATTAATTGATAATAAGGATTGTGCTTACGTTATTTTTGACGGGAAAACGGCGCTTTGCGGAATCGAGCAAGCCTACAATCAGGGAATCGTAGATTGGAAAAAACCAGTTTCCTGTCATTTGTATCCGATCCGTGTAAAAGACTTTACGGAGTTTGCTGCAGTCAATTACGATAAGTGGGAAATTTGTGATGATGCCTGTTCTTTAGGTAAAGAATTAGAAGTTCCGGTTTATAAATTTGTAAAAGAAGCGTTAATTCGCCGCTTTGGACAGGATTGGTATTTAGAGCTCGAAAAAGTGGCCGAAGAACTCAAAAAATCGTAAAATACAGGCGCTTTAGTTACCACTTTAAAAGAGGATATTTTAACTCAAAAAATAAACTTTTAACTCAAAAAATAAAGTTTTAAAAACTTTTAAAAACAATTAATAATTTCTTGCTTTTTATTGTAAAAAGTCTATATTCTACGGGGACTTAAGGTGTGAATGACAATATTAAATGTCTCATTTACAAATATTTAATTATTGTCTGAAAAATATCTCATTTTTCCTGCGTTGTTAAAAACTACGACCAATTGTGAATAAGTTTGGCTTTTATTTTCGCCAACAAATGACAATCTTTGTACTCTACTGAATCAGCAAAAATTCAATACAAAAAATAAACATAAAAGCCATGTCACAAGTTGAGCCAATTTTACAAGAAAATAAGAATCGTTTCGTAATTTTTCCTATCAAACACCACGATATTTGGGATTGGTATAAGAAGATGGAAGCGAGCTTTTGGACTGCAGAAGAAATTGACTTGCATCAGGATTTGAATGACTGGAATAATAAACTGTCAGAAGAGGAGCGTTATTTTGTAAAACACATTTTAGCATTTTTTGCTGCTTCTGACGGAATTGTAAATGAAAACCTTGCAGAGAACTTTGTAAATGAAGTGCAATATGCAGAAGCGAAATTTTTCTATGGTTTTCAAATCATGATGGAAAATATTCACAGTGAAACGTATTCTCTTCTAATCGACACCTATGTCAAAGATGAAGCAGAAAAAGCGGAATTGTTTAATGCGCTGGAAGTTTTTCCTGCGATTGCCAAAAAAGCAGAATGGGCTTTGAAGTGGATCGAATCTGATTCGTTTGCAGAAAGACTTATTGCTTTTGCAGCTGTTGAAGGAATATTTTTCTCAGGTGCTTTCTGTTCTATTTTCTGGTTGAAAAAACGTGGTCTGATGCCAGGTTTGACGTTTTCTAACGAATTAATTTCCCGTGACGAAGGGGTACATTGTGATTTTGCAGTGCATTTACATAATCACCATTTAATAAATAAAGTTCCGAAAGAAAGAATTAAAGAAATCATAGTTGATGCTTTAAATATTGAAAGAGAATTTGTTACAGAATCTCTTCCGGTAAGTTTAATCGGTATGAATGCAGTTTTAATGACGCAATATCTGGAGTTTGTCGCAGACAGATTACTGGTAGAGTTAGAGTGCGACCGTGTTTACGGATCCGCAAACCCATTTGACTTTATGGATATGATATCCTTACAGGGAAAAACCAATTTCTTTGAAAAAAGAGTTTCCGAATATCAAAAAGCAGGAGTAATGAACAGTGGCTCAGGCGGAGATAGTGATTCTCAGAAAATTAGCTTTGATGCAGATTTTTAGCGCATAAGAATATTTTAGTGATTGCCCCAAAAAACACTAAAAAGAATAAATTTTATAACACAATATTTTTGAGATTGAATCTCTTCCCAAATCGCGGATTCAATTATTTTAATTCATTTTCAATTTGTTTTTCAAATTTGAAGTAGGTAACTATTGAGAATCCTGTAATTCTCAAAATAAAAACAATAAAACACACAATGTTTAAGCACTGGAATCCGTTATTCCAGTGTCTTTCATTTTTTCAATAACAATAAAAAAGTAAGCTTATGTATGTAATAAAAAGAGATGGACGCAAAGAGCCGGTAATGTTTGATAAGATTACAGACAGAATCAAAAAATTGTGTTACGGTTTTAATGAACTTGTAGATCCTGTAAAAGTCGCCATGCGCGTTATTGAGGGATTGTATGATGGTGTTTCTACTTCAGAGTTGGATAATCTTGCTGCTGAAACAGCTGCTTCTATGACTATTGCACACCCTGATTATGCTCAATTAGCCGCTCGTATTGCTATCTCTAACTTACATTCTAATACAACAAAATCGTTCTCAGAAACGATGTCGGATATGTATCATTATGTTAATCCAAGAACAGGGAAAGAAGCTCCTTTGTTGGCAGATGATGTTTACGAAGTAATTAAGAATAACTCTCAGGTTCTGGATTCAACTATTATCTATAATCGTGATTTTAACTACGATTATTTTGGATTTAAAACATTGGAACGTTCTTATTTGCTAAAAATAAACGGAAAGATTGTAGAGCGACCACAACATATGCTGATGCGTGTTTCTATCGGAATTCATAAAGACGATATTGCCTCTGCGATTGAAACGTACGAGTTGATGTCTAAGAAATTCTTTACGCACGCTACACCAACATTATTTAACGCAGGAACTCCAAAACCTCAAATGTCATCTTGTTTCTTGTTAACCATGAAAGATGACAGTATTGACGGTATTTATGATACCTTAAAGCAAACGGCTAAAATTTCGCAGTCTGCCGGAGGAATTGGTTTGGCTATTCACAATGTAAGAGCTACCGGTTCTTATATCAGTGGAACTAACGGAACTTCTAACGGAATTGTTCCAATGCTTCGTGTATACGACATGACAGCCCGTTATGTAGATCAGGGTGGTGGAAAACGTAAAGGAAGTTTTGCCATGTATATCGAGCCCTGGCATGCTGATATTTTTGATTTCCTTGACTTAAGAAAAAACCACGGTAAGGAAGAAATGAGAACCCGTGATTTATTTCTTGGAATGTGGATTCCGGATTTATTCATGAAAAGAGTTCAGGAAGATTCCACATGGACTTTGATGTGTCCTAACGAATGCCCTGGATTATCAGAAGTGCACAGTGAAGAATTTGATGCTTTGTATTTACGTTATGAAGCAGAAGGAAAAGGAAGAAAAACCATTAAAGCTAGGGAAATCTGGGAAAAAATCCTGGAATCTCAGGTAGAGACAGGACTTCCGTACATGTTGTACAAAGATGCGGCAAACCGTAAATCGAACCAGAAGAATTTAGGGACAATCCGTTCCTCTAACTTATGTACTGAAATTATCGAGTACACCTCTCCGGATGAAGTTGCGGTTTGTAACCTTGCTTCGATTTCATTGCCAATGTTTGTGGAGAACGGGAAATTTGATCACCAAAAATTATTTGATGTTACAAAACGTGTTACATTCAACTTAAATAAAGTAATTGACAGAAACTATTACCCGGTAAAAGAAGCTGAAAATTCCAATGTACGTCACAGGCCAATTGGTTTGGGAGTGCAAGGTCTTGCAGATGCTTTTATCATGTTAAGAATGCCTTTTACAAGTGACGAAGCAAAACAGCTGAACCACGAAATTTTCGAAACGTTATACTTTGCTGCTGTTACCGCTTCTATGGAACTGGCAAAAGTAGAAGGACCGTATTCTACATTTGAAGGATCTCCAATGTCTCAGGGAGAATTCCAATACAATATGTGGGGAATGAAAGACGAAGAATTATCAGGACGTTGGGACTGGGCTTCATTACGTAAAGAAGTTGTAGAACACGGAGTTCGTAACTCATTATTAGTGGCACCGATGCCAACCGCATCAACTTCTCAGATTTTAGGAAACAACGAAGCTTTCGAGCCTTACACTTCTAATATCTACACAAGAAGAACGCTTTCCGGAGAATTCATCGTGGTAAACAAACATTTACTGGAAGACCTAGTGAAATTAGGAATCTGGAATGAATCTTTGAAGCAGGAAATTATGCGTCATAACGGATCTGTTCAAAACATTAAAGGAATTCCGGATGATATTAAAGAATTGTACAAAACAGTTTGGGAAATGTCTATGAAGGATATTTTAGATATGTCACGTCAGAGAGGTTATTTTATTGACCAGTCGCAGTCATTGAATTTGTTCATGCAGGATGCTAATTTCTCTAAACTAACTTCTATGCACTTCTACGCATGGCAATCCGGTTTGAAAACAGGAATGTATTACCTAAGAACAAAATCTGCGGTAGATGCGATTAAATTCACGTTAAACAACGATAAAAAAGAAGAAACAACGCCTGCCTCAGCAACTTTAGTTCCGGAAACAGAACCGATAAGTGTTGAAGAATACAAAGCAATGTTGCTAAAAGCACAAGCAGCAGATCCTGAGGATTGCGAAATGTGTGGGTCTTAATTTTTTTAGAATAGAGAATAGATTTATTCTTATAGTAAAGCAGTTATTGTAATGATAGCTGCTTTTTTTGTTTGACAATTTAAATAGAATAGTTCTTTTTATTGAAATTCATTTCAAAGGTAAATTTGATTAAATTTGTTATATTCAATTATAATAATAGAAACATGGAGATCAAAAATTTATCTAAATATAGCGATGCTGAAAAAATTGTTTTGGCGGAGCAATTGTGGGATAGCATTTCTAAAAAGGATTTGGAGATTTCTGATGATGTTAAAAAAGAATTAGATAGTAGGATACAGAATCTGGAAGAAGGTAAAACGGAACTGTACACATGGGATGAGGTCAAAGCCCATTTGAAATCGATTCGATAATGCCCAAAATTTATTTTGTAAAGGAAGCATTATTTGATATTGAAGATATAATTCTTTGGTATGAAGAGCAACGGTTAGGACTTTCCTATGATTTTGAACTTTGTCTGGAAGCCGGAATTGAGGAAATATCAAGAAATCCGAATTCCTTTCAAAAGAAATACAAAAATATAAAGATTAGGTTCATTGCAAGATTTCCATATGGTATTCATTATCATTTTGAAAACGATGAAATAATAATTTACGGTGTTTTTCATACTTCCCGTTCACCTAAAAATTGGTCCAAAAGATTAAGCATATAATTAGGCTCTAAGAACCTTAGTGCCTCAAAATCTCAGTACCTCCCTAAAAACCAATTGCCTAAATCGCATTTTAAAGCTGATTTATTTAATTATCTTACAAAAGGCAGGGAATTTGTTAAGAAATCCTTTTTTGTTTCATAAAATGCAATATTTTTTTTGGTGCAGTGAAAATAATTTAT
The DNA here is from genome assembly GCF_013112255.2 of Flavobacterium sp. CLA17. NCBI lineage: Bacteria > Pseudomonadati > Bacteroidota > Flavobacteriia > Flavobacteriales > Flavobacteriaceae > Flavobacterium > Flavobacterium sp. CLA17. The sequence continues at coordinate 755,353 of NZ_CP068294.1, forward strand.
ACATTCGCAGAGAATTTATTGAAAAACACAAACAAAATGTCCAATAACCGTTTTTATTTTAGCAACTCTTTTTATTTCTTCTTTAGTAGAAGTGAGGATTGTGCTATGGTTATTTGAGAAAATTAAAAAAGACAAATAAAACTAATATACAATCCTGATGAAAATCAGGATTTTTTTTTGAATATATGACAACGAAAATTGCAATACAAGGTATAAAAGGTTCTTTCCATCATCAGGTAGTAAAGGAGTATTTCTCTGAAAATGTGGCTATTGATGAGTGTTTGTCTTTTGAAGAATTAATTGACAGCCTGCTTTCAGGAAAATCGGATCAGGCCGTTATGGCAATTGAAAATTCGATCGCAGGACCAATTATTCCGAATTATGCGTTGATTGACAAGAATAATTTGCACATTATCGGAGAACATTATTTGAGCATTCACCAAAATTTAATGGCGTTGAAAGGTCAGAAAATGGAGGATATTAAAGAAGTTCATTCACACCCGATGGCGATATTGCAATGTATGGATTTCTTAAAGAAATATCCAAACATCAAATTGGTTGAAGATAAAGATACAGCCGAAACCGCCAGAAGAATTCAGGAAAAACAATTAACCGGAATTGCTGCAATCGCGAGTAAAACGGCTTCAGAAATGTATGATTTGGAAATTCTGGCACCGGAAATTCAAACGATCAAAAATAACATGACCCGTTTCGTGATTATTAAAAAACAGAATTCATTTTTGCCGGAAAACGAAATCAACAGAGCTTCCATCAAATTTGAATTAGATCATAAAAGAGGAAGCCTGGCAGCAGTTCTCAATGTAATGAGTGACTGCAAACTGAATTTAACAAAAATCCAGTCGCTTCCAAAAATCGAGACACCCTGGAAATATTCGTTTTTCGTAGATGTGACATTTGAGAGATACGAGGACTTTGCAAAAGCAAAAGCATTACTGAATATTATGGCAGAATATTTAAAGGTTCTGGGAGAATATAAGAATACAAAACCGTAAAGTGAAATTCCAATTTTTTGAAATTCCAAATTCCAAAGGTTTAAAATAATGATTGTCAGGCTGAGCGAAGTCGAAGCCCCGTTTTAGTTTTCAAAAGCCTTCGACTTCTCTCAGGGTGACAGAAGTTTAAAAGTCAAAAAAAGCATAAAGCATAAGGCCTAAAGCCTAAAGCATTTTAATAAAAAAATAGAAATGATTACAACAGCAAAACGATTAGAGACAGTTGAAGAATACTACTTCTCCTCAAAATTAAGAGAAGTTCGTCAATTGCAGTCGGAAGGAAAATCGATCATCAACATGGGAATCGGAAGCCCTGATTTGAGTCCGTCGAAAGCAGTAATTGAAGCAGTAGCTGCCGCAATTCTGGATGAAAACGGGCATGGGTATCAGAGCTATCAGGGATTGCCGGAATTGAGAAAAGGAATGGCCGATTTTTATCAGGATCAATTTGGTGTTGCCTTAAATCCGAATAATGAGATTTTGCCTCTGATGGGTTCGAAAGAAGGAATTATGCATATTTCGCTTGCATTTCTAAATGAAGGTGATCACGTTTTAATTCCGAATCCGGGTTATCCGACTTATACTTCGGTAACCAATCTGGTTGGAGCTGTTCCGGTTTATTATGATTTAAAAGAAGCGAATGCCTGGGAACCGGATTTCGAAGCGCTGGAGAAATTAGATCTTTCGAAAGTAAAAATCATGTGGCTGGGATATCCGCACATGCCAACCGGTGCCAGAGGAAGCTTAGCGTTATTTGAAAAATTGGTTGCTTTTGCTAAAAAACACAACATATTATTGGTGAACGATAATCCGTATAGTTTTGTTCTGAATGATAATCCGATGAGTTTATTGCAGGTGGAAGGGGCAAAAGAAGTGGCTCTGGAATTGAATTCATTAAGCAAAACCTTCAATATGGCAGGCTGGAGAGTCGGAATGGTTTTAGGGAAACCTGAAATTATCGATGCAGTCCTTAAAGTAAAAAGCAATATGGACAGCGGAATGTTCTACGGCATTCAGAAAGGAGCAATCGCTGCTTTAAATTGTGATAAGTCATGGTTCGAAGATCAGAATAAAATTTACAGACGCCGTCGGGAATTAACAGAGAATTTAGCAGAGAAATTAGGCTGCAAAGTGTATAAAGAAGGTGTTGGATTATTTGTATGGGCAAAATTGCCGGAAGGAATCGAATCAGCAGAAAAGTTCATTGACGAAATATTATACGAGAAACACATTTTTATCACCCCTGGAACCATCTTCGGAAGCAATGGTGAAGGCTATATCCGATTCTCCTTGTGTGTGAAAGAAGAAAAAGTACAGGAAGCGATAGATAGATTTTAAGGATTAAGATTTTAGAATAAAGAATAAAGATTTTTGACAAAGATTGGTCATTTTGATTGTGGAGTTACTTGTGAAGATTTCTCCTTCGTCGAAATGACAAGAAAGACAGAAAGTAATAAAAGGTCTTAAAAAAACAAGAGGTTCTAGCCCTGATAGAAGCGGCATCCTTTTGCGCCGGGGTTCGGCGGAAAAGATATAGCGGATAGCAGGAACTAGCTTCTAATAAAAATAAATATGAAAGTATACGTAATAGGAATAGGGTTAATAGGTGGATCGATGGTGCTGGACATCAAAGAAAAACATCCGGACGCGACTATTTTCGGAATAGACAATAACGAAAAACACTTGCAGGAAGCGATTGATTTAGGCGTTATTGACCAGGCGGGAAGCTTTGAAGAATTGGCTGAAGCTGATTTTGTGATTGTTTCGGTTCCTGTAGATGTTGCCCTGACGATTTTGCCTAAAGTACTGGATTCAGTTGGCGATCAAACCATTGTTTTTGAAGTAGGATCTACAAAAAAGCCCATTTGTGATGCAGTTGCCAGTCATCCGAAAAGAAGAAATTTTATCGCCACGCACCCAATTGCAGGAACGGAGTTTTCCGGACCATCGGCGGCGATAAAAGGATTGTTTCAGGGAAAAACGAATATTATTTGTGAGGTGGAAAAAACCACTTTCAAATTGCAGGAAAAGGCATTGAAGCTTTTCAGCGAAATCGGAATGCGGATTCGGTATATGGATCCGACTTCACACGACAAACACATTGCTTACGTTTCGCATTTGTCGCACATTAGTTCGTTTATGCTCGGAAAAACGGTGATGAATAAGGAAAAAGACGAGCAGGATATTTTTGATATGGCAGGAAGTGGTTTCGAAAGCACCGTTCGTTTAGCAAAAAGTTCGCCCGCCATGTGGACACCAATTTTTAAGCAAAACAAAGAACATGTCATCGAAACCTTAGAAGAATATATTTCAAATCTCAGTCGGTTTAGGGATTTGTTAAAAGAAGAAAATTACAATGCCATTTTTGAAGAAATGGAAAGTACCAATAAAATTAAAGAGATATTAAACGGATTAACAATTAAAAAATAAACTAAAAATTAAGATGGAAAATAAGAAAGAAATGAGAAAGTGGTTAGAAGATTTCAATTTAAATCACCCACTTGTGATAGCCGGACCATGTAGTGCAGAAACGGAAGATCAGGTTTTGAAAATCGCTCATGAGTTGAAAGATTCAAAAGTTAGTGTATTCAGAGCCGGAATATGGAAACCAAGAACGCGTCCGGGAGGATTTGAAGGTGTTGGGGAAATTGGATTGAAATGGTTACAGAAAGCTAAAAAAGAAACTGGTTTATTGATGGGAACTGAAGTTGCCACTGCGGCTCACTGTAAACTGGCTTTAGAACATGATATAGACGTTTTATGGGTTGGTGCCCGTACTACTGCAAATCCATTCGCAGTTCAGGAAATTGCGGATACATTGAAAGGAACAGATAAAATCGTTTTGGTTAAAAACCCTGTAAACCCTGATTTAGCTTTATGGTTAGGTGGTGTTGAGCGTTTACACATGGCCGGAATTGAGAAATTAGGAGTGATTCACAGAGGTTTCTCGACTTACGAAAAAACAAAATACAGAAATATCCCGGAATGGCAGATTGCGATTGAATTGCAAAATAAATTCCCTGATTTACCTTTAATCATCGATCCATCGCACATTACAGGAGATCGTAAAATGATTTTCGAAGTAACGCAGGAAGCATTGGATTTGAATTACGATGGTATGATTATCGAAACGCACTACGATCCGGACAATGCCTGGTCTGATGCTGCACAACAAGTTACTCCGGATGCTTTGAAAAAAATCATCAAGGATTTAACCATCAGAAAAACAGATGATACGACAGACGAGTACAGTTCAAAAATGACGAAACTAAGAGCTAACATCGATGTTTTGGATGCTAACTTATTAGAGTTATTAGGAAAACGTATGAAAGTAGCTGACGAAATCGGTCAGGTGAAAAAAGACGCAAACGTAGCGATCCTTCAAAACAACCGTTGGAACGAAATCTTAGGAAAAATGATTTTGGAAGGGGAGAAAAAAGGTCTTACTGAAGAGTTTGTTTTGAGAATGTTCAAAGCAATTCACCAGGAAAGTATTGGTCACCAGGAAAAAATATTTAATGCCTAATTTCTTCTAAACCATATAAGTGATATAAGTGATATAAGTTTTTTTTATTTTTGCAAGCGCATAGCTTAAATTTTCTTATATCACTAATGTGGTAAAAAAAATTAAAATCTCCATTGCTGTAAGGCTTTGGGGATTTTTTTTTAAAATAAATTGAAGATGTTCCAATATTACAGTTTGTTTTGAAAATGTCAAATCAATTCACCGTAAAAGTATTGATTAGCAGGAATTTTTTTTTCAATGCCTACTACTTATATGGTAAAACTTTAAACCTGCACTGCTTTTTGAGCTTTGGAGATTTTTTTTGAAATAAATTGGAGGTGCTCCCAACCTTTGCAAGTCTTTTTCGCTCTATAGAAGTATACAACCTTAACTTCTATGTTATGAAATCGAAAATCTGTTTATCTAAGCCGGAAATTTTTCAGGGAATCCTGAAATTATTCCTTTTTGTTTTATTGTTTTTAGCAACAAAAACTTTTGCGCAGAGTCCTGAATTGACTGTAAAGGGTGATGCTACAGAAAGTGTCAGAATGAGCCAGCTTATTGTCAATGTAAAAGTGGTTGGGAATATTGCTTACACCACTGCTGAGATGCATTTTTTTAATTCAGGCAGCCGTCAGATGGAAGCGGAACTTATTTTTCCGTTGCCGGAAAATGTTTCGGTTTCCAGATATGCCATTGATATTAATGGAAAAATGCGCGAAGCGGTTCCTGTAAATAAAAATAAAGGAAAACAGGTTTTTGAGGCTATCGAACATCGTCGCGTTGATCCGGGATTACTGGAGAAAGTAGATGGGAATAATTTTAGAACAAGAATTTATCCGCTAATGCCAAATGGCGAACGAATCGTCATTATTGGCTACGAAGAAGAACTTTCTGCTTTCGATAAAAACAATCTGGCGTATCAGCTGGTGAGCCGTTATCCGAAAAAGCTGGATAAATTTGAAATTAATGTTTCGGTTTTGGGAACTGCTGCTTCGCCAACTGTTAATGAAAATTCAGGGGAGCAAATCGTCTTTTCAAAATGGAATCAATCTTTTCAGACTTCACTGAAAAAAGAAAATTATCAGCCTTCCGAAAAATTAGTTTTTAACATTCCGATTCAGGAAAATGCACCAGGTGTTCTGATGCAGAATTTGGGAGGGCAATATTATTTTTATGGAAATACATTTGTTGAAGGAAATAAAACAGCTAAAAAAACACCAGCCTCCATTGGTTTGGTCTGGGATAATTCTTTGAGTTGCAAAACACGTGATTTAAAAAAGGAATTGAATTTACTGGACGCCTATTTTCAAAAAATCAAAAACACGAAAGTAACTTTATACTTTTTAAATTATACTTTCGAAAGACAAAAGGAATTTGTGATTTCAAACGGTAACTGGGCTGAATTACAATCCGTTTTGCAAAATACAAAGTATGATGGCGGTACCCGTTTTTCACAAATAAATTTCCCAAATCATGATGAATTTTTGTTTTTTTCGGATGGATTATCTTCTTTAAGCGAAAACGCTTTGCCTAAAACGAATAGTCCAATTTATACGATTACCTCTTCCGTTTCTTCAGATTTTGCTTTCCTGAATTTTGCTGCCATGAAAACCGGCGGTAATTTTATCAATCTGAACCAATTGAATCTCGCAAATGCTTTAGATAAACTAGTGAATAGTAATTTGAAATTTTTGGGAATAAAAGAAAATTACACCATTACAGATTTGTTTCCGATGAAAGGTACTTTGGTTTCAGGAAGTTTCAGTTTTTCAGGAATTTCCTTAAATCCGAAAAGCGAAATCACATTGTTGTTTGGTTACCATAATACAGCGGTACTGGAACGAAAAATCACTCTGGATGCCGGGACCCAAAATACAACAGATGTAAATATTGAAAAACTCTGGGCCCAGAAAAAAATAGCGAATCTTGATTTGCAGTATGATAAAAATGCGGATGAAATTGAACTGCTCGGAAAGAAATACGGAATCATTACCAAAAATACCTCCCTGATTGTTCTGGAAGATATCCGCGATTATATAGCGTATGATATTGTACCGCCTGCAGAATTGCGCGCAGAGTTTGACAGGATTAAGAAACAGGAACAGGATACTAATTTAGCCAGACAAAAGAATAATTGGGAAAGTATTGATACTTATTTTACAGCCTTAAATTCCTGGTGGAAACAAGATCTTAAATATACGGCTCCAAAACAGCTGCCAAAACCAAAAGTTAAAAATCCCCGCACAACAAATAACAGGGTATCAAATGTGAGTTCCAGCAGAAGCAGAACAGTTCCACCCGGGTTTATTTCGGGAGTTGTTGTCGATCCTCAAGGGTTACCATTACCGGGAGCTGTTGTTGGTGTAAATGGAGAAAGAGGACAAGTGAGTACTGATTTTGAAGGGAAGTTTAGCATACAAGCTCCCGAAAATAGTAATCTTACTATTAGATACATTGGTTATGAGTCTTCGCAAGTAAATGTGGGCAGAAATAATCAGATTAGAGTACCATTACGAGAGAGTTCAGCACAGTTGCAAGAAGTCGTAGTAACAGCCGGATATGCAGCAGAGCGAAAAAGAGAAGTTTCTTATTCTACTCAGGTGGTTTCACAAGAAAGTATTTCTAAAAGTGCTACTATATCGCAAGCACTTGCCGGTAAAGTGGCCGGAGTTCAAATAGCGCCATCGGTAACCAGTGATAAAATGATCAGTAGTCAGGACGAAACCAATTCTGATTCTAAAAAAGATTCAGATCTCGAAGATGAAGATGAAGACGTGGAATATGCAGAATCAAATGGAATCGAAAATCAGCCTAAAACCTGGAATCCGGATCGCCTGTATTTAAAAGCTCTTGCTTCGGCTCCAAAAGAAAAACAATATGAACTGTATTTTGAATTACGAAATGCACAGGAAAGAAACCCTGCTTTTTATTTTGATGTGGCTCACTTTTTTTATAATCAGGGCGATGTCAAAAAAGCATTGCAGATCATCAGCAATATTGCCGATTTAGGATTGGAGAACCATCAGCTTTATAAAACCTTAACCTACACGCTGCGTCAATGGAAGGATTTTGATGATGCCTTGTTTACGGCAAGACAAATTGCAAAATGGAGAGCACATGAACCACAAAGTCTCAGGGATTATGCTTTGGCATTGGAAGATGCCGGAAAATATCAGGACGCTTTTGACCAATTGATTAAAGCATTAGAAGTGAATTATTACGGAGAAATGAGCGGACAATATGAAGGTGTAGAAGATATTATCCTGATGGACATTAATCGTTTGATGATCGAACACAAAAATCTGAAAACGGGTAAACTGGATAAAAAATATCTCGATAAAATGCCGGTTGAAATCAGAATTATTATGAACTGGAACCTGATGGATGTCGATTTAGATTTGCATATTATTGAACCAAATGGGGAAGAATGTTATTACGGGCACAGAAGTACACAAGCCGGAGCGAGATTTTCTAAAGATTTTACGCAAGGTTACGGACCGGAACAATATTTAATTCGAAATGCTATAAAAGGAAAATATCAAATCAAAACCAATTATTTTGGCGAAAGAGAATTAACCGAAAGCGGCCCGGCGACTGTTATGGTAGAAATTTATACCACCAGAGCCGGAAAAACTTCCAAAACTTCCAAAACAATTCAATTAGGAAAAATTAAGGAAAATGAAATTTTAGCCGAAATTATTTGGTAAACGAACCAATTTTAGGATCTGTTTTTTAATTTTAAAAGGCGAAGTTGCGTTGTTCAATTCTAAAAACGTAATTTTGCCTTTTAATATTTTTTAGTTTTCAGTATAATCTGAATTCTAAAATAAACAATCTACAATTTGAATGACAGGACTCGTTTATAAATCTACAGGAAGCTGGTACACCGTAAAATCTGAAAAAGGCGATTTTATAGAATGCCGTATGAAAGGAAAGTTCAGGATGAAAGGGATCAAAAGTACCAATCCTATTGCTGTAGGCGATATTGTCGATTATGAACTCGAAGAAACTTCTGATGCCTTAACCGGAACTATTTTTAATATTCACGAAAGAAAGAATTACATCGTTCGTAAATCGGTTAATTTATCGCATCAAATGCATATTATCGCATCGAATATTGATCGTGTGTTTTTACTGATTACGATTAATAATCCACCTACGACTTTCAATTTTATTGACCGTTTCCTCGTAACTGCCGAGGCGTATAATATTGAAACAATTCTGGTTTTTAATAAAATAGATACTTTTGATGAGCCAACGCTTGAAGATCAATTGTATATGCAATATGTTTATCAGCAGATTGGCTACAAATGCCTTCGTGTTTCTTCTACAGAAATGAAAGGTGTTGAGGAACTTAAAGAAATGATGATTGGCAAAGTAAGCATGTTCTCCGGACATTCCGGAGTTGGAAAATCAACGTTGGTCAATGCGATGGAACCTTCCCTTCATCTTAAAACCAAAACCATTTCTGAAGCCAGTAAACAAGGTCAGCACACGACAACTTTTGCGGAGATGTATGACTTATCTTTTAATGCAAGAATTATCGATACACCCGGAATCAAAGGTTTTGGAATCGTAGATATGGAAAAAGAAGAAATCAGCGGTTATTTTCCGGAGTTTTTCAAATTAAAAGATCAATGTAAATTCAACAATTGCCTTCATAAAGAAGAGCCTCATTGTGCCATAAAAGCTGCTTTAGAAAGAGACGAGATCGCCTGGTCACGTTATAATAGTTACTTAAAGATTCTGGAAGGAGACGACGAAAATTATCGTACCGATTCTTATGATGAAGATCGAAAAGCTAGTGATGAATTGAGAAAATAAATTTAAATTCCAATATTTAAAAATTCCAAATTTCAAAACACTGTTTTTGCACCTTTTCAGGCATAATTTTAAAAATCTGTTTAATCTTTGTAATCTGTGGCTAATAAATCAAATTTATATAAAACTTAAAAATGAAAGTAGTTCTTCAAAGAGTTTCAGAGGCATCAGTAACTGTAGATCAGCAAAAAGTAGCTGATATTCAAAAAGGGTTATTGGTTTTAGTCGGAATTGAAGATGCCGATGCACAGGAAGATATTGACTGGCTGGTTGGAAAAATCATTAAAATGAGGATTTTTGGCGATGAAAATGAGGTCATGAACTGCTCCGTTCAGGATATCGATGGCGATATCATAGTCGTAAGCCAGTTTACATTACACGCTTCTACCAAAAAAGGAAACCGACCTTCGTATATAAAAGCTTCAAAACCAGATGTTGCCATTCCGGTTTATGAGAACTTTATAGCATCTTTGGAAAAGGAGTTTGGTAAAAAAATACAAGCCGGGATTTTTGGGGCAGATATGAAAGTCAGGCTTTTGAATGATGGCCCTGTTACTATTTTAATAGACAGCAAAAACAGAGAATAAATATTCTTAAAGATTTGTTAAGGATTTCTGAAAATAATATATATTTGGCGAAACTCCCTGTTAATGAAAAAGCTTTATTGTGCGCTGTTTTTTTTCTTGTTTTACTTCCTTTCTTTTGCTCAAAAGAGCGAATATAATACTACTTCTATTTCAGACACTCTCAAAGAAAATGCAGATGCAGTTGTTCGTTTAGATCAAATGGATATCACCATTGAATCGCAACGCAGTATGAACATCAAAACGCAGAGAGTAGTCTCGGTTTTTAATGAGAAAGGATTAAATGACATTGATGCTTATCAGAACTATGACAAAACAACTTCGGTAAAAAATATTGAAGCCATAGTTTATGATGCTTTTGGTAAAGAAATCAAAAAAATAAAACGAAAAGATTTTAAAGATCAAAGCACTGTAGGAGGAAGCACTCTTTTTTCAGACAGTCGTGTAGTTTTTCTGGAATATACTCCGGTTTCCTATCCGTTTACGGTGGTTTACACCAGTGAAATAGAAACTTCAAATACGGCCTTTATACCGCAATGGTACTTTTTAGGAGGATATAATGTAAGCGTGCAGAAATGCATCTTAAATGTGACTTTCCCGAACAACCTCGGATTTAAAAAGAAAGAATTTCAGTTTGCCGACCTGAACATCAAAAAAACTACAGATACGGATACAAAACTGTCTTATCTCGGGGTTAATATTTTAGCCCAGAAACCGGAAGATTACAGCCCGTCTTCTTCTGATCTTTTTCCAAGGGTAATGATGGGTTTGGAAAATTTTCATTTAGAAGGTGTAGACGGGACAGCAAAAACATGGGAAACATTTGGCAAATGGTACAGCGATAAGATTCTAAACGGAACTACTGTTTTGCCGGAAGAAACTAAAGTAAAAATAAAAGCGCTGGTTGGGAATGAAAAAGATCCCATTAAGAAAGCAAAAATTATTTATGATTATGTACAGAAAAAATCAAGATATGTAAATATTGCGATTGGTATCGGAGGATGGAAACCAATGCTGGCGACTGATGTAGACCGTTTGGGATATGGCGATTGTAAAGCCTTGACCAATTATACAAAAGCACTTCTGGAAACTGTCGGCGTTCCATCATACAACACTATTTTATACGGGGATAGTTATAAAAGAAACATACAATCTGATTTTGTTTCTATGCAGGGCAACCATATGATATTGGCAATCCCAACCGGAGATAATTACACGTGGCTTGAATGTACGAGCCAGGATGATCCTTTTGGTTATCAGGGAATATTTACAGATGACAGGGATGTCCTGGTGGTGAAGCCTGAAGGCGGAGTAATTGTAAGAACTAAAATATACGAAGACAAAGGCAATGATCAAACCGACAAAGGAATCTACACCATAGATGAAAACGGTAATTTTTCGGGTTCAGTTTCTATAATATCCGGTGGTTCTCAATACAACTCAAAAGCAAGAGTAGAACATTTACAGCCAACCGAAAAAGAAGCACATTACAAAGAATACTGGGATAATATCAATAATTTGAAATTAGGAAAAATAGCTTTTACAAACGATAAGGAAAATATTCGTTTTACGGAGAATATTGAAATCAGTGCCATAAATTATGCGACTATTTCTGCTAATAAAATGATTTTTGTGGTTGATGCATTCAATAGGAATAACGGAAATGTAAAACGAATCCGAAACAGAAAAAATCCATTTCAGATTCAGCGTGGATATCTCGATTCTGATGAAATCGAAATTAATCTTCCAGCCGGTTTTACTGTGGAATTTCTGCCAGCAAATTTCGAATTGAAAGGGAAGTTTGGCGAATACAAAACCGAAATCGTCAAAAAAGAAAATAACAAGCTGACCTACAAGCGTTCAATGCTTTTGAATAAAGGAAAATATTCGAATAAAGAATATGATGAATACCGTCTCTTTATGGAACAGGTGTCAAAAAATGATAATGCCAAAATTATACTAACAAAGAATTAATCAAACGAATGAAAATCAAACAACTATCTATTATTTTATTCTTTTTCCTTTTTTCATTTCTTCAGTTGACAGCTCAGGAATTTAAACTTGGAAAAGTTTCAGTTGCCGAATTAGAGGAGAAAAAACATCCTAAAGATACCGCTGCAGTTGCTGCTGTTTTATACAAAAAGGGAGTTTCCTACTTTGATTATAATGAGATTAACGGTTTCGTTCTAACAACGGAAGTTGAAACGCGTATCAAAATATATAAAAAAGAGGGTTATGATTTTGCCAATCAGACTGTCGGTTATTCCATTTCAGGAAACTCAAAAGAAAGTGTTCAGATATCAGATGCGAGTACATTTAACTTAGTGGGGGGGAAAGTTGAAAAAACAAAATTAAAAAGTGATGGAATATTTGACGAACCGGTAAGTAAATCTTACGGAAGAAAGAAAATCTCATTGCCTAATGTAAAAGAAGGTTCTGTTATTGAATTCAAATATACGATAAGAGCTCCTTTTGTAAGCTGGATGAGAGACTGGAGATTTCAATATGACATCCCTGTAAATAAATCAGAATTTTCAACCTCTATTCCGGAGTATTATGTGTACAACGTAATGCAAAAAGGATATGTTTTTCCAAATAAAACTGTCGAAACGAAGTCGAAATCAATAGTGTCTACAACTAATGAAAGAAGTGTTAATAATAGAAGTTCGACTAATTTTTCGACGCAGAAAACAGATTATTTTGAAACAAAAACAACGTATGTTGCTGAAAATCTACCAGCAATAAAAGACGAATCTTTTGTAAATAATATCGATAATTATACATCAATTTTATCTTTTGAACTGTCTGCTATTAAATGGCCAAACAATCCTATTCAAACATTTTCTTCAGATTGGAATTCAGTGGTGAAAACAATTTACGATTATGATGATTTCGGACCGGAACTAAATAAAACAGGTTATTTTGAAGATGATTTGAAAAAGCTTCTGACCGGAATTACAACAACTGACGAAATAATACTGACTGTTTTGAATTATGTAAAATCAACCGTTAAATGGGATGGTAACAGCAGCTATGGTTGTGATGTAGGGGTACGTAAAGCTTATAAAGAAAAAGCAGGAAATTCTGCAGATATCAACCTGATGTTAACAGCTATGTTGCGCAAAGCAGGCCTTACGGCAAATCCGGTCTTAGTAAGTACACGTTCGAACGGGATTGCTTTGTTTCCTAACAGAACGGCCTTTAATTATGTGATTGCTGCCGTAGAAACACCAAACGGAGTTATTCTGTTAGATGCAACAAGTAAATATTCGTCTCCTAATATTTTGCCTTTTAGAGCTTTAAACTGGCAGGGAAGACTGATTCGCAAGGACGGAACTTCTGAAGCGATTGATTTAATGCCTAAAAAAGCATCCAATGATAATATTTTTATCAATTATGAGATTGATGCCGAAGGTAAAGTAAATGGTAAAGTGAGAAGACAATGTACAGACTATAATGCCATGTCGTACAGAAATGAAGTAGACGGGGTAAAAGAAGATGTATATCTTGAAAAACTTGAAAATGATAATAATAAAATAGAAATTAGCGAATACAGCAGAACAAACGAAAAAGAAGTTTTACTGCCAACGATAGAAAGCTATTCTTTTAAAGGAGATAATTTAGCGGAAGTCATTGGAGGTAAAATCTATATCAACCCAATGTTGTTTTATACCAAAACAGAGAATTCTTTCAAGCAGGAAGTCCGCGAATATCCGGTAGATTTCGGATTCCCTTTTGTAGATAAATTCAATATTACCATTAAGATTCCTGAAGGGTTCGCTGTAGAAACTTTGCCGGCACCGGCAATATTGGCAATGGAAGATAATTTAGGAACATTCAAATTTAATATTGCTGAAAATGGAAATTCACTGCAATTATCAATTCTCCATCAGATAAATGAAGCAATCGTTTCAGTTGAAAAATATGAAATGCTAAAAGAATACTATCAAAAAATGATTGCAAAAGAAACTGAAAAAATAGTTTTAAAAAGGATATAAATGAGATTTCACAGTTTCTTAATAATTACTTTTTTATTTTTTGGATTTTCAAAAAGCACAGCTCAAAGTTATGAACTGGGGAAAGTAACGGTTTCAGAATTAAAAGAGAAAGCTAATCCAAAAGATACAACTGCACCGGCTGCAATTTTATTTAAAAAAGGAAAAACATTTTTCACTTACAATAAAGATAACGGTTTCACAGCAAATCATGTCTATGAATTTAAGATCAAAATTTATAAAAAAGAAGGATTAAAGTGGGCAGATCAGAAAGTGCGGTTTTACATTGGGTATGAAACTTTAAGAGAAGATCGTTTAGAGTTTTCAAATGCCGTGACATACAATCTGGAAAACGGGGCAATTATAAAAACAAAATTAGAGAATCAGGGAACTTTTAAAAAAAAAGTCAACAAATTCTGGAATGAGAAAATGATAACAATGCCCAACGTAAAAGTGGGCTCTGTTATTGAATACAAGTATGTTCTAAAATCTGATAATATTGTAAAATTGCCGGATTTTGATTTTCAATATGAAATTCCGGTAAATTATTTTGAGTATAAAACCGATATTCCCGAATACTATATTTATAAAACCCTTTTGGTAGGGAATTATAAAATTGAATCAGATTCAAAGTTTACCAGTAAAACTCAAAGTTATGATGATGACTTTCATAGGTCCTCATCAATTTCCTATAAACAAATTAGTTCTTTTTACCTGGGAAAAGATATTCCTGCTTTAATAAATGAACCTTATGTAGATAATATTGATAATTACAAAGGTTCAATTCAACATGAATTAGAAAGAATTCGTTATCCGGATCAGCCTGTAAAAGATTATGCAATGACATGGGAAGGCGTGGCAAATACTATTTTTAAGGATAAAAGTTTCGGAAAAGAGCTCAGCGAAAAAAGCTTTTTGTCAGAAGACGTTAAACGAATATTGACTAATGTCGAATCGCAAAGTGAAAAATTAAAAATCATTTTTAAATTCGTTCAAAGTAAAATGAACTGGAATGAAAAGAATGATTATTATACAGATAAGGGTTTAGTAAAAGCTTACGCCGATCAAACCGGAAATATTGCAGAGATCAACTTTATTCTAATCAATATGTTGAAGCTGGCAGGAATAGAAGTAAACTCGGTTTTGGTAAGCACAACAGAGAACGGAGTTCCGGTTTATCCCACAAGAACAGGATTTAATTATGTAATTGCAGCTACTGAAATCGATGGGAATCAAATTTTATTAGATGCATCCAATAAGTTTACCTATCCGGGAATTTTGCCGTTGAACGTTTTAAACTGGAAGGGAAGATTGATTAAAAATGACGGAACTTCTAAAGAAATAAACTTAGTACCCACTGCGACATCGAAGGATTTTTGGAACATTTTGGTTAAAGTCGACAATCTTGGCAAACTGGAAGGGAAAATTAAAGTTCAGAGAACAGATTATAATGCATTTCGTTTTAGAGCTGAAAACACCAACAAGAGCCAGGAAAATTATCTTGAAAAATTAGAAGAACAGTTGGGGGATGCGAAAATTTCAAACTATACAGTTGAGAATACGAAAGCAAATTTTTCAGATCCGGTGGTGGAAGTATTTTCTTTTGTTTCAAATAATGGAGTAGAGATTATCGGGGATAAGATTTTCATAAATCCGTTATTGTTTTTTACCCGGACTAAAAACCCATTTAATCAGGAAGTACGGCAAATGCCCGTTTGTTTTGGTTTTCCAACCCAGGAAAAATTCAATTTAAGTTTAGAAATTCCCGAAGGATATGTGGTAGAATCACTGCCAATTCCGGTAAAAATTACATCTGAAAACAAAGACATCGTTTATTTCTTAAATATTGCAAACCAAGGAAACAAAGTTCAAATAAGTAGTTCAAAAGAAATTAACAGTAGTATTTTTGCAGCAGATCAGTATAATGGATTAAAAGAGTTATTCCACAAAATGATCGTGAGTCAAAATGAAAAAATTGTTCTTAAAAAAATATAAAAGATGGATTTGAAAAACGCGCAATTAGACGTCGATACCTGGATAAAAGAGCACGGTGTTCGCTATTTTAATGAATTGACCAATATGGCACAACTCACAGAAGAAGTGGGTGAAGTGGCTCGAATTATAGCCAGACGTTATGGCGAACAATCAGAAAAAGAAAGTGATAAAAACAAAGATTTAGGAGAGGAATTAGCAGATGTGGTATTTGTCGTTTTATGTCTGGCCAATCAAACCGGAATCGATTTACAAGCCGCTTTTGATAAAAAAATGGATTTAAAATCAGTTCGGGATAAAGACCGTCACAAAAACAACGATAAACTAAAATAATTGTGAAATATCACTCATAAGCTTTGAATTATGAGTTTTGAATTTTGAATTATGAACGGGGAGTGGTAAATTGCGTGGCTGAATTACGTTTCTAATCATTCTTAATTCATAATTTACAACTTACAATTAAAAAAATGAATTTACTACTTCAGACAACGCAACATAATTTACAAGGACAAATTGCAGTAACAGGATCAAAAAGCGAAACCAATCGTTTGTTATTGCTCAAAGCATTGTTTCCAAATATCACCTTGGCGAATACTTCCAACTCCGATGACAGCGAAGTAATGCAAAAAGCCTTGATTGGAAATGATGAAATTGTAGATATTCACCACGCCGGAACAGCGATGCGTTTTTTAACTGCTTATTTTGCTGTAAATGAAGGTCGCGAAGTAGTTATGACTGGTTCAAATAGAATGCAGGAGCGTCCGATCAAGATTTTGGTAGAAGCTTTGGCACAGTTAGGTGTTGAAATCTCCTACCAGAAAGAAGAAGGATATCCGCCAATAAGAATCAAAGGAAAAAAAGTTACAGCTTCAAAAGTTACTTTGGCTGCCAATGTTAGCAGTCAGTATATTTCGGCACTTTTATTAGTAGCTTCAAAACTGGAAAATGGTTTAGAGCTTACTTTAGAAGGAGAAATTACTTCGGTTCCATACATCAAAATGACTTTAGCTTTGCTAAATGATTTGGACATTCAGACCAGCTTTGAAGGAAACGTAATCAAAGTCTATCCAAAAGCTGAGGTTGAAACTAAAGAAATGGTAGTAGAATCAGATTGGAGTTCCGCTTCTTACTTTTTTAGTTTAGTGGCTTTGGCAGATACGGCTTCAATCACCTTGAGCAGTTATAAAAAAGATAGTCTGCAGGGCGATTCGGCTTTGGTTTCCTTGTATGAAAAAATGGGCGTTCATACTACGTTTCAGGACAATCAAATGACACTGGTAAAACAAGAGAACTTTAAATTTGAAACGGTAAATTTTGAATTAAACAATACACCTGACATTGCACAAACTATTGTAGTAACCTGTTTAGGTTTAGGAATAGGTTGTCATTTAACAGGCCTTCATACGTTAAAAATTAAAGAAACAGACAGACTGGAAGCGCTTCGAATTGAACTTACAAAATTAGGGGCAAACATTTCAGTAACTAACGATAGCCTGACTTTGGTTGCTTCTCAAAATATAAATCACAACGTGAAAATTGCGACTTACAACGATCACCGTATGGCAATGGCTTTTGCTCCGTTGGCTCTAAAAGTTCCAATTATAATCGAAGATGCCGAAGTGGTTTCAAAATCATATCCTGATTTCTGGAATGATCTGAAACAATTGAATTTCGAAATTTCAGAATTGTAAAAGAAATTGAACCATATAAGTTGTATAAGTTCATTTAAATAAATGAGCATAATTTGCATAGCCTCCAGTTTTAACTGGAGGTTTTTTTTGCGTTTAAATTTTCGGCTTTAGCCAAATTAAAATACGATCAATTTTTTGCAGCATCCCAATTAAATGAACTTATACAACTTATATGGTTTAAAAACGTCTTTTTGGTGTTACTGAAACTCCACTAAATCAACGGCTTTTGAAAATAAACAGCAAAACACTTGACAACGCCTATCTCACAGTCGTATATTTGCACACGATTAAAAATCAGGTGTCCAAATAATCCTGATCGAAATCTATAACTCATAACTTTCTCAAATGAAATTATCACATTTTCAATTTAATTTACCGAAAGAACTTTTAGCGGAATTCCCGGCAGAAAACAGAGACGAATCTCGTTTAATGGTAATCGATCGTCAAAAACAAACTATAGAGCACAAAATGTTTAAAGATGTTATCAATTATTTTGATGACGGAGATGTTTTGATTCTTAATAATACTAAAGTTTTCCCTGCACGTTTGTACGGAAACAAAGAAAAAACAGGAGCAAGAATTGAGGTTTTCTTATTAAGAGAATTAAATTCAGAACAACGTCTTTGGGACGTTTTGGTTGATCCGGCCCGTAAAATCAGAATTGGTAACAAACTTTATTTTGGTGATGATGACTCGTTGGTCGCTGAGGTAATTGACAATACGACTTCTCGTGGCAGAACTTTACGTTTCTTGTACGATGGTTCTTACGAAGAATTCAGAAATAAATTAACAGAACTTGGAGAAACTCCAATTCCAAAATACATCAACAGAGAGGTTACGGCAGAAGATGCTGAAAGATACCAGACTATTTACGCAAAGGAAGAAGGAGCTGTAGCGGCACCAACTGCTGGTTTGCACTTCTCTAAACACCTTTTGAAAAAATTAGAAATCAAAGGAATCAATTTTGCTGAAGTTACACTTCACGTTGGTTTGGGAACTTTCAATCCGGTTGAGGTTGAAGATTTATCGAAACACAAAATGGATTCTGAAGAATTGATTATCAAACAGGAAGCTTGCGATATTGTAAATGCTGCTAAAGTAAACAAAAAACGTATTTGCGCTGTTGGAACAACTTCGATGCGTGCTATCGAAAGTTCAGTTTCCTCTCAGAATACTTTAAATCCTTACGAAGGCTGGACCAATAAATTTATTTTCCCTCCTCACGATTTTAGTATTGCAAATTGCATGATTACAAATTTCCATACACCAAAATCAACATTATTAATGATGATTTCTGCTTTCTGTGGTCATGATTTAATGAAAAGAGCCTACGAAGAAGCCATCAAAGAAGAATACAAATTCTATTCTTACGGAGATGCGATGTTAATCATCTAATTAGATATTTCGAATCAAATATAAAAACCTGTCAGAGATGACGGGTTTTTTTATGGCTTGTGATTTTAGTCCCAGTCCCAGTTTTCAATCAGTATTCAGTTAAAGTCCCAGTTTTGAAAACTGAAAACTGCGACTGAAAACTACAACTGAATGCCTAAAACTTGTTAATTTTCGATAGAATATCTTAAAACTTGTTATTTTTACGCTTCAAAACAAAAAACAATGACTTTTTTAAATACACGCGAATTCGCGAAACAACTGGATTCAGAAGATACCTTAAATCAGTATCAGTATCAGTTTATTTTTCCTAAAGTAAATGACAAACGCGTAATTTATTTTACGGGAAACTCTCTGGGATTACAACCAAAACGTACCAAAGCGTACATTGATGAAGTAATGAACGACTGGGCAGAACTTGCTGTTGAAGGTCATTTTTATGCGCAAAAACCATGGTGGGATTATCAGGAAAGATTTGCAGAACCGCTAAGTGAAATTGTTGGTGCTTTGCCTTCAGAAGTCACAGTGATGAATACTTTGACCGTAAATCTTCATTTACTGATGGTTTCATTCTATCAGCCAACAGCAACACGTTATAAAATTATCTGCGAAGAAAAAGCATTTCCTTCCGATCAGTATATGTTTCAGAGTCAGGTTGACTTTCACGGCTATAAACCGGAAGATGCCATTGTAGAAATTAAACGCCGTGAAGGAGAACACAACATTCGTCTGGAAGACGTTCTGGCTAAAATCGAAGAAGTTGGAGACGAACTTGCCTTGGTTTTAATTGGCGGAGTAAACTATTATACAGGACAGGTTTTTGATATAAAAACAATCACCGCAGCGGGACAAAAAGCCGGTGCAAAAGTAGGTTGGGATTTGGCACATGCAGCCGGAAATATCAAGTTGCAGCTTCACGACTGGAATGTCGATTTCGCAGCCTGGTGCAGCTATAAATATATGAATTCAGGACCGGGAAATGCATCCGGTTGTTTCGTTCACGAAAAACATCACAACGATTCCAGCCTGCCTCGTTTTGCAGGATGGTGGGGACACAATAAAGAACGCCGTTTTAAAATGGAGCCTGTCTTTGATCCGGTTCATGGAGCGGGAGGATGGCAAATTAGCAATTTACCGGTACTTGCATTAGCGCCCTATCTGGCTTCTGTTGAAATGTTTGCTGAGGTTGGAATGGACGCTTTAATTGCTAAAAGAGATCGCATCACTTCCTATTTAGAATTCATTTTGCATGAAATAGACAAAGAAGTTAAGGGTAATTTTGAAATTATTACCCCTTCCGATCCGGAAGAAAGAGCTTCTCAATTATCTGTTTTTTTACACGGAGAAGGAAGAAATTTATTCGATTATTTAATGAAAAACGGAGTGATTACAGACTGGCGTGAACCCAATGTAATTCGTCTGGCGCCAGTTCCTTTATATTGTTCTTATGAAGACATGTATGATTTC
Organism: Flavobacterium sp. CLA17; assembly: GCF_013112255.2. Classification (NCBI taxonomy): domain Bacteria; kingdom Pseudomonadati; phylum Bacteroidota; class Flavobacteriia; order Flavobacteriales; family Flavobacteriaceae; genus Flavobacterium; species Flavobacterium sp. CLA17. Next base: position 775,816 of record NZ_CP068294.1, read on the forward strand.
GGACAAATTCTTAAAAAAGGAATTCTTGAAAAATAAGATAATAGGTAATTATGTAATATTTTGTTGAAATTATGTAACATATCCTTAATTGATACCTCTTTAATTTGCACGGTATAATTTAAATGCCAAAAAAATCATGAAAGCAATATTTGTAATAATAGCAGCCTTAAGTATCGTTTCTTGTCAGAATCAGGATAAGATGGATATTAATAAAGCGAAACAAGCTAGCATAGATTCGATGAAAGTTGAAATTGATAAACAAAAAGTTATTGATTCAATGAAAGTGGAAATGGCTAAAATGGAAAAAGAAAAAACTGAAGCCCAAGCCGAAGCTCAAAAAGTAGTTGTCGTAAATCACCAGACTGAAGGAACTGCGACCGCTGCGCCAGCCAAAAAGAAAGGTTGGAGTTCTGCAGCTAAAGGTGCTGTAATTGGTGCCGGAGTCGGAGCCATTACCGGAGCAGCTGTTAGTAAGAAAAAAGGCCAGGGTGCTATAATAGGAGGATTGGCCGGAGCCGGAGTTGGAGCCGGAACAGGCGCTATTATAGATTCCAGAAAGAAATAATCTAAACTAAATCAGTTTAAATATAAAACCCCGGATTAAATTTTAATCCGGGGTTTTCGTTTTTAGCAATGTTCAGGGACTTTAATTTCGGTTAATTCTAATTTACAGGACTTGAATTGTTCTCTGATTTTATCTAAATCTGCTTTGAAAAATAAAGTCGACTCAAATAAATTTTGATAATAGGCAATGCCTTCAAAAAGATTAGATTTAAAAACAGTCCATTTTTTTAATTGATTTGAAGTGACTTCCCCTGAACTATTTTCGATTTCATTCCTGAAATAATCCAGGTACATTTTTAATTCTTTCACCAATATATTAGGGCGGTCTACAGTTCTTAAAACAGAATTGTTTCCATAAATATGCTGTACCATTTCCTTCAGTGAAACTTCCTGATCAAAATAAGCCATATTAGGTCCCGGGCAGATAACCACGCCCTGAGCCTGTCCTTTTATTCTGATATCATTTTCTAAATAAGCAGCATTGGCCAAACCGACACACAAACATGATTTCTCGGTAATTTTAATTTTTGATTTCTCATAAACAGCATCAGAGACAGTATTTTTTGTCTTTTCTAATGCTGCCAGTTTTATATCCTGATATTTTTTTGCTGCCGTACAAATTCCCTTTGGATCATATTCTTTGCTTAAAGCCAAAAAGCGTTTCGGACAAGAACTGCCGGCTTTGTTTTCCTGAATTCGTTTTTGTTTCAGAATTTCATTAGAGGTGCCTTTCACAGAATTAAACGGAACTCCTAAAGGCGAAATGTGGCTTAAATATAAATCTTCTTCTTTGGCATTTATCAATAACTTTCTCGTTTCCGGATCTACGGAAGTTGCTTCCGGAACCAGTAAAAAGGGAGTTCCCCATCCAATAGAATTTACTTTATAAGTGGCTAACAAAAATTCGTGTTCTTCTGCAGTTCCAACTCCTCCCTGAACCGTAATTTTTGTGGCTAACGGTTCGTTAGGAAAAGCGGTATTTTTTTGCTGTAGTGCCTTAACCATCAATTCGTGTGACGATTGTACTAATTGTTCTTTTTTTTGTCTGAATTCCTCCAAAATGGTACCCAAAAGCAATCCTTCCGTAGCAAAGGCATGCCCGCCGCAGTTCAGTCCGGATTCTATTCGGTATTCTGAAACCCAAAGTCCTTTCTTCGCCAGAAAGTTTCCCTGAATCAACGCAGAACGAAAATCACTTACTTTTAGAATGATTTTCTTTTTCAGTACATTGTTTTCATCCGGATAAAAATCACTGAAATTTTCAAAGTAACTATAAAGCCTTGGATTCATTCCGGCAGAAAGAACAACCGAAGAACTAAGGTTGCTTTTTGCAAAACCGCGTAAAGCGGCATGGGCATCATTAAATTCAATAGGAAGTGGTGCGTTTTTGTCAAAATTATCTTTGTCAAGTTTGGTCATGATATTGACATCAATAGCCCCCGGTGAAAGATGTGATTCGATATAATTCTGAATGTTATCCTTAAAAGAAATTCCATCATCCAACAGGTTTTGGAAGCCTTTCTTGATATCGGAAGTATTGGGTAACATCGCCATGAAATTTTCTAAAGCAGTTTTGCTCTCGGCTAATTCCGCTTTAAAACTTTCAAATTTTTGTTTTACGATTTTATCGACTAAATTCAGATAAGAAGTAATGCGTTCAGCACGATAATCCTGTATTTTCTGGCTGATTTCCTGATAAGGCTGATTGAATTTGGTACTGTAAAAAAGTCTCATTTTTTCAATTAACTCATCGTCAGCAATAGAGATTACGGATGAAATACCGTATTGCGCCACCCGAATCGGACTGTCAATTGTATAAGCAAGTCCCATGACCGGAATATGAAAAGTGTGTAAATTATTTTTTGTCATTTGCTTTTTGAGTTAAAAGAGCAAATGTTGGCAAAAAGATTCACTCAAAACCTGATATATGTCAGGTTTTGAGTGATTTAAATTTTAGATCAAAATTTTCTTCAGCGATTCGGCTACACTGCGCCATAAAAAATTGTAAAAGGACTTTTCGGGAATTCGTTCCAATTCAACATCGGCATTTTTGGCTTTATTATCCGAGTCGTTTTTTACTAATAAATTGGCAACAGTACTTTTTAATTTAGCTTCCTTTTCCGGATTTTTCTTTTTGTAAAATTTCACTTTCAGATCATCATAAACCAATGCTGCATTTCCTTTTGCGGTAACATCATTTCCGTAAAAATCAAAACTATAGGTTTTAAAACTTCCCGTGAAAGAAGTATTCATATAAGGTTTGCTAAATTGAGTCATGGCAGCAACATCAAAATTAGAAATCTTTCCCTGAATATGAAAACTGTCTTTTACATCCAGTACATTAAAATTCCAGTTCACATGAAAAGGCGATGTTTTCATAAACCTGCAATTAATAGTAATTTTTACATCCTCCGCTTTCTTTAACCCAAAACCACTTTGAAGATTATTGGCCTGAAGATTAAAGTGATCGAAAGTCAGAATTCCCGGGCCTTTAGAAAAATCAATTTCTTCCTCATAAACCAATTTTGATTTTCGAATCAGCAAAGAATCAATCTTCATTGGGAATTTGATTTTTCTCAATAAATTGTTATACAGGTATTTTTTGCTTAAATCGTCTTTAGGCATTTTACTGCGGTAAATATTAGCATCAAAATGATCCATAACAACAGAAGAAGCATTAAGGAAAAAACGATCGTTCTTGAAACCCCATTTCAGATTGTTAATATTGGCAGAATCGACTTTTAAGGTGTAAATGTCTTTTTCCTTTTCCAGTTTCTGAACGAAAACTTTTCTCGAATATTCAGGTAAAAGTGAAAATTTATTGATTTTTATAAAGTTGTTTTCGGTAATAATTTTGCCAATACCAATTCGGTAAAAAGAATTCGGTTTGTAATAAAGGCTATCACAAACTAAAGTGTACTTTTCATATTGAAGTGGAATTTTTTCTTTTAAAGTAGCGTCCGTAATCAAAATACCTTCCAGTTTCAGAATGATTTTTTTGACATTCAGAATCGGTTTGTTGGTGTTCAGGGAAACAACATCTACCGCACCGTCATTTAGATAAATATTCTTTACAGCTATTATTTTTCGGAAAGGCTCAATAATTTGTGTCTGAATACTTTTGTTGTTATTCAGCAGTTTTTCTCCTTTTTTATATAAGATTACGCGTGGTTGATCTATCACAATACTTTCAGCCTGGATAATATCGCGAAAAGCCAGATCCCAAATATTAAAATGTTTGATCGTAACAGATTCAATTTTGGCATAAAGCCCGTTTTTACTGTCTTTAGGTTCATTTTTAGGATGCACCAATAAGGTCGTCGCAAAGATATTTCGGGATAGCAGTGAGACTTCTATTTTTTCATAATTGATATTATAGGCCGTATTGTTTTTCTTGTCAATAATAATGGGCAACTGTTTTTTTATCCAATAATTGAGGCCAATATTGATTAAAATCACAAAAAGGAAGACGGAAATTACACCGATTGCTATTTTTTTATAGATTGACATAGTAAAGTAATGGTTTTAATACATAAATTTAGGTTTTTAAAAGGAAGGTTTCTTACATGATTTTTCCTTTAAGTTACAACATTTATGAATCGTCCATTTATTTATACTTTTTTAAATATGAGAAAAATTAAAAAAATACTGTTGGTTTTATTGGTCTTAATTGTGGCTGTCGGAATTGGTTTATTTGCCTATATATTTCATCTTAAGCCTAAATATGACGGAGAATTGGAATTAAAAAATCTCCAGAAGGAAACAACAGTCTATTTTGATGATTTTGGAGTTCCTCATATTTATGCCGATTCAGAAAAAGATGCGATGACAGCTTTGGGTTACGTGCATGCACATGAAAGATTATGGCAAATGGAATTGTTGCGCCGAATTGCCCCGGGAAGATTATCTGAAATCTTCGGATCGGTAGCACTTAAAAATGATACTTTTTTCTCCGGAATTGGTATTGAAGAAGCTTCGGACAAAGCGATTTCCAAATTAGACAAGAACAGTCAGAGTTATCAGTTGGCGATGGCTTATCTGGACGGAATTAATCAGTATTTAGAAGAAGGTACCACACCGCTTGAATTTACATTAGTGGGTGTGAAAAAAGAAAAATTTACCATAAAAGACATTTATAACATTTTCGGTTATATGTCTTTTAGTTTTGCAATGGCTCAAAAAACGGATCCGTTCCTGACCGATATCCGCAGTAAATATGGTGCGGCATATCTGAAAGATTTAGGAATTGAAGGCGAATTTAATACCACGCAGATTAAAAGTTCTAAAGAAAATTTAGGGGAATATACTTCGATTGCAAAATCGGTAGCGGCTTTGTTAGACAAATCTCCGATTCCTCCATTCGTTGGCAGTAACAGTTGGGTGGTCGGACCCCATAAAACAAAAAGCGGAAAAGTTATTTTTGCGAACGATCCGCATATTGGATTTTCGCAGCCGGGAACCTGGTATGAAGCACATCTGGTAACGCCAAAGTATGAAATATATGGCTGTTATCTTGCGGGAACCCCGTTTCCTTTGTTAGCGCACAGCCGCGATTATGCTTATGGCCTGACGATGTTCGAAAATGATGATATCGATTTTTATCAGGAAACCAACAAGAAAGGAGACCCGGATCAATATCAGACGCCAACGGGTTTTAGTAACTATGAAACCATAAAAAAAACAATAAAAGTAAAAGATACATCAGATGTGGTTTTGACGTTTAAATCAAGTCGACACGGACCTGTTATGAATGATGTGCTGGAACATTTAGAAGGCAAAAATCCGATTGCGATGTCCTGGGTTTATACACAGCAGCCAATTCAGATTCTTGATGCTATTTACGGACTTTCCCATGCTAAAAGCAAAGCTGATTTTAGAAAAGCAGTTCAATTGGTAGCCGCTCCGGGACTGAATGTGATGTATGGCGATGCCAAGGGAAATGTGGCCTGGTGGGCGACTGGTAAATTGTATAAGCACAATAAAGGGGTAAATTCATTTTTTATCCTGGACGGTGCCAGTGGAAAAGATGATATCACAGAATATCTGGATTTTTCAAAAAATCCATCAGCTGAAAATCCGAAATGGGGATATGTTTATTCTGCCAATAATCAACCGGAAGCAGTTGATGGCTATTTATATCCCGGGTATTATCTGCCGGAAGATCGTGCGAAAAGAATTTCAGGATTATTAGACCCAAAATCAGACTGGGATAAAGAAGCGATCAGTAAAATGATTTACGACAATACGTCTGCGGTTGTTCCCGGAACGGTTGAAAGTCTAATTGCGAATGTCAATACTAATTCACTTTCCGCGGAAGAAAAACAGGCCATTGCAGTTTTGAAGTCCTGGAAAGGAAGTCATAATGTAGAAGATGTTGCCCCAACCATTTACAATAAGTGGATTTATCTCTATTTGAAAAATACTTTTGAAGACGAAATGGACGAGGATAATTTCAATTTGTTTGTCGGAATGCATTTAGCAAAGCAGATTATTGCGAAACAAATCAAAAATGAAAATTCAGTCTGGTGGGATAACATCAAAACAAAAAACACCAAAGAAACCAGAAGTGATATTGTTTCAAAATCATTTCATGAGGCTATTGCAGCGCTTCAAAAACAGTTAGGCAATCAGGTTTCCGATTGGAATTGGGGAAAAGTGCATACTGTTGAGCATGAACATCCGTTGGGGAAAATTGCGGCATTGCGAAAACTGTTTAATGTCGGGCCTTTTGCAGATCCGGGATCGAATGAGGTAATCAATAATCAGTTTTTTAGTTTTAGCAGTGACGGAAAATATGATGTAAAAGGCGGACCTTCAACCAGAAGAATTGTTGATTTTTCCGATATTGAAAACAGCTGGAGTATTTTGCCAACAGGGCAATCGGGAAATCAGTTCAGCAAACACTATAACGATCAGGCCGAAATGTATAACGCCGGTAAATTCAGAAAAATGAAAATGAACAAAGAAGAAATCATAAAAACGTCAACCAAACTGGTTCTAAAACCGCGGAAATAAAGGTTTCAAGTTTAAAACCTCAGAACCTTTGCTCCTTTGCCCCTCAGAACCTAAAAAAAACGGGAGATAAAAGTTTTAAACTTTTATCTCCCGTTTTTTTTACTTAGAAAGTAGATATTTACCCTTAACAATATCCCGGGCATAAATATCCAGATTATTAAGCAGGACTTTATTGGTCGTCATGGCATTTGTAGTTTGGTACGCACTGTCTTTTTCGTATGTTTTTAATAACGTCTCTAATTCGACTTCGTCATAAAAAGCAAACATATTATAAACGGCTTCCCTGAAGTTTTTAAAATTGATGGTTTCCGTTATGGCCATGGTTTTCTGGTCGTTCCATTTCTCTTTAGAAGCGGTTTCGTTTATTTTGCCAAGGCAATAATCAACAAAATAAGTTTTGTAATTGGTAGCTTCAATAATTTTGTTGACTATAATGGTATTTTGTTGAGAAGGCAGCGGCACATGCGTAGAAGCAGTCTGAGAAATGCAGACAGACGGCACAAACATTGCTAATACTAAAATAAAAAAGGAAAGTATTTTTAAATTTTTCATAGGTTTTTCAAAATTGTCCACAGCTTTTTTTACTGTAAATCAGGTTGATTTGGGATTACAAGATCTTTTTTTCGGGCACGGCTAAAATAGTATTTTTTATTGTAAATGGTCAATAGAAAAATGACTTTCAGACAAAAAAACTCCGACCATACCTTTTTAATTTTGTAGTGTCAGAGTTCGTAAGATTATGATTACCCGTAATTGGATGTTGATTTTTTGTATTATTTTCGGGAAGACCGCATTGCCTTCACAATTTTGAGGTTTTTATCTTTTAGCAGTTTTTGATACGCTTCGGTTTCCCTTCCCAAAAGGGCAATTTTTCCGTTTTCATTATGATGTACGCCCCAGCCATAACGCTTGGTTAATGGAGAAGCACGCAGGCAGGCTTGTCCTTTTGAAAAGAATTTTTCACGGGCTTCCTCATATTCAGATTCCGTTAAATCATTTTTGTCTGCAAAAACCTGAAATAAAACATCATCTGAAGAATATTCATACGGATGCTTGCTGATCATTTCAAATGTAATACCGGCAATGGTCTTTGCCTCTCCTTTTTGTTTGGGAATCTCACCACTCACCGCAGGACAATCTTCTGCCACTTCAATAAAAGTGTTTTCGTAGTTTGTGGTGTGAACTTTCATCTTATTTAGGTATAAAGGATAAATATAGCAATGCTAAAATAATGATTTTCAGATAAAAACTCCGATAACAGATTCTTAATTTCTGCTATCGGAGTTTACTAATTAACGAATATTGGTCTTATTATTTTTTGGAAATTTCTTCCAGAGCTTTTTTTCCGCTTTCATTTGTTGGATCCAGTTCCATTGATTTTTTATAATTTTCGATGGCCAGTTTAGTGTTTCCATCTTTCAGGTAAGCTTCTCCTAAACTGTCATACACATTTCCGGATTTAGGAAAAGTGGCAACATTTATTTTAAATATTTCGATAGCTTCTTTCGTTTTTCCGGTTTGCAGAAGTTGATATCCCACGTTATTTATGTCACCTTCCTTGATCCCGTAAGTAGGATCGTTTTTTAATTTTTGATACGTATCAATTCCGGCTGTCAGCCCTTTTGTTGCAAACACATCCAACAATTCAAAAGCCGTGGATTTTTTTGGCTGTTGATACGGCTGATTGTATAAAATGGCTCTAATCGCCTCATTCATTTCTCCTAAAACAGTTCCTCCTGTGTTGTTTAAGATGACAACCAGGTTTTTATCTGCCGGAAGACGCGATATAATAGTATTAAACCCGTTGATACCGCCGCCATGTTCGATCACCTTTAATTTGTCCTTACCTCCGTTTGCAAACTCTCCGATAAACCATCCGTATCCGTAAGCCTCGTCACCTTTACGGATATACGGTTTATATAGCAAATCCATTGATGCTGGTGAAAGTAATTTATTCGTATAAAGTGCCTGATCCCAAAGGTATAAATCCTCAACAGTACTGTACAAAGAACCTGCTGCGTACGGAATACTCATGTCAATATAAGAAGCATTAGTTATTATTTTGCCTCTTTTTTCATAACCTGCTGCTCTGTTTTTTAGTATAATATCACTGTGGTCATAACCCGTGTTGGTCATTTTCAATGGGGTCAGGATCGTTTCCTGTAAATACTGCTCGTACGATTTAGCGGTGATTTTTTCAATAATATAACCCAGTAAGAAATACCCGGAATTGCTGTAATTAAATTTTTCACCCGGTGTAAATTCAAGTGGTAAGTTTTGGAATGTCTTTACAAAATCTGCCGGAGTAAAGGGATTTCGGCTCTGATCTTTGAAAAAATTAGGGAACGAAGTATAATTTGGTATGCCCGAAGTATGTGTCAGCAAATGATGAATGGTAATTTTGTCACCCGTTGCTTTTGGATAATCCGGTAAATAAGTGGTGATCGGCACATCTAATTTTACTTTGCCTTCTTCCGCTAGCTTAACTATTAAAAGTGCCGTAAATTGTTTGCTGATAGAACCCAGCCTGAATTTGGTATCCGGTTGGTTTGGAATATTCCATTCCATATTAGCGAGACCGTATCCTTTTTTGAAAATTACTTTTCCATGTTCAGAAACCAGTACTGATCCGTTAAGTTGTCCATAGGTATTGTAAAGGCTCATTAACTGGTCAATTTGCTTTGCTTTGTCCTGAGCAAACGATAGTGTAATGGTAAAAAATGCAATCGCACAAACGGCAATTGATTTTAATAAAGAACGGTTTGATTGTTTTTTCATAGTGATTGATGATTAGTTGTAAAGATTAATAATTTATTCTTACAGGCTAATCTGTTAGACGAACAATTTTTTATTTAGTTTCAATAAAAGTCATTTTTTTCTTCTTTTTTTAAATGAATACCTGTAAGAGGTTAACTAAGAGTTGTTTTTATAAGGCCTGTTCTCGTAAGTAACGATTCGTTTCAATTTCCAGTCTTTGCCTTTTCGCTCCCAGATATGAATGAATTTTCCGGTTCCTTCCGGAATATCATTGGTAAAAAAAGTATGTTCTCCGACTTGTACGGCGCCAAAATCGCCTAATTTATCAATAGTGCAGCGGTCTAATTTCCGCGTTACTTTTTCGGCTCGGGTGTAATTTCCCGACAAAGCTTTTATTTCGTTGCCGTAAGGGATGTTAAATCCGTATCGGTCATCATAAAATTCTACATCATCGCCTATTATCTTTTTAAAAAGAGCAGCATCACACTGATTGAAGGCCACATCAAAAAGCAGGCTGTCCATTTTGATAATTTCAGTTTTTAACTGATCTGTTTTCAAATCTTCACTCTTTGTCTGGGCTAATGCTTCCCTGCTTAAAAACAGCATAAAGAGAACTAGTATGTTTATCATTGGTAGCATATTTAAATTTTTAGTACTTCAATTACTTAGTTTCAATATCAATCAGTCGTTTTCCGTTTTTACCTAAATAGTGTAAAAGTAATTTTTCGTAAACTTTATAGCCATCATCAACATTCGTAAAAATAAGTAAGCCTTGTTTGGTTTTGGGTAATATAAAAACAAGAGTCTGAACGCCTTTATCAGAACCCCCATGAGATAAAGCATATTCCCCGTTTTCAAGATCATATTTTTCAAAACCTAATCCAAAATGTTTGCCTTTTTCTGTTTCGACCTGATTGGTCGCCATTTCATCAAAAACCTTTTTGCTTAAACCGTCTCCATTCATTACGCTGCATAAAAATGTTCCGTAATCTTCAATCGTAGTCAGTAAATCATCCGCAGCATTTGCGGTTTTATTTTTATGGGTTTCATACGCATTTCCCTTGTTGTCGTATCCGGTTGCAAATCTGGATTCATCGGTTTTTTTATCCCAGAAATACTGGGTATCTGTCATTTTAAGAGGTTCGAATATCAGTTCAGAAGCCAGTTGATTTAATGTTTTGTGAAATTTACTTTCCAGCGCTTTTCTCAAATATTCTAAGCCTTCACCAGAATATTGATATTTTGTTCCGGGTTTGAATTTAAAATCCAGTTTACCCGATTCGTTCATAAATCTCCAATTCGGAAAACCGGTCTGGTGACTTAAAATAAGCCTCGTCGTCAGTAATTTGTTATTCGGGTCATTGGCGATATCAGGATCTGTCCAGTATTTGTAAACAGGTTCGTCTAAATCCCATTTTCCTGAACTGACCAGTTTTAATGCTACGATTGCTGTTATGGGCTTGGTTAATGAAGCTACATTCCAAATCGTGTTATACGGTGCCGGAACTCCTTTTTTGAGTTCGCCATATACTTTTATTTCCTGCAGTTTTCCGTTGTTGATAACGCCGATCCCAAGTGTTGGAATATTATTTTGTTTCAGCCATTTTTCAATTTCGGGATCATTGTCAAAAATGCTTGCTTTAGTTCCGGCCGTATTTTCGCTCTGATGATCGTAACTAAAAGAACGTCTCAGTTTCCAGACACCGTTTTCTAATAGCCAAACGTGGGTAAATCTTGCTGTGCTGCCAAAATGTTCTTTTGCATTCGCCAGAGATTCATTTTTACCTGCTGATTTTTCATAAAACTGATGAATTCCGTTTTGTAAAGCGCCATACAAAATACCTTTTTTGTATAACGGGAAAACTTCGGTACTGTTTGGCACTAAGTATCTTCTGGATTGATAAGTTCCGACTGAGCCACACAAACCTTTTTTAAGATTTTTCAGGAATAAAGCTTTGTCAGAAATACTGTCTTTGTCGTGATAAAACTCAAAGTTGTCGCTTAATAGGTTTTCAAATTGTGAGATGTCGCAAGTATTGAAGCCAACATTAAACAGAAGGCTGTCTCGGGACATAATAGTCTGGTAAAATGCTGAGGTTTTTTCTTCCTGGGAAAATCCAATATGGAACTGGAAAAATAGTATTCCAATTAAAATTGCTTTTAACCGGAAAATTGATTTGTTGATTTTCATTTTGTGATTGATTGATGATTAATGATTTACAAAAATACCTCAATCGGAGTTTACAAAATTGTACAAATGCGAATATTACCTTTTTTGGGAAAGAAAATACAAACTTGAATTAAACATTTTGGGAGTTGTTTTCGTTACATCTTTAAACTTTTTTATAAAATGTGACTGGTCAAAGTATTTGTTGTAAAGGGCAACATCGGTCAGGTTTAGTTTTTCCTGGCCCATCGTGAGCATTTGGTCTACCGATTTCCTGAATTTTAAAATCTGAATGTATTTTTTGATCGTCAGTCCCGTCGCAGTTTTAAACTTAATTTGCAATAACCGCTGAGAAAGGTCTAAGATTTTTCCAATTTCCGAAACCGAAATTTCTTCATTGTGAAGTTTGATGATTTCGCAGATTTTTTCGACCAAATTTTTATTTGGATTAGCAGTATTTAATTCTTCAAAATAAGAATTAACGATATTTAATAATAAAGTAATATCGCTGTTTAAATCAGCATCGGTTTTAGTTGAAAAGGGCAGTTCGTTTGAGTCAACTTTAATAATAGAATCAGAGAAATCCCTTAAATCATAATTCGGAAACATCGAAAGTGTCCAGGCGTGTAGTTGAATGATCGTAACTTTAGTTTCAGGCTGAATATTGACTAAAACCTTATTCGTCATTTGCGAGCAGAAATAAAACCCTTCGTTCATTTCGTACTTCTTTTTACTCGTATGAACTTCTATGAAATTTCCACTAACAATCGCCAGATTAAAACAGCCATTGGGTAAAACCAGTTTGTTTTCGATTAAAGTCTGGCCCGTGCTATTATCCAGACACCAGATTTTAGTAACGAATCTTTCGCACTTTTCACTCACATAATGTTCAGAGTATAGGTTCATTTTTTTTAGGTTCAAAGAGGCAAAGGAACAGAGGTTTTTTGCGTGCTTTTGAAATAGATTATTTTCCTTTTAGCAATTTCTCTATATATTCAACTTTGTCTTTTTCTGCCTGAACCAGACGTTCGTACAGTTCGACTACTTTATCGAGTGGATTGAAAGAGCAATTATGATTAACTGTTGGCCCGCTATTAATTACGGAACCTTCATAATTATTTTGAATATTATTTAAAACACTTTCATCGCTATAATTTTTGATTGCTTCAGCAGAAACTCCTAGTACTTCTGCAATTGCGTTTAGTCTGTCTTCATCAACAATTTCGCTTCCTTCAATGTTAGAAACAGATTGCTGACTGATGCCAATAGCGATGGCCAGTGCTTCCTGCTTCATGCCTCGTAATTCCCTGATACGGCTGATATTTCTGCCGATGTGTTTTGGTTTTATTGCTGTGCTCATAACTCAAAGGTATTTAAAATTCTTAAAAAAAATAGATTTTAGTGAAAAACAAGTTGGCGTTGGTGAGACACAACTTCTAATAGTTCGAAACAATAAAATCTCTTGCTTACTTGCGGTGCTGTAAAAGTAGGATTTTTACGTCAATTAATAAATTAAAAACAAAAAAATGAAAACAAAACAAGAAGAGTCCGCCACCGATTTTTTAAAATTAGTAAAAAACATGAAATATTTTACAAAACTAAAGTCCGATAACAGCAATGGGGATTTGTTTAATGTCACATTAAAAACAGCTTCGTATAACGAATTAAATCTAATGGTTTCCTGTCTGCTTAAAGCAAGTATTTGTGCGCTAAAAAATGATAATTCTGGTTATTCTTCTGCATCTGAGTCAGGAATTGATGTACTGCTTTTGCTTGAAATGGCCTTACAGCTTCTTCCGGACGAAGAGATGCAGTTACTGGATGAATTTCATAAAAATGCTATTGATCGAAAGGCTGAGCAGTAGAAAATCAGATTTGAATTTTAGAGAAATTCCGTGAAATAGTTTCTTTTAGTTGCAGCCCATTCTTCAATAATGATACTGTAGTAAACATCGTCTTTGCTTTTTCCCTCAGAATCAACGTAATTGTTTCGGAAGATCCCTTCTTTTAAGGCACCGAGTTTTTCAATCGCACTTTGGGATCTTTCATTTTCAAGATCAGCACTAAATTGTATTCTTCTGAATTGGATATTTTCAAAGCCAAAATTCAATAATTCAAACTTACATGCTTTGTTTAAACTCGTTCCCTGAAATTCTTTTGCGTACCAGGTCCAGCCAATTTCGCATTTTTGGCTTGTCTGGTTTAAGTAGCCGTAACGGGTACTTCCGGCCACTTTGTTGGTGGCTTTGTCGATAATCAAAAACGGATAACAAATTCCGGCTGCTTTTTGTTTTAACGTATTTGTAATATAATTTTCAAAATCAAGATCATTTCGGACATACATCCCCATGTATTTCCATATTTCGTCATCAATAATGATAGCTTTGAGTTCGATGTTTCTTTCGTCTTCAAAGGGAAGCAGTAGGACTTTCTCGTTTTCTAAAATAATATTTGTTTGTAATAATTCTGTTCTCATAAGTTTTTTTTTGGTTGGAATTTCCTCGCAAAGACGCAAAGTCGCAAAGTTTTCAAAGCGTGCTGTCATTTCGACCGAAGGGAGAAATCGCATTAGAAACTCCGTAAAGAAAGTCAACAATCTTTGTCTAATTTCTTTTGTGATTTCTCCCTTCGGTCGAAATAGAAAAAAGCTTTGCGCCTTTGCGAGATTATTTCTTTAGCGAAAATAGTCTTTTCCAAATGGCAAATAAATCATTAAAAACGAGAATTTGTTATGAAAAACAGAGTTGCATGAGGGATTACTTCACATAATTTTATTTTAATTGGAGTTCAGTGAATTTCATTTGAAACGGCATCCTTTTGTGGCAATGCGCGGTGCTATTGTCAGCCACAAAAGATACAGTGGATAGCCCGACCCGCTTTTTTCGGCGGGTCATGCCCATATAAATCATAAATATTTCCTTTATTTTTAAGCTCTTGTAGAATTATTACTTATTTTTACGATCTTATTATTTAGATTATTTTTGATGCAAACTCCACTTAAAATTGCTGTTGTCGGTTCTGGATTGGTAGGATCACTTTTGGCAATTTATCTTAAAAAAGCAGGTCACACCGTTCATGTTTATGATCGTAGTCCTGATATCCGTCAAATAAATTTTTCGGGACGTTCCATCAATCTGGCGATGTCTAACAGAGGCTGGAAAGCGCTGGATGGTGTTGGCGTTGGTGATTCGGTTCGAGAAATCGCAATTCCCATGGACAAACGCGCCATTCATTTGGTTGATAAACTCAATTTTCAGAATTACGGTCAGGAAGGCGAATCGATTTATTCGATTTCACGGGGAACGCTGAACAGGAAGATGATCGACCTTGCAGAACAAGCCGGAGCAGAATTTTTCTTCGATCAGAAAATCTGGGATGTGACGCTGAGTGATGCAACGCTTCATATTGGCGAAACCGAAAGAGGAGAGTGGGAGGAGAAGAAATTTGATATGGTTTTTGGTGCCGATGGCGCTTTTTCCAGAATCAGACACCGAATGCAGCGCCAGAGTATGTTCAATTATTCGCAGGAATTTTTGAATATGGGTTACAAAGAATTAAATATTCCCGCAAATTCAGATGCTTCACATAAATTAGATAAAAACTCTTTTCATATCTGGCCGCGCGGCGAATACATGTTAATCGCGCTTCCGAATCTTGATGGCAGTTTTACCTGTACGCTGTTTATGCCTTTTGAGGGTGAAAATTCATTTGCCTCCTTAACAGACCGCAAAATGGTAGAAGATTTCTTCGAGAAAAACTTCCCGGATTCAATAGAAGTAATTCCCGAACTGGCAGAAGATTTCTTTAAAAATCCAACCAGTACTCTGGTTACCATGAAATGTTTTCCGTGGACATATGAAGATAAAATTGCTTTAATGGGAGATGCCTGTCACGCTATTGTTCCGTTTTACGGACAAGGAATGAATGCAGGTTTTGAAGATATTACGGTTTTAAATGAAATGATTGAAAAGTACGGCGATGACTGGAAAAAAGTGTTCTTCGAATATCAGATTTCACGTAAACCCAATGCTGATGCAATTGCGGAACTTTCGTATCGTAATTTTATGGAAATGAGCACGAAAACGGCGGATGAAAAATTCTTGCTGCAAAAGAAAATCGAAAAAGCATTTTCAGATAAACACCCCGATAAATGGATTCCGTTATACAGTCGCGTAACCTTTAGCGACCGTCCCTACGCAGAAGCTTTGGCAATTGGAGATTTCCAGAACGGAATTATGGACGAGATCTTAAAACTCGATAATATTGAAAATAAGTGGAATACTACCGAAATCGAAAATAAGATTCTGGAGCTGTTGCAAAAAGCGTAATGTTTTAAAACATGTAAGTTATATAAGTTCATATAAAAATCGTGCGTGTAGATTAAATGAACTTATATAACTTATATGGTTAGTTTTTTTACTTCTTGAATATTTTCGAAAGAACTCCAAAAACACCTCTGATAAAAGTAGCACTTGTAACCACTTTTAAAACAGATTTAGTAACAACACTTGCTGTGCTTTGTTCTGATTTTGAGGAGCTTACCGGAGCTTGTTCTTCCTGTTCAGCAGCAGCCTGATTAGCGCTTTCAATTTTTTTAGTCAGGATTTCGTAGGCACTTTCGCGATCCATTTCTTCACTGTACTTTTTTACCAATTTCGATTTGTTGTTGATGGCCTCAATTTCATCGGCAGACAAAATATCCATTCGGCTCATGGGTGCGCGCATCATGGTGGCTACAAGCGGTGTTGGAATTCCTTTTTCATTCAATGCGGTTACCAGTGCTTCTCCAATTCCTAAATTGGTAAGTAATTCATCTGTTTTGTAATAGACAGAAGTAGGGTAGTTGTCCGCTGTTTTTTTAATTGCCTGTCTGTCATTTGCTGTAAATGCTCTAAGGGCATGCTGGATTTTTAATCCCAATTGCGCCAGAACACCACTCGGAACATCCATCGGGTTTTGGGTAACGAAATAAACACCAACCCCTTTAGAACGAATCAGTTTTACAATCGTTTCAATTTGTTCTAAAAGAGCCTTGCTGGCTTCGTTGAAAATTAAATGCGCCTCATCAATAAAAATGACCAGTTCAGGCTGATCGGCATCTCCTTTTTCAGGCATTTGCTGATAAATTTCGGCCAGTAAGCTCAGCATAAAAGTAGAGAATAACTTAGGCTTATCCTGAATATCCGTTAAACGGATGATGTTTACGTAGCCTTTTCCGTTTTTATCAATTCGCATCAAATCATCAATTTCGAAAGATAATTCCCCGAAAAACAAATCTCCTCCCTGTTGTTCCAATTCAATTATTTTTCTCAGAATAGTTCCGGTCGTAGCGGTTGAAATTTTGCCGTAAGAAGCGGTAATCTCATCTTTTCCTTCCTCCGTAATAAAATTGATGACTTTTTTGATGTCTTTCAAATCAAGCAAAGGCATCTGATTGTCATCGCAATATTTGAAGATTACAGATACCACTCCGGCCTGCGTATCATTCAAATCCAAAATTCGGGAAAAAAGGACAGGGCCGAACTCTGAAACTGTAGCGCGTAAACGGACTCCGTTTTGTTTAGATAAAGACATTAGTTCAACCGGAAATGCAGCTACATTATAAGGTATATTTATTTTGCTATGTCGTTCTGTAATAAAACCTTCTTCTTTTCCTTCTTTTGCAATTCCGCTAAAATCACCTTTTATGTCCATCATTAAAACAGGAATTCCGGCATTCGATAATTGTTCTGAAAAAACCTGAATAGTTTTCGTTTTCCCGGTACCGGTTGCGCCTGCTATTAATCCGTGTCTGTTTAAGGTTTTTAAAGGAATTTTGACATGCACTTCAGCAAGTGGTTCTCCGTCAAGAATGGCGCCTCCCAGAATAATACTGTCCCCTTTTGATGAATAGCCATTGTTTATTTCCTGAACGAAATTATCTTTTTTATTCATGATTTTATTTGTAATTTAGATGATTATAAGAGTTTTGCTTTGTTTTTTAACAATTTGGCTTAGTTTTTTTTAGTAGGAAAAAGCTTTTCGCTGTTAAAAATAAAACAAAAAATAATTTCGCAACTTTTTAAGAAGATATCAACGGAATGTTTGAATATTTACTAAAACGTTGTAATTTTCCCAGAAATCATCCTGTTTTTTGTTTTATCTAAAAAACAACGGTGGCAATTTAATGAGATATTTTTTAAATTGACGTTAAATTTCCTTCAATAAAATTAAAAAAAGTTTTTTTATTTAAACTAAACGTATAAATTTGCTCCTCTACAAGTTAAATATAACTAAAAAATAAAAATTATTTAAAACTATTAAAATTAAAAAAAATGGCAAACGTTAAAGTTAAAAAAGAAAGTACTTCAAATGGAGGAGGAATGATTACTGGAATCATTATTGTTGCGTGTATTTTGGTTGGGGTCTTTATTTGGAAAGTAATCATGGGAGATGCTTCTAACTTCGAGGGAGGGAATCCTGAAACTGGTCATCCAATCAATACATTAGGTCAGGTATATAAAGGAGGATTCATTGTACCAGTTTTGTTAGGTATGTTTTTAATGGTTGTTGTATTTTCAATTGAAAGATTTATCGTTATCGGAAAAGCAGCTGGAAAAGCTAATTTAGATAAATTCATGAAAAGCGTTCAGGGAAGTATTAAAGAAGGTAACATCGAAGCTGCAATCGCTTCATGTGACAAACAACAAGGTTCAGTTGCAAATGCAATTAAATCTGCTTTAATTAAATACCAGGACGTTAAAAAAGAAGGATTCAACAGTGAAGAAGCTTCAGAAGTAATCCACAAAGAAATCGAAGAGGCAACTTCATTAGAAATGCCAATGTTAGAAAAAAATATGACTATCATCTCTTCTTTAGTATCATTGGGAACTTTAGGAGGATTATTAGGAACTGTATCTGGTATGATTAAAGCGTTTGGTGCGTTAGCTTCTGCTGGAACTCCAGACCAGGCTGCTCTTGCAACAGGTATTTCTGAAGCACTTATCAACACTGCAACAGGTATCTCTACTTCAATCCTTGCAATTGTATCTTACAACTTCTTTACAGCTAAAATTGATGATTTAACTTACTCTATCGATGAGGCTGGTACTACAATCGTAAACACTTACAGAAGATTCAGAGGAAGTTTGAAACAATAATTAATTTTTGATATTAATACTATCAAAATAATAAAATAAAAGAGAATGGCTAAATTAAAAATGAAAAAAAAGTCAACATCGACAGATATGACTGCCATGTGCGATGTTGCGTTCCTTTTGCTTACGTTCTTTATTTTGACTGCTACAGCTAAAGTGCCGGAAGCACTTCCTGTAGATATGCCTTCTTCTGTTGCTCAAACTAAATTGCCTGATACGGATTTAGCTATTATTACAATAGGTAAAGGCGCAGACGGAAAAAGTAAAGTGTTCTTTGACATTAAAGGAAGAGAGATTCGTAAAAGAACTCTTGAAGGAATGGGAGCAAAATTAGGTGTGACTTTCTCAGAAGAAGATAAAACTAAATTTGCTTTAATGGATGACTTTGGTGTGCCATTAGCAAATTTAAAGCAAATCATCGACATGAAAGCGTCTGATAGAACTAAAGCTAATCAACCTGGAATTCCAATGGATTCTTTAAACAATCAATTAAAAGACTGGCTTTTGGTTTCAAGAAGAGCTGCGATTGATATTGATAACAAAGAATTGCAAATTGCAATAAAAGGTGATGCTAAAGAAGAATATCCACAAATCAGAAAGATCATGGATATTTTACAAGATCAGAAAATCAATTCCTTTAACTTAGTTACTGGTATGAGAGATAAAAACTTTTAATTAAAAAAGATACACTAAAATGGCTGAATTAAATACCGGCGACGGTGGTGGCGGAAAAGGTGGTAAAGTAAGAAGTAAAAAGCAGAATTCTAAGGTCGATTTAACGGCAATGGTGGATTTGGCATTCTTATTGATCACATTCTTTATGTTAACCACATCGTTGTCAAAACCTCAATCGATGGATTTGTCTCTGCCAGATAAAGATCCTAATGAGAAAGATACGAAGGATACCAAAGTAGATGAGAACCGTACGATGACTGTAATGCTGGCGGGTGATAATAAGATGGTTTATTATATGGGATTGCTTGCAACTCCTAAAGTTGGACCAAAAGATATCACTTATGGTAAAAACGGAATTCGTAAAGTTTTATTGACTCAAAAAAGAGCAGTTTTGGCGTATTCTACAGCTTTAGGAAAACCTAAAAATGGAATTATAGTTATTATTAAGCCAACTAAAAAATCAAATTACCGCAATTTGGTTGATATCTTGGATGAAATGGCTATCACCGGAGTTGAGACTTATGCTATCGTTCCTGAGTTTTCACCTGAAGAAACAAAATTGGTAGAAAAAAAATAAGAGCGATCTTGTTTTATTGATACCCTAATACTCAAGAAAAATGAAATTAGATATAATTAAAAATCAGTGGCTTGATATCGTATTCGAAGGGCGTAATAAGATATATGGTGCATATGAGTTAAGAAAATCGAACCGTAATACGACTATAAAGGCGCTTATTATTGGTTCAGTTATTTTTAGCTTTGCTGTTGCAGCTCCTCTTATTGCAAGCTTGTTACCGGATTCTGAGGAAGAGGTAGTGAATAACGATATTAAAATTGCGACAGTAAAGATTGCTCCTAAAAAAGAGGAGATTAAGCCAAATCAACCACCACCACCACCACCGCCACCAAAAGTGGATCAGGTTAAGTTTGTGAAACCGGTAGTTGCCAAAGCAAATGAAATTACTGAAGACCCACCAAAAATTGTGGATCTTAAGGATAAGAAAGTAGGTAACGAAACTATCAAAGGAGATCCGGATGCAGTTTTAACTGTAGATGAACCAGTTGGTAAAGGACCGGTAACTGAAATCATACAGGAAGATAATAATGTTTATAATACAGCTGGTATCGAGGTAAAACCTGATTTCCCGGGAGGTATTGAAAAATTCTACAAGTTCGTAGGAAACAATTATAAAACTCCTGAAGAAGAAGGTTTAAAAGGTAAAGTATATGTTACTTTTGTAGTTGAAAAAGACGGTTCATTAACCGACATTAAAGTTTTAAGGGATATCGGTTACGGTACAGGAGCAGAAGCAATTCGTGTTCTTAAAAAATGTCCAAAATGGACTCCCGGCGAGCAAAATGGTAAAAAAGTTAGAGTACTTTACTCTCTTCCTATTACTATTCAATCTGCAGAATAATGTTAAAAGATATGCTTAATAATATTCAGAAGAAATCGCTCAAAGAGCGATTTCTTCTTGTTTTAGGAATACTGTTTTTTTTAATATATCTTGTACTGGGTTTAATGATTATGTTCTGGAAGAAACTTCCATTGGATATGGAACCCAAATATAGATATGCTTTTGGAGGATTGCTGATCGTTTATTCGGCAATTCGTTTTTTGAGATTAATTAATTCAAACGCAGAATAAGTATGTTGAAATATAGCAAAGTTGCAGGTTTGGTTGTTTTTGTTTTTTTGTTTGCCATGTGCAACCAAAAAAGTAAAAATGAAGCTGATAAAGAGACAATTTTAAAAGGGGCACTTGATATTACCGTAGATGAGACAGTAAAACCGATTATTGAAGATCAGGTAGCTGTTTTTGAGGGAACTTACTATGGTTCGAAAATTTCAATAACTCCTAAATCTGAATCAGAATTAATAAATGATTTATTAAACCAACGTACAAAAGTTGTAGTTACTACCAGAAATCTTACAAAAGAAGAATTGACAAGATTTAAGAAAAGTAAAATTCAGCCTAGGGTTACGCCTTTCGGAACAGATGCTATTGCTTTTATTTCAAACAAAAGTAATAATGATACATTAATTGCGTTGAAGACAGTAATTGATTTTATGCAGGGTAAGTCTGATCCAAGATTTGACGGTCTGGTATTTGATAATCCAAATTCAAGTACAGTACGTTATATGAAAGAATTAGCCAAAGTAAAAGAATTGCCTGCAAAAGGTGTCTTTTCTTTTAA
This sequence comes from Flavobacterium sp. CLA17, assembly GCF_013112255.2. Taxonomy (NCBI): domain Bacteria; kingdom Pseudomonadati; phylum Bacteroidota; class Flavobacteriia; order Flavobacteriales; family Flavobacteriaceae; genus Flavobacterium; species Flavobacterium sp. CLA17. The sequence goes on from NZ_CP068294.1 coordinate 797,328, forward strand.
AACTAACGACGAAGTGATTAAATTCGTTTCGGAGAATGATGGTATGATTGGAATTATTGGCATGAATTGGCTTTCACAACCATCGGCAAATATGGATGATGTATTAAAGAATATAAATGTTCTGAGTGTTAAAGGTCTAAATAGTGATAAGTACTATAGCCCGACTCAAAATGATCTTGCTGAATTGAAATACCCTTTGGCACGTGATTTGTATATTATAAATTGTCAGGGGTATACTGGGTTAGGAATGGGACTGGCCTCATTTATATCTGGAGACATTGGACAGCGTATTGTTCTAAAATCGGGATTGTTGCCTGTTAGAACTCCGGGTAGAAAACTTAGTATTAGAAAAGAAATTATAAAAGATAAAGAATAAATTAATTACTATAAAGATGAATAAATTTAAAATTTTTAGTCTTGCCTTAGTTGCATCAGCTTCTGTTGCAAAAGCGCAAGACATCAACGAAGCTAAAAAAGCAATTGATGCTGAACAATTTCAAAAAGCAAAATCGTTGCTGAAATCAATTATTAAAGCAAAACCATCTGACGGTGAGGCAAATTTTGTGTTGGGTAATGTATACTTAAATCAATCTGTCATGGATTCAGCTAAAATCTATTACCTAAATGGATTAGAAGCATCTGACAAGAAAAATTTAAACTACATTGGACTAGGTCAATTAGATCTTGATAGTAAAAATGCAGCCGGAGCTCAGGCTAATTTTGCTTTAGCAACAAAAGATATTAAACGTAAGGATGTAAATGAATTTATTTACATTGGTAGAGCTTATATGAATTCAGTAAATCCTGATTATAAAAGTGCCATTACCAGCTTACAAAAAGCTTTAGCAATCGAACCTCAAAATCCTTCTGCACTTTTGGCAATCGGTGATGCTTATTACGGAGCAAGTAATCAAAATGATGCTTATAAAGCATATCGTGATGCGTTTACAGCAGATCCAAAACTTTTAAGAGCAAAAATGCAATTAGGAGTTTTATTAAAAGGAGCTAAATCATACGAAGAAGCAATTAAAGCTTTTAATGAAGTTATTGCGTTAAATCCTAATTATGGTCCTGTTTATAGAGAATTAGCTGAAACATATTACAAATGGGGAAGAAATAAAACATCTACTGCCAAAGTTAATATGCAAAATGCAATTACAAACTATGAGAAGTATTTAAGTCTTACAGATTACTCTTTAGATTCTAAAATGCGTCATGCGGATTTCTTAATCTTAGTGAAAGATTACAAAACTTTAGAAACTGTTGCAAATAAGATGATTGCTGAGGATAAAGTTAATCCAAGAATTTACAGATATTTAGGATATGCTGCTTACGAAAACGGAAATGTTGATGTAGCAATTAAATCTATTGAAGATTTTATCAAAGTACCTTCAAACAAAGTAATCGGTAGAGACTATTTGTATTTAGGTTTATCTAAAATTAAAAAAGGAACTAACGCTGAAGGTGTTGTGGATCAGGCAGCTTTTGATGCCGGTGTAGCTGATATCAAAAAAGCAATTGAACTAGAGCCTCTAGTAGTAGAAGAACTTGCTGATTTAGGAAAAGCATTATTTGGTAAAAAACAGTTTGCACAAGCTGCTACTATTTTTGAACTTGCTGTTAATAACAGTGAATCTAAAAATTATTTAGATGATAATGTTTATTATGGTATTTCACTTTATTATGCTAATGTAAATAAACCTGCAGGTACTGCTCCAAATGCTGAAGCATTAGCTAAGGCAGAAGCTGCTTTCGACAGAGTTTTAGTTGCTTCTCCTACTTATGATGAAGCGTACTTATACAAAGGAAGAATCAATAACTTGCTTGAAAAAGATGATTTAATCATTAAGAACTACGAAGAGTATGTAACTAAAACAACTGCAAAAGGTGCTGAAGAATTGGCAAAACCTGCAACAGTTAAGAAAATAGTGGAAGCTTACAATAGTATTGGTGCCAGTTATGCTAATACTGATAAAGTTAAAGCAGTTGAATATTTCAATAAGACTTTAGCTTTAGATCCAGCAAACACTTATGCTGCACAATCTGTAAAAGCTTTAAAATAATCTAAGCTCTAATTATAGTAAATAAAAAACCGATAGTTCGCTTTGAACTATCGGTTTTTTTATGTTCCGTATTTAATTGACTATCTTTGCACTTTAAAATAAAATAATGTTAGCTAAAGAAATACAATTAGAAGTGAATAAAGGTGCTATGTTGCCTTTGATGGAAGAGTTTTATACGATTCAGGGAGAAGGTTTTCATACAGGAACTGCTGCTTACTTTATAAGAATTGGAGGTTGTGATGTTGGTTGTCACTGGTGTGATGTGAAGGAAAGCTGGAATGCAGAATTACATCCGCCAACAAGTGTTGATTTAATTGTAAAAAATGCTTCGGCCTACGCAGATACTGTCGTAATTACTGGTGGAGAACCCTTAACGTGGGACATGACTTTGTTGACGCAACAATTAAAAGACAGGAATTTAAAAGTTCACATTGAAACTTCTGGTGCTTATCCGTTATCCGGAACCTGGGATTGGATTTGTCTTTCTCCTAAAAAGAATAAATTGCCAACTCAAACCGTATACGATAACGCCCATGAGTTAAAAGTGATTATATACAATAAACATGATTTTATATTTGCAGAGGAACAAGCTGAATTGGTAAATGATAATGCTATTTTATTTCTTCAGCCCGAATGGAGCAAAAAAGAAGAAATGACCCCATTGATTGTAGACTATGTAATGAATCATCCAAAATGGAGAGTTTCGCTCCAAACACATAAATATTTGAATATTCCTTAAATCAGACAAAACAAAAAGCGCTTCCATGGAAGCGCTTTTTGTTTTTAGAAGTATACACAATGTGTAAAAATGAAACAACTGCTGTTTATATCCAGTTTTTATCTTTTTTCAGAGTAATGATATGAGCCAAATGATGATTTCCATGCCAGGCATAAGTGGCTATCATTTGTTTTATCTTAATTTCAGAATTATTTTCGGGATGTATAAAGCTTCTTTCGAGATCGGTTTCAGATAAACTTTTCAGGAGATAAGCCAATCTAAAATGTAATCCTTCCAATAAAGATAAAGTAGGTTGTATTGGCATCGCTAAATTATCTTGTAATGCAGACCATAAAACTTCATCATATGCTTTTATTACAGGATTGTTTTCAGTGAGAGCCCATTTGATTCTTATAAAACAGTTCATATGACTTTCGGCACAATGATGAATTACTTGTCGAACCGTCCATCCGCCTGGACGATACGGCGTGTCAAGTTGTTCATCTGATAAAGAAAACGTTTCCTGTTTTAGTTTTTCCGGGAATTGTGCAATTTCCTCCATTTTTTCTAAAAGATATTCTTTTGAATAGGCTGAAGGAGCAATAAATTTGCCTATCGGATACTTTAATTTTTCTAAATCTGAATTTTCCATAAATTAAAAATCTAATATTAAATAGAAAGTCTGGCTAAATAATCATAATGTTCACCTTCTAAAATAAGTTCACATTTTAACCCATTCGCAACAGCTGCATTCTGAAGTGTATTATAATCTAGATATAGCCAATTGAAAGGTTCTTCTTTTTCTTCTTTATAAGAAATATTAAAAACAAGTTCGCCGTAATAATCGGTACTGGACGGAATCCATTTTCCACCGTCTTCATCTTCATCAAACATATAAATAATATCCGAACTGTCTAATAGAATTTGTCCGCCTGGCTGTAATAGTGATTTTAATTTTGATAAGTATTGATTGCAATTTTTCATCTTTCCAAAAATGCCGACACCATTCATTAATAATACGATCGTATCAAATTTTTCTTCTTCAACATCTAATAGGTTTTGAACCTTAGCATTTTTTACACCTCGAAGTTTGCAGGTTTCTATAGCCTTTTCTGAAATGTCAATAGAAGTAACCTCCAAATTACGGTCATTTTGTAATGATAAACTGTGACTTCCGGCTCCGCAACCTACGTCGAGAATTTTTCCACTCGCCATTTGTAAAGCCTTTTGCTCGATTTTTGGCATTTCATTATAAGAACGGAATAAATAATCAACACTCATTTCATCTTTTTCAGAAATCGAAGTTTCGGTAATAAGGTTTTCCGGTGAATTATTGGTTTGAAAGTCGAACATCGCTTTTCCAAAAAGATCTTTCATTGTATTTTAGTTCAAAGTTTACGGTTTCAAGTTTAAAGTTGTTTAATTTTGCAAATCAACTTTAAATTTTAAACTTGAAACAAATTTTAAATAACTTAAATAAGTTAGCCAAAGATAAGCATATCGAAAACAAAAAGTATTTTGATAAGCTTAAAAAGAAACAGCCTAAAAACTTAGACTATGTTATGCAGGAATTGCACGATAAAGAGTTTAAGAAAACAGACTGTCTGCAATGTGCGAATTGTTGTAAAACAACAGGTCCTTTGTTTACCCTGGCTGATATCGAAAGGATTTCGAAATCTTTCAGGCAAAAACCGCAGCAGTTTATCGAACAATACCTTCGCGTGGATGAAGATAAAGATTATGTGCTAAATAGTGTTCCTTGTACTTTTCTGGATAGTGAAAACTATTGTATGATTTACGAGGTACGTCCAAAAGCATGCAGAGAGTTTCCGCATACGGATCGTAAAAAGTTTCATCAGATTTCAGATCTTACTTTAAAAAATGTTGCGATTTGTCCGGCAGCATATAATATTGTGGAGGAGATGAAGAAACGACTTCCGTTATAAATAATTTTTTTCCGGACTTAAATATAATATAATTGTTTTTCGGAACAATTCATGTTTGCTTTTTTAAATGTATTTTTGACTCAGACGAAAGCGAAACACTAATAAAAGATAACTAAAAATTGAATCTAGAATATTTTATTGCTAAAAGACTTATTACTGCAAGGGATTTTAAAAGCAGTATTTCGGCCCCAATTATAAAAATTGCTATTTCGGCTATTGCCATTGGTATTATTATGATGTTGGTATCGGTAGCAACAGGTATTGGTCTGCAGCAAAAAATCCGCGAAAAGGTTTCTGCGTTTAACGGTCAGATTGTTATTTCGAATTATGATAACAATAATTCAGAAGTAACCATAATTCCAATTTCTAAAAAACAGGATTTTTATCCCAATTTCAAATCCGTTCCTGAAGTGAGCCACATACAGGCAATTGCAAGTAAAGCCGGAATCATTAGAACAGAAAGTTCTTTCGAGGGGATTATTTTCAAAGGAGTTGGTTTGGATTACGATTGGAATAAGATAAAAGAATATTTGGTAGAAGGTAAATTGCCTGATTATTCTAAAGGTATAAACGAGGAAGTTATCATTTCCAGGTTTCTTGCTGACCGATTAGGTTTTAAAGTCGGAGATAATTTCAATACCTTTTTTATAAAAGAGGAGCAGGGCAAGATGCCAAACAGTCGTCGTTTCAAAATAACAGGAATTTTTAATTCCGGTTTTCAGAGTTTTGACGCAACTTACATAATTGGAGATATACGCCACATTCAGAGGATTAATAAATGGAATTCGGATCAGGTTGGAGCTTTCGAGGTTTTTGTAAAAGATTTTGATGAAATTAAAGAAACGGGAGATAAAATCTACGAGCAGACTTCCTCAAGTCTAGATACTAAAACGATGATAGAGAAATACAGTTATATTTTTGACTGGCTTCAACTTTTCGATTTTAATATTATAGTTATTCTTGCAATCATGATCATAGTGGCTACAATTAATATGGTAGTTGCTTTATTGGTTCTTATTTTAGAGCGAACACAAATGATTGGAATATTAAAAGCATTGGGTGCAAACAACTGGGCAGTGAGAAAGATATTTCTATACAATGCATTTTATCTTATTATAAGAGGGCTTTTCTGGGGTAACCTAATCGGAATCTCATTATTGTTAGTACAACAGTATTTTGGAATCATTAAATTAAATCCTGAAAATTACTACGTCAACCAGGCACCGGTATATATTAACTGGGTTTATGTAGTGCTGCTAAATTTACTAACCATCACCGTCTGTTTTTTGGTGCTGTTAATTCCGTCCTATATAATTACTAAAATATCTCCGGTCAAAGCCATCCGTTTTGATTAGTTTCTATTTCTATATATAAAGGTACTATTTCGAATATGCACCCCGACAGTTTTTTGAAAACCTGTCGGGTTTGTTTATAGGTATATAATTAATTTAAAGAAAAAAGGATTTCCATTATGGGGTGGTTTGAAAAGAGGTATATATAAGTATAAAGAATAAACTTTGCGCCTTTGCGTGATCTAAGACTTTAAAGTCGGCTTTTTGAGAGGCTCCGTAACAATACAGGCGTGAAAACCCCCGTTTAGCCCCAAAGAAAGACAAAAGAGGTTATTTGTTAAAAGGGCAGAAAAACGCTTTAGAATTGGAAGACCCGCTAAAAAGGGAGGCTAAGATAAAGTGTTGGTTGGATTAATCGCAAAGACCTGTTGAAATTCCTTACAAATGGTAAAAATGTTTAATTTGTAAAAACTCTGTTATCAGAGAGTTAAGAAAAAGTTTTGAAAAAGATGTAAATTATATAAGTAAAAGCCTTGTAAATGTAAATAAAGGGACTACTTTTGCACCCGCAACAGCGACAGACGTTCATCGAAATACTGACAGGCATTACAAATCAAGACGAAAATTTATTTTCAAAAAAGATTTAAAAAAGCTTGTGAGATTTGAAAACAGATGTTACATTTGCACCCCGCAAAACACGGAAAGTTCATTGATAGATTGGTAGGGATTTGGAGGATGCGAGACTTGAAAAAAGTTTCAAAAAAAATCTTCATAAAGTTCTTGCTAATTAAAAAAGAAGTTGTAGTTTTGCACCCGCTTTGAGAAACAAGCGAAAAGAAGAAATACACGTTCGTAGACATATTGAATTGACAGCCGCTTTAACAGAGATGTTAAGGCAAAAGAATAAAGAGTAAGATAATCGAGAGATTAGAAAGAACCGATAGAGACTGATTCGAATAACAAAACGATCTGATTAATCAGATCAACAATATACGATGAAGAGTTTGATCCTGGCTCAGGATGAACGCTAGCGGCAGGCTTAACACATGCAAGTCGAGGGGTATGGTTCTTCGGAACCAGAGACCGGCGCACGGGTGCGTAACGCGTATGCAATCTACCTTTTACAGAGGGATAGCCCAGAGAAATTTGGATTAATACCTCATAGTATAATGACTCGGCATCGAGATATTATTAAAGTCACAACGGTAAAAGATGAGCATGCGTCCCATTAGCTAGTTGGTAAGGTAACGGCTTACCAAGGCTACGATGGGTAGGGGTCCTGAGAGGGAGATCCCCCACACTGGTACTGAGACACGGACCAGACTCCTACGGGAGGCAGCAGTGAGGAATATTGGACAATGGGCGCAAGCCTGATCCAGCCATGCCGCGTGCAGGATGACGGTCCTATGGATTGTAAACTGCTTTTGTACAGGAAGAAACACTGGTTCGTGAACCAGCTTGACGGTACTGTAAGAATAAGGATCGGCTAACTCCGTGCCAGCAGCCGCGGTAATACGGAGGATCCAAGCGTTATCCGGAATCATTGGGTTTAAAGGGTCCGTAGGCGGTTTAGTAAGTCAGTGGTGAAAGCCCATCGCTCAACGGTGGAACGGCCATTGATACTGCTGAACTTGAATTATTAGGAAGTAACTAGAATATGTAGTGTAGCGGTGAAATGCTTAGAGATTACATGGAATACCAATTGCGAAGGCAGGTTACTACTAATTGATTGACGCTGATGGACGAAAGCGTGGGTAGCGAACAGGATTAGATACCCTGGTAGTCCACGCCGTAAACGATGGATACTAGCTGTTGGAAGCAATTTCAGTGGCTAAGCGAAAGTGATAAGTATCCCACCTGGGGAGTACGTTCGCAAGAATGAAACTCAAAGGAATTGACGGGGGCCCGCACAAGCGGTGGAGCATGTGGTTTAATTCGATGATACGCGAGGAACCTTACCAAGGCTTAAATGTAGATTGACCGGTTTGGAAACAGATCTTTCGCAAGACAATTTACAAGGTGCTGCATGGTTGTCGTCAGCTCGTGCCGTGAGGTGTCAGGTTAAGTCCTATAACGAGCGCAACCCCTGTTGTTAGTTGCCAGCGAGTCGTGTCGGGAACTCTAACAAGACTGCCAGTGCAAACTGTGAGGAAGGTGGGGATGACGTCAAATCATCACGGCCCTTACGCCTTGGGCTACACACGTGCTACAATGGCCGGTACAGAGAGCAGCCACTGGGCGACCAGGAGCGAATCTATAAAACCGGTCACAGTTCGGATCGGAGTCTGCAACTCGACTCCGTGAAGCTGGAATCGCTAGTAATCGGATATCAGCCATGATCCGGTGAATACGTTCCCGGGCCTTGTACACACCGCCCGTCAAGCCATGGAAGCTGGGGGTGCCTGAAGTCGGTGACCGCAAGGAGCTGCCTAGGGTAAAACTGGTAACTAGGGCTAAGTCGTAACAAGGTAGCCGTACCGGAAGGTGCGGCTGGAACACCTCCTTTCTAGAGCCTTAGTGTTAGCACTTGTGCACGCTGAGGAAAAAAGAAGAAGCTTTAAAGGTTTTAATTTTAAGACTATTTTACTCTTGCTGTTAGTTCAAATAATAAATTTTAGGAATAAGAGTGTCTCGTAGCTCAGCTGGTTAGAGTACTACACTGATAATGTAGGGGTCGACAGTTCGAGTCTGTCCGAGACAACTATTTAAACTTAAAAAAAGGAAATTTTAGAAGTTGAAAGATTAAGGATCAAAAAGTTCATAATTTTTAATTCACGATTTTTAATTTTTAATTAAAAAGGGGGATTAGCTCAGCTGGCTAGAGCGCCTGCCTTGCACGCAGGAGGTCAACGGTTCGACTCCGTTATTCTCCACAAAAGGTTTTAAGCTATATGCTTTAAGCCGTAAGCAAAAAAGCCTAAGGCGTAATGCCTAAAGCTTATAGCTAAACAAAGTTCATTGACATATTGAGATAAGAAATAATAAAAAGTAGAAAGCGTTTTTTACTATTTATAGTAAAAGACAAAAAAAACGGTCATAATTGATTTTATGATTGGTACAATAAGCAAAATAAGGGCGTATGGGGGATGCCTTGGCTCTCAGAGGCGATGAAAGGCGTGATAAGCTGCGAAAAGCTACGGGGACGGGCACACACCGATTGATCCGTAGATACCTGAATGGGGCAACCCACTATGTTGAAGACATAGTACACCGATAGGTGGGCAAACCCGCTGAACTGAAACATCTAAGTAGGCGGAGGAGAAGAAAACAAAAGTGATTCCGTAAGTAGTGGCGAGCGAACGCGGATTAGCCCAAACCAATGTTGTTACGGCAATGTTGGGGTTGTAGGACCACGACATTTTATGTACAAAGAATTAGAATTTACTGGAAAGTAAAGCCGGAGAAGGTGATAGCCCTGTATAAGTAATGAGTATAATAGATAGTGGTATCCTGAGTAGGGCGGGGCACGTGAAACCCTGTCTGAATTTGGCGGGACCATCCGCTAAGGCTAAATACTCCTGAGAGACCGATAGTGAACCAGTACCGTGAGGGAAAGGTGAAAAGAACCGTGAATAACGGAGTGAAATAGATCCTGAAACCATACGCTTACAAGCGGTCGGAGCCCTTTCGTGGGGTGACGGCGTGCCTTTTGCATAATGAGCCTACGAGTTAACGTTGCTGGCAAGGATAAGTGGTTAAGTCACGGATCCGTAGCGAAAGCGAGTCTGAATAGGGCGCTTTAGTCAGTAGTGTTAGACGCGAAACCGTGTGATCTACCCATGGGCAGGATGAAGCTGTGGTAACACACAGTGGAGGTCCGAACCGGTTGACGTTGAAAAGTCTTCGGATGACCTGTGGGTAGGGGTGAAAGGCCAATCAAACTCGGAAATAGCTCGTACTCCCCGAAATGCATTTAGGTGCAGCGTTATTTTAGTTATATAGAGGTAGAGCTACTGATTGGATGCGGGGGCTTCACCGCCTACCAATTCCTGACAAACTCCGAATGCTATATAATGATTGATAACAGTGAGGGCTTGGGTGCTAAGGTCCAAGTCCGAGAGGGAAAGAACCCAGACCATCAGCTAAGGTCCCCAAATATATACTAAGTTGAAAGAACGAGGTTTGTCTGCCCAGACAGCTAGGATGTTGGCTTGGAAGCAGCCATTCATTTAAAGAGTGCGTAACAGCTCACTAGTCGAGCGGACGAGCATGGATAATAATCGGGCATAAGTATATTACCGAAGCTATGGATTTAGAGTTTACTCTAAGTGGTAGGGGAGCATTCTAACAGGGTTGAAGGTGTATCGTAAGGTATGCTGGACTGGTTAGAAAAGAAAATGTAGGCATAAGTAACGATAATGCGGGCGAGAAACCCGCACACCGAAAAACTAAGGTTTCCACAGCTATGCTAATCAGCTGTGGGTTAGTCTGGTCCTAAGGCGAACCCGAAAGGGACAGTCGATGGCTAACGGGTTAATATTCCCGTACTACTAATTACTGTGATGGGGTGACGGAGTGATGAAAGCGCCGCGAACTGACGGAATAGTTCGTTGAAGTACCTACCTATAAGCTGCGCAGGCAAATCCACGCGGCTTGGGGAAATACGATAGTACTCGGAGTCTTCGGACAAAGAGATAGTGCGCCTAAGGGCTTCCAAGAAAAACCTCTAAACTTCAGGTAATTAGTACCAGTACCGTAAACCGACACAGGTAGTTGAGGAGAGAATCCTAAGGTGCTCGAGAGATTCATGGCTAAGGAATTAGGCAAAATAGACCCGTAACTTCGGGAGAAGGGTCGCCCTGTAGCAATACAGGGCCGCAGTGAAGAGGTCCAGGCGACTGTTTATCAAAAACACAGGGCTCTGCAAAATCGTAAGATGAAGTATAGGGCCTGACACCTGCCCGGTGCTGGAAGGTTAAGAGGAGATGTTATCTTCGGAGAAGCATTGAATTGAAGCCCCAGTAAACGGCGGCCGTAACTATAACGGTCCTAAGGTAGCGAAATTCCTTGTCGGGTAAGTTCCGACCTGCACGAATGGTGTAACGATCTGGACACTGTCTCAGCCATGAGCTCGGTGAAATTGTAGTAACGGTGAAGATGCCGTTTACCCGCAGTGGGACGAAAAGACCCTGTGCACCTTTACTATAGCTTAGTATTGACCTTGGATAAATGATGTGTAGGATAGGTTGGAGACTGTGAAGTGGCGTCGCCAGGCGTTGTGGAGTCATTGTTGAAATACAACCCTTTGTTTATCTGAGGCCTAACCCCACAAACGTGGGGGACATTGCTTGGTGGGTAGTTTGACTGGGGTGGTCGCCTCCAAAAGAGTAACGGAGGCTTCTAAAGGTTCCCTCAGTACGCTTGGTAACCGTGCGTAGAGTGCAATGGCATAAGGGAGCTTGACTGAGAGACATACAGGTCGATCAGGTACGAAAGTAGAGCATAGTGATCCGGTGGTTCCGCATGGAAGGGCCATCGCTCAAAGGATAAAAGGTACGCCGGGGATAACAGGCTGATCTCCCCCAAGAGCTCATATCGACGGGGGGGTTTGGCACCTCGATGTCGGCTCGTCACATCCTGGGGCTGGAGAAGGTCCCAAGGGTTGGGCTGTTCGCCCATTAAAGTGGCACGCGAGCTGGGTTCAGAACGTCGTGAGACAGTTCGGTCTCTATCTACTGTGGGCGTTAGAAATTTGAGTGGATCTGATTCTAGTACGAGAGGACCGAATTGGACAAACCTCTAGTGTATCTGTTGTTCCGCCAGGAGCATCGCAGAGTAGCTACGTTTGGAAGGGATAAGCGCTGAAAGCATATAAGCGCGAAACCCACCACAAGATGAGATTTCTTTTAAGGATCGTGGAAGATGACCACGTTGATAGGCTATAGATGTAAAGGCAGTAATGTCATAGTCGAGTAGTACTAATAATCCGTAAGCTTATGTACACCCTTTTCCCGGGCCGCAAGGCTCGGGGAGAAACTTTCTAAAATAAAAAACTTTCTTTATCTCAGTATGTTAAGATATTATTGCAATTTTTTTAATTTTTAATTCTAAATTTTTAATTAATTGCAAGTTACCTCAAGTAACAACGACCTTAAGGTGGTTATTGCGGCGGGGCTCACCTCTTCCCATCCCGAACAGAGTAGTTAAGCCCGCCTGCGCAGATGGTACTGCAGTTATGTGGGAGAGTATGTCGTCGCCTTTCTTTTTAAAAACCCTGTTTCAAACGAAACAGGGTTTTTTGTTTTATGTTGAATCGTGGAATTTAAACGCAAAGTCCGCAAAGGAGTTTTTGAATGGTATTAAATTGCAAGGGGCGCAAGGCTGGAGGGGCTGTTTGGGATTCTTTTGAAAACAGATCTCAAATTACCCTTAAACTGCGTTAGGGATCGCAGCGGTATCCTTTTGCGGGGAACGTAAATCTCTTAAAGCACCCCAAACCAATCCCGCAAAAGATTTAGCGTAGAGCCCGACCCAAAGGGAAACGCCCACAAACAATAACTGAGGATATGATGGAGATAGAATGTGTCGAATTATAATCCTTTGGTTTTAGACCAGTGAAAAGCAAATAGGATATTTACTCAGAATGTACTAATCTAACGGCCTGTAAGATCTTAATTAAAACTATTCGCTAAAAAGCTAGTTCCTGCAAAGTTTTTAGTGGTAAATGTATTGTGATCATTCAAACTATTTGCTTCAGGCGGAATTTAAGGTTCGGGAAGGGATGTAAAAGTAGAATAACTTATAAAATAAAAAGATAAAAGCTCCACTTTCAAAAATGGAGCTTTTATCTTTTTATTTTGCCAATCTTCTTTTCTCTTCTTCATTTCCGAAATCTCTTTGTTTGACGCTTATTTTAGTATTTCCGAAATTGTAAATTACAGAAAATCTAAAAAAACGACTGCTTTCATTTTGGCTGTAAACCTGTTTTATGCCATTCACTACAGAAACAAAATCTTTTAAATAAGCGGTATTGAAAATATCATTGGCCAGAAAGGCAATCTGCATGCTTTTCTTAAAAAGATTTTGCTTTAGGGCAATATTCAAACCTGACATATAGCCTACAGTATATAATCCGCTTTTTACGGGCGAACTATAGGTGTAATCTACCTGTAATTTTGTTGCTTCGCCTAATGAAAAAGTATTGCTGGTAGAAAAATCAAGCTGAAGACCGTTGGTCGGAGTAGCATTGATTCCTGAAGTAAACGTCGTTTTCGAACCCAACAGATATAAAGTGTTTTCTGTAGACCACCAATTCGTAATTTCAGCGGTATAACTTTCTCCGAAACCATAATTGATTCCTTTATAATAATTTTCTCTGGTGACCACCTGTGTATTCGTTGCCGGATCTGAAGTGAAGATTACACCATAACCATCGGTAATAGTATTTATGAAAAAACTGGTTCGTAAAATTTCTTTATAAGAATGTGATACTTCAAAATTATTACTAAACGAAGGTTTTAAGAATGGATTCCCTTCAGAATAACTGTTACTGTTAATGTACGTGCGGAACGGATTTAATAAGTCAAAACGGGGTCTGTTGATTCTTTTTCCATAATTGAAGTTAAAACTGTTATTCTCGTTCTTTTTGTAAGTAAGATAAAAGGTTGGAAATAACATAAAATAGTTGTTTTTGATCTCCTGATTTAAATTCGCCGAATATCCATTAGTTTGTGTGTTTTCGGCTCTTAATCCTAATTGAAGATTAAATTTATCATTGAATTTCTTATTTCCGCTGACGTAAATTGCCTGATTGTTTTCTTGGTATTCAAATTCATTAGATTGATTCAGGTCTACAATGGGAGTTCCGCTCCTGTTGTCGTAAGAAAGCAGACTGCTTTCGCTTTTTGTAAAACTTACTTTAGTGCCATAAGACAAATTCACAAATTCAAGCGGATGTTCCATATCGGCTTTTACACTTCTGTTGTCAATATTCTGATTAGAAATATTTCTTCCGTATTGATCCAGACTTATAAAAATCATGTCCGGTGTATATTTTCTTGTGGTGAAATCACGATCGAATTTAGAATCGTAATTGAAATAATCAACATCTACTGAAAATTTTCGATTCAACGTATCTAATTTGGTCAGCAAGTGCAAATTGTAGGTTTGATTACCTGAATTTTTGTTGTTGAAACCATCATTCAAAACAATGCTGTTCATCTTGTTTTCAGTATCATAATTCTTAATGATAATGTCTGATTTGAAATTTGGGTTTTTACGATCGTTCAGATACTGAAAACCAACTGTAGTACGTTCAGAGATATCATAATCTAAAGCCAATTTTCCCGAAAGATTGTCTTCGTTGATTTTTGATTGTGCATTCATATGCTGTAGTCCGTCAGGGAAATAAAGTTTTAAATTTTCATCAGCATTTCTATAGCCTGATTTTGCATTTGCAGTCATACTAAATCGAAATTTGTTTTTGTTGTAAAAGAAGTTGTTTCGCAGCGTATAATTACCATATTTGTTTTGATCGTAAGAAAGCGTGGTAGTATTCTTCCAGGAATCCCGTGTTCCTTTTTTTAAGTTGATATTAATAAGTCCGCCAGTGCCATTTGCGTCATATTTTGCTGGCGGATTAGTTATAATTTCGATGTTTTTGATGTCATTTGCCGAAATTGATTTCAGGAAACTATTTAGTTCTTCACCTGACAACTCCACAATACGGCCATCGATCATGACACGAGATGAACCTTTTCCTAATATATTGATGGTATTGTTTTGTACGACTACTCCGGGTGCTGTATTGATCGCGCTAAGGGCATCGCCTCCGGTGGTTGAAACATTATTTTCAACATTATAAATCAGGCGGTCAATTTTTTGTTCGATGGTTCTTTTTTTTGTGGTAATAACAACTTCATCCAGGTTATTTGTCTTTTTAGTCAGGAGAATTAAACCCAGATCAATGTCTTTTTCAATAAGAATATCCTTTTCCCAATTCATTAAACCTTGCGGGCTTATCTTTATTTTGTAAAATCCTTTACTGATAGTGATTTCAAAAGTACCATCTTCTTTACTGGCAGTTCCGTCAACGATTTTTCCTTCTGGAGAGAAGACTACAATATTTTCCCAAGGTAATGCAGCGGTTTCGTCTGTTATTTTTCCTTTTAATTGGAATGTTGATTGCGCTAAACAAAATAATGGCAATAGTAAAAAAATAAAGAGGTTTGCTTTTTTCATGATTTCTAATTTTAAGCTTGTGATTAATTTGAGACAAAGTTGCTTTAGAAATATCCGGCAGGCGACCGATAAAAAAAAGTCGAACCAATTTCATCTCTAGAAATTGGTTCGACTTTTATGGCTGTGGAGTACGACTTTTTACAAACAGCTTACTGTGAGCTGTTTCTGTAAGCAGTTGGGGTGAGTTCCGTGTATTTTTTGAAAGAAGTATTAAAAGATGATTTTGAATTAAAGCCCACTTCATATAAGATTTCTAAAATTGTAAGATCCTTTTTGCCCTGGTTTTTTAAAATTCCCATGGCTTTTTGAATGCGGTATTCATTTACAAAATCAAAAAAATGCTGATTCATATGATGATTGATTAAAACCGACAGCTCACGAACTGGTATATTAATCTGATTTGAAAGTTGCTGAATGGTAAGGGAAGGATCAAGATACGGTTCCTGGGCAGTCATGTATTCTTTTAAACTTTCGATTTGCGAAGCGATAACAGGACCCGTACTGTTTTTGGATTCAGCTGAAATATTGTCCGACTTGGGAAGAATATCTTTTGCCAGTTCTAATTTCGAGTTGATACCCCTGAAAAGTTCAGGATAATTCAGTGCCTTTAAAACAAACCAGCAGGTAATGCATAAGGCAAACAATCCTACGAATACATTTGCCCAAAGAAATATATCATGGAAAGCCGTATAACGCAGTAAATTTTTGGTGGCTACAATGCTGTGTGCCGCAAAAAAGACAATGGTCATTTGCATGAGCCATTTATAGGTCGAAGTGCTGGCATTAGCATAATTTTCAAGATAGACTTCTCTGTACTTTTTGAGAATCAGTAAGACACTTATGATGTAGAATACGTACTGAATTTCGACTATAAGCTGGAAAGAATACATTTCCGGCATTTTATTATGAACTTCAAAAACACGGCTTTTTTCGATACCATCGGCCAGATAGAATCTCGGAGTTAAAATTAAATTGACCAGTATAAATGGAATCGTATGCAGTAAATGTTTTGCCTTTAATTTAAAGTCAGTATAACAAACCGATAAAACGTAGAGATAAAACAAAGGCATGCCGAGTAGAGAAGTGGTCCATCTGAAAATCTCTAAATTTAAGTGGCTGCTGATAAAATCGAAAATAAAGAAACCACTGAGGTCAATTGCTGATAAAATAAGAAAAGCGGCAAATAATCTGTTAGCCTGTTTATTGCTTGTCTTTACGGTAAGTAAGAAAAAAGCAAGAAGCAGCGAAACAGAAATACCAATGGCAGCCACAATACTTAAAAATACCAATCTATTCATTGCTGTTTTTTTATCAAAAATAAGGTTTAATTGAAGAAAAACTACAATGGAAGTAAATTTGTTGCTTTCACTGAAAAGGAAGTATTGACGGCTTCTTTAAATAGTAATTGGTTTTTTATTACATGCCCGGCCAATACAAAACATTAAACTTATGGCCATCCGGATCCGCAAAGCAAAAGGTATAACCCTGTTCGTAATTTTGAGGTTCAGATAAAACGCTTCCGCCGGCTTCAATAACTTTTTCGCGCCAGCCGTCAACTTCTTCTCTGGTGGTTGCAGAAAGTGAAAAGATAACTTCACTTTGTGTTTTCCAGTGTCCGATTGCGCCATTGATATCCGTTTCCAATTTTGATCTTTTAAAGAAATTGATAATGAATTTGTCTTTGCCAAAGTTGAAACTTGCATTCTCATCCGAACTGTATTTGTTGTTCGATTCAAATCCCAGTTTGGTATAGAATTCATATGTCGCTTTTAGATCGTCTGAGGATAAATTTCCCCATATCATTTTAGGTTCCATGTTTCGAAATTTTGAATTAATAGAAAGTAAAAGTATGATTTTTAATGGTTTGCGTTGTTATGTTTAAATTAGGGAATATTCCGTTTTTATCAGGTTAAAAGTTCTCTCTTTACTTCTTAATTATTTTTTGTAAACCTCCGGATTGAAAAGTTCCATATAAATTTCCGGTTTGGGTAATGGAGTAAAACCATATTTTTTATATAACCAGTCCGCGGTTGAAGTTAGTAAAATCCAGCGTCTTAAACCTTGCAGATTGGGATGCGTCATCACACTTTCCATTAGTTTTTTCGAAAGGCCCTGTCCACGATAAGCGTCCAAAACATAAATGTCGCCTAAATAGGCAATCGTAGAAAAGTCAGATATAACCCTGGCAAAACCTATTTGTTTGCTGTTGTGGAAAAGCCCAAAATTCAGGGAATTATCGATGGACGTTTTTACTTTTTCAAATGGAATATTATCGCTCCAGCCTGAATCTTTCGACAGAAAATCATGAATGGCTACAAGATCCAGTTTTGTTTTGTCTGTTGTAATAAGGAACTCTCCAAATGTTTCTTCAGTGTTTTCCATTTCAATCAATTTAGATTTGTAGTGAACTTGTTTCTACGGTTGGATTAACGGTTATTTTACGAATTGAGTAATAAACAAAAATACAATTTTTCAGTTAAGTACTAAATTTGGATGATTTGCAGGTTTTGGTAGTATTACTTATCTTTTTGTCTGTTTTTTTATAGAAGATTTAAACAATTTAAATAAACCAATTCTGAACAAACATTTCTGTTTCGATTTAAAAAAAGTTATTAAATTGTAGTAAAAATATTTCTTATATTCGCTTTAGGAAAAGTAATCTTATTTCTTAAAAACCGATTATAAAAATTTGATATTGTGTTATTTTACAACTTGAATTTGTAGGTTATTGGCAATTTTATAATAAAAAACGTAAATAAAGAATTTTACAAAATTACTAGAATTAAACAAATGAATTGTAAAAATTGTAATGCAGAAGCAACTCAGAATTACTGTCCGGAGTGTGGGCAGCCAATGAGTTTAAAAAGAATTGACAGACATTATATAACGCACGAAATTGAACATGTTTTGCATTTTGAAAGAGGTATTCTCTATACCATAAGAGAATTAATCACCAGACCGGGAGAAAATATAAAACAATTTCTCCTGGAAAACAGAAGCCGACTTGTAAAACCTATTATTTTTATAATTATAACTTCTTTGATTTATTCATTTGTAAATCATTTTTTCCATATTGAGGACGGCTACTTAAAACCGGACGAAAGTAGTACATCAACTGTAGGTGTAATTTTTAAATGGTCCCAGGATCATTATGGTTATGCCAATATAATAGAAGGGGTATTTATTGCGATATGGACAAAGATTTTCTTTAGAAAGTACGGTTACAATTTTTTTGAGATTCTAATTCTGCTCTGTTTCGTAACCGGAATTGGTATGCTGATTTTTGCAGTTTTCGCCCTACTCGAGGGTTTGACAAAAATTAACTTATTACAAATTGCAACTATTGCAAGTTTAGCTTATTGCAGTTGGGCTATTGGACAATTTTTTGACAAAAATAAACTAATGAGTTATGTGAAGGCCTTTGCAGCCTATCTGTTGGGAATGATAACTTTGGTAATTCTTGCTATTGTGATAGGAATACTAATTGACACACTTATAAAACATTAAAATTATGGAAAATAGAAAACCAGTATCCTTTACTCTTTTAGTTGTAGCAATCATTTTAGGGGTAACATTGTTTAAGCAATTCGACTTTAAAACGCTAAGATTTGAGCAGCCGGCACTGGCAGTTATTTACCTGATTGTCTTTGTCGTTTGTGTTTACTTTCTAATAAAAAGACCCAAAAATCAATCTGAAAAATAAAAAAAACTGTCAGTGACTGATTTTTTTTGAAAAATAGATTCCTGTCTTTTACATAAGTTCAATTAGAAAAACCTCTCAGAAACGAGAGGTTTTTTTGAGCTCTTGTCAGGATAGCAGGAATACTCAGGAGAGATGGGGGTTTTATGATAGTCCTCGCAATTCATTTTATTAGGATTTGAAGAAAATTTCTATAAGATTAAGTTGGGCACTTTTTCTTTTCAATTTAGAAAAGTTTATAACTAATAGCAAAAATATTTTTTACATTCGCTTGCAGGAAAATAATTTATGTTGAAAAGTTAGCCAGAACAAGTGATATTGATATTATTTAATTGCTGCTATACATAAGTTAGCCGACATCTGGAAGAAAAACTCTCAAAAAAAATTAAATGAAAAATCATTTTTTATTATCGTTACTTTTTATAATTCTGGTTATTTGCCAACCACAGCTTGTTAGCGGTCAGCAAAAGAATGTAATTTTAAATCAGGAATCTATTAAATTAGAGACTGACAGAATTTTTGAAAAATTAGTGAAAATTAGAAGAGACTTTCACGAAAATCCGGAATTGGCAGGCAAAGAAAAACAAACTCAGGAAATCATAAAACAATATTTGTTGGGTTTAGGACTTCAGGTTAAGACCAATAGCTATGGATACGGTGTTGTAGGCATTTTAAAAGGAGGTAAAAAAGGGAAGAGCATTGCCTGGAGAGCCGAGATGGACGCTCTTCCAAATGATTTTCCTGATAAAGCTGATTTCAAATCTACTGTAAAAGGGGTACAGCACGGATGCGGTCACGATGTTCACATGGCAATTGCATTAGGAATTGCTGAAGTACTTGCAAAAAATAAAAGTGCCTTGCATGGCACAGTCTATTTTATTTTTCAGCCTGAGGAAGAAACATTTATTGGAGCAAAAAATATGATTGCCAAAGGTTTGCTTTCGCAAATTGATCCTGACGAAATTTATGCCTTGCATGTAACGGCGTTACCTGTGGGGCAGATAATGGTTAAAACAAATGAAATGTTTGCCTGTCAAAAAAGAGTACGGATTCAGCTTAAAGATGAATTATCTAATGGCGAAGCAAAAGAACTGACAAAAAAAATACACCACTTTTTATCTCGTGCCAGTACTGGCAGTAAGCCATGGGAAATACAACAGATCAGTGATCCCAACATCGGACTGATGAACTCCAATACAATTTTCAAAGATTACCTCATAATGGATGAGAATTTTATCACGTATTCTAAAAACGGAGCATTTTTTTTAGAAGCATATTTGTATGAGGCAGATTCCTCTAAACTGGAAGCCATTATACCTAAAATTAAACAAGTAATAGAATCAAGCGGTTATGCTGACAAATTGCTTTCTGTTTCCTATATACAGGAAAACCCGACAATCCTTAATGACGAAAAGTTAACGAACATCGCAGTTAAAACTCTTGATAATATTTATGGAAAAGGTTTCGTGGTTATGGATTATGGCCAGGTTCCTTTTTTTAATGATGATTTTGCCTATTTTCAACAAAAGATTCCCGGAGTTTACTTTTTTCTTGGAGGTTCTAACATTCAAAAAGGCATTACTGCAATGAATCACGCTCCAAATTTTGAGGTTGATGAAGAGTGTATAAAAACAGGAGTCAAAAGCTTTTCCTCCTTAATTCTTGAAAGATTAAGAACCCAGTGAAAATTAAATATGGCTGCTTAGGAGCACTGTTTAAGTACTAAAAAATTATTCTTCTATTATTTTTTTTCGGTGCTCGATTCCCCAATCGGTCAGATTGTTAATTATAGTCTGAAGGGTTTTACCATGTTCTGTAAGTACATATTCAATACTTACTGGCTGAGTATCTAAAACGGTGCGTTTGATTAGTTTGTTGATTTCTAATTCTTTCAATTCCTTGCTCAGCATTTTGTTCGAGATACCCACTACATCGTTGAGAATATCAGAAAATCTTCTTTTGTTATAATAACAAATCGAGGAAATAATAGCTATTTTCCATTTTCCACTCAACACATCCATTGAATCCTGGACGGCCATCATCTCTTTTTTGTGCTTTTCTTTTTCGCGGTAGTTACAATCCATAAGAGGTTACTTTGTTACTTCAAGGTTACTGTTACTTTTAGTTACAAAGTTACTAAAAGTAATTAATGTGTTCTACATTTGCATCTTTAATATTATAAAAAAGTATAAAATGAGTAAATTAAATAACAAAGTAGCCATAGTTACAGGCGCTTCAAAAGGAATCGGAGCTTCTATTGCCCAATATTTTGCAGCAGAGGGCGCAAAAGTTGTTGTAAACTATGCATCAAGTAAAGAAGATGCAGAGAAAGTAGTAAAAGCCATAACGTATAATGGAGGAATTGCTATTGCGGTACAGGCAGATGTATCTGTAGAAGCAGACGTGACAAAACTGTTTGAAGCAACAAAAAATGCTTTTGGAACATTGGATATTCTGGTAAATAATGCCGGTATTTATCAATATGCACCCATCGAAGAAGCCTTAGAGGAATCCTTTCACAGGCAATTTAATACCAACGTTTTGGGATCCCTGTTTTCCATTCAGGCGGCTCTGAAATTGTTTGGTGAAAAAGGAGGGAATATTATCAATATCAGCTCCGGTGCAAGTAATACACCGTTGCCAACAGGTGCCGTATATTCTGCTAC
Organism: Flavobacterium sp. CLA17; assembly: GCF_013112255.2. NCBI lineage: Bacteria > Pseudomonadati > Bacteroidota > Flavobacteriia > Flavobacteriales > Flavobacteriaceae > Flavobacterium > Flavobacterium sp. CLA17. The sequence goes on from NZ_CP068294.1 coordinate 818,893, forward strand.
CAAAGCAGCCTTAGACGCGATTACGATTTCTTTGTCGAAAGAATTTAGCGGAAGAAATATCCGTATCAATTCTATTTTACCGGGTGTAGTAGAAACAGAAGGTTCACATAGCGCCGGCTTTATTGGCAGTGATTTCGAAGCAAAATTGGTGGCCACTACACCACTTGGCCGTACAGGACAGCCGGAAGATATTGCAAAAGTTGCCGTATTTCTTGCCTCTGATGATGCTGGGTGGATTACGGGAGAAAAAATTTCTGTTTCAGGAGGCATTTACGGGATATAAATTTCAGCTGTTAAAAAATTAAAACAAAGCAAAATGAGCAAACTAAAAAATAAAGTAGCAGTAGTTACAGGCGGTAATAGCGGCATTGGATTCGGTATTGCGGAAGCATTCAGAAACGAAGGAGCTGTGGGTGCCATTACGGGAAGAAATGAGAAAACATTAAACGATGCTGTAGCAATCCTGGGTGCAGATTTTATCAGCATTGCGGGAGATGTCACGAATAGCAATGATCTGGAAAATACATTCAAAAAGACTTTCGATACATTCGGTAAAATCGATGTCTTGGTCGTAAATGCAGGAGGTGTTGTAGACGGTCAACAAATGGGTACCATAGATCAAGTTACAGAAGAAAATTATGATAGCTATATGAATCTTAATTTGAAAAGTGCCTATTTCACCGTACAAAAAGCACTTCCGTATTTAAATGACGGTGCATCGATCATACTAATAGGATCAAGTGCGGCTCATCGCGCGGCACCCGGTATGGCTATTTATGCAGCAGCAAAAGCCGCGATTATAGCATTCGCCAAAGGTTTGTCGCTCGATTTATTGCCACGAAAAATAAGAGTGAATGCGCTGTCGCCGGGTTCTATTGATACACCTGTTTTCGGAAAACTTGTACCGGAGGAACATTTAGATCAGGTAAAACAAATGTGGATCGACATTACGCCGGTAGGCAGACAAGGACTTCCGTCTGACATTGGGCATGCCGCTGTATTTTTAGCCTCAGATGAGTCGTCTTTTATAGTAGGTACCGAAATTCTTTCGGATGGTGGTCTTACCAATATCAGTTTAATGAAATAATTAATATGTTTTGTGGTTTTGCAATGTGTTTGTAGAAAACAGGAGTAAAACAAGCTAAAATAAAAGGAGCTGCCTCAGTTTGAGACAGCTCCTTACTATGCTGTATCTTTTTTCTAAAGGTTATTTATCCTTTAGCATCTTTTCTAAATATTCAACCTTATCTTTTTCAGCCTGAACCAAACGTTCGTATAGTTCAATTACTTTATCTAAAGGGTTAAAGTTGCAAGTAGAACCATTGCCAAAGTTGCCAAAATTTCCATGACTTTCATTGAAAGTATTAAAATAATTAAATACGCCTTCTTCTGAGAAATTTTTAATTGCCTCTACACTTACACCAAGCGCCTTTGCCACTTCTATTAATTTTTCTTCTTCTATGGTCTCGCTGTTTTCCATAATTGAAACTGCCTGCTGATTGGTTCCTAAAGCCTGGGCCAATGCTTCCTGTTTCATGTCTTTCAGTTCACGAATACGGCTGATTTTTCGCCCTATGTGGTTTGGTTTTGTTGCTGTGCTCATCCTTCAAAGATAATAATTATGAATAAAAAAATTAGAGATACGTAAAAAAATGTAACATGTAAGCCGTGACTTGTAAGATGTAAATAGAATACTGTCACTCAAATTATGGTTATTATATTTTAGTGTTGTTGAAAATTTAATTTTCACTCTCGCTTTACAACAAAAGTGTTGTAAATATTTTGTTGTATTTTTTATTTCAACATAAATTTTTCAACAGAATAGTTGTACAGTTAATTTTTAATTTTTATTTACAACGGCGATTTTTTCAGACTTTATGTTGTTTTAAATAACATCAAATGTAGTAAAATGATTACAGATAAAGTAATACCGATAGAAAATATTTTTTTGATAGTTGTTTATAAAAGCTATTGATAAGAAACCTTAAAGAAATTGCAAAAAGAAAATTGGTATGGAACAAAGGCGGGAGATTTCGCCCAGCTGTTGTAGTTTTTAAAAACACTTCGGAGAGTCAGGTAGTTATTTATAGATATTTATGTTTCTGAGATTGTCACAAAAATCAACAAAGTTATCAGGTTGCTTAACGCTAAAATCTTCTAAATAAACCTTTTTAATATTATATGCTCTTTTTATTGTCGGGACCTTAACGTGTTTTTGAGTTTTTTCATCGAACCGGATCCATTCACCAATATATTTATTGGTTAATAAATTTACGCTCGATTCGCCACTGCCATTTTGCATCGCATCTCCAAGATTATATCTACTCATTCCAATCAGCTGAATTCTATTTTCCGTTAGATTGTATTTAAATTGACAATAATACCCCGATCTCATGGAGTGATTGTAAAACTGAAATCCACTTTTTGTTAATTTAATTCCTGAGCTATCGTTTAAATCTTCTAATTCTTTACTTCTAATCGCGATAGAATTTTGCGTTGACAATTTGCATATTATTTGAGCATTTTTTTTATCAAAAATTATCTCATCTTTTATGTTATCATTATCTAAATCTTTCAATAGTAAGTGTTGTGCAAGACAATTTTTTGAGATTGATAAAAAACAAATTAAGATTAAAAATCTGTACATATTCATCTATGATATGATTAAAAGTTGTTGGTTTTTTGTTTTGGGATTAAATTATTTCTAACGTTAGTCTGTGAAAAAACTTCGTTTAGTTGCAAACAAATATAAAGGAAGTATTGTTTTAAAAACAGGATTTTTCGTGTTTTTAAGAATGCAGCTTATGATAGGGATTTCTCGGCTCCGCGAAGTGTTCTCATGAAAATTATTGCTGTGCGAAGTTTCGAGACTTCGTACAGCAGTTGTGGCTTATCAAAAAATATCCAAACGTGCCCACCATTGTCTGAACGTGAACGCTCCAAATAGACGGGAATATTTTTTTCATTACAAGCATTTAGGAAATTTACAGCTTCTTATTTCCAATTTTGTTTATCAAAATCAGCTACCAAAAACCATGAAGTGTTATTTGTGAGTAATGGGTAAACTCCTATTTGCTAAATACCTTCTAAATGTTTTTGGATTTCGTTTTCGTTAAAAGGCAAATAAGTTTTATGAGGATAATTTTGAAAAGTTCCTCCATTCATTTTATGTACTCGATAATGATATGGATCATATTGATAAGCTGGTGTATAGCCTGACTTTCCTGACTTCTCCCAACGAACAGCAAATACATCTTCTCTACCCATAAAAATAGATTTGAATAGTTGAGTTGTATCTAGTGGTGTTGATGAAGACATTGTTTGATCTCTAGAATTTAAAAATACCTAATGATTTATAGTGTTATTTGATCAGATGTTTTATTCGTTTATGTGTTTTTTCTTTAAGAATACTTGATCATAAGCTTGTTGCATTTGCTCTATTTCATCATCACTCAGCTCCTTGTAAAAATCACGTTTACGACTTGCCAGTTTTCCTTTGTTTTGATGAAGAAACAAAATCATACGGTCAACTTTATTATCGGGCATATCAACTATGTTTTGTATATCGTCTTTAAGTTTATCATAGCATTGAAGAAAATACAGTTCTTCTGGAATATCATTATTAACTGTAGCTTGTATTGCTCTTGCCAAAAACACGGTATGATTGGTTAGATCTGGAAATCGATATATCGCTTCTATTTCTGAAGCGTTATTAACAATCATCTTTTCTGTATCATCAAGATTATATTTTACCTTTCGTTCAATCAATTTAGAAAGTAACTCTAAAATAGTGTCGTATTCACCCATATTGGCAAGTATTTGAGCAGAAACAGGAAGTATCGTTCCATTAGGTACAATACCGTCACGTACCAGAATATCATGAATAAGAAAACGATGTATCCTTCCGTTACCATCTTCAAATGGATGGATATATACATATCCAAATGATACCATTGAGGCTTTTATAATTGTTTTAGTAGAACTGTTTTTTTTATTTAAGTCGAGTATCCCTTGCATAAGAGATTTTACATATTCTGGAGGAGGGCATACGTAATGTACTTTCTGTGTATAGTCTCTCATTGTTTGACCAATATAGTTTTGAAAGTTCCTAAAACTATGATCTGCATATCTAGGATCAACTATGATGTTTTGTAAACGTACCAATTCGGTTTCTGATAATGATTCTTCAAAAGTTTTTTGTACTGCTTCTTCCAGTAATGCTATGAACTTTTCCATTCTGTCTTGTGATGGTTCTTCTTTCTCTATTTCACTGGAAGATTTTGATTCTTTTTTATAAAGATAATAGCTTGCTCGTTTAAAAATTTCTGGAGAATATTCGTATTTTAGATTTTCAATAGCTTCTTCAATATTCCAATCGAGTAATTCGCTAAGTTCAGCAGTTCTTCTTATTATAGGGCAGAATTTGTTTTGCCCTAGAAGATTATCATTTACTTTCCATTTAGTTATTTTTGTAATATCTCCAGTTATATATCGAGATGAGTTTAATATATTCTCGTAATTAGTTGCAGTAATTTCAATTTCAATAGATTTACCTCCAGTAAACTCATATAAGTAACCAATGATTCTTGGATATTTTCTATTTGGATTTTCTCTGATGTAGTCAACTATAATTTGGTGATCAACAGAGGTGAAAATTTCCTTGATGAATGCGAGGTTAAAATCATCATATTTCAATGCGAATTCTAAGTGAGACATTGGATGGTCAATATTTACATCATATTTCGATTTGAATGTTCGTACAACGGAATTTGTTGTACTTAATTCGGTCTTATCCGTTGTTCCGATATATGATTCATGCGTCAGTTGAAAACCTTGAATATTTAGTTTTTCCTTAAGCCATGTAAACCCTACTTTTTTCATTTACTTTCTGTTTTTTGAGGTAAAACTAATTTCATAAAGGTAAATTTAGTTTTTATTGTCAAAAAAAGGGTAAAATTGTTTTGATTTAACACCAAACTATTCTATTATTTGCTTTTGGGGTAAAATTAGTTTAGTGGGGGTAAAATTAATTTTAGAATAATTTTCAGGGTAATTTTGGTTTTTATAAACCATAAAAGTAAAATAATGGAGGACTTTACGTAAAAACTTGCTAAATGATCCTAATTTTGATCCGATTTAGAGAAAAAAAAACGCCAATGTCTTCCATTGGCGTTTTTTGTCTTTTGTGGGCTGTCAGGGATCACAGTCGAACACCTTGTGCCAATTCTAACGCTATTCAACTCATTTTAAAATTTATAATTAATTGATTTACAGTATTTTGATAAAGCTATATAGCACTATTCAATTTGTATAAGCAAAAAATTATAGATAAGCATTTTACTTAGGGGTCTGCTTATTTTATTATTAAATAAACCAAAAGTGGTCTATATTTAATCTGTCAGGGTAGTATCGAACACCTGTGGAAAAGAACTGTATGTGTAGTCTACAAAAACCTCAGTATACTGAGGTTTAATAATCTATAGAGTGATTGGAAACTGCAATCGAGCACCTGATTCCGTGTTAACTTTTTTGAAAGCTCAAAAAGTGTAGAACTTAATCAACCTGACGATCAATTCAACGTCCCGGCCGTTAGTCTGTGGCGACAGGAAAGTATATTCCATCAAGTCGGCACTAGCCGTTTCAGGTAAGATGGTGTCTTCTAAATTAATTACTATCATGCAGCAACTAATTTACCTGATTTTTTCGAAAAGAAAACTGCTTGTTAATCCCTGTGGAACCGATTCTGAAGTTTACCATTTCCATACTCGCATTAAAATGGGCGGCAATTGCAGCATTGGTCATATTGTTTTTCTTAGCCCATAAAAGGCATGGTCGTGACAGTTGTAAGGTGGCGCCGAGATATATAGCTTCATCTTCCTGGGATTTATCAAAATCACGCATCCCTAAAGGTAAATTAATTCCTTGCGGTGGTAATTTAACTTCATGTTCGCAAATAATATGGGCAATCTCGTGCATAATGTCACTTTGTTGTCTTGCAGGAACATGGTAATTATTATGAATGATAATACGATTACCTGCTTTGGTAATCATCGTTAAGGCACTCCATCCGTATCCCTCGCAATCGATACCTTCTAACTTTTTGAGTTCAGCAGCATCGGTGATAAAGTCAGTAGCTCTATAAATGGGAATCTTTAAGTAATTTGCAAGCTTAAAAGCACAAAGCGGTGCACATGCATGTATACCAAGTTTCTCGCGACATTCAGTTGCGATGCGTTCGGCCTTTGCCTTAAATCCACGTATGAGCGTTGTTTGCGTTGCCAATTTTGTCTACACTTATTTGGTGTCGTATGCCATATCAATCATCTTAATAAGCATGTTGACTGTGTCCTGACTCAATTCTTTTTCTGCCCGAAGGTGAGCAACCACATGCTCTTTATTTGAAGTAGGTTTATTTGAAGTATCCCCCAAAATAAAAGTATCGGTAGTTACTTTCAACCAGTTACAAATACTGATAAATGTATCGACATCTGGTATTTTCCCTTGTTCTATTCTTGATAGTGTTGCTGCACTGACATTGCCAATTTCTTCAGCGACAGCTCTCAAACCCTTACTTGCTCTTTTACTTTTTAACATCCCTGCTAAAAGGTCTGTGTTAAGTGTTGACTGCATGTTGATAAGTTTTATTAATTAAACATTGTTTCATTGGTGCAACATATAAAAATTCTTAATATCTTTGCTGCAACAAGATTGACATTTGTCTTATATATGAAACAAAGGTAATACTAATTTTTAAATTTTAATCATCATGACTAAAAAAAATCAGCATGTTGTGCCAAAAGGTGACAACTGGGCAATCAGAGGCGCGGGTAACAGTAAAGTTACCAAGGTAGTGTCAACGCAAAAAGAGGCGGTTCAAATCGCCCGGAAATTTGCAATTAACCAAGGTTCGGAAATGCTCGTTCACGGCAGGAATGGCCAGATCAGGGAGCGCAATACTTATGGTAAAGACAGTTTTCCGCCAAAAGGATAATCAATGAGCGCAAAAGGTAAAATTAGCTTCGTCATTGGAATACTTGGATTGGTATCCTGTGTTTTTCTTGAGAAAGGAGAAACACAGGGTACTGTATTCAAAATAGCTCTGGGTTTGGCGATTGCCAGTTGCATCGATTTCATTGTGTTCATTTTTGAAAATAAGAAAAGGTGGAAACTGCTTTGGCCAAAGATATGGAAACCGAATAAGCCAGTAAGACTAACTGTTGCTTACCTATTCAGGATAGAGTGCAACGGAAAGTATATGCTGATAAAGCGGCATAAAAATGATTTCGTGGGTTTTCAGCCCGTCGGAGGAGCCTACAAATATTTTAAAGAGGAGAACCGTGCGAATTTTGATAATCTCGGAATTACACCGTGTAATCACGTTCCGCGCGACGGCGCAACGGAACATGATTTAAGGTTGATCATGACGAAACGTAAAAAGTTGACAGAATTTTTCAAATGGTTTGATAGTCGGGAAAACCGTGAAATAGATCCGTGGAGGGAATTTTGCGAAGAACTTGTTGAGTCTGGACTTGTACCCGCTGATGCTTTCAAACATATTAAATACGCTTATATCGGCAAACACCAGGAAGGGATCTTGTGCAATGAAGATTATCCTATTGACCAGTTCCGGCATGCGGATATTTTCGAACTCCGGCTTGAAAATGATGCACAGAAAAACGCAATAAGCGCGTTGAAAAACAATCCAAACATCGCTTTTGTTACGCCCGAAGAAATAAGCAAAGGCGCTACCAATGATGGCATTAGAATATTACCCCACACCTTTAAAATCCTGCCAAAATGATTACATTTCAAGATGAAAACGTCCAATTGGACGACCTGTTGGACAGAATGGCGGAATCGCTACAGTTAGACCAAACAAGATATGAGCTGATGATTCAGCACTATGAGGCAATTAAAAAGTGGATCGAGACTGACGAACTTTTTTTCAAGCCTTTTAAGTATGAGTTGTATCCTCACGGTTCCGTGAAAATCAGAACAACTGTAAAACCTATCGGGAAAGACGAATTTGATCTGGATATCGCTCTACACTTAAAAACGAATTGGAACCAACATACACCGGAAAAAATCTATTCCGAACTTAAAAGGCGATTGTCAGAGCACGCTGCTTATAAGGAAAAAATGGAGTTGAAAAACCGTTGCATCCGTTTAAATTATGCCGGAGATTTCCACATGGATATCCTGCCCGGTATACAGGAAAATGAGTGGGATGAAGACAAGCTTTGCGTTCCGGACAGGGCATTGGGATATTGGGTAAGCAGTAATCCGCGAGGTTACTCGAAATGGTTTATGAATCAGGTAAATATGGCCAAGACCAGCATTTTACTGAAAGCATTGCGTGCCGAAAAACTACCCGAAAATGATTACGAAAATAAAAAACCGTTACAAAGGGGCGTACAGTTGATCAAGCGATACAGAGACATTTATTTTCAAAAAGACGATACGTATAAGACATCAAGTATAGTACTGACAACGATTGCAGGCCAATTTTATAATGGAGAAGAAAGCATTTTCCTGACGGTTGAAAATATTGTAAACCGCATACGGCAGCATACAATGTATATGCCTGCGAGGATTAAAGTGCTTAATCCTGTCAACTCTGCGGAAGACTTCACTGACAAGTGGGAAACGGAGCCGGAATATTATACAGCATTCAAAGCATTTGCCGAGCATTTGTATTTTGAGTGGCAGGAACTTAAAAAGAAGCATGGGATTATTTCTGAAAGCAGGATTCTGAAAGGGCTTTTTGGGGATGATTTATATCTTCGTGCGCAGGAATCTCAAGCAAATATCATTGAAAAAGCAAGATCAGCAAATGAACTTGGTATCAATAGAAATACGGGAATGTTGGGAGCCGCCGGTGCGGTTAGTACTTCGGCGGTTAAGAGTAATACCTTTTTCGGCGATTAATGAAGATTAAAAATTTAATAAGGAATAAAACCTTAGCACAGCAGGCCAGTGTTCTGAAGGCGAAGTATCCCAACTGGGATGTCCAGTTTGATGCTGTTGACCTGGTAGCGACCGGAAAGTTACGTCCTACGTCGAGGAGTGAAGCCTATAATATAGAAATACAGCTTGGCATTATGAAAGGCGATACTATACAGGTTAGGATATTGAATCCTAAATTAGTTGCAAATGTAAAAGGAGAAAAAATACCACATATGTATTCCCAAAAGACGCTATGCCTTTACATGCCAAAGTACGCCGAATTCAAAAGAACGGATTATATTAGTGATACGATTATACCGTGGACGATATTATGGCTTTATTACTATGAATTGTGGCATGCTACAGGAAAATGGCTCGGTGGTGGAGAACATCCAAATTAAGAGGAAATGAGAAAGCAAGATAAACATATATTTAGTGCAGCTATTGTCGTTGCAGGTATTTCCGCATTGGTAGATGTATGGCGACAACATGACGAGCAAAAACGTAACGGCAACAAATTTAACTGGGACAATTTCGATGGATTCAGGACGCTGAAATGGACGGCAATGGGCGCCATTTCGGGAGGAATTGTTGGAAACGAAATTTACAGGTCAAAATTCCAAAAAGCTTGTGGCGAGTCATTTTCGTCTGATGCATTTATAAAAAAAATCCTGAAAGAGGAAAATGTAAAAAGCAATCCTATGAAATATAAAGTAGTTCAAACTATAAAAACGGAAGTTAAGGAAACGTTGTATGACAAGTTTGAAAATGAATTAGTAATCTTTCCTGAAGATGTGGGCTCTCTTAAGAAAGGAACTGCTTTGGGTTCTTGTTATGACGCGGATGTTGTGTTAGCCGTAAGAAAATATAATAGCTTTGGATCGCTTGCAAATATGTCAACTACCATACATAATACAATTGATAATTTATACGGTAGGAAGGCAATCGTTACAAAAAGGAAAAAAGCAACAAACGTCTTTTTTCATAATCTTTCCACACCGGTTAGTATTGATGTTGTGTATGGAAGAGAAACCGGAAATTATTTGGCAGATAGAAAACTGAACCTTTATGCCAGGCCAGATTATTTTTGGCAGACCGGAACGCGTTTTAAAACAGATATTGGTATTCAGAAGCTTATGCTGGTTAATAAACCGAAGGTTCGGGAAGTCATTAAAGCCTTTAAAATTTATTTCAGGAAGAATAATTTAGTTATTGAAAATGTCTTGTTGGATCAACTTGTATTGGAGGCAATGTCGCAAAAAAATTACGGGACCGATTTTTCGGTAACTGAAAATATACTTAACTGTATGGACTATATTATTCGCAAAATGGACTGCTCTGCTATCAGAGATTATGCGAATTCAAATAATAATCTATTGCAAAAAATTGATTTAAATTCCAGAACGGCTATTATTGATATTTTGAGTTCTGATTTAAATAAAATTGGACTTAACAAGCATTACCTTAGGGAAGCTTTTCATCAATGATTTTTCATTTAACTACACGCCCATGCAAAAAAATATTTTTCACGTTGTCTGCTTTTTAATTCCTGCTTTTCCATTCCCAAATACCATAATTTCAGTATGTGATTTTTCCTCAGTTTGGACAGAAATCATTTTGTTAGTTGCGTGTGCAGCAACTTGCATTATTTTTTTAATCTGGACAGTTATTATGTTTATAAAATGCCTGACAATAGGGTTCAATTCTCATAGTGTAAAAAAACTTATTGTTACAGCTTTAACTAGTATAGTAGCGGGGCTCGCTGCAATTGCATTGTTCAATTACCTTTTAAAATTACCATTGAAGATGCTGCATCGTAAGCTGATGCCTATTTTCGATATAAAAGATTTAAGACGTGAATTTTTGGAATTAAGACAAAACGTAATTATAATCATGAAAAGTATTGGTTATCTGCAAAACAGGTATTTACAAATTATGACAATTCTTCCTTGATTATGCGGTGAATGACAATAACAGTTACCTTGCAATATTCACTGGCATTACAGCCCAAAATGGATTATAATATGAACAAAAATGGACCGGTAATCGTTATCGAAGATGATAAAGATGACCAAGAATTTTTAAGTGAGATCTTTAAAAGTCTGGCGTACAAAAATGAGATTGTGTTTTTCGAGGACGGCAATGAGGCACTTGCATACCTCAATAAGAATGAAATCACACCATTTTTGATATTGTCAGATATTAATATGCCAAAAATCAACGGGTTTGAATTACGGAGTAAGGTACATACGAATGAGCAATTGCAGGTAAAGTGTATCCCGTATTTATTTTTTACTACCAATGCAAATAAAAAATCAGTGATGGATGCTTATGCATTATCTGTACAGGGATTTTTTGTAAAACCTAACTCTCACGCTGCGCTTAAAAATACTATTTTTAAAATAATGGAATATTGGAAGGAATGCATTGCACCGAATGAATTTGATAATTAATTCTCTTGCTGGCTTAGGCTGCATTAATCTATAAATTGCTAAAAGCTTAGATCAAGCTGTTATTTATAGTAAAAAAGCTTATAAAAAAATAACGCCACTGTCTTTAGACTGCACCCAAAAGTTTAGACGAATTTATAATTAAATTTGATAATAATGAGCTCGATATTGTATCGGGCTCATTCCTTTTAGATTTAGTTTTATTCTATCATTATTATAGTAATTTATATATTCAACTATTTCTTGTTTTAATTGATTAATAGAACTGTATTTTTTAAGATAAAAAAGTTCTGATTTTATTATTCCGAAGAAATTTTCTATTACCGCGTTGTCAAGACAATTTCCTTTTCTTGACATGCTTTGTTTGATTCCTTTTTGTTTTAATAAAGATTGATATTGTTTCATTTGATACTGCCATCCTTGGTCTGAGTGTAGTATTAAATTAGTTTGATCGGGTATTTTTTCAAAAGACTTTTTAAGCATCGATGTAATTTGGTTAAAATTTGGTCTTTCAGATAAATCATAACTAATAATTTCCCCATTAAACAAATCAATTATGGGAGATAAATATAGGCAATCGAACCCCTAATGTCAATTTTGATGTTTTTGGAAAATTTAAAGTGATTATTTGGTAGCGTTTCGTAGCTTCAAGAAGTGGCGAACTGCGTAAACGCATATTTTTCAAAGATAGTTTTCTTGCGAAAGAAAAACGTGAATTTTTCCGCCATTTCTTGAAACCGCTGTTAGCTGCAGTGCTACATTTTAAATCCCAATTTTTCAATAAATATTTTATTTCTCAATTCAGCTCTCTTAAGTATTGAGCTATACTTTAGGACTTCGGTATAAATTGCGCCATTTTCTTTTCCATCAAAACCAATTACACGTTGTGAAGGACTAAACAAGTAATCTAAATGGTAAGAATGTTCAAAAGTGCTTACGCTACCTTGTACATCTTTTGCTTCAATTCCTTCTCCAATTAAGTAACCATAAAATATTTTAATCTCAAATTCATCGTTTGTGTAGTTCCTTATCAAAGACGCATATTTGTTAATCTGCGTTAAATGGTCAGAAGCGTTAACAAGCGGTGCTTTAAACTCAATAATGATGCATTTTCCTTCTTCTGGAAAAAGCAAAACGTCTGGCCTTTTGTCTAATCTACTTTCACTTAACGATTTTAAATAGTCCAACTCCTCTTTTTCAAACTCCTCTTTAAAAATCTTTTTCCCCTCTAATTCAATATCTTTAAGTTTAAATTCAGAGTTACCTTTAAAATATATAAATTCTTCGTTCAAAATCCACAAGTCACTTCCATATGTATTAGTTGATTTTTGATGAAATAATAGATTATGAATTAAAGCTTCATCTTTTTCCCTTGAACCATCATTTTGAGTTTTTAATTTCTTGTCGTTAATTTTTGAAAACAATTCGATTACTAATTTTCTTCTAGCAACATAATGACTTAACGTACGCTTGTTTTGCTCAGGAAGAATTTTTACTATGGCATTTATTTGCTTTTCAAGTTCCTCTTCATAGTTGCCGGCAGTTGTATCTAAATTTTCCAATTTATCAATAGACTGTTTAATAGTTGCGTCAAGCCTGGCTTCCTTTTTTGCTTGTGCTTCATAATACTTCTCTAGAATTCTTTTATCGTCGTCATTTATCGAAATGTCCACTTCTTCTTCATCCTCAATTAGAAACATTTCCTTTAGTTCTTGAAGTTCATTACTATGCTTTTCTATTATTTTTTCAATTTCTGGATATAAATTTAAAAGTTTATCATTTACACCATTCTCAATATCTTCAAGGAAAATCACTTCACTATTAAATGCATTAAATGCTTTTGGAGTTCGTGATTGAATGTCCAATTCACCGCGAATATTTGTGTCTTTATCGTCAATATAGTTTCCTGATACCAAAACCAAATATTTGTTTCCAGCAATATTATCATTTTTCGAAATACCCTTTAAGCTTATTTTAGTTTCTTCAACAACTTCACCTTTAGAAATTAGTTTGAGGTCATTATGATCTAATAGTTTTTTTGGTATTTTAAAAGTTGTTATATCGAGTTTCTCTTCTCGATCAGTTTTTTCAATTGATTTTGCATCATTACTTAATCGACTGTAAGGAACGCTAAAGTCTTCTTTCTTATCAAACTGGGGAATATCTGTTCGTTCAATTCGTGAAGTTGATTGTAGTTCTCCGAAAACATAAAAGTTAATTTTTATATCTGGGAGAGAGTCAGAGTTAAAACAAAAATAATGGAGATAACGCTTGAGTAATTCCTCTTTTAAACTTTTGTCGTTTAGTGTATTATAAATATTGTTTGGTTCTAAAAGATTATTGAAAGAAATGTTTGTGTATGTTTTTTTCTCCTCAGATGCTAAACAGTGTAATGATTTTACTATTGCATTTTTACTCAGAAATGGTTGGCTTTTTGATACTGTAAACTCTCTTTCATATAATTGACCATTTTCATCGAAAACACTTTTTATATTTGTTTTGTCGAAATAATGAACATATTGTAATCTCCCAGAACCTAAATTTTTGTATCCTTTTGAATTGTCTTTAAAAGTATTAAAACGTGAAAATTCTTTTTCATTAAATCCTATTCCATTATCTTTGATTGATAATGATTTTAAATCAGTTGTGCCATCAGTCAATTCTTCAGTGTAAATTGAGATATTAATTTCACCCTTCGTAAAATGCTTATCGACATTACGCTTAATCTTTATAGCTTCTAAGGCATTTGTAAAGGCTTCGAAGATTGGCGATAGACTTGTTCCAGATTTTCTTACATCATGTAGAATACCTGTAAAAGATAAATCTTTAGCAATCAATAATTCTGGTTCATTTTTTATCATAATGTCTGATTTTTTTAACCATTGCAGCTAAGTTTTCCTACTTGGCGATGTAGCGGAAATTTAGTACAAAAGTTCAATATAATTACTGTCGTTGAACCTTGCAGAATGTTCATTAAAGCACTTCACCCGCCATATCGCCAAACCGATGTTAGCTGCCTTTTTATCGTCCAAGCGATTGTCTAATTTCATTGTCTTGAAATGTCGTTATGTCGTTAGCTGCGTTGTTTTCGAAATACTCAAAGTAATTATTGTCTTTCATTACGTCTGCAATTTCCTTTGCTGTCAACACTTTTTTAATATTAGGAACAACTGGTGTCGCAATAAGAAAATCGTAATCATTCATTTCTTCTGTCCAGTCAATTTTTAGAAACCCGTTGTCGTCAATCACTGGTGTTTCATTGTCTATGCAGTATTTGGTTGATTTGAATGTGTTCGTGTAGTTCTGATAAATTTCAGCCCATCTTTTTTTTATAATGTCGGCACCTGTTTTGTCTTTACTGTCAATGTTTGGATTTACAAGCAATCCAACTGTTCCCCAAGATTTGTTTAATGAAGGTTTGTCTCCCCAAAGTCCTTCTGCACTTGCTAAAGCGAATGCTTGACTTTCTAATATTCTCGCATTTTTAATTATTTCTTTAAATCCTAAAACATATGCTTGCCCGTATTCCGTTGAGTGATGATTAGAAAAAATCATTGAATAGGTATTCTGTCTTGATTGCGATTGTCGTCCGTAACGAATTTTGACTTTAACAGGTGTCTTTGTCGAAATTTCATTTAAACAAAGTGTCCGCCATTTATGTCTGATTGGTGTCTTGTCCCAAAGCAACGAGCCGATAATTATTGTTCCACCTTTAAAGTTCATTTCTTGTTAGTGTTAGATTGTTTAAGGGTTACCACTAACGTTCCGCGGATTTACGCAGTAGCGGCAACTTATCGCTTAGTTGTAAAGATATGTAAATTTCCTTTTGAGTAATTTCCGGCTAAGAAAAATAAAACTAGCTTTTGCAGTAGCACTTTAAGCAATTTTCACTACTTTATTTAGTTTTCGCTGTATTATTTCTAAATTCATCGGTTTCCGTTGACATAGATACTGTCTTCGCCTTTCCTTTAACCATTGTCTCAGCTACGAAAACAATTTGCCCTTTTTTATTGGCAAAATAATCTGATTGAAGTAATCTAAAATGTCCTTTCCTAAAATGCGGTATTTTTGATAGTTGCGAATTTTCGCTCTCTCTGATCTTTTCGGATAACTGAAAAGTAAAGTTTCTCACCGACTTATCTTCGCTTCTTTCAAATAGATTCTCTGGCACTCCATCAGCAACGCAATCTGGAAAGCAATTCATATAGGCAATTGTATTAATCGCAAGCCGAAACATTTTCAAAATGGTTAGTGAAATTTCGTCAACTTTCTTATTCGTGTCTGCGTAGAATTTATCCGACATACGACCACCATTTTCGCCCAGTGAAAAGAATAGCTCCACACTCCCATCATTCTCGAGGCTTAGAGAAAAGGCATATCCTTCCGCTTCATAAGGCAAATGCAGGGCAAATCGATAAACTACATGCTTGCTTTGTTCTTTTGAATACAAATGTATAACATCATTACTTTGACCATTTTCGTATAGGAATTTTTTAATACCCTCTAAATCCGATAAAGGAGTGTTCTCGAGAAACTCCCGCAATTGTTTATCTAGGAAGAAAATATGCAAAAGCTCTCCTCTCGAGTCCTCTCTCCACAATTCTAACCCTGATATTATCAAACCTCTCGACTCTGCAGTCTCAAAGGCTCCCATAGGAGCAGTTAAAATATTTTGACGAAGTAAAGCGAATATTTGATCATCCGTAAAACTTGGTGTAAGTTTTTTTTGAGGTCCATAAAGATGGTGCCAAAAATATTTTAACGGTTTGCTGTAATATACTTTTCTAGCCATGTCAATTTATTTTGAATTTATTAAGATGTCGAGCAATTGATATTTACCACCTATTTTATAGTGCAATCTACCTTATTATAGAATATATAATACATAATCAATAACGTTCTTATACTTACCTGCCCGAACAAATATAGAACTTTCTTGTAGAGGATTTATAAAGGTTATTAAACAATTTCTATCGATAGAAATGCATCGTAAAGCTATCACCATATGGCAAATTTAACATACTTAGATATAATTTGTATCAGGAATTTTAGTTATTCAATTTCAGTTGTTGGAGGAAACTTTTGATTCGTTGTTTCTTCAGCCTTTTTTCTAATTTCCTGAAAACGATCTGACTCCATCCATTTTTGCATGTTGGAATGCAACCTTACTTTTTCATCGATTGTAGTGAGATCTATCCGGTGATTCGGAAGTGATTTAACCTTCCTGAGGCTGGGCACCACAGATTGATACAGTCCATAGTCTTTAATATCATTTTCGAGTTTAAACCGAACTTCTTCAATGGACAAAAATATGTTATGTTCAAATTCCATTCGCGTTGTGGGCGGGGGCATACCGCCCAGATTATTTTTTTTCATTGTGTTCCTCGTATTTCATGTTTTCAAAGTTTGCTGCTGAGTTTGCGCTTAGCCTGGCCATTTCATTGACAGTATGAAAATCAATACGCCCATTTGGTAATTTTCTGACTTTTTGCAATCCTTCCACACTTTTTATACTGCCTTCTGTAAACGACATCCTTCCGTTTCGTAGAAGTTCTTCTAAAATGTAAAAATGTCTTTCGAAACCCTCACGGGAAGATAAAAATTCTTGTCTGCTTTTTTCCATGTTAAATATCAATTTCGTCAAAAATTTCGTCAATATTGGCAAGGGAAGCCCTGTGATTAATTGCGATATTTAAGGCATGTTTTACAATGTATTCAAATCTGGTAGGCCCATTAGTGCCTTCATAGAAGCTTCGATAAACATATCCGTCGGATTTAATAAATTCAGTTAGAGATAATGGTGCAATGCATTTGTTGATAGTCTCCAGAAGCCTTTCACAAAAGGTCCTGTCCAATAAATGTTTTTCATTAAGCCTGCTGATATTCCACTCGACAGACTCCAGAAATTCTTCATCAAGATCAACTTCCGCAGTAGGAGCAACTGCATCAGGAATGCCAGCAATTATTTCATTATAGAGTTGGCTGTTCCCCAAATCTTTCAGGATTATACTAATCCTGAAAAAATTGTACCTAATAGTGAAATGGTCAATCGTTCTAAACTCAGCTATTCCTATTTTTGCAATCGCATCAGTTATCATAACGTGCTGCGAAGTCGTTGCCTCATAAAGGATAAATGATGATCGTTCCGTAGAATATAATGGTTCGCCACTTAGGGATTGTCTTATCAGAACGAGGATAATCATCTCGGGATCAGTCTGGCAAAGTAAGGTTATACTCCTATAGGCGCTTTCAGATATTCGATCGGCTGGATGATTAAGTAGCCAAATAAGGAAAGAAGCTATTTGACCGTCTGTATCTTCTGTGGCATTAGACGGGTTTTCAATCCATGAGTATTTTTGCATCCTTTCCGGGTGCGGTTGTATTAGCTTAGTAAAATGCCCTGAAACCAAGCCGTAAAGTCTTTGGGTTTGCTCAGGTGAAAATTTGTCCTGTAAGAACCATAAAAGTTGGCTTACAACAATCCACGGAACCTCATCAAATTCCTCGATAAACGGTTGCAGGCTGGAAATAGCCTCATCTGCGGAATTGAAAAGGCTTTTAATTATTCCACGAGCATCAGTATTTTCCCTGGAATAGTTGCCATGCCAAATCATGTATTTTTTGTTCATGAATGCATTTGTACCCTGCTGCAATAACTGAATTCTTTGTCCCGGTTGATCTTTAAGCCTCACGGCTTCCGTTACAAATTGTTTGATGGGATTTTCAGATTCATCCCGATAATAAGACTTCTCTGATTTTTCTTCTTTTTGAACCTCAATGTTATATTCTATTTCTTTTGCTCGCAATAGAGTTTGCAATTCCAACTTGTTGGAATGATCCAGAGCATCAAAAATCGTTGTGAGATAGTAATTTGCATGACCTTCTGCATGAAGTTTTGTCCCAGTATTAGCAGTATAAGGAAGCAACAATTTAATGGAATCTGGGTCTTTCTCAACCAGCCGTTCCAAGGCTTCAGCTTGAATCATCGTATATCGTTCAATATACCTGTCAGTATCCGTATTGACAATAAAGACTTGGGTTAAGGCCCACACTAATTGCGGTGATTCGATTTGGCTATTTTCAAGGATTTCCAAAATTGCTCTTTCTTCTGTTAAATTTCCGGCACCGAGAATATATCCATTTCCAACTATGGGTGCATCGATTACGTCATATTCCGCATTTTCAATTACCTGTTTCGCATCAGCCAATACTTCGAATCTGTAATAATCGAGCGCATTTTTCAGACGCGCATTTTTTATTAAGCCTCCTATAAAATGCTCCTTTTCCTGTCGTACGTATCGCTGGAAGGTCATTTCACCCGAAGCGAAATCCAGAAGACCGGCCATCGTCTTCAGATCTGCCGCAAGAACACTACCTTGATTTGGAAGAGACATGACGCGGCCTATTAGTGCAAGCTGATCTTCCTTATACCAACTTGGGCCCATAGATGTTTTAAGCATTTCGGAAAAAACTGCGTTGGCTTTATCATTATTTCCTGCTAAACCATAAATTTCCATAATTTTAAGCAATTCAGGTGTTCTTTCCCACCTGTTATAAACACTTCCAATAACGTGTGATTCCCAGATTTTTATCAGATCTTCCAGCTCAACAGTATATTTTTCCTTGATGAGGATTTTACATATTCCGTGGAGCACTTTTCTAAATCCTTCTGAGTACAGGCCAAGCTGTGTGTCCATCCTTGACATAAATACGGAAAATAACTGCTCAAAAATTTCGGGTGCCAGATTAATCGCTATCTCAAAACTTTTGCAGTAAAGGATAGGGAAAAGATTCTCTGGTAAATGATACGCACGATCCCAGTAACTTCTCTCATCCAATGAAAAATTTATAGCCGTAAAAACTTTAAGGAGTTGCTGGGTCGCAGAAGCAGGAGATGTCCCCGTCGCACGGCACCATAATAGCCTGCCTTCAATGTAGGCTAGGTTTTTCAAGAGTGACGTAGCATAGCCCTCCCAATTTTTATGCCTATAAGGTCCGGTACTTAATTGCGGGAAATTCTCTGTCGTATCATTGTAACCGGAACAAAGCCATCGAAAAAGAAGGCTATATATTTCTTCATACTGCAGATCTACTCCATTTGATGCCCGCAGGTTAAAAGGTTTCTGGTCTTGTTTGATTTGTCTTTCAAGAATTTGCCTTACTAACACAGCATTTTTGCTATTATTCAATAGTGCTGTTGCTATGGCTTCACTATGGCTTTCCCAATATCCAAAGTTGTTTACAAGACTTTCCAAATCGTTAATCAATAGCTCGAAGTTTTTGCTTTTCTCTTTTATGTCAGAATTATATTCATTGAATTCTTCGAAAATTAGTACTGCAAGGGCACGGAGATTTGCCCATCCATTATCAATGTCCAGACCTGTCTGCTGTTTGACTTTTTCTGAAGCAACAAAAAAATCAAATCTTCGCAGGGCATAAGCATACATCCAGGATGAATTTTGTTCACGTAACTCGTATAATGCATCTGCAGCATCACTGTCGCCAGCATCGCGAGCACCATTTTCCATTTTTTGCAGCATGGACAAGAGTGAAGTAGATTTAAAATACCCAGACTTAAAATCTTCATTCATAGAAAGCGCATTTGCTTTTATCATAACGCCGAACATACCTAGGCTCATGCCTTCCTCTGAGCGTGATCCTTCTTCGATAAATTTCCTGTACCTCTTTTCTAATGCTTCATATAGCATATTAGCCTCATGGTATGCCTCTCGTTCGTAAAATTGTTGCAGAAAGAAAATGGCATCGTAGTTTCCTATAAGCAGATCATTATCCCTTACCAAGTATTTTACTGCCGCCTCATATTTTTTAACCGCTAATAATGCTTGGGCCATCAAATTGGCATATTCAGTAAAAACACTGTCGTAACGAAAATCTATTCGCTGGAGTAACAATAGCAGACGAATCGTATCGATTGTCATTTTTAGATTTATCGACAGGCTGATAATCTGTCTGATATCGTCTAACACAAGATCAGGTGCAACATCGTTCATTGCGCACAGGTCTGCCCATTTTTGGTTGCATTGCTCAACTGCAAATGATTTATTGGAACTTTTTGAATAGTGATAGAGCAGGTTATTCAGCGACAAATCCAGTTCCGGATTCGCTGCAAGGAATCCCGAGATATAATCGTTTGCAAGTAGTTCTTCCTTAGTCGTTCTTGAGGCTACATATGTTTTGAAGGAGTTGTGGTAGATTTCGAGGTAATTTTCCCCGTAAAACAAATATTTTATTGATTCAAAATTAGAGGTAAAGGTAAGCTGCAAGGTTTGAGGCAGTATCTTGTATGCTTCCTCCTGAGAGATTGGCTGGCGAACCTGCGAAAAGATTATGATAATCCATAATTTGGCCGGATCCTCATAAAACCTGTCCCATATAGAATTGTAGTAATTGGTAATGTCCCCCTGAATTACTGGAATCTTCGTCAGCCATTCATCAAACTGCTCACCAAAAAAAGTAGGATCAGAATTATGTAAAAAATTTATGAGGTAGCGCAGATAAAGCGGATGTCCCTCTGATTTTTGAGCGACGCTCTGGACTGCATCAACCGATAAAAGCTCCTGACCCAATTCTTCTATTATTAGCCCTTCGCATTGCGCCATTGTAAGCGGAGTAACTAGTATTTGCTGTTCATCACCTACGAGATTTCTGTAGGAGGAGGGTAAAATTTGAGGCGAGGTTGATGACAATATTATCTTGATACCAACAGGAATAGTCTGAGGCAACACACCAAGGAATTCTTCCAGAGAGGGAACTTCATCAAGTCCGTCGATAATCATACAGACGGTCTGGCCTTTTGCCAAATGATAGGCTGCAAACTGCTCCAGAAGATCGCCCATCCTCACAAGGCGTTGTTCAAAAGAAAGTTCTTCTTTGGGTAGCCGTTGCCCTGTGATAGTAGTCGCAATCATGTTTTCCAGATATTCCAAAAAATATATCTTGGATCTGCGTAATGCTAAAGGTTCGCTGTCGTTCGGAATTTTAAGGAAATACCTACAGGCAACTACCATAGTTTTTAGGCTCGGAGAAAAGGATGCCGAAAGTGTTGATTTTCCTGGTCCGGGCGATCCGTGGATTAAAAACCAACTGTTGTTGCTTTGAAGAGCCTCTTCCAGATTGGCGATCACGGCACGATTTGGTCGGGAGGCGGCGACTTGTTCCTCAAACCCATGTGGAACGCCATATGCCGGAAGATTTACGTCAATTTCAATACCGTTATCTTCCAAAAATTGCGAGGCTTTCAAAACACTTACCATCGACAGTCGATCGTCGAGTTGCCTACGCACTATTCCGGCAACCTTACCTTCTATTATCACAGGTGCTCCCGAAAGCCCGTCGTGATCATAATTTGGATCGATGTCAAGCTCATTGATTATAAAGTCACTGGCATCGTCCTTCAAAGGCTGACTTATTTTTCCATTCAGACTGAGGATGGATGCGGAAGATCTGTAAGGGAAACCATGTATCTGGCACGGTTCCCACAAGCGAAGCATACTGGCCTCAAGAGGTACAAAAGCAAGATTCAGCCCTTCGCACGTTAACAAGCAAAGATCCAGTTCAATGGAAATATTCATGACATTACAATCAATGGGGCCTTCAGCGGTCTTTATAAATATTTTTTGATCCTCACTGTGATCCGCAATGACGTGGTAGGCTGTGAGGATTGTATTTTCGGATATTAAAAACCCAGTTCCCTGGTCGGCGCCACAATGAATTTCCAGACAGGATTCCAGAGCTTGTGAAGGATTAATTAGTGGTTTCATGCAAGGTAATTTTTATTGCTGTACCGTCAGATATAACGCATTGGTAATTGTATTTTTCTTTCAATTTTTGATTGTTAATCTGACTGACAATTTCCAGCGGGTAATTGAAATATAGGGTTCTTTGATAATCTGTCTTTCTTGTGACAATCCTGGCGATGGTTTCAGTATCGGGATGTCCAAATGATTTTCCGTTGGTGGAGATCAGAAATTTTTCGGAATCAATCAACTCTAGTAATTCGGGACTAGTATTGAGTGCGCTACCATGGTGGGAAACTTTAATAGCATCAAAATACAGCGGAAATTCGTCATCAGTATACAGAAGTTTCAGGCTCTCAATAATCACTGAAGGATGTGAATCACCTAGGAAGAGAATTTTAGCTTTTCCGCATTGGAGTATAAAAGATATGGAACTTCCATTAGCGGGTGCATTGTCCTCTGTAAACTCGGCCAAAACTAATGCTTCAAAATCCAAATTACTGCTTGCCGAAATATTCTTTTCCCGTAACACCTTCGTTTCTTTGGCGCCAGCGATTACAAATTCAAAAGCATCATCAATAAACTCAGAGGCAGTTTTATCGTCCACATATCCCAACTTATAAAGCTCTTTTAGCCAGTAGTCCTTTAGTCTGTCTAATTTTTTTTTACTAGGTGATAAAATCTGGAAAGAAAAGTTACCTTCAATAATAAGCTCCTTATGAAAAACAGCTTCCGAACCCGCAAAGTGAGCATTCCATGGATATCCTCCCTCGCGAATAAGTTTTGCAAGGGCTGATCCTTTTTTTGCACTTATATCCTTATCCAAAACCGGCGGATCTTCTTTTAATATGGGGGCAATTTTCATTTCATTTAAGCTCTTCAGTGTACTGGATTCGAATTTTTTGCTATCACTCTCTTGAAATTGTAGATGCCGATAAGAGTTGTGCCAAATGTTTCTGATGTCAATAATTTTTGTTTTGTTGTTTTCTTCCAACAGCTTACAGATCCCAGATATGTGGTCACCGTCAATATGGCTGACAATGATTAAATCCAGAACTTCCTGTTTCTGCTGCAATTCGAAAAGTTTAGGCTTTAAAAAATTCCGATACGTATTTACGTAACCGCCGTCAATCAATACATTTGTGCCTTCACTTGAGATCAGAAAACTGTCTCCATTAAGTGCAGGAAAAAAATATATATCGGTTGTTTCTTTCATATTTTTATGTTGTGTTTTTTTAGCCTAATTAATTTAACGTTGTATGTTTACTTGACCAGCCAGCTAGACATTATTGTTCTTTCAGGGAGTGGTAGATGTTTAGAAAATATTAAGCCAAAAGTTTTCTATGAATTTTTTATTTTACCTTGAGATAGACCTCTTCATTAAGGTTTTCTTCAAATGTGTAAATATATTTGCCTCCTAAATTAATAGTTTATCCATTATGGTTGTCTCCAAAAATATGTAGTAATGTTTCGCTTGGAATGTATATCGCTGCTAATCTCATAATATTTTCCTTCTCATAGTTTAAATTTTAAAAGCCTGTCGATTATAATTATAAAAAATGTCTCAAATAACAGTAAAATATTTTTTCTAACGACTCTTTATTAATAATTGATCAGGTATTAAACTCTGTTATTCCGATTTTGCAGATACTTGAAGAGTACGTTTACGGTTTCTACATTTATGACTGAGGTTAATGTGTATTTATTAAATAAAATATATTTATTTTTTATAAATTATTATCTCATCTTCATTAAACCAACCATAATCAATAGCGTTCTTTTTTACAATTTCCGGGAAATCAGTATATGCAACAATAGCTAAACTTTCTTTTGCCCTACTGCAGGCAACATAAAAAAGTCTTTTAGTTTTATCTATTCCTGTTTCTTTATCTGCTTTAATACTTTTTTTATCTGCATCGCTAAGTTCTTTAGTACCAAATAGCTTATCATAACTGAATCCATTTCCTCTAGATTCTTCATCGTCTAAAATAACCATAACCCTAGAGAATTCTAATCCTTTTACACCTTGATGTGTGCCGAATTTAGATTCTTCAGACAGGTACATATTATACTGTCTTATTTGTGAAAATGAGCTTGATAAAGCTAAATCCCAAGCATCAATTATTTTATCAGACATATCTATATTTTCCTCATCATCAGTTTCAACTGAATTAACATTTTCTTCAATAGCTACCTTTTGTTCATCATTAGTTCTTGATGCGATTGTAATTAAACTATTAGGGATGATAAATAAATTTGATTTATAGATATTTTGCAAAATTTCAATTAATGACGGATCACTATTTTCATCCCAAAGATTGAAGAGATTGTCTAATGCTTTTTTTGCGGCCTTAATATTAAGGGTTTGATCAGCATTTTTAAGCAATTCCTCCTTTTTAAAAAAAGGAGATTCGCTTTTGACTATTCTTGCTATGGCAAACTGATCATTTTTTACTTTTGCTTCTATTAGTGGTAAAATAATTTTAGTAAAGAAGTTAGCACCAGATAGTGTTCCATCTAATACTCCTGTCTTTAATTTTTCTTCTTTATATAAAGGTTCAAAAAAATTTGTAAACCCCATCCTACTTGCTGCCATGTGATGTTCTAGTATCAATGTCATTACATCTTTATCATCATTGTTCCATTTAGAATCCTTCGTAACAATACTCATTTTATTACATACCGATTCTTCCGTTTTTGACTTATCATTTCTATTAGAACAAATAAACAATCTAACAAAACCCTCCTCTTTATCAGTTCGTGGTTTTTGCTCTTGACCATCTACATCTTCTCTAATTTTGTTTACAAGAGTTATGATTCTTTTATTAGAACGATGGTTCATTTTTTTTACTGGTTTTACCCAGCTCGTTGGAAGTCCCTGCTCTAATTTTTCTTTGCCATCAAAATAAATACGTTGCATTGTATCTCCAAATAGGCCAAGTGAAAAATTATTATTTTTGTTTTTTTGTAGTTCAAAAAAAGCATCTATTAATTCTTTTTTAGTATCTTGACTTTCATCAATTAGTAGAATAGGATATTTGCAAACTAACAGTTCTTGCATTAAAGCTTTGTGATGGATAAAATAGGCTGCAATACTAATTACTTCTGAATGGTTTAATGAGTCTTTAGTTATATTGTCTCCATTAGGATTATATGTAAATTTTATAATATTTTCTAAATTAGAAATTCTCTTGTTTTTAGATTCAATTTTTCTTGCCCTGTCAATGGAAGTTTTATTTTTTAAATCTCTGCTTCTGCTTTGTTCATCTTCTAATTTTAAAATTTCATTCTCTAAATTACTTGTCAGCCATATTTTAATATCTTTTACGAATGGTTCTATTAGTTCCCAGGCGAAACTATGGATAGTGCTTACCGAAAATATAGGATCAAAGTCCAGCCTGTCTTTTATTTCATTGCTGGCTGCATTAGTATAGGTTATAATTGCAACCCTCTTTCTATTCAATCTAAATTCTCTACCATGATTTTTTTTGAATTCGTTTAATACATTAACTAGCGTTCTAGTTTTACCTGAACCAGCACCTGCAAAAAGAAAAAAACTTTTAGGATTATCCAAATTCAAACAGTCATAGATTTCAGTATCAACATGTTTGTCAATATCATTATTGTGTAGTTTTGTACTCATTACTGCCTGTTAAATGTTTAAACCTTCTTTTTTACTTACTAACTTATTTTCAAGCCATTTTAAACCCTCTTCAATGTATTTTGGCACAGCAAGATTATCAGGATCTTTAAAGTATAATAATTCTAAAGCAAACTCTGCTTTTTTTGCTCCATTGTCAGTAATGATATCATACATTTGTTTAGCTGATTTGTTAATATCTGTTACACATGCAGCCTCTACCATTTTTTTTAAAAGGCCTTTTGAGTCTTTAATGTTTTTAAAAATTTCTCTATTTTCCATTACTAAAGAGTCTTCAAAAGTATATGGATAGACCACGATTTTGTCAGTAACATTTACAGGTGTTTGATATGCAACTTGAATTGGATAATCTTTGTGTTCCTTTAGTTTTAGTTGTAAATCTAATAGTTCATCAAGGTCAGGTATCTTGGGAATCCATGATTTCAATACGTCATTACCAGTTTTATATTTTTTCTTTTTTTCTGGTTGTACTTTGCTTTTTTCTAAGACAGAATCTAAATCTGTTATAATTAGAGTAACTATGCCTAGTTGTTCAATTAAAGGTTTTAAGGTTTGAGCGTGACTGCCACCGATTTCTAAAATTGAAATATAGCATGAGCTAAGTTTTTCGTGGTGTTTTTTGATAAAATGAGGAACCAACATTCTTTCAACAGGTCCTTCGACAAGTATTACTGCATCAGCGAAAAACAAATCGCAATGTGTTGTTTTTAAATATCTAATAGCAAATTTTGTAGTGTCATCATTGTTTCCAAATGTTTCCGATAAGTTTTCCACAGATGATGTGTGAATTTGACTGATGCCTTCATTAACCCTTTTAAAATATCTTAAAGATGTAAAGTCAATTTCATGAGCTATGTGATTTGAATGAGTGCTAATTACAAGTTGAGTCGTGAAATTTTCGTTTAAGTCTGGATGTTTTCGAAGTACATCGTATGCTTTTTTTATAAAAACCTGCTGGACTTGCGCATGTAAATGGGCTTCGGGTTCTTCAATTAATACTAAATGTAAGGGTTCAAATTCATTATCAATGCTTTCTTTTACATCTGGTTTGTATTTTTTTCCAACTTTCATCCATTCATCTCTAAATGCAATAAGTTTAAAAATCATAGAAATCAAGTTTTGATAACCTAACCCATTATACTTTTCTGGTAAAGTCAATTCGACACTTATAGCTGATAATTCATAGCGAACCGCTGAACTATGATTTAAACTATCCACCGTGTCCAATTTACTTTCTAATTTAATTTTTGGATTGCCAAATCCAGGATAATTTAAATCTTCTAATTCCTTTAAAGATGGATTAAAGCTCTTGTTAATGTCATCATCAAAAAGCTTTTTAGCGTTAATTATTGAACTTAAGGCATCTATGTCATGCTCTGTTGGGTTTTCAGCTGGATTTAAATGTTTTTCATAATACCCTTTGAGTTGGCTTGATAAATTCTTAACATTAGAATTCTCATGACTTTCAGAATTTTCGTTTGAAAATCCTCTTTGTGCATTAATGATGTCTACTTTTATCAAACTTTTAAAGACGTCAGAATCAATTGGAATGCTATGTTCAGAGAGTTCTTGCGGAGTATTATGTAATAATGGATTTAATAGATGGGTTTTAATACTAAAGAATTTGTTTAAATTCCCTTTATTATCTAAAAAATGCCATAAATGTTTTGGCCATAAATTTATATCTTTTTTATCTCCCACAATCTTTTTCGAATTTTCGCAGATAGATTTAAATTCTTTAAATAACTCTTCAATATTATTTGGTTCTAGTCTTAACCGAACACCAATTAATCCTTCGTTCCAATCAAGGGTTGGTATTAAATTGTTTACATAGTGAATTTCATTTTTTTTAATATGTAGCCAGACATCAAGAGACGGAAGATAGGCCTGCCAATTATCGATTTTTAAATCTTGTTTGGCAAAATCTTTTTCAGTTAACCAAGATTCACCGATTTTATTTAATTCAAGCCAATTTGATAAAGTGAAATCCCTGGTTGAGAATTTACTTTTCTTTAGAAACTTTATTAATGCATCCATAGCAGTTGTTTTTCCACTATTATTTGCTCCAACAAATATGGTTTCCTTTTCAGAAATATTGATTCTGCAATTTTTTAATTTTCTGAAATTTTGAATGTCTATAAAATCTATATTCATTTGATGATCTTTAAAGTGTTGATACAATTTATGTGCACATAAATTTTAGATAGTGTATGAATTTTATTATTAACAAATATATAATAATTAACCAAAATAATTGTTTTTTTCAAAGCTAAGAAGTTTAGATACAAATGGTTTACGGTTTTCCGTAATTCAAAAAATATATATAAGCACATTCTTTTATCAGTCCTAAATTTTTAATTGCATTTCTCAGTATAGAGCATACTATTTTAAATCTTGTACCTTTTTTTAAACTTGGTAATTTTATATTAAATTATAAAGTTTAACCATTATGAAATCAGCGTATTTATATGTCAGGGTAAGTACTGATGAGCAGAAGAGAAAAGGCTATTCCCTTCCTGAGCAGGAAGATAGGTTGTTAAGGTACTGCGAGCAGAACCAAATTGCAGTCAGGGGTATATTCAGGGAGGATTTTTCAGCCAAGGATTTTAATCGGCCAGAGTGGAAGAAAATTATCAATACATTAAAGAAGCACAAGAAAAGCCCTCCAGATAGCATACTGTTTATAAAATGGGATCGATTCAGCAGAAACATTGAATATGCCTACCAGATGCTGGGGATATTGAGAGGACTTAACACTAAAGCTATGGCAATCGATCAACCAATTGATTTCGATGTACCCGAAAGTATAGTGATGCTTGCGGTTTACCTCTCAATACCGGAAGCAGAGAACAGCAGGAGGGGCAGGAATACTTCGGATGGCATGCGAAGATCCCGAAAAATGGGACGGTGGCCCGGAAAGGCCCCGATGGGATATAGTAACCAGTCAACACAAGAAGGCAGGAAGATTATAGTGCCAAAGTTCCCGGAGGCAGATTTAATTAGATGGGCTTTTGAACAGTTTGCAAAGGGCACATTTTCCATTAGGCAAGTTAGGACTATGACATGTCAAAAAGGGCTTCAATGCAGCAATAACAATTTTTGGAAGATACTGCGAAACCCCATTTATTGTGGAATAATAACGGTCCGAGCCACGAAAGATGAAGAAATCCAATTTATAAAGGCTATACATGAACCAATCATATCCGAAGATCTCTTCAGGAAAGTCGAAATACTGCTTACGAGCAGGCGTAAACAGAAAGAAGCAAAATTTTGCAGAAAGCTTTTATTCCCTCTGAGGGGATTTACAGACTGCCCATTCTGCGGATGTAGGTTTACAGGTAGTATATCACAGGGAAAATTGTTAAAATACAGATATTACCATTGCTCTACTTCAAGATGCAAGGGTAGATATAGGGCTGACATTCTGGAGGCCTTGTATGAAAGCCAGTTAAAGAGAATAACCCTTTCGCCGTCTGTATACGAGCTTTTCAGTTTGGTGCTAGAAGATGAAAATATCTTCTCTGCCAGAAGGCAATGCCTGGATGAAAAAAAAGCTGTCCTCACTGAGATTTCTCAATTTGAGGAGTTGATATCAAAAGCCAGAAGGCACTTGCTTGCCGAGAAGATAGACTTTGAGGATTTCAGGTCTATCAAAAAGGAGTATAATGAAAATATTCATAATTTGAATGGGAGATTGCAACATCTCCTACAGAAACTGAATGGATATGATTCCAGCAATAAAAGTGTTTGGTCAGATAGCGGGATCAATATTTTCCAGTGCTACAACGCACTGGACTTTGTAGGCAAAAGGCACATTGCGAGCCTGTTTTCTCCTTCGTCAATAAACATACAAAGGAGGGATTTTAACCCGCTGCAAATCGATCGGGCTATTAAAAAGATAGTAATTTGTAATGCCATAGATTCAGATGTAAAACAAGCTAATTCTCAAGTTTATGCAAAAGAGTAATGATAGAATTGTGAAGCCTTTTTCAAGCAGAAAGGTTTCTGTCGAGAAGGCCATAAAATTATTAAGGCAAAGAGGTATAAAAGTTAATGAAGACGAGGCGGTTATTATTTTGGATTTTCTATATCTCTTGGCCTGTTCTTTCAAGAAAGATGATACAGCAGGCGGATGAGGTGAATGAATGGTCAGGGAGATTTTGAACACGCAACACTTATGTATAGTGAAATTTGATGCTAAAATATTTTAGTAAGCAGAATTCAAAAAAAAATCGAACACTTTTTAAAGCAGATACTGTTAGATTTAACTTACTGTAAATCAACATATTGAATTGATAAAAAAAGGAGACATCCAAATTTGGACGTCTCCTTAAGTGGGCGATGAGGGGTTCGAACCCCCGACCCCCTCGGTGTAAACGAGGTGCTCTGAACCAGCTGAGCTAATCGCCCTATTTTACTAGGTTGCTATCGTTTCGTGATTGCGAGTGCAAATATACGTTAGTTTTTGAGTTCTGCAAAGAAAACATCGTAAAAATTTAAAGTTTTTTCGGGAATGTTTCTATCTCACTGGGGTTGAATTTATTATAAAACATATAAATTTCAACTTTTAGCAAGGATTTCGGCTTTGTTTAATTCAAAGGCAATTCGGCTACTACAAAAGTGCTTCCGCCCACATAAATAAAATCATTTGGGCCCGCATTTTTCTTTGCTTCCAGAAAAGCAGCGATAACAGAATCGTATCGGTCTCCTTGTAAATCGTATTTTTTGGCGGCACTTTGTAAAATTTCGGTGCTCAGACCTCGCGAAGAATCCGGTCGGCAAAAATAGTATCGTGCCTTTTTCGGGAAAAGCGGTAAGATAGCATCCAGGTCTTTGTCGTTCACCACACCCAGAACGATATGCAGGTTGTCGAAAGTTTCTTTCTGAAGCTGATTCATCACTACCGTCAGCCCGTGTTGGTTGTGTGCCGTGTCGCAAATTATTTTCGGGTTTTTGCCCAACTGCTGCCATCTTCCTTGTAAACCGGTATTTTTTACAGTATTTAGTAAACCGCTTTTTAAATGATCAATCGAAACTTTAAAATCAGTTTGTGAGTTTAAAACAACAACAACCTGCTGAACAGTTTTTTTATTATGAAATTGATAATCGCCAAGCAAATCAGACGGAAAAACTCCGGAGATTAAATCGGCAGCAAAATAAATAGGTGCATTATTTTCTTCAGCTTTAGCTAAAAATACCGCTTCTGTTTCCTCTGTATATTCTCCAATTACAACGGGAACATTCGGTTTAATGATTCCGGCTTTTTCTCCTGCAATTGCCGTAGTGGTGTTTCCTAAAAATTGTGTATGATCTAAGTCGATATTCGTAATAACCGAAACGAGCGGAGTGATGATATTGGTAGCATCCAGACGTCCGCCCAGACCCACTTCAATAATGGCGATGTCTGTTTTTTCGGAAGCAAAATAATCGAAAGCCAGACCCACCGACATTTCGAAAAAACTCATGTCATTAGACTCGAAGAAGTCTTTGTGTTTAGCGACGAATGCACAGACAAAATTTTCCGAAATTTCGGCGCCGTTTATTTTAATCCTTTCCCTGAAATCTTTGAGATGCGGAGACGTATACAATCCGACTTTGTATCCCGATTCCTGTAAAACCGAAGCCAGCATATGAGAGGTCGAACCCTTACCGTTGGTTCCTGCCACATGTATGCATTTTAGCTGACGCTCGGGATTGCCGAGATGTGCCGCCAAAAGTGTAGTGTTGGTTAAATCTTCTTTGTAGGCCGAAGCCCCCTGAAGCTGATACATGGGCAATTGGTTAAACATCCAGTTGGTGGTCTCTTGATAGTTCATTTTGTTTGGATAAAAGAGTGGTGAATTGAAATAATTTCCGTTTTTTTTAGTTTACTATTACAATGAAAATTATCTTTAGTGCAAAATTGAAATATTTTTTAGAATTAATTATTAAAAACACGAATTAAAATATGTTAAGCTTCATTCAAGTACAAGCAGATACTCTCGCAAACGCCGCATCTAACGTAGTTATCGAAAAAATCGCTCCCAATACCGAAATCTCTGTTTTAGGATTTATCTTAAAAGGAGGTTTTTTCCTGATCCCGATTGCCCTTTTGTTATTTTATACTTTTTATGTAATTATAGAACGTTATTTATACATCAGCAAAGCGTCTAAAATTGACGGCAGACTGATGCAGGACGTGGGCGATAAGCTGAATGCAGGGAATATTGAACTGGCCAGAACCATCGTGGAAAGAAGTAATACCGCTGCAGGAAACATTCTGAAAGAAGGGGTTTTAGTCATCGGAAGACCAATTGCTGAAATTGAATCAAACATGGACCGCGCTGCTGATATTGAAATTGGTGAAATGGAAAGACGCCTGGGACACCTTGGACTTATTGCCGGTATTGCGCCAACTTTAGGTTTCATCGGAACTATTTCGGGAGTTATTAAAATTTTCTACAGCATTTCGGTTACAGAGAATATCAGTATTGGTAATATCTCGGGAGGTTTGTATGAAAAAATGATCAGTAGCGGATCCGGACTAATTGTGGGGATTATCGCGTATAGCGCGTACCACTTACTGAACGGAAAAATTGATGATTTTGCTTTAAAGATTCAAAAACAAATATTAGAATTTGTCAATATAATTCAAAGAGCATAAGGTATGTCTATTAAAAGAAAAAGAAGATTTCATGCCGAGGTTGCAACTTCGTCGTTAAGTGATATTATGTTTTTCCTGCTGTTGTTTTTCCTAATTATCTCAACGCTGGCCAATCCTAATGTGATCAAGATGACTTTGCCGAAAGCGAAAGCCAATGAAAAAACGAATAAACAGCTGATCAGTTTATCAGTAACCGAAGATAAAAAGTTCTACATCGACAAAGAACCGGTAGATTTTGAAAACCTGGAGACTTCCTTGATGGCTAAAATTGGTGCCGATAAAGAACAGACTGTTGTCGTTCGTATTCCGTTTAATTTGCAGGTGCAGGATTTAGTAGATGTACTGCAAATAGGAGTAAAGAACAACCTGAAGTTTGTGATTGCAACGAGTCCGAAGTAAAATTATCATTAGGGCGTGACCACAATAAAAAAATGGGCGAATCAGTATAATGTTGATTCGCCCATTTTTTTATTGCGGTCGGGCTATCCGCGCTACTTCGGTAGCCAGCTCCTATCCCTCACGCAAAAACAAAAACACAATCTTGTCATTTCGACGAAGGAGAAATCTTCGCAAGTAGCTCCGCAACGAAAGTCCAATCTTTGTCGATCTTGCAACGAAGATTTCTCCTTCGTCGAAATGACAAAATGATCAATAAAAAAAGGCTTTCAGTACATCTGAAAGCCTTTTTTGTTATAATCGTTCTGTTTGCTAATCTGCATTCAGACTGAAATTGTAAATAATTTTCCCGACTTGTTTCGCAGGGGCATTACTGTCAGCATCCCATTTGGTATTCATGGCAGCAATCTTGGCTTGGTCTAATAAACATCTCGCTAAATTGGTAGTCCCTTTTATGCCTGCGGTTGCGCTGATGGTTCTTCCGTTTTGGTCGACTGTTACTTCTACGACTACTTTTCCGGCTTCGTCACAAGTATATTTTGGTGCAGGTTTAGACAGTGCTTTTCGGTTTCCGAGGGAATAACCTGATCCGCCACCGGAACCTCCGCCGCTTCCGGGGCCGTAACCGCTTCCGGTACCAATTCCATTTCCGGTTCCGTTACCGCCGCCTGTTCCTCCTCCGGAACCGCCACTTCCGTAGTAGCCGTTAGAGCCTAAGCTTCCGTTTGCTTTTCCTTTATTTCCGGCTGTTTTGTCATTACCGTCTCCTCCTTTGTTTGATCCTTTTAAAATGCTTGATAACGCATCATTGGTAGAATTGGAAACTTTTGGTTTCTCAGGAACAGGTTTTGTTACGGGTTTTTCAACCGGAGTATTTTTTTTAGGTTTTTCTTTTACGGGAATAACAACACTTTCTTCTGTGGTTGTGTTTTCCTGGGTGATAATGGCTTCTTCAGGTGTTGCCTTTACGGGTGTTTGCCTGGCTTCGTTTTTTACATTCAGAACCTCACTTTTATAATTGGCTCCCGATCCTAAGTCACTGTCTCCAAAATTTATGGTCACACCACCACCGCCGCCACCGGAAGCAAGTGCTGCATTGTTTTCCGGATTGTAAGGAGGCCAGAAACGTATAAAAAACAACAATAGTAAAATTACTGCATAAATTACAGTCGAGATTAATAATGATTTCTTTTTATCGGAAGAACTGGCTGAGCTCATTTTGATTCTGAATTTTGGAATTGTATTAATAAACGTTTAAAAGTAGTAAAAATTGTTTAGAATCAAAGTGGGGGAAGGAATTTAACCGCGAAGTTCGCAAAGTTGTGATTTATTTAATCGCTTCATTTTGTGGATATTTTTTTTGCTCGCAGATTTGGCAGATTGAGCAGATTTTATTTCCTAAATAATTTTTTAAAATAGATCTGCTCAATCTGCCAAATCTGCGGGAAAGCTTAACTGCAAAGTTCGCTAAGCTGTTTGTATTTAATCTCGCAGAGTCGCAAAGTTTTTCTTTTAGGTTTTTAAAATTGGCGTCTTTGTGACTTTGCGAGAAATATTCAATCGCTTTATTTTGTGTATATTTTTTTTGCTCGCAGATTGAGCAGATTTTATTTCCTAAATAATTTTTTTAAAATAGATCCGCTTAATCTGCCAAATCTGCGGGAAAAATTTATCCCAGAGCTTGAAAAAATCATCATAAATCCTTAAATCTGTGGCAAAAAAAAACGAGCCAGAAATGATCTGGCCCGTTTAGAAAAAATGTATAAAAAAAATTATACTAACTGTTTCAGTGCAATTTCAAAAGCAGTTGCACTGATATTTGTTTTCGATTGATTCAGGGCATGTGCTTTGACAATCGCATTTTTTATAATTTCTGAAGTATCATTAAAAATAGCCTCATCTGTCATTTGTACTTTCTTCTCCATGAAATAAGCAAAAACTCTCGCCATTCCGCAGTTTGAAATGAAATCAGGAATCAAACTTACTTTGCTGTCTACTTCTTCCATAATAGAACCGAAGAAAATTTCTTTGTCTGCAAAAGGCACATTCGCCCCGCAGGAAATTACTTCCAGTCCGTTTTGAATTAAACTGTCAATTTGAGTTTGGGTTACCAGTCTTGAAGCGGCACAAGGCGTGAAAATTTCAGCACCAATAGCCCAGATTTTAGAATTGATTTCTTCAAACGGAATCATGTTGTCAGCCACCAGTTTGTTTCCGTCTTTGTTTAAAAACAACGTTCGGATTTCTTCAAAAGAAAAACCCTCTTCTTTAATTAATCCACCATCACGGTCAATAATTCCGATTACTTTTGCACCCATTTCAGCCAGGTAAAATGCTGCGGCAGAGCCTACATTTCCAAAGCCCTGTACGATTGCTTTTTTGCCTTTTATATCACCGCCGTAAGTAGCATAAAAATGACGAACAGCTTCAGCAACACCATAGCCTGTAATCATATCGGCTACTGTATATTTGCGGGTAACATCAGGTGAGAATTTAGGGTTTTCGATTACTTTGATAACGCCCTGACGCAACTGACCGATTCTGTTGATTTTATCGGCTTCGGTTGGCTTAAAGTGTCCGTTGAAAACACCTTCCTGCGGATGCCAGACCCCGCATTCTTCCGTCATTGGGATTACTTCGTGAATTTCATCAACATTTAAATCTCCACCGGTTCCGTAATAACTTTTTAATAAAGGGGATACGGCTTTGTACCAACGTTGTAAAACTCCTTTTTTACGCGGGTCGTTAGGATCAAAATTAATTCCGGATTTAGCACCACCAATTGCAGGACCAGAAACAGAGAATTTAACTTCCATAGTTTTAGCCAGAGACAGAACTTCATTCATATCCAGACCTTTTCTCATTCTTGTTCCTCCACCAGCGGCTCCTCCACGAAGTGAATTAATTACTGTCCAACCTTCGGCTTCTGTTTCAGAATCTTTCCAGTTAAAAACAATTTCAGGTTCCTTATTTTCAAATTGCTGTAATAAATCTTTCATTTTGTTGTGATATGTTTATTTTGCGTAAAAGTATAAAATAGAATAATGCGAATAATGTATTTGGTATCAATTTTATTGAAACCCAAAAATAAAGCCGGAAAACACTATCGTTTCCGGCTTCATACTATATTAAAATTTAGGAATTTTATTTCCCCAATAAGTTTTCTTTTAAGGTTTGATCAACTGGTTTGTCTGAAAGCCAGATGCCGAACAATGCTTTTTTGAAATCAAATCCCGGGATTTTTCCTTTCAAAACTTCATTTTTGTAAACATTGATGGTTTGGTCAAAAGGATTGTAGGCTAAAACAAATACATCTTTTTCTGTAATAGGATCACTTAAAAGTTTTTTGAAATCCTCAATTCTTGGTCGTAATTCCTGAAGATTGCTTCCCGCTGATTTTTCAAAACCGGTATTCATGGCTTTAGTCAGTTTATTGGAAGACACCATAGAAGATGTAATTTCTATACGAACTGCCATTTCGGTATCACTGTCAATAATAAATTGCGGATCCTGACTTAATTGCGATAAATACAACGCCTGAACATACACTTCCAGCCACATTTTTGATCTTCCGCCAGCACCGTTAAGCTGCAAAGTTTTGTTTTGGAACTCAATTTTTCTGGGAACTGTAACACCATTAACTTCTAATGTATTCTGTGCAGAAACAGTAGAGAATTGTAAACTTAAAAGGAGTGTAAATGCTAGTAAAATCTTTTTCATACGCTATCAATAATTTATTTTTTTTAGGCAAAAATAATGTAATTTATAATTTTTGACTATTTAAAGTTAGTATTTTTTTTTAGTAAAACGTTTTTTTATTGCTGTTACGCTATTCATAATCAAAATAGTAAGAGTTGTTTTACGTACATATACGTGTTTTTGTCTTTTTTGGTTTTTTTGAGATTATAATAATTTAAGGCATTTAGAAGATGTCATTTTAATCCATAATTTAACGCTTTAGTTTTAAAGAAAATGTTGTAAAATTGACGTTCATCAGACTAAAATTCAATATAATCACGAAAACGTTATCGTGATTATTGATAATATCTTAAAATGATATGCGCGCATTGTTAATTCGCATTTAAAAATTATCTTTGGAAGCCTTTATTTAAGAAAAAAGAAGGGCTTCAAAAAAAACAAAACAACAAAAACACAGAATATGGATTTCAATCTTACTGAAGAGCATTTAATGATTCAACAGGCCGCAAGAGATTTTGCTCAAAACGAATTGTTGCCGGGTGTTATCGAGCGTGACGAAAAGCAAATTTTTCCGACAGAGCAAGTAAAAAAAATGGGGCAACTGGGTTTCATGGGAATGATGGTTGATCCGAAATACGGCGGAAGCGGTCTGGATGCTATTTCTTATGTAATCGCTATGGAAGAAATTTCAAAAGTAGATGCATCAGCTTCAGTAGTAATGTCTGTAAACAATTCATTGGTTTGCTGGGGATTACAGGAATTTGGAACAGAAGAGCAAAAACAAAAATATTTACCGGGCCTGGCTTCAGGTGAAATTCACGGCGCTTTTTGTTTAAGTGAGCCGGAAGCAGGTAGTGATGCGACTTCACAAAAAACTACTGCGGTTGATATGGGAGACCATTATATTGTAAATGGTACCAAAAACTGGATTACCAACGGTAACACAGCATCTGTTTATTTAGTAATTGCTCAGACACATCCGGAATTAAAACACAAGGGAATCAATGCCCTGATTATGACCAAAGATATGCCGGGCTTTTCTATCGGGCCGAAAGAGCAAAAAATGGGAATTCGTGGTTCAGATACCCACTCGTTAATGTTTAGCGATGTAAAAGTTCCTAAAGAAAACAGAATCGGTGAGGATGGTTTCGGATTTAAATTTGCAATGAAAACTTTAGCGGGAGGGCGTATTGGTATTGCTTCTCAGGCTTTAGGAATTGCTTCCGGAGCTTACGAACTGGCTTTGAAATATTCTAAAGAGCGTAAAGCTTTCGGAACAGAAATCTGCAATCATCAGGCCATTGCTTTTAAACTGGCGGATATGGCGGTAAATATCGAAGCAGCACGTCATTTATGTATGAAAGCGGCATGGGATAAAGACCAGCATAAAAATTATGATATAAGTGGTGCCATGGCGAAGTTATTTGCTTCTCAGGTGGCAATGGATACGGCTGTTGAAGCAGTTCAGATTCATGGTGGCAATGGTTATGTGAAAGAATATCACGTAGAGCGTTTTATGCGTGACGCCAAGATTACCCAGATTTATGAGGGAACTTCCGAAATTCAGAAAATTGTAATTTCAAGATCCGTTATCGCAGGATAATTTCTTCTGAAATAATTATTATAAAAACCCTTTTGAAGTTTACTCTTCGAAAGGGTTTTGTTTTTAAGATGAAAATTTAATTACTTTTACAACAACTGAACTCGATTTTTATGTACGAAGATTTAAAATACTGGTATTTACGCGATCACAAATTGTTCCGCACGCTGAGCTTCAGTCAAATCAAACAACTGTGTATTATTACAGGTTTTAAAAAAGCGTCGAAAGGAGAAATCATTTATTTTTCATCTTCTGATGTGCCTCGTATTTTTTTGCTTAAAAAAGGGAATATCAAAATTGTTGCCGTTGATGAAGACGGAAACGAAACTATAAAGGATATTATCCAGAAAGGGGATTTGTTTGGCGAACTGACTCTGGAAACAGACGATAAAGCCAATGAATATGCCAAAGTACTTTCTGATGATGTTGCGATTTGCAGTTTCCTAATGTCCGATTTTGAAGATTTATTACTGCGAAATCCAACATTGGCACTTTCGTATACGAAGTTTGTGGGTCTGAAAATGAAACGCATCAAAAACAGCTATGCCAATTTAATTTCTAAAGATGCCAAAACCAGATTGTATCAGTTCCTGAAAGACTGGGCAGAACAGGAAGGCGTCAGAAATGGCGATTCGGTTGTGATTGAAAATTATTTAACCCAAAACGATATTGCCCAGATTATCTGTACTTCAAGACAGACAGCCACCCAATTGCTGAATGAGATGGAAACCAATCATCTTTTAAGGTATACCAGAAAAGAGATTTTTATACCTAATATTACGCAATTATAAACTATTTTGCCTCAAGTGTAAATTAGCCGACAAATAGTTTTTTCATACCACAGTAGTTTTACATCATCATAAAAGATGAAAAATTATACACTATGAAAAAAGCACTCTTCATTCTATTCGCAGCATTAAGTACTGCTGCGAATGCACAAAATGCAGTTCCAAAATCTGCAACCGATATAGCGCCCTTATTAATAGGAGAGAAAATTCCCAATTCGATTTTAAAATCATCAGAGAATGCAACAGTCAGTCTTTCTGATGTAGTCAGTAAAAAGAAAACCGTATTGGTTTTTTACCGTGGCGGATGGTGTCCGTATTGTAATCTGCATCTGGCTGCCCTGGCGGAAGCCGAAAAACAAATTCTTGATTTAGGTTATCAGATTGTTGCGGTAAGCCCTGACTCTCCTGAAAATTTAAGGAACACAGCAGAAAAGGATAAAGTACGATACACGTTGCTTTCCGATGCAAATGGCGTCTTAATCAAAGAATTTGGAATTGCTTTTGAAGCTCCCGAAAACTATAAATCAGTTATTAACGTACATTCTAATGGAATGAACACGAGTCTTTTACCCGTTCCTTCTGTTTTTGTAGTAAACACAAATGGTGACATTCTGTTTGAATACGTTTCGCCTGATTTTAAACATCGTATAACCGCTGAATTATTGGTTTCAGTATTAAAAACCTTAAAATAAAATCAAGATGAAAAAGTTAATTGTACTACTATTTGTTTTAGCATCGGCAGCTGTTTTTTCGCAAAATGATGCAAAGAGAATCGCCCAGTTTAATTTAGAAAATAAAGTGGCGATTCACGGATATGATCCGGTGGCTTACTTTAAACAAAATAAAGCGATAAAAGGTAAAAATGAGCTGACGGCTTCTTATATGGGAATTACCTATAAATTTTCGTCAGCGGCGAATAAAGAGTTGTTTTTGAAAAATCCTGCCGGCTTTGAACCGCAATTTGGTGGCTGGTGTGCGTATGCCATGGGAAGTGCCGGTGAAAAAGTGGAAATAAATCCCGAAACTTTTAAAATTACTGACGGTAAACTTTATTTGTTTTACAACGCCTATTTCAATAATACCCTTAAAAGCTGGAATAAAGACGAAACCAATCTGAAAGCGAAAGCGGAAGTGAACTGGAAAAAAATATACAAATAAACAGTTATGAAAACACAATTAATAAGCTGGATACTGCGAATAACTGCTTCAGTTATTTTACTGCAGACTTTGTATTTTAAATTTACCGGCGCACCCGAAAGCATTTATATTTTTTCGACTTTAGGAATAGAACCTTACGGAAGAATCGGATCGGGAATTGCCGAATTGATTGTAGTGATTTTACTTTTAATTCCCAAAACAACGTGGCTTGGCGCTTTAGGCGGATGCGGCGTTATGACCGGGGCAATTCTTTCGCATTTGTTTGTTTTAGGAATTGAAGTTAAAAACGATTCGGGATTGCTTTTTTCTCTGGCCATAATCACATTATTCTGTTGCCTGATATTACTTTATGGGAATAAAAATATAATTATGAACCTTTTAAGAACGAAATAATTATGCTGCTAAAATCAATAAACCACAGTTTAGAGGAGTTGACAAATTTGTTAAATCAATTGTCCGATCAGTCGTATTCAAAATCGTGTACGGCTTTAAGTGACTCCAGTATCGGCGAACATACCCGTCATATTCTTGAAATGTTTCAATGTCTTGAAAATAGTTACGAATCGGGAATTTTAAATTATGATCATCGGGAACGCAATAAACGCATTCAGACCGAAACGGAGTTTGCAAAACAATGTATTCTTGATATAAAAATGGGTTTGCAAAAGGAAAATAAGCCTCTATATTTAGAGCAAATGATTGATGGACTTACGTTTAGGATTCAGAGCAATTATTACAGGGAATTGCTTTACAACCTGGAACATTGCATTCATCATCAGGCCTTGATAAAAGTGGCTGTTTTACAATTGGAGGATATTTTACTGAATGAAAATTTTGGTGTGGCACGTTCCACCATAGAATACAGAAATCAATGTGTACAGTAAGTTTTGTAGTTCATAATGAAACCGTGATTATCACCTCGAACCGTGATGAGAAGGTGATTCGCCCCACCGCCATTCCACCCAGAAGTTATACCTGCAATGGTAAAAATGTAGTATATCCGAAAGATCAAAAAGCAGGAGGAACGTGGTTTGTGGCTGATGCAAACGGAAATGTGTTGGTGCTTCTAAATGGTGGCAGTACGAAACATACAGTGCAGTTTTCGTACAGGAGAAGCCGTGGGCTAATTGCTTTGGATATTATTTGCAGTGACTCTCCGAAAGATTTTTGGAGCGTGATTAATCTGGAAGATATCGAGCCTTTTACGCTGGTGCTCTATCAGAATAAAAAATTGTACGAACTGATCTGGGATGGTTTAATCAAAATAACGACTCCGCTAGATGAAACGCAAAATCATATCTGGTCGTCTGTAACCTTATATCCGGATGA
This sequence comes from Flavobacterium sp. CLA17, assembly GCF_013112255.2. Classification (NCBI taxonomy): domain Bacteria; kingdom Pseudomonadati; phylum Bacteroidota; class Flavobacteriia; order Flavobacteriales; family Flavobacteriaceae; genus Flavobacterium; species Flavobacterium sp. CLA17. The sequence goes on from NZ_CP068294.1 coordinate 860,320, forward strand.
AATCAGAAAGAAACGATTGGCTTGGTTTTTTGATTTCCTGAAAAATAAAAATGAAATTTCAGCTTCAGATATGCTCGATTTTCACCGGAATACGGAAGGGGATGATTCTGAAAATGGCCTGATCATTAACCGGGAAAATACGCTGAAAACCTTAAGTATTACACAAGCGATCATCGGGCAGAATAAAACGGCAATAGCATATCATGACTTAGTTCTGGAACAGGAATTTTCGACAGCATTTATTAGTATTTAATATCGTATCAGATGAAACTCTTTTTTCATAAAATCGCAAATTGGGAGTACTGGCCGTTTCAGGTGGTGTACATTCCTATTTATTTTCTGTGGGCCTATTATGCCATCAAAGCAAGATCTATTTTTTTCTTTAATGCTTCCAATCCAAGAATTAAAAACGGAGGGTTTATTATGGAAAGCAAGAAGCAGATTTATGATTTGATACCCCGTAAATATTACCCGAAAACAATTCTGATTCCCAAAAATACGGATCTGAAAAAAATCGTTCAGCAGGTCATAGAGAAGCAAATTTACTTTCCGTTAATCGCAAAACCGGATATTGGTTTAAGAGGTTCGGGAGTGAAGAAAATCCACACCGTTTCGGAGTTGCAGCGTTATATGGAAAAAGCCAATTTCGATTTCCTTTTGCAGGATTTGATTCCTTACAGAAATGAAGTGGGTATTTTTTACGTACGCCATCCCAATGAAAAAGAAGGCAGGATTACAGGAATTGTGTCGAAGGAATTTTTGACTGTCGTAGGTGACGGAGCCTCAACAATTGAAGTGTTAATTCATAAAACGCCAAGATTTCAACTGCAGTTGGATGCTCTACAGGAAGAATACGGGGATTCGCTGCATAAAATTTTAGCAGAAGGTGAAGCATTCAATTTAGTGCCGTTTGGGAATCACGCCCGTGGTGCCAAATTTTTAGACGGAAGTCATTGGATTACCCCAAAATTGACCCAAACTATCAATCAGATTTGTGCGCAGATTCCGGAGTTTTATTTTGGGAGATTTGATATTATGTACGATTCTTTTGAAGCTTTAGAGAGAGGCGAGGATTTTCAGATTGTCGAATTGAACGGTGCAGCAAGCGAACCGACACATATTTACGATCCGAAACACTCTATCTGGTTTGCCTGGAAGGAGCTGGCAAGGCACATTACGTATATGTATGAGATCAGCGTGGCCAATCATAAAAGGGGTTTTCCTTATTTAGATTATAAAGCCGGCATGCACGAGTACCGTTTGCATCAGGTTCAGAATAATAAAATTTTAAACTTTTAGAAATGCTGCAAAGAGCGCAAAATATTTCGGTGGGGTTTCTGGTGAGTTTTATTGGCTCTGTTCCTTTGGGTTATCTCAATCTGGCTGGACTGGAAATTTATTCCCGATCCGGACTTCACCATTTAATTTTATTTTTGTCAGGAGTTGTTTTCGTAGAAACGTTTGTGATTTATTTTACACTGCTTTTTGCAAAACGACTCGTAAAAAATACAAAACTGATGAAAATTATCGATCTTTTTGCGGTCGTGTTTATGTTCGTTTTGGCGTATTTGTTTTATTCAAATTCGCACGATACATCAGGTTCGAATGATAAGCTGAATTCCTATTTGATGTATTCTCCTTTTGTAATTGGAGTCATATTGAACTGTTTTAATTTTTTGCAACTGCCTTTCTGGACGAGTTGGAATTTATATTTAATTAATGCAAAGTATATTACGACCGAAAAAAAGTTAAAATATTATTATATTGCAGGAACTTTGGCGGGTGTTTTTTCAGGAATGTTAAGTCTTATTCTAATCTTACAGACTTTATTTCAAAAAACAAATTCATTTTCAAAGTATGTAATGCCTGTTTTTATTCCGTTGTTTTTTAGTATCATGGGAAGTATTCAGGTGTTTAAGGTGTATAAAAAATATTTTAAATCAACTGCTTTGGAATCGTAGCTTCTGAAGCTAAAATTCTATTCATGAAAAAATTATACTTTCTGCTTCCATTGGTTTTATTAGCTTGTAAATCCAATAATTCAGCCGTAAACGACCCATCATCTTCAAAAGTAAGTTCTCAACCGGTTGAAATTACGTATAAGGTAGAACAGACAAACGTTTCGGATTTCTTAAAATACCTTTCTTCAGATGAATTGGAGGGGCGCGAAACGGGAACAAAAGGAATAGAGAAAGCGGCTGAATTCCTGGAAGGTTTTCTTAAGAAAAATAATGTGAAGCCTTATTTTAAAACCTATCGCGACACGCTGACCAATTTTAAAACACCGGCCTTTAATATTGTTGGGGTTATAGAAGGAAATGATCCTGAACTTAAAAAAGAATTTGTGGTGCTGAGTGCGCATTACGATCATATTGGTGTAGATAAAAACAAAAAAGAAGATGTGATCAATAACGGAGCCAATGATGATGCTTCCGGAGTAACAGCGGTGGCCGAAATGGCGAAATATTTCAGCGAAACAAAATCGAATAAGAGAAGTATTCTTATTGTGTTTTTTGCCGGAGAAGAAAAAGGCCTGCTTGGGTCTAAAAGCTTAGTGGAAAAACTGAAGGTTCAAAAATTCAATTTATACGCCCAGCTGAATATCGAAATGATTGGCGTACCTATGAAACGCGATTATCTTGCCTATATTACAGGTTTTGACAAATCGAATATGGCGGAGAAAATAAATGAATATACCGGAAAAAAGACAATCGGATTTTTGCCAAAGGAAGCCGAATATAAATTATTCTACAGATCTGATAATTATTCGTTTTATGAAGCTTTCAAAAAACCATGCCAGTCAATAAGCACTTTTGACTTTGAGAATTTCGAATTTTACCATCATCCATCCGATGAATTCAAAGTGATGGATATTCCGCACATGACTTCTTTTATACAGGAGTTTTTGCCGGCCGTAACTCAGATCGCAAATTCTAAGACGCAGGAAATTACAATGAAGAATTAACGGTTCGTTTTGAGTGTTTTGCTTATTTTTGCTTCATGAAAAATATTATTATTACAGGAACGAGCAGAGGTATCGGTTATGAATTGGCCCTGCAGTTTGCAAATGCCGGAAATCAGGTGTTGGCGATTTCAAGAAAAATACCCCAGGCACTTTTAGAACATGAAAATATAACGTGCCTGTCTGTCGACTTATCAAACGAATCAGAATTATATAAAGTAGAAGATTTTCTTTCTTCTGCGTGGAAAAAAGTAGATGCTCTGGTGCATAATGCCGGAGCTTTGCTTTTGAAGCCTTTCGCAGAAACCACACAGGCGGATTTTGAAAGTATTTACAAAGTAAATGTTTTTGCAGTCGCCAATCTTACCCGAATTTGCCTGCCGTATCTTCAGAAAGGTAGTCATGTGGTCACAATCAGTTCAATAGGCGGTGTACGCGGAAGTCTGAAATTTGCAGGTTTAGCGGCGTACAGTTCCAGCAAAGGAGCTGTGGGTACCTTAACGGAATTGCTGGCGGAAGAGTACAAAGAAAAAAGGATTTCCTTTAATGTTCTGGCATTGGGTTCTGTTCAGACCGAAATGCTTCAGGAAGCTTTCCCCGGATATCAGGCACCTATTTCTGCCAAAGGAATGGCGACTTATATTTATGATTTTACGCTTAATGGCCATAAGTATTTTAACGGAAAAGTTTTAGAAGTTTCTTCAACTAACCCTTAAGTAAAAAGCTCCAATAAAAAAAATCCAAATTCCAAATTCTAATTGAAACTAAAAACTTTTAACTTTTCACAAATAACGTCTCACCAATAACTTTTAACTTCAAAAATTGAACGAAACTTTAGCAAGATATATACCCGAACATGCTGTAAAGCCTGTTTTTGATTTGATTGTGGCCAATCAGGTTCATCTGAAAATTGTAAATGAACGCCAGACGCGTCATGGCGATTACAGAAGAGGACCCAGTGGTAAACATGAAATCACGGTAAATGCCAGTTTAAACAAATATCGTTTTTTGATTACGCTGATTCATGAGATTTCACATTTGGTAGCGTTTGAAAAGTTTGGGAGAAACATCAAGCCACACGGAAATGAGTGGAAATATTCGTTTCAGCGTATGATGGTTCCTTTTATTCGTCCCGAAATTTTCCCCGCTCATCTGCTGCCGCTTTTAGCGAGGCATTTTAAGAACCCTTCGGCGAGTAGTGATACCGATACCACTTTGTCGCTGGCTTTAAAGCAATACGATCAGGAAAACGATAAAAATTATGTTTTTGAAATTCCGTACGGAAGTGTTTTCAGAATCAAGAACGGTAAAATATTCAAGAAACTGGCCGTTCGCACGAAACGTTTCGAATGCATCGAAATAAGTTCAGGTAAAACCTATCTTTTTAATCCAAATGCTGAGGTAGAGTTGATTAAAAATTCCAATTAAAAAATCTCAAATTCCAAGTTTCTAATCTCAATAAAAAAATCCCAAATTCCAATTTAGACAGTTGGAATTTGGGATTTTTTTTATTGAATTTTAAAAAAGGTTTATCCTTTCAAATACGCTTCTCTTACCTTTTTGAACAAATTAGAAGAATACACAAATTTCACAATGTCTTTATTGTCAGTTCTGAAGATTTCTTCTTTGGTTCCCTGCCAGGCTTTTAGTCCTTTTTTCAGGAAAACAATATTTTCCCCGATTTCCATTACCGAGTTCATATCGTGGGTATTGATTACGGTTGTGATATTGTATTCTTCGGTAATTTCTTTAATAAGGTTATCAATCAAAGTGGAGGTGTTTGGATCCAGACCGGAGTTAGGTTCGTCACAAAACAAATATTTTGGGTTGTTTACAATGGCGCGGGCAATGGCCACACGTTTCTGCATACCACCTGAAATCTCTGAAGGTAATTTTTGATGGGCATCGACTAAGTTTACTCTTTCGAGCACAAAATCAACGCGCTCTTTTATTTTGGCTCTGTTGTCGTTGGTGAACATTCTTAAAGGGAAAGCTACATTTTCTGCAACAGTCATCGAATCGAATAGCGCACTTCCCTGAAAAACCATCCCGATTTCAGTTCTTAATTCTCTTTTTTCATCCGGATCCAATTCAGAATAAACACGCCCGTCAAACTCAATAGTTCCGGAGTCCGGTGTATGAATTCCTAACAATGTTTTTAATAAAACGGTTTTCCCGGATCCACTCTGTCCAATGATTAAGTTGGTTTTTCCGGATTCAAAAACGGTCGAAACACCTTTTAAAACTTTACTGTCAGCAAATGATTTTACTATATTTTTTACTTCGATCATTATCCTAATAATAATTGGGTTAATATATAATTAAAAAGAATGATACAAACCGATGTCCATACAAACGATACCGTACTTGCTTTACCCACTTCAAGAGCTCCGCCTTTCATATAATAACCATGAAAAGAAGGGATTGTCGCCAATAACATGGCGAAAATCAGGGTTTTGATAAAAGCATAAGTGATATGAAAAGGAATAAATTCCATCTGGGCTCCCTGAATAAAGTCCTGACTTGTTGAAAATCCTCCGTAAGCACAAGCAAGCCATCCGCCAAAAACACCCAGAAACATACTAATTCCGATTACGAAAGGATACATTAATAAGGCTATTATTTTTGGAAAAACAAGATAGTTTAAGGAGTTAACACCCATAACTTCCAAAGCATCAATTTGTTCCGTAACACGCATGGTTCCGATACTCGAAGTAATGTAAGACCCCATTTTTCCTGCCATAATAACAGAAATAAAAGTAGGGGCAAACTCCAGAATCACGGATTGGCGTGTCGCAAAACCAATTAAATATTTTGGAATTAGCGGATTAGTTAAATTTAGCGCCGTCTGAATCGCTACAACTCCTCCGATAAAGAAAGAGATAAAGCAAACAATTCCGAGGGAGTCAATAATTAAATCGTCTATTTCTTTAAGGATTAGATTTTTCATGACAGGCCATTTGGTCTGTTTGTTGAAAATTTCCTTCAGCATTAAAAAATATCTTCCTATTTGGGATAAATAACGAATGAGCATCATAGTTTTTACAAATATTGGCTAAGGTAAAAAGAAGTTATGAGTTTAGGGTTATGAGTGAAGTCTTTTCGGCGGTTTCCGAATCAAATTAACTTTTCTTTCATTTTCTTCAAACGATAATTTCTAATAAATTTAGCCTGTTCCGGGGTAACTAGTAAAGGTGTTTTGGCTTTTTTGGCTTTCCAGAACCCTCTGATATAATCAAAAAAGAGAAAAGGTTTTTTCTTCATCATCGCCAGCTTTGCAGAGGCAATTGCTGTAATCAGGAAGCCGTATCCCAGCGTATAAAAAGCTTCTCCCTGTTTGTAACGGGCTGTTTTGTTGTAGTTTGCACCTGTTGGTTTCAGGTGTTTTACGTGTAAGGAAGCATCTGTAACGATTTTCCAGTCGTAATATTTACACAGTAATTCGTCTACCGTATCCCAGCCCATAGCGGGTTTCAACCCTCCAATTTGCTGAAAAGTGGCTGCACGATACGCTTTTAGCGCACCACGGATGTGATCTTTATCGGTTAGGTTTTCTAAAATCCATTCGCCATTTTTTTCTATATAACAAAATCCTCCTGCCATTCCAATTTTCGGATCAGATTGAAAATGTTTGATAATAGTCTCGAAATAGTTGGAAGGGAAAATTAAATCTCCATCTATTTTTACGATAATGTCATAATCGGAATCTAAAGTTTCGAAGCCTTTTTGAAAAGCCTGAATTACTTTGCTTCCCGGCATGTGAATCGCGTCTGAAGTTTTATTGACAACAGAAATAAACGGATTTTCCTTTGCGTAATTCAATACAATTTCCTCTGTTTTATCTGTCGAATTATCGTTGACAACAACAACTTTTGCCGGTAAAACAGTTTGCGAAATTAAAGAATCTAAAGTCAGACCAATAAGTTCCTGTTCGTTATGTGCGGGAATGACGATGTAGTATCTCATAAATTTTCAAATTAAATCCCAGTTTTTTAAAATTCCAAATTCCAACAATTGAATATAAATCCCAATTTTCTAAAATTCCAAATTCCAATTTTTACCTGTGTGGTTTAAATTGGAATTTGGAATTTATCCCAAGAATTCGGGATGGAATTTGTTTAGGCTTTTATTTTTTCAGCGTAAACAATATAATATCTGTTGGTAAAGCTGCGTAAAAGTGGTCTTAGTCCAAATTTCTTTACCGGATTGGTCCATTTTTGTCTGTCGATAATTTTCCAGCCGGTTTTTTCTAAAAGCCAGTCCAGCTGCCAGTCTTCAAATTCGTGATAATGTCTGTCCCACATGTCTGTTTTGCTGCGGTATGCCGGAGAAAACCAAAGACGCATCGGAATTGAAATTAAAAGTTTTTCAGATTGGATTTCGCTTAGAATTGTAAACGGATTTAATAAGTGTTCGAAGATTTCGAAGGCTGTTACAACAGCTGTTTTTTCAGTTTTAAAAACATCCTGATTCAAATCTAAATCTTCTCCGGTTGTGTTTTTTACAGAATAGCCTTCTTCTTTCATGATTTTAGAAAACGGATTTTCTACTCCTAAATCAAGGATGGATTCTGAGGTATTGATATGTTTTTGTAAAAATTCTAAAGTAAGTTTGAATCTTTTATTCGGAAACGTTTTTTCGTACATCTTATATTTTTTAACGGCAAAGGCGCAAAGATACTAAAAAGTCCGCATTTTAAAATGCGGACTTTTTAGTATTCAGTTTTCAGTCGCAGTTTTCAGTTTAAGCAGAGTAAAAACTGAAAACTGCGACTGAGAACTATCCTTTTAGTATCGGTATACAAATGCATTGACATTCATTCCGGCTCCAACAGAAGCAAAAATAACAACGTCACCTTTGTTGATTTCATGATTTTCTAATTTGCCTTGTATCAGCAGATCAAATAGAGTAGGTACGGTAGCCACACTGCTGTTTCCTAAATCATGAATACTCATTGGCATAATGTTTTCCGGTGGTGTCTTGTCGTATAATTTATAAAAACGGGCAACAATTGCTTCGTCCATTTTTTCATTGGCCTGGTGAATAAGGATTTTCTTTACCTCCTCAATTGCAATTCCGCTTTTGTCCAGACATTCTTTCATGGCGCATGGCACCTGACTTAAAGCAAACTCGTAAATTTTACGGCCATACATTTTGATGTATTTAATATCCGGATCTAAATCAGGATTGTATGATTTTCCGAAGTATAAAAAGTTGGCTTCATCATTAGCAAAAGTAGCGCTTTCATAAGATAATAATCCTGCTTCATCATCAGACGCTTCCAAAATCGAAGCACCCGCACCATCAGAATAGATCATGGAATCACGATCGTGATCATCAACAACTCTAGAAAGGGTTTCTGCTCCAATGACCAAAACTCTCTTTGCCATTCCGGATTTGATAAAAGCATTAGCCTGAAGGACACCTTCAATCCAGCCCGGACATCCAAAAAGAATATCGTAAGCTACACATTTAGGATTTTTAATATCCAGTTTATTTTTAACTCGGGTTGCTAAACTTGGAAGAATATCAGTTTGATGTGTCCCGGTTTTTACATCGCCAAAATTATGGGCGAAAATAATATAATCTAAAGTTTCACGGTCGATGTTCGCATTTTCAAGTGCTCTTTCAGCAGCAAAATAGGCTAAATCTGAGGAAGTATGATGGTCTTCGGCATAACGACGATTTTCAATTCCGGTTATTCCTTTAAATTTTTTAATTACAACTTCATTTGGGTAAGCAAAAGGAGTTCCGTCTTCATTCAAAAAAACATGCTTGTCGAAGTCAGTATTGCTTACTTCTTTATTAGGAATGTAACTTCCTATTCCAATTATTTTTATTTTCATTATTCCTTACTAATTATCCGATAAATTTATCGCTAAATTATAAATAAAATTATGATAACCATCATAAAATATACTATGCATGCATATAATTATGGAATAGTAAATTTTTTATGTAATTATTGTTTATTTTTTAATGAATTTTGATTTTGCCTGAGATTTCAAACGTTTGAGATGAAAGTTGGGGTGAAGTTTTTTTTGTTTGAAACATGAAACTTCAAATAAAAAATAAACCCGACAGGTTCTAAAACCTGTCGGGTTTGGATATGTAATAAGAAAACGTATTTCTTAGTTTTCCATATAAGCTTCAATTGGAGCACAGCTACAGATTAGATTTCTGTCTCCAAAAGCATCATCGGCTCTGCGGACAGAAGGCCAGAATTTGTTTTCAGCGATATATTCTAACGGGAAAGCAGCCTGTTCTCTGGTGTAAGGGAAATTCCAGGTCTCAGAAGTCAGCATCGCTAAAGTGTGAGGGGAATTTTTCAATACATTGTTACTGTCTTCGATTGTTGCAGCTTCAATTTCTTTTCTGATTGAAATCATGGCGTCACAAAAACGATCTAATTCTTCTAAGTTTTCACTTTCGGTCGGTTCGATCATCAAAGTTCCGGCAACCGGGAAAGATACGGTTGGTGCGTGGAAACCGTAATCCATTAAACGTTTTGCGATATCGGTAACTTCGATTCCTTTTTGTTTAAAAGGACGACATTCCAAAATCATTTCGTGTGCTGCACGACCCATTTCTCCGGAATATAAAGTATCGTAATGTCCGTTTAGTTTTTCTTTGATGTAGTTTGCATTAAGGATTGCATGCTCTGTAGCGCTTTTTAGGCCTTCAGCTCCTAACATCGAAATATATCCATAAGAGATCAGACATACCAAAGCAGAACCCCATGGTGCAGCAGAAATAGCAGTGATCGCAGTTTCTCCTCCTGTCGGGATTACCGGGTTTCCTGGTAAGAAAGGAACCAATTGCGGTGCTACGCAAATAGGACCAACACCAGGACCTCCGCCTCCGTGAGGAATAGCGAATGTTTTGTGTAAGTTTAAGTGACAAACGTCAGCTCCAATGGTAGCAGGATTTGTTAATCCTACCTGTGCATTCATGTTAGCACCGTCCATATAAACCTGTCCGCCATTATCGTGAATTAATTTTGTAATTTCCTGAATAGCACTTTCAAAAACACCATGTGTAGATGGATAAGTTACCATTAAACAAGAAAGATTATCTTTATGAAGAATCGCTTTTTCGCGTAAATCTTCAACGTCGATATTTCCGTTTTCAAGAGTTTTAGTAACAACAACTTTCATTCCGGCCATAGCAGCAGAAGCTGGGTTTGTACCGTGAGCCGATGAAGGAATCAAAGCGATATTTCTGTGATCGTCTCCACGCGATTGGTGGTACGCACGAATTACCATAAGTCCTGCGTATTCTCCTTGTGCACCAGAGTTTGGCTGCAAAGTAGTTCCGGCAAAACCAGTAATTACATTTAATTGCTGCTCTAATTTTTTCAACATTTCCTGATATCCCTGTGCCTGGTCAAGAGGGGCAAAAGGGTGAATGTTGTTCCAGTTTGGATTACTTAACGGCAGCATTTCAGCGGCAGCGTTTAGTTTCATGGTACAAGAACCTAACGAAATCATCGAATGATTTAATGCTAAATCTTTACGCTCTAACATTTTGATGTAACGCATCAGCGCTGTTTCAGAATGATATTTGTTGAAAACGTCATGCTGTAAGAAAGCAGAAGTTCTGTTTAAAGTTTCAGGATAATGGTTGGTTTCTGTCAATTCAGAAATTGATGTTGCTTGCGCACCAATTGCCTCAGCAAAAATAGCAAGAATCTCATTTACATCAGAAATGCTTGTAGTTTCGTTTAATGAAATTGAAATCGTGTTTTCGTCTGCGTAGTAAAAGTTTACTTCTTTCGCTTCAGCAACCGATTTTACTTTTTTCGAATCTGCTTTTACTAAAATAGTATCAAAGAAAGCGGAGTTCAATTGTTCAACGCCTAATTTTTTCAATTCATTTGCCAAAGTAGCTGCAGATGCATGTACTTTATCAGCAATGTATTGTAATCCTTTTGGTCCGTGGTAAACGGCATACATTCCGGCCATTACTGACAATAATACTTGTGCTGTACAAATATTTGAAGTTGCTTTATCACGTTTGATATGTTGTTCACGAGTCTGCAGTGCCATACGTAAAGCTCGGTTTCCGTTGGTGTCAACAGTAACCCCGATAATACGTCCCGGCATGCTTCGTTTGTATTCGTCTTTAGTTGCAAAGTAGGCAGCGTGTGGTCCACCGTAACCTAACGGAATTCCGAAACGTTGTGTTGTTCCTACCACTACTGCAGCTCCCATTTCTCCGGGAGGCGTTAATTTTGCCAAGCTTAAAATATCGGCAGCAACCGCAACTTTAATTTCTTTTGCAGCCGCTTTTTCAATAAAAGCAGTATAATCGTAAACTTGTCCGTATTTTCCAGGGTATTGTAAAATAGCTCCGAAGAATTCAGTTGAAAAGTCAAAAGTTTCATGGTTTCCGATTACTAATTCAACACCAATCGGAGTTGCACGAGTTTGTAAAACGGAAAGTGTCTGAGGTAAAATTTCTTCTGAAACGAAAAATTTATTGACATTGTTTTTCTTTTGGTCACGGGAACGAACGTCCAGTAGTAAAGCCATCGCTTCGGCAGCAGCAGTTCCTTCATCTAATAATGAAGCATTGGCGATTTCCATTCCGGTCAATTCGATTACGGTAGTCTGGAAATTTAAAATTGCTTCTAAACGACCTTGTGCAATTTCTGCCTGATAAGGCGTATAAGCCGTGTACCATCCCGGGTTTTCGAAAACATTACGCTGAATTACAGCAGGAACAATTGCCTGATTGTAACCTAAACCAATATATGTTTTGAAGATTTTATTTTTATTACCTAATTGCTGGATATGGTTGAAAAACTCATATTCCGTCATTGCCGGATCTAAGTTTAAAGGTGCTTTTAAACGAATGTCATCTGGAAGGGTTTCATAAACAAGTTGTTCGATCGATTCAACTCCAATTGTTTGTAACATGTGTTGAAGATCTGTTTCTCTTGGACCAATGTGTCTTAAAGCAAAAGCATCTGTTTTCATATAGTTGTAAAAGTGTTGTTTTTTTGTCGCGCAAAATTAAGTATTATTAATAATTTAATGGGTATTTTTAACTTCAATTTTTATGAAATTTATAACTAAAGAGTTGATTTGTTACCAATTGATTAGATTTGAGTTATGAAACTTCCAAAACAGGTATTAGATTTTTATTTAAACAGCAGCATTCACGTGGCTTTATCGTGTTATGCTTTGGTTCGGATAACCTTCCATGTATTTCATATTCAATATGATGAAGTTATGGCTTTATTCGTTTTCTTCGGCACAATTGTGGGGTATAATTTTGTTAAATACGATGCTTTGGTCCGGGTTAAAAAAAAGACGATCGGAAATCAGCTGAAGATTATTGCTCTTTTAAGTCTTATTTCCCTGATTTTGGTTGGCTACTATTTTTTTCATTTAAAGCGAATCACACAAATTGTTTCGGTTGCGATTTTTGCCATCACTGCACTTTATACTTTACCCTTTTTTCCGAATAGAAGAAATGCCCGAAACTGGGCGGGAGTAAAAATTTATATTGTAGCCCTTTGCTGGGTTGGAGCAACGCTGGTATTGCCTTATATAAATGCTGAGGTTCCGTTTACAGGTAATTTTTTTATAAAATGTATACAGCGTTTTGTGTTGGTTTTTGTGCTGATTTTGGTTTTTGAGATTTTAGATCTGGCTAATGACGATCCGCATTTAAAAACGGTTCCGCAGACCATCGGTGTGAAACGAACTAAAATCTTAGGATTTTCACTGTTGATTCCGTTTTGGATTTTGGGGATATTGACGTTTACATTTCACGATCTGATTATTAATCTGATTATGGTGGTCACACTGATGTTATTTATTCTGTTTGCCAATCCAAACCGCTCTAAATATTACACTTCTTTCTGGGTAGAGAGCGTACCGATTTTTTGGTGGCTGATGATTGTGTTTCTTTAAAATAAATTTTAAGCTTTAGCCGAATGATAAAGTTGGGCTAAAGCTATGAACCTTCTATTGTTTTTTGCCTCCAGCTAAAGTTGGAGGCAATTCAAATTAATCCGCTAAATCTGCAAAATCTGTGTGAAAAATTCCTTTAAGTCTTTCTGGAAAAAAGGGTAAAATGATTTATTCCTGGTTTTTCTCAGCGGTCTCTTTCAAGATTTTATTTCTTTGCAAAAGAAAATTAGTGAGGTGTTTTTCGAGGAATAAAATATCAAATAATTCTCCGAAAATTCCAAACGGCGTTTCATATTCTAAATGGTCTTTCATGATGGTAATGCCGTTTTTTTCTTCAAAGAAATGCTGGTGCCGGAATGATTTGAATTTTCCTTCTTCCATTTCGTCCAGAAAATAATCATACAAATCCATTTTGGTAATTCTGCTTTTATGGGTTAGATAAAAACCGAAATGTTTTCCTCGCCAGGTGACGGTTTCATTGTAATTGATTAAGCCTGAGGTTATGCCGGCAATCGCTTTTTCATTGGAAGTAGCAGCTGATTTTTGATGTAAACCGATATCTCTCGCAGTATCAAAAGTGATTTGTTTGGACGCCTTTATATGGGTAACTAAATGTATTGTGGTCATGAGATGAGGTCTTTTAAGGTTTTTTCTAAAGTGTCAAATTCAAATTGAAAGCCATTTTCCTGCAATCGTTTCGGAATCACATTTCTGCTTTTCAGGACCAGCTCGGGTTCTGTTCGGATTATGGCGGATCCAAATTTCAATAAGGTTTCACTGATGGGAATTCCAACTGACGTTCCAACTGCTTTTCGTAACAGCCACATGAAGTTTTTGTTTTCAATTGGTTTTGGAGACACGATATTAACAACACCTGTTATTTCTTTTTCCATTATAAAAGCAATGGCGCGGGCAAAATCGGCTTCGTGAATCCAGCTTATCAACTGATTTCCTTTTCCCTGTTTTCCGCCAAAACCCATTTTTGCCAAAGTTTTTAACGGAATTAATGCGCCGCCGTTTTTTCCTAAGACTATTGAAGTTCGTAATGCTGTTTTTAAAGTCGCCGGAGTTTCGGTTTTAAAAAATGATTTTTCCCAGGACTGAGCTACATTCATAGAGAAATCATTTCCAATTTCGCCGGTAACCTCATCCATTTCCCGGTCTAAAGAAAAACGGTAGATCGTTGAAGTGGATGAATTCAGCCAGTGTTTTGGAGGATTGGCACATTGTAAGACCGCTTTATTCAAAACCTTTGTGCTTTCAATACGGGATAAGAGAATCTCCTTTTTGTTTTCTTTGGTATAGCGGCAATCCACAGATTTTCCGGCAAGATTTATTAAAACGGTGGCGTTTTCCAATTCATTTTCCCAGCCGGAAAAAGTTTTAGCGTTCCAGTTTACATATTTGATTCCGTCAATTTCTTTTGATTGTCCTCTGGTCAAAATAACGATTTCTTCAAATTTATTTTTAAAGTGAGTGAGCAGACTTTGACCTAAAAAACCGGTTCCTGCTGCGATGATAAGTTTATTCATGATCTTTAGTAATTCAAAATTAATAGTAGAATAATAAATCGGTATGCCACCCAGGTAAAGCATAAATAAGTTGGCAATTGTAATATTTTGACTCTTCTGAAATGTTCGATAAACATAATAAAAGCGGTAATGGCAAACCAAACCAAAGTTATATTTTCAGGAACATTTACTACAGTTTGCAGTGCGAGCATCGGAAGCAGTAATAAAGATCCCATTAAAGAAACCGTCATTACGTTTCCGGCGTAATTCAGAATCGTCTTTTTGTCAGATTTTAACATAAACAGACTCTGGAAAAGAAGCTGACCTAAAGCAATCAGTATTTCTCTGGTACTGCCGGCTTGTGGCAAAACCGGAATTAAAGCAGCATAATGATACAATACTATTGACGTGATTATACTTGCAAAACCAATAAATAAAAAGCGGTATTTATAATTGAAATCCGGAACACATTGCAATTTCACGTCTTTATTGACTGCACCTGGAATAATGACTTTTCGATTGTAAGAAACAAATGAATACAGTTTTTTCAAAAAGAACTTAACGGGTTTCAGGTTCCCGATTTTTTCAATTAAGGGAAAAGAAAAGCCAATTACTTTTAGCAGGCTGTCAATCCCATAAAGAACTGTTTTATTTTGATTGTCAATTAAGGCAATTTCGTTTGAAGCACGTTTTATATCTACAAAACTCTGTTCGTTTTCACTTAGCTGGCAATAAGATTTACGGCCATTTTCGTCTAACATTTTTGCTTTTATAAATCCTGTCGTATAGACCTGGCACAACGGGCAGTCTTCGTCATAAAGTAAGGTTTGGTTTTGTAGCGTTTTCATAATGTATGGTTTTTTTATTTTCGACTTTACTATCCGTTTATTCTTTTATATAAATTAACATAGAAAGGTAAATGGCCAAAATCAAAGGAATCGGAAAAAGGATAAAGGTGATGAAATCATTGTACCCTATTAACACATCAATAAGCCAAAGCGCAAAGAAGGCTACGACCCCTGCGATATACAGTTGCAGGTTTTTGTTCCTTGGATTGTCAATGAGCATTTTTATTCCTAGTGAAAATTGTAAAAATCCGGTTGCCATAGTTGATATAACAGCAAATATTAGGGCACCTTCTTTATATAGTGGATAGGTTGCTGCAATTAAAAAAGGGAGCGTGATAGCCAATGTGTTGATGTATTTTATAATTCTCATAATTATTGATTGTTTTAAACTTTCAGAAAAAAATGAAAGTTTTAATTAAATTTTTTTTGATTTAAGTTTTACTTCATGATTTTTAAAACCAGTCGGCCTAACCAGTTTTCTTTAAATTCGGTCATTTTGTCTAACATATTATCTGCTTTCAGAACAAAGTCATACAGTTTATTGGTTTGATCCACAAAGTGTTTTTCTTCAGCTGAATCTTTTGCTTCAATAGAGGAGACTTCTTTAAGGATTTTAAGAGCCGGTTTAATTTCTCTTTTACTTCTTTCTCTTGCAATTTTTACAGCCAGTTCATCCAGATCTTTTTCAGCAGTAAAAAATTCTCTTCTTTCTCCGGCTTTGTATTCTTTGTAGACAATTCCCCAATCCATTAGAGCTCTCAGGTTCATGCTGGCATTTCCGCGTGAAATCTGTAATTCTTCCATAATGTTTTCCATAGAAACGGGTTCGTTCGAAACCATCAGCAAAGCATGAATCTGAGCCATGGTTTTATTGATGCCCCATTGGGAACCTAATGCTCCCCAGGTCTGTACGAATTTATTTTTTGCTTCTTTGAATTCCATAGATCAAATGTAAGTAAAAGTTTTTAAACTTTCAAAAATAAATGAAAGTTTGTTTTAGGAAAAACACAGTACTGTTTTTTTTAAGAATAGTCTTATAGCTGTTTTCGCCTGCTTTATGACAGAGAATCTTTTTCTTACAACATTTTTTTTATTAGGTCTATAGGACTCATGTAATTTTGAGTCAGAAAAGAAAAGTACGCTAGCAAATTTATTTTCAAATTTTGTTTTTAAGTGAATTGGTAAATGATTCGTATAATTTTTATGCTAATCCTTTCAATATCCGAAACAAAACAAATCAATCAAAAAGTGGAGCAGACCCCACTCTAATAAACGAGGCGGATTCTGAAAAGCCTTACGAGTAAGAAAACCCAAAAAAATCAAGTCATGCCAAAAAGTAAAATTATAAACGTGAATATCATTATAGACTCTAGTCGTTTAATTAATGATTTTAAAAGTCCTAGTAAGGATCAGAATAATCCAACAGGAATAGGTCATAACTATCAGTTCATGGTAGTTTCAGACGGTGCCAGCATCACAGGTCAGGGTACGGGAGATTTAAGTTTTGTTGCAAAACAAGGAGATATCGTTCGTTTTTATGCTACTTCAGAGTATAATAATTTCGATAATCCGGTAATATTATACAACCTATTTAAGTTTGGCGGGGATGATGTATTTCAAAACCCAAATTTCACCCTGGAGAATTTTCCGGGAGCAGATATCGTTGTGCCGACAAAATTTAATCCGTTAGACACTAAGAAAGCAACTCAGAATTTCTGGTTTGCCCAAAACACTGTAAATGCAAAAGGTGTAGAGAATTATGGTTTACGATTTGCATTATATGATTCCGATTTAAATATTTACGGATATTTCAGCTGGGATCCACAAATTACAGCCAAATAAATTTTAATTTTTAAGAGAGGTTCAGATTTATGCTGAACCTCTCTTTTTTAATACAAAAAGGCCATGTCAAATTTGCAGATTAATATAGTAGTAGAAACATCACTTTTGTTAGAAGAGCATCCGAATGTTAGTATGGATATTGATAATCCTGCTCCGCTTTCTAATCACTATGCATGTTTGGTTATAACAGGAGAGAAGGAAAAGATCAAAGGCTTAAAAAAGAATAAATTAAGTGTTGAAAGAACTTCTGTGGATGAATTAAGTTTTAATGTAGTTTCTGTAAGTGGAAATTTCGATAACCCTGTTGTTTTATATGATTTTACCGTTGATGAAGGAAATGATATTTTAGAACCGCTTTCCATTTTCAGTACAGAAATAGACACGATAGTTCCGGAGCGTTTTAATCCTTTGGAAACGGCTGCGGTTAAGCGGGTTTTTAGCACTAATAAATGTACGATACTGACTTCCGGTAAGGGTTCCTTCGGAGTACGATTTGCTGTTTTTGATGATGATTTAGCTATTGCAGGATATTTTGAATTTCCTGTTCTGTTATCCGTGAAATAGTTTTGATTCAGTTTTATCAAAAAGTTTGAAAGGAAAAAAAATCCCATGACATCTTTTTCCTCTTTCATGACTAAGAATATCTGTCTCATGACATTTTTTTACTTAAAATGGTGTATCTAATATAGTTTTGAGTAAGGAAATTTTAAACCAAAGAACCATGGAAATTTTATTAGGAGATGATTATTTTGTAAAAGGTACAATCGGAAATATTAAAATACCAGGTGCACCGGTTGCTTCATTTGCTCTGGAAGTTTTGCCATTAAAAAATTCGGTAAAAGGAACAATTGTCATTACGCAGGCTATCAACATGCTGGAGAGTGATATTGTTGTTCAGGTAAAAGGTAAAATCCATGCTACCGGATTCGGACAGTTTACAAAAGTAGTGAGTTTGCAGGGACAATATCTTCAGTCTTTCTCCCCACTGGAAAAAGGTTCTTTTTTAGCTGATTTCGATGCTCATTTCGCTATCGATAACGCCTGGAATGGAATTGGAGGTTTTTCATGCTACAATTATCAAATCGAAAATGAAACAGTTGAGCCTTCAGAATGCTTTAAGGCGGAATTGGTATAAATTAAACTTTCATCTTAAGTTCCGGAGTAGTCATTTTCAGAAAAGAGATTGACCAAAAAACAACCAAATCAAAACTATAAAAAAAATGAAAAAAACAACCACAAAAATTATTACTCTATCCTTTATGGTAATAATCATCCTGTTTTTAGGATGCAAAAAAGAAAAGGGGCTTCTGGCGTCTAATGATTCCGAATATTTGCCTCAGGATGTGAAACAGAGCTGTACGGTGTCTGAGTCCGAATTTAACTCCTGGTTTGCGTCAGGTTCTGTAACCGAAAACGGATTAGTGACGCCGGCTAACAGCGTTACGTTTCCTCATAACAACAACTGTGATTTCTACAAATGGTCCGAACAAATGTTTTTGTGGGTAACATCGCCCGCTTCCGCAGCCTATGATGGAAAAGGAACAGTTTTGGAATCTTCTATATTTTACAATGTTTCTCCTCCTGATTCCTTAAATAAACGTACACTGACGCAGCACAAACCGAATCAGGTGTTGCGTGCCGTAAGTAATATTAATCAAAGTGGACCCAACAGACTGCCAGTTTTGATCGATAAGTCCGGGAAAATGTTTGAGATTGAAGCTGAAAAAAGTGATGAAAAAGTTAAGGATGAATCTAATAAATTGATTCAGGTAGATCATATCGCGACTAATGCTTCAGGTTTGCATTCCTTTTTTGACACAAAAGGAAAAGTAATTAAAAATCCAAAACCGGTTATCGACAGTAAAATTAAGCCGTCAGAGGTGGTGCAGCAATTTAAAGTAGGTAATAAATCTATTTTTCTTGATTCCACTGGAAAAGAAGTGCAATCAGAACAAGGGCAGGCAGGTTCCCACGGAGCCTTGATGGGTGAAAATAAATCATTGGTATATTACATCACAATGGTTAATGACGTTTATGCTTATTTTTTAACCGGAGTGAATGAGAACCAGTTAAACGGAAATCAGTTTCCAACAACAGCCGCTGCAAGAGACAGTATCCTTGCGTATGCCAAAACAAAAGGCTGGGCGACACCTCCGGATCCGGATGCCCTGGCAATGGAATTAAAAACATCATGGGTAGAAGTTAAAGACTTGCCAAATCCGGAAACTTATGTAACGATCAAAGCGGTAATTCCTACTTACGATAAATCCAATCCAAATGCATGGGTAGAAAATGGAGAGACCACAACAACATTAGCACTCGTTGGAATGCATGTTGTAGGAAGTGTAGCCGGACATCCTGAAATGATCTGGGCAACATTCGAGCACGAGAAAAATTCACCAAATGATGCGTACACCTACAGAGATATCAATGATAAAATAAAACAGGTAAAAGCGGATACGGGTAAAGGATGGCTTTTTAATGCCAATGCGAATGATACAACAGGAGCTCAGAATATCCAGAATATGACAGTGGGCCACGATTCAATTTTGATTAAAGATCCATCTGTTAATAGCCATACGGCGAGAAGAATTATGGCCTGGGGAGTTGCCTCCAATACAGTTCCTAACGGAGAAGATAAGACACCGGCCGATTCTAACAGTGAGATCATCTCCATAAACAATGCTATTCGCGGCATGCTTGTCGGAAATGATATCAGAAAAAATTATTTATTAATAGGGGCAACATGGACTTTTGGCGGTGCGGGACCCAACGGAAATGTGTATCCGTATGGAGCTGTTAATGACTCCATTCCTGCCGGTGATGCAATCGGTACAGGACAGTTATCTAACAGTACTATGGAAACGTATGTTCAGCCTTCGTCAACCGCTTCAACAGACAGCACGGCAATCTCTTGTTTTTCTTGTCACAATCAGAATAATGGTGTAAAACCAGGTGATTTAAGCCATGTTTTTGATGAACTTATCCCATTGCCTGCAAATAATAATAAGAAAGTTAAGAAAAAAAGTTAATTACAATTCTTGTTGGTTAAAAAAAGCCAGTACTTCTGTACTGGCTTTTTATTTTATAATGAAACCCTGTGTTTTTTATCTTTTATCGTCTTTAGAATAATTAGATTCTGCATTGATATTGATCGGATGTCCTAAAAAATGAGGTTCCCGATTTCTCAGAACATCAAAAAAGGATTTAAAGGTAGAAAGATATTCCCTGAACGTAACGTATTTATAACCTCTGTATTCACCTTTGTTTGCAGAAAATCCAACCGATTTTATATCAAGACTGTTCCCGATATAAATGGCACGGTTTAAATGATATTCCTGAGATATTAATGTTGCCTTTTTGATTTTAAAAATATGCTTTGCCCTGTACATCGTTGAATAGGTATCAAAACCGGCGTAATCAATAAATATCTTTGTTGTATCGACGCCATGATTGAAACAGTAATTTTTCATCACCGTCAATTCATCATATTCCTCGCGGCCATTATCTCCCGAAAGCAAAATTTTATTGATTTTTTTGGTTTTGTATAACAGAATTCCGGCATCAAGTCTGTCCTTTAAATATTTGCTTGGCTGATCTCCGTTAATTCCGGCACCAAAAATAATTCCGACATCATTTCTTGGAAACTTTTTAATCGAATAATAAATGTGTTTTTTAGTTGAAGATTTCACGTAATAGTTTACGGAAACAATTGCAACCAATCCAATAATTGCAAGGTAAAGAATGATTTTAAAATATTTTTTCACTACTATATTTAGTATTAATCTTTAATGTCTACTGCATTTATAGTCTGAATTTTTCCATCAGCATAAACAACAATTTTTCCATTGATTTTCTTTTTGTTCTCAATCATTTTTTTTGAAGAAACCTTAAGGCCTTCAACTATTTTATTTTGTAACTCTTTGATTTTATCTTTAGTCATGTTGTATTTTTTTTATTTCATTAAATAGATCTTCATTAATAATAATTGGTTTCTCATTAATTTCTTTTTCTAAGATAAGAACAGGTGATTTATTAGAATTATCAAAAAGCATCACATTATCACATACATTTAAATAAATATTGAAAAAGTTTTTAATTCCTCTTATATACCTTCTTTCAATAACATCTTCGGGAATATTATGTCCTCCCTCGCTTACTCTGATTATTACTCTCTGTTTTGCAAGTTCGATCGAATTTAACCAAAAGAAAACCAATGTTACAAAATAACCCTGGTTTTGAGCTTTTTTTACAATTGAAATATAACTTTTTGCAGAAAGATTTGTTTCAAATGCAAAGTCAGTTTCTTTTTGTAATAATTCATCAATACGATGAAGCATTATTCTACCAGCTTCAAAACTGACTTTTTCCGGCTGAAAAGGAGATAAACCTTTGGCAATTTCATCAGCATTTACAAACTCTTTACAATCCAGAATTTCAGGCAGGATTGTATATGAAGCAGTTGTTTTTCCCGCTCCATTACAACCAGCAATTATATATAGATTTTTATCTTTCAATAGTTTTGAATATTAACAAAGGTATCAAATAATTACAGCAATCCCGCTCTCTTCAACAAAGCTTCCGGTTTCGGTTCCTGGCCTCTGAAACGTTTGTATAAAATCATCGGATGTTCTGTTCCTCCTTTTGAAAGTACATTTTCCTTGAATTTTGTTGCGACTTCTGTATTGAAAATTCCTTTTTCCTGAAAATATTCAAAAGCATCAGCGTCTAAAACCTCAGCCCATTTGTAACTGTAATATCCAGACGAATAACCGCCCTGAAAAATATGGGAAAAAGCAGTACTCATGGCATTCTCTTTTACATCAGGATACAATTGGGTATTGGCAAATTGCGCCGTTTCGAAAGTTTTAAGATCGGTAATGTTTGTTGGATCTTGTCCATGCCAAGCCATATCCAGTAGTCCAAAACTCAACTGGCGTAAAGTGGCCAATCCCTCCTGAAAACTGGCGCTCTCTTTGATTTTCTGAACATATTCAATCGGAATGATTTCTTCGGTTTCATAGTGATTGGCGAACAAAGCCAACGCTTCCGGCTCGTAACACCAGTTTTCCATAATCTGACTTGGCAATTCTACAAAATCCCAGAAAACCGAAGTTCCGGATAAACTTGGATAGGTTGTGTTGGCCAGCATTCCGTGTAAACCGTGACCGAATTCGTGGAATAAAGTCGTTACTTCATTAAAAGTCAATAAGGATGGCTTGGTTTCTGTTGGTTTGGTGAAATTACAAACGTTCGAAATATGTGGCCTTTCGTTTACCCCGTCTTTTATAGCTTGTGATTTGAATGAAGTCATCCAGGCGCCGTTTCGTTTTCCTTTTCTCGGGAAGAAATCGGCGTAGAAAATCGAAACTAAATTATTTTCAGTATCCCTTACTTCATAAGTGGTTACTTCTTCGTGGTATTTATCAATGTCAAAAACTTCTGTGAAGGTTAAACCGTATAGTTTTTTGGCAACAGTAAAAGCTCCGTTTAAGACTTTTTCTAACTGAAAATAAGGTTTTAGTTTTTCATCATCTAAATTGAAAAGCTGTTGTTTTAATTTCTCGGAATAATAAGCGCCATCCCATTTTTCCAACTGTTCAATTCCATCCAGTTCTTTTGCGAAAGCTGTTAATTCGGCAAACTCTTTTTGAGCTGCAGGCTTTGCTTTTGCCAGTAAATCATTCAGGAAAGTGAACACTTTTTCCGGACTTTCAGCCATTCTTTCTTCCAGAACAAAATGAGCATGTGTTTTATAACCTAATAAATTCGCCCTGTCGAAACGTAATTTGGCAATTTTCAACACATTTTGCTGGTTGTCGAATTCATTATGCTGAAATGCTCTCGCTCCAAAAGCAATCGCCATTTTTTTACGCAGTTCGCGATTATCCGCATACGTCAGAAACGGAACATAACTCGGGTGGTCTAATGTGAAAATCCAGCCTTCTTTGTCTTGGTTTTTAGCCAGTAATCGTGCTGCCTCAATGGTTCCTTCAGGCAAACCTGCTAAATCTTTTTCGTCTGTTAAATGCAATTCGAAAGCATTGGTTTCTGCCAGGATATTTTCTTCAAATTGTAATTTTAATTTAGACAATTCCTTGTCGATTTCGCGTAATTTCTCTTTTTTATCTTCCGGTAAATTAGCCCCGTTTCTGGAAAAGCTTTTGTACTTTTTATCTAAAAGTGTTGTTTGCTCCGGAGTTAGATTCAGTTTTTCTTTTTGGTCGTAAACCGTTTTTATTTTAGCAAATAAAGCGGCATTTAGCGTAATGTCATTTCCAAATTCAGATAATAAAGGTGAAACTTCCTGTGCAATTTTCTGCATTTCGTCATTCGTTTCTGCCGAATTCAAATTGAAGAAAACACTCGAAAGACGGTCCAGAATATCGCCGGAAAAATCCATTGCCACAACCGTGTTTTCAAAAGTTGGCGCTTCGGGATTGTTTACGATGGCATCAATTTCGGCCTTGGCCAAAGCAATTCCTTCCTGAAAAGCAGGGATGTAATCTTCAATTTTAATTTGTGAAAAAGGTGCTGTATTATGTTTGGTGTTGAAATATTGTGTTAAGATGCTCATTATGATGTAATTATTTTATTTGTTGAAGTCGATATTTTTGAATTTCAAAGGTAGCAATTTATAAAAATCCAACGACCTAAACAAGATTGATTCTCGGTATTAAAACAGAATCAAATTGTGTTATAGATATGTTATTTATTGCTGTAGCAGGTTTTAAAAGCTTAAATTGTAAAAATACGATTAGAATTATAAAATGCTGATCAGAAATTATAAAAACAGAAAACGATGAATTATCAAATTGTAATAAAGAATATAGAGACAGTTAATGAAGTAGAAGGATATTGGTCTGATGAAGATCTTGTTCAGTTATTAGAAAAATTCAATTATCCTGATGGGGCAACAGCAGACAAAGCAAGTTTACCGGAATTGCTAGAAATGGCTATATCAGATTACGAACCTAACGAAGCTGCCGAAATAGTCTTAAAATATAAATTTGCTGACCGATTAGGTGATGGCCAAATTGAACAAATATCGCACAACATGTTAATTGATAAGGTATGCGAGGAATATCCCGAAATAGACATGCAGGGAACTTTATTTCATATCAATCAATTACTTTTTAAAGCCTATAACGGAAAATTTCCAAATGCAAAAGCGTCTGTTGTTCATTTTTCAATGACACCAACAGATGGTGAAAAACAAAAGTTGACCGCTGAAAACGTGTTGAAATTATTGAATAACGGTCTGTCTGATAGAAATCTTATCAAAAGATTGTTTGAAAATCAAATCTCTCAAAATATTCCGTTTCCTGAAGCTGAAGCTATTATTTGGGAATTGACCACCGAAGATGATATCAATTACAATTTGGTTACTTCAGAAAACTGGATAAATAAAGAAGATATAACAGAATATGAATTTGTGTCTGTTCTGGAAGAAATTGAAGATGAAGTTTAATTTCAAAAGAGATCCTATTTTAAACAACAAAGGCCTCACGTAATGTGAAGCCTTTGTTGTTTTAGTTTTCGGTCGACGTTTTCAATCATAGTTTACACTGAAAACTGTGATTGAAAACTGAAAACTATTTCAAGCCTTCCGCTGCTTTATTAACTGCAGCTTTCAGTTCTTCCTTGTATGAAATAATGGTATCAAGTACTTTTTTATCATGGCTTCCGATGATTTGTGCCGCTAAAATTCCCGCATTTTTTGCCCCGTTTAAAGCTACAGTGGCAACCGGAACTCCGCCAGGCATCTGCAGAATCGATAAAACCGAATCCCATCCATCAATAGAATTGCTTGACTTCACCGGAACTCCAATAACGGGTAGTGGTGACATTGAAGCAACCATTCCGGGTAAATGTGCAGCACCTCCGGCTCCGGCAATAATTACCGAAATTCCGCGGGTATGTGCATTTTTACTGAAATCGAATAGTTTTTCTGGTGTTCTGTGTGCCGAAACGATATCAACTTCTGTTTCGATATTAAATTGTTTTAATATATCAATGGCATCCTGCATGACTGGCATGTCTGAGATGCTCCCCATTATAATGGCTACTTTGCTCATGTGTTTTTTTGTTGTTTTTTGTTTCAGGTTTCAGGTTTTGACTGTGACTGAAAACTGCGACTGTTATTTTTTGTTTCAGGTTTCAAGTTTCAGGTTTTGACTGTGACTGAAAACTGCGACTGCTTTTTATTTGTTTCAGGTTGTAAACTGCGACTATAAACTGCGACTTACAAACTAATCACCTTAATCGTATTCTTCACATCCTCGGCAATACGTCTCGCTTCCACCATATTTTCATTTACGATGGTCACGTGACCCATTTTACGGAACGGACGGGTTTGTTTTTTACCGTAAATATGTGGCGTAACACCATTCCATCCTAAAATAGTTTCAATATTTTCGTAAACTACATCTCCTGAAAAACCTTCGGCACCCACTAAATTGACCATGACTCCGGCCACTTTGCTGTCTGTATTTCCTAAGGGAAGATCTAAAATGGCACGTAAGTGATTTTCAAATTGTGAAGTATAACTGGCTTCAATTGAATAATGACCTGAATTGTGCGGACGCGGAGCCACTTCGTTTACCAAAATTTCATCGTCGCTGGTTTGAAACATTTCCACTGCCAAAAGACCAACATGATTGAATTTTTCAGAAACATTCAAAGCGATTGCCCGGGCTTTTTCCGCCACTTTTTCGTCAATACGGGCAGGACAAATTACATATTCTACCTGATTGGCTTCCGGGTGGAATTCCATTTCGACCACCGGATAGGTTTTTATTTCCCCGGATGGATTTCTGCAGACGATTACAGCCAGTTCGTTCTTAAACGGAACCATGGTTTCTGCAATGCATTCTACATTGGGCAGATTATCCATGTCAGAAATCTGGCGAATGACTTTTACGCCATTTCCGTCATAACCAAATTCGGTACATTTCCATACAAACGGAATCGTCATTTCGTTGTTCCCAACTGATTTTTGCAATTGCTCCGGATTGTCAAAACGTAAATAGGCAGCTGTCGGGATATTACTTGACGTGTAAAAATCTTTTTGAACGCCTTTGTTTTGAATTCCTTTTAAGGTTTTTGGAGAAGGATACACTTTTACGCCTTCCTTTTCTAATTGCGTTAAAGCTTCCAGATTAACCAATTCAATTTCGAAAGTTAAAACATCAACCTGTTTTCCAAAATTGTAAACGGTTTCATAATCCATCAAATCTCCTTGGAAGAATTTATTACAGGCAATTTTGCTTGGTGCTTCGTCACTCGGATCTAAAATATAAGTCTGGATGTCAAATTTTCGGGTATCAGACAAGAGCATTTTGCCTAATTGTCCGCCACCTAAAATTCCTAATTTAAAATCAGAAGAAAAATAATTCATTGTTGTTGTGTTTTTGCAAAGATACTTTTTAATCTTTTTTTTGCCACGAATTTCATGAATTTCATGAATTTTTTCAACTTCTAATTTTAAGAACAATATAATTTGTGCAATCTGTGTTGAATTTAGAGGGAGTAATACCTATTCTATTTTCTTTAAAACTTCCTTTGCAACCGCTTTATATGCTGCCGAATGATCTGCATAGTCCTTGTTGAGAATAATTTGCAGTTCAGGATGTATCCAGTTATAATAGTTGCCCAAAATATACAAAGTTCTGATCGAATACGCTTTTGTAGCCACTTTTACATCGTTGATCAGCCAGTCGAACGAAGCTTCGATGCATTCCTGTAAATTGGTTTCAGAAAGCAAAATGCTGCTTTCGTTTTTCTTATAATGTGACTTTATTACAAGCTGGACAACTTTTGCAATCGGGCGTATGGCACTTTCGTCTTTTAATATTTTCAAATTAGAACAGAAAAAATCAAGATGAGGCTGCAGCCAATTTAGCTCTTCATACGATACGAATTCTAAAATCCAGCACGCCTTATGATGGTTTTTGCCGGAGGGCGAAAAACAAACAGCAACTAATTCCTCAAAAAAAAACTTGTTTTCTAAAATCTCCTGTGCCACTTTAAGACGATTCTCCCGGTAAGCCGTAACATAGCTGAGTTTTAATTGGAGTTCGGAAGACATTTTATTTGGTTTTGTATACAACATCTAAAATAAGTAATTTAATGAGATTGTTCCATAATAATTTACGGGAAGTCCCGGATAATAATATCTTGGAGTTGCATTTCCGACTGCGACAGCGTTGGGCAAAATTAAGGAAGCGTATTTTTCGTTGGTAAGATTGTTGATTCCGGCAGCAAAATTGGTCCTCAGGGAAGGTAGAATTTCAAATCCGTAACCAGCCTTAATATTGATAAGGTTGTAGGAATCCGAGTAGGCCGTATTGGCATCATTTAGCGGAATTTCATCTACAAACTGATAATCAGCAGAAAAATAAACGCCCGAGCGGGTATTGAAAGTCAATCCGGCATTTACTTTATTCGCTGCAACTCCTGTTAATTTGTTTCCTGAAAAATCATTTCCGTTATCTACGTATTCTTTAAATTCATAATTCCCCAAAGAACCCGAAAAATAGGAATTGATTGTGAAAAACGAATTAATAGGCCAATTGTGTTTTAACGTAATTTCGATACCTTCGTGAACTGTTTTGCCGGCATTTATGCCTACGTACTGATCGTCTCCAACCCGTTTTGCAACCAGCAGATCTTTTATTTCCATTCGGTAAACAGCAAATTCGGTGTACAGTTTTTTATTGAAAAAATAGAATTTCCCACCTGCTTCAAAGTTATAGCCACTCTCCGGTTTGATATCAGTATTGATGGTTCCTTCGCTTGTAAGTGTTTCTTCGGTAGCCGGTAATGAAAATCCGCGGCTTGCCGAGAAATACAAAGTTCTTTCTTTACTTGTTTTAAATAACAAAGACAATTGCGGCGAAAGAATGCAGTCATAACTGTACTTTTGATTCGAATTGAGGGTGTGATTTTCCAATTCAAAGGCGGTTTTATTATAATTTAATCCGGCCTGAATTTCAAATTGCCTGGAAAGTAAAGTCCTTATTTGCGAAAAAATATTGTAAAAATGTCTTTTCTGACCGTTTTCGGTAAGCTGATTTCCCTGTAAACTTCCCTGGCCATTGTTCTGCTGATACAAATTCTGGAAAGTATTGCCTTTATAATGATCTGAAAAATATTCGATCCCGGTTATAAATTGGTTTTCGGTTTCTTTAACTTTAAAACTTCCTGAAAACTGAGTTCTGGCACCGGCTGCAAAAGTATATTGTCGCAAAATATCAAAAGGTCTCGGTTCGTTACTGTCTTTATAATTGATAAAAACCGAAGTTGAATTCTGTATGTTTTCGTTGATTTTAAAATCATAAGCCAGTCCGCCCAAAGTCGATTTGTATTCTTTGTATCCTTTTGAAGCGACCCAGGTTGGAGCGCCGGATCGCGGATTATTTTCAAACATCGTTTTGTTGATCGAACTTGGAATGAAAGATTTGAGATACGTGTAATTGGAAAAATAAATAAGCTTACTGTTTTTTCTTTTAAACAGTTCACCTGCCAAAGTAATGCCTTCCCGATTATAAGCACTGTTTTCTCTCCAGCCATCTGTTTGCAGTTTATGATAACTCAGATTTAAACTGCCTTGTTTTTCATTTAAACTGTAATTCAGCGTGTTTTTTATTAAACCATAGGAACCAAAAACGGTACTTATTCCGGCATTTTGTCCCTGTGCTTTTGAAAGCTGAGGTGAAATTAAAATAGCACCTCCTAATCCTGCGCCGTAAACACTGGAAAGGGGACCTTTGATGATTTCGACCTGACTGATGTTTTCAAGATCAATATCGTCAATCACGGTTTCACTGTTTCCCGAAGTTAGCGGAATACTGCCGTAAAAAGCCCTGATTTTATTCGTGCCATAAGGTGTTCTTGCGCCAATGCCGCGAATCGAAATCCGGGTGGTGGTAAAGTTCGCAGACTGCATAAAAACACCGGGAATTGTATTGATCACAGTGCTGATATCGGTCGCGTTATTTTGCAATAGATCTTTTTTGGATAAAATGCCAATAGAAGCCGGAGCATTTTGTAAGTCAGTATTAATGTAAAGCGGACTGATTACCACTTCTTTGAGTCTTTCTGTCTGAAGAGAATCAATAGTTTTGCTTTCCTTATTTTGTGCCTTGATAGTTTGGAAAAACAGCAACGCAAAAAAATAAAGAAAGCAGTATTTTTTTAGGATCATAAAAAGAAGCGGTTATTTATTGGCAGTTACTTTCCAGATGGTGTTTCCGCTGTCATCGTTTACCAGAAGTGCTCCGTCATTCATAACGGTAACAGCAACCGGACGGCCGTACACTTCAGCTTTTGCTTCGTCTGCAACAAATCCGGTTAGAAAATCTTCAGGTTTTCCGGAAGGTTTCCCATTGGCAAAAGGAACGAAAATAACTTTATAACCCGATATTTTAGCCCTGTTCCAGGAACCGTGCTGACCTATGAAAATTCCGTTTTTGTATTTCTTCGGAAAAGCATCTTTAGTATAAAATGCCAATCCAAGAGAAGCTGTATGAGCACCGACAGGAACATCGGGTACAATTGCTTTTGCTGCTAAATCTTTGCGTTCACCTTTCATTCTGGGATCTAAAATGTTTCCATAGTAAGAATCCGGCCAGCCATAAAAACCGTCTTTTTTAACGCTTGTGGCGTAATCAGGAACCAGTTCGTCTCCTAATTCATCACGCTCATTAACTGCCGTCCAGAGTTCACCATTGGCAGGGTTCCAATCCATTCCAACCGGATTTCTAATTCCGGAGGCATAGATTTTTTCACCGGTTCCGTCAGGATTGATTTCAAGGATAGCAGCGCGGCGCACTTCTTTGTCCATTCCGTTTTCTCCAACGTTGCTTCCTGATCCGACAGAGATATAGATTTTTGTTCCGTCAGGATTTGCAAGCAGATTTCGGGTCCAGTGGTTGTTATATCCGCCGGCAGGAAGTTCGAGAATCTTTGTTCCTTGGGTTTCTAATTTAAGGGGATTGTTTTTATATGGATAACGATAAAGCCCGTCAGTATTCGCGATATAGAAAAAATCTTTCAGGACCAGCATTCCAAAAGGTCGGTTCAGGCCTGAAATAAAAACGTTTCGGGTTTCAAATTTTCCGTCTTTATCGGCATCACGGAAAACGGTAATCTGATTTTTACTGGTTCGGGTGCCGCTTTCCACAATAAAAATATCGTTGTTTGGTGCAATGTATGTCCAACGCGGATTTTCTAACCCATCTGCAAATTTTGATACTGTAAAACCTGCAGGTGCTATTGGTGTCTTTCCTTCGGGCCATTTCAGGACGCGACTGTTATTTGTTTTGGATTCGGTAGCATAGGGCGGAGGAAGTGTAATTTCGCCAATTGCCGTTTTTACAATATTGGCGGGCTGTTTTGCCAACGCTTCTTTTTCTTCTTTTTTGACCTGTCCATGACAGGCTGTGAATAGCAGTAATAATATTCCCGAAGAGATTTGCTTGATTATTTTCATTGTGATTTGGAGTTAAATATTTTAAAAACAACAATTTAGTAAATGTAAAAAATAATAGCAGAACTGAAATGTAAAAATTAACTGATATTTAACATTAAGAAAAAAGTCTTGTTTCAAAATAATTTGATACTAACAGTTTGGTTGTAATTCTGTATCTTTGCGCATTATTTTAAACATGAAAATAATGATACAACTTCACGATAAACAATTTGTTCCGTTTATTTCGGCAAAAGAAATTGATTTTGCTTTAACGAAAATAGTTGCACAAGTAGAAGATGATTTTGGAGATGATACACCAATTTTTATTGGAGTTCTTAATGGCGCGTTTATGGTGGTTGCCGATTTTCTGAAAAAATACAAAAAAACCTGTGAGGTTTCCTTCATCAAAATGGCATCTTATGAAGGTACAGAATCGACTAATTCGGTTAAAGAATTAATCGGAATCAATCAGGATTTGTCCGGTAGATCTGTTGTTATAATTGAAGATATTGTCGATACAGGGAATACAATAGAAGAATTAAAACACATGTTTAAAGCACAAAATGTAAAGCATTTTAAAATTGCTACTTTGTTCTTTAAACCGGAAGCGTATAAAAAAGATATCAAGATCGATTATGTCGGGATCAGAATTCCGAATAAATTTATTGTTGGTTACGGTTTAGACTATGATGGTTTAGGACGGAATTTGACGGAAGTATATAAATTAGCAGAATAAATTTTTAAACAAACACACAACTATATATTCATTTTAAACTTCTTTGAAAATTAAGAAGTCACGCAACACTCACACTTATTATGATTAACATTGTTTTATTTGGAAAGCCGGGAGCAGGAAAAGGAACTCAGGCAGAATTTTTAAAAGAAAAATACAAATTAACACATCTTTCAACCGGTGATATTTTTCGTTTTAATTTGAAAAACGATACAGATTTGGGTAAAAAAGCAAGAGTTTTTATGGATAATGGAGAGTTGGTACCTTGCGAAGTAACAACTGCAATGTTAATTGACGAAGTGAAAAAACACCCTGATACTGCAGGATTTTTATTCGACGGTTACCCAAGAACTTTAGATCAGGCCGAGGCTTTAGATAAATTTCTGCCAACAATTGGTTCAAGTGTTACAGCAACAATAGCCTTAGAAGCTGATGATGAAATTTTGGTTGCCCGTCTGTTAGAAAGAGGAAAAACAAGTGGCAGACCTGATGATCAGGATGAAGAGAAAATTCGTGTAAGATACCAGGAATACAATGAGAAAACAGCACCATTAATTGGATATTATAAAGAACAAAATAAGTTTTATGCCGTAAACGGTATCGGAACTATAGAAGAAATTACAGAGCGATTAACGTCAGTTATAGATAATTTGTAGAAGCTTTTTCCAGCTGTCGTTTCATCCCGGAAGTCGGGATAAAAGAAAACTATTTTTCCATACCATAAAACAAGCTTCT
Organism: Flavobacterium sp. CLA17; assembly: GCF_013112255.2. Classification (NCBI taxonomy): domain Bacteria; kingdom Pseudomonadati; phylum Bacteroidota; class Flavobacteriia; order Flavobacteriales; family Flavobacteriaceae; genus Flavobacterium; species Flavobacterium sp. CLA17. The sequence continues at coordinate 892,348 of NZ_CP068294.1, forward strand.
TCGGATTACTGTTTTCTGGGAGGAAAAATTAGTTTTTTTTGTTCATGGCTCTTCAGGACACAATGCTATAATACATTTAGGTTGCAAATTACATTTAACGAACTATTCAATAACGAATCAATTACAAATTGGAAATACTAATAATATTTTTTCTAATACTATTAAACGGAGTTTTCTCCATGTCTGAAATTGCACTGATCTCAGCCAGGAAAAACAGACTGGAAACAGCCGCTAAAAAAGGAAATAAAAGTGCCAGGATAGCGCTGGATTTAGCTAATTCCCCGAACAAGTTTTTATCGACTGTTCAAATCGGAATTACCTTAATCGGAATTTTGACGGGTATCTATTCAGGAGATAAAATCACAATGGATGTAGAGATATTTGTGAGTGGATTTGAAGTTTTAAAACCTTATGCACATTCAGTAGCTGTGGGGATTGTAGTCGTGGTTTTGACATTTTTCTCTTTGGTTTTAGGAGAATTATTGCCCAAACGAATCGGGTTGAATTACCCTGAGGCGATTGCGAAAATGGTAGCAATGCCCATGAAGATCGTTTCTATTATTACAGCTCCTTTCATCTGGTTGCTTACATCATCTACAGATTTTTTACTGAATGTGATGAGAATAAAACCAACCGCAGACGGGAAAGTGACGGAAGAAGAAATTAAAGCGATTATAAAAGAAGGAACAGAAGGCGGGGAAGTTCAGGAAATTGAACAGGATATCGTGGAGCGTGTCTTTCATATTGGAGACAGGAAAGTAAATTCATTGATGACACACCGTAAATCGGTAGATATGCTGCCATTGAATGCTGATAAATCCAAAATAAAAGAACTGGTTTTACAGGATTTGCACACCGTTTATCCGGTGTATAGCGATAATTACGATGATATCGTCGGAATTGTGACACTTAAAAATATATTTGCCAATATCGAAAGCGACCATTTTGACTTGTCGGCAATTATGATAGATGCCCCGTATTTAATGGAGCAGACCACCGCTTATAAAGCGTTGGAAAATTTCAAAAAAACCGGTATTCATTATGCTTTAGTTTCAGATGAATATGGTGTTTTTCAGGGAATAATTACCTTAAATGATATATTGGAAGCCTTAGTAGGTGATGCTTCCGATTTTTATAAAGATGAATTTCAGCTTATCGAAAGAGAAGATGGTTCATGGCTGGTTGACGGACATTATTCATTACACGATTTCTTAACTTATTTTGAGTTGGATGAATTGACAAATGATTACGAAGTCAATACCGTAAGCGGAATGATTATGACCGAACTTTCTCATATTCCGAAAGAAGGGGAGAAATTAATCTGGCAAAAATTTGTGCTTGAAGTCCTGGATATGGATGGCGTAAAGATTGATAAGGTGCTGGTGAAAGCACTAAAAGAGTAGAGAGAATTTGTTTCAGGTTTATAATGTTTCAGGTTTCAGGTTAAGTGCGTGGCGCCAACTTGAAACCTGAAACTTTAAACTTTAAACTATACATAAACAAAAAGAAAATGACAGAAGGAAATTTTGTAGATTATGTTAAGATATACGTTTCTTCCGGAAAGGGAGGAAAAGGATCTACACATTTACATAGAGAGAAATTTATTGAAAAAGGAGGCCCGGACGGTGGTGATGGTGGCCGTGGAGGGCATGTATATTTAGTGGGTAATAAAGGACTTTGGACATTGTTCCACTTAAAGTTTGCGCGTCACATTAAAGCGGGTCACGGTGGAGATGGTGGAGGAGACCGTAGTACCGGTGCTGACGGAGATGATAAATTTATCGAAGTGCCTTTAGGAACTGTCGTTAAAGACAAAGAAACCGGAGAAACTTTATTCGAAATTACCGAAGACGGAGAAAAAAGAATCCTTTCTAAAGGAGGTAAAGGAGGGTTAGGAAACTGGCACTTTAGAAGTTCTACCAATCAGACACCAAGATATGCACAACCAGGTTTGCCGGGAGCAGAAATGGATGTTATCCTGGAACTTAAAGTTTTGGCAGATGTAGGTTTAGTAGGTTTTCCTAATGCAGGGAAATCAACTTTATTGTCTGTTTTGACTTCTGCAAAACCAAAAATTGCCGATTATCCGTTTACAACCTTAAAACCAAACTTAGGAATTGTTGCTTACAGAGATTTTCAATCGTTTGTAATTGCCGATATTCCTGGAATTATAGAAGGTGCCGCTGAAGGAAAAGGTCTTGGACATTATTTCTTACGTCACATTGAGCGTAATTCGACTTTATTATTCTTAGTACCTGTTGATACTCCCGATATTAAAGGAGAATATGATATTTTGGTAAACGAATTGACAAAATACAATCCTGAAATGTTGGATAAAGAACGTCTTTTGGTTATTTCAAAATGTGATATGCTGGACGATGAACTGAAAGCAGAACTGAAAGTAGAATTAGACATAGCCTTTAAAGATACTCCGTATATGTTTATTTCATCTGTGGCCCAACAAGGTTTGACAGATCTAAAAGACAAGCTTTGGAAAATGCTGAACGACTAAAATCAATATAATTTTTTAAAAAGGTGTCCTGTTAACGGGGCACCTTTTTTGTTTCCGGGAATATTATATTCGTAAAAAACTACTAATAAAAAGGGGAGATCTGTAATTTTAAGAACTTACAGGATTACACAATTGCGAAAATGAGTTATATTCGCATTACTTAAACAAAATAACATGAAAAAAATAATTTTATTCTTAACCATGTGCCTGACGGCTTTTCCTGTAAGAGCTGATGAAGGAATGTGGTTTCTGATGTTTATCGAAAGACTGAACCATAGGGATATGGAAAAAATGGGCTTGCAATTAACAGCCGAAGAGATTTACAGTATTAATCATCACAGTCTTAAAGATGCTGTTGTACAATTTAACGGAGGCTGTACAGCGGAGATTGTCTCTAAAGACGGTTTGGTTTTAACCAATCACCATTGTGGTTACAACGCCATTGCAGAACTTTCGACAGCGGAGCAGAACTACCTGAAAGATGGTTTCTGGGCAAAAGAAAGAAGCGCAGAGATGAAACCAAAATCTTTGTACGTTCGTTTCTTCGTGCGTATGGACGATGTTTCGAAAAGAATTTTATCAAAGGTAAATGATACAATGACAGAAACAGAGAGAAACAAAATCATTCAGCAGGAAATCGCTTTGATTGAAAAGGAAAACAACGAAGGTGGAAAATATACAGTTTCAGTTCGTCCTTTCTTCCAGGGAAATGAATATTATTATTTCGTTTATCAGGATTATACAGATGTACGTTTAGTAGGTACACCTCCGGAAAGTGTTGGTAAATTTGGTGGTGATACAGACAACTGGGAATGGCCGCGTCAAACTGGAGATTTCTCTATGTTCAGAGTGTATGCGGATAAAGCCGGTAATCCTGCCACTTATTCTAAAGAAAATGTGCCTTTACAGCCGAAACATTATCTGCCAATAAGCATTAAAGGAGTTAAAGAAAATGACTTCGCGATGATTTTAGGGTATCCGGGAAGAACAAACCGATGGATGCCAGCGGGCGGAATTGATCAAAACGTAAAATTTGCTTATCCTGCATGGGTTGAAGGTGCTAAAACCGGAATGGACCAAATGAAAAAGTATATGGATAAAGATGCCACTGTTCGTTTACAGTATGCTTCAAAATATGCTTCAACAGCGAATTACTGGAAAAACCGTCAGGGAATGATTGATGCTCTGACGAAAGCAGGAACAGCCGCTACCAAAGCGGAACAAGAAGATAAATTCTATGAGTGGGCCACTAAGCCGGCTAATAAGGATAAATATGAAAATGTAATTCCGACCATTAATGAGTATTACAGATCAACAAATGTAAAAGCGACTCACGATAATTACTTAATGCAGCTTTTGCGTACTTCAGCGTATGCAAGCGGAACGGCAAATTTAGGAAATGCCCTGATTGCTTATTATAATGAAAATGATGCTAAAAAGGCCGAAATGCTGCCTAAGATTACAACAATGATCGATAATATGTATGGTGAATTTTATGCACCACTTGAAAAAGACATATTAACAGCACAATTAAATTTATACGCTGCTAAAGGAGCTGAATATGGTTTAGCTACGCAAATAGCTAAAATGAAATCTCTTAATAATGGTGATTTTACGGCAGACGTTGCAAAAGCAACTGAAACAAGTTATTTTACTTCTAAAGAAAAAGTACTGGCATTTATGGCAGATCCGAAACCATTGGCCATTGTACACGATCCTTTGTTTATCATCTCTAATGATTTGTTGACAAAATACCGTTTTAAATCTGATGATCAAATGAAATCTGATGATTTTTTTGCAATCGCTTACCGTGAATTAGTGGAGGGTTTAAGAGAATCAAAACTGAATGCAATTCAGTATCCGGATGCCAATTCAACTTTGAGACTAACGTACGGAAAAGTTCGTGCTTTGCCGGAAGACAAACGCAACGATGCAAAAATCAATAATTATACGACCATGGAAAGTATGGTGAAAAAGTATAAAGCAGGAGATCAGGAATTTGATTTGCCGGCAAGATTGTTGGAATTAAACAAAGCAAAAGACTTTGGTCAGTATGCGGATAAAGCCGGATACATGCCTGTAAATTTTCTTACTGATAATGATATCACCGGAGGAAACTCTGGTTCACCGGTTCTTAACGGAAAAGGGGAATTAATTGGAATTGCATTTGATGGAAATATTGAAGCTATGGCAGGTGATGTTATTTTTGATCCTAAATTGCAAAGAACAATTAACGTAGACATTCGTTATGTACTTTGGATTATTGACAAATACGCAGGAGCCAAAAACATTATTGACGAAATGACGATTATTAAATAATCGGATTGATTTTTAAAATTAAACCCGACAGGTTTTTAAAATCTGTCGGGTTTGTCATTTTAATTATTGAACTTTTACCCGAATTCCCTTCGTATGACTTGCAAATTCAGGAGCATACATACTTTCGATAGTGGTAATTCCATTAGAAAACTCACCGCTGTTATTGACACGAATGTCATATTCTATGACATAAGTTCCTTTGTTTATTTTGTCAAAGAACATATGTGTTGCAGCATCTTTAGTGCTCAGATAATATCCTAGCCTATCTTTGTATTGGTATTCCGATAGTACATTTACAGGTTCAAAACAAGAAGCTCTCATATCTTTTAGGTGTACAAATTCCATATCTTCTTTTGAAGTAATTATCAATCTTACAGTAACTAAATCTCCGGTTTTTAACGGGTTTTTGCTTGTGATTTTTTCTAATTGATTGCCTTTAAGGGAATTTTTCTTTAGATATAATTCTTTCGAAACAGATAATACAGCTCCGGAATTGTTTTTAATTTTATCCAAATCTTCAAAATACTGCCAGTAAACACCGCCAAAACCCGGAACTTTAGATTTGTTTTCAATTTTAATAGAAGCCATTTCTTTTTTGACTTCCTCTTTTTTCCAATTGAGTTTGATGTAACCCGTTTCAGCTTCTTTTTCGTTTTCTGCTAATTTTTTGGTTAGGATTTTTTCGTCTCCAATTTTAATAACCGTATTGTCTTTTACAGAAAGCCAGTCCGTTCCCTGCATCAGTAAAGCATAAATCGCTTCGGTAGTTGCTTTTGTGGTTGGCCAGTTTTTGGTCTGTTTGTTTTTTAGTAACCAGACTTTCATTGCATCAACAGATTTGGTGTCGTTATTTACTTCGGCGAAAGCTTCAATCAATAAGGCCTGAGTTTCTATGGGTGCCTGATACCAATACCAGCCCGATTTATTGGCAATCCAGTACATTCCCCAGTCTTCATTGTTAGATGCTGTTTCTTTTAGGCTTTCAATGATTTTTTTAGCAGATTCACTTTCTCCAAAACGATTTAAAGTTAAAGCGGCTAATCCCTTTTCGTACAGGGAATAGTTTAACCAGTCTTTTTTAGCCGTATCAAGATACAGTTTAGTTGCTCTTTTTAAAGTATCGGAAAGTGGATATTTATCCAGATAAAAACTTCTGGTATATAAGTAATGCAAATCAGAATAAGGATTAATCAAAATCAGTTTGCTTGTTCCTTTTACATTTTTAGTGTGGACTTTATAATAATCTAAAAATTTATTGTCGAGGAAAGAAATTCCCTTTTTTGCAATTTCATCAATTTTAGAAAGATTATCAGCAGTTTTATCCAGCTTAGATAAATGTCCTAATCCGGCTAAAATATGTCTCGTAATATATTCATTTTCATCATTCCCGTCAAACCACGAAAAGCCTCCGGACGCTTTCTGTTTTTGTTTTAGTTTTTGAAAAGTAGTTTCCTGTGAAGTTTTCATTTTCTCCAAATCGAATAAAAGGGCTACTTTTTTCTTCTTATCGTCTTCACTTTGGGCGTCATTCAGCCACGGTGTTTCAGCAAGAATGATTGATTTTAGTTCTTCATTTTCTTCTAGTTTCGAAGTCAGTTTTCCCTCTTTTCTCCAATTTTCAAAAACAGTTGCGATTTTAGGATTACTTGAAATAATCTCCGACGCCAGGGCATTCGCATAGAATCTGGCAAAAGTCTGCTCGGCACATTCGTGCTCGTACTCCATTAGATAAGGCAAAGACTGAATCGCAATCCACGAAGGGTTTGAAGTGTATTCTAATGTAAACTGTTGATTTTTTAAGGTTGTTGAATTGTTGTTTTTAAGATTCTCAAAAGTGTATTCTTTTTTAGAATTCTCACGAACCCAAATCGGAATACTTTCGGTAACCAGCATATTATTGGTCAAAACCGGGAGAATGTTCTCTTCTCCGTCAGAGAAATTACCTGATTTTGCCAAAATTTTATATTGGACACCTTGTAAGCCATCTGGAATCGAAATTGTCCAGCTTGCCGTTGTATTTCCGAAAGCGGCAACGGTAAAGTTTTTAACATTATTTACATTGAGCATTTTCGCGTCAATGGGCTGCATGGTTATGGCATCAAAAAACTGTAAAATGGCAATTCCGGTTTTGGCTTTATCTGTAATATTCGAGATTTTAGCAGAAATTACAATCGTATCTTTCTCTCTGAAGAAACGCGGGAAATTTGGCAAAACCATCAATTCTTTCTGGGTAACCACACTTTTTTCCAAATAACCTGAAACAGCATCTTTGTTATGCGCTAATAATCGAAGTTTCCAGGCTGTTAAAGCTTCGGGTGAAGTGAAATTAAAACTAACATTTCCTTTATTGTCTGTTTTTAAATTCGGTAAAAAGAAAGCGGTTTCAGATAGATTTTTTCGGGCTTTTATCTGAGTCAGGGCTTCGAGGGCTTTTTTGGTCGTAATAATTATAACTCCGTTGGCACCTTTGCTTCCGTAAAGGGCTGTCGCTTTATCCTGGCTTAGAATATCCATAGAAAGAATTTCATTTAGATCTAGGTTAGTAGCGATATTCTCAGTGGAAATTTCTCCATCAATTATATATAAGGTCGATTGGTTTATAACTAGAGATGTCAAGCCTGTTATTATTTTTTTTCCAGGAATAAACTTGATTTTATTGGTTTGGAAAAATGCAGGTTTTATAAATTTTACCTGATCTACCTTAGGAGGAGGTGGTGGTGAGTCAGAAAGGATAATAGCAGCTGCGGCTCCAACGGGTTCGTCAACAGTTAAAACGGCGTCAGCATCACCTTTAATAGTTTCACTGCCTGCCTTTTTATCTTTAAGCTCCACTATAGTCATGTCAAGTGAATCGCCATATCGACTACTATTAATATCAAATCCAAACCATTTTAATCTTGTTTCTTCATTACGAAAATCTATAAGAGGCAAAACGGTGTTTAAATTTTGCAATGTAGCGTAAGTAACATCAAAACCTAATCTTTCTCTGAAATTAGTTCCGTTGTAATTATATTGGTTAAATTTTAAGGTTTCCCATTCCTTCTCAGAAAACTGATCTAAGGAGCTGTCATACATTGAGGCTAAAACTTCAGCTTCGGCTTGTGTATTGAATGCACTTAATTTGAACGACCAGTTTTCACTGCTTCCGGGTTGTATTTTATTCCTAAAACTTTCAGCTGTCCACTCTAACTTTGTTTCTTCATCTTTAAGACTTACAGTGATTTCCTGAGTAAAAGTGTCATTCTCAAAAACACTTTCAAAACCTAATTTAATACTTTTTTCAAACTCATATTTTAACGGAATTCTGATAGTAGTTTCATTCTTTTGTAAATGGAAAGTATCTTCAAAATATATTTTACTGTCGTAATTTCCATTCGCTGTAATATAAAGTTCAGGAATAACAGAGGATAATTTTACAAGTACATAACCATCTTTTTTAGGATTTTCATTGATTTGTTGTACCGTAAATAATTTGCTCGGATCGAATTTATCCTTGCTTTGAATGAGTTTAAAGTTTGAAATAGATTCAATAGGGTTACTAAAACTGTCTTTGGCAGAAAAAACAATTTTATAGGTGCCGGATTTATAATTGGATATAAAATCCAATACTATTTTTTTGTCTTTTTGAGTGTCTGTTTTTTTAGAGTATAATAGGATTTCATTTGTTGTATCTTTAGTTTCGCTTTCAGATATTTCATAATGAAATAATTTTTCAAAATCTGCCGGCGCGATAGTTTGAATCTCTGGTTTTTCCCAAATACGGTTTTTAAATTTATTCGATAAAGGTTTTACAAAATAGAGTTTGATTTCGCCTTTGGCAGCTAAAAATTCTCCATTTAAATTTGTACTTGATAAGTTGATTTCGTTCTTGTCTTTGGTTTCAATTTCAATTGGTAAACTGGCATTGATAATCAAATCATGAAAACCTACTTTTATAGTAGTTTCTGCAGAATGTGTTTCGCCATTAATGTCTGTAATCGTTGCAAATATTTTATAATTGAAGATTGGTAGTTGTTCTTTTTTACTGTTTTTTGATGGCAATGTCGTAAAGTCGATACTAAATTTTCCTGAAGCATCTGTTTTAGTTTCGCCAAAGGTTAAAACTTCGTTTTCTTCATTTCCGTAATAATTTCGAAAGTAGCTTGTATATTGTGTAACTGTGTACGTTACTTTTGCGTCTGAAATGTTGCTCCCAGCAAATGCTTTGGCATTTCCTTTTACTTTAATGGACTGATTAACTTGAAAACTTTCTTTTTTAGGATCAAATATTACTTCAAATTTTGGACGTTTATATTCTTCAACATTGAAAGAAATTCGGGAATTTTCGAAATTTGCATTTTCCCAAAATAGAGATTGGACGTGATTTTTCAAATAAGCATCATTTTTCTTATAATCTTCCGGCCTGGATGCAGTAAGGCCATATTGTCCCGTTAGACCATTTTTTGGTAAAGTAAACTCACCGGAAAACGAACCAAATTCATTCGTGGTTACTTCCAGTTCCTTAATTAGTTGATAATTCGCGTCGTTTGCAGTAATTTTAAATGTAGTGTTGGCAATAATGCTTGTTTTGCTTTTAGTTTTTTGAATTGCAATTCCTTTATAATAAACAGTTTGTCCAGGTCGGTAAATAGCACGATCTAGGTAAAATTCAACTTTAGCGTTTATTTTGTCGTTTTCAGATTTTTTGTATTCATCACTATAGCGGATGTAATCTTTATCAATTAGAATACTATCATTTTCTGCTGAAATTTTGATAGTTTCATAATTATTATAGTTATTGTTGACTTTCTTATAAGAAGCTAATCCTTTTGAATTAGTTTTAAGCGTAAAGCTTGCTGATTTTATCGTTGCATTTTCTATTGGTTTTCCTGTTTTTCGATCTAAAACCTGATAGTTTTCCGTATCATTTTTTTGGTTAGCAAGGACAGTGATATTCGAAACAGTAAGGGTTTCAAAATCATATGCTTTTCCGTCTTTTGAATTGGAATCACTTTCAAAATAAACCAAATAATTTCCTGTTTCTAAATGTGGTAAAAGAACTTCTGTGCTGTACTCAAAGTAATCTTCCTTATTTTGGAGCTCATATTTTTTATAGGCAATTTTAGTTTGTTTCTTAGTAATTACAGGAGCTAAGCTATCTAATAATTCACGGTCTTTATTGAATTGCTGTATTTTCTTTTGGGGAATTTTGAAGAACGAAATGGTTAAATAGTTTACATTTTTGTATTCAATCAGAGCTCGTGTATTTTCATTATTGTACGTATATTTTTGAAGCTTGATGGACAATGTTTTCGAAAGAATTTCTTGTTTTTGAGCTAAAGCGGATTTCGCGGTATTTGACTGGTTATTAATTTTTATAATTTCATCAAATAGGGCAACTGCCTGAATATTGTTCTTTGAATAGGTTTCTTTTGTCGCTTGTTTTAAAAGAATGCGCGCTATTTCTAATTTTATTTTCTGAGATAAAATTTCATCTTTAGATTTATTTTGAAGTTCACTTAAATACTTCATAAAGTCATCGTCTGACTGTAATAGGTAAGCATTGCAAAATTGTGCCCGCTCAAACTGATTTTCTAAAGTAGGATGATTAACTTCCTGTTTTTGATACAAAGACAGCACTTTTTTTACATTTTCATCTTTTATAAAATCTAAATTTAGTTTTATAAAAGCAGAAGAATCTGCTAATAGTTGCTCTTTATGAATTAGGAAAACGCTTTTTTCAATTTGCCATTCGCTGATCTTCTCAGTAAAAAAAGTGATGTTTTCTTGTAGTAAATAATCATATAGACTTTCACTTTTCAGTTTTTCTAAAGTTAAAAATTCAAATATGGACTGATAATTTGTTAAGGGAGTAGCTTTTAAAATATTTTCGTTTTCTAATGTTTTTGCGAAAAGAGCTATTACCTCATTTTCAGGTGTAAAATCAATCTTAAAATCGTTTGTTCTGGAAATTCCATCTATTTGAGAAGTGTTTATAGTTGCAACAGCTGAATCTATTAATGCTGTAGCTTCATCAACTACTGCTGCTGCACTATCTACAACAGCATATGGTTCATAATCGTCAGAATAATTTTGTAAACATTTTGCATATATTAAATTCAAAATTGCTTTTGAAGGAATAGAGACACGGTCAATATTTGTTTTGAGATTATTTAAAATTTTCTTTTTTGCATTTTCATCAACAACTTGTAAATATTTAGATTGATAAAAAAAGCATTTTATCATTTGCACTTCGTCCTTATCTGAGATTGCTTTTTTGTATATTTTTTCAACAATCTTATTTGCTGATTTTATTTTTCCTTCGTTTTCAAAGGCTGTGACTTTATTCCATTTTTTATCAGTTTTTTGTGCAAATAGTGCTGTAGAAAGCAATAAGAATACAAATAATAAGTTTTTCATAAAGTAGTTTTTATATATAGAGTCTTGTTTTTTGATAAAGGTTGGGACGATCTTAAAATAATTTTCGTACAAATTACTAATTTATATCTAAAAGCAAATTATCCATTTTATATTTCCCTATTTTTGAGATATGAAACAACTACTATTTATCTTATTATTTACGCCATTATTAATATGGTCACAATCTAATTTTGAAAAAGCGGAGAAGTTGTTTCATGTCAAAAAATATGATGAAGCACAATTGCTTTTTGAAGCAATTTTGAAAACAAGACCCTCCGATATAAAAACGATTGAATATTTGGGGGAGATTGCAGCCTATCATAAGTCATGGATAAAAGCGGGAGAATATTATAAAAAACTGAAAGAGCTTAAGCCAACAGAAGCAGAGTATTTTTATAAATACGGAGGGGCTTTGGCTATGAGGGCAATGGAGGTTAATAAATTAAAGGCTTTGGGAATGGTAGAGGATATGAAAGGAGCGTTTGAAAAAGCGATTGTTTTAAATCCTAAGCATATTCCGGCCAGATGGGCACTCATAGAGTTGTATTTGCAATTGCCCGGAATTCTGGGCGGAAGCGAGTCTAAAGCACTTTCATATTCTAATGAACTGGCAGCTTTGTCATTGGTTGATGGTTATATGTCAAAAGGCAGAATCGATGAATATTTTAAAAGATATGCATCGGCCGAAAAATATTATATCAAAGCAAATGAAATTGGCAAATCAAAAACGACATTTCAAAAATTATATAATTTATATTTGAACAAATTAAAAGATCCTAAAAAAGCCAGGGAATTGAAGCAAAAGTTTGAGTCCTCATAATTAAATCTCAACCACTACATTTCAGGTAATAATTGGAGTTTGGAACTTAAAAAATTGGAATTTTAAATGAAAACACATTTTATCGCCATTGGCGGAAGTGCTATGCACAATCTGGCATTAGCATTGCATAACAAAGGATATCACGTTACAGGAAGTGACGATGCTATTTTTGAACCATCAAAATCAAGATTGGAAAAAAAAGGAATTCTTCCTGCTGAATTAGGCTGGTTTCCCGAAAAAATCACTTCTGATATCGATGCGATCATTTTAGGGATGCACGCAAAAGCAGATAACCCGGAATTACTGAAAGCACAGGATTTAGGATTAAAAATATATTCGTATCCGGAATTTTTATACGAACAATCTAAAAACAAAACCCGTGTTGTTATTGGAGGTTCTCACGGTAAAACGACAATCACTTCGATGATTTTGCACGTTATGCATTACCATAATATAGCCGTTGATTATATGGTTGGCGCACAATTAGAAGGATTTGATACAATGGTTCATCTAACGGAAGAAAATGATTTTATTGTTTTGGAAGGTGACGAATATTTATCTTCCCCAATTGACAGAAGACCAAAGTTCCACTTGTACCAGCCTAATATTGCTTTGATCTCCGGAATTGCCTGGGATCATATAAATGTTTTTCCAACCTATGAAAATTACGTAGAACAATTCGAAATTTTCATTGGAAAAATCACGAATGGCGGAATTTTGGTGTACAACGAAAATGATCCGGAAGTAAAACGCGTTTCAGAGGCGGCAACAAACCCAATTCGTAAATTAGCCTATCACACACCGGAATATACCGTTAGTGATGGTGTTACGCTGTTAAAAACGCCGGAGGGGGATATGCCGATAGAAGTTTTCGGAGCCCATAACTTAAACAATTTAGCCGGAGCCAAATGGATCTGTCAGAATATGGGTGTCGATGAAGCTGATTTCTATGAGGCAATCGCCAGTTTTAAAGGAGCTTCCAAACGTCTTGAAAAAATTGCCGAAGGAAAAGGGAAAGTGGCCTATAAAGATTTTGCACATTCACCAAGTAAAGTAGCTGCAACAACCAAAGCCGTAAAAGAACAATATCCAAACAGAACTTTAGTAGCTTGTTTAGAATTGCATACTTATAGCAGCTTAAATGCTGAATTCTTAAAAGAATATGAAGGCGCTCTGGAATATGCCGATGTTGCAGTAGTATTCTATTCACCCGATGCCGTCAAAATTAAGCAGCTTGAAGAAGTTACCTACGAGCAAATCGCAACTTCTTTTAATAGAAAAGATTTGATCATTTATACGAATCCCGCTGAATTTAAAGAATACCTTTTTAATTTAAACCTGGAAAATTCCGCTTTGCTTTTAATGAGCTCAGGAAATTACGGAGGACTAAATTTTGATGAGGTAAAAGGGTTGATTAATTAGATAATTTGACAATTAGAAAATGAGATAATAGGCCAATTGCAGTTTTGTAATTGGCTTTTTTTTATTTTAAATTTTGATTAGAATTTGGAATTTAAAGTTTGGAATTTAAGTTTTGAAATTTTATTTCCAATAATGGTAGTGTCCTGTAATTTTATACTCAAATAAACAATCTTCCAGAACCTGACCTCCGCCAACATTGTGCACGATGAGATTTCTTTTTCCGTCTTTTGATTTTTTGTTGGTGACGATTCCGATATGAGGAAGTTTCCCGTTTATCATCCAGGTTACCATTTCTCCGGTTTTATAAGCTGAAGGGTTTTGACTTACGGCAAGTTTTTCGCCTTTTCTTTCAAAAAAAACTTCTAAATTGGGCACTCTTCGGTGATCGATGTTAGTGTCTGTTTTTGTCATTCCCCATTTTTCCAGATTGGGATATTCTGGAAAATTGGCGACCATATCCTCATGAACTTCTTTTTGTAAATCAATCCCTAATTTCCGATAAGTTCGAATGATAACATCCGTACATACTCCTTTGCTTTTAGGAATATCACCGTTGGGATATGCTATAGAAAAATAGGCAGGATCATAATCTATTGTTGGATCAACTAATGATATAGCGGCATCAGATAATTTTTCTTCAAATGTTTTTGAAGTGGAGTTTGTTGTAAAAGATGCAGTTTGTTCTTTTTCTTTTTGATGACAGGAATACAATAAGATCAGGAATAAAAGGATAGAAATCTGTTTCATCTTTTTTTATTCAAATTTAGGAATAAATAAAATTGTAATTTATGTTTATTTTGAATGAATTTTCTTCTTTTTTTTATTAGCTTAGCACGATAAGATATTATTTAATTTATTACCAATGGAGGCTAAATATTTTCCTATTACAAAATGGTCAGACGAAGACAAGCCGCGTGAAAAATTAATGTCAAAAGGTAAAAGTGCTTTAAGTAACGCCGAGTTAATCGCTATTTTAATAGTTGCTGGCAGCAGAAATGAATCTGCTGTTAGTTTAAGTAAACGAATTCTGGCTAGTGCTGATAGTCTCAATGCACTTGGAAAAATGTCTGTTTCAGAATTGATGAATTTCAAAGGAATAGGGCAGGCCAAAGCAATAATGATTATAGCAGCCCTGGAACTGGGGCGTCGCCGAAGAGCTGAAGATACTGTTGAACTCACTAAAATTACATCCAGTAAATTGGTTTTTGATATCATGCAACCTGTAATAGGCGAATTACCGCATGAAGAATTTTGGGTGCTTTTTCTGAATAATTCAAATAAAGTGATTTCTAAATCGCAATTAAGCAAAGGAGGAATATCAGGTACAATTGTTGATGTACGTTTGGTTTTTAAATTGGCATTAGAAATTAATGCTACAAGCTTGATTTTATGCCATAATCATCCTTCAGGAGCATTAAAGCCAAGTGATGCCGATATAAAGATTACAAAGAAATTGAAATGGGCAGGGGATAGTTTAGATGTTAAAGTTTTAGATCATTTGATTATTACTGAAACAAAATATTATAGTTTTGTAGATGAAGGAATTTTTTAATATATGAGTACTATTATTACCGATATCTTTTTCGATTTAGACCACACACTTTGGGATTTTGACAAAAATTCTGAAATGGCTTTCGATCGTATTTTTAAAGCGAATTACCCGGGTATAAGCACAGCTGATTTTATAGAGAAGTACATGCCCATCAATCAGGCTTGTTGGAAATTATATCAGCATGATAAAATTACCCATCAGGAGTTGCGTTATAATCGGCTAAAATTTTCATTTGATGCTTTGAACCATCAGATTTCAGATCACGATATTGATGCCATTGCAAATGATTATATCGAACTCTTAACCGAAAATAATCATCTTTTTGATGGTGCTATTGAAGTTCTGGAATATTTGCAACCAAAATACAAATTGCATATCATTACTAATGGCTTTGCCGGAGTACAGGATAAAAAAATCAGAAATGCCCAACTTTCGGGTTATTTTGCAACTATAACAAATTCGGAGCTGGCGGGTGTAAAAAAGCCAAATAGTATTATCTTTGATTATGCAGTAAATTTGGCTCAGGCATCAAAAGAGAGATGTATTATGATTGGAGACTGTCTAGATGCAGATGTAAATGGGGCGTTAAATGCTGGCTTAGACGCCATTTTCTTTAATGATAAGCAAATTGAAGCGCCTGAAAATATTAAACAAATAAATCATTTATTAGAACTTAAAAAATATTTATAATTATGAGAATTAAATTTTTGTTGATTGCACTTTTAGTTTCAGTTATCGGATTTTCGCAATCTGTAAACGATTATAAAGCTGTGATTATTCCGTTAAAATATGAGTTTATTAAAACCGATAATCAATACAGACTAGCAACAAGTACTAAATCAAATTTAGTGAAAGCCGGTTTTAAGGCATTTTATGTCAACGAAGAAATTCCTGCCGAATTTAGTGATCGTTGTCAGCTTTTATACATAGATGTAAAAAAGGAAAATGGTTTTTTGGTAACAAAGCTTTTTGTTCAGTTAAAAGATTGCTACGGAAAAATAATTTACACTTCTGAAATTGGAAAAAGTAAAGAGAAAGATTATGAGATTGCTTACAGGGAAGCTCTTGAGCAGGCATTTATATCCGTAAATGCTTTGCATTATGCCTATAATGGAAAAGCTGTTGCAACATCCTCCTCCTCTCCGGCTAAGATTTCTAATGTAGCTGCTTCAGTTCCTACTGTAGCGACGACTGCAGTTGTTGCTGCTCCGGTTGCAGATGTTTCAGATCCGAATTTGCTTTACGCACAACCCACAGAAAACGGATATCAACTAATTGATAAAACGCCAAAAGTAGTAATGAAATTGCTTAAAACGTCTCGTGCTGATTCTTTTATAGCAATTAAAGACGGTATTCAGGGAACGTTAAATGCTAAAGATAATCAGTGGTTTTTTGAATATTACCAAAATGATAAAATGGTATCTGAAAAAATATCTGTTAAATTCTAAAATATAAAATACGGTTTAATAACCATATTTATCTTTCCAGCGGTTCTTTAAAAATTCGCGGTTGCTATTCTCTCGAGAATTGCTTCCCGGATTATAAAGAACTGTTTCTTTTATGGCATCCGGCAAAAACTCCTGATCTGCAAAATTATTGGCATAATCATGAGAATATTTGTAATCTTCGCCATAACCCAATTCTTTCATTAATTTAGTCGGAGCATTTCGCAGGTGAATCGGAACTGGTAAATCTCCGGTTTGCTTAACCAGTTGCTGCGCATTTCCTATTGCCATATACGAAGCATTGCTTTTTGGGGAAGTAGCTAAATAAATAGCGCATTGACTCAATATAATGCGGCTTTCAGGATAGCCAATGGTCGACACAGCCTGAAAGGTGTTGTTGGCCATAATAAAAGCGGTAGGATTGGCATTTCCGATGTCTTCACTCGATAAAATTAGCATTCTTCTGGCGATAAATTTTACATCTTCACCGCCTTCAATCATTCTCGCTAACCAATAAACAGCTCCATTCGGATCACTTCCCCGGATTGATTTTATAAATGCAGAAACAATATCGTAATGTTGTTCTCCGGTTTTATCATACAAAACGGTATTTTGCTGAACCAATTCAAATACACGATCGTTTGTAATCACAATTTCTCCTTCCGGAGAGGCATTCACTACCAATTCAAAGATATTAAGAAGTTTTCTGCCATCTCCGCCAGAAAGTCTTAATAAAGCTTCGGTTTCCTTCAGGATTATGTTTTTTGAAGCTAATTCAGTGTCAGTCTTCATCGCACGCTGCAAAAGGGCTTCCAGATCATTTTTGCTGAAAGCATTCAATATATAAACCTGACAGCGTGATAATAGGGCAGGTATGACTTCAAAACTTGGATTTTCTGTAGTAGCACCAATTAATGTGATCCAGCCTTTCTCTACGGCTGCCAAAAGGGAATCTTGTTGGGACTTACTAAATCTGTGGATCTCGTCAATAAATAAAATTGGGTTTCTGGCAGTAAATAATCCGCCACTTTGTTTTGCTTTTTCAATTACATCACGAATATCTTTTACTCCGGAGTTTATGGCACTCAAAATATAAAAAGGACGTTTTGATTCCTGTGCTATAATCTGGGCCAATGTAGTTTTTCCAGTTCCCGGAGGCCCCCAAAAGATTAAGGAAGGGATAATTCCTTTGGATATTTGTTGGGTCAACGAACCATTAGGCCCAACCAAATGATGCTGACTAATATAATCTTCTAATTTTTGTGGGCGAATACGCTCTGCTAACGGTGCTTCCATTTTGTAAAATTACTGTTTTCAATTTATTTTTTTTGTTTTAAGGAGCTAATTCCTGCTGTTCGCTATATCTTTTTCCGGCTAAAGAAGCCAGAAAAAGGATGCCGCTGCCATCAGGGCTAAAAAGCGTATCTGAGAATATTTTCGGGTAGCTGACAAATTATCAGTAAATTATATTTGGATAGTTTTTTGATAATTAATCCTTGAACCTATTATTGGAATTATGAATGACGATCATTTTAAGTTTTCAAATGCTGTTATCGGACTTCCGGTATTTTTTGTGCTTTTTCTTTGGATAATATACTGGTTTCAAATTCGTTTCGACTTTGATTTTTACCAAAACGGAATTTATCCAAGGGATATTTCAGGATTGCAGGGCGTTTTATTCAGCCCGTTCATTCATGAGAATTTAGGGCATTTGTATAATAACTCTATTCCTCTTTTAGTATTGCTGGCCGCGATGCAGTTTTTTTATCCCAAGCAGACTTTAGCAGTCATTGGCTATGGAATTTTATTCTCCGGTTTGATTACCTGGATCATCGGCAGGCAAAATTATCATATTGGAGCCAGTGGATTAATTTATGTCTTGGTCAGTTTTATCTTTTTTAAAGGAATACAAACCAGATATTACAGATTAGTAGCCCTTTCTTTTTCTGTGGTTCTGCTTTACGGCGGGATGATTTGGTATGTTTTTCCGGATATTGATAAGACGATTTCCTGGGAGGGACATTTGGCTGGTTTTATAACCGGTTTTATGCTGACTCTTTTTTATAAAACTCCGGATTATGCCAAACCAATTGTTTACGAGTGGCAAAAACCGGATTTCAATGCGGAAGCCGATCCTTTTATGAAACATTTTGATGCAGACGGTAATTTTGTCAATACTGAAATTCCGGAAGAGGAGGCAGAAGATGTTTTGACTTATTTTAATTCAAATCTTCTCATTAATTACACGATTAGAAAAAATGATGAATTGGATAAAAATGAATAGATTGAATCGAGGCTTTTGTTTCCGATAATAAATATAGAGAAGAAAGAATTAATTTGAAATTCTGTTTTCAATCTTTATAAAAATATCCATAACAGTAATTTTTAAAAACTGTTATGGATATTTTTATTACCATTTTAAAGTTAAGTAATAAAACATTCCATTCTTTATTACCAATTTAAAACTTCTGATGTATTTTTAGCTTCTTTGACGGACAGCCTCGTATAAAAAAGCACCACAAGCTACCGATACATTTAAAGAACCTATTGTTCCGAACATTGGAAGTTTTGCTTTTTCATCTACAATTTTAAGTACCGAAGGGTTTATTCCGCGGTCTTCAGATCCCATTATTATGGCTACTGGTTCATTCAGTGATAAATCATAAATGTTGTGTTCTGTTTTTTCGGTAGCAGCAACAGTTTTAATTCCGGAGCCCTGAAGATAGAATATAGCATCTTTAATATGCTCTACTTTACAGATTGGAACATTAAAAACAGCACCTGCTGATGTTTTTACAGTGTCTCCGTTTACAGGAGCAGATCCGGCTTTTTGAACAATAATTCCGTTTACACCGGTACATTCAGCAGTACGGATAATAGCGCCGAAATTTCGCGCATCTGAAATTTGATCCAATATTAAAAACAGAGGTTTTAAGCCAGATTCTATGGTAGATTCAACAAGGTGTTCTAAATCAATAAAACCAATAGGTGAAATTGTGGCTACAGCACCCTGGTGATTATTAGGTGTTAGTCTGTTTAGCTTTTCCACAGGAACATAAGAGAAATTTATGTTAGCGCGTTTCATCACCTTCATTAAATCTTTCATTAATTCACCTGAAATTTCTTTCTGGATGAATACTTTGTCTACTTCTTTACCTGCCTGAATTGCTTCTATAATGGCTCTAATTCCAAATATTTGATGTTCTTTTTCCATGGGGCAAATATAAGCATAATGTTTATATAAAAAAAAACCACTCTGAATGAACAGAGTGGTTTTAATATTTTTATTTGAGAATAAATTAGAATTTATCCCAGAATAATTTTGTTGTCAATAAATCTCCACCGATAGCTGTAGATGCAGCTTTCCAGTTTGAGTTATTTACTTGTTGTTCTTTCACAGGGTAAGCCATTCTTACCGGAACTTTACCACCAGCATTGATAATTGCTGTAGCAGGAGCAGTTAAAACAGGGAAATCTAATCTTCTCCAGAAATTCCAAGAAGTCATACCTTGATTAAACATCGCTACCCAAGCTTGCTCTCCAATTGATTTTTTCCAATTAACTGCGTCATATGGGTTAGCTGCAAGATAAGTTGCAGCTTCCGTTGATGTTCCACCCCATTCTAGGATAGAAGCAGTAACAGCTGTATTGTAAGCTGTTGCAGCAGCAGCAGTGTTCCAACGTGCGTTAGCTTCAGCAACATAAAAAGCAACCTCAGTGTAGTTCAGAATAATACCAGGGGTTGTTGCTGTATAAGCAAATTCCCCAATATTTGAGAAGTCACCAAATTCTCCACCTTCACCAATTGTTTGGCCAATGTATGCTCCATTAACATCTGTATAATATTTACTGATCCTTGGGTCATTTTTAGTATTCATGTAATCAACTAATGTTTTACCTGCTATATAGTCATTTCTTCCACTAGCGGCTAAGTTCTCATACAAAGGATTGTAATTTGGAGAGTCAGGAAAATATGCTAATTGGCAATTATCCGCTGCAGATGTCATTACTCCGGCAGCAATAGCTGAAGTTGCAGTAGCTTGTGCTAAACTTGGATTAGAATCTGCAATTCCGATTGCAAGTTTTAATTTTAAAGAGTTAGCCATTTTACGCCACTGTGCAGTGTTACCATTGTAATAATTCTCACCATCATCAAAAGATCCAAAACCAGAAGCAGTGTCATCTAAGTTAGCAATGTCAGCATTAATTCTTGTAATCAAGTCTGCATAAATTGTAGCTGCATCATCATATGCTGGTAATGGGAAAGCTAAAATATCTGAAGATTGAGTATAAGGAATATTTCCAAAAGTATCAACTAACATTTGGTAAGTGTAAACTTGAAGAATATCAATTATTGCTAATTGATTCTTTTTGTTCTTTTGCCAATTTGCTGCTTCAGTTGCAGTTGGTGAATAAGCATTGATTATACTTTTAGCTTTAACCAGATTGTTTATAACATTGGTATAATTATCTGAAAAAATTTGATTAGAAACGTTTCTGTTCGTAAAGTCATAATTACTTTCGTTAACATACGTTGTTTCTTGCCAATATTGCATCGTAAGTCTAAAGTTATTTTCGTTTACACTTGGTGTATTTACGTAATCACTTAATTCCTTTTCTGCATAATTTATCAGCGACCCCGGCACAGTGGTATACGCACTGTTTGGATCTAAGTTTGTATCCTCACTAACACAAGCTGTCATTGACAGACCTACTGCTAGTATTGCTATGATTTTTTTCATTTTTATTTTTTTTTAAAAATTAACTTTGACATTAAAAGAAATATTTCTTGTTGTCGGCATAGGTCCTGATTGGTATCCTGATGTGTTACCTGAAGACAATCCAGCTTCTGGATCAGAGTATGGTAAACTTTTGTCAATGATCCAAAGATTGTTACCTATTAAGCTAAATGAAGCTCCTTTTATAGATTCTCCTAATATGCTTGATGGAAGATTATATGTCAATACAACTTCTCTTAATTTTACAAATCCGGCATCGTAAACAAATGCAGCTGCAGGAGGATCGGTACCTAAAACCTGGCTAGATTGAGATCTGTCTAATCTTGTCGTATTTGTGATGTATTGTGGTTGATTTCCTCCTGGAGTGTAAGCAGGATTTGCCATAACACCTTGTAGAATTTCACCACCACCATTAGGTAATGTATTTCTTATTGGATTTCCTAAGTCATTGTTTCCAACTGAATTAGCATAGATACCAGTTCCGTATCCGTAGTATTGATCAAGTGAGAAAACACTTCCTCCTTTTTTCACATCAATTAAGAAGCTGAAAGAAAGGTTTTTGTAAGTGAATTTATTGTTGATACCACCAGCCCAATCAGCTTGATATGTTCCTAATTTGTTGTCAGTAGTAGTAGAAACTACGTAAGCACCATTGTCTCCAATAATTCTGTTTCCGGAAGCATCAAGTACATAAGTTGTTCCCCAAATTTGACCGTAATCCTGATTAAGAGGAGCATTGATACTAACACCACCTTGAAGTGAGTTAATGTTAATGTTCTCAATACCTGGAGCTAATTCTGTAACTTTTGTGTTAGGATTAGACCAGTTGATATTTACATCCCAAGCAAAGTTAGCCGTTTTAAAAGGAGTAGCGTTAAGTGTAACCTCAAATCCTTTTGTTGTTAATGTACCAGCATTAACTGTGTTGAATGCTACTCCAGTCGCATTTGATACAGGTAATGGTAAAATTTGATCGAAAGCTTTGTTTTGGAACCAAGCGACATCAAAGCCAAGTCTGTTTTTTGCAAATTGCATGTTCAAACCTAACTCAACGTTGTCTAGCTGTTGTGGTTTTAAGTTTGGATTTTTCGCAGTAGTGTTGAATGAGTACACTGGAGATCCGAATGCATTTCTTGGAGTGTATTGATCTTGTAATTGGTTAGGATCTGTATCAGAACCTACTTGCGCGTAAGCTGCTCTCAATTTACCAAAACTGATGAATTCAACATCTTTTAACCAGTTTGAGAAAACAACACTTCCTGATACTGCAGAATACCAATATGCGTTATTGTCTTCAGGTAAAGCAGATGATTGATCTCTTCTTACAGAACCTTCTAAGTAGTATGTTCCTTTGTAACCTAATGTTGCTTGTGCAAATAAACCAAGTACTTCTTTTCTTGTATCTATGATTCTAGGTAAAGCCGGAGTAGATGCAGAGTTAGAAATTGTGTATAAACCAGGAATATATAATCCTCCTGAAGTCATTTGTTGATTGCTGAATCTGTTTTGTACGTTGTAGTTAGTTCCTAAAAGCACATTAAGATTTAAATCTTCAGTTAAGTCTTTTTTGTATGTAGCTAAGAAATCATAATTTTGCTCGCTAAAATTGTAAAGATCTAAAGCATAACCTGAAGGTTGTGCAGGCAGGTTTTGTAAATTTGAGTTAGAACCTAATGTTGCTGGTACTGAACCTACAGCTATTCTATCCTCAGTTTTCATGGTAAATCCATCAGTACCCATTCTTCCAGTTAAACTGAACTCTTTAGATACGTCATAAGTTATACTTGCATTTGCAGCAAATCTTTGTCTACTATCACTGTTGTAATTTTGGTATCTAGTAAAATAAGGATTATCCCAGTAAGCAGGTGCTATAATAGTACCACTTGTTTGGTTCCAACTATAGTTTTGACCACTCATTTCGTAGAAATTCTTTTGATCATTTAGATCAACATTGTTCGCCCACCACTGTCTGAAACCTGCAATTTGATTTCCACCGTAACCTGTTGTATTTCTGTTACGAGTGTTCTGCGCGACATAAGTTGCATTAAATGTTGAACTTAATTTATCGTTAAATTTGTAAGTTGCAGATGCGTTAAAGTTATTCTTACTTAATAAAGCATTTGGTAAGATATCGGAAGTATTTGTGTTCGCGTAAGTTAATCTGTAGGTTGCTTTTTCTGTACCACCAGTTAACGCAATGTTATTAATAGTAGATGTACCAGTTTCAAAAAACTCAATAGGACCATTTTTAGCAGCAACCCATGGTGTTCTTTGTCCAAAAGTAGCAGAACCAGGAATGAATGAGTCATATTGGTAAACTAAAGAACCATCATATTTAGGCCCGTAAGATGCATCGTCTCCGGTTCTGGCTCTTGGTTGGCCATTAAAAGTTGAAAATCTTTGTCCAAAATATCCTTGACCGTATTCTGTTTGGTATTCAGGGAAAGTCTTTTTGTCAACTGTAGACATAGTGTAAGAAGATGAAAACTCTACAGATAAGTCAGTTTTTGATTTTCCTTTTTTAGTTGTAATAATGATCGCTCCATTTTGTGCTCTTGATCCGTAAAGAGCTGTTGCAGCAGCACCTTTTAATACGTTGATCTCAGCAATGTTATTTGGGTTGATATCAGAAGCAGCATTACCATAATCGTAACCACCTCTACCGCTTTTTTGATCGGCACTATTCACGTTATTGTTCAAGATAGGCACACCATCTACAACAAATAAAGCCTGGTTATCACCTAAAATAGATTTAAAACCTCTAAGGACTACGTTAGTAGATCCTCCAAAGTTAGTTCCATTAGTTACGCTAAGACCAGCAACTTTTCCAGATAAGTTATTTACGAAGTTTCCTGTTGGAACTGTTCCTACTTGTTCTGCTGATACTGATTGAGCAGAGTAACCTAGAGATTTTCTCTCTCTTTTAATACCTAAAGCTGTTGTTACAACAACTGCTTCAAGTTCATTTGTGTCAGCACCTAATTTTACATTGATTAGTGATGAACTTGCGGCTACTTCCTGAGATTTCATCCCAATGTAGCTAAATACCAAAACTTGGCTTGTTGATGCTTTGATAGAGAATTTACCATCAAAATCAGTTTGCGTTCCAGTTTTTGTTCCTTTGATCAATACACTTACACCTGGCAAAGGCATACCTGTATTATCGGAAACCATCCCTGAAACAGATCTTTCTTGCGCGAAAGTCAGTTGCGCCACTAGCACTAATAAAAGCACTAAGAATCCATTGAACTTTAGTTTCATTTTTAAATATTTTGAATTAGTATCGCAAAACTCTTAATAATTTGTTAACTTTCCTAATAAATAAAAATCTTTTTTTGATAAACCTCAAAATTTAACATTATAACATATGTTTATGATAGTGTTATATAATTCAAGGTCTTTAATATTTTCTCCCCCATTTGTGAGGATAATTTTTAATAAACCGTTTTTGGTCTGTATCGCGGTACCAGCGCCAATTCCTATTAATTTTTTAATTTTATTTTTATTCAAAGTGCTTGTCAGGTCTTGGTATAAGCCGTAATCTGTAACAGAGTGTATGAATAAATTTTTGGAGACAATATATCTGTATTCTGTAAGAATTAATGTGTTGAAATTGGACTGCAAACTGTTTTCTAAAAATCCCCTAATTGAATTTATTCCGCCAAAACGTTGCAATTCATTTGAAATGTAGTTTTTACTTTTTAAATAGAAATTTTGTGAATTTATGTTAAGGAAGTTGTTTTCATTTAATTTAAAATTGTATGAAATGTTAAGACTGGTATAAAATTGTTTGCTTGATTCTGCAGTTTCAGGGTTGTTATTGGTGTCTCTTTTTCCGTATCCAATTATAAAGTTTGCAAAAGTCTTTTTAGGAAAAAGATTGTTTGTGTTGTCTGTTTTTTTATACTCTAAAGTTGAAGTGATGTATGAGTTTTTATAATCACTAATTAAAAGGTTATTGGTGTTTTGAATGTCACTTGATTCTGTTGATTGATAGCCCAGATATATTTTTGAGTTATAATTAAGATAGTAACCGAGATCGATGGCAGTTTTGGTGTTTTGAAACGTGCTGTCCTGTTTGAATATGTTTAACTGCGCTTTGATTCCAAGAGAGGATTGAAAAATATACGGAATTTCTAATTTGGCGTCGAATGTTTTTTGTTGATTTCCGTCACTTTTCCAATACAGGGAGAATTTTTCTCCGGAATGAAGAATGTTTTGTAAAGTAATATCAAGATATCCATTCAGATTTACTTTTTTATTTTCATCATTTGAAAAGCCGATATAGCCATCAAAATTGTTGGCTCTTCTTTTTTCAATATAAGTGTAGATTTTTGTAGAATCGTTAGTGAATAATATTTCAGGATACTTTGTCTGGGAAATAAATTCAAAACTGTTTATATCTTCGTATAGTTGTTTTGTAATTTCCTGATTGAATGTTTTGTTAAGGTATTTTTTGTTAAGTTGTTTTAAATGTCCTTTCGGGAAAAAATCCTTCCCGCTGTTATTGGTGTAATTCAGGATAATTGAATTTACAGTTCGTTTTTTTTCGGATTTAAAATTTAAGTCAGCATAAATTATTGAATTCTTTCTTTGGATATTTTCAAGTTTTATTTTGCTCAGAGCGAAACCCTGTTTTTCTGCGTCCATTATTTTTTGATTTAAATAATTTTCAATCTCTTCATAAGGGATGATTACAGTGTCATTTTGAGTTTTAGGTGAATTAAAAAATAAATTATTCTTACCTATATATATATGAATGTTTTTTGTTTTGTTTTCAAGACTAATTATAGATAGATAAGTAGAGTCGTTTGTTTTGTTAGTTTCTGTTATTTTATTGCCCAGATAGCCTTTCTTTAAAAGGATATTGGATGTTTTGTTTGTTTCCTCAAATACTGATTTTATATTGTTGTGTTTTGTTGAGTAGTTTATGGAGTCGATTATTTTGCTTCCGTTTTGATTACTTCCTTTAATTTGTAAATAAAAATGTTGGGCATGGCAGCTCAATCCTATAATGAAAATCAATATGTTTAAAAGTTGTTTCAAGTGTTAAGTGTGGTTTATTAAATGTATTGCAAATATCTATTGTTTGTTTCTAAAATCATAAGGATAAATAATGTTATTGAAAATTAATGAATTAACGTTTGTATAGTGAAAAATATTTTATACATTTGCAACCCCGTAAAAAGCGGGAATTTAATATACATAATAAATTTTTAGTATTAATTATGCCAACAATTCAACAATTAGTAAGAACAGGAAGAACTCAGATAACTAAGAAGAGTAAATCGGTTGCTTTAGATTCTTGTCCTCAAAGAAGAGGGGTTTGTACGCGTGTTTACACTACTACACCAAAAAAACCAAACTCTGCAATGCGTAAAGTTGCGCGTGTACGTTTGACAAATGGTAATGAGGTGAATGCTTACATCCCTGGAGAAGGACACAATTTACAAGAGCACTCGATAGTATTAGTTAGAGGTGGAAGGGTAAAAGATTTACCAGGTGTTAGATATCATATCGTTCGTGGAGCGCTTGACACGTCAGGAGTTGCAGGAAGAACGCAAAGAAGATCTAAGTACGGTGCTAAACGCCCAAAAGAAGCAAAAAAGTAATTTAAAACGTTAAGAGTTGGAGGTTAGGAGTTAAGGGTTACGGATTAAAGATGAAAGTCATAAAATCTGAAACACATAACATTTAACGGATAATCTATAACTTTTTATTAAAAAAAAGACATGAGAAAAAGAGCGGCAAAGAAAAGACCACTTTTACCAGATCCGAGGTTTAACGACCAATTGGTAACACGTTTTGTGAACAACTTAATGTGGGATGGTAAGAAATCTACAGCTTTCAAAGTATTTTATGATGCAATTGACATCATCGAATCTAAAAAGCAGGATTCAGAAAAATCTTCATTAGAAATTTGGAAAGATGCTTTAACAAACGTTATGCCTCACGTAGAAGTACGTAGTCGTAGAGTAGGTGGAGCTACATTTCAAATTCCAATGCAAATTAGACCAGACAGAAAAATTTCTATGGCAATGAAGTGGTTAATACTTTATTCAAGAAGAAGAAATGAAAAATCTATGGCACAACGTTTAGCATCAGAATGTTTAGCTGCTGCTAAAGAAGAAGGTGCTGCTGTTAAGAAAAGAATGGATACTCACAAAATGGCAGAAGCTAATAAAGCTTTCTCTCACTTTAGATTTTAATTCGTAAAGAAATGGCTAGAGATTTAAAATATACAAGAAACATCGGAATCGCTGCGCATATTGATGCTGGTAAAACAACAACAACTGAGCGTATCCTTTTTTACACTGGAAAGTCACATAAAATTGGTGAAGTACACGATGGTGCTGCAACAATGGACTGGATGGCTCAAGAGCAAGAAAGAGGTATTACAATTACTTCAGCTGCAACAACTTGTGAGTGGAATTTTCCAACTGAGCAAGGTAAAATTTTGCCTGAATCTTTGCCTTACCACTTTAATATTATTGATACTCCGGGACACGTTGACTTTACCGTAGAGGTAAACCGTTCTTTACGTGTACTTGATGGATTGGTTTTCTTATTTAGTGCTGTTGATGGTGTTGAGCCTCAATCAGAAACTAACTGGAGACTTGCAGATCAATATAGAGTTCCTCGTATGGGATTCGTAAACAAAATGGACCGTCAAGGATCTAACTTTTTGGCAGTTTGTCAACAAGTTCGCGATATGTTGAAATCAAATGCTGTTGCAATCACTTTGCCAATTGGTGAGGAAAATGATTTCAAAGGTGTTGTAGATTTAGTAAAAAACCAAGCTATCATATGGCATGATGCTACTCAAGGGGCAACTTTTGATATTGTGCCGATTCCTGAGGATATGTTAGCTGAAGTTAAAGAATACAGATCTATTCTTATTGAAGCAGTTGCTGATTATGATGAAAATCTTTTGGAGAAATTCATGGAAGATGAAAGCTCTATTACAGAGGAAGAAATCAACAGCGCTTTAAGAGCTGCTACTATGGATATGGCTATCATTCCGATGATCGCTGGTTCTTCTTTCAAAAACAAAGGAGTTCAGTTCATGTTAGATGCAGTTTGTAAATATTTGCCTTCTCCAATGGATAAGGAAGGTATTGAAGGGATTCATCCTGACGATGCTGAATTATTAGAAGAAGATCAAACTAAAATCTTGCGTAAGCCAGATGTAAAAGAGCCGTTCGCTGCTTTGGCATTTAAAATTGCTACTGACCCATTCGTAGGTCGTTTGGCTTTCTTCCGTGCTTATTCTGGACGTTTAGATGCTGGTTCTTATGTTTTGAACACTCGTTCAGGAAATAAAGAAAGAATTTCTCGTATCTACCAAATGCACGCTAACAAACAAAATCCAATCGACTATATTGAGGCTGGAGATATTGGAGCTGCTGTTGGATTTAAAGATATCAAAACTGGAGATACATTGTGTGATGAAAAACACCCAATTATTCTTGAGTCTATGAAATTCCCTGCACCGGTAATTGGTATTGCTATTGAGCCTAAAACAAAAGCTGACGTTGATAAAATGGGTATGGCTTTGGCTAAATTAGCTGAAGAAGATCCTACATTTACAGTTAGAACTGATGAGGCTTCTGGTCAAACAATTATCTCTGGTATGGGTGAGCTTCACTTAGATATCTTAGTGGATCGTATGAAACGTGAATTTAAAGTTGAAGTGAACCAAGGTGAGCCTCAGGTTGAATATAAAGAAGCGTTTACAAAAACTGCAACTCACAGAGAAACTTACAAGAAACAATCTGGAGGTCGTGGTAAATTCGGTGATATCGTATTTACACTTGAGCCTGCTGATGAAGTTGATGGTAAAGTTCCAAAAGGATTACAGTTTATTAATGCTGTAAAAGGTGGTAACGTTCCTAAGGAATATATTCCATCTGTAGAAAAAGGTTTCCGTGAAGCTATGAAAACTGGTCCTTTGGCTGGTTATCAAGTGGATAGTTTGAAAGTAACTTTGACAGACGGATCTTTCCACCCTGTCGATTCTGATGCACTTTCTTTTGAGTTAGCTGCCAGAATGGGTTATAGAGAAGTAGCTAAAGCTGCTGGTGCAATTGTTCTTGAGCCAATCATGAAAATGGAAGTTATTACTCCGGAAGAAAACATGGGAGATATCGTAGGTGATATCAACCGTCGTAGAGGTCAGGTTAATGACATGGGTGACAGAAACGGTGCTAAAACTATTAAAGCTGATGTGCCTTTATCAGAAATGTTTGGATATGTAACAACATTAAGAACATTATCTTCTGGTAGAGCTACTTCAACAATGGAGTTTTCTCACTATGCAGAAACGCCTTCTAATATTTCAGAAGCGGTAATTAAAAAAGCAAAAGGTAACGCTTAATTCTTAAGAAAATGAGTCAAAAAATCAGAATAAAACTAAAATCTTACGATCACATGTTGGTAGATAAGTCTGCTGAAAAGATCGTAAAAACAGTAAAAACTACTGGAGCAGTTGTAACAGGTCCAATTCCGTTACCAACTCACAAAAAACTTTTCACTGTACTACGTTCTCCGCACGTTAACAAGAAAGCGAGAGAGCAATTCGAAGTAATGTCATACAAAAGATTGATTGATATTTATTCGTCTTCATCTAAAACAATCGATGCTTTAATGAAACTTGAATTGCCAAGTGGAGTAGAAGTAGAGATCAAAGTATAATTTTTTATTATATTTATAAAAAAAAAAGCGGAACAGAAATGTTTCGCTTTTTTTGTTTGATTAATTTTCTTTTGCGCTCAATTTTAAATATTTGGTTTTTAATGTTTTGGTTCGTTTTTGACAAGCATGTCTTTTGTATGGCGAGCTGGCGATGTTTTTAATTTTCGAAATAGGTGATTTATGTGGTGAATAGGTCTGTAATAAAAATCAATTTTTGTTTTCTTTATGTAAAAATAACATAGGCTTAATGGTGTATTTAGTTTTTGAAAAGCTTTTCTAATGGATTTAATTTTTGTAACTGTTTGGTATATTCGATTTTAATGTCTACTTTTGCACTCCCTGTTTGGAAATTTCTGTTATTTTCAAATTGAAGGGAATTTTAGTAATTAATAATTAATATTTATGTCTGGGTTAATTGGTAAAAAAATCGGCATGACTAGTATTTTCGACGAAAACGGGAAAAACATTCCTTGTACAGTAATCGAAGCTGGGCCGTGTGTTGTTACCCAAGTCAGAACCAAAGGTGTTGACGGGTACGAAGCGTTGCAACTTGGTTTCGATGACAAAAACGAGAAACATTCCACTAAAGCGGCTTTAGGTCACTTTAAGAAAGCTGGAACTGTTGCTAAGAAAAAAGTCGTTGAATTTCAAGATTTTGCAACTGAACAAAAATTAGGAGATCTTATTGATGTTTCTATTTTTGCTGAAGGAGAATTTGTAGATGTACAAGGTGTATCTAAAGGTAAAGGTTTTCAAGGGGTTGTTAAACGTCACGGATTTGGTGGTGTTGGACAAGCAACTCACGGTCAACACAACCGTTTAAGAGCGCCGGGTTCTGTGGGAGCTTCTTCATATCCATCTAGAGTATTCAAAGGAATGCGTATGGCTGGAAGAATGGGAGGAGACAATGTAAAAGTTCAAAACCTTAGAGTTTTAAAAGTGGTGGCTGAAAAGAACCTGCTTGTTATTAAAGGATGTATTCCTGGACATAAAAACTCTTATGTAATCATTCAGAAGTAATGGAAGTAAAAGTATTAGATTTCAACGGAAAAGATACTGGAAGAAAAGTTCAACTTTCTGATTCAGTATTCGCAATTGAACCAAACAATCACGCTGTATACCTTGATGTAAAGCAATATCTTGCTAATCAAAGACAAGGAACTCACAAAGCTAAAGAAAGAGCTGAAGTTGCAGGAAGTACACGTAAGATTAAAAAACAAAAAGGAACAGGTACAGCTCGTGCGGGAAGTATCAAAAATCCATTGTTTAAAGGTGGTGGAACAGTTTTCGGACCAAGACCAAGAAGTTATTCATTTAAATTGAATAAGAGCTTGAAAAGATTGGCAAGAAAATCAGCTTTCTCAATCAAAGCAAAAGAGTCAAATATTATCGTTCTTGAGGACTTTAAATTTGAAACTCCAAACACTAAAAATTTCATTAACGTTTTGAAAGCTTTAGGGTTAGAAAATAAAAAATCTCTATTTGTGTTGGGAGAGTCAAATAAAAATGTATATTTGTCGTCACGCAATTTGAAGACCTCTAGCGTTGTAAGTAGCTCAGAATTAAGCACTTATGATATTTTAAATACTAATAATTTAGTGCTTTTAGAAGGTTCTTTGGAGTTAATTGAAGAAAATTTAAGCAAATAATAGGAATATGAGTATCATAATTAGACCTATAGTAACAGAAAAAGTAACCAAAGAAAGTGAAGTTTTAAACCGCTTCGGATTCGTTGTTGACAAAAAAGCAAACAAAGTTCAGATTAAGAAAGCTGTTGAAGCTGCTTATGGAGTAACTATCGTTTCAGTTAACACGATGAACGTAAGACCGGATAGAACTACAAAATACACTAAAAGTGGTTTGATCAGTGGAAAGACAAATGCAATTAAGAAAGCGATTGTTCAAGTACAAGAAGGAGAAACAATTGATTTTTACAACAATATCTAAGATAGAAAAATGTCAGTAAGAAAATTAAAACCTATTACCCCAGGTCAGCGATTTAGAGTTGTGAATGGTTATGACGCCATTACAACTGATAAGCCGGAACGCTCTTTGATAGCGCCGATAAAAAACTCTGGAGGTAGAAATAGTCAAGGAAAGATGACCATGCGTTATACGGGTGGTGGTCACAAGCAGAGATATCGTATTATTGATTTCAAACGTACAAAAGAAGGAATTCCGGCTACAGTGAAATCAATCGAATATGATCCAAATCGTACTGCATTTATCGCTTTGTTAGCTTATGCTGATGGAGAGAAAACTTATGTAATTGCTCAAAACGGATTGAAAGTTGGTCAGAAATTAGTTTCTGGTCCTGAATCTCAACCTGAAATTGGTAATACATTGCCTTTAAGCAGAATTCCTTTAGGAACTGTAATCTCTTGTATTGAGTTACGTCCAGGTCAGGGAGCGGTAATCGCTCGTTCAGCTGGTACATTTGCTCAGTTAATGGCAAGAGATGGAAAATATGCGACAATTAAAATGCCATCTGGTGAAACAAGATTGATCTTGTTAACTTGTTCGGCTACAATTGGAGCTGTTTCTAATTCAGACCACCAATTAGTTGTATCTGGTAAAGCAGGTAGAACAAGATGGTTAGGAAGAAGACCTAGAACAAGACCTGTTGCAATGAACCCTGTTGATCACCCGATGGGTGGTGGAGAAGGACGTTCTTCTGGTGGACATCCACGTTCAAGAAATGGAATACCAGCAAAAGGTTATAGAACTCGTTCTAAGAAAAACCCGAGTAACAAGTATATCGTAGAACGTAGAAAGAAATAATAAGATATGGCACGTTCATTAAAAAAAGGACCTTTCGTTCATTATAAGTTAGACAAGAAAGTTCAGGAAAACATTGAAAATGGTAATAAAGGAGTAGTAAAGACTTGGTCTAGAGCTTCTATGATTACTCCGGACTTTGTTGGACAGACTATCGCAGTTCATAACGGTCGTCAATTTGTACCAGTTTACGTAACAGAAAACATGGTAGGTCACAAATTAGGAGAGTTTTCACCAACTAGATCTTTTAGAGGTCATGCTGGAGCAAAAAATAAAGGTAAAAAATAAGAAGCAATGGGAGTTCGTAAAAGAGAAACAGCAGATGCGAGAAAAGAGGCTAATAAGTCTATTGCTTTCGCAAAATTGAATAACTGCCCTACTTCACCTAGAAAAATGCGCTTAGTAGCGGACTTGGTAAGAGGTCAGAAGGTAGAGAGAGCACTTAACATCTTAAGATTCAGTTCTAAAGAGGCTTCAAGAAAATTAGAGAAACTATTATTATCTGCAATCAATAACTGGGAGCAAAAAAATAGTGAAGGTAATTTAGAAGAAGCTGGATTATTTGTTAAAGAGATCAGAGTAGATGGTGGAATGATGTTGAAAAGACTTCGTCCAGCTCCACAAGGTCGTGCACACAGAATAAGAAAACGTTCTAATCACGTAACAATCGTGCTTGGAGCTATCAATAACACACAAAGCAATTCTTAAGCAGCATGGGACAAAAGACAAATCCAATTGGAAATAGACTTGGTATCATCAGAGGGTGGGACTCAAACTGGTATGGTGGAAATGATTACGGTGATAAACTTGCCGAAGATCACAAAATCAGAAAGTATATCCACGCTCGTTTATCAAAAGCTAGTGTATCTAAAGTAATCATCGAGAGAACTTTGAAACTTGTAACCGTTACTATCACTACTGCCAGACCTGGTATCATTATCGGAAAAGGTGGACAAGAGGTAGACAAGTTGAAAGAAGAACTTAAGAAAGTTACTGACAAAGAGGTTCAAATCAACATCTTTGAAATTAAAAGACCTGAATTAGATGCTTATCTTGTGGCGACAAGCATCGCTCGTCAAATCGAAAGTCGTATTTCTTACAGACGTGCAATCAAAATGGCTATTGCTGCTTCTATGCGTATGAACGCTGAAGGTATCAAAGTTTTGATTTCTGGTCGTTTGAATGGTGCTGAGATGGCGCGTTCAGAAGGTTTCAAAGAAGGTAGAATTCCTCTATCAACTTTCAGAGCTGATATTGATTATGCTTTGGCTGAAGCTCACACTACTTATGGTAGAATGGGTATCAAAGTATGGATCATGAAAGGTGAAGTTTATGGAAAGAGAGATCTTTCCCCACTTGCAGGAATGGATAAAAAACAATCCGGAACTGGTGGTGGTAAAGGTGGAGATTCTCCGAGAGGAGACAGAAAACCTTTTAATAAAGGTGGTAAACCAGACGCTCGTAAAAGAAAGTAAATTTTTAAACTAAAGAAAAATGTTACAGCCTAAAAGAACAAAATACCGTAAGGTACAAAAAGGTAAAATGAAAGGTAACTCTCAAAGAGGGCATGAACTTTCTAATGGAATGTTTGGTATTAAATCTGTACATGAAGATGGAATGTTCTTAACCTCTCGTCAAATCGAAGCTGCGCGTATCGCTGCAACTCGTTTCATGAAGAGAGAAGGACAATTATGGATCAAAATATTTCCAGACAAACCAATTACTAAGAAACCTCTTGAGGTACGTATGGGTAAAGGTAAAGGTGCCGTTGAATATTGGGCTGCCGTTGTTAAACCCGGAAGAATTATGTTTGAAGTTGGAGGAGTTCCTTTATCAGTTGCAAAAGAGGCGTTACGTCTTGCAGCTCAAAAGCTTCCAGTAAAAACTAAGTTCGTCGTTGCTAGAGATTTCGAAGCATAATTTATAGTATATTATGAAACAATCAGAAATAAAAGATCTTTCTGCAGCGGAGTTGCAAGAAAAACTTAGTCAAACTAAGAAGATATATGCTGACCTAAAAATGGCCCACGCTATTTCTCCAATTGAGAACCCACTTCAAATTAGAAGTGTAAGAAGAACAGTTGCAAGATTGGCTACAGAGCTAACTAAAAGAGAGTTACAATAATTGTATTCTGCTGAAAGATGGAAGAAAAAAGAAATTTAAGAAAAGAAAGAATTGGTGTTGTTACTTCAAATAAAATGGATAAATCTATTGTTATTGCTGAAGTAAGAAGAGTAAAACACCCATTATACGGTAAGTTCGTGTTGAAAACAAAGAAATACGTTGCACACGACGAAACAAACGACTGTAACATTGGAGATACTGTAAGAATTAGCGAAACGCGTCCTTTAAGTAAAACAAAATGTTGGAGATTAGTTGAAATCTTAGAAAGAGCTAAATAATTATGGTACAACAGGAATCAAGACTAAAAGTAGCAGATAACACGGGAGCAAAAGAAGTTTTAACTATCCGTGTTTTAGGAGGTACCAAAAGAAGGTATGCCTCTGTTGGTGACAAGATTGTAGTATCTATTAAAGATGCAACTCCTAACGGTAACGTTAAAAAAGGAGCTGTTTCAACTGCAGTTGTTGTACGTACCAAAAAAGAAGTGAGAAGAGCCGATGGTTCTTATATCCGTTTCGATGATAATGCATGTGTTCTTTTGAACGCTGCAGGGGAAATGAGAGGAACACGTGTTTTTGGTCCGGTAGCAAGAGAACTTCGTGAAAAACAATTCATGAAAATTGTATCATTAGCACCAGAAGTGCTTTAATTCGTTTTAAGATGATAAAGCTAAAAATTAAATCAGGAGATATCGTAAGAGTTATTGCTGGAGACCATAAAGGTGCTGAAGGTAAAGTTTTACGTGTTTACCGTGAGAAAAATAAAGCGATAGTTGAAGGTGTAAACATGGTTTCGAAACATACAAAACCAAGTGCTAAAAACCCTCAAGGTGGTATCGTTAAGAAAGAAGCTTCTATACAAATATCTAACATTTCACTAATTGATCCTAAAACAAAGGAAACAACTAGAGTTGGTATTAGAGTAGAAGGAGATAAGAAAGTAAGATTTTCAAAAAAATCTAATCAAGTACTATAGTAATGGCATATACACCTAGACTAAAAGAAGAATATAAGAGTAGAGTAATCTCTGCTCTTAAAGAGGAATTCGGATATACAAACGTAATGCAAGTTCCAAAATTGGAAAAAATCGTTTTGAGCCGTGGAGTTGGTGCAGCTGTATCTGATAAAAAACTTATTGACTATGCAGTTGATGAGTTGACAAAGATCACTGGACAAAAAGCAGTATCTACAATTTCAAAGAAAGACGTTGCGTCTTTCAAATTGAGAAAAGGGATGCCTATTGGAGCAAAAGTTACTTTACGTGGTGAAAGAATGTATGAGTTTTTAGACAGACTTATTACTTCTGCTTTGCCACGCGTTAGAGATTTTAGTGGTATTAAAGCTACTGGTTTCGACGGAAGAGGTAATTACAACCTTGGAGTTTTGGAGCAAATCATTTTCCCTGAAATTGATATTGACAAAGTAAACAAAATTTCAGGTATGGATATTACATTTGTTACTACTGCAAAAACAGACAAGGAAGCAAAGTCATTATTGGCTGAATTAGGATTACCTTTTAAAAAGAATTAAGACATGGCTAAAGAATCAATGAAAGCCCGTGAGGTGAAAAGAGAGAAAACGGTAGCTAAGTATGCTGAGAAAAGAAAAGCTTTGAAAGAAGCCGGAGATTTTGAAGGTTTGCAAAAGTTACCTAAGAATGCTTCACCAGTTCGTTTACACAATCGTTGTAAATTAACAGGTAGACCTAGAGGTTATATCCGTCAATTTGGTATTTCACGTGTAACTTTCCGTGAGATGGCTAATAATGGATTAATTCCCGGAGTTAAAAAAGCATCTTGGTAATCTCGCAATAAGTTAGTACTTTTGCAAACCAAAAAATAATTTTAATTGATTAAAGGTTCGGGAGGCGAGTGCCTCCCGAAAACCATAGTCGCAATCAAATACATATGTATACAGATCCTATTGCAGATTATTTGACTAGAGTTCGTAACGCTGTGGCTGCAAACCACAAAGTTGTTGAAATTCCAGCTTCTAATCTAAAAAAAGAAATAACTAAGATCTTATTTGATCAAGGTTATATCTTGAGTTACAAATTTGAAGACAACTCTGTTCAGGGTTCAATCAAAATCGCTTTGAAGTATGATAAAGATACTAAAGAGCCTGTAATTAAAGATATCCAAAGAATTAGTAAACCTGGTTTACGTAAATATGCTGGTGCTGCCAAATTACCAAGAATCCTTAACGGATTAGGAATTGCTATTGTTTCTACATCAAAAGGTTTAATGACCGGGAAACAAGCTAAGCAATTAAATGTAGGTGGTGAAGTAATTTGTTACGTATACTAATTTTAAAGACTAAATAAGATGTCAAGAATAGGTAAAAGCCCAGTTGTAATCGCTGCCGGAGTAACTGTTGAAGTTAAAGACGGTATCGTTACGGTAAAAGGAAAAAAAGGTCAACTAACTCAGGAGTTTTCGGACATTACTGTAAAAGTTGAAGGCGATCAAGTTCTATTAGAAAGATCGTCTGATCATAAAGACCAAAGAGCAAAACACGGATTATACAGATCATTGATCAATAATATGATTATTGGTGTATCTGAAGGTTTTACAAAAGAACTTGAATTAGTTGGAGTTGGTTATAGAGCTTCAAACCAAGGTCAAAAGTTAGATTTAGCTCTTGGATATTCTCACAATATTGTTTTAGAAATCGCTCCTGAAGTGGCTTTGGAAACAATATCTGAAAAAGGTAAAAACCCTATCGTAAAATTAACATCATTTGATAAACAACTTTTAGGTCAGGTTGCTGCGAAAATCAGAGGTTTCCGTAAGCCTGAGCCATATAAAGGAAAAGGTGTTAAATTCGTGGGTGAAGTATTAAGAAGAAAAGCAGGTAAATCAGCTTAAAAAATAAGATTATGTCATTAACAAAATCTGATAGAAGACAGAGAATTAGATTCAGAATTAGAAAAACGATTAGTGGTACTGCTACTAACCCAAGACTATCTGTATTTAGAAGTAACAAAGAAATTTACGCTCAACTTATTGATGATGTAAATGGAGTTACTATATTAGCTGCATCTTCAAGAGAAAAAGAAATAGGAAAAGGTACTAACGTTGAAATCGCTACTGCTGTTGGAAAACTGGTTGCTGAAAAAGCGTTAAAAGCCGGGATTGATACCATCACTTTTGACAGAGGTGGTTATTTATATCACGGTCGTATTAAATCATTAGCAGAAGGCGCAAGAGCGGCTGGACTTAAATTCTAATATATTATGTCTAAATACAAAAATGTAGAATTGGTAAAACCAAGTGGTCTTGAACTTAAAGATCGTCTGGTAAGTGTTAATCGTGTTACTAAAGTTACAAAAGGTGGTAGAGCTTTCGGTTTTTCTGCTATTGTAGTCGTAGGTGATGAAAACGGAGTAGTTGGTCATGGATTAGGAAAATCTAAAGACGTTTCTGAAGCAATTGCGAAAGCAGTAGAAGATGCTAAGAAAAATTTAGTAAAAATTCCTTTGAACGGACAATCTGTTCCTCACGAACAAAAAGGTAAATTTGGTGGTGCACGTGTATTCTTAATTCCTGCGTCTCATGGTACAGGAGTTATTGCTGGTGGAGCTGTTCGTTCAGTTCTTGAATCAGTAGGTATTCACGATGTATTATCTAAATCTCAAGGATCATCAAATCCTCATAACGTGGTAAAAGCAACTTTTGATGCTTTATTACAAATGAGAAGCGCTCATACTGTTGCAAAACAAAGAGGTGTTTCTTTAGAAAAAGTTTTTAAAGGTTAATTCAAGGAAATTATGGCTAAATTATTAGTAAAACAAGTAAGAAGCAAAATCAACTGTCCTCTTTCTCAAAAGAGAGGTTTAGAAGCTTTAGGTCTACGTAAAATGGGACAAGTTGTAGAGCATGATTCAATCCCTGCTATCCTTGGTATGATAAACAAAGTTAAACACTTAGTTTCTGTCGAAGAAGCTAAATAACAAATACTGTTATGAATTTAAGTAACTTACAACCAGCTGAAGGGTCAACACACAATCAAAATAAAAGATTAGGTAGAGGAGAAGGTTCAGGAAAAGGTGGTACTTCTGCAAGAGGTCACAAAGGAGCAAAATCTCGTTCTGGTTATTCTAAAAAGATTGGTTTTGAGGGAGGGCAAATGCCACTTCAAAGACGTGTGCCTAAGTTTGGTTTCACAAACATCAATCGTAAAGAATACGAAGGTGTTAATTTAGATACGCTTCAATTATTAGTAGACAATGGTATAATTACAGATTCTGTTTCTATGACAGATTACGTAGCCAACCGTTTAGCTACCAAAAATGAAATCGTTAAGATTTTAGGTAGAGGAGAATTGAAAGCAAAATTAAAAGTAACTGCCCACAAATTTACTGCTACTGCAAAAGCTGCTATTGAAGCTGCTGGTGGAGAAGCTGTAACTATATAACTTATCTATTAAGATGAAGAAATTTATTGAATCAATAAGTAATGTTTGGAAAATCGAAGAACTGAAAAATAGAATCTTAATTACATTAGGATTACTTTTGGTTTATCGTTTTGGTGCACATGTAACGCTGCCTGGTATTGACGCAACTCAATTAACAGGTTTAGCGGGACAAACTAAAAATGGTTTAGGATCTATCCTGGACATGTTTACAGGAGGTGCTTTCTCTAAAGCTTCAGTTTTTGCTTTAGGTATTATGCCTTATATTTCTGCATCTATTGTTGTTCAGTTAATGGGAATTGCGATTCCTTATTTACAAAAACTTCAAAACGATGGAGAGAGTGGCAGAAAAAAGATTAATCAAATCACTCGTTGGTTGACTATAGCTATTACACTGGTTCAAGGTCCAACTTATATCTACAATTTATACAGAACGTTGCCTGGAAGTGCATTCTTACTAGGTTTTAATTCACCTGAATTTTTATTCTCTTCTGTTATTATCTTAGTTACTGGTACAATTTTTGCTATGTGGCTTGGAGAAAAAATTACGGATAAAGGTATTGGAAATGGAATTTCATTGTTGATTATGGTTGGTATCTTAGCTCGCTTACCGCAAGCTTTTATACAAGAATTTACAACCAGAGTTACCAATAACAATGGAGGTCCAATGTTATTAGTTATTGAAATTATTGTGTGGTTATTAGTAATCATCGCTTGTGTATTGCTTACAATGGCAGTACGTAGAATTCCTGTTCAATACGCTCGTCGCACAACAACAGGAGATTACGAGCAAGATTTAGCAGGTGGTAATAGACAATGGATTCCTCTTAAGCTTAATGCTTCAGGAGTTATGCCAATTATTTTTGCGCAAGCAATTATGTTTATTCCTGCAGCTGTAGCTGGATTGTCTAAATCAGACACATCACAATCTATCGTTGGAGCATTTAGTGACATATTTGGATTTTGGTATAATTTTGTTTTTGCAACTTTAATTATTGTATTTACATTTTTCTATACTGCTATCACGGTACCTACTAACAAAATGGCTGATGATTTAAAGAGAAGCGGTGGTTTCATTCCAGGAGTTCGTCCGGGAGCTGAGACTTCAGATTTTCTTGATAAAGTGATGTCTTTAATAACTTTCCCAGGATCTTTATTCCTTGCTTTGATTGCTGTGTTCCCAGCTATTGTTGTAAGTATTATGGATGTACAACAATCTTGGGCAATGTTTTTTGGAGGTACCTCATTAATAATTATGGTTGGTGTTGCGATAGATACTATTCAACAAATCAATTCGTACTTGTTAAACAAACATTATGATGGTTTAATGAAGACTGGTAAAAATAGAAAAGCAGTAGCTTAATATATTTATGGCAAAACAATCAGCAATAGAACAAGACGGATCAATCATCGAAGCATTGTCAAATGCGATGTTCCGTGTGGAGTTAGAAAATGGACATATCGTAATTGCTCATATTTCCGGTAAAATGCGTATGCATTACATCAAATTACTACCTGGTGATAAGGTGAAACTGGAAATGAGTCCTTATGATTTGTCAAAAGCAAGAATTACTTATCGATATTAAAGGATATTCACTATGAAAGTTAGAGCATCAGTAAAAAAGAGAAGTCCCGAGTGCATCATTGTGCGTAGAAAAGGGAGATTGTACGTAATAAACAAAAAGAATCCTAGATTTAAACAAAGACAAGGATAATTATGGCAAGAATAGCAGGGGTAGATATCCCAAAAAATAAAAGAGGTGTTATAGCACTTACCTATATCTTTGGATTAGGAAGAAGTAGAGCTATTGAGATTTTAGAAAAAGCTCAAGTTAGCCAAGACAAAAAAGTTCAAGATTGGAATGATGAGGAGATCGGAGCGATTCGTGATGCAGTTTCATTTTACAAAATTGAAGGAGAATTACGTTCAGAGGTTTCTTTAAACATCAAACGTTTAATGGATATTGGTTGTTACAGAGGTATCCGTCATAGATCTGGTCTTCCGTTAAGAGGACAAAGAACTAAAAACAACTCTAGAACAAGAAAAGGTAAAAGAAAAACTGTTGCGAACAAGAAAAAAGCAACTAAATAATAAGTAATATGGCTAAAGCAACTGCAAAAAAACGTAAAGTTATCGTTGAATCAACGGGTGAAGCTCATATTTCTGCCACTTTCAACAACATCATTATTTCTTTGACAAATAAGAAAGGTGAAGTTATTTCTTGGTCTTCAGCTGGTAAAATGGGTTTCAGAGGTTCTAAAAAGAACACTCCGTACGCAGCTCAGATGGCAGCAGAAGATTGTAGTAAAGTAGCTCTTGAGGCAGGACTTAAAAAAGTAAAAGTTTATGTAAAAGGACCAGGAAACGGACGTGAGTCTGCTATCCGTTCTATTCATAACGGTGGAATTGAAGTTACAGAGATTATCGATGTTACTCCAATGCCTCACAACGGATGTCGTCCTCCTAAAAGACGTAGAGTTTAATACTCAAAATTTATAGTATAACCTAGATTGAACATAGATTATCGAAGGATAAGACCTGAATTCATAATCTCAATCTTAAACAATTTAAAATGGCAAGATATACTGGTCCTAGTACAAGAATCGCTCGTAAATTTGGCGAAGCAATCTTCGGAGATGATAAATCTTTCGAAAAAAGAAATTACCCACCTGGACAACACGGGATGGCTAAAAAAAGAGGAAAAAAATCTGAGTACGCTGTTCAGTTAATGGAAAAGCAAAAAGCTAAATATTCTTATGGAATTTTAGAAAAACAATTCAGAAATTTATTCGAAAAAGCATCAGCAACTAAAGGAGTTACTGGTGAAGTTTTATTACAATTATGCGAAGCAAGATTGGATAACGTAGTTTTTAGAATGGGTATCGCTCCTTCTAGAAGAGGTGCACGTCAAATTGTATCTCACAGACACGTTACTGTAAATGGTGAAGTTGTTAATATTCCTTCTTACCACCTTAAGCCTGGTGATAAAGTTGCAGTTCGTGAAAAATCTAAATCTCTAGAAGCTATCGAACGTTCTTTATCAAATTCAAGTCATGTTTATGAATGGATTACCTGGAACAATGATCTTAAAGAAGGAACTTTCGTTTCTGTACCTGCGAGACTTCAAATTCCAGAAAACATTAAAGAACAATTAATCGTAGAGTTGTACAACAAATAATAATTGACTTAGTCGAAATTTATGGCAATATTTAATTTTCAAAAGCCCGATAAAGTTATCATGATCGATTCAACCGATTTTGAAGGTAAATTCGAATTTAGACCTTTAGAACCTGGTTATGGATTGACTGTTGGTAATGCACTTAGAAGAGTTTTGCTTTCAGCATTAGAAGGTTATGCAATTAC
The DNA here is from genome assembly GCF_013112255.2 of Flavobacterium sp. CLA17. Classification (NCBI taxonomy): domain Bacteria; kingdom Pseudomonadati; phylum Bacteroidota; class Flavobacteriia; order Flavobacteriales; family Flavobacteriaceae; genus Flavobacterium; species Flavobacterium sp. CLA17. The sequence goes on from NZ_CP068294.1 coordinate 934,929, forward strand.
ATCTGTTCGTATCGAAGGTGTAGATCATGAGTTTTCTACTATTTCAGGTGTTGTTGAAGATGTTACCGAAATTATCCTTAATCTAAAACAAGTACGTTTCAAACGTCAAATTGAAGATATCGATAATGAAGCAGTTACTATTTCTGTTTCTGGTAAAGATCAATTAACAGCAGGTGATTTTCAAAAATTTATCTCAGGTTTTCAAGTGCTGAACCCAGACCTTGTTATCTGTAATTTAGATCCGAAAATCAAATTGAACTTCGATTTAACAATCGAAAAAGGTAGAGGATACGTTCCTGCTGAGGAGAACAAAAAACAGAACGCTGCAATTGGTACCATTTTTACAGATTCTATTTTTACTCCGGTAAAAAATGTAAAATATGCAATTGAAAACTTCCGTGTTGAGCAAAAAACAGATTACGAAAAATTAGTTTTTGAAATTAAAACTGATGGTTCTATTAATCCAAAAGATGCTCTTACTGAAGCTGCTAAAGTTTTAATTCACCACTTCATGTTATTTTCTGACGAAAGAATTACACTCGAGGCTGACGAAATTGCACAAACAGAATCGTATGATGAAGAGTCATTGCATATGAGACAATTGCTTAAAACTAAGCTTGTTGATATGGACTTATCTGTGAGAGCATTAAATTGCTTGAAAGCGGCTGAAGTTGATACACTTGGTGATTTAGTATCGTTCAATAAAAATGACCTGATGAAATTCCGTAATTTTGGTAAAAAATCTTTAACTGAACTTGATGAACTTGTTGCAGTTAAAAATTTAACTTTCGGAATGGATTTAGCTAAATACAAACTAGATAAAGAATAATTCAATCCGCTACGGCGGATTAAATTTAAAATAGCAATGAGACACGGAAAAAAATTCAATCACTTAAGCAGACAGACTGGACATAGAAAAGCTATGTTGGCTAATATGGCTTGTTCTCTTATCGAGCACAAACGTATTAACACTACTGTTGCTAAAGCTAAAGCGCTTAAACAATTCGTTGAGCCTTTAATCACAAAATCAAAAGAAGATACGACTCACAATCGTCGTATTGTTTTTGCTTACTTACGTAGCAAATATGCTGTAACTGACTTGTTCAGAGACGTAGCTGCTAAAGTTGGTGACCGTCCAGGTGGATACACTCGTATCATTAAAGTTGGAAATCGTTTGGGAGATAATGCTGATATGGCAATGATCGAACTTGTAGATTTCAATGAACTTTACAATGGGGGTAAAAAAGAAGTTAAAAAAGCAAAAAGCCGTCGTGGTGGTAAAGCAAAAAAAGCTGAGGAAACTTCTGAAGCTCCAGCTGCTGAGTCTGAATCGACTACTGAAGCTTCTGAATAATTATGAAAGTAATGATTCTATAGAAATCAAGGATAAACTAATTTTTAGTTTATCCTTTTTTTTTTGCATTTTTTAAATTGAAATTTAACTTATTTCACTAGTTAGGTTTTATTTTTATGAATGAAATTTTTATTTTTTTTTGGAAGGCCTCTTTTAAAGAAGTAAATTTGCAAAATATCTAATTATAAATGAAATGGGCTTGCCGGGTTTCATTAAACAATTATAAAAAAACAATACGACTAAAGAATGAAATACACTACACGACAAAGCGCCATTTTATTACTAAGCGATGGGACTATTTTTCACGGAAAATCTATTGGTATTAGTGGTAAAACTTTTGGAGAGGTTTGTTTTAATACGGGAATGACCGGATATCAGGAGATTTTTACAGATCCTTCTTATTTTGGGCAAATTATGGTTGCAACGAATCCTCATATTGGAAATTATGGTGTTAATGATTTAGAAATTGAATCAGACAGCATCAAAATTGCTGGCTTAGTTTGTAAAAACTTCAGCTTTAACTATTCCAGAGAAGACTCTTCCGGAAGTTTAGAAGATTATTTTATTAAACAAAATTTAATCTGTATTTCGGATGTTGATACCAGAGCCCTGGTAAGTTATATTCGTGACAATGGTGCGATGAATGCGGTTATTTGTACGGACGATACTTCGATTGAAGATTTGAAAAAAGAATTGGCCAATGTGCCAAATATGGAAGGTTTAGAGTTGGCATCGAAAGTTTCAACTACTGAGCCTTATTTTTTTGGTGACGAAAATGCCTCCTATAAGATTTCTGCTTTGGATCTTGGAATAAAAAAGAATATTTTAAGGAATCTTGCCAAGAGAGATTGTTACATAAAAGTATATCCTTACAATTCGACTTATAAAGATATGTCGGAATTTAATCCGGACGGATACTTCTTGTCAAATGGGCCTGGTGATCCGGATCCTCTTTTTGGAGCTATCGAAGTAGCCAAAGATATTCTTGCTGATGACAAACCTTTATTTGGAATTTGTTTAGGACATCAGATAATTGCTTTGGCAAACGGAGTTCAGACTTACAAAATGTTTAATGGTCACCGTGGAATCAATCACCCTGTTAAAAATTTAATTACAGGTAAAGGTGAGATTACTTCACAAAATCATGGCTTTGCAGTAAACAAGGAGCAATTAGACAATCATCCGGATTTAGAGATTACACATTTACATTTAAACGACGAAACTGTTGCTGGTATGCGTATGAAAAATAAGAATTGTTTTTCAGTACAATATCATCCGGAAGCTAGTCCGGGACCACATGATTCCTCTTATTTGTTCGATCAGTTTGTTGAGAATATTAAACTTGCTACTGCTAAAACGATATAGTTAATAAGTAAAGGTGTTTAATGGTTAAAATGCATTTTTTCTATTAAATATTTTTATAATTTCGAAAAAAAATATAATTTATTAATAAAAAACAAAAATAATGAGTATTATAATTAAAGTTCACGCAAGACAAATTTTTGATTCCAGAGGTAATCCTACTATTGAAGTTGATGTTGTAACAGAAAACGGAGTTTTAGGAAGAGCTGCTGTTCCATCTGGAGCTTCAACTGGAGAACATGAAGCTGTTGAACTACGTGATGGAGGAAAAGCATTTCTTGGAAAAGGAGTTTTAAATGCAGTGAATAATGTAAATACCGTTATTGCTGAAGAATTAGTTGGAACTTCTGTTTTTGAACAAAATACAATTGATCAGTTAATGATTGATTTAGACGGTACTCCAAATAAATCTAAATTAGGTGCTAATGCAATTTTAGGAGTTTCTTTGGCTGCTGCAAAAGCTGCTGCTAATGAACTTGGATTGCCATTGTACAGATATGTTGGCGGGGTTTCTGCTAATACATTGCCTGTTCCAATGATGAACATTATCAATGGAGGTTCTCACTCTGATGCTCCTATCGCATTCCAGGAGTTTATGATCTTCCCTGTAAAAGCAACTTCTTTCTCTCATTCTATGCAAATGGGAACTGAAATTTTTCACAGTTTGAAAAAAGTATTACACGACAGAGGCTTAAGTACTGCTGTTGGTGATGAAGGTGGTTTTGCTCCGAATTTAGCGGGTGGTACTGAAGATGCTTTAGATACTATCAAATTAGCAGTTGAAAATGCCGGATATACTTTTGGTGACGAAATCATGATTGCTCTTGACTGTGCTTCTGCTGAATTTTATGTAAACGGTAAATACGATTACTCTAAATTTGAAGGAGAAACGGGTAAAATTAGATCTTCTGCCGAGCAAGTTGATTATTTGGCTGAATTAGTAGCTAAATATCCAATTATCTCTATTGAGGATGGAATGGATGAAAATGATTGGGATGGCTGGAAACTTCTTACTGAAAAAATTGGACATAAAGTTCAATTAGTAGGTGATGATTTGTTCGTTACTAATGTTGAACGTTTGTCCACTGGAATTGAAAAAGGAATCGCTAATTCAATTTTAGTAAAAGTTAACCAAATTGGTACTTTGACAGAAACTATTGCAGCTGTAAATATGGCTAAAAATGCAGGATATACTTCAGTAATGTCTCACCGTTCAGGAGAAACAGAAGATAATACTATTGCAGACTTAGCAGTAGCTTTAAACTGTGGTCAAATTAAAACAGGTTCTGCTTCCCGTTCTGATCGTATGGCAAAATACAATCAGTTATTGAGAATTGAAGAAGAGTTAGGAAGTACGGCTTACTTCCCGGGATTAAACGCTTTCAAGATCAAATAAAAGTAAGAGTTATATATTAAAATTGAACCATTCGTTTCTGCGAATGGTTTTTTTTTGGAGTTTTAACAAATTCATAGCAGGATTCTTTTTTTAATTAGTCTTAAATTCCTTAGATTTGATAAATTATTATTTTAAAGATTTATTTCCGATATATTATGTCAAAAATAGCTACATTAGAAGTAGATGGTCAAAAAATTGAACTTCCGGTAATCACAGGGAGCGAAAATGAATCAGCTATCGATATTAACAAATTACGTGATTTAACAGGTATTATTACAATTGATCCGGGATACAAAAATTCTGGTTCTTGTAAAAGTGAAATCACTTTCTTAGACGGAGAATTAGGAATTTTGCGTTACAGAGGATACTCCATTGAAGATTTAGCTGAAAAGGCTAGTTTTCTGGAAGTATCTTATCTTTTAATTTTTGGAGAACTTCCAACAGCCCAGGAATTGGAGCAGTTCGAAAATGGTATCAAAAAACATACTTTGGTCAACGAAGAAATGAAAAATATCATTGACGGTTTTCCAAAAACAGCACATCCAATGGGTGTTTTATCTGCCTTGACAAGTGCTTTAACGGCATTTAATCCAAAAGCGGTAAATGTTGAGAATGAAAAAGAAATGTACGAAGCCATTTGTAAAACAATGGGTAAATTTCTTGTAATTGCTACCTGGACCTATAGAAAATCTATGGGATATCCATTAAATTACTACGATAACACAACAGGTTATGTTGATAATTTTATGCAATTAATGTTTAAATTGCCTACAGGGCCTTACTCGGCAAATCCTGTTATCGTTGATGCTTTAGATAAATTATTTATTCTTCATGCAGATCACGAGCAAAACTGTTCTACTTCAACAGTAAGAATGGTTGGTTCTTCTCATGCTGGTTTATTTGCTTCTATCTCTGCTGGTGTTTCAGCTCTTTGGGGACCACTTCACGGAGGTGCAAATCAGGCGGTTCTTGAAATGCTGGAAGAAATTAATAAAGATGGTGGCGATACCGATAAATTTTTAGCGAAAGCAAAAGATAAGAATGATCCTTTCCGTTTAATGGGATTTGGTCACAGAGTTTATAAAAACTTTGATCCGAGAGCTAAAATCATCAAAAAAGCAGCTAAAGAAGTGTTAGAGACTTTAGGGGTTGATGATCCTATTTTAGAAATTGCTAAAAAATTAGAATCAGCTGCTCTTGAAGATGATTATTTCAAATCAAGAAATTTATATCCAAATGTAGATTTCTATTCCGGAATTATTTACAGAGCATTAGGAATTCCAACTGATATGTTTACCGTAATGTTTGCCATTGGCAGATTACCGGGATGGATCGCACAATGGAAAGAAATGCGTGAAAATAAAGAACCAATCGGGCGACCTAGACAAATTTATACAGGACACCCATTAAGAGACTTTAAGTCTAACAGATAAAATAACTTTAAAAGCTTCACTTAACTGTGAAGCTTTTTTTATATTTGCCCAAAATATAATAAAGCTATGTTGCAATTAAATATAAAGAACGAAACGTCAAGATTACGTGCAGTAGTTTTGGGTTCTGCTGTTCATAATGGGCCGACTCCATCTATTGATGAAGCTTATGATCCTAAATCATTGGAACATATTAAGGCAGGAACTTATCCTATTGAAAAAGATATGGTTGCTGAAATGGATGCTTTTAATGCTGTTTTTCAAAAATATGATGTAAAGGTCTATCGTCCTGAGATGATAGAAAATTATAACCAAATTTTCGCCAGGGATATTGGTTTTGTAATTGATGATACTTTTGTGAAATCTAACATTTTGCCTGACAGGGAAAGAGAATTAGATGCAATTCAATATGTGATTGATCAGATGGATGCAACCAAAGTAGTTCGTCCTCCGGAAGAAGTTCATATTGAGGGAGGAGATGTCATGCTTTGGAATGATCATATTTTTATCGGGACTTATAAAGGAAGTGATTACAAAGACTATATCACTGCCCGAACCAATATGCAAGGCGTAAACTATATTAAAGAATTATTTCCGAATAAAATTGTAAAAGAATTTGATCTGGTTAAATCTAAACTTGAGGCAAGGGATAATGCGCTGCATTTAGATTGTTGTTTTCAACCAGTAGGAAAAGACAAAGGAATTATCTATAAACGTGGATTTCGTGAGGAAGCTGATTATTTGTATTTAGTCAACCTTTTTGGAAAAGAAAATTTATTTCACATCGAAAGGAATGAAATGTACCATATGTTTTCGAATGTATTTTCAATAGATACGAATGTAGTAGTTTCTGAGAAAAATTTTACCAGACTCAACAATTGGCTACGTGCCAATGGTTTTACGGTGGAAGAAATTCCGTATGCTGAAATTGCAAAGCAGGAAGGATTGTTGAGATGTTCAACTTTACCATTAATTAGAGATTAGAAAATAAGTTTCAAGTTTCAGGTTTCAAGTTTCACGTTCTTTACGAAACTTGAAACCTGAAACTTGAAACAAAAAAATATAAAGAAAATGAAACAAACTACAAATGCAATCGTAATGATTCGTCCGGTTGCTTTCAGAATGAACGAGCAAACGGCTGTAAATAATTATTATCAAAAAGTATTAGACGGATTTTTGCCAAGTACGGTAAATGCAAAAGCACAACAGGAATTTGATACTTTCGTTGAAAAATTGAGAGCGGTAGGAGTTGATGTTACAGTGATTGACGATACTTTAGAGACAGATACACCAGATAGTATTTTTCCAAACAACTGGGTTTCATTTCATGAAAATGGTGATGTGGCATTGTATCCTATGTTTGCCGAAAATCGTCGTCAGGAACGTCGTGAAGATATTTTAGACACTCTTGAAGATAAAGGTTTTGTAATTTCAAATATAATGGATTACACATCGGCTGAAGAAGATGGCTTTTTTCTGGAAGGAACAGGAAGTCTACTTTTAGACAGGGCTAATGCAAAAGCATATTGTGCGTTATCTCCACGTGCTGATGAAGAGCTGTTTATAGAGTTCTGTGAGGATTTTGATTATGCACCGGTTATTTTTGAAGCCTTTCAAACCGTTGATGGTGAACGCAAACTAATTTATCATACAAATGTTATGATGTGTTTAGGGGAAACTTTCGCTGTTATTTGTGCAGATTGTATCGATGATAAAAAAGAACGCAAAATGGTTTTAGATAACCTAAAAGCGGATAAAAAAGAGATTATTCTAATTACAGAAGCTCAGGTGAATAATTTTGCCGGGAATATGCTGGAAGTTAAAGGTACAAATGATAAGAAGTATATTGTAATGAGTGCTTCGGCTCACCAAAGCTTAACTCCAAAACAAATTACACAATTAGAAGCTCATGCTGAAATTTTGAGTTCAAGCCTGGATACCATTGAAGCTTGCGGCGGTGGAAGCGCAAGATGCATGATGGCAGAAGTGTTTTTGCCGAGAAGTTAAAACGGAAATAATAAAATTTTATAAAACAAAGGCTCAACTATTTGGTTGAGCCTTTGTTTTATAAATTATGATATCTAATGTTACTTCTTGATTAATTTTTCAAGCCTTGCCATCATTTCATCTTTTTCTTTCAACATTCGTTCAAACAAAGCTATCTTTTCTTCGTGAAGTGAAATCAATTTTTCAATTGGATGAATATTAACTGTTCCATTAAATGAATTAGTAAAGGCGTGTTCTCCAAAGGTGTTCGAAATAATATTTACTGCCTGCTCTTCATCAAAATTCTGAAAAGCTTCCACAGGAATTTTTAAGGCATGCGAGATTTGATCAAGGATATCCTCTTCGATTACATCTTTTTGCTCCAGCATATAGATTTTCTTTTGATTCCAGTCATTTCCCAGATCAAAAGCCAATGATTCCTGTTTGATACCAAGCATTTCTCTGAAACGTTTTACGTTTCTTCCCTGATGTATTTTCTGTTCCATAATAAATATAAATTTTCCGAAGGCTCAAATATAACGCCATTTGGATTAAAAATTCTAAGTTTTAAAGATAAAAAAATATCCCATAAAACATCGTTTTTGTCAGAATATTATAGATGAAAATAGGTTTACATTAGATTTCCTTTTACAATATTAATGATTGAACTAACGATATATTGAATTCCGATTGATATAACAATAAAACCAACAATTCTGGAAATGGCCACAATTCCTGATGCTCCCAGTATTCGGGCTAAGTAATGTGCGCTTTTTAGAATAGCAAAAATTGCTACAGCAATAGCAAGAATTGCTAAAGTTGAAATAATAATTTCTTCCATTCCGTGATGTTCCTGGTAAAAAGCAATCAACAAAGAAATTGAACCGGGGCCGGCTAACATTGGAATTGCTAATGGAGTCAAGGCAATGTCGTTTCGTTGTTGAGCTTCATTTTCAATTTTTTTATTGATCCCTCGTTTTTTGTTGAATTTTCCGGAAAGCAAGGAGAATCCCGAGCTTACAATTACAATTCCGCCCGCAATTCGAAGTGCATCAATACTGATTCCAAAAAAAGTCAATACATACTGACCGATAAAATAAGAAACAATCAAAATGATAAAAACGTTTATCGCAGTCCATAATGAAATTCTCGAGCGCTCTTTCTGAGAATCATGCTGTGTCAGTCCAACAAAAATAGGAACTGTGCCGATTGGGTTTAATACGGAGAAAAGAGCAGCAAATAAGTAAATGAATAAATCCATATTGTTTGGGTTAGTGGAGTAAAAATAGTCAATTTTTAATATTTCACGGCATATTCATGTTTGGAGATTGTTTTTTTATTGCTACTATTTCTGTGAAAATAACGTAAAATAAGCTCATTCTTTTTGATTACTTTTGTAGCATATTTTAAAATGATGAAAAACAAAAAAACTCTAGTTCTGGGTGCTAGCACAAAACCAGATCGCTACGCTTATAAAGCTATAAATGCATTGGTCCAAAAAGGACATACTGTTTTGGCAATTGGCCAAAATACCGGTGAAGTTGCCGGGGTAAAAATTTACACGAAAGCTATTCCCGTGAAAAATATTGATACTGTAACTTTATATTTAAATCCTTCCCGTCAGCGTGATTACTATAATTATATCATAGAAGCACAGCCAAAAAGGGTAGTCTTTAATCCCGGAACTGAGAATCCTGAATTATACCAATTGCTGGAACTAAATAATATCAAGGCAGAGGTTGCGTGTACTTTAGTTTTATTGGCTACAAATCAATATTAATTTTCAGAACTTTTTCGGGTATCTTTTTTGCAGATTAGCGATGCTAAATGAGTTTCAGTGTTAGTAAGCCAAAATAAAAGAACCATAAAAATAGTACTTTTGGAGGTATGGAATTTTCATCAAAATTAATAGAAAAAGCAGTCAATGAAATGTCGCAATTACCCGGAATTGGTAAGAGGACAGCTTTGCGATTGGTGTTGCATTTATTAAAACAACCTAAAGAACAAACAGGTTTTTTGTCTCAGGCATTGCTAAACATGCGTGAGGATATAAAGTTTTGTAAAAGTTGCCATAATATTTCAGATACAGAAGTCTGTGAAATCTGTGCTAATTCAGCAAGAAATCATCAGTTGATTTGTGTGGTCGAAGACATTCGGGATGTAATGGCAATTGAGAATACAGGCCAATACAAAGGTATTTATCATGTTTTGGGCGGAAAAATTTCTCCTATCGAAGGCGTCGGTCCAAGTCAGTTAAATATTTCAAGTCTGGTGGAAAAAGTAAAATCCGGAATTGTAACGGAGATTATTTTTGCATTAAGCTCAACAATGGAAGGTGATACGACAAATTTCTATATCTACAAACAAATTGCGGAGTCAGATATTGTAATTTCAACAATTGCAAGAGGTATTTCAGTTGGGGATGAGTTAGAATATGCGGACGAAGTTACACTTGGACGAAGTATTTTGCATCGTATTCCGTTTGAAAAAACGTTCAAAAACAATTAAATAAGATCAATTAAAAAGTAGATTTCCTGAAGATTAAAGGAAAACCTATATTTGCCGATAAAATAATTACAATGACAAAAAACAGCTTTTATATATTACTATTGATTAGTGTATTATTTACATCTTGTATTCCTGTAAAAGACTTGGTGTATTTACAAGATAAAAATACTTCCGGAGAGCAAAATACTATCGCTGCTGTCGAGTCTAAGCCTTACAGATTACAAACTAATGATGTTATAACCGTTGATATAAAGGCGATTGACCCTAAGCTGGTTGCTATTTTTAGTAAGTCTACAACAGGAGGGGCAACGGAGAAATCAGAGTCAGCTTTGTATTTTGAAGGTTTTACCGTTGATGATCATGGAAATATCAGAATGCCGATTTTAGGAGAAATAAATGTTATTGGCTATACCCTTGAAGAGGTGAGATTGATCATTGAAAAAAAATTGCTGGAAGAATATTTTAAAAGTGAGGCTAATATTTTTGTTACAGTAAAATTAGCAGGCTTTAGATATACTATAAATGGTGAGGTTGGAAGTATGGGGACAAAAACATTATTTCAGTCGCATGTAAATATTATGGAGGCTATTGCAAATGCGGGTGATATTACAACCGTAGGTGACAGAAAAGCGGTAACCGTAATTCGTCAGACACCGACCGGAGTTCAGATGCATGATATTGACCTTACAGATGTGAATGTAATGAAATCGCCCTATTATTATTTACAGCCTAACGATTATATTTACGTAAAACCATTAAAACAAAAAACGTGGGGTACAGGACAGACTGGTATACAGTCTATCAGTACTGTTATCACTTTGCTGTCGCTGGCAACAACAGTTTATTTGCTTCTTAAAAATTAAAACCAGATTCAACGATGTTAGATATAAAAGATTTTTCGATGTTTGAAAATCATTCGAATTTTGATTTTAAAGGGCTTTTATTAAAGATTCTCAGTTATTGGAAATGGTTTCTTATTAGTTTAATCATTGCATTTGCAATTGCATATCAGGTAAATGTTCGAAAAGAAAAGATTTACGGAATGCAAACGATGATTTCTATTAAGGAAGAAAGCAATCCGTTTTTTACTTCAAATACAAGTTTGGTTTTTAACTGGGGAGGGATTTCTGATCAGGTAAACGGGATTTCGACCATATTAAAGTCCAGATCACATAATGAGCTTGTTGTTGATAAATTACAGTTCTATATTGATTATCTTACTCAGGGAAAATATAATTTGGTTGATTCGTATGGAGAAGTACCTTTTTATTTAAATATTGATAAATCCAGAGGGCAGCTTGCCAATACTTTAATTAGTATTAAATTTTTAAGTGAAAATGTATATGAAATCAGGATTCCATTTGAGAGTAATTCTGTTTCCTTAATAACATATTCCAAAAACTCTTATTCCAATACTTCGGTTCAGCCTGTAGAATTTGTAAAAAAATATAAAGTCGGAGAGCAGGTCTCACTGCCTTTTCTAAATTGGAAATTGCAAATCAATGACAATCCCGGATTTTACAAAGGGAATGAGTATTTTGTTCGATTTAATGATTTTGATAATACGGTTTCGAATTACAGAGCAATTAATGTAGACGATGATGGCAAGGGAGGCTCTTTGCTGACATTATCATTGCAGGGTACAAACAAAGCAAGGATGGTTGATTATTTGAATTCGACAGTAAAAATGTTGATCAAAATTCAGCTTGACGGGAAAAATCAATTTGCAAACAATACAATACGATTTATTGATAGTACTCTTGTTGCAATGGAATCTCAGTTAAAAGAAAATGGCAATGAACTAAAGTCTTTCCGAAAAGATAAAAATATCTACGAGATTGAAGATGGCGGAGCTAAATTTTCTGACAAAATAATGGATTTTGATGTACAGAAAGATCTGATTTCGAGAAAAATTGCGTACTATAATTCATTAAAAACGTATTTGAATAACAGCGTCGATTATTCCCGCTTACCTGCCCCTTCAGTTGCAGGAATTGAAGATCCGAATATTGTTGTGAATGTTTCAAAACTGATTGCGCTTTCTACACAAAGGTCAGAAATGGCATATGCAGTAAAAAGTGATAAGATTTTTAAGGATTTCGACAATCAAATGCATGCCGTGAAGGACGTTTTGCTTGAAAATATCATCAGTGCAAAATCATCATTGTTGTATGATTTGTCAATGATAAACGCAAAAATTGGTCAGGCAGAAACTACCGTAAAAAGACTTCCGGAAGAACAACAGGAATTGTTGAAGATTAAAAGGAAATATGATTTAAATGATAATATTTACACTGAATTTCTTCAAAAACGAAATGAAGCAGAAATTGTAAAGGCTTCTAATTTGTCGGATATCCATTTTATTGATCCCGCAAAAGATATAGGTGGAAATTTAATTGGCCCTAAAACTTCTGCAAACTACGTCCTGGCTTTGTTTCTGGGTATGTTGATTCCTTTGTTGTTTGTGTTTGTGATTTTCTTCGTTAATAATTCAATTCAAAATATAGAAGATATAAGTAAATTAACGCAGATTCCCATTATTGGAGTAATTGGTGTTAATAAAGACAATATAAACCTGGCAGTATTTGACAAGCCTAAATCTGCACTTTCAGAATCCTTCAGAACCATTCGTTCTTCGTTACAGTTTCTTTATAAAAAACAGCGGGTAAGCGGAGCAAAGACATTAATGATTACTTCGTCAATAAGTGGTGAAGGAAAGACATTTTGTTCCATAAATATTGCGACTGTTTTTGCTTTAAGCGAAAAGAAGACAGTGATAATAGGTTTAGATTTGAGAAAACCAAGATTGGCTGACGAATTTGGTCTGACAAATAATGTGGGTGTAGTGAATTACCTTATTAAGCAAAAAAGTCTGGAAGAAATAACAAATCCAACTAATATTGCAAATCTTGATGTTATTCTTTCCGGTCCGATTCCGCCAAATCCATCTGAGCTTATTTTAAGTGAAGCGATGAAAGAATTGATAGACGAATTAAAACAAAAATACGATTATATTATTCTGGATACGCCTCCGGTTGGTTTAGTATCAGACGCTTTAGAGCTGGCTCAGTATGCAGATGTAACTTTGTACATTGTAAGACAGAATTATACTAAAAAAGATATGATCACCTTGTTGAATAACCGAATAAAAAGAGGAGAACTTAATAATGCGAGTATCGTTTTAAACGGATACGAGAATAAGGCTAAATACGGCTCCGGATACGGATATGGTTATGGCGCTTATTCTAACGGATATCATGAAGAAGAAGAAAAAAAGAGTTTTGTAAAATCTATTTTCAATAAATGGAATAAAAAATAATTTGAAATACATGGGAATATCAGCTCAATATATAATTTTAATTACGGGAGGTGCGGGCTTTATTGGTTCCAACTTATGCGAGCATTTTCTAAAAGCGGGTCATAAAGTTGTTTGTCTGGATAATTTTGCGACAGGGCACCGCCATAATCTGGAAGATTGTATTGAGAACCCAAATTTTAAATTAATTGAAGGTGATATTCGGAATATCACCGATTGTGTTTTAGCTGTGAAGGGAGTCGATTTTGTGCTGCATCAGGCTGCTTTAGGTTCTGTTCCGAGATCTATAAATGATCCGATAACGACAAACGATGTTAATGTATCCGGTTTTTTAAATATGTTAACTGCCTCCCGCGATGCTAAAGTGAAAAGATTTATATACGCCGCAAGCTCTTCGACATACGGAGATTCTGAAGGATTGCCAAAGGTAGAAGAGGTTATTGGTAAGCCACTGTCACCATACGCCATAACTAAATATGTAAACGAATTATACGCTGAAATTTTCAGTAAAACATATGGGCTGGAAACGATAGGATTGCGTTATTTTAATGTTTTTGGAAGAAAACAAGATCCTAATGGAGCCTACGCAGCAGTTATTCCTAAGTTTGTTATGCAATTTATGAATTATGAAAGCCCGGTCATTAACGGTGATGGAAATTACTCCCGTGATTTTACCTATATCGATAATGTGATTCAGATGAATGAACTGGCTATGATAAGCCAAAATAAGGAGGCAGTAAATACCGTTTATAATACGGCATTCGGAGATCGTAATACTTTAAATGATCTGGTAGGTTATTTGAAAAAATATTTAGCGGAATTTGACCCGAAAATTGCTGATGTAGAAGTTGTTTATGGCGCAAACAGAGCGGGAGACATTCCGCATTCACTGGCAAGTATTGACAAAGCCCAAAATAAGCTGGGATACAATCCAAAATATTCTTTACAGGAAGGATTAAAAGAAGCGGTAAGCTGGTACTGGAATAATTTGAAATAGAAATCAAAGATTAAGATAATAAATAATTAAATGGAAGTAACCAAAATTTGTTGCATTGGTGCAGGTTATGTCGGAGGACCGACAATGGCAGTAATTGCTCAAAAATGTCCACATATTCAAGTGACTGTTGTTGATTTGAACGAACAAAGAATTAAAGACTGGAATGATCCGGATACCAATAATATTCCGATCTATGAGCCGGGACTTTCAGAAATTGTTGCAGAAGCGAGAGGCAGAAATCTTTTTTTTTCGACTGAAGTCGAAAAAGCAATTGATGAAGCTCAGGTCATTTTTATATCAGTAAACACTCCAACTAAAACCTACGGAAAAGGAAAAGGTATGGCAGCTGATTTAAAATATATTGAATTGTGCGCCAGACAAATTGCAAAAGTTGCCAAAGAAAATAAAATTGTAGTTGAAAAGTCAACTTTGCCAGTTCGTACGGCAGAGGCGATCAAAAGTATTCTGGACAATACCGGAAATGGAGTTCAGTTTCAGATATTATCGAATCCTGAGTTTTTAGCGGAAGGAACGGCTGTTACGGATTTATTAAATCCGGACAGGATCTTAATCGGTGGAGATACAACTCCCGAAGGAGAAGCTGCAATTAATGCCTTAGTTGATGTCTATGCTAACTGGGTCAGCAAAGATAAAATTCTGACTACCAATGTTTGGTCTTCAGAATTGTCTAAACTTACGGCAAATGCATTTTTGGCGCAACGTATTTCATCGATAAATGCCATGTCCGAACTTTGTGAAAAAACGGGTGCTGATGTAAATGAAGTTGCCAAAGCAATCGGTATGGATACCCGAATAGGGCCAAAATTTTTAAAAGCCTCTGTTGGTTTTGGAGGTTCCTGCTTTCAAAAAGATATTTTGAATTTAGTTTATATAGCAAAATCATATGGCTTAAATGAAGTAGCAGATTATTGGGAACAGGTTATTATTATGAATGATCATCAGAAGCGGAGGTTTTCGAATAAAATCGTTCAAACCCTTTACAATACCGTTGCTGACAAAAAAATTACGTTTTTAGGCTGGGCATTCAAAAAAGATACAAATGATACGCGTGAGTCAGCAGCAATATATGTAGCGGATGATTTGATTAATGAACAGGCTAAAATCTCTGTTTACGATCCGAAGGTTTCAAGAAATAAAATGCTGGCTGATTTAAATTATTTGGAAAGTAGGTCTGTTGAAGAAAATAATAATGCAATTCTTGCGTTTGATAATCCTTATGATGCCTGTAAAGGCTCACATGCAATTTCAATTCTTACCGAATGGGATGAGTTTACAGCTTATGACTGGCAAAAAATTTACGATTCAATGCATAAGCCGGCTTTTCTTTTTGATGGCAGAAATATTTTAAATGCTAAAGAACTGGAGTCAATTGGCTTTGTTTATAAAGGTATAGGTTCTTAATTGAAAGTTAAGATTGATATAAGATTTGATGCGAAATGAGATAAAGAAAAGAGTGAAAATTTTATTTCAATATAAAAAAATATATGAATTGGTATGTAGTGTATACTAAGCCCAAGTGGGAGAAAAAAGTTTCGGAAAAGCTAAATCAAATAGGTATTGAATGCTATTGTCCTTTGGTAACTCAGATTAAACAATGGTCAGATAGAAAGAAAAAAATTGAGGTTCCCCTTTTTAATTCCTATGTTTTTGTGCAGTTGCAGGACGCTGACAGGAATTCTGTTTTTCAGGTGGCCGGTGCCGTTCGATATTTGTTCTGGCTGGGAAAGCCGGCAATTGTTAAAGAGGAAGAAATTGAGATAATAAAAAAGAGCCTCACGGATTTAAATGTTAGTGAAATATCGGTAACTCCGTTTCAGGTTGGAGACAGGATAAAATTAGAATCCGGAGTTTTTAGTAATCAGGATGCAATTGTTCAGGAAGTATCAAAAACGCATTATATCCTGGTTTTAGAATCTTTAGGATGTGTTTTGAAAATAAAATATAAGTAATTTATTTTTTAAAATAGTATATATTAACGAGATGGAAGATGAAAATGCTTTTTTTAGCTTTTTTATCTTCTGTTTTTTTTAAATGCAATGTTTAAAGTCTGATTGATAAAGCTTTGCTTGTTTTTTAGAGTCTTAATTTTTTTAGTCATTTAAGTTCTGCTATAAACTGTATTGAATAAGTTGACTTAATATACTATATTTGCCAAAAATGGATTTTGAGTTATCTGTGTCACCTGAAATGTGACTCAGAGTGGCGAAGCCGTGAATTGAAATGAAAAAAGTGGATAAAAACGACTACAAAATAGACAAAAACATAAAAATAGCCATTATTGGCTTAGGATATGTTGGTTTGCCTTTGGCCAGATTATTTGCTACTAAATATTCGGTCATAGGTTTTGATATAAACGAATCACGAATTGCATCCTTAAAATCAGGAACAGACACAACCCTGGAGGTTGATGATGTTACTTTGCAAAAAGTACTGGTGGATAATGCAGATCAGAATACCGGATTATATTGTACGAGTTCTTTAAATGATCTTGAAGCTTGTAATTACTTTATAATAACAGTTCCGACACCAGTTGATAAAAACAATCGTCCGGATTTAACCCCATTGTATAAATCCAGTGAATCGGTTGGTAAAATATTGAAAAAGGGAGATATTGTGATTTATGAATCAACAGTATATCCGGGTGTTACAGAAGAACAATGTGTTCCTGTTTTAGAAAGAGTTTCAGGATTAAAATTTAATGAAGATTTTTATGCAGGATATTCACCGGAGAGAATAAATCCCGGAGACAAGGAACATACTGTTGAGAAAATACTTAAAGTTACATCAGGCTCCACATTGGAAATTGGCCTGAAAGTAGATGCATTGTATAAATCTGTTATTACGGCAGGTACCCATTTGGCTCCTTCCATAAAAGTGGCGGAAGCCGCTAAAGTTATAGAAAATTCTCAGCGAGACATTAATATTGCTTTTGTTAATGAATTAGCCAAAATATTCAACTTAATGGGTATTGATACGCAGGAAGTATTAACAGCAGCAGCCACCAAATGGAACTTTTTACCTTTTAAGCCCGGATTGGTTGGCGGACATTGCATTGGTGTAGATCCTTATTATCTGGCTCAGAGAGCACAGGAGTTTGGCTATCATCCTGAAATAATTCTGGCAGGCCGACGTTTAAATGACAGTATGGGAGAGTATGTGGCTTCTCAGATAGTTAAATTAATGATTAAGAAAGGTATTTCTGTTAACGGAGCAGATCTGTTAATGCTTGGAATCACTTTCAAAGAAAACTGTCCTGATGTTCGAAATACAAAAATTGTTGATGTCGTTAAAGCATTAAAAGAGTACGGAATTATAGTAACCATATTTGATCCGCTTGCTAATGCGAATGATGTAAAAAAAGAATATAATTTAATAACAATTAACAGTATTCCGGATAATAAATTTGATGCGATTGTTCTGGGAGTAGCACATGCAGAATTTTTAGAATTAAATTTCTCAGAACTTCAAAAAGAAGATAGTTTAATATATGATGTAAAAGGAGTTTTAGGAGCTATAGCTGATAATAGATTATAGTAACTAAAGGTCTTTTTTTATTTTAATAAAAATGGAAACAAAAAATTCAATTATACATGTCATTTTAACTGGTGGAGTTGGTAGTAGATTATGGCCTCTTTCCCGTAAAAGTCAACCTAAACAATATTTAGAGATATTTGAAAATAAATCATTATTTGAAATGACAGTGGAGCGCAACAGTCATTTAGCCGATAAAGTAATGGTGGTTGGAAATGTAGATAATCATCATTTAAGCGGAAAGGTGATGGACAAAACTAAAACAACTTACTTAAATATTGTAGAAGCTACACCAAGAAATACTGCGGCTGCTATCGCTTTTGCAGCATTTGCTTCAGATCCGGACGATATTTTAATCATAACGCCATCGGATCATATTATTGATAAAATGGATGATTACAATAATGCAATTCAGGAAGCCGTTAAAAAAGCCAATGAAGGTTTTATTGTTACTTTTGGAATTATACCAACTAAGCCTGAAACGGGCTATGGATATATTGAATCAAAAGGAGATAAAGTACTATCATTTCGTGAAAAACCAAATGAAACAACGGCAAAAGAGTTTATTGCAAGAGGTAATTTTTTATGGAATAGCGGAATGTTCTGTTTTAAGGCAGGAGTTCTTTTGGATGAATTAAAGCAATTTCAGCCAGAGGTTTATGAAAAATCTAAGGCAGTTTGGGAAGCAAATGAAAAAGGGCTTCTTAATTTAGATTTATCGATGGAAATTCCGTCTATTAGTATTGATTATGCGGTAATGGAACGCAGTAAGAAAATTAAAGTTGTTCCGGCTTCATTTTCATGGTCAGATTTGGGCTCGTTTGAGTCTGTTTATGATTATTTGGTTTCAAAAGGACATCCTATTGATAAAAACGGCAATATGGTTATAGGATCTGGTAAGCATACTACTTTCTTAGGATTGAAAAATACCATTTTTGTTTATACGGAGACTGCAAATTTAATTTTACAGAAAGAAAGTTCTCAAGACGTAAAAGACATATATAGTGAGTTAGAAAAAATAAAATCTGAGCTATTAAATTAAAATAATAAAATGAAAAAAATTCTTATAACAGGTGGTGCCGGTTTTATTGGATCACATGTAGTTAGACGTTTTGTGAATAGATATCCAGATTATCAAATTTTTAATTTAGATGCTTTGACTTATGCAGGCAATCTGGAAAATATAAAAGATATTGAAAATCACCCAAATTATCATTTTGTAAAAGGAGATATCGTGGATGAAGCATTTATCAACGAACTCTTCCTAAATTATAATTTTGATGGAATATTGCATTTAGCGGCAGAATCCCATGTAGATCGTTCTATCGAAGATCCCTTGGCTTTTGTGAAAACAAATGTTATCGGTACGATGAATTTGTTAAATGCCGCAAAAAATCAATGGAAGGATGATTTTACAAATAAAAGATTTTATCATATAAGTACAGATGAAGTTTATGGTTCTTTGGGAGCTGAAGGTCTTTTTACAGAAACTACACCCTACGATCCTAATTCTCCTTATTCTGCTTCAAAAGCGAGTTCTGATCACTTTGTGAGAGCTTATGGAGAAACTTACGGACTGCCGTATGTTTTGACAAACTGCTCTAACAATTACGGATCTTATCATTTCCCTGAAAAATTAATTCCACTTTTTATAAATAATATCATCAATAATAAACCATTGCCGGTCTATGGTGATGGAAATTATACACGCGACTGGCTTTTTGTAGAAGATCATGCTGCTGCAATTGATTTAGTTTTTCATGACGGAAAAAATCATGAAACGTATAATATTGGTGGTTTCAATGAGTGGAAAAATATAGATTTGGTGAAATTATTATGCCAGATTATGGATCAGAAACTGGGAAGAACTTCTGGAACTTCTCAAGAACTGATAACTTACGTAAAAGACAGACCAGGTCATGATTTGCGATATGCGATCGATGCTTCTAAGATTAATAAAGAGCTAGGATGGAAACCTTCAGTTACTTTTGAAGAAGGTTTGGAAAAAACAATTAATTGGTATCTTGAAAATGAAGAGTGGCTACAAAACGTAACTTCTGGTTCTTATAAAGATTATTATCAAAAACAATATTCATAGATTTTAGATTTAATATATTTAATATGAAAAAAATAACATATGTTATTATTCTGTTCTTTATTTTATTGAGTTCCATCAATGTAAATGCGCAAGATATACTAAGATCCAAAGATTTAAGTACAGTAAAAGTGGATTATTTATCTGATGATGACTTAGCGAAAATTAGTGCACAACTAAAAAGTAACAATACTACAATTGAAGAAGTTGAGTCGATGGCACTCTCAAAAGGAATGAATCAGGAAGAATACGATAAGCTAAAAGCGAGGCTTAATGGATACTCTGGAAATTCCAATAAATTAGATGACAAACCCAAGATTCAAGAAAATAAAAGTGAGTCTGGAAGAAAACAAGATAAGATTAGAAATGAGAAGGTAAAAGATTCAGCTAATGCTTTGATTTTTGGTTCAGAATTATTTGATAATCCAAATTTAAATTTTGAACCCGATTTAAAATTAGCAACACCGATGAATTATATGTTAGGACCTGGCGATGAATTGCAGATAAGTGTCTATGGTATTCAGGAGTACAATGCCAATATCCCTGTAAGTGTTGAAGGAAAAATATCAATTCAAAATGTTGGACAAATAGCCGTTTCAGGAATGTCAATTGAAGCAGCGACTCAAAAAATAAAAGCAGCAATTGCTAAAGTATATAGTACGGTTAGATCTGGACAATCTCAGGTAAGTATCAGTTTAAGCCAAATACGAACGATTAAAATAACAGTAGTTGGAGGTAAACAACCTGGTAATTATTCAATTTCATCTCTAGCCACAGTATACAATGCCTTACATTTAGCTGGTGGTCCGGGAAAAAATGGTAGCTACAGGAATATCGAATTAATTAGGAATAATAAAGTTTTTAAAAATATAGATATTTATAGGTTTTTAGTTAAAGGAGACCAATCTGATAATGTTAGTTTAAAGGATAATGATGTTGTCAGAATTCCAGCTTACAGCCAAAGGGTGATAGTTGAAGGCGAAGTAAAGCGACCTGGTATTTTTGAAATGAAAAAAGGTGAAACTTTTTCAGATTTATTAAATTTTGCTTCAGGATTTAATGAATTTGCATACACTGCTTCCGTAAATGTGGTGCAAAAAACAGGTAAAGAGTTTAAAGTTCATGATATAAACGAAAGTGAGTTTAGTACTTATAATCCACAATCGGGCGATGTTTTTAAAGTAACGAGAATTTTAAGCCGATTTGAAAATCGTATCAAAATAGAGGGCGCCGTTTTTAGACCAGATTATTACTCTTTTATTGAAGGAATGAGAGTTTCAGATCTTATTACACGAGCCGAAGGACTAAAAGAAGATGCATACAGTAAAAGAGCCAGAATTATTCGTTTAAAATCTGATTTAACAACGGAAATAGTAAATGTAGATTTAAGTGCGGCATTATCTGGTGATTCAAATGCTGATATTGAATTAAAAAGAGAAGATATAGTAACTGTTTATTCTGTTTTAGATTTTAGAGAAGAATATAAAGTTACTATTGATGGAGAAGTAAAAAAGCCTGGTACATATGATTATTTTGAGAACTTAACTTTAAATGATTTAATTGCACAAGTTGGAGGCTTAACAGGTTCTGCTTCTAAGAGAGTGGAAATTGCAAGAATGGTAAAATCTGACGTAATAAATGATGCGGATCCAAAACGTATTGAACTAGTGGAACTTGAAATTACTGCAGATAATAATGAACAAATCAAGAATTTTATTTTAAAGCCTTTTGATGTCATAAATATTCGAAGAATTGCCGTTTATGAAAAACCACAAATGGTTTTGATTTCCGGTGCCGTAGCTTATCCTGGAAAATATGTGTTAGCAAACAAGAAGGAAAAAGTATATGATATAGTTATGAGAGCCGGCGGGTTAACTTCTATTTCTAATATTGAAGGAATGAAAATCAAAAGACCTATTAAACAAGACGAAATTGAGAAACTAGAAAGTATAAATTTAAATCTGTCTAAAAATGATTCTCTAAGAGAACAATTAGCCGACATAAAATTTTCAACTATTCCCATTAATTGGGAAAAAATACAAAAAGATAAAAATCATTATTCTAATGTTACTTTATTTCCAGGTGACGAAATTGAGGTAGCTATTTATAATGAAGGAGTAAAAGTTACAGGCAATGTCTTATTAACATCTGAAATTCCTTATAGAAACGGAAAAGGATTTAGATATTATATTAATGCAGTAGGAGGGGTAAATAACAAAGGATGGAAGAAAAAAGCATATATTATATATCCTAATGGAAAAGCAGATGTTACTAAATCCTTTTTATTTTTTAGATCATATCCTTCTGTTCAGCCTGATTCTCAAATAGTTGTTCCTGAAAAACCAGAGACAAAGAAAATGACTACAGGAGAATGGGTTAGTATTGGAAGTGTTATAACAAGTTTAGCATTGTTAATTGTGACGGCTTTTAAATAAATTATTTTGATGAATAATAAAAGTATGGAAAATGACGAAATTTCCTTAAGAGAACTCATTGGGAAAGCAAAAAGCTGGTTTAATTATCTGCTTTCCCAATGGAAAATTATTTTATTAATAGCGGTTATGGGGGCTATTTTTGGTTTATTATACTCGATGAGTAAAAAACCGGTTTATACAGCTACTTTATCATTTGCGTTAGAAGATGAAAAAGGTGGAGGAGGTCTAGGTAGTGCTTTGGGTCTAGCAAGTTCTCTTGGTTTGGACCTGGGAGGTAATGCGGGAGGAATGTTTACTGGATCTAATTTAACTGAGCTTTTTAAATCGAGATCAATAGTAGAAAAAACACTTTTAAGTCCAGTAAATGTAAATGGAAAAAGTATTTCTTTAGCTGAGATGTATATAAAGAATAATGAATGGAGGTCGAATTGGAATGAAGATCCAAAACTTGTTAAGATTGAATTTTTGCCAAATTCTGATCGAAAAAAATTTACCCGTATTCAAGATAGTATTATGGGTATCATGTATGACGCTCTGTTAAAATCAAGTTTATCGGTTGTTCAAAAGGATAAAAAGGTATCTATAACTACTATTGAAGTTTCTTCAACTAATGAATTGTTCGCTAAATATTTCTGCGAGGCTTTAGCTAATGAAGTTTCGGATTTCTATATTACAACGAAAAGTAAAAAAGCCAGAATGAATATGTCAATATTAGAGCGTCAGACTGATTCAATTCGTAACGAACTCAATGGAGCCATTACTGGCGTCGCTGTGGCTAACGACAATACTTTTAACTTAAATCCCGCTCTTAATGTCAGAAGGACTCCATCAGCCAGAAGACAGGTTGATGTACAAGCCAATACTGCAATATTAACGGAGCTAGTCAAACAGACAGAGTTAGCTAAAGTAACATTAAGAAGAGAAACCCCTTTAATTCAGGTTATTGACAGACCAATTTTACCATTAGATAAAAAACGATTTGGTAAGATCAAAGGTATTTTTTTAGGCGGATTTATAGCTGGTTTTCTAGCTTTGATTTATCTTGTCGGTATGCGTGTGTTTAAGGAATTACCATAAAGTTTAAAAATAATAATAAAAAAATATAACAACTAATAAAATGTTAAACAATAAAACGGTATTAATAACAGGAGGAACTGGTTCTTTAGGGAAAGCCTTGACAAAACATATATTTGAAACTTATCCGTCTGTGAAAAAAGTTATTATTTTTTCTCGGGATGAACAAAAACAATTTCAAATGGCTCAAGAATATCCTTTAAATAAATATGGGCAAATTCGTTTTTTTCTTGGTGATGTTAGAGATGAACAGAGATTAATTAGGGCTTTTCAAGGAGTAGATTATGTTATTCATGCTGCAGCTATGAAACATGTCCATTTGGCAGAATATAATCCTGATGAATGTATTAAAACAAATATTGGAGGAGCACAAAATGTTATTCATGCAGCAATGCAAACTAATGTGCAAAATGTAGTTGCCTTATCTACTGATAAAGCATGTGCTCCAATTAATCTTTATGGTGCAACCAAATTAACTTCAGATAAATTATTTGTTGCAGCTAATAATATAAAGGGATTTAATCCCATAAAATTTTCAGTTGTTAGATATGGTAATGTTATGGGATCTAATGGATCTGTAATCCCTTTTTTTATTAATAAAAAGAAAGAAGGAAAATTGCCTATCACTGATATCGGAATGACTCGTTTTAATATTTCTCTTCAGGGAGGTGTTGATATGGTTATGCATGCTTTGGAACATGCTTGGGGAGGAGAAATTTTTATTCCAAAAATTCCATCTTACAAAATTACAGATGTTGCAGAAGCAGTAGCTCCAAATTGTCCTATTGAAGTAGTTGGGATTAGACCAGGTGAGAAAATACATGAAGAAATGATTACGTCTTCTGATTCTTTTTATACTTATGATTTAGGAAAATATTATACTATTCTTCCTTCTGTGCCAAATTTTAAATTACAAGAATATTTAAATAAATTTAGTGCTAAAAAAGTAGAAGAAGGATTTAATTATAATTCTGGATCTAACAGTGAGTGGGAAACAGTTGATACCTTAAGAGTTTTAATAAAAGAACATGTTGATTCTAATTTTGAAGTTTAATGGAAAATAGAATTATTCCCTACGGTCGACAAGATATTAACGAAGAAGATATTAATGCAGTAATTGAAACATTAAAATCTGATTTTTTAACTCAGGGGCCAAAAGTAAAGGAGTTTGAAGAAAAATTTGCATCCTATGTTGGTGCTAAATATGCCGTGGCAGTTAATAATGCGACTGCAGGTCTCCACATAGGAGTTATGGCGCTAGGGCTAAAAAAAGGTGATAGGGTTATAACAACACCGATAACTTTTGCTGCATCAGCAAATTGTGTTCGATTTGTAGGTGGAGAAGTTTGGTTTGCAGATATTGATAGAGATACTTATCTATTATCTTTTGAGAAAACAAAAGAGCTTATAGAAAGTAAACCGAAAGGCTTCTTCAAAGGAATTATTCCGGTTGATTTTGCGGGCCTACCGGTCGATTTAGAAGCTTTCAGAGCTTTGGCTCTACAACATGACCTATGGATTCTTGAAGATGCTTGCCATGCTCCAGGTGGTTATTTTTTGGATTCAAAAAAGCAAAAACAATTTTGTGGTAATGGAATATATGCTAATGCTTCAGTTTTTTCATTTCATCCGGTAAAACATATTGCATGTGGTGAGGGTGGAATGGTTACAACTAGTTCAGAAGAAATTTATAAAGAATTATTGCTTTTACGTTCTCATGGAATAACAAAGGAAAATATGTCAGAGAATCACGGAGGATGGTTCTATGAAATGCAAACACTTGGTTTTAATTATAGGATTACTGATTTTCAGGCAGCATTAGGAATATCTCAATTATCAAGAAATGAAAAAGGGGTGGTAAGGAGAAATGAAATTGCCTCTAGATATAAAGAAGCTTTTAATGGAAAAATAAAGTTTCAAATTCTACCAGAGAATTTTTTAAACGCTCATCATCTTTTTGTAATTGAAGTTAATGACAGAAAAGGTTTATATGATTATTTGCATGAAAATAAGATTTTTGCCCAAATTCATTATATACCTGTTCATCAATTACCGTATTATAAAAATATAGGTTATGAAATGGTTGATTTGACCAATGCAGAAGATTATTATTCAAAATGCATTAGTTTGCCAATGTATCCTTCATTAAGCGATGAAGAACAGTTTTTTGTAATAGAAAAGATTTTTGATTTTTATGAATCTAAATAATAAAATTGGTCTTGGTACTGTCCAGTTTGGAATGCCTTATGGAGTTTCCAATAAAATTGGACAGACAAACCCGAAGGAAGTTCAAGAAATTTTAAGTTTTTCAGAATGTAATGGTATAACTTATTTAGATACTGCACCAGCATATGGAAATGCAGAAACTATTTTAGGAAATATTGGCGTGGATCAGTTTAAAATAGTGTCTAAGTTTATGCCATGTAATGAAGATGAAAGTTTAAATATTCAATTAGAAAAAAGTTTAGCTAATTTAAAAATAAATTCGCTTTATGGTTATATAGCACATCGTCCTACGCAATTATATGAAAATCCAAAACAATGGGACGATCTTTTAAGACTAAAAGAAGAGAAAAAAATTAAGAAAATAGGTTTTTCATTGAATCAACCTCGAGAATTAGATTTTTTATTACAAAAGGGAATGATACCTGATTTGATACAGGTACCGTATAATTATTTTGATAATAGGTTTAGGGAGTATATAGTTGAATTAAAGAAAGAAGGATGTGAAATTCATGCTCGTTCACCTTTTCTTCAAGGATTGTTTTTTACAAATCATAATGAATTACCTCCTTTTTTCAATGAATTAAAAGAAAATATAATTGAGTTGAAAGACAATTTTGGGGAAATTTTATCAGCTGTACTGTTAAAATATATTTTGTCTTTAGATTTTATAGATATCGTAATTATGGGAGTTGAAAATGTAGGGCAACTAGCAAATAACTTAAGAGATATACATAATGCCGAAATTCTAACTCCAAGAGAATTTAATTTTTCAGATTCTGTATTAATACCTTCTAATTGGCCTAAAAAAATATAGAATGATTAAACTTGGAATAATAGGGATAAGTTACGGAAATGGCCATCCTTATTCTTGGGCAGCTATATTTAATGGTTTTGATGAAAAAGAAATGTCTCAATGTCCATTTCCAGTTATTCCGGAATATTTGTCTAAACAGAATTTCCCAAAAGATTTTTTATCTGATCTAGGAACTGTTTCTCATATTTGGACACAAGATTTTGAAATTTCAAAGCAAATTGCGATGGCTTCAAAGATTGAATATGTTGTAAATAACATAGAGGATTTGTGCAATAATGTAGACGCGATTCTATTGGCAAGAGATGATGCAGAAAATCACTTTGAAATGTCAAAGCCATTCCTTAATTCAGGACTTCCTATTTTTATTGACAAACCTTTTGCTTTAACTCTTGAAGATGCAAATGCAATGTTATTATCCCAAAAATTTGAAAGTCAAATTTTTACTTGTTCTTCATTGAGGTATGCTAAAGAATTAATTTTAAATAAGGACGAGATTGAGAAACTAGGACATATTTATCATGTTGAGGGTACAATAATGAATAAATGGGAAACCTATGGAATTCATATTTTAGAGCCGTTAGTATCACAACTTCCAAACAGAGGAAAATTAATTGATGTGAAGACTTATATAAATGATGATATTCATACAGTTAATGTGAAATGGGAAAATTGCGAGGCAGTATTAAAGGTTACAGGAATCATTAAAAGTGATCTTTCTATTTCTTTTTCAGGGAATAATAATATAGTCATTAAGAAGTTTAATGATAGTTTTTCTTGTTTTAGAAGTTCACTATGCACTTTTATTGATTCTATAAATAATAAAAAAATTATAATCGACAGACGGGAAACATTAGAATTAGTTGAGATTTTACAAAAAGGCAGATTATGAGTAATGTATTGATTACTGGTGGGACAGGAAAAATAGGAAGTAATTTGGTTAAATCAATGGTTGCTGACGGGCACACTGTTGTTTTTACTACGACAGACAAAAATAAAGGAGAGTTATTAATAGGCCAACTTTTTAATAATAAAAATGTTTCCTACATCGAGGTGAAGTTTGAAAATGATTTATCTATAAACAGAATTGTAGATAATATGCCGTTTAACATTGATTGTGTTATTCACAATGCACGCAATATAAGGACTTCTATAATTGGAAATGAAGGAAAAATTACTGCAGAGCAATTTAGTGAAGAGTTATTTTTAGCAGTCACTTTTCCTTATTTACTTTCGGATAGCTTAATAGACAATGGAAATAAAATAAAGGACATAATTTTTATAAGTTCCATGTACGGTGTTGTAGTACCAACGCCGAGTTTATATAAAGACTTTAAAATGCAGTCTCCCGTAAACTATGGAGTTGCAAAAGCTGCTCAGATTCATCTAGCAAAAGAAATGGCTGTCAGATTAGCCAATAAGGAGGTAAGAGTTAATTGTATTTCTTACGGAGGAGTGGAGGGCAGAGTGGATGATGATTTTTTAGAAAGATACAAATCACTAACCCCTATGAATAGAATGTTGAATGAGACAGATTTATATCCGCCAATCCAATTTTTTTTAAATAATAAATCATTAGCAATAACAGGTGAAAATATAAAAATAGATGGAGGCTGGACAATTAGTTAAAAGCAAAGTTATAGCAGTGATTCCTGCAAGAGGTGGTTCTAAAAGAATACCAAATAAAAATATTATTGATTTTTTTGGGAAACCAATGATAGCCTGGACTATTGAGGCTGCTCTAAAATCTGGAATCTTTGATGTGGTTCTCGTTAGCACAGATAATAAGGAAATAGCTGAAATTGCTATCGAATATGGTGCTCAGGTTCCTTTTTTGAGGCAAGAAGCTAGTGATGACTTTAGCCCTGTAGCTTTGGCTACAATAGGTGCAATCAAACAAATGGAATATTACAAAGAGGAGCAGTACGACATAGTTGTTCAATTAATGGCTAATTGTCCTTTACGTTCTTCTGTTTCTATTATTAAAGCTTATGAAGAATTTTTAAAAGATTCTTCTAAAACTATTTTATCGTCATTTCATTATGGCATGTTTAATCCTTGGTGGGCACATAGAATTGATGAAAATAATAATGCAAAACCTTTATTTGATGATGATCTAAGAAATAAGAGATCGCAAGACCAATCCAAACTGTTTTGTCCTACAGGGGCAATTTGGATTAGTAAAGTAAACGATCTTAAGAATTATAATACTTTTTATAGTGATAATTACAGGTTTTATCCAATATCCTGGCTGGAAGCTGTTGATATTGACGATTATGATGATTTTCAATTAGCGAAAGCAGCTTTTAATATTTTGAACGAAAGCAATTAAATAATAAAATGGAGTTTTATAAAGTATTAAATAAACAAAATTTCGTTAGTGGCAATTATTCAATAGTACCTATTAGGTATATAGATCGTTTTGACATTATGAAATGGAGAAATGAACAAATTTATCATTTGCGACAAAATAAACCTCTAACAATTCAAGATCAGGAAGTTTATTTTAAAACAGTTGTTGGTAAACTTTTTCATGAAGATCATCCTAGTCAAATTTTATTTTCTTTTTTGGAAAATAACACATGTATTGGTTACGGAGGATTAGTTCATATAAATTGGATTGATAAAAATGCAGAAATATCTTTTATAATGAATACAAAATTAGAGGAAAATAATTTTGCTTTTATATGGGTAAATTATTTGAATTTAATCGAACAAATGGCTTTTAATGAATTGAAGCTACATAAAATTTATACTTATGCTTTCGATTTAAGACCTCATTTATACGATGTTATGTTAGATGTCAATTATAAAGAAGATGCAAGATTAAAAGAGCACTGTTTTTTCGAAGGAAAATATATTGATGTGGTTATTCACTCAAAAATAAACACTAGGTGTTAAGTTTTAGAAAAGCAAATATTGATGACTTAGAACTCTATTTTGACTGGGCAAACGATGTAGTTGTTAGAGAGCACTCCTATAATTCTGATATAATTGATTTTGAAAGCCATAGTAAATGGTTTAAAGCAAAGTTAACAGATAATTCATGTTTGATGTTGCTATTTGAAAATGAGGAGTTTGTGAGTATTGGGCAAATTAGAATTCAAAAACAAAATGATCAAGAATCTTTAATCGGAATATCTATAGATGTAAAATTTAGAGGTCAAGGTTATGCAAAAGAAATGCTTCAAATAGCATCAGATTATTTTTTGGTTCTAAATCCAACTTCAATTATTAATGCTTTTATTAAAGAAGAAAATCATAGTTCAAAATATGCTTTTGAAAAAGCAGGTTTTGAATTTACTAAAAATTTAAATTATGAAGGTATTAATAGTTTTCACTATATAAAAAAAACAAAATGAAAATAGATAATTTTATAATAGATAAGAAAAGTAAGGTTTTTATAATAGCAGAACTTTCTGCAAACCATAATGGTAATATTGAAACTGCAATTGAAACAATACGTGCGGCTAAAAGAGCTGGTGCAGATTGTATAAAGTTACAAACATATACAGCAGATACTATCACTATTGATAGTGATAAAGACGATTTTTTAATTAAAGGAACCATTTGGGAAGGAAAAAATTTGCATAAGTTGTATCAAGAGGCTTACACACCTTGGGAATGGCACGAGAAGTTGATTAGCGTTGCCAAAGAAGAAGGTTTGATTTGTTTTTCATCTCCTTTCGATAAAACTGCAGTTGACTTACTCGAAAGTTTAAATGTTCCTGCTTATAAGATTGCTTCTTTTGAAATCACAGATATTCCTTTAATTGAATATACAGCTTCTAAGGGTAAACCAATTATTATTTCAACGGGAATTGCAGAACTAGAAGACATAGAACTAGCTTTGGACGCTTGTAAAAGAATGGGAAATGATGATATTGCATTATTAAAGTGTACTTCAAGTTATCCAGCACCGATTGAAGAAGCTAATATGTGTATGATAAAAGATTTGGCAGAGCGTTTTAATGTTATCAGCGGATTATCTGATCATACTATGGGGGCAACTGTACCAATTGTAGCAACAGTTTTTGGAGCTAAAATAATAGAGAAACATTTTATTTTAGATCGTGAGATTGGTGGCCCGGATGCTTCTTTTTCTATGAATGAGCAAGAGTTTACAGCCATGGTAAAAGCGGTGCGTGAGGCTGAAAGTGCTATTGGTATTGTAGATTATAACTTGACTGAAAAACAAAAAAAAGGAAAAGATTTTTGCAGATCTCTATATGTTGTTGAGAATATAAAAGCTGGAGATGTAATTACTGAAGATAATGTTCGCTCTATTCGTCCTGGTTTTGGATTACATCCAAAACATTTAAAGGATATTTTAGGCAAAAAAACAGCAATAGATTTAGAAAAGGGCGTGCGATTTGAACTTGACTTTTGTAAATAGAACAAATTGCATGATTGATAAACAAGAGGTTATTCATCCTTATAAAATATTAGATTTCTATTATTACATTATAATCGGGATACTAAGCTTGGGAATGTTTATTCCTGGGGTTAGGATTGGTGTTATTGCTTCTGTAATAATATTATTTCTAATGTATAAATATCTTCGAACAGCTTCTTTACTTAAGAATTATGTAGATGTTTTGGTAATGATTTATATTCTTTACAATACAATTTCTTTTCTGTGGTTTATATTTTCAGGATTACCAATTTCAGTTTTTATTAAGGAGTATTCTAATTCAATATTGCCCATGTTTTTCTATTATTTGGGCAAGATTGAAGATAAGGATAATAAAAATTTTTATAACATTACTCTTAATGCAATTGTTCTTTGCTTTGTATTAGGATTTATTTTGTTTATTCAACAACCTTATTATTATAGAGAATATTTGAGCGTTTTAGACGGTATTGGAGGCACAGATCCAATCCTTACATCCTCGGCATTTCGCTCTTTAGTTGGTTTAACCATGACAGGATCATTAGGTGTTGTTGGGGTATTAATAAGCTTTACTAAAATCCTTGATACCAAAGGACGAAATGGAAAAGCTGCATTAATAATTTGCATGATAGCAGTCGCTTTAACTTTTAGGAGATCTGCATTATTTGTGGCATTGGCAGCTTTTTTTGTGCTCCACTACTATGGATATTTCAAATTTGGAATGTTAAAAAAAAAATATTTATTAATAGAAATTGCAATTATTTTTTTTATTGTCGGATATCTTAATAATAATTTTGGAGATTTAATTACAATGTTAAACGAGCGTTTAATGATGATTACTGATTCTATAGATGAACGAAGTGATACATGGATTGAAGGACTAATGTATGGAAATCTTGTTATTGGAAGTGGCCTGGGTGTGTTTGGGCATAAAGCTGTAGAATTTAGTGATAAATATATACCAGATGGTAACTATGTGAGAATGTTAGCAGAATTAGGAGTTATTGGAACATTTATTTTTTTTAGTATAATAATTACTACTTTGTTTAAAGGACTAAAAAAATTGAAGGAAAATATTTTAGAAGTTGGAATCATTTTAGGATTGTGCATTCAAGCAGTAGGATCAGATATATTTTCTTTTCAATTAATAGTGCCAATTTTATGGTTTTCAGTAGGAAGAGTAAATATTAATTATAAATAAAAACTTTAGATTTCATCTAAATAAGTTAGTACGTCAGATAAAAATAATATAAAAAAATTAATTTTTAAAGAAATATATAAATTGTAAATGAATAATGAAAAACATTTAATAAGTATTGTAATTCCTGTTTATAAAGTTGAAAAGTATTTACGAAGATGTATAGAAAGTGTTCTTTCTCAAACATATAAGTTTTATGAGCTAATACTTGTAGATGATGGGTCTCCGGATAACTGTCCGGCCATTTGTGACGAATATGCAGGAATTTATGAAAATATAATTGTTATTCATAAAGAAAATCAGGGAGTTTCTGCAGCTAGAAATTCAGGTATTGAAGCAGCCAAAGGAAAGTATATTACATTTATTGATAGCGATGACTTTGTTGATGAAAGTTTTCTGGAAATACTAAAAACAACTTTGGACGTTCATAATGTATCTATTTCGATGTGTTCGTATAAAAGAGTTAATGATTCTTCCCAGATCGAAAAATCGAAGAAAAACGAGGTTAAGGTAATTAATGATTTCGAAGCAATGAACATGCTTTTAGATGATCAATCAAAATGTGCACCTTGGGGTAAATTATATGAAATAAATCTCTTTCAGGATTTACGGTTTCCTGTAGGAAAAATAATGGAAGATATGTTTGTAATGCCTGTCATATTTGAAAAAGCTAAGTTTTTGTCTATTGGCTCACAAGAGTTATATTTTTATAATCAGGAAGGAGAAAGTATAACAAGGTCAACTTTCAATTATAATAAACTTGATATGGTAGAAGCAGCAGATTTTTGGAAAAAGCATACTAGCTTGCATTATCCTGAATTATCAGAGAAGGCGTCTATTCATTTTTTTACTGTGATTATTAATAATTGCATGTATTTGACAAAAGCAGATGATAGTTATGGAAAATCAAAATATTATGAGTACAAAGCCGAAATACTAAACAGCTATAAACACATTATTAATTCAAAATATACTACAAGGAATACTAGAATTAAAGTGATTCTTTTGAAATTTAACTTGTTTCGATTATTTACTAAATTACTGTAATTTATAATTTTAATATGTAAAAATGAGGACAATTATTAAAAAAGTATTATTAAAAATCAAAAAAAAAATAATTCTTGATAGGTATTCTACATTAAATTACGGTGTAATAAATAAAAGTATTAATTCTAAATACCCATGTAGAATTATTGAATCAAAATGTAATTTCGAAATTGTAAATGAGGGTTGTAAGATATCAGAAGCAAGATGTTATGGAGATATTACATTGGGAAGGTTTGTCACAATAACAGGCCCGGGAACAGTCGTTAAATCGCTTAAAGAGAAAATTTATATTGGAAGCTTTTCTTCAATAGGCCAAAACGTATGTATTGTAGATTTTAACCATCTATTCGAGAGGGTTACTAGTAGCTTTATTCATCATTTGATTTTTGAAGAAGATTTTCGGACTGATTTAATTGGAAAAGGACCAGTTATTATAGAAGAGGATGTTTGGGTAGGATCAAATACGGTCATATTACCAGGTGTAAAAATAGGGAGAGGGAGTATAATTGGTGCAGGAAGTGTTGTTACAAAAGATATACCCAGATATTCAGTCGCTTACGGAAACCCTGCGAAGGTGAGAATAAAGCGATTTGATGATGAAAAAATCGAGTACCTTGAAAATTTGAAGTGGTGGGAATGGAGTATTGATGAAATTGTAAAGAATAAAAATCTCTTTAGTATGAATCTAAAGGATTATAATGTTGATGAATTATTTAACCTCGTTGTTAAATTTAAAAACGAGAATAGATAATTAATATAAAAAGTTATGATTAAGAATAAAAAAGTTCTGTTGATTTGTAAAGAAAGTTTTTCTTTTCCCTTATTTTTTATTGCCCAAAAATTAATAGCTGCAGGTAACGAAGTAGGGGCTTTTTTTATACATCATGAAGAAAGTTATTACAATAAAAGCAGATATAATGAAAATACATATTTTAAGTTTAAAGAAGAATTAAAAGAAGTCAAGTTATATGGCTTGGAAGACTTATGTTCGGAGTTTAATAAACAATATAAGTCTCCGTTAGTTGATATGGATTATCTAGAGGAAGTAGAAAGAAACTTCACTCATTTTAAAAATTTGAATCTTCAGCTAACAACATCTCAATTAGTTACGAGACACTTTCATACAAGGTTCTTTTTTACTAATTCATCATTTAAACAAAACTTAAAATTTCTAGAATTAGGTTATAAAAATGTAATCAAAATTGTTGATGATTTTAAACCAGATTTAATTTTAGATACTGAAGACGGGGAGCTTTTGAGAACAATTTTGAACGAGGTAGCATATAAAAATAAAACACCATATATACTATTGACTATCCTAGATTTGAAGGTTATAAATTACCAACATATTGTCTAGGAGTTAGAATTGATTCGAATTTTGAGAAAGAATATAATCATTTTCTTAAATCATCTTCAAATGATTTGTTAAAAGAATATGAATATATACATGAGATGAGAAATAAATCAAGTATCATGTCAAAAGAGTTTAAGGGAACAATTACTAGTCAGTATAAGCCTAGTAGTATATATGTTACATTTAAATACTTATTGGGTAAGATTCTATATTTTTGGAACGTTTCTATAAAAAATGGTAACCTCAGGCTTTTTAAGAGGAATAGTATTCTATATTCAAATCCATTAAATCATTTTTTGTTTTACGTCAAAGTAGAAATTAAAAAACAGCTTTTGTTTAGGAAAAACAAATACTTTGAATTGCCTGACCCTACTGATAGCTATGTATATATGCCATTGCATCTTATACCGGAATCAACAACTTTTGTAAAAGCACCTTTTTATATAAATGAGTTAAATATTATTGAACAAATTTCTAAATCATTACCAATTGGATGGAAATTATATGTCAAAGAACATCAGGCCATGTTAGGTGAAAGGAGTTTAGATTTCTATAAAAAAGTAAAGAAATTTCCAAATGTAAAATTGGTTCAATTTAATTATTACGATGATCCAAAACCATGGATTCAAAATGCTAAAGGTGTTATAACAATTACGGGAACAGGTGCTTACGAAGCTGCTATGCTTGGTAAAAAAGCAATAATATTCGGTGATGTACCTTTTAAATTATTAAATGGAATATTTAGAATTTCTTCTTTTGAAGAATTACCATCACTTATTGCTTCTTTTGGTACTATTGATAATATACAATCATGTGCCGCTTACATAGCCGCTACAAAATCAATAGGTATGGATATTAATTTAAAATTTTTAATGTCTGAAGGAGAAGCCATTCTTAGCGGTGATAAAAAAAGATCTGATAAATATCAGGAAGGAATAGATAATTTGCTTGAGTTTTATGAAAAAGCCTATATGAAACATAAAATATAAAGAAAGATATTAAACAAAAAATCCTAAATATGTGTTTAAAGGTTATCGATTTAGCCATAACATAAATGTTCGAGATTTTGAGGTAACTCTCTTACTATAGATTATTAAAAATATAGTAAAATATAAAATTATAAAATACAGACGAGTGAATAAAGAAAAATCTATTGGGTTAAATAAAAATGCCTTAAAATCGGGATCGAGTTACATGTTCTCAAATATCTTGATAAAATCAAGTGCAATTATTACCGCCCCAATATTTACGCGCTTGCTATCAACGTCTGATTATGGAATAGCTAGTAATTTTGCAGCATGGCTTAATATAGGTACTGTTATTTTAGGTTTGGGTTTGACCTATAGTATTGGAAATGCTTACATCGATTTTCCTAACAAATTAAATAAATATCTTGCTTCAATTCAAACATTAGGAACCATATTTTCTCTTTCATTTCTGTTACTAGCAATTTTTTTCAGGAGACAATTGGCAGAGATTATGGAATTAGACGAGGATCTGGTCTTAATAATGTTTGTATATCTCTTGATTTTTCCTTCTTTCATATTTGCACAAGAAAATTTCAAATTTATTTTAGCATATAAACAAAATGTTTTTATTTCCATATTTAACACCCTGGGATCTATATTGTTTTGTTTTTTATTTATTTACATATTTAATAATCAAAGATATTACGGCCGAATTATAGGATTAATATTTCCTGTATTTATAATGGGAACTTATTTTTTTATTAAAATAATACGAAACGGATGGAGTAAGGAAATTAACAAATATTGGAAATATGCGTTAAAAATTTCATTGCCAATGATTCCACATGCATTGGCAATGGTTGTCCTGTCACAATTGGACAGAATAATGATTATTAATTTGTGCGGGAGTTCAGACGCAGGGCTTTATAGTTTTGGATTAACATACGCTTCATTAGCTTTGATTTTTTCTAATGCAGTCATGCAGGCTTATATTCCTTGGCTATATGTTAGTTACCAGGGGGAAGATTTTAAGGCCATTAAAAATTCCAATAATATTATATGTTTGATAATGTGTGTTTTAACATTTGGAATTATCACAGTAGCTCCGGAGTTTTTGAAGTTACTTGGCTCAAAAGATTTTTGGGATGCTAAACTTGTAGTTATGCCTTTGGCTGTTGGGAGTTTATTTCAGTATGTTTATAATACCTATTCAAGTTTGGAATTATATCACAAAAAAACAATTATAATTGCAATCGGAACTGTTCTTGCAGGATTAATTAATTATTTTTTGAATGTATTGTTTATACCCAGATATGGATATGTTGCTGCAGGTTACACAACACTGTTCAGTTATTTAGCATTAGCTATATTCCATATGTACGCTTGTAATAAAATTTGTAAAAAACGTGTTTACGATGATAAATATGTATGGATTGTTACGATCCTTACCACAATTTCAAGCTTTTTGATCGTTTTTTTATATGAATACTTTATTGTAAGATACTTAATGATGTTTTTGATGTTACTCATCGTTGCATTTTTTCAAAAATCAAAAGTTAAAGAAGTATATGATTTAATAGTCAATCAATTAATAAAAAAATAATTTAAGAATTCAACAATATTTGCAGCGTTGAGCTTTGCAAAATGATTATATTTAAATACATTTTATGGAAATTATAGCATATTATCTGCCTCAGTATTATCCTTTTAAAGAGAATAATGAATGGTGGGGTGAAGGTTTTACAGAATGGACAAATGTGGGAAAAGCAAAACCATTATTCAGGACACATTACCAGCCAAAAGTTCCGGCTGATTTGGGATATTATGATTTAAGAATAGAAGAAATTAGACAGAAACAAATAGAAATGGCAATTGAAGCAGGCGTAACTGGTTTTTGTTATTGGCATTACTGGTTTGGTGATGGAAGAAGATTGTTAGATATGCCTTTTCGTGAAGTATTAAATTCAGGAAAATCAGATTTTCCATTTTGTCTGGGATGGGCGAATGAATCTTGGAAAGCAAAAGTATGGAACTCTGCTGATACTAAAGAAGATGTGATGCTGATGGAACAAAGATATCCAGGTAAGACTGATATCGAGAATCATTTTTTTGAGATTCTGCCAGCAATAAAAGATTCTAGATACATGAAAATCGAAAATAGACCAATTTTTGTTATTTATAAGCCATTTTTAATGACCGATATATCTGCGTTTATAGAGATATGGAACAGTATGGCTAAAAGTAATGGTTTTGATGATGGTTTCTTCTTTGTAGGACACACCCTTGATAATAAAGAAAAAGATCATATTTTAAAAATGGGTTTTGATGCAGTAAATATAGTGAGAACTGGAGAGTATCGATTTAACTTAGAAGTTATAAAGAAAATTCCATTTAAATTATTCAAATTCAAAGCCTTAAAAAAGCCACTTAAGTTGAATTATTCTTTTATATCTAAATATTTTATTCAAGAAATTGATAAAGATGAAAAAGTATTTCCAACAATTATACCTAATTGGGATCATACACCACGCAGCGGTAATTATGGAGTAGTATTCCATAATTCAACACCTGATTTATTTAAAAAACATGTAGCTAAAGCAATAGATGCAATTATCAATAAGCCTAAAAGCCATCAGATTTTATTTCTTAAATCTTGGAATGAATGGGGCGAGGGAAATTATATGGAACCAGATTTAAAATTCGGAAAAAAATATATTAGAGCTTTACGAAGTGTAATTGATGAAAAGCTGAGTATGTAATTTAAGTTTATTAACAACGAAATGTTTTATTCTTATTCTTAAAAATATAAATGAATTTTTAAGAATTCTAAACTTAAAATTTAAATTTCATGAATGTACTCTTAGATAATATAATTTTTTCATTGCAAAAGGCTGGAGGAGCTTCTGTACTTTGGCAGCAACACATTAAACAATTGCTAAATGATACTGAATATAACTGCAGTTTTTTGGAATATGATAATGCGCAATTAAATTTTTTTAGAAATCAATTGTCTATTGATAAGGAGAAAATTGATTTAAAAAATTCTCGTTTTTTAGGTATTAAAAGATATTTAAATTTAAACTCTCAACTTAGTTCTAAACATATATTTCATTCTTCTCACTATAGAGTGGAAAAAGGGAAATCAGCTATAAATGTTACAACAGTTCATGATTTTACATACGAATTCTTTATAAAAGGTTTAGCTCAAAAAGTTCATACTTTTCAAAAATACTCAGCAATTAATTCTTCTGATGGAATAATCTGTGTTTCTAATAGCACAAAAAATGATTTGTTGAGATTATTGCCAAATATTAATAAAAATAAAATTAGAGTAGTTTATAATGGAGTAGACAATGCATTTAAAATTTTAAGTGACGAAGTAATTGGACCAGATGAATATTTTTTTGAAGAATTTAGATATGCATTGTACATAGGAGATAGACGTACAGCTTACAAAAATTTTGGTATGGCAGTAGACGCGTGTTCTCTCGCAAATATGCCAATGTTAATAGTAGGCGGTGGTGATTTAACGGATGCTGAATTAAATAACTTAACCAATAAATTAGGTGTTGGGAAATATAAAATACTTTTAGGAGTAAGTGTAGAGGACTTAAATTTTTATTACAACAAAGCTTATTGTTTAATTTATCCGTCTTTGTATGAAGGGTTTGGAATACCTGTCATAGAGGCTCAGCGAGCCGGCTGTCCGGTTATAGCTGTTAATAGTTCATCTATACCTGAAGTAATTGGAAATAAATACACAGCAATTGAAAATCCAACCCCTCAAGATATTTATAAAAAGATAAAAGAGTTATCACTAGTTGGTAATTTAAGAAAAGAGACCATTGAGAAGGGATTAATTAAATCTAAAGTTTTTAGTTGGGAAAATACTTACTTACAAACAACTGAATTTTATAATGAATTATATTTTGAAAAATAGATATTCAATATTAACATTTACTAAATTGATGATTTGGATAATTCGAACCAAGTTAATTTGGAGAAATGCTCGTATTATAAGGTTTCCATTCGATCTTAGGGGAAAAAAATATATTTCTATATCTAAAGGTTTTACAACTGGGGTGGGTTGTAGATTAGAAGCCTATCCTATGAATGATAATAAAGTTTTATACATAGGAGAAAACGTTCAAATGAATGACTACGTACACATTACTGCAATGAGTAGTGTGAAAATTGGAAATAATGTTCTGATTGCAAGTAAAATTTATATATCAGATTGTATACATGGGAGTTATATAGGTGATGAAAATGATAGTAGCCCTTTGACATTTCCTTCTAAAAGACCGTTGTCTTCTAAACCTGTAGTGATAGAAGACAATGTCTGGTTAGGAGAATTTGTTTCAGTTTTACCGGGAGTAACAATAGGTAAAGGAACAATTGTAGGAGCTAATTCTGTCGTTTCTAAAGATCTTCCGCCATATGTTATTGCAGTTGGGACACCGGCAAAGCCAATAAAAAAATACAATTTTGATTCTAATAGATGGGATAAAATATAAAAAAATAAAACTATAATGAAAAATATATTAATTACGGGGGGAGCTGGTTTTATAGGAAGCAATTTAGCACTTAAACTTATAGAAAAAGGACATAATATTACAGTTTTGGATAGTCTTTCAACACAAATACATGGCGAAAACCCTAAAGTCACTTCTCCTCTTTACAAAAGCATAAAAGATAAAGTTACTTTTATTGAAGGAACAGTAACTTCTCGTACAGATTGGGAAAATGCCTTAAAAAATCAAGATGTTGTGGTACATTTTGCAGCCGAAACAGGAACCGGACAATCAATGTATTGTATTGAAAAATATACATAAGTTAATATTCAGGGTACTGCCATTATGTTAGACATTTTGGCAAATACTCCGCATCAGGTAAAAAAAATTGTAATAGCCTCATCCAGGTCAATCTATGGAGAAGGAAAGTATATCCACCCTAAATTGGGAGCAGTTTATCCGGGTTACAGAAATGAAAAGGATATGTTAGAAGGAAAATTTGAATTGAATTATGAAGGCAGTTCAAATTTAATATTAGCAGCAACAGATGAAGAATCAAAAATTCATCCGTCATCTGTTTACGGTATTACAAAACAGAATCAGGAACAAATGATTATGACAGTTTGTCCAACTATAGGAATTGCTCCAGTGGCGTTTAGATATCAAAATGTGTATGGCCCCGGACAATCATTGTCTAATCCCTATACTGGAATACTATCCATATTTTCAACTCAGATTAGAAATAATAATCCAATTCAAATATTTGAAGATGGAAAAGAATCAAGAGATTTTGTTTTTATAGACGATGTAGTTCAGGCTACGATACTAGGGATTGAAAAAGAAGAAGCAAATGGTCACGTATTTAACGTAGGAACAGGGGTACCAACAGATGTTGTTGAAGTGGCTAATTCATTAATAGAGGCTTATGCTATTACTGTTCCTGTAACTATTACAGGCAGATTTAGGTTAGGTGACATTCGCCATAATTATGCTGATTTAACGAAAATTAAAACACGTCTGGGATTTGAACCTAAATTTACTTTTAAAGAAGGTATTAAGAAATTTTCGACATGGGTATTAGAGCAGGAAATTCAGGAAGATAAATTAAGTAAATCTCTGGACGAGATGGTAAAAAAAGGTTTACTGAAATAATGGAGGATAAATATTTTGATAATAAAAAGATACTTTTTCTTTCTGTAAAATTATTCAATTATGAGAATATTATTGCTGAAAAACTAAGATTCCTTGGTGCAGAAGTAGATTATTATGATGAAAGACCAAATAATTCAATTTTTAGTAAGGGTATAATCAGATTAAAAAGAAGTCTTTATAATAGGATAATAACTAAGTACTACAATGAGATTTTAGAAAAAATCTGCAAAAAAAAATATGACTATTTCTTCTTAATAAAAGGAGAGGTAGTTCCTCAGTTTTTTATCGACAGGATAATTGAATTGAATCCCCAAATTATATTACTCTATTATACGTTTGATTCCTTTGAAAATAACCCTAACGGTATTGCTATTTTAAAAAATTTCAACAGAAAATATACATTTGATCCTAAAGATTCTGCAATTTATGATTTAAAATTTAGGCCTTTATTCTTTTCTGATGATTATTACAAACTGGATAGTCACCCTAATCCTGTATATGATTTGTTATTTATAGGTACAGCACATTCTGACAGATATATTATTAGCGAAAAAGCTGGTATATGGTGTCTGAAAAATAAACTTAAAAGTTTTGCATTTTATTACTCACCCAGTAGAATTGTATTTTTGTTTTTTAAATTGTTTGATTCTTCTTTCAAAAAATTCAATTACAACAAAATTTCTTTTTCCAGTTTAAAACATGAACAAATAATAGAATTATACAAACAATCAAAAGTTGTTTTAGATATAAATCATCCAAATCAGATAGGTTTGACAATGAGAGTGTTTGAAGCACTGGGTAGTGGAAAAAAAATAATTACAACAAACGCTGATATAAAAAGATATCCATTTTATAATGAAAATAATATTTATATCATTGATAGAAATAATATTGAATTGAATTATGAATTTTTCAATTTGAAATTTGAAGAGATAGACGAAAAAGTTTACGAAAAAATGTTTATTTCCGGATGGCTTAAAGAATTGTTTTTTGATGATTTTTCTTTTAATTGGTTGCAAAAATAGATATACAATTTAATGAATATACTTCTAACGGGTTCAAATGGTTTTTTAGGTTCAATTATAAAAAAGCAATTAGCAGAGGATTATAATATTATTACTTTATCCAGATCAAATTCTTTCTATAACGTTTCATTAGAAAAAGAAATCCCTGATTTTAAACAGGAATTTGATTTAATTATTCATGCAGCGGGGAAAGCACATAGTATTCCAAAAACAGCGTTCGAAAAAAAACAATTTGACGACGT
Source organism: Flavobacterium sp. CLA17 (assembly GCF_013112255.2). NCBI lineage: Bacteria > Pseudomonadati > Bacteroidota > Flavobacteriia > Flavobacteriales > Flavobacteriaceae > Flavobacterium > Flavobacterium sp. CLA17. The sequence continues at coordinate 977,364 of NZ_CP068294.1, forward strand.
AAATTTTTTAGGAACATCAAATATTTTAAAAGGTTTAGAGAAATCTGGTATACCAAAGCAATTTATTTTTATTAGTTCCGTTGCTGTTTATGGTCAGGAGGAAGGATATAATGTTAATGAGGAACATCCTTTACTAGCCTCTGATCCATATGGATTAAGTAAGATTAAAGCAGAAAATCTGGTTATTGACTGGTGTAAAAAAAACAGAGTTACTCATACAATTTTGAGATTGCCGCTGTTAGTAGGGGAAAACCCTCCCGGTAATTTAGGAGCGATGATAAAAGCTATTAAAAACGGATACTATTTTAATATTGGAAAAGGGCAGGCAAGAAAAAGTATGGTCTTGTGTAAAGATGTTGCATTATTACTTCCTGTAGTGGCGCCAATAGGAGGGATTTATAATCTTACTGATGGTTTTCATCCTAATTTTTATGAATTAAGTCTGGCTATTTCTAAGGGAAAAAAGCATTTTTCTTTACCAGCTTCTCTTGCTAAAATTATTGGAAAAATGGGAGATATAATAGGAGATAAAGCTCCTGTTAATTCGTTAAAAGTAAAAAAAATAATTTCAGATCTGGTTTTTGATGATTCGAAAGCCAGAAAATTATTGAATTGGAATCCTGAACCAGTTTTGTTTTTTTTTAATGAAAAGGTATAAAGTGATAAAAAATAATATTTAATATGAACATAGAAAAAACATTTATAAAAGATTTAGTAGTAGTTGAGCCAACTGTTTTTGGAGATGAAAGAGGCTATTTTTTTGAATCCTACAGCAAAACTAAATTTGAAGATTTAGATATAAATATTGAATTTGTACAAGACAATCAATCTTTTTCAAAGAAAGGAACTTTAAGAGGATTACATTACCAAAACCCTCCATTTGCTCAGACTAAATTAGTGCGTGTACTAGAAGGAGAAATCATTGATGTTGCAGTAGATTTACGAAAAGATTCGCCGACTTATGGTAAAGCGTTTAGTGTTTTGTTATCAGCAGAAAATAAAAAACAGTTATTAGTACCGCAAGGTTTTGCACATGGTTTTTCTGTAATAAGCGAAACGGCCTCTGTTATGTATAAATGTGATCAGTTTTATAATAAAGCTGCCGAAGGCGGAATTAAATTTGATGATCCTTCTCTTAATATTGATTGGGGTATGAATCTGGAGAACGCAATTGTTTCTGAAAAAGATCAGATCCTTCCTTATATCGAAAACTGCAATAGTTTATTTTAATGAAAAAAATACTAGTCACCGGCTCAAATGGGCAATTAGGATCAGAATTAAAACTTTTATCTGAAAATTATTCTCATTTTGAATGGGTTTTCACAGACAGAACTGAAATTACTTTAGATAAATTATCGGTTTTAGAAAATCAGCTTGAATTGATTAAACCTGATATTATTATAAATTGTGCCGCCTATACAGCAGTAGATAAAGCAGAATCAGAAAAAGAACTTGCAGATGTAATTAATCATTTAGCTGTAAGTGTTTTGGCAAGCTGGTCAGCTAAGAATAATGCAAAATTAATACATGTTTCAACTGATTATGTCTTTAATGGAACTTCGTCCATAGCATTAAACGAAAATGCTCCTACCGATCCTATTAATGTATATGGAGAAACGAAACTTAATGGAGAAAAAATTTGCCTGCAGCAAAATCCAGAAGCAATTATTATAAGAACATCATGGGTGTATTCCTGTTTTGGAAATAATTTTGTTAAAACCATGTCACGATTAATGCAGGAAAGAGACAGTCTGAATGTTGTTAATGATCAGATAGGGAGCCCGACTTACGCTGCCGATTTAGCGAAAGCAATTATGGTGATAATTACGCATTCAGATTGGTATCCGGGAATTTATAATTTTTCTAATGAAGGAGAAATTAGCTGGTATGAGTTTGCATTAGCTATAAAAGAAATTGGAGGTTATACTTGTGAAGTAAGCGGAATTCCTTCTTCTTCATATCCTACTCCGGCAAAAAGACCGGCGTATTCTTTGCTAGATAAATCAAAAATCAAGCAAATCTATCATGTTGATGTTCCAGAGTACAAAGAAAGTTTAAAAAAAATGATGAGTTTGTAAATTGCAGATTTCAAAATAAAAATAAAAATATGAAAGGAATTATATTAGCTGGTGGATCAGGAACCAGATTGCATCCTTTAACTTTAGCAGTTAGTAAGCAATTAATGCCGGTCTATGATAAACCGATGATTTATTATCCGCTTTCAACTTTGATGATGGCAGGAATTAATGAGATTTTGATTATTTCGACACCTCATGATTTACCTCATTTTAAGAAACTGTTAGGGGATGGGAGTGCTATTGGATGTAAATTCAGCTATGCGGAACAACCTAATCCAAATGGATTAGCGCAAGCTTTTGTAATTGGTGAAGAATTTATTGGTAATGATAAAGTCGCATTAGTTCTGGGCGATAATATCTTTTTCGGAACTCATATGCAGCAATTATTGAAAGAAAATGCCAATCCGGAAGGAGGAGTTGTTTTTGCCTACCATGTTTCAGATCCTGAACGTTATGGAGTTGTAGAATTTGATGACGATAAAAAAGCTATTTCGATTGAAGAAAAACCATTAGAACCAAAATCAAATTTTGCAGTACCGGGACTCTATTTTTATGACAACTCTGTTGTTGAAATTGCTAAAAATATCAAGCCAAGTGCCAGAGGTGAATATGAAATTACTGATGTAAATAAAGTATATCTGGAACAGGGAAAATTAAAAGTCGGAATTCTGAGCAGAGGAACAGCCTGGCTGGATACAGGAACCTTTAACAGCTTAATGCAGGCCGGGCAATTTGTTCAGGTTTTAGAAGAACGTCAGGGATTAAAAGTAGGTTGTATCGAAGAAATTGCCTGGAGACAGGGATTTATAACTTCTGAGCAGTTAAGAAGTTTAGCCGAACCTCTAAAAAAATCAGGTTACGGTGAATACCTTTTGAATATTTTAAAATTTAAAATTTAACCCGCGAAATTCATTGTTTTTGAAGTTCTTATTTAGCTTATGATTTACACCATAATATTTCTTATTTTATTTATAATCGAGTTGTTATATTTTAAAGTGGCAGATCGCTTTAATATTATTGATAAACCAAACTTAAGAAGTTCTCATACCGAAATTACATTAAGAGGCGGCGGTATCATTTTTTGGTTTGCGGCTTTGCTTTACTTTGCTCAAAATATACCCTACAATTATTTTTTCTTTACTGGAATTACCCTGGTCACTTTGGTAAGCTTTTGGGATGATATTCAGAGTTTGTCCAATAAAATTAGAATATCGGTTCAATTTCTGGCTATTAGCCTGATTTTTTATGATTTAGGGGTTTTTATCAATGTGCCTTTAATCGGAATCGTTTTTGCCTATATTTTTGCTATCGGTATTATCAATGCTTACAATTTCATGGATGGTATCAATGGTATAACAGGATTGTATACCTTAGTTGTCATGGGATCTTTATGGTATGTGAACAAAAATCTGCAGCTTTTTACAGATGCAAGTTTTATAATCTATGCCATGTTGGCTAGTCTGGTTTTCTTGTTTTTTAATTACAGAAAAAGAGCCAAATGTTTTGCGGGTGATGTAGGTAGTATTGCAATAGCTTTTTGGGTTATTTTTCTAATTTTGAAATTGATTTTAATCACTAATTCAATTATCTGGCTTTTGTTTTTAGCAGTCTATGGAGTTGATGCAATTTGCACAATTTTCCACAGATTATATCTGAAACAAAATATTTTTGAAGCACACAGGTTGCATTTTTACCAGATATTAAGCAATGAATATAAAATTCAGCATCGTATTGTATCTGTAATTTATGCAGTAATACAAAGTGTTATTTCAGCCATCGTTATCTTTTTATATGACAAGCTGCAAGCAATTACACTTTTTGTTGTAATTATTGTACCATTGGTTTTGATTTATTCTTTGAAGTTTTACATGATTAGAAAAGCAAGTTTAAAAATAATTTAATGGAGCCTAAAGTAATTCAGGGAGGAAACTTTTCAGACCATAGAGGAACTATCTCCTATGTAAATGATTTTAGTTTTAAAGACATTGAAAGATTTTATATTATAAGTAATTCTGACGCTAACCCAATCAGGGCATGGCAAGGACATAAACTTGATGCTAAAAATTTCTATTGTCTAAGCGGATCTTTTAAAATTCATTTTGTGAAAATTGATAATTGGGAGAAACCATCAAAGGATTTGGTTATTGAAACTATATTTACAAGTGCTTCAGATAGTAAAATTATTCATATTCCCGCAGGATATGCTAATGCTATAGAGTCTTTGGAAAGGGACTCGAAATTAATTTCATTTTCAACTTTACCTTTATCCAATGTAAGTGAAGATGATGTTAGATATGATTCAAATTATTGGAAAATTAATGACTGATAAAAGGATTTTTTTATCATTGCCGCAATTAAGCGGCGAAGAGCAAAAGTATATTCAAAAAGCTTTAGATGATAATTGGATCACCTCGGGTGGTCCAAATGTGAATGATTTTGAAAATGATTTGCAGGAATTTCTACAGGATGATGTTTCTGTCGCGGCTTTAAATTCAGGGACTTCTGCGATTCATTTAGCATTAATATTACTCGGTATTAAAGCCGAAGATGAAGTCATCTGTCAAAGTATGACATTTTCCGCATCTGCGAATCCTATTTTATATCAGAACGCAACCCCTGTTTTTATAGACAGTGAAGCTGAAACCTGGAACATTTGTCCGGAAACCCTCGAAATTGCAATTAAAGACAGAATAGCTAAGGGCAAAAAACCAAAAGCAATTATAGCAGTTCATTTATACGGAATGCCTTACAAGGTTGATGAGGTTCATGCTATTGCTGATAAATATGGAATTCCTGTTATTGAGGACAGCGCCGAGGCTCTGGGAAGTCATTACAAAGGTAAAAAATGCGGTACTTTTGGCGCCTTTGGAATTTTCTCTTTTAATGGAAATAAAATCATTACAACCTCCAGCGGAGGAGCCCTTATTACGCACTCTAAAGATTTCAAAGAAAAAGCGATCTTTTACGCCACCCAATCGAGAGATGAGGCCATTCATTACCAACACAGCGAAATAGGATATAACTATCGAATGAGTAATGTTTGTGCCGGAATTGGAAGAGGGCAAATGAAAATTTTGAACTCTAATTTAAAAGTTAAAAAACAAATTCACGATTTTTACGTTAGCATTTTTAAAGATATAAAGGAAATCACTGTTTTTGAAAATATAAATCAGGATTATGATTCAAACTATTGGTTGACGACTATTTTAATAGAGCCTGGCTTGAATATAAACAGAGCTGTTTTATTACAGGCTTTTGAAGAAAAGAATATAGAATCCAGACCTTTGTGGAAACCGATGCACTTACAGCCCCTGTTTTCTCAATATCCTTACTACGGCAGTACGGTTTCTGAAGATTTATTTGAAAAAGGTTTGTGCCTGCCATCAGGGACCAGTTTAAATAGTGCGGAAAAAGAAAGAATTAGAGAGGTCGTAAATAAATTATTTCAGGTCCAAGAATAGAATCGATTGGGTTTCTATGAGACGTCAAAATTATTTACTTTTAAATATAAAAATACAGTTTAATTCAAATTTTATAACATATGAGTAGGACTAGACATGTTATTTTTAAATGAAAAGAAATTTTTAATATCTTTAATTTGTATTTTTGTAATAATTACAATTAAGATTATCCAAAGAAAACCAAATTGAATACAGATAAACAAACCAAAGTCACGGATTTCCTGCATACTTTTTTTTCTCCAAGAAATTTAAGAGCCAATATTAATAACCTTAGCTATTTGCCTAGGTGGATTATCGTTGGAATAGATGTGATGGTCCTGATTTTTTCTTTTACGTTTACCTATATGTTGTTTGAAGGAACGGCATTAGGGTATATTATAACTTCACATCATTTTTATTTCGTAGGCAGTCTCATTTTTGTAAATATATTTTTCTTTTGGTTGTTTAGGACCTATTCAGGAATTATAAGGCATTCTTCTTATATTGATGCGATCAAACTGCTGTTTTCCCAGATGTCGGTTTTAGTGTTTTTCTTATTTTTAAATTTAGTATTTGAATTATATTTTGGACACAAAGCTTTTTTAAATACAGCCCTTTTTATTAATTTGGTGCTGTCATTTTGTGGGTTGTTTTTATATCGTGTAATTGTAAAACAAACGTTTGAATTATATTTCTCAGAGAAAACGAATTCTAAGCTAATCAGAACGGTTATTTACGGAACTGATGCTAATGCTATTTCAGTAGCCAATGCTTTAAAATTTGAAACTCCGTCCCGATTTAAAATTGTTGGTTTTGTAGATAAGAATAATCAGAATGCCTCTAAGCGAATGCTTGATCTTCCTATTTTGATTTTAAGAAAAAAATTACCTGCTTTAATGCGATCTGTAGCTGCAGAGGGTGTAATTATAGCCGATAAAAGTTTATCTAAAGAGGAACAATTAATTATTGTAGACCAATGTTTGGAGTTTAACTACAGGGTTTACACCGTGCCACTTATCTCCGATTGGGAAAATCAAAAAGAGATTTCCCAAAAAGTAAAAAACATACAAATTGAAGATTTATTAGAAAGAAAACCAATAGTCCTGGATAGTAAATCGATTTCGAAACAATTAAAAGATAAAACGGTATTAATTACAGGCGCAGCAGGGTCAATAGGAAGTGAAATAGTAAGGCAGGTATTAGGATTTAATCCTAAAAGAATTATTATTTTAGATCATGCCGAAACACCACTCCATAATTTATGCTTAGAGATTTTGAGTGTCGATTCTGAAACTAAAATTGTTGCCGTAATTGCCGATGTGAGAAGTAAAAAAGCATTGGAAAAGGTTTTCAAAAACTATAGTCCTCATGTTGTTTATCATGCAGCTGCCTATAAACATGTTCCTTTAATGGAAGAAAATCCGGCACAAGCCATATTGACAAATATTAAAGGTACAAAGAACTTAGCCGATTTATCCTGTAAATACAATGTTCGTAAATTTGTGATGGTATCTACTGACAAAGCAGTTAATCCCAGCAATGTGATGGGAGCCAGTAAAAGAATTGCTGAAAAATATGTTCAGTCTTTATTTTTAAAAAATCAACAAGAGAATTTTGAGGTAGTAACGAAGTTCATTACCACCCGTTTTGGTAATGTCTTAGGCTCAAACGGATCAGTGGTTCCTTTGTTTACCAAACAGATTGCTGCCGGAGGACCGGTTACCATAACACACCAGGATATTATTCGTTATTTTATGACTATTCCTGAAGCATGCCAGTTGGTATTAGAAGCAGGAGCAATGGGTAACGGGGGAGAAATTTACATTTTCGATATGGGGAAACCGGTAAAGATTATTGACTTAGCAAAAAAGATGATCAAACTAGCAGGTTTTATTCCTGATAAAGAAATAAAAATAAAAATCGTTGGCTTAAGACCGGGAGAGAAGCTATATGAAGAATTATTAAATGATACTTCTAAAACATTGCCAACCTATCATAATAAAATTATGATAGCTCAGGAGATACAAGACGAGTATGAAAACTTGCATATTGAGATTGATGAACTGATCGGAATTGCAGATTTCTATGACAACGACGATATTGTTGCCAAGATGAAAAAAATAGTTCCGGAATTCAAAAGTATGAATTCGACTTTTGAAGTTTTGGATAATTAATTTTGAATATTAATTTTGGATTGAAATAAGATATAAAAAGGTGTTTTTTTTAAACGCCTTTTTGCTTTTTGAATATTTTTTAAAAGACTAAAAATCTTGTTAATTGCTTGTGATAGTAAGGAAGCCCCCTGTCTATTTTAAATAATATTATTGCAATTTAATTGTAATACAACTGAAAATGAACAATACAAATACCACTAATGACTGGCTGTTTGAAATAACGCCAAAGAATAACTTCTTCTCCCTAAATCTTAAAGAAGTCTGGCAATATCGGGATCTACTATTTTTGTTTGTAAAACGAGATGTTATTACAGTTTATAAACAAACGGTATTAGGACCATTATGGTATCTTATTCAGCCTTTGTTTACATCAGTAACCTTTACAATAATATTTAATAATGTTGCCGGAATCAATACCGGTAATGTACCTCCGTTTCTGTTCAATCTGGCAGGCATAACGGTTTGGAATTATTTTACAGCTTGCCTAAACGGTACTTCTGATACGTTTAAAGCGAATGCAGGAATATTTGGAAAAGTCTATTTCCCCAGAATTATAACGCCTATCTCTGTCGTAATTTCTAATTTGATTAAATTCGGGATACAATTTTTTATTTTCATTGCTTTTTATTGTTACTACTACATTCAGGGGAGGGACCTGAGCCTGAACGGTCTCGTGTTGTTTTTCCCTGTACTTATTGTTGTTATGGGTATTTTAGGATTAGGATTAGGAATGTTGATTTCCTCCATGGTAACAAAATACCGTGATTTTAGCTATTTAATTACTTTTGGGATACAGTTACTAATGTATCTGTCAGCAGTAATGTATCCAATGGAGTTAATTAAACAAAAACTGCCTGCTTATGGCTGGATTGTGCAATACAACCCATTAGCTTATATTATTGAGACCTCCCGTTATATGCTTTTAAATGTTGGAGAGATTTCCCTTTCAGGATTACTATATACTTTTGTGGTTACAATTGCAGTATTCGTTATTGGTATTTTAGTTTTTAATAAAACGGAAAAGAGTTTTATAGACACTGTTTAATTCAGTCAGTTTTAGAATAGCGTAACGTTTTTTAGGTAATTCAGGCATCACAATTTACAACTTACAATTGAAAAAAGATATCATATTAAAGGCAGAAAATATTTCTAAACAATATCGTTTAGGAGAGGTCGGGACAGGAACGTTGATTCATGACCTGAATCGATGGTGGCATCAAATTCGGGGTAAAGAAAATCCGTATTTGCGAATAGGGGATACCAACGATCGTTCTAAAAAAGGAACTTCAGATTATGTCTGGGCTTTGCAGGATATTAATTTTGAGGTGGAACGCGGACAGGTATTAGGAATAATTGGTAAAAACGGCGCGGGCAAATCAACACTTTTAAAGATATTATCAAAGGTAACAGCCCCAACTACGGGGAGTATAAAATCGCGCGGTCGTATTGCTTCGCTTCTTGAAGTGGGAACAGGTTTTCATGGAGAAATGACTGGTCGTGAGAATATTTTTCTAAATGGTGCCATTTTAGGGATGACGAAAAAAGAAATTGCTTCAAAACTAGATGAAATTATAGAATTCTCAGGTTGCGAACGGTATATAGACACTCCCGTAAAAAGATATAGTTCCGGAATGACCGTGCGTCTGGCTTTCGCCGTAGCAGCTTTCCTGGAACCTGAAATTTTAGTAATTGATGAGGTTTTAGCCGTAGGAGATGCCGAGTTTCAAAAGAAGGCAATCGGTAAAATGCAGGATATATCAAAAGGAGAAGGGCGCACTGTTTTATTCGTGAGCCATAATATGGCAGCAGTGAAGAGTTTGTGTACCAGAGGAATTATTTTAGAACATGGAAAAGTTGTCTTTGAAGGAGAAATAGAAAATGCTGTAAGTTACTATCTTGGCGGTGATGCCGAAGCAATGAACTTAAAAACATTTGGAAAAGAATATGATCTTCCGATCTTTAAATTAAATGAAATTTCGTTAAATAATTCCGGACGGACTTCAGATGATGTATTGCGGGAAAATGAACTAATTATTCTTCACACCAAAATAGATATAAAAGTTAAGGACGCACAAAGATATCATATCACCTATCACTTATTTAATGAAATGGGAGAGGTGATGTTCTCGTTTTCGAATGCAGGTTCATTTTCTTTAAAAAACGGACTAAATGATATCACATGTGATTTTCCTGAATCCTTCTTTCAATCCGGACAATACTTTTTGTCGCTCTTTATAGTCGAAGATGCAAAGAAGCCCATTTTTATCGAAAGCGATATCATTTCTTTTACGGTTGTAGATTCCGGAAGGGAATTAGGAACCTATATGGGCAGGGAGCCAGGCTACATAAAGCCACAATTTGACTGGAAAATAAAATAAACCAGCATCCAAACGTATAAATAATTTAGACTTATATTTTTATTTTAACAGCTTATAAATCCTTTTGAAGTTAGTTGAATTAATAGATTTACTAATTTTCCCAAATAGCATAACCCATAATTTAAATAGTAACCAATGTCGAAAAATCTAAAAGTAACGGTATGCATGATTACTTATGGGCATGAGAAATTTATTGAAGAAGCAATAAATGGTGTCCTCATGCAGGAAATTGATTTTGATATTGAATTGCTTATTTCTAATGATGCATCACCCGACAAAACAGATGAAATTGTTAAGTCAGTTATTGAAAATCATCCCAGAGGAAGTTGGATCAGATATATAAAACATGACTCAAATATTGGAATGATGCCCAATTCCCTGTTTATTTTGGAAGCCAGTAAAGGGGAATTTATTGCAGTTTGTGAAGGCGATGATTATTGGACGGATCCCTTAAAACTGCAAAAGCAAGTTGCTTTCTTAGAAGCAAATCCGGAGTATGTAATGTGTTTTCATCGCTGCCAATTCCTTACGCTTGAAAACGGTAAAAATAAATTTGTTGATCAGGAGCTTGAAATGATTGATTATGAATATAATTTATACGGTTTGTTGTATCATTGGAATATTCCTACTGCATCGATTGTATTTAAGAATGTTTTTCTGGAAGAAAACAATGTTTTTCCATATGACTTTTTAAAAGTTCAAAGCGGGGATATTGCACTTGCATCATATCTGTTTCAATTTGGAAAATTCTTTCTTTTTAAGGAAATTATGAGTGTTTACAGGGTTTTTGGTTTAGGAGTCTCTGTGACGCACAAAGATTTAAGAATGATTCATTACAGGGCCAATTTATATTTTAGGATAAATGAATATTATAATTTCAAATATGAAGCGGAAATTTATCAGGCATTACATGATGTAATGAACAGATATGCACCGGTTTTATGTATGGAAAAAAATGCAGTAAATAATTACTCTACAAGAAAATTAATATATATTCTTTACCGTAGGCTGAAAAGGAAAATAACAAAAAGATGAATCCTCTTGTTTCTGTAATTGTACCCAATTTTAACCATGCTAATTTTCTTGAAAGAAGGTTAGAGAGTATATTCAATCAGAGTTACTCCAATATTGAGGTTATTTTATTAGACGATTGCAGCGTTGATAACAGCCGGGAAATTCTTTCTGAATATGCTAAAAATCCTAAAGTAAGTCATTGTGTCTTTAATGAGATAAATTCAGGAAATACATTTATGCAATGGCATAAAGGAATACAATTGGCGAAAGGAGATTTTATCTGGATTGCTGAATCAGATGATAGTTGTAAACACAATTTAATAGAGGAATTAATCAAGCCTTTAATTGAAGATGAAAAAATTGTTTTATCGTATGCACAATCAAATAAAATCAATGAAGTAGATGAAATTACAGGAAGCTGGTTGGATTATACTTTAAATTTGGATAACTCAGCATTCGACAGGAAATTTGTAATGGAAGGTACTGTATTTGTCGGGAAATTTTTAATTCATAAAAATGTTATTCCAAATGCAAGTGCCGTTATTTTTAGATATCAAAAAAATATTTCAGAGTATATTACAGTAGACAAGGAGCTGCGATATTGCGGTGACTGGATTTTTTACTTTAAACTACTCCTCAACAATAAAGTAGCATTCACGCCTGAAAAATTAAATAACTTCCGCTATCACAGTCAAAGTGTAATTGCAAAAGCCCTGAAAGCTGACGATAAAATGAGATTGTTGAACTTAGATATTGTCATGCGATCTAATATGAAGGAATTTTTGCAGCTAAATAAGTCTTCCAATTATTGGAATATTATTGCTGTAAATGCCAAAATTGTTAAAGAAATCAAGTACAATAAAGCATTACTATTCTTTGAAAATAAAGAATATGGTAATTGTTTTAAATATCTTATCATGATTCCGGAGACCTTTATTATGAAAAATAAATATGTAAGAAGATTGAAGAAAAGATTGTTTTTGCATTTAAATCTGAAAAATAAAGAATGATTTCTATTATTGTATGTTCCCGAAAAAATCAAATCGATCCGAAATTTGAAGATAACATCCGCAATACCATCGGGAGTGATTTCGAGCTTGTGATAATTGATAATTCGAATAACAGATATTCAATTTTCGAGGCGTATAATGCAGGCATTCAGAAAAGCAAAGGAGATATATTATGCTTTATTCACGATGATATTTTATTTCACACTGAAAACTGGGGACTGATTTTAGAATCAGAATTTAATAAAAATACTGATTATGCCCTTATTGGAATTGCAGGTTCAAGAGTTAAAACCCAATTTCCAACCGGCTGGTGGGATTGTGAAGACCAATACAAAGCAATTAACATAATTCAGCACGAAAAGGGAAATGTAAGAAGGGAATGTTTTGGATTTGAAAATGAAAATATCACTGAGGCAGTTGTTATTGATGGCGTATTTATGGCTTTAAAAAAGGATTTAAATATTGTATTCGATACCAGATTAGAAGGGTTTCATTGCTACGATTTAAATTTATGCTGCGAGGTAATTGAAAAAAACAAAAAAGTTGGAGTAACCAAAAAGATTCTGATAGAACATTTCTCTATTGGTCAGTTAAATAAAAATTGGTTGCTGTCAGCAATAGTGTTTCATAAAAAACACCGTCAGCAATTAAAACGTAATAATTCGAATAGTGAACAGGAGATCTTTGCCGGCAAAAAATACATAGAGTATTGTCTGCAATTTTTAGGCAAAAAGAAGAGTTTGATCTATTTGTTTACCATTTTGCAATTCAGCTCCTCCATAAAAACGATCTTTACTTTAGAAAAATACTTCTTTAATAAGTTTTTTAACAAATGAAAACAAGTGTAGTAATAGTCACTTTCAACGGTATGAAGTGGATAGAGAATTGTCTCGAATCTATCCTGGGTAATACGGAATTGCCGGAAATTATAATTGTTGATAATTGTAGTTCCGACAATACGGTTGAATTTTTAAAGAGTACATATTTTCAAAAAATTAAACTCCTCGAGTCCAAAGAGAATTTAGGATTTGGGCGGGCAAATAATCTCGGGATAGCAAAAGCGTTTGAATTAAACAGTGATTTTATTTTTTTATTAAATCAGGATACGGTTATCGAAAAAGATACAATCGAAAAGCTTCTGGTGATTTCATTAAAAAATCCTGACTATGGAATAATAAGCCCCATTCATTCCAACGGAGACAATTCTTCATTAGACTTAAGTTTTCTGTATTACATTAACCAGCAATGTTCAGCTCTGATTTCTGATTTTGTTTTGGATAAAAAAAGGAAGGAGCTTTATCCGTTAGAAATGATAAATGCAGCAGCTTGGTTCTTACCAGTAAAAACTTTCGAAATTGTGGGTGGATTTGATCCTTTGTTTTTCCTGTACGGGGAAGATGATAATTTTTGCCAGAGAGTATTGTATCATAATTTAAAAATTGGAATCACACCTGCAACGATTATAAAACACGACAGCGGTAATAATTTTAAAGTTGATTTTCCAAAAGGCTCCAAAAATTATTACAATAAATTTTTAAACAGAATTAAAGTTAAATTTGCGAATGTAAATTCGGAAGACTTTAGAAAAATTAATACCCTGAAAAGACATTTTCTGAAAGAAGCATTCATAAGTTTGTTAAAGCTTAAATTTTATGAATTTACAATCCATAAAACCAAGTATAAACTGATAGATAAAAAAAGTTTAGAGGCGAGTGTTTTAAAGAACAGGCAAACAGGAAAGAAATATTTAGTATAGCGATATGGAATCAAATATAAATAGTTTAGTATCTGTAATTATTCCATGTTACAATGATCATGTATACATTCAGGAAGCAATTGATTCTGTTAATAATCAGACGTATCAAAATATTGAGATTGTTATTATTGACGATGGATCACGCAGAGAAACAAAAGAATTTCTTAAAAAGATACAACAGGAAAATTTAACTATTTTATATCAGGAAAATGCCGGCCCGAGTTCTGCAAGAAACAACGGAATAAGGCATGCTAAAGGAGATTTCATTCTCACACTGGATGCCGATGATTACTTTGATGCTACTTTTGTAGAAAAAGCGATGTTCGTTTTTAATCAGGAATCGAATGTGGGATTAGTTACTTGTAATGGCTATATATTTAATGAAAATGGAGTTGTAGATGAGATTATTTCAGAAGAAGGAGACGCAGGCCACTTTCTTTTTAATAATAGCGCCATTGGAAATTCTTTATTCAGAAAAAAATGCTGGGCTGCTATTGGAGGATTTGATGAAAATATGAAGAAAGGCTATGAAGATTGGGACTTTCATATTAGTCTGATCAAAGCGAACTGGAAAATAAAAGTGATAAAAGAATACCTTTTTCATTACAGAGACAAACCCAATTCGAGAAATTCCCAGGCCGATAAATTTCATAAATATGATTTGTGGAAATATATTTATATCAAACATAAAGACGTACTGGTTGACAATCAGGAGTTAATGATAAATACTGTTTTTTCGCAAATGGAAATTTTAGAAATGAATTGTCATAATCTTCGTGGATCAATGGACTACAAAATAGGAAATAAGATATTAAAGCCTTTTCGTTTTATAAAAGGTCTTGGATTTAAAAGAAAATAGAAAAAATGGAAAATTATAAACTGGTTTCGATTGTTATTCCTTGTTATAATGACAAAGCCTATATTGAAGAAAGCGTCAATTCGGCTTTAAACCAATCTTATGAGAATACTGAAGTCATAATTGTTGATGACGGATCCGATGAAGCAACCAAAAAGATTCTTTCCGGATTTAATCATGCCAAAATAAAACTGATCACCCAGGAAAATAAAGGTTTAAGCGCTGCAAGAAATGCAGGCATTGCAAATGCTCAGGGGGATTATATTTTAACCTTAGACGCAGATGATTTTTTTGAAGATTCTTTTTTAGAAAAAGCCGTTCCAGTTTTAGAATCAGATCGTTCTGTTGGTGTTGTGAGTTGTTTTACGCAATGTTTTGTCGATAAAAACAGGATCATATTTAAATACCGTCCAAAAGGCGGATCTATCGGTGATTTTTTGTACGGTAACAGTGCCATTGGAAATTCGCTTTTTAGAAAACAATGCTGGCTTGATGCAGGCGGATATGACGAAAAAATGAGAAAGGGATATGAAGATTGGGAATTTTGGATTTCGGTAACCAAACGAAACTGGAGAATATACATCATAGAGGAATTCCTTTTTAATTACAGAAAGAAAGAAAATTCAATGCTGCAAATTACAAATCTCCTGCATGAAGAGGAGAACTACCAATACGTACTCAATAAACACAAAGAACTGTATATAGAGGATTTTGATCAGACGATAGCGTTTTTGCAGAAAAGGACTTTGAAGTATAAAACAAACGAAATTAAAAGACTGAATTCTATTGATTACAAATTAGGAAACAGCATTCTGAAACCTTTTCGATTCCTAAAAAAAATCTTCAAAAGTAACAGATGAGTAAGCCTTCACTGTCTTTAATAATTCCGGTATTTAACAGATCTCATCTGATTGAAGAAACACTGAATAGTATTTTGTCCCAAAGTTTTACCGATTGGGAATGCATTATAGTTGATGATCATAGTACAGATGCTACCTGGGAAACCATTTCAGCATTTATAAAGAAGGATGACCGTTTTAAACTTTATCGGCGTCCGGAAAATTTAGTAAAAGGAGCAAACTCCTGCAGAAACTTTGGATTTCTGAAAAGTAAAGGCGATTTTGTAAATTGGTTTGATAGTGATGATATTTATTTACCAAATGCTTTTGAAGAATTTAGCAGGCATTTTAATCCTGATCTGGATGCTGTAATCTATAAATTGAATTTTGTAGCATTAGAAACAGGCAATTTTCTAAAACAAAATAAAATCCAGTCCGACACTACTATTGAAGATTATTTAGTAGGTAACATAGCATTTTATGTTTCAGGGCCCGTTTGGAACAGAAATTTTTTGTTGAATCAGGAAATGCTTTTTGATCCGGAAATCAAAAACCTCGATGACTGGGATTTTAATTTGAGAATGCTTTATGCGGATCCCAAGTTGACCTATATGGATTCCTCTTATGTTTTATACAGAATCCATGCGGAGTCATTATCTCACGAATTAGCAAAATTAAACTATGAAGAAATACTTTCAGAGTTTAATGCAAGAGAGAAGCATTTGAAATTAATAAAGAATAGGAAACAATATAACAGATTAAAACTCTTTATAAAAGAAAGGCATCACTATTTTTACAAGATTGCAATGATTGATAATAATAAAAAAAAATACTATTTTTTTAAGGAACTGCAACTAAAACAAATTGAGCTTTTGGATCTTAAGGCGGTCATCAGCACCACTTTTGGATTCATTCTATATATTGTGTTTAAAAAAGGCTATAAATTTTTATGAGAATTCTTTTTATCTCCATGCCGTCCATCCATGTCATTCGCTGGATTGAAAATCTAAAAGATACTTCTTTTGAGTTGTATTGGTATGATATATTGGGAAGAGGGAAATTGGAAACTTTAGAAACGGTGCGGCAATTGTTGGAAACCTCAAAAAGAAAAATTCCCCATATCAAAGGAGAATATTTTCTTTCTAAACACTCACCAGGATTTTATTCGCTCATCCATCCTTTTCTTGAGGTTACTGAAAATGAGGTTCTTGAAAGAATTATTAAAGAAATTAACCCTGACATAATTCATAGTTTTGAGATGCAGTCCTGTTCTTATCCAATAGTAAAAACGATGAATAAGTTTCCCGAAATCAAATGGATCTATTCCTGCTGGGGAAATGACTTATTTTACTTTAAAAATAATAAGGACCACCTTATAAAAATCAGGAATGCACTTGCAAGAATAAACTTCATACACACAGATTGTCTGAGAGATTATCAGATCGCAAAAGAATTAGGGTTTAAGGGCCAGCATCTCGGCGTAATTCCGGGAGGAACCGGCTACAAATTAGAAGAATTGGATTTTCTTAAATTGCCTTTTTCAGAAAGAAAAATAATCCTTGTAAAAGGGTACCAGCATAAATTCGGCAGAGCGCTTAATGTTGTAAAAGCACTACAGAAAAATCTCTCCCTGCTGCAAGATCATGAGATCGTTATTTTTGGAGCACATGCACAAATCAAAGCGTATGTCGAGCAAAATAAACTTCCCTTTCGAATATTTGACAGGGATGAATTATCGCAAAATCAGGTAATGAAATTAATGGGAGAATCTCTCTTATACATTGGAAACAATATCTCAGACGGTATGGCAAACACCATGCTTGAAGCAATTGTTATGGGAGCCTTTCCAATTCAGTCTAACCCGGGTAATGTTTCGGCAGAAATTATTACACATGGAAGTAATGGTTTATTAATACAGGATCCCGAAAACATTGATGCAATTGCGGAGCTGATTATTCAGGCAATTGAAAATAAAGCAATGCTGGAAAATGCGAATAAACTAAATGACAAGATTGCCATTGAAAAATTAGACTATCACGTTAATCAGCGAAAAGTAATAGCTTTATACCAAAATCTTGAAATAAAATCCTAAATGCGAATAGGCTTTAACCCCAATAAAGACAAACCTCAGGAGCCGAATGATTTTTTTCATCAGGTTGTAATTCCTGTGTATATACCTGATTACGAAGGTTATTTTAAAGATAGTTTTAAGATTTTGCAGTATTGCCTGGAATCTTTACAGAAGACAGTTCATCAAAAAACATATCTTACAGTTGTAAATAACGGCAGTAATAAGGATGTTACTGAATATTTAAATGGTCTTCAAAAAACAGGAAAAATACAGGAAGTCATAAATGCTACCAATATCGGAAAACTAAATGCCGTGCTGAAAGGTATTTCGGGGCATGATTTTACATTTGTAACGGTTGCAGATTGTGATGTACTCTTTTTAAAAGACTGGCAAAAAGAAACGTACACTGTTTTTGAGAATTTTCCAAAAACAGGCGCAGTTTGCCCGACACCCTCTTCAAGATCCCTCAAAAGTTATACATTTAATATCTGGTTTGAACTTCTCTTTTCAAAATCACTTCGTTTTACAAAAGTTAAAAACCCTGAGGCGTTAAGAAATTTCGCAGCCAGTGTTGGAAAACCGAATATGTACAGTAGTGTGCATCTCGAAAAATATCTTACCGTTATTAATGGTAATTTTAAAGCTGTTCCGGGAGCAGGCCATTTTTTGACAACCTACAGAAAAGAAGTTTTCGAAAATATTGATACCAAATACTCTCCTTTTATGCTTGGTGGTGACAGCGAAGCAAAATTACTCGATTTTCCGGTGGTTCAAAAAGGAATGTGGAGACTTTCAACCGCGGATAATTTTGCGTACCATTTAGGAAATGTAGAGGAGAAATGGATGCAGAAAGCCTTAGAGGAAATACAGCCCAATGATTTCTATCCAAATGAACCTATTGTTTTGCGAAAAGTCAAATCATCAAAAATGGCATTTTTATTACAATATAAAGTGTTCTCAAGAATCATTACACAAAAAAAAATATGGTATTATTGCCTTAAACTAAAAGGCCTTTCCAAAGAAGAAGTGCTGCAATATACTCAGAAATATGAATAATGCTATAAAAGTAATCCTGATTTCCCAATCACCTCTTCCTTTTGCAAAAATTGGAAGCTGGACGACCCTTTATAAAAATTATTTAGAGCACAATCACAAAATCGATTGTATTGTCTGTCCTGAACCGGAGCATTTATTTGAAGGAATACAGTACAGTTTTACACAACTTACGTTTTGGCACAAA
The DNA here is from genome assembly GCF_013112255.2 of Flavobacterium sp. CLA17. Lineage (NCBI taxonomy): Bacteria > Pseudomonadati > Bacteroidota > Flavobacteriia > Flavobacteriales > Flavobacteriaceae > Flavobacterium > Flavobacterium sp. CLA17. The sequence continues at coordinate 996,220 of NZ_CP068294.1, forward strand.
TTGCAGCGTAAGTTTCTGAAGCGTAAAAATCCGGAATATTTTCAGGCTCTTGATAAAATAATTGTTCCCGGTCAAAAATACATTATCCAGATTGTTGACAATTATGGAATGGTTAAAGCCTTAAATAAATATCTTATTGCGAAAGGAATCGATAAACAATGTTACATTCAGTTCTTTTACCATGGTTTTGCACCATTTGTAAAATCAGGATCAGGCCATGATTTTTATGAAATCATTGACGAAATCATTGTACTTACAAAAGCGAGTTATGAAGCGCATAAAAAAAGCATTAATATACTGCCGGGCCATTTTTCGGTTTTAAATAACGGCATTGACACAAAGAGATTTAAGAAAGTTTCCGAAACCGAAAAAACCAAACTAAAAGAACAATTAGGTTTTGGAGATAAGAAAGTCTTTATCTGGTGTTCACAAGATCGTCCGAAAAAAGGGCTGCATTTAATTTTAGAACTTTGGCAAAAAAAATATTCGCTCGAAAATAATATCCAATTAGTAGTCATTGGTTGTGATCCAAGGCCCAAAATGGAGGGAGTGGTTTTTTTGGGTAAAATTCCAAATGATGAACTCCCAAAATATTATCAGGCCTCAGATTGCTATCTTTTCCCCACTTTATGCCAGGAAGGCTTCGGGCTTAGTCTCATAGAAGCTTTACATTGCGGAAATTATTGTATTGCATCTGCCATGGGCGGTGTTCCCGAAGTTTTACAGCATGGAAAACTCGGGAAATTAATCGAAAATCCGCATTTTATTGCTGAATGGGAAACAGCAATAGATGAGTTTTTAGGGGGGAGTACCAAACTTCCTGAAGTTCCGGATGAATTGTACGCTATGGAGGACTGGAACATAAAAATGAATCAGATTATTAATCAGGCAAAATCCAGATTTTAGCAGACAATCCAATTGAATTTATGAGAATAGAGCAGTTAACCTTTACCAGATTTCTTGCAGCAGTTTCGGTTGTTGTTTTTCATTATGGTGGAAAAAGTCTTCCTTTCAAAAATGACAGTATTGCTTTTATATTTCGTAACTCCGACGTCTGTGTCAGTTACTTTTTTATTTTATCCGGTTTTGTAATGATCATAGCCTACGGAAATAAAACCATTATTTCAGCCGGAGATTATTTGCGAAACAGAATGGCCAGAATCTATCCGGTCTATTTTTTGGCAATACTGATGATGCTTTTACTGCAATTCAGAGAAAAAAACATCGATTATTCGGGTTTATTTTTGAATATTTTCATGATTCAGGCCTGGGTTCCGGGTAAAGTGCTTTCCCTTAATCCGCCGGGATGGTCTTTGTCTGTTGAATTATTGTTTTACGCCATCTTTCCTTTTGCATTCAATACAATCTTTAAAAAAGTAACCTTAAGGCAAATTGCTGTATATATCATTTTGTTTTGGGTTTTGACTCAGGTCATTTTTCAGCTGTTCTTTTTTCTTTACGATGAAAATCAGTTTCCTACGATTAAGGATATTTTGAAATACAATCCGTTAATGCATCTCAATGAGTTTCTTGTCGGAAACCTTGCCGGACTTTTTTTTATAAAGAGTCTGAAAGAGAAAAAAGGGAATTATGATTTTATCATTCTGATCCTGGCAGCTTTGTTGATTTTGGCATTAAAATTTCCGTTCGGTTTAAATTTTCATGACGGATTGCTAAGTGTACTCTTTATTCCCCTGATCTTTTTTATCTCCTTAAATGATGGCATGATAACGCAATTATTCAGGAACAGAATATTTGTATTTTTAGGTGAAATAAGCTTTGGAATTTACATTTTGCAGCATCCTGTTTATTCCTTAATAAGTGCCTACAGTGTTAATAAATACCTGCATTTAAATGATCCTACAATTGTCTTTTTTATCAGACTTTTGATCCTGATTGTCTTTTCGGCAGTAGTTTATATTTGTATGGAAAAACCAATTTTGGAGAAAGTGAAGGGAAAGAAAAAACCGCTGACACTTTCTGAAAATCCAGTTGGATAAAAATAGATAAATAATGAAAACGATAGCTATCATACCGGCTCGCGGAGGTTCCAAAAGAATTCCGGATAAAAATATTCAGCTTTTTGGAACACTGCCTTTATTGGCACATTCTATTTTATATGCGAAGCAGAATAGCACTGTAATTGATGAGGTGTATGTGTCAACAGATAGTGAAGAAATAAAAAAAACAGCACTGCAGTTTGGAGCGAAAGTCATTGACAGGCCAGCTGCTATTTCGGGTGATTTAGAGCCTACTGTTTCGGCATTACGACATGCCTTAGAATCTCTTGAAGGTAATAATGTGGAAAACATAATTTTACTTCAGGCTACAAATCCGTTACGGCCACAGAATTTGTTAGTCGAAGCTTTTGAAGTATATCAGCAGGAAAACCTGGACAGTTTATTTACAGTGACCCGAAATCATCAGAAATTCGGAAAAATAGCAGTCAATAAATTTATTCCGTTTAATTATGCCATTGGCCAGCGAAGCCAGGATTTAGAGCCTCTTTTCTTTGAAAACGGATTAATATACATCACAAAAGCATCATTGATTCGGAATGATATTATTATTTCAGAAAATGCATTTCCGTTCGAAGTAAATCATATTTTTGCAAAAGTTGATATTGATACCCCGGAAGATCTGGAGTATGCGGAGTATCTGTTTCAAAAACAATTACAATAAAAAAATACCATTCTTTTATGAACCCATTTATAGAAATTGCCGGTAGAAAAATCGGACTCGATTTTCCACCCTTAGTTATTGCCGAAATAGGAATTAATCACGAAGGTTCTCTTGTAGTGGCCAAAGAAATGGTTGATGCAGCACACAGAGCAGGCGTTGAAGTTGTAAAACATCAGACGCACATTGTGGAAGACGAAATGAGCGGTGCCGCAAAAAAAGTAATTCCCGGTAATGCAGATGTTTCTATTTATGAAATCATGGAGCGTTGTTCTCTTAATGAAGCTGAAGAATTAGAACTTAAAGAGTATGTTGAAAGTAAAGGAATGATCTTTATTTCGACCCCATTTTCACGCGCAGCAGCAGAAAGATTAAAGAAATTTGACATACCCGCTTATAAAATTGGTTCCGGAGAATGTAACAATTACCCTTTATTAGAACATATTGCTTCTTTTGGCAAACCTGTAATTTTAAGTACCGGTATGAATACCATAGAAAGTATTCAGAAAGCAGTAGCGATTTTCGATAAGCATCATATTCCTGTCGCTTTACTGCACACGACCAACCTATATCCAACGCCAATACATTTGGTTCGTTTTGGTGCCATGACAGAATTACACGAGGCTTTTCCCGATAAAGTATTCGGATTGAGTGATCATACCTTAAATAATAATGCCTGTTTGGGAGCTGTTGCCCTTGGTGCCAGTGTTTTAGAACGACATTTTACAGATCATATGCAGCGAACCGGTCCGGATATTATTTGCAGTATGGATGAAAAAGCTTGTGACGAATTAATTATCTCCAGTGCAGAAATGGCCTTAATGCGTGGCGGAACAAAAAAACCGGCATTAGAAGAACAAGTTACAATTGATTTTGCTTTTGCAACCGTTTGTGCCATATCATCCATTAAAAAAGGAGAAAAATTGTCTAAAGAAAATATTTGGGTAAAACGTCCGGGAACCGGCAAAATCCTGGCAGAACATTTCAATGATCTAATTGGAAAAGTGGCGACAAGAGCTATAGAAAATGATGAGCAATTGGATTTTAGTGATTTTCAATAATATAATTGTATTATGATATCTATCGTTATTAGAAATAAAAATGAAGCCAGAGCTTTAGAAAATATTTTATCAATAATCACAAATGTTTATGCAGGAGATTATGATGAAATTATTATAGTTGATAATAACTCGACTGATGATAGCGTGCAGATTGCCTCAAGATATAAATGCAGAGTAGTGACCATACAGGATTTTAGCTATGGACGGGCGACAAATGTTGGTATTGAAGCTGCGGTGTCAAAATATGTTTTACTTCTCAGTTCTCATGCGATTCCAATAGGCAAGAGTTTTTTTAAAAATACATTTAATGCCCTAGAGAGTAACGAAAATGTTGCCGGAATCAGATATATAAATAGTATTGAAAATTACAAAAGAGCTGTTGAAAATAATTTTAAGATAGTTGAACCTTTAAAATATGGTTTAATGACCGGTTGTGCTTTAGTGAGCAGAGAGGCATGGATGCAGTTCAAATTTGATGAAGAACTGCTATTTAGCGAGGATAAAGAATGGTCAGAAAGAGTGGTCAACAATGGATTTCAACTTTTAGATTTGAATGAGACTTTTTTTTATTTTATAAAAAGAACTGAAAAATCAAATGTTTTAAGATATAAAAATGAAACAATTTCAGAATACCTTTTGCATAAAAAAAAGTTTCCCGGCGTCATTACAATTATACTTTCATTTATAAAAAAAGTAATCATTACAAACACCAAAAGATATTGGAGGTTGGTAATCTATGATTTTCTAATTTTGAAAGCCAAATTTGAAATCCGAAAAAAGTTAAAAAAGAAAGCCTCCAATTAATGAAAAAAATTCTTTTCCTAACCGGAACACGTGCTGATTTTGGTAAAATAAAATCATTGATTTCAATTCTGGAAAAACAACCGGATTTTGAAGTCTTTGTATTTGTAACCGGAATGCATCTGCAGGAAATTTATGGGTATACGTTGATAGAAATTGAGCGATGTAATTTTAAAAACGTCTTTACTTTCGAAAATCACACGCACGAAACAACAATGGATTTAACTCTGGCGAAAACCATCGAAGGTTTATCAGGTTATTGTAAAACCATCGATCCGGATATGATTGTGGTACATGGTGATCGGGTTGAAACACTCGCAGGCGCTATTGTTGGCTCTCTGAATAATATCCTGGTGGCTCATATTGAAGGGGGAGAAGTTTCAGGTACCGTTGATGAATTAATCCGTCACAGCGTTAGCAAATTAAGCCACATTCATTTTGTGTCGAATAAGGAAGCTAAGAAAAGGCTCGTTCAGATGGGAGAAATAAAAGAATCTGTTTTTACAATTGGTTCACCTGATATAGATATTATGTTTTCGGATAAACTTCCTGATTTGGAAACGGCAAAAAAATATTATCAGGTTCCCTTTGAAGAATTTGCTATCGTAATGTTTCATCCCGTGACGACAGAATTTCAAAGCATGGAGAAATACACGGCAGATTTTGTCGATTGTTTGCTGCAGGACCATCATAATTATCTGGTTATTTTTCCAAACAATGATTTAGGAAGCCAGTTCATTCTGGACTCTTACAACAGATTAAAACAAAATACCAGATTCAGGATTTTTCCATCACTTCGTTTTGAATATTTTCTGACCTTACTAAAAAATAGTCAGTTTATTATCGGTAACAGCAGCGCCGGAATTCGCGAAGCTCCGTATTATGGCATTCCGATCATTAATATCGGAACCCGTCAGCAAAACAGAGCCGTTCATGCCGATATTATCAATACCCATTATTCTCAGGAAAGTATAAAAGAAGCCCTTTCTGTTATAGACGCACACAAAGTTCAGGTGGCAACCAATGATTTTGGACAGGGAAATAGCAGTGAATTATTTTTGGATTCCCTAAAGAAAAGCGATATTTGGCAGCTGAATCACCAAAAGCAGTTTAAGGATTTTTAATGAAAAACAACAACACTTTTATGGTATCAGTTACTGTTATTGTCTTTCATTTAAATGAATAAGTAAACGAAAAGTAAAATGAAACAGTTTTTGCGAAAAATAGCGTGGGTATTTCTGGGAAAAGGATATCTGGACTTTTTAAGAGGTCAAAACAAAACCTATTTGCATCAGGCCAAAAATGTAAAGATTGGCTATAAAACCTATCATAACGGTGCATTTGTCTGGCAGTGGCATCAAAACTCACAATTAGAAATCGGGAAATACTGTTCTATAGCAAACGATGTTCATTTTATATTAGATTCAGGGCATCATATGCTAAGTGAGGTCACAAGCTATCCTCATTTTAATCATCTTGTTAACAAAGATTTGCCTATTGGTAACCAAACTCAGTCTGATTTTAATAGAAATATACAAACAGAGGAAAGTAAAACCATAATTGGCAGTGACGTTTGGATTGGAATGAATGCCATAATTTTGCCCAATGTAAAAATTGGTGACGGCGCTACCATTTTAGCAGGTACAGTGGTAACAAAAGATGTTCCGGATTATGCAGTTCTCGGAGGCATTCCGGGAGCAATTGTAAAAATGAAATATGATCTGGATACCATCGACAAAATGAAAAAAATAGAATGGTGGAACTGGAGCCCGCAAAAAGTCGAAGAAAATGTGGGAGATTTTTATATCCCAATTCATGATTTCATTATCAAATGGCAGAAATAATCCAATTGTAGCAATAAATAAATTGCAGTTGTACTATAATAATTAATTTAATTTATGTTTTTTAACTCCTTAGCGTTTGCTGTTTTTTTACCAATTGTTTTTTTTCTGTATTGGTTTGTCTTCAATAAAACCAAAAGCACACAAAATGCCTTACTGATTGTTGCGAGTTATTATTTCTATTCCTGCTGGGACTGGAGATTTTTATTTCTATTGGTTTTTTCTACTTTTCTGGATTATTACACCGGTATTCAAATCGAAAAAGGGAAGTCCGAAAAAAGCCGGAAATTTTGGTTTTGGCTCAGTATTATAATCAATTTAGGGTTTCTGGGAATATTTAAATATTATAATTTTTTTGCCGCATCTTTTTCAGAATTATTGGGCTCTGCGGGAATTAAGGCAAGTCCGATTTTATTGAACGTGATTCTTCCGGTTGGAATTTCATTTTATACTTTCCACGGATTATCCTATGTTATTGACATCTATTACAAGCGAATAAAAGCCGAATATAACTTTGTAGATTATTCGCTCTTTGTCAGCTATTTTCCGCTTTTAGTGGCAGGTCCGATAGAAAGAGCAACGCACTTATTGCCACAGGTAAAAGTAAAGCGAGAGTTTAGTTTTCAACTGGCAAAAGAAGGAATTTATCAAATCATTTGGGGATTGGTTAAGAAAGTAGTTATTGCAGATACTTGTGCCACCTACGCAAATGCTATTTTTGATCATTATACTTCCATGAATAGTTTCTCCCTTATTTTGGGAGCCATATATTTTGCATTTCAAATTTACGGAGACTTTTCAGGGTATTCAGATATTGCATTAGGGGTTTCAAAATTGTTTGGTTTAGACCTGTTGCGAAATTTCAATTACCCGTATTTTTCGAGGGATATCGCCGAGTTCTGGCGTCGTTGGCATATTTCGTTATCGTCGTGGTTTCGGGATTATTTATATATTCCGCTGGGGGGCAGTAAAGGCGGTCTCTGGATGAAAATCAGAAATACGTTTATCATTTTTGTGGTCAGCGGATTCTGGCACGGAGCCAACTGGACCTATGTGGTCTGGGGATTTATAAATGCAGTTTATTTCCTGCCTTTACTTTTATCCAACAGCAACAGAAATAATATGGATGCCATCCAGCTGAGATTTAATTTCGATTCGGTAAAAGTAGTACTGAGTATTCTCTATACTTTTTTCCTGACCTGTATCGCCTGGGTATTTTTCAGGGCCAAATCGATAACAGATGCAGTTTTGTATTTAAAACGTATTATTACCAACAGGGATTTTGGTTTTCAATATTTAGACAATGAACGCTACAGTTATGAATTGCTGCTAATAATTGGTTTATTTGTTTTGGTTGAATGGAATAACAGAAATAAAATCGAACCGCTTTCAGGAAAAAGAAGCATGCTCAGAATGGCCCTGGCTATAGCAGCAATATTGGCTTTCGGAACTTATTCAGATTATAAAGAATTTATATATTTTCAGTTTTAATGAAGAAATTTTTAATTTATACGGTCATAATTTTAGTCATAACAGTTTTTGTAGCCGTTATACTGGACGGATTGTATACAGTCGTTTTTATGCAATCTAAAAACCGCGGAAAGGTCGAGACAGTTGTCAATTCAAAAGCTAAAAAATATGACGTGGTAATTCTGGGCTCGTCCCGTGCCAACAACCATTTTGTAGCACAAATGTTCGAGGATAAAGGATTAAAAGCTTTTAATTACGGAATGAGCGGCGGCCATTTATTTGAAGCCTCACTGATGCTTAAATTAATGCTTGAAAGGAAATATGAGATTAAAAATGTAATTTTAGAAGCCGACTTAAACCTTTCTGGTGAAAAGCAGGCAGAAGGAATCTCAGCCCTGTTTTTGCCTTATATCCATAATTCTGAAACGATCAGAAAACACTTTGAAAACGAAGAGGATTTCAACGAGTTGTATTATATTCCGTTTTACAGATATATTAAGTATGATGGGAAAATTGGATTTAGGGAAGTTTTTTTTACAACAATTCATAAAAAGACCTCAATGCTAGATAATTTAGGATATTACCCGCTTTTAAAAACGAAAGGGGCAAATATGAAAAATAATATTGTAAACCTGAATCCGCTTCCGCACAATAAATACTATGAAGAAATTAAAAATATCTGCAAAGCCAATAATATTAATTTTATAGCCGTAATGACACCAATGTGTGAGAATGTGAAAGGAATGAATTACTTTGACAAAGTAAAAAAGGCATATCCTGAAATTCTTAATTATGAAAATGTGGTGGTCGAAGATAAATATTTTTCATCCTGCGGGCATATGAACGATACCGGAGCGAAACTTTTTACAGCGAGAATTATAAATGACTTTTTTGTCAAAAAATAACCAAATCCGGTTATTAGGAATTATAAGTCAATGATGGAATTTGTATTATTTTTTTATTAAATTTTTGAATGGAGAAAGATAAAATTTTATTGCTCTTTCCAGATGGAGTCGGAATTAGAAACTATCTGTATTCTACTGTTTTTAAAGACATGGAGGAGGATTTGGTGCTGTTTCATAATTTTGATCCGGAGACTGTAAATGCGATCAAAACTAATGTGGCCATTGATGATGAAATTACGATTCCTGCTTACAAAGAATCAGTAAAGGAGAAATTTTTAAGAGAATTGATTTGTCTTTCGAGGCTGTATTACAATACTCAAAAAGTAAAAAACCCCTCGTTGCTGACCAATTGGAACTGGAGCCAAAAGACATTTTCAAAAAAGTTTTTTTATAAATTAATGGAGACAACAGCTCCGTTTTTCAGGAAATATTCGACTATTTTAAAATTAGAAGAAAAATACCAGAAAGCAATTCGTCAGAATCCTTTTTATGATGAGGTAAAAGAAATTTTAGAAAAAGTAAAACCCAAGGTTGTTTTCTGCTCCCATCAGCGGGCCTTAAAAGTAGCAGGCATATTTGCAGTTGCGGCTGATTTGGGAATAAAAACGGCAACAGTGATTTATTCCTGGGATAATTTACCCAAAGCCCGAATGGCTTTACGGGCAGATCATTATTTGGTCTGGTCGGATTATATGAAAAAGGAACTGGAACTGTATTATCCCGAAATCCCATCGGAAAACATTCATATTACAGGAACTTCCCAGTTCGAGTTTTATGAAGATGAAAAAAACATCATCAACAAAGAAACGTTTTTTAAGACATACAACTTAGACCTGAATAAAAAGATAATTTGTTTCTCCGGTGACGATACTAAAACCTCTCCCGATGATCCCGCTTATCTGAATGATATGGCTGAAGAACTGACAAAAGCCAATCTGCAGGACGAGTATCAAATTTTGTTTAGAAGATGTCCGGTAGATTTTTCGGGCAGATACGAATCGGTTATCAATAAGTATTCAGATCTTATAAAAGAAGCCGCCCCTTTGTGGTATTTTAATACGGCAAACGAATGGAACACGGTTTATCCGTCAATTGAAGATGTGAAATTGCTGATCAGCACCGCTTTTTATTCGGACATCGTTGTAAATGTTGGTTCTACCATGGCCTTTGACTTTGCCATGTTTAATAAACCTTGCGTTTTTATCAATTACGATCAGCCAGTCAAAAATATAAAAGAATGGTCCGTGAAAACCATTTATCAATTTCAGCATTTTAAAAGCATGCCTGATAAAGAGGTAGTTATCTGGCTGAACCACAAACATGAAATTGTCGAAAAGCTAACGCTTCAAAAGAATTGCAGCACAGCGATGATGGAATGGAAGAAGATTGTACTGGAAGATTATAAAAATGCCTCGATGAAAATAAGGGAAACTATTAAAGCCAATTAAAATGCATATTTGCTTCTTAACAAATGAATATCCGAAAGAAGGGTTTCCTCATGGCGGAATAGGAAGTTTTGTGAAGACTTTAGCTGTGGCACTGGTTAAAAAAGGCATTCAGGTTTCTGTAATTGGTATCAATTATACTTTAAATGATGAGACAGAAACGGTAGATGGCGTTCGTATTTATCGTTTGAAACGAAGCAATGTAAAAATGATTTCCTGGTATTTTAATTTTAAGGCTATTAATAAAAAGATAAAGGAAATTCATAAAGACTATCCTATCACTATTGTTGAAGCTTCTGAGCTGGGTCTTGCATTTATTAAAAAAATAAAAAATATTAAATACATCATCAGACTTCATGGAGGCCATCATTTTTTTGCTGAAAGCGAAAACAGGAAAGTCAATAAATGGAAAGGATTTCAGGAAAAACGATCTTTTAAAAACAGCGATGCTTTTATTGCCATCTCCCAATATGTAAAAAGCCACACTGAAAAGTATTTAAGTTATAATGACAAACCGGTGAGTTACATTTATAATCCAATAAATACAGCATTATTTCAGCCAATTATAAAAGAGATTCCTGCCTCTAAAATTGTTTTTGTAGGCACTGTGTGCGAAAAGAAAGGAATTCGACAGTTAATACAGGCCTTTCCATTAGTTAAAAAAGAATATCCGGACGCAACTTTAGAAATATACGGAAGAGACTGGTTTTTTCCCGACGGCACTTCTTACACACAGTTGCTTAAGGAAAAAGAGTTACCCCGGTTAGCAGAAATCGCAAGTCATATTCATTTTCACGGATCTGTTCCGTATACTGAAATTCCGAACGTATATGCAGGTGCTTCTGTATGTGTGTTTCCCTCTCATATGGAAACCCAGGGTTTGGTCGCCCCGGAAGCAATGGCGATGGAAAAAGCGGTTGTTTTTACCCAATTAGGCCCGGGACCTGAAACAATAGAGAATTATAAAACAGGATTGTTATGTGATCCGCATAGCCCTGCAGATATAGCCGAAAAGATTATCTGGATTTTTGCAAACAGGGAAAAAGTAATAGAAATGGGGAAAACGGCGAGGCAGGTCGTACTTGAAAAATACGGTTTAGAGAATATTGTTTTTCAAAATATTGATTTTTATAACATGTAAATCCTTTTGAATTCATAGATTTAAAAAAGTCCTCATTCCAAAAGGTTCGTACCAAATTAAAAATAATTTTAAAATGGAAAATTTAGTTAAGAAATAAAATGAAAACAATTTTAATAGCACATAATTATACCGAAAGTTCATTCGCTTTTATGAGTTATTCCTTAGCTCGCCATCTGGCAGGTCAGGGCAATAAAGTTGTATTTATTTCGCACAAGCCATTTTTCAGTGAACCGTTTAAAGAAACTATAGAAAAAGGAGAATTGTCTGTTTATTCGTGGCCAACAGAAAACAGGCCGGTGAAATTTAAGGATGCACTTTGGTTTGCCGGACTCTATCTCAGATACAAACCAACTGTCGTGATCAGTCATTTTGTAAATGTGAATATAACCACAATAGTATCAAAAGTACTTTCGTTTGGGAAGGTCAAAACATTCCCGTACTATCACACCTTGTCAAATCAGATTCAGCAGGATGTTTCGAGTTCAGCCTTAAAAAGAAATTTTAAAAAATACAGAAAGAAACTCCTTTATAAATGGTTTGCAGATCACGTAATCTGTCCTTCAGATTTAGCTAAAGAAGATCTGGAACGCTATTTTGATTGTTCTAAAGGGATAAAGGTAGTAAATCCGATGAAAGACAGGTTTGAGATAAAAAGTGCTCTAAATTCAGCTGCTATTGTAGTCTCTTATTTAGGACGACTGGAACCTTCAAAAGGGGTTATTGATTTGATTAATGCTTTTTTACAATATAAAAATAAGTTTCAGGCGTCAAAAATTATTTTGAATATTGCCGGTAGTGGCAGTCAAAACGATCAAATTGAGGAATTAATTGGTACTAATCCCAATATCAATTTTGTAGGGGCGTTGTCATACGATAAAATTGATGCCTATTTAAATCAGAGTCATTACACGGTTATACCATCTAAATTTGATAATTTACCCACAGTTGGTTTAGAATCAATGATGAATCAGACCCCTTTATTGATTTCAAATGCTACAGGACTTTCTACGGAATTACAAGACGGGTTGGATTGTTTTCAGTTTACGCCGACTATAGCCGAAATGGTGCTGCTTTTTGAAAGGGTAGAAAATAGTTTTGAGAATCAATATGAGATGGGAATTAACGCAAGAAAGACCTTTACAGAAAAATTCGGAATCGATAGCTATAGGGCAAAAATGAAAAAAATAATCGGAAGTAATTAAGAAAACCAGACGCATTCAGAATAGTATTTAAAAAATCGTTTCGATCCACCGAAAAAAAGCATTAAACCTATGAACTTTACGATCATCACTCATGTTCTGCATAAAAAAGAGCATTCTCATTTAATGGGTTACGGCCCTTATGTATGGGAGATGAATATCTGGTTTAAATATGTAGATACCGTTACCATTGTTGCTCCTTTGCTTAAAAATAAAGTCGATAAAATTGACTTGCCTTACCAACATTCAAAGATTGATTTTCAGGAAGTTCCTGCTTTGGCATTAACTACACCTCTTGGTGTTTTAAAAAGCCTTCTTTATTTACCTTTGGTATCGTGGAGAATTTTTAAGGCAATGCAGGCTGCTGACCACATTCATCTGCGCTGCCCGGGGAATATCGGTTTGTTAGGCTGCCTGGTGCAGATTTTATTTCCAAATAAAATAAAAACAGCCAAATATGCAGGCAATTGGGATTCAAAAAGCCAACAGCCGTGGGCCTATCGTTTGCAGAAATATATTTTAAACAATACTTTTTTAACCAAAAATATGCAGGTTTTGGTATATGGTGACTGGGAAAACCAATCTAAAAATATAAAACCATTTTTTACAGCAACCTATTCAGAATCTGAGAAAGAAAACATTGAAAAACCGGGATTCGATCCCGTTATAGAATTGATTTTCGTCGGAAGTTTAGTTAAAGGTAAAAATCCATTATATGCCATTCAGTTAGCCGAACACTTAACTAAAAAAGGGAAAAAAGCCGTTTTAAATTTATATGGAGAAGGAGCTGAAAGAGAAGTTTTACTTCAATACATTAAAGAAAACCAATTAGAACAGTCTGTTTTATTGCATGGAAATCAAAACCAGGAAGTTGTAAAAAAAGCATATAAAAAAAGCCATTTTGTAGTCCTGCCATCCAAAAGTGAAGGCTGGCCGAAAGCAATAGCCGAAGGAATGTTCTGGGGATGTGTTCCTCTGGCTACCAAAGTTTCCTGTGTGCCTTTTATGCTGGATTACGGAAACAGAGGTGTCCTGCTGGATATGAATTTAGAAAAAGATATAGTTCAACTGGACAAAATACTCCAAAATGAAAATGATTTCTTTTCCAAAAGCAGGCAGTCAATAGAATGGTCGCAGAATTACACGACAGATGTTTTTGAAACGGAAATTAAAAAGTTATTAGCAAAATGAGAATTGTACAGCTTATTGATTCCTTAGAAACAGGCGGAGCAGAGAGAATGGCGGTGAATTATGCGAATGCTTTAGCTAAAAAATATACTTTTTCGGGATTAATTGCAACCCGAAAAGAAGGGTTGCTTTTAGGCCAGATTGATGAACAAGTGTCTTATCTTTTTCTAAAGAAAAAAAAGAGCATTGATCTAAATGCTATTTTTAAATTGAGAAAGTACCTGAAGAAAAACAAAATTGACATTATCCACGCGCATAGTTCTTCTTTTTTTAGTGCCGTTTTAGTAAAATTAACCCTTCCCGGAGTAAAAATCATCTGGCACGATCATTATGGAATTTCTCAGGACTTAACGTTAAGAAAGAACATAAGCCTGAAATTGGGGTCACTTTTTTTTAAAGGCATTATTTCAGTAAATACAGCATTACAAAATTGGGCAGCTTCTTATTTGTTCTGTTCCAATATAATCTACCTCCCGAATTTTATAGAGCAATCAGTACATTTAAATGAAAAATTAGCTTTATTTGGATCGGAAGGAAAGAGAATAATTTGTGTAGCGAACTTACGTCCCCAGAAAAATCATGTATTACTGCTAAAGACAGCCAGCTTAATCAGAGATAAATTTCAGGATTGGAGTTTTCATTTGTTTGGCAAAGATTTTAAGGACTCTTATGCTGAGCAATTAAATGAGATGGTCGTGGAATTGAAACTTCAGGATACCGTTTTTTTTTATGGCGCGGTAAAAAATGTGGGCAGTGCTCTGGAACAATGTGATATTGCGGTTCTGCCGTCTTTTTCAGAAGGTCTTCCTTTGGCAGTTTTGGAATATGGTTTGTACAAACTGCATGTTGTGGCAACAAATGTGGGAGAAATTTCAAAAGTAATTACTTCCGAAAAAGAAGGAAAAATTATTGAATCAAATAATAGCAGTCAATTTATCGAAGCGATTCAAATCCTGATAGAACAAGAGGAATTAAGAAAGGAAATGGGATTGAATCTGAATAAAAAAATCCTGTTGGATTATAGTGAAGAAACTATATTGAAAAAATATGTGTTTTGGTTGCAATCTTCACCTAATTTTGTTCTCCGGAAACCAATTAAGAAATAATGAAAAATCTAAAACAGCCCTATATATATCTTCTCATCATACATGTTGTAATTGGCTTGTTGGTTTTTGTGGTGCCTTTTATTTCAAAAATATATACGTTATCGATTTTTGTTTTTGGACTTCTGTACGTAATAAAAAATAAAAATAGAAATAATGAAGTGCTGATAATGTCGGCCTATGTTATTACTGCAGAGGTACTTTTGAGGATGACCAATGGCGCAATTCTAAATGAATTTGGTAAGTATGCTGTTATGATTTTTATGTTTACAGGTATTGTTTATTCCGGGTTTTCGAACAGGGCCTTTATCTATTGGATATTTTTTATATTACTTATTCCAAGCGTAATTTTATCTGTTTTTTCTCTAAACATTGATACTGATATCAGAAAAGCGATTGTCTTTAATATTTCAGGTCCGGTTTGTCTGGGGATTTCTGCTATTTATTGTTATGAAAGAAAAATAACTTTCGAGAGACTAAAATCGGTTGTAACGGCCTTAGCGCTGCCCTTAGTTTCTATTGTGGTTTATCTCTTTTTGTATTCACCAAGTGTAAAGGATGTTGTTAGGGGAACGGATTCTAATTTTGCCACTTCAGGAGGATTCGGACCCAATCAGGTCTCGACTATTCTGGGATTGGGAATTTTTATCTTTTTTGCACAAATGTTATTAAACTCCAAAAATAAATTCCTCCTCATGGTTAATGGTTTCCTTGTTCTCGTATTTGCTTTTCGGGGAATTGTTACATTTTCAAGAGGTGGTGTGATGACAGGTGTGTTAATGATCATTTTGCTTTTAATCGTATTGTATAATCAGGGAAATTCTAAGGCCAGATCTAAAGTTGGATTTATAATTATTCTCACCTTCGTGGCAGGAATAGGGGTTTGGGGATATTCTTCGATACAAACCAGCGGACTGATCAATAAAAGATACGCCAATCAGGATGCCTTGGGACGAGACAAAAAAAGTAAATTATCCGGTAGGGAAGTACTTATTGCTTCTGAATTTCAAATGTTTTTAGACAATCCAATCTTAGGAGTGGGCGTTGGGAGAAATAAAGAAATCAGAGAAGAAGAAACAGGAATCGAAGCTGCGTCTCATAACGAGATCACAAGAATGATGGCTGAACACGGAACTTTGGGTATAATCGATCTGATGATTCTGTTATTTACTCCTTTATTGTTATTTGTGAATAACCGCCAAAATATATTTGCCCTCTCTTTTTTGGCTTTTTGGCTGTTGACGATTAATCATGCAGCGATGAGACTGGCTGCTCCTGCATTTATTTATGCTTTGGCACTTCTTTCAGTCCAAATTAATATTCCCGAAAAACCTGAAAATTCACTTGATTAAATCCTTTTTTTTATAATACATTTGCTTCGAGTTAATTACCCCAAATTAAACCGTAGAACTAATGTTTTTAAATAAAAAAATTCATTTCGAGATATCGGAACGGAAAGTACTGCTTCATATATTAGATGCAGTATTTGTCTTAGGAACACTCTTTTTACTGAGTGTAACTACTGATTTTAAATACTTTATATTTTCAAGTGCCAATTATTATTGGGAGATTGTATTGATTTTCTACCTATACATGTTCGGATCCATTTTCGAAATGTATAATTTACAGGTGGCCAGCAATCAGTTTCAAATTCTTAAAAGCACCATCTTTACCGTAAGCACAACCGTAATTTTTTATCTGCTGACGCCGGTTTTATCACCCGAATTGCCCAAACACAGAATCGCAATTGTTATATTTTATTTTGCTGTTCTTTTTTCACTATTACTCTGGCGATATCTGTATGTCTATTTCTTAGCTTCTCACCGATTTATCCAGAACGTGGTTTTAATATGCGATCAGGACCAGGTTGAAGAATTGGTTTTAGGACTTGAAAATGTAGATCCGCATTATAAAATAGCGGGCTTTGTAAACTCTGACTCCATTTCTAATGAAAATCTTGATTTTCATTATGTAAAAGAAATCAAAAAGGAAGATCTGGAAGTTTTCGTTTCAAAAAATAACATTTCGGAAATTGTAATTGCTTCTCAGAATACTGATGGAATTACAACAGATTTGTATCAGAAACTATTACATTTATTAGAATCCGGAAACGTAATCAGGGAATATACACAAGTTTACGAAAGTAAAACACAACGCATTCCGGTACACTATATTTCAAGGGATTTTTATCGGTTTTTCCCTTTTAGCCGAAGCAATAATAATAAATTATACCTGTTTTTAGTTCGTTTTATTGAATTCTTGTTTTCATTCATTGGCTTAATAATCTGCTTTGCCCTTATTTCTTTTATTTTTATTGGAAATGCTATCGGGAATAAAGGAAGCCTGTTTTACACCCAGGATAGAGTCGGCAAAAACGGAGTTGTTTTTAAAATCTATAAGTTTAGAACAATGGTTGAAAATTCGGAAGCTGACGGAGTTGTTTTTGCAACTTCAAATGATAAACGAATTACTCCGTTTGGAAAATTTATGCGTAAATCCAGAATAGATGAATTACCTCAATTCTTTAATGTTATTATTGGAGATATGGCTGTAATTGGCCCAAGGCCGGAGCGTCCTTTCTTTGTTGAGGAAATTGCGCAAAGAATGCCTTTTTATGAAACAAGACACGTGATAAAGCCAGGTCTAACAGGCTGGGCGCAAGTCAATTATTCTTATGGTGAATCTATAGAAGAAAGCCTGATAAAACTGCAGTATGATTTGTATTACATCAAGCACAGAAGTATTTTTCTGGACGTGAGTATTACTTTTAAAACGATCACAACAATTGTATTCTATCGCGGACAATAATTTAAATAATAATCGGAATACGTTTTTTGTTTCGAATCGCTACTCGTACGAGAACAAAACCACTCGTGATTATCATTGGCAGGACAATTAAAAAGTGTGCCTTATTAATCATGAAAACGGCATAAACGACCAGGAAAATTAAATGTAAAACAGCAAATCGATACGTCCATCTTTTGTTTTTGGCGATGGAAAGAAAAATCAGGATCAGTAAAAAAGGACTGAATAAAAGCGTGTTGTAATTCATCGACAGTTCCAGGTGAAGAGAATAAAATCCGACAATAATAAAAAATATTCCTATTAGGGACAGAATCAAAAGATAGATTTTATCTACTATTTTATTATGTGCTAAAACAACAAAGCCCAGGATAAAAAGATACGTGTACACATTATTCCACCAGGAGGAGGGCATTTCTTTTTCGAAACTTAAAAGAGTTTTACTGGTGCTTACAAATGGCTGATTTTGGAAAGTAGTTTTTTCCAAACTGTTCTTTAACTCAAAAGGTAAGAATATTTTTGTTCCTAATTGATCCACTTTTGTTCCGAAAATAATACTCGTCCCTAATTTTTCATAAAAATGCCCGTCAAAGTAAGGATATAAAATCGATCTGTAAGTGATGTCCGTGTTTCCTTTCTTTACCAGTATATTCTGGCCTAAAGAGGCATTGATGATATCTACTACCATCGAGGTACAGTTCTTGTCAATAAATTTATAAGTGTAATAACGATCTTCAGAAAACAGGGTGGAGTTTAATTTATCAAAAAGAATTTGTTTTAAATCAGGAGAAATAAGCAATTCCTGCTCATAAACACTTCTTCTTTCGGAAGTATAATCACTTAGAAATTCAGTAAACGGGCGCGCACTTACAAAATATTGTAAGTCCCCTTTTGCAAACTTTGCAACGAAATTAGGCGTCCTGAAATCAAAATTCCCATAATTATAAACAACATCAATGTTATTTACCGGATCTGCTACGCGAATAGCAGTATGTCCAAAATACGAATAGCTTTCGTTGCCCAGACCACACGTAATAACGCTTATTTTTGCTTCTTTGGATAAGGGTAAGTTTTGGCTGAAACCACTATTAAAACTTAATAACAATAAAGTAAAAAATATTATTCTGAAAATTACTTTTTTCATGATTTAAAATTTTAAGAAGTCCAATGGTCTATAATTATTATCTAAAGATACCTAAATCTACTTTTAATGAAAAAATATTGGAGTACAAAGCAGTACTTTGATTGCCCAAATCGGTTAAGGCATAATCTACCTGAATGCCTTTGTATTTGAAACCCAAACCAATATTGGGTTGAAAATTTATTTTTTCAGTGTTGTCTAATTGAGTCACATTCTGAAAATTCCCTGCTCCCGCTCTTAAAAATACCAAGTCAGTATAGCCAAATTCAAAACCCACTGCAGGATCTATACTCACCACTTTAGATGAAATAATATCGTTCGCCTGTTCAAAACGCATGTTTAGGTTTGTGGCCACCAAAAGGCTGTAATCATTATGGAATTCAATTTTTCTCGATACGCCTAACTGTGCTTTTGGTAAAGTGATCTCGGTACTTTCCGGTAATTCATTATTTTCTCCCGGAATAGCATTGGATATTTTTTTATATTCCTCCTCATCAATATTCCAGACATTATAAGTGGTTGTAATATCGCGGAGCATCAAACCAAATTTCCAGTCGTTTTTTTCGAATTGAAGTCCAAAATCAAAACCAAATCCCCAGGAATTGGCAAACTTTCCAATGATACGACGAATCACTTTTGCATTTACACCATATTGAAACCCTTCTACTGGTAATTTTCTGGCGTATGAAAAGGTAAAGCCATAATCAGCAGTTGAAAAAAGACTAATTCGGTTGTAATCAATATTTCCCTGATTGTCGATTAGTTCGGTGGTATCTAAAATATCATCCACGCCAAAACGAATCATCGAAATTCCCCAGGCACTTCTGTCATCAATCGGACTTGCATATCCTATGTAATCATACTGCGCGATGTTGGCAAAATAATTAGCGTGCATCAGCGAAATCTGATGATCTTCAAGATGCGTCAGGCCGGCAGGATTCCAATAAACGGAATTTACATCATTTGTCGAGGCAACAACGGCGCTGGACATTCCGAGGGCAGCAGCATCAACACCAATATTCATAAACTCATTCGAATATTTTCGAACAGTCTGCGCATATTGTGCGGTACAACTCCATAATAATAAAAGCGCGAAAAGTTTCTTCAACGGATATTTTTTTGTAAACCGGAGTCTGTTTTAATTTTTACCAAAAATATAATATTTTACGCATCTAAATTTATTGATTTTGATAAATATTGCGAAAGTCAGAATTTTGGATAAAAAACTCCTTAAAAAAGATATTTTAGATTCACTTATTGTGCTAAATTTGTTGCTCACGATTATCAAAATTTATAAAAATGAATATTAAAAAACACATTCCTAATTTAATTACATTAATCAATCTTTTTTGTGGTTGCATAGCAGTTGTTTATGTTTCTGAAGCCAATTATTTAATGGCTTTTTACATGGTTTGTCTGGGTATATTTTTTGATTTTTTTGATGGATTTTTTGCCAGATTGTTTAAAGTTTCCAGTCCCCTTGGGCTGCAATTAGACTCTTTGGCTGATATGGTGACCAGTGGGGTAGTACCGGGTTATGTTATGTTCAGTTTATTTTCTAACAGCGGACACGAATTGGGTACAAATGCCTTCATTCCGTTTTTAGGATTCATTGTTACCCTGGGTTCCTGCTACAGACTGGCTAATTTTAATATCGATACACGTCAGACAGATTCTTTTATTGGTTTGCCAACACCGGCAAATGCTTTGTTTATTTTAAGCCTGCCTTTGGTTATAGAATTTTCTGATTCACTAATGGTACTTGAAATTTTAACAAACCAGTGGGTTCTGCTTCTTATTACATTGGTTAGTGCTTATATCCTAAATGCTGAAATTCCTTTATTTTCGTTAAAAATTAAGAAGTTTAATTTTAAGGATAATGCATTACAAATGTCATTTTTACTGATTTCTTTGATTTTGTTAGTATGGCTTCATTACATCGCAGTTCCTGTTATCATTGCTTTTTATGTGTTATTGTCGGTAGTAAATAATAAGTTCTTGAAAAAATAGTTTTTTGTTGAATGAAAAGAAAACCTGTTACAAGAAAACAAAATTATAATCGAAAAACGAGCTCTGGCTTCTCGATTGGTAAATTTTTTCGATACCTTACTCTGATTGTTTTTATTGGCCTTTTCCTCGGAGGTGTTTATCATTATCGCAGAGGATTAGCCTATTACTTAGGTTTTAAAACCGAAAAACTTTCCGAAAAAGAAATAGAAGACAAGCGACTTTCCGATGTGCGAAATTTTCAGGTTCTCGCGAAACATGAGGGAAAATCTATCGGTTTGGATGTATCCGAATATCAGGGAAAAATCAGCTGGTCGTATGTAGATACTTTAGAGCAGAAATATCCAATAGATTTTGTGTTTATCAGAGCAACCGTGGGCAGGGACAGAAAAGATTTTCAGTTTAAGCGAAACTGGATGGGTGCCAAAGAAAATAAAATGATTCGTGGCGCTTATCATTATTACCGTCCAAATGAAAATTCTATCGAACAGGCCGATCTTTTTATTAAAACAGTAAAATTGGAAAAAGGCGATTTGCCGCCAGTTCTGGATATCGAAAGATTACCAAAAAATCAATCGCTGGACAGTCTTAAGAAAGGATTGAAACGCTGGTTGCTGAAAGTAGAAAATCATTATAAAGTACGTCCGATAATCTATACAGGAGAAAGATATTATGCTGATTTCCTGAAAGATGAATTTGGAGAATATTTGTTTTGGATTGCCAACTATAATTTCTACAGAGAAAAAATCGAAGACGACTGGCTATTCTGGCAGTTTACAGAAAAAGCAACAGTACCCGGAATTGAGCATACAGTCGATGTAAATATTTACAACGGAGATTTACAGCAATTGCAGTTTATAACCGTTGATTGAGTTTTCAGTATTCAGTCTGTTAACGGAGACTGAATACTGAGACTGAAACCTGTGACTTATTTTAGAACTCCAGTTTCTTCTTACGCAATTCGAAGTTTTGTCCAAGATAAACACGGCGAACCATTTCATCTTCAACCAGTTCTTCGGGAATTCCGGCTTTCAGGATTCCCCCTTCAAACATTAAGTAGGTTTTGTCCGTAATCGCTAAAGTTTCCTGTACGTTGTGATCGGTAATAAGAATTCCGATGTTTTTGTTTTTCAATTGTGCTACAATTCGCTGGATATCCTCGACAGCAACCGGGTCAACTCCTGCAAAAGGCTCGTCCAGTAAAATAAACTTTGGATCAGTAGCCAGTGCACGTGCAATTTCGGTACGACGGCGTTCTCCTCCCGAAAGTAAATCACCGCGGTTGGTGCGAATGTGTTCTAAGCTGAATTCTTCAATTAAACTTTCCATTTTTGCAATTTGCTCTTCTTTAGAAAGTTTGGTCAGTTGCAAAACGCTTAGAATATTATCTTCGATACTTAATTTTCTAAAAACAGAAGCTTCCTGTGCCAGATAACCAATTCCCTGTTGCGCACGTTTGTACATAGGATAATCGGTAATATTTAAATCATCGAGAAAAATATTCCCCTGATTTGGTTTTACCAATCCTACAATCATGTAAAATGAAGTCGTTTTTCCGGCACCGTTCGGGCCTAGTAGACCAACGATTTCTCCCTGGTTTACTTCAACGGAAATTCCTTTTACAACACTTCGGCCTTTGTAGGTTTTGATTAAATTATCGGCTCTTAATTTCATTTGTTCAATTAGATAATTAGGTAATTTGATAATGAGATAATTGAAAAATTAGCTCAATTTAATTTATAAGTAAATTAGGAGAGACAAATTAAAAGTAAAATAATGAATCAATTAAGTAAATTAACATTTTGAGTTGAAATTATCTAATTGACTAATTATCTAATTTTCTAATTAGCAGCAGCTTCTTCTAAAGCTTCCCAGAATTCATACGCTCTGCGTAAATGCGGAATTACAATTGTTCCTCCAACCAAAGTTGCGATTCCCATTGCTTCCATCATTTCTTCTTTTGTAACGCCTTCTTTATGGCTGGTCTCTAAATGGTATTTTACGCAGTCGTCACAACGCAAAACAGCCGATGCCACTAATCCTAAAAGCTCCTTTGTTTTTACATCAAGAGCTCCCGGTGCATAAGCGTTAGTGTCAAGATTGAAGATTCTCTTTACAATTTTATTATTGTCAGCTAGTAATTTTTCGTTCATTTTAGAACGATAGTCGTTAAATTCTTGAATGATATCAGACATTTTCTTTCATTTTATTTTTATAAACAATCCTTGAAATCAGGATACTCACCTCATAAATAATCAGCATAGGTATTGCTACAATCGTTTGGCTCACAACGTCCGGAGGGGTGACAATGGCGGCGATAATCAAAATGATGATTACAGCATATTTCCAATATTTCCTTAAGAAAACAGGTGTTACTAAACCTAGTTTCGTTAAGAAATAAATAATAATAGGCAATTCGAAAAACAATCCGCTGGCCAGAACACTGGTCTTCACCATTCCCATATAAGATTCCAGTGTAAATTGATTCTTTACTACATCACTCACGGAAAAAGTAGCAACGAAATTCACAGACATTGGTATTACGATATAATAACCGAATAAGACGCCTAAAAAGAAAAGTAGTGAAGAAGTGAAAATAAACACTTTGGCATTTTTTCTTTCTTTCTCATACAAAGCCGGGCTTATAAATTTCCAAAGTTCCCATAAGATATAAGGGAAACTCAAAATGAATCCGGCGAGAATACACATCCAGACAAAAATATTAACCTGTCCTTCCATTTCAGTATTCTGAATGATAAAATTCAATTCGGTAATACAAATGCTGTCGGCAAACCCCAGTTGATGTGATAAATCACAAAACCATACGTAGGTAAAAAAAGTAGGTCTTATAGGTCCTAAAATAATTTGATCAAATAAATAATCACTTATAAAATAAGTGACAAATGCCATGATGCAAATTGCAATTGTGCTTCTAACCAATAACCATCTTAATTCTTCAAGATGATCTAAAAACGACATTTCGTTTAGATTTTTCTTTGCCATTATACGATTCCCTCTTTTAATATGTCATGTAAATGTAAAACGCCTCTGTAGGTTCCGTTATCGGAAACAATCAATTGGGTTATCGAAAAATCTTCCAGAATGTTTAAGGCCTCTACTGCCATAGTATCAGAGGATACTAGTTTTGGGTTTTTAGTCATAATATCTCTAGCGGTTAAATCAGCAATTGTATCTCTGTCGTTCAACATTCTTCGGATATCCCCATCGGTAATAATGCCGATTATTTTATCGTTTTCTATTACGGCGGTTACACCTAATCTCTTTTCGGATATCTCAAATATAACTTTTTTAACTGATGTTTCAGGAGCAACCATCGGTTTTAACGAATGTTCAATCATATCTTTTACACGAAGCAATAGTTTTTTTCCCAAAGCCCCGCCAGGGTGATATACCGCAAAATCTTCCGGTTTGAAATCGCGCATTTCCATTAAGCAAACGGCAAGAGCATCTCCCATTACAAGCTGTGCCGTAGTACTGTTTGTTGGTGCTAAATTGATTGGGCACGCTTCCATGTCAACAGTAGTGTTTAAAACATAGTCAGAACCTTTTGCCAGAAATGAAGTTATGTTGCCGGTGATTGCAATTAAAGTATTTCCAAAACGTTTTAATAGCGGAACTAATACCTTTATTTCAGGGCTGTTTCCACTTTTGGAAATGCAGATTATAATATCTTCGCTTTGTATCATTCCCAAATCACCATGAATCGCTTCTGAGGCGTGTAAAAACATAGAAGGTGTCCCGGTTGAATTAAAAGTAGCGACCATTTTTTGCGCAATAATGGCGCTTTTTCCTATGCCGGTAACGATCAGTCGGCCTTTAGTTTCGTATATGCGTTGGGTTGCTTCGTAAAAATTTTCGTCCAAAAAATCAATTAGCTTTGTAATTGCTTCACTTTCAGAGAGTATTGTTTTTTTTGCTATGGCTAATATATTTTCTTTTGTGATCAAAACAGAATATTTAAAATTTGTATGTATAAAAGAAAGTTGTATCTTTATGTGTTGCAAATTTATACAAATTACCATTAACATAAAGAATGAATTCAAACGAAATTGAAATACACAAGGAATTAAAGAAGTATTTCGGCTTTAGCCAATTTAAGGGCTTGCAGGAGCAAGTCATTACAAGTATCTTAGGTAAGACGAACACTTTCGTTATTATGCCTACAGGCGGTGGAAAGTCTCTTTGTTATCAATTACCCGCTTTAATTCAGGATGGAACGGCTATTGTTGTTTCCCCTTTGATTGCTTTGATGAAAAATCAGGTCGATGCAATTCGAAGCCTTTCTTCAGAAAACGGAATTGCACACGTGCTGAATTCCTCCCTCACCAAAACGGAAATTGCACAGGTAAAAAAAGATATAACTTCCGGTCTGACCAAACTTTTATATGTAGCACCGGAATCTTTAACAAAAGAAGAGTATGTTACTTTTTTGCAAAGCGTGCCCATTTCATTTGTTGCGATTGATGAAGCACATTGTATCTCGGAATGGGGGCATGATTTCAGGCCGGAATACAGGAATCTGAAAAACATAATCAAACAATTAGGTCAGGTACCTATTATAGGTCTTACGGCCACTGCAACACCAAAAGTTCAGGAAGATATTCTTAAAAATCTTGACATGTCTGATGCGAATACCTTCAAAGCATCCTTTAACAGACCCAATTTATACTACGAAGTTCGTACAAAAACTAAAAATATAGAATCGGATATTATTCGGTTCATCAAACAACAGAAAGGCAAATCAGGAATTATTTACTGCTTAAGCCGCAAAAAAGTAGAATCCATAGCCGAAGTTTTACAGGTAAACGGAATTAGTGCCGTTCCGTATCACGCAGGTTTAGATGCTAAAACACGTGCGAAACATCAGGATATGTTTCTGATGGAAGATGTAGATGTAGTTGTGGCAACCATCGCTTTCGGAATGGGAATTGATAAACCGGACGTTCGTTTCGTCATTCATCATGATATTCCAAAATCACTGGAAAGTTATTATCAGGAAACAGGTCGTGCAGGCCGTGATGGAGGAGAAGGACATTGTCTGGCGTATTACTCTTATAAAGATGTAGAAAAGCTGGAAAAATTCATGTCAGGAAAACCGGTTGCAGAACAGGAAATTGGCTTTGCCTTATTGCAGGAAGTAGTGGCTTACGCCGAAACTTCCATGTCAAGAAGAAAGTTCCTGTTGCATTATTTCGGTGAAGAATTTGACGGCGAAGCTGGGGAAGGTGCCGATATGGACGACAACGTTCGAAATCCTAAAACCCGTATTGAAGCCAAAGATCAGGTGGTTAAACTGCTGGAGATTGTTCGCGATACCAAGCATATTTATAAATCAAAAGAAATCGTATTCACTTTAATCGGCCGTATCAACGCCGTAATTAAAGCGCATAAAACAGATACACAATCTTTCTTCGGTAAAGGTTCTGATCATGATGAGAAATATTGGATGGCCTTATTAAGGCAGGTTCTCGTAACCGGTTATTTATCTAAAGATATCGAAACGTACGGAATCATAAAAATCACTGAAGCAGGACTGGATTTTATTAAAAGCCCGGTTTCCTTTATGATGTCGGAAGACCACGAGTACAATGAGTCTGAAGATGAAGCAATCGTAACGGCATCTAAATCATCCGGTACTGCCGATGAAGTTTTGATGGGAATGTTACGCGAGCTGCGAAAAAAAGTAGCCAAAAAACTCGGAGTTCCTCCATTTGTTGTCTTTCAGGATCCTTCTCTTGAAGATATGGCACTGAAATATCCGATTAGCTTAACCGAATTATACAACATCCACGGAGTTGGTGAAGGAAAAGCGAAAAAATACGGAGGTGATTTTATTACCCTGATTAATCGTTATGTAGAAGATAATGATATCATTCGTCCCGATGACTTAGTAGTAAAATCTACCGGAGTAAATTCAGCCAATAAATTATATATCATTCAGAATATAGATCGAAAACTATCACTGAAAGATATTGCTTCTGCCAAAGGACTTACAATGGATACTCTGATTAAAGAAATGGAGCAAATTGTATACGCCGGAACCAAACTAAATATCAAATATTGGGTGGATGATATGCTTGATGATGATCAGCAGGAAGAAATTCACGATTATTTCATGGAATCAGAATCCGATAAAATCGAAGACGCCCTGAAAGAATTCGATGGTGATTATGATATTGATGAATTGCGCTTGATGCGTATTAAGTTTATTAGCGAGGTTGCCAATTAAAAAAGTTAACAGTCTCAGTTTATAGTTTACAGTTTTTTACTGAGACTGAAAACTGAGACTGCGACCTAAATTACTCTTCAAATACTTCGCCCCGATGCGGTTTCAAAGCATCTCTTACCGGAATCATATTTTCATCGGTGACAACCATAAAAGCAATGGCCTGCATTTCATTTATTACTTTAAAACCCGTAATATTCAACGGAAGTTTTTCGATAACAATATATTCTTTCAAGTGAATTTCATGATGTTCCGCTGTTTTTGCCGAGGCCGGACCACGAAAATCCCAAATTAATTTTATTTTTCTGGACATTATTTTTAAGGTACAAAGGTTGTGAGGTGCAAAGGTACAAAGTCTATTTTGAAAATGGATTTTATATTAAAAACTAATGTTGTTTCCTCTCAGTTCGAGCGAAGTCGGAAACTTTTTACGCAGCGTTTTTTAAAATCTTTTTAATGATAATAATCTGTGTCCAAAATTAATTAGTGGGGCAACAAAGTTCTGTACAAAGATAAGTTAGGTATAAAATCTGTTTAGATCTGTGCCAATCTGCGTGCAAATTTCACACGAAAGACATAGTTTCAGTTCAAAATAGTATTTTTGCATGTTCTTTTCATAGAAAGAAAAGCTAATAGCATAAATAAGATACAATGCCAAGAGAACTTTTACTTCAGGTAACACCCGAAATCGCTGCAAACCAATTACTGCTTCACGACCATTTGTCTAAACAGTTAAAAGTTTCCCCTCAGGAGATTCAACATGTTTCTATTCTGAAACGATCGATTGATGCGCGTCAAAAAGCGATAAAAATCAATTTGAAAGTAATCATATATTTAAAAGGAGAAGCTTTTCAGGAAACCAAAATAGAATTGCCTGAATATAAAGACGTTTCTAAAGCTCAGGAAGTAATTGTTGTTGGAGCTGGCCCGGCCGGACTTTTTGCTGCATTGCAATTGATAGAATTAGGATTGAAACCAATTGTATTGGAACGCGGAAAAGAGGTACGCGGACGCCGTCGTGACCTGAAAGCTATAAATGTAGATCATTTGGTTAACGAAGATTCCAATTATTGTTTTGGCGAAGGCGGAGCAGGAACCTATTCTGACGGAAAATTATATACACGTTCTAAAAAACGCGGCGATGTAACCCGAATTTTAGAACTTCTGGTCGCTTTTGGCGCTTCGGAAGATATTTTAGTAGAAGCACATCCGCATATCGGAACCAATAAATTGCCTAAAATCATCGAAGACATTCGAAACAAAATTATCGAATTTGGAGGTCAGGTTTTGTTTGATACCAGGGTTGCCGATATTTTGGTTAAAAATAATGAAGTAGAAGGAGTTGTAACCCAAAACGGAGATACGATTCAGGCGAATAAATTAATCCTGGCAACGGGACATTCTGCTCGTGATATTTTTGAATTATTAGACAGAAAGAAAATTTTTATCGAAGCAAAACCTTTCGCGTTGGGTGTTCGCGCAGAACATTCACAGGAATTAATAGACAGTATTCAATATAGCTGTGATTACCGCGGCGAACATTTGCCTCCCGCACCTTATTCTATTGTAAAACAAGTGAACGGACGCGGCATGTATTCGTTTTGTATGTGCCCGGGGGGTGTAATTGCGCCCTGCGCAACAAGTCCGGGAGAAGTGGTTACAAACGGCTGGTCACCATCAAAAAGAGATCAGGCAACGGCAAATTCCGGAATCGTGATCGAACTAAAACTGGAAGATTTTAAACCTTTCGAGAAATTTGGAGCTTTGGCCGGAATGGAATTTCAAAAAAGTATCGAGCAAAAAGCATGGCATCTGGCCGGGGAAAGCCAAAAAGTGCCGGCGCAAAGAATGATCGATTTTACGCAGAATAAAGTTTCAGCTGATATTCCTAAGACTTCTTATGTTCCCGGAACCACTTCGGTAGAAATGGGACAGGTTTTCCCCGGATTCTTATCGCAGATTTTACGCGAAGGTTTTAAGGAATTCGGAAAGTCAATGCGTGGTTATTTAACCAATGAAGCGATTTTGCATGCACCGGAAAGCAGGACGTCATCTCCGGTTAGAATTCCGAGAGATCCTATTACGTATGAGCATTTGCAAATAAAAGGCTTGTATCCGTGCGGAGAAGGAGCAGGTTACGCAGGCGGAATTATCTCAGCAGCCATTGATGGTGAAAAATGTGCCCTGATGATTGCGGAAACTTTAAAATAAGATAATTTTATGAAAAACTTCTTTTCTAATTTGTTTGGCAGAAATAACGACCCGAAATCAATCGTTTCTTTTGATGTTATGGATGCGGTTTATGCATATTTGTATAATAACGAAAATAAATTTGAATTTAAAATGAAAGGAATTCACGAAACTGTTTCAGTGAATTTATATTCATTTCCGGGTTCGTTTGATTATGAAGAAGCGCAAAATGAAATCAAGAAAGCGGGTTTTAAAAATGCCTACGAAGTCTTAAATGAATTATATGCAAAACTTAATATTGGTCCCGTTTCTGAGGCACAAATAGAGGAGGGATTAGAATTTGATTATATTCATATTCAGTTTTACACGCAGCCAACTCCGGAAATGAAAAAATACCTGAAACATGTTTTGCATAATTTTATCGTTTTCTTTTGCTGCACCAATAGCCTGGAAACAAACGATATCAGGATTTTATACAACCATAATTTTTTTCTGGATTATACAAAAGCAATTTTAGATACGGAATATATTGATATCAATGCTCCTAAAAATGAAATTCAAACCATTGGATTTAAGGAGTTTGAAAGGGTTTTGCAGGGAATTTGCCAGTATTTGAAAATTGAAATACCGGAAGCCATTCTTCTGCCTTCTGAGGATAATTTATTACAAGAAGAAATTGAACTTACAGTTAAAACTTTTGAAGAATTTATTAAGCTGGTTTCAAGAGGAAATGTAGAAGAAAAGTTGCTTCAGAAACAAGCGAAAAAGCTTTTAAAAAATTACAAAAAGGGTACAAACGAATATCGTGATGTTGAAGGTCATTTTGATTTTTTTGAAAGTATCGATTGCTGGAACAGTGACTGGAAATTCGACCCCGAAGACGCAGAGTATTTTATTTCAGAAATGATAGGAGAAGATTTAAATTTCGAATATCCGGAGGAAACCTACAGTCATGATTTGTTTCCCTATATTCAGTCTGCTTTAGAAAAACATAATCTGGAATTAATGACGTACGATACGCATGGAGACAACTATCTGTTTTTTGTTGCCAATAAGAGTGATGTATACAGAATTCTGGAATTATCTGAATTGACAAAGATTGAGGTGAATCGGTTATAAAATGTGAATTGAATTTTTACCTTTTACCTAGAATAACAAAATTGCATTGTAAAAAATGAGACTGAAAACTGAGACTGAAAATTTTTTCCGCGTGAGGGATAGGAGCAGGCTACCGAAGTAGCGCGGATAGCCCGACAGCAATATAAAAAAGGGCGATTAAGCGATGCTAAACTGAGCCCTTTTTTATATTGGTGGCACGCCCGGATTATTATTTACGGAATCAAAATTATTTTCCCTGTACTTTTTCGGCTTTCCAGATAATCGTGCGCCAGTTTTCCTTCTGATAATTTAAAGGAAGTTGGAGTAGAAAGCGTAATTTTTCCTTCTATAATCCAATTAAATAACTGGTTGGCTCTTTTGATTCTTTCTTCTTTAGAATTTAAATAACTCCATAAATCACCTCCGGTTAAAGTCTTGGAAGTATCCATCAGCATTCTCGGATCTACAGGAGCAGGATCGCCTCCGGCCATTCCGAAGAAAACGACCTGTCCGCATTCTTTGGTGACTTCAAAACTTTCTGTTAAAGTGCTTCCAATACTGTCATACACCACATCAACACCTTTTGGGATTGTTTTAAAAAGAGCTGATTTCCAGTCTTCCTGATATAAAAAAACATGATCGGCACCTTGCTCAAGAGCGACTTTTGCTTTTTCTGATGATGAGGTCAAACCAATAACATTTGCACCCAAAAGTTTGCTGATCTGCGTTAAAAACTGACCCACTCCGCCAGCAACAGCGTGAATTAATACCGTTTCACCTTTTGCGGTTTTATGACTGTCTGTAGCCAGATAATGCGCTGTTAAGCCTTGTAGTAATATCGAAGCTGCAGTTTCGAAAGAAATGGCTTCCGGTAAAGGAAGTACATGATTGATATTAACGGCGACCAATTCTGCATTGGCAAAAGGAACATCTGCGAAAGCGATACGGTCTCCGATTTTGTATTCAGAATTATTATTCGCGTCAACTACGATTCCGGCACCTTCATAACCTGCAATAAAAGGCGGGTTACCTTTTAAGTGATAATTTCCCTTTCGTCTGTAAACATCGGCGAAGTTCAGTCCGATGGCTTTCATTTCGACTAAAATTTCATCGTTTTTTAGTTGTGGATTTGGAATGTCTCTATATTCTAAAACATCAGAATCCCCAAAAGAAGAGAAGGTAAGTGCTTTCATTTTTAAGTATTTTAAGAAAGCAAAGTTCGTGAAAATTAGTTTTCAGTTTGTGATTTTTTAGCCACAGATTAAAAGATTAAAAAGATTTTTTTAGAAATTATTGAATCAGGATCTCTGAAAATTCTTTAATCTGTGGCAAAAAACAAACTATATTTTAGGAAATTTCATTTCATTAAAAGTGCTTTTTTGCTTGGCTAAAGCTTCGATTTCGTCCCACTTTCTTGGGGAATCAATGGATAGATTTTCGTACGAATCTTTTTTGATTAAGATATCATCTTCGATACGTACACCAATGTTCCACCATTTTTTGTCACATTTACTGTTTGGTGAAATATAAATTCCCGGCTCGACAGTGATGATCATGTTTTCTTTTAAAAGACTTTCCGGACCTTTAAAATTTCCTTTGTCATGAACATCCAGGCCAAGAAAATGGGAGCATCCGTGGGGATAGTAAAGACTTACTTCTTTTAGGTCTTTGATGATTCCCAGTTTTAATAATCCGTTTGCAAGAACTTCTTTGGCTTTATTATTCAATTCCAAAAGAGGAGTACCTTCTTTACAAATGGCAAAAACGGCTTCCTGAGCATCGTAAACCAATTGATAAATGGCTTTTTGTTCCGCTGTAAATTTTCCATTTGCCGGAATGGTTCTGGTGACATCGGCAGAATACCCATGATATTCAGACCCGACATCCATTAGCAGCAATTGATTGTCGATTTTAGTACTGTTGTTTTCTCCGTAATGTAAGATGCAACCATTCGCACCGGCACCCACTATTGGCGAATAACCTTCCGCTTCGGCACCATATCTTCTATGGATATACGCATGAATTCCATCGGCTTCATTTTCGCTCATGTCAGGTCCGACAGCTTTCATTACCTCATTGTGGGCAATACACGAAAGTTTAACGGTCTTGCGCATTAAAACCAATTCCTCTGGAGTTTTTATTTCTCGAAGTGTACTTGTAATAGATCTGAATAACTCTAATGAACTCTCGTCTTCTTTCGTGATTCCGGCTTTGGTTTTAAAAGTCTGAAGTAAACCGGACAAGTCAGCTCCGCTTTTATCATTGCCAATATCAGTTGGAATTTTATCGTAAATTATTTTATCGAATTTTTTAAAATCAATAGCGAAATCTTTAAAAGTGCTTCCGTTGTAGGCTGTTGCGATTCCCAATTGAGATTTTGCACCATCAACGCCCAGGCGCCTTCCGGTCCACATTTCGCGGGCAGCATTTTTTTCACGGACAAAAAGCACTTCATTGTACGTTTCACCGGTTCCCTGCGTTTCCTTGAAAATCAATAAAACAGCATCGGGTTCTTTATAGCCCGTTAGATAATACAAATCAGGATTCTGATGGAAATTGTAATTGATATCTCTGGAAAAAACTCTTTCCGGATACGAAAAGACAAGCGCTACGGAATTGGCCGGCATTAGCGCTCTGAAAGCTTCACGACGTCCTTTGTGAAATTCTTTTGAAAGATAATCAGTTGGCAGATTTTCCTGGGAATGAATCTGGGAAGTTGTAATTGAGAATAAAAAAAGCAGAAGGAAACGCTTCATTTTTTTGATGATTTTGGTTGATGATTTGATTTTTTAGCGAATGCAAATTACAAAAAAAATGAATTAAAAAAGGGTTGTCCCGAATTACACGAATTCACACTAATTTTTATTTCAAAATATTGTAATTCGTACGAATTCGTGTAATTCGTGGCAAAAAAAAAAGCCGCTCATTTTCATAAGCGGCTTTCTGCTGGAATTAATAACTATTTCTTTTTCAACTTATTTTTAAAGACTTTTTCAAACTTTTCTATTTTGGGCTGAATCACCATTTTACAATATGGCTGGTTTTTGTTGTTGGCATAATAATTCTGATGGTAATCCTCGGCCTTATAGAACTTACTGAAAGGTTCTACTTTTGTCACAATCGGACTGTCATACACTTTTGCTTTGTTTAGTTCGGCAATAATACTTTCCGCCGCTTTTTTCTGTTGTGCATTCTGGTAGAAAATTACAGAGCGATATTGAGTGCCTACGTCGGCTCCCTGTCTGTTCAATGTTGTTGGATCATGAACGGTAAAGAATACTTTAAAAATTTCATTAATATCGGTTACCGTTTTATCGTAAGTAATCTGAACCACTTCGGCATGGCCCGTAGTTCCGGTGCATACCTCCTCATAAGTTGGGTTGGCCACTTTTCCTCCGGAGAAACCCGAAACAACGGATTTTACTCCGTTTAAATTTTCATAAACTGCTTCAACACACCAGTAACAGCCTCCGCCAAGCGTGATGGTTTCCAGGTTTGAAGTTTTCTTTGCTGTTTTATCTTGTGCAAAACCGCTTAGTGATAAGGCAAAAATGCATATTAAAAATATATTTTTCATTGTTTATTATTTAGAGTCGGGGATAAAATCAAGAGCAATCGAGTTCATGCAATACCGTTTTCCGGTTGGTTCCGGACCATCATCGAACAAATGTCCTAAATGCCCTTCGCATCTGCCGCATAAGGCTTCGATTCTTTCCATTCCCAGAGAGTTGTCTTTTTTGTAGATCACGCTGTTTTTATTGTCCTGTTCAAAAAAACTAGGCCATCCGCAGCTGCTTGAAAACTTGGCTCCGGATCTGAAAAGTTTGTTGCCGCAGGAAGCACAGTAATAAGTTCCTTTTTCATCCGTATTCCAATACTTTCCGGTAAAAGGTCTTTCGGTGTCGGCCTCGCGCATTACCGCATAAACATCTTCAGGCAGTACTTTTTTCCATTCAGCATCACTTACGTTTAGTTTTGTAGTATCTGTATTAGAGTAATATGGGTTTCCGGGTTTGCTGATTTTGTTTTCCATCATAAGAGTTTTTGTGTTTTCTTTTTTCTTGTTTTGTCCGCAGGCTTGCAGGATAAAAAGCGGAAGTAAAAAGCAAAGGCTGAAAAATTGTGTTTTTGTTTTTGAGATTTTCATGAGGCTTTATTTTTTAGTATTTCAAAGGTACGACGAGAGTTTGTTTAGAAATGTCGTGCACTTTACAATTGAGATTTTTTTAAGTATGATTTAACGTTTTCTTATTTACGTAAAGGACCTGTATTTAGTTTTAAGGCTTGTTTTTAAAGGTTTTTATTTGAAATAATCAATTGCAACGTTTTGGAAATTAATAACTTGTAAAAATAGCGGCTCGTTAAACTTTTCACAATCTCTTCTGAAATTTTCAAGCCATTTCTTTTTTCGTATTTTTGTTTGTACAAAACGCCCTGATGATAGAAGAAAACGTAATATTAGTCAATCAAAATGATGAGCAAATTGGCTTGATGCCAAAATTAGAAGCACATGAAAAAGCGCTGCTACATCGTGCTTTTTCTGTTTTTATCTTAAATGGTAAAAATGAAATAATGTTACAGCAACGTGCGCGTCAAAAATATCACTCACCTTTGCTTTGGACGAATACCTGCTGTAGTCATCAACGGGAAGGAGAATCGAATATTGAAGCAGGAAGCCGGAGATTATTTGAAGAAATGGGTTTTAAGGCTGATTTGAAAGAGCTGTTTCATTTTATATACAAAGCACCTTTTGATAACGGCTTAACTGAACACGAACTCGATCATGTTATGATCGGTTATTATAATGACAATCCGGCGATCAATCGGGATGAAGTGGAGGATTGGAAATGGATGAAAATAGAAGATGTAAAAGACGATATTGAAAAACAGCCCGAAATTTATACCGTTTGGTTCAAAATAATATTTGATGAATTTTATCATTATTTAGAAGACCATAAAATTTAAACCATACTAACCAGAAACCTAAATGAAAGTAACCATATCAAGAAAAGCACATTTTAATGCTGCACATCGATTGCATAGGAAAGATTGGACATTCGAAAAGAACAATGCTGTTTTTGGAAAATGTAATAATCCTAATTTTCATGGTCACAATTATGGTTTAACAGTAAGTGTTACAGGAAAAATTGACCCCGAAACCGGTTTTGTTTTAGATGTGAAAGTATTAGCGGACATTATAATCGAAGAGGTAGAAATTCCGTTTGATCACAAAAACCTGAATCTGGACGTTCCCGAATTTCAGGATTTGAATCCAACAGCAGAAAATATTGCCGTTGTGATATGGAATAAAATCAGAAAAAGAATTCAGCCTGATTTCGACTTGGAAATCATTCTGAATGAAACGGACCGCAATTTTGTAACCTATAAAGGAGAATAAAAAAATGTCAATAAAAACAGGAGATATAGTTCCGAATTTTACTGCAAAGGATAGTCACGGAGAAGTTTTTGAAAGCCAAAGTGTTTTGGGACGAAAACCGCTCGTGATTTATTTTTATCCAAAAGACAATACACCGGGCTGTACCACCGAAGCCTGCAGCTTTAGAGATCAATACGAAGATTTTAAAGATCTCGGGGCAGAAGTTATCGGGATAAGCAGCGATAGTGTAAAATCACATCATAAATTTGCCAATAAGCACCAATTACCTTTTATATTGTTATCGGATCAGAATAAAAAATTAAGACACCTTTTTGGTGTTCGGGATAATTTATTCGGTCTTTTGCCGGGAAGAGTAACCTATATTATAGACAAGAATGGAGTTGTTATCCTGATTTTTGATAGTATGAATGCCTCAAAGCATATTCCTAAGGCATTAAAAACAATTAAAGAATTAGTATTATAGATTGAAAAAATAGCAGTACATCAACATTAAATTAATTAAAGATATTAGCCCTCAAAAACTATGAAGCCAAAAACATACCCTTTGCAATTTGACCCTATTTTAAAAGAAAGAATCTGGGGAGGAGAAAAACTAAAAACAATTCTTAACAAACCAATTGTTTCTAAAATCACGGGTGAAAGCTGGGAATTGTCTACTGTAGAAGGTGATGTAAGTGTAGTTGCTGACGGATCTTTGAAAGGTAAATCATTAATGGATCTTATCGATGAAATGCCGGAAGAAATCCTGGGAACGAAAGTTTATCAGCGTTTCGGAAAACAATTTCCTTTACTTTTTAAATATTTGGATGCCCGTGAAGACCTTTCCATACAAGTGCATCCAAATGATAAACTGGCAAAAGAGCGTCACAACTCTTTTGGTAAAACCGAGATGTGGTATGTAACGCAGGCTGATGCTGATGCCAGAATAATTGTGGGATTTAAAGAAGATTCCAGTAAAGAAGAATATCTAAAACATTTAAATGATAAAACGTTAGTTTCGATTTTAGATGATGTGAAAGCAAAACCGGGCGATGTTTTCTTTTTGGAGACCGGAACAGTTCATGCAATCGGTGCCGGTTTGGTGGTGGCCGAAATTCAGCAGACTTCTGATATTACGTATCGTTTGTATGATTTCGATCGTAAAGATGCACAAGGAAACACAAGAGAGCTTCATGTAGACTTAGCGCTTGATGCTATCAATTACAATAAAGTCGAGACACAGAAAAAATATGAGACCAGAACAAATGTATCCAATACAGTAGTTGATTGTCCGTATTTTATAACCAATTTTATTCCGTTAGAAGATAAAGTTACGGTTTCTAAAACGGGAGAAACTTTTACAGTTTATATGTGTATTGAGGGAAGTTTCGAAATTGAATATGACGGTTTTAAACAATCTTATAAAAAAGGAGATACGGTTTTAGTTCCTGCTGAGATAAATACATTTTTTGTGAGCGGAAAAGCTTCAATTTTAGAAATTTACATTTCATAGCACGTAATAAAAAGATTATGTGTACTTTTGCAGTCGCAAATTAAAATAAAAATAAAAATGGCAAACGTTAAAAATTTAAAGAAAGACATCAACTTCGTATTGGGAGATATTATTGAGGCAATTTACTTATTCGAAATGTCTACAACTGGAAATCCTACTCCGGAAACGAATGCTTTGATTGATCAGGCTATAGCTGCTTTTGATACTTTGATCACGAAAGTGAATGCTAAGAACGTTGAAAACAAAAAAGCGCACTTCAAACAAATCAATGTTGAATTGGAAGAAACTGCTAATCAATTGATTGCTAAAATCAACGAATTGTAAGCAAAAAAAAGTATAAAAAAGTGCAAATTTATTTTGGTAAAACGAAAAACCGCTTTATATTTGCACCCGTAATGAGTCGCCAGCGTAGCTCAGTTGGCTAGAGCAGCTGATTTGTAATCAGCAGGTCGTGGGTTCGAGTCCCTCCGCCGGCTCAGCGTAAAACCATCACTTTTTAGTGGTGGTTTTTTTATTTAAAGTAAAGCGTGAATTTATTTTGGAAAATACAAAAAACCACTTTATATTTGCACCCGTAATGAGTCGCCAGCGTAGCTCAGTTGGCTAGAGCAGCTGATTTGTAATCAGCAGGTCGTGGGTTCGAGTCCCTCCGCCGGCTCAACATAAATTAACCATCACTTTTGTGATGGTTTTTTTTTTGGTCCAAACTTAAATTAAATTTCAAATTCCAATTGAAGTTGCGGTTGGAATTTGGAATTTGAAAATTGAAATTTTACATTGAAATTTCGGATTGGATCAAAAAAAACGCCCTGAATTTTCAGGACGTCTTTATAATTTTATAATGTTCAGAAAGTTATTTCTGTTCTTCTTTTTTAATATCACTAACATACTTTGTTAGTTTTTTACCGTAAAGGGATTGTGCTACTTTTGGTGTCATTGATTTTTGAATGGTATCCAGAAATTTAATATTGATGTCATAAATCTCGGCCAAAGCGATATAAGGCGCTATTTCGTGATCTTTATGGTTGATAGCAAAGTTGGTAGCGAATAAGTACTTTCTTTTGATATTAGACTGTTGTTTGGCATCAATACTGTCAACCGCTTTTTGATCCTGTCTTTTGATCGCATTAAATTTGGATTCAACCATATTAAGGTTTTCATCATTAAAACGGGAATTTATTTTTTTATATTCTTCGAATAATTCCTGATTCTTAGATCCGGTAATTTTAGCACCATATATAAAATTGTCCAGGTTTGTTTCGATGTTAACATTTCCCGGCTCAGCAAAGAATAGAATATTATTGTCCAGTGAATTTGTTACGCCACGATCCAGGAATAAATAAAGCATTTCCGGTGAGTCTAATTTTATATCTCTTTCAAAACTTGAATTTCCGTCGATTTTAACCGAGTCAATAGCAACAAGAGAAGTATCAACCACTCTTTGAATGTATAAAGTTCCTTTTTTTAATCCTTTTATGTTTCCAGTAAGATGTAAACCGTCAGTAGTTTCTTTTTTGCTGCAGGATGCCAGTAGAGCAATTGCAGCAAAGGCAATAATTGATTTTTTCATTGGTTTTTTAGATTTTGCTGCAAAATAAAGAAAATAGTTTGAATGTAAGGAAGTAGCGTTTAAATTTTACTTAAAATAAATCCCAATCTATTTCTAAATTGGGATTTTTCATTTTTAGCAAACTTGTTTAGTTACATAAGTAAGTTAAATACAGCGCCGTTTTCATTTGTATAAGTATATTTGCTATCGCAATCATTGTTTCCGTAATCAACAATTCCATTAAGTAAACCGCCCTGAATTTTTAGTTTACCTTTAGAAATAAACTCACAAGAATATTTTTTTATTAAGGCTTCCTGAACAGTTAGTGTTAAGGTTGCTCCGTTTGATGAAGTTACAGTATGTGTTCCTTCAGTCATTTCGTAGACATTATCCTCTAAGACAAAAGGAGTGTCAACACCAGCGGTTTGTTTTAGTGTAAAGATTCCTGTATTAAGGAAAACTTTACCGGCTAAATCTGTAAATTTTCCATTGGTTACTTTTCTGCTAAATTGTGGTACAGTTGCAATAGTTGTAGTATTCGTATATTCAATTGTTCCTTCTAATTTTATTCCGTTAATAGAATAATCAATTCTTTCAATGGTCATTTTGCTTCCCGTTGTAGTTATCGGACCGGAAAGAGTGACTTTTAGTTTTCCTTTTCTCATCAATTGATTGTCTGAACAGCCAGCTGTTCCGTAATCTACTGTAAATATTTTTGGATAAGATTCGGCACTTTGCTGCGTAATTGTAACTGTTCCGCAAATTCCGGGAGAAGTTTCTGCCGTTTTTCCTGTTGCAGCTGTTTTTGACGAAATAAATAATCCGGTTTTTAGGTCCATTTCGTTTGTGGCATCAATTGCAATTGATGCTCCAACCGAAGATACATCTGTCTTATTAGTGGTGTCTTTATCGCTGGAACAAGAAATATTGATTAGCCCTGTGGCACAAAAGGTTAGTAGTAAAATAAGGTTTTTTTTCATAGTAGTTTTGTTTTTTAATTAGGTTAAAAAGGCACTCAAATGTAATAAAAAAAAGGATCGGCAATAAAAAAATCCTGTAAGCTGAGCCTACAGGATTTAATAACGCAATTATGATTCAAAAAATTATTTGATCATTTCAAAACTTCTTTTCACAAAAGCGGTTAGAGCTTCTCCTTTTAAAAGGTTTTGAGATAGTTTAGCCAGGTCTAAAGCTTGTTTTACCAAATGCTCCTGATGTGTTTTGTCTTCTGTATTTAAAATACTGGCAGCCAAATCAGAATTAGTATTGACAACCAGATTGTACATTTCCGGCATATTTCCCATTCCGAACATTCCACCGCCACCAGACTGGCTCATTTCTTTCATTCTGCGCATAAATTCCGGTTGCGTGATAATAAACGGAGCTGCCTGACTGTCCATAGCTTCCAATTGTACAGAATACGCTTTTGGAATGTAAGACTCCAATGAAGTTTTTAAAGTTTCCTTTTCTTCATCAGATAATTTAGAAATCGTGTTTTCGTCTTTTTTGATCAGATTATCAATATGATCAGAATCGACACGAACGAAAGTTAAACCGCTGTTATCACCTTCAATTTTCTGAATTAAATGCGAAATAATAGGAGAGTCTAAAAGTAATACTTCATATCCTTTTTCTTTCGCAGTTTCAATATAAGAGTGCTGAGCATCTTTATTTCCGGCATATAAAACAATCAGTTTTCCGTCTTTATCGGTTTGGTTGTCTTTCAGTTTTTCTTTTAATTCTTCAAGAGTAAAGTACGTATCGTCAACCGTAGGGTATAAGACGAAGGCACCTGCTTTTTCGTAGAATTTGTCTTCAGAAAGCATTCCGTATTCCAAAACGATTTTAATATCGTTCCATTTTTGTTCAAAATCAGCACGGTTTTCAGTAAATAATGCTTTCAGTTTATCTGCTACTTTACGAGTGATATAGTTGGAGATTTTCTTCACTGCACCATCAGCCTGTAATCCTGAACGGGAAACGTTCAAAGGAATATCCGGAGAATCGATAACCCCTTTTAACATCGTTAAAAATTCAGGTACAATCCCTTCTACGTTATCGGTAACGTAAACCTGGTTTTGGTACAATTGAATTTTATCTTTTTGAATCTGCATGTCCGAACCTAATTTCGGGAAATACAAAATTCCGGTTAAGTTAAACGGATAATCAACATTTAAATGAATATTGAATAAAGGCTCTTCGAATTGCATTGGATACAACTCTCTGTAGAAATTTTTATAATCTTCATCCGATAATTCAGTTGGCTGTTTGGTCCACGCCGGGTTTGGGTTATTAATGATATTGTCTGTTTCGACAGTTTCATTTACGTAATCTTCAGGAGCATCTTCCGGTTTAGGAAGTGTTTCTGTTCTTGTTCCGAATTTAATCGGAATAGGCATAAACTTATTGTATTTATTCAATAAACCGCTGATTTTTGAATCTTCTAAAAATTCAAGGGAATCTTCTGCAACATGAAGGATGATTTCCGTTCCGCGTGAAGTTTTGTCAGCAGGCTCTAAAGTAAATTCAGGGCTTCCGTCACAGGTCCAGTGCGCTGCAGGTTCGTCTTTGTAAGATTTAGTAATAATTTCTACTTTCTCTGCAACCATAAAGGCAGAATAGAAACCAAGACCGAAATGACCAATAATTCCGGAATCTTTAGCAGAATCTTTGTATTTGTCCAGGAATTCTTCAGCTCCTGAAAAAGCAACCTGATTGATGTATTTTTCTACTTCATCGGCTGTCATTCCTAAGCCCTGATCGATAATGTGGATTTTTTTACCTTCTTTATCAATCTTAATTTCAATCACCGGATTCCCGTATTCTACTTTTGCCTCACCAATACTTATTAGGTGTTTTAATTTTAAAGTAGCATCGGTTCCGTTTGAAACCAGCTCACGTAAAAAGATTTCGTGGTCGCTGTACAAGAATTTTTTGATTAAGGGAAAGATGTTTTCTACTGAAACATTAATTTTACCTGTTGTCATATTTTTTAATTTTTAGTTTAATGTGATGACTTTCATTTAGTCAAATAGAATACCAATTGTTTTTTAAATGACAAAATGTCGTAAGTGTTAATTTTGAAAGAAAATAATCAGATTCTAAAACGAAAGATGTTCAATGAATTGTATATTTGTGCTATAATAATTGTTAAACGTGTAAGTATTAACTTAAATAAATGTACAAAATGAAGAAAATTATTTTCATTTGCTTGATTGCCACGATGTTATTTGCGTGTAAATCAGCTTCGTCAACAGCTTCAACTGAAGCAACGCCGCTTTCGACTAAACTTGACAAATCTACTCAGGTAGCTATTAAAGGAAATTGGGTTCTTACCAATGTTTCCTATCCCGGTTCTGAGTACATAAAAGTGAACTCATTTGATCTTGCCGATTCAAAATGCTTTATTGGCAGTACCTGGAATTTTATTTCAAACAACAATAAAGGAACAATGACTCTTACAGCACCAAGCTGTACAGCATTTACTTCTCCAATTGTCTGGAGTATCAATAATCAGGGACTTTTTGTTCTTAAAATTGTTGAGCCCGGTACAAAATCAAAAAATGTAAAATCAGGTTATTTGCTTAAAGTAGCAGGCTTAACGGATACTTCATTCCAGTTAATCGACAACATCAATGTTGGAGGTCAGGCAAAAGAGGTAACGTACCAATTTCAAAGAGCTAATTAATATTAAAAAGGATAAAAATGAGAAAGATAACAGTTTTAGGTTTGAGCAGTTTACTTATATTAACAAGTTTTTTTATAAGTTGTGATTCAGTAAAAAATGCAAATAATACACAAAAAGGAGCCGGAATCGGAGTTGTTGCAGGTGGTATTATTGGCGGTATATTAGGAAATAATTTAGGTAAAGGTGGAAACGCCGCTTTAGGAGCTGCTATTGGAGCTGCTGTAGGTGGTGGAACAGGAGCACTTATCGGAAATAAAATGGATAAGCAGGCTCGTGAAATCGATCAGGCTTTACCAGGAGCTGATGTTGAAAGAGTAGGTGAAGGAATTCACTTAACGTTGAATGAAAATGCAGTTCGTTTTGATACTAATAAATCAACTCTTACCGCTCAGGCAAAAGCAAATTTAGATAAATTAGTTCCTGTATTTAATGAATACGGAGATACTAACATTGAAATTTTTGGTTATACCGATAATACCGGAAAACCAGAATACAATATGACACTTTCAGGACAAAGAGCTGCGGCTGTGCAGTCTTATTTAGTGGCTAAAGGATTAAAATCAAGCCGTTTTAAAACCTCAGGTTTAGGAATTGCTGATCCTATTGCAACCAATGATACTCCGGAAGGAAGAACTCAAAACCGTCGTGTTGAATTTGCGATTACTGCAAATGACAAAATGGTTAATGATGCAAAGACAGAAGCTGGAAAATAGTTTCTATACAATATAATTTGAAAAAAGCTGTTCGTAATGAACAGCTTTTTTGTTTTAAACGTCGATGTATTTTGTAAAGTATGTGCAGCCAAAGTCGAACCAACTTTCGCCCTTTTTTACTACTATCATTTCGACTTTAGAATTTTCTCCTTTAAAACCTATTCCTAAAATTTGATCCCTATCAATAGAAGAATATTTTTCAAAAATGAATTCAATATCCACCCTGTAATCAAACTTTAAAAAATAGATTGCAGTGAGAACCTGCCCTCTTAGATCATCATCGGGTTCTAGATGTTTTAAAATCCCTAATTGTTCATAGACGGAAGAGTCTATTTCGTCCTCAAAATCATCATCTTCCATTTCTTTATTGTCGTCTGGCAATTTTGGAACATCAAAATAGGCGGAAACCAAATGAAAGGCTAATTCTGCCTGTTCCTCGAATGAATCTGTTTTGCTTTCTATTTCTTGAATTATTTCCTCTAATCCCTTGTCCTCCTTTATCCAGTCTGTAATAGTATCCGATGTTAATCCATTATCATATTCTTCCATAATAAGTCTCTTTGTTATGCTTTACCATATACTTTTTCCCTTTCTCCATCATGAAGCCATTCTTTGGTTGATAATTCCACCGGTTGAAATTCAACACCAGTACAGTTTGCTTCTTCTATTTCTTTTTTAAGC
Source organism: Flavobacterium sp. CLA17 (assembly GCF_013112255.2). NCBI lineage: Bacteria > Pseudomonadati > Bacteroidota > Flavobacteriia > Flavobacteriales > Flavobacteriaceae > Flavobacterium > Flavobacterium sp. CLA17. Next base: position 1,040,059 of record NZ_CP068294.1, read on the forward strand.
TTTTCAGAAACAACATATTTTGTGCCACCTTGAACATTTTTTAACATAAAAAAATCTTCTTTGATACCATCTTTTAAACTGATTTTATCAATAAAAAAAAATTCATTATTAGTAATAGCTATATTTAAAAATGAATTAAAATTTTCAAAATTCTCAAAGATTAAATATTCATTATTTGTATTATAAGTAGTTTCATAATCATCAGCTTTTTTATGATACTGAATTCTACAATTTTTAATATCAAGTAGATCATTATTGGTTTCATACATATTTAAAATATAATAATCGTCAATGATTTTTTCTTGATAAATTACTGGTGATTTAAAAAATTGTAACCCACTAGTTCTCTTTTTTTCTAATATAGATTTTAAATTACTCTTTATTAAGATTTTAGATAAAAATCCAATCTCGCCTCTAACATCAATTAAATCAGTGGCATTAGATGAAGAATGTAATACGGGAGTAGAAATGATAGGGTTTATATTAATTTCTTCATAATTAAATCTGTCAATAAAATTAGAGTCTTCCCAAATATCACAGCTGTGAATGATTTTTTTTATTTGTGGACTGTGTCCTACTATTTTTTTATTTAATGAATGCTGAATAGAATAATATTGCATAATTAAAAATTTAATTGATTAATTGGAACTCCTGGATTATTTTGAATGGCGGTTCGAACTTTGCTTATAATTTCCATTACTTTTATATAAGCTTCATCCGGAGTTGCATTTAGAGGTATATTGTCTAGATAACCCTGAATTAAATTATCGTAATGAGCATGGCTACCGCTATGTATTGCAGTACTTAGTGGTATTCCGTTTATAGCTTCATTCAGATGAAAAGCATGCTGGGACTTCGAAGCTTTTTGTATAGCTGCTTTTGATTGTTTAGCCCAAGGTATTATATGGTGCGCTTGTCTCAAATCCCCGACAACCAATCCTAATACTTTTCTTAATTGACTTCTCGAACCAAAAGTAATAACGTTGTCAGTAACTTTCCAGACTAATTTTACTTTTGTAGCAATAGTAGTTGCTTGTCTAAATTTAATAGCATATTTAGTAGAAACAGCCGCCCATCCAGCAACAGGTACAGCGCTTGCGGCACTTAATGAAGCATTAACGCCATCACCTTCGATAAGGTACAAAACTCCATTTGTTACATCCGCAAGTTCACCAACAACGGGGACAGTTCCAAATACATCTAGTGTGATGTGAACTACTTCTTTACTAGCTTCCCAATAACACTTTAGATAACTCCATTGTGGATTAATCTTTTTTAAGCGAATCATCTTTTCAATGTGATGTTGTCCGAAATAAATTATTAAGTCCGGATCTTTTGAATTTATGTCAGCTAAGTCTGCATCCATAAACTGGTCTACAGACAGAAAAAAATTATTGTCTAATTCCGTCTCGATTTTAGTATCAGCTTGCGCGCTTAAAACGAAACTAAAGGCTTTTGAATCTACTGCTGCATCATTTTTTACAACATCTATAATTTGTTTTACAAAACTCTTATCAGCAGCAGTATTATTCTGGCCTAAAAAACTTTTAAGGGAAGCGGCAACATCATCATGATGCGACAGAAACTCCAACTGTGAATAATCAAGTGTGCTTCCTAATAAATCATTTATTTCATTAGCAAGTATTGGTACACCACAATCTGCAGATTGACAGGGAGGAGGTAGTGATATTCCGGTATCTACAGCAGGTCCACCGCCACCGCCACTTCCTGAACCGCCACCTCCGCCTGGACCACTTGGTCCTCCATCAGTACTTCCCCCGGTGGTACCCTCTCCACAAGAGTTTGTTAAGTAAGCCACAACCTGATAAGTTGAATAAGGTGGAGCACCATTTCCATCACACTGACCTGCCTGCGACTCTCCTGAATGAGCACCACTATAACATTTATGTGCGGTTTCTATTATATTGAACTCATAAGTGTTCTCGCAGTTTTTTTTAGAGGTTATATTCTGAATCGAAAAAGTTTCGCTATTGATTTCTTTAAATTCGGTTATCTTAAAGTTATTATGCTGGCTCGCTATTCCATCAGGAAAATAATAGGTAATGATGTAAGCTTTGAACTTTTCATCACCTAAATTTCTGGCTAAAATCAGATTGTCTATTGTTTTATTTGAAGCATAGTTTAGCTTTTCTATATAAAACGTGTAAGATTCACGTAATTTATCAGGCCTTTTAGTATAGGTAATATTATCTGTGAAAATTTTAAAATCCTCTGTTTGGATATTTTTACTTGTGACATTAGATTTTAGATTGTCTAAATTTTTAAGCCTGTTGAAAAGGGAAGTATTTGATTTAAAGTAATCATAATTTTTATGCAGGATTATAAAGTTTTCTTTTTCCTGGTTTGGTATTTCAGATTTGTCAATTTCCGCACTGCATCCGTATAAAATTAGAAAAATGGCTAAAGCCAGAAGTTTTACAATAAATATTTTTTTTGTTTTACCCATTATTTGATTACTTAAAATATACAATTAATATTATGCGAGTCCAAATATATACAAAAAGTACTACAAAATAAAAATATTTTTTTATGAATTATCTAATTGCTTTTTTTTGACTTTCGGTTTTAAAGGTTGTAAATTTGAATCCTCAATTAGAATTCAATGCTTGATATAAAAAATATCTCCTTTTCGTATACGGATGCGCCGGTTATTAAAAATGTAACTTTTTCAATAGAAAAAGGGCAGAATATTGCTATTATAGGGGAAAGTGGCTGTGGAAAAAGCACACTCCTTAAGCTTATGTATGGATTGTATGATTTAGATGAAGGTCAGATTTTTTATAATGAAAAACCTGTTTTGGGTCCAAAACACAATTTGATTCCCGGAATGCCCTTTATGAAATATCTGGCACAGGATTTTGACCTGTCTCCCTATGAAACTGTAGCAGAGAATGTCGGGAAGTTTCTTTCGAATGGTTTTGCCAATATGAAAAAACTGCGCGTTCAGGAATTACTGGAAATGGTAGAAATGGATCAGTTTGCACATGTGAAAGCTAAATTTTTGAGTGGAGGACAACAGCAAAGAGTTGCTTTGGTCAGAGTTTTGGCTTTGGAACCAGAAGTTATTTTACTTGATGAACCCTTCAGCCAGATAGATGCCTTTCGTAAAAATGCGTTGCGACGAAATTTATTTCGCTATTTAAAACAAAAAGGAATAACCTGTATCATTGCCACTCACGATAGTACAGACGCTTTGTCATTTGCTGATGAAGCTATTGTGATGCGAAGCGGTGAAATCATTGTAAAAGACAATCCGACAAAAATCTATGAAGATCCTGAAACGAAATATGTAGCGTCACTTTTCGGAGAAGTAAATGAAATCGCAACACATTTATTACTCGACTATGAAGATCAGGCACATAAAACATTAGTGTATCCGCATCAGTTTAAAATGGTTTCGGAATCTAATTTGCCGGTTAAAATCAGAAGAACTTATTTTAGAGGAAATCATTATCTGATAGAATCCGTTTATAAACGACAACTCGTTTTCTTTGAGAGTGAAATTGATTTACCACTTGAAGAAAGTGTTTTTCTGGCGTTGAATTATTTATAAGAAAAAATATTTGATACTTAATACGAACCCGATAGGTTTCAAAAACCTGTCGGGTTTATTATTTAAAAAAAACTTAGCATCTCAGTAACTCAAAACCTCAGCGACTAAGAAAGAAAACCTTTGCCCCTTTGCGACTATGAACCTTTGTACCCTAAAAAAAAGACTAGTTTTTCAAATACTTTTCTAAAAACTGATCCTGCTCCCAAAGCAAATGCAATATGTTCTCTTTTGCAACATATCCGTGAGCTTCTTTAGGTAAAATTACCATTCTTGCCGGAGCTCCCAATCCTTTTAAGGCCTGGAAATAACGTTCTGTCTGTAAGGTAAAAGTTCCCGGATTATTATCTGCTTCACCATGCACCAGCAAAAGCGGAGTTTTCATTTTATCAGCATTCATAAAAGGAGACATTGTATTGTAAACTTCTGGGGCTTCCCAGTAATTGCGCTGCTCGCTTTGAAATCCGAATGGTGTTAAAGTTCTGTTGTACGCGCCACTTCTGGCAATTCCACAGGCAAAAAGATTAGAATGCGTCAATAAGTTAGCCGTCATAAAAGCACCATACGAATGCCCGCCAATAGCTACTTTCTTTCTGTTGATATAGCCTAAGGCATCTACTGCATTGATGGCTGCTTCGGCATTATCGACTAATTGTGAAATGAAATTGTCATTCGGTTCTGTTGTACCTTCACCAATGATCGGGAAAGCCGCATCGTCTAAAACGACATATCCTTTAGTAACCCAGTAGACAAATGATCCATAATACGGAAAAGTAAATTCATTTGGATTTTGTGTCGATTGCCCCGCGCTGTTTTTGTCTTTATATTCAGCCGGATACGCCCAGATTAACAAGGGCAGTTTTTCCTTTTTCGCCTTGTCGTAACCAGCAGGCAGGTATAATGTGCCTGAAAGTTCAACACCGTCCTTACGTTTGTATTTGATTACTTCCTTGCTGACATTTTTAATGCTTTCGAAAGGATTTTTGAAAGCTGTAATAGGGGTCAGGCTATTTTGTTTTTTGATGTTTCTGAAGTAATAATTCGGATAGTCATTTTTGGACTGGATTTGTACCAAAACTTTTCCGGTTTTAAAATCTTCAATCTCTATCAAATCTTCTTTTTTGTCTTTATAGGAAGAAGTATAAAGGCGTTTGTTTTTTAAGGTTTTAAAATTGAATTCATCTATAAACGGAAACTGGCCTTCTTTTGTATAACCTTCCCCAATACGGTAAGCATTGTCTTTTTCAAGGGCTAAGACATATTTGTTATACTCGTTTTTTCTGGTTTCGAAAGTACCCGGATCAGAATAGACATCTTGTGAGTTCCTGTCTGTAAGTAGTTTTGGCTCTTGTCCCGGAGTGGATGGATTAATTAAATAGGTCTTTACATTACGGGTATCATACCATTCATCAGAAACAATGGCAATATTATCGTTCCCCCAGGTTATACCCGAAAAACGCTGCGGTAATTTTACCAGGGTAATCGGATCGTTTGTAAAAGGAGCATCCCAAAGAAAAACTTCATCTCTGAAGTCTGCCTTATTTGCAGGATTTCCTTCGTCTAAAGCAGTCACATAGGCCAAAGTAGCAGGTTTGTCATTTCTCCAGCTCATTTCTCTTTTCCCTTTTCGTACCGCCATAAATCCTTTAGGAATAATTTCGTTTAAAGGAACTTCATTAACGGTTTTAATTTCTTTTCCTCTAATGTCATAAACAATGGTTTTAGAAGGGAATCTGTTTAAGGGAACTACATAAGAAAATGGCTTCTGAATCGTGGTCAGCATGATATAATTGCCATCAGGCGAAATTCTTTCTCCGGCAAACATAGAAGCTTCTTTAAATAAGGTAGCGGTTCCGTTAAGGTTGACTTTGTATAATTCAGAAGTCACGCTATTTTCAAAATTAATTTCATCATTTTTGTTTTTCAACATATCCGGATACGTCTTGTTTTGGGATTTCTCTCCTGAAGTATTCGAAACAATTGGTCCCGTTGGCAGGTCTTTTTTGGAATCCAGTAAAGGCTGTCTGTTTTTAGGAAGCATTTTTACCAATATAGTATCATTGTCTAAAAGCCAGCTAAACGGATTACCAAGATTGGCATTGACAGTTGCCTCGGTAAGCCTGGTCGCTTTTGCAGTAGCAACATCTAAAACCCAAAGTTCAACCCCTGACTTGGTCGTGTGTGAAAACAGAATTTTTTTATCGTTTGGAGACCAGAGCACATTGCTTACTTTAGGATTATCCGGCAAACCTGTAACCTGTATTTCATCTGTACTGCTTATTTTTCGGACTTTCAGGTTGTTAATATAAGTTACTGTACTTGAAATGTTAGTGACAGGATTGATTCGTAAACCCGCAAGGCGAAGCTCTTCCTGATTTAAATCATCTAATGTCTTATAGGTGTTTCTGTAAGACAGCAGCATATATTCTTTTTTAGTATCCATAGATACAGAAGGAGCCCTTTCGTAATCCGCTAAATCTAAAATTGATTTGGAAGGTTTCTGATAGGTTAAATTTTCTTGTGCAAAGCCAAAAAAACCAAAATTTAGAAGTAGTAATAGTGTAACCTTTAATTTCATAATTTGAATTTTAGGGGTTTAAAAAATGATACTGATAAATGTTTGTCTAAACTACTTTAGTCTTGTTACATTTTAAGTTCTAAATTTAACTTTTTTTAGGTTTTATAGGAATTAATTGATTTATCGGAATTTAAAATGAATCAATATAAACTATTATTAAAGTATATTAAATTGTCAATTACGAAAAAAATAGTAATTTGTACGCTTATGTTTTAAACTATACTTAGATTTGCAATCCAATTTTTTAACAAATAATAAAAAGAATATGTATCATTCAAAAATAGCGGGCTTAGGATATTATGTTCCTTCAAATGTTGTAACCAACGATGATTTGTCTAAGATTATTGATACCAATGACGAATGGATTCAGGAAAGAACAGGAATTCAGGAGCGCAGACATATCATTCGTGGAGAGGATACCACAACTTCTATGGGAGTAAAAGCAGCTAAAATTGCGATCGAACGTTCCGGCATTGCCAAAGAAGATATAGACTTTGTAGTTTTTGCTACATTAAGTCCGGATTACTATTTTCCAGGACCGGGAGTTTTGGTACAACGTGATTTAGGATTAAGAACTGTTGGGGCTTTAGATGTTAGAAATCAATGTTCCGGTTTTATTTACGCAATCTCAGTTGCAGACCAATATATCAAAACAGGAATGTATAAAAACATTCTGGTAATTGGTTCCGAAGTGCATTCAACAGGATTGGACATGACAACCCGCGGACGTGGCGTTTCGGTGATTTTTGGAGATGGAGCGGGAGCGGCAGTTTTAAGTCGTGAAGAAGATTTGACCAAAGGAATTTTATCCACGCATTTACACTCAGAAGGGCAACACGCCGAAGAACTGGCGTTACAGGCACCGGGAATGGGAGCGCGCTGGGTAACCGATATTCTGGCCGATAATGATCCAAATGACGAAAGTTATTATCCGTACATGAATGGACAATTTGTGTTTAAAAATGCAGTAGTTCGTTTCGCTGAGGTTATTAATGAAGGTCTGGAAGCAAATGGTTTACAGGTTTCTGATATTAATATGCTGATTCCGCATCAGGCGAATTTGAGAATTTCACAATTCATTCAAAACAAATTCAAGCTGTCGGATGATCAGGTACATAACAACATCCAGAAATACGGAAATACAACGGCAGCCTCTATTCCGATTGCTTTGACAGAAGCCTGGGAACAAGGAAAAATAAAAACAGGAGATACAGTTGTCCTAGCTGCTTTCGGAAGTGGATTCACTTGGGGAAGTGCTATTATTAAATGGTAAAATTTCTGTCTTAATATTATATTAAACCTGTTCACTTTCTGAACAGGTTTTTTATTTTTGACCTGTTTAGTTTTTGATTTCAGGAAACGGGAAATCTTCTTGAAAAAATTTGTTGTAATACAGTAAAAATGAAAAAAAATCAACTCGAAATAGCCTGTTTTAATTTTGAATCTGCTTTGATTGCCCAGGAAAATGGAGCAGACCGAATTGAATTATGTGAGAATATGCAACTCGGAGGAACAACACCGAATTATATTTTGGGAGTAAGAGTCCGGGAACAATTGTCGATTCCAATGCATGTCATTATCAGGCCCCGCGGTGGAGATTTCGTTTATTCTGATGAAGAGCTGATCGAAATGAAACAAGACATTAAACAATTTAAAAAATTAGGCATCGATGGGTTTGTTTTTGGAGTTTTAAATGAAGATGGCAGCGTAAATAAGGTAAGGAATAAAGAATTGGTGAATTTAGCCAGTCCGCTTTCCTGTACTTTTCACCGGGCTTTTGATGTTGTTGAGAATGTAGAACAATCTTTGGAAGATGTAATTGACTGCGGTTTTAAAACCATTCTGACTTCGGGACAGGGCGTAAATGTTCTGGAAGGAATTTCTGTTTTAGAGAAAATTCAAAAATTAGCTGGCGACAGGATCATAATCATGCCAGGAGGAGGTCTGAGATCTTCGAATATTCAGGTATTACAGGAAACATTACAACCTACTTTTTATCATTCTTCTGCCATTACGGATCATTCGGAAACAGCGGATCCTGAGGAAATAAAAAAAATAAGAGCTAATTTTTGATTTATTACTCGTGAATGAAAATAAAAAAGGCCTGAAGTTGGCAAACTCCAGGCCTTTTCTCTACAAAAAATTATTAAAAATATAAAAATCTGCTAATACGAACGGGACTAAAACATTCCGCCACCGTCTTTATTAGTGTTGTCTTCTCTTTGTTTACGCTGCAGTTTTTTGATTTTTCCTCCTCCAAAGTTATACGTTAAACCTAAATAAACAGTCTGGCTCTCCCAAGTAAACTGTCCTGCCTGAGGATAAGGATACATCGTATCGAAAGCATATTTCATGGTATTGAAAACATCATTAAAACGCACACTTATATTCATCTTGTTGTCTAACAATGTATAACGTGAACCTATGTCCATTTTGTACATTTCATGACTGTTATTTTGAAGTCCGTCGCTTGGGCCTTTGTAAAATCCAAATAAAAGGAAGCTTAAACGTTTGTTTACTTTAAAATTCGAGTTCATACGAGCATTAAAAGCCGAAACAGTAATTTTTCTTTCAACAGGATTACTCGTATTGGTTGGCGTATCATATAGAAACACAATTCCTTGCTGATTGATACTCGAGAAATCAATAGACGGAGAGATATCCCACCACTTTGTAATTTTATAATTAAAAGACGCTTCAAATCCATAAGCCGTATTGCTGTCGTAGTTGGTAAAAGACATAATTTGTTTTTTACCGCTCAGGTCTGCTACATCAGGATATAAAATTCTGCTGATCTGATCATTGATTTGTCTTACAAATACTCCGGCAGTAAAACTTCCTTTTTCTAATGTTTTGGTATAATTTACTTCAACTGAATTAGTAAACTGAGGTCTCAATTCAGGATTTCCAAATGAAGTTACTAAAGGAGTAGAAAATTCACGAATAGGCTTTGTCTGCTCTAAACTTGGTCGGTCTACACGACGGCTGTAACTAAGCTGTAACGTATTTTTCTCATTTAGGTTGTACGTCAAATAAGCAGAAGGATACAGCGTAATGTAATCATCATCAAATTTTTTCTGGCCGTAATTCAGATTGGCAGCCACTTTATAACTTTCAAAACGGGCTCCTACCTGATAACTGAATTTTTTATACTTCTGTCCGAAAGTTACATAAGCAGAGTAAATATCGGTATCATAGGTATAGTTTGATATTTGATCTTTTGCCGCAACAACGGGATTTCCAGTTGCATAATCATTGCCTGTTCTGGTAATTCTGGCTTCGGCACCAGCTTCAAGGGTTGATTTTTCACTTAATGGATTCACATAATCAATATTCATGGTGCTTAACTGACGATCGCTTTTAATCAAATCGTTGTAAATTATGTTTTTCACCGTATTATCGGGAGCTGTCGTTTTAGTATCAAAATTGGCATTTTGAGTTTCTTTGCTATCGCTGTAGTTTCCTTCAAAATCTAAAGTATGACCCTCTTTTTTGAAAATATGTTTATAAGCTAAATTATACGTTCCTGTTTCTTCAGGTCCTGAATATTTAGATTTTTGAAAGATATTTTTAATGTCCGGATCCCCATTGTTATAATCAATGTCAGTATCTACAAATCCTTTTCCGGTCGATTTATTCTGATTCGTGTAAAAAGATAAAGTATTGTGATCGTTGATCAGGAAATCCATACCAATCTTGTAGAGGTAAGAATCATTCTCATTTTTAATGTCCAGATCCTGTATAATATTCTCATCAAATCTTCGGATCAGACCATCATTAAAATAAGTTCCGAAGTTTTGTCCCACATTCCCGAAAAAGTTCACTTTTCCGGTTTTATAATTCAAATCCAATGACTGATTGTATTTGGCCGTTTCACCAAAAGTAATACCACCACTATAACTTCCGTTGAAGCCTGTATTAGCATTTTTATGCAAAATGATGTTGATAATTCCGGACATTCCTTCCGGATTGTACTTGGCACTTGGATTGGTAATCAGCTCAATTTTTTTGATAGAAGTTGACGGAATCTGTTTTAATAACTGGGCCGGATCAATATTACTGGGTCTTCCGTCAATTAAGACACGTACATTATCATTTCCACGAAGGGAAAGTTTTCCATCCTGGTCTACGTTTACAGATGGAATATTGTTCATAATATCAGATGCCGAAGCTCCTGCTGTAGTCAGGTCTTTTCCTACGGTAACCACTTTACGGTCAATTTTTTGTTCTATTGTAGAACGTTCATTTACAATGTTTACGCCTTTTAGCTGTGTAGCTTCTTCTTCAAGAGCTACTTTTACAATTGCTTCTTTTTTGTTGTCACTTAAAATAATTGAACCCACATATTTTCTAAACCCAATGTACTGAATTTCGATGGTATAGTTTTTTAAAGCTAAATTTTTAAAGCTAAAATCACCATTATCATCTGTGTTTACTCCGGAAACTACCTTTCCGTTGTCCTTGATAGAAACCGTAGCATATGAAATTGGAGTATTGTTTGATTTTTCGGTAATTTTTCCGGAGACTGTCCCCGAATTCTGAGCCTGAGCTGTTGCCATTACACCCAGTAATGCGAACAGAAAGAATTTTAATTTCATAACGTGGTACTTGATTGATTTGATTTGATTGATGATGATTTGTTTTTAGTTTTTTTCTTTTGAAATGAATTCAAAGTCCCTATTAAGACTCTTTTGTTATCGATATGTTACAGAAAAAGAAAAATAAAGTTTGCTTTATTTGAAGACCCGCTGTTTTATAAGAGATTAAGGTTTTGATTTTTTGATAATTTTAACAATTGAAATAAAGTGTTTTTTGTGAAATTCTGACTCTTTTCAATAATTTTATATGTTTTTGATTTTCTCTAATTGGTGAATAAGCAGTATCTTTGCTCACTTTAAAAATAAGTTTACATGTCATTATCACAAATTCTTACACCTTCTATACAAAAAGCAATACAAGCATTATTTGATGTTAGTGTTGATAAAATTGAGTTTCAGACTACCAGAAAAGAGTTTGAAGGCGATATCACCATGGTACTGTTTCCTTTACTAAAAGTGATTAAAAGTAATCCTGTTGAGTTAGGAAATAAAATCGGAAATTATCTGGTTGAAAATGTTTCCGAAGTGGCGCGTTTCAACGTCGTATCCGGTTTTTTAAACATTGTGATTGCAGATCGTTATTATTTGAATTTCTTTAATGAAATAAAGGACAATGCAAAATTTGGTTATGTAACTCCAAATCCGAAGGAGAAAGCCATTATGGTCGAATATTCTTCGCCAAACACCAACAAACCGTTGCACTTAGGTCACGTTCGTAACAATTTGTTAGGATATTCTGTTGCCGAGATTATTAAGGCTTCGGGTAAAAAAGTATATAAAACACAAATCATCAACGATCGTGGAATTCATATCTGTAAATCGATGCTGGCCTGGGAGAAATTCGGAAACGGAGAAACTCCCGAAAGTTCCAATTTAAAAGGAGATAAATTAGTTGGTAAATATTATGTAGAGTTCGATAAAGCGTATAAAGCTGAAATCGCTCAATTGATGGAAGCCGGAAAAACAGAGGAAGAAGCAAAAAAACAGGCTCCGATTATCATTGAAGCCCAGGATATGCTTAAGAAATGGGAAGCCGGGGATGAAAAAGTGATTACGCTTTGGAAAATGATGAACCAGTGGGTTTATGATGGTTTTGCTACTACGTACGCTAATCTTGGCGTTGATTTTGACAAATATTATTATGAAAGTAATACCTATTTATTAGGAAAAGATGTAGTTCAGGTGGGACTTGATAAAGGTGTTTTCGAAAAAGATCCGGACGGTTCAGTCTGGATTGATCTGACAGATGAAGGTCTGGATCGAAAAATTGTACTTCGTTCAGACGGAACAGCCGTTTATATGACCCAGGATATCGGAACGGCAATTCAGCGTGTAAAAGATATGCCGGATGTAGGCGGAATGGTTTATACCGTTGGTAACGAGCAGGATTATCACTTTAAAGTCTTATTCTTAATCCTGAAAAAATTAGGTTTTGACTGGGCTTCAAGTTTGTATCATTTATCATACGGGATGGTTGATTTACCTTCCGGAAAAATGAAAAGCCGCGAAGGAACCGTTGTAGATGCCGATGATCTTATGCAGGATATGACAGCTACTGCAAAACAAATTTCTGAGGATTTAGGAAAACTGGACAGTTATTCTGCTGACGAAAAAACCAAATTATACAAAACAATTGGCCTTGGAGCTCTTAAATATTATATTTTAAAGGTAGATCCGAAGAAACGTATTTTGTTTAATCCGGAAGAATCAGTGGACTTTGCAGGAAATACGGGTCCTTTTATTCAATATACGTACGCAAGAATCCAGTCGATTATTCGTAAAGCCGATTTTGATTTTTCAAGTAAAACGGATACTACAGCCTTACACGAGAAAGAAAAAGAACTGGTAAAACAAATCGAGCTTTTCCCGGAAGTAATTCAAAATGCCGCTCAGAATCATAGCCCGGCGTTAATTGCTAATTACACTTATGACCTGGTAAAAGAATACAATTCATTTTATCAGTCCGTACATATTTTAGGAGAAGTTGATCTGACTAAAAAAATATTCAGAGTGCAGCTCTCCCAAAAAGTGGCTGAAGTTATAAAAGCTGCTTTTACTTTATTAGGAATTGAAGTTCCGGAGAGAATGTAAATTTCAGTAAACAGATTTAGGAAAGCCGATAGTGAACTCACTATCGGCTTTTTTTGTTTAGAATTTCAAATGTGGACAGTTACTTCTACGTCATTAAAATAGTAATTCTTACAATACAAAAAAGATATTTAAAAATAAAGTAAGATTTTATTTGCATATAACAATATATTATATTAATTTTCCTACCTGTTAGAAGCAAAACATAAAAAGACGCATTTAAACCAATTTTGCAGCTCAGATACCACAAAAGAGTCACTCTAAACAAGTCCAAACAAATATCCTACAATATTGTTATCAGAGATTAAAGATATCTCCTTATTATTCATTTTTAATTATTTTGAATTAGTACCCTTTTAGTTATAAATAATATAAGGATCAACCGTCTGAATTAATTTTTGGACGGTTTTTTATTTTTTATCGAACGACCGAACATTCAATAAACTTAATAAGGGGTCTTATTGTGCTTTTTTCTTTTGAGTTTTTTCAGTTTTGTTAAAATCACGAAAATAATTTTTGAAATGTAAGATTTTACATTATCTAATGTTTTATAAATGAATATAAAGTAGTATAATATTTACATTTATTAGTGTTAAATAAGTAATTATTCTTGTTAAAAATATTTTAATTTAATAAGTTCGTCCCATAATTTTAAAATTAAGAATCATGAAACAAAAATTAAAAGGATTAATGTCGCTGTTTTTCGCGCTTGTTTTGCAATTAAGTTTTGCACAAGAAAAAACAGTAACAGGAAAAGTTTCTGACAATGCAGGAATGCCTTTGCCCGGCGTTAGTGTTTTAGTTAAGGGAACGAAATCAGGAACTCAAACTGATTTTGACGGAAAATATACTATTCGTGTAGCATCGAATCAGCTATTGGTCTTCAGCTATATCGGAATGAAAACTCAGGAAGTACCAGCAAGTACATCTATAATTAATGTTAAATTGATTGACAATGCACAAGAACTGGAAGGTGTTGTGGTAACGACTGCATTAGGAATTAAAAGAGATCGAAAATCTCTTGGCTATGCGACTCAGGAGGTTAATGGGGAAGATTTGACTAAAGTGAATACCGGAAACGTTTCCAATTCAATTGCAGGTAAAGTTGCCGGTATTGAAATTAAAAGAAGTGGTAACATCGGGGGATCAACAAACGTGGTCATACGTGGTTCTAAATCAATTACCGGAAACAATCAGGCTCTTTGGGTAGTTGATGGTATCCCGTTAAATAATGACAATTCAAACTCGGCAGAACAAAAAATGGGACGTTCCGGTTTTGATTATGGAAATGCTGCATCAGACATTAACCCGGATGACATTGAAACAATCAATGTATTAAAAGGCGCAGCAGCATCTGCTTTGTACGGTTCAAGAGCAGGGAATGGTGTAATTATCGTCACCACCAAAAAAGGAAAAAAAGGAAAAGGCCTTGGGATTTCTTTTAGTTCAGGTATCTCAACGGGTACTGCCGACAAAAAAACGCTTCCTCAGTATCAAAAACAATATGGAGGCGGGGACAGTTCTGTATTCAGTTCAAAAGTAGATTTGGGAGAAGGGTCATTTCCAACAATAGTAGCAGAAGATGCTTCGTGGGGTCCGGCATTCAATTCATCTCAGAGAGTCTATAACTGGAATTCCTATTATCCGGAATTACCCACTTATGGGAAAACCTCACAGTGGGTAGCAGCTAAAAATGATCCGCTCTTTTTTTTTAAACACTCTACTACTTACACAAACAATATTGCGATAAGTAATGGAAATGAAAATGGCACTTTTAGATTTGGTTACACTAACTTTGATCAAACCGGAATCCTGCCTAATAGCTCCATAAAGAAAAACAATTTTAATTTTTCCGGCAGCTATAAAGTAAGCAGCAAAACAGAGATCGCTGCCACTGCAAATTATATTGCTTCTGGTGGAACCGGGTTAAACGATACCGGATATTCAGATAATATCATGGGTAGCTTTAGACAATGGTGGCATACTGATGTAGATCTTAAAGAGCAGGAACGTGCCTATCGATCAACAGGTAAAAACATTACCTGGAATCCCAAATCTACTAAGGATACAAAACCGCTCTATTGGGATAACCCTTATTTTGCCCGTTATGAAAATTACAACAATTTTAGCAGGGATCGTTTCTTTGGTAATTTTACGATTAACACTGAAATTACAAACTGGTTTTCTGTAACAGGAAGAGGAGCAGTAGATACCTATGCAGAAACTCAGGAAGAAAGAGTAGCGGTAGGATCGGGCGCTAACAGTAATATTTCCAGCTACTCGAGATATGACAAGAGATTCAGAGAAATTAATCTTGACTTATTGCTGAACTTTAAGGCTAAAATTGCAGAAGAATTTAACTTTAGAGGTTTACTTGGAGCATTAAGCCGAAGAAGCAGAATGAGTTCTATTCGTGCGTCAACTAATGGAGGTTTGTTAATTCCAAAAATGTATGCGCTTTCTAATTCCTTTAGCGGGATCGAAAATCCAAGGGAATTTTTAGATGAACGTGGAGTGAATAGTGCTTATGCGAGTGCATCTTTCGACTATAAAGACACTTTTTTCATTGAAGGAACTTTCAGAATTGACGAATCATCTACGTTGCCAGTGAAAGATTCTAAGTACAGTTATCCCTCCGTTACCGGAACGTATATTTTTAGTAAGCATTTAAATTTACCCTGGCTGGAATTCGGTAAACTACGAGTTAATTTTGCCCAAACCGGAAATGATGCCGAGGTACATGTAATTAGTCCGGTGTATACTAAAGGAACTAACTTTAATGAAACTATTCCTTTATTCTCTAATGAAAATATTCGTAAAAATCCCAACTTAAAGTCTGAAACTATTGATGGTCAGGAGGCCGGAATTGAGTTGCAATTCTTCAAACGAAGAATTGGTCTTGAAGCTTCTTTTTACAAGAGTACTACAAAGGATTTGATTATGGATATCACTACAGGTTCCGAAACGGGATACAGTGGCACAACAACCAATGCCGGAAAACTTACGAATAAAGGTGTAGAATTGACGCTTACTTTAGTTCCTGTAAAAACACAAGACTTCTCCTGGACTTCCAAAATCAACTGGAATAAAAACGAGAGTAAAGTGGTATCGTTAGCCGATGGCCTTCAACAAGTGGTTATAGGCACATTTAATCAGGCAACCAGCTTAAATGCTATTCCGGGTCAGCCACTTGGTGTAATCAAAGGGTCTGGGTACAGGTATTTAAATGGAGAAAGAGTGGTATTGCCAAATGGAAACTATGATAGAGTGAGTAACGTTGCTATTGGAAATATAACTCCGGACTGGACAGGTGGTATCAATAATATTTTTAATTACAAAAAATTAACTTTCAGCTTCCTTATTGATATTAAAAAAGGAGGAGACGTCTTCTCACTAGATCAGGCATATGGACAAGCCAGTGGCCTTTATCAAAATACCGTTGGAACAAATGATTTAGGGAATCCAATTCGTAATCAGCTTAATGATGCAAGGCCAGGCGGACAAATCTTGCAGGGGGTTCAGGCTGATGGTACTCCTAATAATGTGAGAGCAGCGGTTACCACTGATAAAGGGGAATCAAACTTAGGGTATAAATCTTTT
Source organism: Flavobacterium sp. CLA17 (assembly GCF_013112255.2). Classification (NCBI taxonomy): domain Bacteria; kingdom Pseudomonadati; phylum Bacteroidota; class Flavobacteriia; order Flavobacteriales; family Flavobacteriaceae; genus Flavobacterium; species Flavobacterium sp. CLA17. The sequence continues at coordinate 1,056,494 of NZ_CP068294.1, forward strand.
CCAAATCAGGCATTTGTGTATGATGCTTCCTATGTCAAATTAAGAGAGGTTTCTATTGCCTATCAATTACCAGCAAAGCTTTTAGAGGGCACATTTATGAACAATGTAACTTTTGCAGCAAATGGAAGCAATTTATGGATTATTCATAAAAACGTACCATACGCAGACCCTGAGTCAGGTTTCAGTTCCGGAAACTTCCAGGGATTCCAAACAGGTGTTATGCCTTCAGTAAGAGAAATTAGCTTTAGTGTAAAAGTTCAATTCTAAAAAATCAAAAAAATGAAAAAATTAAAATACTCTATATTTTTTGCAATCCTGGCAGTAAGTTTAAATTCCTGTGATAATCTCGAGGGTTTAAACGAGGATACTAAAGCATATGTTACACCTGTTCCGGAAGCGCTTATGACTTCTGCACAGGAGCAATATGCTATTTTTTTAAACAATGCATCTGCCAATAGAAATAATTTCAGGCTGTATGCACAGCAATGGACAGCGATTGCTTATCCTGATGAAGGCAGGTATGAGATGGCGGCCCGCTCGCTGGGAAATGCAAACTGGCAATTGCTTTACAGGGATGTGCTGAAAGACTTAATCGATGCTCAGAATAAAATTGCAGATACACCTGCAGCAGGCACTGAGGCTATTGCTGTAAAACAAAATAAAATTGCAATTCTTGAAATTCAGATTGTTCAGGCATTTCAGACTCTGGTGGATCTTTACGGTAATGTACCTTATTTTGAGGCAATAAAACCCGATAACTGGCTGCCAAAATATGATGATGGACTTACCATTTACAAAGATTTGGCAACCCGTTTACCTAATGCAATAGGCAAATTGAACACCGCTTACAAGAGTTTTGACAATGCAGATTTAATTTATAAGGGAGATGTTGCGAAGTGGAAGAAATATGGAAATTCTATTCAAATTAAATTGGGTATGCAATTGTCGGATGTAGATGCAGCTCTTGCTAAAACTTTGGTGGAAACTGCTTACAACTCCGGAGCAATGACCGGCAATGCTGATAATGCTATTTTTCAATATACGTCTGCTAAACCACACTTCAATCCAAACTATGAAGATTTCAAAAGTAGAGAAGATTTTGCTATATCTGGTTTATTCGCAGATGCTTTAAATATACTTAATGATCCAAGAAGAGATTTTTATTTCGATCCTGCTTCTAAAAAAGGAGGAATGTATGTTGGTGCGCCTTATGGTTTGAAAGCTGATATTGCCACTGTTTCTTTATTCAATACAGCCTTAAAAGAAATCAACTTCAAAGGAGATCTATTTGATTATGCAGAAACCTCTTTTTTATTAGCAGATGCTGCTAACAGAGGATGGGCTGTTGGTTCTACAGCCACGCATTATAATAATGGTATTACTGCAAGCATGAAATATTGGGGTGTCACAGATGCAAACGTTGCAGCTTATCTTGCACAACCTAATGTCGCTTTCGCTACTGCAATAGGAAGTAATGCTAAAGAAAGAATCGCATATCAAATGTGGATTGCATATTACAACAGAGGATTTGAAGCCTGGACAGCATACAGAAGACTTGATTTTCCAAAACTTCAGGCACCATCTACTGCTGTAGATGCTGCTGAGAAAAAAGTCCCTGTGAGAATGGTTTATTCCCACCTGGCTTCCTCTACAAACGGAGTGAATTATACTGCTGCTTCAGCTGCAATTGGAGGCGATAAAATGACAACCAAATTATTTTGGGATAAGTATTAGAATCAAAATAGATTCTAATCATACAATAAACCCTTTATTCATTTTTAACTATTTTGAATTAGTAAGCTTTTAGTATAATTGAAAAAGGGGAAACCGTTTAAATTAATTTTTAAACGGTTTTTTTGGTTATAAAAAAAGCCGATAGTCCTAAAACTATCAGCTTTTTACAACTAACACAAATATTTTTATTTTACGAACTTGTCTATTATAGCATCACTTTCTGCTTTTGTAGCGTTTGGTTTTAAATCAAACAATAAAGAGTAAAGGGCTTTTCTGTCCACTTTTGCTTCTAAGTTTAAGTCTTTATGTCTGTCAAAAAGAGTCTGCCATTTATCACGAACATTTTTCCACAAGGCATTATTTTCTTTCCACCATTTCTGACCGGCAATACATTTGCTATCCGGAACTTTTGTGTAAACGTCAAATCCTTTTTCCTCTGCTAACAACACGTCTTTCCCGCTGTCATCTCTGATTAGTTTAGCATTATCCTGTTCATGGTTCCATCCTGTAGCGGTGATTTCGTGAATGTTTCTTCTTTTTAAAACATTATAATCATTGCGTTTGGTCTGCTCTCTTCTGGGAAGCGGAGCATCAGCCACATTTGACCAGTAGTTTTCTCCGTCCACGTGAACCCACGTTGAAGATCCTTCATATCTTGGACTATCGTCTACCTGAAATACTTTTTGAGTCCATTGTCCTTTTACGGCTTTTGGATCCAGCTTTTTATATTTCCAGGAATTGTTTTTATCAAATGAATACAGCTCTGTATTTTCATACAGCCAGTCTTGTCTCCAGTGTTTGATAATCATATCATCACTTACAATTAATAAGTGCTGCATCACGATTTTGTTTGGAGTGTCTTCTAAAAGTTCAACCCATTCTAAAGCAGATTCATGTTTAGTCTGAGAAGGTTTGTAAGTTGCTGAATCTTTAGCATATTGGAATGTTTCTGCAAAATTAAACTTCACTTCATAACAACCACACATCGATTTGATTGATTTAATGTCTTGTTGTTTTTTGTCCTGACTGAAACCAAGGCTGCAAGTCAAAGCCATAAAGGCTGAAAAATAGAGGCTTTTTGTAATCATAACTTATTATTTTGGTTTTAAAATTTTTGGCAAATATATGTTTTTTTATTTAGAATAAATAAAAATAGTTTCTATATTTGCGTCATTATTAAGACTCAATAAAAATAATGAAAATAAAAATTACTCTTTTTGCAGTTGTTCTTTTTTGTAAAATCTCTTTTGCTCAGGAAAAGGATACTACGGCTGTAAACAAACTTTCCGAGGTGGTGGTTACCGGGCAGTTTGAGCCCCAGTCAATAAAAAAATCAGTTTTTAATGTTCGCGTAATTTCAAGTCAGGATATACAAAATTTAGCCGCAAATAATTTAGCTGACGTTTTAAATCAGTATTTAAACATTACAGTACGACCAAGTAGTACAAGTGGAAGATCAACTGTTTCCTTATTTGGTTTAGACGCACAGTATTTTAAAATTTTGGTTGACAATGTTCCTTTGGTTAATGAAGCAGGTTTGGGAAATAACACCGATTTATCTCAGATTAATCTTAATGATGTAGATCATATTGAAATTGTCGAGGGCTCAATGGGAGTTACCTATGGCGGGAATGCAGTTAGTGGTGTTTTAAATATTATTACAAAAAAAGCATCACTATATAAATGGGGGATCAATGCTGCGGTTCAGGAAGAAACAGTTAGCGACGAGTATTCACTATTTAAGGAAGGGAGACATATTCAGTCTTTAAGGGTTACTCATAATTTTGATAAAAACTGGTTTGTTTCATTAGGCGCAAATCGTAATGACTTTCAAGGCTACCTGAGTGATAAAAATGGAATTGATTATAATGAAAATGATGGTTCACGAGGGTATCGATGGTTGCCAAAAGATCAGTTAAATGGTACAGCATTAATAGCTTACAACAAAGATAATTTTCGTTTTTTCTATAAGTTTGAATATCTGGATGAAAATGTAGACTATTATAATAGTACCGTGCAGTCAGGTTTTAGTCCTGTTAAGGGATCTTACAGGTATGCTGATGATAAAAGATATTTAACAAACAGGTACTTCCATAATTTAAATGCAACAGGTAAAATATTTTCTCAGCTCACTTATAATGTTTCTCTTTCGCATCAAAAACAAAAACGTGATGTTGAGGATTTTAGATATCTTTTGGCAACTAAGGATGAAGCAAATAATGTCAAGGTAAAAGACCAGTCGATGGAGGTTCTCTATTCTACAGGAACAGTAAGTAATTTTTTTACAGACAAGAAAGTTGATTTACAATTGGGATACGAATTCGTAAACAATCGGGGGTATTCACTGGTTCAGGAGGCCAGCAATATTTTTGTGCCAGTTCGAAAAACGATTGAGAATTATGATTTTTTTGCTTCTTCGGAAATTATGGCAACTCAAAGATTTTCGATTAGGCCGGGAATAAGATTTTCAGCCCAGTCAAAGTTTCAAAATCAATATGCCTCTTCAGTAGGCTTGAGATATTTATTTGATAAAGGAGTTGAGGTTCGTGGTTCCTATGGAAACGGATTCCGTACCCCAACGTTTGAAGAGTTATATTCCAAACTAATATTTGATGGACATTTCTTTATAGGGAACGAAAATCTTATCCCCGAAACCAGTACTTCTTATGAAACCAGTTTTAAAAAGACAACTGTGTTTTCTTCAGGATTACAAATGTCAAATACGCTGTCGGGAAGCTATTTAGATGTAAATGACCGAATAGATATGGCATTGACAGGATTTAATACGGATACGGGTAATCCGGAATATCAATATATCAATATAAGTAAATATAAAGTCTGGAATTTTTCAACAACCAATCAATTTCGAAAAGATAATCTGGGATTTAATTTTGGAGCAGCAATAATTGGTATCTCACAAAAAATAGAGAATAAGATGTTTACATCAGATGATAAATTTCTTTATTCTTTTAATCTAAATGCAAGTTTTTCTTATTTCCTTCCACAATGGAAAACTACATTTTCCGGATATTATAAATATAATGGAAAAACACAACGCTTTATAGAGGGGTCTTCTTCATTCATCTTATCAGATGTTGACCAAAGTAACTGGCTTGATATGTCAGCCCGCAAAAACTTCCTTAAAGAAAAATTTGAAGTTACCATTGGAGCCCGAAATCTTTTTGATATCACCAATGTAAATCAGACAAATACAAATCAAACGGCCGGACATGCAGCTCCGGGAGAAGTAATGCTGGCGTACGGCCGGTCGTATTTTTTAAAATTAGCATATAACCTTAATCTTTAATATAAAACAGAAATACAATGAAAAAACTATTATTTTTATCAATAGCCTTAGTATCACTAGTGGCATGCTCAAGTGACGACGACAATACACCTGCTCCCGAAGGACCTTCAGTCGGAGCAACTTTACAACCTTCCGTTGGAGGCCCAAATCAGCCCAATCAGATTTATGTTGACTTAAGTACTGCGCAATCTAAGTCTGTAAACAGAACGGCCTGGGATTTCGGTTTTGCTTCAGGGTCAGAGTTTAGAGTGATTTTAAACGGATCTCTTAAAATGGCTGCGAAAAAATTAGCAACTTCAGATATTACCTTACCTCAAACAAGCGATCCGGCTGTTTTGGCTATTGGAGGTGAAAATCTTGCATCAAACGGATATGTTGATAATCCAACAGGAATTTTAGCCGGTGCAGGAGCCGGAATTGGAACTGCAATTGCTGAGATTTCAGCGACTGATGCAGATAACAAAGTTTATCTGGTAAACCTTGGATTAGCTGTTGGAACTACAAAACCAGGTCTTGGTTCGGTGAGTGTTGATGGTGAAGCCAGAGGCTGGAAAAAAGTTAGAATTTTAAGAAGTGGAAATGGATATAAAATTCAATACGCAGATTTAGCTTCAGCAACTTTTACAGAGAAAATCATTACTAAAGATGCCGCTTTCAACTTTTCATTCTTTAGCGTAGCTTCTGGAAACACTGTTTCTGTTGAGCCTGAAAAAGAAAAATGGGATCTGAATTTTACTACGTTTACAAATTACCTGAACATGGGGAATGGTGAGGTTACTTACGGTTATGCCGATTTCATTACCACAAATTTAAAAGGAGGAACGCAGGTTTACCAGGTTTTAGTTGCTGCAGGAGGATCTTATGCCGATTTTACAAAAGCAAAAGTTGTTGAAGATAATTTTAAAACTTCTCTTGCGGATCAAAGAGTAATTGGAGCCAGCTGGAGAAATGGCGGAAGTGATACAACTTTGCCAAGTATCAGAACAGATCGTTTTTACGTGGTTAAAGATGGAGCCGGAAACTATTACAAAGTGAAATTTCTTTCTATGCTGAATGAAGCAGGGGAGAGAGGAAATGTAACGCTTGAATATGCAATACTAAAATAATTCACAGCGAAAATTAAAAACTATAAAGATTATTTTATTCTAAATAAATGCGAAAGCATAATTTCAATTAATCATTAGCTTTGTTTTTTTTATTTTTTTTGAGAGAGGCCAGATTTATCTGGTCTCTTTTTTTGTTTTATTTTAATCGTTAAAAAAAATTATAAATTAACGTTTAGTCCTATCTTTGCGGATGTTTTTTTATAGGAATTAGAAGGAATTTAAAAACCGGGGTTTGACAAAACCGCTCTTCAAAATTTATAAGTACTAAGTGAATACAAAATCTTATTTTTTTCAGTCTTTTGCAATTGTAGCATTAGCATTCATAGCTTTCATTGGATTTAAACAAATCTTACCGGATAAAATTTTTTCGGAAAGTAAGCTGGATTCCAAAAACATACTTATTGACAGTCTGCTCTTAGAGTCGGTTGCAAATGATTCGCTATCTCAAAAAGGAGACAGTATTTCTGAAGACGAAAAGAAAGAAGCAATGGAAAAAATTGTCTTTGATGCTTCTGAAGGAATCGAATTCCCGCCTGAAACTTTCGATAATTATAAAGGATATCAATACCTGATTTCTTTTTATGAGAAATTGTACCAGTTAGAGAAGAATCCGCAGTCTAAAGTTCGAATCGCCTACTATGGAGATTCTATGACCGATGGTGACTTAATCGTGCAGGACGTGCGAATGAATTATCAGCAACGGTTTGGAGGGAACGGAGTGGGTTTTGTTTCGATAATTTCTGAATCTTCCGCCTCAAGAGGTTCTGTGAAAACACTTTTTTCCAAAAACTGGAAAACACAATCCTATTTAAATGTAAAAAGACCAACAAGTCCTTTCGGAGTAAACGGACATGTGTTTTTTGCAAACGATAAAGCAAATACTACCTGGGTACAATACGAGGCAGGACTGACCAAATTTTCTACGACTTTAGATAATCCGACCTTGTTTTATGGGAAGTCCTCTAAAAAAGGAAATGTGAATTTTATTATCGGCAAAGACACCTTGCGAAAAAGCCTTTCTCCAAATAATTTGGTTAACACCTTAAAAGTGACTTCAGGAAGTATAAAATCATTCAAAGCAAATTTTATGCAGGCGGATTCTATTCCGATTTATGGTTTTAATTTTGATAATGGCAGCGGGGTTCACGTAGACAACTTTTCACAAAGAGGAAATTCAGGATTGCCCATTTCAATGTTTAATGCAGGCGTAATGCAGGCCTTTAATAACAATCTGAAATACGATCTGATCATCTTGCATTATGGAACAAATGTCTTAAATTACGGAACCAAAAATTATTCCTGGTATCAAAGAGGGATGAAAAAGACAGTAAATAAAATAAAAGAATCTTTTCCGGGCGTTTCTATCTTGATTGTTTCAACGGCTGATAAATCGACGAAGTATGATCTTGAAATGAAAACAGACTCGGCTGTAGTTCCTTTAATGAAAGCGCAAAAAAGATATGCACTCGATACAGAATCAGGTTTTGTGAACTTGTATACCTTAATGGGCGGCGACGGATCAATGGTAAAATGGGTTGATGAAGCTCCTTCCAGAGCCAATAAAGACTACACACACTTTAATCAGCGTGGAGCAAAGGCCATTGGGAATTTATTATACAGTCAGCTCAATAAAGGTTACGAAGAATATAAAGTACTGCGTGAAAAACGGGAAACAGGGGAGCGACCAAAACCCGTTAGAAAAACTAAAGCAGATTCCGTATCTGTGATAAAAGATAGTGTAAATGAATAAACTTATTATTTTCTTTTGCTGTCTTTTATGGTCGGCAACCAGTAAAGCGCAAAAGTCAGTCTCACTTCCAATACTTAAAAATATGATTGGTAAAATCGATACCGCTACGATTGAAACTTATACAGGGAATCACATTTATAATGCTGAGGTATTAGAAAGTGTTTTCGAAAAATTAAAAGAAAATGAGATTGGTAAAAACCAGAAAATAAATATTGTTCATATTGGGGATTCTCATATTCAGGGGGATTTAATGACCAATAAAATTAGAAAAATTTTACAGCAGCAGTTCGGAAATGCGGGTCGTGGTTTTGTTTTTCCGTATCAACTGGCAAAAACGAATGGCTCTTATAACGAACGATTTTATTCGAACAAAACCTGGGAAAGTTATCGAAATATACATCCGGTAAAAAACAAACCGGTTGGTTTAAGCGGCATTGGACTTTGGAGAGATAGTGGAGGTTTTGCAGTACAATTAAATATAAAAGATCCGGCTTATAAATTCAACTCGATTCATATTATTACGCCAAAAAATCAGAATATGTTCGATTTGGCTATTGCATCCAAAATCAATATTGTTCAGACTACAGAACCTAAAATAATAAAGCATAAAATTAAAAAAGGAGAAGCGATCTCTGTAATTGCAGATAAGTACAATGTTTCCGTTACTGAAATAAAAAGAATAAACGGTTTAAAGTCCAATAATATTCGTGCCGGAAGAACATTAAAAATTCCAAGTAAGGAAACAAGGTCAAAGAATATTAAAACGTCTGAATTTGTTCCGCTGGATCTTACAGCGGACTCTTTTTCACATTATTACAACTCAGAAAAAGCATTAGATAAAATTTACCTTATCCCTAATAAAAGCGCATCAGAATTTGAGCTCAGCGGATTGGTTCTCGAGAAAGATACTCCGGGTATAACCTACAGCGGAATCGGCGTAAATGGTGCTAAATTTTCAGACTATAATAAATATCCGTTATTTTTCGAACAATTAAAAGCTCTAAAACCTGATTTGTTGATTTTTTCGCTCGGAACAAATGAAAGTTACGACAACATGGAAGCTTCGGCATATATCAGAGAATTGCGGGAATTTATAAGTAATCTTAAGGAACAGAAAATTGACGTTCCCATTATTGTCATGACGCCGCCGCCTTCGCTGCACAGAGGAAGGAAACCAAATATTTACGTTAAAGAATATGCAGAACGTATTAATAACGTTGCAGGAAAAGATGATTTTGCAGTGTGGGATTTATATGATGAATTTGGGGGTTTAACCGGAGTGAGGGCATTAAGAGCAGAAGGATTAATTGGTCCGGACTTCGTTCATTATTCTAAAAAAGGATACGAAAAACAAGCAAAACTCTTTACAGACGCATTTTTAAGAGCATACGATAATTTTAAATTTAAAAAGTAAGTTGATAACAGGTAATAGCATAAATGATTGGTTTGTTCATCATTTTGGTGAAATAACAATCGAGCAGGTTAAAAGTTGGTTTATATATAATCCCGAAGAAAAGTTGTTATTCAATACAGGTTTGTTCCTTGGATTGTTTCTGGTTTTCTATTTTGTTTACGCGTTTTTGCGTAAAACATTCTATTTACGATTAACATACGTTATTCTGTTTTCACTTTTCTTTTATTATAAGTCAAGCGGAATTTACTTTTTGTTATTACTGCTTTCCTCTGTAGTCGATTATGGCCTTAGCCAGATTATTTACAGGGAAAAGAAAGACACTGTAAAGAAAATTTACCTTATCATAAGCGTTATTTTAAACTTGGGATTACTGGGTTATTTTAAGTACATGAATTTTATGATTGTTACGTACAATGATATGTTCAGTGGTCATTTCGAGCTTCATAATGTTTTCCTTCCGGTCGGAATTTCTTTTTACACGTTTCAGTCAATGAGTTATATCATCGAAATTTACCGTGAAGAAATCAAGCCGACAAAAAATTACATCGAATATTTATTCTTCGTTTCCTTCTTTCCACAATTAGTGGCGGGACCAATCGTACGAGCCAAAGATTTCCTTCCGCAGATTTATCAAAAGCTGAATCTTACGAAACAAGATGTAAATAATGCTTTGTTCCTTATTATTGGCGGATTAATCAAGAAAACCGTTATTTCAAATTATATCTCAGTAAACTTTGTAGATCGTGTTTTTGATACTCCGATGACTTATACGTCGTTCGAAAATTTAATGGCTTCTTACGGATATGCCATTCAGATTTACTGCGACTTTTCTGGATATTCAGATATGGCAATCGGAATCGCTTTATTATTAGGATTCAAATTGCCGGCCAACTTCAGGACTCCGTATAAATCAACTTCAATTACCGATTTTTGGAGAAGATGGCACATTTCGTTATCAACCTGGTTAAAGGATTTTCTGTATATTTCAATAGGAGGAAACCGCGAAGGGTCTTTTGCAGGTTATTTATTCCCGAGTTTATTTTTCTTCGGATTATTACTTTGGGGAATTACAAATATCAACGTTAGTGTAATTCCGTTAATTATTGCCGGCAGTTCCATCGTTGTTTTTGGTTTGACATTTTTACTTTCGAAAAAACGAAATCAGACCACCGTAACCAATTTCAACTTGTTTACGACAATGCTTTTAGGAGGATTGTGGCATGGCGCCGGAGCCCAGTTTATTATTTGGGGAGCTTTACACGGATTGGCATTGGCGGTTCACAAAATATTTTTAGAGTTTTTTCCATCCAAAAAAGAAGGCAAAACGTCTGTTTTATGGACTTTCTTCTCCATTGTGATTACATTTCATTTCGTAGTTTTCTGCTGGATCTTTTTCCGTGCAAGAGATTTCGATACAGCATTACAGGTCATCAATAATATTGGTCAGTTAACGTTCGAACCGGAACAATGGAAAGTAATAGTTCTCGGATATAAAAATGTGTTTTTATTGATGCTTTTCGGTTATGTTTGGCATTTCTTACCTGAAATATTCACCACAAAATTAAAATGGACTTTTGACAGAACTCCTTTATTGTTAAAAGCGATAATTTTAGGTTTCGTTTACTGGATTGTTTATGCAACAGCAGTTGCGGGATCTCAGCCTTTTATTTATTTTCAGTTCTAATAGAAAAAGGTTTAAAGGAACAAAGTTGCAAAGGTATTTTTCTCTGCGTCTTTGCGACTTTGCGTGCAAAAAAAGCAAAGTTACAAAGACGTAAAGGTTTTATACTCTTTGCGCTTTTTTTTGTTTCCCGCAGATTTAGCAGATTAGGCAGATTATTTTTTAAAGTAAGGATGGAAAAATCAGCTATATCTGCTAAATCTGCGAGAAAAAATAAACTTTGCGATCAAATAAAAAAACATAGCGAACTTTGTGTATAACTTCGCGCTCGTTGCGGTTAAATGCAACTAAATAAAAATTGCCTGAAATATCTAATTAGATTATCTTTGCACTTCAAATAAAGAAAATAATATGTTTGATAATTTAAGTGATAAGTTAGATAAAGCGTTCCATATACTAAAAGGACACGGGAAAATTACAGAAGTAAACGTTGCCGATACCTTAAAAGAAGTTCGTCGTGCCTTATTGGATGCCGATGTTAACTTTAAAATTGCAAAAGATTTTACGACCAAAGTAAAAGAAAAAGCAATAGGTCAGGACGTTTTAACCACACTTCAGCCAGGTCAGTTATTAGTAAAGTTAGTGAAAGATGAACTAACGGAATTAATGGGTGGCGATGTTGCCGGAATTAATCTTTCCGGGAATCCGAGTATTATTTTAATGTCAGGTTTACAAGGTTCCGGTAAAACGACTTTCTCCGGAAAACTGGCTAACTTTTTAAAGACAAAGAAAAACAAAAAACCACTTTTAGTAGCCTGTGATATCTACCGTCCTGCGGCGATCAACCAGTTGCACGTTGTGGGAGACCAAATAGGGGTTGAGGTATACTCAGAACCGGAAAATAAAAATCCTGTCGAAATTGCTCAAAATGCAATTAAACATGCTAAGGCAAACGGTTTTAACGTAGTTATTGTCGATACAGCCGGACGTTTGGCAGTAGATAAGGAAATGATGGATGAAATTGCCCGCGTTCATAAAGCAATTGAGCCTCAGGAAACCTTGTTTGTTGTGGATGCTATGACAGGACAAGATGCTGTAAACACGGCAAAAGCTTTCAACGATATCCTGAACTTTGACGGAGTTATTTTAACAAAATTAGATGGTGATACCCGTGGTGGAGCTGCCATTTCGATTAAATCGGTTGTAAACAAACCAATCAAATTTGTAGGTACGGGAGAGAAAATGGAAGCAATTGATGTTTTCTATCCGGATCGTATGGCCGAACGTATCTTAGGTATGGGTGACGTTGTGTCGCTTGTTGAAAGAGCACAGGAACAATTTGATGAAGAAGAAGCCAGAAAACTTCAAAAGAAAATCGCTAAAAACGAATTTGGTTTTGATGATTTCCTGACACAGATTCAGCAAGTTAAAAAAATGGGTAACATGAAAGACCTGGTTGGAATGATTCCGGGTGCTTCAAAAGCCATGAAAGATGTTGAAATCGAAGACGATGCTTTCAAACATATCGAAGCGATCATTCATTCAATGACTCCAATCGAAAGAAGTAAACCTTCCATAATCGATGTGAAAAGAAAAGCCAGAATCGCAAAAGGTTCCGGAACGAAAGTCGAGCAGGTAAATCAGTTGATGAAGCAGTTTGACCAAATGAGCAAGATGATGAAAATGATGCAGGGTCCGGGCGGAAAAAACCTGATGAAAATGATGGGAGGCATGAAAGGAATGCCAGGCGGAATGCCGAGATAAATAAAATAAAAGTTTCAAGTTTCAGGTTTCAGGTTTTGAGACTGAAATTTGAAACTTTTTTAATTCAATAAATATTAAGTTTTGTTTAACTTGAAACTTTAAACCTGAAACAAAAAAATAACAAAAACAATGCAACTACTAGACGGTAAAAAAACAGCTGAAGACATCAAAAACGAAATTGCAGCCGAAGTTCAATCGATTAAAGAAGCCGGAGGAAAAGTACCCCATTTGGCAGCAGTAATCGTAGGAAGTAACGGAGCAAGTTTGACTTACGTGGGAAGTAAAGTGAAATCCTGCCAGCAAATTGGCTTTGATTCCACTTTAGTAGCTTTACCTGAGGATATTACCGAAGCAGATTTATTGGCGAAAATTGCAGCCTTGAATGAAGATGATAACCTTGACGGATATATCGTTCAGTTGCCTTTACCAAAACACATCGACGAGCAAAAAATCCTACTGGCAATTGATCCCGATAAAGATGTAGACGGATTTCACCCGACAAACTTTGGCAGAATGGCGCTTGAAATGGAAAGCTTTATTCCGGCAACACCATTTGGGATTATGGAATTGTTAGAGCGTTATAAAGTAGAAACTGCAGGAAAACATACAGTAGTGATTGGAAGAAGCCATATCGTAGGACGCCCGATGAGTATCTTAATGAGCCGTAAAGGAAATCCTGGTGATTCAACCGTTACGCTGACACATAGCCGAACTAAAAACTTAGCAGAATTTACTAAAAATGCCGATATTATCATTACCGCTTTAGGAGTTCCTGAATTTTTAAAAGGCGATATGGTAAAAGACGGAGTGGTAATCATTGATGTTGGAATTACCCGTGTAGAGGATGCATCAAATGCAAAAGGTTATGTCATAAAAGGCGATGTTGATTTTGATGAAGTAAGCAAAAAAGCATCCTTTATTACACCTGTTCCGGGTGGAGTAGGACCAATGACTATTGCAATGTTGTTGAAAAATACACTTTTAGCACGCAAAATGAGAAGCGCAAAAAACAAGTAATTCTTTCGAAATATAATACAAAGCCCGTTCCCTGAGCGGGCTTTGTCGTTTTTAATATATAATTAATACTTTAAAGTTTCGGGTCTGAAAAATAAAAGATACTTTTGCACCACTTAAAAAACACTTCTCCAAATGGACGATTATGATTCGTTAGTATTAAATTAAAAGCAGCTTTTGAAAATTTCAAAATGCTGTGATAACACCCTGTATTTTTGAAATGAAAGCCTTTTACACAAACAACAACGGATTACTGGAAATCTCAAAATGGAGTCCAAACTGCTGGATTAACATTGAAAAACCATCAGAAGCAGAAAAAAAATACGTTTTGGAAGAACTTCAGATTCCCGAAGCATTTTACAACGATATTGAAGATATTGACGAAAGACCCCGTATCGAAATCGAAGACGGCTGGACCTTAATCATTATGCGCGTTCCCATTAAAAGCGACGACGTTAAACTGCCTTTTCAAACCATCCCGCTTGGTGTCATTTTTAAAGACGATATCTGCATAACCATTACTTTTTATAAAACAGAAATCATCACCGATTTTGTATTATACTCACAACGCAAAAATATTGAAATCAAAGACAATCCGGATTTGGTTTTAAGATTGTTGTTATCGTCAAGCGTGTGGTATTTAAAATACTTAAAACAAGTCAACCAAAAAATAAAACTTGCCGAAGATAATCTGGAGAAATCCATTAAAAATGAAGAATTGCAGGCCTTGCTTCAAATCGAAAAATGTCTGGTCTTTTTCATCACTTCCTTAAAAGCAAACGACGTTTTATTTCAACGCATCAAAAACTTAAAAGCGCATAAAGCAGACTATGATTTAGATTTACTCGAAGACGTCGAAATCGAATTAAGTCAGGCGCAGGACACGGCCAATATCTATAGTAACATTCTGACCGGAATGATGGATGCCTACGCCTCGGTGATTTCAAACAATATGAATAATATAATGAAACAGATGACCTCTATTTCCATTATCTTAATGATTCCTACGCTAATCGCCAGTTTGTATGGGATGAACGTTCCGAATGGTTTGGAAGAAAGCAAATACGGAATCTGGATTCTTCTTTTCGTATCGATAATTTTATCTGTTTTTGGCGTGTTTTTATTCAAACGCAGAAGATGGTTCTGATAAAATTATCAATCTTACACACAAAGCCCGTTCAATAGAATGGGCTTTGCTGTTTTATAACTTGGGCGTGACCGTATTTGTAAAAGGCGCTCCAATCTTGCCGTATATTCGCGCCTTTTGCAAATACGGTCGGGCTATCCGCGCTACTTCGGTAGCGTGCTCCTATCCCTCACGCAACTTCAGGTTCCAGACGACTCTCTCTTAAGAAAAGCTTACAGTTTTCGGGATGGTAAATAAAAGCACATTTTTGTTTGTCAATTCAAAATAAAATATAACTTTGCAGTACAAAGTACTTTAATTATGAATCAGAAGCACCAAGAAGATTTATCGCATATTCGTTCCATGATGGAGCGCTCTTCAAGATTTATATCCTTAAGCGGACTTTCAGGAGTTTTTGCCGGACTTTCAGCTTTAATCGGAGGATTATATGTTTACCAGTTGTTTAAAGTCAATGGAGTGGAATATTTTGACGGTGAGTATAAATTGTATTCGGTTACTCTGGTTTCAGAACTTATCTACACCGGAATCGTAATTTTAATATGTGCTTTAACCTTTGGAATATTCTTTACGCTTCGTAAAAGCAAAAAATACAATCTGCCCATCTGGACCACAGCGACCAAAAAGATGTTGTTTAACCTCGCAGTTCCGTTACTGGCAGGAGCTGTTTTTTGTCTGGCACTTGTTTATCACGAAATCTATGTTTTAGTAGCTCCGGCCACTTTAATTTTTTACGGTTTAGCCCTGGTAAATGCAGAAAAATATACTTTTTCGGACGTCAGGTATTTGGGTTTTTCTGAATTGATTCTGGGATTTATCTCCCTGTTTTGTTTAGGATATGGCTTGTTTTTTTGGATTTTTGGATTTGGTGTTTTGCATATCCTGTACGGATTAGTGATGTTCAAAAAATACAAGTAAACCAATGGGAATCATTGATAAATTAAATAAAGATTTCGAAAGCCGCGTCAGATTAGGTATCATGTCTATTCTGATTGTGAACGAGTGGATTGACTTCACTGAAATGAAAACGCTTTTGAACATCACCGATGGTAATTTGGCAAGTCATTCCTCCGCGCTTGAGAAAGCGCAATATATTGAAGTTAAAAAAGAATTTGTCGGTAAAAAGCCCAAAACCTCTTACAGGGTGACAGATCTTGGCCGCGCTGCTTTTAAGGAGCATTTAAACAGTCTTGAAAAATTAATGAAATTCTAATAACGCTATTTTTTTATCTAATTACTTTGAAATACAAAGTACTTTTAAATTTTTAAATCATGAAAAAAATCCATTTTATCTTAGTCTGCAGTATTCTTTTTATACCGCTTTTTTACAAGGAGTCAGTAGGAGTCAATCTCGCTATTTTTGGTTTGGTGCTAACCGGTTTAATCTGTTATTACTTTCAGGATCGGTTTACAGACCGTTCCCATTTGGTTTTGGTGATTACATCGGTGCTTTCCTGTCTTGCTTTTGCCTGGTACGGGGATTTTGCTTCTTTTTTAGCCTTGGCTATGTCTGTCCTTTTTTTGCAGTTTAAAACGCAGGAAACAAAACTAAAAATGATTCAGGTTTTTCCGCTTGTGTTTTTAAACGCATTTACTTCATTAGGACGTGTTTTCATGTTTAGCCAATGGCTTCCTCAAAGGAAAATCAGTAATAATTTTGCCAAGAAACTGATTGCTTATGTGCTTATTCCGGCCGCATTCCTAATGTTGTTTTTTGTGGTGTATTCTTTTGGAAGCGACCATTTTTCTTCACTTTTCACCGATTACCGATTAGATATTGATATGGTGCAGATCCTTCTGATTAGTATACTGGGATTTTATATTTCCTTTTCTTTCTGGAATTATTGGGTTCCCGATGTATGTTACGATAAAAATCCGATGTTAGATAATGATTTTGATACTGAAGCCCCGGTCAGCAATCAAAATACATTCTCCTTTCTTGATTTGGATTTCGAAAGAAAAAGCGGGGAAATCACTTTGTTACTTTTAAATGTTATGCTTTTGATTTTTATCGCGACCTATAATTACGAACAGTTTTTTGAAGTAATTAAAACCTCTCAGTTAAGTGCCGCAACGCACGAGAGAGTAAATTCGGTTATTTTCTCTATCCTGATGGCTGTTGGAGTAATCTTATTCTATTTTAAAGGAGGATTTAATTTTGATGAAAAAGCAGTAAACCTGAAAAGACTGGCTAAATTATGGCTGCTGTTAAACGGAATTTTGATCGTAAGTACCATTATTAAAAACTCAGAATATGTTTCATTTTTCGGGTTGACTTATAAAAGACTGGGCGTATATGCTTTTCTGATCCTGGCGATCATTGGATTAGTGTATGCCTTTTTAAAAATCAAAAATCAAAAAACCAATGCGTATCTTTTCAACCAGATGGTCTGGTATTTTTACGGAACCGTTCTTTTATGCAGTTTTGTCAATTGGGGAAATTTGATTACGACCTATAATATTTCGGTAAACAAAGGAGTAGAGCCAAGGTTCTTGAGTGATTTAAACTTTAATGATGAAGCCCGAAGAGCCTATTTTTCACTCCACCATCTGGATACCTTATTTGTTGATGATCCCAGAGAAGGAGAAATTCAGAGGTATCAGGAAGCACCTTTTTTATCTAAGGCCTTGTACTATGAATTTATAAGTACGAAAAAATAATTTTTAGAAATCCCATTCTGTTTTTGAATGGGATTTTTTTTAATCTAAAAATGAAGTGTAATTCTTCTAATAGATTGTATTTACTGCGTTTTTTATAAAAGTGACTAATAAGTAATTGTTAATTAATATACTTATTATAAGGGCATAAAAGTTATTAAGAAAATCTTTACTATATTTGATTTCTGAAAAAAAGACCTTTTTATGTTTATTAATTCAATTATTTCTTAAAAACATAAAAAAACAATAAAATTTAACCCAAAAACAAATACCATGGAAAAAATTACCCTAGTAGAACCTGGCCAAGAAATTTACCCACCAGGAATGATTATCAAAGAACCAGCAGAATATCTTAAAAGAGGAAAAGTTTCATTTCCTGATAAATTTACAAAAGATCTTTTTTCTCCAGTTGTGGAGGCCTACTATCTGGATAATAAACTGAGTGTTAGAGCCGTAATTTTTGTAACTCATGAAGAATCAAAAAATTTGAAACTTAGTGTTTACCAAAATTGTTACATTAGTATAGATGGGAAAGCACAACTTCAATTTTTTATTTCCTATAATATAAAAGGGACGGAAGGACAGGATTTTCACATCTATGAAGTTAGCTTTGATGCTAATGAAATTCCATATGAAGGAGGACTGGAAAGTATAGATAAAATCCAGACTTTTCTCTGGGATATTGACCCAATAACCTCAAGAGGAACAGAAACTGTAGTTTTACCAGGAACCGGAACCGGGGTTGGTCATCCTTAAATGTAATTTTTGAAACTGAAAAAATCCTATAAATATTTTTTATTTATAGGATTTAACTCTTATTTATTTACCTCAATTTACACTTTGAAATATAATTTTTTAGAAAATATAATGACTAAAATCAAATTATACATTGTTTCAATATTATTTCTAAATTCTTTTTTTCTCTTCTCTCAGGATAGATTACACAATGATAAATTACTTGCTATTGAAATAAAAGCGATAGCTGCAAAATTTAAGGAAGAGCATAATTTTAATAAAGCGCAAAATTTTTTTACAGAAAAAAATTGGGATTCAACCTTGGTTTATTCCATGAAAGAGTTAAGTCTTACTAAAAACGCTGAACTTAAAAATTATTGCTATTATTTTAGAGGAGTTAGTTTTAAGCAAAAAAAGTTATTTAAGGAAGCAAAAAAAGAATTTAATCTGGTGCCTGCTAATTTTCGGCATTCTTATAAGGTTAAAATTAATTTAGGTGAAATTGCGCTGGAGCAAAGTGATTTTAAAATGGCTTTACACTATTTTCAGGAAATTGAAAAGCTTCCTGTAAGCACATCTTACAATATTTACAGAAGCAGCCTTTTGCACAATATAGGATTGTGTTATTTACATCTTGCTAAATTTGATAAATCGGAAGAATATTTGTTTAAAGGTTCAAAATTGCTGGAGAAGGAAAAAGACACTTTGATGCTTATTAGCTCCTATATAGACATAGCAAATTTGTATTATACGCAATATAAAGATAGTCAGGCAATTCCTTATTTTGAAAAAGCATATCATTTATCCAAAAAAGCAAATTCTTTCAATCTAAAAAAGACTGCAGCCTTAAATATGGCAGTAGTAGAGGAAAACAGAAAAAACTTTCCTCTGGCATTAACGTACAGAAAAGAACTAGAAGCCTGGAAAGATTCCTTAAACGACCAAAATAAAGTCTGGGCAATTGCTGATCTCGAAAAGAAATTTGCCGTAAAACAAAAACAAAAAGAAGTAGACGTTCTTGCAGCTGAGAATAAAGTAAAAATAGCCGAAAGAAACGGGTTTCTTATTTCATCTGTTTTATTGTTGATTTTGTTTGGAACCGGCGTTTATTTTTACCGGCAAAAAATAAAAAACAACAAGATAATCTTAGCGCAGAAAAACGAACTTGACGAATTAAATGCGACTAAAGATAAATTGTTTTCTATTGTTAGCCACGATTTGCGATCTTCAGTAAATGCCCTGAAAGTCAGTAACGGAAAACTGATAGAGAATCTGGAAAATAAAAATTTCACAGAACTCGATGTCCTGCTTCACAATAACAGTACAATTGCCAATGGTGCCTATAATCTGTTGGATAATTTGCTGAATTGGGCTTTGCTGCAAACCCAGCAGGCTTATTTTTATCAGGAATCATTGCATCTGGCGACAATTGTACAGCATGTAGAGTACAATTATAAGCCGTTGATGTTAAATAAAAATATTGATTTTAAAAATGATGTCGCATCTTCAGATTATGTATTTGCCGATCTGGATTCGCTTAAAATAATCATTCGGAATTTTCTGGATAATGCAATTAAATTCTCTAATGAAGACGGAACGATTTCGATTTACACACGTCCCGCATCAGAAGATTTTTGTTATTTAGTGATTGAAGATACCGGATTAGGAATGAGTAAAGCGACCAGAGAAGAATTACTAAAAGAGACTATTCTGCTTTCTAAAAAGAAAAATGACGATATTATTGGAACAGGTCTGGGAATGCAGTTGTGCAAAAGCATGATTCATAAAAACGGTGGAAAACTGGATATAGAAAGCGAAGAAAATAGCGGGACTAAAATAATTATTGCATTACAAAAGTTTAAAAATCATGGATAATATTAATGTACTTATTATCGAGGACACTGCTGCCGAAAGCAATGCACTTGTAAAAGTACTTACCGAAAATAATTACACTATTGTTGGTATTGCAACCAATTACAATGAAGCACTGACCTTGTTTTATAATAATGTAATTGATATTGTAGTGATTGATGTTTTTCTGGATGGAAAACCGGACGGAATTACTTTTGCAGAAACCATAACGATTGTTCCCAATGGACTGAAACCTTTTGTTTTTTTAACCAGTTCTAAAGATCGTCAGATTTTTGAAAGGGCTAAACTGACCAAACCTTTTAGTTTCCTTTTAAAACCGTTTAATGAACTCGAAATTTTGTATGCGCTGGAAATGGCAGTCGAGAAATTCTACGGGCAAACCAATGTTTTTCACAGTGAAGATCAGAATGCCGTAATCAGTAATGATTCTCTTTTTATCAAAAAAAATAAAGCTTTAAAGAAAGTTCGAATTGAAGATATTGTTTACATCGAAGTCGAAGACCGATACTGTAACATCATAACCGATGTTGAGAAATTTGTAATTCTGATTTCGTTAACTAAAATTATCCAGCTTTTAGATTCTACCAAATTTTTTCAGACCCACCGCAACTATATCGTAAATGCGACGAAAATCGAAGAAATAATTGTAAATGATAATCTGGTTATTTTAAAAGGGAATCATAAAGTAACCCTGAGTGATAAATACAAAGACTTTGTGAAAAACTTCAGGATTTTGAAATAACTATTTTTATAAAAAGAAAAAAGGAGATTACTAATAATCTCCTTTTTTCTTAAATCTTGGATCGTGTTCTGAAATAAATTCAGTTCTTCGTTTTGGCGCTTCCGCTTTCGGTAAGCTTGCTTCTTCCGTTTTACTGGAGGGCTCAATTAAAAGATTTAATTCCGTAATCTCATCATCAGTCAGATCACGATAGCGGCCTACAGGCACATCCAGTGAAATATTGATAATTCGGATACGTTTCAAAGCTGTTACATCATAACCCAAATATTCTGTCATTCTACGAATCTGACGGTTTAGACCTTGTGTCAGAATGATTTTGAACGTGTATTTACTAATTTGTTCTACTTTACACTTTCTGGTAACCGTATCCAGAATCGGAACACCATTTCCCATTCGCTCTATGAACCGGTCCGTAATAGGTTTGTTTACCGTTACCGTATACTCTTTTTCGTGGTTGTTTCTGGCGCGTAAAATCTTATTAACGATATCACCATCATTTGTCATAAAAATTAATCCTTCACTGGCTTTATCCAATCTTCCGATTGGAAAAATACGTTTCGGGTAATTGATATAATCAACAATATTATTTCTCACCTCTAAATTAGTAGTACACTCGATTCCAACCGGTTTGTTGAAAGCCAGATACACTAATTTTTCGTGTTTTTCAACGATTAATTTTCCGTCTATACGTACTTCATCATGCGATGAAACTTTCGTTCCCATTTCAGGTACAACTCCATTTATTGTGACACGCCCTTCTTCGATAAGTTTATCGGCTTCACGACGGGAACAATAACCGGTTTCCCCAATAAATTTATTAAGACGTTTTAAATTCTCTTCCATACTGCAAAAGTAGTCAAAATTTAGATTTGTTAGATCTTTAGACTTCTTAGATCTTTAGATTTTTGGACTTCTTAGATTTTAGCTCAAAACAGAATCTTTGTCCCTTTGCACCTTTGTCTCTTTGCACCTTACTTAATCATGAAAATCAGAACTGTCTTTCGGCACTTCTTTGCGATCGAACATCCCATAATCGCGAACAACCGTTGCAATCCTCAAATGATACTCTTTGAACACTTTGTCACGTCCTTTGGCTTGTGCCGATCGGTGCAGTTCAAGATTTCTCCATTGTAAGATGCTTTCCTCGTTTTTCCAGAAAGATAAAGACAGGACTTTTTCGGGATTGTTAAAAACTCTGAAATCAAAATTAGATTTGTTAGATCTTTAGATTTTTGGACTTCTTAGATTTTAGCTCAAAACAGAATCTTTGTCCCTCTGCACCTTTGTCTCTTTGCACCTTACTTAATCATGAAAATCAGAACTGTCTTTCGGCACTTCTTTGCGATCGAACATCCCATAATCGCGAACAACCGTTGCAATCCTCAAATGATACTCTTTGAACACTTCCTCACGTCCTTTGGCTTGTGCCGATCGGTGCAGTTCAAGATTTCTCCATTGTAAGATGCTTTCCTCGTCTTTCCAAAAAGATAAAGACAGGACTTTTTCAGGATCGTTAAAACTCTGAAATCTTTCAATCGAAATAAACCCGTCTATGTGATCTAGTTCAGGTCTTAGATTCGCTGCAAGGTCTAGATATTCTTCTTTTCTTCCTTCGTTTGGGATGACTTCAAAAATTACGGCTATCATATTGTTTGGTTTAAATTATAAAGTGAAATCCAGATTGCTTTGGGTAATCGGGCATTTATCAGCGGTTCGTGTGCTATTTCATTCCCCGAAAGTACAATATTGAAGCTGCTGAACAAATAGTACAAAGCTTCGGTTGTAATACTAACAGAGAAATGTTTGGCCAAACACGTATGTCCTCCGGTTCCGAAAGTCAGATGTTCGTGATTGTTATTTCTTTCGATATCAAAATTTACGGCATTTGTAAATTGCTGCGGATCACGATTTGCTGCCGCAAGCACAATTAAAATTGGATCGTTCTTTTTGATGATGATCTTATTTAACTGAATGTCTTTCGTTGCTAAGCGCCTGGTATTGTGAATGGGCGGATCAAATCGCAATGTTTCAAGAACCATTTTTTGTATCCGGTCTTTATCCATTTTATTTTTAGAAGAATTTTCTCCTGAAAGTATTTGTATTAGTGAATTACTTAAAAGCCCTCTGCCCGCATCATAACTTTGGATAAGCAATCCGATTAGATTGCTTACGCCAATGGAAATCGTCTCTTCCACTGAAATATTGTAAGGGACCGAAATTTTATCAATCAGCGTTTTATAAAAAGGAAGCGTTGAAAGTTGTCTTTCTGCAATCAAATAGATTTCTTCGGACACTTTATTGATTAATCCGATTTCTTCTGCTGTTTTATGGGGTTGCATTATTTTTACAAGCTGCGCTATTTTTTCACAGATAAAATGAGTGTCTTTTTTATTAAAATCAAAACTTTTTAAAATAGTCAAAATGGGTAATTTTTTGCAGACCAAATCCACCCAGTTTATTTGATTCTGAATTACTTCTTTTGGAAGCAATTCTTCTAAAATAGTGTTGATTCCAACCGTTTTCATGGATGAAAAAAGTACGACGGCAGTTTCTCTTGTGATTTCATGCTGAATTCCGTTGGACAATCGGGCGAGATTAGTGCTGATTATCGAAGCATATTTATTAAGAGTATTGTCGGACGAAAAAGCAGGAATATGTGCAGCGGGATGATTTAATATTTCCGTACAGGCTTCATAAGAATAAAGGCCCCAGATTTTATTGGTTTCATCCCAGTAAACAGGATTCTCTGCTATCATTTTCTGATATAGAGAATAGGGATTTTTGACTTCGGACTGTAGAAATAAAGTGGACATGGTGCAATTGTTTTTGACAAAGTTATTTAACTTTACGATGTAATACTTCAGTACAGATTTAACTATGATTGCATAAGATGGAAGATCAGTTTATAAAGATAGCTTCGCTAATTGGAGACCCGGTCAGGGCAATCATCATGTGGACTTTACTTGACGGTAAAGCTTTTACGGCGACTGAACTGGCGATTACCGTTTCTACCTCACCGCAAAATATCAGCATGCATCTGGCTAAACTATTGGATGCGGGTTTGCTCTGTGTAGAAAAACAAGGGCGTCATAAATATTACAGATTTTCGAATAAGGAAGTGGCGTATGCAATTGAAGCAATGGCAAGTTTGATTCCGCCTGCAATTCCACAGAAGAAGTATCCTGAAAAAAATTCGCCCATAAAACACTGCCGGACTTGTTATGATCATCTGGCGGGGAAAATTGGTGTTGCAGTTGCCGAAAGTTTACTGGAACAAAATATTATCCTGGATTCTGATGCTAAATTTGAAGTAAGTCCGGAAGGAGTAAAGTGGTTTTCTGATTTCGGAATTAATCTCGAAGATTTAAAAAAACAAAGGCGATTATTCCTCAAGCCCTGTTTGGACTGGAGCGAAAGAAAAAATCACATCGCCGGTTCAATCGGCGCTTCCTTATTAGATAAAATGATTGCTGATGACTGGCTAAGAAGAACAAAGGATTCGAGAGCCATACAAATTACCGGAAAAGGAGAAAAAGAGCTTTTCAGGTATTTTAAAATTGTTGTTTGAAATGAGAGAATGAGAGAATGAGAGATGTGCGGTTCAGTGAGAAACCTTTGAACCTTTGCATCTTTGAACCTTTATATCTCTAAACCTAAGAAGCCTGTTCAGAAAACAAGAACTCCATCACTTTCTGATACAATTCATCATCGTGCATTCCGTGTCCTAAACCTTTGGTTTCTATAAACTGACTGTTTTTCCAATTACTGACGATTTTTTTTCCTTCTTCAAAAGCAACTATCTTGTCTGTAGTATCGTGGGCCACTAATCCCGGGATATTAAATTCCGAAGCAAATTTCTTTCCTGAAAAATCTTCCAGTTTAAAGTTGAAACGATCTGCAAAACGGCTTTCCAAAAGAGAAAACATTCTGGTATTTAAACTCAGCATTGAAATGTAATTATCGATAAGAGTCTTCAGATCGGAAGGCGCACCCAGAATTACCATTTTGGTAATGCTTGTGTTTGGAAATAAATACTGATGGTAAACGCATGCAGCGCCACCAATAGAATGGCCAATGATTATGGTTGGCTGGTATTTTTCTACTGCTTTATTAATGAATTCAGCATAAAGGGGAACATTAAATTCTTTACCGCTGCTTTGCCCGTGAGCGGGAGCATCAATAGCAATAATCGTGCTTCCTGATTGCTGAAGATGAGGCAGGGTTTTCTTCCAGCGTGAGGCATTGCTTTCCCAACCGTGAACGAGTAAGATTTTAGTTTCATT
Source organism: Flavobacterium sp. CLA17 (assembly GCF_013112255.2). NCBI lineage: Bacteria > Pseudomonadati > Bacteroidota > Flavobacteriia > Flavobacteriales > Flavobacteriaceae > Flavobacterium > Flavobacterium sp. CLA17. The sequence goes on from NZ_CP068294.1 coordinate 1,081,638, forward strand.
TCCTTTCCAGATATAGGTTTGAAAATGATGCTCGTTATGGTGAAACGTTTCTGTTTCCGTGTTCTTTAATATTTTGGGTAATTTTTCTTTGTCTAATCGTCCAATCCTTGGCTGGCTAAATAAGGCGTAAGAAAGTGCAAGAGCTTTTTGCGGGCGAACATAACTCAGGAAGTTAATGTATGATCCGACCGATTTTAATGTAATAAAACGAATTCCTTTTTTAAGTCCCAAAACGTATTTTTTTTTTAAAGGTAAAAAAATGATTGGTAAACCGGGTAAAAAATGTTTTGCCACAGATTAAAAAGATTAGCGCAGATTGAAAATCACTTATGTAGTGAGATGTAAATTTTTTATAATCTTTAATCTGTGGCAAAAATAAGTTGTAAATAAAAAGTCCCGATCAGATCGGGACAGTTATTTAGAATTTAGAGAACAATTGTTCCATTTTTTCTTTTTCTTCTTCAGCCAGTGCGCTGTCAACTAAAATTCTTCCGGAGTGCTCATCAGTGATGATTTTCTTTCTGGAAGCAATTTCTACCTGAGTTTGTGGAGGAATAGTGAAGAATGACCCTGCAGATGCACCTCTTTCGATAGATACAACAGCTAAACCATTACGAACACTAGTTCTGATTCTTGTATAAGCAGCTAATAAACGGTCTTCAATTAATGCTGAAAACTCTGCAGATTTCTCAGATAAGAAGATTTCTTCTTTTTGAGTTTCTGCCATAATTGCATCCAGTTCTGATTTTTTATGTTTTAAATGAGAACTTTTTGAATCTAGTTTTTCTTTTAAAGTAGCAATAACTTCTTTTTTGTGCTCTATAGAAGCTTTCATTTCTTTGATTTGCTTTTCAGCCAATTGAATTTCTAATTCCTGAAACTCAACCTCTTTAGTCAAAGAATTAAATTCTCTGTTATTACGAACTGATTCTTGTTGTTTTGTGTATTTTTTGATAACCTCTTTGTGCTCATCAATTGCATTTTTTCTTGCTTTGATAAGATCCTCAACTACTTCAAGTTCACTTTTCAATTTCTCTGAACGCGTGCTTAAGCCTGCAACTTCATCTTCTAAATCTTCAACTTCTAACGGAAGTTCTCCTCTTACGTTTCTGATTTCGTCAATTCGGGTGTCAATAAGCTGTAAATCGTATATTGCTCTTAACTTGTCCTCAACACTTAATTCTTTCGTATTCGCCATATTCTATAAGTACTTAACTGGATTTGTATTTTCTTCTGCTAAAATGATGGCAAAATTAAGGATTTTTTTTTGAAGATAATCAACAATATAGTTTTTTGTATAGCGTTCACTCTCAAAATGACCAATATCGGCTAAAAGTAATCGGTTTTCGGCTTCGTAAAATTGATGGTATTTTAAATCTGCGGTCAAAAAAGCATCTGCTCCGGCCTGAATGGCATTTTTTATGGCAAAACTTCCCGAACCTCCCAAAACGGCTACTTTTTTTATTCTTTTTCCGGTAAAAGCAGAATGACGAATTCCATCGGCAATCATTTTATCTTTTACAAAATATAAAAAGTCTTTCTCCTCCATTTCAGTTTCAAACTCACCAATCATTCCTAACCCGATATTCTGATGCGAATTTTGCAGGGTGTAAATTTCATAAGCAACTTCTTCGTACAGATGATTGGCAAAAAGGGCTTTCAGGATTTTAGATTGTAAATGTTTTTCGAAAACAACTTCAATTTTTATTTCGGTTCCGGTATGTAATTTTCCTCTTTCTCCTATAACAGGATTACTGTCTTCATTTCCTTTAAAAGTAAAAAAACCTTCCGTATTAAAACTGCAATTATCATAATTTCCTATAGTTCCTGCACCAGCCTCAAACAGGGCATTTCGAACTTTTTCAGAATTATCAGGAGTGGTATAAGTCACTAATTTCTGAATGAAGTTCTCTTTTGGAATCAATATTTTCGTGTTTACTAAACCCAATGCATCACAGAATATTTTATTAACGCCTGCCGAATGATTGTCTAAAGCAGTATGAATGGCATAAATGGCAATATCGTTTTTGATCGCTTTCAGGATCGCACGCTCCACATAATTCTTGCCTGTTATCTTTTTAATTCCGGAGAATAAAATCGGGTGAAAACAAACCACCAGATTGCAATTTTTAGTAATAGCTTCGTCTATAATAGCTTCTAAAGCATCATGACAAACTAAAACGCCAGTACTTTCCGCTTCATCATCGCCAACAAGAAGTCCTACATTATCAAAATCTTCGGCATAAGCCAAAGGAGCCATTTCCTCCAGAACTGTTACTATTTCTTTGATTTTCATGCGTATCTCAAAAAGTTAAGGGTGAAGAACAAAAGTACTCCAAATTTTATACTATTACAATGAAAGCCATTGGATGGCCTACTATTAATTGGGTTTTCCCGTGAATTTTAGTTTGTTAAAATAAAGTCTTGCCCAGTAATAGCTTTTAAATTCATTGTAACGCTGCTCTTTGTCATACAGTCTGTTCATGCTCATATGAATCAGGTCTCCGGCATAATTGGATCTGATTAAACCACTTTTTCCTAAATGCTCTTTAAGCGCTGACTTCAGATCAGGAATATGGAGGAAGTTTGCATAGTCTAAATTTTCCAGGTCTTTTCTAATGGCTGTGAATTTTTGATTGAGTTCTTTTCTTAAATCCGAAGACAGGACAAATTCAATAGAAAAACTTTCAATATTCGCATCGCAGAGCAGTATCATTTCTTCTAGTGAAAAATCAAAGAGAGCGTAATAGTATTGTATTTTTAATATGGAATAACAGGCTGTTTCCTCGTCATTGGGCTCGTTTTTGATAATATTGGCTATGGTGTCAAAACTATCTTCGCTAAAAACAGATTCGGTTACTTTCATCAATTCTTTTCCACCATATCTGTAGACCTCTTGTTCGTAGGGTAAGATTTTATAAGTACGAATTAAATTGCTGTTTTTTAGTTTGTTAATTTGGGTTGTGATATATTCCTTTATTTCTTTAGATGCTGTGTTGAATCTGACTCTTAAATGATTTTCAGGATAATCATATCTTACAAAGAAGAATTGCTCTATTGCTTCTTTGGATAAAATAGTGTCATAAAGAATATTGAGGATATCATTTTGTGCATAAGGATTACAATACAGATCAAAATACAGCCAATTTGACAACAGTGGAATGTTTTCAGTTTCCGAATCAGGAGTTTCCGGAATTTTGAAAGTGTTTTTTAGGGCTGTGAACTCCGTATTTTTAACGCTGGCCACAAATTCGTGTGCATAATGTTTGTTTTCACTTGCTATTGCAGGTAAAAATGATTCATATAGTGATTCTGAAACATAAACGGTATTGGTTGTTTTAAATTTAGAGAACAAAATTTTCAGGTGATCATCATTCTCAATATCGATAATGATTTCTCCTTTTTTATCTGTCAGGGAAACTCTTTTAGAAAAATCATTTTTTTTAACGCTTTCAAACACTGCTTTTTTGAATTCATCAATGGTATAGTTATCGTTTACCAGTAAAAGCTGCGCCGGATAAAGTAAAATACCGTCTTCGAGATAAATTCTGGGAACATAGGGCAGTATTATGTTTTTGTAATAGTTTAAATTGAAATTGACATGGTGAATTTCATTGTTTTGCGATTGTAAATCTGCCAAAAAACGATAGGCTTCGGAATCTGATAGCCCATAATTTAGGGCTGAGGTTACTCTGGGAATTATTTCTTTCTGATGTTTTTTGGAGGCCAGAATAAAGCCCGACCCGTTGAAACGTGCATACAGGTCCGATAAGAAAATTGGATTTGAATTTTCAAAATGAATGGTGTTGACAGGAATGTTATAATCGTAATATTGATGAGAAGAAATAATATTGGAAGCTCTTGGTTTAGCAATCATGTTTACTTCGGCAACGATTTTATCACCATGAATTTCTTTCTCAAAATCAGCAATATCCTGGCATACGGACTCTGAAACATAATTGAATCTGGATAATAAATTTATGGAAGAGGTTCCCGTGACGCACTTACAATAGACTATTTCTTTTCCGGTAACTTTACAATGCAGTAATTCAAAAACGACATTAAATGTAGCGGGCAACTGATTTTTATTGTTTTCGGTAGTCTTTGTATTCGAAAGATATACTTCTTTGGAGCTTGCCGTTAAAAGCTTTGTCATTATATCGGAATGCAGTTTGCTTTCAGTGTTTAATCCAATGGTACTGTATTTTAATCCGGAATAGGGATTGAAAACTTTGCTTAACGGAATAAAACCATCGCTGAAACTATGATAAAATTTGTTGCCAAATTCAAGTATCGAATTCGTAATCGGGGTATGATTGCTATTGTACGCGACATTAAATTCTATATATTTTAATAATTTTTTCTGTAGGGCAGCGTCCAGAAGATCTGATTCTTTTTCAAATAGTGAAATGGAATGTGAATACGTACTTTGAATTTCCTTCTCGGACAAATAAAGATCCTGTTCTTCAATATAATTTTTGGAAAAATGCTCAAAATCCTCTTTTGCCTCTAATTTATGAATGTTCTGCTCTATCAGTTTAGATGGAATAGGATGTTCGTATATTGTTTTACTATAAGGATTAAAGGTTACATCGCTGATAATAAGACCGGCATTGATGATCTCCAATAAAAAATCATCTATTTCGGTTAATGAAAAATCATCTTTAAGTAAATCATTCGTCACATCCTGAATGTTTGTGCCGTTTGCAAATCTGTTGAGTAGCCATTGAATGTCTTCGTCGTAGTCTATCTCCACATATTTTGTTTCGTAAGATCCGTTTGTTGATTTCTGAGATTTATAATAACTTATTTTCTCCGGACTTAAAAAGTGAATGGAAGGATTTGTAAAATAAGTATATTTTTTCCAGTCTTGTGTATGCAGGAGGGTAATTTTTTCAGCAATATATAAATTATCGAAATCAACTTTAAGCGCTAAACTTTTTGACTTTGACAGTGAAGTTCGGTCACTCCATTCTACAGAACCCACACTGGTAAAAAGACCAAAGGGAATCGGATTAAAATGAGCTCTTGAAAAATATTTGTTCAGGGCGAGATTTGTTTTATCCGATTTATTTTTTTTTACATCATTATACAAACTTCTTGAAGCGAATAAAATAGACAACTGAAATAAATCATTTTTAAAAAAAAAGCTCGAAATAGCTTTGTTGTTTTCCGTATAAGATTCAACAGGAAAGGAGACAACCCTTTTGATAACAGTATTAAAAAACTTCATTTTAAATTTTTAGTTTAGCTATGGAAAATAGCGTTGACAGATTGTTTATGAATTTGGAGCGACCGGAACCTTAATATAAATTTAAACACTCGACCCAATCAGATGGAATCTTGTTTTCTATGGTCAATAAAGTAAGCCCTAAGCCTGCGGCACCGTTTAGAATATTGGTTTCGGCTACATACTGATTTATAAAAAAGCTTTTAAATTCTGTAAAATCACGGGTTTGCTTTTTTAGGTTTTCATACCAGATCGTTATGGTATCTGAGTATGAAACATTAGTTTTTTTGGAGGCTAAATAATATTGTAAAATCAGGCCGGAAGAACCATGACAAAGCGCAAAGTCATTTACCAAAGATTCTTCCACGGTTATATTTTTTGTTGCATTTATAAGCGAATTTCCGTCTTCTTTCAGACTTGTGTTCTTTAAAAACGACCCTGAATTAAGAATTGCATTTGCGATTCCTAAATCTCCCTGACACCAACCCAGCCGTGCTTTGGTAACAGAAGCATTGCTTATTAAAATCTGACCGGGATAAAACTGTTTGGATTCTTCGTCGAAAGTCTTATACGTATTCATAAAACCAATTGTTTTGGTTATCGCCTCATGAATAGCAGGATGAACTTCGGGCAGGTTGGTCTGTAAGTAAATCAGGAAATTTAAAGTTCCGGATATACCATGCGCCAAACCGAAATAATACATTTTTTGGTCTGGTTTTTCTGAATCACTTGAAAAGAGAAGTTCCGGATTGTTATTTATTTTTTCTATTAAAGTATTGCAGAATTCCGTTAAAATAGTTTCTATACTTTTTTCTTTTTTAGCTTTGTATCTTTCGATAAAGTACAAGGCAATTCCAAATCCTCCGTGCAGAAAATCATAATAGTTTTTAGCCGCCTCTTCGAATAAACTTTCAGCCAATATCGCATCTAACGCTTCAAAATAGTCATCTTCAATTTCGAGGTTTTTATTTTTTATTTTTGCTAGAACCCATCCATAGCCAGCTATTCCTGAGCACAAAGAGGGATTGTAACTTTCTTCGGAAATTAAATCACCTATCTTGTCAATTACTGAAAATAATTTATTCTGATACTCTTCGTTTGATTCCATTTCTATCAGGTAATTATAAAATAAAGCAATACCAGAGAGACCGTCAAGAACGCCAATTCTCTTTTCTGCATCAACCGACTTCCAGATTTGTTCTTCTATTTTTAAAATTATAGGATCCATTTTTTTGTTTTGTTGAGATTTGGTTAGTAGCAAACGTCGAAAATGATTTTTTCATCCGGAAGGATAAAGCTATTATTTTTCCAATATTCTGAATTTTCCTGAACAGGATTATTCAGGTTGATTTTTAAAAGCGGACGATTAAGTTTTTGACTGTTTACGGTCTTAACCTCTGTTGACATTAAGTTGCTTACATTGTACGTGTTATATAAAAAAGAATTGTCAGCTGTCGAGGTGATAATTGATTTGTCTGTTACATTAAGATAATTTATAAAATACTTCCCCTCAGATAATTTGTAGGTGATTATAATTCTATGATTCATCTGAGCAGTTTTACCAGCCTGACTTTTGATTTCGAAAGGTTCTCTCGCTACACAATGTTCGTATTTTAATACAGCAAATGTTTGAGTGTCAATATATAAAAATCCGGATGATTTTTTTGGTGCCGGATAACCATAACCTGTTGAATAGGTATCAGGGGCGTTATTCTGAAAACTTATTTTATAGACTTTCTGATCATTATAAGGTACAATGCCTTCTTTTTTTAGTGTATAAGAAGCAGTTTTATAAAGCACATTAGATTTACTAAGGACAAGGTCCCGATCAAACAGGAAAGCAAAAGTACTCATGCCGCTGTATTTGTTTTTTGAAGAATTCTGAACGATTTCACGCGTTTGCAGTATTTCTCCATACATTTTTTCATCGGGCGTATTAACGCCTTTCATTCCTGTTGCATTATAAGTAGCGATAACGGACTCATCATGCGAAATAATCTCATTGTTTTTAATCACCTGATTGCGAAAAAAGAAGGTTTGATTGTAAGGGCTTTGATAATAATTAAGTTCGATATTGCTTTGCGCCTTTGCTACTATTTCTGCAGCAGTTAATGGTTTCAAATCTGATTTTACCACTACTTCATCTAAATTGATTCCTTGAAAATTATATGATTTTAACTTAATTTTGACCTGATGTTTATTTTTGTCAGTTAAGTTTTTGATGGTGATAGTGTCGGAAATATATCCGAAAGCCGATACAACTATTTTATCATTAAAATTTTCTTTTTCAATGATAAAAGAAAATACACCGTCTTTATTGGCAAGAATACTTTTGTGTGCCTTAAGTGTTGAAATATCGGCATTTGGTATTACGCGGTTGTTTTTATAATCATTTATTTTACCATTTATAACAAACACATCTTTTTTAGTATCTGAATGAATTTCTTCTTCAAATAATCTTGTTTCGGGCTGGTATGATTTTTTAAGGAATAAAAAACCGTCAAAAATAGTATTCCATTTTGCTTTTATCGGAATATTTCCAAACGCAGAGCAGTAATAAGAGTTGGTGTCTTTTTTATCAAATTCAAAAAAAGTCTTACTATAACCGTTGTTTACATGTTGTTGTTCGATACTGTTTTCGGGAGGAGTAAGAATAGGGAATGTTTTATCTTCCACACGTCCGTATTGTCCTTCATAAGAAGAAAATGCAATGCTGTAAATCTGGTCTTTAAAATAATCTTTTAAAAAGCCGCCCATTGGTAATCCGCCTTCAAGAAGTTTTACCCCTTCTCTGGGAATATAGTCTGTAAAACCGGTAGTTTTCAATTCAATATTCGCTTGTTTTTGTAAATAGCTTTCTGTTAGTTCAGTAAATTCCGTTTCCTTGATATTCTTCGAAAAATGATAAGAGGCGCCCCAGCAAATCATTTTTTCATTGGGGTAAATTTCAGAAAGGGAGATTAAATTTTTAGCCATTTGTTCGTCTCTTGGATTTTGAACGGCAATTTTTTGTTTTTGCAATTGCATGACTTCAAAATCTACATCAGAAATTTTACTGGTAAAAACTTGTTTAATGATTTTTTCGTGAAGTGTAGGATTTTTTATGTTTTGAAGTGAATTTACCACAAGATCAAAATCCTGATATAAAGCAAGAGAATCATTTTTGTTGGCTGCAATGTTCTCTAAATCTCTGAAAATAAATGCTTTTTCTATTCTTGTCAAACTGTTTTTGGCAATAGTGATTTTTCTGCTCTGAATCACTTGGTTTAAGTCATTCATAAAGTGATTGGTAAACAGCAATCCTTCCTGACTGTCAAATCCTAAAATTTTTATAGTATCTTTCTGTTTGGCCCGATCTTCAATATAAAGTAATAGATTCTGAAATGATTTGGTGTCAGACCATAGGTCTAAAATACTTTGGTCAAATATAGCGACAGACGCTTTTCTTTTAGAATATTCCTCAAATGCTTTGTACTGATCGTAGAGTCCGCTTTCAAAAACAATCGTGTTGTATTTTTGTTTTTCATGCAGGTATTTTATGAGGTTTACTTTTTCGTCAAAAGTAGCGCCATCGCCATGAGATTGTTCTCCTAATAAAACAATTTTTTTATCTTTAAGTTTAGCAGCCAGAAAAGAATAGTCATCGTTATTAATTGTTGAATATTCGCCGGGTATTGTTTTTTGTGAAAAAGTAAAATTTATCAATAAAATAAAAGAGAAAGTAAAAAAAAATTTCATGACCGTATTTGTTTTTCTAATCAGGATTCACTCGATTATACTTGTTTAAAAGAATAAAAGCTAAAGGCTATCTTTTAATGGATAGCCCTTATTTAAAATGGAATAGCTTTACTTAAAAAACTATTCCTTGCTAAAATATTTATTAAGCAATTACTGGTCCGCAAACTCTTTCACAAGAATTTCTAAGACTGCACGAAGCTCCAATAGATAAGAATGCTTCTTCTTGTAGTTGTGCTTTACCACCATTAACTTTTTTTTGCTCGTCTTTAGTAAGTGCTTTAACTTTTAAATTTTCTAATTTTAATTTTTTCATCTTTAAAATTTTAGGTATTAATAAATGTTTTTAAGGTTTTTTGATTTCTTGCTTTTTAAAATGACCACGTGCACTTGGAGTTTTAATTAGTTAAAGAAAATTCGTTCTAAAAATAATATAATAAATTGTTGTTTTTGACTTTTTTTCTGACAAATTTTTAAAATTTTATTGAAAGAACTCATTGCTAAATCTTTAGCTTTTTTAAAACCTCTTGGCTGATAAATGAGAATTATAATGTGGTTTTACGTAATTTAAAGGGTTTTTCTTTATTAATTAAGAAATTCAGTGCAATATTGTTTTCTGTGAATTATCCATTTTTGCTTAGATGAAAAAGGATGTGAAATTGTTTTTTTTAAGAGGACTAAACAGGGGTTGAGGTACAATTTTATATTTGTATAATTGGAGCAATTTATCTGATAATAACATAAAAAATTATACTTTCGTAAAATGAATGTACTTCGAAAAATACTTTTTCCGTTTGCCATTTTATACGGATTTATTACCTCAATTAGGAATTATCTTTTTGATAAAGGGATTCTGAAATCAACTTCATTTGATCTGCCTGTTATTGCGGTCGGAAATCTAAGTGTTGGCGGAACCGGAAAAACACCTCAGATCGAATATCTGATTCGATTATTGTCGGATAATTATAAAGTCGCAACCTTAAGCCGCGGCTATAAAAGAAAATCGGAAGGTTTTGTTCTGGCCGGAGTGGGCTCAAACGCTGAAATTTTAGGAGATGAACCCTTTCAGTTTTATCAAAAATTTCCAAATATTCAGGTAGCTGTTGATGCGGACAGAACAAATGGAATTACGCAATTGCTTTCCGGGAATGAAAAACCGCAAGTTATTTTATTAGATGACGCCTATCAACACCGAAAAGTAAAAGCAGGGTTTTATATTTTGCTAAGTTCGTATGATGATTTATATGCAGACGATTTTATGCTGCCAACCGGAAATCTTCGCGAAAGCAGGAGTGGAGCAAATCGTGCTAATATTGTAATCATAACAAAATGCCCGGGGGATTTATCTGTTGAAAGACAAGAACAAATTCGTCTGAAATTGAAACTGACCCATTTGCAGCAAATCTATTTTACTTTTATAGATTATGATGATTTTATTTATAGCAAAGAGCAGAAAATAGCTGTAAATGAGCTTAAAAACGAATCAAAACTGCTTTTGGCCGGAATCGCAAAGCCAATGCCGTTTTTCAATTATTTAAAAAATGAAAAAGATCAATGCCTGACTTTTCCGGATCATCATCACTTCTCTGATGCTGATTTAGATGCGATTCAGGGTAAAGCCGGAAGCCAGAAAATCATTACTACAGAGAAAGATTATGTTCGTTTAAAAGATTCTAAACTGGCTTCGCAATTGTATTACCTGCCCATAAAAACTACGTTTATCAACAACCATAAAAATTTTGAGGCAACGGTACTCGAATATGTTAAATCAAACTTAGAACCTTAACGACTGAATTCCTGAGATTTAGTTTTTATCAAAAAATTTCGCAATAATACTATAAAATTCATCAGGAGCGAAAGGTTTTGTAATCACATCATTCATTCCGAAAGATAGAAGCATATCCCTGTTTTCATCCAGCGAAATAGCTGTTAAGGCGATAATCGGAGTAGTTTTGTCAAATTCCCGGATTTGTTTTGTAGCAGTTGTTCCGTTGATTCCGGGTAAGTGGACATCCATTAGAATCATATCGAATTTTTTTACTTTCAACAGCTCAACTGCATCCTCGCCATTATCGATTATTTCGCATGTTATAGCTTTGTTTTCGAGCATTTTTCGGGTAATCATCTGATTGATTTTGTTGTCTTCAATCAATAAAATAGATTTGTGCTGGAAATGAATGTCATTATATGATTTGGCTTCTTCCTTTATTTCAAGGGGCTCTTTGTTGATTCTGAAATCTAGTCTGAAGGTGAAAGCAGAACCTTTGCCGACCTCGCTTTTTAGTTTGATTTCACCGCCCAGAAGTTCAATTAATTTTTTTACAATTGTAAGACCTAAACCTGTTCCGCCGTATTTGCGATTAACTTCTACAGATCCCTGAGAAAAACTTTCAAAAACAGTTTGTAATTTGTCTTCCGGAATTCCAATTCCGGTATCCACAATTTCAAAATAAACGATTGCACTTTCATCTTCAATCGCATATAATTTCGCAATGACGCTTACATGTCCGTTTTGTGTAAATTTTAGAGCATTGTTGATTAAGTTGAGTATAATCTGGGATAATTTGGTTGGATCTCCAATTAAATTGTCCGGAATAGTCTCGTCTATTTCAAGATTGAAATAATTCTTATTGGCGGCTGCTAATTCTTTTAAGGAACTTTGAATGTTGAATAACAACTCTTTAAGGTTGAAAGAAATATTTTCAATTTCTATTTTTGTAGAATCTATTTTATTGATCTCAAGAATCTCGTTGATAAAAGTGGTAAGGTAATTTCCTGAGAATTTTAAAGATTCCAGGTATTTTAACTGCGTTTTTTTAGGACTGTCTTCCAGCAGTAAATGTGTAATTCCGTTAATGGCATTTAAGGGGGTTCGGAGTTCATGACTTACAGTTGATAAAAATTCTGATCTGGCTTTTGATGCTTTTTCAGCCTTGTTTTTAGCCAGGATAAGTTCCTTGTTTTTCTCTCTCAAAAGTAAATTATTTTGATTTCGAATAATATTGTTTTTGTATAAAGCCAGACTCAAAAGGGATAAAATAGAAATTAAGGCAATGGCTAAAATGCTAACCAGCTTAGAGTACCGATACGTTTTTAACTGAATCTTTTCTTCACTCTCGCGTTTTAAACTAGTACTGATTGATTGGTTTTTTTTAAATTTTTCAAACTCGTTTAGATCTAATTTGGCATTTTTTATTTTTAAGATATAGTTCTCAATCTGATAATGTTCATCAAGATACGAGTAGGCCAGATCAAAATCCCTGTTCTTTTTGTAATAGCGACTGATGCCCAGAACGATTTTTGACTTTTGTGCTAAATCGTTGTTTTTGGCACTCATTTCTAAAGCATTATCGAAATAAAAGAGGGCAGAATCATTTTGTTGAAGCTGGGTTTCCAGCAGACCAAGCTGATAATAGGCGTCGGTTTTTGCTTTTAAAATGGAGCTGTTATCCGGTTTTTTAATTATGCTTTGAAAAGTTTGTATGGCTAAGGGAAAGTTATTATTTGCTTTGAATGCCATCGCTTTTTGATAGCTTAAAATTTCGGCGCTATCAGCAATATTTAATTTTTTTAGAAGATTCTCCGCTTTTGTGTAATAGATATGGGCAGTTTTGTAATTTCCTTTTGCAGTATTCGTGATACCAATGTAATGCAGTGCAAGGGCTTTGGTACATGTTGGTTTTACTTTGCTGAATAAAGAAACACTTCTATGAAAGTTTTTTAAGGCATCTTCATAATTTCCAAGGTTGTAATAAATTTTACCAAGCTTAAAAGTCTGATTGGCTAAATTCTCCGATTTGTTATTGGAAGCACAAAAAGCAATCGATTTTTCTGTAAAAAAAACGGCCTGATCGTACTTTTTATTCTGAAGATTGGTGTTGGCCAGTTTATTATAATAGATAATGCTATCTGTACTCTTTTTGGCCTGAGAATACAAAAACGGATTAAAAAAACTGATAAGAATTAAAAGGTAGTGTTTCATGTATCGCAATGCTTCTTACAATGAATCTTATGCTTTTTTCATCAGCAGAATCAAATCAATCAATCTTGATGAATAGCCAATTTCATTATCGTACCAGCCTACAACTTTTACCATTTTATCAATAACGGAAGTTAGCTGGGCGTCAAACAGACACGAATTTCTATTGCCAATTACATCAACCGATACGATCGGATCTTCTGTGTAATCTAATATTCCTTTTAAACTTGTATTTGAGGCGTTTTCAAAAGCGGTGTTGATTTCTTCGATAGTAACAGCACGTTTTACATTAAACGTAATATCGGTCAATGAACCATCAGGAACAGGAACCCGAATTCCACAACCACCTATTTTCTCATGCAATTTAGGAAAAATTTTTGTTAGAGCCTTAGCTGCACCAGTAGTTGTCGGAACAATTGACTGACTTGCACCTCTGGCACGGCGTAAGTCCTTATGTGGCTGGTCGTGAAGGCTTTGGTCGGTAGTGTAAGAATGTATTGTTGTAATGTATGCCTGCTCGATTCCGCATAATTCATCAATGATTTTGATCATCGGGGCAGCATTGTTTGTGGTACAACTCGCATTCGAAACTATGGTTTCAGTTCCATCCAGAATGTTCTCATTAACGCCAAGAACGACTGTTTTTATCGTGTCAACTTCAGAAGGAGCAGAAAGGATTACTTTTTTTGCTCCAACTTCAAGGTGTGCGTTTAATTCTTCATGGGTTTTGTATTTTCCGGTACATTCTATAACAAAATCAATAGAATGGCTTTTCCAGTCCAAATTTGAAATACTTTTTTCATGAAAAAATAGAAAATGTTTTCCATCAACAATAATACTTTTTTCATCGTGGCTTACTTTGACAGGCAGTACACCATGGATACTGTCGTATTTTATCAAATGCGACATGGTTTTGTTATCTGCGATATCGTTGATAGCAACGATTTCAATTTCAGGATGGTTTAAAAGTAAACGGAATAGATTTCTTCCAATTCTCCCAAAACCATTTATAGCAATTCTTGTTTTCAATCTTTTTGTTTATTTGTTTAATCCGTTAGCCGGTTAATCGCTTAATTGTCAGTACGATTAAACAATTAATCAGTTAAACGAATAACCTTTTTCTATAAAATATGTTTTTGTGCTTTGTAGGAAGAACGAACCAATGGTCCGCTTTCAACATGACGGAAACCTAATTCAAGGCCGAATTTCTCGTATTTCGCAAACTGATCAGGCGTTATGAATTCTTTTACCGGTAAATGTTTTTTACTCGGCTGCAGGTACTGACCGATGGTCACCACATCTACATTTGCATTTCGTAAATCTGTCATCGTCTGGAAAACCTCTTCTTCCGTTTCGCCAAGTCCCAGCATAATTCCGGATTTGGTTCTGTTGATTCCTTTTTCTTTTAAATAACGTAAAACTTCAAGACTGCGGTCGTATTTGGCCTGAATACGTACTTCACGTGTCAAACGACGAACCGTTTCAACATTATGTGAAACTACTTCAGGATTTGCTTCCACAATTCGGTCAAGGTTTCTTTCAATTCCCTGAAAGTCCGGAATTAAAGTCTCAAGAGTCGTATTAGGATTCATTCTGCGAATTGCTTTCACCGTTTCAATCCAGATGATAGAACCGCCATCTTTCAGATCATCTCTGTCAACGCTTGTAATTACGGCATGTTTAATATTCATGATTTTTATAGAGCGGGCTACTTTTTCAGGTTCATCCCAGTCTACGGTTTCAGGCCTTCCGGTTTTTACGCCGCAAAATCCGCAGGAACGGGTACAAACGTTTCCAAGAATCATAAAAGTGGCTGTTCCTTCGCCCCAGCATTCCCCCATATTAGGGCAGCTTCCTGAGGTACAAATCGTATTTAAGCTGTATTTATCCACCAAACCACGAAGTTCAGTATATTTTTGCCCAATCGGAAGTTTTACTTTTAACCATTTAGGTTTTCCGGTTGGGATATTTTCAATGACTGTTTCCATATATCAAAATTCAAAGCACAAAGATACGGAATGTTGTTTATTTGGAGATTTGTTTAAGGGTTAATTTGCTATTGCATTGCTTTGGGATTAAGAAAACTCGTATTGCATATAATTTAGGCTTACTGTTAAAATTTTGATTTAAAAAAGGAAAGCCTCCTGAACTGTTTAGTTTTTTATTAATTTGTTGATTTAGGATGAATAATAGTGACAGCGGTTTGATTTTTACCAGTTTAAAATTTATATCTTTATTTGTTATAAAATTACTCGAAAAGAGATAAAACAGAATTTTGTTAATAGTACATTTGTTGTTAAA
The DNA here is from genome assembly GCF_013112255.2 of Flavobacterium sp. CLA17. Lineage (NCBI taxonomy): Bacteria > Pseudomonadati > Bacteroidota > Flavobacteriia > Flavobacteriales > Flavobacteriaceae > Flavobacterium > Flavobacterium sp. CLA17. The sequence goes on from NZ_CP068294.1 coordinate 1,096,883, forward strand.
TTGTAATAATATAAAAACATGAAAAAGAAATTTATAATATCAGGTGCTTTGTTTGCAGCCTTTAGTTTCACCAGTATGAATGCGCAGATTAATTTTGGTGAAAAAGCCCTTGGAGCTGTTCAAAAAGGAGTCGCTGGCTTTACACTAAGTAATGCCGATGCTGCAGCGTTGTCTAAAGAAGCAGTTGTTAAGTTAGATGCAGAAAATGTAGTTGCGCCTGCAACAGATGGATATGCAATACGATTGAACAGGGTCTTTGGTAAACATACTGCCGGTGAGGGATATACTTTAAACTTTAAAGTATATAAAGTAAAAGAAGTAAATGCATTTGCCACAGCTGACGGAAGTGTTCGCGTATATTCTGGTCTGATGGATATTATGGATGATAATGAATTATTGGCTGTAATTGGACATGAGATTGGTCACGTTGCGAATAATGATTCACGAGATGCAATGCGTGCAGCTTACCAAAAAGAAGCATTAATTGATGGGGTTTCTTCCCAATCGGCAACTATTACATCAGTAACAGATAGCCAGTTAGGTAAAATCGGAAGTGCTTTAATTGATAGCAAACACAGTAGAAAACAGGAAACAGAGGCTGATTTATTTTCGTATAACTTTTTGAAGAAAAATGGATATAACATCAATGCCGAAGAATCTGCCTTTAGAATTTTAGCAAAAATGAGTGAAGGAACTGAAGCTTCCTTTATCGATCAGATGATGAGCTCGCACCCGGACTCTAAAAAGAGAGCTGATGATGCCAAAGCAAGAGCAGAAAAAGATGGTTTGTATAAACCTTACGTACAGCAAAAAATTGTAAACACAGTTCCCGCACCGGCTAAAAAAACGAAGACAACAAAAAAAGTAACTAAAAAGAAATAACCACTATTGATTATCATAAAAAAGAAAACCCGACAATTTAATTTGTCGGGTTTTTTTATTATCCTAAAACGTGATGTGCCAGAACTTTTTGGACATCATACACATTTACCGATTTGTTAAATTGTTTTACGATGCTTGGTTGTAATTCACTGGAAACCCAGATTTTTAATTCAGCATCAAGATCAAAAGTACCTGCTGTTTCAATGCTAAAGCGAGTAATGCTTTTATAGGCAATTGATTTGTATTCTGTTTTACTTCCTGTAATTCCTTGTACGTCAACCAGAATTAATCTTTTGTTCGTGAAGATAAAAGTATCGCGGATAAGTTTAAAACCCATTTCGATTTCTTCATTGTCTGTTAAAAGTTGTCCGTATTTTTTAACTAAATCTTCTTGACTTACTGAACCAGCATTACCAATAATAGCCGAAAATATTCCCATTTTTATAGTTTTTAATTTTTAATACAATCCTTTTTATATACTGTAAATATACTTGATTTTACTGATTTTATGAATTGGTTTTTAATTTTATAAAGAAAGGAGTCAATATGAAAGAAAATAAAAATAGGATGATATTCTTTAATAATCTTCAATTTTAGTTAGCGGATTAAAAAAAATCCATAATAAAAGGCAGAACCTAAATTCTGCCTTTTATTTTGTTATTCCAGTTCCGTTTTTATTGTAATTGGAAGATTGTATGCGGTGCGAACCGGTTTTCCGTCTAAGATACCTGGACTCCATTTTGTTCTTAATGATTTCAGAACGCGAATAGCTTCTTTGCCCATTCCATAACCTGGATCTTTTTTTACAAGGATGTCTGTTAAGGAACCGTCTTTTTCAACTACAAAAGAAACATACACTTGTAACGTTTTTTCAGCATCCAGTTCCGGTCTTTGGAAATTATTTCCAACGAAAGTATAAAATTTAGCCATTCCTCCCGGAAATTCAGGTTGCTTGTCTAATCTTGCAGCAAGCACAGGTTCGTTAGTAGTGGGAGCTACTGAAGCAACTTCTCCGCCATTACCATTGGATGGTAAAACATTAGTATTGGCAACTCCTGTTCCGCTGGTGTTTTCAACTACTGGTGCATTTACCGTATTAGGTGCAATCTGTTCCACAGCCTGTTCAGCTTCCACTACAACAGGATTTCTAAACTGAACTACTTCAGTTACCGGTGTCGAAGCACTTTGCGGCGGTGCAGGAGGAGCGGGCGGTATGTCCTGATTTAGGTGTACTTCTGTAGCAACAAGAGGATCCAGAGGAATATCTGTAGGTATTGGCTCAATAATCTCAGTTGTTTTAAATTTGTTAATTAAAACAGAAGCACTGCCTATAGTTGCTATGACTAGCAATCCTGCAAATAAAGCTGTTATTGAATTTTTAGAACTTTCCTGGCGTAATTGATACGCGCCGTATTCTTTGTTTTTGTTTTCGAAAACAAGATTGGTCCACTTGGTTTCATAGATGCTTAGTTTAGACATAATTAGATTGGATTTTAAGGTTAAGTAAACATTAAATCATAAGCAACAAAATTTTTGATTTTGATTAGACAATAAAAACAAAAGAACATGTAAGGGTTTGTGAAATTTTAATCTTTTTAAGAAAAAATACGTGGCTATTTTAATCTTTAACTAAAGATAATAAATTATCTATTGCGTTCGATGATTTCTGCTAATAATTTTTTAGCGCGGAGTAGTTTTACTTTTACATTGCTTAAAGGCTCATCAATCTTGAGTGCAATTTCCTGATAAGTCATTTCCTGAAAATAACGCAGCTGAATTACTTCCTGATAATGGGGTTTTAATTCTTTGATGCATTGCAGTAAACGGGAAAGGTTTTGCTCTTTAATTAAAGCATCTTCCGCAGACGGAGTAGTGTCAGCGATGTTATATGCCTGTTGGTCTTCAGTATCGGTAATTTCTATAAAAAGATTGGTTTTCTTTTTGCGTAATAAATCAATGTAAACATTTTTTGCAATTGCAATTAACCAGGTGTTGAATTGAAATTCAGGATTGTAAGAGGCAATTTTGTCGAAAGCTTTTGAGAAAGTTTCGATGGTAATATCTTCGGCAGTAGTTTCGTTTTCGGTACGTTTTAGCATAAATCCGTACACTTCATTCCAATAGAAATCCAACAAAAAAGTAAAGGCGATCTGATCGCCTTTTTTTGCTTTTTCTATTTTAGAATTTATTTCCAATGTACAGGTTTTGAAAAGATATTAGTTATAAAGATATTAATTTGCGTGAATATAAGCATGATTTCTACAATAGGAAACCATACTTTTAAATCTTTTTCTCTCAATTTTCCGGCTGAAAACCCCATTACAATCCACGCAATGGTGTAGCGAGTCGCGATTAAAGCCAATACAGCAATCCACTGAAATTGAAAAGACAATAGAAGGATAACTAATAAAAAGAAAAATAATTGTGAGGTGTAAAAAAGACCTAACTGAATTTTATCAAAAACTTTGTAATAATTTGCAGTAGAAACATGTCTTCTTTTTTGAGAAAACCATTCTGCATATGTTTCTTTTGGTTTCGAATACGTGAAACTTTCAGGAGTGTAGGCAATTGTAGTATTGCTTTTATTGGCAGCCTGATTGACGAACAAATCATCATCACCCGAACGAACCTGAATGTGCTCGATAAAGCCATTTACATTAAAAAACTCTTCCCTTTTGTAAGCTAAATTTCGCCCAACACCCATATACGGAAGTCCGATTTTTGCCCAGGAGAAATATTGTACTGCCGTAAGAACAGTTTCAAATCGAATGAGTTTATTCAATAAAGAACGCTCTCTTTTCTCATAACCGCCATAACCTAAAACAATGGTTTTGTTCAGGGTAAATTGTGAAGTCATTGTCGTAATCCATTCTTTTGATGTCGGATAACAATCTGCATCTGTAAATAAAAGATATTCTTTTTTGGACGCTTTAATTCCGAGTGTCAAAGCATATTTTTTGTTCCCCCAAAAGGCTTCATTGTTTTCTACTTTTACTAAACGAATGTTGCTGTATTGTTTTTCAAATTCTTCAAAAACTTCCAGTGTTTCATCGCTTGAAGCATCATCAATTAAAACAATTTCAAAGTCAGGATAGTTTTGTTCCGCTAATAGCGGGATATATTTTTTTACATTTTCTTCTTCATTTTTGGCACAGACAATCACAGAAACCGGAATGTCTTTTGGTGTGATGCTTTGCGGTTTGCCGAAAGCAAATTTTCCGAAAATGCCCAGATAGTAAGAAAGTTGTAGAACAACAATAGCAATAAAAAAGTAAAAAATGAATGTAAGCATCTGATTTTAATGTCTTTTGATTTCTGAATCTTGCGCGTGCAAATGTACTTATGAATTCCTAATTTTCAATGATTAATACCAATTTACTTTCGGCATTTTGACATTTCTTTCGCAACAGCAATAGCCTGAGGGTTTTCGGTCTTTTCCAACTCCGAAATTATGTTTTTATAATTAAAATCATCTCTGTTTTGCGATAGTTTTTTTGTCGCCTGAATTTCATCAATTGCGATTTCAAAACCAAAAATTCCTCTGGCTTCACGCATGGTTTTTGTGGACAGGTTATCCAGGCGAACCGGATTCTCTGAACCAGCTTCGTATTTATCAACCAATTTTCTAAGGGATTCAATTGTTGCGGCTTCATCGGTAATTTTGATGCGTCCGTAAACATGTACGGCTATATAGTTCCATGTCGGGACATTCTCATGATCGTACCACGAAGAAGAAATATAACTGTGAGGACCTGAAAAGACAGCAAGAACCTGATCATTTTCTGCAAAACCTTCTGCCTGCGGATTTAATTTTGAAATATGCCCCTGCAGAACTTCTGTGCCATCAGCCTTAATTTCGAGTTCGATCGGAATATGGGTTGCACATAATTTTCCGTTGGTCTGATTGATCAGGATTCCAAAACTATTTTCTCTTAAGAAAGCTCTGATCGATTCCGGATCTTCGTTTTTGTATAGGTCAGGTGTGTACATTTTTAGGTCTTGTTTTTTTGTCACGAATTGCATGAATTAATCCGAATAAATTAGTGGGAATTCGTGTAATTCGTGGCAGGATATTTAAATCAAATCACATTTACTTCAGCTTCGATATGAATGCCAAACGTTTTAAAAACCGTATCCTGAACGTCTTTTGAAACGGCTAAAATTTCCTGCCCTGTGGCATTTCCGTAATTCACCAAAACCAAAGCCTGATTTTTATGAACTCCGGCATCTCCGAAACGTTTTCCTTTAAAACCGGCTTGCTCAATCAGCCAGCCCGCAGGGACTTTCACTTCCGTTTCCGAAACTTCATAATATTTCATTTCCGGAAATTTTTGGTGGATTTTCTCAAAATCAGATTTCAGTAAAATCGGATTTTTAAAAAAACTGCCGCTGTTTCCTAATTCCTTCGGATCCGGTAATTTGCTTTGTCTTATGGTAATTACAGCATTGCTTACGTCTTTTAAAGTCGGCGCAGTAATATTGTTTTTAGCCAGTTCAGCCAGAATATCTCCGTACGAAGTGTTGATTTTATGATTGCGTTTCGTCAGTTTATAAATGACCGATGTGATAATATATTGGTCTTTGATTTCATTTTTAAAAATGCTTTCCCTGTAGCCAAAATTACATTCGGCGTTGGTGAAGATTCTCATTTCCTGAGATTCAATGTGCATCGCTTCGCAGGAAACAAAAGTGTCTTTGATCTCGGTTCCGTAAGCCCCAATATTCTGAACTGGGGTGGTACCGACATTTCCGGGAATTAAGGACATGTTTTCCAAACCACCAAAATCATTTTCAATCGTATAGAGAACGAAATCATGCCAGGTTTCTCCCGCCTGACTTTCGACCCAGACAAAATCATCGTCTTCTTTAATGATTTTTTTACCTTTTAAATCGATATGAATGACCAAAGCATCAATGTCTTTCGTTAAAAGCATGTTGCTGCCTCCACCTAAAACAAATTTTTTCTGGTTTTTGTTTTCCTCTAAAACGGTTTTCAATTCGGCTGTTGAATGAACGGCTACAAATTGTTTCGCTTTGGCTTCAATACCAAAAGTGTTGTGTTTTTTTAAAGAAAAATTGGATTGTATTTCCATAGATAAAAGGCTTTTTTGACGTCCCTAAAATTCGGGATTATTCTGAGTTCAAAAGTAAGAATTATAATTTTTGGTTTTACCGCAAAGACACAAAGTTTGCGCAAAGTTCGTTAAGCTTTGTGTTCATTGCGTATCACGATAGCTATTGGGATTGCGTTCTTTGCGGTTAATTTTTATTTCGCAAGTCTAACAACTCATGATACTTATCCGCAATAATTTTCATATTGATGTCATAATTCGCATTTTCTTCTACAAACTTTCTATTTTGTAAAATTGCATTATTTCGCGATTCAGTATTTTCAAAAGACCAGATTAACTCTTCTGCCAGCATTTCAAAATTATCAATTTCAATCAATTGCCCGTTCTCGCGGTGCGTGATCCAGCTTTGATTTCCGGCAATATCAGAAACTACCGGATAACAATTGCAGGCCATCGCTTCAAATAAGGAAGCCGAAACGCCTTCGGTTATCGGCATGCTGATATAAATATTCGATTGCTGCAATAATCGGGGAAGTTCCGTATTCGGAATTCTTCCTGTAAAAATCACTTTGTTTTCGATCTGTAAATCTTTGGCTAAATCTTTCAAAAAAGACAAACGGGTTCCATCGCCAACAATAGTCAGTGAAAAATCAATCCCTTTTTGATTTAAAATCGAAAAAGCTTTTAGAATCGAATCATGTCGGTATTCCGGCTGTAAAGAACGTGTTACGATAGCTTCAATTCGGGTGGCATTTGAAATGGAGGGAGTAAAAACCGAAAAGTCAATTCCCTTTGGCAGCACGAGAACCTTGCTCATGTCAACACCTCTTTCCTTCATCGAAATGGTCATCACGGGGCCCCAGGCATGAATCAGGTGTGCTTTTTTGAAAGCATATTTCTGAATGAATTTCTTAAAAGGCAATAAAATGGAACCTTCCGGCCATAAATCGGTTCTTCCCTGTTGCGCAATGGCAATGGTTTTGGCACCGGATAAAGCCGCAAGAAAGCCATAACTGGTGGTTCTTTCGGCAATTACCATATCGGGTTTTTCTTTTCGAATGATTTTTCGAATAGCAAAAGGAGCGAAGAAATATTCTGCGATACGCCTGAACCGGTTTAATTTTGAACTATTGGGTGTCTGAAGTTCCCAGGTTATAATGTCAAAATCGCCAAATTCTTTCAGGCCTTTCATCCAGGTGATAGCATCAGCGCGATAGGACTCGCCAAGAAAAAGTATTTTTCTTTTTTTCATTCGGCAAACTTAATTTTTTTGCCACAGATTAAAAGATTTTACAGGATTTTTTAATCTGTGTGAATCTGTGAAATCTGTGGCAAAACTTTATATTTTCTAAAATTCATCAGTTTCTAAAGCACGATTTATGAATTCGTTTAAAGGTTTTAAAGCAATCAGTTTCTGACTCATTTTAGACACAAAGTCTTTTTGGGTCACTTCTTTGATGTCGTATTTCTGAGTGGCGGTAAAACTTTTTAATTTTAAGAATTCAATGGCAGGATGTTCTTTTTCATAACCACGCGGTGGATTTTTAAGCGAATTGTTTTCATCGAAATCCAGATTTCCAAACTCTTTTTTGAAGTTCTTGTCGGCTATAATACCTTCTAAGTCCTCATGGAAAAAAGCAATTTCTTTACGGACTTTTTTTAGTTGTTCCGGATCCGGTGAATAAAAACCTCCTGCAATAAAACTGGCGCCTTTTTCAATATGGACATAATATCCCGAACGATTCTGACCTTTTGCGCCAGAAGACATCCAGACGCCTAAATGTGCTTTGTAAGGAGATTTGTCTTTAGAAAACCGAATGTCACGATTGATTCGGAAGGTACAATTTTTAATTTCCAGTAATTCCAGTGAAGGATCTAAAGGTTTCATCGCATCAAGAAAATCACCCACTAACTGATGGTAATCTTTTTTGAAAATCTCGTATCGTTTTTTGTTATCCTGAAACCAGTCTCTGTTGTTATTGGCTTTTAAGTCGTCTAAAAATTGCAATGATTCTTTCGTTAGCATATTGGATATTTATGACAGTTATTTGTTTTGGCTAATTTAATACTTCTCCGTCAGAGTGGTTGTAAAGTTCGACACGAATTTCACGAATTAGCACGAATTTTAAAAGTTTTTTTAGTCGTCTGGCTTTTACAAAGTCTTCAAATCTGTGGCTAATGAATATTGCAGATTATGATAATTAGTGAAAATTCGTGGCAAAAAAAGCTTCTTACAAATTAAAGATCTTATAACTCTGATGGGTCGATTTTACGATGGCTTCAGTTCGCTCCGGATGGGTATCGGAAATAAAGAGCTGCCCAAAAGTGTCACTGTTTACCATTTCGATAATTTTAGCTACCCGGCTTTCGTCTAATTTATCAAAAATATCATCAAAAAGCAGCAGAGGTTTTACACCGCTTTGTTTTTTCAGAAATTCAAACTGAGCCAGTTTTAAGGCAATCAAAAAAGACTTTTGCTGGCCTTGCGAACCGAATTTCTTTATCGGATGCGAATCGATTTCAAAAGACAAATCGTCTTTGTGAATTCCGGAACTGGTATAATGTAACGCACGATCCTTATTAATCGTTTCCTGTAAAAGCGTCAACAGGTCTTTTTCGAATAAATGACTTTCATAGACCAGTTGCACCGATTCTTCAGATCCGGTTATGGCTTCATGGTGTTTATTAAATATAGGTATAAACTGTTCGAGGAACTCTTTTCGTTTTTCAAAAATAGATTTTCCAAAAGCATCCAGTTGTTCATTATATATAGATAAGGTGTCGTTGTCAAAAACATGATTCAGGGCAAAATATTTCAGAAGGGCATTTCGCTGTACAATGATTTTCTGATATTGAATAAGCTGATGCAAATAGGTATGGTCCAATTGTGAAATTACACTGTCCATGAATTTACGGCGTGTCTCGCTGCCTTCAACAATCAGATCACGGTCGGCGGGTGAAATAATCACTAACGGAATAAATCCGATATGATCTGAGAACTTATCATAGGCTTTACCGTTTCTTTTTAAGATTTTTTTCTGTCCTTTTTTTAAACTGCAGACAATTTGCTCTGTTCTGTCATTTTTTTCCAGTTCGGCATCAATCACAAAAAACTCTTCTCCGTGTTTGATGTTTTGAACGGCCAAAGGATTAAAATAACTTTTCCCATACGCCAAATGATAAATTGCATCCAGCACGTTAGTCTTTCCTATTCCGTTTTTTCCAACAAAACAATTGATTTTGTGGTCGAAATCAAAACTGGCTTCGGAGAAGTTTTTATAATTGAATAAAGAAATTTTGTTTAGGTGCATTTTTAAGGATTGTAAAGGATAAAATCTGCTGTTTTGAGCAGGACTTTTTCCGGAGATCCAGTTTTTACGCCACAGATTGAAGGATTTTCAAAGGATTTCTTTTAAAATAGTGCTCTAATCTGTGAGAATCTGTAATATCTGTGGCTGAAATGATACCCGCAGCTCAGGAAAAGTCATGTTTTGAACAACAAAAATTTGAGGGTGCAAATTATCGAAAATTATCGATATAAAAGGCTTTTGGAGCTTTTCAGGATGAATTATTTTGCCGCTGAAGCCAAAGGAGTTGCGATTGTTGAAATTATTTTTTTTAAAATAGTGATAAAATTGATTTTTTTTACCTCAGTTTCAATAAAAATTTTATTTTTGCCGTTCACTAAATTAATTTTAAATGGCTACTTACAATAAAAGAGGATATAAAGCACCAAAAGAAAAGGAAGTTAAAGAAGTAAATGAAGAACAACAGGTAATCATTGACGAAAAAGACAGCACAACAGCTGGTGTTTTTTCAAAATTAGATGAGACTGCTTCTAAAACGGAGGATTGGGTTGCTAAAAATCAAAAAATCATTATTGGTTTAGTTGCTGGTATTGCAATTGCGACTATTGGATATTTGGCTTACCAAAAATTTATCGAAGCTCCGAAACAGGATGAAGCTGCCAACGAAATGTTTGTTGCACAACAAAACTTCCAAAAGGCGACTGATGGTGTAGCTAGCGATTCATTATACAAATTAGCTTTGAATGGTTCTGAAGGTAAATTCGGATTCATCAAAATTGCTGACGAATATTCAGGAACTGACGCTGGAAACTTAGCAAATTACTACGCTGGTATGGCGTATTTGAATACAGGTAAATTCGATGAGGCAATCAAATATTTAGGAGAGTTCAAATCTGAAGATTTGATCTTAAGCGCTTTGGCAAAAGGTGCAATCGGAGATGCTTACTCTCAGAAAAATCAGCAAAAAGAAGCTTTAGACTATTATGTAAAAGCGGCGGAATCTAACAAAAATGATTTTACAACACCTCGTTTCCTGCTTAAAGCTGGTAAAACTGCTTTAGCTTTAGGTCAGAAAGAAGATGCTTTAAAATACTTTACCGATATTAAAGAAAACTTCGATGCAACACCGGAAGCTGCTTCTGTTGATGTATTGATTGGATTAGCACAATAAAAATATTAGATTTTAAATTTAAGATTGTAGATTTGTATTTCAGAATCTAAAGTCTAATATCAAAAATCTTAAATATAAAAGATGGCTACCGAAAATAAAAATTTATCAGAATACGATAAAAACACGATCCCAAATGCGAAAGACTTTCGATTTGGGATTGTTGTTTCTGAGTGGAATGAAACGATAACTGAAGGGCTTTACAATGGTGCATTTGAAGCATTGATTGATAATGAAGTTCCTGCCCAGCAAATTATCCGCTGGAATGTACCGGGAAGCTTTGAGCTTATTTACGGTGCGAAAAAAATGCTGCAGACGCAAAATGTTGATGCCGTTATTGTAATTGGATGTGTCATTCAGGGACAGACGAAACATTTTGACTTTGTATGCGAAGGTGTTACGCAGGGAATTAAAGATTTGAATGTTCAAACGGATATTCCGGTTATTTTTTGTGTTTTAACAGACAATAACATGCAGCAATCTATCGACAGAAGTGGTGGAATTCATGGCAATAAAGGAACTGAAGCGGCAATTGCAGCTATAAAAATGGCCTATATCCGTCAACAGGCTTCTATGTCACATCCTTTTCATCAGCCTTTATTGGCTTCAGGTGCTATTCAAATTGAAGAAACTCCGATTAAAATCGAAAAAGAGTAAATAGTATATAAAATTTATGGATGAATTTTTTTGTAAAACCAGAGTCTTTTGGGCCGTTTCCAGAATTTTTGTATCAATTCTGATTTTTTTTGATTCTTTCAATAAATTGAAAGGTCATTCTGGGTCTTCTGTGTTTTTGGTTAATGTTCTCATTTTTGCTTATGCTGTTTCTTTGGTGATAATTGCGATAAATGAAATGAGAGAAAAGGAAACAAATGTTTTCTTCCTTTTGTTAATTGGTATTAGTTCAATGGTACTTTCAGTATTTCTTGTTTCACTGACAATTGGGAGTTTGAAATCCGGATTTGGATTATGGCTCTTTTTTATTTTTGTTTGGATGGTGATGGTTGGTTTGAAAGATGTTTTAGGCAATCATTTCTACACAAATGAGTAAATTTAGCTATATTTAATCGATTCAAAAAGGGTAATTACCTTAGGACATTTTATGCAATTATATTTTGAATTGCTATAATAATATAGAAAAAGAATAAAGCGTATTTGCTTTAAAATACTAAGAACCTGTACTGTGTAAAAATAGTATGGGTTTTTTGTTTTTTTTATGACTGCAGATGTTCTGAATCACAATCAAAATTCATTAAATTTGTACACCTTGGTTTTTAAAACCGGAAAAAATTAACAATATCAATCTGAGATTTTCCAGTTGGCTGAAATCAAGGACAAAACCTTAAACCCAAATTTCTTAATGTCAAGTATTATTCAATTACTTCCTGATCACGTTGCTAATCAGATTGCCGCCGGAGAGGTAGTTCAAAGACCTGCTTCGGTTGTAAAAGAGTTGTTAGAAAACGCTGTTGATGCCAAAGCAACCGACATTAAATTGATTATTAAAGATGCCGGAAAATCGTTGGTTCAGGTGATTGATAATGGAGCAGGAATGAGTGTGACCGATGCACGTTTGTGCTTTGCACGTCATGCGACCTCAAAAATACGTCAGGCAGAAGATTTATTCTCCCTTCATACCAAAGGGTTTCGCGGTGAAGCATTAGCTTCTATCGCTGCGATTGCCCACATGGAAATGAAAACCAAACAGGATCAGGAAGAACTGGGAACACACATTGTGATTGAAGGCAGTAAATTTATCTCTCAGGAAGTAGCGGTTTTACCAAAAGGAACTTCATTTGCAGTTAAAAATCTGTTTTTTAATATTCCGGCACGCCGTAACTTCTTAAAGTCTGACACCGTTGAATTTCGCCACGTGATGGATGAGTTTCAGCGTGTAGCCCTGGCGCATCCCAATATTCATTTTACTTTTTATCATAACGGAAGCGAAATGTTCAATTTGCCCGCTGCGGGATACCGCCAGCGAATTGTAGGTATTATGTCGGGTAAAACCAATGAGAAACTGGTTCCGGTAAGCGAAGAGACCGAAATCATAAACATTCAGGGATTTGTATGCAAACCTGAATTTGCTAAGAAAAACAGGGGAGAACAGTTCTTTTTTGTAAACGATCGTTTTATTAAAAGCGGTTATTTGCACCACGCTGTAATGGCAGCTTATGACGGACTTTTGAAAGATGGTTCGCAACCGAGTTATTTTCTTTATCTGCAAGTACCGCCCAATACCATTGATATCAATATTCATCCGACTAAAACGGAGATCAAGTTTGATGATGAACAAGCCTTGTATGCCATTTTAAGGGCTTCGATTAAACATAGTTTAGGTCAGTTTAATGTAGCACCTGTATTAGATTTTGATCGTGACTCGAATTTGGATACGCCTTATCATTATAAAGATTTAGAGGGTGAGACACCAACTATTCAGGTAGATGGAACTTTTAATCCGTTTACAGACGACAAAACCAACCAGCATTATTCTAAATCCGGATCAGGATCCAGTTACGCAAGTAGTTCCGGCTCTGGTTCAGGATCAGGTTCGTATTCCGGATATTCCAAAAGAGTGGAACCAACTGCCAGTTGGGAAAGTTTGTACGTGGGTTTAGAAACGGAAAGTATTGAAAGTTCTCCTTTTACATTCGAAAATGAAGAAGTTACTTCGTCTTTATTTAACGATGAGGATGTAGAACAGGCCAGTCAGAAAACCTATCAGATTCATAAAAAATATATTGTTTCCCCAATAAAATCCGGAATGGTGATTGTGGATCAGCAGCGGGCGCATCAGCGTATTTTATACGAACAATTTTTGTTGAATATGACTGTCAATCAGGCTTCAAGTCAGCAATTACTCTTTCCGTTGAACCTGTTTTATTCTTCAGGAGAAATGGAATTGATTGAAGAACTGAAACCTTCTTTGGAAACAACAGGTTTTGTTTTTGAAGGTGCTCAAACCGATCATATCGTAATTTCGGGAATTCCGGTCAATATTACAGAAAGCGAAGTGTCACTGGTGATTGAACAGTTGCTAACAGACTTACAGGACGGAATTCCGGCGAGCAGTTACAGCCAAAATGATACAATAGCCAAATCGATGGCCAAAAGTTTAGCGGTTAAAACCGGATCTTATTTAACCGAAAAAGAGCAGGATAATTTAGTAAACGGATTATTTGCCTGTAAAGATCCTAATATTTCACCTTTTCAGAAACCAACCTTCATCACGATGCGTGTTGAAGATATAGATAAAAAGTTTGCCTTATGATGAACATGACTCCTGTAGTAAAACAATTGTTGATAATCAATATTATCTTTTTTATTGGTTCGCAATTGGTACCTGTTTCTTACGAATATTTCGCGATGTTTTTTCCGGAAAACCCAAGTTTTAAAGCCTGGCAACCAATCACGCATATGTTTATGCATGGTGGAATCCTGCATATTGCATTTAATATGTTCGCGATGGTTTCCTTTGGATCGGCATTAGAGCATTTTTGGGGTCCTAAAAAATTTCTGTTCTTTTATATCTCCTGCGGACTTGGAGCGGCATTATTACATACTGGTGTGAATTATTATTTTTTTCAGGACAGTATAAATACCTTAGTAGCGAACGGTTATAATAAAACAGATGTTTTGCAACTTTTAAATGAAGGTAAAATTGATACGAGATGGCAGGAATTGCTAACGGTTTCACAATTTGAAAGTTTTACGGGAACTTATATGGGTACTGTTGTTGGTGCGTCCGGGGCAATTTATGGTTTATTGACCGCTTTTGCTTTTATGTTTCCTAATGCAGAACTGGCTTTAATGTTTATTCCGGTTCCCATCAAAGCAAAATATTTTGTTCCGGGAATTTTAGCAATTGATTTGTTTTTAGGTTTTAGAGGTAATTCTTTATTTGGAAGCGGTGGTACAGGTGTTGCCCATTTTGCTCACTTAGGTGGAGCGCTAACCGGTTTTTTAATGATGCTGTACTGGAAAAAAAATCAATTTAATAAAAACCGTTGGAATTAATTTTTAACTTTAGATAATTAATTGTAAAAACCAAAAGAGAACTTTATGAACATTCTTGATGATTTGAAACTACAATACAAATTAGGTGGTATCGCAATGCGCGTTATTTATTGGAATGTAGCCTGTTTTCTGATTTCCTTAGTGTTCTTTTACCAATTTTCAATCGGGCAGTTTGCTTTTCCGGGCTGGCTGGCTTTATCATCAGATCCTGAAGTATTTTTATTTAAACCGTGGACATTTTTAACCTATGCCTTTTTTCATGATGGATTCCTGCATTTGTTGTTTAATATGATGGTTTTAAATTTTGCAAGTAATTTGTTTTTAACCTTTTTTACACAAAAGCAATATCTGGGATTGTACATTTTAAGTGCTGTTTTCTCCGGAATCATTTTTGTTTTAACCTATTATTTTTTAAATTATTCCGCTTCTATTGTTGGGGCTTCGGCTGCTATTATGGCTATTTTAGTAGCAACGACAACCTATCAGCCTCTAATGAATGTTCGTTTATTATTGGTAGGAAATGTAAAATTATGGCACATTACAGCTGTAATTTTAATTTTAGATTTAATGCAGTTGCGACTGGGTAATATGGGTGGTCATATTTCGCACTTAGCGGGTGCTGTTTTTGGTTTTGTTTTTATTAAATTGCTTCAAAACGGAACAGATTTAAGTATTATAATTTCTAAAATATTAGATTTTTTTACCAATATTTTTAAAAAATCCCCATCGACCCCATTTAAAAAAGTTCATAAAAATTATCAAAAACCTACAGAAAAAGTTACTTCCAGAATTGTTACAAAAGACAAAACCCAACAACAAATTGATGAAATTTTAGATAAGATTAGTCAATCGGGTTATGATTGTCTGACCAAAGAAGAAAAAGAGTTTTTATTTAAAGCTGGAAAATAATCCCTGTAATAAAGAAAGCATGCAAAACCTGTCGTGGTTTAATAAATTGATGTTCTTTTTGAATATAGTACTTACTGTAGTGACATTTAGTATCTATGTTTTACCTTTCTTAGCCCCGAAGAGCTTTCCGCTTTTGTCGGTGCTGACGCTGTTTATGCCGGCCTTTTTTGTGATGAATGGATTGTTTTTCCTCTATTGGGCGATTCAGTTTAAAAAGCGTCTTATTTTGTCTGGTCTGGTATTGCTGACCGGGATTACATTTATTAATAAATTTTATAAATTTTCCGGCAAGGAATATGTAGAAGATGAGAAGGATTTTTCTGTAATGAGCTATAATGTTCGTCTTTTTAATGTGTTTAAATGGTTAGACCGTGACGATATTCCATCGAATATTAAAACGTTTATAGACGAAAAAGACCCTGATATTTTGTGCATTCAGGAATATTCCAATTCTGCTCATATTGACTTAAAAGTGTATCCGCATCGTTATATTTTTATAGACGGTAATCAAATAAAAACAGGGCAGGCCATTTTTTCGAAATTTCCAATTCTGTATCAGGGCAGTATTATCTTTCCTAAATCAGACAATAACGTGATATATGCAGACATAAAGCTCGGTAAAGATGTTATACGGATATATAATATGCACCTGCAGTCGATTAAGATTTCTCCGGATGTCAATGATATTTCGGATAATATCGATAATGTAAATCAACAGAAATCACAGTTGATTTATACCCGAATCAGTAAAGGGTTCCGACAGCAGCAGGAACAGGCTGAAATTTTTAAAGAAAATATTAAACAATGTAAAAGCCCGATTATTATTTGTGGAGACATGAATAATAGTCCCTTTTCTTATGTGTACAGAAACATAAAAGGAAAGCTGAAAGATACTTTTGAAGAGGCTGGTCAGGGTTTTGGGGCAACCTATA
The DNA here is from genome assembly GCF_013112255.2 of Flavobacterium sp. CLA17. Taxonomy (NCBI): domain Bacteria; kingdom Pseudomonadati; phylum Bacteroidota; class Flavobacteriia; order Flavobacteriales; family Flavobacteriaceae; genus Flavobacterium; species Flavobacterium sp. CLA17. The sequence continues at coordinate 1,113,171 of NZ_CP068294.1, forward strand.
AATTCCGCTATTATCCTGCGCGAATTGATTATATCTTTACGGATAGTAAAATGAAAGTAAAACAATTCCAAAGTTTCTCTGATTTCGAAAACTCGGATCATTACCCTATAATGACGAGACTTTCAATGGAATAGAGTAAGAGAGTTTAAATTCCAAAATTCTAAAAATTCCAAATTCCAATTCTACAAAAAGAGAATATCATTATACCAGTTTTTGTGTTTTTAAATAATCCATTGCAAATTTACCTTCGTTAAAAAGCAAATCCAGTACGCTCAGATTGTTTATAAAACCATGTTTGTCATCAAAAACCTGTGTATATTTTTCAAATGTATTGGGGTCTTTTTTTCCGTTGGCCAAAAATCTGAAGTCAGTAGTGTCTGCTGTCTCTGCAAAATATTCCGTTGTCTTTCCGAACTCTAATTTCATTCTTAGGCACTTCGTTACAATAGCTAAAACTTCCATATTTAAATCCATTAGGAAAGTATGTTGTTTTTCGAAAACAGGACGAATATCATCTTCAAAAAACTCAAAGAAAGGAGAGCTTCTGTATCCGGCTTCCAAAGATTTGAAATGTTGTTTTTGCCAGTCGAATTCATTCTCGATTCGCACCTCTTTTGTTTTTTGATGTGGTGCCTTAGAATGTTTAACAGGTATATTTAATAACTGAATTCCGTTTGGGCTGTAAATATAAGCGCGGTTTCTGTTGGTTTGTTTCTGAAAATTATCTTCCATTTCAAAAGTAATATTTTCAGATTGAGCCATCACTGCAAAGTGGCTGATTGACGGAAAATAGGTAGGAAGTAGTAGAGCGTTCATTGTGATTTATATTTAATCGGCAAATCGTTTAATCGTACTTTTAAAGAAACGATTAAACGATTTGCCAGTTCAACGAATTAACGTTTTTTATGCTTTATTTTCTTTTCTTTTTCTCCAGAAGAATTCTCCAACGAAATAAAGGGCAAGCAAAATTAAGAAGTACTTAAAGTAAGATTGGGGCTGTCCTTCACCGTCAACAGTTGTGAATACTCGGCTCCAGCGAACTTTATTGATTCCTTTTCCGTTGCTGTCCCAGCTCAACCAGATGAAGACAGGTTTTCCTACGATATGATCTTCAGGTGTGTAACCAAAATACCTCGCATCCAATGAATTATGGCGATTGTCTCCCATCATCCAATAGTAATCTTGTTTGAATGTATAGGTAGTGGCAGGTTTTCCGTTAATTAAAATTTCTGACCCGTTTACCTGCAATTTATTTCCTTCGTAATTCGAGATTATTTCTTTGTAAAGCGGCAACGTTTTACGTGTCAAAGCCACTGTTGCTCCTTCTTTCGGAATATATATAGGCCCCATGTTATCGCAGCTCCAATTATTGGAAGTAGATGGTTTTCCATCCTGATAATCAGGGAAAATACCATCTTCAGGACCTTTAGTGATTTGCCTTTTTACACCTGTAATTCCGGGAACATTTTTTAGTCGGTCAACACTTGCCTGGGTTAATGCTCTAAAAAACAGAGTGTCTCTGTTTTTACCTGTAAAACCAGCACCATCGGTAATATCTAATTCTCTTAATAATGTTTCAAAATCAATCGGTGTTTTGCCATCATAACCTACAGAGTAAGAGTATTGTGGTTTTGCTCTTTCAGGAAATATAAGTTCTTTGCCATTTATAAAAACAATACCATCCTTAATTTGTAAAGAGTCACCTGGAATTCCAACGCAGCGTTTTACGTAATTGGTTTTTTTATCAATTGGTTTGTAATAAAACTTATCAGCTGGAATGTACATATTGTAAGCAGTATCTCTGGGCCAGTTAAATACAACAATATCATTGTTTTTAATTTTTTGCAGAGCAGGAAGCCTTAAATAAGGTAACTGAGGCCAGCTTAAATACGATTTTATTTTTGCAAAAGGAATAGTGTCATGAACCATAGGCAGTGCCACAGTAGTCATAGGGACTCTCGGACCATAATTTACTTTACTTACAAAAAGGAAGTCACCAATTAATAATGATTTTTCCAACGATGAAGATGGAATTGTATACGGCTGTACCAGATAAGTGTGAACTAATGTTGCTACAATTATAGCAAAAAGCAAAGAGCTTACGGTATCAGCAGTTTTGTTTTCAGGAGTTAATTTTCGGTTAGCGTTATATTCTAATTTCTGGGTGTAGTTCACATAATAGATGTAAAATCCGAAAGTAAAAATGCCTAAAAAAGTATCCAAAGAAGATTTTTTTCCAAAAGTTCTTAAGGTTTCCACCCAAACAACCGGAAACATAATCAGATTGATAATTGGAATGAAAAGTAATAATGTCCACCAGGTTGGTCGGCCAATAATTTTCATTAAAACAATTGAATTGTATACTGGAATTGCAGCTTCCCAACTTTTTCTTCCTGCTGCCTGATATAATTTCCATGTTCCTAAGAAATGGATAATCTGTACTGCCAGGAAAAAAACAAACCAAAGATATAGTGTCATAATATTTTGTTTAAATGTTCGGATTAAGGTATTGAATGTGGAGCTTTTGCCTTAAACCTTAAATTATTTTATTTTAAATTTAAAACATCTTTCATGTTATAGATTCCCTTTTTACCCGCCAGCCATTCCGCTGCTATAACGGCTCCAAGAGCAAAACCTTCACGGTTGTGAGCCGTATGTTTTAGTTCGATATTGTCAACAATTGAGTCGTAAGTCACGGTATGAGTTCCGGGAACGTCTCCAATTCTTTTGGCTTCTATATGAATTTCATTCGTTTTTGCGTCTTCTAATGTCCAATTGGCATAATTGCTGTTTTCAATAACACCTTTGGCTAATGAAATCGCCGTTCCGCTTGGGGCATCTAATTTCTGTGTATGATGAATTTCTTCCATCGTCACTTTATAGGAATCGAATTGAGACATGATTTTGGCCAGATATTCATTCAGTTCAAAGAAAATATTCACGCCTAAACTAAAATTGGAACTGGAAATAAAGCCGCCTTGTTTTTCGTTGCAAAGCGCTATCATTTCATCATAATGTTCCAGCCAGCCGGTTGTGCCTGATACTACGGGAACATTGGCATGAAAACTATTTGAAATATTGGCTACGGCAGCGGTAGGAACACTAAAATCGATAGCGACATCAGCAGTCGAAAGTCCGTCATAGCTGTTAAATTCGTCTTTCTTTAAAACAATTTCATGGCCTCTTTCTAAAGCAATTCTTTCAATTACCTTACCCATTTTTCCGTATCCTAAAAGCGCAATTTTCATTTGTATATTTTTTGAATTTTAACCAGAAAGTCAATCTAATTAAAAGTGATAATTAAAAGTTAGTCCGACATTGGGTCTGAATGTCATGTCATCAGGGTAAATTTCCGGACGCAGTGATAGTCTTTCGTTTACGTTGAATTGAATTAAAGCCGCGTCAACATTGGCGTCGATAATGTTTAAGACATAAAAACCTACAACGAACAGAGCAGATAAATCCCTGTTTCTCTGGTAGAATTTCTGACCGGCAATAAGCCTGCTGTCATCTAAAAAAGCATAATCATCAGGAAGGCCTTCCAGTCTTTTTTTGTAGGCATCGCGATAATTATTGTATTTTTTATTGTTATCGAGGTAAAAGTATAAACTGGTTCCAATAGCTCCGTAAACTAATGGAATTTTCCAGTATTTTTTATTGTAAGCCTGACCAAGACCAGGTAAAATGGCAGAGTAAAATGCTGCTTTTGCTGGTGTAAGCGGATCTATTTCTTCTAACTTAGTAGTGTCTTTAGCGACTAAAACCGTCTCTTCTTTTGCCTGGGCGAAAAGAGAAACGGTTCCTATAAGAAAGAACAATAGACTTATGGGGACAATTTTATTCACTACCCGTTTATTAATTTTATAATTCTGTTAAAGTCGGCTTCAGAATTAAAAGGAATTGTAATTTTTCCTTTACCGTTGCCAGCGACTTTTATATCAACTTTCGCACCAAAATATTCGTTGAAGGTGCTTTTCTTAACTTCTTCAATTTCAAAAGAAGATTCTGATTTTGCTTTTCCTTCCGCTTTTGGTTTCTCGCCTTCATGATAATTTTTTACCAAAGCTTCTGTCTCACGAACGGATAAATTCTGACTTACTATTTTCTGGTAAATATCTGTCTGAACATCTAAATCTTCAATATTAATGATTGCCCTGCCGTGACCCATGCTGATAAAACCATCACGAATACCAGTCTGAATAATAGGGTCTAATTTTAAAAGACGCAAATAATTGGCAATGGTAGAACGTTTTTTACCCACACGCTCGCTCATTTGTTCCTGGGTCAATTGAATTTCATCAATCAGACGCTGGTATGAAAGTGCGATTTCAATCGGATCTAAGTCATGACGCTGGATGTTTTCCACCAAAGCCATAACCAGCGATTCGTTGTCATTGGCAATACGGATGTAGGCAGGAACCGTCGTTAAACCTACCAATGTTGAGGCACGTAAACGACGCTCTCCGGAAATTAGCTGATATTTGTTGAAGTCTAATTTTCGAACAGTAATAGGCTGAATCACACCAAGTTCTTTAATAGAAGTGGCTAGTTCACGTAATGATTCTTCATTAAAATTGCTTCTAGGCTGAAACGGATTTATTTCGATAGCACTTATTTCAAGCTCTATGATATTTCCAACAACCTTGTCAGCATTTTTGTCTTCTACTGAGGTAATGTCGTTTTCCGGATCTTTTAATAATGCTGATAATCCTCTTCCTAAGGCTTGTTTTTTAATTGCTTTTGTCATAAAAACTATTTACTGTTTTTCTTTATAATTTCCTGAGCTAAATTAATGTAATTAACTGCTCCTTTGCTGGTTGCGTCATAATTAATGATACTTTCTCCAAAACTTGGAGCCTCGCTTAATTTTACATTTCGTTGAATAACGGTATCAAAAACCATATCGTTAAAGTGTTTTTGAACTTCTTCAACCACCTGATTGGATAAACGTAATCTTGAATCATACATTGTTAATAACAATCCTTCAATATCAAGATCAGGGTTATGTATTTTTTGAATACTTTTTATGGTGTTCAGTAATTTTCCTAATCCTTCAAGTGCGAAATATTCACACTGAATCGGAATAACTACAGAATCAGCCGCTGTTAAAGCATTCAAGGTTAACAAACCTAATGAAGGTGCGCAGTCGATAATGATAAAATCATAATCATCTTTCACACTTTCCAATGCTTTTTTAAGCATGTATTCTCTGTTTTCTTTATCAACCAATTCGATTTCGATGGCAACAAGGTCAATGTGAGCAGGTATCACATCAACATTTACAGCTGAACATTTTATAATCGTTTCTTTAGGGGTGTGGCTGTGTTCAAGTATTTGGTAGGTACCAATCTCAACTGATTCTACATCAATCCCAAGACCAGATGTCGCATTGGCCTGAGGATCAGCATCAATCAATAATACTTTTTTTTCTAAAACACCCAATGAGGCCGCAAGATTTACCGATGTTGTAGTTTTTCCAACGCCTCCTTTTTGATTAGCAATCGCAATGATTTTGCCCATTTATTTTCTGAATTTTGAACCGTAAAAATACAATTATTTATGGTTTTTGAAAATCTATTTTGTTAACATTTAAGAAACTTAGGTTAACCGCTGTTTGGTGGGTGTTTGATTGGATGTGTTTTTTGTTTTTCAAAGAAAACAGCTATGAAAAGTCAGGTAGATAATGGTTAGTTTGACCTTAAAAAGTGTCATAAATGAAATTTTATTTTTAATAAAAAGAAATTGGGAGGTTTTTGCGGGATTTTTCAAATTCCGGTTATGAAATTAAAAATAGTTCTTATTTCTCAATTTGTTTTGGATAAGCAAAAAATAGTTATATATTTGCACCCGCTTACGGGGTGTAGCGTAGCCCGGTTATCGCGCCTGCTTTGGGAGCAGGAGGCCGCAGGTTCGAATCCTGCCACCCCGACTAAAATCCTTTCTGTATCTGCAGAAAGGATTTTTTTATTTTATATCTATTTTAGATTCTCTATTTTAGAATAGCAAAAACTGATTATCAGGCTTCTGAAATCCAACAATAAAAACTTACTTTTGCACCATCAATTTAACACAATTCTATTATGTCAGATACTATCGAAAAAATTAAATGCCTAATTATAGGTTCTGGTCCTGCGGGATATACCGCTGCTATTTATGCTGCCAGAGCTAATATGAATCCAGTTTTATACCAGGGAATGCAGCCGGGTGGTCAGTTGACTACAACAAATGAAGTGGAGAATTTCCCGGGTTATGTTGATGGAGTTACAGGACCTGAAATGATGATTCAGCTGCAGGAACAAGCCAAACGTTTCGGCTCTGATATTCGTGATGGCTGGGCTACTAAAGTTGATTTTTCAGGAGATATTCATAAAGTATGGATTAACGATTCAATCGAATTACATTGTGAAACGGTTATTATTTCTACAGGTGCTTCAGCTAAATATTTAGGATTACCATCAGAACAACATTATTTACAAATGGGTGGAGGAGTTTCTGCCTGCGCTGTTTGTGACGGATTTTTCTACCGCAATCAGGAAGTGGTAATTGTTGGAGCTGGTGATTCTGCTTGTGAAGAGGCGCATTACTTATCTAAACTTTGTAAAAAAGTAACGATGTTGGTAAGAAGTGAAAAATTCAGGGCTTCTAAAATTATGGAAGACCGTGTCCGCAAAACCGAAAACATCGAAATTTTACTGAATCACGATACTGTTGAAGTATTAGGAGACGGAAATGTGGTACATGCGATAAAAGCTTTGAACAAAACTACTGCTGAAGTTGTTGAAATTCCTGCAACCGGATTTTTCGTAGCTATTGGGCATAAACCAAATACCGATATTTTTAAAGATTACCTAAATTTAGATGAAACCGGTTATATCATCAATACTCCGGGAACTTCTAATACCAATATTGCAGGTGTTTTTGTAGCCGGTGATGCTGCAGATCATGTATACCGTCAGGCGATTACGGCTGCAGGTACAGGTTGTATGGCTGCACTGGATGCTGAAAGATATTTGGCAGCTAAAGAGTAAGTTTTAAGTATTCAGTCTCAGTTTGCAGTCTCATTTTCAGTTTGTTGGAATTTGGACAAGACAATAAAATAAAAAAAGTCCCAATCAGTTTTACTATTGGGACTTTTTGCTTTTTTAAATTTATAAAGTTTCAGACTAAAAACTGAAAACTGTGACTGCGACTACAAACTGTGACTGCAAACTGCGACTGAATACTAAATTCTACTTTATCTTCTTAATCAGTTTAGCTTCTTCAGAAAAACGGGTAAGCTGTATCGTTGGATTTCCAAAAAGAGAAAGTTCTGCTTTGTCTCCAACGGCTATCGAAATAGAGGTTTCTGCTAAAATACTCGCCGTTGCATAATTTTCAACAGTAACATTCGATTCTTTTAAAGTGAATTTTGTTCCGGTAAAAACAGAATTGTTATCCAGGCGAATGGTTGCTTTTTCAGCAATACCTTCAATAGTAGCCACTGCTTTCTGATACAAATCACATTTGAATTTTATCGCAGAAACCAATGTTTTGACAGAAGCGTTTTTACTTAATTGTAAATTGGCATCCTCTGCTTTTACGTTTAATTCCGCTTTTGATTTGTCATCAGCTATCAGGGAGAATTTTTTCGAATTTACATTCAGGAATAATTTTGAATAATCAAAGCTGTTAAAGGTAATGTCGTCCAGCTGAAGTTCCTGAATGGCGTAAATAGCAGCTTCATTTTTAGCAATAACACTCTTCAGTGATTTTGTATAGGTCACACGGACAATCAATTTTTTAAAAATGGAACTTTCTTTTGACGTATACAAACGAAGTGTACGGTCTCTTAGATCCATTCCGATAATATCGTGAAGATTGTCGTCTGCCTCGATTTTGATTTCGTTTTTTTCTCCTCTTTCTAAATAAACTTCTAAATTATCGTCGGCTTCAATACCATCAAATTCCCCGACTTCTTTTATAGAAGTGGTAACGATTTTAGATCCTTTTATTTTTTCTCTCTTTTGGGCAAAAGTGAATGTGGTAACCAATAATAATAGGAGTAGGGCTGTGTTTTTTTTCATTAATGCTGGATTTGATTTTCACAAATATAAAAAAATCATCCACTTTCGATGAATGATTTTTTTATATTTAACAGATAAATATTCTTTACCCCTGGCTGATACTTCCTCCCGAATTCGAAGTTTTCTCAATTGTTTTCGGCGTATTGTCGTAATTGATGCTTCCTCCGCTGTTGGCCTGAGCTTTCAGGCTTACAATTGGATGAACACTTACATTGGCTCCGCTTGAAGCTTCTGCCGTAACATCATTTGCCAATAATTTCTGTGCATTGATAGTAGATCCGCTTGAGGCCGAAGTTGAGATTTTCAGAGCTTTTCCTTCCACTCTCACCGAACTTCCGCTGCCGGTATCAACCGTAATATTGTCAGATTCCAGCTTCACATCCATAGTCGCTGCACTTGAAGTTTCCAAATCAATATCCATCCCTTCAATAATGCCTGTGCTTACTACAGAAGAAGCGCTTGAAGCTTCTATCCTGTCAATTTTAGGCATTTTTACAGTTACTTTTTTCTTGGTAACATCTCTAAAAGAACTGTATTTACATTTAATGATTAAAGTTCCGTTTTCAACTTTAGTAGTGATTTCTTTCTGTAAGTTGTCATCCGCTTCCACAACAATTTCAGTTGCATCGGCTTGTTCGATTACTAAATCGATCGCGTTGCTTACGGATATTTTTGTAAAATCTCCCTGAACGATTCTTTTTTCAGTTGTAACATTTCCGCTTCCTTCAATGGAGTTTCCATTAAAGTTACAAGAAGCAAACAATAAAGCGGTAATGGTCGCAACGACGAATTTTGTAATATGAATGATTATTTTTATCATGGCTTAGTTAATTTTGATTATAACTCCGTTTTTGTCAGTGGTTAGCTTTCCTTTGGTTTTTTTCCCGTTTAAAACTTCTTTTCCGTTAATTTTAACCGAAACTTCATTTATGGTATCATTATCAGCAGTAGTTTCTTCTTCAACATCATCATAGTCATTTTCTTCTGATGGGCAATTCAGGCATTTGATTTTTGAACCTTCTACTTTATAGTTGTAATTACCACTAAAGTGCAGGTTAAAGAAATCATCTTCTGAATCATCATAATCTTGTACAGAAGCGTCCGGTTTGAATAATTGCCCTTCCGGAAGGTATAAAAACACATCTACTTCCTGACCTCTGAATTTGTTTTTTACATCTGTAAGAAAATAATTATCCAAAATTAAATGATTTCCTGTGATTTGAAACTTATAATTGATTTTTTCTGCTCTTTGTTTGGCAGAAATAAACGAATTTCCTCTGGCACTTTTTTCTATTTGAAGAAAAGGAGCAGCTTCATCCGTATGTAAAACGTGCAAACGAACGTCATTTGAATATAATAATTGGTGGTTGGCCGAATCTTGTACGAATTCAAATTCTCTGTAATGATTCAAATCTTTTGCGTAATAATCATTGTATTTGAATTTGATGAACAAAGTATCTTTTGGACTGATATTGATTGCTTTTTTCTCTACCGTTTTATTGTCGTAGGAGATTTCCGTAGCTTGTTTGATTCCGATGCTGATGGCAATGGCAACTGCTATAATCCAGATCGCTAACAAAGTATATTTGGTAATATTCCCGATAGATTTTAAGTTTGGAGATAGCAATTTGAAACCTAAAAGGGTCAAAAAGAAGAACGGAATTCCAACAGCAAAGAACATTAACAAACCAAATGACCAGATCGGATAATCTGTAAAGTTTCCTGCTTCTACAAAATTCTGCCAAGGAAAATCAACAAAAACATTGGTTCCCAGAGTAAACACACCAATCAATAACATGATCAGAACACTAATTCCGGACATGATCAGGATTACGCCTAAAAACTTTGCGAAGATTTTAAAAACCGTCATTATAAAGTCTCCAAATGAACTACTTATTCTCTCAGCTCCCGACTTTACCTGGTTTCCCATTGCGTCATAATCTGCATTTTTAAATTTATCAGACAACGATTCGATTTCCTCGCGTACTTTTTTTTCAATGTTCGAAATAGTCACCGGCTCACCCGTCATTTCCAGTTTTTCAGAGGTTGTAACCGCTTCCGGAGTTACAACCCAAAGTACGAAATAAGCTAAAATTCCAGTTCCGAAACCTGCGAAAACAAATATTAGGAAAATGATTTTTATCCAGACAGCGTCAACTCCGAAATAATGTCCTAAACCGGTTGCAACACCGCCAACCATACCTTTTTCTTTATCACGGTATAATTTTTTATGCTTTCTGTTACTGTAATCATTAAAAGACTGGCTTGATTTTCCTTCGTCTTCAATGATGTAATCTTCCGGCTGTCCCATAACAGCAATCACCTCGTCAATGTCTTTCAATCCCACAACATGTTTTTCGCTTTTTTGTTTTTCTGTTAATAGTTCAGAAAAACGCATTTCGATATCTTTAATAATTTCATCCTGACCAGACGAATTGTTTAATGATCGTTTTATAGCGTCAAAATAACGAGTTAGTTTCAAATATGCGTCTTCATCAATGTGAAAAGACATACCTCCTAAGTTTATATTTACTGTTTTGTTCATGATTATTGATTTTGATTGGTGATTAGTTTTACGGCGTCAGACAATTCTGTCCAGGTTCCGCTAAGTTCGTTTAAAAATGTTTGTCCTATTTCGGTTAACCCATAATATTTCCGTGGTGGTCCTGAAGTTGATTCTTCCCAGCGATAATTGAGCAAACCGTCGTTTTTCAGCCTGGTTAAAAGAGGGTAAACCGTTCCCTCAACCACTAGTAATTTGGCGTTTTTTAAAGTGTCTAATATTTCTGATGTGTATGCATCTTTTTCTTTTAGTACGGATAAGATGCAAAACTCAAGAACACCTTTGCGCATCTGTGCTTTTGTGTTTTCAATGTTCATAATTTCATTTTGTTTTTTTTAGATTGAACAATTCGTTTTTTGATTGATGATGATTGATTGATGATTGATTTCGAATTTATTCTTTTGGAATGAGTTCGTATATCGTATAACTTTTAATCTTTTGAAATTACTTTATAAAAGGAATCGTCATAGGATACTTGTAATATTCTCCGTTTGATGTTTTTATAGAAGCGTAAATCACTAAAAAGAATTCAACTACTTTTAATAATCCGAAAAGTAAAACGGCCGTTGCTCCAATACTGATTAATCCAATGTTTCCCTCAAAATTAAAATTTCTGATTACGAAATCTTCGTCATTAAAAACAGCTTCCATTGGCAGGTTTTGAAGAAATACGATTATGAAAATCGGAATCGCAATTAAAGCCAGAACCAAAGTATAAAGCAATAGACTTAATTGAAAATTCAAGGTCTGTTTTCCGTGGTGATTTACAAATTCTGATTTGTCTTTGTAACTCGTCCAGATTAAAATTGGAAAAATATAATTTCCAAAAGGAATGATGTACTGGCTTAATGTACTTAAATGTGTGAATGTTGCAGTGTTCTTTTCTGATGTTGTTTCCATGATGAGTGGTGTTGTTGTTTCCATGATTAAAAGCATATAGTATTTTCTTATGCAAATATATGGTTAAAAGACAGTATCTTGTTTTGCATAGTACCAAATATTAACAAATTTTTAACAAATTCAAAATTGAATTGGGAAATAAAAAAGACTGAAAATCAGTGTCAATACCTTGTTTTATTACCCTTTTAGGAAAGTAAAAACAATTTATTGTGCGTGCATAGTTTTTTTGTATTTTTACATAAAAAATAAATCACATGGCAGTTTCAGTTTCCAAACTCAACAAATTTGTATTATTCAAATTACCATCGGCGTATATTTGTGGCGTTCGTGTAAAAGCGATCGATAAGGACAGTTGTATCGTAAGTGTAAAACACCGTTGGATCAACCAGAATCCTTTTAATTCGATGTATTTCGCTGTTCAGGCAATGGCCGCCGAATTAACAACGGGAGCTTTGGTTATTTCTCAAATCCAGGAAAGCGGAAAAAAAATTTCCATGCTGGTGGCCAATAATAAAGGAAACTTTACTAAAAAAGCAACAGGCAGAATTACATTTGTTTGTAATGATGGGCATTTAATTGCCGAAGCCATTGAAAAGACAATTGCAACAGGCGAGGGACAAACCTTCTGGATGAAATCGATTGGAACAGATGAAAAAGGAATTCAGGTTTCAGAAATGGATTTTGAATGGAGCGTTCGTATTAAATAGTTTTTTTTGCCACGAATTTCACGAATTTCCACTAATTATTTTTTACAAAATGCATCAGCATTTTGAATTTGTGAAAATTCGTGAAATTCGTGGCAAAAAAAATACGCATAAAAAAAGACCTCAAATAGTTGAGGTCTTTTTTTATGGAATAAATGCCATCTTATTTTTTAACGCAACACGTTTTTTTGTCTTTTTTTACTGCATCTGTTTTTGTGCAGCAAGATTCTTTTTTAGCTTTTTCTTTTTTTGCTGCTGGTTTAGTTTCCTGCGCTACTATGCCAATTGAAAATAAAGCCACAGTCAGAAAGGTAATTACTTTTGTCATTTTTTTGTTTTTTGGTGTTGATGATTCAATTTTGATTCATCAAATATAACGCGAATTGGGATTTGTAAGAATAATTAAGTTGTTAATGTTTTTGTAAATATGCAAACAATCAGGTATCCCCAAACCTTGTTAATTTGTTTTTGCCACCATCGTCTCTTTCAAACGCTGCTTATCTCCCCATTCTTTCAAATGATTGATAAACGGAATCAGTTCCATGCCAATGTCGGTTAAAGAATATTCTACTTTTGGCGGCACTTCATGGTACACTTTTCTGGAGACCAATTCATCCTCTTCGAGTTCTCTTAAAGTCTGGGTCAGCATTTTGGGCGTTACATCCACAAGAGTTTTTCGTAATTCGCCGTAACGTAGGATATTTTTATTACTCAAATTCCATAAAATTCTTCCTTTGTATTTACCGCCAATTCTCTTAAAAGCGTAGTCAACGGAGCAAACTACATCTGTACAACCGTCTGTATAATTATTTTTTGCCATTTTTTTAATTTTTAAATCATTGATAATCAATAATAGTATACTTTTGGTACGTAGAGTACAAAAAAGTGCATACTTGTGACAAAGATACTGATATTATACTTTTGTACTTTAATTTTAAAATAAATTATGATGAAAGCAATTATATTGAATGAAGCGGGACCAGTATCCAACTTTAAATATGTAGATATTCCGAAACCGGAAATTAAAGCTGATGAAGTTTTAGTAAAAGTAAGTGTCTTGAGTATCAATCCGGTTGATTACAAAACAAGGTCTTCTGAAGGTGGGATCAAACGTTTTTTTGAAGACGAACGTCCGGTTATTTTAGGCTGGGATTTGTCCGGGACCATAGTGGAAGCCGGGAAAGAGGTGACGGATTTTAAACTAAACGATGAAGTATTCGGAATGGTAAACTTTCCCGGAAAAGGAAAAGCTTATGCAGAATATGTTGCGGTTCCGGCTTCGCATTTGGCTTTAAAACCGGAAAGTATTTCGCATGAAGAAGCGGCAGCTGGAACACTTGCTTTGCTTACAGCCTGGCAGGCTCTGGTTACGAACGGAAAAATAAAAGAAGGGGATAAAGTTTTAATTCATGGCGCATCGGGCGGAGTAGGGCATTATGCCACACAAATTGCCAGACACTTTAAAGCGCATGTAATCGGAACTTCCTCTGAGAAAAATAAAGAGTTTGTTTTGCAAAACGGAGCTGATCAGCATATTGATTATACCAAAACAGATTTTGAAAAGGAAGTTTCTGATGTGGATTTGGTTTTAAATTCAATTTCAGATGCAATCAACAATCGTTCGGTCGATGTGGTAAAACCAGGCGGAAAAATCATTTATATTTTAGGTGCAATTGCTCCGGAATATGCAGAAAAAGCCAAAAACAAGAATGTGGATTTATTTGCTATTCTGGTTGAATCTTCCGGTGCCGATATGAAGGCTGTTGCTGATTTAATGCAAAAAGGAAGTATCAAATCGCATGTGTCACAAATATTTTCATTTGATGAAATGGACAAAGCACATTTGCAATTAGAGACCGGAAGAACAGTGGGTAAAATTGTAATTAAACTTTAAGGGCACCCATTTTCATAAAAAAACATCTGTTCATACTAGACTACGAACGGATGTTTTTTTATGAAAATACAATAAGAACAGTTTAAAATCTAACGGCTAATAATTCAGATTGACTCCAAATCCAATTCCCATATCGCTGTCATAATGCGTTGTAATTCCGAAGTTTCTCGCCACGATATATTTCAGGCCGGCCATATATTCTTTATCGGTATTCCACATTAAGTTCATACGTAAACGTTTCGAAAGTGGAATGTCTTTTCGTTCCAGTTGAAAACGTACATTTCCATCGGTATAAACCTCTACCTGAGCTTTTATAAGCATTGGTAACGTATATTCAAGACCCGCGCTAAAAACAGAACGATTGTCTTTGGTATTAGACTGGCCGAAAAGATTTTGTTCCTGTTCGTCCATTCCCATTTTTCTGTAACGCCAGTCAAAACCGATAAAAGGCATCAGCCATTGATTTTTTCCAATGTAGCGCCCAACGTGTGTCTCTGTTTCGTAACCATGACTATCGTTGTAGCCCAGTCTCCATTCGGTTCCGATGCTCCAGCGGGTGCTGCTGAACATTGCTTCACCGTCATTTCCGTTTGTAGCGAAATCATTTTCTGCCATAAAATGAAACATTCTGTCGTCCATTTTTAGCATTTTATAAGCCATTTTCGGATCACGAATCAGCGGATTCGGTGCTGAATTTTCATAACTGAAAATACGTCCCATTCCTGCCATCATGTGGTACAAAATGTGGCAGTGAAAAAACCAGTCCCCATCTGCATTGGCCTGAAATTCGATTGTATCGGTTTCCATCGGCATAATGTCAATTACATTTTTCAGCGGCGCATAATCGCCCTGCTCGTTCAGGATTCTGAAATCGTGTCCGTGTAAATGCATGGGGTGCCGCATCATCGATCCGTTGTACAATACAATGCGTACATTTTCTCCTTTTTTGATTAAGATTTTATCGGTTTCAGAAATCACTTTATTATCCAGACTCCACACATAGCGATTCATATTTCCGGACAATTCAAAACGCAATTCCTTAACGGGAGCATCTTTCGGGAGATTGGTTTTGGTGGGTGATTTCAGCATTGCATAATTTAAGGTTACTATTTCAGCAGTTTCAGTGCTGTCATTATCCATTTGCATGCCTTCTGTGTGTTCGGAAGTATTCATCGGTTTTGAACTTTCATCTTCTCCTGTAATTTCAGGATACATTACGGCATTCATATCCATTTTATTCAGGGACATTTGCATGCCCATGTCATTCATTTCGCCGTTCATTTTCATCATGCCGTTCATCATTTTCATTCCTTCGAAATATTTTAGTTTCGAAAGAGGTACAACAGGCTGTTGAATTCCGTCTCCCAGAAATAAAGATGCCGATCCCGTTCTGTCTTCGGCTGTAGCCAAAAAAGCAAAGGATTTTTTATCTTCCGGAATGGTAACAATAATATCATATGTTTCAGAAACCGCAATAATAAGGCGATCTACTGCTACAGGTTCAACATCGTTCCCGTCACTGGCTACAACGGTTATTTTTCCGCCTCCGTAAGTTAGCCAGAAATAACTGGAAGCACCGCCGTTTGCAATTCTGAGCCTGACTTTTGCTCCGGGCTTAAATTGTGAAAGCTGCTCCTGATTTTTTCCATTGATTAAAAACTTCTCATAATAGACATCGCTCACATCCATGGCATTCATTCGTTTCCATTCGTTGGTGACTTTGGTTGAAAAATAGCCTTGTTTCAGGGCTTCGGCATAACTTTGCGTTGTTCCTTTTTTTATCGCAAACCAATCGTTGGCATTGTGCAGCATTCGTTGCACGTTTTCGGGTTTTAAGTCCGTCCATTCGCTCAAAATAACAGGAACGGTTGGCAGGTCATCAATGCCTTTTCTGAAAGTCGGATCGTCTTTCTTTTTATTGATGATGAAAAGTCCGTACAAACCTACTTGTTCCTGAAGACCGGAATGGCTGTGGTACCAGTAGGTCCCGTTTTGAATAATAGGAAAACTGTATTTATGTGTGGTCTTGGGCGCAATCGGCATTTGGGTCAGATACGGAACACCGTCTTCTTTATTGGGTAAAAATAAACCATGCCAATGCAGCGAAGTGCTTTCTTTTAATTCGTTATGGACATAAATTTCTGCAACATCTCCTTCCGTAAAAGTAAGAGTGGGCATTGGAATTTGTCCGTTTACTGCAAAAGCATGTTTTTCCTTGCCTGAAAAATTGACAATCGTATCCCGTACGTATAAGTCATAACGTACCACCTTTTGTGAAAGCATGATTTGTATGCTAAAAAGGAGAAATAGTGATGAGAAAAATATTTTTTTATAATCCATATTATAACATTGTTATCAGCATTATTAAACTCATGATGATCATTAGACCATCTTCTATAATGGTCACGGTGCTCATTGGTAAATTAAAAACGTCTCCTAAACAGGCACATTGAATTTTCTTTTTGTTCAGGACAGATTGCAGGACACCAATGATGCTAATACTCATAACGATAAAGGTCAGGGCATTGGTCAGCACCGGATTAAAATTGATTACATACGAAATCCCTAAACCCAGTTCGAGAAAAGCATAAACATATCCCCAGACCGGGATTTTTTTCGCCAGCACATCGTACATTTTATAACTCTCGGCAAAACCTTTTAAGTTCAGCATTTTAAAAAATGAAAAAACCAAAAAGAATCCCGCCATGAAATGACGCATTGCCTGCATAAAATCAAAATGAGAATTGGTAAGCTGAATCAGGCCGGTAATCAGACTGATGTAAAAGAAGATCAGTAGAATTGGTTTGTAGGTTTCCAGCCAGGATTTTGTTTCTTCTGCCATTTCATTATGATGGATTGCTGAAATTTGATATTTACTGTCCAGAACATGTTGTAATTCATTCAGGCCAACATGTTTGCTCATGGTCACAGTGGCACTGTTATTTTCTTTGGAAACTTCAACCGCCGTTACATGCTCTGCCGATTGGAGTGCTTTTTTTACTTTATCGGCACAGCTCGTGCAGGTCATTCCGGTAATTTGATAGGTATGTGTCATTGTTTTATCTTTAAATAGTACAATGCAAATTTCCGAAGCAGGATTGGCTTCGTGTTGTATAATTTTGTGAATGATTTGTAATATTTACAAAAAAATAATAACCGCAAGGGTCGCAAGGTTTTGTATCTGTCGTGTTTTTTAAAAACGCAACGTTCACAAAGCTTTGCGTTCTTTGCGGTAAAAAAAAATTACAAATTCTCGATCTGAATGCGTTTTTTGTCTTTCAGCTGCTTAAAATAAGTGGGTGTAAAACCGGTGATTTTTTTGAACTGATTGCTCAGATGTGCCACATTACTATAGTTTAGGATGTCGGCAATTTCACTTAACGAAAGTTCATTATAAATCAATAATTCTTTTACCTTTTCTATTTTCTGACTAATGAAATATTTTTCGATAGTGGTATTTTCTGTTTCAGAAAATAAATTACTCAGCGTGTTATAATCCTGATGAAGGTTTTCAGACAAATAATCAGACAAATTGATTTTCAGTTCATTGTTTTTATGATGAACCAAATCGATAATCAGGTTTTTTATTTTCTCGATTGTTTTGCTTTTTTTGTCATCAAGCAAGTCAAAGCCTAGAGAATGCAGGCTTTGGAGTAAATCTCTTTTTTGATTTTCTGTGATTTCCTCCTGCAATTCAACTTCACCCAGTTCAACAGAAATAGTGTGAAGTCCGAGCTTTTCAAACTCAGACTTCACTACCATTTTACATCTGCTGCATACCATGTTCTTGATATAGAGCGTCATCATTTATTTGATCGTTTCTACGACATTTCCGCACGTCAGCATTGAAGCACCGTAATACGGATTTTTAACTGCTTTTTCTTTGCTTAACCAGTTGGCATCTGCCATTGGACAATATTGATAGTAAACCGTTTGTGCAGGATTTGAAGCCTTAATCAGTTCGTACGTGCTTTTAGATAAGGATTTAAAAGTTTCTCTTTGTTTTTTAAGATCCTGATTTGATGCAATTGCCTTAGCATCAGCAGTCATTTTTTTCATGACTTTCATCCAGACGTTGTGTTCTTCGGTTTTTAACTGATCCATTTTTACGGCACCAATTGCTGTTAAAAGTTCTTTGGCTTTTGCCGAAGTTGTTTTTGCGTCACTTTTGATTAGCGCGTCTTTCATGGCAAAATACTCATCAAAAACAGGTTTCAGTTTAGAGTCCTGAACGTCTTCTGTTGTGATTTGAGATTTTATTTCTTTTGCTGAAATGGTGTTTACGGATAGTACCATTGTAATTGCTGCCAAAACAGCTGTTATTGCGTTTTTCATTTTTGTATGTTTTTGAAAAAGGATTTTAAGTTTTCCTTTAAATTAATTTTTTAGTCACTGTTACTGTTCCTCCAAATGGCAAAGAAAATAAGCATTACGCTTCATGTCTTTGCGTGAAATGTTAGGGATAAATAATACCGTGAAAACCCATTTAGGGCTGTCACAAATTGAATTATTGTATTTTAGGGCGTAACCAGATAGAAGTAAAACCATCAGATATGCTGGCCTCATTGTAATAGGATACAGGTTTTTCTATTGAAAAATTGAAAAGGCTGTTCTCAAGGTTAAAGTCGTTTAAAGCCGGGATGCTGAATTGTAAAGAGGAAGTTGTGCAATTCGTATGGCTGCATTTTCCGTCGCAGTCGTGTTTTTCTTTTTTTGGAGAAGCGGCTTTACTGCAACAGTCTTTTTTACAGCAGTCTTTCTCTTTTTCGTTAGCGCTAATTTCTCTTTTGGGAGCGTTTTTGCCTGTGTGATTTTCACATGCAAAACCGGAAACCGGAATCAGGAAGAAACCAATGGTGAGCATGAGAAATAATATGAAGGCTTTTTTAGTCAACGAAAATGTGTTTGATGTTACAAATTTAGATAAAAATATTCAGGTCTGCGCTCTTTTAAGATTTCAATAACTAAAGCTTCTTAAAATCGGTAGGTTTCATATTCTTTCTTTTCTTGAAATAATTAGACAAATGGCTTTCATCGGTAAAACCGAATTCGTACGCAATTTGTTTGACGGGCAATTGATTGTTCTGAAAACGTTTTTCGATCAGGGTTGTTCTCAGATTATGAATGTAATCGCGGTAACTAATTGCAAAAGTCCTTTTGAAATAGGCACTGAAATAAGTCTGGGCAATATTAAAATGATCGGCAATTACTTTAATCTGAACCAGTTTCGGCTGATAAATATTCTGATGGATGTAAGAAGTAATCTGCTCATTGTCAATAGAATTTCCTTTTACGACCAGATTCAGGCCACGCATTGTTTCTTTTATTAATCCAAAAATGGACAGGATCTGGTAAAATACAATGGGCGAATTCGAAATATCGGTTTTGCAATTGTAGGCAGAAATGTTTTCAATTGTATTTCTTAAAATCGTTTTACACGGATCATCCAATTTTAAAACAGTTTCTTTTAGTGTTTTATCCCGCATGAAACTTTCGGGGGTATGAACTAAAAATTCATCACAGGTCAGGTTTTGTTTGGAATTGAAATAATTGTCGGTAAATTTGATATAAAAAAAACGCGTGCTTTTCTTTATGTCAAAATAATGCTCGTCATCTGGAGAAATCACAAATAAATCGCCTGTTTTATAAGGCAACAGATTATTATTTAAATGATGAATTCCGTTTCCTTTTTTTATATAAATGATTTCATAATAGGTATGGGTATGCATCGGAAGATGGAATTTCTCGTCTTCAAATTCATTTATTAAAAGCGTTTCAAATTGATTTAATTTAGTCATAGCTTAAATATACAAGTTTATGTCGTAAATGTACAACTATTTTTTTGTAGAAGGGGCTTAAATTTGCATCATAGAAAATCTATTCCTTTCTTGTAAAAAAAAATGAAAAAAAGTCTTATTGCGCTGTCATTGGGTGGTTTAACGATCGGGATTACCGAATTTGTTATGATGGGCCTGTTGCCTGATATTGCTTCAGATATGAAAGTTACGATTCCCGTTGCCGGATATTTAATTTCGGCCTACGCACTTGGAGTTGTCATAGGAGCACCCCTGTTAGTAATTCTGGGTAGAAATTTTGCTCCGAAAAAAATGCTTTTAATTTTAGCTTTGATGCTAACGGTTTTTAATGCGCTGTCGATCATTGCTCCCAACTATAATTTTTTATTCGCTTCGAGGTTTCTCTCCGGACTGCCACACGGCGCTTTCTTTGGAGTGGGAGCGGTTGTTGCTAGCCGTTTGGCGGACAAAGGAAAAGAAGCGCAGGCGATCGCTATCATGTTCTCAGGTTTAACACTGGCTAATCTGATTGGTGTACCGATTGGAACTTATATCGGGCACCATTTTATCTGGCGTTATACCTTCATATTGATTGCCATTGTTGGCTTGCTTACCTTTTTGTTTATCTATTTATGGATGCCCAATCTGGAAAACAACCAAAAGGTAAATATGAGAACGCAATTAAAATTTTTCCAGAAAATGGATGCGTGGCTCATTATCGGAATCACCTCAATTGGTTTTGGCGGATTGTTTGCCTGGATCAGTTATATCGCGCCGCTGTTGATTAATGTTTCTAAATTTTCTCCCGAAGATGTTTCGTATATTTTAATCCTGGCCGGTTTCGGAATGGTGGTAGGGAATTTTTTAGGCGGTAAACTGGCGGATAAATTTTCTCCTGCACCGACTACCTTAGCTTTGTTGTTTGTCATGTCGATCGATTTGGTTTTGGTTTACTTTTTCTCGTACAATCAATATGCTTCTTTGGTCTTTACGTTTTTAACAGGAGCGATTTCATTCTCTGTTATTGCGCCTATTCAAATGCTTATGATTCGTACTGCGAAGGGTGCAGAGATGATTGCTTCAGCTTCATTGCAGGGAAGCTTTAATATCGGAAATGCATTAGGTGCTTTTCTTGGCGGTTTGCCGCTTATCGCAGGATATAGTTATGCTTCTCCGAATCTTATCGGGGTTGGAATGTCGATTGTAGGGATGATTATTACTCTTGTCCTGATTCAAAGAAGAAGTACGGCTCCGGATTTACAGACGGTGGAAACTGTTTAATTTTCTTCCAAGGCCTGATTTTAAAAAAGGAAGAAGTAATCCTCTTTTCCAGATAATTCAAAATTTGGTTTCATAAAAAATGGCTGACAATTCGTTTTGTCAGCCATTTTTTTGATGTCGGTTAAAAGTGAATTAAGGTTTTACCAGCCTTTTACTGCGCCGCCTTTAAATTCTTTTTCTGCTGCTTTGGCAACTTCTTCAGATTGAAATGCTTTTAGGAATTTCAATACTTTCGGGTCATTTTTATTGTCTTCTCTTGAAACCACCAAATTGACATAAGGAGAATCTTTATCTTCCACAAATAAAGCATCCCTGGAAGGTACAAGTCCGGCCTGAGATGAGAAAGTGTTATTGATAATGGCTATCGTTACATTCTGATCGTCTAATGTTCTTGGAATTTGCGGGGCTTCCAATTCTAATATTTTTATATTCTTCGGGTTTTCGGTGATGTCTGTTACTTTTGGTAAAAGGCCAACATTGTCTCTCAGTTTCAGAATGCCATTTTTTTGAAGCAGTAATAGGGAACGTCCTCCGTTTGTAGGATCATTTGGAATTACGATTGTACTTTCCGGTTTTAATTCGGCCAGCGTTTTTATTTTTCTGGAATAAGCTGCAATCGGATAAATGAAAGTCTTTCCGATAATCGCCAGTTTGTATCCCCTTTGTTGTGACTGTGCATCGAGATAAGGTTTGTGCTGGAAAGCATTGGCATCAATATCACCCTGATTTAAGGCTTCGTTCGGAACTACATAATCATTGAATGTAATTAACTCCACTTCTAAGCCGTATTTTTCTTTGGCTATTTTTTGAGCGGCCTGTGCTACAGCAAATTCAGGTCCGGCTGCTACTCCCACTTTTATATAATTGGGGTCGTTTTTCTTGTCTTTTCCACAGTTGGCCAGCAAAAGCGTTAGCACTAAAATTCCTGTCAGTATCGAAAATTTATATCTTGTATTCATGTTTTTATTTTAAAATTAAAGCTGTGTTTTTTTATCTGTGATCAAAATATTTAGAAAGTCTGTCGCCTGCAAATTGTATGATAAATACAAGAGTAACGAGCAAAATCAGAACGGTATTCATAATTGCTGCATCGTAACCAATATAACCATATTGATAACCAATTTGCCCCAGTCCGCCGGCACCTACAGCACCACCCATTGCAGAATACCCTACAAGTGTGATCAGTGTAATCGATGCGGCATTAATAAGGGACGGAAGAGCTTCCGGCAATAGAACTTTGTATACAATTTGTAAAGGTGTTGCGCCCAGGGCTCTTGCTGCTTCAATCAATCCTGAAGGCAGGCTGAGTAAACTGTTTTCTACCAGTCTAGCAATAAAAGGAGCCGCTCCAATGCTTAAGGGCACTAATGCAGCACTAACACCAATAGAAGTTCCGACCAAAGCTCTGGTAAAAGGAATCATCCAGACAATTAAAATGATAAAGGGAATCGATCTGAAAATGTTGATGATGATCGAAAGAATACGATTGAATACCACATGTTCCAAGATCTGGCCTTTTCGGGTAAGGAATAATAAAATTCCCGATGGAAGACCTAATAAAAAACCGAAAAATCCGGCCAGGAATGTCATTACAATTGTTTCTAATGTTCCTTGTACTAGTAATGTTATAATAGATTCAGACATAGCCTAATATTTCTGTTTTTACGTGTTTTTCTTTAAAAAATTGAATTGCTTCTTTTTGCTGCGTTTCATTGCCGGACAATTCGACGATCAGAATTCCGAAATTGGTCTCGCCGGCATATGCCGTCTGAGCGGTAATAATGTTGGCATTCACACCAAACTGAATAGCAGCCTGAGTCAGAATAGGCTCGTTTACTGATTTTCCGTTCAGTTCTAATCGTAAAAGAGGATGTAAGCCTTCTTTGTAAACTGACTCTAGACGTTCCTTATACACATCCGGGATATCAATGTGTAAGGAAGAGGCGATAAACTCGCGTGTCAGTTCATGCTGCGGATTGGCAAATATTTCACCTACAGTTCCCTGTTCTATTAGTTTTCCGTTACTTATTACAGCAACCTCGTCACAAATTGCCTTAACGACTTCCATTTGGTGGGTGATCAAAAGTATCGTAATATTAAGACGTTTGTTGATGTCTTTCAACAGATTTAAAATCGACCTTGTAGTTCCGGGATCCAGTGCGCTGGTAGCTTCATCACACAAAAGCACTTTCGGATTATTCGCTAAAGTTCTTGCAATGGCAACACGTTGTTTCTGCCCTCCGGAAAGACTGGCAGGGTAATCATTGATTTTTTCGGCCAATCCGACAAGTTCCAATAATTCTTGTACGCGTTCCCTGATCACGCTTTTAGAAACGCCGGCTAATTCTAATGGAAAAGCGACATTCTCAAAGACTGTTCTTGAGGATAAAAGATTAAAATGCTGAAAAATCATTCCGATTTGTCTTCTTTCTTGCGCCAGCTGGGAATTGCTTAACTGCAGCAGTGATTTTCCGCCAACAATTACCTCACCGGAAGTTGGTTTTTCGAGTAAATTAATACAGCGGATTAAGGTACTTTTTCCGGCCCCTGAAGTACCAATAACGCCGAAAATTTTTCCTGAAGGTACATGAAGTGAAACATCCTGCAATGCATTAATTTCCCGGCCTGTTTTATAAAAGGTCTTCGTAATATTTTTTAATTCTATCATATTTTATTATTTGCAATCCGTTGAAAGCTAAAGAAGAAAAAAAAGTTCTTCTCAATTTGGGTGCAAATGTAAGCGATATTTATTTTATAATCAAATCTATCGGCTAAGTCGAATATTGATAAAATGTTAAATTTTCAATCAAATGTCTGATTTTTATTTTATGAAGGCATGGATTTGAATCGTTAATTGATTAAATGCTCAGTTTTTCAGTCTCAGTTTCCAGTAACGACTGTAAACTGAGACTGAGACTGAAAACTTATTCAATATCCAAATCAAACTTCTCCAGCAAACCGGCGAGTGCAGTATGGGAAACTTTTGTTCTTTTAATTTTATTTCCGGAAGGGTCAAAAGCATAATTCCTGGAAGACCTGAAATCCGTTTTCTCTAAAATACATTCGACAAAAGTCGCATTCGAAAGATCACAATTTTTAAAAACGGCCAGCGATAAATCAGTATTAGAGAAGTCAACCTCTTTAAGGGAGCAATCCGTAAAATAAGTCTTCTTTAATTTTTTATAAATGAAAGTCGAATAATCAATCATGCAATCCTGGAAATTCATTGAAAACAAAAAACTATTACTGGCGCTAAAATCGAGACCCATTAGTTTGCAACCAATAAAATTGATGTTTTTCAATCCCGTATTTTTAAGCACTGCCAGTGAAAGATTGCAATTTTTAAAAGTACAGTCTAAAAAATCAATAGAACTGAAATCACTTTTCGAAAAGTTACAATTGATAAATTCGCAACTGATGAATTCATTATCGGATAATTTCTGATCTGAAAAATCAATAGTGTCAAAGGTTTTGTTTTGATGCAGGGCGGCTTCCATAAATAGAGGTTGAAACTGAGAAATGATTGTAGGCAGGTAAATTTTATTCTAATTCGATACAGTCAAAAACCGTGTTTTTAAGGAGTAATTCTGTTATTTCGGTTTCACTGTCAATTCTCAGAATGTTATCACAATCCTCAAGATCAAAGTTCCATTGAGCATCAGCCAATAATTCGTTAAGTAATTCGGAGGCTAACTTTAATTTCGAGTTTGTATCAACAGAGGTTTTAAAAACATAAATCATAATTCGCTTTTTTTTTACCCTGCAAATTTCTATAAATAACAACCAGTACGATAGGATTCCGTAATCAATAATTAGGACTTATCAATCAATTTTCGATATTGAATAGGTGTAATACCTTCGTGTTTTTTGAAAAAACGACTAAAGTACGAATGATCTTCGTGGCCTACCTGCATGGCAATTTCACTTATAGAAAGTGTGGTCTGGAAAAGCAGGTATTTGGCTTCCAGTAAAATGGTTTCTTCAATCCATTTGGCAGCAGACTTACCGGTAGTAGATTTTACAGATTTGTTTAAATGGTTTGGCGTAATATTAAGCTGGTCCGCATAGTAGTTTACCTGATGGTTTGTTTTAATACCTGCGTAAATCAGTTCCCTGAACCGCGCAGAAATAACATGAGCTGCCGCAGTATTTTTAGAGGTTTTAATGGCGTTAATGTTCATTTCACAGAACAAAGCCATCAGATAAGATTGTATGAGGTCTAAATTGACGGTTTCTGTTTTCAGATATTCAGCTTCGAGACGATTTAGTAAATTGGTGATAAAAGGAAAGTCTTTTTCAGGAACGCTAATTTTTGGATTGCCCCAGATTTTCAGGAAATCAAAATCATGGAGCGTTTCACGGTTGCCGTATTTGCTGATCAGAATATCGGGATGTAACTGACAGATATAACCCTGGTAATTACTGTTAATATCCTCAATTGAGAAAATCTGGCCGGCCGGAACCACAATAATTTCACAGGGTAATGTCTTATACTCCTCAAATCCAAGGTTGATAATGTGTATGCCTGAAGTGATAAAGAGCAGGGTATGGCAAACATGTTTAGAGGGTGGAACAGGATACTGAAGCTGCATGATTTCTTCCAGTTTCAGGCAAAAAAAATGATCCGAATTCGATTTGAAAAGCTGTTGTAGAGGGTTTTCTGATCCAATAAATTTTTCCCGAAATCCCTTTAATTCATATGTTTTTACTTTTTCGGCCGTTTTCATTTTCATCATTTTAATAATACAATCTAAAATCGAGTAGTTCGCAAAGATTGTAATGTTTCTGGAATAATTCTTCTACAACTTCTGTAAGATCTTCATTGTCCTGGTATAAACTAAAAAACGCCTTATCGATTGTACTGCAGCTCGCTATTTTATTATAAGTGGATCCATAACCCGAAATGGCGCGTGCTCCGGTAATATCTAAAAAATATTGTGCTTCATCATTGGTTAAATCCAGGATTTTTTTGTTGGCAAAATGAATCACCTTTCCTTTCATTTTTCCTTCAAAAAGTTCCGCAATTTCCTGAAGACTGTAGTAATAATCATGAAGGCAGATATTATTGGCTTCTCCGGGCATTACCAGATAAATAATTTCATAGTCCGTAAAATTATGATCTTCGTAAAGTAATACATTCAGACTTTCTTCTAATCCCTCAATTGTATCGCAGGTTTTGTAGATACTGGCAATGCCCCAGTTGATGGCTATTTCCTCCAGATTTTTAACCACGTCGGTAGTTAGGATTGTATCTACGTCCGGAACACCTTCCAGGCAGAAAATAAATTTATCATTATCCATACAATTCTATTTTACCGGTTTTTTTTAAAATGCCAATAAGATTACTTTTCTCGATGTGACAAATGTATTTTTTCTTGGATAAAAACGAGTACGGGAAATAAATTTTAACGCAATTTTTTTAGCTCATTTAACGAATGTTTATGTTATAAAAAAAATGTAAAGCATTTTTCAGAACCTCTGAAAATGTCTTTACATTAAGATCGATGTTTATGAAGCAGTTAAATTGCCTGAGTTGTTTGAAGTATTCGGCAGGATTAAAAATATAAATCTCAGTTTTCAGCTGCAGTATTCATCCCCAAATGAAACCGTTACTGAGACTGAGATTTTTATATTGTAATACGATGTGAATTTATAATGTAACCTTTTTTCTGTTGATTCAAATGAAACCGGATCCTTAAATTAATTGTCTCTGTCCAAAATCAGGAGCTTCTGCCACCATTTTTGTTCTGTTTTATGCAACAGTTCATCAATTGGCCCGTTATTATTAGCTCTTTTATGTCCACAAGCTGCGCAAAAAGAAGCTTTAGAAGTTCTGTAGGGCTTATTGCAGTTTTCGCAAGGCGGGCCGTACAGTTCAATTCTATGGTGCATTATTGCATTAGGCTCCGTTTCTTCAAAACCGGACAGCTCTTTGTAATAGTCGAGTAGCGCTTTAAAACGCTCCTGTCTTGTCATATTACATTTCCCTGTTTCAAAACCCTGGCGATAAAGTTTAGACGCAATTAAATGTTCTTCTTCATTCAACATGGGAATTTCCATTTTACAACGCCAACACCAAAGATTTTCCATAGTTTGATTTTTTATCGATTCAACTTATGTAATGTTTTACTTTTTATGACCCCTGGTCTTTTATTGTGCTAATTTGAGTTATTTTATTGATAAATACTTACGGTTTTCCACATTTGAATACAAAAATCGCTTTTATTATGAAAAAAAAAACGAGTAGAAATACCTGTTTTTGAAAAATAGCCATTTAAAAGGCATAAAAAAAGATTACTTTAGACAAATCCATTTTTGAATTGGTCTTAGTATTTTTTGAAATACTCTCTGATGGCCTTGGGGAATAAAATAAACAGACTTTAGTAAATAACAGAATTTGTGTTTATTTAATTTCAAAAAAAAGATACAGTGATACTATTCTCCGTTAAAATATTTAGATCGGTTGGGTTAATTTTAAAAACACTATTTCAAAAAGAAACGGAATCTTTTGGATGAGGTATTTTTATAACGGAGGGAATCAGTTTTTGGACATTATTTCTTTCAAAACGAATCTGATCTAAAATACAGGCCTGAACATGCTTTTTATTAAAAGTTTCCAGAAATTCAGGTCTTATCTCTATTTCTTCTGCAAGACAGACACGTCCTTCACCCGACACTGGTGATACATAAGTAATTCCGATAATATCTTCTATTACTGCCAGATCCGTGCGTTTTATTTTTAGCATTTTGAATAGACTAAAGTTGAGGTTTTAAATAAGATTAAGGTCTTAAAATCTTTTCCATGGCTTTTCCTTTTGCCAATTCATCAATCAATTTGTCTAAAAAGCGGATCTTTTGCATGAGTTTATCTTCGATTTGTTCTACACGATAGCCACAAATCACACCGGTAATTTTTGAAGCATTCTGATTCATTTCCGGCGCTTCGGCAAAAAAAGTTTCGAAATCAGTTTTGTGGTCAATTAGTTGCTGCAATGCCTGTTGATTATATCCTGTCAACCAGTAAATTATAGTGTCTACTTCTTCTTTTGTGCGGCCTTTTTTCTCTGCTTTACTGATATAGTGCGGATAGACACTTGCAAAGGATGCCGTAAATATTCTATGTTTTTCCATAGCGTTTAAAAACTTGTTTTACAATCAAATCTAATCGAAAGGCTCCCAAAGCTGAATTTTGTTTCCTTCCATATCAATTATAGGAAC
The DNA here is from genome assembly GCF_013112255.2 of Flavobacterium sp. CLA17. Classification (NCBI taxonomy): domain Bacteria; kingdom Pseudomonadati; phylum Bacteroidota; class Flavobacteriia; order Flavobacteriales; family Flavobacteriaceae; genus Flavobacterium; species Flavobacterium sp. CLA17. The sequence goes on from NZ_CP068294.1 coordinate 1,141,589, forward strand.
AAACTTTCCGTAATCATAAGTTTCTATCTGGTCCACAATTGTCACGCCTTCTTTTTTTTCTTTTTCTCCAACCTTTTTTCTTTAGCCTGAATAATCATTAAATTATTTAAGTTAATCAGTATTATTTTTCCTCTTCTAAATCGTCAACAGCCGAAATCTGATCCAGAATATTCGTTTGGTTGGGCGAGATGTAGTTTTTTGTCTCGGCGGGAGTTTCTTTCTTAAAAAGCATATCCAGGGCATTGTATAGTCTTAATAAAACATCTCTGTCTTCTTTTTCAATCTCCAAAGCGGTATTAAAATTAAAAACATAATTATTCGAATTGCGTACTTCTACTTTTATCGTTTTTGATGTGATTTTAAATTTGACTATATCCATATTGTTTCTTGTTTTTAGGTATTTGACTTACTCTTAATAGGTTCTGTTTTTTCGTTTTTTTTCGCAAATTGTGAATAAAACATTCCAAACATTGATCAGATTCCGCAAAGGTAATATTCTTTATTAGCTTTTTGAAAATCAATAATTCAAAATTATTTTTTATCCCATCAGAAATATATTAAAAAGTAGCCTAAAAAAGTTTATGCGGAAGATACAACTTCAACGCACAATAATAAATACAGGACAAATTATTGGACAACTAATTCTTTTATTGCCCTTCTAGTCACATTTAATAGGGTTCCTATAATATTAGTCGTACATTTGATACCCCTGCTATTTCGCAAAAAAATCCTAATCTAAGTTTATGAGTAATGAAGAACCAAACTATATTGTTGCAATCGGTGCTTCTGCTGGCGGCTTAGAAGAAATAAACACTTTTTTTGAGCGTACGCCGCATGATGGCATATCCTATATTATTGTACAACACTTGTCTTCGGATTTTAAGAGTGCAATGGTAGAACTGTTGTCTAAACACAGCAGTTTGTTAGTGAAAGAAGCGAAAGAAGGAATGGAAGTTTATAAAAATGTAGTCTACCTTATTCCCAATGATAAGTTTATGGGAATCAAAAACAATAAACTCCAGTTAACGGATAAGGATAAAATAAAAGGGCCACATCTTACTATTAATACTTTTTTTAATGCCCTTGCCATCGACAACGGTAAAAAAGCAATTGGAATCGTTCTCTCCGGTTTAGGGTCTGATGGTAGTGAAGGTATAAGAGCGATAAAAGAAGCAGGCGGAATGACCATTGCCAGAAATCCACAAAATACCGAATTCAGCAGTATGCCCGAGCAGGCTATTGCCACAGATATGATCGATTACATTCTGGAACCTCAGTTTATGCCGGATGTTATTGCAGCGTATGTAAAAAGTAATGATGAAGTATCAGAGAATACCAAAGCTGATAAGAGTAACATCACTGAAATTATTGATTATATCCATCAGAATTTGCCATTTGATTTTTCAGATTATAAAGATACGACCATACTCCGCAGAACCAAAAGAAGAGCGGCAGCACTTAATATTTACGACCTGAAGGATTATTTGTTATTTCTAAAAGAAAATCCGGAAGAACTCAAAGCATTGGCAAAAGACTATTTAATCAGCGTTACTTCATTTTTTCGCGACACTGAGGCTTTTGATCTGATAGAGAAAACTATTTTACCAAGAATATTAGAGAATCTTAATCCACGTGATGAAATTAAATTGTGGGTCGCAGGTTGTGCAACAGGAGAAGAAGCTTATTCCATTGCTATTCTGTTAAATGAATTGCTGGTTGGAAAATTTAAAGATACAGTGATAAAGATTTTTGCAACAGATATCGATTCCGCAGCATTGCTTTATGCCGGAAAAGGGTCTTATAGCGCTGATCGCATTAATGGTATCAGTGCAAAGAGGCTCAGTGAATATTTTAATTTTGACGGAAAAAATTACATTGTAAAGCCGGAAATTCGCAAGATGCTGATATTTGCACAACACGATCTTGTCAAAAATCCTCCCTATTGCAACATGCATTTTATAAGCTGCCGTAATTTGCTGATCTACATGACGCCAATTCTTCAGAAAAAAATCTATGCTATGTTATTGTTTGGTCTTAAAACCAATGGCTTTCTGTTTTTGGGTTCAAGTGAAAATCCGCTAACCATTATAGATAATTTAGAGGTAGTTAATAAAAAATGGCGGATTTATAAGAGCCTGAAGGATAAGCGGACTGTTAACTTTGATACGTTTGCCCTGCCGGAACTTAGTACCTATAGACAAACGACAGCTATCAAAGACGATCCCTCCAAGAATATGAATACTACTTTTACAGAGACCGTTAATAGCTTAATAGCAAATTATATCGGGTATCTGGCGATTTGCGTTGATATCGAGAATACGGTAATCAAATCTTATGGCAATACATCAAAATATCTTTTGCCACAAAATTTCAATACCAATTTGCCGGAATTACTGCCCCGATCTTTAGCCGTTGCTTACAATACGCTGAGTAAAGAAGTTCTGAAAACGGAACAATTTGCAAGTGCAAAAGGTATCATGTTTAAACTCAATGATGTCGTTATGGAAGTCAATCTTTCAGTAGGCCCTGTTAATATTGATGGTGGAAAACAGAAAGGCCTCATTGTTATTTTCAATGATGATAAAACTACAAGTTCCGATAAGGATAAATACCCCTTATTTAACGAAGTAGAATATAATAACAAATATACCGAAGCGCTCGAAGAAGAACTGGTAGAAGTAAAAAGCCAACTTCAGGACGCACATGATAAACTGTCGGCTTCGAATGAAAATATGCAGTCTTTTAACGAAGAATTAATTTCAGCCAACGAAGAAATGCAAAGCACCAACGAGGAAATGCAGTCTGTTAACGAAGAGCTTCATACCATAAATGCGGATTATCAGTTGAAAAATAAAGAACTCGCTGAAATCAATGATGATCTTAATAATTATTTCAGAAGTAATATAAACGGACAAATTTTTATCGACAGTAATCTGAGATTAATGAAATACTCCCCTGGTGCCGTTAAACATATTAATTTGGTGAATACTGATATTGGACGTCCAATTCACCATATTTCAACAAATATAAAATTTGATACAATTGTAGAAGATACCAAAGCTGTAATTGAAAAAAGCACCATGATCACCAGGGAAATAGAGGCCAACAACGGAAAATGGTATCAGGTTATGATTATGCCTTATCTACAGGCAGGCAATAAAATTAACGGAGCGATTATTACTTTTAATGATATCAGCGAACTTAAAAACACGCAGTCTGAACTCCATAGTAAAAATGAAATTTTGCTGCGTATGAATAAGGAACTGGAATATATAAAAAAGACGGCAACAAACGATATTGCAATTCCTCTGACTGACATTGAAAATAGAATTAAAAAACTGAAAGATCTAAAATCTTCTGATGTTGACGTTGCGGAATTACTTTCGATCATAGACAGTTCAGTTCAGACACTTCGAGGTCTTGCAACTGATCTAGCCCGTAAAGTTGCAATTAAACACGACAGTGGATTAAACTAAATGACGACACGCGACAACTGATAAATATTTAAAACATGAGCAACGCAAATCTGGATTTCCTTTCACCACACAGTGAAATAGCGAAGCTTATACGCGATAAAGATTGGAGTAATAATCCGATTGGCAGGGCCGATTTATGGCCGCCTGTTTTAAAGTCAGCATTGATAATTATTTCAAACTCAAAATTACCAATAGTACTATTTTGGGGAAATGAGCTTGTTGTTTTCTACAATGATACTTTTTTGGAAATTCTGGATTCAAACGAGAAAGAAAAGTTTTCTTTTGGAGAACCCTTTAAAAGTAATTCGGATAAGGAGTGGGAATTTATAGAACCGATACTTAAAAATATTCTTCTGCAGGGTAATACGGTTTTCTATGAAAATCAAATATTTGAAGTTTTTTCAGATGGAAAAAACAACATTCCCTATACTGTTAATTGCAATCCCATTAGTGATGAATTAGGAAAAACGGCTGGTATTACAGTGAGTTTTATAACAACTTCAGGAAACGAAAAAAACAAATTAGCAAAAAATATTGAACGCTATTCTGCGACTCAAAGTGTGAGGGAATTTCGCAAAATTGTAGCAGAATCATCTATTCCCATTGCAATTCTCCGCGGACCAAATCATATTATTGAGAATGTTAACAGCGCTATGTTCCAAACTGTCTTTCAAAAAGAAAGAAAAGGAATCTTAGGCAAAGAACTTATTGATGTTTTTCCGAATATGCGCGATCAGAAATATTCCGATTTACTTGATGAGGTTTTTAAAAGCGGTCTTATCAAGAAGGAGAGAGAAGCAGAAATTTATATTTTGTATGAAGGAGAGCGGTATAAATTCTATTTTGATTTTGAATTTACGCCTTTACTGGAGGCCGATGGAAATACTTCAGGAATTATGGTCATCATCTACGACGTAACTGAAAAAGTGGAAGCACGCAAAAAAGCAGAAGATGCAGAAGAGCGGGCAACGCTTGCTGCGGAAATTGCAGAAATTGCCACCTGGGATTTCAACTTACAAACGCATCAGTTGATACATTCTGCCAGTCTGGCTACAACTTTTGGTTATCTGCCATCCGTAAAAATGTCCTATATTCAAATGTTAGAGCATATTGACCCTGTCGATCTGACGGATATTGTCAACAAAGCCTTTGAGGAAGCGATGAATACGGGGTATTACAAATACGTAGTTCGTATTCATAAAGCAGATGGGGAAGCCAGGTGGATTAAATCGCACGGTAAAATTTTTATGGATGATACTGGTGAGCCATTGAAAATGATCGGAACCATCCTTGACATAACGAATGAGAGAGAGCGTGAAGATCTTCTTTTAGGAAGGGAACAAAAATTCAGAATGCTGGCCGATTCCGTACCACAACTCATCTGGACTGCTGATTCTCAGGGAAATTTCAACTATTTTAATTTATCAGTTTATAAGTATACGGGATTAGCCGAAAGTGAGATGAGCCAGGGAGGATTGTTATCTCTTATACATAAAGAGGATAGGGATCAATTTATGAAATTATGGTCTGATGCTATTGGGGCAGGGACTGATTTATCGATAGAGCACCGCTTACTTAATGTTAAAGGTCAATACAGGTGGCATCTTAGCCATGCCTCCGCTCAAAAAGATATTCTTGGCAATATCCAGATTTGGGTAGGTACGAGTCATGATATACAGAATCAAAAAACTTTTACCAATGAACTTGAAAAACAGGTTCACGAACGCACTACCGAATTAATGACTAAAAATGGAGATCTGGTCAAAATGAATATAGAATTACGATCTTTCGCGTATGTTTCGAGTCATGACTTACAAGAACCTTTACGGAAAATTCAAATGTTTATAAGCCGTTTAGAAGATACAGAAGAAGATGTATTTACTGAAAATGCAAAAGAATATTTTACAAGGATTAAAGTTGCTGCAAGTAGAATGCAGACCCTTATTGTAGATCTTCTGGACTATTCGAGAACAAATACGTTAGATAAAATATTTGTGAATACCAATTTGGAAGATCTTGTCAAAGAAGTTATAAATGATTACAAAGAAATCATTGAAGAGAAAAATGCCGTAATTGAATTTTTTGATTTATCCGAAGTAAGAGGAATCCCTTTCCAGTTAAGACAGCTTTTTAGTAATCTGATAGGTAATTCTTTAAAATTTACCAGAAAAGGTATTTCGCCTCATATTATAATCAAAAGGGTAAATATTAAGGAAAAAGAAATAAACGCGCAGTCTGAAAATCCGGAAAGAAACTATTGCCATATTTGTTTTTCAGACAATGGAATAGGATTTGAAACCGAATATGAAACGCGAATTTTTGAAATCTTTCGTCGTTTGCATGATAATATAGAATTTAAGGGAACCGGTATTGGACTGGCGATCGTTAAAAAAATTGTTGAAAATCACGAAGGTATTATTACCGCTAAAGGAACTAAGGGAAAAGGAGCACAATTTAATATTTATATCCCGATACTGTAACTATTTTGAAGTTCTTTCAGGAATTATTAAATCATACTGGAGAATCAGTTACACCAGCCGTATCGTTACTTAATAAAATGGCTCTTATTCTGTCGATATGTATCTGTGACATTTTGGCCCTCTCTTTAGCAGAGGTCGCTGTGGCTCCTTTTTGATCCTGCGCGATCGTAGTGAGAAGATTTTTTCTTTCTTCAAACATTCTTAAAGCAGTCCACATCGTTTCTTCAATTTTCATAGTTTGTTCCGTCAGTAAAGCGGCAGCAGTATAAGCATGACCCGTGTGACATCTGTAACGCAGATCAGGTCCTTTATTCATTTTCCATAAAACACCTCCGCAGCCGGGACAATTAAAAGGAACTTGTTCTCCCAGTGAATTGACGGAAGGCAAGTCACTTAATACACGTTTTGCGATTTGAACCTCTTTGGTAATGTCTTCCGGAATTGCTGCCTGTTTTTTAGATTTTCTTGCGACTAAAGTCGAAAGTATACCGCCCATTTCGGCTATGCGTACACAATAATCCGGTTTTATTTGATTTAATGCATTTTTAGGCATGTCCGGATAATCGGCATCTGCCGGATCCTGAATAATGCAAATGCCTCCGCACCTTTGAATGGCAATTAAACCCGAAGTTCCATCATCCAGATATCCAGTTAAAAGAATTCCAATGGTACGGTTGCCGAAAGAAGTGGCTGCCGACCTGAATAAAGGGTCTATTGCAGGGCGCGAACGATTTTCCTGTGCGCCTTTAGTGGTCAGTATAGAACCATTTTCTTCAATCATCAGGTGATTATCGGAAGGAGCAAGATATATTTGACCAGATTTAATTTTTTCCCCCTGTGTAGCATGAATGCATTTGAGTTTGCCAATTTTATTTAACTCATTTAGCAATGCGTCGCCTGTAGCATCTGACGATAGATGCTGTACAATCAGTAAAGGGGCAGGAAAATCTTTTGGCAATTGTTCTATTAGGGCTGTTAACGCCTTCATTCCTCCGGCAGAAGTTCCAACAACAACTATAAATTCGTTTTCTTTCATGATTTCTAATTAATTATAGAATTTTAATTCCCGGTTGTTATTTTAAAATTTCAGTTAAAGGCGATTTGCAATACTCTACTAATACCTATTAAAAATTATAAACTTGTTAAGTTCTAGAAGATATCACCTAAAAATCGATGAATTTACTGTTGTTTCGATGTTATTATTTGCAGCTGGAATTTAGGCAACTGGTTTTGCGCTTTACAGTTACAAGGTCTCCATTCTTTGTGATGTCTAAAGTATTATATTTTGCAATAGAATAGTTACACAACAATTACAATGTGTTTCAAGATTAAAGGGTGTTGCGAGTAAATCCAGTGTAGTTTTTATTAAATGTTTCAGAATAAAGAATATAGACAACAAATTCTTCTATAAGTAATTGTTATAAACGAAAAAAACATCAACTTTTCAGTGGTGTTTTTTTATTTTGTAGCGAGGACGGGAGTTGAACCCGTGTCCTGGGTTATAACTAGTAGTTTTAATTATAAAAGCTTCACTTGGTCTAAGATGTTGTAACTGTGAAATATTTAAATTCTCTTCCTTTTAAATCGATACAATATATTTTGGTTTTACTAAATTCTACACCATAGTTTTTATTCATAAAATCAATAATTATATCTAAATGATATATGGCTTTCGTGAAATGTGGGCTATGAGTGATACTAGCTGTATGAATATCTTCACTTTTCGAAAAGTTTTCATTTAGTAAATATCTTGAACGTCTAGATAAGTGACATAGCTTAGTATATGATAAATATGTTGTTTCATCTATCTTTCCTAAAGACAAAGGGTTGAAAGGGTTTAACACCTCGTCAACTTGATTATGTGATAAATAATTTTTTGAAGTTTTTCTAACTATATGAGCATTCATTAAATGAAGTGCAGAATAAAAGCATACAGTCACTTGCCAATCCCAACGACTATTAATTAAAGTGTTGATTTGTGATAAATATTCTAAATTGCTTTTAGAATGGGATATATGGTCGTCAAAATTAGCCAATATTTAGACTAATTGGAATGTTTTTATAATGACTTGGAATTTCAAAATTATCACAATCATCAACTATAGTTGAAGAAACATGAAAACCAAATTTTGAATAAATAGCATTGGTTTTTGCTTGTGAAAGTATTAATGCATTTTCCATTTCTTCATCATTAGAAAAAATTTCAGCCCAAATCAAAATTTTGCTATCCGACAGTTCAATAGCTAGTTTTTTAGGATGCTTTTTTGAAGAAATTAACTCTTTAAAATAGTCGTTAACTAATCTACCGATAAAATATGAAGATGATTTTTCTCTAACAGTTGATACTATATCTTCTGTATTTCCATCAATCATAGATTGGTAAAATTGTTTTTGTTCTTTTTCCATAATATCATTATTGAATAGTTGTTCGTCATAACGAAGATTAGCAACCATTTCATCAAACCAATTATTAGGAGTACTAATAATTGGATTAGGAATAATATTTGAACTTTCTAATTGCATAAAATTTGATTTAAAACCTTAAAGAGTATTAATGTCAAAAATATACAATTACAACAAATAAGCATCATAAAATATTTTTAAAATCGTTGAAATACATGAATTAAGGTATATTTTTGTAAGTATTTACTTTCTAAAATTAAAAAAACAAAATTTTGACAAACTTATTAACATTTTTATTGTATGTTATTTTGATTAAAATAATTCTGTGAATTTAAAATAATAATAGTAATTAAATATCATGAGTTATTTTTTTTGAATTGTCAAATCAGTTTGATTATTTATATAGAATCAAGTTTGTTGTGTCGTGTATATCTGTTCATAAACAGAAGAAGTCACATTAAAAGAAGAGTAATTAATATGTTAAAAGTTACTCTTAAAAGTCACTCTAATAAAAAAAGGACCTACGAAAAAACGTAAGTCCTTGTCTTTTAAGTAGCGAGGACGGGAGTTGAACCCGTGACCTCAGGGTTATGAATCCTGCGCTCTAACCAACTGAGCTACCTCGCCAAAATTGCAAGCGAACCATGTTCCTCATTGCGGGTGCAAATATAAAAATAATATTAGAGCTTACAAGCATAAAATGAAGAAAAAAAAATATTTTTAAAAACGCATTGTTTTCGGACATATATTCTTATATTTCGAAAAAATTAAAAGTAGCACATGGATCCAAAAATACGTTACGAAATCGAGTTTCCTATAAATTCTTCGCCGCAATTATTATATCAATATATATCCACTCCGTCGGGTTTATCAGAATGGTTCGCTGATAATGTAAACTCAAGAGGGGAATTTTTCACTTTTATCTGGAATGATTCGCAGGAAAAAGCGCGTCTGGCTTCTAAAAAAACAGGTGAAAAAGTAAAGTTTAAATGGGTAGATGAAAGCAGTAAGGATACCGAATACTTTTTTGAACTTCATATTCTGGTCGATGAACTGACTAAAGATGTGTCCTTAATGGTAGTTGATTTCGCTGAAAAAGAAGAAGTGGGCGAAGCTAAACAATTGTGGGAGAATCAAATCTCAGACTTGAAACATCTTATAGGATCTGTTTAGTAAAAGTCTATTTAATGCCTTATATTTGCCCTGAACAAAATTCAGGGTTTTTTTATGATCAATTTTAACGGAAACATAGTAGAGCAGGAAGAGAATATATTAACTCAAAATCGTGCTTTTTTGTATGGTGATGGTGTTTTTGAAACGCTAAAAATAATCAACAGCAAAATATTGTTTCTCGAAGATCATTATTTCAGGTTAATGGCTTCAATGCGTGTGGTCAGAATGGAAATTCCCATGAATTTCACCATGGAATACCTGGAAGAGCAAGTTTTAAAAGTGGTTAATGAAAATGGATTTTCGGCCTCAGCAAGAGCGAGAATTACTGTTTTTAGAAAGGATGGAGGTTTGTATTTGCCAAAAACAAACGAAGTTTCATTTTTAATTCACACAACTGCACTTGAAAATACGTCATACATCTTAAATACAGCTCCTTATGAGGTTGATTTGTATAAAGATTTCTATGTGACCAAACAATTATTATCGTCCATTAAAACGACTAATAAACTGATTAATGTTACCGGAAGTATTTTTGCTCACGAAAATGGTTTGGACAATTGCATTTTGGTAAATGATACTAAAAATGTTGTTGAGGTATTACAGGGAAATTTATTTATGGTTATGGGTAAAAAACTGATCACCCCGCCAATTTCAGAAGGTTGTCTGAATGGAGTAATGCGTAAACAGATTTTAGCTCTGGCTAAGAAAACAGAAAGCATAGAAGTAAGTGAAGAAATAATTTCTCCGTTCGATCTTCAAAAAGCAGACGAATTATTTCTGACAAATGTAATCACAGGGATACAACCGATAAGTAAATATCGAAAAAAAGAATTTACAAACAGTCTGGCTCATTTATTAGTGCAGAAGCTGAATGAATCTATATCTGAAAATTAATTCAGATATGGATTTTCAGGTGCATTTGACCAAATAAGATAATCTCCGCCCAACTCAATTATTTGTTCTTTCCAAAAATGAGTGGTGGATTTTCCGATAATTTTATTCTTGTAATTATTATCGGCAATGATCCAGGAGTTTCCCTGCATTTCACTTTCAAGCTGATTTTCATCCCAACCGGTATACCCTAAGAAAAAACGAATATTATTTTTGTTAATAGATCCGTCATTTATTAAGTCTTTGGTCGATTCGAAATCACCTCCCCAATAAATTCCATTAGAAATCTCCACACTATTCGGGATTAACTCTGGAATATTGTGAATGAAATAAAGATTGTCCTGCTCTACAGGACCTCCATTATATATCTTAAAGCTAGCATCAATTTCAGGAATTAAGTCATTAATCGTATATTTTAATGGCTTGTTTATTATAAATCCTATTGATCCTTCTTTGTTATGGTCTGCTAATAAAATTACCGATCTGTTAAAAGATAAATCTCCAATTATTGAAGGCTCGGTAATAAGCAGGTGTCCTTTTTTTAATTTTTCTGAAATCATACGGCTACAATTTTTATTAAATTTAATCATAAAATTTTTAAAATCCCAAATAAAATCGTTAAACCGCACAAAAAAACCCTCCATGAGGAGGGTTTTAATTATATTATAAGTTTAGAGAACTTTCTTACTTAGTTCACTGCACCTTCTAATTCAGCACCAGCTTTAAATTTCACTACATTTTTAGCAGCGATTTTGATAGTTTTTCCAGTTTGTGGATTTCTACCGTCTCTAGCAGCTCTAGCAGATACTGACCATGATCCGAAACCTACTAGTGAAATTCTTCCTCCTTTTTTCAAAGTAGTCCCTACATTACCTAAAAAAGACTCTAAAGCTAATTTAGCCGCAGCTTTTGTAATTCCTGCATCAGCAGCGATAGCATCGATTAATTCTGATTTGTTCATAATTATTAGTTATTAATTGTTGGTTAAAAAAAAATTGTTAATACACAAATTTAGTAGGAAATCCGTTCCTTGCAAGTGTTTTCTTTAAATTTAGCAAAAATTGTTAATAACTTACTTTTTTTGTTCATAAAGCGTGTTATTTGTGGCTTAAAACAGGTAAAAACCCCTGTTTTATTGACCTTAATAGACCTTTGCTGTTTCCGAAAAAGTAATCCCGTTTAGCAATTCTTCTACCTGCATTCTCTTTTTTCCGGGGAATTGTAAACTTAAAAGCTGAACAAAACCATTTGCAATAGCAATTTTGATTTCTTTTTTGCTGCTGATCAGGCTTCCAATTTCATGGGAATGAGCTTCCTCAATCAGTTTTGCCTCATATATTTTAATACTTAATTCTTCGTTTTTGTCTTTTAAGAAACACCATGATGCCGGATAAGGACTTAATCCTCGAATCAGATTGTTGATTTCATCTCCGGATTTCGTCCAGTCGATTTTGCAATTTTCTTTGTTGAGTTTATAAGCGGTTTTGATTTCAGCATTGTCTTTCTGAATTGTCGTGGTCACATTTCCTTTTTCAATAATCTGCAAAGTATCAATTACTGTCTGACTTCCTAAATGCATTAATCGGTCGTGTAATTGTCCGGCATTTTCTGCTGGTTCAATTGCAATCTCCGAATTTAAGATCATCGCTCCCGTATCTATTTTATCATCTATAAAAAAAGTAGTGACGCCGGTTTTGGTTTCTCCATTAATAATAGCCCAGTTAATGGGTGCCGCGCCACGATAATCGGGTAATAAAGAGGCATGAAGATTAAAGGTTCCCAGGCTTGGCATTTCCCAGACTACTTTTGGCAGCATTCTGAAGGCAACTACAATTTGTAAATTCGCATTTAAGGATTTTAGTTCTTCCAGAAAACTTTCGTCTTTTAGGCTTGTGGGTTGTAATAAAGTTAAATCATTTGCCAGTGCATATTCTTTTACAGCAGAGTATTTTATTTTTTGTCCGCGTCCCGCAGGTTTATCTGCAGCCGTGATAACGCCCACAACATCGTAATTGTTTTTGATAATGGTGTCCAGAATGCCAACAGCAAATTCGGGAGTTCCCATAAATATGATTCTTAATTTTTCCATTATAATTTTAAAGTGTATGTATTATTAGGTTGTATGATGATATAGTTGTTTTCTAATAATTCCTGAAGTGCCGGAATAACAACGTCGGTATCCAGTTTGATCTGACTCTGAATTTCCCTCGAAGTCAAAGAGGCTGATTTTAATAAAGAAAGAATCTTATCCGCTATCGAATCCGCTTCGGTTATTTTGCCTTTTTTGGCAATACAATAGGAACAAACTCCGCAATTGGATTCTGTTTTTTCTCCAAAATAATCCAGAATCAATCTGTTTTTACAGGTTTTATCTTCTTTTATATAATGAAGAACAGATAAAAGCTGGTCTTTTTTAAGTTGATTTTGCCTTTCCAGATATTTTGACACTCTGTTTATCGTGAGCTCATCTTCACGGACTTCATTAAATAAGATAGTTGCGTCGTTGTTTTTGGATTTATATTCGATAATCTCTTTTTCTTGTAATTTTTCTAACACAACAGTAACTTGTTCTTCGGTATGATGTGATTTTTTGGCAATTAAGGAAAGATTAAAAGGGACTTTCAATTCATAAATTCCGGGATAAGTTCTCAATATCGCCAGAACAATTTCTTCATCATTCGGATTCAGACTTATGTAGCGAATCACTTCTTTGGATTCGATTAAAAATTGCATGGTAATCTTTTCAGAGAATTCCTGTGACATCGTAATAATTCCCTGCTGATTCAGAAACTGCAAAGCATTATAGGTTTTTAGGGTTGGGAAATCATATTTCTGGCAAAAATGATTCAGCTTAAACGAAAACGAATCATTAATACCTTCGCCATAAGCAATCTGAAAATAATTGCAGAGTTTGACATAGATGGCATTCAGGAATTTTTTATCAGGTAAAATACTTAAAAACTGCTGTTCGGTTTGATTGATATCTGAAGAACTGGTCAGTAAAACGGCAAATGATTTACCGCCATTTCGTCCCGCTCTTCCGGATTCCTGATAATAATTTTCAATGTTTTCAGGAAGCTGGGTGTGAATCACTGTTTTTACATTATCCTTGTCAATTCCCATTCCAAACGCATTGGTAGCCACAATTACCTGCGCTTGTTCCGACATCCACAATTGCATGTTTTTGTCTTTTTCCTTAGACGAAAGGCCGCCATGATAATAAGTTGCCTTAAAGCCCAGCGATTGTAATTGTGTCGAGATGTTCAGGCAGGATTTTCTGTTTCGTACATATATAATGGAAGGCTGTGGATTTTTCTTGAGGATTTGCTCAACACGATACAGTTTGTCTTCAACATTAAACACCATGTAAGCAATATTTTCTCTGGCAAAAGACTGCTGAAAAAATGCAGTATCTTTTAGTCCGAGTTCTTTTTTTATGTCTTCAATAACTCTCGGAGTAGCCGTTGCTGTCAGCGCCAGAAAGGGAATTTTAGGAAAGAATTTTTTTAGCTCGGAAATTTTCAGATAAGCGGGACGAAAATCATGGCCCCATTGCGAAACACAATGGGCTTCATCAATTGCAATTAAATTTATGGGCAGATTTTTAATGCGTTCCAGAATCCAGTCCGATTGCAGTCTTTCGGGGGAGAGATATAAAAATTTATAATTTCCGAACTGGCAATTGTCCAGTAAATCAATGATTTCTTCGGTGTGAATTCCTCCGGTAAGGGCAATAGCTTTGATTTCTCTTTTCTGTAAATTGGCCACCTGATCTTTCATCAGTGCAACCAAAGGTGAAACTACAAGGCAGATTCCGTCCTGCATCATGGCGGGAACCTGAAAACAGATTGATTTTCCGCCGCCGGTTGGCAGTAAGGCAAAAGTATCCTGACCATGCAGAACCGAATCAATTATTTCTTTTTGAAGTGGTCTGAAACCGTCGTGTTTCCAGTATTTTAAAAGAATTTCCTGTGCTTCCGGCATTGGTCTTGTTTTAAAGTTAAAAAATTTAGAAAGCAGTTTCTAGTTTTGCAACTTTAAAACAGGCCTAAATTTTATCTAAGATATAAAGAATTCTATTGTCCACGGTATCTTTCGGCACTTCTATTAAGTCGTAGCCGTATTTTTTATAAGTTTCAACAAGGTGATTCTGGATCGTGACTGCCTGTTCAAAATTCTCATAACGCTCTGTGTCGCTTTCATAAATTTCTTCCCAGGGCGGTAAAATAAAAATCTTAGAATATTTAATGTCTTCGCATGCCTTTGTAAAATGTGCCGGATATTCATCACCAATATAATCCATATAAGCCACAACATCAGGAATGCCACGGTCTATAAAAACCACATTGTCAGGTTCTTCAAGAGCCTGTTGGTATTGTTTGATGCGGCCCTGAAGCAGCATTTCGCTAAACAATAAAGGCTGTTCCAAAAACAATTGGTCGATACCTCGCTGTTGTGCTTCGAGCGTAACTTGTCTTGAAATTTCAGGATAACAGCAATAGCCACGAGCTACCAATTCGTTAATAAGAGTAGATTTTCCCGTTCCCGGGCCACCAATGAGTACTATGATTTGTTTTTGCACTTTCTTAAAATAAAGCGCAAATTTACCTAAACTTATTCGTAATTAAAAAGAATATTTATCAGAAACGAATGATTTCGTAATTTTATAGTTCAATAGAGCGATTTCTGTTGCTGCAATAAAGTTCGTTCCTCCGTAATTAAAGCATTAAGGAGCCACTTGTTCGATAGGTGGATTCATTTATTTAAATGAAAAGTAAATATAAAGAGATGCCTTTTTATTCCTGATTTTTTTTTACTCACAAAATAAATACTTTCCAGTATTAACACTTTTCTTGTCCGAAGGAATAATCAAATGCGATTCAAATTTATTGCCTTTTAAAACAGTATCCACAAAATCCAAAACATATTGCTGTCCCTGATGAAAAAGATAACCCGAGAACTCATGTCCGCCGCCGCAAAAAGTAATCAGTTCAATGTCTTTATGCAGGTCATTCATATGATTGTAAACGGCATAAGAACCAAAAAGAATCAGCCAGCCTGAAGCGTTTGTAGGGCAGGAGCGATGGGAACCCGCGGAATACGGAACAGTTGCATCATTATTTGCGTGTGAGAGTAACGTCGGAATTGCCTTTTCTCTCGTAATCAGATTAATATCCATGATTGCTCCAGAACCTCCTATAAAACCTTTGTATTTGAAGTTTTCCGGCAGATTACTTTTGTATAAATTCATGAGTTTATAATCCCAGTAAACAGCGTGAAAGCCGATTTCGGCACCGGCGCTAATTCCGGAAATAAAGATTTTAGAGGTGTCCAGATTGTATTTAGCAGCATTTTCGAGTAAAAAAGAAGTTGCCTGCCACATGTCGCTGACGCCAATCTGAATGGCTTTTATTTTTTCGGTCAAAGTGCCTTTACAGCCAAAATCCTTTCTTTTCATATACAAACTGTACGAAATGCTCGCCACGGCATAACCGTTTTTAGCCATAAACATTCCGAATTCTTTTTCGCTCGTACGTTCTCCGCCAGAAAACCCGCCTCCGAATGCAAAAAAGATCAACGGAATTTTTTCATTAGTTTTCTGCTGAGGTAAATACAAATCTAAATCCAGTTGGATCGTATCGTTCTGAAAATAGGTTATTGTTTTGATTTCTTGTCCCTGAATGTTGTTGAAATGGAGAATTATAAAAAGTAAGATTGCGTATTTTTTCATAAAAATGTTTTTTGAATGTCGCAAAGTTGCAAAGCCGCAAAGTAAAAATATCCAAAGCTTAGAAACTTTGCGTCTTCGCGACTTTTCGCGCAAATTTATCAGCAATGTTTTCTCAAATATAAGATGAAATTTCACAAAGAAATAAAGTTACAAAGCTTTTTTCTTTGCACCTTTGCATCTCTGTAACTTTGAACCTTTTTCGAAAGAAAAAAATCTAAAAATCTAAACTCAAAACCGTATATTTGCGTTTATTTTTAATTACGAATGGAGAACGATAAAGAAAAAAGTACCGCCGAATTTTACGAAAGATTAAAGGTTGAGCTGGATAATTCAAATACCTGGCCAGCAGAATATTTGTATAAATTTATAATGCCTTCAGTAGGCGATAATGTCGAGCGGGTTGAAAAAGCTTTTGACAGTATGGGGGCGGTTATTAAAACAACAAAATCTAAAACAGGTAAATTTACCAGCGTTTCTGTAGATGTTACGATGAACAGCGCCGATGAGGTGATTGATAAGTACAAAGAAGTTTCTACAATAGAAGGTATAGTTTCATTATAACTTATGGTCGAAAAATATAAAAAAGAAGTCGCGAATGACGTTGTTTTTAATTTAGAATACAATTCTGAAAGACAGCGTTTACTTATTCCGGAATATGGTCGTCATTTACAAAAACTGATTGATCAGGCAACTATTATTGAAGATGCTGAAACGCGCAATAAAGCGGCGAAATACATCATTCAGGTTATGGGGAGTCTGAATCCGCATTTACGTGATGTGCCAGATTTTCAACATAAATTATGGGATCAGCTTTTTATTATGTCTGATTTTAAATTAGATGTAGAATCGCCGTATCCAATTCCGTCCCGTGATGTATTACAGCTAAAGCCGGATGTTTTACAGTATCCGCAGAACTTTCCAAAATACAGGTTTTATGGGAATAACATCAAATATATGATTGATGTTGCCAATAAATGGGAGGATGGCGAGATGAAAAATGCATTGATACTGGTGATTGCCAACCATATGAAAAAATCATATTTGAGCTGGAACAAAGACACGGTAAAAGATGATGTGATTTTTGAGCATTTGTACGAATTGTCAGGAGGCAAAATCAACTTGTTACAAAGTACAGAAGAACTTTTAAATACAACTGATTTATTGCGTACCAACAAACGTATATCGAATAAAATTACGCCAGCAGGACCACCAAAAATCCAAAGCAACAAAAGCAATAATAAAGGCGGGAAACCAAAACCTTTTCAGAAAAACAATAGTCAGAAATAAAAAAAGGTACTAAGATACTAAGTGACTAAGGCTCTAAGTTTTTTAACTCAGAACCTTAGCTTCTTAGAGCCTTAGCGACTTAAAAAGAAGAACCTTAAAAATAAAAAAAGTTGCTAAGCAGCTAAGATACTAAGTTACAAGAGAAAAACTTAGAACCTTAGAACCTTAGTGACTCAGAACCTTAAAAAAAGAATATGGGAATTTTTAAAATCGAAGGAGGAATACCTTTAAAAGGAGAAATTACTCCGCAAGGAGCAAAAAATGAGGCATTACAAATTTTATGTGCCGTGCTTTTAACGGGAGATAAAGTGAAAATTAATAATATTCCCGATATTATTGATATCAATAAATTAATCACTTTGCTGGGTAATTTAGGGGTAAAAATTCAAAGAAATGAACCAGGTTCTATTACATTTCAGGCTGATGAGGTTAATGTAGGTTATCTGGAAACAGAAGCTTTCAAAAAAGAAGGAGGAGCACTTAGAGGTTCTATTATGATTGTTGGTCCTCTTTTGGCCCGTTTCGGAAAAGGATATATTCCTAAACCGGGAGGAGATAAAATTGGCCGTCGCAGATTAGATACACACTTTGAAGGTTTTATTAATCTTGGGGCAAAATTCAGATACAACAGAGAAGATCACTTCTATGGAGTAGAATCACCGGAAGAAGGCCTTACCGGAACAGATATGTTGCTTGATGAAGCTTCAGTTACCGGAACAGCAAATATTGTGATGGCTGCTGTTTTGGCAAAAGGACAAACAACCGTTTATAATGCTGCCTGTGAGCCTTACCTGCAACAGTTATGTAAAATGTTGAACTCTATGGGAGCTAAAATCACTGGAGTAGGTTCTAATTTACTAACTATTGAAGGTGTTGAAAGTCTTGGTGGTTGCGAGCACAGAATTCTTCCTGATATGATCGAAATCGGTTCCTGGATTGGTCTTGCGGCTATGACAAAAAGCGAAATCACAATCAAAAATGTAAGCTGGGATAATTTAGGTTTGATTCCGAATACATTCAGAAAATTAGGTATTACAATAGAAAGACGCGGAGATGATATTTACATTCCTGCTCACACAGATGGATATGAAGTGAAAACGGATATTGACGGTTCTATTCTCACCATTGCAGATGCGCCATGGCCAGGATTTACACCTGATTTATTAAGTATTGTTCTGGTGGTGGCAACACAGGCAAAAGGTGATGTTTTAATTCACCAGAAAATGTTCGAAAGCCGTTTGTTTTTCGTAGATAAATTAATTGATATGGGAGCAAAAATCATGTTATGCGATCCGCACAGAGCGGTGGTTATGGGACATAATTTCGAATCTCAGTTAAAAGCAACAACAATGTCGTCTCCCGATATTCGTGCGGGAATTTCATTATTGATTGCTGCTCTTTCGGCAAAAGGAACCAGTACAATTCAAAATATCGAACAAATCGACCGTGGGTACGAACGTATCGACGAGCGTTTGAGAGCAATTGGAGCAAAAATCGTGAGAGCGTAGATAAAAATCTCAAATGACGAATGAACAAAAAGCTATAAAAGCTACTTATTTTAGTATAGCTGGAAATACCTGCCTGGCCCTTGTAAAAGGTTTGGCAGGTTTTTTTGGCAATTCTTACGCCTTGATTGCAGATGCCATCGAATCAACAACGGATATATTTTCGTCCTGTCTGGTCTTGTTTGGAATCAAATATTCTAATAAACCGGCAGATGAAAATCACCCTTACGGTCATGGCCGTGCGGAGCCGTTAATTACTTTTTTGGTGGTAGGTTTTCTGATTACCTCGGCAACAGTTATTGGGTATGAAAGTATAGCCAATATTCAAACATCCCACGGATTACCAAAATCATGGACTTTGTATATTCTGGGGGCTATCATTATCTGGAAAGAATATTCTTTCAGAGTGGTGATGAAACGCAGTAAACAAACCAATAGTTCGGCTTTAGCGGCAGATGCCTGGCACCATCGCAGTGATGCGATAACTTCGGTTGCGGCATTTATCGGAATTACGATTGCGCTGGTAATGGGAAAAGGTTACGAATCTGCTGATGACTGGGCGGCTCTTTTTGCTGCTTTCTTTATTTTATACAACAGTTATAAAATCTTCAGGCCGGCACTTGGTGAAATTATGGACGAACATTTAAATGATGACTTAGTCGAAGAAATTCGCATTAAATCATTAACGGTTGAAGGAATTCTGGGGACTGAAAAATGTTTTATCCGAAAAGCCGGGATGAAATATCACGTCGATCTTCATGCCATTGTTTCGGCTAAAATTTCTGTAAAAGAAGGGCATGATTTGTCGCATAAACTGCAGGATACTTTAAAAGAAAAAATTCCTCAGCTGGGAAATGTATTAATTCATATTGAGCCGGATGATTATCATTAGGAGAGGTGCAAAGGGAGAGGTTCTGAGGGGCTAAGGTTTAAATGCTTTGAGGCTGTTTTTTTAATAAAAAATAAAAGCGGATTATTCTTAAAAAGAATAATCCGCTTTTTTGTGGATTTTATATTGACCTCGGGCAAACCTTTAATCTGCTCAATCTGCCAAATCTGCGTGAAAAAAATATACAACAGAGATATAAGTTACATAATCTAAAAATCCGCCAGGATTTCAACTCATTAATTCAGAACCTTAGCATCTTTTAAAAAGCTAGTCCAAAACATTTAAAATCTTTAGACCGAAAACAACTCCGTTTTGCTGTATGCCACTCTGATAAGAATGTATATAATCTACTCTGAAAAGTTTAAATTTTCCAAAACCCAAATTGTCCAGACCAACCGTAAATTCAGAATAAGGCTTTCTGTCCGGAACAGCCAGCGAGTGAAAACCTAAATTCAGGGTTGATTTTAAGAGATTCAGTAACGGAATTTTATTCATCATAAATCCAGTGTCATTGTATTCTAAATGTGCTTCAAAATAACTGTCGTTCGTGCTATTGGTATAGTAAGGCATTAAATTGAAAACATTCAGGTAACGATCGCTTGTTCCGATATGGGTTTGGTTTCCGTTAAAATGTTTGTAATCTATAAAGGATATATTTTCGGCATTAAAGAACTTTCCTGCCTTGAAACTGGTTCCCAGCAAGCCTTTGTTCCCTAGCGATAAATCATATTGTACCGCGGTTGCAATTCGCTCAAATTCATAGTTTTTTGAGCTGGCAGCAAATGCCTTTTCATAGGACAAAAACAGAGTAGGGTATTTGTCGTTCTTAATATTATATCTTCCGTCGGGTCTTGAGATATATTTATTGCCAAAATTGATGCGTGCCGTAATATTGGCCTTGAACAAATGATGCTGATTGAAAGCAGGAGTTTCAAAATCATTTGGCGACAGTGGATTATTAGAAGAATAAATATCGTCTCTTTTAAAGAAAGAATAATCGGTTGTATTCAAAAGCGGTTTTCGTTGCTCGTACGCAATTTTACCATTCAGATTTATTCCGTTTGCGACATATTGGTTGTAGTTGATTTGTGCAAATTCTAAATTATATAGCTTCGTGTAATTGTTTTTAAAAAACAAGGAGCTTACAGAATTGACAAACTTACTGATTGGTTCAGCACTATTAAATTGGGCTACTTTTGTTCCTCCGAAAACGGCAACAGAGGCGTAATTTATTGTGTTGAAACGGTGGCTGAATTCTCCAACTGCCCGAAAACGTTCGTCCGAAAAACCATAATTAAACGTAGTGCTTACAGAAGTGCTTTTTCCTTTTTCTTCATTCCAGTTTTTGAATGAAAAGCCCGAATTGAAATTAAATCCCTGAACGGTATTAAAACTTAAAGAAGTAATGTTTAACAAACCGTCATATTCAAACGAATATTTCTTAAAAGTATTTTTGTACTCGTACCCTTTTAAAATATCCCAGATTTTAAATTTATTGTTTTTGGCATCAATCGAATCAGTGTATTTCTGAGATTTGCGAATGGTTTGCAGGCTGTCTTTTTTGTTGTAATCATTGCTTTCCTCAATAGTTAAAGGAATCGGACGAATTTCATTCCAGAAAGCGTCGTCTTTTTTATTGGAGTTGGCTTCAAAAGCAACAATTTCATTTCCGAATGTCTTTTTTGCAAACGAAGCCGGAAACTCGTAATTGGAATAAACATAATTGAATTGCCCCGAAAATTTAATACCAAAAACGCCCGCTTTAAAATATAAGGTTTGTGCATTTTTAGACCATATTTTGTTTTCTGAATTGTAATTAAAGCTTTGTTTTAGCGTCATTATCTCCGTAAGTTCATTTTTCATTCGATAGCCTTTTATGTCTAAATCTATCGCGTAAATTGCAAAACTGTCATCAACAATATATATATAACCTTCAAAAACAGGCTCTTTATCGCGTTTTGGAATTACTTTTATTTTATTTATTTCGTGATTATTGGCATCAAAAAAGGTGCCTTCTAATTGGTACTTATAATAATTGAAAGCATTATCGGCAATTGGGGAAATTAATTTAATGTCAAAATCCAAAGTATTATCATAAAAATCATAGGTCGATAATGCTGCGGTATTGTAGCTGTATCCCCGGTTATTTCCTGAAATTTTTGAGGCTATAATTTTTTCTTTGAGATTATTCGGTTTTTCATAACTAACTTTCGAGATGGTTTCCGACAGGTACAGAATTCCTGTTCCGGTAGAATCCAAATTAGAAGACATATCTTCTCCCAAATCTACTTTTTGGCCTAATATTTTTTTAGGCAGGTCTTTTACTTTAAACATTCCCTTTGAATAAAAATCGGCCGTGAAGCGGGAAGTTTTTTCTGAATTTTCTTTTTTGTTGGCAATGGCACTTCTTATGATGGCATTTGCGGGATTGTTTTTAGGATCAATCACCACTTCATTTAAGGCAAAACTTTCTTCCACCATTTTAACATTCAGAACGATTACTTTGGAATCGGGAGAAACGGCTATTTTTTTGGTTTTAAAACCTAAATACTGAAAGGTAATTTTGTTTTTGCCGGCTTCTTTTACATTAAGCTGGTATTGTCCCTGCTCGTTTGATGTGGTTCCGGTATACGTGTTTTCTTCAAAAACAGAAACAAAAGGCAAAGGGTTTCCTTTTTCATCGGTTATGGTTCCTTTGATCTGGGCAAAGTTAGAAAACGAAAAAAATAAAAAGGCTAGTAAAGTATAGTTTCTCATGAAAGTTATTTCTTTCACAAAAATAGAATAACTTAAAATCGGGGCTATTAAAAATTTGTTAAATTGTGCACGTCAGGCTCAGCGGAGTCGAAGCCTATTATTTTGTTGATTGCCTTCGACTCCGCTCAGGGTGACATTATTTTACAAAAAAGACTGAATGGCCAAATCGTAACTTTTTAATCCAAAACCTAAGATCACACCTTTGGCATTTCCCGATAAATACGATTGATGTCTGAAGCTTTCCCGGGCATAGGTATTCGAAATGTGGACTTCAATTACCGGAGTGGTCACCGCTTTGATGGCGTCGCCCAAACCAATAGACGTATGCGTGTAAGCGCCGGCATTTAATATTATTCCATCAAAAGTAAAACCGCACTCCTGAATTTTGCCTATCAGTTCGCCTTCAATATTACTTTGATAATAAGAAAGTTCAATATTTGGATATTTTTGCTGCAACGTTTCAAAATAGTCTTCAAAAGTCTGGCTTCCGTAAACTTCGGGTTCTCTTTTTCCTAAAAGATTCAAATTGGGTCCGTTGATAATGCAGATTTTCATAGTATAATTTGATTTAATACTTGTGCAATGATTCCGCTTTACATTTTGCAGCATACATTTTACAAAGTATGTAAAAATAAAAAAACCGCTCCAATTAACAGAGCGGTTTTTATAAAAGTATGTGATATTATTTTTAGAACATAAATCCTGCTGATAATTGTATGTTGGAGTTTTTAACATCTGCGTTTTTTGAAGCTTCTGTTAATCCCAGACCGTAACGAGCCTGAACAAAAATGTTTTTAGTGATTTTTAATCCTAAACCTGCATTTACACCAAATTCAAAAGTTTCAGCATCTTTTACATCAAAATCATTTTTTTCGCTTAATAAGAATGACGCTTGTGGTCCAACCTCTAAACTCAATGATTTAGTCATATAAATTTTAGCCATTACAGGAATGGATAAATAACCTAATTCATTTTTAAATTCGTTTACAGCATTTTTGTATGTTGCTCCTTGTGTAGAGTACAAAAGCTCTGGCTGAATAGAGAATTTTTCTAATAATTTGATTTCAGCGACTACACCTACATGATAGCTGGTAATTCCGTCTTTATCGAATGCTACACCGTTTAAAGATGCATCTCCTGTCTGACTGGCAAAGTTAACCCCTGCTTTAGCTCCAATTTGTAATAATTGAGCCTGAATTGTTGCTGATGTTGCGATGAACAATACAGCTGCTAAAAGTATCTTTTTCATAAAAAAGTTTTTTAAAGTTTGGTATTTTTTTTAAATGTTATTAACAGTTCAAAACTAGTTATTTTGCTTTTTATTGTTTTATGTTTTAGTTAAATTTTTTATTAAAATTCACACATCTTTATATTTTAATTTGGTAAAACACTTTTTTTATAATTTTAAAGTATTGAATTTTAGTTATTTACAGATAAATATGAATGCTTACATATTCATACTATAATTAGTATATTTTATTAAAGTTGCATATTATTTTTTAATTTGAAAGATTTTAAGTACTAATTTTTAAACATTATTGCGCCTTGTTAATAGGTTTGTTTAATGAGAATAGTAATACTAATATATTTTAAATCAAGGATATACAAAATAGAATAGTTTGATTCTTTTACTTTTTGATAATTGTTTTTTAATTTGTTTTATTAGGAATTTTAACATGTGTTTTATACGTTTGTTTTCTAAACTTTAACAAAATAAAAAATGAAAAAAATTATTTTATCAATGCTTGCGATCTTAGTGTTTGGATTTGCAAATGCTCAGAAGACAAGATTTGGAGTAAAAGGAGGTTTGAACGTTTCAAGCTTTACAGGTGGAGATTATTACGACGATTCGAAATCTTTAATAGGTTTCCATGTTGGGGGTTTTGCTGAGATTAAAGTTATTGAAAGATTAGCTATTCAGCCTGAACTTTTGTTTTCTACACAAGGTGCAAAATTGAAATATATTGGGGATTCTGATATAGATAATAAATTAAGTTATTTGAATGTGCCAGTTTTAGCTAAATTTTTTATAACTAAAGAATTTACCGTGGAAGCAGGTCCGCAAGTAGGATTTTTGCTTTCTGCAAAATACGATAGTGAAGATGCAAAAGATGATTTTAAATCTGTAGATTTTGGATTTAATTTTGGTGTTGGATATAGTTTTACTGACAATCTTGGTGTAAACCTTCGTTATACAGTAGGTCTAGCTAATATTGCTGATTATGAAACGGATAATGTAGAAGATTTTTTAGATAGCCCAAAAAATAGCAATTTAGCTTTGTCTTTGGCTTATAAATTCTAATATTTTAAAATAAAATAATAAAAAACCTTCTTTAATCGGAAGGTTTTTTTTATAGATTATATTTTTTTTGAAAGAAAATATTTATTAATAATTTGTTTTTTTGAAATTATAATATTATAATTGTAAGATTATTAACATGTAAATATGATATTATGAAAGCCGATTTTAAATTTTTAGTGTGGAGTTTTTTTTGTCTATGTTTATTTTCAAGCTGTGAAAATCAAAATGATAATAGTTTTGATTCTGCAAATATGGAAGTCAATGAAGCAAAAGTTGATAAATTGTATGATGCAAATTCAAATCTTAAAAGAGAGTTTGGTAAAGCATTAGTAAAATCTCTCAAAGAAAGCAGAGTTTTAAGGGATTTAATTAAAAATGAATCTTTAAAGATGTTTGATAATGATTATGAGGTTTTGTATCAAATTATTAAAAATGAAAGATTAGAGAATAATATAAGTGTTAGGGAAAGTTTACTTAAAAATTTGGGCAGCGAAAGTTTATTAGAGCAAATAGAAAGAAATAACCCGACCCTTACAATTTTAGTTCCTGTATTACCTGAAAATTCTTTTTCAGCTGAGTTATGGGATACACAAAGCCAAATACCTAAAGTAGCTATTAGACTTAATACTAGTAATGATGTGCCAATTATTAATCAGGATGGAACGGAAGAAATTATTGAGGCTAGATATATCCCTTCATTTCCAGTAATTGTTTTGAAAGATAGCGAGAGGATAATTCCTAGCAGTAATTCAACTAATAAAAACAGTAAAACAAATATAATTGGTTACATTAGTGGAGTTAGTTATAAATTTTTAGATGATTGCTTTGATGGATCAAAGAGATTAAAAAATGAAACTGCAAGGACTGTAAATTCTACTTTATTAGATTCTAAATTAATTACCTCTTATAATATTTATACAGCTCTAAATGTGGATGGTTGGCAAAGAGATTATATTTACTATAATATCACACCTGGTATTCCGAGGGGATCCATTAAATATGATTTTCAAGAAACAATAAAATCGTTTTCATTGCAAGGGAATGCTGTCGCTGCCTATAACAAAATTGCAGATCAAACGGGTGATCCAAAAAGTTTAGGTTTTCTTGCTAATCCTATTGGAGGTTGGAGTGCAGGAAATTTTGAATTTAAAGTTCGAATAATTGTTAACGGAAAAAATGGAATTGGGAATGAAATAATAAAATATTTTAATGCAACACCCAGTGATTTATTTGATTTTACTTATGTAAGAGGAACGAATTGGGTAACTAAAATGTACTATTTTGTAAGTATCAATGGGATTAAGCAAATGAACTTAAATATTCCAATTTTTAATTGGGATTTGGACCAGTATGCTGCC
This sequence comes from Flavobacterium sp. CLA17, assembly GCF_013112255.2. NCBI lineage: Bacteria > Pseudomonadati > Bacteroidota > Flavobacteriia > Flavobacteriales > Flavobacteriaceae > Flavobacterium > Flavobacterium sp. CLA17. The sequence continues at coordinate 1,167,841 of NZ_CP068294.1, forward strand.
TCAATTAAAATTGATATTGAAGAGATCGATTTGACTGAAACAACAATTTTAACTGATTCTAGGAATGTTGAATATGCGTCTAATTTTGGAGTTGATATTAGTGGAGGGATTGGTGAATACGTTAAAATAGGGCTTAAGTATGGAACAAGTCAGAAAGTTAATAAGAATAGTACAGTTCAAAGGACTTTTACACAGGGTAATGATTTGCTTGGAGATGTTATTGTGAATTTTGGGGATAATGTGATTATTGGTGCTTCTGGAGGAAATTACACAACTAGGGAGTATAATTCCGGATTATATTCAATCACTGTTGAGCCGACTCGTGTGCAATAGTTTTTTTGTTAATTGAAAATATGCTAAACCTTCCCTAACCCGGAAGGTTTTTTTATGCCTAAAAATGTTTTACTTTGCGGACATGAAATGGAATACCTACATAAAAGATTATCAATCCTATTTGCGAATCGAAAGAGGTTTGTCTAAAAATACTATTGAGAATTATGGTTTTGATATTGAACGGTTGTGTCTTTTTTTAGAAACCAATCAGATTGAAGTTTCGCCTTTAAAAATTACCGATGAAACCGTTCAGCAGTTTATTTACGACGTTTCAAAAGAAGTTAATCCGCGTTCTCAGGCACGCATTATTTCCGGATTGAAAAGCTTTTTTAATTATTTAGTTTTTGAGGATTATAGAAAAGACAATCCACTGGAATTAATAGAAACCCCGAAAACCGGACGTAAATTACCGGATACGTTATCGGTTCAGGAAATTGATTCCTTGATTGCTGCTATTGATCTGAGCTCAAATGAAGGAGAACGAAACCGCGCTATCTTAGAAACGCTCTACGGTTGCGGACTTCGCGTCTCTGAACTGGTTTCCCTTAAGATTTCTGATTTGTATTTTGAAGAAGGATTTGTTAAAATCACCGGTAAAGGAAACAAAGAACGTTTCGTTCCGATTGGTAAACTGACTGAAAAATACATTCGGATTTATCAGAATGCGGTAAGAAGCGAATTAAATATCAAAAAAGGTTTTGAAGATACCCTGTTTTTGAACAGAAGAGGAAGTCAGCTTACCCGTTCCATGATTTTTGCCATTATAAAAGATCTGGCTGTAAAAGTCGGTTTAAATAAAAAAATTAGTCCGCATACTCTGCGCCATTCGTTTGCCACACATTTACTTGAAAATGGTGCGGACTTAAGATCTATTCAGTTAATGCTTGGACATGAGTCTATTACAACGACGGAAATATATGTTCATTTAGACAGAAGCTTCCTGAAAGAAGTGATGCATTCTTTTCACCCAAGGAAATAATTTCGGGCAATAATTTTAACAAACAGCCGTTTTTCTTTTTAAATTTTAATATCTTGTATTGTATTTTTGCAAGAAATGAAGAATAATGAGTTCTTTTTTAGCTAAAATAGTGTCGAATAATTTAAATTAGATAAAATAAGTGATGTATGGTTTTTGATTTGCATGAAAATGAGGATTGCTTAGAAGTAAATACTTTTTACAGGAAATTATTCGCCGAAATGCCGGATTTGCTTTTTCAGTTTGTTATTGATTGTGATAATAAGTATTCTTTCCCGCTTATCAGTAAATCTGCCGATGATATTTTTGAGATTTCTGTAAATGATTTTAATACCGATATTATATTTGTTGTTTACGAAAGGATATTCGCTCAGGACAGGGAATTGTTTTTTCAGTCCCTGGTAAAAGCCAGAAAAGAAGTGACACCCTGGGAAATTGAATTCAGGGCAGTCCTGCCTAAAAAGGGATTGCGGTGGTTTAAAATTTCATCTAAAACCGAATTGGCTCCAAACGGTTGTGTTAGTTTTTTCGGACATGTTTCTGACATTACAGATCTAAAAGATAAAGAAGAAAAACTCCGTATTTCCGAAGAGCGGTTTCAATTTGCACTCGAAGCTTCAACAGCCGGTATTTGGGATTGGGATATGGTCACCAATAGTGTTTTTTATTCTTCATTATCCTTAAAAATTTTAGAATTAGATTCAACAGATATTTTTGATGATCCGGAACGCTGGGATAAAATTGTACATCCGGATGACTTGCCAAAATATTATTCAGACATTCAGGAACACTTTGACAATACAATTCCGTACTATGAAAATTACCATCGCGTGATGACTTCCAGCGGTAATTACAAATGGATTTTAGACAGAGGGAAGGTGATCAAAAGAGATGAAAATGGGAAGCCTTTGCGTGTTATTGGGACACATACCGATGTCTCTTTGCAAAAAGAAAAAGAACTGGAACTCCTAAAAACAATGAAGCTTTACAGTGACCAGAATAGTCGGTTGCTGAATTTCTCTCACATTGTTTCGCATAATCTCAATACACAAGCCGGTAATATAAAATCTATTCTGGACTTTATAGATGCTGATGTAGATAAGCTGACGGTTAATGAAATGCTGCAGCATCTGCGAACGGTTTCTAATGATCTGAATGAAACAATTTCGAATTTGACGCAGATTGTTAAAACACAAAGTAATATCAATATTGTGGTGGTTCCTTTGAAGTTAAGTGAGTATATCGAAAAAATTAGTTTTACTATCAAAGGATACGATAAACAAAAAAATGTGACCATCGTCAACAATGTTCCGCAGTATCTGACCATAAATTTTAACCCGGCATATCTGGAAAGTGTTTTGTTGAATTTTACCACAAATGCTATAAAATATGCGCATCCGGACAGGGATCCTGTTATTGTTTTTGATTTTGGAATTGAACCGGAAGGTTATAAATCACTGAAAATTACAGATAATGGTTTGGGTATTGATCTGGCGGTTTACGGCGATTTATTATTCGGAATGTATAAAACATTTCATAAACATCAGGAAGCCCGCGGTATTGGATTGTATATTACGCGAAATCAAATTGAGGCCATGAAAGGAAGTGTTTTTGTGGAAAGTGAAGTAGGAGTAGGAACTTGCTTTAAAATTGTTTTTAATGATATGTAAAAGGATAAATTTAAGAGCTATAAACAACAAAGGCTGTCTTTAGAAAGACAGCCTTTGTTGTTTATAATGAATTTTGAGATTACTTCGCAATATTAACTGCTCTTGTTTCCCTGATTACGGTTACTTTTACCTGACCCGGATAAGTCATTTCGGTTTGAATTTTTTGTGAAATTTCAAAAGATAAGTTGGCTGCATTGTCATCAGAAACTTTTTCGCTTTCTACAATTACACGAAGTTCTCTACCGGCCTGGATCGCATATGCATTTTTCACACCGCTGAATCCGTAAGCTACTTCTTCAAGATCTTTCAGACGTTGAATATAAGAATCTAAAACCTGACGTCTTGCACCTGGTCTTGCCCCTGAAATAGCATCACAAACCTGAACAATCGGAGATAATAATGATTTCATTTCAATCTCGTCGTGGTGAGCTCCAATCGCGTTGCAAACCTCTTCTTTTTCACCATATTTCTCAGCCCATTGCATACCTAACAAGGCGTGAGGTAAATCACTTTCAGTATCCGGAACTTTACCAATATCGTGAAGTAAACCGGCTCTTTTAGCCAGTTTTACATTTAAGCCCAATTCGGCTGCCATGATACCACAAAGTTTAGAAACTTCTCTGGAGTGTTGTAATAAGTTTTGTCCGTAAGAAGAACGGTATTTCATTCTGCCTACCACTTTTATCAATTCAGGGTGTAATCCGTGAATTCCTAAGTCAATAACAGTACGTTTACCAACTTCAATGATTTCGTCATCAATTTGTTTCGCTGTTTTAGCAACAACTTCTTCAATTCTGGCCGGGTGAATACGTCCGTCTGTTACCAGTTTGTGTAAGGACAAACGGGCAATCTCTCTACGAACAGGATCGAAACAGGAAAGAATGATCGCTTCCGGTGTATCGTCAACGATGATTTCTACTCCGGTGGCAGCTTCAAGCGCCCTGATGTTACGACCTTCACGGCCAATAATTCTACCTTTTACATCATCAGATTCAATGTTGAATACAGAAACGCAATTTTCAACGGCCTCTTCTGTTCCAACTCTCTGGATGGTATTGATAATGATTTTTTTAGCTTCCTGCTGCGCAGTAAGTTTTGCCTCTTCGATAGTTTCCTGAATGTGCGACATCGCCTTACTCTTAGCTTCGGCTTTTAAGCCTTCTACTAATTGCTCTTTTGCTTCTTCTGCAGAAAGTCCTGAAATTACTTCAAGTTGTTGTAATTGACTTTTATGTAATTTGTCAACTTCAGTTTGTTTTTTGTCTAAAAGTTCAATCTTACTATTGTATTCCTGAGTTTTAGCTTCAAAATCATCATTTACTTTTTTGGCTTTTGAAAGCTCGTTTGATATTTGTGATTCTTTGTCTCTAATTCTTTTTTCTACTTCGGCTACCTTTTTATCTCGTGCCAAAATAACTTGCTCGTGCTCCGATTTTAATTCGATAAAACGTTCTTTTGCCTGAAGAATTTTGTCTTTTTTAATATTTTCAGCCTCTAAATTAGCGTCTTTTAAAATTGAAGCTGCTTCCTTTTTAGCGTTTTTGATTAGATTAGAAATATTGCTTTTTTCGATAACTTTAGCAATTGCAAACCCCGCTGCAATCCCGACGATACCTGAAATAATGATCGTTACTATGTCCATGTTTGTTAAAATTTATATATAAAAAAGCCTACATTAATTGCTTGAATAAACTCGTAAAGACAAGTTTTGAGCTAACTCACTGTTCAAGTTTTCCCGATAAAATCTGGACGTACTATAGTAGCGACGATTCACTCACTTTAATTTGTTAGTGTTGAGTTTACCAAAAATGAACTAATGTAGGCAGTATCTTAGTTTCTGTAAAGAACGTTTAATTTTCGAGATATTGATCTAAAAGCAAATTTAATCTTTTAATTCTTTCGATATCTTCACTATCGACAGTATAATCAATTTGTTTTTGTTCTACTTGTGAAGCAAATTGTAAGGCACACATGGCCAGTACATCCTGCTTGTCGCGGACTGCGTAACTTTCTTCGAATTGCTTGATCATCACATCAATTTTCTTAGAAGCACTTCTTAGTCCTTCTTCCTGATTGGGTTCTACGGTTAATGGGTATACCCGATCTGCAATTGATATTTTAATTCTAAGCTTTTCGTCCATGTTTCTAGTCTGATAATTGTGCTATACAGTAATCAATTTCGCGAATTAATGAATTTATTTTAAGCTTTGTCTCTCTCTTATTATTGTCACTGCCGAGCAACGAATTGGCTATTTTAAGTGTTTCATATTGCTTTCTCAAAGCTTCCATTTCTTCAGATTGTTTCTGGATGATTTGCGCAGCTTTGGCTAGTTGTAATCTAAGTTCCTGATTGTTTTTCTCGAATCCTTTTGACTTTTCAAAAAGCTTTTCGATTTTATATTCAAGAGTATCAATTATTTCGGCAATTACACTCATTATAAATCCTATTCATTACTTAATCATACAAAGTTAGTATTCCTTTTTATTAATGCAATTTTTTATCGCTTTTTTTGCATTAAAAATAGACAAATATATGAAATTCAATGAATTGTATTTTTGTAGCGTTTTACTCGGTTTTGGCTTCGTAATTTTTTATCTTAGCAAAAATGTTGCTTATGAGATTTTCACTACTTACGCTGTTTTTTTGTAATTTTATTTTTGCTCAGACCCAATATCCTAAAGATTATTTTCGTCCGCCTCTTGATATTCCAATGCAGCTTTCGGGTAATTTTGGGGAGTTGAGGCCAAATCATTTTCATGCCGGTTTCGATTTAAAAACGAATCAGAGAGAAGGTTTAAATGTGTATGCAGTTGCGGATGGATATGTTTCAAGAATAAAAATGTCGACTTTTGGTAATGGAAAATGTATCTACATCACACATCCAAATGGATATACTTCTGTTTACGGACATTTACAAAGCACCATTGGTCCAATTCAGGATTATGTTCAGAAAGCACATTACGCCGAGCATTCTTTTGAAATTGAATTATTTCCAAAACCCAATGAGTTACCAGTTACAAAAGGACAATTGATTGCGCTTTCCGGAAACACCGGATCTTCTGAAGGGCCTCATCTGCATTTTGAAATCCGTGATTCGAAGACGGAATTTGTCATTAACCCCATGTTTTTTGGTTTTGATCAAAATATAAAAGACAGTAAAAAACCAACCATTTCCAGTTTATACGTTTATCCTGTTGCGGAAAATACAGTTGTGAATCAGTCCAGACAACCGCTGCTATTGAGTCTGGCGCTTCAGAAAGACGGAACCTATCTGGCTTCTAAAGTTAAGGCAAATGGTAGAATTGGTTTCGGAATCTCGGCGGTGGATTATGATGATGTTTCGAATAATAAAAACGGGGTGTTTAATGTGAGCACCTTTTTAAACGGAAATCAAAATTACAACTATCAGTTCAATACTTATTCATTTGATGAAATGCGTTATGTAAATGCGCTGGTTGATTATCCGAAATATAAAAAATCAGGACAACGCGTGCAGAAGCTGTTTATGAAAACACCTTTTCCTTTAAGCATTATCAAAACGGATTCGCTTCGCGGAATTATTTCTGTCGATCCGAATTTAGCTTCCACTTACCGAATTGAAGTATCGGATTATTTCGGAAATTTAAATTCGATTAATGTTCCGATAGAGTATGATTCGGCAACGCCAATTGTAAATGCTGAAGCAATTGCCTCAAAATATTTTGTTCGTTATAATAAAGATTCAAATTTTGAAAAAGACAATATGTCGGTATTTTTTCCTGCCGGTACTTTTTACGATGATTTTAATTTGAATTTTGATGTGAAAAACAATCGGATTTATATTCATGATGATGTTGTTCCGGTACATTCCAATTTCACGATAACCATAAAAGATTCTGCTTATTCAGAAGAGCTACGAGATAAATTATTCATTGCAAGAATCAGTGGTAACAGCAGAAGTTACAATGCCACAACGCGAAAAGGAACTGTTTTTACTGCGAAATCGAAAATATTAGGCCAATTCGGATTGGTTTTGGATACTATTGCTCCGGTAATAAAAATTATTAAACCCATTCAGGATAAATGGATTAGTGATGTGAAAGTGCTTCAGTTTACTATAGGTGATAGTTTATCAGGAATAAAATCGTACAATGGTTATTTAAACGGAAACTGGATTTTGTTTGAATATGATAATAAAACCCGAAAAATTACGCACAAGTTTGAGGATGGGATTGTCGCAGAAGGTGCAAATGATTTAAAAATTGAAGTAGTTGATAATGTAGGTAATTCTGCTATCTTTGAAACTCACTTTTTTAGAAGTCAACAAAAATAAAATCAAAACGTTTGAATTATAGTAAATTAATATTCGTTTTCCTTTTTTTGTGCATTGGTTATGTCTCATTTGCTCAAAACGCCCGTGTTAAAGGAATCATTTTAGATAATGAAAAGCGGCCAGTTGCCGATGTGAATGTTTCTTCATCAGGAAATACAACCCAGACCAATTCGGATGGTTTTTTTGAAATTGAAGTTCCTTCCAATAAAAAAGCAGCTTTGGTTTTTACTCATATTTCCTTAAAAATGATGAGCCTAACGGTGAACTTAAAGCCAAATGAAGTTTTTGTCTTTAATCCCATGATGAGTAATGCCCAGGAACAAATGGGCGAAGTTTTTGTGTCTTCTAAGAATAAAAAACGGGTTCAGGGCATCACGGTTATTGACGCGGCAACCATTAAGAAAATTCCCGGTGCAAATGCCGGAATCGAAAATATCCTGAAAACACTACCCGGAGTAAATTCAAATAATGAGCTTAGTACACAATATGCGGTACGAGGCGGTAATTATGATGAGAACCTGGTTTATGTAAATGAAATTGAAGTCTATCGTCCTTTTTTGATCCGCTCTGGACAGCAGGAAGGTTTGAGCTTTACGAATACCGATTTAGTGCAGAATGTTGATTTCTCTGCAGGAGGATTTCAGGCGAAATTTGGCGATAAATTATCTTCTGTTTTAGATATTACCTATAGAAAACCAACCGAATTTGGAGCCTCCCTGGAAGCCAGTTTGCTGGGAGGAAGCATATCTGTTGATGCGGTTTCCAAAAATAAAAAATGGTCGGCCGTTACCGGAGTCCGTTACAGAAATAATAGTCTGCTTGTGGACAGCCAGGACACCCAAACCAATTATACTCCGACTTTTGTTGATGTTCAGACGAATGTAAATTATGATATTTCAGAAAAATGGCAAATGAGCTTTTTGGGAAATATTTCGCAAAACAAATATTTATACCAGCCTTTAACTCGTGAAACCAAATTTGGAACAATAGATCAGCCCATGGCACTTGCGGTTTATTATGAAGGAAAAGAAAAAGATCAGTACGATACTTATTTTGGCGCCCTGAAAACGACTTACAAAGCTTCGCCAACCTTAACTTTTAAATTTATTGGTTCTTTGTTTCATACCAAAGAACAAGAACATTTTGATATTCTGGCGCAATACCGATTGGGAAATGTAAATGCTGACGGGACAACCAATCCTGACGATGTTGATTTTACACGCGGAATCGGTTCCCAGCTCAATCATGCCCGTAATGATCTGGATGCCTTAATCGCAAATGCAGAAATAAAAGGTTCTAAAGAGTGGAGGGACAGTCAGCTGGAATTTGGCTTGAAATACACGAGAGAATCAATTCGGGACAGGGTAGTAGAGTGGGAAGTCATAGATTCTGCAGGATTTTCTATAAATCCCCCAATCGTGATTCTTCCGGAAAACAACCAGCCTTACGAACCTTATACGGGGCCCTTATTGCCGTATCAGGATATTCGCGCCACTAATTTTAATACAATAAATAGATTTTCCGGTTACACACAATGGAATCAGAAAACAGAATTAGGCTCCAGTCAGGTTTGGTATAATCTGGGGGCACGTTTTCAAAGCTGGAGTGTTTCTGGTGCCTCAGAGGAAGGAAACAACCAAATCGTTTTTAGTCCGAGAGCTCAGTTTGCTATAAAACCGGATTGGGATATGGATATGGTTTTCAGACTTTCGGGAGGATTGTACCATCAGCCGCCTTTTTACAGGGAACTTCGTGATTTGAACGGCGTGGTGAATCCGAATGTAAAAGCCCAGGAATCGGTACATATTGTTTTAAGTAATGATTACAGCTTCAAAATGTGGGATCGCCCTTTTAAATGGGTGACGGAGATTTATTATAAATCACTGACCGATGTAAATACCTATTCAATAGACAATGTTCGTATCCGTTATGTTGCCAATAATAATGCAAAAGCTTATGCGCAAGGTCTTGATTTCAGACTAAACGGAGAATTTGTGCCGGGTACAGAATCCTGGATAAGTTTCGGTTATTTGAAGACCGAAGAAAACTACGAGGATAAAGGGTACATTGCACGACCAACAGATCAGCGTTTGAAATTTGCCATGCTGTTTCAGGATTATATGCCCAATATTCCAAGCGTTAAAATGTATCTGAATCTGGTGTACAATACAGGCTTGCCGGGTGGAGCTCCTTCGTATTCGGATCCTTACCTGTATCAAAACAGACTGAATGATTACCGAAGAGCAGATATCGGTTTTGCTAAAGTTTTTGTAGACAGCAGTACTAAAAGTGGCAAGGCCAATTGGTTGAAAAACTTTAAGGAACTGTCTGTTGGTATGGAGATTTTTAATGTGTTTAACAATCAAAATGCGATAACCAATACGTGGGTAAGGGATGTTTATTCTAAAAACCAATACGCAATTCCGAATTATATGACTTCGAGAGTTTTTAATATTAAGCTGAATGCGAGGTTGTAATTAAATTGACAGAAACAGATACTTGTTTTGAGAAATTCCCGTTTTACTAAAATGAAACCGATAATACAATCAAAAATACTATATTTGATATCCCAATATAATTCGAATAGATGAAAAACTCATTAAAATATATAGCCCTGGCAATCATCGGAAGCTTAGTAAGTTGCAAAGATGAAGCTCAAAAACCGAAAGTAATTTATGATGCTGCGAATAAAGCAAGAGTTGTAAATAAAACGGATTCAACCCAGATTGAAGTCGCTGATTTGCCGATTCAGATGGAAGGAACGGATTATTTAATTCATCCGGTTGGTGATTTGAGAGTATTTGAGAAAGGAACAAAAGCACGTTACGGATCTTCAAGTGTAAACGATGTGAGTTTTACAATTTCAAATTTAGGGGAATATGAAATTACAGGCTATTTGCAGAATCTGAAATTTCAAAAAACAGATTCTGATTCCATTCGGTCTTTGACAGATAAACCTGCTTTGATCTTAACCGCTACTTATTTAAAAACAGTGGCTGACAGAACTAAGAATCAAATTATGGTCTATACTCTGGCAGATTCCGATACGAATAAAGATGGCAAAATTGATTCCGGCGATATAAAAACATTGTACCTGAGCAATATTAGTGGAGAAAACTTCACTAAAGTTTCTGAAGACTTTCAGGAATTGGTAGATTGGAATTTAATTGATTCTAAAGGCCGTTTGTATTTCAGAACAATTGAAGATACCAATCAAAATGGTCAGTTTGATAAAAATGATGTTTTGCATTACAGCTATATTGATTTGGCTGCTAAAAAATGGGAAGTGAAGAATTATAAACCTATATAAAGGTGCTGAGATGCTAAGATTCTAAGATTTCAAATCTTTGTACATAAAAAAAGCCAGTTAAAAATTATTTTTAACTGGCTTTTTGTTATTTAAAAGTGAAAATAATTTTATGGTTTAAAAAAAAACTCAGCACCTTAGCATCTCAGTACCTTAGCACCTTTTATAAAAAACTAAATCAAAATATCACTTTCCAAATCTGATTTTTCTATTTCAATTCCAAAACCCAGGCGTTCTACCAGTTCAATTACGAGTTTTTTATACCAGTTTTCTGACTTTGGATGGATGTATATTTTTTCAATTAACTGATTGATATTGACATTGATTTTCAAACCGTCATTCAGCTTTAAGTTGCTTTTTGAAGTGTCCGTGATGATACGGACTTCGCGTTCGTACTGAAAGCTTTTTCTTTTAAACAAAAACGGAAAGAACAAGTCGTCAAACGGAATGTATTCTTTTTTATAGTCGATGTAGTTTACTTCACCAATATACTGATCAAAATTATTCTCCGGATTTAAGGCACTTTGCAGTCTTCCAATGGTAGACTGAATGGCTAAACCTTCACTGTTTTGAGTAAATATCTGCCACATCGCAAACGATTCGTATTCGTTGATATGCCAGCTGCTTATGGCGACTTTTTCGCGGTGTATTTTGTAATAATTTAAAAAGTCAGGATTGTCTACCGCCAGTTTTTTGATCTCTTCAAAGGTAGGCTCACTAAAAGTGCCTTCGTACTGATCTTCAAATTTGTCAGAACGTGACATGAACAACTTCTTGGAAAGTAGTAAATCAAGGAACTTAGACAGGTCTAAGTATTTCCAAACAATAGTATCCGGATCTTCAGGCAGCTTTATGTTTGGATTGTTGAGATACATGATTATAGATTTATGAAAAAAATCTGCCACAGATTACAGGGATTAGAATGATTTACTAGCGGTGTTAATCGTGTAATCTGTGGCAAAAAACTTTACGATTCAAAAGACTGCATTGTTACCAGTTTATTGTAAGTTCCGTTATGGGCAATTAATTCATCATGCGTTCCCTGTTCAACGATTTTTCCTTTTTGCATGACTATGATTACATCTGCTTTTTGAATGGTAGAAAGACGGTGTGCAATTACAATCGAAGTTCTGTTCTGCATCATGTTTTCAAGTGCCACCTGTACAAATTTTTCGCTTTCCGTATCCAATGCTGATGTTGCTTCATCCAAAATCATAATCGGAGGATTTTTCAATACCGCACGGGCAATCGATAGACGTTGTTTTTGGCCTCCGGAAAGTTTGTTTCCACTGTCTCCGATATTGGTGTAGATTCCCAAAGGAAGGTCTTTTACAAACTCATACGCATTAGCGATTTTTAGCGCTTCGATAATTTCATCATCAGTAGCGTCTAATTTTCCTAATGAAATATTCGCTTTTATAGTATCGTTAAACAAGATGCTGTCCTGAGTTACCAATCCCATTAAGCTTCTAAGAGATTGTAAATTCATGTCTTTGATGTTGATTCCATCAATAGAAATCGATCCGTCATTTACATCATAAAAACGCGTTAGTAAATTGGCAATAGTACTTTTTCCACTTCCGGATTGTCCCACAAGAGCAACAGTTTGTCCTTTTTTAATTTGAAGGGAAAAATCTTTTAATACCGTTTCGTCTTCATATTTAAAATTAATATTCTGAACCGTTATATTATTGTCAAAAGTTGTTTTTTCAATAGCATCGGCCTTGCTTGTAATTGGGTTGTCCTGATCTAAAATTTCCAGTACGCGTTCTGCAGCGGCATTTCCTCTTTTTACACCGTATGAGGCTTTAGAAATGGCTTTTGCAGGGGTTAGGATATTATAGGCCAGTCCCATGTAGGCTATAAAAGAAGCGCCGTCAAGCGTTTTGTCAATTAATACCATTTGGCCGCCATACCAAAGTAATATGGCAATTACTGTGATTCCCATAAACTCACTGGCAGGTGAAGCTAAGTTTTGGCGATTTCCGATACTGTTGGATAAACTAAAAAAACGTTCTGTGGAGTTTTGAAAAACCGAGTTGAAATAATTCTCGGAATTATATCCTTTTACTACTTTCAAGCCGCCAATAGTTTCTTCAATGGTCGATAAAAAAGTACCTTGTTCCTGTTGTGCTTTGGTAGATTGTTTTTTAAGTTGTTTTCCAATCAAAGAAATGATATATCCTGAAACGGGAATAAAAATAAAGACAAATATGGTTAGTTTCGCACTAATGATAAGCATAGTGGCGATGGTGAAAACTATGGTCAAAGGCTCTTTTACGATGAGCTCCAGAATGGCTAAAAATGAATTCTGAACTTCGTTTACATCGCCGGAAATTCTCGAAATGACATCTCCTTTTCTTTTTTCAGAGTAAAAGGCCAAAGGCAGTTCTAGTGTTTTTTTATACAAAGCATTTCGCATGTCCCTTAATACTCCATTTCTTAAAAAAGTAATGAAAAACATAGCCATGTAATCGGCTAAGTTTTTTAATAAAAAGATAGAAATAATAATGGCCACCATTATCGATAAAACGTAACCGGATTCATGTGTGCCTTTTGTTGTTGTAATATAATAGCTTAAATAGTCTTCACCGTATTGTTGAATTTCCATAATGCCGTGATACACTGGTTTTACTGTAATTTGCTTGCTTTTGTCAAATAAAACCTGAAGCATGGGGATTAAGGCAACAAATGAAAGTGTGCTGAACAGCGCATACAAAACATTGAAAAAGATGTTTAGCAATGCGTATTTTTTATATGGATATATAAAAGGAACTATTTTTTTAAAATTACTCATTTATTTATAAATATTGTTTTGTGCTATAGCAATGGCTTTTTCCAGTTTTTCTAGCAATAATTTTTTTTCTGGTAATTGGGTTAAATAAGCAGAGACTTTGATCTGTTCGTCATTGTCAAGCATTAAATAATTTATTTGCTCAGGGGATTTTTCACTGCACAAAATTAATCCAATTGGTTTATTTTCACCTTCTTTTTGTTCGTTTTTCTCTAACCAACGTAAATAAAGCTCCATTTGGCCTTTGTATCCGGCTTTAAATTTTCCTAATTTTAAGTCAATAGCAACTAATCTTCTAAGACCGCGATGATAAAAAAGTAAATCGATGTAAAAATCTTCATTATCAATTGTAATTCTTTTTTGACGCGCAAGAAAAGCAAATTCGCTGCCCATTTCAGTAATGAAATTTTGTAATTGGGCTAAAATAGAGCTTTCCAGATCCTTCTCAGAATAACTGTCATGAAGACCTAAGAAATCTAAAAAATAAGGATCCCGAAAAATTAAATCAGGACTAATTTGTTTTTCGGTTTTTAATAACTCGAGATCATTAATTATGGTTTCTTCGGGCTTTTTGCTAATCGCAGTTCTTTCAAAAAGCATGCTGTCAATACGTTCTTGTAAAGTTCTTACGCTCCATCTTTCATGAATACTCATTTGAACATAGAATTCACGTTTTATATTATTCTCAATATAAATTAAAGTTCTAATATGAGACCAACTCAATTGTGCACACAGTGTGTGCACAATTGTAATGTCTGGAATTATAGAGTTTAACTTGATGAAACTGTGCAGGTTTCTTTTGTTAAAACCGCTTCCGTATCTATTGAATAGATCTTCACTTAAATTTTTTATAAGTTTCTTTCCATAATCAGCCCGATCATTTTTTAAGATTTCCTCATTGATCGTTTTTCCTATTTTCCAATACAAAAGCGTTAATTCCTGATTTACCGTTTTGGCCACAAAATGACGGGTCTGATCTATTAATCCTATAATCGAATTTAATAGTTCAGGATGATCATTTGCTTCCGGTTTATCACTCATTATTTATTATTTCAATTGCATTCCTGCAATGATATTTTGTATTTTTTCGTCTAAGAAACTTTCTGCTGCATCGAAATCATTTACCGATTCTAATTCGGCATTTACACTAATGTAGAATTTGATTTTTGGCTCTGTTCCACTTGGTCTTGCACAGATTTTAGAGCCGTCTTCGGTATAATAAATCAATACATTTGATTTAGGAATATCCATCACCGTTTCTTCACCTGATAAAAGATTAAGGGCAATCGACGACTGATAATCTTCCACCATAATGACACGCTGGCCACTAATTTCTTTTAAGGGATTTTCACGTAAATTAATCATCATCTGATTGATTTCTTCCAAACCTTCCATTCCTTTTTTGGTTAAGGATACCAAAAATTCCTTGTAGAAGCCATTTTCAACATAAAGCTGTAAAAGTTCTTTGTAAACAGAGCTTCCGGCAGCTTTTGCCTGAGCGGCAACTTCACAGATCAATAAGGTAGCGGCAACGGCATCTTTATCCCTTACGGCATCACCAACCATAAAACCAAAGCTTTCTTCACCACCTCCAATAAATTGAAGTTCCGGGAAGTCCTTGATCATTTTGGCAATCCATTTAAAACCGGTAAGGCCAACTTTGCATTCTACGCCATAGCTTGTGGCTAATTCCATCATCATCGGAGTAGAAACAATTGTAGAGCCAACGAATTGTTTTCCATTAATTTTTCCGGCTTTTTTCCATTGTTTCAATAAGAAAGAAGTCATCAAAACCATGGTCTGATTTCCGTTAAGCAAAATCATTTTGCCCTCATTATTTCGTACTGCAACACCTAAACGGTCACAGTCAGGATCAGTTCCCACTACAATGTCAGAATTGGTTTTTTCTGCCAAAGCCAAAGCCATTGTCAAGGCTTCCGGTTCTTCCGGGTTTGGAGATTTTACCGTAGGGAAATTTCCGTCCGGAACAGCTTGTTCGGGAACAATATGTACATTATTATAGCCAGCCTGAGATAAAGTATCAGGAATAGATTTTATAGAAGTTCCGTGCAAAGAGGTGAAAACAATATGCAGGTTATCTTTTGCTTCAGCAGGCGTATTAAAACTCGCATTTTCGATTGATGATTTTACGAATGCCTTGTCAATTTCTGTATCAATATACTGAATCAGTTTTTCGTTGGCCTGAAATTTAATTTTATCGTAACTCAGGTTTTCGATTGTAGTAATAATTTCACCATCTTGTGGCGGAACAATTTGTCCCCCGTCTTCCCAGTACACTTTGTATCCGTTGTATTCCGGCGGATTATGTGAAGCCGTAAGTACGATTCCGCATTGACAGCCTAAATATTTAAGAGCAAATGACAATTCAGGAGTTGGTCGTAAATCTGAAAATAAATAGACCTGAATTCCGTTGGCAGAGAAAACATCGGCAACAACCTTAGCCAGTGTATTACTGTTGTGACGACAATCATAAGCAATCACTACTTTTAAAGGCTGATTCGGAAAAACCTGATGCATGTAATCCGAAAGACCCTGCGTGTTTTTTCCAAGTGTATATTTGTTAATACGGTTGTTTCCAACACCCATAACGCCACGCATTCCGCCAGTACCAAATTCCAGGTTTTTATAAAAACTTTCCTCAAGTTCCTTTGGAGCTGTAGTCATTAATTCCTTAACGGCTGCTTGTGTTTCGGTATCAAATGTAGGCGTCAGCCATTCGTTTACAGCATTCAAAATATTAGGTGCTATATTCATCATTCGTGTATTTTTATATTTAATAATAAATTTCAGGAGCTATTTCCTGCTATCATTCCAATCTTTTTTATTGTAGAAAAAACAATAAAAAAGGATTTTTCCTTCTATCAGGGCTAGGGCTTTACGTTAAAAGTTAACCTCTCGGGCAACTTTATAACGTGCTTCGTTACTTTTTGTTCTCAGGATAATTTCACCAAGAAAACCTGCCAAAAATAATTGGGTTCCCAGAATCATTGTCGTTAAGGCAATAAAAAACCACGGATTATTAGTCACGAGGTTATATTGCATTCCGTTATACATATGGTATAATTTAGAAACTCCAATATACCCGGCCAGGAAAAAACCAATAATGAACATCAGTGAACCCATTGCTCCAAATAGGTGCATCGGTCTTTTTCCGAATCGGGATAAAAACCAGATGGTAATCAAATCCAGAAAACCGTTGATAAAACGTTCCATTCCAAATTTTGTCTCTCCGTATTTACGGGCCTGGTGGATGACAATTTTTTCACCAATTTTATTAAAACCGGCATTTTTCGCCAAAACCGGAATGTAACGGTGCATTTCGCCCGAAACTTCTATGTTTTTTACAACGGTATTTTTGTATGCTTTCAATCCGCAGTTGAAATCATTCAGTTCAACACCGGAAGTTTTTCTCGCCGCCCAGTTAAATAATTTGGAAGGAAGATTTTTAGCTACAACAGAATCATAACGCTTTTTTTTCCAGCCTGAAACCAGGTCGAATTTTTCGGCTGTAATCATTTCATATAAACCCGGAATCTCATCAGGACTGTCCTGTAAATCCGCATCCATAGTAATAATCACATCCCCTTTCGCTTTTGCAAAACCAGCGTGCAAAGCTTGTGATTTTCCAAAATTTTTCATGAAACGAATTCCCTTTACATTCGGGTTTTCATTCGAAAAATTTTCAATAATATTCCAGGAATCATCCGTACTTCCATCATCTACAAAAATGATTTCATAAGAGTAATTGTTAGATTGCATCACTTTAATAATCCACGAGTAGAGTTCTTGTAGTGATTCCTCTTCATTAAGAAGCGGTATAAGTATAGATAAATTCATTTATTTTTTATTCTTGTGTATTTTTGCTTTTAAAAAATGCTGCTAAAATCAATCCTAAAATCGAGTAAAGAGCAAGACTGAAAACTAATCCTTTAAGTTGTTCTAAAGTTGAAAAAGGACTGGTTTCTTTTATTTTTGCCAAAGCTTCATTTATGGCGGAGGCAGGTGTTCCGAATTTTTGCAGTGTTTCAGCCATATATTTTACAAGATATTCGCCGATAGTTTCTTTTGCACCAGGATCAATTACATTAAATAATAAAACGCTGAATAATGTTGAAATTAAAAGAGCAATTAAAGTGGCAATAAAAAAGGTTGTAAATGCATCTTTGAAAGAGAAAAATCCATTTAATTCTTTTTTTGTCTTTGTAAGTAATACAATGCCAATAACTAAATAAACCACAAATGTGGATGCTCCAATCCAGCCAGAAACAAAATATTTTAGGTCAATTGCGTAAATTGTAGCGGTAATTAATGCGAGGATAACACCTAAGATAATTCCAAAAGTAATCCCATTCTTTTTTATAACTTCATTGATCATATTTCTATATGTTTTAAAATTAATCCACAAATATAGCAATTACCATATATACAAAAGCAAAAGTCAGATATATATTAGAAATATTGATACAAATGGCCTAGTGATTAAAAATATTGACTAAAACATTTGTTTATTAAAAAATAAATGTAAATTTGCACACTCAAAAATAATTAAATTTTTAAACAAAAAAGAGTATTGTTTGTTTACACCTTTTTCTAACCATGAAAAAGCTTCAAAACGAAAATCCTCTAAACAATAAATAAAAGAAAAGATGAAAAAAGGAATCCACCCGGAAAATTACAGATTAGTTGCATTTAAAGACATGTCTAATGAAGATGTTTTTATCACTAAATCTACTGCAGATACAAAAGAAACAATTGAAGTTGACGGAGTTGAGTATCCAGTTGTAAAAATGGAGATTTCAAGAACATCTCACCCTTTTTATACTGGTAAATCTAAACTTATCGATACTGCAGGACGTATTGATAAATTTAAAACTAAATATGCAAAACACGCTAAATAATAAAAGCTGTTTTTCTTTAAATATAAAAGCCTTCCAATTTGGAAGGCTTTTTTTATGGAATTTTCTGATCTAAAATTGATTTGGTCTGATACACGTTTAATGAAACCAATAAAATATTTGTAACTTTGAACCAGGTAACCAACTCAAAATTTTAACAAATATTAATTAATTTTATGAATTACATTCTATTTGACGGTCCCGTCCGGAATGCTTTACTCCCTTTTACTTTTACGAGACCAGTTGCTGATATTCTAATCGGGATTATGACGATTCGTCAAAAATGGGAAACTCGCTTAGGCTCTACTATAACCACTATTACCGAAGATTATTTATCTGCTAAGTTTCCAATGGTGGAAATGGAAGAAAATGTGATGATCAATGCAGCATATTTACCAAATGATACGCTCGCTGAAATGGTTTCTGATCTAAAGGAAAATCAGGCCATCTTTAAAGGAGAAGATGTAATCGCTTTTTTTACAACAGAAAATCAGGAAGAAGTTGATTTCGATTCATACGAAATTATTCAATATAATGACGATTGTTTGACAGTTGAACATACGTGGGATATTTTTTCTAAAAACGATGCCGCCATTCGTCAGGATTTTATTTACCTGACAGCAGACAGAAAATCAAAGCCAATTCCAAAAAGCGTCAATACTATTGCACCTGAAAATATATTTATAGAAGAAGGGGCAAAATTAGAGTTTGTGACTTTAAATGCTTCGGGCGGTCCTATATATATAGGTAAGAATTCGGAGATTATGGAAGGTACAGTAATTCGCGGTCCGTTTGCCTTATGCGAAAATGCGCAGGTAAAACTGAATGCTAAAATTTACGGTGCCACAACAGTTGGTGTTGGATCCAGAATAGGAGGAGAGGTTAAAAATTCAGTTCTTTTTGCAAATTCAAACAAAGGGCATGACGGATTTTTAGGAGACTCTGTTTTAGGGGAATGGTGTAACATTGGTGCGGATTCTAACAATTCAAACCTGAAAAATAACTACGAAGAAGTGAAATTGTGGAGCTATGAAACAGAAGGTTTTGCAAAAACCGGACTTCAGTTTTGTGGTTTGATGATGGGAGACCACAGTAAATGCGGAATCAATACGATGTTTAACACCGGAACTGTTGTGGGCGTAAGCGCTAATATTTTCGGCAGTGGATTTCCTCGCAATTTTGTTCCGAGTTTTTCATGGGGAGGTGCAGCAGGATTTACGACTTACGTGACTAAAAAAGCTTTTGAAACAGCTAAACTGGTTATGGGAAGGAG
Organism: Flavobacterium sp. CLA17; assembly: GCF_013112255.2. Classification (NCBI taxonomy): domain Bacteria; kingdom Pseudomonadati; phylum Bacteroidota; class Flavobacteriia; order Flavobacteriales; family Flavobacteriaceae; genus Flavobacterium; species Flavobacterium sp. CLA17. The sequence continues at coordinate 1,187,423 of NZ_CP068294.1, forward strand.
AAACATCGAATTTGATGAAACGGAATCAGCTATTCTCGAGCACATTTTTGAGGAAACCAAAAAGTGGAGAAAAGATTAAGATAATTAGATAATTAGATAATTTTTCAGCAACCCGACAGGTTTTAAAAACCTGTCGGGTTTTATTTGTTATACCATTTTTAAAAGTCTCCAATTAACACATTCTCAAAATTATCTAATTTTCAAATTGGCAGATTATCTAATTGCAATAAACCCGACAAGTTTTTAAAAACCTGTCGGATTTTGTTTGTTATGATATTTTTAAAAGTATGCAATTAGCACATTCTCAAAATTATCTAATTTTCAAATTGCCTAATTATCTAATTAATCTATCTTTGCGCTTTCAAAAAATACTTGCTGAAAGATCTAAAAATCTAAGCAGTCTAAAAATCTAAAAATCTAAATGATTACAGTTAACGATATTTCAGTTCAGTTTGGTGGAACTACTCTTTTTAGCGATGTCTCTTTTGCTATAAACGAAAATGATAAAATTGCCCTTATGGGTAAGAATGGTGCGGGAAAATCGACACTTTTAAAAATAATTGCAGGACAGAGTAAACCTTCTACCGGAAATATCTCAGCTCCAAAAGAAGCTGTTATTGCTTATCTGCCGCAGCATTTGCTAACGACAGACGGAGCAACTGTAATGGAAGAAGCATCGAAAGCTTTTGGTGAAATTTTTAGTATGAAAGCTGAAATAGATGAAATCAACGAACAATTAACCGTTCGTACCGATTACGAAAGTGATCAGTATATGAAGCTTATTGAAAGGGTTTCTGATTTAAGCGAGAAATTTTATGCTATAGAAGAAGTAAATTACGAAGCTGAAGTAGAGAAAATATTAGTTGGTTTAGGATTTGAGCGTGAAGATTTTACACGTCAGACCTCTGAATTTTCAGGAGGATGGAGAATGCGTATTGAACTGGCTAAAATCCTTTTGCAAAAACCGGATTTAATTTTACTGGATGAGCCAACCAACCACATGGATATTGAAAGTATCCAATGGTTAGAAGATTTTCTTTTGAATGCTGCCAAGGCAGTTGTAGTCATTTCGCACGACAGGGCATTCGTAGATAATATTACCAATCGTACGATTGAAGTTACAATGGGAAGGATTTACGATTACAAAGCGAAATATTCTCATTATTTAGAATTGAGAAAAGACCGTCGTATTCACCAGCAAAAAGCATATGACGAGCAACAAAGAATGATTGCTGATAACAGAACTTTTATTGACCGTTTTAAAGGAACATTCTCTAAAACAGATGCCGTTCAGTCCCGCGTTAAGATGTTGGAAAAATTGGTAATTGTTCAGGTTGATGAAGTAGATACTTCTGCCTTGAAATTAAAATTTCCTCCGGCAGCGCGTTCGGGCCAATATCCTGTTGTGGTAAAAGATTTATCAAAATCATATGGCGATCATGTCGTTTTTAAAGACGCCAATATTGTGATCGAAAGAGGTCAGAAAGTTGCTTTTGTCGGTAAAAACGGAGAAGGAAAATCGACTATGATCAAAGCCATCATGAAAGAGATTGGTATTGATGAAGGAAGTGTCGAAATTGGACATAATTCACAAATTGGATATTTCGCTCAGAATCAGGCCGCGTTATTAGATGAAAATGCTACTATTTTCGAAACGATTGATGGTATTGCCGTTGGTGACGTCAGAACACAGATTAAAAATATTCTAGGGGCATTTATGTTTCATGGTGATGATATTACCAAAAAAGTAAAAGTGCTTTCGGGTGGTGAAAAAACACGTCTGGCAATGATTAAATTGTTGTTGGAACCTGTAAACCTGCTGATTCTGGATGAGCCTTCGAATCACCTGGATATGAAAACAAAAGACATCATCAAGGATGCTTTACGTGATTTTGACGGAACGCTAATCCTGGTTTCTCACGACCGTGATTTCCTTGACGGACTAGCGACTAAAGTTTTCGAATTTGGAAATAAACGAGTGAAAGAACATTTTGAAGATGTTGCCGGTTTCTTGGCGCATAAAAAAATGGATTCTATGAGAGAGATCGAAAAATAATTTTCGACACTAGATAAACAAAAAGCGCAGGTAATTCCTGTGCTTTTTTTTGCTTCATACTTTTCTAACATAATTTTAATGCAATTTTTTTTACAATAGCTTATTTATTTTCCTTACTTTAGAAGAATGCTTTTGAATGGAATACAACCGATGTATGTTTCGGGATCCAAATCCTGATTTTAAATCAGGCAGTAAAAATCTAATTTTTTATTTAGGAAGTTTATGAGTAAGTCATTGATAAACAGAATTGTTTTTATCTTTTTTATAATGCCACTTTTCATGAATGCCCAGGTTGATGTCAATCAGGCAACAGCAGAGGCTGAAGAAGCCGTAAAATATCCGCAGTTTCAATTCAAAGGACTTTTTCAGGCCCGGTATCTATCTTCTTTTGGAGATAATGTTGATGTTATGGGAGTTCATCATGCTACGGGTGAAGATGTGACACGAAGTTCTTTTGATATAAAAAGAATGCGCGTTGGCCTTAATACAAAGCTCAGCAAAGAAACCGAAGTCGTTATTTTGGTGAATTTAGCCGATTTTAAATCCGATCCAAAAACTAAAGTACTGGAAAATGCCTACGCAAAATATACTTTTAGTAAATATCTCGCTTTAACCGGAGGTCAGTTTCGTCCTGCCTTTGGTATAGAGGAACTTGTTCCCGTTGACATTATTAAATCTTTTGATTTTTCCAATCAGTATTATGAATTTGGTAAAAATGGCTGGACCAGTTTTCAGATCGGAGCTTCTGCAACCGGATCGGTAGATATTGGAAAACTACCCGTTAGTTACGCTGTTTCGGTTTTAAACGGAAATGGAAAGAATCAGGAGAAAGATAAAGATAACGGAAAACAGTATTCGACGCGATGGGTTTTCGGATTGTCCAAAGCGTATAAAATTAGTTTAGGCTTAAACGGAGGAATCGGAAAAGTTTTCAAAAAGGATGTTTTTGCTTTAGGAGCAGATATTACCAGTGATTTTAAACTTACCGATAAGTTAACTTTTGATCTGCAGATGGAATACAAACAAGGAACAAACCACAACTTATATTTTTCATTGCCAGTAGAGATCAGGACTTCAGATGTTGCAGATTATCAAATGCGTGGTTACTATATCATGCCTAATTTAAGATATACGGTAAATTACGGAAAGTTATCCTCTCTGGAGTTTTCATGCCGCTACGAATCTTTTGATCCGAGTTATAAAATTGCTCCCAATGTTCGTCAGACCTGCATACCGATGATCAGTCTTGAATTTGGAAAAGCGTATTTAGGCCGGATTGAGATGGGGCTTGAAATTGACAGATTTGATAAAAGTATTCCGAATACGTCAACATACAATGATGAATTGTTCCTGATTCAGTTACAGCTTCGACTTTAATATAATTAAATACCAGGTTTATGAAAGAAGTAAAGATACCTCAAACCCTAATTACACTTGCAATTGGAATTGCAATCTGGTTCATTCCGGCACCGGAAGGTGTTGTGATCGAAGCCTGGCATCTGTTTGCCATTTTTGTCGCTACGATTGTCGGGATTATACTCAAGGCGGCTCCAATGGGAACCATGTGTATGATTGCAATTGCACTGACAGCTTTTTCACAGGTTTTAGCACCCGGTGATGCCGGAAAATCGATAACATTAGCATTGAAAGGTTTTGGAGATAAAGTAATCTGGCTAATTGGGATTTCGTTTTTTATCGCAAGGGGATTTATTAAAACAGGTCTGGGAAACAGAATTGCTTTTCTATTTATAAAAATATTCGGAAAAAGCTCGCTCGGACTGGCGTATGGTTTAGGACTGGCTGATTTAGTTCTGGCTCCGGCTGTACCGAGTAATACGGCGAGAGGCGGAGGAATTATTTATCCGATCATGAAATCAATGTCAATGAGTTTTGGTTCGATGCCCGATCAGCCGGAAACACACCGAAAATTAGGCGCCTTTCTGACGTTGAGCAGTTATAATATGAATCTGATTGCTTCTTCTATGTTTTTGACAGGAACGGCGAGTAATCCGATGTGTCAGAAATTCGCATTCAATCTTGGAATAAAAATTACGTGGATTTCATGGGCTGTTGCAGCAATTGTTCCGGGTTTAGTGGCATTTTTTGTAATTCCTTTGGTATTGTATAAAATATATCCGCCGGAACTTAAAAAAACGGGAGACGCTCCTCAGATTGCAACTCAAAAACTAAAAGAAATGGGGCCGATTACCCGCAACGAATGGATGATGCTGCTGACTTTCTTTATTTTGTTGTTTCTCTGGATGACCGGTGATTTGTTTTCTATCGATGCCACTACTACCGCTTTTATAGGTTTGGTTATTTTGCTTTTAACTTCGGTTTTAACCTGGGAAGATGTAAAAGCCGAAAAAGGAGCATGGGATACGATTGTCTGGTTCTCCGTTTTGGTAATGATGGCCAGTTCGCTTAACGAATTAGGATTTATTGGCTGGTTTAGTAATCTGGTAAAAGCAGAAATTGGCGGATTAAGCTGGCAGATGGCTTTTCCGATTATTGTATTGGTGTATTTCTTCAGTCACTATCTTTTTGCCAGCGCAACAGCACACGTGGCAGCCATGTACGCAGCCTTGCTTGGTGTTGGAATTTCACTCGGAATTCCGGGATTACTGCTGGCTTTTATGCTTGGTTTTATAGGATCGCTTTATGGAACTTTAACGCACTATGGTCACGGCCCGGCTCCGGTATTCTTCGGGAGCGGGTATGTCGATCTGAAAGACTGGTGGATAAAAGGCCTCGTAACCGGAGTGGTCATGCTCTTCATTTATATGACGATCGGTGGAGCCTGGCTTCGGGTTATTGGCTATTTTTAAAACTAAATCCTGATTCCCGGAGGAAGCAATTCTTTGTATTTTGGATTTTTTTTAATGAATAAGGCGATTTTTGGAGAAATAGGCATCAGTTTGAATTTCTTTTCGATAATGACTTCCATGATGTTTTTAAGTAATGCATCAATTACTGCCTGATTTTCATAACCTTCCGGGGTATTGATTTTGGTTAAGAAAATTTTCTTTTCCTGAAATGAATATTCAACAGTAAGCATTCCTTCCGGTACTATGGTTTCAAATTGTCTTGCGAAAGTATTGTCTTTGATTTCCATAGATTCAATTGTTTGTTCCATAACAAATTTGTATTTTAGGTCCTGTTAAAAAAAATAGGTTTGAGGCTTGAAACAAGTATGAAAGAAAATTCTGTATAAGATTTTTAATCGTATTTTATTTCAAATACAAAGGTAATCAATTGATTTTCAATATTGAATTATTTTTTGTTGGAGAGGGTTATGTTGACCATTACTTTGTGGTTCCGTTTTTTATTTTTCTTGTAATATTACGGTCTGAAATTTGCTTGAAATACTAAAAAAGGTAACTTTAAACTTTCTAACAAGATTTGTAATTGTAATTTCTTTTCATTCAATGAGTAAAATTCCGGTTTATTTTATGCCAGGACTGGCTGCAGGTTCATCCATTTTTGAAAATATTCACTTAGATGAATCCATTTTTGAAATGTGTTTATTGGAGTGGGAAATTCCGCTTCCAAAGGAACCTTTATCTGATTATGCACTCCGAATTACCAAAAACATCAAACATCCGAATCCGGTTTTAATCGGAGTTTCTTTCGGGGGTATTCTGGTTCAGGAAATGGCGAAACATATTGAGGTCCGAAAAGTGATTATTATCTCAAGTGTCAGAAGTAATCTTGAGTTTCCGAGAAGAATGAAAATCGGAAAAACTACAAAAGCGTATAAGCTGATTCCGATGCAATTGCTGTTGAATGTAGAAAAGCTGGCAAAGTTTTCGTTTGGAGAAAAAATAAACAAACGGATTAAGTTATACGAAAAGTTTTTGTCTGTCCGCGATCTTTATTATTTGCAATGGGCTGTAGAGTCGGTTATTTTGTGGGACAGGAACCAGGTAGATCAAAATGTAATTCATATTCACGGAGATCAGGATGATGTTTTTCCGATTAAATATATCAAAAGTTGCATTGTGGTAAAAGGAGGGACTCATGTTATGATTATCAATAAATACAAATGGCTTAATGAGAATCTGCCTTCTATAATATTGGAAGAATAAGGGGGGTGTAAAATTCCAATTTTTTAAATTCCAAATTCCAATACTTGAAAAATGTAAATTGCAATCGTTTAAATTCCAAATCCCAAAAATCTAAACTCAGAAATCTAAAATAAAAAATCCCAAATTCACAATTTGAATTTGGGATTTAAAAAATCGTTAGATTTTCTTCATCTGATCTTTCATCATTGTAATTTGTTCTTTCAGCATACCTTGTTTGTCTAATTTCTTAGCTTCATTTAGTAAATTGGTTGCTTCCAGTTTTCTTCTGCGTGACATGGCAACTCCGGCAAGGTTTAGTTTAGCTACAGCTAAATCCATATCCATAGATAATCCAAGTTCGATTGCTTTCTTGAAATGTTTCTCTGCCTGGTTGATATTGGTTTGAGATAACATAATTCCGTGCAGGTAATTAAAGTACCCCTGTTGTTTTCTCACTAATGCAGCTTCAGGATTTTTAATGTATGCCAGCCATTTTTTAGCGCCTTCAAAGTCTTGTTTTCTTAATTTAAGGAAGGCTAAAAGGATAAATTCATTTTTAAAGTAAAGAAAAATTGGAATTGCAGTCAGTAAAATAAGGAAAATTCCATTACCGATATTGCTTTCTGTAAATTGCCAAATGCCAGCGACTACAAGAAGTCCGGCCAAAATAAGTTTAATATTTTTGTGAAACATAATAGATGTATATTTGTGATTGCAAATATAGTAAAATGAATTAAAAATATTTTTATTAAAGTACTTGCCAGAAAAAAAAGTCTTTGTATATTTGCACTCGGTTTTAGAATAACGATATTCGAAAACAGAAAAGAGATATTAGATACCATTTTAAAGATACAAAGCAATGAGCAAAAGAACGTTTCAACCATCGAAAAGAAAAAGAAGAAATAAGCACGGATTTATGGACAGAATGGCTTCTGCGAATGGAAGAAAAGTTCTAGCGCGCAGAAGAGCTAAAGGAAGACATAAATTGACTGTTTCTAGCGAACCTAGACACAAAAAATAATGTTTGTATAAACATAAATAAGGCGTTACTTTTTTTAGTATCGCCTTTTTTTATACCTTGTCGGTAAAAATATTGCAACGTTCTAGTTTAGAATAGACTACGAATGTTTTTTAAAGTACTTTATATAACTACACAATACAAATAAAATGCCTAAAGACACATCAATAAAATCAGTTTTAATAATAGGTTCAGGACCTATTGTTATTGGTCAAGCTTGCGAATTTGATTATGCAGGTTCTCAATCTGCACGTTCTATTCGTGAAGAAGGAATTGAAGTTATCTTGATAAACTCAAATCCAGCGACTATTATGACCGACCCAACCATGGCCGATCATGTATATTTGAAACCATTAACTACAAAATCGATTATTGAAATTCTGAAGGAACATCCACAAATTGATGCAGTTTTGCCTACAATGGGAGGACAAACGGCTTTAAATTTATGTCTGGAAGCGGAAGAAAAAGGAATTTGGCAGGATTTCGGAGTAAGATTAATTGGAGTTGATGTAAACGCAATTAATATTACCGAAGACAGAGAGCAGTTTAAACAGCTTTTAGAAAGAATTAATGTACCAACCGCACCTGCAAAAACAGCTACTTCCTACTTAGAAGGAAAAGAAATTGCTCAGGAATTTGGTTTTCCATTAGTAATTCGTCCTTCATTTACGCTTGGAGGAACGGGAGCAGCAATTGTTTACAAAAAAGAAGATTTTGATGAGCTTTTAACCCGCGGACTTGAAGCTTCCCCTATACATGAAGTTTTGATTGACAAAGCTTTGATGGGGTGGAAAGAATACGAATTGGAACTTTTGAGAGATAAAAATGATAACGTAGTAATCATTTGTTCGATCGAAAATATGGATCCAATGGGAATTCATACCGGAGATTCAATCACAGTGGCGCCGGCAATGACCTTATCTGATACGACATTCCAGAAATTACGTGATTATGCCATTTTAATGATGCGCAGTATCGGAAATTTCGCAGGAGGCTGTAACGTACAATTCGCAGTTTCACCGGATGAAAAAGAAGATATCGTTGCGATTGAAATCAATCCGCGTGTATCCCGTTCTTCTGCATTAGCTTCTAAAGCAACGGGTTATCCGATTGCTAAAATTGCTTCTAAACTGGCTTTAGGATACAATTTAGATGAATTGCAAAACCAGATTACAAAATCTACTTCAGCTCTTTTTGAACCAACCCTGGATTATGTAATCGTAAAAATTCCACGTTGGAACTTTGATAAATTCGAAGGTGCTGACAGAACTTTAGGACTTCAGATGAAATCTGTTGGTGAGGTTATGGGAATCGGACGCTCGTTCCAGGAAGCTTTACACAAAGCAACCCAGTCATTAGAAATTAAGCGTAACGGTTTAGGTGCCGACGGAAAAGGATATAAAAACTACGAACAGATTATCGAGAAACTGACTTTTGCAAGTTGGGATCGTGTTTTTGTCATTTATGATGCTATCGCAATGGGAATTCCGTTGAGCCGTATTCATGAAATCACAAAAATCGATATGTGGTTCCTGAAACAATACGAAGAACTTTATACTTTAGAAAAAGAAATTTCTAACTATAAAGTTTCTAACCTGCCAAAAGAGCTATTGCTTGAAGCGAAACAAAAAGGTTTTGCAGACAGACAGATTGCCCACATGGTCAATTGCCTGGAAAGCGAAGTGCATACTTTACGTATGGATATGAATATAAACCGTGTATTTAAATTAGTAGATACTTGTGCTGCCGAATTTAAAGCAAAAACACCTTATTACTATTCTACTTTTGAGGCTGAAATCGAAAAAGCAAACGGCGAGCGTTATGTGGATAACGAAAGTGTGGTAACAGACAAAAAGAAAATCATTGTTTTAGGTTCGGGACCAAACAGAATCGGGCAGGGAATTGAATTTGATTATTCTTGCGTTCATGGCGTATTGGCAGCAAAAGAATGCGGTTATGAAACTATCATGATCAACTGTAATCCTGAAACGGTTTCGACTGATTTTGATACAGCGGATAAATTATATTTCGAACCGGTTTTCTGGGAACACATCTACGACATCATTCAGCATGAAAAACCGGAAGGTGTAATCGTGCAGCTTGGTGGACAGACGGCATTAAAACTGGCTGAAAAATTATCTAAATACGGAGTGAAAATCATCGGAACCAGTTTTGATGCACTGGATTTAGCGGAAGACAGAGGTCGTTTCTCTGATTTATTAAGAGAACTGCATATTCCTTTTCCACAATTCGGAATTGCTGAAACAGCTGACGAAGCTTCTGCTTTAGCAGATACTTTAGACTTTCCTTTATTGATTCGTCCTTCTTATGTATTAGGAGGTCAGGGAATGAAAATTGTAATCAACAAAAAAGAACTGGAAGAACACGTGATCAACTTGTTGAAAACGATTCCTGGAAATAAACTGCTTTTAGATCATTATTTGGCAGGAGCAATCGAAGCGGAAGCAGATGCCATTTGTGATGCTGATGGAAATGTTTACATCATTGGAATTATGGAGCATATTGAACCTTGCGGTGTACACTCAGGAGACAGTAATGCTACTTTGCCTCCTTTTAATTTAGGAGAATTCGTGATGCAGCAGATAAAAGATCATACGGTAAAAATTGCCAGAGCGCTGAAAACGGTGGGTTTAATCAATATTCAGTTTGCGATAAAAGACGATACGGTTTATATTATTGAGGCCAATCCAAGAGCTTCGAGAACGGTTCCGTTTATTGCAAAAGCATACGGAGAGCCTTATGTGAACTACGCTACTAAAGTAATGTTAGGACATAATAAAGTGACTGACTTTGATTTCAACCCGCAATTAAAAGGATACGCGATCAAACAACCGGTTTTCTCTTTCAGTAAATTCCATAATGTAAACAAAGCATTAGGGCCGGAAATGAAATCGACAGGAGAAAGTATCTTGTTTATTGATGACTTAAAAGACGACCAATTCTACGAATTGTACTCGAGAAGAAAAATGTATTTGAGTAAATAATCTCAAATCCTGATATAAAAAAGGCTCCATGAAAATGGGGCCTTTTTTGTGGTTAATCTGGAAGTTGGTTTAATTAATAGTGTTTTAAATATTATTCATTAGAGATTGACATATTATCTCTTGTATTTTTTTGAACTGAAATAGCACCAAAGAGTGCTAATAAAAAAGCAAAAGCATAGAAGCCTTTTTCGCTTGGTAAAATAGTAGCATTCCAAAGTCCGACAACTAAAAGGACAATTGATAAAAGAGTTCCGAACCAGCAAATACCGTAATAAATGTCAGTCACAGGTAAGTTTTCCAATCGGTCCCTTACGCTTTTTTGCAATGAAACTACGGCAAAAAGACCAAACATTAAAACAGTAAAGTAATATCCTTTCTCATTTAATAACATTTCGGCTCTGGCAAGTCCTACTATAAATCCTACTGTTCCGGCTCCAAGAGCTACCCAGGATGCCGCTATAAAGGCATTCGATGTTTTCTGTTGTGTCATGTTTATATTAATTTTATTTGTATTTCGAAAAAATTCCGGAATCTGTAGCCGTCCAGAAGCAGGACTTCTGGCCACATGCTTTTAGTCCGCTGTTGGCCCAGGTATTGCAGGTGTGCAGCATACTATAACTTCCGTTGGCTTCATAGAAGGCATCAGTTTTGCTGTAATTGGCATCCGTTTTTATAGGCAGATAATTGCCGGACGCATCTTTTTGGAAACTATTGTTAATATAATTTATGAGACGATCGTATTGTTCTTTGCTAATCATCATTGATTTGCAGTCCTCTCCTAATCTCATTTGTTTGTAATAAGTTGCATGAATGGCAGTAGTACTTAAGCCGGTTGCGGCTTTAAAAGCAACAGAAGCTTTTAAATCGGACCATTCGGGAGTTTCTAAGTAAAAACCTTTGTCTCCCCATCCCATAGCGATGTATTTATAAGTAGAGTCTGCAGCTTTGGTGTTTTTATATTGAATTTGTTTGCTCCAGTCGATCTGATCGTTTTTGACAGGCATTACAATATCGGTGTGAACGCCATTGGTGAGAATAAAAATTTCAACTTCAGGTTTTGTGTTTTCTTCTTTGGCAATTGTAATTTTTGAAAGTGAAAAAGCCATTATAACGTAGAACAAAAGAAATCCTGTAAAGACCAAAATTACTTTTAAAAGAATTTTAAATATTTTTTTCAAGTTATTTATTTTTTTTCAAATGTAACTAAATTAAGTTCACCTCAAAATTAATTTAAAAGAATTATGACGAATAATCTGTTTAAATCCCGGAAATAAAAAAAGCCTCATAATAGAGGCTTTTTGCTTAAAAGTAAGATTGTTATTTAATGAACTGTTGTAATGGTTTTAATTGTTCCATGTCGATTTTGGATTGTTTTAAAACACTCATTAAAGTCATGATGTTATTCGGATTCATGTCTTTTCCCAAGACGCGTACTACGGCAAATCCGTTTTCTTTTCTGTTGACGAAAACCACAAATTCTTCAATGTTTTCATCGGTGCCGACATAACTTATCGATGCGCCTTCTTTACCAGAGCCAAACTTCATTAGTTCCTGATATTTCGGATCTTTTAAGATTGCTTTTACTTTAGCCCTTTCCGTTTCAAACGCTGTCGTGTTTGTTGCATTTGCTTTGAAGGCAAGAATGTTCATCTTGTCAAAAGAGTTTAAAGCTTCGGTTTGTGCTGCAGATAATTTTGCTTTATCTAAATTTAAAATAGAAGGGGAGACATCAAGGGCAATAAAATTTTTGTTGTCCGTATTTTCTACAAAATATTTTTGCAATGAAGGTTTAGATTCACAACTTATCAAAGTTAATAAAGCTAAAAGGGCTGAGGTAAAAACGCTTATTTTCATCTTATTTTTTGCCTTTAGAGGCTTTTTTTAAGTCAGAACCGCCCGGAAGCTGCATTTTGTCTGTTAGTACTGAGATTTCGTTTAAGTCAAAATTACCGGTAAGTGATAATAAAACCGATTCTTCGTTTTTAGCGCCATCAATAAACATCAGCAATTCTTTTACCTGTGTGTCGCTGGCACCTGATTTCACTAAAATTTTAATGTTTTTACCGCTATCATTTACGCGCATTAGTTCTTCTAAGCCTGCTGTTTTAATGTATTTATCGGCAGAAGCTTTCATTTCGGCTTCAACTTTTGGATTTTTAGTGGTGAACACTTTTAAATAGTCTAGTTTTTTAATCAGTTTAATGTATTGTTGTGTTTCTTTATCAGTAGCATCCACTTTTACTTTGCTCATTAAATCGAACATTTTTTTGTTTACAATTACGGATGTTACATCGTCCTGACCGTCAAATTTGTCAAAAGCGCCCTGTCCGTAAAAAATAGTGGTAACGAAGGTGAAAACTAGTGTTATGATGAAATTTTTCATTTTATTAAATTTTAATTATTGTTTGAAAATTTTGTTTTTTGATTGTTCGTATTCCTTAATGTATTGTACACTTCCGATACCTACATTTACATTGCTTGACAATAGGGATAAAGCTTTTTGCGTTGCCGCCATGGCTTCTTCAGGATTGTCGTAGGTTCCTAATTCTGATTGCGCTACAACCGGAGCTGCATTTTTTTCGCTTACATAAAAATAGGTTCCAATTCCCAGTAAAACAACAAAGGATGCTGCAATCGATAACCACCCCACATTTCGTTTTTTAGTTTGTAGTGGTAACTCTTGCGTCGATTTTTGTTCTTTTACCTGAGAGAAATAACCAAACATTGGTTTGTACTGCTCCAAATGCTGCGCAACATCCGGTGAAGAGAAATATTCTTTTAATTGTTTCTCTTCGGCAATAGTTGTTTCTCCCTGAAAGTATTTTTCTAGTATATTTTCTATTTTATTTAATTCCATAACGGTGTGTATTAAGCATTGATTCTCTAATTTTTTTTCTCGCTCTCGAAAGGGCTACCCGGATAGCCGTTTCATTCATATTGACAATTTTCGCAATTTCATCAAATTCATATTGTTCAACATCGCGTAACTGAATTAATATTTGTAATTGTTCGGGCAGTTGGCTTATAATTTTCTCCACCCATTCTAAACTGTCTGCGTCTTCCAGTTTTTTGTCTAACTGAGGCTGACGGTCTGTAAAATTATTGTGTACAATCTGCAGATTTCCTGCTCTTTTAGATTTTAACTGATCCAGGCAATAATTTTTGGTCATGGTCATCGCCAGTGCTTCAACACTATTGTAGGCTTCCAGTTTTTCTTTTTTATTCCATAATTTAACAATTACTTCCTGAGTTGCGTCTTCAGCTTCTTCCGTACTGGTAAGCAATCTTTTTGCCAGACGAAAAACTTTGTCTTTGAAAGGATTTATTAATTCTATAAAAACAATCTGATTCATAAATCAAGGTTATTTGTTAGCTTGTATATAAGGAAGACGAGGCACAATTCTTTTTGTTACAATCAACTTCAAAAAAAAATATTAAAAAAATATTAAAAAAAAAGACATATAATGTATTACAGTTAAAACTAAAGATACTATTTTTACGTTAATACTGTTATAAATACCATTTTATGAAAACAATAGTAAGAAGTTTATTGTTATTAATTTTACTCGCTTTTTCTTTGCAATCTTGTGAGGATCAGGACGATGTTGATTCTCCTGCAGATTTACAAATAAATGATTTTATCTGGAAAGGGCTGAATCAGTTTTATTTGTGGCAGGCTGATGTTCCCAATTTAGCTGATGATCGCTTTAGTAATCAGGAAGCTTTAAATTCTTTTTTATCGGGATATTCTGAACCTGAAAACTTATTTGAAAGTTTATTGAATAAACCGAGCAGTAAATTTCCGAAAGGAGAAGCTATAGATCGTTTCAGTTGGATTGTTTCCGATTATACGGTTTTAGAGCAGGAACTTCAAGGGACTACCAAAAACGACGGAGTTGATTATAGATTGAGTTATAAACCGGGGAGCTCTACAGATTTGGTGGGTTATGTACGTTATATTATTGCAAATTCAGATGCTTCAACAAAAAATATAAAACGAGGAGATCTTTTTACAGGAGTGAATGGAACTCAATTGACCGTTTCAAATTACAAACAACTTCTTCTCGAAGCAGAAAGTTATACGTTGAATTTAGCACAATATAGCGGAAGTACAATAGAGACAAATGGAAAAACAGTTTCACTGGTTAAAACAACTTTAGATGAAAACCCGATTTTGATTAACAAGGTGATTGTTTCCGGAAGTCATAAAATTGGTTATATGATGTATAATGGTTTTTATGCCAATTATGACACACAATTGAATGATGCTTTTGGACAATTAGCCGGACAGGGAATTACCGATTTTGTTCTGGATTTAAGATATAATGGCGGAGGATCCGTTCAGACTGCGACACGTTTGGCCAGTATGATTACAGGACAATTTAAAGACCAGATTTTTGCCAAGGAAAAATGGAACGATAAGGTGAATGCCTATTTTGAAACGGAGGATGCGGAATCTTTAAACAATAGATTTGTAGATAATATTGAAGGAAAACCATTAAACAGTCTGCGTTTAAGTAAAGTATACATACTGACAACAAGTGGTACTGCATCTGCAAGTGAATTAATTATCAACGGATTGGCGCCTTATGTGACAGTAGTGCAGATTGGTGATTATACGATTGGAAAAAATGTAGGGTCTATTACATTATACGATTCTGAAACCTTTACCAAAAGTAAAGTGAATCCAAATCACAAATATGCCATGCAGCCTTTGGTTCTTAAAATTGTTAATGCTGCCGGTTTCGGAGAATATACGGATGGGCTTAAGCCAACGATTCAGCAATTGGAGTATGTTTCTAATTTAGGGGTTTTGGGAGATCCTTCTGAACCTTTACTAAATACAGCCATTGCAAATATTACCGGTGCTGCCGCCAAAAAAGTACAACAGGACAGAGGAAAAGCACTAAGGACTTTTATAGATGCCAAGGCCATGAATGGTATCAGAAACCAAATGTATGTTGATAAAGCTCCCGAAGGACTTTTAAGAACACTAAAATAAATTAAAAAGGCTTTCAGAAATGAAAGCCTTTTTTAGTAATATAAAATTATCCAAAAAACTAATTCTATAAAAATTATCTTATAACGATTCTTTTCGTTGTTTTCTTTTCATCAATTGTTATTTCAAACAAATAAATTCCAGGACTCAAATCAGAAACCTGAATGGAATTGTACTGTGCAACAGGAAGCTTTTTTCTAACGGTACCTGCGATATCATAAATCAAAATACTACTTTGCTGATCTGTATCTAAATAAACAATGTCAGTAGTCGGATTTGGATATAGTGTTACAGAAGTCAAATCGAAATTTTTAGCACTCAACACCGTTTTCTGATTGATTACACCAACAGCATTCAAATCAAATCCGCCCGTTGGATAAGGAGTAGAGTAGGGATCATTAATAATATTCCCTAAACTGTCGTGAGAAGCATACAACGGATTAATAGTTCCAATAACGTCGATTACCCTTACATGAGTGATATTGTTTTTATCTAGTAAAGCATTATTAGGAACGTCGGATAAATCAAACGGAGTTCCGAAATTCACACGATATTTTCCGGCTAAGTTGTTGATATATCTGCAATCTACAGCTCCAAAACCACCAATTTGACTAGTCGTCTGTGTTTGACTGTGCGATGGAAATCTAAAAAAGTTAACTCCGTTAGAGCTTACTTCCACAAAAGCCAATTCCAGGAACGTATCCGAAAATCCGTTTTCGAAAACGGCAAAATCAAATCCGGGACCATTTACAATTGGAGTAGCAAACGTAAGCGTTGCGCTTCCGCCGTCACCTAAACAAACAACGCTTGTACTGGTTCCGCCTAATGCACCACTGGGATCACCAGACGAAGCCAAAGGACCTGTTGGATTTGCAATATCCTGAGGGCCTCTTACCACGTTAATTCCGGTTGCCCAACTCTTAAAAACAGTACTGCTTTTTGCTATTGCAGTGCTTCCGGTCTGTCCCGCTGCCGGAGCATACGATTGTGCTGTAAGTACCGCAGGGGCTAATAATAAAGTAAAGAGTAATTTTTGTATCATAATAGCTTAGTTTAAAAAAAATACCCTTATAAAAATTATAAGGGTATTTTCGTTAGTAATTAGTTATTGGAATAAAAACCGTTTGGTCCAATACCAACAGTTAAGGTTTTTAATACAGTTCCGGTTGAAGAATACACAGTAACAATTCCGTCTTGTGTAAATCCGTTTGCATTACCCGAATAAATTTTCCCGTCAATAACTCCAAATCCATAAAAAGTAGAATATTGAACATACGAAGTAGTAAAAATGGGAGTAGTGCTAAACGCTGTAGCGGTCAAGTCCATTGCGTATACGCCACCATCTTTAGTGTAATAAATTTTACTTCCATCAATATCCATATTTGCTGCCCCTTTTAAAGCAGTAGATTCTATAGATGTTGCAGTGTCAGAAGTTGTGTTAATTTTGAATAATTTGCTTTTTGTATCATTTCCACACAATACATATACACTTCCATTTTTTTCTTCGATAGAATTAATACCTTGCTCAACAGTAATAGTTGTCAAGACAGTATTGGTTGCAGGATTAATTACGGTTACTTCATTTCCAGAACCATAAGCACCATTCATAACGTAAAGCTTATTATTGGCAACCACAATTCTCTCAGCTGTTTTACCTACAGAAATTGAAGCTATATAAGCATAAGTTTTAGCATCATAAATCGTTACAGCCTGAGAAATAGCATTGGTTACATATAGTTTGTCATTGAAAACAACACTGTAACGCGGGTTTTCTAATTTTGTAGTAATAGTTGCCAGACTTTTAAAAGTATAACGATTTACCACTTCAACTTCATTTGAATTGTTTACCACAATAAAAGCTTTCTCTCCGCTAAAAGTCATAGACTGAGCCACATCACCTAAAACAGTTGGTGTATTTACAAGCTTGAAAATATCGTTTTGAAACGTCGCCAAATCATTCGAAACATAGGAAACAGAAGCATTAGGAGTTCCAAAATTCCCTTCATTTAAAATGAATATGCCATTTTCATAGGCACCTAACGGAACTTCAATTTCGGGAGTGTCATCGTTACTACTACAAGAAGCAAATAAAAATGCAGATGCAATAATTCCTAAATAAAGATTTTTTAATTTCATGTTTTAATAGTTAAGGTTTAAATAAATAGTTAAATTACGGCCGGGCATAAAACGGCTCGGCAGCGCTTCATATTTTTCATTCCACAAATTGGCCACTTTAAGGCCAACTTTGAAAGTGTTTTTTTTGCTGAAATTATAATCTGTTCCGATATTGGAAACATTATACGCGTCCAGAATATATTTTGGGTTGTTGTCGGAAGTAGTAAATATTTCTCCCGTATACATAATCTGATAATACGCGGAAAGCTTTTTATAGTAGTACGATAACGATCCCGTCAGTTTGTGATAAGGAACATAAAAAAGTTGTTTATTTGTTATGTCATCCAAGGAAACCGTGTAACCATAAGTTCCGCTAAAATCAAAAGTATGTTTGTTGACGTTTTTTTTCCATCCTAAAAGTGCTTCAGCACCATAAATAGTAACTTTGTCGGTATTTACCGGAGACCAGTTTCCGCTGTTATTGGGCAACCATCGAATCATATCTTTGATTTTCATTCCGTAACCCGTTATGGTCAGTCTGAAATCTTTATAGCTAAACTGATTTCCTATTTCTGCCTGATAGGAACTTTCCGGTTTTAAATCCGGATTTCCGCTGCCTTCCCAGTACAAATCGTTGAAAGTAGGAACTCTGTAGTTTCTGGATACATTGAATTTTAACTGATAAAAATCGGAGAAATTATAGCGTGAGCCCACAGAAAAAAGAACCGGACTTTTATAAACATCCGAAACCTCTTTTCGGGCGCTCATTTCATAATTCCATTTTTCAGTAAGAATGTGTTTCCACAAAAGACTTGCACCGCCAATTTCTCGGCTGCTGCGGCCAATTCCGGAACCAATTCCATCATTTTTCGTATAATCTAAAATGGTGCTGATTTTGATTTTTGAAGATAATTCGTAATCAATATCATATTTTCCGATAAAACTTTTAACGCCTCCCGAAGTAAATCCGTCCCTGTTGATGTCTTCAAAATAATTATAGTGCTCGGTAATGTAAGCCAATCTCAAATTCGAAGCAAATTTACTGAAAGAGCTGCTCCACGTTAATAAATTTCGGGTATTGTAATCCTGATATTTTGTTTTGGTTGCATTGGGGGATGTGAGTGAAAAATGACGTTCACCATCGTATATTTCACTGTAAAATTTAATACTGTTATTAGTATTGATTTTAAAGCCAACTGCGGCATCAAGCGTATTGTTATAATATTGTCCATTAAGGTTATGGGTATCCTGACCAACAAATTTAAAATCATTATCGGAGCTGTTACGGGTAAAGCTGGCATCAAAACTCCATTTTTTTGTAGCGGCAGTAAGACCATAAATGGCACTTAAAGTGTTGAATTCGCCATAATAAATCTGAAAGTCATTTTTGAAAGTATCCGTAAACTTCAAATCATTATTTAAGTGAATGGTTCCTCCAATGGCGCCGCTTCCGTAAACAACACTTCCGCCTCCGGCTTTTACATCGATAGAATTAAAACCACGGGTCGAAATCGTATTAAAATCAGTTTGTCCTAAAAGCTGGGAGTTGATGTTGATTCCGTTCCAGACTACTACCGTTTGTTGTGAGGTAGTTCCCCTGAAAGAAGGCGAAGAAGTCATTCCGAGACCATTTTCCTTAAAATAAATAACCGTATTGTAATTTAAAAGAGAAGTCAGTGAAGCCTGATTTCTATTAATGATCGAGTCGCTTAATCGTTGAACGGATTGTGTATTCGAGAAATTCTTAAGATTGGAGTCCGACACCACAACTTCTTTCAGTTTGGTAATAGAATCGTTTTGCGCCGAAATAATCTGGCACAGGAAAAGCAGGCAAAAAGCAAAACGTTTTTTTAAAGTCATAATTTCTACACTCTTTTTCCCGAGAGTTCGATATTTGTTACAAAGGCAGGTCTCCTGGCTTGCGTCTTGTTGTTTACCTTCCCACCCGCCTTGGCGAGCAGTGGTTTGTAGCTAACAACAAGCGTTCTTTACGAACTTAGCTTACAGTTGCGGGTACAGCTCAGGATTTTACCTGATTCCCTTTTAATGTGTTTGTGATATTACAACACAACCTTAAATTTCGTGCAAAGATAGCGTTAAAATTATTGAATATTCAAATTTGTTTTGCTTTTTGAATTAAATTCTAAACAAATCAAGTTTTAAAGTTCTATTTTAATGACTTGTCCAAAGTCTGCTTTGTTCTGAAAAGCATCTTTTAAAGGCAGTGAAGTTTGATGACAAAGGAAGCTTCTGATGACTCCGGCATGTGCAACAATAATTATAGATTTATCTGTTTTTTTCGAAAGCTGCTCCGCTAAAAAAGCACCAACCCGTTCATGTAATTCGACAAAAGATTCTCCATTTACAGCGCTGACGTTTACAAAATCTTCCATCCACGGATTAAGTTGTTCCGGTGGAATACTATTCCAGTTTTTCATTTCCCAGTCTCCAAAATTCATTTCCATTAATCTTTCGTCTTCCTGGTAAGAAATGGTTTTTATTTGGCTTTGAATGTATTTTGCCAATATCACACAGCGTTTTAAAGGGCTGGAGAAGAGAATTGCTTCTGATGGTAATTGGGAGGTAATGTTTTCAAAGATTAAATCAAAAGGTTCGGCCAGACTAACATCAGATTGTCCGTAACAAATTCCTTTTTCGCAGGAAGTTTCCGTATGACGGACTAGAAAAATTTCCATACCAAAAGAATACTTAAATAATAAATAACTTCACAAATCTGCTGAGTGGCACCAAGACAATCTCCCGTATAACCGTCAATCCATTTTTGAAAATACCGGGCTAAAAAATACCGGGTGATAAATACCGGAATTAAGACCAGAAGAAGCTGATATTTAAAATAAGAGAGCACAAACAAAGGCAGTAATCCGAAGAAAAAAGCACCTAAAACTTCTTTCCATGTATTGCTTTTTGCAATCGGTTTACTCTTGCTGGAAGCATCATCCCGTGAATATTCATACGTAAAAATAATACTTATGGCTGCCAGACGACTCAAAGCATGCGCTGAAACAAACAACAGGAAAATTGGTGAAACCGAAAACGGAAGACCAGTTTCAAAAAGCAAAAGAGATTCTGAAAGCAATTTAAATTTTAGCAAAAAAAGCAAAACCAGACCAATTGCCCCATAAGCGCCAATAGCACTGTCTTTCATAATCATCAGAATTTTTTCTTTGGTCCAGCCGCCGCCAAAACCATCGCAGACATCTGCAAAACCATCTTCATGAAAGGCACCGGTTGTCAGTACAGAGGTAATAATTGCTAAAATCACCGCAATTTCCGTTGACAGAAAAAGAGAAAAAATATAAAAAGCCAGAAAAGAAATGCTTCCCACAATCCAACCGATTAAAGGAAAGTAACGTGTGGCCTTATTCAAATAATCCGGATGGTGATCAATGTTTTTCGGACAGGGAATTCTGGTGTAAAACATTAAAGCAGTAAAGAAAATATGGAGTTCTTTTTTCATTGAAAAATAATTTGTTGTAATAAAACACTGAGACTGCGACTTAAAACTGCCTACTTCCTGCTAACCCCCGCATTTTCAAAAGTAGCCATTTCATTCAAAAAAGCTTCCGCTGATTTTAAAATAGGTAAAGCAATTGCACAGCCCGTTCCTTCGCCCAAACGTAAATCTAAATTTAAAATGGGTTTTGCCCCTAGATAATGTAATAATTTCTGATGCGCATGCTCAGCTGAAACATGACAAAAAACAGCATTTTCTTTAATGTTTGGATTCATTTTGGAAGCAATCAGAAAAGCCACACTGCAAATAAAGCCATCTACTAAAATCAGCATTTTGTGATCGTAAGCGGCTAACATTCCGCCGGCCATCTGTATAATTTCAAAGCCTCCAAAATAAGCCAGTTGCTGAATTATTTCTGCTTGACCGGAATAATTTTCAATGGCCTTTTTTAATATATTTTGTTTCTGAAGTAACTTTTCATTTTCAACTCCAGTTCCTTTTCCGACGCATTCTTCAATGTGGAAACCCGTTAGAAGGCTCATTAAAACAGCAGCCGTTGAAGTATTTCCAATTCCCATTTCACCAAAACCAATGCAGTTGCAGGCTGTTTTGGCGATATCGTCTACGATAGTTTTTCCTTTTTCAAAACACAATTGCAGTTCTGTTTCGCTCATAGCGGGAACATGTAAAAAAGACTGCGTTCCTTTTGCAATTTTGGCATGAATCAATTTAGCGTTGGTTGGAAAATCATAATTTACACCGGAATCTACAATTGACAACGCAATATTATTTTGATTGCAAAAAACATTGATGGCCGCGCCGCCTTCCAGAAAATTATGCACCATTTGTCGCGTAACATCCTGCGGATAAGCACTGACGCCATGATTGGCAATTCCGTGATCTGCAGCAAAAACAACAATATTCGTATTTTTTATTTTTGGATTTAAAGTTTCAAAAACACTTCCCATTTGGAAAGCTAAGGATTCTAAAACCCCTAAAGCGCCAATTGGTTTGGTTTTAGAATCAATTTTTTCCTGTAAAAGCTGGCTGAAAGCGACTTTGTTTTCATTCAGAGCCTGAGAATTGAATTCAAAATCGCGAACTTCCTCTTTCATCACCGTTTTGATTTCAGTACAATCCGGAGCTTCCGATTTCTGCTTCCAGTTTAATTGCTGCAGCATCGGCTGGTTATCATAATTGGTGGCCGGTTTTCCGATACAGAAATATCCGAGAGGTTCAATGTTTTCCGGTAAATCGATGATTTTTTTAAATTGGTAATAATTCAAAATCGAAACCCAGCCCATTCCGTAACCTTGTTCCGTAAGCGAAAGCCAGATGTTTTGCGCTGCGCAGACCGAACTGAATTTAACGGCTTCATTACTGCCCACCGTTCCGATCGTAAACTTATTCAAAACCGATCTGTCGTAAGCAATGATCAGCCCGATTGGAGCTTCTTCAATGGCTTCCAGTTTCAGGGATTGGTACTGTTCTTTTTGTTCCGGATTGTCGG
The DNA here is from genome assembly GCF_013112255.2 of Flavobacterium sp. CLA17. Taxonomy (NCBI): domain Bacteria; kingdom Pseudomonadati; phylum Bacteroidota; class Flavobacteriia; order Flavobacteriales; family Flavobacteriaceae; genus Flavobacterium; species Flavobacterium sp. CLA17. Next base: position 1,209,668 of record NZ_CP068294.1, read on the forward strand.
TCAGTTCTGCAGCTTTTGTATTATACTCTGAAAATAAATTCTTAATAGCACTTTTAACGGCTGCCGATTTAATGATATAATACTTTGTAGCATCGGTAAGCCCAACCGAAGGCGCCCAATGTCCTGCCCGCAAAGCATTTTGTATCACCTCATCAGGGACTTCTTCGGAAGTAAAATGTCTGGTATCACGGCGCGATTTTAATATATCATCTAAATAGCTCATCTGTGTAATTTTCAATTTTTAAATTCCAAAAAGGAATCCAATAAGAATTTCATGTTTAAGTAAAGATAAAGTGTCACTTTGGAATTTGGAATTTAAAAAATTGAATTTCTTTTTAAAATTTGGATTTTTCCCCTTTGATGGTAACAGGAATTCCGGAAACCATCAGTACAACTTCGTCTGCTTTTGCGGCTAAAAACTGATTCATCCATCCTTGCAGTTCGGTAAACTTTCTGCCAATATGAGTTTCAGCATGAACGCCCATTCCAATTTCGTTGGTAACAATTATCAGGGCTGTATTTTCCTGTTGGGCTATTTTTTCAAATTCAGCTTTTGCCTCTTCCAGAGATAGGGACACGTCATTTTTAGTATCCACAAAAAAGTTCGTTAACCAAAGTGTTACACAATCAATTAAAGCTACTTTTCCGGTGAAATCAATCTCACTCAAATGTTTTTCTTTTTCAACGTTCGTCCAACGTTCGTCACGTTCCTGCTGGTGCCTGTCAATTCTGTTCTGGAAATCCGAATCCCATTTTCTGGCCGTCGCCACATAAATCGGCGCGTCCGAAAGTTGTAAAGCCAAATTTTGAGCGTAACTGCTTTTGCCGGATCGTTCACCGCCGGTAATTAGATAGATCATTTTATGCTATGAATTAAAAGTTGTCAATTAGGAATTATTGGGGCGTTCCCTTCGGTCGGGCTATCCACTTTATCTTTTGTTTTTTAAAGAAAAAAACAAAAGGATGCCGTTCCTATCCCTAACGCAGCCACGAATTTATGAATTTATAATTCACAGGAAACAATTCAATACGGACAATGTCTGCATTCGTTTCCGCAGCAAGTTCCTCTTTTTAGGTGAAACCACGCTTTGAAAACATATTTTTCATTCTCAATATAATAATCAATTCCTTCTATTAATTGTTCAGTTTTGGGTAAAGCCGCTGCTTTATTGTGAAGGGCTTTTTCCGGGGTAAGGGTTTCAATGTAGGCATCTATTTTATCTTCACATGCTTCTTTAAAGCAAACCGGACAAAGACAGTCGCCACCTTCAGAAAGATTAAAAATAGGAGGGTAGTCATTGCACCAACATTTGTTTTCAACAGAAATATCTCCGCAGCTGAAAGAAGATTCACAGCCTGAGCAAACTTTTGTTTTTGTGGTATTCATGTAGGTAAAAATAAGATTTGTTTGATTTTGTAAGAATAAAGGTAAACAAAAAAAATAGAAATTGGTTTACCTTTGCCCTTATTGAAATGTAAATATGAAATTCTAATAATTCAAAAATCATATCTGTTCAGAAGAATTACAAATACCATACCTTAAAATTATATAACCTAAAGATGAAACATTTATTACCTAAATTTATTTTTATTTTTTCTTTCCTGCTCCTGGTTGGATGTAAAAAAAATGAGGAGACAGTAGCTGCCAGTACTGCAACAGCAAAAAACAGTATCGAGTATGCTTCGGGGCTTTCTATTGTGAAACACGAAGGATATTCGGTGGTAACGGTTTCAAATCCATGGCCAAATGCCAATAAAAAATTCACTTATATCTTAAAGGAGAAAGAAGCTAAAGTACCGGACAGCTTACAATCGTATACCACCATAAAAATTCCTTTGGAATCAGTTGTAGTAACTTCAACAACCAATATTCCGTTTCTTGAAATGCTGGAAGTAGAAACTAAACTGGTAGGTTTTCCTCATACGGATTATGTTTCTTCAGAGAAAACAAGAGCATTGATTGATAAAGGTTCTGTTAAAAATGTTGGACAAAATGAAAAATTAAATGTAGAACAACTAATCGAATTGTCACCGGATCTGATTGTGACTTTTGGTGTAGACAACAACAATCCGATGCTGGATAATTTAAAGAAAAGCGGCCTGAATGTTTTTATCCAGGCCGACTGGATGGAGCAGTCCCCACTTGGAAAAGCAGAATGGATTAAACTGTACGGAGCCTTATTTGGTAAAGAAGATAAAGCAAAAGAATTGTTTGATAAGATTGTTTTGAGCTACAATCAGGCTAAGAAATTAGCAGCAGATCAAAAAGCAACTTCAACAGTTTTGTACGGATCGATGTATGAAGATGTCTGGTATGTTGCGAAAGGAAACAGCTGGGTAGCACAGTTCATGAAAGATGCACATGCCAATTATTTATGGGCAGATTTAAAAGGAACCGGAAGCGAAGGTTTATCCTTTGAAAAAGTTTTGGTGAAAGCCAAAACAGCTAATATCTGGATAGCGGCCGGATCGTTTAAAACGCTGGAGGAGTTTGGGAACACGAATCCGCATTATACTCAGTTTGATGCTTTCAAAAATAAAAACGTGTACACTTTCGAAAGTCAGTTTGGAGCAACAGGAGGAATCATTTATTATGAATCGGCACCAAGCCGCCCCGATTTAGTTTTAAAAGACTACATCAAAATTTTTCATCCTGATTTGTTACCGGGTTATGAACTTACTTTTGCATCCAAATTAAATTAAGCCAATTGATTCATAAAAAGCGAAATATAGTCCTGTTTATTGTGCTGGCTGTAGCACTATTGTTTATGTTTTTTCTGGACATTAGTTTAGGGTCGGTTACTATTCCGTTTAAAGAAGTGTATACCAGTCTGACGGGTGGGAATGCCAGTAAATCGACCTGGGAATACATCATCATTAATTATCGCCTGCCGAAAGCGATTACGGCTGTGTTGGTTGGCGTTGGGTTGGCTGTAAGTGGTTTGCTGATGCAGACTTTATTCCGTAATCCGTTGGCAGGCCCGGATGTTTTGGGATTGAGTTCAGGAGCTATTTTAGCGGTGGCTGTTGTTATTCTGGGCGCCGGTTTTTTACCGTCTTTTTTCAATACCGTTTTACTATCGCCATACGCAATTGTATTAGCGTCAACTTTAGGCAGTATTTCAGTATTGCTTTTGGTTTTATTAGTGGCACAAAGGCTAAGAAACACAATGGCAATCTTAATCGTCGGACTTATGTTTGGCAGTTTTACCAGTGCTATTGTGGGGGTTCTGACTCACTTTAGTTCAGCAGAACAGTTGCAGAAATTTACCTTTTGGTCACTGGGAAGTCTTGGAAATCTTTCCTGGACGTCAATTTGTATTTTGGCAGTCTGTGTAAGTTTAGGTCTGCTTTTAAGCGCGAGCAGCATTAAACCCTTAAATGCATTGCTTTTAGGCGAAAATTACGCTAAAAGCATGGGGCTGAATTATAAGAGGGCCAGACTAATTATCATATTTGCAACCAGTATTCTGGCCGGAAGTATCACCGCCTTTGCCGGTCCGATTGCTTTTATTGGTCTGGCAGTGCCTCATATTGCAAAGCTTACTTTTCAAACCAGTAATCACAGAGTTTTATACTGGAGTACGTTTTTTTATGGTGGAATCATTATGCTGTTTTGTGATATTGCCTCACAGTTACCGGGATTGGAAACAACCTTGCCAATTAATGCCATTACTTCTATAATTGGTGCGCCTGTTGTTGTATGGTTATTAATGAAAAAAAGGAATTTTCAATAAACACAAAAAGTCAGAATCTTAGCCGCTTACAACTTTAGCACCTAAAAAAATGAAAACAATTCTATCTACTTCAGATTTAAGTATTGGCTACAAGTCCAAGAAAACAACTGTGACTATTGCCCAAAACCTGAATTTAAATCTGGGTGCAGGAAAACTCATTTCTCTGATTGGAGCAAACGGAATAGGAAAATCGACTTTATTAAGAACCCTCACAGGAATTCAGCAGCCGTTAGCAGGAACCGTTTTTCTCAATAATAAAAATATAAATACCTATAAACCTTTAGCTTTAGCACAGAATTTAAGTCTGGTGCTGACTGAAAAACTCCCGCCCAGTAATCTGACTGTTTTCGAATTAGTCGCCTTGGGCCGCCAGCCATACACCAATTGGATTGGAACTTTAACGCCCGAAGATATTACCAAAGTCAATGAGGCTTTAGCGCTAACCCAAATCAGCCATCTGGCACTTAAAAAACATTTTGAAATAAGCGACGGACAATTGCAAAAAGTACTGATTGCAAGAGCGTTATCGCAGGACACACCGCTCATAATCCTTGACGAACCTACAACGCATCTTGATTTGCTTCACAAAGTTTCGCTTTTCAAATTATTGAAAAAACTAACGCAGGAAACCCAAAAATGTATTCTCTTTTCGACTCATGATATTGATTTGGCAATTCAATTAAGTGATGAGATGATTATTATGACTCCCGATGTAATTGTTCAGGATGAACCTTGCAACTTAATTTCAAAAGGCAGTTTTGCAACTCTATTCAAAGACGAACATATTGCTTTTGATGCCGAAAAAGGGAAGTTTATTATTACTTAGATTTTTTTCAGGAGCTAATCCTGCTGTCCACTATATCTTTTGTGGTGAACCCCACCACAAAAGGATGCCGTTCCCATCAGGGCTGGGAGATCAGTTTTATAAAAAAATAGTAAGTTACAATTACGAAATATTATTAAATCTCATTTTACCATTCAATAATTGATATCAGACTAAACCTTTAATCCAATTTGTCTTTTAGCTTCACCCACTACAAAGGCAACAGAATTGGCAATATTAAAGCTTCGGATCAATTTTGACATGGGAATCGTTAAGTGGTTTTCAAAACGGGCCAGAACTTCTTTGCTTAAACCTACGCTCTCTTTTCCGAAAACCAGCCAGTCCCCATCCTGAAAATCGGTTTGCAGGTAGGATTTTTGCGCATGTGAACTCATCAGGAAGACACGCGACTGATCCGGAATTTGCTTTATCCATTCCTCTATATTGGCATACTCGGTTACATCAAGGTGTACCCAGTAATCCAGGCCGGAACGTTTCAGGTTCTTGTCATTAATTACAAAACCAAAAGGGTGAATTAAGTGCAGACGGCTTTCGGTACCCACACACAATCGTCCAATGTTTCCGGTATTATTTGGAATTTCCGGTTCTACGAGAACAACGTTTAGCATTATTTTTTTGAGTTATGAGTTATTAGTTATGAATTATAAGTTATTAGTTGTAAAAATTATCAAATTGCCTCATTATCAAATTGCCTCATTATCAAATTTAAAAAAATCCTGAACTTCAAGAACTTCTCCGGCTTTTAAGTTTTGCAAATATACATTTCCTATCCGGACCCGAACCAATCGTAAGGTTGGAAAACCAACAGCAGCGGTCATTTTTCGTACCTGACGAAATTTACCTTCATTGACCGTTATCGATGCCCATGAAGTCGGACCGTGGCGTTCGTCCCTGATTTTTTTGGCTCTTGGTCCAAAATCAGGAATTTCTGTAACGATAAAAGCCTTGCAGGGCCTGGTTCTGTACTTGCCGCCATCAAAACCAATTTCGACACCTTTTTGCAGTTGTTCGATGGCTTCGGCAGTAATGACACCATCGACCTGTACATAATATTCTTTATCGACTTTTTTGCTTCTGATTTGTTCGCTTACCTTTCCGTCGGTTGTCAGTAAAAGTAATCCCTCAGAATCTTCATCTAAACGGCCGATTGCCATTGTACCTTCGGGAAAATCGTGTAATTCCCCCAGAAGCTTTTTCTTTCTTTTTAATTCATAAATAAACTGGCTCAGATAGCCGTAAGGTTTAAAAAGAATGAAGTGCTGGTGCATGTTTTAATTTTTAGGCAAAGATAGTTTTGTTTGATTATAATTGAAAGAAGAACGTTTTATTATCCAAAAGCTATGTTAAAGCATTCCGTTTTCGGATATAGAATTCGTAATATTATAATAAGAATTTTAAAATATAAAAATATGGAAACTAATAATTTAGGCTCTAAAAAAATAAACGGAGTACAAAAAGACATTGAAGAATCTAAAGGTAAAAATGTTTCTCATGATCATAAACCGGAAACAAAATTGCAGAAAGAAGTAATCACAGATACAGATGGCAACAAAGAGGTGGTAAACCGTGCCAGAAATGAAAATGAAAAAATAGATAAAGTTTCAGATCAAACCGATAGCGAAAATTCAAATCGCGGTGTTGCTACAGAAGAAGAAGTAAAAAAAACGGTTGAAAACAAAGACAGGAATTCTGATGTCACGCCAAATCGTTACCCAAATTCCCACCCGGATAATCATGAAGACAGAGGAAACATGAAATTAGATGAATAGTATGTATTGATTTTAAATTGTGGCACTTCTTAAAATCGTTGGCATACCATGGGTTTAGATGTATTTTCGGATGTAAAATTAAAGACTTTCTAATTTTGGAAGGTCTTTTTTTTTGTTTATTTTTCACATAATAAAAATAATAATCTAAGGTTATTTCTTATAAATCACTATATTGTAAGTAAATTTTTCGGATAATGTATAATGCTGTTAAACCTTGTTATAGCTGATAATAATGAAATAAATTTGCTGATAATTTCCTTTTAGTTAGCAGATGTTCATCAATTTGGATGCAATAAGTTTAAGATTTTACAATATTCCCTTAATATTAAAGACTATAAATTTGATTTCTAAAAACCCCTATTTTCAAACGTATGAAAAACATTTACTCTTTACGCAACGTAATCGCTTATTTTAGCTTTTTTTGTTGCTTTTCGATGAGTCTTGTGGCGCAGACCATGCCGGCAGCTCAAAGTTTACCGTATACACAGGACTTTTCGTTTGCTGCAACAGTAGCGACGTATCCGGCTGGTTTCCAAGGCTGGACGGTATCAACATCAAATCCTTCAGGGACAAGTCAATATGCCACAGCTGCCACTATGGTTGCCGACAGACCTTTGGCAATTAGTAGTACCGCTGCCATAAGTAGTGGTAATTTTCATAATTACGATGGAAAAATCGGCTTCCTGAACACGGGTTCTCTTGATTTGGCTATAGGATTTGCTTTCTCAACAGTGGGTCAGACTGCTATTCAGGTTAAATATGATGCGATGACCATTCGTAATCCGTATGATATACCACCAGCAACCGGTAGTACACGTATAAATGAAATGGTGTTACAATATCGTGTTGGCACAACTGCTGCTTTTGTTTCCTTATTGCCAACTGCTTATGTTAACAATGACGTAAAACAGATCACTGCTGTTACCACACCGCAGAATTTAAAAACCATAAAAGTAACCTTGCCGGCAGAATGTGAAAACCAGCCTGTTGTGCAAATTAGATGGATTTCCAAACAAAATTCAGGCGGAGGCTCACGTCCTTCTTTTGCGATTGATAACGTAGATGTAAGAAGTGATATTGCAGCTCCGGTAAACGCAACAGGTTATCCACAAGTAAGTACTGTATTGTCAGACGGTTTTGATTTCTCTAATAAATTAGATGAAGCTGGTAAAACGTCTTATGTTTTATTGCCTTCAGGAAGTGCAGAACCAACGGCAGCCCAAATAAAATCGGGTCTTGATGCCAGTGGAACTGCAGCTTTACAATCCGGTTTTTTAGACATTACAGATCCTTCACAGGTGTATGTGAAAACCTTTACAGGTTTGGTTATTAATACTTCGTACGCTGTTTTTTCTATTTCTGAAGATCTTTACGACAATATTCAGTCCACAGTAAATAAAGTTGAGGTTACTACTTCAAGTGTTGTAATTCCGTCTTTATCCACATCAACTACTTCATTGGATTTAGGATTTTCTGAAGCAAATTTTGATTCGGAAACATTGTCTTATCAGATTCAGGGAAGCAATCTTACGAATGATGTTGTAGTTACTGCGGGAGCTAATTTTTCAATTTCTAAAGACAATATCAATTTTCAATCTTCTTTAACGTATAATGTGCCTGATTTTGTTTCAAATGCAACACCAACGGTTTACGTGAAGTTTGCTCCAAATGCAACAGGTATTTTTTCGGGTCAGATCACACATGAATCAACCGGCGCAGCAACTAAAACGGTTACTCTTAAGGGAACGGGAATTAATCCTTATGTACAGGGTTTTAATGATACCAATGTTTTTACCAACAGTGGCTGGACTCAATTTAATATTGCGGGTACCATTAATAAATGGTCAACGACTACGGTAGCAAGAAATGTGAATTCAGGAACCGGAGCGGTTCTGATGAATGGCTTCTCAGATAATGGAGCCAGTAAGGATTGGTTGGTTTCACCAAGATTACGTTTAGATAATTTTAATCAATTTCCTTTATTGTCCTTCTACACGCGTAAGTTTTATGCAGGTCCGGGTTTAAAATTGATGGTTTCGGTTGATTATGACGGGAAAAGCAGTCCTGAAACTGCTACATGGACAGAAATAAATGGTAATTTCCCAACTGCAACAGGAACTTACGTACAGTCACAATATATAAATTTAGGCGCTTATAAAACAAGTCATACTTATTTGGCCTGGGTTTATGAAACGACAGCCGGAGGATCTAATAATGCTTCAGAATGGTCTTTTGATGATTTTGCTGTTACTAATGAGACAGGTTATGTGGCTTCAAATCCTGTTTTAGATTTTGGCGACGTAAGTCCTGACACCGTATCGGCTGGTAAAGCCTTTGATTTTAAAGCGGATGGTTATGGGGACATTACCGTTACTGCCCCTTCAGATTATCAGATTTCTTTAGATAATATTTCTTTTCAATCCAGTATTGTTGTCAATGCTGCAGACGCAGTGGCGGGTAAAATATTGTATGCACGATTTACACCTTCAGTAAAAGCATTAACGATTGCCGGTGCCTTAACGGTGACCGGAACGGGGCTAAACAAACCAATCGGAGCGTTAACCGGTTCGTCTTTGCCAAAAGCAGAAACTTTTGATGTTGTGACGTATAATCTGGAGTTTTTCGGTACCGACGTAAAAGATAAAAGCGGAACTGAATTCGGCCCAACTGATGATGCTTTACAAATAGAGAATGTTGCCAAGGTAATGAATAAGCTAAATGCCGATGTATATGTGGTACAGGAAGTTTCGGATGATCCTGCTATAGATGCTTTGATCCAGAAAATAAATATAAACGGAAAAACATTCGATAAAACAACATCCACTTCCTGGTCTTACTCTTTTCTTCTTAATGCAGACCCCTATTTTCCACCTCAAAAATTAGTGGTTCTTTATAACACACAAACTACTACTGTAAAAAACACGAAAGTGTTGTTTAAGGATGTATATGATGCTGTTCGTGCCGGAACTACAGTTTTACCGGGTTATCCCGGAACAGAAACTCCTCAAATTAATGATGATAGTTTTTTCTCCTCAGGCCGTTTGCCTTATTTGGTTCAGATTGAAACTAATATTGGCGGAATCAAAAAAGAAATTAACCTGATTGACATTCACGCACGTGCCAATAGCGGAAGTGATATGATGAAATACAATCAGCGTAAATATGATGTGGAATATTTAAAAGACGCTTTAGATACAGAATATCCAAATTCAAATTTAATGATTTTGGGAGATTTTAATGATGATGTAAAAATATCAGTTGTGGGACCAACTATCCCTTCGTCTTATCAAAAAATAGTAGAAGATACAGACCGTTACAATGCATTAACATTAGGAATCAGCCAGGCGGGAGCTTATAGTTTTTTAAGTTCAGGAGGATTTTTAGACCACATTGTTATTTCGAATGAACTAACAGATCAATATATTCCGAACTCAATTGCAGTATACGATCCGCGTACGGATATTTCAGGTTATACCACTACAACTTCGGATCACGGACCGGTAATTGCCCGTTTTGAATTAAAAGCGGATAATCTGGCTACAACTGATTTTGAAAACAAAAACGGATATTTTGTTCAGGCCTATCCTAATCCTGCTTCAGATGTTGTAAACGTTACAGTGAAAACAGCTGATGATAAAAATCTGAAATTAAGAGTTTATGATCTATCAGGACGTTTAGTAGTGAATCCGATTGAAGTAAAAGGAACTCAGGAAAAAAATAATTTAGTGATTCCGGTCGGTAATCTTAAAACCGGCGTTTATATTTATACTTTGACTGAAAATAATAAGGTTATTTACAGTGACAAAATTATTAAGAAATAGACAAAATTATATTCTTTAAACCAGAAAGGCAGCTTAATTTAAGCTGCCTTTCTTTATTATTTCAGTTTTTAATCATTGTCAAGTAAACTTTTGACGTGATTTAAATCTGTAGGTGAATTAATGGGAATTTCATAGAAAAAATTCAATTGCCAATGCTGGGTTTTCTGTGCCTGCTTGCTGGTGGTCTCGTCCCAGGGCGGATAAACTCTTGTGGCTCTTATTCCTTCCCTGGCAGCGGTAGAAAATATTCCTTTCACTAATAAAACTGATTTCGGAAAAATAAACTGTCCAAACAGTTCCTTGTTTCTGACACTGATTATCACATAATCAATCGCATCTGAAGCATCAAAGGGTTCAATAGTTTTTGATGATTTATTACGTTTCCATAATGTTACAAACTGACCCGTTTTTGTGGGCGTAATTTTGGCTTCACGATAGCAAATGTCCTTCCTGTTCAATTGGAAACGATAAGCACTGTATTCCGTACTTTCTGCTTCAGGATGAGGTTGGCTGCATTCCAGATCAAGCTGGTCATAAACCAATTCCCTGGCCATAAGTAAGTCCCGCGGAATTGAGTTTGGGGCATTCCAGTTGTTTTTAATGCTCATTTTAAGAGAGTTATTTTTGTTGCTTTTTTTTTGAAAATTACAACAAAAAAGAGTCTAAAACGAAACATTCAATCCAAAATTCAATCCCCACTGAAACTGATTGAAAGACTGATTACTTAAAGGGTTTAAATAATAGTTCATAGCCGGTTCAACAAAAACATTTGTCTTTTTGTAAATGCGATATTGCACAGTGCTGCTTAGTACAGAGCCATAAACAAAGTCATTAGCGTCAATATTTTTCCCGATACTGTTACCGTCCAAAGCCACATTATTTGAAATTAGTTTCCCAACAAAACCACCTGTATTTAGACTTATACTCGTCTTGTTTTTACTAAAAACGGCATAAGAAACTTCTAAGGGCATTTCAATATATTTTAAACTCTGATCTAAATTACCAGTCTGAAGATTGTTACTTTTCAGGACCTCTTTGCTGCTGTTCGAAACAAATACATAGTCACTGTTTGTCGCAATTTGTGGCGTAGCCGAACTTTGAATGTAATAATCACTGTAGCTTGCGAGAGCATTATTTTTTTCACTCACATTCACATACGAGACATTGGCAATACTCTGACCCAATTCGTTGATTTTAAAACCGGAGCCAACTGCCCATTTTTTATTGATTTTGTATTTTGTTTTTACACCGTAGGTATTACTTTGCTTAGAGTCATTTACGTGGCCTAAAGTCTTCTCATTTTTATAATTTTCAGAATTAGCGACACCTGCAAAAACTTCAACAGCCCATTTTTCGGCATTAGATTTAGCTTTTATTCCTTTTTCTGTTTCCTTTTTATTTTCTGGATCATTGATCCCTTTTTCTAAATTCTGAAGGACTGCCAACTGAACAGAATCCTGTTTACTTAGTACAACATCGTTAAATTTTGAATTGCTTTTTTGATTCTCAACAGCTGATTTTTCAGCGATACCCAATTCGTTTTTTGATTCTTTTCCGCTTTTATCAGTTTTACTTTGCGACGCATTTAAAAATGTAGCTGAAGAATTTAAAGCGAAACTGTTATTGCTGTTTGGGTTGTTTTTCGAATTCTGCTTTCCTTCAAAAAGAGAATTTGATAGCTGATTTTTTGAATTTGCATTAAATGGATTCTGCGTTCCGGCGTTAAATGTCTTTTCGGCAAGAATCTGATTTGCTTTTCTTTTGCCAGCATCTAATGTTTGCGTTGAAGCAACATTAAATAGATTTTGCTTTTTAGTGCTAAATGTTTTCTCCGCCACACCTTGATTTGCGTTTCCTTTATCAGCAGCTGAAGGTTGATTTTTCGAAGCAGTATTAAATAGATTTTGCTTCTCAGTGCTAAATGTTTTTGCTGCTAAACCTTGATTCACATTTCTTTTCTTAGTGCTTACTATTTGATTTTTGGAAGTTGATTTTAATGCGTTTTCTTTTTCTGTTACAGCTGTATTTTCAGCTACCGCCTGATTTGCGTTTTTCTTTCCGTTACTCAGTTCCTGATTTGAACTGTCTGAATTGGTGTTGTTATTTGCGTCAGCATCAGCAACCGCTGTTTCCTGTTTTTGTACTTTTTCGTTGGAAGAACGGGATTGTTTTAAAAGCTCTTGCGAACTGCTAACAGTGCCGGATTTTGAGTTGATCGTATTTTGCTCCGCAGAAACTGTTTTGTTTGAAGTAGATTCTGCCTGGTTTTCTTCCAGAACAACACTATTGTTTTCTGTAGCATTCGTATGAACCTCTTTAATTTCAGACACTGAATTAAAATGGAAAATCGAAGGGAGCATTAAACCTAATAATAAGCATGCAGCAGCCGACCACCAAAGAATAGCTCTTTTCTTCTTTTTGGGTTTGTTAAGTTTTTCTTCAATCTGACCCCATAATTCGGGTGGCGGAACACTTGAAAAGTTTTCCATTGATGAAAAAATATCTTCTATTTTTTGCTTCTTCATGCTGTCTTAAAATTTTTTATGCTCAAAATTCTTTTTTGCAAAATTCGCTTGGCCCTGTTTAAATTTGATTTTGATGTTCCTTCTGAAATTTTCAATACTTCAGCTATTTCTTTATGTTTCATTTTTTCGAAAACATATAAGTTAAAAACGGTCCTGTATTGATCGGGTAAATCCCGAATGTACTCGAGTAATTTTTCCTGTTCGATCGGAATACTTTCCAGTTCTTCCTCTTCAGTATAATCGGTATCAGGGTCAAAAACATCCAAAAAGAAATTTTCTTTTTTCTTCTTGTTTAGAGTCTCAATAAGTTTATTGATGAAAATACGTTTCAGCCAGCCTTCAAAACTTCCTTCAAACTTGTATTGACTGATTTTTTGAAAAACAATCACGAATGCTTCCTGAAAAACATCTTTGGCATCGTCTTCGTTTTTCATATATTTCAAGCAGATTCCATACAAAACAGGAGAAAACAACTGATAAATTTTCAGTTGTCCTTCTCTTTCATTTTGCATGCATTGCCTGATATATTTTTCTAAATCGTCTTTCAAAAATGGGATTAAATTAGTTTTGGCAAAATTAGTTTTTTTTAACTCAGAAAACTATCTTTTAAAGATAGTCTGAGTTGTATTCTTAGGATCACTTAAAACTGTTATGTTTTGATTTACAGTATTTTGTGGTGGTAAATTTGGTTTTCAAGAGTAATAACTTCATTTTCTGAATTACCCGATTCCGGAATGTCAAGAGTGATCAAAACCGGAACCGATAATAAAGTATAGTATTTTGCTATTATTTCAAAAGTGTTATTTTATCCTGAATTGCCTTTTTGAAAGTTTTTATTGCTGCATTCTGATCGTCGGTGTCCGTGTTGTCAATATAGATTTTGGTAGTGACTGCCCCCTGACGCAGTTCAAAATAAACACCACCGTGACCTGCTGCATCCGGAGAACCGTATGTTTTTGTTTGTCCTTTTAAGGCAGTAATCTCAGCCGGTACATTTTTCAGGAATAAAGTATATTCACTTCTCTTGCCTGTTGCAGTGTATTTATATTGGTTAAAATCATAGCTTCCGGCTACTACATTTTGAAATTTCAGAATATTGTAATCATTCAGTTGAAAAAACTTCTGACAGTCAGCACCTGTACATTGGTTGGTAAAACTTCCAATTACGATTTTATCTGAACTTTCATTAGTTCTGTTAAAAAGAATGGTTTTGGCTGTTTTAGGAATCAGAATAAAATCAGAAGGATAAGTTGGCGTTTGTGTTATCGCCTCACCGGCCAAAGGTGCTTTTTCATAGAAATTAATAATGACTTCACAGTTGTTTTCAACAATCGATGTCATTTTTATATCATAACCGCTTGTAGGTTTTGGTCCGGAAAAAATACCTACTAAATAATATTTGGTAAAATCGATAGCCGGATCACTTGGATTTGGACAGGTATTTTCGTGTTTCGTGAAATAAGTTTCCAGTCTTTCCTTTGTATTGATTATGTAGGCAGCGGGATTTGGAGGTAGTGTTTTTACACTGTAATTACATAAAAATGGAATTCCTGTAAAAGGGGAGTCTACATTTGATCCGCAATCAACATTCAGATCATCATTGCTTATTGAACAAGCGCTAATTCCAAAAGCTATAAATAAGCCAAGTATTAATTTTTTCATGATTTTTTTAAATAGGTTATATTTAGAAGATGTAATTTTAGAAAATGGTTGCGTGGTAAAACATTTTTTATTCGAAATGTTTGTTTAATTGAGAATTGCCGGTTATTCGTGAAATTTCAATTTTAAAGATTAGGCACTACGTATTATTGCATACTTTTACTTAAAAATAAACTTGCTTATGTTTGACTTTCTTCCGGTTTTGTTTGCTTTTATAGTCGCTTTGTTCTTAGGCATATACTTAGGTAAAGTATTGTTTTCGGCCCGTTCTGAGTCGGAAAAAGTAAGCCTGAATGAGCGATTAAATGCTACTTTCAATCAATTGCAATTGCAGAAAGAACAGTCTGAAAAAGAAAGAATTGCTTTTGAAAAACAGCTTTATTCCAATAATTCGGAAAAAGAAAATATCCGTACCGAAAAAGACAGTTTAGCCATTCAGCTTTCCAAAAAAGAAGTTGATTTTGAAAATTTATGGGAGCGCCATAAAGAGCAAAAAAACGAAATAACCGAATTACAGGAAAAATTTACCAAAGAGTTTGAAAATTTAGCCAATAAAATTCTTGAAGAAAAGTCGGCTAAATTTACAGAACAAAATAGTGAAAACATGAAAAATATCCTGTTGCCCTTACAGGATAAAATTCACGGTTTTGAACAAAAAGTCGAGCAAACCCATAAGGAAAGTATCGATTATCATGCGGCCCTACGCCAACAGATTGTGGGTCTGAGTGAAATGAATGCCCAAATGAGCAAAGAAACCCTAAATCTGACCAAAGCACTCAAAGGCGACAGTAAAATGCAGGGCAATTGGGGAGAACTGGTTTTAGAACGTGTTCTGGAAAAATCAGGTTTGGAAAAAGGACGCGAATATGAAGTGCAGCAAAGTTTTACCAACAGTGAAGGCGCGAGAGTATTCCCGGATGTCGTTATTAATTTGCCGGACGGTAAAAAAATGATTGTAGATTCTAAAGTTTCTTTGGTAGCTTATGAAAGATGGATCAACGAAGAATCTGAAATTCTGAAAACGGAATTCCTGAAAGAACATGTTAACTCAATTAAAAGGCACGTTGAGCAGCTCGGCAATAAAAATTACCACGATTTATATGAAATAGAAAGCCCGGACTTTGTGCTGCTTTTCATTCCCATAGAACCCGCTTTTGCAATTGCTTTAAACGAAGATTCCGCATTGTACAATAAAGCCTTTGACCGAAATATAGTAATTGTTACACCAAGTACGCTGCTGGCGACTTTAAGAACTATAGACAGTATGTGGGCCAATCAGAAGCAACAGGAAAATGCTTTCGAAATTGCCAGACAAGCCGGTGCACTATACGATAAATTTGAAGGTTTTGTTATGGATCTGGTTCGGATTGGGAATAAAATTAAAGATACCAAAACCGAATACGATAGTGCCATGAACAAATTAGTAGACGGAAAAGGAAACCTGATTTCAAGCGTTGAGAAGTTAAAGAAAATGGGTGCCAAAGCTAAAAAAGCGTTACCCGAAAATATTATCGCCAGAGCCAATACTGACGAAAATGAACAATTGAATTAAAAATAAATACTAAAAATAATACCAAATGACTGCCGATTTCAAACCCGTTTCTTCTTCCAAAGTAAGTATTTCCGAGCTAATGCTTCCATCACACACCAATTTTAGCGGTAAAATACACGGAGGATATATTTTGCTTTTACTGGATCAGATTGCTTTTGCCTGCGCTTCAAGATTTTCCGGAAACTATTGTGTGACTGCTTCTGTTGATACCGTAAATTTTCTGAAACCAATTGAAGTGGGTGAATTGGTCACTATGAAAGCTTCTGTAAATTATGTGGGAAGAAGTTCTATGGTCGTAGGGATTCGTGTGGAGTCGGAGAATATTCAGACCGGAGCTGTAAAACATTGTAATTCCTCTTATTTTACGATGGTTGCTAAAGATAAAGAAGGGAAAAGCGTTCCGGTGCCGGGACTTATTTTATCTAGTCTTGATGAAGTACGCCGCTTTAGAAAATGCATCAAACAAATTGAAACTAAAAAAGAAATCGAAGAACATGCTAAAATTACCAGCGTAAACTCTATTGAAGATCTTGCAAGCCTCGACAAGTATAATGTGCTCCTGGAAATAGGATAGTTTTCCTGTCAGGTCAAATAAGGTTTTGTAATAACTTAAAAAGAGAGAAAAATGATAAAGTTCGGATATACTATTTTATATGTTGAAAATGTGGAAACAGCAGTTGCTTTTTACGAAAATGCTTTTGGATTTTCAAGAAAGTTTGTAACGCCCGAGAATGATTATGGCGAATTGAGCACAGGGGAAACAACCCTTTCATTTGCATCAAAGAAATTGGCAGCTCAAAATTTAAAAGAAGGTTTTATTGAAAGTAATCTGGAAGCAAAGCCATTTGCAATCGAAATAGGTTTTATCACTGACGATGTAACTGAAACAGTACAAAAAGCAACCTCTTTCGGAGCTGTATTGGTCAAAGAGCCTGCCTAAAAACCATGGGGACAAATTGTGGCTTATATCAGGGATTTAGATGGATTTTTAATTGAGATTTGCACAGAAGTGGAAGGTTAAATGAGTTATGAGTTAAAGGTTATGAGTTAGGAGTGAAATGTTATAACGATTTTTTGTATAGATGAAATACCTGTTGGGTAAACCCTATTTTCTATTTCTTTTCGTGATAGCAGCCTTTTTGATTGGTGGTTTTTTGAATGCTGAAAAAACACTGGACGTAAATATTCATGATATTTATTTCGTTATTTCTTATTGGCATTTTGCAATACTTTTGTCTTTTATATATAGCTTCATTGCCTTAATTTATTTTGTTGCAATATGTTTAAATTTTCCTTTAATTAGATGGATTACAGTTGTGCACACTGTAATATCTATTGGAGGTATTTTTTTGATCGGGTTATTTTTTCAACTTATTCGAGAAACAGCTCCCGGAGATTTTGAATCTCTCTTAGATGATATTGATTTTAATGCTAAAATGAATTGGGGAATATGGATTACTTTCTTGAGTATTCTCGGCATGCAGGCCGTATTCGTTATAAATGTATTTCAGGCTCTGTTTAAGGGAAAAAGATAATTTTTAAATCATCTTACATCTCACAAAAAAAACATTTTACAGTAGCGATTTTTTCACAAAGATTTAAGATATATCAAGAACTGTATGGCAGATAATTTCGTAACTTTAAGTACATGGTTTAGGTTACTAAGTTTTCACGGAGTATTGCCATTTGATTTTTTCAGACTTACTTAAGTTCAGTTTTTTTCTCCTCTTAAATTAAAAAGAATCGAATGACATAATTGTTTAATTATTGACGATTATGAAAAAAACTACTTTATTTATTTTTCTTTTTACCACATTCTCCTTACTCGCCCAGGATAAATTCAGAACCAATTCGGCGGTTGTAAATTTTCAGGCTTCCGTTCCTTTTTTTGAAGAAGTAAAAGCGGTAAATAAGCTCGGGACTATTGTTTTGGAACCTCAGACCAGTACGCTTATCTGTACGGTTATTATCAAGGATTTTCGTTTTAAAATGGATTTAATGCAGGAACATTTTAACGAAAATTACATTGAAAGCCACCGTTATCCAAAAGCTGTTTTTAAAGGTAAAATCGAAAAGTTTGACTTGAAAGACATTAGTGAAGATGAAAAAGAATATGATATAAAAGGGAAACTTTACCTTCATGGTAAATCCAAGGTAATTGCGGTAAAAGCTTTAATCAAAAAGGTTCCTGATGGAATACAAATCGTATCTAATTTCCCGCTCTCGGTTTCGGATTTTAATATCGAAATTCCATATGTCGTGGCCAATAAAATTTCAAAAACGGTCCAGACCGATCTGAGCGGTATTATGATGAAATGATTTTTTATTTTAAACAGCTGGAAAGTGCGATCTCGATGTCGTTGTATTGAAATTCAAAACCTGTTTTTTCTATTTTTTCAGAAGAAACCCGCTGACCTTTTAGAACGGCTTCACTCATTTTGCCTAAAACTATTTTAAGAATAAATTCAGGAACTCTGGGCAGCCATAGGTTATATCCGTAAAGATTAGCAAGTATTCTGGAGAATCCCGAATTGGTAGTATTGTCTGTAACAGCTGCGTTATACGCACCGTGCATCTCTGCGTCTGTAATCGATTTCAGGTAAATCTGAGACAAATCTTCTATATGAATCCAGGGCAGGTATTGTTTGCCGGTGCCTAAAATTGATCCAAAACCGGCTTTGAAACCTGGAGCGACTTTTTTAAGGAAACCTTCCCCTTTTCCAAAAACAATTCCGGTTCTGATTTTCACCGTTCTAATTCCCAAAGCTGCGATTGTATCGGCAGAATTTTCCCATTGCTGGCAGGTTAGTCCAAGAAAATCATTTGCGGGCTGTGTTTCTTCCGTACAGATATTCTGGCTTGTAACAGCGCCGTAAATTCCAACTGCGGAAGCGGAAACAAATGCATCCAATGATTTATTGTGTTTTTCGAGAATCGAATGAATGAGTTCGATGGGTTGGGTGCGACTTTCTAAAATTACTTTTTTACGTTTCTCTGTCCATCGTTTTTCTACAATTCCTTCTCCGGCCAGATGAATGATGTAGTCGGCGTTAAGAATTGCATTTTCATCTATATAATTCCGCGTTAAATCCCACTTGTAGTACGTTACAGCATCTGTGTTTTTCCGATCTCCGCGACTCAGTACAGACACCGAAAAACCATTGGCAGTTAATACATCTGTTAAGTATTTCCCAATAAATCCTGTTCCCCCCGTAATTAGTACATTTTTAGCCATTTCATTTATCATTTATTTAACACAGAGTTTTGTTTAACGATAAATAAAGATAGTTAAACATTGCTTACCTTTAATGCAAATTCTAAATTTTAATATGATGGCCACTAAAAAAAAGGAAATTACCAGGGATGATATCATCTCAGTGTATATGAATGAAGTTTTGGAAGCAGGAAAAAAGCCTGTCTCTGTGTTTCATTTTGCAAAAGGGAAAGATTTTTCAGAAGCAGAATTTTATAATTTTTTCGGAACGCTTGAAGGTTTAGAAAAAGAGATATTCCGATTATTTTTTGCGAATACAATTGATTTACTGCACAGAAATACGGAGTACACGGAATATGATATGAAGAACAAAATGTTGAGTTTTTACTTCACGTTCTTCGAGATCTTAACCGCAAACAGAAGTTATGTTATACAAGTTTTAAAATCAGATCCGAATCCAATTCGAAATTTGACACAATTGAGTACGTTACGAGATGGTTTTAAAGGATATGTTGCCGAAATCCTGACCGATGAATACAGACTGGAACAGGAAAGATTCCAGAAATTTCAGGAAAAAACAATTCAGGAATCGGCTTGGGTGCAATTAATGCTAACCCTGAAATTCTGGATGGATGATGCTTCGCCTGCCTTTGAGAAAACAGATATTTTTATCGAAAAATCAGTCAATGCTTCATTCGAACTAATGAAGGTTGCACCCATGAATCATCTTTTAGATCTTGGAAAATTTCTATTTAAAGAAAAAATTTACAGCAGATAATGAAAACAATCGATTATATACCCACTTCAAAAATAGAAAGAGCCACTAAACTGGTTCAGACAGGAGCAAAGGTAGGAGTGAACTATATTAAGCATTATGCCGAAAAAATGGTGAACTCTGATTTGACCCGTGATAAATTAAACGAAAATAACGCAGAAGATATTTATGATGGCTTAAAAAGCCTGAAGGGAAGTGCCCTGAAAGTTGCCCAGATGCTCAGTATGGATAAAAATTTTCTTCCGCAGGCTTATGTGGAGAAATTTTCGTTGTCCCAATTTTCTGTTCCACCGCTTTCTGCACCTTTGGTACTGAAGACCTTTAAAACCAATTTCGGAAAAACGCCCTATGAAATTTTCGACGAATTCAATGCTAATTCCGTAAACGCGGCAAGCATTGGTCAGGTACATCTGGCTGTAAAAGAGGGCAAAAAACTCGCCGTTAAAATTCAGTATCCGGGTGTTGCCAACAGTATTTCATCAGATTTGGCTTTGGTAAAACCCATTGCGATCAGAATGTTTAATCTTCAGGGAAAAGATTCTGATAAATATTTTAAGGAAGTAGAAGACAAACTTATCGAAGAAACCAATTATTTACTGGAGCTACAACAAAGTCAGGAAGTTGTTGAAGCCTGCAGTAAAATTGAAAACATTCTTTTTCCGAAGTATTATCCGGAGTTTTCGTCAGAGAAAATTATCACCATGGACTGGATGACGGGAATTCATCTTTCTGAATTTACAGCTAAAAATACAGATCAGGAAGTTGGAGATAAAATTGGTCAGGCACTTTGGGATTTTTATATGTACCAGATTCATGTTTTGAAAAAAGTACATGCAGATCCGCATCCGGGTAATTTCCTGGTCGATGAGCAGAACCAATTAATTGCTCTTGATTTTGGCTGTATGAAACAAATTCCGCAAGACTTTTATATCCCGTATTTTGAATTAATCAATAAAAATGTCATTACAGACGAAACGCTTTTCAATCAGAAATTATTTGAGTTGGAGATTCTTCGTCCGGATGATTCTCCTGCAGAAATCGAGTATTTTACCGAAATGTTTCATGATCTGCTGTCGCTTTTTACAAAACCGTTTCAAAGTGAGAGTTTTGATTTTGCAGATGAAACGTTTTTTGAAAGTATCGCTAAATTGGGAGAACGTTTCTCAAACGATACCAATCTTAAAAAGATGAATGGAAATCGTGGTTCTAAGCACTTTATTTACATGAATCGCACGTTCTTTGGCTTGTATAATCTAATGTTTGATTTGAAAGCAAAAATCGTGGTAAATAATTTTTTGAAGTATTAAGCCGGAAAATTTCAATATAAAAATTCCAAATTCCAACTATTTTGTTTCATTACAATTGGAATTTGGAATTTATTTTTTTTGGAATTTATTTGACTATCCCCTTTTTATAAGTAGCAATAGCCCGATCTCTTGCAAAAGCATGATCGACCATTGGGGCATTATAACCCAGATCAAATTCGGGAATCCATTTGCGGATGTAGCTTCCTTTTTCGTCAAATTTCTTTTGTTGAATTTCAGGATTAAAGACTCTGAAATAGGGTGCGGCGTCACAGCCCGTTCCTGCAGCCCATTGCCAGTTGCCTACGTTGGAAGCCAATTCGAAATCTAATAATTTTTCGGCAAAATAAGCTTCACCCCACTGCCAGTTAATCAGTAAATGTTTGCATAAAAAGCTGGCGACTACCATTCGTACACGGTTGTGCATATAACCGGTTTCGTTGAGCTGCCGCATGCCCGCATCGACCATAGGATATCCGGTTGTCCCGGAGCACCAGCGTTTAAAATCGTCTTCGTTATTACTCCATTCAATGCCGTCGTAAGCCGGTTTAAAATTGTGATTGACTACATGTGGAAAACTAAACAGAATCTGAATAAAAAATTCCCTCCAGATCAGTTCACTTAAAAAAGTCTGGTTTTTCTTATTGGCCCAATTCACTAATTTTCGGATACTAACAGTTCCAAAACGCAAATGCGGGGAAAGATAAGAAGTACTGTCTAACGCCGGAAAATCTCTTGTTTCTTTATAATTGGAAATTTGTGTCAGGTTATGAGGAAGGACTTTTATGGAACTTCTTTCAAAACCTATTTCAGATAATTCCGGAAATTCAAATTGATTTTTGGCGAAGTTTGAAAACAAAGGTTTGGTATCATATTCCGGAGCTTGTCCCGAAAGATGGTATTTCTCCAGCCATTTGTTTTTATAAGGCGTATAAATTGTGTACGGCAGTCCGTCTGATTTTGTGATTTCTTTCTCTTCAAAAATGACGTGATCTTTGTATGATAAAGAGCCTGCACCATTTTGTTGCACTAAGCTGCTAATCTCTGAATCGCGTTTGATGGCGTAGGGCTCGTAATCTTTATTGAATAGGACTTTCTGAATGTCAAATTGGGTTAACAGCGATTTCCAGACTTCGGCAGTTTTTCCTTTTTTAATTAAAATAGCCGATTCAATTGTTTTAAGTTCTTCGTTTATCTTCTGAAGAGAATCATAAATAAAACTTACCCTTGCATCGTTTTTTGGAAGATTTTCAAGAATGTCTTCATCAAAAATGAATAATGGAATTACAGGAAAATCAGATTGCAAGGCATGAAATAAACCTACGTTGTCTTCTAATCGTAAATCGCGTCGGAACCAAAAAAAGGTAACTTTTTGTTTCATTTTATTCTCGAGTTAAACAATTCTTCAATTTTATTCTTACGGTAAGCAAAAATCGTTTTTAGCTTCTTTTCAACAATCAATTTGTTCATAAGACGTCCTAAATAGCCAAAGGGTAAACCATAATGTACAACATCGGTCATTTTTGTTCCGGTTTCGGTAGCTTCAAAAAAGTGTTTGTGATGCCAGAATTTATAGGGGCCAAATTGCTGAACGTCTATAAAATATTTATTTTCTTCTGAAACTGTAATTTCTGTTACCCACGACATTTTAATTCCCAGAAGAGGCTTTAGGGTATATCTGATAATTTGTCCCGGATACATGCGTTTGTTGTCGAAATCCTGGATTTCAAAACTCATATTATCTAATGTTATGGTCTGAAGATTCTTTGGGCTGGAAAAAAAATCCCAGCATTCTTCTATACTGCTGTTGATAAGCTGAACAGTTTCTATTTTATATAATTTCATAATCGATTATTAGGATAGTTTTCAGGTACGGAATAGATGCACTAGGGGTTGAAGTGGAGCTCTTTTTATGTCTGGCTTTTGCCGGGCATAAAAAAGCGGGAACGTAAAACCCGACCCGCTTTTTCTGCGGGTAACGCCCAAAATAACCTACATTCTGTAATACTTGAAGGGTACGAATAACATTCCGAAGCATTCTCCGTGTTCTTTTCCCAGATGTTTATGATGTATTTTATGTGCTTTTCGCAATCCGATGAGGTATTTGTTTTTGGTGTTTTTGAACCATTTAAAACGCTGATGAATTAAGACATCATGAATTAAGAAATAACAGATTCCGTACAAAGTAATTCCGCAAGCTACAAAAAAGAGATAATTGAATCCGCCCTGCACACCCAGATAAAAAAGAACAATACTCGGTGTGGCAAAAATGACAAAGAAAATATCATTGCGCTCAAAAGTGTTTTCGTATTTTGGCTGGTGATGGTCTGCGTGAAAATACCACATTAAGCCGTGCATAATGTATTTGTGGGTAAACCAGGTAACACATTCCATGAATAAAAAAACACCTAAAAATAGTAGAAAAGAAATCATTTTATGTTTTTTAAATATTAAGTTGCCAACACAACTGATCCAAAAATAGTTTTAAAGAAAAGAATAAAGCAAAAGATTATCAGACCAGTTTTAACTTGTACGTTACAAAAGATTGCGCCAAAAGTCCGGCCTTGGTATAATTGGAAACTCTGATTCTGGAATTTCCGATTTCATAATAAGGAGTGTTTTTAAGCTTTTTCAAAAGTTTTTTATAGTAAACAAAAGCGGTATAAACGCCAAATTGGGCTTCGATAGGAAGTTTTACGATACCCTGGTACGCAATTCTGAAATCTTCCTCAATCTCGTTGATGATTTCGGTTTTTGCATTTTCATCAAAAGTTTTCAGATCGATTCCGGGAAAATAATTTCGGTTTAAAACTAAATTGTCATCTTTTAAATCTCTCAGGAAATTTACTTTCTGAAAAGCAGATCCCAATCGCATCGCTTCATTTTTAAGCTGTTCGTATTTTTGCTCTTTTCCTGCAACAAAAACTTTAAGACACATTAGACCCACAACATCCGCAGATCCGTAGATATAATCTTCGTATTCTGTTTGTGTGTTATAAGTTGATTTTATAAGGTCCAATTTCATGCTTTTAAGAAAAGCCTGAATCAGGTCGTCTGTAATATTATATTGCTTTACCGTGTGTTGAAAAGAATTTAAAATAGGATTTAAGCTAATGCCCATTTCCATTGCTTTGTAATATTCTTTTTCAAAATCATTGATCAGGTATTCTTTGTCATATTCATGAAAAGAATCGACAATTTCGTCAGCAAAACGAACAAATCCATAGATGCTGTAAATGGCTTCCCTGATACTTGGCGCCAACATATGTACCGCAAGCGAAAAGGAAGTGCTGTAACTTTTGGTGACCAATTTGCTGCATTTGAAAGAAGTAGTGTCAAATAGTGATTTCATCTTTTTATGATCTAATAGATTTACGAATTAACTCAGCAACTAATTTTCCTGAAATTAAAGCAGGAGGAACACCTGGTCCGGGAACGGTTAATTGCCCTGTAAAGTATAAGTTCCTGACTTTTTTACTTTTTAGTTTAGGTCTTAAAAAAGCGGTTTGCAGCAGGGTGTTTGCCATTCCATAGGCATTCCCTTTGTAGGCATTATAATCTTCTACAAAATCGTTTTTACAAAAAGACCTCTTAAATATAATGTTATTTTTTATCTTTTGTTGAGTAAGTTGCTCAAAACGAGTGATTATTTTTTCAAAATATTCTTCTCTAAGTGTCTGATTGTCTTCTATTCCCGGAGCTAAAGGGATCAGAAAAAAAGCACTTTCCATTCCGATTGGAGCAGCAGTCTCATCTGTTTTAGAAGGGAAATTAGCGTAGAACAAAGGAGCTTCGGGCCATTTTGGATGATCGTAAATATCACTTGCATGCTGATCGAAATCAACATCAAAAAATAAAGCATGGTGCGAAATATTTTCTATTTTTTTATCAAAAGCCACAAAGAAAAGGAGGGAAGACGGAGCAAAAACCCGGCTTTGCCAATATTTCTCGGAATAAACGCAATGTGCTTCGTCCAGTAAAGTTTCGGTGTGGTGATAATCTGCTCCGCTTAAAACAATGTCTGCCTTTATAAAATTTCCATTTATAAGTACTCCGGTCGCGGTTTTGTTTTCTACGACTATTTTTTCTATTGGGGAATCGGTTTTTATAGTGACTCCCAATTCGGTTGCTAATTTTTCTATAGCGCGAACCACATCAAACATTCCTGTTTTGGGATGCCAGGTTCCTAATCCAAAATCGGCATAATTCATAAAATTATAGAAAGAAGGCGTCTTGGTTGGCTTGGCTCCGAGAAATAAAACGGGAAATTCCAGAATCTGGATAAGTCTTTCGTTTTTAAAATTCTTTCTGACATCACGACTGACCGTGCTGAAAAACTGATTTAGTTTTAAAGCGGTCTGAGGCGTCATTAATTCTAAAGCGGAAACTCCCGGACGATATACCAGATCTTTTATGGCGATGTCGTAATTGCTTTTTGCTTCTTTGATAAAAGTGTCCAGTTTTTTGCCGCTTCCGGTTTCAATGTTTTCAAAAGTGTTTTTTATTTCTTCCAGGTTATCGTAGATATTTATAAAATCAGCAATGCCGAAATGAACGCTGTAGGCAGGATTCAGTTTTATAAGTTCGTAATAGTCTGATGTCTTTTTATTGAAATCATTGAAGAAACGCTCAAAAACATCGGGCATCCAATACCAGCTTGGGCCCATGTCAAAAGTAAAACCGTCTTTTTTGAATTGTCTGGCCCTTCCGCCGATCGTTTCGTTTTTTTCAAAAATAGTGACGCTGTTTCCTTGTTGCGCAAGGTAACAGGAAGCCGCTAATGCAGAAAAGCCTGATCCTATAATGATGATAGTTTTTTTCATTTGTTTAACAAATGTACAAAAACTTTAAACAAAATATTTATATTCTTTCTATTGTTTCGTTCATCGAACTGAAAATATGTATTCTGTCGGGTAAATTTTTAGTATCAATGTGCTCTACCATATTTCCCATAAGCCAGATTTCGTTGTTTTTCAGGAGTAATTTTTGCCCCATCGATTTTACATATTGATTGATAATGCTGCGGTCCGGCTGAATGGTCATGAAGGATATAAAAGTGATGTTGTCGAAATGTCGGGTAAG
This sequence comes from Flavobacterium sp. CLA17, assembly GCF_013112255.2. Classification (NCBI taxonomy): domain Bacteria; kingdom Pseudomonadati; phylum Bacteroidota; class Flavobacteriia; order Flavobacteriales; family Flavobacteriaceae; genus Flavobacterium; species Flavobacterium sp. CLA17. Next base: position 1,235,950 of record NZ_CP068294.1, read on the forward strand.
ATCCTGAAGGTTTTCGATTGGCATGCTTTCTCCTAAATAAATGGTTTTGTAACCTTTGGATAAAATTTCATATTGCAGGTACAGTAACCCGATCTGATGAATTTCATTTAAAGGTAAGGAAAGTACAAAAACGCGATCGGTTCTGGTTGGCTTTTGTATTTGAAGGCTTTCGGTATAAATTAATATTTTTTGCTGGATCAAATGACTCATGAAATGTTCATTTGCCGGAGTTATAGTTTCAGATTGCCATAGTAATCCGAGTTCTTTCAGTAGAGGAAGAAAATTTTCTTTGAAAACTTCCTTAAACGTTTTTTCAGAAATCAGCCAGTCAAAAGTGTTGAAGAATATTTCCTGGTCAAAATTCATCATTGCCATTTTAAAGGAAGTAATGGCATAATTCTGTGAATTCTTTTTTGAGATGATTTCACGAACAAGTTGTGGAATCTTTTCTTCGGAATAGGTTGCGATTTTAGAAATTTTATAACCGTATTCGTGTAGTAATGTTATGTTTAGAAGTTTCTGTAGATTTTGTAGATTGTAAAGTCTGATATTGGTATCTGTTCTCATAGGTTCAAGAATGTTATATCTTTTTTCCCAGATACGAATCGTGTGTGCTTTTATTCCAGATAAGTTTTCAAGATCTTTTATGCTGAAAACAGTCTTTATGTTGTTTATCATTATACTACAATTTGGTAAACAAAAATAGACTAAAATCTGAGATTACCTTTAAATCTTAACTAAAATCAAGGAATATAGGGAATTATGTAGTCTCATACTGATTTAATTTGTCCAGATGTAAAATAGTTTTAGAGCCATCTTTGCTTCTGTTGTACATGGTTTGGAATTTTGCACCATAAATAATTTCATCAAAAGTATAGGATGTTCTTGCGGCAACAGTATTGCTGAACATGTCATCGAAAGTAGTAATGAAAACCAAAATTTCACCGTGATTTTTCCTGAAATCTTCTTCTGTATAGTTATACAAAGGGCTGTTTTCAGTGATCGGATGTACTAAGGTCCAGCTTAATGAAAGGGCGTTTATTTTGTCCAGTTCCAGTTCTAAATTGTAGAATTTGTTCGTCATTTTCCCGTTTTCTTCAACAGTCATTCCAAGTGTTACTTTTGCTTTTGCATCTGTTAAATTGGTATTTTTAAAGGGTACAAGCCGTATCATTAATCCTTTATGGTCGCCATAAGGTGAAATCAGGGCGTTATGTGAAAACTTTAAGAAAGCTGTCGGCTTACTGAATCTTCCAAAGAACAAACCGGTTGCAATAGCAAAACTCAGCAGACCGATTAATGCTTCAGCGGCAGATAAGGCACTTGTCAAAAATCCTGTAGGGCTGATGTGTCCGTAGCCTACGGTAGTGAAAGTTTGTGCGCTAAAAAAATAAGCTTGTCCAAATTGGGTCAGGAAGTTTCCGGAAGCCGCTATGCCGTCGAGATGTTGTATTCCGATAGCATAATAAACAATCGCAAAAATAAAATTGATGATGATGTAAAAAGAAAACAGAATAAGCATGAATTTCCAGTTTGGCATTTCAATCATAGTGTGGTACCAACTGATGCGGCGCAATAAATGCATGCCCCTTTTTTCAATATTGGGCGTTCCGTTTTTGTTTACAAATCTTCCGCCGTAACTGCTTGCGTTCGTTCCGAATCCGGAATTTACATCCGTTTTAGCGTTGTTGTTTATTTTTTTAAGGAGCGCCATTGAAATTTAGTTTAGGATAGCAAATGTAATAATATTTTAAGATGAAAACAGGTAAGCATATAAACGGAAAAGCAATCTGGAAAAATGAACTTTCGCAGATTGCTTTTCAATTAAAAACTTTGTTTTTTGATTTTATTTACAAAAGGTCGCTTTGTTTTTTATGGCGCTTTTGCTTCCTAGCTCAATTGCTTTTGTGAAGTCATTGCAGGATTTTTTCTTATCTCCAATTTTATTATAAGCCAAACCTCTTAAGTTATAAGCAATATAATCTTTAGGATTCATCATAAGGCAGTACGAACAATCTTCAATTGAGGCGTCGTAATTCATTAGTTTGTAGTTGACATTGGCTCTTCCTGTAAAAGCATCAGAATTCATTGTGTCTAATTCGATTGCTTTAGTAAAATCAGCCAAAGCTCCTGTTAAATCATTGAGTTTGTACTTGGCAACTCCTCTGTTTTGGTAGGCTTCAACAAATTTAGAATTCATGCTTATTGCTTTGGTGTAATCGGCAATAGCACCTTTAGTGTTTCCTGATTCTGCCTTTTTCATGGCTTTATCAAAATATCCGGTTGCAGATTGTGCAATACCAGAGCACGTAATCATAAGAAATGATAGTAATAATAAATGTTTCATAGACTAATTTGGGATTAGTAGGTTAATTAATTCTGGACGAATTTAAGAAAGATTTATTTGTAAGAGAATTTCTTTTGTGAAATAATAGTTAGTAAATAAAAAATTTTATTGTTACCAGGATTATTTATGTTGGCGGAATAGCTATTATGTCATTATTTTAAACCGAAATAAAATTGGACAAAAGATGTTTCTGCTTTGTTCCATTTAGTGACCTGTAGAAAGTTTTTTATGTAAATAAAAGCCAGAATGTAAGATTAAGAATTAAACTCCCGCTAACACACGTTTTAATCGATTTGTAGATTTAGTAGAATTACCTTTTTATTTTATAATTTAGTGTAGCAGAAAATACGCTGCTGCAAAGTCCACAAATCGATTGAAGTTTGGGAATGTTATATGCGATGTAAAATGACAGCTAGTGTAACAGACAATAACAATTTAAAATATTTAATATTATGAAAAAGTTACAATTCAAAGTAAGTATCAATTCACCTGTTGCCAGGATATATGATTTTATGCTTGGCATTACTAGTAAATCAACTTATGAGCAATGGACTTCCTTGTTTAATCCTACATCTACCTATGAAGGAAGTTGGGACAAGGGAACTAAAATTCTGTTTATTGGTGTAGATGAGAAAGGAGAAAAAGGAGGTATGGTTTCCAGGATAGCTGTAAACATTCCCAACCAATTTGTTTCTATTCAACATTATGGGCTTTTAAAAGCTGATCAGGAAATAACAGAAGGACCGGAGGTAGAAAAGTGGGCAAACGGATTTGAAAATTATACGTTTGAAAAAAACAAAGGGATTACAACCGTTACTGTTGACTTAGATACAGCGGAAGATTTTTCAGGTTATATGAACGAGACTTACCCAAAAGCACTCGACAAACTGAAAGAACTTTGTGAAAAATAGGAATTACATCACTCTTTTGTGGGGATATGGTGGTCAAATAAAAAAGCTATACAAAACAAAAGCCTCGTAATGAGGCTTTTGTTTTAAAAATAAAGTAAAAAATGTGACCACGGTGGGATTTGAACCCACACGCCCTTACGAGCACCACCCCCTCAAGATGGCAAGTCTACCGTTTCTCCACGTGGCCGTAAATGAAAAAAAGGCCAAGTAATATAAATTACTCGACCTTTTGTGACCCGACTGGGGCTCGAACCCAGGACCCCATCATTAAAAGTGATGTGCTCTACCGACTGAGCTATCGAGTCATTGCTTTCAAGGAATTTAATTTGTTAATCACAAAATTTGTGACCCGACTGGGGCTCGAACCCAGGACCCCATCATTAAAAGTGATGTGCTCTACCGACTGAGCTATCGAGTCATTTAATTCCTTGAATGCGGGTGCAAATATAAGGAGTTATTTTCGAAGTTTCCAAGCATTTTTATTATAAATTTGTCTTTTTTTACGAAAAGTTCACAACGTCTTAGTTTATAAGGTTTTATTAATATGAAAAAAATTGTGTTATTAGGTTATATGGGGTGCGGAAAGTCAACAATTGCCCAAAATTTGTCAAAAATCACAAATATTCCGTTTCTCGATTTGGATAAATGCATCGAAAAAAAAGCAAATTTGTCCATAAATGAAATTTTTGAACAGCATGGTGAGATCTATTTTAGAAAATTAGAGCATGAAATTTTTGTAGAATTGCTTCAATCTTCAGAAAACAGCATAATTGGTTTAGGCGGAGGAACGCCTTGTTATGCCAATAATCATGAATTATTGAAAAGAGAGGATGTAAGTTCAATTTATTTAAAAGCTTCCATAGAGACTTTATATAATAGACTAATTCATAATAAGAGCAAGCGGCCTTTGATCGCTAATATGAATGAAGAAGAAATGAGGGAATTTATCGCAAAACATTTGTTCGACAGAAGCTTTTATTACAACCAGGCAAAACATAAAGTTTCGGTTGATAATAAGTCCGTCGAAGAAACAGTTCAGGATATTGTAGCGCTGCTAGCTTAAAAAAGCGTAATCATCGCCATTTTCATCAAAAACAACCTGAACGTGCTCTAATAATGAAGTCGAAAGGGAGATTCCTTTAAAATCGGCTTTTACAGGGTACTTCTTATGATTTCTGTCTACAAGTACTGCAGTTTTGAATTTCTTAAGCGGAACGTCTAAGAAATGACGAACTGCATATATTAAAGTCGTGCCGGAGTTTAAGACATCGTCTACAAGGACTAATCCTTTATTCGAATATTCACTGGCTGGTAAAGACGTCTGTATAGGCAACTGAGGATTTTGTTTGTCAACCCTGACTTCACAAAGAGAAACTTTAAGAGTAGATATGTTGCCTAAAGCCAAGGCTATTTTTTGAGCAAAAACAGATCCGTTAGAGGCGATTCCGGCAATCACAACTTCCTCTTCATCAACAAAAGTCTCGTAAATTTGGTACGCGATACGTTTTATTTTATGGTCGATTTCCTGATTCGTTAAGATGATGTTCTTGTTCATGATTATTTTTTTTTGCTAAAATACAAATTTACGTTTTCAAATTCCAATACTATAAAATTCTAAATTCCAATTTTGAAATTCCGATATAGAGAATTTATTGTTTCATTAGTTTTGGAATTTGGAATTTGAAAAATTGTGAGTTATTCTGTTTCTTCTTCGTCAACAATATCATTACCATATTCGTCAATATCTCTTCGGTCTTTTTTGGTGGGTCTTCCTGTTCCGCTTTTGCGATAATGTTCTTTGGAGAGTTTTAATAATTCCAAATGCGCATAAGCTTCAGCCGGAGTTTCGTTTTTTCGGTATATATCAACAAGTTTTGCCCCGACACGACTTTCCGGAATGTCAAGTACGGTTATGATTTGTGTAATCTGATCTTTTCTAAAGGTGATCCTGTCGGTAGGGAAAACCTCTTTTGATGGTTTTGCAACCAGTCCGTTTACAGTAATATGGTTCTTTTTGCAGGCTTCAGTAACCATATTTCTGGTTTTGTAGTAACGTACGCACCACAGGTATTTATCTATTCTCATAATTTTTCTAAAATAGAAGTTAAAATCTTTACAAAAATAAATCAATATTGTATCTTGCGCACCTAAAAAATTAAGAATAATGAACAAATTTAAATATTATTTTATTTTATTACTTGCAGGTATTGCTATAGTTTCTTGTAATAAAAGTGATGACGATGCGGAAATAGTTCCCTTAAGAGATTATAAGGAACAATATAAAGCTGATAGTGATTCAATTATGAAATATTTAAAGAATAATTATATCGAAAGCGTTTCGGCTAATTATGATATTAAGATATCTAAAATTCCGGCAGGAGGCACTCAGGTTTCTATTTTCGATCAGACTCAATATCCTATACAATCAAGAGATGTTTATAGTAATGATGTAACTTATAAAGTGTATTATCTGGTATTAAGACAAGGTACAGGGCAGGCTCCTACTAATTACGATAAAATTTCGGCTTCCTATTCAGGCAATACCTTAAACGGAAAAGTTTTTGATACCTCTTATGGGGTAGCGAGAGATTTTAGCTTAGAACCTTATTTGACTACTTCTGTAATAGAGGGCTGGTCAGAAATTTTTCCTAAGTTTAAAACAGGAACAACGACAGTAGCAAGCGATGGCAGCGGAACTATAACGTATGATAATTACGGAGCAGGTGTTATGTTTTTACCTTCGGGCTTAGCCTACTATGGTTCCGGACAGACTGATATACCGGCTTATTCTTGTCTGGTATTTAGTTTTAAATTATTGGGTCTTCAGCGATTAGATCATGATTTTGATGGCGTTTATGATTTTGAAGAAGATCTGAATAAGGATGGTTATCTTTATGATTTGAGAAATACAACAAAATATCCTAAACCGCCGACTAATTTAGCTGATGATACAGATGGTGATGGCCTGGCTGATTTTATTGATGTTGACGATGATGGGGATGGATTTACGACTTTACTGGAGATTACTAAACCAAAAGATAAAGTGGGTATTGTTATAGAAGAGGGTGTTTCAGTTAACTACGGAATAAGTAAATATTATCCTTTCACAGCCCCTGTTGCAGATAATCCTAATACTCCCAATACAGATGAAACGGAGCCTAGAGGTATTCCTGCATTTGCAGCAACTGGTGAGCCGGATTATACTTCTCCAAACCGATTAAGACTTCATGTGGATAAAGCGCATCATACGCCTAAGCCGTAATGACTTTTAAATAAAGAAAAATATAGAAAACCCCGAAATCACTTTCGGGGTTTTTTTATGGAGTTGTTTGTCTTGTGTAAAATAGTTAGAAGTTTATTGGCTGAAATTTTAAAACAATAAACGTCTTTGATTTCTGTCGCTGCTTTTTAGCTAATTTGTAGTGCGACTATTTGATTTAATGTAGAAAAAAAAGCACAAAAAAACCTCGAAATCACTTTCGAGGTTTTGTATATAAAGTAAGAAAATTTAAATTATTTTCTTTTAATAACTCTTTCTACAGCTTCAACAATCGCCTGATTGTTTAGTTTGTATTTTTCCATTAGTTGCTCCGGAGTTCCAGACTCACCAAAACTATCGTTTACAGCAACAAATTCCTGTGGAGCAGGAGTGTTTAAAGCCAATACTCTTGAAATGCTTTCTCCAAGACCTCCAAGAATGTTGTGCTCTTCTGCAGTTACCACGCATTTTGTTTTAGCTAATGATTTTAGAATCGCTTCTTCGTCAAGTGGTTTAATTGTATGGATGTTGATTACTTCAGCAGAAATTCCTTTAGCTTCCAAAGCTTCAGCAGCGATTAGCGCTTCCCAAACTAAATGCCCTGTTGCTACAATAGTAACATCAGTACCTTCGTTTAATAAAATTGCTTTTCCGATTACGAAAGGCTCGTCAGCAGGCGTAAAGTTAGCTACTACCGGACGACCGAAACGCAAATAAGCCGGGCCATGGTGATCTGCCAATGCAAGCGTAGCCGCTTTGGTCTGATTGTAATCGCAAGTATTAATTACAGTCATTCCGGGTAACATTTTCATTAAACCAATATCTTCAAGGATTTGGTGTGTTGCTCCGTCTTCACCAAGTGTTAAACCAGCGTGAGAAGCACATATTTTTACATTTTTATCCGAGTATGCAACAGATTGACGAATCTGATCGTAAACTCTTCCTGTAGAGAAATTAGCGAAGGTCCCTGTAAATGGAATTTTCCCGCCAATGGTTAAACCGGCAGCAATACCAATCATATTGGCTTCAGCGATACCAATCTGGAAAAAACGTTCCGGGTGATTTTTCTTAAACTCATCAAATTTTAATGAACCAATTAAATCGGCACATAAGGCAACAACGTTTTCATTTTTCTGACCTAATTCAGTCATTCCCGCTCCAAAGCCCGAACGGGTATCTTTACTTCCTGTATTTGTATATTTTTTCATTTTTTTTCTTTTGCTGTACGCAATAGGCTGTAGGCAATAGGCATAAAGCTTACTGCTTAAGGCTTATGGCTTTTTTTAATAATCGATTTGATCTGCAGAATAGTTTTGAGTCAATGCATTTGCCAATTGGTCATCGTTTGGCGCTTTTCCGTGCCAAGCGTGCGTATGCATCATGAAGTCAACTCCGTTACCCATTTCAGTATATAATAAAATACAAACCGGTTTTCCTTTTCCTGTTCTTGATTTGGCATCATTCAGACCTGCAAGGATAGCATCGATATTGTTTCCTTCTTTAATTTCAAGAACATCCCAGTCAAAAGCTTCAAATTTGGCACGAATGCTTCCCATTGGTAAAACTTCGTCAGTTGTTCCGTCAATTTGTTTCCCGTTAAGGTCAATAGTCGAAATAATATTGTCTACTTTTTTAGCAGAAGCATACATGATCGCTTCCCAGTTTTGACCTTCCTGTAATTCACCATCACCGTGCAGGGTATAAACGATATGATTGTCTCCATTTAATTTTTTAGCCTGAGCAGCTCCAAGCGCTACAGATAAACCTTGTCCTAATGAGCCGGAAGCTATACGAACACCAGGTAATCCTTCGTGAGTGGTTGGATGCCCTTGTAAACGAGAATTTAATAATCTAAACGTAGCTAATTCTGAAACAGGGAAATAACCGCTTCGGGCTAAAACGCTATAAAAAACTGGAGAAATATGACCGTTTGAAAGGAAGAAAATATCTTCTCCGATTCCGTCCATATCAAAACCTTCTTTACGGTCCATGATGTTTTGGTATAAGGTTACCAAAAATTCTGTACAACCTAGTGATCCACCCGGGTGGCCTGAGTTTACAGCATGTACCATACGAAGAATATCTCTTCTTACTTGGATAGTTAAATCGCTTAATTGTTGTGTGTTAGGCTTCATTTTATGTGTAAAAGTTAAACTACAGCAAAAGTAATCGTTATTTTGCGGGGAGACAAATGATTTTTTGCTTTAGTTTGTCAGAATTGTTAAATTTTGTTTCTTTTTTTATTGATCTTAAAAAAAGACTGAAGTATTGTTGTAGTGTATAAAAGTTTTGCCACAGATTAAAGGATTCCATTGATTTAAAAAAATCAGTGCTAATCCTTTAATGTGTGGCAAATAAACTTTTGATAAATAATTGTATTGTTATTTTAATTAGTGTCGCTTTCGCTGTAATAATTATTTTCTTCATCTTCAGACCCAATTTCTTCTTGCTGGTCATCCAGTTCAGAACCAGGTACATCAAGATCTTCTCCGGTCTGGTTTTCTTTGTCGATGTTGAAGGAATTCTCATTCCATTCTCCTTCTTTCTCATCAATTGTTTTGCCATTGGTAATATGATCCGGATCGATGTCTTTTGTTTTTTCTTCCTTATTATAAATGTCTTCTGATGCCGGATAATCCAACTGTTCCAGGTTTTTTTCAATCTGATCTTCTTTTATGGCGTCTTTTTCTTCTGAATTTATCATGATTTCTATATTTTAAAATTTTACTTTTCTTTTTACTAAATTAAGCAATCAGGCATCCAATCCTGTTACACTTTTAGTACTTAGATCTTGTACTTTTTACATTATTTGATGTTATTATTTTGGGCGTTCCCCAAGGGTCGGGCTATCCGCTATATCTTTTGTTCCGGAAAAAATTATTGTTAATTAAGACCGGACCTGTGTCACAAAAGGATGTCGCTGCTATCCCTAACGCAGATGGAGTCGGGTTACTCCGATCTGAGACAATTATCTCATTTTCTAATTGACTAATTATCTCATTTTAAACCAGGTTTAAGCACAATCAAAATCATTATCTCATTTTCTAATTGACTAATTTTCTAATTAATTAGATTTTCCTCAAATTAGCCTATCTTTGCCGACTGAAAAAAGAAACAGATGAAGTTTGATTTATTACAAAAAGATCCGCAATCTAAAGCGAGAGCGGGGAGTATTACTACAGATCATGGCGTAATTGAAACGCCTATTTTTATGCCTGTCGGAACGGTAGCTTCTGTAAAAGGGGTGCATCAGCGTGAACTGAAAGAGGATATCAATCCGGACATTATTCTTGGAAATACCTACCATTTATATTTACGTCCGCAAACTGAAATTCTTGAAAAAGCGGGTGGATTGCATAAATTTATGAACTGGGATCGTAATATTTTGACAGATTCTGGTGGATATCAGGTGTATTCACTTTCGAATAACAGAAAAATTAAGGAAGAAGGGGTGAAATTTAAATCACACATTGATGGATCGTATCACTTTTTTTCACCGGAAAGTGTAATGGAAATTCAGCGTACCATCGGAGCTGATATTATTATGGCTTTTGATGAATGTACACCTTATCCTTGTGATTACAGATACGCACAGCGTTCGATGCACATGACGCACCGTTGGCTGGATCGTTGTATCAGTCATTTAGATAAACTGCCTTATAAATACGGATACGAACAAACTTTTTTTCCAATTGTTCAGGGAAGTACATACAAAGATTTGCGTCGTCAGTCGGCAGAATATATTGCAAATTCAGGTCAGCAGGGAAATGCAATTGGAGGTTTGTCAGTAGGGGAGCCTGCCGAAGAAATGTATGCAATGACAGAAGTAGTTTGCGAAATTTTGCCGGAAGATAAGCCCCGTTATTTAATGGGAGTAGGAACTCCGATCAATATTCTGGAAAATATTGCGCTGGGAATTGATATGTTCGATTGCGTAATGCCAACGCGTAATGCCAGAAATGGTATGTTGTTTACGGCAAACGGAACGATTAATATTAAAAATAAAAAGTGGGAAGATGATTTTTCTCCAATCGACGAAATGGGGCATACTTTTGTAGATACAGAATATACAAAGGCCTACTTGCGTCATTTGTTCGCAGCGAATGAATATTTGGGAAAACAAATCGCAACGATTCATAATCTTGGTTTTTATATGTGGTTGGTTCGTGAGGCCAGAAAACATATCTTAGCAGGCGATTTCAGACCATGGAAAGAAATGATGGTTAAAAATATGAGTCAAAGACTATAAAAAAGTTTCAGGTTATTTTTGTTTCAGGTTTCAGGTTCTCTCCAACAGAACCTGAAACCTGAAACATGAAACAAGAAAAACAAAAAAATCTATGCTAACAATAATAGATAAGTATATTTTAAAACGCTATTTAGCCACTTTCTCGGTGATGATCATGTTATTTATTCCGATTGGAATTGTAATTGACGTTTCTGAAAAGGTGAATAAGATGTTGGAGAACAAGATTCCGTTTATGGATATTGCGATCTATTATTACAATTTTACCATCTATTTTGCGAACTCCTTATTTCCGATATTTTTGTTTTTATCGGTGATCTGGTTTACTTCAAAACTGGCGAATAATACCGAGATTATTGCGATTCTGAGTTCAGGAATTTCATTTACACGATTTTTAAGACCTTATATTATCGGGGCCAGTATTATTTCGGTTTTTGTGTTGTTAATGGGGTTTTTCATTGTTCCTGCGGCCAGTGAAGGTTTTAATAATTTCAGGTATACCTATCTGAAAGGAAATGGAAAACAACTCATGCGGGGTGAGAACACCAATGTTTACAGGCAAATTAATGATAATGATTTTATCTTCGTTAATAGTTTCAATGAAGAATCGAAAACAGCATTTAATTTTTCGTTAGAACATTTTGACAAGGATAAGCTGAAGTATAAAATCACGGCGAGCCGTATCAAATGGGATCCGAAGAAAAAAATCTATATACTTTACGATTATACAAAAAGAACAGTTAATGAACTAGATGATGTAATTGAAAAGGTTCCTGAAAAAAATATGGCCTTTAAATTTGAGTTAGAAGATTTAACTCCGGTGGTTTATATTGCTGAAACTCTAAGTTTAGGGAAACTTTATAAATTTATTGAAAAAGAAAGAAAAAGAGGTTCAGGAAATATTAATACTTATTTGGTAGTACTCTACAAAAAATACAGTGTTCCTGTTTCTGCCTTTATCCTTACTATTATTGCCGTTGCGGTTTCTGCTATGAAACGTCGTGGTGGTATGGGAACAAATCTGGCGATAGGAATTGCAATTGCTTTTTCTTTTGTGTTTTTTGATAAAATATTTGGTACTCTTGCCGAAAAATCAACTTTCTCACCTTTATTAGCAGTCTGGTTTCCAAATATTGTTTTTGGAATTTTGGCCATTTACCTCTTACGTAATGCGAAACGATAATTTAAAAAGTTACTTAAATCTTCATTTGATTGTTTTTATCTGGGGATTTACAGCCATTTTGGGTGCTTTAATAACTATTGATGCTGAAAATCTGGTTTGGTACAGAATGCTTCTTGCCGGGATTTTTCTGGGAATTTTTATTGTCTGCAAAAGACAATCGTTTAAGGTTCCCGTGAAAGAATTTTTTAAACTTATTTTTGTCGGACTGCTGATTGCCTTGCATTGGATTTTCTTTTTTAAAGCCATTCACATTTCTAACGTTTCCATTACGCTTTCGATTTTTTCGCTGGGGGCATTTTTTGCGTCTTTGTTAGAGCCAATATTTTACGGAAGAAAGATATTGTGGTACGAAGTTTTCTTCGGACTGATCATTATTGGCGGTTTAGGCCTGATTCTGCAAGTGGAAATAAAATACCTTCAGGGCGTTTATTTTGCTTTGGCTTCTATTATTCTGGGCGTATTGTTTACGCTTATGAATGGAAAATTAATAGCAGATCATGAACCATCAGTAATTACCTTTTATGAGTTTGGAGCCGGTGTTTTCTTTATTTCGGTCTATTTTTTGTTTCAGGGAAAATTTAATGCGGATTTCTTTTCAATGTCTGTGAATAACTGGGTTTTGCTGCTTGTGCTGGCATCAGTTTGTACGGCCTATGCTTTTACTGCTTCTGTAAAAGTAATGCAGAGATTAACGCCTTACACCGTTATGCTAACCACTAATTTAGAGCCAGTATACGGGATTATCCTGGCCTATTTTATTCTTGGAGGAAAAGAAAAAATGAGCACCGAATTTTATATCGGAGCGGTAATAATTGTCATTACAGTTATTTTAAACGGGGTTTTTAAACATTATCAAAATAAGAAAAAAGTGTAATATTTACCTTATTTTTAAATTGCATTTTTATATATTAAACAACATTTAATTCTGCCAATGATATAATATTTTTATATTTGCGGTTCGATTTACAAACAAAATTCAAAAATCCATGGAATATTTAGATTTTGAGCTTCCAATAAAAGAACTTGAAGAACAATTAGAAAAGTGCGTGATAATTGGAAAAGAATCTGACGTTGATGTTACACCAACTTGTAAGGAAATCAACAAGAAATTAGAACAAACTAAGAAAGAAATATATAAAAACCTTACGGCCTGGCAACGTGTACAATTGTCAAGGCATCCGAACAGGCCTTATACGTTAGATTATATCAGGGCAATATGCGGTGATACTTTTTTAGAACTTCATGGAGACAGAGGTTTTAAAGACGATAAAGCAATGGTTGGTGGTTTAGGAAAAGTAAACGGCCAGTCTTTTATGATTGTGGGTCAGCAAAAAGGATACAATACCAAGACACGTCAATACCGTAATTTCGGTATGGCAAATCCTGAAGGATACCGTAAAGCCCTGCGTTTGATGAAAATGGCAGAGAAATTCGGTATTCCGGTTTTAACTTTAGTAGACACTCCGGGTGCTTATCCGGGTCTGGAAGCTGAAGAAAGAGGACAGGGAGAAGCTATTGCAAGAAATATTTTTGAAATGGTTCGATTAAAAGTGCCAATCATTACCATTATTGTTGGTGAAGGTGCTTCTGGAGGAGCTCTAGGAATAGGGGTAGGAGATAAAGTATATATGTTGGAAAATACATGGTACTCTGTAATCTCTCCGGAATCCTGTTCTTCTATTTTATGGAAAAGCTGGGAATACAAAGAACGTGCAGCGGATGCTTTAAAATTGACATCCTCTGACATGAAAAGACAAAAATTAGTAGATGATGTAATTCCGGAACCACTAGGAGGAGCGCACTATGATCGCGAAACTACTTTTAAGACCGTAGCAGAATATATCACTAAAGGTTATAATGAATTGAAAGACTTATCAACAGCCGACTTAATTGCCCAAAGAATGGACAAGTATAGTAAAATGGGTGAATATAAAGAGTAAATTCTTACAAATTATTTAAGAATCCGAAGCCCTACAGTTTCGGATTTTTTTTTGGTTATCAACAAAAAAAACATATTTATAAACAATTAATAGTTATAACTCGATAGCATTGTTTTTTTAAATTTTGCTACTTTCGCTATATGGAAAATTTCAAAAATGTAAATCCTGTAAAGGTAGATAAAACCACAATTATTAATTTAGAAAGAGGGAAATTACCACCGCAAGTACTTGATTTAGAAGAAGCTGTACTTGGGGCAATGATGATTGATAAAAAAGGGGTAGATGATGTAATTGATATTTTACAGGCCGATGCTTTTTATAAAGATGCTCACAAATTTATTTTTGAAGCGATCGTCCAGCTTTTTACAGAAACGCAGCCAATTGACTTGTTAACCGTTTCGACCCAGCTTAAAAAAAATGGAAAATTAGAACTGGCGGGTGGTGATTTTTATTTAATTCAGCTTACCCAAAAAATAGCGTCTTCCGCGCATATCGAATTTCACTCCCGTATTATTCTTCAAAAGTTTATTCAGAGAAGTTTGATTCGTATTTCAACTGAAATTATCGAAGACTCTTATGATGAAACAACAGACGTATTTGATTTGCTGGATAAAGCTGAATCAAAACTCTATGAGGTAACACAGGGAAATATTAAACGTAGTTCTGAAACTGCCCAGAGTTTAGTACTTCAGGCCAAAAAACGTATTGAAGAAATTGCAAAACAAGAAGGTCTGAGTGGTGTTGAAACCGGTTTTACCAACTTAGATAAGCTGACTTCCGGATGGCAGCCGAGTGATTTAATTATTATTGCGGCCAGACCGGCGATGGGAAAAACGGCATTTGTACTTTCAATGGCCAGAAATATGGCTATTGATTTTGGACATCCCGTAGCATTGTTCTCTCTGGAGATGGCATCTGTTCAGTTAATCACAAGGTTAATTTCATCAGAAACCGGATTGTCATCAGAGAAATTACGTACAGGTAAATTAGAGCCTCATGAATGGGAGATGCTGAGTACCAAAGTTAAAAACTTAGAGAAAGCACCTTTATTTATTGATGACACGCCTTCGCTTTCTATTTTTGATTTAAGGGCAAAATGTCGTCGTTTGGTTTCACAACACGGTATTAAAATTATCATTGTCGATTATTTGCAATTGATGACTGCGGGAGGAAATAGTAAAGGAGGAGGAAATCGTGAGCAGGAAATTTCTACAATTTCCCGAAACTTAAAGGCTTTGGCAAAAGAGCTAAACGTACCGGTAATTGCACTTTCGCAGCTATCGCGTGCCGTTGAAACGCGTGGTTCCAGTAAACGTCCGTTGCTATCGGATCTTCGTGAATCCGGAGCTATTGAGCAGGATGCTGATATTGTTTCGTTCTTATACCGACCGGAATATTATAAAATTGATGAATGGGATGATGATGAGGCTTCGCCAACCACTGGTCAGGCAGAAATAATGATCGCGAAACACCGTAATGGTGGTATCGAAAACGTTCGATTGAAATTTATAGGGCATCTTGGAAAATTTGATAACCTTGATGATTTTTCAGGTAATTATGACGATTTGCCTTCTAAAATGAATCACGAAGAAAATCCGTTTATAACTAAAAATCTCCCTTCGGCAAATGAAGCCTTTGGCAGTAACTTAAATGATGACGATGACGACAGTGATGTTCCGTTTTAAGAAATTGTAAAGCCTTATTTTAAGGCTTTTTTTTTATCTCTTATTGTGAATTTTCTTAATATAATTCTGTAGTTTAGCAATGCAGTTAATAAAATAATTGCATATTAACTTGTAACCAAAAACAAATTATATTATGTTAGAAAAAGAGAATTTAGGAAGTGTAGAAGTTCCTGTGGCGGAAGGTAAAGTATGGGCCGAAAAATACAGAAGAGCATCGGGTCTGGAGGAAGATGGCAAAAACAAAGTTGACGCCTATTTAATTCCGTTAGAAACCCTGAAACAAGTATTGGACCAGGATATTGATGCCGTACGTGCTTACAAAGGAATTAATAATGCAGGTCAGCAGGTTTTAATGTTTGTGGGTACAAAATTAGATGCTAAAACAGGAATCTACAAAGATGTATTCAAAACAGGAGCAACCGCCGCTAAAGATGGTGAAGCTGACGGTGGTGGTGTTGTGTATGATATGACGCAGCCATGTCCTCCAAACGGAGATCCTTCAAGTCCTATGAATCCTTAAAAAATGTATCAACTAATTGCAAATACAGGTTATTTCTTTTTAATACTTAACCTTATTTTATATATCACAGGCTTTTCCAAATTTGGAAAAGCCTATAAAATTTTTACCTGTTACCTGGCTTTATTGGTTACTGTGCAGCTTATTTGCGTCATTTTGCTTTATTGTAAAAAAGTAAATCTTTTCATGTCTCATTTTTACTTTGTCGGACAGTTAATATTATTGGCAATATTCTATTTTTTGCTGGTGAAAGATGTCGTAAAAAAGAAAATAATACTGATTGGAACTTCTGCAGGTTTATTGGTTTTAGCAATTCAGTATCTCTTTGACCCGGGTATGTTTTCTAAGTTTAACTTATTCGAAATTACGATCACTTCTTTACTGGTTGTGTTTTTTGCCCTTTTGCATTTATATGATATGCTGACGGATAAAAAAGAATATTACTTTATCACAGTCGGCATCATAATTTATTTACTGGCAAGCACAATTTTGTTTTTGGTTGGTAATTTAACAATCGGATTAAGTGAAAATCTGAAATTTCTAAGTTGGACATTAAATGCTGTTTTAGTTTTAATAAATCAGCTGTTTATTTTGTACGAATGGAAAAAAAGTTTTTATAAAAAAGCCGCTTTATTAGTTTAAATTTTTTTGTTTAATCGTTGCTGTTATAAAAGTGAAATAAATAGGTTTATATGAGTATAAATTCAATTCCTGAAAAAGAGATTGTTGCTATAATATTATACACATCGCTTTTTTTTGTGGTTATGGCTATTGCATTGGTCGTATTTTTCTATTTTTCAAGAAAAAAAATCATTCAGCAAGAACTGGAAAAGAAAGATTTGGTATTACAGTATCAAAAGGAACAATTACATGCTGTTATTATAACCCAGGAAGAAGAACGTAAACGTATTGCTCAGGATTTACATGATGACATCAGTTCTAAACTGAATATTGTGTCCTTAAACAGTCATTTACTGACGGCTCCTAACCTTACTGAGAAAGAAACTTTTGAAATTACCGAGAATATCATCAATCTCACAACAAAGGCTTTAGAGAATTCCAGAAAAATTGCACATAACTTATTACCGCCCGTTTTTGAGAAATTTGGACTTAATGCTGCTGTTGAAGAACTGTGTGAAGAGTTCGAAAGTTCAAAAGCGGTAAAGGTATATTATAAAAATGAAATTGATTTTGATGACAAGGATATCGATCGCCATCTGCATGTTTTCAGAATCCTGCAGGAATTAATGAACAATTCCATGAGACACGGGAAAGCCAGCGAAATCTGGATTGCCTTCAGGAATGATAATCAGATTAAAACCTGTAGTTATGAAGATAACGGAGTAGGTTTTGATATGGAAAAATTGGAAAATCAAAAAGGTCTTGGTATGAAAAATATAGACAGCCGTGTATCATTTCTGGACGGAACAATCCAAATAAATTCACAATCAGGCAATGGTATTGCTGTAATGTTTACTTTTTAAAGTAGAATTTAAGACAAAAGTCAAATTTTTACTAATAAACAAAGGTATTTTTCTTTTTTTTCAAAGCATATTTTGTAATTTCGGCAGAACTAAACGACCAAAACCAAATAAAAATGAGCGGTGCTATTAAAATTGCTTTAGTTGATGACGAAATTTTATTTCGGAAAGGAATTTCTTTTTTACTGCAAAGAGAAGAAAATATCGAAATTATTTTTGAAGCTTCCAACGGAGAAGAACTCATTTCCCGTTTAGAAGACAATGAAATAAAACCGGATATTATTATCATGGATTTGAAAATGCCTGTTCTCAATGGAGTTGAAGCCACAAAAATTATCCGGAAAATTTATCCGGACATAAAAATAATAGCTTTAACAAGTTACGATACAAAATCGTTCGTTGCCAATATGATTCAGGTTGGAGCTGTTGCTTATCTCATAAAAAATACCACTCCAAAAGATTTAATTCACACCATTAATGAGGTATCCCGAAAAGGGTTTTACTACAGTCAGACTGTTTTAAAAACAATCCAGGACACCATCATTTCCTCAAAAAATAATAAGTGTAACTTAGAAACCGGGTTTCTGTCACCACGTGAAATAGAAATTCTTCAGCTTATTTGTCAGCAAAAAACAACTTCTGAAATTGCTGATCAGCTTTTTTTAAGTCCAAGGACTGTCGAAGGCCACCGAAATAATCTATTATTAAAAACAGAGTCCAGGAATATTGCCGGATTAGTCGTTTATGCAATTCAAAATGAAATTGCAGTTTTAACCATTTAAATTCAACTTGCCAGAAATTGAATCGATAAAACATAATACACTATTATAGTTAAGACAAGTAAGCAAATACCTATTTTCTGTATTACATTTAATCCCTTTGGTTCATTGTTGCCATCATTGGGTTTCATGATTAAATTTTTCATTGATTTATATAATTGGTTATTAGTCCACAAATTTAATTAGAAAGTGTAGTTGAAATACAGGTGTTTTTACGTGATTTTGCACATTCTTCTGACAAATTTTCCTATTTTACTAACACGGCCTTAATAAAACAGGTATGCAGTTGCATTTTTTACTCCTTCCTTTATATCTTTACTAAAATAATTTTCTGATGAATAAAGGATTGGTTTATATTTTCATACTTCTATTTTCATTAACTGCCAAAGCCTCTTTCCTATTAGTGCCAATGGATGAAACTACACAACAGAATCATCTCAAAGCTTATGGAATTACCTACTGGTGTTTAAGTAAAGATTACAAAGCCAGCTGGCTGCTGAATTACCGCGGAGGTTCATTTTTATTGCCTGATGTAGAGGAAATTAGAAAGGAATGTAAAATCAGGGGAGTTAGTTTTGAAATAATTTCAGATAGTGAAGAAGCTTCTATCTTAAATGATATTTCGAGCCCTTCTCAGAATATGGAATCCGTAGTTCTTGAAAAAGCACCCAAAATTGCCGTTTATACACCAAAAGGAAAACAACCCTGGGATGATGCCGTAACGCTGGTTTTAACGTATGCTGAAATACCTTTCACCCCAATTTATGATGAAGAAGTTCTGAGTGATCAGTTACTGCTTTACGATTGGCTGCATTTGCATCACGAAGATTTTACGGGCCAATATGGGAAATTTTACTCCGCTTATAAAAATACACCCTGGTATATTGACCAAAAAAGGGACGCTGAAGCACTGGCCGCTAAATTAGGCTATGCCAAAGTATCACAGGAGAAAGGTGCGGTTGCAAAAAAAATCAGGGATTTTGTAGTAGGCGGAGGATTCATGTTTGCAATGTGTTCTGCAACCGATAGTTTTGATATTGCACTCGCTTCAGATGGAGTTGATATTTGTGAAGCCATGTTTGACGGAGATGCGAGTGAATCCAATTATCAGTCCAAACTAAATTATGCCAATTCTTTTGCGTTTAAAAATTTCACTTTAGAACGAAAACCTGAAGTATATGAGTTTTCAGATATTGATATGACTTCAAAACGAAAAATTCCAATGGAAAAAGATTATTTTTCTTTAATGGAGTTTTCTGCAAAATGGGACCCAATTCCAAGTATGTTGTGTCAAAATCATACACAGCTGGTAAAAGGTTTTATGGGACAAACGACCTCTTTTGATTCGGCTTTAATAAAATCCAATGTTTTGGTAATGGGCGTTTGCGAACTTAACGGGGAGTCCAGATACATTCACGGAGAAAAAGGGAAAGGAATGTTTACCTTTTTCGGAGGTCATGATCCGGAAGATTTTCAACATCAGGTAGGAGATCCGCCAACCGTTTTAGATTTACATCCAAATTCTCCGGGTTACAGGTTAATTCTGAATAATGTATTGTTTCCCGCAGCAAAAAAGAAAAAGCTTAAAACGTAGCTTATCGGATTGAAAATTCAAACCATATAGGAATATGGTCCGATATTTTTCGGGCTTCTTTCAGGGAAACAAACTTTTTATAGAACAGAATTATGCCGGAATTGAGGTTAGATAAAGAATTTGTTCGGTAAAAGATATTGTCAAATTCTGAGGCTAAGCAATTTTCAGCTATACATTTTTGTTTTAAAGTTGTTTTTTGATTTTGAAAAACGGTAGTATACCCCATTTTTTTCAACGGATTAAAAACAGTATGTGATTGCGGACAATTGTAATCACCAATAAAAACCAAATTTAAAGCGGGGTATTCCTGTGGCAGAAATTTAAAATACTTTATTTCTGTTTCAGGTTGTTTACTTTTTGTAATCGCATGAAAAGTAACTAAGGTGACTGTTTTTTTACCAATTGCAAAACTTGCAAAATAAGGTTCACGATCAATTTCCAGCGTATATTTTTTTTCCAGCCAGGCATTTCCCTTCAGTCGTGCTTTATTGGTTTTCCAGATAAAGGCATAACGTTCTTTTTTATAACTGCTGCCACTGGTAGGATCACTTACACGATAATCCCATTTGGAACCTTTTTCATTTAAAATTTCAACAAGTTTTGCTACCGCCTGAGCGCCGCCATGACCTGCTACAACTTCCTGAATGGTTATAATGTCATACTCGCAAAGGGTGCCTGCGATAAAGTTTAATTGAGCTTCTGTTTTTGATTTCCCAAAATTCTCTAAGTTCCAGGACAGGACTTTTACCTGTGAAAAAGACTGAAAAGTAAGGAATAGTATTAAAAGACTTAGAATATTTTTCATGCAGTATTTAAAGGATCAAATATAAGCATTTCAAAATTTGCTGCTTCTTCTTGCGAATAAATGGTTTTTTTAACCAGTACTTTAATGTTTCTTATATCTGTTTTTTAGGGCCGTTGTTATAATTATTATTTGTAAAACTAAAAGTGCAGGGATAAAAATAATATTCCAGTCTACCTCTATCCATCCTGTTTTCTCTGATACAAAAGCAAAAGAAATTGAAAGAAAAAGACAGAGTAACATAGCTTTGATGACAATTTTATTTTTAGGCGTATTAATTCTGGACAAAAATTTCCGGCTTTTATTGTTCTCTAAATTAATTCTGGATTTTGGTTTCATTGATGTTTTAATAGATTCTACACAAATTTAAAGTTATAAAAGCTGATTTCCTTACGGGAAACCGTAAGTAGACTAAAACTAAATCAATCCAAAATCCTTTGCAATAGCAATTAAATGAACATTGTTGTTAGCTTTAAAATATATTTTTAGTTTATTGATTCTTTTTTCAATACTGCTTGTCCCGTTTGGAGTTATTGAAATGACTTTAAATTCATTTGAGATATTTTCTAAAGTATAACCCTTAGCCAAAAGGTTTAAGATAGAGATATCGTAAGATTCAATTTCAATTAAAGCCTTGTCATTAAAAATAAGTGATAAGTCAGAGGATACTATTTTCTCTTCATTTCTAAAAGTTTTCTCAATTGCGGTTTTGAGTTCATCAATACTATTGCGTCCTTTAGTTACGTAGGCATTGATTTTTAAATCATCAAAAAGAGATTTTATACGATACGATTTATCTTCTATCGAAAATATAATCTTTTTTATGGAAGGCTGTACCTTATTTACAGCCCCTATGAGTTCTTCACCCGAA
Source organism: Flavobacterium sp. CLA17 (assembly GCF_013112255.2). Taxonomy (NCBI): domain Bacteria; kingdom Pseudomonadati; phylum Bacteroidota; class Flavobacteriia; order Flavobacteriales; family Flavobacteriaceae; genus Flavobacterium; species Flavobacterium sp. CLA17. The sequence continues at coordinate 1,257,565 of NZ_CP068294.1, forward strand.
GAAAGCTTTGTTTTTCTGTGATCCGACTTAAATGACAAATCGCTTATTAGTAAGTCATAAGGACTGTTCTCGGTCATTCCTTTTTTTATTTTTAATAACGCATCATCACAATACTTTACATGATCAATTACAGGAATGTTCAAATCTTCAAGAACCTGAATAATTCCTATGCTTATACTATCTAAATCTTCTGCAACTAAAACCTTTTTGAACATACTACTGTTTTTTTATATAGAAAAAGAAAAACTTAATTTAAATCCACTTTGGGAATAAGTGCCAAAATTAATCGTTCCGTTGATAGTTTTTATACGGCTTTCCACATTTTGTAGTCCATTTTTTAAAATAAATGTATTTTTTGTAATCCCAACGCCATTATCAGTGTAATTTACGGATAATTTTTTATTATTTATTTTAAAAGTGATGCTGGCCAAAGTAGCTTCACTATGCGTTTTCATGTTGGCAAATAACTCCTGAATTATTCTGTAAAGAATTATTTTTTTGTTCTTATCAACTTTGTTCCAGTCAATTGTATCCAGACCATTCAGTAAAATATTTACATTCGGAGTTTTAAATCCGGCTATCATTTCTTTTAAAATAAAAACATAATTTTCATCAGTTACAATATAACTGTTCTCTTTTGAGATATTTCTGGTGCGTGAATATATAATTTCTAAATTGTTTAGTAATTGTTCTTTATTTTCGCTTTTTTCGAGATTTTCGCTCTTTACAAAAGTAATAGTATTGTAAATATTGTTTGAAAGTTCACTTTTTAGTTTCTCTGAAATTCGTATTTCACTGTTGTAAATGGCTTCATTCTTTTCTCTTCTTCCTTTTAGCAGGAGATGCAAAGAGAGAAATGATATAAAGATCAGAATGCAGAAAATAATGATATAAGATATTATATTCCGGTTTTTTTGTCGTTCCAGTTGTAATTGGTTTTCTGCCTGTTGCATTTTTAACTGTAGATTTTCTGCCTTGTCCAGTTCTGAATCGTATTTAATCTGGGCAAACGAATTTTTTGCTTTCAGCCTGACTTCTTTAATACTATCAATAAGATGAATGTATTCGAGAGCGTATTTTTTCAGATCTTTTCCGGTACTGCATTTTACTAATATGTTTAAAAAATTTGCTCTCTTTGTAGGGAAATGGTTTTTACGGGATATTTCGTAAGCTATTTTTGCATGTTGATTAGCAAGCTCAGGATGTTTTTTTAGATAATAGAGCGAGATAAATCTGTGATTGAACATTATACCTTCCTGATCATTTATTTGAAGGTTAATTTTCAAGCTTTCATTAAAACACTGTAATGCCTTACGATTATTAGTTTTATAGTAGCAATACCCCAGATCATTCAACGCTATTGCATGATTTCTTTTGCTGAAATCTAAATTGTTTTTATCTATGTATTTTTTTTCAACCAACGGCAAATATATTTTTATGGCTTCATCGTATTTTTCCTGATTACCGTAAATACCTGCAATATTACTTAAAGTCTGATTCTTTTTTAAAGTAGAAATAGTGTGCTCTAATGCTTTTTTGTGGTATAGGACCGCATTTTTAAAATCGTAAGTATTGTTATAATTATTAGCCATTATAGTGTATACATACCATTTAAATCGGGGCCTAGTTGTTTTGCTTAAATAAGGCATAGTTTTAGTCAGCAGGTACTCACTTTTGATGAAGTCTCCTTCAAGCTGTACCATTTCAGCCATACAGGCTAAAGAATAAACATACTCATCAGGATTTTTTTTAGGTTCAATAATTGCCAGAGCTTTATTAAAGTACTTGTAAGCACTGTCTCTTTTATTATTGTCAAATAAAGCATCTGCAGCATCCATGATTTTTTTAATTTCAGCAGTATGATTTTTTTCCTTAGGTTTAATATGATTATCTCTTCTGCAGGAATGAACAGAAGAAATAATCAATAACAGTATAACCATCTTGACCGGAAAGTATTTGACAGATGTTTTTTTTAGAAAAAGATTTATATATTTTTTCATTATTGCAACGGAAATTTAATAAAGATTTTAAAGCCTTTTCCTGGATTTGATTCAATATCAATACTTCCCTTTATCGAAAAAATTCGATTTTCTACATTATGAAGTCCATTCTTCAGGACTATTTTGTTAAGGTCAATACCCTGTCCATTATCAGTATAATTAATTAGGATGTTAGTAGTGATTTTTTTGAAAGTAATTACCACTAATGTTGCCTTACTGTGCTTTTTCATGTTTACAAGTAATTCCTGTATTGTTCTGTAAATCGTTATTTTTTTTGTTTTTTCGATTTCATCCCATGCGATTGTGTCTAAATCATTTACTAAAAGATTAATATTCGTGGTATAGAATCCCGAAATCATTTGTTTTAATGAAGTTTTATAGTCTTCTTCAGTATTGATTGGAGATTTTTCCTTTGAGATGTCACTGGTTCGGGAATAAATAGTATCCAGATTATCTAATAATTGCTTTTTGTTTTCCGGTATCGAAAGGTCTTTATTTTCAGCAAAAACCATGGCATGATACACATCATTAGCGAGTTCATCATGTAATTTTTTCGAAATTCTGGTTTCACTATGATAAGTTGCTTTGAGTTTTTCGCGATTTGCTCTTGAAATTAGATAAAAATACAGAATAATAATGAAGACCAAAGCCAGCAAAATGATAACATAAGAGATTATATTCCGCGTTTCTTGTCTTGCTAACTGCAGTTCGTTTTTGATTTTTTGAGACTTTAATTTTAAGTTCTCTTCTTTTTCTTTTCTCGAATCATATTTAATCTTTGCAAATAGATTTTTTGCTTTTTGCTTTATTTCAAAAATACTATCAGTTAATTGAACATAGGTAATTGAATTTTTTTTTAATTCTGTATCGGAATTGTTTTTGATAAGAAGCGCAAGAGTCCTTAATTGATTGTCAATGCAATTGGTAATCGTATATTTATCGTAACTCAAATTAGCATATTTCGTCGATAAAGCCGGATTGTATTTTTGATAATACTCCGCAAGATAATAGTAGGTTTTGCCCAATTCAGAATCATTTTTCAGTTCAGATTTTATTTCTAAACTTTTGGTGTAGAATGACAAGGCCACCCTGTTTTCGAGTCTAAAATAGCAAAAGCCTGTCCTGTCCAGTATTTTAGAGTAAGTTTCCGGATTCTCCTGAATGTTTTTATTGATACTTAAAGCAAGTAATAGTTGTAATGCTTCACTGTATTTTTTCTGTTTTATAAAAACAGAGGCAATATAATTTTTTGTTTTTAGTTTTCTGATCTCATCTGTTTTTAAAGCTAATGCCTTATTAAAGTAGTAAAGGGCATTGTCATAATTGTAGATATTGGTATTGTTAGTGCCGAGAATAGTATAGATTTTCCAGTCGGCTGAATCTTCTATGTAATTTAAAAACGGCAAAGCTTCCTTGACAGTGGTCTCACTGCCAATAAAGTCATATTGATCTTGCTGTATCTCTGCCATATTGGACAGGCAATGAACATAAGCATCGGTGTTATTTTCGGGATTACAATTTATTTTGGCTTTATTGTAATAATAAAAAGCGCTGTCAAATTGTTTGTTGGTATTAAATTTATCAGCAGTTACAATAAGCTTTTGAATTTCTGTTTTGCTTTTTGTTTCTTTTGGAATGAGAATAGTTTTCTTTTGACAAGAAGAAAAGACAGTGAGAGTGAAAAATATGTAAAGGTAAATTAGTCTTTTTGGTATCATTGCGCCAAAAATAGAAAATTCTATAAAATGGGAGCACGTATAAATACGGTATTTTAGATATTCATTAAAATAAAAATGATGAAATTCTCATATACAGCTATATACAAATAAACCCTCGAAGTTGAGGGTTTGTATTTGCAATTTTTTTGTAAAACTTATCTTTAAAATTATACGGCTCTCATTCCCGTAGCAATTCCAATTCTGTTCCAGGCATTGATGGTAATGATCATCATAATTATTTCCGCAAGGGATTTTTCATCAAAATATTGGGCTGCATTGGCATATGTTTCTTCAGAGACATGGTGGCTAATTAAGGTCACCTCTTCAGTCAATGCCAAAATTGCTTTTTCTTCTTCTGTGTAGATATCAGCTTCGCGCCAGGCACTTAATAAATAAATACGTTGTTCACTTACACCTAATTTTCGGGCATCTGCAGTATGCATGTTAATACAATAGGCACACCCATTTACTTGCGATGCTCTAATTTTAATGAATTCCTTATGAACAGGATTTAATGATGTTGAAGCGATGTATTTTTCTAAACTTAACATGGCTTGATAGGCTTCCGGGGCTACTTTCGGGATAACGATTCTTGGTTTCATTGTACTTGTTTTTTAAGTTTGATACAAAGTTCAGCTATATCTGCTTTTCAAAACTTGAACTACTTCAAGAAATTCCGATTAGATTTTTCCCGCCCTTATTTTACTCATAAACTCAGCCGAAAAATCTAAATAGGAGGCAAGCATGTATTGAGGAACACGTTGTACAAATTCAGGAAACAGGTTATTAATATGATGGTACCTTTCTTCTGCAGACATTGTAAACAAAAACTTAATCCGCATTTGCGCTGCCCCAAATGATTTTTGTGAAACAATTCTAAAGTACCGTTCCAGATTTGGAATCTGAATAAGTATAGACTCAAGGGCTGGTTTTTCGATAGCAATAACCTCGCAGTTTTCTACGGCCTGAATATAAAAATGGGAGGGAGTGTGGTTATGATAACTGAGGTAGTCCGTAATCCACCAATTTTCTATGCCAAATTGAAGTGTTTGTTCGGTTCCTTTTGAATTAATGATATATTGCCTCATGCAGCCTTTTACAATAAAGTAGAGCGTATTGCAGATTTGCCCCTCCTGTAATACATGTTCCTTCTTTTTGATTTTAGACAAACTTAAACACGACTCCAAAGTATCAATTTCTGAAGGTTCTAATGTGACAAATTTTTCGATGTGGTCAAAAAGGGACTTGTGCATAAAGTAAGTTTTGCTCTTATACAAATGTACTTTTTAAATTCAGAAGGCTAAATAATTTCATTGTAGAAGTTAATCTTAAAGGAGCTGTTTACTTTTATACCGCCAGAGACAGCAGCTTTCCATTTTGCATTCTCAATGAAATAAATAAGTTAATTAACGATATCATTATAAAATTTTTGATTTTCGGGATTTTCAAATTCAAGATTTATCTTGATATCAGAGACTTTGTCATCTTTATTTATTGTAAACATGGTTTTCGCCATAAAATCTCTTTTATGTATTAGATGCATAAAACCAGCCGGATATTTGAAATTGGAAAAAAAATCTTTTTGAATTTGAATTTTCTGATCAAGGAAATCTGCGGCTTTTGGATATACTATACAATAGTTGTCGACTCCGATAGGATATTGAAAAGGATCATCTATTCTACTCATTACATACATACTGTCAGCTGCTTTTTCAATGTCTTTTGTAAAGTTGCGACCGTACTTTAGATTTAATAATTCATTAAATGCCTTACAGTAGCAGTTGGTTATTGCGGGATAACTTTCTACATCATCTCCTATATGGAATAACGCAAATTCTGTTTCAGAAGATTCACGAAATTCAATTCCTCTTTTTTTTAGTAACTTATTTAAATAAGGATGGTGTCTTTTAGAATCGCTATCAAGATATCCTTCGGGTTCAATATAATAAAAGATTTCTTGAAACCTAAAATCCATTTTTGCTCTTTCAATTTCAGATTTACAATTGACATCTCGCTTGTCAATTACACCAATTATGGTATTGATAGTCTTTTTGTCAAGATTATTTACTTGTGCGATGGTAGACAAGCTATGTATTGTAAATAATAGGATTAGAAAATTTTTCATCACGAAGCTATCTTTTAAACTGATTAATTTAAATGGTGATTCTATAAAAACAAAAACCCAGTCGTTTGACTGGGTTTTCTATGATAAGTAAGTAATCTAAATTGAGTTTATAAAACGTTTATTTTACTTTATTAAGTATTGCTTTGAAAGCTTCAGGGTGGTTCATCGCTAAATCTGCAAGAACTTTACGGTTCAATTCGATTCCGTTAGCTTTAACTTTACCCATGAATTGAGAATAAGACATTCCTTCTAATCTGGCTCCAGCGTTGATACGTTGAATCCATAAAGCACGGAAATTTCTTTTGTTTTGTTTTCTATCGCGGTAAGCGTAGCACATTGCTTTCTCTACTGCATTCTTAGCAACTGTCCAAACGTTTTTACGTCTACCAAAGAAACCTTTGGCTTGCTTCATTATTTTTTTTCTTCTTGCTCTTTTAGCAACTGAATTTACCGATCTTGGCATAATTTTAATGTGTTTTTGTAGCAGGCGTCCTGAATTAAATCAAAGGAACTTAAAAGCCATACTCCAAGGTTATATTTAAATGATTTTTAACCTAAAGAATTATTAGATAATTCTTAATTGTTGTTTGATGCTTTTCATATCTGTAGAGTGAACTAGCGCTGAGTGTGTCAAAGCTAATTTACGTTTTTTAGATTTTTTAGTCAAGATGTGACTTTTAAAAGCATGCTTTCTTTTAATCTTTCCAGAACCAGTAACTTTGAAACGTTTCTTGGCGCTAGATTTTGTTTTCATTTTAGGCATTTTTCCTAGTGTTTTAATTTATTCTTACTTACTTATATTTTTGTTTCAAGTTTAATGTTTCAAGTTCACAACTGAACACTGAGACTTAAAACTGAACACTATTTCTTTTTCTTCGGAGCAATGAACATAATCATTCTCTTTCCTTCTAAAACAGGCATAGCTTCTACTTTACCGTGCTCTTCTAAATCAGTTGCCAAACGTAATAATAAAATCTGACCCTGATCTTTATAGATGATAGAACGTCCTTTAAAGAAAACGAATGCTTTTAGTTTAGCACCTTCTTTCAGGAACTTCTCAGCATTTTTTCTTTTAAATTCGTAATCATGCTCATCCGTTTGAGGACCAAATCTAATTTCCTTTACGACAACTTGTGTTGACTTAGCTTTTAATACCTTATCACGTTTCTTTTGTTCGTAAACAAATTTCTTGTAATCCATGATTTTACAAACCGGCGGCTCAGCGTTTGGTGAAATCTCAACCAAATCCAATTCAAATTGATCCGCTAAACGTAAAGCCTCTGCAAGTTTAAATACACCTGGTTCGATGTTTTCGCCTACTAGTCTTACTTCTTGTACACCACGAATAAGGTTATTTATTCTGTGTGCATCTTTTTTTTCTACTCGAGGTTGGTAACCTCTGTTGCTTCTTATTGCTATGACTTTATAATTTAAGTTAAACTGTAAAAACTTTTAATGTCTTTTTTATTTCTTCGTTTACAATAGCGACAAATTCCTCAATTGTAACTGTAATATTCCCTTTTCCTTCCTGACCGTGACGACGAATTGAAATTGTTCCGTTCTTCTCTTCTTCCTCACCTACAATAAGCATAAACGGTATTTTCTGCATCTCTGCATCTCTAATTTTCTTACCAATAGTCTCGCTTCTGTTGTCAATTAGGGCGCGAATTTCGTGATTTTCTAGCAAATCTAAAACTTTTTTAGCATATATTTCATATTTCTCGCTCAAAGACAAGATTATAGCCTGTTCCGGCATTAGCCAAAGCGGGAAATTTCCTGCAGTGTGTTCCAGTAAAATTGCGATAAAACGTTCCATTGATCCAAAAGGAGCTCTGTGAATCATTACAGGTCTGTGTAATTCGTTATCAGCACCTTTGTAAGTCAATTCAAAACGCTCAGGAAGGTTGTAATCCACCTGAATTGTTCCTAATTGCCATTGTCTGCCTAAAGCATCTTTTACCATAAAGTCAAGCTTCGGGCCATAAAAAGCAGCTTCGCCATATTCTACAACAGTATTCAGTCCTTTATCGGCAGCAGCATTGATAATGGCATTTTCAGCTTTCTCCCAATTTTCGTCTGTACCAATGTATTTGTCTCTGTTTTCTTTATCTCGCAACGAAATTTGAGCAGTAAAGTTTTCAAAACCTAACGATCCGAATACATATAATACTAAATCAATTACTTTTTTAAACTCTTCATCCAATTGCTCCGGAGTACAAAAAATATGCGCATCATCCTGAGTAAATCCTCTAACACGAGTTAAACCGTGCAATTCACCAGATTGCTCATATCTGTAAACAGTACCAAATTCAGCATAACGTTTAGGTAAATCCTTGTAGGACCAGGGTCTTACATTATAGATCTCACAGTGGTGAGGACAGTTCATCGGTTTCAATAAAAACTCTTCACCTTCAGCAGGAGTATTGATCGGTTGAAAACTATCTGCCCCGTATTTTGCATAGTGACCGGAAGTTACATAAAGTTCTTTCTGTCCAATATGTGGAGTAACTACTTGCTCGTATCCCGCTTTCTTTTGCGCTTTTTTAAGAAATTGCTCAAGTCTGTCTCTAAGTGCAGCACCTTTTGGTAGCCAAAGAGGTAAACCAGCACCCACTTTTTGAGAAAAAGCAAACAATTCTAATTCTTTACCTAATTTACGGTGATCGCGACGTTTAGCTTCCTCAAGAAGTTCAAGATACTCAGTTAAGTCCTTTTGTTTAGGGAAAGAAGTTCCGTAAACACGAGTCAGCTGTTTGTTTTTCTCATCACCTCTCCAATAAGCACCGGCAACGCTCATGATTTTAAAGGCTTTGATGATCCCGGTATTCGGAATATGTCCACCTCTGCATAAATCAGTAAAAGTAGCATGATCACAAAATGTGATTGTTCCGTCTTCAAGATTCGAAATCAATTCAGTCTTGTAAACGTTGTCTTTATATAGCTCTAATGCATCTGCCTTGCTAACAGGGCGCATTTTGAATTCATGTTTCCCTCTCGAAATCTCAAGAACGCGATCTTCAATCTTTTTAAAATCAGCATCAGTGATTTTTTGATCTTCAAAATCAACATCATAGTAGAAACCATTAGAAATTGCAGGTCCAAGCGTTAATTTAATTCCCGGATACAATTCCTCAAGTGCTTGTGCCATAACGTGCGAAGTCGAGTGCCAGAAAGCTTTTTTGCCTTCAGCATCATTCCAGGTGTATAATATAAGACTACCGTCGGTCGTCAATGGAGTTTCGGTTTCAATTGTTGTACCATTAAAAGATGCAGAAATCACGTTTCTGGCAAATCCTTCGCTAATGCTTTTCGCAACCTCCATTGGAGTTACGCCTGAAGCAAACTCTCTAATTGACCCGTCGGGTAAAGTAATCTTAATCATTGTTTTTAATTTTGTGAATGCAAATATAACGCATTACAAAAATACATACAATACATATCGGCATGTTTATACTATAATATGTAAGAAGAATGTGAATTGTAATAATGTAGGCCGTTTTGTCCTAATATAGTAAGGGTGAAATTCTCCTATATATAAGGTAAGATTTCGGTTCTACACCCCGACAGGTTTTGAAAACCTGTCGGGTTTGTTTTTTATACATATAGGTATATAGGAATTATTCTTTCCAGCTGAGCGCAGTCGAAGCTTTTGGATTTGGTATTTAAAAAATTGGTTCTTAACAAGGAGCTTAATCCCGCTGTCCGTTCCAATCTTTTGTCCGCCGCGGCGGACAAAAGGATTTCCACTTCCATCGAGGCTATGGCAGTAGTTTTCAAAAGAGATGCACGTTATACATATGAAAGAAAATAAACTTTCCGCCTTTGCGTGAGCTAAGACTTTAAAGTTGGCTTTTTAAGGGGCTCCGTAACAATACAGGCGTGAAAACCCCCGTTTAGCCCCAAAGAAAGACAAAAGAGGTTATTTGTTAAAAGGGCAGAAAAACGCTTTAGAATTGGAAGACCCGCTAAAAAGGGAGGCTAAGATAAAGTGTTGGTTGGATTAATCGCAAAGACCTGTTGAAATTCCTTACAAATGGTAAAAATGTTTAATTTGTAAAAACTCTGTTATCAGAGAGTTAAGAAAAAGTTTTGAAAAAGATGTAAATTATATAAGTAAAAGCCTTGTAAATGTAAATAAAGGGACTACTTTTGCACCCGCAACAGTGACAGACGTTCATCGAAATACTGACAGGCATTACAAATCAAGACGAAAATTTATTTTCAAAAAAGATTTAAAAAAGCTTGTGAGATTTGAAAACAGATGTTACATTTGCACCCCGCAAAACACGGAAAGTTCATTGATAGATTGGTAGGGATTTGGAGGATGCGAGACTTGAAAAAAGTTTCAAAAAAAATCTTCATAAAGTTCTTGCTAATTAAAAAAGAAGTTGTAGTTTTGCACCCGCTTTGAGAAACAAGCGAAAAGAAGAAATACACGTTCGTAGACATATTGAATTGACAGCCGCTTTAACAGAGATGTTAAGGCAAAAGAATAAAGAGTAAGATAATCGAGAGATTAGAAAGAACCGATAGAGACTGATTCGAATAACAAAACGATCTGATTAATCAGATCAACAATATACGATGAAGAGTTTGATCCTGGCTCAGGATGAACGCTAGCGGCAGGCTTAACACATGCAAGTCGAGGGGTATGGTTCTTCGGAACCAGAGACCGGCGCACGGGTGCGTAACGCGTATGCAATCTACCTTTTACAGAGGGATAGCCCAGAGAAATTTGGATTAATACCTCATAGTATAATGACTCGGCATCGAGATATTATTAAAGTCACAACGGTAAAAGATGAGCATGCGTCCCATTAGCTAGTTGGTAAGGTAACGGCTTACCAAGGCTACGATGGGTAGGGGTCCTGAGAGGGAGATCCCCCACACTGGTACTGAGACACGGACCAGACTCCTACGGGAGGCAGCAGTGAGGAATATTGGACAATGGGCGCAAGCCTGATCCAGCCATGCCGCGTGCAGGATGACGGTCCTATGGATTGTAAACTGCTTTTGTACAGGAAGAAACACTGGTTCGTGAACCAGCTTGACGGTACTGTAAGAATAAGGATCGGCTAACTCCGTGCCAGCAGCCGCGGTAATACGGAGGATCCAAGCGTTATCCGGAATCATTGGGTTTAAAGGGTCCGTAGGCGGTTTAGTAAGTCAGTGGTGAAAGCCCATCGCTCAACGGTGGAACGGCCATTGATACTGCTGAACTTGAATTATTAGGAAGTAACTAGAATATGTAGTGTAGCGGTGAAATGCTTAGAGATTACATGGAATACCAATTGCGAAGGCAGGTTACTACTAATTGATTGACGCTGATGGACGAAAGCGTGGGTAGCGAACAGGATTAGATACCCTGGTAGTCCACGCCGTAAACGATGGATACTAGCTGTTGGAAGCAATTTCAGTGGCTAAGCGAAAGTGATAAGTATCCCACCTGGGGAGTACGTTCGCAAGAATGAAACTCAAAGGAATTGACGGGGGCCCGCACAAGCGGTGGAGCATGTGGTTTAATTCGATGATACGCGAGGAACCTTACCAAGGCTTAAATGTAGATTGACCGGTTTGGAAACAGATCTTTCGCAAGACAATTTACAAGGTGCTGCATGGTTGTCGTCAGCTCGTGCCGTGAGGTGTCAGGTTAAGTCCTATAACGAGCGCAACCCCTGTTGTTAGTTGCCAGCGAGTCGTGTCGGGAACTCTAACAAGACTGCCAGTGCAAACTGTGAGGAAGGTGGGGATGACGTCAAATCATCACGGCCCTTACGCCTTGGGCTACACACGTGCTACAATGGCCGGTACAGAGAGCAGCCACTGGGCGACCAGGAGCGAATCTATAAAACCGGTCACAGTTCGGATCGGAGTCTGCAACTCGACTCCGTGAAGCTGGAATCGCTAGTAATCGGATATCAGCCATGATCCGGTGAATACGTTCCCGGGCCTTGTACACACCGCCCGTCAAGCCATGGAAGCTGGGGGTGCCTGAAGTCGGTGACCGCAAGGAGCTGCCTAGGGTAAAACTGGTAACTAGGGCTAAGTCGTAACAAGGTAGCCGTACCGGAAGGTGCGGCTGGAACACCTCCTTTCTAGAGCCTTAGTGTTAGCACTTGTGCACGCTGAGGAAAAAAGAAGAAGCTTTAAAGGTTTTAATTTTAAGACTATTTTACTCTTGCTGTTAGTTCAAATAATAAATTTTAGGAATAAGAGTGTCTCGTAGCTCAGCTGGTTAGAGTACTACACTGATAATGTAGGGGTCGACAGTTCGAGTCTGTCCGAGACAACTATTTAAACTTAAAAAAAGGAAATTTTAGAAGTTGAAAGATTAAGGATCAAAAAGTTCATAATTTTTAATTCACGATTTTTAATTTTTAATTAAAAAGGGGGATTAGCTCAGCTGGCTAGAGCGCCTGCCTTGCACGCAGGAGGTCAACGGTTCGACTCCGTTATTCTCCACAAAAGGTTTTAAGCTATATGCTTTAAGCCGTAAGCAAAAAAGCCTAAGGCGTAATGCCTAAAGCTTATAGCTAAACAAAGTTCATTGACATATTGAGATAAGAAATAATAAAAAGTAGAAAGCGTTTTTTACTATTTATAGTAAAAGACAAAAAAAACGGTCATAATTGATTTTATGATTGGTACAATAAGCAAAATAAGGGCGTATGGGGGATGCCTTGGCTCTCAGAGGCGATGAAAGGCGTGATAAGCTGCGAAAAGCTACGGGGACGGGCACACACCGATTGATCCGTAGATACCTGAATGGGGCAACCCACTATGTTGAAGACATAGTACACCGATAGGTGGGCAAACCCGCTGAACTGAAACATCTAAGTAGGCGGAGGAGAAGAAAACAAAAGTGATTCCGTAAGTAGTGGCGAGCGAACGCGGATTAGCCCAAACCAATGTTGTTACGGCAATGTTGGGGTTGTAGGACCACGACATTTTATGTACAAAGAATTAGAATTTACTGGAAAGTAAAGCCGGAGAAGGTGATAGCCCTGTATAAGTAATGAGTATAATAGATAGTGGTATCCTGAGTAGGGCGGGGCACGTGAAACCCTGTCTGAATTTGGCGGGACCATCCGCTAAGGCTAAATACTCCTGAGAGACCGATAGTGAACCAGTACCGTGAGGGAAAGGTGAAAAGAACCGTGAATAACGGAGTGAAATAGATCCTGAAACCATACGCTTACAAGCGGTCGGAGCCCTTTCGTGGGGTGACGGCGTGCCTTTTGCATAATGAGCCTACGAGTTAACGTTGCTGGCAAGGATAAGTGGTTAAGTCACGGATCCGTAGCGAAAGCGAGTCTGAATAGGGCGCTTTAGTCAGTAGTGTTAGACGCGAAACCGTGTGATCTACCCATGGGCAGGATGAAGCTGTGGTAACACACAGTGGAGGTCCGAACCGGTTGACGTTGAAAAGTCTTCGGATGACCTGTGGGTAGGGGTGAAAGGCCAATCAAACTCGGAAATAGCTCGTACTCCCCGAAATGCATTTAGGTGCAGCGTTATTTTAGTTATATAGAGGTAGAGCTACTGATTGGATGCGGGGGCTTCACCGCCTACCAATTCCTGACAAACTCCGAATGCTATATAATGATTGATAACAGTGAGGGCTTGGGTGCTAAGGTCCAAGTCCGAGAGGGAAAGAACCCAGACCATCAGCTAAGGTCCCCAAATATATACTAAGTTGAAAGAACGAGGTTTGTCTGCCCAGACAGCTAGGATGTTGGCTTGGAAGCAGCCATTCATTTAAAGAGTGCGTAACAGCTCACTAGTCGAGCGGACGAGCATGGATAATAATCGGGCATAAGTATATTACCGAAGCTATGGATTTAGAGTTTACTCTAAGTGGTAGGGGAGCATTCTAACAGGGTTGAAGGTGTATCGTAAGGTATGCTGGACTGGTTAGAAAAGAAAATGTAGGCATAAGTAACGATAATGCGGGCGAGAAACCCGCACACCGAAAAACTAAGGTTTCCACAGCTATGCTAATCAGCTGTGGGTTAGTCTGGTCCTAAGGCGAACCCGAAAGGGACAGTCGATGGCTAACGGGTTAATATTCCCGTACTACTAATTACTGTGATGGGGTGACGGAGTGATGAAAGCGCCGCGAACTGACGGAATAGTTCGTTGAAGTACCTACCTATAAGCTGCGCAGGCAAATCCACGCGGCTTGGGGAAATACGATAGTACTCGGAGTCTTCGGACAAAGAGATAGTGCGCCTAAGGGCTTCCAAGAAAAACCTCTAAACTTCAGGTAATTAGTACCAGTACCGTAAACCGACACAGGTAGTTGAGGAGAGAATCCTAAGGTGCTCGAGAGATTCATGGCTAAGGAATTAGGCAAAATAGACCCGTAACTTCGGGAGAAGGGTCGCCCTGTAGCAATACAGGGCCGCAGTGAAGAGGTCCAGGCGACTGTTTATCAAAAACACAGGGCTCTGCAAAATCGTAAGATGAAGTATAGGGCCTGACACCTGCCCGGTGCTGGAAGGTTAAGAGGAGATGTTATCTTCGGAGAAGCATTGAATTGAAGCCCCAGTAAACGGCGGCCGTAACTATAACGGTCCTAAGGTAGCGAAATTCCTTGTCGGGTAAGTTCCGACCTGCACGAATGGTGTAACGATCTGGACACTGTCTCAGCCATGAGCTCGGTGAAATTGTAGTAACGGTGAAGATGCCGTTTACCCGCAGTGGGACGAAAAGACCCTGTGCACCTTTACTATAGCTTAGTATTGACCTTGGATAAATGATGTGTAGGATAGGTTGGAGACTGTGAAGTGGCGTCGCCAGGCGTTGTGGAGTCATTGTTGAAATACAACCCTTTGTTTATCTGAGGCCTAACCCCACAAACGTGGGGGACATTGCTTGGTGGGTAGTTTGACTGGGGTGGTCGCCTCCAAAAGAGTAACGGAGGCTTCTAAAGGTTCCCTCAGTACGCTTGGTAACCGTGCGTAGAGTGCAATGGCATAAGGGAGCTTGACTGAGAGACATACAGGTCGATCAGGTACGAAAGTAGAGCATAGTGATCCGGTGGTTCCGCATGGAAGGGCCATCGCTCAAAGGATAAAAGGTACGCCGGGGATAACAGGCTGATCTCCCCCAAGAGCTCATATCGACGGGGGGGTTTGGCACCTCGATGTCGGCTCGTCACATCCTGGGGCTGGAGAAGGTCCCAAGGGTTGGGCTGTTCGCCCATTAAAGTGGCACGCGAGCTGGGTTCAGAACGTCGTGAGACAGTTCGGTCTCTATCTACTGTGGGCGTTAGAAATTTGAGTGGATCTGATTCTAGTACGAGAGGACCGAATTGGACAAACCTCTAGTGTATCTGTTGTTCCGCCAGGAGCATCGCAGAGTAGCTACGTTTGGAAGGGATAAGCGCTGAAAGCATATAAGCGCGAAACCCACCACAAGATGAGATTTCTTTTAAGGATCGTGGAAGATGACCACGTTGATAGGCTATAGATGTAAAGGCAGTAATGTCATAGTCGAGTAGTACTAATAATCCGTAAGCTTATGTACACCCTTTTCCCGGGCCGCAAGGCTCGGGGAGAAACTTTCTAAAATAAAAAACTTTCTTTATCTCAGTATGTTAAGATATTATTGCAATTTTTTTAATTTTTAATTCTAAATTTTTAATTAATTGCAAGTTACCTCAAGTAACAACGACCTTAAGGTGGTTATTGCGGCGGGGCTCACCTCTTCCCATCCCGAACAGAGTAGTTAAGCCCGCCTGCGCAGATGGTACTGCAGTTATGTGGGAGAGTATGTCGTCGCCTTTCTTTTTAAAAGCCCTGTTTCAAACGAAACAGGGTTTTTTGTTTTATGTTGAATCGTGGAATTTAAACGCAAAGTCCGCAAAGGAGTTTTTGGAGTTTGTGAATGGTATTAAATTGCAAGGGATGCAAGGCTGGAGGGGCTGTTTGGGATTCTTTTGAAAACAGATCTCAAATTGCCCTTAAACTGCGTTAGGGATCGCAGCGGTATCCTTTTGCGGGGAACGTGTATCTCTAAAAGCACCCCAAAACCAATCCCGCAAAAGATTTAGTGAAGAGCCCGGCCCAAAGGGAAACGCCATTGGAAAAATTATAAATTGAAGAGATGTACTATGGTTCTATCTTTTTTTTAAGATACTCAAGCATAGGCTGTGTTATTGGCTTGGAAAGAAAGTCTATAATGATTGGATATTTCTTTGCTTTGGCTAAGTCTTCAGGGTCAATAGTGGAAGATAATACGATTACCTTTGCCTTGTTAAATTCGGTGTAATCCGAAGAGGTGAAGTGATCGAGAAATTCCCAGCCTCCCATAACAGGCATGTTTATACCCTTAAAGTGCGTTAGGTATCGCAGCGGTATCCTTTTGCGGGAAACGTAAATCTCTCAAAGCACCCCAAACCAATCCCGCAAAAGATTTAGCGTAGAGCCCGACCCACAGGGAAACGCCCACAAACAATAACTAAGGATATACCGGAGATGAGTTCTGTTAAATTATAATCAATTTTAGGTTTTAAATTATAGTGGGTTAGCCTATCTAAATGTGAATCTGTATTTTTGTAGTAAATATTATAATTTACATATGAAAAAAAGTATTGTATTGTTGACATTGTTTGTTATCTCAAATTTAAGTGCTCAACAGCGCCCGAAGTTGGTAGTAGGTATTGTAGTAGATCAAATGAAAATGGAATATTTATATCGATTCTCTGATGATTTTTCTCAAAATGGATTTAAGCGACTGATGAATAATGGATATACTTTTCAAAATATGCATTACAATTATATGCCAACGTATACTGCTCCCGGACACGCTTCTATTTATACAGGGACTACTCCTGCAACACACGGTATTGTAGGAAACGAATGGTTTAGCAGAACACTTGGTAAAGAAATGTATTGTACAGATGATGCATCTGTTAAAATTCTTGGAGACGGTACAGTTGAAGAGGGAGCTATGTCTCCTAAAAACCTGCAAGCTACTACTATTACTGACGAAGTAAGAATGGCTACCAATTTTGCCGGAAAGGTGATTGGTATTAGTTTAAAAGATCGTGGTGCAATTTTGCCTGCCGGTCATTTTGCGAACTGGGCCTTTTGGTATAGTAAAACGGGTTCTTTTATTTCCAGTACTTTTTATGGTGATAAACTACCTGACTGGGTTACTCAATTTAATAATGAAAAGCATTATTTGCCTTATATTAATAAAGGGTGGGATTTATTTAAACCAGCTGGAACCTATAACGAGAGCTTACCGGATAATAATCCTTATGAAGGAAAATTGTACGGCAGTACAGCTCCGGTTTTTCCATATGATTTGAAAAAAATGTATGAAAAAAACGATGCCGGTATTTTAAGAGCTACTCCTTATGGGAACGATTTATTGGCAGAGTTTGCTATGAAAGCAATTGAAAGCGAAGGTCTGGGTAAGGATAATGTTACCGATTTCCTGACCGTAAGTTTTTCTTCTACAGATTATGTAGGTCACTTACTAGGACCTCGTTCTATGGAACTTCAGGATACGTATTTGAGATTGGATCAGACTATCGCCGATTTTTTAATTTATCTTGATAAAACTGTTGGAAAAGATAATTACTTGCTTTTCCTGACCGCAGATCACGCTGGAGCTGAAAATGTAATCTATTTAAAAGATCATAAGTACAATGTTGATAATTATCCTTCAAAACACGTTAAGAAAAGCATGCAGGATTTCTCAACTTTAACTTTCGGAGTAGATTTAATTTCCAATTATTCCAATTTTAATGTTTTCTTCAATAAACAAATCATTAAAGAAAAAGGATTAGATCTGATAAATGTTAAAAAGGCTTTTAAAGATTTTTTAATGGGACAGCCACAGGTTAAAAAAGTCTATACAGAAGAGGAAATAATGGCTAATTCCGGAAATGATTATTACTTAGATTTTGTTGCAAAAGGTTATGATGTAACTCAAAACGGAGATTTAGTTATTATTGACAAACCAGGAGACATCGAATATTCAACTACAGGAACGTCGCACGGGACACTTTATAGCTATGACACACATGTTCCTGCAATTTTTTACGGGTGGCATATCAAAAAGGGTGAATCTTACGATAAAAAAGCGATCACTGAAATTGCACCAACAATTGCTCAAAAAATAAAGGTTGCTTTTCCTAATGGTACTGAAGCTAAAGTACTGCAGGAAATTTTAAATGAAAAAGAAATAATTCCTGCTAAAAAATAGTAAAGCGGTTTTAAATAAATAATTTTTGCATAAATAATTTTTATTGTAATATAAAAAAGGCTTTTCAATTAAGAAAAGCCTTTTAAATTCAGTGTTTTAGTAAGCACTTATTTTAATGTCAGCACTATGCGTTTGCTAACACTAATTCTTCGTTAAAAGGAAGATTCCAAGCTTCTGCAACTCCTTTGTAAAGGATTTTTCCATTAGCAACATTTAATCCTTTTTTCAATTCTTCATTTTCAGCACAAGCTTTTTCCCATCCTTTGTTTGCTAATTGCAATGCGTATGGTAAAGTTGCATTTGTTAAAGCCAAAGTAGATGTATAAGGAACAGCTCCTGGCATATTAGCGACACAGTAGTGAACAATATCATCAATAATAAAAGTAGGGTTCTCGTGAGTTGTCGGGGTACAAGTCTCTATACAACCACCCTGATCTACTGCTACGTCAACAACAACAGTTCCCGGACGCATTAATTTTAGCATATCACGAGTAATTAAGTGAGGTGCTTTTGCTCCTGGGATTAACACAGCACCAACAATCAAATCTGCATCTGCAATTGCTCTGGTGATGTTATAATGATTAGACATTTCTGTATTTACATTCGCTGGCATAATATCATCTAACTGACGTAAACGTGGTAAGCTTAAATCCATAATAGTAACCTGAGCTCCAAGACCAGCAGCCATTTTAGCTGCTTGCGTTCCAACGATTCCTCCGCCTAATACTAAAACTTTTGCCGGTGGAACACCCGGAACACCACCTAAGAGAATTCCTCTTCCTTTTAATGGTTTTTCAAGGTATTTAGCTCCTTGCTGAATAGCCATACGACCTGCAACTTCAGACATTGGAACTAATAATGGTAAACTACGATCTGCTTTTTCTACAGTTTCATAAGCTAAACACACCGCGCCTTTTTCCAACATGGCATGAGTCAATTCTTCAGAGGAAGCAAAGTGAAAATAGGTAAAAAGTAATTGATCTTTTTTGATTAATGGATATTCAGAAGCAATTGGTTCTTTTACTTTAATGATCATTTCAGCAATAGCGTATACTTCTTCGATAGTTGCCAAAACTGTTGCACCTGCCTCTTCATATTCATTATCAGCAAAACCACTACCTAAACCTGCAGTTGCCTGAACGTAAACTACATGACCGTGTTTTTTCATTTCAGAAACACCGGCTGGAGTTACTGCTACACGATTTTCGTTATTCTTAATTTCTTTTGGAACACCTATTATCATATTGTTATATTTTTTTGTTTTGTGAAATTGTTTTTTACAAATTTACAGTTAGAGAATATATTATTGATAATTCGCTGATAAATAAGAAAATATTATTTTATTTAGTATTTTTACAGAAAATTTTTCTTTTTGCAAGCGCTATTGTCTTCGGAAAGAGAAAAAATGACTTTTTTTCAATCAAAATTTAAAACGTTTTCGTTATGGCTTTAGATGAAACTGACAAAAAAATCCTACGTCTTTTACAGGAAGATGCGCACTACACCTTAAAAGACATTGCAAACAAGATCAATTTATCGTTAACACCGGTTCATGATCGCGTGAAACGTCTTGAAAAAGAGGGAGTTATTGAGAAATATGTATCGATTTTAAACAAGAAAAAATTAGGAAATAATCTCACTGTTTATTGTCAGGTTACCTTAACCAAACAAACCTATGATACTTCGGAAGGTTTTAATCAGTCGATTTTGAATTTACCTGAAGTGGTAGAATGCAATTATGTTTCCGGGAACTTTGATTATATGCTTAAAATTATTATTCCGGATATGGAAAGCTATCATCATTTTCATCAGAAAAAATTATCTGTTTTACCTGAAGTTTCTCTGATCAATACTGTTTTTGTTATTTCTGAAGTTAAAAGTACGACCGTTTTACCCATCTGATGAAAACAAAAAACCACCAGAATATCTGATGGTTTTAAGCAATAATTGGTTTTGGTTTATATTAATAGTAAGTGAAACGTCTTACTTTGGCAATATATTTGGCTAAACGAATCACCTGGTGACTGTAGCCATATTCATTGTCGTACCAAATATATAACACTATGCTTTTTCCGTCTTTAGAGACAATTGTAGCATTACTGTCATAGATAGATGGTGCTGAAGTCCCAACAATATCAGATGAAACTAATTCGTTGTTTAGGGAATATTTAATCTGCTCTACCAATTCTCCTTCCAGAGCATATTTTTTCATTATTTTATTAATCGCGGCAATACTTGTTCCTTTTTTAACTTCTAAATTCAGAACTACCAACGAACCGTTTGGTACTGGAACTCGTATCGCATTAGACGTTAATTTTCCTTCCAGCGATGGTAATGCTTTTGCTACCGCACTTCCTGCACCAGTTTCTGTAATGACCATATTTAAGGCTGCAGCCCTTCCACGACGGTATTTTTTGTGCATATTATCCACTAAATTCTGATCATTGGTATACGCATGAATGGTTTCTAAATGACCTTTTACAACTCCAAGAGTATCTTCAATAGCTTTTAAAACCGGCGTGATCGCATTTGTAGTGCAAGATGCTGCAGAAAAAATATCGATTTCATCAGGATTGTAATCGTTATGATTTACACCATGAACAATATTAGGGACTCCTTTTCCGGGAGCAGTCAGTAAAACTTTACTAGCACCATTTGATGTTAAGTGTCTTTTTAAAGCGGCTTCTGTCGTAAAAACTCCTGTGTTGTCAATAACCAATGCGTCATTGATTCCGTATTGTGTGTAATCTATTTCTTCCGGTGAATTTGCTGTAATCATATGAACTGTAGTTCCATTGATGATTAAAGCATTATTTTTGGGGTCTGTAGTTACGGAGCCCTGAAAGTCTCCGTGAATGGAATCATAACGTAATAAAGAAGCTCTTTTCTCTAAACTATTAGCGTCGTTGGTATCGCGGGTTACAATTGCTCTCAGACGTAATTGATTTCCCTTTCCGGTTTTTGACATTAGCTCTCGTGCTAATAATCGACCGATTCTTCCAAAGCCATACAGAACTACGTCTTTTGGTTGTATTTCCTCTGATGATTTTGCTTTTTTCAATTTGTCCAGAACAAAATATCTGGCGTCCGGATATTTTTCATCTTCTAAACGGTACTCGTACGTTAATTTCCCCAAATCTAATTTTGCAGGAGGAAGATCTAATGATAAAATGACCTGAGCTATTTCGACAGAATCAAAAATGGTGATGGGTTTGCCGACAAATTCACCTGCATACTGATGCAAGTTGATAATGTCGCTGACATTTTTATCCAATAATTGATTTTTGAATAAAACCATTTCGATGGATTTGTCATACCATAAATCACTTATGATTTTAATTAATTCGACACCAGCTCTCCTTCGGTCGACTTGAAGTGATACTTCTTTTTGGTACAAAGTTTTTTTGCTCATAATTGAAAATTTGAAAAAATAAATAGAGTCCTATTTTAAAATTTTGCGCAAAAGTATCCATTTCAATCGATTTCGTAAACTATTTTAGCATTTATTTTTGAAAATAAAAAAGCCACCTTATTTTTTAAGATGGCTTTTTTGGATGTGATTTTTGATTCGTTTTCAGTCACAATCTCCGTTTTTAGTCTAAAAAACAAACTGTATACTGTCACTGAAAACTGCGACTATAAATCAAATAATAATTCTAAGGATTTCTCCTCCTTTATTGATCATTTCAATACGTACACTTTGTCCTTCGTCTTTTTGTTTCAAAAGTTTCGAAACAGTTTCAACATTTGTCGCTTTTACATTATCAATACTTAAAATAATATTGCCTTGTAACTCATTTTGATACTGCATCAGATTTTCATTTGTAATACTTCTGATTTTTACTCCATAATCAATTCGGAATTTCTTTTTATCAGCAGCATCAATGTTTTCTAGTTCGATTCCTTTAAACTCGGTACTGTAAAATTCATTTTTACTTAAAGTTACGGGAACTACTTTGGTTTTTGCGTCTCTAATAAAAGTTACATTTACCACATCGTTCGGGCGTTTTGTATTGATGTAACCTGAAAGATCTGCATATGAGCTGATTTTTTGAGTGTCCAGTTTTACAATTACGTCACCTTCCTTAAGTCCTGATTTTTCTGCTCCGGAATTTTTGGAAACTTTATTAACGTAAAATCCTTCTGTTTCCGCAATACTTAATTCTTTTGATGCGTTACTATTTAATTCGCGACCTTCAACACCTAAAATTCCTCTTTGAACATTTCCGTATTCCATAATGTCCTCGATAATTTTTCTGGCAATATTAGAGGGAACAGCAAAAGAGTATCCAACATAGGAGCCGGTCATTGAGGAAATCATAGTATTAATACCAATTAATTCCCCTCTGGTATTGACCAATGCACCACCGCTGTTTCCAGGGTTTACGGCGGCATCAGTCTGTATAAAGGACTGAATTCCGTTGGTGTCTAAATTTCTGGCTTTCGCCGAAACTATACCGGCTGTTACCGTTGAAGTCAGATTATATGGATTTCCGACTGCCAAAACCCATTCGCCGATTTTTACAGCATCTGAATTTGCAAAAGCGGTATACGGAAGTTTTTCATCAGCATTAATTTTTAATAATGCGATATCCATTTTAGAATCAGTACCTATAAGTTTGGCAGTGTACGATTTTTTATTGTTTAAGGTAATTTCAATTTCTGATGCATCTTTAATTACGTGATTGTTGGTTACAATGTATCCGTCTTCAGAAATAATAACACCGGAACCTGTTCCTACTTGTTCTTGTTGCTGCTGTCCTCCATAGCCATAGAAAAATTCCATCATCGGATTACTGACGGTTCGTCGGGAGACATTTTTTACGTGCACGACGGTATGAATTGTTTTGTCCGCTGCAGCTGTAAAATCGACAGTTTCAGCAGACAGCGCCACATTTCTGCCGTATAAATCCGGAGCAAGGGTTACAACAGAATTTCCTTTTCCAAAAAAAGAATTGTTGCTTTCAAATAATAACTTGTAAGCACCAAGAGTAATAACGCCGCTTAACAATGACACTAAAAATAAGGCTGAAAATCTTTTCATAATTAGAATTTATGTTTAAGTTATTTAACGTAAAATTAATTGAAAAAATTATATTGAAAAATGGTTTAACGCTCTTTAACAATGATTAACATTTCATTAATTAATAGTTTGTACTTTTGTACTTCTTAACAGAATAAAAATGCAAATAGAATTCTATAAATATCAGGGTACAGGCAATGATTTTGTGATGATTGACAATCGTTCGGAATTTTTTCCTAAAGACAATATTAAACTAATTGAGCGTTTGTGTGACAGACGATTTGGAATTGGGGCAGACGGACTTATTTTACTTGAAAATGACACTGAAACCGATTTTAGGATGGTGTATTATAATTCAGATGGAAACCAAAGTTCCATGTGTGGAAATGGTGGCCGCTGTCTGGTCGCTTTTGCCAATCAGTTAGGTGTTATTGAAAATAGCGCCACTTTTATTGCAACGGATGGTTTACATCATGCTTCAGTAGGGGATGATGCGATTATTTCATTGCAAATGATTGATGTTGATCAAATTCAGAAGAATGATTCTTATACTTTTTTAAATACAGGTTCTCCGCATCACGTACAAATCGTTGAAGATTTAGAGCACTATAATGTAAAAGAAAACGGAGCAGCACTTCGTTATGGCGAATTGTATGGCGAGAAAGGAAGTAATATCAATTTTGTAAAAAAAGTGGATGAAGAAACTTTTTCACTTCGTACTTACGAAAGAGGTGTTGAAGACGAAACCCTGGCTTGTGGTACCGGCGCTACAGCTGTTGCAATTGCTATGAATGCCACTGGTCAGACAGATAAAACGTCAATCAACCTGAATGTGGAAGGAGGGAAACTGGTGGTTTCTTTTGATAAAATCGGCGAACATTTTACCAATGTTTTCCTTACCGGACCGGCAAAATTTGTATTTAAAGGAATTATCGAAATCTAAATCAGGACCTAAATGATAACTCTTAAAGGAGATTCCGTTTATTTACGTGCATTAGAACCTAATGACCTGGAGTTTGTCTATGCCATGGAAAACGATCAGAGTATTTGGGAAGTAAGTAATACACAAACACCTTACAGCAGATTTTTGGTGCGTCAATATCTTGAAAATGCGCATCAGGATATTTATGAAGCCAAACAATTGCGACTGGCGATCTGCCAGGATGAAGATTTTCCGGCTATCGGATTAATCGATTTATTTGAATTTGATCCGAAAAATAACAGGGCCGGAATTGGAATTGTCATTCAGAATAAAGATAATAGAAATCAAAAGGTTGGTTCTGAGGCGCTAGGGTTATTAATTAAATACGCATTTCATCATTTAAACCTGCATCAATTATATGCAAATATTAATGTAGGAAATGTAGCTAGTATAGCACTTTTTACTAAATTTGGCTTTAAGGAAACAGGAATTAAAAAAGATTGGATTTTGCAAAACAACCAGTATCAGGACGAAGCAATTTTTCAATTAATTAATAAACAACTTTAAAATTTTAGCTTTGACTATAAAAAAAGTAATCACGTTAACTGCCGTAGCCGTAATTTCAGTTTTAATGATTTACGGATTCATTCTAATTAGTAGAATTTTTAGTTCTAATACTAAATTCGAAGAAAAAGAAGTATATGTATATGTTCCGACCGGAGCTAATTATACGGATGTAAAAAAAATAGTAGCGCCTTATATTAAAAATTTCGACAATTTTGAAATGGTGGCCAATAAAAGAAGCTATCCCGAAAACGTAAAATCAGGTCGCTTTTTACTTAAAAAAGATATGAATAATATCGATTTGGTAAGAGCGATGCGTTCTAATGTTCCCGTAAAATTGGCCTTTAATAATCAGGAACGTTTAGAAAATTTTGCAGGAAGAGTGGGTTCTGAAATCGAAGCAGACAGTTTATCCCTCATGAAAGCCATTAAAGATTCTACTTTCTTAAAAGAAAATGGTTTTAATGAAGAGAATGTCTTTGCGATGTTTATTCCGAATACCTATGAAATTTACTGGAATACTTCTGCGGAGAAATTCCGTGATAAAATGATTAAGGAATATCATAATTTCTGGACAGACGACAGAATTGCAAAAGCAAAAGCACAAGGTTTAACTCCGGTTCAGGCTACAATTTTAGCTTCTATCGTTCATAAAGAATCCGTTAAGAAAGATGAAAGACCTCGCATAGCCGGTGTTTATCTGAACCGTTTGCGTTTGGCAATGCCATTACAGGCTGATCCAACCGTGATTTATGCCTTAAAATTAAAGTCTAATGATTTTGATCAGGTGATTAAAAGGGTTTTCTATAATGATCTGATCATGAAATCTCCTTATAACACTTACGTAAATGTAGGACTTCCTCCGGGACCAATTGCTATGCCTGATATTACAGCTCTTGAAGCCGTTTTAAATCCTGAAAAACACGATTATATTTACTTCTGTGCAAGCGTAGATCGTTTCGGATACCACGAATTTGCTTCCACTTACGAACAACATACCATAAACGCAAAAAAATATTCAGACTGGATTGCCGGTCAGGGAGTAACAAGATAGTTTTGAATTTAAAAAATGCCCCTATTTTATTGATTTTATTTTTATTGAACTTTCAATCCGTGAAAGCTCAGAGTAAAATCGACACCTTTTTAACGCCTTCAGATACTTTAAATTTAAAAAGACAAAATACAGTTATTGTAACTGAAGCTGCCTTAGCTTCAGCTACTTTAATTGGTTTGAATCAGATTTGGTATGCCGATTATCCGCAGTCTAAATTTCATTTTATAAATGATAATGATGAATGGCTGCAAATGGATAAAGTCGGACATTTCTATTCTGCTTATCATTTAGGAAGATTTGGCGCAGAAGCCCTGAACTGGAGCGGTGCCGATTCTAAAAAGCAATTGGTTTACGGTGCCGGTATTGGTTTTGTTTTTTTAGCTGCCGTTGAAGTTTTAGATGGCTATTCCTCTGAATGGGGAGCTTCTCCGGGAGATATTATAGCCAATACAGCAGGAACTGCCCTGTATGTTTCCCAACAATTACTTTGGAAGGAACAACGTATTACGCCTAAGTTTTCTTTTCACACCACTTCCTACGCCAATAGAAGACCGGATGTATTAGGAAGTTCACTAAATGAACAGATATTAAAAGACTACAACGGACAGACCTATTGGCTTTCTGTAAATCTTCATTCTTTTGCCAAAGAATCAAAAATTCCAAAGTGGTTAAATGTAGCTTTTGGATATGGAGCTGAGGGAATGTTATCCGGAAATGTGCAAAATGGAATTCCGGTTTCAGTCGAAAACCCCGAAAGATACCGTCAGTTTTTTCTTAGTTTTGATGTCAATTTAGCTAAAATTAACATAAAATCGCATTTTTTGAAAACTATTTTTTCCGTTTTGAACACGATTAAAATTCCTGCCCCAACTTTGGAATACTCCGTCAATAAAGGGCTTAAAGCACATGGCTTATATTTTTAAAAATGCTAAACAGTTGATTTTTAGTATAATTACATTTTTTTTTATCTTTGCACCGTAGAAATTTCAAAAAGGTGACAGCGTTTTGAAGAAAAACAATTTATGATAAAGAAATGGTACTTTTACTCGAGTTTGATTGTTATTATTACATTTTTAAGCCTGGGTTTTAAACCCTTTAATCTAAAAACCAAACCCTGGTTTTTAATCGAAAAAACGGATGGATCCGAATACTTACTTCCATCACAAGAAAAGGATGATTATCCTAATTTAAATTTAAACATCCCATACACCGGAAATCATCTGATCGGGTTCAAAGAAGCAGTCGCTTTTAAAGAATCCCAGGGAAAATACCGGTTAGTAAATTCCTTAGGGTACATGGGCAAATACCAGTTTGGTTCTAAAGCTTTGAGGGCTATTGGTATTCAAAATGACAAAGCTTTCCTGAAAGATCCTGCTTTACAAGAAAAAGCTTTTATTGCGTTACTATCCAAAAACAAATGGATTCTGCGCAATGAAATTGAAAAGTATGAGGGAAAAGTTATAAATGGTGTTGAAATTACGGAATCCGGAATTTTAGCAGCTGCACATCTTGGAGGCGCAGGTTCAGTAAAAAACTTCTTTAAAAACAGAGGAAACAGGCGTTTCAGAGATGCCTACGGTACTTCACTGAGAAGTTACATGAAAGCCTTCGGAGGTTATGATCTTTCTTATATTGAAGCAGATAGTAATGCTACAATTAACGATTAATAAAGTGTAAACTTTATAGAAAAACCTGCTGTAAAAAGCAGGTTTTTTTTATGTTTAAATTTTTTAGTCCATTAAAATATCAAGAATCTTGATAGCCGCCTCACTGATTTTGGTTCCGGGGCCAAAAACGGCAACTGCACCGGCATCAAATAAATATTGATAATCCTGTGCCGGAATTACTCCTCCGACGATTACCATAATATCTTCGCGTCCGTGTTTTTTAAGTTCTTCAATTACTTGAGGAACTAATGTTTTATGTCCTGCGGCGAGCGATGAAACACCTAATATGTGTACGTCATTTTCTACTGCTTGTTTGGCAGCCTCGGCAGGAGTTTGAAATAACGGACCTATATCTACATCAAAACCAACATCGGCATAACCGGTTGCAACCACTTTTGCACCTCTGTCATGTCCGTCTTGTCCCATTTTGGCAATCATAATTCTCGGACGTCTTCCTTCTTGTTTGGCAAAGGCATCAGCTAGTTGTTTTGCCTTTTCAAAAGTTTCATCGTTTTTTATTGCTGCACTATACACACCGCTAAAGGATTTAATTTGTGCTTTGAACCTTCCAAAAATACTTTCCAGAGCATCACTTATTTCGCCTAAAGTCGCTCTGTTTCTTGCCGCTTCGACAGCAATTTCAAGTAAGTTACCCTGTCCGGTTTTAGCACAAAGGATTAATTTTTCCAGTGATTGATTTACTTTTTCAGTATCTCTGCTTGATTTTATTTCTTTAAGGCGTTCTATTTGTTGTTTACGAACCATCTGGTTGTCGACATCCAGAATATGTAACGGATCTTCTTTTTCTAACCTAAACTTATTTACCCCAACAATTATATCCTGACCACTGTCAATTCGGGCCTGTTTTCTGGCGGCAGCTTCTTCGATTCGCAGTTTTGGAATCCCCGCTTCGATCGCTTTTGTCATTCCGCCCAGTTCTTCCACCTCCTGAATGAGTTTCCAGGTACTTTCTGTAATTTCATTGGTAAGGCTTTCCACATAATAACTTCCTGCCCAGGGATCCACCGTTTTAGTGATTTTAGTTTCTTCCTGTAAAAAAATCTGTGTATTACGCGCTATCCTGGCAGAGAAATCAGTTGGTAAAGCAATGGCTTCGTCGAGTGCGTTGGTATGCAAAGACTGCGTTCCGCCAAAAGCTGCTGCGGTGGCTTCAATGCAGGTACGGGCCACATTGTTAAAAGGATCTTGTTCTGTTAAACTCCAGCCACTTGTCTGACAATGTGTTCTTAAGGCTAAAGATTTATCACTTTTCGGATTAAATTGCTGTATCAGTTTGGCCCAGATCATTCTTCCGGCTCTCATTTTGGCAATTTCCATAAAATGATTCATTCCGATTGCCCAGAAAAAGGATAAGCGTGGTGCAAACTGGTCAATTGTCATTCCGGTAGAAAGACCGGTTCTGATGTATTCTAAACCATCTGCCAAAGTATACGCCAGTTCAATATCGGCTGTCGCACCTGCTTCCTGCATATGATAACCGGAAATAGAAATAGAGTTGAACTTCGGCATTTTTTTGCTCGTAAATTCAAAAATATCGGCTATTATTTTCATGGAAGGCGTTGGCGGATAAATATAGGTATTACGTACCATGAATTCTTTTAAGATGTCATTCTGGATGGTTCCTGAAAGTTTTTCAATGGCGACTCCCTGTTCCTCTGCTGCTACAATGTAAAAAGCCATTATAGGTAAAACAGCACCATTCATAGTCATGGAAACAGACATCTCATCAAGCGGAATCTGATCAAAAAGTACTTTCATGTCTTCAACAGAATCAATAGCTACGCCGGCTTTACCGACATCACCAACCACACGTTCGTGATCGGAATCGTAACCACGATGTGTAGGGAGATCAAAAGCAATTGACAATCCTTTTTGTCCGGCAGCGAGGTTTCGTCTGTAAAAGGCATTACTTTCTTCTGCTGTAGAAAATCCAGCATACTGACGAATGGTCCAGGGACGTCTCACATACATTGTTGCGTAGGGGCCACGTAAATTGGGTGCATAACCCGCTCCGAAATCCAAAAACTCTAAATCCTCAATATCTTTTTCAGAATAGGTTTTTTTGATCTCAATTCCTTCAGCCGTTATAAAGTTGTCCGTACCTAATTGATTTTGTGAATCAACGTCTGACTTCTCACTCTTAACTTCTAACTTTATATGTTTAAGGTCTTTTCTTATCATGGAAATACTCTTTTGAGCAGTGTTACTAATTACTTTGAAAAATGATTATTCTAATTCTAAACGTTCCTGTTCCAGTTTTTCAGCTAATCTTTTTTCTATAATTGGTGTAATTAATGTTTTTCTGGGCTTTATTTTTACGAAAGGAAACAGTTCTAAATCATGTTTCATTTTGTCGTCTTTATTTGGATATTTATTCGTTCCCAGCAAAACTTCTTTTCTTGAATCGAATAATTCCTGCTCTTTATTGGCGCTTTCCTGAATTTTCTTTTTAATGGTTCCGTCGTTTAGAAGCTTCAGAAAACCTCCATCGGCTTCGATATCTTTGAATAGTTTTAAACTTTTCTCCGCCAGCTGCATCGTTAAACTTTCAATATAATAACTTCCGTCCGCAGGATTATTTACCTTGTCAAAATAACTCTCATGCTTTAAAACCAACAGTTGATTTCTGGCAATCCGATCTCCAAATTCATTGTCTTTGTGGTATAAAGAGTCATAAGGTAAATTGGCAACGGCATCTGCACCGCCAAGAATTGCCGACATGCATTCGGTTGTTGTACGAAGCATGTTGACATTGTAATCATAAATCGTTTTGTTGCGTTTTGTCGGGGTAACCAACAAATGACAGTCTAATTCCGCATTGTACTCGTTGGCAATTAATTTAAAAAGCATTCGTAAGGCACGAAGTTTCGCAATTTCAAAGAAATAATTGGTTCCCACGGAAACCTCAAAAACGATTTGTTTCGGAAGAGTAGGTAAACGGTTCAAATATTCATTAGCATGTGCTAAACTGTAAGCGATTTGTTGCGTAATATTAGCACCGGCATTTTGATATAAACCTGAATCGATACTAATTAACGATAGATTTGTAGTTGATTTTGAAATTAAAGCAATAGTTTCAAAATTATTTTTGTCTGATGTGGTAAACCAGTTTCCTTCTCTTGCAAAGTGGCCAATCGGATCGAAATTACAATAAAAAGCACTCTTTTTCTGAATTGAAATAGTGTCTAATATTTTTACGAAATCGATTGAAATAAATTTCAAATTAAAGTATACGATCCTGTTTTCCAAAGGAAGATTTTCTAACAATTGCTGAACATCGGTTTTTTCGTTTTCAATGGTAAAACGAAGACTTTCAGCGCCTCTTTCGATAGTATTTAGAGCTCTTTGAATTGATTTTTCAATATCATAAACAAAGATGTTCTGACAGATTTTAAAATCGGCAGCTTTTGTCTGTACGGCAGCTGTTTTCGAGAATTCGTCTCTGTGGTAAAATGGTTTTACCTGAATATCTTCAGGGGAATGCCAGATTACAGTTTCGTTATAATCAGCTCCATCAAGTTCAAACTGAATCTTTTGTTTCCACTGTTTGGATGAAATTGGACTAAAATCGTCGAATAGGGTAGTCGCCATTTGGTGCTTTTTTCTGATTATTCTTTAGTATCTTGAATGGTGTCTCCTTCAAATTGAATGATGTATATGTCTTCGCTGTCTTTTTTCATAAAGTACTTTTCGCGGGCATATTTTTCTATCTGTTCCGGATTTTTCAGTTGTTTGATTTGTTCCTGATCTTTTTTAATTTCCTCCTGATAGTATTTTTTATTGTCTTCGAGTCCGTTGATCTGATTGTCTAAAAAGCGATGATCAAAATAGGAATAGTTGTCTAAAAATAACATCCAAACGACAAAAAACAGTAATACCCAAACATATTTATTGCCCAGGAATCTGAACCAGGATTTGCCTTTATACGGATTTGTTAATTTAATTTTCACTTTAAACGATTATTTCTTTATGGTTTGACTGGTCTTTTTAGCCCCGATAGAGCCGATATCCTTTTGCCACTGTGGACCTAAAAAGATAAAGGCGAAAGCGGGTCCTGAAAGCTATCGGAATTATGGAATAAATTTACAATAAAAATTATGAAATTCTCTGATTTATTACTGCCCGGACTACATCAATGGCAACGGTATTGTATTTATCGTTTGGTATAATGATGTCTGCAAAACCTTTTGATGGCTCTATAAATTGCTCATGCATAGGTTTTAAGGTGTTCTGGTAACGTGTCAGGACTTCATCTATATCACGTCCTCGTTCTGAAATATCACGTTTCAAACGACGGATTAATCTTTCATCAGAATCAGCGTGAACGAATATTTTAATATCAAAAAGATCCCGAAGTTCCGGATTTGTTAAAATTAAAATCCCTTCAACAATCATTACTTTTCTGGGATGTGTAGAAACGGTATCGTCGGTTCTGTTGTGTTGTATAAAGGAATATACGGGCTGATCAATTGTTTCTCCCGCTTTTAGCGCTTTTAAATGTTTTACCAATAAGTCAAAATCTATAGCACGCGGATGATCAAAATTAATTAATGCTCTTTCGTCAAATGATAGATTAGTGGTTTCCTTATAGTACGAATCCTGTGAAATTACCCCCACTTCTGTGTCCGGTAATTCGTTCATGATTTGGTGTACTACTGTTGTTTTTCCACTTCCTGTTCCTCCTGCAAGTCCAATAATGAGCATAAATTTGTTGTTATATATTTGTTTGGCAAAAATAATAATTTAAGTGGATTGTGTAACATATTATGTATTTAAACCATATAAGTAATATAAGTAAATGTAAGCAGTCGGATATTTAAAGAAAGGAATACTTCATTGAACTTATATTACTTATATGGTAAAAAAATAAAAAAAATCCCGACAGAAGAACCGTCGGGATTTAGTGCAATCAGTATAGTTTTTTGAAATATTCTGAATTTAGTAAGCACATTATTTATTTACTTATTCTTTTTTGCTTTTATCATCATTTCAAGCTGATCCCAAAGTTCTTCGGGAATTGCTTCCAATAAATTGAATTGTCCTGCGCCTTTCAGCCATTCACCACCGTCAATTGTAATCACGTCACCGTTTACATAAGCAGAAAAATCAGAAACCAGATAAGCAGCCAGATTGGCCAGCTCCTGATGATCACCTACACGTTTCAATGGCACTTTTTTGGCCATATCGAATTTTTCGGCTAAATCTCCGGGCAGTAATCTGTCCCATGCACCTTTTGTCGGGAATGGCCCTGGAGCAATTGCGTTAGAACGGATTCCGTATTTTGCCCATTCTACAGCAAGACTTCTTGTCATGGCCAAAACTCCAGCTTTTGCAGTTGCACTTGGTACTACGTATGCAGAACCGGTCCAGGCATAAGTGGTAACAATATTCAGAATGGTAGCTGATGTCTGTTTGGTGTCAATCCAGTGTTTACCAAAAGCGAGTGTACAGTTTTTAGAACCTTTAAGTACGATATCTATAACAGTATCAAATGCATTTGCAGATAATCGCTCTGTTGGTGAAATGAAATTTCCGGCTGCATTGTTCAAAAGAACATCTACTTTACCAAAAGTTTTCAAAACTTCCTGAAGCATGTTTTCTACTTCTTCATAATGACGGACATCACACTGAACCGGTAAACATTGCCCGCCAGTTTCACTTTCCAGCTCAGCAGCAGTAGTTTTTAGCTTCTCTAAGTCCCTGGAAGTAATCGCTACCTGAGCTCCTAATTCTAAGAAATATTTAGTCATTGCTTTCCCTAAACCACTTCCGCCGCCTGTAACGACAATGACTTTACCCTTTAAAGCGTCATCTCTTAACATTTTATCTGTATAGCTCATATTTTTTTCTTTTTATTACAATATTAAATAAATAAATAGGATGCACGCATAATAATGTTATAAAATTTTGATAAACTTTATATATTACCTAATTTTTTAGCAGCAGATTCTAGGGTAAAATCGTCTTTGGCAAAGCAAAAACGGATTAATTTCTGATCTTTATGGTCGGAGTAAAAAGTAGAAATGGGAATCGCAGCAACACCATGATTGGTGATTAGTTTTTTACAGAACGTCACATCGTCTTCATTTGAAATATTCGCATAAGAAGCCACCTGAAAATAAGTTCCTTCACATGGTTTCAATTCGAATCGGCTGTTTTGAAGCAGTTTTTGAAAGTAATTTCGTTTTTCCTGATAGAATTTTCCCAGCAGGTTTACATCAACAATCTCTAAATATTGGCTGATGGCAGCCTGCGAAATACTGTTGACACTAAAAACCAAAAACTGATGTACTTTTTTGATTTCTTTCATCAGATATTCCGGGGCAACAGTGTAACCAATTTTCCAGCCTGTAATGTGAAATGATTTTCCAAAAGAAGAAACCATGATACAGCGATCCAAAAGGAAATCTTTGGTATGGGCCGAAATGTGTTTTTCTTCGAAAGTGATATATTCGTAAACTTCATCTGATAATACCAGAATTTCAGGATATTTTGAAAGTAATTTTTCCAGTTGCATAAAATCAGCTGCTGTCAAAATTTTCCCCGTTGGATTATGCGGATTATTGATGATAATCATTTTTGTTTTTGACGAGCAGGCTTTTTCGATTGTTTCCCAATTGGGCGTATAATCGTCGTTTAAAGCTACCCGAACCGGTTTTGCATTACAAAGAAGAACGGGAGATTCATAGGAATCGTAACTCGGATCTAAAATAATAACTTCGTCACCGGTTTTTACTAAAGCCAAAATCGTGGTAAAAATTCCCTGAGTAGCTCCGGCTGTAACCAGAATTTCGGTTTCAGGTTCAATCGTTCTGTTATAAGAATTCTGAACTAATTTTGCAATCTCATGCATCAATGGCGGAAAACCGGCCATTGGTGTGTATTGATGTACATTTTCTTTGGTTAATTTTGCCAGAATAGCTGTTAGCCTTTCATCAACAGGAAAATTAGGAAATCCCTGCGAAAGATTTATGGCATTGTATTCATTTGCCATTTTTGACATGACCGTAAAAATACTGGTACCGACGTTTGGAAGTTTACTCATGGAAAAGTTTATGGGTTGAAAACTTGTGAGTGAAATAGGAGAGAGGCTTATTTGATAGTGATAGAACCGCCATTTAAAGTTCGGACTTCTTTGCCATTTTGTTTGCCGGGATTCCATTTTGGAGCTAATTTTAAAACACGAATCGCTTCGTCTCCTGTTTTGAAACCAAGATCCCTTAATATTTTGATGTCACTTAAGGAGCCATCTTTTTCGATAATAAAAGTAAAATGGATTTTCCCTTTTAATGTTGGTTTGTCTGCGGGTTTTATAAAATTCTTTTCCAGAAAGTTGGTGAATTCAATACTGCCGCCCGGAAATTCAGGTTTTACATCTATTCCGTTAGTAGCATAAATGAGATTCTCATTTGCTGCAGTATTTGTTGTCTCTACAGCAGGTTTTCCACGTTCTTTTGTCGTTTGTGAAAATGTAAATTGTGCAAAACAAATCAAAATCAGGAATAGAAACTTTTTCATTACAGATGGTTTTAAGTTAGTTTACATTTTATGAATAATAAAAATAGTTGGTCGATTGTGCAAATCAACTTTCAATTTTTTCCAGTCAGAAACTCTCAGGGTTTTGATGAATTCGGTTGGCAATGTTATATCTGTCGCGATACAAAGATGTGTGGCAGGATTTAGAATCTGCAAAATGTCTTCGACCAATTTGTTATTTCTATACGGAGTTTCAATAAAAAGCTGAGACTGATTTTTATCCTGGGATAATTTTTCAAAATACTTTAACGCTGATTTTTTCTCGTCTTTGTCAATGGGTAAATAGCCATTGAATGTAAAACTTTGACCGTTCATTCCGGAAGCCATCATCGCCAATAAAATAGACGAAGGTCCAACCAGAGGAATTACCTGAATTCCTTTTTCATGGGCAAGCTTAACGATTACTGCTCCGGGATCTGCAACTCCGGGACATCCGGCTTCACTCATTAAGCCCATGTTTTTTCCTTCTAATAAAGGTTTGATGAAGTCTAAATGCTCGCTTGGTTCAGTACGTTTATTAAGGGTAAAGAGCACCAGTTCTGATTGCTTCTTTTCAGGATAAACGGCTTTTATTGATTTTCGGGCCGTTTTGTCGTTTTCAACAATATAATAATCGATAAGTTCGATGCTTCTTTTTACAGTTTGTGGCAAAACATCCATTGGGTCGCTTTCGCCCATTGTGGTTGGAATTAAATATAGTTTTCCCGGAAGTTTCATGTGCGTTTTTTTAAGTGATAAAACGGATTTTGTAAAAATAGAAATTTCTTTTCACGATTTCTTTAGGAAAAAGATGAAAAGAATTAATTAAGGATGTGTTTTGATTAGTTTTTCGGAAATGATTTCGGCAACTTCATCTAACATTTGGTATACAGTATCAAAACCATTTGCTGCTCCAAAATACGGATCCGGTACGTCTACATTTTCATTCGGAAATAATTCGTTTAAAATAAGGTAGACTTTATTTTTGTGCTCCGGAGTTTTGGCCAGATGAATAACATCGCGGTAATTGGAGTTATCCATAACATAGATATAATCAAATTCTTCAAAGTCAGCAGTTTTAAACTGTCTTCCTTTTTGATTGTCAATGCATAATCCGTTTTTCTGAGCGACTGCAATCGAACGTTTGTCGGGAGCATGACCTATATGCCACGATCCTGTTCCGGCCGAATCAACAATAAATTTACCCTGAGGTAATTTTGATGCTAAAATACCTTCGGCTAAAGGTGATCTGCAAATATTACCCAAACAAACCATTAAAATTTTTACTGGCATGACTCGCGTTTACAGCGTTAGTTTTTTATTGATGTCTTCGACAAATTTTTTGAATTGTTTGTCTGTAGAAACTAAATTGTCAACTGTCTTACAAGCATGTAATACAGTAGCGTGATCACGGTCTCCAATTTGTGAACCAATGTTTGCCAAAGAAGCCTTAGTGAATTTCTTTGCAAAAAACATCGCCAGTTGTCTGGCCTGAACGACGTGTCTTTTTCTGGTTTTTGACTGAAGTGTTTCAATATCCAACTGAAAATAATCAGATACAATTTTTTGAATATAATCGATAGAGATTTCTCTCTTTACATTTTTAACAAATTTCTCTACAACGCTTTTAGCCAGCTCAATGGTAACTTCTTTTTTATTGAAAGAAGATTGTGCAATTAAGGAAATAATAGCGCCTTCCAGTTCTCTTACGTTGGTTTTGATATTACGAGCCACATATTCAATAATATCTTCCGGAATTTCAACACCATCGCGATACAGAATATTTTTTAAGATTGAAATACGGGTTTCATAATCGGGCTGATGTAATTCAGCAGATAATCCCCATTTGAAACGGGATAATAAACGCTGCTCGATATCCTGCATGTCAACAGGAGCTTTGTCAGACGTTAAGATTACCTGTTTTCCATTTTGATGCAAATAATTGAAAATATGGAAGAAAACATCCTGAGTTCCTGATTTTCCGGATAAAAACTGAACATCATCAATAATTAAAACATCGATCAATTGGTAAAAGTGAATGAAATCATTACGATTATTCTTTTTTACCGAGTCAATATATTGTTGTGTGAAAATTTCGGCTGAAATATATAAAACCGTTTTTTCAGGGTATTTGTCTTTTACTTCAACACCAATTGCATGCGCTAAGTGTGTTTTTCCCAAACCAACTCCACCAAAAATCAATAATGGGTTAAACGAAGTTCCTCCGGGTTTGTTGGCAACTGCCATACCTGCGGAACGTGCTAAACGATTGGAATCTCCTTCAAGGAAATTGTCAAAACTGTAGTTCGCGTTTAATTGTGACTCAATTTTTAAATTTCTGATTCCGGGAATTACAAACGGATTTTTAAGTTCGGGATTTAAGTTTTTAAACGGCGCATCAACCTCTTGTAGTTTCATCGGCACTCTGTTGGCACTAGGCAGCTGTTCGGTAAACGGCTGTTTATTACCATAAGTGTTTTCCATTTTGATTTTATAGAGTAACTTTGCGTTTTTTCCCAGTTCTTTGGTAAGCGCAACTTTCAATAATTTAACGTAGTGTTCTTCTAACCATTCGTAGAAAAATTTACTTGGTACTTGAATATATAACGCGTTGTCGGTTAGCTCAACTGATTTGATTGGTTCGAACCAAGTTTTATAGGCTTGATCTTGAATATTGTCTTTTATAAAGGACAAACAGTTTTCCCATACCGATTGAGCAGTTTTAGTCATAGATTCAAATAAATTTTTTATTATTGATAAAGATTCTCCTAATAAAAAAGGAGCGATTTTATTCCGAATTTCGGGATAACAAATATGTGAACAAATTTCTGTAAAAAAAAATAAATTGGGCTCTAATTTTATAAAAAAATGTTGTAAGGAGACTTTTAAAAACTAAATTTTTTTAATATATAGATAATGAAAAATCATCAAACTCAAGTGCGGGTTCGCTACTCTGAAACAGACCAAATGGGAGTCGTATATCACGGAAATTATGTTCCTTATTTTGAGATAGGACGGGTGGAATGGCTTAGAGACAAAGGGATTTCCTATAAAATCATGGAAGAAAGCGGAATTGGATTGCCAATTGTTTCCATGCAGATTAATTACAAAAAATCGGCACGTTATGATGAACTGTTAACGATTCATACCACTTTCAAAAGCCAATCTTCTGTTAAGATTGAATTCGACTGCGAGATCTATAATGAAGCAGGCGAGTTATTAACAACTGCGGTGTTTATTTTAGTATTTATTTCGTTAAAATCAGGTCGGCCGACTGCCCCTCCGGATTATATTTTGGAGCTGTTTAAAACCTTAGTATAATTGTTAAAAATGGAATGGTTTTTATATCAATTTATATGATTTTGATGTCAATTTCAAACATTAAATCAAAAATGCCGAATACTGTTTCGGCATTTTTTTTTCGTGTTTTTATAGTTATTTTGCCAATTGGCAAGCCTGAATTTTGATCAATTTCCATTTCCTGAGAAATGATATCCAGTTTTTTTTCTTTAATAACGCGCATTACCTTATTCATGTTTTTGTAATCAAAAGAGATTAAAAACGGAATATCGATTGTTTTTTCGACAATCTCACAAACTTCAAGTGTCATTTGAGCTGTGGTTTTGTAAGCGGTAATCAATCCGCCAACACCCAATTTGACTCCGCCAAAGATCCTGACAACCACAACAAGGATATTAGTCAGTCCAAAAGATTGTATCTGCCCGTAGATTGGAGCGCCTGCGGTGTTGCCGGGTTCCCCGTCATCATTGGCGCGATAAGAAATTTTTGGAGCTACGCCCAATTGATACGCGTAACAAAAATGTACGGCGTGCGGATGCTGTTTTTTTAAAGTTTCAATTATGGGTTTTACTTCATCTTCATGTTCAATAGAAAAGGCATAGCCAAAGAATTTACTGCCTTTTTCTTTAAAAAGTACTTCTTCTGATTCAAAAGCTATGGTTTTATAGGTGTCGTTGTATTCCAAAAGTAAATTTTATAAATTATTTTTAATAGCTGGCTAATTAGTTAGCGTAAAAAAACAGCTAAATATTTTTTTGCCAGAGATTAAAGGATTTACACAGAGTATTGGCTAAACAAATTAACGATCAACAAAGAATCCTTTTAATCTTTAAATCTGTGGCAAAAATAAAGACTTGCTATAACAGGTGTTTGTCAAACAAGTCCACAACATCTTCTTTTCCTACCTGTAAGTTCCATACTTGGAAACCCAAAGCAGCAGCCGAATCCGTGTTTTCTTTTTTGTCGTCTACAAACAAAGTTCGTTTTGGAGATAACTCGTGTTTGTTGATTAAATATTGAAACGCATCAGCATTTGGTTTTCGTTTTCCAATTTCAAATGAAAAATAAACTTTTTCAAAACACTGGTAAAAATCGCTGTAAAAGGAAATGCCGCTTTTGTGTTCGAAAGTTTCAATATGAATGGAATCCGTATTACTCAATAAAAACAATCGGTACTTTTTAGAAAGCATTTGCAGAAATTCTAATCGGTATAACGGAAAATCAGCCAGAACAGCATTCCATGCTTCCAGGATTTCTTCTTTTGAAGCATTCGGAAGTTCTTTTTGGAAACCTTCAATAAAGTCATCGTGCGAAATATCACCCGTTTCAAATAAAAGATTCAGACGATCCAATTCAGTACTCCATTCTTTCAATCCTAATTTCCGGAATCCTGAAATAGTAGCCTGTTTGTCTAAATTGATAAAGATATCACCAAAGTCAAAAATTATAGTATCAATCATGATTTCTAATTTGTATTAGTTCGTCGTTTTCGATATTGATTTTGCCTGAAATTTTCCCGGATAAAACAGGAGCTTTTGTTCCTTTTTCGAACAAACTTTTTCCCTTGAAAATTCTTGCTTCATCCCAACTATTCTGATCTATAAAAGTTTGCAAAGTCTGCAAGCCACCTTCGATTAGTATAGATTGTATTTGATTTTGATATAAAACGTCCAAAATTTGCGGAATTATATTTTGATTAAAATCAATTACTGCAAAGTTAAGATTTTCTTTTTCGCTGACAATTTCAGATTTTGTAATTACAATCGTTTTAACACTGTTGTCAAAAATAAAACTGTCTTTAGAAATTCGGCTATTCTGATCCAGCACAACCCTAACCGGATTATTGCCGCTCCAATCGCGAACATTCAATTTCGGATTGTCGTCAATAACGGTTTGTGTTCCGACCATAATCGCTTGTTCCTCACTTCTCCATTTGTGTACCAATTGCCTGGAATACGTGTTGGTAATCCAAATCGGTTTTCGGTCCTGCTGTTCTGTTTTTTCAGGTGCTAAAAAGCCATCCTCGGTTTCGGCCCATTTGAGGATAATGTAAGGCCGTTTTTTTTGATGAAAAGTAAAAAAGCGTTTGTTGAGTTCGTTGCAATCTTCTTCCAGAACGCCAACGGTAACATTCGCTCCGGCTTCTATAATTTTTCTGATCCCTCTTCCTGCCACTTTTTCATTTGGATCAACAGTTCCGACTACGACATTGGGAATTTTATGTTCAATTATTAAATCACAACACGGCGGTGTTTTTCCAAAATGGCTGCAAGGTTCTAAGCTCACGTAAATAGTTGCCTTTTTTAATAACGATTTATCTTTTACAGATCGAATCGCGTTAACCTCCGCATGCGGTTCTCCGGCTTTTTTATGCCAGCCTTCTCCAATAATCCGGCCTTCGTAAACAATTACACTGCCAACCATTGGATTGGGATAGGTTGTTCCAAAGCCATTTTTGGCCAGCTCAATGCAGCGTTTTATGTATTTCTCCTCTATCTTCACCCTGCAAAAGTAGTTATTTTTGAGTTTACCGTCCAGTTAAGAAAACTATCGGAAAAGTATTTTTACTTTTGTAGTTATAAGACGAATAAAGAAAATGGAAAATTGGAGTATCAGAAGAATTGAAAAGGAAGACAATCAGGCCGTTGCTAAATTAATAAGAGCTGTTTTTGACGAAATGGAAATTCCGAAAACAGGAACAGCT
The DNA here is from genome assembly GCF_013112255.2 of Flavobacterium sp. CLA17. Lineage (NCBI taxonomy): Bacteria > Pseudomonadati > Bacteroidota > Flavobacteriia > Flavobacteriales > Flavobacteriaceae > Flavobacterium > Flavobacterium sp. CLA17. The sequence goes on from NZ_CP068294.1 coordinate 1,298,400, forward strand.
TATGAGGACCCGTATCTGGATTTAATGTTTGAAGAATATAATAAACCGCAATCTGTTTACCTTGTAGTGGAAAATGAAGGCCGAATTGTCGGTTGTGCCGGAATCGCACCTTTAGAAAATGGATCAGCTGAAATTTGTGAATTGCAAAAAATGTATTTTTTGCCTGAAACCCGCGGTTTGGGAATCGGAAGTGTTATGATGGAAAAATGTTTGCAGCAGGCCAGGGATTTTGGTTTTAAGAAGTGTTATATTGAAACCATGCCCTTTATGCATGCCGCTCAAAAATTATATAAAAAATCAGGTTTTGAATATTTAGATGCCCCGATGGGATGTACCGGGCATAGTTCTTGCCCTGTCTGGATGCTGAAAGATTTACACGACAGAGTGTAACATTTTTTGTTGGTGTCGTACTTATTGTAGAATGCATCCGGATTTCGCTTAAAATTAATGCTCAAAAAAACAAAATGAGAATCAAACAATATCGGACTCAGTTTATACAGGAATTATCGCCTTTTTATGATGCATATGAAGCGGAGAGCTTTTTCTATTTAATTTTAGAAAGCAAACACAAACTGCGTCAAATTGACCTGGCACTCAATCATGAGTTAAATTTTAGTATAGCTGATTTAGTGTATTGGAGTTCAATTTTAGAGGAATTAAAAAAAGAAGTTCCAATTCAGTATTTATTGGGGAAAACGAATTTCTACGGAATGGATTTCGAAGTAAACGAAAATGTTTTGATTCCAAGGCCGGAAACGGAAGAATTGGTCGAATGGATTATTAATGAAAATGGAGGAATCGACAAGTCTAAACGTTTAAAAATTTTAGATATCGGAACGGGAAGCGGGTGTATTGCTATTTCTCTGGCAAAAAATCTCCCAAATGCAGAAGTTTACGCGATAGATATTTCGAAGAAAGCGCTTGAAACAGCCAGAAGAAATGCCATAAATAATAATGTTGAAGTCACTTTTATGTTTAAGAACATTTTAGAACTCGAGATGCTGGACTGGAATTTTGATATTATTGTATCCAATCCGCCTTATGTACGGAATTTGGAAAAAGAAGAAATAAAAAAGAATGTTCTGGATTACGAGCCTCATTTGGCGCTTTTTGTGGAAGATAATAACGCATTGATTTTTTACAAAAAAATTGCTGCTTTGGCTCAAAAGAACCTTTTAGAAAACGGACAGTTGTTTTTTGAAATTAATCAATACCTGGGTAAAGAGATGAATAGTTTACTTGAATCAATGAACTTCAGGAATATTGAATTGCGCAGAGATATTTATGACAACGACAGAATGATGAAGGGGAGTCTTTAGTTTTTTAGTCTCAGTTTTCAGTCTCAGTCGCAGTGCACTGAAATAACTGTTCACTGAGACTGTTCACTGAGACTGTTCACTGAGACTGGAAACTATAAAAAGTTACTCATAACGTAACGCTTCAATAGGGTCCAGTTTCGAAGCTTTGACAGCGGGATATAACCCGGAAACAATGGCGACCATAAAACTTGTTGCAAAAGCGGCAAAAATGGCCATCCACGGAATTACAAAAGCAAAGCCCATTGCGGATGAAAAGGCAAAACCAACTAAAATCCCCAGCACAATTCCTACTAGTCCACCAAGCTGACCAATTAATAATGTTTCGATAAAGAACTGAGTGGCAACTGTTATTCTCTTAGCACCAAGAGCTTTTCGGACTCCAATTTCACGTGTACGTTCTGTAACCGAAACAATCATGATATTCATTAAAGCAATTGATGACCCTAAAATGGTAATGATGCTGATGATCCAGGACGCCCAGCCTAAGTATTTCGTTATTCCAAGAATTCGGTTAATTAAATCATCACTGCGGCCAATACCAAAATTATTGTCACGAACCGGACTTAATTTGCGTACTCTTCGCATAGTACTCGTAGCGTTGTCAACGGCTTCGTCTAAAAGTTCTTTTTTGGAAACCATGACACTCATGGTGTAATTAATATTAGGTGCCGTAAACAAAGAACGCGCTACCTGAATCGGAATTAAAACACGTAAATCCTGACTGTTTCCAAATGTGGATCCTTTTTCTTTTAAAACTCCGATAACTTTAAAACGGGCTCCGCGAATGGAGATTATTTTATCAATCGGATTGATATCTTTCAGTAAACCTTTTTCAAAATCAGATCCTACAATACAGGAATACGTATTGTTCTCAATATCGAACTGATTGAAACTGCGTCCCGAACTAATTTCTAAACCGGAATTGCTTATAAAATGCTCGTCGACCCCTAAAATGCTAATTTCCGGATCTGTTTTCTGATCTGAATATTTTACTTCTGCTTTTGAAGTCGCTGTAAAGGAAAGGGATGTTTCCGAAAAAGGATATTTGTATTTGTTTTTAAAAGCTACAGCCTCAGGATAGGAAATAATCGGATTGATGACTTCACGTTCATTACCTCCACGATTTTTAACCGTGTTTTCGTATTGATTAATATTGAAAGTATTGGCCCCCATTGAGGCAAAATTGGTCGAAATGGTATTTTCCAAAGCCGTAACTACTGTCAGGATTCCAACCAAAGCCGTAATTCCGATAGCGATAATTAAAACGGTAAGAATGGTACGTAATAATTGTGTTTTGATGGAACCAAACGCAATCCGGATATTTTCTTTGAATAATTTTAGCATCATGAACAATTTGTCACGAAAATACGTTTTTTGTTACAAGTTTGTTTTCGAACTGGCATTATTTATTTTAAAAAATAAGATATTTGCACTCGATTTAGAATTAGAGAGAAATCTAAAAATCTAAAAAAATGCAATAATCCAGGAAGTTTAGTTTCAGATTTTAAAGAAAAATCGAATCATCCAAAAATCTAAAAATCTAAAAAAATGGCTTCAAAACCAACTATACCACAAGGAACAAGAGATTTTTCGCCTGCAGAGGTGTCAAAACGTCAATATATCATTCAGGTTATAAAAAACAATTTTGAGAAATTTGGTTTTCAGCCTATCGAAACACCTTCCTTTGAGAATTCAGATACCTTAATGGGTAAATATGGTGAAGAAGGGGATCGCCTGATTTTTAAGATTTTGAATTCCGGTAATTTTTTCTTCAATAAGACAAAAATCGAATTGCCTGAATCCCTGGAGCAATTGCAATTGAATTCTGCTGAAACAATCGATCTTAGCCAAAGAATTGAACTGAATAAGTTTACCGGAAAAATATCCGAAAAAGCGTTGCGTTACGACCTGACAGTTCCGTTTGCGCGATATGTGGTGCAGCATCAGAATGAAATTGAATTTCCTTTTAAAAGATATCAGATTCAACCGGTATGGAGAGCCGACCGTCCGCAGAAAGGCCGTTACAGAGAGTTTTTTCAGTGTGATGCCGATGTTGTCGGTTCAAAGTCTTTATGGCAGGAAGTAGAACTGGTTCAGTTGTATGATACCGTTTTTACCGCTTTAGGTCTGGAAGGCGTTACCATAAAAATCAATAACAGAAAAATATTATCCGGAATCGCGGAAGTAATTGGAGCTTCGGATAAATTAATCGATTTTACCGTAGCTTTAGATAAGCTGGATAAAATCGGTGAAGACGGTGTGAAAAAAGAAATGATCGAAAAAGGTATTTCTGAGGAAGCACTAGTAAAAGTGCAGCCGCTTTTTAGTTTTAGCGGGACTTTTGCAGATAAAATCAATCAGCTTTCCACTTTACTGGTTTCATCGGAAGAAGGAATGAAAGGAGTGGAAGAATTGAAGTTTATATGTGACAATGTGGCTACTTTAGGATTGTCAACCGCAACTTTGGATCTTGATGTGACCCTGGCCCGTGGATTAAATTATTATACCGGAGCCATTTTTGAAGTGGCAGCACCTAAAACAGTTTCGATTGGTTCTATCGGCGGCGGCGGAAGATACGATGACTTAACCGGTATTTTTGGTTTGAAAAATATGAGTGGTGTTGGAATTTCCTTCGGATTAGATCGTATTTACCTGGTTTTGGAAGAACTTCAATTGTTCCCGGAAACCGTTGCAGCAACTTCTAAAGCGTTGTTTGTCAATTATGGTGATGCGGAAGCTTTGTATGCTTCACAGGCGATTCAGAAACTGAGAAAAGAAAATATAAAAGTAGAATTGTATCCTGACAATGTAAAAGTCGGGAAACAGTTTCAATACGCTGACAAACGTATGATCCCTTTTGCAGTCATTGCAGGCGATCAGGAAATTGCGGCTAATTTGTACTCGCTTAAAAATCTGGTTTCAGGCGAACAAATTTCAGTTGACTTTGAAGGATTGAAAAACGCTTTGTTAGGCTAGTTTTGAGTTGTGAAGTTTTTTTTGCCACTGATTTTACAGATTAAAAAGATTTTTTTTGCCACGAATTGCACAAATTTTCACAAATTTTAAATGTTGTAAAATCAATTTTTATAAAATTTTACTTTTTTATTTAAGCCATTAATCAGTTTACGAACTAGTTACGCTGAAATAATAATTCGTGCCAATTTGTGGAATTCGTGGCGAACGATAAACAAAAGAAAAAACGCTTTAAATCTGCCTGAAATAGTTGCCGGGGAAGAAAAAATACTTTTAATTTGCGGCCTAGTTACGGGCGTAGTTCAAGGGTAGAATAGCGGTCTCCAAAACCGTTGATGGGGGTTCGAATCCCTCCGCCCGTGCAATTTTTTTACCGCAAAGAACCCAAAGATTTTTATAAAGTTAAAAGTAAAAAACTTACCGTTCTTTGCGGTAAATTTTTTTTTCTCAAAAAGCATAAAAAAAAAGCTTCGTCTGAAAATAGGCGAAGATTTTTTTAATATAAGGTAAACTTGAATTAATAATTATTTATGAAGCCGAGGCCAACCCTTAAATTCAATTTTGATAGTAATACTATAGTTACAATTTGGAATCCAAATATAGTTCAAACTAAAACGTAATAGTCTTAAAATTATACTAAATTTTCCAGCGCTGTTTTTTAGTTTTTTAAAGGATTGCATTTTAATAAAGTGACAATTTGACATTTTAAAACATTTGGCAGTACTTTTGCAATCCAACACAAAGAATAAAAAATGAAGTTTAAAAATATTTTTAAAAATAAAAGTAATATGACTACGGAAAATACAGAGTTCGATCAGGAATTAGATGACGTAACGTTAGAGAACAATGCCAACGGTGAGCAGTTAATTGTTGAAGAATTAAGTGTTGAAGAGCAATTGGCTCAGGACTTGGCAAAAGAAAAAGATAAGTTCTTGAGATTATTTGCCGATTTTGAAAATTACAAAAAAAGAACTTCAAAAGAACGAATTGATTTATTTAAAACAGCCAACCAAGAAGTTTTGCTGGCAATGCTTCCTGTTTTGGATGATTTTGACAGAGCTATTGTAGAAATCAATAAGTCTGATGACGAAATCTTATTAAAAGGAGTAGAGTTAATTCATGACAAACTGAAAAGTACTTTAGTAGCTAAAGGTTTAGAGCAGGTTGAAGTTAGAGCAGGTGATGCTTTTAATGCTGATTTTGCTGAAGCCATTACGCAAATCCCTGCACCTTCTGATAAGCTTAAAGGTAAAATTGTTGATGTAATCGAAAAAGGATACAAATTAGGAGACAAAATTATTCGTTTCCCTAAAGTGGTTATCGGAAACTAAAAAAAATACAGACAATATTCTGAAAGTCAATTTTTTAAGTATTGGAATTTGGAATTTTTGATTTGGAATTTAACCTAAATTATGAAAAAAGATTTTTACGAAATACTTGGCATTTCAAAAAATGCTGACGCTGCCGAAATTAAAAAAGCATATCGAAAAAGTGCATTGAAATATCACCCTGATAAAAATCCGGGCGACAAAGAGGCAGAAGAAAACTTTAAACTGGCGGCAGAAGCCTATGAAGTTTTAAGTGATCCGAACAAAAAAGCGAAATACGATCAATACGGACATCAGGCATTTGATGGTTCCGGAGGATTTGGCGGTGGTCATGGTGGTATGAATATGGATGACATTTTCAGCCAGTTTGGTGATATTTTTGGAGGTGGATTTGGTGGATTCAGCGGAGGCGGAGGTGGCCCTCGTCGTGCTAAAGGAAGTAATCTTAGAATTAAAGTGAAATTGACTTTAGAAGAGATTGCAAATGGTGTTGAGAAAAAAGTAAAAGTAAAACGTAAGGTTCAGGCCAAAGGCGTTACCTATAAAACGTGTTCGACCTGTAATGGTCAGGGGCAGGTAATGCGTGTGACCAACACTATTTTAGGAAGAATGCAGTCTGCGTCAACTTGTCCTACTTGTGGAGGTTCCGGCCAGATTTTAGATAAAAGACCATCTGAAGCAGATGCACAGGGAATGGTGCAGGAAGACGAAACCGTTTCAATCAAAATTCCTGCTGGTGTTGTAGACGGAATGCAGCTTAAAGTTTCCAACAAAGGAAACGATGCTCCGGGGAACAGTATTCCGGGAGATTTAATTGTTGCGATTGAAGAACTAGAGCACGAATTCCTGAAACGTGAAGGTGAGAACGTTCACTTTGACTTATATATCAGTTTCCCTGAAGCGGTTCTTGGAGTTTCCAAAGATATTGAAGCAATCAACGGAAAAGTTCGTATTAAACTGGAAGAAGGTATCCAATCCGGAAAAATTTTAAGATTAAAAGGAAAAGGTATTCCAAGTATAAACGGTTACGGAAGTGGTGATTTACTGGTTCACGTAAATGTGTGGACGCCAAAAACGTTGAACAAAGAGCAAAAACAATTTTTTGAAAATGCTTTAAATGACGAACACTTTGTTCCAAATCCTGAAAAATCAGAAAAATCATTTTTTGAAAAAGTAAAAGATATGTTTTCATAACGACACTTTTTTTTCAAAATGTTTAAATACATATAAAACCCATCCCAATGTAAATATTAGGATGGGTTTTTTGCGTATTAATACGCAGATTCGCTTCGAATTATTTACTTTTACACACGAAGACCACAAAAGATCTAATTGACGCAGAAAATCCTGAAAACAGCATGAGCAACTTACTCGAAGTACATAAAGTCGTAAAACAATACGGTGATTATGTAGCGCTTAACGAAGTTTCATTAAATGTGCCCAAAGGCAGTATTTATGGACTATTAGGTCCTAATGGAGCTGGAAAAACATCTCTTATCCGAATCATCAACCAAATTACACTGCCCGATAGTGGTGAAGTAATTCTGGACGGAGAAAGACTGCAGCCCAAACACGTACAGACTATTGGTTATCTTCCTGAGGAAAGAGGTTTGTATACTTCCATGAAAGTGGGGGAGCAATGTTTGTACCTCGCCCAAATGAAAGGACTTTCTAAAGCCGAAGCCAAAATACAATTGGAATACTGGTTTGACCGCTTAGGAATTCAGGGCTGGTGGAACAAAAAGATTCAGGAGCTTTCGAAAGGAATGGCACAGAAAATTCAGTTTGTGGTTTGTGTACTTCATAAACCTAAATTGCTGATTTTTGATGAACCCTTTTCAGGTTTTGACCCTGTTAATGCCAATGTTATTAAGGATGAAATTTTAGCTTTGAAAGAGCAGGGCGCCACCATTATTTTCTCAACGCATCGAATGGAAAGTGTTGAAGAACTTTGTGATCATATTGCTTTAATTCATAAATCAAATAAGTTAATCGAAGGGAAATTGGTCGATGTTAAGCGTAAGTTCAAAACAAATAGTTTCGAAGTTGGAATACTGACGAGCAATGTCGAAGGCCTGATGTATGATATTACACAGAAATTTACCGTTTCGCCGGCAAGTTTTAAATCATTAAATGATGATCTAAAACTCGATATTCAAATAGGAAATGCGACGCCAAATGAATTATTACATCTGCTGACACAACGCGGGCAAGTGACGCATTTTGTAGAGAAAATTCCAAGCGTAAACGATATTTTTATTCAAACAGTAACGGAATAGATCTTTAGATCGTTAGACTTCTTAGATTTTTAGACTAAATCCGGGAAGCAAAAAATCTAACAATCTAAGAAGTCTAAAAATCTAACTAATCTAAAAAATGAGCATCATTTCATTAATTATAAAAAGAGAATTTATTGCCAAAGTCCGCAATAAATCTTTTGTTGTCATGACTTTTTTAAGTCCGATATTGTTTGTGGCAATTGCCGGTTTTATTGGTTATCTGAGTTCAATGAAAGCCGAAACCAAACGAATTGCGATTCATGATGAGACAGGTTTGTTTGCCGGCGATTTTGTAAAACAGAACAGGAAAGATGCAGAATATAAATACCTCAATCTTTCTGAAATTGATGTAAAAGCACTGAAAGACAGTATCACCAAGGAGAATTTCAGTGGTTTGATTATTATCCCTAAAACCGATAATTTTAAAGAGCTGGAAAGCAGGATCGACTATATTTCCAATAACAGTCCGAGTATTTCTTTTATAGAAAACACACAGGATGTCATCGCGTCAAAAATCACAAAAATTAATCTGGAGCATGCTAAACTGGATACTTTAGCCATTCAGAAAGCACAGGCAGAAGTCAATATTCATCTGGCGAAATCTTCCGGAGAAGAAAGTCTGAAAGGTCTGAACGAAATAAAAATCGGAATCGGAGGCGCATTCGGATATTTGATTATGATGTTTATTATCATTTATGGAAATATGGTGATGCGAAGTGTCATCGAAGAAAAAACAAACAGGATCATCGAAATCATAATTTCGTCCGTAAAGCCCTTTCAGTTAATGATTGGTAAAATCGTTGGAACTTCACTGGCAGGATTATTACAATTTATGATCTGGGCGATTATTGGACTGGGATTAATGTTTGCCGCTTCTGCTTTTTTTGGCGTAAATGTCGGGCCAACCGCCAGAATTTCACCGGAACTAATGCATTCTGCACAACAGGAATTATCAGGACCGGCGCAAATGTATATTGCCGAATTATGGAATTTACCAATTGCCAGTATATTAATTGGTTTTGTGGTTTATTTTATCGGAGGTTATTTTTTATACAGTTCATTTTATGCCGCCATTGGAGCTGCTGTTGACAATCAGACCGATTCTCAACAATTTCTTTTGCCTATTATCATGCCGCTTATTTTGAGTGTTTACATCGGCTTTTTCACTGTCGTGAACGATCCGCAAGGAACTATAGCAGTAGTATTTTCAATGATTCCGCTAACCTCACCAATTGTAATGCTGATGCGACTTCCGTTTGGAGTGCCGTGGTGGCAAATTGCGATTTCGGTATCATTATTGTTTGCTACCTTTTTCCTTGTAGTCTGGTTTGCCGCAAAAATTTACCGTGTCGGGATCTTAATGTACGGCAAAAAACCAACCTGGAAGGAATTATACAGATGGCTTAAATATTAACTTACAGTAACAAAGGTTCAAAGGCACAAAGCTACAAAGGTTTTAAACTTTGTACCTTTGAACCTTTGCAACTTAGAACCTCAAAAATATGAGTAAAATACTAATTATAGAAGACGAAGCAGCGATCAGAAGAGTTTTGGTGAAGATTTTATCAGAAGAAAACGATGCGTATCAGGTAGAGGAAGCCGAAGATGGTGTTGCGGGTCTTGAAAAAATAAAAAACAACGACTACGATTTGGTTTTGTGTGATATCAAAATGCCAAAGATGGATGGAGTTGATGTTTTGGAAGAAACAAAAAAAATAAAACCGGAAATTCCGATGGTTATGATTTCAGGTCACGGTGATATGGAAACGGCGATTCATACGATGCGTCTGGGGGCTTTTGATTATATTTCAAAACCACCGGATTTAAACCGTTTATTAAATACGGTTCGTAATGCCTTAGACAAAAAACAACTTGTCGTTGAGAATAAAATCCTGAAGAAAAAAGTCAGTAAGAATTACGAAATGGTGGGGGAAAGCGAGGCAATCAGTCATATTAAAGTAATGATTGATAAAGTAGCGCCAACCGAAGCCAGAGTTTTAATTACAGGCCCAAACGGAACAGGAAAAGAATTAGTAGCACATCAGTTACATGAAAAAAGCGAACGTGCTAATTTTCCTTTAATTGAAGTAAACTGTGCGGCAATTCCAAGTGAGTTAATCGAAAGTGAATTGTTCGGACACGTAAAAGGTGCTTTTACATCGGCAGTGAAAGATCGTGCCGGAAAATTTGAAGCAGCAGATAAAGGAACTATTTTCTTAGATGAAATTGGCGATATGAGTCTTTCGGCACAAGCCAAGGTTTTAAGGGCTCTTCAGGAAAGTATGATTACCAGAGTAGGAGCCGAAAAAGATATAAAAGTAGATGTCCGCGTGGTTGCAGCGACCAATAAAGACTTAAAAACAGAAATTGCCGAAGGTCGTTTCCGTGAAGATTTATACCACAGACTGGCTGTGATTTTAATTAAAGTTCCCCCATTAAATGAAAGACGTGAAGATATTCCGGCCTTGATTACGCATTTTACAGAGAAAATCGCATCGGAGCAGGGGAATGCTGTCAAAGTGTTTTCTGTGCAGGCCATACAATTATTACAGGAATATGACTGGACAGGAAATATTCGTGAGCTTCGAAATGTAATCGAAAGACTTATTATTCTGGGCGGAAACGAAATCTCAGAAACGGACGTAAAAATGTTTGCCACAAAATAGAAAAAGGGCAATATGCTTTAGGCTGTAAGCCATAAGCCAGAAAGTGAAAAAAAATAAAGTAATTGCATGGGGCCTACAGCTTATAGCTTAAAGCCTATAGCATTAAATAATAAATCAATTTGCTTATGGCAAGCAGCTTATAGCCTACAGCCTACAGCTTACAGCATTAAAAAAAATGAAACTAAAAAAAATAAACGAGAAGTTACAGGACGCCTTAATAGAAAACGGTCTGACAGAACCTAACATATTACAGAAAGAAACTTTTTCGACTATAAAAAGCGGTTCTGACTGTATTGTTCTTTCCCCAAAAGAAAGTGGAAAATCGACGACAATTGTTTTGAACGTCATTCAGCAATTGGCGGGTCAGGTAGAAGAATCACCAAGAGCTTTAATTATTGTAGAAGACAAAACCAAGGTATTGGAAATGGTAGAGCTTTTTGCGAAATACGGAAAATATACCAACCTTGAAGTATATGGTGTTCATGACAAAGGGGATATGGACTACGATAAAAACTATATTTCTACCGGAGTTGATGTTTTAATCGGAACGCCAAATAAATTGAGCGATATGTTTACGACTGCAGGTTATAATGTAAACCGTCTTAAAATGTTTATTCTGGATGATGCAGATCCGATTCTGAAATTGCGTCATGAAACTAAAATCATGCGTATTTCTAACAGTATCGCAAAAACACAACGTATTATTTTTGCAGAAGAATTAACAGAACGTATCGAAATTTTGGCTGACAAAATGTTACTGGAACCTTACCTTTTTGATATGGATGAAGAAGGTGAAGAAGAACTGGACGAAGAAGAAGATCAGATTGAAGAAGAGGAATAAGTCTCAGTCTCAGTTAACAGTGTTGGAATCAAGCGCTGTTATTAAAAAATAAAATAATTAATAAAAAATAAAATGTTATGGGATTAATGAAGGTATTTTCAGGAAGTGAAGTTTTAGCGATTGCCTTACAGCAAAGATTAGAAGAAGCAGGAGTAGAAACTGCAAAAAAAGATAATATCCAATCTGCAAGATTAGGTGGTTTTGGACAAACCGATTTGGCAGTAGAGGTCTTTATACAAGAAACCGATTTTGCAAAAGCAAATCCTGTTATCGAAGATTTCAGGATGAGTATCTAAAAGGCAGTTTTCAGTCTCAATTTGTCGAAGACTGAGAACTGAGACTGGGACTGAAAACTGAGACTGCGACTGAAAACTAAAGAAATATGCAATATAAAATGCTGGTGCTCGACATGGATGATACCTTGTTGAATGACGATCATAAAATTTCGGAATTAAATAAAAAAGTACTTATTGAGGCCCAGGCAAAAGGCGTTTACGTGGTTTTGGCTTCCGGTCGTCCCACTTCTGCAATGACTGCTTATGCCAAAGAATTAGAATTACATTTGAATGATTCGTTTATCATTTCATTTAACGGAGCTATTATTAGTACGGTAAAAGACGATCTTGTTTTATTCGAGCAAAAGCTAACGATCGAACAGATCCATGAATTGTACGATTATAGTGTGAAGATGAAAACGCACATTATTACCTATCTTGATAATGAAATTATCAGTGAAACCGATTCTGAATATATTGAAATTGAAAAAGAAATAACAGGATTGCCACATCGTAAAGTGCCAAGTTTCAAGGATGCCGTAAACAGACCGGCAGTAAAATGTATTTTATTGGAAGAACCTTCTTATTTAAAAAAAGTAGAGCAGGATTTAAAAATAGCAATGCCTCATTTAAGTATTGCCATGTCGAAACCTTTTTTCCTGGAAGCAGCACAAAACGGAATCGATAAAGCGGCGAGTCTGAAACTTCTGGCGGCTAAGCTCAATATTCAACAAAGTGAAATTATTGCAGTAGGAAATGCCGGAAACGACCTTACGATGATTGAATATGCCGGACTTGGCGTTTGGGTTGATAATGTAACCCCGGAATTACGCGAAAGAGCCAATCTGATTGTTGCTTCCAATAATAATGACGGAGTTGCTGAGGTAGTGCAGCGTTATATTTTAAATTAATTTCTGATGAAAGAGCCAATCGAAACGGAACGTTTACTCTTAAGGGAATTTCTTCTTTCGGATGTGGAAGGAATGTTTGAATTGGAATCTAATCCAAATGTGCATACCTATTTAGGAAATAAACCTATTACTCATATTGGTGAAAGCCTTGCTTACATTGAGTTTGTTCAGCAGCAATATAAAGATTTTGGCACAGGTCGTTGGGCAGTTATCCTAAAAGAAACCAATGAATTTTTGGGCTGGTCGGGAATCAAATTTATAACCACTGAAATCAATAATCATAAAGATTTTTATGAAATAGGCTATCGTTTCATCGAAAAACACTGGGGAAAAGGATATGCTACGGAAGCCGGAAAGGCTTTTATAGATTATGCTTTTAAGGTAATGAAAGCAGAGTATCTTTATGCGTATGCAAATGCCGGAAATGAGAATTCCAGAAGAATTTTAGAAAAGCTGGGGTTGCAATATGTAAATTCTTTTGAATATGAAGGAGAATCGGATGTTTGGTACGAATTAAAAAATCCAAACTTGTAAATCCTAAGAAATGCATCCCAAATCTTTTTAAACTTACTCCTGAAGATTTAAAAAGATTTGGAAAACAGCTCGAAGTTTATGTTTCTGAAATATTCAGAACTATTTTTTAGCTACAGAAACAAAATATTTATTTCCGTCACCCATTGTTAATTTTACGCGCTCATCGCAAAGATCAATTGCAAAATTTACACTCTCGTAACAAGTACAGGTTGTGTTTTTGTCTTTAGACATTTCTGTTTTACAATTGTTGTTTTTAAAAGTTGCCAATTGCGGTGTGTATAAACTAACTAAATCAGTAGAAGCAGTTACTAATGAGATAATACTTGCAGAATTATTATTGGTAATTCTGTAAACAATTCTATCCGTATAGTTCACTTCATTTACCATTACTTTGCGGATGTAAGTATATGCAGTAGATCCTTCTCCTGGTTCTTTTACTTCAAATTTAAACCCCACAGCACGAATTGCAATATCAAATTGTGATTGAGAATTTAAACTGGCCCAGCTTGTTAATGTACTAATTGATGGGAACGGATTAGTAGCCGGAGCAGCAGCAGTTTGCGCTTGCGAACTGAAAATGGTTAAGAACATCAAGCAGATTGTGGGTAAAAATGCTTTCATATAAGTTTGGAATTTTTAATTTTTGCCTACTCTTTATGGTTTTCGGCTTTCCCATTTTATTTTTATTAAACAAAACAACAACATAACGACAAAATATCAAAATTGTTATGGGAAAATCTGTTGTTAAATTAATTTATTTATGTTAAATTTTTAATTGCTTAACCTTTTGGGTCAAAAGCACTTTTTTCGAAAGTTAAATGTAAGAAAATTTTAATTTAATTTTAAAAAAAATGCATTTAATCGATATTATTTGCATTTAATCGATGTTTTTGTCATTTTATTCCTATTGAAATAAGATTTATAATCTTTTAAAGATAAAACTTATTTTAGATATTACCGGGTTCAATTTATAGTTTTTATGTCAAATTTAAATATTCGATTAATGCAAAATGTTGATATATAGTATATTATTGATTTTATTTTAAAGAATATTGTACGTAAATTTGCAAACTCCTCAATTGAGAATGTAAATATAATATGTTACTACTTAAAACGTAGTGTATTCCTATGGAAAATAGAAAAAAAGTTGCCTTTTATACGCTTGGTTGCAAACTGAACTTTTCAGAAACTTCCACAATCGCCCGAAATTTTAACGATGAAGGTTTTGATCGTGTCGATTTTGAAGAAATAGCAGACATTTATGTTATCAATACCTGTTCGGTTACAGAGAATGCCGATAAGCAATTTAAGCAGGTGGTAAAAAAAGCAATGAAACTTAACCAAAAAGCTTTTGTAGCCGCAGTTGGGTGTTATGCACAATTAAAACCCGAAGAATTAGCAGCTGTCGATGGCGTTGATTTGGTTTTGGGAGCGACCGAAAAATTTAAAATTACCGATTATATTCATGACTTAAGCAAAAACGATATGGGTGAAGTTCACTCATGCGAAATTGCCGAAGCCGATTTTTATGTGGGAAGTTATTCTATCGGTGACCGTACCCGTGCATTTTTGAAAGTACAGGACGGCTGCGATTATAAATGTACGTATTGCACAATTCCACTTGCAAGAGGAATTTCGCGAAGTGATGACCTTGAGAATGTTTTGCAAAATGCAAAAGAAATATCGACTCAGAACATTAAAGAAATTGTTTTAACCGGAGTAAATATCGGTGATTACGGAAAAGGGGAATTCGGAAATAAAAAACACGAACATACGTTTCTTGATTTAGTTCAGGCTTTAGACAAAGTAGAAGGAATTGAACGTTTGCGAATTTCATCCATTGAACCTAACCTGTTGAAAAACGAAACAATTGATTTCGTATCCAAAAGCAGAACTTTTGTTCCGCATTTTCATATTCCGTTACAATCCGGAAGCAATGATATCTTAAAGTTGATGAAACGCCGTTATTTACGTGAAGTTTATACAGAACGTGTCAATAAAATTCGCGAAGTAATGCCACATGCCTGTATTGGTGTAGATGTTATCGTTGGTTTCCCCGGTGAAACGGATGAGCACTTTTTAGAAACGTACCATTTCCTGAATGAAATGGATATTTCCTATTTACACGTATTTACCTATTCGGAAAGAGATAATACCGAAGCCGCAAATATGCCCGGAATTGTTCCTGCAAACGTAAGAGCAAAACGCAGTAAAATGTTACGTGGTTTATCAGTCAAAAAACGTCGTGCTTTTTATGAAAGCCAAATAGGAACGAACAGGACTGTTTTGTTTGAAAGTGAAAATAAAGAAGGTTACATTCACGGTTTTACCGAAAATTACGTAAAAGTAAAAACACCCTGGAATCCGGAATTAGTGAATACCTTACAGGAAATTAATCTGACGAAAATAGACGAAGACGGAAGCGTTCGCCTGGAATTTCTAAATAAATTGGCGGAAGCGTAAAAAACGAATTGTGTGTCATTTCGACTGTAGGGAGAAATCACACAAGTAAAACCGTTGCTAATTCAGCCAATCTTTGTCGAATTGCTAGTGTGATTTCTCCCTACGGTCGAAATGACAAAATAAAACAGAAAAGCCCTTTAATAAAGGGCTTTTCTGTTTTATAAAAGGGCATATTATTTCTCCTCTTCCTGAATTACTAATTTCAGGGAATTGATATAATCCGTGTCAAATTCAATTACTCTTATTTTTTGCGGATTAAAGCTTAATTCACCTCCAAATTTTCCTCTGGTGTCCACGAAGTCAATGGTGAGTTCTTCGTCGGTTAATTCCAGTAATTTACCTAAATAAGCAGATTTGGCAGATTTTTTTGAAATCTGGAAAATACCGTACTTATTAGTGAGAAAATTTACGATAGAAGCCAGATCCCTAATCGGAATAATATCTTCCGCATTTGTTTTTAAACCTTTCATTCGGATTACTTTTTCAGTAAAAGCAAGATCCTGATCTCTGTGAACGGCTTCGATATTTTTGTTTTTTAAAATCACGAAACCATCAAGGATATAATCAACGGGATTATTCCGCAATAAAATCCAGTCATCGGAATAGTCAATAAGGAATCCGGTAAAAATTTCTTTTTTGTCTGTGAATTCTATCGCAATTAATTGTCTTAGGTATTGTTCCATCCTGTTTGTTTTAAAATTCCAATCTCTGTATTCTGGTGAAAATTCCAAATTCCAAACTCTAAATTCCAAACTCCAAATTCTAATTAAACGAGTAGTTGGACTTTGGAATTTAAAAATTTTGGAATTTATTTTTTAATCTAAGGATTTGTAGACCAGATACTGCTGTTTTTAATAAAGACCCTGCGGCTTAATTTAAGTTGGGCAACAATCAATTCGGCGATATCTTCCGGCTGCATTACTTTGTCAGGATTTCCGTCCGTTAAATTTAAATCCAATGCCAGATCGGTAGCCACAGTGCTTGGTGTTAATGCGGTTACGCGAATATTATGCTTTCTCATTTCCTGCATTAGAGAATCAGTTAAACCTAAAACGGCAAATTTAGAAGCACTGTAGGCACTTGTCAAGGCATTTCCGTTTAAACCTGCGGTAGACGAAATGTTGATGATGTCACCGGTTTGTCTTTCAATCATATTTGGCAAAACAGCGCGGGTCGTGTAATACGTTCCCATCAAATTGACCTGAATTATTTTCTCCCAGGCAGTTGGTTCTAATTCAAGGAACTTTCCAAAAGCAGCAATACCGGCATTATTAATTAAAATATCAATGTTGGTAAATTCGGCCAAAGATTTTTCTACCGCTTTATTGATAGAATTAATATCTGAAACATCGGCGCTTAAAGCCATCGCCTTAACCCCTAAACCCGAAATTTCAGCACTTAGTTGATCTACATCGGCCTGGGTTCTTGAAATCAGGATTACGTTTACGCCTTCTTTGGCTAAAGCTATAGCGATCGCTTTTCCGATTCCTTTTCCGGCGCCGGTAATCAGGGCATTTTTATTTTTTAAATCTGTCATGGTCGTATTTTTTGAAATGCAGAAAGCATCATTCTTAGTGACACAAAAATAATTCTTTTGATTGCTAAAATGATGCTTTCCGTTGTTTCTTAATCTAAGTTTAACAACTTTCTTATTCTTTCAGAACCATATCAATACACATGACAGCTCCAAGGATTAATTGTCTAAGCGGACTGTCAGCAGGTACATTTTCTTCAATTTGCAGCACATAATTGTCAGCACTGGTAAAAAGCTCTTTCCCCATTCCTGCCCATTTTTTGCTTACCTGAGCCAATTGCCTGTTCTCATGCGAAAATTTAAAATCCCAGCCCGTCCATTTTCCCTGAAGGGTCGCACACGGTCTTTCATTTTTATCCAGAATTTCGAATTTCCCTCCAAAAGAGAAGAATTTTTGCTTGAAAGTTCCAATTAAACGATCTTTTTCATCCAGAACTTCAACAGTCGAACGGAAAACCGCCACGCCACGTCTCACCGTAATTAACTTTTCACCTGAAGCGGTTGTAATTTCAACATCAAAGGGAGTCATTCTTTTATAATCAGTAAAACGAAATACTTTTGTGAAAAAGCCCAGGTTGTTTTCGCGGCAATTCATAATGATCTGATTGGTTTCCGGATCATAAACATCATAGTTGTTAGCAGCTTTAAACATACCAACATGCTCTTTTACAAGGAATAAATTCTGATTTAAAATAGGATTCATTAAATTTTATTTAAAGTTAATTTATAAAGGCTTTTATTAAAAAACCAAATGTAGTAAAATAACGACATGAACCCTAAAGCGATTTCAAACACTTTTCAATAATAATTTTTAATCTTTCTGATCTTCTTTTTTGAGAAAAGGAACGGAAGTTTTATTTAAGTCAGTGTCTATTTCTTCCTTTGTAAGATTCTTATAAATTTCGTTTTTTGTACTTATAATGATGGCTCCGTAATAAGCTCTCGGCCCATAGAGAGAAGTAGCCTCGATTTCTTTTAAGACACTAAGATTCTGAATGTCATTCGGATTGATTTTTGCTATTTGCCGGGATTGTACAGGAACCCCGTCAACAATATACAGCGGTTCTTTGTTGGATGGAATAGTATCAGGATTTCTGGTTGCAGAATCTTTTAGTGGGAGATACTGTTTCTTGTTTTTTTTATCAGCGATTTCCGGATTATAACCATATGTTTCCAGGAGCGGAGGAGTGGCGGTTAATTTTACATTAATAATCTTTTTAGTTCCGACGACTTTTTTTTGTATTTCATACCCCACATAACTAAAAACAAGTGTGTCTCCTTTTTGGGCAGCAATTGTATATTTCCCATCAAAATTGGTAGATGCTTCTTTTCCTGATTGTTTAATTGTAACGTGCGTTCCGGGAAGCAGAACGGAATTGTAATCTGAGACAGTGCCGCTTATCGTTTTTTGCTGCGCAACGGATAGGAAACCTACGAGCATAGACAGGACTAATGAAAAAAGTTTTAGACTTCTCATAATAGTAAATTTAAGTTAAGTTTTAGCTATTGCTGCGAAGCTGGTTTTCCTGTTTTGGTAGTGATTATTACCACTCCTTTTTTTCCTTTTTCACCGTATTTTTCGGTGGCTTCAAGATCCTGCAGAATGGTAATCGTTTTTATTTCCTGTTTGTTTAAGGGAGCATAAGGACTTTTTGGGTTCTTTCCGAATAAATCATTTTCCGAATAGTAATTTCCGTCAATAATGTATAAAGGTTCTTCTAATACAACCAGTGATTCTACATTTTCAGGATTTAAGTTGGAAAGCTCTCCCTGCATCATTTTGTCTCTTTTCGCATCATCTGTATGGGAAATTGCTTTTCCGTTCAGGATCACCAGAGGGGCACTTTTTTTAGCCATCTGGGTTTCTTTTTCAGCAACAGCCATTCGATAGGATTCACCTCTCAGAGGTTTTGAAACCGCAGCAGGAGCAAAGGCTTTGTCTTTTTCAACTGAATCTTCTTCACTTGAATAACCGGAAGTTACAGAGGGAGCGGGAGCAGCGGCTTCGTCAGCAGCCATTGACGGTCCTGTTTCGTAAGCGATTTTATCGTTGTTATAATTTTGTGTTTCCTGAAGGGCAACTTTTTCCTGTTTTTTAATTTGGTTATTCAGGATTTCTGTAGCTTCCGCTTTTGGGATTATTTCGGATTCTTCAGAAGTTGCGATTTTATTTTTTCCTAAATTAGTTTCCTGAATTGGCTCTTTTTGAATTTCGTTAGTGACTACCTTAGTTTCTTCAATAGTTGAATTGTTGTTTGTTTTTATAAATTGAGAACCTATAGAAATAACCAATAACAGAGAAGCGGCGATTGCAATTTTTTTCCATAAGGCAATTGTTTTTTTATCTTCTTTTTTGTCCAGTTTTTCTTCAACACGGGACCAGACCTTGTCCATTGCAGCAAAATCTTTGCTTTCGGCGTTATGCGAAGCTTCTTTTATTTTTTCGAATAATTTATCCTGATTGTCCATGACTATTTTGCTTTTTGATAATACAATTTGTTTACTAATTCCTTTAGCTTGGTTTTTGAAGCATTCAATTGTGATTTTGAGGTGCCTTCGGAAATGTTCAGCATAGCGGCTATTTCTTTGTGTCCGTAACCTTCTATGACAAAAAGGTTAAAGACCGTTTTACAGCCGTCGGGAATATGGTTTAATAAATTGAGTAAATCCTCTTCTTCTAAATGATTGATTTCTTCCGTAAAAGGTTGTGACAGCAATTTGACATCATCAAGATACATATTGAAATTTGTATTTTTCTTAATGGTTGCCAAACAATGGTTCACGGTTATTTTTCTGGCCCAGGCCTCAAAAGCCTGAACTTCTTTGAGCTGTTCTATTTTGGTGAATATGGTATAGAAAGCATCGGCCAAAGCTTCTTCTATTTCTTCTTCCTTTTTTAGGTATCGCTTGCAGAGACGATACAGCTTTGGAGCCATATACTCATACACCTGACGCTGCGCATCACGTTGCATTTTTTTGCAGTTGGAAATCTGAGTTTCGTTTATCACAATTGTTGTCTTTATACTAAAGAGGGTTAAAAAGATAAAAAGGTTGGGATGATGATGATTTTTTTTTTAAAGGTTCAAAGGTTCAGAGTTGCAAAGCGACAAAGGTTTATCGTAGAGGGGCGCAGCAGCGGTTCTAACGCTGTAGAGGCGTACAGCAGTGCATCTCCTCTCTCATCCCTGTTAAAATATATTGAATTTACTTAACCGGCAAACTCAATTTAAAAATCTTAGTTTCCAAAAGTTCGTTATCATTATCCTTGCAAAGCAAAAATTCAATTTTGTTGTTTTCGCTTTTGTAGAAAGTTAACTTTCAAATTTGTTGATGCCATTTTTCAATTTTTTTAATTGATTCGATATCGGTTTTTGGATTAGAATTTAAGCCTAGGTTAATTTGTGTTTTTGAAATATAAGAGTTCAAAAAAATTATTGCATAACCACCCACTTCAGCATTATCAGTTAACATACTTGAAGAGAATATATTCATATATCCACAACATTTTTGTTTAGAATACATAATCGAAATTAGATATTCAACATCTTTTGCCTTTACCCAATTATCAGGAAATTCTCCAGTCATTGTTACAGCATTCAGTTTGGAATTTTCTTTATATCTCTCTGTGAAAAGAGCAATAAATGACTTTGGATCCAAATCTTTTGGTTTTAAAGGCTTTAAGTTTTCCATTTGTGGTTTATTTATTTTGAAATCATAAAATAGATAACTGCCACCTAAAAGAATTAAAAGTATAGTTAATGAAAGAATTATTTTTCTCATAAAAATTATTGTTACTTAACCGGCAAACTCAATTTAAAAATCTTCGTTTCCAATAGTTCTGTATCATTGTCCTCGCAAAGCAGAAATTCAATTTTATTGTTTTCTTTTTTGTAGAAAGTCAAACCTTCGAATTTGTTAGTGGACGTTATTTTTTGCGTGAAATCGATTTTCATGGTTTTGAGATCGATGCGTCCGATGAAGCTTCCGAGGATTTCTCCGTCGTCGTAAGTAGATTGGGTATCTTCGGCTGTTGAAAGGAAATAGATTTTGTCTTCGACTAAAATCGCATCGGTAAAACTGGAACGCACACCTTTTATTTTGGGCAGTTTATAGTTGGTGGCTACCAATGCAAATTCTTCCCCTAAATTTTTAGCGTGAATGGTGAAAATGGTGTTTTTGTTAGAAACTCCGTTTCCGCGATTGAATAAATACCAGTTTTCTCCATCGAAAATAGCGCCTTCAAGGTTGAAATCTTCCGGTTTTATTTCTCCAAAACTTTGCATTAAACCGTATAAATCGACCAGATTATTTTTTTGTAAAATGGTTTTGGTTTTCAGATCGAACGCAATCATTTTGTTTCTGTTCTCGGTAGAACCCGAGCCAAAAACATATAAGGTGTCGTTGTGGTGGGTAATGGATTCGAAATCCGGTTTCAGGTTTTTAGGAATGTTCTGTGATGGATTATCCATTAAAGGATGGTGGCTTAATTGCTGGTCCTGCAGATTGTATTCGTATAAGAATCCACTGTTGTCACCAATGATATAAAGGGAATTGTTATTGAAAAACAAGCCTGATGCCGAACCGATTCCGATGATTTGAAATAATATTTCTAAAGTGAATTTTTCCATGAATTTTGTTTTGTAAAAGAGTGCCCAGCCCTGATAGCAATGAAAATACTTTGAGGAGAAATTGTATTTTTTCCGGCAGAACAAAGCGACCAACGGAAGCTCTTGTTGTGGCTTGGAAAAAAACAATTTATTGAAAAAGTATTGCAATGAATAGCAGGAATATGCTTCGTAAAAGTACTATATTTACTATTACGATAAAACGGAATGTTATGAAATTACCCTTAATATGCGGTAATAACAGATGAAATACCACTAAATACATAAAATTTACAAATATGAAATCGATAGACCCGAATGATTTTAAAGTTGTTAAGAAAATAAGTTTAAAGAGTATTCCGACTTTGCTGGATATAAAGGCAGATGATGAAGAAAAAGAAGAAAAACTGGATAAGGTTCAGGCGAAACTGAGCGACTTGCAGGACGTTATGTATTCGCACAATAAATACAGCGTTTTGATTTGCCTGCAGGGAATGGATACTTCGGGAAAAGACAGCCTGATTCGGGAGGTTTTTAAGGAATTTAATCCGCGTGGTGTGGTGGTGCACAGTTTTAAGACACCGAATTCATCGGAACTGGAGCACGATTATTTATGGAGACATTATATTGCACTTCCCGAAAAAGGAAAGTTTGCGATTTTCAACAGAACCCATTACGAGAATGTGCTCGTAACACGTGTGCATCCGGAATTTCTTTTAAGTGAAAATCTGCCCGGAATCAATTCGGTAAAAGATATCAAACCAAAATTTTGGAAAAACAGGATTGAGCAAATCAATAATTTCGAAAAACATATTGCCGCAAACGGAACTATTGTCATGAAATTTTTCCTGCATCTGAGCAAAGAAGAACAACGGGAGCGATTGTTGCGCCGTCTGGAAGAAGGAAAACACAATTGGAAATTTTCCCCCGGGGATTTAAAAGAGCGTGAACATTGGGAGGAATACCAGAAATATTATGAACAGGCCATCAATAAGACATCAAAAGAACACGCGCCCTGGTATATTGTTCCTGCCGATGATAAGGAAATGGCCCGATATATTGTAGCCAAAATTATCTGGGAAGAAATGCAAAAATATACGGACATTAAAGAACCGGAACTGGATGATGAAATAAAAGCCAATTTTGAATTGTATAAAAAGCAACTGGCGAAATAAAATAAAAAACCCGACAGCCTATGAGCAACTGTCGGGTTTTACCAAAAACAAAAGAATAAAAATAAATGTATTTTTACAAATCAAAACCATAGGCTACGCGCAATGCTACCTGATTGGTTCTGAAATCGTGATAGTCTTCATAACGAACACTAAGATCGATGTACTTATTGGCGTACCCGATTCCCGGAGCCCATAAAAATGTTGTGTCGTTGTAACCGTTCGTAACAGCGAAACCGGCACCGACTTCACCTAAAACATAAAATTGGTCTTCCCATACAAAGGCTTTAAAACCTACTTTTGCCGGAATAAATCCAAGATCCTTAGCGTCATCTCCTTTAAATAAATTCGTAAAACCTGTAGTCAGTGTTAATGACGTTCTTTTGGTTAAATCATATTGCAGACGCACATCTCCGCCAAGTGCCCAATCATAATCCTTGTCAGTTGGTATTCCGCCATTTATTCCAAATCCTAATCTGAATCCCTGATCGTAATTTTTAATTTCACTGTCCTGAGCGAAAGTTGTGTTGGCGTATAATAAAGTAATAAGTGCAAGGCATAACATTTTTAGATTTCCTGATTTCTTCATGACAATTTTTTTTAATTATTTAATGGTGTAAAAGTAAAATCCAGGGGTTGGGAGTTTGTTATACAATTTTTTGCAATTGTTATATAATCTCGGTATTATGAAGCATATTCTTAATATTCGCTTATGTTTTTGATAATAGAAAAGAATTCAAAGCTTCTCAGTATCTTTGCCGACTTAAAAGCAGTAAAATTGAATTTAAAAAATTACACAAAAGAGTTTTCTTATAATCTAAGATTGGCGTATCCCATTATTCTGGGAATGGTCGGACACACCTTAATAGGTATTGTCGATAATATAATGGTAGGGAAATTAGGGAGTACCGAACTCGCAGCAGTTTCGCTGGGAAATAGTATGATTTTCATAGCCCTGTCATTAGGAATAGGATTTTCTACCGCTATAACTCCGATTGTAGCAGAGGCTGATGCCGAAAAAAATCCATCAAAAATTCGTGCTGCGTTTCACCACGGATTGTTTTTATGTACCATTTTAGGCGTTTTGCTTTTTGGATTAATCGTGCTGGCAATGCCTTTGATGGAATTACTGCACCAGCCGGCCGATGTTATTGTTTTGGCAAAACCGTATCTGGCCTGGGTTGCCTTTTCATTGGTACCGCTTATCATATATCAGGGTTACAAACAATTTGCTGACGGATTATCAATGACCAAATACTCGATGTACGCGATTATTATGGCGAATGTAATTCACGTTGGGATTAACTATATGCTAATTTACGGCGTCTGGATTTTTCCTAAAATGGGAATTGTCGGTGCTGCTTTAGGAACGGTAATTTCAAGGATTATGATGGTGCTGTTTATGCACATTATCTTGTCGAGAAGAGAACAGCTTAAAACTTATTTTGAGAATTTTAGTTTTGAGGAAATCAAAAAAGAAACCCTTAGAAAAATTATAAACTTAGGTTTGCCATCGGCCATGCAGATGCTTTTTGAAGTAGTACTTTTTACCGCTTCCATCTGGCTTTGCGGCAATATCGGAAAAACAAGTCAGGCGGCCAATCAGGTGGCTTTAAGTCTTTCGTCCCTGACTTTTATGTTTGCTATGGGACTGAGTGTTGTTTCTATGATTCGTGTCAGTAACCAGAGAGGTCTTATGGATTATAAAAATTTGGTAGTCGTAGCACGATCTGTTTTTTTACTTTCCATTATTCTCGAAGTAGTTTTTGCAGCGGTGTTTATCGCTTTTCATAGTATTTTGCCTTATCTTTTTCTGAATATGGAAAATACATTACAGCTTACAGACAATACAGAAGTAATCGAAATTGCTTCCAAATTACTTTTAATAGCCGCAGTTTTTCAGATTTCAGATGGAATTCAGGTCGTGGTCTTAGGTGCTTTGCGAGGTTTACAGGATGTGAAGATACCCATGTACATTACTTTTGTGTCGTATTGGGTGATCGGTTTTCCAATTTCGTACTATTTGGCAGCATACACGCCGTGGAAAGCACAGGGAGTCTGGATTGGGCTTTTGGCGGGATTAACTTCAGCCGCTATATTCCTGTACATTCGTTTTCATTACTTAACCAAAAAATTACTTAATAATTCAGTTGCAAATAACTAAATTTGAAACTTAAAAAAATAAATAAAAATGGAATTACCTAAATTTTTACTCGGAGATAACACTGATTTTCCGGATGATATTTTTATCGTTCACCTTGATTATCCAAGATTTATTATCAACCTTAAAGATGATGAGGTTGAATTTATGGAAGAACCTGAAGATCTTGATGAAGCAGAACTAAATGCCGAAATGGAAGGCCTGATTGTTCTGGCAAATGAATTTTACGACAGAGAAATAAACCGTTACGAAGAGTAATTTTATTTTGGATGTATCTTTTAAGCTCTAAATCTTTCTGATGAAAAAATTAAGTTATTTAAAACCTGTTTTTAATTTTATAGCAATCGGATTGCTAATTACTACTTTAAGTCGAATATTTTTATTTTTTATTTTTAAAGACAGAGTCGTTGAAACGCTAAACTTCTGGTATATTTTTCCAATCGGTCTGCGAATGGATCTGATATTGTTATGTTACCTGTCTTTTCTTCCGGCCGTATTGATTACATTTCTTCCGAATAAATGGCTGAAGTTTACCAATAACTTCCTGGTGATTTACAGCTTTTTATTCCTGTTCCTGATTCTTTTTGTAGAATTGGCCTCGCCTGATTTTGTAAAACAATACGACACCCGTCCGAATAAGATTTTCTTAGATTATCTGATTTATCCAAAAGAAGTGGTCGGGATGCTTCTGAAAAGTTACCTGACTTCTATAATTGTCACATTCCTTATTTTGGGACTGATCTTGTATTTTGCCTTCAAAAAAGGAAAAAAACTTTTTCATACCACCAGTACAGCCTATAAATTGAAATTGATGGTTTTTCCATTAGTGGCTTTTTTATTGTTTTTTGGAGCGCGTTCAAGTCTGACTTCCAAGCGACCAATCAATGCCAGTAATGCTGTTTTTTCTACAGATCAGCTGACCAATACTTTGGGATTGAATTCTTTTTATACCGTTGCTTTTGCTGCGTATTCTATTAAAAATGAAGGAAATACCAAAATGTACGGTAAAATGGAAGAAGCAGAAGCGATTGCCCGTGTAAAAAAATACATGATCGCCGGACCAACTGATTTTACCGATGCTGAAATTCCATTTCTGCATGTGCAGCAACCCGATACAACGGTACAGCAACCCTATAATCTGGTGATCTTTTTGCAGGAAAGCTTAGGGGCAGAGTATGTTGGGATTTTAGGTGGGAAACCGTTAACACCTGAATTTGATAAATTATCGAAAGAAGGGTTATTGTTTACCAATTTGTATTGCACTGGAACCCGAAGCGTACGTGGAATCGAAGCTGTTGTAACAGGATTTCTGCCTTCACCATCTGAAAGCGTCGTGAAATTAGGAAACTCCCAACAAGGATTTTTTACCCTGGCCGATGCCTTAAAACAAAAAGGATACGAAACCAGTTTTATTTATGGCGGAATGGCCAATTTTGATAATATGGCTTCTTTTTTCAACGGAAATGGTTTTCAGGATATTGTTGATCAGGAAGATTTTGAATCTGATGGAAATAAATATGCTTTCAAAGGAACATGGGGCTATTCTGATGAAGATTTAGTGACCAAAGCAAACAATTATTTTAAGGCAAAAGGTAATAAACCTTTCTTTTCCTTAATGTTTTCGACTTCAAATCACGAACCTTTTGAATATCCGGCTGGAAGAATAAAACCATTCGATCAAAAGCCTGCTACAGTGAATAATGCTATGAAATATGCGGATTTTTCGATTGGAAAATTCTTCGAAATGGCTAAAAAAGAAGCTTATTTTAAAAATACGATTTTCATTGTCATCGCCGATCACAATACAAGAACATACGGAAAGAATTTAGTGCCGATCAATAAATTTCATATTCCGGCCTTAATTATAGGGCCCGGAGTTCAAAAAGGAGCAGTATACAGTAAACTGGCGAGCCAGATTGATATTCCGCCAACTTTATTGGGTTATTTAGGAATTCCGTTTGAAACTCCTATGGTGGGAAGAAACCTGAATAAACTAGAGGCTAAAGTTCAGGGAAGATCCATTATGCAATTTAACGATATCAACGCCTTCAGAGTAGAAAATCAGGTTGTGATTATGCAGCCCAATTTGAAGCCACTCCAATTCGAAATCAAAAACGACACGACCTTAATTCCTGTAAAACTAAACGAAGAATTAGCAAAAGATGCTTTGGCTCACGTTATTACAGCAGGGAATTTATATAAGGAGAATAAATATAAGCTTAGAAAGAAATAGGTTTAAAGGCTCAAAGTAACAAAGGTTCAAAGGGACAGAGTAAAAATCTTTGTGTCTTTGAACCTTTGTTACTTTGTCCCTTCCTCAAAATACAACCTCAACAAACGCTGAGCAGCTGCGAAAGGTGATAATTCATCGTTTTGTACTGCTTTTTTGTTTTGTTCCAGTTGTGTGATTATTTCGGGTTTATTGTAGAAGTTTAGTTTCAGTTGTTCGTTTATGGTTTCCATCATCCAAAACTGATTCTGGTCTTTTCGTTTTTCCTGAAAATATCCGGTTTCATTGGTCATTTCGAAATAAGAGGAAATAGTATCCCAGATTTCAGGAATTCCATCGTTTGTAATCGCACTGCAAGTGGTCACTTTGGGCTGCCAGGTTGATTTATTAGGTGGAAATAAATGCAAAGCCCTGTTGAATTCCAGTTTCGCCTGATTGGCTTTTTTAATATTATCACCATCCGCTTTGTTGATGACAATAGCATCAGCCATTTCCATAATACCCCGTTTGATTCCCTGAAGTTCATCGCCTGCACCGGAAATTTTCAATAAGAGGAAAAAGTCAACCATACTGTGCACGGCAGTTTCACTTTGCCCTACACCAACAGTTTCTATAATAATAGTATCAAAACCTGCGGCTTCGCACAAAATAATCGATTCACGGGTTTTTCTCGCTACTCCGCCTAACGTATCTCCGGAAGCGCTGGGTCTTATAAAAGCATTTTCGTCCTTTACCAATTCTTCCATTCGGGTTTTGTCCCCTAAAATACTTCCATGCGAAAGAGAACTGCTAGGGTCAACTGCCAATACGGCAACTTTTTTCCCCAAAGCGGTCAGGAATTTTCCAAAAGCTTCTATAAAAGTACTTTTTCCAACACCCGGAACACCGGTAATTCCGATCCGTATCGATCGATTGGCATGCGGAAGACAGCCTTTGATGACGTCATTTGCTTTTTCAGCATGTTCAGGATGGGTGCTTTCTACTAAAGTAATAGCACGGCTTAAAGCAGTTCTGTTTTGATCCAGAATTCCCTTTATTAATTCATCAGAAGAAGGTTGTTTTCTTCTGTTTATCTGAATCTGACTAATAGCAGTACTATTGGTGATTTCAGGAGGTGAAATCCCGGCTTTTTCTTGCAAACTGCCTGATTGTTTTTTTAAACTTGACAAACTGTACTTTTTAGTTTTGTAAAAGTACAGAAAACAAAAACAGTTTCAAAAAGTTAGTTTGCCACGAATTTCACGAATTCCACGAATTTTTTATTGGAAAGATAAGTTGTGATTGTCATCCTGAAGGAGGAAGGAACACACTAGATGCTCTACAAATATTGGTGACTTGCTATTCAGAGTTACGTGTGTGATTCTTCTTCCGTCAGGATGACAAAATGCAATAAAAAATTCGTGAAAATCAGTGTAATTCGTGGCAGATTACTTAGAACCTCAGGGCCTCAGGGCCTCAGGACCTCAGAACCTTTCTCTTAATATCCCGCTGTAAAACGAACCTGGTGGTGTTTTGCATTTTCTGCTTCATCGGCAATAACCACTGCTAAATCTTCCACAGAAAGAATACTTCTTTGTTCATCATTAAAAACCGGGTTTTCTAAACCTAAACGGTATTTTCCTGTTCTGCCGGTTGTAATTCCCTGATGCATTTCAAAAGCCGGACTAAAAAACGCCCAGTCTAACTCTTTTTCTTCTTTAATGATGTTCAGATAATCTCTGGCAGCACTTGCAGCAGTATAGTATTCTTTTGGAAAATCCGGAGTGTCAACAGCCTGTAAACCCGGAGCAACAAATAAACTTCCGCCTCCGCCAATAACGATGAAACGTTTTACACCTGATTTTTTTACCGCTTCCTGAATTGCTTTTGAACCTGCAATAAAGTCATCATAGATATTTGGGTTGGTCCATCCTGCGTTGTAAGCAGAAATGATAACATCGTTTCCTTTTAGAACTTCTGCCAAAGCATCAACATTAAAAATATCCGCAGCAACCCAATTTACATTTGATGCTTCTTTTGGAGTTCTGGCAATCGCTGTGATGTCCTGGTTTCTTGATGCTAATTCGCTTAAGATAGCTGAGCCAACAAATCCTGTAGCTCCAATAATTGCAATTTTCATAATATATAATTTAATTAGTAATAAAAAATGTTACAGTTTAGTGTAAAAAAAGGTTTTAAAACTGACTTGAAAAATCTTCCAGTGTAATTTTCTTCAATTGTAAACCTACTTTTTCGTTGATATCGGCATATAGCTCAGACAAATTCTGATTGACTTTTTTGCCAACAGGACAGTCTGGGTTTGGTTGATTTTTGGCATATCCTAAATTAATATTATCGAAAGTAAGTTCGAATATTTCTTTTAAAGTAATATCTGAAGCTTCTTTCAATAATTTTGTACCCCCGTTCTTGCCTTCTTTACTTTCTACAATATGATGTGCTTTCAGATTCGCGATCTCTTTACGAACCAAAACAGGATTTAGGTTCATGCTTCCTGCAATAAATTCGGATGACAAAAAATCATTGGGGAATTTAGTGAGTAAAGTTAAAATGTGAATCGTTATGGCAAACTTACCTGAAATCATACTGTAATAAAATATGTTACAAATGTAAAGCGTTTTATCCATTAAAAAAAGATTTTAACTAAAAATTAATGTTCTTCAGTGTTTTATAAATTCTTATTTTTGTCAGGAACCTGCATTATGAACAACTTCATTTTAATATTCTTCTTTTTGAGTTTAGGCTTGCTTTTGCAAAGAGTAAAGCAATTTCCAAGCCATATCTATAAGATTTTAAATAAGATTGTTATTTATCTTTGTCTGCCTGCGATTACCTTATATCATATTCCAAAAATAAAATGGAATCCGGAATTGTTATTTCCGATAGGGGCAGGCTGGATTTGTTTTCTGTTGGCTTTTATCTTTTTCCATTTTTTAGGAAGACGAATGGGCTGGTCGAATAAACTTATCGGCTGCATGATTTTAACCGCCGGATTAAGTAATAGTTCTTTTCTTGGTTATCCGATAATTGAAGCTTTATTTGGAAAAAAAGGTTTAGAAACAGCAGTTTTGGTTGATCAGCCGGGAACATTTGTTGTGGTCTCGACGTTGGGCATTTTTGTGGCTGCTTTTTATTCTAAAGGAACTCCGGATGCTTTGGGTATTCTAAAAAAGGTAGCTCTTTTTCCACCATTTCTCACTTTTGTTTTGGCCTGCCTGATGAATGTTTTTCAGTTTGAATTTAAGGAGGACTTGCAACCTGTTTTATTGAAAATTGGAAGTTTTGTTACACCTTTGGCTTTGCTTTCAGTAGGTTTACAGCTTACTTTTGACCGGAAAAGCAGGCATTGGAAATTTTTGCGACTCGGACTTTTTTATAAATTAATTTTCGCTCCTCTGGTAATCCTTGTTTTATATGTTGTGATATTAAAACAGCATTCTGAGGGGATTAAAATTACCATTATGGAAATGGCAATGGCACCCATGATAACCGGTGCAATTTTGGCCTCCACTTACGGATTAAAACCTAAATTAAGCAGCATGATGATTGGTTTCGGAATACCAGTTTCCTTTGTCACACTGGCTGTTTGGTATTTTATCGTTAGTTTTATATAATTTTTTTTGCTTATCACATTATGAATTCATCTACCCAGACTACTGCAATTGACAGCAGTGCTTTAGCCCAAAAAACAGTTTATTCGGTATTATTTTCAATTGCATTTGCCCATTTGCTAAATGATTTAATGCAATCCGTAATTCCATCGACATATCCGATTCTGAAAGAAAATTTCAACCTGAGTTTTACCCAAATCGGATTGATAACGTTTGTTTTCCAACTGACAGCCTCTTTATTGCAGCCTTTTATTGGATTTTATACTGATAAAAAACCAAAACCGTATTCCTTGGTAGCAGCGATGCTTTTTACCATTTTAGGATTAGGGCTATTATCAATTTCAACTTCGTTTGTAATGATATTGGTTTCAGTGGCTTTAGTCGGAATTGGTTCTTCTATTTTTCATCCTGAAGCTTCCAGGGTTGCCTTTTTGGGGTCAGGCGGAAAACGTGGTCTGGCACAGTCTATCTTTCAGTTAGGCGGAAATGCCGGTAGTGCAGTCGGACCTTTATTGGTAGCCGTAGTCGTGGCACCACATGGACAATCATATGTAATCTGGTTTGTAATTGCAGGCATTATCGGAATAGGCATTTTGTCAAGAATCGCTGTTTGGTACGAAAACCATATGAGTTTAAGGGCTGCCAAAAAAACATCTTTGGAAGAAGAAACGGTTGACTTATCGAATAGAAAAATTACGATTTCGATTATTGTCTTGTTGCTGTTAATCTTTTCGAAGTTCTTTTATATGGCCAGTATGTCCAGTTATTTTACTTTTTATTTAATGAGTAAATTCTCTTTGGGAATTCAGGAATCACAATATTACTTATTTATTTTCTTAGCTTCTGTAGCGGCAGGAACTTTAATCGGAGGTCCGTTGGGAGATCATTTTGGAAGAAAATATAT
Organism: Flavobacterium sp. CLA17; assembly: GCF_013112255.2. Taxonomy (NCBI): domain Bacteria; kingdom Pseudomonadati; phylum Bacteroidota; class Flavobacteriia; order Flavobacteriales; family Flavobacteriaceae; genus Flavobacterium; species Flavobacterium sp. CLA17. The sequence goes on from NZ_CP068294.1 coordinate 1,330,202, forward strand.
CATTTGGTTTTCTATATTAGGAGCTGCACCCTTTACGCTGCTTCTGCCTTACGCCAATTTATTCTGGACAGGCGTTCTGGCCGTTATTATCGGAATTGTGATTGCTTCTGCATTCTCGGCTATTTTGGTGTATGCGCAGGAATTAAAACCCGGAAAAGTCGGAATGATTTCAGGTTTGTTTTTTGGCTTTGCCTTCGGAATGGGCGGTTTGGGTTCTGCTATTTTAGGCTATATCGCTGATAAAACAAGTATCGAATACGTGTATACCATTAGTTCGTACTTACCTTTAATAGGTGTCCTTGCCTATTTTTTACCTAATATTCAACAGAAGAAAAAAAGTTAATTATCTTAATATTGATAGAAAAAGTAGAGTTTAGTTTTTTTTAATTATTTTTTTTAAGTAATTTTAGAGGAACTAAAAACTTTAAATTATGTCAACATTAAGATTAGGCGATATAGCTCCGGATTTTCAGGCCGAAACAACAGAAGGAACAATCCATTTTCATGAATGGTTAGGCGATTCGTGGGGCGTTTTATTTTCACATCCTGCAGATTTTACTCCTGTTTGTACAACTGAATTAGGTACAGTTGCCAATTATGTTCCCGAATTTACAAAAAGAAATACAAAGGTAATCGCGTTGAGCGTTGATGGTTTGGAGTCTCACAAGGAGTGGATCAAAGACATTAATGAAACTCAAAATACAACGGTTAATTTTCCGATAATCGCTGATGAGGATAAAAAAATTGCGACTTTATACGATATGTTACATCCAAACGCAAGCGAGAAATTTACGGTGCGTTCTGTTTTTGTTATCGGAGCTGATAAAAAAATTAAACTGACGCTGACTTATCCGGCTTCTACCGGAAGAAATTTTGACGAATTGCTCCGTGTTATAGATAGTTTGCAATTAACAGCCAATTACAGCGTAGCAACTCCAGCAAACTGGAAAGACGGAGAAGATGTGGTTATTACACCTGCAGTTCCCGATAGTGATATTCCCGCCAAATTCCCAAAAGGGCATACAGCAATAAAACCTTATCTGCGCATGACTCCGCAACCTAATAAATAAGGTGCTGAGGTGCTGATTTATAAGGTTCTAAGTTTTTAAGTAGAAAAACTTAGAACCTTATTTTTTATTAGTAATTCTTTAAAAAGCCTTAGTTTCTTAGTTCCTCAGCACCTTAGAACCTTAATAAATCAGACATTCTTTTTTTATCTCCAACAACCCAAAGGATATCGTTTTTCTCTAAGACCAAACTGGATTCCGGATTTAATATCCTGTTTCCGTTTCGCTCGATTCCAACAACCATCCCGTTTGTTTTAGATCTGAACTGTCCAATAGATTTTTGAATGAATTCTTCCTGCGAAACTTCCAGCTGACGCAATACGATATTACTTTCTTCTACTTTTTCGGGAGCCTCCATTTCATGTTGATTTAGAAACTTCGTAAATTCAGTCACCTGGGCATCAGTGCCAATAACACAAATTTCATCGCCGGGGAACAGACGTTCGTTTTTAGTGGGAATAGGTATCGTAACTTCTCCACGTTTTATATAGGCAATGTTGATGCCTAATTGCTCCCTGATTCTTAATTCTTCCAGGGTTTTACCTGCCAGATTTGATTCTTTCCCAATATCAAAAAATGACATGTGTCCGTCCCAGGGCATTAAGTTAGCATATCTTCTGTCAATTTTTTTGTTTTCACGATCGTTCAGGTTTTTCAAAAAGTGATTTTCTATTTTATGATATTGTTCGTTCAGTTTTTTAGGGAATATCTGATAAACTCCTATTGCAATAACCAAAGCGATCAATGCAATTAAAGGGGAGAAGAAAATATTAAGTAAAAATCCAACAAAGAACAGACCCAGACTCATTCTGATTAGAATCAGCATCAAGAGTGCGCCTCTGTATTTTCGTTCTGACCACAATTCGTCAACTTCTTCTTCTGCTATACGTCGCAGCGAGAGCGCCCATAAAAACGGCGCAATCACTACCAGAGTAATAAGTGCGGCCAAAGTATTTCCGAATCGGGTATCAATAACCAGTGGTGCTATGAATTTTGAAGACAATAAAATAACTGCCATAATAATAATAGTATGTAAAACAATCTGAAGAATATAAGCATTCAGGACTTTTTGCCACGTGCTGACTGATTTTATAGCCTGAGCATTTACACTGTAACGGTTGATATTTTTAACCCATTTTTTCGGAAGTTTTCGCTCCAGAATTTCTGAAAAAGGAACTGCGTATTTTACCATAAACGGAGTGGTAAAGGTAGTAACGGCAGAAACCGCGACCACTACCGGATATAAAAACGAACTGGTAACATTTAAAGTCATTCCGAGTGTGGCGATAATAAATGAGAACTCACCAATCTGAGACAAACTCATTCCGGTTTGTACCGACTGTTTTAAAGGTTGTCCGGCCAATAAAGCTCCAATGGTAGAACTTACAGATTGCCCCACAATTGTTATCAGCGTTAAAATTGCGACCGGAAGGGCATGTTTATAAAGCATTTTGGGGTCTATTAACATTCCGACTGATACAAAAAAGATAGCCCCAAATAAATCCTTAACGGGTTTTATTAAGTGTTCTATATGTTCAGCCTGAGTAGTTTCGGCGATAATGGATCCCATTATAAAAGCACCCAAAGCGGGAGAAAAACCAACATTAGATGCGAAACTTACCATCATTAAACATAAGGCAAGTGAAATGATAAGGAGCATTTCATCTGTCAGTAAATGTTTGGCTTTTTTAAGAAGCGTCGGAATAAAAAAGATACCGCCCACAAACCAGGCCGTTAAAAAGAAAATCAACTTTAGAACCGACATCATTAATTCACTACCCGAAAATTGCTGACTTACGGCAATTGTCGAAAGTAAAACCATCATTAAAATAGCGACAATGTCCTGCACTATTAAGGATCCGATAACAATTCCGGCAAATTTCTGCGCTTTTACGCCAAGCTCATCAAAGGTTTTTAAAATGATTGTAGTGGAAGAAATAGATAAAATAACACCCAGAAAAATACAGTCCATCTGCGACCAGCCCATCCATTGTCCGGCGAGATAGCCGAGAATAACCATCGTGATAATCTGTGTGATGGCAGTTATAGAGGCTGTTCCTCCTACTTTCATTAATTTTTTAAAACTAAATTCGAGTCCAAGGCTAAAGAGGAGAATAATTACTCCAATCTCCGCCCAGACTTCAACGCTCTTCATTTCTGTAATCGAAGGAAAAAAATCAAAGTGGTTTCCAGCCAGGAATCCTGCAATTAGATAGCCTAAAACAAGTGGCTGTTTCATTTTTTTAAATAATAGTACAGCAATTCCGGCGGTAATCAGAATTAATCCGAGGTCGCTAATTAAGGGTTGTAAATGGTGGGTAGTTGCGGCTGCGGCGTTTAAGGTAATCATATAAAGAGGGTATTTTTTCAAAAGCTTAGTCCCGGCATTCCATTCCAAGCTTTTACTCAAAATACCTTATTTTTCAATTCCGTTAGAGAAGCTTCCAATGGTCGCTCTGTAACAGCCAAAAAAATATAGTTTTTTTATAAAAGGCTTTTTATTTTAATCTGGGCTAACTTCCAATTGGATTTAATAAAAAAAGCTATCGTTAAAGATAGCTTTTTTTGAGAGAATATTTTGTGTTTTATTTAGATTCCGACGTAATTGGCAGGTGTTATTGCCATTAATTCGGCTCTGACAGCATCAGAAACCTCTAAAGTCGCAATAAAATTATGAATTGCTTTTTTGTCAATTGCTTCGTTTGTTCGGGTCAGACCTTTCAAAGCTTCATATGGATTCGGATACGCTTCACGACGTAAAATGGTCTGAATAGCCTCAGCCACAACGGCCCAGTTTTTTTCTAAATCTTCAGCAAATTTAGCTTCGTTCAGAAGTAATTTGTTCAGACCTTTCAGGGAAGCTTCAAAAGCAATAACAGTGTGACCGATCGGAACGCCAATATTACGTAAAACAGTACTGTCGGTCAAATCACGCTGTAATCTTGAGATTGGTAATTTAGCTGATAAATGTTCAAAAATAGCATTTGCCATTCCCAGGTTTCCTTCAGAGTTTTCAAAATCAATCGGATTTACTTTATGTGGCATAGCCGATGATCCAATTTCACCTTCCTTGATTTTTTGTTTGAAATAATCCATCGAAACATAGGTCCAGATATCGCGGTCCAGGTCGATAATAATAGTGTTGATTCTTTTTAGAGCATCGAAAAATGCTGCAAAATGATCGTAATGCTCAATTTGTGTTGTCGGAAAAGAATGGTGTAAACCAAGACCCGTTTCAACAAATTTGCTTCCAAACTGTTTCCAGTCGATTTGCGGATAGGCTACATGATGTGCATTATAATTTCCTGTTGCCCCTCCAAATTTAGCGGCAAACGGAACATTGAACAACAACCGAAGCTGCTCTTCTAAACGCTCCACGAAAACCAGAATTTCTTTTCCTAAACGGGTAGGAGAAGCCGGTTGTCCGTGTGTACGTGCCAACATCGGAATGGCTGCCCATTCTACGCTCAATTCTTTTAATTTTGAAATTAAAGAAATCAGGGACGGCATATAAACCTGCTCAAAAGCTTCTTTTGTAGAAAGCGGAATTGCAGTATTGTTAATATCCTGAGAGGTTAATCCGAAGTGAATGAACTCTTTGTATTGAGATAAACCCAGTTTTTCAAAAGCATCTTTAATAAAATACTCTACTGCTTTTACATCGTGATTGGTCACTTTCTCTGTTTCTTTGATCCAAAGTGCATCTTCGGTAGAAAAGTTTTTATAGATGTTACGCAAACTGTCAAATAAATTGGAGTTTATGTCTTTTAGTTGTGGTAATGGTACTTCGCACAAGGCAATAAAGTATTCAATTTCAACCAATACACGGTATTTGATTAAGGCTTCTTCAGAGAAAAAAGGCGCTAATGAAAGGGTTTTATTTCTATATCTTCCGTCAATTGGAGAAATAGCATTCAATTCGTTTAAAGTAGTCATTGTTATGTTGTTTGTTCGAAAGGTGCAAATATAAACAGAATTTAGGGATTAGAAGTCATCAAAACGGGCAATTGTACTTTTAAATTGATTTTAAACGATCTCTTAAAATCGCCACTCCTTCAGAAGCAATTTTAGGAATGATTTCTACTTTATTCTGAAGATTCGGAATTGCAATTGGCTTTGGATCAATATAAAAAACAGGAGTAGTGCTATACGTATAAGATATCAGTCCGGCAGCGGGATAAACCTGCAGCGATGTTCCGATTACGGCAAAATAATCTGCTTCTTCGACCATTTTAAGGGCTTCCTCGAGAGCAGGTACTTCTTCGCCAAACCAGACGATATGCGGGCGTAGCTGATGTCCGTTCACATCAAAATCTCCGGTAAACAAATCGTCTTTCCAATCCAAAATCAGATTTCTGTTTTGCGTACTTCTCACTTTTAGCAGTTCGCCATGCAGGTGTAATACATTTGTACTTCCGGCGCGCTCGTGCAAATCGTCAACATTCTGAGTGATAATATATACGTCAAAATCCTGCTCTAATTCGGCTAAAATCTGATGACCTAAATTAGGCTGTACTTCTTTGAGCTGCTGGCGTCTTTTGTTGTAGAAATCCAATACCAATTCCTGGTTTTTGCGCCAGCCTTCTGGAGTTGCGACTTCCATTACATCATGACCTTCCCATAAACCATCACTGTCGCGAAAGGTTTTGATGCCGCTTTCAGCACTGATTCCGGCACCGGTTAAAACGACTAATTTCTTTTTCATTTTGATTTGATTCTGAAAAATAAAAATAATCAATTCCAAATGAACACAGTCATTGATTTTATAAAAAATGAATGTATTGAAGTAGTTTTTTTAGTATTTTTACTATGAATAATTTGCAAGGCGTTGATTTTTATTGCTTTGCTTTTTAATAAAAAAAGTTAATGATACTAATACAATTTACAGGTTTGTCAGGTTCCGGAAAGACTACATTGGCTAAAAATGTAGAGCATTTGCTGGTAAATGAAGGACATAAAGTAAAAATAGTAGATGGTGATCTATACCGAAAAACACTCTGTAAAGATCTGGGCTTTTCAAAAGATGACCGGTACGAGAATGTAAGACGTCTTTTTAGTGTAGGACAGGATTTTATTGCGTCCAAAGTTATTGTTCTGATGTCTGTCATAAATCCCTATGAAGATTTAAGAAATGAAATCAGCCGGCATAATTTTGTACGAACGGTCTATCTGGACTGCTCGATAGACAATCTGATTAAAAGAGATCCAAAAGGATTGTACAAAAAAGCACTGCTGCCGGATAACGATAGCAATAAAATCAACAATTTTACCGGAATTAGCGATGTTTACGAAGTTCCTTTAAAAGCTGATTTAACCTTAAAAACAGATTCAGAAGCAGAGTCTGTTTCAACCGGCAAACTGTACTCTTTTATACTGGATAACATAACCAATACGGCTCAGTAATTATTATAAAAAAAATAAATTTAAACATGGAAAATAGCGATCACCCCCTTTTACATTGGATTCCGAATAAGTTAATTGAAAAAGAGGGAGAGGTCTATTTTGAATGGATTTATTTGAGTGACAAAAGGTATTTGGACCCTTTTTTCGAGGAAACGCTGGTAAAATGCGCAGACCATCCTGACAATTTAAAAAGATTTAAAGTGGTAAGCAGCGCCGATAATCTTCTTGACTGGGCTGCCCAATTGGTTTCTGCGGAATTAAACGCATTTGTATTTCATGTCTCGCGTTGTGGGTCTACTATGCTGGCGCAGTCTTTGGCCGTTTCCCCACAAAATATAGTGATTGCAGAAGCGCCAATTATTGATGCGATCGTAAGAAGTGAACTTTTTGATCTGGATAAAAAAAGAGTTTTAATAAAAGCTGTAATAACTTTACTGGGACAAAAAAGATTTCCCGATGAAAAGAATTTAATCGTAAAATTAGATTCCTGGCACATCTTTGAAGCAGGCGAATTAAGATCCATTTTTCCTGAATTGCCTTTTGTCCTTTTGTATAGGAATCCCGCCGAAGTATTAAAATCCCATTCCAAACTCAAAGGAATGCATATGATTCCCAATTTACTTCCTTCCAAAATTTTTGGAATTACGAATAAGGAAATCGAAGAAATTGGTTTTCACCAATATAGTGCAGTGGTTCTGGAAAAGTATTTTCAGGCTTATTTTGATTTTCAACAAACAGATCAGAATGTACTGGTTTACAATTATAAAGACGGAATGCGGGATATTCTCGAAAAGGTTATTGATCTGATAAATGACGATTATTATATCGAAGAAATCGACCAGATGTACGAGCGTTTGAAGAAACATTCTAAAAATGAAACGAACGTCTTTAGCGGTGATTCTTTTATGAATGAAAATTTAGCAATGGATCTCAGCAGGGTGAATCATTTATATGAAAAATTAGAACAGAAATTATCAGGACAGTTGGCCGACAGAAATTGAACACTCCTTTATTAACGATTCTTTTTTTAGTATTTTTGCGGCAAATACAACCCAAATGATTGATTTAGATTACCTCGCCTTTCTTGAAAATATACTGACAGATAACCGAAAAGAAAAATTTCTAAAAGTCCTCGCCAGCCGTACCAAACATTTTACGATTGCTGTGGAAGATGTTTTTCAGATGCACAATACAAGTGCCGTGATGCGCAGCTGCGAAGTTTTCGGAATTCAGGAATTGAATATTATCGAGCAGCGTTACGGTAAAAGGATTGATAAGGAAATTGCAATGGGCGCCCAAAAATGGGTAGATATCAATCAATTTGATTCGATTACGAATTGCCTTTCGACTTTAAAAAATCAGGGTTATCAGATCATTGCCACAACACCTCATGAAAATGATTGTTTACTGGAAGATTTTGACATTACAAAACCAAGTGCCTTATTTTTCGGTACCGAACGCGACGGACTTTCACAGGAAATTCTGGACAAGGCGGATGGTTTCCTGAAAATACCAATGGTCGGTTTTACAGAAAGTCTGAATATTTCTGTTTCAGCTGCCATCATCATTCAAAACCTTACCAACAGATTGCGTAATTCGGATATTGCCTGGCAGTTGTCTGAAGATGAAATCCTTGAAAAACGTCTGGCCTGGGCAAAAAGTTCCATTAAAGATATCAAGAGAATCGAAGCGCGTTATTTTGAGGAAAATCCGCGATAAGGTTCTAAGCTACTAAGTCTCTAAGCCACTAAGAAAAAAAACTCAGAAACTTAGAGACTTAGAATCTCAGTACCTATTTTTTCAAAAACAGAATAAATCCCAACACACTAACAATTAAAATAGTCAGTGCTGCCACAACCATGGTTAGATCGCGAATATTTTTTCCTGCCCAATCCATAAATAAAAATTTATGCAGGATGGCAAACGAATAACCTTCTACTTTATCTGAATTTTTAATAACAGCCGCCAGTCTTGAAGTGGCCGTCTCGATATAATAAGTTGTTTTTTCCGGGGTGTCATAAGTCAGTTTTATGACCGGTAACCTTTTGTTGACAAAACCATATTCCCTGCTTTCAAAGTCAGTTACAATTTTTGATTCCAATAATTTTGTGTTTTCCAGAGAAGGCTGAGGTTCGTCATCAGTACTTTCGATCATTTCGCAACAAGCCTCTCTTGGGGCACCACCCGTAAAATAATACGCCAAAAATTCCGCATAGTCAAAATCCAGATTAGGCGCTATTTGGTTGGTCACGGCATTGATATAAATTACTTCTGATTTTGGATCTTCTTTTTTGCCCCATTTAGAATTGGCGCCTCCTTTTGGTTTTTTGAACTTTTTGGTTTCTTTTTCTGCCAGCTGACAACGATAATAAGTGCTGTCGTTTAAGCTGATGATTCCAATATTTTGAAAACGATTCCAGTCTAAATCTAAGTTGTTATTAGGAAACGGAATTTCTTTGGTTGAAAATGTCGGTTCATAAACCATTTGCGATAATGTGTAGGGCGCCCATTTTGTGGTGGCATGATACGCTCCGCTAAAGGCAAATGTCAAAGTGAAAAGCGAAACCCAGATTCCGATCTGGCGATGGTATTTTCTAAGCCCTTTTTTGGGTTGCAAACTGTCTGTTTTTTTGAATTGTTTCCACAACAGACCATAGATTACTATTCCGCTTAAGGCAGAAAATCCAATGATGGACAATAGAAAAATCATGGTAATGATTCGAATACTGTTGTTCGTAATCGCGTCAATAAACGACCAGTTATGAAAAGTATCAAAAAACCAGATAAAAGCCTGTCTTGAACTTGGGTTATAAGTGGCCAGTTTGCCTGAAGAGGTTTCCACATATACTTCCATAGCATCAGAGCGATCGAAAGTTATTTTGTAAACCGGTAAATAACGGTTTACATATTTGTATTGTGAAGTGAATTCGGTAACAACTTCACTCTTTTGTACGGGACTTTTCTGATCGTCGAGAAAATAACGCGAAAGCCATTCGGCATATTTCTGGTCTCCGTTTTCGAGCTTTTTAGCATTAGAGGTATCAAAATACAACAAATCTCCCGGAATCATTTTTACCTGATAGAAAGTCGTATTATTGAAAGAAACAATACGGAAATTTTTGAAATCATTAATGCTGTTTCTCCTTAACACCTCCTGAATCGAAAAATGTAGCTGATTTTTATCGATTACTTGCTGTTCGAGTTTGTCATGTGCAATTTCGGGCTTAAAAAAATGCGCCATAAAGGGATGCATCAAACCCGATAATGTCCAGAATAGTAACGGAACAATGGTAATTAATCCGATAACACGATGCCATTTGTACATGTGCTGTTTGACTTTCCTGATGAATTTGGAATCTTTCTTTTTCGAAGATTTTTTATTTATTTCTTTACTCATGATTAACTTCTGATATTTTTTTTAGCCACAGATTTAAAGGATTTTTTATTTTGATAAGCATTCTAATCAATGTTAATCATTTCAATCTGTGGCAAAAGTGTTAGATTACTTTTTTAATGAAAAATTATATTGAATTCCAAAGACAAAAGTTCTTGGCGCAGCGGCTGTGTAAGTAGGCTGAGCGTTTGTGGTATTGGCTCTTGAAACATTGTAGGCGTATAATTTATCGGTAAGATTCAGTACGTTTCCGTAGATCTCAATTTTTTTCCACTGATAACCAATTCTGGCGTTGAACAAATTGTATCCGCCATATTTTATGGTATTGATCTGATCCTGATAATAACTGCCCACGAGCTGCCATTCGACCGAAGCCCTTAAATCAGGAAGCCAGTCCGGGTAATAACTCACCTCAGAATTTCCAGACCATTTTGGGGCTGCGGGCATTTCTTTTCCGTTTAAATCCTGAACCGGGTCGCTTGGTTTATCAGAGAGCTTAAAATCGATATAAGTGTGTTGTGCATAAGTCCCGCCAAAACGAATATTGAATTGTTTTGATGGACGGTAAGAAGCACCAAACTCGATTCCTTTATGACGCGTTTCTCCGGCGGAACGATAATCGGTTGAGTTGTCTGCCAGTTTGATGTTTAATAATTCATTTTTGCCTTCCATATAATACAAAGCATAATCGAAGTTTAATTTGTTTTCTAAGAAAGAAAACCAGCCTCCAATTTCGTAATTATTGAATGTTGCGGGTTCCAGATTATAGTAGAAATCAGCAGGAACACTCGTTGTTCCTCCGGTTCCGGTTTTAGTCCTGAAGATTGAAGTAATTCCGGGAGGTGCAAAACCTTGTGAATAGTTACCATAAAAACCGGCATATTCAAACGGGTTATAATTGGCTCCAGCCTTAAAAGTCGCTTTGTCATACACTTTGCTTCCCGAAGAAAGATCCAGTGCATTGTCGTAGTTCACTTTCATATTATCGTATCGGCCGCCAAACGTAAAAATAAATTTTTCGAATGGATTAATACTTATCTGGGCATATCCCGCTGTATTGAAAATATCCGCTGTATAATCAGCCAGTTTCGAATCCGGATGTTCTGCGATAATCTCATAAGAAGCTACGGTTTGTTTCCCTGCTTCTCCCTGGTTTAGGTTGGCTTTTAAGTCAATCACGTACGACCAATAGGTTACGGGAGAATAATCGTATAAAGCACCTGCAACAATTTTAGTATTCAGGAAATCGAACTTTTGAGTATGCTGCCCAATTGCTCCGTAACTTTTGAAATTATTTGAATTTACTTCTCCTTTAGCGGTTGTCGGATTTACGGTTGGGCTCCATCTGATTCCGTATGAAGGATTCTGGCCTAATTTGTTATCCCTTAAATAAGCGGTAATGTAACTGCTTGCTTGTTCATTCCAGTCGTGTTCCAGTGTTAATCTTGTTCTTAAAGCGTCAGATTTTCGATAGGTAAAATCAGAACTGCTTTTGTAGGTTCTGTTGTTGAAGGCATCTTCATTAACACTCCCGCTCATGTCGGAATAGTATTTACCGTACATGGTATTGCTGATCAGTCGGGTAGAAGGTGATATGTTATAATCAATTCGGGCATTCAGATTGTCTTTGTTGTAATCCGAATACGTCATCCAGCCATTTTCCTGAAGGCTTGAAATTCCGGCAATATGAAAACCAACTTTTCCGATTGTGGCACCTCCGGCAGCCTGAAATCTTCTGTAGCCATAATTGTCAGCCTGAACCCCGAATTTAAATTCCGGATCCACAGGTGGTTTTAACGAAATTAAATTGATCGTTCCTCCAACCGCTTCCGGTCCGTACAACGAAGAAACAGGGCCTTTTACCACTTCAATGCTTTGCAAATTAAACTGATTGATTTCTAATAAAGCATTATGATTGAAGATTCCCATTGGACGAATGGGTAAGCCGTCCTCCAGATATAAATAATAAGCATTGGTGGTCATCGGCTGACGAATCGACATCATATGCTGTTCGTTTCCTAAATTAACCATTAAAACCCCCGGCGTTTTGTTGATGATCTCGTAAACCGCCGTTGCTTTGGTTTCATTGATCGTTTTTGCCGTTATTTTGCTAATGGCAACTGGTGTTTCCTTACGTAAAGTAGCGGTTCGGTTGGCAGTTATAAAGACGTTTTCCAGTTCCTGAGATTTTGTGGTGTCTTGTTCCGTTTTATTTTGTGCAAGAACACATTGCCCTATGATGAGTAGGGTAAAGTATATTTTTTTCATTTTAAATTATATAAATTTTAAAAGTAACATGTGATTTTCCTGATGTTAAAACAAGAAAAAAAGCTTTTCAGTTATAAATTGAAAAGAGTAGCTAAAATTTATATAAAATAGGATGGAGGGTGAAAAGTACTGTTTGAAACCGAAATAGGTTTCTCTGTGAAAGATGCAAAAAATGCTAATGCTGATTCGATTGGTGTTACTAATTTGAAATTAGCTGTAGGTGTATTTTGAATGTAAACAATCTCTACTTTTTCTTTCAGGTTGTTTTGCATTTTCTTTTCGTTGTCGGCGTATTTTTTTAAACTTTTTTGAAGTTCACATCGGCCGTTACAGGAATTAAAGATCATTTTACGCTGTACGCAAATGGTTTTTGAAATTTCGTCCTGATTTAATTTGAATGAGGTATAAACAAAGAAACTGCCAAATGATGGCACTAAAAGCATAAAGGAAAGTAGTATGATAAAAAACTTCTTCAAGGGCTGATTTCGTTGTTACGGGAGCAAAAATACATCTTATTCGTTTTACAACGAATAATTTTTGTTATTTTTTTAAATAATAAACCCGACAGATTTTAGAACCTGCCGGGTTTAAGTTTTTTAGTCACAGTCTCAGTTATCAGTCTCAGTGTAAAACTGAATACTGAGACTGATAACTGGATACTACAGTATTATTTATTTAACAAGAACCCATTCGCCATTGGCGATCAAAGTTTCTGCTTTTTTGAATTTCATTGTTTCTGTTTTACCAGTGGCAACTTCCTGAACTGTTACAGTATCATTACGGTTGATTTTTGGCATATCTCTCACAATGGTTTCTGTAACCTGACGTTGTTGCGTTTCTCCGGCTTCGCGGTTGATGTCTTCACTGTTTACAATTTCGTCTTTGCTTAATTTGAAGTTTTCTTTTTGACGAACTTCTTTTGCTTCGTGAATTTCAGGAACGTTCTGAGCTGGTAAATCACCTTTGAATAAGAATGAAATAACCTCTTTGTTTACGTTGTCTAACATTCCTCTAAACAAATTAAAAGCTTCTAATTTGTAGATAAGCAATGGATCTTTTTGTTCGTGAACGGCTAACTGAACGGATTGTTTCAATTCGTCCATTTTACGTAAGTGCTTTTTCCAGGCCTCATCAACAATAGAAAGAGTGATGTTTTTCTCGAAATCAGCAATTAATTGCGCTCCTTCGCTATCGTACGCTTTTTTCAGGTCAGTAACAACGTTCAGCGTTTTGATTCCATCTGTAAACGGAACTACAATGCGCTCAAAATGATTGTTTGGTTCTTCGTAAACTCCTTTGATGATTGGGAAAGCTTCTCTTGCGCTTCTTTCCGTTTTCTCTGTATAGAATGCCAAAGCTTCTTTGTATACTTTCCCTGTAATTTCAATATCAGTTAATTTCGTAAAATCAGCTTCAGAAATTGGAGAAGTAATTCCGAAATAACGAATTAAATCAAAATCAAATGTTTTAAAATCATTTGCCGCTTTGTTTTGGCTTACAATTAATTCGCAAGTATCATAAAGCATGTTGGCAATATCCAGTTTCAGACGCTCCCCAAACAAGGCGTGACGACGACGTTTGTATACCACTTCACGTTGGGAGTTCATAACATCATCATATTCTAATAAACGTTTACGAACACCAAAGTTGTTTTCTTCTACTTTTTTCTGAGCACGCTCGATAGATTTGGTCATCATAGAATGCTGAATAACTTCACCTTCCTGTAATCCCATTCTGTCCATAACTTTAGCGACTCTTTCAGAACCAAATAAACGCATTAGGTTGTCTTCAAGAGAAACATAAAACTGCGAACTTCCCGGATCTCCCTGACGTCCTGCACGACCACGTAACTGTCTGTCTACACGACGGGAATCATGACGCTCTGTACCTACGATTGCTAAACCTCCGGCAGCTTTTACTTCCGGGGATAATTTAATATCGGTACCACGACCAGCCATGTTTGTTGCAATGGTTACCACTCCGGCTTTACCTGCTTCTTCAACAATCTGTGCCTCTTGTTTGTGCATTTTCGCATTCAAGACGTTATGTGTAACGCCTCTCATTTTCAACATTCGGCTTAATAATTCTGAAATCTCTACAGAAGTTGTTCCAATTAATACCGGTCTTCCTGCATTCGATAATTCCGTTACATCTTCAATTACAGCGTTGAATTTCTCACGTGTCGTTTTGTAGATATAATCTTCTTTGTCTTGTCTTGACATTGGACGGTTAGTTGGAATTTCAACAACGTCCAGTTTATAAATCTGCCATAACTCTCCGGCTTCTGTAACTGCCGTACCCGTCATACCCCCTAATTTGCTGTACATTCTGAAATAATTCTGTAATGTTACAGTTGCAAAAGTTTGTGTAGCAGCTTCGATTTTTACATTTTCTTTCGCTTCAATCGCCTGGTGTAAACCGTCAGAATAACGACGGCCATCCATGATACGACCTGTTTGCTCATCGACAATCATAATTTTGTTGTCCATGATCACATACTCCACATCTTTTTCAAATAAAGCATAGGCTTTTAAAAGTTGTGTTAAAGTGTGAATACGCTCGCTTTTTACGCCGAAATCCTGGAATAATCTTTCTCTTGCTTCTGCTTCAGAATCTTTGTCTAATTTTTGTCTTTCGATAGCAGCAATTTCAGTTCCAATATCTGGAAGTACGAAAAAGTCAGCATCTGTATCTCCTGAAAGGTATTGGATACCGTTATCAGTAAGTTCAACCTGATTGTTTTTTTCTTCAATTACAAAATACAAAGCCTCATCGACTTTATGCATTTCGCGATTGTTATCCTGCATGTATTGATTTTCGGTTTTTTGAAGCAATTGTTTAATTCCTTCTTCACTCAAAAATTTAATTAATGCTTTATTTCTTGGTAAACTTCTGTAAGCTCTTAGCAATAAGAAACCACCTTCTTTAGTGTTTCCTTCTTTGATTAATCTTTTTGATTCAGACAAAAATCCGTTTGCCAGCTGACGTTGTTGCGCCACTAAATTTTCGATTTTTGGTTTCAGTTCATTAAATTCATGACGGTCTCCCTGAGGAACCGGTCCTGAAATAATAAGCGGTGTTCTTGCATCATCAATCAATACAGAATCAACCTCGTCGACAATCGCATAATTGTGTTTTCTTTGAACTAAATCGCTTGGCGAATGTGCCATGTTATCTCTTAAGTAGTCAAAACCAAATTCGTTGTTGGTTCCGTAAGTGATATCAGCGTCGTATGCTTTTTTTCTTTGCTCTGTACTTGGCTGGTGATTGTCAATACAATCCACACTTAAACCGTGAAACTCGAATAATGGCGCTTTCCAGGTACTATCACGTTTTGCCAAATAATCATTCACTGTTACCAGGTGCACTCCGTTTCCGGTTAAAGCGTTTAAGTAAAGGGGAAGTGTAGCCACCAAAGTTTTACCTTCACCCGTTTGCATTTCGGCAACTTTACCTTCATGCAAAACCATTCCGCCGATTAACTGAACATCATAATGAATCATGTCCCAGGTAATTTCCTTACCGGCGGCATTCCATTTATTAGCCCAGACTGCTTTATCGCCGTTAATAGTGATATAAGTTTTGTTTGCGGAAAATTCTCTGTCTTTTGGAGTTGCAGTTACTTCGATAAAAGAATTGTCTTTAAAACGACGTGCTGTTTCTTTAACAACAGAAAATGCTTCAGGAAGAATTTCTAATAAAGTTTTCTCCGAGATTTCATAAGCTTCTTTTTCAAGAGCATCAATAGCATCATAAAGATCTTCTCTTTTGTCAATGTCTTCGATGTTTTCAACTTCCGCTTTAAGCGAAACGATTTTAGCATCTTTGTCAGCTCTGGCTTCTTTTATTTTTTCTTTAAAATATGCGGTTCTGGCTCTCAATTCGTCATGAGACAAACTCATTAAGCTGGTTTCGAATGTTTTAATTTTATTTAAATACGGCTGTAAAGCTTTGACATCTTTCTGTGATTTATCACCTACAAAGACTTTAATAATACTGTTTATGAAACTCATGATTAATTGTATTTCTATTTTATGTAAATGTTGTATTTAGAACCAAAAAAAAAGCCTCTGTGATGAGACTTTTTCCTTTGGTTTATTTTTTAATATTCATCCTCATTCCAAAGATAATCTTCGTCTGTTGGATAATCAGGCCAAATTTCTTCCATTGATTCATATATCTCTCCTTCATCTTCGATAGACTGAAGGTTTTCTACTACTTCTAATGGAGCACCAGCTCTAATGGCGTAGTCTATAAGTTCATCTTTGTTAGCAGGCCATGGTGCATCACTTAAATAAGATGCTAATTCTAATGTCCAATACATCTGTTATCTGTTTAGTTTGTGCAAAAATAAATTTTTTACTGAAAAAGACAAGTAAATTTTGATTTATTTTAAGAAAATTTAAGAACGTCTCTTATTAAATTCCAAAAAATAAATTCCAAATTCCAAAAAAGGAACATAAAACCTACTATAGAGGAACTTTTGTATATTGTTTAAATTCGCAGAATTTTTAAATTTTTCCTTGGAATTTGGGATTTGGAAAAATTGGAATTTTAAGAAAATTTATTTTCTCGGAATCCATTTCACCTCATCCGCTTTTAAGTCAGAGGACAACTTCCGTGCCAAGACAAAAAGGTAGTCAGAAAGTCGGTTTAAGTACTGTATTGCAATTTCGGGAACCTGTTCATTATGGCTTAAATGCACTGCCAAACGCTCTGCGCGGCGACAAATACATCTCGCAATATGACAATGTGACACGGTAGGATGCCCTCCCGGTAAAACGAAGTGAGTCATTTGCGGAAGGCTTTCTTCCATTTTATCAATCTCATTTTCCAGTAATTCGATATCCGTATCGACAATTCCCAGATTTTTTAGCCTGAGTTGGCCGTTTTTAAGGACTTCTTTTTCTGCCGGAGTTGCCAAAATGGCGCCCACAGTAAATAAGCGATCCTGAATTTCGATTAAAATGGTTTTATAATGGGAATCGATTTCCTGATCACGAATGAGTCCTATATAAGAGTTGAGTTCATCAACAGTTCCATAACTGTCAATTCTGATGTGGTCTTTAGGAACGCGGTCGCCTCCAAAGAGAGCAGTTGTTCCTTTATCTCCGGTTTTGGTATATACTTTCATTTTTTTTTGAGGTGCTAAGTTTCTAAGTTGCTGAGGAACTAAGTTTTTTCCCTTTCCTTATTAAACGGTAAATCAAATAACAGGTAAACAGTTTCCCGACTAAACGATTCAACAAATAAACAATTCAACTATTTAGAAATTATTTTGTTGTGTCACTTTCAATCACGCCGTCACGAAGGCGTATAATCCGATGCGCGTATGCTGCGATATCTTCCTCATGTGTCACGAGAATTACGGTATTTCCCAGTGCATGAATGTCTCCGAAAAGCTTCATGATTTCTACAGAAGTCTTACTGTCTAAGTTTCCTGTTGGTTCATCGGCCAGAATTATCGAAGGTTTATTGACCAAAGCACGCGCAATTGCGACACGTTGTCGTTGTCCTCCCGAAAGCTGATTGGGCTGATGATCCATTCTGTCGGCAAGATTTACTTGTTTCAGAACCTCTGTGGCCCTTAAAACACGTTCCGACTTAGAATGTCCGGCATATATCATCGGTAAAGCTACATTATCTAAAGCAGTAGTTCGCGGCAAAAGGTTGAAAGTCTGAAAAACGAAACCAATTTCTTTATTTCTGATTTCTGCCAATTCATCATCACGCATCTTACTTACATCTTTTCCGTTTAAAACATAATGTCCGGAAGTTGGTGTATCCAGACAGCCAAGCAAATTCATCAAAGTCGATTTTCCGGATCCTGAAGGTCCCATTAAAGCTACATATTCACCTTTGTTGATTTCTAAATCTATACCTTTTAATACATAAACAATTTCGTTGCCCAGGACAAAGTCTCGTTTTATGTTCGTTATTTTAATTAATGGATTTGCCATTTCGTTTTACAATTTTGGTTTTAAAAGTACAAAACACTTTTCAATAATCGATGAGTAGCCTTTAATTGATTTTTGTTACAGAATGCAGTATTTATTAGTAGTGTTTTTTCTTTTTTAAAAAGTATAAAACATTTAAAAAAAATGTTTGTTATATGATTCTAATTTGTTTTTACATAATTATCATATTTTATAATTTTTATTAAATTATATTTAAAATTGATATTAAATTTTCGCAAATAATTTATAATTATTCAAATATTTAACTATATTTGCTGTATAACATTTAAATAATCAAAATTATGAGAAATATACAAATTGTATCAGGTATTGCACTAATAGCTTTAAGCTTCACATCATGTAAGGATGAAAAACAGGAAAATGCGAAAAAGACAATCGACGCCTATGTGACCTATGTCGATTCAGTAAAGAATGTTGCTGCAGATGATCTGAAAGCGGATTGGAAAGATGTAGATGCTGAATACAACAGAAGAGCAGAAAATGCACAGTTGGCTCTTGCTGATATTAAAGATAATGCAGCAGAAACAGAAAAAATAAACACTAGTAAAGTTAAATACGAAGAGTTTAAAAATGAAATGGCTGCCGTTTTGGCTCCTGCACCAACTGCTAAACAACAATTGCGTAATGCATTATTTGGTGAAGGAAAAATAGGTGACGATATGAGTTTTGCCTGGGTAAATGCTCAAAATATTCATAGTGTGTACCAACAATTTGTTCATACAGTAGAAAATAACAAAGACAGTTATTCACGTGAAGACTGGGATGAGATCAAAATGATGTATGAAGCACTTGACAGCCGTAAAAATACAGTTGAAAAAGAAGGTCTTACTTCTGAAGATAACAGAAAAATTGCAGGTTTAAAATTGAAATTTGCACCAATGTATACGCTTAACAGAATGGGAGCTAAATCTGATGAGACAGCAGCTGCTAAAAAATAAAAAATTGTAATAATTAGGGAAATGGCAATCAGAAATGGTTGCCATTTTTTTTATGCCCTGATGATAAAATGTTCTTTTTCCTGTTCACGTCTGAAAAAGACAAATCCCCATTGAAAAGTATCAATCGTTACTTTTACTTTTGGATGATTTTTAATCATTTCCCAGGCTTCCTCCATTTCGGCAGACCAGTGAATGTCATCGAAAATCCAAACGGAATCATTGGTAACAGTTGGTAATAAAAGTTCAAAATACGCCAGAGTTGCTTTTTTAGAATGGTTGCCGTCGAAATAGATTAGTTCAAAGTTTTCAGTCTCAGTTTTCAGTCTCAGTTTGATCTCTTGCAGATACTTTTCGAATTCTGTTATAACTGAATTGACATTATTCAAATTGAACTTTTGCAATTGTAATTGAGATTGATTTGCAGTTTGTGGACAGCCTTCCAACGTAATTACTTTTGCTTTTGTCCCGAGGCTTTGAGATCCTAAAGCAAGGGCAGAAGTAGCCAAACCCAGCGATGTTCCTATTTCTAAAATGGTATTAGGCTGAAAATAGCGAACGACGCGAAATAGTAATTCGGCACGTTTTGGAGAAATTCCGGCTGTTTGTGCAATTTTGGCAATTTGTCTGGTATTCGATTTAAAAACTTTCGAGCCTGCACCAAAATCGGTTACTTCAATAAAGTTTTTATTTTCCAAAAGTGATTTCCTGTATTTTTTCAGAATTGCATATTCCGGCTTTGCTTTTTTGTCGTAAAAACATTTCGTTATTAAATTGAATACAAACGGAGAGTGAACGGCGTGTTCGTTTTTGGAGTTCCAAAGAAATTTTAGGTATGATTTTATTTGAAATAGCATAGCAACAGGTACAAAATGAGGGCGAAGATACAAATACGAAAGACAATACCCAAAAGACAATAGGTTTTAGGAAGTTTTATTACGCCGCTAAAAGACTATATTTGCGACCTTGAAATAATACCCATTTTATGATGTTGAAGGAAGAATTAGAAGAGAGGAATGTTATAACTCCGGAAGAAATTGAGCGATGCATTGCCATTCTGGCACAATTGAATACGGATACGGATCAGATATTTGATATTCCGAAAGAACAACGAATCGCTTTGATCAAAGAGGCGGGCATGTTCTCCAGACCGGATCGTGGTGAGTTTTCCAGAAGAATTAAGGACGGGAAACAGGCGGCCAAACGCAAAATGGAAAAGAAAGACAAAACGGCGCGTAAAGAAACCGGAATCCGTCATGCGCGTGAAGCAAGTGTATTTGTGGCACCCAAATTATTGGCTTTTAATGATCTGACTCATAAAGAACAATTAGAACTGGAAACACCCAGAAACTGTTATGTGTGTAAAACAGGCTTTACCAAAATGCATCACTTTTATGATACCATGTGTACCGATTGTGGTGATTTTAATTATGCCAAACGTTTTCAGACGGCTGATGTTAAAGGACAAATTGCTGTGATTACCGGTTCCCGTTTAAAAATTGGCTATCACATTACGCTGATGCTTTTACGCGGCGGAGCAACTGTGATTGCAACTACCCGTTTTCCTGTGGACTCTGCCTTGCGTTTTTCTAAAGAAGACGATTTTATGGAGTGGGGACATCGGTTGAAAATTCATGGACTGGATTTACGACATATTCCCAGCGTCGAGATTTTTTGCAATTTTATCGAGCAGAAATACGAGCGACTGGATATTTTAATCAATAATGCCGCTCAGACGGTGAGACGTCCTTCGGGTTTTTATACGCATTTAATGGAAAATGAGGAGCGTCCAGTTGCTTCTCTGCCAAAGCAGGCTCAGGAATTGTTACTCGACCATGTGAATTGTCTCGATGAATTAAAAATCCTGACCACCGGAGCTTCTTCGAATCAAAATATGCCGGTGACCTGGCACGGACCTGAACCCGGAATTGGGTTGCGGGCCTCGGCTAAATTATCTCAGATTCCGTATTCTTTTGATAATGCGTTGGTTGCCAATGAAGTTTTTCCGGAAGGAGAACTGGATGCCGATTTACAGCAGGTTGATTTGAGAAAAACAAACAGCTGGCGTTTGAGATTGGGACAAATCGAAACTACGGAAATGATTGAAGTGCAACTGGTGAATTCGGTGGCTCCTTTTGTATTATGTAACCGACTTTCGGAGGTTATGAAGAAAGACAATACCGGAAAAAAACACATCATAAATGTTTCGGCAATGGAGGGGAAATTTCATCGCTTTTTTAAAGAAGACCGCCATCCGCATACCAATATGGCAAAGGCAGCTTTGAATATGTTAACGCATACTTCTTCGGGAACGCTGGCTAAACATGGTATTTTTATGAATGCTGTAGATACCGGCTGGGTAACCGACGAAGATCCTGCGGAATTGGCCAAAAAGAAACAGGAATTAGAAGATTTTCAACCGCCATTGGATATTGTAGATGGTGCGGCAAGAGTGATGGATCCTTTGTTTGACGGAATAAATACAGGAAAACACTGGTGTGGGAAGTTTTTGAAGGATTATAATCCGATTCCGTGGTAGGTTTTAGTCGCAGTCTCTCCCGATAGCTATCGGGATCAGTCTCAGTCTTCAGTAGGTTTTCAATATAAAAAATCCATAACAAAATAGTTTCTGTTATGGATTTTTTAATTTTTAACCCAAAGAATTTCGACAATTCACTGAAAACTGCGACTGCGACTGAAAACTAAAACTAGCCTTCAATCTTCGCCGAAAGTTCAAACCAGCGTTCTTCTTTAGAATCTATTTTATTGATAATATTTTGCAGTTCGTTTGCTTTTTTCTCGATATCGGCATCTGCTACTTTTCCGTCAGAGAATAATTGTTCGATTTTGATTTTATCAATTTCTAAATCTTTAATTTCTCTTTCCAGTTTTTGATATTCTTTTTGCTCGTTGAACGTTAAATTTCCTGTCGGATTATTTTGTTTCCAGTCTTTCTTTTCTGCTTTGTTTTCTTCTTTTTGCATAACATCGGCACTATCTTCATAGGCTCTGAAATCAGAATAGTTTCCCGGGAAATTCTCGATTTCACCATTTCCTCTGAAAACAAATAAATGATCGACAATTTTATCCATGAAATAACGGTCGTGCGATACCACAAGCAAACAGCCTGGGTAGTCTAAAAGGAAGCTCTCCAGAACATTCAGTGTTACAATATCCAAATCGTTGGTTGGCTCATCCAGAATTAAGAAGTTTGGATTCTGAATCAAAACGGTACATAGGTACAGACGTTTTAATTCTCCACCACTTAATTTTTCTACAAAATCATATTGTTTTTTAGCATCAAAAAGAAAACGCTCCAGCAATTGTGAAGCCGAAATCATTCTGCCTTTTGCAAGCGGAATAAATTCGCCGTATTCCTTAATAATATCAATCACACGCTGATTCGGTTTCGGGTTGATTCCGCTTTGGGTATAATAACCAATTTTTATCGTTTCTCCTTTTACTACGCGTCCGCTATCCAATGGGAGTGTTCCGGTAAGAAGGTTCAGGAAGGTCGATTTTCCGGTTCCGTTTTTACCAATGATTCCGATACGCGCGCCACGCTGGAAATCAAAACTAAACTGATCCAGAATTACGTGATCTTTAAATTTTTTGGAGATTTTGTGAAGCTCAATAATTTTGCTTCCCATACGTTCCATATTGATTTCAAGCTCAACTTTGTTTTCCTGACGACGGCTTTGTGCTTTTTCCTTGATTACATAAAAATCATCCTGACGTGATTTCGATTTTGTCGTTCTCGCTTTTGGCTGACGGCGCATCCATTCCAATTCTTTTACGAATAAGTTTTTGGCTTTGTCAACACTCGCGTTTTCAGACGTAATTCGCTCCTCTTTTTTCTCTAAATAATACGAGTAATTTCCTTTGTACTGGTATAATTTTCCGTTATCCAATTCAATGATTTCGTTACAAACGCGCTCTAAAAAGAAACGGTCGTGCGTCACCATAAACAACGTGATGTTTTCTTTGGCAAAATAACTTTCAAGCCATTCGATCATCTCCAGATCTAAGTGGTTGGTTGGCTCATCCAGAATCAATAAATCAGGACGATTGATCAATATGATGGCCAAAGAAAGACGCTTCTTTTGTCCACCCGAAAGATTTTTTACTTTTAATTTAAAATCTTCGAGTTTTAATTTGAATAAAATCTGCTTGTATTGGGTTTCAAAATCCCATGCATTGTGCTGATCCATTCCGTCAAAAGCTTTTTGATACGCTTCTTCGTCATCCGGATTTTCTAATGCTTTTTCGTAGGCTTCAATTACTTTAAGTGTTTCATTATCTGAAGCGAAAATACTTTCTTCGATAGTCAGTTCTTCCTGCAGTTTGTTGTCCTGCGAAAGAAAAGCCATTCGAATTCCTTTTCGTAAAACGACCTGACCGGTATCCGGTTCATCCAAACCGTTAATAATGCTCATAATGGTTGTTTTTCCAGAACCATTTTTGGCAATAAAAGCAATCTTTTGGTCTTTATTGATTCCGAATGAGATGTTGTCAAATAAGGTTCTTTCCCCAAACGACTTCGATATGTTTTCTACAGATAAGTAATTCACTTTGTAAATTATGAGTTATAAATTATAAGTTCTGAATGTTTTACAAATCACAACTTTTTTGCAAAAGTAAGGTATTATATTGCGATTTGCGAATTATTTATGCAGATGAGAGCCCAATACCCCGGTTACGCTTAAAGAAGCGCCGAAAGGTTAATTTACAAAACCAAAAAAGAGACTCGAAAGTCTCTTTGTGTATTACTATGTCTTATAAATAATTATTCAGTAACTATTTATTGATTAATTTTTCAAGTCGTTGCATCATTTCGTCTTTCTCTTTCAGCATACGCTCAAATAATGCAATCTTTTCTTCATGCAATTGGATAACTTTTTCAATTGGATTGTAGTTATTGATTACAAATCCAATTGCACTATCATTATTATTAAATGTATTTGCAATTACATTCACCGCCTGTTCCTCATCAAAGTTCTGAAAAGCTTCGACAGGAATTTTTAACTTATCTGAGATTTGATTCAGAATATCCTCTTCAATTATATCTTTTTGTTCCAGCATGGAAATTTTCTTCTGATTCCAGTCATTTCCCAAATCAAAAGCCAATGCCTCTTGTTTGATTCCAAGCATTTCTCTAAAACGTTTTACGTTTCTTCCCTGATGTATTTTTTGTTCCATAATGAATATCAATTTTACGAAGGCTCAAAGATAAAGCCATTTGGATGAAAAAGTATGAATTTCAAAGATAAAAAAATTTTATGTAAATATCTTTTTTGTAATAATAAACTTATACTATGTCGGTTTGCGAATTATTTATGGAGATCCGAATTCAATAGGGCACTCAAATCAAAATAATGAATTTGCTGGGGAACATTCAGAATTGGTTTCCGGACCAGGCTTTCATTCGTGACATAATAATGCAGGCCGTCCCGGGTTGCAATGCCTTCAATCTGATGAAAAGGGAGTTTCAGGTCGATTTTCCTTTTGTTTCCGGTTAAGAAATTATGATTTTTAAAATCATACAAAAGATATAAAAAAGTTTTTCCTGTTTTGGAATACCCACAAAGGACAATCCGTTTTTTTGATTCCAGATAAGTGGCTCCGGTCACCAAACCATCTGTGTTAAGGGTTTCTTTGTATTGGGCAATCTGTTTTCCGGGTTGATTGGGCAACACATAAATACTGGTTTTGGAAGAATTCCATTGTTTGGAAAATAAATAAATACTGTCTCTGGTTGCAATAAAAGCTTCACAATCAAAATTGGTCGTGTTTCCTTTTTGGGCAGTGAAATCGGTTTGGTCTGAGTAGGAGAATGAAATGGTGTCGATAACAGGATTTCCTTCTAAAAAAGATTTTTTTTCAATTTTTAAAATATGCAGATCGGTTCGGTTTCCCGTGAAATTATTTCCAAAATCACCGATATACAAATGTGTACTATCCTGTGAAATTTCCTCCCAGTCGTGGTTTACAGTATTGAGAATTACTTTTTTTCTAATTTTTCCCAAAGAATCCAATCCGTACAATGTGGTATCGTGATCATCATTGTGTGACCATAACAAACCGTCAAAAGCAATTAATCCGGAAGTTTCTTTTATGGAATCACTTAATCGGATGGAATATTCCGGTTTTATTTTTAAAGATTTATACTCGCAACTCCCGTCGTTGATAGTGGCGGCCGGATTGTAATTTATGGAAAGCGGGTCTGTACAGCCCGAAATCTGGCCATAAGAAACTGATATTGTTGTTATAAATAATAAAAAGAATTTTAGCATGGAAGGCGTTTTATATTCAAACGGGTTAAAAGTAAAATTTTAAAATAAATTGATTTTAAAATAACGTTAAAAAATATAATTTAAATGTTATTTTGCACCGTCATTGCTTCGGTCAGAATTTTATTCTAAAAAAGTAGTGCACATAGTTCCCCAAATATGAAAATTTCTGAAAAAATATCACATTACCGTTTTTCCCGCTACTTCAAAATTTTGTTTGTCTGCCTGGATATTCTATTGTTGAATCTGGCAATTAATCTTTCGGCATTGGCCCGATTTGGAGGTTTGAAGGAACTTCTGTTAAAGGAAGAAAAAACGATTGCCTTATTAATGAATTTAATCTGGATCGGTTTGTTGTTGCATAGAAATTCCTATCGAATGATTCGCATTGAACGTATCGAATCGATATTGAAAAGAACCATCAATAAAATTGTGATCCATGCGGCACTGGTGGCGATCTTTGTTGTTTTTTTAAAATATGCCGATATTTCGAGGCTTCGATTGCTGTATTTTTATCTGTTTTTCTTTTTGCTGATCATGATTTCGCGTTACGCATTAATGAAACTTTTAAAAGAAATCAGGGCGAACGGCTTTAATTTTAAAAAAATAATTATTGTCGGGGCTAATGATACGGGAGAAAGAATGCAAAAAATCCTGGCGAAAGATTTAACATACGGTTATCGGTTTTTAGGTTTCTTTGATGAAAAAGAAGCAATCTCTCCCGGTTTTTCAGGTCCGCTTTTAGGTGGATTTGACCGTATTGAGAGTTTTATCATTGAGGAAAAAATAGACGAAATGTATGTTGCACTTCATATTGATAAAATTGAAGTAATCAATAAGCTCACGAAAATATGCGAACAGAATATGATTCGTATTAAGTTTATTCCTGATTTTCAGTTGTATACAAAGTCAAGTAAAGTTGAGGTTACCTTTTATGGAAATACTCCGGTATTGATGCTACGCCCTGAACCTTTAGAATTTGCTTCCAACAGGCTTATCAAAAAGGTTTTTGATATTTGTTTTTCGCTTGGGGTTATTTTATTGATTTTTCCGTGGCTTTTGCCAATAGTAGCCCTGATCATTAAAATGGAATCCCGCGGTCCGGTTTTTTTCAAACAGGAACGTTCGGGAAGGGACAACCGTTCTTTTATGTGTCTTAAATTCAGAAGTATGTATGTAAATGATCTGGCACATAACAAACAAGCCGGAAAAGGAGATAGCAGGATTACCAAATTTGGAGCTTTTATCCGTAAAACCAGTATTGACGAATTGCCACAGTTTTTCAATGTTTTCTGGGGAGATATGTCTGTTGTCGGTCCAAGACCGCATATGGTCAATCTGGCAAAAGAATATAGCGAACTGATTAATAATTATTTAGTGCGACAATATGCTAAACCGGGAATCACAGGCTGGGCACAGGTGAATGGGTATCGCGGCGAAACGAAAGAGCTTATCGATATGGAAAACAGAGTCGATTACGACATCTGGTATATCGAAAACTGGAGTTTGCTTCTGGATATTAAAATAATTGTCAGAACGATTATTAATATTTTCAAAGGAGAAGAGAACGCCTATTAGCTAAAATTTAAAAAATTGATTGTTTGCAATAACGTCTTTTAAAGCAGAAACATTTTTTATTTTTATTTTTTTACCCAATTCCTTCATGTGGTTGCGATGATGCACATCTGAACCAACAAAATCATACATTCCTTTTTTCAGTAACTCTTCGCTAATTTTAGTGACTCCGCTACCGTAATAGCCCACTGCAGCCAGTAAATTCAATTGAAACAAACAGCCGGACTTTTTTAGTTTTTCGTATTCCCTAAAGTTTTGATGATAATACAAATACCTTTCCGGATGTGCCAAAACCGGAATGTAACCCGCTACCTGCAAATCAAAAAGTGTTTTGTGTAATTGTGCCGGCGGACTGATGTACGATATTTCTACGAGTACATAATTGTCTTTTAGGGTCAGTAGTTTTTCAGTTTTAAAATGATTTTCAAACCAGTCGTCCATAAAATATTCTGCGGCGGCACGGAAGGGAGTAGTTATGCCATTTTCTTTTAATGCCATTGCCGTTTCCTGGTGATTAGTCCTGATGACCTCAAGCGAATTATCCCAGAAATGGTGTTTTATATGCGGCGTGGTTACAAATTGAGAAATGCCAATTTCAGCAAAAGCCTTTGCGAGTTTTAGGGTGTCGCCTATAGTTTTGGCGCCGTCATCAATTCCGGGTAAAAGATGCGAATGAATGTCGATATAATTATCGGAAAGAAGATCTTTCAGGAACGGTTTTGATTTGAAAAGTGATAACATGCTGCAAAAGTAAAAAAAAGGATGTGTTTTTGAAGAATTTGTTAAATGGAAATTCACCACTCAAAATTAAGGTAACAATGTAACTGGTCATTTCGTAATTATATTATATTTGGAGTTATTAAAAATGCAATAATTTATGAAAATAAAGGAAAACTTATACAATCAAAGGATTATTTCGATAGACGCCCTGCGCGGAATTACCATTTTTGTAATGATTTTTGTCAATGAACTGGCAAGTGTAAAAAACGTGCCGCAATGGATGAAACACATGCCGGCAGACGCAGATGCCATGACCTTTGTTGATTTGGTCTTTCCGGCATTTTTATTTATTGTAGGGATGTCGGTTCCGTTTGCATTTAACGCCCGACTGTTAAAAGGTGATAGTGCGAGAACGATTTGGACACATACTTTTAAAAGGGCATTGGCCCTAATCATCATTGGAGTGTTTATGGTCAATGCCGAATATGGCTATGACGCCTCAAAAATGATTATAACTCCGGCGCTTTGGGGCCTTTTAGCCTATGCAATGCCAATTCCGATTTGGAATAAGTATGCCAGAGATTTTCCGGTTTGGTTAAAGAATACGCTTCAATATGGCGGAATGTTAGTATTAGTGGTCTTATATTTTTTATACGTTCAGGATACGGGAGAAATGGGTATGACGCCCAAATGGTGGGGAATTCTGGGCTTAATTGGCTGGGCGTATCTTTTTACAGTAGTGTATTATTGGCTTGTTTCAGGAAAATTAGGAGCCATGATTTTGTTTTTGGTAATTTGTGTTCTTGTCAATTCACTTAATTTAATCGAAGAATCACTGGTTCATCAAAATGCAGTACTTAGTTTTATTGCCGGACATTTAACGCATGCTGCTGTAGTAACCGCCGGTGTAATTATTTCGCTATTATTTTTCGATCGAAAAATCACTCCAAAAATCAATTGGCCCGTGATAGGTTTTGCAGTATTGTTTTTGGTAACCGGATATTTGTTAAGACCATATTTCGGAATCTCAAAAATAAAAGGAACGCCATCCTGGACGATGTTTTCGGCTGCAATTTGTACCGTGCTGTTTTACTTTTTGTACTGGCTCATGGAAATAAAAAAACAAACCAAATGGAGTGGTTTCTTTATGCCAGCTGCTGCAAACCCATTGTTGATTTATATTTTACCGGGTGTTATTTATTATTTTAACCTCGTTTTTAATCTGCATATCATTCCGGATTATTTCCGTGAAGGCATTCCGGGAATTATCTGGAGTCTGGTTTTTTCAACAATTATGTTATTAGTAATGAAAATCTGTAACAAGTATAAAATTCAGTTGCATTTGTAGGAGTTTTTAGTCTCAGTATTCAGTCTCAGCTAGGCTGAAAACTGCGACTGCGACTGAATACTGCGACTAATTCTCAACTATAACTGATTTTATTTCTAACAATGCGCCCGAAACCGGGTTGTAATTCACGAAGTTTAATTTGCACAGCTTGTGTATGTCTAATAATTTTCCGTTTGGCAAGCCATCCTGCCTGAAATCAGACCAGGGAATTTTGATTGTTTTAAATTTTTCAGGAGAAGCCGGCAAATCAACTCTGGGATGAGATCCGCCGTGTATACAGCCTGTTCCTTCATCGTTTCCTTCACGAGCCTGTAGTTTGATAAGTTGTGAGGATTTATAAGTGATGATTACGAATTTAGATGTGTCAGATAAATTCGTAGCAGGACCATCATTCGAGTTAGAAGCTGTAATCATAACATTCAGCTCAATTTCCCCAACAGGTGTATCTTTGGCTGTCACGCGGATAATACCTTCTTTTTCGCGCACGGTATTAATCGTTTCCTGAGTTTCCTTTGCCGGGCCCGCAATAAACCAGGTATTGGATTCTACAAGATTTATGTCCGTATGATTCGGGTTCTCGCTAAGAAAACCACAGGATATAAATAAGACTAAAATTAAAAAAGGGAAACGAATCATACTTAGAAGCCGGTTTAAAGAATTGGGTTTTAATTTCAAATATACCTTTTATACAAATACCACGAATCAACTGGCTAAATGAAACCGAAAAGCGGAACTTATTCGAAGGAAGTAAAATAAATCAAAAAGCAATGATTTAGTATTAAATCGGCACATCAGTAAAAACGATGGCTCTTTCCGGCTGGGTTTATCTGAAAATTTCTAACTTTCCGAAAAAATCAAGAGACCCATTTTTTCATGCAGCTATCAGTTATTATTCTTAATTATAATGTCCGTTACTTTCTGGAACAATGCGTTTTAAGTGTTCAGGAAGCAATTTCGACGCTCGATGCCGAAATTATTGTCATTGATAATAATTCGTCCGATGATAGTTGCCTGATGATGCAAGAGCGCTTTCCGGATGTAAAACTGATTCAGAACAAAAAGAATTTCGGTTTTCCAAAAGGCAATAATATTGGAGTCAAAGAGGCACAGGGAAAATACATCTGTATTCTCAATCCCGATACGGTGGTGGCGGAAGATACTTTCGGTAAGATTTTAGCTTTCGCAGAAAAACAAACCAACTTGGGGATTATTGGCTGTAAATTAATAGATGGAACGGGAGAATTTCTGCCCGAAAGCAAACGCGGCATTCCAACGCCCTGGGTTGCTTTTACCAAGATTTTTGGCTTGTATAAAGTTTTTCCAAATTGGAAGCTCTTCAATCAGTATTACGCACAGCATATTTCGGAAAATGAGACTGGTAAAGTCGCTATTTTGGTAGGTGCTTTTATGTTGATGGAAAGCAATTTATATCTGGAATTAGACGGTTTCGATGAAGATTGTTTTATGTACGCAGACGATATCGATCTTTCGTACCGCGCATTACTGAAGGGGAAGCATAATTATTACTTTCCTGAAACAACCGTTTTGCATTACAAGGGTGAAAGTACCGTGAAAGATGAGAAATATATGAAGCGTTTTCAGGAAGCGATGACTTTTTTTTATCAGAAACATTTCAGGAAATCACTGTTTTTCTCTATTTTTATCAAAATCGGGATTGTGTTTTTTTCGTTTGTTAAAATGTTTCAGGGAAAATCAAAAGACAAACCGATACCTGAAAGTTATGTTTTGTATTCTTCTGATGTGAAATTATCTGAAAAATTGGCTTCTGTTTTTGAAAATAAAGTAGTGGTTTTCGATTTCAAAAAAGAAAAAATGGTAAATTCGTACCTGATTTTGAAGGGTAAAAGAGTAGAGATTATTTTAGATAATCAGCATGTTTCATTCGGAAATTGTATCAAAATCATAGAAACTCTTAGGGATAAGAGTATTACTTTTAAAATTTTCCCCAAAAGTACCAGTTTTATTATTGGAAGTAATTCAAGAAATGACAGGGGGCAAGTTATAAAAATCGAGTAAAAAATTATATTAAATGTAATTTATATTTAAAATATTCAGTAATTTCGCAATCTGAAAATCAAAATCACCCTTGAGGTTAACAATATGGCAAGATTTGAATTAAAACTTCCCAAAATGGGAGAAAGTGTAGCTGAAGCAACTATCACAAACTGGTTGAAAGAGGTTGGAGACAAAATTGAAGCTGACGAAGCGGTACTCGAAATAGCAACTGACAAAGTTGACAGTGAAGTGCCAAGCGAAGTGTCGGGAATTTTAGTCGAAAAATTATTTGGCAAAGATGATTTAGTTCAGGTAGGACAGACTATTGCAATTATCGAAACAGAAGGCGGCGTTGAAACAGCATCGTCATTTTTAGTCGATAAAGTAGTAGAGGATGAAACTGCTCCGGCCGCGGCAGCTGAAATAGAAAAAACAATCGATGCCGCTAAAGAAACCGTTACTCCTCAGGATTTTTCAACATCGGATAAATTCTTTTCTCCGCTAGTGAAAAATATTGCAAAAGAAGAAGGTGTTTCTGTTGCTGAATTAGAGAATGTTCAGGGTTCAGGAAAAGACGGACGTGTTACAAAAGAAGATATTTTAAAATATGTTGATGATCGCAAATCTGGTCCAATTGCTGCTCCAAAAGCTGTTGTTGAAACAGTTAAGGAAGTAGCGGCTCCGGTAAAAGCGGCAGAACCGGTAGTGGTTCAGAAAAGTCAGCAGGCAGTTCCCGTTTCTGTAAACGGAGGTGATGAAATCATCGAAATGGACAGAATGCGTAAATTGATTTCAGGATATATGGTGGCTTCGGTGCAGACTTCGGCTCACGTACAATCGTTTATTGAAGTTGATGTAACCAATATCGTGAAATGGAGAGATAAAGTAAAAGCTGCTTTCGAGAAAAGAGAAGGCGAGAAACTTACTTTTACGCCAATTATGATGGAAGCTGTTGCAAAAGCACTGAAAGATTTCCCGGGAATGAATATTTCTGTTGATGGTGATTATATCATTAAAAAGAAAAATATAAATTTAGGAATGGCTGCGGCTTTACCAAACGGAAACTTAATAGTACCCGTTATTAAAAATGCAGATCAGTTAAACCTTGTCGGAATGGCAAAAGCGGTTAATGATTTGGGTAATCGTGCAAAAGCAGGAAAACTGAAGCCGGACGATACGCAAGGTGGAACGTATACTGTTACCAACGTAGGGACTTTTGGAAGTGTTTTCGGGACGCCAATTATCAATCAGCCGCAAGTTGGAATCCTGGCACTTGGGGCAATTCGTAAAGTGCCTGCAGTTATCGAAACTCCGGAAGGTGATTTTATCGGAATCCGTCAGAAAATGTTCCTGTCTCACTCTTACGATCACAGAGTGGTAGATGGTGCACTTGGAGGAAGTTTTGTAAAGAGAGTTGCAGAATATTTAGAAGCTTTTGATGTAGACAGAGATTTCTAAAAAGAGCTGTTTTATAAATAATTAACCCTTTCCGTGTTTTAAACGTGGAAAGGGTTTTTCTTTTTAGATTATTAAAGTCGGAACAGAAATCGGGAACTTTATAAAAAAAACGAGTGAAATTCAGCTTTAAAATTTATATTTGTAGACTTATAAAAATCAAAAATGGAACTCAAACTCAACAAACCAATTTGCTTTTTCGACCTTGAAACTACAGGTATAGATATCGGAAAAGACAGAATAGTAGAAATTTCAATATTTAAAGTTTTTCCAAACGGAAATAAAGAAAGTAAAACTTGGTTGGTGAATCCGACAATTCCTATTCCGCCTCAGACTACTGCCGTACACGGTATAACAGATGAAAAAGTAGCGAACGAACCTACTTTTAATGAGTTGGCGCCACAGGTCTATAATATGATTAAAGACAGTGATTTGGCAGGGTTTAATTCAGATCGTTTTGATATTCCGTTATTGGCAGAAGAATTACTTCGCGCCGGAGTTGATTTTGATATGAAAAATAAAGTGTCTGTAGATGTACAGACTATTTTTCATAAAATGGAAGAACGTACCCTGAGTGCCGCTTTGAAGTTTTACTGCGGGAAAAGTCTTGAAAATGCCCATTCGGCAGAAGCAGATACTATGGCGACTTACGAAATTCTGAAAGCGCAATTAGATCGTTATCCGGAATTAGAAAATGATATGAAGTCATTATCTGAATTCACAACACGTAAAAAAATTGCCGATTTCGCCGGAATGATCGCTTTTGATAAAGACAATGAAGAAGTTTTTACTTTCGGAAAACACAAAGGTGCCAAAGTCGGAAAAATATTAGAAACAGAACCGGGCTATTTCAGCTGGATTCAAAATGCTGATTTTCCATTGTATACCAAAAAAGTTTTAACAGCTATTAAGTTAAGAAAGTTAAATACTAAGTAAGGCTCTAAGTCGCTAAGGTTGTGAGGTGCTAAGTTTTTTTGCACATTCTCTCAGAGCCTTAGCGACTTAGTTTCTTAGCAACTCTAAAAGAAATGAAGATAATCTGTATCGGTAGAAATTATGCCAATCATATTGAAGAATTAAAAAACGAGAGACCAACAGAACCTGTTGTTTTTATGAAACCGGATTCTGCGGTTTTATTAAAGCAGCATCCTTTTGTAATCCCCGAATTTTCTGAGGAAATTCATCACGAAATTGAGATAATTGTTAAAATAAATAAAGTAGGGAAGTATATTGAACCTAAGTTTGCGCATAAGTATTATGACGAAATTAGTGTAGGTATCGACTTTACTGCCAGAGATTTACAGGATCAGTTAAAAGCAAAAGGATTGCCTTGGGAAAAAGCCAAAGCCTTTGACGGTTCAGCTGTTATCGGTGATTTTTTACCCAAAACCGATTTTGTTTCTATGGAAAATCTTACTTTTGAATTGACAAATAACTCTAAAACGGTTCAAAAAGGAAACACCGGCTTTATGCTTTGGAAAATTGATGAACTGGTATCGTTTGTGTCGCAGTATTTTACATTAAAAATTGGCGACATTATTTTTACAGGAACACCGGAAGGCGTTGCCTCTGTTAAACCAAACGACGTTTTGGAAGGCTTTTTAGAAGATAAAAAATTATTCAGAATACAAGTAAAATAATGGCTTTAAAGTACAACCTTTCGAAAGTATATGCACTTTCAGATAATGATCCTGAATTTGTAAACGAAATTCTAAAACTATTTGTTACCGAAGTTCCCGAGGATTTGAAACAAATCAAAGAGGGAATTAAAAAGAAAGATCATAAGTATGCTTATTCTTATGCGCACAAGATAAAACCAACATTGGATTTAATGGGGTTAAATGTGGCATTCGAGGAAATTCTGCAAGTTGAGGCCTGGACAAAAGCCGAAGGCAAGAAAAAAGAAATTATCGAAACTTTTAAAAGTATTAAAATACAAGTGAAAGATGCGATCAAGGAGATCAAAAAAGACTTTGATTTGTAATATATAAGAGCGACCCGGTTTTTGACTTATTTAAAATCGGTCAAAAACTGGGTCGTCCCGATAGCTATCGGGGTCCCATATCTTTTGTTCCGGAAATATTTTGCCTAAAACAGGTTTCTTTTGTTACAAAGGATACCGTTTCTACCCCGCACGCAAACCGGAATATCAGTAACCTTCTTTTAAATAATGACTTACAATAAGTGAGTAAAAATATTCCACAGCTATGAAAGCAACTATCATTACTATTGGAGACGAAATTTTAATCGGTCAGATTGTAGATACAAACTCCGGTTTTATCGCAAAATCGCTGGACCGGATCGGTGTTGAAGTTCATGAAATGATTTCGATAAGCGATGATAAAAAACACATTTTAGACACCTTTGCGCAACTTCAAAACAAAGTTGATGTCGTAGTCATTACAGGCGGATTAGGGCCAACAAAAGATGATATCACCAAAAAAACATTCTGCGAATATTTTAATGATGAGATGGTTGTAAATCCCGAAGTTCTGGCACATGTAACGGAATTGATAGAAGGGTTTTACAAGCGACCGATTTCACAATTAAATAAAGATCAGGCTTTGGTTCCCTCAACCTGTACCGTACTGCATAATAAAGTGGGTACGGCGCCGGGAATGTGGATGAAGAAAGAAAATACGGTATTTATTTCGCTTCCGGGAGTTCCGTATGAAATGAAATATTTAGTCGAAAACGAGATAATTCCAAGAATTATTAACGAATACAAGCGGCCGTATATTATCCATAAAACGATTTTAACGTATGGGCAAGGCGAGAGCCTAGTCGCTGAACGTATAGAAGAGTGGGAGAATAATCTGCCTGATTTTATCAAATTAGCCTATCTGCCAAATCCCGGAAGAGTGCGTTTGCGTCTTTCGGCAAGAGGTACCGATAAAGAAGTGCTCGAAGAGGCGCTTGAAGCCAATATAAAATCATTAGATGCTATAATTCATGATATTATAGTAGGTTACGAAGAAAACGAAACGATAGAGTCGGTAGTCGGAAAACTATTGACGAAACAAAATAAAACCATTGCTACGGCTGAAAGTTTTACGGGTGGAAAAATCGCATCGGTTCTATCAGCAGTTCCCGGAGCTTCCAGCTATTTCAAAGGCAGTGTGGTTTCTTATGCAACAGAGGCTAAGGTTAACGTTCTTGGGGTCTCGCAGGATATAATAGATCAATATTCGGTGGTAAGTGCCGAGGTTGCATCGGCTATGGCTTTGAATGTGAAAGAGATACTTAAAACAGACTACGCAATTGCCACTACCGGGAACGCCGGACCGGCAAAAGGAGATTCAGATGCTGAAATTGGCACTGTTTTTATCGCTTTGGCAACACCGGATGGTATAATTACAGAAGAATTTAACTTTGGTCAACCACGTGAAAAAGTGATAGATAGAGCGACGATTAAGAGTTTAGAAATATTACAGAAAGAAATTTTAAAAATTGTGCAATAATTTTTTGCTACAATGGTTTATTTTTCTTTTCTTTGCACCCTGATTTTGAATAACGATAAAAGATAAGTATAATGTCAAGAGTTTGTGACCTTACAGGTAAAAGAGCGATGGTAGGAAATAACGTTTCTCACGCTATGAACAAAACTAAGAGAAAATTTTCTGTAAACTTAGTTAAAAAGCGTTTTTATCTTCCAGAAGAAGATAGATGGATTACTCTTAGAGTAGCAGCATCTACGATAAAAACAATTAATAAAAATGGAATTTCTGCTGTTTTGAAAAAAGCGCAGTCAGAAGGATTTATCAAATAATCTTTTCCTAAATAAATATATAGCAAGATGGCAAAGAAAGGTAATAGAATCCAGGTAATTTTAGAATGTACAGAACACAAGACTTCTGGTGTTGCAGGTACTTCTAGATATATAACAACTAAGAACAAGAAAAATACTCCGGACAGACTTGAGATTAAGAAATTTAATCCAATCCTGAAACGTGTAACTGTTCATAAAGAAATTAAATAATTAAGTCATGGCAAAGAAAACCGTAGCATCGTTACAAACAGCTTCTAAGAGATTATCAAAAGCCATCAAAATGGTGAAATCTCCAAAAACTGGTGCATATACATTCGTAGAATCTATTATGACTCCTGAAGAAGTTGATAATTTCTTGAAAAAGAAATAATAACATACATCGCATATAGAAAAGCTACTTTCATTCGGAAGTAGCTTTTTTATTTTTTATATTTGTCTAAAATTTACAGAAACAAAATAATATCGTTCTTCATAAAACGTTTCCGATTTTTCTTATAACAAGTGAAATCAATTGCTGAGGTAAGCAGAAACAGCAGGAAGGTTAATTTATTCTGTAAACATTAAGACTATAGCGTTCAAAAAGCATATAGTCTAGAACTAACAACAAATAAAAAATGAGTTTTTTTAAAAAATTATTCTCTACCGACAAAAAAGAGACTTTAGACAAAAGTCTTGAAAAATCAAAAAATACTTTTTTCTCAAAGTTAAGCAAAGCTCTAGCCGGAAAATCTAAGGTTGATGACGATGTTTTAGATGATCTGGAAGAAATTCTGGTGGCTTCCGATGTTGGGGTAAATACAACATTGAAAATAATTTCAAGAATCGAAAAACGTGTTGCTGACGATAAATATTTAGGAACAGAAGAATTAAACCAGATTCTTCGCGAAGAGATTGGTTCTTTGTTATCTGAAACAAATACCGGGGAAGCTACTGAATTTGAAATTCCGAAAGATAAAAAACCATATGTTTTAATGGTGGTTGGAGTTAACGGAGTTGGTAAAACCACTACAATCGGTAAATTGGCTTATCAGTTTAAAAAAGCGGGTTATAAAGTAGTTTTAGGAGCTGCAGATACTTTTCGTGCCGCTGCTATTGATCAGTTACAGGTTTGGGCAGACAGAGTAGATGTGCCAATCGTAAGACAGAATATGGGAAGTGATCCTGCTTCTGTTGCTTTTGATACCCTGCAATCTGCGGTAGCCCAAGATGCCGATATTGTTATTATTGATACTGCCGGACGTCTTCATAATAAAATCAATCTGATGAACGAACTTACCAAAGTAAAACGCGTGATGCAGAAAGTTGTCGCTGATGCGCCTCATGACGTTCTTTTGGTTTTAGATGGTTCAACCGGTCAGAATGCTTTTGAGCAGGCAAAACAGTTTACGGCAGCTACAGAGGTAACTTCGCTGGCTGTAACTAAATTGGACGGAACTGCTAAAGGTGGTGTGGTGATTGGTATCTCAGATCAATTTCAGATTCCTGTAAAATATATTGGAGTTGGTGAAGGAATTGAAGATTTACAGGTCTTTAATAAATATGAATTCGTAGATAGTTTCTTTAAATAATAGCAGAATGAGTTTTTCTTCTTTAAAAAATATAACGCCTGTTACTTTTTATTTCGCCAGCGTTATAAGTTTTGTTTTAGCAAATGTTTTAAAAGATAAAAGTTTGTCTTTTTATTACATTCTATTGGTTTTAGGTTTGGCTTTCTTTTTTATGGGAATGCTAAAAAGAGTTCGTACAAAGCGATAAATTAAATAAAAAAAGTTAATTTTTTTAAATCCCAAATTCCAATTTTAATCGTTGGAATTTGGGATTTTTCTATTGGAGTATGAAGCTTCTCTATTGGAATTTGAGATTTCTCTATTGGAATTTATCCAAAACTATTGGTACAAAGCATTAATTTTCTCCCATAAAGTTTTATCAAAATCCGATAACGCCAGGTTGACATCGTCCGCTGCGTCTCCCATTCTGATCACCACCATATTTTTACTTGGAATAACATATATTTTCTGGTCATTTTTTCCTAATGCCATAAACATATCGTTTGGTGCAGTTGGAATTATACTTCCCGGGATGGTAAGTTGTGATTGTGGTAAGTGGTAATTGGCTTTTCCGTTCAGCCACCACAAATAGCCGTATCCTAAATTGATGTTTTGTGAAGTAGTGGTAGCTTCGTTAAAATAACTTTCATTCAGGATAGTTGTATTCTCCCATTTTCCCTTATTGAGCATTAGGAGTCCGAAACGGGCCATGCTTCTTGTGGTGCTGGTATACACGCTGTTCACCCCAAGTTGTACCCAGTTTCCGTTCATACCAATTTTGTCCCTTAATTTAGTGTTGAAATAATTCTCCCAGGTTTGGTTACTTGACTTGGCAACGACATCCTGGAGTTTGACATAAACGTTGTGATAGGCCCAGCGTTTTCCGGCATCGGCTTTGTAAACTAAACTGGCGGGATCTACATCGTCTGTGCTTTCATCAAGCCCTGATGTCATGGTGAGTAAATGTTTGCAGGTGATCAGGTTTTCCTGCGCAGGTGATTCGCTTGTCCAGCCTGTTCCGATATAATCTGAAACTTTATTGTTAATGTTGAGCAATCCTTCCTGTTGTGCAATTCCGGTCATGGTCGACGTTAACGTTTTTCCTGCGCTTGCCCAATACCAGTTGGTGGTTGCGGAATGGTTGTTGAAATAATTTTCTAAAACAATTCGCCCATTTACCAAAATAATAAACGATTTGGAATGTTTTAGTTCTAAATAATCTAAAAGCGGCTGCACCGCATTTTGATTCCATTTGAGGTCTGAAATGGACTTCGTTTCCCAGGTACTTCCGGTTAAAGGAGGAAAATACATGGTTTCTGCCGGAGTGGATTGATCATCGGATGATTCTTTGCTGCAACTGATAAAAGTTAAGAGTATCAGCAGCTTAAAAATAGTTTTGGTCATGTTTTTGGTTTTTAGGTTTGGGGTTTGACCAAAAATATGCAAAATAGTTTAATGGGTTTTATGAATTTTTATTTCTTTTGAATTTTTATAAGGTTAACTTTGTAACTCACGAAATATTCTTTTGAAAACGGGAGTCTTAGCCCTGATGGGAGCGGCATCCTTTTATGGCGGTGTTCGCCATAAAAGATATAGCAGACAGCAGGAATCAGCTCCTTTATTAATATTATACTTATTATGAAAAACTCTTTTATGATCCTGGTTTTATCTTTTTTGTTTGTGAGCTGCAAACAGGAAATTAAACCAACGGATATTGCAAAACTGAACGGCTACTGGGAAATTACGAAAGTTGTTTTTGATAAAGGTGATGAGAAGGATTATGGAATGAATGAAACTTTTGATTTTTTTGAAATTAAAAAAAATAAAGGAATCCGAAAGAAAGTAATGCCGCAATTTGACGGAACTTTTTTGACAAGTGATTCTTTTGAAAATGTTTCGGTTCGTTTTGCTGATGGAAAGACTTTTCTAGATTATAAAACAAATTATGCCAAGTGGAGTGAGGAATTGATTTCGATTTCAGATGAAGAATTGGTGGTAAAAAACCAGGAAAATAAGGAATATCATTATAAAAAAGCAGGACCCATAAATTTATTAGACGATGGCAAAAAGGTTAAATAATCAAAGTTCAATTGGAGATGTATTGCAACAGATTATTCAGGTGAATAAACTGCAGCCCGGAATGGATCAGATTGATGTAAAAGAAGCCTGGAGGCAGTTGATGGGGAATGGAGTAAATACGTATACCAAAAACGTTGTCCTGAAAGGAAGCACGCTTTATGTAGAACTTGGATCTGCTGTTTTAAGAGAGGAACTGAGCCACGGAAAATCTAAAATTGTCAAGATGATTAATGAAGATTTAGGGCGTGAAGTGGTAAAGGATGTCGTTTTACGTTAAATTTTATTTGGCTTTTAAACGATTTAGATCTTTAGGTTTTAATATTAAAAATAAAATTAACACTTCTACTCTGGAAGTGTTTTTTTTATGATATATTTGACCGATAAGTATTTTTTTTAATACATATTTTTTTAATAATTAAATCCAAAAACAATCCAAAAACAATCCAAAAACAATGAAAAAAGTATTCCTTATTTTAACCGTATTATTAGCTTTAAACAGTTATTCGCAAAAGAAAAAAGTCGCAGTTGTCGGTTTTTACACAGACAAAACTATCAGTCTAGCTGATTTGGGACTAGGTAGTTTGGCTGCGATAGCTGATTTAGGTAATAATCCTGATTTTAATCTTACCCCTATTTTAGAGAAGTATCATAATTCTTTTTTTAATGTTTTTTCTAAACAATTCCCTTTTGATTTACTTCCTGAAAATGAAGTAATCCAAAAACAGGAATATATTGATTTCATTCCTAAATTTGCCAGAGAAGGAGATGCCGGGAAAACAATCATCAATTACCCTGGATACAAATATATTTATGAAGGTATGAATGGTTCTGAAAATGAAGTAGGAACTGCTACCATGTTTAAAGATGTTGCAGATGGTGTTTTATTTACTGAAATACATTTTGCTTTACAAAAAGGATTCGCTGTTGGTGGAACCGGAACGGTTAAAATGAAAGCGTATGCCAGAATTGCATTATATGATAAAACAGGAAAAAAAGTATTTGCGTTTAGTGAAGGAGCAAATTCTAAAAAGACTGGGGCTATTATAGGTGGAATTCCTGTTTTAACTGCTGAAAAAATATTACCAATGTGTGAAAGTGCTTTAGACGAACTTTTGAAAGATTTAGATGAAAAAATAGCTAAAATCGTTAAAAAGACAGACGGTAAACTTTAATCATTTTACAATCAGAATAAAAAAAATCCATTCGCATCGCGAATGGATTTTTTTTTTGTGCTAAAATCTAAAATCTAAAATTGCTCTCTTCCAGCAAAGTGGAATGCACCTTCGATAGCAGCATTTTCGTCGCTGTCTGAACCGTGAACTGCATTTTCTCCGATAGAAGTTGCGTATGCTTTACGAATAGTTCCTTCAGCAGCTTCAGCTGGATTTGTAGCTCCAATTAAAGTTCTGAAATCTTCTACTGCGTTTTCTTTTTCTAAAATTGCAGCAACAATTGGTCCGCGTGACATGAATTCAACTAATTCTCCGTAGAAAGGTCTTGCAGCGTGAACAGCATAAAATGCCTCAGCATCAGCTACAGTTAATTGAGTTAATTTTAACGAAACGATTTTGAAACCTCCGTTAGTAATCATTGCTAATATGTTCCCGATGTGTCCGTTTGCTACTGCATCCGGCTTAATCATTGTAAAAGTTCTATTTGTTGCCATTTTCTTGCGTTTTTTAAATTTTGTGCAAAAATAGACTTTTTTTATGAATTGATTTTAATTAATTCATAATTAAAACATCATGAAATGCTGTTTTGCTAATTCTTTTACCATATAAGTTATATAAGATATTATAAGCAGAGGCCCAGAACAACTTTGTCTTTTCCTTTTCTATCGCTTAACATAGCGATATTGACTTAAATGAACTTATATAACTTATATGGTAAGAAAAAAATTAAACTTTAAAAATGAGTTTGTTTTTATAGAAGATCCATAGAATAAAGGTCCAGATCGCGACATAAACCAATGCACCGGCGAAAGACGCCATCATTGGATTACCGAAAAACGGAGCAATTCCATAACCATATAAATAACTGAGAAGATTAATTTGTTCTCCGGCCTTATGTGGATTTTCAAACTGAATCATGACCAAAGCCTGCGGTATAATCTGAGAGGCAAAAAACACAATCATTGGATTTACACCCCAGATTAAAAATAATTTGAAACCTTTTTTATAGGCTGCAATATCAATAATGTAATAGAGAAGTGATAAGGCAGTTGTCGCCAGTCCGGTGGTGTATAATACGTAGCTGCTCGTCCAGATCGATTTGTTAATTGGGAAAACAATATTCCAAAGCAAACCACCTATAATTAATGCTATTCCAACTAAAGCCATTTTTTTAGCGATATCAGTTTTTGCAATTTTAAGTTGTAATAACTGACCAATTAGTAAACCGATAATTCCATTTACGATGGATGGAATGGTGCTCAGAATCCCCTCCGGATCCCAGGTTACAGTGCCACGGTACATATGACCTTTTAGGAGAACACTGTCCAGCCATGCTGCTAAATTGGTTCCTTTGTCAAGATTCGCTTCGCCGATTCCGGGAACCGGTATCAAGGTCATAGCGGCCCAATAACCCAATAATAAAACAACTCCTGTTATGATTTGTGTCTTTTGTGATGTTTTTAGATATAAGAGGGACACAACAAAATATACCACTGCAATTCGCTGTAAAACTCCGGGAAGACGCACATCGTGATAGGCTTCGATTCCGCTGTATGCCAAAAAGAGGTAGATCAGTAAGATCGAAAAAGCAAATATATTTTTTAATTTAGAATTAAAATTCCCCATCAGGGCATATCCAACACCGATTGTAATAATTAGTCGGCCCATAAGTAATGGAATTCCTTCGAGACCAAAAAGCTGTATTTTCCCGAAATAATTGAAGAAAATCCCAAGGCATAACATTCGTAAGGAACGTACCAGGATTTTATTAAAGGTAGTGCCGTCGTATTTTTTATCCGGCATGGCAAGAGGAACTGCCACTCCCATAATAAATACAAAAAAAGGAAATACTAAGTCGGTTAGCGTACAGCCATTCCATTCGGCATGTAAAAGTGGAGGAAAAACGTGGCCCCAATCTCCGGGATTGTTGACAATCGTCATTAATAAAATTGTGAGTCCGCGAAAGACATCTAGCGAAATTAAGCGTTCTTTTACCATTGGTTTTGGGTAAATTGGTTAGTTAATAAATTTTAAAAGTCGCTATTTGGTTTAAAAACAATACTTTCAGGATCAGGTGGTTATTTTATCCTGAAAGTATTGCGGTAAAGTATAAATTATATGGTTATAATGGAGAAATTGGTTGATAAAGGTTTTAATTTCTGCGTTAATAATGGAATCAGTTGTTCACCTTTTTCTAAATAAAACTCAGAAAAATTACTCTGGCGTTCCTGTAAGCTGTTATTCGGAAACAATTGACATTGTAAATCTACGACACGCTCTAATTGGTCGTTTAATTTTCTTTTTTGCGCCTTAAGCAAACGTTTCTCCAGATTTTCCAATCCTTTTTTCTGCTTTACTTCCTGGGCTTTTACTGCTCCGGTAAACGATTTGTCCGTTTTTTGAGCTAACTCAGACAGATATTCAAATTGTTTCTCCAGAATTTCTTTTTGAGGAGTCAGGTCAATTGGGAATTCTGAAATTTTATGCGTTACAGCATTGACCAAATCGGCTGGTTTGGTAAATAAATCTTTCCAGCTTAAACCTAACTGATCGG
Organism: Flavobacterium sp. CLA17; assembly: GCF_013112255.2. Lineage (NCBI taxonomy): Bacteria > Pseudomonadati > Bacteroidota > Flavobacteriia > Flavobacteriales > Flavobacteriaceae > Flavobacterium > Flavobacterium sp. CLA17. The sequence continues at coordinate 1,373,772 of NZ_CP068294.1, forward strand.
CTTTTTTAGCCTGTTTCTCCGTTGTCAGCAATACGGAATTTCGAACCAGAATCATTGGGAAGGTAATATTTACAGCATCAAAGAAAGATTTTAATTCCAGCCAGTACGCAATTTCCCCTCCTCCGCCGATGTAACATAAATTAGGCAAAATAATTTCCTGATACAACGGTCGCATAATCACATTTGGACTGAATTTTTCAGGATTACTTTCCAGTAAGTTTAAAATTTCTTCTTTTGAAAATGAAGTTTTGGTGTTATTGACCATGAATTTATCATTTTCAAAAACAATGCGTTCACGCAGATTATCTTCAATATAAAACAAATTGATTTCACGAGGATTTACCTGAACCGTATAATTTTTTAATTTTTCAATAGTTTCCTGAACGGCTTTAAAAGAAGTCTGCTCTAACAATTCTTCTTTGATGTAAGGAACAAAGGCGCGTTTTAAATCGGCACTATCAGCATCTATAATGACTAAACCCTGGGAAGAAAATAATCCATTCGCTAAAAAACGGGTAGCATCCGCAAGTGTATTATGTTTTAGGTAAGCGTCTTCAAATAGTTTTTTCAGGACATTGGCATTCGTACTGGATCCTAATTCTAAGGCATAAATTTCGAAAAATTCGGTTAAACCTTCGGTTGAAAGTCTTCCTACAGGGCCAGTACTTTCGGTGTTCCAACGGAATTTTTTCCCTTTAAAATTGAAATAATTGATCTCTTCAAAATCGTGATCCTCGGTCGCCATCCAGTAAACAGGTACAAAATTGAAATTAGGATATTTTGATTTCAATTCCTTGGTCAGATTGATGGTCGATATGATTTTATAAAGAAAATATAAAGGGCCGCTAAAAAGATTTAACTGATGTCCCGTCGTAACCGTAAACGTACTTTCGTGGGCCAAAAGCTCGATGTTTTGTTGGGTTAAATCTGAAATTTCAAGGGCAGCATATTGCTCTTTTAAAACAGAAACTAACGGAATTCGGTTTTGATTATTGAAATTCTGCTGTTTTTCAATGATTTGTTTTTCAAAGTTTTCCAGTACTGGAAAATTATTATATAGCGGTTTTAAATCCGGTTTTTGTTCTAAATAATCTTGTATCAAAGTCGAGAAATATCCTGAGTTTTGGTAGCTGATACAGTCGGTTGGCATAATTTTGGGTTTATTTTTTGATAGCTGTAAATTTAAGCAAAATATGTAGTTAAAATTGGTTTTAACGATTGCTTATGATTTGAATTTTATTTTTAAGTTTAAACAACTGTAAATCAGATGTTTTGTATCGTTTCTGAAAAATATTTCGATAATAATTTGTTTATTAGGAAAATATTTCACAAAATTTGCCTCAGAAAAATAAATCATTAATTATTAATAACGAAGACAATGTTTGTATTAAACTTTACCTCTCAAAACATCGCATCAGGATCAGATTCTGTTGGCATGTGTCTTCGTGGCTTTTCTCAATCCTAGTAAATCAATTTTAGATATAAGAAGAAGCCCGAAGGAAATAACTTTCGGGCTTTTTTTATTCTGGACACTTCAAAAAATTCCCGATCAAAGAACTTAATTTATCTGTTTCAGATAAAATGTTTTGCCCTGCATTTTTAAATGTTTGGGTCAGAAATTAATTTAATTTTTTTAATGGACAATTCTCTTTTCGACGATTACATTCAATGTAGTCGTTTAAAGAAAAAAAGACGCAAAAAAAGATTGGTTAAAGAGGATTTTGAAAAACATCTTGTTCAATTATCAAAAAGAAAACATGCAATCTATCTGGCAATTAAAGAATTGCCTTTAATAGCATTGAAAGAGCCTTATCAAAAAGGCTGGGTTCGCTTTTTTGTAGTTCGAAAAGATATTTTACGCTCAGACGAAGCGATGTTTTATGTGAATGTATTGGAAAAAATAAACACTTTTCAATTTTCGAATCAAAAAACATTCACCAGTCGGAAAAAGCGCTTTGGAAAAAAAACAGAGAATCCAAAGGAGCAATTTCTAGCGAAAATCAATGTCAGCGAATGGAATACGAATAAATTCGAACTAACTGACAAAGAAAAATCCTGCTTTACACGAATCGAAAAATGGTCGGATCGATGCCGTTGTTTTAAGACTTATTATCAATTTACGGAATCCTGGCGTTTTGTATTTAAAATTGAGCCGAATATCATTACACATCAAAAAGCTGTAGACGCAGTGCTTGAAAGTGAATTAAGGCTTATAGAAAATTACATACAAAATCGGGATCTGGGATATAAGATTTATAAAAGCGGTAACAGAGACGCCAGTTATTATTACAGTTTGGAGAAACTAAAAAATAACAATCAAATCAATACTAAAAATCTGAATACGATATATGAAGCGTATCTGGAAGAAAAATATACCTAATGGGAAATAAATTATCAGGAAAGGATCTTATTAAGATAGGCTTTCCAAAAAATAACAGTATCAATATTGCTTTAGGGCAGATCAACAGATACAGAAAAAGAGAAAAAAAAGAGAGCATATTAACCGAAGCCAAAGAAGTTTTGTTGTTTCCGGAAAAATTTATGGGACACGGAACCTGGGGAAAAGTTGCGGAAGGATTGGTAAATCCGGTACAGGTAAGAATGCATCAGCTCAATAATGCCCGGGCGCCGTTTTCGATTTTCGGGGAAAATGAAATTGATGAGCAGGCAAAGTACCAATTGTATGATGCTTTAAAATTGCCAATTTCAGTTGCCGGAGCTTTAATGCCTGACGCGCACTCCGGTTACGGATTGCCGATTGGCGGTGTGCTGGCAACAGACAGTGCCGTAATTCCTTACGGAGTTGGCGTTGACATCGGATGCCGCATGAGTTTGTCCATTTTTGACATTCCGGCTTCATTTTTCAAAGGAAAAGAGCATCAGCTGCAGGCGATTTTAAAAGACAATACGAAATTCGGAATGTACGAAACCCACGCCATAAAAGGAGATCATGAATTATTCAGCCGGAGTGAATTTCAGGATATTCCGCTTTTGAAAAATCTTTTGCCTAAAGCGTACAAACAACTTGGGACTTCCGGCGGAGGAAATCACTTTGTAGAATTTGGAATTGCAAAAATTACTGACCCGCTTAATGAATGGAAAATTGGTGTCGGGGAATATTTTGCGGTGCTTTCACACAGCGGCTCAAGAGGATTGGGAGCCAATATTGCGAAACATTATACGTATCTGGCGACTAAACAATGTCCGTTACCAAAAAATGTACAGCATTTGGCCTGGCTGGATCTGAATACACATGATGGTCAGGAATACTGGCTGGCGATGAATTTAGCCGGCGATTATGCCAAAGCCTGTCACGATGACATTCACCGCCGGATTGCCAAAGCGATCGGAAAACGAGTGGTGGTGACCATTGAAAACCATCACAATTTTGCCTGGAAAGAGACTGTAAACGGCAAGGAAGCCATTGTACATCGCAAAGGGGCAACTCCTGCCAACGTTGGGGAACTGGGTATTATTCCGGGTTCCATGACGGCTCCGGGATTTATTGTGAAAGGAAAAGGAAATGCCGAGAGCTTAAACTCTGCATCGCACGGTGCCGGAAGGCTTTTCTCGCGTAGAAAGTGTAAAGAGTCCTTCACCCAAAGCGAAATTAATAAAGTTCTGAAAGCAAACGATGTCACTTTAATTGGAGGAAATATAGATGAAGCTCCAATGGCCTACAAAGACATTAATAAAGTAATGGCAAACCAAAACGAACTGGTTGATGTGCTTGGTACATTCACTCCAAAAATCGTTAGAATGGACCGCTAAATGAGTAAGAAATGGAAAAAATAATTCAAATAACATCAGGTCGCGGCCCGGCGGAATGCAGCTGGGTTGTGGCTCAGGTTTTAAAAACCTTTATAGAAGAAGCCAAGGAAAATAATATCAAAACCACCATGCTTCACAGGGAAACCGGAATTGAAAACGGAACAGTAGAAACCGCAACGATTTTACTCGAAAGCGATACGCTGGATACGTTTATCAATTCATGGATTGGTACGATTCAGTGGATTGGGCAAAGTCAGTTCAGGAAATTTCATAAAAGGAAAAATTGGTTTATCGGCATTTTCGAAATAGAAACCTCGACAGCAACTGAAATTTCTGAAAAGGATATTCACTATCAGGCCATGCGAAGTTCCGGAGCCGGAGGGCAGCATGTCAATAAGGTCAGCTCGGCGGTTCGGGCGACACATATTCCAACCGGAATTAGTGTTGTTGCAATGGATTCGCGATCACAGCATCAGAACAAAAAATTGGCAACCGAAAGATTATTGCAGAAATTTAAAGAAGAAGCCGTAAAACAGTTTAAAGCCGAATTTCAGGCACAATGGATGAATCAGCTGCAAATTCAGAGAGGTAATCCTGTAAGGATCTTTCAGGGTTCTGATTTTAAAAAACAGAAACAGGAAAAAACAAACAAACAGGAAAGACAAAAATTAAAAAGAGAAGATTATTTCGACAGGGAATAATCCCTTTGATTTTTGAATTTCCAAATCAAAACGATTTATGAAAACAGTAGACAAATACATTTTTGAAGCCTTAGACAATTATCCGTATTCATTGGTTGAAACCATAGAATCACTGGATTATGCTTTGTCTTATGACGATAAAAATACAATGGCATTATGCCTTTATGGCCGCGTTCAGGCCGATCAGTTATTGAAATATGAAGAAGCCAAGGAATATTTTCAGCAGGCCATTTCGATTAATATTAATGCTATAGAAGTTTATTCGTATTACATCAATACTTTAATATTGAATGAAGATTATGCGGAAGCGACAAGGCTTATCGATTTTGCCTTGACGATTAAAGGGATTAACAAAGTAGAGATTCTTCTTAAAAAAGTAATGCTTTTAGAAAGCCGAAAAGATTTTAAAAAGGCATTGAAAGCGCTAAAAGAAGCAAGACTCGAAACATTAAGCAATGAATATGATTATCTTATCGAAGAAACCGAAAAACGATTGCATAAAAAAGTAAATAAAAAATCGAAGAAGGAATCTAAAAAAGAAAAATCAGACGGTAAAAAGAATAAGTAATACCAGAAAGGATGTCATTGCGGCATCCTTTTTTATTTTATAAATGAATTGGAATGCGTAGTGTTTTGGTTTTGAATTTTTCACAACGATTTTTTATTTTAACAGATAAATGTTTGTTACTTTCGAAAAATAGATTCATTTTTATACTCTATTTTCTTAAAAAAAAATCTATATCAAAACCGAATGAAAAATAACCCTAATCAGAAGAACTCGCTGCGACATGTTCTTTTTGGCAGCTTGATTGGTACCACCATCGAATTTTTTGACTTTTATATTTATGCTAATGCCGCGGTGTTGGTTTTTCCGCAATTGTTTTTCCCGGGTTCTGATAAAACTATGGCCACTTTAGAATCACTGGCTACTTTTTCGATAGCCTTTTTATCGCGCCCTTTAGGTTCCGCATTTTTCGGTCATTATGGCGATAAAATCGGACGTAAGTTTACCTTAGTTGCAGCTTTGTTAACGATGGGTATCTCAACCGTAACTATTGGATTTTTACCAAGCTATGCCAGTATTGGTGTCCTGGCTCCTTTATTATTAATGTTGTGCCGATTCGGACAGGGTGTTGGTTTAGGAGGTGAATGGGGAGGAGCTGTTCTGCTCGCGATCGAAAATGCACCGCCACATAAACGGGCCTGGTATGGTATGTTTCCGCAATTAGGTGCGCCAATCGGATTGTTGCTTTCGGGAGGAACTTTCCTGCTGTTAACGGATTCTATGAGTAATGAAGATTTCATGAATTATGGATGGAGAATTCCTTTTATTGCCAGTTCACTTTTGGTGGTAGTCGGGTTTTACATCCGGACTAAAATTACGGAAACACCGTCTTTTGAAAGTTCAAAAAAAGAACATGAAGAAGTGAAAGTTCCCTTCTTTACTTTGGTCAAATCGTATAAAAACCAATTGATTTTTGGAACATTTGCTGCTATTACTACCTTTCTGGTATTTTACCTGATGACGGTATTTACCCTGAGCTGGGCGACTTCTGATCTGGGTTATGCCAAAAGGGATTTCCTATTGATTCAGATGTTTTCAGTGTTGTTTTTTGCTGCTTTTATTCCTGTTTCAGCAGTCGTTGCAGATAAAATTGGACGTCGCAAAATATTGATTATAACTACAATTGCTATTGCTGTTTTTGGTTTTTTCTTCTCTCATTTTTTAAATTCAGGAAGTATATTTATGGTAACTTTCTTTGTATGTTTAGGAATGTCATTGATGGGATTCACTTACGGACCTTTAGGAACTTTCTTATCCGAATTATTCCCTACAAATGTTCGGTATTCCGGAGCTTCGTTAACGTTTAATCTGGCAGGAATACTTGGCGCAGCCTTTGCTCCGATGATTGCGATTTGGCTCGCCAGTACTTATAGTTTGACCTATGTTGGTTTCTATCTGACTATAGCGGCCTGTATTTCCTTGTTTTCTTTACTGGTAATCAGTAAAAAGGAACATAAGTTTTAAATAAATCTGAAATAAATAATTAAAAAGGTTGTCCGAATTTGATTTGGACAACCTTTTCTGTTTTTAACGTTTCAGGCTAAAATGCCCTCTAAATTCAGTGCCATTTAAACGGGTTACTACAAACCAATAATCGGAGGCAGGTTCGTTCTGGCCTGTGTAAGTTCCGTCCCATGAGCTGTTGGTGGTTAGCTCTTTGATGAATTTACCGTAACGATCAAATATCCTGATTCCTGTACGCGGAGCCAAATAGGCAAAATCAATCGTCCAGGTGTCATTGTGACCATCATTATTCGGCGTAAAGAATTTAGGAAAGGGAAGTTCATCGACATAATTGATACACTCGGCAGTTGTGGCGGCAAAGATTTTTATCGTTACCGGAGTTCTTTCGCTTTCGCATTCATTAACTGTTTGAGAAGCAAAATAGGTAATTCCATTTTCGAGCGGTGTTGATTCAGCTAAAATTATTCCCGCTGTAGCCTGATCGTACCATTTTATATTTTCGCCCGTAATCTTAATTTTTTCTATGGAGCTGTTTTGCTGGATGCAGAATACTTGTGGGGAGTCACTCATCGGACTTTGAGTGTCTTGTATTTTAACGGAAACGGCAAACCTTTCACTTTCGCAATTGTTCAGTGTTTGTGTTACATAATAGATACCGTCTTGTAACAGGGTTGTTTCAGGCAAAATATTTCCATTTGTTGCGGCATCGTACCATTTATTAGCTGTTCCTGTAAAGTTCAGATTAGCGATAGTTGCTTTTTCATCAATACAAAATTGCTGATCCTTATTTCCGGTTGGGAATGGTGTGTCATAGATTTTTACCAATACCGGGACTCTTTCACTTTCACATCCAATAGTTTGCGAAGCATAATAGGTTTTATTGTTTTCCAGTAAAGTTGTGTTTGGTAAGGTACCTGCTGCAATAGTAGAATCGTACCATTTTATATTTTGCCCGTTAAGACCAATATTGTTTAAAGTAGCATTTTCGCTTTTACAAAACTTCGGATTTAAATCTCCTGAAGGTATAGAAGGTGTGTTTTGCAGGGAAATCGTAACGGCTAATCTTTTGCTTTCGCATAAATTTAGCGTTTGGGAAACATAATAGGTTCTTCCGTTTTGCAGACTGGTATTATCCGGCAAGCTGTTTCCATTGGTAAGCGTATCATACCATCTTTTGTCTTCTCCGTTAACAGTAATACTATTTAAAGTCGGATCCTGACCGGTACAAAAAGGCTGATTTGTATCTCCAGTGGGTACGGGAGTGTCCTGAATTTTTATGGTTACAGCTATTCTTTCGCTTTCACATCCGTTTATAGTTTGAGAGGCATAATACGTTTTATCATCTTGAAGTGCTGTTGTAATAGGCAAAAGTGCTCCGGCGGTTGCTGCATCGTACCATTTGATGTTTTGGTCGTTTGTAATACTGATATTGTTTATAGTTGCATTTTCCTGAATGCAGAAGGTTTGTGGGGAATCAATTTGGAGATTTTCGGGTTTAGTAACGGTGAAAAGTTTTAAATCCCCTTCAATAAAGCAAGACGGGTTGTTCTTAAAATAACTTTTAACTTTTATAGTTTCTTCATTTTTATAGGTGTTAGTATAAGGATTTGGGAGTGGACTGGGTAATAAAATTCCGTTCTGGTCACGATATTCAACAATCAGATTTGTTTGATTTCCTACAACAGCAGCGTTCACCTCTGATGTATCAAACAAATTAGAATAACCGGTTCCTGATTTTTTTTCACAAGAATAAATAGCATTTAAAGTGTAATTGTTTGGAATTTTTGTAATTGTTATATCCTTTTTTATTGTTTGTGTTTCTGTTCCACATTGTATTGTTGCAGAAACATTATATGTCCCTATTGTTATAAATTGATGTTGCGGATTATTTATTGTTGAAGTATTATTTGTTGAATTTGGATCATCAAAATTCCATAATATAGAATCAAACGATCCTTTTACTTCGAAATTAACGGGTGTATTAATACAGGTATTTTCGGCTATTATTTCACCAGAAATTACAGATGAATCAAACCTAAGTTTATAAAGCAATCCATTAGTTGCATTGTTTCCACTACTACTTTGTATCACAGAGTTATTAATCTTTAAAGGATAACTTTGAAAATTTGAAGTAAGAAAGAGGTCATTTCCATCAAATAGGATTGGTCCTGCAGCATCAACCGAAAGACCATTTGTATAATAATTTGAACCGGATGATTTTAAAATAAATTTGGGTTCAAAAGTATTTAAATCCATTTTAAACAGGACTAATTCTTCATTGTAATAAAATGTGTTTCCGCCTCCATTAAAAATTCTGGATTCAATAATTGTTTCGGGAAATTTCATTACGCCTGAAAAACTGGACAGAATAAATAATTCATTATTTTTTTCTGTCATAAATGATTTATTTAAGCTGCTTGGACGATTATTTCCTTCCCCAGGATATTCTAATAAGGAATTATTATTAATTTGTTTGAAATTTTCCAGATTTCCATTAGAAGTATTGAATTCAGTCAATATAGACTGAAGGAATCCATTATTTGGGGAGTTAGTTGTAAATTCATTTCCTAAAATGTTTACTGTTCTGTCAAAACAACCCCATAAATATAATTTGTCATTGATAGGATTATAATGAAGTAGTGTAGGTCTGTAAGAGGCTGTATTAGTTATATTACCATTGTTAGAAATTTCTTTTTTCCATACCATTTCTAAGTTTGAATTTATTTTATCAATACAGGAATAGGTTAGATTTGGATCTGTTCGTGCAAAATAAATATTTCCATTTTTATCAATTTCAGACGTCATAAAAATATCGCTTCCTGAACCATATTTTTTAGCATCAATTAAATTTCCCGAAGTATCAAATTTTGCAATGAATGCACGCCCATAATAAGCGGAATCATTTAATGAAATCTGATTATTGATATTAATATACTCATTAAATGCACCAGTAACAAAAATATAACCTTGATTGAAAAATATTCTCTTAGATAAGTTTCTAGTAGTGCCAATTTTTCGATTCCATATAATATCACCATTTGGAGAGAGTTTGTAAAGATTTAATCCAAAATAAAATGCTAAACCATCAGTATAATAAGGCTCAATCCCACTATTGTAATTTTGACCAAGAAGTTCGTTAACTAAAATATACAAATTTCCCTGATCGTCTATAGTGAAATAATCAGCAAATGCGGAGTCAGTAAAATCTTTTTTCCAAATTAAATTACAATTTAAATCATATTTATAAATACCTGATTTATCTGTTGTATTGGCTCCAGATATATGTGAGTTAATTGTTACATATACAGCATCGTTTGTTTTTTTTAAATCAAAAACACTTCCACCAATCCATCCGCCATAAATTTTAGCACAATCAAAACATTGACTTTGCATTGTAAAAGAAAAAAATAATAAGACAAAGAGTAATTTGTGTTTCATATGTGATTTTTAGAGCCGTCGCAAATGTAATTAAATATCTACTAAATAAGTCTAAAAGTTCCGGTTTCAAAAGACAAACAAATCCTGCATAATCTTTTCCTGAAAAGATTATAAATATCCCGTATTTTTGCAGAAAATAATTCCTTTTGAAAACCAAGCTTTTTGTAATCACGCCTCCATTTACCCAACTGAATACTCCGTATCCGGCAACCGCTTATATCAAAGGGTTTCTGAATACCAAAAATGTAGCAGCGGTCCAGGCTGATTTGGGTATTGATGTGATTTTGGAATTGTTTTCGAAGAAAGGACTAATAGATTTGTTTCAGGTTTCATGTTCCAAGTTTGAAGTTGTCGGAAATGAAATCTCGGATAATTCGAAGCGTATTTTTGCTTTACAGGACGAATACATCAAAACAATCGATGCCGTTATTCCCTTTTTGCAGGGGAAAAATCCAACTTTGGCATTGCAGATTTGTCAGGAAGATTTTCTGCCGGAAGCTTCGCGGTTTGCACAATTGGAAGAACTCGACTGGGCATTCGGAACCATGGGAACTCAAGACAAAGCGAAACATTTAGCGACTTTGTATCTCGAAGATATTTCGGATTTTATTGTGGAATGTGTCGATGAAAATTTTGGTTTCAGCCGCTACGCCGAACGTTTAGGCCGAAGTGCCAATTCGTTTGATGAATTGTACGAAGCCCTGCAGCAAAAACCGACGTATATTGATGCCATTTTAATTTCCTTATTGAAAGCTAAAATCGAAGCAGTTCAGCCTACTTTATTTTTGATCTCCGTTCCCTTTCCAGGGAATTTATACAGTGCTTTTCGATGTGCGCAATGGGTAAAACAAAACCATCCCGAAATTAAAATTTCGATGGGTGGAGGTTTTCCGAATACCGAATTACGATCTCTTTCGGATGCCCGTGTTTTTGAGTTTTTCGATTTTATTACGCTGGATGATGGTGAAGTACCTATTGAAGAATTAATATTCAATTTAGAAAACCCAAATGCTGACACTTCGGGCGAAGTCGGGAAGCGCTACAAAAGAACTTTTTTGCTGGAAAACGGAAAAGTCGTTTACAAAAACAATTCCTTAAAACACGATTACAAACAAGCCTACGTTGGAACGCCCGATTATTCTGATTTGCCTTTGGATAGATACATTTCGGTAATCGAAATCGTAAATCCGATGCACCGAATGTGGAGTGACGGACGCTGGAATAAACTCACCATGGCCCACGGCTGTTATTGGGGAAAATGTACTTTTTGTGATATTTCTTTAGATTATATAAAAGTATACGAACCTGTTGCGGCCAATTTATTGTGTGACCGAATGGAAGACCTGATGCAGCAAACGGGTCAGAATGGTTTTCATTTTGTAGATGAAGCGGCCCCGCCGGCGCTAATGCGTGCTTTGGCGCTCGAAATTTTACGCCGGAAATTAGCCGTTACCTGGTGGACGAACATCCGTTTCGAAAAAAGCTTTTCTGCAGATTTATGTTTGTTGTTGAAAGCTTCAGGCTGTATCGCGGTTTCCGGTGGTCTGGAAGTGGCTTCCGACCGACTGTTGAAATTAATCGACAAAGGCGTAACCGTAGAACAAGTCGCAAAAGTAACCCGTAATTTTACCGAAGCCGGAATTATGGTACACGCCTACCTAATGTACGGATATCCGACACAAACAATTCAGGAAACGATTGACAGCCTGGAAATGGTACGTCAGTTGTTTGAAGCGGGAATTTTACAATCCGGATTCTGGCATCAGTTTGCCATGACGGCTCATAGTCCGGTTGGATTGTATCCGGAAAAATTTGGTGTAACAAAAGCAACGGAAACGATTGGAACTTTTGCGAATAACGATATTGACTATACCGATGCTACCGGTATCAATCACGATAAATTCAGTTTCGGATTAAAGAAATCACTCTTTAATTTCATGCACGGAATCTGCTTTGACTACGAATTGCAGGATTGGTTCGATTTTAAAATTCCGAAAACCAAAATAGATCCCGATTTTATTTTTAATGCGCTTCAGGAAGGAAATGATTTCACTACAAAACCCAATGCAAAAGTGGTTTGGTTAGGAGGGAAGCCCTCTTTGGAACATTTTACCAAATCTAAAAAAGGACAAACCTGGGAAATGATGATGTTGACTTTTCACGATAAAAAAGAAAGTTTTACAATTCAGACCAATAAAAATGAAGGCGACTGGCTGGTAGAAATCCTGAAAAAAATCACAGTTTCCAATAGTAAAAACTACACTTTTCAGGAAGTAAAAACAGATTTTGAAACCCAATTTGAAGATTTTGAATTGTTCTGGTATTCCAAACCTGTAAACACTTTACGCGAATTTGGATTATTGGTTTTGTAATCAATACTCCACGCATTCCCCATCATTCGGAACCACAGTTTTTGACATAAGATTATTTTGTATCAAAGCCTGTTTTAGCTCTTCTCGGGTAGTCGGACAATGGTTTAAGGCTTCTAAATGATTGGCGAAAACTTTCCCCGGCGCAAGAACGGCAAATTTCAAAATGTCATCCATTCGCATCAATAACGGCTGACCCAAATCTAATCTTGCCGTACCGCAGGCAACTGTTGCAATATCAGGTTTAAGCTCGGTTAGCACTCTTTGTACATGCTCTGTGAAAATCGTATCGGAACTTATGTAAACCGACTTTTCATTTTGAAGCTCGATATGAAAACCCATTACATTTCCCATCAGTTTGGCAATAAACCCATAACCGTGAACGGCCGGTATACCGGTGATTTTACCATCCAGAAAATACTGGGGCTGCCAGTAATCCAAAGTCTGAATAACGGTTAAGCCTCTTTGTGTCAGTGCTTTTTCATCTTTGATACTGCAGATTACCGGAATCGAATTTCTTTTCAGGAAAACTTCGCCGGCCTTATCAATATGATCCGGATGCAAATGTGTTATAAGGCAATGTGTTACCTTGCTTAGTATGTCCCTGCTGTTTTTTGGCAGTGCGGTAAGCGGGTTTCTTTTAGGCTTATAACGAAATAGCGTAAATGGCGCAATAGTTTTTCTTTTCCCCAGCATAGGATCAATTAAAATCACATGCTTTTCTGTTTCAATAACTAAAGTAGCGTTACGCAAATGATGCAGTCTCATATTCTGTAAGTTTGTCTATGTTAAAAATACAAAATTTTATACTTTTAAGTGTATAAATTACATTGTAAATCGAAAACCGATTCCATGAAGATTTTCAATTGAAATTCCTTTTTCGTTAACCAGAATCTTGCGAAGGCGGGAAATAAAGACATCCAGGCTTCTTCCCATAAAGTAATCATCGTCACCCCATAGTGAAGTTAGGATTTGCTGTCTTTTTAAAACCAGGTTTTTATTGTCGACAAAGAGCTTCAAAAGTTCGGACTCCCGTTGTGTCAGGCTAATTTTTTCTGTTTCATTAAAAAGGATAAAATTTTCGGTATCAAACTGATATTTGCCAATTTCGTAAACCGATTTTTTGATTGCGTTATTTTTTTGTGAACGCTTCAGGAAGATTTCTATTTTCAGCAGCAATTCCTCAATGCTGAACGGCTTAACGAGATAATCATCGGCACCTAAACGCAATCCTTTTATGCGGTCTTCTTTTAAAGTTTTGGCAGATAGGAAAATAATAGGAACATCAACATCAATTTTCCTGATCTCAGTTGCCAGTTCAAAACCATCCATTTTTGGCATCATGATATCCAGAATACAAATATCAAAAACTTCCTCTTTGAAAGCTTCTAAACTTAATTTTCCATTAGAACAATGTGTGACATCATAGTTGTTTTGTTCTAAATTATCTTTCGTCAGAAACGCTAATGTTTCATCGTCTTCGGCGTATAAAATTTTAAAATGTTTCATTTTCTATATGGAATTGTCAGCGTTATGGTAATGCCTTTTTCTAAATTATTCACGGCATTTATTTTCCAATATTGTAAGTTACAAATTTCTTTTACATAATACAAACCAAGACCAAATCCATTTACTTCGTTACTCTTCTCATTTTGAATGCGATAGAATTTGTCAAAAATAGAAGCTATATTTTTAGGCGAGATTCCAATTCCGTTATCGATGAATTCTAATTTTAAAAATTGATTTTCTTTTGAAATGCGAATCAGGATTTCCGGTTTTTCATTGCAATATTTTACCGCATTGTCCAGTAAATTATAGACTAAATTGGTAAAATGAAAAACATCTGTTTCTATGCTGTAATCAGGAGCATTTGTTTCTGTTTTTATAACGGCTTCCGGATATTTTAACTGAATGTTTGTAATCGTTTCTTCGATAACCGGAACAATTAAAACCGATTCTGTTTTTAATTCCAGAGACGTATGATCCGATTTGGCCACATTCAGGATTTTTTCAATGTGGTTGTTCAGTTTATGACTCTGATTGATAATGATATCGGTATAAGTGTGGAGTTTTTTATCTGCTTTTATGGCATTCTGTTCAATTAGATATTGGGAAGCAATTAAAATAGAAGATAAAGGTGTTTTGAATTCATGCGTCATATTATTGATGAAATCACGCTGCAGTTCGGAGTATTTTTTTTGTTGCAAAAGCGTAAAAATCGAATACACGTAAATCAGTAAAATAAGAATCAGCACGGTGGAAAGTACAAACCAAAAACGCATCGAACTGAATAAATAAGTCGTTTCATTGGGAAAACGAACGGCAAAATAATACACCAGGTTTTTATGCTTTGGAAAGTAAACCGTTTGTTTTGATTTTCCTTTCTGGGACAGCGAAATATAATTACCATACACCATTTCATCGCTCTGGCAGTTGTACATCGCATATTCAAAATCAGTCGTGATATTCATTTTTTTGAATTCTGATTTTAAATAAAATTCTAAAATATCAGGTTCAAAATCATTTTCGACATTTACGATATAATAATCATTGGCAATTTTCTGAACCGGATTTACAGCCGGCAATTCGTGATTAGTGCCTTCATATAATTTTCTGGCCACTTCCAGTAAAGCAATGTGCGCTTTCTGGCTCAGTTTTTTTTGTTCCAGATTAAAGGCCTCTTTGGTCCAAAGTAATTGTGCGACCAATATGCTGATAATGGCAACAAGTCCAAGAAGGATAATGCTATTGAGTTTGTTTATTTTCAAAAGAAATAGGTTTTACAAGTGTAATATTAGTCAAAATTTAAATGAAAAACACCCATTAACAAGTCGTTAACAAAGATTTGAAACCGCTTAACATGCCATTGGATTCTTACAAACTACCTTTGAAATATAAAATGTAACCATTAACCATTTAAATAAAATACTATGAAAATTATTAAAATTTCAATGTTGGCTTTAGCATTAGGATTAATGTCCTTTTCGGCTATTGCTCCGGTAAAAACATTAGTTTCTAATGTGAAAACAGAAACTACAAAAACTACAGCAACTACAATTGTATGGAAAGCAGAAACAATTGATGTTGGTGAAATTCCACAGGGAACTCCAAAAGCAATTGTTTATGAATTTAAAAATACCGGAAAAACAGCAGTTGTCATTACTAGTGTTCAGGGATCTTGTGGCTGCACAGCAACAGATTATACCAAAGAACCAATTTTACCGGGTAAATCGGCTAAGGTGACTGCAACTTACAATGCGGCTAATAAAGGCGGATTTACTAAAACCGTTACGGTAACAACAAGCGCGGAGACAACACCAAAAGTCCTTACATTAAAAGGAACGGTGATCTAAAATAAAAGGTTGAGATTATAAAGGGGGAAACTCCGGATATGTAATGTATCCGGAGTTTTTTTGTTCATAATGCTGTTGTTAAGTCCGGATTATTTTTTCTCCAAATAAGGCATTTTTGTAAAAACTTGTTTATTTTTATTAAAAATATGATTATGAAAATTTTGTACCCGCTTGTTACGTTGATGATGCTTTTAACTTTTGTTTCCTGTAATTCTAAATCGGGCGATAAAGAAGAAAAAAGTACTGCAAAGCAGGTAGTTCCGGAACTTAAAATCCCTATTGACAGTGTTGATATTTCTAAATTTTACCAGACCTATCCGAAATTAATTAAATTTCAGGGAGACGTTTCAGCGTTGTACAAGAAAAAGAATTCTACTCAGTTATGGCAGGATAATAAAGGAATCGTGGAGTTTGGAAGTACTTTATTCAATAAATATAAAGGCCTGGAAGCAGAAGGTTTAAAAGCCAATTTTCCGTATAATGAAAAAATCAATCCCATTTTTGAACGCATTTCAGACAATAAATTATCTCAGGTCGATACCGATCTGATGATTACAAATTTATATTTCTATTATGCTGAAAAAGTATTTAACGGTGTGGACGAGAAAACGTCAACTTCTTTACAATGGCTTTTACCAAGAAAAAAAGTAAATTATCAGGTGTTTTCGGATTCTATTTTCAAACATGCTACGATTAATGATGATAATAAAAGTAAAATGTTCAGTCAGTATTACAAACTGCGTGATGTACTTAAAAAATACAGGGAGATTGAGAAAAAAGGAGGCTGGAAAAGGATTGAAGCCGCGGAAGATTTCAAAAATTTAAAAGTTGGGGATTCAGCAGCGACCATAGCTCAAATTAGAGAAAGACTTTCTGTAACAGGAGAACTAAAAGAAAATAATAAAAGCGCCGTTTGCGATTCGACCTTAATTGCGGCGATGAAAAACTACGAAATACATCACGGAAAAACGCCTAAAAATATCATTTTAAAGGAACATATTGACGAATTGAATGTTCCCGTTGCCGACAGAATCAAGACGATTATCGTAAACATGGAACGTTGCAGATGGATTGATCCCGAATTGGAAAAGGGAAAGGAATATATCGAAGTCAACATTCCTGAGTTTAGATTATATCTGATCCGCAATCATGAAATTAGTTTTGTTTCAGCCGTTGTGGTGGGAAAAGCAATGACCAAAACAGTTATTTTCAGCGGTATGATGAATAATATTGTTTTCAGTCCGTATTGGAATGTACCTCAGAGTATAATTAATAAGGAGATTAAACCCGGAATGGCTAAAAACAAAAATTATCTGGCAGAAAAACATTTAGAATGGAACAACGGAGCCGTTCGGCAGGCGCCGGGCGTAAATAATTCCCTTGGTCTGGTAAAGTTTTTATTTCCAAATTCAAATAATATCTATTTGCACGATACACCTGCAAAAAGTTTGTTTGAAAGAGAAAACAGAGCTTTTAGTCATGGCTGCGTACGTGTTGCTAAACCAAGAGAATTAGCAATTGAGCTTTTGAAAAACGATCCCAAATGGACACCCGCACGAATTGATAAAGCAATGCATGCCGGCAAAGAAAGCTGGTATACGCTAAAAAAGAAAGTGCCCGTTTATATTGGTTATTTTACCGCCTGGGTAGACCGAGACGGACAATTGAATTTCTACAACGATGTCTACCACAGAGATGAAAGTCTACTGAAATTATTGACTGAAGAATAGAATAAAGGAGAAATAATTGCAAAGGCAAAAAATGCTGTGTCATGATTAAGGGCTTACAGACAAAACATTCAGAATTAATTCGTGTTAATTCGTGTAATCAGTGGCAAAAAAAAGCACTCTACTTCGATAAAACAGTAATACATTTATAAAAACGTTTGGTATAATGTTCCGTGTCTAATGCCGTAATCGTTACACTATTTGCTTTTCCGGAAGAAGCATGTATAAATTTGGAGTGCATGCCATCGGCTTCGCAAATAATGCCGAGATGCCCCACAACTGTTCTGTCTTTATAGCCGTAAAAAACTAAAATATCGCCAACCTTAAAATCTTCAGGAGCCAGCGCAACTCCCAGGTTTTTATAACTATTGGAACTTCTGGGTAAGCTGATATTAAAATTCTTAAAAACATAACTGACAAACCCGGAACAGTCGAATCCTTTTTTAGGGTCACTACTGGCATATAAATAAGGCGTTCCCAGATATTTTTTGGCATAATCAATGATGGAATCCCGGTTAGCGATTTGACTTTTTTGATTTTGTTGAAGAACGGTTTTATTTTCTTTTTCACAAAACGAAAGAAATAAAATTGAAAAGGCAAATACTATATAAATGGGGAATTTCATAAGAAGAGGGGTTTAATCGATAAAGATAGGATGTTGTTCTCTAAAATCAAAGTCATGATGCTAAGTATGATTAGAAACAGGAAATAAGAAAAAGAATATGGTATTTTTTTATTGCTTTTTGACATTTTAGTATCTTTCTGAACCCTTTACTTCTGGTATCTTTGTGAATCTCATTTATATTTTAACAGATAAATTATGTTTCTTAAAAAAATATCGCTTTTAATTTTGTTTTTGATGATTTGGACTGTTTCGACTTCACAAAACAAAAGCAACACATTTCTTTACGAAGGACGGGTTGATAAACTTCAGGATAATAATGTCATTTTGATTGGAACCGCTTCTTTGGTTTCATTCAATTTTACAGGTACTGCATGTTCGGTTTCTTTGCAAAGTGTTGATGCTTATGAGCACCATAACTACGTTGCCTTGGTTTTGGATGGAAAATATATTGGGAAATTGAGAATTGAAAAAGGTCCTGCACAATCCTTTCCGATAAAAATTACTTCAGCTAAGAAAGTTCATAATCTTACCATTTATAAAAATACCGAAGCACAAAGCGGAAACATTTTATTTGCCGGAACAACAGCGAAACTAACGGGTATTACTTCAAAAAAGAAAAAGAAAATTGAGTTTATTGGGGATTCAATTACCTGTGGTGCGGCGAGTGACGCTTCAGATGTGCCTTGTGATAAAGGAGAATATTTCGATCATCATAATGGTTATTATGCTTACGGTCCGGTTCTTTCCAGAGCAATTGATGCTGCTTATCTAATGAGCTCTGTTTCGGGAATCGGAATCTACAGAAACTGGAATGACGAAAATAAAGAAGAAGGTATTATGCCCGATTTATATGGGAATTTGTACTTGACAAAAGATCCTTCCAAACCTAAATATGATTTTGCTTTTCAGCCGGATGTTATCAGTATTGCGCTGGGAACTAATGATTTTTCAGGCGGAGACGGCAAGAAAGAGCGCCTGCCGTTTAATGCCCAAAAGTATATTTCGAACTACATTGATTTTATAAAAATGTTGTATACGCACAATCCAAAAGCACAAATTGTGATTACCAACAGCCCGATGGTTGGTGGCGAAAAAGGAGTTGTTTTTGAAGATTGCCTGCACAAAATCAAGGATGCTTTTAAAGAAGATAAAACGCATAAACCGATTGTGATTTTCAAATTTAAACCCATGACACCAAAAGGATGTTCCGGACATCCGGATGTTGCCGATCAAAAAGTGATGGCTGATGCCTATGCTCCGTTTTTAAAAAAATTGCTAAATGAAAAATAATATATTTAAGTTTGCTTTCTTTCTGTTGATTTCCAGTACTATGATGGCAAACGTTTCCCTTCCGAATATTTTTGGTGATAATATGGTTTTACAGCGCAATTCCGAAGTTAAAATTTGGGGCTGGGCAAATCCAAAAGAAGAAATCAAATTAATTTCAGGCTGGAACAATCAGGAATACAAAGTTGTGACTAACAATCAGGCACAATGGGAACTGAAAATAAAAACGCCAGAAGCCGGCGGACCTTTCATCATTTCGATAAAAGGATACAACGAAGTGATTTTAAAGAATATCCTGATTGGTGAAGTCTGGGTCTGTTCCGGACAATCGAATATGGAAATGTCGGTGAGCTGGGGAATTGAGAATGGCGAGGAAGAAGCAAAAAATGCCACGAATCCGAATATTAGATTTTTTACCGTTCCGAAATTAACAGCAACAACTCCACAGAATAATCTATTGGGAAACTGGACCGAATCGACTCCGGAAACCATGAAAAATTTCAGCGCTGTCGGATACTTTTTCGCGAAACGCTTAAGAGAAGATTTAAAAAATGTCCCAATCGGATTAATTTCCTCGAATTGGGGCGGAACTCCCGCAGAAATATGGATACCGGAAGAAGTAATCAATAACGATCCTCTTTTGTTGGAAAATGCCAAAAAACTGAACGAGCAGGAATACGGACCCAGACAACCCGGACGTGCTTACAATGCCATGATTTATCCTTTTGTTGGATTTAAAATCGCAGGAACACTCTGGTATCAGGGAGAATCGAATGTGGGGTCTGCCGTTTACGACAAAACACTTTCGGCTTTGATCACTTCGTGGAGAAAAGTGTGGCAGGATGATTTTCCGTTTTATTATGTGCAGATTGCGCCTTATAAAACAGGAAGCAATAATTTCTCGAATGTTATGGTAAGAGATTCCCAAAGAAAACTATTGAAAGAAGTTTCGAATACCGGAATGGTGGTCATAAGTGATGTTTCGGATACGATCGATATTCATCCTAAAAATAAAAAGGCGGTTGGAATTCGTCTGGCGAATTTAGCATTGAAAAACACCTATAAAACCAATTCTAATTTGGTTGAGAGTCCGCTTTTTAAAGCTTTTAAAACGGATAAAAATAAAGCGATCCTCTCCTTTGATTATGCGGAAGGATTACATTTTGCCGGTAAAACATCCAATCAATTTGAATTGGCGGGTGCCGATGGTGTTTTTTATACCGCAGAAGCGTTAATTAAGAACGATCAGGTGATTTTGACAAGCAAAAAAGTTTTGGTCCCGCTTAAAGTTCGCTTTGCATGGGGCAATACAATACAATCAGATTTGTTCAATAAAGTCAATTTGCCGGCATCCTGTTTTATTACGGAGTAAGAAGATTTTAGATTTTTGCCCACGGGTTTTACAGGTTTAAACAGATTGGCGCTGGTTTTTTTGTTGTTTTATCGCATTTTTTGTCATTTCGACGGAGGAGAAATCACAGTCATAATTCGACAAGGATTGACGATTATTTGTGAGGAGTTTCTAGTGTGATCCTTCGTTCCTCAGGATGACAAGATTGAGGAAATTGGGATAGCTCTTTAAAAAACAAAATTATCTCATTACCCATTCGCGTGAGGGATAGCAGCGGAAAGCCCACAGCCTGACGAAGGAAGTGCGAGGACTTGCAGCGGATAGCCCGACCCGGAGGGACACGCCCAAATTATGAAACTATTTGACCATTATACGATCATGAATAATAAAAAAATAATAACAATCGGGGTCTTTACCCTGCTTACCGTTGGAAATATGAATGCACAGAAAAAAGCCTATCTCGATAAAAACAAAACAATTGAACAACGTATTGATTTGCTTCTGCCCTTGATGACGCTGGAGGAGAAAGTGGGACAAATGAATCAGTATAATGGTTTTTGGGATGTTACGGGACCGGCTCCAAAAGGCGGAACGGCTGAGTTGAAATATGAACATTTACGAAAAGGACTGGTCGGTTCGATGCTTACCGTTCGTGGTGTAAAAGAAGTTCGTGCCGTACAGAAAATTGCCGTGGAAGAAACCCGTTTAGGAATTCCGCTGATTATTGGCTTTGATGTCATTCACGGATATAAAACGCTAAGCCCGATTCCACTGGCAGAAGCTGCAAGCTGGGATCTGGAAGCGATTAGGAAATCGGCGGCAATTGCTGCAGACGAAGCTTCGGCGTCCGGAATTAACTGGACTTTTGGCCCCAACGTAGATGTTTCGAACGATGCGCGCTGGGGACGTGTGATGGAAGGAGCAGGAGAAGATCTGTATTTGGGCAGTAAAATTGGCTATGCAAGAGTAAAAGGTTTTCAGGGAGAAACAATTGCCGATTTAGCTAAAGTGAATACCATTGCGGCCTGTGCGAAACACTTCGCAGCATATGGTTATGTTGAAGCGGGATTGGAATATAATATCGTGGACATCAGCAATTCTAAATTGTACAATTCGGTTTTGCCTCCGTTTAAAGCAACTGTAGACGCGGGAGTCCGAACGTTTATGAATTCATTCAATACCTTAAACGGAGTTCCGGCAACAGGAAATGTTTTCCTGCAAAGAGATATCCTGAAAGGAAAATGGAAGTTTGACGGTTTTGTGATTTCGGATTATGCTTCTATCCGTGAAATGATCGCACACGGTTATGCCAAAGACGAAGCCGACGCGACTTTGAAAGCAGTTGTGGCGGGATCAGATATGGACATGGAATCGTATTTGTATGTGACAAAATTAGCTGATTTAGTGAAGGAAGGAAAAGTAAAAGAATCTTTGCTGGATGATGCCGTTCGCAGAATATTGCGTGTGAAATTTGAATTGGGTCTTTTTGATGATCCGTATCGATATTGTGATGAAAAACGAGAAAAAGCAGTCGTCGGAAATAAAGCCAATACTGAAGGCGTTCTGGATATGGCGAAAAAGTCGATTGTACTTTTAAAAAATGATAAAAACCTGCTTCCGCTAAAGAAATCCGGACAAAAAATTGCCTTAATCGGAGCACTGGCAAATGATAAAAACAGTCCATTGGGAAGCTGGAGAATTGCGTCTGAGGACAATACGGCCGTTTCGGTTTTGGAAGGAATGCAGCAATATAAAGGCAATACGCTGACTTTTGAAAAAGGAACTGATCTGGTGGTTGGAAAAACGTCTTTCTTAAATGAAGTTGTTTTTAATACAACTGACAGAAGCGGTTTTGAAGCCGCTAAAAAAGCCGCAAAAGAAGCAGATGTTGTCGTAATGGTGTTAGGAGAACACGGTTTTCAGAGTGGGGAAGGGCGCAGCAGAACCAATCTTGATCTGCCGGGTCTGCAACAGGAATTACTGGAGGAAATTTATAAAGTGAATCCGGATATTGTTTTGGTTTTAAATAACGGGCGTCCGTTGACCATTCCATGGGCAGCGGAACATATTCCGACAATTGTAGAAGCCTGGCATTTAGGAACTCAAACCGGAAATGCCGTAGCGCAGGTTTTATACGGGGATTACAATCCAAGTGGAAAATTACCAATGTCTTTCCCGAGAAATGTGGGGCAAGTACCGATCTACTACAATAAATACAGCACCGGAAGACCAACAGACAGTGATAAAAATGTATTTTGGTCACATTATTCAGATGTAGAGAAAACACCTCAGTTTCCTTTTGGTTTTGGTTTGAGTTATACCAAATTCGACTATAAAAACCTGAAAGTAAACAAAGCATCTTTTGCAAAAGGAGAAACTGTTGAGGTTTCGGTTGAACTTACGAACTCCGGAAATTATGACGGAAAAGAAGTGGTGCAATTGTATATTCACGATGAATTTGCCAGTATCATCCGACCAGTAAGAGAACTAAAAGGTTTTGAATTAGTGGACTTGAAAAAAGGGGAAACGAAAACAATATTTTTTACGTTAACCGATGCAACACTTGGTTTTTATGATAATGAAGGAAACTATCTGGTTGAACCCGGAACTTTTAAAATCATGGTTGGAGGAAGTTCTGACAAAGGTTTAGAAAGCGGTTTTGAATTAAAATAAAAAAACTATTTTTCGATATTTAAACCCGACCCGTTTTTAAAAACCTGTCGGGTTTGTTTTTTTAAAAGAAGAAAATATTTTTCACGCAGATTTTTTAATCTCCATGATCTGCAAAATCTGCGAGAGTTTTGAAGCTGGATTTTTTACGATAATGAAGGAAATTATCTAGTTGAACCGAAAACGTAAACCCGACATGTTTTTAAAACCTGTCGGGTTTACTATTTTACGTTAAAGAAGAAAATATTCTTCTCGCAGATTTTGCAGATTCGGCAGATTTTTTAATCTCCATGATCTGCAAAATCTGCGAGAGTTTTTTGTATTTTTAAAACCTAAAAATTTCAAACCATTAAACCAAAAAAATGAAATACAACAGATGTGGAAAAAGCGGGTTATTATTACCTGAAATATCTTTAGGATTATGGCATAATTTCGGATCAGTAGATAATTTTGAAAACGCTGAAAGTATCGCTAAAGAAGCCTTTGATAAGGGAATAACGCATTTTGATTTAGCGAATAATTACGGACCGGTTCCGGGTTCTGCAGAGGAGAATTTCGGTAAAATTTTATGGCATAATTTTCAGGGAAACCTGCGCGATCAAATCGTAATTTCAACCAAAGCCGGCTACACCATGTGGGACGGACCTTATGGAGACTGGGGTTCCCGCAAATATTTATTGTCAAGCTTAGACCAGAGTTTAAAACGCATGAATGTGGACTATGTAGATATTTTTTATTCACATCGTCCTGATCCCGAAACACCAATTGAAGAAACAATGATGGCTTTGGATCACACCGTAAGATCCGGAAAAGCATTGTATGTTGGAATCAGTAATTATTCAGCAGAAGAAACAAGAGTTGCCGTTGATGTTTTAAAACAACTGGGAACACCTTGTTTAATTCACCAGGCCAAATATTCGATGTTAGAGCGTTGGGTAGAAAATGGTCTGCTCGATGTTTTAGAAGAAAAAGGAGTGGGCTGTATCGCGTTTTCGCCTTTGGCACAGGGTCTTTTAACGGATAAATATTTAAACGGAATTCCGGAAAATTCCAGAGCACATAATCCAAATGGACATTTAAAAGAAGATGAGGTTACATCCGAACGCATTCAGAAATTAGTGCAGTTAAACGAAATTGCTCAGAACAGAAACCAGTCTTTGGCGCAAATGGCTTTGGCCTGGCTGCAGAAAGACAAACGAATTACTTCTGTTTTAATAGGTGCAAGCTCTGTTCGACAATTGAATAATAATATTGACTGCCTGCAAAATCCTGACTTTTCTGCAGACGAAATAAATGCAATCGAAAGCATTCTGAAATAATTTTATGAACGCTTCCATGTTTGATCATCTTAAAAATAAATTCCCGATAGAAGACCAGAAATGGGAGCGTTACCTCAATTGTTTCAACAAATTGGAGGTTCCTTCCAAAACCGTTCTTTTAAACGAAGGCGAAATTTCAGAACGAATATTTTTTATTGAAAAAGGCTGTGTGAGATGCTGGTTTAACAGAGACGGAAAAGACCTCACCCTGCAATTTTTTTTAGAAGGCGGAATGGTGGCTTCTATTGAAAGTTTTAGAAAGAAAATCCCAAGTCCTGTGACTATCGAAACTATCGAACCCAGTGTTTTGTGGTATGTGGATAAAAAAGATATGGACAGCATTCTTACCGAATTAATTGAGATTCCCGAAATACGAGAGAAATTTATAGACATCCTCTTTGAACGTACCTTCGATTATATGAAACACTTCGTTTCTTTTATAAAGGATTCGCCGGAACAGCGCTACCAAAATATTTTAAAAGAAAAGCCACAGCTAATTCAACGCATTCCCCAGCATTATATCGCTTCTTATCTCGGAATAACTTCCGTTCATCTAAGCAGGATAAAAAATAAAATGCTGAAATAACCCCAATCTGCATTTGATAACATATGTTATCGTCGAACCTTTTACTGCGGGCTAATTTTGCTTCATAAAATTTAAATAACACTTAAAAATTTAAAAACATGAAAGCAGCAGTAGTTTATAAAAAAGGAGAATTGCCACAATACACTGATTTTCCGGATCCAATTGTCGAAAATGAAAACCAGGTTTTAATCGCTGTTAAAGCCGCCGCAGTTAAAAATTTAGACAAAAATATAGCAAGCGGGAAACATTACTCCGCAGACGAAAAAGAGACAGCAAAAGTGGCAGGAGGCGATGGTGTCGGTCTGCTTGAAGACGGGACCAGAGTTTATGCCTTAGGTGTGACCGGAATGATTGCTGAAAAAGCCATTATAGATAAAAATAAAATGGTAAAAGTTCCCGAAGGCCTTGACGATTGCACAGCAGCGGCATTACCGAATGCAGTTGCAGGTTCTGCCATGGCGTTGCGATTCAGAGCAGATATTCAAAAAGGAGAAACGGTTTTAATCAACGGAGCTACAGGAGTGACAGGAAAAATAGCCATTCAGCTGGCCAGACATTACGGGGCAAAAAGAATAACTGTTACCGGAAGGAATGAAGAAGCATTAAAAACATTGTTAAATTTAGGTGCAGATGAATATGTTGTACTGACGCAGCCGGAAGAAGAATTTATCGCGGAGATAAAAAAGATTTACAGTAATACACCAATCGATATCATAATCGATTATTTATGGGGACCTTCAGCGGAATTAATTCTGAAATCTTTAAAAGGGGATGGTTCATTTACTCCTAAAACCAGATTTGTTTCAGTCGGTTCTCTGTCCGGAGATACAATTCAGTTATCGTCGGAAATTTTAAGAAGTGTCGATCTTCAATTGTCGGGTTCGGGTTTTGGAAGCTGGACAAAAAAGGAAATGATGCAGTTAATAACCGAGATCTTACCGGAAATGTTTGACTTGGCGGTATCGAAAAAGTTAGTGATTGAAACGGTTGCTGTTGCTCTAAAAGACATAGAAAAAGTCTGGAGTGAAACTATTCCTGACGGGAAAAGACTGGTAATTACAATTTAAAAGTGTAGTTTTTAATGTAAATAGGTACAAATGTACCGCCTAGAACAATGTATTTCTGCGCGGTACGTTTGTTTTTTAATTTTTTAACTGAATAATAGCAGCCAGTCCGCCACCGTTTGCTAAATGAAATTTTAGTTTTGTGTCAGCATCTATCGTTATGATTTCTCTTTTGTAATCTGTCGCAGCTTTATCAGCATTTAAGCCGTCGGAGAAAATTTCAGCTTCAAATTTTTTGCCTTTTTCAAGGAAAGAAAAGTCAATGGTAATATCTCTGGAATCCCAGTTGGTAATGGCACCTAAATACCAGGTTGTATTTTTTCTTCTCGTTATTGCTACGAACTTTCCAACTTCTCCGTCTAAAGCTACGGTTTCGTCAAAAGTGGTGGGTGTTTTGGCTATAAAATTGGTGCTTTCCTGTTCCTTCATGTAGGCCGTGGGGCTATCGGCCATCATTTGCAGAGGCGCTTCAAAAATAGTGTACAAGGCCAGTTGATGGCATCTGGTTCCCTGACTCATTGGGTTGGAATGACTGGGTTTGAATTCGTTTTTGGTGGCATTTCGCATCGCACCGGGCGTATAATCCATAGGTCCGGCCATCATTCGGATAAACGGAATGGTGCAGTCATACGTCGGAACATCGTCATTGGGTGTCCATTTGTTGTTTTCTAAACCTTTTACACCTTCAAAATTCAGGATATTGGGAAAAGTACGCTGAATTCCGGTTGGTTTATACATCCCGTGAAAATCCAAAAGCAATTGATGATCGGCTGCTTTCTGAGCAATATCGTAAACAGAATGCACCATTTTGGCATCGTCACGATCCAGGAAATCAACCTTAAATCCTTTAATTCCCAAATCGGCATAATTCTTAAGGATTCCGTCTGTGTTTTTGGTTAAAGCCATCCACGAACTCCACAAAATAATTCCCACATTTCGTTCTTTCCCGTAAGCGATTAAGGCTTCCAGATCAACATTTGGGTTGTGTTGCATAATGTTTTCTTCGAGGCTCCAGCCTTCATCCAGAACCACATATTCCACTTTGTTTTTGGAGGCAAAGTCAATATAGTATTGATACGTTTCCGTATTAATTCCGGCTTTAAAATCAATATTATAAATGTTCCAGTCGTTCCACCAGTCCCAGGCTACTTTTCCTGGTTTTATCCAGCTGAGGTCTTTTATTTGGGTCGGTTCCGATAATTTCTGAACCATGTCATTATTGGCTAAAGCGCTGTCATTTTCTGAAATGACAACAATTCTCCACGGGAAATTCCGGGTTCCTTTTGTCTGAACCAAATAATCGGCTCTTTCGGTAATCAATCGGTTAATGTTGTTGAATCCGCCATTTTTTTCCTGTAAAGGATAGTTGGAAAAACGACTTTCAAAGCCGGATTTAGCCGAAGTGTTGGTTACAAATAATCCGGGATAATCTTCCAGATTGGCTTCCAGAAACACTGCTTTTTTATGATTTTTATAGTCGACTAAAAAGGGTAAAAATGCCAGCGTATCTTTTGCAAATCCGCTGATTTTTTTGTTTTCGTAATGGGCTTCAAAAGAGGAAATATAAGGATCTTTTGGGTTTCTTAAATCGCGGACATACGGCATTAAGGTATTGTAATCCTCATCGAAATTCAAAACCACTTCTTCCGATTTTACAGTGATATCTTTTTTCTTTTTTGTATTAAAACGATACGCAACGCCATCATCGAAAGCACGATATTCAATACTAAAATCATTTTTGAAGTTTAAAATCAGCTGATTGTAATTATTCTTTACCGATTTCTTTTTGTAAAACGGAGATTCAAACGAAGTATCAACTGTTGCTGTCTTTGAATTTAAAACTAACGCCTCTTTTCCTAAAACCGGATTTTCGCCCAAAGTCATTGACATTGCCGAAGGAGCCAGGATAATATCTTTTTCATGTAAAATCGTCCAGGTAATTTTGTCGTTCACCAGAATTCTGACTTCAATTTTTCCGTTGGGAGATTTCAATATAAATTCCTGCTTTTTCTGTGAAAAAGAAAGATTTACAATCAGGACAAGAAGTATAATAGATAATTTTTTCATGCTGGATTTTTTTACCATTTAAGTATTATAAGTTCATTTAAAAAGCTTCATCTATAATGTCTTATCTTACTTACGGGGTTTGATTTTTTTTAAATCTAAATTATATTTTTTTACAATCTCCAAAGTCGATTGATCCGTTGAAAAAACCGAATTCAACCCTTGTGGTTCCTGTGGAGGATCTGTAGTCAGAGGATTTCCGGGATTCCATTTTCCATCTGCGGTAACGGCTTTTCCTTCGCCGCCGAATCCCCAGAAGTTGGCTGCCTGCAACGGACCGTTATTTGCCACACTTTCGGCCACACGGCTAAAGATATAATTGTAAAAAACATCTCTGTTGGCAACAGAAGAACTGCTTACCAGGCTTTCGTTTTCTCTTGGCAAACCAAATTCCTCAATAATAATGGGACGTTTCAGGTCGTTGGCCACTTTTACATGTTTATCGATATAAATTCCGGCATTTTCAAGCGTTGTTGGCAACGTTTTTTCGGCATTATCCGCTTTAAACCAGCCCCAGTTCTTTGGCCAGATGTGCATGGTCAGATAGTCAATATGCGGATTTTGATGGGTTCTTTCAAAAGTTTCCATACTGTCATTCGAACTGTTTAAACCTTCTGAACCGGTTGAAATCAAATGATTTTGGTCTAGGCTATCTATTAAATCGACAATACTATTGAGCCAGACGGTAAATTTAGCTTCGTTTTCCGCTGTAAAGGTACGTGGTTCATTTCCAACCTGCCACGCCATAATCGTATTATCTTCGGTATATTTCTTTTCAGAATATGTATTTGTTCTTCCAATGATAAACTTTACATGATTGTTCAGGCTTTCCATGCAAGGCGTACAACTGTGAAATTGTTCCGTGTACGACATAAATTGCGGCCAGGTATTCGGAGCGATATTGGGAACGGGAATCGGGCCTTTTCCATTCCATTCTAAATACTGCGACATTCCGCCCGACCATTCCCAGTTATTAGTCAAATACAAAACCGCATACATCTTGCGTTTGCTCATTTCATGAATCAGAAAATCCAGACCGTCCAGTAAATCGGCATCATATTTTCCCTGCTCGTATTGTAAAGCGGGACGAACGGTGAAATCGTATTTTCCGCCGTCTGCACCCACTAAAATCCGCAGATTGTCAATCCCTTCTTTCTTCAGTAAATCAAGTTCACGTAACAGTCTTTTTCGGTCTCCGATTTTTTTAGAAGCCAGAAGACTGCCGTACCAATAATTGGTTCCAATGTAGGAATAGGGTTTATTGCCTTTGTAAAATTGAGTTCCTTTAACGGTAATCCTTTCCTGAGCCTGGCAGGCTAGTGTCGAAAGAATTAAAGCGAAACTCAGTATTTTGAGGAAATTATTTTTCATAACTTATTTTTTAAGGAGCTTTTCTACTCATTTTTGTCATTTCGACGAAGGAGAAATCACATAGGGAGAGCGACGTACTTTACGGATTCAGTGCATGTGATTTCTCCTTCGTCGAAATGACACGGAGTATACTTATTTTTTATTTTGGTAACTCGTACATTTTAGGCAAAGAATTCACCAATGCAGCTCTTGTTTTTTTGGTGAAAGTATTGAAATCACCCGTATTAGAAACGGAACCATTCGGAACGTAATAGCCGTCTTTGTTGTTATTCCAAAAAAGCACATAACTCACTTCAACACTATTGGATGTCAGTGCGCTGTACAAGTAAGTAGAAAACCAATCTTTAACCGGAACAATTGATTCCGTAACGCGGTAACCGGTCTCGGTCAAAGCAGCAATTTTTACTTTGTTTTTGGCTAAATCAGATATTATTTTTAGTTTAGAATTGGCTGTGTTTGCTCCGCTCTGTCCTTTATTATCGAAGTCACCATAATTATCCATTCCCAAAACATCTACATATTTATCGCCCGGATAGCGGCTTAGATAATTACTTTCAGTGGTGTACGAGTTGTCCGGAGAAAAAGCGTAGAGAATGTTGTGAACCCCTTTTGTGTTTTTTAAATAATCCACCGTAAACTTATAGGCAGTTTTGTATTCTTCAGGAGTGCAAAAACTTGCTCCCCACCAGAACCAGCTTCCGTCAAATTCATGAAAAGGCCTGAAGATTATCGGGATTAATTCGCCGTTCGTAGCTTTTAAGTTTGAAACCACGCTGGCTATTTTATCGAGTTTTTTCTTGTACCATTCGTGATTTACTCCGCCAGGCAAAATGCTTTTGAAAGCAGTAGTTTTTTGTTCCGTTGTCATGTCGGAAACATAAAAAGAATCTTCTTTGTTGGGTTCTCTCAGGTGCCAGCAAAAAGTATTGATCATGCCTTTCGCATAAGCCGCTTTTGTATCATTTACCATTTTTTGTTCCTGTTGGAAAAACCAGTTATCCGGCTGATTGTTGTTATTTTTGTCCGTAATAAACATAAAATCGGAACCTAAAACGGCAGGATCAAAACCGGTATTTTTTTTAATATCAGAATCCCCGCCTGCATCTCCGTAAAAACTGTTAAAGGCATCTTGCTGACCAATAGCTGTTTTCGTTTTTGCGAGTTTTTTTAAATTATAAAATAAAGCCACAGTTTCTTTGGTAGCAGTTGCATCCACCATATAAGTGCTGACGTTTGTGGTCGTTAAGGGATCGCTTTGCGTTGGCGGATCTATGATGACTTCGTCGCCGGTGTTTTCGTTGTCAGAAGAGCAGCTTATGACTGTCAGCATCGATAAACTTATAAATGCGGTTTTAAGAAAAGTGGTTTTCATGGGTTAGGTTAGGTTAGGTTAGGTTTTTATTCTGTGAATAAGTTCTAAACAGGCTCGGCTATTGTGATAGGGACATTTCCAGAAACCAGCCTTATCCTTTTCTATTAAAGAATAATCCCGGTAAATGCCCCAAAACCATTCTCCGTTTTTAGCATCCAGAATGTGGTTTTTAATAAAATCCCAGTTTTTGAAAACAATGTCTGCATAATTTTCATCACCGGTAAGCTGATACGCGTTATAAAATCCAATTAAGGCTTCGGCCTGAACCCACCAGTGTTTTTCGGCAACCAATTCGTTCTTTTCAGCATCAAATTCGTACCATAAACCGCCATCGGAATCCAGGCCTTCTTTGGTCACTTCTGCCATCTGAACGGCATGTTTTTTATAGGCAGCAATCAGCGCCTGATCTTCCGAAATCTCTGCACACTGCAATAAAAGCCAGGCTGCTTCGATATCGTGACCGTAGGAGATAACGTCCGGTTTTTCGATCCAGTTTTCATCAAAGAATAAACGTAAATGCCCGGTTTCGGTATTGATGAAATGTTTTTCTATGGTTTGTAAAAGTTCAATAATATCGTTTTGAAGCGTTTTGTCTTTCCATACTTTGAACAAATTGGCATAGGCTTCTACAATGTGTAAATGCGTGTTCATGGTTTTCTTTTCGTTGGCATCTTTGTCGCTCAGACGCAGATCTTCTATGGGCTGCCAATCTCTTGTAAAAGCCTCAAAATATCCTTTTTTTTCCGGGTCGTAACTGTGCTTCTGAATTTCTAAATATAAATTGATGGCTATTTCTAACGCTTTTTCTTCTTTAGAAATAACATAATATTCGGATAATCCGTAAATAGCAAAAGCTAAAGCATAAATTTGGTTTTTAGTATCCTTTGGCGTTTTATCGGCATTGATACTCCAGAATAGACCACCAAATTCGGTATCGTAAAAATGATTCGACAAGTATTCAAAAGCCCTTTGTGCTATTTTTTTATGTTCTTCTTTTTGAGTAACCTGATAGCCTGAAGAAAAGGACCAGAGGATTCTGGCATTCAATACAGCACCTTTTTCAGCACCTTCAATGCTATTTTCGTTATGGTCGATCTGCCCGATGAATCCACCATTTTGGGTATCGATCGAGTTTTTGGACCAATAGCTTAAAATGTTTTCAAGCTCCGATGATAATTCGGTTTTGAGTTGCTTTAGTTGTGCTGACACTATTAATTATATTGCGTTATTTTTATCGATTTGACTGATGATTGTATGTACTGAACCTGCCGAAATAAAGGTGTCTTCAGGAGTATTCATTACATAATCAATTAATTTTTCTACAGATGAAACGGCCACATGCATTCTCGTGTCTGATGAAGCGTAATAGATAAATACCGTTCCGTCAGTGTCTTCAATCCAGCCATTTGTAAATAATACATTTGATACATCGCCGACTCTTTCAATTCCTTCCGGGCCCATAAAATGTCCGGCAGGAACGTGGGTGACTTTGGTAATGTCATGCAAATCTGTCATGAACATATATAAGGTGTAGCGTAAGCCTGCGGCGGTATTTCGAACGCCGTGTGCTAAATGCAGCCATCCTTTTTCTGTTTTGATGGGAGCAGGGCCGGCACCGTTTTTTAATTCATAGATCGTATGGTATTTTTTTCCGAAGATGATTTTCTCGTCTTTTACAACCGGATTTGTCATATCTTCGATATAACCTAAACCAATTCCGCCGCCATTTCCAACATCAATAAAACCATCTTGCGGACGGGTGTACAAGGCATATTTTCCGTTTACAAATTCAGGATGTAAAACGACATTGCGCTGCTGGCCTGTATTTGAAATTAAATCCGGTAATCTTTCCCAATTCACTAAATCTTTGGAACGAACGATTCCTGCATTGGCTATAGCCGAACTGGTATCGCCTTTTGGTGCTTTCGGATCTTTTCTTTCGGTACAAAAAATGCCGTAGACCCAACCGTCTTCATGGTTAATCAAACGCATATCGTAAACGTTGGTGTCCGGTTCTTCGGTTTGTGGAATTACACATGGTTTTTCCCAAAACTTAAAATGATCCACTCCATTTGGGCTTTCCGCTATTGCGAAGAATGATTTTCTGTCAATTCCTTCTACACGAACGGCAAGCAGGTATTTTCCATTCCATTTTAGGGCACCTGCATTAAAGGCGGCGTTGATTCCGATTCTTTCCTGCAAGAAAGGATTGGTTTCTTCGTTAAGGTCAAAACGCCAGTTCAAAGGGACGTGGGCTGCTGTAACCACAGGATTTTTGTAGCGTTGGTATATACCGTTTCCGATAATGTCCTGAGGAGCATTTTTTTGCTCAATCAGTGTTGTATGTTCTTTTTCTAATGCTACTTTTCTATCCTGAAATGTAGTTGAAGTGGCTATTGCTGTCATAATAATCAATTTCTGTATCTGTATTGGTTTTAATGGGTCTGGTCTCTTTTTTCGTTTAAATCCTGTTCTATCGTTTGTAATTTTTCTTCCGATAAAGGATAAAACAAAATAAAAGCTACTGATATAATGGCTGCGATTGCAGGGAGTATGCTTAACATTAATTGTATTCCGTTTTGGGTAACGGCGGTTTGCTCTACATTGGCCTGAAAGCCATAATAGCCCAAAAGCCATCCGGTTCCGGCACCGCCAATGGTCCAGCCGAATTTTTGTGACATTGAAGAAGCGGAGAATACCAATCCGGTTGCCCTGCGTCCTTGTTTCCATTCCGAATAATCGGCACTGTCAGCATACATAGACCAGATTAGCGGGAAAATACAGCCTGCACAAATACTGATCAGAACCTGAAAACTCATAATCAGGAGTACATCTTCTTTTCCGAAGAAATAGAAAATTAAACTCAGAAGTGCTGCTAAAGCCATGGCGCCAAAAAAAGTTTTCTTTTTGCCTATTTTGTTGGCAATAGGAGTTGCAATGATTACTCCGATGATATTGGCAGCCTGCCCCAGCACTAAATAAATGGAGGTTGGCGTCATGTGAAAATCAGTTCCAAACAATGAAAAGTCAAAGTTTACACTGCCGCTTACATAATATTTAAAGTAATAGACTGCGGCTCCGTCACGGATTGAATTGAATACCAAGGCACCAATTCCGGCTCCCAGTAAAATCCACCAGGGCTTATTTTTAAGTAAATCTCTTAAGTCTTCTTTTAAATCGTTTTTTTCGTCGGTAATTGGTTTTACCCTTTCTTTTGTGAAGAAAAAGCAACCCCAGAAGAAAGCTGTTGTGATCACACCAAATATCGAAATTGTAGCCAGCCATCCCGATTTAGAGTTCAGGCTTCCACCAAAGTAATTTACCAGAGGTTCAATTAACCAAAGCGCCAAAAGACTCCCGCCAAAGGCAAAAACCATTCGGTAAGAGGAAAGTGTTGTTCTTTCTTTTCGGTCGGACGACATGACACCCAAAAGGGATGCATACGGAACATTGATTAAAGAATAAATCATCATCATTGCCGAGTAGGTTACATAGGCATAGATGATTTTTCCTTTTTCGTCAAAATCAGGGGTGTAAAAAGTCAGTACTCCGATGATGGCAAAAGGTACAGCGACCCACAATAAATAAGGTCTGAATTTTCCCCATTTGCTTTTGGTGCGGTCGGCGATGATTCCAACAATCGGATCGAAACAGGAATCCCAGATGCGGGTAATCAGAAACATGGTTCCGACTACAGCCGGTGCCAATCCGAAAACATCGGTGTAGAAAAATAAAAGGTACATGCTGAAAATTTTCCAGAACATGGAAGATGCAGCATCTCCAAGACCGTAACCTACTTTTTCTTTTAAACTAATTTTGTCGTGCATTAGGTTTTTTTTTAAGGTTGTGATTTAATTTGGGGGAATTATTTTAATTTTTTCGGAAGATCTTTTTCGAATAAAGTTTTGTCCAGCTTGTAAAAATTGACAAAATCTTTCTCACTTAGCTGCCCGGAATAAGGAACATAATAATGCATTTTTTGTTCTTTTTCCTGCCAGCCGTAGTTTCTCCACAATAAAACATAAGAAATTTTATAGTCTCCAATGGCTTTTAGTAAGGTTCCTGTCCACCAGTCAGCATCGGGAACGGCTTCATATCCGGCCTCTGCCAGCGCAATGGGTTTATGTTTTTCTAAGCCGATTTCATTTAAGATTTTAAATTGTGCCTGAACTCCTTCTATAAATTTTTTGCCCTCTTTGTCATCAGTGTTCTGGTAGGCATCAAAACTCAGCATATCGACATAATTATCGCCCGGATAATTCGTTAAAAAGTCTTCTTTAGAACCAAAACTGCCGGTATTGTAGCTGTAAATTAAATTATGAACGCCTTTTTTTTGCAGGTATTCGAAAGTAAATTTCCAGACGGCTTTAAATTCTTCGGGAGTGCAATTGCCTTTTCCCCACCAAAACCATCCGCCGGTAAGTTCATGATACGGTCTGAAAAGAATCGGAATGGCTTTCCCATTTTTATCTTTTAAGGACAAGAAAAAAGTGGCCGCTTTGTCCAGCCATGAAGTAAATTTTTGATGATTTTCTCCGCCGGGTAAAACGGTCTTTAATGAATTTGGAGTGTTGTCCCAAGCATTTTTTCCTGTTGCAGGATTGTCAAAATGCCAGCTTATGGTCGAGATTCCGCCTCTTTGATTGGCTTCCTGGATGTATTGTTTCATTTTAGCAAAAGGAACTCCGTCTATATTATTGGTATCGTCTTTTTCTAAACCGGCAATGTCCCATCCGTATACCGCAGGATAATCCCCCGTAACCTCTTTTACATCGCTTCGTCCGTCTTCATATTTCCAATTTACACCGTATGCCAGATCATCCTGATGTCCAAACAGAAAGCCTTTTTGCGTTAACTGATTCAGGTTTTTATATAGTGAAACAGTCTCAGGTGTTGCTTTTTTATCTGAAAGTGACAAATTAGTATTACTGCCAATAGGCTGTGAAGAACAGGAAGTCCCCATGAATACTGAGGTTATAAAGATTAAAATATTTTTTTTCATTACGAATAAGTTTGTTTTCAGTGTAATACGTACCAATCATTAAATTAATACCGGGCCCTGAACTGTTTGTTTTTTCAATCGATAATTCAGTATCGTTTGTCGCCTAAAATTATTAAAACTTTAAAAAGATATTATATTAAAAATGATTAATGTTTATTATTAATGTTCTTTTTATAAAATTGATAATTCTATTTTTCAAAGATAAACGGATGTTTATCGCATAATTAATATTATTTTATCAATTATATATCATATTATTGCAAATAGAAAAATTAAATATCACCTCTAAAAACCGATTTAAGATGAGTAGTTCTAAGAATTTTTACAGAGAAATTGCGCCGCTTTCGGCCGGAGACAGTTTTTTAGTTTTCGACAGAGTAAAAGATAGTTTTGATTTTCCGGTGCATTATCATCCGGAATTTGAGATTAATTTTATCTTAAACGGAAAAGGAGTAAAGCGTGTTGTAGGAGATAACATAGAAGAAATTGACAATGTCGAACTGGTTTTAATTGGCCCTAATTTATATCACGGTTGGGAGTTGAATAAATGTACAAGTAAAAAAATTCATGAAATTACAATTCAGTTTCATAATGATCTTTTTCATGAATCTTTTCTTTCCAGGCGTATTATGAATCCGATTCGCGATATGTTTAATCGTTCTATTCATGGTATTTTGTTTTCTAAAAAAGTGGCCGAAGAATTGACACCAAGATTGGTAAGGCTCTCTAAATTAGATGGTATGGATTATTTTTTGGAAATTACCTCTTTATTGTATGACCTGGCGAACTCCAGAAATCAGCGTTTGCTTTCTACCTATACCGTAGATTATGATACGTTTGATGACTATGATAAAATGAAGCTGGTTTATGAATATGTGCAGAAACATTTTGCAGAAAAGATTACACTGGAAGATGTTGCTAATGTTGCCAGTATGTCTATTATTTCATTTAATCGGTTTATAAAAAAACGCACAGGTAAAACTTTTGTCAATTATATAAATGATATCCGTATCGGCTATGCGGCCCGTTGGCTGGTAGAAAAGGATATGAGCGTTTCTGAAGTAGCTTTTAAATCGGGCTTTAATAATATTGCGAACTTCAATCGTAGTTTTAAAGCTACTAAAAATTGTACGCCAAGTCAGTATAGGGAAGATTTTTCTGGATTAAAGCGTATTTTATAGTGATACTTTTTTTTCATAAACAAATATTATTTTTAACGAAATCGTTTGCATTTTAAGCGATTCATTAATTTTAATTTATAATTTGTAATCAAATACCCAATGGTGATTGCGAATAACGCAATTTTTAATGACATTTATTTTTATATGTGTTTTTTTAAACCGATATAGTAAAAATATTATCATCAAATGATATAATACTATCGATTTAATGTTTCCTTCTGTTATAGATTTGTTAAATAATTTAAGAATACAATAACCTACTCTTATTGCTTACTTATAACAATACTAATTTAAACTAACCAAACATTATTATGAAAAAACTAATGACTAATTTCATTCATTGGAATGCTAACCACATAGCGGTTCCTTTGATTTTATTTTTGTTACTGACGAGTAATATAATTACAGCCCAGGTAAAAGTAACAGGAGTGGTTGCCGATGATAAGGGACTTTCTATACCCGGGGCAAATATTACAGTAGTTAGTACTAAAAAAACGACTTCAACAGATTTTGACGGGAAGTATGTAATTGATGCTCCTGCTAATTCGAGCATTTCGGTTTCATTTATTGGATACATTACTCAAACTATCAATGTAAAAAACGGTGGGACGATTAATGTTGTGCTGAGACTTAACGCTGAAGATTTACGTGAAGTACTTGTAAATGTTGGATATAGAAGTCAGAAGAGAAAAGATATTACAGGTGCAGTTTCTTCTGTTTCATCAAAAGATCTTAAGGATTCCCAACAAGTTACTGTAGAGCAAATGCTGCAAGGTAGAGCTGCTGGGGTTGTCGTGACCAATAATTCAGGGAAACCCGGAGGAAGTGTTTCGGTAAAAATCCGTGGAAATGCTTCTTTAGGAGGTAGTAACGAACCTTTATATATAATCGATGGTATTCCGATATCGGGTGATGCTACCAGTCAGGCTACCGGAGGAACGATCGTGAGTGGTTATATCGGAACAAATACAGGGAGTGTGACCAATAGCCCCCTCGCATTTTTGAATCCGAATGATATTGAAACGATGGATATCTTAAAAGATGCTGCTTCTACTGCTATTTACGGTTCAAGAGCTTCTAACGGAGTGGTCATTATTACGACTAAAAGAGGTAAAAAAGGTGCCGGAAGAATAACATACGATACTGCATTTTCGGTACAGGATGTAACCAGATTGCTTAAAACAATGAATTTAAGCCAGTACGCTACTCAGCAAAATGCATTAGCAGAATATTATGGAGTGGCACCAAGAGACGAATTTGCTGTGCCTTCTGTTTTGGGTAAGGGAACTAATTGGCAGGATGAAATATACAGAACAGCCTTAATGACAAGCCATCAGTTATCTTTTTCAGGAGCTAACGATAGTACAAATTATTATGTTTCCGGATCCTATCTGAATCAGGACGGTGTGGTTATCGGATCTGATTTTAAAAGATATACTTTCAAAACCAATTTTGAGTCAAAAGTAAAAGACTGGTTAACAATGGGAGTTAATTTAACAGCAGGGATCACGAATCAGAACATTACCATTGAGGGGTATAGTGATGGTATTATAGGTACAACTATATTATCGACTCCGGATGTTGCCGTTAGAAATTTAGACGGCAGTTATGCAGGACCTCCTAAGGATGGTTCGCAGGGTGCGTGGATTAACCCGGTTGCAAGTACTTTGATGAA
Organism: Flavobacterium sp. CLA17; assembly: GCF_013112255.2. NCBI lineage: Bacteria > Pseudomonadati > Bacteroidota > Flavobacteriia > Flavobacteriales > Flavobacteriaceae > Flavobacterium > Flavobacterium sp. CLA17. The sequence goes on from NZ_CP068294.1 coordinate 1,412,727, forward strand.
TACCAATTATTTAGTACAAAAGAATTTTCAAGGGAATTTTTATTCCACTTTTAAATTGGCTAAAGGATTAGAATATCGTTTCGAACTGGGAGCTAATACTTCACTTCAGAATTTCGAAGCATTTCAGCCCACTTACGTTTGGGGAGCTGCTGTAAATAAGGTAAATCAGCTTCAGGAAAGAGCAAATACCTGGTATCAGTTGAATATTAAAAATATGTTGACGTACAGATTTTCTACAGGAAAACACAGTTTTAATTTCATTGGGGCTCAGGAAGCAACAGATGCAACCTGGTTTGGAAATAGCCAGTCTGTGAGCGGATTATTAAGTAATGATGTTCATTCTATCAATCTGGGAGATCCGGATACATTAGTAGCAAGCGAATACAAAGGAAGTAATGCGCTGTATTCTTTTTTCGGGACTTTTAATTATAGTTTTGATAACAGATATAGTATTCAGGGTACGATAAGAGCTGATGGCAGTTCTAATTTTGCCAAAGATAAAAGATGGGGTTACTTTCCTGCAATCTCCGGAGCATGGAATCTTTCTAATGAGAAATTCATGGAAAGCACAAAAGATTACATAGACAATATTAAATTCAGAGTCGGCTACGGTGAAACCGGAAATCAGGTTGTTGGTGGAGGATTATACCTTTCTAACATACAAACAATCAAATCGGCTTTGGGTAATTTCTTTACCGCAGGTAATATCGCAAATCCGGGTCTGACCTGGCAAACTGCAGAAGATACCAACTTGGGACTTGATTTTAGTTTGTTTAAATCAAAACTGAATGCCAGTGTAGACGTTTACAGAAAACAATCTTCAGGATTTTTATTTGTATTGCCGTTGCCAACTTATGTTACAGGTTTAGAGCAGTATCAGGGTGGTTTAGCCGCTCCTACGGTAAACTTGGGTAGTATGAGAAATGAGGGTATAGAAGCTACATTAAAATATTCTAATAAATTCAGTTCTAATTTTTCCTGGGATGTAACGGCTATTTTCTCTAAAAATAACAACAAACTATTAAGTTTAGCTGAAAATTTTGATTTAATAAAAGAAGTTCAGGTGAACGGGTATACTACCAAAACAGTTACGAAAAGTGAAGTGGGTCAGCCAATTGGTCAGTTCTACGGATATCAGACTGTTGGAATCATCCGCACAAACGAACAACTGGCAAATGCTCCAATACCATTTACAGGTAACAAAGCCACAAAAAGTGTTTTAGGAGATGTTGAATATGTAGATCAGAATAAAGATGGTTTAATTGATGAAAAAGATTTGACTTACATCGGAAACCCAATGCCTGATTTTACGTACGGTCTGAACAATACATTCAAATATAAAAATCTGGACCTTACTGTTTTCCTTCAGGGGTCTCAGGGAGGTAAAGTGATGAACTTAACCAGAAGAGCGGCAACAAAAAATCAACGCCTTTACGAAAATCAACTGGCAGAAGCAGCTGATTTCTGGACACCTGATAATCCGAATGCTAAATATCCAAGACCTGACGGCGGAGACGGACATCCTAATATCGCCATATCAGATCGTTATGTAGAAGATGGTTCTTTTTTAAGAATTTCACAACTGACTTTTGCTTATAACCTGCCATCTGATATTCTTTCTAAAACGAAATTAAGCAAACTAAGATTTTATGCAAGTGTTCAGAATTTGTACACTTTCACCAAATACACCGGTTATGATCCTGAAATTGGAGACTATAACCAGAATGCTTTATTAAGCGGAATTGATTCAGGGCGTTATCCTACCAATCGTACCATTACGTTTGGAATGAATGTTGAATTTTAATAAAAACTATTATGAAAATATATAAAATAAATTTTAAAAGCTTAGCACTAGTTGCTTTGCTGGCTTTATCTGCTTCATGTAGTGAGGATTATTTAGACCGACCTACTCAGGACGGATATGTAAGTGATAATTTTTATACATCAGATGAGCAGGTACAACGTACTACTTATGGAATGTATGGAAGAATGTGGGCGCCATTTTTTACAAAATGTTTTTTCGCACTTTCAGAAATGTCTTCTGGGAACTGCTGGTCAAATGTGGATGGAAATGAGGTAATCCAGTTCAAATTAACTTCGGATAGTTTCATTTTATCCGATCCGTGGAGATCTTGTTTTGGTATCGTAGCACAATCAAATGATTTGATCAATAATCTGAATACCAATGCAAAAGCAGGGGTGAGTCCGGATGTGATTAAAAACACAATCGCTGAGGCGCACTTTTTCAGAGCAGTTTCTTATTTCTATCTGGTACGTTTATTTGGTCCCGTGCCGATTATCGAAGATAATTTAGCATTGGCAAAAAATCCTATGGTAAACAACAACAGAATCGAAGATGTATATAAGTTTATCGAAAATGATTTGAAATATGCAGCTGCAAATCTGAAATCAAAAGTGAGGTTAAGAGGTTCAAGTACTGTAAATGTATTTGTGTCACAAGGTACTGCAGAAGCATTTTTGGCAAAAATATACCTGTATCAAAAAGATTATACAAATGCCAGAGCTATGGCAGAAAAAGTAATTAATTCAGGAGAATTTGGACTTTTACCTAACTATGCAGATTTGTTCCTGACCAGTAAAAATAATAACGAAGAGTCTATTTATTCCTGGCAATGGTCGGGGGCTGTAAATGAATATCAGGCAGGAAATCCTTCTAATGTTCAGTATGGTTTAGAAATTTTAAATAATGCATCTTACGGAGCAGTATATGTTCCGTCTAACGATATTCAGGAAGCTTTTGAAGTGGGGGATTTAAGAAGAAAAGAATCGTATATGATCTATGGAGATACATATCCTGGATTACAAGCAGACGGTGTCGTTGGTTTTACATTAGATAAAACAAAATATCCAAACGTATTAGATGCAACTGGTGCGGCAGTAAAAAAATATGTGGTAGGTGAGGCTACGGGAGAGACAGGACCAGCAGATAATTGGGCTTCTATGAGTAACTGTAATTACATCATGCGTTATGCCGATCTTCTGTTAATTCACGCTGAAGCAATATTGGCGGGTGCCAATGAAACAAGTGATGCGAATGCAAAAGAATCTTTTAATAAAATCAGAAGAAGAGCTGGTTTAAGTGAATTAAATACGAATACGCCATTAACCAAAAAAGCCTTGTTTCAGGAAAGACGAGTTGAATTTGCTTTCGAAGGAGAGTTCTGGTATGACTTAGGAAGATTGCCGAGAGCAGAAGCTATTGACATCATTTCGAAACAGGACAGAGGTTCTGATTATGAAGGAGTAAAACATTACACACCGGTTGAAACCGATTTTGTTTTCCCTAAACCGGCAAATGATGTTAGAAAAAATCCAAAGTTAAAAGAGGCTCCGGTTTCTTATGTTTTTAAATAAACTTTAAAGCGAAACAATTATGAAAAATATAAAAAAAATAATGGTATTGAAGTTTTGTTTTTTGGCTTCAATCTTATTGCTTAGTTCGTGTTCAAACGATGAAGGAAGTTCTTCATCAGGGAAATTAGCCGTAACAGGAATTACGAAATCAGTTATTGATGATCCTTTAGTAGAGGGAGACAGACAGGTAGACGTTCCAACTGATGTGATTAATGCAGGGAATACCTATATTATTAGAGGTTCAGGGTTTTCAACTTTACAATCCATATCCTTTAATGGTTTAGAATCTTCTTTTAATCCGACATTGGTAACCGATAATGTTATTGTGGTTTCTGTAGATCAGGACACTCCGTACTTCAATGAAATGGATGAATTGAAGATTGTTACTAAAGTAGGAACATTGAAATATACGGTAAAAGTAAGGCCTCCTTCTCCAAGTATTTCAGGTTTTCCTATTAATCCAAATCCGGGAGATATCATTACGATCAAAGGAGAGTATTTCCTGCGACCAATAGTTAATTTTGGAACCACAGCAGTTGAACCAATTTCATCGACCTTAACTGAAATCACTGTAAAAGTACCCGCAGATATATTATATAAAAAATTATCTGTTACCAATGTTTCCGGAACTACAGTGGCAGCACAAACTTTTGGCAGTGCTATTTATGATGATGCTTATACTTCGTTAAGATCTTATGATGGTTTATGGGATGCAACAAATCCTTATGACATTGCGTATGATAAAGATCCAAGGCAAGGTTCAAAAAGTATTTCGTGGAAAGCCGGTCAATGGAACGGATTGTATATCGGAATTGATAACTCAAAATTTGATATCTCTAAATATAAAGGAATCAGAATAAGTCTTAAAGGACAGAATTCGGGTTCAGTTGGTGTATTTATTAACGGAAATGATAAAATAAAACCGGTTATTAATTTTACATCTGAGTGGACAAATATTGAAATCCTTTTCAATGCGTTGGACAGCCCAACTGAATTAACACAAATCACATTTCAGGAATTTGGAGGTAAAGAAGGAGGAAATACAATTTTTATTGATGATTTAGGTCTGATATTAAAATAGTAAGAATTTTTTAAAAGAGTCCTTTAACAGGATTAACGGATTCTTTTAATTCTTTTCATTGAAAAAATATAAAAAAGAAAACTTATGAAAATAATATATAAACTAAAACAGATAGCAGTATGTGCATTTTTAGTTGCCCTGGCTGCTTCTTGTGATAATGATCTTCCGGGCGTAGGAGGTGCAGAGCAAAATTACAATACAGCTTATGGCCTGATAAAAGCGAATACTAATTTGTTGCTTTTTAATAAAGCAATCCAATTAGCAGGTTTGGAAGCTACTTTAAATACAAATGAAGATTTTACTTATTTTGTTCCAGCTGATGCTATTCTGGAAGCTTACCTTGTGAAAAGCGGATACGTAAACTCATTGGGTTATCCGGATATTACTTTAGTACCGGTTGATGTTTTAAAACAAATCGTACTGAGCCATGTGGTAAAAGGAGCTAAAAAAAGAGTAGGTAAATTAGACGGCGTAACTGCCGATTATCTGGAAACAGGCGAATTGACTACATTGGCCAATACCGCCAATCCGGATTTGTACCTGTTAGGTGTAAATGTGACTGGTGGAGTTTTGAAAGTGAATGGCTCTGATAAACCTGCAACTGGGTTGGATTATTATGCAACAAACGGTTTTGTTAATGTTTTAGATAATGTAATAGCATTGTCTCCGCCTACACCAATTGTTTCCGCTCTTTCTCAATCCTTTGCATCACCGGGAGATGTGGTAACCATCACCGGATCCCATTTTGTAAAGGTAAAAAGTGTCACATTTGACAATAAAGAAGTCGTATTCAAATCGATATCAAAAACGCAAATTGAAGTAACAGTTCCGGCAGACTTCGGGTCTTATGCTCTTGTAAAAGTGCAGACAGAATATGGTGTATCCAATATTGCCACAATTGGTGTTAAATTTTTAATGTATGGTGATAATTTCTCCGGATCTCCAACTCCTGTTTCTACATGGCAGTGGGGCGGCAGCGAAAATTTCCAAAGTACCGAAAATGTAAACAGAGGGGCCTATTCTATTAAGCGTACTACCGATAGCTGGAGTGGTTTGTATATGCAGTACAATCCGGTAAATGTTGCAGACTATGGTTATTTAAAATTATCCATATATGCCACGGTAAGTACCAGAGTTTTATTCTCAATTGGTGGTACAAATGATGCTGATGGAAAAGCAGTTGATATCAAAGCAGGAGAATGGAATAATATCTCTATACCGATATCAGAGCTGCACCCCGAAAAGTTAGGAGCCAATGTTAATTCGTTGTTCATAAAAGAATATTCAGGATTGCCGGGAATTCTATATCTTGATGATATTGGATTTTTGTAAAAAAGTATTTGTTTTATTTTGAGTTTGTTTGAAGTATTCCCTAATCACTCGTTAGGGAATACTTTTTTATACTAATTAATTGAAATTTTTTAAGGATGAAAAAGATAGTTTTAATTCTGGCCTTTAGTGTTTCCTGTTTAGGTTTTAGCCAGGGAAATACACATACACAAGCTGGTGGTAAATTTGAAGGTTTGGCTATGACACCTCCAATGGGCTGGAATTCATGGAATACTTTCGGAACCAGTATCGATGAAAAACTGGTGAAAGAAACGGCAGATATTATGGTTTCATCAGGAATGGCAGCGGCAGGATACAATTACATTGTACTCGACGATGGCTGGATGACCAGAGAACGTGATGCTAATGGGGATTTAATTCCTGATCCTGTTAAATTCCCAGGCGGAATGAAAGCAGTAATTGATTATGTACACAGCAAAGGACTAAAATTTGGTTTGTACAATTGTGCCGGAACGCAAACCTGTGCCGGTTATCCCGGGACTCGCGGTTATGAATACCAGGATGCACGATTTTATGCCAAATTAGGAATTGATTTCCTAAAGTACGATTGGTGCAATACGCAGGGAATTACCGCCAAAGAAGCCTATACCACAATGAGTAATGCCATAAAAACTGCCGGAAGACCAATGGTTTTCAGCCTTTGTGAATGGGGTGATAATAAGCCCTGGGAGTGGGGAAAACCAGTTGGTAATCTATGGAGAATCTCCGGGGATATTTATCCATGTTTCGATTGTGAGTTCAAACATCCGGAAAATTGGTCCTCGTGGGGATTCATGAAAATTGTTGAGATGCGAAAAGATATTCGTAAATATTCAGGCCCCGATCATTGGAACGATTTTGATATGATGGAAGTGGGAAATGAAATGAATGATACAGAAGATAAATCTCATTTTGCGATGTGGTGCATGATGGCCTCACCGCTTGTTGCAGGAAATGATTTTAGAAAAATGTCTAAAGAAACATTGGCAATCCTTACCAATAAGCAACTAATTGCAGTAAATCAGGATAAATTAGGAATCCAGGGTTTTAAATACTCGGCCGAAGACGGATTAGAAGTCTGGGTAAAGCCTTTATCAGATGGAAATTGGGCAGTTACGTTTTTAAATAGAAGTGATGTCGCTAAAAAAGTCAATTTCGATTGGAAAAAACACACCATTAAAGACACTGATTTTGGTTATGAAGCCGATTTCAGCAAAACGGTATTTAAACTGAAAGACTTGTGGAAGAACAAAGAAATTGGTTCCACAAAAAAGAATTTTGTTGCAGATCTTGCTCCTCATGATTCAGTTACATTAAGATTAATCCCGTAAACTCCAATAGTTATGAATGTCAAGAATAAATTATTCAGCATTGCTTTATTGTTACTGTTTTCTTTTTCAAATGCTCAGGTTAAAACTCATGGGCAGCTTAGCGTTGCGGGAACTCAATTAGTAGACAAATCTAATCAACCTGTTGTTTTAAGAGGAATGAGTTTTGGCTGGCATAGTATGTGGCCCAGATTTTATAATGAAAAGGCGGTTAAGTGGCTGCAAAAAGACTTTAATTGTAATGTCGTTCGCGCCGCCATGGGTATCGAATTAGGAGAGATGTCCTATATGAAAGAGCCACAATTTTCAAAAGATAAAATTGAAGCTGTTATTAAAGGAGCCATTAAGGCTGATATTTATGTAATAGTCGACTGGCACAGTCATAATATCAACTTAGAAGAAGCGAAAGCCTTTTTTGCGGAGATATCCAAAAAGTATTCGAAATATCCCAATATTATATATGAGATCTTTAATGAACCCGATTATGAAAGCTGGGCTGAGGTTAAAGCGTATTCTGAAGAAGTAATTAAGGTGATAAGAGAAAATGATCCGAACAATATTATTCTGGTCGGTTCGCCACATTGGGATCAGGATGTTGATCTCGCAGCAGCAGATCCTATTTTAGGAGTTACTAATATAATGTATACTATGCATTTTTATGCGGCAACACATGGAAAGAATTTGAGAGATAAAACAGATGAAGCTATAAATAAAGGGTTGCCTGTTTTTATATCAGAATCTGCAGGTATGGAGGCTTCCGGTGATGGACCTTTAGATCTGAAAGCCTGGCAGGAATATATAGATTGGATGGAAGCAAAAAAGTTAAGTTGGATTACATGGTCAGTATCTGATAAAGACGAAACCTGTTCCGTTTTGAAAAAATCCGCAAAATCAGAAGGAAAGTGGAAAATAGAAGATTTAAAAGAATCCGGAATCAGGGCGCGTGAATACCTAAGAAAATACAATCCGAAATAAATCCTGTTTTTTTAATGTAAATGAGCTTAACGCTTATTCATAGAGACGCACAATAGTGCGTCTTTTTTTTTGTGGTACTTAATATAATTTTGACAAATTATTATCTGTTAATGAGTCGGTCAATCCAGTATTGTAAAAGAGTTTTTGCAAGCTCGTTTTTGTAGGAATTTAGATTATCTAACTTTAGGAGGTGTATTTGTTATATAAATGTTTTGTCTAATGACTTTTTTGTTTCTATTTTTAATTTTACCCCAAGTTTTTTAGGGGTCAATTTTATTTTGAGATGTTTTTTGTCTGTTTTAGGTTGTTTTTAATCAATTATTTTTAGTTAAACCCTATGTTTTTAGTTTAAATGGGCTAAAAACGGTTATTAAATTTTCAAAATTAATTCAGTATTAATGTCATATCACGATTATTGTTAAGCTAATTTTTGTAATCCGTAATTCTTTCCCGAAAACATCAAAAAAAGAGTTGGCAGTTCTTCTACTCTCACAAAAGTTAATAAATTCGCTAATGTAAATGAAGAGGTTTGAGGGGGGAGTTTGAGGTTTTAGAAATGACTTATACTATTAATAGATATATAAAAGATTAACTAACCAGAATCAATTAATAACTAAAAACCAATTAAAACATGAAAAAAGTATTTCACATTTTAGCCGCGATGTTAACCAGTTCTTTTGCTTTTGCACAAGATGATACTGAAGCTTCAGTTTCACCGGCAACCACTTGGGGAGGATCAGCAGACGCTTACTATAAATATGATTTTTCTAAACAAATGAATGGATTAACGAGCTTTACCAACTCACAGGATTCATTCGAACTGGGAATGGCTTCAGTTCAGGCAGGCCATAAATTCGGAAAAGCTTCTGTTTTTGTAGATTTAGGTTTCGGAACCAGAGCAGAAGAGTTTTCATATAACGAAGAGAATACAAAATTCATCATAAAACAATTATTTTTCACTTATGATGTTACAGATAAATTTAAAGTAGTAGCAGGTAGTTTTGGAACTCATATCGGATATGAATTGCTGGATGCTGTAAGCAATAAAAACTACAGTATGTCGTATGCGTTTTCATATGGACCCTTTTTTAATACAGGGGTAAAAGCACAATATACAGCCGGAAAGTTTACGGCCATGTTCGGGATTACGAACCCTACTGATTTTAAATCGGCAATGGATGCCGGATCTACTCAGAAAACCTATGTGGGCCAGTTAGGATACGTTGCCGAAACAGGGAGTGCCTATTTGAATTTTACATCAGGAAGTACAAATCCGACTCCGGGTACTATAATTCCACCGACGGACGAAAATAAAACACAGATTGATTTTGTAGCCTCAAAAACAATTAGTGATAGTTTCGGACTTGGCTTTAATGCTACTTATGCGAAAGTAACAAATGATTTTAATAGTGACCTGGATGGAGAATGGTTCTCATTGGTAGGATACGCGAATTACGCCTTTAAAGAGTCTTTGAGCCTGGCGTACAGAGTTGAATATTTTGATGCTAAAGATGCTTTGAATTTAGGAACGCTTAATGGTTCCAGTGTATTTGCGAACACACTTTCACTAAACTATAAAGTTGGAAAATTGACCATAATTCCTGAGCTAAGATACGATGCAGCATCCGAAGATATATTTTTAGACAAAGATGCATTACCAACAGGCGGATCATTTTTTGGACTAATTGCAACAACATACTCTTTCTAAGAGATAAAGATTGATATTTTTTTTTTTTGGAGCTGTCGAAACATACTAATGTTTTGGCAGCTTTTTTAATTGTAGTACCTTGATATGTAATTCCAATATCTGTCAGGACTTAATTGCAGAAGTAAAGAGTAGCCGCCAGACTTTGATTCAACAGAATTAGCATATTTAATCTTGCTATATTGATGATCTTTTAAAATCTCACATCTCAACGCGGCAATTTACGCTTAAAATCTTGTATCTAACATCTTGCATCTAACATCCAAACATAAAAAAAACCGCATCTCTAAATATGGAAATGCGGTATCTTATATAAAATAACTTAAACTACTGTAGCTGTTTTTTGTAAATAGAGTAAATAGTATCTATTGTTTTTCGGTCTAAAGTTGAGGTAGTATCAGTTTGAATATAATGTAACTTAAAAGCCATTATCGCTGCTGACAGATTTTTGGTATTGTAACCAATAATGCGCAAACCCTGTTCTATTTTAAAATCAAAAGGAGCTTCTTCCAAAACTTCATCCGGCCAGATTCCGAATCCTTTTTCTGCCAATGTCTTCCAGGGAAACAAAGCGCTTGGGTCTTGTTTTCTTCCTGGAGCAATATCTGCATGGCCCAGTATATTTTGAGTCGGAATGTTATAATCTTTTTTCAGTTTAGTCAAAAGAGCAACCAAACTGCTGATCTGTGCCTCTGTAAAAGGTTTAAAGCCATTGTTGTCTAGTTCTATTCCAATAGAACTTGAGTTGATATCTGTGTTTTTTCCCCAGGTAGATGCTCCTGCATGCCATGCTCTTAGATAATCATTCAGCATCTGAACTACTTTTCCGTTTTCAGAAATCACATAATGAGCACTCACTTGTGTTTTTGTTTTTGTAAAAGTATTTATGGTTTGCTGAACAGAATCCTGTGCTGTATGGTGAATAATAATAAAGCTTGGTTTTCTTAAATTAAAATTTACAGTACCGATCCATTCTGTATTAATACCATTCAATAAAATAGTGGATCCTGTTTTTGATAAGGTATCTTTAACAATCCCTAATTGTTGAGCATATGTAGTATCAATAACTACCGGGCTAACCGCAGGTATGTTTTGAGTTTCTTTACTTGTAATTTGATTTTCTAAAGTCTTAAGTTGCTTATCGTAAACTTTTTCAGTGTTTTTGTAAGGATTTGTCGAGCACGAAGTAACAATAATTGCTAAAAGCAGATAGCATAAATGTTTTTTTATCATAATTAATTACATTTTGGAATTAAGTTAAGATAATTATTCTTGAACTTTTCCTGTTTCTATGTCTTCTTTTATTTCTTTATTTTCCTTATTCTCTTTAGAGTCTTTTTTCTTTTTTGACTTCGACTTTTTGATTTCTTTGAAATTAGCCATAAAACTGGTGTATTTTTCGATCTGATCAGGATTAAGAAAAGCAGTTATTTTCTTTGTAGTGCTTTCCTGTAAAGCTTTCAATTGCTCCATTTTCACATCCTGGCTGCTGCTTTCATTTTTTAATAGAATACCTTGTTCTCTCATACTGTCAGCAAAAACATTTGTGATTGCTATAGCCTGAAGTTCATCAAGATTTACAACTGGTTTCATTTGCTCTACAAATTTAGCTGCAGTTTCTTCAGCAGGAATTTCTTTAGGTTTGCTCTGGCCTTGCGGTCCAGCCTGCATCATACTTCTGTCCATTCCCATTCCGCCGCCTCTTCCGTAACCACCTCCGCCACCGTAGCCGTTATTATATCCGTTTCCGTATTGAGCAGAAACAGAAGTAATGCACAATAACGTGAAAACTAAAAGAAATAAAGATTGAATAGGTTTCATAAGATTGTTTTTCAAAAGTTAGCAAAATATCTATTGTAAATTTAAGCAGGTTCTCCGTATAAATCAAATTCTGTTGCTTCAATTATCTTGATATTAACAAAATCTCCTGTTTTTACGTAATGTTTGGCAGCGTCAATTAATACTTCGTTATCCACATCAGGACTATCAAACTCCGTTCGGCCTACAAAATGCGCTCCTTCTTTTCGGTCAATGATACATTTAAAGACCTTTCCAACTTTTTCCTGATTTAAATCCCATGAGATTTGAGATTGTAATTCCATGATTTCATTAGCTCTCGCTTGTTTTACATCTTCCGGAACATCATCTTCAAGTAAGTAAGCATGCGTGTTTTCTTCGTGTGAATAAGCGAAACATCCCATTCTGTCAAATTTCATTTCCTGAACAAAATCTTTCAAAATTTCAAAATCTTCCTGTGTTTCACCCGGATATCCAACAATTAAAGTCGTTCTGATTGCCATTCCGGGAACAGCAGCACGGAATTCTTTTAATAATTGAGTTGTTTTAGCTTGCGTAGTTCCACGACGCATCGATTTCAGGATAGAATCCGAAATGTGTTGCAATGGAATATCAATATAATTACAAATTTTAGGTTCGCGTTTCATGATTTCTAAAACGTCCATTGGGAAACCGGTAGGGAAAGCGTAATGCAGACGGATCCACTCAATGCCTTCAACTTTTACTAAAGCTTCCAGAAGTTCGCCAAGATTTCTCTTTTTATAAAGGTCAAGACCATAATAAGTTAAATCCTGAGCAATCAAAATAAGTTCTTTAACTCCGTTTTTAGCCAGGCCTTCTGCTTCTTTAACTAATTTTTCAATTGTTTGCGAAACGTGTTTACCGCGCATTAATGGAATTGCACAGAAACTGCAGGGTCTGTCGCAGCCTTCTGCAATTTTTAAGTAAGCGTAGTTCTTAGGAGTTGTAGTTAAACGTTCTCCTAATAATTCATGTTTATAATCGGCTCCTAATGCTTTCAGTAACTGAGGCAGTTCGGTTGTACCAAAATATTGATCAACATTCGGAATTTCTTTTTCTAAATCAGGTCTGTAACGCTCCGATAAACATCCGGTTACAAAAACTTTATCAACAAGTCCTTTGTCTTTTTTATCAGCATATTCCAAAATCATGTTTACCGATTCTGCTTTGGCATTATCAATAAAACCACAGGTGTTAATTACAATGATGTTTCCTTCTCGCTCTGCAGGCGCTTCATGTTCAACATCTTTTCCGCTTGCACGAAGCTGCCCCATCAGGACTTCACTGTCATATACATTCTTCGAACACCCAAGAGTGATTACGTTAATTTTGTTCTTTTTTAAAGACTTGGTTCTCATACTTTTATAAATTGGAGTGCAAAATTACACTTTTTTATTCAAACACCGCTTGTTTCCCTTTCTTTTAGCTGTTTTTTATGAAGGTTTCGATAGTTATCAGGACTGTTCTCCGCTGTATTTTTTTTTTTTTTTTTTTTTTTTTCATGGGGAGGAAGTCAGGAAAAGGATGTCGCTTTCATACGGGCTAAAAAAAATCCGTCAAGCAATGCCTGACGGATCTTTAAAATCATCTATTTATTCTTAATTACAATTCAAATAATAAAGTCAAGGAAACATTGTTCAGTTTCGATGAGATGTTTGCGCCATCAGTAAATCCTTGCGCAAAGAAACCCTGATTTGATTTTCTTTCTAAGTACGAATAGGCTAAATCTACTTTGGTAGTGCCAAAGTTATAGCCTAAACCGCCTGAATAACTGGTTAAATCGCCAATTGTTGTGCCGTCTTTATAAGGGCTCCCTTCAAAACGATAACCACCACGTAAACTTAATTGTTTGATTTTATATTCTGCACCAACCCGTAGCTCTCCTGTAGAAGTTAACTCGTCGCTTATCTGGTTGTTTAGGCCTCTGAAGCCTGCGTCACTTGTTGGTTTGTATTTTGTATTTCCATAATCTTTAATGGCATAATCCACACTGATTAAGCCTGATTTTCCAAATACATAAGCAGCGCTAAAAGTTGTTTTTCCCGGAGTTTGTAAAGTGTAAGGTTCGTAAACATTTACAACATTCGGATTAACTGGTTTGTCTATAGGCTGGCCTCCTGCAGCCTGACGTGTGGTATAAAGGCTTTGGGAAATTTCATCATACAGTTCGTACCAGGTGTTAGATTCATAAGCTAAACCAAGACGAAAAGATTCCGTAACCTTAGCAATAGCGCCAAGTTGAAAAGAAAATCCATTACCATAAGTATATTGGTCATTGTTGAAACGTAAACTGGATATGGTTTCACCTGCAACTAATGGTTTGTTATTGTCTTCATAAAAAGTACTCGTTCTTCTGTAGTCTGTAACATGCACATTTAAATTGGCTCCTAAATACAAACGGTCTTTGTAGGATGTTGCAATATTGAAACTTGCTTTACTATTGTAGCCTGTTTCGTAAACTTCGTTTTCCTGATAGTAATCACCTCCTGCAGGAACATTAGTTTTGTAACCGCTGTTCGGATTGTTAATGTTGTCTGCGATTATTATGCGTCCCTCATAACCTAACATTGCTTGTTGGGCACTGTAGCCCGATAGATTTGGGTACTGACTGTTTGGTAAATTACTGCCTAAAAAACTGTATAAATTTCCTATTGATTGATTGTTACCTAATCCAATTAAACTCTGAGGGACAGGTCCGCCGTTATTGCTATTGTTAGCATAAGTTAAAAAATACTCATCTATAGAATTGTTTGGATTAGTTCCTGCCGAAACAGTATTATTGTCAAAATTGTTGGTGTTCTCGTAAGAAGCTCCAATAGCAATTTTTGTCCAGTTGCTGTTTGGGTTTCGGTCATGAAAAACAAAAACACCACCAGCCTGATTCAGGAGAAAAGAATTTTTGTCGTCACTGGTATTTGTGCCAAAATAGTTGGAGTTATTTTTAATACTCTGATTGCTTAAGGTTATTCCTGTCTGATTATTGGCAAATATCGCCGATCCGGCAGGGTTTACACTTAAGGAAGACAGGTCGCCGCCCACTGCTCCAAAGGCTCCGCCCATGGCTCTGAACCGGGCAGTTCCCGTAAGGTTGTCTTGCGCATAACGAACAGCGTCTGAAACTTCTTGTGAATGTGAGACGCTAAAAGATAGTCCTGTTATTAATAGGAATACTATTTTCTTCATTGGATTCAGTTTTTAGATGATTGTATTTAGATGTAACGAAACAGAGAAGGAAGTTATCTTCTTCCGCCACCGCCACCACCGTACGATCTTCCACCGCCGCCACCGCCACCGCCGGAAGATCTCATGCTTCCTCCGCCACTATTCATAGAGCGTGATGGGCTGGGAGAGTAGCTTCTTGTTGGGCTGCTGTTTGTATTGTTATAGTTTCTGGTTGTTGGTGTGCTGCTTGATCTTCTGTTAGAGTAATCATAGCTGTTATTTTGACCCTGTGCATTACTTCTTCTGTTTGTATAGGTAGGGTTTGTTGTTGTTCTGTCATTCACAGAAGAACTTCTTCGGAAATCTGTATACTCGCGTCTGTTCGTTGTGTAGTTTCTGTTAGTATAACTTCTGTTTGTATTGGTAAAGTTTCTATTGGTATAATTTCTGTTGCTATAGCTTCTATTTGTGTAATTTCTGTCTGAACTATAATTTCTTCCTCCGTAGTAAGAAGCAGAACCTCTTCGTCCATAGTTATAGGCGTAATTGTTGTATCCGTATCCAGGTCTTCCCCAATATCCGGGATAGCCGCCCCATGCATATCCTGGATAGCCTCCCCATCCGTAGCCAGGGTAGCCCCATCCGTAATAAGGATATCCTCCCCATCCCCATCCGTAACCAGGGTAACCCCATCCATAATAACCTCCCCATCCCATGGAAATTCCCCATGACCAGGAAGTATCAGGATAATAATTAATAGCTACTTCAGTGTTGCTGCTTCCCCATGCCGGATAGGCGGTAGTAGTTGCCGTTTCAGTACTGTCGTTAGCAGCATAATTACCATAACTGTCTACATCTGTAAAAATTTCAGTAGGCTGATTATCGTCCTGTAAAGATTTGAAGTAATCCTTATATTGATTGTTAGTGTTGGAGGTGGTTGTTTGTGCGTAAGTGTTTCGTGTGTTACCATAAACACCGTCATTGTCATAATAAGATGTATTTTGGTAAGAACCACACGATGCAAGTAGAAAACTCAATAATCCAATTAAGTAAAAATGACTTGAGTTTTGGCGAAGAGAAATAGAAGTTTTCATATCTGTGGTGTTTTTTATTGTTGCACATTACAAAAATAGTTAGTTTTGTCAAACTATTTAGTTAAAATTATTAAAACAAAATTTGTGCCAAACTATTCAATATGAGTAAGAACCTCACTACAAGATCAGAAGATTATTCAAAGTGGTATAACGAGCTGGTTGTTAAAGCAGATCTAGCCGAAAATTCAGGAGTCAGAGGATGTATGGTTATTAAACCGTACGGATATGCTATTTGGGAAAAAATGCAGGCTGAGTTAGACAGAATGTTTAAAGAAACAGGACATCAAAATGCGTATTTCCCTTTATTCGTGCCCAAAAGTATGTTTGAGGCGGAAGAAAAAAATGCAGAGGGATTCGCAAAAGAATGTGCTATTGTCACACACTACAGATTAAAGAATGATCCGGATAAGCCCGGAAAATTAATGGTTGATCCGAATGCAAAGTTAGAGGAAGAACTTATTGTTCGTCCAACGAGTGAAGCGATAATCTGGTCTACCTATAAAGGATGGGTACAATCTTACAGAGATTTACCTTTATTAATTAATCAGTGGGCAAACGTAGTTCGTTGGGAAATGCGTACACGTTTGTTTTTGAGAACGGCTGAGTTTTTATGGCAGGAAGGTCATACTGCCCATGCTACAAAAGCGGAAGCTATTGAAGAATCTGAAAAAATGATGAATGTTTATGCTGATTTTGCTGAGAACTTTATGGCAATTCCTGTTGTAAAGGGTATAAAAACGGAAACAGAACGTTTTGCAGGTGCTGATGAAACGTATTGTATTGAAGCATTGATGCAGGATGGAAAAGCATTGCAGGCTGGTACATCACACTTTCTTGGGCAGAATTTTGCAAAAGCTTTTGATGTAAAGTTTGCTAACGCAGAAGGTAAGCAGGAACATGTATGGGGTACTTCATGGGGGGTTTCTACTCGTTTGATGGGAGCCCTGGTGATGACGCACTCTGATGATCAGGGGTTGGTTTTGCCTCCAAATTTGGCGCCAATACAAGTTGTTATTGTTCCTATTCATAAAACTGATGAGCAATTAGAACAAATTACTACTGCAGTTAATGAATTAGTGGCGAAGCTTAAAAAACTAAAGATTTCGGTTAAATATGATGACAGAACGACTCAAAAGCCTGGATTCAAGTTTGCTGAATGGGAATTGAAAGGAGTTCCGGTTAGAATTGCTGTAGGACCAAAAGATCTGGAGAATGGAACTTTTGAGGTTGCAAGACGCGATACTTTGACAAAAGAGACCGTTTCCGGTGATGGAATCGTAAATTATATAAATGAGCTGTTAGAGCAGATTCAAAGCGATTTATTTAATAAAGCTTTAGGCTATCGTAATACTCATATTACGGAAGTAAATAGTTTTGAGGAGTTTAAAGAAATTTTAGATGGAAAAGGTGGTTTTGTATCGGCTCATTGGGACGGAACAGCAGCTACTGAAGAGAAAATAAAAGACCTGACAAAAGCAACGATTCGTTGTATTCCTTTGGATGCGTTGGAAGAGGCGGGAACCTGTGTGTTTACTGGGAATCCTTCGTCTAAAAGAGTGCTTTTTGCGAAGGCATATTAAAAAAAATAATTTTTTTTTGCTTCAGCTATTGTGCATCTTAAAAATAGATGTATCTTTGCATCCGCATTAGAGAAGCAGGCCCGTTCGTCTATCGGTTAGGACGCATGGTTTTCATCCATGTAAGAGCGGTTCGATTCCGCTACGGGCTACTACTTTTACTGCGAATTAAGTTATTAAACTTGATGTCATAATGGCCCGTTCGTCTATCGGTTAGGACGCATGGTTTTCATCCATGTAAGAGCGGTTCGATTCCGCTACGGGCTACAAATTTCAATTGATAAAAATTGAAAAAATAGAAGGGTGATTGGTCCGTTTGTCTAGGGGTTCAGTTCTCTTACGGACTACTAAAAAGAATTATAAAAAGGTAAAAACATAATAAAATGGCAAATCATAAGTCAGCTTTAAAAAGAATTAGAAGTAACGAAAAAAGAAGAGTTCTTAACAGATATCAACATAAGACTACTCGTAATGCTATCAAAGCATTAAGATTAGCTACTGAAAAATCTGATGCTTCTTCAAAATTATCAACTGTAATTTCTATGATTGATAAATTAGCTAAAAAGAACATCATTCATGATAATAAAGCTTCTAACTTGAAGTCGAAATTAACGAAACATGTTGCTAAATTGTAATTAATTACAATTTCCTAAATGCAAAAAAAAAGTCCTCTTTTAGAGGGCTTTTTTTGTTTAAAATAAATTGTCCCGGGCTAATCTTAAAGTCAGTGGAGTTGCAAGATTAAATCAATGCGAAATTTAAAATTGAGGTGCGGAACTTAGTCACGATGATAAAGAAACTGTATTCTTTATATCTTATGAATTGAGATGTAAATGTTTTTGAATTAAAAGATTTTGCCAAGGTATTTGTGATTCTGTTTCTAAAAACAATTCAATATTTCTTTATGATTATTCATTTTTATTAATGTCTTGTTGAATGATTCTGGATTGGATTAATTAATTTTTCATGTCATTTGAGGCGGTTTGATAAAAGTTGTTATTTGTCAGTTGTTTTCTTGATGATTATATAGTTCCTGAATCGAATTCTTGATTTTGATATGGAGGCAGTCTTCGTAATAGTTTTAGTTTTTTAATTTGTTTTAATTTTTGAAATTCTCAATGTTAAAATCGTGCAGGGTAAGTTGAGTAACTTCATTTAGTCTGTCCTTTTTCTTTTTTCTTTTTTTTCTAAAGCTAGAAATTAAATCTTGAATTTCGGACACGATTTACGAACTAGTCCGAATGCTAAAAAGTGGTTTCAAGGCTTTTGTGTCCAATACGACCGCCAATTTATTTGACATCAGTTTAAAAACCGAGTACAAGCCCTATGAGTCCAATGAAGACTATCTGATAGAAACCATTCTTGTAAGAGCATTTGAGTCCGGTCGATTAATGAATCAGAAATCTGCAAATCCCGTAAACTATGACGATCTTATGAATCATTGGGAATCAAAAGCGAAAACACTCAATAAAAAATAGACTCCTATTATATAAGGTATTATTTCGAATATGCACCCCGACAGTTTTTTGAAAACCTGTCGGGTTTGTTTTATAGGTATATAATTAATTTAAAGAAAAAAGGATTTCCATTAGGTGGTGGTTTGAAAAGAGGTATATATAAGTATAAATAATAAACTTTGCGCCCTTGCGCCTTTGTGTGAGCTAAGACTTTAAAGTCGGCTTTTTGAGAGGCTCCGTAACAATAGAGGCGAGATAACCCCTGTCTGCCCCCAAATAAAGACAAAAGAGGCTATTTTATTAAAAGAGCAGAAAAGCGCTTTATAATGGGAAGACCCGCTAAAAAGGGAGGCTAAGATAAAGTGTTAGTTGGATTAATCGCAAAGAGCTGTTGAAATTCCTTACAAATGGTAAAAATGTTTAATTTGTAAAAACTCTGTTATCAGAGAGTTAAGAAAAAGTTTTGAAAAAGATGTAAATTATATAAGTAAAAGCCTTGTAAATGTAAATAAAGGGACTACTTTTGCACCCGCAACAGCGACAGACGTTCATCGAAATACTGACAGGCATTACAAATCAAAGGGAAAATTTATTTTCAAAAAAGATTTAAAAAAGCTTGTGAGATTTGAAAACAGATGTTACATTTGCACCCCGCAAAACACGGAAAGTTCATTGATAGATTGGTAGGGATTTGGAGGATGCGAGACTTGAAAAAAGTTTCAAAAAAAATCTTCATAAAGTTCTTGCTAATTAAAAAAGAAGTTGTAGTTTTGCACCCGCTTTGAGAAACAAGCGAAAAGAAGAAATACACGTTCGTAGACATATTGAATTGACAGCCGCTTTAACAGAGATGTTAAGGCAAAAGAATAAAGAGTAAGATAATCGAGAGATTAGAAAGAACCGATAGAGACTGATTCGAATAACAAAACGATCTGATTAATCAGATCAACAATATACGATGAAGAGTTTGATCCTGGCTCAGGATGAACGCTAGCGGCAGGCTTAACACATGCAAGTCGAGGGGTATGGTTCTTCGGAACCAGAGACCGGCGCACGGGTGCGTAACGCGTATGCAATCTACCTTTTACAGAGGGATAGCCCAGAGAAATTTGGATTAATACCTCATAGTATAATGACTCGGCATCGAGATATTATTAAAGTCACAACGGTAAAAGATGAGCATGCGTCCCATTAGCTAGTTGGTAAGGTAACGGCTTACCAAGGCTACGATGGGTAGGGGTCCTGAGAGGGAGATCCCCCACACTGGTACTGAGACACGGACCAGACTCCTACGGGAGGCAGCAGTGAGGAATATTGGACAATGGGCGCAAGCCTGATCCAGCCATGCCGCGTGCAGGATGACGGTCCTATGGATTGTAAACTGCTTTTGTACAGGAAGAAACACTGGTTCGTGAACCAGCTTGACGGTACTGTAAGAATAAGGATCGGCTAACTCCGTGCCAGCAGCCGCGGTAATACGGAGGATCCAAGCGTTATCCGGAATCATTGGGTTTAAAGGGTCCGTAGGCGGTTTAGTAAGTCAGTGGTGAAAGCCCATCGCTCAACGGTGGAACGGCCATTGATACTGCTGAACTTGAATTATTAGGAAGTAACTAGAATATGTAGTGTAGCGGTGAAATGCTTAGAGATTACATGGAATACCAATTGCGAAGGCAGGTTACTACTAATTGATTGACGCTGATGGACGAAAGCGTGGGTAGCGAACAGGATTAGATACCCTGGTAGTCCACGCCGTAAACGATGGATACTAGCTGTTGGAAGCAATTTCAGTGGCTAAGCGAAAGTGATAAGTATCCCACCTGGGGAGTACGTTCGCAAGAATGAAACTCAAAGGAATTGACGGGGGCCCGCACAAGCGGTGGAGCATGTGGTTTAATTCGATGATACGCGAGGAACCTTACCAAGGCTTAAATGTAGATTGACCGGTTTGGAAACAGATCTTTCGCAAGACAATTTACAAGGTGCTGCATGGTTGTCGTCAGCTCGTGCCGTGAGGTGTCAGGTTAAGTCCTATAACGAGCGCAACCCCTGTTGTTAGTTGCCAGCGAGTCGTGTCGGGAACTCTAACAAGACTGCCAGTGCAAACTGTGAGGAAGGTGGGGATGACGTCAAATCATCACGGCCCTTACGCCTTGGGCTACACACGTGCTACAATGGCCGGTACAGAGAGCAGCCACTGGGCGACCAGGAGCGAATCTATAAAACCGGTCACAGTTCGGATCGGAGTCTGCAACTCGACTCCGTGAAGCTGGAATCGCTAGTAATCGGATATCAGCCATGATCCGGTGAATACGTTCCCGGGCCTTGTACACACCGCCCGTCAAGCCATGGAAGCTGGGGGTGCCTGAAGTCGGTGACCGCAAGGAGCTGCCTAGGGTAAAACTGGTAACTAGGGCTAAGTCGTAACAAGGTAGCCGTACCGGAAGGTGCGGCTGGAACACCTCCTTTCTAGAGCCTTAGTGTTAGCACTTGTGCACGCTGAGGAAAAAAGAAGAAGCTTTAAAGGTTTTAATTTTAAGACTATTTTACTCTTGCTGTTAGTTCAAATAATAAATTTTAGGAATAAGAGTGTCTCGTAGCTCAGCTGGTTAGAGTACTACACTGATAATGTAGGGGTCGACAGTTCGAGTCTGTCCGAGACAACTATTTAAACTTAAAAAAAGGAAATTTTAGAAGTTGAAAGATTAAGGATCAAAAAGTTCATAATTTTTAATTCACGATTTTTAATTTTTAATTAAAAAGGGGGATTAGCTCAGCTGGCTAGAGCGCCTGCCTTGCACGCAGGAGGTCAACGGTTCGACTCCGTTATTCTCCACAAAAGGTTTTAAGCTATATGCTTTAAGCCGTAAGCAAAAAAGCCTAAGGCGTAATGCCTAAAGCTTATAGCTAAACAAAGTTCATTGACATATTGAGATAAGAAATAATAAAAAGTAGAAAGCGTTTTTTACTATTTATAGTAAAAGACAAAAAAAACGGTCATAATTGATTTTATGATTGGTACAATAAGCAAAATAAGGGCGTATGGGGGATGCCTTGGCTCTCAGAGGCGATGAAAGGCGTGATAAGCTGCGAAAAGCTACGGGGACGGGCACACACCGATTGATCCGTAGATACCTGAATGGGGCAACCCACTATGTTGAAGACATAGTACACCGATAGGTGGGCAAACCCGCTGAACTGAAACATCTAAGTAGGCGGAGGAGAAGAAAACAAAAGTGATTCCGTAAGTAGTGGCGAGCGAACGCGGATTAGCCCAAACCAATGTTGTTACGGCAATGTTGGGGTTGTAGGACCACGACATTTTATGTACAAAGAATTAGAATTTACTGGAAAGTAAAGCCGGAGAAGGTGATAGCCCTGTATAAGTAATGAGTATAATAGATAGTGGTATCCTGAGTAGGGCGGGGCACGTGAAACCCTGTCTGAATTTGGCGGGACCATCCGCTAAGGCTAAATACTCCTGAGAGACCGATAGTGAACCAGTACCGTGAGGGAAAGGTGAAAAGAACCGTGAATAACGGAGTGAAATAGATCCTGAAACCATACGCTTACAAGCGGTCGGAGCCCTTTCGTGGGGTGACGGCGTGCCTTTTGCATAATGAGCCTACGAGTTAACGTTGCTGGCAAGGATAAGTGGTTAAGTCACGGATCCGTAGCGAAAGCGAGTCTGAATAGGGCGCTTTAGTCAGTAGTGTTAGACGCGAAACCGTGTGATCTACCCATGGGCAGGATGAAGCTGTGGTAACACACAGTGGAGGTCCGAACCGGTTGACGTTGAAAAGTCTTCGGATGACCTGTGGGTAGGGGTGAAAGGCCAATCAAACTCGGAAATAGCTCGTACTCCCCGAAATGCATTTAGGTGCAGCGTTATTTTAGTTATATAGAGGTAGAGCTACTGATTGGATGCGGGGGCTTCACCGCCTACCAATTCCTGACAAACTCCGAATGCTATATAATGATTGATAACAGTGAGGGCTTGGGTGCTAAGGTCCAAGTCCGAGAGGGAAAGAACCCAGACCATCAGCTAAGGTCCCCAAATATATACTAAGTTGAAAGAACGAGGTTTGTCTGCCCAGACAGCTAGGATGTTGGCTTGGAAGCAGCCATTCATTTAAAGAGTGCGTAACAGCTCACTAGTCGAGCGGACGAGCATGGATAATAATCGGGCATAAGTATATTACCGAAGCTATGGATTTAGAGTTTACTCTAAGTGGTAGGGGAGCATTCTAACAGGGTTGAAGGTGTATCGTAAGGTATGCTGGACTGGTTAGAAAAGAAAATGTAGGCATAAGTAACGATAATGCGGGCGAGAAACCCGCACACCGAAAAACTAAGGTTTCCACAGCTATGCTAATCAGCTGTGGGTTAGTCTGGTCCTAAGGCGAACCCGAAAGGGACAGTCGATGGCTAACGGGTTAATATTCCCGTACTACTAATTACTGTGATGGGGTGACGGAGTGATGAAAGCGCCGCGAACTGACGGAATAGTTCGTTGAAGTACCTACCTATAAGCTGCGCAGGCAAATCCACGCGGCTTGGGGAAATACGATAGTACTCGGAGTCTTCGGACAAAGAGATAGTGCGCCTAAGGGCTTCCAAGAAAAACCTCTAAACTTCAGGTAATTAGTACCAGTACCGTAAACCGACACAGGTAGTTGAGGAGAGAATCCTAAGGTGCTCGAGAGATTCATGGCTAAGGAATTAGGCAAAATAGACCCGTAACTTCGGGAGAAGGGTCGCCCTGTAGCAATACAGGGCCGCAGTGAAGAGGTCCAGGCGACTGTTTATCAAAAACACAGGGCTCTGCAAAATCGTAAGATGAAGTATAGGGCCTGACACCTGCCCGGTGCTGGAAGGTTAAGAGGAGATGTTATCTTCGGAGAAGCATTGAATTGAAGCCCCAGTAAACGGCGGCCGTAACTATAACGGTCCTAAGGTAGCGAAATTCCTTGTCGGGTAAGTTCCGACCTGCACGAATGGTGTAACGATCTGGACACTGTCTCAGCCATGAGCTCGGTGAAATTGTAGTAACGGTGAAGATGCCGTTTACCCGCAGTGGGACGAAAAGACCCTGTGCACCTTTACTATAGCTTAGTATTGACCTTGGATAAATGATGTGTAGGATAGGTTGGAGACTGTGAAGTGGCGTCGCCAGGCGTTGTGGAGTCATTGTTGAAATACAACCCTTTGTTTATCTGAGGCCTAACCCCACAAACGTGGGGGACATTGCTTGGTGGGTAGTTTGACTGGGGTGGTCGCCTCCAAAAGAGTAACGGAGGCTTCTAAAGGTTCCCTCAGTACGCTTGGTAACCGTGCGTAGAGTGCAATGGCATAAGGGAGCTTGACTGAGAGACATACAGGTCGATCAGGTACGAAAGTAGAGCATAGTGATCCGGTGGTTCCGCATGGAAGGGCCATCGCTCAAAGGATAAAAGGTACGCCGGGGATAACAGGCTGATCTCCCCCAAGAGCTCATATCGACGGGGGGGTTTGGCACCTCGATGTCGGCTCGTCACATCCTGGGGCTGGAGAAGGTCCCAAGGGTTGGGCTGTTCGCCCATTAAAGTGGCACGCGAGCTGGGTTCAGAACGTCGTGAGACAGTTCGGTCTCTATCTACTGTGGGCGTTAGAAATTTGAGTGGATCTGATTCTAGTACGAGAGGACCGAATTGGACAAACCTCTAGTGTATCTGTTGTTCCGCCAGGAGCATCGCAGAGTAGCTACGTTTGGAAGGGATAAGCGCTGAAAGCATATAAGCGCGAAACCCACCACAAGATGAGATTTCTTTTAAGGATCGTGGAAGATGACCACGTTGATAGGCTATAGATGTAAAGGCAGTAATGTCATAGTCGAGTAGTACTAATAATCCGTAAGCTTATGTACACCCTTTTCCCGGGCCGCAAGGCTCGGGGAGAAACTTTCTAAAATAAAAAACTTTCTTTATCTCAGTATGTTAAGATATTATTGCAATTTTTTTAATTTTTAATTCTAAATTTTTAATTAATTGCAAGTTACCTCAAGTAACAACGACCTTAAGGTGGTTATTGCGGCGGGGCTCACCTCTTCCCATCCCGAACAGAGTAGTTAAGCCCGCCTGCGCAGATGGTACTGCAGTTATGTGGGAGAGTATGTCGTCGCCTTTCTTTTTAAAATCCTCATCATGTATTTGATGGGGATTTTTTGTTTTATGCTGAATCGTGGAATTTAAACGCAAAGTCCGCAAAGGAGTTTTTGGAGTTTGTGAATGGTATTAAATTGCAAGGGATGCAAGGCTGGAGGGGCTGTTTGGGATTCTTTTGAAAACAGATCTCAAATTGCCCTTAAACTGCGTTAGGGATCGCAGCGGTATCCTTTTGCGGGGAACGTGTATCTCTAAAAGCACCCCAAAACCAATCCCGCAAAAGATTTAGTGAAGAGCCCGGCCCAAAGGGAAACGCCATTGGAAAAATTATAAATTGAAGAGATGTACTATGGTTCTATCTTTTTTTTAAGATACTCAAGCATAGGCTGTGTTATTGGCTTGGAAAGAAAGTCTATAATGATTGGATATTTCTTTGCTTTGGCTAAGTCTTCAGGGTCAATAGTGGAAGATAATACGATTACCTTTGCCTTGTTAAATTCGGTGTAATCCGAAGAGGTGAAGTGATCGAGAAATTCCCAGCCGCCCATAACAGGCATGTTTAAGTCTAAAAAAATTAACTCCGGCTTTTTATTGATTGTATTTTTACTGTTGTTGTATTTTAAGATGTTAAAGTGATGTAATGCTTCTTCACCATTTTGTGCTGTGATAACTTCTTTTGAAAAACAAGATTTTGAAATTACTTTTTTGCATAACATTAAGGTGATCGGGTCGTCGTCGATGCATAAAATTTGCTCAAGCATAATTGATGTTAATTTTTAAATGTTATAGTAAATGTAGTTCCTTTATTAACCTCACTTTCGATACTTATTGTTCCTCCCATAGTTTCTACCTGGGATTTTACAAGATATAATCCTAATCCTTTACTGTCAGGGTAATTATGAAATCTCTGATAGAGTCCGAAGATTTTATCTCTGTTTCGCTCTAAATCTATACCAATTCCATTGTCCTTAAAGGTTAATATAGCTTCATGATTAATTTGTTCGGCTATAATTGATATTTTTAATTTTCTATTTTCTGATTTGTATTTAATCGAATTAGTTAGCAAATTAAGCAAAATGCTTTCTATATATGCTTTATTTGTGTTTAATAATGGAACCTTGTCAAATTTGAGTTTAATGATGGGTTTGTGAAGTTCTATCTGAAAAGATAACTGGCTGAAGACGTTCTCGAAGACTTCTTTTAAAGAAACTTCTTCTTTTTGCATCGAAGGGTTGTCTTTAATGATGATGACTTTTACTAAATCGTTTATTGTTTCGTTTAATAAATGTGTTGATTTGTTGAATCCTGTTAAGATTTCTTCCAGTTCAGGATTTTCTACCGGGATGTCCTCTATGAGATTTAAAAGACCAATTAAGTTGGATAATGGCGCGCGCAGATTGTGCGACGTTATATAAGAGAATTGCTTTAAGTCTTTGTTGTTTTGGGTCAGTTCACGAATAAGATGCTCTTTTTCTGTTTCTAATTTTTTTTCGTCGGTAATGTCTCTCTGGATAGAGATCCAGTGGGAAATTACGCCATCATTATTAAAAATTGGAATCATAGAAAACCGTACCCAATATTCTTCTTTTTGTTTGGTATAGCTAATGGTTTCTATTAAGCATTCTTCTTCGTTTTTGATCGCTCTTAATAGTTTTTTTAGTTCTTCGGAATCTGAATTTGGTCCTTTGTTGAAGATATTTGTTGATTTCCCTATTATCTCATTAGGCTGATAACCTGACATTTGAGAGAAGGCCGGATTGATGTAAACTATTTTTGGAATTCTTCCGTTTGCTGAATTGGCTTCCGTAATTAATATCGAATCTTTAGATTGTGTGATTACGGTTTCTAAAAGTTTTAATCGTTGTTCTTCTTCTTTTTGCTTTGTGATATCCTGAATGGCTCCAATCATCCTGATGGCTCTCCCGTTTTCGTCTTTCAGTAAAAAGCCACGGTCCAACACGTATTTATAAGTTCCGTCGGCACATCTGAAACGATATTGATCTTGCCATTTTTCGGTTTTCTGTTCAATAAATGAGTAGAGTTTAATTGACATCCTGATACTGTCTTCGGGATGGATTTTATCGAACCACCATTTTGATGTTTTTCCTACTTCTTTCTGTTTGTATCCAAAAACACTTTCAATGCCTTTATTCCATCCAATACTGTCTTCCTGGATTTTCCAGTCCCAGATCGTATCACTGGTTGCTTTTGCTACAATGTCATATTTTTCATTTGACTCTTTGATTTCTTCATTTGTTTTTTTTAATTTTTCAAAAACAGCGATATTTTTACTTTCATTTTTAGAGAGTATATATCTGAAAATTAGACCGGTAATGAGTATGAATAAAATGTCTTTTATGAAAAATAAATAAAAATATTCTTTGGAGGAGATAAAACTGGTTAGCAATTTATGACAGAGAATAGCCATAAATAACGAAATGATAATATAAATTAGAGTAATTGGGATAGTTTTACTTTTCATTACTCAAATATAGTTAAATTAACCATAATTAAACAATAATTGAACTCATTTTGGCCCCTAAATTTACATTGGATTAATCAACTAATTACTTGTCTATACGCAAACTATCGCAGAAACGTTTTTTATATCAAAATAAAGTGTACCTTTGCACCCATTAAAAATCTCAGATGGAATCTATTAGAAACATTGCAATTATTGCCCACGTCGATCACGGTAAAACCACTTTGGTTGATAAAATTATGTATCACTGTCAATTATTTCGTGACAACGAAAATACAGGTGATTTAATTCTTGATAATAACGATTTAGAGCGTGAGAGAGGTATTACTATTACTTCGAAAAACGTTTCTGTTCAATATAAAGGAACAAAAATCAATATTATTGACACTCCTGGCCACGCGGATTTTGGAGGTGAAGTTGAACGTGTATTAAACATGGCCGATGGTGTATGTTTGTTAGTCGATGCTTTTGAGGGCCCAATGCCACAAACGCGTTTTGTACTACAAAAAGCTATTGATTTAGGTTTAAAACCTTGTGTCGTTATCAACAAAGTTGATAAAGAAAACTGTACTCCTGAAGAAGTTCACGAGAAAGTTTTTGACTTAATGTTTGAATTAGGTGCTGAAGAATGGCAGTTGGATTTCCCAACAGTTTATGGTTCTGCTAAAAACAACTGGATGTCTGATCATTGGGAAAACGTAACTGATAATGTTGAAGCATTATTGGATATGGTTGTTGAAAATGTACCTGCTCCTAAAGTTTCTGAAGGAACACCACAAATGTTAATTACTTCTTTAGATTTCTCAGCCTTTACAGGTCGTATTGCTATTGGTCGTCTGGAAAGAGGAGTTCTTAACGAAGGTATGCCAATCTCATTAGTAAAAAGAGATGGTACTATATCTAAATCCCGTATCAAAGAACTTCATACTTTTGAAGGGCTTGGTCGTAAAAAAGTACAACAAGTTATTGCTGGAGATATTTGTGCAATCATTGGAGTTGAAGGTTTTGAAATTGGTGATACTATTGCTGATTTTGAAAATCCGGAAGGTTTAAAAACGATTGATATCGATGAGCCTACTATGAGTATGTTGTTTACAATTAATGACTCTCCTTTCTTTGGTAAAGAGGGTAAGTTTGTAACTTCTCGTCATATTAGAGAGCGTTTGACAAAAGAATTAGAGAAAAACTTAGCAATGAAATTGGGTGAAACTGATTCTGCTGATAAGTTTATGGTTTTTGGTCGTGGAGTACTTCACTTATCTGTTCTTATTGAAACAATGAGAAGAGAAGGGTATGAGTTACAAATTGGTCAGCCACAAGTTATTATCAAAGAAATTGATGGTAAAAAATGTGAGCCTATTGAGGAATTGACTATCGATTTACCAGAAACTCTTTCAGGTAGAGCGGTTGAGTTCGTTACAATGCGTAAAGGTGAAATGCTTAGTATGGAAACTAAAGGTGACCGTATGATTGTAAAATTTAATATTCCATCACGTGGAATTATTGGATTGCGTAATCAATTGCTTACTGCTACTGCTGGTGAAGCCATTATGGCACACCGTTTTATAGGATACGAACCTTACAAAGGAGAAATTGCCGGACGTAATAAAGGTTCATTGATTTCTATGGAAAAAGGAAAAGCTATTCCTTATTCTATCGATAAATTGCAAGATCGTGGTAAGTTTTTCGTTGAACCAAATGCCGAAATTTACGAAGGTCAGGTAATTGGGGAAAACTCTCGTGGTGATGATATGTGTGTGAACGTAACTAAAGAGAAAAAACAATCTAACGTTCGTTCTTCTGGAAATGATGAAAAAGCCAGAATTATACCTCCGATTATTTTCTCATTAGAGGAAGCTTTAGAGTACATTCAAAAAGATGAATATGTAGAGGTTACACCAAAATCTATTCGTTTAAGAAAAATCTACTTAACTGAGACAGACAGAAAAAGATTTAAATTCTAATATTTGAATTTTATATATAAAAAAGCCATCCGACGTGTCGGATGGCTTTTTTTATGTTTCATAGTTTTAGTATTATCTTTTTATGCTAAAATGACCTTTGATATCTTTACCATTTGTAAAGATCAAATCAAACCAATAATCGTCAGAGGGAAGTTGCTGACCGTTAAACTGACCGTTCCATCCCGGGCTGTTTTGGGTCATTTGTTTTAATAACTTCCCATAACGATTAAAAATAGAAAGCCTGTAATCCGGAAGCTGATCTAAGTTTTTAATCGCCCATACGTCATTAATACCATCGCCGTTTGGCGTGAAAAATTTAGGATAATCCAGGACATACACCAAATAATAATTAGAGATACCGCAGTTATCTTTACTTTGTACAAGTGCATTGTAAACTCCCGGACTTACATTAGCGAAGAAAGGATCATCCTGAAAATCAATTCCATTTAAGGAGAATTCATAATTTCCGGTTCCTGTATATTGTAAGGTAACGGAATTATCAGTACCGGAAAAA
The DNA here is from genome assembly GCF_013112255.2 of Flavobacterium sp. CLA17. NCBI lineage: Bacteria > Pseudomonadati > Bacteroidota > Flavobacteriia > Flavobacteriales > Flavobacteriaceae > Flavobacterium > Flavobacterium sp. CLA17. The sequence continues at coordinate 1,442,731 of NZ_CP068294.1, forward strand.
TCCTTTATAACTGCTCCGGTAATCACAGCAGGTTCAGATAAAATTACTTGGAACTTTTTAGTTTTTTCACAACCAAATTCATTAGTGACTTTTACGGAGTAATCTCCGGCTTCGGAAACTGTGATAAGAGAATTGGTATTATTAGTAGCGACATTCCATAAATAGCTGCTAAAAGCAGGATCTACTGTCAAATCGATTTGGCTGCCTTTGCATAAACTTTTTGTTTCTTCCTCAAAAGCAGGAGGGTCAAAAGTGTTTACGACAAGTGTAATTGGTGTTATGGCATAACAGTCAGCTCCGTTTACGGCACGGGCATAAATAGTCTGTGAAAAAGCTGTTGTGTTTTTGAAAATATTGGCTAATACATTTGTTTCTGCCAAAGCATCTGCGGCATTTAAATAATAATTTATCGCTAATCCGGCTGGCAGTCCTGTACGGACTTGAGGAGTTACCTGCAAATCAAGATCGAATTGGTAAAAACCGTCCTGATTATCATCTAAATCGCAGGTTCCAATTGGATCCTGATCCTGAATGGTTGTTCCTGAAATTTCCAATGTTATCTGAGGCGTTTTAAAACAACCGTATTTATTTTCAATTCGGGCAAAAATGATCTGATTAGCACTTTTATTGGTGTATTTTTCAGGAGCAGCAATTTCATTGGTTTTTGATTCAGCATCGGCTAACGATTCATAGTACCCTTTATTAATAACCTCTGCAGCATTATTTTTGATCATATCAGCGGCTTTCGTTAAATTAAAAACAGAAGTTCCGTCTGTATCGTCATCGCATTGTATCAATTTTGTATTGTTTGCTATAATTTCAGGAGTAAATTCAAGATTAATTTCGCCTGTTAGCACACAAGATGAAGCTGTTACTGTTGCTTCTACTTTATATGTTCCGGACGCTGTGGCCTTATAGACCGGACTATTTTCCGAATTTATAAGAACTCCATCCTTAAACCATTTATAGGAGTAAGCAGCTGGTAATTTTGTGTCTAAAATTATGGATTCGCCAAAACATACGGGTTTACCGGTTAGCGCTGTCTGATCTGGGCCAAAATCAATTTTTGAAGAAAAACTACCCGATTGCAAAAAGACGGCCGAGTCATAAAGTCTATTGTCATCATCGGCAATTACCAGTTTCACATGGTATTTTTTTCCTGTAATTACCGCTGTTTGTGCATTCATGACAACGGTCTGTCCGGCATAGTTTATAGGGCTTGTATTGGTGTTAAGTCCGTTAAAATAATGTATATTGGATTCCGGACATCCAACATAAGGATCTCCGTTAATGTCATAACCAGGTCCGATTGTAGGGCGAATATTTATAGAGGAAACGGGTGTATCAGTACCAGGCAGCACAGCCAGATTTTTGTACTCATCGTTCGTTCCGGTTTCTTTGATTAAAAAAGCAAATCCGTCTGAATAACGACAAGGGAAGAAAGACTGATATTCATTGGAAGCAAAAATATAATTGAAGCTTAAAAAGTCAGTTAGAGGAACAAAATCGAATTCTAATACGGTTGCATTAATAGAATTAATTCCTAAGATTTGATTTAGCTCAAAATCTCCCTGCCATTTAACATCTCCGCCACCTTGATTGCTTATGTAAGGTCCTCTTGCAGATGAACTTGTTGAAGTGGTCAGGACAACACCTTCTGAAAAAGGAAAATTACTTGTTCCGGCATTAAAATAGGCAAAACTGTTTTTTCCGGGCGTAAAAGTATCCCCGGTTCCGGATACATTTGTAACCGAAACACAGGAACTATTTACTAATGTATTTTCTATTAACTGCTGTGGTGTTCTCTGATCGTTAATAGTTATAAATTGTGCATTTATCTTGGCAGATAAGCAAAATATAATGGAAACAAATAAAATCTTCTTAAAATAACTCATAGTATAGCAAATATACTATAAATCTCTATTTTTTAATAGCTTGTAAGAAAAATGAATAAATAAAAATGTCCACACTAAAACAATCAATATAGAAAGGTAATGTACGCTGTAATCTTTGGTACTTTCAACGCCCATTTGATTTCCGATGGTTTTTATTACGGATAGTCTGGAAATGGGTTCCACGATTAAATTTGACATTGCTTCCAATGGTAGGAATTGCATAATGTAATTTCCTGTATTGCTGTTTGGAAAAATTTTGAAGACTAAAAGGCCTTTAATAATTCCCTCAATGATACTCCATACTAAAAGGAAACCTAATGCAAAAGCGGATCGCTTTACCAAAATTCCTAAAAATAAACAGAAGGAAAAGAAACCGGTCAGTTTTACAAAAAAGGCTAACAGATAGTCTAAATCGGTAAAAATAATTCCAATTTCATTATAAGAGGAAAAAGATAGGCCCAATATTAAAGTCATTATGAAAATAAAAATGGTAGAGCAAAAGGCAAAAAGCACAACGGTTAGAAATTTAGATAATATAAATTCTTTTTTGCTCAGACCGTCAATGAGGTTTTGTTTTAAAGTTCCGTAACTGTATTCATTTGCCATCATGGAAACGATTACAATAGCCAGGAAAAATTTAAGCCAGGCGGCAACATATGTATTAAAATGCCAGATAAAAGGGAAATTAAAAATGCCCATCTCTGCTAAATGAAATTTAAAAACCCCAATGTCAAATTTTATGGAAGCTATTAAAGCAATAAAGGAAAGTAAAATGAAATAGGTTAAAGTAAGGACACGACTGGCTTTGTTTTTCCAGATTTTTTGTAATTCTATAGAGATAAGTCTGTTCATGGCTTAGTTGTTTTTGATAGTGGCGGTTTTGGTTAATTCTAAAAATTGTGCTTCGAGACTATTTTTGCGTTTTACTAAATGGCTTAAGGCAATGTTTTTAGAAAATAAATACTGATTCAGTTCAGCAGCAGACAATTCTGATTTTAAGTACACCAGAATTTTTCCTTCTTCTTCGGTAATTCGGTCTACGCTCGGATGTTCTTTTAAAACATTTTTCAAAGCTTCATTGTCAGTGGCCTGAAGTTCAAAAAAACCTTCATTGGCAGACATACCGTCGACCGAACCGGAATATAATATTTCACCTTTTCTCAAGACAATTACATGCGAACATACTTTTTCGACTTCGTCTAATAAATGTGAGGCTAATAAAATAGTAGTTCCCTGAGCGGCAATTTTTCGGATAATATCTCTGATTTGATGAATTCCCTGAGGGTCTAAACCATTTGTTGGTTCGTCTAAAATTAAAATTTCAGGATCGTTTAATAAGGCTGATGCAATAGCCAGACGCTGTTTCATTCCTAAAGAAAAAGTACTGAACCTACTGTCTTTTCGTTCCGTTAGACCCACTAAATCAAGTTTTTCCTTTATTTTAGAATAGTCAATGCTTTTTATTTTACAAACCAGTTTGAGGTTTTCTTCTGCGGTCATGTACGGGTAAAAGTTGGGTCTTTCAATGATAGCTCCTACTTTTTTTAAGGCTTCATGTGTCTGCATTTGTCCCTTAAACCAGCTGTAATTGCCTGATGTCCGGTTTACTACATTTAAAACGATTCCCAAAGTGGTAGATTTTCCACTTCCGTTTGGGCCTAAGATGCCATAAACACGGCCTTTTTGTATTTCAAAAGATACATTTTTTAAGGCCTGAATGCGCCCGTATCTTTTGTGAAGATTTTCGATAGTAAGAATGGTTTCCAAATTTATTTCGGTTTTAGTTTTTAGTATGACGATTCAATCGGCTTATTGTTACGCCAAATTTTATTTATGTGTTTAAAATTATAATTTACTGTAAATTTGTACTAAGATATTCAAAAGATATTACAATGAGCGAACCTTTAATGGTCTTAAAAAAACCTACTTATCCTTTAACACCATCTCTTTTAAGTTATTTGGAACGATACGAACGAATTTCGAAAGTATCGGTATTCTATGATGACTTATTGCGGTTTTCAGGTTCGGTAAATGTCTATGATAAAAATGAAACGGATACCTTATGGATTCGTGTCTACTACAATGAATTTGAACGAAATGAGATTGACCTGAACCTGAAGAGAATTTATTCGCTCCTGCATTCAGATGGAAACAGCGAGATCATTCACTTCCTGAATATCGATGCTATTGATTACTGTACTTTTGGAAATTCGAAACCGTTCCGGATAAAAGTCCGAAATATTCTTAATGACAATTATGTTCATTTTTATATTAAAAAAGCAGATGCTTCCAGAATTTACGGATTGGAACTGGAAGATATTCTTTCGCCGGATAAAATCAATTTTCTAGTTTATAAGGATACTTTGATAGAAGAACACATTATCGGAATTCCCGGTGATGTTTTTATGGATACTTTGCTGCATAATTGTACCGAAATGGAAAAATCGCAGATCGCAAAAGAGTTTGTAAAGTTCAACGAACGCTGTATGATCCGTCTTTTAGGCGATATGCGGGCTTATAATTACGTTATTGTACCAATTCATGATTTTGATCAGGTCGTTTATAAAATCCGCCCTATTGATTTTGACCAGCAATGTTATGAAGGTAATTTTAAGGTCTATCGTCCGCAGTTTTTCAAGGAAAATTATCCGATGATAAAACTAATTAAAGAAAAATTAGAAGAACGTTCCATTATTCAGTACAAGGATGAAGAAAGGGCTATTTTGGCAAAACGTATTCATTCGGCAGAAAACAGGGTCAAAAAGTTATTGAATATCATGTGTCACGATACTATTTCGACAGAAGAACACCTGAATCAACTAAAAATGGAATTGTACCGTTATACCAATGATATGAAATTTAAAAATGCCAAATCGATGGGACACATTATGTTTGCTGCATTTGAATTTATTACGCGTAATTTTAAAAACACCAATTTAATTTAATTTTTTTGAATTGCAGATTAAACAGATTTTATTTGATTTAATTTTTCGAATTTACTTTAATCTTGTTGAAATCGGTGGTTAATAATTTAAAAATAAAACTATGAAAAAATCTTTTTTGCTTCCCTTTTCAATTGTGTTGCTGGCTTGTCAGCAGCAATCAGATGCCGATTTGAAAACGCTTTTTTCTCTTCCGAAAAAGTTAAAGGAAGTTTCCGGAATCACTTATTTCCCAAAAACAAATCTGATTTATACTCTTGAAGACAGCGGAAATGCGAACGAAATTTACGCTTTAAATGCTGATGGAAAATTAAATAAAACGATTACCATTTCTAATGCAACAAATGTGGACTGGGAGGATATTACAAAAGATCAGGCAGGAAATATTTATATTGGGGATTTTGGAAACAATGACAACGAACGAAAGGATTTGTGTATTTATAAAGTTTCGAAGAATGAGCTGAATAAAGAAAATGCCGTATCCGAATATAAAGTTTCTTTTTCGTATCCGGAACAAACTGAATTTCCACCGAAGAAAAAGGAACTATTTTATGATGTTGAAGGATTTTTTGAACACGGAAACTATTTTTATCTTTTCACAAAAAACAGAAGCAAAGGATTTGACGGAACTGCTTTTATCTATAAAATTCTAAATGCTCCCGGAGTTCAGAAAGCCACTAAGATTGGCACATTCAAAACCTGTGATACTTATAATCATTGTGTCCTGACAAGTGCGGCAATCAGTCCTGATGGAAAAAAAGTGGTTTTGTTAAGCCACGATAAAATTGTTTTGTTTCAGGGTTACAAAGGAGATTCTTTTCATAAAGGTTCACAAACGGAAATAAAACTGAATCATTTCTCCCAAAAAGAAGCTATTGTTTTTAAAGACAACAAAACGTTACTTATCGCTGACGAAAAAACCAACAAAATAGGAGGTAAGGTTTATGAGTTTAAATTGAAATAAATTTAAGGTTTTGAGAGGCTGAGATACTAAGTTGCTAAGGTTTTAGTTATTGTGTGATTCGTGAAATGTAAATAGTGAAAAGTGAAATTTGTTAAAAGTATTTTCATTATAAAATAACTGTCATATAAAATAAAATGTCTGTTTTTAATATATAAAAACAGACATTCAAAAACCTTCATCCCTCTGAACCTTTGCCACTCTGAGCTTTAAAAAAAACCTTAGCACCTTAGCGACTCAGAACCTTAGTGCCTCAAGTTTAAAAGCTATAAGCAGCTCCAAAAATAACTCTTCCGACCTCGTCAGGAGATTTAAAATAAGAGATTCTTGCGGTGATTACGTTAACGGCATTTAGCCAAAGTCCGCCTCCATAGTCCTGATGCCATTTTCTTGAATTTTCTCCATCAAGCCAAATTCTTCCGTAGTCAAAACCACCCAGGATTCCGTAGGTAAAAGGAACTATGGTACGGTTAATTTTGCCGAGACTTAGTCGCAGGTCACTACTTTGTGAGAAATAGGAATTTCCTAAAAATCGTTCGTTTCTATAACCGCGTAAATCGGTATCTCCGCCCAAAGTAGCACCCTGATAAAATTCATAGTTGCTATTTAAGATCGCTTTCCCTTTCACATAAGTAGCCAAAATCAATTTTCCGCTATGATCTATTCTGTGTGTAAAGCCCAAAGCACTTTCTATTGTAGGGAAATTTTGTTTCGTATCATTCAGATTAGTAGTCCAGCTAGCGGCAACCATAAAGGCCATTCCTAAAGTTGGTTTAGCTTTAAAATCAGCGTTTTTAAAAATATATTTAATTTTTGCTCCACCGTAAGACTGTCCTTCAAAAATGTCCGGATTTACAATACCGGGAGTGTTTATGAATCTGCCATCTGTATCTTCCACTTTCATCCTTTCGAAAAAGGGCTGAAAAGTCAATTCGCTTCCGTAACGCCCAACGTGTCTAAGCGCCGGAGCAACTTTAAGCTGCTGAATACGTACTCTGTTATAATCCATTCCGGAATTCTGATCGTTATTTGGCGTTTCATTTCCGTATCCAAAGTAATTCTTAGCAAAGTTCGGAGTGGTGTATTGTGATTCCACATCAATTACCCATTTACCTAATAATCCGGGGAAATGTGCAACATAATTAAATTCAAGACCACCAGTTGCGAAATAATAAAAAGCATTCAATACATGTCTTTGCGTGTAAGGGTTTTGCTTGAAATTATTTACGGTGTAATTAAAATTAATACCGACTTTCACACCATCATCAGGGTTAAAACCAATGTTTGGAAGTCCTGAAACTACATTGTATTTTGGCTTTTCGTAGTTGTATAAATTGACATCATAATCATCTGTCAGCTGCGTCTGGGTCTTTGAATCCAGATTATAGGTGTTTTCTTTTGATTTGAAATCATAGACAATCACTCTTTTTCCGTTTTCAATGTTATAAATATCATTGTTCTGACCACCAATCAAACGAATTTTTATTTTCGATTTCTGATTTCCGTTTACCTCAAAGGTGTCGTTGTCATCTAAACCGTAAATCCATACATTTGAAGTTTTACTATCGGTTACATTTTTCGTGTAAATCAATTCATCTCCTTCTTTCTTGATCCTGTAAACCTTAATTTCCAAGCTCTTTTTTGCATTATGATTAATCACAAATTTGTCTTTTTTATCTGTTCCGGCAATCATTATGGTATGGCTCAGGACATCAAAATATTCCGATGCATATTTCTGAAGTTCTTTTTTCCTGTTTTTTAATTTTTGCTGAATGTCTTTAATCGTGGCATCCTGAGTTTCTTTTGGTAAACTCTTAAAGGCATTATCGATATCATTATCAGATAAATTTTTCTGAATAAACTGAGCCTGTTCTATCCAGTCTTTTTCATCAGCAGTTTTGAGAAAAGCCAGATCTAATGGATAAGGTTCTCTGTTGAGCCATTTTACATTATCAATTTTATTTTTAAAAGTTCGCATATGACGAAGCGCCGGAATATTCATTAAAATCGAAAGCAAAGTTCCGTCATATTTAACAAAAGCCTGATCGCGATCACGCGGAATTGGTCGATAAACTATCTTGTCCCCGATTTTATATTCTCCCCAACGCCATTGATCGCTGTGTCGGTCCCAGTCGCCAATCAGCATGTCAAACAGGCGGGCTTTCATGTATTCTTTTTCGTCAACGGTATACTTTTCATCTTTATGAAGATTTTTCATCATATCATCGGTGCTGATGATATTTCTCGGATGCCCAAAACTTTTGGCATCCAGATGATTGTCCGCCGGTCTTTCTTCCACCATGTATAATTCATCTCCGAAATTTGAATTGAATTCTTTCAGGCCATCTTGTTTCGGAATGTAGTACAGAACAGGATTGGTATGGGCAAGACCTAATTTGTCTGCCATATTTCCAACAGCAAATGGAGTGTAAGGGTGAGATGTAGTGTAGAAATCCAGTAAAAAGCCTTCCGCATAGGTGTCTTCAAAATCATTTACAATGTACTGATCTTTAAAAGCGACAGATTGCAGGAATTGGGTGGCACTTTTTTTCATGGCGCGCAATACATATTCGCGGCCTTTGTCATCAGACATCCTTAACGATTTGGACTGATGGCCTCCGCCTTCCCGAATGGGTTTCAAACCGCCCATCAAAGTATCCAAAGTTGCTGTTTTGGCTTCAATTGGTAAGCTGTAGTAGGCTCTGTAATGATTTCCGAATAAGAATCTGTGAAACAGACTTTTCTTCGTCATTTCTTTAGTGTAGATAGAAGTGGTTATCGTTTTCGGAAAATTAGTGCTATTGGCAGCCCAGTTAATTTCTTTTGCTTTTATGATTTCATGTTCAAAAAGTAATTTTTCTTTTTGGTTTTCTTTCCCAAAGAAATTAACTTTTGCATCTCCACTTTTAAATAATGTCAGTGTTGCGTAACCATTTCCTCCATAAGAAAAATCATTTGGTCCTGTAGCCCTTGCAGCTTCAGATTTTGAACCGGCACCACTAATAATTTGCTTGATATTTTCCCTGCTAACGTATTGCAGGTTATGATCGTGCCCGGAAACTACAATTACATTTTTCTGTCCCTGGAGTAATGTTTTTATTCGCTTGGCGTAAATCGTATACTGTTTGTTCTGTAAATCCTGCGGACTAATACCGGATGTCTTTCGCAATAAATTGATAAAAGAGCCGATGATAGGAAGCGGGATTTTGTTTTCCAAAGGAAATAATTGTTTTTCCAGAGAAAACTGACCACCATGAGTACCGTTACTCATTAACGGATGATGAATAGCAAGAACAACCGTTTTTTCCTGATTTTTATTTAAAAGATTTTCAAGTTCGTCAAAAAAGTCTTCTCTGGTTTTAATGTCGCAATTGTCATTAATGGTAGGGTGGTGATCCCAGTTTTCAAGATACCATTCACTGTCAACCGTAATTAATGTCGATGTACTGTCAATTTTTACATCTTCAATCGGACAGCCTTTGCGGGGCATAAATGCTTTTTTATCATTAAGGTATTTTGTTACAAAATCGGACTGACGTTCCAAACCGCTAATACCGCTGTACCAGTCATGATTTCCCGGAATAAAGATAGTTTTTCCTCTAAAGCCTTCTGTTAGTTTTAACTGATTTTTGAGTTTTGTCTCTGCGGCTGCTTTTTCTGCAGCATTATTACCACCGGGGAAACCTTTCGGATATATATTGTCTCCCAAAAAGACTAAAGTCGATTTTTTATTTGCTTTTTTTAGTTTTTTGTGCAGTAATTCAAGTGTTTGCTGTGCTTGTTCTTCGTCAGCATTTCCCGCATCTCCGACTAAAAAAAGAGTGTGAGCAATTTTTATGGTATCTGTTGCGTTTTCATTTTCGTTGGCGCTGACACTTTTTCCATATTCCGCTTTATGCGTAGCACAGGAATGAAGCATAAACACAGAGGTTATTACCAAAGAATAGTTTTTAATCTTAGTAATAAAATGGTTATCCAAAAACAATTTCATAATTTCGTGGTATAAAAATATTCTTTATGAATCTAATCGAACAGTCCGAACATTTCGTCAGTAATTTACTCAAAGATAAACTTTCTAATTTATATTCTTACCATAATATTAACCATACTTTTAATGTAGTAACTGCGGTTAATAAGCTTTGTACGAGGGAAAATGTGGAGGATGCAGAAAAAGAAATGCTTTTGGTTGCTGCATGGTTCCACGATACCGGTTATATAAATGGAGTAGAAGAGCATGAAAAAGAAAGCGTAAAGATTGCGACCAGTTTTTTGAAAGAGAAAGAGCAATCCGATGCATTTATAGGTGCAGTTTCAAAACTTATTCTGGCCACATCGAAAGTTTATGTTCCGAAAACACACTTGGAAAAGATCATAAAAGATGCTGATTTCGTTCATATTACCGGATTAGAATATGAATCGTCCTGCGAATTATTACGTTTTGAATTGAAAAATACCCTGAATCTTTCTTTTTCCAGCTTAGACTGGGCCAAAGAAAACCTGAGTTTTTTAATAAATACACATCGGTTTTATACGGATTATGCCCTGAAAAAGTGGCAGCCCTTAAAAGAAAAAAATATCGCTGTAATTCAAAAAAGATTGAATAAGGAGGAATTGAAAAAAGCAAAAGAACTTGAAGCCGAGGACAAAAAGAAAGATAAAGTAGAAAAACCGGATCGTGGTGTAGATACTTTATTTCGTGTAACTTTAGGAAATCATACGCGTTTAAGTGGAATTGCAGATAGTAAGGCGAATATTTTGTTGTCTGTAAATGCTATTATTATTTCAATTGCGCTTTCATCAATTATACCAAAATTAGACAGTCCGAAAAATGCACACCTCGTGATTCCAACTTTTATCATGTTGATGTCGAGCGTTATTACCATTATTTTTGCTATTCTTTCTACACGGCCAAAAGTGACTTCGGGTTTCTTTACCCGTGAGGATGTTGAAGCTAAAAAAGTAAATTTGATGTTTTTCGGAAATTTCTACAAAATGCCACTTAAAGATTACGACTGGGCCATGAACGAAATGATGAAAGACCGTGATTATTTGTATTCGACCATGATCAAAGATTTATACTATCTCGGATTGGTATTACAGCGTAAATATAATTTGCTGCGAATTGCTTACAACTTTTTTATGGCTGGCATCATCATCACCGTGATCGCATTTGTAATCGCTTTTAAATCGTTATAGCAAAAAGCTCAACTAATTTTTAGTTGAGCTCATCCAGTAAATCCTGATAAGTGATTTTTTTAGCGTTTGCCCCGGCAATGTTATTAATCACTTTTACGCGTATGGCTCTCAGTCCTGAAACACCCTGCAGATCTTCAACTTCAAATTGCTCTATTGAAGGTTCCAGTATTTTTTTGTGCTGTAAATATTTAATGTATTTTAGGTATTCAGCTTCTTCACTATTCTGAGAATATACGATCGTAATTTTTTCTTTTTCCGTAATTCTCTCTTTTTTGCCTTTGATGTTCGCTTTGTCGATACGTTTTTTAACGACCTCATATCTGGCATTGTATGTCCCATCAACATCAAAACGTTTTTCATCCATTCTGAAACGAATAGAAAGCGCTGAACTGAAGACCAGAATTAATGAAGTCACATCCAGTTCGTACGGTAAAGATTCTTTTAGCTGATGATGTTCCAGTTCCATTTCACATAAAGTCTGCAGCTGCCACAAACGAAGGTTGTGCAGATACATAATGTCAAAAGGTTTTGTCGGGGCTATTGAAGCTCCGATATATAAATTATGCTCAACACCGTCCGTTTTAAAACGTTCGTAATAATGCGGATAGATTTGTTGGGCTTCCAACTGTTTTCTGTCCAGTACCGAAGCTAATTTTTTATTGATAATAGACATAGCATTATCAAATTTCTTTCTTTCCTGATAAAACATCCCTGTTTTTTCATCCAGGCTTTCAAAATACAACTGCTCTAATTTTTCATTTTTAGCCGTGTCTTTTGTGTTTTTTAAAATCGGATGAATTTCCTCTTCAATATAACGCTGAATATGTTGTTCGGTATCTGCTTTCAAAGGCTGATCCAATTCATCCCGAAGTGTTTCTAATTCGAATTTACGTTGTTCCAGAAGCATCAGATTACTGTTGGGTTTCTGATTTCCGAATATTTCTAAAATGGTCGTAAGCTGATTTTTTAAATCTCTTTTAACCGTTTCATTTCGATGTTCCGATGAACCCTTAATATCAATTTGTCCGTATAATGGAAAAACGTTTTTAAACACAATCTCCTTAAAGATATAATCTTTGGTTGGATTGTTGTTTTGAAAATAATTCTGGGATTCTTTTTTGAACTTCCAATATACGCTTGGGTGAATCGTAGTGTACTCACGCTGAATGATCGCTTCAACCTGATGCTGCATATCCGTATTATAACGATCGATAGTGTCGGTTAAATAAGGCAGAACCAATTCAAGTTTGGTTGCATTTACGCTGTTTAAACTTCTTGGATTTTCAGATACTAATTCGACAACACCCAATAAATGGCCGTCTTTTATTACCGGAGCAAAAACACAACTCTGAATGTTTTGTTTTAATAAATGCTCGCCCAGTCTTTTATTTGGGGATTCTTCCATGAACTTTTTGACATTAGAAATGACAAAGGGTTCCTGTTTGTCTAGTAAATTTTCAAAAGAACAGCCAAAAAAAGCATTTTTGCAATCAACTTCATGATCGGTTGAAAGTAAAAAACTTTGAAGTTGATTATCGTATTTGACTGGCCTGATAAATTTTTCTTCCTCCGGATTGTAGATAATAAAACCAACTTTTAAATCCGGAATTTTAAAGATAGATTTAAAAATATTTTCGATAATATCATTTGATGCTACCGTTTTTGTATCTGGTTTTAGCAGATTACTTTTTAAATTGGAGATAGCACTTTCTGTAGTGGCATCGAATAAAGAAACGATTCCGAAACCTTTCAGACTCCAGCTTCCGGGAGGAAATTTCGATTTCCAGAGTTCCGTATCATTATAGTTGTCAATCAGCAGATCAATATCATCTTGCGTAAGCGAAACAGAATGTTCTGTCGGAGTGATTTCCATAAAATCGGCATTATACAGAATCCGATAATGTTTTTCAATTCCGTTTTCATCCGGAATATCGTAAAAAAAGATTTTATTGAAATCTATGTTTTGGCCATAATAGCTGCTCAGAATCAGGCAGCAGTTATTAATATAGAATTGGTGACTGTCAAAATCACGAATCTCCATATAAAACTCATCGCCGGCATTACGTAATATTCTTTTGAAACGCTCTGTATAATTGAAAGAGATGTTCTGAAAGGGAATGGTAACTGCTTTTATTTCATTATAAGTCAAAGCTGTAGGAAATAAATCAGCTAATATGTTTTTAATTAGAGCCTCATTCTTTTTTATAATACTGAAATCTTCAATTCCAGTCTTCAATTGAGGGATAGATTCGATCTGTTTTAAAATAGCTTTCGCATAGTTCGATCGGTAATCTACGTTTGATAAAGCAATTTCTTCAAAAGACTCAATTAGTTTATGAAAGGAGATTATTGTTTTGAAAGGACTTTCTGCGTGCAAAAGAGTATCCATTTGTTTTTGGTTTAGAATGCAAAATTAAGCAAAAATTAAGAATCTTAGTAGAAATATTTCCATTAAAAAACGGCAATTACAAATAGTAGTTGCCGTTTTTTGTTTAAGTAAGTAATAGAAAATGAATGACTTCTAGCTTTTTTCTTCTTTGTTGAAGTAAACTAAATAGTAATACATTTGTTTTTCTTCATCCCAGCCTTTTTCAACGTATTTTTCGGCACTTTCCGGATTGATGAAATCCATTTTAATCTGAATATGCGTATCCAGGTTAATAACGTTTTTAATCGATTTTCTGGCGTCTGAAACTGCTGCGTTGGCAATTGGGAATGAGGTTACATCTTCGATGCTATATTTTTCTCCTTTATCAACTTTATAGTTTTTGAATTCAGGAATTAAGTCAGGGTTGTCTAATACTTCATTTAAGAAATTTTGTTCTTCAAACTGATCATTTTTAGCGAAATAATTCACAGACCGGTTCATAAACATCACTTCTTCTTTTTTGTCTTCTGCCGGTAAAACTACGTCTTTCGCGAAGTTCTGACAGAATTTCAGGTATTTTTTAGTAATGAAGTTTTCATCTTCAAAAGCATCAACAGATAGAAAATGCTCCAGCCAGTAACGAGCGTCATAACGGTTGCTGTCTACGGTAAGGATTTTATACCCTTCTTCTTTTTTATAATTAAAGATCAGGCATCCTTTATCTAATTTGCTCAGGTTGATTCCTTGTTGCAGGATCATTTCAAGATTGCTGTCTTTTTCTTCGAATTGTAAAAAGTCAGCTTGCAGTTCGCTTTTAAAAATTCCGATAGCATCCACAACATTATTGTCGATACTTAAATTAGTCAGGTAGGTTACATAAACCTCTCCGTTTTTAATATGCGGGTGATTGGACTGCTCGAATAAATGTGTCGTGATTTTTTTGGAAATTTCCTGCACATTTGCCGGATTAGCAAAAATCTCCGTAGCATATTTAAACATGTCGTTATAATCCAAATCTACTTCGTGCGCAAACTGATAATAGTTTTCTTCTTTTTCTCTAAAAGGCTTAAAGAAGTACTCTTTTATCAAAGGCACAATTTCATCATTTAAATTAAATGGCTGTTCCGATAAAAAAATCGCTTCGTTTCTGCTTTTGTTTCCTACGCGGTGTATCGAAAGCGTCTCGATGTGGGTGTTGAATAAGTTGATCATGTTTATTTAGGTTCAGAGCGGCAAAGGTTCAGAGGTTGAAAGGTTTAGTTTCTGTCTTTTATTTTTCTGATAAAAGAACTTAACATTCGTTCTATTTCCCTGCTTTCTCCATTTATTTTATTGAATTGATTCTCGTTTATGTATTTTAAATTGAATGAGATTTCAAGTTGTGTCTGCATTTCGAATAATGATGAAATAGAGATATTTAAAAATCTCAAATAATCATTATTACCCTCTCTGCCATAACCTTCAGCTATATTACTTGGTATTGATATTGAACATCTTCTGATTTGTGAAGTTAGTCCATAAATTTCTTGTTTTGGAAATAAATTGGTTAATTGATAAATTTCGGTTACCAAACTCATTGATTTCTGCCAGATTAAAAGGTCTCTAAAAGTTTTCATTTTTATATATTTAAAAAGCAAATATATATAATAAGAAAAAACCTATAATTTAAAATCGTAAGATTTTAAAGAAATCCTCTGAACCTTTGCCTCTCTGAACCTCTGAGCCTCAGAACCTCAAAAAAAAAAAACTAATTCCAATTCTCCTCAAACCCGAAATCCTCAAAGCTGTCGTCTCCTTCGAACATATCCAGATCATCCTCGTCTAAATCGTCTTCAAATTCGCCGTAGATATCGTCGTGCATGTCGGCTTCAAAGTTTTTTTCTATGGCTTCGTCCGGCATTTCCCCATGGGAGAATAAGGTTTCCGGGTAGATTGCAGTGGCAGATTGCTCTTCCACAGCGGCCAATTCTACAAGGAATGTCCACATATTAATGAAATCGTACACATAGATAATTTTAGTATTTTCTTTGTCTAAGATATCAGATAAGGTATAATCACTCATGATTTTTTGTTCGCCTGGAACATCTCCGGTATCAAAAAGCGGAATTTCGTCTTCCTGATTCCAAGTTTCATCGCAGGTATAAAACGAAGCTACTTCCATTCCGTCAAAACCAAAAGCGTTGAAGATCGCATTGTGTAAATCCTCAAGCGTATCGTCTTCAAGAATTGCAATGTCTCTGAAAATGTCTTCTTCGGCGTCTAGAATTACTCTAAATTTATAAACCATAATCTTTGTATTTTTTGAAAAGTCAAAGGTAAAATATAAAAAACGAAATCCGAATTATGAATTACGTTTTGTTGAAAAGATTTTAGTTAAGCAATAATTTGTCTTATTGACGTGTCATTTCGACGTGAGGAGAAATCACATAATAAATTCCGCAAAGAAATGTCGACAATTTTTGCCGATTACCTGTTATGATTTATCTTTTCGTCGAAATGACAAAAGGGGCTTATTTACGAACGAATCGCCTTCTGATTTTATGATACTGTTTGTGATAGGTACTATGACTTGGGTAAGTCCTGCTTGAAGTCATATTATTAAAAATTAAAGCGACCACAAGCAAAATCAAAACTCCTGCCAGTACAGGAGACAGGACATACATATAGCCCAAAGCTTTTATTTTTTCGGATCCAATTACGGCAATAAGTGCCGTTGCACCTCCGGGCGGATGCAGTGTTTTGGTAATTTGCATTACAATAATAGCCAGGGAAACGGCAAGTGGTGCCGCAATCCAGATAATGTCGGGAGCGAGTTTATGAACGGTTACGCCGACCAGTGTAGAAACCACATGTCCGCCAACTAAATTTCGGGGCTGTGAAAAGGGACTTTGAATAATTCCGTAAACCAGAACACTCGAAGCGCCAAACGAACCAATTAAATAAACGGCGTCATTACCGGAAAAATGTATGGATTGTATGTAAGCCAGAATTCCAATTCCAACAAAGGAACCTAAAAACGACCAAAAGTGTTCTTTATAATCAATTAAGGTTTCCTTGTAAAGGATATAACGGGTCTTGCGGTAACTTCTTTTTAATTTTTGAGTGGGCATTTATGTGCATTTTATTTTGACGTACATTAATGTTTTTTGCCAGAGATTTAAGGATTAAAAATCTTAGAATCCGCTTAATCTGTGGCAAAAAAATATCTTTTTATTTTATGAAACCTGGAGCATACGTATAAACCGTATACGGATAAATCATTTTTGCCGTGTATTTAGAAATCAGGCAAGTGGCTAAAATCGGAAAGAATAAAGTATAGTCATTTGTTAAACCGCAAACTAAAAATATAGCAGTAAAAGGCGCATGAATGCTGGCGCTCAGTACTGCGGCCATTCCGATAATCATAAAATTAACCGGGATTACCTGTGTGTTAAAAAATGTATTTAAAATAGAAGCTACCAATAGGCCCAGAAAAGCACCGATAAATAGGCTCGGGGCAAAGACACCTCCATCGCCGCCGGAAGCCAGGGTTACAGAAGTTACGATTGGTTTCAGAATTAAAATCCCGATGAAAGTCAGGGCTAAAGTCAGGGTCAGAGGAAGCTCGCTGGAATTTCCAAAAATCATTTTAATAGAATGATAGCCTTCTCCGTACAATTGTGGAAATACAAATAAAGAAACGCTCAAAACAACTGATCCTATAAGAATTTTGTAATAATGAGTTTGGATTTTACCGAACTGAGATTTAAAAAACAATACGCAGCGTGTCAGGTAAACCGAATTTATTCCGGCCAGAATGCCTAAAAGAATAAAATAAGGAATCGCTTTCAGATGCCAGGTGCTAATCGAAACGGTAAATAAAGGCTCTTCTTTTAAAATCGATAATAAACCAAAAGCAATAGAAACTGCGATTACATTGGTAATGATAAAAGCACGTGTCACTTTTCGGGAGATTACTTCAACAGCAAATAAAATTCCGGCAATAGGACTGCTGAATAAAGCGGTGATTCCGGCGGCAACTCCGGCACAAATTAATTCTGTTTTATACTTACGGAAAACATTTTCTTTTTGCTGTGCAACGGAACCAATTGTTGCAGTAGCTACAACAGTTGAAACTTCAATTCCGGTTGAACCTCCGAAAATAACGGTTAATAATCCGTTTATAAAATGGGATGGAATTTTATACGAAGGAAGATTTTTTGAACTTGAATTAGTACTTTCAAATACTTCCTTAATGCCTTTATTTTCCTTTTTCTTAAAAAGATATTGTCTCAGGAAATAGATGACGGACAATCCGAAAACAGGAAAAAGAACATAGAATATTGGATTTACAGTCACTTGGTGAAAGAAAATTTCTTCGTAATATTCGGTTATTTTTTTTAGTGAAATTCCTAAGAATGCCGAAAGGAAACCAATTAATACAGAAACTACAACTAATTTTCGGAAAACAATGAATTGATGATTTTTTTTGATTTGCGCCGTTTTGTTCATCAGAAGTAAATTTGAGCATCGCAGTATTTTTTATGCGATTCTACAAAATTAGAGAATCAAATTCGGTTTTTAATAAAAAACATTCAGCATATTGTGTTAAAAGTTGTTTTGAAGGATAATTCTAAGTTGTTTTTGTTGTGTAATGTGGAAGAAAAATTTCGAAAAGTTGAGAAGTTTAATTTAAATTAATTACTAAACCTACTAGTTTGTCATTTCGACGAAGGAGAAATCTCCACTAGTAACTCCACATGCAAAATCGCCAATCTTTGTCGAGCTACTTGCGAAGATTTCTCCTTCGTCGAAATGACATAAATGAAAAAAAAACTTTCCGACTTCGCGACTTCTCAAGATTAAATCTTTCTAAAAATTACCTTTCATAAAATTCAATAGGCAATAAATCCGGATCGGCGATGAAAGTAAATCGCTTTTCTGTTGTTTCATCGATTCGAATGGGTTCCGAATCGATATTCTTCGAATTTAAAAAAGCAACGGTTTCCTCCAGATTAATAACTTCAAAAGCCAAATGACGTAAACCCACAGCTTCAGGTCGTGAAGGACGCTTCGGTGGATTCGGAAACGAAAATAATTCGACGATATAGCTTCCGTTTAATGCGAGGTCAAGTTTATACGACTGACGTTCTTCACGGTAGATTTCGCGAATAATAGTCAGTCCTAAAACTTCGGTATAAAAAGCTTTGGATTTTTGATAATCAGAACATAAAATGGCGATATGGTGGACTTTGTTTAAGGTAAGCATTATGATTTTGATTCAGGTTCCTGATTTAATTTTCGAATGATTTTTGCGGGATTTCCAACAGCCAGTGAGTTGTCCGGAATGTTTTTCGTCACTACAGATCCGGCGCCGATGACACAGCCTTTTCCGATGGTTACGCCCGGGCAGATAACAGTATTCCCGCCAATCCAGCAATCGTCTCCAATGGTAATCGGTAAAGCATTTTCTAATGTTTTTCGCAACTCGGCGTCAAGCGGATGGGTTGCCGTATAAATTTGAACGTTCGGGGCAAAGAACACATTCGATCCGATATGTACCGGTGCACAGTCTAAAACCACGCAATTGACATTGAAATAAACGTTGTCTCCACAAAAAATATTGTACCCGTAATCGCAATGAAAAGGGGGCTCAATATAAAAACCTTTGCCTGTATTCGGAATTAATTCAGCTATAATTTCTTTGGCTTTTTTCGTCAGGCGGTATTCGGTTACGTTGAGGCGGTGCAATAAGTTTTTGGCTTTTCGTCGTTCTTTTACTAAAACAGGATCTCCTGCAAGGTAATATTCGCCCGAAATCATTTTTTCTTTTTCAGTCTTCATAAAGTAGGGTTAGGATTACAGTAACTTTTTCAGAATTACAATTTGCCCTAAATGATAAACATCATGCTGAATGATTCCATGAATGTGTTCATAATACGTATGATTGTTATCGACGTATATTTTTTCTAAATCCGAATCATTAAAATCTTCGAAAAAGGCATTCCACAATTCCTGCGATTTCGCCAGACTTTGCAGCGACTGCTCCCAGGCTGCTTCGGAAGAATCTAAAATTGGGACAAAATAATTATGGTCAGGAGTTACAACTGTTTCCCCCTCTACACGCCTTAAAATGTTTCTTCTCCATTGTATAAGGTGATTGACAATTTCCCAAATGGTATTCAAATTAGGGTTTACTTTCCTGTAAGCCTGCTCTGCTGTTACATTTTCTAAAGTATGTGACAGAGTAACCTCCAGCCACGGATTTCCATTATAAATGGATTGGTATAAATTCGAAATTCTTTTGTTTTCTGACATAACGGCTATGGATTTTTTGTTTTTTTCTTAAAGTTTAATTTCAGGTTTTAACTGATTATGAATTTCACCGGATGATATGTTTTGTGATTTCTTCGGTTTGTGTATTAAAAACTATAATACCTTCATGATTAATATCAAGTTGTCCGGCTAATTTCCCTTCTTTTGTCCAGACAGCGCTAAAACCCATACTCACAAAATTATCACATTCCCCAATACAATTTACCATTAAAACCGGCATTGTATATTTTTCGGCAATTTCCGGGTAGTGCATAAATGCTTTTTTTATACCATTTTGGGATTTTGCTACGCTGGCAAGATATATTTCTCCTCCCAGTTTACTTGCTTTTTCTGCATGTGCTATTTGCAGGCTTTCATAACAAATCGCGGGAATAATTTTTTGGTTTTCAATTTCGATTAGTAATTGTTCATGACCTTTCTCAAAATACGGAAATTCATCTTCATGAAGTTGTTGCTTGGAGTAGGTAAGTCTTTCCTGATCGGGTCGAAATACAATCATGCTGATTTGGATTCCTGTATTTGTTTTTGTTGGAATCCCGACTCCAATTGTAATGTTTCTAAGATTCGAAATTTGCTGAAAGTCATCCAGACGATCATCGTCCTGATGAGTTGCAAGTTCTTTTGCAAGCTCCGGTTCATAACCTGTTAAAGAAAGCTCCGGAAAAAATAGGGAAGTTGCTTTTAGTGAAGAAGCAATTTCGATAAATTTGATGTGCTTTTCTATATTGGCTGAAATGTCTCCCTTGCTGGGTTTTATCTGTGCAATTCCTATGTTCATTTGTATTTTATCTTAAAAGTGACGAACTAAAAGCTAAGATACAAATAAGTAATTTACAACTCATCCCCGAATTTCTACAATTGGGTTATTTAATATTTTTTAACTAAAACTGTTAAAATACATTTGCATCATCAAAAATCAATACTATATAAACCAACAGGTATGAAAACCAAATTACTTTTTACAATTACCGTTCTATTTTTTGGAGCTATTGTTTCTGCTCAAAACACCATTTCCGGTAAAGTGCTTGACCAAAAAGGAAAACCAGTTCCCGGAGCCAATATTTATATTGACGGAACGTATGACGGAGCTACAAGTTCTGAAACGGGTGAATTTTCTTTTGAAACGACAACAACGGGAAATCAGTTTTTAATAGTGAGCTTCCTGCTGTATGATACCTTCAAACAAGAAATTGATGTTACCAATTATAAAGACCAAACGGTTAAATTAAGAGAAAATGTAAATGCTCTTGACGCCGTAGTGATCACAGCCGGAACTTTAGAATCGGGAGATAAGGCGAGAGTTTCAGTGCTAAAACCTTTAGATATTGTTACCACTGCGGGCTCTGCCGGAAATATTATTGCCGCTTTGCAGACTTTGCCGGGGACACAGACCGTTGGGGAAGACGGACGTTTATTTGTTCGTGGAGGAGAAGCCAGCGAAACACAGACTTTCGTTGACGGACTTCGCGTCGCGCAGCCTTACGGTGCAAGTACTAATAATTTGCCGACCAGAAGCCGATTTTCTCCTTTTTTGTTTAGTGGAATCGCTTTTTCTACAGGGGGTTACTCTGCGGAATACGGGGAGGCTTTATCGAGTGTTTTACTTTTGAATACTCAGGACGAACCCGATCAGAATAAGACAGATATCGCTTTAATGACGGTTGGTTTAGGAGTAGGGAACACTCAAAAATGGAAAAAAAGCTCGTTCAGTATCAATACCAATTGTATCAATTTAGCGCCTTACCAGGCCGTTATTCCACAAAATGTAGATTGGAATAATCCTTACCAGTCTCTCGGTGGGGAAGCCGTTTATCGTTATCATTTTACGAATGGGATTTTTAAATTGTATGCTGCTTTCGATTCTGAAAAATTCGATTTGAATCAGAAAAATATAAATTTTGCTGAACCGGTCAGAACGGATCTAAACAATAATAATTTTTATCTGAATGCTTCTTACAAAGGAGATTTTGGAACCGGCTGGCAACTGACTTCGGGAATAAGTTACGGGTACAGCAAAAACAAAGTTAAATTTGATATTAACGATATTGATACTAATGAAAATGCGGCACAACTAAAATTGAAATTGAGAAAAAATGTTTCCAATTACTTTAAATTATCTTTTGGAGCCGATTATTTCATTACCAAATTTAATGAAAACTTCAATGATAATATTTCGATTAAAGTAGCAAATGGTTACGATTCCAATATTGCGGCTTTTTATACGGAGGGAGATGTTTTGTTTTCGAAGAACCTGGCTTTGAAAGTAGGTGTAAGGCTTTCGAATAACAGTTTGTTAGATGAAACAAATCTGGCGCCAAGAGCTTCCGTAGCTTACAAAATTTCTAAACATAGCCAGTTCTCTTTTGCTTATGGGGATTTTTCCCAGACACCGGTGGTTGATTATATCAAGTATTCAAAATACCATCAGTTTGAAAGCGAAAAAGCGCAGCATTATATTCTGAATTATCAATTTACGAAACCGGGACAAACCTTCAGAGCCGAGGCTTACTATAAAGATTACAGCAATTTGGTTCAGTATAATACAAGAGATATTCAATATAATTCGGTTTTCAATAATAACGGTTCCGGTTATGCCAAAGGTTTGGATTTGTTTTGGAGAGACAGTAATTTGTATAAAAATTTAGAATATTGGATTTCTTATTCTTATATCGATTCGGAAAGAAAGTATAAAAACTTTCCTAATATGGCGACACCAAATTTTGTTGCGAATCATAGTTTGTCCATCGTAACCAAATATTTTATCACCGATTGGAAATCACAAATTGGTTTCACGAACAGTTACAGTTCCGGAAGACCTTACAACGATCCCAACCAGACACAATTTATGAACGGAAAGACAAAGTCCTACAATAGCTTAAGCTTTAACTGGGCGTACTTATTGACCACCCAAAAAATATTGTATTTCTCGGTTTCAAATATATTGGGAACTCAGAATGTTTTCGGATACGATTATGCCAAATTACCGGATGCCAACGGAGTTTACAACAGACAAGCGGTTATACCAACAGCAGACAGATTCTTTTTTGTTGGTTTCTTCTGGACGATTAGTCAGAATAAAAATGAGAATCAGTTGAAAAACTTGTAGAAAGAAGGTTCAGAGTTGCAAAGGTGCAAAGTTACAAAGGTTTAGAATTGTGATCGTAAAAGCTTTTTTAAAGAAATTATTTGGCAAAATTAGATTTGTAGGATATAAAAAACTTTGAGCCTTTGCACCTTTGTTACTTTGTACCTCAAAGAAAAAACAATTCAGTAACCAAAATCAACAACTCGGTAGCATTTAATTTTAAAAGAGCAAAAACCGATATACTTTTGAAGTATAAATTAATAACAGAGTTTTAATCATCAATAAAAAAAACTTAGAACCTCAGAGCCTTAGTAACTCGGAACCTTAAATAAAGAAATCATGATCAAAATTATTACGTTAATCACTTTTTTTATCTGCAGTTTAATGTCTGCACAAAATGTAAATCTTACTGTTTCTGTTTCAGGATTAAAAAACAACACAGGAGTTGTCAAAGTAGGTTTGTACAATTCTGATGACACATTCCTTAAAACGATTTATAAAAGCATGGTTTCTGAAATTAAAAATAATGAGGCAACCGTTACATTTGTAGGGATTCCAAAAGGAGAATACGGAATTTCAACGTATCATGATGAAAACAGTAATGGAAAGCTGGATAAAAATATGATGGGAATTCCTTCTGAACCGTATGCGTGTTCTAATAATGCTAAAGGATTTATGGGGCCTCCTTCCTACAAAGATGCTAAATTTACGGTTAGCAAAGACTCGAAAATAGATATTGTATTCAAATAAAAAATAATTAATTAATTAATAATAACCATTAAAATACACCAAAATGAAAAAAATAATTACCACAATCGCATTATTTGTAGCCGTAATAAGTTCAGCACAAACACAATTTGAACAAGGAATGGGAAAGGCATTCGGACTTTGGAAAGAAGGAAAAAACACCGAAGCTTCGGCAATGTTTGAAAGAATTGCTTCTGCAGAAAAAAACAGCTGGCTGCCTAATTATTATGTTGCTTTAGTAAATACAACCAGTGCTTTTGCAGAAAAAGATAAATCTAAAGTTGATTTATTACTAACCAAAGCGCAGGATGCACTTGATGTTGAATTTATTAAAGACCAGAACAACGCAGAATTATATGTTTTGCAGGCTTTGCTTTATACCGCCTGGGTGGTACAGGATCCGATGACAAACGCTCAAAAATATTCCGGTAAAGTAATGGAGAATTACGCCAAAGCTAAGGCAATAGATCCTAATAATCCGAGAGCTGTTTTTGGTGAAGCTGATTATCAGTTAGGAGGAGCAAAATGGACAGGCGTTGATACAAAGCCATTGTGTGCTCAGGTTGATAAAGCTGTCGAACTTTTTGCTACATTTAAACCGGAAACTCCTTTTTCACCAAAATGGGGATTAGACAGGGCATTGGAAACTCAAAAAAGTTGTAAAAAATAATATCATATAAGTTCATAAATGAAAGACCATAGAAATACATTCGCAAATTTGAGAACCGGAACAATCATGTGTTTCAAGATCTCTATGGTCTTTACAATCATATTTTCAGCTTTTTTAGGAGCCGATTTAACTGTTAAAAATGTACTGCTGACGTTCTTTTTAAGCTGCCTTTATTCCTTTGGACTCGGTTTCGGAAATGGCTTTCTGAATGTTCTTTTAGATAAAAAATGGGACTGGCTGGAACAAACCAACCTGAGGGTTTATTACGGCATTCTGTGTACTGTTTTATACACGGTTCCGGCCGTTTTAGGAATCAACTATATCATTTTTGTGGTGGTACAGAACCTTTCCTTAGATAAGTTTTTTAGTGAAAGAATGATTTGGGTACACCTTTTTTATATCATTTTATCTTTGGGAGTCTCCACTTTCATGCAGGCCAGGAGCTTTATGGTAAAATGGAAACAGGCTTCGAAATTTGAAGTAACCCAGCAAAAGATTATCGCTGGAACGGCAAATGCAAAATTCGAAAGTTTAAAGAATCAGATAGATCCGCATTTTCTTTTTAATAGTTTAAATGTGCTGAGTTCCCTGATTGAAGAAAACCCGGATAATGCACAGCGTTTCACCACTTCTTTGTCTAAAATCTATCGTTATGTTTTAGAACAGAAAGATAAGGAACTGGTTTCTGTTGAAGAGGAATTGTCTTTTGCCAAAACCTATATGAATTTGTTAAAGATGCGTTTCGAAAACAGTTTGTTTTACGAATTACCTTCAGAAGGTATAAATCCGGATGCAAAAGTAGTTCCGTTGTCACTACAGCTTTTACTCGAAAATACAGTAAAGCACAATGTGGTAAGCGAGCAAAAACCATTGCATATCAGAATTTTTATTGACGGCGACTGTCTCGCCATCCAGAATAATTTTCAGAAGAAAGAAGTATTACAGGATCGTCAGGGAGTTGGTTTGCAAAACATCGTAAACCGATATGGAATTATAACCAACAGGAAAGTTCTGATTGAACAAAACGAAGAAAATTTTACCGTTAAAATTCCAATTTTAACCAAACAAATTTCAGTTATGGAAACAAGTGCAGAATATAGTGATGAGAATAAAGCCTATTTCAGGGCTAAAAAGAGAGTAGAAGAGTTAAAAGGATTTTATGCAAACGTAATTTCATATTGTTGTGTAATTCCGTGTTTAATTTTTGTAAATTTAACCTACTCTCCTGGATTTCAATGGTTTTGGTTTTCGGCTTTAGGCTGGGGATTTGGACTTACCATGCACGCTTTCAAAGTGTTTGGGTATAGCTCTGATTGGGAAGAACGAAAAATCAGGGAAATTTTAGAAAAAGAAAACAACCAAAAAACCTGGAAATAAGTATGGAAACGAATTGTAACAAAGATCATGAAAGATTTGAGTTTCAGCAAATCTTCAGGAAAAAGGCAGTAAAGCTCAGATCTTTTTATATGCATGCGCTTGTTTATGCATTAGGATTAGTAGTTTTTGTGGTAAAGGAATATTATGGAGTTCCACTGAACTTCTTTCCATTCCTATATTTAAATCATGTTGTAATGATAATCTGGACCTCGGTGTTTTTATTTTCTGCAATAGATTTATTTCTTTCTTTTAAAGTTTTTGGAGAGGAATGGGAGGAACGTAAACTGAAACATATTTTAGAGAAAAGACAAAAAAAACAAAAATGGGTGTGATCATGGAAATAAATTATAATGAAGAGGACAGATACTATCTTGCAAAAAAGAAAGTAGAAAATATTAAAGGCTTTTATGGTAATCTTACCGCCTTTATTGGGGTTAATATTATATTGATTATCATTAATTTGTGGACATCTCCACAGTATTTATGGTTTTTCTGGCCACTATTGTGGTGGGGAGTAGGAGTTCTTTTTCATGGGTTAAAAGTTTTTGAAGTATTTCCGGTTTTAGGTAAAGATTGGGAAGAAAGAAAAATCAAGGAATTGATGGAAAAAGAAAAAGAGAGCAAAAACAAATGGCAATAATATAATTCAAATAAAAAAATGGGACGATTTAGAAGACGTATGTACGAAGAATATGCACATGAATTTAGCACAGACGAAAGCTATAACATAGCTTACAGAAAAGTAAAAAAAATAAAAGGATTTTACTCGCATTTGAAGGTTTATGTTATAGTGAATGCTATTATCATTATTTCAAGTTTGAACAGAGACTTTGTTGGAAATCATTTTGAATTGAGAGGGTTTCAGAATTGGGAAATCTATTCGACAGCATTTTACTGGGGGATTGCTTTAGCCATTCATGCCTTTACAGTTTTTGGGCCTGATATCTTTTTCAATAAGGATTGGGAGGATAAAAAAATCAAAAAATATATGGAGAAAGAAGTAGAGAGTAAGAATAAATGGGAGTAACTTTAAAATTTATTTTTTCAAATTTTGCATATCAATAGATGATCACATTAATTATAGAAGACGAAAAACCAGCTGCAAGATTGTTGCAGCGGAAACTTGAAAAGTTAGATATTGCTGTAGAAACGATGTTACACTCTGTAGAAGAATCTATTCATTGGTTCAGCAATAACAAACATCCCGATTTAATTTTTCTGGATATTCAGCTATCAGACGGTTTGTCGTTTGAAATTTTTGAAAAAATAAACATTACAAGCGCCATTATTTTTACCACTGCTTATGATGAATATGCATTAAAAGCTTTTAAGCTTAACAGTATCGATTATCTTCTGAAACCTATTGATGAAGAGGATCTCGATGTTGCGGTTACAAAGTTTAAAACCCGCCTTCCTAAATTGGGAACAGAAACCACAAACCTTCAGCTCGATTTTGAGCAAATCAGGAAAATGCTGTCTAATCCTTTTGAAAAGAACTATAAAAAACGATTTACAGTCAAAATAGGACAACACTTAAAAGTGATTACCACCGATGAGATTGAATGTTTTTTTAGTGAAAATAAAGGAACCTACATTCATACTTTCGAAAACAGAAACTACCTAATCGACTCGACTTTAGAGATTCTCGAACAGGAATTGGATATGAAAGATTTCTTTCGCGTAAGCAGAAAATTTATTGTTCCGCTTACGGCAATAAAGGAAATTCAGGTTTACACCAATTCGCGTCTGAAAGTTATTTTACCGTCTTATAAAGAAGATGAGGTTATTGTAAGCCGCGAAAAAGTTCAGGATTTTAAGAGCTGGCTGGGATAGTTCTCTTCGCTTCCAGAATCACATAAAACTGAATTCCGAATAGGATAGAGGCTAAAACCAAATGTATGGCCTGGCTCCCCAATGGGAAATCAAGATACGCCATAGCCATTCCGGTTAGAATTTCTATTCCGATGATAAACAATACCCAGTTTATTTTTGAAAAACCTAAGTTTAGTTTTCTGTTCTTATTGAATAAATACACATTTACAAGTAAAACGATAATCGAAAAGGAACGATGGATGTAAAAAGTAACGGAAGGATTTTGCAGCCAAAGAATACTTTCCGTCAGACCGTTTTTTACCTGTTCATCAATAAACTGACGTACTTGTGTACCAATAGCAACTTGAATTAGAGTCAGCAAAAGCGAAAACAAAAGTATTTTTTTAAATCCGGAATTGTATGTTACGGCAGTCAATTTTGGTCTTGCTAATTGAATAATGTATAAAATTACCGCAACAATTACCAATGCCATTACCATATGCACGGTTATCTTTATCGGGTTTAATACAGAATAAACCACTTTGGCTCCTAACCAGGCCTGAAAGCCCATCATGAAAACAACCAGCCAGGAAAGAAGTGTAATTCTTTTCTTTTTCCTCCAGAATTTAAAGGAAGCAACAGCCATAAAAAAACAAGCCATACCGGCCAATGCCCCGAATAAACGGTTAATGTATTCTATCCAGGTATGCAACGGATTGAAAATAGCATAATCGTGTTTGGTATATTTTTCCCAATGCGAAGCATCAAAATTGGTCTCAGTTGTAAAATTATCTTTCGCAACTAATAAAGTTTCCTCCTTAATAATGACCTGACCTTTTTCGAAAACACGGTTTGGTGCCCAGGTCAGTTCTTTTAAATCCGTTGGCGGAATATAATATCCAAAACACTTCGGCCAGTCCGGACAGCCCATTCCGGAACCTGTCATTCGAACTAAGGCTCCTGCGACAATTACTAAATAAACTAAAACTAATGCTGTTTTTGCGATTGCAGGGAAGTGTTTTTTCATTTTTTTTGAGTGCCTGAGATTCTTAGTTGTTGAGGTTCTATGTTTTTTTAAATTTATTTAATTGGAAAATTTTCAGGATTTTGTCTCGTATCCCAAATGTCAAGAACAACAATTTGAGTATTTGTAATTTGGTAAATCAATTCAAAATGACTCAAAATTTTAAGTCTGACATTTGAATTATTTGATTCAATAGCGCTTTCCGGAAATTTTACAATTTGTTTTAATGATTCCTGAAGTAAAACGTTTAATTTTCTACTGTACGATGTTGATTTATTTCTTTGATTCCAATACAAAAAAATAGCGTATTTTGATTCTTTTGCAAATGAAGTCCAAACTATTTTTCTTGTTCTTTGAACCATTGTTCTAATTCAATTTGAGCTTCTTCATTCGAGACAAAATCTCCGTTTTCGTATTGTTGTAACGCAATGTTTATTTTCTTTTGTTCAGCCTCAGAAAAAATTCTGATATTCTTAGTTTTTAATTTTTCATATGCTGCAACAGGTTCATTGACTGAAGATAAATCCTCTCCTGATTCACCAGAATCTAATAAAGATTTTATTTTTAGTAATAAATCAAGATCATTGGTTTCCATTATTTTTTTTATCAGATCTAATTTTAGTTCGGCGATATCCATAACTTTTAATTTTTATAAAATTAAATAAAATCCGTTATAATCCCGGGAATGAATTACAATTTAACTAATCCCATTTTATGCGCTTTCTTCTGCATAAACTCAAAAGCAGCATCATACTCATTAGGGATTTCACCTTCTAAAATAGCTTCTTTAATAGCTTCTTTTAACATTCCGATTTCGCGTGAAGGTTTTAAATTATAAAACTCCATAATTTCTTCTCCCGAAATGGGCGGTTGAAATTTACGTACATGATCGCGTTCTTCGACTTCAACAATTTTCTTGCGTACGATTTCGAAGTTTTTATGGTACTTTTTAAACTTTGAAGGATTTTTGGTTGTAATATCGGCCTCGCATAATGTCATTAAATTCTCTACATCTTCTCCTGCATCAAAAACCAAACGGCGAACAGCACTGTCCGTTACAATATCCTGAGCCAGAACAATGGGACGCGAACTCATTATGACCATTTTTTGCACAAATTTCATTTTGTGATTTAAGGGCATGTGCAGGCGTTCGAATATTTTTTTAGCCATTTTTCCACCCAGAAATTCATGTCCGTGAAAAGTCCAGCCTTGTTTTTTATTGAAACGCTTTGTCGGAGCTTTTCCAATATCATGCAATAAAGCCGACCAGCGTAACCATACATCATCTGTATTTGGACAAATATTATCGACAACTTCCAACGTGTGATAGAAGTTGTTTTTATGGGTATGGCCTTCAATTTCTTCAACCTGGTTCAACGCGGTTAATTCAGGTAAAATAAGATCTAAAAGTCCGGTTTGATATAAAAGTAAAAATCCAACAGAAGGTTTTTCAGTCGAAAGGATTTTATTCAGTTCATCAACAATTCTTTCTCCGGAAATGATATTTATTCTTTCGGCATTTTTGGTAATCGCGTCTAATGAATTCTTTTCGATCTCAAAACCCAACTGAGTAGCAAAACGAATGGCACGAAGCATACGCAACGGATCATCAGAATACGTAATGCTTGGATCCAGAGGAGTTTTAATGATTTTATTTTCTAAATCAGCCAGACCATCAAACGGATCAGAGAGATCTCCAAACGTTTTTTCGTTTAAGGATAAGGCCAGCGCATTTATGGTAAAATCACGACGATTCTGGTCATCTTCCAAAGTTCCGTTTTCAACAAGCGGATTTCTGCTGTCAAAATTATAAGATTCTTTTCGGGCACCAACAAATTCAATATCAGTATCTTCAAAACGCAACATAGCAGTTCCGTACGTTTTAAAAACCTGAACTTTTGGTTTTTTAGGAAGTAATTCAGATACTTTTAAGGCCAGTTCGATTCCGCTGCCCACCGCTACAACGTCTATGTCTTTTTTAGAACCACGGTTTAAAAGTAAATCCCGGACAAAACCACCAATCACGTAAGTGTCAACGTTGAGTTCCTGAGAGGCCTGCGAAATGATTCCGAAGATTTTATGTTGTAAAGCTGTTTTATAATTTGTCTGTATAGCCACGTATTCACGAATTTTAAATAGTAACGTTGAGTTCTGAAGAGAATCGAACGTCTGCAAATTTACAACATAGAAAATGCCTATTATAATCTATTGCTCACTTTTTTGAAGAAATTCACAGTTTGAAGTGCTGAATTTTATCAAATAAAAAAGGTTGCCACGAATTTCACGAATTTTCATGAATCCGTTTTAATTTTTTGACCCGATACGATTAGCGAAAATTCGTGAAATTCGTGGCCAAAAAAAGCCTTATACGGCTATCAAACAAATCAATTGCAATACTGTTTTTTTAGCAATTCAATTTGTATTTTTGAATCACTTAAAAATGCACACATGAAAATTGTTATATCGCCTGCCAAGTCCTTAAATTTTGAAAAAGAATTACCAACTGCACACTATACAGAACCGTCTTTCCTAAAAGAAGCACGTCAGGTTCATAAAGTTTTAAAACCTAAAAAACCGTCTGATTTAGCGGAACTAATGTCGATTTCAGAAAAACTGGCGGATTTAAACTGGCAGAGAAACCAACAATGGAAAACACCTTTTACACCCGAAAATGCGCGTCCTGCAGTTTATACTTTTGATGGTGATGTTTATACCGGCTTAGATGCGTATACAATTCCATTAGAAAAATTAGACGTTTTGCAAGACAAACTCAGAATCCTATCCGGGCTTTACGGCGTTTTAAAACCACTGGACCTTATGCAGGCCTATCGCTTGGAAATGGGAACAAAACTCCCTGTTGGAGAACATAAAAATTTGCATGATTTCTGGAAAGCGCCCGTTACCAACGCTTTGAATAATGAGTTGTCAAAAGGGGAGTTGTTTGTGAATTTGGCCAGTAACGAATATTTTTCTGCTGTCGATGTGAAAGCTTTAAAGGTACCTGTAATTACGCCTGATTTTAAAGATTATAAAGATGGAAAACTTAAGATAATCAGTTTCTTCGCTAAAAAGGCAAGGGGAATGATGGTGCGTTATATTATCGATACCAATGCTGAAACGGTTGATGATTTAAAAGGTTTCAATTATGAAGGGTATCAGTTTGATGCCAATCTTTCAGAAGGGAATCATTTGGTGTTTACGAGATAGTTTTTTGGAAGGTTCAAAGGGGCAAAGATGCAAAGGTTCAGAGGTTTTTTTAGGGTCTGAATTGCTGAGGGTCTCACTTACTAGATCTTTTATTATTGCCTCAATTAAGATTTACGTTTCCGGTTTGGAATTTCAATAGCCTCCAGCTTTAGCTGGAGATACTTATATGAATTCATAAAGGGCTTTAGCCAAACTTCTTATTTAAATACTATTTCATTCTGAAAATTAAAATAAAAAAGCCGGGTTCAATTAAGATCCCGGCTTTCCGTATTATAAATCAATTATTATAATTATTATTAATGCATCGCATCGGCGGGATTAATCTTGTTTTTTCCTTTCTTGATGAAAAGAATAATCGGTATACAAAATAAGAACATTATTCCTAAGTACATGAAAATATCTATGTATGACATTACGGTACTTTGTTTTAAAACGGCGTAATCTATGGCCTGATAGGCTTTTTTAAGGGCAACATCGGCACTGTAGCCTTTAGCTTCAAAAGCTTTTTGCATTCCTATGATACGTTGTTGAACCTGATAGTTTGCAGGATCTAAATTCGTGAGTAAATTTACTCTGTGTTCCTGACTGAAACGGGTAATAAAAGTGGTAATGATGGCAATACCAAATGAACCTCCCAACTGTCGCATCATTCCGGTAAAAGCGGCTCCTTCACCAATATGTTTTCCTTTTAAAGTGGAAAGGGAAAGCGTCGTAATAGGCACAAAAAGTAATCCTAAACCAATTCCTCTCAAAATTAAAGGCCAGTACATATGTTCTACACCGGTATCAGGTGTAATTCGGGTTTGCATCATAAAGGTAAAGAAGAAGAAAACTAAAAATCCTACTCCAACCATATAGGCTTGCGGTACTCCTTTCTGAATCATGTTTCCAACAAATGGCATCATGATCGCTGTTGTAATCGATCCCGGAATTAATAATAATCCGGCATCAGTTGCTGTCCATCCTAAAATGGACTGCGTATAAATCGGGATAATCAATGTTGATCCGTATAAACCGAAACCAAGTATAAAACACATGATGGTTCCAATTCTTAAGTTTCCGTCTTTTAAAACACTTAAGTTTACAATCGGATGTTTATACGTAAGCTCTCTCCATATAAATAATACTAATCCCAAAACGGTAATAACACTTAGGGTTACAATAAGCGAATCGTTAAACCAGTCGTCTTGTTGCCCGTGTTCTAAAACGAATTGTAAAGAACCAATAAAAGAGGCTAATAATATAATTCCCCACCAGTCGACCTGATTTGCTTTTAATTTTTCTCCATATTTCGGGCTTCTTACAAAAGTAATGGCCAGAATGGTAGCAATAATTCCCAACGGGATATTAATATAAAAAATATACGGCCAGGAATAATTATCTACTAAATATCCTCCTAAAGGCGGACCTAAAGTCGGACCAACAATTACGCCCATTCCGTAAATAGCCTGCGCCATACCACGTTTTGCCACGGGGTAACTTTCGGTAATAATAGTTTGTGCTGTTACAAGAAGGGCTCCTCCACCCATACCCTGAACAAACCTAAAAGCTACTAGTTCCCAGATATTACTGGCATTTCCACACAAAAAGGAACAGACTGTAAATAGTATGATAGAGGCCACAAAATAATTACGTCTTCCAAATTGTTGTGATAGCCAGCTCGTCATCGGTATTACAATAACATTCGCAATTGCATATGCTGTAATCACCCAGGCCACATCAGTCAAAGTAGCACCAAGACTACCCCGCATGTCTGTTAGTGCCACGTTTACAATGGTCGTATCAACGATTTCAAGCAAAGCACAAAGTACTGCTGTAATCGTGATAATAACACGTCTGTAACCGTATTCTACTAAATCATCATCTCCTTGTACTGCTGCTGTCATTATATTATTTTAAATGTACGTCTACATCAACATTCATTCCCGGACGTAATAATTTTACTTTCTCAGGATCGTTTGATTCATCTAAACTGATTTTTACGGGTAATCTCTGAATCGTTTTTACGAAGTTTCCAGTTGCATTATCAGGAGGTAATAAAGAAAAACGGGAACCTGTAGCTGGTGAGAACGAAGTTAAAGTTCCTTTGAATTCGTAGTTTGGATAAGCATCAACTTTTAAACTCACTTTCTGACCCACAACCATTTTGTTTAATTGTGTTTCCTTGAAGTTAGCCACAACCCAGGCTTCAGTATTGTTGATGATATAAAATAAAGATTGTCCCGGCTGAACCAGTTGTCCCGGCTGAATATCAACTTTAGAAACCTGACCATCAATAGCAGCAGTTACAACTGTGTACGTAAGGTTTAGTTTCGCTACATCCAGCATTGTTTTTGCTTTTTTGATGTTGGCAGCCGCAACTTCAGTTTGTTTATCAGAAACTTTAGATTTAGACTGAATTACTGATTTTTGAAAAGAACTTGCTCTTTGTTGTTGTTCTAAAACACGTACCTGGTTTTCAGCTTCGTCTTTTGCAGTCTGAGCCTGCTCAAATTGCTGTTTTGTAATGGTATGTGTTTTGTACAAATTATTATAACGGTTGAAATCATTTGTAAGCTGTCGCAGTCTGATTTTTGCACTTTCGATAGAACCACCTGCAGATTTCATATTGGCATCTGAAACAGAAATGCTGGCGTATGCACTTCCAATATCAGCTTTTGCAGCTTCGTATTGACCTTCAGCTCCTAAAAGAGCAGCGTTTGCCTCATCGATTTTTAATTGATAATCTCTTTTGTCAATGGTAAATAAAGTATCTCCTTTTTTTACAAAATCATTATCTTTCACATACACTTTGCTAATATAACCGGATACTCTTGGGATAATCGGGTTCATTTTTTTCTCGATCTGAGCATCATCTGTTTCTTCATGAGACAAGGAGTGCATGTATTTTGTTATTCCGTAAGTTCCCCCCACTAAAACCAAAACGGTTAGTATAATGATGAATTTAGTATTTGTTTTTTTCTTTTCCATGAGAGCTATCGATTATATTTTAGAAAGATTGAATGATTGTGATAATTGTCCTGATACTGAAAGTAATTCGTAATATTTTTGAATAATGGCCGCTTTAGATAAAGCAGTGTTTATTTTGGCATTAAGCTGTTCTACATCAGCTTCAACTAAATCATTAGTATCAGATAAACCATTATCAAATTTGTCTTTTACAAGTCTGTAATTTTCCTCGGCCTGCTTCAGCGCTTCGTCATAAACGACACTTTGATTAATTGCCAGACTGTAATCTTCAATAGATTTCTGAACTTCTACTTTAATTCGGTCTGTCATAACAGCTTCCGTATTTTTTACTTCTAAAGCCCTACTTTCAGCTTCGCGTACATGAGCGCTGTTTTTTAGAATTCCGGATAAATCATACGTTAAACCAAGCCCAAAATTCATCGCATATTTTACCGTAATAAAATCTTTAAGGTCGAATGCGGTATAACCACCCAATAAGGCAAGAGAAGGATAATATCCTGATTTGGCCACTTTGATATTGGCCTCACTTGCTTTCTGCTGAAAACGAATAGCTTCTAAATCTTTTCTGCTTTCAAGCGCCAGAGCATCTGAAGTTGGTGCATTGTTTGTTTTTAAATTAAAGAAATCAGCTTCGTTAACCTGAAGTTTTACTGTCGGATCTAATTTTAATAAAGTAGTCAGGTAAAAATTGATGTTATTGATGTTGTTATTTGCTTCATCAATCGATAATTTCGTTTTAGAAACCAATAACTGCGCTTTCAATAAATCATTTCTTGGAATGATTCCGTTTTTTTCGAGTTCCGTAAAATCAGTTACACGCTGTTGCGCCTGTTTTTGATTTTCGTTTAGAAGATCCAGTGTTTTTTGTGCTTTGTATAAAGCAGTGTAATAGGTAATTACACGTAAAGCAACATCCTCTTTAGTTTTAGCTGCGTTTGCACTTTCAGCCTCATAAAGATTGTCGTAAGCTTCAATACTGCTCTGGATTTTAAATCCCGAAAAAATAGGGAGACTCAAATTCGCCATACCAAACATTGCGCGGTCCGGGGAAGCCATTGGTTCTGCACTCGCTTCGTCATTGTGCATATCGATAGAAGCTTTTGTTAACCTTTGGTACTGTCCTGAAATTTTTAAATCAGGATATTGGTTGTTTTTAACCGTTTGTAACTCATACTTTTTTGAGTTTACCTTAGTGTTGGCAAGAGTAACTTCGTTACTTTTTTCCCAAGCCAGTTTAACGGCTTCGTCTAAGGTTAAACTTGTTTTTTCTTGTGCTTCTATTGATGAAATTCCGATAAAGAAAATCCCAAAGAGCATTAATTGACTAATTTTCATAAACAAGTAGTGCTTTTATAGTTTGTTGAATGTGCTTTGTAAGACTGGTTTTAATATAATCGTTGTATAACTTTTCTGTATTTAAATTTAAAAGTTCTTCAAAGAAAGGTTTGTTCATGTGGAAATGAAAAAAGGTTCCAATTATAGTTGGTGTAATAAGCGGAATGATAACATCTTTCCTGAAAACACCTTTTAACTGACCTTGTGTAATAATACTTTCAACAGATTTTAAGTTTCCTTTTTTTAATTCCGTAAAGGCCGCCATGCTTTTTTCTCGGTTCTTTGAGTTTAGTTCAAAATGTAAAACCCTGAAAATTCCTTTGTTACAGCTAATTCTGTTAATGTAAATTTCAATTAATTTATTGACTTTTTCAATAGGTTCGAGATTTTCCTGTAATAAATTTTCAAGTTGTAATTTTAAATCAGAAGTTTTATAGATAATTAAAGCTTCAAGTAACCTCTCTTTGGAACCAAAATAATACGAAACCATGGCAATATTTATTTTTGCATGTTTTGAGATATCCCGTATCGAAGTTCCCTCAAATCCTTTATCTGAAAATAACTTTTCAGCAACCTCAAGAATCTGAATTTTTTTATCATTAAATTCGAAGTTTGACATAGTAGTGTTTCTAATCGGGTACAAAATTAAACAAGCGTTTAAATTAAACAGTTGTTTAATTTTATTTTAACACAATATTAACAGAAAACCTTGTAGTTGATTTGACGATCAAAAAGAGGAAACATTTAGCATTACAGCCTTAGCAGTCTGTATTGTCATTTCGACGAAGGAGAAATCTTCGTCACATTATTGACAAAGATTGAAATATTTGATTGTAGAGTTTCTTGCGAAGATTTCTCCTTCGTCGAAATGACAAACATGAGGTTGGTATTTTTTTATCAGGAATATAATTATCGGATCTCTCCAACAAATTCTAAAATTTTCGCTGAACCTTTTTCGCTTAAATGTTTAATAAAAGCACTTCCAATAATAGCACCTTTTGCAAATTTAGTAGCCTGATTAAAAGTCTCTCTATTCGAAATTCCAAAACCAACAATTTGTGGATTCTTCAGATTCATATTTGCAATTCTTTCGAAATAACTTTCCTGCGTATTTCCAAAGCCTGCCTGAGAACCGGTAACACTTGCAGAACTTACCATATAAATAAAGCCGTTTGAAACACTGTCAATAAAACGAATGCGTTCGTCTGAAGTTTGCGGTGTAATCAAAAACACGTTTATTAAACCGTATTTTTCGAAAATGGCTTTGTATTCCTCAGCATAAACGTCAACCGGAAGATCCGGAATAATCAATCCGTCAATGCCGATTTCCGCACATTTTTTGCAGAATGCTTCAACGCCGTATTGTAACATCGGATTGAAATATCCCATGATAATTAACGGTATTTTTACACTTTCGCGAATGTTTTTCAACTGATCGAAAAGAATCTGTGTTGTCATTCCGTTATGCAGGGCCTGTGTTGAACTTGCCTGAATCGTTGGTCCGTCTGCCAAAGGATCGCTGAATGGCAAACCAATTTCAATTAAATCCACTCCGTTTTTTTCCAAATCCTGAATGATTTGAACCGTATCGTTTAAATTCGGATATCCGGCCGAAAAATAAATAGAAAGGATCTTTTTATCTTCTTGTAATTTTTGCGTTATTCTGTTCATTTTATATTTTTTTATTTGCTCCCGACGGGTTTTATAACCTTACAGGGTAATTATTTTTTTCCACAGGTTAAAAAGATTTTAATGATTTTTTTGAGAATTTAATCTGTGAGAATCTGTGTAATCTGTGGTATTCTTTATCTGTTTTACGTGGTAATAACCTGGCTGATCCAGTTATCATTTTGATTTTCTACAATTAAAAGTCCGGAATCTGAATCGTTCATTTGTGCGACAAGTTCTCCTTTGTTATTCCAGAAAGCACTTTTTCCGCCTGAAGGAGATCCCCAGGATTCACCGCTGAAATTAGACATCAGGACATTCATTTTATGTTTTCGGGCATAACTTTGTAAATCACGGTACGCATTCGGAATCCCGTTTGGCGAAAAGAAAATACTGGCGATATAAATCGAAGTTTCTTTTTGAGCGGCATTTTCAGCATGCAGCGGATGGTCAATATCGGCACAAATCGCAAATGAAATTGTCTGGTCTTCAATTGTAATCATTGGATTATAATCGAAGGAAGGCTGGAAAAACTCATCTTCACCTTCATGCAAAAATTGTTTGGTGTACATCGAAACCGAATTATCGGGAAAAATAATAAATTCACCGATATACAATTCTGATTCATTCTGAATGGGAGCACCCGCAACAATGGTAATATTATGATCGACCGCCAGTTCTTTTAAATGGTCTATTCTGTAATCGTCTTTTGTAAAGGCTAGTTCGGCCGCATTTCCTCTTTCGTAACCTGTAATAGACAATTCCGGAAACACAATTAAACTGGCCCCTTTTTCTGCAGCCAGTGCGATCAAACGATAATGATCCAATAAATTAGACGCTATATCTCCTCGTTTTGGTTTGGTTTGTGCTGCTGCTAAAATCATTATTAGGTATTATTTTTAGTATTTATGGGTTGAGGTTCTTAAAGGATCTTTCTTTTTTCGATTTTTAACTTTCAATATAAATCCATGCCGTTACGCCTGATTTCAGTTTGATCTGAACTCTTTTATAGGCATTAGATTCGAATAAATCTGCTTTTGCCAGATCTTTGGCGGATATTTTATAAACGATTCCTTTTATAAAATCGGAAGTATTTTCGCTGGGCATGGCTACAAAATAATCTGTCATTCCAAATTCTTCCTCTATTTTTAAATCCTTTAGTTTATAACCTGTCAGCTGGTCCGGTGTTCCGGGCAAGATCTTATTAAAAACCTGCATCTGAATTTCTTTTGACTGTAATGTTCCGTAAGAAAATAGCTGTTCCATAAATAGTGTTTTGTGTTGTTATTGGTCTGCGGCGATAACGCCCAAATTACAACTTTTATTATAATTTAAAATATTCGATATAATTGTCTAAATCTTTGTCACCGCGACCGGAAAGACTAATGACCACAACATCGGTTGGTTTGAATTTTTTCTGGTCTAAAACGGCAAAGGCATGCGCACTTTCTATCGCCGGAATAATACCTTCCAGTTTTGTAAGTTCCAAACCGGCATTCATCGCTTCATCATCGGTTACGGAGAAGAATTCGCCACGGCCCGTTTGTGCCAAATGGGCGTGCATCGGGCCAACTCCCGGATAATCCAGACCGGCGGAAATAGAGTAGGGCTCTGTGATTTGTCCGTCAGGAGTCTGCATCAAAAGTGTTTTGCAACCATGAATAACGCCCACTTTTCCTAACTTGCTTGTTGCGGCACTGTGACCACTGTTGACTCCTTTTCCGGCGGCTTCAACAGCAATAATACCCACTTCAGGCTCGTGTAAAAAGTGATAATAAGTTCCGGCAGCGTTGCTTCCGCCACCAATACAGGCTACTACATAATCAGGGTTTTCGCGTCCTTCTTTTTCTTTCAGCTGCCATTTGATTTCTTCTGAGATAATGCTCTGAAAACGGGTTACCATATCCGGATAAGGATGCGGCCCGATAGCAGATCCGATAATATAATGCGTGTCAACGGGATTGTTAATCCAGTCCCGGATGGCTTCGTTAGTTGCATCTTTTAAGGTTCTTGACCCTGAAAGCGCCGGACGCACTTCTGCACCCAACATTTTCATTCTCGCCACATTCGGAGCCTGACGGGCAATGTCAATTTCGCCCATATAAACAATGCAATCCAGTCCCATTAAGGCACAAACGGTTGCGGTTGCCACACCATGCTGACCTGCGCCGGTTTCTGCAATAATTCGTTTTTTACCCAAACGTTTGGCCACCAGTATTTGTCCGATAGTGTTGTTGACTTTATGCGCTCCCGTATGGTTTAAGTCTTCTCTTTTCAGGTAGACTTTAGTATTGTATTTTTCAGAAAGACGTTTGGCGAAATAAAGCGGGCTTGGACGGCCAACGTAATCTTTTAGCAATTGGTTAAACTCGGCTTTGAAATCCGGTTCAGCGATGATTTTTAAATATTGCTGGCGTAATTCTTCTACATTCGGATACAGCATTTCGGGAATGTAAGCTCCTCCAAATTCGCCGTAATATCCTTTTTCGTTAACATTATAATTCATAATCTATTTGTTTTTTATTTCATGAAGACGGGCGCGTACAGCTGCACTGCTGTGCGTTTCGATACATGCTTCTCTGCACAATTTTACGTTTTTTAATCCGGGTTCAATCTCAAATTTACTGTTTATATCTATCGCGTAAATCGGCAATTTAAGATTTTTTATAAGGGGTATGTCATCAATTCCGATACCGCCACTTAAGAAAAAGGGTTTTTCGGATTTGTAATTTTCTAATATCTTCCAGTCGAAAGCGGTTCCGTTTCCGCCGGGTAATTTTCCTTTTGTATCGAATAAAAAATAATCACACAGTTTTTCAAAAGGGTTTAAAAGATCAAAATCAAAATCTTCTCCAACGGAAAAAACTTTTATCATTTCGACTTTCGCATCGATTTTCGCATCAATTTTCTTTTTTAATTCCTGGCAGAATTCAACCGATTCATTTCCGTGCAGCTGAACCGCCTGTAAATGATATTTGTTGACTTTTGACATGATATAATCGACAGTTGCATCTACAAAAACGCCTGTTTTTTTTATTGTTTTGATCAGTTCGGGAATCGTTCCGTCAAAATAGCGAGCGGATTTTTCATAGAAAATAAATCCCATATAATCGGGCAGGACAGCTCCCACTTCGAGAATATTATCGGGATATTTCATTCCGCATATTTTTAGTTTCATTTTTTTTATGCTTTAAGCTTTAAGCTGTAGGCTTTAGGCTAATTATAGTAATGTTGAGAAAAGACTTTATGCTTTAAGCTGTATGCTAATTTTAATAATGTTGAGAAAAGCGTATTACTTAAAGCCTATAGCCTAAAGCTTCCTGATAAATTCTGTTGCAGCTTTTCCGGCATTATCGGTTTTCATAAAATTTTCTCCGATTAAAAAACCACTGTAACCATAAGGTCTTAATTCTGAAATGGCTTCAACCGATGAAATTCCGCTTTCGGAAACTTTTACAAATTCATCCGGAATTTTGGAGGCCAACTGTTTGCTGAAATCCAGACTTACTTCGAACGTTTTCAGGTTTCGGTTGTTTACACCAATCATATCCAGCGTTGGCATAATCGATTTTTCTAATTCTTCCTGATTGTGAACTTCCAGTAAAACTTCTAAACCTAATTTTTTAGCGAATTCAGACAATGATTTGATTTCTTCACGGGTTAAAACCGCAGCGATCAGTAAAATCAGATCGGCTCCAAATGCTTTGGCTTCCAGAATCTGATATTCGTCTACAATAAATTCTTTTCGCAAAAGCGGAATATTTACAGAAGCTCTCGCTAAAAGAAGATCGTCCAGCGAACCGCCAAAATACTTTCCGTCGGTTAAAACGGAAATTCCGCAAGCACCTGCATTTTCATATCCTCTTACGACTTCTTCCACCGTAAAATTATGATTTATAACTGATTTTGAAGGCGAACGGCGTTTGTGTTCAGCAATAATTCCGGTTGAGCTTTGTTTTAATTTCTGACTTAAAGAGATCGTCTGCCTTTCAAAAAACACCGAACTTTCCAGTTGTGAAACCGGAATGATTGATTTTTTAAGAACAACTTCCCGTTGTTTATCGAAGATTATTTTATCGAGTATATTCATCGCTATTTGTTTCGTGTTTCACGTTCTGACAATTTGACAACCTGAAACTATTTTTTTACTTGCTTAATTCTTTCAGTTTGTTTAATACTTTCAATCCTTTTCCGGAGAATAAGCTTTCTTTGGCCTGTTTGAAACCTTCCTGAGGAGAACATTTATTCACGGTTGCAATTGCCATTGCCGCATTCGCACAAACCACGTTGTTTTGCGCTTCACTTCCTTTTCCGGAAATGATACTGGTAAACATTTCTGCTGATTCTTCGATTGTTCTTCCGCCTTCGATTTCGCTTTGCGCTAAAAGGCGAACGCCAAAATCATCCGGTTTTATCATACCTTCCATAGTACTGGTGATGATTTTTGTCGGACCGGTTAACGAAATTTCGTCATAACCGTCAAGCGAATGCAGGATTGTAAAATTCACATTAGTATTCTGGTATAAATACGCATACATTCGGGCTAATTCTAAATTGAAAACACCCACCAGCTGATTTTTAGGAAATGACGGATTTACCATTGGGCCTAACATATTGAAGAATGTTTTTACAGCCAGTTCTTTTCTGATAGGACCCACATTTTTCATTGCAGGGTGAAATAAGGGAGCATGTAAAACACAAATTCCGGCCTGATCGATACATTTTTCTAAAAATTCGGGATCATTGCTAAATTTGATTCCCATTTTTTCCATGACGTTACTGGATCCGGAAATAGAGGAAACTCCGTAGTTTCCGTGTTTTGCTACTTTTATTCCGGCTCCCGCAGCGATAAATGAAGCTAAGGTAGAAATGTTGAACGTATCTTTTCCGTCACCACCCGTCCCGCACAAATCAATGGTATTGTAGGCCGATAAGTCAACACGAATGCATAATTCCAACAGTGCTTCACGAAAACCGGAAAGCTCGTCAATCGTAATACTGCGCATCATGAATACGGTTAAAAAAGCCGAAATCTGACTCGGATTATAAGCTCCGCTTGAAATATTAATCAATACCGTTTTTGCTTCTTCTTTGGTAAGCACTTCGTGGTTGATTAATTTATTTAATATATTTTTCATTTTTTTAAGGTTCTAAGTTACTGAGAGGATAAGGTTCTGAGTTTTTCTGCTAAGACTGTAAACTGAGACTGGGACTGTCTGCTTTTCAATGTTCATTTCCCTGATAAATCCACATGGGCTCTGTTTTTCCTGCACGTTCGAATCCGTTCTTTTTATAAAAGTCAACAGCTCTTCCGTCGGCGGTTAGCATCTGCATGTGGAAATGGCGGTACTTTTCCTGTAGTTTATCTAAAATCAGTTTCCCGATTCCTTTTCCCTGATATTCG
This sequence comes from Flavobacterium sp. CLA17, assembly GCF_013112255.2. NCBI lineage: Bacteria > Pseudomonadati > Bacteroidota > Flavobacteriia > Flavobacteriales > Flavobacteriaceae > Flavobacterium > Flavobacterium sp. CLA17. The sequence goes on from NZ_CP068294.1 coordinate 1,485,707, forward strand.
GGAAGTACCAATAAATGAGGATAATAAACCGTTAAGTATCCATCTGAAATGGCGTTGCCAAGGCCAACTAGTTTTTCTCCTTCCCAGGCGGTTACTAAAGTTTCGGAATTCAAAAGACCGTTATATAATTCGTTAGGTTTACTGGCCGAACTCCATTCGTTTTCTTTGTAGAGTACCAATATGTCTTCGAGATTAATTTCTTTGGTTTCTAAAATTTTTATGTTCATTTTTTTTGAGGTTCTAAGTTGCTGAGAGGCTAAGGTTCTAAGTTTTTAAACTGTGACTGATCCCGATAGCTATCGGGAGTGACTGTGCACTTAAAACTAGCTCTTTACCCAATTCTCTAAAATCTTTTTTCCATTAGGTGTTAAAACGCTTTCCGGATGAAACTGAACACCTCTGACATCAAAAGTTTTGTGTCTTAGCGACATAATTTGTCCGTTTTCGTCTATTGAAGTGGCTTCTAAAACATCCGGTAAATTGCTGTCTACTACCCAGGAATGGTAGCGTCCTACTTCAAATTCATTTCCTAAACCTTCAAACAGGATTTCATCAGAAACTACTGTTTTTACGTTGGTTGCAACTCCGTGATATACCTTGTCAAGGTTCGAAAGTGTTCCTCCAAAAACTTCTCCGATTGCCTGTTGCCCTAAACAAACGCCTAAAATACTTTTTGTTGGTGCGTATTTCTGAATTACGGCTTTTAGTAATCCCGCTTCATCCGGAATTCCGGGTCCCGGCGAAAGCAATATTTTATCAAAAGAAGCGATTTCGTCGATGTCAAACTCATCATTTCTGTAAACGGTAACTTCGCAATTTAAATCTTCCAGATAGTGTACTAAGTTGTAAGTGAAACTATCGTAATTGTCTATAACTAATATTTTTTTCATCTTTATTTTTTTGTTTCAGGTTTCAGGTTTCAAGTTTCACGTTCCAATAACTTGAAACCTGAAACAAAGAAAACTTGAAACTAAATTTTTATTTTTCTCTAATGTATTTTTCAGTGATAATGCGATTGATTCCTAATTTTTCTATCTTTTCAATTCCTTTTTGAATCAGCGTATCATTTTTAACTTTTACTGTAAATTCAAACTTGTTGTTTTCCCACTGACGATTATTAAAATATTCCAGATTTTCGGTATAAATACTGTCTTTCAAGGTATATTTTCCACCTCCGCCAAAAAATACAGCGGCTGTCGAATCTTTTCCATTATTTAAATCATGGTTAAAAAAAGCAAAGTGTGAATCATTTATAATTTTAATCATTTTTGTTTTGGAATTGAAAGTCGAAAAAGTCGAATCTTTCTCTGTTGTTTCTGCCGCTACCAAACGCCAGGTTCCTTCAATAGGATTTTGTTTTTTCTCTGAAGTACAAGCCGAAATGGCCAGTATTAAAATTAAAATTGATATTATTTTTTTCATGATTTTTAAGGTTGGTTTGTTTTTGTTTCAGTTTTCAGGTTTTCTTAGTTTCATGTTGCAACTGCAACTGCGAATGAATACTAAATCTTCTCTGCCATTTCCAGTGCCGTATTCAACGCTCTCAATTTATTGTAAACCTCCTGCATCTCGCTTTCCTCATCTGAACTTGCCACGATTCCGGCGCCGGCCTGACAATGCAATTGATGGTTTTTACTAAGAAAAGTTCGTATCATAATGGCGTGATTAAAATTTCCTTCAAAATCCATAAAGCCGATAGCACCGCCATAGAAATTACGATTGGTTTTTTCGTAATCTTCAATTAATTGCATCGCTCTGTGTTTCGGTGCACCGCTTAAAGTTCCTGCCGGAAAAGTATCGGCAACAACCTGCATTGTAGTTGCTTTTTCATGCAAATGACCTGTGACTTTTGAGACTAAGTGAATTACATGCGAGAAGAACTGAACCTCTCTGTATTTTTCCACATTGACATCATGGCCATTTCTGCTCAAATCATTTCTGGCTAAATCGACTAACATCACATGTTCACTGTTTTCTTTTTTATCTTCAGAAAGTTCTTTTGCCAGAAGCGCATCACGTTCATCATTTCCGGTTCTTTTGAATGTTCCGGCGATGGGGTGAATTTCTGCTTTTCTGTTTTTTACGATAATCTGTGCTTCAGGTGAAGACCCGAATATTTTGAAATCTCCATAATCAAAAAAGAACAAATAGGGAGAAGGGTTAATACTTCTTAAGGCACGATAAACATTAAATTCATCACCTTTAAAACCTTGTGTAAAACGACGGGATAAAACCAATTGGAATACGTCTCCACGGAAACAGTGTTTTTTGGCTAAAGCCACGTTGTGTTTGAATTCGGCATCCGTCAGGTTCGAAAAACCTTCACCTTCTTTAGTAAATTTGTAAGAGGCAATATTTCTGGACTGCAGTAATTGTTCTATTTCTGAAATGTTATTTCTTCCATCTACACTATGGCAGAAGATATAAGCTTCGTTTTTGAAATGATTAATGGCAATAATGTTTTGATAAACAGCGTAAAAAACATCCGGAATTGAAGTGGCGTTGTCTTTTTTGACAATGTTTACTTTTTCAAAATAACGAACGGCATCGTAAGAAATGTATCCGAATAAGCCATTATTAATGAATTTAAAATCATTTTTCTCCGATTTGAACTGACTTGAAAATTCCTGAATGACCTCCGGAATATTAGTGGATGCATTTATTGAAATGGTTTCTGTTGTTCCGTCAGGGAAAGTTTTTGAGATGATCTCGTTTTCGATTTTTATCGTAGCAATCGGATTACAGCATACATAAGAGAAACTATTGTCATTTCCATGATAATCACTACTTTCCAATAATAGACTGTTTGGGAATTTATCTCGGATTTTAAAATAAATGCTTACCGGAGTAATCGTATCTGCCAGAATTTGTTTGTAGTGTGTGTTGAGTATAAAAGGTTTCAATGTATTTCGTTTTTATAGTTTTTAATATTTTTTTTTTACTTCGATTTTTACCAAAAAAAAAGGCTTGTCGTGATGACAAGCCTTTTGTATTTATAGTTTTAAAGTACCATAGGAAGCTTTGTTCACGACGTTTGACGTAAATTCTTCCACCACCAAGTATTGTTTAAAATTGTTCTCATTTCTTTTTTTGTTGTGACAAAGATATAAATGTAATTTGGATTAAAAGACATAAAATTTCAAAAAAATCTTTTCTAAATTTAGAAATTTGTTAAATTCTAAAATAGCAAAGGACTTTCAAGTGTTTAATTTCCAATAGCAATCGTGTTGTTTTGGTTGGCTTTGAAGTCTGGATTTCCTTTGATATTTGGCATTGTAAACAACTCATTGTTTTTCATTTTTGTGTATCCAATTCCAAATTCAGGTTTAGAATACCAATTTTGGATAGCTGTAGTCGTACCACTTGCTTCGCTTGTAATTCCTCCGTTACAATTGTTTACAATTATGTTTTTGAATGTGATTTTAGATAAATTGGCATCGCTGTTTCCAATATTCTCTTCCATTACAGCAAAAGGAGTAAAGCCCGAAGCAATGCTGTTGGTTAAGTTGAAAAAAGTATTTTCCCGCACATAAAGGGATTCTCTCACCAATCCCTGATTATTTTCTTCAAGATTTACCAGTGTGATGTTGCTGGCGTTTATACGGGTCATCTTTTTACTCATATCTGTGTTTTGAATTTTATCATAAGAATCGACCTCAAAACATCTTGATCCTGAAGCATCTGAAGAGAAAGGATGACGGATAGCAATACTGTTACTGATATTGATTTGAGCACCTTGTGTAAAATCAAAATCATCATCGGTAGTACGGTAAGAAATCAGGTTACTCATATTCAAATCTCCTCCATAACATTCGAAAGAATCATCATTTGAAAAACTAATCTGGATATTATTTAAAACCGTTTTTCTTCCCACTCCGGCTAAAGAAAGGCCGTTAAGTTCTTTTAGCGCGCTTAATTTTCTTCCTGCATATTCAATACGTACATATTTCAGAATTCCCGAATTGTCTTCTGCATCGGGACCGCCATAATGATTTAGCAAAGGATCTAAGTCAAAAGGCAAGGTGTGTAAACCTCCAAGAGTATTTATTGGTGCTTTCCCTAAAATAATGATGCCACCCCAGTCGCCCGGTTTTCTTTCCGTTTTTTCTTTGTTTGTAGTAAAAACAATCGGATCTGTTTCTAAACCTTCGGCCATAATTTTGGAGCCATTTGTGATAACCAGCGTTCCGCAGGTTTTATCGTCCCCGCGAATAACAGTTCCCGGCTCGATTGTCAAAGTAGCGTTATTGGTAACATATACTACACCAACTAATTGGTACGTATTACGTTTTAAAAGTTTAGTGTCTTTATCGATTGTTCCGGCGATGATATTGGTGGCTTCGCTATATTCATTAGCGACAGGTTTAAAATTGGTCCAGTTATTCATCCAGTTATTTGTTCCAATTATTCCTTTTGTTTGTTGTTGGGCGTGTAGAGAAAAACTGCTGATAAGGGTAATCAGGGCAATTTGTATTTTTGATTTCATAACTATTTGATTTCTAGTTTTTGATTTTTTTTTAATTACCCAAAATTAAGGGCCTCATGTTAATCAAAACCGCAATCAGCATTACCAAAGCGTTATGTAAATATTAAGAACGTTATTTTTTTGAATATATGGCAAAAAAGAAACCCCAATAGCGTAAACTATTGGGGTTTTCTGAATATTATGAACTAGTAAGCCTGAAATATTAGAATTTTAAAGCTACAGTCAATTCGAAATCGTCATTGATAGTTTTGTCTCCTAAGTTTTCAAAGAAGTTACCAGAATTATATTTAATGTCGTATTTAGTTCTGTCAACTTTGAATGCAGTAGTTGCAGTGTTTCCAGCTACAGTAATGTCAAAAGTTACTGGTTTAGTAATTCCTTTGATTGTTAAATCAGCAGTTACAGTATAAACATCAGTTGATTTAGCACCGATAGTTTTGAAAACTAATTTAGCAGTTGGGAATTTATCAGTTCCGAAGAAATCGTCAGCTTTAAGGTGACCGTTTAATTTTCCTTGGTATTCTCCAGTTAAGTCAGTAGCAGTTAAAGAAGTCATGTCAACTGTAAAGCTACCACCAACTAATTTTTTTCCTTTGAAAACTACAGCACCATCTTTGAAGTTTACTGTTCCGGAGTGTTCTCCTGTTACTTTTTTACCCACCCATTTGATAGTAGATGCTTTTACATCGATTTTTTTTGTTTGTGCGTTTACTGAAACGCTAGCCACTGCTACGAATAATGCTATTGCAATTGTTTTTAAATTTTTCATGTTGTTAAAATTGATTTTGATTGTTATTAATAATTATAGTGTGATAAATAATTCTTCGTTTGATTTTCTAACTTTTTTGTAATGCTGAGCGTCGTCCGCATCATGTCTGTACCCTACAGCTGCAATAACAGAAGCGTTTAAGCCTAATTTATCGAAACCTAAGATTTCATTGAATGCAGCAGCATTAAAACCTTCCATTGGAGTTGCATCGATTTTTAATTCAGAAGCGGCACTTAGTAAGTTTCCTAAAGCGATATAGGTTTGTTTTGCTGTCCAGACATTTTTTGATTCAGCAGGTAAGCTCGAAATCATACCTTTCATCATGTCACTGAATCCTGCAAGCGCATGAGCAGGAACTCCTCTTGTTTCGCTAATATTACTAATGTATTTATCTACAGATTCTGCTCCTGTATTTATATCATTTGCAAAAATAAATAGCTGAGAAGCGTCAGTAATCTGAGTTTGACCGTAAGCTGCAGCTTTTAATTGCTCTCTTAATTCAGGATTTTCTACAATTACAACTTTATAAGGCTGTAATCCGTATGAAGAAGCACTTAATCTAACAGCTTCCTTTATTGTTTTTAGATCTGCATCAGAGATTTTTTTTGTTGCATCATATTGTTTTGTTGCATATCTCCAATTTTGATTTTCTAAGAATGTACTCATAAATATTAATTTTCTTGGGTTCTGTATTTTTCTAATAACTGATTTAATAATTCTAATTCTTCAGGGCTAATATTCTCCGCAAAAATGCGTTCGTGCTCATCTACCTTCGGATCTAATTCTTTTAATACATCCAATCCCTTTTGGGTAATGAGAACTTCGATTTTACGTCGATTGCCCGGGCAAACATTTCTGGTAACAAAGTCCTTCAGTAATAATTTGTCTACTAATCGGGTTGTATTGCTTGTTTTGGCCAGCATACGTTCTTGTATCACACACATATTAGCAGGATTCCCTTTTTGTCCTCTTAATATACGTAACACATTATATTGTTCTCCGGACAGATCATACGGTTTTATCAACTCGTTGAAATGATCCTGAATCACATTTTGCGTGTACATGATATTCAGAATAACTTTTTTCGCATTATCCATCTTAACTGTACTTTTAATAACCTCTTCAATTGTCATAGTCGTAAGTGTCTAATTTGTATATACAAATGTATAACTTTTAATAGTTGTATATACAAATGTTGTGTTAATTTTTTGTTAATTGAATTAATAAGAGGTATTTACCTATGCAAACGCTATATAATTAGTATAAATATATTCTAAATTTTTAATTTAAAATACTGATTATTTGATATTTAACGATTGTTTAAAACTAAAGTTGAATTCAAAAAGAAACCCGAGACGTTTTAAAAACGTCTCGGGTGTGATTATTATTATCAGGTTCGATATTTAATGGGGTAGCTTATCTTTAAAGAAACCATAAACCCAGGTTCCAAAAATAGCACTTATCAAAGTAATAACAATTACAGTAACTCCAGTTCCGATCTGAGCAAATAAAGGCCCGGGACAAGCGCCGGTCAATGCCCATCCAAACCCAAACAGTAAACCGCCATAGATTTGCCCTTTGCTGAAAGTCTTTGGCTGAATTTCAATTTTTTCACCCTGAAGGGTTTTAATATTAAATTTTTTAATCAACTGAACCGATATAATTCCAACTACAACTGCGCTTCCAATTACACCATACATAAAGAAGGATTGCAATTGAAACATTTCCTGAATGCGAAACCAGCTAATGATTTCGGCTTTTACGAATATGATTCCAAATAGAATTCCAACGAAAAGATACTTAAGATTTGAGAATCCGGAATCTTTTAACTGACTTCCGTTAATTCCTTCGGTATCGGTATTTTTATTTTCTAAATTATTCATTTTTAAAATTTTAAAGTGAAAGAATGTACGGCAAGATCAAATTAGCCATAATAAAACCGCCAATCATAAAAAAGATGGTGGCTACCAGTGAAGGCCATTGTAAGTTTGAAATTCCCATAATTGCATGACCACTCGTACATCCTCCAGCATAACGTGTTCCGAAACCCACTAGAAATCCACCAACAACAATCATGATAAAGCCACGAAGCGTGAATAAACTTTCCCAGGAAAAAAGTTCTTTTGGCAGTAAACCGGAACGATCAGTGATTCCGTAACTGGCTAATTGTTCTGAAAGTTTGGCCGTAATTTCAACCGGATTCGGATTGGCTAAAAAATAAGCAGCAATAATACCACCAAGGAAAATTCCGAAAACGAAAAATAAATTCCAGCTTTCTTTTTTCCAGTCGTATTTAAAAAAGGAGATGTTTGCCGGAATACAAGCCGCACAAATATGACGCAATGAAGAACTGATTCCGAAAGATTTATTTCCGATAATTAACAAAATAGGGACTGTTAGCCCAATCAACGGACCCGAAACGTACCAGGGCCAAGGTTCTTTTAAAATTTCCAGTAAACTCATATGCTAGTTTTTTTGCCACAGATTTCACAGATTAAAGGATTTTTTTCTTTTTAATCTATGAAATCTGCGTGCTAATTTTTATTATTTTAATAATCCGTGTTAATCATTTTAATCTGTGGCAAAAAGATTTTATTTCAGCACCTTACTCTGGCAAACAAAATCAGATTTTGGGATTTCAGTTTTCGAGATCGCCCCAAAACCACCTTCCACTTCTGAAAAATTTCTAAATCCACGTGCCTGCAATATAGAAGCTGCAATCATACTGCGGTAACCTCCGGCACAATGCAGGTAAAAATGTTCGTTTGGATTAATATCTTTTACCCAGTCATTGATAAAAGCCAACGGTTTGTTGTAAGCTTCATCAATATGTTCTGCAGCGTATTCAGTTTCTTTACGAATGTCGATTACTTTGTCTTTTTCAGGTTTAAATTCAGTTGCAAATTGAGCAGCGGTTATTCGGTTAACGGTATCGATTTCAAAGCCGGCTTGCTGCCAGGCTTCAAAACCACCTTCCAAATGCCCGATTATCGCATCAAAACCCACACGGCTTAAACGTGTTACGGTTTCCTCTTCAAGACCAGTTTCAGTAACCAATATAATAGGTTGTTTTACATTGGCAATTAAAGTGCCGACCCAGGGCGCAAAATCACCATTGATTCCGATATTAACAGATTGCGGAATAAATCCTTTGCTAAAATCTGCAGCACTTCTGGTATCCAGAATCAAAGCACCGGTTTCTTCGACCACAGCCTCAAATTCTTTTGCTTTTATCGTTTTCATTCCATTATGCAAAACCGATTCAAAGCTTTCGTAACCCTTTTTATTCATGGCCACATTCATACTGAAATAGGCTGGAGGAGGCAATAATCCGTCAGTTACTTCGGTAATAAATTCGGCTTCGGTCATATTGGCGCGCAAAGCGTAATTGGTTGCTTTTTGATTTCCGATTGTCGAAACGGTTTCTTTGCTCATGTTTTTTCCACAGGCACTTCCGGCTCCGTGTGCAGGATAGACGATGACATCATCGGCCAAAGTCATGATTTTATCCCTTAGCGAATGAAATAAAATTCCGGCCAGTTGGTCTTGTGTCATTCCGGCTGCTTTTTGTGCCAAATCCGGTCGTCCGACATCACCAATAAATAAAGTATCACCGGAGAAAATCGCATGATCCTTACCGTTTTCATCAATTAGTAAATAAGTGGTGCTTTCCATGGTATGCCCGGGAGTGTGCAGAACTTTAATCGTAATTTTCCCAATTTTAAATTCCTGTTCGTCTTTCGCTGAAATGCAGTCAAATTCACAGGCCGCATTAGGTCCGTAAACAATTGGCGCCTGAGTTTCTTTGCTTAAATCGATATGGCCCGAAACAAAATCAGCGTGGAAATGTGTTTCAAAAATATATTTCAATTGTACCTCGTCACGCTCTAAACGCTCTAAGTAAGGCTGAATTTCTCTTAAAGGGTCAATAATCGCCGCTTCTCCGTCTGAAGTTATATAATAAGCACCCTGCGCAAGGCAGCCGGTGTAAATTTGTTCTATTTTCATGATTTGGGAATCTAAATAATGGTTTACAAAGATAACTTGGTTTTTCTAAAGAATAAGTGACTAATGTTACAGAAATTCATTTTTGAAATAAAAAAAGGGAATTTTACTATGTAAGTGATGTAAGTTCATTTAAGGGGCCTCTTACTGTACGTTATGCTAAAATGAACTTAAATAACTTATATGGTAGAAAAAAAATAAATGTTGTAAAAACACTAAAAAGTTTAACAAATATCGGGAGATAAACTTTTTTTTAAGGTCATTAATTTGGGTTTTAATGGGTAAATTTGTGGGACTTCATAAATAAAAATACCACTCATGGAAGAAATGCTTTTTTATGACCGAATGCAATTCGCCTTCACGATTACCTTTCACTATCTTTTTCCGCAACTTACAATGGGTCTTTCGCTGATCATTGTTTATTTTAAATGGAAATATTTAAAAACCCAAAACGAACAATACAATCACGCCACGCATTTCTGGATGAAAATCTTCGCCTTAAATTTTGCAATGGGTGTCGTGACCGGGATTCCAATGGAATTTCAGTTCGGAACCAACTGGGCCAAATTCTCTGAATTGACGGGAGGAATTATCGGTCAGACACTGGCGATGGAAGGTATGTTTTCGTTTTTTCTGGAATCTTCTTTTCTGGGAATATTTTTATTTGGAGAAAAAATACTGGGACATAAATGGCACTTTGTAACCGGAGTGTTAATCATGATTGGCTCCTGGGCCAGCGGTTATTTAATTATAGCCACGCACTCCTGGATGCAGAATCCGGTTGGTTATGAAATTCTCGAAAACGGAAAATTTGTATTGACCAATTTTAAAGCTTTATTTTTTAATCCATGGTTATGGCCTTCTTATCTGCACAATCAGGCCGCCTCTTTGGTAACGAGTTCGTTTGTTGTGGCCGGAATTGGTGCTTTTTATATCCTGAGTCAGAAAAATGTTTCTTTTGGAAGATTGTTCCTCAAAACAGGAGTAATTTTCGGATTGATTTCGAGTATTATTGTGGCAGTTCCCACCGGAGATTTACTGGCCAAAAATGTAGTGAAATACCAACCGGTTACTTTTGCCGCGATGGAAGGAATTTTTCATACCGAGAAAAAAGGTTCTGAAATTGTTTTAATCGGTCAGCCCGATGTAAAAGACAAAAAACTGGATAATAAAATTGCCGTTCCAAATATTTTGAGTTTCCTGACTTATGGAAACTGGGAACAGGAAATAAAAGGACTGGATCAGTTCGAAGAAGATCTTCATCCGACCAATATTTCCGGATTGTATTATGCGTATCATATTATGGTGGGTCTTGGGACCTTATTTATAGGTTTAATGGTTTTAGCGCTTTTTCAGTTAATTCGGGGGAAATTATATCAGACTAAATGGATTTTATGGTCACTGATGTTTATGATGCCGTTTCCGTATATTGCCAATACTACAGGCTGGTACACGGCTGAATTAGGGAGACAACCCTGGCTGGTTTATAATTTACTACGCACTTCAGCCGGAGCTTCGCCAACAGTTTCGTCTGGAAATACCTTGTTTACCTTATTAGGTTTTATCGGATTGTATCTTTTACTCGGAATGCTGTTTTTGCTTTTGATTGGAAAAATTATCAATAAAGGGCCTCATCATGTGGAACTTTCAACAGAAAAAATATAAATATGGAATTTTTTTGGTACGTCGTTTTAATGGGAATTCTGGCCGTGTACATTGTTTTGGACGGTTATGATTTTGGAGCAGGAATTATTCATTTATTTCTAGCTAAAACAGAGAAAGATAAAAAAGCAATTACAAGTGCTATTGGTCCCTTTTGGGATGCCAACGAAGTTTGGATTATTGCTGCCGGAGGTGTTTTGTTTTTCGCTTTCCCGACTTTATATGCTTCTTCTTTCAGCGGATTTTATCTGCCTCTGATTATGATTTTATGGTTGTTGATTTTCCGTGCGATCGGTTTGGAAATGCGTGGACAGGTGCATCACCCCATGTGGGAAACAATCTGGGACAAGGCTTTCGGAATCGCGAGTTTGCTTCTGGCTTTGTTCTTCGGGATTGCTTTGGGAAATATCGTTCGGGGGGTTAATCTCGGAATGGTAACCAACGGTGTTTCGACACAGGAAGCACATTATTTCTTTTTGCCTTTGTGGAATCCGACTTTCAGTCCGCAAGCCAGTGAATTGGGAATTATCGATTGGTTTACCTTGTTTCTTGGCATTGTGAGCGTGGTAGCTTTAACGATTCACGGTGCCAACTGGATTATTTTTAAAACCAATTCGTCTCTGAATCCGCAGCTTAAAAATCTGGTTTTTAAACTGAATATCGTTTTGTTGGTTTTGGTTTGTATTTCGTTGCAGATCTGGCATTTTATTGAGCCGGAACCTTTTCATAATTTTGTCGAAAATCCAATTCTTTGGTTTTTCCCCCTAATGACTTTTGTCGGGATTTTAGGTTTATTCAAAGTACGTTCGTACAAAAAAGACGGACACGGTTTTATATTCTCGACTTTATTTCTCGTTGGCGGATTTGCATCTACAGCCGTTTCGATTTTCCCGAATGTTTTGCCTTCAACGAATAAAGTAAATCCTTCTTTAACCATTTACAATACTGCCGCCGGAGCTTACGGATTAAACGCCGGACTGAGCTGGTTTTTTGTCGCGCTGTTTCTGGTCATTATTTATTTTATTATTCAGTACCGTGTTTTTAATGGGAAAATGGATGATGTGGGGTATGGGGAGCATTAAGTTGTTTTTTAGCCACAAATTGCACAAATTTTCGCGAATTAATTATATCAATAGCCGTGGGTTTTAACCAACGGTTTTTTTGTTTGGTCGTGAGATTGAGATGGCTTTAGCCAAAAACAATACATTTTGTGACTATTTAACTGCAAAAGATTTTAAAATTTCCTGACCTTCTTTTATTTTATCTTTTGGTGTAGCTTGTTCTGAATAAACAAAAGATAAATAATAAACATTACTGTGATCAACATAATAAATTTGTTCACAGATACCAGGTCTTCCGTGGGTTTCATATTTTACTTTATAGTACTTTTTATTCTGTTTCTCAAATGTTTCAAATTTTAGAATATTTTCCCAAGATTTAATATCATTAATAAATTTTTCTCCTCCTAATGAATCAGGAACTATGTTTAGATGAAATTCAACATTTGCATAAGCATGAGATTGAATGTCAATATAATTAGGTATCCTTGAAGGCTTTTTCTCCCAGCTGTTCGGATATTTAAAATTATATTCGGGTTCATCAATATTGATAAGATGTGTGGTTTTAGGTAATTTTAATTCTGTATTATTGTTTTTAGAATTACAAGCAAAAATTAGAATAAATAAGGGAAGGATAATTAGGTCTTTCATTATGTTTTTCAGTTTTAGTGAGGTATGTAAAATTAGATTAAATGAGCTTTGTCTTATAAATAAGAATTTTATTAAGCTAATATAGAATAATTTCAATCATTTTTTTTAGCTAATAATTACTTAAATTTTCACGAATTAATTATATGAATAGCCGTTGGTTTTAACCAACGGTTTTTAATTTTTGAGTGAAGTTGGCTTTAGCCGAAATGAGCTGTATATTTGGCTAAAGCCAGGAAGATTTATTCGATATTCCGTGGGTTAAAACCCACGACTATTCAATTTTATAAATTCGAAATTTATAGTTTACCAAGTTTGCTTTAGCGAATATCCCGGCCGATGGAAACGCCAATATAAAATGGTATCTTTGTTCGGTTTTTAATATGCAAAATATATCTTACAAAAAAGAACCTGTATTTTACCAAGCCTATAATTTTTTAAAGAATTTTAAATATATTTGAACTATGAGCACAACAATAAAACCAAAACATATCGGTAGAAACATTAGCCGAATCAGAGAGCTTAGAGGAATGAAACAGGAAGCGCTTGCAGAAGCAATTGGCGTAAGCCAGCAAACTGTTTCCGGAATTGAAGGAAATGAAGAGGTTGATAATAAAAGACTTGTAGAAATTGCAAAAGTTCTTGGAGTTACAGTAGAAGCGATTGAAAACTTTTCGGAAGAATCAGTTTTTAATTTTTTTAATAACTTTTACGACAATAGTGTCAGTAATAGCAATGGTCAGGGTGCATCTGGTCCTATTTTTAATTTCAATCCTTTAGATAAAATGGTTGAACTTTACGAACGTTTGGTTCTGGCCGAGAAAGAATTAGTTCAAGCCGAAAAAGCAAAAGTTGAATATCTGGAAAAACTTTTGAATAAATAGAAATATAAAAGACTTAAGTTCACGTGAATTTGCGTTAGGGATAGGAGCGATATCCTTTTTCTTGCTTCTTTAGCAAGGAAAAGATTTAGCGAATAGCCCGACCGAAGGGAGCGCCCAAAAAATACAAATCCGTTTACTCTCATGAATAAACGGATTTTTTTAGTTTTGATCTTTTAATCGCATTTTTGTCATTCCGAGGAACGAGGAATCTCATGTGCTGAATCGACAAAGATTGTCTCTTATCTGTGTGGAGTTACTGGATGAGATTCCTCGTTCCTCGGAATGACAATGATTGTGGTTATTTTATGTGATTTTTAGTTTTTATTTTTGTTAAAGTCTTAAACTTTGATAAAGATTATTCTATAACCGGATAAAAAAAATATGTCTTATCCGCAACCCGAGCGATAGCGAACTGGCGAAGCAAATCTGCGAAAAAAAAATCTTAAAACAAAACCTCCTTAGTAATAATATAAAATCCCATTACCAGAACAAACCATCCAAAAATTGGTTTTAGTCTGGCACCGTCAATTTTTTTGGAAAGCTGGCTTCCGATTAACATTCCAAGAAGTGCCATGGCAGAAACGCCTAATAAAAACGGATAATTTATCGGAGTGCCAATGTACAAATCGCCTCCAAAACCGATTGACGAATTAATGGCGATGATTAGCAATGAAGTTCCTACAGCTTGTTTCATAGGTAAATTGGCAAAAAAGAGCAGGGCAGGAATGATCAGAAATCCTCCGCCGGCACCCAGAAATCCGGTGATGATTCCAACTACAAATCCAATGAAGCTAAGTTGAAGATAATTGGTTTCGGTTGCTTTAATTTCGGGTTTGTTTTTTCGGATCATCGAAATGGCCGCTGTAATCATCAAAACCGAAAAGACAATCATAATCAGAAAATCTTTTGAAACTGAATAGGAAGCTATAGAAAATAAAGTCGACGCAATTTGAGGAAATATAACTTCACGAATAATCAAAATCGAAATCACAGAAGGAATTGCAAAATACAACGCCGATTTGAGTTTGAGGTTTCCCATTTTGTAATGGCTGTAACTTCCGGACATAGCAGTCAGTCCAACAATAAACAAAGAATAAGAAGTAGCCTGCTCGGGATTTACTTTGAATAAATAGACCAAAATCGGGATGGTCAGTATAGATCCTCCACCCCCGATTAAGCCTAGTGATATTCCGATGATGATTGAAGCAAAATATCCTAAATATTCCATTGCATGTTTTTATGCAAAGGTGCTTCGTTAAATAGAAACCTACAGTAACATTTATCACACAAAGCTATTTTTGCCACAGATTAAAAGATTATTGGATTTTTTTTGTCCACGGATTTTACGGATAGGACAGATTTACGCGGGTTTTTCTTTTGAGTTAGAATAATTGTTTTTTTAATATTCGCAGATAAAGAAAAATCAATATAATCTTTTAATCTGTGGCAACCCGTTTATCCGTAAAATCCGTGTACCCATAATTCTATTTCAAAAGCTCGATTTGATTGCGATTGAGTTTGACCAGACCGCGCTGTTCCATTTTTTTGAGTAATCTGGAAACTACTTCTCTCGAGGTATTGAGTTCTGTTGCAATTTCCTGATGTGATAGTTTCACTTCAGAACAGCCACAGGCATCGGAATGTCTTTTGAGGTAAAATTCCAAACGTTCGTCCATAGAGCGAAAAGCGATATTGTCGACCACTTCGAGAACTTCTTCAAAGCGGCTACGGTAGGTATCGATTACGAATTCGTACCAGGATCTGTGTTCCATCATCCATTTGTCCATCATTTGCAGCGGAATCATCATCACCGAAACATCTTCGACCACTTTGGCCATAATTTGACTTTTTTCGCTTTTGGCGGTACAAATCATCGAAATGGCGCAGGCTTGTCCGGGTTGCAGATAATACATCAGGAATTCGCCCCCATCTTCGCCTTCGCGGTAAATCTTGATTTTTCCTTTGATAATTAAAACCGTGTTTTTGATGTATTGTCCGGTTCGCATTAAAATGGTTCCGGCTTCAAAATCCTGCAGGCTTCCATTTTCCTCAATTGTCGAGATAAGTTCGCTGGAGAAATTGGGAAATATATTTTTTAAGGAGTTTTCCATTGCTTGTTGTGGGTATTTATACACGGATTTTACGGTTTGAACGGATTTTTACAGCTGGTTTGATCTGTTTTTTGCCACTAATTTCACGAATTAGCACGAATCAATTAGTTGAAGTTAGTGTAATTCGTTGTAACTATTTTTAATTAATATAATTTCTTAATCTATTTTTTTGTCACGATCAAGCGACAGCGAACAGGCGAAGCAATTATACGAATTAGCACGAAATCAATTAGTGAAAATTAGTGAAATTTGTGGCAACTTTTTTTAATCATTATAATCTCTTAATCTGTGGCTAAAAAAAAAACACAGCTAATAATTTCAAGATTCACCGAAGTAATTCGTGACAACCATTTTTATCAAATTAAAATTAAAACATCTAAATTTATACAAAGATAGCAGATTGAATTGGTATTAATTGCCGGAAAACTATTTTTAGAACGTATTTAGGTAAATGAAAAAATCCTATTTTCTATCGATTTTATAGACTGTATTTTTGAAAATAGTGAGTAAATTTGTAATTCACTGATTATAATCCTTTCTCTAAAACGTTTTCTGAGAATAATAATCGAAATCGCATTTGGTACGTTTTTAATTAACAGAAACGTCGTAATTTTACAAAAAACACATTTATTATGAATTTATCACAAGAAGATTGGGTTGCCCAACTGGCTGCTGACGAGAATGCAGTTATACTTGACGTACGAACTCAGGACGAGTTTAATGACGGTTATATCGAAAATGCCGTTAATATTGATATTAATAAAGGACAAGGTTTTATTTACGAAATCGAAGAATTAGATAAAAACAAAAATTATTACGTGTACTGCCGTTCCGGAGCCAGAAGTGCGAAAGCATGTCAGGTTATGAACGAGTTAGGGATCGAAAATGCCTATAATTTACTGGGCGGAATCCTTGACTGGGAAGGCGAAACCGTAAATCCATAAAAAAATGAAGAGGCCTGAAAAGCCTCTTTTTTCTTTTCAAAAGCTATTAATAACCAAATTATAAATTACCGGACTATGAGTTTAATACCCGAAGAATTTCAGATTAAAACCCTCATCAATCAGGATACTTATCTTGTAAATGGGGAGCTAAAACAATGGACAGGCCAGACCACACCTGTTTTTTCTACCATTTCATCTACAGAAAAATATGCGCCAACTGTATTAGGTTCCATTCCGTTTATGGGAGAAAAAGAAGCTGCTGAAGTAGTTGAGGCTGCCAACGGTGCCTATAATAAAGGTCAGGGCTTATGGCCAACGATGAAAGTGGCTGACCGCATTAAATGCATGGAAAATTTCGTAAGACAAATGAAGGATACCCGTGAAGAAGTGGTAAAACTTCTGATGTGGGAAATTGGAAAAAACCTTGGCGATTCGCAAAAAGAATTTGACAGAACAGTAGAATATATTCAGGATACGATTGATAGTTATAAAGAATTAAACGGACGCAGCTCGCATTTTGAAAAAGTACAAGGTGTAAATGCCATGATTCGCCGTGGACCTCTGGGGGTTGTATTGTGCCTTGGACCTTATAATTATCCCTTAAACGAAACTTTTTCATTGCTGATCCCGGCTTTGATTATGGGGAACACGGTTATTTTTAAACCGGCAAAACATGGCGTTTTATGTATTTCACCATTATTACATGCTTTTAGAAGCAGTTTTCCTAAAGGTGTTATTAATATCGTTTACGGAAGAGGCCGCGAAATTGCATCTCCAATCATGAAATCTGGAAAAATTGATGTTTTGGCATTAATTGGAAACAGTAAATCAGCAATTGCATTGCAGGATCAGCATCCCAATAAAAACAGGTTACGTCTGATTTTAGGTCTGGAAGCTAAAAACCCTGCAATTATTTTACCGGATGCCGATTTAGATCTGGCTATTCAGGAATGTATTGCAGGAACTTTATC
Source organism: Flavobacterium sp. CLA17 (assembly GCF_013112255.2). NCBI lineage: Bacteria > Pseudomonadati > Bacteroidota > Flavobacteriia > Flavobacteriales > Flavobacteriaceae > Flavobacterium > Flavobacterium sp. CLA17. The sequence goes on from NZ_CP068294.1 coordinate 1,503,245, forward strand.
CTTCAACGGTCAGCGTTGTACCGCTTTAAAAGTTTTATATGTACATGAATCTATTGCAGAAGAATTTAACAGACGTTTTTCTGAAAAAGTAGACGGATTGTTGTTTGGAAATCCCTGGGAAAAAGGAGTTGCACTAACACCGCTTCCTGAAGCAGATAAACCAAAATATATTCAGGATCTAATTGATGATGCAACTTCAAAAGGAGCAAAAATCCTAAACGAAAAAGGAGGAAAACATACCGATAATTATATTTTTCCTGCCGTTTTATTTCCTGTAGATAAAAAAATGAGAGTGTATCATGAAGAGCAATTTGGACCTGTAGTACCCATTATTTCTTTTAAACATATTGATGAGCCTCTTGATGATATGGCCGAGTCAAACTACGGACAACAAGTAAGTTTGTTCGGAAAAGATATTAAAACTTTAGCACCTCTTATCGATTCTCTGGTAAACTTAGTTTGCAGGGTAAACCTGAACAGCTCTTGCCAAAGAGGTCCTGATGCTTTTCCTTTTACGGGACGTAAAGATTCTGCAGTAGGTACGCTTAGTATCCCGGATGCCTTGCGTTCTTTCTCTATTCGTACGTTCGTAGCTTCAAAAGATATCGCTTATAACAATGAAATCCTGCAGGAATTGCTGAACAGCAAAGAATCAAATTTCATTAATACCGATTATATTTTGTAGTTTCAGGGTTATATATTAATTGTAGATCACCGTCTTTTTCTTTTTTGAAAAGGGCGGTTTTTTTTTAAGTTACTGAGATTTTAAGATGCTGAGGTTCTAAGTTTTTATATGAAGGTTATTTTTTAATTTTCTATGCGACTTCGTTACTCTGCGATAAATTGAAACCCAAACTTAAAAATATCTTAGATAATTGTAACTTTAGGCAAAAAAGGACAACTAATATTTATAACAACTATATAAATAAACCAAATTCTCAAAACCACTTATGAAAAAAATTATACTAATTGGCTTTCTGTTTTTAATGCAATATGGCTTTTCACAAGAGCTTTATATGCCCAGAAATATTAAAGAAGCTTACGAAAAAGGAACTCGTTCTAAAGATGGTAAACCCGGAAAAAAATACTGGCAAAATCATGGTAAGTACACTATGGAGCTTACGGTGAATGCAGCTACCAAAGTAGTCAGCGGAACAGAAACTATCGTCTATGAAAACAACAGCCCTGATACTTTAAGAAATTTACCAATCCGCTTTGTAAATAATCTTCATAAACCATCTTCTCCGCGCAGTGGAACTGTCAACGATGATTTTTTAAGTGACGGACTAACCATTACTTTATTGAAAGTGGAAGGCGAAGTTTATAAAGAAGATGCCAGAAGCTGGGGTACGGTAGGGAATGTAAAACTTAAAAAAGCGGTTGCCCCGCATTCAAAAATTACAATCAATATCGACTGGAATTATCCTTTATCTAAAGAAAGCGGAAGAGAAGGACAAATTGACAATACTACTTTCTTTGTAGCGTACAGTTATCCGAGAGTAACCGTTTTTGATGATTATAACGGATGGGACAGATTGCCACATACCGATCGTCAGGAGTTTTACAATGATTTTAATGATTATGCTTATTCCGTAAAAGCACCCAAAAACTATGTGGTGTATGGTACCGGGGATTTATTGAATCCTGATGAAGTTTTACAGCCTGAATTTTCAGCACGTTTGAAAAAATCGTATAGAACTGATGAAGTGCTTCATATTGCTAATGAGCAGGAAATGAAAAGCGGTGCAGTAACCAAACAAAACGACTGGAATACCTGGAAATTTGAAGCTAAGAACATCTCAGATGTATGTTTCGGACTGAGTGATCATTATTTATGGGATGCCAGCAGTGTTTTAGTAGATAAAAAAACAAATCGCCGTGCCAGTGTTCAGGCAGCTTATGACGTAAAAGGGACTGATTTTGTAGCTTCCGTAAAAAACAATCAATATGCCTTAGACTGGTTTTCGAACAATTGGCCGGGAGTTCCGTATCCTTTTTCTAAAATGACCGCTTTTCAGGGATTTGCCGATATGGAATATCCAATGATGTGTAATGATTCACAAATGGGAGATCCTGTTTTTGCACAATTGGTACAAGATCATGAAGTGGCTCATACTTATTTTCCTTTTTATATGGGAATCAACGAAACCCGTTACGCTTTTATGGATGAAGGCTGGGCTACCACCTTCGAATATCTAATAGGAACGGCAGAACACGGAAAAGAAGCAGCAGATAAATTTTACAAACAATTTAGAGTGGCACAATACATAAATGATCCTTCAACGGAAGAAGATCAGCCTATTATCTCCATGTCCACGCAGGTTTCAGGACCGGGTTATGGAAATAATTCCTACGGTAAAGCTTCCCTTTCTTATATCGCTTTAAAAGATCTTCTGGGCGATGATTTGTTCAAAAAGTCATTGCACGCTTACATGGACAACTGGAATGGGAAACACCCAATTCCGTGGGATTATTTTAATTCAATAAATACTGCTTCAGGGAAAAACCTGAACTGGTTTTTCAATAACTGGTTTTTCACGAATAATTACATCGATCTTTCCGTTAAAAGTGCAGATGCCAAAGCTATTTCGATAGAAAATGTGGGTGGCTTTGCGATTCCGTTTGAGGTGAATATTGTGTATGCAGACGATACCAAAGAATCCCTTCATCAGACCCCTGCTATCTGGGAAAAGAACCAAAAAGTGACAACAATTACTTTAAAAAGTAAAAAGCAAATTAAAGAAATCACGGTTGACAATGGCATTTTTCTGGATGCTACACCCGTTAACAATACCTGGAAAAGCAAATAATTAAATTTTTTTAAAAAAAGTCTCTTTACTAAAGGGACTTTTTTTAATTTGCCTTTAAAAAGAATTAATTTTAAAAATTAATTTAAAATGTCTGGAGAAAAAGAGCTGCAAAAATTGCTTCAAAGCATGAAACCGGAACTAAATCAGGATGCCCATAAAGCCATGGAGGTTTTGAACAAATTTTCAAATTAGTATGGAAATCAAAGCAATTAAAGCGTCACAAACCTGGAAGATCAGACATGAAGTAATGTGGCCCGATCAGCCTTTTGAATTTGTACAACTGGACGAAGATGATTCAGGATTTCATTTTGGGGGTTTTATCGAAGAAAAGCTCGTTTCGATAGTATCCTGTTTTATTGATGGTGATGAAATGCAATTTCGAAAATTAGCTACTTTGGAAGACTATCAGGGAAAAGGAATTGCTTCTGAATTATTACATTTTATTTTAAAACTGGCAAAAGAAAGAGGATTAAAAAAACTCTGGTGCAATGCCAGAACAGATAAAAAATCATTTTATGAGAAATTTGGAATGTCAGATACGCATAAAATTTTTACAAAAACCGGAAAAAATTTTACCATAATGGAGATTTTATTGTAGAACAGGCACTCAAAAAACACCATGCCTGAATTTTTAAATATTCTGTTTTTAAAGTCCTGATTAATAACCTGATGTTTATTTATGCGGTTTGTTTTTTATCGAATTCACAATATCTTAAGCCTTGTCTTTTCAGGCGTTAAAGACCAAAAATAACAGAATGAAAAAATGAAAACGTTTTCGTTTCTGTCAACTTGTTAAGACTTTCTTATTTTATTTTTTTTATTCCGATCTTTTATTACTTTCGCACTCAAATGAGAAAGTTAGTAGTATTTTTAGTATTCATGAATTTCCTTCTGCTCGGCGGAGGGCAATATCTTAATGCTGAAACTCACCATAACGCTCATCACAATCTTGAGAAAAGACACCGCGTAAAATTCACGAATCAGGATCAGGGCAATTCAGTTATTGAAGAAGCCGATGTAGATCTTGACGAAGAATGTCTTGGTAATGATACTCTTAAAGATGGACTTTTAAATAAATTTTTTACAGCCAATTACAGCTTAGTAGCTAAACTTTATTTGACATTCTCTCGTCAGATGGTTGTAAATTCCTATAATCGTTTTGAATTCTTAGCGCCATCTTGTGGCGAGTCAAATCCTATCTATATTACTCAGAGAGTTTTAAGAATCTGATTCTACTTATACATCGGTTACCAATAAGCGTGATCATGCATAAGTGCGGACTGTATTTTTAAAATACTTTTTCATTCTACGTTTCACGTTTTATTCTGGCGACTGATTATATTCTCAGACCGGGAAAGTTTCTATTCCCAATTTCAATCGCTTAATTTCCATTTATTATACCATGAAAAGAATTGTCGTGTTAACGGGCTTATATGCCTTGTTGTGCCTTACCAGTTGTACATCAAAAAAAGAAGAAAAAGAAGAAGCTGAAAAATTTACAGTAACCAATCCTGTAAAAATTGATACTTCGTTTACCAAACAATATGTTTCGCAGATCAAATCTGTCCGAAATATTGAAATTCGTGCTCAGGAAAAAGGATTCCTGCAAAATATTTATGTTGATGAAGGCCAATTTGTAAAAGCAGGTCAGCTTTTGTTCCGAATTATGCCAAACATGTATCAGGCTGAATTGTTAAAAGCACAGGCTGAACAAAAATCAGTAGAAATTGAACTGCAGAATGCTAAATTACTGGCAGATAAAAATATCGTTTCCAAAAACGAATTAAGTGTGGCTCAGGCCAAATTGCAATCAGCAAAAGCTGAAGTTGCATTAGCAAAACTTCATTTATCATTTACCGAAATCAGAGCTCCGTTTGACGGAACTATCGACAGAATTCCGTTAAAATTAGGAAGTCTTATCGACGAAGGCGAATTATTGACAAGCCTTTCCGACAACAGTCAGATGTTTGCTTATTTCAACGTTTCAGAACCTGAATATTTACAATATCAAACTGATATAAAAGACCGTGCAGAAACCAAAGTAGGTTTGGTTTTAGCTAACGGAGAAACGTTTAAATACAAAGGTAATGTTGAAGTAATCGAAAGTGAATTTAACAACGAAACAGGAAATATCGCTTTCAGAGCAAGATTTCCCAATACAGGTAAATTACTTAGAAATGGTGAAACCGGACAGGTTCAAATGCTTGTGCCTCTTAGAAATGCTATCGTAATTCCACAAAAAGCAACTTATGAAATCCAGGACAAAAAGTACGTTTTTGTGGTGGATAAAAGCAATAAAGTAAGTTCAAAAGAAATTACGATTACAGGTGAAATTCCGGATTTATATGTCGTAAGCAGCGGACTTACTGAAAATGATAAAATTTTACTTGAAGGAGTTCAGAAAGTAAGAGACAACGACAAAATTAAATATGAATTCCAATCCCCTAAAGAGGTACTGAATCATTTGCGCCTTAAAGCAGAGTAAGTAGCAGTATTCAGTGTCAGTTTACAGTATTTAATAATGTGCAATTGGAATTTCACATTTCACATTTCACAATCTACAGTTTACATTTCACAGTCTGCAATGTTTTACTCCATTTGGTTTAATCATTAAAAAAATATAAAAATGTTTAATAAATTTATTCAAAGACCTGTACTGTCGATAGTGATATCGCTGATCATTGTCTTTTTAGGGGTATTGTCGGTATTGAATTTACCGATCACCCAATTCCCATCCATTTCGCCGCCAATGGTAAACGTTACGGCAGATTACCCGGGATCTAATGGTGAATTGATGATCAAATCGGTTGTTATTCCGTTAGAAAGAGCCTTAAATGGAGTTCCCGGAATGAAATATATGACTTCTGATGCCGGAAATGACGGTGAAGCGAGTATTCAGGTCGTATTTAATCTGGGTACGGATCCCAACCAGGCTGCGATTAACGTTCAGAACCGTGTAGCTTCGGTAACAAATAAATTACCTCCATTGGTAGTTAGAGAAGGTGTAAAGATTACCCGTGAAGTTCCTAGTATGCTGATGTATGTGAATCTTTACAGTACGGATCCAAATACCGATATGAAGTTCTTGTACAACTATGCAGATATCAATGTATTATCTGAGTTGAAAAGGGTAAATGGTATCGGATCCGGAGATATTTTAGGAACACGTGAATATGCCATGCGTATCTGGTTGAAACCGGATCGTATGTTAGCTTATAAAATATCTGCCGATGAGGTAATGGAGGCATTGTCAAGCCAAAGTTTAGAAGCTTCGCCTGGTAAAACAGGAGAAAGTTCCGGTAAAAGATCTCAGGCTTTCGAATATGTATTGAAATATTCCGGACGTTTTACAACCAAAGAACAATATGAGAATATTGTAGTACGATCTAACAGTAACGGAGAACTTTTACGTCTGAAAGATGTTGCCAAAGTTGAATTTGGAAGTTCGATGTACGATATTTATTCCAACTTAAATGGTAAGCCATCTGCTGCTATTGTATTGAAACAATCTTTTGGAAGTAATGCCAATCAGGTTATTGAAGACGTAAAAGCCAAATTAGAAAAAATCAAGCAAAAATTCCCAAAAGGAATGGATTATGAAATCTCCTATGATGTTTCTAAATTCTTAGATGCTTCTATCGAAAAAGTAATCCACACTTTGGTTGAAGCTTTTATTCTGGTAGGATTGGTAGTATTCCTTTTCTTAGGAGACTGGCGTTCCACGATTATTCCGGCGATTGCGGTACCGGTTTCGCTGGTCGGGACTTTTATCTTCATGACCTTCTTTGATATTTCATTGAACCTGATCACCTTATTTGCCCTTGTACTTGCTATTGGAGTCGTCGTCGATGATGCGATTGTGGTTATTGAAGCCGTTCACGCCAAGATGGAGGAAGAACATCTTTCGCCACTTAAAGCAACTAAAAAAGCGATGCACGAGATTGCAGGAGCTATTATTGCGATTACCTTCCTGATGGCTGCGGTATTTATTCCGGTTGCCTTTATGTCTGGTCCCGTTGGAGTATTCTACAGACAGTTTTCGATTACGATGGCAACAGCGATTATACTTTCCGGTATTGTGGCTTTGACGCTGACACCGGCACTTTGTGCAATGATGCTGAAAAATAATCACGGTAAGCCTAAAAAACAAACACCTGTAAACAGATTTATAGATGGCTTTAACAACAAGTTTAACCTGGCACAAGGGAAATACCAAAATGTATTAGCTAAAATCGTAAACAGAAGAGCTGTTACCATTATCGCACTTTTAGGTTTTTGCGCAGGAACATGGTTAATCAGTAGCACCGTTCCTTCCGGATTTATTCCGAATGAGGATCAGGGAATGTTTTATGCTATTATTCAGACTCCTCCGGGTTCATCATTGGAAAGAACCAATAATATTGCCGAGAAATTACAAAAAATTGCCGAAACGGTAGAAGGAGTAAAATCGGTTTCATCTCTGGCAGGTTATGAAATTTTGACGGAAGGTACCGGATCGAATGCGGGAACCTGTCTGATCAATCTTAAAGACTGGAATGACAGAAAGCAGTCCGTACAGGAAATTATGACGGAACTGGAAGAAAAATCGAAAGATATTCCGGGTGCCAATATCGAATTTTTCCAGCCGCCAGCAGTACCGGGATATGGAGCAGCAGGAGGATTTGAACTTCGTTTGCTGGATAAAACCGGTTCAGGTGATTACAGAAAAATGGAAACCATCAATAATGAGTTTGTAAGAGAACTGAACAAACGCAAAGAGCTATCGAATGTCTTTAGTTTCTTTAGTGCCAGTTTTCCGCAATACATGATGAAAGTAGACAATGATCTGGCGCAGCAAAAAGGAATTTCTATCGAAAATGCGATGAATACCCTGTCTACTCTTGTGGGAAGTAACTACGAAATAAGTTTCATCAAATACGGAATTAATTATAAAGTAATCGTTCAGGCAGCTCCGGAATACCGTGCACAGCCAGATGATATTTTAAAACTTTACGTAAAAAATAATCGTGATGAAATGGTCCCTTTTTCTGCCTTTATGAAATTAGAAAAAGTATACGGTCTTTCAGAGATTACGAGACATAATATGTATACTTCTACAGAAATTAGTGGTGGTGCCGCTCCGGGATATAGTAGTGGTACAGCAATTAAAGTAATTCAGGAAGTAGCTGCCGAAAAATTACCAAGGGGTTATGACATTGACTGGGCAGGTATTTCTGCTGATGAGGTAGCACAAGGAAATCAGGCCATTTGGGTATTCTTGATTTGTTTAGGATTTGTGTACCTGGTTTTAGCAGCACAATACGAAAGTTTTATTCTGCCATTATCGGTGATCCTTTCTTTACCGGCCGGTATTTTTGGAGCCTTCCTTTTATTAAAATTAACAGGATTAGAGAATAATATTTATGCTCAGGTGGCGATGGTAATGCTTATTGGTCTGTTGGGTAAAAATGCCGTATTGATTGTAGAGTTTGCCATACAAAGGCATGCTGCAGGAAAAACGGTTTTAGAAGCAGCCATGGAAGGTGCGAAAGCAAGGTTCCGTCCTATTTTAATGACTTCATTTGCTTTTATAGCCGGATTACTGCCACTTGCTTTTGCTTCTGGTCCGGGTAAAATTGGGAATAGAACAATTGGTACAGCAGCTGCCGGAGGTATGCTTGTAGGAACCATATGCGGGGTATTCGTTATTCCGGGATTGTATTACATTTTTGCCAAAATATCAGAGAAACACAAACTGGTAAAAAATGAAGAAGAGAATCCATTAACCGAAGAAATTGATGATAATCATGTATAAATTCAAGTTACAATATAGTATTGCGTTAGGTCTTTGTCTTGCAGCGGTGAGCTGCAAGGCTCCGCAGGCCACTACCGAAACGCCCAACAAAGCAGTTGTTCCTGAAGCTTACACCACTAGCAAGGATACAACAAATACGGCCGTTCTTCCGTGGCATGATTTCTTTAAGGATCAGAATCTGATCAATCTGATCGATACGGCCCTGAAAAATAATCAGGAATTACTGATCACTTTGCAGGAAATTGAAATCGCAAAGAATGACGTTCGTATCAAAAAAGGGGCTTATTTGCCAACCGTTGGTATCAGAGCCGGTGCAGGAGTAGAGAAAGTGGGAAGATATACCAGCCAGGGGGCAGGTGATGCTACTACAGAAATTAAGCCCGGTAAAGAAACACCGGATCCGCTTGGGGATTTTGTGGTAGCGGCTTATGCCAACTGGGAAGTAGATATCTGGAAAAAGCTGCGTAATTCCAAGAAAGCAGCAGTAAGCCGTTATTTATCGACCGTAGAAGGAAAAAACTTTGTAGTTACAAACCTGATTGCTGAAATCGCTAATTCTTACTATGAATTGTTAGCGCTTGACAGCCAGTTAGAGATTGTAAAACAAAATATAGAATTGCAATCCAATGCTTTAGAAATTGTAAAAATTCAAAAACAGGCATCCAGAGCAACAGAACTGGGGGTTCAGAAATTCCAGGCTGAGGTTATGGATTCTAAAAGCAAAGAGTTTGAAATTCTTCAGCAAATAAAAGAAGCGGAAAACAGAATTAACTTTTTGGTGGGTCAATATCCACAGGAAATTAAGCGAGATAGAAACAACTTTTTAAGTTTGTTGCCATCAACTGTTAATTCTGGGATCCCTTCTCAATTATTACAGAATCGTCCTGATATTAAACAGGCAGAAATGGAGCTTACAGCTGCAAAACTGGATGTAAAAGTAGCTCGTGCAGAATTTTATCCTTCATTGGATATTTCGGCTGCAGTAGGAGTAAATGCTTTTAATCCTTCTTACCTGTTGACATTTCCGGAATCGCTTTTGTATTCCTTAGCTGGTGATTTGGCGGCGCCGCTGATTAACAGAAATGCAATCAAAGCAGAGTTCAGTAATGCCAATGCAAGACAGCTTCAGGCTTTGTACAATTATGATCGTGTCGTTTTAAATGCCTATATCGAAGTTTCAAACGAACTTTCCAGGATTAGTAATTTAGAAAAAAGCTACGATTTAAAATCACAACAAGTAGCGGCTTTAAACACATCAATCGATGTTTCTAACGACTTGTTTAAATCTGCGAGAGTAGATTATTTCGAAGTGCTGATGACACAGCGTGATGCTTTGGAATCTAAATTAGAATTGATAGAAACGAAAAAAGACCAATTGAATGCTGCAGTCAATGTTTATAAAGACTTAGGCGGTGGTTGGAAATAAAAATTGTTATTAAGTTGTAGATTAAAACCTTTCGAGAGTTCGCTTTCGGAAGGTTTTTTATTTTAAATTAAGATGTAGTATTGGTCTTCAGTAGACTTTTTAGATTACTGTTTAGGTAGATTTCTCCGAATTAAAAAGGTATTTGGTCACCAGTGTAAAGAAAACCAGTACGTTCAGCGTAGTAGAACCAATTAACGTTATAATGATTTCGTCAGATAGATTTAGTTTGCCGAGACCTTTCCACATTAGTATAAAAAAGATACAGATACACCAGATGCAGGTAAAAGAAAAGATATATTCTGCATAACGTTTTCTTTCCAGCATGTTCTGATTTGAGTTTTGTAAATCTGATTGGTGTTTTTCATAAGAAATAAACTCAGAAATAGATACTGAACTCGTTGGCGCATTAGTGACATCGCTTATAAGACCGCCTAAATTAAAACTTCTTGCCATTATTCGCTGATTGGTTTGTTAACAAATTTCTCAAAATAGCTGCTCATTAAGTCGTTGGATATTTCTTTTTCATTATTTCTTTTCGCTTCCGTCCACGGAGACTCAGGAAGGTGAGTCCAGTTTGATAATTGTATGGCATTAAGATTTTTGGCTACTTCCAGAGCGAATTCTATAACGTCATCGGTAGCTTTGTCCAGTTCTTTATTTTGATTAAGAGAATAACTCAACGGAATTTTTTTTATGGCTGAGTTGCCATATTCTTTAAATTCGAGATAAACGTTTTTAATAACCGGACCGTAAGGCCAGACTTCAATAGGTTCCTGAATTAATGGAACGCCATTTTTGGCAAGATATAAACCATTGGCAATGAACAAAAGTTTTTGCAGGGACATATTAGAAATCTCAATGTCCTGTTCTTTTGCCCGTTTTAGAATTTCTCCGGATAAAAATAATGCTGACTGTGCCATTTCTAAAAATTTAGTTCAACAAATATAGCGTATATAATCGATACCGCTATAATTAGTATAAAAATTCCCACAAATATAAACGATTTTCATCTGAAATCAAAATTTTAAATAAAATCAGGTATTCCGGCGCAGTTCAGCTTCTCTCTAATCTGATTTCCCAGTGTTTAAAAATTTCCAAATCCAAAAAACATCTTTCTAAATTCTGTTGGATTTACGCCTCTGTGTTTTTTGAACATATTATTGAAATGGCTTTTATCGGTAAAACCAAATTCCGCTGAAATTTCATTAATACGCATGTCGGTATTCAACAGGCGGTTTTCAATTAATTTAAGCTTATAATTGGTCTGATATTCCTGTAATGTCTCATTGGTGTGTTTGCGGAAAAAACGGGCCAGATACGTCTCGGAAATTCCAAATTTATTACTGATATGAAATCCTTTTAGTTTTTCCGGATCATAAATATTCGCCTGTACGTATTGCAAAATGCGAACGACTTTCTGATCACTGTGATCGTTGATTTTTTCCGGAAGGCTCATCATTATGTTTCGTGCAATGATGACCAGCAAAGTTTTAATGTAATGAGAAAGCAATTCGGTGTGGTACAATCCTTTTTTGCTGTGTTCCCTGATAATGGCTTCCATAATGGGTTGAACAATAATAGTGTCCTCTTCATTTTTGATAACACAACCCGGTTCGTGTGAAGCATTTTTAAGGATTATTTCAATTCGCTGCAATAATTCCTGTTGATAAGCTCCGCCTAAGTAGTAATTATTAAATCGGATAAAGAATAATTGTGTGGGCACTTCAAAATCAAAACGGTGCAGATCGTCCGGAGTCAGCAAAAACAAATCACCTGTTTTGTAGGGCAGTTTATTGTTGTTAATGTGTTGTATTCCGCTGCCTTGTACTATATAGGCCAGTTCAAAAAAACTGTGCATGTGTCCGCCTCTTGGGCATTCTTCGGTTAAATCTTTCAGAACCAGCTCATAGGGTTCATGCAATACATCGTTTGTCATAACAAAAAAAAATACACTTTTAGAACATGATTTTACAACAATTTACAGTCAAATATTGCATAATTTTGCAATATAAATTTTTAATAATAACAATATTACAAAATATAAAAACATGAAAGCACTTATCCTTGAAGAATTTAGATCCGATTTTCAGATTAAAGAAATAGACAAACCAAACCCATACCGGCAAACGAAGAAGTTCTAGTGCGAATAAAAGCCATTGGAATCAATACGCTGGATAGGACTTTTAAGATTTTCCCTGAAAATATTGAACAAGTAGATTTGAGTCTTGAAAATCATTCTTTAAAAAACAGGGCAATTGTCCTTATTTGATTTTTGATAAAAAAAAAGGAAAAGAATTTAAACTCTTTTCCTCTTTTATATTTTATTTGCTTTGCGCTAAAAAATCACGAAACCACAATCCGGATTGTTTAATGGTCCTTTTCTGAGTTTCAAAATCAATATGGATAAGTCCGAATCTGGCGTTATATCCTTCAGCCCATTCAAAATTATCGGTGAGGCTCCAGACAAAATAACCATCAACATTATAGCCGTCTTTTTTGGCTTTCAGCAATTGTTCCAAGTGATCGCGAATATATTGTGTACGACGGATATCATATACTTTTCCGTTTTTGACTTCGTCAGGAAAAGCAGCTCCATTTTCTGTAATGATAATTTTCTTTATGTTTTTGTATGCATTAAATCTTTTGATCGTATGATACAGAGCAGGAGGGTAGACTTCCCAGCCCATTTCGGTAGAGATTACATTTCTTTTTTCTGCACTTACCAGCTCAGCGCCAATATACGGAGTAAGTAAAGAGGCTTTTACGATTTCCCTGGTGTAACATTGTAAACCAATAAAATCGAAATCAAAAGCCATATTATTTAGATCATCGTCCAGAATATAATTGTTGAGTTTTTTAAGAACCGACAAATCATTCTTCGGATATCCAAGTCCTAAGATAGGTTCTATAAAAGTCCTGTTGAGTAAAGTATCGACACGTTTTGCGGCTTCAACATCTTTAGGTCTCTCTGTTTCCGGTTCGATATGCGTACAGGAGAATGTAGTACCAATATTTGCCCCGGAAACATGCTCTCGTAAAATTTTTGCACCCGCAGCTGTGGATAAGGTCACGTGGTGCATGGCTTTAAGATAATTGGTCAGGCCTTTTCTTCCCGGTGCATGAATTCCCAGAAAATATCCCGCTCCTGTAAAGACAGACGGTTCATTGATCACCATCCAGTTTTTTACCCGGTCACCGAAGTGTTGTGCGCAAACTTCTGTGTATGCCGAAAACCAGGAAACCGATTCTCGATTGGTCCAGCCTCCTTTTTCTTCTAAAGCATGCGGTAAATCCCAATGATAAAGCGTAACCCAGGGTTCGATATTACATTCTAATAAAAAATCGATGATTTTGTTATAGTGATCAATACCGGATTGGTTTACAGGATGTATTCCGGTTGGCATAATTCGGGGCCAGCTGATAGAAAATCTAAAGTTGGGAATGTTTAATTCACGAATTAATTCAATGTCATTCTTGTAATAATTATAGAAATCACAGGCTGAAAGGGCATGATCACCATTTTTTATTTTACCTTTTTTCGAGGTAAAAACATCCCAGATAGAAGCTCCTTTACCATCTGCGTCGTGTGCTCCTTCAATTTGAAAAGCGGCAGTGGAAACTCCCCACAGGAAATCCTCTCCAAATTGTTCTTTATTTAAAAGTGCGTTTTCTGTTTTATTCATTTAAGTACTGCTTTCCTTTTATGATGTGAGTATATTAATGAAGGAAAGTAGATTGCATAGCTCTTAGAAAAAGCCATTCTTTAAAGGAAACTAAAAAATTTAAGCTGAAGAATCTCATGATAATTTGTTTTGATCAAATTAATAAAACAGATGTGAATTAACAGTAACGTAAAGGTTATTAAATAGTTAACTGTTTTTTTTGTTTAAGAATAACGAAAATGAGTTGAGAAATTACATTTGAATAAAATCTGATGATAATGTAAAGTTTCATCTTAAAATTATCTTAAAACATAAATTATGTAATAAAATCGAAAAATTGTAGAACATTCTTCAAGTTGTTTCCTGTTAATTTTGCCTTTATAACAAACAAATAATTAAACAAATCAGATCATGAAAAATTTAAAACAAATATTATTCGTAGTAGCTTTAGGCTTAGGTATGTTTGCAACATCTTGCAGTAACGATGATAATGAAGGAGAAACTATTGTTCCTATTCAGGGAAAATACAACCTTAGTCAGCAAGGTATTGTTGTAGACGGTAAAGAACAATTGGTTGATGCTATTGAAAACGCAAGTGGTTGTAACAGAGATTACTTAGACTTAAGAGTAAGTAACGCAGCAGTAGAAGGTGATTATGACGGTTCTAATTGTGCCTTAGTAGAAACTACAGGAACTTACGTAAGATCTCATAATGATTTGACTCTTACTTTCGGTGGTGTAAGTACGACTTCAGATATCATGAATCTTACCAACAAAGAATTAAAAATAAAAGATAAAGCTACAGGTGTAATTACAGTTTATACCAGATAGTAAAAAACTTTAGTTCAAACCCTGATCTTTATGGATTGGGATTAAAGCGGAAACAACTTCATAAGTTGTTTCCGCTTTTTTTATTTTTAAGTTACTGGGATATAAATATCAAAGCATGCACCTTCATCTGGTTTTCCCTGGGCGGTAATAAATCCGTTATGGTTTTCTGCAATTTTTTTTACGATGGCAAGGCCAATTCCGGTTCCGTTGTACAGTTCCCTTCCGTGCAGACGCTGGAATACTTCAAATATTTTGGTGTTGTACTGCTGGTCAAAACCAATACCATTATCTGAAATGCTGATGTGACAGTATTCTTTGTTGTCACTAAGCACTTCGTAATTAAAGTTTTTGCCTTTATCTATGGTACATTTTATTTTTATGACCGGTGCAATTTCCGGTTTTGAAAACTTGATAGAGTTGCTGACGAGATTATAAATCAATTGTCTGAATTGAAATGGAATAACTCCTAATTCACAACCTTCAATGATATCAATAGTGGCATTTTTTTGTTCCAGTTCTTCTCTTAAATCTTCTTTGACTTCATTGATGATTTCAGAAAGGTCTGTTTTTTCAAATACCCTTTCTAAAGTACTGGTTCTGGAGTAGGAAAGTAAATCATTAATTAAGGTCTGCATTCTTTGGGCCGCATTTTGCATTCTCTGGAATTTGTCTTTCCCGATTTCAGACAGATTTTTAGATTCCCTTTCTATGATTTGTGTTGCAAAAGTCTGGATTTTTCTTAAAGGTTCCTGCAAATCATGGCTTGAAATATAAGCAAACGACTGAAGTTCTTTATTCATCTTTTCGAGATCAATATTGTTTTTCTCCAATTCTTTTGTTCGTTCTGCAACCTGTTTTTCTAACTCATGGGTAAAAGCTTTCTCAGTCTGGATATCTGTAAAAGCACCAACCCATTTTATGATGGTATTGTCTTTATCTAAAACCGGTTCACCAATTGCAGTATGCCATCGGTAATCCCCGCTTTTACTTTTTATGCGAACATCGCAACGGTAAAGTTCTCCTGTTGCCAGACTATGACTCCATGTTCTGGCATTTTCTTCAAAATCATCCGGATGAATGATAGATCTCCATTCTTCTTCTCCTTTTGGATGAATTCCGGTAAACTCCAGCCATTTTCCCGAAGCAAACAAAGCATTTCCTTTTTCGTCTGTTTCCCAGATTAGCTGAGGAATACTTTCTGTCAACGAACGGAAACGTTTCTCACTTTCTTCTATTTTCTTTCTGGCCTCAACTTTTTCCGTTACATCAATTAAGGTTATTTTTATTCCTGAAAGTGTGTCATCTGTCTCATTTAAGGGCGCGTATTCAAAATCGATATAAAATTTTTGTTTCCCGTTTTCACTGTCAATGAATATTGGGGATTCGGATTCGGAATGCACTTTTCCGGTTTTAGAAACTTCACTTAAAAGTCTTGCATATTTTTGCTGCTTAAGCTCCGGGAATACATCAAATATTTTTTTGCCCTGAACATCGCTTTCTTTTCTTTTCCAAATGTTTTTCAATAGTGCTACATTGGCCATTTCGATTATTAAATCGCTGCCTTTAAGTATTGCTTTTGGTACAGGAGATTTCATCACCAGATTGCGGAATCTTTTTTCGCTTTCCTCAATTTTCTGCTGATATTGTTTTTCTTCTGTAATGTCTCTTACGGTACCCAAGAGCTTTTCCGGCTGGCCTTCTAAATCATAGAATACTTTTCCTTTGGCTTCTACCCAGTGAATAGATTGATCCTCCCAGATTAATCGGGCTTCATAATTAATATATCCTGAAACAAAAGCCTCTTTAAACGCCTTTTCTCTGATATGAAGATCATCAGGATGCAGGTGTTTTACCAGCTGAGCGTGGCTTAAATTTAAGTCATTTTTGTTTCCTGTAACAATTTCTATATATCTTTTGGAGTATTGGAAGTCTTTGGTTTTTACATTCAGTTCCCAAGTGCCAAGTTCGCTGGCTTCTACGATAATGTTTAGCCTTTCTTCATTAAGCTCTGTTTTTTTTCGGGTATCTACTTTTTCGGTTACTTCCGTTACGGTAACTATTATACCCGAAATTTCGCCATTTTCTTCTTTTAAAGGATGATACAGAAAATCAAAATAGAAGATTTCCTCTTCCTGACCGTATCGGTTTAAGGGAATAGGAACCTCGTATCCATGATAGGGAATGCCAGTTTTTAAAACGCCTTCTAATAGTGAATTTACGGCTTCTCTGACTTCCGGTAAGGAATCGAATAAAGGGCTGCCTACAAAACCAGCTTCTTCTCTGCCAACCAGTTTCAGGTAAGCTTCATTTGCCATTTCGACCATATAATTGGGGCCGCGTAAAATACTTATTCCAATAGGAGCCTGTTTTACAGTATTACGGAAACGTTTGTCGCTTTCTTCTATTTTTTTCTTGGCAACGTTCAGATCGGTAAGGTCAACCCCAGTGTTCATTACGCCATAAATAGTACCATTTATGTCATACAATGGTGTTAAGCTATAATTGAAATAATGCGTCTGTAGTTTGCCTTCTATCGTCAGGTCAAGAGGTGTATTTGTGGTGTGAAATGATTTTCCGGTATCTAATACATTTTTTATCTGCTCAAATACAAGCTGATTATCGAGTTCCGGAAGTACCTCTTTAAATGATTTTCCGATAACATTATTTCCTTTTCCCCATAAGTTAATGATTGATTCATTGGCAAGTTCAATACGCATTTCTTTTCCGACATAAACCGCAATCGGAAAAGGAGCATTTTCGACCAATTGTCTTATTTTCTGCTCGTTTTCTATTACTTTGGAGCGTGCCAGTACCTGTCCCGTTACTTCAATCGCTATTGCTACAATACCCGAAATACTTCCGTCAGGTTCTGTCAGTGCTTCATATACAAAATTGATATACGTATTTTCTGTCTGTCCTTTTCGGGGCAGCTGCACCAGTTGCTCGTTGGCAGTAAATTTTTCCCCGGTACGATATACATGCTCCAGTACATCTTCGAGATATTGATTTTTTGTTTCGGGTAATGCTTCAAAAATAGATTTGCTGAGTACGTCTTCACTTTGTACGCCCCATAATTCAATCATTTGTTTATTGGCAATTTCAACAATATAATCTTTACCTCTAAACACACACATGGCAACAGGAGCCTGCATGATATTATTCATGAACCTTGCATTACTTTCTTTTAGTGCTTCGGTGGCTTTTTTCTTTTCAGTCGTTTCTATAACAGTAACCAGAATGCCGCCAACTTCTCCATCTTCTTTTCTAATAGGACTGTAGGAAAAATCGAAATAGCACTCCTCTGTAAACCCATTTCTGTTTAAAGGCACCATGAAATCCGGAAAACTAACTGCTTTCCCGTTCCTTACATCACTGAACAGCGGGCCTATAATTTCCCAGATTTCAGAAAATGTAATCTCTGAACTTATTCCTAAAGCCTGCGGGTGTTTGCTGGAACCAAGAATTGGACGAAAGCCATCATTGTACAATTGGGTATAGTTTTCACCCCAGGCTATATACATTCCAAAAGGATTATGAAGCATAACCGTTACCATGGTTTGAAGACTGTGCGGCCAGTTTTCAGGATCTCCCAAAGAAGTTTTGCTCCAGTCTTTAGCACGAATCTGTTCGCCCATTTCTCCACCACCGGCTAGAAAGTAATGCTCATTATTGGTACGGCCCATTCAAATAAAATTTAGGGTTGAAGGATGAATTGCTCTTTTACAGGTTGTTCGAAATTATTTTCGGCAGTTATGGCAAGTGCATTTCCGATCACTTTTTTTAATTTAGAAAAATCACCCGGCTTCCTGATGTAATATAATGCCCCTTTTTCATACACGGTATCCACAATATTCATGTCAAGTGAAGTCGAAAAGATGATCACCGGCAGTTTTTGCAACCTGACGATTTCTTTTATTTCGGTAAGACATTCAAAACCATTTTTTCTGGGCATATTCAAATCCAGAAAAAGTATGTCGGGAAGATTTTCAGCAGACTTATCAGATAAAAAATCCATAAGCTGTACACCGTCATTAACCGTTACAAGTGATACTGGTAAAAGCAGTTCGTCAAGTGCTTCTTTAAAGAAAGCACAATCATCTTCGTCATCGTCCGCTAATAAAAGATTGTAATTTTGTTTCATTTTGTTACTGTGAAATTTAATGTGATGCGATTTTGGTATAAAAAAGCAAATCTTTTCAGACTCACCCGGAACGCATTTTATTAGAATGTTTAAAAAGTTCCGGTCATTTTATGTGTGTAACAGACAATTAAATTCAGGACTACTAAAATGGACCGACTAATCTAAATTGTGTGTGGCTTTTATTCTGCTAATATAAAACTAATTTTATTACGTTTTTCGTCAAATTTAGTCAATTTAAGCAAGAAAAAAGAGAGAAAAATGGTGTCCCGCTTTTAATTAAATTGATTTTAAAAGCTTTTAGTCAAAAATAGTTACTTCAAAAGTTTTACTTCTTTAGGACACCTCTATTTTTCCCGTTACTCTTTTAGAATTGTTGTTGGTCGAAATAGTGTGTGGCAGAATACCTATTTACTTTAAATTTAGACTTTAATTCGCTTACAAACACCAACATAAATATGAATCCGATTAGAACTTCTTTTCTGCTACTGAGTATTTTCTTCGTAACGCTATCAATTAAATCTCAGGAATTGGTGAAATCCCCCGCACCATTTGGTCCTTTGCCTACACAAAAGCAACTGGACTGGCAGGAAATGGAGTTTTATGCATTTGTGCATTTTTCGTTAAATACCTTTACCAATAAAGAATGGGGCTACGGAGATGAATCACCGGCGTTGTTCAATCCGACCCATTTAGATGTACGGCAATGGGCACGGGTTGTTAAGGAAGCAGGCATGAAAGGAATTATACTGGTTGCCAAACACCATGACGGATTTTGTTTGTGGCCATCGGCCTATACCGAACGATCCGTGAAAAATTCTCCCTGGGAAAACGGAAAAGGCGATTTGGTAAAAGAACTGGCTGCAGCCTGTAAAGAGTATGATTTAAAACTAGGCTTATACCTGTCTCCCTGGGACAGAAACCACCCTGACTATGGTAAACCGGAATATATCACTTATTTCAGAAATCAATTGAAAGAATTACTGACCAATTACGGTGATGTTTTCGAAATGTGGTTTGATGGTGCCAATGGTGGTGACGGCTATTATGGAGGAGCAAATGAAACCAGAAAAATAAATTCGCTGGAATATTACAATTGGGATGAAACCTACAAATTGATCTATAAAATAGCGCCAAAAACACTGGTTTGGGGAGTCGGACCTTCTGAAGCCAGATGGATTGGAAATGAAGAAGGCCGCGCCGGAAAAACAAACTGGAGCCTTTTGCGCCAAAAGGACGAACTGGCCGGAAAAGTACATTATACAGAATTTATGTCCGGACATGAAGACGGAGAAAGATGGGTTCCCGGAGAAGCTGACGTTTCGATACGACCGGGATGGTTTTACCATGCGGTGGAAGACGATAAAGTTCGTCCGTTAGATGAAATGGTCGATATCTATTACGAATCAATAGGGCGAAATGCCACTTTATTATTGAATCTTCCGGTGGACAGAAGAGGTTTGGTGCATGAAAATGATGTTATAAGATTAAAAGAATTAGTAGCCACTATACAAGCAGATTTCAAAACAGAACTATTGGCCAAAAGCAAAGTAACCGCTAATAATGTTAGAGGAAACAGTGCCGAATTTGCTGCTAAAAATGTCATCGATGGCAATAAAGAGACCTTTTGGGCAACAGACGATAATGTCAAAACGGCCTCTATTGAATTTGTTTTTGACCAGCCAACTGCAATTGACCGCATCCTGCTTCAGGAATACATAAAATTAGGACAGCGTGTGAAAGCCTTTACGGTGGAAGCTAAAGTTGAGGGGCAGTGGAAAACGATTGCTAATGAAACGACCATTGGCTACAAACGAATTTTAAGACTGGAAAGAGTTGTGGCGTCGGCACTTAGAATAAATATTACCGATTCGAAAGCCGGTTTGGTTATTTCGAATATTCAGGCTTACAATGCACCAACATTTGTGCGCGCTCCCGAAATTAAACGCAATAAAAACGGAACGGTTATTATTACTTCTGAACCGGGAAATTCGATATATTATACCGTTGACGGTAAAAAACCAACCCTAAAAAGTAAGCTGTATCAGGGAACCTTCACATACAATGAGGCAGTTCAGATAAAAGCGATTGCCATTAATAATGAAGAAGACATAAGCAGTGCCGTAAATACAGCAAAGTATGGAATTTCTAAAGAAAAATGGAAAGTGCTTTCTGTCTCAGGCGGAGATCTCAAAACTGTAAACCGTATTATAGACGGAAACCCGAATACAGATTGGGGTTTTGGGAATGCGTCTGATAAACTTCCACTGGAAATTACCTTAGATATGGGAGCTATTCTGAAAATAAAAGGCTTTACGTATGTTCCGCAGCAAGTAGGAAACAATCTTAACCTGATCTCCAATTATGAATTCTACACCAGCACAGATGCTGTAAACTGGACCAGACAGTCGGAAAGTGAATTTTCGAATATTAGAAATAATCCGATTGAGCAATTTAAAGTTTTTAAGGAGGTTAAGACCCGATATTTGCGTTTTGTTGCAGTTTCGGCAGTAGGGAAAGGACAGGCGGTTTCGATCGCAGAAATAAACGTTATCGAATAGTATTTGTCACGATTAATTAGCCTTCCTTTTTTTTAAAGTTTCTAATTATGTCTTTTGCCGAAGCTATTACGTTATTAGTCGAATTTTTAATTTTTTACATTCATAAATATCTAATTTTAACATATTAATAAATGAATTAGAGACAAATGATTAAAGAAGGTATACACTTTAAAGAAGCCGGAAAGTTTGAGGAAACACGTTTTGAAAAGATTCATAATGTGATTTTCGAATCGTCTCAGGAAGCTTCGGTATTAGTTGCTCAGGAAATAGCCAATATAATTCAACGGAAAGAAGAATTAAATGAACCTTGTGTTTTAGGGCTGGCTACAGGATCTTCTCCGATTAAAGTTTATGAAGAATTAGTTAGATTACATAAAGAAGAAGGTTTGAATTTTTCGAACGTAGTAACCTTCAATCTGGATGAATATTATCCGATGGACCGAAATAACATTCAAAGTTACCATCATTTTATGCATGAGCACCTTTTCAATCAGGTGAATATTCTTCCGGAAAATATCAATATTCCTAACGGAAATATAAGCAATGAGGATTTACAGCAATATTGTATTGATTATGAAATGAAAATTAAAGCCTATGGCGGATTAGATTTTCAGCTTTTAGGAATTGGAAGAACTGGACATATTGGTTTTAACGAACCGGGATCGCACGTAAATTCAGGAACTAGAAGTATTACGCTGGATCATTTAACACGTATCGATGCTGCCTCTTCGTTTTTAGGGATTGATAATGTACCCAGAAAAGCAATTACAATGGGAATTGGTACCGTAAAAAATGCCAAAAGAATTGTGCTTCTCGGATGGGGAATCAGCAAAGCGGGAATTATAAAGGAAACCATAGAAGGAGAGATTTCTTCACGAGTACCGGCAACGTATTTACAAGAGCACAACAACACAACATTTGTTTTAGATACAGAAGCTTCGTCTGAATTAACCAGGGTAAAAACACCGTGGCTGGTTAAATCGGTGATTTGGACAGAAGAGCTAAAACTGAAAGCGGTTGCCTGGTTAAGCGAACTGACTAAAAAACCTTTCCTTAAATTAACCGATAAAGATTATAACGACAATGGTATGTCGAGCCTGTTGACCGAAGAAGGAACGGCGTATGACCTGAACATTAAAATGTTCAACAAAATGCAGCAGACGATCACAGGATGGCCCGGCGGAAAACCAAATGCAGACGATACGTACAGACCGGAACGCGCCACTCCGGAAAGAAAAAGAATCATCATTTTCAGTCCGCATCCGGATGACGATGTGATTTCGATGGGAGGAACTTTTGACCGGTTGGTAGAGCAAGGGCATGATGTTCATATTGCTTATCAGACTTCAGGAAATATTGCAGTTTCGAATGAAGAAGCTTTAAAATTTGCTGAAATTTCAAAAGCGTTAAACGCCAATTCTGTTGAATCTGAAAATATCATCCACTTTTTGAAAAGCAAAAAGAGTAACGATATTGACTTATTGGAAGTCAGGAAATTAAAAGGATTAATCAGAAGAAGTGAGTCTTTGGCAGCCACCCGATATTTAGGCCTGCCGGATACCAATGTCAATTTCCTGGACCTTCCTTTTTATGAAACCGGAACAGTAAAGAAAAATAATCTTTCGGAAGCCGATATTGAAATTATGTGTGATATCATCGAAAGAATACAACCGCATCAGATTTACGCAGCCGGAGATTTGGCAGATCCGCACGGAACGCACAAAGTGTGTCTGGATAGTTTGTTTGAAGCCTTAAAAAGACTGAAAAGCAAAAGTTATATGGATGATTGCTGGGTATGGCTCTATCGCGGAGCGTGGCATGAGTGGGAATCCTACCAAATTGAAATGGCAGTTCCGATGAGTCCGGATCAGGTGCTGAAAAAGCGCCATGCAATCTTTTATCATCAGTCTCAAAAAGACGGCGTTATGTTTCAGGGAGATGACAGCAGGGAGTTTTGGGTTAGGGTGGAAGACAGAAACAGACTGACAGCAGAAAAATATCATGCTTTAGGATTAGCAGATTACTCGGCTATTGAAGCATTCAAACGTTATTATTTTTAGTTTTCATTGGTTTAAAATACAATAAATTATTTTTTAAATGGTTTATTTTGGTTAGTTACCTGTATGTTGAAAATGCGGCCTTAGGGTCGCATTTTTTTTGTGAATTTTTTCAGCGTAATTTTTATCCCCCTTAGCGAAGTCGAAGGGCGCAATCAAAATCAAAAATAAAAAACCTCTGTAAAAGCTTTAAACTTTGACAGAGGTCATTATAATAACATTCCGACTAAAAAATCGTTACATCGGAGAATTTAAAATCCTTTGTTTGACATGATCGATATAAGATCTTCCGATTACATAACGAAGACCTTCAATTTCAATACTGTTTCCTTCCACAGCATCAATTTTATCGATTGCAATGGTATAGGAACGGTGTATTCTTAAAAAATTTCGTTCCGGTAATAAATCTGTAAAATCAGATAAGGTGCTGTGAATAATGTATTTGCCTGTTAGGGTGTTTATTTTTAAATAATCTTTTAAACTCTCGATTACCAGAATCTCATTAAAAAAGATTTTTTTCATTCTCTTTTTATCAATCTTAACGAAAATAAAAGGACTTTCGATACCCGTTTCCTGAGGGGTACCGATATTGCTGCTTAATCTCTTGCTGATTTTATTGAGTGTTTTCATTAACCTCGGGAACTCAATAGGTTTTACGAGATAATCCAAAACATCTAATTCGTACGTTTCTATTGCAAATTGACTATAAGCACTGGTAATAACCAACAAAGGTGGGTTTTCTAAACTTTTAATGAAATTTATACCATCCAGAACCGGCATATTAATGTCAAGAAAAATCACGTCAACCTTGTTGTTTTTTACAAAATTCAGACCCTCTATAGGATTGCTGAAAGTAGCTGTAACTTCAAAATTTTCAACGGCCTCTAAGTAATTTTTAATAACATTGATTGCTAACGGCTCGTCATCTATAATCAAACAATTTATTTTCATTTTAGTATAGTATTTATTCTTTAGTAAAAGAATCGGGGGGATAGTATAAAAAAACAGGGTAAACAGAATTAAGAAACCTTAATTACCAGCTTTACAACAAAAATATTCTTTTTATTCTTAAAAGAAAGCTTATAGTCACTTTTATTATAACCTAATTCGAGCCTTTTTTTTACATTTTCAATTCCTATACCACTTGACTTGTTAAAATTATCTTTATGTACGGTAATTTCTGGTGTTGGGTTTGAAATGGTGAAATGCAGGAAGTCTTCCTTGACTTTAAAATTGATGTCAATCTTCACTTTTCCCGTGTTTTTGTTTACGCCGTGTTTAAAGGCATTTTCAATAAAAGTCAGCAATATAATAGGGCTGATTTCTTTGTCATGAATATCTCCCGAAACAGACATGTCTATTTCCAGTCGGTCACCATTTCTGATTCGCTCTAAATCCAGATAATTCTGAATACAAAGGATTTCGTTCTCTAAACTTTGTTTTTTGCTTTTGGTGTCGTAAAGCATATATCGCATGAGCTCAGAAAGTTTAAGAACAATTTTGGGCGTTTTGTCTGACTTTTCTACCGCCAAAGAATAAATATTGTTAAGCGTATTGAAGAAAAAATGCGGAGAAATTTGAGATTTCAGGAACAGTAATTCGGTTTCCAATTGTGATTTTTCAAGGTCGGTAACTCTTTTTTGTTCCCTCATAAAGTCGAAAGTAATCTTAATAGCCGTTACAAAAGTCATCACATAAAGCTCTCCCATCATCATGTCAATTGTGTAATTGAGCGTTAATTTATCGATCGTTTCGGGTCCTTCCGGCCAAACGTCATGTGTAATGAGTAAGTAGGTCATATTGAATTTTATTACAACCATGATAAAGATGGCAGATAAAATAGAAATAACATACAAGAGGTATTTTTTTCTATAAATCAGATTCGGCATCAGGATTAGTATATTCAGGTAACACAGTGCCATGTGTATGGGAAAACCCAATAAATTTGTTTTTAAAGAATAGGCATAATCGTTAAAATAACTGCCCCAGCGAAACGTATTAAAAACGAAATAAGTTAACCAAAAGATAATATGGTATTGCAATTGGATGCGGTATAATTTGCCTGAATTTAAAATCATAGTATTGGTGGTATTTTGTGACTTTTTTTGATGTTTATCTAAGTTTAAGTGTCATCCGTCTAAATTAGTTTTAATAAAAATGGAAATTATATAAATTTAAGGTTAAATTAAGATTGTTTTCTATGAGGAACTTTACGCTGCTTATTTTCATTGTAATTTTAATTACAAGCTGTAAAATAAAGATAAATAATAATAACGGCAAAAAAGATGTTTTTGTGGTCCATGTAAATCCTTTTATAGGAACCGGCGGACACGGGCATACGTATCCTGGTGCAACTGTTCCTTTCGGGATGCTTCAGGTAAGTCCTGATAATGGAATTTCGAGCTGGGATTGGTGTTCCGGGTATCATTATTCAGATTCCATAGTTTCCGGATTCAGTCATTTACACCTCAGCGGAACAGGAATTGGGGATCTGGCAGACATCTTATTGATGCCCGTCAATAAAAAACTGGATTTAACTACTAAAACAACTTCTCGCGATCAATTAACCTATAAATCAAAATACAGCCATGTTAACGAAAAAGCAACACCGGGCTCTTACCAGGTTTTTCTTAAAGATCCTAAAATCAATGTAGAATTAACTTCTTCACAACGCACCGCATTCCATAAATATACCTTTGCCAAAAATGATCCGCAATCTGTGGTTATCGATCTTGGTTTTGCCATTAATTGGGATAAAGCCCTAAAAACCGGAATTACAATTGAAGATAAACAGACCATAAGCGGTTATCGTTTTAGTACGGGCTGGGCCAAAAACCAGAAAGTATTTTTCATAGCGAAATTTTCAAAACCCATTTCTGAATCTGTTTTACTGGCCAATAAGCAAATCATTACCGGAAATAAAGCAGAAGGAGAAAATACTGCAGCGCAATTATTTTTTGAAGCCAATGGTACAAATGAATTATTGGTAAAAGTGGCGCTTTCTTCTGTAAGTGTGGCCAATGCCAAAGCCAATTTAGACAATGAAAAATCAACTTTCGAAAATACAAAATTTCAGGCCGCAGCCCTCTGGAATAAGGCTTTAAGTAAAATTGAAGTTGAAACCCCGACAGACTCCCTAAAAACAATTTTCTATACCGCGATGTTCCACGCCCAGGTTGCCCCTGTAACCTATAGTGATAAAAACGGTCAGTTTAGAAAAGAGGATGATCAGATTGCTACGGCAAAGGATTATACCGCTTATTCGACCTTATCACTATGGGATACTTTCAGAGCCGAAAATCCTTTATTGACTTTACTGGCTCCGGACAAAACTTCAGACATTGTCAACTCCATGCTGGCGTATTACGATACTAAAAAAATATTACCGGTCTGGACCTTGTATGCCAATGAAACCAATACCATGACAGGTTATCATTCGATTCCGGTAATTGTGGACGCCTATTTGAAAGGCATTAAAGGTTTTGATGCCGAAAAAGCCTATCAAGCCATGAAGACGACCATGATGCAGGACGAACGCGGATTGAATTTGTATAAAAAATACGGTTATATTCCCTATAATTTATTAGACGAATCCGTTACGATTACTTTAGAATATGCCTATGATGACTGGTGTGTGGCACAAATGGCAAAAGCTTTAGGTAAAAATGATGATTATGAATTTTTCCTGAAACGTTCTAAAGCCTATCACTTTCTATTCGATCCCAAAACAGGATTCATGAGAGGGAAATCAGAAGATGGAAAATCCTGGAACGAACCTTTTGACCCAAAACATTCCAATCACAGGGAGCATACCGATTATACCGAAGGAAATGCCTGGCAGCACAGCTGGTTTGTACCTCAAAACGTGGAAGATTTTATCAAATTACACGGAAGTAATGAAATTTTCACCAAACGTTTGGAGCAGCTTTTTACCGAAAGTTCCGAGATTACAGGAAGCAATGTTTCGGCAGATATTTCCGGATTAATTGGCCAGTATGCACACGGAAACGAACCAAGCCACCATATTGCTTATATGTTCAATCATGCCGGTCAGCCATGGAGAACGCAATATTGGGTGCGCCATATTTTAGATACACAATACAACACAACACCAAATGGATTAAGCGGAAACGAGGATTGCGGACAAATGTCAGCCTGGTATGTTTTCAGTTCAATGGGACTGTATCCGATGAATCCGGCTTCCGGGGAATATGAAATAGGAAGTCCGATTTTCGAAAAAGCAACCATCAATCTTCAGGAAGGAAAAACTTTTGTAATCGAGGCAGAAAATGTTTCGGCGAAGAATTTCTATATCCAGTCGGCTACCTTAAACGGCGTTGCATTCAATCAGACCGTAATCACACATCAGCAGATTTTAAAAGGAGGAACACTTCATTTTGTAATGGGAGCGGAACCCAATAAAAACTGGGGAATAAAAAAATAAAAACTAGCGGAACTAACTATAAATAAACATAAAATTAATGGACATTATTGACGTATCAATTATCGTAGCCTACATCCTGCTCTCCGTAGGGATAGGAATCTGGATTTCGCGAAAGGCATCAAAAGGATTAGATGATTATTTCCTTGGCGGGAAAACCATCAAATGGTATTTCCTTGGACTGAGCAACGGATCAGGAATGTTTGATGTTTCAGGAACTTCCTGGATGATTGGAGTACTTTTTTTGTATGGCGTAAAAAGTTTCATGTTTATGTGGCTCTGGCCGATCTGGAATCAGATTTTTGTCATGATGTTTCTGGCCGTCTGGATCAGAAGATCAAAAGTAATGACAGGTTCTGAATGGATTTTAACCCGTTTTGGAAGCGACAGGGCCGGAAAAGCATCCCATATTATCGTGGCTATTTTTGCCATTATTTCAACCATTGGTTTTATCGCTTACTTTTTTGAAGGTATCGGCAAATTTGTAACCATTATTCTTCCGTGGGATTTAGCCCTTCATTACGGAGATTTGATTCTGCTGACTTCTGAGCGTTCGTATGCTTTGATCATTATATTTTTAACTACAATTTATACGGTTAAAGGCGGAATGTTTTCTGTTGTAGCCACAGAAGTGGTGCAATATTTAATCATGATTATTGCCGGTGTTTTGATTGCCGGTTATGCTTTTATCAATTATACCGATATTCAGATCAATTCGGTTATTACAGAAGAATGGAAAAATGTTTTCTTCGGATGGCAGTTTGAAAGCCAGTGGAGCGATAAATTTCAAACCTTCAATCACTTAATAGATTCTGAAGGCTATAAAATGTTTGGTGCCTTTATCGGAATGACTTTATTCAAAGGATTTTTTGCCAGTATTGCAGGACCGACACCGAGTTATGATTTACAAAGAATTCTTTCTACCAAATCGGTCAAAGAAGCGGCCTACATGAGTGGGTTTACCAATTTGATCTTATTCATTCCGAGGTATTTATTAATCACCGGAATTGTAGTCATTGCTTTGATGAATTTAGCGCCGGAATTAAACGCCAATACAGGTTTAACCGGAGCCGATTTAGAATTGCTAATGCCAAAAGTGGTTAATTTGTATATTCCGGTGGGGATTAAAGGAATTTTATTAGCGGGTTTACTGGCCGCCTTCATGTCCGGATTTTCTGCTTTTGTAAATGCAGGCCCGGCATATATTGTAAATGATATTTATAAAAAATATTTTAAACCAGTTGCCACCAATGCGCATTACATCAAAGTAAGTCAGATTTCTTCTTTCCTGGTGGTGGGTCTGGGTGTTTTTATGGGCTTCTTTGCCGATTCGATCAACTCGCTGACCTTATGGATTACGAGTGCCTTATACGGAGGTTACGTTGCAGCCAACTTTTTAAAATGGATCTGGTGGCGTTTTAACGGATGGGGCTATTTCTGGGGAATGTTTGCCGGATTACTGGTAGCATCTTTTCAATTTATCCTGGGACAAAATAAAGGAAACTTCACACCGGGATCATTCTTATACGATTTATCAGAAGTGCAGGCTATTTATTTATTTCCGGTAATATTTGGATTTTCTATCTTAGGCTGTCTTTTAGGAACTTTTCTAAGCAAACCAACCGATATGGAAGTTTTAAAATCTTTCTATACCAATGTAAGACCATGGGGATGGTGGAATCCGGTGTACAGAACATTAAAATTAGAAGATCATACTTTCGAAAAAAATAACGATTTCTACAGGGATATGCTCAATTGTGCCATCGGAATTGTATGGCAGTCGAGTATGATTTTGCTACCGATATTCTTCATCATCAAAGATTATCCGAAAGCAATCGTAGCTTTAGTAGTTTTCATGGTGACGACAACAATTTTGAAATTTACGTGGTTAGATAAAGTTCGTAAAATAGAAGATTAGACAACTTTGACAAAGCTTTACGCCATAGTTTGTCATTTCGACGAAGGAGAAATCTCCGCGAGAAATTCGACAAAGATTGGAGATTCGCTATACGGAATTACTGGCGGAGATTTCTCCTTCGTCGAAATGACAAGATTGTGGATGTAAAAAAAAAGAAAACTATGTTTCTATGTGTTTAAAAACGACAAAGTTTAGAAAAAGAAAAACAAACAAACTATAATAAAACAAACAAAAAAATGAGTACTATTCCCTGGCAAGACAGACCCGAAAACAGTAACGATGTAATGTGGAGATATTCTGAAAATCCAATTATTGACAGATATGCAATTCCTTCCTCTAACAGTATTTTTAACAGCGCTGTCGTACCCTTTGAAGATGGATTTGCAGGTGTTTTCAGATGTGACAACAAAGCGGTACAAATGAACATTTTTGCCGGTTTCAGTAAAAATGGTATCGAGTGGGACATTAATCATGAACCGATAGTAATGCAGTCCGGTAATACGGAAATGATCGAATCGGCTTATAAATATGACCCTCGTGTGGTATTTATCGAAGATCGGTACTGGATTACGTGGTGTAACGGTTATAACGGACCCACAATTGGTATTGGGTATACTTTTGACTTTAAAGAATTTTTCCAATGCGAAAATGCCTTCCTGCCCTTCAACAGAAACGGTGTTTTATTTCCACAAAAAATAAACGGAAAATACGCCATGTTAAGCCGTCCGAGTGATAACGGACATACTCCTTTTGGAGACATCTGGATCAGCTACAGTCCTGACATGAAATATTGGGGAGAGCACAGACTGGTCATGAAACCAACTCCTTTTGAAGACAGTGCATGGCAGTGTACCAAAGTTGGAGCAGGTCCAATTCCTATCCTTACAAATGAAGGCTGGCTGATGCTGTACCACGGCGTAATCAATACCTGCAACGGTTTCCGTTATGCAATGGGCGCAGCAATTTTGGAAACAGAAACACCGGAGAATGTAAAATACAGAACACAGCCTTATTTATTAGGGCCTGCAGAACTTTACGAGCAGGTTGGCGATGTCCCTAACGTGGTATTCCCTTGTGCCGCTTTACACGATACAGAAGAAGATAAATTAGCCGTATACTACGGTGCCGCAGATACTGTTGTGGCTATGGCATTTGGTAAATTAAGTGAAGTAGTACAATTCACAATAGATAACAGTTTATAAAAAATGACGCGAATTAAAAGCAAGTTATTGGTAATGATCTTAGGGTGTTTCTCTTTGTTTGGCTTTGCTCAGTCAGGCAAGGAGATTACACCCAAAACCTATGTGGCATCAAAAACAGAAACACCAATTGTAATTGATGGAGAGGATACTGATGTTGCCTGGAATAAAGCAGAATGGACAGCTCTTTTTGAAGATATTGAAAATAACGTAAAACCAAAATACGGGACAAAAGTTAAAATGCTCTGGGATGAAACCAATTTCTACATATTAGCAAAACTTGATGAACCCCATGTCTGGGCCAATTTAAAACAGCGCGATACGATCATTTTTTACAACAATGATTTTGAAGTTTTCATTGACCCCGATAGCGACACTTTTAATTATTACGAATTAGAAATTAATGCATTAAATACCGCCTGGGATCTGTTTTTGTCAAAACCTTACAGAGAAAATGATAATGTTGTTTTAAACGACTGGAATATTCCGGGTCTGAAATCTGCGGTAAAAATTAAAGGAACGCTTAATAATCCCAACGATACCGATGAAGGCTGGGTGTTAGAAATGGCTATTCCCTGGGCATCTTATAAAACTTCTTACTTTGATAAAAATGTACCCGCAGATAAATTCTGGCGCGTCAATTTCTCCAGAGTAAACTGGCAGCATACCATAACAGATAAAGGGTACGAACGAAAAAAAGGCGCAGACGGTAAATTTTTACCGGAGTACAATTGGGTGTGGTCGCCAATGGGTGTCATCAATATGCATGAGCCCGAAAAATGGGGCTATGTTTATTTTTCTTCCAAAGAAGGAAAAGACAGTTTTACCATCCCGCAGGAAGAAAAAGTAAAATGGGAATTGTACACGCTTTACAGGGCCCAAAAACAATATTACCAAAAGAATAATAAATGGTCAACGTCTCTGGCAAATCTAACGAAAGAACCGATTAACATTGACACTAAAGTTTTAAAACCGAAACTTGAAAATCACGCTGCCGGATTTAATATTGCAATAAAAAGTCCATTTTCCGGTAAAACATTTATTATCCGACAAGATGGCAAAATCATAACCAACTAAACTAACTATGAAACTACCAAAACTATTACTTTTTATATTGGCCCTAAGTATTTTTTCATGCGCCAAAAAAGAGGAAACCACTTTTAAATTTGGGGTATGGATTACTGCCGATTCCAAAAGAACCGATGAAGATTACGCCAAAGAATTTAAAAAATACAAAGACGGCGGTATCGATGAGGTTTTGATCAATACCAATACCGATCCAAAACTTTTAGAAAGATTAGTACCAATAGCCAAAGAAAAAGGACTAAAAGTACACGCCTGGATTATGGCTATGAATCGCCCCAACGATTCAGTAGCTTTACAGCATCCGGATTGGTATCAGGTCAGTAAAGACGGAAAATCATGTTTTGATAATCGCCCTTACGTAGACTATTACCAATGGCTTTGCCCGACAAAAAAAGAATCCAGAGAACACGTTTTAGGACTTGTGGAAGGTCTGGCAAAAGTAAAAGGAATCGAAAGTGTACATTTAGACTACATCCGTTTTCCGGATATCTTTTTACCCATTAGTTTACTTCCAAAATACAATCTGGTTCAGGACGAAGAATTGCCGCAATTTGATTTCTGTTATTGCGATGCCTGCGTTAGTAAATTTGAAAAAGAACATCATAAAAATCCAAAAACAAGCCATAATACAGCCATTGACATGGAGTGGAAAAACTTCAGGCTCAATGCTATAAAAGCAGTGGTTGATGACGCTTATGAAATTGCCCATAAACACCATGTAAAATTAACCGCAGCTGTATTTCCGTATCCCGAAATGGCAGATCATATGGTACGCCAGCGTTGGGATAAATGGAATATCGATGAAGTATATCCAATGATTTACCATAGTTTTTATAACGAGGAAATTGACTGGGTGGGCTATGCGACAAAACAGGGAGTTGCTGATTTAGAAGGAAAAAAGACAAAAATTAATACCGGAATTTATATTCCCGGATTAAAATCAGATGCTGAATTGAAAGAGGCAATTTTAATGGCAAAAGAGAACGGAGCAATTGGAGTTTCTTTCTTTGACGGAAATGCTTTATCGGATAGTAATTTAAAAACTATTGCAGCAACAAAAGCCAGTTTAAAATAATATCTTTCCAGTACATTTCATTTAAAAAGTAAACATATGTCAAATAGAAGAGATTTTATAAAAAAAACAACTTTGGGTACACTAGCCATAAGTTCAGTTTTAGGCTATAGCGGATTTGCAAAAGATAAAGAAGAAGAAACAGCAATAGAAATTCCGGAAAAAAAGCAAAAAAAACCGGTGATCATTTCGACATGGAATCATGGTTTACCTGCCAATCAGGAAAGCTGGAAAGAATTACAAGCCGGAAAATCAGCGCTGGATGCTATTGAAGCCGGTATGAAAATTCCTGAAGCAGATCCGAATGTCCGAAGTGTTGGTTATGGTGGATATCCGGATCGCGAAGGGAAAGTAACTTTAGATGCCTGCATCATGGATCACAATAGCAATTGTGGTTCGGTTTGTTTTCTGCAGGGAATTATGCACCCGATTTCGGTAGCAAAGAGAGTATTGCAGAATACGCCTCACGTTATGCTGGCCGGACAGGGAGCACTTCAGTTTGCATTAGCTGAAGGATTTAAGGAAGAAAATCTACTGACTCCGGAATCTGAAAAAGACTGGAAAAAATGGCTCGAAGATTCCAAATACAAGCCTGTTATCAATATAGAAAATCACGATACCATAAGTATGTTAATGTTAGATAAAGACGGTAATCTATCAGGTGGCTGTACCACAAGTGGCGCTGCCTGGAAGATGCATGGTCGCGTCGGTGACTCCCCAATCATCGGCGCGGGTCTTTTTCTTGATAATGAAGTAGGAGCCGCTGCGGCAACAGGTTTAGGTGAAGCAGTAATCAGAACTGCCGGAAGCGCTATGGTGGTTGAATTAATGCGTCAGGGAAAATCGCCTTTTGATGCCTGCAAGGAAATTACAGAACGTATTTACAACAAACATAAAAACCATAAAGACATGGAATACCTGCAAGTCGGATTTATCGCCCTGAATAAAAACGGGGAACACGCCGGTTACAGTTTGCGATCAGGATTTAATTACGCCGTTTCTGATGAGGAAAAAGGGCACAGAATGGAAGATGCAAAATTTAAAATGTCATGGGATAAGTAATATTTATTTGTCATTTCGACAAAGGAGAACCAAGTGATGGCGAACAGACGCAGTAAATCGCACCATCAAATCGACAAAGATTAACGTCATTTTTGTCATTTCGAGGAACGAGAAATCTTCGCAAGAAGCTCTACAAAGATTGGCGATCTTCTATTCGGAATTACTAACGTAGATTTCTCCTTCGTCGAAATGACAAACTTTGAGAAAGTTGAAGTGCGAATAAATTTTAAACACATAGTAACATAGATTTTTTCTCTCACAAAAGATTTAAATAAATGCCATACTATTTTTTTTAAACTTTTTAAAATCTATCCCGATAGCTATCGGGGCTATGTGTTCAAACAAAAACAAATAATGAAAAAAATAATTTCCATATTATTACTAATTGCTTCAATAGTAACTGTTAATGCACAGGACAAAACTCCCTATTGGCAAAACGAAAAAATCAATGAAGAGAACCGGGAGCCTATGCATGCTGCTTACTATGTTTTTGAAAATGAAGCACTGGCCGCCAAAAATGACTGGAAAGAATCTAAAAACTATCTGAATCTCAACGGAACCTGGAAATTTAAATACGTTGATAAACCGAATGATTTACCAACGGGATATGAAAACAGCACTTTTAATGATGTAGCCTGGGATAATTTTAAAATCCCCGCAACCTGGGATGTAAATAGTTATGGATACCCTGTTTACACCAATACAACTTACGATTTTTCGAAATACATCAAAATAAATCCACCTTTTGTTCCTGAAAATTATAATCCTACAGGAGTTTACAGACGGGAAGTTATCCTTGATAAATCCTGGGAAGGAAAAGATATTTTTCTGCACATTGGTGCCGCCAAATCAAATCTTACGGTTTGGGTAAACGGTGTGTATGTGGGTTATGGCGAAGACGGGAAATTACCTTCTGAATTCAACTTAAATAAATATGTAAAAACGGGTAAAAACAGCCTCGTTTTAAAAGTAATGAAATGGAATGACGGCTCGTATTTGGAATGTCAGGATTTCTGGAGGATGAGTGGTATTACCAGAGATTCATATCTGATTGCCCGAAATAAAGTGCATTTGAAAGACTTCGAGATCATTCCGGACCTAGATGCTTCATATACCAACGGAACTCTTAAAATCACGACTGAATTTTCAGGCGTAAATAAAAAAGAACCTTATACTTTAGACGTCCAATTAAAAGACGGCGATAAAATCATTACCTCAAAAAATATTTCTGCTTTAAGCGAAAAACAAACTTTTGATTTCGCTGTAGAAAATCCTAAAAAATGGAGTGCCGAAATTCCGAATCTCTACCAGATCGATTTTATTTTAAAAGATAAAAAAGGAACTGTTGCAGAAGTTATTCATCATAATATCGGTTTTAGAAAAGTTGAAATTAAAGGCGGACAGCTTTTAGTAAACGGAAAAGCCATTTACATAAAAGGAGTAAACCGTCATGAAACAGACCCTGTTACAGGACAAACCGTCTCAAGGGAACGCATGGAGCAGGATATTAAAGTGATGAAAGAATTTAATATCAATGCAGTACGAATGTCACATTATCCAAACGATGAATATTTCTATGAATTATGTGATAAATACGGTATTTATGTAGTCGATGAAGCCAACATAGAATCGCACGGAATGGGGTATGATATTACCAAAACACTGGGTAACAAGCCCGATTGGGAACTCGCACACCTGCAGCGTATGCAGCGCATGGTCGAAAGAGATAAAAATCATACTTCGATCATTATATGGAGTATGGGTAACGAAGCCGGAAACGGTTATAACTTTTACAGAGGTTATTTGTGGATCAAAAACAGAGATAAATCAAGACCAATCCAATACGAAAGAGCTACTGCCGGAGCCTGGGACGGAAAAGATCTGAAATTTGAATGGGATTCCGATATTATCGATCCGATGTACAGTTCTCCCAACAAAATGGAAGAATATATTGTTGCCAATCCAAATCCGTCAGGACCTTATATTCAGTGTGAATATGCGCACGCTATGGGTAATTCGATGGGTAATTTTAAAGATTACTGGGATGTGATTCGTAAACATCCCAATTTTCAGGGAGGATTTATCTGGGATATGATCGATCAGTCAGTTTATAAAACACAGCCCGATGGAACAGTAGTTTTTGCTTACGGTGGTGATTTTGGGCCTAAAGATGTGCCAAGCGATAATAATTTTTTGAATAATGGGGTCTTTAATCCCGAAAGAAAACCAAATCCGCATGCTTTCGAAATGCGAAACGTAATGCAGAATATCCTGACTTCCTGGGATAATCAGGCTACAGCAACGATTAAAGTGTACAATGAATTTTCATTTAAAGACTTAAACAATGTAACCTTACACTGGACATTAATTTTAGACGGAATAAAACAAGACGCAGGAGTTATTGATGATTTGGCAATCGATCCAACGCAGTCAAAAACGTATACGTTACCAATTAAATTAGGCGACAAAAAATTTCAGGAAGCTTTTGTAAATATCAGTTATCAGTTAAAACAAGATGAGCCGTTTTTACCAAAAGGTTTTCAAATTGCAACAGATCAACTGGCTTTAACAGGAACTTGGAAAAATGATATAAAAATAACAGGCACAGGAAAAATTTCAGTAGAAAAACAAGCCAATGCTACCGTATTTAAAAGTGATAAAGCGGCTGTAACTTTCGATAAAAAAACAGGATTTATGAGTGGTTACACATTCAATAATGAACCTGTTTTAAAAGACGGATATCAATTGCGTCCCAACTTTTGGAGAGCCCCAAATGACAATGATTTCGGAGCGAATCTTCAGGTACAATTAAAAGCATGGAAAGACGCCACAGAGAATCCTGTATTGGCAAATTGGGTTTATACTGCTACTAAAGACAATATAATTCTAGTAAAAGCGACCTATAATTTACCTGCTGTTTCTTCGACTTTAGAACTAAATTATGAAATTAACAGTAACGGTGAAGTAACTATAAAAGAGCAACTGAACATTAATAAAACAAAAGAAGAACCAATGTTGCCAAGATTTGGCATGGAAATGATTTTCCCGAAAGATTTCAATACGCTGAGTTATTACGGAAGAGGACCGCACGAAAACTATATCGACCGAAACTACAGTTCACAAGTTGGCCTTTACAATCAGACAGTTTCCGGGCAATATTATGCGTACATCCGTCCACAGGAAACCGGAAATAAAACAGACGTACGCTGGCTGGAACTATCAAATGATAAGTTAAAAATAACGGTTACCTCAAATGAGTTACTGGCGACGACGGCTTTGCACTTTTTAAACGAAGATCTGGATGATGGACTGCAAAAAGACCAGAGACACGCTGCCGAACTGAAAGAAAGAGATTTAACCAGTTTAAAAATTGATTACAAACAAATGGGCGTTGGTGGTATCGACAGCTGGCAGGCATGGCCAATGGAGAAATATCTCTTGAGAGACAAAACCTACCAGTATCAGTTTAAAATAACACCATCCCTAAAATAATTCATTATGAGGATATTAAAATCATTCCTTGTTGTACTTTTTCTGACTGTTTTAAATTCAGGTTACAGTCAGAAGATTTTTACCGAAAAGGATATTCAGATCATTCCGAAACCCACACAGGTGGTGGTAAAAGAAGGTGTTTTTAAATTTTCCAAAGAAACCCAATTTGTGGTCAATGGTGATTTTCAAAAAGAAGCCTCCACCGCTTTGATCCATAAATTTGAAACCGCTGCAGGCTGGAAACCGGAAATTACAACAAAGATTCCGGTTAGTAACTTCATACAATTCAAAGTTGATCCGGCTTTAAAAAATGAAGCATATCTTTTAGACGTCAATCCAATGAGCATCACCATTACTGCTAAGGGAAATGCCGGTTTTATTTATGGCTTGGAAAGTATCAGGCAGTTACTTCCGGAAGCCATAGAAAGTCAGTACGTGGTGACTTCTGCCAGATGGGAAATTCCGGCTGTTACCATAAATGACCAGCCGCGTTTTCAATGGAGAGGACTTATGCTGGATTTGTCACGCCATTTTTTTGATAAAAATTATATCCTGCAGACTATCGACCGTCTGGCGATGCATAAAATGAATGTTTTGCATTTGCATCTTGTCGACGATCAGGGCTGGAGAATCGAAATAAAAAAATACCCAAAACTCACAGAAATAGGTGCCTGGAGAGTAGATCAGGAAAACACAAGCTGGAATGCCAGACTGACTGTAAATCCGGATGAAAAAGGAACCTACGGCGGATTCCTGACTCAGGAAGAATTAAAAGAAATTGTAAAATACGCTGCAACCAAAAACATCGAAGTTATTCCCGAAATCGAAATGCCGGCACACGTCAGCAGTGCTATTGCCTCTTACCCAGAACTGGCTTGTTTCGATCAGCGTATCGGAGTTCCGTCAGGCGGATTATGGCCCATTACCGATATTTATTGTGCCGGAAAGGAATCGACTTTTGAGTTCCTGCAAAATGTAATTGATGAGGTCGTTACCATTTTTCCTTCCAAATACATTCATATCGGAGGCGATGAAGCTACCAAAACCAATTGGGAAAAATGTCCTAATTGCCAAAAAAGAATGAAAGACAATGGTTTGAAAAATACCCACGAACTGCAAAGCTATTTTGTAAAAAGAATGGAGAAATACATCAATTCTAAAGGCAAAAAAATCATTGGCTGGGATGAAATATTAGAAGGAGGTTTAGCTCCGGAAGCGACGGTTATGAGCTGGAGAGGGACACAAGGTGGTATCGATGCAGCAAAACAAGGTCACGATGTTATTATGACTCCGGAAACTCCCTGCTATTTTAATTTTTACCAGGGCCCGCAAAACGAAGAACCACTTGCTTTCGATGCTTATAATCCACTCAATGAAGTTTATAAGTTTGATCCTGTTGTTCCCGGAATGACGCCTCAGGAAGCGGCACATGTATTAGGCGGACAAGCGAATTTATGGGCAGAACATTTGCCGGGACCAAAAGATTCCGAGTATATGATTTTTCCACGATTAGCCGCTTTATCTGAAACCTTATGGAGTACGAAAGAAAGCCGAAACTGGAATGACTTTACAACCAGACTGACTTCAATGCTAAAACGGTATGATCTTCTGGGAATCAATTATGCTAAAAGTGCCTATTTGGTAACCGCAACCTCAAGCGCGGATTTAGCAAAAAAACAAATCAATGTAACGTTAAAAAATGAATTCCCAAACCCTGATATCCGTTACGTTTTAGGAAACAAAAATATCGATCACAATGCTTTAAAATACACCAATCCGATAGCGTTTACAGAAACAACAGTTTTAAAAGCTTCCCTGTTTCAAAATGATAAGCCGGTTGGAAAAACCTTTACAGATACAATCGTATTCCACAAAGCAGTGGCACATAAAGTAAATTATTTAACGCCCTTTAATCAAAATTACAAAGGAGATGGTCCTTTTCAGATGGTCAACACCATCAGGGGAAGCAAAAACTTTCACGACGGACAATGGCAGGCCTGGCTGGTAAATGATATGGAACTGGTCGTAGATCTGGAAAAACAGGAAAGTGTAGAAGAAGTAATCATCGGAACTCTGGAAAGCCAGGGAGCCGGGGTTTTCTTTCCGGTACAGCTAAAAGTCTTGGTTTCAGCTGACGGACTTAAATATAAAGAAGTCGGAAAAGTAAACCGTCCGTATGCAGTAAACCCGATTTCGGAGTTGAAGGATTTTAAAATCAGCTTCCCAAAACAAAACGCCAGATATGTAAAAGTAATCGCAGGCAATTTAAAAAAGAGTCCGAAAGGAGAAAGCTCCTGGTTGTTTGTAGATGAAATTTTAGTCAATTAAAAAGAATAAATAAAACATGATAAATAGATTAAAGATGAAAAGAGGAATATTCATAATCGCCATTTTATTTTCAGTTCAAATGTTTTCACAAGCCATTTACGAAGATGAAAGATACGTGCCGGAAACGGATCCGTTAGTATTAAAAAATTTAGAAACATGGCAGGGCGAAAAATTTGGTCTGCTCATGCACTGGGGAACGTACAGCGAATGGGGAATTGTAGAATCCTGGTCGATCTGCCCGGAAGATTATGGATGGTGTGAACGTAAAAAAGGAAGTAATCCCGGTAATTATAACGCCTATGTAAAAGAATACGAAGGCCTGAAAAAAACATTCAATCCGGTAAAATTCGATCCTGCAAAATGGGCCAAAGCCGCTAAATATGCCGGAATGAAATACATGGTTTTTACCACGAAACACCATGACGGTTTCAACATGTACGATACAAAATACTCCGATTATAAAGTAACAGATGCCGGCTGTGCATTCAGTACAAATCCAAAAGCGAATATTGCCAAAGAAGTTTTTAATGCTTTCAGAAACGAAAATTTATCCGTTGGCGCTTATTTCTCTAAACCGGACTGGCATAACGAAAATTACTGGGATCCGTACTTTCCGCCCTTCGACAGAAACGTAAACTATGATCCGGCCTTGTATCCGGAGAAATGGCAGAAATATGTTGACTTTACACACAACCAGATTCTGGAATTATTATCCGATTACGGTAAAGTTGATATTTTATGGTTAGATGGAGGATGGGTTAGAAAAAGAGACCAGCAAAACTTAAAAGAAAACTACGAAGAGAAGTTTGCCGAAAACGAATCCAAAAATGGTTTCATCAAACACCGAGTGGTAGATCAGGATCCAAAAATGGATGAACTGGTCGTAAAAGCACGTCAAAAACAACCGGGATTAATCGTGGTGGACAGAGCTGTTCACGGAAAAAACCAAAACTATTTAACGCCTGAAAATCGTGTTCCTGAAAAAACATTGCCTTATCCGTGGGAATCCTGTATTACATCCGGCGGCGGATGGTCGTATAGTCCGGGTGCGAAATACATGACCGGAAGAGAAGGAATTCACATGCTGATTGATGTTGTAGCAAAAGGCGGAAACTTATTGCTGAATGTTGCTCCAAGTCCCGAAGGTGAATGGGAGCAGGGTGCTTATGATTTACTGCAAGCTTACGGAGACTGGATGAAAGTAAACAGTTCCGGTATTTATAATACCAAACCAATCGAACCTTTCAAGGAAAATAACATTTGCATGACGCAGAATAAAGCCGGAAACGTATTCCTGTTTTATCTAGCTAAAGCAGGAGAAAACACAATTCCTGCCGAAGTGGTTGTAAAATCAATCAATCCTAAAAAAGGAACCAAGATCACCATGTTAGGTTCTAAAACAGCCTTAAAATGGACCAAAGAAGCTCAGGGATTTAAAGTTGTAATTCCGGAAAGCCTGAGGAATAATTTACCGGCAAAAGAAGCCTGGACGTTAAAAGTGGAAGCCATTAACCGATAGCAATTAAAATATGGTTTTAAGTAAAAGGATCACAATACAAGCAGCCTTTTTTTGGGGCATGCTGTTTTTTAACATCACTGTTTTTGCACAACAGTCGGCAGATTTTGTAAATCCGTTTATTGGAACTTCAAATTACGGAGCGGCTTTTCCGGGACCAATCGCGCCAAGAGGAATGGCGAGTATTAGTCCGTTTAACGTAGCTGGATCTCAGAATAAATTGGAAAAAGACAGTCAGTGGCTGTCCAATCCATATGTACATGAAAACACATTCCTGACCGGATTCAGTCAGGTAAACTTAAGTGGAGTAGGTTGCCCTGAATTAGGCATTTTATTGTTAATGCCAACAACTGGAGCCGTAGAAATCAATCATCTCACATACGGCTCCAACTACTCAAATGAACTGGCTAAGGTGGCTTACTACAGCGTAAATATTGACAAATACAACGTGAAAGCAGAATTTACGGCATCAAAAAGAGTGGGTGTGAGTAAATTTACTTTCCCGAAAGGAAAATCGAATGTGCTTTTAAATCTTGGTTTGGGTTTAACCAACGAAGAGGGAGCAATGGTAAAAGTGGTGTCTTCATCTGAAATTGAAGGCATGCGTTCGGTAGGTTCTTTCTGCTATAACAGTCCCGAAGCGGCTTATCCGGTTTATTTTGTGGCGAGATTTTCTAAACCCGCAGACCAGTTTGGCGTTTGGAAAAAACCATCAAAATATAAAGGTACAGAAGCACAATGGATGACCTATAACGGGAAAGCCAGAATGATGGAAAATACCACCAAAATGGTAGTAGGAGACAGCATCGGAACCTATTTTTCGTATCAGTTTGACAAAGAAGAAACAGTTGAAGTTAAGATTGGCGTTTCGTATGTAAGCATCGAAAATGCGCGTGAAAACCTGGAAAAAGAAACCGGAAATAAGTCATTTGCGGATATTTACAAAGAAACGTATAACGAATGGAATACGGAACTTTCGAAAATTAAGGTCGAAGGCGGATCAAAAGAGGAGAAGACTATTTTTTATACGGCCTTGTATCACACCTTGATTCATCCGAACACCTTAAATGATTATAACGGAGAATATCCGGAGATAAAAAGAGGGAAGATTGGTAAAACCGAAAATACCCGTTATACCGTATTCTCTTTATGGGATACCTACAGGAATTTGCATCAGCTAATGTCTTTGGCATATCCGCAACAACAGTCGGATATGGTTAAAAGCATGTTGCAGATGTATGATGAAAACGGCTGGTTGCCGAAATGGGAATTAAATTCGACAGAAACCTTTACCATGGTCGGAGATCCGGCGAGTATTGTTATTGCAGACACTTACTTAAAAGGAATTCGGGATTTTGATGTTCAGAAAGCTTACAGTGCCATGTTGAAAGGCGCAGATCAGATTGAAAATAATCCATTACGTCCCGGACTTAAAGATTATATCGAAAAAGGCTATCTTACCACAAACGACCGCGGACCGGTTTCGACCACACAGGAATACAACGCGTCCGATTATTCGATTTCTCTTTTAGCGAAAGCATTAGGCAAAAAAGAAGACGAACAGCGTTTTAAAAACCGTTCGTTGTCGTACCGAAAATTATTCGATAAAAATTTAAGATTACTTCGCCCGCGAACCGCAGACGGAAAATGGTACGAACCATTTGATCCTGTTGCCGGAGCTAATTTTGAAGAAAATGTTGGTTTTATAGAAGGCAATGCGTGGCAATATGCTTTTATGGTACCGCATGATATCAAGGGACTTATACAATTAATGGGTGGTGAGAAAGCTTTTGGCAGTCAGTTGCAAAAAGTATTTGACAGCAAACAATTTGATATGGCCAACGAACCTGACATTGCTTATCCGTATTTGTTTAATTATATAAAAGGAGACGAATGGAAAAGTCAGGAAATGGTTCAAAAACTCGTTAGGGAATATTTTCAGAATCAACCCAAAGGCCTGCCCGGAAATGACGATACCGGAACCATGTCGGCATGGCTGGTGTATTCCATGATGGGAATTTATCCGATAGCGCCGGGCGATCCGGTGTATACGATTACCACGCCCATGTTTGATAAAATAACGATTCAATTGGATTCAAAATATTATAAAAATAAAAGTATTGTAATTGAAAGGGAAAAGAATACCGATGGCAAAATCAGTAAAATTGAACTAAACGGAAAAAGGCTTCCTGGTTTTTTTATCTCTCATGATGATTTTGTGAATGGAAAAACACTAAAAGTGATACAAAACTAAACAACACTACTATGTTAAGATTAAGAATGACAAAAACAGCCATTATTTTCGTAATGGCTTTTAGTTTTTACAGCGCAAGTTATGCACAGAAAAAATTACCGTATCAGGATGCAAAAACGCCTGTTGAAGACCGTGTAAAAGATCTATTAGGCAGAATGAGTCTGGAGGAAAAAGTGCGCCAGATGGACATGTACAAAGGCGAATATTTTAAGGAAAAAGAAGATTTCTCTAAAGCAAAGTCCGATGTTAAAATTGGAAATTTAGGAATTGGCGCAATCCATGACATTTACCCCCGTTCGGCAAAAATGATCAATGATTTACAGAGCGAGGTAATTAAAAAAAATAAATGGGGAATTCCGGCACTTATTATGTGCGAGATGCTGCATGGTTATTTAGATGACGGAAGCACCGCTTTCCCGATGAATATTGGTCTTGGTGCCACCTGGGATACGAATCTTATCGGCAAAGTAGGACAGGTTATTGCTACGGAAGCCAGAGCTCACGGCGTACATTTTGGTTTAGGTCCAAATTTAGATTTAGGCCGCGAGCCGCGCTGGGGAAGAGTTGCCGAAACCTTTGGAGAAGATGCCTATTTAAACAGCGAAATTGGTCTGGCTTTTATAAAAGGAATGCAGGGAGACGACTTAAAATCGGATCGATCCATAATTGCAGAGCCGAAACACTTTGCGGTACACGGGATCCCACAGGCAGGAGGAAATTCTTCACCTATTTTAGTGGGAGAACGTTCGGCTCGTGAAGATCATCTTCCGTCATTTCAAAAAGCATTTACCAAAGGCGGTGCTTTAGGAACCATGTGTGCTTATTCGGAATTAGACGGAATTCCCTGTGCGGCAAATCACTGGTTATTAACAGATGTGCTTCGAAAAGAATGGGGTTTCAAGGGAATTGTAGTTTCCGATTTAGGGGCGATCAAATACCTTCAGACGACGCATAATGTGACCGATTCTCCAAAAGAAAGTATCAGGGTAGCCATTCAGGCTGGTGTGGATATGCAATTCTATGATTTTACCAATGAATTCTGGCAAAAAACAGTTATTGAGTTAGTTAATGAAAAAAAACTATCCATGGACGATATCGACCGTGCTGCGGGAGGTGTTTTACGTC
Organism: Flavobacterium sp. CLA17; assembly: GCF_013112255.2. Classification (NCBI taxonomy): domain Bacteria; kingdom Pseudomonadati; phylum Bacteroidota; class Flavobacteriia; order Flavobacteriales; family Flavobacteriaceae; genus Flavobacterium; species Flavobacterium sp. CLA17. The sequence goes on from NZ_CP068294.1 coordinate 1,548,017, forward strand.
TGAAATTTTTATTGGGACTATTTGAAAATCCATACACGGCCACCAACTTAATTAAAGATCGTTTTCACACCAAAGAAAATCAGGCTGTTGCTTTAGAAGCGGGACTTAAATCTATGGTTTTATTGAAAAATGAAAACAATATACTTCCTTTAAATAAAGACATAAAAACAGTTGCCGTTATCGGGCCAAACGCGAACGCTTCAAGATTAGGCGGATATGCCGTAAAAAACAAAATCGGAACTACGGTTTTAGAAGGAGTTAAACAGGTCGTGGGTGCCAAAACAAAGGTACTTTATGAAGAAGGTGTACCGCTGATCGTAATGGGACAGGTCATTCCGAAAGCGTATTTGCTGACGCCGGATGAATCGCAAAACGGATTAAAAGGAGAATATTTCAATAATAGAAATTTAGAAGGAAGCCCGGCTTTAACCCGTATCGACAGTCAGTTGGAGTTTGACTGGCCGTGGTCTCCGGGAGACGGCGTTGCAGACGATGATTTTTCGATTCGCTGGACCGGTTTCATAAAATCAGAAAAAGCATTTGATGGCTGGCTGGGACTAAGTTCTGATGACGGAATCAGAATGTGGATCGACGATCAGTTAGTGATTGACAACTGGACAAAAGGAGCCACGAATATGGTGACGACTCCCAAAAATATCGAAGCCGGTAAAAAATACAAAGTCCGCATAGAAATGTGGGAAGGAGGCTGGGGTGCCAGAGCCCACCTGCGTTGGAATTTAGAAAGAGTGAATTTACAACCTGCCATAGACGCTGCTAAAAAAGCAGATGTTGCTATTGTGGTTTTAGGAGAATCGAATGAATTGGTAGAAGAAAACAGAGATGTAGCTTCTTTGGATTTACACGGAATGCAGCAGGAACTGATAGAAGCGATTCAGAAAACAGGAACTCCGGTCGTTTGTGTATTATTAAATGGTCGTCCGCTTTCTGTAAACTGGATCAGCGAAAATATTCCCGCAATTGTAGAAGGCTGGTTTCCCGGTGAGGCAGGAGGAAAAGCCGTAGCCGATGTTTTATTTGGAAATTACAATCCCGGTGGAAGACTGCCGATTACATTTCCTAAGTCTGTCGGACAGCTTCCTATCTATTATAACCAGAAACCATCAGCCATTCACAGATACGTGAGCGAAAGCGAAAATCCGCTTTACACTTTCGGATATGGGTTAAGCTACACGACTTTCGAATATTCAAATGTTAGCTTAAGTAATAAATACATTAAGAGTAACGGTGAACTTAAAGTAAGCGTATCGGTCAAAAACACTGGAAATTATGATGGAGATGAAGTCGTACAATTATATATCGATGATGTATACAGCAGTGTCACCACGCCAAAGAAAACATTAAAAGGTTTCAAAAGAATATTTCTTAAAAAAGGAGAAACAAAACAGGTAGAATTTGTTTTAACGGCTGAAGAACTAAGTCTTTGGAACAAAGAAATGAAGAATGTGGTTGAACCTGGTGATTTTGAAGTTATGGTAGGCGGAAATTCGACAGATTTACAAAAGCAAAGCTTCAAAGTCATCGATTAAAACTGTAGTTGAAAAAATAGGATATTCAGGTTTTTAAGCTTTTTATAATGAATACGTTTAATAATTTGATAAATCGTTTGGATTAATAACATGTTATAGTTGAAAAAGTAAGGATTTTAACTATGAAAAAATGGGGGTTTTTATAAATGTGTAACGTACACCTTTTCAAAATTGTCATTTGTCGAAATAATGATTTAGTTAACAAACCCTATCATTAAATTTAACATGTTATTAACTCAAAAAACAACTATATGATTAAAGATGTACTAAAATTACTGTTTGTAATTTGCTTGTTTGGATTTCAAAGTCTTCAGGCACAAACAACAGTAAAAGGGACTATCACCGATGCTTCCAGCGGAATTCCAATTCCTGGAGCCAATGTTGTGGTAAAAGGAACAAAAACTAGTGTGTCAACAGATTTTGATGGGAAGTACAGTATTAATGTTCCAAATCAATCAGCAGTTTTAGTATTTTCTTATGTAGGCTCAGCTACAAAAGAAATTCCTGTTGGAACACAAACGAACCTCAATGTTACGTTAGGCGCAGACACGAACCAGTTAGGCGAGGTAGTAGTAACGGCTCTTGGTATTAAAAGAGAGAAAAAATCGATTACCTATTCTGCGCAAAATATTGCGGTAGATGAGCTTTCAGAAGCAAGATCACTAAACGTTGCCAACTCACTTTCCGGTAAGGTTGCAGGTCTTAACTTCTCTACCACTTCAAACGGAGTAGGAAGTTCATCCAGAATTACACTTAGGGGAAACAGATCGCTTAACGGTAACAACCAGCCGTTGTATGTGGTAGATGGTGTGCCAATCAGTAACGGAACTACAACCGGAAACCCTGATATTGATACGGGAGGAACGACGCAGCCTGATGGTATTTCAAACATTAACCCGGAAGATATTGCTTCTATGACCGTTCTTAAAGGACCATCTGCGGCAGCTCTTTACGGAAACAGAGCAAGTAATGGTGTTATCATTATTACGACTAAATCTGGTAAAGCCGGTAAAACTGCAGTTTCATTGTCTTCTAATTTTATGGCTTCTTCTGCTTATAATCTTACTAATTTCCAAAATGAATACGGTCAGGGAGACGGAGGTGTTTATAATCCGATTTCTGTATCAAGCTGGGGAGGAAAGTTAGACGGACGTCAGGTCTCGGCATGGCAGTTAGCGCGTAATCCTAATTATACTGGTCCTGCGACTACAAGTTATACGGCACAGCCTAATAACGTTATTGATTTTTATAAAACAGGATATAATCTGGCCAATACATTATCTATTACTACAGGAAATGAAAAGGCACAAGGATATTTCTCTTATACAAACACTCGTGCGGAAGGTATTGTTGGAGGTAATGCTTTAGACAGACATAACCTTAACTTAAGACTGACCAGTAAATTATCGGATAAACTTTCTTTGGATGTCAAAACAAACTACATCGTTCAGAACATTGATAATTTATTGAGAACCGGAGAAGAGTCTATTGGTACATCAGCTTATTTATTGCCTCGTAGTATCAAATTTAATGAATATCGCAATTTTGAATATACCGATGCCGCAGGACAATTACAGCAAAATTATTTTATAGATGAAGCTGGTTCTCCTGGTGGAAATCCATATTGGTCTGCCTTACGTGATGATTCAAGAGATGACAGAAGAAACCGATTTATAGGTCTTGCTTCTCTTAAATATGACATGACAAGTAATTTAAGTTTACAAGTAAGAAGTGGTCTGGATCAAATGACGAATAAAACAGTCAGAAACAGATATGCAACCCGTGCATTTAATAATAACTTAGGTTCCTATAGTGAGTCATATGAGACCGTAAGCGAATTCAATACAGATGCATTACTTTCGTATAAAGATACATTTGGTGATTTTACAATTGGTCTTAATGCCGGTGCCAACATGTTGAAACAATCCAGTTCGGCATTAAATTCAGGCGGGGTTCTAAGTAAAAGAAACTATTTTTCTTTAATCAATGTAGCTACAGTTCAGTCTCTTTCAACGATGTCAGAGAAACAAGTTAATTCCGTTTACGGATTTTCTCAAATTGGATTCAGAAATTATTTGTTTCTGGATTTAACAGCAAGAAATGACTGGTCTTCTGCATTGCCATCCCAAAACCGATCTTTCTTTTATCCTTCAGTAGGTCTTTCTGCTGTGCTATCGGATATGGTTGCTTTACCGGAAGTGATTAGTTTTGCTAAATTAAGAGGTTCTTACGCTAAAGTAGGTAACGATACAGATCCTTACCAAACAAGTTCTCAATTGTCTTATATTGGTGGTAACGGTGGTATGTTGTATTCTCAGACTACAGCTGCAAATCCGAACCTAAGACCGGAAATGTCAAGTTCTACGGAATTTGGAGCAGATGTCCGATTCCTGAAAAATCGTTTAGGATTAGATTTTACCTATTTCCAGTCCAAAACATCAGATCAGATTTTCTACATCAACACACCTGAATCTTCTTCAAAATCAAGAGCGGTATTAAATGGTGGAGATATCGAAAACAAAGGGGTAGAGCTTACGCTTACGGCTACTCCAATCCAGACAGAAAATTTCTCCTGGGATATTATGGCGAATTATGCTTCTTATAAATCTAAAATTACTTCTATCTACGATAACAGAGAAGAATTGGTTATTGGAGAAGGAAGATTGGTGAGAAGTAAAGTGATTAAAGGAGGAGAATATGGTGATTTATATATCAAAGGATTCCAAAGAGCTCCTGATGGACAAATTATTGTAAATGCTGCCGGTATTCCTTTGGCAACAGATGATTTTAGTGTTCGTGCAGGTAATTTTAACCCGGATTGGACCGCTGGTTTTAAAAATAATTTCAGATATAAAGATTTTTCACTAAGTTTCCTTGTTGATTTTAGAATTGGCGGAGAAGTGATCTCTTATACGCAGGCAAGACAAGCCGGTTTAGGGGTAAGTGATATCACTTTGGCAGGAAGAGAAGGCGGAATTGTTGTTCCTGGTGTTGTAGCAAGCGGAGGATCGTATGTTCAGAATACCACAAGCATTACAGCAGAACAATACTGGACAGCCATTGGACAAAGAACACCGGTAGCAGAACCTTTTATTTATGATGCGACAAACATCCGATTAAGAGAACTTGTTTTTGGTTATTCATTGCCAAAACGCATGTTACTGAACAGTGGTTTTGCCAATATAGATTTCTCTATAGTAGGAAGAAATTTATTCTTCTTCCTGAACGAAGCAAAATACTTTGATCCGGAAGCAGGAGCAGGTACAGGAAACCTGCAAGGTATCGAGTCTTTCAATATTCCTTCAACGAGAGAATATGGTGTGAATGTAAAGTTTGGATTTTAATTTAAAAAAGAGATAACATGAAAAATAATTATAAAATTAAAACAATAGGAGTGGTCCTGTCGATGCTCGCTGTTTTTTCAAGCTGTACACAGGATTTTGACGAGATCAATACCAATAAAAATACTTTAACGGAAGATCAGTTAGATCCGACTCTTGCAGGTCCGGCATTTGCCTCTGCCCTGTATGCAGGAATTCACAATGGTTCTTACTCTTCTCCGGGAGTAGATGATCAGGGAACCTGGGGTATTGCAACAGGTATTTTACCCTCTACTTTTACACAATATTTAAGTTGTGGATACGGTACCGAAAGAAATGCATTTGTAAATGGTTACGAAGGACGCGGATGGTTACGATTCTATACCGTTGCCGTACCGGCATTAAACAATGCGATCAAAGCATCTGCAGGAAATGCTGATGCCCTGGCTGTACTAAAAATCTGGAAAGTATTCATGTACAATCAAATGACAGATGCTTATGGTCCGATTCCTTACACAGAAGCAGGGAATAACAAGGAAAAAGTACCTTATGATAGTGTAGAATTTATTTATGCAGACTTTTTTAAACTGTTAGACGAAGCAAATGCTACACTTAGTGCTACTTCGGCAACAACAGTGGGTACACTCCAGCCTAACGACAGAGTATATTCAGGAAATGTACAGAACTGGAAAAGATTTGGAAACAGTCTTAGATTGCGTTTAGCCCTAAGAATTTCAGATATTGATCCTGCAAAAGCAAAAACTCAGGCAGAAGCCGCTGTAGCTGCAGGTGTTATAGAAACGAATGAGCAAAGCGCCACTTTTAAAGTGAGTAATATTACCCCAAACAACATGAACATGATTGTAAATGCCTGGGGATATTATATGACCGCTTCTATGGAAAGCCTTCTGGTAGGATATGACGACCCAAGATTGGCAAAATGGTTCGCTCCAATTGATACAGGTGTGTATCAGGGAAGACCGGTTGGAGGTTTACAAGGGCAGTTTGGAACTACTAAATTCTCTATGTTCAACAATGATGTATTAGGAAGCGGTGCTAACGGAACACTTAGTGAAACTAAAAATATTGAAATCTTTATGGCTTCTGAAAACTTTTTAAGCAGAGCAGAAGGAGCCTTAAACGGATGGAATATGAGTGGTACTGCACAAAGCCTGTATGAGCAGGGTATCGCATTATCATTGAGACAATGGGGTATTACAGATGCTGCTGCTATTAGTAATTATATCTCAGGAACATCGACACCAAGTGTACCAAATGTTGCAACGGCTTATCCAACTTTAGGATTACAGACGGTTCCTGTTACACTTCCTGTGGCATGGGATGCTTCTGTAGCCAACCAGCGTACCCAAATTGCAGTGCAGAAATATTTGGCAATATTCCCTGAATCCTGGGAAGCATGGGCCGATTTACGCAGAAGTGATGCTAAAGTGATTTACCCGATACTGAATACAGATAATGTGGAAACGGGAGTAGGTAAAAGCCTGATGAAACGTGTCATCTTTGTAACCAATGAATATTCATCAAACAGGGATGCTGTAAGAGATGCCGTCTCAAAATTAGGTGGTCCTGATTCCGGAGGAACCAAACTTTGGTGGGATACAAAATAAGTAGTTTAAGTAAAGTTTAGTTTAAGGGATTCGTTACTTAACAAGGCAAAAAGGAGAGGTAACTCTCCTTTTGCTATTTATAAATGTTATAATGAGATAATGTGATAATGAGAGAATGAGATAATGAGAGAATGAGATAATGAGAGAATGAGATAATGAGGAAATGAGATAATGAGGAAATGTGAGTGAAAATGTACAACATGAAACATGAAACATGAAACATGAAACCTGAAAATGTAAATTAAAAATGATTTTAAAATTTAAACCTTTAGTAATTCTATTGCTGGGACTTTGTATCTCCTGTACTTCTGTACCGAAGAAAAACAGGGAGGCAGTAAATATTACACAAAGTTATATTGCCGACGAACCTGTTACCAATAACAGCCATGCGGCAACTCTTGTCGAGATTAAGCCCAATCAGATTATGGCGGCGTGGTTTGGAGGAAAGTACGAAGGCGCAAAAGACGTAGGTATTTACTTTTCGGTTTATAAAGACAAAAAATGGTCAGTGCCCCAAAATCTTGTTCAACCTGCCAGCATAAAGGGCGATACATTACCATGCTGGAATCCGGTATTATTTAAAAGCAAAAGCGAAAACCTGTATTTGTTTTATAAAGTCGGAAAAAATCCGAGAGAATGGTTTGGCGCTATGATTATGTCAAAAGATAATGGAGCTACCTGGAGTGCACCGAAATATCTGCCGGAAGGAATTTTGGGACCAATAAAAAATAAACCTGTTGAGGTTGTTTCCGGTATTATTTTATGTGGCAGCAGTACAGAAAGTACCGAAACTAATCAATGGAGAGTGCATGTAGAAACCTATACAGAAGCAACCGACATCTGGGAGAAAATAGGGGTAGCAGACCAAAAGCAATTTGATGTAATTCAGCCCACGTTTTTAGTGCACGCCAATAACACGATTCAGATGTTATCCAGAAGCAAACACAATAAAATAATTACAAGCTGGTCGAAAGACAATGGCAGAAACTGGGCCGAGACCGATAGTCTGAATGTTGTAAATTCGAATTCCGGAATTGATGCTTTAACGTTATCCAAAAAAGCTTTTTTACTGGTCAACAATCCATTGCCGCAGGGAAAAGACTGGTTCAACGGACGTAATATCCTTGACGTGGAATATTCATCAAACGGAATGGTATGGAAAAAGCTCTTTGATCTCGAAAACCAGAAGGATGGAGAATTTAGTTATCCCGCCATTATACAGACCACAGACGGAAAAATTCATGTTTTGTATACCTACAACAGAAAATATATCAAACATGTCACATTTGACGTAATCTGAATAAAAAGAGGAAGCGGTAACTTCCTCTTTTTTAATGCATATATTTCACAAAATTAATGATGTATTTGGTAGTCAGTTCCGGATATTGATGCTGAGGTCCGTGACCCGTTTCAGAATAGACAATCAGTTGTGCATTGACCATTTGATTGATGACAGGATACCAGTTTTCTACTGCAAAACTAATGTCATGATCTCCCGAAATAACCAGCACCGGCGTTTTTGTTTTTTTAAGCTGTTCCCTAAAGTTTAAAATATCTTCGCGGAAACCGTCTCCCCCTGCAAAATAAACCTGAAACACATCCATAGTCGAAGGAATTTTTTTGACGTCTATTTTTTTATGAATTCTGTCATGAGATGCTTTTGCAGCTGCACGGCTTCTTTCAGATTTGGGTTCGAAAAACAAAACGACTTCATCCTCAAAATCATTGATTGGTTTTAGCGCAGCATCCAGAAAAGCCTGTTCAAACGGAACTTCATTTTTACCCGGAGGATTGGTTCCCAGTAAAATAGCATGAGTAACCAGATTTGGATATAATAAAGCAGCTGCCTGCGCGACAAGCCCACCGTAAGACCATCCTAAAACTATAAAAGTGCCCAGTTTCAGCCAATCGGCCAGATCTTTAATATCTTTGGCTACAATCGCGATGTCAGGGGCCATAGTTCCGCCGGAAGAGCCAATTCCGGAGTAATCAAAAGTGATTACATTAAATCTTTTAGCCATCATCGTTATAAATAATGGATCCCAGGTATCAAGAGTTCCTCTGAAACGGTTTACAAAAATGATCGTTTTTCCCTTGCCATAAGAGCGATAAGCAATCTTTCGATCTCCCGTATCGGCAAAAAGGGTTTCTGTTTCATAAAATTTTTTCATAATTATACTTTAAAGATTGGAAAAATAGGAAGTGGATTTTTAAAGATGATTTCCCGCAAAAAAACTAAAATCCTTACAGCTGAATTTTTCTGGTTTGTTTAACGATAATCGAATCAGGCAAAGATCAGACCAGATATAAGAACGTGTGAAATGGGGATATTTTAGCATTTACTATCTTTTGAATAATGATATTTCGCTATTCTTTATTGATATTTCATGTATTGTGAATAAAAATCAAAATTGGTTAAATATAGTAAAATATTTAATAAACAAACATTAAGTAATTGTAAGTCAGTGTTTTGATTTTGTTAAGTTGCTGCTTTACCCGGATTTAGGTTTTAATGCATACTTTATCCGAAAAATTGTACTTTTGTTTGTGAATCCTTCAGGAAGATAAAAAGGGTGTCCTACTGATCAGGACTTGTTTTTTACCGGAATCTTTTTTTTAAAAGAAATTTAAATACCTTTGAGATATGAGCACAGTAACAAAACCAAATCATATAGGCCGAAAAATCAGCCGTATTCGTGAACTTCGTGATATGAAGCAGGAAGCCTTGGCACAAGCTTTAGGTACGAATCAGCAAGCTGTTTCAATTATTGAAAACAGCGAAACAATTGATGAAGACAAACTGATAGAAGTTGCTAAAGCACTTGGCGTAACAGTAGAAGCTATTAAAAATTTCTCCGAAGAAGCCGTTTTAAATATTATTGGAAATACGTATCATGACAGCAATGTTGTTAATGGAAATGCATATAGCTGTAATTTCAATCCACTTGATAAAATGGTTGAGCTTTACGAACGTTTGGTTCAGGCTGAAAAAGAGAAAATAGAATATTTAGAAAAGATATTAAAAGATAAGTAACTTTTATAAAAACAGCTAAAACAGAAAGAGACTTTTTTTAAAGTCTCTTTCTGTTTTTAAATTACAACAGGCTGTGAAATCCTCTTGAACGGTACTACTTTTTAACGTTCGATCTTCCATTTATGACATCGTGAAATGGATGTTTGGCCTTAGCTAAGGTGAAGTTTCACGTCTGCGACTCCGTTCATCTTTTTCCGAATACCAATTACGGCTCCTCCAATTTGTAATTACACGTTCCGTCAGGCGTGATTGGCGTTCTAGACCCCACCAGTTAGGTTTAGAACGTATAATAACAAACCAGAGACGCCATTTATCACGTTTAAGACGTTATGAATGGGGTTCCGGACGTCAAATTACAGTAAGCTGACGCCAATTGAGCATGTCAGAACGTGATCAGTTCATGATAGAACCTCAAAGAAATCAAAAGCTTTTTTAGTAAGCAGCAATTAATTTCTTATTTGATCTCTGTTATGAACTCATTTTGTGGCGTTCTTACTTTTTTCATGTTCACCAGCCAGTCGTTTGCTTCATCTCTGTAGCCAAGCGTAAGGATGATGGCACTTTTAAGACCAAGTTCGTTCAAACCTAATAATTTATCTACTTCAGCAGGAACAAATCCTTCCATAGGCGTTGCGTCTACTTTTTGTTCAGCTGCTGCTGCAATTGCAAGACCAAACGAAATGTAAGCCTGTTTTGCTGCATGAATAGCATGCCATTCCTGACCAAGAGGCTCGTACATTCCCCAAAGCATTTTTTTATAATCGTCCATTGCTTCAGCAGGTAATCCTCTTTCTGCAATTGTTCTGTCGAATACCGCTGAAATTTTTTCTAAAGAATACCCATCCCAGGCTGCAAATACCAATACGTGCGATGCATCGGTAATCTGACTCTGGTCAAAACCGACCGCTCTGATTTTTTCCTGCAATTCTTTATTAGAAATTACGAAAATCTGATAAGGCTGCAAACCGGATGAAGAAGGAGCTAATCGTGCTGCTTCAAGGATATAATCCAGTTTCTCCTGCGGAACAACTTGTCCGTTCATTTTTTTAGTAGCATAACGCCACTCAAGTGCTTCTATTAAGGCCATATTTTTTTGTATTAAATTTAAATTCTTGTCAAAAGTAAAGACTTTAAGTTTATTTTTGTCATCTGCTTACCAAAAGTAACTGTGACATCGGGGTAACTAACTAACATACTATGATAAAAGAGCCTGAACACGACCAGCAAAAATGCAACAAACACATAATGGCAGTGCACGATGCGATGGATATCCTGAACGGAAGATGGAAAATTTCGATTATTGCTTCCTTGTGTTTTAATCGGTTAAGATTTACCGATCTTTTAAGGGAAGTAGAAGGAATTTCAGGTAAAATGCTGAGCAGGGAGCTGAAAAATCTGGAGGAAAATCAATTGGTAACGCGAACCGTTTTAAATACACAGCCCATAACGGTCGAATACGAATTGACGGAATACGGTCATACCTTAAAAGAAGTTATAGAATCATTGGCAAAATGGGGACACAACCATAGAAAAAAAATAACCGGCAAAGTATGATATGTTAGCTTTTCAGGTCCGAAACTCGCTGAAAAAAGCTTTGTTTTGCTAATTTTAGTTCGGCTTCTTCGATGGCTTTCAGGAGATTGTTTTGGTTATCGGCGATTTCGTTTAAGGCATCGTTCATGACGCTCCAGACAGGCTGCATTTTTAGAATCAGTTCTTTGCCTTTTGCAGTAAGCACAATTAATCTTTTCCGCTCATCCAGTTTATCTTTTTTCGAGCTGACGATTTTCTGCTTTTCCAATTCTTTAAGCAAACTTATGGTCGAAGGATGGCTGTAACCAATTTCAACGGCGATTTCGACCACGCTCAACATTTCTTTTACGTGTAAAGTATAAATTACCGGAAACCATTTGGGTTCAAAATCAATATCGAAAGATTTATAGATTAACGCGCCATCTTTGCGCAATTGCTCACTAAGCCTTTGTAAACGGGTTGATAGGGCAAGAATGCCTATTTCATCAATTATATTCATTTTGCCGGATTTAATTGTAACTGACAGAATACATTATCAGGTCTCATGAGAGGAAAATCATGCGGAAGTGCCTCCTTTTCGATGGTGATAAAATGATTCCTTTCGTAAAAACGCAACGCGGCCTGTAAGATCGAAACAGTTCCCAAATATAAGTTGCTGAGTCCTTTTTCTTCGCTGTATTGTATTAATTGTTCTAAAAGCTGCTGCGCTATATTATATTCTTTTCCCCTGTATTCCTTTTGCACGAACATCTTTCTGATGGCTCCTGCTTCTGCATTAAATTTTACCAAAGCGATAGTTCCAACCAGTTTTCCTTCAATAAAAGCACCGAGAAAAAAACCTCCTGACTGGTAATAAAAATCTGTGATGTTTAACAAATCCGGCTGATCTTCTAATGTGATAGGAACATTGAATTCTTTCTGCTGAATGTTTAAAATCAAATCAACGATTTGGTTTTGGTATTCATTTTGTATTGGCTCGATGTGCATTTTTACAGGATATTAGATATAGGTGCAAAACTACGTAGTTGAATACATATATCCAAATAAAAAAACTGAAAAGTTTATAAAAAAGACTTTTCAGTTGATGGCTATAAGTAATTATCAGAGATGAAAAACTTTATTCTTCATCTCTGATTAATTATTCTGATTATTTTGCAATTCTGTAGATTTTAGCATTTGCGCCATCTGTAACAGCATACAAAGCGCCGTCTTTTCCTTCTAGGACATCTCTAAAACGGCTGTTGGCAGAAGTAAGTAATCTTTCTTCGGCAACTACAACATTGTCTTTAAGTACAATTCGCACTACATGCTGACCACTTAATGCAGCAGCAAATAAATTATTTTTCCACTCCGGAATTAAATTTCCTGAGTAAAAAGTAATTCCGCTTGGCGAAACTACAGGATCCCAATAATATACCGGTTGTTCCATACCGCTTTTGGTTGTAATACCATCTCCGATTTTTGCACCGCTATATTCAAGACCGTATGTAATGGTTGGCCAGCCGTAATTTTTTCCGATTGTAATTCTATTGATTTCATCACCTCCAAGTGGGCCATGTTCTGCCTCCCAAAGTTCTCCGGTTACAGGATGTACGGCAAGACCTTGTGGATTTCTGTGTCCGTACGAATAAATTTCAGGCAAAACTCCCGTTTGTCCGATAAAAGGATTTCCCGCAGCCGGTTCACCATTTTTGGTAATGCGGACAATTTTACCAAGAGCAGCATCTAATTTCTGGGCCAGCGGCCTTGATGCCATATCAGAACGTTCTCCTGTACTTACAAAAAGATTTCCCTGTTTGTCCCAGGCGAGACGTGAACCGTAATGAAGCGTGCCGTTATACTCGGGAATCGCTTTGTAGATTACAACTGCATTTTCAATTTTTGTCTCGTCTGCTGAAAGTTTTCCTTTTGCTACGGCTGTTGCAGTACCTGCAGTTCCGTTAAATGAAAAACTCCAGTATACCATTCGGTTCGTAGCAAATTCAGGATCAATGGCAACATCTAATAAACCGCCTTGTCCGCTGCTGTTTACTGCCGGAATTCCGGTGATTGTTCCGCCAACAGTTCCGGCCTGAGTAACAATTCTCATTGTACCCGCTTTTTGAGTTACTATAATTCTTCCGTCAGGCAAATTGTCCATTCCCCACGGATTGGCCAGGCCTTCGGCAAAAACTTTGCTTGTGTAAGCAGTTTCGGTTTTTATCCCTGCAATTCTGGTTTGTCCTTTAAATGCCGGAACATAAGTTGAGTTTGCAGGTTTGGTTTCTACCGGAGGAAGTGTTCCAACGGGTACATCATCATCGTCATCATCACCATTGTTACCATCATTATTATTACAGGATAACTGTGTAAAGGCTAAGAATAAAACAGAAAGATAAACAAGAACATTCTGCTTTTTTAGAAATGGGTTTTTCATAATGTAAATTTTTTAATGTTAAAATTAAACGAATATAAATATAACCCTCTTTAAGATAATTTTATTGTTTTACGAATTACATAATTCCCATGTTTAGAGCAAGAAGTGTGTTAAAATTAAAGTCAGACAGCTGTTTATGAGTAGGTTATGTTTTTAAGTTTTTTCTATCGATTCCATCGGGCCGGAGAATATCCGAGTGAAATGCCTCCCCAGTAATGAAAATTTTTCCCATTGCTGTATTCCCTGCTTCTTCCGTACAGGGCATATTTTAAATAAAACCGATCTTTGATCAGTACATTTATTCCGGCACTAACGTCAAATACAACGCGTGAGATATCACTGTGGGGAATTTTATAAACGCTGTGATCGCTGAACAGTAATCCTTCTAAAGTGGTGTTATAGGCAACGGCCCGTATTTCGGGTGTTATAAAAACATTCATTCAGATCACAGGAAAAATGATATTTGCTTTTTTTAGAAAAGTACCGGGAACACTCGGAGAATAGTCCTGCATGATGCCGCTATTTAAATTGAGGAGATTTATTTTTACTCCGCCTTTTAAATTGGCAGTGTAGTTTCCCAATTCTGCTCCGGCACGCAAACGCAGTTGCAGCCAGCTGCATTTTGCATCAGCATTAAATCCCGAAAAAACAGGATACTCTATTCGGGCATTATAATTAAAAATAAAAGATCCTTTGTATCCAATTTGATTGTCCCAGCCCATTGGGACATCCCGTGTGGAGCCAAACCAATGATGTTTATGAATGTAAGACTGCGCATTCCCGGGCAGTGAAGTACCTACGGCGCCAATTACAATTTCACTTTGCAGTACAGCTCCCGTTACAAGATTAAAGGACGTATTTCCGAAATTAAGAAACATGAGGGAGGCGTAAGGCCTGTCATTCGTAATGGGTTCTGAAGCAGCTAAATTTTGGGGTGTGTACGCCGTTCCTCCAATCCCAATCCGCTGAATAGTCAGGGATTCTTCCGGTTTTTTGTATTTAAAAAAGGGAAGCCATTTAACGAGTTCAGGAAACTGCACTTCTATTTTAGCACTTCCGGTATAATTTTCATCTTTATTATTAATGGCTAAAAAATCATTTTCGGTGGTAAAGAGTACCTGAAAACCTTTTCCCTGTGCCTTTAAATCAGACAGAAAAAGCAGCATTATGATCAATAGTAAAGGACGAAGTAAGAAAGTGTTTTTCATAGTATCAGGCTTTAATATGGTCAATAGTGGATCCGTTTCGATTTGGTATTTATTTCTTTATGCTAAAATAGAAAGAAAATAAGTACAATTTTTAAAATTAGCCTAAATTTAAAAGTTAAAAACCTGTAAACAATACATTTACAGGTTTTTTTGAAGCGTATGTTTAAAATGAATCCCTATACTTATTTTAATTTCGAAAGGGTACCGATTTCAATTAAAATAAAGATTTAAGGACTACTTATTATTGTCGGCTGATTGTATGGCAGTTTGGTATTCTTCATCTGTTACAGGCTGAAGCCAGGTGACCTGCAAATCGTCTTTGTAATTTGTAATTGCTATATGTGTCATATTGGTGTTTTCTGAAGCTCCATGCCAATGCTCTACATTTTCGGAAATATTGATGACATCGCCTTTTTTAATGATTTGGGCAGCGTTATTTTTTTCCTGATAATAACCTTGACCTTCAGTTACAATTAATACCTGACCTTTGGGATGTGTATGCCAGTTGGTTCTTGCTGTGGCATCAAAGCTAACGCTGCCTGCCGAAAATTCGTTGTTTTTGTCCCTAGCGATTAATGGGTTTAAAAAAGCTTCTCCGCTAAACCAGTCATTGGGTAGTTTGTTGCCTTTTGGAAAAAGGGCATCATTATTTTCTGTTGTCATTTTTTCTGAATTTTAATTTCACAAACTACTATTAAAGGCAGTACTAATAGGAACAGCTATAAAGTTAACATTTGAATTGCAATAAACTTCAGTTTTTTGGTAAAAAATACAGCTAACGTACCGAAAGGAATAACAGCTATTTTATCATATAAGTCCAGATATGGTATTCTATTTTATAAAGTTGTTGGGTTTGTCCCTCAATTTTTTATTTCACTTTTAAACTACGCTACTTTTTCAAGAACCGGCATCGTGGCATGAGCAATAGACAATGTCAACGGATCTAAATGGCCAGCAAAAAAAGTGTCCAGAAGCTCTTTAAAGATAGGATTTGCATTTTCAACCTGAGAAAATAGTGTCAGGGATGAACGCAATTTTCGGGCATCTAATTCTCCCAGAATAGCTTCGGCAGATTTCCTTTTGTATTGTAATAATAGTTGTGAGATTTCTACAAGGTGCTTTTCTAAAATAGGATGCTGAAGATAGGCTTTGGCTTCTTTTAGATCTCCAATGGCATAATAATCGGCTATGCTGCTTTTACCCAATCCTTTTATCTGAGGAAAGATGAACCACATCCAGTGTGATTCTTTTTTTCCTTTTTTAATTTCCGAAAAGGCAGTAAGATACATTTTGTTCTGAGCATCTAAAAAGCGGGTTAAATCATTATTTGCGTAAGCCATGGTCGAATGTATTTATGATAAAGGTTGTGGGTGATACTGTTTTTATCTCTTAAAAGACAGCTCAAAAATACAGACGAACCTAATTTTTAATTTATACAATTATAGCGCTTTGTTATATAATTTAGATCTGTTAGTATCTTCCAGCATATCAACGTATTGTTATCTTCTCTCACCAACTTGTTGGCGCCACATCGAGTAATAAAGGCCTTTTTTCTCCAGAAGTTCTTCATGGGTTCCAGTTTCGGAAATTTTTCCTTTTTCCAGCACATAAATAGTGTCTGCATGCATGATGGTAGACAGTCTGTGTGCAATTAATATGGTCATACGTTTTCTGCTTAGTGAAATTTCCCTGATAGTAGCAGTAATCTGTTCTTCGGTAAGAGAATCCAGTGCAGATGTTGCTTCATCAAATATGAGCAGCTGTGGTTTCCGCAACAATGCTCTGGCAATCGAAAGACGTTGTTTTTCACCACCCGAAAGTTTCATTCCGCTTTCTCCTAATATTGTGTGTAAACCATGTGAGGCTTTTGCAATCAGTGCAGTTGCAGATGCTTTTCGCAATGCTTCATCGATTTCCTCATCTGTTGCAGCGGGATTTACAAACAGCAGATTGTCTTTAATAGATCCGGCGTACAGCTGCGTATCCTGCGTAACAAAACCAATTTGTCTTCGCAAAGGGTTGTAACGGATCTGATCGGAATTAATATCATTAAAATAAATAGCTCCTTCTACAGGAATATAAAGTCCGACCAGCAATTTTACCAAAGTAGATTTTCCCGAACCGGATGGGCCTACAAAGGCAATTGTATTTCCCAGACTGATTTTAAAGGAAATATCATCAATAGCATTGTAGCCGGCAGTTTTGTGTTTAAAGATTACGTTTTTAAATTCAAGAGATTCCAATTGATCAACTTCAACAGAATTTTCAGGGCGCGTTTCAATGGGTCTGTTCATTAATCGGTCAAAAGTTTTTAAAGAAGCATCTGCTTCTCTGTATAAGATGATCATATTTCCCAAATCCTGTAAAGGAGTAAAAATAGCAGTCGATATAAATTGCATCGCAATCAGTTCGCCTGTCGTCAATACTTTCCTGAAAATAAGCCATAATAAAATAAACAAGATCGATTGTTTGAGCAGATTAAGCATATTGCCCTGAAGAAAAGAAAGAACGCTCACTTTTTTTGCCTTTTGCATTTCCAGATTGTAGATCCGTAAAGTCTGCTGATTCATTCTTTTAATTTCGGCAAAAGTAAGGCCAAGGCTTTTTACGAGTTCTATATTTCGCAGACTTTCGGTAATGACTCCGGCCTGTTTATCCGTTTGTCTGTTGATGGATTTCTGTATCCCTTTTATTCTTTTCGAAACCAGTCCGGTTAGCGATCCCAGTAAAACAACTCCAATAAAAAATACAGGAACCAGCAGCCAGTTTTTATTGATGCTGTACCAAATAAGAAAACCAACGCCAATAAGCGAAGAATACATTACATTGATAAAGGAGTTGATAAATCGTTCGGAATCTGTTTTTACTTTTTGGAGTACCGATAGGGTAGTACCGCTCCTGCTTTCTTCAAATTCCTGATAGGAAAGCCTTAAGGTTTGTTTCAGTCCATCATTAAAAATAGACATTCCAAATCCGGCAACGGCTTTTCTTGTAATATAGTCCTGCGCTGCTTTGCTGAGTCTTGCAAATACAGATATTCCCAGTGCTATTCCCAGCCAGTATAGTATTCCTGAAATTAGTTCGTTTTCAGGAAGGTTGTTTTTATTTGTAGCATATTGATCTATAATTTTTCCAAATATTATAGGATCAACCAAAGTAAGGAGTTGCGCTATTCCTGCAAGCAGTAAAGAAAGAAAAACAAGATTACGATGGGGCTGTAAATATTTCCAGAGTATTTTCATTAAGCTATTTTTCGAATAAATTATACAGACAATAATTGATTTTTACTAAGTTACCATTCTTATCGTAAAATAAAAAAAACCTGTAAACATATTTGTTTTACAGGTTTTTTGTGAATTATACCGGATTATAGTCGGAATTATTGTTTGTCTTAGTGTTTTCCTTTGCCATGTCCATTTCCCTTATCATTTCCATGACCTTTATCATGGTGATGTTTATTGTTTCCTTTACCGGGTTTTTGCCCAATTGTTTTTTGTGGGCTTCCTTTGTAACCTTTACCGTATTTTACTTTATGAACTTTATAATTATCATAAGGTCTGTTTCCTCTGTAATCGGTAAGGACTACTTTATATTCGTTGTAAAGGTCATAATTACGATATGCTCTTGGTAAGTATCTTGATTGAATCCATTTTCCATTACTTACATAAATGTAATTTGAAGTATTTACATCATAGTAGGTTTCTAGGTCAGGAAGATAGTAGTAACGTACATCATTGTATCCTGAAGGACCCCATGAAGGAGGTGTTCCAATGTTTACATTAACAGAGACCTGAGCATATGAAAGACTCAGAGCAAAAAAAGAAAGTATCGTCAATAAATGTTTTAAAGATTTCATGATCGTAATTTTTATTAGATTAATAATTAGGTTAAAAACAAAAACTGAGCCGAAGTTAAAAACTAAGTAATCAAAAAATCATTTTATATGAAATGACTGAGCTGAATTAATTAGCTTACAGTACTATTTGTTTTGCCCGGGAGCGTATTTTTTTGCACTCTTATCGCCGTTCATTTTTTTGGCCTGTCCGGGTGGTACGCGTTTTACTTTTCCGTTAGAACTGTGCGAATGGCTGCCAGAAGTTACACTACAGCTGGCAAAAGAAAAAATTGCCGAGAGCACTAAAATTTTAATCATTGTATTTTTCATCTTTTTCATCAAAGTTAATTTTTTATTAATACTTTCTAATTAATTGTTGATATGTTTTTAGAGTAAATCTTAAATATGTACGAATAACTATCGGTTTTAGGTTTTTCTAATTTTCATGTGCTGATTATTCTTGTTTTTTGAGACTTGCCACTTTTTCTGTCAGGTTTTTCCAATATCGTTTTGGCATGTGCTGAAGATGAAGGCGTGTGTTTTTTCTGGATTCAATATTGACATGAGTAAAATACTGCACCCACAAATTTTGAAAAAACGCTTCTTCCTGATCACAAATTTCAGCCAGGAATTTAGTAGAATTCAGATCGTTGCTAAATTGTAATTCCACTGTCGAGACCTTTTCGAGATCGTAATAAATTCCATATTTTCGTTTTGCATCGTAAATAAGCCAGCGCTGATCTGCATAACGACTCACAAAATGATTCTCGATAACGGGAAGTACATCACATTCGGGTTCAATAATGGCGTAATACAACTGGTCTTTGGTTAGTTTAAAACGAACAAAAGCTTTCATTCGGTGGCTTTCTCTTCTTGTTATTCGGGCCGCTTTTCTGATATTCCAAACCTCATTATTCGATAAATCTTCTTCTATGTTTTTTGTAGTGGAAAATACATAGCTGGCAAACCGGAACATAAGATCCTCTGAATGCGCTGTTTCTGATAAAAAAGTGCCGTAGATTCTTTTAAATCCTTCTTTTGAAAGCCGGTTTTTTAATCCGTCAGCAACACGTTTTGCTTTTTCCGGATCTGTTACCACAAAATAAGTGGCAGCAAAAAGGAAAGCTGTTGTCGGTTCTTGTTTTGTAAAAACAATATCCTTTAGTTTGAACTCATAAATTTCAAAGACAGCAGTGAGCCATCCTTCAAAAGTACCGTCATAAATTACCTGTGTCATGCGCCGAATAGGGAAAGTTGATTGGAAAAATCGTTTTTGTATTTACTTTTTTGGGAATCTAAAATATGATCCTTGATCTGCATAGCGGTAAAATCTTTCTGCAGCAGAAAGGGTGATGCAAAAGCCAGAAAATAACGGGCCCGGCTATAGGCAATTCCCATTTTCTGTAAGTCCGGAGCAGTGAGTTTTTTAAATTTTCTGGCTGCTACAATTTTCCGGGCACTTAAAAAGCCTATTCCGGGAATGCGTTTGATGAGTTCGAGATCCGCGACATTAATGTCAACAGGAAACTGATTCAGGTTGCGCAGCGCCCATCCAAGTTTGGGATCGATGTCAAGGTCCAGATTAGGCTGGTCAAATCCGAGGATTTCATTTACATTAAAACCATAATATCGGATCAGCCAATCGGCCTGATACAAACGGTTTTCACGTATAATAGGAACCGGAGTTCCAATAGAAGGAAGGCGGTTGTCATAACTTATAGGGACATATCCGGAATAGTATACCCGCCGCATGTTCATTTGCTGATAAAAATAGTCTGCCATTCCTAAAATTTCAAGGTCGCTTTCTTTTGTTGCCCCAATTACCATTTGAGTACTTTGGCCGGCGGGAGCAAATACAGGAGCTTTATAGTTTGATTTTCGCTCTTCTTTATGGCCGGCAATTTCATTTTTAAGATAGTGCATGGGTTTAATCACATCTCTGTGATTTTTTTCCGGTGCCAGTAATTTAAGGCTTTGTTCTGTGGGCATTTCTACATTTACACTTAAGCGGTCGGCGTACATTCCGGCTTCTTTCAGCAATTCGTCACTGGCTCCTGGAATCGCTTTTAGATGTATGTAGCCATTAAAATTATGTTCTAATCTCAATTTCTTAGCAATTCTGACCAAACGCTCCATAGTAAAATCTGGATTGTCAAAAATACCGGAGCTGAGAAATAAACCTTCAATATAATTTCTCCTGTAAAAACCAATGGTAAGATCCACGACTTCCTGTACCGTAAAAGCAGCCCGTTTTACATCATTGCTTTTTCTGCTGACACAATACGCACAGTCAAAAATACAATGATTGGTCAGTAAAATTTTCAGTAAAGCCACACAGCGCCCGTCTTCGGTATAGGAATGGCAAATTCCGGAACCGCTGGAATTCCCAAGTCCTTTGTCTTTATTTTTTCGATTACTCTGACCCGACGAACAAGAAACATCATATTTTGCCGCATCAGACAAAATAGCCAGCTTTTCCATTACTCTTTCGTGTACCATTTTGATTTCTTTTATAATTATAACCTTTATAAAAGAAAGCGATGAATCTTCATCCAATAAAATGATCTTTTTAGGATTACTCTTTTGTTTTTGGAAATCCCCTGTTCACTTTGAAACAGGCAGACGCTTTCAATCGTAGCTATAAATCGTGGTTTTTATATTTTACGTTTATCAAAATTAGTTCAAATTGTAACAAAACAGAATGAACACGGTGTTATAAATCGTAACAAAATCGTAAACGTCTTTTCTGACTGAAGAAATGCCTGAGGAAAAAAGAGGTTATAAAAATAACAGGGTGAAGATTGGTGAAGGATTAAAATATAAAATCGCAATTATCAGATGTTTTGATAATTGCGATTTTATTAAGTGGAGTCGCTGGGACTTTAATCGAACACTTGATTCCTATTTTGATGTTTTTGGAGAGTTTGAAAGAATAGCTGGTAACTTCTTTATTTATAAGGTTTTGTTATTTTATTTTTAATTCTTAAATCATTTTTTTAATCAGTAGTTTCGTCTGCTTTTTTATATCTTATTGTGTTTTCCCTATTGTTTCTATATACTAGTGTAATTAGATATTCTTTTATCAGACTTTATCCAATTTACAGTATCATTAAAGTAAAAATCAAGCACATATATTGTTTTAGATTAAGAGATGGAGATTAAAAAGGAACCATAAATAAATTTCCACCTTTACTATTTGAATTAAATAGTCTGTTTATGTCTAAAACTTCATCTCTAGTATTTTCTTTATATCCTTGAATTTTTATATCATTCTCTTTGCTTTTTTCTTTATTAAATTCAATTTGAGATGAGATATCAAATTCATATTCAATAATGGCTTCAGAACCTTCTAATCCAATATCTTTGTTAATTTGGATAGCTTCTTCCTTTCTTTTATTTATTATGTCATCTAATTCGTCTTCCTCTAAAGTTTTATCTATCCCATAAGCATCTGTCATATAATCATTTGAAAGTTTCTCCCAAGAATCATTAATGTTTTTCTGGATTTCATTATAATAATCACAATCAGATATTTTTGAATCATTGATAAAATCAGTATAATTAGAATTCTCTTTAATTAAACTTGCGAAGCTTTTTATTTGATAATGAGAAATAACATCTTTTGAAAGAATTTTTATTAATTCGGATAAATTCTTTATTTGTTGAACTAAATTATTTTGAGCTATATATTTTAAAATTTCAGTTAAATTATCACGATCATCCCAACTTAAATAGCTTATATCTAAATCATTTATTCTTTCTAATAATTCTACTTCAATTTCATTTTTGTTAAATAATCGAATAAGAGTAGATATGATATCTAGATTAGAATCACTATGAAACCCCTTTAGGAGTTTTTTCTTTTCTTCAAAAATCTCATATAATTTTTTTCTGCTATTTTTATTAGAAAAGTCTATTCTTTTTTCACCTTTAACTATCGTAGTTGCTATTCTGTATTTGAATTGTTCGAAAAATACTGATGATTTAAGTAGTTGTAAATATTCTTCATTAGAATTTTGAAAATATGCAAAAATAAAGTCATCTATTGATGGATTAAAAAAGCTATATCTTATATTATTTTTATCAATAGTTCTAATTATAAAAGCACCTACTAATTCTTTTAAGGCAAAATTATATTCATTTCCTTTTCTCTGATAATTGTTATAAACAACTTCGAGGTTTATTCTACTATTAAAAGCTTCTTTTAGTCTTTCATCTGTGACATAATAAATTCCACCACCCAATGAGTACATCGTTAATAACAATAATCTAGAAATATGCGAAATCTGGACATTAAAAGGTTTCTCCCATATTTTTTTTGGATCATTTAATATATCTAAAACAAATTTTTCTGAATAATCTGAATCAATTATATTATTCTTTTTTGTAATGTCTTGAATTACCCTAGGATTATAGTATCGATGTTTAATAACTTTCCAATGGAAATCATTCTGAAAAAAAATAAACTTTTGGTTAACCTCTATATCTGAAAGGTATATGTGATTATACAAAATTCGTGCTTTATCCCAATCTGTATAGTTTTCAATCTTGACTTCATAATTTGAAATATCAATGTTGGAATTTTGAATTTTATCAGAAATATTTTTTGCCTGATTTAAAATTGTTGTTCTACAAGTCAATATTAATCGTTTATGTTTATCATCCCTAACTCTTTCAATAAAATTTACAATAGCAGAGTCGGCATTTCTTGAACTATACAAATCCAAAGTAATTGCACCTAAAAAGTCATCAAAATAAAATATTTGCTTTTTTTCAGGAGAAAAAACTTCTTCTGCTTCCGTTATTTCTCTGACATATACCAATTCAAAATCTTCAGCTAAAAATTGATAAGTTAGCATATTAGCTAATGTTGACTTGCCAATACCTGGAGCTCCAGTGATTAATATAAAATGATTATTGTTTAGCGCATTAACAGCTTCATTATGCGTTTTATTTGGGACATATACTTTAATTTCTTTTAATATTTTTTCTTTATAAAATTCGGATCTGCCTTTAACACCATTTTTGACTATTTTCTTAATTATGTCAAGAGATGATAGCCAAAGCTTAAAATGCCTCTCTTGAATTTCAGGATAATCATCTAGCCATTTATTTAAGTCTTCTTTGCCTATAACATCTGATGTAGATTGAATGTAAGGATTGAATATATTTTTAATTTCTTCTTTATCTTGTGGGGATAAGGGTAATGAAGTACAGAATAAGTATCTTTTAGGTTTTAATAAAACTACCTTTTGAATTTCATTATTTTTTAAATCTAATTTTAATTTAGAGATACCAGAACCTAAGTAGTGTTTAACTTGAACAATTATTTCGTTTTCATCATTTACTGTTGAATATCTCAAATCAATACCTTTGTCAGGTCCTGGTTTGAATGACTGAAAATTAACATTTAGCTCTTTTGAAAGCAAATCTCTTGTCAATTCCTCTAAGTCTCTATCATTTAAAGTTGAAAAGTCGTAATTAGCCATTATGATTTACGGAATAAGATTTTAAATTAATCCTTTTTTGTGACAAACCATAATTTTTGAATTTATATCTCATGTAAGCTGAAGCCATATCTTCATGAGTTGAAATTATTAATTGATTTGAATAAAATTCATTTCTTAGTAATTCTATGAATCCAGCTATATTGATTTCATCCATAGTTTGAACTGGGTCATCAATTAAAATAATCTTGTTTTGAGAATATTTTTTATGTAATGCTAAAGTAAAAGAAATAATCAATGCTGATAACTGACCGGAGCTCATGGAGAAAACAGCATCAAAAGTTTTGGATGGATTAGTTTGAAATCTTATACCATCTTTATCTGAATAAATGAATAATCCTAAACCTCCTTGGAAATCCTGCATAATTCTTCCTGAGTATATATGAAATATAATTTCAATGTCTTTTATCACTTTTTTCTGATATCCTTTTAAAGATTTTTTATAAATGTTGTTTAAGTTTTTCAGATTGTCTTCTAATGTTTTTGCATTATTGAACTTACCTTCTTTGTTAAGTAATTCTAATTTGTTTCTATCGAGAGTTTCGTTTTGTAATAATGAATATTTATACTTTAAGTAATTCTCTTTTTGGTTTAATTTTTCTAACTCTATGGAGTTCAATAAATCAAACTTATTATCAAAATACTGAGCAAAAAACGCTTTATAATACGATTCAATGCCATCTAATTCAATTTCTATTTTAAGCGAATTTAATATTGAAGCAATATTTTCTGTATCAATTACACTTTCACTACTTAATGTCTCGTTTAAATATTCTTTAAAATCAAAATCAATATTTTCAAATTCCTTTTTTACGGTGTTAAAAAAAACTTCATCAATCGACAAAAATTTATTTATAAAGATGACATCAACTTTAATTTCAATAATTTTCTGATTTAAAATTTCAATGATAGGAAGTATAGTATCTTCCTTAAACTTAATTAATTCTTCATTGAATACTCTACTCTTCAACGAAGTCATTTCTTCCAGATTAACTGATTGGATTTCGATGTTTTCTAATAAGTTATCAATATCATCCCAATCATAGCCACACAAAAAGCAAATTCCGGTTATTTCTATATCTTCCGCTTCTTTTAGTTTTTTGATATTATCAACTAATTTTTCTCTAGATTCTTTTATCTTAGAATAAATACTTTCTAATTCATCTAACTCTTTTAATTTGACACTTAGTGATTCATATCCTTCATTTAAAGGCGAAATTAAATCTTTATCAATTAAATCTTTATCAATTAAGTCTAAATCATGTAGTTCAAATTCAAAAGAATCATCCTTAATATTATCAATAGAAAATTCTGTTAGATCTTCAACAATTTTATTTATATTTAAATATTCATTTTTTTGATTTATTAAAGTTTCTCTTAAAGGAAGAAATTTATAATATAATAGAAAGTTTTCTATTTTTTCAGTATCAGGAATTAAGTTATTAATCTTTTCATTTCGGATATAACTTTTAAATAATACTTTATTTTCAATAAGTTTTTTTAACCTTGAAATTATACCGTCTTCATTAAAAAGATTTTCGTAACTATTACTTTGATAGTTGAACTCTTCTAAATCCCATGAAATTTCTTTCTCAGAGAATAATTTTATGTACTCTGTATTATTAAATCCTGTTGCTAAAAATTCTACGATTTTCTTTATTGATTCATGCAAATTATCAATTTCTCTTTTTTTATCAGCGTTACATAATTCACTAATTTTATTTTTTAACTTATCAATTTTGCTGATTTTATTTTCAAATTCATAAACATTAAATAAGTGAGATATATGTTGCTTTCTATTTTTGTCTTGGCTCTTTAATAAAAACAAACTGTCCTCTTGTTCAATATAATTTAAAAACTGAAAATTCTGTCTGTAATTTGAACCTAGAATTTGGGTTAAATATTCCTCTTCATTTTGAATTAAACTTTTTTCTTCAGAAGCAAATTCATCTTTAAAGTATAGTTTGTAGAAACTAAAATCTACTGAATTTATTAACTCGCCTCTTTTCGCAATTCTCTCTAAGATATGTGAAGTATCACCTTTTAGAAATTCAATCGTTATTGATATATCACCATTTGCATAATCACATAGAAAAGGATGTTCGGAAAAACTTTCTCTACCATCAATTAATCTGCCTCTTAAATCATCAAATCGTCTTATTTTACCCGTAAATAGTAATTCTATTGCATCATAAATCGATGTTTTTCCAAATCCATTAGGACCATCAAAAACAATTAAATCTGAAGTTTCAAAATCGATACTTATATTTTGAAAAACTTTAAAATTATGTATTTCTATTCTTTTAATTTTCATCTGAATTCAATGTTGGTATTAAAAAGGCGTATATAATGTCTGAGTTCATTTCATCAATATTTTCAACACTTCTATTGAAAAAGTTTTGATCAATTAAATTGTTTAATTCTCCAAATGAACCAATTTCAATTTTCTGTCTATTATTATCAGTTAAAGCATTTAGTCCATTCTCTTGGATAATGCTGAGTTTTATTAATGGAATTTTATGGACTAGACGATAAAGAAGTGATTCATAATCATTATTATTGATATTCTCTTTATGTTTTTTAAATGTTTCTTCCTCTAAGATTTTATTTTCAATAAAATCTTTAATCGTTTGTTGTTGTGACTCTAATGCTTGATTAAACTTTTCTACTTCAGTATCTTTATATAAAATAATTTGTTTTTTAAAAAGGTATGGATTCTCTTCTACGTCTAAAACCAAATTTTGGATATTGTTAAAGTTTTCAACTTTATGAATAATTATCATACTTACGTTTTTATCAAACCATTCATTATTAGCTACTTCTTTTGCAATATTAAAGTAGTCAGATTGTTTTTCAATTACCTCTGTTAAATTTTCGGTTTCAATTACTAACCAATATGAATATTTATTTTCATTTTCAAAAAAATGTAATTCACCAAAATTTAACTCTTTACTTATTAGACCAATTTGATGGAATAAGTTATTAATTATTGTTTTCATTTAGTTTTTGCTTTGCTTGTTGTAAATCAATCAACGAAATCTTTTTCCATTTAGTAATTTTATCATATTCAGAAGATGTTGAATTATTTAAGACGTCAATATCCGATTGATTTATTCTAGTTGATTTATTTGCTTCTTCTATAACTGACGTTACATTACATCCTTCTGTAATTATGTAGTCTGAATTAAAAGGTACCTCAATCAGAGTATCTAATGCTGTGTTTAATATGTCAATTGATATATTTTGTTTACTTGCAGGTGAATTTGAAACTATAATACTTGAAGGAAAATATTTTTTATTTTGATTATCAGTCCAACCTATTTTGTCAATCTCATCTGGATTTCTAATCCCATTAAGAATATTTAAAAAAACTGTCTTTACTTCATTTATTAGTAGAGAATTATCTTTGTATTCTTGAAGTGTTGAAAATTTAACATGTCTATGAGGCATTATTTTTTGTAGAAATTCTTCAAATTGAGGATTAGCTAAACTATTGAAATAAACCAAATATAGATGTAGTTTTTTTTGTGCTTCTTTATTAATTTCATCTTCGAACTCAAGACAAAATTCCTGGAAATATCTGTTTAAGTCAATCTTAAGTTTCTTAATAAAATAGCTTTTATCCTGTTGGAGGCTAGCTAAATCTGTGATAATAATATCTTTAAATCTATTTAATGAAATTGTACTATAATATGCAGATTTATTAATAGAATCCCCATTTGGAGAATGATTTTGTGCATGAATTAAGACAATGTTATCGGTAATTAAAGATTCTAGTTCATTACACAAAATTTCTAGATAATTATCATTAGATAAAAGAGTTAATTCAAATTTAGTTAAGCAATTATTTGCTTGAGCTTTTATTTTATCTTGTAAATCCTCAATTTTACAGTATGGATTACCATCATAATCATATATTTTAAGGTTCGTGTGTAGTCCTTCAATATCTGCTTTACTTTTTTCATTATTCGTTGCTAAATGAAAGAATGCTTCTTCATCACAAGGAAAATTAACTTTCCTTTGTTCTAATTTTTCAAAAGCTTCTTTATATCTTGAATAATAATGGCTTTTGACAGCCTTTACTTGGTGCAGCGTTACTGGTTTGGGTTCGTTATTTTCATATCGTATTATCGCAAAATCTTCTAATGAATCAAGTTGTAAATGCAATCCATCAACACTATCTTTTTCGTTTATTAATTTTAATACATGATATAAAGCAACTTTACCTTGATATATAAATCCATTCCAGGTATCGGCTGCTGAATGGATATCATTTGGATCTATTGTTGGCGTCATGGCATATTTTTTTATAATAATACTTGTTGTATTAATTATATCGTTTTAAATCTTTCATTAAGATTTTTTATTTTTTTAAATTCAAACGTTTCCCTATTGAAGAATCTCAATTTATATTAGCTTTTAACGCTTTTTGATAATTCAAAATAAAGGATATTTTTATCCGTATCAATGATTAAAGCTAAACTATTTTTGTCAATAGTGGATTAAGGTCATATGCTGGATAGTATCTAACCTTCTTCTGTTAGTACGAAACCATGATTTCTTAAATGGTCGTCCGTATTGAAAATTATTCTGCAGCATAGCTGATGTAAATTTGCTTCTATGCCATATTGAATTTTTATATTTTAACTGTATTTGATCAATAAAGCAAATGTTACTATTTAATTCATAGCTTTTTTACGGAAAACCATAAGTCTCAAATGGAGTATCTCCAAAAGTATCAATTTAGTAATATAAAACAGTACGTATAAATACCTAATTTATAAGTATGAATCTGTTATTCAGTAAGGTAAAAGCTGATTTAAAAATCATTTTTATTTAACGATTAGTTTAAATCGAATTTTAAACTTTAATTAAATAATTTCAATTTGATTCAATACGACTGTTATGAGATCAAAATCTGGAAAATCTTCAAAAAAGAAAGGAAAAAAAATGACTGAAGCTGAAAGGGAAGATGCTCTGGTTGCTTTGATTGTTCGAATTATTGTTGCACAAACGCTAAAAGAATTCTATAGAAAAAACAAGGATAGTGAAAGGGATTGAGAAAAATCTGTTGAACACTTAGCTTGTTTATTTGTAATGTATTGATTTTAAATGATTTAAAGTGTTAGATTCTCACTGACTACCAACTTTTTTAATGAAATTTTTATGCTTTTTCAAATAAAAACGCATAAAAATTTTGAGTTAAAAAGATGTAAGTGATTAATTATCAATGTATTATTAAATAAAAAAGGAAGGTGTTCGATACCTTCCTTTTTGTGGAGTCGCCGGGAATCGAACCCGGGTCCAAACAAGCAACTAAAGAGCTTTCTACACGTTTATTTCCTGATTGGATTTTCGATGTTAAGCTAGGTCAGGAACAACCACTCAACACTTATCTTCTTAATTTCGAAATCCACCCGAAGCTCATGGAAATCTAGGTCTATTTTTACGGTTCCCCTATACTGACCGCCACAAACCAAGGCTTTCAAGGAGAATCCAGCTTCCCTATCTGATAGGGACGTGGCTAATCTTACTGTAATTCAGATTATGCAGCTAAAGCGTAGTTATTTTCGCCGTGTGAAATTGTAAGATCTTATATTTACGAGCAAGGTCTCAATGCTCGACGTGCTTACTTTTCAATTCGACTTGCTGTCAAAACCAGTCGACCCCAAAAATGAGTTTGCAAATTTATACTATTTGAAGTTAGTTTCGTAATAAATTTTTCAGAAAAATATCTTTATTCTTCGTCCTTAAAATTAAACGGGTAATCTCCGAAAACAGGAGCCAGTTTACGGACTGCATAAGTGTTTCGCGTAAATTTATTCGATAAAGCTATAATAGTGATGTTTTCTTTCTGCAACGGAATATAAGATGACGTATAACCATGCCACCAGCCGTTATGGAAGTAAAAATTCTGTCCGGTCTCCCAATTGATCATTCTGATTCCCAGACCATAATTTTTGGTGCCTTTGCGTTCGTTGCTGTAACCGGTATAAACTTGTTTTAATAAGTCAGGCTTTAAAAAATCAGGTGAATTTCTGGCACGGTCAAATTTTAATAAATCGCGTGGAGTGGAGAAAATATTTTTATCACCATAAACAGCATCCATATAATCCAGTCCAATTTCGACGTTGTTTCCTTTATAAGACGGAACGATTGTTCTTCTGTCTTTTTTCCAGTCAAAAACAAAAGTATGCTTCATTCCCAGAGGTTTAAAAATCATTTCGGTCATTGCCTCTTTATACGACAGACCTGTTATTTTTTCAATAATAAGCGCCAGCATGGCATAATTGGTATTGCAATACGCAAAGCGGGTTCCTGTTGTTGCTTCCAATCCAATATTTTTAGTAGCCAAAAGCTCCAAAATATCTTTATTGGTCAGTTGATTGTGTCTGTCCCAAACCGATTTATCCCTGTCGGTGAAATAAGCGTAATTTCTCATTCCGCTGCGGTGGCTCAATAACATTCGAACCGTACATTCCGGATAAGGAAAGGTTTTTAAGATGGTGTTTACTTTTTGGTCTAAATCCAGTTTTCCGGCATTCACCAGTTTTAAAACTGCAGTCGCTGTCAAAACTTTACTTACAGATGCAATATGAATAGGTGTATCTGCATTGATCGTTGTACCTTCATTTCGGTCTGCGTAACCATTATATCGTTCAAAAATAATCTGACCATTTTTTGCTACCAAAAAACCGCCGTTCATACTATTGTTCTTCCAGTTTTTAGTGTAAAAGTGATTTATTCTTCCTGCAACCGAATTGATATAAGCCTGACTTATTTTTTTTTCCGGTCCTAAAGGTTTCATCTTAGGCAAAGTATCCTCGACCGCTGTAATCTCTTTTTCTGTGTTTTTTTTATCTTTTCCGCAGGATCCTAAA
Organism: Flavobacterium sp. CLA17; assembly: GCF_013112255.2. NCBI lineage: Bacteria > Pseudomonadati > Bacteroidota > Flavobacteriia > Flavobacteriales > Flavobacteriaceae > Flavobacterium > Flavobacterium sp. CLA17. The sequence continues at coordinate 1,578,926 of NZ_CP068294.1, forward strand.
ACTAAGATTAGAAAAAGTATTTGTGGTATATTTGTTTTTTTAAGGAAGCTCATTTTCATCATTCTTTAAAAACAAATATATAGAATTCAATACTTTTGATTTGCCCTTTATTAATCTGCAGAATATAGTTTTTAACTTTTTTTTAACTTCTTTTTTTTGTAGTCGATTGTGCATCAGCTTTTAGCATTATAAATCTGTTTGAAATTAAAGAATTACAACAAAAATTTAACTTATTTTGTTATATTTGAAACAAATTAAGCCTGAAAAGTTATATTAATATTTACTCTAATCCGATATAAATGAAATTTGGTATTATAAAAGAAAGAAAAAACCCACCAGACAGACGTGTTGTGTTTGCACCAAGTGAACTTGCAAAACTGAAACAGCTTTATCATGAGGCTACAGTTGAAGTTGAAAGCTCAGATATTAGAATATTTTCTGATGTTCAATACCAAAGTTTAGGGATAACTATTACAGATGATGTTTCTGATTGTGATGTTTTATTCGGAGTAAAAGAAGTTCCGGTAGAAAATTTAATTCCAAATAAATCGTATTTCTTTTTTTCTCATACTATAAAGAAACAACCTTATAACAGAAAGCTATTATTAGCTATTTTGGAAAAAAATATCGATTTATACGATCACGAAACTATTGTGGACAGTAATAACCGAAGGCTGATTGGTTTTGGAAAATATGCCGGAATGGTTGGTGTTTACAACGGAATTCGTGCTTTTGGATTAAAATTCGAATTGTTTAAATTGCCAAAAGCTGAAACTCTTGCCGGAAAAGAAGCCCTGATCATGCATTTGAAACGCATTACGTTACCTCCTTTAAAATTTGTCATTACCGGAACCGGTAAAGTTGGTAGCGGAGCCAAAGAAATTCTGGATGCTATAAAAATAAAAGAAATTGCGGTTGAAAATTATTTAACTAAAAACTATACCCAACCGGTATACGTTCAGTTGGATGTTTTAGAATACAACAAACGAATTGACGGACAGGTTCTTGATTTTAATGATTTTGTAACGCATCCGGAAGCTTATGTTTCTGATTTTGAAAAATTCACAAAAGTAACCGACGTTTATTTCACTGGTCATTTTTATGCAAGTGAAGCACCGGTAATTTTGACAAGAGAAATGTTGAATGCAAGTGATTGTAAGATAAAAGTGGTAGCGGATATTTCATGTGATGTCAAAGGGCCAATTGCCTGTACCTTACGTTCTTCCACAATTGCAGAACCAATCTACGGATACTGGCCTGCCGAAGATAAAGAAGTAGATGTTTTTCACCCGGGTGCAGTTGTCGTAATGGCAGTTGATAATCTTCCGTGTGAAATTCCAAAAGATGCCAGTGAAGGTTTCGGGGAACAATTTATGGAACATGTAATCCCTGCTTTCTTTAATGGAGATAAAGATGGAATTCTGCAAAGAGCCAAAATAACAGAGAATGGAAAACTGACTCCAAGATTTAGTTATTTACAGGACTACGTAGACGGGAAATAAGTTTTTAGTCTCAGTTTGCAGTCTCAGTTTACAGTCTGGGAGGGTAGTAAAAGTTTGCCATTCCAATAACTGAAAACGGAGACTGAGACTGAATACTTTTTACACCATCTCATTTGGTTTTACCCAGGCATCAAAATCTTCAGATGTAACATAGCCCAGGCGAACGGCTTCTTCTTTTAGGGTTGTTTCGTTTTTGTGTGCGGTCTGTGCGATCTCGGCTGCTTTATAATATCCGATTTTGGTGTTCAGAGCGGTAACCAGCATTAGGGAATTGTCTACTAATTCTTTGATACGTTTGTGGTTGGGCTCAATTCCCTGTGCGCAGTGTTCGTCAAATGAAATACAGGCATCACCCAATAAATGAGCTGATTGAAGAAAATTGGCCGCCATGAGCGGTTTGAAAACATTCAATTCATAATGTCCCTGCATGCCACCGATAGCAATAGCCATATCGTTTCCGATAACTTGTGCGCAAACCATTGTCAAAGCTTCACATTGTGTCGGATTTACTTTTCCCGGCATTATGGATGATCCGGGCTCGTTTTCAGGAATATGAATTTCTCCAATTCCCGAGCGGGGGCCCGAAGCCAGCATTCTGATGTCATTCGCAATTTTATTTAAAGAAACAGCGAGTTGTTTTAATGCTCCGTGTGTTTCAACAATAGCATCATGGGCTGCCAAAGCTTCAAATTTGTTTTCAGCCGTTATAAAAGGATGATTGGTAAATTTGGCAATGTATTCGGCCACTTTTACGTCATAACCTTCCGGAGTGTTAAGTCCTGTTCCTACTGCGGTTCCGCCCAGTGCAATTTCGGATAAATGTGCTAAAGTATTTTTTAATGCTTTCAATCCGAATGTTAATTGGGCAGCATAACCTGAAATTTCCTGACCTAAAGTAAGCGGCGTAGCATCCATAAGGTGGGTGCGTCCAATTTTTACAACATCTTTATAGGCTACTGCTTTTGCATGCAGTGTATCTCTTAATTTTTCGACACCGGGAATGGTAGTTTCTACAATCATCTTATAAGCAGCGATATGCATCCCGGTTGGGAAAGTATCATTCGAGGATTGCGATTTATTGACATCGTCATTTGCTTTTATAAATTGCTCGCCTTCACCAATCTGAAAACCTTTAAGAACTTGTGCTCGGTTGGCAATTACTTCATTTACGTTCATATTGCTTTGCGTACCCGAACCTGTCTGCCAAATCACCAATGGAAACTGATCGTCTAATTTTCCTGCCAGGATTTCGTTACACACCGCTGCAATAGCATCTCTTTTTTCAAGTGGTAAAACGCCTAAATCATAATTCGCATATGCAGCAGCTTTTTTTAAATAAGCAAAGCCTTCTATAATTTCTTTTGGCATAGAAGCCGATGGTCCGATTTTGAAATTGTTTCTCGAACGTTCTGTCTGCGCACCCCAATATTTATCGGCCGGGACCTGAACTTCTCCCATGGTGTCTTTTTCTATTCTGTATTTCATTTGTTTGTTTTGTGTAATTGTGAATTGTAAGCTGTAAAATATTATTTGTAAAATGTGAACTGCGACTGTGACTGTAAACTGCGACTGTAAACTTTTTTAAAAAGCCCTTATTTAAAATGAGTTTAAATATACGGATTATTGTTATTTTATGAAAATTGATTTGGTTTTTATTGGCAAGGAAAGATATAAAACCTACATTTGTGCTTACATTCAAAAATTCCGGAAAACATGTTTGAATTTTCACAGTACTTAGGTTTTTTACTTTTCTTAACCATACTAACTATAGGTTTTTGGTTAATGTTCTTCTTAGTTGGTTTCGTATCTTATTGGGTTACGGGAGCAAGCTGGGAAATGTTCAAAGAAATGAGAGCAAAGAAAAAGCAAGAACAATCAATTTAATTTTAAATTGATTTCATAAAAAAAGGACCCGTTTTTACGAGTCCTTTTTTTTATTGCGGAAAATCCAAAATCCAAAATCCAAAATCCAAAATCCAAAATCCAAAATCCAAAATCCAAAATCCAAATTCCAATTTACTAAGACTTCATAAATAAGTTTTAGTAAATTGGAATTTGGAATTTAAAAAAAATGAAATTTAACTTAAGTTATCCCGGAAATTCTCCACCGCCTTCATTTCCTCCTTCTCTCTGAGCAGGATTTTTCTCTCTTTCATTTTTAGCTTTGTTAAAACGATAAGTGAAGGATAAGTTGAATTGACGTTTACGGAACTGAAATTCACTGTATGAATTTACTTCGTCCAGATACGTATAGGATCTCATTTTTCTGGAGTTGAAAATATCGCTTACATTAAAAGCAATAGTAGCTTTCTCTTTCAGCACATCTTTACTAAAAGAAGTATTCATTCCGAATTGCCCTAAATTTTTACCCTGTGCTGTTTTCTGAGAACCGTTATACATAGAAGTCAGCTGCCAGTCGATTTTGTATGGTAAAGTCACTTTTGAACTGATTCTTGCAAACCACGAATTGGCCTGATTGTCTAAATTCTGAGTTACAAGGTTACCTGTTTGTATATCAGTATAAGTATTTTCTCCGGTTGTTTTGACATTATAAAGATTGAAATTACTGTTTAATCTCCACCATTTATAAGGGGTGTAATTAAGTGTAAATTCAAAACCGAATTTTTGTTCTTTCCCTACATTAATCGGTGTGTTAACAATTACCGGAATTCCACCTACCATATCTCCGTTTGGATAGCGAACGAAGCTAAATACATCTTTTGTATTTTCGAAATAAGCTGATGTATTAAAAGTTACCTTGTCCCAGCGTTTGATATAACCAAGGTCAAATTTATCTGTTAAGGAAGGATCTAAATCCGGATTTCCCTGAAAAATATTGATATTACTTGAATAGTTGACGGCAGGATTCATAAAACGTCCTCTTGGTCTTGAAAGACGTTTGCTGTAACTTGCTGAGAAATTACTCTGATCTGAAATCTCGTAACTAATAAAAGCACTTGGAAATAAATTGTTGTATTTCTTCGTATTGAATTCTTTTGTATCTAAAAGATTTACCTGAATATTAGTGTCTTCCCAACGCAATCCAAATAAATAGGAGAATTTGTTTACTTTAAAACCATATTGGGTATAAAGTGCATTGATGTTTTCTTTATACTCTAAAGTGTTGGATAAATTAGTAATTGTCGCCCCTGCAGGATCAAGAACATAATACTCATTGTTTAAATTACTGAAACTTCCTTTGTATCCTGCTTCGAACTGACTTCCTTCGCTGATTGGCAAAACATAGTCGGTTTGTAACTGAACTTGTTTCTGCACCTGGTTGTTTAGTGTACTGTTGTATTTCTGTGTTCCTGAAATATCACTGTTACTATCATCATTATTCTTTGAAATAGAAGCGTCAACGGTAAGTTTATGTCCTTTATCGTTGAAGTTTTTTATTAAATTAGAAGTGTATTCTATATTATCGCTATCCGTAATCCCTTTGTTTAATCGGTAAGAACTACCGGTAAAATTATGATTAACATCAAAATTATTATAGTTAATCAAATCTTTGTCTTCACCTGAATTATTCTGGTAATTGATCGCATTTGTCCAAAAAGTGGTTGGATTAATGGTCCATTCAACTCCGGCTCTTCCATTAAATCCTTTTCTGATTCTTTTGGTGTCACGGTCTTCATCTAAATAACTTTTAGTGGTACTATCTTCATTTAAATATTCGGAATTGGTTAAACCTGTACCTTCATTGGTTCTGTAGTTGTACCCTGCAGTTGTAAAGTAGTTTAATTTTTCTGTTTTATAATTCAGATTCGCACTTAAACCATAGCTTTCAGGAAGACCTGTTGAAGCAATAAAAGTTCCGTTAAGTCCTTGGTTTTTACCTTTTTTAAGGATAATGTTAATTAATCCTGAACCACCTTCAGCATCATAACGCGCTGATGGATTAGTGATAACTTCTACCTTGTCAATAGCATCGGCAGGCAGCTGACGTAACGCTTCAGCTACATTGATCGCGTTTGAAGGTCTTCCGTCAATTAAAATCCTGATATTATCACTTCCTCTTAAGCTTACATTTCCTTCGGTATCCACAGAAACAGACGGCACATTATCTAAAACGTCACTTACAGTTCCGCCTTTTACCATCATGTCCTGACCCACATTATAAACTTTTTTATCCAGCTTTATTTCGACGGTAGATTTTTCTGCGCGAACAACAACTTCATTCAGTTGCGCAGCGTCTTCAGAAAGATTTACAACACCTAAATTAGTATCAGTCTCAATATTTTTTTGTTTGATCTCGGTTGCCTTAAACGAAATAAATTCAATCTTTATATCGTATGTTCCCGGAGCAACCGCTACTTCAAATTCTCCTTTTGGATTTGTAATTCCACCCGCAATAACTTTAGTGTCATTTGGAGCCATAATCGAAATAGTAGCATATTCCAAAGGTTGTTTGCTTACTTTTTCGAAAACTTTTCCGGTAACTTTTACTTTATTGCCTCCAGATTGCGGTTGTTGGGCATAGTTGTAAAAACTTGTAAAAAGCAATACAAGTAATACAGCAAATTTGATTTGTTTCATTGTCTTTTTTGGTTCTTTTTCTTCTTAGACCGCAAATTTAGCTTTTGGTTTAAAGCGAAAAGTCACAAAAAAATGTTAATGCTGTTCTTTATAATCAATCTAAAAAAGAAGCTACCAAATCTAAATCTCTTCCAATGATGGCTTTTCCGTCTTTTATTACAATTGGGCGTTCTATTAAAATAGGATGGTCAGCCATTGCCTGAATAATTTCATCATCAGTCAGGGTCTTTTGCTTGTAATTTTCAATCCAGATTTTTTCTTTAATCCTTACTAAATCAAGAGGTTTTAAATTTAGTTTTTCAAGTAACGTTTTTAAATCAGTAAACGAAGGTGTTTCTGTCAGGTACGGAATGATTTTGTAATCCTGATTGGACTGGTCTAAAAAGGCAAGACAATTTCTTGATTTTCCGCAACGTGGATTATGGTAAACTTCGATCATTTTATTTTTTTTAATTTATTACGGGAGAATTCGGTATTTTAGCAAGACCAAAAATAAGATTTACTTATTAAACTGAATTCTCATTTTTAAATTTTTATAAATATGTTTTTAGAACTAGGAATTAAACCCGAAAATAAATTCTGGAAATATCTTTTAGGGTCCGTTTTTATCATTACTGCGTCCTTTATTGGTCAGATTCCTTTTTCTATCGCAGTTCTTTATAAAAGTTTTAATTCCAATAAAGCTTTTCCAACGGATAGTGATTTGGCTTTAAAAATGTTTGAACCTAATTTGACATTGTTTTTGGTGATGATTTCTTTTGCTTTTGCATTTGCAGGGATTTATTTTGTTGTAAAGCACCTGCACCATCAGACTATTCTATCAATAACAACCCCCCGCAGAAAAATAGACTGGGGACGTATTTTGTTTTCTTTTACGTTATGGTCGGTTTTTTCTCTGCTGAGTTTTGTAACGCTCTATTTTAAATCTCCTGAAAATTTTGTATGGAATTTTAAATTAATTCCCTTTCTGATTTTATTTGTTCTTGGTGTTGTATTGATTCCGATACAGACCAGTACAGAGGAATATGTTTTTAGAGGTTATCTGATGCAGGGGTTTGCGAATCTGGCTTTAAACAGATGGTTTCCGTTATTGATGACATCGCTAATTTTTGGTTCTATGCACTTTTTTAATCCTGAAGTCGCTAAAATGGGTTATGTGATTATGATATATTACATTGGTACGGGCTTTTTTTTAGGTATTTTAACACTTATGGATGAAGGAATTGAGTTGTCCCTAGGGTTTCATGCTGCTAATAATCTGATTGGGGCTTTATTGGTCACTTCAGACTGGTCTGTTTTTCAGACTCATTCTATTTTCAAAGATATGTCAGAACCTTCAGCGGGCTTAGATGTGATTTTGCCCGTGTTGGTTATTTATCCGATTCTGCTTTTTATTTTTACTAAAAAATACGGCTGGAGCAATTGGAAGGAAAAATTAACGGGTAAAATTAATAGTGTTGAATCATTAAATTAAAACTTTCATGTTAGAATTAACACATAGAAATGTCCATAATTATTTTAAGATAAACGGATATCATCTCAACGCGGCAGATTTATGCCGTGTCGCTTACAGTTACATAAAAGAAGGAGATTCGAACGAACAGGCCATTGGTGAATTTCTATTGGACTGGTTCGATAATAAAGAATTCATCGAAATGAAAACGTCCGGAACAACCGGGCTACCCAAACTGGTTCGGCTGGAGAAACGCGCTATGATTCATTCTGCTCTGGCGACGGGAGATTTTTTTCTCTTAGAACCCGGAAATAAAGCCTTGTTATGTTTGCCGGTTCAATTTATAGCCGGGAAAATGATGTTGGTCAGAAGTATGATTTTAGGTCTTGATTTAGATGTAGTGGCTCCTAGTACCGCACCTTTAGCTCTGAATACAACGTTATACGATTTTGTAGCAATGGTTCCTTTGCAAGTTCAAAATTCAATTGAAGCTTTGAAAAATGTAAAGAAACTAATTGTAGGAGGTGCTAAAATGGATGCATCACTTGAGGAAAAAGTATTGCCTTTGAAAACCGAGGTTTACGAGACTTACGGAATGACCGAAACTATTACACATATTGCAGCCAGAAAAGTGGGAGAGAATGTTTTCACTGTTTTGCCGAATGTAGAAATAGCTCAGGACGACCGTGGATGTCTGGTAATTACCATTCCGGTTATTTCTGAAGATCCTGTTGTTACCAATGATCTGGTTGAGATTATAAGAGAAAATCAGTTTATTTTCTTAGGAAGAATTGATAACGTCATTAATAGTGGAGGGGTGAAGCTCATTCCGGAACAGATAGAAGCCAAACTGCTGGATAAAATTAAGGGAAGGTTTTTTGTAACCGGAATTCCGGATGCTGCTCTGGGTGAAAAACTGATTCTGGTTATTGAAGGTGAAAAACAAGATTTTGCAATCGACTTTTTTGATGGTTTGGGAAAGTATGAAAAACCAAAAGAAATTGTTTTTGTTCCGAAGTTCAAAGAAAACCAAAACGGAAAATTATTACGTAAAGGGAGTTTGGTTTAAAAAAAAATCCAAAGGTAAAAATCCCAAATTCCAATTAGTAAAAATTGGTATTTGGGATTTTTTATTTTTTGGAATTTAAGCTTGCTTATTCTTTAATTACAGCATCTTTACGTTCCAGTAAAGCCATATAAAATCCATCAAATCCTGATTCTGAGGCTAAAATTTTACGATCTTTTATGAAAGTAAATTGTTTTCCGATTTCAGTTTTTAAGAATTTTTCTACCTGTTCCTGATTTTCTGATGGTAAAACAGAACAAGTAGCGTATACTAATTTTCCGCCTGGTTTTACAATTTTAGAATAACTCTCTAAAACTTCTGCCTGAACTTTACGAATGTTATCAATAAATTCAGGTTGCAGTTTCCATTTCGCATCAGGGTTTCTTTTTAGAACTCCTAAACCGCTGCATGGCGCATCAATCAATACACGATCTGCTTTTTCATGTAGTTTCTTGATCACTTTTGTAGTGTCAATAATACGATATTCAATATTAAAAGCGCCATTTCTTTTTGCTCTTAATTTCAATTGTTTCAATTTGCTTTCGTACAGGTCCATTGCAATCAGTTGTCCTTTGTTTTCCATTAAAGAAGCAATGTGCAATGTTTTTCCTCCGGCTCCTGCGCAAGTATCCACAACGCGCATTCCTGGTTTTACATCAAGAAAACCGGCAACCAATTGTGAGTTTGCATCCTGAACTTCAAAAAGTCCCTGTTTAAAAGCATCCGTCAAAAATACGTTTGCTCTTTCTTTTAAAACTAAAGCTTCCGGCTGATCTTTTAAATATTCTGTTTCAATATTTAAATCCATCAGGGTGTTTCTCAGGTTTTCTTTGGTTCCTTTAAGTGTGTTGGTTCTTAAAATAACTTTTGCCGGCTGGTTTTGTGCAGCAATTTCTGTTGCCCAGACTTTTTCACCTAATTCTTTAACTCCCAATTCATCCATCCAGTCCGGGATAGATTCTTTAAGGGCTCTGATTTTAGAAAGTTCGTCAAAACGTCCTTTGATTTTTCTTTCCGGTGTTCCTTCCAATTGTCTCCAATCCGGAATTGGATATCCTCTTAAAACGGCCCAAACCGCAAACATTCTCCATAAATTGTCTCTGTCAAAAGGTTCTTTTACTTCGGCAATTTCTGCGTATAATCGTTTCCAACGAACAACTTCGTATATCGTTTCAGCAACAAACTTCCTGTCGGAACTTCCCCAACGTTTGTCTTTTTTTAATGCTCTTGCTACCACTTTGTCTGCATATTCTCCTTCATTGAAGATGGCATTTAAAGAATCGATGGTAGTATAAACTAAATTTCTGTGTAATCTCATTTTAATTATTTGAGTTGCAAAGGTACTATTAATTGATTGAAAGTTAAATTTTTAATTTTGATTGTTGTTTAGACTTTCATTAAAAAGAAAAAAAACACTCTAATAAAGTTTAAAAGAGTGTTTTCTGAATTTATTTTTGGAATAACTTTATTTTAGAATCCTTGTCAATCCAATATTTTCCGGAGCATGAAGCACCATCGGGAATTTCTCTATTTTTACGGAACTGCTGTCTAAACCAAAAGCTCTTTCTTCAGACAAACTTAATTTTTTGATAAAGAAATACGAGTTCATGATAATATTTTCATGCCATCTTAAGTCGTTATCATTAGAAAGGAACTTTTCAGATAATACAAATTTAAAGTCTCCGATAATATTATTTTTGTTTAATGACTCATAGCGGCTGGTAATATCCACTTCACCATTTTTTACCATATCCCTGATTACTTCACGGAACATCAGGTTTATTTTGGTAGGTTCTCTGAAACCTAAATTAAAATCGACTCTGTAAATATCGTCTTTTGCAATTTCAGTAACTTTATATTGTGTTTTATAAGGTTCCGTTAAAATATTCACGTGTACAAACCAGTAGATATCAGCTCTTTTTGGACGCTTTTGCAGGATCGAATACATAACTTTCTGCTCCAGTTCATCTACGCGGTTTGCATTGGTCATATAAACCAAATGGGTCGCATATTTTGGAATTGATAAGTCTTCGCTCAACTCCATCAATACTTTTTTATAATCGTCGATTTTGACAATTTTAGTATAGTTTTTATTGATTTTCTTGGCCAGATACCAGATTGTCATAATCGAAATTAAGACAGCTGCAATAATTAAAGTCACATAACCACCTTCAGCAAATTTGGTGACATTGGCAATCAAAAAGCTAAATTCAATTATCAGGTAAATGGTAATTAACGGCACCATGAAAAATAATTTAATACGTTTCATGATCAGGTAATAGTTAAGCAGAATGGTCGTCATGATCATACATAAAACAATTGCCAGACCATAGGCATGCTCCATGTTGCTTGATTTTTCAAAATGCAGAACAATTCCAACACAGCCAAAAAATAACAGCCAGTTGATGGACGGGATATACAATTGACCTTTTACTTCGGTCGGATATTTGATTTTAACTTTTGGCCAGAAATTAAGGCGCATTGCTTCATTTATCAAAGTAAAGGATCCGCTGATTAAAGCCTGTGATGCGATTACGGCTGCTAAAGTTGCAATAACAATTCCTACCGGCTGAAACCAGTCCGGCATGATAAGATAAAATGGATTGCCATTTTCTCCTCCTAAGGCTTTTAAAGTCTGTCCTTCATGATGGATCAAAAAGGCTGCCTGACCGAAATAGTTTAATACCAGGGTAAGTTTAACAAAAATCCAGCTTATTCTGATGTTTTTTCTTCCACAGTGTCCCATGTCTGAGTACAATGCTTCTGCTCCTGTTGTACACAAAAATACCAGTCCAAGAACAAAAAAGCCTTCAGGGTGTATCTGTAATAAATGATACGCATAATAAGGATTTAGGGCTTTAATAACTTCCGGATGATTAGAAATCTGAATAACTCCCAGAGTTCCTAACATGGTAAACCAGATTAGCATCATCGGAGCGAAGAATTTTCCAACCAATTTAGTTCCAAATTGCTGAATGGTAAAGAGAACAAATAAAATTCCGATAACAATCGGGATCGTATTAATTTCAGGATAGTAGGTTTTTATTCCTTCTACAGCCGATGAAACCGAAATTGGCGGCGTGATAATTCCATCTGCGAGCAGAGCACTACCTCCAATAATGGCCGGGACAATCAGCCAGGTTATCTTGGTTTTTTTGACTAATGCATATAATGCAAAAATACCACCTTCACCGTGATTATCTGCGCTTAGTGTAATAAGCACATATTTTATGGTAGTCTGTAATGTCAAGGTCCAGAAAACACATGAAATACCTCCTAAAACAATGTCAGCACTAATGATGTGTTCTCCAAGAATGGCTTTCATTACATATAATGGAGAAGTACCAATATCTCCATAAATAATCCCTAATGTGATTAGTAAACCTCCAATAGACAACTTACTGTGTAAGTTTTTATGCGCTGCGCTCATGTATGTTTTTATAAAAGACGGTTGCAAATTTACTGTTTTAAAATAAATTAGCGTCAATTAAAATTAAAAAGATAAAAAAAAGCACAATCGTAAAATTGTGCTTTGATTTTTATTAGATATTTAAGGAACAGAATTAACCTCTTCTGTTTCCTCCTCTTGACCCTGAGTTATTTTCTCTTTGTGGCTGACTGCCTCTTGATTCCTGGTTTACTCTTGGAGATTCAGCTCTTTGTGGTGCCTGTGCTCGCGAAGTGTTTCCTCTGTTTTCAGAACCGCCTCTGTTTTCAGGCATGCTTCTCGGCGCTTCTGTTCGTTGTACCGGAGCAGAAGTTCTGTTAGAATTCCCTCTGTTTTCTGAATAAACTCTTGAATTGTTTTCATTAGAATTTCTTCTCACTTCATTTCTCTGTGTATTTTCAACTCTTGCGGGCGTATTTACACTTGGGGAATTATCTCTACTTGGCGTTGTTGCACGGTTGGTGTTATTGTAATTTCTTTCTGAATTAGTTCTGTTAACAGTTGCGTTTCTGTTATCAGCATAGTTTCTGTCTGTACCGGTTGTTCTTCCTGAATTGTATCTGTTGGTATTGTTAACATTTTGATTTCTGCTGGATTCTCTGGTGGCAACACGTCTTTGGTCTAACTCATATCTGTTGCTGGTGTTTGCATGCCTTTGAGAAAAGCTATAATTAGGACGTCTTGTTTCATATCCGTAAGAGCGTCTTGTCTGATACAAAGCCGGAGCTCTGTAACTTCTTCTGGTATTTACGTAATTGTAATGGTTGTTTACGTTGATACAAACATTTATATTTCTTCTGTATCTGTAAATAGGATAAGGTCTCCAGGCTGTATAATAAGTAGGATAGTAGTTCCAGCCCCATGTAGAATAATAAGGTCTGTAGTTGGTTATCCAGAATGAAGTGTAAATGACCGGAGCTACATTGTAAACAGGCTCATAAATATAATTGTCCCCATACAAATAAGAGTTCCCTACCACCTGAACGACTACTTTGTTAGAGTTGTCTCTTTCAACATCAATTGTGGCGATATCCTGATACACATCGCGATCCAGAACTGCCTGTATGATTACAACGTGGGTTCTGTCTTCAACAGATTCAATTACACGCAGGTAGTCAACTTCGTTATCGTCATTTAAATCAAGGTTAGAGATCTGATATTTCGGATCATTCAATCGTCTTTCAAAATCCTGAAGATTGGCTGATTCTCCAAATATAGAAGCAACGGCCCTAAGGTCTAAGTTGTCGCTTATATCTGAATTTTTTGCATAAACAGTTGTTTGGCTTTGTGCCGGAACTGTACTAAAACCTAAGGCTAGTAATGCTATAAAAAGTAGTTTCGATTTCATGACAAATCATATTAAGATTAATATTGTGGGATATCCAATTACTGTGCCAGAAAAAAGAACAAAACATATTTTATATGTTATAATTAATTGTATTTTAGCATTAAAAAAAAGTAATTAATATGAAAAAAGTAATTTTATTTCTTGGTGCTTTTGTTTTGTTTGTGTCTTTTAAAACATTGAATAATAATGAAAAAAAGTTCGTAAACAATGGCTTCACCTCAGTGCAAATAGAAACTTTATTTCAGGATAAAATTAGCATCAGGGCCATTGCAATTGATAAAGATAAGATCTGGTATGGAGGCGATAATTCTCGTTTTGGATGGTATGATTTAGATAAAAAAGAAAAATTTGAAGATCATATTTACCGTGATACTTTAAAATTGGAATTCAGAAGTATTGCCCAGACTTCAAAAAATATTTTCTTATTGAGTGTGGCTAACCCTGCCTTGTTGTATCAGGTTTCCAAAAAGACGCAGAAAGTAAAATTAGTATACAAAGAAATTAATTCGAAAGTGTTTTACGACAGTATGCAATTCTGGAACGATAAAGAAGGTATTGCAATAGGCGATCCTACCGAAGATACTTTCTCGATCATTGTTACCCGCGACGGAGGTGAAACCTGGACGAAATTATTATCTGATAAATTGCCTACAAATGCCAAAGGAGAAGCCGCTTTTGCTGCCAGTAATTCAAATATAGTGATTAAAGGTGATGATACCTGGCTGGTTTCGGGAGGAAAAAAAGCACGTGTTTTTTATTCTTCTGATAAAGCAAAATCATGGAAAGTTATGGATACACCTATTGTTCAGGGAAAAACAATGACGGGTATTTTTACAGCTGACTTTTACGATTCCAAACGTGGATTTATTGCCGGTGGAGACTATGAACTTCCTGATATTAAAAAAGATAACAAAGCATTTACGAAAGATGGTGGGAAAACCTGGGAGCTGATAGGTCAGGATCAGGGTTTTGGGTATGCTTCCTGTATACAATATGTACCTGGAGGAAATGCCAAAGAATTGGTTTGCGTGGGTGCGTCAGGTATTCAGTATTCTGCAGACGGAGGAGCTTCCTGGAAAGAATTGTCGAATGATAATAAATTCTTTACCATTCGTTTTATCAATAAAAATACGGCAATTGCTGCGGGATTCAATAAATTAGCCAGATTGCATTTCAATTAAAATAATAAGAACCCTAAATAATAAAGTAAGTATTATTATGTAGGGTTCCTATCGCTGTTGTTTCTTGCGCTGTTAGTTTTTAACCGCCTTATCCCGATACTGCTTTAGTAATTTTCGGTTAAAATCATCTTCTGATTTTTTAAGTTTCAATATTTTTTTTGCCGAAAGAACTTTTTTAAGATTCAACATGTATTTTTCACGTAAAAGATATAATTCCTTATCTGTACTTTCTATTTGTGAAAGGAGTGCGGAAGCTTCTTTTTCTGAAATTGAATTAATGTTGTCATCATCCAGTTTACGCAGATAGGTTTTCATTTTATCATGACGCAATTCAAATTGCTTATCATCAAAAGCATTATAAATAGGCCAGAATTTTTCAGCTTCTGTAGAAGTAAGCTCAAGCTCAGTTGTTAAGAAAGAGACTTTGTAAGCTTTGATTTTTTCGCGTTTCTCATCTGTTTTGTCACTTTGTGCATAGAAAGAAAAACTAACTAAAAATAGAAGTAGCGGCAATATATTTTTGATTTTCATATTTTTAAGTTTTTGTTTTATTCTGAAATTAAATTTTCAATATTAGGATTTGAAGATAGAATGTCCTCAAGTGTTTCCTGTTCAAGGGCAACATTCTTATTAAGTGACTCAATATCTTTTGAGTCAAGCTGATTAATTAAATCATACTGATTCAGATTAGACTGATAAGTCAAATATGTTTCTAAGGTGTTTTCGTCCAGTTCTTTTGATGTATTGTTGTAATTATTTACTATTGGAATCATTAATGCAATAACAATTACAGCGGCAGCAAGCATTGTAAGAACCCTTTTGCGTTTATAAATAGGGATAACTTTTACTTCTTGTTCATTAATTTGCTCTAAAACTCTTTCCGAAAGAGCATTAAAATAATGCTCAGGGGTTTTAAATCCTGTTCTTATCTTCGGTTCATTTTCTAATTTAAATGCTTTCATAATGTCTATAAGATATGTTTTATAACAAAAGGTTTAATTTGACGTAACATATAATTCAATTTTTTTTACGGCATGATGGTAAGAGGCTTTCAGTGCGCCTACAGAAGTTCCAAGAATTTCTGAGATTTCTTCATATTTTAATTCCTCAAAATATTTCATCTTAAAGACCAATTGCTGTTTTTCGGGTAATGTTACTATCGCTTTCTGGAGTTTCAATTGTATCTCATCTCCGTCAAAATAGATATCGGCTCTTAAATTTTCGATTGTTTTATTCTGTAAAGCCTCAGATGTTAACCCGTTTAGTTTTGCTTTTTGGTTCAGAAAAGTCAGTGCTTCATTGGTTGCAATCCGATACATCCAGGAAAAAAGCTTACTTTCTCCCTTGAAGTTCTTTAAATATTGAAAAATTTTCACAAAAGTATTCTGCAGCACATCATCTGCATCGTCATGATTCAAAACAATGTTTCGGATATGAGAATACAATGGCCTTTGATAATCGGACAAGAGTCTTTGAAACGCCGTGTTCTGCGTTTTGGGATTTAATAATTGTGCTATAAATTCCTTCTCGTTTGTCAAACTTGTTGATTTATCTAGTTAGAATGAATTTAAAACAAAAGGTTTAATCTGCCTTTACTCTTTTTTAGAATTCAGACTCTTCTTGTTCTGCCGGTGGGGTTGTTGGCGGAGAAGCAGGTTTTTTTGGTTTTACAGTTGTATTCGGTTTTACAGTCGTTGTAGTTGTAGCAGGGGGAGTAGTGGTTTCTGTTTGCGGTGTGGAAACCGGAACATTCGCAACCGGAACTACTTTAGGTTTTACCGGAAAATAGATTTCGGTCATTAATTTAGATTGACTTTTTGTATCTAGTTTGCTTACGGTTAAGATTTCAAGATGTGACCAGCTTAAATCCGGAACTATTTTTTCGTTGTTTATAAAAGCCGTTGTTTTTGTAATTGCCTCGGCTGTATGGGAATAATCGCCAGTTAAGGTCGTTTTTACCGCTTCAAAACCATTTAGTTTTCCGGATAAAATATCACTTCCCGCGCTTATCGAAATGTCTTTATTTATAGGTAAACAGATCGAAATTTTGGCTAAACCGGTTGCTGTATTATAAGTATGATAAATGATAAATGGCTTTCCGCTGGTCTGTAAACCATTTGTCTCACTGAAATGTATCAGTTTCGGAATTACAACTCTGGCATTTTTATTTATCTTTTGAATTTCACTTGTAAAAGTCTGCCTGATATAAGGCGTTTCCGTTTTCTTTACAACACCATTGACTTTAATGGCGTATGTTTTAGTTTCGTAGTTTAGGTTTTTATCAATATTTACCAGGCTTTTTTCATAAACAGTTCCAATCACATTATCAGAACCGCCATTTAGGGCTGTGTATATTTTAAACATAAAACTCATCGTTCCTTTTGCCTTCCAGGTCACCTTTGTTTTACCGGCCAAAGTGTCTTTGAAGGTCCAGTTTACATCTGCCTGAGTTCCGTTGAAAGTCATTTTTTGATGAATGCTTTCTCCGTCTTTTGTTTTTAGCGTAAGCGAATTCCCTGTTCCTTCAGTGCCTTCCCATGAAAATGAGGCTCCGTTGCCAATTGTATTCGCCGGAAATGACATTTTCATCGTTGGATCTTCAATAGACCAGGATTCAAAATCTTCAAAATTTCTAAAATCATTTACGTAGTTATAGACCGTATTTCTTGGTGAATTGATTACTTTACTTCTTTCTATGGAAAAATCTCCTTTTTGAGTAGCTACAAAAACAGTAAGGGCAACTAAGCTTAGTAACGCTAAAAGAAACAGATATTTTAAAATCTTCATTGGGTAGGTTGTTTGGTGTCGTAAAGTTATAAATTTTATTACTAGTCTTGGGGGCGGTATTAAATATAAATAACAATTTTTGCTTATATTCTGATCAAATAGTGTTTAAATAAAAGAATTTTTGAAAATAGTAGGCAAATCTCCGGTGTTTATTTTTGATTTTTAAATATAAGCAAAAAATCGATACTTATCTTTTTAAAAATATTTTGATGACAAATAAGATCGCAATAAAAAGAAGGAAACCAATCAGTACTTTATAATTTCCCTTATAAAAAACTTTATGCAATGCCAGATCTTTTCGATAAGCAAATATCATTACGATTACAAATGCAATAAAAAAACAGAGTGCGAATATTAATTGTCCTTGACTAAACATAGTTGAAAATTATTTTTGACAAATTTAGAGAATTGTATAGGAATAGTTACTAATTTGGTAGTTCAATTAATTAAATAAAATCATGAAAAAGCAAATAGATGCAGTTAAGGAATTCCACACTGCTTTTAAAATAGGGCACAGCGAAACGCCGGTTGCAGATTTAGGCGAAACCAAAAAATACCTTCGCTATAATTTAATGAAAGAAGAAAATGAGGAATATCTGGATGCAGCTCAGAAAAATGATTTAGTTGAAATCGCTGATGCACTGGGAGATATGATGTATATTTTATGCGGAACTATTATTGAACACGGCTTGCAGGATAAAATCGAGGCTGTTTTTGATGAGATTCAGCGCAGTAATATGAGTAAATTGGGCGAAGACGGAAAACCAATTTACAGGGAAGACGGAAAAGTCATGAAAGGTCCGAATTATTTTAAACCGGATTTTTCGAAACTGTTATAAAAACAAAGCCCGACAAATTTTAAAAATCTGTCGGGCTTTTATATTTTAAAGGACTTTTATTTATTGAACTTTTACTGTCCAGCCAAAAGTATCTTCAGAAAGTTTGTTTTGAAGACTTGTTAGTTTTTCTTTTAAAAGAGAAGCATAAGAATTTTCAACCGGCGTCATTTCGTAATACGTATCCTGATAAGAGAATCCTTTAATTACACTGATAACCGCAGCAGTTCCGGCTCCAAAGATTTCTTTCAAAGTTCCGTTTTTAGCAGCTTCTACCAATTCTGAAACGATAACAGGACGAACGTCTACATTTAATCCTTCTTTTTCGGCCATAGCAATTAAACTTTTTCTGGTGATTCCGTCTAAAATTCTTTCACTTGTCGGAGCAGTCAGTAAAGTATCATTTATTCTGAAGAAAACGTTCATTGTACCCGCTTCTTCCAGTTTTGTATGTGTTGCATCATCTGTCCAGATCACTTGTTGAAATCCTTCTTTGTTGGCAAGATTAGTTGGGTAAAACTGCGCAGCATAGTTTCCGGCAGCTTTTGCAGCTCCGATTCCACCATTTGCAGCCCTGCTGTAATGTTCGGCAATAATTACTTTTACTTCGCCGGCATAATAAGATTGTGCAGGAGAAAGTAAAATCATGAATTTATATTCATCAGACGGGTTTGCCACAACACCTGCGCCGGTAGCAATCATAAACGGACGGATGTACATACTGCTTCCGTTTCCTCTCTTAATCCATTCCTGATCTAATTTCAGTAATTCATTCAAACCATCCATAAAAACATCTTCCGGAACTTCAGGCATTGCCATACGAACTGCAGAATTGTTAAAACGCTTGAAGTTTTCATCAGGTCTGAACAACCAAACATCATTGTTCTCATCTTTATAAGCTTTCATACCTTCGAAAATAGCCTGTCCGTAATGGAAGACTTTTGAAGAAGGGTCCATCAAAATAGGAGCATAGGGCTTAATGACAGGATTCTGCCACTGACCATTTTTAAAATCACATTCAAATAAATGGTCTGTAAAAACAGAGCCAAAGCTTAGGTTTTCAAAGTCAACTTCGCTTATTTTCGAAGAAGTAGCTTTTCTGATTTCAATTTTGCTTGTTTGAGTTGTACTCATAAGTATGTAAAGGTTTTATAGAATTTTCATTTCAATAGAAAAACTAAAGTAATGATCTGGTCTAAAATTGATTTTAATAAATGCAAAATTAAGTAAAAATATGTAATTTACTTAGTAAAACTGCATTAATTACCGCATTTGACTGAGATTTATTTATCTTATAACAAACTCAAAAAATTGGCACAGTTTTATAAAGAATTTATGAAAAAACCATCGATTTTTAAGGCTTTACGCATTTGTTTTGACTAAATTTGACTCCTAAATTAACTTGAAAACCAACGAAATCGTATCGTAAATTCTTAAAAAGGTGAAAAGAGAAATAATTAAAACGCTAGATGGCTCAACAACAATTCATTTGCAGGAATGGGATGAATGTTATCACTCTAAACACGGAGCAATTCAGGAAGCAAAACATGTATTTATTAAAAACGGACTTTCCTTATTTGAGCGTAATCCGGTTAGTATCCTGGAAATAGGTTTTGGTACCGGACTGAATGCTTTTATTACTTTTTTGGAGGGAGTTCAAAAACAACAAAAAATAAAGTATGTTGGAGTAGAAGCGTACCCGGTTGAAGCGAGGGAAGTTTTGGAAATGAATTATGTTGCTGAATTAGAAGCTGATGCCTACAAAGCTGTCTTTGCAAAAATGCATGAATGTGAATGGAATGAGGAAATCGCAATAAGTACCGGTTTTTCGTTAACGAAAAGGAAACAATTTTTTGATGAAATAAACGATTTTGAGATTTTTGATTTGATTTACTTTGACGCCTTCGGATACAGGGTGCAGCCGGAGCTGTGGAGCACTGAAATTTTTCAGAAAATGTACGATAGTTTAAAGCCTAATGGTGTTTTGGTAACTTACGCTGCAAGAGGCGTTGTTAAAAGAAGTATGATTGCTGTTGGATTTACCGTCGAAAAGCTGGCAGGTCCTCCGGGGAAAAGAGAAATGTTTCGGGCCTTTAAAAAGGTTTAAATGAGTTGTTTAGAATAATTCTAAATTGATTTATGTATATTAAGAAAACGTATTCGTTGCTAAAGTTTTTAAAAAAATAAGTTAAAATCAATGTTTATATGTCATATTTGTTTAAATTTGCTGCAAGTTTAAAAATAGAGATAACCCCCAATAATCTTATTTTATTATGTCAAAAATGATGTTTGATTACACGAAATCAATACTTGAGAGAGTTAGTTTCGACCCGATACTTTTCTGTAAAGAATTAGAGAAAGCTATCAAAACACTGTTACCGTACGAAATGGAACAATTACAAGAATGGTTATTAAATTTCATAATTGAGAAACCAGAATTAAAACAAAGTTTACTACTAATTAACGTATAAAAAAAGGAGCCAATTGCAATTGGCTCCTTTTTTATTTTTTTTGTAGCGGACTAATGATTTGAACATTCTGAAAAACAATTGCTCCTTTTACAACTCCGGCGATTGTAGATCTTAACGCGTCAATGATTTGCATTTTTAATTCGCTTTTAGGGTAAATTAAACTTACCTCGCGAGCAGGTTTTGGTTCCTTGAAGTTACGTAGTTTCAGTTTATCGGAATCTTTTAAGTCTAAAGTGTGCAAGTACGGAAGTAACGTTGTACCAAGGCCTTCGTCTGCTAATTTTATAAGAGTTTCAAAACTTCCGCTTTGAATCTGAAAATTATTCTGGTCGATATCAGTTCCATTTTTACATAAATTCAAAATCCCGTCCCTAAAACAATGTCCATCCTGTAAAAGCAGGATTTCATTCAGGTTTAAATCAGAAACCTCAATTTCTGTTTTCTCAAAACTGGCATGATGTTCCGGTATGTAAGCTACAAAAGGCTCGAAGTACAAAACAATTTCTTTGATTTTTTCGTCTTCTAACGGAGTGGCAGCAATCGCAGCATCCAAATGACCATTTTTTAATTTTGTTATAATTTCATCTGTATTTAACTCTTCGATAAGGAGTTTTACTTTTGGGTATTTTTTGATGAAATTGCTTAAAAACATAGGTAAAAGTGTCGGCATGATCGTCGGAATAATTCCCAAACGAAATTCTCCGCCAATAAACCCCTTTTGCTGTTCTACAATATCTTTAATTCTGTCTGCTTCGTTTACAATGTTTTTGGCCTGATTTACAATTTTATGTCCTATATCTGTAAGCTGAATTGGTTTTTTGCTCCTGTCAAAAATCAGGATGTTAAGTTCCTCTTCAATTTTCTGAATTTGCATACTTAACGTAGGCTGGGTTACAAAACATTTTTCCGCAGCAAGTGTGAAATTTTTATGTTCGGCAACAGCTAACACATATTGTAATTGAGTTATCGTCATGTTGATAGTATTTTTTGATGTAAAAATAAGAAAATATAATTTTTATTGATATAAAATTTAAGGAACTTGCTGTAGTTTTGTAGTAAATTAGTGTAAAAAACAAGATTATGAAAACAAATATTTTAGGATTACCGGTAAAAGAGTCAGAATTAGTAGTAAAAGAATTAAATATATTATTGTCCAATTTTCAGGTCTATTATCAAAACCTAAGAGGAATTCACTGGAATATCAGAGGAAAACGTTTCTTTGATCTTCATGTGAAATTCGAGGAATTATATACCGACGCACAACTAAAAATTGATATGATAGCCGAAAGAGTTTTAACCATCGGCGGAACACCGCTTCATACTTTCGAAGATTACATTAAAAACAATAAATTAGCCATTGGAAAAAATATCTCCAATGATGAAAAAGCAGTGCAGTTGATTGTACATTCGCTGTCTGATTTATTAAAAATTGAAAGAGAAATTCTGAAAAAATCAGATGAAATTAATGATGAAGGAACAAATTCGATGATGAGTGATTTTATTGCTGAGCAGGAGAAGACCATCTGGATGATGAACGCATGGTTAGAAGAAACATTGTAAGAATCTTATTCTTAATGAATTAAAATCAGAATGATGAAATTTTATCATTCTGATTTTTTATTAATGTTAAATTTGTATAAATTTTTTGGGCTTCAGGCTTTGATTTTATTAGTTTAACGCTATTTTTGACACAATGAAATTAATAGCTACCATATTATTATATATTTTTATTGCTTTTTTAGCGACACCAACTATTGTCACGGTAATAAAAAAAAGCAGTAATACGGCTGTAGCGTTTAGTTTTTCTGAAGAGGAGCAAGCGCACAAAGAACTTAAAGCAGCTGTTTTTGCAGCTATATTTCAGCATGAATTGGTTATGCCAGTTTTTAATGAGTCTAAAATCATATTATCAGGGAATATTGTAAAACTGGATAATATTTCCCCAAGCATTTTTGCTCCACCACCAAATTTGGCATAATACTTCCGATTATTTTAAACCGACTGTATTTATCGTAAATGCAGTCAGCTCTTTAATGTATCAATTCTTAGTATTGTATTATGACAAAAAAAATTAATCTTTTTGCCAACCTTAAATCTGATTTTGCTTCAGGTTTAGTGGTTTTCCTGGTAGCTCTTCCGTTGTGTTTAGGTATTGCAATGGCTTCAGGAGCTCCTTTGTTTTCCGGAATTATCGCAGGTGTTATTGGTGGTATCGTGGTAGGCTATTTGAGCCAGTCTCATATTAGTGTATCTGGACCAGCAGCTGGTCTGACAGCTATAATCTTAACAGCTATTACTGATTTTGGCGCTTTCGATGTGTTTTTACTGTCTGTTTTTATTGCTGGATTAATTCAGTTAGCATTAGGGTTTTTAAAAGCCGGAAGTATTTCAAATTATTTTCCAACCAATGTTATCGAAGGAATGCTGGCGGGTATCGGAATCATTATCATCTTAAAACAATTGCCACACGCTTTTGGTTACGATGCTGATTTTGAGGGTGATCAGGCTTTTATTCAAAACGATGGCAGTAATACTTTTTCGTTTCTGTTTGATCTCCTGAATCATATTCAGTTAGGTGCAGTGGTGATTTCCCTGGTTTCTTTGGTAATATTAATTTCATGGGATAAAATTTCGTTCTTAAAGAACTTAAAATTAGTTCCGGGAGCACTTATTGCGGTTATTGCGGGAGTAGTTCTAAACGAAATTTTCGTTTCCTCGGGAAGTTCACTGGCAATTGCAAAAGAACATTTGGTTTCTTTGCCGGTTCCGAAATCTTTTGATGAATTTAAGTCTATTTTAATTATGCCAAACTTTGGCGCGGTAACTAATCCGAAGGTTTGGGTTGTGGCAGTTACCATTGCCATTGTAGCTTCTATCGAGACTTTATTATGTATTGAAGCTGCTGACAGAATGGATGTTCAGAAACGTTATACCAATACCAATGTAGAGCTTAGAGCTCAGGGAATTGGTAATATTTTAAGTTCACTTTTAGGTGGTTTGCCAATGACTTCAGTTGTGGTTAGGTCTTCTGCAAATAACAATGCAGGAGCAAAATCTAAGATGTCGGCAATCATTCACGGGGTACTTTTACTGATCAGCGTTTTGTCTATACCGACAATTTTGAATAAAATTCCATTGGCAACTTTGGCCACTGTGCTGATTTTGGTTGGATATAAATTAGCAAAACCGGCAACATTTATACATTTCTGGCAAAAAGGAAAATACCAGTTCGTTCCTTTTATCGCCACTTTAGTATTTGTAGTAGCTACAGATTTACTTAAAGGTGTTGCTTTGGGAATTATCATCAGTATTATTTTCGTATTGAGAGGAAACTTAAAAAGAGCCTACAGTTTCAAAAAAGAAGAATACGAAGACGGAGATGTTATTCATATCGATTTAGCTCAGGAAGTTTCCTTTTTAAATAAAGCGGCTATTAAATCGACTCTGAGCGAAATTCCTGAAAATTCCAGAGTGATTATCAACGCGCATGACACCGAGTATATTGCACATGATGTTTTGGATTTAATTCGTGAGTTTAAAGAAACACGTGCTGTTGATGAAAATATAAAAGTAAAGCTTAAAGGTTTTAAGCAGGCATATCAGTTAGAAAACTCGCCAGAGACCAATAACCATGTGTCTATAGAGCATTATTATGATGTTGCTAAGAGAACATTGGTTAAAAAAGAGGTGATAAAGGACGATTTTGAAAAAAATTAAAAAATAATTAAGATATTTCTAAAGTTGAAAGAAGTATCAAAGACCAGATAATTTGAAGGCTGGGTTATCTATGATGTTTAATCCTTTAGAAATGCGATTCAAAAAATAAAAAAGAATGAGAGAGTTTTATAATAAATTATTAGAAAATAATAAAGAGTGGGTTGAAAAATCATTAGCATTAGACCCTAATTATTTTGAAGATTTAGCCAAAGGACAAACTCCGCCATTATTGTGGATTGGATGCTCTGACAGCCGTGTTCCTGCAAATGAAATTATCGGTGCTAAGCCGGGAGAAGTTTTTGTACACAGAAACATCGCCAATATGGTAGTGCACTCTGATATGAATATGCTGAGTGTTTTAGATTACGCGGTAAACGTACTAAAAGTAAAACACGTTATTGTTTGCGGACATTATGGTTGTGGTGGTGTGAAAGCAGCAATGGGTAACCAGTCTGTTGGAATTATCGATAACTGGATTCGCCATATTAAAGACGAATACCGTTTACACGATAAATATCTAAATTCAATTGCAGATGAGACGGAACGTTTTAATGCTTTTGTTGAAATTAATGCTAAAGAACAGGTGTACAACTTAGCCAAAACTTCAATTGTACAAGGTGCCTGGAAAAACGGTCAGGAACTAATGCTTCACGGATGGGTTTACGGTTTAAATTCAGGTTTTGTAACCGATTTGAATGTAAATATCAGTTCGAATGAAGAACTTGACGCAGTTTACCAATTAGATCTTTAAAATATATAAAAAAAAAATCGCCTCAATGGCGATTTTTTTTATTCGTTTTCGTCCAGATTTTCATTAAAAGCAGACGGTAATAAAGTTGGAATAAACTTAATTAAAATGGGAAGCAGTAAACTTCCGCCCGGAAGTAAAAATATAGTCAGCGACGGAATCGTTTTACAGATATCCAGCAATTGTTTTTTTACTTTTTTCTTTTCTTTGGCATCCAGATCTCTTGTTGTCGAATAGGCCAGCAGAATCATTAATTCCTTACTTTGAACAATTTCCTTAACTAATCGGTTTTTGTTTCTTACAATCAGTTTTACAACGGTGTGCGTCATCTGATCATAAAAGTGCTTGACCGGATTGGAATAATTAAAATACGGAATTTTCTTTTTATGGGTGGTAATAAAAGTGTGGGTCGTGTCAATACTCCTGGTTACAAAATCATCGGAAACGCCCATCATAGAACCTAAGGAATACAGAAAATAAGCTTCTTCGTTTTCGACAACACCATCACTCCACAACGCCATTCCGGCCATATCAATTAAATAATACTGTTCGAGTTTATTACTGAAATAATCCAGTTGTAAGGTTTCCAGGGTATCCACGGTAACTTTCGAAAATTTTGAATATCGTATAGAAGCTTCAAAAAGTTTAATCAGCAAATCGTCGTGCTGCGATTTAACTGTTTTTGTTTTTAAGGCAAGGGCCACAATGCCGAGAACCGTTTCTTCAATTCGCTTCAGATATTTTTCAGGAATTTCCGCGTGCGCTAAATACTGCCTGAAAGCCAAAACATCTATAAATAATAAAGCGTTGGTTACCAGATGCGAAAAGTTTTTACTAATAATACTGTCATTGGTCTGAACTCTCTGATCTATTATGTTTTCTAAAGATAAGGAAGGCTTGTCTTTTGGCAGCAAAATTTTAAACAGACTGAATCCTTCCGGACTCATTTCTTTGTAGAATTTTAAGACTTCAGCAATAAAATTGTTCGGTTCAGAGCTTCTTTTTTCTAAGCAAAAAACATTGTATAAGGCGTTTAAGAGTGCTACTTTCGAAATTTCAGTTTTAAACCAGCCTTTTATCGGAATAGGAATCTGGGAATCAATAGATATGATATGACCATAGATAAAGCCAGTTTCTCTAACTTTATAATAAAACGAATCTATGGTTTCAAAAGGTATCGCTTCTGAAAACTTTTGTTCACTAAAAAATTTATCTATCCAGCCTGATGCCGATGCGTTAATCATTTAATTTTTGGTTTGAGAATACAAAGCTATATCTTTTTCTGTTGTTAAGATTAGTTTTTAAATGAAATAACCACTACATTTTGTGAAATAGTGGTTATTGTCTTTTTTTATTTGATGATTCCGGCACAGGCAACCCTGCCACCTGCATTTCCAGTAGGCTGAGTAGTAAAGTCATCTGCTCCCTGATGTACGATTAAGCCTTTTCCTAACACATCTTTAGTTGCATCACCACAGCCAACACACCATTCGTCAGTAGTTAAAGTGATGGTTCCGTTTCCTTGCGCATCAGCGGTAAAGTTGCCTATATCACCTTTATGATATTCGGCTGAACCCCATTTTCCGTGTTTTTTAAAGGTAGGATTCCAGTGCCCGCCGGCAGAACTTCCGTCGGCTGCGGTGCAATCTGATTTTTCATGAATATGGATGGCGTGAACTCCCGGTTGTAAACCTGCCATTTTTGCAACAAAAGTTACTTTACCATTTTTCTCCGTAAAAGTTGCAGTTCCGCTTACGGTACTATTGCTTTTTGGTTCTAAATTTACCGTCAGGGTTTTGGCGTCATTTGATTTTGTACTGGTCTTACACCCAATAATTAAGGCTGTAAGTATAGCGAAAGAAAGAATTACTTTTTTCATCTGTGAGGCTTTTAAATTAAAGATTAAGTAAATTTAACATAAAAATACCGATATACTTGAAGCTAAAAGTTAAAAAAATCTAAAACTATTGGTTGTAATTTAATGTCATTTTGGGAATAGTACCCAAAAATATTGCTTAAATTCGTGTAGGTTTTTAATCAAAAATTTCCGAACTACAGTTTTTCAATTCATTAATAATTAAATGTTTAACGCTATGATGAAGAATGTTTTTATCCTTATTGTCTTAAGTACAGTTTTGATTTCGTGTAGTATTTTCAAATGTAAAAAAACAGACGCAGTTTCCAAGCTTGAAGGGAATTGGGAACTTACTTATATTACAGGCCCAAGAATTACTTTTGATGGTTTGTACCCGAATAAAAAGCCCACAATTAATTTTAATATGAAGGAGAATCAGGTTTCAGGAAATAATAGTTGTAACTCGTTTACGGGGAAACTTGTTGTAAACGGAAATAAAATTGATTTTACAGGGCCAATGGCTACAACGAAAATGATGTGTATTGATAACGGACAAGGCGATCAGGTTTTCATGAATACACTGCAAAAAATAACTTCTTATGATGTGACCGACAACGGTAAGACATTAAATCTTATTTCCGGTGATATTGCGATGATGCGATTTACAAAAAAATAGCATTCATTTTATAACCTGCTAAAAATATATTTTATGAAAGCTAAATCCCTTATTTTATTAGTGTTGTTTTGCTTTTTAAGTCTTTCTGTTTTCTCCCAGGAAAAATCTAAAAAAGAACTTAGAGCCGAAAAAGAGCTTCATGAACAGAAAGAAACCGAAGGTCTGATTAATTCGAAAAATTTTGTTTTTAATGCTGAAAAAGCAAATCCGTTAGGATACAGAATGATTATTCTCGATTACAATACGTACACTATAAAAGTTACGGAAGAGAATGTTGTATGTGATCTCCCGTATTTTGGACGTGCGTACAATGTAGCTTACGGATCATCTGATGGGGGAATGAAGTTTGAAGGGAAGCCGGAAAATATTACGATAGAAAAAAAGAAAAAAAGCTATAGCATAAAAATGATCGTAAAAGGTAAAGATGATGTCTACACTCTTTTGTTTTCTGTTTTTTTTGATGGCGGAACAAATGTGTCTGTTACCAGTAATAACAAGGCTTCAATTTCTTACGATGGTGAAATTAAAGCTCCAAAAGCAAAAATATAAATATAGTTTTCGACAAAAATAAAACGGTTGCGATTTTTAAAATCGCAACCGTTTTATTTTTTATTCAAATCAGTTTATTTGGCTGTTTTAACTTCATAGATGGCATTTACCATTCCGTTTTGAGGACTGTCTAAAGTAAGTTCCCAAAACATTATGCCGCCCAGTTTTTTAGATTTCACATATTCTGTTTTTGCTTTTATCGATTTAAGATCATCTGATGTCGCAAATGTTTTTGATCCTGAATTATACCAATAAGAGGCTTGTGCTTTTTCATCCCAAAAATATTTCCATCCGTTCGCTTCCGTATAAGTTGAAGCGAAATTTTTAAAATTAACCCCCTCAATATGTTCACCAGGCTGATATAAACCGTTGTTTACGTTTTCGACATTCTTCCATGTTCTGGAATAAAATGCACCGCCAATAATTAATTTTTCCCCCGGAACTCCTTGTTTTAATAAATAAGTAACCGCTCTGTCGGTTGATTCTTCGTTCGGATTTTTGCTATATAATGGTGTATGGTGTCCGGTAACTTTAGAATATCCGTTAACCAAATCGTAGCTCATAATGTTAATACGATTTACTAAAGGCGTAACCGTTTTCCAGTCTATGGATTCGTCAAGGTATTTTTGAAATCCTCCGGCAGCAAAACTCAATTCATATTTTTTACCTAAAGTAGAACGTAAGATTTTGATTAATTCTGTAAAATTACTTTTGTCAGCTGGTTGGAACAAATGCCCAGGAAGTCCTTCAATTGCCGGATATTCCCAATCTAGATCTAAACCGTCTACTTTAAAATAAGTACTCACTTCTTTTACCGATTTGGCAAAGGTCAATCGTCCTTCAGCGGTTGAAAATGCAGCAGAACAAGGCTCGCAGCCTCCCCAGCCACCCAATGATACAATAATTTTAAGCTGTGGGTTTTTAGCTTTCAAAGAAACTAAATGTTTAATGGTAGTAGAATCTTTAGGCGAATCAACGCTTAGTTTACCCTCTTTGAGATGACAGAAACTAAAAATAATCTGGTTTAGTTTACTTACTTCGTATTCGTTAATCAATTTATTATCTCCTGTGTAATAGGCGATAATATCCATTTCTTTATTTTTTTGTGCAAAGGTATTTGTGGTACACAGGCACAGAAAAAATAAGGCAATCAGGTTAATCTGTTTCATTTTTAAGCTTTTAGTTTTTTGAATTGCTAAATATAAAACATTAGAATTGAAAATTCACTATTGATTATGTATGATAAAGTCAGTTTTAATAAACATTTGTGAAATAAAGGGCAGGAGTTTTAAACCATGTAAGTGATGTAAGTTCATTTAAGAAGGAGGGGTAAATTCTGATTCCTTATCTACAGTTGTCCAACTTACAGAAAATAAATTACACGCATTTTTTAAAACCTGCTTTATATGTACTTACATCACTTATATGGTAAAAAATATAGTATGGTTTAAAAAAAAAGCAAAAATAAACCCGCACTGTTTCGGACAAGTGCGGGTTTAAACAAATTAAAAGCTAAAAACTATTTTTATATTAGAAGCAGTATTCGTTCTCTGCCACTAATTTAGAAGTAATAACCTCTCTTAAGGCTACTACATTTGGATTGTTTGTATATTTTGTAAAACGTTTTAATCCCATTAACATCATACGTTGCTCGTCACCTTCAGCAAAAGAAATAATTCCTTCTTTTCCTCTTGAGTTTACGATGTCTACCGCTTTATACAAGTATAATTTTGCCATTGCAATTTGCTCCTGTACTTTAGCTTCACCTTGGTTTTTGGCTAATTTCTCCGTTCTAAGAATAGTACTTTCTGCCATATACACTTCTATTAAGATATCAGAAGCAGCCATTAATAACTGTTGGTGAGAATCTAAATCCGGTCCGTATTTCTGAACGGCGCTTCCTGCAACCATTAAGAAAACTTTTTTCAGGTTAGCGATAATTCCTTTTTCTTCAGCGAATAATTCAGAGAAATCAGGAGTATCAAAAGATGGAATTCCCATTAATTCTTCAGAAACTTTCATAGCCGGTCCTAATAAATCAACATGACCTTTCATTGCCTTTTTGATTAACATTCCCACAGAAAGCATTCTGTTAATTTCGTTTGTTCCTTCGTAGATTCTTGCGATACGGGCATCTCTCCAGGCACTTTCCATTGGAGTGTCTTCAGAGAATCCCATTCCGCCAAAAATCTGAATTCCTTCATCAGCACAAGATTGAACGTCTTCAGAAACAGCTACTTTCAAAATAGAACATTCGATAGCATATTCTTCCACACCTTTCAATTCAGCTTCCTGATGAGAAGTTCCTTCTGCTTCACGGGCAGCGATTCTGTCTTCGATATCTTTTGCAGCACGGTAAGAAGCACTTTCTCCGGCGTATGCATTCGTTGCCATTTCAGCTAATTTAGAACGGATCGCTCCGAAAGATGAAATTGCAGTGTTAAACTGAATTCTTTCGTTAGCATATTTTACAGCATTTGTAGTCACTCTTCGTTGTGCATCTAAACAGGCAGCTGCCAGTTTAATACGACCAACATTCAAAGCATTCATAGCGATTTTGAAACCGTTTCCTCTTTCAGACAACATGTTTTCAACAGGAACTTTAGTATCGTTGAAGAAAACCTGACGAGTAGAAGAAGCACGGATTCCTAGTTTATGCTCTTCTTCATTCATAGAAATTCCGTTAGACGGATCGTTTTCTACGATGAAACCTGTAATGTTTTTATCATCACCAATACGGGCAAAAACGATAAAAACGCTGCAGAAACCTGCATTCGAAATCCACATTTTTTGTCCTGTAATTTTATAATGTGTTCCGTCTTCCGATAAAACAGCTTTTGTTTTTCCTGAGTTGGCATCAGATCCCGCGCCTGGTTCCGTTAAGCAATAAGCTCCAAACCATTCTCCTGAAGCTAATTTAGGAACGTATTTTTTCTTTTGTTCTTCAGATCCATAAAGCGTAATTGGCATTGTCCCGATTCCGGTATGTGCTCCAAATGCAGTTGAGAAAGATCCTGTAGCACCCGAAATGTAATCGCAAACTAACATCGTAGATACAAATCCCATTCCTAATCCGCCGTATTCTTCAGGAACAGCAACTCCTAAAAGTCCCAATTCACCCGCTTTACGCATAGAAGCTTCTGTATACGCATAATCTTTCTTCTCGAAACGATCTTTATGCGCCCATAATTCTTTGTCTACGAACTCTTTTACAGAGTCACGCATCATTAATTGCTCTTCCGAAAAATCTTCTGGTGTAAAGACATCTTCGCACTTTGTTTCTTTAACTAAAAACTGACCACCACGGGTTACGTTTTTTTCGATTGTATCTGCCATTGCTTTTGTTTTTGTATGTTTTTTTATTTATAGTAATATTTCCTCAATCTTGTCATTTCGACGAAGGAGAAATCTCCGCGACGATTATCCGCATAGTTTGTCAATCTTTGTCGATTTACTTACGGAGATTTCTCCTTCGTCGAAATGACAAACTGAACGCATACTTTATCTATAGTACTTCGTAGATTCCTGCACTTCCCTGTCCAGTCCCCACACACATCGAAACAATTCCGTATTTGCTGCCTCTGCGTTTCATTTCGTCGAATAACTGAACAGAAAGTTTAGCACCTGTACATCCCAGAGGGTGACCTAAAGCGATAGCGCCGCCGTTTACGTTTACGATATCCGGATTTAAACCTAACTCGCGAATTACAGCCAGAGACTGAGAAGCAAAAGCCTCGTTTAATTCCACTAAGTCAATGTCTTTCAATTCTAAACCAGCTTGTTTTAAGGCTTTTGGAATTGCTTTTACAGGACCGATCCCCATGATTCTTGGCTCAACACCGGAAGAAGCAAAGTTTACCAGTCTTGCAATTGGCTCCAGGTTTAATTCTTTCACCATATCCTCGCTCATGATTAAAACAAAAGCAGCACCGTCACTCATTTGAGATGAGTTACCGGCAGTTACGCTTCCGTCTGCAGCAAAAACAGGTTTCAAACCTGCCAATGCAGCAACAGAAGTTCCGGCTCTTGGACCTTCGTCTTGTTTTACTACGTATGATTTCGTTTCTTTTTTACCGTTTTCGTTGATGAAAGTCTGATCAACAGTAATCGGAACGATTTGTTTGTCGAATTTCCCTTCAGCCTGAGCTTTTAAAGCTTTCATATGCGAGTTGTAAGCAAATTCATCCTGATCTTCTCTCGAGATTTTGTATTGGTTGGCAACCGCTTCAGCAGTTAAACCCATTCCCCAGTAGTAATCTTCGTGACCTGCAGCGGCAACTTTATAATCCGGAGTTGGTTTGTAACCTCCCATCGGAATAAAACTCATACTTTCTGCTCCACCGGCAATGATACAATCTGCCATTCCTGATTGGATTTTAGCCGTTGCCATTCCGATAGTTTCTAATCCGGAAGCACAGTAACGGTTTACAGTAACGCCGGGAACATCATCTACTTTTAATCCCATCAAAGAGATCAAACGTCCAACGTTAAGTCCTTGTTCTGCTTCCGGCATGGCATTTCCTACCATTACGTCATCAATACGTTTTTTGTCAAAATCAGGCAGTTCATCCATCATAAACTGAATGGTCTCTGCAGCTAATTCATCAGGTCTTTTAAATCTAAAAACTCCTTTTGGTGCTTTCCCTACCGCTGTACGATAAGCTTTTACTATATATGCTGTTTTCATAAATGATTGTATTAAGATTGGAGAATTAAGTATTAAGATTTTCCAATTGTTTTGTTGATTTTATCTTTTAGTGATCTTTGAAATGAAAAATTCATATTTGAAACCTCTACTAATTGATTAATAGTGGGTTGAATTAGATCTTCACCTACAAGCTTAAGTCTTTTAGCAAGTATTAATTGAGTTATTAATTCAAAAGTTGAACCATTTGCAATTCCTAGAAAATGCATAAATTCTTTATCTGAATTTCTCCCAGAACCTTCAGCAATATTTGAAGGAATTGAAACGGCACATTTTTTTATTTGATGAATTAAATTGAATTTCTCGTCATTGGGTAACAATGAAGAAATCTCATAAACATGAACCGCAATATCCATTGCTTTCTGCCAAATCTTTAATTTTTCAAACTGGTGCATTTCTTAATACTTAATTCTTATTACTTGATACTAGTTTCTCAAAGGTTTTCCTTTAGTTAACATATATTGAATTCTCTCTAAAGTCTTACGCTCTGTACAAAGAGATAAGAAAGCTTCACGTTCGATATCTAATAAATACTGCTCCGATACTAAGGTTGCTTCAGATAAATCACCACCGGCCATTACGTAAGCCAGTTTATTAGCGATTTTTTTGTCGTGCTCAGAAATGTATTTTCCGGCTTCCATCTGATCCGTTCCAACTAAGAACATACCTAAAGCTTGTTTACCTAAAACTTTAACATCCGTTCTTCTGATTGGCTGCGTATAGCCCGCTTCAGCCATTAACAACGCATGTTTTTTAGCTTCTGCAATCTGACGGTCTTTGTTTACGACGATAACATCTTTACCATGTTGTAAAAGTCCGGTATCAAAAGCTTCGTAACCTGAAGTCGATACTTTAGCCATTGCGATAGTTAAGAAATACTCCTGAAGAACATTCAATTCCACATCGTTTTTACGGAATAAATCTGAAGCTCGCAAAGCCATTTCTTTAGATCCGCCACCACCAGGAAGTACACCAACACCAAATTCAACTAATCCCATATAGGTTTCTGCAGCAGCAACCACTTTATCAGCGTGTAAGCTCATTTCGCATCCACCGCCAAAAGTCATTCCGTGAGGTGCTACTACAACCGGAATTGAAGAGTAACGAACGCGCATCATAGTGTCCTGGAACAATTTGATCGCCATGTTCAGTTCGTCATATTCCTGCTCAACGGCCATCATGAAAATCATTCCGATATTGGCTCCCACAGAGAAATTCGCTGCCTGGTTTCCAATAACTAGACCCTGATATTCTTTTTCAGATAAATCGATTGCTTTATTGATAGCCTGAAGTACGTCGCCACCAATGGTATTCATTTTAGATTGGAATTCTAAGTTCAAAATTCCGTCTCCTAAGTCCTGGATGATTGCACCACTGTTGCTCCAGACTTTTTTGCTTTCGCGGATGTTGTTCAGGATAATAAAGGAGTCTTGTCCCGGAACCTTTGTTTGAGATTTTGTCGGGATATTGTAGAAATAAGAGGCTCCTTCTTTTACAGAATAGAAACTGTCACTTCCGGAAGCTAACATTTCAGTAACCCATGCAGCCGGCTCTAAACCTTCTGCTTTCATGATTTCGATTCCTTTGGCGACACCAATGGCATCCCAAATTTCAAATGGACCATTTTCCCATCCGAAACCGGCTTTCATCGCATCATCAATTTTATATAATTCGTCTGAGATTTCAGGGATTCTGTTCGATACATACGCAAACATTCCGGCGAAACTCTTACGGTAAAATTCACCTGCTTTGTCTGTTCCTTTCACTAAAACTTTAAAACGATTGATTGGTTTATCGATAGTTTTTGTTAATTCAAGTGTAGCAAAATTTGCTTTTTTTGCAGCGCGGTATTCTAATGTATCTAAGTCTAAGGAAAGAATATCTTTATCTACTTTTTTATAAAAACCTTGTCCGGTTTTGCTTCCAAACCATTTGTTCTCCATCATTTTGTTAACAAAATCAGGAAGTTTAAACAATTCGTGTTGTTCGTCATTCGGACAGTTTTCGTAAATACCGTTGGCAACGTGTACCAAAGTATCCAGACCAACCACGTCAACCGTACGGAAAGTAGCTGATTTTGGACGGCCAATTACCGGACCGGTCAATTTATCCACTTCTTCAATTGTTAATCCCATTTCTTTTACCAAATGAAATAAACTCTGAATGCCGTAAATACCAATTCTGTTTCCAATAAATGCCGGAGTATCCTTGGCAACAACCGAAGTTTTTCCTAAGAATTTAGAACCGTATTCGTTTAGGAAATCCAATACTTCAGTTGAAGTTTTTGGCCCGGGAATGATTTCAAATAATTTTAAGTAACGCGCAGGGTTAAAAAAGTGTGTCCCGCAGAAGTGTTGTTGAAAATCTTCGCTTCTTCCTTCACTCATAAAGTGAATCGGAATACCGGAAGTGTTAGAAGTAACCAAAGTTCCCGGTGTACGGAATTTTTCGATTTGTTCGAATACTAATTTCTTAATATCCAGACGTTCCACTACAACCTCAATAATCCAGTCCACGTTGGCAATTTTTGCCATATCATCAGTGGTGTTTCCAGTAGTGATTCGGCTTGCGAATTTCTGACTGTAAATAGGAGAGGGCTTTGATTTTAATGAATTCGCCAAGTGCTCGTTTACCACACGGTTGCGAACAACTTTACTTTCAAGCGTTAATCCTTTTTTAGTTTCAGCTTCTGTCAATTCACGTGGTACGATGTCAAGTAGTAAAACTTCAACACCAATATTGGCAAAATGACAAGCTATTCCTGAACCCATAATTCCGGATCCGATTACAGCAACTTTTTTAATTGTGCGTTTCATAAGTCGTTAATATTTGTTTTTTGTTTTGAATTTGAAGTTTCCTTACGAATTAAGGTTATTCATTTTCTAGTTTTTCTGTTTGATTAAATATGTTTTTGTCCTGAATCAACTCATTGATAATTTCCGAAACCTCAATAAAATGTTTTAATTTTTCGTCAGAAACATGTTTTCTAACGGTTTCATTGAATTTTAGTACTGTATTTTTAGATAAATCTCTTTTTTCTTTTCCAAATTCGGTAAGGTAGATCAAAACACCGCGTCCGTCACTTGGGTTCTTTTTGCGAACAATCAAACCTTTGTCTTCCATTGATTTTAATGTTCTGGTTAAGCTGGTTGCTTCCATTCCCATTCTTGGGCCTAAAGCCGTAGAAGGAGTTCCGTCTTCTTTGTCTATGCTCAAAAGTGCAAATCCTGTCGCCATGGTGGCATCGTATTTTGCAGCTTCTTCGTTGTACATTCTTGATACAGCCTGCCAAGTTGCTCTTAAAATATAATCTATTGTTTTGTCTTTCATAAGTAACTATATCGATTTCAAATATAATCAAAAAATACTATGCACGCATATAATTTTTTAATAAATTTTTGGTTAGTGAAAAAATGTCTCTGAAACAGAGTGGTTTAGGGTTGTTTTTTAAATTGAAATATACTATTTTTTTTGAGATTTTAACAAAATTCATAGCGTGAAAATTCTTTTATGATTTTAAATCACCTTTTAATTCTGCATTTTATAAAAAAATGTGATTTTAATGCGAAATAAATTTTACTCCTTATATTTTTCAAGGGCCATCTGAAGATTTTTCTTCATCCGGTTTCGCAGGCTTTCCGGTTTCAGGATTTCTATGCCGCAGCCAAAACCTAATAAAAGACGTTCCATTTCATAATTGGGAATAACAAGTAAATGAATTATAATGGAGCCATCGTCATTTTGCGTTATCAGTCTTTGTGTCGGATGCAGGGGTTTTGTCAGTACATAAGGAGCGTTTATCGCATCTATCCAGAGTTCGATTTTTCGGGGCTGCAAACCCGAATTTACCGTTACGCCAATTATATTTTTATAATACAAATCGGCATTAAAATCTTCTTCTAAATAAGGTAAATTAAAATCGTAATCAATTGCAATAATTCGGTCAAGTGCGAGATTGGTAATGGGTTGGGAGCCTTTTTTCTTTCCAATTAAAAACCATCTGTTATTGAATTCCTTTAGAATAAACGGATGAAAATGAAATTTGTTTTCTTCTTTGGATTTAAAAGATTTATACGTAATGACAAGCGGCACTTTTTTGATGATCGCCTGATAAATTTCATCCAGATAATGCAAACCTTTCAGATTTTCGTTTTTATCCAGGTAGATAACGGGCTTGGTATGCGACTTTTCAGAATAAATTTTATCCTCCAGACGCTGCAAAATATCAGAGACATCATTAAACAAAGAGAAATCCTTAAACTGTTTCAGCATCGAAACGGTTTCGGTCAGAACATTCATATCTGTTTCCGTCAGCGGAATATCGGTGATGGTAAATTCGTCGTCCTCATATTTATAAAACTTTTTGTCATAAACGACAATTGGGGCATTGTAGCCCAGCTTTTCACTCCGCATCAGCTGAATATCCATCTGGATCGTTCGTTTGCTGATGGAGTTCTCGCGGCCTTCATATTCAAACAAGGCTTCAGAACAACATTCTATTAAATCTTCGAGAGTCCATTGCCGATACCTGTTTTGTAAACATTTGTCTATTGTTTTGTATCGGATTAGTGCGTTTTTGTTTTGTGACATAGTATTTTTTTTCAGGCAGATCTAGCAAACTCGACAGGTTTTGAAAACCTGTCGGTTTTTTTTTTTTACGCAGATCTGGCAGATTAAGCAGATTTTTTAATTATTTATTTTTGCCCGTTGACTTAAAAACTTTGCGACTTTGCGTCTTTGCGAGATTATTTGGTTTAACAGCAATACGATCTACGTCAATAACAAAATTTCTTTTTCAATATTAAATCGCGCTTTCTCTTCATACAGTTTCCGGAATTCATCAGTCTGATAGATAAATTCATTTTCCAGAAAATGTTTTAAAGCCTTCGCCCTTCCGGGTTTGTATAGAAAATCGGGATAGATGCGGTATTCTTTCCTGATTTGCTCAAAATAAATTTGATAGTCGTCCCAATCGCGGGCAAGAATCTTCAGATCAAAATCAATCAGCCAGTTGATATCTTCAATTGTATTATGCTGATGAAGCTGTGTGGCACAAATAGCATCAAAAATCAATTGTGTATCGAGATTGCTATTTTTCGGTAAAATCGACAAAGCAAATTCGGCACTTTTGAGTTCATTGTCTTTTTTACTGCTCTTATAAATGTAATCGTGATAAAAAACAGCAAATATTATTTCATTCGGATTTTGCAGCTGAGCAGAATAGGTTTCAAAACTGGCAATCATATCTTTTATATGCGTCAGATTGTGATAATGCCTTGATTTGTTGGAGTATGTCTTTTCCAGATCTGACCAGTGTAGCTGAATCTCTTTTTCATTAAAACCAATATTCAGAAGTAATTGGGTGTATTTTTCGGGTAGATTCATGTTCTTTTTTACTCAAATATAGAATTCTTTTCTCACTGCGCAAAATAACTGCGCACTACTTCTGAAATCTTTGCTCAGGAAATAAAACAAGTTCATTGAAATAAAAAATTGCGTTAACAAGGTCAAGTTTAGGTTACTTCGAAAAACTTTCCACGTACACACTTACCCCATTACCGGTTAACACAATTTATAAAGAGGCAGTAGCTCAGCGGTTAGAGCAGGTAGTTTTGAAATTATCCTTAAAAGGTCAATCAAAACTTACTTCGTACACTTTTAATGTCCGGGTCGTGGGTTCGAATCCCATCTGCTTCACTATTACGGGTCAATTAAAACTTACTTCAGAACATTGGTAAATTCTGGTTCGAGTCCGGCGAGTTTTTAAATTATCAGTAATAGAATGAGGGTCAAGATTAACTTACTTCCGGGGGAACCCACCAAACTGTCACTTTGAAATCAGTTAATCTATTACACTCGAATTTCAGGTCAAGTGTTTCTTACTTCAAATCTTTTAGGTAGAACCAGAAACACCATTATCTAAATTTTAAAAATTAAAAAAAAATGAAAACAAAAGAAGTATTAAAAATCAGTTTGCGTCAAAACGCCATTTTCATTCCATCAGAAATGATAGCGAATGAGGTCAAAAATTTATCAGGAACAACATCGGTTTTAATGGCCAATGTTTCAAAACTCGGATTTACATTTTCCGAATCGTTATTACACGCTTTAAATAATGTAAACCCGAATTATAAGGTAGAAATTTTAGAAGTGCTAAAAGAAGTTTTAGGAACCGATAAAAACTGGACGCCTTTGGTGAAAGAATGGAATATTCCAACAGGAGAAACCGTTTTAGATCATGTTGCGGCCTTTTTAGCGATTTTTTTTAAAACTAAAAACGGAACCACTTTACCATGCGGACATATAATCCCGGAGAATACTTTTGTATTAGAGAGATACAATGGTTGTCCGTTCTGCGGAACTCCGTTTGAATTCGGTACAATCGAAAACTTCGGACAGGGAAGTAAATTGAAAGTATTGGATTTATGGACAGAAAAAGAGCTGGAAGACTTTTACAAATCGTTATTGCAATCCAAAACAACTTTAGACGCTACGCAGGTAGAAAGTTTAAAAACGGCATTGAAATATTTTCCGTTGCCAAAAACCGAGATCGCTATCAAAGAAACTTTGATGTTAGTGATCGATGTTTTAATCGAAGAAGGAAAAGAAAATGAGGTATCTCAGTATTTTAAAACACCAACCGATATCCTGAGATATTTATGGTTCAAAAATACAGGAATGCTGCAAATTATCGAGCCGAAAACAATTGTGAAACGTGCGTCAAAAAATGCACAGCATTTCCACCATGTTCTCGATACAAGTGCGCAGGCGAGAATAGCTTCTCAAAAAGATTTAAAACTTAAATATTCCCGTAAGGAATGTTTGATGGTGGCCAATTGGTTGCATAATATGGATATGGAAGTAGAAGCCATGTGCGAAATCATGCATCCGAAAAGAGGAATGTGGGTTCGTTTTATCCGGGCATTGCGTCTGGCAGAATACAGCAAAAGAAAAGGCTTTGAAAAATTAGCCCTTTTAATGGATGTGTTTTACAACCAGGTGTATGACGTTTGGCAAAGCAAAGTAAACACGTCAAGATTAAAATTAGATGCCGATAAAACATTTGCATTGCTGAAACAGCGTCCGGGATTGTTTGCCCGTTCGTTATTCTCCAATATGTTATGGTTTGGTGCAGACGAGACCATCGCACATTTTGAAGAAATCATCGATAAAGTTCCGGCGCGATTGGTTTTTACCTTAAATATGTATGCTCAGAATTATTTTGATAAAAACATGCAGAGAAGTGTGAAACCTTTGGGTGGAACCAACAAACGAATTGAACCAAACGGTTTATTGAAATTGTACGATGATCTGCAATTGGAAGCAATGAAAAATCAAATCGAAGAATTGTGTCTTTTGGCCATGAAAAAACGATTTGCAGCGATTGCGAATACAAACAAAACGATCTATATCGATCCGCAATTGTTTAATATTCCGGTTTCCATAGGAGATCGAAGCGATACCGTTCAGGATTTACCGGTTGCTTTAATGGGAACACGTTTTCCGATTGAAGGTAACCAAGTGCGATTGTTTATGCAATGGGGTAAGGATTTACCGGCACAGCATTTAGATATGGATTTAAGCTGTCATATCGCGTATGCAAACAGTACAGATATTTGTTCTTTCAGCCGATTGACCACGACGGGTTGTCAGCATAGTGG
The DNA here is from genome assembly GCF_013112255.2 of Flavobacterium sp. CLA17. NCBI lineage: Bacteria > Pseudomonadati > Bacteroidota > Flavobacteriia > Flavobacteriales > Flavobacteriaceae > Flavobacterium > Flavobacterium sp. CLA17. The sequence goes on from NZ_CP068294.1 coordinate 1,619,468, forward strand.
TGATATCCGAAGCATTCCGAATAAAATCGGAACCGCCGAATATATCAACATCAACATTGACGAATTGGCCAAAGCCGATGCAAAATTTGTAACTTTTACCTGCAATGCGTACAGTAACGGAAGTATCACGCCAAATCTTGTCGTAGGCTGGATGAACAGTAAACATCCGATGAAAATTTCGGAAAAAACTGGTGTGGCATACGATCCATCTTGTGTAGATCATCAGGTGCGTGTGACGCAAAACGTTGCCAAAGGTTTGGTTTTCGGAATTTTAGATGTAGCCAAAAGAGAAATCGTTTGGTTAGAGATGACTTTCGGAGGTCAGGTTGTGCAAGGTTTAGATTGTAAAGGAGTTCAGGCGTTGCTGGCAAAACTAAGCAGCAAATTAAATATTGGTAGCCTGTTACAGCTTAAAGCGGAAGCACAAGGCTTAACAATTACCGAAAATGAAATTGCTGATGAAATGTATACAGCACAATGGGCTATGAATCCGGCAGCAGTGACCCAATTATTAATTGATTAGGAGAAAGGTACAAAGGTTCAGAGGTACAAAGATTTTGTAGAGACGCACTGCTGTGCGTCTTTGCAAAGTGTTTTACTAAAGTATAAACACACCGTTTGTCATTTCGACGAAGGAGAAATCTCCGCAAGTAACTCCGTAACGAAAGCTCAATCTTTGTAGAGCTTCTCACGAAGATTTCTCGTGCCTCGAAATGACATAAAATGAGGAAAAATCATTTTAATCCATACAATCAGTGGCTAAATAAAATCTTTGTCCCCATGAACCTTTGCAACTTTGTCCCTTAAAAAAAATACCTACGCAAAATAATTGCGTACCAAAATTTGAATCTTTTGTTCAAAGAAAAGAACCAATGAATACAACGCTTTTAAAAGAAATGATTACAAAAAATTATGTAAAGGTGAACAAACATCCTGAACATGATTTATACATTTATAATTATACACAAAATGCCCAATTCGAACGTGTTTGGAATGAGGTAACCTTAGCCTGCAGAGGCTTGATTTTAGATCAGAATGATAACGTAATTGCAAGACCTTTTCCTAAGTTTTTCAATTTAGGCGAAATGGAAAATCAGGTGCTTCCGGATTCAACTTTTGAAGTATATGATAAAATGGATGGTTCATTGGGAATTTTGTATTGGATCAACAATGTGCCTTTTATGGCGAGCAGAGGTTCTTTTGCAAGCGATCAGTCGGATAAAGCGAATGAGATGCTGCACGGAAAATACAGAAATTCATGGTCATTTTTAGATAAAAACAGAACCTATTTATTCGAGATTATTTATCCCGAAAATCGAATCGTATTAGATTACGGCGTGGCAGAAGAACTGGTTTTACTGGCGATTGTTGATATAAAAACCGGAGCAGAATTTCCATTAGAAAATATTGGTTTCCCTGTGGTTGAAAAATATGACGGAATCAAAGACATTATGACTTTAAAAGGATTGGATGTCAATAACAAAGAAGGTTTCATCATTAAATACGCGAACAATTTCCGTGTAAAAATTAAATTTGAAGAATACCTTCGTTTACACCGAATCGTCACTCAGGTTTCCAACGTGAACATCTGGGAATATTTGAAAACCAATCAACCCATGGAAGAAATTCTGGAACGTGTTCCCGATGAGTTTTTCGACTGGGTAAAACAAACCAAAGGCGATTTAGAGAATCAGTATTCGGTAATTGAAAATCAATGTAAAAACGATTTTAAAATTTTGGAATCGCGCAAGGAAACTGCTTTGTATTTTCTAACTTGTCAATATCAAGGAGTCCTATTTGCCATGCTGGACAACAGGGACTATTCGGAGGTTATCTGGAAAATGATCCGGCCAACTTTTGAAAAACCGTTTAATAAAGGAGAAGAATAAAATGAGAAAAGTAATTTTAATGAAAGGATTGCCGGGAAGTGGAAAATCGACTTTGGCAAAAAAGATAATTGCAGAAAATCCGGAAACGTACAAACGAATCAACAGGGACGATTTGCGTGCGATGTTTGATAATGGAACTACAACTCAAAGCAACGAGAAATTCGTTAAGAAAGTACGTGATTTATTAATCGTAAAATCTTTGGAAGAAGGAAAAAGTATCGTGATCGATGATACCAATTTATCGGAAACCAACCTAAGACGCGTTTCTCAATTGGTGCAGGAATACAATGCAAAATTCAATCAAAAGGTTGAAGTTGAAGTGAGAGAAGTAAATACAGCTGTTTCGGTTTGTATTGAAAGAGATGCTTTAAGAGAAAAACCTGTGGGAGAAAAAGTAATCCGAAAAATGCACAGACAATTTTTTAAAGATTCGCCTCAATACTGCACGCAAAACCCCGACCTGCCAAAAGCCATAATTTGTGACCTTGACGGAACTTTAGCCTTAATGAACGGACGAAATCCTTTTGACGCCAGCAAATGCGACGAAGACGAAATCAACAATCCGGTGGCGAATGTTTTGAGAAATTACAAAAAGTTGGGATATCAGATACTATTGGTTTCCGGAAGAGAAGACCGATACAAAGCACCAACCTTGCGTTTTCTCGAAAAACACGAAATCGAATACGATAACCTGATCATGCGTAAAACCCAGGACAACCGAAAAGATTCGATCATCAAAACCGAAATCTATCACGAGTTTATAAAAGACAAGTACTTTGTAGAATTCGTTTTAGACGACCGAAACCAGGTAGTAGATACGTGGCGAAATGACCTGAAATTGCCGTGTTTCCAGGTGTATTATGGGGATTTTTAGTTTTGAGGTTCAAAGGTTCAGAGTGGCAAAGGTTCAAAGGTTTTGATCCACAAGTTCGCTAAGATTTACCCTCATTTTATGTCATTTCGACGGAGGAGAAATCTTCGCGAGAAGCTCTACAAAGATTGGACTTTCGTTAGGGAATTATTTGCAAAGATTTACCCCATTTTATGTCATTTCGACGAAGGAGAAATCTTCGTTGCAAGATCGACAAAGGATGGCTTTTGATTGCGGAGCACTTGCTAATATTTCTCCTCATTTTATGTCATTTCGACGAAGGAGAAATCTTCGTTGCAAGATCGACAAAGTTTGGCTTTTAATTGCGGAGCCACTTGCTAATATTTCTCCTCATTTTATGTCATTTCGACGGAGGAGAAATCTTCGTTGCAAGATCGACAAAGGTTGGCTTTTAATTGCGGAGCCACTTGCGAAGATTTCTCCTCATTTTATGTCATTTCGACGAAGGAGAAATCTTCGTTGCAAGATCGACAAAGGATGGCTTTTAATTGCGGAGCCACTTGCGAAGATTTCTCCTTCGTCGAAATGACAAACTGTGTGTAAAAAACTTTGCGCCTCAGCTCCGTACAGCCATCGGAATTACGTAATCAAAAACAGACCAAAGAAAAAAGACTTTGTCTCTTAACGCCTTCAAGGCAAAAACAAATAATAATTAAAGACTCAAAGAGGAAAAACCTCTGAACCTTAGCCCCTTTGAACCTTTGCAACTTTAAAAAAAAATGAATACATACATAGACATAGGAATTAATTTAACCAATAAACAATTCCAAAACGACATAGACGATGTCGTACAAGACGCACTCGATGCCGATGTAGAAAAAATGATACTCACCGGCACCAGCGTCCGAAATAGCGAAGCTTCGGCTGAAATCGCCCGACAATATCCCGGAATATTGTACGCAACAGCCGGAATTCACCCGCATGATGCGAAGAGTTTCGATGCGCAGAGCATTTCAAAACTGCGCCATTTATTAAAGCAGAAACAGGTAGTTTCAGTAGGCGAGTGCGGACTCGATTTTGATCGTGACTTTTCGCCCAGAAACATACAGGAAAGCTGTTACAAAGCCCAGTTAGAACTAGCGATTGAAGTTCAGAAACCGTTGTTCCTGCACGAAAGAGCCGCTTTTGCAAAGTTTATGGACATTACCAAAGACTATTTGCCGCAATTGCCAAAAGCAGTCGTGCATTGTTTTACCGGAAGTCTGCCCGAAGCCAAAACGTATCTCGATAACGGATTCTATTTGGGTTTTACGGGAGCGATATCTGACAGTAAACGTTTTGAGCATTTAAAAGAAGTGATTCAATACGTACCGCTCGACCGAATGATGATCGAAACCGATGCGCCCTTCATGCTGCCGAAAAATGTACCCAACAGCCTCTTGAAAAAATACCACGAACGCCGTTGCGAACCTGCTTTTCTGCCTTTTGTGGCGGGAACGGTGGCGCAGTTTAAAGGAATTTCTTTGGGTAAAGTGGCGGTGGAAACGACTAGGAATGCTAAGGAGTTTTTTGGAATTTAGGTGCAGAGGAAGAAGAGTAAAGCGGATAAAAAGAATATTTTGATGTGTGCGAAGTATGTAAACTTCGCACAACGTTGTAGCTTTAAAAATCCCTCTTAGAGTTGACTTCTAAATTAGCCAATTTGATTTTTTAAACATTTTTTAAACTTGGATTGTTTTCTGTGTAGAATTCTCCAACGCAATAATTATCGTTATTTAATTCTTCAGGTATAAAAGATGTAGTATAGATCATTTGATAAGTATTTTTGTCAATATCTTCGAGATATTTAACTAGGAGTTTTTGAAAATTTTGTGCTCTACCCATCTCTATTCCTTTATCTTCCATGTTATCACAAAGAATAAAACGAGGGTAGCGCATCATTGGTATTTTTAAAGAAGCTAAAAAGATTGCAAATCTTGCGGATATTTTTAAATAAAAACTTGAACTTGCAGAATATTTAGCCTCCTTATCGGAAATAAAAGCAATATTATTTCTATAATCAATATGAAACTCCTTGGCTTGAAAAAATTCATTTTGCCTTCTTAAATCATTATTAAGCAAATACACACCAACTTTTTCAATTGCATCATTAATTGTTTTCTTTAGTTTTATTTGATTGTTTTTTAATATGTCTATGTCATAATTTAATGTTTCAATTTCTGTTTCTAAACCATCTTGTTTAGACTTTAATGACTGAAACATTTCGGCATTTTCAAGTAGAGTTCTTAACTGCATTAATTCTCCTTCAATGTATCCTCTATCTGTAAATAACGTATCAATTTTTTCGTCTCTGAATGATTTTACATCATTTAGTGCTTGATTAACTTTAATTTGTATTTGGTGTAATTTAGCTTTTTCTACCTCGTATTTAGCTTTCAATTCAATTAATTGTTTCTCTTTATTGGAATTTAATTTTTGAGATTCTTTGATTTGAAATGAAATTTCTTGTTCAATTTTACGAGCTTGAGTAATTCCAATGCTATCATCTATTTCCTTTTTGCAAAGTTTACATTGGCTTGGATTTGCAACTACATCAAGAGGTGAAAGACATTCGGGGCAATTTTCGATTGTGAAAGTATTTCCTAAAAATTCACGAGTAACAATTGATTTTTTTATTGCTAACAGCTTATGTTCTAATGCCTGCAAAAAATATTTTGTATCTTCAACTTCTAATTCAAAATTTCTAATAGTAACGGCATTTTGCTGTACTCTTTTTCTTTGTTCAAGGGATTCGATGTTTAATGTTTCAAATTCAAGTTTTGATTTCTGTGTGTAGTTTACCCTTTTATTCTTTTCTTTTATTTCAAAAATTAAATTATCAATATTTGACAATTCTATATCCTTATTAGAAATACGTGTATTAATATTAACAGGTACTAAATCAGATGGATTTGAGATAAATCTTTTGATTATTTTTATTTCAGATTTAACCTCATCAACTTCCTTTTTTGCATTTTCGAACCGTTGTTGCTTATCATATAAGTCTTGATTGTATACTCCTAACAAAAGATTTGAAATTGTTTCTCTTGTTAGTGTAGTATCAAACTGTTCATATAAATAAAGGGAGTTTGTTGGAGAATCTTGATCAACATAAAGTAATCTAAGTATTTGATGAAATGTGATATTATTTTCTCCTTTAACAATTGGTAAATCTAGACTTTCAAAAAACACATTAGAAAAACTTTTCTTGGCTTCTGTCATATCGTAGTTGAATTTTTTCCAGTTTTCAGGATCATCTAAAGCTTCTTTGTATTCTCCCCAATAAAAATTTATAGATTGCTTGGTATTACCTTTACCATCAATATTGAAAGTTATATTTCTCTTTAAGGTTATTACTGCACCGTTCAGTTCCACTTCTGCATATACTTTAGAACATTCCCTTGCTTCTTTTACCCAATCATTAAAAGCTCCACCTAGTATATAAAAAATGAAATGGCTTATGGTAGATTTACCGCTACTGTTATCTCCTCTAATAATATTTATACCTCTATGATAATATTCATCATAAGCTACCTTACCATTCTTTGTAAAAACTACTAATCTGTTTAAAAATAAGTTATTATGCATCGTACTGGCTTTCTAATAATTTGGTTTTGCTTTTTAAGCCATTTTCACCATTCAACGGCATTAAGTAAAAATGTGATGTCAATAGCTTTATTGTATTTTCTTCTTGAATGGTCATATCAATAAATTCATTATTAAAATCTTTGAAGATTTCTTTAGATATTTTTGTTATCTTATTGTGCTTGAGATAATCTTGGTTAATTATTCCTAGTGAAGCCAAATATTTTATTGCACTCATTTGATAAGGGCGAATTTTTTCAAACATCTTTCTATCATTAAGTATTTGCTCGTAAGGATTCTTAGGTTTTACTATATAATTATTAATCAAATCTTTTACTTGCTTTTCGTCCGCTTTAAAGTAGATGTCCTTAAGTTTATTAGGGAAAAGTAAGTAATAGTCCCAAATTCGTAATCTTTCAATTTCGATATATTCATCTCTTTCGAAATAAGATAATAATTTCATTATTCTAAAAAGAGTATGATATAAATCGAAAGAAGGTTGATATACTATCATATAGCCCAATTAATATGGCAATTGCCAGTTAAGTAATGAAACATTCCTTCAATTTCTGTTGAAGTCAATCCCATAATATCATCGCACCCTTCTTGTTGGATTAAAAAAACAATTGGATTTACTATACTATCAGAAATAGTTTTTAAAATTTCTCTTTCAGAACTACCTTCTCTTATCATTGGTTTGATTAAATTTCTATATCTTTCAAGTACAATTGCAAGAATGAAAGCAAAAATTTCCTGGGCAGGCTCATAGTTTTGGTAATAAATAAGTTTTTTATTAAATTCTTGTTTACACCAGGCGAAATCATCATAAAGATGCTCCTTATTCGCTAAACGCAACTTTTCTTCTAGCCCTAATGTATCTCTTATATCAGTATATTTTTTTAAATTTTCAGATATCATAAATAAATCTTCAGAGCTATTTTCATTATTAAAAGCACTTTTCAATTTTAAAAAAAGGGAACCTAATTTACCGGATTGTCCATTAAAATAGTTATTAACAGAGGAATCGTCACCATTAACAATTTTATTATTGGTGCCGTTTACATTGATGTCCTTCTGTCCATCACTCCCAAACATTAGTTCGTAGATTTATCATCACCACCTATAACTTTATTCTCATTACCCGTAATGCTAATATTGTTTTGAGTATTGCTAGTTTTTTTAGTTTTGCTTTTCCTTTTTGAATAAAGAGCACCTCCCGCTAACGTAGTTAGAATAATAATAATTCCTGCAATTATCTGAGTATAATTATCTCCCATTTATCTTCTGTTTAAATTAGTAACCCGAACTCAATCATTTTACAATGGTAAATATACATTTTATTACATATTATTATAAACTTTTTCAGACATTCGATAGCTTTCTAAATTTTTATTATGTTATGCGCTTTAAATTATTAAAGATTACAATAAGTTCTTTATATATTAGGAAGAGATAACAACAATAATTTTATACCATTATTAACTGAATTAAAAAGTAAGTTAAAAAAATTATCGTGTAATAATCAATATCAATAAAAAACGAAAAAAGCGCAAACCTTAAAAATTTGCGCTTTTCAATTATATAAAGAAAAAGAATATTACTTCCCTTTCATCAATTTTTCTAAATACTCCACCTTATCCTTTTCAGCCTGAACCAAACGTTCGTAAAGTTCCACCACTTTATCAAGAGGATTGAAGGTGCAACTGAAATTAGTGTTACTGTCTCCATTTCCTTGAGGACCATTATTAGCACTATTATCGTAAAAGTTATTAAAAAAAGTAAAAACAGATTCTTCCGAAAAGTTTTCAATAGCTTCTACCGTAACACCAAGTGCTTTTGCAATTTCTTTCAGTTTTGCGGGATCAACAGTTTCGCTTGATTCAATAACGGAAATATTTTTCTGGCTTGTTCCAATAGCTTCTCCAAGTATTTCTTGTTTCATACCACGAAGTTCTCTGATTCGGCTTATATTTCGGCCAATGTGTCTGGGTTTGGTTGCTGTGCTCATAGTTCAAAGATAATAATAAAAATGTTAAATTGTGAGTTGTGAATTGTGAGTTTTGGGTTGTTAGTTGTTAGTCGTTAGTTGTTAGTTTTGGGTTATGGGTTATGGGTTAGATGTGAAAATGTAAACTGCGACTGGGAACTGTGACTGAAACCTGCGACTGTAACTTTTTCAAAGAACAGACAGTTTCTCTTTCAGGCACTTTTCCTCGCATTGCAGGACCTGGAGTTTTACTTCGTACTGTTCCTGGAGGTGAAGGCTGTTTCTTTCAATAACGCCTTCTAATCGTGCTTTTACGACCGGAAAAAATTTGTCTTTGCTTCTTTTTTCCATTTCGTCTGCCACAAAATCAGGAATCTGTAATTCGTCTGTCATAAAAGCAAGAAGCTCCAAACCTTTCCGTGCAGGCTCGTATTTTTCCTGATGCTCTCTGAGTTTTTTGATAATGTTATGCTGATTGATTTGGTTGAGGTTCAGTTTGTCTTCCCAGTGCTTCCTTTCTTCTGGTTGCAGCTGCCTTATAGCAGGAGGGTTATTTTTTTGTTGTTCTTCAAAAAGGATCATTTTGGCCAGTCTTAGGTAGGCTCTTGTTGGCAGACTGCGTCTTCCTATTGCATACATCGACCAGAGCCCTTGCGATACACCCACTATGTTGGCTATCTCATTGTGCCGGAATCCAAATAGTTCTCCAAATTGTTTCTCCTCTTTCATCACTTTGCTTAAGGTTATTGTATTTTAATATGGTTTACAATTTAATTTCTATTCTCTTTTTACAACACGGTTGTTGTAGATTTTCTGTTGTAATTATTATTTCAACATAAGTTTCTCCAACAGAATTGTTGTAGATTTTCTGTTGTAATTATTATTTCAACATGAGTTTCTCCAACAGAATTGTTGTAAATTTTTTGTTGTAATTATTATTTCAACAGAATTTTTTACAACACAATTATTTTGCTTTTCATTTTGATTTTGTTTCACAACGGAAATTTTCAGGTGTCACTTTTTCGACAGAAACAAATGTAATAAAAAGATTACATTTTTAGCAAATGTAGTAAAAAATATTTTTCGATCAGAACCTGCGACAGATTTGGCTAAAGCAGGAATCCTATACTTTATAATCCCCAACACCCCAATAAAAAGAAATATTTTTCTTATAAAAACAAAACTTCATTCCGGGAATCCTCATCTATACAGGAAATTAAGCCAATCTTAAACTGGGATTTTTACTACAAAAACAGGTATTTGTACGCAGTTTTTTAATTCGTAATAGCTCTAAATTTGAAGTAGCAAACACAGTACAGTCTACATTAATGAGAGTTTAGAAATGAAAAAACGGAATAAAATTACACTGGTATTTTCTTTTTTATTCGTCAGCACCTTTTTGTTTTCTCAAAACGAACGATTAATTATTGGCCGTACCACAGGAAAACTGCTCATTGAAAAAAAGGCACCGATTCGGACTTTTGGCTTTACGAACTCGCTTTCGGGACAGGTTACTTTGCCGGGATCGGAGATCGATATGAAGGTAGGAAATAGTATCAATATCGATTTCTGGAATATTTCGCAGGGAAATCCGGTGTCTTTGTATTGCCGGGATATTGAATTTGTACAGCGTACTGCCGGAAACGAAGTCATGACCAAAAAAGAGCCGGTGCACCATATGGAACATGGGTTTTATTCTTTTGTGGCTCAAAAAGCAGGAACGTATTTGTATTATAGTCCTGAAAATTATCCTTTTAATCTTCAGGCGGGCATGTTTGGGGTCATTATCATACGTCCGAAAGAAACCGACGTTTTACCCGCTAAAGTTCTGGCTGAGGTACTATGGTGCAGTACTGAAATTGATCCGAAATGGCATACCGATGCGATTATGGGTACGGCATACGATACGAGCAATAAGCCGGTAGTGCTGCCGGATTACAAACCACAGTACTTTTTGATTAATGGGCAGATCGCCACTAAAAATAAAGGGTTACAAGTTTTAGCGAACAAAAAAGAGGCCGTGTTGCTGCGTCTGGTTAATGCGGGTCTGTACCGGAATGAAATACAGTTTCCGTCTCAGGCAAAAGTCAAGTTAATTTCCGGAAATGAGAAGAACCTGACCACATTTTCCGGAGCGTGTAAAATACAGCTTCCTCCGGGTGAATGCATGGAGCTGGAGGTTTTTTTAGAAAATGTTTCAGACCAGGAAAAGATCGGCTATCACTTTACAGATCCGGTTTCCAAAAAGATATGCTACAAAGCCGGAATTCCGGTATTTTATTAATATTAAAACCAAAAATCATGAAAACAACACTATTTTATTTCATACTCCTTTTTTCGTTTTCGTTCTCCTTTGCACAGAGCAAACCTACTTTTACAGTAGTGGGCAATGCCACCAATAAAGAAAGCGTATTGAAAACGAAACGACTGGATATTTCTAAAATCAAAGTCGAAAACATTTCCAGCAAACCCATCTATCTGGTTTGGGAAACGGTATCGAATACGTTTCCTAAAGAATGGGATTGTTCGATGTGCCAGCATGGCGCCTGCCAGATCGGAATTCCAAAAGGTTCCGCTTTTAATAAACTCAATGCAGATCAGCAGGGATTTATTGCCATACATGTACTTCCGGAAAACAAAAAGGGCAATGGTATTGTAAAATTTAAGATTTACGATAAAGCCAATCCTGCATATGCCAAGATTTTAACCTTTGAAGTCGAAGTACTTTAAAGGAATAAATAATTGAATATTCACCCAAAAACAAACAAAATGAAAAAAATTACCAACTTACTCTTCATTATGCTGATCACGGGATTGTCCTATGGTCAGGGCAATGCCAATGCGAAATATACGCGTTGGGATGTAACTTCATCCGAAGGAAAAGCCAATCTTACAGCCATGAATACGGCTTTTGAAAAAATGCGTGCCATGGGCTGCGATAATGGCCTGGCCTGGTATTATCAGGGAGCGATACACAATATTCCGACTGTGATTAATGGCAAAAATGTACTTTGTCCGCAGTATCAGACCAGTAAGGATAAACTATGGGCATGGGCCGATTGTACGCACAACGGATCAGATAGCGCGTCTTTGAATTTTCTTTTATGGCACAGAATGTACATTTGGTACTTAGAAAAAATTGTCCGTGAATTATCCGGAAAAGAGGATTTTGCCCTTCCGTACTGGAATTACGGCAGCAAGGAAGTTTCCGAAAACATTATGCCGGCACAATTAACAGACAAATCGGGTTCTTTGTATACGGCAGCCCGATACAGTATCCTGAACAACGGACAGCCGATTCTTCCGGATCAGGTCGATCAGATTCAGTCGGCACTGGGAGAATTACAAACCAACCCTTCCTTTAGCGGAAAAGCCGGATTTAGCAAAAACCTGGAAATTGCACCTCATGGCTATATGCACGATCTTATAGGCGGAGAATACGCCAATCCAAGTGAAACCTATTACAATGAAATATACCAGAAGGAGTATTCAGGTTTAATGGCCAATGTGCCGTCTGCCGGATTCGACCCTGTTTTTTGGCTGCATCATAGTATGATTGACCGTATTTGGGAATCGTGGGATGTTTCGGCTTACGGGCAGCGTCCGAGCCTGGAAGACCTAAAAGCGAATCCGTGGCCTTATGAGTTTATAACTCCCGATGGCAAACATATCACCTACACGATGGAGGAAGTATACAAGATTGTTTTTAATCTGGATTATAAATATGATAATCTGCTTTACGGCTCTACGACTCCGGTTTTAGCTTCCAATGAAACGACTGCAAAAAAGAAAATTGCCTTTCAGGATTCAAAAGAACAGGTGGTCTGGGAACAGAAAGTAGGGAAGGTGCTTGGGACTAGTGCTTTTAGTCATAAAGTAACGAGTACATTGGCCAAAAGCACGAATAAAGTTTTTAAAAGTGCCAATTCGAAATTAGTACTAAATTTAAGTGTAGCGGTATACAAAGAGCCTAAAGATTACTATACTGTTTTTCTTAGATATCCGGGCAAAGCAGATCAGTATGTAGGCACAATGACTTTCTTTGGAGTAGCCCACGATCATGGAATGGAAGACGACCATCCGATAAGCGAAGACGGGATAAAACTGAATTTCTCCTACTATATTTCAGATGACTTAATCAATACCGATAAGAACTTTGAAATTATCATAAAAAAATCAGGAGCCGGAGATGCTAAAGTAACACTGGAAAAAATTAGTGTAACGAAGGCAAACTAAGAAATAAATTAAAAGATTAAACGAATAAAAAACGGCTGTCATCTGACGGCCGTTTTGCTTGGGGTTGGTCTGCTCTTAAAAATCTCCGGACTTTTTACAGCTTCAGCTTCTAAACGTTTTTTTAGAAAACAGCCAAAATGGTCTCATTTCCGTAAATAGATTTTTAATATTAGAATTTCTATATTTGCAGTATACAAAATCATGGATCATGAACTACAAAATATCATTTCAGGAAAGAGCCAGGTTAGGCATGGAAGTACTATCCAGACAATCTCCCGTTACCTTAGAAAAAGCAAGAGCCCAGGCGGAACGTTTGAGTCAGGAAAGCAAATCAAAAGTGAAGAAAGAGCGTTAATAAGAGAATTTTGTAACAGGAATAGTTTTTGGATTACGTATATAAATATGAATGCCTTTATCTCTTCGGGTGCTGAGCAAAAAGTGTATCTTCAAAACAAACATAAAGTAATCAAGCTTAACGATACTATCTACTACGAATCCTGGGAAGATTATTTGAATAATTTACTACTACATAATTATTTCTTTCCGGATACCGCTTACCAGTTAATTGGGTTTTATGAACAAAAGGATATACTTTATGCTGTTGTCGAGCAGAAATTTGTAGAATCTAATAGTGCTACAAAATTAGAAAACGTCGGGGAATTTTTAATTTCAAACGGTTTTATAAATACCAGAAATAACGATTATTTTAATCCTGAAGCAGGCATTATTCTTGAAGATTTACACGACGAAAATGTTCTGACTTTTGATAGTAATCTGTTTTTTATCGATACGGTTTTTTATCTTACAGCAGCATTTTATAAATTATAACGACTTAAAAATAAGAATAAATATAACGGCTGTCATCTGACAGCCGTTTTGCGTTTGATTATATTATTTTGATTAATAATGTTTTTTTAACGTCGACAGCAGGTCTTTTTATGCAATCTTATCTTATAATTTATTACTTTACGTATTTAAAATAATAATCAGAATCAAATGAATCTTAGTATAGCGGTCAGGCAGTTAGGGAAAAAACATCCTCTTCTTCAGGAAAAAAATGTAGAGTTGGTTATAGAAAATCCTATAATTACTACCCGGACTCTTATCGAATTAGTGGTCGATTATCAGGTTCAGCTCTTCAATTCTTCCTCATTTGAATTTGATGACGAAGATAAAATTCACCTTCCGAAAGAAAATTATTTACCCATTCTGACAGATACCGGAAAAGTTGGTTTTGGTGCCCTGTACAACCACAATAAAGTTGACTTAGCGGTAGCACAGGAAAATGCAATTCTGGCTTTTGAGGATGGCATGTATGCTGTTTTTTACGGTGATGACGAGCTGGAGAACTTAAGTCAGGAAATAAATCTTGAAGAAAATAAAGGGCTCACTTTTATCAGACTGACTTTTTTGGCGGGGAGTTACTGGTAAGAAATGCATTTTCGGACAATGAAACTTTACATTTTCAAAACCCATTTTACAATAAATAAAATATATAATTTTAAAATAATAACATGATGTCTATAGAAGATGTTCTTAAAAGTAAAATAATAGAAAACCCTATACAAAGGTTTAAAAAAGAATTAGAAGAAATTGTCAATAGTAATTTGGTAACAAAGCTATTGTCAAAAAACAAGTTAAAAAAAGAAGTAGCCGAGTTTGGTCTGGAACTTTTAAAACTAAAAGACAATTATTACAACACGTATATTTCTTTGGGTTCTAAAGAATGTACCGAATTCGCAAAATGGGTAAAAGAAGATTTATGGGAAGACAAAAATTACTACGATCTTCTGGTTTACTTTTTTGGTGAGGAAAATGCCGTTTATGTAAAAGAAGCCTGGAACCGACTTCCTCAGAAAATGTATCAGAGTGGTTATACGCGACGTTCTTTCAGGGCGCCAAACAATAAAAAATATTTGCTTGTTAATCAGGTTAATTTTTTGCGTTCGCTGCTTAATGGCCCAAAGATTTACAATTACCACGACAGCAATACCGTACATTACGATTTAAGTATTGAGGAGGAAATTCGTTTTGACACCGAGATTTCCAGTTCTACGAATCAGTTTATGATTTGGTCGGCAGCGATTGATTTAAACAAAGAAAATCTTTTTCAGTTATTTGAAGATATTATTTTCAACAAAGACCCGAGAGGAAAAGTTTCACGAAATATTATCAAAGCACTTTTAAACAGCGAGAAAAAAGAAAGCTGGGAACTGGTCGAAAAACTTTTATTGGCCGCACAACGTCAGGAAGGCTTGCGTCAAACCGTTCTGGAAGCGTTGGACGAAACCAGTATCGGTGCTTTGCACTATATGATTAAGGTCATTATTGATAATAAATTAACCCGTTTTTCATCTGTGGTGCGCGGCATTGATACGTGGACTGGTTTGGGCTGGGATTCTGAAAAAGAAACGACGGTTCGAAATATCATCAATCTGGCGTATGGTTATTTCTCGAATCCGGAAACGATTCCGGTGGGAATTCAGAGTAAAAATAACAATGAAGTTTATATGGCACTTTGGGTTCAGGGTGTTTTTGATGTCGAAAAAACCGTTCCGTATCTGCATGAGTTATTAGCGAAAGGTTCGGTCGAAAAGAAATCGCTGGCCTTAAAATTTGTCGGGGAAACCAACGATCCTTATATCGAGATGCCATTGTATTTTAAAGCTTTGGACGACGAAAATCTTCAGGTTTTGGCATTTGCGCTTCCGAGATTAAATGCACTTTTAGATGCCAATGCCAAATCGAAATATTATACTGAAAATGCAGATTATCCGAACTTTTTCGATAAAGTTTACAATCTCGCGCAAAATATAAACGAAAAAGAAAAAACTTTCGAAGGGAAAGTATTTTCATGGCTCAATGCCAAGTTCGAGAAAGATGCCTTTTATGCTGCAGCCATAAATTTAATTGGCGATAACAGCGAAAGATTAGAAATTATTCTGAATCATTTTGAAGGTTTTGCAATTAATTTAAGAGAAAAACTGGCCAGAGAAATTTTGGGTGATTATTATTGTTATTCTTTTTACAGCTTTAAAAACGATGGAGGTAAAGACAAAAAAGAACCAACCAGTTTTCAAAGAAATTTTGCACTTCGCATCTTAAAAGACAGAGGCGAATCTTTGGTAGCTTCGGCAGTCAATACTTTAAATAATTTGAGTTTAACAGAAGACGAACTGGCAATTTTTCAGGAATTATACAAACGTAAAAATTCTAATTTAAAGAAAAACCTAACCGCAATTTTACTAAAACAGGAAGATCAGAAAATAAGCTCTTTTGTAGAAAAAACGTTAGAAAAAGGCGATTTAGAACAACGCATGTCGGTTTTGGATTTGATGCTGCAGTTGCAGAAAAATGCGAAGCTGACAGATAAAGTTAATGACTGGGTTGCAGCTTATTCGACAAGACCAAAAATCACCGAAAAAGAAACCAAATTTATAGAGCAGTTAGAACCTTCAAAAAAGAAAGATAGTATAAGCGCCGAAAACGGATTTGGTTTTTATACGCCAAACGAAGTTTCACCCTATGCCTTGCCAAAACCGCAGGGAGATTCCCTGTATGTTAAATCGGTTAAAGAGCATCAATATGGTTTCTCAAAATCAATGTCTCAGATACAAACCGAGATTTCTAAATTGTATACATTATATGAAGAAAACAGAAATCACGAATATGAAATCGAAAACTACGATAACAGCAAATCGACTGTTTTGCTTGGAAATACTTTTAGAGAGGTAAAAAATCTAAAAGATGAAAAAGATCCTGAAATTGCAGCGACAAATTATCCGTTGTACGAAGTTTGGTCGGGCTGGTTTGAAAATTCGGGATTAACTGAAAAAGATTTATTTCTACTAACACTTGTAAGCAGTTGTGACCGAAAAGTATGGCGCGATTTTCTGGAGAAATATGTTTTTTATTATAAAGAATTATTGCCGCACCAAAACAAAAGAGGCTACGATTGGGACAATGCCATTTTACAAATTTTAAATGCGCTTCAGCTTAAATATTCTTTTAAAGAAAAGGCAGATTTCTTAATTGATGCCTGCAGCACTTTATATGCAAATCTTCCGGAATCGGTTTTAGAGTTTGAATATAAACCTTCAAAAGATGAATATTATTATAATTCAGATAACGGCAACGGCTGGCAGAATCAGGGCTTTTTTGACATTTACCTGAATAAAATTAGTTTACTGGATTTATCAGAAGAACAAAACAATAAAGTTTGGAACCTGTACAGATGGAGACAGTTAAACGGATTAGAAAGAAATATTCCTTATAATAAACCGCCAATCCATTTGTATTGCGCAGCTTTTGAGCAAAATTTAATTACCGAAGGCGAATTGTACGAAGGTATTTTAGAAAGTGAAAGAATTTCTGTTTTAACAGGCGAGGGGAAACACTACAGACATCCCGGAGGTGAAGATTTAATTAAGACATTTCCATTTTTAGTTTCGATGATTGATAAGATTCGCGAAACCTTTTTGGATATTGAAGTGAAAAGAGGTGATTCCAATACATCGGTTACACATTTGGTTCAGAGTTTCCAGAAGATTTTCGGAATCAATCGTTTGGTCGAAATGCTCACGGCTCTCGGAAAAGCAAGTTTGTACAAAGGTTATATTTATTCATGGAGCTACACCGAATTAACCAAGCAAAAACTGTTTAGCTATTTATTGAAAAGATGTTATCCGTTGGCTACTGACACTCAGGAAAGTTTTAACCATGCGATTACAAAAGCCAAAATTTCAGAAGAAAGATTGATTCAGGCCGCCATTTATGCACCGCAATGGCAGAAGTTTATCAGCAATTATTTAAACTGGAATGGTTTAGATGAAGGAATCTGGTGGTTTCATGCACATACCAAAACAGCCAGTTACAGCGCTGTAAATTCGGAATTAGAAAGTGAAATGGCGAAATTCTCCTCTATCGATCTGCAGGATTTTAAAGATGGAGCAGTAGATAAAAATTGGTTTGTATCGGCTTATAAACAATTGGGAAAAGCTAAATGGGAAATGCTGTATGAATCGGCAAAATATGTAACTGACGGAAACGGACACCGCAGAGCGCGATTATACGCAGACACGATTACGGGCGATTTGAAAATTAGAGAAGTTACGGCCAAAGTAAAAGACAAACGCGATCAGGATTATTTAAGAGTTTACGGTTTAGTGCCTTTGAGCAAAACAAGTCCTGAAAAAGATATTTTGGCGCGCTATGAATATTTGCAGCAGTTTAAAAAAGAAAGCAGGGAATTTGGTTCGATGAAGCAGGCAAGTGAAGCTTTGGCAATTCGTGTGGCGTTGGAAAACCTGGCCAGAAATGCCGGTTATCCGGATCCTGTGCGATTGACGTGGGCGATGGAAACCAAACAAGTTCAGAATATTTTATCAAAAGAAACCGAAGTTGTTTTAGATGATATAAGAGTAAATCTGGTCATTAATAAAGAAGGAAAAGCGGATCTGGTTACTTTTAAAGCTGATAAAGAATTAAAAGCGATTCCGCCAAAATATAAAAAAGACAAGGGAATTCTGGAATTAACGAATTACAGAAAAACGATGCGCGAGCAATGGACGCGTTCGAGAAAAGGACTGGAAGAAAGTATGATTCGCGGTGATGAATTTTTATATGCCGAAATGCAGAACCTTTTCGAACATCCGATTATTTCTAAACATCTTGAAAAATTGGTTTTTATCTCAAATGATGCTAAAATTGGTTTTTATATTGATGGAAATCTGGTTACGGCTTTAGGCGAAGTGAATGCACTAAATGAAAATCAGACTTTTAGAATTGCGCATTGTTATGATCTGCATAAACACAATATCTGGACAGATTTTCAAAGCTATTGTTTTGATAACAAATTGCAACAGCCCTTTAAGCAGGTTTTTAGGGAATTATATGTTCCAACACCTGATGAATTACAAGAAAAATCAATTTCAAGACGTTATGCCGGACATCAGGTACAGCCCAATCAAACTTTGGCTTTACTAAAAACCAGAGGCTGGAAAGTAGATTATGAAGAAGGATTGCAAAAAGTTTTTCATAAAGAGGGCTATCAGGTTAAAATGTACGCTATGGCTGACTGGTTTTCTCCGGCAGATGTAGAAAGTCCAACTTTAGAAACAATTGAATTTCATTCGTTAAAAGATTATAAAAACATTGCTTTTGAAGATGTTAATCCGCGTATTTTTTCAGAAGTAATGCGTGATATTGATTTAGTAGTAAGTGTTGCACATGTTGGCGGAGTTGATCCTGAGGCAAGCCATTCATCAATTGAGATGAGAGCAGTTTTACTGAGAGAAACATTACGATTGTTTAAAATCAAAAATGTAGAGATTAAAGAAAATCACGCGTTGATTAAAGGAGAAATGGCTAACTATAGTGTTCATTTGGGAAGTGCAGTTGTACATCAGATGCCCGGGAAATATTTATCAATACTTCCGGTGCATTCGCAACACAGGGGACGTTTATTCCTGCCTTTTGCAGATGAAGATCCAAAATCGGCTGAGGTTATGTCTAAAGTTCTTTTGTTAGCCAAAGACAATGAAATACAAGATCCGACAATTTTAAGTCAGATTGATAAGGTATTTGTTTAGGAACTATTCTAAATGAAATAAAAAAAAACGGCTGTCATCTGACAGCCGTTTTTCGTTGGTTATATTATTTTGATTATGAATTTTGTCCGTAAATTTTAGCGTAGAGATCTTTGTAGATTTCTTTGATGATTTTACGTTTTAATTTTAATGTCGGAGTCAATTGTCCGCCATCGATAGACCAGACATCCGGAGTCAGCTCAAAACGTTTGATTTTTTCCCAGTGACCGAATTTTTCGTTGATTCCTTCGATTTCTTCGTCGATACGTTTTATAACATCAGGATTGGAAACGATTTCTGCATTGGAACTTCCTAAAGTAATTTTATGGATTTTAGCCCACTCTTTTACAAATTCGAAGTTAGGCTGAATAAAAGCAGCCGGCATTTTTTCGCCTTCACCAATCACCATGATCTGCTCAATAAAACGGGATTGTTTCATGGCATTTTCAATCAATTGCGGAGCGATGTATTTTCCGCCTGAGGTTTTGAACATTTCTTTCTTACGGTCTGTAATTTTCAGGAAACCTTCGCTGTCAATTTCTCCGATATCTCCGGTGTGGAAATAACCGTCCTGTAAAGCTTCTGCTGTTTTTTCAGCATCTTTAAAGTAGCCTAACATTACGTTTGGTCCTTTGCAAAGGATTTCTCCGTCCGGAGCAATTTTTACTTCAACGTTACGGATTACTTTTCCAACAGTTCCAATTTTGAAACCTTTATTTCTTTCGTCGTTTACAGCAATTACAGGGGATGTTTCAGACAAACCGTAGCCTTCCATAACCGGAATTTCGGCAGCGGCAAAAACTCTTGTTAAACGGGGCTGTAAAGCAGCACTTCCGGAAACCATTAAATCTAAATTGCCTCCCAAACCTTCTTTCCATTTACTGAAAATAAGTTTTCTGGCGATTTTTAACTGAAATTCATACCAGAAACCATTGGCTCCGTAAGGCTCATATTTTAGTCCTAAGTCAATAGCCCAGAAGAATAATTTTTTCTTGATGCCGGTTAATTCACCGCCTTTTGCGTAAATTTTATCGTAAACCTTTTCCAGAAGTCTCGGAACAGCTGTAATAACGGTTGGTCTTACTTCTTTCAGGTTGTCACTGATTTTGTCAATAGATTCTCCAAAATAAACAGAAACGCCATAATACTGATAGATGTATAAAATCATTCTTTCAAAAATATGACAAATAGGAAGGAAGCTCAGTGCGGTACTTTTTCCCGGATCAAACGGAATTCTCGGTGCACTGTCTAAAACATTCGAAACAATGTTTTTGTGTGAAAGCATCACTCCTTTAGGTCGCCCTGTAGTTCCTGAAGTATAAATAATAGTAGCTAAATCATCTTCCTTAATGCTGTCTTTTCTGGCCTCAACCTCAGACTGATTGCTTTCGTCTGCCCCTAAAGTCAGTAATTCTGACCAGTGTTTGCAGCCTGCAATTTCATTAAAAGAATACACCTCTTTTAAAGTAGGAACGTTAGCTTTGATAGCCAGTACTTTTCGAAGTACTTCATCATCTGAAACGAAACAGTAAATACTTCCGCTGTGATTTAAAATATATTCGTAATCCTCTTCGGCAATGGTCGGATAAATTGGAACGTTTTGTGCTCCGGTCTGTAAAATACCAATGTCCATGATATTCCATTCCGTGCGGTTATTAGAAGTGATTAATGCAATTTTATCATCTTTCTGAACCCCCATCTGCAATAATGCTCTTGATATGGCATTTGCTTTAGCAATATATTCCTGGCTGGATGTTTTTTCCCAAGTCCCATTTTTTTTAGTTGCAAGAGCAACCGGAAGGTCGTAATTTTCTTGTTGATAATAAGGAAAATCAAAAAGGCGTGTGATTGAAACCATGTTTAATATATTGAATTTTACCGCAAATTAAATAAAAAATGGGTATAATTTTTAATTTTATGAAATTTTATGGCAAAAATTATAGGTACTCTTAAAAATCAACGAAAACGTTTTCTTTTTTACAGTAAATTTTCGGAAAAAGCAAGAATTGTTTAATTTCAGGAGGGCAATTTACTGCACGTTAAAATCCTCGTAGCTTTTTACCCTTTCTCCCATCAGGAACATTTTCTTTTTGGCGAAGTGAATAGAAAGCTGGGTATAATTCCACTCATCGCTATCATTGGTTCTGTACCAGAATGTATAGGATTTACTATTGAAACCTTCCTTAAAAACCGGAACACCTTCCTCTGTACATTCAATTCCCCAGTTGATCTTTTTTTTGCTTAAATCTTCGTCCTGAATAACTCCTGTTCCGTCAGGATTTAATACAGTGCTGGGCTCTTTTTGCCCGATAGGTAAAAAAGTTCCCTGTATCGGATAAGCAATAGTAGTCGTGATATAACGTTCGCGGCTTTTATAAACAATTTTATCGATATTAATTTCTTGTGAATAGGATTGCGTAGCTATAAAAAATAATGCAAAAAGGAATGCTTTTAAAATTTTCATTTCTCTGTAGGTTTTAGTTGTTTTTGGGCTTTCAAAAAAATCCAGTGGCAGGATTTTTATGGCGAATATAGTTCAAATTTCAATAAAAAAATCAATCCAAATTACAAGAATGAGATTTTTTTTAAACAATTCATTTCCAAAGGGAAATTAGCCGACAGAAAACTAATTATAACAGAGTTTTCTCTCTCAATTAAAATCATGGACTGTTTTCCGCAGACGGTATTGAATGAATCTTAATCTGTTTTAAGGGTTTTATTACAGATAGAAAAAAAGGGCTTTTTCCCCATTGAAAAACAGGAAATGACATAAGCGGCATTACGTCTTTAGAAAGTAGTTTTGAAATGAATTAATTGCGTAAGCCGAAAAGCAAACGAGTAGGCATTATTTAAAAAAATATAATATGGAAACTGCTTTCTTTTTGATAATGGGATGGTGCGGTACAGGTTATCCCGGATGGTTAAGGGATTTATTAAAAAAATGGCCAGGACCGCCACCTGATCCGGAACCTTGGTGGCACATTGGAATGATTGGTCTGGGATTAGTAGCAGGACTGGCCGGCGGGCATTTCTTTAGTAATGCCATTGCAGAAAATCAGTTTTTTGCAGGTCAGCATGCGATTGCTTCAGGGTTGTTTGCTTTCGGGGCATCTAATGTGGTAACCGGAATTGCTTCTTCACTGAAACGTTAAAAAAAATGCCCCGGCTGATAGGGATAGCGTCGGGGCAATTTTTTAGGGTAAAGAATAAAGTTTTTTTGCCACGAATTGCACGAATTTTCACGAATTATAATTATTTAATTGTTTGCTAATTGCAAACAACAAAGCAATTTTTAATCATTTTAATCCTCCAATCTGTGGCAAGTTTTTCGCATTACAAATTAATTTATTCGTGAAAATTCATGCAATTGCCTCGCCTGTTCGCTATCGCTCGAGTCATGGCAAAAAAAATCTTTTTATATCATTTAATCTGTGGCAAAAAAAACGCTCGATAATTCGAGCGTTTTATATTTTTTTAGATTTTCTCAATCCATTTTCTGGCGTTTACAAAAGCTTCATGCCAAGGAGAAACCTCGTCATTTCTGTCTTTTGGGTAATGTGCCCAGTTCCATTGGAAAGTGGAACGCTCGATATGAGGCATCATCACTAAATGTCTTCCGGTTTTGTCACACATCATTGCTGTGTTATAATCAGAACCATTTGGATTTGCAGGATAACCTTCGTACGCATATTTAGAAACAATGTTATAGTTTTCTTCGGCTAAAGGCAAATTGAATTTTCCTTCTCCGTGAGAAACCCAAACTCCTAAAGTACTTCCGGCCAATGTCGATAACATCACCGAATTATTCTCCTGAACTTTTACAGAAGTAAAGATACTTTCGTGTTTCTGGCTTTCGTTATGCAATAATTTTCCGTGTACTTCATGCTCCGGATTGATTACCTCTAGTTCCATAAACAACTGGCAGCCATTACAGATTCCGACAGATAATGTGTCTTCTCTTTTAAAGAAATTATCCAAAGCTGTTTTTGCTTTTTCGTTGTATAAGAAAGCACCTGCCCAGCCTTTGGCAGAACCTAAAACATCTGAATTGGAGAATCCTCCCACAGCACCAATAAACTGAATGTCTTCCAAAGTTTCACGACCTGAAATCAAATCGGTCATGTGAACGTCTTTTACATCAAAACCAGCTAAGTACATAGCATTTGCCATTTCGCGCTCGGAATTACTTCCTTTTTCACGGATAATAGCGGCCTTAGGTCTCTCGACTTCGCTCGAGATGACAGGTTTTTTACCAGTGAAATGTGCCGGGAAAGTATAGTTTAAAACCTGATTTTTATAGTTTTCGAAACGTGCCTGAGCTCTTCCGTTTTTAGATTGTTTCTGGTCTAGTAAATAAGAAGTTTCGAACCAAATGTCTCTATATTTCTCAATATCCAAATTATAAATTCCAAATTCCAAACTTGGCGTACTTTGCACGGAACCAATTTTGAAGAATTCGATATCGTTTCCTTTTAATTTAGCTTCAACAGCTTCGTTTGATTTCGCCTGGAACACAATTCCGATGTTTTCTGCAAAAAGGATTTTCAACAGATCTTTTTCAGCGAAAGCAGAAAAATCAATTTTAGCACCCAGATTTACATCCGCAAAACACATTTCCAGTAAAGTGGTAATCAAACCACCGCTTCCTATATCGTGTCCTGCCAGGATCTGATCGTCTAAAATCAATTCCTGAATCGTATTGAAGGCCGTTTTAAAGAAAGAAGCATCTTTTATAGTTGACGTTTCTTTTCCGATGGTGTTTCTGATTTGAGCAAAAGACGAACCTCCCAACTGGAAAGCATCCTGAGACAAGTTGATGTAATAAATAGAATCTCCGTTTTTCTGTAAAACAGGCTCTACTACTTTTTTGATGTCGATACAATTTCCTCCCGCAGAAATAATAACCGTTCCCGGTGCGATTACTTCGTCATTTGGATATTTTTGTTTCATCGAAAGTGAATCTTTTCCCGTTGGAATATTGATTCCCAATTCGATTGCAAATTCTGAACAGCCTTCAACCGCAGCGTACAAACGGGCGTCTTCGCCTTCGTTTTTACAAGCCCACATCCAGTTGGCTGATAATGAAATTCCTTTTAAACCGTCTTTAATCGGAGCCCAGACAATGTTGGATAACGATTCTGCAATAGCATTTCTGCTTCCCGCCACCGGATCAATCAAAGCGGCGATAGGTGCGTGGCCAATAGAAGTAGCGATTCCTTCTTTTCCTAAATAATCCAAAGCCATTACACCCACATTGTTCAAAGGCAATTGCAACGGTCCTGCATTTTGTTGTTTGGCAACTTTTCCACCCACACAACGGTCAACTTTATTCGTTAACCAGTCTTTTGAACCAACGGCTTCTAAACGTAAAACGTCTTGTAAATATTTTTCAAAATGGGCGCTGTCATAAGAAACATCCGCATATTTTCTATCGATTGTTTTATCGGTCATTACCGTTTTTGGAGAACTTCCGAAGAAATCTTCCAAAGCATAATCCATCGGTTTGGAACCGTTTGATTTTGATTCGAAAGTAAAACGGTGGTCTCCCGTTACATCTCCAACCTGATACATTGGCGAACGCTCTCTGTCGGCAATTCTTTGTAAAATGTCAATATCTTTCTGGCCGATCACCAGTCCCATTCTTTCCTGAGACTCGTTTCCGATAATTTCTTTTGCCGAAAGTGTCGGGTCCCCAACAGGCAATTTATCTAAATCAATCAAACCTCCGGTTTCTTCCACCAATTCAGAAAGACAGTTTAAGTGTCCGCCTGCACCGTGATCGTGAATTGATACAATTGGGTTATGATCGCTTTCCACCAAACCACGAATGGCGTTAGCCGCCCGTTTTTGCATTTCGGGATTAGAGCGCTGGATCGCATTTAATTCAATTCCTGATCCAAAAGCTCCGGTATCTGCAGAGGAAACCGCAGCACCACCCATTCCGATTCTATAATTTTCTCCACCTAAGATGACGATTTTGTCGCCTTCCTGTGGTTTCTTTTTGATGGATTGATCCAGTTTTCCGTAACCAATTCCACCCGCCTGCATGATTACTTTATCGTAACCAATTTTGCGGTCGTTTTCCTGGTGTTCAAAAGTTAAAACCGAACCGGTAATTAACGGTTGCCCGAATTTATTTCCGAAATCAGAAGCTCCGTTTGAAGCTTTAATTAAAATATCCATTGGCGTCTGGTACAGCCATTTTCTTTCTTCCACTGCATTTTCCCATTTTCTGTCTTCTTTCAAACGAGAATAGGAAGTCATATAAACTGCAGTTCCTGCCAATGGCAAAGAACCCTGGCCACCTGCCAAACGATCCCGAATTTCTCCTCCCGATCCTGTTGCTGCTCCGTTGAAAGGTTCTACAGTGGTTGGGAAATTGTGTGTTTCTGCTTTTAATGAAATAACCGAATCAAATTCTTTTACTTCATAAAAGTCTGGTTTGTCAGCTGATTTTGGTGCAAACTGCTGCACTTTTGGTCCTTTTACAAAAGCAACGTTGTCTTTGTAAGCAGAAACAATATCGTTAGGGTTTTGCTGTGATGTTTTCTTGATTAATTTGAATAAAGAAGTTTCTTTTTCTTCACCGTCAATAACAAATGTTCCGTTGAAAATCTTGTGACGACAGTGCTCTGAATTGGCTTGTGAGAAAGCAAAAATTTCAGAATCGGTTAGTTTTCTTCGCAGTTTTGTTGCAAGATTGTCTAAATAATCTACTTCTTCCTGGCTTAAAGCCAAACCTTCTGCTTTATTGTAAGTTGCAATATCATCGATTTCCAGAATAGGTTCCGGCTGTACGTTGATCGTGAAAATTTCCTGATCCAGCTGGCTGAATTTTTGAGAAAGCATCGGATCAAAATCGGTAAAGTCTTCCGTTGCCGGATGAAATTCTTCAATTCTGATGATGCCCGGAATACCCATATTCTGAGTAATCTCTACAGCATTTGTACTCCAGGGTGTGATCATCGTGGCGCGGGGACCAACAAAAAAATCCGTCAGTGCGGATTTTTCGATCTTATTGGAGTTGGCAAAAAGCCAGTTTAGTTTTGAAATGTCTTGAGCCGAAATTTCGTTTTGCGTTTGTACTGCAAAAACAGTTTTGCTTTGGTTTTCAAAGAAATGGATCATTTTGTGTAGTTTGTTGTATTGAGGTGCAAATTTAGTGTAAATAAATAGTAAGCGCAAATTTGAAAACGAAGTCTTTTAAAAAAAATGCAGCTGCTTTTTTTTGACCATATAAGGTGTTCAAAGGTTCAAAGGGACAAAGATGCAAAGGGACAAAGGAATAAAGGAACAAAGTTTGAATTTGAGCGGCACAATTAAAAAAACTTTCCGATTTTGTGACTTTGTGTGCAAAATTTACACCTTTTTTTTGACCATGTAAGTGATGTAAGTTCATTTAAGAAGTGTAGCTTTTAATCTTCCGCAGATTTGCTTCGCCAGTTCGCTATCGCTCGGGTGGCAGATTGAGCAGATACAAGGATTAGTAGATGATTGAGCTGATGCTATTCTTTTTATCATCTATACGCAGAGACGCTGTAGATTGAATAGCGTCCAGCTTTAGCTGGATGTAATAAAATAATCAAAACGAAAGGCTTTAGCCAAACCAGTACAGTTCGGCTAAAGCCTTTTCAATTCTATTTTTTAAATCTCCAGCTAAAGCTGGAGGCAATTGAAAAAAAATATTTTAATCTGAGGCTAAGAAAAAGCTTTGCTTCCGATACCTTGGGATTGGGTCTCCCGCAGATTTGCTTCGCCTGTTCGCTATCGGGTCGTGGCAGATTAAGCAGATACAAGGATTAGTAAAAGATTAAGCGGATTTATAATTGAAATAAATCTGCTCAATCTACAAAATCTGTGGGAAACTAAAACAAAAAAAGCGGCAATTTGCCGCTTTTTAATAAATAAGGATCTAATTTTTAAATTAGTTGATGATAATCTTTTTATACACTGTTTTTTCATCTTTCGTGATGACAACAATATATATTCCTTTCGCAAGATGACTTACCGCTATTTCCGGATTCGTTGCATTTTGTTTTTCAAAAACTTTTTGTCCTGAAAATGAAATGATTTCAATCGAATAAGGAGCGTCTGAGTTATTATAGCCGATATTAAAATTTCCATTGGAAGGATTCGGATAAATTATAATTTCATCAGAAACGGATTCAGCTTCTTCTTTAGTTGCAATGGCTGTTTTGCTGGCTAAGTTATTGCAGGTATCCGTAGTATACGAATCCCATTGTGAACTTAGGTTGAAGGTTGTGCTCGGAGCCGTTACCGTCGATTTTCTTCTTAAAGTTACATCAATAGCAAAATTGGCAGTTCCGCCGCTAAAAGTTCCGATAATGTCTATTAAAACACCGTTTTTGAATAAACCTACTGCATCATTTCCGTTAAAAGTAAGTTCTGTTGCTGCTGTAGAAATATTAGCCGAACTTTTTGAGAAACAAGCAGAAGATATTGAACTGTTAACCACTACGTATTTGCTTCCGCTGCTCAGTGTTCCGCTCAGGGTTAAACCGGTACTCCACGAACCTGCACCGTTGGTTTGTTTTTTTATGGTATAAACAGACATGTTAACGGAACTTCCGGTATTGTTGGCAATCTCTAAAGCTTTATTGTTTCCTGAACCTTCAATGTATTCAGAGAAAAGCAGTTCGGAAGCTGTTCCTGTTCCGCCGCTGTTTGTGGTAACAGCAATGGTATTGCTTGACGAAGAAATGTTTCCGGCGGCATCTTTGGCTTTTACATAAATAGAATAACTTGTTGATGCCGTTAAACCCGTAATAGTTGCTGTTACTCCTGAAACAGTAGTTTTCAGAACGCTGTTTGCATATACATCATATCCGGTAACGGCAGTATTATCTGTAGAAGCAGTCCAGGCCACTGTAATGGAAGTCGCTGTTTTGGTTGTTGATGCTAAACTTGTCGGAGCTGTTGGAGCCGTAGTATCTCCGGAGGGTGGTGTGCCTCCCCAGATTTGATTTACATATTCCGGATGGTCTATATAAGGATTTCTATTGTTCTGACGGGCATAAATAGCATTGTTTCGGGCGATTTCTCTCGCGCTTACCGGATCTTGTGCGTTCCAGGCTAAAAGTACGCTTAAAAATGCAGCTGTAAATACTTTATTGCTTGATCCGTCAAACATAGGGTAGGAATAGCCTGCAACCGTATTTTCATAACGGGTGGCAAAATAGAAATACATTCTGGCAATATCTCCTTTGAAAGCATTTACAGGTTCGAAAACAGTTCCTGAATATCCGGATACGGCACTTGATCCCAATTTGCTTCCGTTTTGAGAAGTGTAAGTTACTGAACTCACATTTCCATGTGGGTAATTAGAACGAATTCCGTTTACTTTTCCATCGGTCGGTGTGATAAAATGGGCATCGGAAACCATAGGGGATTGCTCGTTAAAAGTAGATTGCGGAATGATGTGTTCCCTATTATAGCAGTCACCTTCTACGGAATAATTACCACATCTTTGGGTGCTTCCCGTGCTGTAATTGTAAGGATCTGTTCCTGATGGATTTTCAGAATACATGTCTAAAACAGTACCGTCATTTTCGTAGAAATTATCAACATCAGACGCTTGATAGGTGGTATATAAACCCGAATATCCGTTATCGGTATGGCCTTTAATAATGTTGTATAATTGTGTTTTTAAAGTGTAACCGGTTCCGGTGGCAGTGCTGTAATAACCGGACGGGATTTGTGCAAAACCCGCAATAGTAAAGATCAGTAATAGAAACGAAGAGTAGCTTTTTTTCATAAATAATAGTTTAATTTGGTTGGTAATAAATTGATTAATAGTGTTTTAATTTATTTGTGTACCAAATCTACTATTTTTATGAATACGCTGGGTTAAGGAATGATTATTTTTAGATATATTTTCTTACGGTTGTTTCTTTTACCATATAAGTGTTCAAAGGTTCAAAGGGACAAAGGTGCAAAGTGACAAAGTTTGAATTTAAGTATTACAAATAAAAAACTTTGCGACTTTGCGTCTTTGCGAGCGAAATTTGAAGGAACCTTAAATGAACTTACATCACTTATATGGTAAAAAACGTAATCTTTACGCTTTGTAGAAAATCTTTATTTTGGAAAGTCGGCACTCTGGTAAGCGCCCAGATCGGGTGGGGAAGTCCTAGTTTTTCCGATAATGTCCAATGGAATTGCATATGCCTGATTTCCTTTCGCGAAAGCGGCAGAAGTTTTATCAATATTGAATTTGTTCTGAGACACGTTATAAAACTTTGGATTTTCATTCAGAATGATGTTCGTATAATGCACGGCATCATCCTTAAACTGGTAATCCGGATTTTTACTTGTGCCGCTGAATTTCAGTAAACAATTATTCAATTGATAGACGAATTGCGCGCTTGTGCTTTTGTCTAAATTAAATTCACTGGTATTGGAACCATAAATAATACAATTGTTAAACGTAGCCTGAGTCAGGTCTTTCGTTTCCGGAGTGGCACCGGACAGTCGGTTGCTTAAGTTAACGGCAAAATGGTCGCCACTTGGCCAGTTGTTGTAAAAAGTACTATGTGTAAAACTGTAATCCCCGCCATAAATACAGGATAAACCCGCCAAACCGGAATAATTAATGACAACATTCTCTCCTTTGATTCGGGCATTCTGTGCTAAAATGCCATATTGTGAACAGTTGTAAATTTGTGTGTTTTTAAGCTGAACCGTTGTCGCGTCCTGTTTTCTGATCGATAAACCAATGGTTGCATTTTTTAGTGTCAGATGATTGATGGAATGATTTGTACTTCCGTCAGCCAGAATAATGGCGCCCCATTGTCCGGGAATATCCGAATACAGGGATTCCAGGCGATCACCTTCAAAAACAACTTCATTTTCTAATTTTTCAGTTGTTGAAACCGCTCCGTTAATTTGCAGGGAAGCATTTTTATCTACAAAAAGTCCTGAATTAGCGTGAAAGAATACTTTGGCACCTGCTTCGAAAGTGATGGTTTTATTCTCAGGAACTGCTGCATACCCGTAAACAACATACGGTTTTTTGTTGGTGAAAAGGAGTTCATTTCCGTTTGCAGTATCATTTTCATCCAGATAAAAACCATCAACTGCTTTGCCATCGATCTCGATTTTTTCCTTGGTTCCGTCCGGATTTTGTTTGGGAAATAAAAAAACCGCATCCTGAATCAAGGTGACCAATGCCACTTTTTGAAGATTGGCCCCACTGTCAAATTGAATTTCATCGGTATATAAAAAATCAGTCGGGTTAGCATCTGTAATGTCTGCCGTTGTTTCTATAAAAATATACAAACTGTCTTTGGCCAAAAGGGTAACGTTATTGAAGATTTTACCATTGTTTCCGCTTGTTCCGTCGACTGTCATTCGGTATTTGGAGCTTAATCCTTTTTTAAGCTGAATAACGGGAATTGAAATATCATCTTTGCTTTTGTTGTACACTTTAAGCTGATAGGTACTTGAACCGATGTTTTTAAAAACTGTATCCAGGTAAACGGTATCTTTTGAAAACTTTAAATTTCCGGAACTGGCTACGGTGTCAAAATCAGTTCTACAGGCACTAACCGCTAAAAGTAAACCGAGAATGAAAAGTATAAAGTATTTACGCATCTGAATAAGTTTTTTTTTGCCACAGATTTAAGCATTAAAAGATTTTTTCTATGCGCAATGCAAATAATCTAATCGATGTGAATCTGTGAAATCTGTGGCAAAAAATATTACGTTTCTACCGCAGACTGCTGTTATTGTTTTGTAAAAATAACAAAAAACGGACAGGTTCGAAGATCATTTTAATAATAGGATTGTATTTTTTAATTTGTATCTCTTCTTTTCTTTAATTTTACGATTTTAAATTCCACTTTAATGAATTACACAAAAGAGCAAATATTAGAGCGTTGCAATCAGTTTACTAAAAACACACTGATGGAAACCCTGAAAATAGAATATATAGATGCCGGCGAAGATTTTCTGACCGCAAAAATGCCGGTAAATCCTGCTGTTCACCAGCCTATGGGATTGTTACACGGAGGAGCTTCAGTCGCTTTGGCTGAAAGCGTTGGAAGTGCGGCATCCTTTTTCTTTATAGACCCAAAAGAACAGGAAGTCCGTGGCATCGAGATTTCTGCCAATCACCTGAAAAGTATTCGTGAAGGCTGGGTTTTTGGCACAGCACGTATCATTCATAAAGGAAGAAGCATCCATCTTTGGGAAATTAAAATTACCGATGAAGAAGGCAATCTGATTTCACTTTGCAAATTGACGAATATGGTTCTGGATCGAAAGAAAAGCTAGTGGAATGATGAATAATTTCTTCTCTAAAATAAAACTGCATAAAGAGCAAAATTTACCATTTGTACTTTATTCCAAACCCACTTCCACTAAAATGATTGGGCTTTTACAGCAAAATAATGTTTTGCATACCGTTTCTGATTTTACCGAAAAAGGATTTGTCTTTGCTTCTTTTGATGAAAAGCAACTGATTCTGATTCCGGAAAACGAATCTGAAATTATTACTGCTGAACAGGAAAATATGGAGTTCAGTCTGATTGAAAGGAATGATTCCGGTTTTGATCCAGCTGCTAAAAAACAGTATGAAGATTTAGTTGCCAAAGGAATTCAGGCGATTAAAAACGAAGAGTTCAAAAAAGTGGTCTTATCAAGAAGCGAAAGTGTAGCGGTAACCGATTTCGATTTTATAACGACTTTTCAGCAGTTGATTCAATTGTATCCGACTACTTTTAGTTATTGCTTTTTTCATCCTGAAATCGGCTTCTGGATGGGGGCAACGCCGGAACAATTATTAAAAGCCAACGGAAATGTATTTGAAACCACAGCTTTGGCCGGAACGCAAAAAGCCGAATCGGAAATTGAAATTTCCTGGCAGCAAAAAGAAAAAGACGAACAGCAATATGTAACCGATTTTATTGTAAAACGACTTCGTGAAGTGGCGCTATCGGTTGAGGTGACGGAGCCTTACAGTATCAAAGCGGGATCGATCTGGCATATTAAAACCGATATTTCGGGTGTTTTAAATGAAAATTCGACTTTGGAAGAAGTAATTGATACGCTGCATCCAACACCTGCAGTCTGCGGTTTGCCTAAAAAGAAAGCAAAAGCATTTATCATTGCAAACGAAAACTATGACCGGACTTTTTACACGGGGTTTTTAGGGGAATTAAACAGCAGCCTGGCATCAAATGCCGTAAGTTCTGATTTATTCGTAAATTTACGCAGCATGCAGATTATGGAAAATAAAGCCATTTTGTACATGGGCTGCGGTATTACCAAAGAAAGTATTCCTGAGAAAGAGTGGGAGGAAAGTGTCAATAAATCGATGACAATGAAAAGAGTTTTGGGGAAGTGAAAAATAGTCGCAGTCGCAGTTTTCAGTCGCACTGCATACTGAGACTGAAAACTGCGACTCAAAACCTGAAACCTGAAACCTGAAACCTGAAACAAAAAAAACAAACAAACAAAATGAAATTAGATATACTAGCCTTTGGCGCACATCCGGATGATGTGGAATTAGGTTGTGCCGGAACCATTTTAAAAGAAGTATCACTGGGTAAAAAAGTAGGTATTGTTGATTTAACACGTGGTGAACTGGGTACGCGTGGTACGGCTGAAATCAGAGATCAGGAGGCAGCGGATGCAGCAAAAGTTTTGGGTGTTGTAGTTCGTGAGAACTTGGCCATGCGTGATGGCTTTTTTGTAAATGATGAAAAACATCAGCTGGAAGTTATTAAAATGATCCGAAAGTATCAACCTGAAATTGTATTGTGCAATGCCATTGACGATCGTCATATCGACCACGGGAAAGGAAGTAAATTAGTTTCTGACGCTTGCTTCTTATCCGGTTTAATGAAAATTGAAACTTCAATTGACGGAGTGAATCAGGAAGCCTGGCGACCAAAAGTCGTTTATCACTATATTCAGTGGAAAAACATTGAACCTGATTTCGTGGTAGACATCACAGGGTTTGAAGAGAAAAAAATAGAAGCTATTCTGGCGTATAAAACACAATTTTATGATGCCAGTTCAAAAGAGCCTGCTACACCCATTACAAGCAAAAACTTCCTGGAAAGCTTAAATTACCGTGCGCAGGACTTAGGAAGGCTTGTTGGGAAAGATTTTGCGGAAGGATTTACTGTTGAAAGATGTTTGGCTGTCAATAGCTTAGAAAATTTGATGTAATTTTTTCAAATTTTTCTTTGTAGAAGTAAACCTTTGTTGTATATTTGCAACCGCAAAGAAAAATGGTGGTTGTAGCTCAGCTGGTTAGAGTATTGGTTTGTGGTGCCGAGGGTCGCCGGTTCGAACCCGGTCAGCCACCCAGAAATTTAAAGCCTTGAAGAAATTCAAGGCTTTTTTTGTACCATTAATTTAAATCTCGAATCTTAAATTCCAAATCTCAGCAATTAGAATTGGGTCAATATTTTTTTGTCATTTCGACGTAAGGAGAAATCACATGCGCATAGACGCACAGCACGGAATAGGTGATGTGATTTCTCCTTACGTCGAAATGAACATTGTAAAGCATTATAAAGTTTGGAATTTGGATTTTAAAGATTGTCTTTTTTTTTTTTTTTGATACAAAAAAAGCATGACGTTTAAGTCATGCTTCAATTGGTTTATTATATTTGGTTGTGTATTATCTTATTTCTTCAAAAGTGGTTCCCTGTTTGATATCTCCGGAGCTAAAACCTTTTTTAAACCAGTACATTCTTTGTTCCGATGAACCATGTGTAAAAGAATCGGGAACTACTTCTCCGCTCATTTTACTTTGAATCGCATCGTCTCCAACGGCATTTGCAGCACTTAAGGCTTCTTCGATATCACCAGCTTCAATATATTGCTGATTATCATGAGCCCATACTCCGGCATAAAAATCAGCTTGTAGTTCTAAAGCTACAGATAACTTATTAGCCTCGGCTTCGCTTTTTCCCTGTTGTTCTTCACGCATTTTTTCTGAAGTCCCGAGTAAGGTCTGAATGTGGTGGCCAATTTCATGGGCTATAACGTATGCAATTGCAAAGTCACCACCCTTGGCTCCAAATTTTGTTTTTAGTTCTTCAAAGAATTCTAAATCCATGTATACTTTTTGGTCTCCGGGACAGTAAAATGGTCCGGAAGCAGAAGAGGCTCCACCGCAGGCTGTTTGTACGGAACCTTTGAAAAGTACTAATTTAGGCTTTTCGTAGGTCATGCCGTTTTCGGTAAAAATTTTGCTCCAGGTGTCTTCTGTTTTTGCCAGAACAGATTTAACAAAATTACCCATTTCTTCCTCTTCTTTACTTAATGGTGCAGCAGCCTCAGTTTGCTGTTGCCCACCTTGCATTTGCTGTAATACATTCCCAACAGTTTGCCCGGTTTCACCACCAAAAACGTTTAGCAACAAAATAATTATACCAATAACTCCGCCTCCTACGGCAACTTTTCCGCCAGATAAACCTCTTCTGTCTTCAACGTTATCACTTTGTCTTGTGCCTCTCCATTTCATATTGTATTGTTTTTGTGGTTACTATAATTTCAGCTTTACGAATTTAGAGTTTTTTTTGAAAATAGAGTTACACCACGGGATTAACTTTTTTCTATTTTATCCATTTCGACAATGCCTCTTCAACCGTACCGCGAATAATAGGTTTTGAGATGTAATCGTTCATTCCGGCAGAGATACATTTATTCCGTTCGTCTTTTTCGGCGCCGGCTGTCACCGCAATTATCGGAATGCTTTTGCCTGTTAGTGTATTTCTAATGGCTTTTGTGGCTTCATAACCATTCATAATTGGCATTTGAATGTCCATAAAAACAAGGTCCGGACTAATGTTTTCAATTTGGTTTACCGCTTCATAACCATTCTCGCATTCATAAATAATCGTATTGAGATTCAGGTTTTTTAAGATTGTTTTCAGCAACAGCATGTTTACTTTGTTGTCTTCTACAATTAAGATGCTTAATTTTTTTTGATTGGAATAGTAATTCAGATCAAATTCGTGGTTGATTGTTTTGGATACTATTTTGTATTTTTCATTGATGCTTTTGTGACTGATATTTAAATTCAGGTCAAAATAAAAATTACTTCCCTCGTCTATTTTGCTTTTGAGCTGTAAACGGCTTTCCATCAAAGCCAGCAGCTGATTAGAGATGGTTAGTCCTAGACCGGTTCCTCCGAATTTTCTGGTCGTAGAGCTGTCTTCCTGGGAAAAAGCCTTGAATATTTTCTTCTGATTTTTTTCCAGTATGCCTATTCCGGTATCAACTACCGAGAAACGGATGATGTAATTTTCTTCTGATTTTTGCTCAATGACCGAAACGTTTAGTTTGATGCAGCCTTCGTTTGTAAACTTAATGGCATTGGATAAAAGGTTGATCAGGATTTGTTTTAGACGTACAATATCGGTCCAGATGTACTTCGGCACGTTTGGATCGACGTTCAGTTCAAGTTGAAGACTTTTTTGATTGGATTCATAAACGATTAAATCAAATATTTGTCCCAATATTTTCTGGATGTCGTAGAGGTCTATAAAAAGCTCCAGTTTTCCGGCCTCAATTTTAGAGAAATCAAGGATATCATTGATGATTTCCAATAAAGAATGCGCGGACTGATTGATGGTTGTCATGTACTTTTCCTGAATTTCTTCAAGATTCGTTTTCATCAGTAAATGTGTAAATCCGATAATGCCGTTTAAAGGCGTACGAATTTCATGGGACATATTGGCCAGGAAATCAGATTTTGATTTATTTGCCGCTTCTGCCAGTTCTTTGGCTTTTATGGCATCTTCGCTTTCTTTGATTTTCGCCTGATTTCTGTTTCGGTCCAAAGCTGATGAAATATTATTGGCCAGTGTCTGAAAAATGTAGATTTCATCATCCGTCCATTTTCTGTCTTTGGTGCAGTCATCAAAACCGATAAAACCTGAAAAGGTATTATTGGTATATAAAGGCAAAATCAAAATAGATTTGATTTCATTGGCAATCAGCAATTTTTTGAAAAAAGTATCTTCGAGGTTTTGTGTTAAAGTGCTTAACACTTTTTTACTTTGAGAATGTTCAATTATTTCTTTTAAATCTTCTTCTGTAAAATGTTGTAATTCTGTTATTTGATGTTTTACACCATCTCTGGACCATTTGTATTGCTGGGTAATGGTTTTGGTTTCAAAGTCTTTTTCGTAATAAAAAATATGATCGACATTTGAGGCTTCCCCTATAATTTCGTAGGTCTCTTCAAACATTTTATGCGTGCTTTTGCTCATTAAAAATTTTTCCGTACAAAGGGCCAATGCAGAAAGTAATTCACTTTTCAGTTCCAGTTTTTTTTCTGCTTTAAGCCGCATTTGGGATGAAATGGCCAGCGATATCACATCTGATATGGTTCTGGCATAATTGATATCTTCATTATCCCACTCTCTTTTTTCCTCGGTACTTTCAAAACAAGCCACGCCAGCCAGTTGCCCGTTCAGGAAAATAGGCACGTCCAGCATCGATTTTATTTTATTCCGGGTAAAATAGACTTCCTTAAATTCGGAGGTTTCTAATTTATTAAAAACATCCGGAGCGTTTATAATGGCTTTGTTTTTTAAGGTTTCAAAGTAAATGGGATACGATTCCTTATCGAGAACATTTTTATCACTTAAACTCTGATTGTCCCGGCTAAATAAGTTTTTGCAGGTTATAATGTCATTGGAATATCTCCAGAAACTCACTCTGTTTGTCCTGGATACGGTCGCAGCTTCCTGAATGATATAATCAATTACGGTTTGAAAATTGCTGTAGTTCCGAAAATCGGTGGTTGATAATTTTTTGGTGGAATTGTTGTAGGATTCGATTTTTTCGAGACGCCTTTTTTTCTCGTTTTCAATATCTTTTATTTCCGTAATATCTCTTGCGATACCTGCAAAACCAATGGTCTGGCCTAAGTCATTTTTACGAATAATTACTTTTTGGGAAATCCATAATTCCTCGCCGTTTTTCTTTAAGATCGGAATTTCAATAGTGGGATAATTGATTTCATTCTGCTCTAAATTTTCGTAAAAATCAACGGCATTTTTTATATAATCTTCATGGATGAAATTGGAATAATGCTGCATAATTATTTCACTTTCATAATAGCCTAAAATAGAAAACCCAAATTCATTTACAAACGTAAAATAACCATCCACATTGATTTCAAATATAATATCCGTAGCGGTCTGAATCAGGTTTTTGTATTGGTCCTGAACTATAATCTGCTCCGTAACATCCTGACCAATGCTAATAATTAAATCTTCAGAAAACTTTTTATCTTTCCATTGGATGTATTTGTACTCGCCATTCTTATTTTTTAATTTCTGAATATACAGTTTATCATCAATCTGCATTTTATTGTGATTTTCTTGTATGAATTCCTGGTCTTCAGTGAGTTTCCAGAATTTCATGGCCATAACTTCATCCGGCAGATACCCTAAAATAGAGGTAATGGTTTCACTGCAAAATAATATTTCGCCTTTTTGATTGGTTGCAATAGTAAGCGAATTTCCTTTGTGAACAATTTCATTTGTAAATCTGAAATTATCCCGGCTGTTTAATAAAACGGCATATTTTACCTGATTGATAATGAAAATCAGAATCGAAAAATTGATTAATAATATGGAGGATTTTAACGGAATTAAATGAAAAGCAATTGTAATGATCTGAAAGGTAAAAGCCAAGGCGACGAAAATCCAGTAAATCCTGATGGGCTTTAAAATATTATAAGCAAAGAAAAACGAAATTAAAAAAACAATAATTGGTACAACATCATTAGAAAGGTAAGTAATATTGTAGGCAACATAGGAAATATAAATAAAGAAAGAGAAGATAAAAATGGGCTGAATTTTATCTCTCAGTGCTTTTATTTTATCGGTTACAAAATAAATCAGCAGTACAAAAAAACCAAGGGATACATTTGCGATCAATAAACTTTTGGGTCTGATCTTAAAGATTTCATTGATAATTTCGATTACAATAATGGCGATCCCAAAGAATAGAATGTAGAGCTGGTATTCCCTGCTGGCTGTGTCATCTTCTCTTTTCTTTTCGATGAAATATCCAATTTTAGCCTTAATTCTAAAAAATTGATAGATCAGCAAAGTAAGAAAGCCAGCTAAGGACAATCCTAAAATAATGATTTTAGGATTGTTATAGAAAATAATATCAGAATTGAATACAAACCAGTTTAATCCGCTTGCTTTCAGGGCATCTCCAAAAGTGGTGAGTCCCGAAATCAATGAATGAATACAACTATAGTTTTTTACCATAGTATTTGGGGTATATTTGGTTTAGTAAACAGCTTTTTTGAGTTTCTAAAAAGAGTAGGTTAAGCTCTTTTTTTTATTTAGAAAATCTGTAATTATTATAAATCTGACTGACCAATAGCGTCAATAGAATTTTCGTCTTCATCATTTAATATGATAGCTCTGTAAATCGCGTAATTTACGGAGTATGTAATTGGAATTGTAAATACAATACCAATACAACAGCCAATAAAACCAACCATAGAAGCCAGTCCTCCAACGATCACTAAAAGAAGAATTACAAAGGGTTGTTTACTTACGATCATAACGCTCGATTTGATAGCGTCTATCGCGTTTAGTTCACCAAAAATGATCAAAGGAATTGTTAGCGTAGTAAATAAGGTAATCACAACTGTAATGAGGGTATCTACGAACATAATGCCCAGTAAGCTGAAACCAACTGAAATTAACCCACCCAACAAAGAGATTGACAAGGTGGCTATAAAAAGGTTTGAAAAGTGACGTGACGTATAATAAGAAAAAATAGTGGAAACAGTAAACGCCTCATCTTTATCTGCACAATCAGCCATTTTTAGAAATCCTGCTGTAAACGGACTTAAAAATGCAGCTACAAAAGCAATCACTAAAGTGTAGATCATTAAGATTGAACTGTCTGGCTGTTCGCTTTGAAGGTTTTTGAAGAATTGTTCATTAAAATGTTCAACTCCATAAAGTGCCACTAAAATTCCTCCGCCAAGGAAAAAAGCTAAAATAGAAA
This sequence comes from Flavobacterium sp. CLA17, assembly GCF_013112255.2. Taxonomy (NCBI): domain Bacteria; kingdom Pseudomonadati; phylum Bacteroidota; class Flavobacteriia; order Flavobacteriales; family Flavobacteriaceae; genus Flavobacterium; species Flavobacterium sp. CLA17. Next base: position 1,658,654 of record NZ_CP068294.1, read on the forward strand.
ATACCAATAATATCAATCCTGCATAAAGTGCTATTTTTTTGTAGTTTTCGAAAGCGTGGTTGAATACATTCGAAAAATCTAACGAATAGCCATTTTTCCTAATGTCTTCGATTTGGTCAAGTGTAGATTTCATTTTTTTGAGTAAAATTGTTTTATAGTCTGTTTTCTTTGATGTTATTCAGACGTAAATATAATATTTTTAATCAATTCCATATAAAAATCTACAAAACATTACTAAAATGTTTTAGTGCTTATAACCAGTCTAATATGCGTTTAATTGCCGTTAATTTATCTTTATAAGGGGCATAACGCATCGGCAGGTCCAGCCAGTTTCCTTTTTTGACCACTCCTTTGTGATGCGAGAAAATATCAAAGCTTAGTCGGCCATGATACGCTCCTATACCACTATGGCCTACACCGCCAAAAGGGAGTCTTTTATTAGAAAAATGTACCACAGTATCGTTGATGCAACCGCCTCCGAAAGAGTAAGTTGTAATTAGTTTTTTGGCAAAAGATTTGTTATCACTAAAAACGTAAAATGCAAGAGGTTTCTCATATCTGCTGATTACATTTTTAATTTCTTCTTCCGTCTCATACGTAAGGATAGGTAAAATTGGACCAAAAATTTCTTCTTTCATCACAGGACTGTCCAAACTTGGTTCTTCAAGAAGTGTCGGTGCGATATATAAGGCGTTGGCATCTGTTTCTCCGCCAAATATTACTCTTTCCGGATCAATCATATTCACTAAACGCAACCAGTTTTTGGTATTGATGATTCGGGCAAAATCAGGCGATTTCTCCATTTTTTTACCGTAGGCTTTTGTAATTTCTTCCATCATAAAAGAGAGAAAATTGATTTTCATATTCTTTTGAATCAGGATATAATCGGGAGCAATACAGGTTTGGCCGGCATTGATAAACTTGCCCCAGACAATTCTTTTGGCAGCTAATTTTAAATCGGCGGTTTCATCAATAATACAAGGGTTTTTTCCGCCTAATTCAAGGGTAACGGGAGTCAGATTTTCCGCAGCGGCTTTGGCAACCACTTTACCTACGGCTACGCTTCCGGTAAAGAAGATATAATCCCATCGTTGTGCCAGTAGTTTATTTGAAACTTCTACACCACCTTCAAAAACTTCAACGTGATTGATATGAAAAGTCTTCTGAATGATCTTCGTTATGATTGCTGATGTATGGGGTGTAAGTTCCGAAGGTTTTAAAACCACGCTGTTTCCTGCTGCAACAGCCGAGATAAGCGGGCACAAGGCAAGTTGAAAAGGGTAATTCCAAGGTGCAATTACCAATACTTTTCCGTACGGTTCTTTGTAAATATAATCGGTGGAAGGAAAATTAAGAAGCGATGGGAAAATACGTTTTGGTTTTGCCCACTTATGGATATTCTTAATGGTGTCTTTCAATTCTGAAATGACATAATTGGTTTCGGTTAAAACAGCTTCAAATTCAGGCTTTTTAAAATCATCGTATAACGCTTTTGCAATTAAATCCTCGCTTTTCTGAATGTTATACAATAACTTTTTTAGCGTTTCTTTTCTGTATCCGATGTCGTTTTTGTAGTCCATTTTGCGATTAACTTGATTTTTTGACTCTGCAAGTTAAATGATAAAATTTAAAAAAATAACAATTTCATCATAAAATCACAGGGCATTCCAGATCGTTTCATCGGGCACAGGCGCAATAATTGTAGTGTTTTCTTTAGAAACAGGATGCACAAAAACTAATTTTCTGGCGTGCAGATGAATCCCTCCGTCGGGATTACTCCGGTCGGATCCATATTTTAAATCTCCTTTTATAGGAGAGCCGATTGCGGCCAATTGCGCACGAATCTGATGATGGCGGCCTGTATGAAGATTGATCTCTAAAGCCACATAATTCTGAAGTTCTTTGAAAACAGTATAATCCAAACTTGCAATTTTACTGTCAGGAACTTCTTTTAAATGGGCTTTTGAGGTATTATTTTTTTCATTTCGCTTTAGAAAATGAACCAATTTGGCAGTTGTTTCAACGGGTTTGTTTTTAACAACTGCCCAATATGTTTTTTGTGTTTCGCGATTGCTGAACATTTCGTTCATTCGCGTTAACGCTTTGCTGGTTCTGGCAAAAACCACGATTCCCGTAGTAGGCCTGTCCAAACGATGAATGACCCCCAGAAATACATCACCCGGTTTATTGTATTTGTCTTTAATGTATTCCTTAACCACATCAGATAAAGGCTTGTCACCGGTTTTATCACCCTGTACAATATCACCCACACGTTTATTGACCACAATAATGTGATTGTCTTCGTGTAGGATTTGGAGATTGTTTTTATTGGAAAGTATTTTCAAAATCGATTTTTAGATTATTGGATTTTTAGATTGTTCGACTGAATTTAGACTAAAGTAGATTTAAATTTCGATGTCATTTTTACGATTCTATCAAGATTAATACATAATTCATCTAGTTTAATTTGATTGATATAACCTAAATCAAAAGAGATTAGTAATTGAGTTTCAATTTCAAAAATAGAACCAATTGCAATTTCAAGAAACCTTGAGAAATCTTTGTTACTGCTTCTGGAACATCCTTCAGCAATATTGGAAGGTACAGATACAGAGGCACGACGAAGTTGATTTGTTAAACCAAATTTTTCTGATTCGGGGAAATTAGATGTAATGTTATAAATCTCAGAACAGAATTTTCTGCTTGATTTCCAAATTTCTAAATCCTTAAATCTGTGCATTATAATTTAATTTAGTTTTTTTCCAACAATCAAAAAATCCAATAATCTAATATTGTTCAGTAGAATTCGGAAAATCACTAGACTTAACATCAGCAGCATACTGACCAATTGCTTTGGTCATTTCGTCGTATAAATTTAGATAACGACGTAAGAAACGCGGACTGAATTCGTTGTTCATTCCTAACATATCGTGAATAACCAAAACCTGCCCGTCAACGCCGCCTCCGGCACCAATACCAATAACAGGGATCGAAATACTTTTGGCAACCTGCTCTGCTAAATGTGCTGGTATTTTTTCTAAAACAACACCAAAACAGCCTATTTTTTCAAGCATTTTGGCATCTTCAATAAGTTTTTCAGCTTCTTCGTCTTCTTTTGCACGAACGCTGTATGTTCCGAATTTATAGATGGATTGTGGGGTTAAACCCAAATGTCCCATAACCGGGATTCCTGCGTTTAATATTTTTTTGATTGATTCCTTAATTTCTTTTCCTCCTTCAAGTTTTACGGCGTGACCGCCACTTTCTTTCATGATTCTAATAGCAGAACGCAAAGCTTCTTTTGGATCAGACTGATAACTTCCAAAAGGTAAATCAACTACCACTAATGCTCTTTCTACCGCACGGACTACAGACGAAGCGTGATAAATCATCTGATCTAAGGTAATTGGCAATGTTGTTTCGTGACCCGCCATAACGTTTGAGGCTGAATCGCCGACTAAAATCACATCGACTCCTGCGGTATCCACAATTTTAGCCATTGTAAAATCGTAAGCCGTAAGCATAGAGATTTTTTCTCCGTTGCTTTTCATTTCGATTAATGACTTTGTTGTGATTCTTTTATAATCTTTTTTTGCTACTGACATTTTATTTTTTTTTGAAGATGTAAAAGTATTGAATAATTATAGATTGAAATCAGCAATAGAAGAATATTTCGATGTTAAATAACTTTCCATCTCTGAACTCTATTTTAAATTCACTGTCTTCCAATTGTATGGAGTAAAGATGTGGTGCCTTTATGGAGGCGCCAATATAAGGGCCGTATTTTTCGACAAATGCTTTTTCGGATACCGAATGGTCTAAAGTTGCATTGGCATTAAAAACGAGTTTGTTGTTTTCGTTGATAAAAACTTTGGTTATTTCTGCCTGATTTTGTTTTTCATCGACAGACGCTTCCAAATCCGGGTAATAATAAAAAAGGTCACTTAAGTAAACGCTGCATTCATCGCTTATGGTTGCTTTTTTTACCGGTTTTCCAAATATCCTCACTAAATCTTTCTGAGTTAAAAACAGCGATTTTGTTTTTACTCCTTTCAGAACAAATTCTGATTTTTTAACTAAAGCAAGAATTTCTTCCGGATTTTTATGCTTAGCTAATCCTTTGGCTATGATCATATTCAATTCGGTATCAGCCAGAAGTTTTGGATCGTTTATTTGTTTGACTACCTCATAATATTTTTGATAAGCCGGAGCTAAAGTTGCACTGTTGCTATTCCAGGCCAGTTCTACAAGTCGCTCGCCAACCGTTTTGCGTTCTTGAATATTAGTAACATCGAGTTTGTCAAACTCTTTGAGTAAAGTATTGAAGTCAGGTCTTTTTCCAACGAATTTTCTTAATGTAAATTTAGCGTATTCATCACTAAAATTCCCGCTTATATTTACCCATTCTTCCTGGTTTTTAGGAAGATAATTAATTGCCACAGGGTCACCTGTATTCAGGATTTCTTTAATTTTTGAATTTTTATCAGGCTGGGCACGCGCTTTCAAACCGGCCACTAAAACAAAAAGATGGTTGCTCCCATAATAATTATCATTGCCTTCTATAAGTGGATTTTCATTGTCTCTGACTTTAACATCGGCAGCGTTTAACCGTGTGGTAACGAATTTGTCGGGAATATAGCCTTCCGATAAATTATCTGATTTTACTTTATACCAGCCGTTTTTACTTTCGGATAATAATTGAACTTCAGCACCATATTTAAAATATCCTAAAAATTCAGCAGAAGTGTTTGGTGAAGTGTACAAACGGGTATCTGAATTGAGGAAATAGCGTTCCTGAGCGTGCAGTATAACGGAGCAAAATAGGATTGCTAAAAAGTAATATTTTTTCATGAAGTATTTTTTGGGAGAGTTTTTTTGCCACAGATTAAAAGATTTAAAAGGATTATTTAATCTGTGCTAATCCTTTAATCTGTGGCAAAAATAAATTAAGCAAACGTTTTAACAATCCGCCATATTTACGGCAATTGCCAAACCGCCTTCAGAAGTTTCTTTATATTTGGAATTCATGTCTTTTGCGGTTTGCCACATGGTATCGATTACCTTGTCTAATGGCACTTTTGCATTTCTCGAATCAGTTTCCAGCGCTAACTCGGCAGCATTTATGGCTTTTATGGCACCCATCGTATTTCTTTCAATACATGGAATCTGAACGAGACCGCCAATTGGGTCACAGGTCAGACCTAAATGATGTTCCATGGCAATTTCGGCAGCCATCAGAACCTGAGCAGGACTTCCGCCCATTAATTCACAAAGTGCAGCAGCAGCCATAGAAGACGAGACGCCAATTTCTGCCTGACAACCGCCCATTGCGGCCGAAATGGTAGATCCTTTTTTGAAGATACTTCCGATTTCTCCGGCAACCATCAGAAATTGTTTGATTTCCTTTTCTCCGGCGTCATGGTTTTCGATTACCAGATAATACATTAATACAGCCGGAATTACACCTGCACTTCCATTGGTTGGTGCTGTTACGACACGCCCCAGGGATGCATTTACTTCATTCACGGCAAGTGCAAAACAACTTACCCATTTCAGGATCTGACGAAATTTTACTTCGGTTTTTCGAATTTCTTCCAGCCAGGTTTGTGGAGAACTATAATTGGATAAACCGATTAAATTCTGATGCATATCGAAAGCTCTTCTGCGAACGTGTAAACCGCCCGGAAGTATTCCTCCGGTATGGCAGCCAATATACATACATTCCAGCATCGTGTTCCAGATGCGCATTAATTCGGAGTGAATTTCTGCTTCCGTACGCATTGATTTTTCGTTTTCGTAAACAATTTCAGAAATCAGTTTGTCCTCAGAAAGGGTATAGTCTAAAAGTTCCACTGCATTTTGAATCGGGAAGGGGAAGGCACATTTTATAACTTCTTTGATTTTGGCATTTTCGCGTTCTTCCTTCACAACAAAACCGCCGCCAATAGAATAAAAAGTCGATTCATATTCAGAGTCATCGGCTTTGTAAGCGGTAAATTTTAATCCGTTGGCATGGAAAGGAAGAAACTCTTTATTGAAAACAATGTCCTGAAGAAAATAAAACGGAATCGTAATCTGATTTCCCAGAACGATTTCATTTTTGTCTTCGATATTTTTTATAATTCCGGCAATATTTTCAACCGGAATATATTCGGGATCCTGACCACTTAAACCTAACATAACAGCCAAATCGGTAGCATGGCCTTTTCCGGTTAAAGAAAGGGATCCGTATAAATCGACTTTTACCCGTTTAATCTGGTCTAAAATTGATTCGTTTTTTAGCTCTTCCAAAAAACGTTCGGCCGCACGCCAGGGACCAAGTGTATGCGAGCTTGAAGGCCCGACACCAATTTTAAGCATATCAAAAACAGAGACACATTCTTCCATTGTTCAATTTTTATTAAGACAAAGATAATTGAATAATGCAAAGAAGTTTTATTATCATTTATAAATCTTGCGGTTTTGTTAAAAAAGATATTAAATTTTAATAATTTGACAACGAAATAAATTTAAATGCTTAATATAGAACTTTCGTAAAAAGTTCGTCGTTTTTTTAGGTATTTTTGTACTGAAGCATATACTAAAGAATTTGATTTTTTTATCCTTTTAAAAAAATCAGTAAACTAAAACTTCCGTGGGTTTCATTTTAATTGATACGCCTTTTTTACGAACAACTAAAATACCACCAAGAAGATAAAATTACACTAATGATAGAATTTTTTCAGCATTTTTTACAAGAATTTGAATTACCACTAAGCAATCCAGTATTAATTTTTTCGTTGATACTTTTCATTATTTTATTGTCCCCGATTTTATTAAAGAAAATAAATATTCCCGGTATTATTGGTTTAATAATTTCCGGAGTAATCATCGGACCTCACGGGTTAAATATTCTGGCAAAAAACTCGGCGGTTGATTTATTTTCAACAATAGGTCTTTTGTATATTATGTTTATTGCAGGTCTGGAACTCGATATGAACGAATTTAAAGCCAACAAAAATAAGAGTTTATTATTTGGTTTTTTCACCTTTATCTTTCCACTAACAATCGGATTTCCGGTTTGTTTTTATTTGTTGCAATACGATTTTAACGCCAGTTTTTTAACGGCAAGTATGTTTGCCACGCATACTTTGGTAGCCTATCCGATCGTAAGTAAATTAGGAATCGCCAAAAATCAGGCGGTTGCCATAACTGTTGGCGGAACGATTCTGACTGATACTGCGGTTTTAATCATTCTGGCGATTATTATGGGAAGCAGTCAGGGCAACCTGAACCAGGCTTTCTGGATAAAATTAGGCGTTTCGCTGGCCATTTTCTCAGCGATTATGTTTTTGGTCATTCCAAGAATTGCCAAATGGTTCTTTAAAAAACTGGAAAGTGAAAAACACGCTCATTATATCTTTGTACTTTCTGTCGTTTTCTTTGCAGCCTTTTTGGCGGAAGTAGCAGGAGTGGAACCTATAATTGGAGCTTTCGTTGCCGGTTTGGCATTAAACCCTTTAATTCCGCATTCCTCTGCTTTAATGAACAGGATTGAGTTTATCGGAAATTCATTGTTTATTCCGTTTTTCCTGATTTCTGTTGGAATGCTGGTTGATATCAGCGTGATTTTAAGTGGACCAACGGCTTTGATTGTCGCCGGAACACTGAGTGTTGTTGCTATTTTCGGAAAATGGATTGCCGCCTTTTTTACACAGGTCGTTTTTAAATATACCAAAACCGAAAGACAGCTTATTTTCGGATTGAGCAGTGCGCATGCCGCGGCAACCCTGGCGGTTATTCTGGTAGGTTTTAAAGCCAAAATTCTGGATGAAAATATCTTAAACGGGACGATTATTCTAATTTTAATAACGTGTATCGTAGCTTCTTTTGCTACTGAAAAAGCGGCTAAGAAAATTGCAATCTGCGAAGAAGAAGTTTCTCACGAAGATGCCAATAAAGATCAGATTTTAGAAGAACATATTCTGATTCCGCTGGCCAAAACTTCGGCAACGGCAGGTCTTTTGGATTTTGCACTTTTAATAAAGGATAAGAAATCAACCAATCCGGTCACTTTGCTGACTATCGTACCCAATAATGATCAGGCCGAAATTAACATCCTGAAATATAAAAAAGCGGTTGATAAGTTCGTTATTCAGGGTTCTGCTTCAGAAGTGAAAATCAATACCATTGCCAGAATTGACCATAATCCGGCAAGTGGAATTGCCCGTACTTCAAAAGAAATTATGGCAGATATTGTCATTATTGGCTGGCCACGAAAAACGGGTTTCCTGGATAAGATTTTTGGGGAAAACGTAGATTCAATTATTAACAATGTCGATAAAAGTTTGTTTATCTGCAGGTTTCAAAAGTCATTTATAGAAGAAAAAAGACTGGTTTTCATTTGTCCGCCTTTTTCTGAAAGAGGCGTAGGGTTTCATCTTTTACTTCAGAAAATTTGTCGTTTATCTCAGGAATTAAGCATTCCAATTGTTATTTATGCGGAATATAAAACACATCAGACGATTTCGCAGATTGCGACTAATTTAAGGTTAAATGCGAAGTTAGCTTTCAAAAGTATTTTGGACTGGGAGGATTTTGAAGCTATTTCAGATGAAATCACGCCGACTGATTTAATTGTATTTAATTTATCGCGTAAAGGTTCTGTTTCCTATCAGTCAATCTTTGATAAACTGCCTCAGAAATTCGAAAAATCATTTGATGATAATAATCTGATTTTAGTGTATCCGCAAGATGATCGTAAAGCCACTTCTATGGATGCTTACGAGGATTTTACGGCTACACCATTAACAAAAGGTCTTGAAGCGATTGAGCAAATCGGTAGAGGGTTGGGTAGTATTTTGAAGAAAAGCTAGAATAATAAGTATGGCAAGGAATTTTTTTATAATAATAGTGATGTTTATAACTCTTATGACATCAGCACAAAATAAAATGAAACAGGCTGACGAACTTATAAATAAAGCTGATCCGGAATGGACTGTTGTAGAAGACTGGATTAAAAATGCAAAAAACAAAGTAGAAGTTTTACCGGCAGACGCATCAAAAGCAAAAGAAGCTTTGTATCAAACACAAGTTACAACCCACTCACCAATGGGAGCAATTGTTTTTATGACCGGAGGAATTTTGATTGATGATGGCTGGATAAGAATTTTAGGTTCCGGAAACGCAAAATTTAACAGAACGCTGCCTGACTGGAATAAAGGAAAATCATTTAAAGAGTTTGGTGAAAACCCTTCTTTTTTATTGATTGCAGATGATGCAGTCGGAGGTTTTTATATTTTGAACGGAGGAGCATTAGGGAGTGATTCCGGGAAGGTATATTATTTTTCACCTGATAATCTGGAATACGAGCCACTTGATATTACTTATTCGGAATTCCTGCAATTTTGTTTTGGTAACGATTTGGAGAAGTTTTATGAAGGAAGCAGATGGAAAGGATGGAGAGCAGAAGTTTCGAAATTAAAGGGTGATGAAGTTTTTAATTTTTATCCCTTTCTGTGGAGTAAGGAAGGAAGCGATATCGATAAAAATGCAAGAAAAATTATTCCCATTGCCGAACAGTATAGTCTGAATATGGATTTAAGGAAACAAATGGGTTTTGATAAATAAACCAGGTTTGAACATTAATTTCAAAAAACATAAAAATGGAACATAAAATCAAATCAATCAGGCCTTTTATTGGTGCTAAAGATTTCGAAATATCAAGAAGTTTTTACCGTGATCTTGGATTTGAAGAAACGGTTTTAGAAGCTAATTTTTCGGTTTTTAAAAGTGATGAAATTGCCTTTTATCTTCAGGATTACTACACAAAAGAATGGATCGAAAACACGATGGTCTTTCTTGAAGTCGATGATGTGGAGCGTTATTACCAGAATTTGCTGGAACTTAACGTAACAGAGAAATATGGTGTGAAATTAACTCCAACACGTCATTTAGACTGGGGAAGCGAATGCTTTCTGCACGATCCGTCGGGTGTTTTATGGCACTTTGGGAAGTTTAATAAATAGTTTTTTTTGCCACGAATTTCACGAATTGGCACGAATTGTATTAAAATTAAGCATATTTCAATTCGTGAAATTGCTTTGCCTGTTGACTATCGCTCAGGTCGTAGCAAAAAAATGTATCCTAAAAAATCAAATAATGAAATCTGCTAAATGAATTGTTTTTCCTTTCCTCTGATACCAATCATTATAAACTAATTCTAAGTTTTCAACCTTAAATTCACCAAAATCAAAATCACGGAATTTTGCGACGGCCTCGATTAATTGCTTCGAATGCTGAAGTTCTTCCTGAAATCGCATTACGGTAGAATGTGCAGCGGAGATAGTATAGCGGCTGTCTATAGTTTGTTGTAAAGTTGAATTCTTAAAATTCTCCCGCAGTTTATTTCGTAAGTTATTCAGGGATTCATCAGTCGGAAAACCTTGAATCATCAAGGCAGAAGGAGAAGCTGTAACTCCTTTGAATTTAATTGTAATGCCGTCTAAATCTACCAGACTTTTACAAATAACTTCAATGTAATCGTTAGGCGAAATCTGATTTAACCGGAATTCCTCCGAACAGGAAATAATTGACATTACCGTAATGTGAATATCTGAATCCGGATAATAATATTGTGTAGGTTCAACTTCTTTTAAGGCTTCTAAAAACAACATAATCTTTGCTTTTACGGTATCGTTTGGGCGAATGAGCAGTGTTATTCCAAATCGGGAATCAGATTCGTTATTGATTTGAGAATCAGGAATGCAATTTCCGGCCAGAATAGCTTCGGAAGATTTTTTATAGAGCTGATTATAATGTTCGGTCAGATTCATTGGGGTTATTTGATTTTTCCTTTTTCTAAATTTTCCTGTAGCCTGAATTTTACAATTTTGGTAATTAAGGCAAATGGCATTGGTTGGTTTAAAGGAAATTGTACAGAACCTTTTCCTGATTTATATTTTGAAAGTTCCTCTTTGAATGTTTCATGACCGCTGGGCAAAGTATAAAGGCCAATGTGATTTTTTTGTTTCAGGTTTCAGGTTTCAAGTTCCGTACAGAACCTGAAACTTGAAACTTGAAACTTGAAACTTGAAACTTGAAACTGAGAACTCCTCCTACGCCAGCCCTTTTGGAAATCTGTCCAGCACCAAATTAAGTTGAATATGATGTTCTAAATAGGCTTTTGCACCGGCTAAAACTAAAGTAAAACCTTCAGTTGAATTTCGGACCTGATCAATTATGGTGTCAGAATCTCCTTTTAGACCTGAATTGGTGATGCTTACAAAAGTTTCGCTTTCGTTTAACGGGGTAAAAATCCATTCTACTAAAGTGATTTCATCCGGATTTCCCCATTCGATCACAATCTTCTGATTTTCTTTGATCACTTTCGTTAAGACCGTCAGCGAAAAGCCATACATTTCCCAGGTCCATTCAGTCGATTGGTCTTCTTCTAATTTTCCCGAACCCTTGCTAAACCAAAAGTTACTGGTGATTTCGGGATTTATAAAAGCCTGAAAAACTTCTGAAACAGGTTTTCTTATCAGCATTTCGGCTTTTGCGAATTTATTGTTCTCGGTTTTCATAGAATATAAATGTAAAATGTTTTTGTAAAATGTAAAATGTCATCTGAGATCTGAGACTGAGACCTAAAACCTCTAATTTATGAAATTTAATTTTAAGGTTTATATTTTCTCTTTATCAATCCATTTTCCGGTAGTTGGCGCTACGTAATGCTTCATTTTGTGTAATAAATCCTCGATATTGTCACTTACCAAAAGCATTTCTTTATTGACGTTTTTCAGGAAACCTTTATCGACCATGGTCTGGGTCAGTGCTATTAGAGAATCATAAAAGCCGTTTATGTTTAAAATCGCAATGGGTTTTTTATGTAAGCCTAATTGCGCCCATGTCAGCATTTCAAATAGTTCTTCGAGAGTTCCGAAACCACCCGGAAGTGCAATGACGCCATCGCATAAATTATTCATTTTGGTTTTTCTTTCGTGCATGCTTTCGACTAAAATTAATTCGGTCAGTCCCTGATGTGCAATTTCTTTGGAACGCAGGAAATCGGGTAAAACACCAATTACTTTTCCGCCTTCACTGAGTGTTCCGTCTGCCACTGCACCCATCAGGCCTACATTGGCGCCTCCGTAAACCAATTCTATATTATGCTGGGCCAGTGTTTTTCCTAGCAAGGCCGCTTGTTCTGTGTATATTTCTTCCGTTCCAAAGCTGGAGCCGCAGAATACAGTAATTCTTTTCATGCTGTTTTTGTTTTATTCTTGTTTTTTTATTTCGTACACAAAATTATGACGGGATGGTTCGTTGTAATAAGCGACCTCTATTTCTTCTGTTTTTACGGCACCGAGTTTTTCTATTGCTTTTTGGGAACGGTAATTTTCTGCCCCAATATGAAACTGAACTTTATCGACAGATTTAAAAGCATAATCCAGCATCATTTTTTTTACCTGAGCATTAAATCCGGTGCCCCAAAACTTTCTTCCGTAAAAAGTATAGCCGATAAAAACACTTTTGTTTTCCGGTTCATAGTCGTAAAATCGGGTACTTCCGGCTATTTCGCCTATATTTTTATCGACAATAAGAAACGCGCCCTTGCTTTCCATGGCACCTTCAAAGAAATTTTGGAAAACCTCTCTTTCATAGCGGTTTTTATTCGGATGCTGCTCCCAGATTAAAGGATCTGAAGCAACTGTGTAAAGTTCTTCAAAATGATTTTCCTGCAAAGGAATTAATTTTGTCAGATCATCTTCTAAAGTTTCAGGCTGTAGATTTAAAAGGGATGTATTCATTTTGAGCGGTTTTTAAAGTTATATTTTTTTCATCTGAACACAGGAAACATTTTCCAGTTTTACTTCTTTTCCCGTTTTTTTAAGCAAGCCCGTTTTTGGATTCCGTTTGAAAACAATAACATTTCCGGTAAGGACATTGGATGCGATCAGGAATTTTCCGGTTTCATCAATTGCAAAAATCCGGGGATGTTTTCCTAAAGTCGACTGATAGCCAATACTTGTCAAAAGTCCGTTGGCATCGATAGAAAAAATGGCAATGTTGTTTTCTTTCCCTCTGTTGGTGGCATATAAAAATTTTCCGTCAGGCGCAATATGAATGTCTGAACTTTCAAAACCTTCGGTAATGGAATCCGGATGTGTGTTGATGCGCTGGATCTTTTTTAAACTTCCGTTTTCATATTGGTAAACACTTATGGATCCTGACATTTCTTCGATACAATACCCGAATTTCTGATTCGGATGAAAAGTCAAATGCCGCGGTCCGCTCTCCGGATCTGTTTTGGTAAAGGGAATGGGGGCTTCAACTAAAGGCTGTTTCAGGGTTTCATCAAATTGATAACAACGGATTTTATCAGCGCCCAAATCAGGCAGGAATACATAATCAAATTGTGGCGAAAAGATGGTAGAATGAATATGGGAACGGGTTTGCCTTTCTTTATGGACACTTCCATCCTGATATTGAAAATTTTGCACAATAGAATCTATTTTGCCATTTTCCAACAAAGGATGAACCGAAACACTTCCTTCGGTATAATTGCCATTTACAAGCCATTTACCACTTTTATGAACCGAAACGTAAACCGGATTTTCGCCGCCACTGGACTGTTTGTTTAAAAAAGTTAGGGTTTTATTTTGTGGATTAAATTCGAAACTGCTGACGCTTCCTGCATTTGGTGTTTTACTGTCCGTGCAGGCATAAACGTATTTTCCGTTTGGGGATACAGTCAAAAACGACGGATTGATCAGGTTTTTTGCTGCAGTTATTTTGGTTAGCTTACCCTTTAAAGTATCCAGCTGATATATGACAATAGATTCTGCCGCTTTATCCCTGTTGTAGGAACCTAAAAAAACGTAGGTGTTTTGGGAAAAGGCAGTGCATGATAGTAGTGAAAAAAGTACGAACAGATTAAATTTTAATTTCAAGTTTTTCGGTTTTAAGGGTTATTTTAATCATTTATTCTACGCCTTTCCACCACTGCTGAAATTGCTGATTTTCATTTTTCAGTTCGACTAATTCACCGATCATTGGCGTAATTAACGGAATTGGATTTTCTGATAAATCATTTAATTCCGTCACTTTTTTCAAAGGTTCATCCCACGGATGCAGGGCCAGTGCGAATTTTGAGGAATGTACCGGAAAAACTCTTTTTGCTTTGAGGTCTTTCATCGCTTTGATGACATCTTCGGGCAAATTATGAATATATCTCCATGCAGGATTGTACTGACCGTTATCGATTAGTGCCAGATCGAAAGGGCCAAATTTAGCGCCAATTTCTGCAAAGTGAGTATCATAACCGCTGTCGCCGCCGAGATACATCTTAAAATTTTGGGTTTCTAACACAAAGGAAGTCCAAAGTGTATTGCAGCGTTTAATTCCCCTGCCCGAAAAATGTCGGGACGGAGTGGTATAAAGTGTCAGATTGGAATCAAGTTCTATTTTTTCATGCCAGTCTCTTTCGATAATATCGTTTGTTGGAAAGCCCCAAAATTCAAAATGTGAACCCACACCAAGCGCACAGATTACTTTTTTGATTTTTGGCTTCAGTTTCAAAATCGTTGCGTAATCCAGATGGTCATAATGATCGTGAGTGATTAATAAATAATCAATTGAAGGAAAATCTTCAGCCGTGTAAATATCAGTTCCTTTAAATGCTTTTGTAGTTCCGTAAACAGGAGAGGCGTTGCCGCTAAAAACGGGATCTATCAAAAATCGTTTTCCTTCAAGCTGAATGAAATAAGAAGAGTGTCCAAACCAGATTAAAACATCCTGATCAATCGCAAGTTCCAGTAAATTGGTCTTGATGGAGGGAATTAAATCTTTCGGAATTTTTCTGTCTACCTTTTTAAACAAAAAATCAGAGATGATATTAAAATAGCCGTAACCTTCTGCAAGTTCAGGCGTGAAGTTTTGGTTTTCGAATCTGCCGTTTTTAAATTGTGGTGATTTTTGTAGTAAAGCCAATCTTTCACCAGCTGGTTTTTTACCATATCGAGGATGTTTGAAAACGTAAATAAGGAAGGCAAGTAAAAGAATCAGTAGGGTAATAGCCATAGTGGTATTTAATTTGAGGGATATAAATTTTTTAAATATTCGAATGAATGTAAAATCATTTTTTTTAGTACTTCAGGTTCAATGTCGGCTAATTTTTTAATATAAATACAACCTTTTGAAGCTTTATGTTTTCCTAATTCAGAAAGTATTTCTTCTCTGTTTTCGGGTGAAGTATAGAGGTAAAGTGAAATGGCAGCTTTTCTTGGCGAAAAGGCAACAAGCGGTGCATCACCTTCATGGCCGCTGGCATATTTATAGTGGTAACTCCCGAAACCAATAATACTGGGTCCCCACATTTTGGGTTCGAAACCTGTAATTTCCTGCATTATGCTGATCAATTCAAACGCATCCTTTTTTTTCGTCTCTTCTTCAACGAAAATATTTATAAAATCAACAACATTGCTTTGGGTTTCGGTAGTTTTATTCTTTGCCACTGTGTTTTATTTTAATTCAGTACATCACTTTTCAAAAGGATATTTTTGATCTTAATCTCAGCATTATATAACAAATCTGAATTTTCGTTGGTCTGATTTTCCAAAATAATCAAACTGACATCACTTTTTGGGAAATACAAATTTACAGAAGAAAAACCATCCCCTAAACCGGTATGGCCTCTATATTTTGGCGTTTCTTTGTCTACAATTCTCAGTCCGTATCCGTACCCTTGTTTTTCTTTTCCAAAAATATTGTGCTGTGCTTTTATATTGTAATGAATCATGAGTTGGTACGATTCGGGCTTCAGTATCTTTCCTTTGTGAAGATTGTTGTTCCAGATAGCCAAATCATTTACGGTAGAAATAATTCCATTAGATGCGACACTTTCAGATGTAATTATAGATTCTTCGACCTTTTTGAAAGTATTGTTCGTATTGAGGTAACCTGATACTAAGTTTTTATTTTCGTTTTTAGAATAGCAAAAAGTATTTTTCATTTGTAACTTCTTAAAAAGTGCATTGGCTACTTCCGAATAACTTTTTTTAGCCGTAAACGCAATAATCTGACCTAATAAACCATAACTTAAATTACCATATTTAAAATCTGTTCCGGACTTGAAAAGCAAAGGTTTTTGCAAATCTGTGATTCCATGTGAATGATTCAATAATTGATGGACCGTTACAGAATCTGCCCAGGGCTGGGTTAGATAAGGCAGGTATTTTTTTATGGGAGATTTCAGGTCAATTCTGCCTTTCTCAACTTCTTTCAAAATCAACACTGCTGTAATTTGTCTGGTGTTTGACATGATTTCAAATTCGCTGTCGATTGTCAACGCTGTCTTTTTATCAAAATCAGCAAAACCCTGTACTTTGGTATAAACTGTTTTTCCTTTTTTGGAAATAACGACAACACCATTAAATTTAGGTTCCGTAACTTTAATCAAACTGTCTATTTGGACGTTTAATTGGTCTTTTTTTTGCGAAAATGAATGGTTACTTAACAGTAAGAAAAGGAAAGAGAATAAAAAGGAAGCTCGTAGCATTAGGGTTATGTTTGGATTTAGTTTGTTTTATAGTTTTCAGTCTCGGTCTCAGTCTCAGTTTTCAGTCTCAGTAGCAAACTGCGATTGAAAACTGCGACTATATTAGAACATTCCGTTTTCGTTGATCATTTTAGCAGGAACGGCTTGTCCTAAATCCCAAAGTTCTACTATTTTATCAGATTCAAACCTGAAAATATGAACTACTGCAACACCGTGGTCCTTGCTGTTTTGCTTTACATGCGAATGTACGGCAACCATTTCTTTATCTCCAATCGTATGATGAATTTCAAAAATCTTATTTGGATTTTGCCGGGACGATTCCTCCATTGCCAGCATCAAAGTATTGGCATCTCCTTTAAAATAAACATTATGATGCTTAAAACCCACACCCACATAAAGGCGAAATGCCTCATGCGAATGCCCTTTTGCTGCCAGTTTCAAAAAGTCCTTTGCAATATATTTCTTAGTCATGATTTCAAAAATTTAAAAGCTAACTAAGTTATGAAATAACGGTCTAAAAATTTAAATAATTATTGCTTAATTAACTTTTACCACGAGACGAAGTAGCGAATTTATGAAAATTATGAATTGTTTTCAGAAGGAGAAGATTTCTTTTATTAGTTAAAAGATTGTCTGAATTCTAAAGGAGAAACCCTTGTTTTGGTTTTGAATAATTTACTGAACGACTGCTGATGCTCAAAACCCAGTTCAAAAGCAATTTCGCTAATCGATAAATCGGTTGTGGAAAGTTTTTCTTTTGCTTTTTCGATCAATTTATCATGAATGTGCTGTTGTGTGCTTTGACCGGTGAGTGTTTTTAGCAATACGCTTAAATAATTGGGAGTGACATTTAAGGTTTCTGCAATATAATGAACTGTTGGTAAACCGTTTTTAGTCAAAGTATTAGTGCTGAAATACTCCTCCAGCAAGTTTTCTAAGCGGGCCAGAATCTGATGATTGCTTATTTTTCGTGTAATAAACTGGCGGTTGTAAAAACGTTCTGCATACGTAAGCAGCAATTCAATTTGAGCGATAATAACATCCTGGCTGAATTTATCAATATTTGACTGATATTCCTGCTGAATATTTTTGATTATATTGATAATCATTTTCTCTTCTTTGTCTGAAAGATGCAGGGCTTCATGAACCGAATAGCCAAAATACTCGTATTGTTTGATCTTTTTAGCAAGCGGTGTATTCCATAAAAAATCAGGATGGATCAATAAAGACCATCCTGTATGTTGTAACTCTGCATTGCCTTCTATAGAAAAAACCTGACCCGGCGAGATAAATAACAAAACCCCTTCCTTAAAATCATATTCCTGCTGCCCGTATTTCATTTTGGCATTTGCACCTCGTTTTAATGCAATCGAATAAAAGTCAAGCATTAGGCTTCTCGGTTCATTTTCGTTCAGATATTTTAAATCTTCGAAATTATAAACGCTCACTAAAGGATGCTCGGGTTTTGGCAAATCACGAAACTCATGAAATTCGCTGATACTTTTTATTCGGAGAGGTTGTTGATTTGCCATAGGCTAAGGTACTTATTTCTGATTATAAACGGAAGCAAATTCTTTGGCGTAATCAGCCAGTTTTGTTTTCCCCATTACTGCGGGCCTGTTTTGGTAATAATCTTCACCGAGCAACCCATTGTAAAGTCCGGCGTACATTTCGATCAGGCCTGCTGCGATTTTTGGCTGCATTCCCACATTTACTAAACCGTTTAAGGCTTCTTCATCGCTGATTAAAACCCATTTCAAATCCGGTTTTCCAATTGCGGTACCTAAAATGCGAGCCGTTTCATTGCCTGTAAGTTCCTCACTGGCTACATAACGTACTTTTTTGCCGTTAAGCGGAGTTGTGATTTCTTCTGCAATGGCAGACGCAATGTCCAGTGGAGAGACAAATGGTATCGTTTTTTCAGCTCCGTAATTCGTAGCAATAACTCCCTGAAATTTAATCTGTGGAATATAAGCTTCTAAATTATAAAAGAACGAAGTCGGACGCATAAACGTAATCGCGACGTCTGTAAGTTTGTTCAGGACAGCTTCAATTTCGTGATAACGAAGAATAATACCCGAATTTTTCTCTAAATGAGCACCAATACTACTCAAAAAGACCACGCGTTTTACGCCTGATTTTTGGATGGCTTCGGCATAATTATTTCCGATTGTACGTGTAAAAGCATCCAGGTCAAGATTAGGATCGAAATAATTGGCTCTTGGAACCATACAATATACGGCATCTGCTCCCGTAAAAGTCTTGGTCAAGAAAGCGGCATCTTCTACAGAACCAATGGTTGCCGAAGCTCCCAGGATTTCAATTTCTGCTTGTTTCTCAGTGTTGCTGCTAATTACCGTAACCTGATGTCCTTTTTGCACTAACTCCTGAGCCAGTGGCTTGCTGATGTTCCCCAGGGAACCTGTAATAATAATTTTCATTTGTCTGTTTTTTATGATGTGACAAAGTTCTGCAACATCATAACAAGAGCTGTAGTCAAATCTACTATTATCTTAGCCTAAAACAAGAGTAATGTCTTTTTGGAATTATTTTGTCGACAATTTCTTTTCGTTTTCGGTTTGAGGTTTGTCTTTGCCATTTGGCTGACCTTTGCCGGTTGTAATAAGTTTCTTAAGGCTGTTTTGAATGTAATTCGTCCATGAATCCCTGCAGATTTCAAAACATTCATAATCGGGAACTAAGCCAAAATGGGTGAAACGAAGTTCTGTTTTTCCATCTTTTTCCGCAATTTCAAAAGTTGGTTTAGTACCTGTCCATTCTTTTTCGTCTTCCGTAAACTTAAAATAGTTTTCCTCTACCAACCAGACTATTTTGCGGTTGGGAATCACTTCAGTCAATTTCACTTTACAGCGATGCACATCTTCGTAATGATATTGAAAGGTATCATTCAATTGAGCTGTATTTCCTTCTATTTCCTCCGACCACCAGCCACGAACGTTGGTAACGGCATTAAAAACGTCCTCCGCAGAATGATCAGTGATAAGAGTTGTGGTAAAATCCTGTGTACTCATAGTGTATGATTTTAGAAATTAATAAAACAAATTTACATTCTATAAATCAATAACTTAGGTTGTTTAAGGACAATTTTAAGGGTAGATTCGGACAGATTTTTTAGATTTTTAGATTTTTAGATTTTTAGATTGTTGGATTTTTAGATTGTTGGATTGTTGGATTGTTGGATTTTGAATTTTGGAATTTAAACTTTGGAATTTATTACAGACGAGTTTATTTTATTCGAACGTATTCAGATTGATAGCAATCATGGCATTCGTCATTTAAATATAATTTGTTGTCTTTAATTTCAAAAGATTGACTGGTTCTGTTCTCGATTACAATCATTTTTTTGTTGTCGCCGTAAATTGAATTTTGGGTTTGTATGGAAAAAGTATTTTCAGACAGCAAATTTCCATTTTCATATTTTTTTATAGTGGAGTTTGAAATTTCAATAGTCATCGTCTTTTTCTCCGATGCGGGAGTAAGGTTTACGGTTCTTTTAAACCTAAACTTGATGGAAATTCAACAATATAAATCTCTTTCATAACCTTAATTATTTAGTGATAAAGTTATTAAATATCTCTGTTTTTTTGGTTGAAAGAAAAATGATTATTTAGGTTCTTTTTCAATTGTGATGGTGAGCCTATTTTTTTGTTGTTTTATGTTTATCATTTGACCTTCAATGAATCCAAGTTCTTTAAGCCATTTACCAGCAAGTCTTATTACAGGAGTTGTTGTGATTTTACGATTTCTTGATTTGTATATCGCGTGAATTTTTAGTTTTCTTGAATTTATCATTGTCATATAATTACATAAAAAATGTGATCTCGTGTCATAAATCAAATGTCATTCAAATTGCCGAGAAATCTGTCATATTAAAATACGACATGTTTATTATTTATATAATTTAAAAGAAAAATAAGTCAAAAAAATATTGAACTGACTGGTTTAAAATTATTTTAGGAACAAAAAAATCCGACCTGCTTTCACAAATCGGATTTAGTACTAAAAATTGAAATGAATTATTTTTTAGGATTCTTTACATTTTTATCGGTATCCATCATTTCCATCAGTTTCAAGCCTAACAATCCGCTGATAGAGCCATCAGAACCACCATTTCCGGTGATTAATACATCCGGAATTACTTTGATGTTTCCTTTACCAATTTCTTCGGTTACTTTGTATCGGGTGAAATTATCGCCACCCATCGCCGTAACTTGTAATTGATACGATTCAGCTGTAGATTTACCAATTGCCATAATCTTTTCAGCTTCGGCTAGACCGGTTTTAGAGATTCTTTCGGCCTCAGCGCTTGCGGTAAGTTTGGTCGCTTCGGCTTGTGCTCCGGCTCTCGCTTTTGTTGCTTCGGCCTCCGCATTAGCACGCATTTTTGTCGCTTCGGCTTCAGCGTTTACATTTAGTTTTAAACTGGTTGCATCTCCTTCTGCTTTTTTAACGGTGGCATCTGCCGTACGCTGTGCGATTTCAACACTTTGCGAAGCGCGAACGATTTCTTTCTGCATATCGGCAATTGCCGTTTCTTTTTCCATTCCCTGACGTTGTTCCTGCGCCATTCTTTGCGTTTGGTAGGTTTTTTGTTCTTCTTCGGCCAATTTTCTGTCGGTTAGTGTTTTCATTAAGGAATCCGGCGGAACGATATCACCAATTAAGGTATCAACGGCATTTACATTGTATTCGTCCAAGACCAGTTTGATGTGGTTTTTGGCAGATTCCTGACGTTCTTTTCTGGTCGACAGGAACGAAATTACATCGCTGTCCTGAGCCGAGTTTCTGAAATAGTTACCAATTGTTGGTTCTAAAACCTGAGAAACCAGATTGTTCATGCTTCCGAAACGGGCAATAACTTTTGGTGCTTCGGCAGCCGGAACGTGAATGATTTGTGCGACATCCAGATTAAACGGGAAACCATCTTTTGAACGAACGGTAATTGTAGACAGATTTTTATCTAAATCATGAGATTCACTTCTTGCATTCGCCCAGTTTAAAACCAGGTTGGTGGTCGGAACGGCTTCCAGTTTAGTGGTGTATTTGTTTAAGGCATATTTTCCAGGGCCTAGTGGTTCCATCCAAACCCCACGCTGTCCTTTTGAAACAATATTTCCGTGTTTGAAAGTATCACCGGTTACATCCTGTCCGTCTTCGCCAATATACGAGATTACAACTCCAACATAACCAATAGGTACATCGGTCATTGGATTCTGTTCAATCAGGATTGCCCATGTATTGATGTAATAAGAACCTGCCAGCATCACCTGAGGCTGTAAACCACGGTTTCCGCCTTTGTCCAGAAACTGATCGAAATCCTGAAAGTTGTTGTGCCCTTCTACAAATTTTCCTGCAATTTGCCCTTGCGGAATTGGTTCACCATCGAGAGCCGTAACGATTCCGATCATGTTTTCGTAAATCTTGATCTGATCTGCCATTACAATTTCAAACAGAAATGTATTAATACGATACGAACCTGTGGTAATAAACGCAGTCTGACGTCCTTTCTGACCGCCATTGTTTAAGAAAGCTGTGGCGTCCTGAAAGTTGTCGCTGTCTACTTTTCGGGCCAGGATTCGTCCGGTTGGTATTTCCTTTCCATCTTTAGATAAAACAAGCCCGATTTTGCCTTCCGGAATGATCGTAAAACCCGTCATGTCTACCGTATATTGCCAGATCCACATTCCCCAGTACAATCCCGGGGCTAAAGTTTGCGCCTGGTAACCAGCTTCCCCTTTTGTAGCGATAATTCTGCTATCGGGAAGGGATTTGTCGGCACCAAACAAAACGAATTTTTTGGTCACGAGACCAATTTTGTCTTCGGGAACGATTACCATTCCGAAGAACACACGAAGTACAAATTTGTAAAACAAGATGGAGAATACAAGTAAGAGTACCCACCAATAAGAAGTAATTTCAGTCATAGTTATTTAAATTTATACTACAAACGTAATCGAAATATTTCCTATTAAAATGAAATATTTTTAAAATTAACATTTGATGATTTTGGACTGAAAGTGTTAAAATTAATTCGATTTTATATCGTTGGAATTGTCATTTTGTGACACGATTTTTTGCTCTGTCAACTATGATTGGTATTTTGGGTTTTAACAATTTAAAAGGGGAATTGTTTTGTTTTTGACAGGCAATAGGAGGGAAAGAGTTTGGATGATTTTACAAACTAAAAACAAGATGCTCAAAAAAAATCCGATTTGCTTTTGCAAACCGGATTTTAGTTCAATTTTTAGTATTTCTATTCCAGCTTTTTTATAATCTGTGCTGCTCCATCTTGTAAACCTTTGTAATAATCGCCTTTTTTTAATTCCGGAATTACAAAAGTGGAGATGATACTTTCTACTTCTTTGTCGCTAAGTTTATTGCGTAATTTGTCAATTCCGCGAATTTGTATCTGCCTTAATTGTTTGCTTATGACCAGTATAATGGAAGCGTCAATTTTCAGGCTGGTATTGAGATATTTGTCAAGGTCTAGAGAGTAATCGCTAAGATCTGTGTAATGACTTATTGATGGAGTAGTCACTATAACAATTTTATGTCCGGTTTTTGTTTCACAGGATTTTAAAGTTGCACTTAAAGTTTGTACTTGTTTTGGAGTCAGGATTTTTTCGAAGTCATTTACGTAATCGTATTTTTTTCCGAAGATGTTTTGTGGTTCCGTTTTCGTTTGTGCAAAAAAGCTATTCGAAAAAAGAACAGAAAGCGCAATAATGAAAAATATTTTTTTCATGGGTAGATTTGTTTTGGGGAGCCGCAAAACTACCACTTTATTGTTAGAATTTGTCCTGTAATTTGATACTAAAAGGTTAATGTTTTTATTTACGGGATTCTGAAGTGCTTGCCTGTTGTATGCCGCACCAGGATTTGATATTTAAAGCATTAAAATCAGGACATTTTTTGGCTTCTTCTTTAGATAAGGAGATAATTTCTTTTTTGTTTAATCCTGAATTATAGTAATAATTGTTGTAGTCCTCTCCGTAAATCCAGGCATCACTGGATCCGTTTTGCATCACCTTTGCGTTAAAAATAAAAGTATTAGATTCTTTTGGAATATAATAAGCGGGATCAATTAAACAGCCCCAGATATTTCCAAAAAAGGAAGAGCCAAACAGTGCAAAGAGAAAAATGATTAATAGTATTTTTACTGCGGATTTTTTATATTTCATTAGAAGATTTTATCTCAAGTGAAAATAGAAAAAAAATCCGACTTGCTCCTGCAAACCTGATTTTTAAATAATGCGAATAATAAATCTCACGCAAAGGCACGAAGGAGAAAAGTTTTTTAGTTTTTTTATTCATTTGTTTCTTTAGAAAAAAAATGAATAGTCTTAATCGACTTAGAGATAATTTGACAAATAAATACAGCCCAACCAGATAAAGACCATTTAAGCAAAGAGCTTCCCTTTTTTCAGAAATCAGACGTAAAAACTTTGCGCCTTTGCGTGAAAATGAGCAAAGACATCCTAAATAAAAAAATCCGACTTGCGTTAGCAAAACGGATTTTTTAAATTGAAAATTATATGTAACCGTAAAACGGTTTTGTATTACAAGTGAATTACTTCGCCGTAAGCATCAGCCACAGCTTCCATAACGGCCTCACTCATGGTTGGGTGAGGGTGGATTGATTTTAGGATTTCATGACCTGTAGTTTCCAGTTTACGGGCTACAACTGCCTCAGCAATCATATCTGTAACTCCGGCACCAATCATGTGGCATCCTAACCATTCTCCGTATTTGGCATCGAAGATTACTTTTACGAATCCGTCTGAATTACCGGATGCTTTTGCTTTTCCGGAAGCAGAGAACGGGAATTTACCAATTTTTAAATCGTATCCTTTTTCTCTTGCCTGTTTTTCGGTCAGACCAACAGAAGCAATTTCAGGAGTTGCGTAAGTACAACCCGGAACGTTTCCGTAATCGATTGGATCTACGTGTAATCCTTTAATTTTTTCCACACAGTTGATTCCTTCAGCAGAAGCTACGTGAGCCAAAGCCTGTCCAGGAGTAATGTCTCCAATTGCGTAGTAACCCGGAATGTTTGTTTGATTGTAAGCGTTTACTAAGATTTTATCTCTGTCGACAGCGATTCCAACTTCTTCTAAACCAATGTTTTCAATGTTTGTTTTGATTCCAACGGCAGAAAGTACGATATCAGCTTCAAGGATTTCTTCTCCTTTGGCTGTTTTTACAGTTGCTTTTACACCAGCTCCCGAAGTATCCAATGATTCTACAGAAGAACTCGTCATTACTTTTATACCTGCTTTTTTCAAAGATTTTTCAAATTGTTTTGAGATATCTTCGTCTTCTACGGGTACCACGTTTGGCATGAATTCGACAATAGTAACATCTGTTCCCATTGAGTTGTAGAAATGTGCAAACTCCACTCCAATTGCTCCTGAACCTACAATAATCATAGATTTTGGCTGCGTTGGTAAGGTCATTGCCTGACGGTATCCGATTACTTTTACACCATCCTGAGGTAAGTTTGGTAACTCACGGGAGCGTGCTCCGGTTGCAATGATAATATGATCGGCACTATATTCGGTAACTTTATTGTCTTTGTCTGTAACGTCCAGTTTTTTTCCCGGTTTTAGTTTTCCAAAACCTTCAATAACGTCAATTTTGTTTTTTTTCATCAGGAACTGAACCCCTTTGCTCATTCCTTCTGCAACATTACGGCTACGTTGTACAACTGCAGGGAAATCTTTATCAAAGTCAGAAACTTTTAATCCGTAGTCAGAAGCGTGTTTCAGATAATCAAAAACCTGAGCCGATTTTAGTAATGCTTTTGTCGGGATACATCCCCAGTTCAAACATACACCACCTAAGTTTTCTTTTTCAACTACAGCTACTTTAAAACCTAATTGTGAAGCTCTGATTGCTGTAACATATCCGCCGGGACCACTTCCTAAAACAATAACGTCGTATTTCATTTTTTTTTCTTTTAGTATTTACTACCGAAAATGAAGTTTTTGAATCCGAAACTCATTTTCAATTTCTTTGTTATTTGTGATTGCGAATTTAAGGATTTATTTTAAAAAAATAGTACGATGTAAAAAAGTAAAAAGGTAAAATGTGAAATGTTGATTTAAATATCCTACATCTCTCATTTTACCTTTAGCATTTTATTCAAGTCGATTAAACCTTAATATGTCCCCAGTTTTCACCGCTGGCAATACGTCTGATCTGCATTTCGCTTACGCCGAATTGCTTGGCGATCATTTTCAGACGTGTTTTTTGTTCCGGTCTGGCGAGAATTTTCTTGATTAACATCACTTTGGTGGTAGTTAATTTTCTTCCGTCCGATTTTAGGTTATGTTCGATCAGATTCTTTTTGGCCTGGATTACATGAGGGCTTTTGCGGCTGTGTTCCATCATTTCGGCTTTTGTTGCCCAACGTAAATTGTTGACATCATCATTGCTTCTGTTGTAATCTAAATGAAGTACATAACTTTGCTCTTCTGATTTTTTCGGAATAAAATACTGCGCTACTAATTTGTATAGGAAAAGATATTTATTGACAATCTTGTCGTCCTTCTTCACTTTAAAACGGAATGTTGGATATCCGTCACTTAATCCTCCTTTTAAGAGCCGGCCGTTTTGTATTTCGTCGGTAAAGCTTATTAGTCGTCCTCTGTTTGAAATGGCATATCTAAGTTGCAAAGAGGCATTTATTTCTATTTCTTTGAATTCTTCGTTTGGATAAAATCTATTTTGTGGCATTGTCTTTTACATTTGATTTGATTCTCAAATATAAAAAATTCAAAAGGGAGAAAGGCTATTGGATTGGTTATGAGGTCTAGTTTTATGATTCTTATAACGCTATTTTAACTTTTTTAAGAACTTTTTTAGCATTTGAAAACGGATTTTACTGGCTAAAATTTAAAAAGGAAGTCGTTTTCAACCTAAAAATTAGCATAAATTTACTGATCAAGCCAGTTTTTAAAATTATTTATTTCTTTTTTGCTAATGATTATGGGATCATTTTCAATAGGAGGAACGGTAAGTTTGAGTTCGATTTTCTGGTTGGAATGCTTGATGACTTCTTTTATAATACTTCTGCTCACGATGTATTTCCTGTTGACTTTAAAGAAAATAACCGGATCCAGATTGTGAATAATGTCTGTAAGTGTATTGTTGTACAAATGGCTGTTTCCTGAATTTACATAAATAAAAAGATGCTTGCCGGAAGCTACAAAATAGGTAATATCGTTCTGGTTGACAGAAATAAGTTTGTATCCGTGATTCACCAGAAAGTGACGTTGTATTTTGCTGGTCTCCGGATTTTCGAGTGCGACAAGTGACTGGATGGTAGAATCGCTGTTGAAAGTGTTTTTTATTTTTTTAAACTTCTCCAGTGCTTCAAACAATTCCTGTTCTTCAAAAGGTTTCAGGAGATAATCGATGGTGAAATGTTTGAAAACCCTTATGGCATAAGAATCATAGGCCGTAACGAATATAACAGGCGAGGAGATAATGGTTTTTTCGAAAATTTCGAGACTTTTTCCGTCACCAAGATGGATGTCCATAAAAGCCAGGTCAACCTTGTTTTCAGCAAAAAAAGCAACGGCTTCTTTTACCGATTTTAAAACGGTTACTTCTGCTATCGGTACAATATTTTGCTGTTCTAAAATAGATTTCAGATAACTCGAAGCCAGATATTCATCTTCAACAATGGCAATTTTCATCTTCTTTTGAATGGTGTATTGCTTTGATACTATTACAAAGCGGGTATTTGACTCTGCAAATATATTAGTTAAGCTTTATAATTGATGATACTGAATTGTTTTTTTATTGAAATTTTGAAGGGATTTTGTTTAATGAGGTCGTTCAAATCAGGTAAAGCGTTTTTATTTGACTACGGTAATAAACAAAAAAAGGCCCAGTTTTGCAACTGGACCTCTTTTAAAAAAAACAATAGGTATTATAGATTGGGATTGTTTAATCTCGCATTTGCCGGAAAAATAATGGTATAACGCGGATCGTTTTGTATCAATTTATATTCGTCACCATTTAAAGTGTGAATAATTTCTTTTTGTGTTGTTCTTCTTAAATCAAACCAACGGTGTCCTTCAACAGCAAATTCACGACGTCTTTCTTCTAAAATGAAGTTGGTTAAATCAGCTGCATTCATTGCATTAACAGTAGTTTCAAGTTGTGTATATCCTGCAGCGGTATATCTGTTTTTGATAAAACTTAAAACGGTTGTTTTAGCATCACCAATATTGTTCAGTTTTAATGCAGTTTCTGCTTTTGTCAAATACAACTCAGAAGTTCTGAAAGAACATTTTTGATCGTCATTAGCTCCTTTTTGAATTCTGAAACGGCTTCCGCTCGCTAAGAAATATACAGGAAAACGTAAATCAGTTGTTCTGTTATACGCTGCAAGTAAATCTGTTGAAGCGTATGATGTACGTTTAAGACCATTAATGTATCCGTCTTCAAGTGCTAAAATTGATTCTTTCGAATCGTATTTTGTAGCTAAAACAGGAGTTGCTTTTAAATCAACCAAAACATTGTTTATTGCTAAAGCTTTATCGGCAGCATCCTGAGATTTTTGCCATTGTTGCTGGTATAAATAAACACGGCTTTCTAAACTGTACAAAGCAACTTTAGAGAAACGGTAGTTTAGTCCTTTTGTCTGCGTACTTACGGTAAGCAATTTTTCTGCTTCTTTAGTGTCAGAGATAATCTGGTTGTAGATTACTTCTACACTTTGTGGTATAAAAACCTGCTCTAAATCTATTTCCAGTGCCAATGGAATTCCTTTGTCTGAACCTGCAGTTGCAGGATTGTAAGGTTTTCCGAATAAGTTAATCAAATCAAAATAAGCCATTGCTCTCAAGGAATAAGCTTCTCCGATTAATTGATTTCTTTCGTCAGATACTTGTAATTTTTTTGAACCTTCGTTGATTAAAACGTTTGTATAAAAAATTACAGTGTATAAATCCTGATATTGAAAACTAGACGTTATACGGTCCGGGTTTACATCCTTCCAAATGTAAATATCCTTGAAAATGTTAAGTTCATCAGCAAATTCGTCCATTTGCAATTCGTCAGTACGAACAGCGGTCAGAGATTTGTGTTCCGGATAAGTGGCATATCCTGTTGTAAGGACACGACGGTAATCTTCTAATGATTGAGGAATAACTCTTCCGACAGGTGTAATGTCCAAATAGTCATCGCAGCTTGTTACAGCTATTGCGGCAACAAAAAATAATATATATATTGAGAATTTTTTCATCTTTTATTTTTTTTAGAAAGTAACATTACATCCTAATGTGAATGATTTAGGAACTGGTTGTGCATAAATGTTTCCGAAAGTTTCAGGATCAAAATACCCTTTGTAGTCTGAACTAATTACGAATAAATTTCTTGCTTCAACATTAAATCTGATGCTTTGAATATTGATCTGATCGGTAAACGCTTTCGGAAATGTATAGCCTAAACGTACACTGCTTAATCTCATGTAGCTCATTTCGCTAACCCATGTATCTAAGTAATTTACAACTGGGACAGCAGCTCCTCCTGTTGAGAAATACTGGTAAGCCATCCATGAATCTCCTGAACCGGACTCCTGACTTGTAATTCCAGGCAGATTAGATGATGTATTCGTTGGAGACCATGCGTTTAAGATATCTCTGCTATAGTTCTGGCCTCTGTCAACCTGAGTTCCATTATAAGGAGGAGTCCTTACTACAGTTTGCTTAATGTTGAAAGATGCAGCAATTGCAAGGTCAAAATTACTCACTTTAAAAGTATTGGTAATACCTCCCGTAAATTTAGGATCTTTATCTCCTAAATAAACAAATAAGTCTCTAAACTCAGCAGGTGTTAATTTTGTATCGGTAATCTGACCCGGGAAAAAATCAGCATATGGATCAAATAAACCAAAGAAAGTCTGTGCATTTACTGTTTCTCCTTTTTTGTTTACAAATAAAGGGTAACCATTTTCATCGATTCCGTTTGTTTTAAATCCAAATACAGCGTTTACTGCATAACCTTCCTGATTTGGTAAAAAGCTGTTATCTCTTACTTCAAGACGATCTACATTACTTTTGTTATGAGACAAGTTGATACTTGTGTTCCATTTAAAGTTTGGACGATCGATGTTTTTGGTTGACAAAGTGATTTCGTAACCTTTGTTACTAACCTGTGCCCAGTTCATATTGGTAAATTCAAAACCATTTTCTAACGGAAGTGATCTAAAACCAATTAAGTCCGTACTTTTTCTTCCGTAAAAATCAGTTACGATGCTAATACGATTATTAAATAAACCAAGATCCATACCTAAGTTGGTATTTGTTGTTTTTTCCCAACGCAATTTCTCGTTTGGAGGACTAAGTACA
This sequence comes from Flavobacterium sp. CLA17, assembly GCF_013112255.2. Taxonomy (NCBI): domain Bacteria; kingdom Pseudomonadati; phylum Bacteroidota; class Flavobacteriia; order Flavobacteriales; family Flavobacteriaceae; genus Flavobacterium; species Flavobacterium sp. CLA17. The sequence goes on from NZ_CP068294.1 coordinate 1,688,579, forward strand.
ACAATTGTAGGCTCTGATTGTCCCGGAAGAATAATTGCTGTATTGTTTGAACCCACTACATAAGGAGAAGTTCCCTTGTCAATGTTCCCTTGTAATCCGTAAGAAGCACGAAGTCTTAAGTTCGAAAGTGTTAAGTTATCTTTTAAGAAATCTTCTTCAGAAACGGCCCATGAAGCAGATGTTGACCAAAGTGGTAAATATTTATATTTTGGATCTACACCAAATAAGTCTGAACCATCATATCTCACACTACCAAATACGCTGTATTTTTTGTTGTATGTATAAGCAGCAGTTGCAAAAAAGGAAGCAAAAGCATTTTCATTGTCAGTTTTAGCATAAGTTCTGTAATCTGATTCCTTAGAGAAACTGGTATTAGGGAAAACAATTTGCTGCGTAGTTAAGTTTTTGTCATCATAACCAAAACCTTTTGTAGCAACAGAAGTTGTGTGGTTTCTTCTTAATTCATTACCAACCATTGCTTCAATTTCGTGTTTTTCACCTATAACTGTAGAGTAGTTGATCATTGTTTTCAGGTTGTACTGAAAAAAGTCTGTGTTTGTGTTTTGGATAACACCACCAACCGGAAGAAAATAAGCCTGATTTCCACCACTAAAGTAACTTGTTTTTTCTCTTAGGTTTCTTGTGTAGTAGGTATCTTTACCAGCATATTTTTCACTGGCTGTATTATCTAACTGCAAACCTAACTGACTAGTTACTTTGATATCTTTGGTAAGTTTATATTCAGCATCTAATAATGCTTTTATAGATCTTGTTTTTAAATCGTAAGATGTATTTGCTCTTTCCTCTAAGAAATTAAAAGGAACGTGACGGTCTGAATATCCAACAATATCCTCATCATATTTATAACTTCCGTCAGCATTGTAAGGAGTTAAATATGGGTTTACGTTTCTTGAGTAAGTAGAAGGATTTGTAAAGGCATACGAATCTGTTAAGTAAGATGTAGTTTTGTTTTCTGCACCAAAAATACCAACACCAACTTTAAATTTGTCTGTGATTTCATAGTTGTTTTTTAACGTTAAGTTGTAACGTTTGAAACCGGTACCAATAGTTGTTCCTTTTTCGTCATAGTATCCTAAAGAGAAATAGTAATCTGATTTTTCACCACCTCCGGATAAACTTAAACCGTGTTGTGTGTTTATGGCAGTTTGGTACAATAAGTTACCCCAGTTTGTGCTGTTACCTCTTAAGCTGTTGATAGATTGTTGTGTAGCCGGACTCAAAGAAGAGAATCCACCGGCTCTGAAAGCTGCTAATTCATTCGATCCGTTAAGGATACGAGCAATATCACCACCGGTGTCTCTATAAGTTAAATCTTCACGTCCTGCCATGTTAAGCTCCAAATCAACTTTTTCACTTGCGTTCATTAAGTTTAATTTAGAAAATTCAGGTCTTTGCGTAATAAAAGTATTCGTATTGAAACTTACTACCATTTTACCGGCTCTACCTTTTTTAGTAGTTACTACGATTACACCATTTGCGGCACGGGCACCATAAATAGCTGTTGCAGCGGCATCTTTTAGAATGGTAATATCTTTAATGTCATCAGGGTTTAAACCTGCGATAGAATAATTAGTAAGATTATCAATATTGTCTTTATCGTAGTTTTTTGGAACTTCATTGTTCTCTAATGGTAAACCATCCAATACCCATAACGGATCTTGTGTACCATTTAAGGAAGCAGTACCCCTGATTCTGATTTTTGCCGGTGCTCCGGGTGCTCCTGACGGAGTACTCACAGCAACCCCTGCAATTTGTCCAACTAACAACTGGTCAATACTGGAAACCCCTGTTTGCTGAATCGCAGACATGTCAATTTTGGTAACCGCAGCAGTAAGTTTTCTTTTCTCAATTTTCTGGTATCCTGTTACCACTACTTCCTGAAGCTTTGCAGTTTCAGATTTTAAGCTTACCGTATAATTTTTCTGAGCATCTAATTCAAGAGTATACGATTTATATCCCATAAAAGTAACTCTCAAAGAAGTAATGTTCTTTGCTATTTTCAAGGTAAACTTACCATCAAAATCGGTTGTTGTTCCGATTCCTTCACTTTGAATAATTCCGGCATAAGATGTTTTGTTTGAAATCGAATTGTTTTCAACAAAAATCGATGCACCGGGTATTGGCGACTGATCCGCTTCGTCTAGTATTATACCCGTAATAGTTCGGGTTTCCTGCGAGTATCCTGCGATGGCCAGGAGTAGCAGTAGGGCATGTAAAATTTTTCTCATGTTTTTGGGGGTTATTTATTAAAAGGTTGTGTTACTTAATGCTTTTTCTATTCTTTGTATTAAATCTGTATAATGGTTTTGAGTAGACTGATCTCCGGTATTCTTTTTGCTTTTTAAAAGCTGAAGCACTTTTCCAAGTTCTCCTTTTTTATCAGAAGTGACTTCTGTAATTCTTTTTAAAGAGTACTGATTAATGTTTCTTATCATTTCTCCGTCCTGCATATACGTACATAACTGAGGCATGCTTAAGGTATGTAAATCAACTGTTTTCTTAGGTTCTGTTTTTTCAAATATTTTATTTGTTGACACAATTAAAATATCTGCATAATTCTTTTGGGTCATACGCTCCAGAATCGTTAGTGATTTGTTTAAGATCGTCGGGGCAAAAATCTGCTGATGTAATTTTTTGAACAATTCATTTACGGTAAATACCTTTTCTTTGGTTTCGTTTCGCTGGTATAACTCATTCTCGGTCATTCTTAATAAACGTTCATCGCTCAATAAATCGTACAATATTCCGCATTGTAATTCTCTTGCCAAAGTGTAAGGCGTATATTCATAAGGTCCCAGTGGAGAATCTTTTAACGGATTCGTTTTGTCCAGAATCGGATTGAAAAACAACCATTGCGGAATCGTTATTACATTCTTTACTAAATAGTCTGCCGCTCTTTTTTGCATTACGGCAGGAACCGGGACGTAGCTTTGTTTGTTATCTCCGTGAACGGTTACGTTCAGATAGATTCCACCAATATTGTTTAGTACGTGACGATTGTACAATTGCCACTGACCAATGGTTCCAATGTATAATTTAGCCGTTTCGTAATAAGACTGATCCTTATCGTACGTCCAGTCTAAAATATTATCTACGACACGTTTTAAGTTTTTCAATCCGTATTCACTTGCTTTTACAGCATCATTTCCTAAATCTTCCGATTGGGAACGCGGATCAATTACTTCTCCCTGCTGTTCGCCATAAAAATAAATCGGATCATTCTGATGTAAAGTGATTAATGAATTCAGTTTTAATCTCTGATTATCATTATTCGAATACCATCTGTATCCCCATTCGATAGCGTATTTGTCATATTCCCCAATTTTTGGAGTGATAGCCGTAACGTTATCTTCCGGTTGTGCTACATAATTATAACGGGCATAATCCATAATGGAAGGAGCCGTTCCACCCATTTTTGCCGTGAATTCTTTAGAACGTAACGATTCAACATCGTAAGCAAAAGAAGCCCCCATATTATGTTTCAGACCAAAAGTGTGACCTACTTCGTGAGACGATACAAATCGGATCGCTTCTCCCATATGCTCATCGCTAAAGGTATTTCCTCTTGATTTCGGATCAATCGGCCCGGTCTGAATACGCATCCAGCTCTGTAAAGACGTCATTACATTATGCCACCAGATAATATCGGCTTCAATAATTTCACCGCTTCTTGGGTCAACAACCGATGGTCCCATCGCATTTGACTTTTGCGAAGCAGCATAAGTAATAACAGAATAACGTACATCGTCAATATCAAAATCCAAATCGGCTGCTGTAGGCTCTTTGGCAATTATAGCATTTTTAAAACCGGCTTTTTCGAAAGCAACCTGCCAGTCGTGAACACCGTCAATAATATATTTTCTCCACTGTTTTGGAGTCGAAGGATCGATATAATAAACGATAGGTTTTTTAGGTTCCACCAATTCACCTTTCAGATATTTTTCTTCATCTTCCTTTTTTGGTTCTAATCTCCAGCGGGTAATCAGTTCTTTTTCAATCATTGCCTGTTGGGCATCGGCAAAATACCAGTGTTTTTCGGTGAAATACCCAATGCGGTTATCGGAAAATCTGGGCTTCATCGGAACTTTATCCAGCAGAACAATATTGCTTGTCACGCCAAGTGTTACAGATAAAGCAGGGCCGCCTTCACTAACGGAAGTCGTTAACTGCGATTTTACTACTACATTTTTCGGGAATGCTTTCAGGCTTTCTATATACGATAAGTTCGAAAGTACCGAACCTCCAAAGTCGATATTGCTCAGGACATCGTTAAAGCTTTTTTGTTTTCCGTCAAAAATTTTGTTTACCTTAATAACAACGGAAGTCGAATCATTATTTTTGGTTTCAATATCAAATACTTCAATAATGGATTCTGAAAAATTATCTTTTACCGAAGCGGTTATCGCATCGTCTTTAGGAGAAGAAACTTTAGGAATGTAAGACTTCACCCAAACTTTCTTTGCCACTGTATCTTTATAGAAACTGATTACTTTGTTTTCGTAATTCATTCCTTTATTGAATCCGAAATCATTCACCTGAAAAGGAACCTGCGATAATTTGTTTACTACCAGAAATTCTCTTTCGAATAAACTATCCTGAATTTCAAAATAAACATCTGTTTTAACCTGTATAATATTGAAAAGACCTTTTTTTACGGTTCCTTTTTTTACAAGGTCATCGTATTTTTTTCCTTTTTTGGAAGATGTGCTGTCTTTTTCTATTTCGGTATTATTTTCTTTTTTCTTATTCTTCTGTGAAAAAACAGAAATAGGGCCTACTAAAAATAAAACTAATGCAACGATTACTTTTAAGTTACACAGGATTGCCTTTTTCCTCATTGTGGTGTTAATTTTAGGTTAATTTTTGATCGAAAATATTTGTAATTCGGCCAAAAAAAAAAGAAAAAGGAGTGAATGGCTTTTTTTTAGGAGTGAATGTCAATTAAAGGCAAAATACATACGAAATTCCCCTCTTTTTCTGATGCTTTAAAATCAGTTTTAGAATAATAACTGTAAATGCTCTGAAGATAATTTAACCCAAATTTAGTACTGGGTTCTGAGTTTTGTTTGCGTTGCAGATTGTTGGAAATAATAACCCTGTCTGTTTGAATAACAATTCTGGTGTGTAGCGGAGTTTCCTCAGTAGCCATGTTGTGTTTGATGGCATTTTCAACCACAATCTGAAAGGCCAGGTAGGGAAGGTTTTTGGTCAGAGCCGACTCATCTTCAATTTCAATAGAAAAAAACAGCTCTTCCCTGAAACGGGTTTGCTGCAGGAAAATATATTTCTCTATGAATAACAATTCATTCTTAAGGGGAACTATTTTGTTTTCAGGCGGATCAATTAAATAGCGATAAATACGGGACAGGTTCAGGGTGAATTTCTGCGCTGTTTTTACATCGCTGTCAATTAACATATAAAGGGAGTTCAGCGAATTAAATAAAAAATGCGGATTGATCTGCTCTTTTAATTGTTGTAATTGAATCAGCGCTTTTTCCTTGATAATTTTTTCGTTTTCTAACAGAAGTGTGTTCTTTTCCTGAATGACCACTTCTTTTTCTTTATAAGCTCTTCTGTTGGCATAGGTGAACAGATAGAAAATTAAAAGCAGCATTACAGTCGTAATCGAATAGATTAAAGTGGTATATTTCTTTATAGAAGTAACATTTTCTACAACAAGGACTTTCGGAAAACTAACACAAATAAACCAATGTGAACCTTTTAAATTCATTCTTTTGGTAAACCGGATCACATCAAGTTTAAGGTATTCTGATAAAGTGACCTTTTTTACATAATCATGGTTCCTGGTAAAAATAGTATCTGAAGCCTGCAAAGAACTAATATCGTAAACATTTTTCCCTATAAAGTCCGATTCGGGATGAAAAATGCAGGTTCCTTTCTGATCAAAGACAAAAGCATAATTGGGTGCAGTTCCGTCGATTGTTGCAAAATAATCGTGTAATGATTTTAAATTGATATCATACCCATAACGTACAGTAGTATGATCTGGAGAAACCAATTTGAAATAAATTCTCCAGATCCATTCTTTCCCCTGAGGAATAACGGTACTTATGTGTTGTATTGATGTGTTTTGAAGGGCAAAATCGCGAATGCTTTTTTTTAACGCTGTAGAAATAGTATCGTTCCCAAAATGAATTTCATTGTTATTAATCTTAAACCAATTATTAGTCAGTAAGGAGTTTGTCATTTGAATAGAACTCAAAACTTCCAGATTGGCAGAAAGGTTTTTAGGATTGCTAATCTTTAAAACATGCTTAATCTGATTTTCCTGTTCCAGAAATTTTGAAAATTCCTGCGACATAAACTCCTGCTTTTTGATAAAATTTCGGTCAGCACCCTCTTCATTGGATTTCTGGGTAAGATCCGTAATTAAGGTGCTCAGGAAATATACCGAAATTACGGTAAGCAAAATAGAGATAGTTCCATAAATCAGGAACGCTCTTCTGGAGGTGATATTGCTAAATCTTAATTTCAAAAAAATAATTTGTTTAGGAATAAAAAATTAATTAGCCACCGAAAATTGTGAATCGTAAAGGTTCTTATAATACCCGTCTGTTTTGTTCAGCAATTCCTGATGGGTTCCCTGCTCGACAATTAAACCTTTGTCCATTACTACAATTTTGTCTGCGTTTACAATTGTTGCCAGTCGGTGCGCAATGATAATTGAAGTCCTTCCTTTTGTAATGGTTTCAGTCGCACGCTGAATCAGTTCCTCTGAATACGTATCAATAGACGAAGTAGCTTCGTCTAAAATCAAAATACTCGGATTACTCACATACGAACGTAAAAAAGCAATCAACTGACGCTGACCCGAAGAAAGCATAACACCACGTTCTTTAACATCAAAATCATAATTATCCGGCAAACTCATAATAAAATCATGAACTCCGATTTTTTTGGCGGCATTCAAAACCTGTTCCCTTGTAATCTCCGGATTGTGTAAGGTAATGTTATTGTAAATCGTATCGGCAAACAGAAACACATCCTGTAAAACCACAGCAATTTGTTTTCGTAAAGATGCCAGCGTATAGTCCTCAATATTGTGACCGTCAATATAAATAGTTCCGCTGTTGATTTCGTAAAAGCGATTCAGTAAATTAATAATAGTCGATTTTCCTGCACCTGTAGATCCGACAATGGCTATGGTCTGACCTGAAGCAACAGATAAATCAATTCCTTTTATCACTTCTTCTTCCGGGATATAACTAAAACGGACATCTTTAAATTCGATACTTCCGTCAAAAACAGGTGCTTCGAGCGTTCCGGTGTCCTGAATGTGATCCTGTGTGTCAATAATATCAAAGACACGATTGGCAGCGATCATTCCCAACTGCATCTCATTAAATTTATCCGCAATCTGACGCAAAGGATTAAACAGCATTCCGATAAACATCGTATACGAAAACAAATCTCCGAAAGTGGTAAAATGATCTCCGTTCAGAATTCGGAACCCGCCATAAACCACTACAAGTCCAAGGGTAATGGACGAAATAATATCGGCAATCGGAAAAAATATCGAGTTGTACAGGATCGTTTTTATCCAGGCCACTTTGTGTTTGTTGTTTATTTCTTTGAAATTTTCGGCTTCAATTGCCTCACGGTTAAAAAGCTGTACAATCTTCATTCCGGTGACACGTTCCTGAACAAACGAATTCATGTTGGCAATCTGCGTACGGACTTCCTCAAAAGCAACCTGCATTTTGCGCTGGAAAATTCTGGTTATAAAGACCAGAATTGGCATCGCAACGACTACGATCCAGGTTAGTTTCCAGTTCATGTAAAACATAAAAATCAGCACAACCAGCATCTTCATCAGATCACTGATAATCATAAATAATCCCTGGCTGAAAATACGGGCAATCGATTCAATATCAGAAACCGATCTGGTGACCAGTTGTCCAACCGGAACCAAATCAAAATATTTCATCCTGAAGCTTAAGATATGTTTGAAAAGTTTGGTACGAATGTCTTTTACAATATCCTGTCCGAGCCAGTTCGCCCAGTAGACAAAATAAAACTGAGAGAAAACTTCCATGAGAAGAACGACTCCCATCAATATAATGTACATCAGTAAACCATGCTTATCATGCGTTTTGATATAGCCGTCGACCGTTTCTTTTAATAAGTAGGGGCGGAGTGCTGCAAAAACAGACAGTGAAACGGCAAAGATAATAACGCTGTAATAGCGAAATTTATAAGGTTTGGTGTATTTTAGAATTCGTTTAAATAAACCGGTATCAAATGCTTTTGCTTTCATTTTTTCTTGCTTTAAGCTTTAGGCTTTAGGCTATACGCTTCAGGCTTAATGCTTGCTTTTTTTTTAGCTATAAGCTATAAGCTGTAAGCTTAGGCTTAATGATTTTTTTTTGCTATAGTGCGCCGTACGGTTAGGCTTATTGCTTAAAGCGTATAGCCTAAAGCTAAATATATTCGTAATCAATTTCAGTTAAATATAATCCGTGTGCCGGAACTGAAAATCCGGCTTTTTCTCTGCTTTTACTCGCAATAATCGTCTCAAAATCGGCCAGTGAAATTTTGTGTAAACCAATACTGATCAAAGTACCGACAATTGAGCGCACCATATTTCTTAGAAAACGATTCGCCGAAATCGTAAAAACAAGCTTGTTATTTTCAGTAGTCCAATACGCCTCAAAAACCATGCAGTCGAATGTATTGACATCTGTATTTACTTTCGAAAAACATTGAAAATCGGTATGATTCAGTAGGATTTTCGCGGCTTCATTCATCAAAACTACGTCTAATTTTTGATTAAAATACCAACTCAATTCTTCCAGAAATGGATTTTTAACAGTGTTGATGTGATATTCGTACGTTCTCTTCGTCGCATCAAACCGACAATGCGCGTCATCATGAACCTCAATAAGATTAAAAATGGCAATGTCTTTTGGTAAATAGGAGTTGAGTTTGTGTACTAAAACCGGAACATCAATCTGATTTTCAAAATCAAAATGAGCATACATTTGATGTGCATGAACACCCGTATCGGTTCGCCCGGCACCCATCACATTTATGGGGGTATTTAACAAAACCGAAAGCGCCTTGTTTAAAGTCTCCTGAACAGAAGAGGCGTTAGGCTGAATTTGCCAGCCGTGATAATGTGTTCCGTTGTATGCGAATTGAATAAAATATCTCAAAGTAAAGGTTCATAGGTTTTGAGGTGCAAAGGTACAAAGGTTTTTTTGGAGTTACAAAGGTTCTGAGGAGCAAAGGTTCAAAGGTTTTTTTGGAGTTACAATGGTTCAGAGTTACAAGGTTCAAAGGTTTTTTTGATTAGTTTTAAATTTTATTGTTGCCATGCCTAATTGTAAAAACCTTAAAAAACGTATCACATTAGTACAAAGATTCTTAGGGTCTTAGCCCCTTATCGACTCAGTACCTTCAAAGAAAAAAACCTTTGCATCTTCTGAATCTTTGTACCTTTGTACCTCTGAACCTTTACACCTTAAAAAAAAATTGAAAAAAATCCTCCTTCTTTCCGATACGCACAGCCATATAGATGATGTAATTTTAAAATACGTGGCACAGGCTGATGAAGTCTGGCATGCGGGGGATATTGGTAATTTGAATGTAACCGATACCATAAAAAAGCTGAAACCGTTGCGTTGTGTTTACGGTAATATCGATGATGCACAAGCCAGATTGGAATTTCCGTTACACAACCGTTTTTTATGCGAAAATGTTTTGGTTTGGATTACCCATATTGGAGGTTATCCGGGAAAATACAATCCAAACATCAGGGAAGAAATGGCAGTAAATCCACCTAAATTATTCATTTGCGGACACTCTCATATCCTGAAAGTCATGTTTGATAAAAAGAACAATTTGTTGCACATGAATCCCGGAGCAGCCGGTAAAAGTGGATTCCATCAAATGAGAACCATGTTGCGATTTGTAATTGATGACGATAAAATCAAAGATCTGGAAATTATAGAAATTGGTAAAAAATAATCTTTTACGAAATCGGAATTTTTATTTTTACAGAGGTCCCCGAATTGGTATTGGGTTTGGAAATAATACTGATACTTCCTTTTAATTTTTTAATTCGGGCTCTTATTCGATTGAGGCCAAAACCTTCGGTTTCATTTTGTTTTTCGGCGTTAAATCCTTTTCCGTTATCCTGAATAATAAGGATGAACCAGTTTTCTTTTTCACGTAACGAAATCTGAGCTTTTGATGCTCCGCTATGTTTTATGATGTTATTTAGTAGTTCGGATACAATAAAGTAAATTTTCATTTCGAATTTTTCCGGGTATCTTTTTTCGCTTGCAATTGAACTTAAAAACTGAAAATGAATATGGTGGGTTGTATTTCTCTCACATAAATCTTCCAGAGCGTGTAAGAGTCCAAAACGAACTAAAAGAGCAGGTATCAGTTCATGCGACATGTCGCGTAACCGATCGTGGGCTTCTTCTAAAATAGCTTTTGCTTTAGCGATTTCATCAGAGTGAATGTTGTTCTGGGTTGAAAAGGCATTGAGATGCAAACCAACCGAAGAAAGCAAAGAATTGATGTTATCATGCAAAAAAGCGGCAATTTTTTTTCTTTCGTTTTCCTGACCGTCAATCCCGGAATTAATGATGTTGAGCTGTATTTTTTGTTTGATGTCTTTTTGCTTGTTTTTTCGTTTTAGTTCGCCATTGCGGTAATAGAAATACGATAACATCAGGAGCATTATCACAAGAATAATAACCAGGCTTACGATCTTTTTATTGTCGGTTTTAATAAGCTGAAGCTGTTCTTTTTTTAGGGAATCTTGATTTATTCCAGATTTTTCTAAAAGTACGCTGTGGGGACTGTAGGCAAAACCTGCAGTGGTGACTAAAAGGATAAGGATCAGTATTTTTTTTGAAATTGACATGGAAAAGAGTGTAATTACGGGTTTATCAAATTGTTCTTTAAAGCATATTTTACAAGACCAATCACGTTTTTGATTTTTAACTTTTTCATTATATTTTTTCGATGTGTTTCTACGGTATTCAGGGTAATAAAAAGTTGTTCGCTTATTTCTTTTCCACTGTATTCCAGCGATATTAAAGTGATGACTTCCAGTTCTCTTGAAGTTAGCAGCTGGTTTTCGGTAAAAGATTTTTTATTGAATTTCGGATTGTTCTTAGTGAAGCTGGCAAAGATTTTTTCTCTTATATAATTGTCAAAATATTCCTCATCAAGGTGTACCGCATTAATGGCTTCAATAATATTTTCACCGGCACATTTTTTGGTAAGATAGCCTTTTGCGCCCAGTTTCATTACCAGCTTTATTATTTTTAAATCATCATAACTCGAAAGGATAATGACCTTGCAGGGAAATTTTTTTTGACCGAATTCTTTCAGTACTTTAATTCCATCCTTATCAGGCATGCTGATGTCAAGTAATAGAATATCAGCTTTGGTTTTTAGGACATCTTCGTAAATAGTAGTTCCGTCCAGGGAATGACCCACAACTTCAAAGTCCGTAACAGTGCACAATAAATTAGCAAGACCGTCAATAAGCACCTGATGATCGTCAGCTAAATGTATTCTAATTTTCTCCTTCATTATCTTTTTTTGATATCGGAGCCAAATTTATAAATAATAACTTACAAATAAAAACACTTTTAGTTAATCTATTAGACCGGTTTGATTTTTTAGCACAAAAAAACCCGAATTATAAAATCCGGGTTTTTTCACACAAATAAATTAAGTTTATAGGTTTACCTCAAACGATCTACAGATTTTACAAGATCTTCGTCCTTTTTGATGGCCTTATTAGCTAAAACTAATAACACGATAGCAACAATCGGAAGAAACATCCCAATACCTTTCTCTGAAACAGTAACTGTCTCTCCAGATAGATTTAGTGATCGATATACAAATAATCCTAATAAAATTAAGTTTAATATTATATTCAGCCTGCCCATCACAAACTGATTTTGTCTTTTCTTATATGAAATAATACTGATAATCGTAAGCATTGTACTTAGACCCAGTAAAATGGTGTACACCTGATCCTGCATAAAATAAAATGCTTTTCCGTTGCTTAATGTCCAAAGCGGGATGAAAAACACCAATACCCCCGTTACGATGAAGGTAAGAATTAAATATACGGTCTGAATTCGTTGTATCATGGTCTAAAATTGTTTTACAAAAATATATTTTCTTTTTTATAAATACTATTGTATGATAAAATTTTATTCGTATTATTGCATCATAATACCGTAAGCACTTCATACTGCGGTCAATTCAAAACAATTATCTACCTATTCTTTTACAGTATTTCTGTTAAAATAATTAAATTCATAGAACATTCATGTTTGATATTTCTGCATTAAAAGAAATGAAGCTTTCTGAGCTTCAAGAAATAGCTAAGTTAGCTAAAACTATAAAGTTTAATGGGGTTAAAAAAGAGACTTTAATCAGTCAGATTTTAACACACCAAGAATCGACTGTGGCGCCACCTGTTAGTGCTGTTGCCGATGCGGAAATAGCTGATGACAAGCCAAAAAGAACAAGGATTGTTCCTGTAAAAAAAGCCGCGATTAGCAAAAATACTCCGGTTCTGGAATTTGATAAAGCAGAAGAAATCCCTGTGAAACCTGAAACTTCGGAAGTTCCGGAGGAAGCTCCAAAAGCAGAAGAGGTTCCCGCGAAAAAGGTAGCGGAGAAAAAAGGACCAAAAATCGTAAAATTTAATAAATCAGCTTACGAGAAAAAGGTCGCTCAGCAAAAAGAAAAAGAAGCAGTGAAAGAAGTTGTTGCCGAAGAAACACAGGAAACTGTTGAGACCCCGGAAGCAACGATTGAAAAAACAGAAACTCCTGCTCCGGTAAAAAAGATAAACCCGAATCAGAATAAAAACCAGAATCAAAATCCAAATCAGGCTCCTGCAGCTCAAAACCCGAATCAGAATCCAAATCAAAACGGGAATGGAAATGTTAATGGTAATAACGGTAATCAGAATCCAAATCATAAAAATAAAAAGAATAATTTCAGGGATTCAGATTTTGAATTTGACGGAATTATAGAAAGTGAAGGTGTGCTTGAAATGATGCCTGACGGATACGGATTCTTACGTTCATCAGATTATAATTATTTAGCTTCACCGGATGATATTTATTTATCCACTTCACAAATCAGATTATTTGGTTTAAAAACCGGAGACACTGTAAAAGGAGTGGTACGTCCTCCTAAAGAAGGCGAGAAATTTTTCCCTTTAGTTCGTGTACTTAAAATTAACGGTCACGATCCGCAAGTAGTTCGCGACAGAGTTTCTTTCGAACACTTAACCCCGGTTTTTCCTTCAGAAAAATTCAAACTGGCCGAAAAAGGCAGTTCCGTTTCAACCCGTATTATCGATTTATTTTCCCCAATAGGAAAAGGACAGCGTGGTATGATAGTTGCGCAACCGAAAACCGGTAAAACAATGTTATTAAAAGACATTGCCAACGCAATTGCAGCCAATCATCCTGAAGTTTATCTTATCGTTCTTCTTATTGATGAGCGTCCTGAGGAGGTTACCGATATGCAGCGAAGTGTTCGTGGAGAAGTGATCGCTTCAACTTTCGACAGAGAGCCGCAGGAACACGTTAAAATTGCCAATATCGTTCTTGAAAAAGCAAAACGTTTAGTAGAATGCGGACATGATGTCGTTATTTTATTAGACTCGATAACACGTTTGGCAAGAGCTTACAATACGGTTCAGCCGGCATCAGGAAAAGTGTTAAGTGGTGGTGTTGATGCCAATGCATTACAAAAACCAAAACGTTTCTTCGGAGCGGCAAGAAATGTAGAAAACGGAGGTTCATTAAGTATCATCGCAACTGCATTGACCGAAACAGGTTCTAAAATGGATGAAGTGATTTTTGAAGAATTTAAGGGAACCGGTAACATGGAGCTACAATTGGATCGTAAGATTGCCAACAAACGTATCTTCCCGGCTATCGATTTAACGTCTTCAAGTACACGTCGCGATGATTTATTATTAGACGAAAAAACACTGCAGAGAATGTGGATTATGCGTAAATACCTGTCTGATATGAACCCGGTAGAATCGATGGATTTTGTAAACGAACGTTTCAAGAAAACCAGAAATAACGAAGAGTTTTTGATTTCTATGAATGACTAAGAAGAGGTGCTGAGGTACTAAGATGCAAAGGTTCAAAGGTTTTTTTTAAGTTACTGATGTACTGAGTTGCTAAGGTTCTAAGTAAAATAAAACAAAAAGGGATGAAGTTTTAAAAACTCATCCCTTTTTTTATAGTATAGATTCTAAAAGGAAACCTTAGTGCCTTAGCAACTTAGTACCTCAGAACCTCTATTTAACAGGCTTATCAACTACCGGTCTGTTCTCTCTGTTCGCTAAATCCCAGGCTACAACAAATGCCAGTTGCGCTCTTTTGGTTAAAGCATCGTATTCGATTTTTTGAGGTTCATCCCCTTTTCCGTGGTAATCTTCGTGAACTCCGTTGAAGAAGAAAACAGCCGGAATACCATATTTTGCAAAGTTATAGTGGTCAGAACGCTCATAAAAATGGTTTGGATCTTTTGGGTCATTAAACTTAAAATCCAGGTCTACTTTGGTGTATTTTTCGTTTTGGCTTACCACCGCATTATGTAAATCTGTTGATAAACGGTCAGCTCCGATGACATATACATAATTGTTAGATTTAGCATGTTCGACATCACGGCGTCCGATCATATCAATATTGATATCAGTGATCGTGTTTGCAATGGGGAACAACGGGTTTTCAGAATAATAACGGGAACCGTGTAATCCGTGCTCTTCTCCGGTAACGTGAAGGAATAAGATAGAACGTTTTGGTCCGTGTCCGTCTTTTTTGGCTTTTGCGAATGCTTTTGCTATTTCCATAACCGCTACAGTTCCGGAACCATCATCATCAGCACCGTTGTATACATCACCATTTTTGATTCCAACGTGGTCATAATGCGCTGAAATTACCAGTACTTCATCCGGTTTTTCAGAACCTTCAATATACGCCCAGATATTTTCGGAATCAGGTAAATTTTCGTTGCGTCTTGCATTCAGGAATGCTGCCGGAATAGGCTGATAGTAATCTTTTGCTCCTTTAGGAAACGAAATCCCATTCTTTTTGTATTGGTCAATCATATAAAGACCGGCTTTTTTTTGTCCTTTTGAACCTGTTTCACGGCCTTCCATTTCATCTGAAGCCACAACGTACAGCATTGTTTTCAGATCCTTTTCAGTGATGACTTTCATGTATTTCGTTGGATCTGAATTGTCCTTAGAGGCAGCCAGTTGCGCATTTTTACATGAAAATGCAGAAGTAATTAATAATAAAATTACAAGTTTTTTCATTTTTGGTTTAGTGTAAATTGATGAATGTGTAAAAAATATAAAATAGGAGTAAAAATAAAATAAAAAGGGAGTTTATAAAGAATAAAAACACGCTTTTTATAAAAGAAACTATTCTCGTTTCCCCATAAAAACGATGATGTGCCGGATAAAAATAATAACACATCCATATCGTTCCGACAAATGTTATGATATCAGATATAACGGCCAGGGGACTATTTTCTCCAAATAAACCGAATACCCTGTTTACAATAAACAAAATAAGGAAGATTAAAAGCAGGAACGAAAAATAATGCAGTGTAAATATCCCGTGGTCAAAGTAATACCATTTCTTTTTGTTGTGAAAAATCCATAAAAAGAAAGCGAAAAACGGCATTATGACAAACAATATTTTGGGAATATTATGAAAAAAGGACTCAATAAATTTTTCAATGATTTCCTTTTTAGTATTGTGTTCGGTGACATTCGTTACTTTTTCATAAGCCCAGTATTGAAAATCGGAAAGCTTATCTTCTTGTTTTCCATATTTCTGAATCGAATCTATTTCTTTCATCGATTTGAAATCGAAAAATTTACTGGAAATTTTCATTTCACCTTCCTTATTCGCCTGACTGATTATTTCGGCGGTATTCAGTTCTTTCTCGCTTTTATTAATGCCTTCGCTCACTTTACTCGGAAAAAGAGCAATTAAAAGAAAAGTAATAAAACTGATGAAAATATACAAACGAACCGGTGCCAGATAGGACAGTCTTTTTCCCGAAAGATATTCTTTGGTCAGGGTTGAAGGTTTAAAGAGCAGATTTTTAATCGTTTTCCAGAAAGCATTTTCATAGTGCGTTAAGTCTTCAAAAAAATGAATAAACAAATGATGAAATGTTTTTCTGCTATCTGTATTTTCCTGTCCGCAATTCGGACAAAATTTCTGCTCTACAACGTGCCTGCAATTTAAACAGGTTTTGTCTTTTCTAATCGGACTGTGTGACATTGGTAATTTTGGTTAATTTGGTTTTGGTTGGTTGGTTTTATTTTTTTAAGACTTCCTTCAGGAAAAGCTGTAAATGTTCAAATGCTCTTTTGGCAGCCACTTCATTGTAAGCCGCACCTTTTGAATTATCGTTTCCGGCTTCCGGATTGGTAAAAGAATGAACAGAATTAGCGTAGTAAATCATTTGCCAGTCTGCTTTTGAATCGCGCATTTCCTGTTGAAAAGCCGTGATTTCTTCTTTTGAAACGAATGGATCATCGGCACCGTGGCAAACCAAAACTTTGGTTGTAATAGGTTCCACTGTTCTTGCAGCATCTCTGCCCAATCCTCCGTGAAAAGAAGCCACTCCTTTTAGGTTCAGATGACCACGTGCGGCTTCAAGAACGCCTGTTCCTCCAAAACAATATCCGATCGCCACAATATTATCAGGATTTGCACCGGATTTGATTAATTCCTGTAACGCTACATTGATCCTTTTTTGATATTCGGTAAAGTTAGTTTTAAAGTAACCTGCTTGTTTTCCCGCTTCAGCAGTATTTTTGGGATAGTTTCCTTCGCCATAGATATCAGCGATAAAAACATGATAACCTAATTTTGATAAATTTTCTGCAATTCCTTTTGAGGCATTATCAATTCCGAGCCATGCCGGTAAAAGAAGGATACCGGGATTGTTCGTGCTTTTCTTGGCGGCTTTTATAAACAGACCATTTAAAGCCTGATCTCCGTCGGTATATTTAACTGTTTTCAATTGCGCGTTTATAGTGTTAGAAAATAGTATGGCAGCAAAGAGGAGTAGGGCTGAATTTTTCATAGTTTTACAATTTTTAACAAATATCAGAAATATTATGTTACAAAAAAACCTCAAAAGATATTTCTTCCGAGGTTTTCCAATCTATGATTGTTCGATTAATTATTTAGTAATTAGTCCTTTATAAGCTTATATTTCTTTTAAAAGCACAACCGAGTTCTACCATCGAGTCTGTTTTGGCGATTCCGGGAATATTGTCGATTTTTTCATATAATATTTTACGCATGTGTTCGTGATTTTTTGCCGTAATTTTCAGGTACAGCGTAAACGATCCGGTTACGAAATAACACTCTGTAATCTCCGGAATTTCTTTTAAAGCGGCAATAATCCTTTCAGAATCAGAATCTTTATTGAGTGTAATTCCGGTAAAAGAAGCCCAGTCGTAGCCAACCTGCTTTTCATTCAGAATCGGTTTGATACCGGTAATGATACCTTGTTCAAACAAACGGTTAATGCGTTGGTGCACCATCGTATTTGAAATTTTTAAATTAGTAGCAATCGTCGAAAAAGCGATTCTTCCGTCTTTTTCCAATTCTTTTATAATGTTTACGTCAAATTCATCTAAAATGTCCATACCACTATTTTTTACGGGTTTAATCGCTGTAAAGATAGAAATAAGTCTGATTTGAAGTTTATAATCAAATGTAAAATTGACTTTTATTTGTGTTAAAATAATTAATTTGATTTTTAAGGAGTATAATTTAGTTAAAAGCAGTCTTATAATGCTTGTAAATAAATAATTTTTATATTTTTGTTCCAATAAAAATAAAATATAATGGGACATCAGCAAGAAGTACTTTCGTCGAAATCAGAAGTTTTGATAGAAAAAGAGAATAAATACGGAGCTCACAATTACCATCCGCTTCCGGTTGTTTTAGAAAGAGGAGAAGGCGTTTATGTGTGGGATGTTGATGGAAAAAAATATTATGACTTTTTATCTGCTTACTCTGCCGTAAATCAGGGACATTGTCATCCGGTGATTGTAAAAGCAATGACGGATCAGGCTCAAAAACTGACTTTAACTTCAAGAGCCTTTTACAACGATAAATTAGGAAATTACGAAGAGTTTATTACCAATTATTTTGGTTTTGATAAAGTATTGCCGATGAATACAGGTGCCGAAGCGGTTGAGACTGCTCTTAAACTGTGTAGAAAATGGGCGTACGAAGTAAAAGGTATTCACGAAAACCTGGCTCAGATTATTGTTTGCGAAAATAATTTTCATGGAAGAACGACCACTATTATTTCATTTTCGAATGATGAAAGTGCCCGTAAAAACTTCGGTCCTTTTACAGACGGATTTCTAAAAATTGAATATGATAATTTGGAAGCTTTAGAAAAAGCTTTGGAATCTTCCAAAAATATTGCCGGTTTTCTGGTAGAACCAATTCAGGGTGAAGCCGGAGTTTATGTTCCTTCCGAAGGATATTTGGCAAAAGCAAAAGCACTTTGTGAGAAACATAATGTATTGTTTATTGCAGACGAAGTTCAGACCGGAATTGCCCGTACAGGAAAATTATTGGCCGTTCATCACGAAAATGTACAGCCTGATATTTTAATTTTAGGAAAAGCCATTTCAGGCGGAGTTTATCCGGTTTCTGCGGTTTTGGCCAATAATGAAATCATGAATGTAATCAGACCCGGACAACACGGTTCTACTTTTGGTGGAAATCCTGTGGCAGCTGCAGTTGCAATCGCGGCACTTGAAGTGGTAAGAGACGAAAAATTAGCTGAAAATGCAGAGCGTTTAGGGATTATTTTGCGAAAAGGATTAAACGAAATTGCAGAAAGAAATGACCTGATTACGTTAGTGCGCGGTAAAGGATTACTAAATGCCATTGTCATTAATTGCGGTGAAGATTCTGATCTGGCCTGGGAAATCTGCCTGAAATTCAGGGATAACGGATTATTGGCAAAACCAACTCATGGTAATAAAATCAGACTGGCGCCGCCGTTGGTGATGACAGAATCTCAAATTCAGGAATGCCTGGAGATTATTGAAAAGTCATTAAATGATTTTATATAAATTAATTAATTCAGTTTACTTACTTTACTTTATATAAGGCGATTGCATTTTAGCAATCGCTTTTTTGTTTATTGGCTGAAATACCAAAAAAAACAATTATTTCTGGTATTTATTTAGAATTCTGCTGATACTAGTTTCGTTGCCTGTTTTTAATTGCTGGACAAAGTATAATAAAACACAAAAAACGTCAGGAAAAGATCATTTCTGAGTTCACTTTATGATTTTATACTCAAAACAGGTCGGTTTTTAAAGTTGATTTTGAAGAAATTAGACTAATTTTATAGACATTAAAATAAATTTAAATTTTTTATTCATCCTATTATTAAATACTTATATTTGTGATAAGTATTTATACTTAGTTTTATATTCTGAATCATGATACAAGTTAGTGAGGCTTTAACGATCGTAGCTGAAAACAGTTCAAAAATGCCAACGCAGAAAATCCCCGTGAATAAAGCGTTAGGATACGTTTTGGCTAAAACGGTACACGCGCCAATCGCAATGCCGCCTTTTCGCCAGTCTGCTATGGACGGTTATGCTTTTACGCACAGTAGAAGACATCAGTACGATGTTGTAAGTATTTCAAAGGCTGGAGATCATTCGAATAGAAAACTTGAATTCAACGAGGCAGTACGTATTTTTACAGGTGCTTTTGTACCCGACGATGCAGATACTGTTGTCATGCAGGAACATGTAATGGCTAACGAGAAATCGATTCTGATTACTAATATGCCGGAACAATTTGCAAATTTGCGTGGTAAAGGTGAGCAGATTCAGAAGGGAGATGTTGTTTTTGAAGCGAATACATTGATTACGCCTGCTGCAATAGGATTTTTGGCTTGCCTGGGAATTACAGCAATAACCGTTTATAAAAAACCGAAAGTTGCCCTCTTAGTAACCGGAAACGAACTGGTAGAATCCGGAAATAAATTGCCAAAGGGAAAAATATTCGAAAGTAATTCGATCATGCTGCAGGCTGCGCTTCAAACCATCGGAATTAAAAAAACGACAGTTTATACCGTAAAAGATAAGCTGAAAGCAACTAAAAAAGTACTAAAAGAGATTTTGCCCCAATATGACATTGTTTTAATTTCCGGTGGCATATCAGTCGGAGATTATGATTTTGTGAAAGAGGCCTTACTGGCCAATGAAGTAGAAGAACTGTTTTATAAAATCAATCAGAAGCCCGGAAAACCAATGTTTTTTGGAAAGCGAAAGGAGACTTTAGTGTTTGCCCTGCCCGGAAATCCGGCTTCTTCACTCACTAATTTTTACGTATATGTGTATCCGGCCATCCGGAATAAAATGGGTTTCTCAGAAATTCACCTGCCAAAATTAATCCGGAAATTAAATGCAGATATTCCCAATACAACCGGAAAAACCTTGTTCCTGAAAGCCTTATATGACGAAACCCATGTTGAGGTTTTGGGTGGTCAGAGTTCTGCAATGCTCAATTCGTTTGCAATTGCCAATAGTTTACTGATTGTTCCGAATGATGCAGAAATGCTTAAAAAAGAGGAATTGGTGACGTTATTGCCGATTGGTTAGTGGAATGTGGAAAAGAGAGTAAAGAGAATAGAGAATAGAAGAAAGAGAATAGATTGCAGATTGTGGTGTGTAAATTAGGGACATAACCTGAAACCTCAAACTTTAAACTTGAAACAACAAAAACCTGAAACAAAACCAATGAATCTCCTTAGTACCGAAAACATTGTACTGTTCAGCTTCGCTTTAATTGTGATTGCTTTTTTGTATTCCAGTGTTGGGCATGGGGGAGCGTCGGGTTATTTGGCTCTAATGACGATTTTTGCGTTTCCGGTTGCGATTATGAAACCATCGGCTTTGCTGTTGAATTTGTTTGTTTCGAGTATTTCATTTTTCTTTTATTATCGTATGAATTATTTCAGGCCAAAGCTTTTTTACCCTTTTGCAATTGCTTCGATACCCGCTGCATTTATTGGTGGTTTTGTGACGCTGGATAATGCGGTTTATAAAATCATCCTCGGAATTGTATTGGTTTTTGCAGCACTGAGGTTGTTTGGCATATTTAATTTTAAAGAAAAAGAAGCGGTTACGATACATATTCCTTTTGCCCTGATGATCGGATTTGCGATCGGATTATTATCCGGGATGTTGGGGATTGGCGGCGGAATTATCCTGAGTCCGATTTTATTGTTTTTGGGATGGGCAAACATTAAAGAATCGGCAGCAATTTCGAGTTTATTCATATTTGTAAACTCATTTGCCGGATTAATGGGATTTTTTCTGGGAGGAAAAACAATTCCGACAGAAAGTTTTTACCTGGTTCCAATTGCGGTTATCGGTGGAGTTTTAGGCGGATTTTACGGAAGCGGCTATTTCTCTAATAAAACATTAAAATTTGTTTTGGGAACCGTCATTATTATGGCAAGTATTAAGTTGATTTTTCCTTAATGTTTAAAAATAAAAGCCACAGATAAAAAGATTAAAGGGATAAAAAAATCTGCAAAATCTGCGTGAAAAAAATATAAATGGAATTTAGAAAAACAAGCAATATTGGTAAAACCCTGAAACAAAAAAATCATGGAAACGCTAACAGTATTTATTCTTTGTGGAGGCAAAAGCACCAGAATGCAGTCAGAGAAAGGCTTGGTTTTGTTTCAGAAAAAACCTTTCATTGAACATATCATTCACGCGATTTTACCCATTACAGAAAAAATAAAACTGATCACGGCGACCAGAGAATACGATTATCTGCCGTACCAAAAGATACCGGATATTATAACAGATAAAGGGCCTTTGGGTGGAATTTATACCGCACTGACAGCTTCGGAAACCGAATTTAATTTGATTTTGAGTTGTGATATTCCGTTAATTTCAACCGATTTACTATCCGAGCTAATTTCAAAACATACCAATGAAGCGGGCGTTACTGTTTTTGCTTCAGAAAGTAAAGTGCATCCTTTAATCGGGATTTATTCTAAAAAGATGCTTGCCGTTATAAAAGAAGCCATTGAGGCAAATGAACTAAAAATGATGGATCTGATTGCTAAAATTCCCCATCAGATTATCAATATAGACGAAAGTGAAAATTTTCATTTGAGCAATATTAATTCGATTGATGAATTAAACGACCTGAATACCAATTTAAGTTAAGTACTATGAAAGACCTGAAAACACCAAAATTAACAGTCGTAGGCGCAGGTCCCGGAGATGTTGAACTGATTACGCTTAAAGCAATAAAAGCTTTGAAAAATGCCGACGTGGTGTTATATGATGCTCTGGTTAACGAAGAATTATTGCAATATGCAGAACACGCAGAGATTATTTTTGTTGGAAAACGTTTGGGCTGTCACGCCTATACGCAGGATCAGATTAATGATTTGATTGTTTCAATGGCGAATCGTCACGGCCATGTAGTACGTTTAAAAGGAGGGGATCCGTTTATTTTCGGAAGAGGAAGTGAAGAAATTGAATATGGAGAAAAATTTGGACTGGAAACAGCTGTTGTTCCCGGAATTTCATCTGCTCTGGGTGTTCCGGCTTCGGTTGGAATTAGTCTGACACAACGTCAAATAGCCGAAAGTTTTTGGGTCATTACAGGTACTACTTCCAATCATGAATTGTCTAAAGATATTCATTTAGCTTCAAAATCAGCCGCTACGGTGGTTATTTTGATGGGCATGCACAAATTAGATCAGATCATTTCGATTTATAAAGAAAACCGGACAGATGATCTCCCAATTGCAATTATTCAAAACGGAACAAAAAATTCCGAGCAAAAAGTAGTAGGAACCATGAGTTCAATTGCTAAATTGGTATCCGAAAATAATCTTTCATCTCCGGCCATTATTGTGATCGGGGAAGTGGTAAAGAATAACTCAAAACTGACTTCCTATTTTCAGGAACATTTTGAGGATGAATTTATTTTTCAGAATTTAAATTTAGAAGAATGATCGAGATTAAATATTTTGGAGCTGTTGCTGAAAAAACCCAATGCACTTTCGAAAACGTAGCTTCTTCGGATATTTCACTGCAGGATTTATTGCAGGATTTACAGGAGAAATATCAATTGGATTCCATGGTTTTCAGCGTTGCGGTCAACCAGAAAATAATTCCAAAAGAAACTGATTACAAATTGCAGGCAAGCGATATTGTGGCTTTATTGCCGCCGTTTGCCGGAGGTTAAAAGTAAGAATATGAATGCATCAATGCGGTATAACAGACAAGTTATTCTCCCGGAAATTGGAGAAAACGGACAGGAGAAACTAGCCAAAGCGAAAGTTTTAGTGATTGGTGCCGGCGGTCTGGGAGCTGCTGTTCTTCCGTATCTCGCTGCAGCCGGAGTGGGCGAAATTGGAATTGCAGATCATGATGTTATCGAAATTTCAAACCTGCAAAGACAGGTCATTTATAAAACAACTGCCGTCGGAAAATATAAAGCCGATGAAGCTAAAGTAAGGCTGACAGAATTAAATCCGTTAATAAAAGTCAATTCAATTGCAGAAAAATTATCCGGAAACAATGCCATTCCGTTGTTTGAAAATTATGATATTATCGTCGATGCCACAGATAATCTGGCAGTAAAATACCTGATAAATGATGCATGTTCCCTTACAAATAAACCAATGGTCTACGGCTCCGTTTTTAGATTTGAAGGACAGGTTTCTGTTTTCAATTACCAAAACGGACCCACTTACAGCTGCCTGTTTCCGGATGAAAACAGCCTGACGGCAAATTGTAATGACGCCGGAGTACTTGGAATTGGCGTTGGAATCATTGGTATGTTACAAGCCAATGAAGTCCTTAAAATAATTTTAGAAATAGGTGAGGTGTTAAGTGGCAAACTGCTGGTGTATAATATTTTGAATAATGAACAGCAAAAATATGACTTCGAAAAGAATAGTGATTTCAAAATAGACAGAATCACCTTTGAAGAAAAATATATTGGATCTGAAAAAGAGCATCATGAGATTGAAGCCGAGACGGTTTTAAGCCAGATTGACGCAGAAGACGTACTTTTTTTAGATGTTCGAAACAATGACGAACTTCCAAAAATAATATTGAAAAACAGTATACAGATTCCATTGATTCAATTAGAAAAAGAAATTGAAAATTTAGATCGGGATAAAACCATTTATATTTTCTGTCAATCCGGAATAAGAAGCAAGGTAGCAGTTGAAATCCTTCTGAAAAATAAATTCAAAAAAGTAAAAAGTATCAAAGGAGGAGCTTTGGTTTTAAATCAGTTACTAAAAGACGAAGTGACATTTTAGAAATAATTCGTGTCAATTCGTGCAATTAGTGGCAAAAAAAATAAACAATGAGTAAAAATGTATTTATAGAAGGACCAATCTCTCCCGAATTTATCGCAGAATCCATTGCCAAACACCAATCAAAACATACAATCGGTGCACACAATATTTTTCTGGGACAAGTTCGTGCAGACGTTTTACACGAAAATACCGTTGCAGCAATCGATTATTCAGCGTATACCGATATGGCAAACGAAGCTTTGCACGCCATCCGTGAAAAAGCTTTCGCCAAATTTGATCTCACCTGTATGCACATTTATCACAGTTTGGGAGTGGTAAAAGCGGGCGAAATCTGTTTGTTTGTATTCGTTTCGGCTACAAGGCGCAAACAGGTTTATGAAGCTACAGAAGCGATCGTAAACTGGATAAAAACAGATGTGCCGATTTTTGGCAAAGAAATTTTTGAAAACGGTGCTTTCACCTGGAAGCAAAATACCTAAGAAATGGTTGATATTACACATAAAATAAATACGTTACGTTCTGCAACCGCAACCGCGATTGTAAAAGTTAGCAAACAGGAAACAATTGATGCCGTTGTAAATAATCTGGTTCCGAAAGGAAATGTTTTGGAAATGGCCAAAACGGCTGGTTTGTTTGCCGTAAAAAATACGCATTTGTCGATTCCCGATTGCCATCCGATTCCAATTGAATTTACGTCTGTTACCTACAAAATTGAGGAGCTGACGATTCAGATTATCTTCAATGTAAAAACCGTTTACAAAACCGGAGTAGAAGTTGAAGCCATGCACGGCGCCTCTATCGTAGCACTTACGATGTACGATATGCTGAAACCGATCGATAAGGAAATCGAAATTTCGACAATTAAACTAATTCAAAAAGAAGGCGGGAAATCGTCTTTTAAAAATAAATTTCCAACTGTCATTAAAGCGGCGGTTTTTGTTTGTTCCGATTCTGTTTTTGCCGGCGATAAAGAAGATCGCTCCGGAAAAATCATAGTCGATAAACTAACTTCCTACGGAGTCGAAACCGGACATTATGAAGTCATTCCGGATGAAATTGATGTTATTCAGGAAAAGGCCAAAGCTTTTGCAAAAGAACACCAGCTCGTTATTTTTACAGGCGGAACAGGTTTGTCTCCGCGGGATGTCACACCCGAAGCTTTGTCTCCAATATTAGAGAGCAGGATTCCCGGCATCGAAGAAGCCATTCGTAATTACGGACAGCAGCGTACACCGTATGCCATGTTATCACGAACTGTTGCGGGAACTTTGGGTAAAAGTCTGGTTTTGGCAGTGCCGGGTTCAACCAACGGGGCAAGAGAATCAATGGATGCTGTTTTTCCGCATTTGCTGCATGTTTTTCATATTTTAAAAGGTAAAAATCATGATTCCCTCTAACACTGTTTTAACGGATGATTTTGGGCGAAAACACAACTATTTACGTATTTCGCTGTTAGAAAAATGCAATCTGCGTTGCACGTATTGCATGCCTGCCGATGGAATCACATTATCTCCTAAAGCCAGTTTAATGACTGCCGATGAGATTCTTGCAATTGCCCGGATCTTCGTAGAAAATGGTGTTGACAAAATCAGGTTAACAGGAGGCGAACCGCTTTTGCGAAAAGATTTTCCGGAAATTATTTCCAAATTAGCCAGCTTAGAAACCGAACTTTCCATTACGACAAACGGGATCCTAATCGATCGGCATATGGCTGTTTTGAAACAATTTAAAGTCAGCAATATCAATTTGAGTTTAGATACTTTGGTTTCGTCTAAATTTAATGCTGTAACACTCCGAAATCAGTTTGAGAAAGTAATTGATAATCTGCATTTGCTTTTGAATAATGATTTTAAGGTAAAAGTAAATGTGGTTCTGATGAAAGGTTTTAATGAAAATGAAATTGTTGATTTTGTGCAATTAACAAAGTTTTTGCCTTTATCAGTTCGGTTTATTGAGTTTATGCCTTTTGCCGGAAACGAGTGGGACAGAAGTAAAATGGTTTCCCAAAACGAAATTTTAGCAGAACTGGAAAAAACTTTTTCTTCGGAAGAAATTCAGAAATTAGAAGACGAAAGAAATTTTACAGCCAGAACCTATAAAATAAAAGGCTTTCACGGTGATTTTGGAATCATAAGTTCTATTACTAATCCGTTTTGTGATGGCTGTAACAGAATTCGTCTGACGGCAAACGGAAAAATTAAGAACTGTCTTTTTTCTAATTCAGAAACAGATTTACTGACGCCTTTAAGAAACGGCGAATCGATCACCAGCCTGATTTCGGAATCAATTCGGAATAAAAAGAAAGTAAGAGCAGGAATGGTTACTATTGAAGAAATGGACGATCCCTTGCTTCATTTTGATAACCGCAGTATGATTGCGATTGGAGGATAGTTCTTCGATTTCTGTGCAGTGACATATGGATATAAAAAAAAGGTTCAACTTTAATAAGTCAAACCTTTTTGTTAATTATTTTTTCTTTTTAGCTTTTGCTTTTTTCTGAGATTTAGCTTTCTTTTTTGCTATTTTTTTCGCTTTCGCTTTATCCTTCGCTTTTTTAGCTTTTTCTTTTTTCTTAGCAGCAGCTTTTTGTTTTGCTTTTTTAGCTTTCTCTTTCTTTTTGTCTTTTTTAGCCTGATCTTTTTTCTTAGCTAATTTCTTTTTTTCTTTTTCCTTGTCTTGGTCTTTCACTTTTTTCTTCTTTTTATCGGTTGATTTATCTTTCTTATTTTCTTCTTGTGAAGTTGTTTCAATAGTTTTTGCTTCTTTTGATTCAGTAACTTCTTTTATAACTTCAGGTTTTATGGTTGAAGCCGGAGCTGTAACTTTTTTTGCCGGAGCTCTTCTTACTGTTGGTTTCGGTGTAGTGCTTGCTGCCGTTTTTGTCGTTGCATTTGGCGTTGCACTTGTTGCTGCAGCAGTTGTTGGTTTAGCCGGAGCAGCTTTACGAACGGTTGTTTTTGCAGGCGGTGTAGTTACAGGTTTTTTATTTTCTGTAACGGGCTGAATATTTTCAGTTGTTGGTGAATCGATTTTTTCAGGGATAATTTCTTCGTTGTTGTTTTCCATATTAATGTCCTTTTAGATGAGAATAATTTCTAATGTAACTAAATCGTTAAGTAGTAGTTAAGTAAAGATAATTATAAAACAAATCCCCCAATGTTAAGTTTTTAGATAAAATTTAATCTTAAGTATTTGAAAATAAAATGTTTGACTTTTTTGCTACAAATGAAAAGTAAAATCTCTTAACAATTCTACCTGAAAAAATGGAAGAAATTGCTGTATAAATGTAAGTTTTGAGTTATGAGTTATGAGTTATGAGTTTTGAGTTGTGGGTTGTGGGAAGTGAAATGTGAAAAGTAAGATTTGGAATTTGGAATTCAAAATTTGGGAATTTAATTGAAGTTAAATTAATTCCTGACAATTTCCAGAATTCTGAAATTGCTTTTGGGTGCTTCGCATAAAGAGCAGTAGTACGTCTCAGGCAAATCAGTAAACAGTACACCTTTTGGAATACTCTGGCTTTCTTCTCCGAATTCTGATTTATAAAGCGTTAAACACTCCTGACATTGGTAAATATCCAATTGTGGTTTTTCTTTTTTCTGTGGATTTTCTGTTGTTTCAGTGATGGAAGTTCCCAGCTCTTCGAAATATTTTCGGCTTAATTCGATTAAAATCGTGGGCAGTTCGAGTTTATCAATATCCTGTGAATGCACAATATATTCCTGTGTATTGGGATCGAAATTCTTCGCAAATAAGATATTATAGGTGTCTCTGATTTTCATCGAAGCTAAATCTTTTGGTAACTCATTTTTTTCAACCACGATTGAGGTAAAATAATGTCCTTCGCGATTGTATTCGGATAAGCCGAAAGTCAGTCCGTAAGTGCTGATATCAAACTGATCGAGTGTGCGGACGAGAAAAGTCTTGAGATTCAGGGCCCATTCCATTGCTACGGGCAAATGCCAGTTCAGTTCTAACAACGAATGGCGGACATTGATTCCTTTTTTGCCTAAGAATTTTTCCCATTCTAATTTTCGGTCTTTTGGAATTCCTTTTACAATAAATGATTTCCATGGCGTAATGCATATTTTCCCGATTTTACAATCGAAACACAAATCGCACATTTCTTTCAGGAAGTCTAAATCGTATAAGTTATTTCTCCAGTACAAACCCAGCCAGTACTGATCAATTCCCATTCTGTTCATTCCCTCATAATACGGGAAAGGATAAAACGGAACATTCAGAGGTTTGTCAATCGTTCTGTTGTTCGTATCTAAAGCTTCACTTACCAGACTAAAAAGAAGGTCAATATGAATTGATTCTTCAGTTGAGATTCTTTCAATTTCGTAGTAAAACTGAGCGATATCCCAGCTGTAAATCAAAACCGGGTAGACTTCCATACGTTCCCATTTGGGTAACCGAATGTACAAATACCAATAATCTTCATGTTCGGAAGCAATAAAATTGAGATGTCCGGTAAACAACGGCACCAATTGCTGTTTTGGATCCGTAATGTTGACTTTTAGTTTTGGCTGTTCCTTAAACTGCTCTAAGATATACAAATACCGATTTCCCGTCAGCCAATTGGTATTTCTGAAAATATCAGTTGAAACGTAGGAAGAAACGATATTATTCCCGCTTTTCTGGTCCGGAAATACAAAATGATGTTTGCCAGTTTTTTCTTTTTCTAAAGGTTGAATACCCTTCGGAAAAATAATATCCTGCCGTGAACCAAACGAAATTGAATCTAACCCCTGATCCATAGCCATATTGACAACTTCACGAAGTTCACCAGGTGATATTACGCCTCCTTTTACTATTAGTCTTGTTAGTTCCATTTTTTTTGTTTTTTCTTTAAGTCGCAGTCTCAGTTCTCAGTCGCAGTTTTCAGTCCCGGTGGATACTATGACTGAAAACTGCGACTAAAAACTAAACCCGGCATTTCGCCAATATTTCCTTCACTTCAGTTTTACAGCTTCCGCAGCCTAATCCTGCTCCGGTATTTTTACATAAATCGGTAAAATTAGTAACGCCGCTTTTTATTGTTTCTTCTATATTTCCTACTCCGACCTGACTGCAGGAGCACACTAATTTTCCTAAAACTGGTTTGGCTGTTGAG
Source organism: Flavobacterium sp. CLA17 (assembly GCF_013112255.2). Lineage (NCBI taxonomy): Bacteria > Pseudomonadati > Bacteroidota > Flavobacteriia > Flavobacteriales > Flavobacteriaceae > Flavobacterium > Flavobacterium sp. CLA17. The sequence continues at coordinate 1,718,145 of NZ_CP068294.1, forward strand.
CTTCCTCTGAGCAATAAATTTCGTTTGTCGGATAATTCAATTTTGCTTTCAATCATAGTTTTGAATTCGGCAAACTCATTTTTATCTCCCATTAAAATCGCACCGACTAACAAATCATTTTTAACGATACATTTTTTGTAGTATCGTTTCTTTAAGTCGGTAAAAATAATTTCTTCATACGAATCATCGTTTTCCGGAATGGTAATGTCCCCAATACTGCATAAATTGATATCTTCTAATTTCAGGATATTCATTAAAACAGAGCCTTTGTAGTAACTGCTGATATCTCCGGCCAGAAAGTTAGCCAGAACATCTGCCTGTTCTTCGGCAGCAGAGGTGATTCCGAATAGTTATTTTCAAATTCAGCAATTTCTCCAATTGCAAAAATGTCCGGATTTGAAGATTGTAAATACTGGTTTACTTTTACGCCACGCCCGCAGGAAAGTCCCGTTTCGCGTGCAATTTCAATATTCGGAATCGTTCCGATAGTATAAACAATAGCATTGGCGGTTATAATTCTGCCGCTCTTTAAGGCAATTTCAAGTTCGTTTTCATGATCGGTTTCAAAAACAGTACTCACTTCATTATCAAAATAAATCTGAATGTCACGAAGCTGTACTTCTTCGGCCAGTAATTTGCTTGAAATCCGGTCTAACTGACGTTCCATCAATCGTGAAGCCCTTTGGATAATGGTGATTTTTACTTTTTTATGTTTTAAAGCCGCAGCTAATTCCAAACCTAATAAACCACCGCCAATAATAACGACATGTTGTTCTTCAGTTGGCAGTCCTGTGTTGTCCAGATAGGTTTTCAGTCGGTCGGCATCTTCTTTTCTTCTTATTGTAAAACGTCCCGGAAGATGTAATTGTGCGTTCTCCGGAACAAAAGGCCGGCTTCCGGTAGCCAGGATAAGCGAGTCAAATTGATGCAGGCTTCCGTAACTGTCCAGAATTGTTTTTTCGGCCGTATTTATTTTATCAATAGCAACGCCCGCTTTCATGGTAATGTTGAGTTTTTGCAGTGCATCGCCATCTTTTACTTTTAATAACTGCTCCCACGAGAATTCTCCGGTCATGTATTCCGGAAGTAAGACGCGATTGTAAAATGGATTTATTTCATTCGAAAAAACAATAATTTCATCTGTTGTATTAAATTCACGGTAATTTTGAATGAAACGGAAAGACGCTGCTCCGGCACCGACAATCGCAATTTTCTGAAAGGGTTTTACATATTTATTAATCGAAACCGTCGTGTATTTAAAATCGGGTTCCTTAGAAACCGGATCAACCACGGTATTGGTCAGATTATTGGTTCTGTTCAAATCATTGTCAAGTTGTTTTCCCCAATGCATCGGCAGGAAAACGACCTTTTCTTTGATCGAATCGGTTACTTTTGCTTTTACGCGAACTTCACCATTTTTACTGGATACAACTACAATATCCCCATTTTTGATGTCATTTTTAAAAGCATCAATCGGATTAATTTCCAATACCGGACTTGGTGTATGGGTCAGTAATCGGGATACTTTCCCGGTTTTGGTCATGGTATGCCACTGATCGCGGACCCTTCCTGTGGTTAAGATAAAAGGAAATTGCGGACTGGGCTGTTCCGAAGTATTCTCAATAGCCGTTGGTAAATTGAAAATTGCTTTTTGTGAGGGTGTATAAAACTTTTTATCAGTAAAGAGGCGGGGCGTTCCCGGATGTCCGTAATCCGGAACGGGCCATTGAAAAGTACCTTCGGTTTTTAAGCGATGGTAATTTAAGAAGGAAATATCAATATTGGTATTTTTCGTAAGGGCACAGTGTTCTTTATAAATTTCTTCGGCATTGTTAAAATTGAATCCGTGGAAATTCATTTTTTTCGCAAAGCGAATTAAAATTTCAATATCCGGAAGTGCTTCACCCGGCGCGTTGATTCCTTTTGGTAAATACGAAATCCGACGCTCTGAATTGGTCATTGTTCCTTCTTTTTCCAGCCAGCCCGCAGCGGGAAGCAATAAATCGGCAAATTTGGCCGTATCGGCATTGTGTGAAATATCCTGAACGACAACAAATTTGGCATTCTGAAGTGCTTTTTCGATGCGACGGGAATCCGGTAAACTCACTAACGGATTGGTGCAAATGATCCAGACGGCTTTCATTTTGCCCGACTCTAACGCTTCAAACATTTCTGTTGCCGTTAAGCCCGGTTGGTCTGAAATCGAATCCACTCCCCAGAAATCAGCTACTTCCTTTCGATGCTCCGGATTGGCGATGTCTTTGTGTGCGGCCAGTAAGGTAGCCATGCCGCCCACTTCGCGCCCGCCCATAGCATTAGGCTGTCCGGTGAGTGAAAATGGTCCTGAACCCGGTTTTCCTATTTGCCCTGTCAATAATGATAAATTGAGAAGTGCCGTATTTTTATCCACTCCAACAGCACTCTGATTAAGTCCCATTGCCCAGAGCGAGATAAAACCTTTTGCTTTTCCGATAATGTCAGCGGCCAGTTTGATGTCGTTCACAGAAATGCCGCAAAGTTTAGAGGCTTTTTCTAAAGAAGTACTTAAAACTAATTCTTTGTATGCTTTGAAATTTTCAGCATTATTTTTTACAAAATCGTGATCTGCATATCCTTTTTCGATAATGCGTTTGGCAATAGCGTGGTATAAAATGATATCAGATCCCGGAATAATCTGCAAATGCAAATCAGCAAAAGCGGCTGTATCCGTTCGTCTGGGATCAATGACAATGATTTTTATTTTTGGATTTTTCTCTTTGTGTTTTTCAATTCTTCGAAACAAAATCGGATGACACCAGGCCGGATTGGCACCTGTAATCAGGAAAGTATCTGCCTGTTCGATATCATCGTATGCAATCGGTACGGAATCTTCCCCAAAAGTTTTTTTATAACCTACAACAGCCGAACTCATACAAAGCCTGGAGTTGGTATCGATATTATTGGTTTTCAGAAAACCTTTTACCAGTTTATTGACTAAGTAATATTCTTCGGTTAAACACTGGCCTGAGATATAAAAACCAACGCTGTCTGGTCCGTATTTTTTTATAATGGAGGAAAAAACAGCAGCAGCGCGGTCAAGAGCAGTGTCCCAGCTTACCCGTTCGAGCGGATAAGATTTGCTCCCGCGCATTTCCGGATATAAAATCCGGTCTGACGTATCGTTCACTACGTAATGCAGATTCATTCCTTTCGAACATAACATTCCTTTATTGACCGGATGCGCTGTGTCGCCTGTTACCATTACACCATTTTTAGGATCATTGGTTACAATAATCCCGCAGCCAACGCCACAATACGAACAGGTTGTTTTGATTTTGGTATTTTGCATTACAGATTTGTTTTGGTATTACAAGGAGAATGTACTTGTAGTCTGAGTAATTCACGTAATTTAACGTAAACAAAAATAAGTATTTTTACGTATAAATACGTATTTTTTAAATTTTATTTTTAGATTATTCACTAAAAAAAATCTCCTTTGCCGGAACAAAGGAGATGTAGAAAATTAGAATGTATTTATATTTTATTGGAGTTGAAAGTGAAAATCCGCGGATTGACAGCAATCAGTAGCCAATTCCAATTGTTGGTGTGACCAGCGTTTCCGATTTTTCACACTCTTAAATTAACCAACAAGTTTTGTTATTCCGTTATTTATGTCAATTTCCGCGAAATTATGTTTTCCCATCACGATAAGTAGTTTGTTTGTATCATTATAACCTACATATCGTATTTGAGGTTCTCCAAGCTTTGGTTTCCCGCAAACAGAAATTACATTCGTTTGCCATTTCAACTTATTGCTTTTATAGGCAGATATGGTTTGCAAGTCATTTTCAACGTAGTAAATAATGTTGTTTTTTTTAATTCCTCTTTTTTGCGTTTTTGCAAAATTTATTTGTGAGTCTTTTGAAATTAAAGCATCATTGTATTTTTGAGGAATACCAGTTTGAGTTGCAATAAAAGTAAGCATTGATAATTTTAAAAATTGTTTCATAGGATAGAATTGGGGGTTCATAATCGGTTCAAATATAACCAATTAAATCATATAACAATTTTTTGGGAAGTAAAAAAAATACCCTTTTCACGAAATATGAAAAGGGTAAAATATAGATGTTAATTTTGAAGAAAAACTATTTTTTCCATGTAAAAATTCTGGGATTTACAGAAATCATCAACCACGCCCAGTTATTGGTATGTCCGGCATCTCCCGTTTTAAGAAATTCTAAGGTTTCTGATCCGAACATTTGCGAATATCCGCCTGTTAAGGTGATTTCTTTTTTGAAATTAAAGCCGGCAGTAAAGTCAATTTCAGTTCCTAAATAAGAATCAAGTTTTTCTACGGGGGTAATTACGTCAGCGGCAGATAAAAATACATGCGGCATCAAAGTAAATTGCCATTTGTTTACATTGTAATTTAATTTTACAAAGGCATCCTGTAAACCAACATTGTTTAAATGGCCTCCGCCTACATAAAAATAATCCATGTAACCATTAAAAGCGTGGTTCGTTCCAAAAACAGGATTAAAAGATTTAATAACAGTGCTTCCATCATTAGTATTTTTTCCTGATAAGAATTCATACCCTAAACCAGCTTTAAACGACTGGTTTATATTGTACCCAAAATTTGCAGCGGCATTCCAGGCACTTACTTGTCGATCTGTACTTTTTCCGGTTTGTCCGTACAACCAAAAATTAGTGTCTATTTTAGCAGTTTTATAGGTTAAATAAGGTCCGAAAGTTTGTTTGTAATCAACGAGTAATTTTTTATCAATATTGGCATATTCATAACCTGTATTCAACAATAAAAAACTCACTCCTAATTTGTCTAAATTAGCATGGTACCAGGCATATTGCATTGCTTTATAGTTCGCTGCAGTATATGGAATCTGTAACGTATTTTCTGCATCAGAATTATAAGCCCCGCCAAAATCCAATTGTTGTTTTTGAGTATGAAATGAAAACGTTAATGCATCGTGGCTCTGTCCTTGTTGTGCCCAGTCGATTTCTCCCAGAATACGCTGGTTGTCATACGAAAGCACCTGGCGTCCCATTCTGACACTCCATTTTTCAGTTAAATCATATTGTGCCCACGCTTCGAAAACAGCAACACCATTTTTGTCAGCGCTTGCAGTAGTTGCAACATCTCCCCAGGTTCTGGTATTCTGAAAGGTGAGTTTTACCGTAAACTGATCTTGTTTGTAATTAAAATTTAACCGGGAACGCTGTGAAATCTGCGAAGTCCCTTCCTGTCCTTCCGGAAGAAGTGTTTTATATCCGTTTCGATATTCAAAACGAGGCCTTATCTGTAAGTTTACCTCTAATTCCTGACCGTGAATTTCGAAGCTAATTCCTATGAGTGATAAAATAATTAATTTTAGTTTTTTCATGATTAACGGATTTAATTTAGGGAGGCAAATTTTGAAGTTTAATGGCTTTTCTCTATGATTTAGAGCATAATCATTTGCATTATTGTCTGTCAATTACCTTTGCTAAAACGGGTTGTTTTTCATTCATGATCTTGGTGATGGTATAGTGCATCCAGGTCAGGCAAATTGCTGAAAAAATTAAAATAAAAATCCATGAACTGGACCAGATTCCGGTTGCAGTCAGTAAGTATCCGAAAATTATAGGTCCAAAGAAACCTCCCAGACCTCCAATCATTCCGACCATACCTCCGACAACGCCTACTTCGGTAGGGAAATATTCCGGAATATGTTTGTAAACTGCCGCCTTTCCGATTCCCCATGAAATTCCGATTAGAATGACCAGCACCAGGAAAACCCACATATTGGCATCAAACTTTATGACGGTAATTCCTTTAGCCAGCAGTTCTTTTTTCTTTACGGTCTGATTTTGTGCTACAACAACCTGCTGCCAGGAGGTTCTGGTAGGGAAAATGGAATTTTCGACACCATTTTCTTTTTTCCGGGCAATTGCAAATTCAGTTTCGCCAATCTTAATTTTTTCGTTGGAAACAGAAGTGATAGTTCCTTTTTTAGTGGCAAGAACGCCGGCGCCCGTGGTTGTAATTTCCATTTTCGGAATCATCAGTAAAGCACTTAAAATAACGGAGGAACTTAAAACCCAGTACATCACTTTTCGGGCGCCGAATTTATCCGATAAATAGCCTCCGAATGCCCTGATAACACCGGAAGGTAAACTGAAAAGCGTGGCAAATAAACCGCCCATCACTAAACTGGTCTGATAGACGTTCATGAAATTGGGCAAAAGCCATTGGGAGTAGGCTACAAAACATCCAAAAACTAAGAAATAGTACGCTCCAAATCGCCAAACCCGGGCACTTTTTAAAGATTGCAGCATTTGTGAAACCGTTTTGGTTTGGTTTTCTATTTTTCTATTTTTAGCGAAAATTAAAAAGGTTACTCCAATTACAAGAAGTGCGACAGCATAAAGTACCGGAAGTATTTTCCAGCCGTTTTGGGGATCTTCTACAGAGAAATGATTCAATAAGGAAGGAGCTAAAAAAGTAGTTATGGCGGCGCCTGCATTTCCCATTCCGAAAATACCTAAAGCACGGCCCTGCCATTCTTTCGGATACCAGATAGAAGTATACCCAATTCCGACGGCAAAGCTGGTACCGACCATTCCGAAAAAGAAACTAAGTAAGGCAAACATAAAAAAACTATCGGCCAGGGGAAGTAAAAACAGCGGAATAGAGCAGAGGAGCAGTAAGAAGGAAAAAACGTATTTCCCGCCATATTTGTCGGTCAGGATTCCGATTGGTAAACGCATGATGGAACCGGTCAGAATCGGAATTCCAAGTAACCAGCCTACCTGTACAACGCTCCAGTGGAAAATACCGTTATCGACCAAAAAGGTAACTAATACACCATTTAGAGTCCAGCAGGCAAAACATACCGTGAAGGCCAAAGTATTCAGAAATAGGATCTTGTGTGATTGTGATAAAGAGTTTGTGTTTTTCATAGTACTCAGATTTGTTTTATCAAATATAAGTACTATATAAGTATTAATACGTATTTAAAATTAAGTATTTTTATCTAAGTGAATAGATTTGCCAACATCACAAAATTGATTCTCTATTTTATTAAAATACTATTTTCAAGAGGTGATTTTTATCTTTTATATAGAAATTACAGAAGCGAATATTCAGTTGCTTTATTAGAAAGTTCCATTAAATTCTTCACTTTCAGCTTTTTCATTAGATTAAAACGATGCACTTCAGCAGTACGTTTACTAATATCAAGGGCTTCGGCGATTTCTTTGTTTCCTTTTCCGGACAATAAAAGCGTCAGAATCTCTTTCTCTCTTTTAGTAATCATCATTTCTTCGCCTATTGTTGGCTTAGGTTCTAAGGAATTGGAAGAATTGGTCAACTGATTGATCAGGATAGAGGAAATATCCCCGCTAAAATATTTTCCGCCTAAAGCAACCGTGTGTAGTGCTTTTAAGAATTCTTCTTTGCTTGAACCTTTCAGTAAATAACCGTCGGCTCCGGCTTTGATGGATTTAAGTACGTACTCTTCAGATTCGTGCATAGAAAGCATGATAATTTTCAGGTTGTTATTATCATTTCTAAGTTTTTCTACTACTTCGATACCCGTCAGGTTAGGCATACGAATATCTACTATAAGTAAGTCGGGTTTGCTGGCTGCAACTACTTCAAGAGCATCAGCTCCGTCAATCGCTTCTCCTACAACCTCAATGTTTGCTTCGTTTTCCAGTAAAGATTTTATTCCATCTCTTACAAATACATGATCATCTGCGAGAACTACCCGAATTATATTGCTCATCTTTTACTTAATTTTGATTCTGAATGTTTACGTATTTTCATCTAAAGAAGATGCTAAGATACGTAATTTTTGAATTTTAAATTCCAAATTCCAAACTTTATCATAAGTAGTAAATTCCAATCCCGAAGCGTCGGGATAAATTCCAAATTCCAATTGTAGAATGTGTAAACTTTATCTGGTTTGAAATTTAGGTAAACTTTAGTTAGCGTAAAATTTGTCATTTTGAGGAACGAAAAATCACACTAGAAGCTCGGCAAAGATTAACGATCCTTGTAACGGATTTTCTTGTGTGATCTCTCCCTTGTCGAGATGACAAGATTACGTGTAATTGGAATTTGGAATTTTAAAAATTGGATTTTTATATAGGTATATTAAAAGTAATCCTCGTCCCTTCACCCGGAATAGATTTGATAAAAACGCGTCCGTTAATGTATTGGACTCTTTCCTTCATGAATAACAAGCCCATTCCGGATTGGCTGTTTCGTTTTTTGTCAACAGCGCTAATGTCAAAACCTTTTCCGTTGTCGTCGACAATAACACTGAGTAAAGTCTGGCTGTGGGAGAGCTGGACAATAATATGGGAGGATTCGGCATATTTTATGGCGTTGTTAATCGCTTCCTGCGTCAGACGGTAAATGTTGATTTCTATTAAGGAATCTAAACGCTGGTCGAAATCGGTTTTATTATAAAAAAGAATTTCTTTCCCGGTCAGTTTTGAAAGTTCCTGCGTTAGTTTCGAAAGGGAGGAAACAATACCGTGATCGTTTAATTCCGGAGGCATTAAATTGAAAGTGGCCGTGCGGACCCCTTTGATGATATCGAGAGATAGTTTTTTTAAATAGTCAATTTTCTGGGCCGATTTTTCTTTATCCTCCAGATTGATGCTTTCCAGACTAAATTTCAAACCCGTAAGCATCTGCCCAATCCCGTCATGAATTTCTTTGGCAATCCGGTTTTGTTCGTTTTCCTGATTTTCGACAATCCTGCTCGAAATAATCTTTTGCTGGTTGATTTTTTCGGTGCTGTTTTCAATATTCAGTCGTTCCACTTCGCGTTGTGCTTTTTTGCGTTCCGTGATATTAAAACAAATAATTAAAAGCTCTGATTCCTCTTTTTTGATGGTCACCGGAACCATAGACAGATCCAGCCAGATATTTTGCCCTTCTTTATTAATGATATTAATTTCACCCTGCCAGCCGCTGCGCTGTTTCTCAGAAATAAGGCGGTCTATGTTAAGCTGCTCCTTCTCCTCTGTGGTTAAAACGTGTGAAAATGTTTTGTGCGAAGAGAATTTGGTGTAATTTAAAAGTTTGGCAAATTTTTCCCCAATATGAATGATCGAGCCATCAGGCGCAATGCGGCAATACAAAAGTGTATTTTCCATTGCATAATTGAGCGATTTTAATTCTTTAACCGAGTTTTCTTTTATCTCACTAATGATTTCAGTATCATACGCCAGTTTTAAAGCTTTTTTTTCAGAAGATAAAAGCTTGGCAATGAGTTTCTCGATTTTTTTATTGGTAGGTTTGAAGATGAAGAAAAACTCCATCAGCAGCACAAATAGGGTAAAGGCAAAAATCCAGTATTCTGTTTTACGCTGCTCGGTCACTTTTTCGTGCGCTTCAAGATCATACTGGCTTACGATTTGGTTCATTTTCGAAAGAAAAATGCCTTCGCTTTTCAGGATACTTTGAACTAACTTTTGATTATCTGCCAGTCTTTGTTTATCTTTTAAATTTAGCAGAAACGAATCTGTGTCCTTTGAAATACTATTAAAAATCGGATTGATATCTGCATATAATTTACGGAGCGTTTCGCTTTTTTCTTTTGGGAAAGCCAAACTCTCGCTGCCGTTTTTGAGTGCATTTTGTGTGGTTTTCCAAAGTTCCAAAACACGCTTCAAATGCAAAATTTGTTCGGCAGATGCCGCATCAGAAACATAATGCAAAATCAACACCTCTTTGACAATTTTCTGACTCAGCATTCTTTGCTTCCCGGAGATATTGATGATTTTAGAATCGCTTAACTGTTGTTTTAGGTTGTATTGCACTAAAACCTGACTCAAAATGATGGTGATCGCAATAGTCCAAAGCGCAAAAAAATACAGGCGGCGTAAATTTTTGAAAGTAATTTTATCTGCGGCCTCCTGATTGCTTTTTTTCATTCGAAGATATGATTTGTCTTTTCTAGGAAAATGGAATTTGCTTTTAGCTTATTTCATTTATGAGATTACAATCCTAAAGACGCTTTTATTAAGTTTAAGTTTTCTTCAGAGTAGTTGATTTTCAGGGCTTCCTGATGTCCTTTGTCAGACATTTTATCCCAGGTTTTTTTGATGATGTTTTTAAGTTTCTCTTCATCGTGTTTGTGAACAAACGGGTCGAGATAATATTCTAAAAATACCAGACAGATTACATCTTCCAGTAATTGGGTTTCGGCATCTTTTTTAAGTAATTTTTTTTCAATCAAAAAAGAAACACGATCTCTGAAAGCGCTTTCGTAGCCTGCTTTTTCCAGTATTTCAGCGGTAGTTTTAGCATGAAATTTTTTCAGGTCCTCTCTCCATTTCAAATAACCGACACGATCCATTGGGTACGATTCGCGTGCTACTTTCCATCGGCAGATATGCTGTGCTTTTGAAGCAATCTGAACTTCTTCAGAGGCTTCCGGTTCAAACTGCATCAGCCTTTCGTACATCCTGTTCGAATACAATAATTCTTTCGGATATTCCGTATTCTGATGGGATTCGATGTTAGGATCCTGCGCATTTTCGGCATCAATCCATTCGCTTGCTTTTTGAAAAGGTGTAGTCATTGTTGGTCAAATAATATATTTTCAAATATACGGAATTAACTTTTTAAAGCTTTACTAATTTTAGACAGTGAGAAAGACAGGTTATTAATTTTTTGAAAAAATACCTGCTTCATTTACCGAAAATCAAAAAAACAGTTCCTATAGTTTTGTCATTTCGACGAAGGAGAAATCTTCATGAGTAACTCCGCAAAGATTAAAACTTTGAACTGATATTTGCTTTTGATAATAGAGTTTCTTGCGAAGATTTCTCCTTCGTCGAAATGACAAGATTGTGTAAAATCAATCAATAAAACCAACAAACACTTCGTTTTCCACCACTTTAACAGGGTAGGTTGCAATTTTAAAATCGTCTCCGTTTAAGTTAGAACCGTCTACTAAAGAAAACGTCTTTTTGTGCATCGGACAGGCGATTTTCGGAATATCATCTGCAGATCCGGTCATTCCTCTTGCTAAAACCATTTCCATTTTATGCGGACAGGCATTTTGGCAAGCGTACCATTCGTTGCGTCGGGCGAAATTGAAAATAGCAATCTGTTTGTTTTTGTATTTGATGCAGCCGCCGCGATTAGTAGGGAAATCTTCTACTGAACCCGCTTTAAACCAGATTGTCGCTTCACTTAGCTGTACGGTTTGATATTGATTTAAGATTTCTTCCATTTAAATGTGTTTTAAGTTGCTGTTTCTTATCCCTCGCTTTACCATCAGGATGTTATGATGCTGCAGTAAAAAGAGGGTAAGAAGGGCAGCAAACGTTTTTTTGATTTTTTTTTTGGGAGCTTATATTTAAACACACATAGATATCTTTTGAAAGGCTTACTTCTTTTGCCACAGATAAAAGGATTAAAAGATTAATCATTCTAATCTGTGAATCCTGATAGCTATCGGGAGTAGCAAAAAATAACTCCGTAACTTTAAATCTATGTTTCTATGCTATGTATTTAAAATTATTTTCACGACCAGGCTTTTGGCATTTTCTGATCTCTTAACGGTACAAAAACAACATTATCATCTTTCTCTTCAGAATTCACAAAGTGGTTGAAACGTTTTAATAATCTTGGTTTTTCAAGGACTTGTTTCCATTCGCACTCAAAAGTGCCTACTAAAGCCGCCATTTCAGCTTCTAAAGTTTCGCAGATTCCGAGGCGGTCTTCGATAATTACTTCTTTCAGATAGTCTAAGCCACCGTCCAGTTTTTCCAGCCAGGTGGCAGTTCGAATCAGCGGACCGGCTGTACGGATATAGTACATTAAAAAACGATCCAGATATTGAATGACGGTTTCTTTACTGATTTGTTCTGCCAGTAAAACAGCGTGTTTTGGGTTTGCACCACCATTTCCGGCGATATATAAATTCCAGCCTCCTTCAACAGCAATCAGCCCGAAATCTTTTCCACGTGCCTCGGCGCATTCCCGAATACAGGCCGAAACCCCGCCTTTTAATTTATGCGGCGAACGAATACCTTTGTATCGGTTTTCCAGTTCAATGGCAAATCCGGCACTATCATCCATTCCGTAACGGCACCAGGCATTTCCGACGCAGCTTTTTACGGCGCGAAGTGATTTTCCGTACGCATGACCGCTTTCAAAACCATTATCAATTAAAATTTTCCAGATTTTTGGCAAGTCACTCAAATGGGCTCCGAATAAATCAACACGCTGGGCGCCGGTTATTTTAGTGTACAAATCAAACTGTTTGGCGACTTCACCGATTACGATTAATTTTTCAGCGGTAATTTCACCACCGGCAACTCTTGGAACGACAGAATACGTTCCGTTTCGCTGAATATTGGCTAAAAACCGGTCGTTTGTATCCTGAGTAGTAACATGTTTATTAGCCGTATCATTATAAATACTGGAGAAAATGGAAGCGATTACAGGTTTGCAAACTTCACATCCGTCACCCGAACCATGATGATCAATAACATCATAAAAGTTCTCATATTTATTGATTTTTACCAAATCGAATAATTCCTGGCGGGTATAATTAAAATGTTCGCAAATAACATCTTTTACTTCTTTGCCCAGTGATTTTTGTGTTGCTTTGACCAGATCCGAAACCATAGGTTTACAGCCTCCGCATCCAGTTGTTGCTTTCGTTTGTTTCACGACATCTGAAAAACCGGAACAGCTTTCGTCCAGAATTTTGCAGCAGATAGCTCCTTTGGTCACATTTTCGCAGGAACAGATTACGGCGGTATCCGGCAAATCCATAACGCTTCCTAAAGACGAACCTTCAGAACCGTCACGTGAACCTAAAATCAGATCTTCCGGATTTTTAGGTAAAGCCATTCCATTGCTGAAAATCTGAAAAAGAGAATTGTAATCACTCGAATCACCTACCAAAATGCCACCCAGCAGGGTTTTAGAATCTTTAGTGACATTGATTCTTTTGTAAACACCACTTAATTTATTTTCATAGATAATAGCGGTAACATTTTCATTTTCGATAAAGGGATCACCAAAACTGGCCACTTCAACACCAATTAATTTCAATTGTGTAGACATGTCGATGGTTTCCCTCATGGTTTTAGAACCCTTTAAGATTTGCTCGGCGGCTACATCGGCCATTTCGTAACCCGGAGCAACAAGTCCGTAAATGTTTTGATTGTAAAGTGCTGCTTCGCCAATCGCATAAATAGAAGAATCTGATGTCTGCATCTGATTGTTTACCACAATTCCGCCTCGTAAACCGACCTCAAGTCCTGAAACTCTGGCCAATTCGTCGCGAGGTTTAATTCCGGCAGAAATAACCAGCATGTCCACTTTCAACAATTCATCATCGGCAAACATCATTCCTGTTATACTTTCCTTTCCATCAATATATTGTGTGGCTTTGTTAAGGTGAATTCCAATGTTAAGCTCTTCTATTTTAGACTGAAGCATGTCACTCGCGCCTTTATCCAGCTGTCTTGGCATTAATCTTGGGGCAAATTCAACTACATGCGGATTCAGGCCTAAATCACGAACTGCTTTTGCAGCTTCAAGACCTAACAAACCGCCACCCAAAACTGCCGCTTCTGTAGCACCTTTTTGTTTTATTTTTTTGGCGTAAGCCATAATAGCATCCAAATCTTCTATAGTGCGGTAAACGAAAACACCTTCTTTTTCTACTCCGTCAATAGGAGGTACAAAGGCAGAAGATCCGGTTGCGAGCACTAAGTAATCGTACTGATGTGTTTTTTCTAAATGCGTATGTATGGTTTTATCTTCCCGGTTAATATCTGTAATTAATTCAGAAGTGTTCAAAGTAATATTGTTTTCTAAGTACCATTCGCTCGTTGATAGCGATAAGTCATCTGCTGTTTTTCCTCCGAAATATTCGCTTAAGTGAACCCGGTCATAAGCACGCCTCGGTTCTTCACCAAATACGGTAATCTGATACTTTTCCTGTCCTGATTTTGCAATGAATTTTTCACAAAACTTGTAACCCACCATTCCGTTCCCAACTACTATTACTTTAATCATAGCTTCTTTAATTAAGTATTACTAGGCAAATATAAGTATTTATACGTATAAAAATACGTATATATTTTTATTTTTGTAGTATTTAACGGTTTATGTTAGTACGTATATTGTCGTAATCTTTTACGTAGTGGGGGTTGAGAGAATTTATACCGGGAGAATTATTGTAAATTTGAAAAGATTCTAAATAAAGATTTCGAAAAAATATTGTAAATTCATAAGAATTTTACAGCTTTTTTATTGCTGTGAAATCTTACTTAACATAAAATGCTATGAAAAAATTACTTTCAGTATTGCTATTGCTTTCATTAATACCAGGTTGTAAATCTACAGCCCAAAAAAATTCAGATACAAAAGAAACTACTTCTGAATACGGAACCCAGGAAGATCAAATGAAGTATTATTTTACAGCAACCGGAAACGAACCATTTTGGGGATTAAAAATGGGAAGAGAGGGTATTGAATTTACCTCTTTAATCACAAGGAAAGAAAAGCTTATTTTCCCGGCAAGCGAGGCCATAAAAGCGATGGATGCCAATGTAAAAATGTATAAAGTTGTTAATGAAACAGCGACTGCCACAATTTCAATTCAGCATATGGAATGTCAGAATTCGATGTCCGGAGCCATTTCTCCCTATAAAGTATCAATTGAAATTAAAAATAATGATGAACTTACTTTTACAAAATTAGAAGGCTGCGGCCATTATAATACGGATTATCGCCTTCATGATATTTGGGTTTTAGAAGAACTAAACGGATTTAAAGTTTTTGTAACCGATTTTCAAAAGGAATTGCCAAGGATCGAAATCAATGCTGCGGAAAATAAATTTATGGGTTACGGAGGCTGTAATGCAATCAGTGGCAGTATTTTTTATGAAAAAGAGGTACTAAGATTTTCAAAAGTGATTTCGACCATGATGGCTTGCGCTCCCGGAAATAAAGAAGATCAAGTTATTAAAGCACTGCAAAATACCAACACATATACTATTGGCAATAACAGATTAACGCTTTCCAATCCTTCCGGGAAACTTTTGGTTTTTAGGAAAGTTGATTAGATTAACTTGATTTTAATGTTTAGTTTATCATTCCGAGGAACGAAGGAATTTCATCCGGTATTCGCCAACAGTGCGTGTTTATTGCATGAGATTCCTTCGCCAGAAATGACAACAGGATTATTATAATTCGATCAAAACAGGAAAAAACCGTGTAGACCAGTCCAATCCGTAAAATCCGTGTACAATGAATCACGTATTATTCCAACAAATCCTTAGAATCCTCCTCTTTATCGTCTTCAATAAAATCCAGTTCTAAAGCCCTGACAGTCTGAACGGCATTTCCGGCAATACCACGAATCGAACCGTACATTCCCAAAGTATTATGAACCACTTTCTCGATTTGTTTTTCACGTTGTTTCCAAATACGCTGCATGGCTCTCTTTTCGGAATCCAGGTCACTTTGCATTTGAGTAAAGCCTTCTACAATTCCCTCTACCTGCAAACGGAATTCGTTGCTGGTTAAAAAATCATACAACATCGACATTTTATCGCCTTTGTTTTCCTGCGCCTGAACCGCCTGACTGACCTGAATTAGCGATTGACGCAAAACAGCACTCAAACCTTTAAATTCTTCATACGTACAAATCCAGATTCCGTCGCGCATTCCCATTCGGTCCATTCCTGCAGGCATTACTTCTGTAACCAAAACACCGATATTGGCTCGTTTGGTTCTGATATCATTTTTGAATTTCTCAATCCACGCGGGTTGAAAAGCTTTGGTACGCTTGCTTTCGTAATAAATAGAACCGCAATTTTGTAATTCACGGGTATTTACAATCTGAAGACAGTCTGCTCCGTTTGCGCCTTTTTTAACTTCGTCGATACTGTCTAGAGGAAAATTATTGGCCAGCCATTCTTCAATTGCTAATTCCATTACTTCGCCTTGCAATTGCATAGAACCTTGTTCCTGCTTACGTTTCATTTCCTCAATCAGTTTCTTTTGGTCATCCGATTGTTTTTGGTATTCTTTTATTTTCAGCTCGTTTTTTTCTTCTTCCTGTTTACGGATTTTATCTCTTTCTAAAACCAAAGTGGCATTGAGCTGTTTTTGTGCTTCCGCTTCTATGGCGCCTTTCATTTCCAGTTTTTCACGCTGTAATTTGGCAATTTCACCTTCCATTTTGTTAAGTTCGCGAAGCTTTTCCGATTTCTCCGAAAGCTCTTTTTCCATAGCCAGTAAACGATCTTTGTTTTCTTCGTCGAGTTTGGTTTTCAGCTTTTCGGTAATTTCTTTTTCGGCTACCTTTTTCTCACGTTCCAGACGTTCTGCAAATAGTTCGTTTTCCTGTTTCTTTTTGGCTTCAAATTCTAATTTGGCTTTTTCGAATTGCTCATTTTTAAGCTCCAGTTCTCTTGATTGCGCATTGGCCTTCTGTTGGAATTCTTTACGAATACTGTCTTCTAACTGATGTTTCAGGATGTCATTGACATCGATAGTTGTTCCACAGTTTGGACACTGAATTGAAGATTGCTCCGCCATTTTTGTTGATTTTATTTAAGTACTATAATAATCTGCTAAGGTATTTAAAAGTTCATTCTTTTCAAGTGATTTCAATGTGATAAATTGTAACTTTTTTGCCACGAATTTCACAAATTTCCACGAATTACTTTATGTTTTTCTTTCCTAACAGGATGCAATTTAAAAGCTTTTTGCAAGTAATTTTTACGGTTTTCCTTTTTTTAAGATGTTTTAAAAAAGCTTTGAATGAATCGCTCAAAGACAAACTATACACATAATCAAATAACTAAAATAAACTTTGCGAGTTTACTAAATTAAATTATAAAGCAGCGTTAGCGTCAACTATTTTTCTTCAATAAAAAATCGACAGCTACTTTTGTGATTTCAGATTCATCTTCTTTCGCGGTGATTAAGGAAACATCGGTAAACAGATTGACCTTTTTCAATTCAATAAAACCGATTTCGGGATCCGTATTGTTTTTGGCAATATTCGAAGGAACAATCGAAATTCCCAAACCATTTTTCACCAGCTGTACAATCGAATTGATATTATTGGATTCGTGAACGACTTTTGGTGTAAAACCATAAAAAGCGCAAAGTTCCAGTAAAACTTCATGATAATGCGGGGCGTACTCTTTGTTAAAAAACACAAAAGTTTCGTCTTTCAGACCTGAAATCTCTTCCTCAGCATTAATTTGGAGATTACTTTTGTTATAAACGACCGAAAATCCGTCCTGAAACCACAATTGCGATTTTATTTTAGGCGATTTTATGGGCGACCGGATAATCCCCAAATCAATTTTCCCTTGCTCTAAAGCTGCAATTTGTTTGGTGGTGGAAATTTCGAAAAGCTTGAAATTAACATAGGGAAATACTGCTTTCAAGTTTTGTATCAATTCTGAAATTACACCGGAATAAATCGAACTGATGTAAGCGATGCTGAATTCTCCCGAAACATTTTGTGCTATCTTCTTCGTTTTGATTGTGATTTGTTCCAGGTCCTGAAAAAGTGCTGTCACTTCCTTTTCAAAATATTTTCCGGCTTCGGTCAGTTCTGTTTTTTTATTATTCCGATTGAATAATCGTGCCCCGATTTCCGTTTCTAATTCAATGATTTGGCGGCTTAAAGGCGGCTGTGAAATACAAAGTTTTTCAGCTGCCTTGGTAAAGTTTAATTCTTCGGCTACAGCCAGAAAATATTTTAAGTGTCGTAATTCCATAAATACCTTTTAAGTATTGATAATTGACAAAATAAGTATTTTTAAAGTATATAGGAAAGAAATACTTTTACTAAAAATAAGGGCCCGAGGTCTTAAAGGGGTTTGTGCGGGTTTTTTGCTACAGATTAAAAGATTAAATGGATTTTTGTTGGCCACGAATTACACGAATTACCGCGAATTAAAATTTTTTGAAAACGCGATAAAAATCTGTGTAAACCCGTTTAAACCCTTATTATCAGTGATAAAAATAAAAAATTAGTGCAAATTCGTGTAATTAGTGGCAAACATATTTCCACACAGTATTTTAAAAAAAAATCCATTTAATCTTTTAATCTGTGGCAAAAAGCAAAAAAACTAAAAATTATGAAAAAATCAACTATCGAAGAAATCAGAACACGTTTTGACCATGATGTCGAACGATTTTCAAATTTAGAAACAGGCCAGGTGGCCACCATTGATGCTGCAATTTCCTTAGAATTAATAACGGAAGCCTCGAAAAGAATTGTTCCGAATGCTAAAAATGTCCTGGATATTGGCTGTGGAGCCGGAAATTATACTTTAAAGATGCTTTCCAAAGTTTCCAATTTAAATTGTACGCTGGTCGATTTGAGTTTGCCGATGCTGCAAAGAGCTTTTGATAGGGCATCTAAAGAAACGGACGGTACAGTAGAAGTAAAGCAGGGCGACATCCGCGAAGTAGATCTGCCCGAAAATCATTTTGATATTATTCTGGCCGGAGCAGTTTTGCATCATTTGCGTGATGATCCGGATTGGGAAACTACTTTTGCTAAAATATTTAAATTATTAAAACCCGGAGGTTGTTTTATGATTTCGGACCTGATCACACAAGACACTGAATTGTTAAATGAATATACCTGGCAGCGTTACGGCGATTATTTAGAAGGAATTGGCGGTGCGGAATACCGACAAAAGGTATTGGATTATGTAGAGAAGGAAGACACACCAAGATCGATGAATTATCAACTGGATCTGATGAAGAAAGTTGGTTTTAAAAGCGTCGAAATTTTACATAAGAACATGTGTTTTGGTGCTTTTGGCGGGATTAAGTAGTATTTAAAAAAGTTTGCCACGAATTACACGAATTTCCACGAATTAAATTTTTAAAAATTGCGAAAAAAAATTAGTGGAAATTCGTGTAATTAGTGGCAAAAAAACTTTTATTTCTTTATAAGATTTGTGTTGTTTTATACACCTGAATCGGTGTAGATACCAGTGCTTCGCTTTGTGAAATAAAATCAAGTAAATACGATTGGTTGTTGTGTACATCAAGTCCCGGTTGATCTTGCCATTCTTCCCAGAGAATGAAAGCATTTTCGGACTTGTGAAGATCGTAACGCACGCAGGCGGCTTCTTTTCTGGTTTCGGTCACCAAATGCTGTAACATACTTTCTAGTTTTTCAGTATGCTCCGTTTTGCTGTTAAAGATTGCTGTAATTGAAATCATGATTATAAATTTTTAAAAGTTGCTTCTAAATGTCTCGTATAATCTTGTTTAAAGATACTAATATTTTCAGCTGTTGCGCCTTTTTCGACATCGTGAAAATGAAAGCCGTCCAATTTTTGCATTCCTGTAAATTTATTCATTTTATGAAAACCAAACATTGCCCCGTCGTCTACCGATGTTTCTTCGAAGAATTCTCCGGGAAGGGTGAAGGCTGTTGCAGGCGCATTCCAGCTTGTGGTAAGCATATATTGGCGTCCATGTAAAAGTCCTCCGGTTCCGTAATTGATGTCCGGATTGACACGGCTTCTTCCGTCACTTTTGTAAATTCCATTGTTGTGTCCCTGCGTAAAAACATCATCAATGTATTTTTTGAAAAGGTTTGGTAACTGAAACCACCAAACGGGTGTATGATAGATGATTACATCTGCCCAAACGAATTTTTCGACCTCTTCCTGAAGATTGATTTCATTGTTGATATTGGTCGTTTTTATTTCGTAATTGTTGTTTTGAGAAAGAAATTCAATCGTCCAGTCCTGAACAGTCTGGTTGAATTTGCCGCCTGAATGAGCAAATTTTTGCCCGCCGTTGATAATAAATATTTTTTTCATGTCGTAATGTTCTTTTGTATTTTGAAATGTGTGAGGGATAGAGGTGCTATCCTTTTTTTGAGGAACGAAAAAAAAGATATAGCCGAAAGCCCGACCCGAAGGGACACACCCAAATTATTCTTATTTTAGTTTAGAAATGGCCTGATTGATGAATTCTAATTCGGAAACGGTAAGGTCGAAATGCATTGCTTTGGCATTCGATATCGCCTGTTCTGCATTTCTTGCTCCGGCCAGCACTATTGTAATGCCTTTTTGTAAAGTGGTCCAGCGTAAAACCAATTGCGCTAAACTGGCTTCTTTGGCATGTGCTAAGGCACTTAATTCTTCGACCAGCGTTTTTACTTTCTGAAGATCGAACTGATTGAAATAACCATTTCTGTGATCGTTGTCTTTTAATTTGCTGTCCGTGAAATATTTTCCGGTCAGTAAACCTCTTTCCATTGGGCTGTAAGCGATGATTCCGATGTTTTGGGCAACCGTAAGCGGAATCAAATCGGCTTCGATGCTGCGATTCAGCATGCTGTAGGGAACCTGATTGGACGCTAACTGAATTGTTTTTTGTGCTTCTTCGAGTTGAGAAACGCTATAATTACAAACTCCCGCAGCTCTGATTTTTCCCTGTTGGATCAATAAATCCATAGTTTCCATGGTTTCCTGAATAGGAGTAGTGGCATCCGGCCAGTGAATTTGCAGTAAATCAATATAATCGGTTTTAAGCCTTCTCAGACTTTCCTCGACTTCTTTGATGATGTTTTCTTTGGAGGCGAATTTGTATACGGGTATTTTTTTTCCGTTGTCATCGGCATCAAAGAAAAATTCTCCTTTTCCATTATTGCTTCCGTCCCAAACCAAACCAAATTTGGTCAGTACCTGCACTTTCGAACGGTCTTGTGTTTTTAAAGCTTCCCCAATCATTTCTTCGCTTAAGCCAAATCCGTAGAAAGGGGCGGTGTCTAAAGTGGTTACGCCATTGTCAATTGAAGCGTGAATGGAGTCGATTGAATCTTTCTTTTCGTTTCCGCCCCACATATTGCCGCCAATGGCAAATGCGCCGTATGTAATCGCTGATAATTCCAGTTCGGTAGTCCCTAATTTTCTATATTCCATGTTGTTGTATTTTGTGCTTAAAAAATTATGGAGCAAAATTATACCATTTTTACAACCTTTAATTTGTATATATTTGTGTTTTTTAGGTATATTTGCAGCCGCAATCAATTGATGTCAAAATGAAGAAAGAAAATTTATACGAACCGTTTACGGTTTCATTTGAAACACTGGAGGAATATCCGGATGTTGGAGATCGTCATAATTTCTTTGAACTGGTCTATATTTTAGAAGGAACCGGATCACAATGTATCAACAAAAATATTTTTACCTACGATGCAGGGCATATGTTTTTATTGACACCTGAAGATTGTCATAATTTTACAATTGAAACGAAGACGACCTTTTTCTTTTTGAGATTCAATGATATTTATCTGAAGAATTCGAGTTTGCAAAATGAAAATATTCAGCGTTTGGAATATATTCTTCAAAATGCGAATCATCAGCCGGGCTGTATCTTAAAGCTTGATTCGGATAAGTGTCTGGTAAAAGTGATGATTGAAGCCATTATGCGCGAACATCAGGATAAAGATGTGTATAATAAAGAATTGATTCAGCAATTGGTCAATACGCTGATTATTATTGTAGCCAGAAATATTGCGAAATATCTCCCGGAACAGGTAAACATTGGCTGCGAGGCGAAAGCAATGGATATTCTGCAATACATTCAGAATAATATTTATTATCCGGAACGAATAAAAGCGGAATCGCTTAGTGAATATTTTGGAATTTCGAATACGTATTTAGGACGTTATTTCAAGAAACATGCTAATGAAACGATGCAGCAATATATCAGTAACTACAAAACGAAGTTAATTGAGCATCGTTTACAATTCAGTGAAAAGCGCATCAACGAAATTGCCCATGAATTTGGTTTTACGGATGAAAGCCATTTCAATAAATTCTTTAAAAAACAAAGAGGGAATAGTCCTTCGGAGTTTAGGAAAACGATTAGAATTAGCACTTGATATTGAAACGCGGATCACACGGGTTTAAAATGCTCCCGCTGATTTAGACGTTTTTTTTGCCACAGATTAAAAGGATTAAAAATGATTAAAAAATCTGTGTTAATCTGTGTAATCAGTGGCTAAATAGTTAATGCGTAAAATTGGCACGCTGATTTAAAATTCTCTCGCAGATTTAGACGTTTTTTTTGCCACAGATTAAAAGGATTAAAAATGATTAAAAAATCTGTGTTAATCTGTGTAATCAGTGGCTAAATAGTTAATGCGTAAAATAGGTACGCTGATTTAAAATTCTCTCGCAGATTTAGCAGATTGGGCAGATTCATTTAAGGAAAAAATCTGCTTTATCTGCAAAATCTGCGGGAAAAAATTATATAATTTTCTTGATTTTAATCTGTGTAATCCGTGGCTAAATATCTAATGCGTAAAATTAGAACGCGTCTGACGCAGGTTTGAAATTCTCTCGTAGATTTATTAAGCAAAAAATCTGCCTGATCTGCTAAATCTGTGAGAAAATATTATATGATTTTCTTAATTACCCTTAGCTTATGTGTGTGTTTGTTTAGTTCAGGATTGTAAATTCCCAGATGGTCTAAACGGTCAATGCGTACTTTTCCACTGGCGTGAATGATGTAATTGTTGTCCATAATAATACCGACATGAATGATGTTTCCTTCGTCATTATCGAAAAAAGCCAGATCACCAGCTTCACTTTCTTCAATAAAACTCAAAGATTCTCCATCAAGCGCCTGTTGTGAGGCATCACGGTGAATTTTGTAACCATTTAATTTGTAAACCATTTGCGTAAAACCGGAACAATCGATTCCGAAAGGCGTTTTTCCGCCCCAAAGGTAAGGTGCATTCAAATACATAAAGGCAGTATTGATTAAAGCACTTTTAGGTTTTACACCGCTGGTTTTGGTTCCTTCGAATTCAAAATTAGAAGTATTGATTTCGCTGTTATTCAAAAATGATAAAGAAGCACCAAGCGGAATGGGTAATAATAAATTTTCGGGTGCACTGATATAATCAATTAAATCAGCATTCAGAATAATCGCTTCATTGCTCAATTGCTTATAATTGGCTTCTGAAATAACCTGATATTGCTTGGAATCTACCCAGCCTTCATAATCATCGAACTGAATTTTTATTCGGGCCCATTGATTTTGACGTTCTACTATTTCGATGTGCTCGCCAAACAAAAGTTGTGTAACGATTTCACTTCTGTCACTTGGTTCAGCTCGAACAGGTACTATGGCAAGGTTGCAAATTCCGAACATTTAGGGTAATTTATAAGTTTAAAATTAGGAGTTATTTCAAAAAATAACTCCTAAGATACTATATTTTTAAGCTCTTTCGATAACAATTGCCGAAGCACCGCCACCACCGTTGCAAATGGCTGCAGCACCGGTTTTAGCATTGTTTTGTTCTAAGACATTTAATAAAGTTACGATAATTCTCGCTCCGGAACATCCCAGTGGATGGCCTAAAGAAACGGCACCACCATTTACGTTTACTTTATCGTTATCAAGGCCAAGGATTTTTGAATTGGCCAAACCCACAACTGCAAAAGCTTCGTTGAATTCGAAATAATCAACATCGCCAATGGCTATTCCTGCTTTGTCTAAAGCTTTTGGCAATGCTTTTGCCGGGCTTGTAGTAAACCATTTTGGTTCCTGGGCAGCATCGGCATATCCTTTGATAAAAGCCAGAGGTTTTAATCCAAGTGCAATTGCTTTTTCTTCAGACATTAAAACTAAGGCAGCAGCTCCATCATTGATTGTTGAGGCATTTGCAGCAGTAACAGTTCCGTCTTTTGTAAAAACGGCACTTAAAGAAGGTATTTTATCTAATTTTACATTGGTGTATTCTTCATCTTTAGAAACGATGATTGGTTCTCCGCGTCTTTGCGGAACTTCAACCGGTACAATTTCACTGTCAAATTTTCCGGCATCCCATGCATTGGCGCTTCTTTCGTAAGACTGAATGGCAAAATTATCCTGTTCTTCACGAGTAATTTTATACTCTGATGCACATAAATCAGCGCAAACTCCCATTGCGTTGTTATCGTAGGCATCTGTCAAACCATCTTTTTGCATTCCGTCAAGCATTGTTGCAGGACCAAATTTGTTTCCGTTACGCATTTGTACGTAATGCGGAATCAGGCTCATGTTTTCCATTCCTCCGGCTACTACAATTTCAGCATCTCCACAGGCAATAGCCTGAGCGGCAAACATTACAGCTTTCATTCCTGAAGCACAAACTTTGTTTACGGTAGTAGCGGCAACTTCTTCAGACAAACCGGCAAAAAGTGCTGCCTGACGTGCTGGTGCTTGCCCAACTCCGGCTTGAACTACATTGCCCATGAAAACTTCATCAACTAATTTCGGGTCCAGGTTAATTTTTTGAAGTGCTCCTTTTATAGCGGCAGCACCTAATTTTGGTGCGGGTACGGTAGATAAACCTCCCATGAAACTTCCGATAGGTGTTCTAACGGCAGAAACGATAACAACTCTTTTGTTCATTTTCTGTTAATATTAGTTAATCACGCAAATTTACTGTTTATTTGAATAAATTCAAATTTTGAGTCAATTTGTATCAAATAGGACGGATTTTAAATTTAATATGAATTTTTTGTTAATTCTATTCGTTTGATTGTGAAGTGGTTTAAAAAAAAGATTGAAAAAAGATTAAAAAAAGCGCAGAAATAGTTGTGAGATATGGAATGTTGTCTTACATTTGCAACCGCAAAACAGGACACGTTCCTTGAGCTTGGAGAGGTGCCAGAGCGGTAATGGAGCAGATTGCTAATCTGTCGACGAGCAATCGTCGCCAGGGTTCGAGTCCCTGTCTCTCCGCATAATAATTGCCTTCGGGGTGTAGCGTAGCCCGGTTATCGCGCCTGCTTTGGGAGCAGGAGGCCGCAGGTTCGAATCCTGCCACCCCGACTAAACTTTTCCATAAGTTTTAAAACAAATGGACGCATAGCTCAGCTGGATAGAGCACCTGCCTTCTAAGCAGGCGGTCGAAGGTTCGAATCCTTCTGCGTTCACAAAAAGCCACTCAAATCGAGTGGCTTTTTTGTTTTAAACAAGATTGGTTTTTAGTAGCGTAGCTTAGCTAGATTTAGCATCCCGATGGATCAATTTTGGATCGGCACGGTCGAAGGTTCGAATCCTTCTGCGTTCACTTTTATTTTAGGAATTTGATCATTAAAATGTTCTAAGCCCTTATAAACCCTGCAAATTCTGAATTTGCAGGGTTTTTTATTTTTGGTCGATACTGGGAAAATTGGTCGGAAAGACCATACACTTTCGGTATAATTTGACTAGTAGTTTCGGAATGCGTTGATCAACATTTTTCAATTTAAATTAATCATGATAATTTGGGATTAATTTTAGTCTAAATTGTTGTTAGTGAGTGTCTAATATTTTGTTTGTTATATTATGAAGCTTTATTATATATACGATAAATTAAAACAAATTAAAATGCTCATTTCATTTTGATAGATAATGGTAAATTGAACTGATTTTTCCATTAACGCAAGTACAAGAGTTATTTTTAACTATATTCGTAGAGATTCTAAATATAGTAAAGAGCTAGAAGAGAGTTTAATAGTACAACATATTTTCGATTGGAAAGTGTTAGATGTTCCCAAAGACAGTTTTTGGGTTATAGAAAATGTAGTTGTTCTCTGAATGAACATTTCCTAAGAAGTCCATCTATTGCAAACCTGCAAGATGTAATGATTTTAATAAAACTAAAAAAAATGAAATTAATTTTATCTTTATTATATTTTATCAGCATATCAATAAGTCTGAATGCACAGATTGGTATTCAAAATACTAACCCACAAGCAACACTTGATGTCACTGGTCAACCAACAACATCAACAATAATGGATGGGATTATTCCGCCAAGAATTACAGGTAATCAATTACAGGATAAAATATATACTTCTGCTCAAAATGGGGCAATAGTCTATGTAACACAAATAACTAGTGCGCCTTCTGGACAAGTTCTAAATGTAACAAGTGAAGGATTATATGTGTTTAATTCTTCATTAAATCAATGGCTGGCAATAGCAGGCAACACAAATTCTTCGGGTGTAAATGTATATTCTAATACGAACAATCCAAACACTGCTACAATTTTTGATGATGTATTACCAGTGGTTGCTAATGATGCTTCTTTAGAAAAAAACTTTAAAAATACATATTATGGACTGGATGCTTCTATTTGGATTTGGGACGGAACAAATTATATTTCTTATAGTCAAAATTTCAATCTAAGCGTAGGGCAAAGAGTAAGTGTATACAAAACTATGGCAACTAATGCAACTAATGGAGCAATCCTGCCTTCCGCTGGTTTAATTGTATTAGACGGATTAATTAGAGTTGGCTTAAATAGAGTTGATGCAACTTTCTACAAACCATACCTTGAGAATATGAGTTCTAGTGCAATAAACATGACTTTTGCAAGTGGATTTAGAGGCTCAACTGGGGAAAATCATCAAGCAGTTAATGTATCAATAGCTGCGGGAGCCAATCAAGGTATTGATGCTAATAATGCTACATATTGGTCTGCAACAGCAACAGAAATATTAACAGCCGATATTATATTACCAAATGGTAAATGGTATGAAATTCAATGGATGGCATATCAAACAGGCGATAATACTACAGGTAAAAAAAATATTTTTATGTCAGCTTATAGAAAGTTTTAGAAAAATCACTTGTGACTGCAAATCTTCAGCAAATAAATTTAATTCTATAGTGCAAGGCACATCTGGTTTTTGTTGTATATGAATATTTTCCACTTATAAACGGATGAATTGTTTAAGGACTAAAAGAGCAAAATATTTGGACTAAAAAGAAAAATACTTTTTTCTTAGAGCTTGTATCTTTGTAACTGAAGTTTACGATATTGAGGATTAATTCCGAAAGAATTTCCAAAACAAAATCAAAACTACTTTATAACTTTAATAGTTGTAGTATGAAAAAAATGATTAAAGTCCCAACTTCTTTGATTGGCTGCGATGCGCCGCAGAACTTCCTGATGTTAGATGGCTGTTCTGTAATTGAGCAATGCATACACAGTACTGAAGTTAAAGGAATCATGTACTTGGAACAGCATTTACTTTTAATTGTATTGGAAGGGTCCGTTGATCTGACTTATGGAAAACAGGAATATAAGCTTGGCAAGAATGATATGATTTTGCTGAAAAAAGCAACTGCTGTAAAGTATCATAAATTCGGGAATGCAGAAAATGATAATATTTACGATAGTTTTATGTTCAGTATCAAAGATGATGTTTTAAAATCTTTTTTATCAACCTCAGAAATTAAGGTGTCAAAACCTGAAGGAGAAATTAAGACAGGAGTTTACCCCATGAATGAATGTTTGGTTGCGTTTGCCCATTCTCTAAAGCCTTACTTTTTTGATCATTCTGTGGTTCATCCGGGACAGCTTCGCCTGAAAATTATGGAATTACTTTATGATGTTGCAGAATGCAACCGAAATATGTTTCTACAAATTCTCCAGCTGCACGAGCCTGTAAGAACTGATATCCGTAATGTGGTAGAACAGCATTATGCCTCACCAGTCTCTGTTTCCGAGCTGGCTTATCTTTCCGGAAGAAGTTTGTCCAGTTTTAAAAGAGATTTTCAAAATATATACAATGTTGCACCGGCAACCTGGATTAGAGAAAAGAGATTGGAAAAGGCAAAAGACATGCTGGAAACTACAGCTTTGTCGGTTTCAGATATCTGTTATTCCTTAGGGTTTGAAAATGTCTCTCACTTTTCAAGAATATACAAAGAATTTCACGGCCAGCCGCCAAGCATCTCTCGTTAGCAGAGAATTTTAAAATTAAACTCTTTTCGCAATAGTAGAAAATAATTCAACTTCGATAAAATTTCCGTATTCAATTATTTGAATTACAGTCTTCCAATCTTATTCTCAATTTCTTATTAAAAGTTTTGATATCAAATCTTATTAATGGAAAAACTCCCGCATTTAATATTTCCAATTCTTAAAAAAGGACTAATTAGTAAAAATCTTTGAGCTAATTAGAAAAAGCTTCGCGCTTTGGCCAATGTACCTTTGTTTTAGAAATAGAGCTTAACAATTCTGTCAGGCAGCACAGTAAATTATGCTCAAAAATTTAAGTAATGAATAAATATAATAAGTTGTTTGCTCCCTTGTTATTTGGGAACGGAATTAGTTTGAAAAATAGAATTGTGATGTCGCCCATGACTACCTGGGCATCTAATGAAGACTTCACCATATCTGATGAAGAAGTTGAATATTACAAGAAACGAGTAAATGGGGTTGGTTTAGTAATCACAGGATGTACGCATGTTACGGCAAATGGTATTGGTTTCACCCACGAATTTGCAGGATATAACGATACTTTTCTTCCAAGTCTGAAGAAGTTGGCCAATGCTGCAAAAAGTGGTGGAGCACCGGCAATTTTACAGCTGTTTCACGCAGGTAATAAAGCAATTCCCGGACTTATTCCAGATGGTAAAGTGGTAAGTGCAAGCGCTGTTGCAAGTGGACCTATAGTGCTTTTTGAAAATGAAAATTTCCCAAAAGAATTGAGTGAAAATGAAATTTCAGAAATTATCAAGGCATTTGGAGCCACCACCAGAAGAGCAATCGAAGCAGGTTTTGACGGTGTAGAAATTCATGGGGCACACGGATTTTTACTTCAAAATTTTATATCGCCTTTTTTCAATAATAGAAATGATCAATGGGGAGGTTCTCTGGAAAACCGTTTGCGACTTAGCCTGGAAATTGTAAGAGAAGTAAAAGATATCGTTTCAAAATATGCTGATCGTCCTTTTCTGATAGGGTACAGAATCTCTCCGGAAGAATTTCCACAACAAACTTATGGACTTCCGGATACGTTCATTCTAATAGATAAGCTGATGGAAGAAAAGATTGATTATTTACATTTCTCTCTGCTGGATGCTGTCAATCAAAAAGCAATTGATTCAGAATTTTCTAAAGAACCTATATCGGTTGTACTAAACAATTATGTGAACAGCAGAGTTCCTGTTCTGGTTGCCGGAGGTATTACAACACCGGCAATGGCTGATCAAGTTGTAAACTATGGTGTTTCTATGGTGGCAATTGGAAGAACTTTGATTGTTAATCCTGATTGGGTAGAATTAACTCAAAAAGGAGAAGAAGATAAAATCACTTCAATTCTTAAACTGGCAACAGTACAAGAGAAAAAAATCCCATCAAAATTAATGACCATATTCGGAAAACTGGAAGGATGGGTACCGGTAGAAGCTTAATTAATAATCAAAATAAAGAGATATAAAATGAAAAGAAAAATTCCAGTAGTACTCGTAATAGTATCAGGCCTATTGTTGTCATGCAATAATCAAAATAAATCAATTAAAAACAATCAAGTTATGGAAGTTACAAAAGAAGAAAAAGAAGGTGTCATTCGTGCCATAGATTTTTATGTAGAAGGAGGCCGTAAAGCTGACGGTAAGATTACAGCAAAAGCTTTTGCTGATACAGCAACCATGTCATGGACTGAGAATGGCGTTTTGAAAAGTGTACCGATAAAGGTATTGTATGACGGCTTTGACAGCAGCGAACCGATGGAAGCCCATTATGAACTGACTTATTTAAATGTAGAAAAAAATGTTGCTATTGCCAGGATTGAATCTCAGTTCGGTAAGGACAAGTTTGCCGATATGTTTACATTGGTAAAAGATGCAGACCAGTGGAAAATAGTGAGTAAAGTGTATCAGTCAAAATAAGTACAAAATTGAACTAATGAGGTATATTTTATTCAAAGAAAATTTGAGATGCCTTAACACCAAAAAGAAGGGATGATTGAAAAGGCATCCCTTTTTTATTGGATGAAGAGTCTTTTTGAGGTTTGTTTTTCAATGATGTTATTAAAAAGGATCTCCATTTTTTTTAACTTTTAGCAATTATTATTTTCTTTAACTATTCTTTACTATTTTGTATCCAGAGAGGTATAATAGTCCTGTAAAATGTACCATGCCTTTTTTCTGTCTCCTCTATCCGAGAGCAGACCTTTGCGATTCCATCCATTTTGATAGACAGGGTGCATTCTTCCAAGTGAACGGTAATCTACTAAAATCCACGGACAAACACCTGCTAAATTGGGTGTTGTTTTAAACATGGCAATCTGGTCTTTGTAGATTTGCTCCTGGTATTCTTCGGTCCAGTATGCTGCTTCATCGGTTGGGCCGTAATGGCTCCCATAAAGTGCTTCGCCTCCAAATTCAGATATTATTACCGGTTTGTTGGCTACCAGTTTCCATTTGGTATCCTGCGGTTTACCCTGCCAGGGTGTGTACCAGCCAATATATTCGTTTAAAGATATAATATCGAAATAGTTGTAAAGAGGATCATTTACATCTAAGGTGTTATTACTGTATCCCTGATTATTAATTACCGATGTTATTAATCTCGTGTCATCTATTGCCCTGCATTTTTTAGAGAGTTCAATCAATGCTTCATTGCGATTGGGAGTTGAGGTGTAAGTTTCGTTGGAAATGCTCCAAATAAAAACGCTGCAACGATTTTTATCTCTGGCAATCATTTCTTTAAGCATGGTTTCCATTTTATCGGTTACTCCCGGAGCAGCAAATTCAATATGCTGGTAAACGGGCAACTCATCCCAGACCAGTAAGCCCATTTTTTCAGCCATTTTAACCATATCCTCGTTGTGTGGATAATGGGCAAGACGAACAAAGTTGCAACCCAGCTCTTTTGCCCAGGTGAGTAAAATAAGGGCATCAGATTTAGAAAATGCTTTAGCTGCCGTTAGCGGATTTTCTTCATGAATATTGGTTCCTTTTAAGAATATTGGTTTACCATTCAGCAAGATTTCTGCCCCTTTGGTTTCAATGGTTCGAAAGCCAATCTCGTCTGTAATAGAATCAGTTTCACTTTCAATAATAACCTTGTATAATTTTGGATGGTCCGGCGACCATAATTTAAATTTTGAAGAAAACTCTACAGGGGCCTTACCGCTGCTATTGGTTTTAGTAGTATAGATGATGCCTAGTTCCGGTATTTTTACTTTTACAGATTGTGAAACACCAGCTCCTTTAAGTTGTATCCAGCCACTTACTTCTTTAGAGGACGATTTTTTTAACTGAATCAAATAATCTTCAATGTAACAAGTGGGAGTAGAGACCAGATGTACATCGCGTGTAATTCCTCCGTAATTAAACCAGTCGTAACCAAGACCCGGCAGTCCATCTTTCAATCGTTGATTATTGACCTTCACAATAAGACTGTTGCTGCCGTTAACGGCCAGATCGCTTATCTCGAACTGAAAAGGCGTAAAGCCACCTTCATGAGTACCCAGAAGTTTACCATTTAAATATACCGTAGCTCTATAATTAACGGCGCCAAAATGAATAAAATAACGCTTGTCTGCTGTTTTCTGGTAGGTAAATGCTTTTTTGTACCAAACGACACCCTCCAAATAGGTGATTTCGTTTATTTGGGTATTAAAATCTCCGGGCACGTTTAGTAATGGGCTGCCTTCAAATGAATATTCGACAAAATCCGTTTTATTTTGCGGTTTTTTTTCCAGCCATATCTCCCGCCAGTCTCCAATATTGGTAGGATCAATAATGCACTGCCATTTGCCATTTAAGGATTCGGTTTTTCTGGATGTAATATTCTGTAGTGTCTGACCTTCACAAATCCAGAAGGTCAATAAAAAGCAGAAGTGTAATATAAAGCAGGATATTTTTTTTGGCTCTGGCATAGTTTATTAATATAATATGAATCCTAAAATTAAATTTTTTTTTACTTTCTGACTAATCAAAAATCGTCAAATTTTTATACTATTTTAGATTTATCCTACTATTAGAGTATTTCACAATCTATTTTTAATTTAATAAAATAAAAAATAGGTTACCATAAATAATGTTTCAAAAATTTAAAAATAAAAATTCGCAACAGTTTTCGTTTCAAAAAAAATAAAATAAAAATTTGAAACAGTTTTTGTTTCAAATAAAAAAATAAATAAATTCGAAACAGAACTAAAATATAAACCTAAAAAGCAGGAGTGATGAAAAAAGAGGAAAATGTTGGAACGTTATTAGGAATACCGCAAGAAGAAATGGCGATACTGCTGCAGGTGACGCGCGGTCAATGGTCGATGTTTTTATCAGGAAAGCGAAGTCTGCCCACAGCCGCGGTGCTCAAACTGACCGAAATGCTTACTATTGTAAAAGAAGCTGAGACCCAAGAACCGCATGCTGCTGCCCTAAAGGAAGAGGAGGCACAAATAAAAAAATACTTAGAAGAGGAGATCATCATTAACCAACACAAACAACGCCTTGCTGGGGACCAACTCGAGAGATGCAAAAAAAGATACCAGTCGGCCCAAAATGCGGTGAAAATTGCGGATGCCCTGATCGCCAAAAAACAGCAAACCCATACCTGGCAGGAGGAACTTTTGCCGCTTATAAAAAGCAATGCACAAGATGTCCTGAAGAAAAACAGCCTACTGGTACAAGAGCAATATACCCTAAAACTACTGGTACTGCAGCAGGAAGAAGTGGTGTTAAGGGAACGGTTGCTGAGGAAGTAGACAGTTTATGGTTTTTCGACCTATTTCTTCCTTAAAAAGTTTACATATTTACACTAGATCTTAGAATAGATTTACTTTTCTTCACGAGCAGGACGCTCGAGCCAGCAGAGGGGTCTGGTACTGAAAAAAGTTTACATATTTACACTAAATCCTAAAATAGATTTACTTGTCTTCAACAGCTGAACGCTCACGCCAGTAGATGTGAATAAACAAAGAAAGAGACTCGAAAGTCTCTTTATGGAATTAATATATCTTTATAAATGATTATTTATTGATTAATTTTTCAAGTCTTGCCATCATTTCATCTTTCTCTTTCAACATCCTTTCATACAAAGCAATTTTTTCTTCATGAAGTTGGATTAACTTGTCGATCGGATTAGTATTAAATGTTGCACTATGACCTGTATTTAAGAAAGCTCCGTTATCAAAAGTATTCGAAATAATATTCACCGCCTGCTCCTCATCAAAATTTTGAAAAGCTTCAACCGGAATTCGTAATGAGTTTGAGATCTGTTTAAGCAGGTTATGTTCAATTACATCTTTCTGCTCCAGCATGGAAATTTTTTTCTGATTCCATTCCTCTCCCAAATCATAAGCCAGCGCTTCCTGTTTGATGCCAAGCATTTCTCTGAAACGTTTTACGTTTCTTCCCTGATGTATCTTCTGTTCCATAGTGGATATCTATTTTGTAAAGGCTCAAAGATAAAGCCATTTGGATTAAAAATGTGAGTTTCAAAGATAAAAAAATATCCTGTAAAATATTTTTTTTGTCAGAATATTATAGCTGTATTCCAAGATATTTTATCCCTAGAAAGAATAAAATTTGCTTCGGGGCTAACTTTTGGTATGCTTTTGAGACAGGAAATCCATCCGGGAATGTACGAATGTTTAACCTGCAAAAAATCTAATTATATACTATCCCCTTTCTGAATGATATTCAGTTCCTTATTAAAAGAATTTCTGTATTTCTTGATATACTCGGAAGGTTTCATACCAAACAATTTTACGAACTGCTGACGGAAATAGCGCTGATCTTCGATACCGACCTGAGGGCCCACCTGGGCGATATTAATATTTTCGGTCAGCATAATTACGGCAGCTCTGCGGATTCTGATCGATCGGATAAAAACGTTGACGGTTTGTCCCGAAATGGCTTTAATCTTTTTATACAAACTGGAATGGCTCATGCCCATGGCAGCAGAGAAACTCTTGAGGTTAAATTCGCTGTTTTCAAGATTGGCTTCGACGATTTCGATGCATTTATCCAGAAATTCTTTGTATTCAAGAGGCACTTTATTTACATTTTCACGAAGCGTGATACTGTCCAGGAAATACTTGCGCAATTGCCCTCTGTTTCTTAGCACCGTATCGACACGCGCCAGAAGAATATCGCTGTCAAAAGGTTTGGTCACATAATCGTCTGCCCCTTCGGTAATGCTCTGCAAGTGGATGTCATTGCTGGTGGTAGCGGTGAGCAGTATGACCGGAATATGGCTTAAATCATCATTTTGTTTGATTTTTTTGCATAAATCCAGACCGTTCATGCCTTCCATAGAAATATCGCTTAGTACAATATCAGGGAGGTGCTTTTCAACCAGTTTCAGTCCTTCGAGTCCGTTTGCTGCCGAATACACAATGTAGTTTTTGGTGAAAAGCTGTACTAGATAATGATTCATTTCGGGATTGTCTTCTACAATCAGCAATACTTTTTTGGTACTGATTAAGGCTTCCTGTATCTTTTCAGGATTGGAGAGTTCGTTTATGCTTTTAGATGTATTTTGATTCGCTGCCGGCATTCCTTCCAGAAGTTCGCCTACAAGAGGCGACATTTGCGGATGAATCTCAGTGATGCTCATTGCTGCAAAATGACTTTTTCCTTTTGGAAGTACAATCGTGAACGAAGTGCCTTTTCCGACTTCACTTTTGCACGTTATCTCACCATGATGTTTATGCACAAAATATTGGGCAACATAAAGACCTATTCCGAAACCATTGCTGGATTTAGACTGAATTTGTTTGAATTTTTCAAAAATAGCAGCAAGATCATTTTCCTCAATTCCGCTGCCGGTATCGGATATAATAATCGAAACATCAGCCGTTTTCTCGATGATCTCGATACTTATAGTTCCTTTGTTAGGGGTAAATTTGAAAGCATTGGAGATTAAATTAAAAAGCGTAATCTCTATTTTTTCATAATCGCCATATATTTCAACAGGTGTTTTTTCTTCAATAAACTGATAATTTAAACTTTTAACCGCTGCCATTTGCGTAAAGCTGTCGTAGATTTCCCGGCACAGGCTGTTTAAATTAATCCTGGAAATTTTGAGTTCATCCAGATCGGTTTCGGCTTTTCTGAACAACAGTAACTGATCGGTGAGGCTCAGTAACCTTTTGGCATTTTTATAGGCAAGATTCAGGTCGAGATCATCTTCCGAACGGTTTTTTCTGTCAATGGCACTTTTGAGCGGATTTATAATTAAAGACAGGGGAGTGCGCAATTCATGCGCCATATAGGTAAACATCGAAAACTGCTTTTCGGCATGTTCTTTGTCTTTTGTATGCTCCATACGCGCCAGTTTTATTTCGTAGCGCAGTCTTTCCTTGTTTTTATGATACCCCACGTAGGCGTAAATGGCACCGGCAGCAGCGAGTAGATAAAAAGTATAGGCCCACCAGGTTCTGTACCAGGGTGGAAGGATTTTTACCGTGGCCAGCGTTACTTCGTTGGTCCAGTTTCCAAAAACATCGGTTGTTTTTACCTTAAAAATATAGGTTCCTTCGGTCAGTCGGGAATAATTGGCCCTGTTGTTCTTTGAGGTATAATTCCAGTCTTTGTCCCATCCTTCGAGAAAATAAGCAGTATTGATTTTTTCGGAATTGACATAATCCAGATACACAAAATCAAAACTCAATGCCGATTTTTCATAAGGAAGTTCGGCGGCGCTGATCATTTCGAGTTTTTTTTGGGTGATGTAAGGGCTGTCCGGGTTTAAGGACTGATTGTTGACCAGCACATCATTTAATAAAAATTTGCCGGTATTTTTTTTGTCTTTGATATGATCCGGATCAAAAACATTGAACCCGTTGATACCGCCAAAAATAAATTCTCCTGTCGAAAGTTCCGTTCCCGCATTCCAGCTAAACTGATTGCCCTGAAGTCCATCAGAAACCCCGAAATTTCTGAAAGTGTTATTCTTTGGATTCAATCTTGAAATCCCGTGATAGGTACTCATCCATAAATTGCCTTTTTTGTCTTCTAAAAGGCGAAGTATGGTATTGCTCGAAAGACCGTTTTGAGTCGTATACTTTTTGAAAGTGCCCGTTTTTCGGTTGAATAAAAGCAAACCGCCTTCAACGGTACCAATCCAAAGATTGTTGTTTTGATCTTCAGTGATGCATCTGATCGTATAATCGGAATGATAGTTTTTTACTTTTTTTGTTTTGGGTTCTATTTCAAAAAAGGAATTAAAGGTTCCGCCCCAGATTTTTCCGTCTTTGGTTTCGTAGAGACAGGTAACATCGCGCAAAGCTGTACTATAACAGATGAATTTGTTTTGTTTTTTATCAAATTGATAGAGTGCCCCTCCGTTAGTAACGGCAAGCCACAGCGTTTTTTTTGAATCTATAAACAACAGCCAGGATTCCTGTTCTGCTTTTTTGGTAATTTGATTGTAAATAGAGAAATTCTGAATGGCTTTTGATTGGGGATCAATACGGCAGACACCGCCTTTCCACATCGCCACCCAGATCGCATTATCAGCATCCCTGACGATGCTGGTGACAAAATTGCTCTGAATTTTTCTGCCGGCTGGTGCTGTTGTCGAGTAAACGTCGTAGGTATTTTGTTTTCTGTTCCAGTAGCGCATTCCGGCGCCATCAGTACCAATCCAGATATTTTTCTTTGCATCTTCGCAGAAAGAAAGCATGAAGTTGGCGGCAGGATCTTCGTCTTCTTTATGGGTCAGTGGATCCTTGCTTTTAAAATGATTAAAATAGAGCGGTTTTTTTCCCATCATACTGACGCCGCCGCGCAGGGTTCCGAACCACATTTCTCCGGTTTTGCTTTCGAAGATATCATACAGCGATTTACTGTTCAGCAATGCAACAGGACCGCTGGCACGATACAAAACAGGAGCAGTCTGGTTTTGGGTAAGCGTATAAAGACCCGCTCCGTCAGTAGCAATCCAAAGTCTGTTTTCCTGCTGAAAGAAATCGCGCACGACTGTTTTTTCCGGAAAGTAATTTTCAGAATACGTATTCAGATTATGATTGTATAAGTACGCCCCTTCGTCTGATCCGATCCAGAGGCCTTCATGGGTCAGTTTAATGCAATTGGCACCTGTAAGGACAGGGTTGAGAAGCGTTAGTTTTTTGGATTGAATATCGTACTGGCAAAGACCGGTTCCGGTTATAAAAACATAGAAGATTTGTTTTTTCGCATGATACGCTATGGATCTTGCGATATAATGTAATTTTCCGTTGAAAGGGATCGCTGTTCCAATTTTCTCCCCTTCTTTAAATAGGACGATGGCCTCTTTGGTGGCGACGAGAATGATATGCAGCGAATGTACCGCAATTATTTCGTAGGCGGTAACGTTTAAGGGTTTGATTTTTTGGTTCGTGTCATAATACTGCAACGGACTAAAAGCAGATCGTTCGGCATTAAAAACCACCGGGCCGGCAGTTGTCCCTACCCATAAATTATTTTCGAAGTCACCTTCTATACAGCTAATGGCATTTCCCTGAATCGAAGTGGGATCCCTGTGAATATGGCGGTAAATTTTAAAATCATTTCCATCATAGCGGTTCAGTCCGTCGAAAGTTCCAAACCACATATAGCCATTCTGATCCTGATAAATAGACGCTACAGAATTGTTCGAAAGTCCCGATGAAATATCAAGATGTCTTATCGGGTAATTCTGTCCGGCTGCCTGTAGGTGCAGAAGACTAATAACAAGAAAGGACAATACCTTATTCATAGAAAATTTTTTAAAAAGCATGCTGCTCTTTTGATATAAGAAAATAAAAGGGATGTGATCGGAAAGCGGGATCAATTTTTTAGGCGAATATATTTGAAATCTGGATACGTTGCGAAATTAACACAATTATTATTGAATGTGTAAAAAGAACATTTGTTTTTTACCGCAAAGACGCAAAGATTTTTATTCAAGAATGCCTTAGAAAGCGCAAAGTTCGCAAAGCTTGACACAATATTGTCATTTCGACGAAGGAGAAATTGCACTCGTGACTCGACAAAGATGGCGATTTTGATTGTGGAGTTTCTTGCGGAGATTTACTTCGTCTGTTCGCTATCGCTCGGGTCTCCTTCGTCGAAATGACAAAACCTTCGGTTTTATGTCTTTGCCAGAGATTTATTCGCCGTAACCTTATAGATTTTTTAACTTAATGACATTAGCTTAGAGATGCCTTTTATAGAAACGGATAGTAATTTTTTTTTTGCGTTCTCTGTGGTAAATTTAAAATTTGAGACCTTTTAAATTATTTTTTTTGAGAATATACCGATTAAAAAACACAAACCATTCGATTGTTAAATCTATTATTATAAAGGTTAATTATTCCTATTATCATTTTTTTTGAAAGAAAAAATTGAGGAATATGTTTTTATTAAGTGTTGCGTGAACACTTTTACGAAATTGTCCCCTTTTATAAATGAATTTTTCCCTGTCGTAATACCGCGCTCTGTACTTAATTTGCAGTGTAAGTTGATAAACTATAACGTTTGAGTGCTAATGCTTTCTTTTTTTGTTCAGCGTAAGTCAACGAAAACAAACTAACCCATTATTGTAACCAAAAACAATTTAAACATGACCAGCATTTCAATTAAAATTTACCCCCCGGAAACCTTTCCTTATTGTAAAAAAAAGAGAGTAAGCTTATTTTGAGAAGCAGAATTGTAATCTTAAAATTAGGTATCCCTGCAATCATTTTGTCACCAACTCTAATTCACAAAAACTAACTTAAACCAACCCAATTAAAAAAAGTATGAAAAGAATTAAAACCAAATTTTTACTTTTATTACTCTTACTTCCTTTTTGTGTTTTTGCTCAGAACACCATTAGCGGAGTTGTTCTGGAAAAATCTACCAGACAGCCCATACCGGGAGTAAACATAAAAGTAGTAGGGGCAAACAGCAGTACCTCTACAGACTTTGATGGAAAATTTCAATTATCCGGAGTAAAAGCAGATAGTAAAATTACATTTTCCTATACCGGTTATACCAATCAGACGATATCGGTTGCCGGACAGAAAAACATAACGGTATCTCTTGAAGAAGATAATAATCAACTGAAAGAAGTAGTGGTTCAGGTAGGGTACGGAAGCGTTAAAAAGAAAGACGCTACGGGATCTGTTACCGCACTTACAACCAAAGACTTTAACAAAGGAAATAATATTACAACAGAAAACCTGCTTAACGGAAGGGTAGCCGGTTTAACCGTAAATTCAACGGGTGCTCCGGGTTCCAGTTCTCAAATCAGGATTCGAGGCGGAAGTTCGCTTTTTGCCAGTAATGACCCTCTTATTGTGATCGACGGATTGCCTCTTGATAATGCGACCAATACGGGTTCTTCTTCGTTTTTGGCCTCCTTAAATCCGGCAACTGTTGAATCGATAACGGTTTTGAAAGATGCATCGGCTTCTGCCATTTACGGTTCGCGTGCTTCAAATGGTGTTATTATCATCACGACTAAAAAAGGAAGCAAAACTTTATCGGTAGATTATAATGTACAATATGCTGCGGGAACGCTGACTAAAACGGTTGATGTTTTTAGTGCAGATGAATTTAGAAGTGTTATTGCAGACCGACGAAGCGATGATTTGAATAAACTGGGAACTGCCAATACCGACTGGCAAAAAGCCATTTACAGAAACACAGGAACGGTAGACCAGAGTTTAGCCGTTAGAGGAAGTTTATTTAATGTAATTCCAACAAGTTTAACACTGGGAAATACAGATCAGCAGGGATTGCGTTTAACCAATAATTTTAAAAGAAATACGGTTGGTTTGGTAATGAACCCAACTTTCCTGGACAATCATTTAAAATTGAGGCTTTCGGCCAATTATACCAACGAAATCAACCGATTTACAGATGCTGTTGAAGGCGCTGCGATTGGTTTTGACCCCACACAGCCCATAAAAGTGGAAGGTGCCCCTTACGGAGGTTATTTTGAATATACTACCGGAATTGATGCCAACGGAAATTATCCGTTAGTATCAACTGCAGCCAGAAATCCGGTTTCGCAATTGCTGAATACCAACGACAGAGGAACAAATGACAGGATTTTTGGAAATTTTGAAATCGATTATAAATTTCATTTTTTACCCGCTTTAAGAGCTGTTGTAAATGTTGGTTTTGATGAATCGAATGGAGAAAGAAGAAGAGTGGTTGGTGCTGATGCCGGTTCTGCTCCTTCAAACAACAACATTCCGTACGGGACAAATGAATATACGGAAGCCACCAGAAGAAATAAATTATTAGATACGTATTTAGTGTATAACAAAACTTTTAATGCATTGAATTTTGAAATGACAGGTGGTTATTCGTATCAAAAATTTCAAAGCT
Organism: Flavobacterium sp. CLA17; assembly: GCF_013112255.2. Classification (NCBI taxonomy): domain Bacteria; kingdom Pseudomonadati; phylum Bacteroidota; class Flavobacteriia; order Flavobacteriales; family Flavobacteriaceae; genus Flavobacterium; species Flavobacterium sp. CLA17. The sequence goes on from NZ_CP068294.1 coordinate 1,758,259, forward strand.
CCAAATTTGAAACGGGTAATATTTTAAACCCTGACTTACCCTCAACATTTCCTGAAACTACGCTGGATACAGATGTTGTTTTATTAGGGTTCTTTGCGAGAACAAATTTAAATTTCAGGGACAAATACTTATTGACTTTGTCTTACAGAAGAGATGGTTCATCCAGATTTGAAGAAGCGAATCGTTGGGGGAATTTCCCTTCTGTAGCTTTTGCCTGGAAAATCAAAGAAGATTTCTTTAAAGAAAGTACGGTAGTATCGGACTTGAAATTAAGATTAAGTTACGGTATTACAGGTCAGCAGGATATTCCGGAACCAAACGGATACCTGCAAAAATACCAGTTGGGCGGCGGAAATTCGGAGTATTATTTTGGAGACAGTCCAATTCCGGTGGCACTTCCATCCAAAAGAACAAACAATTTGAAATGGGAAGAAACTACTTCCTATAATGCAGGTCTTGATTTTGGTTTTTTAGACAATCGCTTGTCTGCCGGACTTGATGTTTATTACAAAGAATCGAAAGATTTATTAGTAAATGCAGCCATATCTGATGGTAGTAATTTCTCTAACCGTGTGTATCAAAACGTAGGAAGCTTTACCACAAAAGGGGTCGAGTTTACAATTAATACGAATGCGGTTAAAACAGAAAATTTCAACTGGAATATGAACTTTAATATTTCTAAATTCGAAAGAAGAATCAAAAATCTGGTAAACGGAAGCGATATCTTTTTAGGAGACAACATTGCAGGAACAGGAACTCCGGGTCAAATTTTCAGAGAAGGATATACACCGTATTCTTTCTATGTGTTCAAGCAATTATACAACAACGAAGGAAAACCAATTGATGGTGCTTTTGCAGATTTAAATGGCGATAATATTAAAAACGATTCCGATAAATACATCTACAATAATCCGGATCCTGATTTTACATTAGGATTTGCCTCCAATATGAATTATAAAAAATTCGATTTTTCATTTAATTTAAGAGCCAGTATCGGTAACCGGATTTTTAATGCCGTAGACGCCAGCAGAGCACAATATGATGCTATGGAAAACGGAGGGGTTTTAAGCAATATTCCTTCATCGGTAACAGAAACTAATTTTCAGACTACTTCAAATGTGGTCTTATCGGATCTTTATATTGAGAATGCTTCTTTCTTAAAATTAGACAACGTGACGTTAGGTTATACCTTAAACAACTGGCTGAACAGCAAAGCTTCGTTACGGGTATCAACAGGAGTTCAGAACGTTTTTGTCCTTACCAAATACAGCGGTTTAGATCCTGAAATTACCAACAACGGTGTAGACAAAACGATTTACCCAAGACAACGATCCATCTTGTTTGGTCTTAATCTTAAATTTTAATAACGATGAAAAAATATATTTTAATAACAATTTTAGCCTTGACTACCGTTTTTCAGTCCTGTACGGATGATTTAAACGTAGTTTCTAAAGATGATGACGTGCTTTCGTCTGATGTTTTATTTTCGACTCCGGACGGATATAAAAAAGTTTTCGCAGGCGTATACGGAAATTTAACTTTAACCGGAGTTCTTGGGCCTGATAATTCTTCGCTTGAAGGTGTAGATGCGGGAACGAGTCAGTTTACAAGATGTTTATTGTACCTGCAGGAATTAACGACGGACGAATTGGTCTGGAGTTATGAAAATGACGGAGGAACGGCAGAATTACAGCGTAATATCTGGACAGCGGCAAATCCTGTTATTTTAGGAATGTTCAGCAGAACGATGGTTTCGGTTTCGTATGCAAACGAGTTTTTACGTCAGAGTACACCCGAAAAACTAAGTGCAAGAGGCATTACCAATGGGGCAACTTTGGCCGATATAGCGCTTTGGCGCAAAGAAGTTCGTGTTTTAAGAGCCTATGCGTATTATAACATGATGGATTTATTTGGAAAAGCACCCATGTATACCGAAAATGATCCTGTAAATTTTACAGGACCTGAGTTTAACAGAAAACAATTATTTGATTTTGTTGAAACAGAACTTAAAGCGGTGTTACCGGATTTAAAAGCAGCCAGAACAAATGAATACGGAAGATTAGACCAATCTATGGCCCGTATGATCCTGGCAAAAATGTATCTGAATGCCCAGGTGTACATCCAGGCCGATCGTTTTGATGATTGTATTACCATGTGTAATGAAATCATTGCAGGCGGTTATACTTTGAAACCAAAATACCTGGACAATTTTAAAGCAGATAACAATACTTCTCAGGAAATCATTTTCGGAATCCAGTCAGATGGAGGGGTTTCTCAAAACTGGGGCGCAACCACTGTTTTAACCAATGGCCAAATTGGTGCCTGGGAAAACAATGGGGCTGATTTTGGAATTGGCGGCTGGACAGGAGCGCTTCGAATCAGAAAAGAATTTGCGCAGAAATTTGACGGTACAAAATTTAGCCAGGACACTAGAAATACCATAGGAAAAGGGGTTCAGGGCGATCCGGGAAAACAAAGATCGATTGATATTGAAGATATTGGCGTAAAAACACAGGGTTATATTTTATCTAAATTTTCTAATAAAACTTCGACAGGAGTTAGCGGCAGCAGTTCTACTTATGCGGATACTGATTTTCCATTGTTCCGGTTAGCCGATGTCTATTTAATGTATGCAGAAGCCACTTTAAGAGGCGGAAACGGGACACTTCCCCAGGCATTAAATTATGTAAATGCTTTAAGACAAAGAGCGAATAGTAATTCGACTGTTGGCAACATTGCTTTAAGCGACTTAACCCTTGATTTCTTAATTGATGAAAGAGCACGTGAATTACACTGGGAAGCACACCGAAGACAAGATTTAATCCGTTTTGGAAAATATACCGGAGGATCTTACAATTGGGCTTGGAAAGGAAATTCTTCAAAAGGAATTTCGATTCCGGCGTACAGAAGTGTTTTTCCGATTCCGGAAGGATCATTGGGAGCCAATAGAAATCTGACTCAAAACACGGGGTATTAAAACTTTTTTTAAACATAAACGATACGAAAAATGAAACATCTATATAAAATTTTTACAGTTATTGCCTTACTTACAGGACTTTGGTCTTGTGAAAACGAAGAGAATTTGATGATCTTAGCCCCTCAGGAAGCAGCTTTCTCTGTCATTACACCTGAGAATGGTTCTTCGACTATTTTAAACAAAGATACCCCTAACAATACCGCACTGACTTTAACCTGGGAAAAAGTGAACTACGGAACTCCAACAATTGTTACTTATACCGTACAGTTTGCAGCCAGTAATACGGAATTTGCAGCACCGCTCGATGTTACAACTTCTACAACTACTCATGCCACTATTACAGTAGCAGAACTGAATGCAAAAGCACTGGAACTGGGGCTTACGGCTGATGTAGAAGGAACAATCGATGTTAGAATTAAAGCAACGGTTGGAACAACGCTTTCAGAACCAAAACTTTCTACACCCATTACAATTGCACTAACTCCTTACCGAGGCGTATTTCCGAGAATTGATTTGTTTTTGGTAGGTCCCGGTACGGCTGCAGGATGGAGTGTAACGAGCAACAATATGCCAATTTACAGAGATACAAAGGAAAATGCCAAGTTCTATTATACCGGATATTTTAATAAAGATGGTTTTAAATTAATCGAACAAATTGGTTTCTGGGCACCGGCTTACGGAACAAATGGGGCGAAAGTACAATACAGAGCAACAGAAGGTGATACGGATCCGGGTGTATTCCCAACAACAGCTTCAGGTTATTATAGTTTTGAAGTTAATCTTGAAGAATTAACCTATAAAATTACACCGTATACAGGACCAATGACCACGTATGCAACAATTACCATGACTGGTTCTGTATTGACCGGAGATGACACGGGTTGGAGTACAGATGTTCCGTTGGTTCAATCAGCATTTGATGCCCATATCTGGAAAGTGACTCAAACTTTAAAAGCCGGAAAAATGAAATTCAAAGCAAATGGCGGATGGGATGTAAGCTGGGGTGATAATGGCGGAGATATTATTGTTGAAGCTGGAAAATACGAAATCTGGTTCAATGACTTAGACGGCCGTTATATGTTCATATCAACTCCATAATTGAATTTAAAAAATAAGAGAAGCCTCAGTAAACTTATTTTGAGGCTTCTTCTTTACATAAAAAAGAGGCTTATTTTTAAATTCAAAACTTACTAATTATCATGAAAAAATATATAAAAATTCTTGGGGTATTGGCTATCACTGCCATTCAGTTTTCGTGCTCAGGTAATGATGCAGCAGAGACAGAATCGGTAAACCCGCCGGATGCAAATGATACTTTTATCAGAGCATCAGATGTTTCTTTTCTTCCTCAAATGGAATCTTTGGGAACTAAATTTTACAGCAACGGCAAAGCCGAAGGAATGTTGACCACACTAAAGAACGCAGGCTGTAATACAGTCCGGATTCGTTTATGGAAAAATCCCGTAAATGGGCGTTCCGGTTTAAGCGAAGTAAAACAATTGGCTCAAAAAGCAAGACAGGCAGGACTTAGAGTCTGGCTTACTGTTCACTATTCTGACAATTGGGCCGATCCGGGACAACAAACCATTCCTGAAGAATGGAAAAATTTATCTTTCGCCGATTTAAAAACAGCCGTTACCAATTACACCTCAACCATAATTACAGAAATCAATCCGGATATTATTCAGATTGGTAATGAAATCAATAGTGGATTATTGTGGCCACAAGGAAATTTAATCAGTAACGAACAACAATGTATCGCTTTATTAACTGCTGCCAGCGCAACAGTTCGCAGTAAAGCGCCCAACACCAAAATAATGATTCATTATGCAGGTGTAAATGGCGGAGGTACCGATTGGTTTTTTACCAAAATGAAAAGTATTGATTACGACTATATCGGGCTATCGTATTACCCGGTCTGGCATGGTAAAGATTTAACGGAAGTGAAAAATACCATTGATGCGTTAGGACAAAAATTCAGCAAAAAAGTCCTGATTGCAGAAACCGCTTATCCTTTTACCTTATTGCACAACGATCAGACTAACAATATTGTAGGAACAAGTGATCAGCTGGTACCCGGATATCCGGCAACTCCGGCCGGACAAAGAACTTTTGTTACGGATATTAAAAACATAGTAAAAACATCCCAATTTGGACAGGGATTTGCGTATTGGGGAGGGGAATGGGTGGCTTTTAAAGGACCACAATCGACAAGTGGTTCAACATTCGAAAATCAGGCTTTATACAGTTTTGATAACAATGCTCTATCCGTAATGCAAGCTTTCAGTAAAGAATAAAACATGAAAAAATCACTTAAAATTGTATCTTTTTTGATGCTAACTGGCCTTGCCTTTACTTCTTGTAAATCAAAAATGATTAGCGAAAAAAACTCCTTTTCAAACGGAGCAGATGTAGGCTGGCTGCCACAAATGGAAGCTACAGGCTATAAATTTTATGATGCAGACGGTTCTGAAAAAGACTGTCTGCAATTATTAAAAGACCGTGGTATAAATACCATTCGTTTGCGCGTTTGGGTAAACCCGAATGACGATAAAGCCAGCGGACACTGCAGCCCGGAAGAAACAGTTGTCATGGCCGTTCGCGCGCAAAAAATGGGAATGCGTATCATGATCGATTTTCATTACAGCGATTCCTGGGCTGATCCCGGCAAACAAAATAAACCCGCCGCATGGGCAAAACATTCTTTTCCGGAATTGTTAACTGATGTATACCAGCATACTTATGACGTTTTGCAACTGCTGAAAAAAGCCGGAGTAACGCCGGAATGGGTTCAGGTTGGAAATGAAATTCCGGGCGGTATGCTTTGGCCGGAAGGCAGTACCGATAATTTCAGTCAGCTGGCACAATTACTGGATAAAGGATACGAAGCCACCAAAGCGATCGACCCCAAAATTAAAGTTATTGTGCATCTGGACGAAGGAAATAAAAGCGAAAAATTCAGATGGTTTTTTGATAAAGCGACTGAAAATAAGGTGAAATATGATGTGATTGGTTTGTCGTATTACCCGTATTGGATCAAAACCGATTATCAGAGTACTATTTTAGATTTGGAAAACAATTTGAAAGACATGGCTGCCCGATACCATAAAGAAGTGATGGTGGTCGAAGTGGGTGGTGATTATACTTTAGTCCAAAACACCAAAGAAATGCTGGAAGCGACTATAAAGGCGGTAAAAAGCGTACCCGATAACAAAGGTCTGGGCGTTATTTACTGGGAACCACAAGGCGAAAAAAGCTGGAGCGGTTATCAGCTTAACGCCTGGCTTCCTGACGGAAAACCTTCGCCGGCACTGGATGCTTTTAAAGAATAAATATTTCTTTTAATTAAAAATTAAAAATTACCATTAACATAATAAGTTTCATACAGATAAATGGTCTTAATAGTCTGGTGGTGAAAAAATAAAACAGAAAATGAAATTAATTTTTAAATCAATATTATCGGTAGTGCTGCTGATTTTATCGTCCGGAAAAATGAGGTCACAATCCAGTACGGTTCTTTTAAAAGAGAACTGGCGTTTTTCCAAAGAAGTAACAGGGGATGCTTTTGCGGTAGCTTTTGATGCTTCGAACTGGGAAAAAGTCAGTGTTCCCCACGATTGGGCCATTTACGGACCTTTTGATAAAGAATGGGACAAACAGGTTTCGGCCATTGAACAAAACGGAGAAAAAATTCCGACCGAGAAAACAGGTCGTACCGGAGCATTGCCGCATATTGGTACAGGCTGGTATCGTAATACATTTTCTCTTCCGGAGTTTAAAAAAGGAAAAAAAGCCCTTCTTATTTTTGAAGGCGCCATGAGTGAACCTCAGGTTTTTTTAAATGGAAAAAAGATAGGAAACTGGGGTTACGGGTACAGCTATTTTTATATTGATATCAGCAAAGATCTTATTGCGGGATCAGAAAATGTGCTGGCCGTAAAACTGACCAATATGCCATTTTCTTCCAGATGGTATCCCGGAGCCGGTTTATACAGAAAAGTGAGTATTGTGGTAAAAGAGGAGGAAAGCTTTACGCAATGGGGAACTTTTATTACCACTCCGGACATCAAAGAAAATAACGCTGTTGTAGATCTTAAAGCCGAAGTCAATGGCAGTAATTTGTCGATGGTAACGCAAATAAAAGATGCCGCTAATACTATAGTAGCAACACAGAAAGAGACAGAAATAAAAGACGGAAAATTTCATCAGACTATTACTGTTGCCCAACCTCATTTATGGAGTCCGGAAACGCCTTATTTGTATACAGCGGTAACCAAATTATACGCAGCTGACGGAACGTTAAAAGACGAACAAAGTATAAAATTTGGAATCAGATCTATTAAATACGAACCCCATATTGGCTTTAGCCTGAACGGAAAAGTGACAAAATTTAAAGGAGTTTGTCTGCATCATGACCTTGGGCCTCTTGGTGCTGCAGTAAACAAAGCAGCACTTCGAAGACAGCTTACGATTCTAAAAGATATGGGATGTAATGCGATTCGCAGTTCTCATAATATGCCTTCTTTTGAACAACTTGAATTGGCTGACGAAATGGGATTTATGTTTCTGGCGGAAAGTTTTGATGAATGGGCGAAGCCAAAAGTACAAAACGGATATCATCGTTTTTTTGAAGAATATGCAGAAAAAGATATTGTCAATTTAGTGAGAGCCACACGCAATCATCCGTGTATTGTCATGTGGAGCTCCGGAAATGAAGTTCCGGATCAATATGGAGCCGAAGGTTTGACCAGAGCTAAATTCTTGCAGGATGTTTTTCACAGAGAAGACCCTACGCGCCCGGTAACGGTGGGAATGGATCAGGTAAAACAGACTATGGCCTCCGGTTTTGGGTCTTTATTGGATGTGCCGGGACTGAATTACAGGGTTCACCTTTATGAAGAAGCTTACAAATCATTTCCACAAGGATTTATTCTGGGTTCAGAAACAGCTTCAACAGTGAGTTCAAGAGGAATTTATAAATTTCCTGTGGTACAGCAAAAAGAAAAACAATACGATGATCTTCAATGTTCGTCTTATGATCTTGAAGCGTGCAGCTGGTCAAATGTTCCTGATGAAGATTTTGTATTGCAGGATGACAAACCGTGGGTGATTGGCGAATTTGTCTGGACTGGTTTTGATTATTTGGGAGAGCCAACACCTTATGACGAAAAATGGCCCTCAAGAAGTTCTTATTTCGGAATTTCAGATTTGGCGGGACTTCCTAAAGACCGTTTTTATCTGTACAGAAGCAGATGGAATAAGCAGGATAAAACGCTTCATATCTTGCCACATTGGAACTGGAAAGGAAGAGAAGGAGAAATTACTCCCGTTTTCGTTTACACCAATTACGATAGCGCCGAGCTTTTTATAAACGGAAAAAGCAGGGGAGTGCAGAAAAAAAACAATTCAACTCCGCAAAACCGTTATCGATTAATGTGGAATGATGTGAAATATGAGCCCGGAACGGTAAAAGTGGTGGCATTTGATTCCAATGGGAAAATAGCTGCCGAAAGTGAGGTTAAAACGGCCGGAGATCCGTATAAAATTGTTCTCGAAGCAGATCGAAAAATCATTAAAGCCGATGGCGAAGATATTTCTTTTGTAACGGTTTCAGTAGTAGATAAAAACGGAATTCCATGCCCAACGGCGGTCAATGAATTACAATTTAAAGTAACTGGTGCTGCAACTTACAGAGCTGCATGTAACGGCGATGCTACATCATTAGAAATATTTCATGAAAATAAAATGAAGCTTTTCAGCGGTAAACTGGTGGTTTTGGTTCAAGCAGTCAAAAGTGCAGGGGCAATCCAATTGGAAGTAACAGGTAACGCTCTTGAGAAAGGGAAGATAAATTTAAAGGCAGAACGTTAACGATTAGAATTGCAATCATAAAAAAAATGATTTTTCTTTTCAGAATTACTTTTTAATATCCAGTTTTTTTGCTCAAATGAAATTAAAAGAACCAGAAGCTAAGTCCGTATGCCTTACTGTTTATGCGAAACGAGCAGATGAAAAAAAAAGGTATTATGCAGTTTCTTCATGTGTATAAATAGCTGTAAATCAAAATATACAATCAAGAGCGTCGGCTAAAAGTTTTAAATCTTCTAATAAGAGATTCGAATTTGCTGCTGTTAAGATCACGAAAAGCTACTCAGTTGAGTGGCTTTTTTGTTTTGATTGGTTTTTTATTTTAGCAACGTAGCTCAGCTGGATAGAGCACCTGTCTTCCAGACAGACGGTCGAAGGCCCGAATCCCTGTGCGTTCACATCAAAAGTAACTCAATTGATAGTGTTTTTTTCTGCCTTTGAAGAAGTAGTTTTGTATCGTTCTGTATAAAGTGATGATTAGAACTACAGGAAACAATGGAATTAAAATTTAAGACGTTTATATCTATAGTAGTTGCTTCTCTGTTAGCATCCTGTAAACTGTACTGGTAAGAAAGCTTTAGGGTTACATAAAGGAAGTATCAAACTATAAGACTTTTTTTAGTGCTATATTTTTAACTGAAGTTGCGATTTTCAAGGCTATTTCATCCATTTGAGCATATCTCCTGCGGTATAACGCACGTTTATGTGATTTGAGCTCTTCAATTGATTTGCGTGACGGTGACAAAGGCAGTTTGAACCAGCCTTCACTGTTTTGCTGTCCCCCTGATTCATTCCAGATGGAATCATAATCAAATGTTATGGTATGCAGCGAGGGAAGATGAATAGCATGCTTGCGACGATAAGCGTGAATGGAATCTCCTGCACCATAAACATTAATGCACCCCAGTTGTCTGGAAAATTCTTGGATTGCAAAAATGATGAGCGATTTTGGACGCAGTCCATTTAACAGTTTTTGAGCTGTTTTTGATGAATTCTCCCTATTTTGTTTAATGCCCTGAATACAGCCAATTCTGCAAACCCATTGTTCAAATGCTACTTCTTCAAAGGATAAAGCAGCAGCTACAATTCTTCCTCCAAGCTGACTGCATTCAAAAGAAAAAACCAATTCACCTTCTTTACGGAATCTTTCGTCATAACCCAGTGTTAACGATGCTTCAATTGTATAAGTGAGTTTGAAATGAGCTATTTCCAACATTTTATTACCGTTAATTACCTGTTTAAGTGTTTCGCCTTTACCCATAATAAACCGATAGGTATCGCAGATTACTTTTACTTTTTGTTTTTTCGTCCATTGGGTTGACATGTAGACTCTATAGGGTTTCAGATAAATTCTCCTGCGATGTTCAGTGATAAAAGAAAAATCAGGTGACTTTAGAATTTGATACCATTTTGCTGTAAAGCAGGGATTGGTAAGGGCACCAAAGAAACTTTTTAATTGTTGTTTTCTTCGATAGCTTTTTTTTTCATCTGCAAATGCAACAGCTGCATACAACCATCCCTCTATTGCAGCAGAAATGATTGGAATAGTAGTCACAATATTCATAAATGGGGCATCTGATCCTTTTAAATGTTTATTAAATTGATTTTGTTTTTTTTCTAACATTATTATTAATTGCTTTTTATTTGATTGACCTGACAAAGCTGTAAGTCTTAAGTTTTTTAGTAAATAACCATTTTATCAGTTGAAGGTTAAGAGTATGGAAATCAGCAAAAGAATATTGAACTGATTACTGAAAAATAGTAGTATGAATCACTGCTTATTTTAATTTCGTCGGGAATAATTTCTATAGTACCTCTCCAATTTGGGGTTAAAATTAAATCAAGTCTTATTTTGATTACATCAGGTTGTAATAACTGGTTTTAATTATGAAATAGATGGTAGATTTTCAATTTCTGCAGCAAATCCGAATAGCGGTTCAGTAGCGAAATAGCATTAAAATTTATTTGAAGGAACAGGAGAGTTCCTGTGACTGATACTGATTTAACAAACAACAATTACGTTACACTATTTTGGAATTTTGACATTTATAATTGTAACTTTTATTTCCAATAATGAACTGCCAAGGGCCATTTATTACAACAAACGGCCATTTCTTATAAGTAAAAAACTTTACAGCTATTATAGGATAACTTTGCGCTCGATTTAAAAAAAGCATGAAAATTTAAGCTGAATTAAATTAAAATTTTTTAAACATTTTAAATAAAATAATGAAAATGAAAAAGATACTATTTTTAAGCTTCGTTTTAGCTTTTATGTCTTGTTCTAAAGATGACAATGAAGCTGTTACAGAGCATACGAAACCAGGTTTGGCTGAAGAGACTGATTTATTAAGTGGCTATTCTTCTTTTGAAGTAACATTACCCGAGAATTTGAGGGAACTGACTTCAGCGGCCAATGCAACATTCGCTGTATGGCCCAGTATTTTCTTTTCTGCAAATGACGATAATACGATCGATGTGTACTGGGAGGGAAGCAACACGGCACTGAATGGGCACAGGCATTTTACAAAGATTTCATTGCAGAGTAGGCAGATAGTGGCAGAGAATCCTCTTCCGGCAGCGTTGAATCTCGGGAACACCCGCTTTTTGGGTTATGATAAAATCAGTGGCGGACGCTATATCATGGGAACATCTGATGTAAATCCGGATAATCAATTGCGAAAAAATCCGAAGCTTTATTGTTTCGACAGTAACGGGAGTGTAAAATATACTATAGATTTATGGAAAGACAGTAATCCGGAAAATATAGCAACAGGTCAGGCCGGACAGGCCATAATGACTTACAATAAAGCCGGAGATACTTTTGGTGTTTACATGGCACACAGGGCCGGAGGGCATCAGGCCGGCTGGTTGGGCTTCTATAAAGCCGAGACTGGCGAAAGAACTTTCCTGCGGGATTGGTATATTTCTCACAACTTCGATCAAAGGCTTCTGCCACTTCCCGATGGTCGTTATGTGGCACTTGCTCATGGTGATGCACTTCCTAAACGATCTTTGTTCGTAGAGGGCTGGGATGTTAATAAAGGGAGATTGAACTGGCTGAACTACTATGATATTCCCGGTGCCAGTGGTGAAAATAATACAAAATCATCCACGGGAGAGGTTATTAATTTACCCAATGGCAATCTGGCTATTGTGTATGCTACGCAAAGGGACCATAGTACAGAGAAAATAGTGAGAGATGTTCGCGTTGCTATTGTTTCGGGTATTGGAACAAGTGCACAGAAAGTAATTAAAGAAAATTGGTTAACCAGTTACGCTGCCGATACCGAAATTGATGAAACAGCAGGTTGGGGCATGCAGATTGGACGTTATTCTGACGATAAAATCTTTTTAGCATGGAATGTTTTTAAAACCCAGCAAAGTAATAAAATTCAAAAGACCACTTTTGCTTTGATAGACAATGAAGGAAATCTGCTAAAAACAAAAGATACCCTGGTGAATACTTCAAAAAAGGAAGGAATAAAAATGATTCAGCCGGCACAGACTATGAGAAGAACAAGTGACGGGAAGTATTTGGTTTTTCTTTCAGAAGGTTCTGAGTCTAATAAGCTTAGGGTTAATATGATGCCGGTAAAAAAATAAATAGGTTTGGATGAGATGTTGTTACAAAATAGCGATGTAACGAACTGAAAAAAAGAATATAAATTTATAAGTTTGAATAGTTAAGAGACGACCAACCGGTCGTCTCTTTTATTTTTGGGATTTTAAAAGCCTTAAAATGATTTTTGTTGTATTGAAAACGATGAGATAAATTTATCGAGACGATCACTTTTTATATTGCCTGAAAACTAAAAAACAGGTATTTATACTAGAAATAGCTATTGACTAAATAATTATTTTTACGTTGAAAATTCAAAGATTAGAAAAATGTAGTAAGATGAAACAGGCTGTCTTCGTTTATCATTAATCATCATGAATAAATGCTTTCACCAATCCGAATAGTTACTAATTGTATGTGCAAAGCTTTGTTTTGTAGAGGTACATGTTAGTCAACTGAACAAAACTGAAAAGGAAAAATATGAATATTCAGTCCGACCAAACGCGAGAGAATCAAATGCAATCGGTAGCAAATTCAGTTGCTCAAAAGGGGATTGGCGGCAAGTCTGCTTTTCAATTGGTGGATAACAGACCTGAGACTATTGTGCAAAGAAAATTGCAGGAAGCAATTAATAGTAGTTCTCAAGTGAAGAAATTGATGGCTTTTGATCAAAGGGTCAAAATAAAAAATCCTGCTAATCAGGTTGCCCAATTTAAATCTTCTCAAAATGAACCCATTCAACTTTTACGAACTGCTACTAGTTTTAATAAAGAAATTGAAGGAGCTGGCGGTGTTACAAGCAATATTTTTTTTAAAGCAATTACGAACGGCTTACTAAAATTTAAAAAGGCCGGACAACCCAAATCTATTAAAGGAAGAATGCTTCATAATATATATGAAAGTATTACAGGGCCTACTCAATCAAGTTCTACTAATAAATTAAAAGCATTAGATACTATAGAACATTCCGCTTATAGGTTTTTGAACATAAATGTGGGAAGAAATACTCCTGTATCTACTCAATTAAGGCTCTTGATTGAAAATTTGTTGGATGAAGTTCAGCAAGAACATCAGAAAATTATTTCTACAGAAATAAGTAAAGGCAGGGTTCCTTACTTCCGTGGTGAGGAAGCTCTTTCTAAACAACAGTTGGCACAAACACATCAGGACTGGCGTAGTATCGTAGCCGGGACAGGTTCTCTTGATATCAATAGTGCTACTGCTGAAGATAAGAATGAGAAGCCTAAAGGTTTTTCTAACGAGATTTTTAGTATGTTGCACCGTACGATGGGAAGTGCAGGAGGACGTGAACTGGTTCATTCTATTAACAGTGACGACAAGGCAGTCAAAGTTTATCCAAAGCATCCATTATCCATTGCGATGATGGGAGGTGGAGGGACAGTTGGAGAAACGCAGGCATTAGCAACTGGTACTTTAGCTGCTCCTGTTGCAGGCCCTAAACAGGATTCAATACTAAGAGTAGAACCTGGTATGACTGACACTCAGTATCCTAGTAAAGATGCGGATGGACGAGCTATCCTATCTCCTGCATGGTTATTGTTTGCTCATGAGTTGATTCATACAAGGCACAATCAATTAGGCATGAACCATCGCAAGCTTGATGGTGCTAATTACGTTTCAGGAATGCCCCACGAAATGTGGAGCAATGCAGAAGAACATGCCACGATTGATCTTGGCGTTCCGGGAACTAATATAACTGAAAATAGTCTGCGAGCTGAACATGGACTTTCCAAAAGAATAGGACATGGATAGACAGGAAATTGTAAAACGATTTATTATGGCAATGGCAATAGTTTTCTGATAATAATACACGAAACGCTCCTAACTGCACCTAAAAAAGCGACCATAGTATATGAAGTTTCCAGACTTCTTACCACTTGTAATATTTTTTTTCTGCAACTACTTAGACTTTTTTCCCATTAGTTGTTCTTGCCACTTTTTTTGCTATCCCTTACTTTTATGTAATAAATGTACTACATTTGTCACTGATTCAAAATCAAATCAAAATAAAGTCTTATAAAATCTTTGTGATATTGAAAAAACAAAAAATGACTTTATAACAACTTTCGTGATATGCTAAAAAACAAAAATAAGTTTATCACAATTGTTGTAATATGACATAAATAGACAAGAAGTTTATCACAGGGATAAAATAGAAAATCAAATTAATGTGGGTGATGGAAAAAGAAAAAAAGATTGGCGAAGTATTAGGGATACAGCAAGAAGAAATGGCGGTGCTTTTGATCGTGCCGCTAAGTCAATGGGCAATGTATGCAACGGGACAACGTGGTCTGCCGAAAGAGGCTCATCAAAAACTAGCCGAAATGCTCGCTTTTTTACAACAACAGGATGAAGACGACGATACTATTACTGCTGCAAAAGGTCCGGGATCTAAAGCAATGAAGTTCTGTGAGGATGAGCTGATGAGGAACCAAAAGAAGCAAAATACTATAGCCACGCAACTCGAAAAGTGTAAGGCAAAATATACATCGGCTCGCAATGGTTTAAAGCTTGCCGGTTTTCTAACAGGAAAAATGCAGGAAAAATGGCAAGAGGAGCAATTGCTAATCATTAAAAACCGAACAGAAACCGCTATAGAAAAAAATAACCTGGAACTGCAGGCAGAATATGAATGTAAATTAAGGCTTCTGAAAGAACAGGAAGTATCGTTAAAAAGAGAACTGTCAGGCAACTAAAAACAGTTTACAGTTCACAATTTATATTTTACATTTCACAACAGACTTTCTACAACTCACATTTTTTTATGTATCTCTTAATTTTTTATTCATAATTATTATCTTTGAACTATGAGCACAGCAACAAAATCAAATCACATAGGGCGAAAAATCAGCCGTATTCGTGAACTTAAAGACATGAAGCAGGAAGCATTGGCGCAGGCTTTAGGAACCAATCAGCAGGCTGTTTCTATTATAGAAAACAGTGAGACGCTTGACGAAGAAAAGTTAATTGAAGTGGCAAAAGCTCTGGGCGTTACTGTAGAAGCAATAAAGAATTTTTCAGATGAAGGAGTGATTAATTATTTTAATAGTTTCAACGATAATAAAGGCAGCATATATGCTGGCGGACAACACTATTGCACCTTTAATCCTTTAGATAAAGTAATAGAACTTTACGAACGTTTAGTTCAGGCAGAGAAAGATAAAGTAGACTATTTAGAAAAGAATCAAAAGGATAAATAACCTTGACAAAAAAAGATATTATATGTAAAGAGACTTCTTGAATGAAGTCTCTTTTTTATTTAAAACATATGTACGTCTAGACAGAGACTTCTCCTGCATACTAACTCTTTACTAAACTCAGTAAATAATTTATTCTGTCTTTAAAATATTGGGCGTTTTTTTGGTAAAACATCCTTGCATCTGCTTTTATTCCGGGGCCTTTGGTCCACACAAATTTACCGGGATGTGTTTTCTGGAACTCTTTCATGATTTTGGCTAAATACCAATAGGAGGAGTCTTTCCATTTTACTTCTGCTTTGATGAATTCATCTGTTTGCGCTTTGGTATTGGTTTTATCCCTGATTTTAGAAACCGCATAATAAACTTCTTTCTCGTAATATTGCAGGGCATGATAGTATTCCATTCGGCAATCCAGTTCGTTATCACTATGTTCTTTAATGCATTTTACTAAATCCTTTTCCAGCAGCACCAGTGAGTCCTGATAACGGACATTAATTTCCTGTGCCAGACAAGAGGCTAGCGGAAAAATCAGAAGCAGCATCATTTTTAAATTCATAGAAATTTTTAAAATAGGGAAGTGGTTTTATTGAAAATACTCAATCTTTCTTTCTGCGATGGCAGTTGCTTCATTCTTGTTGCCCTCCAGATACATTTTACATTTGATCCAGTTTTTGTTACTGTCGTATTCGTATTCATAATACCGAAAAAGAGGCTGATTAATTTCATCATCAGTAACAAACTTGGTTTCTAGTATGTCTCTGTTCTCGTTATAGGTATATTCCACATTGTCAGACGGAAGATAGGATAACAACCGATTGGTTCTGTTTCGCTTTTTCACAGTTAAATTTTCAGGGTCATACGTATACGTTTCAGCTACGAAAATTTCTTTAGTATCGTCTAAACTCGTTTTGATAAGCTGGTTTTGGTCATTGTAATAATACCTTAAATTAGCCCTGCAAATATTAAAACGATTATCCAACAGGTACGATTCAAATTCGAGACCCGCATTGCCCCGTAAAAAAGTACATTTAACCAAATTGCCTTTGCTATCATAAATAAAGTTTTTTACATAACATAAATTATCCAGAACAGGTTTCTCCCCTTCATCATAAAGAGCAGCCATTTTTTCATCCATTTTTCTGGCTTTGTCTTTATACATTTTCTCTTCGGTTATTTTATTATGTTCAATTTTGTATGTATAATAAAAGTATTCTTTTTTACCAGTAATCTCAATGTCTTTTCCGGTTCTTTCTGTTTGTATGCCTCTTGAAATGTGTTGGTTCCTTTTTACGAAATTGTCGGCATCAAAAGAATTTAAAGGCTTAAGGAGTGCTAAATAGTTCTTTTTTTCTTCAGAATCATTGGGCTCATACTCATACAGAAAAACAACGGTAGGGATCATGACTTCCAGGCTTTTTTCATCCCGATGGTAGTTGGTTTTCCTTGTGACAAGGCCATCTGTATTAAATTGATACGCAATATCGTTTGCCACATCGTTTTCTAAAAACACCCTGAATTTTCTTTTATGATCCAAATCAGGTTTGATGTAGGAATATAGTGTATTTACGGATTTAACAGGGCCTTTTAAGTTTAACTCCGCCTTACTTTTTATTTGCATATTAGAAATATAGTTGCCCTGCGCACTCGCAGATAAATTGAAAATCAATAAGATCCCAACTAAGATTGTCTTTCTGAATTTATTTTTCATAATATAATATACTTCTTTTTACGCTGGCAGTCACTTCATTGTTTTTGGAGTCAAATCTTAGTTTGCAGGAAACCCAATTGTTATGAGCGTCAAATTCATATTCATAAAATATTTTTTTTGTAGTGACGGAATTATCGTAATCACTTTTTTTAAAATAATCAGACTCCATAACATCCCCCAACTTATTGTAAAACAGATTCACGGTTTTGAAATTTTCATATAAAGAAAAACCTAAGCCATTTTCTTCAAAGACATACTTTTCCGCAATATAATTTTCGGTTGGATGGTATTTGTATTTTTCTTCAAACATTGGTTCTCCTCCCTGCGATTTTGTAGTTCGGATTAACCTGTTTTTAGCATCATATTCATAATTCCAGATCTCGTAGGCGCCATCTTTATACGTATAATAAGATGGATCCTCTTCTTTAGAAAATAGTCTTTGCTGGATGAGATTGCCTTTTACATCATAAATGTACTTTGTAGTCTCATAAAGATCTTTTTCGTCGTATTTCGTAGTTATAGTATCCCTGTCTCCCAGCGGGAAATATTGTTTTTCAGCGGTAATATTGCCGTTTTTATCAAATAGATATTTATAGGATAATTGTACTGTTCCCGATAAAGCATTATTGACATAACATTGTGAAATATTCCAGGTAACCGTATTGGCTTTTAAAAGGTTATTTTTATAAGCAGGATAAGGAAGTTGTTTTTTAACCGTATACCCTGCCTTTATCTGAAGGTCTTTTTCATCATACTGAATAGTATCACCGGCTAATGCTTCATCTAATGACATCCCGTATGTATTGAAATGTAATACGTGATAAGCGTCTCGATATGAAAAGGCATCGCTATGTAAGGCTTGTCTTGCTTCCATATCAAGATCTTCCCTGTAGACAATTCTTGAATACCTGACAGATTTAACGGAGTCTTTTAAGTGGTATTGATACAAATCTTTATTGAGGGAACTACTTTTCGGGTTGTTGACCTGTGAATAAGATATAACCGTGAAAAGAACAAGAGATAAAGAGAGATTGATTTTTTTATACATTAAACTTTGTATTTGTCATGAAGGTGTGAGAAGAGTTTGCTGCAGTATTTTATTTTTATTGAAATTTAAGAAGCTAATATAGAACTATTTTATTTACAAAAAATAAAACGATTTCAGTTTTTAATTTGGTTAATCTACTATAGTTTACATCGAAAGCCATTCAAAAGACTGACTTTTTTGGTTTGTTTTTAATTGGTTTTTTACGGACAAAATTCCGATGGACGAATTATCCGATTTTAAATTGGGACGGCCGAAGGTTAAAATTATCCTGAATAAAAAGAACGATCCAGGATGTTTTTATATATTTGATTGTTTTTTTGTTTTTAGAATATTGAATTGCAGTTGTTTAGGTTGTTTTTAGCGCTATATTATTTTGCAACTGGTAATTGTATTCAATCCTTTTAATTCGAAAAATTCAATACAATCCTTTAATTTCAAACAAGATTTCTCAAACTAGAATAAAATGGAATCAGGTGCAGTCCTATTTTTGCAGTCAGTCAGGAAAATTTGTCCTGATATACCCGATTATGAGCTTTCTCGGTTTGAATCAAAATGTACTTTTGCAGCATTAAATAAGAAAGATTTTTTTCTTCAGTCCGGAAAGGTACAGACAGCAATTGGTTTTGTCGCAAGTGGACTTGTGCGTTCTTCTTTTATAGACAACGACGGAAATGAAATTACGGTCGGCTTCTATTCTGAAGGCGATTATGCGACACACTATCCTTCTTTTATAACCCAACAGCCCAGCAAATATTCGATTCAGTGTTTAGAGCCCACCACTATGGCTTGTATTTCTTATGAAAATTTGCAATGGATTTACGGGCAGTTGCCCGGTTTTGAAAGATACGGCCGATTAATTGCCGAAGAAATTCTAAAACGCCAGCAGACCCGTATTGAGAGCTTTATATTTCAAACGGCAGAAGAACGCTATATTGATTTTACAAAACACCATTCTGCTTTGTTTAACAGAATATCGATCTCCCATCTTTGCAGCTTTCTTGGAATCGAAAGACAAACACTTACCCGAATTCGTCAAAAACTAGCACACCAATAGTTTTTTGACACATTTGTGTCAGGAGTAGCTTTTGATTATTTAAAATCTTTGCAGTGTCAAATTAAATGAACTGCTATGAAAACGAATATCTTACTTATACTCGGACACCCTTCTGAAAATTCTTTTTGCAATGCATTGCTTGATGCTTACAGAAAAGGAGTAGAAACTACAGGAGCCAACTGCAAAACCATTTATATATCCAGACTGGATTTTAATGTAAATCTGTCTGACGGATATAAAACGGGAGAAACAGTATCACTTGAAAAAGATCTGATTCAGGCACAGGAGCTGATTTTGTGGGCCGATCATGTGGTCTTCTCTTATCCGAATTGGTGGGGATTTATGCCTGCCGTTACTAAAGGATTTATAGACAGGATTTTTCTGCCGGACTTCGCATTCAGACATCATTCCGGAAAAATCTTCCCGGAAAAACTTTTAAAAGGAAAAAGCTTAAGACTCCTTGTTACTATGGACACTCCAAAATGGTGGTTCTATCTGATCTACCGTGCCTCACAATACCAAATACTCAAAGATATCGTGTTCGGCTACGTGGGATTTGATCCTATCCGGTTTTCCACTTTTGGTTTTATGAGAAAATCAACAGAAAGCCTGCGCAATAAATGGCTGAAAAAAACAGAACAATTAGGAAAACAGCTTAAATAAAATAATGCAATTATTAAAAATCAAACATCATGAGACATTTAGCAAAAGAGCATACGAATGCTCACATCGAACCTAAAAAAGGTTTTAAAATTCACTTATTGGTATTTGTATTAACTATTCCTGCCCTTTGGCTGCTATGGTTTTTTACAGACAGAACATACCTATGGCCGTTCTGGCAGACTGCAGCCTGGGGAACCGGTTTATTATTTCATTATATGGGAGTCTTCATTTTTAAAAAGAAATTTCACCAATAAGCAAAAACCATGACCATAAAAACATCACTTTCGATTTTACGGATTGTACTGATTGTAACATCCTTATCGGTGGGAGGCAGCCCCTTTGCAGCAGCACAGAATTCCGGTAATGCTCCGGCAAAAGCTATTCCTGAAGCGTTTAAAAATCAAGAAATGGCTGCCCAAATTACCCGTTACGAAGTCAAAAAAGACGATCAGGAAAAATTTCAAAAGGCCCTGAAAGAGTATGTATCAGCTGCTCTTTCAAATGAGGAAAATATAATGGCAGAAGCGTATTTCGAAAAAGAAAATCAAGCGGTGATTTGGCTGTTTGAACGCTGGAACAATCAAAAAGAACTGGAGCAATTCAGGAAGAATTCAAAAGCAAAGGCGGTAACAATAGTAGCAAAAACAGCCTTAGCAAAACCTGAAAAAATAATCTATGTAAAAGATTTAGAACCCATTTCCAAAAAGGAATGGCGCAGAGCAAGCAAGGCAGAAGATAACCAGCTTACCATCATGCTTTTTGTAGAGGCAAAGGCTGGTACAGAAGAAAATTTCAGAAAGCTTTATCACATAGCCATGCCTCAGTTTAGAAGTGAACCCGGTGTTGTCACCTATCAATTATCACAAGCAGAAAAAGATGCCACGCAGTTTATAACCTTTGAAAAATTCAGAAGTAATGACGCGTTCCAGTATCATCTGAACTTTCCGCCCATTCAGCCAGTGCTGGATTACCTGAATACGAGTATAAAAAAACAGCCGTTTCAGGACGGAATTCACCATCTGATCGAATTTGCACCGCTCATTCGGGAATAACAGCAAAAATTAAATTTTAAACACAATTACTATAATCTTTAAATCTGAAAACAATGAAAACAATGAAACAAATTATCGCAGCAGGGGTATTAAGTGTACTTACTGTATTGCAAGTAGAAGGTCAAACCATAATAAAAACTAAAGAAATGAATGTAAATTATGCTAACGAGTTAGAAATAGTAAACAAATTGTCTACTCAGTCTGCGGTTGTCAACATGCCCGTATCAAAATTGTTGGATGCGCCGGGAAATGAAGCTTTGAAAGCTTTCTTCTTTACACCTGTAAAAAATAAATCAGCGCTAAAAGGGAAAAAAATCGCCGTTATGGTAGCAGATGGTTTTGAGGAAATTGAATTGACAGGACCCGTTTGGTACTTTAAGGAATTGGGAGCAGAAGTAGAGATCATTGCGCCTAAATACAATCCGGCTCCGGAAAGATACGGACTGGTATATCCGGAGATGTCTAAAACACATATAATGGCTATTCAATACTTACAACCGGTTGGCTGGATAAAATTCGACCATACGGCTGATCAGATCAAAGTAAGTGATTATGACGCTGTATTTATTCCGGGTGGAGCCTGGAATCCGGACAATCTTCGATACGATAAAGATGTCATAAAATTTGTTCAGGATTTCAACAAGGCCGGAAAATTAATAGCCGCTATTTGTCACGCTCCTGTTGTATTGGCATCGGCTGATATTTTGAAAGGAAGAAAGCTAACAGGCTACTGGAACATTCAGGTAGATTTGAAAAATGCCGGTGCAACTGTAGTTGATGAACCTGTTGTTACCGATGCAAACATCATAACCAGCAGACATCCGATTGATGTAGCCGATTTTTCAAAAGCGGTCGAAAACTGGTTAGTTAAAAAGTAATGCCTAAAGATGATTGGATAGTGGGGAAAGAAGATCTTCTTCACTATCAAAATCATCAAAAAGCAAAAATACATTTAAAGCGAAATGATTATGAAAACAGATATTTTTAAACCCGCAGAGATTGGTTTTTTACAAGTAAAGAATCGCATTGCCATGGCTCCAATGACGAGAGCAAGAAATGCAGCTGGTATTCCGGACGAAAATAATGCCATTTACTACGCACAGCGTTCAGGTGCCGGTTTAATTATTACCGAAGGAACTGCCATATCCGAAACAGCAAAAGGAGTACTTTATATTCCCGGCTTATATACCGCAGCGCAAGTTGAAGGCTGGAAGAGCGTAACGCAGGCAGTTCACGAAAAAGGCAGCACCATATTTTCGCAATTGTGGCATGTAGGCAGGGTGTCGCATACTTCAAATCAGCCAGGAGGAATTGCTCCTGTAGGCCCATCAGCTATTCAGGCGCAAAATACTTTGGCCTGGGGGTATGACGAACATGGCATTGAAGGTTTTGTACCGGCATCAAAACCTAAAGCCCTTTCCTCAGGTGAAGTGAAAGGTGTTGTCAATGATTTTGTCAAAGCCGCTGAAAATGCTGTGGCAGCAGGTTTTGATGGTGTAGAGATACATGGGGCTAACGGTTATCTGATTGAACAATTTTTAAATCCTTTTGTAAACAACCGTACCGACGAATATGGTGGGAGTATTGAAAACCGTTCCAGGTTCTTATTGGAAATTATTGATGCTGCAATAGCGGCAATTGGAAATAAAAAAGTAGGTATCAGGCTAACACCCTACGGCGGTTTGGGAGACTTGCCACATTACGATGAAATAGAAGCAACTTATAAATATCTGGCGCAGGAATTAAAGAAAAGAAATATAGTGTACATTCATTTAATGGACCAGCAATCAAAAGGGAGTCATGCTTTGCCGGATGGGTTTACCGAACATTTCCGTTCCTGGTATGATGGCATAATTATTCTTGCCGGAAGTATGGACAGGGAAAAATCAGAGCAGTTGATCAATGCCGGAATAATTGATATTGCCTGCTTTGGAGAACCCTTTATTTCAAATCCGGATTTGGTGGAACGTTTGCAAAACAACTGGGAATTAACAAAACCAAATCGCGACTTACATTACGGATTGGGAAATCATGGATATACAGATTGGGAAACGTACAGACAGCCCGTAACAATTTAATTGGTTTGAAATTATCGCTTTAAAGTCTGATTGTATTTTAAATGAAGAGGTATCTTTGAATAGTGCCGTGATAAGTTTTTAGACTTAACATTCTGTTTTTATCTTCTTAAGCAATGTATTAAAAAAAGGGAAAAATACAAATGCAATGAGCTGAATCGTGATTTTGTCATTTCAGAGGCTATGAAAGAGGTATTGCCTGAAACTATACCGGTCACCTATACGCATCAGGGAGAAATATTTTTAAAAGTCAAAGCCCATCCGGTGAAATTATACACAGTTGATTTTTAATTCTTAAATTCCGTATATTTTAGTAGAAATTATTATTTATAAAGTACGATTATGAAAGCACTCGTTATTGGAGCAACAGGCGCAACCGGAGAATTGCTGGTTGACGAACTTCTGGCTGACCAGAATTATACAACGGTTACCATTTTTGTAAGAAGGCCAACAGGAAAACAAAATCCGAAACTCGTAGAACATATTATTAACTTTTCCAGTCCGGAAACATATAAGGATCTGATTGTTGGAGATGTTCTCTTCTCTTGTTTGGGAACAACGCTAAAGGCCGCTGGTACAAAAGAAAACCAATGGAAGATAGATTTTGAAATTCCGGCAGCTTTTGCCACATTCGCTAAAGAAAATGGAGTTTCTTCTATTGTACTGTTATCTGCTTTCGGAGCTTCTTCGGAAAGCAAGGTTTTCTATTCACAGATAAAGGGGAAACTCGAGGATAAAATTACCCGGCTTGATTTTGAGCAGTACATTATATTCAGACCGGGGCTGTTACTGAGAGCAGGTTCAGATCGATTTGGCGAAAAGATAATGGGGTGTATACTAAAAGGTGTAAATGCGATAGGCTTGTTTCGAAAATTCAGGCCAATGCCAACGGCTCTTCTGGCAGAGAAATTAGTAAAAGCACCAAAAGTATTTCCTTCTGGTACTACTATTATTGAACTTGACGCAATTTTCAGATTGCCGGATTAGTTTTAATGGATGTATAAAATCAAGCCTGTGGTTTTTGGGTTAACTCTTGTATTTATTGAGTTAATAGTTGTCGTTGAAATGGCTTAGATTAGTGCTAAAAATTTAAATAACGCCAATTTACACCCTAAAGAATGTATTTAAAATACCTATTGATTTGCTTCGCTTTGTTTTCAATCACTGCAAATTCACAACTAGTAGAGCCTAAAAAAAATTTCCGCGCCGCAGACTCGCTTCTAAAGGAACCTAGTTTCTCTGTTCACAAAGACAATTATTTTTTAACAGGAGTACCCATTAATACAGATATTACCCGCGATAATGCCGATGTAAAATACCAGGTCAGTTTTAAGTTACGATTGAACTCAAAGCCATTATGGGGCGGTTTTTTCCCGTATTTAATGTACACCCAAAAAGCTTTTTGGGATATTTATGCAAGCTCAAAACCCTTTTCGGAAATTAATTTTAATCCAGGCGCGGCCCTTGTTCGTCCGTTTTATTTAAAAGGCGGAAGGCTGACGTATGGATCAGTCTCTTTCGAACACGAATCAAACGGTCGGGATTCTATTTATTCCAGAACCTGGAACATGCTTGCCTTCTCTTTAAAATCACAAATTTCGCCACGATGGGTTGTCGGATTGAGAGGATGGATTCCGCTCGTTGATAAGGACGATAATCCGGAGCTTACCAAATATGTGGGCTATGGCGAAGCGAGCGCCACTTATCAGATTCAGCCGGGACGATGGAGCGCAGATATTCTTTTCAGGAAGGGAAGTGGTCTTATTAATTATGGATCCTTGCAGACACAGGTAAACTGGAGACCTTATAAAAACGAAAATTATTATCTCACACTGCAGTGGTTTGTAGGATATACAGAAAGTTTGATTGATTATCAGGAACATAAAAGCATGGTACGTCTGGGATTTACGATTAAACCTGAAAATATGGGAATTTTTTAATCTACTTTAATTTTCAGCACATGATTTATAAAAACCACTCCAAATTTGGAGTGGTTTTTTATTTCGCCTCAGTTTACTGCTAATTAAGTTTATTAAAATATTCGTTATGAAACCTGATTCCTTCCTTGTACTGTTCCGGTGACATTCCGTATAGCGGTTTACTAATATCAATGTAAATCTCCTTTGTATGAAAGCCTTCCGGACTTTTTTTTACTGAAGAGAACTGCAATTGGTGTAATTCTGTTTTTACAGGAGAATTCGATGTTTCTAAATTTTTGGTTGACATATTCGGTTCTTTAGTTAGTGTAAAACTCTCAGACATCTTTTTGTGAGGTCAAAAGTTTTATTTTTTCAACAGCTATTTTATTTTCATTGGCTACCTCGACTAATGCAAGCAGAATATCGTTCCTGAAAATTATTTTATTTCTTACATTTCTGATAATAGTTTTACTCGGTGGTTCCTGTCCTTTTCGACTAAAATATTGAATAGTTGGTTCAACATAGGTATACGGCAAATGCTCATCTATAAAATTATAGGCTTGTTCATTGTGCGAATACATTTCATCATCCTTATTATTTTTTACTAATTTTGACATATATTTGATATTTATTACTTAATCTTGCATTAGAATGTAAATGTAAGAAAAATAATATACAAAACATATGTTTTGCCTAAAAAAATGTACGAATTGTTTTATTTTATAATAAATAAGGAAAAAAGATGTATAATGAAAAATTGGCAAGATTCTTTAAAGCGAAGGGTCTTAAGCAAAAAGAGGTAGGATTGATTATGGGTTTTAGTGAAGCTATGGTTGGAAGATATCTAAACAGAACTGCTAAGATGAGCCCTGAATTTTTAATGAGTTTAAGCAGGAATTTTCCGGAAGTAGATCTGAACGATCTTTTTGCTTCTGAAAATGAAGATCCAAATGCAATTCATGAACCTAAGGAAAAATATCAGACTACGGTTCTTACAGATATAGGAGAAATTGAAGTAAGGCTTAAAATGATAAAAGAAAAATTATCCAAAAAGAAAGACTGAAAATAGAAAACCTGCTGACATTTTGTTTTGCAGGTTTTTTTATTCAATTTTCAATATAAATTTTTCCTTCCATTGTAATTACTGAGGAACCGCCTACTAATATTCCGTCGTCTGTTACCGCTATTTCTATTAAGGAGGGCTGATTTAATTTTACACCTTGTAATATTTGATAGTTGCTGTCTTTTTGTATGATTTTTTTATACCATAATAAACCTGCCAAAGGACCGGCTGCGGTTCCTGTTGCAGCATCCTCATCAATGCCTATTAACGGATTAAAAAAACGGGACTGAACAATAGTGCCATTTTCCTCGCCAGTGAGCGCAAAACAATAAAATCCTTCAAAATTGTATTGTTTAGACAGTGCTATGAGTAATTTGTTGTCTGGTTTGATTGTATTTAGAATTTCAATATTCTGTATGGGCACCATTACATGTGCGACTTCTGTTTTTACGATAACAGGATCAAAATTGAGAATATTGAGGTCTTTTACCGAAAGTCCTAATGCTAATGCTATTTTTTCTGCCGGAATTGAATCTCCAATTAGTGCCGGTTTCTGGAGCATTTTGACAACAGCTAAGTTATTTTTCTCTTTAAAATTTATATAAATAGGGATCGATACCGCTTTCATCATTACCTGTTGCACTGAATTTAGGCTGGTAAAAAAAGTTGTATCCTTTAGCAAGGCTGCACATACGGCCCCCAATAAATTATGTCCCGCTCCGTCTACCTCAAATCCAATTGGGGTAAAAGACCGGACATGTAATAATTGTTTTTGTTGTGAATATTCTACAAAAGAAGTTTCAGAATACCCAAATTCCCTTGCGATATTTTCGTAATCAGATAATTTTAATTCCTCTTTGGTAAATACTACTGCCAACGGATTTCCCTTGTAGCTTTTATCGGTGAATACATCTAATACGAAATAGTCTAATGCTTTTTTCATGATCTGTTATTAAAAATACTAAATGTATATTACTATTACCTATTGCCTGATAAAACCGGACAAGATTGCTTTATTTTGAATTGCGTTTCAGAATTGGAAAACAGAATTCTTCCGACGGGCACAAACAAATTTAAAAAATTATAGTTTTTTATGGATTAAAAATTAATAGTCGATTAATTTTTTTAAATCTATTTTTTAGTAACAAATAGTATTTTTTTGCTCCCATAATCTACTGTGATAAGTGCATATTCACTCTCTCCTTCACCAGTAAGAATGACTTCCTTTTTTAGAATTTGACTCATATCATTCATAAATCCAATAATGGTCTTTAAATCAATATTTGAGTTTATTTCTTTGGGATCAATATCAAATTCTATTTCTTCATCAGAAAAAAAATGAAGGTTTATCATTATCTTATCGATGAAAATGGATGCTGATTTTGTTTCCATCTCTGCAGTTTCATCACTAAAATATTGAAGAATGTACTCTTTATCTATTTTATTTATGCTGTTTTTCTCAATGCTGGGACCGTACCTTATATTATAGTTTTGATTGAGATGATCTATTAATACAATCCAGTCTTCAGCCCTTACATTTTTAATATAAATGTCTCTTAATGAGCCTTCAGGTTCAAAAATCCAATTAACGTCGCTCCAGTTTAAATTCATTTCTTAGTTTTTACTCCTTTTATCAATAACCATCCCACCATTGCAAATTCTGCGGTTGCAGACGTTATCCCGACTAAGATACCGGTTTTGGAATGATATTCCGGAAACAAAATAAAAGTTGCGGTATCAATCAGATAACACAAACCTCCAAGAATTAAAAGAACTCCCAGGATTTTTGGGATAAATCCGGACTGATACGATAATTGCCCAAAAGGAATAAGCCAGAGTCCCCAGAAAATTCCAATGATGACGTTTCCGTTTCCATACATTTTCAGGCTTAGCATGGCCAAAGAATTTTGCTGAATAGAAGAGAAGCTGGTCATAAAATCTTCTTTCAGAATGAGCAGGATATAATATTGATTAAAAATAATGAAAAATGCAATTGGAACACCCACAATAACTAATGCCACCAAAGTCCGGGCTAAATGTGCATTGACATTTTTAAATAAATTGTATAAGGTCAATGCCAGAAATACAAATACGGTCTGGCAGATCAGACTGCTCAAAATCCCAAATCGGAACAGTAATTCGTGGTCCAGAATATTTTTTGCGGTCAAATTAATGTCATCGCCCACAAATAATTGTGTTGGAACATACATGATTCCAAATACGCCGGTAATTGCAATTATCAAATACAATATTCCTGCTATTCTTGCTGTCTTTTTTTCTGAACTCATATTTTCTGTAAATTAGTAATTGTAAGACGGTTATAAGTTGTCTTTGTTACAGTTCAAATTGAATTTTGCGGAGATTTTACCGGAATTAGTACTAAAAATAAGACCTCTGTTCCAGCCCTGACAGGAGCGGCATCCTTTTGTTTTTTTCTTTAAAAAGCAAAAGATACAGCGGATAGCGGGAATACAGGTCTTCTGAAAATGAATTTTGTGCTGTCCTAAAACAAATAATACATAGTGTCCTTTTTTATTGGTTTTTCTTTTTAGTATTTATGTTTCAATCCACTTTAGATTAATTTCATTAAATTCGTAAATACTTTAAAAAAAAAGCTTCATGACTTCAGCTATCACAAAACTATTCTTTGCCGGCATTTTTTTATTGGCTTTTTCGGTCAATGCCCAAAATGAAACTTATACCCGCGATTCTGTTGTTGCCGATACAACTTTTGTCAACTTAAAAGACTACAGTACTGATTTTGTTTACGATATGAAATATGCGACAGCAGATAATTTTCTGAAAGCCAAAGTGTACGATTGTGCAGAATGTATGTTGCGGTACAAAACAGTTAAGGCATTGATAGCCGCCAACAAGGAATTTATGAAAAATGGCTGTAAAATAAAGCTTTTTGATTGTTACAGGCCTTTGTCTATTCAGGAGAAAATGTGGGAGATTGTCCCGAATCCGGAGTACGTGGCGGACCCAAAAAAAGGCTCGATCCATAACAGAGGAGGAGCCGTAGATATTTCGTTAGTAAATGCTGAAGGAACAGAACTTGAAATGGGAACTACCTTCGATTTTTTCGGGGTTGAGGCCAGCCATAATTTTAAAAAACTTCCGTTGCCGGTGAGGGCCAACCGAAAATACCTTAAAAGCGTAATGATACAAAGCGGTTTCAATTCCTTTGATTCGGAATGGTGGCATTATAATCTAAAAACAGGTCTCAAAGATCCTGTTTCAAATCAAAAATGGAAATGCGAATAATTATTCGACGCATCTTATGTTTTCCATGAAATACGTATTCGGATGCGATACTTTACCATTTAGCTCAGAGGTTAATTCTCTTTTCACAATATAATCTTCTGTATCTGTCAGGTACTTAATTCGCATAATTGAGATGGGAGATTTTTTAAGCTCTTCGTAATTGTCTTTCATAAACATAAAAATCCCTGTATTAACACGGTTGCTAAAACCTTTTTCATCCTGAATAAGCGTACCGCAGGTCTCCTGGTTGATGTGCATTAGTGTTACTATTTTTCCATTTTCCAGCTGAAGGAATATTTTTGAATTTTTGTCAAAACAATTCGCTTTTATAAAATCTTTGCTTTTCTGGATAAGCTGTAAATTTAAGGTAGGTAAGCCGTCTGTCTGTGCCAGCGAAAAGAAAACATAACTGAAGCTGCCTCCAAAGTATTTTTCGCTCATCAGGTATTCATTTGTTATTTTATAAGTACCAATAGAGTCGTTTACGTTTACACTATATTCACAAGGTTTTTGGGCAAATGCAGTCAGGGTTAAAAGAAAAAAAGTTAAAGTAATTAGTTGTTTCATTTTTAAGTAATTTTTCTGCAAATTAAAACTATTTTGTGATCATTTTTATCAGTTGTGAAAAAACAATAAACATTTCCTCCATTTTTTATTTTCCACTTTTTTCGGATGTTCTCTACCGTGTCCGGAAAATTTCTCGTGGTGACATTTGCCTGTTGATTGAAAAGAACCGTTTTCATATCGTTTTTGTTATATGAAATGGATTTTTCGATTTCAAAAGCTCTTCCCGGGAAATCAATTAATTCTTCCGAGGTATATAAATGGGAATGTTTATGAAGTTTGTTAATCCCGAAAACAGCACTAACTTCATCAAATCCCCCCGATTTCATAATGGCTGAATTGGGCTCGTAAAGATATTTTTGCGGTAAATGGTACGATGGAAAATCAGAATGATCTCCTAAAATAAATTCAAATGTTTCGGTTTTTTCTTTTAAGATATTGGCCGTTTTGATAGTTATGTCACCGGAATATTGACTATGAATTTCGAAAAGCAACTCTTTAACTTCGTTTTCGAGCGCAATAATATGAATAGTTCTCACGCATTTTAATTCGGAAAGTGCGGCTGAAATATCCAGTAATGGGGCGGTTTTTATTAAAACAGCATCCGATTTTTCAAAGTAAAAATCTAATAATTCCGGCACATTAGGCAAACAGTCCCTGAGCATAAAAACTTTTCCTTTTGCGTCATTTCTTCGGGAAGGATCAATATAAATCCAATCCCATTTTTGGTTGGAGTCGTTTAAAACAGTTGTAGAATCTGCAGCATAAAAAGTACAGTTTTTAACTTTTAACTGCTCAAAATTATGTTCTACGAGGGCAGATAAATCTTCATTGATCTCACAATGCGTAATGTTTTTGAAGTTCTTTGAAAAGTAATAGTCATCGACCCCAAAACCTCCCGTAAGATCAATCAAAGTGGCTCCGGAAATTAACGAAGCTTTGTAAGCCGCAGTTCTCTCGGAAGAGGTTTGCTCAACAGAAATTTTGCCGGGATAAATAATATTTTCTGTTGAAAACCAAGAAGGTAATTTGTCTTTCGCTTTTGTTTTGGCTTCAATCTGGTTCAGAATTAAAATCCAGTCAACCTCCGGAAACGGATTTTTCTGAAGGGCTAATTTTGAAATCGAAGCACCACTATTTTCGGTTATGAAATCCTGAATAGGTTTGCTTAAAATAGAAATGTTCAAGGCTAAATTCTTTCGGTTAATACGGAGACAATTTTGTTGTCAGGAAAAAATTCTTTTAAGATTACTTTTATCATGGTGAAAACCGGAATAGCAATGATCATTCCGACAATTCCAAAAGTGATTCCGCTGATTAGTGTAATAAGAAATATTTCTAACGGGTGCGAATTTACACTTTTTGATGAAATTATAGGCTGACTTATGTTATTATCAATCGCCTGAACCATTAAAAAACCAATAATTACATAGATTGTTTTGGGCAGAATTTCACTTTGAAAATCGCTTCCGATCATACTAATCATCGTTAAGATTCCGGCGAGGATAGTCCCGATAATAGGCCCGATGTATGGAATGATGTTTAAGATCGCACATAAAAAAGCAATCACAAAAGCATTTTTATTTCCGAAAATCACCAGAACGATTAAATATAAAATAAAGACCACCGTCAGTTGTAGCACCAAACCAATGAAATAACGGGTTAGAAAATGATTTATTTTGATGATTGAATTCAGGATTTTTTCTTCATTATTGTCCGGAAGAATTCGTCTTGCTGTTGCTTTAAAGGCGTCCTGATCTTTTACAAAGAAAAAGGTGATAAAAAATACAGAAACCAATCCCATTCCCATATCGGCCATAAAGCCTAAAATAGAATTGATGAAGGAGGTAAAATAAGTAAAATCAAACATGGAAGTTACTCTAGAACTTTTAAGCACTTTATTTAAGTCAACGTGGGGAATATTGAAATAAGCTTCAATACTGCGTTCCGTTTCCATAAACTGCTGCTGTAAATTATTGGTGTCTAATAAAGATAAATTATTGGCCTGCGAGATAATCAGCGGAACAAATAAGAAAATAAAACCAACTATTAATAAAATAAACAGGATGAGTGTGGTTGCTGCCGCTAATGAATTACCGAATTTTAATTTATTTTTTAAAAATTGTACCAGCGGATTTGCAATAAGACACAATAAAAGCGAAATGCACAAATAGACAATTACAGTTTGTATCGTATATAAGAAATACAAAACAATCCCAATGATCAGGATGGTTGCCAAAGCTCTTAAAATTCCGTTAGATATAATTTTCGATGTGATCATGTTTGATTTTTAAAGTAAATATAGGTAAAAAGCTTTTGAAATATATTGCCGAATACAAAAAAAGCGGGATGAAGAACATCCCGCTTTTAAAACTATTTTTATTTTTTTTGGATTAGATTCCAAAAGCAGCTCTAGGCCCCCCTGTAACGAAGATCGCAGCCATTCTGTTTTTTTGTCCGGTAGAGAACATGTACATACCATTATCATCAGTATAATCCATGTAGTTCATAGTCATTTCTACAGGAGTTCCTGAACAAGTACTGTAATGTGGGTAAGCTGGTACACCATAGTTTGCAGTATTGTGTGTTGGAGTGTCAGATACTAAATCGCTTCCGCAAGTTGCATCTCCCCAAATGTGACGTAAATTCATCCAGTGACCCACTTCGTGAGTACCAGTTCTTCCTAAATTAAAAGGAGCATTTGCAGAACCGGATAAACCGAAATATTTAGGATCGATTACAACACCATCTGTTGAAGAAGCTCCTCCTGGAAATTGTGCATAACCAAGAATTCCACCACCAATAGTACAAGACCACATGTTAAGTTTTGTTGTTGGAGAAGTTGGTGCTAAACCACCCTGAGCTGTTTTTTTCATAGCATTGTTTGTTCCCCATGAAGTTTTTGTAGTAGATTTTCTGATAATCTGATCTAATACAAATGTGATTCCTACATTCGCTTTTACACCTGCGAATAGTGCTGGTACACTATTGTAGTCTGAATTTAATGCATTAAAATCTTTGTTTAGCACATCAATCTGAGACTGAATTTGTGCAGCTGAAATATTTTCTGCTGTAGTTCTGTAAAGAACGTTAACGACAACAGGAATTTCGATTTTACCATTTACTAAACGGCCAGAGAATCCTTTAATTAATTGTTCTGAAGTAAAGGCTTCAATTTGATTCATTCTGATTGCCAAAGTCGGGTCAGCTTTCAATTGCGCTTCTAGTACTTCCTGAGAAGCACAAGCGCGACGTGCCATAGCACTGGTTTCTGAATTCATACCTTCAGATTGATCATTTTGACAAGAAAACAGCAAGAGTGCTGTAATTGCAGATAAAAAAACTTTTTTCATAATAATAGGGGTTTTTTGTTACAATATTGTTGATTAGTTAAACAATATCGCAATTTTATAACAAAAAAACTTTACAGCAAAATTTTCTCAACAAATAATTTGTGAGAATTTTACAATCCCTTGTATAGTCTAGTTCTTACAAAAAAACAGGCTATTTTTTTACGAAGTAATTTCGTACAAAGTTATACTTGCAGCTTGTACAACGTTCATACTACTGTTGTTACCAAACATATTTATGTGTACAATCTGGTGTGAAATTTTTAACAGTTCGTCCGATACTCCATCAACCTCACTTCCGATTAAAAGTGCTATTTTTTTATTTTCGGGAAGTGTAAGTTCTTTGAGAGGTTTACTGTTGCTGGCAATTTCCAAAGCAATAATTTCGAAGTTGTTTTCGATTAAATAGGCAGTCAGTTCCGTTGTTTCTTCAATAATGGTATGCGGTACATGAAGGTGTGTACTTCTTGAGGTTTTGTTGATTTTTCTGGGTGTCAGCGGAATATCTTTTCCTAAAAAGATAATGTTTTCAACACCAAAAGCTTCACCAATTCTAAAAAGAGAACCTATATTTTGCTGGAAATAAATATGATCGCAAACCAGCGTTATGGGAAACGTTTTTCTTTCAAATTGATTTTCGGAGTGGGTAAGCTGCACGTGTTGAAGATTAATTGGTAAAAATATAATTGATAATGTTAGCGCCCATTTTCAGGGCTTTGTCTCTCACGGCAACAGGATCGTTATGTACTTCAGGATCTTCCCAGCCATCACCCAAATCACATTCATACGTATAAAGCAGGACCAGTTTATTTTCGATGAAAATTCCGAAAGCCTGGGCGCGGGTACCGTCATGTTCATGAATTTTCGGTAAGCCATTCGGAAAGGGATAGGGTTTCTGAAAAATAGCATGATTGGCCGGAATCTCGACTAAATTAGTATTGGGAAATATTTTTTTGATTTCTTTTCGAATGTACTGATCCATTCCGTAATTATCATCAATATGCAAAAAACCTCCTCCGGTTAAATAATTTCGAAGATTACTGATATCACTGTCGCTAAAAACGACATTTCCATGTCCTGTCATGTGTACAAAAGGGTACGAAAGTAAATCAGGACTACCGGGTTCCACAGTTGAGGGTTTTGCTTTTATTCGGGTATTGATATTCGAATTGCAGAATTGAATTAAATTAGGCAACGAAGTAGGATTAGAGTACCAGTCACCACCACCGCTGTATTTTAACAAAGCAATTTCCTGAGAAAAGGAAGAAACAGAAACAACGAATAAGAAGTAAAATATTTTTTTCATGTATTATAAATTATCTGGTAATTCGCTTTTTATATGCGGTATGTTGTGTCATTTCGACGAAGGAGAAATCTTCGCAAGTATCTCCGTTCCTAATGTTTCCAATCTTTGTCGAGTTTCTTGCGGAGATTTCTCCTTCGTCGAAATGACAAAGCTAGCCTAATTGTGACGACAAATTATCTTTAATTAATTGTTTTCATTAAAAAAAACAACACTGTGACAAGCCACAAGTGCCGCAGTTTCAGTGCGTAAGCGTGTATTTCCCAAAGCAACAGGTTTGAAATTGTTTTCTAAAGCCAGTGCAATTTCCTTTTCCGAAAAATCGCCTTCGGGACCAATTAATATCGTAACATCTTCATTAGGTTTCAAAACTTCTTTCAGCGATTTTTTATCGGTTTCCTCACAATGTGCAATCAATTGTAAGCCTTCGTTTTTTTGTTTAACGAATTCCTTAAAGGAAATCGCTGGGTTTATTTTTGGTAAAAATGTCTCATTGGACTGTTTCATTGCCGACAGAATAATTTTTTCAAAACGTTCCGGATTGATGTTTTTTCGCTCCGAACGATCACAAAAAACAGGTGTAATTTCCTGAACCCCGATTTCGGTAGCTTTTTCTAAAAACCATTCGTAACGATCATTCATTTTAGTTGGCGCAACGGCCAGATGTAAATGAAATTTCGGCTGATCGGCTTTGGTAACCGAAAGAACCTGAACCGTACATTTATTGTCGGAAGCCAGTGTTATTGCCGTTTCAAATAGAAATCCCAAACCATTGGTGACGTGTAGTATGTCCGAATCTTTTTTTCGTAAAACCTTTATAATATGTCGGCTTTCTTCTTTGTCAAAAGAAAAACTCTCCGTGGTTTCGTCTATATTCGGGTTGTAAAATAATTGCATAATTAAAATTGAATTCGTGCTTTCGAAACTACAGATGAAGTTTCAAAACGATTTGATAAATATTTTTGATAGCCCACAATTCCAATCATTGCGGCATTATCTGTTGTGTATTCGAATTTTGGGACAAAAGTTTTCCAGCCATATTTGCCTTCGCTTTCTTTCAGTCGGGTCCTGATACCTGAATTAGCAGAAACTCCGCCACCAATGGCGATTTGAGTAATTCCGGTTTCCTTGACGGCTAATTTTAACTTGTCCATCAGAATTTCGATAATTGTATATTGAATAGAAGCACAAATATCATTTAGGTTTTCTTCAATAAAATTAGGATTTTCTAATTTTTTCTTCTGGATGAAATAGAGAATAGCCGTTTTTAATCCCGAGAAGCTAAAATCCAATCCCGGAACTTTCGGTTTCGTAAATGCAAAGGCTTTTGGATTTCCTAACTGTGCATATTTGTCGATTAGTGGTCCACCCGGATACGGAAGTCCAAGAATTTTGGCGCTTTTGTCAAAAGCTTCGCCGACAGCGTCATCAGTGGTTTCTCCGATAATTTCCATATCAAAAAAGCCGTTCACTTTTACAATTTGTGTATGTCCGCCGCTAATGGTTAAGGCTAAAAAAGGAAATTCCGGTTTGTCAAAACCTTCTTCCTCTATAAAATGGGCTAAAATATGCGCGTGCATATGATTTACGGCAATTAACGGAATTTTTAACGCTAAGGACAAAGACTTGCTAAAAGAGCTTCCTACCAGAAGTGATCCCATTAAGCCGGGTCCCTGCGTAAATGCAATGGCAGTTAATTGTTCTTTTTGTACATTTGCCTTGCGAAGGGCAGCATCGATTACAGGAACAATATTCTGCTGATGAGCTCTTGAAGCTAATTCAGGAACCACACCGCCGTACTGATTGTGAATTAACTGATTGGCTACAACATTTGAGAGAACTTTATCGTTATGTAAAACTGCAGCAGCAGTATCATCGCATGAACTTTCGATGGCAAGAATAAAAACCTCTGAATTTTGCATATAAAGGCACGAATTTTGGATTATATTTGACAAATCAAATTTCTAAAATTTTCTTTGCTTGAAGTAAACGCCAAAATTAAAGAAATTTTATCAAAACAGTCGTCCTTTGTCTGTTCAAAATAAATTTAAAAGAAAACTAAAATAAAAGAGCTATCAAAAAAGTAAAGAAAATAATATCCAGAACCCTAATTGGGTTAATCTTACTTTTGTTAGCAATAGCTATCATTTTGTCTTTACCTGTGGTTCAGACAAAAATTGCAACCTATATTACCGAATCGCTCAATTCTGATTTTAAAACTAAAATCAGTGTCGATAAAGTGGCGATAAATATTTTTGGCGGGGTCAAACTAAAGAAGGTTTTGATTTTAGACCACCACAATAAGGTTTTAATCTATTCGGACATTATTTCGACAGATATTTTAAGTGTTAAAAGATTGCTTGATGGCGACCTGATTTTTGGAGATCTGCGTCTGACGGGTTTAATCTTTAATCTGAGAACGTACAAAAATGAAACCGAAAACAATATCAATAAATTTATTCGGCTGTTTGACTCCGACAAACCTTCCAAAACCAATAAACATTTTTTACTGACTGCTAAAAATGCCTATATTACCAAAGGGACTTTTTCGGTGGTTGATGAAAATAAAAAAACACCCAATTTCCTCGATTTCAAAAAGCTTAATGCGTACATAAGTGACTTTAAACTATACGGTCCTGACGTCACTACAATCATTCACCGGTTTTCTTTTTTAGACCATCGTGGTTTGTATGTGTCTAATTTTGCAGGGAAATTTAGTTATAGCAAAAAACAGATCAAAGTAGAGAACCTGGCAATAAAAACTAAAAGGTCATCTATCTATGGTGCAGCAACACTGAATTATAAAGTAGAATATTTTTTAAACTTTACGGATAAAGTTAAGTTTAATGTAGTGCTGGATTCGGCTTCTATTGCTACAAATGATATTCGTTATTTCTATGACGGATTAGGGAAAAATCAGCATTTTAAAATTAAAACAAAAATAAGCGGTACCCTGAATAATCTTAATTTAAAAAGACTCAGGCTTAGTGATACTAATGGTTCCAGAATTGCCGGAACTATTAATTTCAGAAATCTTTTGGGGAATAAAGACCAAAAATTTTCTATGAATGGAAAATTCGATAAACTGATTTCAAGCTACGATAACCTGGTTACTTTAATGCCTGTAGTGCTGGGCAAAAAACTTCCCAAAGAACTTCAGAGACTGGGGAAATTTAATATTGTTGGTAAAGCAAAACTTTCGACAACTGCTTTGGAAACCGATTTTAAGATGATAACTGATTTAGGAAATGGCCAGGTGGATCTGCATATGAATAATATGGATTTTATTGATAAGGCGTCCTATTCCGGAAATATAATACTGGATAATTTTAATGTTGGTGCTTTACTGCAGCGTAAAGATGTAGGCAGAACGACTTTGGATCTGGATATTGATGGAGTCGGTTTTACTAAAAAATACCTGAATACGATCGTAAAAGGGGATATCTCCAAACTGGATTATAATAAATACACTTATAATAATATTGTTATAAATGGTAATTTTAAATTGCCATATTATAAAGGGGAGGTTTCTGTAAATGATCCGAACCTGAGCCTGACATTTGATGGTCTGGTTGATTTAAGCAATAAGGAAAATAAATACGATTTTCATATCAATGTTGAAAATGCAGATTTACGAAAATTAAAATTCGTAAACGATTCTATTTCACATTTTACCGGAGATGCGATTGTTGAAGTGACCGGAAATTCGATTGAAAACCTTCAGGGAAATATTTATATTAAGGATGCAGCCTATCAAAATCCTAAATCAACGTATGCTTTTGATGAAGTAACGATCAATTCTAATTTTGATGCAGACAAATTACGTACCATTACCATAAATTCCTCGGATGTGGTGAATGGAAAAATCGTTGGTAAGTTTCAGTTTAAAGAATTAAATAAACTGGTGATGAATTCTATTGGAAGTCTGTACACCAATTATAAGCCTTATAAAGTTAAAAAGGGCCAATTTTTACGTTTCAACCTGCACGTCTACAATAAAGTAGTAGAAATGTTATATCCTGAAATTGAAATCGATTCATCGACGGTTTTGCTTGGGAAAATTGATTCAGATCTGAAGGAATTCAAATTCAGGTTCAACTCTAAAAAAATTACCGCTGCGAAAAATACCTTCGATAACATCAGGATTAATATCGATAATAAAAATCCGCTGTATAATGCATTTATCGAATTAGACAGTATCAAGACGCCTTATTACAAGGTTCGTGATTTTAGTTTAATTAATGTGACTTCAAAGGATACTTTGTTTGTCCGCTCCGAGTTTAAAGGTGGGAATAAGGGCGAGGATTACTACAATCTGAATTTATATCATACCATAGATAAAAACAAAAACAATATTGTAGGTATTCATAAGTCGGAGATGAAATTTAAAGACTATTTATGGTATCTGAATGAAGATGCCGAAAGAGACAATCAGATTATTTTTGATAAAGAATTTAAGAATTTCACGATTGATAATATTGTACTGTCGCACGAAGATCAGAAAATTGATTTGAACGGAGTTCTAAAAGGCAGTGATTACAAGGATATTGTGCTGAATTTTGAGGATGTCGATATTAATAAGATTACGCCATTAAACTCGAAATTCGTGTTCAATGGTAACCTTAACGGAAGCGTCAATTACAAACAAAACAAAGACGTTTATCAGCCCACGGCGTCCCTGGTTATTGATCATCTTAATTTAAATAAAACCGAGCTCGGAACTTTAAATTTTGATATCTCCAGTGATGAAAGTTTTAGAAAGTTTACCGTAAATTCTTCTATACAAAATGGTTTTACAGAATCGTTTAAAGCCGGCGGAACTTTTTCAGTAGAAAATAAAGAAACCTATCTGGACCTGAATTTAAAACTGGAAGGATTTAATCTGGCTACTTTAGGAACTGTCGGAGCCGGTGTTTTATCCAATATAAGAGGATCGGTTTCCGGTAATGCTGCAGTTGTAGGGAATCTTAAGAAACCGGAAATCAATGGAAGGTTGTATGTAGAAAAGGCAGGTATGACCGTACCGTATCTTAATACAGATTACGAATTAAGTGATCGCACCGTTATTGACTTAACAGACGAGAAGTTTTTGTTTAGAAATAACCAGCTCACCGATACGAAATACGGTACCAAAGGTTTGCTGAACGGTAGTATTGAACATCATAATTTTAGCGACTGGAAGCTGGATCTGAATATTTCATCAAAACGATTACTCGCGCTTGATACAAAAGACAGCGATGATGCGGCGTATTTTGGTACTGCTTTTATCAATGGTACAGCCAGTATTACCGGGCCCACAGCCAATTTATTTATCAAAGTAAATGCAAAATCCGAAAAAGGGACCGAGGTCAAGATCCCTATTAATAATGTACAAAGTGTTGGAGAAAACAGTTTTATACATTTTGTAACTCCAAAAGAGAAATACAATTTAGCCAACGGTATTGTCGAAAAAACAAGAAATTACGGTGGTCTTGAATTAGAATTTGATTTTGATATCACACCGGATGCCGAGGTAGAAGTGATTCTAGACCGGAATTCCGGGCACGGTATGAAAGGAAAAGGATACGGATCGCTGTTGTTTAAAATTAATACATTGGGTAAATTTAATATGTGGGGGGATTTCCAGGCCTATGAAGGAACGTACAATTTTAAATACGGAGGTTTAATCGATAAAAAATTCGCAGTTAAAAAAGGTGGATCTATTATTTGGGAAGGCAACCCGATGAAAGCCCAGCTGAATCTGGAAGCCGTTTACAGAACCTCTGCAAATCCTGCTGTATTACTGGACAATTCGTCCTTCAATAAAAAAGTGCCGGTTGAAGTTGTCATAGGGCTAAGGGGAGATTTAACAAGCCCTGAGCCTAATTTTGATATTCAGTTTCCGTCTGTAAGCAGTGTCCTGAAATCAGAGATACAATATAAGCTGGACGATAAAGATGTACGCCAGACTCAGGCATTGTATCTGTTGTCTACTGGATCATTTATGAGTCCGGATGGATTTAATCAAAGTGATTTGTCGGGTACGTTTGCCGAAACAGCAGCAAGTTTGTTGGGTGGAATTATTAAATCAGATAACGATAAATTCAATATTGATTTAAATTTTATATCGGCAGACAAGCGAATAGGACAGGAGGCAGATGGTCAGTTTGTGGCTAATATTACTTCTCAGGTAAACGAAAGAATTACGATAAATGGTAAAGTGGGTGTACCGGTCGGCGGGGTTAATGAATCGGCAATTGTAGGTGATATCGAAGTCCTTTACAGGGTTAACGAAGACGGATCCATGAACCTTCGCTTGTTTAATAAAGAAAATGACATCAATTATATCGGACAGGGAATTGGTTATACGCAGGGAGTAGGTATTTCATATGAAGTCGATTTTGATACTTTTAGTGAACTGGTCAATAA
This sequence comes from Flavobacterium sp. CLA17, assembly GCF_013112255.2. Taxonomy (NCBI): domain Bacteria; kingdom Pseudomonadati; phylum Bacteroidota; class Flavobacteriia; order Flavobacteriales; family Flavobacteriaceae; genus Flavobacterium; species Flavobacterium sp. CLA17. Next base: position 1,799,361 of record NZ_CP068294.1, read on the forward strand.
AATATTCAAAAGCCATAAATTAGAGAGGTCTCTGAAAAGTTCTTCAGATGATTTACAGGATTCTTATTTAAATCCGGAGTATATTAATTTTTCGAATAAGAAAGATGCGGATAAGAATAAAAAGAAGCCGGAGAAAAAGGAAGAAGAAAAACCACAATCGACCAATAATAACAATCAGGGAGTAATTCCTGATAATGAAGATTTTTAATTTGTTAAAAAGATACAATTCAAACCATTATGCTTCATAATGGTTTTTTTATGCTTAAATTTAAGGGTTGAATCCCTTTTTTGATAATTCAGGGAAACATAAAATTTTATAACACTTCATTAATGTATTGTTAATTTTAAGGATTTAATTAAAAAAAGAGCCTTTTATTATTTTTAATGAATTTTTTCATATCAAAAAACTTATTAACGAAAACGTTTGAATTTAACATATTTTATTAATTTATTATAATCATAACCCGAAAAGTGGTGAATGTTTGCTAATTTTACACTTTAATACTTAAATAATGCCAAAAACAATAAAAAAAGTTGGTGTTCTAACCTCAGGAGGTGACTCACCAGGAATGAATGCTGCAATACGATCAGTTGTTCGAACATGTGCTTATCATAATATAGAATGCATAGGAATTTATAGAGGGTATCAGGGAATGATCGAAGGAGATTTCAAAGAAATGGGTCCCCGAAGCGTAAATAATATTGTAAACAAAGGTGGAACGATCTTAAAATCAGCTCGTTCTATTGAGTTCAGAACTCCGGAAGGCAGAAAAAAGGCACACGAAAACCTTTTGAAAGCCGGAATAGATGCTCTGGTTGTCATTGGAGGTGACGGAAGTTTTACCGGAGGATTAATATTTAATGCAGAATTTGGTTTTCCTGTAATGGGAATTCCGGGTACAATCGATAATGATATTTTTGGAACCAGTCATACCTTAGGATATGATACGGCCCTGAATACGGTTGTAGACTGTATTGATAAAATCAGAGATACCGCAAGTTCACATAACCGATTGTTTTTTGTAGAGGTTATGGGTAGAGACGCCGGACATATTGCCCTTAATGCGGGTATTGGTGCAGGTGCCGAGGAAATCCTTATTCCTGAAGAAGATTTAGGTTTAGACCGATTACTGGATTCTCTTCAAAAAAGTAAAGCTTCAGGAAAATCATCAAGTATAGTGGTAATTGCAGAGGGAGATAAAATTGGTAAAAACGTATTCGAGTTAAAAGATTATGTTGAAGCTAATTTACCGGAGTATGATGTAAGAGTATCTGTTTTAGGACACATGCAGCGCGGTGGTTCCCCATCTTGTTTTGACCGTGTTCTGGCAAGCCGATTAGGTGTAAAAGCAGTAGAATCCCTAATAGAAGGAAAGTCAAACTACATGGTTGGTTTACAATCTGATAAAGTTACGCTGACTCCTTTAGAGCAGGCAATTAAGGGTAAATCTGAAATTGATAGGGAATTACTAAGAGTGTCTGATATAATGTCGACATAAATATAAGTTTAAAAAGAAAAGAAGTTTATTGTGAGGAAATTAGACTTTAAAATAGTGTAATAAAAACAAAAGCAAAAATCAAGTAAAATGTCAAAAGTAAAATTAGGAATAAACGGATTTGGACGTATAGGAAGAATCGTTTTCAGAGAATCTTTCAATAGAGATAATGTAGAAGTTGTTGCAATCAATGACTTATTAGATGTAGATCACTTAGCTTATTTATTAAAATATGACTCAGTTCACGGTCGTTTCAACGGAACTGTAGAAGTAAAAGAAGGAAAATTGTATGTAAACGGAAGAAATATCCGTATCACTGCAGAAAGAAATCCTGCTGACTTAAAATGGAACGAAGTTGATGTTGATGTAGTTGCTGAATGTACTGGTATTTTTACCACTATCGAAACTGCAAATGAGCACATTAAAGGTGGTGCTAAAAAAGTAATTATTTCTGCTCCGTCTGCAGATGCTCCAATGTTTGTAATGGGTGTAAACCACGAAACTGCAAAAGCTACAGATACAATTGTTTCTAACGCTTCTTGTACTACAAACTGTTTAGCTCCTTTAGCTAAAGTTATTCACGATAATTTCGAAATTGTTGAAGGTTTAATGACAACTGTTCACGCAACAACTTCAACTCAAATGACATCTGACGGTCCTTCAAGAAAAGACTGGAGAGGTGGACGTGCTGCTGCAATAAACATCATCCCATCTTCAACAGGTGCTGCAAAAGCGGTTGGAAAAGTAATTCCTGCTTTGAATGGAAAATTAACAGGAATGTCTTTCCGTGTTCCTACTGCTGACGTTTCTGTAGTAGATTTAACGGTAAAAGTGGCTAAAGAAACTACTTACGAAGAAATCCTGGCTGTTTTGAAAAATGCTTCTGAAACTACTATGAAAGGTATTTTAGGATATACTGAAGATGCAGTTGTTTCTCAGGATTTTATTTCTGACAAAAGAACTTCAATTGTTGATGCTACTGCCGGAATTGGTTTAAATTCAACTTTCTTCAAATTTGTATCCTGGTACGATAATGAGTACGGATACTCTAGTAAATTGATTGATTTATCTGTGCATATTGCAGGTTTAAAATAATATTATATATTTTTACAAAATCCCGTTATTTCAAAGTAACGGGATTTTTCCCTTTTGTTACTCCTTTAATTAATGTAAAAAATACCCTTTTTATTTAGTTAAAGAAAACCTAATCCAAAAACTAAATAAAATGAAATTAATAGTTGATAGTGGATCTACTAAAGCCGATTGGATTGCAATTGATGATAATGGAAAAGTATTATTCACCACACAAACTTTAGGATTAAATCCTGAAATTCTGGACGGTCCGGAAGTTATTACAAGAATAAGCGATCGTTTTGATATTTTACAAAATAAAAATAATGCAACACATTTGTTCTTCTACGGAGCAGGTTGCGGAACGGAAAGAATGCAGACCGAATTAACACGTATATTTCGTGAATTTTTTGTGAATGCAATTGTAGAAGTTCATGAGGATACATATGCAGCAGTTTATGCTACTACTCCAAAAGGGGAAAAAGCTATTGTAAGCATCCTTGGAACAGGGTCTAACTGCAGTTATTTTGACGGTAAAGTATTGCATCAGAAAGTACAGTCACTAGGCTATATCGCTATGGATGATTGTAGTGGAAATGTTTTCGGAAAAGAACTGATCAGAAAATATTATTTCAATAAAATGCCTAAAGAACTGGCAGTTGAATTTGAAAAAGAATATAATTTAGAGCCTGATTTCATCAAAAACAAATTATACAAAGAACCAAATCCAAATGCGTATTTAGCGACTTTTGCTAAATTCCTGATCAAACATAAAGACACGGAATTTTGTAGAAAAATCATCTTCAAAGGAATGAAATCTTTTGTTAAAAACTACATCAAACAATTTGATAACTGCAAAGAAGTTCCGGTGCATTTCGTAGGTTCTATTGCTTTTTATCTAAAAGAAGAATTGCAGGAAACATTTGATAAGTATGAACTTCAATTGGGTAATGTTTTAAGAAGGCCTATTGATGGATTAATTGCTTATCACGTGGCTAACCAATAGTATCATTTTATGGAAATAGCTATTATTGCGCATGATGGAAAAAAAGCAGATATGGTTCAGTTTTTAAATAAAAATAAAACCCTACTGCTGCAGGAAAATATCAAGCTTATCGCGACGGGAACAACCGGAAGCAAAGCAGTTAATGCAGGCTTTAAAGTTAGAAAAATGCTTTCCGGTCCGATGGGTGGCGACGCTCAGATTGCTGCAAGGGTTGCAGAAGGAAAAACCCAGATGGTTTTCTTTTTTAAAGACCCGCTGGCAAGTCATGCGCATGAAGTTGATATTAATATGTTAATTCGTGTTTGTGATGTACATAACGTACCCTTAGCGACTAATGAAGCTTCTGCCCAATTGTTATTAAATGCTATTGCATTGCAATTATAGCAATTTACCTATTTACATTATAAAAAAAAACCGTTTCAGTAATGAAACGGTTTTTTTATATAATTATTTTTAAACGCTTATTGTACAGCGATTATAGAAATTTCTACATTAACGTTTTTGGGTAAACAAGCCACCTGAACAGTTTCACGAGCCGGAGCTGTTTTTTCGTCAAAATAAGAACCGTAAACCGTATTTATGGCGCCAAAATTATTCATATCCATAATAAAAATAGTGGCTTTAACTACGTTCTCAAAAGTCATATCAGCCGCTTCTAAAATAGCAGCGATATTTTTCATTACCTGATGTGTTTCATCATTGATGTTCTCTGTAATCAGTTCTCCCGAAGCAGGATTGATAGCAATCTGGCCGGAAGCATACAGCGTATTTCCTGATAATACAGCCTGATTGTAAGGTCCTATGGGAGCCGGTGCTTTTTCAGTAAAAATTATTTTTTTCATAGTAATTGATTTTAAATGTCAGAATAGCTGTTTTTTAAGCTGTTAAGTAAAGTTTACAGCTCAGTAATAGACCTAAAATATGATTTTATCTGTTGGAAGTGCTTCGCTTGTTCCATTTAATGTCGCTAAGAACTCCTGATTTGATTCCGATGAAGAAATTCCAGTTGGAGTTTGTTCCAAGCGGACTCCAGTTAAAGGCCATTCTCCAGCTTAATAAATCTCTTTCAAAACGGAATTGGGTAAACGTAACTCCTTTTTGTACAAAGTCATAACCAGTCGAAACCCCGCCTTTCCATTTTGGCGTAATATCCATATTGGCAGAAATCATAATCGAATTTCCGGTTATTTTGCTTTCCCGGTTTACATTCGAATAGGTTAGCGAGTAGGCCATCGTCATATCCCATGGAATTTTTGAGTTAAAAAACTCTGTAATTACATTCTCTTCGTCATCGCCTTCTTCATTTGCAAACTGGCTGTTCCGGGTATCATTTAAGTCTGTATTGGTACCGAATAAATCATCTTTACGACCACCATTTCGTTCACTTTGCTTGTTTTCCTCTTTTCCGCCCTTATTCGAGAACGAATAATTCATGGTAACATTGGCACTTGTCAGTCTGAATAGACTTCCGCCATTGTCAATATTAAAGGTGTTTATTCTTGTTCCGGAATTGTCAATAGCATAAGGATCAAGAGTGGCTCCGAAATTGACATTCATTTTATTGTCAAAAAACTGTGTTCCTCCGCTTACAAGTACAGGCTGCCATGCTAAAACTTGTTTTCCGTCAGCATCAAAATTATAGCTGGTATTAAAATTCAGGTTGTTTAACAACATGATTTTTTTAGGCTCTGTCTTTGTACTGTCACTGTCTCTTACTTTAGCTTCAAAAGTATTGCTTAAAGAGAATCCTACTATGTTAGAATTGTCTTTGCTCGGAGCACCGTAAACACCATTTTCAAAACGGGTATAGGAATTCGTAATTATACCGGAAGCATCAACAGTGTAATTGTTATAATATTTTTCAAAACTTGGCGTATAGGCATATGTTATCGAAGGTCTCATGACGTGACGGATCGACTGGATTCTTTTGTCGGCACCAAAGTTAAAAGTTCCATAAATGGTAGTTCCTAAATTCGTACTGAAATTATAAGTCCTGAAAGCGTCAAAACCATTAACCGTTCTGTCTACCACCTTACTTTGGCTTGTATCGTAACTTCTGTCAATAGTTTTCGTTACCCAGGTTTCCTGATAATTTGTAGAGGCTCCGGCACTAAAATATTTAAATATCTTGAAGTTCGTACTCAACGGTATACTGTGCTGCATGCCTATCTGGGCATCTCTGAACATTTGTGGTTTAAAAAATAGGGAATCTGTTGTTGTGATGTTATTTTTACCACTCAGGTTGTATTGCAGATTGATGTTTTTAATGAAACCCTTTTTGACGCCGTCTTTTCCAACAAACGGATAAACACGATCAATACTGGCCTGTAAGGTTGGTAAGGTCATGGTGATTTGCTCCGTCTGTGTGTTTTGCGAATGGGTTGCCGTTAAGGAGATACGCGCTTGTGGAATCGTATTAAAGGTTTTATTGTACGATATGGAAGAGCTTAAGGTATTATTAAGATTTGAACCTACGTTGGCCTGATTGATCGATTGCTTGAAGTATTTACTGCTTCCCATATTTACAGAAGCAGAAAACGTTGAATTTGGATTGGATTTAGTGTCTTTAGAGTGCGACCACTGAATGTTGTAAATGTTTTGTTTTGAGTAGTCAGGATAGCCCCTTTCGCTATTGATTAAATTCTCAAAACGTACATTTATATTACCCCTGTATTTGTATCTGGTAGCGTAAGCCGATTCAAAACGCATGGCATAACTCCCGTTGGTATAATAATCTCCGAGGACAGTTAAATCATAATTATCGCTTAACGCAAAATAATACCCCATATTCTGGAGTGAAAATCCACGGGTATTCGAGTCGTTATAACTGGGTATAATAATTCCTGAAACACTTTTTTCCTGGCTCATCGGGAAATATGCAAATGGTAAGGCGATAGGAGTAGGGACATCGGCAATAACCATATTGGTTAAGCCCGTGATTACTTTTTTTCCCGGAATAAACTTTACTTTATTGGTTTGGAAATAATATTCGGGATTGTCAATATCTTTAGAAGTGGTAAAACGTGCGCCTTTTAAAAAATAAACCGAATCATTTTCTTTTTTGGTAACGGCGGCTTTGATCTTAAATTCGCCTTGTTCTGTTCTTGAATTGTAGATTAAAGCTTTTTTCGTCTTAAAATTAAATCGAATAGAGTCCGGCTGAACTTCACTTGCTCCCTGCTTAAAGTTGGGATACTGGGTTAAAACTCCCGCTGAATCTCTTATTCTTCCGGCATAAACTTCATCTTTATCGTAATCCAGTACAATAATACCGGATTTCAGCTCAACATCTTTATAATAAAGCTCTGCTTCGTTATAAAGTGTGATTGTTTTCTTTTTCTGATCTATCTTCGCATAATCCTTAGCCACATATCTCACTTTACCATCCAGAAATGTCTTTTTTGGCCTGACGGTATCGAGTTTTATAGTATCAGTGACAGTTATTTCAGGTTTTACTGGCTTATCTGTTTGTTTTACAGCTGGTAACGGAGTTTTTTTTGTTTTTATCTCTTGCGAATATAGATTACCACATCCTAATGTTAGGAAAAATGATATTAAAACGATATTAAATAAGTTTGTATGCAAAGGTTTAAATGCTATTTTTGTAAAAGTATGGCTTGTTTTTTGACACGTCAAACTTACATATAATTTTTTGTCAAAAATAATCAATTATAAAAATTATAGCAGTTGCCTTTATTAAAATTAACTTTTAGATTTATGAATATACTTAACAAAACTAGACTAATATTTAGTTTTCTTCTAATGATAACGACTTTTTGTTCTTACAGTCAATCGAATGTCTTTAAAGTGACATTGGATGCAGGACATGGAGATCACGATTTTGGAGCAGTTTACAGTGGCAGGATAGAAAAAAATATTGCGCTTGCGATTGTGTTAAAAATTGGAAAAATATTAGAAGCAAGCCCAAATGTTGATGTTATCTATACTCGTAAAACAGATGTTTTTATTGATCTTGTCGAAAGAGCCAATATTGCAAACAGAGCCAATTCCAATATTTTTGTTTCCATACATTGCAATGCCAACAAAAATACGGCAGCCGATGGAACTGAGACGTATGTCATGGGTTTAAGTAAAGTAGCATCCAATCTTGAGGCTGCAAAGAAAGAGAACTCCGTTATTACTTTAGAAAAAGACTATAAACGTAAATACGAAGGTTACGATCCTAATTCTCCCGAATCAATGATCGGAATGACACTAATGCAGGAAGAATATCTGGATAACAGTATTTCACTGGCCAGTAAAATTGAAGATAATTTTGACAGATTGGGGAAAAAACTGCGCCAGGGCGGTGTAAAACAAGCTCCTTTTATGGTACTTCATAAAGCGTACATGCCAAGGGTGTTAGTAGAAACCGGATTTGTTTCCAATCCAACAGAAGGGAATATTTTAAATTCTGAAGAAGGCCAAAATGACATTGCCAAAGCGATCGCTGAAGCTATTATTAGTTATAAAAGAGAATATTTTGGTTCGGGAGTACCGGAAATATCGGACCAGCGACCAGCCAGAGACACTTCAACGCCGGCAAAACAAAAAGTAGTTGAAGCTCCCGTTGCCGTAAAAAATGCACCAAAAGGGACTTTCTTTAAAGTACAGCTTATAGCAAGCATTAAAAAAACACCATTGGAGCCGAAAAACTTCAAAGGACTGAAGAATGTGACCATGTTATTTGAAAACAATATATATAAGTATTTCTATCAGGAAACTTCAAGTTACGATATGGCACAAAAATATTTGCAAGAAGCTAAAGGTAAAGGCTATGGAGCCGCTTTCTTAATTGCATATAAAGACGGAGAAAAAATCAGTATTCAGGATGCCATTAAATAATAGTCACAAGTTCGGATATTTATATTAATTTTGTAGAAACACTTAGAATTTTGAAACTAACAAGAGAAATTAAAACGGCTATTTTAGTCATCGGGTCAATATTACTATTTATTTGGGGCTATAGTTTTTTAAAAGGTAAAGACCTTTTTACGGATTACAAGACATTATATGTGGAATACGATAATGTTGAAGAATTATCAGCTTCAGCACCTGTTACTTTAAACGGACTTGTAATTGGAAAAGTAATTAAAATTACAATCAATGAAACAACGGGAAAATTATTGGTTGAACTTCAGCTAAAAACAGATTTTCCTATATCTAAAACCAGTCAGGCGGCTTTATATTCCCCAAGTTTAATTGGTGGAAAACAAATTAAAATTGTACCTAATCTTGCAGATAAAGAATTGGCGGAAGACGGGCAAATACTGCCTGCCACTGTTGAGTTGGGATTAACAGAGTCTTTAGGAGGCAAGATTGAACCCATTCAGCAAAAACTGGAAAAAATGCTGGTAAGCATTGACGTTCTGGTATCAGGACTGAATAATGTTCTGGACAAAAAAGGACAGGAAGATATCAAAAAGAGTTTAGCAGAATTGAGTCAGACTATGGAACAATTCCACAAAGCTTCAGGAACTCTTAATTCTATTTTAGATACCAATAAAGGTCAGATTAACGGAGTTGTCACCAACTTTAATAAAATGTCAAATAACTTTTCTAAAATATCAGATTCTTTAAACAAAGCTGACTTAGGAAAAACAGTTAGAAATTTAAATCAGACTTTAGCCAAAGTAGATGGCATAATGAATAACTTAAATTCAGGAAAAGGTACAGCCGGTAAATTATTAAATGATGATGCATTGTATAATAATCTGGCTAAAACTTCAAAAGAGTTAGAGCTATTACTACAGGATGTCCGTCTTTACCCAACACGTTATGTGAATGTTTCTCTTTTTGGAAAGAAAAACAAACCTTATGTGGCACCACCGGCTGAAGACGCAAATTCAAATAGTAAAAAATAATAAATATGAGTTATTTAGATAATATTTTGTTCGCCATACTTTTGATAGTTGGTTTCGGTTTTTTTGCAACGAGTGTAAAAAAAATTATCCGAAACATTAACCTCGGAGTAGATGTAAATCGAAAAGATAATTCTAAAGCACGCTGGAAAAACATGGCTTTGATTGCTCTTGGGCAGTCAAAAATGGTGAGACGCCCTGTTGCCGGTATACTTCATATTTTTGTATATGTAGGTTTTATAATTATTAATATAGAGTTACTCGAAATCATCATTGATGGTTTATTCGGAACCCATAGAATTTTTGCGCCTTATTTAGGAGTTGTGTATGATGTTTTAATTGCTTCATTTGAAATTTTGGCGCTTTTAGTTTTAGTGGCCGTCATTACTTTCTGGATCAGAAGAAACATTATCAGACTGAAACGCTTTATAAATCCGGATTTAAACGGATTTCCTAAAAGTGATGCCAATTACATCTTGTACTTTGAGATGGTTTTGATGACATTGTTCTTATTGATGAATGCTTCTGACCTGCACCTGCAAAATGTTCCGGGAGGGTTTTCGCATTTTCATAAAGCCGGAAGTTTTCCGGTAAGTCAATTCATTGCTCCACTATTTAACGGAATGTCGAATGAACTGGTGATGTTATTATCCGAAATATTTTGGTGGCTGCACATTACTGGTATTTTGATTTTTATGAATTATCTGTATTTTTCAAAACACCTGCATATCCTTTTAGCATTTCCAAACACTTATTTTGCGAACCTGAAGCCCGAAGGGCAATTTGATAATTTAGAGTCCGTGACCAGGGAAGTTAAGTTAATGATGGATCCAAATACAGATCCTTTTGCCGCCGCTCCGGTGGATGAAAATGCAGCACCGGCGAAATTTGGAGCGAGTGATGTTCAGGATTTAAACTGGGTTCAGCTATTAAATGCTTACACCTGTACAGAATGTGGACGTTGTACGTCGTCATGTCCTGCGAATCAGACGGGTAAGAAATTGTCTCCCCGCAAAATCATGATGGATACAAGAGATCGTCTGCAGGAAGTAGGAAAAAATATTGATGCCAATAAAGGTGTTTTTGTTCCGGATAACAAAACATTACTCAACGATTATATAACACCGGAAGAATTGTGGGCTTGTACCTCATGTAACGCCTGTGTAGAAGAATGTCCGGTAAATATCAGTCCGTTGTCTATTATTATGGATATGCGCCGTTATTTAGTAATGGAACAAAGTGCTGCCCCAATGTCATTAAACGCAATGATGACCAATATTGAGAATAATGGAGCGCCATGGCAATACAATCAGCAGGACAGGCTGAATTGGAAAAATGAAAATTAAAATTGTTTAATTGGTTATTTGTTTAACCGATTATAAAAAATATTTTAGGTTTTTTACTGGGTAATCATAAAGAAAGAGTTTTTACCGATTAACCAAATTGACGATGAACCGATTTAACAAAATAAGAAGATGTCAGAAAGTTTAATAGTGCCAACAATGGCAGAAATGCTAGCCGAAGGAAAACAGCCGGAAGTATTGTTTTGGGTAGGTTGTGCAGGAAGTTTTGATGATAGAGCAAAGAAAATTACAAAAGCTTTTGTACGTATTTTAAATCGTACCAATGTTTCTTTTGCAGTACTTGGTACAGAAGAGAGTTGTACCGGAGATCCTGCAAAACGTGCCGGAAACGAGTTCTTGTTTCAAATGCAGGCCATGATGAATATCGAGGTTCTGAATGCGTATGAAGCTAAGAAAATAGTAACAGCTTGTCCGCATTGTTTTAATACTTTAAAAAATGAATATCCTGAATTAGGTGGTCAATATGAAGTAATCCATCATACAGAATTCCTCAAATCATTAATTGATGAAGGAAGATTAACTGTTGAAGGCGGCCAGTTTAAAGGAAAAAAAATTACTTTTCACGATCCTTGTTATTTAGGAAGAGCCAATAAAGTATACGAAGCTCCGAGAGAATTAATTCAGAAATTAGATGTTGAATTAGTCGAAATGAAGCGTTCCAAATCAAACGGTTTATGTTGTGGAGCAGGTGGTGCGCAAATGTTTAAAGATGCAGAACCGGGAAACAAGGAAGTCAATGTATTACGTACAGAAGACGCTTTAGAAGTTCAGCCGGATATTATTGCAGCGGGTTGTCCGTTCTGTAATACTATGTTGACGGATGGAATTAAACATCAGGAAAAAGAAGGACAGGTTAAAGTAATGGACATTGCAGAGTTAATTGCAAACGCGCAGGATCTTTGATCTGAGGTTCAAAGTGGCAAAGGTCCATAGTTGCAAAGGTTTTTAACTTGAAACTTGAAACCTGAAACTTTTCAGAAATCTAAAATCCAACAATCTAAAATCTAAAATTAAAATGTATATCCCTTTTGAAAATTTACCTGGTGAATCCAGAATTTGGATTTATCAATCAAACAGAAAATTTTCTGATGAGGAATTTTCTGAAATAGAGTCTGACCTGAAAACTTTTGTTGAAGGCTGGGCCGCACACGGAACAAGTCTTGAGGCTTCTTATGAACTGAAATACAACCGATTTATAATTCTGGCGGTAAATCAGGACGTGCAGGCTGCTACAGGATGTTCTATCGATAGTTCTGTTGAATTTATTCAGGCATTAGAGAAAAAATACAACGTTGATTTGTTAGATAAAATGAACGTTACCTTTAAACTGGGGGAACATATCGCTCATAAACCTCTGATTGATTTTAAGAAAATGGTGAAAGATAAGTCAGTATCGGAAAATACGATTGTTTTTAATAATCTTGTCAATAATATCGAAGAATACAACGAATCATGGGAAGTCCCTGCTGCCGATAGCTGGCATAGCAGATTTTTCTAAGAGTAATCTATAAAATAGTAAAAGGCATGAAATCTAAAGTTCGTGCCTTTTTTTTGTTTTTTAAGTTTGTTTCAGGTTTCAAGTTTCAGGTTCGGTTTTCGAAACCTGACACGTTTTTAAGACCCGTCAGGTTTGCTGTATGAAGAAATAAAAGTCTGGTAATCTAAAGATCTACTAATCTGACAAATCTATTATTCACAAAAATCTAACAATTGAAAACTTCAATTAAACGCTATTTTTGAGTACTTTCGTAGTATTAAATTTAATACATGAAAATAGCAATTGTTTGTTATCCGACTTTTGGCGGTAGTGGGGTAGTAGCCACTGAGTTAGGTCTTGAATTAGCCAGACGCGGACACGAAATACATTTTATTACATACAGTCAGCCAGTTAGGTTGGCACTTCTGAATCCAAACGTACATTATCACGAAGTAAACGTTCCTGAATATCCACTTTTTCATTATCAGCCTTATGAGCTGGCTTTGTCGAGCAAACTGGTTGATATGGTGAAACTATACAAGATTGAAGTCCTTCACGTACATTATGCAATTCCACACGCTTATGCGGGTTACATGGCGAAGCAAATGCTGAAAAACGAAGGAATTAATCTGCCTATGATTACCACGCTTCACGGAACAGATATTACTTTGGTTGGAAATCATCCTTTTTATAAACCGGCTGTAACTTTTAGTATCAATAAATCAGATTATGTGACTTCGGTTTCCCAGAGCCTGAAAGATGATACGTTGAAATTATTTAAAATCAAGAATAAAATCAGGGTGATTCCGAATTTTATTGAATTGGATAAAATGGTAAAAGATCCGCAGGCAGCTTGTCATCGTTATGTGATGGCGAAGGAAAACGAGCGTATTATCACCCATATCAGTAACTTCAGAAAGGTAAAACGTATTCCGGATATCATCAAGATTTTCTATAATATCCAGAAAGAAATCCCGGCTAAATTAATGATGGTTGGTGATGGTCCCGAAAAAGAAAAGGCAGAGATTTTATGCCAGGAATTAGGTATTCTGGATAAAGTGATTTTCTTTGGAAACAGCAATGAGATTGATAAAATTTTATGCATGACCGACTTGTTTCTGCTTCCGTCGGAAACGGAAAGTTTTGGTTTGGCAGCCTTAGAAGCAATGTCTTGCGGGGTCCCAGTGATTTCAAGTAATTCGGGAGGTTTGCCTGAAGTGAATTTTGATGGTTTTTCAGGTTATCTGAGTAATGTTGGTGATGTGGAAGAAATGGCTTCCAATGCACTGAAAATCTTAAAAGATGAAGCCGTTTTAAAACAGTTTAAAGCCAATGCGCTGGAAGTTGCCAGAAGATTTGATATCAAAAATATATTACCCAAATACGAAGCGTTGTATCAAAAAGCGATAGACGATTATAAAAATTAACATTCATCTTAAATTAAGTATAAATGAAAAAAGTTATTTCAGTTTTAGCAGTTTTTGCTCTGGTTTCGTGTGGCGTACAGAAAACATCTGATTCAAAAGCCCTTTATGAGATTTTAACGGTACAGTCTGACGGTGGCGGAAATATCAGGTTTTTTGAAATCCTGACCGAACCAAACGAAATCAAAATGCTGGAAAATGATCCGCTTTTAAAAGATAAAATGAAACAGGACGACATCACTAATTCCAATTATGTGATCCTGAACATGGGAGAAAAAAATACGGGCGGTTATTCCATCGGAATTGATAAGGTAGAAGAAACGGATAAAAATATCATTATTACGGTAAAAGAAACTAATCCAGCTCCGGATTCCATGACCATGCAGGTGATTACCTATCCTTATACAGTGGTAAAAATCCGTTCTAAAAAGGAAATTATTATCAAATAAATTTCACTTAAAGAGTGGAACATAAAAAAACCTGTCGCTTAAAACGACAGGTTTCTTTTTACAATTATTCTTTTTATTTAGAATCTGAATTTAACTCCTAAACCAACGTCAAATCCAAAATTGTCATCATCATAATATCCTGAACCAATTTCAGGTCTTGCATCTAACGACAAGGTAATAGGTACCTCTTTAAATCTATATTCGATACCGATATCTCCTGCAGCAAAAACATAAGTTCCGCTATCATTATATCTGGCATTATTGAAACGGTAATCGTAATCCCAGGCAGCTACACCTCCACCGACACCAGCGTACCAGTTAAAGCCACCATCAATATTCCATACCCATTGGTAAAGAGCAACTCCTTTAATGGCGTCTACATCACGGCTGTTTCTCCATCCTAAATCAAACTCTAACCTGTTTTTTTGATTTAATCCTAATTGATATGATACTTCACCTCCAAATCCGTTGTTGTCTCCAAAACGTATCCCTAAAGCATTTTTAGAAATTTCTTGCGATTGTGCCGTAAAAGCTAAACCTAATAGCATAAGGGCAGATAAAATAATTTTTTTCATAAAATTGGTTATTAATTTTTTTCAAACTTACAATTACTGTAAAAACCAAAACGTATAAAATTATTTTAAATTGTTACATAATTCACATTAGCTGAATTTCTGCCAAAATTCAAATGGAATTTTATTTACTTTTTAAGATAGAGGTAATCAGATGATTGCTTAGGATATCTTCCATTTCGAAAAGATTTTCTTCTTCCGTAAAATTAGACTGAGAGTAAGAAAATAATTTCCAGCGCTTTTTATGGTACTCTAAAGCGGTTAAGTTTTCAATCCAGTCCCCTGAGTTGAGATATAAGGTAGATCCGTGTTTATTTTCTTTTTGAATTATTTTAGGCTCGTGAATATGACCGCAGATTACGTAGTCATATTTTTTTTCTATAGCCAGGTCTGTTGCCGTGGTTTCGAAATCTGAAATAAACTTTACTGCTTTTTTGACGCTTGCTTTTATTTTTTTGGAGAAAGAATAAGGTTCTCTTCCTAATTTAGATAAAAGCCAATTGATAAAGCGATTCAGGAGAATTAAATAATCATATCCTAAACCTCCAAGCTTGGCTATCCATTTTGAATGTTGCACGGAAGCATCAAAAACATCTCCGTGAAAAATCCAGGCTTTTTTGCCGTCGAGTTCTAGAATTAATTTATCAACCAAAGCAAAATTTCCCATGTTCATGTCACTGAACTTTCTTAGGATTTCGTCGTGGTTTCCGGTAATGTAGTACACCTTTGTTCCTTTGGAAGCCATTCCGATTACTTTCTGAATAACTCTTAAGTGGTTTTTCGGGAAATAGGATTTTCTAAATTGCCAGGCATCGATAATGTCGCCGTTTAAGACTAATGTTTTCGGTTTTATACTTGATAAATAGTTGTTTAGTTCTTTGGCGTGACTGCCATATGTCCCTAAATGGACATCTGAAATAATGACCAGTTCAACATTTCTTTTTTTCAATTTTTCCTGATTTGAAGTTTAACAAATAAAAGAATCTTAAATGGATTATATTTTATCAAAAGGTTATCAAATCGACCACAATTTTAATAAATTGTGATTTTTAAGCAAATTAACCTTTAGTTAATATTACCAATTTTAAATTTTTTAATTTAATTCATAAAACTTACATTTGCTCAAAACAATTTACAATGGCAGGAAATAGCTACGGCACTTTATATAAAGTTACAACATTTGGAGAGTCTCACGGTGAAGCTCTGGGCGGAATAATCGACGGTTGCCCATCGGGAATAGAACTTGATCTGGAAGCGATTGAGGTTGAAATGTCCCGCAGAAAACCAGGACAATCCGCAATTGTAACCCAAAGAAAAGAACCGGACAGCGTTCAGTTTTTATCAGGAATATTTGAAGGTAAAACTACCGGAACCCCAATTGGTTTTATTATTCCGAATACGAATCAGAAATCTGATGACTACTCTCATATAAAAGACAACTACAGACCAAGCCACGCCGATTATGTATATGATCAGAAGTATGGTTTTCGTGATTACCGCGGAGGTGGAAGAAGTTCTGCCCGCGAAACGGCAAGCAGGGTAGTGGCAGGTGCCATTGCCAAACAAATGCTGCCGGAAATTAAAATTAATGCCTACGTTTCGGCTGTAGGGCCAATTCATTTAGATATACCGTATCAGGAATTGGATTTTTCTAAAACAGAAAGCAATCCGGTACGCTGTCCCGATGAAAAATCGGCAGCGATAATGGAAGAATATATTCGTGATATTCGCAAACAAGGCGATACGGTTGGAGGAATTGTTTCTTGTGTGATTCAAAACGTTCCCGTTGGTTTAGGAGAACCTGTTTTTGATAAATTACATGCCGAATTAGGAAAAGCAATGCTTTCTATCAATGCCGTAAAAGGTTTTGAATACGGTAGTGGTTTTTCAGGATCTGAAATGAAGGGAAGCCAGCACAATGATTTATACAATCCTGACGGAACTACCCAAACCAACCTTTCCGGAGGAATTCAGGGAGGAATCAGTAATGGAATGGATATTTATTTCAGAGTCGCTTTTAAACCTGTTGCAACCATCATGCAGACTCAGGACTCCTTAGATAATAAAGGAAATATTACACCCATGACCGGAAAAGGACGTCATGATCCGTGTGTGGTACCTCGTGCAGTGCCGATTGTTGAAGCAATGGCAGCAATTGTTCTGGCTGATTTTTATTTAATCAACAAGACCTATTAATAAATTGTAAGGCAGTGAGGGTCTTATATTTTAATTATAAACAAAAAACAAATTAATGCAAATTACAGAAACCAAAAAAAAATCATTTCTTTCAGGATTAACCGGGCAAATTTTAATTGCCATGGTTCTTGGGGCAATTTTAGGGATTATATTGCACAATTCGATTTCGCCTGAGGCGGCACAATCGTTTAGCAATAAAATAAAAATGCTGGCGACCATTTTTATCAGATTGGTACAAATGATTATTTCTCCTTTAGTTTTTACGACACTTGTGGTAGGAATTGCGAAACTGGGAGATATAAAAGCTGTTGGAAGAATTGGAGGAAAAGCACTTGGCTGGTTTTTTACAGCTTCTTTTATCTCTTTGTTAATTGGATTATTCTATGTGAATATTTTAGAACCGGGAGTGGGTTTAAAATTAGCACATGTTGATATTGCTACAGCATCGGAAGTAACGGCTAAAACGAAATCAATTTCTTTCGAAAACTTCGTTGAACATATCGTCCCTAAAAGTATTATTGAGGCAATGGCAACCAACGAAATTTTACAGATTGTAATATTCTCCATCTTTTTCGGATTGGCTGCTGCATCATTAGGAAGCACTGTAAAACCGGTTATCAATGCTTTGGATAAGACTTCCCATATTGTTTTAAAAATGGTAAATTATGTAATGAACTTTGCTCCAATTGGAGTTTTTGGTGCCATTGCAGGAGTATTTGCCGTTAGGGATTTTCAGGAATTAGCGATTACCTATTTTAAATTTTTCGGATCATTTCTAATTGGAATCAGCACCTTGTGGGTGGTTTTGATCGTTGTGGGTTATGTTTTCCTTAAAGGGAGAATGACAGAACTGTTGAGACGTATTATTGGACCATTAGTCATTGCTTTCGGAACCACAAGCAGTGAAGCCGTTTTTCCTAAACTGACAGAAGAATTAGAAGATTTTGGTGTAAAAAACAGAATTGTATCCTTCATGTTGCCGCTGGGTTATTCGTTTAACCTTGACGGAAGTATGATGTACATGACTTTTGCGAGTATTTTTATTGCACAGGCCTACGGTGTACATTTAGATTTAGGAACACAAATGGTAATGCTTTTGGTTTTAATGCTTACCAGTAAAGGAATTGCAGGAGTACCAAGAGCCAGTTTGGTCGTTGTTGCGGCAACTTGCGGTATGTTTGATATTCCTGTTGAAGGAATTGCCCTTATTTTACCAATTGATCATTTCTGTGATATGTTCAGAAGTGCTACCAATGTATTAGGAAATGCTTTGGCAACATCTGTTGTTGGGCAATGGGAAGACGATAAAGAATCAGAGATAGCTTCAGAAATTTAAATTTATTTTTTCGAAAGAAAAATCTTTACAATTTTGAAGGTCAGAAATAAAAGAAAGCTGTATTTTTATACGAAATACAGCTTTTTTTTTATTTTTAAATGTATATTTGATCAAATTAGCCGATTCATGCCCCCAATGCGGATTTTTTTACTTCTTTTACTGTTTCTGAATTGTTTAGATAATTCAGTAATCGCGCAATCTGAACATTTGTCAGAGGATAAAATCAATAAACTGGTCCTCGAAGCACTTTCTAACTACCGAGAGTCAAATTTCGAAAAATCATTAATTATCTCCAGAGTTGCCCTAAATCACGCAACGAAAAATAAAAATAATTACCTTATTGCCCGTTCTTATAACATTATTGCTGCCAATTACAGCGAATTGGTTGAATTAGACAAAGCCATTTTCTTTTATAAAAGAAGTTTGTTTTATGCCAATAAAGCCAATAATGATAGTATTAAGAATATGTTATACAATAACTTAGGGAATATTTATTGTTTTGATAAGAAGCAGTACCGATTAGGAATCGATTTTTATAAAAAATCGATCGAACTAAGTTCTAAGATCAAAGACTCCAGCCAGATTTATTTTACGAATGTCAATATTGCATGGTCCTATTTTGATATTGGCCAGTTTAATAAAGGATATCCTTACCTGAAATTTATTAATGCACATGAGAAAAAGTTTCAGGATGATAATACGGTCGTGATTGCAAATATGCTCAACGGTATGTATTGCAGTCATAAAGGCGATAACCTTAAAGCAGATGCTTATTTTAAAAAAGCAATAGAGTTAGGAAAAACCTATGTTGAAAAATCTGATTTGTCTTTTACGCACCTCGAGTATTCAAAATTTTTAAATAAAATTAAAAGAGACAGGGAAGCTTATATAAACCTGGTCGCTTATAATAAAATAACCGAACAAATTTACAATGACGAAAAACTTAAGAAAGCCTCTGTTGCAGGTTTTAATCTGGAGTTAGACGAATATAAAAGACAAATTGATAAAATTGAAGATGAAAAAGATTCACAATATCAAAGTCTGAAAAAATCCAGAATCATTGTTATTCTATTTGTGGTGATTTCATTTATTCTGCTGTTATTGATCATCACCTTGATTAAGAATATCAGATTTAAAAAGAAACACAATTTAGAGCTTCTAAAAGCAAAAGAAATAGCAGAAGAAGCCTCCTTGCTCAAAACGCAATTTATTTCAACTATCAGTCATGAATTGCGGACTCCCCTGTATGGTGTAGTCGGAATAACCAATATGTTGCTGGAAGAACATAAGGAATTATCCAGCAGCCAGCATTTGAGTTCATTAAAATTTTCGGCGAGATATTTATTGTCTTTGGTAAATGATATTCTTCAGATTAATAAAATTGAGGAAAATAAGGTGGTACTGGAAAGTCTGACCTTTAATATTTCAGATGAAATTTCGATGATCAAAAATTCACTTTCTTTTCTCTCTCAAAAAAATAACAATAAAATCTCAATCGATATTGACCCTGAAATCCCCGAATATTTAATTGGTGATAAATTAAGACTGGCGCAAATTCTGATGAACTTAGTCAGCAATGCGCTTAAATTTACGAAAGATGGCGAAGTTGAGATTATTATCAATCTGGTTAAAGTAGAAGGGAAATTATACTTTTTAGAATTTCAAATACAGGATAACGGGGTAGGCATTGCAGCTGTAGATCAGACTAAGATTTTCGAAAAATTTGTTCAGGTTGGCAGAAAAGATGAAGATTATCAGGGTACCGGACTAGGTTTAAGTATCGTAAAAAGATTATTAGGGCTTTTTAATACTACTATAAACCTGAAAAGTAATCTTGGAGAGGGAACATTATTTACTTTTACCATTCCGTTCGAATATGATCCGGAAAAAACAAAACGCATTATAGATGAAATCCAGGTAGACCTGACATCAAATGAAGTCTTTAAGATTTTGGTTGTAGAGGATAATGTTATCAATCAGCTGGTTACCAAAAAAATAATTGAAAAAAATAATTATATCTGCAAAGTGGTTGATGATGGTTTTAGTGCTATAGAGATGCTTCAGAATGAGCATTTTGATCTTGTTCTGATGGATATAAATATGCCGCAGATGAACGGATTTGAAACCTCTAAAAGAATTCGTCAGTTAGGTATAAAAACACCTATCGTTGCCCTTACGGCTTTTGATAAGGATGAAATTACGGATGAAGCTATTTCTTCAGGAATGAACGATATTATTATTAAGCCGTTTGAACCGGTTAAACTGTTTAAAATAATTAATTACTTAATATGTGAAACAAAAAACGTTGGTTGTTAATACCAACGTTTTTTGTTTTGCTTAGAAGCATTTGATTTTCTCGACTTATGAGCACCACCGCTTCGGTTTGAATTGTTTGGTTTTTCTGTCGTTGCTTCAGGAGCGCCGGAATGCCATTGATACGGATGATCGGTAATGATTTTCACATCAACTTTTATAAGTTTCTGAATGTCTTTCCAATACGGTTCCTCATCTTTACTGCAAAATGAAATCGCAATTCCGCCATTTCCTGCACGTCCCGTTCTTCCAATTCGGTGTACGTAGGTTTCAGGGATATTAGGCAAATCAAAATTAATTACAAAGGGCAATTGATCGATATCAATTCCTCTCGCCGCAATATCAGTAGCAACAAGAACGCCAACTTCTTTATTTTTGAAAGCATCCAAAACACGTTGTCTTGCATTTTGAGATTTATCTCCGTGAATTGCTTCTGCCGGAATATCTTTTTTACGCAACGCTTTTACCACATTATCAGCGCCGTGTTTGGTTCTTGAAAAAACCAGCACGTTTGATAAATCCTCATTTTTTATTAAATGATAAAGTAAGTTTCTTTTTTCCGTTTTCTCTACAAAGTAAACGCGCTGTTCTACATTTTCAGCAGTCGATGAAACTGGTGAAACCTCTACTTTTGCAGGATCCTGTAAAAACATTTCTGCCAGTTCGCGAATTGCAATAGGCATTGTCGCGGAGAACAATAAAGTCTGACGGTTTTTTGGCGTTAGTTTTACAATCTTCTTTACGTCGTTTATAAAACCCATATCCAGCATCTGATCTGCTTCATCCAAAACTAAAGTGTGAAGATGATCTAAATCAATAAAACCCTGCTTTTGCAGATCAAGCAATCTTCCCGGAGTGGCAACCAGAATATCAATTCCGTTTTTTAACGTATCCACTTGTGGATTTTGGGAAACTCCTCCAAAGATCGTTAATTGTGTTAAGTTGGTGTATTTTGCATACGTCTCAAAACTTTGTCCAATCTGAACCGCTAATTCACGTGTCGGAGTAACTATAAGAGCACGAATTACTTTTGCTTTTTTAGAAGAACCAACAATTCGGTGCAGCTGATGTATAATTGGAATAGCAAATGCTGCTGTTTTTCCGGTACCGGTCTGCGCACAGCCAATTAAATCCCTTCCTGCCAAAACAATCGGAATAGATTGTTCCTGAATAGGTGTAGGGTTTAGGTAGCCTTCTTCAAATACGGCTTTTTGTATACTTTTTGAAAGTGATAAATCTTCGAATAACATATCTTAGGTATTAAGAATTTAGTTTTAAGTACTAAAATTCTGTGCAAAGATAGCTTTATTCAGTCAATCGTCTATTTGAATCCGGTTTTATTTGGCAAATGGGCTAATTTTCAGCTGCTGTAATTTACTATCTTAAATTATTTCGTTGTTGGCTTTTATAAAATCAGTTATTAAATAGCCAATTAATTTCCCAATCAAATGATTGTTTGGTGATTGGTCCAGATCGGGCGCTCCTTCGCAAATATGTAAGTAAGTGGCATTTTTATGTTCTCCGAAAAATGAAACAAACTGACGCAGTTCTTCGATCGAAAATCCGCTGATAGTCATCGCGCTGCTGGCAATGTTGGGTATCGCATCAAGATCAATTTCAATTCCAAACGGATCTGATTTTACAAAATCCAATGCATAAATCATTTCCTTGTAGAATTCTTTTTCTTTTCGAATGTTTACGCTGTCATACGTGTTGTAGCGCACGCGGTCTTCCAGTTTCTTGATAATATCCAGTACACTTTTGGAAGTATAATTTTCGTGTAAACCAAAAATGAAATATTTTTTTAAGAAACCTTCTTCGTAAGCATAAGAGAATCCATTACCGCTGTGACGGCCTTCAAGGATTCTGAAATCAGAATGAGCGTCAAAATTAATCGCGTTCACGGGTTTTCCTTTTGCAAGCGCGGAACCTTTTATGTTTCCGTAAGCATTATTATGGCCTCCTCCGATTATAATTGGCGTTTTGCCCGCTTTTACAATATTAAAGATGATATGGGAAACTTCTTTATCAATTTTTTCTACTAACTGACTTAATTTCGAACGGTCATCAATATCATTGAAATCAAGATTTTCTACCTCGCGCATTTCTTCCGAAACATTCATTTGTCCTAAAACAATGATCTGACTTCCTTTTGCAAAGCGGTTGTGCTGAATGTTAGCGATACTTTTTATGGCGCTTTCCCAGGCCGATGCTGCCCCGGGTCTGCCGTAATTAGCGCGTACCCCAATATCTTCGGGAATTCCCAAAAGAACGTATTTAGCTTCACTTTCTTTCAAAAATTCGATTTGATCCACTCCTTTTGGAATGATAATCATCTTTTCTCCGAACTTTATTTCACCACTTCGATGATTTGTGACTTTTGCTAAATCATTAATAGTAAAAGGAATTAATTTATCCATAAAAAAAAATTATTGTCCAAAAATAATATAATTGTACTAACTTACGTTATTAGCTTATATTAATTCTTAAATTTGTTATTAAAGAAAATTATTAAATATGGAAAACCCAAAGAACAACAACTCAAGTCTAAAAGCGGTAATCGCAGTTTTAGCAGTCCTACTTATTGGTAGCTTAGTGTATATTTTTAAATTATCATCTGATACAGATGGAGTTAAAACAGAACTTACCACAACTCTGACAGAGAAAGAATCTGTTATGAAAGATTTACAGGAATTAAAAGCAACTTATGATGCTGCCATTGCAGAAAACACTTCTATGTCTGATGAATTAATTCAGGAAAGAGATAAAGTAGTTGCATTAATGGATGATTTAAATAAATCTAAAGGTGATGTATCTAAATACAGAAACCAAGTGCAGGGAATGCAGACTAAAATGAAAACTTTAGTTGCTGAAAACGATGAATTGAAAAAACAAAATGGTGTTTTGACAGTTCAGAGAGACAGTACTATTGTGGTTTTAGGAGAATCTAAAAAATTCAACGAAGTTTTAGTAGGTCAAAACGAAGAATTAGCTAAAACAGTTGAAAAAGGTTCTAAATTATCTGTTTTGAATACAAAAACGGCTGCTTACAAATTAAGAAGCTCAGGAAAACAAATCGAAACTGATAAAGCAAGTCGTGCAGACGTTCTTAAAATAAGTTTTACTATTGCTGAAAACCAAATTGCTAAATCCGGAGATAAAACGTATTACGTACAGGTTATCGATGCAAAAAACAATGTTTTGGGAGATAAGAAAACAGAAAGTTTTGGTGACAACACTTTAACTTACAGTTTTAAAACTACAGTTCAGTACGAAAACAAAAGTGTAAATGTTGTTGAAGATTTACCTGGTAAAGATTTCGCTAAAGGAACTTATTTCATCAATGTTTTTGATAATGATGAGTTAGTTTCTAAAACTAGTTTCTCTTTAAGATAAGAAAGACATTCATTAAAATAAAAAAAAGAGGAGTTTAAAAAACTCCTCTTTTTTTTATGCCAAAATCTTTCCTTCCAGAAAAACACTTTCAATCAGGTTGCTTCCAAAAGCATAGGGAATCTGATAATAGGATGAAATTGGTTTTGTGAGGATTAAATTGGCTTTCTTGCCTTTTGTAATACTTCCGTGGGTTTCCGAAAGACCCATTGCATAAGCTCCGTTTATTGTGGCTGCATTTATAGCTTCTTCAGGAGTCATTCTCATTTTGATACAAGCAGTAGCTACCACAAAATTCATGTTTCCGGATGGAGTAGAGCCGGGGTTAAAGTCGGTTGCCAGAGCCAAAGGCAATCCGGCTTTTATCATTTCGCGGGCAGGTGTGTACGGAATACTTAAAAAATAAGAACAGGACGGTAAAGCAACAGGCATTGTTTCCGTGTCTTTTAAAGCTTCAATATCTTCCGGGTTCATGACTTCGAGATGATCCACAGAAAGAGCTTTAAATTGTATTCCCGCCTGAATTCCTCCAATAGAATTAAATTGATTCACATGTATTTTCGGAATCAGACCATATTGTATTCCCGCGGCCATGATTTTTTCGGTTTCTTCCACAGAAAAATAGCCTGTTTCACAAAAAACATCAATATAATCAGCGAGTTTGTTTTTTGCAATTTCAGGAAGCATTTTGGTGATGATCTCATCGATATAACCGGCTTTGTTTTCTTTATAATGTAACGGAAAAGCATGAGCGCCCAAAAAAGTGGCTTTTATGGAAATGGGATAATTTTCTGCCAGTTTTTTAATCACACGAAGCATTTTTAGTTCTCCTTCAGTTGTTAAACCATAACCCGATTTTATTTCAACCGCTCCGGTTCCCAGCTGCATGACTTCTTCTAAGCGGCGTTTAGATTGTTCGTATATTTCCTCTTCCGAAGCTGCGTTTAATTTAAGAGCTGAATTTAGGATTCCGCCGCCGCGATTGGCGATTTCTTCGTACGAAAGTCCGTTGATACGATCCACAAATTCCTGCTCGCGGTTGCCTGCGTATACGATATGCGTGTGACTGTCGCACCAGGAAGGCAAAACGATCCGTCCTGTGGCATCAATAATCTGATCCGCTTTTATTTCAGGAAGATTTTTCATTTCACCGAAATCTGCGATTAGATGATTTTCTAAAATTAAATAAGCATCTTTGATTGTTGGAAGTACTGCCATTTCAGCTCCTGAAACTTTAGCAACAGACGTTTCCCGAACCTGCAGCAGTTCTTTTATATTGGTAAGTAAAGTTATCATGATGTTGATTTAGTGTATTATATAATGCTGTTTTAATGTGATATAGAAGAAAAATAAAAACACAAATTTCACAAATTATCACTAATCAATTTGTGAAAATCTGTGCAATTTGTGTTTTACTATTGGAATTTAAAAATTGAAAATTTGTTTTTTAATTGTTATTCTGAAACCGTTATTTCAAACATTTTCTCCCAGTATTTCCCGGTAATGAAAATAGTTTTGGTTTGCGGATTGTAAGCAATTCCGTTTAAGACTTCGGCTTGCGGATGTTTGATGAATTTACGTAAATCAGACATATTCAAAATGCCTTCCACAGCTCCGGAAGTTGGATTTACTATAGCAATAGCATCTTTTTGCCATACATTAACATAGAATTTCCCGTTGATATATTCCAATTCGTTGATCGCTTTTATTTTTGAAGTGCCCGAATACACATTGATGTAATCAATTAATTTTTGATTCGCCGGGTCCATTTTCCAGATTTTCTCTGTTCCGTCAGAATGATAAATGTATTTTCCGTCATTTGTCATTCCCCAGCCTTCAAGGTCTTTGTCGTATTTGAACGTTTTTTCAAGTTTAAATGTTTTGGCATCGTAGATAAAACCTGTTTTTTCTTCCCACGACAATTGAAATAATTTTCCGTTGATAAACGTAATTCCTTCTCCGAAATAATCTTTTGGCAAATCAACCTGCGTAATCACCTTACCGGTTTTATAATCTACTTCTCTAAAATAGGAATCTCCTTTTTGTCCCGTGCTTTCAAATAAAACACCATCGTGAAATTCCAAACCTTCCGTAAAAGCTCTTGTATCGTGAGGATAGGTATTCAGGATTTTATATTTTAGTAATTTAGGTTCAATATCAGAAACCAATTCGATTCTTTTGGTCGCATCAGACCAATCAGAGCCGTAATAAGCGGTTGCTTTTAAGTATTGATATCCTAATTTTTGATCTTTTAATTCAAATTTGAATTTCTCGGCACCTTTTGTGCTTCCCACCCTTTTATCGTTTACAGCATAAACAATACTGTCAATTTCTTTCGAATTTGGATTTAAAATGGCGATAGAGACTGCTTCTTTTGATGTAAAATGTGCCGGAAAAGCCGAATCATCGATTGTAAATAAAGAATTTTCACCTTTTTTTGCACCGTTACATCCAATTAATGTGATTCCTAATAAAATGACAGCTAGGAAGTTATATTTTTTCATAGTTAAAAATTTGAATAAGCCAATATACGACGATATTTTTATAGCAACAAAGCTCTTGCAAAAATATAAAAAGATTGTATATTTGCACCGGCAAGTCCTACACGACCAGCTCCTGCAGACTCCCCCAGGATGGGAACATAGCAAGGGTACGTGGTTGAGCGGTGCGATGTAGGTCGCTTGCCATTTTTTATTTTATCGAAATTCTTTTTTAGAATTAATACAAAAGCGTCTTCCTTATGGAGGATTTTTTTATTTTTGGGACTTTGTAAAGTTAAAAGTTATGGGTTAGAGGTTAGAAGTTTTGCCTCAACCGACTCATAACAAATAACTCAAAACTCATAACTCAAACACATAACTTTTCAAAATGAATAAAGTCATTTTAATTACCGGAGGATCATCAGGGATTGGAAAATCTATTGGAGAATTTTTACATCAAAAAGGATTCATCGTTTACGGAACCAGCCGAAATCCTGAAAAAGTATTTAATTCTGTTTTTCCCCTTGTAGCTTTAGATGTTCGAAATGCAGCATCCATACAAACGGCTGTAGCAAAAATTATTGCAACGACCGGACGTTTAGATGTGGTGATCAATAATGCCGGAGTTGGAATTACCGGACCTTTGGAAGAAATTCCGATGGAAGAAATCAAGAATAATTTTGAAACGAACTTCTTTGGTCCAATTGAAGTTATGAAAGCCGTTTTGCCCCAGATGCGCGAACAAAAATCAGGTCTGATTATCAATATTACTTCTATCGCAGGTTATATGGGATTGCCGTACAGAAGTGTTTATTCGGCTTCGAAAGGGGCGCTGGAACTGATTACCGAAGCCTTGCGTATGGAAGTTAAATCTTTCGGAATCGATATTACCAACGTGGCACCGGGTGATTTTGCAACCAATATTGCCGCAGGGCGTTATCATGCCCCTGTAATTTCAGGTTCTGCTTATGAAAAAGTGTATGGAGAAGTGCTGTCTACCATGAACGAACATGTAGATGCCGGAAGCGATCCGAACCAAATGGCTGAAGCAATCTATAAAATTATGCAGTCTAAAAAACCAAATGTACACTACAAAGTGGGTGTTTTTATGCAGAAATTTTCAATCGTATTAAAGCGAATTCTTCCGGATACGGTTTATGAGAAAATGTTGATGAATCATTATAAATTATAAAACTCAAAATGAAGTACTTTTTATTCCTTATTACTATTGCTTTTTGTTCCTGTTCTCCAAAAATAAGAACTTCTGTTTCAGAGAAACATGAAAAACTGGATAGTAAGTCCAATGTTATTGTTTTTAATACTAAAGCTGAATTGCCTGCTAATTTTACTACAATTGGAACCGTCAAAATTGGAGATACCGGTTTTACTACCAATTGTGATTTTAATACCGTTCTCGAAGCAGCAAAAACAGAAGCAAGAAAAAATGGTGCTAATGCGTTCTTAATTACCGAACATTTGTATCCAAGTATGTTTGGAAGCTCCTGCCATAGAATTAGTGCCGATTTATTGAGGATTGAAAGCACTACCGATTATAGTAAACCTGTCATCAATAAAGATTCGATTCACTCAAAAGATCGTTTAAAATTAGTTGCCAATGAAGCGACAAATTATAAAAGTTCAAAATCTTCAGGTTTTTTGTTGTTGGCAAATGTGGCTCAAAGTTTCAGAGTTGCTTCATCGCCGGATGGGTTAAATTCGGAGCAAAAAAAATATATGAAAAATTTAAAATCAGGACTTAGTTATGATATAAGTGCTTATTATCTTAAAGATGATAGAACTGGTTTCGGTTTGAAGTATAATGTTTATAAATCATCGGGAACAATCAGAAATCAGCAAATTACACTTGACGACGGTATAAATTATCGAGGGGATTTTAGTGATGATATAACAATTTCATTTATCGGACCTTCCTTTATACTTACAGAAGGTAAAAATGCAAGAGTTGGAGAGGCTAATTTAGAGCTTGCGATTGGATACATGTCCTATCGGAATAATTCTACCATCATTGGCAGTCCGTTAAAAATAACGGGGTCTAATTTGGGTATGATTGCCGGAATGGGATATCATTTTAGGATAACGCCGCATTTTTTATTAGGCGCACAAGCTAATTTCGTTGGAGGTGTTTTACGAAAACTAAAATATGAATATCCAAATGGCATTACAGAAACGATTAAACTTGAGGATGAAGAAGTTGAAAATTTGTGGAGAATTGATTTGGCCGTCGGAGCTAAATTTAGATTCTAAGCTGTTTTTACTAATATAGCTGAATACATTCATGAAGCAATTCTAAAAAAGTGAAACCTCGCCTGCATGGCGAGGTTTCACTTTTTTATTTCCTGCTCTGCTAAGTATTCTTAAATTACATAAACACGCTGGCAAATGTCTCTGACTTTGTGCTACTCCAAATATATTTAAAAACCATAGACATCTCAAAGTCTCCGACTTTAAAACAAATAAGCCTAACTTAATCTTATCAAGAAGTCTATTCAAAAAGTCAGAGACTTTTGAGACGTTTATAATTTCTAAGAACAAAAAATTGCGCACAGTCTAGAGAGATTTGCGTAGGTTTTTATGAGAACTCTTCGGAGGAGCGGGGATGTTAGAATCTTTAGAATCGACTAATTGCCAAGATAAAAGATGCACCAGAAGTATAGAAAAACAGACCTTCAGCAAGGGTTACAATCAGGATTCAAATCTTTAATTTTTCTGACAATATGACCGAAAAAGAGCAAAATACCCTAAAAATCATCCCTAACGTTCCCGTATAGGAGTGACGGAGCGGTGACGGAGGAGTGACGGTAACGTGACGGAGAAATAACGTATGAAAAAAGTAATGTCAAAGTGGCAGGGGTAAGAGTTGTGAGTTGTGGGTTGTGGGTGAATAATTTTAAAGCACAATCATCCCGATAGGATAAACAAAAAAACATGTTTTTTATATAGGAAAAAGATTATATTTGGTCTGCATAAAAGCCAATCAAAAAATAGTATTCTGATAAGAAAACTTGTTTTTTATGGGTTACTATTTTTTAAAAGAATTTTAAATATCTTTGAAGTATGAGCACAGCAACAAAATCAAATCACATAGGGCGAAAAATCAGCCGTATTCGTGAACTGAAAGACATGAAACAGGAAGCCCTAGCGCAGGCTTTGGGAACCAATCAGCAGGCGGTTTCTATTATGGAAAACAGCGAAACTATTGAAGAAGATAAGTTAATTGAAGTAGCGAAGGCACTTGGTGTAAGTGTGGAGGCTATTAAGAATTTCTCGGAAGAAGCTGTTTTAAATATTATTGGAAATACCTATCATATGGATAATTCTTCTGCAGTACATTATGGCTGCACATTTAATCCATTGGATAAATTAATCGAAGCTCATGAACAACAAATAAAACTTTACGAACGTTTGGTTCTGGCTGAGAAAGAACTGGTTAAGGCCGAAAAAGAAAAGGTGGAGTATTTAGAGAAATTATTCAAAGTAAAATAATATATTGTTCTAAAGAGAGTTTCTTTGAAAAAAAATACGCAAATGTCTATTAGAGATTTTGCGTATTTTTTGTTTTTGTGAAATAGCGTATTCTTGTATTGAGGAATCAATTAACCGTGCAGTTTGTCATTTCGACGAAGGAGAAATCACACCTGAAATTCCATAACTAAAATCGCCAATCTTTGTCGATTGTCGAGTGTGATTTACTTCGTCTGTTCGCTATCGCTCGGGTCTCCCTGCGGTCGAAATGACAATGTTGCGGATATATAAAGTTAAGACCTCTATCATTCTTAAAAACTTCGATAACTACCTCGGTTTATCAACAGGCAATCATTTTACACAATATTGTTTTTACAAAGAACTATTAGTTCTTCAATTTGCTGTTGTGGCATTTTAACAGCACATTCAAGGGTCTCTTTTCCATTGTCTACAATCAAAATACCCTCGTGGTCTTCTTCATAGCCAACTGGTGAAACGAAATACTTAAGGTTTTCGTTTTTAATTGTTTTTTTAGCATCGCGAAACCATCCGTAATTGGCTTCGTAAACGATTTCATTTTTGGAGTATTGTATTATTTCTTCTCCATAAGTATTCCATAATGCTACTCGCAATAAATAGAATCCTAAAAGGGAAAAAATCCCAATTCCGATTATAAATCCAAAATGTAAACCTTCTCCTAAAGCGATGGAAGCGATTGTTCCGGCGGTTGGAAAAGTAAAAAAGGCAAAGGCAAAAAAATATAACACCAGTCGAATGATAAAAGGTGACTTTCGGACACTGAGTTTTACTTGATTGTTTCCAAAAATAAATTGTGACATAGTTTAGGAATTGTGAGCTATGCCACAGGAATATAAATATTAAAAACAGCCCCTTTGTTTATGGCGCCTTCGGCTTTGATGAATCCTTTGTGGTTTTCTACAATTCGTTTTACGATGGTAAGTCCTATTCCGGTGCTTTTTGTGGGTTTGGTATGTAAGGCCTGGAAGAGACCGAATATTTTTTCGGTATATGCGGGATCAAAACCTATCCCATTGTCTTCTATAGTAATGTTGCAATATTTGGTATCCGGAAGCAGTTTTTCGTAATCAGAATCTAATCCATGAATTGTTTTTGCTGTTATTTTAATAATAAGTTCCCGATTTGGATCTGAGAATTTTATCGAATTACTGATCAGGTTGTACAAAAGCTGCCTGAATTGAAATTCGATGACGGCCAGACGGCCCAGATTTCCTATTTCAAAGTGTATGTTTTTGTTCTGTACTTCTTCAGAAAGGTCTTCAATCACATCGTTTGCAATGGTATTTAAATCTTTAGATTCAAATTTTCGTTCGTCAAATTTTGTTTTGGAGTAAATAAGAAGGTCATTTATTAGATTCTGCATTCTGAAAGCGGAAATCCTGATTTTGTCAAACGCATGTTTGCCTTTTTCGGAAAGGTTATCGGCTTCTTCTTTTTCTATAATATCTGTAAAAAGCTGTATTTTTCTTAGAGGTTCCTGAAGATCATGACTCGAGATATAATTGAAAGCTTCCAGTTCACTGTTCATCTTTTCGAGGGAAATATTTTTTTCAATTAGCTTTTCCTCCACATCGGACTTAAGTTTTTCAGCTTTTTTCTTCTGGACTTCTGTTTTTTCCAACAGCGTGTTTTTTTCTTTCAATATGGTTTTACTGGCTACTTCCTGCTCGACAGCTGCTATATGAAAAGAAATTAAATCGGCAAACAGCGCAAACATTTCGCGGACTTTGAATGTTTTCAGGCTGTTTGGTTTTGGGTCGATAGCGCATAAAGTTCCGAAGAAACTACCATCCTGGCGGATAATGGGAATCGAAATATAACTTTGCAGTTTGTACATTGCGGGTGTATGATGATCATGAAAATCAGGGTCTTCGCTTACGTTGTCTATAATAACAGGTTGTATGTTTTGTCGGATATCGTTACAAATTGTTGTTTTTACCTGGAGTTCGTCTCCGGGTTTTAAACCAAATTCCAGATGATCCTCGGCGGCGCAGGTAATCCATCTGTCTTCGGTTACCCGGGCCACTGCTGCAAAACCCATTCCTGTTGTCTGGCAAATTACACTCAGTAATTTAGGTACCATGGGTATATTCTGAATATTGAGGATATCTTGTTTGAAATTTTCTTCTAGCACTTTGGGACTTTAATTTGGTCTAAAAATACAAAATATTTCGGTTTTGGACTGATTTAAGTTTTCGGGATAAAGGAGTTTAATTTCAGATTTATTTTTGGAGAGTTTAATTTTTGAAATTATTAGTTGTAATTTTACGACGATTTGCGTGAGGGATAGGAGTGAACTACCAAAGTAGTACGGATAGCCCGACCGCATTTACGAAAGGCGCGAATAAGCGGTGTATAAAGTGCGCCTTTTGAGAATGGGGTCACGCCCGAATTATGAACACAATTAAATTTAAATACATATGAAATTTTTTATTGACACAGCTAATTTAGCTCAGATTAAAGAAGCACAGGCTTTAGGTGTTTTGGATGGTGTAACTACAAATCCGTCATTGATGGCAAAAGAAGGGATCACCGGAAAAGATAATATTTTGAAGCATTACGTTGATATTTGTAATCTTGTTGAAGGTGATGTGAGTGCTGAAGTGAATGCACTGGATTTTGACGGAATGATCAAAGAAGGTGAGGAGTTGGCTGAATTACACGAGCAAATCGTAGTAAAATTGCCAATGACCAAAGAAGGTGTTATGGCTGCTAAATATTTCTCTGATAAAGGAATTAAAACAAATGTAACATTGGTGTTTTCAGCGGGTCAGGCTTTATTGGCTGCAAAAGCAGGTGCAACTTATGTTTCTCCGTTTATTGGCCGTTTAGATGATGTTTCTACAGATGGTCTGAACCTGATTCAGGAAATCAGAGAGATCTATGATAACTACGGTTATGAGACTCAGATTCTGGCTGCTTCCGTACGTCATACCATGCATATTGTAAACTGTGCTAAAATAGGTGCTGATGTAATGACAGGACCTCTTTCTGCTATTTATGGTTTATTGAAACACCCGTTAACAGATATCGGATTGGCTCAGTTTGTGGCTGATTTTGAAAAAGGGAACAACAAATAGTTTTATCCAAAAAAGAATTGTAAATCGCTGTCTTTCTTATGAGAGACAGCGATTTTTTTTAGTATGCAGGAGAATCTAGCAGCAGTTTTGGTATTTTCTTAGCGGGGGGTGTAGGTAAACAACCAGACTATGTTGTAGAATTTTGAATTCATTTGAATTGAAATAAAAAGACCCGTTTTACAATTTGTAAAACGGGTCTTTTTATGTTGTTTTTTCAGAAGATTTTAGTGTCCTCCTCCTTCGCTTTGCACGTGGCTTACGCCCTGGCTTTTTAATATTTTAGGGCAGTAGAAGCCATAAAACGCTAAATAAGCAAAACCAAGTAGTGGTACGATATAAGAAAAGTGTGTATAAGTAATACCTAATATTCCGTTGGGATGCGTTGCGTCTAAATCACAGATACTTCCCTGAACTAATGGAATAACGCCACCACCAAGAATCATCATGATTAGGAAAGACGAAGCTTTTCCGGTGTTTCTTCCTAATCCTGCAATCGCTAAATCGAAGATAGAAGGCCACATGATCGATAAGAACAATCCTCCTGAAATAAAGAAGAATTTTGCGATTTCTGTATCCGGGCAAACTAATCCGGCAACCATCATTAATAAACCGGAGATTCCGAAAAGCATTAATGTTTTTCCCGCATTTTTTCCGCCTACGAAACTTACTGCTATAAATAGTAAAATCCAGATTGGGTAAATGTAGAAAGAAGATACATCATGCGCAGCAAAAACGTTTGCTCCGATAATAACTCCGAAGGCTAAAGCGGGTACGATAAATTTAAGAGCCGTGTTTACTAAGTTTGAGGTATTGAAAACATTGACACCGCCATTCCAGCGGCCGATCATTAAACTTCCCCAATACAGTGCAATAAAAGGAGAAATAGCATCTTCTAAAATATTACCGAATTCATTTGTTTTTAATAAGGCAGGTAAGTTACTAATGATGGTCACCTCGGTTCCCACATAAATAAAGATTCCCAACATTCCCAAATACAATTGCGGATAGTCTAAAATGCTGAATTTAGCCTGTTTTTGTTCCAGTTTAGCTTCTTCCTCATCTATTTTAGCCGGATCTTCGATTTTAGAAAAATACATGAAAATCGCCACCAGGATAAAAGCAAGTCCTAAAATGATAAAAGGCAATTTGATATCTTCCAGAGAAAGGTTTGTTTTTTTGTTGTCTCCCATTCCAAAAAGAGCAATTCCTAAAAGGATTGCGCCAATAGTGGTTCCGAAAGAGTTTACACCTCCTGCCAATGTCAAACGGTGTGCTCCGGTATTCGGGCTTCCCATTTTAATAGCAAGCGGATTTGCTACAATTTGCTGAATAGAAAATCCTAAACCAACCGTAAACAAAGCAGTTAAAAAGAAAGGAAAACTTTCCATTGTAGCGGCAGGAACGAATAAAAACGAACCAACTGCTGAAAGAATTAATCCCGCAGAAAGCGTCTTTTTGTATCCGAATTTTTGTAAAACATCTGATTTTAGGGATACTAAAAAGAAGATAATTGATCCTACAAAATATGCAGCGTAAAAAGCCCAAGCCACCAATTGTGACTGAACCTGAGATAAAGTAAATACTTTTTTGAATACTGGGATAAGGATGTCATTGGCCGAACCGACAAAACCCCAAAAGAAGAAGACGATTATCAAAGAGATAAACTGCCCCCACTTGGTCTGTACATTTTCTGAACTCATAATAGTAGTAAAGGTTAATTTTATTATTTATGTTTTTTGAAGACCGTAAATATATTTGTTAAGTATATCAAAAAAAAATAAAAAGACACAAATAATGTTAAATTTAAACCAACAACAGTATTTTTTCAACAAAGTGTTAATTTTTAGCCTCTTGAAAAACAGAATTTAGAACAGCCTTTTATTCCAGAATTTTGTTTTTTACTTCTTTGCTGTAGTTTCGGCCAATAGGAATGGTGTACGATTGGATCTGAATACGGTTTCCTTCAATAGATTTTACCTTATTTAAGGCAATAACGTACGATTTATGGATACGCAGGAAGCGATCAGCGGGTAGTTCTTCAGATAAGGAAGTCAGTGATTTATGGGTAATATAGGTTTTATCAGGGGTTACGACTTTAATGTATTCTTTCATCCCTTCCACAAACAGAATTTCTTCAATATTAATTTTCATCATCTTTTTATCTACTTTGATGAAAATATGAGAGTCGCCTTTTGAGGTTTCGACTTTAATATTATTCTTTAGATTATATTCGGTGGTGATTTTATTGATACACTTTATAAATCGGGGCAGTGGAATTGGTTTTACTAAATAATCCAAAACATCAAGATCATAGCTTTCGGCAGCAAATTCACGAAATGCTGTTGTTATAATAACTTTAGTTTTACTTTCAATTAAGCTGATTAATTCAAAACCGGTCATCATAGGCATGTTGATGTCTAAAAAGACAGCATCAACAGCAGTGCTGTTTATAAAATCGAGCGCTTCCAAAGAGTTATTAAAGGTACCTATAACTTCAAAGTCGGTAAAATTGCTGAAATAATTTTGCAGGACTTTGATTGCCAGTGGCTCATCATCAATCAACACGCATTTAATTTTCATTACGAATAGGTATTTGCAAACGGATTATATAGTAATTGAGCTTAGTTGTATGTTTTAAACTGAAATCGTTTTTATAAATTAATTTTAATCTCTTTTTGGTATTGGCTAATCCGATACCTCCTTTTGAGTTTAGATTTGGTGAAATTACAAAATTATTTAGGATTTCAAAATCTAACATTTTAGTATCGGTAACTTTACAATTGATTTTAATTTTCAGGTTTTTATTGTTGAGACCGCCGTGTTTAAAGGCGTTTTCGACCAGTGAAATAAAGATCAGCGGAGGGACGACCACATCTTCTATATCCGATTCCAGGTTAATGGTAACTTCCACATTCTCAAAGCGTAACTTTTCGATTTCGATGTAATTCTGAATATAGTCTATTTCTTTGATCAGCGGAACAAATTTGGTTCCTTTTACATCGTATAAGACATATTCCATCAGGTTGGACAATTTGATAATGACGTCAGGAACCTTATCTGAAGATTCTAAGGAGAGTGCATACAAATTGTTCAGCGTATTAAAGAAAAAATGAGGCTGGATCTGGTTTTCGAGATATTTTAGCTTGATCTTGAATTGATTTTCTCTCAGCGATCTGTTTCTTTCCCTTTCGCGCAGCCAGGTTAAGGTAAGATAAACCGATGATGCCATCGCCAGAACGTACAATTCTCCAATACAAACGGCAACAATATGGTTGATCTCAAAAGGATGGTATTCGCGGTTTGCTTCCGGCCATATATTTTCGGATATAATATAATAGGTAAGGGCGGTTTTCAATAAATAAATACCAAACAGACTTACAATTAAGGCGAATGTGTATTGGATGTATTTCTGCTTTAAAACAAATTTCGGGACTAAAACAAAAAGATTAAAATAGACCAGAGGAATGTGCAGCGAAAACTCAATCAGATTTGATTTGAATGAATACGGATAATCGTTGAAGTAAGCACCCCATCTTAAGAAATTAAGAGTAAAATAACTTCCCCAAAACCAAATGTGGTTCTGAAGCTTTATGTCAAATTTTAATTTCTGAAGTTCGTTCAACTTTATTTTATAAGGGTTTAGGTGTGATTGTCGTTTGCATAAAGATTTTGCAACTTTAAACAATTACAGGTTAAAACGCAATTCTTTTGAATAAAATTTTGAAAAAAAATGGAAATGATGGTATATTTTTCGGGGAGAACGTTTTCGTAAAACATAATGTTGATTGTTTTGTGTCGTTTGTTTAAGGTTTTGAGTTGTTTGTTTAAAGTTTTTTATTTGTAGGTATTTTAACACTATATTTAACAGGTTAACAATCTAGAGCACTAGTTAATTCTTAAATGTATGAGATTTAAAAAAATACTATTGTCAGTTTAAAATTAAACGTTATGAAAAAAAAAATACCCATTTGCATTTTTATTTTTTTAGTAAGTATCATAGGATCGTTTGCGCAAAATAATCTATACTACTATTATCAAGGTCAAAAAATATATTTAGAAGTAGATAAAACTTTTTTAAATGTTAGTACTGAAGAAAATATTCAAAAATCAAGCATTACGATTTTAAATGTAAAAGATTTTGATTTTAAAATAGATAAGTCGAATGTTAAGGCTCAAAAAACTGCTAAATTAGAATTTCAAAAAGTTCCAACAGATTTAGAGTTTCAGAAAAAGATTAAAGCCTTGAAAGAAAATCCGGATATAAATAGTGTATCATTATATTACAAAAGGAAGAATGCAAAGCCTATTGGAACCTCTGGTTATTTTTATGTAAAACTTAAAGAGGAAACGGATTTTAAGATATTGGAAAAAATTGCTTCACAAAAAAACATCCAAATTGTTAAGCAGGTTTCTAATATGCCAGAATGGTATATCCTTACTGTGAAAAAACAAACTATTGAAAATTCTTTAGAGCTTTCTAATTATTTTTATGAAACAGGTCTTTTTGCCGATGTTGATCCAGCTTTTATGTTCGATTTTCAAAATAGTTGCACTAATGATCCAAGCTTTGGGAGTTTATGGGGGCTAAATAATGTGGCAAACCCAAATGTTGATATTAATGCATGTCAGGCATGGAATATATCGCAAGGTAGCGGCGTAAAAGTTGCCGTTGTTGATCAGGGAATTGATAAAACGCATAATGATTTGGCAGGAAATATGTCTACGTTGAGCTTTGATACGCAATCGGGAACCTCACCTAGTGTTTTTAACGGTGGTGAACATGGTACTCATATAGCGGGAACTATTGGAGCTATTAAAGATAATAATTTGCAAGTGGTTGGTGTAGCACCATTATCGAAGATAATGAGTGTAAGTCATTCGCTTTCTGCAACACCTAATATATCTGCTGAGTTAGCTAGTGGAATTAGTTGGGCTTATCAAAATGGTGCAGATGTAATTAATAACTCGTGGGGAGATCAAGGTGGGCAATTCTATGGGCAACTTCATAGTGCAATACTTGAAAATGCAATTGTTAATGCAATGACTTTCGGAAGAAGTAACAAAGGAACTGTAATTGTTTTTGCTTCTGGTAATTATGGTGGCTCCGGTGCTATTATGGATTATCCAGGTAATTTTAATGATAATATATTGAGTGTAGGTTCCATAACTTCAAATGGTAATCGGAGCGTTTTTTCAGGATACGGTACAAGATTAGATGTTGTTGCACCCGGTAGTAATATTTTGTCGACTCTTCCATACAATACTACAGGCCCTTTAGATGGCACTTCTATGGCTAGTCCTCACGTTGTTGGTGTTTGTGCATTAATTCTTTCTGCAAATCCATTTTTGACAGGACAGCAGGTTCGTGATATTATTGAACAAACATCTCAAAAAGTAGGTCCTTATTCTTATGTTACGACAGCAGGAAGACCAAATGGTACTTGGAATAATCAAATGGGGTATGGCTTAATTGATGCATATGCTGCTGTTTCTGTGGTACAATGTTTTGGCTCTATATCAGGCGCCAATCAGATATGTACTAATGCTGCATATACTGCTCCGGGTGGAGGAACAACTTACAATTGGTCAGTCACACAAAGTAGCAATTTAGTAACCCTTTCGGGTAATGGTACAGGTTCAGTTGTATTAACAAGAACATCGCAAACTGTTAGTGGTCAAATTACACTTAACCTGTATTATGGAAATGCATCTTGTGGCTATAGAACCATTACCAAAAATATTGATATCGGAAGTAATTTTATCGTTACTATGTATGATGGCGTGGGACCTTATGGACAGGTTGATGTTTCTATACAAGGAGGAAGCCCGCCTTATAAGTTTTATAGAGGAGAAACAACATTAATATATACAACTTATTTGGAAGGTATGTCTGTAGTGCCTTTTGGTTGTGGAGGTGGCCTGCTGAAAGTAGAATCAAATACCTCATGTGGTCTTGTTGCTGTGCGTAAATTGTATTCTGGATGTAATACGAAATCAAGTCAGTCTTTAGAAACATCAAGTACTGTTGAGGGCAACTCTTTTTTTAAAATATATCCAAATCCTACAAGCAGTATAATTAATGTTTCTTTATTTAATGAAGTAGGATTACCTAATCTCGGTATACCAATTACTGCAATACTGTATGACTTGAAAGGACAACAAAAAAGAAAAGTTACAATTGTTGATAATAATGCAGTTATTAATACAGAACAGCTTGAAAGAGGAATTTATGTTTTGTTAATACAAATAAATGGTACTTCTGAAAGTCATCAAGTTATAGTTAAGTAGCAATATTGCTCAATTTATAAGCCCTGAGAAGTCTCTTATATTTTTTAATCTCATTTAAAATTATGATAAAAAAATATAAGAGACTTCTCAGGGTTTATTTTTTTTTTTAATCAATTGTATAATTTAACTTTTATTTTAAGAATTATTCTGTTTACTGCATGAAATGCCTTTTGCTTTAAGATAAAAATTAAGTTATTAGATAGTAATGTAAATTAAATATTTATTGGGTAATTAAGTGTTTTTGTTGGATATGAGTTTTATAATTTATAAAAAAGTAGTTATTTTTTAAGAGAAAACGTTTTCGCAAAACGTATTATTGATTGTTTTGTGTTGTTTGTTTAAGGTTCTGAGTTGTTTGTTTAAATAGTTTTAGTTATGTTAATTTTAGCAATATATTTAGAGCTTAACCAACAAAACCATGACAAAAATGAAACAAATTGTGTTAATCTTTATGATTTTCTTTACTACGCAAGTCATGCTTGCCCAAGTAAAAACAATCAAAGGTTTAGTAAGCGATCAAAACGGATTGCCATTGCCGGGAGTAACTGTTCTTATCCAGGGAACAGCGAAAGCGAGCCAATCTGATTATGATGGAGTGTATGTAATTCAGGCATCAAAAAACGATGTTTTGTTATTTTCATACATTGGGTTCAAAACTCAGGCAGTAACGGTAACTGATGCAACTCAGTTAAACGTTTCTCTTGTAGATGATGCTCAGAATCTTAATGAAGTTGTTGTAACGGCATTAGGGATTAAAAGACAAAAGAAAGAACTGGGCTATGCTGTTCAGGATGTAAAAGGCGATCAGTTGAACAAAGTAATTACAACCAACGTTGCTTCGGCTCTTTCAGGTAAAATTGCCGGTGTTGATATTTCTATGCCTGCCACAGGAGCGGGAGGAAGTGCCAGAGTTATTATTAGAGGGATTTCGAGTATAGGGGAGAGTAATCAGCCACTTTATATTGTAGACGGAGTTCCTATTGATAATTCCGGATTGAACAATGACAGTGCCGCTTCCAGTAAATGGTTTGACGGCAGGGATAACGGTGACGGAATTTCAAGTATTAATCCAAATGATATTGAGAGCCTTACTGTACTAAAAGGTGCTGCTGCATCAGCTTTATATGGTTCAAGAGCCTTAAACGGGGTAATTTTAATTACAACTAAAAAAGGAAGCAAAGGAAAATTACAGGTAGAATTGACGAGCGGTGTTAGTTTTGATCGCGTAAATGCGAAGTATGATGATTTTCAAACTGAATACGGTACAGGAAATCGCGGAATTTTGCCGGATCCATTAAAAGCACCTACTGAAATTTACGGGTATACAACCAGTGCATGGGGACCTAAATTTTCAGATCACGTAGGAACACAGGTAAAAATATTTGATGGCTCTATGCGACCTTATGCTAAAGTTGACAACAATATTCAGAATTTTTTTAAGACTGGGGTTACAACAACTAACGGAATTGCACTTTCTGGCGGAAGTGAAAATGCATTCCTTCGTTTTGGATTTAATAATATGAAAAATGATGATGTTGTTCCTAATTCTGGATTAGAAAGAAACAATGCTTCATTAAATGCTACTTTAAAATCAGACAAGTTTACGTTAGATGCTAATGTAAATTACATGGTCGAATCTACAAATAACCGACCTGGTTTAGGTGATTCACCAAACAATGTTGGCTATTCCTTAAGTGGTCTGGCCCCAAATATTGATCAGGCCTGGTTAAAAAATTATGGAAATCCTGAAACAGGAGAGGTCTATAAATGGAATAGCAATATTTATCAATTGAATCCTTATTTAACAGTAAATGCAAATCATAATTCTTCTAAGAAAAATCGTTTTACGGGAAATGTGGCCGGAACCTATCAACTTAAAAAATGGGTTGGATTGACTTTTAGAACTGGTTTAGATACTTATGTTTTTGATTCAAAAGATTTCATGGTACCGGGAAGTACATGGCCAGGAAGAGATACCGGTTATCTTGGATTGAATGATATAACCGTTTCTGAAATGAATACGGATGTCATTGCGACTTTTAGCGAGATCAAATTAGCTACTGATTTGACTTTTTCGGGAATTTTAGGAGCGAACAGAAGAGATTTTAGAAGATCCGAAAACTCTAGCCAGGGAACAAATATTATTCAGCCGGGAACAGAATATATCAGTAATTTTTCAACTCAGTCAATCAATGCGCCGGTAGAAACAAGAACAAGAACAAGTTCTGTTTACGGTTCTGCAAAGTTTGATTATAAAGGTTATTTATATGCTGAATTTACAGGAAGAAATGACTGGTTTAGCGTTATTAATAAAGATGCTTTTTATCCGGGAGCTTCATTAGGTTTTGTATTCTCAGATGCATTTAATATTCAGAGTGATACTTTTTCTTATGGAAAATTAAGGGCTTCATGGGCAAAGGTTTCTAATGCTCCGGGGGCTTATAAAAATGCATTAAACTATACTACGTACTCTTCTTACGACGGACAAAGTGTGGTAAATGTTAAGAATACATCAGCACCAAATGCAAACTTGACTTTTCAATCAAAAACAGGAATCGAATTTGGTTTAGAAACTTCTTTCTTTAAAAACAGATTAAAAGCAGATATAACGGTGTACCGCGAAGATACAGCTGATCAAACACTTGATTTAGCCTCTTCATCAACATCAGGATATGAATTCCTTTCAGTAAATGCAGGAGAATTGCGTAACGAAGGTATTGAGATCTTTTTATCCGGTTCACCAATAAAAACTAAGGATTTTGAATGGGGAATTGACTTAAATTATTCTAGCAATAAAAACTCAATTCTTTCTTTACATCCTGAAATTAATACGTACACAATTTCTGAGGCTCGTTGGGCTAATGCTGCTATTGTAGCTCAGGTGGGCGGACAATACGGTACCATTATTGGAAAAGATTTTCAAAAAACACCTTCAGGCGAAATGATTGTAGGTGCAAATGGTATGCCTGTATATACAGATACTAAAGTGTCTTTAGGAAAAGGAGTTCCGGATTGGGCAGCTGGTTTGACCAATAGATTTTCTTATAAAGGAATCACACTTCAATTTTTATTAGACATGAAATTTGGTATGGATGTGTATTCTATGACAAACTCAGTTGCTGCAACAAGAGGATTGTTAGATATTACTACAGAAGGAAGAGATGCTTATATTGCTGCAAGAACACAAGCTGCTGCAAGTGATCCTAATTTCGACATCAATAACTGGGTTCCTACTGGCGGTTATGTAGCAAATGGAGTAGTAAATACAGGAACAGCTGAGAATCCTGTTTATGTAAAAAACACTAAACCTGTAGATCCTCAGGAGTACTGGAGAAATGTTACGGATAACACTCCGGCACCTTTTATTTATGATGCTTCGTATGTAAAATTAAGAGAAGTAAGTTTAGGGTATACGATCCCTAAAAGCGTTTTTGGCGGAGCAAAAATAAATTCAATCTATGTTTCTGTATTTGGAAGAAATCTATTGACATTCAATAAAGATTTACCAAACATTGATCCGGAGTCTATGTATACTTCAGGAAACGGACAAGGGTTTGAATATGGTTCATTACCATCAAGACAATCTTATGGTTTTAATATTAAAATTACATTCTAAAAAAGTAAATTATGAAAATCAAATATATAATAGCCATGCTTGCAGTTTTTACGGTAGTTGGCTGTACAGAAAATTTTGACGAACTGGAAAAAGATCCTGTGGCGTTATCCGCAAATCCGGCAGGTCAGCTTACATTTACCCAATTATGTATGTCCGGAGATGGATACTATCAGCATAGAACAAATTTAATATATGCCGGAGGTTTTGTACAGCATTACTCTGGTTCCTGGGCAGTAACAAACTACGGTGGCAAATTTAATAATTCAGAGGAATATGCAGTAGCTTTATGGAGAAACGTCTACGCCCATGAAATGAAAAGCGTTGTCGATATTCTTGATGTAACCGGTAAAGACGCTTCGGCTGTAAACATGAATGCTGTTGCTAAAATTATGAGAGTAATGATCGCACAGCGATTGACTGATATTTATGGTGATGTGCCTTATTCAGAAGCGGGTTTAGCTTTCTCTAAAGGAATTGTAACGCCTAAATATGATAAACAAGAAGATATTTATGCTTCTTTTTTCATCGAATTAAATGAAGCTTTCAATCAATTAAATACCGGAAGTGATTTGATAAAGGGAGATTTGTTTTATAAAGGAGATGTTTCAAAATGGAAAAAATTAGCCAACACGATGCGTTTGCGTCTGGCCATGAGAATCTCTGAAGTAAAACCTGCCGAAGCAGAAAAACA
Organism: Flavobacterium sp. CLA17; assembly: GCF_013112255.2. NCBI lineage: Bacteria > Pseudomonadati > Bacteroidota > Flavobacteriia > Flavobacteriales > Flavobacteriaceae > Flavobacterium > Flavobacterium sp. CLA17. The sequence continues at coordinate 1,842,996 of NZ_CP068294.1, forward strand.
AGCTAAGATAGCATTACAAAATGGAGTTTTTGAAAGTAATGCTGATAACTGTATTATGCAGCATTTAGATTTTCCTTTTAGTGATGATCCTGCCAGACTGGATTACAGAGGAAACGGATTGTCTTATGGTTTTATAGGAAATGAGCAAGGAGATCATTTTAGTTCATTACTAATAGACTATCTAAAAAACAATGGAGATCCAAGATTGACTATGATAGCCACTCCTAAAACAAGTAGTAGTGTGGTGCCTTGGTCACCAATACAACCGGGCGAAACATTATATGAAGGTGTTAAACCGGGAGTATTTAGATGGGAGCTTCCCGGAGGATCAAATTCAGCTTCTGGTATACAGCCTTATTTAAAATTAAGAACAACTCCGTTTTTGCACGTAAGTTATTCAGAAACTCAATTGTTATTGGCAGAAGCTGCTTTTAGAGGATGGGTTTCAGGTTCTGCTGCGGATTATTACAAAAAAGGAGTTGAGGCAGGAATTAAACAATTATCTATTTATGGCGCGGCTCCTGCAAGTCAGGCAAATATCGATGCTTATGTAAATGCTAAGCCTTTATTAGCCGGGACAGAAAAAGAACAAATTGGAACACAAATTTGGATTACCTACTTGTTTAATAGTATTGAAGGATATTCGAACTGGAGAAGAACAGGGTATCCACATTTAGTCCCCATAACAAATTCAGATTCCGGAACTGGTGGTGTTGTGCCAACACGGTTGTACTATCCGAATGATGAGATGCAGAAAAATGAAAAAAACTATTTAGATGCGGTATCCAGAATGGGAGGAAAGAATGACTGGCTGGGTAAAGTTTGGTGGGATGTAAACTAAAAAATCCCAAACATAAAGTTATGCCTGATAAGGTATTATTTCAATCTAATTAAAATTAAAAACAACAAGTTTAAATTTCAAAATTATGAGAAAAAATAAAGCCTTATTAGGCATCCTTTTTTTTATAAGTTCACTTTTTTCAGCATACAGCTGTTCGACAGAGAAACAATCTGATCCTGTAGATTCAAAAACTAAAACAGCCAGAGTTGTAGGTTATTTATCTTCGGATAATATCTATAAAATAACTTCAATACAGTTTTGCAAACTGACACATCTCAATGTAGCTTTTGCCAATCCCAATAAAGACGGGAGTCTGAATTTTAATGGAGATATCGATGCTCTTATAAAATATGCCAAATCGGTAAATCCTAACATTGTAATCAGTATTTCGCTCGCAGGTGGAGTTTTATCAGAAGAACAGGCAGCAAACTGGTCTTTCCTGATTGATAAATCTGAAAACAGACCCGTTTTAATTCAAAGTATATTAAATTTTGTTGAACTGCATCAGCTGGACGGAGTCGATGTAGATCTTGAATGGGATGCCGTAACCAGCGGCTATAGTGGATTTGTTTTAGAATTAAGAAAAAGCCTTACGGAGCGTAAAAAACTTTTAACAGCCGCATTGCCCAATAATTCCCGTTTCGAAAATATAAATTCAGCAGCCTTAAATGCATTCGACTTTATCAATATAATGTCTTATGACAGTACAGGACCGTGGACACCGAATAATCCCGGTCAGCACAGTTCGATGAGCAATGCCAGGGACGGAATTGACTTTTGGCATAAACTTCAAAATGTTCCAAGTGATAAAATAACGCTGGGAGTACCTTTTTACGGTTATAATTTCACCTATGCAGCTGTGACTAGCTTAACATTCAGCCAAATTGTAGAAGTCGGGCCTCAATTTGCCGATCAGGATGAGTTAGGAAAAATTTATTATAACGGAAGACCTACTATTTCTCAAAAGGTGGAATATGCTTCTCAAAATACAGGAGGAATTATGATTTGGGAACTGGCACAGGATTCTTTTGGCGAATATTCTTTATTAGATGTCATACATAAAAAATATACAAGCTTAAAATTTAAAACTACCGAATTGTGTGGGAATTAAAATTTTAAGGAGAAGATACCCTGAAAAACAGTTGCTCCGCTCTTATTTTATCAAGCAGTTATTTTATTAAAAAAAGCTTAATTTTTTCTCTAAAGACCACAATTTAAAAGACTTATTCCTGAATTGCTACCTTATAAAGAAATAGTTAATTTGATATATATAACAGTGATAAATACAAGTAAATGGTAGAATTTAATAAAGAGAAAACGTTTTCGCAAAACGTATTATTGATTGTTTTATGTCGTTGGTTTAAAAAATATAGCCGTTTGTATAATTTATTTTTTTTAACAATACGTTAAGAATAAATTTACGCCATAACTAACAAAATAAATAAACATGAAAAAAATTTTCTTAATCTTTATGATTGTTTTTACAGCGCAGGTTTCGCTTGCTCAGGTGAAAAATGTCAAAGGTATGATCACAGATTCTGATGGGATGCCGTTACCAGGGGCATCTGTTGCTGTGCAGGGAGGTCAAAAAGGTGCCACAACCGATTTTGACGGTTTGTACTCAATTGAAGCACAAAAAGGACAAACATTGGTTTTTACTTATGTAGGTCTTGAAACACAATCAATTGTGGTAGGAGATGCTGTTACAATTAATGTTAAATTAGTTCCGGCAGCTTCAAATGCACTTAACGAAGTAGTTGTAACTTCATTAGGTATCAAGAAAACCAGAAAATCTTTAACGTATGCAGCTCAGGAACTTAAAGGAGAAGAATTAACACGCGTAAAAGATGCCAACCTTATAAATACTGTTGCAGGTAAAATTGCCGGTGTTGCAGTAACTAAGAGTTCTTCTGGAGTTGGAGGTTCTACAAAAGTTGTTATTCGTGGTAATTCATCTTTTGTAAACAATCAACCTTTATATGTTATTGACGGTATTCCGTTGGTAAGCTCTGGAGCTGCACAACCAAATGGTACATTTGGTGATTTAGCAGGAGGTAACCGTGATGGTGGAGATATTACATCATTGATTAATCCAGATGATTACGAAGGAATGACAGTTCTTAAAGGTGCTGCTGCTTCTGTATTATATGGTAGCCAGGGTGCTAACGGTGTTATTTTGCTTTCTTCTAAAAAAGCAAAAGTTGGCGCTGAAAGTTTAACAGTAAGTTCAGTAACAAATTTTGATTCTGCAGCATACTTGCCAAAATTCCAATCAGATTATACTTCTAATGCTGGAGATCCAAGATCTTGGGGCGCTAAACAAAAGGTTGAAGGGGATATTGAAGATTTCTTTGAAACCGGAGTAACTCAAATTACGTCTCTGGCTTTCTCTAAAGCTACAGGTGGAACTTCAACGAGCCTGACTTATGCTAATACAGATGCTTCAGGTATTATGCCAGGAAACCATTTGAAGAAAAATAACTTCGGAATCCGTCAAGTAGGTAAATTTTTTGATGATAAATTAAGTGTTTCTGTAACAGGAAATTATGTTGTTCAGGAAATCAATAATAGACCTGTGAACGGTTTGTATTTCAACCCAATCAGTGGCGTTTATTCTCATCCAAGAGCTTTTAGTTTAAATGACTTAAAGAACTATGAGATTTATGATCCAACAAGAAACATGATGGTTCAGAATTACCCGGGTTTTGCGACAGTAAACGAAAGTAATGAGAATCCTTACTGGCAGATAAATAAACAAAAATCTGTAGATACTAATAATTTCTTTAATGGTGCAATTGCTTTAGATTATAAAATTGAAGAGTGGTTTCACTTAACTTCAAGATATAGCTACAATAGAAATGAAAGTAATTTTCAAAAAGAAATGTTTGCTACATCTGCAGCTTCATTAGTTCATACTAACGGTAGATATATTAATTCAACTTTAACATCTACTCAAAATTATGCAGATTTGATAGCTCTTATCAATACTAAAATAACAGATGATTTTTCATTTACCGGAACAATAGGTACAAGTATTAATAGTGGTAAAAGTGCTGGTGTTAATCTTGATTCTGGAATCGGAGCCGGTTTAACTTATGCTAACATTTTTACATTAGGAAATTTTGCCAATAATTCTGGGAATGTTCAGACAGCATATCAAAGAGAAGTACAATCTATATTTGCTGCTACAACTTTTGGATACAAAGATTATTTGTTTTTGGATGTAGCTGCAAGAAATGACTGGTCCTCTACTTTGACGAATACTGATGACGCAAGTTTCTTTTATCCTTCTGTAGGTGTTACAGGAATTCTGAGCGAAATGTTTGCTATGCCGGAGGCTATTAGTTTCGGAAAAGTTAGAGCAACGTATGCACAAGTTGGTAATGATATTTCTGCATTCATTACAAATCCAACGGTGAATATTGTTGCAGGTAGTATCGTACCAACTAGTGGTCCAATACCAGGAACTACATTGAAACCGGAATTAAAATCTGAAATTGAAATAGGTACTGAATGGAGATTTTTGAATAACAGATTCGGGTTTGAATTATCATATTATGACTCTGAAACTAAAAATCAGTTAATGCAAATTCCTGCACCATCAACAAACTTGAATGGTTATGTAAATTATTTTATCAATGCGGGTAGTATTACAAATAAAGGATTTGAGGCAGTTGTATTTGCAGACGTTATTAAAAATGATAAATTTAGTTGGAATACGAGTTTAAATTATTCTCAAAACAAAAGTACTGTAAATGATATTCCTGCAGATCAGGGAGAAGGTGGAAGAATTACACTTACTGACCCGGGATCTAATACGTACAGATTCTCATTAATTGAAGGAAGACCTTTTGGAGTTATCGAAGGAAAAAACTTTAAGAGAGATGATCAGGGTAGAATTTTAGTAAATAGCGATAACACTATTCAAAGAACAGACTGGGAAGAAGTTGGAAATGCAAATCCTGATTTCATGTTAGGATGGTCAAATACTTTCAAAATTGGTTCATTTACAGCTAGTGTTTTATTAGACGGACGTTTTGGTGGTGAAGTTTTAAGTTTAACTCAGGCTATCAATGATTATAATGGAGTTTCTAAAGCAACTGGTGATGCCAGAAATGCCGGAGGAAAACAAATTAATGGTGTTAATGCAACTACTGGTGCTCCAATAACTTCGATGGATGCATTAACTTATTACACTGAAACAGCAGGTAGAAATGGAGTTTCAGGTGAGTATGTTTACGATGCTACAAACGTAAGTGTAAGAGAGATTTCTATTGGATATACTTTCAATAAAAAGAAATTACCATTTGTACAATCAGCTTCTATCTCATTAATCGCTAGAAACTTATTCTTTATCTACAAAGATGCGCCATTCGATCCAAACGTTGCTTTAAGTACAGGAGAAGGTTTACAAGGGGTTGATGTATTCGGAATGCCATCAACAAGAAGTATTGGTCTTAATTTAAACTTAACTTTCTAATCTTACAATCATGACAATAAATAAATTAAAAAGAGCCGCATTATGCTTCTCTTTGCTTGCAGCTTTTAGTTGTACAGATAATTTTGAGGAGATAAATACAAATCCAGAGGGAGCCACCACTGGACAAATAGAACAAGATTATAACAATATTAAAAGTTTGTTCAAACCTTCTTTTAGTAGAATGTATATTTCTGACATAACATGGCAATATCAGTTGCAACAAAGTTTACAAGCTGATGGATGGTCGGGATACATGATTACTCCGGTTCCTTTCGGGCCATTGAATAATTATGATTATGCTTTAAATCCCGGATGGAATGGATTTGCCTGGGATACAGCTTATTTAGATGTTATTTCTAATATGTATAAAGTAAAACAAAGAGCTGAAGGTAAATTTGATCAATTTTATGCCTGGTCACTTATTATAAAAGTGGCGCAAATGCAAAGAATTACAGATATGCACGGACCTGCGGTTTACTCTAAATTTGGTGATTTAGGAGCAGTTCTTTACGATTCTCAAAAAGATATTTACACACAAATGTTTAAAGATTTGGATTTTGCAGTTACTGAATTGACTAAAAGAGTAAATGCAAATGAAGCATCTAGTTTAAAAGGAACAGATTTATCAGTGTATGACGGAAGCTATACACAATGGGTTAAATATGCGAATTCACTTCGTTTAAGAATGGCTATGCGTATAGTTAAAGTTGATCCAGCGTTAGCAAAAACAGAAGCTGAAAAAGCAGTGTCAAATTCCATTGGTGTTTTCAAAATTAATAGTGACGTGATGGATGTAAAACCATCTGTTAATCTTGACGTTATTGATCAAATGAGCCATTCTTGGGTTGGTTTATTCATGGGGGCTGATATGCAGTCAATCTTACAAGGTTACCAAGATCCGCGTTTGGCTAAATATTGGAATACCTCAGATATTATTCCAGGTCAATATGCTTCTGTCAGAACAGGGGTTACTTATCCTTCAGGAACTACTTATTCTAAATTTTCGCAAACAGGACCTAGAACTAAAAATGGTTTAGTTACATGGATGACAACGGCAGAGGTTTATTTCTTAAGAGCAGAAGGTGCGTTAAGAGGCTGGAACATGGGCGGAACCGGTAAAGAATTGTATGAAGCAGGAATCGCGGCATCTTTTGAACAAAATGGTGTTTCTGGAGCTTCAGCTTATGCTGCAGATAATACTAAAAAAGCTTTAGACTATGTTGATCCATTATTCCCAGCAAATAATACTCCGGCAGTTTCGAAAATTACAGTTGCCTGGGGTATTACTAATGAGGAAAATCTTGAAAAAATTATTACTCAAAAATGGATTGCAACTTATCCTGACGGACAAGAAGCCTGGTCTGAATTTAGAAGAACCGGTTATCCGAAATTATTTAGAATTGCAAATAATAAAAGTGGTGGTATAATCAGCACTGAATTAGGTGTTAGAAGATTGCCATTCGCACAATCAGAAGCAGCAAACAACCCTAAAGGTGTTGAATCTGGAGTTGCCGTATTAGGCGGACCAGACAACGGAGCCACAAGACTTTGGTGGGATGTGAACAAAGCCAACTTCTAAAAAAATAAAAAAAAAGAAAGAATATAAGTTTGGTTGGCAAATGGTATAAGTAACGTGAGTTACTTATACCATTTCATAAACCAAAATGTAATTACCACAAAAAGAAAAGAAATGAAAAGTGCTTTAGAAATAAAACCTGATATCAGCTATAAAAGTGCGGGAAAATTTGAAGAAACCAGATTTGAAAAAATCCACAATGAAATCTTCAAAAATTCTGCGGAAGCTTCCCTAATTGTAGCACATGAAATCGCTCAGTTGATCAGATCTAAACAAGAGAAAGGTAAATCTTGCGTATTGGGTTTAGCAACAGGTTCTTCTCCTATAAAAGTATATGAGGAACTGGTTAGAATGCACAGAGAAGAAGGCTTGAGTTTTAGCAATGTTATCACTTTTAACCTGGACGAATATTATCCGATGACAAAAGAGAACAATCAGAGCTACCATTATTTCATGCACCAGCATCTTTTTAATCACATTGATATTAAACCTGAAAATGTTAATATTCCCGATGGTACCGTTTCGATTGAAGAATTGAATCAGTATTGTATCGATTACGAAATGAATATTAAAAGTGCAGGAGGTCTTGATTTTCAATTATTAGGGATTGGACGTACGGGTCACGTAGGTTTCAATGAACCCGGATCACACATTAACTCCGGAACGCGTATCATAACGCTGGATCACATTACAAGAGTAGATGCCTCTTCCGATTTTAATGGTATAGACAATGTTCCTAAAAGAGCGATTACCATGGGAGTTTCAACGATCATGAGATCGAAAAGAATTGTATTAATGGCTTGGGGACAAAACAAAGCCGATATCATCAAAAGAACCGTTCAGGGTGATATCAGTTCTGAAGTTCCTGCCACTTTTTTACAAAACCATCCCAATGCCACTTTCGTTTTGGATCAGTCTGCAGCGGTAGAATTAACCCGTTTTAAAACACCGTGGTTAGTAGGAGAATGTATTTGGACACATGAATTAAAAAGCAAAGCAATTGTTTGGTTATGCCAAAAAACAAAACAATCTATTTTAAAATTAACAGACCGTGATTACAACAATAACGGTATGTCTGATCTTTTGGCACAAGAAGGTTCTGCTTATGATCTGAACATCAATATGTTTAACGTTTTGCAGCACACCATTACTGGATGGCCAGGCGGAAAACCCAATACGGATGATTCGCACCGTCCGGAAAGAGCCAATCCGGCCAAAAAAAGAGTGATTCTTTTTAGTCCACACCCGGATGATGACGTAATTTCTATGGGAGGAACTTTTTCAAAATTGATAAAACAAGGACATGATGTACACGTAGTATATCAAACCTCGGGAAATATAGCCGTTACAGACGATGAAGCATTAAAATTTGCTGAGGTTTGCAGCGATTTTGTTGGCCCTGATGCCACGAAAATAAATTTTAAATCGGTTATTGAATTTTTGAATAACAAATCAGAGAATCAGATTGATTCTTTGGAAGTTCGAAAATTAAAAGGACTGATCAGAAGAAGAGAGTCTTATGCCGCAACAAGGTATATAGGCTTAAAAGATGAGAATACACACTTTTTAGACCTGCCTTTTTACGAAACCGGACAAGTTAAAAAGAACCCGTTAGGTCCTGAAGATATTGCTATCGTAAAGGCTATCATTGCTAAAATAAAACCACATCAGGTATTTGCCGCAGGCGATCTTGCTGATCCGCACGGAACACATGAAGTATGTCTGAACGCTATATTTGCTGCAATGGCAGCATTGAAGCCCGAAAGATACATGGACGATTGCTGGTTATGGCTGTACAGAGGAGCCTGGCACGAATGGGACATTCACGAAATTGATATGGCAGTCCCGTTAAGTCCGTCAGAAGTATTATTAAAACGTCATGCGATTTTATACCACCAGTCCCAAAAAGACAGGGTAATGTTTCAGGGAAATGATTCCAGGGAATTTTGGGTAAGGGCAGAAGACCGAAACAAGAATACAGCCATCTTATACGATGAATTAGGTTTGGCTGAATATGAGGCAATTGAAGCCTTTAAACGTTTTGATTATTAGAAGTTGTTTTTAAAACCGATTCGGGTGAGAGCGAATCAAACTACAAAATTCAGATTGATCTCATAGGAAAGTGAGGTTCGGCAGAGATCCTTCTGAGTTTTGTTTCTTTATCTATTTATTAATGTTGTCTCCGGATAACATCTTTCAAAAACATTAAAATGAAATATTTATTAGTCCTACTATTAGCGGGTTTTACCTCTGGCGCTCAGATTCAGAAAGAGCAGCTCAACCTTATGCCCTGGCCTCAGAGTATTGTGTTAAATGACGGCAGTTTTACTTTAACCAAAAATTTTAAAGTAAATATTACCGGAAATCCAAATCCAAGAATTTTTGGTGGTGTAACACGTTTTTTACGTCGCTTAGATGGTAGAACCGGTATTTTTTTCGAACAGGGTTTTATTGCAAAATTAAATGAAGTTCCAAAAGCTGAATTACAGATCAACTGTACCAAAAGCGGGAAAATTGCCTTATATGAAGATGAAAGTTATCATTTGGATATCAGTCAGAACAAAATTACAATAAATGCAACCAGCGATTTAGGAGCGTTGCATGGCCTTGAAACGTTATTGCAGCTGTTACAGAATAATAGTACCTCATTTTATTTTCCGAATTCCCAAATTTCAGATTTTCCAAGATTTACCTGGAGAGGCCTGATGATCGATGCGGCAAGGCATTTCCAGCCGGTTGATGTGATCAAGAGAAATATTGATGCGTTGGCAGCGATGAAAATGAACGTTTTCCACTGGCATTTAGTAGACGATCAGGGATGGAGAATTGAAATGAAAAAACATACAAAATTAATAGAATTAGCTTCGGATGGATTGTATTACACACAAGAGGAAATTAAAAATATCGTAAAATATGCTGATGAGCGCGGTATTTTAATTGTTCCCGAAATAGATGTTCCCGGCCATGGATCAGCCATTTTAACGGCCTATCCCGAAATTGGCAGTAAAGTGACGACACTTACAGGAGGAACTGCAGAAAAAAATATTCAGGGAACCGCAATTGCGACCTATGGAATTGAAAGAAATGCGGGTATTTTTTCGCCAACATTAGATCCTTCAAATCCTAAAACCTATCAATTACTCAGTGAGTTTTTTGACGAAGTGTGCCCTCTATTTCCCGGGTCTTATTTTCATATCGGGGGAGATGAAAACGAAGGGAAAGATTGGGACGCGAATCCAAAAATTCAGGCATTTAAAAAGAAAAACAACTTAGCGAACAACCACGAATTACAAACGTATTTCACCATGCAGCTGGTGCCCATGCTTAAAAAACATGGCAAACAACTGATGGGATGGGAAGAAATTTTGACAAAAAACATGTCAAAAGAAGCGATCATACATTCGTGGAGAGGGCCAAATGAAGGAGTTATTGCAGGACAGTCATTAGTAGACGCCGTAAAAAAAGGATACAAAACCGTTTTGTCAAACGGATATTATATCGATTTGATGTATCCGGTAGAAAGTCATTATCTGAATGATCCAATGCCAAAAGGAGCCGATTTATCTGCTGAGGAAAAAGCAAGAATTTTAGGAGGAGAAGCCACGATGTGGACAGAGCTTGCAACGCCAGCCACCATAGATTCAAGAGTGTGGCCAAGAACAGCTGCAATTGCCGAAAGACTCTGGTCTGCCGAAACAGTTACTGATGTACCTAACATGCGCAAACGTCTGGATGTAGTTTCTTTCAGACTCGAAGAACTCGGATTGACACACATTCGCAATAAAGCAGTTATTTTAAGAAATATCGCTAACAATCAGAGTATAAAATCGCTGAGCGAATTTTCGAATGTTTGTGAGCCTTTAAAAGGATATAAACGTAATAAAGGCGGAACAGAATATCAAATGTATTCCCCGCTTAACCTTTTTGCAGATGCCTGTACGCCTGATGCGAAAGATGCTTTGGCCTTTGATGATGCAGTTAGTCAATATCTGGCCAATAAATCACCTGAAAAGAAAGCAAAAGTAGCGGCATATTTAAACAAATGGATTGCTGTCAATAAAGGTTTAAATGAACTAAGTTCCAATGCACCGTTAGTTCAGCCCATTTTACCTTTAGCTAAAAAGTTAAATGATGTATCAGAACAATTATTGCTTGTTTTGGATAACAAATCAACTTTAAAAGCAGAAGACCTGCAAAAACTGGTAGAAGAATGTGACTCCAAAGATCATGCTGATGTGGAGCTGGCCGTTTACAAAAGTTTAAAGAAATTAATATAAAAGTTTGGTTTGAATTAGTAGTTAGTAAGTTTAAGTTACCAGATTGTTTAGTTATCTCTATCAGAAGTTTTCTGGTAGAGATAATTATAGTAACGAACGAATAACGGCTCTTTTAAATGCTTAAAATAAATTAAAAATCAGTATTAAAATAACCATCAATATATTTAGTAACCTTTAAAAACCAAATAAGAGAATAAACAAAAACATGACAAGAAAGTAGAATTTTAGAAAGTAGAATTGCCCCCCAAATTTATCTTTTTTTATTTATTACTAATTTTTTAAAAAAGAAGTATATATAAATATCAATCAATACTATTTGCTAATGATTATGGAAATCAGTAATAGTAATATTTATTTATAGAAGTAAATCGAATTAATTTCCAATGATTGCAATGTTTTCCATTTGCAGTTGATTGAATCCCCGTTATTGTTTTTTACATGCTGAATTTCAGTGTGTAAGTGATTGTAATTGGAATATTTTTTTTCTATTAACCAATATTAATTAATTATGAAACATTATTACAGATTGCTTTTATTGTTATTGTTTCCCTTACTCGCGTCAGCCCAACCAGCTCACGGTAAGAAAGTAGTGGGATATTATGCGCAATGGTCTATTTATGCCCGGGATTTTAACGTTCCGAAAATTGATGGAAGTAAGTTGACGCATTTGAATTATTCCTTTTATGGAACAACTTTTGATCCTGCCCATCCGGAGAATACAAAGTTGCTATGTTTAGATTCCTATGCTGATTTTGAGCATATGGAAGGTGGAATTCCGTGGGATGCTCCTGTAAAAGGGAACTTTTATGACTTGAAAAAGTTAAAAGAAAAGTATCCGCATTTAAAAATTTTAATTTCTGTTGGAGGTTGGACTAAAGGTCAGGATCTTTCTCCAATTGCCGCAAGTCCGGTAGCAAGAGCCGCTTTGGCTGCAGATATGGCAAACTTTATTGTCACTTATCCCTTTATTGACGGATTCGACATTGACTGGGAATATCCTCTTTCCGGAGGAACAGACGGTACTGAAGTGATTAACGGAGCACCAATTCCTCCACAAAAGTACAGTCCGGACGACAACAAAAATCTGGTTTATTTATTAAAAGCAATGCGTCAGGCAATGCCCAATAAATTGGTTACGATTGCAGCCGGAAACAATGTTAGAAAAGTAGCACAGCAATATTTAGGACCATCTAACAGAGCCCAATACGGAATGACAGAAGACATTTCGACGTATTGTGATTACATTACTTATTTTGGATATGATTTTGGTGGAAACTGGTATGATAAAACCTGCTACAATGCACCATTGTACGGTAGTGGAAATACAAATGATCCGCTCTACGGAGCAACACAATCCGAATCACTGGATGAACTGACCAGTCAATACTTAAATGTGGTTGGTTTTCCGGCCAATAAACTGATCATGGGATTGCCTTTTTACGGTAAAAAATTTGATAATGTTGCCACTAATTCAACCAACGGATTATTCGTTTCAGCTCCAAGAGTCATAGTATCAGGATGCACCAACCCGCAAAATCCGATCGGAACCTGGGATGGCCCTGCTGCCTGCGAGCGTTCCGGAAGTATCGAAATTTGCGACTTAGTCGGAAATCCGGTGACCAACCCACACCCTTATCTGGATCCAACTACCATGTTGGTTACGCCAACGGCTACGGCTGCAGGATGGGTACGTTATTTTGACAATACCACGAAAGTTCCTTATTTATATAATGATACTCTAAAACAGTTCATCAGTTATGAAGATAAACAATCGATGGACTTAAAAGTGCAGTATATTAAATCAAGAAATCTTGCCGGAGGTATGGTTTGGGAATTATCTCAGGACACCAGAGGCGCTGTTCCAAACTCCTTATTAACTCAGGTAGATACTTCATTTGGAAGCGTTGTTCCGGGAACAGTAAGCATTTCAGGTTCTGTAAAAAACGGAGCAGCTTTAGTTCCGAATGTTACAGTTGAATTGCGCAACGCCAGTAATGTAGTATTGCAAACCGTAGTTTCTACAGGAGGTAATTTTACATTCAGCAACTTAACTTCAGGACAAAATTATATCCTTACAGCCTTAAAAGCAACTTATACTTTTACACCTGTAACTTTGACAAACGTAACAGTTAATCAAACGGCCGTTGTTATCAATGGAAGTCAGCCTTTGTATACCGTTAGCGGAACGGTACTGAACGGAGCAACTCCGGTATCAGGTGTTACAGTAACAGCTGCGTCAGGAGCAACCGTATTAACGGCGGTTTCTAATGCAAGCGGAGTTTATAGCGTTGCAGGCTTAACAGCCGGACTTAACTTTACGGTTACAGCTGCAAAAACAGGATTCTCCTACACGCCAACTTCAACCGTTTATAATGCAATCGATGCCAATAAAACGTTGAATTTTGCTCAGGGTGCACCAGTTGTTTATTACACGGTAAGCGGAACTGTTTTAAACAACACCACTCCGGTTTCGGGCGTAACGGTTACAGCAACTTCCACAGCAGGAACTTTTACAGCCACTACAAACGCTAGCGGAGCGTATTCGATTGCTAATTTACCGTCAGGCGGAAATTATACGGTAACAGCAGCTTTGGCAGGACAAACGTATACACCGGCTTCAACCGTTTATACGAATTTAACAGCCAACAAAACATTAAACTTCTCTCAGGATGTTATTGTAGTTCCTTCAAGTAAAATTAGCGGAACAGTTAAAAACGGATCAACTCCGGTTGCCGGTGCAAAAGTAGAAATCGTTTTACCGTGGACAGATAGTACACACAACTGGAAAAGTGTTATTGCCATAACTGATGCACAAGGAAAATACAGTTTTGATAATTCGGTTGTAGCAGGTTATACCACTGTTACAAGTCTTAAATTAAATAGCTGGGAAAATGGTGAAGTGAGCTATTTTCCTAATAATCTGGCCAACTTTGCGGTTCCTGCAAACCCGACGGTTTATAATTTTAATACAAGCTCTACAGCAAAATCAGCCTTGGCTGCCGTTGTAAATTTAATTACCGGATCGGTTAAAAACGGAACAACTCCGGTTGCTGGTGCAAAAGTAGAAATTGTTTTACCGTGGACAGATAACACGCACAACTGGAAAAGTGTTTTGGCCACAACAGATGCATCGGGAGATTATACTTTTGATAATTCAGTTGTAGCAGGTTATACACAAATTTTAAGTTTGAAATTGAACTCATGGGAAAATGGTGAAGCGACTTATTATCCAAATAACTTAGCCAACTTTGCAGTTCCAACAACTCCAACGGTTTATAATTTTAACAGACAGGCGGTGGTTGCAACTAAGCCAGTAGTTACCATCACAGCGCCAACAGCTTCGGCGATTGCTATCAATTTAGGATCAGCAATTAATTTTGTGGCAAGTGTTGGATTAAGTGCTGCTGATGCCACTACAATCTCATCTGTTGTATTTAGTTTAGATGGGCAAAGCCTGAGTGCTGCCAATTCTTCGGGAACTTATACAGCCGTTTGGACACCAGCAGCAAATCAGTTTTCGCTTGCTCATACGTTAACCGTTACGGCAACTGCATCAAACGGAACAACAGAGTCAAAAACATATAGTTTTACATTAAGTTGTTCAGGTGCAAACTGCCCAAATGCAGCACCGGTAATTACCTGGAATTCACCATCAAATACTACTGTAAACCAAAGTTCTTTCCAGGTGGTGCCAATTTCAGTTACAGCTGTTGATAGTAACGGATCAGTTTCAGGTGTTACTATTACCATAAATGGAGGTACATTTAACATGACAGCAGGTACAAATAATACTTACACGTATAATTTTACACCAGCTGCTTATCAGGATTATCCGGTTGTAATCAAAGCAACCGATAATCAATCTGGCGTAACGACATTAAACAATACAATTAAAATTGCTCCGGTGAGCACTAATAGATTTATCCCGCTTCCATCTAAAATTATTTTAGGATACGCACATTCCTGGGAAAATGCTGGTGCTCCATTTTTATATTTTTCTCAAATGGTGGGAAGTAAGTTTAACGTAGTCGATTATTCTTTCGTAGAAACAGTGAATCGTGATGGTTATACACCAGTGTTAACTACAAATGATACCAGATATTTGACCAATGGAGTTTTCAATAAGCAATTGTTGAAAAATGATATAAAATCCTTAAGAGATAGCGGCGTTCCTGTTATTGTCTCTATTGGAGGTCAAAATGGTCATGTTGTTTTGGACAATGTAGCTCAAAAAAATATTTTTGTTAATGGTCTGAAAGCCATTATTGATGAGTATCAGTTTGATGGAGTTGATATTGATTTTGAAGGCGGATCGATGAATTTTAGCGCAGGAGGTTTAAGAGATATTTCCTATGCCGGTATTTCTGCTTATCCAAGATTAAAAAACGTAGTAGATGCTTTCAAAGAATTAAAAACGTACTATGGCCCTGGATTTTTATTAACTGCAGCTCCTGAAACACAATACGTACAAGGAGGTTATTCTACCTATACGGATACTTTTGGTTCCTTCCTGCCAATCATTCAAAACTTGCGTAATGAATTGGATTTGTTAGCGGTACAATTGTATAATACAGGAGGAGAAAACGGATTAGATGGTCAGTATTATGGTTCAGCTAAGAAAGCAAACATGGTAACAGCCCTGACTGACATGGTGATAAAAGGGTATAACATTGCTACAACAGGAATGCATTTTGATGGTTTACCGGCCTCAAAAGTTCTGATTGCCTTACCAGCTTGTCCAAGTGCAGCAGGCAGTGGTTATTTAACACCGGCAGAAGGAATTAGCGCTATGCATTATTTAAGAACCGGAACCACTTTTTCAGGAAGAACATACACTATGCAGCCAGGCGGACCCTATCCTTCTTTAAGAGGTTTAATGACCTGGTCTGTAAACTGGGATGCCTCTTCTTGTGGTAATTCATCTGAATTGTCTAAAGCGTATGCCGCTTATTTTGCTTCACAGTCAGCAGCAAAAACATTGTCTCTTGACAAAATTGAAGTGAAGAGTAATACGATAGCTTATTTTAAAAATGATGCCTTATCGGTTACAAATGAAACCGAAGATATTGCTCAGGTAGATGTATTTAATTCAATCGGACAATCTATTGTAAGTCATAAAAACATTCAGCATAATAAAGAAGTACTGCTTCAAAACCAAAGTTTCTCTACTAAACAATTATTTATAGTAATAGTGACTGACAAAGCAGGAAATAGAAAATCATTCAAAGTAATGAACTTTTTAAACTAAGTTTTACGAACGAAGAATGGAAAATTTAGAAATAAAAAAATTGGGACGGTTAAAATTGAGTTTGGTTATTTATTTTTTAATCTGGTTTTTGTATTTCGAATAAATGCTGTGAATTCAGGTGATTTGTTATTTGGTTTTCATCTGGAGGAGCGCATTATGAACCCGACAATTTATTGTCGGGTTTTTTTATAGTTTAATTCTAAAAATTATATCCTATCCTTAAGTGTAAGTCGACTGCAATCTCACTGTTTTCACTATTTACTTTTTCCAGAAAATATCTGTAACCAATACCAAAACCAGTTTCATAATGAAAATTATTTCCTAAGTTTCGACGAATACACCATTTTGGAATAATAGATATATTGCTTATTGCATCAACATTGTTGTTTGAAATAACAAATAAATCGGGTTGGTATTTCAAATTTAAGGCAATAAAATTTGCACTATTATTTCTTGTAACGTTATTATTAACAGCTCTTTTTTGAATGTTATAGTAGTATCTGGGTTCGAAAGTAAGAACTGGAGCTAATATTGTACCAATTTTGTCACTCGAGCTCCCTCCAAATATCCCGGCATCAAGGCCCAACTCGCTTTTTACTGATAGATTAGAAAATAATCTGAATTCATTGTTGATCCAGAAACCTAAAAAACCGGTTTGTACTCCAAAAATTGATTTTTCTATGGTTCCTTTTTGTTGCGAGATACCTTTAGTTCCCAGTAACAACATAAAAATAAACGTTATTATTTTTGATAATTTCATACTTCTATTATTAATAAATTTCTATTCCTAATTTAAATCCTGCACTTTCAATATTATGATAATCTACTTTTTGATTGGATTGATTAATAAATGTTTTGTATAAATTTTGATGGGAATAACACAATTCAAAACTGCCGAGAACCTTCTTGAAAATTATGAATCTGTATCCGACACCTATTCGCATTAAGACGCCAAATTTTTCAACTTGTCCTAAATGTCCACCCAGGTCAAAAGAAGTTGATAAGCTTTCTTTTGTATCATTTAAAACCCATTTAATCCCGCCAGTAACGGGGATATAATTAATTTTTGGCTGATTTATAAATTCATAGCCACTTCCTGCTCTAAAAGCAAAGTGTTTGAAATATAATAGTCTAAATGTATACTAGTCCCAAGTATTTTTGATTTAGTACTAGTTTCAGAGATCTCATTATGTTCTGAAGGTATACTAAAATCGTAAGGAAATAGGATTAGGGTTGATGCTTCAACACTAATTCCTCTGTCTTTAAATTCTTTATTCTGACAATGAACTATTATCGGAATTAAAAATATAATCTTAAAAAACCATTTTAAATCCATACCATGTTCCGTTTTTTTTAAATATTTAGTACTTGTTAACTTCCAAAAATAAAACAACAAGCACTTATATTTTATAAGTTTTAATTTACAATTATAATTTAATTTCGTAAATTATTTCTTATTTTTGAAAAAAAAAATGCTTTTAGAAAATTTACGAAAGATTAGAATTATCAAGGGATTTTGTCAGGATTACGTAGCCGATTTATTAAACATATCTCAGGCAGCGTATTCCGACATAGAAAGAGGTAAGACGAAGATTAACTTTGAAAAACTAAAAAAAATAGCCTCCATTTTTGATCTTGAAATTAACAGTATAATTGACTTCCATGAAACTCAGAAGCTGGATAAATTAGTTTCGGATCGTGTTAATACAAATCCGGACGAAATGAAAACGATAATGAATCTTTTTGATAAAGAGAGACAATTATATCAGGAACAAATAGATAATTTAAAAAGTGAAATAACTTATTTGAGAAATAAATTGGACAAAAAATAAATTAGGATTAATTCAGAAAGTTAAGAAGCGAAGATTAGAAAATTTTCCTTTGTTTTTTGTTAAAAAGAAAAGCTGATATTTCAGTACTTTTGAGTCTAAATAATTGCACTAAAAAAGTTTATTCCAAAATCAAATAACTAAATATGAAAACCTTTTCTATTCTTAAATATGTATTCCTTGTCGTTGGTTTGGCTTTGTTAACAGGAGCCTTTTTTCTTTATCAGAATAAAAAAGCTTTTTTAGAAAAAGCAGAGCATGCCCAGGGAACTGTAATTGAATTGATTGAATCAAGATCTGATAATTCGACGACCTACAAACCTGTGGTCTCGTTTAAAACCAAAGAAGGCAGGCAAATTGAATTTACGTCTTCTGTGAGTAGCAATCCGCCAAGTTATAGCGAAGGTGAAACGGTTGAAGTTTTGTATGATCCGGGTGATCCTAAAGATGCCAATATTAATGGCTTTACTTCTTTATGGCTTGGTCCTTTAATTGTAGGTATTTTGGGAACAGTTTTCTCTTTAGTTGGTTTCTTCATTATTTTATTTAAAAATTTAAAACAAAGGAGATCACAATACCTGCTTGATAATGGTAAGCGTATTGCAACAAAATTTGATAGCGTACAATTTAATACCAGCTATAAAGTAAATGGCAGAAGTCCCTTTCAGATTTACACTCAATGGCTGGATACCAATACGAATGAATTATATATCTTTAAAAGTGATAATATCTGGTTTGATCCTACAGATTTTATAAAAACGGAAGAAATAAAAGTGATGATTGATCCCACTAATCCAAAGAAATATTTTATGGATATTTCCTTTTTGCCTAAAGTGAATAATTAACTAAAAATAGCCACTGAAAACTCAGGGGGTATTTTTTATAAATAAGGATTGTCATTTTAGGCAATCAAAAAAAGGAAAAACCCTTGTAAACCCGCTTAATCCGATATATCCGTGTGCCATAAAGCAAAGCGGCAAACTTCGCGAACTTTGTGTATCCCGACAGCTATCTGAATTGTGCTCTTTGCGGTTAATTCAAGCTACATGAAACATTCCAAAATAATTTTCAGTACTTTTGAATCCCAATAATACTACTGAAAATTTCATGCAAAAATCAATCAAAATTATATTTCTCTTTTTAGTTTTCAACTCTGGTTTCGCTCAAACCAATTTCGAAAACCCGGAAGTTGATCCCAATCAGATTCAAAAGAATTTTAGCGACTGGTCAGCTTATCAAACTAAAAATATCATGCTTTCGAGAGATTTTGTGGCGCTTGATGTTCTTTCAAAAGAAATTTCAAAAGAATCGTTTTTAGACCAACTGGCCAATGGAAATTATATTCCAATTCGACTAAAATCAGAAGATTCAGGCTACTATTATAAATTGTTCGAAATTCAGCCTAATTCAGATACAAGCATAAAAGCGACAATCAATCAGATCGGTTTTGATGCCTACAAAAATTACAAAATGGAAGGTACAGCTTTTCCTGAATTTTCTTTTAAAGATTTAAACGGAAATCCGGTTACCAATGAATCGATGAAAGGAAAGATAATTGTGATAAAATGCTGGTACATTCACTGCACACCCTGCATCAGGGAATTTCCACAGGTAAATAAATTAGCGGCATCCTACAAAGACCGAAAAGATATTCTTTTTATAAGTCTTGCCGAAGATGCTCCAGAGCAATTAAAAGTTTTTTTAGCCAAAAGACCTTTAGCATATGCTGTAATTCCAAATATGAAAGTGTATATGAACGAAGCATTGCAACTCAACTCATTCCCAACGCATTTTATTCTGAATAAAGAAGGTTTGATTTCGAAGGTATTGCCTAATTTTGAAAGCCTGGAAGTGGCTTTGGCGAAAGAGAGTAAATTGTAGTTTTTTTTTAAAACATATAAGTCATATAAGGTAATATAAGTTTATGTTACATAATAAGGCCTTGGCTCATTAATCCCGGAAAGGGCAAAGTTTTTTTTCAAGTTAATAAGTTCAATCTTAAATGAACTGATATAACTTATATGGTAAATATTTTACCCAAAGATTTTTTCCTTTTAAATGGTTTTGAAATTAATAGCTTCAGTTTAAGTGAACTTATATAACCAGAAAATTTCCTCCTAAAGTTTGTTTTCTTTGTTTCTCTGC
Organism: Flavobacterium sp. CLA17; assembly: GCF_013112255.2. Lineage (NCBI taxonomy): Bacteria > Pseudomonadati > Bacteroidota > Flavobacteriia > Flavobacteriales > Flavobacteriaceae > Flavobacterium > Flavobacterium sp. CLA17. The sequence continues at coordinate 1,863,392 of NZ_CP068294.1, forward strand.
GTCTTTGCATGAAAATCTTTTTCAGGGAAAAAACTTAGCACCTCAGCACCTTTGCAACTTAGAACCTTTTTCCGTACTTTTGCACCAAATTAATTAAAAAGACATTCATGTTAACAGTCAATAATTTATCAGTTCAATTTGGCAAACGAATTTTGTTTGACGAAGTAAATACTACATTCACACACGGAAATATTTACGGCGTTATTGGAGCCAATGGTGCTGGAAAATCTACTTTTCTAAAAATCATTTCAGGCGATATGGACCCAACTTCGGGACATATCCATTTAGAACCGGGAAAACGTATGTCGGTTTTAACCCAAAATCACAATATGTTCGATGAGCATACTGTTCTGGAAACCGTTTTGATGGGGAATAAAGTTCTGTACGCTGTTAAAAAAGAAATGGATGAACTTTATCTGGACTACAACGATAAAAACGCCGACAGAATAGGGGAGCTTCAGGTTCAGTTTGAAGAAATGAACGGATGGAATGCAGATTCTGACGCAGCATCGATGTTGTCTAACTTAGGAATCAACGAAGAACATCATTATACAATAATGGGTGATCTTGAAGGTAAATTTAAAGTTCGTGTGCTTTTGGCGCAGGCCCTTTTTGGAAACCCCGATTTACTTATTATGGATGAGCCTACCAACGATCTGGATTTTGAGACCATCGCCTGGTTGGAAAACTTCTTAGCCAATTATGAAAATACAGTAATTGTAGTATCACACGACCGTCACTTTTTAGACTCGGTTTGTACCCATATATCTGATATTGATTTCGGAAAAATAAACCACTATTCAGGAAACTATACCTTCTGGTACGAGTCCAGCCAATTAGCGGCAAAACAACGTGCACAGCAAAACAAAAAAGCCGAAGAAAAGAAACAGGAATTAGAAGAATTTATTCGTCGTTTTAGTGCGAACGTTGCCAAATCGAAACAGGCAACTTCCCGTAAAAAAATGATCTCTAAATTGAATATTTCAGATATTAAACCTTCCAGCCGTCGTTATCCTGCGATCATTTTTGATCAGGATCGTGAAGCCGGAGATCAGATTCTGAATGTAGAAAACTTAAGCGCTTCTGTAGAAGGAGAAATTTTGTTTAAAGATGTTCATCTGAATATGGCAAAAGGCGACAAAATCGTTCTTTTCTCGAAAGATTCACGTGCTACAACCGCTTTCTACCAGATTTTAAATAATGAGCAAAAAGCAGATTCAGGAACTTATGACTGGGGAATTACAACAAACCAGGCCTATTTACCGGCTGAAAATCATTCGTTTTTTGAAAATGATTTGAGTTTAGTAGACTGGTTGCGTCAATATGCAAAAACTGAAGAAGAGCGTGACGAAGTATTTATCAGAGGATTTTTAGGGAAAATGATTTTCTCCGGAGAAGAAGCCTTAAAAACAAGCCGTGTATTATCAGGAGGAGAAAAAGTACGTTGTATGCTTTCCAGAATGATGATGGAGCGCGCCAATATCCTGATGTTGGATGAACCTACTAATCACCTGGATCTGGAGTCGATCACCGCTTTTAATAACTCTTTGAAAAACTTTAAAGGTTCTGTAATTTTCACCACTCATGACCACGAATTTGCACAAACGGTTGGTAACAGAGTAGTGGAGCTAACACCAAACGGAGTTATTGATCGTTATATGACTTTTGATGAATATCTGGATGATGAAAAAATTCAGGAACAGAGAAAGAAGATGTACAATCTGTAATTCATTTGTCGTAAATAAACGATACTGATTACGAGATAAAAATATTTATTAAACACTTGCAAAAAACGTTTTGCAAGTGTTTTTTTCTTTTTACAGGTTTTCCTATTTAAACAATTTCGTTTTATTATCGTAACTCTCAGAACTTATTCAGCGCTTATTTTTTAGTATAGATAATCCCTGCTTTAATAGTGATAAAACCATCTTTTAAGTTTTCGATATTTTCTACAGGATCTGAATTGGTGATATAAATATCTGCGCGTTTACCCACAGCCAGAACACCTCTGTCTTCCAGTCCAATACTTTCGGCTCCAATTTTAGTAGCACTTATCAATGCATCCTTATTGGTAAAATTGCAGTCATCAATGAATATTTTTATTTCCTTGAATAATGGAGTACTGTTGACCTCTTCAAATAAGTAAGGCCAATCTGTTCCAACAGATACTTTTACTCCAAGCTCATGAGCTCTTTTGGTTATCTTCATACCATCAAAAAACTGGTTGTTTTTACCCATATAATTGGTTGCATCCAGTATAATATTGTTGGCTTTCATCAGAAGTAAGAGTTTATCCATTTTTTTGGCATCGATGGCAGGTCGTTTTTTATGATGATCCATCTTTGCTGCCGAAAAATCATATGGAATGTCAAACGCATGCGACATAGAATTTACTTTTGCATTGGCAACATCTGTAGGAGTAGCAGGAAATACAGCGGCATGGCCCCAGCTTTGTAATCTTTGCCTTTTGGCTTCTTTTACAATTTTTTTAATCAGACGGGCACTTAAATCGGCATATATTTTTATTCCCGTCACACCTGCGCCTTTAGCTTCCGTGACAGCCATTTTTACATCTGTTGTATCTGTAATAGTGCGTTCCCAGGGAGAATCTTTATTTTCTTTAGAATGTTTTCTGATTGAATTAAAATAGGCTGGTCCTGCAAATTGCGCGGCATAAAAGATAGAGGGAGCAGGTATTTGGTTCAGATTACCGGCACGTTTATAATCGGCGAGAATAATAGCGTTACCGGTCATATCCCTGACTGTTGTGATACCGGCATCAATCATTTTGGAAAGTTGGTAGTTCATATACTTAGCATTCTTTTCCCGGTCGGGATCAGGTACTGTTGCCAAATGTACATGCGTGTCTGTTAATCCGGGCAGTACGTACTTTCCGGTAATGTCAATGATAGTTGCTCCGACATATTCACTTAGATTGTCATCATACAAAATTGCTGTAATTATAGCGTCAGTGATTACTATGCTGCCTTTGTGTGATTCAAATTTATCGTCAAAAATAAAACCGTTTTTTAGTACAGTTACTTTAGGGAGTTCCTTGTGTTGGGAGTGAACTATTAGCATGTTAAATACGGACAGCAAAATAAACAGAACTATTTCTTTTTTCATTAAAAAGGTTTTATAGTGTTAGAAATTATTCGTTGAGCAAATTTACGGCATTCCGGAAACCAGCGTTATGATATATAAACTCTGGCTCCGGAAATGACTATAACTCAAATTGACTGTTTAGCTTAATATCCGGGATTTGGCTTTATGCCCGAACGGTCTATTTCTGTTTGCGGAATGGGCAACGCAAACCGATTTGCATGAGCGGGTAAACCGGTACCATCTTCTCTTGTAAAGCCTAGTCCGAGTCTTTTAAGGTCTGTAAATCTAAAACCTTCAAACGCTAGTTCCCTTCTTCGTTCTTTTAAAATTTCGCTGTTAAGATCGTTTCCGGAATAATTGTCCAAACCACGGGCATTTCTTAGTTTATTGAGATTGGTTAATGCTGCGGTGTTACTGTTTTCCTTTAGATATGATTCTGCCAGTATCAGATATAATTCAGGTACTCTGATTAGTTTCAAATCTATGTTTCCCGGATCAAATGCGGCGGCGTTGGTGGTTCTTGTTCCGGCTTGTTTTTTAGGATAATAACTGCCTTTCACGGTGGGATGATTTTTAAAATATACCGTAAATCGAATGTCTTTCGTTTTATCGTACAGATTTATTAAATCATTGGATACCGAATACGGATAACTCGAATAAACAGGTATGGCCAGAATTGCGGCAGTCTGTCCGGTCTCGGATTTTTCAAAACGGATTCTGAAAATAATTTCGCTGGAATCATCCTTATCCCATTCTTTTTCTAAAGCACTTAAAGTGTTTTCTAGTTTATATCTGCTGTCTGCTAATGCCAGGCTGGCACTAAGAACAGCATTTTTATAATCAGCAGTTTCATGATACACTCTGGCCATTAATGCGTAAATAGCTGTTTTGGATATTCGGTATGAATTAACAGTATTGTTTGCTAATGCCGCAGCTTCATTTAAATCTGCTAAGACATATCCTATAACTTCCTGAGTGCTGTTTCTGGACTTGATTGTCAGCAAAGCATCAGTTTCAAATCTGTAAGGAACAGCCAGTGCGGTTGTACTGGTATTATAAGCCGGAGCGTAAAACCGATATAAATTATAGTACAATAAAGCGCGTAAACCCAACGCTTCCCCTAAAAAAGCATCTTTGTTTTTTAACGAACTTGATCTTGCCTGCTTAATAATCGTATTGACATTATTAATAGCCTGATAAGAAATCCTCCAGAATCCTTCTATTCCTCCCGTTGAGCCGCTGTAAGCGAGCGGATATAAAGTTTCAACACTATTGTCAAAAGAATAATCATTTGGGCTTGCAGAGGCCAGAAGATCATCACTAATGGCCTCAGGAATCGTATAAATACCAAACGAATACCCATTGAAGTCGTGTTTCATAATACCATAAACGCCATCCAAAGCACTTCTGAAACCGCCTTCTGTCTGAAGCAGCGTGCCGGGAGCTAATTCGTCCAGAGGTTGTTTGTTTATAATGTCATCAGAACAGCTGCTCAAAAAAATAAATACTGCTGCAGTAAAAAGTAATTTTATATTTGTTTTCATAATCTTTTGTATTAAAAATTAGCATTAAGACCAAACGAATAACCCCTTACGATGGAGGAGGAAAGTCCAATTCCCCCACTAGCACTAGCATATTCCGGATCTATGTAAGAAACAGCGGTTTTTGTGAGTAGGTTTTGTCCCTGAAGGTAAATTCGTAAACGCTGAATCCCTATTTTATCAGAGACAGTTTTGTTGAGGGTATATCCCAGGGTAATATTCTTCAATTTAATGTAACTGGCATCCTGAAGAAATTGAGTGGAGGCTTTGTAATCGGAAATCAAAGGCGATGTTGGTCGGGTCAGATATACCTGTCTTATGGCTAAATCTTTCTGATCGCCCGAATTTTTCCATGCATTCAATACATTTACATGTTGGTTAAAAGCAGGATTATTGTATAAATTATAAATTCCGTCATTTAAGACATAATGTCCACCGGCATAAGAAATCAGGAATGACATGTCAAGGTTTCTAAATCGAAACGTATTGGTCAGACCACCATGATATTTAGGGATAGAGGTTTTATTGACAACTTGTCTCAGACCATTAATTTCGTTGGTATTAGAGGTCGTTCTGTTGGTGTTATAATCTATTAATTTTCCGTCTTGTGTCCTGTATTGATTAAAGCCGGTTTTCGGATTTACTCCTGCCCAGTCCGCGATATAAAAAGATCGTATGGCGCTCCCTTCTTTAAATACCGTAAATCCTGAATTTACCAGCATATCGTTTTCATTCGATAAGGATAAGATAGTTCCCTTATTAAAGGCAATATTAAAATCGGTAGTCCATGAAAAATCTTTGTTTTTAAAATTTACAAAGTGAAGGCCTATCTCAATACCCTCATTTCTAAAATCTCCAATATTGGAAATCAATTCGCTAAAACCGGAAGTTAGTGGAAGTGGTTTACTGTTTAATAAATCTTTGGTGTCTCTGATATAATAATCAATTGTTCCTGAAATACGATTTTTGAAAAAACCATAATCCAGACCGAAGTTCTTGTTGTTATTCTTTTCCCAGGTTAAATCTGCGTTTTCTCCTCTTGTTAAGTACGGTACAGGGCTGCCTCCATAATTAATCAGGCTTCTGTAACCGTATAAGGACTGAGAAGCAAAATCACCAATGAAGTCATTGCCGGAAGTTCCAATACTGGCTCGTAATTTTAAAGAGCTTATAGTGATACTGTCTTTAAAGAAATCATCATAGATATTCCAGGAAGTACCAACAGACCAGAAGTTAGCATATTTATGATTATCCCCAAAACGGGATGAGCCGTCTCTCCTGTAAGATAAGGATACATTGTAAGTATTGTCGAACGAATAATTTAATCTTGAAAAATAAGATAAGGAACCGGCATGAGATTTTCTTTCACTAATCGTAGATAAAGTTTTTGCAGCACTTATGGTTTGTATCGCATCAGAATTGAAATCTCTGGCAAATACTGACAGGCTGTTCGTTTCGTATTCATTAAATTCGTTGCCCAGTATAAAATCAAAATTGTGTTTTTTTAATTTTTTGACTATCGTTGCTGTCAGCGTTCCGGTATAGTTATTATTATCACCGTTAGAATAACTTAATGCACCTCCGTTGACTATGACTTTTTCGAAACTGCTGCTTTTTGAAGTGTTGTAATTCGCTCCTAAAACGCCATTGAAGCTTAACCATTTAAAAGGTGCATACCTTAGATTAACACTTCCTCCAATATTTTTTCGGTTGGCGCTTATATCGGTATTATCGCGAACATACAATGGGTTGTAAGGAATTCCGGAAGAGTAACCAACATCCAGAAGTCTTAAGGGATCCTCATTATCATCAAAAACAGTCAGCCACGGATTTAATAAAAAAGCATTAGAAAACGGTGATCCAATCGTTCGTTTGTCTTCTTCGTTTACATTTCCGAAATTTCCTGAAAACCCTGCTTTTAATTGAGTACCCAAATCAAAATCAACCCGCATTGTTGCCGTATATCTTTTATAGTGGCCGCCAAAGATATTATCCACATTATTATACGTAACAGAGGTATAATAGTTGGCTTTGTCTGAACCTCCGGAAAAAGAAATGTCGTTTTCTCTGTTGATTTCATTCGTTAAAAGAAGATCTGCCCAATTTACATTCGTATTGGAGTCTCTTCTTTTTTGAAGTAAAGCCGGATTAGTTTTATAAAATCCCAATGATTCTTCAAAATCTAATTTTTGAGAACCATTCATTAAATCATTGGTAAAGGATTGATCTGCTTTTTTAAACCCCAGTCTGGTATTAAAACTAACTTGCAGCTTTGAATTTCTGGAACCTCTTTTCGTGGTAACTATGATAACGCCGTTAGTTCCTTTAGATCCGTAGATAGAAGTGGAAGCAGCGTCTTTAAGAATACTGATTTCCTTTATGTCTGCCCCGTTTAACGAAAAGGCTGCCAGTCCTGACCTGGGCATTTGTACACCATCCACCACTATCAGCGGTTCCGTACTCGCGCTTATAGAACCAACACCTCTTAATAAGATGGAGGGCGGTGCATCGGGAGACGCAAAGTTTTCCTGGACAAATAAACCGGGGACTACACCGATTAATGCATCTGCAAAAGATACATTTTGTGTGTTTTGTAATACTTTGGTATCGACTTTTGTTACTGCGCCTGTTATCTTGTCCCGGGATGTTTTTCCATACCCCACCAAGACGAGTTCATCCAGTTCGTTGGTACTGGGTTCAAGGGTAACATTGAGTAAAACCTGATTGGTAATTTTAATTTTTTTGGTCTTAAAGCTTAAAAAACTAAAATGAATCACATCACCATTATGTACCAATATTTCGAATTTACCATCAACATCAGTAGTTGTGCCTTGTTTTTCTTCGTTTACTATAATAGTTACTCCGATTAAAGGAAGGCCGGTGTGGTCTTTAACGACACCATGAATTTTCTGCTGACCTGAGATTTCACGTGTGATAGTAACAATCGATTTGTTGGCTGTTTTTAACTTCGTTACATAATTTCCGGATTGTGCATCCAGTACTGAAGCAATAAGAAAAAGAGCTGCTAGTTTTTTCTTTAAGGATAGTTTTAAAGAAAATAAAAGTACCGTTCGTACTTTTTTTGATGTCATTTTTTTCATACCTTTTACAATTATTTTAGTTTCGTTAGTAAATTTGTGGTTTGAATTTAGGAACGATAAATAGAAAAACCATAACCGATTGATAACTGGTGGTTTCTAATTGATAAGTGTAGAAAAAAACAAGAATTAGAGGTCTTTTTTAGCTAAAATGTAAAATGGCAAAGGCAAAGCGTTTAATAAGATACAACTTTTGATACCTGTCTTGGTAGTAAAAATAAAATGAAAAGGGAAGAGGTATACTTGAAAGAGAAGGGATATTATTTGTGAAATTACTGAGGTAAAAAAAAATCCCGTTACAAGTGAAGTAACGGGATTTTTTTATGTTTTATTTTCTGCCGAAAAGCTTAGCGAAAATGAAAATGATAATCGCAACGATGAAAATTACGATAAATATACCGAATCCCATTCCGGCTTTAAAAATATCTCCAATAATTTCGCAACTTGTAAATGAAAATAGTATTACGAATACCATTAACAAACGTGTAATGTTCTTTTGCATGATTTTGCTGTTTTAATTGTTTTAAAAAGAATTTATTATTCTAATTAGCGTAGTATAAAATTACTTCAAACAGCGAAAAAAGATTTTACATAATTTGGCTCAAAAGTTCTATGATTTCGCAATACCTTTTCCTGCTCCTGAACCAGTATTCTTATAACTTTTACCCTCATAATTTATAGCTTAAATTAACTCCCGCAGGTTTGGAAACCTTATTTTAATCTACCTTGCCTATTTGTTTTTAAGCTAAACGCTGAACAATTGTATGAAAATAGCTTTGTGAATTTCATCTATAAAATTTACAGTAAAGAGAAGTAAAGATAAAAGAAGGATAATGTTGTGTTAAAAGTTATTGTCTTCTGGTACAATACTTTTGCTTAGTCTAAACAAAAAAACGTATGAAAAAACTTTACTTTTTATTTTTGCTTTTAGGTCTGGGTTACGCTTCAAAAGCACAAAATCTATTTCCTTATCTGCAAAATGCAACACCAACATCTATTTATGTTAACTGGAAAACAGATAGCAATCCGGAGGCTATTGTAGAATACGGAACAACTGCTTCTGCTCTTAATGTGACCGTTACGGGTAATACCAATGTTTTTACAGATTCAGGTTATCCGGGGAATTATTTTTACCATAGTGCCAAGCTTATTAATCTTTCGCCTAACACTAAATATTATTACAGAATAAAAACCGGAGCAGATGTATCTGCCGTTTATTCCTTTAAAACTTTACCGAATCCCGGACAAGCCGCTACAACAGATGGACATATTCGGTTTCTGATCATGGGAGACAATCAATTAAAAGCCGTTCCTCGTTATGATTCTTTAGTATCAGCCGCCAAAAGAAAAATAAGACAAAAGTGGGGTGCTGCTTTATCTCCTGATGATAATATTTCGATGACTTTTATGGTTGGCGATCAGGTTGATGTAGGTACTTTAGATCATTATGAAAATGTGCATTTTAAAAAGAACAGAGGATTATCCGGTAATGTACCTATTCAGACCACGGTAGGAAATCATGAAACGTACGGAACACTGGGTATGAATTCATATTACGATCATTTCTATATTAGTGAACTTTCGTATAAAGGAATTTCATCAGGAACAGAAAACTATTATGCACAACAAGCCGGGAATGTTCTGTTTATTAGTTTAAGTTCAGAGCATACCGGTGCTGCACAATTAACATGGCTGCAACAAGTTCTTGCTGCTGCAAATGCAGATAATACAGTAGAATGGATTTTTTCTTTAAGTCACAGACCTTATCAGGCAGAGCAATATGTTGGCGATATCTCTACATGGGTTCGAAATACAGCAGTTCCGTTATTGGTAACTTCTCCAAAATATTCAATGCATATTGGTGCACACCATCATCTTTATCACAGAGGACAATTAAAAAACACACCAACCTATAATATTATTTCAGGTGGTACAGCCTGGGATCAATATTGGGGATCATCGACAGAACAAGATTTTGATGATGTGCAGAAAACCATATGCAACTGGATTTATCAAATAGTGGATATTGATGTTACAAACAGAAAAATGGATATCGAAAGTTACTCTATCGGAAGCGTTGATAAGTGGAAAAATAACCAATTAATGGATGAATTTCACCGTTATAAAAACAAAGCTGCACCTGCCAAACCTTCGATCACTAATACATTTACGACAACCAATACATTACCGTTAATAATATCCGGTTCAGCTTATAGCACTACTACAAATGAATTATTGAATACCAGTCAGTTTTTAATTTCTCAGACACCAACATTTGATGTTGTTAAAAAAGAAGTATACCGCGATTTCGAAAATTTATATGGAAAGTACGGTACCAAAAAAGATTCAACAGTTAATATAAATCTGGGTGTAGATATTACCAAAATAGATTTAGCCTCTAATTCGCTGCCAAATGGTAAATACTATGTAAAATTGAGATATAGAGACCGTAATCTCGAATGGTCACCGTGGAGTGATGTTCAAACTTTTACCATTGCAGGAAGTAATAATGTTAACACAGAAATAAGTACAGATGCTTTAACCTATTCGCAAAGCACACCTATAAAAGTTAACTATACAGATGCTCCGGCAAGTACATTGACCTGGATAGGATTGTACAAAGAAGGACAAACTCCTGGAGCTTCTACACCATCACAAACCTGGAAATATACAGATGGTAGTCCAAGCGGGTTTGTTACTTTTCCAAACGGACTGGCGAATAAAGGGCGCTATTATGCTGTAATATTTTCAAATGGAGGATATACAGAAATCGCACCTCGAAAATATTTTTATGTAGGACCGGTTCCGGTGTTAACAACTGATAAAACAGAATATTCAGTTGGTAGTCCGGTAATTGTGAATTACAGCAACGGTCCTCAATTAGCAAAAGACTGGATTGGTATTTATAGAATGGGCGTTAATCCCGGTTCAGGAGTGGCATCGACAAGCTGGCAATATGTTACAACAGTTGCAGATGCTAAATCGTTTACCGGTTTACCAAAAGGGTATTATTATGCTGAGTATTATTTGCAGGATGGTTTTAATGCTATTGGAAACAAAGTATTCTTTAAAATTGGCGCTGTAGTTACGGAGTTATGGATCAATAAACCGGTCTATGATCTTGGGGAACAAATTACGGCTTCCTGGACAGATGCTCCGGGAATTGTAAAAGACTGGTTAGGGATCTATCATGAAGGCGATGATCCTAACGAAAAACCACTGGTAAGTTATACTTATTTTGAAGGACTTTCTGAAGGTACGAAAACCATCGCTCCTGCAGAGTTGCCTAAAGAAAAAGGAAACTATTTTTTAGTAATGTTTACGAATGATTCTTATAATGAAGTATCTAACAGGGTTTCATTTGAAGTACTTGATCCAAATCTTGGAAACGATGAATTTAAAATTGATAATGGTTTAAAAGTATATCCAAACCCAACAAATAGTAATTCAGAAACTTTTATTCAATCTGAATATCCTATTGATGAAATAGAAATTTACAGTATCGATGGAAAATTATTGTACGCTACAAAAAATGTAAATAATAATAAGTTTTCACTAATAAATCAGGATTTACCGAAAGGAGTTTATATTCTGAAAATTCATTCCAGAAAATTGTTTACGGCTAAATTAGTGGTGAAATAATAAGGCTATAAACAACATTCTATAAATAAAAAAGAGACTGTCCGAAAATAATATTCCGGCAGTCTCTTTTTAAATTTAAATAAAAGTTTAATGCTTAAATTTGTGTTGGCGTGTGGTATTATTTATATCGAATTATTCTTTAGCTAAAAGCTCCGGGAGAGTGAAATTTTAGTTTTCCTTCAACCAGTTTTATTTCTTAATAATCAATTTTTTTGTTGTTGAAAATTGATCTGATTTGATTTCAACAATGTACACTCCATTACTCAAATCTTTAACATTCACAGTTCGTTGGTTATCATTTAAAACCTTTGATTTTACTATCACACCATTTGCATTAATAATGTTTATATTTAAAGCCAAATTTTCGTCGTTGTGGTAATCTATTGAAAAAGAATCTGATGTAGGATTTGGATACATAATTGCAGCATCTTCTTTAATGTTTTCATCTATACCTAGAGTAGGTACATCTGTAAGTATTTCTCCCTGAGTTGCAACAGCAATAAATCTGTTATTAATATAAACAATGTCGTTTAGAGACTTAACACTGCTTATTCCGGAAGATTGCGCGATCCATGTTACGCCTCCGTCAATTGTTTTTAATAATGTTGCTTTTGCACCACCTGCATATCCTGTCAATACATCTTTAAAACAGACAGTATATAACCAGTTTGTAGTTCCTGAAGTTAATGCAGTCCAAGTTTGTCCGCCATTTATTGTTTTTAGGATTGTTCCTGTTCCACCTGTTATAAAACCGGTATTTGAATCTACAAAATAGATATCATATAGATTTTGAGTAGTTCCGCTGGAGATTGTAACCCAGGTTGCACCGCCATTTGTAGTTCTTTTAATTTTACCGCCATCTCCAATGCAGATTCCAGTATTTATATCAAAAAAATGAACTTCTTCCAATCCGGTTGTTAAGCCAGAAGTTTGAGTTGTCCATGTTGTTCCGCCGTCTGTTGTTTTTCTAATAATTCCTGCATCGCCTACAGCATAACCTGTAGACACAGTAGGAAAGCTTACAGATAATATAGCATACGGACTTGCATTTGGATTCTGATTTGTCCAGGTGACTCCCATATCGCTGGTTTTTGCAACAATATTATTATTACAGCCATAATATCCAACGGTTGCGCTTGGAAACGAAAAACTGTTAATCAAAAAATTAGATATCGGTTTTGATGTCCAGGTATTTCCGCCATCAGTAGTTTTTAAAATAGCGGTATTGCCACCAATGTATCCATTATTTTGATCAAAAAATTTTATTGCCCAAAAATTTCCTGCGTAAGGCGATGTAATTTTACTCCATTGCGCATGGCTGTTTTGTAAAACGACTAAGAACAATACTAAAAGTAGTTTTATTTTCATTTTTATGGGGTCTGTTTTTATCGTGTTGACTCCTCACTTCTTTAAAGGTTTAAAATTTATTTATTTATTGTGGTTTTTAATATAAGTTTAATTTTTGTTGCTATAATTTATCTACAAAGTATAGACGGCATTTTTCAATTTTAGATTTATATGTATTTTAAGTTATTTTTGCTATATCTAATTAATTCTGGATTTTTAAAATTGTTTATAATAGTTACAATGAAAATGTTATAAGTTTTTTTGCTAAAATATATTTTTTAAATAAAATTACAGTCAAAAAGTAAGATTTTATTTTCTAAAAAATTCACTAATCATTAATTGAAAAAACTCCACTTTCAAACCCCAAATTCCCCATCAAAAGCAAAAAAAATATTTGTATTTATAATAGGGCAACAAATAAAATCTGATTTCGTATATTTGCCCAACTAAATATGTCACCGCATTATGAGCCAAAAAGTATTACTTAATTCAAAAGAAGTTACTATTATACTCCATCGTTTGGCTTGTCAGTTGATTGAAAAACACTTGGATTTTTCGGATACAATTTTAGTTGGAATTCAGCCAAGAGGTGTTTTCTTAGCAGAACGTCTGAAGCAAATACTAGAAAACGAATACCATACACCTGAAATTTCTTTGGGTTATCTGGACATCACTTTCTTTAGGGATGACTTTCGCCGAACTGATAAACCGCTTGAAGCCAACAAAACACAAATAAATTTTATAGTCGAAAACAAAAAAGTCATTTTTATCGATGACGTTTTGTTTACCGGACGCAGCATTCGTTCTGCCTTAACCGCGATTCAGTCTTTCGGAAGACCTTCGGAAATTGAATTGTTAGTGTTAATCGACAGGCGTTTTAGCCGCAATTTGCCTATTCAGCCCGATTATCGCGGACGTCAGGTAGATGCTATTAATGATGAAAAGGTAAAAGTAAGCTGGAAGGAAAATGAAGGCGAAGATGCCGTTTACCTGATTACAAATTAAAAAGTTTAATTGGTTAATCGGTTACTTGTTTAATCGAACAGCAAACGATTAAACAGTTCAACAAAAACGATTAAACAAACAAAACAATTAAACAATAAAAAATGAAAGAATTAAGCGTAAATCATTTATTAGGAATTAAATACATCAACGAGAATGATATTAACCTGATTTTTGAAACTGCCGATCATTTTAAAGAAGTCATTAACCGACCAATTAAAAAAGTTCCTTCATTACGAGATATTACAATTGCCAACATTTTTTTCGAAAACAGTACCAGAACAAAACTTTCTTTCGAGTTGGCCCAAAAAAGATTATCGGCCGATGTAATTAGTTTTTCGGCAGCCCAGTCTTCTGTTAAAAAAGGAGAAACTCTAATCGATACCGTAAATAATATCCTTTCTATGAAAGTGGATATGGTAGTAATGCGCCACTCCAATCCCGGAGCGGCTTATTTTTTATCTAAAAATGTCAAAGCCAGTATCGTAAATGCAGGAGACGGAGCACACGAACACCCAACTCAGGCCTTATTGGACAGTTACTCCATCAGAGAAAAATTAGGTGACGTTGCCGGAAAGAAAGTAGTTATTGTTGGCGATGTTTTACACTCAAGAGTTGCATTATCTAACATTTATGCTTTGCAAATGCAAGGCGCTGAGGTAAAAGTCTGCGGGCCCAAAACATTGATTCCAAGATATATTGAATCGCTTGGAGTTACGGTTGAACCTAATTTGCGTAAAGCACTGGAATGGTGTGATGTGGCCAATATGCTGCGTGTTCAGAACGAACGTATGGATGTTAACTTTTTCCCTTCAACACGGGAATACGCACAGCAATACGGAGTAGACAAACCATTATTGGATTCACTTGGTAAAGAAATTATAATCATGCACCCGGGACCAATCAACAGAGGAGTAGAGATTACAAGTGAAGTTGCCGATTCCGGTCAATCCGTGATTTTAAATCAGGTAGAGAATGGTGTAGCAATCAGAATGGCGGTGATTTATCTTTTAGCGTCTAAAATTCAGTAGGTTTTTAGTCGCAGTTTTCAGTCTCAGTCTCAGTCTCAGTTTTCATTTGTCATCCTGAGCGAAGTCAAAGGATTTTTTATGCGCAAAGGAGGGAGGGGCTTTGACTTCGCTCATCCTGACAAACCTGAAACTTGAAACCTGAAACCTGAAAACAAACACTAAAAAAAACTTCGTACCTTAGTCTCATATTAAAGCGCTATAAATTATAAAATGAAAGTAGATCAAAAAGGACATACCGTTACCATTAAAGATACTCAGGGAGATTTTAATTCTTTCCTGGAAAAAGTAACGCAGCAATTTAAAACCTTTGAAAAACAAAATATTATACTAGATTTATTATCACATGCTGCATTATCTGAAAAAGAGGTAAAGCTGTTTTTGCCACTTTCCAAACAGCAGAAAAAAAACAAAAAATCTTTTGTAATTGTAGTTGATAACCTTGACTTTAATGCTGTTTCAGATAAATTAACAGTTGTTCCTTCTCTTTTGGAAGCACACGATATTATCGAAATGGAAGAAATTGAAAGAGACCTCGGATTTTAATTTCAAAGTTCAGATTTCAGATTTCAGATTTTTTTAAATCAGGACGAATCTTTTAATTTTACTCAGTCAGCAATCTAAAATCTAAAATCAACAATCTGAAATCAACAATCTGAAATGAAGCTTACCATACTCGGCTGTTATGCAGCGACTCCAAGAACGATTACCAATCCTACTTCTCAGGTTTTAGAAATTAAGAACAGAATGTTTCTGATCGATTGCGGCGAGGGAACTCAGGTACAATTGCGGAAGAATAAAATCAAGTTTTCAAAGATTAATCACATTTTTATTTCGCATTTGCATGGTGATCACTTCTTCGGACTGATTGGTACTATTTCCACTTTTGCACTATTAGGACGCACGAACGATCTACATATCTACGGGCCAAAAGGTACAAAGGAAATCATCACTTTGCAATTAAGACTTTCGAATTCATGGACGACTTATGAGTTGTTTTTTCATGAATTGGAATCAAAGGAAAGCGAGGTTATTTTTGAAGATAACAGAGTTATTGTAAAAACAATTCCGTTGAAACACCGCGTTTATACGAATGGATTTCTGTTTCAGGAAAAACCGGGAGACCGGAAACTAAATGTTGACGCTGTTCAGCAATACAATATTCACACCGCCTATTATCAGAAAATAAAAGGGGGAGGAAATGTAACACTTGACGACGGGACTGTAATCAAAAATGAAAAATTATCTTTCGATCCAATTCCGGCACTGAGTTATGCTTTTTGCTCCGATACTGTTTACAATGAAGATATCATTCCGCTTATAAAAGACGTAGATGTTTTATACCATGAATCGACCTTTTTAGAATCAGAAGCTCCTTTGGCTTTGAAAACATTACATTCCACAGCAAAAGAAGCAGCAAGAATTGCCCTGAAAGCCAATGCAAAACAATTGGTATTAGGCCATTATTCAACAAGATATGATGGTATTGAACGTTTTAAACAAGAGGCAGAAGAAATTTTCCCGAATGTACTTTTAGGAGATGACGGGAGAAGTTTTGATTTTTGAAGGGATTAAGTTAATAAGATTCTGAGTTACTAAGTTAAAAAGTCCCTTTAAATCTCATAATCTAACAATCTAAGAAATCCAACAATCTAACAATCTAAAAAATGAATGATTTAAGTAACTATAGAAAATCTTACGAAAAAAGCGAATTGCTAGAAAGTAGTATTCCTGAAGATCCCATTAATCTTTTTAACCGATGGTTTCATGAGGTGGAAGATTTCGGAGCAGGCGGAGAAGTGAATGCTATGACGGTAGCTACAATTGGTTTGGATGGTTTTCCAAAATCCAGAGTCGTTCTGTTGAAGAAATTTTCTGAAGAAGGGTTTATTTTTTATACCAATTATAATTCGGAGAAAGGAAAAGCTATAACTGCCAATCCGCATGTTTGTTTGTCTTTTTTTTGGCAGGAGCTGGAACGTCAGGTCATTATAAAAGGAATTGCACAGAAAACGTCTGAAAATATCTCTGACGGCTATTTTGA
Source organism: Flavobacterium sp. CLA17 (assembly GCF_013112255.2). Classification (NCBI taxonomy): domain Bacteria; kingdom Pseudomonadati; phylum Bacteroidota; class Flavobacteriia; order Flavobacteriales; family Flavobacteriaceae; genus Flavobacterium; species Flavobacterium sp. CLA17. Next base: position 1,880,199 of record NZ_CP068294.1, read on the forward strand.
TTCCCGTCCCGACGGAAGCAAGTTAGGCGCTATTGTCTCCAATCAGAGTGAAGTAATTCCGTCACGAACATTTTTGGAAGAAAACCTGAAAAAACTGGAAGAAGAATTTGAAGGAAAACCTATTCCAAGACCTGAAAATTGGGGCGGATTTTTGGTAACACCCTTAGAAGTTGAATTTTGGCAGGGAAGACCCAACAGATTGCACGACAGAATCAGATACAGCAGTCAATCTGATTTTTCATGGAAAATAGAAAGATTATCTTCTTAGCTGTAAGAAATTTATTTAACATAAAAGATTTGTAATGCATTTCATCGATTATTTTTGCAGCTTAGCGAGAGATTAAATATGTTTGACCCGGAAAATGATGATAATGTATTATAAAGATAATATTTAAAGGATTTGCCCCAACATTTACTTTAAACGCCTAAAGATGAAAGTGACTATGAAAAAGATTTTGCGCACCATGATGTTCGTTGTGATGCTTATCACAATGAACTCATGTTTTGCAAAAACAGGAAAAAAGACTCATAACAGGGTTATAATTGAAACACTGGAGGAAAATTATAGCTACAATGATGCTGAGTTGGAATTGATGCAACTTATAAATGAATATCGTGTTAGTATTGGTTTGAATGCGTTAGAAAAAGTAAATCATATTTCGAACAGATGTGAAGAACATAATAAGTATATGATAGCAAACAATGTAGTCGACCACAAAGATTTTGCATCCCGATCTGAAAATATTGTAAAAGTTCTTGCTGCTAAAAATGTGGCAGAAAACGTAGCTTATAATTATAAAACTTCAGAAGCCGTTCTTAAAGCCTGGCTTGGATCTCCCGGACACAAAAAAAATATCGAAGGAAAGTATACGCATTTTGGAATTTCAGTTACTATAGATCCTGCAACAGGAAAGAAATATTATACCAATATATTTGCAAGAATATAATAAAAACATTTTTTTTATTTAATTGATCGTTGTAATTCTGGGAGTTACAACGTTTTTTTTTATTTTAAAATACCGCCCGGAATCCGGCTGCATTTTCAAAACCAGTCACAAAGCGATTTCTGATTCCGATAAAGTTGCTCCGGTTTCAGAATCATCATCTGAAGCCAAAAAAGTACTACTGGTTTACTTCTGTTAAAAAAATCTTTAAATGTTAACAGAATTAAAAAAAAGGGAACTATTACAATTTCTTTTGTAAATTAGAACTTCAATAAAAAAGAACTTCTTTCAACGATGTTTCTAAATCCTTTTTGCTTATGAAAAATTTAATTTTAATACGACATGCGAAATCCAGTTGGGAAGCTCCTTTAAAAGATTTTGACCGACCTTTGATGAAGAGAGGAATTCTGGATGCCCATGAAGTATCCACAAATATTTCAAAATTTCTGCCAAAAACATATATTATTTGGAGTAGTACTGCCGCCCGTGCCTCAGAAACTGCTCTTATTTTTGCGCAAAATATCTCGTATCCAATTGAAAGTATCATATACAAAGACGATCTTTATACTTTTGACGATAAACAACTCGAAAAAGTTATTAAATCATGTGATAATAGTTTCGAAAGCGTTATTCTTTTCGGACATAACGAGGCTATTACAAATTTTGTTAATAAATTTGGGGATGTTTTTATAGAAAATGTACCTACCTCCGGATTTGTGTCTCTAAAATTTGATTCAGAAAGCTGGGACAACATCCATAAAGGCAAAACACAAAAAACAATTTTCCCCAAAGATTTAAAATAAATAAAGTGTACGAACAGAAATATATCGATAGAGAAAAAAGTTGGTTAGCGTTTAATGCAAGAGTGCTTCAGGAAGCCGCAGATAACACCGTTCCACTTTTAGACAGGTTGCGTTTTGTTGGAATTTTTTCGAATAATTTAGATGAATTTTTCAGAGTTCGTTATGCCGCAATCAGGAGATTAAGCCTGTCCGGCATTTCTGGTGAAAAATACCTGGGTGGAGTTTCTGCCCATCAGCTGATTAAGGATATTACCGAAATTGTAATTCAGCAACAATCGGAAAGCTTGCGCATTTTAGGTAATATTGAAGCCGAATTAGAAGCTGAAAATATCTTTATCATCAATGAAAATCAGATCACAGAACTACAGGAACGTTTTTTAAAGGACTTTTTTATTCAAAAATTAAGTCCGGAATTAGTGACTATTATTTTGAATGATCTGGCAGAATTTCCGGTGTTGAAAGATACTCTGGGATATCTGGCGATTCGTTTGGAAATGAATACAAATGATGAAGTTCGATATGCTGTAATAGAAATTCCGAAAACAATAAACAGGTTTGTGGTACTGCCATCCGATGATGATAAACAATATGTTATCTTGATTGATGATGTGATTCGCCATAACCTTGAGAACATCTTTAATATTTTCGATTATAAAAGCGTCTCCGCCCATATGATCAAAATTACGCGTGATGCCCAGTTGGATATCGACAGCGATTTGAGTAAAAGTATGCTGGAGAAAATTGCGACATCGGTAAAAGACAGAAGAATAGGAGAGCCGGTTCGTTTTATTTATGATAGTTTAATCGAAGAAGATACGCTGCGTTTCTTTTTGGATAAAATGAAAATTGTAGCGACAGACAGCATTATTCCCGGTGGAAGATATCACAATCGCCGAGATTACATGAGTTTTCCGAATTTAGGAAGATATGATTTACTTTATAAAACCAATGACCCGCTACCAATTCCAGGCCTGAGCATGGGAGGAAGTATTTTGGAGAAAATCAATAAAAAAGATTATTTATTACATGCACCCTATCAGTCATTTTCCTATTTAACGAAGTTTTTACGTGAAGCAGCTTTAGATCCGAAAGTGACGAGTATCAAAATCACTTTATATCGTCTGGCGAAGAACTCACAAATTATTAGTTCTCTGATCAATGCAGCCAAAAATGGTAAAAAAGTAGTAGTTCAGATTGAGCTTCAGGCGCGTTTCGATGAAGCAACAAATATTTCCTATGCAGAGCAAATGCAAACAGAAGGAATTGAACTTATTTTTGGAATAAAAGGCCTTAAAGTACATAGCAAAATTTGTGTGATTGAAAGAGTTGAAGATGATAAAACGCGTCGTTACGGGTTTATTTCTACCGGAAATTTCAACGAATCAACCGCTAAAATTTATACCGATGTAACCCTGTTTACCTGTCATCAGCAGATTTTAAAAGACATTTCTAAAATATTTGAATTTTTTGATATCAATTACAGAGTGCACAGGTACAAACATTTAATTGTATCTCCTCATTATACGAGAACAAAATTCATAAAATTGATAGACCGTGAAATTTTGCATGCTCTGGCGGGCAGAAAAACACATATCAAATTAAAAATGAATAGTTTATCAGATTTTAAAATGATCGATAAATTATATGAAGCCAGTAATGCAGGAGTAAAAGTCCAGCTTCAGGTAAGAGGAATATGTTCTTTAATTCCAGGTATACCGGGAATGAGTGAGAATATTGAAGCAATAAGTATTGTAGATAATTATCTGGAACATTCAAGGGTTTATATTTTCGGAAATGCCGGATTAACAGAAGTATATATTTCTTCAGCTGATTTTATGACCAGAAACCTCGACGGAAGAGTAGAAGTTACCTGCCCGATTTATGATCTTGAAATCAAAAAAGAATTAATCGATAATTTTGATATTGCATGGAAAGGGAATGTTAAAGTGAGATACCATTCCTATAAATTAGACAATAAATACAAGCCACGAAATCATCATGCCCCTTTTAGAGCCCAGCTTGAAACCTATAAGTATTACCAGAATAAAATTGCGGCAATCGAAAAAGATGCTGCAAAAAATAAAGCAATAACAAACCAAATTCAAATCATAAGGGAGTAATGATTAATATAAAAAAGCTTGCAGCAATAGATATCGGATCAAATGCCATGAGGCTTCTGATATCGAATGTTGTAGAACAAGATGGCAAAGAACCGCAATTTAATAAAAGTTCACTTGTTCGTGTGCCGATTCGTTTGGGACAAGATGCCTTTACAGTTGGAGAAATTTCAGAAGAAAATATAGATCGAATGGTGGATGCCATGAAAGCATTTAACCTTTTGATGAAAGTACATAAAGTAGAACGCTACATGGCATTTGCCACTTCAGCAATGCGTGAGGCCTATAATGCGAAAGAAGTTGTGGCTCTAATCAAAAAAAAGGCCGATATAAAAATCGAAATCATTGATGGTAAAAAAGAAGCCGCTATTATTGCCTCAACGGATTTACATCATTTACTGAAAACAGACGAAACGTATCTTTTTGTAGACGTTGGTGGCGGAAGTACCGAGTTTACGCTCTTTTCTGACGGAAAATTGATCAATTCAAGATCTTTCAAAGCCGGAACAGTTCGTTTATTAAATAACATGGTACACGATGTAGTCTGGGATGAAATCGAAAAATGGATCAAAACCAATACACAGGGATACGAAGAAGTAACACTGATTGGTTCCGGAGGAAACATCAATAAGTTGTTTAAAATGTCCGGAAAACAACAGGAAAAACCGCTTTCCTATATTTATATCAATTCACAATATGCCTATTTAAATTCATTGACTTACGAGCAAAGAATTACAGAATTAGGTTTGAATTCAGATCGTGCCGACGTAATCATCCACGCGACCCGTATTTACCTGAATGCAATGAAATGGAGTGGCGCACGCCAGATTTACGTTCCAAAAATCGGACTTTCCGACGGAATTGTAAAAGCAATGTATTACGGTAAAATTTAGTATTTAAACATTTAGGATACTATTTTTTTTGCCACGAATTATACGAATTTTCGCGAATTAGTATTTTTACATTACGCATAAAAATTAGTGGAAATTGGTGTAATTCACGGCAAACTTATTTAATTGTAAAAGCAATGTATTACGGTAAAATTTAGTTTTTAAATATTTAGGATACTATTTTTTTGCCACGAATTACACGAATTTTCGCGAATTAGTATTTTTACATTATACATAAGAATTAGTGGAAATTGGTGTAATTCGTGGCAAACTTTTTTCACCGTAAAAGCAATGGCAAACCTGAAGATAATACCACAGATTGCAAAGATCTCCAAAGATTAAATAAAATAATAGGAGATTTAGAATAGAGAAATCTGTGAAAATCTTTTTAATCTGTGGCAAAAATAAAATTACCATTTTTAGCTAAACTTAATTTTTGAAATGAATAAAACAAGACTCGAAGCCTTTAGTGATGGTGTGTTAGCGATTATCATAACTATTATGGTCTTAGAAATAAAAGTGCCGGAAGGACACGAATTTGCCGATTTAAAACCGCTTATTCCAAAGTTTTTAAGCTATGTCCTGAGTTTTATTTATGTTGGAATTTACTGGAACAACCACCATTACCTAATTCACAGTCTGAGCAAAATCAACGGAAAAATCCTTTGGGCCAATTTGCATTTACTTTTCTGGCTTTCCTTAATTCCGGTTGCAACAGGCTGGATGGGAGAACATAACTTCGCAAAAGCCTCTATGACTTTATATGGGGTGGTGTTGCTGCTGTCTTCTGTAGCCTATTTTATTTTGCAACGAATTATAATTATCAGCGAAGGGAAAAATTCAGTAATAGCAAAAGCAATAGGCAAAGATGTGAAAGGCAATGTTTCGTCTATTTTATACATTGTTGGAATCGCTTTTTCGTTTTACAACGAATGGATTTCAGGAGCCGCTTATTTTACAGTGGCTCTGTTGTGGCTTATTCCCGATAAAAGAATCGAAAGGGTTTTTACTTCAAAAAACTAATATTTTTATTCTGCAATGAAATCTGTTTTTCAATCCCTCCAAATAATTCCACAGCAGGAATTAGAGCAATTAGACACTTTAATTACTTTTCGAAAACTCAAAAAAGGAGAACTTTTATTGAAAGAAAATCAGGTTTGCAATGAAATCTTTTTTATCAAAAAAGGCATTTTGAGATCTTATTTTTTCAATCATCAGGGAGATGAAATTACCAATTGTTTTGCTTTTGAAAATGAATTTATGGCTTCCTTTTCAAGTTTTATAACCCAAAATATTGCTGAAGAAAACATTCAGGCACTTGTTGATACAGAATTGCAGGTCATCAGCTGTGAAAGTTTGGAGAAGCTTTATAAGTCAGGGATTCATTGGCAGGAAATAGGCCGTAAACTGACTGAAATGGAATACGTAATACTTCAAAAACGAATGATTTCTTTTCAGAAATTATCTGGAACACAGCGTTATGAAGAGCTTTATAAAAATCACCAAAAATACATTCAGTTGATTCCGCTTCAATATTTAGCTTCTTATCTTGGTGTTACGCCGAGACATTTAAGCCGTATCCGGAAAGCAGTTTTATAGGACATTTGTCCGGTAATCGGGAGATGTTCCATTATTATTTTTGCTAAAAACAATATATAATAATGAGAAAAAATATTTTAGTAATTGGAGGAACAGGATTAGTGGGGAAAGTCATCTTACGTTTGATTCAAGGCAGAAATCCTGACTATAATTTGTTTATTGGAAGTCGTCATCCGGGAAAAGCAAGCAGTAATTTAGTTATTGATGTTACTAATCCTAAAACTTTCGATTGTATTATACACCATAAAATCGATTTGATTGTCATGTGTACTAAGGACAGTAATGATAATATCTTACAGTTTGCGATAAAAAATAAACTGGATTATATTGATGTTACAAAGCCAACTCCGGATTTAACTTTAGCGTATAATTTAGCACAGACAAATAAGCAAAAAGTAGAGAGTAGGATTGTTTTTAGTTCCGGCTGGATGGGCGGTATCGTAGGCAGTTTGGTTGACTTAATTGAGCCGGATAAAAATCAAATTCAGGAAACCAATCTTTATATTTATTATTCTGTTAAAGATCAGGCTGGGAAAAGCTCTGCTAATTTTTTAGCCGAAAATATATGTAAACCATTTATTGTCTATGTAAATAATAAGCCGGAAAAAGTCAGGCATTTTTTAAATTCGGAAAGATTTAATTTCTCATTCGGAATAGGAAAACGTAAGGTTTATAATCTAGATATTCCGGATTTATTTATTTTAAACCAGATAGAAAAGATACCAACCGTTTTGGTAAAAATGACTTACAATTCTAAGTTTGTTACCCGTTTAATGGGATATTTTCAAAGATTTAAAGTTTTCAACATCATGTCTTTAAGAGAAAGACAGTTTCTCTTCGGCTCTAGCGGAAAAGGAGATCAAACTGTTTTTGAAGTGATTGTAAAAACTAAGGCCAAAATAAAGAAGTTGAGCTTGCAAAGTGTTAATGGGCAGGCTGAGCTGACTGCATTTTCAACGGTTTTGCATATAGAGAAGATGCTAAAGGAGGTCTTGTCAGACGGAATCTATTTTAGTCATCAAATACATTCTTCTCAGGAACTATATGAAGCATTAGCAGGTCACCATAGTATTAATATTAAAGTACGCTAATTAAAGATGAAAAAAATACTGATTATAAATGGACACCCAAATGCTGCAAGTTTCAATTTTGGAATTGCCGAATCTTATTTAAATGGCGCAGTCGCTTCCGGAGCGCAGCTAGAAACCATTACGATTGCTGAATTACAATTTAACCCGAATCTGCAATTTGGCTATCAAAAACGCACCGAATTGGAACCGGACTTACTGGATTCCTGGGAGAAAATTAAAAGAGCAGATCATCTAGTGTGGATTCACCCTGTCTGGTGGGGTGGTTTACCAGCGATTACAAAAGGTTTTATAGACCGATTGTTTTTACCGGGAATGGCATTCCAATACCGCGAAAATTCAGTTTGGTGGGACAAATTACTAAAAGGAAAAACGGCCCATATTATCACCACTTTGGATCAGCCGGGCTGGTATTACCGCTTGTTTTTTGCCAGACCAAGTGTCAATCAGCTCAAGAAATCTGTTTTGGAATTCTGTGGCGTAAAACCGGTAAAAGTGACCTATATCGGAATCATAAAAGGTTCCGGCGATTTTCAAAGAGAAAAATGGCTGCACAAAGTCTATAATTTAGGACTTCAGAATAAATAAGGTGATAAGTTTTTTTTGCCACGAATTACACGAATCTGCACGAATTTTTGATGCAAAGTGTATAAAATAATTCGCGTTACTTTGTGTAATTCGCGGCCAAAAAACCTTTGCGAACTTTGCGAAAATCTTTGCCGCCCTTGCGGTTAATTGCGGCGGGCTAAAAAATCTTAAGTATGTAAATCCAATCCAAATGTAGAACGTAAAAGTTCAATGTTTGGATTTATTTCCATCAGACGATTGTATCGGTCCTGATCGTTAAAGCTGCGTTTGGTTTCAATAGTTTCATTTACGTTAACCTGAATTGTAATGTCATGATTGTGTAAATGTCCTTTTAAATGTCCTAAAAGCCCGTTAATCTGACTTTCAAAATCCAGTTTAGAACCTTCATTAGGTAATTCAAGCTTAATCACCGTTCCGTCTAAAGTCGGGTCGTTAATCAATAATAACGATTCCATGATTTTTAAGCCTTTATCACCCAAACGTTGTGCGTATTTATTCCACTCCACTAACATTTCTGTCTCCGTAAATTCTTCAGTTGGTAAAACGGAGGTCGGTTTTACGTAAGATCTGCTATTCGCTTCCAATTCTTTTTTCTTGCGAATACTCGATAGGGAAAAAGCAGAAATTTTGGGTTCGCTGCTTATTTCTGAATTTTGAGTTATGGGTTTTGAGTTAGGAATTTCAGCAGTTGGTACCTCGGTAACTTTAGCTGCTTTATTCTCAATAGTGGAATTGTCATTGTCATTTTGACTGACATTACTATTTTCCTTTTCGTTTGGAATTTGGACTTTATTATTTGGAATTTCTACAATAGAATATCCCCCATTTTTAAAGTAAACAGGTGAAATTATGAATTGCTCAGCTTTTTTTTTTCTCCATCAAAGTTGATAGAGGCCAATTGCATCAGACATAATTCGACTAAAAGACGCTGGTTCTGACTCAATTTGTATTTTAAATCACAGTCATTTGCAATTTCAATTCCTTTCAATAAAAAATCCTGAGAGCATTTCTGCGCTTGTACACCATACATTTGCTGTGCCTGCTCACCCACTTCAAGCAAAGCGATGGTAGCAGGAGTTTTGCTTACCAGTAAATCTCTGAAATGTGAAGCCAGTCCGGCAATAAAATGATGTCCGTCAAAACCTTTTGCAAGAATCTCATTGTAAGCCAGTAATAGATCCGGGATTTTATTTTCTAAAAGTAAATCGGTAATGTTAATGTAAGTTTCGTAATCTAAAACGTTTAGATTCTCTGTTACAGCCTGACGTGTTAAGTTGGTTCCGCAAAAAGAAACGACACGGTCAAAAATAGATAACGCATCACGCATGGCACCATCTGCTTTTTGAGCAATAATGTGCAAGGCATCGTCTTCAAAATTAATTCCCTGACTTTTAGCAACCTCTGCCAAATGCTCTTTAGCATCTTTTACCGTAATTCTTTTAAAATCAAAAATCTGGCAACGGGATAAGATCGTTGGAATAATCTTGTGCTTCTCTGTGGTGGCTAAGATAAAAATAGCATGTTTTGGCGGTTCTTCCAATGTTTTCAGAAAAGCATTAAAAGCTGCCGAAGACAACATATGAACCTCGTCAATAATATAGACTTTATATTGCCCGGTTTGTGGCGGGATTCGAACCTGATCGATCAGGCTTCGAATGTCATCAACCGAGTTATTGGAAGCAGCATCTAACTCAAAAACATTAAAAGCAAAATCCTCATTAGGATCATCATATCCGGGCTGATTTATTTTTCGCGCCAGAATACGGGCGCAGGTGGTTTTTCCAACTCCACGCGGTCCTGTGAACAAAAGGGCAGAAGCCAGGTGATTGCTGTCAATGGCATTCAACAAAGTGTTGGTAATAGCTTTCTGGCCTACAACATCCTTAAAGGTCTGTGGGCGATACTTACGAGCCGATACTACAAATTGTTCCATAATCTTTTAATTCGATAGCAAATATAGGCTGAAAATTGCCAAATCACAAATCTGAAATTGATAAATATTGGAGTGTATTTTGAATAGTTTGAATGGGAGAAACTAAGGTGCTGTTTTAGTTGAATTTGATTTTTTAAGAGGTGCTTTTTGTTTTTTAAATTTATAATAACGATTCATTATTTTGTTATAAAAAATGTATTATTTTAGCAAGTAACAACACCTGAAAAATTACGTTAATCCTTTAAAATTGATGATCGGTGCATTTTTTAAACTCAACTTTTTATGAAAAAATATCTGTTAGTAATTACAATTGTATTTTGTGCTTTTCAGATGCAGGCTCAAACGGCTCAGGATACACTTGATATCAAACGTGTTGCCCTTGCTTATATTGAAGCACAGCACAATCCTAATCCTAAATTGATGGAAAGTGCCTTGCATCCGAGATTGGTCAAAAGATCCGTTTTTAGAAATAAGGAGACTCAAAAAGATTATGTATCTGAATATTTCGCAGAAAACATGGTTATTCTGGCGGAGACTTATAACGTAAAAGGAGATAAGTTCCCGAAGAATCCAAGAAAAGAAGTGAAGCTATTAGATGTTTCGGCAAGAACAGCCTCTGTAAAATTACTGGCCGATACCTGGATCGATTATATGCACATTGTAAAAACGAATGGAGAATGGAAAATAATCAATGTACTTTGGCAATATAATGATGTATCGCAACACGAATAGATTTAGCATTTCTGTGTAAATAAATCTGTATAAAAGCTATCGTAAAAACCAGTTGTTTTCCTAATTAATAGTGGTGTATGAATGATAAACTAAAAATTATCGAATTCAGAGAAAGCGATTTGAATGCGTTGCGTCAACTATTTCTAAAAGTGCGTCAAAGTACTTTTATCTGGGCTGATGTGGCAACATTTGATTTGTTCGATTTCGATGTTCAGACAAAAGGAGAATATATCCTGACGGCACTCTATGATGAAAAAGTAATCGGCTTTATCTCGGTCTGGATGCGGGATAATTTTATTCACCATTTGTATATTGAGGAAGCATATCACAAACGCGGAATTGGAAAAATGCTTTTAAAAGCTGTTATGGAGCAGACTAAATTTCCGGTACTGTTGAAATGCCTGGAGAGAAATACCGCTGCTGTAGCATTTTATAAAAAGATTGGATTTACAGAGAAAGGGCGTGGCGATAACGAAAATGGCCCTTATATTTTGTTTGAATTGAATCAGAAAATAGCATCAGATTAAAATGAAAATCATAACCTGGAATTGTAATATGGCTTTCAGAAAAAAAGCCCGGTTTATTTTGGCCCATCAGCCGGATATTCTGATCATTCCGGAGTGTGAAAATATCGAAAAACTCCAATTTCCTCCAGATGTTCCGTTGCCAGCAGCGGTGCTTTGGTATGGTACCAATCAGCACAAAGGACTTGGTGTCTTTTCGTATAGCGATTACAGGTTTGAACTTATGGATTGTCATAATCCTGATTTTAAAAATGTGCTGCCCATTGCCGTTACCCAAGGAAAAACAGATTTTACTCTCTTCGCGGTATGGGCCAATAATCCTCAGGATAAAGACGGACAGTATGTAACTCAGGTCTGGAAAGCGATCCATTATTACGAGAAATTGCTTTCTGAAACGAAGACCATTTTAATCGGGGATTTTAACAGTAATACCATTTGGGATAAACCCAGAAGAGAAGGAAATCATTCTACAGTAGTGCGTAAATTGGGGGAGAAAAAGATATATAGTGTCTATCATAAATTTTTCAATCAGGAGCAGGGAAAAGAAATCCACCCAACTTTGTTTTTGTATCGCCATGAAAATAAACCGTATCATCTCGATTATTGTTTTGCTTCAAATGATTTTATTGAAGTTTTAGAAAGCGTTGAAGTCGGCACTTACGAAGACTGGAAGATCCATAGTGATCACAAACCTTTGATTGTTACTTTTGGGAATGTGATTTCTTAAACAGCAATAATTTAAAAATAAGTACAAATGCTTAAAAAATTCCTTGTCACGACACTTATCCTATTGGGAATATTTGCATTCTTTTTAGCAGGTGTTATTTTCTTCATTTATAAATATTAATTTTTTCCATACTGGGAAAAATATAAAAACGATAAGATCATCTTGTAAAATTTTAGATCTCAATTCATTTAATTTTAGATATTTAATTTAAAGAAATATCATTATGAAAATGAAATCAATTTTATTGGGAATCTGTCTGGCATTTTCTTTAGTGGCGTGTGGTCCTAAGGATGCAGACATTCAAAAAGACATAGATGCAAAATTACGAGATATGCCCGGAGTTCGAGTTGCTGTACAAGATGGTGTTGCTACAATTTCAGGAATTTGCAAAGATGATCCTTTCAAACAAAATGTAGAAAGTACCGTAAAAGGAATTAAAGGAGTAAAATCGGTAGTGAACAACTGCGATATTCCGGAGCCGGATGCAGCACCTGATCCAGCGGCTATTGTTATCAATTCTGACACTACTTTGGATAAATCTGTAAATGAGGTCGTAAAAGCTTATAACGGGGTAAGTGCTACCGTTGCAGATGGTGTAGTAACACTTTCCGGAGAAATCAAAAGAAATGAATTGCATCCTTTAATGCAAAGTGTGCAGGAATTGAAACCCAAAAAAGTGGAAAACAAATTAACGATAAAATAAAAAGTGATGAGTTTACAAGATAAATACAGAGAAGTAACCAATCTGGCTTCTGATTTAGGAATAACAAATTTGCAGGTCAGAGAACAAGATAATGTACTGTATATTGATGGTACAGCCAATGCTGCATCAGACAAAGACAAACTTTGGGATGCTTACAACAAAATAGATCCGGATTACAGATCGGCTGATGTCGTAATGAATATAGAAGTAATTGAAAAAGTTTCAAAAGAATATACAGTTGAAAATGGAGACTCACTTTCTAAAATTGGAAAAGCATACGGAGTTTCCTGGCAGGATATATACGAAGCCAATAAAGACATCATCAAAAATCCGGACCTGATTCAGGTGGGTTGGAAACTGAAAATACCAACAGTATAATTTTTAATTTGTAAAGTCCGTCTTTTGATGGACTTTTTTAGTTTTTTACCGCAAAGGTCGCTAAGATATTCGCAAGGTTCACAACGGTTTTGCGTTTAATTTGTATCATTCTGAGAAACGAAGAATCTCGCGACGTAAGTAACCAACGAAAATTCCTCATTCCCCGAAATGACAATCCTGAATTGATTTTTGGAATTTTAAAAATTTGGAATTTAAAATTCACCTTCCCTTTATACTCAAATCCAATAATATCTGTGCAGTTTCAGAATCTGAATCGGCCGAAAATCCCGAGACGTAAACTCCTTTTTTGCCTGAAATTGATTTTATTCCGTATACCACTGCCTCATCGCCCGGGTCTGATTCCCCTTCGTATCGATACACATGTACAATTTCAAATTTTTCAGGATTCTTTTTAATTGCGTCAGAGTTTAAATTAAAATCGCAGGTAAATCCTTTTTCATTCAATTGATCTAAAGCTTTTGAAACGGTTGCGTAATGATACATTCTAGTCATAATAATCGTATTTTAAAATTATGGATTTTAAAGATAACTATTTTAAAATTAAATTGTTAGGAAAACGGAGCGAAAATCTAAAATTTAAAATCATTATTCTTAGTATATAAATCGTTACTTTTGCCGCGCAGACCGCCTTATCGTCGTCCGCTTCGGCGGAGGGAGGAAAGTCCGGACACCACAGAGAAGCATAGCGGGTAACACCCGTCGGTCTTAGCAATAAGGCAAGGACAAGTGCAACAGAAAGTATGTACAGGTAATGCTGTAGTGAAACCAGGTAAACTCTATGCGGTGAAATACCAAGTATATCAGCATTTAAGGGCTTCTCGTTCGTTGTTGAAGGGTAGGTAGCTCGAGCTTATGAGTAATTGTAAGCCTAGATAAATGATAAGGCTCTGATTTATCAGGGACAGAATCCGGCTTATAGGTCTGCATTTTTTATATATTTGTGAATCCATCTAATTAATTTTCATGAATAGTACTACCCCCAAACTCCCGAATAAACCTAAAAAAAGCACTTTTTCAATAATTATAACCAATCTTACTTTTTGGGTTCTGATTGCCATTATTGCAGGTGTTCTGCTTGGTCATTTTTCTCCTGAAAACGGTATGAAAATGGAAATCGTCGGTAAGACCTTTGTCGACATTATCAAGCTTTTTATTGGTCCTATTATCTTTCTTACGATTGTTCTGGGAATTTCCGGAATGGGAAACCTCAAAAAAGTAGGCCGTATAGGTGTAAAAGCCCTGGGTTATTTTGAAATTGTTTCTACAGTGGCCTTAGCCATTGGTGTTACGATTGCTTATGTTTTTAAACCCGGTAAAATCGATAAGACAGGATTGGCCCTGCAAGACGCCAGTCAGTATACCAATCATGCTGCGGAAAACTTTTCCTGGTTGCAATTCTTTCTTTCTAATTTTACGCTTCAGATTTTACTGGCGGCAATTGTCTGTGGTATTGCATTGAATTTTTATCAGAAAAGAGAACAGACGATTTTGGTTTTGGAACGTTTCTCGAAAGTGGTTTTTACAGGTTTGAAATATGTAATGTATCTCGCTCCGCTTGGTGCTTTTGGCGGAATGGCATATACCATTGGTAAGTTTGGCCTGCAGACTTTGATTCCGCTTGGTAAGCTGATGCTTTGCGTTTATCTGACGATGATTTTGTTTGTGTTTTTAATTTTGGGAAGTATCCTGAAATATTATAAAATAAGTATTGTTTCGATTTTAAAATATATAAAAGAAGAGCTTTTATTGGTTCTCGGAACTTCCTCTTCCGAAGCTGCTTTACCCAGTATAATGGTGAAACTGGAGCGAATGGGCTGCAGTAAATCGGTTGTGGGATTGGTGATTCCGACCGGATATTCTTTTAATCTCGACGGAACTTCGATTTACTTATCAATGTCGGTGATTTTTTTGGCGCAGTTGTATGACGTTCATTTGAGTTTCTTCGAAATTCTGAGCGTTATTGGTATTTTGATGATTACCTCAAAAGGTGCTGCCGGTGTGACCGGAAGCGGTTTTATTGTCCTGGCGTCGACGTTAACGGCAATCCATAAAATTCCGGTTGAAGGATTAGCTTTTTTATTAGGCGTAGATAAATTTATGAGTGAAGCCAGAGCCATAACCAACCTAATCGGGAATACAGTAGCGACAATTGTGATTTCTAAAAGTGAACATGACTTTACGGAGCTGAATCTGGAACCTGTTACAGAAGAGTAGTATCCCTTGCGAGTATGGGAAGCGGATTAAATGGATTCGCTAAAGCAAAAACGCGGATTTAAACAGATTTTTTTATTTACATTGAAATGGAGGGTAATATTTAAAGTTGGCATTTAACTCAGACATTTCACATTTTACATTTAACATGAAAACAAGAATTGGAATATTAGGTTTAGGTGGAGTAGGCGGCTATTTTGGCGGACTTTTAGCGAAAGCGTATCAGGAATCTGAAGACATAGAAATTGTGTTTATTGCTCGTGGCGAAACGTTAAAAGTAGTTTCTGAATCGGGATTGAAGATTATTACCAGGGATTCAGAAATAGTTGTTTTTCCCAAAGTAGTTTCAGATGATCCGGTGGTTATTGGCAAACTCGATTACCTAATTTGTGCCACTAAAACCTATGATATTGAAGAAAGCCTTCTTGCTTTAAGTAAATGCATCAAAAAAAACACCGTAATCATTCCGTTATACAATGGAGTTGATGCGACGGAACGTATCAGTACACTTTTTCCGGATAATGAAGTGCTGCAAGGCTGTGTCTATATTTTTTCGATGATTGAATCGCCTGGTGTGATTCATAATGTAGGATCGTTGCAAAGATTATTTTTTGGTTCTGAAAGTGCTTCCGTTTACAAAATGAAAGCCTTGCAAAACATCCTTAAAAACGCAGCAATCGATAGTCATCTGGTAGATAATATTGAAGATACGGTTTGGGAGAAATTTGTTTTTATATCCGTACTGGCTTCAGCAACATGTTATTTGAATTTTAATATTGGAGAAATTTTAGAAAGCCGGACAGGCAGAAATATATATGTCTCCCTAATGAATGAAATTACAATGATTGCAGCGGTAAAGGGATTAAATCTTCCTGAGGACATTATTCTTCAAACGATTTTAAAACTCGAAAAAACACCACCTGAAACAACTTCATCGATGCATCGCGATTTGTTGGCCGGAAGAAATATAGAATTGGCTTCATTAACCGAATTTGTAGTTAATGAAGGCCAGAAATATGAAGTTGAAACCCCAACGTATCAATTGGTTTTAGATAAATTAGGAAACCCAAATAAATCAATAATCTAAGACTCGTCTTTTGTCCCGCGAACCAAGCTGATTCCTGACATGAAAAAGACGATCCCAAGTATTCCGTAAATAATTAGGGATTTTATATCTCTGGTTTCGCCAGAAGTGCCTGCGAAAATAACTGCTGTGTAAATTAGTCCGATAATACCCAGGACTGTAAGTAATCCTCCAAATAATCTTTTTAGATTCATGATTTGTGTTTTTAAATGTTAACAGCAAATGTATTTTAATTAATAATCAAATAGTTATACAATTACGGGTATGGATTATAAGATTTACAGTTGAATATGTAAGAAAATAATCTGTTTTTTTATATCGTGGCACTGTTTTAAGACTATATTTGCGCCATCAACTTGAAAAAAAAATGAGAAAAAACTACCTGTTTTTATTTTTATCGCTGCTTTTAACGAATACTCTTTTGGCACAGGAAGAGGCTCCGGCTACTGTCGTAAAAAATCAATTTAAGATTAACATGTTATATCCCGGCTTTGTTTACGAGCACGGTTTTTCAGATAAAAACACGCTTTATTCCGAAGTTAATTTTGGTTTGGGATATCGTTATAACAGTTATTATGACGAATCAACGGTGTATTTTTTTCCTTCCATTAATGAGCAGTTTCGTCATTACTATAATTTTGCAAAGAGAGCTGCTAAAGGAAAAAGAACAGCTCATAACTCCGCTAATTTTGTTGCTTTATCTGCTTACTATAATTTTAAATCTATCGCTACCAATGAAAAATATGGAGAATATTGCCCGTCTTTCACTATAGCTCCACTTTGGGGATTTCAGCGCACGTATAAAAGAAAATTTAATTTAGAAGTACATCTGGGAGCTGGGATTAATGTAGATAAATTCGATACTGAATTTACTCCTATCGGTAATCTTACTTTGGGTTGGGTAATTGGAAAATAAGCTATGATAAAAAAAATACTTTTCTTTTTGTTGGTTTTGTTCTGTATAAAATCAAATGCACAGCATGCCAGAGTATTTGCAAATATTTCAGCCTATTTGCATTCTGACTTTCAAAATAATTCTTTTTCCGAATTTGGAACTGGTTTAGAGGTAAAAGTACATCGCTTTCTGAAACCGGAAGTAGGAGTTAGCTATTTTATCGGAAGTCTGGAGGATTACAGTAAAGTTGACCAACAGGGAAATAAGCTTGATCTCAGAACCAGTAAGGTATATACTCTTAATTTTAACCTGACACCTAAAATTTCGTTATATAGTAAAGAAGTAAATTCGGGAGATGTGTTTATTCAGATATTGCCCCGATTTAATGTTTCAAAAATCAGCGCAGATCGGTATTACACTGTTATCAATCCAATTAAACCATCGGCTTCTGTTACTACAAAAGAAACAGTCAGCGAATGGTATCAGTCATTTGGAATAGGATTAGGAATCGATATTGTACTTTCGGATAAAAGTTATGATTCACTTTCGGTTAATTTGTATTACAACGGAGTGAATATGGGAAAAGCCTTAACGGAAGTAAACCATTCTAATTCACGAATTAATACAGATACGGTTGGGATGGGAATAAGCTATTATCTGGGATTTGAAAAAAAGAAAAATTAAAGCATTAGATTCTTAAATTTTAAATTCAATACCAATATTTCGAATGCTTTCGATACTGATTTTAGCATCTTCCTTAAAATATTTCCTGATTTTACTGATGTAAACATCCATACTTCTGCCGGAGAAAAAATCGTCATTGCCCCAAATGGCTTTCAGGATTTGTTCCCTTTTTAGCAATTGGTTTTTATGCGAGTAAAAGTACTGAATCAAAGCAGCTTCTTTTTCAGTGAGTTGCTGATTTTGCTGGTTGAGTTTCAAAGTCAGCCGTTTGGTATCAAAACAATACAATCCGATCTGAATTTCTTCGTTGTCCGTTGAAAGGTTTTTTTGCAGGCTTCTTTTTAAGATGTTTTGTAAACGTAAAATTAGTTCTTCAGCTTCAAAAGGTTTTACAATATAATCGTCTGCACCGAGTTTTAGTCCAATGATTTTGTCTTCTTTTAATTTTTTGGCTGTCAGGAAAATAAAAGGAATTTCAGGGTTTATTTTGTTAATTTTTTCTGCTAATGAAAAACCGTCCAGTTTAGGCATCATCACATCAAAAACACAAATGTCAAAACGTTGCTTTTTAAAAAGATCCAGTGCCATTTCACCATCTTCGGCCCAAATAACTTCATAGTGGTAAAGCTCCAGATATTGCCTGAGCACGTTCGCAAAATCAAAATCATCTTCGGCTAAAAGTATTCTTTTCAATGGGAAATGATTTAAACTTTAAACATAATCGTAAATACAGCCCCTTTTCCTAAATCGCTTATCACGGCAATCGAACCCTGATGCGCTTTTATAATTTGATCAACATAATATAAACCCAGTCCAAGGCCTTTTGCATTGTGTAAATTGCCTTGTTCCACTCTATAGAATTTTTCAAAAAGCAAGGCCTGTTTGTTTTTTGAAATCCCGATTCCGTCATCTTCAATACTGACTGAAAACTGGTCCTGATGTTTTCTTGTTTTGACGGAGATATTGTTGGAACCATATTTTACGGCATTTTCCAGTACATTTAAAATAGCCGTAGTCAAATGAAATTTATCTAAAACCAATACTGTTTTTTGCGTTTGAAAATCGGTTTCAATGGTAATTTTCGGATTACCAATTTTAAAATCTTCTATAATCGAAAGCAGGAAAGTTTCGGTATTTATTTTTTCTTTTTGTAATTCGATTTCATTTTCAGCCAGTGAGTTCGCTAAAACCTGATCAATCAAACTCTGCAAACGATTATTCTGGCGCGAGATTGTATTGATAATCGCATTGAAGTTTTCGTCGTTCTCCCGAATGTTTTTCTGTTCCAGTATTTTCGTTGAAATTCCTAATGTGGCCAAAGGCGTTTTGAGTTCGTGTGTGATATTGTTGATGAAATCAGTCTTTACATCGCTTACTTTTTTTTGTTTGATCAAAGCTTTGATCGCAATTATAAAAAGCGTTATTAAAGTAAAAACAGAAAGTAAAGACAAAGTCAGCACAACTGCCATACGCCTTAAAATAATCAGTTCCCAGTCGATTACCGAAATGTACATTGAATCTTCCGTCAGTAATTTATAATCCTGATTTTCAAATGTTCCATTCGTTGTTCCGACATAATTCCGAACTAAAAAAGCATGATTCAATGAAGCCAGATTTCCGTATAATTTATTCTGAATAAAAGGTTTTTGAGAAAAAATGGTGTCTGTTTTTTTTGCGTTTTGATACAGTATGAATTTATTCAGGACAATGGCAAAATCAATTTTAAGATCGGGCAATTCCCGTGCAAACTTGCGTTGAATTTTCTGTGTTAAAGCATTCTGATATTCGTTTTCCAGAATGCTGTTTCTGATTTCAGATTTGGTCTTTTTTCCCTGAAGATAGTTTTCCGATAATAGTTTATAAAGCGCTTCTTTTTTGCTGACCAGTACAGAATCAATATCACTGTAATTATGGGAAACCTGGGCAATTTCATTCTTGATCTCGGTATGAAATTGTGCTACTTTATAATCGTAAGCCGTTTTTACCAAATAATATTGTACCGCCGATAATATAAGCAGTGCAAAAACAGAAAGTGTGATTAATAAATTGATTCTTTGTTTCATTCCATTGTAAATTCAGATCAAAAATAAAGCTTTTATCAAACAAAAAAAGCATTAACGTCCCATTAACCTCCAATTAACTTCCGGAACGTTTTATTAGAAGCATTTTTGTACCTCTCAAACCAAAATCTTCTTACCGTATGAAAATTTACTTTTTCTTAAAAATCATTTTATTTGTATTGCTTTTTTGTTTTTCAATCGCCGGATATGCACAGGTTGAAACGCCTAAAGACACTATTTCCAATCAACTGAATGAAGTTCTGATTACTGCTGATAAAAAAGCGTTTTCAAATCAAAACGGAAATATAAAAGTTGACGTTGCAAATTCGATTTATAACTCAGTTCCCAATACTTTGGATTTACTATCAAAATTGCCAACAGTTCTCCTAAGTGCTGATCGGGAAAATATTTCGGTTATTGGAAAAGGAAATGCTTTGATTTATATCGATAATCAAAAAGTTGGGATTGAAGATTTGAATACTTTGGCAGTGGGTGATATCAAAACTATCGAAATTATCAAAAATCCTTCAGCAAAATATGAGGCCGAGGGAAGAGTAGTTATTTTAATTACCCTAAAATTCAGTAAAAAAGAAGGTTTTAAAACGGCTGTTTCTGAAACGGCTTCCTTTAAAAAATCATTCAATAATTACTTTGGACTGAATTCCAGTTTCAAAAATAACAAGTTTGAATGGAAAGCCAATTTTAATTATAATCAATTGCAGCCCTGGGAAAGTCATAAGATTAATTATGAGATTCCTGATGCCGACATTATTTCCAATTATAAGGTCGCGGCATTTACAAAAAGAACCGAATTTATTTACGGAGGAGGATTGTTTTACAAGATGAATGAGGAGGATTACCTGTCGTTTAATTTAAGTGCAAGATCCCGACGCGGACCTTTTGATATTGGCACCCAAACCTATAATAAAAAGGGAAACAGCGAAAATAATGTCATTACGCTGAGTGATAATAATGATGCCAAAAGGTTTTTAAACACGTTTATTAATTATTCTAAAAAGATAAAACCTATTAATACACAACTGTTTGCAGGTTTTCAGTATTCCGGATTTAATCAGGATCAAAATTCATTGGCCAGAAATAATTTTAATGATACGCAGTTTGAATGGGCGCAGGAAAGTATCCAGAAATTTAACGTGCATGTTTTTTCGGGAAGAGTAGATCTGGAAAAGAAATTCAAAAATGAAATGAAACTGGAACTGGGCGGATTGTATTTGGCAGCGAAAGCGAAAACTGATTTTCAAATCACCAATTTTGAAACCGGTACTATGGTAATTTCAAAATACCATCTCGATGAAAAAAATATCGCCGCCTATACGCAATTCTCCGGAAAGATAAAAAAAATGGAACTGTCAGCCGGATTGCGAATAGAAAATACAAATGCCAAAGGAAAATTTGAAAGTGAAAATGAAGCTTTGATCCATAAAAATTACATTGATGTTTTTCCGAAAGTAGCACTCAATTTTCCAATTAACAGCTCGCGATCGATTAGTGTCAACTTCGCCAAAAGTATTTCAAGGCCCAATTATTCGTCTACAAGTCAGGGCGCCACGTATATCAATCCTTACTTTTTATATTCGCGAAATATCAATTTAAATCCTACAATTACAAATGAAATTGCAACGAGTTTTCAATACAGGGAAAAATCGGTACGTTTGAGTTATTATCGAAATTCTGATCCGGTGTACAGCAGTTTTACTTTTGATAATCAGAATAATGTACTCATTTTTAAAGAAGTAAATTACAAGAAAGAATCCGGGTTTAACCTCGATTTTACTTTGCCTTTTGAATATAAATTCTGGTCCGTGACGAACAGCCTGACTTTTATAAGCAATAAAATAGAGGACCAGTCAGCAGTATTTTCAGAATCGAGACCCTACTTGTATTATTATTCCAATAACACTTTTAAACTTCCAAAAGAATATGCTTTAACAGCTACAGTCTGGGGATTAACAACACAAAAAGAAGGTGTTTTTGAAAGTAATGCCAAATGTATTTTAGATGTAGCGGTTTCAAAAACATATTTTAAGAACTGGGATTTTACTTTGAGTTTCAATGATGTTTTTAAAAGTACGATCTACGGTGAAAAATTTACGGTAAATCATATAAGTTCACAATCCCGATACGGTGTAGATACACATGAAATTGCATTGGCAATAAAATATTCTTTTGGTAAGATAAGGAATATCGAATTTAAGGAAAAGAATATTGATGAGAATTCCGGTAGAATTAAATAAAAGAAAAGCCCTTGTGATCAAGGACTTTTGTATTTTTAAAAAAGAAATCGATTATCCTTCGTCTTCTTCTGTAGCTTTACTGGATGTTTCATTACTAAGTTCTTCATCATCGTCTGTAGAATTCAATTCGAAGAAAGTAAAAAAGGAACCTCCACAACTTTTCTGAAACGAGAAATTACTCAAATGTTCCAGTTTGGTATATTTAGAATGTTCGATGACCATCATTCCGTCCTCGTGAAGCAAATCTCTTTCGAAAACCGTCAGGACAATTTTTTCAAAAGTTGCCTGATCTAAAGCGTAAGGAGGATCTGCAAAAATAATATCGTAAGAAGTTTTGCAATTTTCAAGGAATTTAAAAACATCGCTTTTTGTTGCGGCGATTTCAAAATCATATTCTGACGAAACCTGTTTGATGAATTTTACGCATCCAAAATCCCCATCAACAGACGTAATTGGGGCACTTCCTCGTGAAGCGAATTCGAAACTGATATTTCCGGTACCTGAAAATAAATCCAGAACCTTCAAACCCTCAAAACTAAAATGATTGTTCAGAACATTAAACAATGCCTCTTTACTCATGTCAGTTGTTGGTCGTACAGGAAGGTTTTTGGGTGGAAAAATGCGGCGTCCTTTGAATTTTCCTGAAATGATTCTCATGATTGAAATAAGATATAATGTTTTTGATTCTGAGCAATGGAGTAGTTGTTTTTTTCTTGTAACCTGCTTACATCCAAAAATGTAACGTTACGAATGTATTTATACGCAATGGTATAAAAAGGATCATTTTTAGTTATCGTTCCCAATAGTTCGAGATGAAAACTTTCAGGATTTAAACTTAATTGCTCCGCTGTAAAAAGCAGATAATATAAAAAATCTTCCGGTGTCTGATATTCGAATGAGTTGAATAACAGCAGTTTTTGGTTCTGTACCACAATCAGTTCAAAGTGATCCGGATTAAAATTAACGATCATTTTTTTATCGTCGTTATTTTTAGAAGCTTCCAGCATCTTTTCAATTAAAATACTGTTAGCGTGTTTGTAATCAAACGAACCCACCTGATCAATTAAAAAATTATTGATATTTACATAGGGTATATAAACCGTATTCATGTGGTAATTTGAAATCTGATCGTAGGTAAAAAAATCAGTTTCAAAAACCTTGGTATTATATTGCAGGTAACTGCCTAGATAATTTTCATCAAATAAAGCAGTAGGCACAAAAGTCGAAAGATTGTTATTATGAATGACGATTATATCGTCATAAGTGTCTTTCAGTTCAGGATGTTTTTTAAAAGCATCACCGTACAATTCTTCTATTTTGGATCCTTTTTGTGTTGGTGTAAATTCTACTTCATTAAAAGAAGTAATGCTATTATTAAGCGTGTCAAAACAACAAAACGAAAATCCGTTCAGCGAAACCTGAATAGAAAGTTTTTTGTATTTTTTGGATGTTATATTAGTATTTTGAAATGCCATAATCTGATTTACAATTCATTACCCGTTGTAGTGTCAAGAAAGAATTTAATTTAAACACAAACTTACAAATTAAAAAGCAACAATAATAATTGCAATTTCAAAAACAACATTTTAGTAAAGTTACGGGCTTATTATATTTTTATTAATTCTTTAATTTCAGTTGGTTCCTTTTCGAAAATATTATGATTAAAATTGATTTTTGAAATTGCCTTTAACGCTAAAAAGACCGTACTTTGTAGTTCAATTTTATCTTATGAATTCAGCACTGTTTTATAGCGTTTTACAAAAAAAATTCCCTTTTGCCCCAACCTATAAACAGGATATATTTTTTCAGAAAATTGCTATTTTCCTGACAGAACCGGACAACAATACCATTTTTGTATTGAAAGGATATGCCGGAACAGGTAAAACGACTGTGATCTCTACGATTGTAAATAATTTGGGTGATATCAACAAGAAGTTTGTTTTGCTTGCACCAACCGGACGCGCCGCAAAAGTAATCGCGAATTATTCGAATACGCCTGCCTTTACCATTCATAAAAAAATATATTTCCCTAAAAAATCATCCGGCGGAGGAGTTGCTTTTACGAAACAAATCAACAAGCATAAAAACACTATTTTTATTGTTGATGAGGCTTCGATGATTTCAGACAGCAATTCAGATTCGAAATTGTACGATAACGGGTCGTTGTTAGACGATTTGATTTCCTACGTTTATTCCGGGACCAATTGCAAAATGATTCTTTTGGGAGATACTGCGCAGCTGCCTCCTGTTAATTTGGATATTAGTCCGGCGCTTGATACCCATACTTTGGGTGCCCATTACGATAAAGAAATCGAACATATCGAATTGGACGAAGTAATGCGTCAGGAGGAAAGTTCGGGAATTTTGTATAATGCTACAGAGTTGCGTGAATTATTGAAGGAATCTTTTATAACGGAATTTAAATTCAATGTAAAAAAATTCAAAGATATTGTCAGGCTTACCGATGGATATGATATTCAGGACGCCATAAATACCGCTTACAGCAATTATAGTATTGAAGATACGGCTTTTATAGTGCGTTCCAATAAAAGAGCCAATCAGTACAACGAGCAGATCAGGACCAGAATCCTTTTTAAAGAAAGTGAACTTTCGGTTGGCGATTTCCTGATGGTAGTGAAGAATAATTATTTTTGGTTAAAGGAAACTGATGAAGCCGGATTTATTGCCAACGGAGATATTATTGAAGTGCTGGAGCTTTTTGGAATCAAAGAGCTTTACGGATTCAATTTTGCGAAGGTAAAAATCAGAATGGTCGATTATCCGGATCAGAAACCTTTCGAAACGGTTTTAATTTTAGATACCATAAAAAGCGAATCGCCTTCTTTGACATATGAAGAATCCAATCGTTTGTACGAAGAAGTGATGAAGGATTATGAAGACGAGACGACCAAATACAAGAAGTTTCAAAAGGTAAAAAATAACGAGTATTTCAATGGTTTGCAGGTTAAGTTTTCTTATGCCATTACCTGTCACAAATCGCAGGGAGGGCAGTGGGACACGGTTTTTGTCGAGCAGCCATATCTGCCAAACGGAATCGACCGTGATTACATCAGATGGCTTTACACTGCGATGACACGTGCTAAAAATAAGTTATATTTGATAGGCTTTAAAGACGAAAGTTTTGAGGAATAAATTTTAGCCACAGATTAAAATAATTCTCACAGATATAAATGCAGAAGATTAGAAAATATTTTTTAATCCCTTAATCTGTGGCAAGAAGTTTTATCAGATTTTTTTTGGTAGAAATTCAAATAATTCGTGGCAAAAAGAAAACATTTTAAAAAATGACAACACTAAACGATTTACATTCGATTTCATCCACGTTTTCGAATACCGATAAAATGCCGGTTCTGTTTTTAGGGCACGGCAGTCCGATGAATGCCATTGAAGAAAATCAGTTTGTGGCTGGTTTTCGTAATCTGGCCAAAACATTGCCGCAGCCCAATGCTATTTTATGTATTTCGGCACACTGGTTTACCAATGGAACCAAAGTAACAGCCATGCAAATGCCAAGAACAATCCATGATTTCGGAGGTTTTCCGCAGGCACTTTTTGATGTGCAATATCCGGCAAAAGGAAGCCCTGAACTGGCGCAGGAAACCAAAAAAATATTAGAACCTGTAAATGTTGATTTAGACGAGCACTGGGGTTTGGATCATGGTGCATGGAGTGTAATCAAACATTTATATCCGGAAGCTAATGTTCCGGTCATTCAGTTGAGTATTGATTATACCAAATCCGGGCAATATCATTTTGAGCTGGCGCAGAAACTACAGGCATTGCGTCACAAAGGCGTTTTGATTATTGGAAGCGGGAATATTGTTCACAATTTACTTTTAGTAGATTTTAGAAATTTTGATAAAGACAATTATGGTTTTGACTGGGCGATTGAAGCCCGTGAAACCGTTAATAATTATTTACTGGATGGCAATTTTCAGCCCCTGATTCATTTCGAAAAAATGAATAAAGCCATTCAGTTGGCGATACCAACTCCGGATCATTATTTACCGCTGCTGTATACTTTAGGATTAAAGCAGGAATCAGAAGAATTGAGTCTGTTTAATGATAAATTACTGGCAGGTTCCCTTAGTATGACCTCTGTAAAAATAATGTAATAAAGATTTCACTGAGATTCGCAGAGAATAAAAATAGAAATTAAAAGAAATTAAGAATGAAAATAATAGCTGTAATTCCGGCACGATATGCCTCTACACGTTTTCCCGCTAAACTAATGCAGGATTTAGGAGGTAAAACCGTTATTTTAAGAACATATGAAGCAGCAGTTGCCACCCGATTATTTGACGACGTTTTTGTAGTAACCGATTCTGATCTGATTTTTAATGAAATTGTTTCGAACGGTGGTAAAGCCATCATGAGCATCAAAGAACACGAATCCGGAAGCGATCGGATTGCAGAAGCAATAGCCAATTTAGACGTTGATATCGTGGTGAACGTGCAGGGAGATGAACCCTTTACGGAAGCAGGCCCATTAGAGCAGGTTTTGGCTGTTTTTAAGAACGATCCGGATCATAAAGTAGATTTGGCTTCACTGATGCGTGAAATTACAGATGAGGATGAAATTAATAATCCGAATAATGTAAAAGTAGTGGTCGATCAGTCACAGTTTGCCTTGTATTTTTCACGCTCTGTAATTCCGTATCCGAGAGATAAAGAGGTTGGAGTGCGCTATTTTCAGCATATCGGAATTTATGCCTTTAGAAAACAGGCATTGCTGGATTTTTACAGTCTTCCAATGAAATCCCTTGAAGCTTCTGAAAAATTAGAACAGCTTCGTTATCTCGAATTTGGAAAACGAATCAAAATGGTTGAAACCACTCATGTAGGAATCGGAATTGATACCGTTGAAGATTTAGAAAAAGCGAGAGCTATTTTGAGAGATATATAATATAAATGTGAAAGTGAAACGTAAGATGTAAAATGTGAATCACGAAACAAAAAAAGGTCCCTGAGAAAATTTCTTTTTCCAAGGGACCTTTTTTTATACTATTTTTTTATTGTATACGCATGTCAGACTGAGCGAAGTCGAAGTCCCCCCACAGAAAGTCCTCAATCTTTGCCGAGTTACGAGTGTGATTTCTCCCTTCGGTCGAAATGATAACCTATGGGCAAAACCATAAAAAAAGCTCCAATTTTGGAGCTTTTTTTTATATTGAAATCAAAGAAAATTATTGATACAAATTCGGAAATTTAGTTGGATTCACTTCATTCATCATGTTGTAAACTTTCTCGAAAATATCTTCAGCAGAAGGTTTAGAGAAATAGTCACCATCAGTTCCGTAAGCAGGTCGGTGTGCTTTTGCAGCCAGGGTTTGTGGTTTACTGTCCAGATATTTATACGCATCCTGTTCTTCGAGGATTTGCTGTAAAATAAAAGCTGAAGCTCCACCGGGAACATCTTCATCGATTACTAAAAGACGATTTGTTTTGGCAACACTTTTTACGATGTCATGGCTCACATCAAACGGAAGTAAAGACTGGATATCGATCACTTCGCAATCAATTCCTAAATCCAGTAATTCGGTTGCAGCCTGTTCTACTAATCTTAAGGTAGACCCGTAAGAAACTAAAGTGATATCAGCACCTTCTTTTAGCGTTTCAACAACTCCGATTGGTGTTTTGAATTCCCCAAAATTAAGAGGTGTTTTTTCTTTTAAACGATATCCGTTCAGACATTCAATAACAAGGGCAGGTTCATCACACTCTAAAAGCGCGTTATAGAAACCGGCAGCCTGTGTCATGTTTCTCGGAACCAAAACGTGGATTCCGCGAATAGCATTAATAATCATTCCCATCGGCGAACCGGAATGCCAGATACCTTCCAAACGGTGTCCGCGGGTTCTGATGATTAACGGCGCTTTTTGTTTTCCAACAGTTCTGTATTGTAATGTAGCCAAATCATCGCTCATGATTTGAATCGCGTACAGTAAATAATCTAAATATTGAATCTCAGCAATCGGACGTAAACCTCTTAAGGCCATACCAATTCCCTGTCCAAGAATAGTAGCTTCCCTGATCCCAACATCGGCAACGCGGAGTTCACCGTATTTTTCCTGCATACCTTCAAGCCCTTGGTTGACATCACCAATGTTTCCGACATCTTCACCGAAAATCAATGTTTCCGGATATTTTGTGAAAAGCGCATCGAAGTTATCACGAAGAATCATTCTTCCGTCTAAATCAGCCTTGGCATTATCTGCATATTCAGGAAGTACTTTCTGTACTGAAAATACATTTTCAGCCGAGTTAGAATGCAAATTACTGCTGAAATTTTCCTGAGTAAGTTCGATATAAGCTGTAATCCAGTTGGATAATAACAGTTTACTGTTTGGAACTTCAATAAAACGCAATATTTTTCGGGCTATAACAAGCATCTCCTTTTTTAAAGGCGATTTTATAGCACTTAATTCAGAGATATATTTTTGAATTTTATCTTTATGATTGATACTGGCAGCTGAAATTTGCTCCAATAAAACCAAAAGATTTTTCTGGTCTTCAATAATTGGATTGATAAATGAATTCCAGGCATCTTTCTTCGCTTCAAGAATTTCTTTTTTGATTTCAAAATCAATTTCAGCCAATTCCTCAGGTGATGCAATATTGATGGCAATCATCCATAAACGCATCTGACGAATACAGTCGAAATCTCTTTCCCAGCCCAGTCTTTCTGCATTTTTGTAACGTTCGTGTGATCCTGAAGTCGAATGCCCCTGCGGTTGTGTTAACTCATTTACGTGAATTAAAACCGGTACATGTTCTTCGCGTGCAATTGCTGCAGCTTTTTCGTAAGTAGAAACCAGTTCGGCATAATCCCAGCCTTTTACCCTGAAAATTTCATACCCTTTTGAATCTTCGTCACGCTGATATCCTTTAAGGATTTCAGAGATGTTTTCTTTCGTCGTCTGATGTTTTGCGTGAACCGAAATTCCGTATTCATCATCCCACACACTCATGACCATCGGAACCTGTAAAACTCCGGCAGCATTTATGGTTTCAAAAAATAATCCTTCAGAAGTACTTGCATTTCCGATAGTTCCCCAGGCAACTTCGTTTCCGTTTACAGAAAATTTATCTTTGGTTGTAATCCCGTCAACATTTCTGTAAATTTTAGAAGCCTGCGCTAATCCTAACAACCTTGGCATCTGCCCGGCTGTAGGAGATATATCTGCACTTGAGTTTTTTTGTTTTGTTAAGTCTTTCCAGGAACCGTCTTCGTTTAAACTGTGTGTAACGAAGTGACCGCCCATTTGTCTTCCTGCAGACATCGGATCAAAATCTAAATCGGTATGACCGTATAAACCGGCGAAAAATTGCCTTGGAGTAAGTTCTCCGATAGCCATCATAAAAGTCTGATCACGATAATATCCGGAACGGAAATCCCCATTTTTAAAAGCTTTTGCCATAGCAAGCTGTGGCACTTCTTTCCCGTCACCAAATATTCCAAATTTGGCCTTTCCTGTCAACACTTCTTTACGTCCTAAAAGACTACATTCGCGGCTGGTTACAGCAATTTTATAGTCATTCAGTACCTCAGTTTTGAAATCTTCGAAAGTCAATGTTGTATTGTTTTTTTCTTTAATCATAATCTGGAATGGTCATGTTATGCGGCAAAATTACTTAAAAAGTATCAATAATCATAATTCATTAAAATAAATATAATTTAATTATTTACAAGTAAATTGCTAAAACTACGTACTTTTTTTATTGAATATTCAATGTATTTGAGTTACTAATGAATATAATTTACGTTTTTGTTTAAAATTTATTCAATTACAACCACTTTCGGGTAAAAAGATTGACTAATGTTTTAGGAGAAAAAGTGACCACAAATCGTATTTTTTCATTGTATTTGTTTTGAGAAACTTCCCAGCCATTATTAGAGTACACCGGAAAATAGAGTTCAAAGTAATCCGGAACGAGGTTCAGTCGGATTCCGGCATCATATGCAAAATCAGCTGTTTGCTGTTTACTTTTCATAAGACCAAGGTCTCCGTAAGCCTCAATCCAGTTCCAGATCGAATAACTGGCATTCAAAGTGGTCATCCATCGATTGGCGTATCGCGGTTCGATCTTAGATTTAAAACCACCTTCAGCCATGACAAATTGCTGACTGAATATTCCGGTACTTTCAGATCTTCCCAGAAAATTATAATCAAACAAATAATCTGTCGGCCTGTCTAAACCAAAACTAAAATAGTCTGAATTGGTAGTGTTGTATAGGAAGCTTCCGGCATACAATCTCAGATTTAGCCTTCTATTATTTTCAAATAACCTTCTGTATTCCACTTCTCCGGCCAGTTTTCCGAAATCACCAGAAAATTGAACATCGGTCATAAAATTAAAATGATCGACCAATTCCGTTTTGGTATTCATGTAGCGTGCGTTAAAAACAGAATAATTGGGTTTTGAATTGTCCGTTATATATTGGCTTGCTTCCCGATTTACTATTACCTGACGCATCAGGAAAAGCTGCTTTCTGTTATCCCTGAAATTTTCTTCCCGAATCCTGAACTGCACCATCGGATTCAATCTGAAATACGTCGCGTCCGGAGCGTAATGATAGTAATTCTGACTGATAGAATATCTTATATTATAAAGCTTGCTGTTACGGTAATAATGACTTAGCGAAAAGGCAGAAGAACCGGATATCGTACCGGCATTAATAGAATAGGCAGGGTTAATATCAAAAATAAAGGGCTTCTCTAAAATAGTTTTGTTGTGAAAACGTACTCCCGGAGTCAGACCATCATAATAATTATAGGTAAGAGTCGGAATATATAATATCTGATTGTAATAGGGATCTTCGAGATCTTTGGCGAAATTAAATTTTATCGGGCGATTTGTTATCACCAGACTTTTCAATGATTTCCAGTTGTTTCGTAAATTGTATTCCGGAACTTCATTGTCATAATTCAAAACTATTTTATCCGCTTTTTTTCGGTCAAAAACATAAATTGAATCATTGTTTTTAGGTTCAATCCACTTCTTAAAAACAACTTCATTTTTTCTGATTCCATACACCGGAATTGGAGTAAATACATTGGTCTTGTTTCGTATCGAAAATTGTATGCTGTCTTTCGTTCTGGATACATTCGAAAATTTGTAATCGATAATATCACGGGAATCAATAATGGTTTTAAAGAACCACCGGATATCTTTTGCACTGTTTTTGGTTAGTATTGTTTCGAAATCAGATCTGTCGGCTTGTTGGGTTTTATTTAAATCATAAAACTCCTGAACGCTCTCCGGAACAATATCATGGTTTAGATAATCATCTAAATAACTCAGGCTTAAACCTGCACGGTACTTACTTGCAATCTGTTCGTTGAATTTTATCAGGGTGTTTTTGGGGTCTCCAAGAGGCTGATCCAGATTTTTTCTGGCCATTAGCATATAATAATAGCTGTATTGCTCGTTAAAAGTCAGATTAGCAATATTGTAACTCTTGAAGAGTTTCATGTTCGAAAGACTTCCCAGCATCTTCTGATCCAAATGATTTTCTTCCATGAATTTCATCATGCTGTAAATCTGAATCCCGTCGTAAACCCAGTTGTCTTTTCTGGGATCTAAACGCAGACTGTTCTTTAAATAATTGTTGAGATAGGTTTTTAAAAAAGTAATTTCAAATATAAAATCATCTGAAAACGGACTAATAAACGACGGCAATTGATTTAATCCGTAAAAAGGATTCCGGTCATAATCGACCTGTGAAACCGTAATTTTCTCATGAGGATACTTTCCGATAAAAGCACTGGCAAAATTGACCACTTTATTAATGATGATTGCCTGCTGGATATCACTGAGTTTTTTGTTCTTTAGGTTGGAAAGAACTTCGATTGACCCATTTTGATAGCTTTTGAAACTATTTTGCTTTTCGATAAATAAGTTGAAATCAGTCCTGTTGTTACCTGAAAAAGAATAAATGGCCGACTGTGGATTTGTCAGATCTGTAGAAACCGAATTTAAATCGGTTGTAATCGAATAACCATTCGGAATTTTTATTGCGATTTCATAATTAGTCGTCGCATTTGCAATATCATCCAGATTGAAGTTATTATATTTTATAAAAGTATGATTTTCGAAACGGGCAGCGCTTAAATACCAGTTTTTCAAATTCATTCCGCCATTTTGGTCAAAACCATAATCGGTGAATTTATCACTCGGAATCTTGGCAATATAATTTATGTGCAGTTCCATTTTTTGATTCGGAGGAAGCTTTTGTTTTAGTTTTATGACAATGTAATCCGGATTTTTATCGGTCCGTTCCCATTCAAGGGCGAGATCAGCAGAATTTGTCAGATTCAGAATAGTGGTGTTTCCTCTTTCTTCGGCATTGGCCAAATGAAAACCACGATAAAATTCGTCTGAAAAACGTTTGGCTAACGGGGTATTTTTGTTTGAAAAGGCGTTATTCCAGTCATTAAGTACAATCGAATCCAGAGAATCGTTAGAAGTGTTGTAAAATATAAGATCCTGTTTGATATTCAGTGTTTTCAATTCAAAATTTACCGCAGCTTCTATCTTTGAATGATGCTGCGCGTATTGTTTCATTGAACTGAATAAAACGAAAAGGAAAAAGATTATTTTATAAAATGATCTCAATAGGTGCTTATGTTTTTAGAATATATCTTTATTTACGAGCTTTGAATTGTTTTGGATTTTTGTAAAAATAGTATAAAAAAAGCTGTTAAAAAAAACAGCTTTAATTTTTTGCAATATGTTGATGTAATTTAACCATTTAAGTTATTTAAGTTCATATAAATTTTACTTTTGTTGCTTCAGACTTAAATGAATTCAAATAGCTTAAACGGTTTAAAAATATTTTAGAAATTCGGACTCAAATCATATTTTTTGTAAAATTTATCCAGAGCCTCAACAACTTCATCTTCAGTATCTACGATCTTAAATAAGTTCAGATCTTCCGGGCTTACCGTCTGCATTTTTTCAACAAGTACCGTTTTTACCCATTCGATCAGTCCCGACCAAAATTCAACACCCACCAATATAATTGGGAATTTTCCAATTTTTTTCGTCTGAATCAAAGTAATCGCTTCAAACATTTCATCTAAAGTTCCAAAACCACCCGGCATCACTACGAATCCCTGCGAATATTTTACGAACATTACTTTTCTCACAAAGAAATAATCGAAATTCAGGTTTTTATCGTGATCAATATAAGGGTTGAAATGTTGTTCAAAAGGCAATTCAATGTTCAGTCCAACCGAAGTTCCGCCTCCTAAATGCGCGCCTTTATTTCCGGCTTCCATGATTCCGGGACCACCACCGGTAATTACACCGTAACCGGCTTTACTAATTTTATAGGCAATTTTTTCAGCCAGTAAATAATATTTATCCTCTGGTTTTGTTCTTGCTGATCCAAAAATTGATACGCACGGACCGATACGTCCCATGCTTTCGTAACCATTTACAAATTCGGCCATGATTTTAAAAATCGCCCAGCTGTCATTGGTTCTGATTTCATTCCACGTTTTTTGTTTCAAACGGTCCTGAATTACTTTATCCTCATCATTATCAAAATCTTCTAATCTCATTTTAGGTATTTTAATTATTTATATTTTTTATTTAAGTTGTGTCTTTTAAATTGTCATCCTGAGAGAAGTCGAAGGAGCTGTTTCCTGCTGTCCTTCCAAATCTTTTGCGCCGAACCCCGGCACAAAAGGATTTTCCCTCCCATCAGGGCTAGGGCATCACTTTTCAATTGAAGCATTAGTTTTAAAAATGAAAAAATCTTTTTTAATTAATACGTTTGTTCTTCAATTGATTTGGTAATGTTGCTTTTAACTTTTCCGGTATGTTCTGTGGTTTTAGATTCAATCAGCATTATAGAACATTCTTCAACCGATGAAACCCTGTGATTGACGCATTTTTTTACAACGAATAAATCGCCTTTTCTCATGATGAATGATGGTTTGTTTTCAATTTCCATTAAAAGTTCCCCGTCGACAATGTAAAATAATTCGTCTTCATTTTCATGATTATGCCACGGCACTTCCTGACCTTTTATTTTAGCCACTTTAATATACTGATCGTTTACTTCATCAATTATTTTAGGTGAAAAATAGTGGTCAACGGTACTGAATTTTTCTTTTAGATTCATAGATTTTATCTTAGTACTTGTCAAAATCAAAAAAACGTTGACAAAATGGGCGTACTAAATTAATCCTTTTTTTGAGAATTGTTATAAAAATGTGGGTTTATTAATTGAATTG
The DNA here is from genome assembly GCF_013112255.2 of Flavobacterium sp. CLA17. Classification (NCBI taxonomy): domain Bacteria; kingdom Pseudomonadati; phylum Bacteroidota; class Flavobacteriia; order Flavobacteriales; family Flavobacteriaceae; genus Flavobacterium; species Flavobacterium sp. CLA17. Next base: position 1,914,704 of record NZ_CP068294.1, read on the forward strand.
TAACATTTTTAAAGGTTTGGTTTTGGTTGGGGTTTCATTATCAATAGATTAAGTTATTGTAAGGAATACGAACTAATATCTGTTGTCACGTCGCAGAATCTTCTGCCAGTTTAGGGTTGTGTTTAATTAATTTTAAAGATAAGTATGTATTTAATCTCTATTTTTTTTTTGGTTTAAAGAGATTTTTTATTAAATCTTGTTTTTTAAAATAATTAATAATTCTTCAAGTTTTTTGTATAATTCATTTATTTCGCTCGATGGTATTATAATCTTGATTTTTATACCATTTTTGGATTTACCTTTTTCTCTATCATTAGTGTTGATACTAAATAAAGTATCATCGCTTTCAAAAATATCCTCAACTTTAACATTTAATATTTTGGCCATTTTTTTCCATTCTTCTGTTGAAATTTTTATCAGACCTTTTTCTCTTCTATTGTATTGGGATTGATCCATAAATAGTAGTTCTGCAATCTGTTCCTGAGATAATTTTTTCTCCTTTCTTTCGGCTTTTAATCTATTTTGTATCATTTATCCTAAATTTTTAATTTAACAAAATTAACAATAAAGTAGGATTATATTTATATTTTATGGCTCGGTTTACATATTATTTTGTATGTTCACATTTTTAATTAGAATTTAAAAAGTGAAATTTGTCTTACAAAATTTTTCGCGGGAGTTTGTGTAATATTTTAAATTATTAATTTAAACAATTTTAAAAATGAAAAAAATGATTTATTCAACTGTTGTTATGATGTTATTTATAACTGTTTCTATGGGAAACATTAAAAAAAATCATATTCGAATTCTAACTTTAAAAGAAAATAAAAATACTGAGATAATCAGATTAAAATATTCTGATAAAACTGAGAATGTAGATTTAAAATTTAATGAAAAGTGTTATAGAGAAAAAAGTGATTTTGCCGGGTTTGTATGCTGGCTATTTAATATGCATTGCCAACCGATCTAATTTATTTAAAAAGAATTATTTAAACAGCTATAATTCATTATAGCTGTTTTTTGTCGATAAAAACTCTAAATATGAAAATTGAAATAAAAGAAATATTTTTTTTACTACTTTTAATTACTTTATGTAAGTATAATGTTTTTTCACAAGACAGCAGACTTATGGGAAAATGGGTAAATAATGTAGATTACTCAGATATCAATTATATAGAATTTAAAAATGATAATATAGCAATATTATCTCAAGGCGAAAAGCAGTCCCCTCCGTTTTTATTTATTACAGATTTTACAAAAGAACCAGTCCGGATAAATATGAAGGTTGAGAAGAATGGTATTGAAGCTAAAATACTAGGACTGTTGCATTTTATTAACTCGGATAAAATAAAAATAGAATTTTTTCATGGTGAATTTGAAGAACAGCCCAGGGCTTTTTCTTTAAATAAAAACTCTCAAAGCCAATTATATATTTTTAATCGTTTAAAATAGATGGTAAAAATGATATTTAAGTACTATTTTGATGTTAATTTTTTTAACCTTATTTATTCTTTTCTACTAAGTCTATTATTTTTTAATTTTTATTTCATGCCAATTATTTTTGCCAGCATTGGAACGATTTTGGGTGTTTTAAGCTTTCAGTATTTTTATGGTAATGAATATTATTTTTATCATAATAAAGGATTTACTAAAAAGAGATTAAATTTGATTGTTCTGTTTTTAAATGTTTTTATTTCGATTATTGTCTCCATAACTTATCAGCTAATAAAATGAATGTTTTAGAAATTAAAAATGTAAATAAATCTTTTAAACAAAAACAAATTTTAAAAAATTTGTCATTTCAATTTTGTACAGGTGAAATAAATGCAATTTTTGGACGAAATGGTAGTGGTAAATCGACTCTCTTAAAACTTATTTATGGAACTTTAAAATCGGATAGCATAGAGATTAGAATCAATGGAGAGTTCATAAAAGAGAGTAACGTAATTTTGGATAATAGAATTGGTTATTTACCACAAAAAGATTTCTTACCTAAAAGATTAAAAGTCTCAGAAATAATTTTCATGTATTTTAATGATGAAGATAAACAAGATAAAATATTTTATGCTCCTCGAATTAATAATATACAAAATCGTAAAATTTGGGAATTATCTCTTGGAGAAAGAAGGTATTTGGAAATTATTTTACTAGGTAATTTAAATCATAATTTTTTATTATTAGATGAGCCGTTTTCTATGGTTGAACCTTTATTTGTTGAAATAATTAAAGATTTTTTAAATAATATAAAAGAAACGAAAGGAATAATTTTGACGGATCATTATTATGAAGATGCTATGCAAATTGCAAACAAAATATTTTTAATAAAGGAAGGGGATAAGATAAATATTCATGATAAAAATGATTTAGTTTATCATGGATATTTATCTCAGTAAAAATTTAAATTTTAAGATCTCTTTATTCCAGTTCCTTTTTCAAAAACTGAGCCGTATAACTTTTTTTATTTTTTGCTACTTCTTCCGGAGTTCCTTTGGCAATCAATTCTCCGCCGCCTTTTCCGCCTTCAGGGCCAATATCAATAATGTAATCGGCAAGTTTGATTACATCCATATTATGTTCGATAACCAGAATGGTATTTCCTTTATCAACCAGTTTGTTGATCACATCCATCAAAACACGAATGTCTTCAAAATGTAAACCTGTAGTCGGTTCATCAAGGATATAAAACGTATTTCCGGTATCTTTTTTTGACAATTCTCCTGCCAGTTTGATACGTTGTGCCTCACCACCCGAAAGCGTTGTGCTTTGCTGACCAAGCGTAATGTAACCTAAACCAACATCCTGAATCGTTTTTACTTTTCGGTAAATCTTAGGTATGTTCTCAAAAAACGGAACCGCTTCATCCACCGTCATATTCAATACATCCGAAATAGATTTTCCTTTGTAACGGATTTCTAAAGTTTCCCTGTTAAAGCGTTTTCCCTGGCAAGTTTCACATTCAACATAAACATCCGGTAAAAAGTTCATTTCGATTGTTCTCACACCGGAACCTTCACAGGTTTCACAGCGTCCGCCTTTTACATTAAAACTAAAACGTCCTGCTTTATAACCCCGAATCATACTTTCAGAAGTCATCGTAAACAAATTTCTGATTTCTGTGAAAACTTCGGTATAAGTCGCCGGATTCGAACGCGGTGTTCTTCCAATCGGACTTTGGTCGATATCAATTACTTTGTCAATATGTTCTAAACCTTCTATCTTTTTGTAAGGTTGTGGTTTTTTTACGCCGTTAAAATAATAAGCATTCAGAATAGGGTAGAGGGTTTCGTTTATCAAAGTGGATTTACCGCTTCCTGAAACTCCTGTAACGCATATTAATCGTCCTAAAGGCAATTCTATCGAAACATTTTTAAGGTTATTTCCGGTTGCGCCTGTTAGTTTAAGAAATTTACCATTTCCTTTACGACGGGCTGAAGGAATCTCCAGTTTCATGGTACCATTCAGATATTGAGCAGTAATCGTATTCGATTTTAAAGTTTCTGCCGGAGTTCCTATACTGATGATTTCTCCGCCGTATTTTCCGGCTTTTGGACCAATATCAATAACATAATCCGCACGTTCAATCATGTCTTTGTCATGTTCAACCACAATAACCGAATTCCCGATATCACGTAATTGTTCTAGCGAATGAATCAGTTTTTCATTGTCTCTCTGGTGTAAACCAATGCTAGGTTCATCCAGAATATATAGAACGCCAACCAATTGCGAGCCAATTTGAGTGGCCAGACGAATACGTTGTGCTTCACCTCCCGAAAGAGATTTTGAACTTCGGCTTAAAGCCAGATAATCCAATCCAACGTTCATCAAAAAGTTTAGACGGTCTTTGATTTCTTTGACCACTTCAGAAGCAATCAAAAGCTGTTTGTCTGACAAATGATTGTTTAAATCCTGAAACCAGGTGGTTAAATCTGAAATATCCATATCACACAATTCGGTGATATTTTTGCCATTGATTTTAAAGAATAAGGCTTCTTTTTTCAAACGGGAGCCTTCGCAAACCGGACAATTTACTTCGTCCATGAAATCTTTTGCCCAGCGTTTTATAGTGGTTGAAGCACTTTCGTCGTATTGGTTTTTAATGAAATTTGAAATTCCTTCAAAATCAATTTTATAATCTCGCGTAACGCCTAAGTCTTTTGAATTTACAGTAAATTTATCTTTTCCGCCATGAAGAATCATTTGCATCGCTTCTTCCGGAATTTTCTCAATCGGATCTGTAATCTTAAAACTGAATTTTTCTCCAATAACTTCTAATTGCTTAAAAATCCAGGATGATTTATATTCACCAAGCGGAGCAAAACCACCGCTTTTAATAGATAATTTAGCATTTGGAATAATCTTTTTTACATTCATTTCATGAACCGTTCCCAATCCGTTACAATGCGGACAAGCTCCTTTTGGAGAGTTGAAAGAAAATAAATTCGGCTCCGGATTTTGATATGAAATTCCCGTTGAAGGGCACATTAAATTTCTACTGAAATAGCGTACTTCATTCGTATCCTGATCTAAAATCATCAATACATTTTCACCGTGATGCATCGCGGTATTGATGCTTTCAGCCAGTCGTTTTTGATTGTCAGCACTATCTTCGATTAGCATTCTGTCGACTACGATTTCGATGTCGTGTGTTTTATAACGGTCTAATTTCATTCCTGAAACCAAATCCTGTACGTCTCCGTTTACGCGGACTTTCAGGAAGCCTTGTTTGGTGATTTGCTGAAATAATTCGGCATAATGTCCTTTTCTGGCTTTAATTACAGGAGCAAGAATATTGATGCGTTTCCCGTTGAAATCCTGAATAATCAAATCTTTAATTTGGTCGTCAGAATAGGAAACCATTTTCTCGCCGGTATTATAACTGAAAGCATCTGCGCCACGGGCATACAGAAGTCGCAGAAAGTCATAAATTTCAGTAATAGTTCCTACAGTCGATCGCGGACTTTTACTGGTTGTTTTTTGTTCAATCGCAATTACGGGTGAAAGTCCGTCGATTTTGTCAACGTCCGGACGTTCTAAACCGCCAAGAAACTGTCTGGCATATGCCGAAAAAGTTTCAACATAACGACGCTGGCCTTCAGCATAAATAGTATCAAATGCCAATGATGATTTTCCTGAGCCCGATAAACCGGTAATAACAACCAGTTTTTCACGCGGAATTGAAATGTCTACATTTTTTAGATTATGAACCCTTGCACCAAGAACTTCAATAGTATTGTCTTTTTCTAACATAATTTTGAGCAAAACGCAAAGTTACCACTTTGATTTGTTCTTTTAGTACTAGAGTACAAAACTTTATGTTACAATTAGTAACAAAAAACGCTAATATAAATTAGCGTTTTCTTTTTCGGGTGATCATATATTCTTCAATAGCTTCTTTGGTGGTATACCAATTTCGACCCTCTTTATAAGCGTCTATTTTGCCTGTTCGTGCTAATAAACTAACATATTCCTGACCATAAGGAGTTTCAGGCTCACTGACAATATCAGATATTTTTTGAAAGTCGTTATCATTATCCGGCATAGCATTCAGATAAATATTAAGCGTGCGTTCTAATGCCTGACACATCAAAAGGATTAGTTTTTGATAATTGCCATTGTTAGCCTGATTCAGGGCTTCGTAATATTTCTTTCTGTCATTTTTAAGAATAATGGCAGGCGGAAACCCACAGCGCATCAATAATAAATTCATGCTTAAACGAACTGTGCGGCCATTTCCATCAAAAAAAGGATGTATCCAGACTAATTTATGATGGTAAATAGTGGCCAGCTCAATATCATTAAGCCCTAACGGATTTGTATTGATAAAATCAATTAATTCATCCAGATAGTCTGAAACTTTATTGGCACTTGGAGGCATAAAATTGGCTCCGGAAATACGAACGCCGCCATTTCGTAAACGCCCCGCAAAATCATCTTCGATAGAACGTAATACTAAACCATGAATCGAAAGTATGTCTATGCTTCTGAGTCGGTATTCGTCATTGACAATCTTGTATAAATAATCAATCGCTTTATCGTGATTATGAGTTTCAAAATGTTCTCTTAATGATTTTCCTTTTATGGTAATGCCTTCCTGAATAACCATTTGAGTTTCACGCAGACTCATGGTATTTCCTTCTATACTATTAGAATTGTAGGTCCATTCCAGCGATAGACTTTCGCGAATTTTATGCAAAGCGATATTGGGCAGAGGTCTGCTGGTTTGCAAATCCTGTCTTTTTTTGTACAATCGCTCAAAAGTTGATTGAAATTCGGTTCTGTATGTAAGGTCTATTTTCCACATTTCCCCACAAATGTACTTCTTAATATCGGATATATGAAATTTTAACCTATCCGATATTAATTTTATTCAATGGTCATGGCACGCAGTTTGGTTCTGTAGGCTTCTAGTGCTATAGATTTGGAAATGAATCCGTAATATTTTTCATTTCGTAAAACCGGAATAAAAGCAGTTTTGGTATTTTCGAATTTACTCATTACGATTTCCATACTGTCGTAGGATGAAATTGTAGCGGCAGGCGTTTTCATTACATCTTTGATTACGGTATATTTCACCCGGTACGAATTGAAAATAATCTCCCGAATGTCATTAAAATGAACTACTCCAACAAGATCCCTGTCGTTATTGACAACTGCAAAAACAACCTGATTGGAATGGGAGATAAGATCAACCAGTTTGGTTAGATTTTCATCAGGATGAACGGTTAAATAATCAGTCTGGATAATGGAATCAATGTCTAAAGTCGAAAGAATATTAGAATCTTTATTACTGGTAAATGCATGACCCTTCTTGGCTAGTCCTTTTACATCCAATGAATGTTTTTCGAATTTTTTAGAAATCGCAAAACTTATTGAGGATACAATCATCAGCGGAATCATTAAGCCATAACCTCCTGTTATTTCGGCAATCAGGAAGATGGCTGTCAATGGTGCGTGAAACAAACCACTAAGAATTCCTGCCATTCCAACCATAGTAAAATTGCTGACAGGCAGATTGGTGAGTCCCGTCATATTAAAAAATTTGGAGAAAAAATAACCCAAATAGGAACCAATAAACAAGGCAGGTGCAAAATTCCCTCCGTTTCCTCCACTTCCTATGGTCAGACCTGTAGCCAGAACTTTTATCATTAAGGTACAGCCAACAAAAACCAGTAAAACCCAATTATTGTCTCTGTAATCGCTAAATAACGTATTGTCTAATAATTTCCCGGGATCACTTTCTGACAGGGTTTTGATACTTTCGTAACCCTCGCCAAAAAGAGTAGGGAAGATAAAAATCAAAATGGCCAGTATCGAAGATCCTATCAATGCTTTTTTATAAGGTCCCATTTCCAGTTTAGAGAAATAGTGTTCTACTTTCTGGAAATTTCGGGAATAATAAATCGCTACAAGCCCTGTTAGTATTCCTAAAATGGCATAAAACGGCGTATTGTGATAATTGAAAGTTTGTTGTTGTCTGAAAGATAATAAGATACTTTCGTCTAATAAAATGGCAGATACAATAGCACCGGTTGCGGCAGAAATCATAATCGGTGTAAAAGCTGAAATACTGACATCCACCAATAATACTTCAATTGCAAAAAGAACTCCTGCAATGGGCGCATTAAATGCTGCTGATATTCCGGCAGCAACGCCACAGCCAATCAGTAATGTTCTGTCTTTATATGGTAATTTATAATTCTGGGCAAAATTAGATCCAAATGCAGCTCCTGTTATCACGATCGGGCTCTCTAAACCTGCAGAACCCCCCAGACCAACAGTTAGCGAGCTGGTCACGATTTGTGCATACATCTGTTTTTTAGGAATTATACTTGCTTTTTTGGCAACAGCATAAAGTATCTGAGAGGTGCCTTTTTGAATACTTCCGCTTAGTACTTTTTTTACAACCAAAACAGTAAGTAAAATTCCAATGATGGGAAGTAAACTATTAATGAAACTTAATTTTAGAATTCCATTAATATAGGTTGCAAACGAAAAAACGCTGTGTGCAAACGTCTTTAAAATAATTACGGCAAGCGAACAGGAAATGCCGATTAAAACACTTGATAAAAAAATAAATTGCTTTGGTGTCATTAAGGATTGCGCCAAAGCAATAATGCTTTCGAGTCTTCTGAAATATTTTTTTAGCATTCTGTCTTAAAAATTACGGATACCACAAATTTAAATTATAATCTTTAAAAAACTATTAAAAAAAGAGAACTAAATTAAAAGCCTACTGCTTTATCATCACCACGGAAGTCTGCGCCACCTTCCAGATTTTTATTGGGAAGAACCAAAATGGCATCAACTTTACCAATAATAGGACTCGATTTTTCGTTGATCAGATAATTTTTTGATTTTAGTTTTTCGATAGTCTTAGCATCGAAAGTATCAGGTTCAAAATTAATGAGGTCAGGCAGCCATTGATGGTGAAAGCGTGGTGCGTTTACTGCGTCCTGCATGCTTAAGTTGTATTCGTAAACATTAAGAATAGTTTGTAAAACAGAGGTAATAATAGTTGAACCGCCCGGCGTACCGACTACCATAAACAATTTGTCATTTTTCTCCACAATTGTGGGTGTCATAGAACTTAACATCCGTTTTTGTGGTGCTATGCTATTGGCTTCATTTCCTACTAAGCCGAACATATTCGGAGATCCCGGCTTTGCACTAAAATCGTCCATTTCGTTATTTAAAAAGAAACCTAGTTCGTCGCAATAATATTTAGAACCATAACCATCATTTAGGGTTGTGGTTGCCGCAACAGCATTTCCAAATTGGTCAACGATAGAATAATGGGTAGTTTCCGTACTTTCATTATACATTACTTTCCCTTCTTTTATTTCAGAGGATAAACTCGCTTTTTCAGGATTAAAAGTAGACATTCGGTCTTTTAAGTAACTATCGGCCATTAAAGCTTTAATCGGAATTTTTACAAAATCAGGGTCACCTAAGTATTGACTTCTGTCCGCATAAGCTCTTCTTTCGGCTTCAACAATGATCTGAATAGATTCAGCTGTATTGTGTCCCAGTTTAGATAAATCGTAAGGTTCTACCATTTTTAAAATTTGCGCCAGACAAATTCCGCCACTGCTGGGAGGAGACATTGAAGTTAATTTTAAATCTTTATAGGTAAATTGAAGTGGTTTTCTCCATTTCGCCTCGTACTTAGCCAAATCTTCAAGCGTGATAATTCCTCCTTTTTTCTTAAGATAATCCACCAGGATTTTAGCAGTTTTGCCTTTGTAGAATTCATCCCTTCCATTTTTCTGAATTCTTTTTAAAGTTTCAGCCAAAGCGGTATATTTAATCGTATCATTTTCTTTGAAGTCAGCTGCCAGAAGTGTTTGGTCTCCATTTATTCTGACAATACTTGTCTTGTAATCTTTCAGGCTTTTTTCCTGTTTTCTCGTTACAATCACACCTCTTTCTGCGAGGGCAATTACAGGCTTTAAAATCTCGGACATAGGCAATGATCCCAGTTTTTTATGAACAGCAAAAACACCTGCAATAGTGCCCGGAACTCCAATTGCCAAAGCTGTTTCGGTGCTTTTTCCCTTAATAACGTTCCCGTCTTTATCTAAAAACATGTCTTTTGTAGCTGCTAACGGTGCTTTTTCACGATAATCTAAAGAGCCGACTTCTCCATTTACTTTTCTGTAAACCATAAATCCGCCGCCGCCAATATTTCCGGCAAATGGAAAAGCAACTGCCAGAGCCAGTTCAGTACCAACCATCGCATCATAAGCATTACCGCCTTTTTTCATGATTTCGACACCTATTTTTGATGCTTCTTCACGGGCAGAAACAACCATAGCTTTTGTAACTACTAATCCTGTTGGTTTTGCCGGGGTTTGCTGCGCTGCGCAACTAATGTAAATGAAGGTAAATAAAAGCGTAATGTTTCTCATAGTAAGAGTAGTTTTTGTTTTGCATGCTCTTTTATATCTTCAAAAAAGAGCGTGAATTCCTGTTCGAATTCGGCGTAATATTCTTTTAATTCGGCACTGGCAAACTGCATTTTTGATTCGTTTTTTGATCTTCGGTCCATTTGCGTCAAAATTTGATGGATGCCTTCAACAGTCTGATAGCTCAAAAGCCAGTTCCGCTCAATCATGTAAGGCATTAAATCCTGTGTTTTCTCTGTCAGGATTTCGTAGTTTTCATGAAGGGATCTGTAAAACCGGTTAATGAAATTTTCCAGTTTTTCATCAGAATATTTCGTCCAGTTTTTAGCTAAAAAATGATCGTAAACAATGTCTACAATCACTCCGGAATAATGATGGTATTTTTCGTGTAGCCGCTTGGTACTTTGTCTGAAAATATCATGCGAATCGGTATAAGTATCTATGGAACGGTGCAAAATAATTCCTTTTTGGACATCCTCCGGAAAATGTTCAAATTGTTTTCCGCGAATTCCATCCGCCATAAAATTGCCAATTTTGATCAGATCATTGTCTCCTGACAAATAAATGTGTGCTAGAAAATTCATTTTTTTGAGGTGCTAAGTTTCTTAGGTACTAAGGTGCTAAGGCTCTTAGGTGGTAAGACGCTAAGTTTATTTTAGTAAATGTATGAAAACTTTTTTATATGGTTTAAAGAATGATTCACTGCACCATTAAAATCTCAGCACCTAAGAGCCTTAGCCCCTCAGCAACTTTTTAGAAAATCTTAGCACCTTAGTACCTAAGAACCTTAGTAACTTTTCTATATTTGTAAACGGTAACCATAACTCACAAAAATGACTTTAATAAAATCTATCTCAGGTATACGTGGAACTATTGGTGGGAAAGTAGGAGATAACCTGACTCCTGTTGATGCCGTAAAATTTGCATCGGGATACGGAACCTTTCTTAAAAATAATACGTCAAAAGAAAAATTAACGGTCGTGATTGGTCGTGATGCCCGAATTTCAGGCCCGATGATTCATAACCTCGTGGTTAATACTTTAATTGGTTTAGGGATTAATGTAATTGATCTTGGACTTTCAACCACACCGACTGTAGAAATTGCAGTGCCATTGGAAAAAGCAGACGGCGGAATTATCCTGACGGCTTCTCATAATCCAAAACAATGGAATGCCCTGAAATTACTAAATGAAAAAGGCGAATTCCTAAGCGGGGCCGAAGGGGCTAAAATTCTTGAAATTGCTGAAGCAGAAGCTTTCGACTTTTCGGATGTGGACAACTTGGGAGAAATTACCATAAATGATGCGTATATGGATATCCATATCGACGAAGTTTTAAACTTAGCTTTAGTGGATGTTGAAGCGGTAAAAGCAGCAAAATTTAAAGTTGTCGTTGATGGGGTAAATTCATCTGGAGGGATCATCATTCCGAGATTATTAGAGTTAATGGGCGTTGAAGTAGTAAAATTGTACTGCGAACCAAACGGACATTTCCCTCATAATCCTGAACCTTTAAAAGAGCATCTGACAGACATTTCTGAATTGGTCGTAAAAGAAAAAGCTGATTTAGGAGTTGTAGTAGATCCGGATGTAGATCGTTTAGCATTTATTTGTGAAGATGGAGAAATGTTTGGAGAAGAATATACTTTGGTCGCTTGTGCAGATTATGTATTGAGTAAAACTCCGGGAAATACCGTTTCTAATATGTCGTCTTCACGTGCATTGCGTGACGTAACAGTTGGACATAACGGAAACTACGAAGCAAGCGCGGTAGGTGAGGTGAATGTAGTAGAACTGATGAAAAAAAATAATGCGATTATTGGTGGTGAGGGTAATGGCGGAATTATCTATCCTGAATCTCATTACGGACGTGATAGTTTGGTAGGAGTAGCTTTATTCTTAACACATCTGGCAAATAAGAAAATGTCAGTTTCGGCTTTGAGAGCTTCCTATCCGGAATATTACATGAGTAAAAATAAAATTGAATTGACTCCACAAATTGATGTTGATGCTATTTTGGTTGCGATGACAGAAAAATATAAAAACGAAGATATTACTACAATTGATGGTGTGAAAATTGATTTCGCAACAGAATGGGTTCATTTAAGAAAATCAAACACAGAACCAATCATCAGAATTTATACAGAAGCGCCTTCTCAGGAGAAAGCAGATGTTCTGGCACTTCGTATCATTGATGAAATAAAAGCGATTGCGGGAATCTAATTTTCAGCTGTTTCATAAAATAAAAAATACCTCTTTCTTTATTCGAAAGAGGTATTTTTTTTGAACGATATTGAGAGAATTAAAATATTAGTTTTTGATGATTTTGATCGACTTCTTAATAGCTCCGTATTGGATATTTACAAAATACACGCCACTGGAAAGCTTCTCACCAATTTTAATATCTTCATTGGTAAAATAAGCATCCGAAGAATAACAGATACTTCCTTTGGTATCGATAATTTTTAAACTTAAAGGTTCAGTAGTTTCCGATTTTATGTGAAGTGTTGCTTGGTCCTTGATCGGATTCGGATAAACGGTAAAAGAATCTTTTTCTAATGCAGGATCATTCACGCCTAAGGTCGTGGTTGCTAAATCAATATAGTTAAAATTCATATCGTTTGATTTGAACTTAATTTTCAGATACACTTCGCCTTTTGGCAGTACAATTCCGTTTACAATTTTATCAGCATAGGTTTGTGCTCCTCCTGTAATTGAAAAAGTTTCATCTGTTTTTACAATTACATCATTAACGTAAATATCGAATTTTCCGGGAATAGTTGCAGAAGCCACACGAAAAGTAAGTTTGTAGGTTCCGGCATCAGCAACATTTAGCATAAATTCATTCCAGTCTCCGTTGTTAATGGAAGAAACATTTTGACCAGTTCCGGAATCTGTAGTGTTTGATAACGTGGTTCCTTTTCTGCGATAATGTTTATTGGCGGTAATTCTTCCGGGAACCGTCATTTTTTTTGTGGTATAAGATGTGTTTACGTACGCTGTACCTATTGGTTTTAAAACGCCGCTTTCCGGCGCAAACAATTGTCCTTCCAACATGTCTGTCCATAACGGGTTAACTCTCCCGCTAAACCAGGAATAGCGGTAAATGTCAGGATCGTTTTCAAAACTGGTTATGATTTCTTTCATGAACGTAGTTTTTTGCTCTGCGGTTTGAATTACCCTGTTAGCGAATTCTGTAACCCAAACCGGGCGATTGTATTTTTTCAGAAGCCCTGTAACGCCAATAACAGATCCTGATGTGGCATCATACGTATGAAAAGCAATATAATCAACTTTACAATTAGGACATAAAAGAAAAAACTGATCATGCCAGGCAATTGGGCTGGTGTATCCTCCATAATTATTGGAGCCATTAAACGCAGGTGCCGCGCTCACGATTTCCAGATTTTTTGCCGCTGCAATTTTTTCGATATTGGCCCACGCATTTACTGCTTCCTGAGGGGTTAGTCTTGCACCATCATTAAAATTAGGTTCATTAAAAGCCAATAAATATTTAGCGCCTGGTTTTATTTTGGCAATAAAGCCTTGTACATCGGCGTCTGAAATTTTACCCCAGGCCATAGGTACAAATTCAACACCGATAGATTGGTAATTGGGTTCAATAGCCTGGTCTGGTGAGGGACTCCAGTTGTACCACCAGGAAACACCTGGTCTGAGCGCAAGTAAATCTTCCTGGGAGTGATAGCCGTAAGCGATTCCGCGTTTTGGACTTTGAGCAAAAACAGCCATTGAAAAACATAACAGCAATACTGTAAAAGATAGGTTTTTTGTCATAGGTAGATAATTAGATTTGGGAAAATTTTTATCAGCTTCAAAGATATTATTGTTGGCTGATTTGTCATCATTATCTTAGCAAAAAAAACAGTACAAAAACCCATCAAAATCTGTTTTATGGTTTTCTGAATTGCTTTAAACGAAAAAAATCCAAAAAGCAATTGTCACTTTTTGGATTTTTAATTTCATCATAGAATTATTTTTCAACTCTGTGTTTCCATCTTTTGTGTGTCCATAAATAATATTCAGGAGTTTCAAGAATTTGTTTTTCTACTTCCCTTAAATATTTCTCGGTAATATCAAAATTGGCATAATCGTGTGGGTTTTCTGCAATAGGCAGGAATGTAGCTTCATAATAACCTCTTGCTACTTTTTTTACCTTTACCATTATAACGCTTAAATCATATTTTTTGGCCAGCATTTCAGCACCGGTATGCACGGGAACTTCAACACCCATAAATTTCATCGAGTGAAAAATCCTGTCCAGTTTTGGAGATTGATCACTGGCTAAACCGTACATGCTTAAAATTCCGTCACGCTGATTTTGGGCCATCATTGGAATTGCCTTTCGGGTTTCAATTAATTCGGTATCATATCTGGAACGAATTTTTCGAACCAATCTGTCAAAATAAGGATTTGCAAGTGTTTTATAAACGGCAATTCCTTTAAAATCAATTTTAGTGTTCATCGTTAAAAGCCATTCATAACTGGCATAATGTGACGCTACCAGAATAACGCTTTTGCCTTTTTTTGCATATTCCTTTACGATATCAAGATTGGTAATTTGAAATCTTTTATCCATTTCTTCCGGTGAAATACCCATCGTCTTAATGGTTTCGAGAAACATATCACACATGTGCTGATAGAATTTCTTTTCGATTACTTTTCTTTCAGCCTCATCTAAATGCGGCAAAGCCAAAGCCAGATTTTCACGTACCACTTTTCTTCGGTATCCTAAAACATAATACACCAGAAAAAATACAAAATCAGAAAACCAATAAAATATTCGGAAAGGAAGTATAGAGATAAGCCAAAGAATAGGGTAGGCTAATATATAAACGAGAAATTGCATGTAAATTTTTTTTACAAATATAAAGTAAAAATGAATAACGACCGATATTTTGGTTTGTTACTGACTTATCTTGAAGAATGATTATATTTACAATTCACATTAAATATTTTTTATGAATACCATTTTGATTGGGATAATAGTTGCCAATGCACTTATAAGCTACAAAGGTTTTAATGATTTTGCCTTTTTTAGAAAATACGAATTTCATGTCGGAAGTATTCGTTCCGGAGAGCAAATTCGAATGTTATCCTCAGGTTTTTTGCATGCCGATATGATGCATTTGATTTTTAATATGCTGACGCTTTGGTTTTTTGCTCCTGTAGTTTTAAATTGGCTGGGGAATTTCTCTTTTGTTCTGGTTTATTTTGGAAGTTTGATTTTTGGAAGTTTGCTAACTATGCTTTTTCATAAAAATGATTACAGCTACAGGGCTGTCGGTGCTTCCGGAGCCGTAACGGGTGTTTTGTATTCTGCGATTCTATTACAGCCGGATATGATGCTGGGTATCTTTTTTGTAATTCCAATACCGGCCTATCTCTTCGGAATTTTATATTTATTGTACTCTATTTACGGAATGAAGGCTAAAAATGATAACATCGGGCATACGGCACATTTTGGCGGCGCAATAGGCGGTTATCTGATTACTTTGATAAAAGTGCCTGCGTTATTTGCAGATCATACCTTAATGGTGATTCTGCTGGCGATTCCGATTGTAATACTTTTCGGGCTGGCAAAATTGGGTAAATTATAATGCTGGCATAACTTTTGAAATGCAACTATCAAACAATTTAAAATATAACAAAAATGAAAAAACTAGTATTATTTTTAACAATCATGTTTATGACTATGTCTTACGGCCAGGAAATCAAACAAATTCCGCAAATTAATGTAAATGGAGAAGGAAAAGTAAAAGTAGCACCTGATCAGGTTTGTATTTCAGCTACGGTTGAAACAAAAGGGAATAATGCTAAAGACGTCAAAAAGCAAAATGACGAAAAAATGGATGCTGTTTTGAAATTCATCAAAAAAATGAATATTCCAACTGCAGATTTCAAAACAAAACAAGTAGCTCTGAATCCGATATACGATTACGAGAAAAAGAAAACCACTTACAATGCTGCTCAGACGGTAGAAATTGTATTGAAAGATTTATCTAAATACGATGAATTAATGGAAGGTTTAGTAGGCCAGGGTATTAACCGTCTGGACAACGTTTCTTTTGAATCGTCTAAATTAGCACAATACCAGTCAGAAGCCAGAAAATTGGCCATTAAAGACGCAAAAGCAAAAGCTGAAGATTATGTTTCCGTTTTAGGACAAAAAGTAGGTAAAGCCTATACGATTTCAGATAATTCTCAGGTATACCACCCACAACCTATGTATGCAGCCATGAGAATGAAAGAATCTGCAGACACAACCGGAGCTGCAAACGAAACTTTGGCAATTGGTGAAATTGAGATTTTAGCAAACGTTACGGTTAGTTTTATTTTAGACTAAATATTAAAAATCACAATAGTTAAAAATCCCAAATTCCAAATCCGGAGTTTGGGATTTTTTATTTATTATCGTGTCGTGTTTAACCGCAATGCACGCAATACTGTAGTTATCCTGATACGCAAAGTTCGCAAAGCTTAAACAGTAAACTTTGCGAACCTTGCGTTTTTTTCCTTGCATGCTTTGCGGTTAAAACCGGAATTTGGATTTTATTTTTTTACTCTATTTAAAAAAATGTTTGTACTCTGGTTTGTACCTTAAGAGTCTTCATAATTCCTTTTACAGCTCTTCCGGCTCAACTTGATTTTAGGTTCATACAAAAATATCTTTTTTAAATTTATGTACTATTTTTAGTATTTGTGTTCAAGCACATTTTTTAAAACGCTTTTAAAATAAGTAAAAACTTACTTAAATACAAAATAGCAATATATTTTTGTTCTCGAGCACATTTTTTATTGTTATTCGAATAACATTATTTATTTTAGTTTCAAATTACATTTTTAAAAACTTTTTTTTGTCAAAAAAGGTATGTTTTTAATTTGAAATTTTTCGTCATAAATACCACATTGCGTAGTTTGATTTTAATAAAAAACAGCAATGTAATCCTGAACGATTTCTATTTCGATTGTATATAGTCTTAAAATATTTTTTAATCACTAACCTAAATTATTAAAATTATGAAAATCAGGAAAATTACATTTATTACTTTATTGTGTTTTGTGCAGGGCTTTGCTCAGACGTATGTCTCAACAGCTGGAAATGATACTACAGGAACTGGTACAGCTGCCTTACCATTTAAAACAATTGTAAAAGGAGTTCAGGCAGCCCCATCTGGCGGAACGGTATTGGTGCTTTCAGGAACTTATCCCGTTACAGGACCTATTTTTGTCGGGAAACCCCTGACTATTCAAAAAAGTGGTTCAGCTGCTGTAGTAATCAACGCTTCGGGATGGACAAGTACGGATACTTATGTATTAGGAATTGTCAACACAAGCAGCGTAACTATTGATGGTTTAACGATTTCCAATAAAATTGGAAATGGCAGTAAAGGAATATGGATTCTGGCCAATTCCGGTGCAGCAGCCAATCTAAACAACATTACAATTAAAAATTGTATTGTTAAAAATATTGGCTGGATCAGCAACAATCTTTCTTCAATTCCTGCTAATAGCGGAATCGTTACCAATGCTATTAAAGTCGATGGAGGAAATGGTACCTACGCAATTACTAATGTTAAAATTGAAAATAATGAAGTAGCGAATTGTGCCACAGGCTGGGGAGAAGCTGTGACCGTAACCGGAAATGTAAATGGTTTCTCGGTTTCAGGAAATACGGTTTATGATATTGCCAATATCGGAATTGTAGCTGCCGGAAACTATACTTCAACAGGGGCAACAAGTAACAACCAGGCAAGGAATGGAGTTATCGGTTCAAATGAAGTTTTTGATTGTATGAGCGCCGTTGCCAATAGTGCCGGTATTTATGTAGATGGTGCATTAAATGTTACGGTACAAAGAAATGAAGTGTATAATTGTGGTGTCGGAATTGCTGTAGGCTCTGAACAAAATACAGCTACCGGAAATGGAGGTCAGTCTACCGGACATATCGTAAACAATAATTCGGTTTATAATAATGTTGTCACGGGAGCTATTTTTGGCGGTGTGATCGGAAGCGGCTATACAACAAGCGTTGGCAACACAAAAATTTACAATAACACTTTTTATAAAAACAGAACCGGAGCCGTTATTAATGGTGTTACTACCATTGCCGGTGTTGCTGTGGGAACGATTGCTGATATTTACGGTGGTGAAGTGCATTTGCAAAACAGTTCCGGAATTACTTTCAAAAACAATATTTTGTATGCTACAACGGGTAAAAAAGCACTTTTAGCTTCTTATGGTTACACCGTTTCGGGTTTTGCATCTAATTATAATTTGTTTTACAGAGAAGGAAATACAGATTTCATTATCGATTTAACGGGAGTTAGTTTCAACGGAAGTTCAGCAACAGGCTCTTATAATCCGGCACAATTTGCAACAGCAACGAGTCAGGATATTAATTCTGTAGTTGGATTACCGGGATTTGTAAATGCTGCTGCTTTTAATTTCACTTTAGCATCAGGCGCTTTTGCTACTGATAAAGGAGATCCGACTTACAATAGTACTTATTCCGGCACCTTAGATTTTGATGATGATATTCGAAAGAGAAATGGAAGAATTGATATAGGATGCTCAGAACTGCAAACAGGATCAACGGCTAAATCAGTAGCTGTAGTTAAAGCAGCTCAGGAAATTGCCCCAAGCTTTTCTATTTATCCTAATCCGGCGTCAGAAGAAATCAATATTAACTTTGGAAAAAACATCAATTCAGCAAGTATTTCAGTATTAGATTTAAATGGCCGCGTACTTGTAAGAAAAGAATATAATGCTACCAGTACAGTAACCATTAATGTTTCGGATCTGAAAAAATCACAATTGGTTATTCTTCAAATTAATGCCGATAACGAAATCAGCAACAATAAGATATATCTTAAATAATTAATACTTTTAGGGAGCAGGGAGATATTATTCTTTTGCTCCCTTTTTATTTTTAAAAAAACCGTACCTTTTTAAAATGAAAAATTATGCAGTAAACCGTATCGAAAAAAACATTTTGCAAATAAATGGCCTGGGAGATAATCCTTTTTGGGATAAAGCAGAAATTCTAACCGATTTTACTTCGCCCTGGAATGAGTTAAGTACTGACAGGATGGAGTTTAGAGCATTATGGGATACTGAAAATATTTATTTTTGTTACATTGTTCATGATGATAATGTTCATATTGACAGGCAAGATGATTCTATTGACAGTATTGGAGAATCAGACCGGGTAGAGATTTTTTTCAGGACAGACGCAGCCCTAAATCCATACTATTGTTTAGAAATTGACCCAACGCCAAGAATTATGGATTTCAAAGCATCTCCAGCGAAAAGATTTGATTTTGACTGGAATTGGCCTGAAAATGATATTACTGTACAATCAAATATCAAGGAAAATTATTTTGTTGTTGAAATAGCAATCAGCATTCAGTCTTTAAAAAACTTTCATTTGATTAAAGACAATAGTATCGAAGCCGGAATTTACAGGGCAAAATATATAAAAGCTGCTAATAATCTTTTTGAACCCATCTGGATTTCATGGGTAAATCCGAATACCGAAGTACCTAATTTTCATATTGCTAGTTCTTTTGGTACTTTGACTTTAATTTAAAAATTAGCTGAATACTGATTTAACCGCAAAGTGCGCTAAAGCTTACGCAAAGCAGGCTACATTATTTCTCGCAAAAGTCGCAAAGTCGCAAAGGAAAACTAAAAAAAAACTTTGCGACTTTGCGACTTTGCGCGATTAAAAAAAGCTTTGCAAACCCTGCGTAAACTTTAGCGCACTTTGCGGTTAAATTACGCTCAATAGTTTATAAAAAATAATCCTTTGCGTTTTCGGTATTAATAATGTCAATTGGCAAAAGCTTTTCGGCAGTAATCTCTTTTTCGAAAATAAAGTGTTCTATTAAATTTGTTGTTCCGAGATAAGCCTGTCGTTTCGGATTTTGGTGAATCAGGAAGTCAATGGTCTTATTATTTAAATATTCTAGATTATTCTCTAATAAATCATAACCCACAAGAGCAATTTTTCTTTCGGGATTTTTAGCAATAATTTTTGCCACCTGATAAGCTTTGGAAGTCGTTACAAAAAGTCCGCTAATAGTTGGATTTGACTCTAAATACTCTTTAAGTGTTGTTTTAAACTGAGGATGTTTTACTTTAAAAGTTTTGATTTCAAATGCTCTGTTTTCCAGCTGATCAAAATAATCCCTGAACCCTTTTTCTTTTTCCTGCATGTGAATCGCATTTTCATAATCTTCATCAATATGAATGATAGCGATGGTTCCTTTTTGAAGCAATAAATCCAATAACCTTGCGGCAATTCTTCCGCTTTGAAATAAATCCTGACCCACAAAACTTTTTATGGAACTCGATTTAAGCTGGTTATTAAAAATACTGGAAATTATACCTTTAGAATTATAGGTTTCAATGGCGTCAATAGCTTCTTTGTGAAATAAAGGAACAAGAAGAACCGCATCCGGAGATGCATTTAAAACCGCTTTATTCGTTTCTACAAAAGAGGCCGTACTTGTGGCATCAAATAAGAAAATTTCAACCTTAACATTAAAAGATTTAAACTCTTTTTTGGCTTCATTGATACCATCGATACACGGCTGCCAATACGGATCGTTTTGAGAATCCGGCAATAAAACACATATGGAATAAATTTGCGTCTTTTTTAAACTTCGGGCCATTAAATTGGGCTGATAATCAATTTTATCCAAAACTTCATTCACCCTGTCAAGAGCATCCTGCGAGACTTTTCCTCTTTTGTGCAAAACGCGATCTACAGTGCCTTTAGAAACACCTGCAAGTTCTGCAATATCCTTAATTGTATAAATTTTTTCCATATAAAAACAAATATATATAAAAATCGAATATGAGAAAATATTAAATTTAATGTGTTCGAAAACATTTTAATTGTGTTCGAGCACATTTTAACACAATTTTCTTTTTTTATAGAATATTAATATATATTTTAGCCGAATATTAATCATATAGTTTATGATATTAACGTAATTATTGTCAGATTAATATTTATTTTTCAATTTATAAGAGAAGTTTTTAATATTGAATTCCATTTTTGAAGATTGCTTTTTTAGAACGAATTGAAAAAATAAAACACGACCAAAACAATTAAAATAATAAACCCATTAATATACTATTTAAATGAGCAAAAGTAAACCTACTCTCGTGATTTTGGCGGCAGGTATTGGAAGTCGATATGGAGGATTAAAACAGTTAGATACGTTTACTCCGGAAGGAGATACCATTATGGATTTTTCGATATATGACGCATTGCAGGCAGGCTTTGGAAAATTTGTATTTATTATAAGTAAGAATATAGAAGAAGAATGCAAAGAAATATTTAATAAAAAACTGGAAGGAAAAGCCGAAGTAGGATATGTTTTTCAGGAAATTGACAATGTTCCGAAACAATATCAAAATCCGGAAAGAAAAAAGCCCTGGGGAACGGGGCATGCCCTGCTAATGGCAAAGGATGAGGTAACCGAAAATTTTGCGATTATTAATGCCGATGATTTTTACGGAAAAGAAGCTTTTGAGATCATGGCAAAAGCCTTAACCGAAATGGACAAGGAATCCTATCATTTCAACATGATGGCCTATCTCCTGAAAAATACGGTTTCCGATCATGGCTTCGTGTCAAGAGGCGAATGTCAGGTAGATGAAAATAATTTTCTGACCGATGTTACCGAACGTACCCATATCGAAAAAATAAACGGAACCCTCATGCGTAAAGATGATCAAGGTGATTTTATTCCCATTGATGAAAATACAATCGTTTCTATGAATTTCTGGGGTTTTACACCAAAATGTTTTGAATTTGGAGGTGCTCTTTTTGAGGAATTCCTGAAAGAAAACGAACACGATTTAAAAGCTGAATTTTTTATTACATCGGTTGTAAATGAAATTCTAAAATCAGATAACGCCTCGCTTGAAGTACTTCAGTCGAATGCCAAATGGTTTGGAGTTACCTACAAGGAAGATAAGGAAATTGTTAAAAAAGAAATCGAAAAACTGAGAGCCCAAAAAGTTTATCCAACTAATCTGTGGTAATATGGAAGCGGAACATTTAAAATTTATATTCGACCAGTTTGACCACACAGAGGTTTTCAAAAATTTTGAAGAACTGGCCTCCGGTCACATCAACGATACTTATTTGATAACAACTGATAGCCGTAAACAGTTTATTCTGCAGCGCATTAACGATGGCGTTTTTAAAGACGTTCCCGGCCTTATTGGCAACAAGGTGAGCGTAAGTAAACATTTGCTGAAAAAATTAAAACATTTATCTGAAGAAGAACTAAAACGTCGCGTTTTAACTTTTATCGGCACCAAAAAAGGTATTTTTTATTATCAGGATGCAGCCGGGAATTTCTGGAATGTGATGGTGTATATAGAAGGCAGTTTAACTTTTGAAACCGTGAATAATGAAGAAATTGCCTATGAAGGCGGAAAATTATTTGGTGAATTTCTAAATCTTACCAGTGATTTTGATGCCAGAAAATTAACAGAGGTAATTCCGAATTTCCATAATATGGCTTTTCGTTATGCGCAGTTTGATATTGCTTTAAAAGAAGCTTCAGAACAACGAATAGAACAAGCCAAAACCTGCATTAATCTGGTTCACGAACTTAAACAGGAAATGCATGTTCTGCAAAACTTAAAAGATACCGGGAAAATAAAACTGAGAGTTACGCATAACGATACCAAAATATCAAACGCACTTTTTGATACCAATAAAAAAGGACTATGTGTCATTGATACTGATACGGTGATGCCGGGAATTATTCATTATGATTTCGGAGATGCCATACGAACCATTTGTAATACGGCTGCCGAAGATGAAAAAAACCTGGAACTTGTTAATTTCAATTTACAGTATTATAAAGCGTATGTAAAAGGTTTTCTTGAAAAAACAAATTCATCCCTGTCTTTATTAGAGATAAAATATCTGCCGCTTGGTGCCAAAACGATGGTATTTATTATGGCATTGCGTTTTCTGACTGATTTTTTAAATGATGATGTTTATTATAAAACGGAATATCCGGAACACAACCTGGATCGTTCTAAAAATCAATTTAAACTAATTGAAAGTCTTTCGGTACAATTTAAAGAAATGGAAGATTACAATCTGAATTTCATAGGATCATTAAAATAAGAAGAATGAAAAAATATGTAATAACCGGAGGTGCTGGTTTTATTGGCAGCCATATTGCGGAGCATTTATCAAAAGAAGGACATCAGGTTACGATACTTGATAGCTTAAGAACGGGATTCGAACACAATTTAAACGGATTAAATGTCGATTTTGTACGAGGAGATATTCGCGATGAAAATTTAGTAAATGAAGTGGTGAGCGGGGCAAGCGGAATTTTTCATTTGGCAGCATTGGTCAGCGTTCCTGAATCCTTATTGAAAATTAAAGAATGTATCGAAATTAATACTGTCGGCACCATCAATATTCTGGAGGCTGCGAGAAATAATACAGGCTGTAAAGTGGTGTTATCAACATCGGCAGCGAATTATGGCAACAATCCTGTTTTGCCAAAAGTAGAAACCATGTTTCCGGAACCCATGACGCCTTATGCCATTACAAAATTAGACGGAGAATATTATTTAAAAATGTATCTCGATCAGTATCAGGTGCCAACAGCATCGTTGCGCTACTTTAATGTTTTCGGCCCGCGCCAGAACCCCGAATCGGCTTATGCCGCGGCAGTGCCTATCTTCATTAATAAAGCACTCCAAAATGAACCCATAACCATTTATGGCGACGGATCGCAAACCAGAGATTTTATTTATGTAAAAGATGTGGTGAAAGCTAATATCCTGGCTTCTCAAAAAGGAAATGAAACCTATAATGTAGCACTCGGACACAGTACTTCGGTTTTAGAATTAGCCGAAAAAATTATAAAAATCACCAATTCGAAATCGCAGATAAAATTTCTCGAACAAAGACCCGGTGACATCAAACATTCGAAAGCCAATCCTGAAAAATTCAATCAATTGGGTTTCAAACCTGAATATACGATTGATAAAGCCTTAGAAGAAACCATTCTTTTTTACCATCAGGAATTAGTCAGTAAATAAAAAAAAATTAACACATAAAAAGTATACATTTTGTGCTGCCCAAAAAAGATGTTTTACTTATAATAAATTGTATAGATTATGAGAATAATTACGATTTCAAAGATTTTTAATTTTTAATTCTGAATTGTTAATTTTTAAAAAACAATAACTAACTCAAAAACCAATACTATGTCAGTAATCGATATTACTTTAAAAAAAGAACAAAGCAGTACTTTGATTCCAATGGTTATTTTAACCTCCTTATTTTTTATTTTTGGATTCGTAACCTGGCTCAACGGACCGCTAATTCCGTTTTTTAAATTAGCTTGTGAGTTGACCGAATCACAATCGTATTTCGTGACCTTTGCCTTTTATATTGCTTATTTTGTCATGGCAATTCCGTCTTCTTTCCTAATCGAAAAAGTGGGCTACAAAAACGGAATCTCATTAGGATTACTGGTGATTGCCGTTGGAGCATTATTATTTTATCCGGCAGCCGAAGCCCGAACTTTTGGGCTGTTCTTAATCGCTTTATTTGTAATGGGAACCGGTTTGGCCGTTTTGCAAACAGCTGCCAATCCGTATGTAGTTGTAATTGGTCCGCGAGAAAGTGCCGCCGCACGAATCAGTATATTGGGAATTGCCAATAAACTGGCAGGTTTTCTGGCTCCGTTACTATTGACGTCATTGGTTTTGTCTAATATTGGGGATTATTCGGCAGATAAAATTGCCGTAATGACTTCAGTTCAAAAAGAAAGCGCGCTCGATTTACTGGCCCTGCAATTGCAAACACCTTATATGTACATGGCCGGAATTATGCTGGTCCTGGCAGTTTTGGTAAAGTTTTCCCCGCTTCCTGAAATCAATTTGGACAATGAGGGACAAGTAGCGCATCTGAGTATTTTCAAACAAATAAAAGAAGCCTTCAAACATCCGCAACTGGTTTTTGGTGTGATTACGCTAATGGTGTACATTGCTGCCGAAGTTTTAGCCGGAGATTCGATTGGTGGTTTCGGAAAACAATTGGGCGTTTATGGCGAAAATGGCGCTTTTTATTTAAAACTGACTTCGTTTACGATGACTGCCATGGTGGTTGGTTATATTTTAGGAATCACACTGATCCCCAAATATGTTTCGCAGGTTTTTGCCTTAAAAGTATCGGGGTTTTTAGGCCTTATTTTAGTAACATTAATCGTACTGCTTTCTCCTAAGATTATGATTCAGTTGCCCGGAATTCCGCAATTACCTTTAATCATTATTTTGGTCGCGCTTTTAGGATTGGCCAATGCACTTTGCTGGCCCGCAATCTGGCCAATGGCGCTTCAGGATCTGGGAGGGTATACAAAAATTGGAGGTGCGATCTTAATCATGGGAATCATCGGCGGGGCAGTTTTTCCGTTATTCTATGGTTTGCTGGCAGACAATATCAATACTGCAAACATAGCCGCAGGTATTGTAGCAACGGCAAAAAGCGGAAATCAACTGGCCTATTTAATTTTATTGCCTGCTTATCTTATGATTGTATTTTTTGCTTTCAAAGGGCATAAATACAGAAGCTGGTAGGGAGAAGTTTTTAGTCTCAGTCTCAGTTTTCAAGTTTCAAGTTTGAGGTTTCATGAAGTTCTGCCCAAAGTTTGTCATTTCGACGAAGGAGTAATCACACTAGAAAATCGACAAAGATTGGTTTGCGGAATTTCTAGTGTAATCCTTCTACTTCGCTCAGCAGGACAAAACTGTACATAATATAATTTTTTAATTCCTCGATCTGATTTTCAGATCACAATAAAGCACTCGATTATTATTTGATATGCTAAGGCCCAACGTATGCCTTTTTTTATCGCAAAGGCAGTTTTAAAATAAAAGAAAACATAATAAAATAGAATTCAAAATGATAAAAAGTAATGTAGATAAAGCAACAGGTTTTGAAAAACGATTCGAAAATATCAATACAGTTGTTTTTGAAAATTCGTCTGATGCTTCTAAAGCGGTGGCAAAGGAAATTGCAGCTTTAATCCAGTCCAGACAAAAAATCGGCCAGCCTTGTATTTTAGGACTTGCAACAGGATCTTCCCCAAAAGGATTGTATGCGGAACTCGTTCGTTTGCACAAAGAAGAAGGATTAAGTTTTAAAAATGTAATCAGTTTTAATCTGGACGAATATTATCCGATGGAACCCAATTCCATCAACAGCTATGTTCGTTTTATGAAAGAACTGTTGTTTGATCATGTCGATATTTTACCTGAAAACGCCCATGTTCCGGACGGACTTCTATCAAAAGAACAAATAGCCGATTACTGTCATGATTACGAAGCTAAAATTGAAGCCTTGGGCGGAATCGATTTGCAGATTCTCGGAATTGGCGGAAACGGACATATTGGTTTTAATGAATCGGGATCGCTTCAAAACTCCAAAACACGTTTGGTAGCTTTAGACCATATTACGAGAGTAGCCGCCAGTAAAGATTTCTTCGGACTAAGTAATACGCCCAGAACCGCGATTACACTTGGAGTAAAAAAAATCATGGAAGCCAAAAGAGTCATCCTGCTGGCCTGGGGAGAAGGAAAAGCCAATGTTGTCAAAAGATCAGTAGAAGATGAAGTAACGAACAGAGTACCCGCTTCCTTTTTGCAGGAACATGACAACGCTGTTTTTATTTTAGATAAAGAAGCCTCTTCGAAACTTACCAGAATCAACAAACCGTGGCTGGTAGAAAAAGTAATCTGGACCGATAAATTAACCCGTAAAGCGGTTTTAGGATTGGCACTACAGCTTAAAAAACCAATTTTAATGCTTACTGATGCTGATTATATTGAGCATGGAATGAGTGATTTACTGGCTGATTCCGGTCCGGCATACGACATCAATATTAAAATATTCAATAAATTACAAAATACAATCACAGGCTGGCCAGGCGGAAAACCCAATGCTGATGATTCCAACCGTCCGGAAAGAGCAGAACCTGCCAGAAAACGTGTCCTGATTTTCAGTCCGCATCCGGATGATGATATCATTAGTATGGGAGGAACTTTCATGCGTCTGCAGGAGCAGGGACATGAAGTGCACGTAGCCTACCAAACCTCCGGAAATATTGCTGTTGCCGACGACGAAGCCTTACGTTTTGCGCGATTCGTAATAGACTACAATGAAAAATTCGGAATCAAAAGTGCCGAAGCCGATACGATTTATCAAAAAGCACAAACTTTTCTGGAGAATAAAAAGAACAGCGAAATTGACATTCCCGAAGTTCGTTACATCAAAGGACTGATCCGAAAAGGGGAGGCGAGAGCAACCAGTCATTTTGTGGGCTTGACCGATGATCAGATTCATTTTATGGAACTTCCGTTTTATGAAACCGGAACCATCGAGAAAAAACCAATCGGAAAAGAAGACATCCAACTGACCATCGATTTGATTGAAAAAATAAAACCGCACCAAATATACGCAGCCGGAGATTTAGCCGATCCGCACGGAACACATAAAGTGTGTCTGGATGCTATTTTTGAAGCGGTAAAAGCCTTAAAACCAAAATCCTTTATGGACGACTGCTGGTTATGGCTGTACCGAGGAGCATGGCAGGAATGGGGAATTGACGAAGTCGAAATGGCGGTACCCATGAGCCCTGACCAGGTGTTGGCCAAACGCCACGGAATTTTCAAACACCAGTCACAAAAAGACGGGGTTGTTTTTCAGGGAACGGACGCCAGGGAATTTTGGCAGAGAGCCGAGGACAGAAACAGGGAAACAGCACAAGTATACCAACAGATGGGTCTGGCGAGTTATGCGGCTATGGAAGCCTTTGTAAGATGGATTTTTTAGAAGTTTCTAACATGCTAAGTTTCTAAGGGGCTAAGTAAGCTCTTTAGCCACAGATTAAAAGATTAAAGGGATTTTATATACTGCTTGGTTCACACAACACAAGATATAGCGAAATCTACACAAATTAAATTCGTGATAATTCGTGCAATTCGTGGCAAAAAAATCATTATAATCATTCTAATCCTTTTAATCTGTGGCAAAAAAAATCACAACTTACTTTAATCAGAAAGCTTTGCGGTCCTTTCCACTCAAACTTCAGCATAAAACCTTTACGCACTTTGTGGTTAAATTTTTTCCAGCATAAATAATACTAAATAAAAATGGCATTAATAAAATCAATTTCAGGAATACGAGGCACAATCGGGGGAGTTGTAAATGAGAATTTAACTCCTGTGAATGCCGTGAAATTTGCCGCTGCGTATGGCATGTGGCTAAAAGGACAAAATCAAAAAGAATCATTAAACATCATCTTAGGACGGGATGCCAGAATTTCAGGAGAAATGATCAGCAATCTGGTCGCCAATACTTTGACAGGTTTGGGAATTAACGTAATAGATATCGGTTTGTCAACAACGCCAACAGTGGAGGTTGCGGTGACATTAGATCAGGCGGATGGCGGAATCATCATCACAGCAAGTCATAATCCGAAAGAGTGGAATGCCTTAAAATTACTGAACGAAAAAGGGGAATTTTTGAACGCTGTTGAAGGAGAAAAAATCCTGAAAATAGCAGAAGAGGAAACTTTTGTATTTGCAGAAGTAGACGATCTTGGGAAATACGAAAAGAAAGAAGGTTATATCAATCGACACATTGACGAAGTCTTAAAATTAGCTTTGGTAGATGTTGAGACGATTAAAAAAGCAAATTTCAAAGTGGTGGTAGATGCCGTTAATTCAACAGGCGGAATTGCAATTCCGGCTTTGCTGGAGCAATTGGGTGTGGCCTGTATCAAATTGTATTGCGAACCCAACGGTCATTTTCCGCATAATCCGGAACCGCTGAAAGAACATCTTACAGATATTTCGGAATTAGTGGTAAAAGAAAAAGCTGATTTTGCAATTGTGGTGGATCCTGATGTTGACCGATTGGCGATTATTTGCGAAGACGGGTCTATGTTTGGCGAGGAATATACTCTGGTAGCCTGTGCTGATTACGTTTTAGGAAGAACTAAGGGCGATACGGTTTCCAATTTATCTTCTTCAAGAGCGTTACGGGACATTACTTTAAAACATGGGGGAAAGTATCAGGCCAGTGCCGTGGGAGAAGTCAATGTTGTTGAATTAATGAAAGCTTCTGATGCTATTATCGGAGGAGAAGGAAACGGAGGAATCATTTATCCCGCATCCCATTATGGCAGAGATTCGCTGGTAGGTGTTGCTTTGTTTTTATCGCACCTGGCACAGGCCGGAATTTCGTGCAAAGCGCTTCGCGAAAGTTACCCGGACTATTATATGAGCAAAAGTAAAATTGAACTGACGCCGCAAATTAATGTGGATGAAATTCTGGAAAAAATAGCTCAGAAATTCAGTACCGAAAAGCCGAATTGCATCGACGGAATCAAAATTGATTTTGAGCACGAATGGGTACATCTGAGAAAATCAAATACGGAACCCATTATTCGGATTTACACCGAGAGCATTTCACAAAAAAAAGCAGACGAATTAGCCCAAAAATTCATTGTTGAAATCAAAGAGTTGCTGTAATTCTTATTGGGGATAAATTCCGTTTTTTAAAATTAGGATTATCATTTCAAAATACAATTAAATGCCTGATTTAGATATAGAAATATTAATTTTTATTGCGTTTTTTAATTAAATGAATTTCAAATTAAAAGACATATTTTTTAAAGTAAAATTAATTTTTTCTGATAATTATTTAAATTCTTTAATGGTGAAATTTAAAAATAAGTAGGAATTTAATAATACTTTTTCTAAAAAATGTGTTCGAAAACACTTTTTTCATGTGCACGAACACATTTTCTTGATTTTACCATTGCTTATTAAAAAATATTATTTAGTTTAGCCAATAGTAAGTTAAAAAATAACTTTTTTAAGGCATTTTTTTTTAAGGAAAAACAGATGTTAAATTGAAAAAGATACAATTGAAAAGTGCAGTAAGCAACTGATTATTAAAAGGAAAAAAAAGCAGATTAAAATAAATAACCAAACAAAAACAAGACAAAAAACAAAAACTAAAAACCAAAAAAATATGAAACCAAAAGAAACATAACCTGAGCCTTTTTGCTTTGTGTCTTCTAAAAATTCCTAACCATTTTTTTACCACAAAGTATGCTTTTCACATTAACCATTAAACTAACCAGAATAATATGAAAAAAAGTAACAAGTTACTGTACGGTAACTATCAGGAATTAAAATTTAATTTAAAAGCAATAATTACAGTTTTAGTTCTGATAGTCACTGTTGTTAAAGTAAATGCCGCATCGTCCACGGATACCGGCAAAAAAATAGAAATCAGAAATAAAAAATCAGAAGCCGATATTACCATTAAAGGTGTTGTTCTCGATGAGTTGGGACAGCCAATGATTGGTGTTACGATTGTCCCGAAAGGATCACCAAGAGGCACAACAACTGATTTTGACGGAACATTTACAATCGTAGTTCCTTCTAATACAGAAGCTTTAGTGCTTTCGTATGTAGGATATGATAATAAAGAAGTTTTAATTGCTAACCAAACGAATATTAAAGTTTCTATGGTTCCGTCCTCAAAAACCTTAAATGAGGTTGTTATTGTAGGGTACGGAACCCAGAAAAAGAAAAATGTATTAGGGGCAATGTCTTCCGTAAAAGGAGAAACACTTAATTTATCTTCGGCACCTTCTGTTTTAACAGCACTTCAGGGAAAAGTAGCCGGTTTGCAGATTACGCAAAACAGTGCGCAGCCAGGTGGTGGATTTAATATTCAGATTCGTGGTGCAGGTTCTATTAATGCCAGTAATGATCCTTTGGTTGTTATTGATGGATTTCCGGTAACAAATTTGCAGCAGCCCGGAACAGGAAACCGTTACGATGGGGGTACGCAAAGTATTCTAAATTCATTTAACCCCAATGATATCGAATCGATTGAGGTTTTAAAAGATGCCAGTGCTTCTGCCATATACGGTGCCAGAGCCGCAAACGGGGTCATTATGATTACGACTAAAAAAGGAAAAGAAGGCGATGTAAGAGTGGATTATTCCGGTTCTTATTCCTTCCAGAAATACAACGATAGTTATGACGTTCTGAATTTACAGGAATGGATGCAGCTGCGAAATGATGCTTCAAAAGAAAACTGGGAGTTTATCAACAGGGTATATCCGTATTCATCCAAAACTTTAGAGGAGGCAAATGCAGCTCCGGTAAACGGAATTCCGTACAAAAGAGTATATTCCGACGAGCAGATCAGAAATGCGGGAGCGGGTACAGACTGGTTGTCACTGGTTACAAGAGACGGAATGGTGAAGCAGCATAATTTATCCTTGCGAGGCGGAACCAAATCTACAAAATACTTTTTATCGGGAAATTTATTCGATCAGGAAGGAATTGTTAAAAACTCCGGATTAAAAAGAAGCACGGTTCATTTTAGTATCGATCAGAAACTGACGGACTATATTAATTTTGGTATGAACATGACCAAAAGCCGCATTAAAAATCAAAACTCACAATTAGGGGGTGATCAGTTCGAAAATTCAGGAATTATCAGGTCAGCGATTCAGCAAGGACCAAACATTGTAGCGATAGATGAGTTTGGCAATTATCCAATTAATCCGGATAATGCGTTAGAACCGAATCCTTATTCCTTGTTAACCATTTCTGACGAAGGTGTTATTGACAGAACCATGACCAATTTTTATGCGGAGATAAAACCGCTTAAAGGTCTTACGGCAAGATTTCAGGCAGGTTTTGATCAGGGAAATACCAGCAGAAGTACGTATTTGCCAAGAACGACCTTGTATGGGGCATTGGAAAACGGTAAAGCATCTATCAATTCACAAAAGAAAGATGATGATTTACTGGATATTATCTTAACTTATAATACAAAAATAGGAGATAACAATTCCTTTACTTTTATGGCGGGTTATTCTCAATCGACCTTTAGAAATGAAAGAGCATCATTAGGAAACAGTAATTTTATTACCGACGCTTTTTTATGGAACAATATGAATGCGGGAGCGGGAACAAAATTAACGACATCCTCTAAAAACGAAGATAGTTATCGCTCCTACTTTTCAAGAATAAACTATTCGTATAAAGACAAATACCTGTTGACGTCTACGATACGTCGTGATGGAGTAAGTTTTTTTGCTGCCAATAAAAAATACGCTTTGTTTCCGTCTATTTCAGTAGGCTGGGATGCTTCTCAGGAGTCTTTTATGACTGGTATTGCAGATTATGTTTCCCAACTTAAATTTAGATTTGGATACGGTTCAGTTGGTAATTCTGCCGGACTTTCTAAAGGTGCATTTTATGCACAGCCAGCTTATTTAAACGCTGACGAATCAATCTGGACAGGAGTATTTGCAAGCCGTTTAGAAAATCCTGATTTGAAATGGGAAACAACAACAGAAAAGAATTTTGGTGTAGATTTCGAATTGTTAAACAGAAGAGTTTCAGGTTCGGTAGAGGTATACGACAGAGTAATTTCAGATTTGTTGATGGAAAAACCGATTAATAGTTACCATGAAATAAATACGGTTTGGGCTAACATCGGAAGTACACAAACCAAAGGAGTTGAAGTTACAATAAGTACCGTAAATGTCCGCACACCTGATTTTAAATGGAATACCACTTTTACATACTCCCAATTTAAAACCAACTGGAAAGAAAGAGCTCCGGACTGGAAACCATCCGTTTACATGGGTTACAACGATCCGTTACGTGCACAATACAGTCAGCTATCCGACGGAATTATGCAGATTGGCGAAGTAGTGCCGGCCCAGCCTGATTTATTTCCGGGTCAAATCAAAATTAAAGATATCAATGGTTTTGTCAGAGACGGAGCAGGAAATCCCGTAACAGATGCAAACGGAGTATTTTTAAGAACTGGTGAAGCTGATGGAAGAATTGATGAAGCCGATACCGTTTTATTGGGCTCGGCAGACCCTGATTTTTCAGCAGGTTTAAGCAACACCATTATCTGGAGAGACTTTCAGCTGAATTTTGTTTTCAATGGAATGTTCGGTAGAAAAATAGTAGACCAGACCGATTTTGCCTATGGTGTAACGGCAGTAGGAGTAGCACAAAACGGAAGAAATGCGCTGCGAAGTGTGTACGACAGATGGACACCCGATAACCCGACAAATACGCGTCCGGCTTCCCATTTTGGATACACACAATACGGTTCAGGCGATTTCTTCCTCCAGGATGCTTCATTTGTTCGTCTGCAAAGCGTATCGTTAAGTTATAATCTTCCAAAAAGATGGTTTGGAAAATACATGCAGGGGGCAGCTGTCCGAGTAGACGGGCAAAACCTTTTCATCATTACCAAATATGATGGTATAGATCCTGAAACAGATGGTTATGCAGCAGCATATCCAAATGTAAAAACATACACAGTAGGAATTGATCTTAAGTTTTAATAAAAAAGAGATGAAAAATTTAAAAAATTATACAATAGTTTTACTATTACTGGTTTTCTCAGGATGTAGCGAAGATATAGAGTCTGTTAATTACGATGAGATTAACCCGAGTATTTTTCCCAGTTCAGAAGCAGATATCCAGGCTATAGTAGCTTCAGCCTATTATCCGCTCAGAGGATCCTACGGAAACGGAATTCATTCGACTTCAGAAAACGGACTCATGTTTATACTGGATGCCACAACCGAAATCCTTCAGGGACCTTACGGTGTACAGCAGGAAGCTTCTTTGCACAGTTACAAAGCCAGTTCTACAGCTTTTACGCGATTTTATGATGTGTTCTACAACAAGATCAGCAGTATGACACTGAGCATTGACAGAATCGAGAACTCAAAGGTAAACGAGTTGATTAAAAAACAGGCCATTGCCGAAATCAGATGTGCAAGAGGATTATTAGCTTATGAACTTTTTGATCTGTACGGACCGCTTGTAGTAGCGCCGCTTGAAGTACTTAAAAACCCATTGAAAGAAGAACCTTTGGCAAGACTGTCCAATGCCGAAATGGTAAGTTTTATTGAAAATGATTTAAAAGCCGCCGCTGAAAATTTAAAATCCCCTGCCGAAACGCCCTACGGAAGATTAAGCAGCGGAATGGCAAGAATGGTTTTGGTTAGATTGTACCTGCACGAAAAAAGATGGGCTGAGGTAGAAGCACAAACCAATGCCATTATCGGCATGAATTACTACGGATTAGAAGACGATTATGTTGGCCTATGGGATGTGAAAGCACCGGTAGAAAGCAGGGAAGTAATCTGGGCAGTTCCGGCAGATTATGCAGGAACCAGCGAAAACCAATGGCAGTTGATGTGTTTGCCGGCTAATTTCCCAGGAACAGGAGGTTACGGTACCATTCAGAGTTCCTGGAAATTTTACGATTCTTTTGAAGCAACAGATATTCGAAAAAACGCACTTATTGCCGAATATACAGGTACAGATGGTGTTACGTACAACAGGGCAAATCCTGCCAATTATATGCAGTTAGGACCAATTCCGTTAAAAATTGATCCGGATGCAGCCAGAACAACAGCACTTACAACAGTAGATATTATCGTATATCGTTACCCGGACGTACTATTATCAAAAGCAGAAGCATTGGTAAATAAAACCGGAACCCCAACACAGGAAGCTATAGATTTAGTAAATGTGGTCAGAAAAAGAGCGAAGATCAGCGAATTACAGTTAGTAAATTACGCAACGCTCAACAAGTTTAACGATATGATTCTGCTGGAAAGATCCCATGAATACTGGTGTGAAAACGGACAATATCGTTCCGATTTAATCAGACACGGGAAATTTACAGAGCATGCTAAAGACTTAAACGGAGCAGCAAGCCAGAGTGAACCTTACAAAGCTTTATTCCCTTTTTCATTAGCCCGAATAAGTGAAGGTAAAGGTAAATTCATTCAAAACACGGGTTATATAAATTAAAAGACGGTCATCACCCTTGGTGAATAAAATAAATAATCAGATAATTTAATTCTATAAAAAATGAAACATTTACTAATCGTAATTGCTCTTTTCTTAAATATTGCCTCGGGCTGTCAGAGTGATGGGGGCGGCAATACTGAAGAACAAGCCGTAAGCGGACCTGAAAAAGTTACTTATGCAGTTTCTAATGAAGTGTTTACAAATCCGGAACGTGGTTTTATGCATACCTGGCAGGTAAATTCTGAAGGTGCAGCAATCACAGCGGCATCTTTAAACAATCTTAAAAAAGAAAATGTAAGCCTTATTCTGCGTTTGTATTATCTGGAGAAATTTAAAACCACTCCTTTAAGCCAGGCACAATTAGATCTTATCAAAACCGATTTTACCCGTTTGAGGGAATCGGGTTTAAAATGTGTACTGCGTTTTGCTTATACAGATGCGCAGGATGGTACAGATGCTTCGGTTGCCGTTATTTCAGGACATTTAGATCAGTTAAAACCAATTCTGGAAGAGAATAAAGATGTGATTGCTTTTGTTCAGGCTGGTTTTGTTGGAGCCTGGGGAGAATGGTATTACACCACGAACCAATTGACTACGCCGGCGAATAAAAAAATAATCCTCGATAAACTTTTGGAGACTTTTCCAAAAGAAGTAAAAATCCAGGTCAGGACTCCAAAAATCAAACAGGACTTCGTGGCCACTACAACGGCTATGGATGCAACGGTAGGATACGGAACGACAAATACAGCGCGTTTGGGTTTTCATAACGATTGCTTTATGGCGAGTGTAGACGATTATGGTACATATATTAATGTTACGGCAGAGAAAACCTATATCAGTAATGAAGCCCTTTTTGTCCCAACTGGAGGCGAAACCTGTCCGCCAACAGATGTTCCGGTAGCGAGCTGCAGTATTGCCGAGAAAGAAATGACCATGTTAAAATGGACTTACTTAAATCTGGATTATTACGGTCCCGTTCTACAGGAATGGAGAAATAACAACTGTTTTACCGATTTCGAAAGAAAGCTGGGTTACAGACTTGCCCTGGCGTCATCGAGCATCAAAAAAGAAGCGGCCTTAAACGGCACTTTAGAGTTTAACGCACTGCTTAACAATTCAGGTTTTGCGCCAATTTACAATTCAAAAAATACATTCTTAATCCTGAGAGCTACTTCCGGCGGTAGTGTTTATAAGAAAAAATTAAACTTTGATGTTCGAAAAGTGGTGCCGAAAGTGACCTACGACCTGAAAGAATCGGTAACCTTATCCGGAATTCCGGCCGGAACTTACGAACTGCTTTTAAAGATCGAAGACAATTCATCAAAACTGGCAGACAGACCGGATTATTCGGTTCGCCTTGCCAACACAGGAGTATGGGAAGCTACAACGGGTTTCAATAAATTATCACAAACGGTTATCATTAAATAGTTATTAAAAATATTTAAATTAAAAAACCATGAAAAAAATAAAACTAACCCAATACCTTACAATGCTCGCTGCATTGTTACTACTGGCAGCCTGCTCCAGTGATAATGCATCATCTGATTCGGCATCAAAACCGGTAGCAGATTTTTCATTTACCAATGACGGAAGCACCTTTACCTTTACCAATCTTTCTACAAACGGTACCAAATACAGATGGGATTTTGGGGATCTTTATTATACATCAGCAGAAAAAGATCCTGTTTATACCTATAAAATTGGAGGTGAAATCAGGGTTTCACTGACCGTTAAAAACGAAGCCGGAGAAGAATCCTTTATTACAAAAGTCATCACCGCACCTAGAATTATAATCATCGACATTAAGATCGACGGGAAATTTACAGACTGGGATGATGTTGCCGTAACAGATCAGAATACCTCCGGAAACGGTTCTATCCAGAAAATTAAAATCTGGGCCGGTGGTCCAAATGTGAATGTGTATTTAGAAGGAAACAAAAAAATGCTGATGGAACTAGCAAGATTGTATATTAATACGGATGGTAATTCAAAAACCGGATTTTTACACGGCACGTGGTCAGAGAGTTCAGGAGCAGAATTTTTATTTGAAGGGCCAATTGTCAGCAACGGATGGGGCCAATTTTATAATCACACTGATCCAAATGGAGGTTGGGGTTGGGCTGCTATTGCCGGTTCCGGTGCCAGTTTAAGTGCATCACCAATAGTCAGTCTTAATGATACGACAAATGCTATTGAATTTAGTATTTCAAAAACTCAATTCGGGACTTTAACGGGTTCTATAGGGATTGGAATTAACGAATTAAATGGGGCATGGGCTGATGTTGCTTACTTTCCTGAAGCACCTAAATTTTCAACATTAGAACTTTAGTTTGTCATCGATAGCCGGTCAAATGTGCCATTAGAAGAAGGGTTTTTTGAAGATTTAATTTTTGAATCTAATGGCATATGCTATCGAGTAAAATAATTTTAAAAGTAATCCCTGATGTTTTGCTATTGGGGATTGCTTTATAAAAAGCCATTTATACAGCAATTAAGATATAGCATGAATACAACCATACCCCATAACCGACTGATGTCTGTAGATGTGCTGCGTGGATTTGATCTTTTAATGATCATCGTGGCAGACCGTTTTTTTTACAACCTAAATACAGCGGCCAAAACTAATTTCACAAAGAACCTGGCAGACCAGTTTGAGCATCCGGAATGGATTGGTTTTCATTTATATGATGTTATTATGCCGTTGTTTCTTTTTGTGGTTGGTGTAGTAATTCCGTTTTCATTAGGAAAGAGAAGCACGGAATCCGGATCAGATTTCAAATTATATACCCATATTTTAAGGCGCTTTGTAATTCTGTTTATTTTGGGATGGATTGTGCAGGGGAATTTATTGTTTCTGGACATTTCAAAATTTCAAATATTCAGTAATACACTTCAGGCCATTGCGGTAGGGTATTTATTTTCGTGTATTGCATATCTGAATTTATCCAAAAACGGAAGGTATATCTTCTTCATTACATGCCTGGTTTTATACGCAGCACTATTATCTGCTCCCAGTTTCTTCGGACACTCTTTTGAATTATTACCTAATAAAAATCTTCCTATTTATATTGATCAGCAGGTTTTCGGTCGTTTTTACGATCAGACCCAATATTCATGGCTATTAACCGGCCTGGGATTTACAGCTACCACCATGTCCGGATTATTTGCAGGCGAATTGCTTTTGTCTTCTTTATCAAGACAAAAAATAGCCGGATATCTTTTGATTATCGGAATCACGGGAATCGCAGTATCCCTACTTATAGGTCTATGGCATCCCATTATTAAAAAAATATGGACGAGTTCCTTTGTTATATTTTCCTCAGGAATAAGTTTTGTTTTGCTGGCTTTATTCTACTGGTTTGTCGATGTAAAAGGCTACACAAAGTGGGCGTATCCGTTTCGGGTTATTGGCCTTAATGCAATTGCGGCTTATGTGGGTTCCCATGTTTTAAATTTTTCTGTAATAGCCAAACAGGTTTTTTATGGCTTCGAACAATTTACAGGAGCTTATTATGATGCATTTTGTGATTTGGCAGGTTTTGGAATCCTTTATTTCATACTTTGGTACATGCATAAAAACAAGACCTACATAAAAGTATAAGCAAACAAATAATAACGAGTAACTCACCTCAATATAGTATCAAAAAACAAAAAAAATGAAAAGTTCAAGTTTAAAAATTTTATTGATAGCCTTTTTACTATTGAAAATTGGCAATGTATCTGCACAACTCATAAAAACAAAAGCACCCAAAAGAGACAAAGGCCAGACCGATGTGTTGCGTTTGGCTACGCCGGCAATTCCTGTTGTTCACGTAGCTATTGTTGGTTTAGGAATGCGTGGTACAGGTGCAGTTGAGCGTATTACCCATATTCCCGGAGTAGAAATTGTAGCACTTTGCGATATGGTCGAAGAAAGAGCAAATGCAGCCAACGACACTTTGGTAAAACACGGAAAGCCAAAAGCAGAAGTGTTTTTCGGAGAAGATTCATGGAAAAAAGTAACCGCACTTAAAAATGTGGATCTGGTCTATATTGTAACTGACTGGAAACATCATGCCGGCATTGCCGTTCAGGCCATGAAAGACGGCAAACATGTAGCGGTAGAAGTACCGGGCGCTTTAACCATGAAAGAGATATGGGACATCATCGATACTTCAGAAAAAACCCGTAAACACTGTATGATGCTGGAAAATTGTGTCTATGACTTCTTTGAACTGACCACATTAAATATGGCACAGCAAGGCTTGTTTGGAGAAATTCTTCATGCCGAAGGTTCATACATTCATGGACTTCAGCCGTATTGGGGGAATTACTGGAACAACTGGCGTATGGATTACAACCGTAAACACAGAGGCGATGTATATCCTACACACGGTATGGGACCGGCTTGTCTGGCCTTAAATATTCACAGAGGAGACAAAATGAATTTTCTGGTTTCGATGGATACGAAAGCAGTGGGAAATCCTGCGTTCATCAAAGAAAAAACCGGTGAAGTAGTCACCGATTTCAGAAACGGAGATCATACCATGACCATGATTCGTACCGAAAAAGGAAAAACAATCCAGATTCAGCATGACGTGACCAGTCCGAGACCATACAGCAGAATGTATCAGTTATCGGGAACGAAAGGATTCGCCAATAAATATCCGGTTGAAGGCTATGCCATCGATGCAAAGGAAGCAGGAGGGGAGATTTCTAAAAATTACCAAAACCTGAATGCAGAAGAATTTGTATCGGAAGATGTCAAAAAAATATTAATGGAAAAATACAAAAACCCGATCGTAAAAGATATCGAAGAAATGGCCAAAAAAGTAGGAGGCCACGGCGGAATGGATTTTATAATGGATTACCGTATGTTTCACTGTCTGCAGCAGGGACTTCCGTTAGATATGGATGTGTACGATCTGGCCGAATGGTCTTGTCTGAGCCCATTGACCGAAATCTCGCTGGACCATAATTCAGCTCCGGTTGAAATTCCGGACTTCACTCGTGGAGGCTGGCAAAAATTGAATACGGTTGAGTTTTCAAAATAAGAAAACGTGTTAATCGAAATAATTTGGTTTTTATTTTGTAGTTAGATTTTAAAGCTTCTGTTGGTAACAGAAGCTTTTTAGGTATCATGCTAAAATAAATGTATTTTTAATACTTTAGCACTTCATTTAAATCTAAATTTACGGGTTATTTACAATACTACGCAGAGGCAAATAGTATTGTAATTTTTAGAATTATCTGCCTGAATTTAATTTTAACCTTTTAAAATCGTATTAAATGCTAAAGAAAATCGTTCTATTATCTGGTTTGTTTTTATTGTTTGGCTATCAGTATGAACCGGACACCAACTTTGTAATTGATATGAAACAGGTCACTAACGATACCTTAAATCTCAATTTTTCGTATGTAAGTACCGAACTGATTTCATTAGACAGAACGCCTATTTTTAAAGAAAAAGTAATAAAAAATTATATTGGGGTTCCCGCGCATGATTCCATACAATATTATGGTAATTTTCAGGAAACACTCCAATTTTTCTACGATTTATATAAAGTTAAGCAATATGATAAAAAGGAATTTCTGGAATTAGTAAACAAAATACATATCGATACTTTGAGATTCTCGAAAAAACCGCTAAAACAGGGCGTAATTTCCATTGTCGGGTTTTATAAAGATAAACAATTTATTATTGGGGATTTCAACAGGAATCAGGATTTTAGTGATGATATTAAATATGAATTCGATATCAATTTCAGAAATAAAACGATTGAAGAGAACTTAGCAATTATTAATAAATTGCCCAAAAGCGACTACTCTTATGAAACCTATTCTAAAGGCACTATTCACACTTATAAAAGAAAAACTACTTTATTCCCATGTGCGAATATCTATGACCGAAAAATAATAGTTACAGATAAAGAAGCAAAATACCTTTCCAGTTTTAGGTTTAAGGATTATTGGCTGGGTGAACAGATTTTAAACAATACTGTTTACGATTTTTCGTATCAGGCACTTGATAATACATTTGGCGCGATCTACATTAAGCCAAAAAACATTTCCTTCAGAAAAGATGAAATTTTTAATGCACAATTCATGCACTTCACAGAAGATACCATTGCGCTTGGTGACGGTTATTACAAAATAGACAGCATCAATAGAAAGATATCTAAATTATATCTTAGAAAAATAAAAAGCAAAGAAGAAAAATACGGTCAATGGGTCGGGAACTATTTTGAAAACAGGATCATTGAAGATTTGGAGAATGGAAATTTTAGTACCGATGTCGTCATTAAAGAAAAGAAGTATACCCTAATTGATTTTTGGGGCACCTGGTGTGGGCCTTGCCTGGAAATGACACCAAAATTAGTGGCGCTGCACAATAAATATCCGTCAACATTAGGGATCATTAGTATCGCCAACGATCAGGATAAAAATGTGGTGAAACAATATGCAAAGAAAAATAAAATGAACTGGACACATGGCTTTGTTGACGACAGGAAGAACAATAGAATTTATACCGATCTGTCCATGCAGAGGTATCCAACATTTATTTTAGTGGATTCAGAAGGGAAAATTTTATTAAGGGGTGGCCAGAAAGAGTTTAATAAAATAGACAATCTCTTAAAATAAGTCTTGTTAAGGAATTGTTTGTTGCTACAATCGTCCTAAAAAAAATATATCTTTTAACATTAGGTCAAAAAACAGCAATTTTCCCTGTTTGAATTTCTCCAGAGCTTGTAATTATTTTATAAATATAAATTCCTGAGGCAGTGTTTTTCAGCTTGATGTTACTCGTTTTAGAAAGTAGAGGGGAAGTAATCGTATTTTGTCCGCTAATGGAGTACAAATAAAAAATAGCGTTTTCCTCTTTTTTGGCTTCAATATTTAATTCTTCATTTTTGCCTAATAGTGTCGGGTGGACAAAAAACAAATCATTGCCTAAATAATTTGTATCCAGAAGCAGAGAACTTATTACAGTATTGTTTTCTAAAATGATGTTTATTTTATATTTATTGCTGCCTTTTGTGGGCGCAGCATCTATAAAAGAAAATGTTTTTGAATGGATATCCGTTATAGTACCAATAACAGCTTCGGTAGTATTGCTTATTTTTACCAACTCAATTTTTTTGATGTTGTACAAGCTGAAAAGACTCGCATCAATCTTTACTTTGTTTTCCTCATAAACTTCAGCCAAAGTCAACTCAAAATAACAATTGGAGTTTTGGGCATACTGTAATGTGGATTCGCTTTTGATTCCTTCGCTATTATCAAATACAGGTATAACAGTGTGAATTTTTCCGTCGGTATAGGCATAAGTAGTGTTTGAGGTCTGTTCTTTAAATTCTAATTGATCTCCTGTCAGCTGATAAATATTGAAGGAAGCAACATCGGCAGGTTTGTCCCAATTAATTTCTGTTGTGCCATCACAGACTAAGCTGGTGCTGATATTTAAGTCATAAGAAATCGTAAAGGTATCAGAGATATAATCGGCATTACCAATGGTCATTTTTAATTGTGCTTTTGAAAATTTTTGTGTGGCAGGTGTATACGTAAATTGTTCACTACCCAGATTGATACCATTTTCGATTATTTCCCAGCTTTGCCCATTATCGTAACTAATAGACAATTCTCCGGGGATACTGGAAAAGGAAGAATTCCATTTGAAAGGGGAAATCGTCTTACCATCATAGGGGAAATTATCACTATTCACAGGATAATTCCATTCAAATCGATTTTCCAATTCATATTCGTAAGCGATGCTGTATTCCTGAGACGTATTCGAGACGTAGAAACCGGTAACGTTGATAGTATAAGATCCGGATGCGGGGTTTTCAATAGTCACCTGCTCTATAGTATTTATTTTATCTTTTCCTCTTACAGCTGGCTGCTGGGGAGCATCAGGATTAAGAATCCAGGGCAAAAAAGAGGTATTGTCAGCCGAAATAACTTCCAGATCCAAATCGTTGACCAAACTTATATTACTGTTGATGGCAGCGGGCAAATCGTTCCATACTACTGTGATTTTTAAGTTTTTCGCATTTACGGGAAGTGTAATAGTATGTGAATTGGTCTCACCAGAGGTCAAATTGCCAACTATAATGCTGTTTTCGCTGATCGTTTTCAAACTTTTATCAGCATTAATGTTACCGTAACCATAGGTGAAATCCGGTCCCGGGTTCCCTAAATCTTTGGCACTGTTAATTAAAATTGCCTTTGTCAGGGCATTCGTCAAAGAGGTATTGTATATCGTTTGATAATGTTGTTTCATTAGCGTAATAATTCCTGTAGCTATTGCTGTAGAATTTGAAGTTCCTTGTGTGCTAAAGGCTACTAACTCTGGTTTTATCCGGCCGTCATAGGCCGGGCCTTTTGAAGAAAAAGGCATAATTACTTCGTTTTGGTCAATACAACCCACTACAATACTATTTTTGGATTGTTTGAAATTACCCGTAAGAGATTGATAACCCTGAAGGCCACTATTACCAGAGGAAAAACAATGCGTCAAGTCTGTATTTAAGAATAATTGAGCGTCATAAGCATTAGCGAGTGAACCATAAAAATTCTCAATCACTGTACCGTAGGAATGATTTTGAGTGACAGCACCTTGTAAAGTTGCCACTTCATCAGGATAGATATTCAAAAAGTCAGATGATTGTACCTTAGCCTTTGGAGCGACTCCTTTTCCTAATGCAGAACTATTTCCTAATCCGGAAACGATAGTTGCCATAGCCGTTGCATGGCTGGATACAACAGCGGATTCTGTTGTGGAGGGAATGTGCTTATTTAATAAATCAATATCATTTACATCAAAAAAATCATCTTTGATCGATAGAATTTGATTTTCGCCTGTTAAAAGAGGGAAATGGCTATAGGCTTTATTGATAGAATTGATAGTGAAATTTTGATCGGTTATTTTAGATTCACCTATTGGCTGCAGCGATTCCTGCGAAATAGAAGACACACTGTTCAAAGCTATAATGGCATCTATAATTTTTTTAGAATTACTTTTTATACTTACCAGATGGTTATCCAGTATTTTGATATCAGAAACGTTCATTGATTTCAGGTCAGTAAGTAGTGCTTGCATAGTATCAGTTGCTACTATATACTGCTTGTCTTCCTTATGATTTGAAAAATTGGAGGGCAATTTCCATAAATTATTCACCGGGAGCATTTTTTCTAAAGGCTTATGAGATGGTAAGTTTTCATTTAGAATAATACAAAAAGTACTGTCCAGTTTTTTTACGACCTTGTATTTGTGGTGATATGCATTTTCTAAAGACGTAAAATAGTATTTCTCAAATTTTCTGTCGTTTTCTTTTTTTAGGTACTGCTTCCATTTTTCAGAACTTTGGGAGAGACCGATTGTGGTGATCATAAAAAGGAGAAAAGTAATGGATGTCTTCATTTACGGTAGAGGTTAGGACAATTATAAACATTTTTATCAATCGGGCAAAAAATGACTATTGCAGCTTTTTATCACTTCTTGATTTACATA
The DNA here is from genome assembly GCF_013112255.2 of Flavobacterium sp. CLA17. Lineage (NCBI taxonomy): Bacteria > Pseudomonadati > Bacteroidota > Flavobacteriia > Flavobacteriales > Flavobacteriaceae > Flavobacterium > Flavobacterium sp. CLA17. The sequence goes on from NZ_CP068294.1 coordinate 1,959,073, forward strand.
AAGCAAAGAGGATATTTATGGGTAATGATTTCTTTTTTAAATAATTATCCGCTGTAAATAAATCAAAGTTATAAAATTTTTTGTAAAAATTTTATGTCTTTTTGTTTCAGGCCGCCACTTCAAAATCTGTAGGAGTATTATTCTTCTTTTATATTCTTTTTATATTTGAATGTGATACAAAATGGTAAAATCATTTTTTAACATCCGCTAAAAAAATAAAATTTTAAAACAGCTTAATAAGCTGATTTGTATTCACTTATTGATTTTACTGGGCTTGCCGTAATAATCAGATAAGTATTATTAAAAAAACAGTATAAAAAAATATAACAAAAAACGTTAATTTTGTTAAATTAATATTTTATAAGTATTTTAAGATTAAAAATTATATAAATTTGATAACAAATATTACAATATTTTGTAAAGACCCCTTTTATTCAACTTATTTAACAACCCACAAAAACCTATTTATGAAAAAAATTAAATCAATTTTAGCCTTGTCTTTTATAGCGCTAACGCTGTTCTCCTGTAACAAAGAAGAGGAAACTACAGCCCAATCCAATCAGGAATCTCTTAAAGTAACACCAGAAGTGTTAAGTAAAATTAGTGCACTTTCACTAAATAATACAGATGTTCAGGTGGTTAAACACACAAAATTAGATGGTACCATTGAAGATGCCTTTTTAGTAGAGGGAGATATTATCATCACAAAAGATCAATTAAACAAAATGGATCTTCACGGAGGTATCACTACAGAACAATACCGCACTACTAATTTAGTATCTGCTCCAAGAACGATTAAAGTTGTTGGATTATCAGGGACTGGTACAACAGCTCTGACTACAAAGATGCGTTCAGGATTGCAAGCGGCAATAAACAGATACAATAATTTAGGCTTGTCTATTAACTTTACGCTTACCTTTAGTTCAAGTACTTCAGGTGCAAACATCGTTGTAAGAAGACAGACCGGATCTGCCGGTGGAGTAGCAGGTTTCCCTTCAGGAGGAGCACCTTATAATTCAGTTACCTTATATTCCGGATTAGAAAGTTATTCAACAAATGTAAATGCACACGTAGCGGCACACGAAATAGGCCACTGTATCGGTTTACGTCATACAGACTGGTTCAGCCGTCAAAGTTGTGGACAAAATTCAAACGAAGGAACAGCTGGTGTTGGAGCAATTCATATTCCGGGAACACCTACAGGATATGATTCAACATCTTATATGAGAGCATGTTTCAGTTCAAGTGAGACTGGGGCTTTCAATGGTAATGACGTTACCGCACTGAATTATTTATACTAGAAGTTGAATTAAAGTTCTCTTTACAAAATATAAGAGGCTGTTTCATATTTATGAAGCAGCCTCTCTTTTATTGAATAATCCCGTCCTGGTGTCTGGTTGAACCGAAAAGCCTAAATAATAAACTTTGCGAACTTTGCGCTTTTTCCTTAATTAAAAGTCCTTTCGATAAGTTATAAGGAATTATCAATATATTTGATTTAAATAAGGTATGATTTTTTTATACATATATACAAGTTAGTGGCAACCTTACAAAAAAAGCACTAACAGAAAGAAATTGAAAAAAAATTAAATAAAAAAATAGTTGACTTATGAGTATGATAGGAAATTTGCTTCGAGTAACAAATTCTGAACTTGAAGATTATTTAAAAGATAGTTCATTATTGGAAGACAAAATCTATGATGACGAAACGGAAAACGAAAATTTAGTAGATATTGACAAATCGTGGGACGGAATTATCTTTTTACTTACTGGACAAAGTTTAGTTACGGCGGAACATAATCTTGTAAGAGTTTTATTCAGTGGACAACTTATTGACGAAGAACAAGATTTAGGTTATGGACCAGCTCATTATTTGACATCAGAACAAGTTGCTGAATTAAATAATGAAATTTCAACAATTACAATTGCTGACCTAAAACAAAAATTCAATCCTGAAAAAATGAATGAATTGGAAGTTTATCCAACAATTTGGGACGAAGGCGATAATGCATTTGATTATGTTGCAGACGGATTTTCGACTTTACAAAATGTTTTTGCAGACGCAGCAAAAAACGGAGAAGCAATAATTACATTTCTAAACTAACCAACAGAAAAATTACTACTAATAAGGTTTTGTGTCAGGCTGGCTGAAGTGCAAAATTCAACGGCAGTTTTTTCAATTGAACTTTAGTAATAATATCGGCTTTTGTGCTTCAATTTCCCGCCCGAACGCAAAGCGCCGAAACGTTAACCGTCAGCTAAAAAAACATCACAAAAGAAAATGAAACTAGAAAATTTAAAACCTTTTGACGGACAACATTGCGAAACGACAGCAACAGGAACTTTGTTGCAGCAAATTGGAATTGAACTTTCGGAGCCCATGCTTTTTGGTTTAGGTGAAGGACTTGGGTTTATTTTTTGGAATATGAAATCAATGAATTTTCCTTTCATTGGCGGACGGGTAAAACCAGATTTATTAACTGAAAATATTGCAAGAAATCTAAATCTTAAACTGACTGTAAAGGAAACGGCATCAACCCAAAAGGCTTGGGAAAACGTAAAAGAACTAATTGACAATGGAAAAGCTGTTGGCTTAAAATTGGACTGTTTTCATTTACAATATTTTTCGAAACCATTTCATTTTGCAGGTCATTATACTGCACTTTATGGTTATGACAACGAAAACGCATTTTTAGTAGATACAAAGCAACAAGGCGGACAAGTGAAAACAACCTTGAAAAGTTTAGCATTAGCAAGAGCGGAAAAAGGGCCAATGTCATCTAAAAATTTGTATTACACGTTGTGTAAAACAAATAAAATTTTTGATTTAAAAACGGCAACAATAACAGCCATTAGAAATAACGCAACTGAACATATAAATCCACCAATTACAAATATTGGTTACAAAGGAATTTTTAAAACAAGTGCTGAAATAATTAAATGGTTTAAAGCAAGTAAAGACATAGAAAATGAGTTCAAAACAAGTGCAATGCTTATGGAAAAAGCAGGAACAGGCGGAGCATTATTCAGAAATTTGTACCGGGATTTTTTAAAAGAAAGTTACGACTTACTACAACTTGACAAACTAAAAACGGGACATGAAGCATTTGTAGAAATCGCAGCGCTTTGGACTTCGGTTTCTCAACTATTTGAAAAAGTAAGCGAAACAAAAGATTTTAAATATATTCAGCAAGCATCAGAAATATTAAAAACAATATCAGTAAAAGAAAAGGAAACAATGGAAATATTGGCGACAATATAGCCGAACCCGCTCTCCTAAGAGTTCTTATTGAAAGCTATGAATGTCTCCTGACTTCGCACCCGCAATCTAAATCAAGTCAACAACAGCTTTGCATCAGTAAAAAGGAAAAATAGCGTTACAGGATCATGGAAACAGTGTATGGTTTTGTAATATCAGGATAAAAGAGTAATGTGAATAAGATATGATCTGTCACTAATTTTTTGTTTTATCGATTTTTTATTTCCTGTTGTGTGAAAACGAAAATTAAATTTCACACAACAATAAACGCTGATAGTCCATAAAACGGAAGTGACGAAAAAAAACATAAGAATAATAAACTTTGCGAACCTTGCGCTTTTCCCCCTGCGTACTTTGCGGTTAAAATTGGAATTGTAAAATCTCGCAAAACCTGTCAAAATACACTTTGTGAAAGTTTTTCTTTTCGCATCCCAATAATTAGGCAGTATCTTCATACTCTTTGGATATTTTGAAAACAATTAGCTCCTTAATTTTTATCCTTTATCAAAAAAAACTTTAATTACAAGTTATCCTTAAGGTTACCCGGTTGCTACTTCTGGTTTTAGAAATTAAACGTAATGGTCTTAATTCGCAATCTATTACGAATCTGTTTAGGTTCTGATGAGTGATATAAATGCAAGAAATTTTTACTCCCAAAAGCAATTTTTTTTATTAGGATAAATTTATTGTTTCGATAAGTAAGCAATTTGTGATGTTTTAACAATTACGCTGCAAGTATTCCAATTAATAGATACGAAGGGTTACTACACTAAATGTGAATGAAATATTTGTGAGGTATTCCTTAAAAAACAAGTAATGTTAATAATGTAAATGTTAAAGAGAATTGTGTAAAATTTAAGTACCATTCAACATCACCTTTACCCCGTCAAATAATTTAAACATTAAACAAAATAAAATAAAATGAAAATTAAAAATTTACTCTTAACCTTTGCAGTAATATGTATCGCACTAGTTACTGGATGCGAAAATGATGATTTCGAAGAAGTGGTTGGAGTATGTCCTGTTATTGAATCGACAACCCCTTTGAGTAATGCACTAAATGTTCCATTGGGACAGGTCATTACCGCAACATTCAACGAAGAAATGGATCCGAGTTCCATTACTTCGACTTCGTTTATTGTGACCGGAACGGCTCCTATTGCAGGAACAATTACATATTCAGGAAAAACAGCCTCTTTCACTCCGCAAGCTTTGCTGGCAGAGAATACAACATATACGGCAAAAATTACAACAAAGGCAAAAGACGTAAATGGTAATTTTTTGCAGCTTGAATATGTATGGGTATTTTCAACGGGCGCAATTTTAAGGCCGGTAGTTACTACTGTAAATCCGATCAATAATGCTATTGCAGTACCGCTAAATCAAACCATTTCGGCAACATTTAATATGGCTATGAATGCGGCTACATTAAATAGTACTACTTTTAAAGTAATGCAGGGAGTTACTACTGTAACGGGAACTATTTCTTACACAGGGTCAACAGTATCTTTTGTTCCTGCGAGTCCTTTATTAACTAATAAAATATATACTGTAACAATAACTACTGGTGCAAAAAATACGCTGGATACCGCAATGGCAGCAGATTATACCTGGAGTTTTACGACAGATAGGATACCTACAGTGACTTCGACAGATCCTATGAATAATGCTATTGATGTTGCCTTAAATCAAACGGTAACTGCTGATTTTAGTGCTATCATGGATGCTGCTACAATTACTGGAACCACTTTTACACTGAAACAAGGTACAACAACAGTTCCGGGTACGGTTTCTTACTCTGGCAGTACGGCATCGTTTAAACCAACAACCTCGCTGGTATTGGGAAAAGTTTATACAGCCACAATTACAAATGGTGCAAAAAGCGCGTCGGGAACTCCATTAGCTAATGATTATGTTTGGAATTTTACCACTATGCTGGTAGCTCCTGCGCCAATAATCGTAAATCTGGGTACTGCCGCTATGTTCGGAGCATTCGGTGGAAACGCCGGAATTACCAACCAAGGTTTAAATACAGTAATTAACAATGGAAGTTTAGGTACAACTGCAGCCTCAACCCTGGTTACAGGATTTCATGATGGTCTTATTGTTTATACCGAGACTCCTCTAAATAAAGGAAATGTTACCGGTGATATATTTACTGCACCGCCAGCTCCGGGAACAGCCACTTCATTAGCAATTGCACAAAAAGGATTGTTAGATGCAAATGCAGCGTATTTGAGTATTTCGCCAGCAGCAAAACCAGGTGGTTCAGATCCGAATGCCGGAGAATTAGGTGGGTTGACATTAGCTCCTGGTGTTTACAAATCAGCAAGTGGTACTTTCAAAATCAGCAATGGTGACCTGACGCTTGATGCGCAGGGTGACCCAAATGCGACCTGGATTTTTCAAACTGCTTCAGGACTAACAGTTGGAATTGCAGGACCTACAGGCGCCAAAAGTGTCATAATGATAAACGGCGGACTACCTGAAAACGTTTTTTGGTATGTAGGAAGTGCTGCAACGATCAACAGTGCCGGAGGCGGAACTATGGTTGGAACTATAATTGCTAAATCGGGTGTTACTTTTTCTACTGCAGGAAATGCAAATCAAACAGTGCTGAACGGAAGAGCGATATCTTTAGTCGCATCTGTAACAATGGTCAATACAACCGTTAATGTCCCATAAATAGCATTTACTAAATAGTATATCCCGTCTTCGGACGGGATTTTTTTTCTCAATAAAAACAATAACTAAATACACGTAAATGAAAACTAACATTAGTTTTAAAACAGATATGGGCATAAGTAAAATTTCAGATAAAACGCTGCTAAACAAATTTTTAATTTTTACTTTGTTCTGCTTAAGTGCACAAACAACGCTTCGGGCACAGGAAGTCTTTTACACAAAACCTACCTGGTTCTTTGGTGTGGCAGGTGCTACCAATTATAATTTTTACCGTGGTTCGACACATCAGCTTAATTCTAATCTGACTCCTCCCGTTACTTTTCATAATGGAGAAGGTGCAGGACTTTATTTGGCACCGCTTGTTGAATTTCATAAACCTGATACAAGATTGGGGTTTATGTTTCAGGCAGGATATGACAGTAGAAAAGGTTCTTTTGATCAAAAAATGACGGCATGTAACTGCCCCGCAGACTTATCTGTAAAATTAAGTTATATTACGGTAGAGCCAAGTATTCGTTTTGCGCCATTTAAATCTAATTTTTATTTGTATGGAGGGCCGCGTCTGGCTTTCAATCTGGATAAATCATTTAAATATTCCTTAGGAGCAAATCCGGCTTATCCGGAACAAGAGACAATGCCTGCTGTAAGAGGTGATTTTGATGCGATGAAAGAAGTCCTTATTTCGATGCAGATTGGAGCAGGTTTTGATATTCCGTTATCTTCACAATATCATAAAACGCAATTTGTTTTGTCTCCTTTTGTAAATTTCCAACCTTATTTTGGACAGCATCCGCGCTCAACAGAAACCTGGAGTGTCACTACGCTTAGAGTAGGTATGGCACTTAAATTCGGACAAGGGAGTGCAATGGAAACTCCTGCAGTAACAACAACAGCGTCTAAAGTGCAGTTTTCTGTAAATGCACCTGAAAATATTCCCGGAGAACGCAACGTACGAGAGGTATTTCCTTTAAGAAATTATGTTTTTTATGATCTTAATTCCAATAAGATACCAAGTCGTTATAAATTATTGAAAAAAGAGGATGTAAAAGATTTCAATGAAGATCAGATCGGAATTACAGCCAGTACAAATGCATCAGGACGTTCTGCACGCCAAATGACGGTTTATTATAATGTAATTAATATTCTTGGAAGCAGAATGGTGAAAAATCCAGCTGCCAATGTTACACTTGTTGGTTCTTCTGAAAAAGGATCTGATGATGGTGTAGCGATGGCTGAATCTATCAAAACCTATTTAGTTAGTGTATTTGAAATAAACGCCACAAGAATAATGACTAAAGGTCAGCTAAAACCTGCTATTCCATCTGAACAGCCCGGCGCTACAAAAGAATTGGTGCTGCTTCGCGAGGGAGATCACAGGGTTTCTATTGAAAGTAATTCACCTGAATTATTGATGGAATTTCAAGTGGGTCCGGATGCGCCATTAAAACCATTAGAACTTGTTACATTACAGGAAGCGCCTATTGACAGCTATATTACTGTTGATGCGACTGGCGCAGGACAAGCATATTCGTCATGGTCTTTAGAAATAACAGATCCGGATGGAAAAGTAAAAGTTTTTGGACCTTACAATAAAGAAAAAGTAAGTATTCCGGGGAAAAGCATTATGGGAACCCGTTCTGAGGGTGATTATAAAGTAAAAATGATTGGTAAAACCAAGAACGGCGGTATTGAAGAAAAAGTAACCACTTCACATATGGTGTTATGGACACCTTCTAAAACAGAAGAAGGTCTTAGATACAGTATTATTTTTGAATTTAATAAATCAAAAGCAATCGCCATGTATCAGAAATATTTGACAGACGTTGTGACACCTAAAATACCTAAAAACTCGGTTGTTATTATTCATGGCCACACTGATATTATTGGTGAGGAATCTTATAATTTGAATTTATCTTTAGAAAGAGCCAATGAAGTGAAGGGTATTATAGAAAAGACATTGTCAAATTCAGGAAGAAAAGATGTAAAATTCGAAGTACACGGTTTTGGGGAAGACGAAAGCATGTCTGCTTTTGAGAATAAACTTCCGGAAGAACGTTTTTACAACCGTACGGTCATAATTGACATTATTCCTACCGCAAAATAAAATTCTGATTTGAAATTAAAAATATACTAAGATTATATGGAAGCATAAATGGAAGATTATGTTTTTATGGACGGCCCGTTTTATACATAGGTATAAAGCGGGTTTTTTTTTGATCCCATCTAAATCGGGCGTCAATCCGGTATTTGCTGTTTTTAGTAAATGAAAAATTAGTCTAATAAGTACCAGCCAAATAGACTCATTTGGGTCTGCTACAAATTTAGTACAGAACATTCATCTTTATCTAATGATTATTCCAAACCTGGTAGTGATAAAAATTGGCGCACTAATCTTTTAACCATAAATTTCTAAACGTTTTATTTTTATCATAATCTGCTGCCTGTTTTTCTGTATTAAAATAACGATTGCCTCTGGGATCATTCCCTACACCGGCTAAATAAGCCCAATTACCCCAGTTGCTGCACACATCATAATCTATAAGCTGCTGCTCGAAGTAAGCCGCACCATAGCGCCAGTCCAGTGCCAGATCGTTGCATAAATAACTTGCTGCATTCTGGCGGCCGCGATTGCTCATAAAACCAGTCAATTTGAGTTCGATCATGTTAGCATCAATAAAATCTACTCCTGTTTTTCCGTCAATCCAGTTTTGGAGTTGCTCAAAGTCGACTGTTTTTGATGTGAAATCTGTATTTTTAATTCCGTTTTTCTGAAAAAAACTGTTGTGATATTTCTTCATCATAAATCTAAAGTAATCGCGCCAAAACAATTCAAATACCAGCCAATAGGTCGATTCATTGGCAGTATAAAGGGATTCATATTTTTTAAGTTCCTGGTAAACAAACCTTGGTGAAATACATCCCAAGGCAAGCCACGGAGAAAACTTGGAAGAATAATCAGGACCTGTCATTCCGTTTCGCGTCTCCTTATACGCTGAAATTGAACGGGATTCAAAAAAATAATGATTCAGTCTCTTTATGGCCTGTGATTCTCCTCCAATGTACTGAATAGCGGCTCTTGGATCCATACTTATTTTCTGTAATCCAAGTTGCTGTAGATTTGGCAGATCAAGTTCGGGAATGTCAGGCGACTTTATATTTGCAGGTTTTTCCAGTGCTAATCTTATTGCTGAATCTTTCTCCACTTTTTTTCTGAAATCAGTAAATACATCGGGTATATTTTTTATTGAAAAAGGCAAATCTTCGGCATGGTATAAAGTACTGGTGCTGAAGGTTAAAATTTCACATTGAAGTTTCCAAAGCTCAGACTTTACCAGATTTTCAGTATACTTTTCTTCATAGGCAACTTCCCGTTTGGCATAAACTTTACCTGCTTTGTATTGCTTTACAATTTTTGGAATTTCGATTTCAGGCCTTCCTTTTAAGACGAGCAGACCTGATCCCAGTGCTCTTAAATTGGTATCCAGATCAATTAAGGATTCTATAAGGAACTGGCCCCTGAAATCACCTGTTTTTTTAAAACCATATCCTGTTGTTGCAAAATGTGAATCGTCGAAACAATAAATCGGAATAACACTTTCATTTTGTAAAGTTGCTTTTAATAATGCTTCATTATCCGTTATTCGTAAATCTGTTTTAAACCAAACTATCGCTGTTTTCATAAGCTCTTTATGTTTTTTTAAATAATAATCGACTTGTTGTATGCCATACTTTAACATCATTCCAATTCTTGGATTACAGGTGATTTTTCATTCATGTTTGCCATAGTGAGTAGTGAAATTTTATCGAAAAAAAATTACTGCTCTGGTTTTTGCTGTCGATGATATTATCTGAAATTTTGCTTTTTGAAGATAGATGTAAAAATGTTATAATCTGCAATTTACCAATCTCCAATGGCAAATTTAAAGTTATATTCGTTCCCTTTTTTATCAATAGGTCAATGCTTGCGATTTTTTGTGTAGGATCACTGAATGTTGTTAGTAGTTTTATTGTACTGTCTTTTATTGTTCTAAAAATTCAATTATATAATTTGCTGTTTCTTCATGATTTTCTGCCAATATAAAATGTCCGCTATCTTGAATTTTTTTAAGCTGCAAATCAGTTGTTGTATTTGGCAAAGTCATTTGTAGCATATCATAACCGCTTCCGCCAACTCCTAATACCGGCATTGTAAGCTTGCTATAGGTTTTGCTATCTTCAATATCCTGTGGGAATGCTTGATACCAAGCATTTGATGCACGTATGGCATCTTTGCTATTATATGCTTGTGTATAAACGGTCTTGTCAAAATTGGTAACACTGTTTTTGTTTTTTAATAATTTTTCAAAAAGCCATTCTATTATAATGTTCATTCTTCCCTCAAGAAGTTGTTCAGGTAAATCTTTTACTTGGTTGAATGCTAGCCACCAGGGATATAAATATTGAGCTCCTAAAATGGGTAGCATAGGCAATTGATACATTCCGGCATCAGGATGTGGAGTATCTAAAATGATAAGCTTGGAAGTTTTTTCAGGATAGTTAGCAGCAAAACTATAAGCTGTGTGTGCACCAATATCATGTCCGCCAATGTTCACTTTCTCATAGCCTAACAATTGTGTTAATTCGTAAATATCTCTTGCCATATTCTTTTTTTCGTAACCATCTATTGGCTTGGAAGAATTACCCATTCCTCTCATTTCAACTATGATGACACGATACTTTGAAGCAAGTAAAGGCATTATTTTATGATAAGCCCACCAAGTTTCAGGATAGCCCGGAATTAAAAGTAACGGTTGACCTTCTCCGCCTGCAACATAATGAATCCTGGTACTATTAACATCTGCATAATGGGTCTCAAAATTAGGCACTAATTTTATGAGTTCTTCGTCTGAATATTGTATTTCCATTGATTATAAATTTAATTTTTTTTATATTTTACAACTTGTGAGATGCAAAGCTAGATACTATATTTGCAACTCACAAGTATACAGTATACTGTATGGTTTATGTTTTATGAATTTTTTAACAAATGAAATTAATCAGTCAAATATCAAAAGAAACAGGAGTGCCAATCGGGACAATCCGTTTTTATGAAAAATTCGGACTTTTTAGTGGCGAAACTAAAAAGGAAATTACGACCAATAACTATATTTATTATCGAGATGATGTCATTGAAAAATTAAACTTTATCCAAATGGCTAAAGTTGTTGGTTTTACATTATCTGAAATTAAAGAAGTTGTTGATGCCTGGTATGAAAAACAAATAAGTAAAAAGGCAAAAATTGAAGTTCTGGATAGAAAATTAATTCAAATAGATGAAAAAATGAAAGAACTGAAAATAATGAAAAAACAAATTTCCATTTGTAAAAATAATATTGAGAATGAGTAATTTAAATGATTGCCTAAATTCCAAAGGAAAAAACGTTGTCTTTTTTTTAAATTAATTATCAAGTATTTTCAATTTTCTTCCTGAGGTTGAAGACAGACCGCCTTAATTTTTGGAACGGAAAGGTAGCAACTCCACAAAATACTTTTCGCATAACTGCTGTGTGAAAATGAAAATTAAAATCAAGTTTCACACAACAAAAAATGCTAATAGGCCATAAATGGGGAGTGATGAAAAAAGAATATAAAATAGTAAACTTTGCGAACTTTGCGCTTTTCCCCAGTATGCCTTGCGGTTAAAATTTAAAATTTAAATTTCTTAATTTATTCTAATGTAGCTTTTAACCGCAAGACAGGCAATTATTCTATATTACCAGAATACCTTTGAACTTAAATTGGTATGCCAAAATCCATCAGGGTATTTCAGACCCGCGCCTATAGCTCTGTCCATAGTGGCATGGGCAAGAAGGATTATGCCGGCAAGCATTAAGTTACGATTTCCTTTTGCAAGTCCATAAAGTCCCAATGCAGCACCAACACCTTTAAAGTGAACAATGTTGTAAGTTATGGAACCTACTGTAGGATTAATGAGATAACCAAGCATACCAAAGTCAGGCAGCATTAATAAAAGTGGAAACCACCACCATTTTAAATTTAAGCGTGAGAATAAATATACACAGCCCAGAAACATTGTTAGTTCCTCAATTTGAATTAGAATTTCCATAAGATTTGTTTTTATAATTAATGTTTGTTTTTTGTTTTTAAATGTTAGTCCGGCAACTGGATTTAAGTGCTGTTCTTAATTCAGGATCTTGATACAATAGTACCCCAGGACTGTTATAGCATCACATAACATTGGAAACCAAGTTTATTTACTATTTTATTAACAGCAATACCTTCCACTCTTAGGACTCTGTCTATGTCTTCCAAGTCAAAGGTTATTTTTAAATCCGAATCTGTTTTTAATATTTCAATTTTAATTCGTTCACTATTTTTTTTATTATGAATACTTGTTATAAATATTTCAATCATTATAATAATTTTAAATTTTGTTGTAATAAGATTTTAAAGCTTGATTGATAGTACTGGCTGACCTAAGCCGAAAAGCATTTTCGGCCTTTTGATTTATAACCGTGTATTATGATAGTACCAAACCGTAAAAGGCTCCATTCAAAATATAATGAACATCTAATAGCAACGTATTTAGTCCGTTTCATTTCTTATTTTGGGTTATGCTTTAATGTACTTCGGGAGTGATTTGTCAGCAGTATTTTTTTTGCCTTTAAATTCCTTCATGATTATTCTCTTCAAGATGTACTGCAAAGAATTTTCTTTAGGTAGCTGTTTAAACTATTCGGATTGGGATGACAGTAAATAATCAAGTGTTTCATTTTTTTTATATTTTAATAAATGGATTGAAACAAATGTACGATGTCCTTATCGGCAAAAATTGGAAGAAAACGAAATCAGGTTATCGGGTTGCAGATGTCCTTCTGGAATTTGAGGTATTTGGCTGGGGTGAGATTTATATAGTGTTTAAAATCATTGATGAGCTGACTCTGATCATAATAGCCGCATGTGGCAACTACTTCAAACCAATCTATTTTTGAAGTAGTTGAAGCAAGTTTTTCTATGATTTCAATGGCGCTTAGAAATCTTTCGTAACGATTGTACTCTTTTGCAGAATAACCAAAGTGTTTTTTATGATTTAGCTGCGTATTGCGCTCCGTCTGGTTATTTTTGCAGGCAATTGATTTTATTGAATTTAAGGATTGGTCTTTAAAATTGGCTAATTGTCCGGCAATTTTGTTTCGGGTCAAAAGGTAAGGCTCACTGAATTTAAATATGTGACTTACTTTAGCGTCAATATTGTTTATTTTGCTGAGTCCGTGCCAAAGTATACTAAAGCAGTCCTGATCTGTCACTTCATCCATATTCGATGGTACATTTTCGGAAACAGAAGTATTACCAAAAAAACGATAAAAGGCATCATTTTTAAAGTTAACCGTCAGAATTTCAGCATTGGGCGGTAAAGTGTAGTCAAATGCTTGTTTTATAGGCCCCAGCATAAGGTATTTATCTACTTCGATGCGTGTATTTTGTTTTGAATGAAGATATGGTTTTTCTCCAAAATTAAATATCAAAATGGTTTGGTAGGAGGGAAGTAAAGTATTGGTTATGATTTCAGCGGTTTTATTTTCTGCGAAATAAAAATGTGAAAAGATTTCTCTAAAAGCTTCCGGTAGAACTATCCTGAAAGTATTATTTTCAGACTTATTTTCGGTCATTTCCTTTAATAACTGACTTTAATTTTTTAAACTTTATTTTGTTCAGGTCAAGTGCGAATTTAGTTTCCTGAAAACATTATTTACAGATCAAAATTATATAATGCATTAAGGTAAAAATATCCGCATATGGTTAATTAATAGTCCTAAATCGTAAATTTTTATTTCGCTTTTCAAATGGATCATTTGTTTGCTAGCAAACTAGTTACGTTATCGTTGTTTCTTTATTAAACCATTTTTTGCAACCGATTAACTTCTGATTTTAAGATCATTTTTTAAAGGCTCATCACCTTAACATTTTTTTCATAGTGAATGAATGGGCTGATTATTTTTCTTTTGATTTTCTATCCATCGTATAATTTTATCTTCGAGTATAGAAAGTGGAATACTTCCTGAATTCAGAATTTGGTCATGAAATTGAGCGATGTTGAATTTTTCTGCAAGCTGCTTTTCAGCCCTGTTGCGTAATTCCATAATTTTAAGCTGTCCTATTTTATAAGATAACGCCTGGCCGGGTCTTGCCATATATCTTTCAATTTCTGCTGCAATTTTTCCCTCAGTTGCCGCTTCATGATCAAGGGAGTATTGTATAGCCCGCTCACGTGTCCATCGCTGAGAATGTATTCCTGTATCGACAACGAGGCGGATAGCACGATGCATTTCTGCTGATAACATGCCAAAATACTGATATGGATCTGAATATATTCCGAGTTCCTGGCCTAATGACTCCGCGTACAATGCCCAGCCTTCTGAGTAGGCACTGTAAAGCAACTGTTTTCTGAAATTGGAAATTGAATCGTTCTCCTGTTGTAAGGAAATCTGAAAATGATGGCCCGGTACAGCTTCGTGCAAAAAAGTGTCCTCATCTGAGAGTATATTGTATTGGGATGCATCAGGAATTGGAACATAAAAGATACCCGGACGTGTACCATCTTCCGAGCCAGGATAATATTGGTGGCTTGCGGTTGATTCCCTGAAACTTTCAACTCTCTTTATTTCAAAGTTTCCTTTAGGTATTTTATCAAATAAAGTTTTGAGATTTGGTTTTATTTTTTCATGTATAGCTTCAAAATTTGCAATAACCTCCTCTGGCAGTGTAAAGGGTGTCAATTCCTTTTTAGTTCGCAGATACTCAAAAAAGGCTTTTAATTCTCCATTAAACCCAAGCTGCATTTTTATCGTTTCCATTTCTTTGGTAATACGATCTACTTCACTCTGACCCATAAGAAAAATTTCATCGGCTGATTTTGTGGTTGTGGTATACGACTTTATCAGATAGGTGTAATATTCCTTACCGCCGGGAATTGCATTAATTCCTGAAGTTGAGCGGCAATTCGGTAAATAATGACTTTGTAAAAAAGCTTTTAATCTTTGATGGGCTGGTATTATTATTTTTTCGATGCAATTTTCATACGTTTTTGTTATTCGGATTCTTTCTCCGGATGAGAACTCAGCAGGAATCTTTTTTACGGGATTAAAAAACAGATGATCATAAACCGGTCCATGATCCAGTGCTGCAATTTGAGTAATGACTTTTTCTGCTAATACAGTTGGAATGGTATAGTTTTTATCAATTCCAATTTTCATATTTACTACCGCATCGTCACACCACTTTGCATACTGTTTTAGCTGCAAAAGCCAATTGTCATAATCTTTAATAGTTTTGAAGGGCTGTTTGCTGCCACCGCCTGATAATTGAGCGATCTCTAAAGGAACAGAACCAAATTGATCCAAAGGCATTAGCTGCTCATTAAAATGTAAGTTCTCTACTGACATTTCACATTCCCAAAGTAAAATATCGTAACTCATTTGGTCATTTTCTGAAAGTTTGTCTCTTTCAATTGATGTAAGCCTGCTTTTATAATTTTTAAAAAAGTTTCCCGCTCGATGTCTGTATTTTGAAGATAGACTATTTTGAATTTTGGGATACAAATTAGAAGATTCTGCCTGATAATCTTTTAGTAGTAAGCTAAATTTATTTTTTGGATTTGTTTTTACAGTAGCAGTAGAAGAGCAGTTTAATAGCAGAACCGACAGGATTATTGTAAGGAGTAATTTTTTTGCCATATAAAAAAAGTTTCAATTCAGGTTTATTGTGCGATTAAAAAAAGAAACCGGGTTAGGAGTTTACTTAATTTTAATTATACGCTCTGTGATTTTTGGAAATTTTGAAAACAATAAATTATCATGTCCGGGAATAATAAATTTAATATCTGAAACTAATGTTTTCATTCTAACCATCGCCTTAACATAAGCTTCTGTATTAAAAGTTGCGTGTGCCGGAGCAGATTTTAAATGTTCCAGATTATAGTAAGTAAAAACATTGTCTGAGGCAATTATTATTTTGTCAGTATTACTTTTTATTAATACATATTGAGAATCAAAAGTATGTTGTGAACCTGTAAAAACCGTAATACCCGGCATAATTTCCTGATTATCGCCATTGATAAGCATTAGTTTACCTGCCAGATTTCGTTCAGTTAATTTGCGTACATCTTCTTTGTTAAAACCCCCATTATGTCCTTCCTGCTGCCATGCATTTCCAACAAAATAATTATAATCTTCCTTTTGAATCCATACTTGTGCGTTAGGAAAAAGAGCAATACCGCCCATATGATCCCAGTGCGGGTGGGTTAGGATAATGTCGGTAATATCTTCTGCTTTTAGATGAAGTCCGGCAAGCATTTTATCAGGCTGAACATATTTCGTAATTCCAAAATCTTTTACCTGTGGTATGTCATTTAAAAATCCTGCATCGATTAATATATTTTTGCCTTTAGGATCTCTTATCAGCCAAAAAATAAAGGCAGGATCTACTGTTTCATTCTCAGGGGCATCTATAACATTTACAGCTAAGGGAAGTAATTTTTCGATTGATGCAAACTTTAAAGCATAGACTTCGTAATTTGGTGTTTGTGAAAAAAGAGTTCCGTAATTTATGATAAAGAGGAAAACTGACAGAAGGGAGATTCGCATGTTTTAATGTATTAAAGGTTTTATTTTTCCTGTTGTGGGAATCCGGTTTATAATCCTATTGGTTTTGAGCTTTATAAGGTTGATTTTTTATGCTTGGATATGACAAATATATTCGCAAAAAGTACCCTGTACTGTTAATAGATTGACAAGTTTGTTAATGAAATGTCAATGCTGTTTTACAGCAAGATATTGATTTTTAGCACCTTATTTGTTTAAAATTATTTCAAAAAGAGTGTCGGGTTTTAAGTAATCCTAATTATAAAATTTTAAAAAAAGACAGGTGTCTAAGGAAATAATTAAAATCTAACGTTATAAAAAAAACTCACGATCTTTTTATTTAAAGATCGTGAGTGGATATCGCTACTGATAACATAGCAGGACTGTGAAATTTCCCTACACTTCATCTTGTTTGATAAAAGCATTAGAATACTTTATGCTGTACCAAATAACGCTGTCGCTGAAAACAGAAACCGGTATAGCGCGGATTTTAAATTATCTTTTAATGTTCAGATTGATTTAAGGCTTCAATCGTAAAAGATACTACTCCCAATATTTCCGTATTAGAAGTTATTTTGTATAGATAAAAGTTTCCTTAGCCTCAGCTCTGCCTGATACAACACTAAGCTGTACTCTGTATGTTTTTCCTTCTTTCAAATTATCAGGAATTTTTACCTCTATTTTGTTTTCTCCTGAACTTTGTATAGTACCAGAAATGGTTCCTAAATTATTTTGAGCATCAACATCTCTAAAAAACACACTAGGATTTATTCCTAATCCGTATATATCTTTGAGATTCGTTCCGGTAATTGTTACTATAGTATATTTACGACCACTAGTTGGAGTAATCGATGTGATGGTTGGAACGATCACTTCAAATAAGCTGGGAGCTGTGGCTGCCATTCCTGCAATAGTAACAGTGATTGGATATTTTCCGGAATCTATTCCTTTTGGAACAGTCATTGTAAGTTCCGAATTTCCAACGTTTGTTATAGGGGCTTCGATATTTACACCATTAAAGGCTATCTGACCAATATGGTATGAATTTCTGAACCCTTTACCTTTTATAAGCACTTTTTGTCCTGAAAAACCTTTGGTATGAGAGATCGAATTGATTACCGGAGCATTTAAATGGAAATCCTCTTTAGATGTGAGAGGAGTTTCCACTCCTGCAGTCCTAAGTCTTATTTTAACGGCTTCCTTGTTAAGATCGTTGGGAACCGCAACTGTTAAGTAAGTGGAGGTAGCGCTTATAATTTCAGTTTCCACACCTTCAAAATCGACGCTAAGAAGTTTGAGGTTTTTATCCAGATTAGCCCCATATAAAGTTATAACATCTCCTAAATATGCATTTTGAGGGGAGAAGCTTGTAAATGTTGCGGCAGGAACAACAACAGGAACAGGAGGTTGTACCACTACTACCGGATCTGGTTTCGCGGGCTCTTTTACTACAGGATCCGGGCTATCATCAGTACCGGAGCACGAGGCGATTAATAAGGAAAGTAAGGTAAGTTTAGCAAGGGCAAATCTTTTTTTCATAATTTAATTTTAAAGTTCTTTTTACGTCTTTTAATTATAAGGAAGGTTTTATCTGTAGATATTCAGAGATATTTATCTTCTTTTATCAATTTTAAGTTGCAAAACTATTCAATGATTTAAGTTAAAAATATCTTTATATGGTTAATTAATAGTCGTAAATCGTAATTCTGTAGTTGTTTTTTTATTATCTGCTATTTTTATAATAAATTAACCGCTTCAAAAACAGCTTAATGGATTTTAATGATATCGAGGAGGGGGCTCTAATCAACCTTCTGGCCAAGTCTATTGGTGTTCCTCTTAAAAACGGAGTATTAAATTTCCCGCCTGAAATAGGTTCGGGTTATATTCGTCGTTTAAAGATTAATCATAAAATGCAGATATTCATACGAAATTTTGAATTGCTGGCAGAGAGAAGGGTGCGGCGTGAGAATATTGAGAATGATAAAAATTTGGTAATAATTGCCTTTCATAATATATTTAAGAGCAATAACGATGGCGTAAATAGTCCCTCCGGACTTTTATCTTCTAAAACAAACCTGCCTTCTGCGTTGATTAGCAGTGTGGGCCTGGATGAAGAAGTGATTATACCGGCGCGCCTCAAAACCAGCTCGATTGTTATTGTAGTTTATTCGGATTATTTGAAAGAACTTCTGGATAACGGAGAGAATAGTAATCTTATACAAACCATTATTTCAGGTGACCAGTCTTTCTTGTTCGAGGAAATTATATCTCCGGAAATTCAGGATTTGGCGGCAGAAATTGTAAATGCCAATATAACAGAGCAGCTACATGGACTTTATTTTCGTGCTAAGGCGGAACAGTTAATCTACCTGTTGCTTGTTGAGCTATTGAAAAGAAACGACGATTCATTGGGTATGATAAATACTTGTGATGTAAAGGTTATATACAGAGTTAGAGACAGAATTCTTGAAAATATTAATGAACCTCCGAGATTGGAAGATTTAGTTTTGTTTTCAGGAATGAGTAAATCTAAGATGCAAAATCTATTTAAACAGGTTTTTGGAAATAGCATTTATAATTATTATCAATCGTTCAGAATGAGACAGGCCGCTGAAATGATACGTGAGGAAAGAATTTCTATATCTGAAGTGGGCTATCACATGGGATTCTCAAACTTAAGCCATTTTACCCGAATGTTTGAGAGACATATAGGAGTCAAGCCAAAAAAATATGCGTCATCTAATGATTTTAGAAAATACAGCTAACGGTAATACTCCAATTATATTTTAAAATAAAAAGCTTCTAGGTAGCTCATATGTAAATCAATAAAAGAAATAATTTTGCTTTATTTTTTACTTTAAAAGGTTCCTTCGTCAGCATTTGTCAAATCGTATAAAATTGTTACAAAATGTTTAAATCTGTTGGTTCTGAAAGGTGCTAAGATATAAGTTCTGTTACAGGCAATAATATCTATACAGTTTAAATTTTAAGCTGAATTTTTTTCAGCCTTATCCTATCCCTAATATTGTATTAAAAGTAATTGACTGTTTTCTTATGTTTAATTATATAATTTCCTCTGCAAAAGATATAAACCGTAACTAAAAAAAGCATCTGATATTTGTGTTTATTAAAGAATAAAAAACATTAAGAAGATCACTTATTGCTTAATAAGATAAATCTTTGTTACAATAGCCTTATAGTTACAGAATTCTTTACTAATTGAAATTAAAAGATAAATAATATTCAATAAATTAAATTCTAATGGATATCAAAAATACTAAAAAACGCATTGCAATTTTAGGAGGAGGCCCAAGCGGACTTTTTATTTATAAGAGACTGGTTGAATCAGGAGCAAATGATTTTGAGGTTGAGATTTTCGAGAGGAAGTCAGAGCTTGGTTCGGGAATGCCATACAGCAGTGAAGGAGCGAATGATGAACATATTACCAATGTATCAGACAATGAAGTGCCGCAAATTGTTACATCAATGGCAGAATGGATACATACCGCACCTGCCGAATTACTACAAAGATTTAATATTAAACCGGATCAGTTTAACGAATATAAGGTAGTTCCAAGATTGCTTTTTGGCCATTATCTTGCAGCGCAATTTGAAATACTGCGCAAAGCAGGATCAAAGGCCGGAATTACGACAACTGTCCATTTTAATAGTACAGTTACAGATATGGGCTACGATTTAGAAAATGAAACAGTAAGGATTGAAACTTTAGATCAAAATAATAAAGAATTTGATTATGCTGTCATCTGCACTGGGCATAACTGGCCAATTCGTTATGAAGGTAAAATACCGGGTTATTATGATGCGCCATATCCGCCTCAAAAACTGGTGCAAAAATTGAATCATCCCATTGCCGTAAAGGGTTCTTCGTTAACAGCTATAGATGCAATAAGAACACTTGCAAGGAATAATGGAATATTTGAAGCAGGAGCAGACGGAAATCTTAATTTTGAATTATTTCCGGATAGTGCTGATTTTAAAATTATGATGCACTCCAGAAGCGGTATGCTGCCTGCGGTCCGTTTTCATTTAGAAGATTCGCATCTGTCTAATGATTCGTTATTGACTCAGGAAGAAATAGAAGAACACAGAAAAAATAACGATGGATTCCTGTCGCTTGATTTTATTTTTGAAAAGGATTTTAAAGAGATTTTCCGGGAAAAAGAACCTGAATTTTATGAGCGTATTAAAGGATTTTCTATTGAAGATTTTGTAGAACACATGATGGACTTGCGGGAACGTCTGGATCCCTTTCAGCTTTTAAAGGCTGAATATGCGCAAGCCGAGAAATCTATTAAAAGAAAAGAGTCAATTTACTGGAAAGAAATGCTGGCTGTTTTGAGTTTTGCGATGAACCATCCGGCTAAATATTTCTCGGCCGAAGATATGCAGCGGCTCCAAAAAGGGCTAATGCCTTTAATTTCAATTGTAATTGCCTTTGTTCCCCAAAAATCATGTGAAGAATTGCTGGCTCTTCATCAGGCTGGTGTACTTGATCTCGTTCCTGTTGGAGCTGACAGTAAAGTTGAACCGCAAAGCGAAGGAGGAATTCTGTATCATTTCAGAGATGAAAATGATGAAAATCAGTCTGTTTATTATCAAACATTTGTTGATTGTGTCGGACAACCACATTTAGCATACAACGATTTTCCCTTCAGGAGTCTGCTGTCACAAAAAGCTGTAAGTCCTGCTCGTTTAAAATTTAAATCACCTAAAGAGGGGAGCGTTGCCTCTATGCAAGGACAGGATTCAGTGGAGAAAAATGAAAATGGCGATTATTTTCTAAATGTTTCCGGAATAGCGATTAATGATAATTTTCAGATTATTGACCAATACGGTGCTTTCAATAAAAACATATACATTATGGCAGTACCTTATATAGGCGGATTCAATCCTGATTATTCGGGTTTGGATTTTTGTGAAGCCGCCTCATTGCGCATAGTGAATGCTATTTTAGAAAAATAAAAATTATTATTCATTAGGAGATTTGAGCTTGTAAAATTCACGATAAGGTTCAAAACAAAAAAGAACTAATTTCTATACATTTGGATGAACGCAGTTTTTCCAGTATTCCATTACTACATTCACTATTGATTTTGTTTTCTGATAGTCATTTTCTTTTTTGAAAAAGCCTTGAATACTAAGGGTAGTATAAGCTTCTTCAATGGCTTGCTGTGATGCTGCTGTAGAATAAAAAATAAAAGGGATACTTTTTTTTCTTAAAACCGGGTCAGCATCTATAAGACGTTTTAATTCCAGTCCATTCATAATCGGCATATTAATATCACAAAAAATAATCAACATTTTTTCATCACTGCTGCACAGGAAGGAAAGTGCTTCTGCTCCGTTAAGCTTCCATACGATTTTGTTTGTATTGCCAAGAGAGACAATCACATCCTCTAAAATCTCTTTGTCATCTTCATCATCTTCCACTATAAGGATAGTACCGTTCTTTATCATTTGATTGGTTTTTAAGTGTTTAAATGTAAAGTTTTTTTTAGTATACTTCTGACTTTGATAGATATATTTTACAAATTTGACAAGAGATATTTGATAGATGCCTCTTTTTAAATAAAAGCACTCCTATTTCATTAGATATCAGCTGTATACTAAAATAGCCGGCCTGTACTATTTAGGAATTGTAAAGTGTTGCTACTGTAATAAAGAATTAATGGCCAATTAATAAACCGGGATAAACGATTGTCTCAATAAAAAAAGCTGACAGAGCCATTTTTTTCTGATAGTTTTGGAAGGTTATTTTTGTTAAAAAAAATACATTAGTACAGGTATTTATGAAGAACAATGAAAATGTGTCTTTTGTACGCTTATTTTTCTGAAATTTTATAAAATTACCTTATAATTGTACTTTCTACAAGAATATAAAAAAAGTTATTTTGAAGTATTTTCGCCTATATCTTATCTTACTTCTATGTTTTTCTGCTTCTGGATATTCACAAGATTATCCAGTTAAATTTCTTGATATATCCGATGGTTTATCGAACAATTCTGTTACCACAATATACCAGGATAATGAAGGCTTTATGTGGTTTGGAACTTATGATGGATTAAACCGCTACGACGGTTATAATTTTAAAGTATTCCGAAACAGGATTAATGATAAAAAGTCATTACAGTTCAATACCATTTACAATATTGAAGGCGACTCTCAAAAAAATATTTGGTTAGGAGGAGCAAACGGAGTTTGTATTTATGACAAAACCGCAACCGCATTTCATTCTGTAGAATATACTTTTGCCAATAAAAAACCGCAGCTATTAAAAGATATCATACATCAAATATGTGCCGTATCGAATAAGCTGGTTCTGGTTGCTTCTCAAAGTCTGGGATTAATTGCTTTTGAAAACGGATCATTTGTCGGAACTCATATTCCCCTGAAAACAGTACGGAACAATAGAAGTGTCAATAATTATGATGCAACCGCAATTCAGGAAAATCAAAAAAAAACAGGGTGTTGGGCTTATGTCCGTAACGTTGGGATTTGTACCTACACTTACAAGTCAAAAAGTTTAGAAGTAGTATTTCCGCTTTCGATGGAAGTAAAAAAAATGAAACTTGCGGAAGATGGCAATCTTTGGTTAGGGACTGATGAAGGACTTTATCTCTTTGATACAAAATCACGTTTGCTTTCAGATAATTATTTTTCGAATAAATGCAGCGTTACCGATATTCTTATTGATAAGAAAAAAGAAATGTGGATTACTACAGATGGCTGTGGTATTTATAAAGTCGTTGGAACAAATAAAAAAGCAATTCCTTATAATGCTGTAAAAGACAATCAATTGGTTAAAAGTAATTCGGTTTGGAGTTTATTCGAAGACAAAACCGGAAATAAATGGATTGGAACTTTGCGCGGTGGCATAAGTATGCTGAGCAATGCGCCTAAATATTTTAAAAGTATTCGATATAATGCAAAAGGAAATGATCCTGCAGAAAACTTTATTTTGTCATTTTGCGAAGACGAAAAAAATAATTTATGGGTAGGAACAGATGGTGCAGGGTTAAAATATTGGAATCGAAAAAACAATTCATATATAAATTATGCCAATAAACTTTCGAGCAGTTTTATTACCAGTATTATAAGAGACAATAATAATGATATTTGGTTGTCTACATGGGCGGGCGGCGTAAACAGGATTAATGCTAAAGATAATACAGTAACTCAATATTCCTGTTACAATCCGTTTACGAAACAAACAGAAAAAAATATTTGGTTTGTTTACAAAGATTCTAAAGCAAATATCTGGGCAAGTTCTACCAACGAAGGTTCTTTTTACCTTTTTGACAGACTCAAAAACAGCTTTACTCTTTTTGACTCATCAATCAATAATTTGCAATGTATTACTGAAACAAGCGACGGAAAACTTTGGGGAGGAAATTATACATCCTTATTTTCTATTGAAAAAAGAACTAAAAAAATCAATAAAATTACAATCGGAAATCCTGTAAGATGTATTCATGAAGATAAGGATAAAAATCTCTGGCTGGGCACACAAGAAGGAGGATTGTTATTATTTGATCGAAAAACAAACACGTTTAAAAGACTTACCACCGACGATGGTTTGCCTTCGAATACTATTTTAAGATTGCTTGAAGATAAAGAAGGAAATTTATGGATGAGTACTTATAACGGTGTTTGCAGATTTGATAAGAAAAGAAAAACATTTAGGAATTTCTCCGTAAATGACGGACTTCAAAGCAATCAGTTCAGTTTTAATGCAGGTTTAAAATTATCGACAGGAGAATTCCTATTCGGAGGAATAAATGGATTTAACATCTTTTTTCCTGAAGCAATTAAAGGTTTTAATCAGGAAAATAATTTATTGCTGAGTGATTTTTATGTCAACAATCAACCGATTGAAGAAAGTAAAACTGATTTAGTTTCAGAATGGAATTCGGGGAAAATCAAAGAAGTAAGTCTGCCTTACGATCAAACTACTTTATCGCTCGAATTTGTCGCATTAGATTATAATAATGCCGACAAAATAAATTATGCTTACTATTTAGAAGGCTGGGACGAGCAATGGAATTTTGTGGGTCAGTCCCGAAAAGCAAATTATTCGAGATTGCCGGAAGGAAAATACACTTTTAAGGTAAAAACAACCAATTTTAAAGGTGGCTGGAATAAAGAAGAAAGTCTGATTACGGTCTTTGTCCTGCCGCCCTGGTACAGAACCTGGTGGGCTTATGCATTATATGTAGCAGCAGGTATCGGAGTTGTTTTTGCTTACATAGCGTACAATAAAAACAAAGAAGAACTGAAATATAAAGTAAAAATTGCAGAATTAGAAAGTAAGAAAGAAAAAGAAGTTGCAGAGAAACAGTCGTCAATGTTTACTTATATCTCGCACGAATTTCGTACGCCGCTTTCGCTTATTATAAATCCGCTAAAAAAAGCAGTTCAAAAAGAAAGCGTTCAGGATGGTTCTTCCGGAAGTGATTTAGCGATTGCACACCGAAATGCCAGAAGACTTTTGAGTTTGGTTGATCAGTTGTTGCTTTTTCGTAAAGCCGAAAATGATGCTGATTCGCTCAGATTGTCTACTATCAATGTAAATAGCCTTTGTAATGAAGTATATCAATGTTTTGTAAATCAGGCAAAAGAGAAAAATGTTTCTTGCAATTTTAATATTCCTGATTATGATATTGAAATGACAGGCGATTATGAGAAAATTGAAATTTCCTTATTCAATTTAATGTCGAATGCTTTTAAGTATACGCCAGTTGGAGGAGAAATCAATCTTAAACTTGCTGAAAATGAGCATGAAGTTGAACTCGAAATTTCTGATAACGGCGACGGAATCGAGAAAAAAGACATTGATGTTATATTCGAAAAATTCAAACAAATCAATTCAAAGGTATCTGTTGGAACTGGTTTCGGAATTGGACTTTATATTGTGAAATATTTTGTAGATAAGCACAAAGGAACTGTAAGTTGTACTAGCGAAATTGGAAAAGGAAGTACATTTAAACTAACCTTTCTAAAAGGAAACGCACATTTTGAAGATGTTGAAATTACAAATGTTGTACCCCAGCGAAGTCAATTGTTTGATGAGCTGATTCCGGATGAAATAGAAGAGCATAATATAGCTCCGTCAATCTCAGAAAGTGATTTTCAGAAAATGATGCTTACAGATAAAAGAACGGTTTTAATTATTGATGATAATGTAGAAATAAAAGCCTATCTCGTTAAATTGTTTTCAGAAAATCACATTGTATACAGTGCTGAAAACGGAGAAGAAGGTTTAAAACTCACCAGGAAACATATGCCCGATTTGGTAATAAGCGATATTACAATGGAGGAAATGGATGGATTGGAATTATGCCGAAAAATTAAAGAAGATAATGCTTTATCGCATATTCCGGTAATCTTATTAACAGCATCAAAAAATCCGGAAACCCATCTGCAGGGAATTAGTGAAGGGGCCGACGATTATATCACAAAACCATTTGATGATGATATACTCGTGGCGCGGGTAGAGTCTTTATTAAAGAATAGAAGTAATTTGCGTAAATACTTCCTGGACAGTATTACCCTAAAGGAAAACACCCAGAAAGTTCCGCTTGAATATCAGGAAATCTTAATAAAATGTATTGATATCGTAGAAGCGAATATTCATAAAAGAGATTTTACAATTAAAAACTTTGCCCTCGAAATGGGGATGAGCCATAGAACGTTATACACTAAAATTAAAATCATTTCGGGACAAACGTTAAATTCTTTTATTCGCTCGGTTAGGATTCGAAGAGCCGCAATGCTGATGCTAACGGAAGATATGAATATTACTCAGGCAAGTGCTGAGGTTGGTTTTGAAGATCCAAAATATTTCAGACAGCAATTTGTTAAGCTTTTTGGAATGACTCCATCAGAATATATTAAAAAATATAAGAGTTCTTTTAACTCCGATTTGAATGTTATAAAATAAGTTTTCTGGCACTTTGGCGAATTATTTAAAACATTTTATTTAAGTTCAAACGTGTCATTTCCCGTTCCTCAAAATGACAAAGCAGCAATATTTATCTTTATTAAGTATTCTTTTAAAAAAACTTTCAATCGTTGTAGCTGAAAAATGCCGGCTAAATTCATAATTGCGTATTGTTTAAAAATAGGCTGTTATTTTTTCGTACTCATTAATTTTTAGTCTAAAATAATGGTTAATTGCAATTTTGACCTCCTTTTTTTTCCATTTTACCCCTCATTGAAAATTTGAATTAAACATTTCTTTGCACTTATAGTAATGGTTAAGTTTACATTACTGTGGAAAATTATAAGTTTTTATTTTTTGGTAAGTTTTTGTCTGCTTAAAGAATTGAGCCTTCTTTAAGATAAGATGTAAAAGTTGGTTTTATGTATTATTTACCATGCCCGCAGATTAAAAGGCTGCGGGTTTAAAACCAAAAACAGATTCGATATCGAAACACAAAAGAATAAGAGAGAAAAGTATAAAAAGGACTAACAATTAACCAAACCTGAATAATTATGAGAAAAACCGAAAAATTAATTTTTACCAGCCATGATTTTTTGCCCAAAAAAGAATAGCTGTCGACATTGCCCCTAAGAAGGAACCTGCAGAATTAATGACAAGCTTTCACTTTTAGAATAAAAAACTAACTAACCAACCTTAAAATTAAAGAAATGAAAAAAAATATATTTTTATTTTTTCTTGCCCTTTTTGCTGTCCTTTTTACAGGATGTCAAAATAACGAAGCTGGATTTCCCAGTTCAGAAAAACCAACGGTTGTTGTTGCTACAAAAGAAATTTATGGAGAACCAACCAGAAAATTTGAAATTAAAGCCACTTTGGCAGATGATTTAGGATTAAAGAGTGTACAAATTCAAATTCCTGAATTATCCCTTGATAAAGTAATCACGTTTGCTACAGATCCGTTACTTAAATCGTACGATTTGAGTTATTTTTTCGAAATCCCTGCAAATAGAGGAACTTCGGAAGTTTTTAAAATCAAATTGACAATAACAGACGTTTCAGGAAATTCAATTGATGAAGATATTAATCTGCGTTTAGACGGAGAATTCGCCGCCCCGGCAATTAGCATGGTTTCGCCTAAAGAAGGTGCCGTTATCCTATTGTCTACGAGTAAAGAAATGCCGGTAAATTTTGTTGTTAATGATGATTCAGGTATCGATTATGTTCAGGTAAAATGTGCTGAATTAGGTATCGATGAGATGATTCAATTATCAAATAGCCCTCAGTCGTATACTTTTAATAAAACCTATACATTGCCGGTAACTGCTGCTAATTATGTTTTAACAATTACGGCAAAAGATAAATTTGCAATTCCTAACACAGGAACTTTAAATGTAAATATTGTGGCTACAAATGAGTATCCGGCGATTTATTTATGTGACCAGCCAAAAGGTACTAATCTTACAACTGATGCTGTTGGTGTTCCAATGTACTTCCATGAGAAAAACGGACAAGACTTCGAATTTAAATATTATGCTGATAAAGACAATAAAGAAGTTTATTTCTTAGGACAGGAATCTGATTTTGCCCCGCATTGTTTTGGTCTGAATGAGTCAGGAAGCTTAACAGATGATGTTGCTTCAGCTCCAATTGTCTTACCTGCAAAAGGGTATTACAGCATAAAAGTAAATCCAAATACATTAGTGTATACCGTTACTAAATATACACCATCGAGCAAAGTCTGGGCAGATGTTGCCAACGGATTATGGCACGATGTAGAAGCGCAAAGAAGACCTTTCGTGAGTGTTTGTGGTGCAGGAATTAAAGGTGCTGACTGGGACACATGGACTGCCTGGGTTCAAACCGGATTGCATTTGGCAAATAACCCGAATAACCCTTACCAATTAGTTGGAGAATATACGTTGACAGGAACTATGGAAGCGACTTTTACAGGTCAGTGGTGGAGTCCGTCCTGGAGATTAATCAAAAATGGTATTGCTACAATGTCGCCGGGAGAAAATGGAAATGCAAAATATCCTGCAGCTCCGGGGATCTACAAAGTTGTACTTGATACAGAGTTAGAAAGAGTGTTTATCACAAAAAAATAAGTTGTTATACGTTTAGATATAACATTTAATTAAAAAAAATCTTACTATGAAATATAGATTTATAGGGTTATTTATTGCCATGTTGTGCAGTATGGCAACATTTGGGCAAATAACAATAAAAGGGACTGTTAAGGATAAGGGTGCTATACCAATTCCCGGAGTTAACCTGATTGTGAAGGGAACAGGAACATCTGCTGCAACAGATTTTGATGGGAATTTCTCTATCTCAGTTCCTAATAAAAATGCTCAGATCGAATTCTCATTTGTTGGTTTTACCAATAAAGTTGTACCGGTGGGAGATAAAACGGTTTTAGATATTGTTCTGGAAGAATCGAGCCAGGCTTTAGATGAAATTGTGGTGGTAGGTTATGCCTCTGTTAAAAAGAGCGATGTAACAAGTTCAATTTCTTCAATAAAAGGAAAAGAGCTTCAAACCATGACAGTGGGTAATGTAGCAGAATCATTACAAGGTAAAGTTGCCGGTGTTCAGATTACGGGGCAAGGTGGTCCCGGAGCACAACCCAGGGTTTTAATTCGAGGTATTTCGACCGTAAACCTGAGTACAGACCCACTTTATGTGGTTGATGGTATTCCAATGGGAACAAGTATCAATTTCCTGAGTAATAACGAGATTGAATCGATGGAGGTTTTAAAAGATGCATCAGCAAGTGCCATTTATGGTTCCCGTGCCTCTAATGGCGTTATTCTGATTACAACTAAAAAAGGTAAAGCAGGAAAAACCAGATTCAATTTTGATATGAGTTCCGGAATGCAACTTATGAGTAATCCCTATAATATGGCAAATGCGGAGAGTTATGCTTCGATTATGAACAAAGCATATAATAATTCGGGTTATGCTGATTATTTGTCTAATCCGTCTCAATACAGAGGAAAAACTACAGATTGGTGGAAAGCAGGGATTAAAAGTGGTTCTCCCGTAACAAATGCTTCTTTGAGTGTTTCCGGAGGGTCAGAAACACATACTTATGCGGTAAGTCTGAATTATTATGATTCGGAGTCTATTTACGAAGTAGGAGGATGGGAGAGAGTAACCATGAGAATTGCTAATGATTTTAAATTTTCAGATAAATTTTCAGCGGGAATTACTTTAAATCCTCGTTATGAAAAATGGGGAGGGCCAAATAACTGGGCAGATTTTGATAAAATTGATCCAATTACGCCAATTTACAAACCGGCTGATCAATTAACAGGATTAGAGAATGAGTATAGTATTTACGCACGTTCTCCTTCCTATGTATGGAATCCGATTGCAGCCGTAAAAAGATACGATGATTATACCAATCAGTATAATTTAAATACAAACGGTTATTTGCAATACCAGCCTATTAAAGGTTTGGTTATTCGTACACAGGGGTCTATTGAGGTTGGAGATAAAACACAGAGTATTTTTAGACCGGATTTTGTAATTGATGCAGCACACGAAAAAGCAGAAATTAATAGTGTTGAACGAAAAAATACGACAAATGCCGACTGGACCTGGCAAAATACAGTAACCTATACAAAAACATTTGCTGGGAAACACAATGCTTCTTTGATGATTGGTAATACCATGGAAGAATACAATAGCAATGATGTTTGGGGTTACGGAGAAGGTATTCCTAACAATTCAGATTCTATGAGAGAATTAAAAGCAGCAACCAAAAACCGTAGAAGTGATGGTAACAGCTGGTCCAGTTCTTTGATGTCTTATATTTCTCGTTTTTCCTATAATTACGATGCGAAATATTATTTCACCGGTACTTTTAGACGTGACGGCTCTTCTAAATTCATGGACAACAATAAATGGGCTAATTTCCCATCGGCTTCTGTTTCATGGAGAATTTTAAATGAAGGATTTATGGAACCTGCAAAAAGCGTTCTTAGCGATTTAAGATTCAGAGCCGGTTGGGGAAAAGTAGGGAATCAAAATTTACCGGCTGCAGTTTATCAGTCAAATATCAAGCAGGGTTTTTATCCTATTGGTGGTAATGTTGTAGATACATCGTTTCCGGATACTATGGCTAACAAAGATATCAAATGGGAAACAGTTGAAGATATCAGTTTTGGAATTGATTTTGGATTGTGGAAAAACAAACTTTCGGGTTCGTTAGAATACTATCAAAAGAAAACGGAAGATATGTTGTTTAAGAAACAATTTCCAACCTATAGCGGTTTTCCCGGATATTCAACCATTTGGACAAACGTAGGTTCAATGCAATCTAAAGGGATCGATTTGTTAATTTCCTATAAAGATAAAAAAGGAGATTTCACTTATGGAGTTGATGTCACTTTTACAACTGTAAATGTTGATATGTTGTCTTTATCAGCTGATGGAGAAAGACTTTACGGAGCCGGAAACCGAACTTTGACGGTTAAAGGTGAAGAACCGGGATATTTTTATGGATATGTGGCTGATGGATTATTCCAAAATCAAACACAAATAAATGCACATACTGACGAACACGGAACCAAATTGCAGCCTTATGCACAATTAGGAGATATTCGTTTTAAAGATGTTAACGGTGATGGAAAATTAGACGATAAAGACAGAACAAAAATTGGTTCTCCCTGGGCTGATTATAATGTTGGATTGAATTTAAATTTCGGTTACAAACAATTTGATTTGGTAGCTAATTTCTACTCAAGTATTGGAAATGATATCGTAAATGAAAATATTAAGGATTTATATAACGGTGCAAGTTTAACCAATAAAGTAAGCGGATTAGAGCAAATGGCCTGGCACGGAGAAGGAACTTCTAATTATGTTCCTCGTTTATCTAAAGATGACAACAATGAAAACTACACTAAGTTCTCTTCTTTCTATGTGGAAGACGGTTCTTATGTACGTATGAAGAATTTACAGCTTGGATTTTCTTTCTACAATAAATTTGGTCTGGATAAATTGAGAATTTCATTATCAGGTCAAAATTTATGGACATGGACAAAATATACAGGTGTTGATCCTGAAGTTGCAGGCGGAGATCCGGACAAAGACGACAGAGTTAAAGGATCAGGTTTTGGAGCATGGAATTATCCGGTTCAGCCAACAATTCTGATGGGACTTAATGTAGCATTTTAATAATAAAAAGATATGAAAAAAATAATTTTATCCCTAATAGCTTTTTCTGCATTTGCAGTTTCATGTAGCGATTTTATTGAAAAAGACGAAAGAGGAATTCAAACTTTAGAAAACTATTTTCAAACAGCACAGGAATGCGAGAATTATGTTAACGAATTAACAAAACGCCTGTTGTTACCTAATGATTGGTATACATTGGTTGCGCCAAGGGTTACTAACGAAATGGCTACCGATGACGCGTGGATGGGAAATACAGGCCAGGATAATTCAGCACACAGACCTTGTTCGCAATATATTATTACGCCTGATAACATGGGAGATATGAATAGTGTTTATACTGCTCACTATTATACAATTCAATCGGTTAATTTAGGTTTAGAGAAAATGGCAGCATCGCCTATTACTGATGCTCAAAGAAATCAATATGCAGGGGAATCTTTATTCATTCGTGCATATTGCTATTATGAGTTGGTAAATAATTTCGGATCCGTTCCATTATATACTAAATCTCTTGGAACTGCTGATTTGAAATTACAACGTAGCCCTGTTGCTGATATTTATGCACAAATTGAGTCTGATCTTAAAGAATCTGCTGTAAAATTAGAAAATGTTCCGGTGGCAAGAAACGGAAGAGTTAACAAATGGGCAGCGTATGCTTTATTGGCTCGTGTATCTTTATTTCAGGAAAAATGGGCTCAGGCAAAACAATATTCAAACAAAGTAATTACGGAAGGCCCTTTTGCACTGGAGTCTGATTTCCTGAATATCTGGAACGTAAACAATCATAACGGAGTTGAATCAATTCTTGAAGCACAATCATCATCCGTACAGGATAAAGATTTAGGATCTGCTTTACCAACTTTAGCCGGAGCAAGAGGAGAGGATAAGAAAAACTTTCCGAGTAATGATGCGCAGGATGTTCTTGATGGTTGGGGATGGTGTATGCCAACGAGCGATTTAGAGAATGCTTATCTTTCTGAAAATGACGTTGTTCGTCGTAGAAGTACGATCACCAAATGGGGAGAAGCAGCGTATGGAGATGAGGTTTTAAACCCGACCCATAAATTCAGTTTAAACGATAATAAATCCGGGCGTATTTGCCGTAAATATTATATTCCGATAGCTATGCGCCGTGCATTAGATAAAAAAGACGGACACTTACCCTTAAATATTCCTTTGATTCGTCTGGCCGAAATGTATTTGACAAGAGCAGAAGCGAATTACCATACAGGAGGAGATGCTTTGGCAGATATCAATATTATTAGAGCGCGTGTAAAATTAGATCCTAAAACAGGTTTATCCGGACCAACGCTTTTAAAACAAATTTACAAGGAGCGTCGTTTAGAATTGGCTTTTGAAGGATTACGTTTGTTTGATATTCGTCGTGAAAAAGACCCAACTACCGGAAGACCGGTTATCGAAAGTTTGATGGGGCCAAACGGAACTTTTGTTCAATACAATTTGAATTCTACAGATCCGTATGAAACTGCCAATTTAAGAGAATCACAAGATAAAGGGATCAATTTTAATCCTGGTAAAAATTTATTGTGGCCCATACCGCAAATAGAAATTGATTTAAGTGGTGGATTAATTACTCAAAATGCTGGCTATTAATATGAAGTTTATCAATAACAATAAAGTAAGTTTGCTGTGTGCAGGTTTACTTTTCGCTAACTCTTTTTTAATTAGTTGTGATTCTGAAAATGCTGATAATTCAAATGGCGGTGTTTCAACTACCGCCGAATTGAATGTGAATCTGGATATGAATCTTCAAACGATGGAAAGCTTTGGCGCTTCTGATGCCTGGCAATGTAATTTTATAGGAAAAAATTGGCCCTCGGATAAAAGAAATAAAATGGCCGATTTATTATTCAGCAAAGAATTTGATGCCGATGGAAATCCAAAAGGAATCGGATTATCATTATGGCGTTTTAACCTTGGTTCGGGAAGTACTGAGCAAGGAGATGCAAGTGATATTACAGATGAATGGCGACGTACCGAATGTTTTACAACAGATGGAGTTACCTATAACATGAACAAGCAAGCCGGTCAGGTTTGGTTTATGAAAGCAGCAAAAGAACGTGGTTTAGAGAAATTACTGGCTTTCGCCAATAGTGCTCCGGTATACTTAACACAAAACGGAAAAGCGCATGCAAGCATCAAAGAATTTTATAATATAAAAGATAGTAAATGGTCAGAATTAGCTGATTTCTGGACAACATCTTTAGATAAATTAAAAACGGAACACGGTTTAACAATCGATTATGTGAGTCCGTTTAACGAACCACAATACGAGTGGGACGGTTCAGGACAAGAAGGTTCACCGGCTACAAACGCTAATATCTACAGTTTTGTAAATATTCTGTCTCCAAAATTACAATCAAAAGGAATTGATGCTAAGATTGTTGTTGGAGAAGGAGGATCTTATGAACCTTTATATAAAACAATTTCGGGAAAAGAAAACAGATCAAACCAAATCGATTATTTCTTTGTGGTTAATTCTGCTAAAAATATTGCAGGATTAAGTAACGTAAAAAAGACTATTTCAGCGCACAGTTATTGGCAGGCATGGCCTTTGACAGAGTTGGTTTATTCAAGACAATCTGCTGCGGCAAGAACGCAGTCAGTTGCAGGATTAAGTCTTTGGTCCTCTGAATATTGTGTTTTAGAAAGTCCGGGAACATCTGAACTTCCTGGTGGAGGAGGC
Source organism: Flavobacterium sp. CLA17 (assembly GCF_013112255.2). NCBI lineage: Bacteria > Pseudomonadati > Bacteroidota > Flavobacteriia > Flavobacteriales > Flavobacteriaceae > Flavobacterium > Flavobacterium sp. CLA17. The sequence goes on from NZ_CP068294.1 coordinate 1,993,513, forward strand.
CCTGGAAGAGATTTAGGAATTCAGTTAGCACTCTGGACAGCCCGTATCATCAGTACAGATATTGCACTTGGAGGTGTTACGTCATGGCAATGGTGGACAGCGATTAGTCGTGGAGATTATAAAGACGGATTGATTCACGTTGATGATGGTTCAGGCAACGGAGCCGGAAATGCAGATTATTGCAAAAATGACGGTTATATAAGGGATTCAAAAACGCTTTGGGCTTTAGGAAATTTTTCGTTCTTTGTAAAACCGGGAATGGTAAGAGTTCAGATTCCTAGCGTAGATAATGCCACTTCCGTGAATGATATAATGGTAACGGCATACAAAGATGCTACAACTAAAAAACTGGTTGTGGTAGCGGTAAATATCAGCAAATCGGCTAAAGCCTACAAACTGAATCTTGCAGGCGGAGCTTTAACAGATAATAAACTAACACCTTATACCACTTCTGAAGCCTTGAGTCTGAAAAAAGGAACTGCTGTTGACGCTTCTGGTTTTGAAATTCCGGCGAAGTCTATTGTGACTTATGTAGGAACTTATAAGTAAGAGGTTCTAAGGGGTTAAGTTGCTAAGGGCCTAAGGTTTTTGTTATATGCCTAAAAAGTCATTGTGATTAATAAAGACCTTTGTCAAAATTTTAAACTTTGACAAAGGTTGTAACCGCAGTAATAACCACAATATTGTCATCCTGATTGCGATTATAACCGCACAGCATTGTCATCCTGAGCGAAGTCGAAGGAAACAAGTAGCTCGACAAAGTTTGTCATTTCGACCGAAGGGAGAAATCACATCCAATATTCGACAATGATTAACGAATTCTTTTGTAGAGTTCCTAGTGTGATTTCTCCTCCGTCGAAATGACAAAATTGCGATTATAACCGCAAAGCATTGTCATCCTGAGCGAAGTCGAAGGACACGTAAGTAACTCTACAATCAAGGACGACAATCTTTGTCGAGCTACTTGCGAAGATTTCTCCTCTGTCGAAATGACAAGATTACGGAATGATTATTTAAATACAAAAGAATAATAAAATAATGAGAATAGTATATATATCACTTTTACTGGTCATGAGCTCGCTGTCGTTTGCACAGCGGGCCGTTACCATTAGCACCGATAATGTTGTACAAACCATGGACGGTTTTGGAGGTTCTGATGCCTGGAGATGTCAGTTTGTTGGAAAGAATTGGCCAGAACAAAAAAAGAATGCTATTGCAGACTTACTTTTTAGTAAAGAAATTGATACACAGGGAAATCCAAAAGGAATCGGGCTTTCGATCTGGAGGTTTAATCTTGGTGCAGGAAGTACAGAACAAGGTGAAAAAAGTAAAGTTTCAGACGAATGGAGAAGAAGTGAATCTTTTCTGCAAGCTGACGGAACCTACGATTTTTCGAAACAGGAAGGGCAAAGATGGTTCCTGCAGGCGGCTAAAAAACGTGGAGTTGAAAAATTTCTGATTTTCACCAACAGTCCGCCAGTTTATATGACAATTAACGGATTGTCTTTTGCCTCTCAAAAGAATAAACTGAATCTAAAAGATGGTGCAATTCCAAAATTTGCCGATTTTCTAGTTCAAAGTATTCAGGGGCTGGAAAAGAAAGAAGGAATTAAATTCGATTATGTAAGTCCGATCAACGAACCGCAATGGGAGTGGATGCCAAAACACGGCGACACCAACAGTCAGGAAGGAACACCGGCGACCAATCAGGAAATTTATGATTTAACGAAATCACTTTCTGAAAAACTCAAAGCTCAAAAAATGAGTACAGAAATTGTGATCGCAGAGGCTGCGCAAATTGATTATTTATATGGAAATGTAAATGCAGAAAATCGCGACAATCAGATGGAATATTTCTTCGGAAAAACAAAAACTAATATTTCAAAATTCCCCAATGTAAAAAAGGTCATTTTAGGTCATAGTTATTTTACAACATGGCCAATTGAAAGACAAGTTTTAAGCCGAAAATTAATCGCAGCCAATATCAAACAAAACCCGGGGTTGAAATACTGGCAATCGGAGTATTGCATTTTAGAAAATCCGGGAGAAGCTGAAATCCCAAGTGGTTCAGGCGGAGGACGAGATTTAGGAATGCAGACCGCTTTATTTGTTGCGCGTTTAATTCATAATGATATTGCTGTTGCAAATGCCGCTTCATGGCAATGGTGGACATCTATCACTCGTGTTGATTATAAAGATGGTTTGATTTATCTCGATGACGGAAAAAGTAATGGAGGAACAGCCCCGGATTATGTTAGAAACGATGGAGAATTTCATGATTCAAAATTGCTTTGGGCATTAGGAAACTACTCTTTATTTGTGCGTCCGGGAATGCTTAGAGTTGATGTTCCGAATCAAAACGAATTGGAGGCAGCAAACGATGTGATGTTGACGGCTTATAAAGATGTCGAAAGCAAAAAGCTAATTGTTGTGGCTGTAAACTGTGGAAAGTCTGCTCAGAAATACAAGTTCAATTTATCGAAAGGAACAGTAAAAAATAATGATTTTACACCTTATGTAACCTCAGATACGACAAATTTAAAAAGAGCAGAAACTCAAAAAATTGATAATCTTGAAATTCCGGCAAAATCAATCGTGACGTTTGTAGGGGAGTTAGCGTATTAGTATTCAGTCTCAGTTTACAGTTTCAGTTTGGAAACCGAAAACTGCGACTAAAAGCTTGAAAACTCAAATAAAAAAATAACAAATTAAAACAACAAAAAGCTTAGAAACTCAGATTCTTAGCGACTTAGCAACTAAAAAAAATGTTTACAAAAAGGATCTTATTACCCGTATTTTTCTTCTCTTGTTTGTCTGCATTCAGTCAGATATCATTTGGAGATTCAAAAAAAATCAATGACAATTGGAAATTCAATCTTCAGGATACTCCGGACGCTCAAAAAACAACTTACGATGATACTAAATGGCAATCAGTAGATGTTCCTCACGATTGGAGTGTAAAAGGACAATTAAGCCCAACTTTAGCGAGCTGTACGGGTTATCTGCCGGGTGGAATTGGCTGGTACCGAAAATCAATCAACATTCCTCAAAGTAAAACAGGGGAGAAAGTCTATTTGTATTTTGAAGGCGTTTACAACAGAAGCGAAGTTTTTATCAACGGTAATTCTTTAGGAAAACGTCCAAACGGATATATTTCTTTTGCTTATGATGCAACTCCGTTTATAAAATACGGAGCAGAAAATACGATTTCAGTTCGTGTCGATCATAGCCAAAGTGCCGATTCAAGATGGTACACAGGTTCAGGAATCTATAGAAATGTATGGTTAGTTTATGCAAATCCGGTTCATATTGCACAATGGGGCGTTTACGCGTATCCTGAAGTGAAAAAAGGAACAGGAACGTTAAATATTGAAGTTGAGGTTGAAAATAGTTCAGCAGCAAAATCAAGTCTTACTGTTGTAAATGAATTAATCTCAAAAGACGGAAAATCTGTTGGAAAATCTTCTTCAAAAGTTGAAGTTGCTTCAAATAAAAACGGAAAAATAGCCACTAAAATAAATGTAAAAAATCCTCAATTATGGGATTTAGAGAATCCAAATTTATATCAGCTTAAAACAACCGTTTTTAAAGACGGAAAACAAATTGATGAAACGGTAACCAAAACCGGTTTCAGAGATTTCAAATTTGATCCCAACAATGGTTTTGCGTTAAATGGAAAATGGATGAAAATGAAAGGAGTCTGTTTACATCATGATGCCGGAGTTTTAGGTTCAGCTGTTCCTCGTGAGGTTTGGGAAACCAGATTAAAAACACTTAAAGAGATTGGAGTAAATGCAATACGCACAAGTCATAATCCGCAAGCACCGGTTTTTTACGAGCTTTGTGATGAATTAGGATTGTTGGTTTTAAATGAAGCCTATGACGAATGGGAATTTCCAAAACGTAAGTGGCTCGAAGGCTGGAATTACGGAACTCCTGGATTCGAAGGTACATTTGACATTTTTGCAGATTATGCAGAGAAAGATTTGGAAGATTTTGTACGTCGTGACAGAAACCATTTATCAGTTTTTGCATGGAGTATTGGTAATGAAGTAGATTATCCTAATGATCCTTATTCTCATCCGGTTTTGGATAAAGGAAAAGATGGTTTTGGACAAGCAGCTTACGGAGGTTACAAAAAAGAGGCGCCAGATGCGATGCGTCTTGGAGCTATTGCAAAACGTTTGGTAGCAGCAGTAAAAAAATACGACAAATCACGTCCTACCACAGCTGGTTTAGCAGGAGTTGCGATGTCTAACGAAACAGAATATCCCGGAGCTTTGGATATTACAGGATACAATTATACAGAAAGTAAATACCAATCGGATCACGAAAAATATCCAAAAAGGGTAATTTTTGGAAGTGAAAATGTTCATGATATGGAACCCTGGCTGGCTGTAAAAAATAACAAATATATTTTCGGACAATTTTTATGGACAGGAATTGATTATTTAGGAGAATCCGGAAGATGGCCTTCAAGAGGATTTTACTCAGGATTAGTTGATTTTGCAGGAGTTATTAAGCCAAGAGGATATTTCCGCCAGTCTTTATGGTCAGATAAACCAATGGTTTACATTGGAACTTATCCGTTGAAAAACGAAAAAGACATTTCTAAAGATGCCTGGGCAATTTGGAATTACAAAGAAGGAGAAAAGATTCGTGTGGTTTGTTACACCAATGCAGTAAAAGCACGCTTAGAATTAAACGGAAAAGTAGTAGGAGAAACAAAAGCTTACGACGGAAAAACCGGAATTATGTATTGGGATATTCCTTTTACTTCCGGGAAATTAGAAGCAATTGGTTTAAGCAATGACGACAAAGAGGTGAGCAGAGATGTTATTAATTCTACACAGCAAGCTTTTGAATTAACAACTGCAGATACCAATATCACGATTAGTAAAGATAAAGGAGTTGCCAAAATAATGGTTCAGGCTAAAGATCAAAATGGTTTTCCAGTGATGCTTTCAGACAATGAAGTGACTTGCACAATTACCGGCCCCGGAAGTTTATTAGGACTTGAGGCTGGAAACAACAGCGATATGACTGATTATACAGATAATGTACAAAGAGTTTTCCACGGACATATTGCAGCATACATTCAGGCAACCGGAGAAGCTCAGCCTATAAAAGTGACGTTTACAAGTCAATGGTTAAAACCGGTTGAAATTACGATTAATGTGAAATAATCAGTTTTCAACGAAGACCTAACAGGTTTTTAAAACCTGTTAGGTCTAACAATGCAATGTTATAAATACTTAACCTGTCAGTCTTTTTGTGAAGCTGGCAGGTTAATCGCATATAGTATCCAAAAGTTTATTATATTTAAAGTGTAAAATTTACACATATTTCATTAAAATGAAAATAAAAAATACAATTGCGCTGGCAATAGGCGTTGTTTTAGCATCTGTTTCATCGAATGCTCAAACTACAACATTCAAAAAAGAAGAATTCAAACAATGGGCACAAACGCCTCCAATGGGATGGAACAGTTGGGATTGCTACGGTTCTACAGTCGAAGAACACGAGGTAAAAGCCAACGCCGATTATATGGTAAAAAACCTGAAAAAATTCGGTTGGGAATATATAGTTGTTGATATCAGATGGTTTGTCGAAAATGACAAAGCAGGAGGATATAATCAGACAGATCCACGTTATGTAATCGATCAATATGGAAGATATCAACCCGCCTTAAATCGTTTTCCATCTGCGAAAGACGGACAAGGTTTTAAACCTTTAGCAGATTATATTCATAAAAAAGGATTGAAATTCGGAATTCACATCATGCGAGGAATCCCTAAAAAAGCAGTTGAAGATAAATTGCCAATTAAAGGAACAAACGGAATTACGGCAGATCAGATTTTTACTACGGCATTGCAATGCGAATGGTTAAAAGACAATTATACGATTGTGGCTGATAAACCGGGAGCACAGGAATATTACGATTCCCTTTTTGAGCTTTATGCACAATGGGGCGTTGACTTTATTAAAATCGATGATTTATCGAGACCGTATCACGAAGGAGAAATCAACCTGATCAGAAACGCAATCGACAAATGCGGACGTAAAATTGTATTGAGCACCTCACCGGGAGAAACTCCTATTGATGCCGCGCCACACGTCACCACTCACGCCAATATGTGGAGAATGGTAGATGACGTTTGGGATACATGGCCACACATTACGCATCTGATGAGTGTAGCTCAAAAATGGTATCCATACATTGCACCGGGAACATGGCCGGACTGCGATATGATTCCGTTAGGGCGTATTTCGTTAAGAGGAGAACGTGGCGAAGACAGAATGTCGCGATTGACAAAAGACGAACAATATACTTTGATTACTTTCTTTAATATTTTTAAATCGCCTTTGTTTTTTGGTGGAGATTTGCCAAGTAATGACGCTTTTACTTTATCATTATTAACCAATAAAGAGGTGGTAAAAATGCATAAAGAAAGCACCGATGTAAAACAGCTTTTTCAGAAAGACGGAAAAATAGCCGTGACCTCAAAAAATCCAAAAGACGGAAGTGTTTATCTGGCGTTGTTCAATATTTCGGATACTGCTACAGAAACGATTTCGGTAAATGTATCAGATCTCGGAATTTCGGGAAATGTTACCGTTTTAAATCTTTGGACAGGTGAGAAATCAAAAGTTTCTTCTGCAGCAATTTCAGCAGAATTAAAACCTCACAGTTCAGTGCTTTTTCAATTAAAAGCTAAAAGATAATGAAGAAGTTTTTACTGTCTTATCGAATTCTGATCGTACTTTTTGCCGTTTTTATTTCATTTGCATTTGGTTTAAAATCAGAAGAGGACAAACCGGACAAGGTGTACCTTTTCGCGTACTCAACATTAAAAAATAATGGAAAAAACGGGCTTCATTTTGCGTGGAGTACAGATCAGAAAAACTGGTTTGGTGTAGGTCCTGAACATCCTTTTTTAAAATCAGATTATGGAAGTTGGGAACTAACAGGTAAATCAATGTCAGAAGCTTTTTTAATTAAAGATGATAACGGAATTTTTCATTGTTTTTGGGGAGTTCAGGATGATGTTTTTGCAGCTGCTTCAAGTAAAGATTTGATGAATTGGACAAGGCAAAGTTACATTCAGGCAATGAAAAATGTGACGAAAAAAGAATCCGGAAAATCAATTATTCAAAATATAAAAGTAAGTAAAAAAGGAGGGGATTATACCATTCACTGGAAGGCGGATAACGCAAATTATGCCAGTGTTACCAAAGATTTTAAAACATATTCTAAAGCAATAACTGATGAGAATAAAGTTCCTCAATTTAGTGAAATTACATTACAGGGAGAAACTCAAAAAGGCACCATTACTGAGGTCGATTGGACTTTAATTGATTCGTTGGTTAAAAGCATGGAATCATTAAAGTTTAGAGACAAACAAGACAATGTTTCACCTAAAAGTGATAGTTTGCTGTTTGTTGGCCTGAAACCTGTAACGGCTCAAATTAGCATTGACGGAAAAAATTCTAAAAAAATAAGCAATATGCTTACGGGAATGTTTTTTGAAGATATTAATTACGCTGCAGATGGAGGTTTATATGCTGAATTGATTCAAAATCGTGATTTTGAATATTCGCTGCACGATAAAAAAGGCAGCGATAAAAACTGGAATGAAACAATGGCCTGGAGTGGAAATTTTAAAGTGGAAAAGGCCAATCCAATTCATCCTAATAATTCACATTATGCTTTACTCACAAAGAGTAAAATCAGCAATTCAGGTTTTGACGGAATTCCGCTTAAAGCGAATGAAAAATACAATTTTAGTGTTTTTGCAAAAGGAGCAAAATTTACGGTAAAACTAATTGGGTCTAACGGAGAAACTTTGGCGGAAGTCACACTAAAACCAAATACTTCATGGAAAAAAATCACGGTAGTGCTAAAAGTAGCAAAAACGGTAAGCGATGCTCATTTAGAAATTAGTTCTGATGGAGAAGTTGCCGTTGATATGGTATCTCTTTTTCCTCAAAAAACGTTCAAAAACCATAAAAACGGACTTCGTGCTGATTTGGCTGAAACTATTGCAGATATGCATCCAAAGTTTGTGCGTTTTCCTGGTGGTTGTGTGGCTCACGGCGATGGAATAGGAAATATTTACCGTTGGAAAAACACTATTGGACCTTTAGAAAGCCGAACTCCAATGCGTAATATTTGGGGATATCATCAATCTCTTGGATTAGGATATTTTGAATATTTTCAGTTTTGTGAAGATTTAGGTGCGCTTCCTGTTCCGGTTTTGGCGGCAGGAGTTCCGTGTCAAAATTCATCTGATGGAGGTGCCGGACAACAATTTGGTATTCCGATGGAAGACATGGATGAATACGTGCAGGATGTTCTGGATTTAATTGAATATGCCAACGGACCCGTGACAAGTGTTTGGGGTAAAAAACGTGCTGAAGCAGGGCATGCTAAACCTTTTAATTTAAAATATGTTGGTATTGGTAATGAAGATTTGATCAGCGATGTTTTTGAAGAACGTTATAGAATGATTGTGAAAGCCGTGCAGGAAAAATATCCGGAAATTACCATTATTGGTACTGTGGGACCCTTTTTTGAAGGCACAGATTATAACGAAGGATGGGCAATTGCCAATGATTTAAAATTACCAATTGTAGACGAACATTATTATCAAAGTCCGGGTTGGTTTATTAATAACCAGGATTTTTATGACAGCTACGACCGTTCTAAATCAAAAGTGTATTTGGGAGAATATGCATCTCGTGGTAATAAATTTTACAATGCTTTAGCCGAGGCACTATACCTTACGGCTATTGAACGAAATGGAGATGTAGTTACAATGGCTTCTTATGCGCCTTTATTAGCTCGTGAGAAACACACGCAATGGAATCCGGATTTGATTTATTTTACAGGAAATGAAGTAAAACCCACAGTAAATTATTTTGTACAGAAATTGTACGGTCAAAATCCGGGCGATATTTATTTGCAGCGTAAAATAAAATTATCAGATACTAATAATGAAGTTCATAAGCGAATTGGTGTGTCAGTGGTTCAGGATAATGCTTCAGGAGATTTGATTGTAAAGTTGGTCAATATGCTTCCGGTTGCGGTAATTCCATCAATAGATTTATCGAATTTAACGACAACTGAAAATGCAGGTTATACTACATTTTCAGGAAGTCCCGAGAGCACAACTGCCAGACCAATATCTCAAACTATAACGGTTAAGGCAGCATTTTCAAAAGAATTACCTGCTTATTCATTTACTGTGATTCGTATGAAAACTAAATAATTTTTCAACTATTTAAAGTTATATTTTGAAAGATGAAAACCATAATAAACAGAATAGATAATGAAAAAAACACATTTTAGTCTTGTATTATTTTTAATGATTTTTAATTTCTTACAAGCACAGAATACTACAAAAGGAACTCCGCGTGTTATTGCGGAGAAAGATTTAACGGCTTATTTGTTTGTGTATTTCACCGGAAATTCGGTTGAAGAAGAAGCAGTAAGATACGCTGTAAGTGCCGATGGTTATCATTATTATCATTTAAATAATAATAAACCGGTTATCGACAGTAAAACGATCAGTTCAACCGGAGGCGTTCGTGATCCGCATATTTTACGTGGAGAAGATGGCAAAACATTTTATATGGTTTTGACCGATATGATTTCATCAAAAGGCTGGGACAGTAATCGTGCGATGATTTTGCTTACAAGCACAGATCTTGTAAAATGGAAGAGTAGCGTCGTTAATATTCAGACTGCTTTTCCTGAAAATGAAAACCTGAAACGGGTTTGGGCGCCACAAACTATTTACGATGCGAAAGCAGGAAAATATCTGGTTTATTTCAGTTTGCAATATGCCGGCGGACCCGATAAAATTTATTATGCTTATGCCAATAAAGATTTCACCGCTTTAGAAAGTGCTCCAAAATTGTTATTTGTTCCAAAATCTGAAAGAGCTTGTATTGATGGAGATATTATTGAGAAAGATGGCGTTTATCATCTTTTTTATAAAACCGAAACGGAGAAAGCAGGAATAAAAGTGGCCACAACAACAGATCTAACTTCAGGAAAATGGACAGAAAACGACAATTATCTACAACAAACCAATGATGGGGTTGAAGGTTCAAGCGTTTTTAAACTCAATAACTCTGATGATTATATCCTAATGTACGATGTGTATACCAAAGGAAAATATCAGTTTACGAAAACTAAAGACCTGGAGCATTTCACAGTTATTGATAACGAGATTTCAATGGATTTTAATCCGCGTCACGGAACTATCTTACCGATAACGCGTTCTGAATTGAAAAGGCTTATTGTGAAATGGGGAATGCCGGAGAAATTGCCAAAAATAAATAATAATCCAGTTTTGGAAGGTTATTACGCTGATCCTGAAATTTTATATTCAAATAAAACCAAGAAATATTACATCTATCCAACAAGCGATGGGTTTGATGGTTGGTCAGGAAACTATTTTAAAACCTTTTCATCAGATAATTTAACCGACTGGAAAGACGAAGGAATTATTGTAGATCTTAGAAAAGATGTAAGCTGGGCCAATAGAAATGCCTGGGCGCCTTGTATTGTCGAGAAAAAAATAAAAGGAAAGTACAAGTATTTTTATTATTTTACAGCGGCTCAAAAAGTAGGAGTAGCATCATCTGATAATCCTACAGGACCTTTTAAAGACAGCGGAAAAGCTTTGGTAAACACAAGACCTGATGGCATAAAAGGCGGTCAGGAAATCGATCCGGATGTTTTTACAGATCCTAAAACCGGTAAAAGTTATTTGTATTGGGGCAATGGTTATATGGCTGTAGCCGAATTAAATGCCGATATGATTTCACTTAAAGAAGGAACGACAAAAGTCATTAAGGTAGATAATACATATAGAGAAGGAACGTATGTTATCTATAGAAACGGACAGTATTATTTCTTGTGGAGTGAAGACGATACCAGAAGCCCAAATTATAAAGTAAGATACGGAATTTCGAAATCGCCTTTAGGGCCAATAGAAATTCCTGAAAACAATATTGTTATACAAGGAATTCCAAATGAAGGAATTTATGCAACCGGACATAATTCGGTTTTGCAAATTCCAAATAAAGACGAATGGTACATTGTTTATCATCGATTTTCATATCCAACAGGAATAAAAATGGGAGATGCCGGCGGATTTCATCGTGAAGTCTGTATCGATAAATTAGAATTTAACCCAGAGGGAACAATAAAACAAGTAATTCCTACTCATGAAGGAGTTGGAAGTTTAAAGTAAATTTTTTGTCTTATAGACTAGTCGCGATTAATCAATACGTTTGATAAGCAAAAATACAGTTTTATATTTTTTTAAAAATAGCTTCGTCTTTTATAAACTAACAATATGTTTTTATTTATTCAGCAAAATTTGATTTTAAGTGAATTTAATTCATCTAAAAAGCAAAATCAGTGAATTAAATTTAGTAAAATTGTGAATTTTATTTTGTTGAATCATTTTTTTTTATATTTTTGATGAAATAAAAGCTACTGATTTGATTTCTAGGAAAATAAATAAAATTTTAAAAACTAAATCTCTTACTTTAAGAGGTCTTCAGCCTATCTTCAATTGTTGATGAAAATTGGTACGAAACGTTGCTTTTCTAAAAGCTTCCCATTTACCATTTAGTTATTTTATTTTTAATTTTCTCAACCCTGATAAATGAGCTCTAATAACTTAATACTCCTTGATATTGATTGCAAATCACTTTATTTAAAAGGATTGCAGCCAATATTCAATTGCTGAAAATAGCTTTCTTCATAGATTACAGATTTCAATATTTAATTTCTGCTTTAGAAATGGTATTGAAGTAATATTCCATTTTATTAAATTTTAAAAGATTGAAATATAATTTTCAATAGCATTTAAAATTGTGCGATGACTATTGTAATATGGTTTAAGCATTTTTACAAAAGTTTGATTTGCGATTTTAGGACTATTGTTAGTGTATAAATTTTAACATTAAACAAAAAACATATTATGAAAAACATTTACAATATCAATATAAATCGTTTGACAATTTTATTGTTCCTATTAGCAATAAATTTTACATATTCACAAACTTACACAAGCTGGATAACCGGAAGCACTTCGGATGTTAATGCCACTACAACAGGCGGTACATGTTTAATGGGAGGCGGCACAGATAATGATGATGCAATAAAATGGATGATACAAAAATCAGGTGGTGGAGATTTTGTTGTTATCAGATCTACTGGCACAGCAGGTTACAATGATTATATCTATGGATTGGGAACGGTAAACTCTGTAGAAACAATTCTAATAGATAGCAGGTCAAAGGCTGGTATTGCAGAAATTGCAACAAAAATTAGAAATGCTGAAGCTTTATTTATTGCAGGCGGGGATCAGGCCACTTATGTCTCCTATTGGAAAGATACTCCGGTAGAAGACGCTATAAATTATCTTATAAATACAAAGAAGGTACCTGTTGGAGGAACTAGCGCCGGATGCGCTATTCAGGGTAAATATTATTATAGCGCTGCAAATTCAAGTGTAACCTCAGCACAGTCCCTGGCCAATCCATATAATTCAGACATGACCATCGGAGTAAATGATTTTCTAAACAATCCAATATTAGCTAATGTAATCACTGATACACATTATAATAATCCGGATCGGAGAGGAAGGCAAACCGCTTTTATTGCCAGAATGTGGAAAGATTTAGGTGCCGGATTGAATGCTAAGGGAATTGGAGTTTACGAAAAAACGGCAGTTTGTATTGACCAGAATGGTATGGCTAAGGTTTTTGCTCCTGCAAGCGCAAACTATGCTTATTTTTATCAGTTTGATACCAGTTCCACACCAGAAACGGTAACTTCAGGCTCTGCTTTAACCTGGAACAATAGCGGAAAAGGGGTAAAAATCATCAAAATTGAAGGAGATAATACAGGGTCAACTACACTAAATTTAAACGACTGGACGACAGTTTCAGGTTCTAAAGCAAGTTATGGTGTGATTAAAGTAATTAATGGAACTTTGACAGAAACATTAGGTACTGCACCATCTGGCTGTCCTGCACCTGCAAACTTAACGGCTGGCAGCATAACAACTAATTCTGCAATCCTTAATTGGGCCGGTTCAGCAACAAATTATACTGTAAAATATAAAGCAAACAGTTCCTCGACCTGGACAACACTTAGCGCGACAACAACGACTTCTGTTAATCTGACAAGTTTAAATGCTAATACTGGTTATAATGTTGAAGTTTATGGTAATTGTACTAGTGGTTCTTCTACTGCGGCATCGCTAAATTTTACCACAACTTCTGGTGGGGGCGGTACAGTGACCTATTGTTTTTCTAAAGGCAGTGATGCCAGTAGGGAATGGATCAAAAAAGTGGACATTGGCAGTATTAGTAATTTAAGTAATTCAAATGGAGGCTATGCTGATTTTTCTTCACAAGTTGCTAATATCTCTAAAGGAACAGCGACGACTTTGACATTAACGCCTGGATTTAGCGCAACGAGAAAATTATATTGGAAAGTATTTATAGATTTAAATAATAATGGTCTTTTTACAGATTCAGGAGAAGAGGTATATGCTGTTTTTAGCAGCCAGACTCTCACACCTCAGATCACTATACCATCATCAGCGGCTGTTGGTAGTATAAGAATGCGAATCATAATAAGTTATAACTCGATTACATCTTCTTGCGGCACATATAATTATGGAGAAACAGAAGATTATACATTGAATGTTTCAGGCGGAACTGCAAAATTTATGGAAAGTAAAAATAGGGAAGAGACTAATACTGCAATTGTTGTTTACCCAAATCCGGCCGTAGATATCTTTAAAATTGATTTTGCATTGGCAGAAAAAGAGGATATTCAGGTTTCTATTTATGATATGAATGCTTCGCTTGTAAAAACAATCATTGCAAACCTGGGGCAAAATAGCGTAGAGGTAAACGTTTCAGATTTAAAGGCGGGTCAATACCTGCTTTATATCCGAAGGGGGCAAGAAGTCATAAAACGCTCTAAATTTATCATATCAAAATAATTTTTTAAAGTATTTGCAGGTAATGGGATCAATAGATTTCGTCCTTTTTATTTGTGCCAGAAATAGCTATGTTTATATTAGGAGGCTATTTTTCAGATGAATATGCTTCCTAATATTACCTATTTACTGATTTCTCTGCATTTGTGTTAATTCCGGGAATCAATTTTGATTACCGTTGTTAGCGCAAGGCTTGAAAAATCTAAAGCACTCAAAAAAGAAATCACCTTATTTTGTACATTTTGATCCTTTACCATATAAAAAAAATCAGTTTCGCCATAATTTTTTTCTTTGTTTTTTCCATATATAGTTGAAGGTTGTAATTTATTAAAGATTTTTACCACATGTGCATCTGGTAGGAGCGAAGCGATTTTTTCAGCAGAAGATTTCTCTATTATAATGGGTAGAGAAGAAGTTGAACATTCAAAATTAAAAATAGGATTATTAGTATGTAATATCAGTTTTTTTGACATATCAGGTAAATGGGATATTGATGATTCCAAATCTTCCCAATCGACAGATAATAGAATAATTTCTGCTATCGCCGCGTCGTATATATCAACTAATTTTACATTAGCGCCCATATTTTCAATTACTTCTTTCCAACAGTTCGTTTCCTTTGTATGGCTGATTAATACTTCGTAGCCTAATTTCGCAGCTCTATGGGCGTATTCCATATTTATAATTCCAATACCAATAATTCCTATTTTCATTTTTTTAATATCTGTTTAATTTTAGACAGTTAAATTACCATTCAAACAATAATAGTGGTGGCAGCAGCAAAAGCATAGATGTGATTACCAAAAAAAGCAATAAATTCCGGCACCACTTAAACCATGTATTATAGGGTATTTTAGCTATAGTAAGGGCGCCCATTGTTACACCACTAGTAGGGAGAATAATATTGGTTAAGCCATCTCCGAGTTGAAATGCCAAAACTGTAATCTGTCTGCTGATTCCTAAAATATCACTTATTGGAATTAAGATTGGCATTGTCAATGCAGCTTGTCCTGAACCTGATGGAATGAAAAAGTTTAGTAAAGATTGAAAAAACATCATAAATTCCACAGAAATAACTTTAGGAGTACCCTCCGTTATTGCCACAATAGAGTTTAAAATGGTGTCAATAATCTTACCTTCCTGGGTAATAATCAAAAGTCCTTTGGCTAAGCCAATAACCAATGCAGCAGGCATCATTTCTTTGGCACCTTCGGTAAAATCATCGATAGCTTTGGAAATAGGTAATTGATAAATTATCGCAGCCGTTAAGCCAAGGGCAAAGAATAATCCACAAATTTCAGTAATATACCAGAAATAAGCACTTACTCCATAAATCAAAATGATTATAGAGAAAAAAAGCGACAACAAGATGAGCTTTCTTCGAATGGTTAATTCCATATGATCCATTTTTACCATTGAATTGGTATCCTCTGATAGGGTTCCATATAACAAGCTTTTTTCCGGATTTTTTTCAATTTTAACAGCGTACCGGGTAATCACAAAACACGCTATCGCAGTTAGCGTAAACCATACAAATAATCTGTATTCCATGCCGCTAAAAATAGGTATTTGTGCAATTCCCTGAGCCACTCCAATGGTAAAAGGATTACTGAACGCACCTCCGAATCCTACTCCTGTGCCTACTATTGGAATTGCTGTTCCTACTATAGCATCATAGCCCATTGCTTTGGCCATTGGAACAGTAATTAAAATAAAAATTAATATTTCCTCACTCATCCCGAATGTGGCACCGGCAAATGAGAATAAAGTAATAATAGCAGGAACAATAAAAACTTTATATTTAGGATGATTTTCGCTGAATTTGATGATATTAAAAAGTCCGGCATTAATAGCTCCGGTACCATTTATTATTCCAAATGCGCCCCCCACTAAAAATACAAATGCGATGATTAAAGAGGCTGAAACAAATCCCTTTATAGGAGCGGATAAAAATGCTTGTATGCCTTGTGGCTGCTGTGCAACACTTTTGTAAGATCCCGCAATTATTTTTTCAGTGTTATTGACAGTTTCTCTTTCAAATTGACCAGCGGGAATAATCCAGGTTAGTGCAATAAAAATCACTGTGATAACCAAAATTATGGTCAGTGTATCCGGAAATTTTTTGAATAGTTTCATTTTTTTAAAGTTTAAATTTATCTCCCGGAAGAAGAATATTTACATTAATGTTTTTACCACCAAGAAGTCCATTTCTTGTTTTAATACTTTCTTTATTCAGATTTTCTAAAAGAATAACTTGTGACAGACCGGTTACCATTGCAGAATCACCCTGAACAATTATAGCAGTTGATTCATCAATACCAATGGCTTTTTTATCCGGATTTTCGAGCGCAACAGCCAATAATCTATTCATTCTCATACGATAGATGAAATGTTGGTCTA
Organism: Flavobacterium sp. CLA17; assembly: GCF_013112255.2. Taxonomy (NCBI): domain Bacteria; kingdom Pseudomonadati; phylum Bacteroidota; class Flavobacteriia; order Flavobacteriales; family Flavobacteriaceae; genus Flavobacterium; species Flavobacterium sp. CLA17. The sequence continues at coordinate 2,009,955 of NZ_CP068294.1, forward strand.
TAATTGCAGACGGGAGTAATCCAAGGCCCTCTTTGATCTCAAAATTTCCAGCTTCAATAGTCTTGAATTCTCCCGTATACCTGGGGTGTTTATGCTCAATTCCGGTTATCATTTTATGGCTCATTACGGCTGCGCCCGCACTTGTTCCGGCAATTGTAGCTCCGTTTTTATACGCTTCATGTATCGCATTATAAGCTGAAGTATGCAGAACCTTATCCATAAATAAATTTTGATCACCTCCGGTAATGTAAATTAATGTTGCTTTTTTTAAAGAGTCAATTTGAGGTTTACTTTGTAATTCTTTTTTAAAATTAAATGATTTTATTTTGTCAGGATTTATGCCAATTGCAACGAATTCTTTTTTAGCGTAATATGCGGCAGAATCGGGCTCTTCGCTCGCCATGGGCAGTAGTGCGATAAAATTATCTTCTTTTAATCCACTAACATTTATTAGTTCCTGTAATAGCAATTTAGATTTTTTTCCACCCCCAATTATAAATAATTTTCCTTTGGAAGTATTTCTTATGTTTTTTTCTTTTTTGAAATTGTTTTGGGTCGCATAACTTTTCTGAGCTGATTTGCATGAAAGACCAATCAGAGTGAGCAGGACCAATAAGAATTTTGCAGTTTTCATTTTTTTAAAGATTAAATTCTTCTTCCTGATCCCAAATAAAAACTTTCTTCTCCTTATTTTTCTGACTCACATAACCTCTGTACATTCCTTGAGAATTATATGAAAAGTTAATATTACCCTCTTTATCGATTGCTATGAGTCCGCCATCTCCTCCAAGACCTGTCAGATGCTCTTTTATGGTAAAAGTAGCAGCTTCGTCCAAAGTCATGTTTCCGAATTCCATCATATTAGAGACCCTTGAAGCCACAGTTCCTCTAATAAAAAATTCTCCTACACCGGTACAGGAAATACCGCAAGTTTGATTTTTTGCATAGGTTCCACTTCCAATTATAGCGGAATCGCCTATACGACCGTCTAGTTTATTGGTCATTCCTCCTGTAGAAGTTGCAGCAGCAATATTACCATACTGATCTATGGCTACAGCACCAACGGTGCCCATCTTTAAATTGGTATGGTCTAAGAATGTTGAGGTTTCAGATATTTTTTTTGCTTCTTCAAGTTGTTCTTTTCTGAAAACAGTATCAAAATAATTATTTTCGACCATTTCATGTCCTGTTTCCCGGGCTAATTGGTCGGCTGCTGCTCCGGAGATCATTACAATGTCTTTGTTAAGCAGTAATGTTTTGGCAAATAATACAGGGTTTTTAATTTTTGAACTATTGGCTACAGCTCCTGCTTGGAGCGTCTGGCCGTCCATTATAGATGCTTCTAATAAATGTTTTCCAGATCTGGAATAAACAGCTCCTTTCCCGGCATTAAAGTGAATGCTATTTTCCAGGGCTACAACAGCAGCACAAACTGCTTCAATCGCAGTTCCTCCTTTTTTAAGAACAGCTTCTCCCTGGTCAATGCTATTTTTTAAGTCATTTAGAATTAACTTTTTTTCTGATTCGGACAAGTTTTCTTTTGTTATTACTCCTGCACCTCCATGTATACAAAGGGCGTATGGTGTTTGTTTTGTCATTTTTATATTTTAAAATAGTAAGATAAAATAGAGACTACCGATTTAAGTATTGTGAATAATAGAGGTCAGATCGGTAGCCTCAGTTTTGTGTATTTTAATATCCGGGATTTTGTTCTATCATTCCCTTCGATACCGTTATTTCGTTTTGGGGTATAGGATAAACATTTCTAAACGTATCAATACCTAAAATGGTTTGCGCTTTGTTTAGTCGTACAACATCAAACCAGCGATGCCCTTCAAAACCTAATTCTCTCGCTCTTTCGCTTAAAAGAATAGTAACAAACGAATCAAAATCAGGAACGTCAGTCAGAAGGATAGGTTTTGCCGGTAACGCTCTGGCTCTAACTACATTTAAATCAATTAAAGCAGTCGTCAGATCTGTCTGATTTTTTCTTGCCAGTGCTTCGGCTCTGATAAGATATATTTCAGAAAGTTTGATAATAATGGCATTGGCATCAATTTCGCTATCGCGCGATCCGTATTTTTCAACAAAAACTACTTTGCCGGAATTATAATAAAGATTAGCTCTTGGGTCATTATCCATACTCATAGGCTTGAAATAACTGTTAAAATTTGCAGAAACTTCTGGTGGTGATATCGATAAAAATTCAGTTAAACTGTTACCGTCAATTCCTAGAAATTGCAATTCAAAAATAGCTTCACCTGACCCTTCTGTATCATAAATATCATTGTATCTGGTATTTAATTGATAGCTGCTATTAGAAATTACTTTTGTCGCATACAGAATAGCATTGTCATAATCTCCTTTGTACAGATATACTCTTGCCAGCAAAGCCTCAACAGCTGTTTTGGAAACTAAAAATCTATTGGCATTATTTTTTAATAAAGTTTGTGCCAGCGTAAGATCGTTAATAATTTGCTGATACGAAGCTGCAACGGATGATCGCGGCAGTAACAATGCGGTTTTAGCATCAAGAAATTGCGTGGAAACCGGAATGCCAAATTTTGAATTGGGTTTTGTAAATTCTCCAAATTGCCTCAAGGCATCAAAATGTCCTAAAGCTCTGAAAAATAAAGCGTTTCCTTTTGAATCATTATCCACAAGATTTAGTTCTTCCATCTTGTTCAGAATCAAATTACTTGCATTTACCAAGGCATAAACATCTACCCAATTATTTTGAATATAGGTATTAGAAGTAGGTACAATTGCTTTGTCTAATTGGGAAAAACGTTCCTGAAAACCTGTGGCATCGGCAATACCTCCGGTTAATTCCTGGGCCAGAATAAATTCGCCGCCATAATAAGTACCGCTTTGCATCTTGTCATAGAGGCCAACTACTGCAGATTTTAGAGAAATTAAATCTGTTATGGCTTGTTCGGAGCGAATTTCATCATCTAGTTTGGTTTCAAGTACATCATCACAACTTGTTGCAGAAATGAGGAGTAAACCACATAGCAAAAATGGAATATATATTTTTTTCATGATTTAGATTTTAAAATGTTGTGTTTAATCCTATTGTGAAAGTACGGGCCTGGCCAAGGGTTCCAAAATCTTCACCTTGTAAAATATTAAGGTCTTCCTGGCTTGCCGTATTGGTAGAAATTTCCGGATCAAATCCTAAATAATCTGTAATTGTAAATAAATTTTGAGCCTGTACGTACAATGATAAATTGTTTAGACCAATTGTTTTTATAAAGGTAGCAGGCAATTTGTAAGCAAGACTTAAGGTTTTCAGACGAACATAATCGCCATCTTCCAGGAATTGAGTACTAAATCGCTGCATTTGCGTCGATCCTGTCGATGGTCTTGGTACATCTGTAATTTGTCCCGGCTCTCTCCAGTAATTGTCATATACTCTTTGGCTGATATTGGCATATGGAATATCGCTTTTGGTTAAACCAAAATTTTCATACACGTGTCTGCTTTGGTTAAAAATTTTGTTGCCGCCGGAAAACTGAAAATTAGCAGTCAAAGTAAAATTTTTATAGGTAACATTATTTGTCCATCCACCGAAATAAGTTGGTACGGCTCCTCCAACAATTTGTCTGTCATCAAAGTTGATGATTCCGTCTTTGTTTATGTCATCAAATATGGCATCACCGTTTTGAGGATTAACACCTAAAAATTTAATTAAATACAAAGTGCTTGTTGCTTGACCTTCTTTTAAAATATGATTACGCCCCATAATTTCTCCATCATTTAACAGACTTGTAATTTTATTATCCAGTAGTGAAAGATTGAATCCGCTGTTCCATTTAAAATTCTCGCCATTAATAATGCTTGCATTTAAACTAAATTCAAAACCTTTGTTCTCTATGGCACCAATGTTTTGAAATACGTTTCCAAATCCTGTAAGTCCCGATACTTTAGATTGTAACAAGAGATCATCTGTTTGCTTATTAAAATAATCAACGGTCAGATTAATTCGGTTTTTAAATAAGCCCAAATCCAGACCTATATTAAATTGTTTTGTTTTTTCCCAGCCTAAATCAGGGTTTTCTAAACGATTTGGTGCGATTCCCGGTGTACCATTATAATTAGCATTCAAAGTATAAGTACCTGTCCGGTTTGAACTTATTTCCTGATTGCCTGTAACTCCGTAGCTAGTTCTGATTTTGAAGTCGGATATTGCATTAATTTTAAAGAAACCTTCCTTGTTTACTCTCCATGCCAATGATCCGGAAGGGAAGTAACCATACTGATTATTTTCTCCAAAACGGGATGATCCGTCTGCTCTTAAAGTAAAAGATGCAATATATTTGTCATTGTAAACATAGTTTGCACGTCCAAAAAAGGATTGCAGACCATATTGGTTTTTTCCTGATGAACTTGCAATTATCGTACTTGCAGCAGAAATACTGGAAGAATTGTTAGTGGCGAAACCAACCCCGGACTGATCAGAATATTTAGCTTTTGTTTCTTGTAATGTCCAGCCAAGAATGGCTCCAAAATCATGTTTTTCTCCAAATTTTTTAGTGTAATTTAAGGTGTTTTCCATCTGCCAGCTGGTTTCTTCATAGGTTGCATAGATAGCTTCACCGGTTTTAGATTTATTGGTTCCCGGCGGCACAAAAGAGTCTTCTACAAAATTGGAATATTCTAGTGATAGGGCTGTTTTAAATTTTAAATCCGGAATTATTTTCCACTCCACAAAATTAGAACCTTGCAAACGTGTAGATTGAGAGGTATTTTTATATTCGTTGGCAATTAATGCAGGATTCTCAAGCGGCCACCAGGTATTATATTTGAAGGGATTGGTGTAATCTCCATTTTCCTGATATATTGGTGCAGTAGGATCCCAGCCTTGGGCATTGATTACGACACCATATTCGTCATTCTCTCCAATTGTTCTCTGATGATTACTGCGATTGACAAAAAACGTGGTTCCGATCTTGAAAGCATCGTTGATTTCGTGATCAAGATTTACCCGGGTACTAAGCCTTTTGAATCCTTGTCCAATTTGAATTCCTTCCTGGTTATAATAATTTCCGCTTACAAAAAATTTAGTTTTTTCAGAACCGCCTTTTAAGCTAATATCAAGATTTTGCGTGATGCCCACTCTGAAAATTTCTTCAAAAATATTTGTATTTATGCCTTTTGAAGTATCAATCCAGTCAAAGTAGTCTTTTCCAAGACCATCAAATTCTGCGGCCGTATTAAAGAAGCTTTTAAAATTCTCACTACTTGCCATTTTAGGATAGTTTGTAATTTCAGAGAGTGCCGTATAATAATTTACGTCAAAGGTACTTTTTCCTAATTTCCCTCTTTTTGTAGTAATTAATATGACACCATTTGCTCCTCTTGATCCGTATATGGCTGCCGCAGCCGCATCTTTCAAAATAGTTAAAGACTCAATATCGCTTGGGTTAATATCTGCCAGTGGATTTACCGGTTGAATATTTGCGTTCAGTGAAGAATTATTTCTGGAAACCAGTGGAACTCCATCAATAATAAACAAGGGCTGACTACTCGCAGAAATAGAGGAGATTCCTCGAATGTTGATATTTATAGCACTACCGGGTGTGGCTGATGAAGAACTGATATTTACGCCGGGTGTTTGACCTTGCAGGGCATTTTCAAAACTCGAGGATGTTGATTGAGGTAAATCTTTTGTTTTTATAGTTTGAATACTGGAACTTACATCTTTTTTAGCTTGTGTTCCATACCCAATAATTACTACTTCATCCAGGTCCTGCCCCTGTTTTAGGTAGACTGTATAATTGCTATTGTTTGTTAAAGGAATTTTTACGGTTTTAAGACCTACATAGGAGGCCTCAATTGTTGTGCTGTTGGCCGGGATTTCTAATTTAAATTTCCCGTCAAAATCAGTTACGGTGCTATTATTAGAATTGGTTGCAATTATATTTACCCCAACCATCGGTTGATTAGATTCTTTTTCTAAAACAGTTCCGGTAATGGTTTTTTGGGCGTATGTCGATATACAACAAAAGAGTACTAAAAACAATGTTATACTGCTATTGAATTTCATTTTATAAAGGTTTAAATTTTTATACAAGAGATAAATAAGTATACTTTACTAACCCAAATGAAATAGGGGAAGTATTGATACTAATGAAATTTATTAACGATTATAAATGTAGTTTAACAATTAAAAATTGGTTGCAGACCTTTTAGATAAAAAGATTTACAATCAATTATGTACAGCGATAGATTGGTTAGGTTCATAGTTTTTTTGGTAAGAAATAAAATAATACGAATTCGATTCTGTAACTAAAAACTCAAAGTAGTGAGTTTCTGTTTAGAATTTTATCTTCAGCAATTAAAGATTGGCTGAAGGCCTCTTAAGGAAAGAGATTTTGTCGCTATTATTTTGTTTTTTCTTTTCAAAACCAGAAAGGATATTATTAGATCATAAAAGTATAAAAAAAAGTGAAACAGCAAAAAAATATATGTTATTTTTTTAAATAATTTTCACTTATTTGATTAATTGTCTGATTTATATTGATTAGTTTGTGTTTTTTGATAAGATATATTTAATCATGTGATTTGTATTCAGGCGTTTGATGACTGCCATTCTGTATCAGCTCTTAAGGAAATTAAAAAGCTTGAAAATTCTGTGCAGACTATAATTGAAGAATATAACTCTGCATTTTTTAATTATTATGAAAAGCTTATTATCAACAACTATTTTATACATTTTATTCTCTTATTGATTTATTGTTTTGTCTTCATTTTTTATTCTTTTACCCCCCCCTTATTTAATTATGATCTTCTTTTATTTTTTTACAAGTAACTGAAATTTAGTCAGGTGTGAAAATTGTAAAAAAAAGTTAAAATTTTATTTTGTTTAATTTTTTTGAAATTTAGTTAAACAAAATTAATTAACTTAGCGATATAAATTATAAAAAATATCTTATGAAAACAATCAAAATTAAATTACTTATTTTTTTAGCTTTAATTGCTTTAGTTAGTATTTCATGTAACAATGATGATGATACCCCATCACAACAACCTCAAACAATCGCATCAATTGCTAAAGCAAATCCTAATCTTAGCTCTTTGGTTGCTGCTTTGGAAAAAGCAGGTCTCACTGCCACATTAAATTCCTCCGGTTCTTATACCGTTTTTGCTCCTACTAATACGGCTTTTAGTGCTTTTTTGTCTGCTAAAGGTTATGCTAATCTTGATGCAGTTCCTGTAGCGGCTTTAAAGGAAATATTACTCAATCATGTTTTAAGTACAAAAGTCAAATCAACTGAAATTACAACTGGTTATGTTAAAACTTTAGCCAAGGGAGGCGCATCCGCGACAAATACAATCAGTATGTATATTGAAAAAGGTACAGTTGTTGATATTAATGGTGGAAAAACAAATGGGGGCGGTACAGTAACAACTGCAGACATTGAAGCCTCGAACGGAGTCATTCATATTGTTGACGGCGTTATTGGACTTCCTACTATTGTGAATCATGCCATTGCCAATAAGAATTTTACAACTCTGGTAGCGGCCCTGACCTATAATCCTGCATCGGGTTTTGCAGGCATATTATCGGGAACAGCCAGCTCACCTTTTACTGTTTTTGCTCCTACAAATGCGGCTTTTACCAGTTTTTTAACTGAGACTGGATTTTCAGGACTTGCTGCTATTCCGGCAAATGTTCTGGAAACAACTTTAAAATACCATGTTGTTGCCGGGGCAAATGTGCAATCATCAGCTTTAACAAACGGGCAGGTTGTAAGTACTTTTGCAGCACAAAACTTTACCATTGGCCTGACTGGCGGCGCAAAAATTACAGATGCAAGCGGCAGAGTTAGTAATATTGTTGCTACAGATGTGCAATGTTCAAATGGAATAATTCATGTAATTGACAAAGTTTTATTGCCTAAATTTTAATTACAGTAAAACTGTATTTCAAGCGGGTATCAAAAAATAAAATTTGAATCTTTTTTAATAAAGCGATTAAGTTAAAGTTTATTTTTCTTAATCGCTTTTTAGCATCAATTGGGATGAAAAAAGGGAGAAATCATTTTTGGAGGTTCAATGGTTCTGTCGCATTTGGGAATAACTTTATCTTTATAATTTTAAACCCATCGAGTCATTGTTATCCAAAGTCTATTATTCTGCAGGCAGTATATTTTAAGCTTATGTTTACTTTAAGTTATCGAGATGTTGAAGAAATAAGGAAGATAAGGGGAGTGATTGTGGATCATGCTACGATCCAACGCTGAGTTTATAAATTTACATCTTTCATTGAATCAGAGATGAAGAAGAAAAAGGTCAAAGTGGGGGCAAGCAGGAGATTGGATGAAACCTATATAAAAGTAAAATGTATTTGGTGTTATTTATATAGGGCAGTTGATAAATTAGGCAATACGGTTGACTTTCTTTTGACCAGAAAAAGACAGAGAATGAGCGTTCAGTGTTTTCTAATTAAAGCAATTAGTAATAACCACAAACCACGAGTAATAAACATTGATAAAAGCGGTTCTAATACAGCAGCGATCAAAGTATATAACAAGCGTTCGTTCTCAAAGATTAAAATCCGGCAATGTAAATATCTTAACAATGTAAATATCTTAACAATGTTGTCGCACAGGACCATCGTTTTATCAAGTGGCGTATAAAAAACGGATTAGGCTTTAAAAGTTTTGAATCTGCAAAGAGAACTCTAAGCGGAATTGAAGTTGTGCATATGCTTAGAAAGAATCAGATGATTAGACCAGGGATATCTATGTTTAAATCATTCTGTAAATTGGCGAGGTAATTTTTAAATTACTTAAATTCTTATATTTGACTCTGACAGATGCGACAGAACCAGTGGACTTAAGGTTGCTTTTAAAATAAAAAACTGGCTCAATTCTTAAATTGAAGCCAGTTTTTCATCTTGTAAAAGACTAATTACTAGTTACAGAATAACTATTACAAGTAAAGTTTACCCCATTTCCGTTTGTACCGTAACAGGATGAGATCTCAAATCCATATTGTATGTCTCCAACAGTAACATTACCAAACCATCCCTTGTTTTTTACCCAATTATAGATTGCTTTTGCATCTATTGTACCGCTATTGGTTTTTGTTGTGCGTAAAAACGAATAAACATTATTTGATCCTTTGTTTCCTCGGAATACATTCCACGTGTGACCACCAATACTTTGGTTTGTGTATACCGGAACAGAAGCACCGGTTGATGAATAATTATAAGAAATTGGTTTTACATTTCCCGAACCATCTGAATTTCCTGTATAATTCAACCACAGCATTATTTCATTAGCTTTATTGCTATCCCAAAGATCATAGGCTGATACCCAAGCACCTCCGCTAGGCGTAGTGGCGTTAAAACTAGTACTAAGCGTATTGATTGTATTCAATACTTTACCTACATATTTGGATGAATTTGGGTATGATTTGATACCCGCTGTATTAGGATGGTTTGCCCAAATACCCCAATTGCTATAATTATTTGCCCAAATGGATTGACTTCCTGCCCCAAAACCCCATATGTTGTTGTAAATGGTATAACCTCCATTTGACCAATTGGCATACTGATCAGATGATGACCATGCAGCTTTAACTTCTGATTCATTGTTTTGTTCACTTGTTTCGCAACTCATAAACACAAGACTTAATACTACAAATAAAATTGATTTTTTCATAAATTTTAATTTTAAAGGTTAATTAATTAGTTGTACTAATGTATTAATAATTGCATATTAATCTTGTTAATTATTAAAAAACCAATGTATTTTTCAATTATAATTATAAAAAATAGAATATAATTCGTTAAAATTCAAATATATTTTTTAGTTATGGTTTAATTGACCATATATAAAGTAAAAAACTGAGAATAATATAATTTGCAAAAGATAAAATAGAGTTATTCTCATAATAGTAAGAATAACTCTATTTTTTTTGCTTATTTGCAGCGAGGATAAATTGTTTGTCAATGTGTTGTTATACAGTTGTATAGCAACTTACAGAAGAAAATTGGTTTACTGTCCTAAATTTGCAACCCATATATTTCCTGACTTTGCTGCACCCATTTCTAAATAAGTATTACTCATTATAGCTTTGCAATGGTCTTCGCTATTTTTCCAGCCCATTACAACTTCAAAAGGAGTATTGTAATTGCGTGCAATAACTTCGCCTACATATTTACCGGTATAATAAAATGCAGCAGCTCTTTGTATAGGACTTGTACCTTCGGGGGATATATGTGAGAAAAAATTACGTACATTCATGTCATGAGCATAATTGATAGCTGTTTTAGTCAATATAGAGTTACTTACTAATGCAGGTACAGGGGGCATTTCATCGGCGCCACATTTACATCCCGTTGTTCTAAGTTTATTTATTTCAATCAAAACAGAATCGGTGACGTCTTTGTCATCAATTGGAGTATCGTTATCACTACTGCACGAGATGAATAATAATGCATTCAAAAGAATATAAGTAAAACACTTTGTAGACATAATAATCGATTATTTTTTTTAGCTATAAAGATATTTGATTTATAATTCATTCATATTAGATTTCAATGTATTCTAAAAATTTATTTATAGGAACTTTATATTGACTAATTGGATTATTGCTATTATAAAATATTTTTTATGATATTTAACACAAATAGCAGTTACTTTTTGATATCAAAATATTGGGTAATGTATCAGATGTGTTGGGGGGCAATTATTCTATTTAACATTTACAGTTAATCAACTATTTATAGTATTATAGCACTAAAAATTAAAACAACCTTCGAGGTTGTTTTTTTGTTTTATAACGTCTTAAATGGAAAAAAATGGGTTCAAACTAGACTTGGTGTTGCAGATGTGCTGGTGAAATTAGAAACATGATAAAATATGGAAAAACAAAGTCTGGAGCTCAGAGATATATTTGTAAGCTGTGCAGGAAAACAAGAGTTGAAAATAAAACCCATCTTAAATAAAAGGCCTTATGGTGATTTATAATTGAAAAAGTATATATTTGAAAATAAATAACGTGTAATACTTATCACATATATCTACCCAAATTTGGGTCGCTTTCTGTTGGTTTTGTGATACATATAAATAGATTGTGCCTTATTATAATACAACTTCGATAAATACAAAATGAAAAAAATAATATTCTTAGTTCTTACATTATTTATTACAAATTTTAACAATGCTCAAAACACAGTACTTGACAGTTTAGTTCAAAAAAATGGTTTTCCTTTCCAAATTGATAAAAATATTTCCTTTCAGGGAAAAGGATGGGATGTTTTGCTGGACGAAATAAAACAATCTAATTCTGTTTTGTTGGGAGAAATTCATTTTACAAACGAAATTCCTTATTTCACAAATGCTATTATCAATGAGGTTGATTTTGATAACTATTTTCTTGAGGTTGATCCTTATTCTGTAGATTTAATCGAAACAAAAATTAAATCGCTATCTACTGAACAGCTTAATTCTTTTGTTAAAGAATATTATACAAACTTTTCTTTTTTGCAGTATGAACCCGAATTTGCTTTGTTTAAGAATTTAGTTAAACGTAATACCAAAATATATGGTGTCGAACAAATGAGCGTTTCTGCAGATCAAATGATAATTTCAAATTTAAAAGAAACTTCGAAAAATAAAAAAGTGATTGAGATATATGACCAAATGCTTCATAATTCGAAACTAGTTACATCTAAAGAAGGTTTGGAAAAATACTACATGCTTTCTGAAGATTGTCTTCAAAAGTTAGATTTGTTGTTGAAGTTAAAACTTTCTGACAAAGAGCTAAAACAAATTGAAGCATTTAAGTTAAGTAGAGAGATTTATACTAAAAGAAGTCATCCCTTAAGGATTCAATTGATGAAAAACATCTTGCTAACCCAAATGCCCGATTGGAATAACAAAAAAAATCTTTTCAAATTTGGAGCGAACCATCTACCAAAAGGGGAAACCATATTAACAAAAACCGATTTATATGATATAGGCAGCTTAATTTCTAATATTGAAGAGGCAAATTTCAGGAAATCGTTACATATAATGATTATAGGAAAAGGAGAAGACGAAAATGACAACACTAGTTTTAAATCTTTTCTAAATATGGTAAATGATGAGCAATGGTACTGTTTTGACTTAAGACCTTTAAAGAAATCTATTTTACAAAATAAGCTAAAAGTAGATGATATATACTTATCGAGAGTTATAAAGGGTTATGATTATCTTATTTATATTCCTAAAGTAACTGAAAGTAAAGATATCTCGATAGAATAACAACGCACAACCGCCATTTGGCCCTTGCTGACGTGAGCTTTTCGGTCGTGAACGCAACAAGACGTTAACAAATTGGAGTAAAACAAAAAAAAGCCATATTTCTCTGAAGCTTTGTCTTAAAGCGGGAAGCATTCAAATATCTAACCATTTTTTTTGAAGATTATTATACGATTATTGCATTTGCATCCTAAAACTTAATATTGAAAAGTTCTACAATTTGTTTAAAAAATAGTATTATTCTTCAAATAGTTCTATGTCTTATTTCTTTATATTTTGAACGGCCAACTGGCAATAATTCACCATTTTTAAGCAGCATATTATATCTTCCACCAGCTTCTACAATTAATTTATCGGCTTCATGCCAGCAAAGAATATAGGATTTATGAATTCTTTGGAATGATGACGGAAGCAGTTTTTCTAATGATTCTAAGGATTTGTCATGAAGTTCAACGCGTCCGTCTGCTAAATGCAGTTCCGTATAAATTCCTGCTCCTTTAATAAATTTTATCTCTTTTATAGTAATGAGTTTAATCGTTTTTGCTTTTTTTACAGCTAAAAACTGAACATCGCCACTGGTTTGTTTTTCTGGTGACGTAAAACGTGTAAAAGCCTGCGAAAGCCTGTTTTCATCAAATGGTTTGGGTACAAAATCCAATACTCCGTAATGAAACGCCGTAATCGCTTTGTCCGTATAAGCGGAGATGATAATGGTTTGAAAAGATTTCGCGACCACACACTGCAGTATATAAAATCCGTCTTCGCCATTTAAATTCAAGTCGAGCAAAAGCAAATCAATAGAATTTGTTTGAATCACGCTTAATCCATTTTCTACCGAATCACAAAGCAAAATTTGGACTTCTTTATCAAAAAAATCCCGAGTCATTCGCTCGATTCGTTTGGCAATTCTGGCTTCGTCTTCAATAATTAGAATCTTCATTTTTTATCAAAAATTTCAATTGTTGTCAGCCAGCCCTCTTCTACAGCAACAGAATCAAATTGCCAGTTGTCTCCGTAACTTTCATTCAGTCTCGCTTTTATATATTTAAAACCAGTACCGCCATTTTTGTCTTTTTTTGTTTTTCTGTTTTTAGCGATCACTAAAAGCGAATATGATTTGATATTTTTTTCTTTGGTAAAACTCAGACAAAAACGGATACAGCCTTCTGTTGGAGGCAGACTGTGCGTTATTCCGTTTTCTACAATAGTGTGTAGAATTGCGGGCGGAATTTCTTCCTTTTCATCAATATCTTTTTCGTCCCAATCATAACAAATTTCTTTGCGAAAAGACATTACTTCCAAATGTTTTTGGCACAAACTGATTTCTTCTCTTATGGGAAAAAGTGTTTCCTCTGCGATAGAATTCATAATGTCAAATTCGTCTGCCAGCGCGCGAATAAAGACAACGCCTTGCTGTGGAGACTCTTCGACCCAATCAATTAAAGAAGTTAATGTATTGCGAAGAAAATGCGGCTGAATGTTTTTCTTAATCAGCTCTAACTGTAATCTTGACGAAAGCAACAACGATGTATTATGGGCTTCTTCAATAGCTTGAGCCCGAATAGTGTGCAGGTAAAGCATAGACAATACGATGATCGTAAAAGCGATAAACAATCCAAAATCAAAAAACAAAAAGTAATTGACTACTACACTTGCCATTAAGCCAGCCAGAACAATTAGACCGCCTTTTATTTTTCGAACTGCCGCATTGCCCGCAATAATTATGGAGAAAAGACACATCGCATAACTAAAATAAATTGCTGTCCTGTCATAATGCCCGTAATAAATAACGTAGATTACGATAAGGCACACAAACACAAGCAACAGAAACAAACGCTTTTTTTGGAAGTCAAACTGCAGCATAAAATATAAGGGAATCAGCATTGATACAAAAAAAGTAAGCCAGCCAACGATTTTCAATCGGGCATAATAATGGGTGTACGGAATGTCAATATAAAATTTGACATATTCTACAATCAGCAGAAAGAAAAAAAGCAGACAGATTATTCCGAAGAGCAAAACTGTAATTTCTTCGCGAGTACTGTTGATATAAAGAAAAAAATAGTAAATCGACGCAATAAGAAAAGCCCCAGCCATAAGGTTCATAAAAGACATTGTAATGAGCGGTGCACGATGCAAGCTCAAAAAACTTTCAAGTTTTATGTTAATGCCACGATGGGATTCCCGCCATTTCGATTGCGTTCCTATTACCGTGACAACGTGCTTGCCAATATAAGCAAGATTTTCAGGTATTTGATAGTAAGTCATTTCTGTTCCAGGTACTTCGACTTGACCGTTTTTTGCCATTTTTCCGTTGCTTCCTACTAAAATGCCATCCCAATACACATCAAAAGCACCGAAACCATTAACTTGCAAACCTAATGGCTCAGCAGTGTTTGCGCGTTTAAGCAGCATTGCGTCGATATGAACTTTAAATATCGAATTTTCAGACTTGCCGAGATAATTTTGTAGCTTATCATCATCGCTGTAATATGTTACATCCGATTTTACATAATCAGTATAATGCTCACATGATGTAAACAAAAGGAGTAAAAACGCGATAAAAAAGGTCAAACGGTGCATGAGATAAAGATAATATAATTATCGGATAGCCCAATGCATTTCAAAAGCTCTTAGAGCCGTTTGCATGTTTTAAAAGAAGGTGTTTTCTTTTATCACCTAATCTTGTACTGTAAAAAAAAACCTAACATGAAAACCCTTATAAATTGTATTTTAATTTTATTTTTTCATCTTTTTAGCCATGCACAGCAAACCAGCGTTGCCGGCAAAGTAAAGGATAAGGAAACCAAAGAAGTATTGCCGTATGTGACGGTTTCAGTACAAGACAGTAAAATGAAAACCGTAATAATTGGCGTTACCGACGATCAGGGCATTTTTAATTTAGAAGGACTGCCAATGGGTAAAATGACGATCTCTTTTAGCTTTATAGGATATCAAAATTATGCGCAGCCGTTAGAAATCATTTCGGTTAAACAGAAAATAGAATTGGGAATAATTGGTTTATCTACAGATGCTGTAGAATTAAACGCCGTAGAAATTAGCGGACAAAAACCAAACATCAGCTTAAAGCTGGATAAAAAAGTTTTTGAAGTTGGCAAAGATGTACTCTCGCAAAATGGTTCTGCAAATGATGTTTTAAATGGCGTTCCGTCTGTTGCGGTCAGCCCAACGGGATCGGTAAGTCTTCGTGGTAACAGCAGTGTATTGGTATTGATTAACGGTCGTCAATCAGGTTTAACCCAAAATAACGCGCTTGATCAAATCACAGCTGATCAAATTGAAAGAATAGAAGTAATTGCAAATCCTTCATCGAGATATGATGCTTCGGGTTCGGCAGGAATTATTAATATTATCTTGAAAAAAAACAAAAAAAGCGGTTTTAGCGGTCAGGTACGACTGGTTGCCGGTTCCCCAAATGACAGCCGTCTTAATCCGAGCATCAATTATAAATCCGATAAGATCAATATATTTTCTAATTTCAGCATCCGATCTTCTGATTATGTTGGACTTTATACTACCAATCAAGCTACTGCGAATAACGGTACAACAAGTTACTTAAACCATGTACAAAACGAAAATCGCCACGATGATGGTAAATTAATTTACATTGGCGCCGATTATTTTATTGATGAGCATCGCACCATTACAGCTGCTTTTCTGAAAAATGCCACAAAAGACAATGATAAAACGCAGTTGTTATACGATTACAGCAATGCTTCTCTTGCAAAAGACAGCATTTTGAACCGAGAAGGAAAATCATTAGAAAAAAGAGATTATAATCAATTTGAGTTTAATTATACGCAAACCTTTAAACAGCCGGTCAAAAAATGGACGATTGATGTTCAGTATGATTGGTGGAACAGCGATAAAGATTGGAATCTTGCCACACAACGTTTATATCCAACTGTTATAAACTATGCAGGAATTAGAACGAGCTCCATTGGCAACAGCAAAGATTTACTGGTTCAAAGTGATTTTACACAGCCCATTGACAGTGTTTCAGTTTTTGAATTTGGCGTAAAAACAGAAATCCGAAAAGTTTCCAGTATTTTTTTAGCCGAACAGCAGCAAGGTGATACTTTGAACATCTACCAAAATATTGATAACGACATGAATTATGATGAAACGATTGCCAGCGCTTATGCTCAATACAGTAATAAGAAGGGCCGATTTAATTATATGTTGGGACTCCGCAATGAGTTTACCAAAATCGAAATTACCGATATAAAAAACACCTATAATGATGATAAAAAATACAACAGAGTTTTTCCTACCGCAAATTTGAGTTATAAGTTTGAAGCTTCGACTTTACAATTCAATTACAGCAAACGCATCAATCGCCCGTCTTTGTATGCCTTATATCCTTTTAACGAACTGACCGATATAAATTCTCAATATATTGGCAATCCAGATCTTAATCCGTCGTTTACAGATGTTTTTGAATTGGCCTTTCTTAAAACATGGAAAACCTTTACGCTGAATCCCTCTGTTTATTACCAGTGGGAAAGCGGTTATATTCAGGATTTTACTTATCGTGAAAATGATATATTTTATACAACGCCTATTAATATTCAGCATGAAATACGAAGCGGGGCAGAGCTTTCAACATTATGCAATCCGATAAAATGGCTGCAGATCAATCTGGAAATTAATTTCTATCATTTCACTCAAAAAGGAAATTATCAGGATGAAAATTTAGATTACAAAGGCCAAACTCTTACAGGACGTTTGAGTACTCAAATAAAATTGCCGGCTAAATTTAGTTTTCAAGGCCGTTATAACTTTCGCGGGGCACAGCAAAATGCACAGACAAAAAACGATGCCTTGCAGTCTCTTGATTTTGGTTTGAGCAAAATGTTACTAAAAGATAAAGCTACACTTGTGTTTGATGTCACTAATGCTTTTAACCTGCGCCAAAATAAAAGTACTACAACCGGCACAGATTATTATATTGCTGAAAACAGTATTCCCAACGCGGCGCGTTACCGTTTAAGTTTTGTTTATTGTTTTAATTTGACCGATCCAAAAGCAATCAGACAGGGGAATAGTGCTAATCGAAATTAATTTATTACTTGACGTTTATAATTTTCTTAGTTAGTAAAAGTAAATTTAAAGACTCTAAATGAGATTTACATATAATGTTTTTTTGAATTCTTAAGCGGGAACAGGACTCGAACCTCTAAAAAAAAACACTAAAAATAGACAAGGAGCTCTAAAAGTTTCGAACCTAAACTTCTTATAACCTTATTTTGCTGTGGTTTTACTTTTTCAAAATGCAATGTGCCACGATTCTGCCACAAATCTTAGACTGGTGAAATATTTTTAGAAAACCGCCTTAAATTGTTGTGGCAAAAATGGTATCCACTCCAAGACAAAAGTGCCACGATTCTGCCATAGAAATTTTGGGCATTTTTATAAAGATTGAAAAATGTAATAAAAGTAAAAAACCTGCGAATCCTAGGATTTGCAGGTTTTACCCAGTTTTTCTCGGGTTTTTGAAAAGATTGAAAAAGTGACCTTTTTACTTCTTTTACCCTTTTTGTGGGGAGAGCAGGATTCGAACTTTATGTGTTGAGATCCCGTCTTTGTTACGTTTTTATAAATGTCTTGAAGCTAATGCACCGATTCTGCACCCAAATTCAATTTTACTATTTCAATATTAAATCATTCACAAAAATTAAGATACTAACTAATTAACAGACAGTAGTATTATTCTTTTTTTGTATTACAAATATATCAAAAATATTGAATATTTAGGTTTAAGAGATTGAAGCATTATGGTTCTGTCGCATTTGTGAATAGGTTTTATCTTTGGAATTTTAAAACTAAAAAAAAGTGAATACCAAAGGTCATAGCTATCCAAAATCTATTATTCTTCAGGCAGTGTATTTTAAATTAAGATTTCCCCTTAGTTACCGGGATGTTGAAGAGATCATGAAAATGCGAGGAGTTCATGTTGATCATGCTACTATTCAGCGCTGGGTTTATAAGTTTACACCTGTCATTGAGTCGGAGATGAAGAAGAGAAAGGTTAGAGTGGGGACAAGCTGGAGATTGGATGAGACCTATATCAAAGTAAAAGGTGTTTGGTGTTATTTATATATGGCAGTAGATAAATCAGGCAATACGGTTGACTTTCTTTTGACCAGAAAAAGACAAAGAATGAGCGCTCAGTCTTTTCTAATTAAAGCAATTAGTAATAACTGCCGGCCAAGAGTAATAAACATTGATAAAAGCGGTTCTAATACCGCAGCAATTAAAGTTTATAACAGGCGTTCTTTCTCAAAGATTAAAATTCGGCAGTGTAAATATCTCAACAATATTGTCGAACAGGACCATCGGTTCATCAAGTGGCGCATCCAAAACGGATTAGGTTTTAAAAGTTTTGAATCGGCCAAACGGACGTTAAGCGGAATTGAAGTTGTGCATATGCTGAGAAAGAATCAAATGGTTGGATCAGGGATATCTATGTTTAAATCATTCTGTAAATTGGCGGGCTAACTGTTAAATTACTTAAATTCTTATATTTGATTCTGACAGATGCGACAGAACCCGCTAACGTCAGTTTGTCTCAAAACCTCCATTTTTTATTATTTTGAACGTAAATATAGCTGATTTAAACTACAAAAATAACTTCCTGTAAAAACTCAATCTGTTGATTGTTTTGAACGAGTACCCTTTTACTTGTATAAACTAAATCAAAGCGTTTGCAATGTGGCTTTTTAGATACTTACTACTTAATAAAACGTATTAAGAACCTTTTTTTATTAGCCCGCATTACAAACGCTACAATTATCTTTTAAATATTATGTAGGCACTCGTTGCATACGAGCACCAGAGGGAATAAAAAAATCACTAACCGAATACTCCGTTGATCTGCGATAACACCCAACTGAAACCTCCGCCTGCCAAATTCACATAACAGGTTTGTCCACTGAATGCAATAATAGTTCTACCCGCCGGAGCAGTCACCTGAAAATTTTGTGTATCAACTACATTGGGATTAATGGTGGCGGGATAACTTGTGCCGTTGATGGTGATTTGAACTACCACATTTTGTCCGTACCAGTAGCCTGTTACGTAACTGAAAGCGGTGAGGCCATTTGTGAGATTGATCGGATTATTCCCATTGCCGCCATCACCACCGTGTTGTAATAGTTGTACCACATACGAGCCGTCGCTGCTGGCATTGGTACATTGGATGGCATCCACAACATCTCCGCTACGGATAACGATACTTTGGATAAGAGTAGGAGTAGTTTGCGCATTCAAGATGGCTCCATCGTCGAACACAACCACATCCGGTTGGCCGGTCAGGTATGGCCGCATCAATAGTTGCTGACTTTGCTCGAAAGGCCAGTTGGAAGAATCAAGCCGCCAACTCATCATAGTTTGGTAGGGGTATTGCTTACTCTGGTACTGAATCCCAGCAGCGTATTGCTGAGAAGCATAAAGCGCAGTGACGCCACTTTCTAAATAAGCACCGAATCCCAATAGATCGGCATTGATGCCGTGTGCAATAAATACGCTAGGATCGCTAACCCAGTAACTTTGCAAATTGAACACATCCACATTGGCATTCACAGCATCCGCATTCAGGTTGTTGACATTACCGGACTGGTTAGAACTCGCCGAAATGGCCAGATAATAGGTATCCCCGAAAGCCTTACCCAATGCGTTGAGCCATTGGCCACATTGCTTATGGGAGAGTTGGCTCGTGGGCTGTTCCCAATCAATGTCGAAACCATTGAGGTCATTGTTAGCCAGAAAGTTGGCAACATTGGTCGCAAAAGTGGTCAGCAGGGCGGGGTTGTTGATGATCGTTTGGAGATCGTTGGTGATTTCTTGGGTATAGGCCAGTAAAGCAAATATGGTGATGTCCGGGTTTTGTGCACGGGCATCTAAAACCTGTTGTGCAAGATATGTGTTACTGGTTTGCAGGGTGGGACTGCTAGGGTTACTCATATCCACTCCAAACCAGCCGATGCTCAGGTAATCAAGGGTGCTGTATATCCCGTTGAGCTTAATAGAACTAAAATTGCTGTTGGGTGAGCTGTAGGTCGCGTTTGCTGGATGTAGCTCATTAGTCAGCCACGCACCGATGGCGCCGGTAAAGTTTTTTTTGCTTTTCATGTGATTAGAATTTTAGAGTTTTCTACCTAGTTTTTAATTTCTTTATTAAAAATACCAACTAATAGGCTTTTATAATGCAAAAAATGTAATGAGTACGATTTTCTAATGTATGAGTAAGCATAATCTTGGAATAAGAGGTTCTGTCGCATTTGGGAATAACTTTATCTTTATAATTTAAAACTCATCAAAAAATGAATACTAAAGGTCATTGTTATCCAAAATATATCATTCTTCAGGCAGTGTATTTTAAATTAAGATTTACACTGAGTTATCGTGATGTTGAAGAAATAATGAAAATTATAGGAGTGCTTGTGGATCATGCTACTATTCAGCGTTGGGTTTATAAATTTACACCTTTGCTTGAGTCAGAGATGAAGAAGAGAAAAGGCAGAGTAGCGGCAAGCTGGAGATTAGATGAGAACTATATCAAAGTAAAAGGAATTTGGTGTTATTTATATAGAGCAGTATATAAATTTGGCAATACAGTAGACTTTCTTTTAACGAGAAAAAGACAGCGGATGAGCGCTCAGTCTTTTCTAATTAAAGCAATTGGTAGTAATTACCAGCCAAGACTAATAAACATTGATAAAAGCGGTTCTAATACTGCAGCAATTAAAGTTTATAACAGTCGTTCTTTCTCAAAGATTAAAATTCGACAGTGTAAATATCTCAGCAATATTGTCAAACAGGACCATCGTTTTATCAAGTTGCGTATACAAAACGGATTAGGCTTTAAAAGTTTTGAATCGGCCAGACGAACATTGAACGGGATTGAAGTTGTACACATGCTCAGAAAGAATCAGATGGTTAGGCCAGGGATAACTATGTTTAAATCATACTGTAAATTGGCGGGCTAACTTTTAAATTACTTAATTCTTATATTTGATTCTGACAGATGCGACAGAAGTAGGGTTCGTTATTGTAATCCATTTTTTTAAAATATAAGTTTTGCTCTGATAAATGCATAAATTATATTTTTTAATTGTTACGTTTTTGAATGTTCTTTTTATTTAAAAAATAAAAATGTATACTTGTTGTCTATTTAACCATAAGTTAAGATGAAATATTTTCGATAGTCAATTGAGAATATTTTTGATCTAAGAATTTACTTAAACCATAATTTAAATGATTACTAAAATGAAGAAAAACTATTTTTTACTTTTTTTATTGCTTCTGGCTTCCTTATCAGGAAAAACACAAAATGTATGGAAGAATGTTCAGATAGGAGGAGGGGGTTTTGTATCTGGAATTATTACCAGTAAAAATGATGCAGATTTAAAATATGCCAGAACTGATGTTGGCGGTGCTTACAGATGGGATGCTGCTAATAAAAAATGGATCTCTTTGCTGGATTGGCTAAGTATAGATCAGGTTGGTTATTTTGGCGTTGAATCTTTGGCAATAGATCCACAAAATAATAATGTGGTCTACTTATTGGTTGGAACCAGTTATTTTAATAATGGAAAAACGGCTATTTTAAAATCCACAAATAAAGGAAATACATTTACTGAAATTGAAGTGACTTCTAAATTTAAAGCACATGGAAATGGTATGGGGCGTTCGAATGGTGAACGTTTAGCTGTTGATCCAAATAATTCGAATATTATTTATTGCGGAACCAGAAACAATGGTATTTTTCAAAGTATTGATGCCGGTTTGACTTGGAATAAGTTGTCAGGTTTTCCGGTTACGACAACTTCAAATGCAAATGGGGTATGCTTTGTTGTTTTGGATCCGGCTTCGGTTTCAGGAGGTAAAACACAAACTATTTATGCCGGGGTTTCACAAATTGGAGCTTCTAATCTATACAAAAGTCTTGATGGCGGAATTAGCTGGACTGCTGTTTCAGGAGCCACAACATCTTATATGCCGCAGCGTGCTGTTTTAGATTCAAATCGATCTTTATTGATTACTTATGCTGACCTGGAAGGACCCTGGAATGGAACCCAGGGAAAAATATCAAAATTAAGCAGTACAGGAATTTTTACAGACATTACGCCAGCTGGTATTACAAGGCCGTTTGGAGGTATTGATGTAGATCCGGCAAATCCACAACGATTAATCGCTTCAACGACAAATACTTGGTCGTTCCAATATACTACTCCTGGGGGGACAGCTGTATATGGGGACCATTTTTATGTAAGTACAGACGGAGGAACTAATTGGAGGGATTTAGTTGGTAATTCCGGATTTTCTTTTGAAAGTAATGGCTGTACATGGGTTACCGGTCAGTCAATACACTGGGCAACAGATTTTAAATTTAACCCGACAAATACATCTCAGGCAAGTATTGTTTCAGGAAACGGACTTTTTACTTGCGATGATATTAATGCAGTTAAAACTACCTGGAAATTTGATGCAATCGGTATTGAAGAATCAGTCCCTTTAGATTTAATAAGTATTCCATCTGGTCCATTAATGAGTGTAATTGGCGACTTTGACGGATTTAAACATACAGATGTAACTGTTTTTGCTCCGCAACATGCTCCGACTATGGGAACTTCAACTTCTATTTCGTATGCTGCAGGAAACACAAACAAAATTGTGAGGTTAGGGGAGTTTATGTATTATTCTGGAAATCAAGGTGCGGCATGGACCAAAACTACAGCGGCCTTAATGGGACAAAAAGGCAGGGCAGCCTTGTCTTATGATGGTAATACCATTTTGCATTGTCCTTCCGGTGCAACAAGTATATATCGTTCTGTTGATAACGGAACTACATGGACAACCTGTAACGGTATAAGTGTTAGTGATGCAATCCCGGTTTCTGATCAGGTAACCAATAATAAGTTTTATGTTTATGATCAACTAACAGGATTGATGATGATTAGTACTGATGGAGGGGTTAATTTTGTTTCTGCAGGTAATGCCGGTTCATGGGGTTCAAAATTAATTCGAACTGTTCTCGGTAATGCAGGACACATCTGGATTGCAATGAATGGTGGAGGTTTAAAACGTTCAATTGATGGCGGTCTGACTTTTGTTGTTCCTTCAGCAAGTGTAACAGCTGCTTCAGCTGTAGGCATTGGTAAAGCGGCTCCTGGAAAAACATATCCTTCTATATATATATGGGGAACAGTAAATGGAGTTACCGGTGTGTTTCGTTCTATTGATGAGGGCGTTACATGGCTTCGTGTAAATGATGATGCGTATGAGTTTGGCGGAACAGGAAATGGTAATTTTGTAATTGGTGATATGAATACTTTTGGCAGGGTTTATATGAGTACCGTAGGAAGAGGAATTGTTTACACCGACAGCGATGTAAATCTTGGGATTTCTGATAACGAATTTAAGAATGATACTCAGATATTCTCTGTAAAAGCGCATCCTAATCCAATGAAAGATTATGTGGTATTAGAATTGCCTGATTATACAAACGGAACTCTGGTTAATATTCAGGTTTATGATTTATTAGGGAAATTGATAAAGCAAGATATGTACACGGTTTCAAATAATACTGTGACATTGTTCTCTGATAATTTATCAAATCAACATGGTGTATTATTGGTAAAAGTAAAAACCAGAAACGGAGAATCAGGTATTGTAAAAATTATAAAATAAAAATACCTTTTTTGAATTGGTTGATAAAAAAACTAAGAGGTTGTCTGAAAAGACAACCTCTTAGTTTTTAAATATCATTTGATTTACAGAGCGTTTCTTGAAAAATGTAAATTTGGGCTAAAATGTTGTTTTATAAACTTGCCTAAGACTTCTACAAGATCAAAAATGAGATTAGAAATTGATAGTATTCGGTAGTGTTTCAAATTAGATATTTTTTACAAAACAACAATGTAACTAACTGGAAAATAATATAAACTTAATAGTTTTGAACACTAAAGAGACGGCTGACCAGATTTTCATCTGCGAATCTCTCCCGACTTCGTATCCGCAACAATGAGTTCTAAATAGCATCGATTAAAACAAGAAAACCTAATACTAGATATGATTCTGGTATTAGGTTTTATAAAAGAAAAAGCCATCGATTTGATGGCCTAATCATTTTTATCAATATTCCTAACCTCTTTCTAGCTTACCAGTATGGAAATCATCTTGGCTAAAATTACTATTTTAAATATCAAATAATTATTTCTTTTTAAGTGATAATAATAATTAGTCTTTAATGAATATGCGTCGATCCTGCGGAGCAGGATTAACGCATATTAATAACCAAAACTATTCATATTCTGTAGCAGTTTGAAAAAAAAAACCAAATCTTAAAATCTGGAGAAATGCAAACTATTGTGGATATTCTGGATAAAGTGAGCACCTAATTCTCGATAAAAGTGAGTAGTATAAATGAACTCAAAAAGGTGTCTAAAAAGTAGTTTATATAAATCCTCCGGTTACCGGAGATTTAAAAGTGCCTCATGAAGTTCAGGTTATTTTAAAGAACTCCTGCTATGATTGTCATTCTAATGAAACCAAGCTAAGCTGGTATGATAAGATAGCCCCGGCTTACTGGCTGGTTGCCCGGCACGTTGAGGACGGTAGAAGTGGATTGAATTTTTCTGAGTGGAATCAATTATCGCCGGCAGATCAAAAGGCAAAATTATGGGAATCTGTAAATCAGGTGCCCCTGAGCAGTTACACTCTGGCACATCCCAAAGCAAAGCTTTCCGGACATGATATTAAAGTGTTAAAGGATTATATCTGGAATCTTAGGGTAAATAATGTCCAAGCGGATAGCTCAAAGATAAAAGTATTGAAGAATCAGTCTGAGGAACTAAAAAAAGCAGAACCTGCCGTTACAGTTCCAAAAGCACTTAACGGAATCTCCTATATAGCTGATTATAAAAACTGGGCTGTAGTGAGTACAACCCAGCGTGTTGACAATGGAACGATGCGGATTATTTATGGAAATGATATTGCTGTAAAGGCCATCAAAAATAAGCAGATCAGCCCATGGCCTGATGGTTCTATTTTAGCTAAGGCCGCATACGATGAAATCGAAGATAGTGAGGGAAATATTTCTCAGGGGGCTTTTAAGCAAGTTGAGTTTATGATTAAAGATCATAAGAAATACAAGGAAACAAACGGCTGGGGATTCGCCCGGTTTAAAACTCCGCAGCTGGTACCTTATCGCAAAAGTGCAGATTTTACAATCGAATGCATGTGCTGCCATCAGCCAATGGAAAAAAACGATCATGTATTCACACTTCCAATTAGACAATAGATATGAAAACAATAATTTATTTTGCGGCACTTCTTTTTTTATTTATCCTTTTTTCCTGTTCAAAAAATTCAGGTGAGAACGGATTTAATAGAGAGGCATCCTTTCCCGAGGCACTAATGGATAAAGTTTCAGGCTTAAAAGTGATTAATTCTTCGATAAACAGAAAAAGACATACAACTTCTTTATTGTATGGAAATCAAAAAGCGGTTGAAAGGATAAAAACAAATAGTCTAAATATGCAGAAAGGTGAAAAATTTGTGTGGATTACCTGGAGTCAACAGCCGGATCCGAATTGGTTTGGAGCTTACATTCCTGGAATGCTGCTTTCTTTTGAAATTATCGAATCAAAAGAAACGATTGAATATCGAAAATTTACAGCAAACGGTATGCAGGTAAAGGAAGATGCCATTAATAATATGCGTCGTATTCAAGTGCTGATTAAACAAAAAATGAACGTAACTCCGTAAAAAAAACATTAAAATTAAGAGTTTATCTACTGTTAATGGATGTACTAAGAAAAAGAGAGATTGTTTTATTAAAAAACTAACTTTTAGTCTATTGATCCATTTTGTATATCCGAGGTTAACGCGATTAAGCTTCTTTAAAAAATGGATTGCAGCTTACCTCGGGAATATGTGGATATCACAAGTTTTTAATTTTATTCAATGTCTTCCAAATGAATACGACTATTGCAAAATTACTTTTAAAGTTGACTTTTTTCTACCATTTCCTTTTTAAACATTATCGCCCATTGTTTCATTTGGTCTAAAATCGGTTTTAATGTCAACCCTTCTTTTGTTAAACTATATTCGACAGTAATAGGAACAGTATTAAAGGTTTCTCTGTTAACTATACCAATTGCTTCTAAATCTTTTAATTCTTTAATTAGCATTTTTGGCGAAATTCCAATTACTTCTCTTTCTAATTCTTTAAATCTTTTTTTGCCAAAATATAAATTTGTTAGAATATGAAGCTTCCATTTTCCTCCCAAAACTTGTAATATGAACTGCAAATCGGTTACATCAACTACACAAGGTTCATTATTTTTCATTTATTTTTTTTTTTTTTATTTAAAGTGTTGATTTACAGTTAAGCTAACTTTTAGTAAATTAATATACTTAATTGTAACTACTTGTAAAAGTATAGTATTGTATTTACATTTACAACTGAATCATAAAAACAAAAAGGAAATGAAACGAAATGGAAATACAGTACTGATTACAGGTGGCGGCACTGGTATTGGTCTGTCAATGGCTGAAACTTTTTTAAATGAAGGAAATGAAGTAATCATTTGTGGCAGAACTCAGGTTACCCTTGATGAAGCTAAAAAACGATTTCCAAAACTTAACACAATTGCTGCGGATATTTCTGCTCAAACCGGTCGGGAAATAGTAGCGATGGAAATTGGTAATCGTTTTCCTAAACTAAATGTTCTTGTGAATAATGCTGGAATTTATAGCGTCACTGATATTATGCACCCTAACTATATAGGTACTTTGAAAACGGAGTTAGAAACAAATCTAGTAGCACCTATAGCTTTAATTAAGGAACTAATGCCAATTTTAGAGAAGCAGTCTGAAGCTACAATTGTAAATGTTACTAGTGGTTATGTTTTTATACCTTCGGCACAATCATCTGCTTATAGTGCAAGTAAAAGTGCACTAAGAGCTATTACACAAGGTTTACGATTTAATCTGAGAAAAACGAAAATTCGTTTAGTAGAAGTGGTACCACCTGCAGTTGATACTAAAATGAACAAAGGGAAAAATATTTCTTTAATGACTTCTGAACTTTTTGCTCAAAAAGTTTTTAAAGGATTGATCAATGGTCAAGATGAAATTATAGTGGGCGCATCAAAATTGGGCAAATTATTATCCAGATTAGCACCAAAATTGGGTTTTAATAAAATGAATACTGAGGAAGAAAAGCAAAGGAATAGTGTTGGAGTTAATTAAAACTCGCTCTAAATTCCAAAGGATTCATTTTCAGCCTTAATTTTGAAAATTCTGTGGATACTTAGAAGCCAACTGCAAAGCGATTTCGCTAACCGATAATTCGGTAGCAGATGTTTTTTTTCTTTTTCAATTACCATATTGTCAATGTGTTGTTATTGTTTTTTTCTGTAAAGATTTTTAAAACGTCACTTAAATGAATTATCATAATAAAAAAAGCCCAATAATATGAATCGAATAACAATTACCATTACAATACTACTCTTATTTACCATGCAGGTCTTTGCTCAGACTCAATTACCTGTTGCGACTAATTTTAGACAGAGTTATAAAAATCATGTCCGGGAAAAAAGCGGATTGCCCGGGAAAAATTATTGGCAGAATCGTGCAGATTATTCTATAAAGGTTGATTTTTCTCCTGCCACAAGAGAAGTTTCCGGACAGGTTGAAATTCAGTATACAAATAGCAGCCCAGATACGCTTTCTAAGATGGTCTTTAAACTCTTTCCTAACTTGTACAAAACAGAATCCGTTAGAGCCCAGATCATTTCCAAAGCTGATTTAGGAGATGGTATTTGTATAGAATCGATTATTCTGAATGGTCAAAAAGTAGAATCAAAGTTAATTGTCACTTCAGGAACAAATATGACAATAATAGGAGTGAAAATTTTGCCCAAGGATAAGATTAATGTTCAAATAAAGTATTCGTATATACTAAATCAGAATTCATTTATTCGAACAGGGCAGGTAGATAATGGAGCTTTTGTAGTTGCGTATTTTTTTCCAAGAATTGCAGTGTATGATGATATAGACGGTTGGAATGAGTATCCGTACATGGGATTTGATGAGTTCTATAACGACTATGGAGATTTTCATGTAGAAATTACCGTCCCAGGCGATTACCAGGTATGGTGTACTGGAAATTTGACAAACGCAGCTAATGTATTTAGCAATCACCATTTGCAGTTACTTCAGAAAGCCAGTAGTAGTGACGGTATTGTAAATATTATTACAGAGGAAGATATAGCGAAGAAAAATATCTGTAAACCCAATAAATATAATACCTGGATATTTGATGCGGTTGATGTTATAGATGTTTCTTTTTCGACAAGTAATCATTATGTATGGAAATCAGCAAGTGTCGTTGTTGATTCCATTAAAAATAGAAGGGTAAGAGTTGATGCCGTTTATAATCCTGAACACAAACAGTATGATCCGGTTATTGGGTATGCACGTGGTTCAGTATCTGCTATAAGTTACCTGTTCCCTAAAGTTCCATTTCCCTATCCACACATAACAATCTTTGATGGACTTGATGCAATGGAATATCCAATGATGGTAAATAACCTGCCTTTTGAAGATCCGCTACAAATAGTACAATTTACGGCCCATGAAATCTTTCATACCTTATTCCCTTTTTATGTAGGTACAAATGAAACCAAATATTCGTTTATGGATGAAGGGCTGGCTACTCTTTCTGAATTTACATTACAACCCTTAATTGCGCCGGAAATTCCTATGAGTTATGATATTAGTGAAGTAAATCAAAGTGCGGGCTCTGACTATGATAATCCTATCATAACACTCACACCACAATTGAATCGCAAATCAAGGTTTTCTAATAAAGATTTGAAACCAGCCATTGGATTCTATTATGTAAAAGAAATGTTAGGAGATGATAAATTTTCAGAAGCACTACGTTATTTTATTGACAATTGGAAAGGGAAGCATCCATCTCCCTACGATTTTTTTAATTGCATTAATACACAGTCAGGGACTGACCTAAACTGGTTTTGGAACGATTGGTTCTTTAACAAAATAGCTCCTGACCTGGCGATTGAAGCAGTAACAAAGAAAGGCAAAAGCTACATCATTGAGGTTAAAAAATTAGGAATTGGGATGGTTCCCATACATCTAAAGGTAATCTGCGAGGATGGTACTCAACAATCAATCAATAAAGATATTTCCTGTTGGTCTCAAGGAAATGATGGATATACAATAAAGTTACAGTCCAAAACTCCTGTAGATAAAATTATATTGGGGAGTAATTTTGATGTAGATATTGATGCAGGTAATAATGTCTGGGAATCGAAAAAACAATAAAATCCAATTAGAACAATTTTAAGGACACACAATTTCATGTGATGAAAAAATCGGCCACTTTTTTTATTTTTTACATTTCCTCTACTGGCGAGCGTCCCGCTCGTGAACGCAACGAAATCTTATGCTCACCCACAAATAGCATAAAACCAAAAAAGCTCCAGATTTTTCTGAAGCTTTTTGTCTTATTAGAGGGAACGGGACTCGAACCTTCGAAAAAACAACTAAATTAAAATGGGGTCTAAAAGTTTCGAACCTACACTTCTTAGACCCTAATTTTACTGAACTTCTAGTTCTTCAAAATAGAGAGCGCCACGATTTTGCCACAAAACTGAGATTGGTAAAAAAACTGTAAAAATTCGCCTTAGCTTTTTGTGGCAAAAAAGGTATCCACTCCAAATATCTTCGCGATTCTGCCACAAAACTTAAACTTGTGAAATATCTTTAAAAACCGCCTTAAGTTTTTGTGACAAATTAGAGGGCAATTCCATGGATATTATTTTTAAATTTTGTCTTCTTGAAACGATTTAAATTCGTGGTAATGTTTTTTTGTTATTTTTGTTTTTATGAAATACCACATTACATCTATTTTTTTTAAGTAATTAATTCATTTTTATCCTTAATTACCATTACTATTCCCGGAAATGAAAATTGTAAAAACAAATATAGCTTCATATACTAATACTTCTCTCTCTGTATTTTCACGTGAAGAGTCTTTTTTTCAGTCGCCTTTTCATTCACATCCGGAATTTGAGTTGGTTTATATTTTAGAAAGTCACGGAAAACGTATCATTGGAAACTCTGTAGAAGCATTTGAATCTGGAGATATGGTTTTTCTTGGAGACGATATTCCACATGTTTGGCTCAACGATGAGATTTTTTATAAAGGAATTAATAGCTTGAAAGCCAGAGCTATTGTGATTTATTTTAGCAGAGATCTTTTTGGGAATTCTTTTTATGAATTACCGGAAGCTCAGGAAGTCAAAAAGTTTTTTTCTCAGGCCATAAAAGGAGTATCCATCGCAGGACCGACAAATGTACTGGTGGCTAAAAAAATGAAAAAATTACTAAAGAAGAAAGGTTTTGAAGTTATCATGGGGCTGATCGAAATTTTGTTTCTTTTATCAAAAAGCAAAGATCTTAGATATATCAATGATAACTCTTATGTTTCTGTCAGTGATGATAATAAAAATGACCGACTTTCAGAGGTCTTTCAATATGTGAAATCAAATTATAAAGAAGAAATATCTCTTGATGAAATTTCTAAAATCGCCAATCTTACACCTACTTCTTTTTGTAGAATGTTCAAAGCAAAAACCAAAAAACCATTTGTAGAATATTTAAACGAAATCAGAGTGGCAAACGCATGTAAATATCTGATAGAAACTGATTTAGGTATTTCGGAAATTGCGTATCAATGTGGATATAAAACAGCTTCAAACTTCAATAAGCTATTCAAAAAATTAATTGGAACAACTCCTAAGGAATATCGAAAAAAAGCTTTAGTTTAGATTTTTAGACTACTCTTCTTTGCTGTTTAATTTTTCCTCCTGGATAATATTCGTACTAAATTCTATTTTTCAAAAATTAGAGACGTTTTCTCGGTGTTTATTTAATGAATTATTCTTAAATTTTGTGTTTATTTCGTGTTTTTTTAACGAATAAATTGTTAAGATAATAAATGCTTAATTAATGATAATTTTGAGCTAAAATTAAATTTTAGAATGCAATAATTTTATTTTTTTGAAATTGTATCAAAAACGCTGCTTCCGGAAATTTAAAACGTTTTAATAAATAACCTGTTTTTATTGATTTGGATATTAAAAGAGGTTCAATCTCCAAGCCAATGGTTTCAGGTTTCTAAGCCTTAAATAAAATAATATGGTAACGCAAAAATATTGTCTTGCATTAGATTTGAATGAAGATTCATCTTTAATAACCGAATACAAGAAATATCATGAAAAAATTTGGCCGGAAATCACAGAAAGTATTGTTAATTCAGGGATTGAAAACCTCGATATTTATTGTGTTGGCAACAGATTGTTTATGATTATTGAGGCCAATGAAACTTTTTCTTTTGAGAAAAAAGAAAAGAATGATGCGAATAATCCCGTGGTTCAGAAATGGGAAGAATTGATGTGGAAATATCAAAAAGCACTGCCTTGGGCAAAAGAAGGTGAAAAATGGATGCTGATGGAAAAAATATTTGACTTGCATGAGAATAGATAGCCACCAACATTTTTGGAAATATCACCCTGTAAAAGAGGCTTGGATCAATAAAGAAATGGAGGTAATCAAAAGAGATTTTTTACCTTCTGATTTAGAACCTTTATTGACAGACAATCAATTTGACGGCTGTGTAGCTGTTCAGGCAGATCAGAGTGAAGAAGAAACACATTTTCTTTTGGAATTGGCAAAAGATAATGATTTTATCAAAGGCGTTGTGGGCTGGATTGATTTATGTGCTGAAAATATTGAAGAGCGTTTAGAATATTTTTGCAAATATGAAAAACTAAAAGGATTCAGACATATAGTTCAGGCCGAAGTAGATATTAATTTCATGTTGTGGGAAAGTTTTCAAAATGGAATTTCAAAATTGGGAAAATACAATTTTACCTATGATATTTTGATTTTTCCAAAACATCTGGAAAATGCTATAAAATTGGTTGCTAAATTTCCCGAACAAAAATTTGTTATTGATCATTTGGCAAAACCAGATTTCAAAAATAAGGAATTCAGTGATTGGGAAACAGGAATTAAAGCGATTGCAAAATTTCCTAATGTAATGTGTAAAGTTTCAAGTTTAGTAACAGAAGCTGACTGGAAGAATTGGAGAGTAACAGACTTTATCTATTGCCTAAATGTGGTTACTGAGGTATTTGGAATGGATCGTTTAATGTTTGGAAGTGATTGGCCAGTAAGCTTACTTGCTGCATCTTATGCCGAATCATGTAACATTGCAGGGCACTATTTTTCGAAATTTTCGAAAGAGGAACAAGATAAAATCTGGAGAAAAAATGCAATTGATTTTTATCGTTTAGAATAAAATCACTTGAATTTTATAAATAAAAAAACTGTCGAACTTAATTTAGAGAACAAAATGAATCTTAATCTTAATGATAAAATAATTATCGTAACCGGTGGAGCAAAAGGAATAGGACTTGGGATCTGTAAAGTTTTGGCTGGTGAGGGAGCTATTCCTGTAATTATTGGAAGAGCGGATGCCGACAACCAAATTGCGGTTAAAGAAATAGAAGACGAAGGCGGAAAAGCATTGTCTTTCGTGGCTGAATTAACCCATCCGGAAGCTTGTAAAAGTGCCGTTGAGCAGGTAATTGCATTATGTGGGCGCATTGATGGCTTAATTAATAATGCCGGTGTAAATGATGGCGTAGGTTTAGAAAGTGGAGATTACGAAAAGTTTATGGCGTCGATTCATAAAAATCTGGTACACTATTATTTGATGGCGCAATACGCTTTGCCGGAATTGAAAAAAACAAAAGGAGCAATTGTAAATATAGGTTCAAAAATTGCCGATACAGGACAGGGAAAAACTTCAGCGTATGCGGCGTCAAATGGCGGGAGAAATGCATTAACCCGAGAGTGGGCCGTTGAATTATTAAAATATGGAATTCGGGTAAATTCGGTTATAGTGGCCGAATGCTATACGCCATTATATGATACCTGGATTAAAACACTTGAAAACCCAGAAGAAAAATTAAAAGAAATCACAGCTAAAATTCCGTTTGAAAACAGAATGACAACCGTAGAAGAAATTGCAAATATGACCGTTTTTTTATTGTCAAATAAATCAAGTCACACTACAGGCCAGTTAATTTATGTGGACGGAGGTTATACTCATTTAGACCGTTCCTTATAATCTTAGAGTTATAATCTTTATTTCTGCTAAAATCTTGTTCTGTCAGAAGAAAAACACCTGATAGAATTTATGTTATTGAAGTCCATCAATGAAACATGTAAATTGATTTTTGTGATAGCAAAAGACAGATCTTATTTAACAAAATAAATCTCTCATAATTGTCATAGGAAGATTTTTAGATAAAAAAAAGATAATTATCAATTAAACAATGGCAATATTGAATCAATTAGTATACGGCATGTATTGTATTTTTATATTGATAGAAATTCATTAATTTAATAAAAATGATATGGCATTAATAACTCAGTTGGACGTTGAAAATAAAGTGAGTTCTAAAGAGAGTGAAAAATTGTTGTTTCCTTTTATATTGGTAACCAGTTTGTTTTTTTTCTGGGGATTTGTACACAATTTAGATCCCATACTTATTCCGCATTTAAGAAAAGCATTTAATCTTACAGATTTAGAATCTTCTTTGATTGATTCGTCAGTCTTTATAGCCTATTTTGTCATGGCTTTGCCAGCGGGTTATATCATGAGAAAATATGGTTATAAATCGGGTATTATGATAGGATTGATTTTGTTTGGCATTGGCTCAATTTTGTTTGTACCAGCCGCCAATTCATTGCAGTATATTTATTTTTTAGGTGCTTTGTTTGTTATAGCCTGCGGACTTACTTTTCTGGAAACGGCTGCAAACCCTTATGTAACAATTTTAGGACCATCTGAAACAGCGACCAAAAGATTAAATTTTTCTCAATCATTTAATGGATTGGCTGCTTTTATTGCTCCTGCATATGTTGGACCGATGATCTTATCCGGAAAAAATTTAACTAAAGTCGAGATTGATGCAATGGCACCTGTAGAATTTCATGCTCATATTTTAGAAGAAGCGGCAAGCGTAAAAATGCCTTACCTTATTTTGGGATTGATTATTTTATCTGTAGCCGTAGTTTTTTATTTTACCAATATGCCAGATGTAAAAGATGAAAATAAAGAAGGGGCGGATGGAGCAAGTTTTGCCGGAGCATTGAAATCAATGCGTTTACGATGGGGAATTTTAGCACAATTTTTTTATGTGGGCGCACAGGTTTGTGTGGCTAGTTTTTTTATTAAAATGGCAACTACGTCAGCAGGTCTAGATGAAGCTACTGCTGCAAAATATTTAGGCTTTTTCGGCTTAACATTTATGTTAGGACGTTTTGCAGGAACATTTTTCATGCAATATATAAAGCCGGTAAAATTATTAATTATCTATTCGATCATCACTATTCTGCTATCAATAACAGCCATGGTCGGTACAGGAATGCTAGTGGTTTACACATTAATAGCGATTGCATTTTTTATGAGTATCATGTTTCCTACTATTTTTTCAATGGGAATTGATGGACTTGGACATAATACCAAAATCGGATCTTCATTGATAGTAATGTCAATAGTTGGAGGAGCTTTACTTCCTCCGGTTTTAGGATTCATTTCAGATGTTACAGGAAATATTCAAAATGGTTATGTAGTTCCGCTAATTTGTTTCTCAGTAATACTATTGTTTGCAGTTAACGGATATAAAACAAATAAAGCATAAATTCTATATTATAATGTTAGAAAACGAAGTTAAAAGGTTAGTGATAAAAATGCATCCGGAAGACAATGTTCTGGTAGCTTTAACAGATTTGGTAAAAGGAGAAAGTGTGACTTTTGAAGAACAGACTTATACCCTTCAAGACACAATTAAGGCAAAGCATAAATTTTACACGAGTGATTTAAGAGAAGGAGCTGAGATAATTATGTATGGTGTTTTGGTTGGAAAAGTGCAATGTGATGTCGTTAAAGGAAGTCTTATGACAACAGATAATCTCAAACACGCAGCAGAACCTTATGGATATCGTGATGTTAATTTTGCCTGGCAGGCACCGGATATTTCAAAGTATAAAGACAGGACTTTTAAAGGATATAAAAGAAATGATGGTCGTTTTGGTACTGCCAATTACTGGTTATTTGTACCAACAGTATTTTGCGAAAACCGAAATCTAGATGTAATTAAAGAAGCCTTGCATAACGAATTGGGATATTCTGTTAGTGATAAATACACACAATATACCCATCAATTATTGGAGGCTTATCAAAATGGAGAAAATATTGATTTAGTCAATATGCAGCTAACACCAAATAATAGTGCCAAGCGTGTCTTTAAAAACGTAGATGGAATAAAATTCCTGAATCATCAAGGAGGTTGCGGAGGAACGCGTCAGGATGCATCAACTTTAAGTGCTTTACTGGCTTCTTATGCAAATCATCCAAATGTGGCAGGTATAACACTGCTGAGTTTGGGATGCCAGCATTTACAAGTACAGGATTTTACAAATGATGTTAAAAAACAAAACCCGTCTTTTGATAAACCGCTCTTTATTTTTGAACAACAGCAATCCAAAAGTGAAGAACAATTGGTTGCAGATGCTATTAAAAAAACATTTGAAGGACTAATTGAAATAAACAAACAAGAAAGAGTTTTGGCTCCATTAAGCGAATTGTGTGTTGGCGTAAAATGTGGTGGGAGTGATGGCTTTAGCGGGGTTTCTGCAAATCCTGCCGTAGGATATACATCAGATTTATTAGTGGCTTTGGGGGCTAAGGTTTTATTAGCCGAGTTTCCTGAATTATGTGGAGCAGAGCAAAATTTGATCGACCGCTGTACAACAGAAACAGCAGCAAAAAAATTCATTGATTTGATGCAGTCATATGATGCTTTAGCACATAAAGTAGGTTCGGGTTTTCATATGAATCCGTCGCCTGGAAACATCAAAGACGGATTAATAACTGATGCAATAAAAAGTGCCGGAGCAGCAAAAAAAGGAGGAACAGCCCCGGTAGTTGATGTATTAGATTATACAGAACCGGCAACAAAAGCAGGTTTGAGTTTGGTTTGCACACCCGGAAATGATGTGGAAGCAACAACGGGTAAAGCGGCCTCCGGAGCAACATTAATTTTGTTTACAACGGGATTGGGAACTCC
Organism: Flavobacterium sp. CLA17; assembly: GCF_013112255.2. Taxonomy (NCBI): domain Bacteria; kingdom Pseudomonadati; phylum Bacteroidota; class Flavobacteriia; order Flavobacteriales; family Flavobacteriaceae; genus Flavobacterium; species Flavobacterium sp. CLA17. Next base: position 2,046,481 of record NZ_CP068294.1, read on the forward strand.
AACAGGTAATCCTGTTTGTCCTGTTATTAAGGTGGCTACAAATTCTATTTTGGCAAAAAAGATGAGTGATATTATTGATATTGATTGTGGGCCCATAATTAGTGGCGAAAAAACCATCGAAGAAATGGGTGAAGATATTTTGGAATATTGTATTAAAGCAGCCAGTGGCGAAATTATTCCCAAAGCAGTGTTATTAAACCAAGACGATTTTATTCCGTGGAAACGAGGAGTGTCTTTATAAAATTAAAAAATCTTTAAATTAAAAAAAATGTTTTCATTACAAAACAAAAAAGCAGTAGTTACAGGCGGTGGCAGTGGAATTGGAAAAGCTATTTCAGTTTTATTTGCTAAACAGGGAGCTGAAGTACATATTATTGAATTAACAGAAGAAAGTGCCAAATCTGCTGTTGATGAAATAAAAGCAAATGGCGGAAAAGTGTTTTCTCACGCTTGTAATGTCGCCAACCAGGAAGAAGTACTGCTAACATTCGAAAAGATAGGTAACATTCATATTTTAATCAATAACGCCGGGATAGCGCATGTTGGTAAAGTAGATACTACGCCGGCATTTGATTTTGATCGCGTGATGGATGTCAATGTAAAAGGAGTTTACAACTGTTTATTTGCTGCAATTCCGCAATTTCGACTTTCCAATGGCGGTGTAATTATCAATATGGCTTCAATTGCGGCTTGGGTCGGAATTCCTGATCGATTTGCGTATTCAACTGCAAAAGGTGCAGTTATGGCAATGACTTTATCTGTTGCAAAAGATTATATAAAAGAAAATATTCGCTGTAATTCTATTTCACCTGCAAGAGTTCATACGCCTTTTGTTGATGGTTTTATTTCGAAAAATTATGCTGGTAAAGAAACGGAAATGTTCGAAAAATTATCGCAGTCACAACCTATTGGACGAATGGGAAAACCAGATGAAATTGCAGCTTTGGCCTTATATTTATGCAGTGAAGAAGCTGGTTTTATAACCGGTTCCGATTATCCAATTGATGGAGGATTTATTAAATTAAATAATTAATTTACAAATGAAGATTGCCTTATTCATACCATGCTATATCGATCAGTTTTATCCCAATGTGGGCATTGCTACTCTGCAATTATTAGAAAAGCTGGGTTGTGATGTAAGTTTTCCGTTGCAGCAAACCTGTTGCGGTCAACCTATGGCTAATAGCGGTTTTGCTAGTATGAGTAAAAGTTGTGATCTGAATTTTATGAAAAATTTTTCAGGATTTAATTATATAGTTGCCCCTTCTGGAAGTTGTGTTTTGCATGTAAAGGAACATTTGCATAGTGACAAACATCCAGTCGAAGCATTCTTGCTACGGAATACTATTTATGAACTTACAGAGTTTTTGACCGATATTTTAAAGGTAGAAAACATTAATGCCTCTTTTCCTTATAAAGTAGGATGGCATAACAGTTGTCACGGACAAAGAGGATTAAATCTTTCGTCAATGACCGAAAGGATGCTGCCTGAATTTTCTAAACCAGAGCAATTGTTAAAGATGGTAAAAGGTATTGAATTGACAAAACCAAAAAGAAATGATGAATGTTGTGGTTTTGGTGGAACATTTTGTGTTTCTGAAGAAGCTGTAAGTGTTAAAATGGGAAAAGACAGAATAAAAGAACATGAAGATAACGACGTCGATTATATTACCGGAGGAGATACCAGTTGTCTGATGCATCTGGAAGGTATATTAAGAAGGAAGGGAAGTAAAGTAAAAACCATTCATATTGCTGAGATATTGAATAGTGTGTTATAAAAAAAGTCTTTAATTAAAGATTAAAAATTTAAAACTATGGCGGTAAAACACGCTGAATTAGCGGAAAAGTTTATAGCTGATGAGCCCAGAACCAATTGGCACGATGAAACCTTATGGTTTGTTCGTGAAAAGCGGGATAAGGCAGCTCATGGTTTACCGGAATGGGAGCAATTAAGAGAATGGGGTTCGCAGATTAAAAACAACACGCTTTCGAACCTATCCAATTATTTAAAAGAATTTGAAGAAAAAGCCACAGCAAATGGTATAAAAGTACATTGGGCTTCAGATGCCCAGGAACACAATGAGATAGTTCATAAAATTATTCAAAAACACGGTATTCAGAAGATTGTGAAGAGCAAAAGTATGTTAACTGAAGAATGTCAGTTGAATGAATTTTTGCAGCATCGAGGAATAGAAGTAGTTGATACTGATCTTGGTGAGCGTATTGTTCAATTTCGAAAAGAACCTCCAAGTCATATTGTTCTGCCTGCAATTCATTTAAAAAAGGAAGATGTAAGTGCTACTTTTCATGAACATTTGCAAACTGAAAAAGGAAATAATGATCCACAGTATTTAACTGAAGCAGCCAGACAACATTTGCGCAATAAGTTTGTAGAATCACAATTAGCAATTACCGGAGTCAATTTTGCCATTGCTGAGACTGGAGGTTTTGTTGTTTGTACCAATGAAGGCAATGCTGATATGGGAGCTCACACAGCACCTGTACACATTGCTTGCATGGGGTTTGAAAAATTGATTCCAAAAGCAGCGCATCTGTCTGTATTTTTGAGATTATTAGCCAGAAGCGCCACAGGTCAGCCTATTACGACCTACTCGAGTCATTTTAATAAACCGAGACCCAATCAGGAGATGCATCTGGTAATTGTAGATAATGGACGCAGTAAACAATTAGGAAGAGAAGATTTTAGAAATTCATTAAAATGTATTCGTTGTGCTGCTTGTTTCAATACTTGTCCGGTATATCGTAGAAGCGGCGGACACAGTTATCATACTGCTGTAGCTGGTCCAATTGGTTCTATATTAAATCCAAATTTGGATATGAAAGCTAATGCTGACTTGCCTTTTGCATCGACTTTATGTGGTAGTTGTACTAATGTGTGTCCTGTGAAAATTAATATTCATGAACAATTATGGAAATGGAGACAAGTGATTGTCGCTGAGGGATATGTGGAAACAAGTAAAAAAATAAGCATGTGGGGAATGAGTTTTGTATTCTCTAATCCTAAAATTTATCGTTTGATAGGAAAAACAGGAAGAGGCATCATGCATTTTTCCCCTTTTATGATAAATAATAAACTAAATGGTTGGTTTAAACAAAGAGAAATGCCCGAAGCTCCAAAAGATTCATTTCGTGATTGGTATTTAAAAAATGGAAAAAACTAGAATAAACATCAGACAGCAATAGCGTATGAGTGCAAGAGAAAATATATTGAAAGCCATAGCGATGAATCAACCTGAACAGGCTGAACTTCCTATTATTGATATTGCCTCCACGATTCGTTATGAAGATTCATTTACCCAGTTTAAAACGGTATTGGAAAGTATTGGTGGAAAAGTAGAATTAATTTCGGATATAGAAACACTGAAAGATCAGTTAATTTCTGATAGAAAAAACAAAAATTTCGTAATAAATACGATAGAAACACTGGGAGAAGTTGATGAAAAGGCAGCTTTTTTATCAGTATTTGAGTTAGAAAAAGTAGAAAAAGTGTATGTTAAAGGTACAGTAGGAGTGGCAGAAAATGGTGCCATATGGATTTATGAAAGCCAAATGATAAACAGACTTGTTCCTTTTATATGTCAGCATTTGATATTGGTGCTTGATAAAAAAAATATTGTAGACAATCTGCATCAGGCATACGAAAAAATTGATGTTTCAAAAGAAGGTTTTGGGGTATTTATAGCAGGACCTTCAAAAACGGCCGATATAGAGCAGTCTTTAGTAATAGGTGCCCACGGTGCAAGAAGTGCGACAATTTATGTAATTGAGTAATAAGTGAGGTGTTCTATTTGATGAAACACTATAGGTTTAGAATAAATTAGACGAAGTATAATATAATAAAAGAATAAAATGAAACTAATACGATTTGGAGAAGCCGGTAAAGAAAAACCAGGTATCTTAATAGGAGAAAAAAGATTTGATGTATCTTCAATAGTAACCGATTACAATGAGGCTTTTTTTGAAGAAAATGGATTAGAAAAATTAAAAAAAGCATTAGAAAGTAATCCTGTATTGCCACAAGTTGATGCTTCAATTCGTTTGGGGTCACCAATAACAAGACCTTCAAAAATAATATGCATTGGATTAAATTATGTAGATCATTGTTTAGAAACTAATGCGCCAATTCCTACAGAGCCTATTATCTTTTTTAAATCAACTACTTCTTTATGTGGACCAAATGATAATTTGATTATTCCTAAAAACAGCGAAAAAACGGATTGGGAAGTTGAATTGGCATTTGTTATTGGTAAAAAAGCAATTTATGTAGAAGAATCTGAAGCATTAGAGTATGTTGCTGGATATGCTTTGCTTAACGATTATAGTGAAAGAGCTTTTCAAATTGAGCGTGGCGGACAATGGGCAAAAGGGAAAGGGTGCGATACATTTGCGCCACTCGGACCCTTTTTGGCTACTAAAGATGAAGTGAAAGATGTTGATAATTTGTCAATGTGGCTTACTGTAAATGGTAAAAAATATCAGAACAGTAATACACTAAATTTAGTTTTCAAAATCCCATTTTTAGTACATTACTTAAGCCAGTTCATGACGTTGCTTCCCGGCGATATTGTGAGTACAGGCACGCCTCCTGGTGTTGGTTTAGGAATTAAACCTGACCCAATTTATATTAAAGCCGGAGATGTTATAGCGCTTGGAATTGAAGGTTTGGGAAGCAGCAGTCAAATTGCCGTAGCGTATACTAAGTAAAATTGAAATTTGATGGAGGCAGCAGAGGAAGTAAATATCATTCTACAAGAACCTCAATAAACAGTTTAAAAAAAAACGACTTGTTTGTAAATTAATCACAAACAAGTTGGTTGCTGCAGTAAAGATAATCTTATAACAGCTTTTTTGAATAAGTGTTTTTTTAATTATTGTGACCTTGTATTTATAGTTGCAAAAATTGGGCAATCAGAACATTCCATATTTTCAGAGTTTCTGTTAGGATTGTTAGCAATGATTAGAACAACAATACCAATGCCTGTAAGTGTTAAAATATAAAGCCGAACTTTTTTCATGGTTTTTATAATTCCAATATAATTAGATATTATATTGTTTGAAATCGAAAGCTGAAAATACATTTAAAACAATTCATATTCGTGATATGCGCTTTTCTAAGTATTTTGTTTTACAGCTCTTCATGTGCCTTTTTCATAATTTGTAACTGCTATTTTTTTCTTACTTAATAAAATTTTATAGCGTAATTAGTTTGCAAAAACAAGCACAGTTATGTATTTATATTAAAAAAAGCTTTTTTTTTTCTTAAATTTTAAAAATTGCACCTTATACTTGCAGTTATTCAGACTATTAGATCTGGAATGCAGGGGTAATTAAAAGAGATAACAGTGTAGTTCTGTTTTTTGATAAATATATCTTGCAGCCTGCAAACCTTATATCTTTTTGATGAACCCAAGTGGCGAAAAGTATTGTACCCAATAGAATTCATCGATGGATTTGGGTATGATTTTTTAGGATTTCTGCAGCTTTCATTAGCAGATAGGCATCCTGACAATAGATGGTTGGAAGATAGAAGTTCAGATTTTTGTAATAGATTTTACTTTAAAGATCTGACCGTTGAAGAAATTTTAAGCGTACCCACCAGTTTTGCATGATGTGCTACAGAGGCAACAGAACTCTTATATTTTATTATAAAAAAAAACAGACTCAATTCTTTAAGTTGAGTCTGTTTTAATAATTTCGTATAAATTAATTGCTCGTTACAGAGTAGCTGTTACAGGTATAATTTACTCCATTTCCGTTTGTACCATAACAAGATGAGATTTCAAACCCATATTGTATATCTCCAACAGTAACATTTCCAAACCACCCTTTATCTTTTATCCAGTTATAAATTGTTTTTTACTTCGTTGTTATAGCTAGATAGTGATCAGGTGAAGAAAAATAGTTTACTTTCCCAGATTGGCTACCCATATATTTCCGAATTTTCCGGCACCCATCTCAACATAAGTGGCGCTCATAATAGCTTTACAATGGTCTTCGCTATTTTTCCATACTATTAAAAAAAGGAACAAATAATACGACAATATGATTTGTTCTTTTAAGTGTTAAATGTTTTCTGTTAATAATGAACGGTCCAAGTGAACGTAGCCTCCATCACAAAAGAGGAACTGTCCGGTAGTATGTGAGGATCTTTCAGAAATGGTAAATAAGCAAGTATCAGCAATTTCATCAGGAGTTGTCATTCTGTTTTCCAAAGGAATTTTTTTGATAATAGATTTTAATTTTTTTTCACCATTTTCAAGTGTTTTAATCCAATTGTCGTAGGCAGGAGTCCAGCTTTCAGCTATGATAATAGCATTTACCCTTATGGAATGTTTGATTAAATCCACCGCCCATTCACGGGTTAAACCTAAAACACCACCTTTGGCAGCGGCGTAACCAGAGGTTCCTCCCTGACCTGTTAATCCTACTTTAGAACCAATATTTAAAATTGGGCCTTTGGAAGCTTTTAAATAAGGAAGGGCATGCTTAACCATTAAAAAGTAACTCACCATATTCAGCTTCAAAGAATTCATAAATTCTTCGTATGAAGCATCAAGCCCAACTCCGTCATTAACACCAACATTATTGATCAAAGCATCAATTCGACCGTATTTAGCCACGATTTTTGCGATTGCTTCTTCAATTTCCATAGGATTGGTCACATCGGTTTTACAAAACAAACCATCAATTCCTTGTTTTTGAATTTCTTCTATATAAGTAAATCCTCGATCGTTTCTATCAATTACTACCGGAATAGCTTCTTCGGCAGCCAAGTGTTGCAAGATAGTTTCTCCAATACTTCCTTTAAGTCCAGCCGCACCAGTGATTACGACTACTTTTCCTTTTAATCCCAAATCCATAATTTATAAAATTGTATTGCATTGCCACCCATAATAGCTTCTTGCTCTTTTGTGTTTAATTTTGCAATGAAATTGGTTACTAATTCTTTTGTTTTTGTATAATTTCCAGCAACCAAGCATACCGGCCAATCAGAACCAAAAAGGATTCGGTTTGCTCCAAAAGCGTCCAAAACCAATTGCATATAAGGTTCGATTTGTTCAGTAGTCCAATTATTGTAATCGGCTTCAGTGGTCATTCCTGAAAGTTTAGAATACACATTTGGGTATTCACCAATCGCTTTCATTAAAGCTGCCCAACCATCATAAAATCCTTCTTTTATATATGGTTTTGCAATATGATCAATGACAAATTTTTGATTTGGAAAACGCCTCACTAATTCCAAGGCTGCTCCTAATTGATGCGGAAAAATAAGAATGTCATAAGTGAAATTATATTTTTCTAAAGCGGCAATTCCGTTTAAAAAATCAGGGCGCAACATAAAATTATGATCGGCTTCGCCTTGAACCACATGTCTGAAACCTTTTAGTTTTGGAAATTGGCTGTATTGATTTAAAACAGTATCAATATCCGAGGCTCTCAAGTCAACCCAGCCTACAATTCCTTTAATGAAGTCGTTTTTTTGGGCTAAATCCAAAAGAAAATCTGTTTCGGCTAGTGTTTGATCGGCTTGTATAGCTACACAACCATCAATATCGTTAGTTTGGTAAACTAATTTTAAATCTTCGGGTAAGAAATTCTTGCGTATGACTTTCATATCATCTTCTATCCAAGCGTGTTTTTCTGCTTCGTATATCCAAAAATGCTGATGCGAATCTATTGTCATATTATTTTATTTTAAAATCGACAGTAGCTTTAATTACACCTGTTGCAGGATTTAACCAACTATCAAAATTAGCAATCATTTCAGTATAAGGAACATTATGACTAATGTAGGATTCTGTTGGAAATTGGTCTAAAATACTGATTACGTGTTCAAAATCTTCGGTAGTAGCATTTCGGCTGCACATTAAAGTCATCTCTTTGGCGTGAATAGCAGGATGAGAATAAGTCAATTCTCCTTTGGATAATCCAACAAGCACTAATCGACCACCGTGCGACATATAATTGGGACATGTTTCTAAAGCGCCTTTGTGTCCCGAAGCATCAAAAACAACAGTACATAAATCTCCATTGGTAATTTTGGTAATTTCTTCAACCGTATTTTCATCTGCTTTTACGGTATAATCTACACCAATTTTTTCTTTGGCATAAGCCAAACGCTGCTCATTCATATCAATGGCGATTACTTTGGCACCAGCAATTTGAGCTAACTTCATAATCCCAATCCCGATCGGACCACAACCTACTACAGCAACGATTTCTCCTAGAGTAATGGCAGCTCTGCGTATAGCATGTGCACCTATGGCTAGTGGCTCAACAATTGCTATTTGGTCGTTTGATAAATTATTAGCGGGTAAAAGGATAGAAGTAGGAACTGTAATTTGTTCTTGCATTCCTCCGTCAGTGTGAACGCCTAACACTTTAATATTTGTACAACAGTTGGTTTTTCCGTTTCTACAAGCAATACAAGTACCACAACTTACATAAGGCATTACCACAACGCTGTCTCCAGCTTTGATTCCTCTGGGATTTTCTCCAATTTCTAGTACAGTGGAAGCTAATTCATGTCCCAGAATTCTAGGGTAGCTAAAAAAAGCTTGGTTTCCGCCATAAGCGTGCAAATCGGTTCCGCAAATCCCTACTTTGTTAATTTGTAATAAGGTTTCATTTTCTTTTCTAACCGGTGCTTCTTTTTCTTTTAAAATAAACTCACCCGGTTTTTCGCAAACAATATATTTCATATATGTAAAAATTATTTATTCTGTTCCAACGTTTGAACAGTTTTAGAAATAAAAAACACAACTAAAAGGTATTGTGCTTTTTATTTAAAATCTTATATTTGTTCAATCGATTGAACAAATATAAAAACTAATTGGAGAATAAAAAAAAATACACAATAAAAGATATTGCTGAAGTATTGGGATTAACACCTTCGGCAGTTTCCAAAGCATTGAATAATCACCCCAGAATTAGTGAAAAGACTAAAATAGCGGTGAAAGAAATTGCTATGCAACTGGATTATCAACCTAATTATTTGTCGAGTGCTTTACGCAAAGGAAAGAGCAATTTAGTAGGCGTTATTATTCCTCGGGTAAATAGTCATTTTTTTTCATCGGTGGTAGAGAATATAGAAAAAGTACTCAATCTTAACGGCTACAATATTATCATGACACAGTCGAATGAATTGTACGCCAAGGAATGTCAGGAAATAGATACCTTATTGAAAATTCAAGTGGATGGGATTATTGCTTCTATGGCAAATGAAACCACGGATTTAGAATATTACCAAAAAATAAAATCCAAAGGCACAGAACTCGTTTTGTTTGATAGAGGAGAAGAGGAATTGAATGTGGATTATGTAGGGATTGATGATTATAAAAGTAGCCATATGGTTATTGATCATCTGGTTTCGCAAAATTGCAAACGCATTGCACATATTGCAGGTTTTAAGCATATTAGAATTTATAAGGAAAGGATTCGGGGCTATAAAGATGCACTTAAAAAATCAAATTTAGAAATTAGAGAAAACTGGATTATAGAGAGTAATTTGCGTGTTGAAGATGGACGCCGAATCATGCAACAATTGTTAGATTTTCCAGAAAGACCTGACGCAGTTTATGTGGCTGGAGATATTGCAGCACTGGGTGCTTTACAGGTACTTTTAGAAAATAAGATTAAAGTTCCGGAAGAAATTGCTTTGATTGGTTTTAGTGATGAACCATTTACTTCACTAACGCAACCTTCTATTTCTACAGTGAATCAACACAGTGACCAAATTGGGAAATTAGCCGCAGAGGCTTTTTTGGAACGAATGAATAATCCTAAGAAAAAAACGTTTAAACGAATTATTTTAGAACCAGAATTGATTATTAGACAATCTTCAAATAAAAATTTGAAACAGATATAGTAGGTAAAAGAACTAAATTTAGTTTAGATGAAAATACAATTATAAAAGTAATGAACAGACGTAATGCTTTAAAATTAGGTACAACCGCTCTGGCCGGACTCTACCTATCTCCTTTATTAGGACAAATCACTATTCTTAATGCCCCTGTTTTCAAGGGACCTTTTGAACCAACATGGGATTCGCTTGAAAAATATCAAGCGCCTGATTGGTTTCGTGATGCAAAATTTGGAATGTGGGCGCATTGGGGACCTCAATGTGAACCCGAAGCAGGTGATTGGTATGCAAGAGGAATGTATCAGGAAGATTCCTTGCAATATAAATATCATCTTGAAAAATACGGTCATCCTTCAAAATTTGGTTTTAAAGATGTAATCAATATTTGGAAAGCCGACAACTGGAATCCACAAGAGTTGGTCAATTTATATAAAGATTCCGGAGCCAAATATTTTATGGCAATGGCTAATCATCATGATAACCTGGATTTGTATGACAGCAAGTATCAACCCAATTGGAATTCGACTAAAATGGGGCCAAAAAAAGACATTATCGCCGGATGGGAAAAAGCCGCTCGCAAAGCTGGTCTTCCGTTTGCGGTGAGTGTTCATGCGGCGCATGCCTGGAGTTGGTTTGAAACTGCTCAACGTTCTGACCAAAAAGGATCTCTGGCCGGAGTGCCTTATGATGGAAAATTGACTAAAGCCGATGGAAAAGGAACCTGGTGGGAAGGTTTAGATCCTCAGGAATTATATGCTCAGAATCATCCATTGAGCGAAAAAAACTCAGATGATGGCGGAATACACAGTCAATGGAATTGGGGAAATGGAGTAGCAAAACCATCCGAAGCTTATATGGAGAAATTTCATGATAGAACCATTGATCTAATAGATAAGTACAATCCAGATTTGGTTTATTTTGATGATACAGCCTTACCTCTTTGGCCAATAAGTGATGCGGGTTTGAGAATTGCAGCACATTTGTACAATAAAAGCCTTAAAAAGAATAAAACCGTTCAAACGGTAGTGACAGGAAAGATACTGGATCCACAACAGCGCAAGGCTATGGTTTGGGACATCGAAAAAGGACAAAGCAATAGCATCGAACCACTACCTTGGCAAACGGATACTTGTATTGGAGATTGGCACTATAACAGAGGAGTTTATAATGAAAAACGTTATAAGACAGCAAAAACGGTTATTCATACTTTGATAGATGTAGTCAGTAAAAATGGTAATTTGATGCTCAATATCCCTGTAAGGGGAGATGGAAGTATCGACGACTTAGAAAGAGAAATTGTGAAAGAAATTGGTGTTTGTATGAAATTAAACAGCAAAAGTATTTACGGTACACGTCCGTGGAAAATATTTGGCGAAGGTCCTCAGCAAGAAAGTGCCGGAGCTTTAACAGCCCAAGGGTTTAACGAAGGAAAAGGAAAGCCTTTTACATCCGAAGACATTCGTTTTGTACAAAAAGATAAAGTTCTTTATGCTACCGTAATGGCATGGCCGGAAAATGGTACCGTAATTATTAAAAATTTAGGAAAAAATAGTCCGCATCATACAGAAAAAATAAGAGAAATAAAACTATTAAGTACAGGAGAAAATCTGAAGTTCAAACAGAATTTAGATACTCTTGAAGTATATTTTCCAAATCAAAAACCAGAAGCTTCTTATGCAAATGCTTTGGAAATTATCTAGTATGATTAAGGGTTACATATTATAAATCAAGAATTAATGAAACAAATAAAGATCTTATTTATCCTTCTTATGCCAATGTTTTGTACTGGGCAGGTAGTAAAGAGTTATAAAAAACACATTGATAAAGTAATTATAACCCTTGATAAAGGTCAGCTTTATTTGAGTCCCTTAAGCGATAACACGGTTAGAGTCCAGTATGTTTTGGAAATGGAAAGTAATTTGCCCGAGTTGGTTTTTACTTCAAAAATTAATGTACCCGATTTTAAGGTTTCTGAATCGAATTCAAAACTCGAAATTACTACATCAAAAATAAGTGTTATAGTAGATAAAAAGAATGGAGCATTATCGTATCGCAACTATAAGGGCGAGGTTTTTCTTAACGAAAAACAAGGAGGTCGTATTTTTAAGCCAAGTTCAGTACAAGGAGAATCATGCCATATTGTTGAACAAGGTTTTAGTTCTTCGTCTGATGAATATCTTTTTGGTACAGGTCAGTTTCAGGATGGATATTTGAATATTAAAGGATTGCCTAGGAGATTAACTCAGGTAAATACACAAATTGCTATTCCGTTTATTATGTCAAGCAAAGGTTATGGTTTGCTATGGCACAATTATGGACTTACGGATTTTAACCCTGCCGATTCTATTGTAAATTTAAAACCTGCAGGTACAAGCGGAGAAGCAATTACTGTTAATATTACTACCACCAACGGAAATCAAAAAGAAACTCGTCAAGATGGTGTATTTGTTGGGGATTTTACGGTTAAAGATAATGGTGAATATGCTATCCTGCTCGATGTGGGACAAAAAATGGCTAGAAAATGGCAATTGACAATTGATGGTAAAGAGGTTCTTAATTTTAAAAACCATTGGTTACCGCCAACAACTAGTACATTGGTTAAACTAACAGAAGGAAAACACAACATTATAGTTACAGGAGAAAAAAATGATCTCCCTGTAGTGTATTATCGTAAAATTGCAAATGAAACAGTCTTTAGATCTCCTGTGGCCGACATACTGGATTATGTTGTTTTTGCCGGAAATTCAGATGAGGTTATTTCAAGTTATCGTAATCTGACAGGACAGGCTCCCCTTATGCCAATATGGTCACTGGGTTATATTCATTGCCGTGAGCGCTTTACTACTCAAGATGATTTACTTGAGAATGCCAGAGCATTTAGAACGAAAAAATTGCCAATGGATTTAATTGTCCAAGATTGGCAATATTGGGGTAAATACGGTTGGAATTCGATGAAATTTGATGAAGAGATGTATCCTGATCCGTCGGCAATGGTAAGGGAATTACATCAAATGAATATGCGGTTGATGCTTTCTGTTTGGTCCAAAATAGATAAAGAAAGTGAACTGGGTAAAGAATTTGATAAGAAAAATTACTATATCCCAAATACTCAGTGGGTTGATTTTTTTAACCCTGATGCAGCAAATTATTATTGGAAGAATTTTAGCGAAAAGCTCTTAAAACCATATGAAATTGATGCTTGGTGGCAGGATGCTACTGAACCGGAAAATGATGATTTGGTAAATAGAAAAATAAATAACGGAACAATTCCCGGAGAGCAAATGCGAAATGTTTATCCAATGTATGTAACAAAAGCAGTTTATGAGGGTTCACGTAAAGATGCTCCGGATAAAAGAGTTTTTATTCTTACCAGAAGCGGATTCTCGGGGCAACAGCGTTACGCAGCAGCAGTTTGGACAGGAGATGTAGGCAATGATTGGGAAACCTTGCGTCGACAACTTACATCAGGATTAAATTATTCAATAACAGGATTGCCTTGGTGGACTTTTGATACAGGAGGATTTTTTCGCCCTGGAGAAAGTCAATACACAGATATTAAATTTCATGAACGGTTTTTAAGATGGTTTCAGTTTGCTACATTTTGCCCTATGCAAAGAGTACACGGATATCAAACGAATACCGAATTCTGGAGATACGGTGAAAAAGTAGAAGCAGAATCTTTAAGATATTTAAATTTTCGTTATCGTCTGCTTCCATATATTTATTCACAAGCGGCAGATATCACATTTAAAAACGGAACCTTGATGCGTCCATTGATAATGGATTTTGAAAATGATACAAAAGCGCTTCAGCAAAAGTATCAGTATATGTTTGGGTCTGCTTTTCTTGTAGCTCCTGTTGTTTCAGAAAGTGTTGAAAACTGGGATGTTTACTTGCCGGAAAACCAATCAGGATGGTTTAATTTTTGGACAGGGAAACATTATAATGGAGGACAAACAGTAAAAACGGATGCATCTCTTTCAACCATTCCTCTATATATAAAATCTGGATCTATCATTCCAATGGGTGAAAAAATGCAGTACACAAACGAAAAAACTGCTGAAAATCTGGAGATTAGAATATATTCAGGTGCTAATGGCAAGTTTGAGCTTTATGAGGATGAAGGAGTAAATTACAACTATGAGAAAGGAGCTTTTTCGATCATACCTTTTGAATGGAACGAGCAAAAACAAACACTGACAGTTGGAAAACGAAAAGGCGGAGCTTTTAATGGATTAATTAAAAACCGCGTATTTAATGTCATTTGGGTAGACGAGTCAAACGGTATTGGTATAGAAAAAGGGAAAACAAATATTTCGGTAAAATACAACGGTAATAGTATTGATGTTCAGAGAAATAAAAGTGACTACAAGAAGTAAATAGTATAGTTTTCGTAATTACACATACAGTTTGTCACCTATTAGGATGGATATTGATATGAAAATAAAAAGGAGAGAAAAAGTTAAGGCACCATTTGCTTGGATTGCAAATTTAGTGTAATTACCATTTTTTATCTTATTTTTGTTAAGCCGAAAACACTCGTTTTCATAAGTTGCAAACGGCTGTATGCACAAGAACGTAGGCAGTAGCAGTTACTGTAAACAACCAACTTCCAAATATTAATAAAACTAAAAAAATGATACCATACAGTCCTTATATGAGAGTAGAACCTACTTTATATTTCAGGCCAAATAGGGGTAGTGTTTCAAAGTTAGTAATATGAGATTTTAGATTTCTAATCTGTTGAAATAGAATAAAAATCATTAAAAAACAAAAAAAGATGAGCAGTGATGCTCATCTTTTTTTGTTTTAATATTGCCTTAAATGAGCTAAAATGAATAAAAATGCCACCTCGTGTTCCAGAGTTAGTGATGATATATTTTGTCTAAGATGTAAAGAAAAAAATATTGTTAAAAATGGGAGAACAAAAAACTATAAACAGCAGTACTATTGTAAAATCTGCTATTATCGTTTTATAGAAAATTATACTTATCGAGCTTATAAAGCAGATATAAATCAAAATATTATACAGTTAACCAAAGAAGGTTTAGGAATAAGAAGCACTGCAAGAATACTAAAAATATCAACGACAACATTATTAAAAAGGATCGTTTTTATTTCCCGAAATATAACCAAACCAATTATCAGCAAAGGCAAAACCTATGAAGTAGACAAACTGTTTACTTATATCCGACACAAGAAAAATTATATTTGGCTTGTGTATGCTTTGGAAAAGAATTCTAAAAATGTTGTGAGTTTTAATGTTGGTAAACGAACCAATAAAACATTAAGCCATGTTCTAGAAATTTTAAAACTACAGGTATCTGATTGATGAGAAACTACATTCGGTAAAACGTTTTGGGACAAACCATATTGAAAGGAAAAATTTGACACTCAGAACTCATCTTAAAAGATTAAACAGACGGACAATCTGTTTCAGTAAAAGTTTAGTTGTTTTTACTGCTGTTTTAAAGATTTATTTTTGGACTTGATTTTTTAAAAAGTTAATATCTTATTGAATAATTTACCCTAACGAGACTCGAGCCATTTTTCCTTGAAAATACAGGGCGTTTACAAAGATTGAAAAGTGTCCTAAAAGCAAAAAACCTGCGAATCCTAGGATTCGCAGGTTTTACCACGTTTTTTTCGGGTTTTTGAAAAGATTGAAAAAGTGACCTTTTTACTTCTTTTACCCTTCTTGTGGGGAGAGCAGGATTCGAACCTGCGAAGTTTACACAGCAGATTTACAGTCTGCCCTCGTTGGCCGCTTGAGTATCTCCCCGAAGCTTGTATTGATGCGCTTTGTTGTGCTAAGCGGTTGCAAATATATAAACGTTTTTGATGTTTACAAACTAAAATCACACTTAATTTTAAGTTATTTTCAAGATATTTTTTAATTGGTTGGTATTGAATAAAATAAAAAAATCTCCACCAGGGAGATTTTTTTATTTTATGCTGAATATTGGTATTATTTAGCTAAAAGCTCTAAGATTTTTGCTCTTAATTCAGGACCTCTTAAGTCTTGGGCAACTACTTTTCCTGTTGCATCAAGTATAAAAGTTGCGGGAATCGATTCAACATTGTATTGTTTAGCGATTGGTTCGTCCCAGTATTTTAAGTTGGAAATCTGTGTCCATGTTAAGCCATCTTTTGCGATAGCTTCTTTCCAGGCACCAGCTTCTTTGTCTAAAGAAACACCAACAATATTGAGTCCTTTTGCATGTAGCTCTTTATAAATAGCGACAACGTTCGGATTTTCTTTTCTGCACGGTCCACACCATGAAGCCCAGAAATCAACAATTGTTACTTTACCTAAACTCTGTTTAAGAGAAATTACTTTTCCTTCCGGATTAGGCGCAGAAAAATCTGATCTTCATTTAGCGTCACCAGCAGGAGGAGCTGTTGCACCAACTGCAGGCATTTTTGCTTGACCTATTTTTGTTTTGATTTCTTTACCAGG
Organism: Flavobacterium sp. CLA17; assembly: GCF_013112255.2. NCBI lineage: Bacteria > Pseudomonadati > Bacteroidota > Flavobacteriia > Flavobacteriales > Flavobacteriaceae > Flavobacterium > Flavobacterium sp. CLA17. Next base: position 2,062,824 of record NZ_CP068294.1, read on the forward strand.
AGCAGTATTTTTTAATGACTCATCTAAAGAATTGTATAAAGCCTCCGCTTTTTTAGCATCAGTAGAAGGATCTCCCAACATACCCTGAATGATCAAAGCAGAAATAAATGATTTTGGGTGAGTTTCAGCGTAAGCTACATATTTCTTTTTAGAATCAGCTTGTACTTCAGTTTGAATAGTCATGTATTGTTTCATCAAACCGTTGATAGTTGCAGTATCCTGAGCTTGTTGAGCTGCTTGCATTTTCTGAGTATTGTTTTTCTGAAAATCAGCTAGTCTTTTTTGAGTTTTAGTAAGTTCGTCATTGAATTTTACATACTCATCGTTATTGTAAGTTCCGGAAATTTTAGATTTATGGATACTGTCTTTGTCAATAGCAATATTGATTTCTCCGGTTTCTAAGATAAAAGGGATTGGTCCGTTAGCACCCTGAAGGATTAACGTATGGAAAGCTGGTTCAGTTACTTTTCCTTTTATTTCAAATTTTCCGTTTTCAACTTTTACAGTATCAAGCGCTACTGCCATTTTTGTAGTAGGATCCTGACCTTGAAGAATGATAGTTTTTCCGTTTTCTATTCCTTTTGCAGTTCCTGTAATTAGGTACTCTCCGTCTTTAACTTTGCTGCATGAAATGATTGCTATAGAAGCAGTAAGTAAAAAAAATATTTTTTTCATTATAAAAAATTAATTAGTTAATTGATTTGTGCAACAAAAGTATCTAAAAATATAAAATATAAAGAATTTTGTTGCCTAAAATTTTGTTATAGTTTTTTTGTGCTTAATTAGCATGTTATCAGAGTATTTATCTGTGAAATTTAACTAAAAAATTTTAATAATAGTATAATTGTGGCGCTAAAAGCATAAAATTTTAATTTTAAAGCATAAAAAAAGCATCCTGTTGCCAGAATGCTTTTATAGATAATTTGGATATAAATCTATTCCTGATTTGTTTTTTTTCTCCACGTAAAAGAGTTGAGAATATGTCTTTTAGCAAATCTTCCGGGAGAATCTGCATTTACCATTTTTACATAAGTAGCTTTAGGAACACTGATGTATTCGTAAACGCTACCATTAGAGAAATCGATAATTAAACGACCATCAACAAATTTATAATCTGTAATTGAACAAGTCGAAATTGTTTCCGTGTATTCCGGTAAGTTAGCTTTAATCGTTTCAGGATTAATGCTTACCAAAAAGTGATAAGCCTCAATGATCGCTTTACTTTTTTCTTCCGCAGCTTTCAAACCAGCATCATCACCTTGAAATTTATCAGGATGTGATTCTTTCATCGCATTACGATAGATGGTTTTTAAATCTTTTAGTTCTGCAGTTTTTTCTACATTTAATAACTTACGGTATTCAACTATTTTTTTCATAAATAAAAGGTAACTTATTGTCTATTAGTTTGAAATGTGTATTTAATACTTCAAAACGACAAATTTTTTGCAAAGGTACACTTTTTTTTAACTTTTTAGTTTTGAAGGAAAAAATATTCGGAAATTTTATAGTCTCAGTCCCAGTCTTCAGTCTCAGTTTTAACATACAGGTAAGCCATGACCCACGGCTGCGACTGAAAACTGTGACTGCAAACTAAAAACTACTTCTGTTCCGGCTTATAATTGGCCTTATCGAAGTTTTTAGACTTTTTAGGATATTTGTCGTAGCTAATATCGCTTGGATTTTCAATAACAGATTTAATGGTGATCATATCGCCTACATTAAAATTGGAATGCGCTAATTTATAATCTAAAAGATATTCTCCACAAAAATAATTATTGTTTTCATCTTTCTCAATGATGCCGGTATAAACTCCTTTTTGCAACATTTTTTCGTGTGATCCTTTCGACATGACTTTTTTATTTTTAGAATTGAAGCTGCAAAGTTAATCAATATATCGTTTGGTTTGGGCAGTTTAAGACAATCTCAGTATATTTGCACATGCAAAAAAACTTTAAGCCACATCCGAATTCTTTCAAAAATACATTTTGTGTTTTTAATGAAGTTTCACCGGATGCTGTAACAGGTTTAAAAATCCAGTTCGAAAGTAAAGCCGGAAGCACCTATTATTATACCGAAAAAGGGATGTACAGAGTTTCGAATCATTGGGGAAGGCTAGCCAACAGTAAATGGCGTCTGGTCGCAATGGAACCGGAAACGCCATCGAAAACTAAAATTGGTTTTGCTGCCTGGAGTGAATTCTATCCGGACAATGCCGAAGATAAATTGTATTACATTGAAGCAGATTTTAATAAGAATACAGTAAATTATCAGCATAAAAAAAATCCGAAATACGATCAAAAAGCAATTCTGAGAACAAGTTTCGAAACCACAAAAAGAATCAAACAAATCAGGAATTTGCAGCAATTAACTTCTTGGGCGAAATATTTTGAGGAAGATATCGATATTTTGAGAGAGAAGATAATCACCGAATTGATTTTTACCGAAAAAACATTAGACGAAATTAAAAGAGAAATATAATGGGACGCAACAACGAAAGAAATATTAAAAAGCACAATGATAAGCTCCATAAAGCGCAAGACAAAGCCAAACAGGCTGTAATCTCACGAAAAGAAAAGCTAAAAGAAATTGTGAGAAAGTTTAACGAAGATAAAAAGGAAGAATAGAAAAAGTAGTTTCAAGTGAAAAGTAAAAAGGGAGAAGTGAAACCTGGAACTTGAAACCTGAAACAAAAAAACAAAGTAGATATGAATACAAAATTCGAAGACTTAAAAGTAAGTGTGCAGGAGATAATTGACCTGATTGCAGCGAAAAATGACAAAGAAGCCAATAATAAATTACTGGAAGTAAATGAAACTTTAGATGAACTGTTAGATCACGCTGAGGAAGACGAAGATTTAAGAGAAATCAGCAGGTATCAGGTTTTACTGAACCAGCTGCATGTAAAAATCAACGGTGAAGAAGAGGTTGATGGAGAGTAAAAAATGTTTTTGCGATACGGGCTTATCGTTTGATGCTTGTTGTGGATTGTATCTGGAGCAAAATCAAAAAGCGCCAACTGCATTAGCTTTAATGCGCTCCCGATATTCGGCTTATGCGACTCACAATGCCGATTATCTTCTGGAAACGACACATGTTTCAGAAAGACAATATTATTCAAAAACTGAGATCCTGAAATGGGCAACCAGTAACCAGTGGCAAAAATTAGAAATTTTAAGTTCGTCTGAAGATACGGTTGAATTTAAGGCTTATTTTTTAAATGCAGATCGACAACCTCAGACACATTACGAATTTTCGACTTTCAGATTCGAAAAGGAGGGTTGGTTTTATGTGGATGGAAAGTTTGAATAATTTATAATTTAGGAGTAATTTCCGTCTATTTCATGGTGTTTTTTTAACTAAAAATTAATAAATGTTTCTTTTTTCGTAATTCTAAAAAACCGTAATTTTAGAATTATGAAAAACGAATTTAAAAAAGGTTTTTACTTTAAGACTTACGAAGCACCGTTTCAGTCTCCGTTTGAAAAACTTTTTGGCATTTTCAAAGAGCTGATCACCCATACTTCGGGCGATTTTGATGAAGCCATAGACTGGCTCAGGGAGCTGGATATCGAGTATAAACTTACCGATGAAAACTACACAATCGATGATTTTATCGAAGATTTAAAAAAGAAAGGTTACATAAAAGACGAAGCCAAAGACGATGGTACGCCAGGATTTGGAATCACTGCTAAAACAGAACGTGCAATAAGGCAGCAGGCCTTAGATCAGATTTTTGGTAATTTGAAACGTTCCGGAAGTGGAAATCACAAAACCAAACATGCCGGAAACGGTGATGAGCATACAGGAGAGTTCCGTGAGTTTAATTTTGGAGACGGTTTAGAGCGTATTTCTTTAACAGAAAGCTTGAGAAACGCCCAAATCAACAATGGAGTGGAAAGCTTTATGCTTACCGAAAACGATTTGGTGGTAGAAGAAACGCAGTACAAAGCACAAATGAGTACGGTTCTGATGATCGATATCAGCCACAGTATGATTTTGTATGGCGAAGACCGAATCACCCCGGCCAAGAAAGTAGCCATGGCTTTAGCCGAATTAATCACGACACGTTATCCGAAAGATACATTGGACATTCTGGTTTTCGGAAACGATGCGTGGACAATTCCGATTAAAGACTTACCGTATTTGCAAGTGGGACCTTATCATACCAATACGGTTGCGGGACTTCAGCTTGCAATGGATATTTTACGCAGAAAGCGAAATACCAACAAACAAATTTTTATGATTACCGACGGGAAACCAAGCTGCGTTCGCGAACGGGATGGTTCGTATTACATGAACAGCAATGGTCTCGACGACTATATTGTAGATAAATGTTACACACAGGCGCAGCAAGCCCGAAAATTACACATTCCGATTACGACTTTTATGATTGCCAACGATCCTTATTTACAGCGTTTTGTCAATCATTTTACAGAAGCCAATCAGGGAAAGGCGTTTTATACCGGACTTAAAGGTTTGGGTGAAATGATTTTTGAAGATTACGAAACGAATAGGAAGAAGCGGGTTCGGTAGTTTTCAGTCTCAGTTTTCAGTTGTCATGCTGAGCGGAGTCGAAGCATTTTTAAATGGATAAAGGTTTAACGCAGAGGTGCACAGCAGTGCGTCTTATCAAAGTTAATTCGCAGCAGTTGCATTTGCACAAAAAAAATATAAATAACAAAATAGATATTTCAATAAAAATGGAAATAAACAATATAAATACATTAGGTCAGTTAAAAGCCTCAGGATATAAAAGTATAAGTATCAAAGACGAATTACGAAATAATCTTCGGGAGAAAATCAAATCCGGACAAGCTGTTTTTGAAGGGGTACATGGTTTCGAAAATACGGTAATCCCGGAATTGGAGAGAGCCATTTTATCACGCCACAATATCAATTTATTAGGACTTCGCGGACAGGCAAAAACGCGTCTGGCCCGAAAAATGATTGAATTGTTAGACGAGTATATTCCGTTTGTTTCGGGTTCTGAAATCAATGACGATCCTTTAAATCCGATTTCCCGTTTTGCAAAAGATCTAATTGCCGAAAAAGGAGATGAAACTCCAATTTTATGGTTGCACAGAAGTGAACGATTTTTCGAAAAACTGGCTACTCCGGATGTAACTGTGGCCGATTTAATTGGCGACGTTGATCCGATTAAAGCGGCAAATTTAAAATTATCGTATGCAGACGACCGCGTGATTCACTTCGGAATGATTCCAAGAGCCAATCGCTGTATTTTTGTCATTAACGAATTACCGGATTTACAAGCCAGAATTCAGGTGGCTTTGTTTAATATTTTGCAGGAAGGCGATATTCAGATCAGAGGTTTCAAATTGAGAATGCCGCTTGATATGCAGTTTGTTTTCACTGCAAATCCTGAAGATTACACCAACAGAGGAAGTATTGTTACTCCGTTGAAGGATAGAATTGGTTCTCAAATCTTAACGCATTATCCTGAAACTGTAAAAATTGCCAGAACAATTACTGAGCAGGAAGCCAAATTAGATCAAAATCAAAGCGAAACCGTCTATGTTCCAAGTCTGGCTAAAGATATATTAGAGCAAATAAGTTTTGAAGCGCGTGATAGCGAATATATTGACAATAAAAGTGGTGTCAGTGCCAGAATGAGTATTACGGCTTTCGAAAATTTAATTAGTACCGCAGAACGTCGTGCTTTGATAGCCGGAGCAGATAAAACCACCTTGCGTTTGTCAGATTTTATCGGAATCATTCCTGCTATTACCGGAAAAGTCGAATTGGTTTACGAAGGAGAGCAGGAGGGAGCAGCTTCCGTAGCTCAGACTCTGATAGGTTTGGCCGTCAGAACTTTGTTTTCGGAGCATTTTCCCAAAATTGAAAAATTAGAAAAACCCGGAGAAAAAACTCCTTATTCTGATTTGATCGAATGGTTCTTTGCAGAAAGTGGTTTCGAATTGTTAGACGATTGTTCCGACAAAGAATATCAGGATATCTTAGACGAAGTTATACCTTTAGATGTTTTATTGAAAAAATACCAGCCTCAACTGGATAAAAAAGATCAGTATTTCATGAAAGAATTTATTTTATGGGCACTGGTTGAATATAAAAAATTGAGCAAGGATCGTTTTGCAAAAGGACACCAGTTCAAAGATATGTATGGAAGTTACATCAGTAAGTTGTAAATACTTGTAATAGTGAAGAATTTCAAAACCCGACACGTTTTTAAAACCTGTCGGGTTTGTTTTTTAGACTTAGTAAATTATGTTTCAACAGTTTATTATTTCTAAAAATCCCTTTACCACTTTAAAATCAACTACCTTGTTCCGTTGGCTGTAATTGCAGTCTTTCCTAAAAATATAATGGAAGATAGTTTTGAAGATTTGATCGCTTCGTACATCGAAAATAAAGTAGGTATAGCGGAGCATTTTTTAACCCCTGAATTAGCAAATCATTTAAAACAAAATTTACTCGATTTAAATCAGAAAAATTTATTGTTAAGCGCCGGAATTGGAAACTCGGATAAACTGTCGTATGACGGTGCCATCAGAAGCGACTCGATTTACTGGCTGGATAAAAATCACAATAATGTTTTCGAAAATGAATTTTTTGCCAAAATTGATGCTTTTATACTATACCTTAATGAAAGCTGTTATACCGGAATTACAGGTTACGAGTTTCATTATGCCTTATACGAAAAAGGAGATTTTTACCTGAAACATTTGGATCAGTTCAAAAATAATCCCAGTCGTAAATATTCCATGATCAGTTATCTCAACAGCAATTGGCAGGAAGCCGATGGCGGAGAATTGCTGATTCATCAGGTGAATAATAATCAGAAGATTTCACCAACACAGGGTAAAACTGTTTTCTTTAAAAGTGACGAACTGGTACACGAAGTTTTAGTAACTCAAAATACGCGAATGAGCATTACAGGCTGGCTTAAGAGTGATTAATATTCTTTTTTTTGGAAGTTATAAAAGAGATAAACGTTATTTTTGCATTCAAAAAAGAACCTTATGTTATTTCTCGTTTTAAGTATTATTTGCAGTGTTGTGGTGGGCGTTATTTTTAAAATCACCAGAAAATACAATACAAATCCAACCCAGATTGTTGCTTTCAATTATGTGTTTGCACTGCTGCTTTGTTATTTTACTTTTAGTCCGGACCTTAAGGAAGTTACTGTTAATTCGCCCTGGACCATTTATATCGCCATTGGTGTTTTGCTGCCTGCTGTTTTTCTGTTTTTAGTAGCTTCTATAAAACATATGGGAATCGTAAAGACAGATGCGGCCCAAAGATTGTCGTTATTTATCCCTATTTTGGCTGCCTGGTTTATTTTTAAGGAAGAATTCAACAGTTATAAAGTAATTGGGCTTCTGACGGGTTTTCTGGCACTTTTATTCATCATAAAAAAACAAGCCGCAAATACTGGGAACAAATGGATGTATCCGGCAATTGTTTTGTTTGGTTTTGGCGTTATTGATATCCTTTTTAAGCAAATTGCTCTTTACACGACTTTACCTTATACTACTTCACTATTTGTAGTTTTTGCAATTGCATTGCTTGTTGCGGTATTTATTGCTGCTTATGGGTTTGTCATTAAAAAAGCCGGATTCGAATCTAAAAATATTCTTTTTGGAGCTTTGGTAGGCCTTTTTAATTTCGGAAATATTTTGTTTTATCTGAAAGCACATAAAGCATTCTCTGAGAATCCTTCGACTGTTTTTGCAGGAATGAATATGGGAGTTATCATGCTTGGCAGTGTGGTTGGTCTTCTTTTTTTTAAAGAAAAACTGTCCAAAATTAACTTCGTGGGAATCATTTTAGCTCTAATTTCCATTATTTTTATTGTTTTTTCACAATTGAAGTAATTTTTTTACTTGTATAAAGTCTTTATTTACAGGCTTTTTTGTAGTAGAATTCATTTTGTTTAAAATTAATTCTACTAATTCCATAGAATATATAAAGTAATTTATATAGATTTGCAATGACAATGAAAAACTATAACCAAAATAGCATTCCGTTTATGTGCAGCTTCACGATGTGTTGCATGATGAACGCTGTAATGAAATGGCCTTAATAGAAAATGGACTTGTTAGTTATTTTTTTTTTAGCCTTTCATGCACCATGAAAGGCTTTTTTTTTGAATTATTAAAAAATTATAAGATGCGATCAAATAGAAATACCAACATAATGATGCAGTGCTGTCTGATGAAAATACCATGTTGTATCCGTTGAAACAATTAGAAAAGCTGAACAAAAATAAACAACCCCAATTTAAAAGATATATAAAATGAGTGCAGAAATAATAAAACAGAATCTCTTTCAATCTATGATTGATCGCTTTAATATCGCCGCTGATATTCTTAATTTAGAGGAATCCATCAGGCAGAAATTGCAGCGTCCGGAAAAGCAAATCGTTGTGAATTTCGCTATAACCTTAGACAATGGAACAATTCAAAATTTTGAAGGATACCGCGTCATTCACAATACGGCACTTGGACCGTCAAAAGGCGGAATTCGTTACGATACAGGTGTTAATCTGGATGAAGTCAAAGCACTGGCTGCCTGGATGACCTGGAAATCTGCTGTAACAGGAATTCCTTTTGGAGGTGCAAAGGGCGGAATCATTTGTGATCCGAGAACCCTTTCCAAAACAGAATTGGAAAAAATAACCAGAGCCTATACCAAAGCATTAGCTGATATCTTCGGACCTGAAAAAGATGTTCCTGCTCCCGATATGGGAACCGGACCTGACGAAATGGGCTGGCTCATGGATGAATTTTCATTGGTACACGGCAAAACGATTCATGCCGTAGTGACCGGAAAACACCTGAATTCCGGAGGTTCTTTGGGAAGAGTAGAAGCAACAGGGCGTGGTGTAAGCATCATCAGTATTCTGGCGCTTCAAAAGCTAAAAATCAGACCTGCAAGAGCTACGGCTGCGATTCAGGGTTTTGGGAATGTTGGTTTGCATTCGGCTTTGTTTTTATTCGAAAAAGGATTGAAAATTGTCGCCGTAAGTGATGTTTCTGAAGCTTTTTATAATCCGGACGGACTCAATATCCCGGAACTGATATTGTACTACAATCTGAATAATAAATCAATAAAAGGATACCCGAATTCAGTTGCAATCAAACATGAGGATTTATTGTTATTGGATGTTGATGTCCTGATTCCTGCCGCGAAAGAAGACGTTATTACAGGAAAAAATGCCAACGCTATTCGTGCTAAAATTATTGTAGAAGGAGCAAACGGTCCCGTTTCTTCTGATGCGGACAAAATACTGCATGATAATAATGTTCTGGTTGTTCCTGATATCCTGGCCAATGCCGGCGGAGTTACTGTTTCCTATTTTGAATGGCTTCAGAATTCACTTTTGGAATCATGGAGAATTCACCAGATCAACAAGCGTCTGGAAGATATATTGGAAAAAGGTTTTGATACCGTTTTTAGAGTTGCAGCAAAATATGATGTAACGCCTCGTATTGCGGCTTATATTATTGCATTGAAAAAAGTGGCTGAAACGCAGTCTGTAAAAGAAGTGGCGGCAGATAGTCCAAAGTATAAACAGAATTAAAAATTTACTCTAAAATTAGATCTGAATAATTTTCATCAATTGATACTTTTCTGTGAATGGGATGGTATCAATTGATGAAAATATCTTCTTCCTGACATATTTATAATACAACAAAGTAATTTTTAAAAATGGAACATATTAATTTTCTTGCTTTCGCAATGCCTGCCTTTTTTCTTTTTTTCTTTATTGAATTTAAGATCGCGCAACGAAAAAAAAGACCGGAAATTTTTAATTACGAAAGCTCTGTTTCGAATATTAGTATTGGTATTGCCGAAAGATTAATTAACCTGTTTATAGCGGCGAGTTTCTATCAGTCCTACTATTTCATTTATAATAATTATCGGATTTTTGATATTCCATCGAATGTTTTTGTCTGGTCTGCCTTAATTCTCGCAACCGATTTTGTCTGGTATTGGTACCACAGGTTAGGACATGAAGTCAATTTTTTCTGGGCAGCTCATATTGTGCATCATCATAGTGAAGAATTTAATTTTACCGCTGCAGCGAGAATTACCACTTTTCAGGCTGTTATCCGGACTGGATTTTGGTGTGTTCTTCCGTTTGTAGGGTTTCATCCAACAATGGTCATAACAATGCTGATTGTTCATGGCGCTTATTCTTTTTTTACGCATACACAGCTTATCGGAAAAATAAAGTGGCTGGAATATGTTTTTGTAACGCCTTCTGTTCACGGAATCCATCATGCGTCGGACGAGAAGTATCTGGATAAAAACTATGGGGATATGTTTACTTTCTGGGACCGACTTTTCGGGACTTTCCAGACGGAAGAGGAAAAACCAAAATACGGATTGACGCATCCGTTGAAAAGCTACAGTTTCTTATGGCAGCATTTTCACTATTACTTTGAAATTTATGAATTAATGAAACGCTCCACAGGTTTCAAAGAAAAATGGAAAGCAGTTTTTGGAAGCCCCGCACATATGGATCAGGACATTCGGCCCCTACTGGAAAAACGGTTTTTACAGGATAAAACCAATCCGAATCAGCGACTTCGATTTAAAAATTATCTTTATATCCAGTTGGGAATTTCGACTTTTTTGCTAACGGTTTTTACCTATTATTTTGAATTTTTAAATGGTTTTGATAAGGTTTTTGTGCTGTCGATTATATTGATCACGCTAATTAATTGTGGTGCTTTACTGGAACAGCGAAAATGGATTTATTATCTCGAATATGCCCGAATTTACCTGATCGCGGTCTATTTCCTGTACGAAGAAAATTTAATCACCTTTTTCTTTATCCCACTAGGAATTATGATTTTCGCTGAACAATTATTCTCCTTGGGTAAACGGTATCAGAATGTGGTACTTCAGTTGGAATCTTCGGACTGAATAGAAGTGAGAAGTGAGGTGTGAAAAGTATAGAAAAAAGCGGTATCTGAAAGGGTGTCGTTTTTTTTTTTTGCCACTGATTTAAGGATTTTAAAAGATTTTTTAATTTATGTGAATCTGTGCAATCTGTGGCTTTATTTTTTGCCACTCCCTATAGCTATCGGGATAAAGAATTCAAAAGATTTTTTTAATCTGTGTGAATCTGTGCAATCTGTGGCATTAAATCATATCGTTTTAATCGCCATGATTTTCTCTTCAAAAGTATCTTTAAAATCGGATTTGCTTTTGATTCTTGTTTTGTACGTATAGATTGTAGCTACGGAAAGTTCCAGAAATTCGGCCATTTGGCTGCTGTCCTGAATTCCCAGTCGATACAACGCGAAAATTCGAAGCTCGGTGTTTAAGAGCTCGCCTTTTTTTACAATGCATTTATGGTCATTCGGAAATAAATGATTGAAATCGGTCACAAAGGTGGGGAATAACTTCAGGAAGATTTCATCAAACTGATGAAATAAATTCTCGCGTTCTTCCTTTACATTATAGCGTTTTAAACTCGCAATGACTTCATCTGTTTTCTTTGTAATGATCTTATGAAGCGTACTTTTCTGAATATGATCTATTTTATTAATAAATGCCGATGTTGCTTTGATAAAATAGGTAATGTATTCTTCCTTAATAGCATTGGCCTCGCTCAGGCTGATGTTCATCTCCTGCAGCTGACTATATGAAGAAGCCATTATTTTTCTCGCCTTGTTTCTTTCTTTTAATTGCTTGAAAATAATGATCGAAAACAAAATGATAATCACGGTCAGTATCGTTAACAGAATAATAATTCTTTCCAGTTTATCATTTTTTTCTTTTACATTATTCAGTTGTGCTTTTTCGATGATTGGCAAAATAGACGAAATCTCAATTTTGCGGTGTCTGGCGTTATAAAAAGTCGCATCATCCATAGCAATATTGATGTATTCGTTGGCTTTGTCCAGATACCCCATTTTAAAGAGTTCATTAGCCAGATTTCGCAACGCGACGGTTTCTTTGGTCGCATTTTTTACATCAGCAATGGCAGCAAGTGCGAGGTAATAAATCGCTTTTTTGGTGTATCCTCTTTCGGAGTAAATGTAACCCAGGCTTGAAGTTGCAATTCCGTAATAATCGGGAGGCAGATCGTAATTATTAATCCAATAGCTGAAGGCAAATTCGGCACCACGCCAATCCTGCTGCTTCAGTCTTTTCAGGCTTTCGGCGGCCCAATATTCGTTGGTGTTCGTTCCGATTAATTCTAATGCCTTTTTCAGAAAATGATTTCCTTGTTGTACATAGTGAATGTTAAAACGCTGATCACGGTTATAATCGGCTAAATCGTAATAAGCACGTGCTTTTATATTGTAATACTCAAATTTATTTTGTGAGTCCAGTTTTTTGTCGTCAACGACATTCAAAGTATCAATAGCTTCTTTAAATAAACCGGAGGAAAGGAGTACGAAACCTTCTTTAATTCGGCTTTTGGCCAGGTATTTGGAATCTTTCAGCACAATCGCCTTAATCTTTGCTTCTTCTAAATAATAATAAGCGGAATCATATTTAAAAGATTTGTATTCTTCAAACAACGACATATAGCAATTATAAAGTGCCGTGTTGTTCTGGCTCAGTGTAAATTTGGATACATTTTTTTTTAGTGCTTCTATCTTCTGATATTTCTTTTTGAGATATACTTCCTTTTTAAGGAGCACTTTATCTAATTCTTCCAGAACAGGATCTGTCTCTTTCGCAGTGAGAGAAAAACCTGCAATGAAAAAATACAGAATTAATATTCTTTGCATAGTCATGTTTTGGTTTAGGATAAAAATAGTTTTTTGGTTGATGTGAGTTAATTCGTTTTTAATTCAACATAAGCCTGAGAGGTCAGACCTGATAACTTTTAGAATTTAGCAAATTGAGACGTAACACATTTAAAAACAAGGGTTAGTTTATTTAAAAACGGGCTCTAAATGTTAAAAGTAGTTTAATAATTTGCAATTATACAATAAAAAGCAATTATATATATGCATAGTGAAAAAAATATACACTTTAATTTTGATATTGTCATTTGTACCATTAATCAAATGCCATTTTTTATCTAAACAATGTCTTGATTTTTGCTCTTATAAAAATATTTTAAATAATTGATTATTAGATAGTTGTTTTGTTTTTTGTTTGGTTTTTATCTTGATTTTTCTCAGATGTTTTTTTTAAGATTTATTTAACGTATAGCTTCGCTCTGTCCTTTACGGATAAAAAAACTAACAATCAAACCACAAATTTATGAGATGTAAAAGTATTTATTGGTTGGCTGTTGTGATGAGTTTAACAGCCATTGGCTGTGATAACACTGACGACGGAAGCCACGTTGATCCCATTACCATTTATGAAAAAGTAAACGGCAACTGGGGATTAACAAATCTGAAAATGGTTGATGAATTTGCGAAAGCAAGTAAAATCGAACCAAACGAAGAAAACTTGAGTACCTATTTTAATTACGAAGATTTTAAAATCAACTTCGTAACAGACGCGCAAAACAGGCCTACAAGTTATGAAGTTACCGGAAATGTTCCTCCATTATTTGCTCCCAAAGGATATTGGGCATTAAGCTCAGATTTTCAGCAGACCAATGCCAGTGCAATACGAATCTATTTGTACAGCGATGCTCAGAAAACTCAAAAAACAGACGAACTCAGGATAATTTCAGTTCCGGGTAAAAATAAAGAAATGCAGCTTCAGCTGATGCGTACTTCCGGCGGAGTGGATTTTGTGTCTTATGTATTCAAATTAAATGCTATTAATTAAAAAGTAATATGAAAAAGTTTATATATACAATTTTACTTGCCCTGTTGATGGCTCCGAATTTTGTAACGGCCCAGGAAAATGCCGGTGCTGTGGGACCAATGTCATCCTATCCGGTAGTGTACAAATATGATGAAGCAGTAACCTGGTATTTTGATCTTTCAGGAACCACGTTTGCAGAAACTGAAGATCTTTATATCTGGATTTGGTCCCCATCTGAGCCTGATGCGGGCAACTGGGAAAACTCTTCTGATTTTGCCAAACTAAAATACGAGGGTGATAAAATCTGGAGTTTTAACCTGACCCCAACGGCGTATTTTGGTAAAACTCCCGAGGAAATCGCAGCAAGTGCAGGTTTTTGGTTCCGTTTAAAAAACAAAAACGGATCGAAGCAAAGTGATGTTGCCAACATGACGTATACTGATTTTTCATCCTTTTATAGCGCAAACGAATTAATCAGATCCTATCCGGCCAAACCAACCATTGATAAACCGGTAAGTATTTTATTTAATTCGAATTTAAAAGACGGTTTCGCCGGAGTTCCGAGTGTTCACTTCCATAGTGGTTTAAACAATTGGGCTGTTTTGCAGGAATATCAGGCCTGGCTACCTGAAGTTTCTGAAAAAACAAAACTAAAGGATTTAGGAAATGGTTTTTACAGAATGGATTTGATTCCGCAGGAATATTATAATACTGAACCTGGTTTTGTTATGGAAAACATTACGTTTTTAATGGTAGCAAAAGACTGGACCACTAATTCCGGTGATCAGATTATATATGCAGGCGAATTTGTGCCGCCACCGCCACCGGTTTTTGCTTTTTTCCCTTTACAGATCAGTCAGAAAGACTTTTTGGGAATGTCAAGAAAAAATAACGAATCGGGGGTAAACAAATTGATTTACACCATTACAGCCGGCAGTAAAACAATTTCTGGTGAGTTTTCAGGAGGAACAGCAGAGATCAAAGGATTTGTCAATTTAGTTTCAGAACTAAACGGAGTTCCGAATTTAACTGAAATTCATGTTCTGGTAAAAGACAACAAGGACAAAACGATTTCGGATACGTCGATTCCCCTTAAAACTTTAGACAAATAATTCACTATCAAATTAAACACCAATTCTAATGAATAGTAAAAATATAAAAGGAGTCCTGCATCTGATGTGGACTACTAAATCGGCGGTATTGATGATATTCATGCTTTTTCTTTCGGCAGGAGTTTTTGCCCAGGGAAAAAAGCAGGTATCAGGAACCGTTTACGACAATACCGGAAGTGTATTGCCGGGAGCTTCTGTTATTGAGGTTGGAACCAAAAACGGAACAACTACAGACTTTGACGGAAAATTTACTTTGCAGGTAGCGGCAGGAAGTGCCATCGAAGTGTCATTTATAGGCTCCACAACCCAAAAAGTTCAGATCACCGGAACAACTGCTAATCTTGATGTTCGTCTGCAAAATGACGGTTATACACTGGCAGAAGTTCAGGTCGTTTCTGTCGGATACGGAAAAGTAAAAAAATCAGACTTAACAGGTGCCATTTCTACCGTTGGAGCAGATGATTTAGTAAAAGGAACCATCTCCTCAACCGAGCAGGTTTTGCAGGGAAAAGTAGCGGGACTGAATATCATTCGTCCTTCCGGTGATCCGGCTGCAGGTGCTACAATCCGTTTGCGTGGGGGAACTTCGCTTACAGCAAGTAACAGTCCGTTGATCGTGGTTGATGGTATTGCAGGAGTTGATATTAATGTGGTTCAGCCTTCCGATATTAAATCGGTAGACGTTTTAAAAGATGCTTCGGCAACGGCTATTTACGGTTCAAGAGGTGCCAACGGAGTCATCATGATTACAACCAAATCAGGGACAAAAGGAGTTTCTGTCGTTTACAGCGGCTTATCGAGTATTGGTTACGTTGCAGATAATTTAGATCTTTTATCTGCCAATCAATGGAGAGGTTATGTACGTGATACCGGAAATACGGATGCTGTTGATTATGGTGGAAATACCAACTGGCAGAAAGCCATCGAACAGACCGCTATTTCAAAATCCCACACTTTAAGTATCAATTCCGGAAAAGCAGACAGCGGTTTCAGAACTTCGATTTCGTATTTGAATAATGAAGGGGTTATAAAAAAATCCGGCCTCGAAAGAATCAGCGGAAATGTTAGCGCTTATCAATATCTTGGCGATAACAAAGACGTGAAATTTGATATGGGATTGTTTGCCAATATCGATAAATGGAATCCTATCGATTACAGGATTTTTGAACGTGCTTATAATTTAAATCCAACGATTCCGGTCTATGACGCCAATGGAAATTTTTCTTCTGTAAGTGGAAATATCTATGAAAACCCGGTTGAAATTTTAACCAACAGAACCGTTGATAATGAGAGACACAGACTTTTGGGATATTTTAAAACGGAAGTTAAGTTCCTGAGCGATTTTACAGCTTCAGCAAATATTTCCCTGGAACATAATGCCGTAAAAGGTGGAACATACAAACCATCCTACGCCGTTATGGAAGGAAGAACAGAAGATGGCTACGCACAAAGAACGTATGCAGAATACACCAACGCGCAGGGTGAAATCTTTGTGAATTACAATAAAACGTTAGACAAACATACGATTGGTGCCTTAGCCGGATATTCGTATTTTGAAAATATTTATGAAGGTTTCGGAGCGCAAAGAAGTGGTTTTGTGACAGATGCTTTCGGATATAATAACTTAGGCGCCGGTTACAATTATCGTTTGGGTGATGTGTATTCGTATAAAGGAAAATCAAACCTGGTTTCGTTTTTTGCCCGTGCGAATTATTCTTACGACGGAAAATATCTTCTGACTGCTACGGTAAGACGTGACGGTTCAAGCCGCTTTGGAGAAAACAACAAATGGGGAACTTTCCCATCTGCTTCTGCTGCCTGGAAAATTTCAGGTGAAGAATTTATGAGTTCTTCCAAAGGCTGGCTGGATAACCTGAAACTAAGAGTAGGTTACGGAGTTACCGGTAATCAGGACGGAATTGGGGAATACAAATCACTTTCTATTTTAGGAGTTGGAAACGACAGTTATTACGATCCGGTTACGAAGACATGGAGTTTAGCTTATTCTCCGAAACAAAACCCGAATGCTGATCTGAAATGGGAATCCACGCAACAAATTAATATTGGGGTAGATTTCGGTTTATTCAACAGAATTACGGGTTCATTCGAATGGTATTCCAAAACGACAAAAGATTTATTATATACCTACGAAGTACCGCAGCCTCCTTATTTAGTAGGAACAATGCTGGCCAACGTGGGTGAAATGTCCAATAAAGGTGTGGAACTTACTTTGAATGCCAACATCATCAAAGGCGATAAGTTTACCTGGGATGCGAATCTGACTTTAGGGCACAACATTCAGAAAATTGAAAAATTATCAAATCCAACGTATAAAACAGATGTCATCTACAGCGGCTCTTTACACGGATTAGCAGGGATGTCCGGACAATATTCGCAGGTTATTGCTGAAGGATATCCGGTTGGAACTTTCTGGGGTTTTCAAAGTGCAGGACTGGATGCCGATGGAAAAATGTTATACTACAATGCCGCAGGGGAGACGGTAGCAGAGAGTGCTTTGGTGGATGTAGACAAAAAAGATTTAGGAAATGTACAGCCCGATCTGACTTTAGGAATCGGAATGAACTTTACGTACGGAAATTTTGATCTTGGTATTTCAGGTTACGGAATGTTTGGACAAAAAGCGTTGAATGCGACCAATATGATGCTGAACGATCCGAACAGATTACCGGCTTTCAACGTTCCGGATGATTTCTTGTCAAGCGGAATCACTTCAGCGCCGAAATACTCCAGCTACTGGATAGAGGATGCTTCTTTCTTCAGGCTTCAGACCCTTTCTGTTGGTTATACATTACCCTTGAAATACAAAAGCTCTAAGCTCAGAATTTATGTAATGGGAGAAAACCTTGCTGTATTTACAAATTATAAAGGAGTGGATCCGGAAATTGGTTTAAATGCACAGGATGGTGCAGACCAAACTGGATTAGCCTCGCCTGGAATTGACCGATACAACAATTATCCACGACCAACAACGATTTCTGTTGGACTAAATTTTACGCTGAATAACTAAGCGAATTGATAACCATAAAATATTAAAAATGAAAATCAAAATAACAGCAGCGATACTTTTAAGCATGCTTTTTACGGTGTCATGTACAAATTTGAATGAAGATCTGTATGATAAAGTAGAAGACGGAAATTTTGGAAACACTCCAAAAGAAATTGATGCGCTGGTAGGTGGAGCCTATTCTTCTTTAAGAGGATTTGCAGACGGGATATCCAATAATTATCCAACTTGCGAATATGTTTTCTTTTTGAATGAAGTGGTGTCTGATGAAGCTACCATTCCAACCAGAGGAACCAACTGGTATGACGGCGGACAATATCAGGACGCACAAAAACATACCTGGAAAGCAGACAACAGAATGATCCTTTCGGCCTGGCGTTATAACTACACCGGAATTGCCAAAATCAATGCGATCATTTATCAAATTGACAAATCTTCCCTGACCACTCAGGCAAAAACACCGATTTATGCGGAGTTAAAAGCGTTAAGAGCCTACTACTATTACAATCTTTTGGATATGTTTGGTAATGTGCCAATCGTAACCAATTTTGAAGACCTGGATTTACCGTCTAATTCGACAAGAAAACAGGTGTATGATTTTGTAGAGAAAGAATTACTGGATGCCATTCCGTATTTGAATTCTAACATTGTATATTCTAAACTGACCAAAAATGTGGCCTATTCTATTTTGGCCAGGTTGTACCTTAATTCAGAAGCATTTATCGGAACACCACGCTGGCAGGATTGCCTTTCCATGTGCCAGAAAGTTACAGGTTATACTTTGACACCGGATTTCTTCGCCAATTTTGCCACGGAAAATCAGACATCAACCGAAATTATTTTTGCTATTCCGTATGATTCAAAAGCGGGAACAGTAGGGAATTATATGAGTTCAATGTCCTGTCATTACCTGCACAAACTGACGCTTTCCCCAACAGGAAATTATCCGTGGAGTGCCAACGGAATGTGTGCGCAACCGGGCGTTTATTCTGCCTTTGCCGATACAGACAAAAGAAAAAAATGTATGCTCGCCGGTGATCAGATCAATCTGGCAACAGGGTCTGTAATTATTATGGATAACGGAGAACCGCTTACTTATACAGAAAACCTGACCAGCTTAGGCGATGCCAAAGAAAATGAAGGAGTCCGTTTAGGTAAATATGAAATGAAAGCCGGTGAAAACTGGGAACGTGATCACGATTTTGTACTGATTCGCTACGCTGAAATTTTAATGATGCAGGCAGAATGTTATGTCCGATTGGGTTCGCCTGAGTTAGCGAGACCGTTTTTACAACAAATTACAGCACGTGCCGGAGAAGAAATGCCGGCAACTATTGATCTTAATTTTATCGATCAGGAATTGCTTAAGGAATTTACTTTCGAAGGAAGAAGAAGAACAGATAACATTCGTTTTGGAACTTTCTTTTTACCATGGTGGGAAAAAGGAGCAACAGATAAAACCAGAGCAATTTTTCCTATTCCGAGCAGTGTTTTAACGACAAATAAAAACCTGAATCAGAATCCCGGGTATCCTGTAAATTAGATTTCTGAATGTCAGTCTTCCCTGTTGGTTAGTCGTGGAAGGCTGACATATTTTTAAATACTCACTTTCCAAAAAAAATATTTTTAGCCACAGATTAAAAAGATTCTCACAGATTCTAAAGTTAAGAAAACAGTACATAAAATCTTTTTTAATCTCTTAATCAGTGGCAAAAAAGATATAGACTAAATTTTGGCAGACATTTTTAAGCAGAGTGAAAGAAGAGGTATAAAAAAAACAAACATTAATTAAAATGAAAAAATACATCACATTATTATTTTGTGTAATTGTGAATTTTTTAGTGGCGCTTGGTTGCAGCAACGACGATAAAAATTCAGATACACCTGTAACGCCGGAAACAGTGGCGCCAGTGGCGATTGAAAAAACGAACAGCACCAAAATTTATCTGCACTACATGCCGTGGTTTGAAACCAATGAAAGTAGTGCCGATAAAAAATGGGGGTATCACTGGACAATGGCCAACAAAAATCCAAATACTATAGATGCAAATAACCGCAGGGAAATTGCATCGTATTATTACCCGCTTATCGGTCCTTATCATTCAGGCGATAAAAATGTGATTGAAAACCATTTATTACTGATGAAATATTCAGGAATTGATGGTGTTTTGATTGATTGGTACGGTACTTATGATGTTTTCGATTACAGAATGGTAAAAGAAAATACAGAACAGCTTATTGCTATGCTGGACAAAGTTGGATTGGAATATGCTATTGTTTATGAAGACCGGGTAACAAAAAGTGCTGTCGATGCCGGAAAAGCCATTTCTGTTACCAGCGCCGCAAAAACCGATTTAGCGTACATGGAGAAAAATTATTTCGACGATAAAAATTATATCAAAATCAATGGAAAACCTTTGCTGCTGAATTTCGGACCAATCGTTTTGCAAACACCGGCAGAATGGACCAATGTTTTTAATACCCTGACCGCAAAACCGACTTTCATCACCCTTTGGGACCAATCGGTTGAAGCCGGGGAAAATGCTTCAGGCGAATATGCCTGGGTGTATAAGAACAGTACCTATTTGACTAATTTTTACACGAATACAAAACCAAAACTTTCAGTGGCGATAGGAAGTGCCTATCCCGGATTTAAAGATTTTTATGCTCAGGGCGGAGGCGGAGCAGCCATTGGATGGACCATTGAACACAATAATGGAGCAACACTTGACGAAACACTTGCCATGGCCAAAAATGCCAATCTGAATTATCTGCAATTAATTACCTGGAACGACTTTGGAGAAGGTACCATGTTCGAACCCACAGTGGAATTTGGATACACCTATATCGAAAAAGTAAAAGCCTTTGCCGGAGTTAAAAGTGCCGAAAATGTATTCCCTGATATTAGCCAATTATACAATTTACGCATACAAAAGAAAGGGAATGCCGATGCCCAGAAAAAATTAGACCAGGCCTTTAATTATTTTGTTTCCATGCAGTCTGCTAAAGCAAAACAGTTACTTAATGAAATTAAATAAGAGTTGTCATTAATACAATTAGATAATGAAAAACATAAGATATAGCTATTGCCTGATTACTTTAGCATCCATGCTGATTTTTGCCTGCAGTACTAAAAAGACATATACCATAAGCTCGCCTGATAAAAACGCTACACTGGTTTTTGAATTAACAGCTTCAGGACAGCCTCAGTACAGCTTTTCGTCTAATGGAAAATCAGTTATTGAACCTTCTTTATTAGGGTTTGAATTTCAGGGAATCCAAAAAATGACATCGGATTTTGAGGTGGTTTCAACCGAAGAAAAAACGGCTGATGAAACCTGGGAACAGCCCTGGGGAGAATTCAAAAAAGTGAGGGATCATCATACCGAAATGATTGTTCATTTGAAGGAATCAAAAGGCGAAGAGCGTTTGGTAGATATTATTTTCAGGGTTTTTGATGATGGTTTGGGGTTCAGATATGAATTTCCGAAGCAGCCCCATTTAGGGAAAGTAAAAATCTCCAATGAAATCACCCAGTTTACTTTCAAAGAGAATAATGAAGTCTGGTGGATTCCCGTACACCGCGAAAACAGCTATTACGAAAGCACCTATCGCAAAACGCTGATGAGCAAAACGGATACAATCAATACACCCGCCACTTTTGAAACGAAAGACAAATTGTATGTTGCCATTCACGAAGCGAACCTGACCGATTTTGCCTCAATGACCTTATTGAAAACATCGGATAAGCAATATAAAAGTGATCTCGTTGCCTGGGCGGATGGTGTAAAAGTCTATGCGGAAACACCTTTTAAAACACCCTGGAGAACAATTGTGGTTGGTAAAACACCCGGAGATGTCGCTACTTCAACCATTATGCTGAATTTAAATGAGCCTTCCAAAATTGAAGATTTATCCTGGATCACCCCTTCTAAGTATATTGGAATCTGGTGGGGCATGCATTTAGAAAAATTCACCTGGGGGCAAGGCCCAAAACACGGTGCTACAACTAAGAATACCAAAGAATACATTGATTTTGCTGCTAAAAACAATTTTGACGGCGTTTTGGTGGAAGGCTGGAACGAAGGCTGGGACGGCGACTGGACTGCCGACGGATCAGCTTTCAGTTTTGTAAAAGCATATCCTGATTTTAATCTGGAAGAAATTACCAAATATGCAGCCATGAAAAATGTTCGCTTAATCGGACATCATGAAACGGCTGGAGCCACTAAAAATTACGAAAACCAGCTGGAAGATGCTTTTAAACTGTATCAGAAAATGGGAGTAAATTCCGTAAAGACCGGTTATGTAAACAAATATTTAGATAAAAAAGAATGGCACGACAGCCAATACGGAGCACGTCATTACAGAAAAGTAATCGAAACAGCTGCGAAATATCATATCATGATCGATAATCACGAACCGATGAAAGGAACGGGAATACAACGTACGTATCCAAACTTTATGTCGCAGGAGGGCGGAAGAGGACAGGAATACAACGCGTGGTCCGCAGATGGCGGAAATACTCCCGAGCATCTGACGACTTTGCCTTTTACCAGAATGTTATCAGGTCCTTTTGATTATACTCCGGGTAATTTCAATTTTGATTATAAAACGCCTTCAGGAGCCAGGGTACAGACTACCTTAGCCAATCAGCTTGCCTTGTATGTAATTATTTTCAGTCCGCTGCAAATGGCTTCAGACTTACCTGAAAATTACGTAGGAAAGCCGGAATTTCAATTTATTAAAGACGTTCCGTGTACATGGTCTGATACGAAGGTTTTAGATTCAAAAATTGGAGAATATACTACAATTGTCCGTAAAGACTGGAATGAAAAAAACTGGTATCTGGGTTCTATTACCAACAGTAATGCTCGTGAACTGAAAGTGACACTGTCATTTTTAGATCAAAATAAAGAGTACGAAGCAGAAATATACGCTGATGGAGTGGGAGCCAATTATAAAACAAATCCATATCCCGTTACTATTTCGAAACAAAAAGTAAATAACAAAACAGTTTTAGATATAAAACTGGCAGCTGGCGGAGGAACAGCCATAAAGTTTACTCCAATAGAAAAATAAGTTGGTTGAGTTTATTTGAGTTAAGTTGAGCAACAAACCCGATTTCTGAGAAGAGGTCGGGTTTGTTTTTTGAGGTTCTGAGATTCTGAGGTACAAAGGTTCTGAGGTACAAAGGTTCAGAGTTACAAAGGTTCAAAGATGAAAGATATAAGCGTTTAAAAGTGTAAAATAAAGGATGTAGGAAGACCACGGTTTTTAATTGCATGCAGCTTTAGTTAGAGGTAAAAGGATGATGCTAGAAAGGGCTTTAGCCAAAATTTCTATTATCTATTCTCTTTCATCTTTCATCTATTTTCTTCCATCTATTTTCTTCCATCTAAACCCTGTTATAATCCGCTTTCCAATGAACAATTGCTTTTTTGATGGCGGCTCCGGTCAGGCTGTTTTTAAGGGTGTCTTCTACAAGTGGTAACAACTCATCGTCCGGTGCAAATCGCAGCGCAAATAGCTGATCGTCGGTTAATTTGTATTCAAATTCTTCGAATCTTTTTCCTGAAAGTGTAAAATACCGGTACCGAAGCTCTAATCTGACAATTCTGTTTTGCAGCGTTAAGGCATAATGCTGGCGCAACATAAAAGCAAGGCAAAACAAAAAGATAAAACCAACACTGATAAAGGCCCAGATTAACTTTTCATCTTCGGTACAAGCAAAATAAATACTGCTAATCAAAAATGCAGTCAGCATCGGATAGTATACAAAATGGTGGGGAGGATAAAACCGAATATGATTTTGGTACGTTTGAATTTTCATAATAATTTGGTTTATGAGATATAGGGTAAAAGTATAAAAGCTATTCTAATAAAAGAATAGCTTTTTTTTCAAAATAAACTAACAACCAATATTTTATAATTTAAATCTTTGAATGTAATTTATAAGAGTGAGTTTTTATAAATACAAAGAGTTTAAATTATTTCAATACCTTAAAACCTTTTGGTAAAATTATTGGATTACCTAAAGAAGCTGTTACATTTTAAAATCATAATCTTATACAATTCAAATATCAATCATCTTTTTTTAAAAGTGAAGTTATAACTTTCCATTCCTCTAATTTTGATTCAAATGACTTACTGGCATTTGCAGGACTTGATGACGGTAAAGTTATGAGTTGGAATGTTTTGTCGATAGAAACGTATTTTTTAAAAAATGCCGCTGCTTTTTGTCCGTTAAACAAAATAGTTGTAATGTTGGGATGCGCTGCTAAAAATGTGTCAAAGTCATTTGCAATTTCATTTTTTATGGCACTGTCTAAACTTCCGACTCTGTCGCAAAATTGTAAAACATCCCATACAGCAATTTTATGCTTCATCAGGATTGTTTTTTTAGTATCATAATCAGACGTACTATCTTCTTGTAAGATGGTAAAAATAAACTTCCAGAAATTATTCTGGGCGTGGCCATAGTATTGATTCAATTCCAAAGATTTTGTCCCGGGCATTGTGCCCAAAATCAACAGGTTAGCGTCTTTGGCGCTTATTGGAGAGAAAGAGAAACTTTTCATGCTTTTTTATTAAGATAAAAGGTGCTGTAGAACGCAAATCATTTAGAGTTAATTATAAAACAATTTACAAAAATTATATAACACTTTTCGCTGTTGATTATTGCAACTTTGAACTAGATATTTTTAAGGAATTTTTCTACAACAGAGACGTTCTTTATTACATCTACAAGTAGCGGATTATCGAATTTAAATACAGGTAAAATGAAAGTAGTTACTATAAATACAGAGAAAATTAAAGATATTTTTGAAGCTTTAGCTTTAAATATTGGAGGTAAAGCAACTTTTGATTTAGACGAATATACTTTAGAGTTTAATAATAGTTTTGCTAAGGGGTCGATTATTGGATCCTCTTTTAATGATGCTATTTCCTATGTTCAGTTTGATATGACTTTTTCTGCTGACGTACAGATGAATATTGCAAATCCAAAATCATCTCCAGTCTATTTTGCCTATTGCTCTAAAGGAAATTTGTCTCATAGTTTCGGAATTTTAGGCGAGGAAAGAAAGCTAAAAACCTTTCAGACTGCGATACTTTCTTCCAAAAAAGAAAATGAAAACGTTTTGTTTTTTGAAAAAGACATCAAAACCAAATTTACATTGATTATTGTTGGAACTCACCTTTCCGAACAAAATCAGACCAATTCGCTGAATGCAAAAGTAAAAGAAACATTTTTTGAAAACAGCGCACGCGAAGATTTCTTTTATCTGGGTTCTTATAATTTAAGAATCGGTGAGAAAATAGAACAATTAAATGCTGTTACCCAAACGGGTATTGTTCGTAATTTACTGAAAGAAGGTATTTTAAGAATTATCCTGGCTATGGAAATTCAGCAGCATACAGACGATTTAGCGGCTACCTCAAAAGATACCAATTGTCTTACCTTAAAAGAAATGGAAGAAATCAGGGAACTTTCAGAGGCTATAAAAGCAAATCCTGAAGAGGCTTTCACCATTAAATCATTAAGTAAAAAATCCGGTCTGTCTCCAAATAAACTACAGGAAGGTTTTAAGATGATTCACAATCGTACTGTTAACGATTATATAACACATAGGAGAGTTTTAAAAGCTGAAATCCTAATCAGAACATCCGATTTAAACATCTCGGAAATTGTATACTGTATTGGTTTTACAAGCAGAAGCTACTTCTCCAAAATCTTCAAACAAAAATTCAATTGCAGTCCAAAAGAATATAAATTCAATTTGAATCCGTTGGCTATTACAGCTTAAAAATAGGTTCAAAGGTTCAGAGAAGCAAAGTTTCAGAGGTATTTAGGAGTTATTTGTTCTTTTTTTGGTAAATGTGCCATAAAAAATATGCCACTGTTATCAGAAATAGCCCATTCCTTTTTTTTAGGAAATACCAACATTTAAAAAACTTTGCTCCTTTGCAACTTGATACTTTGTGCCTAATAAAAAAATATATATATTTGCATAACTAATTATGTAATTAACTATAGTGTGAATTTTTTCGATAAAGTAGGCAAGGTAGCTTTAGGAAGCCGTCTTCGATTGATGACCGCTGCGATTACAGATGATGCAGCTAAAATATACGAGTTGTACGGAATCAGTTTTATACCCAAATGGTTTCCGGTTTTTTATATGCTGACCGAAGAAAGAGAAATTACCATCACTGAAATTGCCAATGAAATTGGACATTCGCAACCTTCAGTGAGTAAAATTATTCAGGAAATGACGACGGCGGGGCTCGTTCAGGAAAATCTGAAAACAATCGATAAACGCAGAAATAGTGTTGCTTTGACCAGTCAGGGCATAGTGGTTTCGAAAGAATTAAAACTACAATGGATCGATGTTGAGGCTGCTGTTGAGTCTTTAATAACAGAATCAAACCATAACCTTTGGGCTGCACTGGAAGAATGGGAGTTTTTGCTGGAGCAAAAATCACTGCTGAAAAGAGTGATTGAAAACAAAAAAATACGCGAAAGCCAGGACGTTCAGATTGTAGCCTTTGAACCTAAATATCTTGATGCTTTTAAAGCCCTGAACGTAGAATGGATCTCGACTTATTTTGAAATGGAGGAAGCGGATTATAAAGCATTAGACAATCCGCAGGAATATATTCTGGACAAAGGCGGTAAAATCTTTGTGGCTTTATACCATGATGAACCGGTTGGTGTCTGTGCGTTAATCAAAATGAAGGATGAAAACTATGATTTTGAAATGGCAAAAATGGCTGTTTCACCAAAAGCACAAGGGAAAAACATAGGCTGGCTATTGGGTCAGGCTATTGTAAACAGTGCAAAAGAACAAGGAGCAAAGAAAATATACCTGGAGAGTAATACGATCCTTAAGCCCGCTATCAACCTGTATCATAAATTAGGATTCCGGAAAGTTTCGGGTCTCGCGACACCTTATAAACGTTGTAATATTCAGATGGAGTTGGATATTGCATAAAGTTGCTAATGTTCTGAGTTGCTAAGTTTCTAAGAGAAAAAACTTAGCTTCTTAGGAACTCAGAACCTTAGAACCTTAAAAAAGACCTCAGCGATGAAATCTGTAATACTCTAAATCAACATGTTTTTTACTTTCGATCGAACATAAAATCGAATTCATTCCAATGACACTGAAGGTGATTCCGTTTCCTCCGAAGCCTAAAACGTAATGTTCGTTTTTATTTGGATCCGGTTTTCCTAAATAGGGCAAGCCATCCTTGGTTTCACCAAAGGTACCTGCCCAGGAATAATCAATTTTGAAGTCGATATTTGGGAATTTTCTTTGGAATTTTTTCAATAGAAATTGTTCTTTTTTTGGCAATAGTTTATCACGCTTTTTAGGATCCTTAAATTCTTCGTCACCGCCTCCCGCAATGATTCGGTTGTCCTGCGTTCCGCGGAAATATAAATACGGAGAAGAGGTGTCCCAAAAGACCGCATTTTTAAAAGCTTTAGGTAAATCCGGAAGACTCTCGGAAGTAATTACAAACGTGCTTTTCAGGTCAACAACTTTCTCTGTGAGTGTTTCGGTACTTTCATAACCGCTGCAGTGTATGACATGATCGGTGGTCACTTTAAATTTGGTATCTGTGTATGCAATAATTTTTCCTTTATGGTCCTGAGTAGATGTAATATTGGTGCGGTCCAGAATTTGCATTCCTTTTTTCTCACAATACTGTATTAGATCCTGAGCCAGTTGATACGGATCCATAACAGCTGCTGTTTTAGATTCTATGGCAGCAAGGGCATTGAGTCCTAATTTTTCAAGATCCCACTTTTCCAGCCAGCTTACATCGAAACCATTTTCTTTTCTGGATTTAAATTCGGCCTTCAGGAAAGGAAGATCTTTTTTTAAGGAACAGAAATAAATGCTTTTTTTGAATTCAAACTGACAGTCGCTTTTTATGGTATCGATTATATTCCGCAGGTCAAAAATGGCTTTTTTTCCATTTCTGTAACTGTCAACAGCACATTGTAATCCTCTGATTTTTATTAATTCATGTAAAGATATGTCTATTTCATACTGAAGTAATGCGGTACTTGCGGCGGTACTCCCGTTGCAAATATCACGGCGATCCACCATAATTACTTTTTTTCCTTCGTTTATGAGTTTATAGGCGGTCAGTGCTCCGGTAATTCCTGCGCCGATAATTAGGATCTCTGTCTCTAAATCTGAATCTATTGACGGATAACTTACTTCCATGGCATACTTTAATGGCCAGAAGGTTTCTGTTGAACGTAGCTTCATTTTTTTGTGATGTTTTTGGTACGTGTTTTTGTCCTGTTTTTATCTTTCCGTTCATGTTGCTCATCTGCTTCAGCAATAGAATGCGATGTTCTTACACTTTCGTCTTTTTTGGCAAGCTCACTAAGTCTGTGGTAATATTTTTGTACGATAATCATCTCTTCTTCAGTCATACTTTCAATATCAACCAGAGTATTGCTTGAATATTCATTTGAAGCAACTAATTCATTTAATTTCAATTGAATAGCCAGCGAATCTTTATTCTGTGCTTTCTGAATTAAAAAGACCATTAGAAAAGTAATAATTGTCGTTCCGGTATTGATTACCAGCTGCCAGGTTTCAGAGTACTTGAAAATGGGGCCTGAAGCAGCCCAGACGACAACAATTAAAAAAGCACTTATAAAAGCAGTTGTACTTCCTGCTGCCTTAGAAACTTGTGTAGCGAATTTTTCGAATGCACCGGTAGTATTCTGTTTTTTCTTTTTCATTTCAATTTAACGTTTACGTTTGCTGACTTTTTCTTCCTTAATCACTTTATTGTTTTTTTCGTCATAGACAGCGTCGTTTATCTTTTGTCCTGTCTTACTGAAAATCTTAATTTTCGGATCATCATGTGTGCCTGTAATCACAATTGGGAACCCGATAAGACCAAACAGCGGAAGACCTAAACGCATTCGTAAATCCAATAAGCCGTCAAAACTGGTCGTTCCTTTTATAGTGGGTTTAAAACCTGCTACCGTAAAAGTAAAGGGCTCAATATGAATCAGGTTGTTATCAATAGTGGAGACAATTTCGATGCCTTTCATATCCGGATTATTTAAACCTTTCTGTCCTGTCTGAGAACTTATTCCGTCAAATAATTTCATGCCTTTTACCTGTACATCCCGTAAATTTAATATTCCGCCACCTTCCATAGATTCATAGATTGGCCCCATATTTCCGTTCAGATCACCTTTAATGGTATAATCTACAGAAATGATTCCCTGCGCTTTTTCGGCAGCACTAACCATATTATGAAACATTGGAATTTCTTTGTAAGCCCTTTGTACACTGAAATCTTTGGCTGTAAAATGAGCGTCAAAATGGGCAGAGGTCGGTGATTCATCTTTGTAGTTGGCATCAACACCCAAAAGACAGTCAATAATGTTGAAAGTGGTTTTTTCTAAGTAAAAATTACCTTTTGTGATCCCCACTTTTCCCGCAAGTTTGTTGAAAACCAAACCATTGTATTCTATTTTATCCACGTTTGTTTTCAGTCCGACATTTAAATTTTTAGGAATAATGACCACGCCGCTCATTTTCGGATGGTCTTCTTTGGCATAATCCACTTCAATATTCCGGTCCTTGTTTTCTCCTTTTTCAAGTGCCATAAACTCATCAACATTGATCAGTTTTGATTTCATATTAAAATCCCCGCTCAGCGTTCCGTTTGATTCCAGGAAGTAATTAATGGTATTGAGGAGATATCCGTTAATGGCAAAATCTGATTTTCCATAAGAAGCATCAAATTTTTCAAACCACATCTTCTCATTTTGAAAACGAAAATTGCCCTGTTTGATAAAAAAGGCTTTTGGAAAAAGTTCAGATGTCGCTTTTATGTTTTTAAGGATGATGGTTCCTTTATTGTCTAATTTGTCATATTGTCCGTTGGTTGCATAACTTTGTTTTCCTTTCAGGGAAAGGTCGGCTTTTGCATAACCGGTTATATCAACACCTTTTCGGGAAAAGACTTTGTAAATACGTCCTACATTCAATTCTCCCTTGACTTTTGCATTATAAGCCAAATCACTAAAGTCGGAAAGTGTCGCATTTATATACACAGGATTTCCTTCAAAAGCAAAAGAGGCAGGTGCCACAGAAACAATCAAATCCTTAAATGTTCCGGCTTTGTTGAGTACATTGGCTACCAAAGTAATATCGGTAATTGGATTTGGATAAGATTCTGTTTTGAGCCAGCCGTTTCGCAGTGAGATTCCACCAATCGTTTTAGGAAATAATTTTTTCGTGGTACTGAAAGTTCCTCTTGCCTGAAGATTCGTTTTTAAGATTCCTTTTAATTCAAGTGAAGTCAAACCCAAAGCAGCATCAACTGTTGCGAGATCCAGCGCCCCTTTTACACTGGCATTGACATCCATTTCAGTAAAACCTTTGCTGTGCAGGTACGCTGTGAAATAATCTTTTTCACCAACTTTAAATTTAAGGGTATTTAAATTAATGAGCAGTTTTTCAATATCAAGCGAAGGCATAATGGCATTGAGGTTCATTTGAAAATCTGTCAGTGGAGCAGGGGCGTTTTGATAATTGATGGCGCCTTTTTCAATTTTAAGGTTAAAAGCAAGATCCGGTTTTAGTTTTTTGGCGACATTATAATCTCCTTTAAACGTAAAAAGCAAATCACTGTTCCCGGAGATTTCGGTTTCGTTCATCCAGGTTAAATATTCCGGAGGCATTACGGAAAATAGATCTTTTAAGGTTGTTTTCTCTGATGCCGCTTTGATATTGATTTTATACCCATCTCTTAAAATGGTTAATAAACCGGTAAATTTCAGAGGCAGTTTATTGATTTTTAATTCGTTTTTCTGAAGAATAAATGAAAGCGCATGTGTATTGATTCGGGTAATTAAATCGGCACGGACTTCTTTCTTTCTGAGGTAAGCGGTTCTGTTGTAATAGAAATCAACGCTGTCAATTTTTGCATCTGTATTTAAATCAAAAATATCTTCACTTAAATTTCCTTTTCCAACATAATTGAAGCCTTTGGCATCTATCAGAATTTTAGCAGAGCGATCGTTGTATTTTACGTGACAGTCTTCAAGGTCAATTCGTTCCAGTCTGAGCGCAGTTCCTTCTTCGGCATCTTCCTTTTGATTTTTTTTATCTTCGGGAGCGATATAAATGTTATAATTGGCCTGTCCTTTTTGGTTGACCATTACATTTATTAAGGCTTTGGAAATATATAATTTGTTGATTTTAACTTCATTGTCGAAAATCAGTCTTTTGAGGTTGATTCCAAAAGCAACCTGCTCGGCTTTTATCAAAGTATCATTGCCAAAAGGAGCAGAACCTGTCATCGATAAATCATCTAAGGAAACGGTTAAAGAAGGGAAATGTGTAAAAAAAGAAAGTCTTGATTTCGTAAAATCAAGTTTAGTATCCAGGCGTTCATTGGCAATTTTCTTTACTTCAGAAGCGACTTTTCCGGGAAATAAAAGCGGAATCAGGAATAATAACAGCAGGATTGCTGCTGTTATTATTCCTGTTATTTTTAAAAATTTAAGAGCGGTATGTTGGAATGAAAATGGCATGTACAATAGATTTAAAAATTCATATTCTGAATTGAAGTATTACTCAACACATAAAGGCGAAGATTTTAATTTTGAATAAAGAAAAAAGCAGCGTTTTGATACATTTCACATTTTACAGATAACATTTCACAACCATTTATTTTTTCTCTTTTTCGGCCTCGGCTTTTTTAGCGTCTTCCTCTTTTTGTTTTTCTTCTTTTTCTTTTTGCTCTTTCTCCTTTTTCTCTTTTTCTTTTTCAGCTTTTTCCTGTTGTTCTTCTTTTTTCTCTTTTATTTCTTCCTGTTTTTTCTCTTTTTGCTTTTCTTTTTTCTTATAATATCCTCTCAGCAGGAAATTACTTTTAGCAGCTTCCATATTTTGACTAAAACCTTTGGTTCCGCTTTCCAGATTAGAGAGTGTATTAGAAACGCTGCTGGCCATTTTATCATCTCGGACCAATCGGGCCAGGGCTCCGTTTCCGTTATTCATACTGTGGCTGAAAATCGCCAGTTCATCGGTTATGACGGCAGCATTGTCAACACTTTTCTTAACGCTTTTCATTAAATCCTGCATCTCAATTCCGTTAAGAGAAGCAATTGCACCGTTATTTTCAATTACTTTAGTAGATTTCACTCCCGGAGAAATAGTCAGGACTTTATCGCCCATTAAACCATCAGAACCAATACTGGCACGGGCATCCGTTTTAATGAATTCGCGAACATCATCTTTTATAACCATCGAAACCACAACAGAGGAATCGTTTATCAGCCTGATTTCTTCGACTGTTCCGATATTAATTCCTGAAAAACGGACATTATTTCCCACTTCTAAACCGCTGACCGTTTTAAATTGTGAGGTGATATGAAAGGTCGATCCAAATAGATTTTTTTGTTTTCCGATGAAGTAAATTGCCATTATAAAAAGCAACAATCCAACTGTTACAAACATTCCTAATTTCCAAGTATATCCAGATTGCTTATCCATGATTTCTAATTTTATTTTTAAGTTTATTCAAAAAAAGAGCGTACCCACTCGTCTTCACTTTTTTCTAGTTCTTCGTAAGTTCCTTCAGCATGTATTACACCGTCTTTTAAAACCATAATACGGTCTGCAGTAAGTTTGGCACAGGCCATATCGTGTGTAATAATGATTGATGTTGTTTTGCGTTTGTGTTTTATTTCTAAGATCAACTCACTGATTTCTCTCGATGTGATCGTATCTAAACCGGTTGTTGGCTCGTCGTATAAAATAATTTCAGGTTTAAGAATTAAAGTTCTGGCCAGACCAATTCTTTTTTGCATTCCGCCAGATAATTCGGAAGGCATCTTATCTATCGCGTCACTTAACCCTACATTATCCAGTGCTTCCAGCACTTCGGCTTCTACTTCTTCCGGTGTTAAATCCCTTTTGTGTTTTCTCAGTGTAAAAGCCAAATTTTCGCGAACTGACATCGAATCGTACAAAGCACCACTTTGAAATAAAAAACCAATTCTTACCCTGATTTCATTCAGGTCTTTTTTACTAAGGTTCAGCACATTTTCATCGAATACTTTTATTTCGCCTTTGTCAGGTTCAATTAAGCCTACGATGCATTTTATGGTTACTGATTTTCCCGAACCGGAACGGCCTAGAATCACCAGGTCTTCCCCTTGATTTACAGTAAGATTGACTCCTTTTAAAATCGTATTATTTTTGCCAAATGTTTTGTGCAGATTTTTAATCTCGATTATGGGAGTTTTACTTTTTGCTTTCGGTTCTTTCTGTATATTTTTTTCTTCTTTAATCATCTTTAAAAAAATAAGTCGGTTATTTGAACGGCTACCATATCAATTATAAAAATGGCTAAAGAGGCGGTTACAACAGCAGAGTTTGCCGCTTTTCCAACACTTTCAGTTCCATTAGAAGCATTAAATCCTTTGTAACATCCAATCATTCCGATAAAAAAGCCAAAGAAAAAAGTCTTTATTGTGGCCGGAAATAAATCCAGAAACTCTAATGATTGGAGAATTTGTGTCAGATAACGATAAAAATTGACATCCCCGTGAATATTAATACCAATATATCCGCCGACAATTCCGACTGCATCAGCAAAAAACACCAATATCGGAACCATTAAGGTACAGGCTAAGATGCGCGTTACTACCAGATAATTGTACGGATTAATAGCCGAAACTTCCATAGCATCAATTTGCTCTGTTACTTTCATAGAACCTAATTCAGCACCAATTCCTGACGATATTTTTCCGGCACAAATCAAAGCGGTAATTACGGGAGCAATTTCACGAATTAAAGAAAGTGCCACCATTCCCGGTAACCAGGATTCGGCTCCGAATTTTACCAAAGTTGGTCTTGATTGCAGTGTAAGAACCAATCCCATAATAAAACCCGTTATAGCGACAAGCGGCAATGATTTATATCCTATAATATAGCATTGCTTCACGAATTGTTTTGCCTCATAAGGAGGTACAAAAACTTCCTTAAAAAACTGCTTTGCAAACAAGGTTGCATTACCAATCTCTTCGAATGTATTTTTTAAAGTGAGAATCAAAATACTACTGTTTTAGTTAGTTTAAATTTTTGAAAATCAATATTTTAACATATCTGAATTTTCCTTTGTTATTTCTGAATAAAATTACCCTATTAGTTAACAAAAATTCTTACACAACTTTTTATGATGTTTATATAATTTACATAACAGTACAATAATTTTAGCAAGCTAACGTTGCTTCAAAAATTCTGAAAAACAAAAAATCCCTTTGCGATAAAGGGATTTTTAAAGTAGTAGTAGAAAATTTAATTTTTTGAAATATATAGTAAGTGGTTAAATTATTGATTAATAGCAACTCCGGTTTTAGCTTTCATTAGCGGAATCACCTTGCTTTCTGATAACTTTAGATTTTCCATAATTAATCTTGCCGTTAGATAACAAACCGTAGATTCTGATCCCTGATTCAGGTTTACATTTTCTTTTTCCAGACCGTCATATCCTCCTCCGCTAATCGGATTATACATAATTTGATTGAGGTGATTTTTCCCTAAAAACCAGTTAAAGGCAATTTTCATCTTTTGTTTGTATTCTGGATTTTTAAAGGCGCTGTAAAAAGAGTTCAGTGTTTGAATCATGTACGAAACATCAATTGGCTGTTCGCCATATTCCTGAGGCTCTGAATCTTTGTGGTACCAGCCGTTGTTTGAAATTACTTTGAAATTATCGCCTTTATAAGTTTTCGAAATTAAGAAATCCAACGATTCTAAAGCTACTTTTTTATAGATAGGTTTATTGGTTACCAAATAAGCGTACAACATAGACTCCGGTAAAATTCCGTTTCCGTAAGTCATATAATTTTCGAACCATTTCCAGTCTTTCGTTGAAGAAATCTCATAATTAGACAATAATTTGGCATTCAGTTTATTGATAATTGCAGCTACATATAAATTAGGAACAGTATTGTGATACAAATACAAACCTTTTGTTGCAAAACCAATGGAGCGTGGCGACTGAATACTTTCTGCCCATTTTAAAGAGTTCAATAAACATTTTGCCGCTTTTTTAGTGATAGATTCCGGCAACAGGCTGCCAAGAGAAACAACAGTTCCTAAAGCCCAGATGCCACGTGCATTAGAATCTTCTAAATTAACTTCTTCATTTTGCTCAATATGTTCCCGATTGTGCTGATCTACATAATTCATGAAATTACCTTTTGGTTTCTGGCAACGTTCAATGAAATCTAAATAAATCAAAATATAAGGCAAATCATCTTTGTCTTGTGTTAGTTTATAATGCATACAAATCGCAACCAGGGCTCTCGCATTGTCATCCAGCGTATAACCGGAAGAAATATCGGGAATAGAAATTTTGCTAAACTGAATGATACCAAGTTCAGTAGTCATTTTTTTAACGTGGGCCAACTGAATGGAAGGATAGCTATATTTGATTTCATACGTTTTATCCATCAGCTTTTTGTAAGTATTCATATGCGTAATCCCAACATTTTCCCAGGAAGAAGCTCTTGTTTTTCTGAAAGCGTTTTTCCCCATTTCTTCTCTTAGATTTTCATCATTAAGTAGTTTAATGGCAGCTTCGGCAAACTGATTTTCATCTCCAATATCAACTAAAATTCCTGAATCTTCTGTTAGCACTTCTTTTGTATGCGGAATTTTGGATGCTACAATCGGGCAGGCACAACTCATGGCGTAAGAAAAAGTGCCGCTTACAGCCTGATTCGGATCTTTTGAGGTAAACATATAAATATCTGTTGCCTGTAAATATTCTAAAAGCTGATCTGTTTCAAGATATTGGTTGATAAAACGAACATTATCATGTAAGTCCAATTCATTGACAATACCTTCAAGTTTTTCACGGTACGTATCAACGCCGTCAATAATTAAGTTTGGATGTGTTCTTCCAATAATTAAATAAAGTGCATTTGGTGTGTTTTCTACAATTTTACCTAAAGCTCTCAAACCGGTTTCTATATTTTTTCCTTCTCCTAAAAGTCCAAAAGTAGATAAAACAGTTCGGTCTTCAAATCCTAATTTTGCTTTCGCTGTTTCCGGTGCCTCGTAAACAACAACGTGTGTTCCGTGAGAAATAGTGGTGATAAATTCTTTTGGAATATCATAATCATTAATCAATATTTCTTCGGATCTGTTTGTCATTACAAATACAGAATTACTGTAATTCAGCAATAATTTTACAAATGTTCTTAATTCGTTATTAGGACCGGGAAGTACAGTATGAAAGGTAAACGTTACGGGTTTTTTGATCACATTTAAGAAATCTAATAAATAATCGCCGTAGTTTCCTGAAAACAAACCAAATTCATGTTGAATATGAACGAGTTTAATACTTTCATCCGCATTCATTTCTTCCGCAACGCGTGTATAATCTTCTCTGTTTTTTGTATTTAAGGTAAAGGCCTGTGTTGGTTTTGCTTTTGGTTTATCGACCAGTTCACAAATTTCACAAGTGACAGATTTACCATAAACATCGGTAATTCCTTTGATTGTATCCTGCGTATAAGTAGCTATTCCACATTGCGTTGGTGGGAAAGTAGATAGAAAAACTATTTTTAATTTACTTGATAGTGCTTTCATGGCGATTATTTTTTAATTCGTTTAATATTTAGTAAGGACACAGATTCAATTGTTGGTTTGTCATCTTTTTCTAAAAGGACTGCTATTTTTTGTAGCCAATTTCATCTTTTTGAGTGTTTATTTTTATAATGTTTAAAATTAGAACTAACATAAGGCCACGATTAATCCAATCCGCTAAAAAATTAACTCTAAAGCATTTACGTGGGAATTCTGTAAGACAAAAAGTGAAATTCTGATAGTTCTGCTGAATTTTCAGCATTATTGTGTTATGTACTTGATTGCGCTAAAAAAAAAATGGATTGAGTTAAAAGAAGCTGTTTTTTAAAAAGAAATTTGAAATAACAAATCAGACCTTATAAGTCATTTTATAAACTAAAAAAATCAAATATTATGTTACGTTGGACAGTCATTTTTATTATTCTTGCTATAATAGCCGGAATATTTGGTTTTGGTGGAATTGCCGCCGGAGCAGCTAGTATTGCAAAAGTTTTATTCTTCATATTTTTAGTGTTATTCGTTATCTCATTAATAAGCGGAAGAACAAAAGTGTAGTGATCATTCATTAACTTATAAATTAAAAGCGTCGCAAGTGTATTACTTACGACGTTTTTTTTATTGTGAAAATGAGAGAATGAGAGAATGAGAGAATGTGATAATGAGATAATGAGAGAATGAGATAATGAGAGAATGTAAAAATGTGAGAATATGAAAATGTGAGAATGTGCGACCGCGACTGAGACTGCCACTGCTTTTTCGACCACCCCTGAGACTGAGACTGTCACTGTGACTGCTTTACTTTTCTGTCACAACTTTACCAATCGTCTGCAACTGACTCAGATGTCTCCGGATGTGGATGAGTGCAAAACTAACCCATTCGTAAATGGTGAATTTGCCGAAGCCGGGAATTTCGAAATCGAGGCAGGTTAAGGTTAAATCACAGGTTTCGGAAACATTTAATAATTCCTTTTCAATTTTTAAAAGGGATAATGCTAATGAATTTTTGTTGTACGTTATATTTGATGGAATTATAGCTTCCGGGGATTTCATTTTTATATCGTAATTAAAGAAAAGAGCTTCTATGTCTTTTACTTTTTCATCAGGCTTTCCGGACTTTTTTTCGGTTTTGCCGGCGCACATTTTCGGAAAACCCGAACATCCCATAATCAAATGCTGTATAACTTGTCCGGCAGTCCAGCTTCCTTCAAACGGAACGGTATTTAGTTCTGTTTCAGAAAAGGAAGCGAGTTTGTGGTTTAGGTCTTTAAATGTTTCGATTACATTCTTTTGAAGTTCCGTTTTCATTTTTTCTGATTTAGAAATTATTTTTTTACAGCTGTAATCCACCAGACATTACCAAAAGGATCTGTTACACCACAGGCTCTGCCATAATCCCGGTCATCTGGCGGCATAAGAACTGTAGCACCGGCCTGAACTGCTTTTTCGAAAGTTGCATCGGCATCGGGTACGTAAACAAATAAGTTTGCAGTTTGTTTTTTCCAGTCTTTAGATTCATCTGTAACCATGATGGTGCTCCCGTCAATACGTATTTCAGCATGCATTACAGTTCCGTCGTCGCGAAGTGATTGCTGACCGGATGTTTCGGCATTAAAAACATTTTGGGTAAAATCTATAAATTGTAATGCGCCTTCTAAAATTAAATAAGGCAT
Source organism: Flavobacterium sp. CLA17 (assembly GCF_013112255.2). NCBI lineage: Bacteria > Pseudomonadati > Bacteroidota > Flavobacteriia > Flavobacteriales > Flavobacteriaceae > Flavobacterium > Flavobacterium sp. CLA17. The sequence continues at coordinate 2,101,006 of NZ_CP068294.1, forward strand.
TATGGTCTGATGTCCGGCAGGTATTTTCATAGTTATAATATTTAACGATTAGTAACAATTAACGCTGCAAAATGAATATTTTAAAGTGTACTTACGGCTGTTATGATAATACTTCACAGTGATATCCGTAGGAGTTAACAAGGGCTATTATTGTTTGGTTTGAAATTGATACCGCATGAATTCTCAAAATCTTATCACAATCTTCAAGGTCAAAATTAATGACACTGTCAGGGAAATGTTCAAGAAGCGTCATCACAATCATTTTTGACTGCTCTGTTTCCTGAACATTTGTTTTAAAAATTTCGATCATTATCTTGAAGTTTATAACGCGATATTTTTATGTCGCTCAATTTTATGATAATAGAAATAAGAAATCAGCAGGATCACCAAAATGATTAGTGGGAAAAAGGACTGAAATCCGAATCCGTCCACTGCAAAATGGCTTATAGAAGCGAATAAAAAGTCAAAAGTAAAGCCTGCGTAAGCCCATTCTTTGATTCTTTTCGGAACTTGTGGAATAACCAGTGCCAAAACGCCCAATACTTTAAAAACTACCAAAGCATTACCGAAATATTCAGGATAACCTAAATGTTTAATGCCTTCTTTTGCCAATTCGGACTGGGAAGTGAGGGCCGGCATAACGCCTTCAAATAGAAAAATAATAATAGTGGTAATCCAGAAAATAATTTTCGCTTTTTTCATTGGTTTGTTTTTAAATAGTTGCTAGTTAATGTATTACAAATGTAGTGATCTTATTTTTTGAAGGAATACGTATTTCTGACTATTTTAGGGTCATTTGAGACAGATTTTTTTTTTGAGGTTCAGAGTTTCAAAGATGCAAACGTTCAGAGTTGGAATTTGGAACTTGGTATTTATTTTAAAAGTATAAATTTGAGTAAAATATCTTTATTCTTTTCTAAATCAATGTAAGTCTGAGCGAAGTCGAAGACCCGCAAAGTGAGTAACCAACGCTCCTTCGACTTCGCTCAGGATGACATACTTGATTTTGATTGTAGAGTTTCTAGTGTGATCCTTCGTTCCTCAGGATGACAAGATTGTGCTGAAAAAACGTATTTAACTGAAGCTTCGATTGTCAGTCTGAGCGAAGTCGAAGACCCGCAACGTGAGTAACCAACGCTCCTTCGACTTCGGTCAGGATGACAAACTTGATTTGATTGTACAGTTTCTAGTGTGATCCTTTGTTCCTCAGGATGATAAGATTGTGATTAAAAATCACAATAAAAAAATCCGTAAAAATCTGCGTCATCCGCGTACCCTTCCAACAGCAAAAAAAAACGCTGCAGAATCGAAATCCTGCAGCGTCACTCAAATAAATAATTAAAAAACGGGTATTATCTCCAACCTCCGCCCAATGCGCGATATAACTCGGTATTGGCAGATAGTTGTTCTCTTTTCAAATTAGCCAGTTCTAACTCACTTTGCAATAAATTAGACTGCGCCGTGATAACTTCAAGATATTCTGCCATTCCGTTTTTGAATAACAAATTGGCATTTTTAATGGCTTGCTGTAATGTTTTTACACGCTGCTCAAGGAAAGATTTCTGAAGCTCTAATTTCTCCACTTTTACCAAAGCATCAGCTACTTCACTAATGGCTACCAGAACAGCCTGTCTAAAGCTTAAAACGGCTTTTTCTCTTTCGGCAACTGCAATATTGTATTGTGTTCTTACCTTTTTATTATTCAGTAAAGGTTGTGTCAAACCTCCTGCAACAGTTCCGAATAAGGAAGCAGGAATATTGAACCAACTACTGGTTTCGAATGAATTTACGCCGCCCTGAGCAGTAATTTTAAGCGACGGATACAAATCGGCTTTTGTAATTCCGACGTTTGCATTGGCTACTTTTAAGGCCAGTTCGGCACTTTTTACATCCGGTCTGCGGCTTACTAAAGAAGACGGAATTCCGATTGCATTGTTGTTTTTAACTTCAAGGACACTTAAACGGGTCGTTCTGGTTTTTGAATTTGGAAAAGATCCTGTTAAAACACTTAAAGCATTTTCCTGAACAGCAATGTTTTGTTCCAATTGCGGAATCAATTGTTCTGCAACCAATTTCTGTGCTTCAGATTGTTGAATCGCCAGTGTAGTAACCTGACCCGCATCGTATTTTAATTTAATGATGTTGGTGGTACTGTCGTTTAACTGTAAATTTTTCTTAGCGATTTCCAATTGTGCGTCCAGCATTAAAAGATTGTAATATCCTTTAGAAACATTGGCTACGATAGTAGTCTGCAATGCTTTTTTTACTTCTGCAGATTGAAGATATCCGGCATAAGCGCCTTTTTTCTGATTACGGATTTTACCCCAGATATCAGCTTCCCAGGATAGTGATGCTCCGGCAGAATAATCGTCAATGTGTTTTTGACCTAAAGCCTGATTCAGGTTCATGCCCGTAAAACTATTGTCAGACGGATTACTGGTGCTTGCGGTTACATTTAAATTAATCTGAGGAATATTTCCCCATTTTGATTGTGTAAATCGGTATTGTGCGATTTCAATGTTTTTCGTAGCGATTTGTAAATCATTATTTCTCGCCACTGCACTATCAATCAATTGAATAATGTCACTTTCTGTAAAGAAATTTTTCCACTCCAGATCCCCGATACTTGTCGTATCTTTTGAAACCGATGCACTCCTGAAATTTTCAGGAAATGCATCTTTTGGAGTTTCAATATCCTTAGAAACTTTACAGGATATGAATGTGATGATCAGAATAGCGACCATCACGATTTTGGTTATATACTTTTTCATTTTATAGGTTGTCATTAAATTTCTTTACAAGTATCTTTTCTCGTGTCAAGATCTCTTGAAATTTTATAGGATATGTAAACGATGCCCGTAATAATGGTCACCAGTATTGTCGTTATATAATTTTCCATTTTTATTTTTCTTCGTTATGAATTACGGCTACCGGTTTTCCGGTAACTTTTTCTTGTAAATATTGGAATACGATGAATAAAACAGGGATGATAAACAAGCCCAGAATTACTCCCGAAATCATTCCTCCGGCGGCACCAATACTAATAGAGTGGTTACCCTGAGCCGATGGACCTTTGGCACTCATCATCGGAATCAATCCAACAACGAAAGCCAGTGACGTCATGATAATCGGACGTAAACGCAGTTTGGCAGCATCGATGGAAGCTTTGACCAGTGCCTGACCTGATTTTCTTTTTTGTACCGCGAACTCGACGATCAGAATCGCATTCTTGGCGAGCAGTCCGATAAGCATTACCAGTGCAACCTGTACATAAATGTTATTTTCGATTCCTGTTAAACCAATCGCTACGAATACTCCAAATATACCTGCAGGTATTGAAAAGATTACGGCCAGTGGCAAAATGTAACTTTCATATTGTGCAGCAAGTAAGAAATAGATGAATATCAGACACAATAAGAAAATTGTTGCCGATTGCCCTCCGGAAGAAATCTCCTCACGGGTTTGTCCTGAAAACTCATAACTGTAACCTGCAGGTAATTGCTGTGCTGCAACTTCTTCAATCGCTTTGATGGCATCTCCGGAACTAAATCCCGGTTTTGGAATCGCATTAATCGAAATAGAGTTGAATAAGTTGTATCTCGAAGCGGTTTCTGAACCATAAATACGGGTTAGTTTTACCAAAGTATTGATCGGAACCATTTCTCCGTTTTTGTTTTTGACAAACACACGGTCAATAGCGGACGGATCTGCTCTGTCGGCAATATCGGCCTGAACCACCACTCGGTAATATTTACCAAATCGGTTAAAGTCGGAGGCCTGTGCACTACCAAAATAAGCCTGCATCGTCTGCAGTATATCTTTGACTTTTACGCCTAACTGATCGGCTTTCTCATCGTTGATGTCCAGTTGCAATTGTGGATAATCGGCTTTGAAACTCGTAAAGGCTACGGCAATTTCCGGACGTTTCATTAATTCTCCAATGAACGTTTGTGAGATGCCGCTAAACTTATCCAGTTTACCACCGGTTTTGTCCTGTAATACTAAATCTAAAGCTTCAACATTACTAAAACCCGGTACAGTTGGGAAACTGAATACGAAGAAACTTCCTCCTGAAATCGCGCCTAATTTGCCACGAACCTGATTCATGATTTCGTCGATATTTTTGATATCCCCACGCTCTTCATTTGGTTTAAGCAATACGAAAACAACTGCTGAAGAGGGACTGGTAGAATTCGTCAATAAGTTGAAACCGGATATTGCAGTTACAAATCTTGAAGCATCCAGACCTCTTAACGTATTTTCTGCCTGCGTCATTACTTTTTGAGTTCCATCCAATGATGTTCCTGAAGGCGTATTCACCGCAATAGCAATAAATCCCTGATCTTCTGTTGGAATAAATCCTGCAGGAGTTGTTTTAACCATTACAACCGTAGCGAAAGTAATTAAAGCCAAACCACCTAAACTCACCCATTTGTTACGGATTAAGAATTTTAATCCACCCAGATAACGGTTGGTTAAAGCATTGAAACTATTGTTAAATCCAGCAAAGAATTTTTCTTTAAACCCTTGTTTAACGTATGGAGTTTCTCCGTCATGTGCAGCATGATTATCTTTTAAGAATAAAGCGGCTAGGGCAGGGCTTAAAGTAAGGGCATTTACAGCTGAAATTACAATTGCAATTGCCATTGTGAAAGCAAACTGGCGGTAGAAAACCCCGGTTGAACCTTCCATAAAACCTACCGGCAGGAATACAGCAGCCATTACCAGCGTAATCGAGATAATAGCACCCGTAATTTCGTGCATTGCTTCATGAGTTGCTGCTTTTGGAGACAGATGTTTATGCTCCATTTTGGCATGCACGGCCTCGACGACCACAATCGCATCATCGACCACAATACCAATCGCTAAGATTAAAGCGAAAAGTGTAAGAAGATTAATCGAGAATCCGAATAACTGCATGAAAAAGAACGTTCCTAAAATTGCTACGGGAACAGCAATCGCCGGGATTAATGTCGATCTAAAATCCTGAAGGAAAATAAATACCACAATAAATACCAATATAAAAGCTTCAATCAAAGTATGTTCAACCTGCTCAATAGACTGGTCTAAAGAAACTTTTGTACTATAGAAAATATTGTGTTTTATTCCCGCAGGGAAATCTTTTGAGGCTTTAACCATCAATTTGTTGATCGCAACCTGAATATCATTGGAGTTCGAACCCGCTAACTGGATAATACCAATTACAACTCCTTTTTTACCATTAAGACGTGTTAAACTGTTATAAGAATAAGCACCAAGTTCTACTCTGGCCACATCTTTCAATCGAAGTACAGAACCATCTGCATTAGAACGAATGGCGATGTTTTGATAATCTTCGGGTTTGGTTAGTTTTCCTTTGTATTTAATAACGTATTCAAAAACTTCTTTACTTCTTTCTCCAAATTTACCCGGAGCAGCCTCTAAACTTTTGTCCTGAATAGCGGCCATCACTTCATTTGGCGTAACATTATGAGTAGACATTTGTGTTGGATTCAGCCAGACACGCATAGAGTAATCTTTTGTACCACCAAAAATCGCAGCCGAACCTACACCCGGAATACGTTTGATTTCAGGGATAATATTGATTTGTGCATAGTTGGCAACAAAAGTCTGGTCGTATTTGGCTTCATCTTCGGTATACATACCGATTGCCATAATAAAACTGTTTTGTTGTTTGGCTGTGATTACACCTTGCTGTACCACCTCTGAAGGCAGCTGACTTGTAGCCTGTGCCACCCTGTTCTGAACGTTTACAGCAGCCTGATCGGCATCTGTACCCAATTTAAAGAAAACTGTAATCGCTAAAGTACCGTCATTACTGGCTGTTGAACTCATGTAAGTCATGTTCTCAACACCATTTATAGATTCTTCCAGAGAAGGGGCAACAGAACGTAAAACCGTTTCTGCGTTAGCTCCCGGATAAACTGCCGTTACCAAAACCGATGGCGGCGCAATATCAGGAAACTGTTGTAAAGGTAATTTTGTAAGTCCAAGTACTCCGAGGATCACCAACAAGATGGAGATAACGGTTGCCAGTACGGGTCTTTGTATAAATATTTTGAACATTTTCGTAAAAATTATTTTTTGTTAGTTATTTGTGCAACCTTGGCAGTAGCAGCTTTCTCAGGCTGAATCAACTGACCTTCCTGAAGTTTGTCGATACCGCTTAATACAATTTGGTCACCCGATTTTACACCATCCTTAATAAGATAATTGGTACCGCTTTTACCGATTACAGTAATTGGCATTTTGGTTACTTTATTGTCAGTTCCTACAGTAAAGACAAAAACTTTATCCTGCATTTCAATCGTAGCCGATTGCGGAACCAAAATAGCGTCATCATGCTGAAGACCTAAACGTATTTTACCGGTGTTACCTGAACGTAAAGTTCCGTTTGCATTTGGGAAAGTGGCTCTTAACGTAATAGCTCCGGTAGTTTTATCAAACTGACCGTCAACCATATCAATTTTTCCGGTTTGCGGATAGGCATTATTATCGGCTAATATTAAAGAAACCGGAGGTAATTTTTTGATTTTGTCTCCAATGCTGTTTCCGGCATATTGCGATTTAAAGTTGATGAAATCAGTTTCACTTAAAGAGAAGTAAGCAAAAACTTCATGTACATCGGAAAGTGTTGTTAAAGCTTCAACATCTGTTGCAGAAACGAGGCTTCCTTGTTTTTTTGGTAATCTTCCGATATAACCGCTTACAGGAGCAGTAACATTGGTATAGCCTAAATTGATTCTTGCTGATGCTACCATTGCTTTTGCCTGCTCGATATTGGCAGCGGCAATTTTCTGGGAAGCTTTAGCCGTTTTCAGCTGATAGTCAGATACTACTTTGTTTTGTACGAGCGGAGTTAATTTGTCTACTTCTAATTGCGCGTTGATCAAAGCCGCTTCAGAAGCGTGAAGACTCGCCAAAGCATTGTTTAACTGCTCACGGAAAGGACGTTCGTTTATTTTGAAAAGCGACTGGCCTTTAGAAACATACGCTCCTTCGTCTACCAGAACGCGATCTAAATTTCCACTTACCTGTGGACGGATCTCTACATCTACAGTTCCTTGTATAGAAGCTGGATATTCAGCATCAGTCGTCGTGTTAGCACTTGTGATTACCGAAACAGGTAAAAGCGGTGCCGGTGCTGCAGCTGGTGCCTGAGATTTATCAGCACAACTTATCAGCACAAGTGCCAGAATAAAGCTGGTTATAATTACATTTTTCATTTTAATATTGGTTTTAATTTGTTGGACATTCTCGTTTTTTAAATATTTATTTTGGGTATTATCTGAATTCATCTTATGGTTATTAAATTTTCTAACGTTGTTAAGTAAATAAGTGTAAAAGTTTATAATCATGGTTGCCAAATCTATTTCATAATTGGTATTAAATTATTTATCACTGTTAAGTAGCACAGAAAAAAAAGCCTCTATATTACTCTATTAAATTTTCTAACGTCGTTAAGTAAAGTAGTAAAAAAAGAGTTGCTAAATTACCTATTAAATCATTTATCACTGTTAAGTAAAAATGAAATTTTTTTTATTGTATTGATTTTATGATACCACTAATGGCATCTTTTAAGATTTGAGCATTGATGGTGGCCATGATATCACTTTTGTTAATGATATTAATGGCGATTAAGCCGTGAATAACAGAAAAGAAAGTAAAATACTTTTGTTTGATTATTTCTTCAGTCGGATTGCTGTCTTTCATTATTTCAGAAATAACCGAAGTAAATAATTTATAAGGTCTTTCCTGAGCTGAACATTGTTGCGAACAACAGTTCATTTGAACGCCAAACATAACCTGATACATTTCAGTATCTGTAAAGGCGAAATCCCAATAGGCCATCCACATGGCTTCTAATTGTTCTTCCGGTTTTTCAAATCTGTCCTGGGCTTCCTGCAGTTCTTTTGCTAACTTAATAAAACCTTTTCCTGTTAGTTCATTTAAAATAGCTTCTTTATTCGAAAAGTATTCATAGATAATAGGAGCGGTATATTCAATCTTGTCAGCAATCTTTCTCATACTCAGACCTTGCCATCCTTCTTCTTTGACGATAGCGTAAGCAGCCTCAAGAATATTAGTTCTTGTCTCTTCTTTTTGTCTTAAAATACGATCTTTACTTGCCATTTGGATTAAGTATTAAATTGTTTAACACCGTTAGGCAAATGTATGGTGGTTTTTCTGATTATCATATAATTTCATTATAATATTTTCTTATTGTAGTATAGATTGATGTAAAAAGTTAGCGGAAGCCTTTATTTATAAAGGATTTTGTGAAGAATTATTTTTTTAAGAAAAAGCTAATTTTTGTAATTTGAGACCATTAATTACCTTCTACAATCATTTTACGGTGGCGGATAATAATAATTTCATCTGTAAAAAGATGCAACTTCTATCGGAACTATTCAAGTTACTTATTTTTCATAAATATTTTCTTACTTTTATTAGTTCTTATATTATCTTTATTCTTTTAAAATTAAAAAGCATTGCAAATAAAAAATTAAAGATAGTAATTTTACTATCTTTGTAAAGCCATTGTAAAATGAAGTCAAGAGAATTTATTAGGGAAGCTGTGCGAAATGGATGGGTATTCTTAAGACAAGGTAAAGGAAGTCATGAAATTTATAAAAAGCAGGGAAAGCAGGTTGCAATTCCCAATCATGGAGCAAAAGAGATAGGAAAGGGGGCTAGAACAAAAACTGAGGAAAGAAATGGGACTTTAATTTTTTGTAAATAATGAAAAAGTATGAAAACAATTAGAATTATAATCGAAAGAAACGAAGATGGTTTTTGGGGATATGCAGAAAATGAAAAAGCAATTGTTGGCGGAGGAGATACGGTGCAGGAATGTAAACAAGATATATTGGATTGTATTGAAACTTTAAAAGATTTAAATACAGCTAGTAAACCAGCTTTTCTGGAAAAAGAGTATGGGCTGGTTTATAAATTTGATACAGCTAGTTTATTAAGCTATTATAAAGGAATATTTAGCAATTCGGCACTTGAAAGAATTACTGGAATAAATCAAAAGCAAATACAACATTATGCATCTGGTCATCGTAATCCAAGAGCAGAACAACGTTTGAAAATAGAAAATGCTTTACACAATCTGGGTAGAGAACTTTTGGCGGTAGAGTTATAAAGGATTAAAAAATCTGGTGATAAGATTAAGAAGGGTATGAGAGATAATTGTAGTTCAATAGTTATCTATTTAACATAGTTAGGTGACACACATGCTTCCCAATAACTTACAATTGTTTTGATGGTTTCTTTAATATCGTTATACGCTGTAGGTTTAACAAAAAAGCCCTGAATTGATTTCGAATAAGCATCGATAACATGTTTTTGTTCGGCACTGGTAGAAAAGAATAAATACGGAATAGATTTCAGTCTTAAATCTTCATTTTCATGAATTTTTGCACGTAATTCCATACCACTTAACTTGGGCATATTGATATCAGAGAAGATAATGAAAGGCTCAATTTCTGTAGAGGTTAGGTACTCTAAAGCTTTTTCGCCCTCAGTAAAAAAGATGATCTCATTTTTATAATTAAGCTCTTCAAATATATCAGTTAAAATTTCCTGATCATCTAAATCGTCTTCAATAATAATAATGGGGCCGCCCTTGTTCATTTTGAGTTTTTGGTAAAGATAGTTTATTTTAATCCGGTAAGCAATCTTTTATAATTATGGAGACACTTCATTTTTAATTTAAAAAGGAGATCCGGAAGCATTTTTAGAATTCTCCGGAACTAAAAAGGCTTTAGCCAAATACGCCTATTCGGCTAAAGCCAGGATTCTTACAAATACAAAATCCCTCCACCTAAAGCAGGAGGCAATTAAAGTGAATTATGGTAAACCAAAGTTTTCAGCCCAAAAACTTAAATTTTCTTATATAACTTAAATGGTAGAAAAAACTTAAAACAGACCTCAAACTTCACTGTTTTTTAAATAGCTTCAAGCTAAAGCAGCAGGCTATTGATTCGGTTATAAAATGGAGTTTCAATTCCGTATTGAGCAGCTTTTTCAATCACATAATCTACCAAAAATGGTTTCTCGGTTTGATTTTGGTTTTCGAAATCCAATTGCAGAGATGATTTGGATTCGAATGGAAACTTGGCCAGTAACTCTTTTGAAGTTTTAATGTCTTCGTTTGTCAAATTAATATTGTTTTTACTGGCAAGGGACTGAATTTCAATCATTATATTTTCAAGAATCTCCATTAGATTTGAGTCTTCCAGAAGTTGCCCGAAAGTGACTTTATAGGCAGAAGTGATTGCGGCAACAGGTGCTACGAACAAATATTTTTTCCATAAAATTTCGTTGATGTTAGCCACATGTGTAATGTCTAATCCACCTGCTGCCAATAAATTAAGTACCGATTGGTCTTCGTTTCCTCCAATAAAAATTTTCCCGGGACCCCCAACATGCTGAATATGTCCGGGCTTCTTAACATTTGAAGCAACATAAATACAACCTTCCATGATTTTTCCGGCCCTGGGTAAAGTCTCACGGATTATTTCTCTGGCATTCACTACATTTTGCAAGGTGATTATGACTGTTTCGTCATTGATACAATCTTTATAAGTGGCTAATATACTGCTTATAGAATAGGACTTACAAGTAAGAATCAGCACATCCAGAATTCCAATTTCGGTTGGATTATCCGATACTAAATCCGGAAATATAGTTTCTTTAGTACCTTTAGATTCAAATAGTAAACCTTCGTTTTGAATCGCTTTTTTAGTATCCCCTCTACAAATGAATATAATTTTGGTCGTACTGTCTTTGTACTTTTTTGCTAACGGAGCGCCAACAAATCCGCCGATTCCACCAATTCCGATAATTCCTATTTTTATTGTATCTGAGTTCATTTTGTAGTATTTTGAGTTTTTAATTATTATGCAAAGTAAATAGGTTCACGATCATTAATTGATGTAAAAATATAGGTTATATTTGTAAAAATTAAGGATTATGAAAGACACGTTTTTTATATACAAAGATTTCGAAATTTATTCGGTAGAAGAACTTACCTGGAAAAAGGAAGTTCACAGGCATAACTTTTTCGAATTATTGTATATTGAATACGGAACGGGAAATCATATTTTAAATTCGATTCCGCATCAGTATAAAAAGCAGGATATTTATTTGCTTACCCCAAAAGATTATCACTCTTTTAAGACACTGGAGCCTACCAAATTTCACTGTTTGCGTTTTCTGCCCGGTTTTTTTTCGAATAAAAAAGAAATCGAAGACATAGAAAAGTTGTTTTACTATCACAATCAAACCAATGGGAATTTGGTTTTCCTTGATGACGATAAAGCCTTTTGCGAATTGCTTATTGTAAAAATACTGGATGAAATAGCAAAGCAAAAAGAACAAAACGAAATTATAATCAAGACTTTAATGATGTCCCTGATTCAAATCATTCGAAGAAATGCCAGTATCAGTGAAAGGAACTTAAACCTGCAAACAACTCAGGTATTGAAGATAGATACTATTTTGAGTTACATTCGCTCTAATATTGCCAATCCGCATTTGTTAAGGAAAAAAGAAATCGCCAATCATTTTAATGTTTCGGTCAATTATATTGGGGAGTATTTTAAAATCCATTTAAATATTACTTTAAGAGACTATATCGAGCAGACAAAACTTAAAGTTGTCACAGAGAAATTAAGCAAAAGCAATCTGACTTTCTCAGAAATCAGCAACGAGCTGGGTTTTATCGACAGCAGTCATTTTAATAAATTCATAATGCGAAGCACCGGAATTTCTCCCTCTGAGTTTAAAAAAGCATTAAGTAGTACTGCGTAAAATATTACTGGCTTTCTTAAAATAATGGTGTTGCCATTCTATGTATTCAAGCAGAAGGCTCACACGGCAGCTCAAAGTTGTTGCAAAATACAAAATGAATAAATTTGTAACCATTTGTGTTTCAAAATTTCTGTTTCAAAAAAAAGAAACATAAATTTTGAAACAATTTTTGTGACAAGTTCGAAATAAAAATAATTTTGTCACGATTTCTATTATAGGATTAAAATTGAAATTGATTTTAGGTTCACTTTTTTATAGCTTCTTTTTTTGTAACATTACAATAGAAAAAACATAAGAAAAATCTTTTAAAATATGAAAGTTTTTTCTTATGTTTACAGCTCTTAAATCTTCACATTAAGAACGTATTAAAATTGCCTGGAAACAGGTTTTATATTCACTAAAAATGGAAGATATGACTACAAACACTTTTTCAAAAGAAACCGAAACAAGATTAATTGATTTTTTCAACCACACCATAGCCCCGGAGGATATGGCGAAGGTAATCCGACAGGTAAATTATACACTGGCCTTAGGTGTGATGCGGGAAAAGGAAACTCCCCAAAACGGAATAGAAAACAACTTTTACTGGCTGAACGAATTAGCCGAAATTTTAAATCCTTATCTTGAGGTGGAATAAGTTTGGTATTATTATTATTATTTAAAATGAGAAACCTCGATCTTGGAAAAGGTCGAGGTTTTTTTGTTATACTATTATTTTGTGTTCAGGTGTGTGACGTAAGTGCCAAAAGAGCAGACTTCATAAAATACAAATGTTCAATTTATTAGAATTGTTAATTTACAACCAATTTTAAATCATTAATTTTTCCGTTGGAAAGTGTTACCTTGATGAAATAAATTCCAGTTTGTAGTCTACTTACATCATATTTAAGTTCTCTTTTTTCCTCTTTATTCAATTGTTCATCAATCTTTTTTCCTGTTGAATCGCATAACTGAAATTTAACGATTTCAAAATCATTAACTGATTTAATAATTACGTACTGATTTGCTGGATTGGGATAAACGGTTACCTGTTTTATAGTACTGTTTTGAGAATTGTTATAGTCAGAAATTCCCAATGAAGAAGTATTTATTTTTGTGATGTAAAGTTCGCTTCCACTAATATCATTTCGTGCGGCGAAATATAAATTATTATTACTTGCGGCTAATTCTTCTATATTATCAACTCCGTCAAAATTTTTACCGTTTACAACATTTATATTAATATCTAAAGGTTTAGTCAAATTATTATTGACCAACCAAATTTTGTGGGGAAACGTTTCAGCTAAATACAATAGATTATCATTGTAACAAGTAAGATTTCTGATAGATGAAGATTCATTTGCCTCCTGTTCTGCAATTTTTTCTGTTATTGAACCATTCGTTCTCCATAATTCTTTATCGGTTCTGGAAAGCTCGTCCTGAACTGAAAAATATACATAATTTCCGCATGTTAAAATATTTTTGATTGTAAAATCTGGAATTGTAGGATGAGTTGTTTCGTCAAATAATAACACTGTACCTTCAACTGTCCCATCTGTCTTATAAAATACAGTTCTGAGGCTATTCGGACTCTTGGCAACAAAATATAACTCGTTATTAAGAGTAGTGGTAATATGAATATCACTATCATAACTATCTGCGAAAGTTTTCAAAAGCTTTGTGCCTGCTGTAGTTCCATCTGAGACCCATAAATCACGTGGTCCATAACCTGTTCCTGATGTTTCTGCAACAATAATCAATTTATTATTTACTGTTTTTAGGACTCTTATATCATTTAAATTTATTATTTTAACGGTTCCCGATGCAGTACCGTTTGTAGTCCATAATGCCGATCCGGAATTATCATCAGCAATAAAATAAATTATATTGTTAAGTACAGTAAAGTATCTGGGGTAACTACCATCATTGTAAATTCCAGAATTAGGCTTTATGTCTTTTATCATATAAGTTCCTGATTCAGTTCCATCACTTCTCCATAATTCAAAACCATTCACACCATCATCAGCATAAAAATATAGAATATTATTTATTACAGTAAAAAGTTGTGTTTGGTTATAATTCAGCATGCTGCTGTTGTTGCCGGGATTTATATCTTTCACCATAACAGTACCGACTTCTGTTCCATCACTTTTCCATAATTCATAACCATTTGTACTATTAGCTCCGCTAAAAAATAAATTGCCATTTATTACTATATCAGAAAGATTATCGATTATAATATCTTTCATTAATTGTGTACCTTCAATCGAACCATCACTTTTAAACAATTGTGTACCATACGGTGTTGATCCTGCTCTAAAAAATACATTGCCATTTGCATTTGCAAACTTAGAAGGATTACTTCCGTTCGAATAATTTACATCTGCAAACAGAGATGTTCCGGAAACTGTTCCATCTGTGCTCCATAGTTCCATTCCATTTCTTTCATTTTCGCCGCTTAAAAAGGTACGATTTTTAATAGTAAGGAAGCTTTCTATTACTCCTGAACCATTATAGGCTTTAATATTTGATATTTGTAATGTGCCGTCTAATGTACCATCACTAGCCCAAAGTTTTCTCTCAGAAGAATTATCGTTGGTCGTAAAAAATAGAAGCTTGTTATTTATTTTATCAACATGAAATTTTTCTATCCATACAGACGAATTCCCATTATTAATATCTTTTAATAAAATTGTACCAGCTGCTGTTCCGTCGGTTTTCCATATTTCACCTCCATGGATATTATCGTCGGCAAGAAAATAAACTTCATTATTAAATTCTATGAATTTACTATTGTAAGTCATTATACTGTTACTACTTGTATTGTTAATATCTCGAATCATTGAAGTTCCCGACTCTGTTCCATCGCTTTTCCATACTTCGGCGCCATTAATTCCGTTATTACCTTCAAAAATTATTATATTATTGAGTACAGCGCCTTTTAATACCAATTGGCTGAAATTATTGCCTGCTCTTATGTCTTTTACGATTTGCGTTCCGGACTCTGTTCCATCACTCTTCCATAATTCGTAACCTTTTATTCCATCATTTGCGAAAAAATAGAAGTTATTATTCATAATCAGGAATTGATTTCCAACATATAAAGCTGTAGAATTTGCATTGATATTTTTAAGCATTGCAGTTCCGGATTGTGTTCCGTCACTTTTCCATAATTCAACTCCATTTGTACCATCATTTGCGATAAAATATAAATTATTATTAAATACAAATAATCCATCTGGATTACTATCGCCAGTAGGATTTATATTTTTGAGCATGTAAGTTCCGGACTCAGTTCCGTCGCTTGTCCATAATTCACTTCCATTAATACCATCGGTTGCAGTAAAATATAATTTACCATTAAAAGCCAATAAATTTGATGGACCATTAAAATCATTATTGTTGGTTCTTATATCCTTAATCATTAATGTCCCGACTTCTGTTCCATCACTTTTCCATAGTTCAGTACCTAAAACCCCATTACTTGCGGTAAAGTATAGGACATTATTAAGCCAAATTAAAGAATTTGGAGCAGAAGAATTTCCCCCAGGGTTAATATCTTTAACCATTGATGTACCTTTTACTGTACCATCTGAATGCCATAATTCTCTGCCGTATTTATCAAAATCTCCATCTGTTGCTGTAAAATAAAATCCAGACTCAGAAGCAGTAAGATTTTGGGGGGCACCATCTTCATGAAAATTAATCTCGAGTAATTTTGCATCTATTGTTTGGGCAGTCGAGAAATTAAAAATAGCGATTATAAAAAGAAGAGTAAAGTTATATTTCATGTGTTTTTTTGCTTACTAAGTAATTTTTTTTTTGTGGTCAAATGTATTTGTTTTTTTTTAGAAATAATTTAAAATTGGTATTTGATTGTTGACAAGGAAGGTCGATAGAATTAAAAAAAGAATTAAAGTTTGCTCTCGTCCCAAAGTTTCGGGATCGCGATTGCGTCTTTGTGAGAGATTTTCTGTTGCTTGTTACAATACGTACAAGGTTTTAAAACCCTTGCAAGAAAGCCTGAAAAAATAAAACTTAAATTTTCTTTTATCACTTATATGGTAGAAAAAACTTTACTAGTAACTCCGCAACGAGAATTAAATTTTTGTCGAGCCACTTGCGAAGATTTCTCCTTCGTCGAAATGACAAACATTGAGAATAAAAACTTTGCGCCTTTGCGTGATTTTTCTAAAATTGCTCCACATGTTTATTTATTTTCTGTTTTCATAAGCCTTCTCCCGAAGCTTCGGGACGCTCAGGGTGACAATTGGTGTTGGAGGAATAAGCTTAAAACTTTGCGACTTTGTGTCTTTGCGTGATTTATTGAAGGCTTATATAAAAACGGCCCGGAAACTTGGTGAATCTCCGCGCAATTTTGCGAATCTTTGTGGAAGCTCTAAAATTACTTCGCTTATCTTCGCGAAACCGTCCATAAAAAAAGGGCGATACTTCATGATGTATCGCCCTTTAAGGTAAATTATAATCTGCATTTTAAAATTAGCTTTAAAATGTAGCTATCAGAATCAATTATTTTACAATAATTTCTTTGTTTAAATATTGATTTCCTACCTGAAAAACAAAAAAGTAAACTCCTTTTGACCAGTTAGATACTTCTACCTGAGAAGGATTTGCTATAGTTTTTACTAAAGCACCTGTAGCAGAATAAATTTTCACTGCATCAATAGGATCCGGAGAACTAATAGAAACCGTATGACTTGCAGGGTTTGGATAAACTTTGATTGTATTATTTAAAACAACATCATTCAGACCCAAATTATATTGACAATTGATGCTAAAAGTTACTGTTTGATCATAAATCCATGTAGTAGTTCTAACACTATTAAGGTCATCAACTTGTATACAGCTTAAATCCGGGTTTAAACTGGCTTTCATTAAATTGAAGAAAAGTGTTTTTCCGTTATTTAAGTTCAAAGATCTAAGTTTATTAGCTCTGCAATCTATAGAGGTTAGTTTCACATTTAAACTAATGTCTATATCCACAATTTTATTATTCTCGCAGCCAAGGTCGTAAAGCAATAGATTTTTAGACAAGTCTAATGCAGTAAGCAGGTTTGATCCTGTTCTTAGTCTTTCCAGTTTAGTATTGTTAGAAAGGTTTAATGATGGAATCTTATTAGTACCACACTCCAACGTTTCTAAATTTACAAGCGCTGACGTATTCAACGCAGTTAAATCATTTCCAACAACATACAATCCATCTAACTTAGTATTACTACTTAAATCTACTGTTATTAAATCGTTATAATTAGCATTTAACCCGGTAAGGTTTATAAAAGCTTCAATTCCGGATAAATTTTTAATGGATTGCCAGCTACAATCCATGTATCCTGTGAAAGCTTCTGCTTCGGTTTTGCTTATTTCAGCATCACCATCTGTGTTAATCTCCGTTTTTCCAACTAAAAAGGCTTTGAATTTTACATCCGGAATTGTAATGTTTTGCGATTGTACTGCTGAAATTGCCAGTAAAAGAAATGTAGAAAGAGTAATTTTCATTTTCATAGAAATGTTTTTAGGATTAAATTTTGTACCGCAATTTAGAAATTTTAACATTATAAAAAAATGTTAATTATACAATTTATACAAAGTTTACTTACAATAGAATGTCTATTAAAAAATTAAATTTCAAATCGATATTCGATTTTTTTTTACTTCCTGAAAAGAGAATATTTTTTATAGGAAAAGCATTAAAAAAGAGGAGTGCTATAGCAGGAAATAGCTGCTTAAAAACCTCAAAGGTTTCTTTAATTAAAAGTTTTGAAAAAAAATAACTACATCGTCTGTCATTCCTCGTTCCTCGGAATTGACAAAAAAAGAGCATAAAAACTTTCCCGAAGCCTCGGGATTCTGTCTTTGCAAGCAAATTTCAGCAGCCAAGTTATTACCTTCAAGGTTAGAAAAAACCTTGCAGGAAACTTGAAAGAAGAAGCCTTCCATGATAAAAAAAGGACAGCACTTTTGTATGTGCTGTCCCTTAGGCAAATGGTACAGATTTTTGGTAATCTACTATGAGAAGACTAAAACGCAGGTTATTCGTTTATAATGTCGCCTTCCTTAGTTTCTTCACTGGCAATTTTTACCAGTTTATCTTGCGGATTCAAATCGCCGAAAATTTCAATTTTATCGTCGATTTCTCTTCCTCTTTTTACGTCAACGCGTGTGGCTTTATGATTCAGGACTTTGATTACAAAAGTACCTTCGGCAGAATTGACAAGTGCTGATTTCGGGATTACAAACGTGCTGTCTTTCGCGTTAAGCGGTAAAAGCACTTCGGCCACCATTCCCGGTAATAAATTTTTCTTCGTATTCTGAACGTCCATTTCTACACGTTCCGAACGAAGTTTCAAATCTAAAGCACCCGACATTCTGGTAATGGTTGCTTTAAACGTTTCCGGTAACGATTTTACATTAAAACTCATTTCGTCGCCATTGTGTAAATATCCCGTATACAATTCCGGAACCGAAACCGCCAAACGTAATTTGTTTTGTTGCTGAATCGTCAGTAAAGGCAAATCTGATCCTTTTCCGGCTGGGCCTACAAAGGTTCCAAGATTCACATTTCTTGCTGCCACAACACCGTCAAAAGGCGCACGGATTTCAAGATACCCTCTCATGATCGACACTTCTTTGTGGGCTGCCACTGCGGCCTGATATTGGGCGTAATCGGAGTTTTTCTTTCCGTTGGCCATTTCCAGATCATTTTTAGAAATCGTTCCTTCCACTTTGCTCGTTTCGTACAAACGGTTGTAGGTACTTTTGCTGGTGGCGTAAATGGCTTCCATCGATTTTAATCTCGATTCGGCTGCCGCCAGTTGTGAACTGATTTCGGGCGCTTCCAAAACAATCAGAAGTTGTCCTTTTTTTACCTGAGTACCAATATCTACTTTTAGTAATTTCACGAAACTGCTTACTTTGGCATATAAATCTACTTGTTGAAAACCGGTTAATTCGGCCGGCAAACGCAATTCTGTCGTTAGCTTTTCTTTTTGTAAAAGGAAAGTTTCTGTTTTAGGCTCCAGTTCCGGAGTAACCGTTTCTTCTTTCTTTGAATTACAACTGGCCAGAAAAAATACAGCTGTAAAAAATAATGCGGTCGATTGTATAATTTTATTTTTCATAAATGTGAAAGTTATTTTAGAAAGGTCATTTATGTAATCACCTTTTAATTTATTGGTATTTGTTTTCAACAAATTAGTTTTTAGTGGTGATTTCATTTTCTGATTTTAAGGATGAGATATAATGGATGCTTTCTTCGTCTTCAGGATCTAAGGAAACCGACTGTGTTGTGGCATGTTCCTGTGCCCAGGCAAAGATAAGCGGCAGGATGAGTAAAACGGCAAAGGTTGAGAATAATAGTCCGCCAATAACAGCTCTACCCAACGGTGAAACCTGATCGCCGCCTTCTCCGTGTCCAATTGCCATTGGCAACATTCCCGCAATCATCGCGACAGAAGTCATGATAATCGGACGAAGACGTAAGGCCGCCGCTTCACGTGCCGATTCTAAGGCATTCCCGTTTCGTTTTCGCAATTGTTCTGCGTTGGTGACCAGTAAAACGGCATTGGCAATCGAAACCCCAACCGACATAATGATTCCCATATACGATTGTAAATTTAACGTTGAACCTGTCAGCGTCAGCATCAATAACGCTCCTAAAACAACCGCCGGAACTGTCGTTAAAATCACCAGAGATACTTTGAACGATTGAAAATTAGCGGCCAACATTAAGAAGATTACAAATATGGCAACCAATAATCCTACCTGTAAACTGCTTAATGTTTCGCTTAATACTTTACTTAAACCAATTGGCGTAATGAATAACCCCCTCGGTAATTCTCCCAATGCGTTTATTGTTGCATCCACATCTTTTACGGCCGTTCCTAAATCGGTCTGGCTAATGTTGGCTGTAACGGTAATGTATGGCATGGCCCCTAAATTGTCATTTTCACCACTTACAAATCCGGGTGTAATTTTGGCAACGTCACTCAAAACAGGACGAAGCGAATTTTTCAATACCGGAATTTCTCCAATATCGGTTTTGCTTTTCATTTTGTTCAAAGGCACCTGCACCTGAACGTTATACGATAATCCGGCTCTTTCGTCGACCCAGGTATTTTTCTCCGTGTATCTGGATGATGAAGTTGAAGCGACCAATGATCTTGAAATATCATTCATATCTACGCCTAATTCAGCGGCACGCGTTCTGTCAATATCAATATTCATGGCCGGATAATGAATGGGCTGACCAATTTGCACATCTCTGAAATAAGAGATTTTTTTGAGTTTCTCTACGATTTGATTGGCATATAATTCATTGCGTTTTTTGTCTTTTCCGGCAATACGGACTTCGATTGGAGTAGGGGAACCCTGGCTCAATACTTTATCGGTCAGTTCGATTGGTTCAAAAGAAAGTTTTACATCCGGAAGTACTTTTTTAATTCGGGCTCTGAAGTCGTCTTTAAAGTCATCCATATCGGTGTGGTATTCTTTTAAACTCACCTGAAAAACGGCTTCATGCGAACCTGCCATGAACAAATAAATCGGGTTGATCGAGAATAACGATGGGTGTTGTCCCACATAAACAGAAGAGATTCCGATATGCTCTTTACCCACCATTTTTTGCAATTCCTTCAATACAATAATCGCTTTCTCTTCGGTACGTTCTAAACGGGTTCCGTCGGGAGCACGCATTCTCAACTGAAACTGACTTGAGTTTACTTTAGGGAAAACATCTTTTCCGATAAAGGAAATAAAGACTACAGCCAGCACCGTAATTCCGATAAGATAGACTAAAGCGGTTACTTTTTTATAAGGAAACAAACGATCCAAAGTTCTCATAAAACGGATTCTGAAGCGTTCGAAAGCGCCAATTTTTCCGTTATTGTTTGTATCTGTTTTTTCAACATATGCTTTTTTCTGCGTGATCAGGTCTCTTTCAGATTCAGGTGTCAGGCCGCAGGCGTTAAATTCAGCTTCATCATCTGTAATCGCCGGACCATGTTCGTGTTTCGGGTGCGCTTTCATCAGCCAGTTCGCCATTACGGGAACAAAAGTCTGTGACAGTAAAAACGAAATAACCATTGAGAATCCGATTGCTAAAGCCAAAGGCAAAAACAACGCTCCCGGAATACCAACCATGGTAAATGCCGGAGCAAATACCGCCAGAATACAAAGTAAAATCAATAATTTAGGCAAGGCAATTTCCTGACAGGCGTCCCAAATGGCGAGTGCCTTGGGTTTGCCCATATCGAGATGCTGGTGAATGTTTTCGATCGTTACCGTACTTTCATCTACCAAGATTCCAATCGCCAGAGCCAGTCCGCTTAGAGACATTAAGTTGATCGTTTGTCCGAATAATTTCAGGAATAAAACTCCAGAAATAATCGAAATCGGAATGGTTAAGATTACGATCAAAGCCGCACGTCTGTCACCAAGGAAAAGTAACACCATTAATCCGGTTAAAACCGCTCCGATAATTCCTTCGGTAATCAAACTTTTAACTGAGTTGATTACATAAACCGACTGGTCAAATTCGTAGGATAATTTTACATCTTCCGGTAATGTACTTTGAATTTTAGGTAATTCCGCTTTCAATTTCTGAACCACATCCCAGGTTGAGGCATCTCCCGCTTTCGCAATACTGATATACACCGAACGCTTTCCGTTTACCAAAGCATAACCGGCCGTGATATCTGCACCATCTTTTACAGTCGCAACATCGCCTAATTTCAGGTTTTGAACGCCGCCTTTAAATAAGGGAATCTGTTCAAAATCCTTAACTTCTTTAATCGTATTGTTGGTTGGCGTAATATAATTGACATCGCCCATTCTGACATTTCCCGAAGGAGCCGTCTGATTGTTGATACGGATCGCCTCAACCACCTGATCCGGCGTCATATTATGCGAACGTAATAAATCGGGATCTACGTTAACCTCAATTGTTCTTGGGCTTCCGCCGAAAGGAGCCGGCGATAATAAACCGGGAATCGAAGTAAACGAGGCACGAACGTAAACGTTGGCTAAATCCTGCAGTTCGTTATTCGATCTGATTTTACTGCTCAAAACCAATTGTCCGATTGGTAGGGAAGAAGCATCAAAACGAATGATAAACGGAGGCTGCGTTCCCGGAGGAAATGCCGCCTGAATCCTGTTCGAAAGGGAACTCAGTTCGGCTGCTGCCTGCGCCATGTTGGTGTTTTCATAATAGGTTAACTTCATGATCATTAACCCCTGAATATTTTTGGTTTCAACTGATTTTACACCATTGGCAAAAGGTAAAATGTTGACATAAGTTTTAGCAAAATAAGCTTCCATCTGGTCGGGGGTATACCCTCCGAAAGGATGCGCAATATAAATTACCGGCAAGTTCATCTTAGGAAGAATATCTACCTTAATATCCTTGATGGCACCAATTCCGAAGAAAAATAAACCAGCAACCATTACCAGGATGGAGATGGGTTTGCGGAGTGCGAAACGTATTAAATTCATTACGATCTATAATTAAAATTCATTTATAAATAAGTCAAAATTGCCGGTTGCGGCCACTTTTAGCAAATACGATTGCCACACATTGTTATTCGTAATATCACGATCAATTTCGGCACGGTTTAACGTATACATGATTTGTGTTAAATCAGTCAGATCAGTCAACCCGTTTTTGTATAAAGTCGATTTTTGCAGGTAGGCTTTTTTGGCAGCATCAACCTGAATGGGTGCTTCGGCATAATTGTCCAAGGTGATTTTGATCTTATCATCGGCAAAATTCATTTGCGATTTCAGTTCCCGGTCTGCCTGATTGTATTCTTCCTGCAAAGCCTGTGAAACAAACTTCTGAGCCCTTACCTGTTTGCTCATTCGGAACGGCGTAGTCAGGTTCCAGCTGATTCCAATTCCAACCAGATAATTGGTGCGATCCGGATTTACGCCATCCCAGTAGTTTCTGGTAAAAGCGGTCTGATCGGTAATATAATCAGATTGAAATCCTGATGCTCTGGTCTGAAGGACACCAAAAGCGGTCATGGTCGGGTAATAAAAACGTTTGTATAATTTAGCCTGCTGATTGCTGTAATCCATTCGGGCTTTGTACAATTGAAGTAACGGATGCAGACTATCAGTCGTTTTTTCAGCCACTAATAATGCTTTCGGAACATTATTGACAAAAAGCGTATCAACAGCAAAATCCTGAGGGGCAACGCCCATTAGATCGACTAATTTATTGTTCTGTTCCTTGACGAAATTCCGGGCCAGATTCAGGGCAATTTTAGCTTTCGAAACTTCGGCTGTTGCTAAAGTAGAATCTACTCCGGCCAATAATCCGTTTTTTACCCTCGCAGCAGCAGTTCTTTTGAAAACTTCAGCACGACTTAAATTCTTTTGCTGTGAAATCAATAAACGCTGACTTGCCAGCAAATTAAGATAAGCGGCAGAAATCCGGATTTCCTGCTGGAACATTTCCTGCTTTAAGTCGGTTTCTTTCGTCTGAACGTCCATTTTAGCCAAATTGATTTTTTCTTTCGCTTTTCCGAAAGTGAAAAAATCCCAATTCATATTGACTAAATAAAGCGCTCCAAAAGCAGAATTCCAGTTCTGATCCGGTAAAGCCGGTCCGGAAGAAGCCGTTCCCAAACCATTGAAACCATACAAAGCACCGTTTTGGCCGTTGATGGTTCCGTAATCCTGTTGCGCCGACAAGTTCAGGTTGGGTAAATAATCGCGTTTCGATTGTTTCAGCGTCTCCCGCGATGCATTGGTGTAGTTGTTTTTTGCTCTGATTGAACCGTAGTTTTCAAGCCCCGTTTTTATAGCTTCTTTTAAAGACAGGGTTTGTGAATAACCAAGAGTGGCAAAAATCAAGAAAAATAGTAAAGTAATTTTTTTGAAATACATAAAATTCGTGGTATCAAATTATGAAACAAAATTATTTTACTTCCAATGATTTTTGTCATCTTAAATGATGTAATACGATTAAAAATGACGAATTGAATTGGTCATTTAATGGAAAAATTAAATAAAAATAAGTGGTTAATTTGTAAACTATTTTAAGTTTAAAAAATGAATAAAAAATTTGATAACATATTGGATAACAAATGGTGGCAGGAGATTGCCGTTGTTGCCTTTTCATTTACGATCTACACGTTAAAAAATGACTGGATGTTATTTAGTTCTTTTACTTCCATCTCAATGGGGGTTTTTTTCTATTTTATTTTATATATGCACGCCCAGTTCAACCGTTTTTTGCTGTTACCTATACTTTTCAAAACCAGAAGACCCTTAAGCTACATCTTTTTGACGCTGTTCGGGGTGTTTGTATTTTCGATTGTCTTATACGAAATCACTATGCTGGATATGTTCAGCAATTGCCGTTTGTATCAAAATTCACATCAGAGAAGTTATGTCTATCAGCTTGCCAGCGTTTTAGGAACACTGGTTTGTATACTGAGCCCGATTATTGTTTTTAAGTTCTACAGAATTCACAGAAAACAAACCGATGAAACTTTATTGTTCAATCAGATGCAGCTGAATTCTTTGAAAGGGCAATTGAATCCGCACTTTTTATTCAATACTTTCAATACGCTGTACGGAATCAGTCTCGAATTTCCGGACAGAACGCCGGATCTGATTATGAAAGTTTCGCAACTTATGCGCTATCAGCTGGAAAGTAATAATAAACAATGTGTATCTTTAGAAGACGAACTGGAATTTATAAACAGTTATGTACAGCTTGAAAAAGAAAGGGTAGGATATCGTTGTGACATTACGTATGATTGTAAAATCGACAACGAAAATGCCTATAAAGTATCACCCATGCTGTTGATTGCTTTTATTGAAAATGCCTTTAAACACGGAACCTGCGCGATCGAAAAATGTTTTGTACGTATTATCGTTACGGTAGAAAACGGCTTGTTGCATTTGCATGTTGCCAATTCAATTCCAACGAAGAAAACAGATGTTGTTTCGACAAAGATTGGCTTGAAAAACACGATTGAACGTCTGAACCTGATTTATGGAAAAGACTATAAACTGAATATTCAGGACGATAAAAATACGTATATAGTTGATTTGAAATTACAACTGAAAAAGTTCGTATAATGACAGAATCCAAAAAATGTATTATTGTTGATGATGAGCCGGCAGCGCATTATGTGCTGGCCAATTATATAAAGCAAAATCCAAATTTAGAACTTGTTTTTCAGGGGTATAATGGTATTGAAGCCATGAATTATCTTCGGGAAAACAAAGTTGACCTGATGTTTCTTGATATTAATATGCCGGAGATTTCAGGTATGGAACTGCTCAAGATTCTTCCTGTACATCCTAAAACGATCTTAACGACTGCTTATTCTGAATTTGCACTCGAAAGTTATGATTATGGTGTCATTGACTATCTTTTGAAACCCATTTATTTTCCCAGATTTCTTAAAGCTATAGATCGTTTTTTTGCCACTGAAAATGTAAAAGCCAAGGAAGACGAAGTGGTAGTCAATTCGGTTAGTGTAAAAGTAGATGGTTATTTGATTGATATGGAATTAGACCAGCTTTTGTTTGCACAGAGTTTTGGAAATTATGTTAAATTATATACCACCAAACGGACGTATCTGGCTTCGATTACGACAAGTGAACTAGAGAAATGCCTTCCGGAGAAAAACTTTATGCGCATTCACAAATCCTATATTGTGGCCTTAGATAAAATTGAAGCTACGGAGAAGGATTTTATCATTATAAAAAAAGAGAAATTACCAATCGGAATTACCTACAAACGGGAATTATCGGATCGGTTGAAAAAATAAAAGTTTTACAGAAATTCATTTTAAATTCATTTAATAGTAGTAGTTTTATTACGCATTTTAAAGATGGTTTAATTTAAATATTGAAATCATGAAAAACTTAATTTTAGCTTTCGCTTGTTTTTACAGCAGTTTTTTGATGGCACAAAACGGAATTATGCCAACAGGAGTAATCACTCCGCCAGAAAAAGTCAGATTTACTTTTGAAAAAGAGTATCCGAAAAAAGTTCCGGTCTGGTCGATAGAATATGTGGGAGATGATAATGATGAAATCAGATATGAAGCGAAGTTCAATGCCGATAATAATACAAAAGCACTGGCTGTCTACGATAATCTGGGAAATTTAAAGGCCTATGAATTACAGATTCCGCTGAGCCAGCTTCCTCAAAAAGCACAGGCGTACCTGAAAAATAACTATTCCGAGCAGGCAATTCGGGAAATTGCAGTAGTTGTCGATTATAAAAACAAAACAACCTACGAAGTCGGAATAGAAAAAGAGAACAAATTTTATGATGTGGTCTTCGATAAAAACGGAGGTTTTGATGTCATCATTCAAAAAGATTAAAAACAAGAATTCTTACTAACTCAATATATTTCAATGACAAACCCGACAGGTTTTTAAACCTGTCGGGTTTTGTTTTTTTATATTAAATACGAAATAATGATTTTAGATTTTTAAACCTTTTGGGTTTAAAAAAAGAAGATTACATTTCACAATTTACATTCCTCAATTATAAATTCATACCACCGGAAACCTCTATACGCTGTGCATTTACCCAACGGGCATCTTCGGTACATAAAAAGGCAACCACACCACCAATGTCATCCGGTAATCCCACCCTTCCTAAAGCGGTTAAAGAAGCGATATGTTGGTTAAGCTGCTCATTGTCTCTAACGGCTCCGTGACCAAAATCAGTTTCAATAGCACCGGGAGCAACAACATTTACTTTTATTTTCCGATCTCCCAACTCTTTTGCCTGATATTTAGTCAGCGTTTCAATTCCGCCTTTCATAGATGCATAAGCAGAATAACCAGGGAACGAAAATCTCGCCAAACCGGTAGATATATTGATAATTCCACCACCGTCATTCATGATAGCCAATGCTTTTTGAGTTAGAAAAAACGGGCCTTTAAGCTGAATATTACTCAACTCATCAAAGTCTGCTTCCGTAGTTTCCATGTACGGTTTATGAATTCCGATTCCGGCATTGTTCACCAGAAAATCGAATTTATCAGCGTTAAAAGTAGTTTTTAAAGCTGTTTGTACGCTTCCTAAAAAAGTAGCAAAAGTATCGGATTGTGCCACATTCAATTGAATGGCAACCGCTTTCTGCCCTAAATTTTCGATTTCTTTTACCGTATCTTCCGCTTCTTCTTTTTTACTGTTGTATGTCAGAATAACGTTAATTCCTTTTTTTGCTATAGCCAATGCCATATTTTTCCCTAAACCTCTGCTTCCGCCTGTTACTAAGGCGATTTTTGTATTTACTGCCATTTTTAGTTGTTTTTAAATTTTGATTATTTGTATTGAAATGCTATCGCGGATTAGTAGATTTAAAATTTAAAAAATCCCCTAAATCTGCTAAATCTGCGAGAGAAAGAAAAACATAGAGAAGTGTTATCTTAATTAGAATGCATTGCATTAAAATGATTTCTCAAATCTTCAGCACTTGCGTTTAATCGTGTTTCGCTGGTTCCAAAAGTAAGTTCGCTCCTTCCGTCTTTCAATTGCTCAAATATAGATTCGATAAAACTGCTCACGCTCGGATGCGCATCGTGAAGACCGGTTCCGCCAAGATCCGTGTTTAGTGCCGGTGGAATAATTTCGATCACTTCAATATTTTTTGATTTCAGGATATGACGAAGTGAAAGCGTAAACGAACGGAAAAAAGCTTTTGTGGCCGAGTATACCGGAATTTTTGCAAAAGGTGAAAAAGCCAGTCCGGAAGTTACATTCATCACTGTGGTAAGTGATTTTAAATTCGTAAATAAAGAAGTCAAATGCAGTGGAGCTTCAATATTCGTATTGATTTCGGCTTTAGCGCTTTCGTAAAAATCAGCATCCGTAACCGAAACCCATTTCTGAATTCCTGCATTGTTGATTAATACATTTAAGTCGCTGTGATTTTCGTTAATCCATTCGTAAAGAGCTACACGCTCTGCTTCAACAGACAAGTCGCATACTTTTGTTAGTACAGATGGAAACTGAGCCTTAACTTCATTCAAAACCGATTCTCTTCGACCACAAATAATTACAGTATTATTTTCTTCAATAAATCGTTGTGTAAGTCCCAGACCAATGCCGGTTGCACCACCGGTGATTAAAATTTTGTTGTTTGATAAATTCATCTTTTCGATCTTTTAAATTGATAAGACAAAGGTAGGACTGAAGTAGTATTGGGGAATTGTAAATATCAAACCGTTATTTGCGAAATTCAAATCACGAGGTTTTAAATTCTAATACTGATAGCTATGGGAATAAATTCCAAATTCCAGTTCTGTCCCGAAGCGTTGGTACTAAACCTTATTTAACTTCGGAATGCCAAAGGTGTAAAGGTGGTTTGTTTTTTAAAGAAATTAGAAAAATGCGCCAGTTCTTCAAAACCTAAAGAATACGCAATTTCAGAAATGTTCCAGTCGGTTTGTTTTAAAAGAATCTTGGCTTCGCTGGTTAATCGGCTGCTGATTAATTCAGTGGTCGTTTTTCCGGTATTTTCTTTTAAAACCTTATTCAGGTGATTGACATGCACGGATAACCTTTCGGCAAAATCCTTTGCTGTTCTGAGCATAAGTCTCTGATGCGGAGATTCTATGGGGAATTGTCTTTCTAATAATTCGGCAAATAAAGAAGAAACCCTGGCAGCAGAATTGTGCTTCGAATATAAGGCTGTTAGAGGCTGCAGCTTTTGTCCAAAGTGAATTAATTCGGCAACATAATTACGAATCAAATCATATTTGTATACATAATCGGAATTGATTTCTTTTTGTATTTTGTTGAATATCAGTTCAACTTCGATAACTTCTTCATCAGATAACTGAAAAATCGGGTAACCGTCTGTTGCGAAAATCGGAAGTTCGTCAAGGTCAATTCCGCTTTTGTTTTTAGAAAGGAACTCACTGGTAAAGACACAGAACTGCCCCGATTGATTGGTATCCTGTGGAAGATAATTATACGGGATTTTGGGAGTCGCAAACAAGAGCGCATGCTGCTCTATTTCAATGATTTTGTCTGCATATTCAGCCCTGTTTTTTCCTTTTATCAGACTTATTTTATAATAAGCCCTCCGGTCATACGGCATAATGGATTTTCCCTGGAGCCTGTCTAAAAGTTCTTTAATGTCAAACACATTAAAGTGACCAATTTCCTTTTTAATGTCGTTGGGTAATAACGAACTCGGTTCAACGGATGAACCTTCGGTAATGTCCTGGTAAAATGAATCTAGTGATTTCATAAGTGAATTGTAAAATTCAAATATACGAAATTTGTTTTGGGTTTCAGGTTTCAGGTTTGAAGTTTAAAACTTTGCTTTGATTGAACCGCAAGGGTCGCAAGGTTTTTTTGTTATTTCTTGTAAAGGCGCAATCCTGAGGCCTGGGGTAAAAGTTTTGTAATCTCATTTTGTGTCATTTCGAGGTACGAGAAATCACACCTGAAGTTCCGCAAACAAAATCGCCAATCTTTGTCGAGTTACGAGTGTGATTTCTCGTACCTCGAAATGAAATACTTTACGTCGTTTAAAACTTAAAACAAACTCCCCTGAATTAATTCCTGTTGCGGATTGCTGCCAAAAGAAAAAGTATCAATAACAAAAAACTGTCTCTTAACAGGATCTAATTCGCGCAAAACAATTTCACAGCATAAAAAATCAATAGCTATTGTAGTAAAAAGCTGCGATGCTATTTTAAGATTTTCGGGAGTTAATCTTCGGCCAATAGACAGGTGTGGATCTTCGCTCTTTTTTAGTTTTAAAGGTTTTAAAACTTCATGTGTTTTTTTCATGATCGGCTTTAAATTGT
Source organism: Flavobacterium sp. CLA17 (assembly GCF_013112255.2). Lineage (NCBI taxonomy): Bacteria > Pseudomonadati > Bacteroidota > Flavobacteriia > Flavobacteriales > Flavobacteriaceae > Flavobacterium > Flavobacterium sp. CLA17. Next base: position 2,130,628 of record NZ_CP068294.1, read on the forward strand.
TTTTGGAATCTTCATTCGGAGCAATAAAAAAGGCACCGCTATTTTCGTAAGACCCAAAATGATCCAGATAAACGGGAAAGGGAGTAAATGTATCGCAGATTCTAAAAACCTTTTGTTTGTATATTTCTATTTGAGAATCATCAATAGTAAATTCACAAATTGTGATATGGGCGGTCGAATTTTTACTGTTGTACCAGCCAATTTTGGTTTCCAGATAATCTTTAAGGGTTTTGATCGCAACGATTACATCTTGCGAGGGATAAATGGCAACAGAATACTTTTTCTCCATTTGATCAGTTTTGGTTGAGACAAATTTAGAGCTAATAATGGTAATTAGATAATTGGATAATGTGAAAATGAGATAATTTGAAAATGAGATAATTTGGAAACCTGAAAACTGAAACTCAAGATCAGTTCTATAGTTTTCCTTTTAAGTGTAATCTGTGGTAGATTTCAGATTGCAATAATCCGCTTCCGCCGCCAAAATGTTCTATTACTTCTACTTCCGGATGGTGTTTTAAACAAAATGAAGTGAACTCTTTTTCGACATGATCCTCGATGGCAGAACTTAACAAGACCATATCAATTTTGTTTTTTAGAAAGTACTCCTGTGCCTCATTTTCGTCACTAAAACCAACAGCATTCCAGTTTTCATTAGCATTGACAAGTCTTAGCAGAATGGTTAAAATGGCTTCGTTTTTTCCGAGTATTAAGAATTCAAGTGTTTTCATAATCAGTAGTTTGTTTGACAAATTTATTGGATTAATAATAATTTCAACTTAATCTGGATTAAGATTTTTTTTTAAGTCTCAGTCTTCAGTCTCAGTCTCAGTCTCAGTCTCAGTCTGAAGTCTCAAATGTGAAGTGGTAAAAAAATATTTGACAAATTTGTGTCTTTGGATAGATTGCTAACTTGATATGGAACAAGGAACTACAATTGTAAAATTATAAATTATTAAAAAGATTTTGTTAGAATGTGGGAAACCGTAATTATTTCTATATCAGACCATGTAAATTTGCATCACAGAAGCGGAATGTGATCTATGTTTTTTGCCTTTTCAGTCAGTATTGAGGCTTCTGTGTTACTGTTTTTTTGGAGAAAAACAATTTAGTTAAAAGAAAAATTGGACACATTCATTTGATCGTGGTTGCTTTGTAATAATGCAATAAAATCTGTTTTTCTATGGTCTATAGATTTGGTTATTTGTTTAGCCGGATCTATAGACTTTTTTTTTATTGTAATAAGAGCGGTCTTTTAATCCATGATTGGATGACGTCCCAGTTGATTTTAAATTTTTGAGGTGAACAACTATAACAATTTTTAAAAGCTGCCGAAAAATGGGAGACCTCTTTATAGCCACATTTACAGGCAGCCTCATTTGTTATGGCTTTATTTTAGAATGATTAGTTTTAGAACTTATTGCTTTTTAGCCAGTCTTCACATTGTTTGGTCCAGTATTTATTGGTGTCTCCAATGCCCAATCCGAAGCCGTGGCCGCCATTTTCATATAAATGTAACTCGGCTGTAACTTTATTTTTTTTAAGTGCCAGATAGTAATTAATGCTGTTTTCAGGTAAAACGGCGCCATCATCTGTAGCATGTATCAGAAATGTTGGAGGAGTCTGAGCGGTTACCTTTTTTTCATTGGAAAAAGAATCAATTAATTCCGAAGAAGGATTTTGACCCAGTAAGTTAATTTGTGAACCTTTATGGGTAATTTCATTTTGCATAGAAATTACGGGATAAATCAAAAGAGCAAAATCCGGGCGTGCACTTACTTTAGAGGTAGTTTCATATACTTTATCATCATAATGGGTAGCTAGCGTAGAAGCCAGATGCCCGCCTGCAGAGAAACCCAGAACACCCACTTTATTCGGGTCAATATTCCATTTAGAGGCATTTTGTCTGATATAACGTATCGATTCCTGCGCGTCCTGCAATGGGCCGATCGTTTTGTCTTTCATTATTAAATCACTCGGTAATCGGTATTTTAGTACAAAAGCCACGATTCCCAGACTATTAAACCATTCAGCGACTTTTGTACCTTCTTTATCAATGGCCAAATGCATATATCCGCCACCCGGAAAAATAACGACAGCCGTTTGACTGGGCTTGCTTTCTTTGGGTAAAAACACGGTTAGCGTTGGTGTTGTAACTAAAGTTGTACTCTGTATTTTACCGTCTTTTACAGTTTCTTTTTCGGTGTAATCCGGAGCTTTGATCTCTCCCGGTATCTTATTCCAAAGCGGTATAATCTGATTTTGTGCCTGTAATTGATTTAGCATTCCCAACAATAAAAACAGATTCAGGAATGCATTTTTTAAGATAAGATTTTTTAATTTTTTCAATTTTATGAGAGTTTTGTAAGGTTTGCTTTCGTACATGACATTCAAATTTAAGGTTTTATTGTTTCCCTTTTATCCCAATTTACAAACAAATGTAGTTTTTACACTAAAAAACACATGAAAATATTACAAATGGAGTAATTTCAGGACAATTTTGACACGTTAAACGGATTTTTTTTAGCTATTGTTATTTAACAAATATATTGTTTAATATGTAATTTAGCATTCTGTTTTTTGTGTGATGTGTTTATTTGTTATAATAAAATAATTTTATATGCAATTTATTTGGATTATAAAGATTTAAAACTATATTTGTGCAATCGATTACATTATTTGATTTTTTGTTGCATCTAATGTTGATTATGAATACTGCAAGAAGCTAATTTATTGAAATTGTTTACCAGAAATATAAATTAAAAAACAAACTGTTACCATGAACCAAACCAATTCAGTTAGTATGAGCCAGAAAAGCACCTCTATAGGGAAGTATCGCTGGACAATATGTGGTTTAGTATTTTTTGCTACGACCGTAAATTATTTAGATCGAAATGTAATTAGTTATTTACGCCCTTTTTTGGCAGAGGCTTTTCATTGGACTCCGGAACAGGAAGTTATTGATTATTCTAATATTGAATTGGCTTTTAAAATCGCATATGCATTGGGTATGCTGGTTGCCGGAGGCATTATAGATAAATTGGGTACCAAATTAGGCTATGCAATTGCTACTGGTCTGTGGAGTCTGGCTGCTATAGGCCATGCACTGGCAACTGGTACGGGAGGATTTTTAATAGCCCGTGTATTTTTAGGAATTACAGAAGCAGGAAATTTTCCTGCAGCCATAAAAGCTACGGCAGAATGGTTTCCACAAAAAGAAAGAGCATTAGCCACAGGAATATTTAATTCAGGCAGTAACATAGGAGCTATAATTGTTCCGTTGACCGTGCCTTTTATCGCCGAAAATTATGGCTGGCAATGGGCTTTTATTCTAACAGGAGTTGTTGGTTTTGTCTGGTTGGTTTTGTGGTTTCTTCTTTATGAAATCCCTCAAAAACAAAAACGTTTGTCTCAGGCGGAACTTGAATATATCACTTCGGATAAAGTAGAAACTACTGAATCACAAGATACCGAAAAAGTATCCTGGAAGAAGTTATTGTCTTTTCGTCAGACTTGGGCTTTTGCCATTGGGAAATTATTGACAGATCCGGTTTGGTGGTTTTATTTGTTCTGGTTGCCGGATTTTTTAATGAAACAATACAAACTCTCTTCTACCGAAATCATCTGGCCTTGTGCTTTAGTTTATATGATTGGCAGTATTGGCAGTATTGGCGGAGGCTGGCTTCCGTTAAAATTAATCAATAACAACTGGCCGGCTTATAAAGCCCGTAAAATCAGTATGCTGCTTTATGCCTTTGCGGTTTTACCGGTATTATTTTCCCAGTATTTAGGCGCAATCAATATGTGGCTGGCCGTTTTGGTAATAGGTTTTGCAGTTTCGGCACATCAGGCATGGTCGGCAAATATCTTTACAATGGTATCAGATATGTTTCCGAAAAAAGCAACTGCTTCCGTAACAGGAATCGGTGGTATGTTTGGAGCACTGGGCGGAATTCTGCTGACGTTGGTGGTTCAGAAAAATATGTTCGTTTATTATACGAAAATCGGCCAGATAGAAACGGGATATTTTATCATGTTTTGTATTTGCGGAGCATCTTATTTACTGGCATGGCTCATTATGCATTTGCTGGTTCCGAGAATGAAGAAGGTTGAATTATAATTCATTAAATGCTAAAATTAAAATAAATTTGAGTTGGAATTATGGTTTTTAAATATAAAAATATAATTTTGTGCAATCGATTACATTAAATGAACAATTATGACAAAATATAGCTCAAGATACGCATCAAGTCCGGAAGCGGTAAAAAAATATGATACACAACAATTAAGAGATGAATTCTTAATTGATGATTTAATGAAGGAGGACGAAATTGTATTAGTCTACTCTCATTATGACCGATATATTGCGGGTTCAGCAGTTCCGGTTAAAAGTGAATTAATATTAGAGACTATTGATCCTCTTAAAGCTCCGTATTTTTTGGAACGAAGAGAAATTGGAATTATCAATGTTGGAGGAAGTGGTTCCGTTATCGTGGAAGGAAAATCATATGAACTAGGATTTAAAGATGCTTTATATGTCGGAAGCGGTAATAAAGAAGTCGTTTTTAAAAGTACCGACAGCAATAATCCTGCTAAGTATTACATCAACTCTGCACCGGCTCATACCAGTTATCCAACGGTAAAAGTGAGTCTGGCAGAAGCCAATAAATTAGAATTGGGTACAATGGAAACGGCAAATCACCGTACCGTGAACCAAATGATTATAGGAAGTGTTGTAACCACTTGCCAATTGCAGATGGGAATGACAGAATTGAGACCCGGAAGTGTCTGGAATACGATGCCGGCACATGTTCACGATCGCAGAATGGAAGTTTATTTCTATCTGGATATTCCGGAAAATCAGGCAGTTTGTCATTTTATGGGACAGCCTCAGGAAACGAGACATATTTGGATGAACAATCATCAGGCTGTAATTTCTCCGCCCTGGTCTATTCATTCCGGTTCAGGAACCAGTAATTATACTTTTATCTGGGGAATGGCAGGTGAAAATTTAGATTACGGAGATATGGATGTTTGTAAAATCACAGATTTAAGATAAGATGACAAATTCATTATTTGATATAAACGGAAAAATTGCCCTTATCACAGGAAGCACACACGGACTGGGAATGGCAATGGCAAAAGGACTGGGGCAGGCGGGAGCGATAATTGTGGTCAATGGCAACTCTTCTCAGCAAAAAATTGATGATGCCGTAAAAGAACTTCAAAACGAAGGAATCAATGCGGTTGGTTATAAATTTAATGTAACAGACGAGCAGGAAGTGATGGCTGCGGTTGAGAAAATTCAAAGTGAAGTCGGACCAATTGCTATTTTAATTAACAATGCCGGAATCATTAAAAGAATTCCGCTAATTGAAATGGAAGTGGCTGATTTTAAAGAAGTAATCGATATTGACCTGGTAAGCCCTTTTATTGTTTCAAAGCATGTTGCCAAAGGAATGATTGAAAGAAGACAGGGAAAAATAATCAACATTTGCTCGATGATGAGCGAATTAGGCCGAAATACAGTAGGAGCTTATGCCGCTGCAAAAGGCGGTTTGAAAATGCTGACGAAAAATATGGCTACGGAATGGGCAAAATACAATGTTCAGATCAACGGAATCGGTCCGGGGTATTTTGCTACGGAACAAACCAAACCAATCCGGGTAGACGGACATCCGTTTAATGATTTTATAATCAGCAGAACGCCGGCTGCAAAATGGGGAGATCCCGGTGATCTGGCCGGAGCAGCGATATTTTTATCTTCAAAAGCCAGTGATTTTGTCAACGGTCATATTTTATATGTTGATGGCGGAATCCTTGCAACCATTGGAAAACCTTCAAACGAAGAATAATTCTCAACTTATATTTTAAAAGACATGAGCGCTAATCAGACCTTCATAAACGATAATTTTTTACTGGAAAATAAATATGCTGAAGAGTTGTATCACAATTATTCTAAAAATCAGCCTATTATAGATTACCACAATCACTTAAACCCTCAGTTTATTGCCGAAGATAAAATCTTTGACAATATTACACAGGTCTGGATAAACGGGGATCACTACAAATGGCGCGCCATGCGTACGTTGGGTATCAGCGAGCAGTTTGTTACAGGAAACGGTTCCGATAAAGACAAATTCTTAAACTGGGGAAAAACGGTTCCGTACACGATGCGTAACCCTTTGTATCACTGGACACATCTGGAACTGGCACGTTATTTTGATATTTATGATTTGCTGAATGAAAAATCAGCAGAGAAAATCTATATCGAAACTTCGGAGAAAATTAACTCAGAAGCCTACAGCACGCAAAATCTTCTTAAAAAAGTAAATGCGGAATTGGTCTGTACAACTGAAGATCCGATAGACAATTTAGAGCACCACCAGAAAATTGCTAAAAACCCTTTCGGAACAAAAGTGAGTACTGCTTTCAGGCCTGACAAAGCTATTTTGATTTCAAATGACGGATATAATGCCTATCTGGACACCTTAGGGGAGATATCGGGAATTGCGATAAATGCCTATTCTGATTTATGCGACGCCTTGAAAAAAAGAATAGAATTCTTTGCTCAAAATGGCTGTAAATTAAGCGACCATGGTTTAGATCAGATTTATTTTGAAGAGTTTACGGAAGCTGAAGTCAATGTGATTTTCAAAAAGAAAAGAGAAAACAGAATTATAACTCCCGAAGAAGCTTTAAAATTCCAAAGTTCCATATTGTTGTTTTTATCCCAAACCTATCATGAAAAAGGCTGGGTACAGCAATTTCACTTGGGGGCGCTGAGAAACAACAATGTGCGTATGCACCGGATTTTAGGACCTGATACCGGTTGGGATTCTATTGGAGATTATCCGCAGGCACAAAAACTATCATCATTTTTAAACGCTTTGGATAGTAAAGATAAATTGACTAAAACAATCATTTATAACTTAAATCCGGCTGACAATGAAGTAATGGCGACCATGATTGGAAATTTCAATGATGGAAGCGTTAGGGGAAAAGTACAGTTCGGCTCCGGATGGTGGTTTTTAGACCAGAAAGACGGAATGACAAAACAATTAAACGCGCTTTCCAACATGGGATTAATCAGCTGTTTTGTTGGAATGCTGACGGATTCGAGAAGCTTTCTATCTTTCCCAAGACACGAATATTTCAGACGAATTCTTTGTAATCTTCTGGGAGACGAAATTCAAAGAGGCGAGCTTCCGAACGATATGGAATGGATTGGAAAACTGGTTCAGGATATTTCGTATAACAATGCAAAAGAATATTTCAAATTTTAATTAGAATAAAGAATAAAGAATTTAAGCCCGCAGATTAGGCAGATTAAGCAGATTTTTTTTAATCTTTTATCCTTCTAATCTTTGGCAAAGTAAAATAACCGTTAAGATTCAGATGTAATCTATTAATGGTAAAAAAACAAAACTATTATGAGTAAAGTAGTTGCATTCGGCGAAATTATGCTGCGTCTTTCAACAGAGAGGCACCTTCGTTTTTCACAGGCAAAAGAGTTTGGGGCTTCTTATGGAGGCGGCGAATTTAACGTTTGTGTTTCACTGGCAAATTATGGTATAAATGCAGAGTTTGTGACCAGATTGCCTGAAAACGAAATTGGGGCTTCTGCCTTAAAAGAAATGCGAAAAATGAATGTAGAGTCTAAAAACATTGTTTTTGGAGGCGAACGTTTAGGAATCTATTTTCTGGAAACCGGAGCAGGAACACGAGGCAGTAATGTGGTTTACGACCGTGCGCACAGTTCTATGGCAACTATTCAGAAAGGAAGTATTGACTGGGAAAGAGTTTTAGAAGGGGCCAGCTGGTTTCACTGGAGCGGAATTACTCCGGCGATTTCAGAGAGTGCTGCCGAAGCTTGCCTGGAAGCTATAAAAGTGGCCCACAAAAAGGGAATCACCATTTCATGCGATTTAAATTACCGATCAAAATTATGGCAATATGGTAAAACACCAAGCGATGTAATGCCCGAAATGCTGCAATACAGTAATGTAATTCTTGGGGATATTGATACGGCGTATTTTATGTTGGGAATTCCGAAAGTAAATCCCAATTATCAGGACGAAAAATCACTTCCGGTTTTGTACACTAAATTATTCGAACTGATTCCGAATTTAAAAATTGCGGCCACAACGCTTCGTTATTCCGTAAGTGCCTCGCACCAACGAATCGGTGGCGTTTTGTTTGACGGAAAAGCAATTTATCAGGCTGCTGTAAAAGAAGTTACTCCGGTCATAGACCGTGTAGGCAGTGGTGATGCTTTTATGGGCGGATTGATTTATGGTTTGTCAGAATATGAGAATAATAACCAGAGAGCTTTAGATTTTGCGGTTGCAGCTTGTTGTTTAAAACATACCATTGCAGGAGATTACAATTTGGTGACACTAAAAGAAGTTGAAAATATGCTGGATGGCGATTCTGCCGGACTGGTATCAAGATAATAAGTATAAAATGGCAAAATATTCAAGAATTGAAGTGGCTTCGCAAATGAAAGAAAACGGAATGGTTCCGTTGTTTTTTCATTCTGATATCGAAGTGAGCAAAAAAGTACTGAAGGCCTGTTATGACGGAGGTTCCAGATTAATGGAATTTACGAGCCGAGGTGATTTTGCTTTTGAAGTATTCGGAGCTTTAAATAAATACGCTTTGGCTGAATTACCGGGAATGATGTTAGGTGTAGGATCAGTGACAGATGCTGCTGCTGCGTCTTTATACATGCAGTTGGGGAGCCAATTTTATTGTAACTCCCGTGTTTAGGGAAGATATTGCAATTGCCTGCAACCGCCGTAAAGTATTGTGGTCACCGGGTTGTGGAACGCTGACTGAAATTGCCAGAGCGGAAGAACTAGGCTGTGAAATCGTAAAATTATTCCCCGGGGATATTTATGGTCCGGAGTTTATAAAAGCCGTAAAAGGACCTTGCCCGTGGACGAGTATTATGCCAACAGGAGGTGTTTTACCCACTGTAGAAAGTCTTACTTCGTGGATTAGTGCAGGCGCATTTTGTGTGGGCTTAGGTTCGCAATTAATTTCAAAAGAGATACTCGATAACAATGATTTTGAAGGCTTGAAAACGAAAGTGAGTCAGGTTCTGGAGATCATCAAAAATATTAAAAATAAATAAAGGAATAATCATACCTGTTCCTTATTTGGCTTGCAATTTTTTTAAAAGTTTTTAGATATTGTAACAGAGCATTACGCTTGTAAAATAAATCTTGTCACTCCTCACAGCAAATTTTATTTTACTAATTCAGGTGTAATGCTTCTTTTACAATTTAAAAAAATAAAGCTAAATAAGTGTTTACTATGATTGTTTATAATGCTTTAAAGAATTTATAATGGAAAAAATAAACAGATCAAATTCGGAGTTTTCAAATAAGCTTCCAATAAAAATTGTACAATTTGGAGAAGGTAATTTCTTGAGGGCTTTTGTAGAATATGCTATTCAGAAATTAAATAAGGAAGCCGGTTTCAATGCAGGAATTGCTGTCGTACAGCCGATCGATAAAGGCCTGGTAAATATGATCAATGCTCAGGATGGTTTGTACACTTTGTTTATGAAAGGGGTGAAGAAAGGACAGGAAATTCAGGAAAAAGAATTGATTACCAATATTGTAAAAGCAATTGATCCTTATGCGTCTTTTCAGGAATATCTGGCTTTGGCCAAAGAAGACGAATTGGCTTTCATTATATCAAATACGACAGAAGCAGGTATTGAGTATATATCATCAGACCTTCCGACAATGCAGCCTCCGGTTTCTTTTCCGGCAAAATTAACGGTACTTTTACAAGAACGATTTAAGCATTTTAACGGAGATGAATCCAAAGGATTAACCATTATTCCTTGTGAGCTCATTAATTATAATTCAGATACTTTAAAAGAAATTATTTTAAAATATGCAACAGAATGGAAACTGGGTCAGGACTTTATTTTCTGGCTTTTAAACAGTTGTTCATTTCACAATACTTTAGTAGACAGAATTGTTCCGGGATATCCAAAAGATCAGATTGAAGAATATAACAGCCAATTGTCATATAAAGATGATTTGATTGTAAGTGCAGAAAGTTTCTTTTTGTGGGTGATTGAAGGTGATGATGTCTTAAAAGCAAAACTTCCGTTTGAAAAAACAGATTTATATGTAAAAATAGTGGAGGATATGCAGCCTTATCGTACCCGAAAAGTTCGAATTTTAAATGGGGCACATACCGCTATGGTTCCTTTTTCATTGCTTTATGGAAATGAAACCGTTAAAGAAACAGTCGATAATTCATTTACAGGAGATTTCGTAAACAAAGCTGTTTTTGATGAAATCAATGATACACTGAATATGGACAAAGAGGAATTGGCAAGCTTTGCTGAAGAAATTCTGGACCGTTTCAGAAATCCATTTATCAAGCACTTATTGTCTTCAATTGCTTTAAATTCAATTTCTAAATTCAAAGTACGTGTTTTGCCAAGTTTGACGGAATATGTTGCCATTCATAAAAAATTGCCGGTTCATCTGACATTTGCCTTTGCCTGTTTAATTCGTTTTTACCAGGGAACATGGAAAGGCGAAACTTTGCCCCTGAACGACAGCGAAGATATTATTACTTTTTTTAATGAAGTTTGGAAATCAAATGATTACAATAAAATAGCGACACTTACCTTGCAGAAGGAAAGTTTCTGGGATGCCGATTTAACTGCTGTTCCTTCTTTAACAGAAGCTATTGCAAAAGCATTAAAAGAAATTGATGAAAATGGTGTAGAACAAGGTTTTGCCAATTTTAAAAAATAAATTCAGTAACTCACATACAATAGTTATGGAAACGCAAAAAAAATTAATAAAAGTTAATCCTACTGATAATGTAGCGGTAGCTTTAGTAGATCTGTTGGCTGGAGAGGTTATTAACTTTGAAGGTGAAGTTATTACCATTGAATCTGATGTGAAAATGAAGCATAAAATTGCTTTACTTCCTTTAGAAATCGGAGACAGAATTATTATGTACGGCGTTTTGGTTGGAAAATCAAGTGCCAGAATCGAAAAAGGCGGATTGCTTTCTACGGTTAATGTCAAACACGAAAGTGATAAAGTGACCGGTAAAACGGAAACTATTGGCTGGACAAAACCCAATATCGATAAATGGAAAGACCGGACTTTTCTGGGCTATCACAGAGAAGACGGACAAGTCGGGACTGAAAATGTATGGTTGTTTTTTCCCCTGGTTTTTTGTGAAAACAGAAACATCGAAATCTTAAAAGATATTTTCGAAAAGGAATTAATGAAGCCTAAGGAAAATGATTATCAGTTATTGCTTCGTTCTTTAGTGAAAACTGAAACGGGTGGTACAGGTAATGAAGCGGCTTCAAACGATGCTAATTTATTCAATAATATTGAGGTAAAATTTATTACGCACCAGGGCGGTTGTGGCGGAATCCGTCAGGATTCGCATAGTCTGGCCAAATTACTGGCGGGATATGTCAACAATCCAAATGTTGCGGGAGCTACGGTTTTAAGTTTGGGTTGTCAAAATCTTCAGATTCAGATTTTTAAAGATGCTTTGGATGCGATAAATCCAAACAGTAAAAAACCTGTTTTAATTTACGATCAGCAGCAAATAGGAACTATTGAAACGATGTTGAGCAGTGTTGTAAAAGATACGTTCGAAGCCATTAAAAAAGCAAACGACATCCAAAGAACTCCCGCGCCTTTGTCTAAATTAACCATTGGTCTGGAGTGCGGTGGTTCTGACGGTTTCTCGGGAATTTCGGCTAATCCTACCTTAGGCGTAACTTCAGATTTACTGGCCGCGTTAGGAGGAACAACTATTCTTTCTGAGTTTCCTGAGTTATGCGGAGTAGAGCAGGAACTGGTTAACCGTTGTGTACAAGATGAAAGCGGAAAACGTTTTCTGGATTTAATGCAATGGTATGAAAAAACAGTTGTGGATGCAGGTTCAGGATTTGATATGAATCCATCTCCGGGAAACATTAAAGACGGTTTAATTACCGATGCGATGAAATCTGCCGGAGCTGCTAAAAAAGGTGGAACTTCACCAATTACAGGTGTTTTTGACTATGGAGAATACATTACAAAACCAGGACTAACGTTACTTTGTACGCCCGGGAACGATGTTGAATGTACCACTGCAATGGTGGGTTCCGGAGCCAATATGGTTTTGTTTACCACAGGTTTAGGAACTCCGACAGGAAACCCGATTGCACCGGTTGTAAAAATTTCGTCTAATAGTGAGTTAGCCAGAAAAATGTCCGATATTATTGATATTGACACCGGAGGAATTATTACAGGTGAAAAATCCATAGACGAAATGGCCGATGAAATGTTGGAATTCATTATTGATGTTGCAAGTGGTACCATTAAAACCAAAGCAGCAATCTTAAACCAAAATGACTTTATTCCCTGGAAAAGAGGAGTTTCACTTTAAGATTTTAGCATAATAGAAATGTAGAGACGCACAGTAGTGCGTCTTTTTTTTGTTTACCATGTAAGTGATGTAAGTTCATTTTAGCGTTGCGCATAATCCATTCGGCTTATATTTACTTACATCACTTATATGGTAAGAGATTCGACGAAATTCGTGAAAAAAAATCTATTCAATCTTTTATCCCGATAGCTATCGGGAGTGGCAAAAAAAAAAGCAAAGCAGTGCGTGTTTTGTTGTTTTACCATATAAGTGATTAGAAGAAAATATAAGCCACAGATTGTAGTGATGTAAATGATTTTAAAAAAAAGGTTGCCACGAATTACACGAATTTACACGAATCTTGCTCTAATAATTCGTGGCAAAAAATCTGTTTAATCTTTTAATCTGTGGCAAAAAAAAAGCAAAGCAGTGCGTGTTTTGTTGTTTTACCATATAAGTGATTAGAAGAAAATATAAGCCACAGATTGTAGTGATGTAAATGATTTAAAAAAAAAGGTTGCCACGAATTATACAATTTTACAAGAATCTAACTCTAATAATTGGTGTAAATTTGTGTAATTCGTGGCAAAAAAATCTATTTAATCTTTTAATCTGTGGCAAAAAAAAGACGCACTATTGTGCGTCTCGTATAATGTCTAAGGAAATACAACCTGCAGTGATAACATGCAAAGCTAAAATGAACTTACATCACTTATTGGTAAAGAAATAATTTAAATAGTAGTTCTCGAAGACGACTTACGAATGTGTAATTCCGGTGCCAGAACTACCTTTTTTTCGATTTTGATCGTGTCAGTTTTATCAACTTGTTCCAGGAAAACACGTGCTGCCATTTTCCCCATTTCAAGAGGAGACTGATCTACAGAAGTAATCGACAATTCCATGAATTTTGTGAAAGGCTCGTTACTGAAACCTGCCACACAAAACTCTTTAGGAATACTGATGTTTTTATCTTTCAGTTCCTGAATGGCTCCTAAAGCAGCAAAATCACTCGATGAAAAAATAGCATCAGGCGGAGTTTTAAGCTGTAGTAAAATATTCACGGCCTCTTTTCCCGACTCTACACTACTTTTGGTGCGAATCACATATTCTTCATTAAACGTCATTCCGTTATCCAGCAGAGCTTGTTTGTAACCTAAAAACCTGTTTTTGAAAATTTCAAGAGACTGATCCCCGGAAAAATGAGCAATTTTACTGCAGCCTTCATCAATCAGGTGTTTCGTGGTAATATAACCTCCCTTAAAGTCATTGATTGTAACTGAACTGACACCATCAATATGTTTACTTCTGTCAAAAAACACCAGAGGTACATTTTTTTCTAATACATAATGAAAAGCCCCTGTATTTTCGTTGGCCACATCCGTAACAGACATTAATATGCCATCGACCTGCGCATCAATTAAAGTATATAGGTTTTCATTTTCTCTTTTTGGATCTTCATGGGTCTGGCAAATAATAACCTGGTAGCCGTGTGGGTGTAATTCTTCTTCAATTCCTCTGATGACAGATGCAAAAAAGTTGCTGTCAATACGCGGAACGATAACACCTATATTGTTACTGCGACCACTTTTTAACGCCAAAGCAAGTTTATTTTGCTTGTAATTCATTGAAGCTGCCGTTTTGATTACCAATTCACGGGTGCTCTCTTTTATTTTCGGATTGTTATTTAACGCCCGGGAAACTGTAGCAGCAGTGATATTCAGTTTTTTGGCAATATCATAAATGGTTATTTTTTCGCTCATTCAAAAGGTTTTCAGGTTAATTACTGGACAAAAGTACATTTTTTTTTATAACAAATAAAAATTGTTATCGATTACCATAATTGATATCTCAAACGTTTTCAATATTACAATCATAATAAATTATCTGTTTTTTTACATTAAGTGTAAATATACTAGATAATAAAAATTAAATATATAAATTTTTTCTAAATAAATTTGGTGCAATCAAACTATTTTTTTACTTTCGTGTAATCGATTACATAAAAGGTTGCATTTGCTGGCCTCCACTCTTAAAATAGTATATAAATGATTACAAGTAAGTCTCTAACATTAAAAAATACAACTCTTTTTGGTTTTGTATTCCTGCTTTTTTTGTCGTGTGGTAAACAAGTTTCCGGTATTTCTGAAGCTAACCCCTGGAAAAAAATGGATTTAATCATAAAAAACATCCCTGAAACCCATTTTTCTAATAAGACTTATAATGTAAAGGATTTTGGTGCGGTAGCAGACGGAAAAACTTCTAATACGCTTGCTTTTGAAAAAGCAATTAAAGAATGTGCCAAAAACGGTGGTGGTAAAGTACTTGTTCCAAACGGAAAATACCTGACAGGGCCGATTCATTTAGAGAGTAATGTGAACTTACATTTAGAAGATCAGGCAGAGATTCTTTTTAGTATAGACGCAAAAGAATATCCTTTGGTGCATACTTCCTGGGAAGGAACGGAGCTGATGAATTATTCTCCTCTTATCTATGCAAAAAACAAAACAAATGTTGCAATAACCGGTAAAGGCACTCTTAACGGTCAGGCCAACAGTACCAACTGGTGGATTTGGGCGGGAGGTAAAAACTACGGATGGCAAAAAGGAATTCCGTCGCAAAATGATCCGACAAATCGCGATGTATTAATCGATATGGCTGAAAAAGGGGTTCCGGTTTCAGAAAGGGTTTTCGGAGAAGGGCGTTATTTACGACCTACTTTCATCGAATTCTTCGAATGTAATACGGTTTTAATTAAAGATGTTACCATTATCAATGCGCCTTTTTGGGTTATGCATCCTATAAAATCAAAAGACATGATCATTGACGGCGTAACCGTAAACAGTCACGGACCAAATAATGACGGTTGTGATCCCGAATATTCCCAGAATATAATTATCAGAAACTGCACCTTTAATACAGGAGACGATTGTATCGCAATCAAGTCAGGAAGAGATGCAGACGGAAGAAGAGTTGCCATTCCAAGTAAAAATATCATTGTTCAAAATTGTAAAATGATAGATGGTCACGGCGGAGTGGTTATGGGCAGTGAAATATCAGCTGGAGTCAATAATGTTTTCGTCGAAAATTGCATTATGGACAGTCCAAATCTGGACAGGGCCATCAGGATTAAAACCAATTCGAAACGCGGCGGGACAACAGAAGATATATATGTAAGAAATATTGAGGTAGGAACGGTGAGGGAATGTGTTTTGAGAGCAACGATGACCTATGACGTATACGGAGCCCAAAAAGGAAACTTTATCCCTTCCATCAGAAATATAAGCCTTGAAAATATCAAAGTCAAAAACGGTGGAAAATATGGGATTCTGGCAGATGGTTACAAAGAATCCCCGATAGAAAATATTACGTTTAAAGATGTCGTAATTGAAAAAGTAGATTCAGTCTATTCACTTAAAAATGTTAAAAATTTAAATTTTATAAATACTTACATCAATGGAAAAAAAGTAGAATCAATTAAAAACTAAAAAAAACTATCAATTAACCAAACTATTAAATAAGCTATGAACATTAAAGAACTATCAAAGAAAAAAATAAAATACAATGTGGTATTTTTATTTTTCCTGAATTTCCTTTTGAGCAATACAGTTAGTGCTCAGTCTACTGTGATTGAGGGGAAAATTACAGATGCAACAGGATTATCACTTCCGGGAGTAAATATTCAGGAAAAAGGGACTAAAAACGGAACTTCAACAGATTTTGAAGGGAGTTTTAAATTAAATGTAGCCAGTAACAAAGCGATATTGGTAATCACTTATTTGGGTTTTCAGACACAGGAGGTAAGCGTGGCCGGGAAATCTAAAGTAAATGTTAGCCTTGCAGAACAGTCCAACTCCTTAAATGAAGTGGTTGTTGTCGGGTATGGAACGGTAAAAAAGACAGACTTAACAGGTTCGGTAAGTACAATAAACGCTGCAACAATTACCGAAAGAAATACAACAAGTGCCTTGGAAGCCATTCAGGGAAGTACGCCTGGGGTTACCATTACATCTTCTTCCGGACGTTCCGGTGATGGATTTAAAGTGGTCATCAGAGGAAATAACTCTTTAGTGGGATCTTCTCCTTTATACGTTGTAGACGGTGTACCCGTTGATAATATTGATTTCCTTAATCCACAGGATATTTCAAGAATGGACGTTTTAAAAGATGCCTCTTCTGCAGCTATTTACGGTTCAAGAGGAGCGAGCGGTGTTATTATTGTAACTACAAAAAGCGGCGCAAACGTAAAATCCGGAATCAATGTAACTTTTGATTCTTCCTATGGTACCAGAGAAGCTGCAAGGCTTCCTAAAATGATGAATGGTGAAGAATGGTGGAAATTTCACCAGGTTGCGTACATGAGCGCAACACCTGCAACTCAGACTGCCGCACAGCTTGCTACCTTATCCGGTAATCAAAGCCCGTTATTAGTATCAAGAGCTAACAGCGGTTACAATTTTGACTGGGCAGATGCTGTTCTTAAAACAGGTATGACTCAAAATAACTATCTGAATGTTTCAGGACGTTCTGATTCCGGTTTAAGCTATAATTTAGGTTTCGGAGTGCAAAGTGACGAAGGACTTATTGACAACGATTCAACAGATAAATATTCTTTTAAATTAGGATTAAATCACAAGATAAACGACAAATTTACAACTGGTGCCAACATAACTATTGCCAGAGTTTCGACACAATTAGGAAGTGATTTAGCCATGCAGGATGCTTTCAGACTTAGTCCGCTAATGTCTCCATGGGCTGTTGATGCTGCCGGAAATGAACAAGTAGGAAATTTATTTTTTCTGCCTGGAAAACTAACATATCCTGATGGTTCCTGGGCAATTAACAAAACCAGTACAGTTAACCCGTTAATGGAGATTGCCAATTCTTCTCAGACAGAAAAAACATGGCAATCAGTAGGTAACGTATTCTTTCAGTACCAACCATTAAAATGGCTTTCCTTTAAAACAACATTTTCTGCAGGAATAGAAAATACAGTTAATAGCACCGGATATGGCGCACAAACCAATGCAGGTGTTACCTTAACTGGAAGAAACTCGGCATCGATTAAAAACTTCAACAATTTCAATTACACCTGGGATAACCAGATTGATTTGAAAAAAACTTTTGCTGAAGTACATGATTTTAGCGTATTGTTATTACAAAGTTTGTATTCTAATACAGATGAAACTTCTTATTTGTATTCTAACAATCAGCCTTTTAATACAGGTTCTAATAATATGGGATCCGGAGTTCAGACCAGTTATAATATAAATTCAGGCTATCAAAAAAACACATTGAGCTCTTATGCCGTTCGTTTAAATTATACATTCAGAGATAAATATTTATTAACAGCTTCTTCCAGATGGGATGGGTCATCTGTTTTATCGGAAGGAAATAAATGGCAAAGTTTCCCTTCTGTAGCCTTAGGATGGAAAATCAACAAAGAATCTTTCCTGGAAAACAGTACTGTAATTTCAGACTTAAAACTACGCGCCAGTTTAGGGTATACAGGAAATGATAACGTAGCTCCTTATACTTCTCAGGCTCTATTAAACCAGCAGACTTTTTATGCGAATGGAGCGAATGTAGTTTCCGGCTGGCAGACTGAAAACTTAGCCAATCAGGAGCTGACGTGGGAAAAAACAAGAGAACTTAACTTCGGTCTTGATTTTGGTTTCTTAAAAAACAGGATTTCAGGTAGTGTTGATGTGTATGACAGATTATCTGATAAGTTAATTTACAAGCAGGAATTACCTCTTGAAGCAGGATATAAAAATACTTTTGCTAATGTCGGTTCTGTAAGTAATAAAGGTGTCGAGGTTTTATTAACGACTAAAATTATTAAAAGTGAATTCGTAAACTGGGAAACTACTTTTACTTTCACTAAAAACGTAAATAAACTGGAATCGATCTACAATCAGGATAAGGTTAGTGATGTTGGAAATAAATTATTTTTAGGATCAGAGTTAAACCCTAATTATAATTATGTATATGATGGTGTTTGGCAGGAAAGTCAGAAGGCAGAAGCAGCAACTTATAATATGCTGCCTGGTCAGGCAAAACCAAAAGACCTTAATAATGATGGTAAATTTAACAGTGATGACAGAACTGTAATCGGAAACGTAAATCCGGACTGGCAGGGTAGTTTATATTCTAAATTAACAGTAGGGAATTTTGATTTCAACTTTTCGGTATTGGCAAGTCAGGGACAAACCGTTTTGAGTACTTTTCACCAAAACTTTGCCGATGTCAGCGACAGAGGACGCCAGAAATTAGCAATGGATTACTTTATTCCAACAAACGGAGCAGGTATTGAGTCGAATGCTAATAATACAAACCCAAGACCAGGACCGGTTGCCACTGGTGCAGGAGCTTACTGGGGTTCTTTATTCGGATACTACAGAGATGTTTCTTATGTAAAAATTAAAAATATATCTTTGGGATATACATTCAATACTGAATTGTTAAAAAGGCTTAAAATGAGCAACTTGAGAATTTATGTGAATGTTTTAGATCCATTTGTATTTACAGATTTCGATGGATATGACCCGGAGTGGGCAGCATCTTCTTTCGGAGTAAACCGTCCGGCATCAGTGACTACACAATTGGGAATAGGTGTTAAATTTTAATTAAGACATCAAATGAAAAAAATAATTATAATATTAGGAATTATCATCACGGCTTTAAGCTCTTGCAGCGATTATATCGAGGAAGAAAGCCTTTCGAATGTACCGGCAGATCAAACCTATAAAACCGCATCCGGATTTCAGTTATTGGTAAACTCAAATTATGCCTGGCTAAAAAGTATTTACGGAGGAAATCCGTGGTTATTTGAATCAGGAACAGATATGTATGCCGAGGGAAGAACACCGGAACCGGCAGGCCTGAGCCAATACACGCTTTTAATTCCCACAGCAGATAACGTAGCTGATTTGTATCGTCCTTGTTATCAGTTAATTCAATCGGTAAACAAAACAATTTATTATTCGGGTATAACAGAGCAGACTTCAAACTTAAATACTTTAGTAGGAGAAGCCCGATTTTTAAGAGCACAAGCCTATTTTTTACTGGTACAGACTTATGGCGGGGTTGCAATAGCAAATGAGCATATTACAAGTCCTGTTTTATCTTTTCAAAGAAATAGTGCGGAAGAAGTTTATACACAAATTATAGGAGACTTAGACGCTGCCCTGGCAAGTGTTGGGACTTCTTCGTACAGCGCATCCGGAAAAGTAAACAAAAGAGCCGTAAATGATTTATTGGCAAAGGTTTATTTAACCAGAGGATATGAAACTTATGGCAAACCAGATGATTTTACAAAAGCAGCAGCTTATGCTGACGCTGCAATAGCTGGGCAGGCATTAAATATTCCTTTTAGTCAATTATTCACTGCTACTGCAACTAGTGATAATGATTTGAATGCAGAGACGATTTTTTCTGTTCAATACGATAAAGCATCCGCAAGTACGGATCCTACCAAATTAGGAAACAACCAGTTTTACTATTTTGGTCCTTATCTGGGAGGTGCAGAAACAGGGGCGCCATTAAGAAGCTACAACTTATGTCCAACAGCCTATGCTTTGGGTTTATATGAGAAAGGCGATAAAAGATGGGAAGCTACTTTTATGACTGAAATATTGGAGGAAACAGTAACTGGATCTGATGGAAAACCTAAAGTAACGCTTTATTATCCTTATTATAGAAGCACTAATCAGGCGGCTTTGAAAGTAAGACATTTTTACGAGCCAAAATGGTTTACACCGGCAGACAGGTTAGCCTGGGAAACGGCTAATGCTTCCAGAAAAGCAACCACTTTTGTGTATCATCCGTGGGGAGAATATGATGCAGCGCATACCTTAATCGATAACCGTGACTGCTATACGATTCCCGTAAAGAAATTTGATGACCCAAATCCAACGACACCATCCAGCACAGGTCCTGTTAGTACAAGAGATATTATTTTGGCAAGATTGGGTGAAACCTATTTAGTTGCTGCAGAAGCCTATTTAAAAGCAGGTGTGCCAACAACCGGTTTAGATCGTTTAAATGAAGTTAGAAGAAGAGCCGGAGTGGCCAATGCAACAATTGGACAATTCAATATCGATTACATTTTAGATGAAAGAGGAAGAGAATTAGTGGGAGAATACAAACGTTGGTTCGATTTAAAACGTACAGGAACATTAGTGGCCAGAGCTTCGGCTCATAATTATAAAATTAAGGCCGCTAATTTTGTTGGAGTAGGCGGACAGTTAAAAATTTTAAGACCAATCCCTCAAACGGCACTGGACTTAAACCAAAATAAAGATTTCCCTCAAAATCCGGGATATTAGTAATTGGTAATTTTGAAATATTAGTTTTTTTTGAAGCAGTTAAAAAGGAGTCTGAACATGGTCAGGCTCCTTTCTTAACTGAAAGTAAAGAATGGGAAATGAAAAAAATACTGGTACTTTTAGTCTTGTTTTTAAAAGTCATTGCTGCCAGCAGTCAATACAGGACAGATACTTCCTATACCGTAAAAAGTACCTATACCAAATTAATAGATAAATATCCTTTTATAACAATTGCCAAGGCGAAAAAAAATCCAAATGTAGATCAGGTTACTGACGTTGTTTATAACCAGCAAAAAAACCGGGACTTACATTTTGATGCTTTTTTAAATACAAATAAAAAATTAAATCCCGCTGTAATCCTCATTCATGGTGGAGGCTGGAGATCCGGAAATAAAAATCAAATGCAGGAGATGGCACAGGAAATAGCTTCAAAAGGATATTCTTGTTTTGCTATTGAATACAGATTATCACTCGAGGCAAAATATCCGGAAGGGATTTATGATGTAAAAAATGCGATCCGGTTTATAAAAGATAATGCTAAAAAATTCCGTGTAGATCCGGACAAAATTGCGGTTTTAGGATGCTCTTCGGGCGGACAAATGGCAGCTTTGATCGGTACAACAAATGGAAATTCGGCTTTTGAAGATGAAGCGAATACAAGTAAATCCTCTTCAAAAGTAAACGCAATTATCGATATAGACGGCGTTCTGGCTTTTAAGCATCGGGAATCAAAAGAAGGAGAAATGGCCGCCTTTTGGCTGAAGGGGACTTATGAAGAAAATCCGGAAAACTGGAAAAATGCCTCGGCTTTAAGCCATACAGACAAAAATACACCACCGATACTTTTTATAAACAGCAGTTTCGAAAGATTTCATGCCGGGAGAGACGATATGATTGTCCTTTTAAATCAGCATAAGATTTACAGTGATGTGAAAACAATTGAGAATTCACCACATTCTTTTTGGTTTTTTCAGCCCTGGTTTGATGAAACGATTTTATACACCACACAGTTTTTAGATAAAATTTTTAAATAATTACGATATAATGAAAGCAAAAATTAAAATAGCAGCCTTATTCCTATTAGGTTGTACTGCTGCAAATGCCCAGAAATACGACGTAAAAACAGCTAAAACCTATGCTGAAATTTCAGCAAAAACAGACGGGAAATGGGAAGGCCGAAAATATATTGGCGGTACAGCTTTTAAAAATGTGGATAAACTAAAACTGTCTCCCGAACATACCGATCATTCCTTTGATATTCGTTATGAAGGCCCGGGATGGGAAAATAACAGAATCGGATATCGTTTGTATTTAGACTGGAGAAATGCGATTGATATTTTCGGAAAGAAAACTTCAGAGAATATTTTACCAAAAGTAGGGCAGGACAATTTTGATTCCTATCACGAAATGAGCGATTGGGGAGCAGATATCCTGAAAGCCGGAAAAGGAATCGGAATCGGGTCTGTCGATCGTTACCTGAACAAGGAAAAATTACACTTCCGTGAAGTCGATTCAACGATTGCCTATGTGAGCAATAAAACCAACGAATCGGTTGTAAAAATCGATTATTTCGGATGGAAAACTGCGTCTGATAAAATCAATTTCACATCAGAATTGACGATCAAACCAGATCAGCTTTACACACAGCATACCATTAAGGCATCAAAAGCAATTCAGGGAATTTGCACCGGAATTGTCAAACAGAAAAATACCGAATTGCTTAAAAAAGATAGCAAGAATAAGAAATGGGCCTACTTAGCCACTTACGGTCAGCAATCGTTGGTTCCGGATAAACTTGGAATGGCGATTTTTTATGAAGTAAAGACAATAGAGACTATTGAAGATACAGATTTAGACTATTTGCTAGTTTTCAAACCCACCACCAAATCGACTTCATTTTACCTTTTGGGTGCCTGGGAACAAGAAGTAAACGGAATTAAAACAAAGGAAGAATTTGTAAAATACCTGAACGATAAATTAGAAGTACTAAACAAAAAAGGTAAAATGTAATTGTATGTCTAAATCTGTCTGTACAAAAATCAATTTTATAAAATACCTTCTTGTTGTACTGCTTATTTTTAGTGGTAAAACTACGGCGCAGCAGCAGGATGATTCAGAAAAAGTGATTATTTCCAAAGATTTAAAATGGTCCGAAAGAATGGCACTTTCGATACTGAAACGGGATCCCAAAGCCTGGCAGATTGATAATAACGGTAAAACCAAATGGGACTATAAGTTGGGATTGGTCATGACTTCTTTTGAAAAACTTTACAAAGAAACCAATAATCCGTTGTATGCCAATTATATAAAAGACTACGCTGAAACGGTTATTAACAGCTCAGGGGAAATTCTGAATTACAAACTGGAAGATTACAATATCGACAATATCAATGCTGGAAAAATGCTTTTTGATCTTTATGCCAGAACAAAAGAGGAGCGATATCTTACAGCAATAAAAACGCTTAGAAAACAGTTAGAAACGCATCCGAGAACAAATTCCGGTGGGTTCTGGCACAAAAAAATATATCCCAACCAAATGTGGCTCGACGGCTTGTACATGGGAACACCGTTTTATGCGCGTTACACCGCAGAATTTGAAGGAGGGCAGCATTTTGACGACATTGCAAAACAGTTCGAACAAATTCATCTTCATACACTGGATCAAAAAACCGGTCTTCTTTTTCATGCCTGGGATGAAAGCAAACAAATGGACTGGGCGAATAAAGTAACCGGAACTTCACCAAATTTCTGGTCGCGTTCTATTGGCTGGTACATGATGGCTTTGGTGGATGTTTTGGACTATATGCCAAAAGACCATCCGAAGCGGAAAGAATTGATTCAGTACCTAAATGAGATTGCCAAAGCTGTTGCCAAATATCAGGATTCTACAGGACTGTGGTATCAGGTTACAGATGCCGGAAACAAAAAAGGCAATTACCTCGAAGCATCAGGATCTGAAATGTTTGTTTACGCTTTTGCCAAAGGGGTAAATCAGGGCTATCTGCCTGCCAGCTATAAAAAATTAGCAGAAAAAGGTTTTAACGGCATAATCACGAAACTAATTACGGTTGATTCCGATGGCGAAATTCATATCACACAGGTTTGTGCAAGTGCCGGATTAGGAGGGAATCCGTATCGCGATGGTTCTTATGAATATTACATAAAAGAGAAAATAAAAACAGACAATTCTCATGGACTGGGGCCTTTTATTCTGGCCGCATTAGAATTAAAAAAATAACAGAATTTAAATATATTTTGAAATGAAAAATAACAGAAAAAAAGGATTTATATCGGTTGTATTAATTGGACTTATGGTTTTTACAAGCTGCAAAGTAACTTCTCAGGAGCCTGCAAGTAAGGATATCGTTATTTCTAAAGATTTAAAATGGTCTGATAAAATGGCTTTGACTTTGATGAAACGCCACCCGAAAGCCTATATGATTGACGATTCAAAAACACCAAAATGGGATTATGTTCACGCCCTGGTTTTACATTCCATTGAAGAATTATATAAAAAAAATCCGGACCCAAGATACAAAGCCTACATAAGACGTTATGTTGACACATTGGTACAAAATGATGGTAGTATTAAAACCTATGAATTCGATAAGTATAATATTGATTTAGTGGTACCGGGACGTCTTCTTTTTGATATTTATGCTACGTCAAAAGAAGAAAAATACCTTACCGCATTACAATTGATCCGCAAACAGCTTGCAGAACAGCCCCGTACAAAAAGCGGTGGATTCTGGCACAAACAAATCTATCCGAACCAAATGTGGCTGGATGGGCTGTATATGGGAGAGCCCTTTTATGCACAATATACCGTTACATTTGAGAACGGAAAAAGCCTTGATGATATCGCTAAACAATTTGAACAGATTCAATTGCATGCAACCGATCCGAAAACAGGATTGTTATACCACGGCTGGGATGAAAGTAAAGCAATGCCATGGGCAAACAAAGAAACAGGAAATTCACCCAATTTCTGGTCAAGAGCCTTAGGATGGTACGCAATGGCTTTGGTTGATGTATTGGATTATTTTCCAAAAGAACATCCCAAACAAAAAGAACTTGTAAAATATTTAAATAACGTTTCAGCCAGTTTGGCCAAATATCAGGACAAATCAGGTTTATGGTATCAGGTAACCGACAAAGGCGGAAAAGAAGGAAATTATCTGGAAGCTTCGGGATCGTCTATGTTTGCTTATGCTTTTGCAAAAGGAGCCAACAAAGGGTATTTGCCTGCAAAATATAAAAAACTGGCCAACAAAGCCTTTGACGGATTAACCACACAACTGATTACAAAAGTTGATGCAGATGGCGGAATCACACTAACTCAGGCTTGTCAGGTAGCAGGTTTAGGCGGAAACCCTTATCGTGACGGCTCTTACGAATATTATGTAAACGAAAGAAAAAAAGACAACGATCCTAAAGCAACAGGGCCTTTTATTCTGGCCGCATTAGAATTGAACAGATAATGTAAATCAACAACCTGACAGCTTTTTAAAACCTGTCAGGTCTAATCAGAAAGTTAAATTTTCTTTAAATGAAAAATATAAAAATCATCTTTTCTCTCCTTTCGATTTTTACCGCACAGCAATTTTTAGCTCAGGCATGGGTTGCTGACAATGGAGATGGAACGTATACCAATCCGATTATTCACGCCGATTATTCAGATCCGGATGCGGTTCGGGTGGGAGATGATTTTTATATGACCGCTTCGTCTTTCAATTGTATTCCGGGATTACCGATTTTACATTCCAAAGATTTGGTAAACTGGAAAATTGTAAGCTACGCGCTTGCCAAACAGCCTCCATTTGAAACGTACAATACAGTACAGCATGGTAACGGAGTCTGGGCACCGAGTATTACTTTTCATAACAATGAATTTTACATCTATTACCCGGATCCCGATTTTGGAATTTATATGATAAAGTCAAAAAAAGCCGAAGGCCCCTGGTCGGAACCGCTTTTGGTTAAAGCAGGCCTTGGACTTATCGATCCGAGTCCTTTATGGGATGACGATGGAAAGGTATATCTGGTTCATGCCTTTGCGGGAAGCCGTGCCCGGATTAAGAGTTTGTTGGTAATTTGTACCATGAATGCTGAAGGAACTGTTGCGAACAATGATGAAGTAATGATTATTGACGGACACGAAAGTGACGGCACAATTGAAGGGCCGAAGTTTTATAAACGAAATAATTACTATTATGTTTTTGCTCCGGCTGGAGGAGTTTCTACCGGCTGGCAAACCGTTTTAAGATCCAAAAATGTTTGGGGTCCTTATGAGAAAAAAAAGGTTCTGGAACAGGGAAAAACCAATATAAACGGCCCTCATCAGGGAGCGTGGGTACAAACTCAAACGGGTGAAGACTGGTTTATTCATTTTCAGGATAAAGGTGCTTACGGCAGGATTGTGCACCTTCAGCCCATGAAATGGGAAAACGACTGGCCTGTAATGGGACAGGATTTTGATAAAAACGGTATCGGAGAACCGGTAACCACTTTCAAAAAACCGAATGTTGAAAAAAAATATCCCATAGAAACCCCTGCAGCATCAGATGAGTTTAATTCATCTAAAGTAGGACTGCAATGGCAATGGCAGGCGAATTCTCAGATTCATTGGGGATTCCCAACCAGTTCCGGATATTTTAACTTGTTTTGTATCAACAGTATTAAAGACGAAAAGAAAATCTCTGACGCCCCGAATCTGTTACTGCAAAAATTTCCCGCCGAAGAATTTACGGCTACCGCCAAACTAACTTTTAATGCAAGATTAGACGGAGAAACTACGGGACTTTTGATCATGGGTTTAGATTACAGTTATTTATGTCTGAAAAATAATAATGGCAAATTATATTTAAATCAGAAAACGGGAACTTTTGACAAAACAATTTCAGAAACAGAAACAAAACCTGTTTTAGTAGAAAATAACACCATATATTTAAGAGTTAAAATTAAAAAAGGAGGAATCTGCAACTTTTTTTACAGTTCGGATGATGTGAAATATCAGCCCATTGGTGCTGATTTTACAGCAAAAGAAGGAAAATGGATTAGCGCCAAATTAGGACTCTTTGCTTTAAGCCAGAAAGTGACCAATGATTCCGGAAATGTCGCCGTGGATTGGTTTAGAATAACGAAATAAAATAAGATGATTCCATTTAAAAAAATAATGATGCTTGTTTTAGTCGTTACAGGTTTTGCAGCAATCGCTCAGAACACGAATAATACGGGTACGAATAAGGAGACTATTGTGGCTCAGGATGGTTCCGGAGATTTTACAAAAATTCAGGATGCCATCAATGCAGCCCCGTCATTCCCATATGAAAAAGTGACCATCCGTATCAAAAACGGAACCTATACCGAAAAAGTCAGAATCCCCGAATGGAATACGCAGATGGAACTGATTAGGGAAAGTAAAGAAAACACCATTATTACTTTTGATGATAATTTTTCGAAAATAAATCTAGGGCGAAACAGCACTTTTCATACGTATACGGTTTTGGTTGAAGGAGATGATTTTTCTGCCTCCAATTTAACGATTAAAAATACTTCAGGAGATAAGGGTCAGGCAATTGCATTGTCGGTGGTGGCCAATCGTGTACAAATTTCAAATTGTATCATAGTAGGAAATCAGGATACTTTATACCTGTCAGGAAAAGAATCCAGACAATATTTTAAGGATTGTTATATCGAAGGAACAACCGATTTTATCTTTGGAAGCGCTACAGTTTTATTCGAAAACTGTGTAATTCACAGCATAAAAAGCTCCTACATCACAGCAGCTTCAACTCCGCAGGGAAGTGCATTTGGATTTGTTTTTAAAAATTGTAAACTGACCGCCGATCCTGCCGCAACAGCAGTTTATCTGGGAAGGCCCTGGAGGATTTATGCCAAAACCGTTTATATCAATTGTGACATGGGAAAACAGATACAACCCGAAGGCTGGGAGAACTGGTCTAAACCGGAAGCAGAAAAGAATGCTTTTTATGCCGAATACAATTGCAAAGGCGAAGGATATCAGCCTGCTAAAAGAGTGTCATGGTCACACCAGCTTTCAAAAAAAGAAGCGGAAAAGTATACAACGGAAAATATTCTTAAGGACAGCGCACCCAACTGGTTTTTGAAACAAAAATAGTTTTCACAAAAAACAAAAAATATGAATTTTAGAGTCCTTCTTTTTGTAGTCATTTCATGGAGTTCTTTTGCTCAGAAAACTGAATTTCCAACGGCAAAGGTAGATTCGATTGTAAATAGGATTCAGTTGCCTGTTTTTCCTTCGTATCAGATCAATGTTCTGGAACTTGGGGCAAAAGGGGATTCTGTAACCAATAATAAATCCTTTTTCGACAAAGCAATGGCCTTATGCAAAAAGAACAAAGGCGGAACTATAATTGTACCTAAAGGCATTTATAAAATAAACGGTCCCATTCACTTTGTGAGCAATGTCAATCTTAAAATAGAAAAAGGCGCCAAAATTAAGTTTAGTGATGATCCAAAAGATTACTTACCAATGGTACTGACCAGTTGGGAAGGAACGATGCTTTACAATTACAGCCCGTTAATTTATGCTTATGATTGTTCCAATATTGCCATAACCGGTGAAGGAACAATCGACGGTGAAGGTGGTAATATTTGGAAAAGCTTTAAAGCCAAAGAAAACGACGGCAAAATGCGCAGCCGTGAAATGAATCATAACAGTATTCCCGTGAGCGACAGAAAGTTTGGGGAAGGTTATTTTTTACGCCCGCAAATGATTCAGTTTTTTAATTGTAAAAATATTCTGGTTGAAAATATACGGATTGAAAATTCTCCATTCTGGTGTCTGCATGTATTGAAATCAGAAAGCATCACCGTTCGCGGAGTAAGCTATAAATCATTGAATTACAATAATGACGGAATTGATCCGGAATATGCGAAAGATGTTTTAATTGAAAATGTAAATTTCGATAATGGTGATGACAATGTGGCCATTAAAGCAGGCCGGGATCATGAAGGCAGAGTGAATTCGGGTACTCCAAGTGAGAACATTGTGATTAGAAACTGTAATTTCAAAGGACTTCACGGAGTGGTTTTGGGCAGCGAAATGTCCGCCGGAATCCAGAATGTTTATGTAGAAAATTGTAAAACCACCGGTTATCTGAAAAGAGGAATTTATATAAAGACCAATGCAGATCGTGGAGGTTTTATAAAAAACATCTTTGTGAATAACCTGCAATTGGATGAAGTTGAAGACTGCCTTTACATAACAGCCAATTATCACGGTGAGGGAAGCGGTTTTCAATCGGACATATCAAATGTTTATTTTTCGAATATTTCCTGTAACAAAGCCACAGCATCGGGAATTGTGATCCAGGGATTTCCGGAGAAAAAAATCAGAAACATCTCTTTAAAAAACATTGAAATAAAATCGGCAAAAAATGCTTTATCAAATGAAAATGCTGAGAATGTGCTCATGACAGATGTTTTTATTGGTCAACGGGCGACTGTTCCCTCGGCAGCTAAATAGGTTTTTTTGGAGGTTCTAAGTGTCTAAGGTTATGAGATTTTTTAGGTTCAAAGGAGCAAAGGTTCAAAGAAGCAAAGGTTCAAAGAAGCAAAGGTTCAGAGGAACAAGGGAACAAAACTTTGCGATCCTTGCGGTTAGCATTAACTTTCAAATCTAATAATCCAAAAATCCAAAAAATGAAATACTTCCTTTCCATTTTATTTTTAATTTCCCTGAGTTGCCGGGCACAAAAAACAACCCTGTATTGTATTGGTGATTCGACAATGGCTACTAAAAAAGATCCCGATAAAAATCCGGAGCACGGATGGGCGCAGGTTTTACAGCCTTTTTTTACGGAAAATATTATCGTAGAAAATAAGGCAGTAAACGGACGCAGTACCAAAAGTTTTATCAATGAAAAACGCTGGGATTCCATCTGTACAAAACTTAAAAAAGGGGATTATGTTTTTATCGAATTTGGGCATAATGACGAAAAAATAACAGATTCTGCCCGATACACCAATCCGCATACAAGTTATCGATACAACTTAATCCGGTTTGTAAAGGAAAGCAGGGAAAAAGGAGCAATTCCAATTTTACTGACCTCCATTGTGAGACGAAATTTCAACGAACAAGGAGTATTGGTGCCAACTCATGGCGATTATCCTTTAGAAACAAGATTAGTGGCACAGGAATATAAGGTTCCTTTTATTGATTTAGAATATTATACAGAATTACTGGAGCAATCCTATGGACCGGACAAATCTAAGTTGCTTCATTTGCATTTTAAAGCCGGAGAAGTTCCCTATTATAAAGAAGATAAAAATGATGATACGCATCTTTCTTTAAAAGGAGCTACGGAAATTGCCAAAATTGTAATTGCTCAAATCAAACTTCTGGAAGATACTTCTCTTGATAAACTTAAAAAAGGCATTAAATAACGATTTGTATAGCTTTATAATTGTTGTAAAATCTGGATAATAAATTAACTTTTCTATTTTTAAATTATACTTTCAGAAGGACAGGAGACCCTTTTTTGAAAGGTCTTTTTACAAAATCCTGTGATGGTTTTCTTTGAAAAACCGCATAGTATTTGGAATGGAAATGATTCATTTTGGCATAACTTAATTCATATACAATTTCGATTAGTGTATGGTAATTGCCACTCTGAAGCAGCTTTTTGGCTAAAAGCATTTTTTCATTCAGAAAAACTTTTTTCGGGGTATCATTAAAGTGCTTTTTAAACAATATTTTATATTTGGTAGAAGACATACCTGCCATTTCCGATAAGAA
Source organism: Flavobacterium sp. CLA17 (assembly GCF_013112255.2). NCBI lineage: Bacteria > Pseudomonadati > Bacteroidota > Flavobacteriia > Flavobacteriales > Flavobacteriaceae > Flavobacterium > Flavobacterium sp. CLA17. The sequence continues at coordinate 2,161,159 of NZ_CP068294.1, forward strand.
ATTTATCGTTGGGAAGGGACTGCACAGGTCTTTTAAAAAATAATCCTGTGTTTTGATAACGGCCTCAAGTTCTGTTTGTGTAATTTCATTTTTTTTGACGGATAAATTTTCATATCGATTCAGAAAATTGCCCAATAGTTTTAATGAAATTCCTTTTAAATAAGAATCAAATGAAACATCAAAAACAGATTTATCCATAAGGGATCTGATCAGTAAAATACTGTTGCTGTCGATATGGTCATAATAATAAAGCGATTTTCCCTGATCTTTGTTTTTTTCGTTATGATATTCTTCGATAGGGTTTTTTTCTAAAAGTTCATTCAGTAATTTTTTATCAACAAGAAGTCGTAATGCCAGTGTTCGCTCGTTAACTGAAGGCTTAAAAGAACTTTCTGTCTGATTGTCTATAATGGCAAGACCTGGATTTTCGCGGGAACCAATTTTGTAGTCTGTATCAATTTTTATAAAATTCACGGAATCACTTAAATCGAAATGAAAAATATAGGATTCAGTTTCAGATTTCAACCGATTTATTTCAACCGGCTCCGCCAAAACAAAATCGACAAACAATGCAGAAATTCCCTTAGCTATGGGGGTGAAATAGGAGTGGCCCTTACCAAGAATTTCCGGTATAACAATTATTTTATCATCAATAAGTTCTCCTTTTATTTCCTGAACTAATTGTTCTTGCCAATCCGGTGTCAGACTATAGAAATGATTGATTTTTTTCATAAGTGTAATGTTTAGAATTATAATTGTTTGATAAAATTTTTTGGCGAGAGCCCAAAATGTTCCTTAAAGTTTAAAGTAAAATGAGAATTATTACTATAATGAAGCCGGTTTGCAATTTGGGATATTGTGAGTTGTTTGTCTTCAAGAAGTTCTTTTGCAAGGGCCAGTTTATTGTCCATAAAAAAAGAATTGGGTGTTAAGCCCGTTATTTTTTTAAACAAATTTTTAAACTTTGATTCAGACATTTCAATCTTTTTTGCCATTAATGAAATGCTCGGAAAAGGGCCTTCAATATTTTCAATCAGAAACATTTGCATGGCTATTATATTTTTGATATCCGTTTCTCTAACGGTTTGAATGATCGTCCTGTTACGGGCTATTTTCTTTAAATAATTAGACATCAGCATATGTACTGTAGCCTTGAGATTTAAATCGAAAACCGGGCCGCCCACTTTTAATTTGCGCAGATCATTGAGTATATGAAAGCTCTCATTACTGATCCTGTCAAATCTGATGATCGTATTTTTTTTGGGATCGGTTATTTGCTGCAGATCGGAGAAAAGAACAGTATCATCCTTAATAAAAGTGGCAAGCTTGCTTTTTAGTATGAATATGCAAAGGGCATAAGTGTGACTTCCTGATTTTACCTGATAATTGATTTTTAAGCTACCGTCAATGACCACTAAATTGTATTTCCACCGTCCTAAATCGCAAATAGTGTTATTGTTTACTAAGTGGGCTTCACCATCGGTAAGGTTATAGTAGAATCCCACAAAATCATCTTTTGTGCTTTTTTGAATGAATTGAAGGTTTTTATGGTATTTCACGTTAATGTAATAGGCTACAATCCCTTCTTCGCATTCCAGAAAATAACGGGTTCCGGATTGTATATCGTCGGGAACAACTATAAAATTTCCATTTATTTTTCCTTTGAGTTGTTTCGCAAGAGGTTCAACCCAGCTTAGGTCAGCACAATAGGAATGTTCAATCGTTTTCATGTGGCATTTATTATAGTATTACAAAAGTTTTACTGCTTTAACTTTACTGGTTAAGAAGGATTTAATACGTTACTATTTGTTCCGTTCTTTAAATTGTATTTTGTGAGAATTTAGATTAAATTTGCTTTTTCGGAGGTAATTTACTTTAAAAAAGCTACCCTTTTCAAACCGTTTTATAACTGTAGGGATTCAATTGATAACTGTAATTTTTCGCCCCTTTTGAGCCCTAAAAATGACCAAAAGAATAACTTCATATTTTTTAAAAGGGAAAAAACCTTATTCTGCTATTTTTATGTCTTAAACGGACTGTCCTGTAAGTACGATCCCATTTAATTTTGCTTTTTTCATTGGAGACTGATAAAATGAAAAGCCAAAATTAATTAATACGATAAAGATGAATACTTCGAAATTTTCTGTAGAGTTTGAGTTGAATGTTACTGAAATACAAAAGTTAAATAAAATGTATTTTAAACGTTTGTACAAAGGAAGAGTTACGATCTTTTTTGTAATTATTGTGGCCGCTTTCCTCTTTTTTGACTTTTTAAATTTAGAAAGTCAGGAAGATTTTATGAAATGGCAGCTGAAGAGTTTAATCTTGATTGTTTCGTTTTTTATGTTTCATTATTCATTTGTAAATGCAACCTGCAAGTTCTTTTTTAAGTTCATGAGAAAACTTGTCGGGTACAGCAGTCTTACCGGGAGATATAAACTCAACTTCACCAGTTCATATATTTATGTAAATTCTCCCTTAGGTGCTTTTGCCCACACTTGGAGTCAGATTGATAAAGCAGTTCTCACTAAGGATTTTTTCTTTTTATATGTTAAGGATAAAGATCAGCACATTATTTCTATTTCAAATAAATCAGGCTGTCACAGGAATATGAAGGACCTGATCACATTTGTAGAACGTCATGTCATGCACATTACTAAAATGTAAGAGATTGGCAGTTCATCTGATGAATATAAATTGCAAGCTGTTTTTTTATCCTAACCACTATCGAAAAGAGCAAAGGTTTAAAGCTTTACATGCTTTATACCTCCTTATAATGGGTTGCTAAAGCTTAAGAATTTACTTCAATAAGGTGTTATAACACGTCAGGGCAAAAAAATAAAAAATAAAAACAGAGATGATTTTTTTTTTAATTGGTTGATTATAAGACCCGAAGAGTGTCGGTTAATTTAATATTAAGAGGTCAGGCAAAAACGGGTATAATTTTAACATTAAAGATGCGTTATCTATCAAGCAAACTTTTATTTTTGCGCCTTAATTTAACAAGTATAAGCATGAAAGATCTATTAGTAAAAATCAACGCCGAAATCGACACATTCAAAGCAGAAGCTGAATCACTAACTGAAAAAGGTGTAAAAGCTGCTGGACCAAGAGCACGTAAATCAACTTTGGAAATTGAAAAACTTTTAAAAGAGTTTAGAAAAGTTTCTATCGAAGAATCAAAAAAATAATATTTGTATTCAGAAACAAAACCTCGTTTAAGTATTTAAACGAGGTTTTTTTTATGGAAATTATTTTGGGATTTCTATAGCTTCTTTAAGGCTGCAATTATTTTTACGTCATAATGAAATTACTGCTACTGCTCTAATCGTACGATTTACAGGGACGTAATACTTTACCATCATTATTTTTCGGTTTAATTCTATTCCGGCTTTCACAAACTAAAGAAATTGCTTACTTTCATAGAATAGTTTCAAAAACAATCTAAATGGACAAAAAGTTAAAACAATTCGGGATTAAATCAATTGTCGTGTTGCTGCTAATTCATTTAGCTTATTTTATCTGCGGATATTTTCAGTTTGCAGGTATAAAGAACATTAATATTTATACAGAATTCTACAGATTCAAATTTTATGACGATGTTTCCATTTCCCATTTCTTCGTAAGTGGTTTATTCTTATTATTGTTTTTAATTTTTTTATTGCGAAATCATACCAGACAAGCATATTCGACTTTAAATCTGATCAAAATTGGCGGAGTGATTTTGTTGATTTCATTTCTTTCTTTTTCCTTTTTTATCAGTTATAGTTTTGGTCTGAATGCAAAACTAAAAACAGAATTACCGGAAACAGGTTTCAATACCGACAAGGCTTTACTCAATGTTTTAAATCCGTTTTTATACAATTATACCTCTTATAGTTCTGAGAAATTATTCAATCCCGAAAACATTTTATATCCAAAACCCTATCCGGTCATAAAAGGAACAGAGTCCATCAATTACGATTCAAACGGGAGCGAATATGCAATCGAAGAACACCGTTATTTCAGTATCGATACACTGAAACTGCTGACTTCGACCTATGAGAAAGTAAATAATAAAGCGGATTCTGTTTTTAATATTTTAGGATTTGATAAGGAAGAACTGGCGAAAAGAATCATCTCAAAAAAAGTGATTAAAGACAGTACCGAAATTGTTTTCAAAGGAAGAGAAGTCAATCCGGACTATGACGGGGATATTTGCATATTTTTGCAGAATAAAAAATTGTATGCACCAATACAAGGTATTCCTGTTGAAAAACAACAGTATCAGAATGCTGTAGAAAGATATAAACTTCTTTATAAATACAAACCGGATTCTTTATTATACTCTTTTCAAAAGCTGGATACCTTATTGAAAAAATACAATATCGAAACACAGATTCAGCCAAAATTGCTAACGAAGGATGCCTTTTATTACAGGGATAATAACAGAGCACCTTTAAACGGAATTAGAAATACCTACGACAGAGCTGCCCTGAAAGATAAATTTAATACGCTGGAGAAATTGTTTTATGAACCGAACTATTTACATCCGTCGATAATGATGATTTTCTTTACGGTCATTTTAGTAGTCTGGCTAATTTTGTTTCTATTTTATGTTGCATGGAATTATAAGAATAAAAAACAAATCGATAAGATTTAGGATTTAAATATATGTATAATAGGCGGCGCAGTGAGAAATCCTGCGCCCTCTGTTTTTTACGTATACGGTGTGGATTTGTATACTTCCCGTATTTTATATTACTTTGTAAAGAATACTAATCGGTATCTTTTATGAAAAAAGCAGTTTCGACGCGACTTTCCATTCTTCAGAAATCATTTAAGTTAATCTATACGCACGGGTATCAGGCTACCAGTATTGATACTATTATTGCGACAACCAACGTAACCAAAGGTGCATTTTTTTATCATTTTAAAAATAAGGACGAAATGGGGCTCGCCGTTATTAACGAAATTATGTATCCGTTGATGTATGCTGATTTCGTAGAACCACTTTTGAGTTCAAACGATCCAGTGCATGATATTTATAAAATGATGCATTATTTACTTTTGGAAAATGAGTTTTTGCTAAAAAAATACGGCTGCCCGGCCGGGAATCTAACGCAGGAAATGTCTCCGGTAAACCAACTGTTTAGCCAGGCACTTTCTAAACTGACCACAGAACTAAAAGAAGCGATGCAAATTGCCTTAAAAAAAGGTAAAGATTCAGGAAGTATAAAATCCGGGATAAACGAGGAGCAGGTAGCGCTTTTTGTATTATCTGGTTATTGGGGCATTCGGAATTTTGGTAAACTTTCGGATGATAATGATTACTATACTGTTTATTTAGAGGAACTTAAATCGTATCTGAAGAATTTGGAAAAAAACTAATTTTAAAAACATACCAATTAGTATGTTTTATTTATATTTGCATTATTATTTTAAAAGAAATAACAATGTATCTAACACTATTACTTTTGCATTCCACCGTGAGATGGCTGGTGCTTTTGAGTTTATTTTATTCTATTATTACAGCATATCGGGGATACCAAACCAAATCTTCTTTTTCTAAAACAGATAACGTAGTCCGCCACTGGACGGCGACCATTGCTCATCTTCAGTTAATGCTGGGGATAGTGTTGTATTCGCAGAGCACATTAATTAAATACTTCTGGAATAATTTTGTGGAAGCTTCAAAGGATTTAAGCACACTTTTCTTTGGTTTAATCCATCTTATTTTAATGCTGGCGGCGATTATAATCATAACGATTGGTTCGGCAGCGGCAAAGCGCAAGACACTTGATTCCGATAAATTCAAAACTATGTTTATCTGGTTTTCTATTGCCTTACTGCTTATTTTCATAGCCATTCCGTGGCCTTTTTCTCCTCTTGCCAACAGACCTTATTTTAGATAATTATGACAAATTTTTTCAAAACAAACATCGGGAGATTAAGAATTCTTGGCTTTCTGGAAGGCTTATCTTTATTGATTTTAATTTTTATTGCGGTTCCTCTTAAATATATTTTCGATAACCCGTCGCTCACAAAAATGATGGGACCGATTCATGGTGCCTTATTTCTGCTTTTTATATTCAATGCCCTGAGTGTTGGTGTAGAACAAAACTGGAAATTTAAAACGACAACTTCAAAAGTTCTTCTGGCCTGTATTATTCCGTTTGGGACCTTTTATATTGATCATAAAATTTTGCGTAAAATCGAAATTGGAGATAAATAACAAAGTTTGCAAACCAATTTAGGAAAATAAAAACCAGAACAATCATGATTGAGATTTTCAAAACCAATGTAAATTCAAAAAGACAATCCGGCAGGATTTTAAAAATGCTTAAAAGGATATTTCCAAACGCTTCTTTTATTTTTGATTTGGAGGATTGCGACAAGATTTTACGGGTCGATCATATCGAAAGCATACAAATAGCAACCATTAAAAACGAAATCATAAATTTGGGTTTTGTCTGTGAGATATTGGAAGATTAATATCCTTAAACAATAGGTAAGTTGATGTAATTTACAACATTAATTTTTAGTCAAAAGCGGCTGATTCTGTTCCGGAATCAGCCGCTTTTTTTATGGTACGTTAAGTTTTTCATAAACCGGATTATGTATTGCTTTTTTACTTAGCTTTCGCAGGGCTACAAGCGCAAAATGCATATTTTTTACGTAAAAAAATATATATAAGTAAAATCATTAGATCTAAAAATAAATAATAGGTAAAAATTTATATTTTGGATTTAATTACAACTCATAGTTATATTCTATAAGGCGCTTTGTAAGAAAAAAAACAGGATTATCCGTAATATTGCGATAGGAAGTTTTGTTTAAAATTTCAGCATTTCCTTATCATTTTTGAATATGAAATGATTTTTTTGACCATTACTTTCTTTAAAATTTCCCCAAATCTCTAAAATAACTATTAATTAATTATGTTCTTTACTCTCACTCATGACCAGATACAATTTTGTTATGGATCAAAACGCTGGCAATACAGTTTTAATGAAATTGTGGAGCTCGGATTACTTAAAAAAAAGAAGTCTTACCTTCTTGAAAATGGTGCTTTTATTGCTATTACCGCTATAGCTTATTATTGCATGGTTTTTTCAAATTTAATGGAGATGTACTATATCGTACCTACTTTATTATGCTATACTATTATCATTATTTCCAGATTTCATGCCAACATCGATGCCGAATATTATGTTATCGTAAAAGATGTTTATAAAAAGGAAATCCGGGTAAAAATAAAAAATTTAGACCGGCCTGTCATAGGCAAACAAATAGATCAGTACTTAAATCTCGAGTTCGATCGGATGGTACATAAACAAAAATCCAACACTCAAAAATAATTCGATGTTATCAAACGAAACTTTTGGCTACGACCTTACTTTTATTGTCGTTGCCGTCGTGTATGGTTTTATTATTACGACCAAAAGAAAATAGAAATGCAGCTTCATTAACCTAATATTGAAGTTGTATCAGATCAAGTATTAAAAGGTATAGTTACAGTACCCCTACATTTAATAGTGAACTGTTAGCTGTACAAGATCCCCCACAAAGAGCTTATGACCACTTCAATAAAAAATAAAATTAAAAGCATCAGAGAGTTAAAAAATTATACTCAGGAATATATGGCAGATCAACTAGGCGTTACCCAGGCGGGTTATAGTAAAATAGAAAAAGGAAAAACTGTTCTTTCGTTTGTTAAATTAGTAGAAATAGCCCGTATTTTAGAAGTCAGTGTAGAAGATATACTTAGTTTCGATAGTCAGCGGTATTTCAATAATTTTAATAAAGTCAAAGGAAATAATAATGGCAGTATTCAGATTAATCCGGATAACAGTACCGCTTTAAAAGAACTTTATGAAGATAAAATAATGCTTCTGGAAAAATTACTCAGTAAAACAGAAGAAGAATTAAACCGCTATAAAAAGAAATTCGGTCAGCTGTAGCAACAAAAAAACGAGGTTGAAGCCTCGTTTTTTTATTTGTTATAATTTATGCTGTCTGATCTTCTGTAGTGGCATCGGGAGCGTTTGTTTTTACTGAAGCTATTCCATTGTCTCTGGCAGAAGTACTTTCGTACATTTCACTTGCACCGATGATCTGGCCATTTCCGGCTTTAAGATTGAAATAGGGTTTGCCGCTGCTGGATTCTTTTTTATCATATCTACTGTCGTCCTGCGAGTTTGTTTTGACAGATTCGATTCCGTTTGTGCAGGCAGATTTTGTAGAATAACCTTCGCTGGTTAAGATAGTCTGGCCATTTCCGGCTTTTAAATTAAATTGAAATTCACCATTTGATCTTGTAGTAATTACAAATTTTCCCATAAATTTTCGGTTTTTTTAAGTTAGGCATTCCTTATTTTGATATTTATAAAAGTACAAAACTTAGTCTTACAAATGATATATGCATAAAAAAATAACCCCGATATAACGGAAAATTTACTATTTTTTGTTAAAAGCAGGCAGGATATACTTCTGAATAATTTCATCACTTGGCGATTGTGAATTGTAATTTCCACCGGTAATAATCGTAACCATATTTTGTTCTTCCCAAATGTAAATCTTCTGTCCGCCGTTTCCCTGTGCGGCTTTTCCATTATAGCGTACTCCGTTTACATCCAGATATTTAAGCCACCACAAATAACCGTAATTAACGCCCTGCACCACGGATTGTTTGGTCAGGGATTCTTTTACCCAGTCTTTAGATATCACCTGTTTGCCATTCCAAACTCCCTGATTCATATAAAGCAAACCTAATTTTCCCATGTCTCTTGAACTTAAATAAACCTGGCAGAAGGTTTCTGAACTCGAGGCATCCGGTTTAAAATTCCAGACAAAATTTTTAATTCCAATGTCTTTAAAAAGAGTTTGTTTCGCAAAATCGGGCAGTGGCATTTTTGTCGCTTTTTCAATAATCCGGCCCAATGTTATCGGATTTCCGGAGCAGTACATTCCTTTTCCTCCCGGTACGTCAATCATGGGTAAGTCCAGTGTAAATTGTATCCAGTCGGCCGAATTATTCATGGTGGTTTCGTTGCCTTCCGATTTGGGGTTACTCACATCACAATCCAGACCGCTTTGGTTGGTTAGTAGGTTTTTAATCGAAATTAGCCTTTTGTCTTCCGTAAGGTTTTTAAAAGTGTATTCGGGGAAAAAGGATAAAACGGTTTCGTCTTTACTTTTTATAAACCCTTTATCAATGGCAATTCCGGTAAGTGCCGAAACAAAACTCTTTGTGGCAGATCGCAGTTCGTGTAATTTGGCTTTATTGTATTCATAAAAATATTCCTCAAATACGAGCTTTCCGTCTTTAATAATCAAAACACTATGAACGTTAGGCAATGTACCGTCTACGATTTTTTGCATCATTTCAGTCAATAATGCTTTATCTAAACCGGTTTTATCGATACTTCCGGTCAAAATTCCGTCGACATCTTGTTTGGGTTGTTGATAAACGTATTTAAAATCTTTTGAATTGAGTCTTGGGTACCACATTTCTTTTGGAAATGCTACTTTTTTGGAAACTAGATTGAAAGCACTTCCGTCAGAAGTATAACCGGTAATAATTCCCGCTTTCCTGTTAAAAGTTACCTTTTCATTTGACATATTTTCAAAAATATCTTTGTCAATTGCTTTTAATTTATATTTGCTTTCGTTGATAATGGCGAACAAAACAGTGTCTTTTGGTGAAGCCGCTATTTTAAGTGAACCTTTATTTACATATTCATAAACACCTTCATATTCTTTTAATTGTTCGTAGGTAATTTTGAATTTTTGTTGTGAATAACCGGAATAAATCCCCACTAAAAATAACAGAAGCAAATGGTTTTTTTTCATTCTTTTTTGGTTTTAAAAGATTGTTCGTTAGTTAATTAAGGAAAGTTATAAAAAAAAGAGACACCTAATAATAAATTAGTGTCTCTTTTTTTATTAGGTGTATATTTTTAAATATGCTTATTTAATGCTAATCGGCACTTCAACCATTGTTTTGTCCCAGCCAATCACTAAATTAGTAACAGCACCCTGAGTGGTAAAAGCAATCGATAAAGCTTCTACCGGAGCTGCCGTTGCTTTAACGGGAACAACAATTTTTACCAGGTCCTTACTTGAATCATAAGCATATCCGCCCCATAAATCAAGTTCCTTATTGATGATAACGGTCCATTTGTCTTTTTCCGGAATAGCAAAAAGGCTATACGTTCCTGCAGGAACCGCAACACCATTGATCGTTGCCGGTTTGTAAAATTTGATTTCCGTGTTTTCGTTAGCACCCACACGCCATACTTCACCAAACGGAATTAATTCTCCGAAAATCGCTCTTCCTTTTGCAGAAGGTCTTGCATAAGTAACTTTGATTGCAGGTGAAGGTGTGTCTGTTTTTTTAAATTTCACAGCTTTATTCGGAAAATAAGCAATATCAACAGGGCTTGCGTCCAAAGGCGGGAATTTAACCTCCTGGGCATTAACAGAAAAGACAAACAATAAAAGAAGGGTCAGTAAACTAAAATTTTTCATAACGTAGTATTTTTAATATGATTTATACAAAAATAAGAGATTAAAGAATAGGAAGAGATTAAATTTTTACTCCTTTTTCTTTTTTTCATACCAGTCGTGCATGATGTAAAAAGCTTTCTTTTTCTGACCGTCGTTTGAGATCAGCCCTTTTCTGTTGTATTCGTCCTGAATCCCCGGCAGTAATCTCCTTGGTGATCTGAAATCTACCAGAATCCAAGGGCTTAATCCACTCAGGTGTGGAATATTTTCGATCATTTTCAGGTTCTGAATGTATAAGTATTCCTGATATTCTTCTGTCCAGCGTTCGTTTTTTTCTCCGTGCAGGCCGGCTTTTGCATCACCTCCAAATTCAGAAACAATCACGGGTTTATTGTATTTGGTTTTCCAGCGTATTTTTTCGGCATCTTCGAGATTACCACCATACCAGCCTAAATACTGATTGAACGCAATGATGTCTAAATACTGTCCGATTTCATCATTTATAGTTCCAAAGCCATCTCCGCTTTGCGTTAATAATGCCGCACTGATTAATCGCGTCGTGTCCAGTAATTTTGTATGAGCTACCAGATCTTTGATGAAATTATTTCTGGCATCAGAGATTGGAGTTTCGTTGGCCATGGACCAAATAATAATGCAGGCCCTGTTTTTATCTCTCGTAACCGCTGCGGTTAACTGATCCTGGGCATTGGTATACGTTTCTTTTCTGGTAAATTCAACTGTCCAGTACACCGGAATCTCTTCCCAGACCATTAAGCCTAATTGATCAGCCATTCTGATAATATTTTCGTTATGCGGATAATGTGCCAGACGTACATAGTTGCAGCCTAATTCCCTCGCCCAGTTCAGCAGGCGTAATGCATCTTCTTCAGAATTGGCGCGCCCGCCTTTGGCATTTTCTTCATGAATGGAAATTCCGCGTAAGAAGATTTGTTTTCCGTTCAGTAAAATTTTATCCTCCTGCGTTTCAATAGTTCTGAAACCGATCGTGTCTTTTAATTTTGCTCCGTTGAAATCAATCGTAACCGCATATAATTTTGGATTTTCCGGTGACCAGTACGAGATGTTTTTAGCTGCAATTTCAAATTTCAAAATACCATCAGCACCCACTTTTCCTTTGTAATTAATTTTTAATTCCGGAATGGCGATGGCTACAGCATTCTGTGCCGGATTCAAATTATTGATTTTGATAAAACCCGAAATTTTGTTTTTATCCTTTTTATCCAGTTGAATGGTATAGTCTTCCACAAAAGAAGCAGATTCTTCGATTAAGGTAACATCGCGCGTGATCCCGCCGTAATTCCACCAGTCGGTATTAAGTGTCGGAACATCTTCTTTGTGACGTGTATTATCTACTTTAATCACCAGATAATTGTCTTTTGGTTTTACGATCGCAGTCACTTCATAGTTAAACGGTGTAAAACCGCCTTCATGCGTTCCTAATTTCTTTCCGTTTAAATAGACATCTGCTTTGTAATTGATGGCGCCGATGTAGACAAAAAGACGTTTTTGGGCCTTCAGGTCATAATCAAAGGATTTTTTGAACCATACATTTCCTTCGTAATATTTCAGTTCCGGAACCTGTGAATTCCAGTCTCCCGGAATGTTTATTTTGGGTGATTTATCAAAATCGTATTCTACCAGTTCCTGTTTGTTAACGGCATGATAGTTATTAAAATAAGCAGCGTTGGAAGGCTTGGCCTGCTTGTCGTAAACATCATGGTGAAAGCTGTAATACCCTGTTTCGTAAGGATCAACGATATAATTCCAGACACCGTTTAATGAAGTGGTATTTCGGTTCGGAACATTGGAGATCAGGTTTTGATTTTGCGATTGTCCGAGAATGGAAAAGGTTAGGAGCAATGTGGTTAGTAGTTTTTTCATTGGTAAAGTTTGTTTTATTTAGTATCAAAGCCGCAGCTTTTGTATTTATCTCTCGCAAAGTCACAGAGTCGCAAGGTTTTTTTGCCACAGATTAAAATGATTTTTTCTCGCAGATTGAGCAGATTTAATTTTTTAAAGCTTTGTAAATAAATAATCTGCTCAATCTGCCAAATCTGCGAGACACAAAAAAACTTTGCGACTCTGCGGGACTAATTCATTCCAGTTTAAATAGCTTTTTACTCAATCGGTATTCGTAAATATTCCCCTTTAAAATTCTGGTTCAGAACGGTCATTTCAATCGGAATATGTAATCTATCAGGGATTACTTCAATCGAAGCTTTTCCGTTTGCCATCCGGATGGATTCGCTTCCGGTTGGTGTTCCCTGGCTTTTCATTGTTTTTCCGCCTTTAAGGCATTGGAAATATACGCTTTCTTCATAATCTAAACAACGTAAATTGTTGTTATCTATCGCAATAGCGGTGACAAGGTAATTTCCGTTCTTTAGTTTTTCCGAAGATAATTGTAACGAAACTGCGGATTCATTTTTAGTAAAGCGATAGTTTACTTTTAAGGTATCCGAAACCGTTTTACCATCTTTAGTTTTACCAATGGCAATTAAAGTGTTTTCACCTTTTTTGAAATTAACGTCCCAGGTCAGACCACAGGCCGGATAACTGGCAATATTTCGTTGTTTTTCACCAAGGGATTTTCCTTCGTGGTATAAAGTCACTTTTTTGCAATTACTGAAAACACTCAGGATTCTGGGCGTATTTTCAGGACCCTGGCGTTCTGTCCAGGTATGTGATTCGATGTAGGTAAAAGGTTCGTCGCTCCAGTAACTTTTAAAAACATAATAAGCATCTTTTGGAGTTCCATTTCTGTCTGTCAGTCCTTTTTGGTTCATGTACGGAATATCATCTTCGGGACGCAGCGGCGTTGCAAAATCCTTGAATGCCCATTGAACATTACCCACAAATGTTGGATCATTCTCGGATATATGCAAATGCCAGTCGAATAAATCGACAATATAATTTTCGCTCCAATCGCCAATCTGGGCAATATTGGCCACTTTGGTCTGTACAATGGCTTCTTCCCAGCCTTCTGCTTTTATAATGTTTTCGCCTGTAACCGGATTTTCGCTGTGACGGCCTACATGACTGTCGCCGCCATATTCGGCATGGATGAAATGTTTGTATTCTTTCTTGTAAACATCAATTGCTTTCTGATAGCTTTTATAACTCCCGGAATACCAGCCGGACCAGATAGAAGGGGAGAAGACGTCTACAATCTGCGAACCTTCGTAGTATTTTCTGATGGCTGTTTTTCGGTTCGGATCCATTTTATGGGCAATATTGTTGAGCTCGGTAAGAAAGGCATTTGTCTTTTCGGTATTGTCTCCGTCCGGAAAATCAGGAAGCCAGTTCATTTCATTTCCTAAAGACCAGATAATGATACTCGGATGGTTGTAGTTCTGATTGATGATTTCGGCCAGCATGTTTCTGGTATTGGTTTTCCAGAGTTCATCGCCAATTCCGCCGCGGCACCACGGCAATTCATCCCAAACCAAAAGGCCGAGTTCATCACAGGCTTTATAAACTTCCGGATCTTGCGGATAATGTGCCAGACGGACAAAATTCGCCCCCATTTTTTTGATGGATTCCATATCGGCACGATGTTGTGCGTTGCTCATGGTAGCGCCAACACCGGCTTGTTCTTCGTGTCGGTGTGTACCGCGAAGCAATAGTCTTTTTCCGTTCAGGTAAAACGGACCATGGTCTTTAAACTCAAACCATCTAAAACCGACCTTCTCATTGATACTGTCTTTTGCTTTGTTTTTTTCGGATAAAACAGCCGTTACCGTATATAAATTAGGTTTTTGGGTATCCCACAATTCCGGATTTTTGATATTTTCGAATGTTATATGGGTTGTTTTCCCGCTAACCGAAACCGTTTTTCCGGCCACTTTTTTCCCTTTCGGATTTTTAAGAATAACCGTCAGGGAAAGATCTTTTGCATTTTCCGGATTTACTGTGGATGCGATAATTTGTAAAGACGCTTTTTTCGCAGAGACTTCAGGAGTTGTAATTTTCAGGTTATCGATACTATTTTTGTATTTGGAAATCAGCCAGACATCGCGCGTAATGCCGCCATAAATAAAGAAATCACTTTTTTGGGAGGGAATAATTTCAATATCATAACTATTGTCCACACGGACAAAAACAGCATTGTTTCCTTCTTTGATAAAATTCGTAATATCGATGGTAAATCCAATATAACCTCCAATATGACCTCCGGCTTCTTTACCGTTTACATATACTTTGGTAGTGACATTCGATCCTTCAAAATATAAAAAATAGCGTTGATTTTGGTCTATTTGTGCAATGTTGAGCTCTTTCTGATACCAGCTTGCATCACGCCTGTAACCGGGATTTAAGTCGGTTGCGTCTTCGCTGTTCCAGCTGTGCGGCAGATTTATTCCGGTCCAGTTGCCTGCTTTTTGGGCATCGTTCAGGCTGGGGGTATTGTTTTCTAAATAAAGCCAATGGTCATTGATATTTGTTTGGGTACGCAAATCAGTAGTTGTCTGGGCAAAAAGGCTGCCCAGACAAAAATGAAAAACAAAAATGAAAGTCAAAAAAGACTTATAGTGGTACGATTGTTTTCTCATAAGTTATAAGTCTTTTTTTCTTAATAGTGCTTCCAGAAAATAGTAATCGGCATACACGATTGGTTCATCAATTTCATCCTTTTTAGGCCAGTTTCCTGTGCTGTGATCTAAAATAAAAGGCGCATTGATTTTAGGGTTTATAATATAGTGGTCTGACTGTAAAGTCGTGATCACCTTGTCGGCATAGGTCAGGTAACTTTTGTTTTTGGTATAGCCATACAATTCATATAATGCAGAAGCCATAACGGTTGCCGCAGAAACATCGCGTGCGGCATTGGGAATCGACGGATCTTTAAAATCCCAATACGGAATTCCATCTTCCGGCAGGTTTTTGTTTGTAATGAAGAATTGCGCTGTCGCTTCGGCCTGCTTTAGATACGCCGGATCTTTAGTATATCGGTACGACATGGTGAAACCGTAAACGGCCCAGGCTTGTCCGCGTGCCCAAACGGAATCGTCATTATATCCCTGAAGCGTGGTTTTCTTTCTGACCAATCCGGAGCCAGTATCATAATCGATGACGTGATAACAACTGTTGTCTGCTCTGAATTGATTTTTCAGAGTTGTATTGGCGTGTTTAATCGCGATGTCCTGATACTTTTTGTTACTGGATAATCGGCTGGCTTCAAAAAGCAATTCAAGGTTCATCATATTATCGATGATTACCGGATATTCCCAAATGTCTTTGTTGAAATCCCACGAACGAATGGCTCCGGTTTTTTCATTAAAACGCGTACATAAAGTTTCAGCTCCTTTGATGATCACATCTTTGTATTCCGGCTTGTTTTCGACTTTTAAGGCTTCGCCAAAAGCGCAGTACACTTTAAAACCAACATCATGAGAACCACTGTTGACGCTTTCTTTTTTACTGAAAGGCGTCCACTTTTCAGCCTGTTTTCTGTATTCGGAATTGCCTGTCAATCGATACAGCTGCCATAAGTTTCCGGCAAAAAAACCACTGGTCCAATCTCGCGAAGGTACTTTCTTTATGAGATTGGATTTCAGGTTCATGCTGCGCGGCATGGACAGGGAATCAACAGGATATTCCAACATCATTTTGTAACGGGTTTCAAGAAGAGTGCTGGCGGTTGCAGGCGTATTTTTTGTTTGGGAATTAATTCCGGATTTGCACGCTGTTGCCAGCAATGCAAACCCAAGAATTAAAGTAAAAAAACTAACTTTATTCATACTAATTAATCTAATGTTTAGTAACCCGGATTGTTTGGTTTTAAATTAGGATTGATGGCCAGCTCCGTTCCCGGTAAGGCGAAAAGGTAATCCCTGTTCGGATCAAAATTGGCATGAGGTTCAAAACCAGTAGGGCCAAATACTTCAGGACCGTTTTTCAGCCTTTTAATATCATACCATCTGATGTACTCAAAGGCAAATTCGAGCCTTCTTTCATTGATCACCATTTTTCTGAAATCCACCTGGGATAATCCCGGAGTTACATTCGCAGGAAAAGAAACTTGTTTTCCGGCTTTGTTTCGGGCTCTTGCGAGAACCCTGTTTACATAACCGTCCGCTTCTGAGGTTCCCGGAGTAATTTCGTTTAAGGCTTCGGCGGCCGTCAGCAATACTTCGGCGTAACGCATTGTGATGTAATTGTGTTGCGAAGTTCTTCCGTTGGCACCGGCTTTCCCCGGAAAACGAAAGTATTTGGCAATATGCGGACGGGGTGCTTTTTCATTATCGCTTGACGGATAAATCTGCAAAGAACCGCCCGGACCTGTTTTCTTTCTGATAATCGTATCAAAGCTTACCGCTCTTCTGTAATCTCTCTGATCCCAGTCGTTAAAAACTTTCAAAGACGGTACAGCTACAGAAAACCCCTGACCATAGCTGTAACTATCATCTTTTAAAGAACCCGTAAAAAATGCCGTATAATCCTGGCCGTAGTTTCCGGATACTAAGTTGTTGAAATCAATAGTGAACAAGGGCTCTTTTAATGCCGCTGCCTTATTAGCATTAAACAAATCCTGAAAGTCGGCATCCAGTCCCAATCCGAATTTTGCTTCGTTGGTAATAACGTATTTCGCTTCATCGTACGCTTTCTGGTATTGCCCTAAGGTCAGGTATACAGAAGCCAGATAACCTGCCGCTGTTCCTTTTCCCGGAACGGCTTTTACTTTTGGTTTGTCGTCCAGCCATTTTTTTGCAAATTCCAAATCTTCAATTATTTTGGCATACACAATGGCTTCTTTCGTTCTGCTTAGTTTGTCGACCTGGGAAACTTCATTCACAGCAAAATCAATATACGGAATGTCTCCAAAGATGCGAACCAGATGATAGTACGTAAAAGCTCTTGCAAAATAGGCCTGCGCTACGATCGCGTTTACTTTTGCAGGATCACCCGGCGTTTTTTTGGCGCCTTCAATGGCCTGATTGGCCGCTGCAATAATGATATAGGATTGTGGCCAGAAGTTCGCCACAAGCGCATTGGTATCATTCATTTTAAAGTCATTAACATCGATTCTTGCTACCTGAGTTGTTCTGTCTCCAATATCGGACATGTCATCTCTTAGCATCAGTGCAATTGTAAATTCCCTTCCCCAGTAGTTATTGTGGGCAATGTTGGCAAAACTTCCGTTTACAGCAGCCTGTAAATCGTCTGTATTGTTAAAAAAGTTGTCGGGACGAATGATTCCAACCGGATGTTCTTCTAAATCAGAGCATCCAAAGGCGAATATTCCCAAGAAAAGAAAAGTGATATATTTTTTCATAATGTGTTGTGTTAGACTAAAATTTAATATTAAATCCGAATGTAAAAGTTTTCACATTGGGATAACTTCCATATTCCAAACCTAGATTCGTATTACTTCTGGCATTACTGTCATTCAGATAACTGGTCTCCGGATCTGATCCCGGATAATCGGTAATCGTCCAGATGTTTTGTGCACTGATGTAAAAACGAACTTTGCTCAGTCCCATTTTAGAAACAATTTTTTCATTTAAACTGTATCCGACAGAGATATTTTTCAGACGGATATAACTCGCATCATACACAAATCTTGAAGTAACTCTTTTGGTTCTTGCCGCGTTGGCAGGAACGTTGGTGTCGGTGTTGGTTGGCGTCCAGGCGTCTAAAACTTCTGTTGTAGCGTTATTGTTTCCGGAAGCCAGTTCCATCAACGTGTAATTTAAGACCTGATTGCCTTCTGAACCCTGAAAGAAGATATTTAAATCTAAATTTTTATAAGTGAAATCATTATTCAGACCAAAAATGAAATCAGGATTCGGATTACCAATAATCGTTTTATCGTTGGAATCTAATTTTCCGTCACCGTTTACATCTTTGAATTTCTCACCACCCGCAGCAGTTTCGAAGTTACCCGGAAGTGCTGTTTCTCCTTGTTGGAGTACGCCGTCATAAATAAATCCGAAGAAAGAACCCACCGGTTGCCCCACTCTCAGAATCTGAGATTCTGTTGCCAGGAAATGCCCCGGCGTAGAGTTGATCAGAAGGTCTTTGTTATCGGCTAATTTCAATACTTTATTTTTGTTCGAAGAAATATTAAAACTGGTCGACCAGGTGAAATCGGCCCCGATAAAGTTTTTCGAATTAATTCCCAATTCCCAGCCTTTGTTTTCTAATTCTCCCACATTCTGAAGCTGAGATCCAATTCCTGAAACTCCGGGTAAAGGTCTGTTGAACAGCAAATCTTTGGTAATCGTTTTATAATAATCGGCTGTCAGGCTTATTCTGTTGTCAAACAAACCTAAATCAATTCCATAATCCTGCTGATACGAAGTCTCCCATTTCAGATTTGGATTGTCTAATGAAGTCAGCTGAACCGCATTGACAATTACGTCACCGCTCACATCGTAAATTTCAGAGAATCTCGACAGGGTAGAATAGGCCCCGATGGAAGGATTTCCGGTAGCACCATAACTCGCTCTCAGTTTCAGGTTTGAAATGATTTTACTGTCTTTTAAAAACTGTTCTTTGCTGATATTCCAGCCAATCGCTCCCGAAGGAAATGTTCCGTATTTGTAGTTTTCACTAAAGCTGGAAGAACCATCGCGTCTGGCCGTAAACGTTAGCAAATATTTGTCATCGTAATCAAAGTTTAACCTTCCGAAAGCAGAAATCAGTTCTGTTTCTGATAAAGAAGAATCCGGTTTCAAGAAAACAGTTCCGGCTCCTAAATTATGATACGAATTTGTATTGGTTAAAAACCCTCTTGAAGCAGCGTAAGAGCTTTCGTTTTTATTCTTCTGATAGGAATACCCTCCAAGAACCGTCAGGATTCCTTTTGAGATAATTTCTTTTTTGTACGTCAGATAATTTTCTGTCAGGAAAGAGGAATTTCTGTTGTTGTTTACAGAAGCTTCTCCTTTGATATTTTTTCCGGCAATTAAAGTTGAAGGAAGAAATCTTCCGGTCTGCGAATTAGAATCAGATAAGCCTAAAGTAGTTTTGAATTCAAGATCTTTTGTGATTTTATAGTTAGCAAAAAAGTTGTTCCTGCTGACTACCGAAACTGTTTCCAGAATATTATCCATTGCTGTTGCATACGGATTATCGATATCATCACCGATCGGAGCAGTAGAAGTGTAGCTGCCATCGGCTTTATAAATTCCTAAATCAGGCATAAAGCGGTAGGCTGCAGCGATAACCCCTGCTGCTCCCGTACCACCGGCACCGGTTTGGGAAATAATTCCTTCTTTGTTTTGTTTGCTCTGAAAAGTATTCAGTCCCACTTTAAGCCTGTCTGTTAAGTCAGCTTCCAGATTACTTACAATAGTGTATTTGTCTATCCCGGAATTGATGACTACTCCGTTTTGGTTGAAATAATTCCCGGATACATAATATTTGATTTTGTCGGATCCGCCTGAAAAAGACAGGGAAGTATTCGAAACCATTCCGTCACGATAAATAACATCCTGCCAGTCTGTATCTGCCGGTCCTTGTGTGTGCGTCGTAAAACTTTTTCGGTACGCAGCAAATTGATCCGCATTCAGCAAATGCAATTTGTTGTTCACCGATTGGGTCGAAGTCGAATTGCTGAACTCAATAACCGGTTTTCCCGGTTTTCCTTTTTTGGTCGTCACCATAATTACTCCGTTTGATCCTCTTGATCCGTAGATGGCCGTTGCCGAAGCATCTTTTAAAACTTCAATAGAAGCAATATCCTGAGGTGCCGGCATCGAAACACCTGCAAAACCGTCCACTACAATAAGGGCATCGCCACTCGCATTGATAGACGTTCCTCCACGAACCCTGATTTTTACGGGAGCACCCGGTTCGCCACCATTGTTGGACTGAACAGCTACACCCGCAGCACGTCCCTGTAAAGCCTGTTCTGCATTTAATAAAGGATAAGCAGTAAGTTCTTTTGCCGTGACAGAAGATACAGAACCCGTGATATCACTCTTTTTACGGGTACCGTAACCGACTACAATTACTTCTTCTAGGTTTTTGGTATCGGGTTTCAGGCTGATATTCACAACCGTTTTATTTCCAACCGGAATTTCTATCGTCTGATATCCGATAAAGTTAAAAACAAGAACAGCATTTTTTTCTGAAACAAAAACAGAGTAGTTTCCGTCCATATCTGAAGTGCTTCCCACAGAAGATCCTTTGACATAAACATTGGCACCGGGAAGTCCGAGCAAGTCTTCACTGGAAGTAATTTTTCCGGTGACTTTTTTCTCCTGTGCATTCACAATAATGTTTCCAAGTAAAAAGACTACCAGAAAACACCATTTAAGCGACTTAATTTTTTGGTTTGTAAACATTCATTTTTTGGTTTAAGGTTAATGTTAGCTAAAATAAAAAAGCAATAAACTCATTCCGATTATCAGAATCATAAACAGAAACTGCAGTAATATGAATTTTGTTTTTTTGAATTTCATAGGACAAATATATACGGCGCAAACGATATAGAAGTACAAAAAAGGGTATCTAAAAATACAGATACCCTTTTTTAAGCCTTGAAAACAGTGGATTTTTTATAGTACGGAGAGTGGTTTTGAAAATTTGTCAGCAAATTGTGACGGAGTTTCCCCGTATCTTTTCTGGAAACATTTACTGAAGTATTTCGGATTGTTGAAGCCTATTTTATAACTTACTTCTGAAATGTTTAATTTATTTTGTTCCAATAACTGAGCCGCACGTTTCAATCGTATTTCATGAATGAATTCGTTTGGCGTAAAATTGGTCCATGCTTTTACTTTTAAAAATAACATCGTACGGCTAACCCCTAATTCGGAACAGAAAAACGGAATGTCAAATTGTTCATTCGAGATATTGTCTTCTACAATTTTAAATGCTTTTTTTAATAATGCCTCATCCAGTGAGGAAACCGTTATTTCTGACGGAACAAAACTGTCTTCACTTGAAAACCTGGCTTTCAATCTTTCCGTGGAATTCAGCAGGTTTTTGACACGGAGCTTAAATTCAGTTAAGTTGAAAGGTTTACTGATATAATCGTCAGCACCGCTTTCAAGACCTTCAAATTTATACACCAGGGAAGATCTCGAAGTCAGTAAGATGACCGGAATATGACTGGTTTTTAAATTTTCTTTTATTCTGGAACAAAGCTCTGTACCCACCATTTCGGGCATAA
The DNA here is from genome assembly GCF_013112255.2 of Flavobacterium sp. CLA17. Classification (NCBI taxonomy): domain Bacteria; kingdom Pseudomonadati; phylum Bacteroidota; class Flavobacteriia; order Flavobacteriales; family Flavobacteriaceae; genus Flavobacterium; species Flavobacterium sp. CLA17. Next base: position 2,182,793 of record NZ_CP068294.1, read on the forward strand.
TGACATCGCTGATAATTAAATTCGGAACATGTTGTAGGGCTTTTTCCAAAGCCGTTTTTCCGTTGTCGGCTACAATAATATTGTAGTCTTTTTTGAGGAGATTTTTCATGAAGTTCCGCAATACCTTATGATCTTCTACCAGTAGAATGGTTGGTTTTTCGGCATTCACTACAAAATCATCAATATCTTCGGGTTCAGTGGTTTCAACGGTTTCCAGTTGAGCGGTATATTGTTCGATATCATCACTTATTCTGAAATCTTTGATAATCTCTTCTTCCTGCAGATGTGCTCTGCCCATCGGAAGGGTCACGGTAAAAATTACGCCTTCCGGTTTTTTATTGACAACATCGATGGTTCCTTTGTGCAGCTTGACAATGTTTTTTACGATCGACAAACCAATTCCGGTTCCTTTATTGTAGTTTTTCTGAACGTTGTTGTGCATCGGAATTTCAAAAAACAAATCAAAAATTTTATCAATATGCTCTGCTGCAATTCCAACCCCGGAATCTTCTACCGCAATAAACAGGTTCTCGTGATCGTGATGTATTTTGATATGGATATTGCCGCCTTTTGGCGTATAGCGGAAAGCATTTGAAATCAGATTATAAAAAACAGGTTCTAATTTATAGCGGTCAAAATAAACCAGAATTTCCTCTTCTTCAGCTTCAAAAGTATATTGGTAACCACCGTCTTTGGCATATTCAATAAAAGACAGAAAGATTTCCCTGGTAAATTTGACAATATTTCCGTTGGCAGATTCGAGTGCCACCTGGTGATTTTCGAGTTTCCTGAAATCCATTAATCGGTTGATGAGGCTTAAAAGATGATTGGCACTTCCTTCTATCACCAAAAGCTTTTTGTACATTTCATTTGTTCCGTTATAATCGGCTAATATTTGTTGTAAAGGCCCGAGGATTAAAGTTAAGGGTGTCCTGAATTCATGCGAAATATTGGTAAAAAAATCCAGTTTTGCCCGATTGTTTTCTTCGATACGTTTGGTTTCGAGGTATTCCAATTCTAATTTTTGTTTCAGTCTGGCTTTCGATTTTATAATCCAGATCAAACCATACAAGCCCAGACCAATCAATATGCCATACAATAAAAAGGCCCAGATACTGCGCCACGGGGCAGGATTTACCGTTACAGTGAGTGTAGTGGGAGTGGTGTTCCAAACCCCGTCGTTGTTGGCTCCTTTGACTTCAAAAACATAAGTCCCCGGATTCTGAATGGCAAATATGGCCTCGCTGTTTTTGGTGGTTGTCCAGTTATTTTCCAGACCAATTAGACGATAACAGTACTGATTGTTTTTGGATCGAATGTAATTTGGAATGGCAAAACTGATTGAAAAATTGGCTTTATCATAATCCAGTGTGATGTCTTTGGTATACCCAATACTCTTCTCTAATATTTTTGTCGAATCATTGGGATGAATCGTCTGATTTTTAATTTTCAGATTGGTGATTAAAACCTGAGGCGAATATCGGTTAATCGATAGTTTTTTCGCATTAAAATAAGTCGCACCCGACGGGCTTCCGAAGTAGAATTTATTCGAGTCCAGTTTTAAGGAAGAATTGTCATTAAATTCATTGCTCGCCAAACCATCTTTCTGATCGTATAAAACCACTTTTTGCTGCGTGATGCTATATTTTATAATGCCCTGATTCGTGCTGATCCATAAATTTTTATCATCATCTTCCAAGATGGAATGTATAGAAGTAATAATCGTGTTTCCGGCTCTTAAATTGATCCGGTTAAATTTTTTACCATCAAAATAATGCAGTCCTTTTGCTTTTGTCCCGACCCAGATTTTGTTTTGGCTGTCCTGAAACAAGGTCAGAATATCGTCTCCGGATAAAGACGGATTGTCAAAAAAGTACTGTTTTACGGCATATTGACTGGGTTTGTAAGTATTCAGTGAAATACAATTCAGGCCATTTTGAGTGCCTATCCAAAGCACATTTTTTTTATCGATCAACAGGGTTCGAATGATATTGTTGGTCAGGAAATTGGCTTTCGAAGTATCGTTTCCAATAATGGCAAAGGTTTTGTCAATCGAATTGTATCGGATCAGCCCTTTTCCGAAAGTGCCAATCCAAACGATTCCATTGGCTTCGGTTTTGATCGAATAAACGCCGGTTTCTTTTAATAATTCCTGTAATTCCAGACTAATTCGACTATCTTCAATTCTTTTGGAAAGCGTATTGTAAGCCGATAATCCTTTAGAAAAGGTACCTATCCACAGTATATTATCGGGAGAAAGCGACATTGATTTGATATCGTTTTTATTGTTGTGTCCCGTTTTACTGTTGATGTAACTGGTAGCCGATGTATTTTGGTTGTAAATGGTTATTCCGCCGCCTTCGGTTCCAAAATAGATGTTTTTATTTTTGTCGGTGATGATCGAACTGACGACATCAAAACTCATCGGAATCTTTTTGGAGTTCTGGTTGTAATTCGAAAAATTGACATTGGAAATGTCCCAGATATTCACGCCTTTGTAATAACAGCCAATCCAGACGGAACCTTTTTTATCGACAAAAACCGATTTTACCTTATCAATTCCGTTGTTGTTATTCGTGTTATTGATTTTCTCCAGACTTTTGTCTTTGCCGTAAATATAAATTCCGTCATAAGCGCCAATCCACAAAGCACCTTCATTGTCAATGGCCAGAGAACGAATGTCGGTATGGATTTCCCTGTATTTTTCATCCGGTAAAAAAGAAACAAACCTGTTGGTTGCCTGATCCATTTTTAAGAGTCCTTTGTTTTTGGTACCAATCCACAAATTACCTTCTGCATCTTCTGCAATGGCCTGTACATTCAAAAGTCCCGTTTGGTTTAGCGGATAGTTTTTAAAGGATAATTTTCCGTTTTTCCGGCTGATCAGTTTGCATAAACCTTTGGTAGTTCCAACCCAGATTTCTCCCTTTTTGGTTTTTAAAATACTAAGAATATTGTTGCTCGCTAAAGTGGAAGTGTCCGTATCGGAATGAAAAACAGAAGTAAAAAGCTTCGTTTTTTTATTGAAAATACTCAATCCTTTTGAAGTACCAAACCAAAGTTCTTCTCCTATTTCCCTGATACACCATACGGCATTACTGCTGATGGTGTGATTGGTTTTGTTGTGCAGGTATCTTTTGAAAGTATTCGAAACCGGATCATAGCAATTCAGTCCGTTGTACGTTCCCACCCATAATTTCCCGGAATTATCTTCTTCGATTGCCAAAATATCATTGTTACTGATGGTCGTTTTATCAGTAACATCATTTCTAAAAACAGTAAACTCACTGCCGTCATATTTATTGAGTCCGTCCCGTGTTCCGAACCACATTTGCCCCAGTTTATCCTGATGTATGGCAATGACCGAACTTTGTGAAAGTCCGTCGGTTGTAGAGATATTTTTGAGACGGTATTTATTCTGGGAAAACAAATTCCCAGTAATAAAAACAAAAACCAGAAAGACTATCTTGTATTTCATAGCGTTTTTTTTTTAGGTGCAAAGGCTCAGAGGTTCAGAGGTTCTTAGTTGCTAAGGTTTAGAGGATCAAAGTGTTGAAGTTTATGTAATCGGTTTTTTTGTAATAATCACTGCATCTCTGAAACTTTGTTACTCTGTCCCTTTGTCCCTTTGCATCTTTGTACCTGACTTCATTTTAAGCGCTTTTTTAATTGATAGTCATACAAGGAAGGCACTTTTTCCATGGACTGATTTAAAAATTCGACATAAGGATCCGGTTCGTATTTTACTTCGAATTTGGCATTTCCGTTTACACCAATGATTCTCGCAAACGGGCCGTCTTTCATACCATAAAGCAAAACGGGTTTTTGAATTTCTTCCGGATTAATTACTTGCACATTCAGATTCCAAAAAGTGCTGTAAGGCCCGTGTGAAGGTTTCCAGTAATCGGCACCGCCACCACCAAATAGGGCATAGCTGCTATTGCTTTCCGGAGTGATATGGACGGTAATATGATCGAACAAATTCTGATGATTGGCACCGGAATGCTGATCTAAAAGCGGATCGGCAAAGACTTCACAATTCTGATACACATTTTTAGTCGCAAAAGTATTGAAGCTTAACGGATGAACGGCTTTATTATAAATCTTTAAATTCTTAACCAAAACATTATGAACACCGCCCAGAGTTACCGTATAATGCGCCATGTGATTTCCGTCGGTTACAATATCCTGAATCGTTACATTAGCAATTTCTTCTGCCAGAATTCCGCTGTCTGCGTTAGTGATCACAACATCTCTGACCCAGCTGTTAAAAACACGGGTTAAGAAAATAGCATTGTTTCCCGGTTCAACATGATGTGCCACTCTCGGAATGTCCGGAAAGGTAAAACGCAGCTGTTCAATACCCACTTCGCTCAGATGTTTCCATTCTGTTAATTGTGCCTGATAACTGGGTTTAATGGAGATTGTCAAAGGTGTTTTTAAGGTGATTTTCGAGCCTGAAATTTTGGTAATTTCAACCTGTTGTCTTACAATTGGTAATTTTGGAAATTTCCAGTGGTGTGAACCCGGTTTTACAGGAGCGCCCTTGTATAAATCTTTGATGATTTCACCGTTTTCTCCGTCTTTATTGAATAATTGCAATTCTACAATGTCACCGACTTTTAGTCCATTGACGTCGGAGACAGTTATGGTATGTTCGCCCATCGTTCCGTTACTGACTTTCGCTAAACTTGTTGGAGCAGGCTCATATTTATCCAGATACGATTTTACACGTTCACCCGGAATCTGAGTCCAGATAAAGCCTCCCGACCAGGCGTATTGTGAAAAAGGCAAATCGATATTGTTTTCGTTTTCCCGCTGTCTTTTATCGAAAGTGGTGAGGTATTCCCTTAATTCCGCCAGTGATTCAGGATCTTTTAAATACATCATGGGTCTTGGGCAGTAAATCTCTGTGCCGTTAGCACCCGAACCCGAACCGCGAAGCACAAAATTACTTCTTTCGAGATATAAAACAGCACTCAGTATGATCCTTCCTGCTGGCAATTGCAGGATTACATTTCCTTCAACGGCATTGGCTGCCTGTATTGCTTTTAACAGGGCTTTTGAGTCGTCTAAATCATCATTTGCTTTTACGCCAAAATCTGTTGCATTCATGATTTTACCTTTGGATTCAAGGATACTGCTTTCTCCAAAATGATAGCCTGCATAGCTAAAATCGGGTAAGTAATTTGTTTTTGAATCCGTAAGTATTTTAGGGATTTGCTGAGCTGTTGCAATGCTATAAATAAAAAGACTGCAACCAATGAAAAGGATTTGGCGGGTCATGTTTTGTGGTTTTTTGTGGTGGTTAGTAAAGCTGGTATTCTTTGGGAGTTATATTTGGGTCACAGGTGCAAAGTTTTTTTATTTTGTAATTGTATTTCACGCAAAGTAGCAAAGACGCAAAGTTTTTATGTAAACTGATGTAGGTCGTTTCTAAAAAAAATCCGTTTAAATCTGTGAAATCTGTGGCAATACATTCATAAAGGACAAGCATTTTGTCATTTCGACGTAAGGAGAAATCACACTAGGGAATCTGCACACAAAGTAGCCAATCTTTGCATAGTTTCGAGTGTGATCCTTCGTTCCTCAGGATGACAAGAATGTTGCCGAACTTTGCTTCTTTACGCCTTTGCGTGAAATTTTCATCCTTAAAAAAAATCTTTTTAATCTGTGCAATCAGTGGCTAAAAAAAACTTAAAAACTTCTTTTAATCCCCATTTCAAGGCCTCTCAATTCGGCAAGCCCTCTTAAACGCCCAATTCCCGAATATCCGGGATTCGTTTTTTTATGTAAATCGTCCAGCATCTGATGGCCGTGATCCGGGCGCATCGGTAAATTACTGCCGTTTCTTTTTTCAACTTCCAGAATTGCTTTGACCACTTCGTACATATCGACATTCCCTTCCAGATGATTGGCTTCGTAGAAACTGCCTTCTTCGTCTCTTTCGGTACTTCTTAAGTGAATAAAATTCATTTTGTCACCATGACGTCTTACTATTCCTGGCAAATCGTTATCAGCTCTTACACCATAAGAACCGGTACACATTGTAAATCCGTTTGATTTCGAATCTATTGCTGCCATAAGTTCTATCAGATCCTCTTCGGTACTCACGACTCTCGGTAATCCTAAAATCGGGTAGGGCGGATCGTCCGGATGAATAGCCATAAGAACACCTGCTTTTTCTGCAACGGGAATAATTTCTCTTAAAAAGAAGAAAAGATTATCCTTTAGTTTTTGTCTGTCAATATGATTATATCCACTTAGTGTTACCAGAAAATCTTCCACTGAATACGCTTCTTCTGCCCCCGGAAGCCCGGCCAGAATGTTCTGCTGTAATTTTATCTTATCAGCATCAGTCATTGCTTCGAAGTATTTGGTTGCTTTTTCAATCTGTGCCTGAGTATATATTTCTTCGGCACCGGGTCTTTTCAGAATAAACAATTCGAAAGCAGCAAAGGCATTAATGTCAAAACGCAGTGCTTTTGATCCGTCCGGCATTTCATAAGACAAATCGGTTCTGGACCAGTCTAAAACGGGCATGAAATTATAACAGATGCATTTTATGCCGCACAAGGCGAGATTTCGGATGCTTTCTTTATAATTTTCAATGTACTGCAGGTGTTTTCCGGTTTGTTTTTTAATGTCTTCATGCACCGGAATGCTTTCCACAACAGACCAAACTAAACCTGAAGGGCCTTCTTTGGGATCTCCGTTTTTATGTTCAATTTCGACTTTTCGTTTTATTATTTCCTCTATTTGCCATACTTCCCCATTCGGAATATGATGTAGTGCTGTTACAATTCCGGTTGCTCCGGTTTGTAAAATATCCTGCAGGGAAACCGGATCGTTTGGGCCGAACCATCTTAACGTTTGTTCCATTTAATTTTATTATTTGGTAGTTATTTTAAATACTTGTAGCGGCAAATCCTCCATCGACTTTCAGGATGGTTCCTGTTACAAATTTTGACATGTCACTGCATAAAAACAGCAACGCCCCGTCTATATCCTGAGGGGTTCCAAATCGTCCCATTGGAGTATGTTCGATGATTTTTTCACCTCTAGGAGTCAGTTTTCCCTCGGGGGTCAGTAATAAGGCACGATTTTGTTCTCCGATAAAAAAGCCGGGTGAAATCGCATTGACCCGAATTCCTTCGCCATATTTGGAAGCCAGTTCCACCGACATCCACTGCGTAAAATTGTCGATTGCTGCTTTTGAAGCGGAGTAACCCACCACCCGCGTCAAAGGCCTTTGTGCCGACGCTGATGAAATATTGATAATAATTCCTTCTTTCTGTTTTGCGAAAAGTGCAGAGAATACCTGCGACGGAAGCATCGTTCCAATGATGTTCAAATCAACCACCTTTTGCAGATCTTCGGTTTTTAAATCATAAATGGCCTGATCCGGACTGATCGTTGCGCCGGGCATGTTTCCGCCGGCAGCATTAATGAGAATGTCCAGACGACCGTATTTTTCTACTATTAAATCTTTTGCTTTTTCTAAGTCTTCTTTGTTCAGCACATTCGCCTGAATGGCAAATGCTTTTCCTCCGTTTTTTTCAATTTCCGCAACGGTAGTATTCGCTTTTTCGAGAGATTGCGATACGATTCCGGTGATAACGCCCTGTTTGGCCAGTACGTTTGCCATATTGCTTCCGAGTACGCCGGCGCCGCCTGTAATAAGTGCAATTTTCCCTTTAAGGTTAAAGATTGAATCCATATTTGAGTTACTATAATTTATTTTTTTCTGATGGTTTCAATCAAAGACAAAACCCTTACTGTTTCCTTTTCGATGGTGTCGTAAGCTTCGTGTTCCATTACTTTTTTACTGATTAGTTTGCTTCCCATTCCAACTGCCGAAACTCCTGCTGTAAACCAGCTTTGAATACTTTGCAGCGTGGTTTCTACACCGCCGGTAGGCATAAAAATAAGGTTTGGAAAAATATCCTTTATACCACTCAGGAAATCCGGGCCTAAGATGTTTCCGGGGAAAAGTTTAATGAATTTAATTCCGGCATTTTCTGCCGTTATAATTTCAGTTGGCGTCATACAGCCCGGTGCATAAAGAACTTCTTTGCTTCTCAGGAAATCGGATACTTCAGCAACAAATCCGGGACTTATAAAAAAATCTGCTCCGATCGTATGAAATTCTTCTGCCTGTTCAATATTTTTTATCGTACCGATTCCTAAAAGCATTCCCGGCATTTCGGCATTTCGGATTTCGACCATTTTCCGAAAATTGGACGCTGCTTCCGGGCCCCTGTTGGTGTATTCGACAGCCTTGATTCCTGATTTGTAAAGTACACGCAGTACTTCGATACTTTTATTTTCATCGGTATTGAAATACAAAGGGAGAATTCCTTGCCGCACAATAACATCTATGGTATTTTGAATAGTATTCATAGCTTATATTTTTACTTTAAAAACGACTTTTTTTAATAATCCTTCTCCAATCATGGCGGCGTGTACATCTTCCGGAAACAGGATGGCAAACTGTTTTTCCTGCAATTGGAAAAACATATCGGGTGCATCATGAAAAAAACGGACGTCCTTTTCGTCACTGTAACCTCCGTTTGGACTGGTACATTTTTCTCTCGGTTTCCAGGCAAAAGTTTCAGGTCCTTTTACAGAAATCTGAATATCAATATTTTGATCGTGGCATTCAAAACCTTTTATGCTTTCTTCTCTGGTGGTTCCTTCGCCTGCAATTACAATTATTTTCAGGCCTTCCATAATTTGAAAAGCGCCTTCTTCCAATTTAGAGAGATCGTTTTGTTCTGCGTAATCAAAAGCTTTTTTAAAATTCGGATGCAGGCTGTAATATTTTTTGGCGTTATGTAGGGAATCTATTATCATTTTGTTTGTTTATAGTTTGTTGTTTATGTAGTGATTAAAACGGATTATCTGTTTTAAAGCCGGGGTTTTGTGTTTTTCTCGTGTACGCACACGGTTTTTTACAAATGTATGTAAAAACTAAACTCAAACCACTTATCTTTGATAAAAAAAATTAAATTTCCACGCTTACCAAACCTTTTTAACTTAAATACAAAGAATATCATAACGATTAAAAAAATAGCAGAATTGGCCAATGTTTCTCCGGGAACGGTTGACAGGATTATTCATAATCGGGGGCAGGTGACGCAGGACAATGTCGATAAAGTAAATGCGATCATTGAAAAATACGGCTACAAACGCAATATCCTGGCGAGTAATCTGGCATTGAATAAAAAATTTCATTTTGCCGTCTTTTTACCCAAGTACGAAAATCTCGAATATTGGAAAAGCCAGATTGTCGGAATCGAAAAAGCGGCAATTGAATTTCGGAAATTCGGCGTTGTACTGGATTATTTTTTCTACGATTTTGACATCGCTTCTTTTAAGGAATCTGTCCAGAAAGTATTAAATTTTGAATGCGACGGATTATTGTTTGCTCCTATATTTTACGAAGAATCTATTCGTTTTTTAAAGGAATTTGAAAAAAAGAATATTCCGGTGGTCATGATAGATTCTAATATTGACAGTAATCAGCAGCATGCTTATGTTGGGCAGGACGCTTTTCAAAGTGGTTATCTTGCCGGACGACTCATTAGTTTTGCAGTGAAAAACGAAAGACAGGTGCTGATTTTTAAGATTACCCGGGAAATTGAAAGCACTTCTGTTTATCTGCAGCGTATCGACGGATTTTATTCTTTTTTTAAGGATCACGGGGAACTGAATAATTTTAAGTTCTCAGAAGTGACGATTAAAGATTCCGGAATTGATCAATTGAATATGGAGCTATTTTCGGGTGTTAACAGTGTTTTTGTACCTAACTCAAGAGCTTATATTGTAGCCCGGTTTTTAGAAAAAAACAATATAAAGGGCATTCGTATTATTGGTTACGATTTACTCAAAGAAAATATTGAATATTTAAATAAAGGAATAATTGATTTTTTAATAAATCAAAGACCTGAAGAACAAGGATATATGGGAATCAATCATTTGTACAGAAAAAGGGTCTTGCAGGAAACAGTAGAAAGCACCCATTATATTCCGCTGGAAATCATTTTAAAAGAGAATTATTTTCCTGCGAAGAAAACAGTTTAGCACGGTTTTATCTTAATTTAATTAAACCCGACAGGTTTTAAAACCTGTCGGGTTTAAATTATTCCTTCACTTTAAAAACCAACGGATTATTTATTTTTTTAGCAAACGAACTTAAGTACGTTTCCCAATCTTGTTTCGTCTTGAAAGGACTTCCTTTTTTCCATCCAAAACCCGCGTAGTAAACCACTTTATGTTTTTTTACGTTTAAATTTCCATACAGATTACTCAAATCTGTTTCCTCCGTAAGATGATTGTCGAAAGCAGTCAGAGTACCTTGTGGAGCCACAAGACCAGTTCCGATTTCAGAATCGTCGATAGGTTCCCAGTGGCTTAGCCAGCCTTCTTCTATATTTGTTCCAATCGTGCCTTTTTTATCGTGAAGTGTTATTCCGGCAGCGATGTTTTTGGTTCCCTTAATAGAAATTTCAAAACGGGAAAGATAACTTCCGTAATCCAGGCTGATTAATTTAGATTCAGTTATTTTATGCCCATTTGCATCCCACTTGGCATAAGTCAATATAAAACTGGTTCTTATCGGGCCTGTTGTAATGGTTTTCCAGCTGATGAAATTTTTAGAGAAATAATATTTTCCTTTTGCATTTACAGCAATTCCGCCAATTCCGCGGCTGTCTCCCACATGAAAGTTATCTAAACCTTCACCAGTATCTTTGTGGTAGGTTCCGGTTCCCAAAGTTGCTTTTTCGTACCATTTATTGATGATCGGATAGTCGACTCTTTTTAGCCAGGCATCAATTCCACTGGTAAGTGTTCCACCCGGAATTTTGTCTTCCACCATTTTTTGCGCCACGGGACCGTAAGTCCTGAAAGCCACTTTGTTGTTTTCCCAGGCATAATCGTCGGTGCGTTCCGGAACAAATCTCGAATAGCAATTAATGTTTTTGGAGTCCGCAGCATCCGATGGCACAATTTCATACTCTTTTTCAGAAGAAGCATCTATTTTGGGCTGAAACAATAAAACATCAGCGATTCCGTCTCCGTCATTATCGACAGATTGACTTTCCAGAGATAAACCGGACTTTTTTTCTTTCACCGCATAATTTTCAAGTTTAGCAGAAGAAGGGAGTCCAAGTGATTTTTTGGTTAATTCAACAGTTTCAAATTCACGATCTGTCGGAAGGGAATTGGTAACCGTAATAATTTTATTTTGAGAATGAAGGACAAAACTACTTGCCAGAATCGCGGTGAATAAAAGGTGTTTTTTCAAAATAGTATTGTTTTAATTTATTTAAAAGGCAATTGTTTTATGAATTATAAATTTACAAATCAATTAGTAGAAAGAAATACAAAATTGGGGTAAAAATGTACAGAAAACCCGAAATGAAAGTATTAAGATTAAAAAGTTTGTAATTGTAATTTATGAAAGATAAAGTATTTATCTTTATGTAAGTGAAAATTGAACAATAATCTCCATGAAACAAAGCGCCGGTATATTACTCTACAAATTCATAGATAAAACTATTTACTTTTTATTGGTTCATCCGGGAGGTCCATTTTGGAAAAATAAGGATTTAGAAAGCTGGTCAATTCCGAAAGGTGAATTTTCAGCCGATGAAGATCCCTTGCTTGCTGCCAAGCGTGAATTTAAGGAAGAAACAGGTTTTGAACTGGAAGGTGAATCAGACGATTTTATTGTTCTGGAATCTGTAAAACTCAAATCAGGTAAAATGGTTTTTGCATGGGCTTTAGAATTTGACATTGATGTCACTTTGGTAAAAAGCAATGAATTCGAAATGGAATGGCCTCCCAAATCCGGAACTATAAATAACTTTCCGGAAATTGATAAAGCGGAATGGTTTCAAACCGACGAAGCATTACAGAAAGTAAACCCCGCACAGGCTGATTTTATAATACAGATAGTTTCAAAAATTTCTTCTTCACTCTAATATTTACCCGCCATAGAGAATATTTTTTGTAAATTACATTCTTGTTTTCTGATGAAAGGGAGCAGATTAATTAAAAAGGTAAATAAAAAATATGGAAGTTAAATGTATAATTTTCGATTGTGACGGCGTTCTGGTGGATACTGAAAAAATAGGTAATGGAATTTTACTTGAAATGGCAGCTGAACATGGTTTTGAAATGAAATTAGAAGATGCATATCGTGATTTTAACGGACGAAATTTAAAAGAATGTTTTTTACATATAGAAAGTGCCATTGCAAAAAAATTACCTGAAAGTTTTGAAAATGAATACCGTCAAAGAAGCTTTGAAGCCTTCAGAACACAGGTAAAACCTATGGAAGGTGTGCTTTCGTTTCTGAATAGTTTAAAAATTCCATATTGTGTGGCGTCCAGCGGTCCGGTAGATAAAATCAGACTGAACCTTGAAGTTGCAGGTTTATTGGATAAATTCGAAAATAAAATATTCAGTTCTTACGAGATTAAAAGCTGGAAACCCGATCCGGGAATATTTCTGCACGCCGCAAAAGAAATGGGTTTTGAAGTAAAAGATTGTAATGTAGTCGAAGACAGCAAAGCAGGAGTAACGGCAGGAAAAAAAGGAGGTTTTAAGGTCTACGGTTTTGCGAATGGCTATAACGATGAAGATTTACAAAAGGAAGGTGCGATACTTTTTAGTAGTTATGAGGAGTTAGGGACTATGATTGGGGTTTAGGTTTTCAAGTTTCAGGTTTCAAGTTTCAGGTTTCAGGTTTCAAGTTTCAGGTTTCAAGTTTGAAGTTTGAAGTTTGAAGTTTACAGTCTCAGTCTCGGTTTTCAGTGGGCTACGGTACATTTGTCACGTTGAGCGGAGTCGAAACGCTTATCTATTGTAAAGTTTAGGTTTTTAGTCGCGGTCTCAGTCTCAGTCTTAGTTTTCAGTTTGTGCGGTAGCTTTGTCATTTCGACCGAAGGGAGAAATCACATAAGAAATTCCCCAAAGAATGTCGACAATCTTTGCGGATCAACGAGTGTGATTTCTCCCTTCGGTCGAAATGACACAATTGACCATAAAACATTGTGATTTCTTTAAAATAATTTGGCTTTGGAAAGTTTAGGTCAGCTAGTCCATTTCAAACCTTAAATATCACATCCCACATTTTACACCCACACATTCCAAAAATTATCTCATCATCACATTTTCTAATTCTCTCATTACCCAATTGATATATGAATGTAATTTGTTACAATAAAATAAATTTTTATATATTTGAATTTAGATATTCGTTTTTTTTATGACTTAAAATACTATATTATTAATATTAGTGTTAATAAATAAACGATTTGTTTTGCGTAAAAGTGACTTCTCCCAAAGGATTGTTTTTGCGATTGGTTGTATAAACCATCAAATAACCTACAGACCAAAATAAAATGACGAAATATATACGTAGACTTTTAGTGGTATCGATATTCTTTTTGCCCTATATCAGTATTGCCCAGATTAAAAAAACAGGGGTTCCTTTCATCACCAATTACAATCCGAAAAGTTATAAAGCTGCTTCCGAGAATTGGGATGTTTTGCAGGATTCCAGGGGAATGATGTTTTTTGCCAATCATTTTGGAATCATGCAGTTTGATGGCGTACGATGGAATATTGTAACCCAGCCGGACAACAAAAGTATGGTTCGTTCCCTTGCTATCGATAAAAAAGATAAAATGTATGTTGGGGCCCAGGGCGATTTTGGCTATGTGGTTCAGTTATCCAACGGGCAATACAAATATACTTCCCTGGTGAATTTGCTTCCCGCTTCGTCCAGAAATTTCGGGGATGTACTGCATACCGTTATTCGTAAAGAAGAAGTGATTTTTTTCGCTATAGAAGGCATATTTATTTATAAGAATAAGAAAATCAAAGTATTAAAATCGAAAGTTAATTTTGATGAGTTTTTCGAAGTCAATAAAGACATCTATGTTTCAGACAATGCAAAAGGCTTGCTGAAACTGGAAAATGATGCTTTAGTTCCAATTCCGAATAGTAAACAATTTGTCGGAATGAAGATTCGAAAAATCTTTGAAACCAAAAAAGGATTGCTGCTGCTTACCCAAAAAAATGGACTATTCACTTATAAAGACAATCTGCTGAAACCTTTTGTAACGGAAGCAGATTATTTACTGAAGCAAAATCAGATTTCAACCGCTGTTTTGCTTTCTGACGGGTATCTGGGAATCGGAACACGTCAGACCGGATTGGTAGTCCTGGATAGTGAAGGACAATTGATTCAGCATATCAACAAGCAAATGGGATTGCAAAACGAATATGTGACGAATCTGAAAACCGATAAAGAAGGCAATTTGTGGGTCACACTCAAGGAAGGGATTTCCCTGATCCAGATTTCTTCGCCATTGTCGAGAATATTGGACACCTCCAATGCTGAAACCAAAATATACTGCAGCCAGATTTATCAGGACAAATTGTATATCGCAACCGATAATGGTTTATTCTGGCTCGACTGGCAAGCGTATAAAAACGGCAAAAGAGAAAATTCACATTTTCAGCATATCTCCGGAATGTCTGAAAATGTATGGAATATTGGCGTCTTCGGGAGCTCGCTTCTCGCTTTTGAGAAAAACGGAATCTTCGAAATCAATGGCGCTTCAGCAAAATTGCTGGCGAAAGTAGATGGCGCCTGGCAAGGTGTAATAATTCCGAATCATCCGGATTTATTGCTCGTGGGAGGTTACACCGGATTGTATCTCTTGAAGAAAATAAATAATGCCTGGGTGTATCAGCACAAGATAAAAGGATTTGAGGAAAGCAGCAGGATTATTGTCACCGATGCCGCTGGAAATATCTGGATTGCCCACGGTTATAAAGGAATATATAAACTAAAGTTTAATAAAACCTTTGAGGCCGTTTCAAACATTGTATTTTATAATCAGGCAGATGGTTTTCCGTCGAGTTTGTTTTTAAATACGTTCAAAATCAATAATCAGATTCTTTTCGGAACAACAAAAGGCGTTTATAAACAAGAGGCAACTTCAAAGAAAATGGTTCCCGATCCTGTTTTCAGGAAATATCTGGGAATGGAAAGCCATATTCGTTTGCTTAAAGCAGACCATCAAAATAACATCTGGTATGTTTCGGGCGAAAATACCGGAAAAATAAATCAGAAGAAGCAGGGAAATCTTCATTTAGAAGAATTGCCTTTTAGAAAATTAAGATACTTATACATTCCGGGTTTCGAAAACATTCAGACCACGGCAAGCGGTGATGTGTTTTTTGGAACGCAGGACGGTTTAATTCATTACAACAGTACCAAAAGAAAGACCTACCAAACCAAATACAAATCGATTATTTCCGAAGTAAAATGTATTTTTCCCAAAGATAGTCTCTTGTTTTCCAGCCGCTATGATGTGCTTCCCACCAATATGGATTCTCCTCATGAAAGACTCTCTCCGGTTTTGTCTTATTCTAATAACTCGCTGCACTTTTCTTTTGCGGCATTGTGTTATGATGAGGCAGATGCTACCAAATACGAATACTGGCTGGAAGGTTTTGAACCAAAATGGTCCGATTGGAGCCTGCAGACCGAAAAAGAATATACGAACCTTCCTGAAAACGAATATATTTTTCACGTAAGGGCTAAAAATATTTACGATGTGGTGAGTGAGGAAGCTGTTTTCAGATTTGAAGTTTCACCACCCTGGTACCGAACGAGCTGGGCTTATATTTTGTATCTGTCACTTTTCGGCATTTTGATTTACACTATTATTAAATATCAAAAAAATCAGGCAGAGCGCAAACGTTCCCAGCTGATTATCAATCAGGAAAAAGAACTGCTGTTTACCCGTGCAGAGTTTAATGAACAGAAATTGCTGCTGGAAAAGGAGAATCTGGAAGCGACCATTAATCTTAAAAATGCCAAAGTAGCTTCAAATACGGTGAATCTTATTCATTTAAATGAAATTCTGTTGTCTATAAAAGAGCTTATTACGGAGATCAAAAAAGAGAAGGATTCAGCAGCGAATTTAAATATACTGACCAAAATAAACCGGATTATCGATCACGAACTGCAAGGTGATCAGCATTGGAATGAGTTTGAAGAAATCTTCAATCAACTTCATGATAATTTCATGCAACGCCTAAAAACAAGTTTCCCGGAATTAACGCCACGCGACATGCGATTGTGTGCGTACCTGCGAATGAATTTCAATACAAAAGAAATTGCACCGCTTTTAGGAATTTCGGTAAGAGGTGTCGAAGATACCCGATACCGTATCCGGAAAAAATTACAACTTTCCTCGGAAGCGAATATTACAGAGTTTATTCTTAATTTTTAAATTTTTATTATTCAGTATAATCCTAGGGGTATTTACGCGGTTTGACGCCTATTTACTACATTTTTTTTGCCTGTACCGTAGTCAAACCGTATCCCTAAATTGACTTTCTACGTGTTTTATTTGTTAATATTGTTCCTTATTACGAAAAATAACAGTCCGTTCTTTACAAATTGACTTTTGATTTCGTAATAAGCTTTACTAACAAAAAACAAAAAAAATGAATCAAAAAGACTCTTTTTTCGGCCGACCACCGAAAAGCAATTACAATGATCTGAAAAGGTTTTTTATTATGACAATGATTGTATTGTCTCCTTTTCTAAAACTACAGGCGCAATGTAATACACTTGTTTGGGCAGACGAGTTCAACGGTACTACAGTTGATGCAACCAAATGGCAGAGTATTTCCGGAAACGGCTGTCCTTCTCTTTGCGGCTTCGGAAATGCAGAAGCGCAACGTTACGATCCGAATCAGGCTACTATTGTCAAAGAAGGAACAAACAGTTACCTGAACATTCAGGCAAAGTACGAGCCTAATGCAGCATTCCCGCAACAGCCGTATTCCTCAGCAAAACTGACTACGGAAGGGAAATACGCCCTGAAATACGGAAGGGTAGAAGCCCGTATGAAGTTATCTTCGGGAATGGGCGCGTGGCCGGCCTTCTGGATGCTGCCTGCCGGTGTAGCAAATTGGCCTTATACGGGCGAAATTGATATCATGGAAACCAAACACAGAAATCCGAAATCCATAGACGGGACCATTCATTACGATGGAGGAGGGTATCATTACACCGGAAGAAGTTATACTTCTCCAACCGATTTGTCTACAGAATTTCACGTATATGCTGTAGAATGGGGACCCAACAGTATCAAATGGTTTATTGACGGCAATTTGTTTCATACTGCAACTCCGGCTACAACTGTAAATGGCGGATGGCCTTTTAACGACCAGCAGTTTTACATCATTCTAAACCTGGCAGTAGGTAGTTTGGGAACGCCGTACACCAGTGTAAACGGAGCAGGAGTTGAACCAATTCCGGCTGATTTTCCGGCGAAATTGCAAGTGGATTATGTACGTGTATACGACGGGAGTTTTGCAAATGGCGTAATCGGGGATGCAAAAGTGTATCACAACGAAACCGGTAAAACCTATACGCTGAAAGCAATTGCAGGTGCAAGTTACAATTGGACAGTTCCGTCCGGGGCAACCATTACTTCAGGACAGGGAACCAATACCATTACCGTTAACTGGGGAACTACAGGAGGAGATGTTTCGGCTGTGGCCACTGTTTCCGGCTGTACGGCCACGACTTATAAACTGGCTGTAACAACAGAAGTTCCATTACCGGTGGAGAAAGTCCACGAAGATTTTCAAAGTAACAGGAATGTGCTGTATCCTTTAAAAACGGGTGTTTTGACAGAAGCTGTCGCGAATCCTTCGGCTACAGGTGTGAATACCTCTGCTTTGGTAGGAAGATATGTTCGTAACGCCTCTGAATTATACGATGTTTTAAACATTAAAAACGTAACCATTTCAAACGCGAACGATTACGTATACGGAAGAAAGAAACTCTCTTTCGATATTTATACTTCGGCTCCGGTGGGAACTAAAATATCCATGCAATTAGAAAATAGCCTGGTAACAACAGCGATCAATTATCCTTCCGGAAGACATAGCGGTTTCAAAGCGACTACGACGGTACAAAACAAATGGGAAACGATAGAGTTTGAATTCGAAAAAGTAATCGATCCGAATACCAGTGCCTTGTCAATCAATAATGTCGTATTCCTTTTTGAGTCTAACTCCAATTCCGGTGCTACGTATTATTTTGATAATTTGCTGACCAAAGCAGCTCCCGAAAAGCCCGTTATTGCTACAGATGTGCTGCAGAATTATGACGAAATCAACAAAATTATAAAAGGAACCACTACAGGAACTTATTCCGTAGTAGCGAATCCGGGTACAAACTCAGTGAATGCTTCCGCGAATGTGGCGAGGTACGTTAGAAACGTAACCGAACAATATGACGTCTTGTTTTTCAACACCCAAAGTTCGATTGAAGATGCCGGTTTACTAAAAAACCAGACCAATAAAATCATGATCGATGTGTATACTTCGGCTCCGGTTGGAACTGTGGTGAGTCTGAATTTAGAAAATAGTGCCACTTCTCTTCCGGCGAATTTTCCAACAGGAAGAAACAGTAATTATGTCGCGATAACTACCAAACAAAATCAATGGGAAACGCTGACGTTCTATTACAATTCAAGTCCTGACGCAGGAACTTCAAATTTGGCTGTTAACCAGATGGTATTGTTGTTTAACTCCGGTTCTTATACCAGCGACACGTATTATTTTGACAACATCAGAATTGGTGCAACTAAGTTACCCGATACTTTTACACCGGGAGTGGTTTATGAAGACTATCAGACCATTCATAATATCACTTTCAGGGATGCGATTGGAACCTATACAGCCAATGCTGCAAACCCGAGTGTAAGTGGAATCAATACTTCTGCAAACGTGGGCAGATATGTTAGAAAAGCAACAGAATTATACGATAACTTCTCCTTTAATTCAACGATCACAAATGTGGGGGATTTCAAAAGCGGAACCAAAAAATTCGCTATGGATGTTTATACTTCAGCTCCGGTTGGATCTGTAATCTCCTGGCAGGCAGAAAGCAGCGCTTCAATTCCATCTAATTTTCCTGTGGGAAGGCACAGCGTGTATCAGGGTGTTGTAAAACAAACCAATACATGGCATACGGTAACTTTTACGTACGCCAGTTCACCGGATGCCTCAACATTAGACAGCGAAGTAAATCGTTTTGTTTTCTTGTTTGAACCGGGAACAAGCTCCGGAAACACGTACTATTTTGACAATATCAGAAGTGTAAATCTGGTTACTACAGAAAATCCGACCAACACTTTGCCTTCTCCGTGGGTAAGTACCGATTTAGGTGCCGTAACTCCGGCTGGAGTGGCCGCTTATTCCGGCGGAACGTTTACCGTAAAAGGAGCAGGAACAGATATTTGGGAATCAAGCGATCAGTTTCAATACGTAAATCAGCCGATCACGGGTGATGCTGAAATAATTGCGAAAGTAAATTCGCTAACAAACACGAATACGTATGCAAAAGCGGGAGTGATGTTCCGTGAAACGCTTACGCCAACGTCTAAACATGCCATGAGCAATATTACGGCCGCAGCAGGAGTAGAATTTTTATCGAGAGATGCCGTTTCTGTACCAACGATTGGTCAGGGAGCTGCAGGAACTACTCCAAAATGGCTTCGAATCGTAAGATCCGGAAATGTATTTACGTCCTATTCTTCGGATAATGGCACTACATGGACGCAGATTGGTACGCCAAGAACTATTGCAATGGCGAGTACCATTTATGCGGGAATGGCCGTTACTTCTCATGCCAACGGAACATTAGCGACCGGAGTTTTTAGCGATGTGGTAGTGAGAAATATTACACCTCCGACTAACAATGTCAATTTAGCTTTAGCGAAAACAGCCGTAGCCTCTACAGAAGAAAATGCCACACTTTCGGCTTCCAAAGCCACAGATGGAGACGGAACAGTTTCAAGATGGGCGAGTAGTTTTGCCAATGCCAGCGAATGGATTTATGTGGATTTACAAAGTACTTATAACATTAATCGTGTGGTTTTGAAATGGGAAGCTGCTTTTGCAACACAATACAAAGTGCAGATTTCAACCGATAATGTTTTCACCGAAAACGAAACGGTAAACACACAAACCGCCAGCGATGGAGGCACCGATGACCTGGTGGTAAGCGGAACCGGAAGATACATCCGAATTTTATGTACGGCAAAAGCTTTGGCTCCTTACGGATATTCCCTGTTTGAGATCGAAGCATACGGAACGGCATCGGCAGCCAAACAAACATTGGCTTCGAAAGAAACAGCTCCCGAAACAGCAGCAGCAGATCTAGCCATTTATCCGAATCCGGCAAGTGATTATATTGAGCTTTCGGTATCTGGGAATCTGAAGAATAAGGAAGTTACGATTCATGATTTAGCCGGTAATCTGGTAGTGAAAAACAAAATTAATACTACCGCAGATCAAAGCATTATTGATATCAGCAGACTTCCAAAAGGAATCTATATCCTGAATTTTAGTTCGGATGAAAAGAGCTGGACGAAGAAGCTGATTAAAAAATAAGTTGCACAGTCCGCAAAGTTTAAGATGTATTTTTTGCCACGGATTTCACAGATTTCACAGATTTTTAATGAATTATTAAAAAATCTGCGTGAATCTTTTATCCTGATAGCTCTCGGGAGTGGCTGATTTTTCGCTTTGCTATAGATAGTTACGGACAACCTGAAAAAAGAGTATAAATCCGTTGGGTGTGATTGAATTAAAATAAAAAATAACGGTTTCCATATACCGAAGTTTAAATTTAAGGATAGCACCACATAATTGCACCTGACGGGTTAATACAATCATTTTCAAACAAAGTGATTGCAGTGTTTAAAATTTAGTAGTAACCCCATAAAACTTTACATATGAGAATAATTAAACTTACAAGAATTTCTTTTCTGATAACACTGTTTCTGGTGTTTTCAAATGGGATGCATGGTCAGGGTCCGATCCCTTTTACCATCAGTAATACTTCAACTTACAATGACAACGAGTTATATGTAGCCATTGTTGGTATTGATTATAACACCGGAAATCACGTTTGGGTAAACGCCAAAACAAGCCAGGTGTTACCCATGAGTGCTTCTTATAATACCGTTACCGGACCAACAATTGGCGGAAACACCGGACCGGGACAAAACTCAAAATATGCAAACTGTTTTACAAAACTGAGTGAAATTCCAAACAAGACTTTCACTTTGCCACAGATTGCAGGATGCAGGGTTTTTATATCGAAAGGACAGCAATTGTATTTTTACTTTTTTGGTGCCAGTGGAGCTCCGTCAGGATATACTTCGCCAAATCCGTTAAATGCAACAGATCCGAATCAGGGAATTTTATACGAAATAATCGAACTGACCAATAACCAATACGGTTTCTTTGGAAATCCTTCGAGAGTGGATTCGTATAAATACCCAATGGGACTGGAATTATTCGGTGCAAACGGATACCAAAAACGTGTAGGCGAATTAAAGAAACATGCAGAGATCGTAGCAGCTTTCAAGGCCAATGTACCTTCGGAGTTTCAGGGTTGTGTGAATGATGCTACCGGAGAAATTACCGCGCCTTCTAAAACGCCTGCTTTTGCAGACGGAACAGGAGGAACTTCAGTGGGGCCTCATGCTAATTATTTAAAATCTTATATCGATGCCATCTGGAATAAATACAAAAATGAAGATTTGATATTTTATGCCGGAGATGCCGGAGTTTTCAAAGGAAGAGTTATCGGTGAACAACTGGAAATGGTTGGACAATCAGGAGGTTTTACAGGCCGTACAGGTCGTGTACAAAGCAGACCTTCTACACAGGAAGCCCTGGAAGGGAAAGGTGTTCTGGACAGAAGATTAGTCGACGGAGATCTGGATCTTGTGATTCAGGCACAATTAACAGCGGCTATCAACAGACATGTTGTGAATACTACAACTCCAAATCCGGGACAGCAAAACTGGTACGATGCTTCGAAATTTTATCAGGTGAATCCAACGAATCATTACTCTAAATTCTGGCATTTGCCGGGCATTAGCGTAGACAATCTGGCGTATGGATTTGCTTATGATGATGTGGCCGATCAGTCGCCATCGCTTCATACTCCACAGCCAACAAAAGTAATTGCTGTTTTTGGAGGATATGCAGGAACTGTTCCTTCAGTTCCCGCTACAACGGATGTGATTACGGCTTATAAAGATTGTAATTACACCGGATTTTCCGGAGGATTAACGATTGGAGATTATAATTTGGCCCGATTAAAAACATTAGGTATTGATGATGATGCTATTTCTTCCCTTAAAATTACACAAGGTTTTCAGGCGATTTTATATCAGGACGATAACTTTGGCGGAGCTTCAACCGTCATTAATTCTGATAATTCCTGTTTGAATACCACCTGGAATGATAAAGTAACTTCTATCAGAATTCTTGCCAACGGAACGACGACTTTAGGAAATCAAACTTTCTTTTTACAAAACAGAAACAGCGGCCTTAACATGGATGTCTGGACTGCCAGTTTAGCAAACGGAGCCAATGTTGCACAGGGAACGGCAAATTCAGCAAACAACCAGAAATTTACATTTACGCATTTAGGAGATGGTTTGTATAAAATTATTGCCAATCATAGCGGACAGTCATTAGACGTGAATAATTTCAATAAAGCGAACGGTGCCAATGTAGAGCAATATCCGTACAATGCTACGACAAACCAACAATTTATATTGGTTGCTACCGGCGACGGATTTTATAAAATTGTAGCGCGTCACAGCGGAAGAATTGTTGAGGTTACCAATGCAAGTACTGCCAATGGTGCCAATATACAGCAATGGGACAATAACAACCAGACTTGCGGACAATGGAAACTGATTCCGGCTACCACTTCTCAGACTTCCGTTCTAATTCAGGCAGAAGATTATTCAGCTATGAGCGGCATTCAGGTAGAAGCGACAACAGATACCGGAGGCGGTTCGAATGTTGGATATACCGAAACAGGGGACTGGTTAGCGTATAACAGCATTAATTTCCCAACTACAGGTTCTTACCTAATCGAATACAGAGTAGCCAGCGGAGTAACAGGAGGTAAATTGTCTTCTGATTTAAACGGAGGAACTATTGTACTTGGTACAGTTGATATTCCAAATACCGGAGGATGGCAAAACTGGCAGACGGTTTCGCAAACCGTAAACGTAAATGCGGGAACGTACAATTTTGGTATCTACATCCAAAATACAGGAATGAACATCAACTGGATTAAAATCACGAAAGTGGGTGCGGCGGCAAAAACAGCTGTAGTAAAAACAGTCGAAGAAGAGCCAATTGCGGCTGTTTTGAATGTTTATCCGAGCCCGGCAGATACGACACTTTTCTTTAGTACAGAAGTTTCAGGAAACGTAAGCATCGTAGATTCTCAGACCGGAGCAGTAGTTTCCGGACAAAAAGTAACGAATAACAGTGTAGATGTTTCGCATTTAAGAGCCGGAGTTTATCTGATTGTATTAGAAAAAGACGGACAGAAAACGGTGAAACGTTTTATTAAAAAATAGTTTTAAATGATTAAAGCCGTGAACAAATCGATTACAAATTTTGAAATTCAGATTTTGAATTACCTGGCTTCTAAAGAAAGTAACAGGTTGGAATTTGGAATTTTAGAAAATTGGAATTTATAATTGATTTGTTTGAGGTTTTTTAAATTCTCCCCCAAAATTTATAAATATTAATCTATTAAAAAATTATTATGAAAAACAATTACAAAGCGATCCAGCTGAAATGGATCCTGATTTTCGTTCTGGGTATTTTTAATGTATCAGTTGCCCAAAAAAAAGTAATCGCTTATGTTCCAAACTGGGTTGACCTGAATTCATTTTCGAGTACTATCCAGTACAGTAAATTAACGCACATTAATATTGCGTTCGAAAATCCCGATGCCAACGGCTATTTAACTTTCAATTCAGGAAGTAACAGCATTATCAATGCGGCACATGCGCAAAACGTAAAAGTTTTTGTTTCCCTGGGCGGCGGTTCTATTTCTGAAGGAGGTGCTATTCGTGACAATTATTTCAATCTGATTACCCCTGGAAACAGAACAGCTTTCATCCAGAAAATCTACGATTATGTCATTGCCCATAATTTTGATGGTGTCGATGTAGATTTAGAGGGTCCTGCTATTAATGGAGATTACGGAGGTTTCGTAATTGCCCTGGCCAACAAGCTACATGCAGGCGGAAAACAAATTACAGCCGCACTTTCTGAAGGATATGGCGGTGCCAATGTACCTGCATCTACTTTTGCCGCTTACGACTGGATCAATATCATGGCGTATGATGCAACAGGCCCATGGGCACCTGGAAATCCGGGACAGCATTCACCATACAGTATGGCCGTGAACCAGTTTAATTACTGGACAGGAAGAGGTTTACCAGCAAGCAAAGCCATAATAGGTCTTCCTTTTTACGGATATGGTTTTGGAGCTTCAGCCAATCAGGGAATTTCTTATGCTAATATCATAGCCCAATATCCGGGTTCAGAAAATCAGGATCAGGTAGGAAATACGATTTATTACAACGGAATTCCAACCATAAAAGCAAAAACAACATTCGCGATTCAGAATGCCGGTGGAGTTATGATTTGGGAATTATCTCAGGATGCTGTGGGCTCAAAATCATTATTAACAGCCGTCAATCAGGTCATTACAGGAGGTCAGCCACCAGTAGGAGGCGGTACTTTAATTCAGGCAGAAAGTTACTCTTCTATGAGTGGTGTTCAGACGGAAGCTACCACAGATACAGGCGGAGGCTTAAATGTAGGTTACGCCGATACAGGCGACTGGATGGCGTATTACAATGTTAATTTTCCAACTTCGGGTTCTTATGTAATTGAGTATCGAGTGGCAAGTGCTGTTTCGGGAGCCAGAATCTCTTCTGATTTAAGTGCAGGAACGATTCAGCTTGGTGCCGTAAATGTACCGAATACCGGAGGATGGCAAAACTGGCAAACGGTAACCCAAACCGTAAATGTAAATGCCGGAACTTATAATTTCGGAATATACATTCAAAGTTCAGGTGTGAATCTGAATTGGTTCCGAATCACAAAATCTGGTTCAACTTTAGCAGCAAAAACAGGTTCAGCAGAAATGGCAAAATCGACTGATATTGCTGGTCTGACTATTTATCCGAATCCGACAGAAGAAACGCTTTTCTTTAGTACAGAAGTTTCCGGAGCCAATGTGAGTATTATAAATTCTCAGGAAGGTGCTACGATTTCACAGCAAAAAGCCACGAACAACAGTGTTGATGTTGCGGGTTTAAAAAGCGGAATCTATCTGATTTTAGTAGAAAAAGACGGAATTAAAACGGTAAGACGTTTTATTAAGAAATAAAGTGTCATGAAGAAATATCTAATAGTTTTAATTCATTCAAAACTACTCTTGTTGGCCTTTATTTTATTTGGCTTAAGTGGCCATGCCCAGGTGATCATGTTTGATGATTTTAATTATTCAGGCAATAATGATCCGCAATTGGCATCATTTAACAAATGGCAAATTGTTAATGGAGTAAGCGGACCACCGGAAGGAGCCACCTACAACAGAAATAATGTAGCTTTTATTACAGACCCGAATGATGCAACGAATAAGTTGATGACATTGAAAACAACTGTTAATGGTCAGTCAAAAGCTGTAACACACTCGCGAATCGAAAGTTCCTATGAATATTTTGAAGGAACTTATGCATCAAGAGTCTATTTGTCAGATGAATCATTTACAACTAAAGATGCCAACATACAGACCTTTTTTACCATTGTAAGTTCGAGTCTTGCTCAGGATGGTTCAAAATATAGTGAAATGGATATCATAGAGTATATGGCTGCTGATAAATGGGGAGTTTCTCCGGACAACAGAGTGGGATATACAACTTCCTATCACAAATATATTGCAAATCCGTGGAAGCCCTGGAAAACCTATTCCACCCAGCAAAAATCATTAGCCGGGTGGCATACTTTTATTGCTACCTGCACAGATGGTGTGAATATCAGGTATTATATGGATAACACACTTATTGCAACTCATTCTGTTACGGATAATGAAACGCAGGCAGGTCTCCCGGTGTATCCGAGAAGTACGATGCAGGTGGCATTCGCCAATTGGATTTGGAATAATGTATTAGGTACAGGCACTGGTAACAGAGAGAATACTTTCATGACAGATTGGGTTTTATATTATAAGAATACAGCATTAGATCTGACCCAGATTAATACTTTGGTTACCAATTATAAAGCACAAGGATTAAAAAGAAGAAATCTGGCCGGACAAACATTTTATGATACTCCGCAAACCGGTGTTGCTACTGTGTATAAAGATTGTAATTATGGCGGATATGCGGTGAGTTTACCAGCTGGCAACTATACTTTAGCGAACCTTCAGGCCAAAGGAATTTCAGATAATGATATTTCTTCGCTTAAAGTGCAAAATGGTTATGAAGTAGTGCTTTATGCCAATGATAATTTTTCTGGTTCTTCTGCTGCAATTACTTCAGATAATACGTGTTTGGTCGCAAATAGTTTTAATGATGTTGCTACTTCTGTACGAGTTAGGGCGATCATAAATTCTTCTTCCGTATTGATTGAAGCGGAGAGTTATGCCAGCATGAGCGGAATTCAGACCGAAGCAACCACAGATACCGGTGGCGGATTAAATGTGGGTTATGCCGATACCGGTGATTGGATGTCGTATAGTGCGATTAATTTTCCAACATCCGGTTCTTATCTGATTGAGTACAGAGTTGCAAGTGGTGTCAGCGGAGCAGTCATTTCTTCTGATTTAAGTGCAGGAACAATTCAGTTAGGCGCTGTTACTATTCCGAATACCGGGGGCTGGCAAAACTGGCAAACGGTAAGTCAGACCGTAAATGTCAATGCCGGAACCTATAATTTCGGAATATACATTCAAAGTTCAGGTGTGAATCTGAATTGGATCCGAATTACAAAATCAGGCGCAACTTTAGCGGCAAAATCGGCTTCTGCAGATAAGATTGAAAGTCTGACCGTTTATCCAAGTCCGACAGACAACGAACTTTTCTTTACTACTGATGTTTCCGAAGCAAACCTGAGTATTATCAATTCTCAGGATGGTGCTACGGTAGTATCACAAAAAGGCAATGGAAACAGCATTGATGTGACACGTTTAAAAAGCGGAATCTATCTGATTTTAATAGAAAAAGACGGAGTCAAAACGGTAAGACGTTTTATTAAAAAATAAGTTTTTATAAAAGTGCTATTTCTTCATTAATCAAGAAGGAATAGTACTTTTTATTAGCCACTCCCGGTAGCCATCGGGATAAAGGATGTAAAAGATTTTTTATTTCTCGCAGATTGGGCAGATTGAGCAGATTTTTCATTGTTGTGATTGAGTTTAATTTGTCATTTCGACAAAGTTTGCCTATTTCTTTGAGGAGTTTATAGTAGCATTCTTCCTCCATCAGGATGACAAAAATAAGAATGAAAAATCTGCTCAATCTGCCAAATCCGCGTGAGAAAAACATTTAACACATTTTTTCAAAATCCTATGTTTCTATACGTTTAAAAAAAACGTGCAACATATTAATAGTAACCCCAAACCTCAAATATTATATGAAAAACAAGTACAGATTTCAGTTAAGTTTACTCTTATTTCTTGCTTTTAGCACTTTTGCAATTGCACAGACTTCTTTAGGTTCGAGTAAAACATTTCTAAACAATTTAAAAAAAGAACTGGTAAATTCCGCTACCTCAAAAAGTACCGAAAAAACAGTTTTACTTCAGGTTTCCAATTCCAAAAACTTCAATGGAAAAATCAATTTTAAAGAGTCGAAATCTTCCAGCGAGTTTTTGATCGGAGAAATTAAAAATGTGGCAGAATCTTCTTTTTATCTGAAGGTAATGGACAAATCGCTGGAAGGGCATATCATTTTTAAGAAGTCCAAAGAAGCGTATAAATACTATTCGGATGCTCAGGGAAATGCGTATGTTGAAAAAGTTGACATCAATAAGCTGATTTGTATTGACTATAAAAACGTTCCTGAAAATACAGGAAAGAAAACCAGCAAAGCGGCTGCTGCGGCAATTGCACCGGCTTTACTGAATTTACAAAGTTTACCGGGAGCAGCAGGCTGTGTCATGCTGGATTTTGATGGTTATAACATGCCGGCCGGAAATCTTTGGAATAATGGAAATCCGATCAATGCAGCGCCATCAGGAATGAGCGATGCAGATGTGCAGCAACATTGGGAAGTTGTTTCAGAAGATTACAGACCGTTCAGCGTAAATGTAACAACAAGTGAAGCAGTTTTTAATTCCTATCCAAGAAACAGAAGAATGCGCGTGGTGGTAACTCCAACCAATACTGCGGCCCCGGGGGCGGGAGGCGTTGCTTATATTGGCTCCTTTAACTGGGACAATGATGTACCATGCTGGGTATTTATTACCTCGGGTAAATCGGGTGGAGATGCCTCAGCGCATGAAGTTGGCCATACTTTTGACTTAGGTCATGACGGACGTACCAATCCGTCGGAAGGCTATTTTCTTGGAATCGACGGAACTTCGTGGGCACCAATTATGGGCGCAGGCTATTACAGACCTGTGGTACAATGGAGCAAAGGAGAATACAATTATGCCAACAATACTCAGGATGATGTGGCCACTATTGCAAGTGCCAAGTTTGGTGTAGGATACCGCGGCGATGATTACGGAAATACTACGGGTTCTGCAGCAAATTTAGATTATAACGGAAGCGGTGCCATTAATCAAAAAAATGGTGTTATTTCGAGTGAAGCCGATTATGATTTCTTTACGTTTACAACCGGAGGAGGAAATGTTTCGATTAATGCCAATACAGTTGGAAGAGACGGAAATCTGCATCTTTTAATGAGACTATACAATGCAGCCGGAGCGGAGATGGGAACGTATTGGAATTCCGATCCTTTTGCTTTGAATGCGTCTATGAATGTAAACTTACCAGCCGGTAAATATTTTATTGGTGTTGATGGTAACGGAGCCGGAAATGCCGGTTATGGCGGCTATTCGGCTTATGGTTCTATCGGTAGTTATTCGATTACAGGTACGATTCCTCCCGGAGGAAATATCGCTTCTTCAACAGATGTGATTACAGTTTATAAAGATTGTAATTATACCGGATTTTCGGGCGGACTGACCATCGGAGATTACAATATGGCGCGTTTGAATACTTTAGGCGTTTTAAATGACGATATTTCTTCCCTTAGAATTACGCAGGGATTTCAGGCTATCTTGTATCAGGATGATAATTTTACAGGTGCTTCAACCGTAATCAATTCAGATAATTCCTGTCTGAATGCCACGTGGAATGATAAAGTAACTTCGATTCGAATTCTGGCAAACGGAACGACAAGTTTAGGAAACCAAACCTTCTTTCTGCAAAACAGAAACAGTAATTTAAACATGGATGTCTGGGGTGCCAGTTTGTCGAATGGAGCCAATATAGCGCAGGGAACTGCCAATACCGGTAACAATCAGAAATTTACGTTTACGCACCTCGGTGACGGATTGTATAAAATCATTGCCAATCACAGTGGGCAGTCGTTGGATGTCAATAATTTCAGTAAAGCCAATGGCGCCAATGTAGAGCAATACCCGTACAACGGAACAACAAACCAACAGTTTATTCTGGTGGCTACAGGAGATGGATTTTATAAAATTATCGCGCGTCACAGCGGAAAAATGGTTGAGGTTACCAATGCGAGCACGGCAAATGGTGCCAACGTACAGCAATGGGACAATAACAATCAGACGTGCGGGCAATGGAAACTGATTGCAACAACAACGGCACAAACGTCAACGCTGATTCAGGCAGAAGATTATTCGGCTATGAGCGGCATTCAGGTGGAAGCCACCACAGATGCCGGAGGAGGTTCCAATGTGGGGTATACCGAAACAGGGGACTGGATTGCCTATAACAACATTAATTTTCCAACCACGGGTTCTTATCTAATAGAATACAGAGTAGCAAGCGGTGTAGCAGGAGGTAGATTATCTGCTGACCTGAATGGCGGGACAATTTTGTTAGGAAATGTAGATGTACCAAATACCGGAGGCTGGCAAAACTGGCAAACGGTAACCCAAACGGTAAATGTAAATGCAGGAACTTATAATTTCGGTATTTACATTCAGAACACGGGAATGAATATCAACTGGATCAGAATTACAAAAATCGGAGCGGGAGCCCCTGCTTCATCTGCAATTGCTGCCGAAGCACCAGAAACGGTTGCCCTGAATGTATATCCAAATCCGGCTACAGATGTATTGTTTTTTACAACCACTGTAACGGGAGGGAATATTAGTGTTATCGATTCCCAAACGGGAAGTTTGGTAGCTGTACAAAAAAGCAGTGACAACAGCCTGAACGTTTCGGGCCTGAAAACCGGAATTTATCTGATTGTTCTTGATCAGGACGGCAAAAGAACGGTGAAACGTTTTATAAAGAAATAAGTTTTTTCAGAAACAGAAAGGCTGCCATTTACGGCAGCCTTTCTTTGTTTTATACTCTGATGAAATGCTAAAATTGCAGTTCAACGAAAGTTCCGTTATTTTTGATAGTAATTGCAGTTGCATTGCTTTCAGAAGGAGTTTGGGTCGGATACCAGTTTCGATTGGGTGGTACCATAATCAACAAGCCTTCATCGTCTCCAACTGCAGCAAAAAGTTCACTGTTATCATTTTTGTTAAAGAACTCCAATCTATGTTCTTGTCTGAGTTGATTCCCCAATTCCAATGGATTTTTAGTGACGATTCCAATTTCACTGATATTCAGAATTGATTTGGAACTGAATTTTCCGGTTTGGGAATTATGAAGATCGTGTCTGGCAATAAACTCTAATAAATTTCCATTGTTGTCGTAGAAATAAACGGCATTGGCGTTCCAGTTTTCAAAATGGGCTATTACATTTTGATCTTCAATACGAATTAAAGCCACTTTGTTTGTACACCATGCAATGGCTTCATCCAGTTTGTTTTCCGGAATATTAAAAGCGAAATGATAAATGGAGTCAAATTTTGGGTTTTCAGTGAATTGTAAAATAGAATTTCCGGCCTGAAAACTAACGGATTCCTTATTATGCTCTAGTATTGAAAGCCCTAAAGTATGGCTGTAAAATGCTGTAGTGCTCTCAATATTGCTGGTTTGAATCTGAATGTGTTCTAATTTCATAATCGTAATTTTTAAATTTAGAAGAATGCTTCTTTTCGTTACACACAAATTTAAAAAACGATAAAAGTATTTAAAACAGTTCGCTATTTTATACTTCGATGGCAGCATAGCCAATTCGTATGAAAAAAAGGCTACGGTCTTACTAAAAGAAAAAACCTGTTTCAAAAGGAACAGGCTTTCATTATAATTTACTGAGGCATTGCCGGATAAATAATTCTTCTGGTCGGCGTACTCAAGGTTTCTATAAACGCGAGGAGATCTGTAATTTCTTCTTTGCTTAAATCTAATTTTTTAAGCATAGGATCTGCTTTTGGAAGTAAGGAATCACGTTCTGTTCCCAGGTATTTCTTCTGGACAGGCGAGGGATTTCCCAGATTGTACAACTCCACCACATCCAGTAAGGATGGAAAATGTCCGTGATGCATCCAGGGTTTTGTATTTACTGCTTCGCGAAGTGTGGGCGTTCTGAATTTCCCGATATCCGCTTTATCTTTCGTCACATTGTAACGTCCGAAATCTTCATTTTTGGTTCCGAATAAAGTCTGACCGTCATTGTGAAACTGATTGTCGCTGAAATAGGGGGTATTGTGGCAATTGATGCATTGCGCTTTCGTTCTAAACAAATGCAGCCCTTTTACCTGGGAATCAGTATACACCTCTGATTTGCCAATGATAAACTGATCAAATTTACTTTTCGGACTGTTGATTGATCTTTCGAAAGTCGCAATCGCATATTGAATTCTTTGCAGCGACACTTTTTTGTCTCCAAAGGCAGCTTCAAAAAGAGAATTGTACCCTTTGATTTGGGCTATTTTATCGACAGCAAGAGTCGTTTTTTCATTCATTTCCAAAGGATCTCCAATCGGAAATTGCGCCTGATCTTCGAGGCTCGAAGCACGTCCGTCCCAAAATAAGGTTTTGGCATAAGCCGAATTCAGAATCGTCATGGAGTTTCGTTTTCCGGTTTGTCGGTCATGACCAAAAGAACGGGTTAAATTATCGGTCCAGCCCAATTCGGGATTATGGCAGGATGCACAGGCAATTTGTCCGCTCACCGATAAGCGCGGATCAAAAAAAAGGGTTTTACCCAGGCTTTCCTTTTCTTTCGAATACGGATTGTAGTCCGGATAAGGAACAGCAGGAAGCATTCCGATATCCCGGAATGTTTTTTTATCAATACTTTTATGTAAGTCCGCTGCCGGCCATAACGAAGGATCTCCACTTGAATAAAGTTTCCTCAATTCCTGAATATCGATATATCGGGGCTGATCGATACTCTGGTAGGCAGTCAGACTTAATAAAACGAACAGCAGGGGCAATAATATTTTCTTTAATTTCATAGTATTATAAAGCTACTTCCTTAGGGCAATTATCGCCTATCGGACTTATTTTCGGATACGTTTTATTATTGTATATTCGGTATTGCGTGGCTACAGTTCCGCCAAACAACTGGTCATTGGTCAATTTCAATTCAAAAGAAATTTCGAATAAACCGCTGCTGATTTCCTTATAAGTTCCCGCTCCGGAAATTTCGATGCTGTAACTGTTTTTGTTGGTTCCGGCAATGGTGATATATTGCGGGATAACCAGCACTTTTCCCTGCGTGGTACTGTTTCCGTTCTCCGGAAAAAATTCCAAAGCGGAGGTAATATTAAATCCGGGAGAATTTGCGGCACCGGTACTTTCGTTCGAGAAAAATCTTTTTAGACCAAACGAATTTGTGGTATTAGATCCTGTAACGACATTAAAGCCTATTTTGAAAGCATCGTGGTAGACATCATCATTTGGGTTTGTCGTTCCTTTATCACTGTACAAAATGGCATTTTCGTCGTCTTTTGTCACCACAACCGGAAACGTAAAAGCATTAAAGGTCTGCCAGGCACAAGTACCGCTTTTATCAAACCAGTGCTCGCCATACGTCAAATAAAACTGATTGGATAAATCATAAAATCTGGAAGCGGGATTTGCCTGAACATCCCTCGGAGATTTGATTGGTTTTACCAGTTGCAGCACCGTATTTCCGGTGGCCGTATAGTTCGGAATATTCGTTAAGGTCAATTTGGTTTCGTATCGGACATCAGCATTCTGAATGTCTTCCAGAAGTGTCAGGTGATAGGTCACCGTACTTCGGTTAGTGCCAAAAGCATCATGCGTCAACGTATAATCAAAACCGTTCAGGAATTTGAAAATAGACGCACTTTCAATTTCTGAAGGAATAAATCCGTTTGGGAAATTAACGTCAAAATCAACAGTTTCTCCGGCTTCGCCTTTAAGAGTAATATAATTGACCGGAAAGGTGTAATTAGTTGCAATAGCACCAAGATCAACTTTAAACGTATCATTTCTGGCCTCTGTATTTAAATTTCCAATATGGATTTCCGGATCTGAAGCATTTTCTAATTTTAAGGTAATACTTTGGTTCGTGGTCCATCTTTTATCAAAGGAAACATAAATCGTATCGGTTAATTTATTTCCCTGAAACAACAGTTCACTTGCGGGATTTAGACTATAGCTTTCACTATCTCCGGTAGTCGAAGAACTGAAATTTACTTTTACCGCATTTTTTAAGGGGGAAGCACTTAGTGTAACCGGAACTTTTACGGTTTTAACCGATTTATTTTCATAACTCGATACAGGCAGCAAATTGTTGTTTACTGTAGGATATTCGAGTGGTGTATTGTCGCTTTTCAGAAGGAAATTAAACCGTACAAACGGATCAATATTTTCAGCACCCAACTTATAATCGTCTTTGGAACAAGAAATAAACAGCGTTGCGGTAAGCAATAGGGAGAATATCTTAATACGAGTCATTTTGTTTCAGGTTAGGGTTAAGGTTAATATTGAATTTTGGAATCGGTAATACGTATTTAAGCGAAGGATAAGCCAAACTGCAATTGGTCGAAATACAGCCGTCGTTTCTGGAGATTCCTTTTTGATTTCGGGCTAAGTCAAAAAACAACTGACCTTCAAAACAAAGTTCTTTTCTTCTTTCCAAAAGAATATTTTCCTTAAGATTGTTTGTTGTGGTTAATAAAGCGGCATTGGCACGCGCTCGTATGGTATTGATGTCGGCCATTGCCAATTCCGGTTTTTCGGTTTCTAAGGCTGCTTCGGCACGAGTCAAATACAATTCACTCAATCGGAAAGCGACATAACCGGCATTGTCCTGAAATTTTTTGGTAAAATTATAATTCACATTGACCAGAACTCCGTTGACCAAAGTAAAAAGCGGCTTTTCAAGAAACAATTGCTTTCTGATGTCTCCGGATTCGTAGAGATCAGTCAAATCCTGAGAGGCTACAAAATCGCCATAAACCGTGGCGGAGGTATACCCAAAATAATTGGACATGGAGGTACTAACCGCTCCTTCAGCATCTTTAGGTAGTGTAAAATCCAATAAAGTTTCAGAAACCGGAAGGTCTTTTTGTTCCCATTGTGCGATATAATCGGCAGAACTCATTAGGGCGACCCCTGAATTGGTAATGACATCATTGGCGGTATCATAAGCATTCTGCCAGTCCTTTTGGTATAAATATACCCGGGCAAGCAATGCTTTTGCGCTATTTTTATTAAAATAAGAATAGGTGGGACCTGATGAAAGCGAACGGTCACCGTAATTATTTAAAGCCGTTTTAAGATCATTTACGATTAACGAATAGGTATTGGCTGCTGTTTCCCTTGCCGGATATTGTATTCCGGATTTAATGGATTGTGTACTGTAAATAATTCCCGGATGAGCCGCATCCGGCGTATACCCGTAATTTTGAGCGTAGATTTGTGATAAAAGGAAATGCACATAAGCTTTTATGGTCAGTGCTTCGGCTTTGATCTGATTTTTTTCGGCATCCGTTGCATCTGCTAAGTTGGGCGTGTATTCCAAAATTAAATTCGCCTGATTGATAATGTCGTAACTTCCATCATAAAAGCTTTTGAAATCGCTTTCATCCGAATCGTCTTCAAAAGAATACACTTTTTTGATAAAAGAAGGCGCACTGATTTCTCCTCTGCTGCTTCCGGAAACAGTTGGCGTAAATTTGATGTTTCCGCCTTGTAAATCGGCATAAACGGCAAATCGTTCGTTTCTTACATTGGCTTCCAGCTCACTGTAAACACCGCGCAAGGCCATTAAAACACCTTGTTTGTTTTGCAATTGTTCGTCTATAGAGGTTTTTGTACCCGGTTCCTGCTCCAGAAAATCGCTGCAGCTTTGTAAAGTACAAAGCAAAACGGCAATGGTTAGGTATTTGAAGTATTTCATTGTTTTAAAATTTAGCATTTACGCCACAGGAAATGGTTCTGGCCTGTGGATAAGTATAATTAAACTCTCGTATTCCGTTCGTGCCTTTAGGGCTTTTCTCTTTGTACCAGTAAAATACATTCGAAGCATCTGCAAAAACAGAAAGTCCTTTTAAGATGTTATTTTTAAGCGGAACATTGTAACTCAGGTTGATGTTGCTTATTTTTAAAAAAGTAGCATCGTAAATATATTTACTTAAATTAGGCGTAATGGGGTTTGTGGTGACTGCCGGCTGCGAAACGATATCGCCGGGATTTCTCCAGTGATCACTAGCATTTACCGAAAGATTTCGGTTAAGCGTATTCGAATATTTATCGACAAGATCATCCTGCACTAAGAAATCACCACCAATCTGAAAAGCGCCCCGTATGGATAAGGTAAGCTTGTTATTGATCGTAAAACTGTTATTAAAACCACCGTAAGCATCCGGCTGGCTGTCTCCTATAGGAACCAGGTCTGCTACCGTATACAAACTATTGTACGTCCGGGTATCATATATTTTCCCGTTTTTTTCTACCAGATCTCTTCCGGTGGCGGGATCAATACCCACCCAGTTGATTCCCCAATAGGTAGTGGTGCTGTAACCCACTTTCTGCGCCAGGGCTATATTACTTGATGAGTAATCGCTTCCCAGACCTTTTAATTCGGTTACTTTATTTTCTACAGTAGAAATATTAAAAGAAGTCGTCCATTTAAAACGGTTGCTTTTGATCCATTTTATTCGGGTAGCGAATTCAAAACCTTTGTTGTACATACTTGCCGCATTCAACTGAATCGAACTATGGCCATTTTCGGTCGGGATATCCCTCGTGGTAATCAGATCACTTAGCGCATTGTAGTAATATTCAAGCGATAATTCTACGCGATTGAATATATTGAAATCAATTCCTGTATTGAATTTGGTATTCTTTTCCCAGCTCAGATTACCATTTGGGGCATCGCTGGTTATGGCGTCAGTACCGCCGTTGTAGCCTGAAGTATCAATATTGTATAATCCTTTAGAGCGGTAAGAACCAATTCTTGAATTTCCGGTAGTGCCGTAACTTGCCTTAAATTTTAATAAATCGATCCAGGAATTAGACGACAGGAAATTTTCATTGCTCGTAATCCAGCTGATACCTGCGCCGCCATTGTTGGCAACATTCGTATCATCTCCGAAAACAGAACTTTCATCACGTCTTAAGTTGGCCAAAAGGTAGTAGCGTTTTTTATAATTGTAATT
Organism: Flavobacterium sp. CLA17; assembly: GCF_013112255.2. NCBI lineage: Bacteria > Pseudomonadati > Bacteroidota > Flavobacteriia > Flavobacteriales > Flavobacteriaceae > Flavobacterium > Flavobacterium sp. CLA17. The sequence goes on from NZ_CP068294.1 coordinate 2,219,498, forward strand.
GACCTGTGCGAACAACGAAACCTTCGCATTATAACTGATATCGCTTCGGTAGATTTGTTTGCTGTAAGTCTCGTCTAAAGGAGTCAGAGGGTTATCGTCCATGATAGCGTCTCCGATGTTATTAATGTGATTTGGATTTAGAAATCCGGAAGCCGAAGCATAATCAAAATTCGTCTTATCTTCTGAAAGTTCAAAACCTGCGACACCATCAATAGCATGGTTTTCATTGAATTGTTTATCAAATAAAACCTGTCCCTGCCAGTTCCATTTGGTTCCGTTTCTTTGGTTCAGAAGACGGCGTCCCCAGTTGGGATAGGTAGTGCCGCCTAAAGTAAAACTTCCGTTCGACTGGCCGCTTTCATTTTCTCCGGAGAAATACCGGTCCTGGGTTTTATCGGTATAATCAATTCCGAAAAGAGTAGAAAATTTTATGGCTTTACTAAGCTGATATCCTAAATTGATACTCCCTAAAATGCCATAGGTTTCCGTTTCATTTTTGTTCTGGGCAATGGCAGCCAATGGATTTCCTCCGGCAAATCCCGTTACACCTGTTTTAGAAAAAGTGCCATCGGCATTATAAGGCGATAAAGTAGGCAGATAAGCAAAATTGTAATAAATATTTGGGGCATCTTTCTTCGTATAACTTGGATTCAGCATGACATTCACACTCCATTTATCCTGATTATACCCTAAATTAATCCCGGCATTGTATTGCCTCGAGGTATTGCCAAATTGAGGTTCATCGATTTTGGTATGGCTGATATTTGCCCGATAATTGAATTTTGTAGTAGCGCCCGAGACATCAAAGTTATATTTGTTATACACCCCGGTTCTGTTCAGCAATTTAAACCAGTCTGTATTTACGCCGTTGTAAGCCACCGGTACATAACCTGTAGTGGTATTTTTTAAAAATTCATTTCTAATTTCAGTATACTGTTCCCCGTTTAAATATTGGATCTGATTCATGGCTGACGAAATACCGGACTGATTCGAAAAACCAAATTGCGCCTTTCCTTTTTTTCCTTTTTTCGTCGTAATCAGAATCACACCGTTGGCACCATCAGCACCGTAAAGGCCAACCGCTGCGGCATCTTTCAGCACGGTAAAACTCTCAATGTTTTCCGGCGCTATTTTCATCAGCGGATTATTAAAGTCTTCAGCGGAATCTCCGTTTCCGTCAAAGAAACTGCTGTCAATACCAAATTCTTCACTCATAACCACGCCGTCCACGATAAATATGGGCTGTGTGGAAGTTCCGGTTTTCGCATTCGACAAAGACTTTAAAGTTCCCTGTCCGCGGATATTAATCTTAACCGGACCGCCCACTCCGGAAGTGTTTTCGACCAGAACTCCGGGAATCTGACCCGCCACCATTTTGTCAATACTTTCAGAAGCCTGCGTTACCGCAATGTCTTTCGCGTTTAAGGTCGAAATACTTCCCACAATTTCTTCTTTTAATTGTTTCGTCCCATAAGAAGAAGTAATGACTACCGGATTCAATTCATCTGCGGATTCCTGCATATAAAACGTAAAATCAGATTTACTGCCTACTTTTTGTACCAGGGTTTCCATTCCTAAAAACTTAATTTCCAGCACCAGATCTTGTATGTTATTCACTTTTAGCAAGTACAGGAAATTTCCGTTAAAATCGGTTACGGCACCTTTTCCGGTTCCTTTCACTAAAACAGAAGCACCGGGAAGCGGCAGTTTGTCTTTCGCACTGATAACCGTTCCTTTGATATAACGCTCTGATTCCGGAGTATTCGCAGCAGGAGCCGCAATACTCGTCAATAAAACCTGTTTTTTCTGAATGTAAAAAGAGATGTTTTTCCCGTTGAATAATTGCGTTAAAATGCTTTCCAAAGAAGCATTATCGGCATGAATGGTAGCTTTCTGATCCACATCAATTTTTCGGGCGTTGTAAATGATCCTGAAATCGGTTTGTTCTTCAATCGCTTTAATAATCAGGCTTACAGGCTGGTTTTCCAGATGCAATGTGATTGATTTATTTTGAGAAAAACCTTTAAAACCGGATATAAGAAAGGCTAAGAAAAACAGCATTTTTCTTAAATGGGGGAGTTTAAATGTCATGTTTTAGGGGATATTGGTAATGGTAATAGTATTTTTTTCAATCGAATAATTAAAGGGCGTATCCCGTTTGATAAGCTCTAAAATATTCTCCACGCTCGACTCGCTCACTTTAATAGTACCCGTAAAATGCTCTTTGGCTAAATCAGCATTTTCATTGATAATTGCAACGTCGTACGTGCGTTGAATTATTTTAGCAATGGTAGAAAACGGGGTATCTTTAAAAGCAAGTTCTCCTTTGGTCCAGGCTGCATAAAACGCCGGATCGACTTCTTTTGTTGTAATTTTTTTCGAATTGTTTTGCCAGGTCGCCATCTGATTTGGCTTTAGTAAAACCAGATTCGATTTGTTTTCAGCTTCATACAGCTGAATGCTTCCTTCGATCAAAGTACTGTTGACCGTTGGGTTTTCCGGATACGCACTCACATTGAATTTGGTTCCCAGAACTTCAATAACAGCCTGATTGGCGTTTACAATAAAAGGATGTTGTTGGTCTTTGGCTACTTCAAAAAAAGCTTCTCCGACTAAATAGACATTTCTATTTCCGTTACGGCCAAATTGCTCCGGATACCGAAAAGTAGTTCCGGAATTTAAGCTCACAATGCTTCCGTCAGACAAAGTGATTTTAAATCTTTTGCCATACGGAACCTTCAGGGTATTGTAAACCACTTTTTGATCCTGAACTTTTCCGTAATAAATGATTTCGTTGGGAAATTTTTTGGCAATCAGATCGCCCTGATCATTTACCAAAGTTGTCTGATTGTTTTTCGAAATGTATTCTGAACTTCCGTCGGCTAATTCAAGAATAATTTCTTTGGAAGATTGCTTTTTATCCGCAAGCATAAAAGCCATTTTTCCCAAACCCAAAAGAACAGTAACAACCGCGGCATATTTGAAATAGGTGAGAGCTCTATTTTTCGGTTTCATCTGAATTACCGAAGAATCAGTTGGAAGATTTTCTGAGATTCCGCTCAGCACCCACGTCTTTTTTAAACGGATAAAATGTTCCTTATTTTCTTCCGAAGCAGCAATCCATTCAAAAAGAGCCTGAACTTCTTTTTCGGAGGCTTCATTGGATAGGTATTTATAAATTATTTCAGCTGTCATATTGAGTTTTTAAACTGCGCGTTTCAGTAAGTACACCTCAGGAATAAAAAACCCTACCTTTTATTTTTAATTATTACAAATAAGAATAAAAAGCAGAAATAAATAATCGGATAGTTTAGTCTTTAAGATCTTCAAAGCCTTTGTCATATGGGCTTCCACTGCTTTTAAAGTTACCTGCATTTCTTCGGCGATTTCTGCATTTTTTTTATTTTCAAATCGCTTTTTGATGAAAACTTCACGGGTTTTTGGCGGAAGATCGTTGATCGATTCGTTGATGATGCGCTCTAATTCGGTCAGTTGCAAAGTGTCAAATTCAATTGAATTTAAGACCTCGATGTTGAGTTCTTTTTCTTTCTGATTCAGCAGATCGTTTTTGAATTTGTCTTTGACTTTATTGTGCCGAATAAGGTTCAGACATTTTGATTTGGAGTAGGTATACAAAAAAGACTGTATTCCGTTGATCGAGTCTACGCTTTCCCTGTTTTGCCACAAATGCAGAAAAGCTTCCTGAGCCAGGTTTTCGGCTTCGTCCGGATCATAAATAAACTGTACACTAAAAGACTGAATCCTTTTGAAGTATTTGTCATAGAAATACGTAAACGCAATCTGATCTCCTTTTTTAAAAGACTCAAAAATATCAGATTCTAAACGGTGGTTATGATTCATTTAAACGGATTACTTTGGGAACAATATAAATAATTTATCGTATTACTTATTTGGATTTGCCTGGAATGCGGCAAATATAAAATATTATTTATATTAATTCTAAATAAAACTCAAATAAAGATTTAATTCAAAAAAAATAGTCAGGATAAGCGCAAAAAAATAGCCCAACCGTTTAAGATTGGGCCTTTTGATCAAAAAGTCTGTAATTTATGGTTCCTAAAATTCCTCCAACCTAAAACTATAAAGAATAAGTTGAACAGGAATAAGGGTAAAAATGCTTTCGAAAGCGGTATAGCTGATGTATCTTCAAAAGTTTCCACCTTAAACTGACCCCATTTTTGCTGACTTACCGCTTCATTATCAAATATTTTAGGGTAAAAATACAAGCGTAGTTTTTCATGAAATTGTCGGGTCGCCTTTAGAAACAAAAGCTGATTTTCTAAATCAGATTTAGCGATTTCATTCAGTTGCAGCTGCGTGTGCAAAGTCGGAACAAAGAGTGCGATAAAAGCGCTGGCTTCATTTCGTTGCTTCAGTTTACTCTGCAATTCTTTTGATTGTACGGACGAATCATCGTCACCGGCCTGTTGCATCGCGTAATACCAAAGCCAGCTGAATTCGGCTTCCGGTAAAGGATAATTTTTAAATTGCGGATAATGACTGTAGAATTTATCCATCGTTATTTTTTTATCCATGTCCCATTTTTCATGGTAGGCATTTCTTTGTTTCAGCGTCAATTCCAAAGCTTCCGGAACCGGATATTGGTTGACGATGTATGTATTTACCGTGGCCGGTAAAACGATAATCAGAAACAGCCAGATGGTTAATAAAAGAACCGCATTAAAATTAGAATTCTTTTGCAGTGAAACGACATAAAAACAAACAGCGAACCAAAAAAGGAGGTACAAAATTCCCACGCCACAAAAAACTAAAAAAGATTTGTCGATCGGAATATTCAAAAATAAAACTGCTGCAAAAAGTACAATTGTGAGAAGGGCGATTAAACTTAAAATACGGATATAAAATAATTTCAGGATGTATAAAAAAGTATTCTGACTTTGGGTAGCCACAATTTTCCAGGTGCCGCTTTCTTTTTCTTCTGAGATGATATTGTACGTAAAAGCGATAATTAAAAGCGGAAAAAGATACACCAGCACAAAACTGAAATCGATATTTCCGGATAATAAATTATTCGGATTATTGAGTTCGGCATCGTATTGCTGTGCTTCCAGACCGCGAATCGTCACGCTCTGAACCGACGGATTGACATCACGCTGACCAATCGCCAGACTGTTAACCGGAACCGTTTTATTGACCAGGGAAAACTTGATGTAATAGAGCAACAGACCCATTTCATCTTTATGGAAAGCTGCATTCCGGGCAATATGTTCCTGTTGGTAAAGCGTGGTTTCGGTGATCGACTGCTGCTGTTTCTCCTGAAATTGTTTTCCGATCAGAAGACTCAGGAATCCAATTAGTAACAGGAAAAGCAGACCAATTTTGGTTCCCTTAGAGCGTATGAAATTTTTAAAGAGTAATACTAACATATTAAATAGCTTTTAGTTTTTTAGCGGCTATGCGGATTAAAATAAAGAGCAGGCTGATCCAGAGCATAATGGAAATAACAGAGCTGATTTCGCTTTTTAAAACAGCCCGGATGCCTTTTGGTTCATAATGAAATTCGGCTACCTCTGCCCAGTGTTCTTTATCGATGGTAAGCGGTTTGTCTGTTGCTCCGGGCTTCTTATTACTGATGAATTTGATTTGCAGACCATTCATTTTCTGAGCCATGTTGTAGCGATATGCTTCGGCTTGTTTCTGAAAATCGATATAAGAATCATAGTCCGTATTCGATAACCCCATCGATATGTTTTTCATCGCGATATACGGATTGATAAAAGAAACTGCTTTCGAAAAACGGTTTTGTTTGTCGTAAATTTTCAAAAGTGCTTTGAGTTGTTTGTTGTAAATGCGCGAACTTATTTTTTCGCCTTCCGTCATTATAAAACCGGAATAGTTGAACGGAAGCTGCTGAACAGAATCGACTTTGTAAGCCCTTAGCAAGGAATCCTTAATCGCCTTATAATGCAAATCATTCGGATTATGGCTGTCTCCCTGTTTGAGAATGTCCTTTTCAATGTCGCTGTTGAATTGTATTTTCGAGGGTGCCTGATACAAATAAGCACCTACTGCCTGTGTCGTTCTCGGCAAAATGATGGTACAGACCAGCCAGATTCCGATCAGGGAAATCAATGCTTTTTTGGAAGTTGTACTGGCAGCAGAAACTAAAACGGCAATGGCGCAGAAGAATAGCAAATAAACAAAATGAAAGAGGATGAACAAGAGCAATTTCAGCGTTTCATCGGGCGAAATACTAAAGTGCTGCAGTAGGATCCAAATCAAAACCAGAATAATGATTGTCGGAACAAAAAGCAGCATAATCACAGAAGCGACTCCCAGTATTTTGCCTGTCAGCAGTTGTTTCCAGCTGATTCCCTGACTTAAAAGCAGTTTTAAGGTTCCGTTTTCCCTTTCGGTTGCGACCGCATTAAAACCTAAGAAGAAAATCAATAAGGGCAATAAGACCTGTACAATCATCGCAATACTTATTTCCCCAAAACGAAGCATACTGTTAGAAAATCCGGCTTCAGAGAAATTGGCTGTGTTTTGTTTATGAGCTTCGAGGAATATGGCGTTTCCGAAAAAGGGTTCCATTCCAAATTCGAAAACACTCAACGAAGTACTTTTTCTAAAGGCAAAGTTTCCGTAATGTGCCATTCTGTGCGGATTTTTATCCGGATTATTCAGCCAGTCTTTTCTGGATTCGTGTTGGTATTTTTCGCTGGTTTCATTTTGACGGGTATAATTTTCCCAGCCTGAAAAAGCGGCGTAAAGCAATAAAATACCAATAAAAAGGGTGATGATAAAAACAGCCTTATTCTGAAAAACTGATTTTTTAAAATGTTTGGCGATTAAAATTTCGACGTGAAAGGACTTCATACAGTTTAAAATTTATAAGTTACGGTAAGGCTGAAATTTCGGGGCGCACCGGGAAATAACCTCAAATAATTCTGAGCGCCTAACCAATAGGTTTTATTCAGTAAATTGCCTGCATTCAAAGCAATCTGCATGTTACTGATGTTGGGTTTATAGTACAAAGCAGCATCAAAAACGGTAAAATCCGGTAGTATGAAATCGCGGGTAAACCAGGGAATTTTACTGCTTTGGTACTGCATTCCAAAACCAATTCCTAAATCTTTCAAAGCAGAATCAGCAGCAAAATTGTAACGCGTCCATAAATTGGCACTGTTTTTTGGCGTATTCTGTTTTCTGGCACCAATCAGGGAAAGATCACGGTCGTTGGTAATTTTCGCATCAATATAACTGTAAGACGCATTGATCTGCCAGTCAGGCGTCAGGTAACCCGCCAGATCACATTCGAAACCGCGGCTGCGTTCCGCTCCTCTGGTCACTAATAAATCAGGATTTACGGGATCGTTGGCATTCATCAAAATATTACGCTGATTGATTTCATAAACAGCAGCATTAAAACTCATCGTGTTGTTCAGAAAAGTAGCTTTCAGTCCGAGTTCTTTCAGATTGCTTTCCAAAGGATCAAACTGACTTCCGGCAGGTAAACTTCCGGTCTGAGGCATTAAAGTAACGGTATTGGATTGAGGCTGATACCCTTCCAGATAAGTTGAATACACATTAATGGCAGTATTAACCGCATAGGTCACACCAACACGGGGCAGTAAAGCCGTTTTTTTAACGGTTAGTTCGTTGGTGGTTTCGTAATTGGTAATGTCTTCAAACCATTCGTTTCGTAAACCTAATAAAAAGGTGAATTTTTCCCACTGCATCTGATCCTGAATATACACCGCATTTGTAGTAGTCAGCGCCGAAGGCAGGGCAGTCCTGACATTGAGAATGTAATCTTCCGGGCTTCTCATCGCATACGATGGATTGTTCAGATCAAAAAAACTGACATTGGGTTTTGGTAAAACAACACCGTTGATCGTTATAGTCTGATATTGATCGGCATTCGCCAAAACAAACGAAGGGGCAACGGTTCCGTTCTTTAATAAATAACCCCTTGCCGCATTTTGTGCACCGCCTTTGTTTTTATTCCAGCTGCTTAAATCGTATCCGGTTAACAATTTATGATGGAGTTTCCCGGTTTTGAAATCAAAGTTGAAATAAGCACTAAGATTGTCAACATCCCAATATTGCTGACGCTGTACAAACTGCATCATGGCCAGACTGGTCACGGGTTTGTTGTTAATGTCCACCGCAAAACCATTTGTCGTTCTGTGTTCCTGAAGGTCTTCTGTCCACGTCTGCTTCATGTAGGCGGCATTAAAACCAATTTTAGACGTAAATTTATGTGCAAAATTGGTGGTCAGGATCATTTCTTTTGATTTGAAAAAATCACCTGAAGCACCTAAATTTAAACTAATCGGCGTCTGATTTAGGTTTGTCACACTGGCAACCGCGCCAAAAATCGGCTGGCCGCGATCCAAGACTCCCGTCATATTACTCAGTATTAATTCGGTATTGATAGCTGTTTTTTCATTCGGAATATAACTGAAGGAAGGCGAGATCAAAAATGATTTATTGCCCACCAGATCCCGAAACGATTTTGCTTCCTGATAAGCTCCGTTAACGCGGTATAAAAGTGTTTTGGATTCGTTTAAAGGCCCCGTAAAATCTAGGGTTCCTCGTAAAGTGCTGAAACTTCCAACGCTTAAACTCACCTCTTTTCGGTCAACTGTGAGAGGTTTTTTGGTCACCAGATTGATACTTCCGCCGGGATCAACAGAAGAGAAAGTAGCACTCGAAGGGCCTTTGATTACTTCAACGCGTTCAATATTGCTCGTTATAGGCTGCAGGAAATAATATTGACGGGTTCTCATTCCGTTGATAATTTGTCCTTCCTCATTCTGGCTGATGCCGCGAATGGTGTATTGATTGTAATAACTGGCCGGAATTACGCCACTGGCCATTTTTACCGCATCAGCAAGATAAAAAGCACCTTTGTCGGCAATTAATTCTTTGGTTACGGTCGAAATAGATTGTGGAATATCCTTGTTGAGCGATGCTGTTTTTGTTGCTGCAAAAGAATAATCACTGTTGTATTTTTTGACGGAACGGCCTACAATTTCTACCGTCTGCAATTCGTTCAGCGTAGTTTCTAATTCGATCGTAAGAAATGCATTCGTCGCTGTCATTTGCTGCGTTTTGTAACCCGCAAAACTGATCTGAAGAATTCCTTCACCTTCCAGACTAAAATTTCCGTCCTGGTTTGTGGTAGTTTCTTTATCCGAATTCAGCAATTGTATGTGGGCTCCAGCGACAGCTTCTTTTGTATTGCGATCAATGATTTTACCATTAATAGTTTGGGAATGTGCCTGATGCAGGGCAAGTACTGAAAATAAAAAGGCTAATAAATGTTTCATATTTATAGTGAATGGAAATTTTTATTTCCTTTTATACGGTTTGTAAATACAGGTTTTCTAATTTGTTAGCTGAAATTTTAGCGGCTTCAATAATCGTAACCAGATTTCCCTGTTTCATGATTCCGATATGGGTGGCCACTTCCCGGGCTCTGAAAATATCGTGGGTGGCCATTAAAATGGCTGTTCCGTCTGCGGAAAGTTCTTTTAGGATTTGAGAGAATTCGTTGGAAGCTTTGGGGTCCAGGCCACTGGTAGGTTCATCCAGCAATAGTACTTTTGCCTGTTTTGCAATAGCAATGGCAATTCCGACTTTCTGACGCATTCCTTTGGAGTAGCCGCCAAGATGCTGATCGTGTGCTTTGGTTTGTAAACCTGCTTTGGTTAGAAAATAAGTCAGTTCGCCATTTGAATATTGGAACCCTGCCAGCGAAGAAAAGAATTTCAGGTTTTCCAGTCCTGTCAGATTCGGATATAACATAACGGTTTCCGGGATATAAGCCACGTGTTTCTTGGTTTCCTGCGGATTTTCTGTGACTGAAATTCCGTTTATTTCCAGTGTTCCGCCACTGGGTGGTGTAAAGCCTAAAAACAGATTGATTGTAGTTGTTTTTCCTGCACCGTTTTGTCCCAGAAGGGCAAAAATTTCTCCTTTTTTAATGGTTAGGTTCAGGGCATTTAAAGCGATATGGTCGCCATATTTTTTGGTCAGGTTTTCTGCTGTAAGCATAATGGTATGGATTTGAATTTGTTGGATTGTAAAGAATAGAAATAGTAAACTCCTGCTGTTCTTTCGAACAACAGCTTCGTTTTTTATTTCGAAAAAATAAGGAATAGCTTACTATGGTTTCGGAAATGCAATATGTATTTCAGTTTGAAACAGAAATGAGTCTTAAGTTTTTATTTCTGCAAAAGCTCAAATAAAGTAATAAACAGGACACGCTTTCAGCCAGAAAAATTGGCGAAAGATATTTCATATTCAAAAAATAAGGATAGTAAACTAGACTAGGGCCGGGGGAGCTCTCAGCGCAAAAAGGCTGCCTTTGAAAAAGATAGATGCAGCTTTTGTAAAAGTAAAGGCAATTGGATTTTCAACAATTATAGTATGAAATGATAAGGGCTGAAAAGTATTTGGGATAAATGTACTAAAGGCAAAATGACAGACAGAACAATTGTTCTCTACAGTATGGCTGTGCGTGATTTGTTTTTGATGGGCAGCATATTTGTGATCACAGTGTTTTTCTGTGAGTTGCTTATAAATATGCTCATAAGAATGCAGCGTCTGAAACAGCATTGCGAACAATACGGTAAAAGACATCAAAAGATTGATTAAAACTACTTTTTTCTTCATTCCTGACTACTAACGAGTTGGTTTTTTCGAGCCGGTTTTAGGGCTTAATTTAACGCAACTTGGTTGCAAATATAGAAATCTAAATAACAAATTAGGTTAGTTTGATTTTATTTTTTTATTCACGACTTGTCATAAAATGTTCAATTACTCTTTTTTTGTTAAAATTTAAGAAAAAGAATAGAAGCAGTTCCTCTTTTTGGATAGGTTTATTTTAGGTATAAAGTGTTTTAAATCAATATAATAAATTTTAAAACTCATTTTTAGTAAAACTTGTTTTTATAAATTTGCGGATAATTTTTATTTAGAATGATTAAGAATAATTTGGATTGAAGTGTTTTAGCAGTTACTTTTGCTCCTGAATTTAAACTCCATACCAACATGAATATATCAACCATTACAAAAGTGCTGTTTAGTTTGTTGTTTCTGATCTCCTTAAATATGACGGGGCAGGAAACGGGAAAAATAGTCGGAAAAGTGACTTTAAGCGGCAATACTCCTGCAGAAAATATTGCTGTTACGCTTAAGGGAACAAAACATAATGCCGTAACGAATGAAAAAGGGCAATATGAGATCAAAAACGTTAAACCTGGCAGTTATACGATTAGTATTCGCGCTGTAGGAATTCAGCCTGTTGAGGATAATATTGTAGTTACTGCAAAACAAACCACAACTAAAAATTTCGCACTTGCAGAAAATCAGGAAGATCTGGATGAAGTTGTGATTACAAAAAACAAATACAAGCAGGACAAACCTTCTTTGTCGTTGCGTCTTCAGACTCCGGTTCTTGAAATCCCTCAGAACATTCAGATTGTAAGTGGTCAGACTTTAAAAGACCAACAGATTATCAGTATGAGTGACGGAGTGATTCGCAATGTGAGTGGTGCTGTTCGTGTAGAGCACTGGGGTGATATGTATACGAACATTACCATGCGTGGTTCTCAGATTCAGGCTTTCCGTAATGGTTTTAACGTAGTTTCGTCTTTCTGGGGGCCTCTTACGGAAGACATGAGTTTTGTAGACCATATTGAATTTGTAAAAGGTCCTGCCGGGTTTATGCTTTCCAATGGAGATCCAAGCGGACTTTATAATGTGGTGACTAAAAAACCAACCGGAATCACAAAAGGAGAGGCTACCGTAATGGCAGGAAGTTATGATTTTTACCGAGCAAGCATTGACCTTGATGGAAAACTGGACAAAAAAGGTAAATTTTTATACAGATTCAACGGGGCTTTACAAAAGAAAGGCTCTCACCGACCATTCGAACATAATGACCGTTATGTAATTGCTCCGGTTCTTTCTTACCAGATCGATGATAAAACTAAAATTACGCTGGAGTACAACTACCAGCACGCGAATATGTCTGAAGTAGGTTCTTATTATGTATTTGGTGCTGATGGCGGCGGATATGCAACCATGCCAAGAAATTTTACCATGACACAGCCTGGTATACCGGATACCAAAATGAATGATCACAGCGGATATTTCACGTTTGAACATAAGTTTGATGATAACTGGAAACTTACGGCACAAACTTCTTATTTTAAATACCTGCAGGAAGGATACAGTTCCTGGCCTACAGCTGTTGGTCCGGGGCCTGTTTATCTGGACGAAGATGATATCGCTGATGAGCAACTTGGATATGGTCAGGTGGTGCGTAGTGTAGGGATCTGGGATGCTGAAAGTAATATGTATCTGGGACAAATTTTTGTGAATGGAAAATTTAATACCGGAGCAGTAACCCACAAAGTGTTAGGTGGTGTTGATTTAGGGAATAAAGAATATTTGGCCGACTTTTATCAGTCCCATAATTTAGATACTTACGATAATCCGTTTAATGTTTTTGAACCCAATTACGGAACCCCGTCTAACGGATTGCCGAATTTTGATCGCAGTAAGCCCCTTAAACAAAGATCTTTTGGAGGGATAACTTCAAAATATGCGGCAGGTTACATTCAGGATGAACTTGGTTTTTTTGAGAATAAACTGAGAGTGACTCTTGCTGCAAGATACACCTGGGTGAACCAGTCAGGCTGGGGAGATGTTGAGGAAGACAGTCACATTACACCACGTGTAGGGGTTAGTTATTCTGTAACACCAACCACATCTGTTTACGGATTATACGATCAGGCTTTTACACCGCAATCGGGTATTATAAAAAGCGGAGAAGCGATAAAACCGCTTACGGGTAATAATATTGAGTTTGGTATCAAAAAAGACTGGTTTGACGGATCGTGGAGTACTACCGTTTCGGCTTACAGAATCATTAAGGAAAACGAACTAACAGCCGATCCTGAAAATGGACCAACTGATATTTGGAAAGTGGTATTGGGTCAAAAAAGAGCACAGGGAGTTGAGTTTGACGTAAGAGGTAAAATCCTTGACGGACTTAACCTGATTGCGAATTACGCCTTTACGGAAGCAATTGTAACAGATTCTAATGTACCGTCTATTACAGAAGGAAGTGCCTTAACAGGATTTTCAAAACATATTGCCAATGCCTGGTTAAATTACACGGTTGTGTCCGGTAAATTAAAAGGATTGGGAGCTTCTATAGGAGGAACGTATCTTGCAGGAAGACAAACAGATTCATGGGCAGTAGGATTGGAGAAACTTCCGGAATATTTCAAACTGGACGGAGGTTTATCCTACGAAACAGGAAAAATGAAATTTACAGCCAATGTGTTTAATATTCTTGATAAATATTTGTACAGTGGTTCTTACTACGCTTCAAGAAATGTGAATACGTATTACTGGCAGACAGAACAGCCAAGAAACTTCAGAGTTGGAGTAACTTATAAATTCTAAAAAAGATATTCTTTATACGCCAATTGATTTATTGGGTCTTCCTAAAACAGGCTGACCATTTTACACTAAAAATTCTATGAACCAGCCAGCTTTTCCTGACTGGTTTTTTTTTATTGCTGTGGGAAAGTTGATTTTATTTCTCACTTTCTCACAGAAGTTGTGTGAAAGTGAATTTTTATTTTCGTTTTCACACAATTGGAATGAAATGCAATGTGTAAAATGCAAGAAATAAAACGCAGTGACCCCAGGTTTGTCATTCCGAGGAACGAGGAATCACATATGCTAATCACACACTGTTGCCGAATACTGGATGCGATTCCTTCGTTCCTCGGAATGACAAGCGGTGTTTAAAACGCAAGAAATAAAACGCACTGACCCCAGGTTTGTCATTCCGAGGAACGAGGAATCATATATGCTAATCACACACTGTTGGCGAAAACTGGATGCGATTCCTTCGTTTCTCGGAATGACAAGCGGTGTTTAAAACGCAAGAAATAAAACGCAATAACCCCAGGTATTTGTCATTCCGAGGAACGAGGAATCGCACTTGCTAATTACACCTGTTAATCACGCACGCTAATTTCACACTGTTGGCGAATACTGGATGCGATTCCTTCGTTCCTCGGAATGACAGAGGGTGTCTGAAACACAAGAGTAAAAAACTGCGTGCAACAGAATCTATTCCATAAAAAAGAGGCAGACGTTTTACCGTATGCCTCCTTTTTGTGCTTTAAACTGAGCTTATTTATTGTTTCATAATAGATATTGCTTTACTGCTTTCATTGTTTTTAATAAAATAGATTCCGGTGGCCTGATCAGAGATATTAATCACAGTTCCGGAACCTTGTTTTATTTTAGCTCCTGAGGCAGCATAAACGCTCCATTCTAATTCTTTTGACAAATAGAAAATTCCTTTTGACGGATTCGGATAAACGACAATCTTTTTTGATTCTTCAGTTGGAATTTCAACACCAAGATTGCAATTATGAACCATATAGGTGATGTCTTTTTTATTGTTTCCTGCCGTATTGGTAACCGTTAATGACACCATTTTGTCACCTTCTGTACCATACACCACGCTGTGAGGGCCAATTCCTGTTGCGGTTGCAGGCTGGGCACCTTCTCCAAAACTCCAGTTGTACGTATCTATTGTTCCGATAGAAACAGAGGTAAAAGTAACGGGTGTATTCAAACAGCCCATGGAGCTGCTTACTTCAAAATCGGCTACTGGAGCAGTCGCATTTGCCGATAAGGTGAATTCAAGTTTGTTGATGTTAATATCCGCTTCGTCAAAAAACAAAGTGATCGTATGTACGCCCTGTGTTAAAGGAATATTGGGTACTGTTACCGTCTGCCAGTTCTGAAAACCGGTTGTATTGGGAATATCAACCACTCCGGTTGCATTTACACCATCGACTTCAAGATGTACTTTTCTGTTGGCATAGGGAGTTGAGATTCTTAATTTAATATCATAATTTCCGGTCGTGTTTACTTTTGCGGTGTATTTAAGCCATTCGTTTTTGGCCACGTAGGCAATATTAAAACCTCCTTCGCTACAGGCTTCGGTTCCTACGCCATCTCCGGGTCTGTAGGGTGTATCTCCGCCGCCATTGGTATCCAGAAAGGCAGTTGGGCCTACATCATAATTTTCGGTTTCAATGATACCCGGAATCTGGGCAATGGTTCCCAGATAAGGAGCATTTCCTAAAGTAGTTGCCGTATAAAAAGCCGTATAGGTAATCGTTCCTGTTGCCGGTGCCTGAAAATTCTGATTGACAGTTCCGCCCTGGCTCCAGTGATCAAAATCGTATCGAATGTTTCCAACATATTGCGGAGTAGGAGCATTGAGTGTTTGCAAATTGGCATTGGCAACCACTTTTTTAGTAGCCGGTGCCACAATAGGTTTTTGATTAAATTCTAAATTCAATAAAACCGGAGAACTGGTTGTAGTAACATCGACAAGATTCGGGTAAACATCTACATAAGTGGAAGCCGTCAATCCATTACTGTCCGTGACTTTAACCGTGAACCTGTACCATACATTCGGTGTTTTTTCACCTTGGTTAGACGCCAGAAATGTTCCTGATGAGACCCCTTGCGGACTCGCTCCGGGATGTGAATGTCCTGCTCCGGGAATATCTTCATGAAATAAATCCATACTCCACGAGAAAGCACTTGCCGGCAATACACCGTCTTCTATATCTGTTGCTGTGGCTGCATAATTGATAATATCATCTGCATTCCATTTTAAGGTTGGTAAAGGAGAAACCAGTGTTACTGTAGGCGCATTGCTGAACGGTGTAACAGTAAGCGTAGCCGGATTACTCGTTACATTACCTGCCGTATTGGTTACAACCACGCGATAAGCTCCTGCATTGGCATTGGTAACATTGGGAATCGTATAACTTGAAGCTGTTGCACCCGGAATGTCGGCATTATTAAATTGCCATTGATAGCTTAATCCAACACCACTTGCCGTTACATTAAAAGTAACAGGATACGTCTCCATTATCGTTTTGGATACCGGATGGTTGACTATTGTCGGAGCTGCGGTTTCGATATAATTCAGTCGGATTAAAGAGCCGTTGTTTCCATAAGCACAATAATAAATATAGCCGTCGTTTCCTAACATCATACCCAATGCCATCTGTTGCGGAGCACTGTAAAATTCTGTAGAAACCGGATCTGCAATATTCGGATCGAAAGAACGGATCGCATTTCGTACGAAATCTTTAATGATAAATTTCCCTTCCAGATTCGGATAACGCGGAGTGGTGGGATTGTACAAAAGACCATTGGTCAAAGCATTTCCGATACTTCCCGTTGCATAAGTAAAAATAGGATTGGTAAATAAATTGGTTTCCGTTTGCTTTCCGTCACCTCCCTGAGGATGTCCCCAGGCATAATTGCGGATGGTTGGGTTGCTGATTTCGTTTATTTCTTCCCAGGAAGTTCCAACGTCCAGCACATATAATTTATTGGCTTTTACGTTGGGAACAAGCCTCCACGGATTCCTGAATCCATAGACCCAGATACTTTGTTTTTGTACAGAACCGCTTCCGTAAAAAGGATTCCCCGGAGCCGGAAGTCCGTTTTCGGTAAGACGTAATATTTTTCCTTTATACGTATCCAAATCCTGAGAATTGGTATTTTGCTGGCTGTCTCCAACGGTTACATACAGAAATCCGTTAAAGAATTTTAGATCCCCACCATTGTGAAATCCGCCGCCAATAGGTTCCAGTAAAAGAATTTCCTGTCTGGCTACCACCTGATTGGTATTATCAATCTGAACACGTTCGATTCGGTGTCTGATCACCGCTCCGTCATTGATAGCATAAAAGACATAGATATAACCGTTTGTGGCAAAATCGGGATGTAAGGTAAGGCCCAGTAATCCTTGTTCGTTATCGGTAATGGTGGTTACGGTAAAGACAGTTGAGACGGCATTATTCTGGAATACTTTGACGATACCGGCTCTTTCGGCAATAAAAATCCGCCCGTCTGAAGATTGTTCTAACGAAAGCCCTTCTTTAATAACTGCCGTAGGGGCAAGGGTTTCGGTGAGGTACTGACAGTTACCCTGCCAGGAGATCAATAAAAAGAAAATAGAGAGGAAAGTCGTCTTTAATCGTACATTTTCTAAGCTAAAACATAATTTTTTTTTCATATTGTTTAGTAGGTTTAGTGATGTGGGTAGCCAAATTTAACATTTTTTTACGTACTAAACTCAATTTTGTTATGAGATTTTTTTAGGAGTTGTGAGTTATGAGTTGTTGGTTGTGGGTTATGAGTTTGGTGTAAGAGTTAGAACTGCATACTGTGGCTGAACACTGCGACTGACAACTGTGACTGAAAACTGTAAACTAAAAAAAAAGCCTCACTTAAAGGCTTTTTAATTTTTTCATGAATATCGGAAAGACTTCATTCAGTTCCGTAAACAGAGGATTTTTGCGGTGTTTTAGTTTTATTTCGCTGAACAATTTTAATCCAAGGGCAAATTGTGTTGCTTCAGCCGGATCATCGAACAGATTTTTATTTTTTATTCGTTCAATAATTTCGAAGATTTCATCGTGGTTGTCAAAGTCCAGTTCCAGTTCTTTTAGGGGTTCTGTTTCCCCATTGGCGTATTGCGTTGACTTTAGTGTCAAATGATATTTGTTGGCTCTTTTTTCCATTTGTAATTGTTTTTTATTTAATCCATTTGTCGACGATTGCCTTAAATGTTTCTTTGTATTGTTCGCCAACGGTTATTTCAGCCTTGTCAATAAAGATGGAGTTTTTGCTGATGGCACTTATTTTATCCAGGGAGGCAATATAGGAACGATGTATTCTCATGAATTTTGAAGAGGGTAATTTCTCTTCTAATGCTTTTAAGGAAATCAATGAAAGTAACGCTTTTTGTGGCGCTTCCAAATGTACTTTTACATAGTCTTTTAAACTTTCAATATACAAAACATCCTTCAGGCTGACCCTAATCCATTGGTATTCTACTTTTAAGAAAATAAATTCATCGTCAATAACATTCGGCAGATGGGAAGTTTCCTGGCATAATTCCAAAACCTTGTTGGCTGCCCTTAAAAATTCTTCATAACTAAAAGGTTTTAAAAGGTAATCAACAGCATTTACTCTATATCCTTCAATTGCATAATGATTGTAAGCGGTTGTAAAAACAATTTTTGGCGGCGTGCCCGGTTGTTCCTGCAAAAGCCGGGCAAGTTCCATTCCTGTTAGGTTGGGCATGTTGATGTCCAGAAAAACCACATCAGGCTGTTTTTCCCGAATGACACTCATGGCTTCTACGGCATTGTCGCAGCTGCTTGTTAATTGCAGAAAAGGGGTTTGTTCAATGAAAGTTTCGACCAGTCTTAAGGCCAATGGCTCATCATCTACTGCTATACATTTCAATACGATCATTTTTCTAAAGTTATTTTCAGGTTTACTTCATATTTACCGTCCTGGTTCACACCGCAATCCATCGAGTATTGGTTCGGATAAATAAGCTGTAATCTGCGTTTTGTATTCGTTAAACCAATTCCTCCCGGATCAGAGTTTGCTGTTTTTTCGAAAAAAGTATTCACTACTTCAAATTCAAGATCGGTTTCTTTTTGCTTCAAGGTAATGATAATTTCGCTTTTATCTGTTGCATGTACCCCATGTTTAAACGCATTTTCAACCAACGGCAGCAAAAGCATGGGAACGATCGGATAATCTGCAAGCTGTTCCGGAATAGCAGTTGTAATAGTCAGCTTGCTATTGGCTCGAAGCCGCATTAAGGCAATAAAATCTTTCAGGAAATCAACTTCTTTTAGTAATGTAGTTCGTTCTCCTTCTGTGCTGTACAGCAGGTAACGCATCATTCGGCTCAGCGTGTGAAGGGCATTGCGGGAATCCTCAATATTACTGTACGTTAAGGAATAAATACTATTCAGGGAATTGAAGAAAAAATGCGGATTAATCTGTGCTTTCAGCATTGCCAGTTCAGCCATCGTTTTGTCCTGCTCCAGCTTTTGTTTGTGCTGCGCTGCTTTCTGCCAATACTGTAACATTGCCCAACTGGTACTGATTCCTAAAACTAACAGGGTGAAGGTGAATACCCAATTGTCAAAATAATCACTTCGATATTTTTTGAATCCCAAAAGGGCAGCAATTTTATTGTGAAGATCGGTTTGTGACGTATAAAAATAAGCGATAAGCTGCATGGCAAAAATGACTAAAAAAGCCCAGATGAGATAAGTTGCCATATTGCCTTTAATAATGGTTTTGGGAACAACTATTTTAGCATTCGAATAAAAAATAACAATCATAAAGAAAAGTACGATCGCCTGCCACAGCCAAAAGAAGGTCGGCATTGTAATATTCCAGCTTAAAGGCGTGTAAAACAGCATGATAAACCCAAGTAAAAACCAGCTGAGAATATGTATTCCGGGAAATAAATAGGGTCTAAAGAAGTTTGTTTTCATTATAATTGATTATTTTTAAGACAATATTACATTTTATCTGAATACCATTTTTAACCAATCGCTCAATACAGAACCAGAATCCTTAAAAACCATCTTAGAGCCGACGAGACAGAATTTAAACGCTTGTTTAGTTTTTTATAATTTCCATCGGGTGTTATGTTGTGTCTATCGATAGTTTACTGCTCTCCGTCTATTGGTAATTTTTTGCTTGTAATATTTTAGTTCCTTTGTTTTGTATAATCGATAATTTACCTATTATTTCCAATGAATAAGCAATCCTTTTTAAGCATTCTCGCAGTATCCGTTTTTATCGCATCATGTGGTAATAAAGATGATAAGTCAGCTCAGGCTGGAGGAGCACAGCCCGTTAAAGAATATAAAACACTCGTTTTAGAGTCAAAATCAGCCACTTTAAATACAGATTATCCTGCAAGTATTCAGGGGCAGGAAAATATAGAAATCCGTCCAAGAGTGGAAGGTTATATTGAAAAAATATATGTTGATGAAGGTGCCGTTGTAAAAACCGGGCAAGCCTTGTTTAAAATCAGTGCTCCGGAGTACGAACAACAAGTCCGTACAGCCGCGGCAAGTATAAAAAGTGCTCAGGCAGCGGTAAGTACAGCAAAATTAGCGGTACAAAAAGTAAAACCATTAGTAGAAAAAGGAATTATCAGCAAATACGAATTAGAATCTGCTCAGTTCAACTACGAATCCGCTATGGCAACACTTGCGCAGGCCAATGCAAGTTTAGTAAATGCCAAAACCAATCTGGTATATACCACAGTAACAAGTCCGGTAAACGGAGTGGTAGGTTCAATTCCGTTTCGTTTGGGAAGCCTGGTAAGTTCCAATACAGCAGAACCTTTAACAACGGTTTCCAGTATCGGAAATGTGTACGCTTATTTTGCGATGAATGAAAAAGTGCTTTTAAATTTTACCGATACCGACTCGGGAGTATCGCTGGCTCAGAAAATCAAAAAATTACCGGCCGTTTCCTTAGTGCTTTCAGACGGTTCTGCATACGACCAAAAAGGACGTATCGAAACCATAAACGGATTAATCAATACAGAAACAGGTACGGTAAACATCAGGGCCCGTTTTCCAAATCCACAGGGAATTATCAGAAGCGGAAGCAGTGTAACGGTACGAATTCCGAAAGCCATAAAAGAGGGATTATTAATTCCGCAGAGTGCCACTTTTGAACTTCAGGACAAACTTTTTGCAGTCGTGGTCGGAAAAGACGGAAAAACGAAAAATACCAATATTACAGTGTTAGATAACAGTGCTGCCGGAAATTATTATGTGGTAACCAGCGGATTAAAAGCCGGCGATCAGATTGTTTTAGAAGGAGTTGCCGCTCTTAAAGACGGATCTCAGATTAAAACACATAATGTAAGTGCAGAAACAGTTTACGCTGACTTAAAATAAGAAAATAAAATGTTTAAAATATTCATACAAAGACCTGTACTTTCGACAGTAATATCGGTTATTATTGTTATTCTGGGGGTTTTAGGGCTTATTGAGCTCCCTATTTCCCAATATCCGGATATCGCGCCGCCCACAGTAAACGTTTCGGCGAGTTACACCGGTGCCAATGCAGATGTAGTACTTAAAAGTATTGTGATTCCGCTGGAAGAACAAATCAACGGTGTAGAAAACATGACGTACATGACTTCTTCAGCGACCAACGACGGAAATGCTTCTATAAAAATCTTTTTTAAAGTAGGAACAAATCCCGATCTGGCAGCGGTAAACGTGCAGAACAGGGTTTCCAGAGCCACCAGTTTACTACCTGTAGAGGTAACTCAGGCGGGTGTTACGGTAACAAAGAGCCAGAGTAGTAACTTGTTGATTTTCTCTTTATACAGTGACAATAAAGCCTACGATCAGACTTTCCTTCAAAATTACGCGAAGATCAATCTGGTACCGCAAATCCAGCGTGTCGTTGGGGTAGGAGACGTGACGGTTTTCGGGGCAAAAGATTACTCCATGAGAATCTGGCTGAAACCGGATGTCATGCAGCAATATAAACTGATTCCGAGTGATATTTCGGCTGCTCTGGCAGAACAGAATATCGAAGCTGCACCGGGTAAATTCGGGGAGAACGGGAATCAGGCTTTTCAATACGTAATTAAATACAAAGGACGTCTGACCAGTGCCACGGAATTTGGGGACATCATCATCAAATCGGTTGGAAACGGACAAATGCTGCGCCTGAAAGATGTGGCTAAAGTAGAATTGGGGTCGCTAAGTTATACGTCGACGATTAAAACAAACGGTGTAGAATCGGCAGCGATGGCGATTAGCCAGACTCCGGGATCTAATGCGCGTGACGTAATCATCAACTCTAAAAAACTGATCGAAGAAGCGGCAAAAAACTTTCCAAAAGGAGTGAAATATACGATTCTGGTAGATGTTAACGAAAATCTGGATGCCTCTATCGAAAAGGTAATCCACACCTTGATCGAAGCCTTTATCCTGGTTTTTATTGTGGTTTTTATTTTCCTTCAGGATTTCAGATCCACGCTGATTCCTGCGATTGCCGTTCCGGTGGCAATTGTAGGTACGTTCTTCTTCCTGAATTTATTCGGATTTACGATAAACTTATTAACGCTTTTTGCGATGGTACTAGCGATTGGTATTGTCGTCGATGATGCCATTGTCGTCGTCGAGGCGGTGCATGCCAAACTCGATCACGGTTATAAATCGTCTAAAAAAGCAACGATTGACGCGATGAGCGAAATTTCCGGAGCGATTATTTCGATCACACTGGTAATGGCGGCGGTATTTATTCCGGTGACCTTTATCAATGGATCTACCGGGGTTTTCTACAAACAATTTGGTATCACATTAGCGGTAGCAATTATCCTTTCGGCGATCAATGCCCTGACTTTAAGTCCGGCTTTGTGTGCTTTGCTTTTAAAACCACACGCTGACGATCACAAACATAAAAGTTTTATTCAAAGATTTTATACTTCTTTTAACGTTGCCTTTGACAATGTAACGGAACGCTACAAACGTTCGGTAAGTTTCCTTTCCGTAAAAAAATGGATTGTTTTAGCTTCGATTCTTATTGCCGGTGCAGCCTTATTTTACATGATGAAAACGACACCATCGGCTTTCGTTCCGGCGGAAGATCAGGGAACTGTTTTTGCCAACATCAGCTTACCGCCATCGGCTTCTATGGAACGTTCCGATGTTATCGCGAAGAAAGTAGACAGTATTGCGAAAACCATTCCGGGAGTTAAAAATACCCTTCGTATTGTCGGGCAGAACTTTACCGCAGGAGCAGGTAGTGCCTACAGTATGGTTATCGTAAAACTGGAAACCTGGGACAAACGTGAGTTAAGTGTGAATGACGTAATTGGTCAGCTTTTTGCCAAAACAAGCGGTATTCGTGAAGCTAATATCTTCTTCATTTCTCCGCCAACGATTCAGGGTTTTGGACAAAGTGGCGGATTCGAATTTCAATTGCAGGATAAAGGAGGGCATTCGACAGCAGAATTCTTTAAAGTGAATACGGACTTTTTGGAAAAGTTGTCCAAACGTCCTGAAATACAATATGCAACAACACCCTTTAATCCCGGCTTTCCGCAATATATGATGGAAATTAATTTAGCCAAAGCGAAAGATGCAGGAGTGACCGTCAATTCGATTCTGTCTACGATGCAGGGTTATTACGGTGGATTGTATGCTTCGAATTTTAATAAGTTTGGAAAACAATACCGTGTGATGATCCAGGCTTCTCCGGAATTCCGTACCAATACGGAAGGGCTGAATAAGATTTTCGTGAGAAACAGTTCCGGAACCATGGCACCGATTACGGAATTTGTAAAAATGACAAGGGTTTTCGGACCGGAATCCATTTCAAGGTTCAACTTATTTACGTCGATTGCCATTACGGGAGCCCCAAATCCGGGATTCAGTTCGGGAGACGCGATTAAAGCGATTCAGGAAGTAGCAGCCGAAAATCTTCCGGCAGGTTACGGCTATGAATTCTCCGGACTGACGCGTGAAGAATTAGCTTCAGGAAGTGAAACGATTTTCATTTTTATCCTGTGTCTGGTGTTTGTGTACTTCCTGTTAAGTGCGCAATACGAAAGTTATATTTTACCGTTTGCGGTATTATTTTCCATTCCTTTTGGATTGGCGGGTGCTTATTTATTCTCGATTATATTCAAATTAAACAGTAATATTTACCTGCAGATTTCCTTAATCATGCTGATTGGATTGCTGGCCAAGAACGGTATTTTGATTGTCGAGTTTGCCTTAGAACGAAGAAGAAAAGGATTGCCAATCGTTCAGGCAGCCATTGAAGGAGCCGTAGCACGTTTACGACCAATTCTAATGACCTCTTTTGCCTTTATTTTAGGACTTGTTCCTTTGATGTTTTCTACGGGAGCCGGTGCGGTGGGTAATAAATCCATCGGAACAGGAGCTGTTGGGGGAATGTTAATCGGAACTATTCTTGGAGTATTCGTTATTCCGGTCTTGTTTATTGTTTTTCAGACGTTACAGGAAAAAGTAAGTGGTCCGGCCAAAGACGGTTATGACGAAGACGATGACGAGGAAGTGCCAGTATTAGACGCTCACAAGGAGTAATAATTAAATTAAGAAAAAAGATGACTCATAGTTCCAATAAATATATACTTCTGGTACTGGCAGCCGCGCTTTTAAGTGCGTGCTCCATTACCAAAAAATACGAACGCCCCGCAAGTGTTTCGACCGAAAAGTTGTTTCGTGATGAGACTTCCGCCGACACCACGACAATGGCAGCGATGCCCTGGCAGAGTGTTTTTAAAGATGCAAAACTAAATGCCCTGATTCAGAAAGGACTCGATCAGAACCTGAACCTGAAAAACGCAATTGAAAATATCATTCAGGCACAGGCGACTTTGCGTCAGAGTAAACTGGCCTATTATCCGACCTTAAACCTGGATGCCAATGTAACGCGTACCAAACAATCGGAGGCAGGTCTTAACTTTCCGGCAGGGATCAACATCAATACGCTGACAACGACGTACAAGTTAGCACTGAGTACGTCCTGGGAAGCCGATATCTGGGGAAAACTGAGCAGTTCCAAAAGAGCTGCACTGTCCAGCTACCTGGCTACAGATGCGGCCAAACAAGCGGTTCAGACACAATTGATTTCGGATATTGCCAATAATTATTTTCTGTTATTGTCTTTGGACAAACAATTGGAGATTACACAAAAAACACTGGAAAGCCGTATTAAAAACGTAGAAACGATTAAATCCCTAAAAGAAGGGGCCATCGTTACCGGTGCCGCTGTGGTACAGAGTGAAGCCAATCGTTATGCCGCGGAAGTGCTGATTCCGGATTTAAAACAAAGTATTCGCGAAACCGAAAATGCCCTGAATATTTTAATGGGACAAGGGCCCGGAACCATCGAAAGAGGTATATTGGAAGATCAGGTAATTCCTGAAAACATTAAGGTGGGTGTATCTTCCCAGTTACTGCAAAATCGTCCTGATGTCCGTCAGGCGGAATTTAATTTCAGGACTGCTTTTGAAAGTACCAATTTAGCGCGTACTTATTTCTATCCGAGCCTGACGCTTACGGCAAGTGGCGGTTTTTCGAATTTAGAAATAAAAGATTTTTTCAGTAATTCTATTTTCTATTCGCTTATCGGAGGATTGACACAGCCGCTTTTCAATCAGGGTTTAAACAAAGCCAGACTGACAACGGCACAATCGAAACAGTTACAGGCACTGAATAATTTTCAACAGAGTCTTTTAGTGGCAGGTCAGGAAGTTTCGAATTCCTTATACGCCTATCAGATGGCAGTTGAAAAACAGGATTCGAGAGCCAGACAAATTGAATCATTAGAAAAAGCGGTGGATTATACACAACAACTTTTAGAATACAGTTCTGCAACCAATTATACAGATGTATTAACGTCAGAACAAAATCTGTTGTCGGCGCAATTAAGCGGTGTAAATGATAATCTGCAGAAGTTACAAGCGCTGGTTAACCTGTACCGTGCTTTAGGTGGCGGATGGAAGTAATTTTTTTTAATTAAAAAACGCACCATCATCATCGTTAATTAATTTTGGTTAAAAAACGTCTCAAATTTTTGAGGCGTTTTTTTGTTTTAAAAGCAAACGGTTTATACCGCAGGGATTATCATAAAATATTATATTAGTACCCTTAAAAAACCTGCTGCCAATTTTAAAAATAAAGCCAAAAATAAACGGAGATGGAAAATATTACAGTAATCATTATGTTGTTGTTCGGGGTTGCTTTCCTGAGCCTTCTAAGTAAAAGATATAATTTTCCAATTCCAATCGTGCTCGTTTTGTGCGGGGTTGTCATCAGTATTGTTCCGGGTCTTCCTGTCATTGCCTTAAGTCCGGAAGTGGTTTTTATTATCTTTTTGCCACCGCTTTTATACCATGCTGCCTGGTACACCAGTTGGGCCGATTTTAAGCAAACCGTGCGCCCGATTACACTTGCGGCTGTTGGTCTGGTGCTGTTTACCACAGTAGCGGTAGCCTGGGCAGCCCATTTACTCATAGATGATATTTCGTGGCCTTTGGCCTTTTTACTGGGCGCTATTGTTTCGCCTCCCGATGCTGTTTCAGCGACTTCTATTACAAAAGGTTTAGGACTGCATCCACGGCTTATTGCGATCCTTGAAGGAGAAAGCCTGCTCAATGACGCGAGCGGTCTTGTGGCGTATAAATATGCGTTAACAGCGATTACTGCCGGTAATTTTGTACTCTGGCAGGCGGGATTGAATTTCTTTATCATGTCTACCCTCGGCATAGCCATTGGTCTGGCCGTTGGTTTTGTCATGAGTTTTATACATAAAAAGTTTGTCTGTGACGATATTATCGAAGCGACCTTTACGCTTCTGACGCCTTTTGCATCGTACCTGATTGCCGAGCATTTTGAATGCTCCGGTGTTTTGGCGGTGGTCACAACAGGTTTGTATCTTTCGGCACGATCAGGGACGATTTTTACACACGAAAGCCGTATGATGACGGGAACAATATGGAGTGTTCTTACGAATATTTTAAACGGTTTAATCTTTATTCTGATTGGGCTGCAGCTGCGTCAGATTATCGAAGGCATAGGCGATTATTCGGGAATGTCTTTGTTTGTGTGGGGGGCAACGGTAAGTATTGTGGTTATTGTAGTCCGGTTTTTGTGGGTGGTTCCGGCCACTTTGGTTCCGAGGTTTTTAAGTAAAAAAATCCGGGAGAAAGAAGAATTTGATTACCGGAACATGATTGTTTTCGGATGGTCCGGCATGCGTGGCGTGGTCTCCATGGCGGCCGCTTTGGCTTTGCCTCTGACCATCAATGATAATGAAGCGTTTCCGTTGCGGAACCTGATCATTTATCTGGTGTTCTGTGTGATCTTGTCTACGCTGGTCATTCAGGGGCTAACCTTGCCGTGGGTGATCCGTAAATTAAAATTACAGCCTTACTCTATTCTGGCAGAGGAGTACGGTATCCGAAATATAATTGTTTCGGAAACGATTGCCCATATCGAAGATCATTTTTCCTTATTGAATGATGATCTGCTGCATAATATAAAAAGCAAATACGAGGTGAAATTCAACCGTTTGCAGAAAACCGAATTACCGGCCAATTTCTTCGGAAAAGGAAACGTGATGGGTGGCGAAATCTTCAATGATTTTACCAAATTGCAAATTGACTTACTCAACGTAGAGCGTTCCAAACTCGAAGTCATGCACAAAAAAGGTTCCGTAAACGAGGAAATTTTCCGTAAAATCGAAAAAGAACTCGATCTGGAAGAAAGCCGTCTGTGGATGGAAATTTACGAAAACTAATGATAAACAAAACCTCTGATGTCTTACTGAATCAGAGGTTTTACTTTTGTGCCTATAAGTTCTATGGCGTTCATCAATTGTGTGTGCGTAAGTCCGGCATTATCCATTTGGAAAGTAAATCTCGAGATTCCGCCCAGTGCATCGCTGTGACGCAGGATTTTCTCGGCTACCTGCTCCGGATTTCCAAGAACGAGCACTCCTTTTTCGTCTGCCAGATAATCAAATTTTTCTTTGGTTACGGGCGGCCAGCCACGTTCCAGTCCTAATTTGGTCCAGAGTTCGGCATAACCGGGATAGTATTCTGCTACAGCACTTTCATTGGTAGCTGAAACATAACCGGGCGAATGTAAACCGACTTTTAATTCTTCGGGTTTGAAACCGTTGGCTTGCCCGGCTTCGCGGTACAAATCGATTAAAGGGCGAAAACGGTGCGTTTGTCCGCCAATCACGGCCACCATAAGGGGTAAACCTAAAATTCCGGCTCTGACAAACGATTCCGGGCTTCCGCCAACACCCAGCCAAACAGGTAATTTTTCCTGTATCGCTCTCGGGTAAACGGGTAAATTATTTAAAGGCGCACGGAATTTTCCGGACCAGGTGACAAATTCATTATCGCGGACTTGCAGCAACAGTTCGAGTTTTTCCTTGAAAAGTTTATCGTAATCGTTCAGTTCAAAACCAAAAAGGGGATAGGCTTCAATCGAAGACCCACGGCCTACGACAATTTCAGCCCTTCCTTTGGAAATCAGATCCAGCGTTGCAAAACTTTGGTAGACCCGCACCGGATCTGCGGCGCTCAGGACGCTCACGGCACTCGTAAGCCTGATTTGTTTGGTTCGTGCTGCAGCAGCACTCAGAATTACAGCCGTAGCCGAATCTAAAAATTCTTTTTTGTGGTGTTCGCCAATTCCGAAAACATCAAGTCCGACCTGATCGGCAAACTCAATTCGCTGAAGCAGCTGCTCCATGGCCTCTACACTGCTAAGTGTGTTGTTATCGCCGTACATCGCCGACGCAAAACTGTCTATTCCTATTTCGATCATGACGTAAAGATACTAAATTCAGTTTTTTTACGGTTATGAAATTTTTTTCAAAACTCAGGTTTTAGCAATTTAACTGCAAAGGTAGCAAAGTTTTCTTGCCACAGATTACCTTGATTTACATAGATTTTAGAATCCGTGTTAATCTGTGTAATCTGTGGCTATAATTTTTTAATCACTTCTATTCCTTGAAATCCTAACGTCCCGATGGCTATCGGTATTGCGGTTAAAATACCAGCTGTCCATTTCAACCTGATCTTTGTCCGTTTGGGCTTTTTTCTGATTTTAAAACGTGGATTATCGAAATACTTTTGACAAAGAAATAAACTGATAATCATAATTTAATATCAAAAAAGATGAAAACAAATACAACCACCAGACGCAGCTTATCGAATGTAATAGCGACAGGCGCGCTTATTTTGATTGCTGCTACAGGATTTGCACAACAAAAAAATACAAAGGGTTCAGAAGCCATTCGCCCGTATCACATCAGTGTTTCGGAAGAAGCCATTACAGATCTTCGCAACCGTGTCAATGCGACCAGATGGCCGGCACAGGAAACCGTGACGGATCAGTCACAGGGAGTAAAATTAGCCCAGATTCAGGGTTTGGTAAAATACTGGGGAACCGATTACGACTAGCACCAAACAGAAACCAAACTGAATGCATTGCCACAATTTATAACTACCATAGACGGCCTGGACATTCAGTTCATTCACATTCGTTCGAAACATAAAAATGCCTTACCGTTAATCATTACGCATGGCTGGCCGGGATCTTTCTTTGAACTTTTAAAAGTGATCGGACCTTTAACAGATCCTACCGCTTACGGAGGAAGAGCCGAAGATGCTTTTGATCTTGTCATTCCGTCCATGCCCGGTTATGGTTTCTCTGAAAAACCAACAGGAACCGGTTGGGGACCTGAAAAAATTGGTGCAGCCTGGGATGTTTTAATGAAACGTCTGGGGTACAAACATTATGTTTCGCAAGGAGGTGACTGGGGTTCTGTAATTGCAGATGCCATGGCACGTCAGGCTCCGGAAGGACTGTTGGGAATTCATGTGAATATGCCTGCCACAGTTCCGGCAGATGTTGCCCAAGCCTTAAAAAACGGAGATCCGGCACCGGCAGGATTATCGGTTAAGGAAAAAGCCGCTTTTGCTTCGTTGAATAAATTGTACACCAGAGGCGGAGGGTATGCCGGAATGATGGTCACACGCCCTCAGACTCTAGGATACGGACTTACAGATTCTCCGGTTGGACTGGCTTCGTTTTTCCTGGATAAATTCAACGAATGGACGTACAGTGGCGGAAATGCTGAAAAATCACTGACCAAAAACGAAATGCTGGATAATATTTCCCTGTACTGGTTTACCAATACGGCCAATTCATCCGCACAATTGTATTGGGAAAACAACACCAACAACTTTAATGTGGTGGAACAAAAAACACAGGATATCAAAATTCCGGTTGCCATAACCGTATTTCCGGGAGAAATCTATCAGGCACCCAAAAGCTGGGCGGAAAGAGCCTATAAAAACCTGAGTTATTTTAATGAAGTAAACAAAGGCGGTCATTTTGCCTCATGGGAAGAGCCACAAATTTTCACCATAGAACTTCGTACGGCTTTTAAATCACTTAGAAAATAATTCAAATTTTAGTATTGTCCAATTCACTCCCTAGTTTGTCCGCTTCAGCTTTTTTCTGATTGTAAAACGATGAGGGTCAGGATATCTTTGACAAAGAAATTAACGAATCAATACTTTAAAAATCAAAAGAATATGAAAACTATACGAAACAAAATCGCTTTTATTGCAGTCCTTTTGCTAAGTGTAAATTTTAGCAATGCACAAACAGAAAAACAAACCAATACAATCGAAGTAAGCCGTTCACTGGGCACCTTAAAACAAATCAATGCAGGACTATTGAACGTGGGATATACCGAAGCAGGTCCTGCAACGGGAAGTCCGGTCATTTTGCTTCACGGATGGCCGTATGACATTCACAGTTACCAGGAAGTGGTGCCGATTTTAGTGGCGAAAGGCTACCGGGTGATTACGCCTTATTTAAGAGGTTTTGGTACGACTCGTTTTTTAAGTGATGCTACTTTCAGAAACGGACAGCAGGCTGCTTTGGCCACTGATGTGATTGCTTTGATGGATGCGCTTAAAATTAAAAAAGCTACTATTGGCGGCTTTGACTGGGGAGCGAGAACAGCTGTTGCGGTAGCTGCGCTCTGGCCGGAACGTGTAAACGGACTGGTTTCGGTAAGCGGATATCTTGTGGTAAATCTGGAAGCGAACTTAAAACCGTTGCCTCCAACAGCAGAATACGGCTGGTGGTATCAGTATTATTTTGCTACGGAAAGAGGAAAAACCGGATACACGCAAAATACCTATGAATTCAATAAACTGATCTGGAAACTGGCTTCCCCAATCTGGAATTTCGATAAAGCAACTTACGATCAGACGGCACAATCTTTTGATAATCCGGATCATGTGGCCATTGTAATTCACAATTACAGATGGCGTCAGTCTCTTGAAGCGGGAGAATCTAAATACGATAACCTGGAAAAACGATTAGCAGCTAGACCTGAAATTACAGTTCCGGCAATTACAATCGGAAGTGATTTTGATGGCGCTTTCGCGGATGGAAAAGCGTATGCGAACAAATTTAAAGGGAAATACGAACACCGAATCTTAAAAGGAATAGGACATAATGTACCTCAGGAAGATCCGAAAGCTTTTGCACAGGCTATTATTGATGCAGACGGATTTGGGAAATGAAGAGTTAGGAGTTGGGAGTAAAGAGTAAAGAGTAAAGAGTAAAGAGTAAAGAGTAAAGAGTAAAGAGTAAAGAGTAAAGAGTAAAGAATCAAGAGTAAAGAATCAAGAGTAAAGAATCAAGAATCAACGATAAACAATAAACCATAAACAATAAACAATAAACAATTTAAAAATTACAATCATGGAAAATTCAAACATCCCACAACCGGAAAAAATTCTTTATACCGGGAAAACACATACAACAGGAGGGCGCGAAGGGGCTTCCAGAAGTTCAGATGATAAACTGAATGTGAAACTGACTTCTCCGGGTTCTTCGAGACCGGGAACCAATCCGGAACAGCTATTTGCTGCCGGATGGTCGGCCTGCTTTATTGGCGCCATGGGAATTGCAGCCGGAAAAATGAATATCAAGCTGCCGGCAGAAACGGCTGTAGATACCGAAGTAGATTTGGGGGTAACGGCCGGAGAATATTCTTTACAGGCCCGTTTAAATATCAGTCTTCCGGGATTAGAGCCTGAAGTGGCAAAAGCAATTTCTGCCGAAGCGCACAAAACCTGTCCGTATTCTAAAGCGACAAGAGGAAATATTAATGTAGAAATTACTATTCTTTAAATCCGTAAAAGAAACCTCTTCAACCGAAGGGGTTTCTTTTTACTCACATTTAATACATAAATCATGAAAAAAATAAAAACCGCACCCATTTTTGTAACCTTATTGTTATTAATCGGAATGACAAGCTGTGCCCAAAATAATCCGGATATAAAGACTGCAAAAGGAATTGCCGTTTTAGAGTTATTTACTTCCGAAGGCTGCTCCAGTTGTCCGCCGGCAGATGACTTGATGGGGAGCATTCAAAATGAATATAAAGACGCCCAGGTGTATGTGCTGTCGTATCACGTTGATTATTGGGACAGACAGGGCTGGAAAGATATTTTCAGTAATCCGGACTATACAAAAAGACAATACGATTACGCCAAATGGCTGGGAAAAGAACCCATTTATACGCCTCAGGTTATTGTAAACGGTAAAAAAGATTATATCGGTTCTGATGAAACTGCAGTACGAAATGCAATTAAAAATGCGCTTTCTAAACCTGCAACTGCCGAATTAGCTTTGGAAACAACGCTGGTCAATAACAAACTGAATGTAAACTATAACGTAAATGGTATTTCAAAAAACAGCCTTTTGCTCCTTGCCGTGGTACAGAAATCAGCTAAAAGCAGTGTGAAAAGAGGAGAGAATGCCAATCGGATTTTGTCACACTATCAGATTGTAAAAAAGCTGCACAGTATTGCTTTAAAAAATAACGGAAGCGGAACTGCGACTATTGCTGCACCCAAAGAATTTACGGCCAAAGATTTTGAAATAATTGGTTTCGTTCAGGATCTGAATTCCGGAGCGATTTTAGGTGCTGCAAGAGCGGAAAACAACTAAGTGAGAAATCAGTTTAGCACTAATAAATTTTCAAAATAAGCTTACCTTTGGGTAGGCTTTAATGATTTATACGACAATGGAAAAACAGAAAAAACGCTTTGAGGTATCCGGAAAGGTCATATGGGGAAGTTCCATATCGCTGGCCGTTCTGGCTTCGGTACCTAAATTATTTGATTCTTTTTCAACACCGGGTGATATTGTCATCAATTCCTCTATTACGCTGTTGTTTTCGGTTTTTATATGGTATTACAACATTTACAGCCTGCCGAAATTTTCATCACAGCGCACCTCCAAAAACCTGTTCAACGGAAAGCTTTTGCTGAGCGTACTTTTAGGTATCGTCATGATGGTGATATTGGTGATTGCCCATCAGGAACTTTTTGAGGTTTCGAAAATGGATGCGCCGATCATGTTCGAATTGAGAGGGCTTCTGATCAACCTGATTGTGTATATGTTCCTGCATTTGCTTTTCCAGAACTATCAGACGCAACAGCTGGGCGTGGAGCTGGAGCTTACCAAAGCAGTAAACCTGGGCGCGCAATACGAATTGCTGAAACAACAGGTCAATCCGCATTTTTTGTTTAACAGCCTGAATACTTTAAAATCAATGGTCGATATCAACGATCCGATGAGCTCTGATTTTATCTTAAAACTTTCTGATTTTTACCGCTTTACACTCGAAAGCAGAAAGATGGACCTGATTCCGCTCCGGGAAGAACTGCAGATTTTGGATTCCTATGTTTACCTGCTGAAAGCCCGATTTGAGGATGGATTTGTTTTGGTGAATGAAGTAGACCCGAAACAATATGATTCAGCTGTTCCGCCTTTTACCCTGCAGTTGCTGATCGAAAATTGTATCAAACACAATATTGTATCGCTGGATAAACCACTGGTCATTAAATTATACAGCGAAGGCGATTTCCTGGTGGTCGAAAACCAGATTCAGCTGAAAAGAGGGGCTTTATCGACCGGAGTCGGATTGGATAACATAAATCAGCGCTTCCAGCATTTAATCCATAAAGAGATTGAAATTGATAAAAATGAAACTATTTTTAAAGTAAAAATACCCATGATCTATGACTATCATAATAATTGAAGACGAGGTAAAAACGGCCAAAGCGCTTGGCCAGCTTATTCTGAGTATCAGGCCTGATGCGCAGATTTTGTCGTACATACAAAGTATTGACGGTGCGGTAAGTTACCTGCAGGAAAACGACCAGCCCGATCTTATTTTTATGGATATTCAGCTGGCGGATGGTCAGTGTTTTGAAATTTTCAAAAATGTTGAAGTGCTGTCACCGGTCATCTTTTGCACCGCTTTTGATGACTATGCGATTGAGGCATTCAAATCGAACGGAATTGATTATGTACTAAAGCCTTTTTCGAGAGAAAGTATTGCCCAGGCCATTAAAAAAGCAGGAGAACTGAAAAACTTTTTTCAGCGTAACAAAAAGGCGATGCCCGATTTCGATTATTTACTGACGCGGACAGGCGAGAATACAGGGAAAAGCAGTTTTCTGGTTTTTAAAAATAATAAATACCAGACAGTACAAACTGAAAATATTGCGTTTTTTTATATCAAATATGAAACGCCAACGATCATGACGCTGGATAAAAATGAATATCAGATTACACAATCGTTAGACGAGGTTCATAAATTATTATCGCCCACCCAATTCTTCAGAATCAACAGGCAATATCTGGTCAATTTTTCTGCAATCAGGGAGGCGGAGCATTATTTTTCGCGCAAACTGATCATCAAATTAACGATTCCGACAGAAGAAAAATTATTGATCGGAAAAGAAAAAGCAACCGCTTTTTTAAGCTGGCTGGAAAACCGATAACCCGTTAATTTCTTCCAAGAAAGGATCAATTAACAGGTTATAGTTTGAATTTAAAATTATAATTCCGGAAACATAAAACAGCTCAAAAAGAAAAGAGCCGACAGTATAAAGCTTACGATTAAGATGATTTTTTTCATTTAGATTGTTTTTAAAGTTATTTAACGCAACAAAATTGTCACTAAAGCATTAAAAAAAACAGTAAAATCATGTCGAACCGGACGAATTGAACTTCGAGACAGACAATAGTTATTGTGGAGCTTTACCGAAAAGTTTTCTTGCCGCAGATTACTTTGATTTAGAGAGATTTTTTAATCATTTTAATCCTTATAATCTGTGGCTGAAAAAAAAAATTACGCAATCTTCGGAGCTATCGGGACGCAAAGTTTTCTTGCCACAGATTACTTTGATTTAGAGAGATTTTTTAATCATTTTAATCCTTTAATCTGTGGCTGAAAAAAAAAGATTACGCAATCTTTGGAGCTATCGGGGACGTAAAGTTTTCTTTCCACAGATTACTTTGATTTAGAGAGATTTTTAATCGTTTTAATCCTTTAATCAGTGGCTGAAAAAAAAATACGCAATCTTTGGGGCTATCGGGATTGTGTTAAAAAACATTCACAGCAATGCCCCGGTTTCGGTAATTAGTGCCTGCATAAGTTCGCTGGCATTACGGTGTTTTAAGGCACTTGTATTTTGCCCGGACCAGAAACTGATCATTTCTGTTTTTCCCTGTGCCAGCGCGGCGGCTTTCAAAGGTGCAATTAGTTTGGTCTGTAATGGAAAAGGCAAAACTTCTGTCTCAAAAGGAACAGCATCCGATATCCGGTTGCTTAACAGGCGTCCCATTCTTCCCGTAAGCGATTTCGAAACGGTAGTTGGATTGGCTGTACCGGATAACAGTACTTGTTTGTGAAGTGGTGTTGCTCCTGATTCCTCTGTTACCATAAAGGCGGTACCTAATTGTACGGCATCGGCTCCCAAAGTCATCGCGGCTGCAATACCTTTCGCATCGATAATACCACCGGCTGCGATAATTGGCGTTTTTGTTTTCGCTTTTAGCTGTTGCAAAAGGGTAAACAGTCCCGTAAAAGAATCCTGGGCAGGTCTTAAAAACG
This sequence comes from Flavobacterium sp. CLA17, assembly GCF_013112255.2. Taxonomy (NCBI): domain Bacteria; kingdom Pseudomonadati; phylum Bacteroidota; class Flavobacteriia; order Flavobacteriales; family Flavobacteriaceae; genus Flavobacterium; species Flavobacterium sp. CLA17. Next base: position 2,254,973 of record NZ_CP068294.1, read on the forward strand.
AAGGTCTGTGTCCGCCGGCTTCAAATCCTGAGGCCACAATAGCGTCTACCTGAGCTTCTTCCAGAGCAAGAGCTTCTTCTAAAGTGGTAGCCGCCCCAACCGTTTTGATGCCCAATCTTCGGCTTTCGTTCAGGATTTCTTTCGAAGGAATTCCAAAAATAAAACTGAAAACAGCAGGTTTAATTTCGAATAAAGTCTCTACTTGTTTTTCAAACTTCGACGGAATATCAGCATAAAGATCAGGTAAAGGAATCCCTAATTCATCAAAATAGGGTTTAAAAAGCAGTTTGATTTTTTCTACTTTTTCAGGTGGATAATTGACAAGCGTTTTATCCACATCATTGACCCATAAATTGATATTATAAGGTTTATTGGTCCGTTCTTTTATGGCTTTTCCGGCTTCCAGAATTTCTTCGGGAGTCAGCGTATAGGCACCATAGCTTCCTAATCCCCCGGCATTGCTGACAGCAGCCAATAAAGCGGCAGTTGAAAAACCAGCGCCCATCGGACCCTGTAAAATAGGATATTCTATGCCTAGCAATTGTGTTATTTTAGTTGAATTCCACATCAATGTTTAATTTACATGAGTTAGTAGTTTGTTTACAATCACCCATTTGCCATCGACAACAGCAAAACTCAGCTGATCATAATAGTTATATTCAAAAATGGGAACTTTCACTTTAGCTACAGCCGTGTTATTGATGACTTCTAAAGATACGATTTCCATGTTGAATTTTTCTCCGAGTTCGCGAGGACTCTTACGGCCTTTTACGCCTTCCAGATACTGATCCAGCGTTTTAAAATAAGGCATTCCTTTAATGTCTCCAACGATTAACGCTTTTGGGTGAAAAGTCTTTTCTAATAAAGCAGCATCACCCTTGTAAATACCATTGAAGTAATTCATAATTAGTGCCGTAATTAAAGCTGCACTTGTACTAAAATTGTCCATAATTTTTGGATTAAAATAAACCGGTTGGGTGTAATGGATTACGACTTCTGTTTTTGAATTACGCCCAACAGGTTTAAAGGATTAAAAAATTAAAGTATACTGTGGCCGGCAACGTGTCCGCCATCTAAATTAATAATTTCTCCGGTAACAAAATTACTTTCGGCCAGATATAGTGCCAATTCAGCCACATCGCTGGTTTCACCGATACGATTTAGTAAGTGTAAACCTGCTAACGTATCTGCATTGTCTACTCCGGTTTTGGCCTGTAGCGGGCTTCTGATAATACCGGGAGCGATGGCATTGACACGGATATTGTTTTTTCCGAATTCAGCGGCAAGTTGTCTGGTAAGGGCGTGAATACCGCCTTTGCTCGAAATTGGAGCCGTAGCCGGGAAACCATCAATGGCGTGATCTACCAATACTGTTCCGATATTGATAATAGAACCCTGACCTTGCTGCAGCATTTGCTTTACAGCCGACTGACTGGTAAAAAATGTTCCTTTAAGATTGATACCTAAAAAACGGTCCAGATCTTTTTCTTCTACTTCCAGAAAAGATTTTGGTTCAAAGATTCCCGCATTATTAATCAGTACATCTACACCGCCAAAACGGGCTATGGCAGTTTCAACCAGTTTTCTTCCAGTTGCAGTAAGACTAATATCTCCAGCTACCATCGCTACTTTCTCCGGATTTCCCAGTTCCTGATAAGTAGCTTCAAGGTTAGCTGAATTCGCTGAGTTGATCACGAGATTATGTCCTTTTTCCAGAAATAACTGAGCGATTGATTTTCCGATTCCGGTAGAAGCACCGGTTATTATTATTGTTTTCATTATACTTTTTATTTTTTTTGTAACTAATTATTTTTTCTGTGCGGTAATTCCTTTTTCACGAAGGACAGAAACCTGTTCTCCTGCAAAACCCCAGTCGTCTAATTCTATTTCCTGAATGACAATATGTGTAAGGCTTGGATCTTTATCTAAAACATCAGTTATAAGATTTGTAATTCCGGCTATAAGCTGTTGTTTTTGTTCTCTTGTAACGCCTTCGCGTGTGACTTCTATTTTTACGTACGGCATGATTTCCAGAATTTAAGCAAGTTTAGCTGTAACGTCTACGTCCAGTTCAAACTCATTGTAGATCAGTGTGTCTCCAAGATTAGTGAAGAAATTTCCGGAGCGGAATTTCATATCATATTTGGTACGGTCAACGATAATTTTACCGGAAGCTTTCAGTTCGTCTCCGTTTGTTTTTACCTCTAAATTGAATCCAATCGGATGTGTAATGGCTTTGATGGTCAGTTTACCTTCTACAAAATAGTTTGTAGCAGATTGTTGGGCTGCAGAAGTGATAACTAAAGAAGCGGTGTGGAATTTTTCTGTTGAGAAAAAATCATCAGAAGCCAGGTGTCCTGCAAATTGTTGGTTCGTTGCCGGATCAGTTACGTCAAGAATTACAATAGAAGTAGTGTCTATCACTACAGTTCCTCCGGTAAGATCTCCGTTCGTGAAAGTGAAGTTACCTTCCTGAATGTCTATTGTTCCATTGTGTGCTCCGGTTACTTTTTTACCGGTCCAGTTTACATTGCTTTGAGTACCTGCAATTTTAAAATTTTGAGTTTCCATAATATTGTATTTTTAAATTGTTATTAATTTATAGTACAAAGGAATGGCGATTCTCAAAATTCATTACGTGATGTAGATCACATTCGTAAAAAGGCTATTTGGAAGAATTATACAATCGGCTTAACGTTTCCCGGGAAACGCCCAGATAAGCGGCAATTAAATGTTTGGGTACGGTATTGTAGAGCGCAGGGTAGAGTGCCAAAAGTTCTTCATATCTGGTTTTAGTATCATTGTTCATAAAAGAAAGTAATCTTTTTTGCGCAGCGACATAGCCTTTATTAGTTCTCCATCTGAAAAAATGCTCTGCCTGATGCAGTTCGCTGCAGATTTTTTCGCGGTCACTGTTAGAAAGGGAAAGTATTGCTGCATCCGAAACACAATCGACGTTTATGGTCGCTTTTGTTTTATTGTAAAGTGCTGCATAATCAGAGGCCCACCAGGTAGGCATGGCAAATTGCAGGATGTACATTTTGACCTCGTCATTGACAAAAAAAGCTTTCAGGCAGCCCTCAATAACAAAATATTCTTTGTCGACTATATCTCCTTCACTAATAATGCTTTGCCCTTTTTTAAAAGTTTCCGGTTTAAAATGCGAAAAGAAATAATCAAATTCGTCGTCTGTAAGTGACGCAATTTTTAAGACGTGTTCTTTTAGGAGGGCTTTGGCTTGCATTTGTTTTGAATTTGATAAAACGAAATTACAAATTAAATAATTGACGAAATTCAATCGGCGAAATATTTGTTTGATCTGACAGGTTGTGGGAGTCTAACCGCGGGAGCAAGTGTCTACGCAATGTTCGCAAAGTTTTTCTGCCACAGATTACACAGATTTACACTGATTTTTCAATCCTTTTAATCTTTTAATCTGTGGCTAAAAAAAAAAAGATTTATGCTATGTTCGCAAAGTTTTTCTGCCACAGATTACACAGATTTACACAGATTTACACAGATTTTTCAATCCTTTTAATCCTTTAATCTGTGGCTAAAAAAAGATTTACGCTATTTTCGCAAAGTTTTCTTGCCACAGATTACACTGATTTTCACAGATTTTTAATCGTGCATCCCGATAGCTATCGTGCCGCAAAGTTATTATAGATATAGCTTTGCGATCGTTGCGTTTTACAAGGTTCCTATGATAAAAAAAACTTTGCGTGCATTGCGTTTAAATAAAGCTATCGGGAAGCCAAAAAATAGCTAAAGTTCCGCCAAAGCCTTAATATCCTCAATCTCCAGAATCTGTTTCGGATAACCTTCTTTTACCGTGTTAATCATCGCCTGACCGACATCTTTTAAAGTCAGGGATTTTTTAGGAAATAAAACCGGGAAAAGCGGAATCATAATTTTGAAAAAAGTTTTTACATTTTTCTGTTCCTTAAAAGGTCTCATAAATCCCGGACGGAAATTATACTGTCCCCTGAAAGGTAATTTCATCAGATCATTTTCGGTTTTTCCTTTTACGCGGGCCCACATTATTTTTCCGTTTTCAGAAGTATCGGTGTGGCTTCCGGTCACAAAATTAAAAACCATATTGGGATTAATTTCTGATAATGCTCTGGCAAAAGCCAAAGTGGTATCGTAAGTGACATAGGTGTATTTTATTTCATTCATTCCCACGGAACTTACACCGGCACAGTAAAAACAGGCATCGTAATCTTGAAGAACATCCGCATATCGGCTTAATTGCATGAAATCCAGGACAATTAATTCTTGCAATTTCGGATGTTTTATAGCGGATGGTTTACGGTTGATCATCAATACTTTTTTAACCGCATAGTTGTCCAGACATTCTAATAAAACACCTTCGCCAACCATTCCTGTCGCGCCTGTAATAATTACTTTCATGTTTTTGTTTTACAAATTAGTGTGATTATAGTTTTCTGTCTGCAAATATCACTTTTACAGCAACAAATTACTTTGTTTACAATTTCTTTTTACTTTGTTTGACGGTTCAGAAATTCTCATTTATGTCTTTCGAAGATATTAAAACTTTCTTTTGTTTTATAATCATTGCGTTTTTTACTATTGAACCAACATTCCGTAATAGTTCATTTCGACGAAGGAGAAATCACATGCGCTAAATCATAAAGGATGTTACGCTGTGGATGTGATTTCTCCTTCGTCGAAATGACAAAGAAGAGAATCATAAACTGCATTTTATCTGTAAAAATATAATAAAAACAAAAAACCGGAAGCGACCCACTTCCGGTTTTAATTTATATGAAAAAGAAAGAATTAGTTTTGTAAATAACGCTCAGCAGGTTTTCCGTTTTGTGAACCTGTAAATAATTTGATGCGGGCATCTTCGTAAGTGTCAATTAATTCCTGATTGTGCACCGATGGGAAAGTGGCTAATTCACCTGCTTCTAATCCGGCAAGAGCGGCGTCCACACAATCTTCTGTTGTCATGATAGCGGCCTGATCCAAGGCTGATAATGGTACTCCGCCCACTTCCCAGATTTCAGTCGCTGTAATAGAAGGATTCACCAGTTGAACTTTGATATTGGTTCCTTTTACTTCTTCCTGTAATCCTCTTGTATATTGCACCACAAAACCTTTTGTACCGCTGTAAACGCTGCTGATTGGCAAAGTAAAAGCACCTAAAACCGAACCAATATTAATAATGGTTCCTGCATTACGTTCTATAAGTGACGGAAGAATTGCATGGGTTAGTACCATTAGCGAAGTAATGTTTACATCTACCATTTCTTTTTGTTTTTCGATAGAAGTCTGCGCTATCGGGGCAAGGGTAGAAGTTCCGGCATTATTAATCAGTAATGTAATATTTGCATCCTTTTGAATGTCGTTGGCTACTTTTTCCAAATCTGATGTTGCACTTAAATCTGCGACTAAATTCGTAACGGTTACACCATATTTCGAACGCAGTTTTTCGGCAAGTTCAATTAATTTTTCTTCGCGTCTCGCTACCAATTTCAAATTGTAACCGCGTGCTGCAAGTTTCTCAGCAAATACTTTTCCTAATCCTGATGATGCTCCGGTTACCACCGCAGTGCCTAATTCATTGTTTGTTTTCATGATTTTTTATTTTAAATAATTTTTTATTCTGACTCGTTTCAATTCAAAAATGATGTAAACTAATCTGTTTACACTTGTAAATGTATACAGAACTGTTTACATTTGCAAAAGAAAAGGAATAAAAAAATGAAAAATAATTCAGAAACCTCCGCGAAGTCCTTGAAACGGGAAGAAATGGTAAAGTTTGCTTTTGATACTTTTTACAAAAACGGCTTCCATGCGACTGGTGTGGACACCGTTATGGAAGGAACCGGAATTTCTAAACGTACTTTATACAAACATTTTGGTTCGAAAGAAGGTCTGATTCTCGCCACAATCGATTATTATCGCACGTTTATGAGAGAAGTTATTTTGGGTTACATCAACAGTAATCCGAAAGCTCAGCCTGTGGATAAGGTATTGCGTATTTTTGATTTTTTGATCGAAAGGGCAGAAGAAGGGCAATACAATGGCTGTTTTGTAATGAATGCCAAAACAGAATATGCCAACAAGGTCACTGAAATTGAGGCCAGCTGTGATCATTATACGGCAGGAATCCAGCAGCTTATTGAAGCCACTCTGGAAGAAGCTAATGTACCAGACTACCAGGAACTGGCGGTTCAGATTATGATGCTTTTTGAAGGAGCCATTATTCGCAGTAAAGTGACACGAAGTGCCGACACGATGCGACTGGCTAAAAAGGCCGCAGGAATGCTTTGTGAATACAAATAAAAAAACTCCGACAGATTGCCGGAGTTTAATTCACCTTTATAATAAGAGATTTATTTTTTTGCCACTTCTTTTGAGGCTTTAATAATGACTTCCGCAACTGCTTTTGGCTGGGAAATAAACACTACGTGACTTCCTTTTATTTCTGTTATTTTTGTTTTAGAACGTTTATACATGGTACGTTGTATATCCGGAGTGATACTTTTATCTTCTGTAGCCACAATTCCGTAAGCTGGTTTGTCTCTCCAGGCTGCTTTGGTAATTGGCGTTCCAAAACCTTTAGCATAAAATGCTCCTTGTGATGCAAACATAAAATCAGACAGGTCTTTCGGAAGATCTCCTGCAAATCCTGCGTGGAATTTTGCCTGATCATAATACGCAATTCCTTTGTCGTCCGGAGCTAAAACACCATTTTCCGGAGCCGGAGGTGCAGTTTGCAGCCATTGTACAGAGTTTTCACCATTATCAGGCTGTAAAGCTGCCACATACACTAAAGCCACAACTTTTGGATGATTTCCGGCTTCTGTGATTACGGTTCCACCCCAGGAATGTCCTACTAAAATAGTTGGTCCGTCTTGTTTGTCAAGTGCTAGATTTGTTGCTCTTACATCGTCTTCAAGGGAAGAAAGCGGGTTTTGAACGATGGTTACATGATATCCTTTTTTCGATAAAATATCATATAATCCTCTCCAGCCTGAACCATCCGCGAAAGCGCCATGTACTAAAACTACATTTTTTACAGTCGGCGCATTTTGTGCACTGGCAATAGTTGTTGAAAATAAAAAAGAGAAAAATAATACGGCGAACATGAAATACGAATTCAATTGTTCTTTTATAGTGATTGTTTTCATTGTATATGAATTTAAAATTGTTTTTTTAGATTGAAAATTAAGCAGTTAATACGATTGATAATGTAATTTCTGTATTCAGTAATTTAGAAATCGGACAAATGGCTTTTGCTTTTTGAGCCAATTCCTGAAATTGTTCTTCCGCGATTCCCGGAACTTTTCCTTCCAGTTCCAATTGAATTAAAGTGATGGTACCGTCTTCTAAAGTTACTTTTGCTTTTGTATTTAAATCTTCCGGCACAAAACCTGCTTCAGATAATAAAAAGCTTAACTGCATGGTAAAACATCCTGAGTGTGCCGCTGCGATTAATTCCTCCGGATTGGTTCCCACGCCTTCTGCAAAACGGGTTTTAAAAGATAATTGTGCGTTGTTTAGTGTGGTGCTTTGTGTACTGATAGTTCCGTTTCCTTCCATTCCTGTACCTTTCCAATTTGTGTTTGCTGTTCTTGTAAATTTCATGATCTTAATTTTTATGTTGTTTTAAATTTTTTGAGTTTTACAAATCGTTGTTCTGATTTGATGAGACAAATTTATGGCGGGCATACTTATAAATCAAATTAATAATTTTGTACCTTTATAAATTAAATTTATAATCATGACCATTCAACAATTAAAATATATCGTCGCTCTTGACGAAGAACGCCATTTTGCTAAGGCTGCCGAGGTTTGTATGGTTTCCCAGCCCGGGTTGACGATTCAGTTAAAAAATCTGGAAGAAGAAATCGGAATTAAAATTTTTGACCGGACGAAGGTTCCGCTGACACCAACTGTACTCGGAAAAGAGATTATCAGCAGGGCCAAAAAGATTTTGCGCGAGGCCAACGAAATTCGTGATTTTGTGGTGAATGAGAAAAACGCACTGGAAGGAGAATTAAAAATTGGTGTGATTTCGACTTTGTCTCCGTACTTAATTCCGCTTTTTATTAAAGTAATGAAAGAGATTACGCCCAAGGTTCATTTTATCATTAAAGAAGCCAATACGGGACAATTGATGCACGATGTAGAAACCGGGGCACTTGATGTGGCGATTATGGCTACGCCAACGGGAAATAAAAACCTCATCGAGCATCCGGTTTTTCAGGAACCTTTTGTGGCGTATCTGAATAAAGAACATCCGATGGCAAAGGAAAATTTTTATGAAATTCAGCCCGGTGATAAACCCATGTTACTGCTGCTTCAGAATGAATATTGCTATAATGCGCAATTACTGGATATCTGTGGATTGAAAGCACCGGGGCCGATCAAAGACCAGTTTAGTTACGATATCAGTTCTATTGAAACTTTAAAAAACCTCGTTCGTGCCGAATTGGGATTCGCGATTATTCCGCAGCTTTCTACTCTGAATGAAAAAGAAAAAGAACTTTTTAAGCCTTTCAAAGATCCAAAACCTGTTCGCGAAATCAGTTTTGTGGTTTCGGATACTTTTTCAAAAAAACTATTGCTGGAAAAAATGAATGAAGCGATTTGGAGCTGTCTCCCGGATGCTATTAAAACCAATGTCAGTTATAGAAAAATCAGATGGAACGATTCTCCGTATTTTGTGGATGCGGTCAGTAAGGTGTAAAAAAAAATGCTTAGGTGCTATTTTAAAATATAGCCTAAAAAAAAGGCATACGGTTAAGTATGCCTTTTTTGATATCAACTGTGAGCAGTATTTAATGAATAGCAAATCGTAACCGGATTCCGTAAGAAACTAATCTCACGTCATTTGCGTATTGGGAATTCAATACTGTATTGTGTCCTAACTGAACCGGTAAGGCAGCATTGTACTGCACCACGTTTTTAGTACTTTCTTTGTCGTAAATATTGTTCAGTCCATAATCCAGGTACGCACCAATGTAGAAGGAACTTTTGTCACCCAATGCTTGTTTTACACCTGTTTCAAAAGTAGCGGAATAGGAAACTTCGGTATCAAGATCTTCTTTGCCGACTTTGATATTATTTGTACTTGCAAATCCTGCAAAAGCCGGAGAAAATAATTCTACGTTGTACTGCGGATAATAACCGCTGGTAGTCAGATTGTCTATCGTTGATTCATAAGAACCATTGATGGCAAAACCCACTTTGGCACCTGCGGCAAGATACAATTGAGTGGTTCCCGGAGTTTCAAACTGAATATTAATAGGGATATTGATGTAGCCTAATTTCTGGTTTTCCCTTAAATTGGTAGCCCTGTATCTAAATTGAAAGGATTCATTTTCAGCATCAACAGTGTTGTATTGCCCTGCGATAGATTGAAATTTGGCATCCGATTGATAAGACTGGTACTCGGCACCAATTCCAATACTAAACCCTTCGTTTAAGTAATACGAATAACGAAGACCTGCACTAAATCCGTTTCCTTCAACTAAGTCAACGCCTGGTGAATCAAATTTAATAAAGGATGACGGGCCGGCAACAGCAATGGAAATTTCATACTTTTTATCCTGACCGTAACTACTTAAGCAAGTGCCTAAAAGCGCAGTGACCATTGATAAAGAGGCTATATGGTTTGTGATATATTTTTTCATATTGAAATTATATTATGCCAGTGCTGTTTTTTAAACCGCACTGGCAGATTTTATTTATTTTACAAGTACTTTTAGTGTTTTCCTGAAGCTTGCAGTTTCAATCACCACAACAAACATATTACCATCTGTATTTCCAGGTAGTTGCACTTCAGTTTTTACTGTTGATGATTTCAATGTTTTGATCAATTGTCCTGAAACAGAGTATAAGCTGATTTGCATATCTTTTATTTCGTCTTCAGGGAAATCTGCTTCTACAGTAACCACTTTTCCTTTTTCAGCCGGATTAGGATAAAGTTTTGCCTGAAATGAATTTTGTAATACAATTTTGTCTGAACAGGTTTGCAGTACTTTTCCATCTTTAGTCGTCACTTTTACTTTATAATCCGCAGTTGGGTCTAAGGTGTTGTTTTGACTGTTACCGGCTGAATAATATTGACCGGTTCCTATCAGGACACCATTTTTGTACCATTCGTAGGCAACAAATTCGTAACCACCATTGGTTAAAGGATTATTATTTACTAAAAGCGTATTGTTGAATTTCATTTTGACAATGTCATAGAAACCAAAAGGTTTTTCGATTACCAGCATGTAATTTTTAACCACACTTCCGTCTTCTGAAGTTACTGTAATTGGCTGATTGTAAATTCCGGCTTTAGGCAGCGGAATGGTAAAATTAGCACTTGGTGTAATCGTTGCATTGGCATCGTTTACAATAGCTACAGTAAGATTTTGTTCACCACACTCTAATAAATAATTTATTACTAGTGGTGGATTGTTGTACACCACGCCGCCGATAGTGATTTGTGTGATATCAGCATTGCTGTTCAGAATGGTCAACGTTTGTACAACACCCACTGCCGGCAGATAATTAGCATCACCAGCCTGGTTTGCCGTAATAATTCCCTGACCTGTTCTCAGCATGGTTACTAAACCTGCAGGAGACACAGTTGCCGGTGGCAACGCAGAAGTATAGGTGAAAGAATACGTCACCGGTAAACCTGAACTTGCAGTAGCGTCCAGATTGAAAGTGTTATTCGCTCCAAGTGTTTTCACAGGTATAGGAGCAAAAGTAATGGTTTGAGCCGCTTTGTTGATTGTCAGTTCTGCTGTTAAGGTAACAGGAGAGCAATTCGGCATTCCGGGTGCCGGAGATACCACTGCAGTAATAGTGTAAACACCTGCATCAATTGCGCCGTTTGCATTTCCTGTTGCCGGTGCTGTTGAATACGCAACAGTAGCTCCAGTCGGAAGATCTGTAACAGAAAGAGTCTGAAGACTTCCGTTATAAGTAACCGCTGTATCTGTAAAAGTAACCTGATCTAAAGGAGAAGCAGTTACCGTAACGGTTTGATTTTGTGTTGCAATATTTCCGTGACCATCATCATAACTCCAGATAATTACATAAGTACCGGCTGAAGTATAATTTAAAGGTGAAGTTGTCGTTGCGTTGATTGTTCCTGCACAATTATCAGTTGCCGTCGGAACAGCAATTTCAGCTGCTAAAACAGCACAATAATTAGTAATCACCGGAAGATTTGCTACGTCAGGTACCGGAGCAGTGGTGTCCGGAGTCGTTACGATAGTTATTGGTTGTGTTACGGTACATCCGTTTCCATCCGTAACGGTTACGGTATAAGTTCCCGCAGTCAATCCTGAAGCCGTAGCAGCAGTTCCGCCTGATGGTGACCATGCATACGTATATGGAGTAGCCCCACCTGCAGGAATAACAGTTGCCGAAGCGTCTGCTCCTCCAGCACAACTTACGTTAGTTTGTGTAAAGTTAGCTGTAAGTGCCTGAGGTTCTGTAATGGTAAAACTTTGCGTTGCAATACATCCATTGGCATCCGTTACTGTTATAGTATAGGTTCCGGCGATCAGACTCGTTGCTGTTGCAGCAGTTCCTCCGTAAGGGGCCCATGAATAGGTGTATGCACCAGTTCCTCTGGAAGCAACTATTGAGGCAGATCCATTTGAACCTCCGTTGCAGCTCACATTAGTTTGTATTAAAGGAGTAGCAAGAAGAGCCTGTGGTTCTGTAATGGTAAAACTTTGAGTTGCAGTACATCCATTGGCATCTGTTACGGTTACGGTATAAGTTCCATCGCTTAGTCCTGTTGCAGTAGCAGCAGTACCGCCAGATGGTGACCATGCGTAAGTATAAGTACCAGTTCCGCCGGCTGCGATCACTGTTGCAGAACCATTAGATCCTGAATTACAAGTTACATTGATTTGTCCACCGTCAGCTGCCGTTAAGACATTTGGTTCTGTAATGGTAAAGCTTTGTGTAGCTGTACATCCGTTTGCATCTGTAACAGTTACGGTATACGTTCCTGCACTTAGTCCTGTTGCTGTGTCTGCAGTTCCGCCAGAAGGTGACCAGGAATACGTATATCCACTAGTTCCACCAGCTGCGATTACAGTGGCAGATCCGTTAGCTCCTGAATTACAAGATACATTAGTCTGAGCTCCTGCTGAAGCTGTAAGAGCGGTAGCAGGTTCTGTAATAGTAAAATTTTGTGTTGCAGTACATCCGTTTGCATCTGTAACAGTTACGGTATACGTTCCGGCAGTTAATCCCGAAGCTGTATCAGCAGTTCCACCTGAAGGTGACCATACATACGTATACGTACCAGTTCCTCCGGTTGCACTTACTGTAGCCGAACCATTAGATCCTGAATTACAAGAAACATTGGTTTGAGCTGCAGCTGAAGCTATTAGAACAGTTGGTTCTGTAATGGTAAAACTTTGTGTTGCAGTACATCCGTTGGCATCCGTAACCGTTGCCGTGTAGGTTCCTGCAGTAAGTCCTGTTGCCGTATCGGCAGTTCCGCCTGAAGGTGACCAGGAATAGGTATATCCGGCAATTCCTCCAGTTGCACTTACAGTAGCGGAACCATTAGATCCTGAATTACAGGATACATTGGTTTGTGCTCCGGCTGAAGCTATAAGAACAGTTGGCTCTGTGATCGTAAAAGTTTGTGTTGCAGTACATCCGTTGGCGTCTGTAACAGTTGCCGTGTATGTTCCTGCAGCTAGTCCTGATGCTGTAGCAGCAGTTCCTCCTGATGGTGCCCAGGAATACGTATAAGAAGGAGTTCCACCAGTTGCACTTACCGTAGCAGAACCGTTCGATCCTGAATTACAAGATACATTTGTCTGAGCTGCGGCTGAAGCTGTAAGAGCGGTAGCAGGTTCTGTGATCGTAAAACTTTGCGTTGCAGTACATCCGTTGGCATCCGTAACAGTCGCTGTATAAGTTCCTGCAATTAAACCTGATGCCGTGTCGGCAGTTCCGCCTGAAGGAGACCATAAGTAAGTATAAGTACCAGTTCCGCCTGTTGCACTTACCGTAGCAGATCCATTCGATCCTGAATTACAAGAAACATTAGTCTGAGTTCCTGCAGAAGCTGTTAGCACAGTTGGTTCTGTAATAGTAAAACTTTGCGTTGCAGTACATCCGTTGGCATCTGTAACAGTTACGGTATACGTTCCTGCACTTAGTCCTGTTGCTGTGTCTGCAGTTCCGCCAGAAGGGGACCATGCATACGTATATCCGGCAGTTCCACCGGCTGCGATTACAGTTGCAGACCCGTTCGATCCTGAGTTACAAGATACATTGGTTTGTGCTCCGGCTGAAGCTGTAAGAACACCTGGTTCTGTAATAGTAAAACTTTGCGTTGCCGTACATCCGTTAGCATCCGTAACCGTTGCGGTGTACGTTCCTGCTGTTAATCCTGTTGCCGTATCGGCAGTTCCACCTGTTGGTGACCAGGAATAGGTATATCCCGGAGTTCCGCCAGTTGCACTTACTGTAGCGGATCCGTTAGATCCCGAATTACAGGAAACGTTGGTTTGAGCTGCGGCTGAAGCTGTAAGAGCAGTAGCCGGTTCTGTGATGGTAAAGCTTTGTGTTGCAGTACATCCATTGGCATCCGTAATAGTTACGATATAGGTTCCGGCAGTCAGTCCTGTTGCCGTGTCGGCAGTTCCACCTGAAGGTGACCATGAATAGGTATATCCCGGAGTTCCTCCTGTAGCACTTACTGTCGCAGATCCTGTCGATCCTGAATTACAAGCTATATTCGTTTGAGCTACCGGTAAAGATGTAAGAGCAGTAGCCGGTTCTGTAATGGTAAAAGTTTGCGTTGCAGTACATCCGTTTGCATCTGTAACCGTTGCAGTATATGTTCCGGCAGTTAATCCCGAAGCTGTATCGGCAGTTCCACCTGAAGGTGACCATACATACGTATAGGTACCAGTTCCTCCGGTTGCACTTACTGTCGCAGACCCATTGGATCCTGAATTACAGGATACATTGGTTTGAGCCGAGGCAGAAGCGACAAGAACGGTTGGTTCAGTAATCGTAAAACTTTGAGTGGCAGTACATCCGTTAGCATCTGTAACAGTTGCTGTATAAGTTCCTGCAGTTAAACCTGTTGCTGTGTCTGCAGTTCCACCTGATGGAGACCAGGAATAGGTATAGCCGCTAGTTCCGCCCGCTGCGATTACCGTAGCAGATCCGTTAGATCCTGAATTACAGGATACATTGGCTTGAGCTCCGGCAGAAGCGGTAAGAACACCAGGTTCTGTAATAGTAAAACTTTGTGTAGCAGTACATCCGTTGGCATCTGTAACTGTTGCAGTATATGTTCCTGCTGTTAAACCTGTTGCCGTGTCTGCAGTTCCTCCTGAAGGAGACCAGGAATAGGTATATCCCGGAGTTCCGCCTGTTGCACTTACTGTCGCAGATCCGTTAGATCCTGAATTACAGGAAACATTGGTTTGAGCTGCGGCTGAAGCCGTAAGAGCAGTAGCTGGTTCTGTAATTGTAAAAGTTTGTGTTGCCGTACATCCGTTAGCATCTGTAATGGTTGCCGTGTACGTTCCAGCAGTCAGTCCTGAAGCTGTCGCGGCAGTTCCACCCGAAGGTGACCATGAATAGGTATATCCCGGAGTTCCTCCGGTTGCACTTACCGTAGCAGATCCATTCGATCCTGAATTACAGGAAACATTGGTTTGAGCTGCGGGTGAAGCTACTAAAATAGTTGGTTCTGTAAGGGTAAAGCTTTGTGTTGCAGTACATCCGTTGGCATCTGTAACCGTTGCGGTATAGGTTCCTGCAGTCAGTCCTGAAGCTGTTGCAGCAGTTCCACCGGAAGGTGACCATGAATAAGTGTACCCTGCAGTTCCACCTGTTGCACTTACCGTAGCAGAACCATTTGATCCTGAATTACAAGATACATTGGTCTGTGCTCCGGCAGAAGCTGTAAGAACAGTTGGTTCTGTAATGGTAAAGGTTTGCGTTGCAGTACATCCGTTGGCATCTGTAACCGTTGCGGTGTAGGTTCCTGCAGCTAGTCCTGATGCTGTAGCCGCAGTTCCACCTGAAGGTGACCAGGAATAGGTATATGCACCAGTTCCACCTGTTGCACTTACCGTAGCAGAACCATTTGATCCTGAATTACAAGATACATTGGTCTGTGCTCCGGCAGAAGCTGTAAGAACAGCTGGTTCTGTAATGGTAAAGGTTTGCGTTGCAGTACATCCGTTGGCATCTGTAACCGTTGCGGTGTAGGTTCCTGCAGCTAGTCCTGATGCTGTAGCCGCAGTTCCACCTGAAGGTGACCAGGAATAGGTATATGCACCAGTTCCACCTGTTGCACTTACCGTAGCCGAACCATTCGATCCTAAATTACAAGATACATTGGTTTGTGCTGCCGGTGAAGCTGTAAGAACAGCTGGTTCTGTAATGGTAAAAGTTTGTGTTGCAGTACATCCGTTCGCATCTGTAACGGTTGCTGTATATGTTCCGGCTGTTAGTCCTGAAGCCGTAGCAGCAGTTCCGCCAGATGGCGACCAGGAATAGGTATATCCGGCTGTTCCACCAGTTGCACTTACCGTGGCTGAACCGTTAGTACCTCCATTGCAGGATACATTGGTTTGTGCTGCCGGTGAAGCTGTAAGAGCAGTAGCAGGTTCTGTAATGGTAAAAGTTTGTGTTGCAGTACATCCGTTCGCATCTGTAACGGTTGCTGTATATGTTCCGGCTGTTAGTCCTGATGCCGTAGCAGCAGTCCCGCCAGATGGTGACCATGAATAGGTATATCCGGCAGTTCCACCAGTTGCACTTACCGTAGCCGAGCCATTAGATCCCGAATTACAAGAAACATTGGTTTGAGCTGCGGCTGAAGCTATTAGGACAGTTGGTTCTGTAATGGTAAAAGTTTGTGTTGCCGTACATCCGTTAGCATCTGTAACGGTTGCGGTGTACGTTCCTGCACCTAGTCCCGAAGCTGTAGCAGCAGTCCCGCCAGATGGTGACCAGGAATAGGTATATCCGGCAGTTCCACCAGTTGCACTTACCGTAGCCGAGCCATTAGATCCCGAATTACAGGATACATTGGTTTGAGCTGCGGCAGAGGCTGTAAGAACAGGTGGTTGTGTAATTGTAAAAGTTTGTGTTGCAGTACATCCATTGGCATCTGTAACGGTTGCGGTGTACGTTCCTGCACCTAGTCCCGAAGCTGTAGCAGCAGTCCCGCCAGATGGCGACCAGGAATAAGTATATCCGGCAGTTCCACCAGTTGCACTTACTGTGGCCGATCCGTTAGTACCTCCATTGCAGGATACATTGGTTTGTGCTGCTGGTGAAGCTATAAGAACACTTGGTTGCGTAATGGTAAAAGTTTGTGTTGCAGTACATCCGTTAGCATCTGTAACAGTTGCTGTATACGTCCCGGCAGTTAGTCCTGATGCTGTAGCCGCAGTTCCGCCACTTGGTGCCCATGAATAGGTGTATGCACCAGTTCCTCCTGTTGCACTTACCGTAGCCGAACCATTCGATCCTGAGTTACAGGATACATTGGTCTGGGCTCCGGCAGAAGCTACAAGTGCAGCAACAGGTTGACTAATGATAAAAGTTTTAGTCGCCTGACAGCTATTTGCATCTGTAACAGTTACTGTATAGGTCCCTGCCGCTAATCCTGAAGCTGTTGCAGCCGTTCCTCCTGATGGTGACCAGGAATAGGTATAGGTAGGAGTTCCGCCTGTTGGACTAACAGTAGCTGTACCATTACTGCCACTAAAACAGGAAACGTTTGTTTGAGTCCCTGCAGTAGCATTAAGAGCTACAAGAGGTTGTGTAATTGTAAATGTTCTGGTTGCCTGACAGCTATTTGCGTCTGTAACAGTTACGGTATAAGAACCCGCAGCCAATCCTGAAGCAGTTGCTCCTGTACCGCCAGATGGGCTCCATGAGTATGTATACGTACCAGTACCTGTTCCTCCTGAAGGGATAACCGTGGCCGTACCATTTGATCCTCCGTTGCACGATACATTTGTACTTGCTCCTGTAGCCAGACTAATAGCTGGTGGTTGTGTTATATTAAAAGGTCTTGTTATTTGAGTTGTTTCACTGTCTGTAATTGTTACAGTATAGTTGCCGGCAGAAAGCCCGGTTGCAATAGATCCTGTTCCACCGGATGGTGCCCAGGAGTAAGTGTACGGTGTCTTGCCTCCAGTAACAAAAACTGCAGCTGTTCCATTAGAACCTGTGTTACAGGAAACATTAGTTTGTGGTGTAGAAGAGGTACTTAAAGCAGCTCCTGTTGTAAAGGTTAATTCTGATCCATAGCTCGTTCCTCCCGAATTTTTAGCATACGCTTTATAATAAATAAGAGTAGCTGCAGGAAATGTTCCAACCGTATTGCTAAAGATTCCGGTACCAGTACCGATTTGGATTTTATTGCTTAATATAGTAGGATTTGTTGTGGTTGCCCAAACAATTCCTCTTTCTATAGTAGGATCCCCTCCATCGGCAGTTACATTACCGCCAAGTGTTGCTCGTACCGCGCCTACATTTGAGGCCGCGGCCGTTGTAACCGTTGGTGCTACTGCACCATTTGCAAATCTAAAGTCATCAACCGCAAAATAATCATAGTTAGTGCTTAATTGAATTTCAAGCTGATCGATGATTACAGCTGTATTGTCTGAACCTCCTTCAGTAGCAAAGTTGACTTGTATAAAACCATTACCGGGAAGCGCAGTTCCAATATTAGCACCGGTTGTACTTTTGACAACCGTAAATTGTGTAGTGCCGGCAAGTTTACCTCTAAAGGTAATGGATCCAGCCAAACCATTACTGGTGACACCCGGATTAAAACCGGCATTACCGGTAACATAAATCCATAAGCTACTGACCTTAAAGCTCCCTGTAGCATCAGAAATTGTACCAGTCTGGCCGAAACCTTCCGGTCCTACTACGTCTTCAACCTGAATAAATTTGCCTGAGCCATTGTAGCCCCCATTTGCAAGAGGGAAGACTTTAAAACTCAGATAACTACTGGTTAAGTTAAACGTTTTAGTACCATTTGTAAAACTGCTGGCATTATTAGTCGCAGTTTCAAATGTCTCGGTAGTTTGCGCCCCGATGTGCGGGATCGCAAAAAACAGAAAAATTAATAATAAGTAAAGTTTTTTCATAATTCATTGAGATTAAATTGATCGGATAATATTGTTACATTATATTTTTAACTTATATTTCTAATGTTAAAAAAAGAAGATTCTTAAAGTTGTAAAGTATGTATAAACAGGAACTTACATTTATTGTTAAATCTATCATCGCATCAGGGACTGTTGATGAGCATGTAAAGTGTGCTGAAAAGCTTTCTGTTTTTTATAAAAAAACGACAACAGTTAAGAATCCGGAAAGTAATGAAACCCTTATAAAAGGTGGTTTTGCTTTGTCAAGTTCAGGCGCTGCCGACTGTGTTGATGACTATTTACGTACCGTCTTCTTTATAAAAGGCATTTACAAAGCTTTAACGAAATTGAGTTCAGATTTTCCGGAGAGAAGCATTAATATCCTTTATGCAGGATGTGGCCCCTACGCAACATTAATTCTGCCTTTGCTTCCATTATTGAATAAAGAGAGAATTAAGGCTGTTTTAATAGACATCAATGCCGAATCCATACAATCGGTACATAATCTCTTATCCGTTATCGGTCTCGAGGAGTATGATTTGCAGCTTATAGAAGCAAATGCTATTACTTACACCAAACCAACAGATTTTGTGATCGATCTTGCTATTACTGAAACCATGCATTATGCACTTACACGTGAGCCTCAGGTCGCCATCACAAAAAACATAGTCAGACAATTGACTTCTGATGCCATCCTGATTCCCGAAGAAATAAGAATTGATCTCGTCTATACCTTTTTTGCTTATGAGCCGTATCTTAAAAATACTCTAGAAGTAAAGGGCCGCAACGAAATGCAGCCCTATGCTAATAATGTATTTGTTGATAGATTATTTACAATAAACAAAGAACATTTTGACAGAAAAGAAAGCAGCTCAAAATTTGAAAGCCGCTTTTATAAACTGCCGGACAGTTTTAGTAACCACCCTGACGTATGCATTTTTACAGAGATTAAGATATTTGATGATATGGAGTTAAAAACTGCCGAATCCTATATCACAAATCCCTTTTGTGTTGTATCAATGTATGGTCTTAGTGCTTACTCTGAAATTCAGTTAGTCTATGATTATAGTGAAATTCCACAATGGTCATATAACTTAAAAGAAAGAGCGTGAGGTTTAGTTTCTGGTTGGAAAAATACCTTCAAGACAAATAATATAAGTTAAAGCCAAATAAGGCTGCATTACAGAGATAGGAATATTATTACCAGTGGCACCAGTAACAATATTAGTTGCCAGGTTAACATTCGGAGTTGCCGTAGCAAAACCTAATGTAGGGGCAAATGCTCTTGCTACTATCGATCCCGGAATGGCTATAGAAGCTCCTGCTATAGGTGTTGAATCTGTTGAATTCGCACTGCTTACAGCTATAGTACCGGCACCACCATGAACGTGAGCTGGTAAATTACTAGTTAAAATACTCACATTTGGAGTACCTGCAACCTCACCCAAAACATAATTTGACCCACCACCATTTCCTGAACCAATAGCTACTGATCCCTGTAAATTCGGTAATGCAAATGTAGTTTGTCCATTTCCTCCGTACGTAGTACCTAAAATTGAAAATAAAGCACTATTCTGAGCAATAGACATTATTTGTCCGTTACAAAGCGCCCAGCCTCTTGGTGCAAAATTTCCTGCAAAAAGTTTTACAACTCCTATGAATTCTTCCATAATAAAAATTGATTAAATTAATTAATAATAGTTTTGTTTAGTTTATGTAACAAATCTACCTTATTGACCACTTTTAGGAGCACGTAGAAATACCTGTTTTTGTAGTCAAATTGGACTTTAGAATAATTTAGTTTAAAGTTAATTGATTCTAAATGAGTTCAGTCCGTTTTTATTATTTTTTTTTATTAATTTTTTTCCTATATTTTTACGCGACCCTTACAATAAGCAGGAA
>NZ_CP068294.1:2290162-3665702 GCF_013112255.2 Flavobacterium sp. CLA17
AAAACACCCTTTTATCATTCATACAGATAAAATGGATACAAAAGTACTGGGGACCAGTTTTAATGTACAGGCGTATCCGGGCCAGGCCACTCAGGAAGTTTCTGTTCTGACCGGAAGAGTAAATGTGAAATCAACGGTAACGGATGAGAATGTCTATGTAACGCCGGGTCAAAAAGCCGTTTTTAAATCGAAAAACAGCAGCCTGCATGCTTTCAGTAATATTCCGATGAACTCCATCTCACTTTGGAGAAAAAATATTATCGTTTTTGAAGATACTCCTTTACCGGAAGTAATCGCGACGATCAACCGCAATTATAATATTGCCATTTCTGTTGAAAATAAGAACCTGAATAATCTCAGGATAAGTGCCTACTTCAAAGAACTTCCGGCGGATCAGGTAATCGGATTGGTGTGTAATATCATCAATGCCAATTATAAAATTGAATCGGGAGTTTACAGAATTCAATAAACGCAGAACCCATATATAACAAGAAACAAAAACAAGAAAAAAAACAATCAAAACAACACCATTATGAATGAAAAACAAATGCGGTATGTCGCAAATTGTCAAAGTATTAAAAAAGGCTTTATGCCCCAATTGATCCTGTTCATTGCTTTATTTTTTATCGGATTAACGGCAAAAGCCGGAAATGTGGATATGGATAAAAGAATAACCTTAAAAGTAGAAAATGAAAATATAAAAAATATTCTTCAAAAAATTGAAAATCAGGTTGATGTGCATTTTATGTACGAAGCCAATCAGATCAATACCAATCAAAAAGCAAGTTTAAAACTGAATGATGTAACGCTGGAATACGCTCTGGATAAGATCTGCAGCAGTTTTTTTCTGAAGTATGAAATTATAAGCAACAACATCGTAATTAAGAGAAATCAGAAAATAACGGATGCCGGACAAAACAAAATTACAATCTCAGGAACTGTTTTTGGCGGTGATGACGGAATGCCGTTGCCGGGAGTGGGTATTAAAGATAAAGTTTCAAGTGCAACGGCAACGACAGATTTTGACGGAACGTTTACGATGGAAATCAATTCTTCTGAAGCTGTATTGGTTTTCTCTTATGTGGGTTATGTTACTCAGGAAATCAAAGTTACGGAGACACAGAAGAACCTGAATATCAAATTAGCTGCAGATGTAAAACAATTACAGGAAGTGGTGGTAATGGGATACGGAAGTGTCAAAAAGAATGAAGTTTTAGGCGCTGTAGGATCTGTGTCAATGAAAGAAACCTCCAGCAGAACGTATAATTCTGCTGCCGATTTGCTTCAGGGCACAGTCGCGGGTGTTACCGTTATCAATAATGGAGGTGATCCTACAGGAGAACCTACCATCAACATTCGTGGTATTGGTTCGCTAAATGCAGAAACGCCTTTAATTGTTCTGGACGGAATTATTTACAGTGGTTCACTGAATACGATTAATCCAAATGATATTGCTTCGATCAGTGTTTTGAAAGATGCGGCTTCGGCAGCCATTTACGGAGCAAGAGCTTCAGGTGGGGTAATTTTAATTACTTCTAAAAAAGGTACTTCGGAGCGTCTAAACGTAAATGTGAATTATCAGGGAGGTTTTCAGAGTGTAGCCAAAAAATTAAAAGTGCTCAATGCCGCAGAATATGCAGATGCAATGAATACGGCAAGGGATAACGCAGGATTACCAAGAATACCTGCTTTTGATCCGGCATTTGAACCTACAGCCAGAATCACTAAAACCGACTGGATGGATGAAATTTTCCAGACGGGTGAGATTCAGGATTTGTCTATTTCGGTAAACGGAAAAACCGAAAAATCGAATTTCTTTCTGTCGGGAAGTTACCGTAAAAACGAAGGAATCCTGTTAAATACAGATGCAAGCCGTTATACTGCCAGAGCCAATTCTTCTTTTAAACTGGCACCCAACTTTACAATAGGTGAAAATCTGACGTATTCCTTAACGAATGGTCAGAGCGCCAATACTTCCAGTGCTTACACAGGGGCAATTTTAGGTGCTATTTTATATCCGCCAAATGCAACGGTTTACAGAGAAGACGGTTCCGGACTTTTTGGAGGCGTTCCGGAGAAATATATAGGTTCTTATGGTGACGTAATCAATCCGGTGGCGTATCTGAAAAGACTGGATAACAGCAATCCAATTTCTACGATACTGATTAATCCTTATGCGGAATGGGAAATTATCAAAGGCTTAAAAATCAAATCCAACTGGGGCTATACCAGAATCCAGAATGATTACAAAGATTTTACGGTGAAAATTACAGAGCCGGGTAAAGTATTTGACTTTAACAGATTGACACAAACGACTTCTACCACAACCGATTTATTAGGGGAGCAGACGCTTTCTTACGATAAATCATTCGGGAAACATAATTTTAAAGCTTTGGCAGGATATACGTATCAGGATACCAAAAGAGATTTTTACAGTGTATCGGGTACAGGCTTTGATAATGAAGATCCTTCACAACGTTATTTGCTAAATGCGAAATTAATTCAGCAGTTAGGAGCAGGAATGTCAGAAGAGATTATTTCTTCTTACGTGGGAAGGTTGAATTACGATTTTAATCAAAAGTATTTGTTCTCCGGAATTGTTCGTCGTGACGGTACTTCAAAATTGACTTCGGCAAACCGTTGGAGAGTATATCCTTCTGTTTCTGCAGGATGGCTGATTTCTGAGGAAGGATTTATGAAAAACATCGCTTCAACAGTAAACAATTTAAAACTGCGTGCGAGCTGGGGAGAAATTGGAAATTTAGGAAACCTTGGGCCGTACCAGTTTAGTGTGCCGTTAAATCAGACATCCGCTTTAATCGGATCGACTCCGGTGATTAATTATGGGTATTCAGAAAGTGAATTGTCAAATCCTGCCTTAAAATGGGAAAGTTCGGAACAAACCAACTTAGGTTTAGATTTTAGCCTTTTCAATAATACACTTACGGGATCTGTCGATGTTTATAAAAAAACGAACAAAGATATGTTGGTTCGTGATCAGTTACCCGGAGTTGCAGGAACACCATTAGGACGAATCGTAAATTCCGGTGATGTAGAAAATAAAGGTCTTGAAGCAAGTCTTACGTATCAGAAAACACGTGGACAGTTTAAATTTGATGTTACCGCAAATGCAGCCTTTTTAAGTAACAAAATTGTTTCGATCAAAGATGATTTAACTTCTCTGGAGCCGCTTAATCTTAGCAGGGTTCGTAGTTTGCCTTTAGCGAATATCTATCAGGTTGGAAGCCCGGTTGGAGCCTTTTACGGATATGCAACAGACGGATTGTTTCAAAGTAATGCAGAAGCAAAAGCGTATGTAAACAGTACAGGTGTCGTGTATCAGCCTAATGCCGTTGCCGGAGACATGAAGTTTAAAGACGTAAACGGAGACGGCGTGATTAATAACAATGACAGGGTCGTATTAGGAAATCCTTTTCCAAAAACGACATTCAGTTTAAATACCAATTTCAGGTACAAAGGTTTTGATATGAATATCTTTTTAAGCGGTGCAGCCGGTAACAGTGTTTTTAATGCTGTAAAATATACCGGTCTGAATGGTTCTTTCCCGGGGTACAATTTGCTGGCAGAATCGAAAGATGCCTGGTCACCGCAGAACACCGACACTAAGATACCGGTACTTTCAGCAACAGATAACAACAATAACTTCGGAAGAATCTCTGATTTCTATATTGAAAAGGCGGATTACCTGAGATTGAAAAATGTGGCTATTGGTTATACCATTAAGGACAGCTGGTTGAACGGAAAAGCAAATCTGAGATTCTTTATTTCTGCCCAAAACCTTTTCACAATTACCAAATACTCGGGAATGGATCCTGAAGTAGGACTGAATAATTTCGGCCTGGATTTAGGTAAATATCCGCTTTCAAGAATTTACATGACCGGTATAAACGCAACTTTTTAAAAAATATTAAAACAAACAAAATGAAAAAAATAAGTATTTTATTATTGAGTTTTACCATGCTGTTAGGAACGACAGCTTGCGAAAGCGAACTTGATTTGGTACCGCAGGGAGCTCCTTCGAGTGGAAATTTCTGGAAAACACCAGCAGATGCAAAAGCAGGAGTAAATGCTGTTTATGCGTTGTATTCGGATGATAATATGTATGGACGCGGTTTTTTCTGGCTGAATAATGCCAGTGATGATATCGGAACCAAGACAAGACAAAATGCAGAACGTATCAAAAACTTCATCGTAGACGGATCAGAATCCGATACAAAGGATATCTGGAGGCTTCATTATGAAGTCATGAAACGCTGTAACGATGTGCTTCGTAATATTCCAAACATTCCGTTAGACGAAAAAACGAGAAACATGATGTTGGGCGAAGCATATTTCAACCATGCTGTAATGCATTTGGAATTAGCCTATCACTATGGCGATAATCGCGCCGGAATTCCGATTCAGGATCGAAATGACCCGACCAATGTATATGTACCGCGTACCAAAAATGTAGCCGAAAATTATGCCTACATCGCTGCCGATTTACAAAAAGCTGCCAATTTGCTGCCTTATTTTAATGAACTTACAACAGACAATTACGGACGTGCACATAAAACTGCGGCATGGGCGTATTTGGTCCGTACGTATTTGTATGCAAAAGACTGGGACAACGCGATCAAATATGCCAATATGATCGTGAACAGTGGTAAACACTCCTTGCTTCCTAATTTTGAAGATGTATTTAAAATAAAGAATAACTGGTCATCAGAATACATCTGGTCGGTAACTTCAAGTGCTGAGAATACCTCATTGGGTTCTATTTTTCCGGGAGTTTGCCTGGAAGACAAAGGCTGGGGAGTTTACAACGGCTGGGGAAATTTCTACCCGACCAAAGAATTATTTGACGCTTACGATCCTGCTGATAAAAGACGTAGTGCGACTATTTTACAAAAAGGAGATCAGTTTATGTATTTTGGTGAATTAGCCACTTTTAACATAGGCAAATATGTAGTGAGTTCAAGTAACAGAACAGGGTATCAGTTTAAAAAATATATGGAGCCGTTCGGTTACGCCAAAACGACTTCGGGAGGAATTGACATTCGTTATGTAAATGCCAACGGAGACAAACCTTCTACAGCGTTGAATGTACCGCTTTTACGTTATGCCGATGTGATCCTGATGCTGGCGGAATCTAAATTAATGAAAGGACAGAATGCAGATACAGAAATAAACATGATTCGCAATCGCGCGGGTCTGGCCAGTATTTCCGGAGCCACAATGACTGATCTGAAGAGAGAAAGACGTTGCGAGTTAGCCGGAGAATGGACAGACCGTCATTACGATTTAGTTCGCTGGGGCGATGCTCAGGCGACTTACGCAAAACCATTGCACCATTATGACGGAACAGTGATCTATCCTGCCCGTAATTTCAATCCTGCCATTCACCATGTATGGCCAATACCACCGGATGAGATTGCCGTAAGCAAAGGAGCTTTATTTCAGAATGAAGGGTGGAAATAATAGTTTTTAAGTTAGTTTGTTTTTTTTTTTTCGCTGCAGGCTTTTGAGAAGTCTGCAGTTGTAAAGAAAGAACAAAGGACTTATAAATAAACATAAACCAGTCTTTAGTAAAGGACTGGTTTGTATTTTTGAAAAATACGCAATGCAATACATTTTTATTGTAAGAATTGAAATGTATTTTTAATAATATCAATAACTTATATTCATTTTGTTAAAGTTTACCTACAACTTTTCGAAAGAATAAATCATAGTACAGATGAAAAAAATAATTGCCCTTTTTGGCCTCCATTTTTGCCTTTTCGTTCAGGCACAGGAATACAGTTCTGTTAATATTCATTCGCATAATGATTATGCAAGTCCGCTTCCTTTCTATGAAGCCTATGCCAATGAAACCGGTGTGATCGAAGCCGATGTTTTCCTGGTGAAAAACGACTTGGCTGTTGCCCATACTTCGCAGGAAATTAACCCTGCTAATTCGCTTCGAAATCTTTATCTGAACCCCCTTTTAGTCAAATTTAAAGCGCTGGGCGGCAAAGCTTACAAAAGCGACAAACCTTTAATTTTAATGATTGATATCAAGTCGGATGCAGAGGCTACTTTAAAAGTAATTGCTGAGCAGTTGAACACATATCCTGAACTCATTTCAAACAAAAACTTTAAAGTTATTATTTCCGGCAACAGGCCATCTCCGGCAAAATGGAAGGACTATCCGGCGTTTATATCTTTTGACGGAAGACTTAACGAAACCTATACGGCAGAGGAATTGTCAAGAGTAGAAATGATCAGTGAAGATCTGAAAGAACTGACGGTTTGGAACGGGAAAGGAGTATTGACCCAGCCAGACTCAGAAAAAATACAAGCCATAATTAAAAAAGTGCACGATGAAAATAAAAAAATCCGATTCTGGTCTACGCAGGATAATGTCAATACCTGGATGACTTTAATGAACCTGCATGTGGATTATATTGCTACGGATAATACTTCGGCATTAACGCAATTTATCAAAAACATTAAATCCACTTTTTATCAGAATACGGAGTTTTATGAAACCTATGTACCTAAAAACGGCGCGGTATTTCCCAAAAATAAACGTCCAAAGAATGTGATTCTTCTTATTGGTGACGGTATGGGACTCACGCAGATTTATGCGGGTTATACGGCTAATAAAGGAAGATTAAACATGTTCAATATTCCGACAGAAGGATTTTCGATTACCAAAGCTTCGGATAGTTACATCACAGATTCGGCAGCTGGAGCAACGGCTATGGCTTCCGGGCACAAAACCAATAACCGGTTTATCGGTGTTGATGAAAAAGGAAAACCATTGGAATCCATAACCCAATTACTGGCTAAGAAAAAGTATAAAACTGCTATTATTTCGTGTGGTGATATTACAGACGCTACACCGGCCGCTTTTTATGCACATCAGTCCGACAGAAGCTATAATGAAGCGATTGCTGAAGATTTTTTATCGAATCCTTCTGATATTTTAATCGGTGGAGGAAGTAATCAATTCAAATCCCGAAAAGATGGTAAAAATCTGGTGGAAGCCTTACAGCAAAAAGGTTATACTTTTTCGGATCACTTCAGCACTTTAGATACAATAAGTAATGCCCGTTTTGTGGTATTGGACAATGCTTCGGTAGTTTCCAGAAAAGACGGAAGGGGAGATTTTTTAGCGAAATCATTATCAAAAGCTACAGCTACCTTTTCCAAAACATCAAATCCGTTTTTTATAATGGCCGAAGGAGCCCAGATTGATTACGGCGGTCATAGCAATAATGTAGAATATGTTGTGCGTGAATTACTCGATTTTGACCGTTTGGTAGGACAGGCCATGGAGTTTGTAGACAAAAACCCGGAAACGTTATTGATTGTAACGGCCGACCACGAAACCGGCGGACTTTCCTTAATAGACGGCAGTACCGAAAAAGGATATGTACACGGAAGTTTCAGTACCAACGACCACACATCGGTAACGGTACCTGTTTTTGCTTACGGCCCGGGAGCCCAGAATTTTATGGGTGTGTATCAGAACAACGAGATTTACAGCAAAATAATGCAATTGTTAGCAACAAAATAACAGCTTTCAAAAAAAGACAGGAACTGCAGTTTTACAATGAAAATTATAAAACTGCGGTTTTTTAGTGATTTGTAATTTCCTTTAAAAAGCAACCATGAATAAAATAATTTTAACTTTAGTGGTATCCTTATGGGGTACGTTTATTTTTGGACAAAACAACAAAATATCAGGAGTGGTTTTTGTCGATACCAACAAAAATGATATTCCTGATAAAGATGAGGTGGTGTTGTCTAATGTTCTGGTATCTAATGGAAAAGATGTAGTAAAAACAAATTTAAAAGGGAAATACACGCTTTCAAAAATAGAAGGAAATTCCGTTTTTGTCATCAAACCTGAAAACTATATTTCAAAGCAAAACAAACAAAACAGCGTACAGTTTTATGTTCCCTTTGATAAAATAAAAGAGCTGAAAAATTATAATTTTCCGCTGCATCCTAATGCAGAAAAGAAAGATTTAAAAGTTGTTTTGTTAGGAGACACTCAGGTCGATGTTATGGACGACATTCATCATGTCGGGAAATTGGTAACGGAAGAATTAATGGATAAAGAAATTGATTTTATAGTGCCTCTCGGTGATCTTTCTTTTGATAATCTGAATATTTTTAAACCATTGTCGGAAACTTTGGGACTTATCGGAGCTCCCGTTTTTTATACGATTGGAAATCATGATCTGAATTTTAAAGAAACTGCTTTTCAGGATAGGGATAAGGGTTTCGAAAGCGTTTTTGGCCCCTCCTATTATGCCTTTGAGTACGGAAATCAATTGTTTTTGGTACTGAATAATATTTATCCCGTCAATGAAAAAGGATATACAGGCCGCCTTGATGAAACGCAAAAGGAATTCATCACCAATCTGATTGCGGCCAGAAAAGATAATTTTAAATCGATCCATTTATTCATGCACATTCCGCTCGAGGAAATGGAAGACAAAGACTGGGTGATCCAATCCTTAGCACCTTTTGAAAATGTGTTAATCAGCGCCGGACATACCCATACCCAATACCATAAGTATTTTGCAAGGGAAACGGGACAGCCCATTCATGAATTGGTGGCAGGAGCGGTTTGCGGTTCGTGGTGGGAAGGACCGCATGATCTCGATCAGATTCCTTTTGCCTTAATGTACGACGGCACTCCAAAAGGGTATTGGACTGTCGGAATTAATACCGATGGTTATACTTACGATTATAAAGTTTCCGGAGCTCCCGTCACGAAACAAATAGATATCACAGTCCCAAAAACAAACGAATGGGATACGACACTCAACATCCTGAACGATAATTTTATTTACGCCAATGTATTTGCAGCAGATGAATTTACAAAAGTGTATATCCGTTTTGATAAAGGAAACTGGATCGAAATGACAAAATACGAAGGGATTGCTCCCAGCGTTCAAAAGCAGTATTACCTGCAAAGTCAGGGAAGATATGACAGTATGAAAATATCCAAATTTCCAAAACCGGAAACCATCAGCACGCATTTATGGAGGATCGAAAAACCTGCTAATTTGCCGGCAGGTGCACATGGTGTACAAGTTAAGGCTTTAGGTGAAACAATCAGGCTGGAAGCCCACGCGAATGCGGTATTGTGGACAAAATAAATAAAAATAGGTTTCTTGTATTTGTAATACACTTGTGTCAAAACAGTTTAAGAAATTATTTCCTTATTTTTTGCCAATTCTTTCTTTTTAGTCTGTAACATATTTTTAAATTTTGCTACTAATCAAAAGTGTTTCAATAGCTGTAATTGCTATAATTTTATCGCAGCATACTTAAAATATAGAATTAAATTACTGTTCTTTGCACTTTAATACAATATTGAAGTGGACATAGTGATTCAAAAAATTCCTTGTTTTAAATTTCGCAGTTTTGAATTTTAAAATACAATAATATTGAATACATTAAGTTTTAGAGTAGTCATCGTATTTAAGTTATGGACAATAGAAAGTTTATCTTACGTTTAAAAAAAGGTAATGAAGAAGCCTTCAAAGAGGTCTATCTCAATTACTATGATAAACTGATCCACATTGCCAGACGCTTTGATTTTTCGGTTCTTACCCCACAGGATTTTGTTCAGGAAACCTTTTTAAGACTCTACGACAAAAGGGAATTACTTCATGAAGACGTTTTATTGGATAAACAATTGTTTACCATCTGCCGGAATATTATCATCAATCACGTTAACAGGGAAAATAAAATCATTCAGCTTGATCCTTCAAAGGCTGAAATGGCAGACGAAGAAACTGATACAGGTGACTTTGAAGAAAGAAAAGAAAAATTATACAGTTTCATCAATCTGCTTCCCGAGCAGCAGCAAAAAATATTTACCTTACACAAACTGGAAAACCTTAGCTATAAGGAGATTGCAGCAATTACGGATCTTTCTGAGAAGACCATTGCCAATCATATTTATCTTGCCAGTAAATTTATTCGAAAAAAAATCGAAAACCATTAGGAACTTTTCCATTCTCGTTTGTTATCTATAAAAACAAACCATAGAAATGGATATAGAGGTTTACAAAACGGATGTCAAAACAAAAGAAGAGGCAAGTTATCTTGTAAAGCTCCTGCAATTTGTTATTTCTGATTGTATCATGAATTTTGATACAGAAGGTTATCATATTCTTAAAATTGAGACCAACAGAGAGATCAAGGAAATGGTCTGTGGTGTTTTTAATAAGCAAGGATTTCAATGTCAAAAACTATAACGCCCCAAAAATATGGACGAGAATAAACTGGATGAGGAATTAAAAAAATTATGGGAGGAAAAACCCATGATACATTCTGATCATACAAAAGAAGATTCCTGGGAAGAATTTCGTTCCCGGGCCTTTTCTTCCAAGAAGAAAAACGTTGTATGGCGCAGGTATGCGGCTGCAGCTGCTGTAATTGTAATGCTGGCCGGTACCGGACTCTATCTGACAAAGGAGCCGCTGAAAACAGAGAGTTTAATCGCAGGAAATGTGATCGAAAATACGACTTCGAAAGTAAAAACGATATTCTTGCCCGATAGTTCCAGGGTCGAATTAAGTCCGGCTTCCAAAATTGAATATACAGCTGATTTCTCTGTCAACAGAAAGATTGCATTAGAAGGGGAAGCTTATTTTAAAGTAAAAAAAGACAAGAAACATCCCTTTCAGGTTTTTTGCAAAGAGACGACTACAACAGTTCTGGGAACTTCTTTCATCGTAAAAGAATACAATCAAAAAGGAGTAGTAGTGGAATTGTATGAAGGCAGCGTTCAGATGAATGTAAAAGGGCAGGAGAAAAACTGGATACTGAAACCGGGTGAAAAATTCACGTATGGAGAGGGTGCAGTTACAGTGGCTGATTT
The DNA here is from genome assembly GCF_013112255.2 of Flavobacterium sp. CLA17. Lineage (NCBI taxonomy): Bacteria > Pseudomonadati > Bacteroidota > Flavobacteriia > Flavobacteriales > Flavobacteriaceae > Flavobacterium > Flavobacterium sp. CLA17. Next base: position 2,301,057 of record NZ_CP068294.1, read on the forward strand.
CGAAAGATTTATGGATTTTGACAACGAAAAACTCAATGCTGTTACAGCTTATGTAGAAAGCAATTACGGCTATCAACTAATCCTTCCCGAGACTTATCATGACAAGCGAATCACATTGCGAATCAACAAAAAAGAAGACCTGAAAACAATTGTTCAATTAATATCAGAAATGTATAACCTAAACTTTGAAGTAAATGAAGCATTAAAACAGATTACTTTTCAGTAGAAAAGAAAAGGATGCACTAGCCGCGAAACTACACATCCTCCTCATAGTCAGGAAAGCATAGCGCTTTCCCATTTAATAATATTCAAAAATACAAAATTTCATGAAGCATATAATTTCAGCATGCTTTTTTTTACTCAGTTTTAGTATGTTTTCCCAAAAGGTAACCGTAACTGTAGATCAAACGGTGACCTTAAAAGAAGTATTCAGGCAAATTGAGAATCAGTCCGACTTTAAATTTGCCTTTACCGATCAGATCGATGCAAGCCAAAAATATTTTAAAGAAAACAAGACCTTTAAGCAAATCGAAGTAGAGAAACTGATCGGAGAGCTGAACAAAATTTCGTCTGTTCAATTTTCAATTGTAGGTAATAATATTTTTGTCAAACAAAAAGTAACAAAAGCCGCTAAAAAAAAAAATAAGGTGACCGGTCAGGTTTTTGATGACAGTAAGCAGCCCGTTATTGGTGCTAATGTTTTTATCAAGGAACTTTCTGTCGGGGCAACAACCGATGCGGATGGTAAGTTCTCAGTAGAAGTGGATAAAGGGAATTATACGGTTCAGATTAGTTATCTGGGTTTGAAAAATAAGGAAAAACAAATTACGGTTGCTGACGATGCCAGGATCAATTTTTACATGGATTCAGACAGTCAGGAACTGGAACAGGTAATTATCACCAATAGTAAGGCTGTTGATATCAGAAATACCCAGATGAGTGTCAACAAACTTTCTATGGAGGAAATCAAAAGGATTCCGGTAGCTATGGGGGAGCCGGATCCTTTAAAGTCACTATTAACATTGCCGGGTGTTACCAATGCAGGAGAAGCCTCTTCCGGTTTTAATGTTCGTGGAGGAGCAGCCGATCAGAATCTGATTCTTTTAGATGGTGCTCCGGTATATGGCGACTCTCATATGTTTGGATTTTTCTCGATTTTTAATGCAGATGTTGTACATGGTTTGGATTTGTATAAAGGCGGTATTCCTTCTAAATTTGGAGGACGTGTTTCTTCTGTTCTGGATGTAACCCAGCAAACCGGGGATTTTGAAAACTACAAAGTAAACGGAGGTATTGGTTTGATTTCTAGTCGATTATTGGTACAGGGACCAATCCAGAAAGAGAAAGGATCTTTTATTATTGCAGGACGTGCTTCTTATGCCCATCTATTTTTAAAGCTGGCAGATAATAAAAATTCTGCTATGTTTTATGATTTGAATGCGAAACTGAATTACCGTTTAGGTGCCAATAACACCATTGCTATTTCGGGGTATTTCGGAAACGATGTTTTCGATATCAACGATCGTTTTTCCAGCACGTACGGAAACACAATGGGAATCGTAAGCTGGAAACATAAATTTTCGGATCAGGTCAACACCAATTTGTCCGTTTTCTACAGTGATTATAAATTTAATCTTGGTATACAGACCGAAAACTTTGAGTGGAACAACAAAATTACAAGTTACGGACTTAAGTACGCCTGGAATTATTCGGTTTCAGAAAAGTTAAAACTAAACTACGGAATTGATGGTCAGTATTATAATTTTAATCCCGGTACCGTACAGCCTACAAGTTCTGATTCGCAGTTTAATTACAAGCAGCTCGATAAAAAATATGCCTTAGAATCTTCTGCCTATCTGGATTTCGAGCATCAGATTACGAAGAAACTGAATCTTCGCTACGGACTTCGTTACAGTATGTTTTATCGTTTAGGGGATGAAAATATTAATACGTACGAAAACGGAAATGCCGTAGTCTATAACCCGTTATACCATATTTACCAGGAAGGAACTCCAACCGGAAGTGTAGCTTATGGAAAGGGAAAAACAATCAGCAAATTTAATAACCTGGAACCAAGAGTGGCATTATCGTACGCTTTTAATGATGATAATTCGGTAAAGGCCAGTTATAACAGAATGGCGCAGTACATTCATATGTTGTCGAATACCCAGTCTCCGCTGCCAACGACAATCTGGACGCCAAGCGGCCCTTTTACAAAACCACAGCTGCTGGATCAGTATGCTGCGGGATATTTTAGAAATTTTAAGGATGGTGATTATTCTTTTGAAGGAGAATTATTTTATAAGAAAATCCAAAACCGTATCGACTATATTGACGGGGCAGATATACTGGCAAACAATGATATAGAACAGGTGATTTTAAATGGTAAAGCCAGATCGTACGGTATGGAATTATTGTTTAGAAAAAACACCGGAAATTTTACAGGATGGGTTTCCTACACCTTATCGAGGGCAGAACAAAAAACGCCCGGAAGAACAGCAGAAGAACCCGGAATAGCAAATGGTGACTGGTATTTGTCAGGATATGATAAGCTGCATAATCTGAGCATTGTAGGAAGTTATGAATATAATCCAAAATGGTCTTTTAATGCTAACTTTTCCCTGCAGTCCGGTCAGCCGGTAACTTACGCCAATGAGTATTATGAATTTGGAGGGATCAATATTCCGAATTATTCCCTTAGAAATGAAAACAGACTGCCGCTCTTTCATCACTTAGACCTTGCAGCAACTTACACGCCTAAACCCGATAAAAAGAAAGGATGGCAGAGCTATTGGGTGTTTAGCATCTATAATGTATACAACAGAAAAAATGCCGCTTCCATGACATTTGCTACAAATGAAGATACAGGAGCCAATGAGACCAGAAGACTGTCAATTTTTGGGATAGTACCTGGTATTTCCTATAATTTTAAATTTTAATGAACATGCAAAGGATTCAAAACGATACTTTTAAAAGTAAAGCACTTACTTTATTCAGCCTTCTTTTTATGCTGTTTTTTTCATCTTGTGAAGATGTAGTAACACTTGATTTAGAAAGTGGTGCACCCAAAATAGTAATAGATGCCGAGATCATCTGGAAAAAAGGAACAACGGGTAGTGAGCAGGTCATTAAAATCAGTAAAACGGCTCCGTACTATAATACTACTACGCCAAAAGTTTCCGGAGCACAGGTAAGAGTTGAAAATAGCGCTGGTACTGTTTTTACTTTTAACGAAACCGAACCCGGTTCTTATGTCTGTACTAATTTTGTTCCGGTTCTCAATACAGATTATACCCTTTTTGTAACCGCAGAAGGACAGAGTTTTAAAGCCGTCGAAAAACTGACTTCGGTGACGCCAATTGATAAAGTAGAGCAAAAGATGGTTCCGGATTTTGGAGGAGAAGATGTAATTGAACTGACTTTTTATTATAAAGATCCTGCTGATCAGGTCAATTTTTATCTTACGGATTATAAAAGTGCATTCCTCCTTTACCCGGAGTATGAACTAAGCGATGATGATTTATTTAATGGAAATGAAATAAGCACAAGATTCTCAGATGAAGATATGAAGCCCGGAAACACCGTTGAGATTATGCATCGCGGCATTTCTAAAAACTTTTATAATTATATGAATTTACTTTTAGAAGGGTATGGCGGAAACCCTTTCTCTATTCCTCCCGGAAATGTCAGAGGTAATATTGTCAATACCACTGATGCCAATAATTTTGCTTTCGGCTATTTCCGACTTTGTGAAGCAGATGCGGTTTCGTATGTAGTGAAATAAAATTTTTAATTGAAGGTTGATTTGTGATAACATCTGGCATACAATACGTAGGTCAGATGTTTTTTTAGGTTTATTTCAGAGCGTCTTTCAGATCGTGATACCCTTTTTCTAAATAATGTTCACAGTCCGGCCATAAAGTTTGTCCCTTGGTAATCCAGGATAATCCGAAAGCTTCTATGGCTACAGCTTCGAGAATAAATACCACCGGAACATTTTTTAAAAATGAGGGCTTTAAAAAAAAATACACGCCAAGCAGTACAATGCAGGCAATAATAACCCAGCCGCAAATAATGTAGATCAAATTTCGTTTCTTTTTTTGAGGGGTAACCACCTGTTGGTCGTCTTTTAACTTTGGAAAATAGACTAATGATATGATCGCCAGAGCAATAAAAAATAAAGCGGCGAAGATAAAATGCCTTTCAATTCCAAAAACAATCGGAACAGCTTCATTGGCAACATGTATAGTAGTAGAGCGGGCGCTGGTGGTCGCTGTTGGACTAAAGGCAATACCAATACCGCAAAGGGCAGCAAGGGTCGTTAATCCTTTTTCTATACTATTGTATCCATTATACGTAAATAGAAATACGCCCAGTACACTCAACAATACAACCAGTACATCTCCATTGCTGGTGTAATAATAATCGCTGATGGAAGGTTCGATGAGTTTTTCGCCGCTTGCCGTTTTGGTTGTCAAAACTAAAATAAGAGGAAGCAGTATTCCCGAAAAACCAATTAAATTTCTCATGGTCAGATAAGACAGCACCAGTTCATTTTCTGCTTCTTTTTGTTTGTCTGATTTTTTATGTGGCATTTTTTAAGATTTAGGGGGTTCTCAATTTCAGCTGACAAACCATAAATTTAGTATTGCTAAGATAATTTTTTGGGAAGAAAAAACTTCAAACATTGGCGAAAAATAATCTGAATATATTGGATTTAACACTGTAACCGGTTTAAAATTATTAATCAGATTACGGCAAATCCTACAGCTGAATTAGTAACTTTACGGGACGTATTATAAAGTGAAATGGAGTTGAAAATATTTCTATACTCCGGATTTGCAGCTTTAATAAAAAATAAATACCTATGCTGGTACAGGAAAACACAGGATTGATTCTAATTGATGTTCAGGGCAAATTGGCGCGTATCGTAAATGAAAGCGACAAATTAATTTCCAATCTTGAGAAAATTATTCGTGGGGGTCAAATACTGGAATTGCCCATAATCTGGATCGAACAAAATCCGCAGGGACTTGGAGCTACAATCCCCGAATTAGCAGGACTGTTAAAAAATCAACAGCCCTTCGAGAAGTATTCTTTCAATGCGATGGAGAATGAAAGCTTTAAAAAGGCAATCATCGATTCAGGCAGAACGCAATGGCTTGTTTGCGGAATTGAAGCCCATATTTGTGTCTACCAGACGGTCTTAGGATTGTTATCGCATAATTTTGAAGTTGAAATTGTAACCGATTGCGTTTCTTCGCGTGCAAAAGAAAATATTGATCTGGCCTTGAAAAAATTACAGCATAAAGGCGCTGATATAACGACTGTTGAAATGTGTCTTTATGAGCTTGTTAAAAGTTCGAAAAGTGAAGTCTTCAAAGAAATTCTAAACTTAATCAAATAAAAAAATCAACGTAAAATCAAAAACGAGTTAAATAAGCCTGATCGGGATATTTAACTCGTTTTTTATAAGGTAAACTTTTCTGATTTTGAGATCAGAACAAGTTTGTTACGCTTTACCTGCAGCGCTTTTATCTACAAGAAACAGCAATTCTCCTGAAACAGGTTTTATCAACTGCATCGGATAAGTAGCGGGATTGTAATCTCCGTGCAATACTTCCTTCAGGGCAGGTGCTTTCTTTTCACCAAAAGCGACTACGACAATCTTCTCTGCTTTGTTAATCAAAGGAGCAGTCAAAGTGATACGGTGCATGTTCTGGGATTCAAGACGATAGGCGGCTACCCATTTTTCTTTTTCGTTTAAAACGGCTTCTCCCGGAAAAAGGGAGGCCGTATGGCCATCATCTCCCATTCCCAGTAAAATAAGGTCAAATTTTCCGTCCGGTCCCAAAATATTTCTCACGGATTGTTCGTATTTCACTGCATAATCTTCAGCTGAAATACCATCTTCATACATGGTAAAAATATTTTTTTCAGGAATCGAAACATGGCTTAGAAGCGCTTCGAAAGACATTTTTGCATTACTCAGGTTATCGTCAAGCGGAACCCAGCGTTCATCACCCCAAAAAATATAAACTTTACTCCAGTCAATTTTGGTTTTATATTCAGTTGAAGCCAATAGGCGGTAAATACCCGCAGGCGATGAACCTCCGGTAAGTACAGCTGAAAATTGTCCTTTCTCCGTTATGGCTTTTTGGGCGGCTGTTACAAAAATGTCTGCTGCTGTACTATTAATAGCTTCTATAGTATCAAATATCTGTATCATTTTAAACTTTTTCGTTTTCAGTTGGTGTATTAGGAACCCACGCATGTCCTTGTCTTGCCAATAATTCATCTGCGGCTTCAGGTCCCCAGCTTCCGGCTTTGTAATTCGGAAAATTGGCGGGGGCATTATTTTTCCAGAATTCCTGAATCGTATCAATGGCATCCCAGGCCTGTTCTACCTGATCCCAACGCATAAACAGGGTAGGATCTCCCACCAAAGCATCAGAAAGCAGTGTTTCATAAGCCTCCGGTGACATCGTAGAACAATGAAAATAATCAAATACCATTTCTGCAGGTCGCAAGGAAAGCGACAGACCCGGTTTTTTGGTCATAAATTGCAGCTTGATATCCATTGCCGGCTGAATATTGATAATAAGTCGGTTGGGTGTCATTCCTTCATTGCCATACGAAAAGGAGGAGTGTGGTACCGGTTTAAACTGAATGATAATAGAAGACTGTTTTTCCTGCATTCTTTTTCCGGAACGCAGATAAAACGGAACACCCTGCCATCTCCAGTTGTCCAGGTATATTTTCATGGCCACATAAGTTTCCGTATTGGAGTCCGGTGCAATTCCTTTGTCCTGACGATATCCCGCTACAGGGTTGCCTTTTATAAAACCGGCATCGTATTGCCCTCGTACGGTATAATGATCTACTTCTTCCGGTTTGATGCGGCGAATAGAGCGCAGTACGTCTGCTTTACGGTTTCGGATATCATCCGCTCCCAGTGAAGCCGGTGCCTCCATAGCCGTCATGCATAAAATCTGAAGGAGGTGGTTTTGTATCATATCCTTCAAAGCGCCGACTCCTTCATAAAATCCGCCGCGTTCTTCAACCCCCACTTCTTCGGCCACCGTAATCTGGACAAAATCAATGAAATTGCGGTTCCATAAAGGCTCAAACATCGAATTGCCAAAACGGAAAGCCAGTATATTCTGAACGGTTTCTTTGCCTAAATAATGATCGATGCGGTAAATCTGTTCTTCCTTAAAGGTTTGTGAAAGCATTTCATTGAGTTCAATTGCTGAAGCCTTATCGTAACCAAAAGGTTTTTCAATAATAATCCGGTCTTGCCCGACATTAGGCGTAAGCCCTATTTTTTTAATATAAACTGAAATAGTAGTGATGAAGGAAGGTGCAATTGACAGGTAAAAAAGTCGATTGGCACGAATCCCGAAAGTCTGATCAATACTGGTTAATTTTGAATTTAATTCATGATAAGATTCTTCTTTGTCAATATCATGCCTTAAATACGTTATACGGGAGATGAAGTCCTTAGTTGCTTCATTGGTGACATCTGATTTTCTTGAAAACGTTTTTAAATTTTCAAGGACGTAATCGCGAAATTCAGCATCACTTTTTTCAGCCCTTCCAAGTGCTATGATCTGAAACTTTTCCGGCATTCGGCAATCCAGAAACAAATTTTGAAAGGCAGGAAAGAGCTTTCTTTTTGCCAGGTCACCCGAAGCTCCAAAAATCACGATAATAGTTGGGTTGATATTTTTTACAGTACTCATTTTTGCGTCGCTTAAAGGTTCTTAATCATTCCATTCCGTATGAAAGACACCAGGGGCATCAATACGTTCGTAGGTATGCGCTCCAAAATAGTCACGCTGCGCCTGAATTAGGTTGGTAGGAAGATTTTCAGACCGGTAAGCATCAAAATAAGCCAGAGAATTCATAAGTCCTGCAACCGGTAATCCTTTCTGTACGGCAAACTGAATCACGGTTCTGATTCCGTTCTGACTCTCATTAAGTTTTGCGGCAATATCGGCATCTAAAAGGATGTTCGGTAAGTTGGCATCTGTGGCAAATGCTTTTCTGAAGTCTTCCAGCACATTTGCACGAATGATACAGCCTCCACGCCATATTTTGGTAACAGTCTCCAGATTCAATTCGTAATTATATTCCTTAGAAGCAGTTCTCAGCTGAGCCAGTCCCTGCGCATAAGTAATCAGAATAGCAAAATATAAGGTTGATTTTAGTGAAGCAATGGCTTCTGCAGCATTTACAGCCGCCGGATCGTTATTCCAGATCAGTTTCGTGGCTGCTTCAATTCTTTCGGGTTTGCTTTTAGACATATCGCGCATGACTACGGCAGCATCGATGGTCGGAACCGGAACCTGCAGGTCCATAGCATTCTGGGAAGTCCATTTGCCTGTTCCTTTCGATTTGGCCCAGTCTGATATTTGGTTGATAAGTCTCAGGCCGTTTTCGTCTTTTTGTTTCAGGATATGGCCTGTTATTTCAATCAGGTAGGATTTAAGATCAGTCTCGTTCCATTCTTCAAAAGCTTTCTGAATGGTATCTTCATCGAGATTATAACCACGTTTCATGAGGTCATAGATTTCAGAAATGAGCTGCATAATTCCGTATTCGATTCCGTTGTGAACCATTTTAACGTAGTTTCCGGCGGATCCGTTTCCTAAGTATTCCACACAAGGTTCTCCTTCAACTTTTGCTGCTATCGCTTCAAAAATAGGGCGAAGTCTTTCGTAGGCTTTTTTATCTCCTCCTGGCATCATGCTCGGGCCGAATCGGGCTCCTTTTTCGCCTCCGGAAATTCCCATACCAAAGAAGTGGATTCCTTTAGCCGATAATTCGACAAATCTTCTGTCGGTATCGGTAAAATACGTATTACCGCCATCAATGATAATATCTCCTTCGTCAAGATGTGGAAGCAGGCTTTGAATGGCGCTGTCGACAGGTTTTCCGGCAGGTACCAATAGCATGATCGCTCTTGGACGCTGAATTAATCCGACAAAATGTTTAACGTCTGTTGTTGCTTCGAGTGTATGTTCCGCATCGGCTTCCTTTTGAAGAGAGTTGACCTTTTCGGGATCTAAATCTAATCCTGCTGCGGCAAATTTTTGGCTGGCAATGTTTAAAAGTAAGTTACGGCCCATTACGCCGAGACCGACAATGCCAAAATCAAATGTGTTCATAGTTTTTCAAATTAACTAAATTATTAGTGTGCTGTTGTTCACAATACTGCAAGAAAATACGCTGTATTGCTTATGTCGTGCTAAATTAGACAAAAAGGTTGGAATATTAAACAATTAAGCCCAGCCTTTAAATCTTTGCCAAATAAACGGGACATACGAACAAAATTAAAGGAAAAGTCGCATAAAAGGGATCTCTTTCCGAAGTGCCTTTTTCAGAGGACGGGTAAATTATTTTTGTGTTATAAAATCACTTCAGGTTGTAGATCAAATATTAATAAATCATTAAATGACGAAGCGCGTAAAATAACGGATGTTAGTTTAAGATAATTTTGTAAGGATTGTTTACCTCTTTTAAAACTGCATTATGAATACTATTTTGATCACCAGATTGCGCGACGGAGATGATTCTTCTTTTAAGGAAATCTATGAGCTATATCATTTCAAAGTATTTTGTTTTGTCAAAAAATATACGGCCCAGCTTGCAGATGCCGAAGATATCACCCAAAATGTCTTTATTCACCTCTGGAAGTACCGCACTAAAATTGAACCGGGAATAGCGCTGGATGCCGTTTTGTTTAAGAGCAGTAAACAGGAAATTTCAAAATGGTATAAAAAGCAAAATAAAGTTCTCTCGGTCGAATACGTTCAATTGATAAAAGAGCTGGATAGTGCTGATGAAGTGGACGAGAACATTTCGCTCAAGCTGGAAAAATTAGAAATGCTCTTGCAGCAAATCCCTGAAAAAAGGAGAAAAATTTTTACGCTGCATAAGTTTGAAGAAATGAGTTATAAGGAAATTGCACTGGAAATGGGCATGTCTCAAAGTGCTGTTGCCAACCAGATTTCCAAAACACTGCAATACCTTAAAAAGAATTCCGTAAAAAGCTATGAACTGTATTGGTTTGCCCTGGTATTCATCAATCACTACTAGGCGCTTATTTTTCATTTCAGCTTTATATTTTATTCCTGCAGGGGGCATCAGACAATGGTCAGGATCAGAACTCCTATGTAAATTAAATGTAACTTATTTTTTAGCTGTTTTTGATAACTAACTGTTTGTTAGTGTTTTGTTGTTGCCTGTTTTTTTAGAGCATTAACAAAAGGTTAAGTGTCGCATACCCCCGTGATTTTTTGAAGCAGAATAATCTAATGTACATAAACAGGAGATATTCGCGATTTTTCCTGGTACAATTAATTTTACTGATACATAATGAAATCGAACAGACTACGTGAAGAATGGGATGAGTTGCCGCAAAAAGGAATATTTTCTGATGAAATAAAATTCAGGATGTGGAATACTATTCAAAATGCCACAATTAAAAAACGCAAACGTATTTATCAAAAAGCAATTGCGGCCTGTATTATTCTTTTTATTTCTATTGCAGGATATCAGTCTTTTTCTGCCTTAGATTTTGTTACAACTCCTAAAGTGGTCACTCACACCTTTCCTCAGGATATCCGATTATTGCGTTTATCTGACGGAACAAAAGTATGGGTGAATGAAAATACCCAAATTGAGTATCCGGAACATTTTGCAGCCAACGAACGAATTGTAAAATTAAAAGGAGAAGCTTTTTTTGAAGTGGCACGAGATACCACGAGGCCTTTTATCATTAGTTCCGGTGACATCAAAACGACCGTTTTGGGTACTTCTTTTGATGTGAAAGCGTACGGAAAAATAGCGGAAGTAAATGTACGTACAGGTAAAGTAAAAGTAGAAAGCTCCCAAAATACTGTTTTTTTAGAAAGAGGAGATGCAGCCCTGCTTAGTCCCGAAAATAAGACCCTCAAAAAGCATAAAATAACTATTCTGGAACCGGAATGGAAAAAAGCACTCCTCGATGTTGACGGATTAAGTCTGGTAACCGTTATCCAAAAACTGCAGGCAGATCATAATTTCACTCTGAAATACGCCAGTGAAGATTTAAAATTATTGCAGATAAAAGGAACCCTGGATACCAGACAGGGAATCCCGGAAATAATACAAACCATTGCTTTCGCTTTAGAAGTAACGATAAAACCTATTGGTGACAATACTTATATGGTCAGCAAATAGAGATGCAATTTCCTGACAAGACAACAATATCAAACTATAATAAACAAAATACACACCTAAAACAAATTATTGACTTATGAGCGATTTTTTCAGGCAATTTTCAATTGCTGTACAAATTCTGTTTTTCAGCCTGTTTCTCGGTACAGCGAGTATATATGCACAATCTGGCACCGTGTCAGTAGATTTTAAAAATGCTTCGCCAAAAGATATTTTTGAAAATTTAGAATCCCGGACTCCCTATCGCTTTGTTTACCAAAAAGACATCGATTTTAGTAAACCGCTTGTGACGCTAAAAAAAGACAATGTTAGTATCGATGTTATATTACAGGAACTTCAGGTGCTGACCAATTTAAATTTCAGAAGAAACAACACCAATATTGCGGTCAATAAAAAAACGGCTTCCACCAAAAAAGTAGGAAACATTTCGGGAAAAGTCGTCGATAAAAACGGTCTTGCTTTGCCGGGTGCCTCCCTAAAAGTAGTAGAGACCGGAAATACAACGGTTTCAGATTTTGATGGAAATTATTCCTTTAGTCTGGAAGAGGGGACTTATGCATTGGAGATCAGTTACGTCTCCTTTCAAACTCAGAAAATTACAGACATAAAGGTATCCGGGGAATCTGATGCCGTATTGAATGTAGTGCTAAAAGATGATGCAGAATCCCTGAATGAAGTGGTGATTACCCAAACTTACCAAAAAGCGACTGCTTCTACCGAAGGAATGCTGCTGCAGCAAAAGAAAGCGGCTCAGTTTTCAGATGGTATTTCTGCCGAACAAATTGCCCGAACTCCGGATAAAGATGTTGGAAGTACCTTAAAAAGAATCACGGGCGTCACTACAATTGATGATAAATACGTAGTGGTACGCTCTATGGGCGAGCGTTGGAATCAGGCGGTAATGGATGGAGTGAATCTTCCGAGTACCGATCCGAACCAGCAACAGTTTAATTTTGACATTATCCCTACCGCGATGGTAGAAAGTGTTATTGTCAGTAAAAATGCTACTCCGGATATGAATGCCAATTTTGCCGGCGGTTATGTAGAGGTAAAAACCAAAGATATTCCGAAGAAAAATTTTATGACATTCAGCATAGGAACTTCCTATAACAGCCGAAGCACTTTTAAGGATCGCCTGACCAAACAAGAGGGAGAAAGCGATTATATCGGATTTGATGATGGAACCAGAAATTATCCTTCCGGTTTGGTGAACATCGCCGTACCCACTACCGAAGCAGCATCAGGGCCTTTTTTAGAACAATCCAAAAGGTTTACCCAGGATAATTTTACAACGTATAAGACCTATGCCGCTCCGGGAACTTCAATGCAATTTGCCGTAGGCCGTGTTTATGAATTAAAGGACAATAACAAATTTGGTTTTGTAGGTTCCCTAATCTTCAAAAATACACAAGATCAGTTAAAAATCGATCATACAGAGAGAGGAACGTATATGACTAATTCCGAATTTACGCCGGAGACCGAAAATGGATATTCGACTTTCAAAAGATACGGATATAAAAATTCAGGTGCCGCTTATAATTTCAATTCTACGCTGGGGGGAATGTTTAATGCTGGGATTCAGTTGGGAAAGCATAAAATTACAACCCGTAATACCTACATGCACATGTATGACAATCAGCTTACGCAAATTACGGGCTGGAATTTCTATGCCGGAAATATCGAAGGAATTGTAAACGGAAGTTATCTGCCCTTAACAAAAGAAACAGATTATCCTATTTATCAAACTTTTATCCAGAATAAAATAGAAGGAAATCATCGTTTTGAAAATTTCGAAATCAATTGGTTTGGAGCTTTTGCCAATACTTCAAAAGATACCAAAGATGCTACTTTTTTGACCAGCAACAGAAGAAAAGTCGGAGACGACGTGCAGTTATATCAGCAAATATATAATTCTGATCCCGATGTTTTTAAAAGATCAAATTTTACCAATAATGAAAAAGATTACAATGTTGGAATCAATTTTAATTATGCTTTTGATATTGGGGAATCGATTAAAAATAATGTAAAAGCCGGTTATTTTGGGACTTATAAAAAAGCGACCAATCAACAGGAATCTTCCGCGCTTAATGTAGTCGGGCAGGGAACCGACAAAGCTATTGTTGATTTTCCTATTTCCCAATTGCTTGATGGTTCCTATTATCGGTGGGGCGGTTTTGGCTGGAACAGAATTGCCAGTTACGGTAACGAATATATAGGAGATGTTAAAATTCATTCTCCTTTTTTAATGCTCGATAATAAAATCAATCCATACATAAGATTGGTATGGGGAATGCGCGCCGAGAGTTATGTATATACTCAGATTGCCAGCCAGTCTGATAATTCAGGCAGTTTTGAAACCGCACAATTAGACGATGATGTCTGGCAATATCTTCCTTCGGCAAATTTAACGATAAGCCCGACAAACAAAATGAATGTGAGACTTGGTTATAACAAATCGGTACTGCGTCCTCAATTTTCAGAACGATTAAACATGCCTTATTACGATCCGTTGCGCGATGCGAAAGTGCTGAATTATACCGGTGGTATCGTTTCGACTATAGTCGATAATTACGATTTCAAGACAGAGTGGTTTCCTTCGCAGGGCGAAATCCTTTCTTTTGGACTCTATTATAAAAATATTAAAAACCCAATCGAAGGAGTCACACAAATTGGAAACGACGGAGGTTCGCGTACTATCTTCAATATGAACTCCGATAGTGCTAAGCTTTTTGGAGTAGAATTTGAAATTTATAAAAATTTATCCTTTCTGGGTGAAGGAGATCTTTTAAAGAAAATATTTGTGTGCGGGAATGCAGCATTCAATGATACCAAGGTTACAGGATATGTAAACATCGATGGTACCGGTGGACTTTATGAAGCAAACCGACCATTATATGGCCAGGCACCTTACAATTACAATTTAGGTCTGGATTATATAGGGGAACGTTTTGGATTTAGTGTTAGACACAATGGTATTGGGGATCAGTATATTTTAGTTGGATTTGATTATCAGGCAGAGGAAATACGCATGCCCTATGCAGTTACAGATGCGCAAATCAGCTATAAGTTTTTTAAGGAAAAAAATTTAGAAGTAAAATTAGGAGTTAAAAATCTTTTTGATACGGCTATCGAAACCTATAATAATGCCAATAGCTATTCTAAAATTCAGGATTTTGAATACGGATCCAATCCAAGGGATCAAACCGCATTAGGTGCCGGAGCGACAGACAAATATGATCCTTATATCGATCGTAAATTGTTTAAAGCCTGGAGCGGAAGAACCATAAGCTTTTCTATGAATTATTCTTTTTAGTAACATTAAATGGGTGATTTCACGAATAAAAGACTACTAAAATTAAGAAAACGTTAAGGATAAATTTTCACGTGATTTTTTACTCTGTTGAAATCTAATGTATATAAAGGACCATAGATTTTTTAATATCAATAAAATCGGTTTCCAAATTAATTTCTTTGAAAGAAGGTTGCAAATAGTTACTAAACATTTCAGACGTACATAATCTGCAAAAAAAACCAGACCGGAAAACGGATCAGAATGGTAAAATAGATTTTCACGTTCTCTAATATTTGCGGTTGTATTTGTTTCCGGTTAGAAGAGAAATGACCTTTCGCCTGTGCCCTGAAAGTGAAAGAAGAATATGCGGGGATAAGTCTCCGGTGGTAAACGGAAAGCTTATTAAAAAACTTTACCAAAAAAGGAAAGGTCAGAGGGAAGAAAATTTGCTGCTCTCCCCAAAGACCTCATTTGTAAAATACAAGCAGCAAAGTTAATCAAAATTCAGTTATCATGAAAAAAGTTTTTTTGTTCGCGATTGCAATTATTTTCTTCAATTCTTGTCAAAATGATGAAGCAAGTGCTGATTCTTCATTTGCAATGAAATCTGCCAGCGCAGATTATTCAGGTTATCCTGCTACAGTACAAACAGTAAGTGGTAACATTACTACTAACACTACCTGGACAAACGACAGAGTTTGGGAAGTGAGCGGAGTTGTTCGTGTAATAGGAGCAAAATTAACCATACAACCGGGAACTTTCATTAAAGCTAAAGTTTTAGCCAGTGGAGCGACAGGTGTAGTGGTAATTACTAAAACAGGTCAGATTGATGCTCAGGGTACTGCAACAGCACCTGTTATCTTTACAAGTTATAATTTGTTAGACGGAAACGCTACTACAAAAGCAGCTCCCGGAGATTTTGGAGGACTTGTTCTTTTAGGAGATGCTCAGGTAAATACTGGTTTAACTACCAATATTATCGAAGGTTTAGGAGATCAGCCAACACCATCTGATTTTTATTATGGAGGAACAAACAACGCACATAATGCAGGAGCTTTAAACTACGTTCGTATCGAGTATGCAGGTCGTATTTTAGATGCAGCTACAGGTGTTGAAATCAATGGTTTAACTTGTGGTGGTGTAGGTAGCGGTACCGTTATTGATCACGTTCAGGTATCTTACGGAAGAGATGATTCATTCGAATTCTTCGGAGGAACAGTAAAAGCAAGCCATTTAGTTTCTTTTGCTCCGGATGATGACAATTTCGATTTTGACTTTGGTTACACAGGAACGATCAATAAAGCAATCGCTATTGCTGATATAAATTCTACACACAGTTTAAGCGGTGGAAACCCGGATTCAAACGGTATCGAATTAGATAATAACGCGACTGGTACTTCGACTACAATTATCACAAGACCGGTAATTTCTGAATTATCAATCATTGGTGCAAATTCAATTGCAGGTGGAGCTCTTTATGAAAATGCAATCCACGTACGCAGATTAGGACAAATAAGCCTTACGAATGCTACAGTTACAGGATATGTTACAGGAATCAGATGGGAAACTCCTTCATTGCCTGCTAATTCTGCAAGAAGCTTTTTATCAGTACATGCCTTTACAAATCCTGTATTACCGGTTGGAACATCTTTAGGTGCAGGAAGTTCAGTGCCATCTACTGCTACAGTTGCTGATTCATGGGGTTTAACACAACCATTTTTTAATATTGGTACATTAAACTTAGCAGGAGCTACAGGTGCATTTAAGACAGAACAAAACTGGACAAACACCTGGACAAAGTTTATTAATTTCTAATTAATACTATAATTATTTAAATAATTTAACAGGGCTGTCTAAAAGGTGTGTTTATTGTTTTTTTACTAAAGAGTGGGACATGTTCGTATGCAGTGTTGGTATGCATCTGTCCTCGCTTTTTAGGCAGCCCTTGTTTTAAACAAAAAAAAAATGAAAAAAAAATTACTTGTATTCGCTTTTATGTTTATTTCCGGAATCGCATCGGCACAATTCACCATATGGGAAGATGATTTTGAGGATTCGGATGTGTCTGACTGGACTTTATTAGATACGGATGGAGATGCCGTTAATTGGCTTGCTCGTACCAATCTTCAGGTAGATGAAAATTATGCTGTGATAGAAGGTACTAATAAGATCTTAGGGACGTATAATATCAATACGGAAACGCTGGAGTCTCTTGGGCGTACACAAAATAACTGGGCCATTGCTCCGGCAGTCGATTTGTCTTTTTACAGCGGCGGCATGCAATTAATCATAAATGCACAAAAAGCAATATTTGACGTCACTAATAATTTATACGTTTACGCTTCTACTACAGATACAGCTCCGGGTTCTTTTACTCAGATCGCAACTGTAGAAATAAAAAGAGAAGATATGTTAGCTACTGAATTTAAGGATTATACAGTAGATATTTCTCAGTTTGCAGGTCAGTCACAAGTATATTTCGCTCTTGTAAGCGCACCGGATGTTGCTATTGGTTACGAAATAGACAAAATTTCAATCACAGCTGCTTCATTAGGATTAGAGGATATACAAGGAAAAAAAGCAACAGTATTAAAACAAAATCCTGTAAAAAACTATTTGCAGTTGCAGTTAAGCGATGCTTTAAATGCAGAAGATATTGCTGTAAAAATATACAATACAGCAGGTACATTGGTTAAAGATGCCAAGTATAACGATTCAGGGATATTACTTGATAATCTGTCGGCCGGTGTGTATTATCTTGTTCTTGAGGACGGTGAAAAAGTTGAAAAAATCAAATTTATAAAAGAATAAGCGCTCCTTTTTTACACACTGTTCAGGAAATCATTTGTACCCGCAGAAAACAATTAAGGCATAAATAAAACAATCATTTTTAATAATTTACAATTAAACGCATGGATAATTTAGTTAAAGTAGTAATTGCTTTTTTAATCACCACTATTTGTCTTTCCTCTTGTACCAATGATAATTTAATTCCGATCAATCAGGAGCAAAAGGCAGGAAAAGTGGTCATAAAAGGATATAATGCAATGCCCGATTCTATTCAGGTTTCATTAGACGGCAAATTGCTGCTTATTGACAAGCGTGACGCTTTTGTGAAAAAAATAGAAAAAACATACGAATTTGTATTTTATGATAATAGTATTAAAACAATAGCCATTATCAATAAAAAAACAAAGCAAATGCTGCATTCCTACACCTTTACTACCGCTAAACCAGTGGATACACTTTCATTCTATGCTAAAGAAAATATCTGGATTGAAAATGTACTGTCGCAGAAACCCGGAACTTTAAGTACAACAAAACACACCGGATACAGATTCATTTTTCCAAATTTCAATCTGTATGCAAAAAGCAGCTATACCGGTACTTTGGATGCGATCATCACAAAAGCAAACGGACAGGAAATCGGGGTAGTTCAGAATATAACGAAAAACAGTTTTAGTGCTTTTTTGGAATTTCCTTTCAGTTCACCACCGATCATAAATGTTGAGCTTGTGAAACACGGAACCAGTGAATCATATATACCTGGAAAAAAAGTTACTTTTCAGACTATTATGCAAACCAATAAATCCAAATTAATTGTTTTGGAAGAAAAAGCAGATGCCAACGGTGTTTTTTCAGGAGTAGAAGGGACAATTAATTTAACTGATTATTTTTCTTTTTAAATTTTTAAAGAAACAATTGGAATGCTGCAGTATCTATGAAAAAATATCATTTTATTTTTAAAGGTCTTCTTTTTATTCTTTTTTCCCTCGCGGTTTCCTGCCAGAGTGAGGATGAACCCATTGTTTACAAAGAAGGCAGTACCGAATATGTAAACAGCTGGATGTACGAACAGATGAAAAAGTATTATCTATGGAGTGAAAACATACCGGACCGTAGCAATTTGTCTTTAGATTCAAAAGAATATTATAAGAAATTATTGCAGGCAGACGACCGGTTTTCTTATGCTACCCAAGCGTCGTCACCGGATACATTTCCTAAAAGTATCAGAAGCAGCTATGGATTTGATATGGCTGTTATAGAACATGAGGGAAAAGTCTACGGAATGGTTTTATTTGTACTTTCAGATTCCCCTGCCGAACGAAATGGCATGAAAAGAGGCCAGCTCATCAAAGCCATTAATGGTACCTTATTCAACAGTCAGAATTTTGAGAAGCTGTATGTCGATTTAGCCCATTCGGATCAGGCAAAAATACAGTTAACAGAGTATGCTGCACAAACTGGTTTTTCAGCAGTAAAAGAAATAGAATTAGGACGTGGTTTTACTTTTTCCCAGCCTATGATTCATAAGGTTATTCTAAACAATACCGAAAAAACAGGCTATCTCGCCATTCCTCATTTTGATATTGGACTTGCATCACCCTTATTGCAGGTTTTTCAGGATTTTAAAAATCAATCGGTTACCAAAGTTATTATTGATCTAAGATATAACGGAGGAGGAGATGTTTCATCGGCTGCAGCGTTAAGTATTATTCTGGCGCCTGATATTAAACCGAATGATTTGTTTATAAAGTTCAAAGGAAATAAAAATGGAGGCCTGGTCAACAAATCGTTTAAGGAAGCGCTTGAAATGAATGAACCTACTGTTAGCTATGAAGCCTTACGGGCGGCACATCCGGCCATTCAGGAAGTATATGTTTTATGCGGAAGCCATACCGCATCGGCTTCTGAAATAATTATAAATAATTTAAAACCCTTTATGAAAGTCATTTCCATAGGGGAGAAAACAACAGGAAAAGATGTGGCAGGTTTTGCTATAGAAGACAACAGGATTTCGGGTCAGCAGGGATGGACACTCTATCCGGTTATTTATAAACTATCAAATGCCAGTGACGAAGGCAATTACAGCAATGGCATAACACCTTCTGTAGTACTGGATGAAATACAAAATCTGGAAATATTTCCGCTTGGAGATACCAGGGAAACTTTAATGAATCGGGCACTGAACGGGGTATCGGCTGCTAAACAAAGTACTTTTTCTTCTGTAAAAGTAATTCCTCTGAAAACAATTCAGAATGACACGGATCATTTTCTGGAGGTCAATTTTAAATAAAATTCCTAAAAGGCAGTAGGAAGATAAGAGCACACAGATCGGGGCATTTCTGTATTTGAAGCACTATCTTGCCTGTTAGTAATTTTATGAAGTGTAAGAGAGTAGTTTTTTTATTCTATAACAATCCTAGTTTTTTTGCTTTTTCTATTAAATCCTTATCACTTCCTTTTCCTTGTAAAAGCTGATCTTTTATGCTTGCTTTTCTCTTTTCTATGGCACTCATGGAAAGCGGAATATAATCGGGAAGATTAACTGTTTTAACACCTTCAGAGATCAAAATCAAAATGTGATTATCGTGGTTGTCCCAGTTTATATTTTTTTTGAATAATTCTCTTTGCGATTCAATTATCGTCTGACTCCGGAATATCTCTCCTTCCATAATTTTTTTACAAATAATTGGAAATAGTTCAAAATTGATATCACTTTTGGCTATAAATCCTTCCGGCTTTAAGCTTTTGATGATCTTATCTACCGTCAAAGGCTCACTGTGCATAGTAAGAAGTACGATCTTACAGTTGGGAAATCTTTGCCGGAGTAATAAAGCCAAATCAGTACCATTATTGATATTGGCCTTTTTGTAAGAAGGCAGATTAATATCCAATAAAGCAAAATCTATAGTTATATCTTGCTTTAGATAGAAATTTATTTTATTGTATGCATCTTCACAATTGTAGCTCTTTATAAAATCAGGTGTTTTGTTTTGATAATTATTTTCAGATAGTAGGTTAATATAACTGTCAACGGTCATGGGGTGATCGTCGACTATCAAAATGCTAAAAATCATATTTATTTAATTATTTATAGCAAATCTAACTAAATATTACGGATAAACCGTACAATTAAAATAAATCTTCTTTATTTTTTTTCCTTAAATTATTGTGAATTTAAATTGATATTCTAAAGATAAAAGTATAATTTATAGCATTATGTGCTGTAAAATCAGGGGTTTTCAAGTTAATTCAAATTAAATAAGTGTTTTTTCCAATGTTACGGATTTGTAATATTAGAGATAACATTTGGAACTGTTTTCGATATGTTACTTCCTGATTGTAAAGGAATTGAATTTTTACAGGTAATGTTGATTTTTATACATAAGTACTGTCCTTTTTTTATACCCAAAATTTAAAACTGTAATTGATCCGATACTCTCAAAAGATTTAATAGTGAATTGCAATAAGATATTTTGTACTTCGAAGTTAAAATAGAAGCCAGCCTTTTGGCTTTTTTAGGATAATCTTTTCTTAAATTAAATACGATTCCCCTTAAACGAAAATCCCGTGTCAAAAGCTGCTCATTTGATATTTTATTCAAAACCTGAAATTTTAAGTATCATTTTTAAATAAAATTTGGAGTCAGTTGACGGTCCAATTCGAATTATACCATCCGGTAAGAGAATCTGTACAACATTTCTGCCGTTAAGGCTTTTTAAAAATTAATTAATTATTTGAATTCATCCTCAATTACGACTGTTTTTTTAATAATTCTAAAGTATTTTAGTTAAAATTAAGAATTTTCTTCTAAAATACGTAATGTGTTTTAAATCAGGTATTTATACGCTATTTCAAATCCTCTTCTTTTACGAATTTTAGCATACTTAAAATTAATCTTACAAACGAAATTATTTTTTGTAAATAAAAGGGATCAAAATTCAATCTCAGAAAATAGCGGTTGACGACCATTAAACTTTATTAACCCTTTAAAAACCAGAATTATGAAAATGAACAAAAAAGCACGCATTCCGTTTTTTGGAATGTTTACGACCAGAAGCCCTCCCCATTTTTTTATCAGATTTTAAAATTTTAAAATACAAACCATTAAATCTAAATCACATGAAAAAATTATACAAAATTATTTTCCTTTGTGTCTGCGGAATAACCTATTCGCAAACTCAAAATGATATCGAAACGATCAGGTCTAACAGTAATTTGTCAGAACTGGAATCGTTAAGTTTAAAATATAAGGCCCAAGCCGAGAGAAACAAAGCATTAGCTTTAAGTTTGGCAAAAACGAATGGCTGGAGTGTTGCATTTATCAATAAGGATGGAACAGTAAGTGAATTAATGGGCGTTTCCCCGGACGGAAAATCCCCAATTTATTTTACACCGGATAATGTAAATGCCGCCAAATCTACCAGAGCAAACTTTTTGAATTCAGGCGGCGGATTGGGACTCAACCTTAATGGACAATCCATGACTGCCTACGTCTGGGATGGCGGCGCTACACTTCCTACTCATAATGAATTTGGGGGAAGGGTTTCTATTCTGGATGGTGTTACTCTTCTCACAGCCAATAATAATAGCCAGCACGCCAATCACGTGACCGGAACTATTGTAGCAGCAGGTGCTGTTGCAGCAGCAAAAGGAATGGCCAATCAGGCAAATGCAAAAACCAATGATTGGAATAATGACTCAGCTGAAGCTGGTGTAGCCGCTACAGACGGAATGTTATTATCCAATCATTCGTATGGATGGAGGTTAAGAGACAATTTTAACAACGTTATTATGGCACCATGGAGATTTGGAGCCTATGAAACATTTGCAAGAGAATGGGATGAGTTAATGTTTAATGCGCCTTATTATTTAATGATAAAAGCTGCAGGTAATGATGGTACCGATAATACTGCAAATACCAACCCGTTAGGAGGTAATGCCAGTTATGATAAACTTACAGGATATGCCACTGCCAAAAACAATCTGGTTATTGCCAATGCCAATGATGCTGCCATTAATGCTACAACAGGAGCATTAACAAGTGTAACTATTAATACTTCAAGCAGCCAGGGGCCAACAGATGACCTAAGGATAAAACCGGATCTTACCGGAAACGGAACCGCTGTATATTCAACTGCTACACTGACAGCAACACCAACACCCCTGACCAACAGCAGTTATGGTAGTGCAACAGGAACTTCAATGGCATCTCCAAATGTTACGGGAACATTACTTTTGTTACAGCAGCATTATAAAAACCTGAAAGGCAATTTTATGCGTGCAGCAACACTAAAAGGATTGGCTCTACACACTGCAGATGATGCCGGGGCAACAGGACCCGATGCTATATTTGGCTGGGGTTTACTGAATGCCAAATTTGCAGCAGAAACCATTACAAAAAACGGAACATTTGCCATTATTCAGGAACATACCTTACCAAACGGAAGTACCTACAGTTTTCCTGTAACCTCAGATGGTGTAAACCCGTTAATTGCTTCTATATCCTGGACAGATCCTCCCGGAACAGCCAATTCAGGAAGTATTGCAAACGTAAGTGCGGCCAGACTTGTAAATGACCTGGACATAAGAGTGACCAATTCATCAGGTACAGCTCTTCCATACAGATTGCTGTCTGCTACAGTAAACGGACTGGGTGATAATACCAGAGATCCTTTTGAGCGCATTGCGATTAACGGAGCCGCAGGTAATTATACCGTAACGATAAGCCATAAAGGTACCTTGGTAAACAACCTCCAGAAATATTCTGTAATTGTGACTGGTATAACAGTACCTATTGCTGATTTATACATTAAGGACAGACCGTTTGACACAGGAGCAGAACCAAATCCGGATTCAGGCCCGATGTGGATCAGTGATGACATTTGGGTAAGACAAAATATTGATGCCGGACTAACACATGAAAATCCGGAATATAAAACAAGTTCCCCTAACGCAGTATACATAAGAGTGTACAATAAAGGAACAAATCCGAGTTCATCAGCAAAAGTAAAACTCTATTTTGCTAAAGCATCCTCAGGATTAACTTGGCCGACTAATTTTGTAAATTTCAGTATAGGAACTGTAAAACATGGCGATGAAATCGGAGAAGTAAGTATCCCGTCTATATTGCCGGGCAGCAGTACAATTGTCATGGTTCCGTGGTATCCGCCAAATCCGGCAGATTTTGCAACTGATATACACCATTTTTGTTTAACTGCCAGAATCGAATCTCCAAGAGATCCGATGCCGAATGAAGTAAACAATATCTCAATCGGTGCCAATGTCAAAAACAACAACAACATCGCCTGGAAAAACCTGAGTGTTTACAATTTAAACACAACAGATTTTGTTCCGCCAACAGCAGTATTTATAAGAGGAATTAAATCTAAATTAATTAATATCAGATTTGTTGATAAAGGATTTAATGAAGAACTTAAAAATAATTTCTTTGAATTAGGCGGTACAATTGAAGCCACTCTGGACGAACGTTTATTCGAAAGAGCACAATCCAACGGAAGTCTGAAAGGTGTAAAAATCCTGGATAAAAATAAAATCCTGATCACTTCCAGAGAAGCATCAATTGCTAATTTACCAATCGGTATTGGGGAAACTTTTACCATGACATTCGATTTTAGGGTAGCACAGAATTTTCCGGAAGATCAGCAAATCACGTTAGACCTTGTTCAGGAAGATGCCCAAAAAGGGGAACTTGAAGGAGGGGAACGTTTTGCCCTGGTAAAAGCAGATAAACCTAAAAATGATTCAAATGAAATTATACTGAAAGAAGCAGCTGAATCTCGTGTAATTACTATTTACCCTAATCCTACAGATGGTATCTTTACAATCAACGTAAACAATGACGAACAGGGAACCTTGAAAATATTCAACGTTTACAACGGAGTAGTTTTTGAAGAAAAAAACAATAAACAAAAAGAATTCCATGTCAATATTGCCAAACAAATCCCGGGAATTTATATTGTTCAGTTTACTTCTGAAAGCGGAATAGTAACTACCAAAAAGATCATTAAAAAATAATTTGCCTATCTTTTGACCTACTTTGAAAAGCAGCCTTCGGGCTGCTTTTTTTATAAAGTAATGTTTATTGAAGTTTTGTAATAACAATACTAAATCGTGTAAAAAAATATAAAATCAAATTCACTAATTTTAAGATTCTGAAAATTAAAAGATGAACCCCCCATTACTAGCATTTAACGACAAAGGGATATACTGCCAACAGGCAGATGTGTACCTTGATCCGTGGCGTCCCGTAACCAATACCATCATTACCCATGGCCATGCCGATCACTCGCGCTGGGGACATAAAAATTATATAACACATCATACCAATGTACCCATTATCAGACACCGCCTGGGAGAGATCAATGTTACAGGAAAAGACTGGAATGAAACTTTTACGATAAATGGCGTTAAATTTTCACTCCATCCTGCTGGACATATCATCGGGTCTGCTCAGATCAGGGTAGAATATAAAGGTGAAATCTGGGTTTTTACCGGGGACTATAAAACAGAAGATGACGGAATTTCCGTTCCATATGAAGTGGTTAAATGCCATTCGTTTATCACAGAATGCACTTTCGGATTGCCCGCTTTTAAATGGACACCGCAAGCCGAAGTAATGACAGACATTAACAATTGGTGGGCAGAAAATCGCGCTGAAGGAAAAACCTCTGTGCTCTTTGGCTATTCTTTAGGAAAAGCACAACGGTTATTAAAATACCTGGATACCGACATCGGAAAAATATATACCCATGGCGCTATAGAAAACATGACCAATGTCTTACGGCCAATGGTCGATTTTCCGCCAACTACCCGAATAACTTCCGAAGTAAAAAAAGAAGATTTATTGGGCAGTATCGTGCTTGCTCCGCCAAGTGCCCACGGTAGTACGTGGATTAGAAAAATGACACCTTTTGTTACCGGCTCTGCCAGTGGCTGGATGGCTTTTCGAGGTGCAAGACGCCGCCGTGCAGTCGATCGCGGATTCGTTCTAAGCGATCATTGCGACTGGACAGGTTTACTTGAAAGTATTAAAGCAACCGGTGCCGAAAAGGTAATTTCAACTCACGGTTATTCGGATATTTTTTCGAAGTACCTTCAGGAGTTAGGCTATGACGCCCGAACTGTTCATACACAATACGAAGGAGAATCAGGGGAAATGGATAGTAAAAAAGAGAATGAGGAAGAGAATAGAGAATAGAAACAAGAGAATAGAAACAAGAGTATAGAGCACCAGATCTTGACTCTTACATCTTTCATCTCACCTCTTTCTCCAAAAAAATAAAAAAAATGAAAAACTTTGCCGAACTTATCAAAACACTGGACAGTTCTAATAAAACTTCGGTAAAAGTGGATGCTTTAACGAATTATTTTCGCAATGCGAGTGATGAAGATAAAGTCTGGACCATTGCAATTCTTTCGCACCGGCGTCCGCCAAGACCGGTTAATACTACTTTATTGCGATTATGGGCCAATGAATTGGCAGGTATTCCGCTTTGGCTTTTTGAGGAAAGTTACCATATCGTCGGCGATCTTGCCGAAACGATTGCACTCGTGATTCCGACCACAAAAGAACATTCCGACAGAAGTCTGACCGAATTTTTACAGGAAATTATAGCCTTAAAAAAGAAAACCGATGTTGAGAAAAAAGAATATCTCCAAACCAACTGGCTTGCTTTAAATTACTACGAACGGTTTGTTTTTACCAAACTCATTACGGGAAGTTTCCGGATTGGTGTGAGTCAGAAGTTAATGACGAGGGCACTTTCGAAAGCAGAAAATATTGACGAAGATGCGTTAGCTTATAAATTAATGGGCGATTGGAATCCCAATACCATTACCTTTCAGGAATTGATTCTGGACGAAAAAAGCAGCGACTATTTATCGAAACCTTATCCGTTTTATCTGGCGTATCCTGTGGAAGGAGAACCTTCGAATCTGGGAAATGCTGAAGACTGGAGCGCCGAACATAAATGGGACGGTATTCGTTCCCAGACGATTATCCGTGAAAACGAAATTTATGTCTGGAGTCGCGGCGAGGAATTGGTGACAGATAAATATCCCGAATTCGCTTCTTTTATCGGCGTTATTCCCGACGGAACCGTGATCGACGGTGAAATCCTTCCCTTTATAGACAATGAAATAGGAACGTTTAATGATCTTCAGACGAGAATTGGACGAAAAACGGTTTCTGCTGCCATCCTGAAAAAAGCTCCCGTGATTATAAAAGCGTATGACTTGCTGGAATGGAAAGGCGAAGACATCAGGAATCTTTCTTTTGAAGAACGCCGTATCTTGTTAGAACAATTGTATGAAGATATAAAACACTATGACATTCCTTTACAGCTTTCCGAAAGAGTACAATTTTCAGACTGGGAAGAATTGACAGCAGAACGATTACGTTCGCGCGAAATGAAAAGCGAAGGCCTGATGCTGAAGCGTAAAGATTCTCCCTATCTCGTGGGAAGAAAAAAAGGGGACTGGTGGAAGTGGAAAATAGAACCTTTAGTCATCGATGCCGTTCTCACCTACGCCATGCGCGGACACGGACGACGCTCGAATTTATTTACCGATTATACGTTTGCCTTATGGCAGCAGAATGAAAATAACGAACGCGAATTAGTCACTTTCGCAAAAGCTTATTCCGGTTTGACGGATGCAGAGTTCCGAATGGTCGATGACTGGATTAAGAAAAATACACTGGAGCGATTTGGTCCCGTGCGAAGCGTAACACCGCAACTGGTTTTCGAAATTGGGTTTGAAGGAATAGCACTTTCGAAAAGACATAAAAGTGGGATTGCAACCCGGTTTCCAAGGATTCTGAGATGGCGTCACGATAAAAAAATGGAGGATGCGAATTCGATTGAAGATTTAAAAAGTATGATTGTATAGCCGTAAAATAGTACGCGGATGACACGGATTCACTAAAGCGAAAACGCAGATTAGAACGGATTTTTTTCATTTTTTGTCATTTCGACGCAGGAGAAATCACACGAGAAACTCCGCCACTAAAGTTGCCAATCTTTGTCGAATTAGGGATGCGATCAATTGAAGATTTAAAAAGTATGATTGTATAGCTGTAAAATAGTACGCGGATGACACGCATTCACTAAAGCGAAAACACGGATAAACACGGATTTTTTATTGTTATTCGCATTTTTTGTCATTTCGACGCAGGAGAAATCACACGAGAAACTCCGCAACTAAAGTCGCCAATCTTTGTCGAATTACGAATGCGATTGACTTCGTTTGTTCGCTATTGCCCGAGTCTCCTGCATTGAAAGGACAGGATTATGACTATAAAAATAATTTAAAGGATTAAAATAAAATGAACAGAGAGCAGCTTTTTACTGTGGCAAATGATTGGTTTCATCAACAGGGATGGAAACCTTTTCCGTTTCAGACGCAAACCTGGACGGCTTTTTTGCAGGGTAAAAACGGTCTTCTGAATGCCCCGACAGGAAGTGGAAAAACCTATGCACTCTGGCTGCCGATTGTTTTAAACTACATCAGGAAAAACCCAAATTATAAAACGAAACATACACCCGGACTAAAAGCCATCTGGATCACACCCCTGCGATCTCTTTCGGTAGAAATCAAACAGGCTGCAGAACGTGTTGTGCTGGATCTGGAGACCAAAATGACGGTCGGAATCCGTTCCGGAGATACGTCTGCAAGTGAGAGGGCGAAACAAAAAGGGAAAATGCCCGATTTACTGGTCACTACTCCCGAAAGCCTGCAATTACTGCTGGCGACTAAAGGCTACGATAAAATTTTTGGTAATTGCGAAGCGATTGTAATCGATGAATGGCATGAATTGCTGGGTACCAAAAGAGGCGTACAAACCGAATTGGCTTTGTCCAGACTGAAAAAAATAGCGCCCAATATGCGTATTTGGGGAATTTCTGCGACGATCGGCAATTTGAAGCAGGCGCAGGAAGTTCTACTCGGAGTGGATTCTGAGGCATACCATAATTCGGTTTTGATTAAAGCCGCCATTCACAAAAAAATAAAAGTCATTTCTATCATTCCCGATAAAATGGAAACCTATCCGTGGCGTGGACATATGGGGTTACATTTGATTGACGAAGTCGCAAAAATCATCAAAGCCAGTAAAACAACGCTTGTTTTTACCAATGTGCGTTCGGCCTGTGAAATTTGGTTTCAGCGTTTACTCGAAAAATACCCTGAGTTTGCCGGAGAAATGGCAATGCATCACGGAAGTATCAGCCGCGAAACCCGCCTTTGGGTCGAGGATGCGATTCGCAATGAAGAATTAAAAGTGGTCGTTTGTACCTCAAGTCTGGATCTGGGGGTTGATTTTGCGCCCGTAGAAACGATTATTCAGGTGGGAGGTCCCAAAGGCGTTGCCCGTTTTTTGCAGAGAGCAGGACGAAGCGGACACCAGCCCGGAAAGGAAAGTGTTATTTACTTTCTGGCAACACATGCAATTGAACTGATAGAAGCTTCGGCCTTAAAAAAGGCAGTCGAAAATAATGTTATTGAAGATCGGGTTCCGTATCTGAACAGTTGGGATGTTTTGGTACAATATCTGAATACGCTTGCCGTTTCGGATGGGTTTTTCCCTGACGAAATTTTTGAAGAAGTAAAAGGAACATTCTGTTATCAGGCCATGACCAAAGAGAACTGGAACTGGATTCTGAATTTTATTTCAAACGGAAGTCAGAGTTTACAGGCCTATGACGAATATAAAAAAGTGGATGTAGAGGAAGACGGCCGCTTTAAAATTAACAGCCGTCTGATCGCCATGCACCACAGAATGCAGATTGGAACCATCATTGGTGATTCGGTTTTGAATGTGAAATACATGAGCGGCGGTTATATCGGAACGATTGAAGAATGGTTTATCACCAAATTAAAACCGGGAGACACTTTTATTTTTGCCGGTAAAAAACTCGAATTATTTAAGATCCGGAACATGCAGGTTCTGGTACGAAAGGCAGACCCCAAAAAAACATCAAAAATTGTGAGCTGGATGGGCGGACGTATGGCGCTTTCGGCACAAATGAGCGAACTGCTGCGCCAGGAATTATACCGCGCGAATACCGATGATCTTTCACCGGAACTAAAAGCGCTTCATCCTTTATTTATCAGACAGCGAAAGGAATCTATTGTGCCCAATGCAAATGAGTTTTTAATTGAAACTTTTAAGACAAGAGAAGGATATCATGCTATTTTTTATCCGTTTGAAGGCCGTTTTGTACACGAAGCACTGGCAAGTTTACTGGCCTACAGAATCAGTTTATTAGGTCCGATCAGCTTCTCACTGGCGTATAATGATTATGGATTTGAATTGCTTTCGGATCAGGAAATGAATATGCAGGAAGTACTGGATAATAATTTATTTTCGACTGCCTACGTACATGACGATTTGCAAAAAAGCCTGAATGCTACCGAAATGGCCAGACGAAAATTCAGGGATATTGCCGTGATTTCGGGATTGGTTTTTACGGGATTTCCCGGAAAAATGGTCAAAACAAAACATTTACAAAGCGGCTCACAATTGCTGTTTGAAGTCTTTCGGGATTACGAACCCGATAATTTATTATTCCAGCAGGCGTATCGGGAAACTTTTGAACATCAGCTGGAAGAAGGCCGTCTGATTATGGCCCTGGAACGAATTCAAAAGCAGGAAATAGTCTGGAAATCCTGTGTAAAACCAACACCATTCAGCTTTCCGTTAATTACCGACAGATTAAGAGAAAAGCTTTCGAGCGAAACATTAGCAGAACGAATCAAAAAAATGACAGCTTTTTACATGAAATAATTATGAGGATAACAATACAAGATCAGACTTTCGTTTTACATTCAACCGGTGCTTTATTTTGGGAAAACAAAAAATGGCTTCTGATTTCTGATGTGCATTTGGGTAAAGTGTCGCATTTTAGGAAACATGGCGTAGCCGTTCCCAATAATGCGATTTTAGAAAACTTCAGCAGGCTGACCAAAGTGGCCGAATTTTTCAGTCCTGAAAAAGTAATTTTTCTGGGCGATTTATTTCACAGTTCTATCAATCAGGAATGGGATTTATTTGAAGAATGGGTTTCCTGCTGTGTCAGCGAAATTACCCTTATTGCCGGAAATCACGATATTATTAATAAAAAACATTATACCGATATTCATATAGAAGTACTGCAATTCCTTGAAGTTGATGGCTTTTTGTTAACGCATCATCCCAAGGAAAATAAAGGCTGGTTTAACTTTTCGGGCCACATTCATCCCGGAGTTACCTTAAGAGGTTTGGGAGGACAGTCTTTAAAATTACCCTGCTTTTTCCAGAAGGAAAATCAGATGATTCTGCCTGCTTTTGGAGAATTTACAGGAAAACATATGATGCGGCCGGAACAGGGCGATTTAATTTACGCGATTGCGATGGAT
Organism: Flavobacterium sp. CLA17; assembly: GCF_013112255.2. Taxonomy (NCBI): domain Bacteria; kingdom Pseudomonadati; phylum Bacteroidota; class Flavobacteriia; order Flavobacteriales; family Flavobacteriaceae; genus Flavobacterium; species Flavobacterium sp. CLA17. The sequence goes on from NZ_CP068294.1 coordinate 2,331,778, forward strand.
GAAATTGTGATTGTCAACAGTAAGTAAATTAGAATCAATTAAAAAAAACAAACTATGGAAGCGTCAGCAAATTATATACGTTACAGCGAAAATATAGAAGTTAAACAGCCCAACGAAGACGAAATTAATCAGAAAATTGTGGACTCTATGGCAAGGGTAAACCGACTGATGTTTGAAAAATACCGTCATGCAATTCGCGATGCACATGCAAAAAGCCACGGAATTCTGAAAGGGGAATTGAAAATTTACGACAACCTTCCGGAACATTTGGCGCAGGGAGTATTCAGCCAGCCTAAAACTTATCCGGTTATTATTCGATATTCGACGGCACAAGGCGCAATAGTTCCCGATAAGATGTCGGCTTTTCGGGGTATGGCCATCAAAATCATTGGAGTTGAAGGAGAAAAATTCCTTCCTGATTTAGCCCATGCCATGACACAGGATTTTCTACTGGTCAATTATCCCGTTATACCTACCGGTACGATAAACGAATATCTGAAGCTGCAGGAAGGATTGGAAAAACAGGCAGACAGTGGCGAATTGTTTCAAAAGATAGAACAGAAGGTTGCTGTAGGGGTACAAAATGTCCTCGCTGCCGTTGGCCTCGCAGACGATACGAATATATTGAGTGCGCCGGGGCCTCATATTTTAGGGGACACTTATTTTAGTATGGCAGCAATTCGCTATGGCAGCAATTCGCTATGGCGATTACGTGGCAAAAATAAATGTAAAACCTCTTTCAGATAATCTGAAAGAATTATCAGGAAAGAAAATAGACAAAGAAGAAATAGAAGCCGATGAAAATGCTTTTTTAACAAAGCTGATATCCGGCTTTTTTAAATCTAATACAGCTGAATTTGAGATGAGTGCACAACTTTGTACCAATCTTGAAACAATGCCGGTTGAAGATGGTTCCGTGCAATGGACCGAAGAACAAAGCCCTTATCAGCCAATTGCTAAATTGACCATTTTACCCCAAAATACGTTTAGTCCGGAACGCAGGGTTTATGCAGATGATGTTTTGAGTTTTAATCCTTTTCACTGTCTGCCGAAACATCGTCCGTTGGGAAATATAATGAGAGTTCGAAAACTGGCGTATGAAACGTCAGGCAAATACAGGCATCATATGAATGCGCAACCAAGAGTGGAACCGGTTGCCATTGGGGAACTTCCCGATTAATTGGAATTATTATTGGTTTTCAATCGAAAATCTATTTAAATATAAAAATCCCCAGTACCTGAAAATTTTCAGGTACTGGGGATTTTCTAATAAAGTATGTTGTTTTATACAGGCTGATTGGCAGAACCGCTGTTCGGCGTATTTTTTCCTGTAAGATCTCCTGTAAAATCGGTTATTTTGTCTTTTAAGTTGCCTAAATAATCCGATTTAAGATCTGCTAATTTATTTCTTAAATCTTCTCCTTTTTCCGGAGCGAATAAAACTCCGATTGCTGCTCCAATTGCTACACCAGCAAGTAATGTGGCTGCTAATTTACCTGATTCCATGATTATTTATTTTTAAGTTAATGTTCAATTTTTCGTTTGTATTTAGGTAGACGTTTTCTAATCCAAATCTCAATCGTGATGCTAATGGTATTAAAAGATGTCTTTTACAAAGTTGCAATTCTAATCCGGAAATTTCTTTACATAACTTTCGTAAAATTTTATACTATTTTAATAAGGAAAGAATTAAATCGCAAATCTCCCAATTTTAGTGCTAAAAAAGTGCAAGGATATTTTGTTCCTTCTAATGTTATAAAATTCGTTTGTAATTGTGTAAGTGCTTGTCTGTAAGCCTTTTTAAATTTGATAGATCCAATTACGTCCTCAATTGAGTCAGGATTTTTAATGCACCAGAAGTTTAATTAATCAAATAAAAGGTATGTCACTTCTAAAATACAACGAAAAGAGAAACTTTAGCGATACAGCTGAACCGAAAGGGCAGGTGGGACGATCTGAAAATGAATTAATTTTTGTGATTCAAAAGCATGCTGCTTCCCATTTGCATTATGATTTTCGATTGGAAATGGATGGCGTCCTGAAAAGCTGGGCAGTTCCTAAAGGGCCTTCGCTGGATCCTGAAATAAAACGTCTGGCGATGATGGTAGAAGATCATCCGTACAACTATAAAGATTTTGAAGGGTCTATTCCCGAAGGAAATTATGGGGCCGGAAACGTGATTGTCTGGGATAACGGAACCTACCTTCCGGCTGATTCAGATTATAAAGGTACTGCCGAAGATAAATTGCAGGCAGATCTTAAAAAAGGACATATCAGTTTTACTTTAAAAGGTAAAAAACTAAAAGGAAATTTTTCTTTGGTACAATTAAAAGGCAAACAGGAAAACGCCTGGCTTCTGATTAAAAAAGAAGATAAATATGCCACGACCGAAGATATTCTTAAAAAAGATAAATCGGTTATTTCCAAACTTAGCCTGGATGTTTTAGAAAAGAAATCTGCCAAAGAAAAAGCATTAGCTAAAAAAAAAACGACTGATATAAAGTCAGCCACAACTGCTGAGAAAAAAAACAAAGAGACTAAAAAATCCGCTATTATATTTAAAAAACCAATGCTCGCCAGTCTGACCGACAAAGCTTTTGATGACCCGGATTGGATTTTCGAAAATAAATTTGATGGTTATCGCACGCTCGCTGTTATAAAGGAAGGCGGTACAGAACTTTTTAGCAGAAATCAGATTTCTTTCACTAAAAATTTTCAACCGATAACCGACGAATTAAAAAAAATAAACCACGAAGCCATTCTCGATGGGGAAGTGGTGGTTGAAAATGAAGCAGGAAAATCGGATTTTCAACTACTGCAAAATTATTTAAAAACAGGAAAAGGAAAATTAAAATTTTATGTTTTTGATATTTTGAACCTGGACGGAAATGATACGACTCATTTGACTTTACTGGAACGAAAAGAGCTGCTGGAAATGTTAGTGTCTAAATCTAAATTTTCGAATATTCTGTATTCCCAACATGTTCCCGAAAAAGGGATCGCATTTCTGGAAGTTGCCGCTAAAAAAGAAAGTGAAGGAATCATCGCTAAAAAAGCAGACAGTCCGTATACTATTGGAAAAAGAACAGGAGACTGGCTTAAAATAAAATTATCCCAACAGGAAGAAGCGATTATAATCGGAATTACGGAGCCTAAAAATTCACGTACCTATTTTGGAGCTTTACTACTGGGACAATATAAGGAGGGCATCTTACAATTTATTGGTAAATGCGGAACCGGTTTTACGCAGGAAGTACTGAAAGAACTACACCTTAAATTGGCACCTTATTTTACAGATAAATCTCCTTTGGAAGAAAAAGTACCGCTGCGGGATACTATTCAATGGATCAAACCAAAATTGATTTGTCAGGTTAAATTTGCGGAGTGGACTCAGGATAATCATCTGCGTCAGCCCGTATATCTTGGCTTGAGAATAGATAAAAATGTAAAAGAAGTACTTTTTACCGGAAAGGATAAGGATAACATTAAAGGAAAAGAAAAAATGGAAAAGACCACTACATTAGAAAGTAAATCAGCTCCTGAAAAAGAGGGTAATTTTGATTTAAAGGCAGGGAAAACAACCCTGCATTTAACCAATCAGAATAAAATTTATTTTCCGGCTGACGGCATAACGAAAGGGGACATTGTCAATTATTACAATGAGGTTGCCGATTTGATTTTACCTTATCTAAAAGACCGTCCGGAATCCATGTACCGTTTCCCGAATGGAATCGAACAATCCGGTTTTTATCAGAAAGATGTCGATGATGATAAAATTCCGTCCTGGCTCAAAACCAAAAAGATTTTTTCGGAATCTACCAATGCTAATGTCGATTACCTGATTTGCAATGACAAAGCGACTTTGCTGTACATGGCCAATCTGGGCTGTATTGACATTAATCCGTGGAACTCTACGATCAAACATATCGAAAATCCGGACTGGGTCGTGATTGATATTGATCCCGAAAAGGATGACTTTAAGGAAGTTGTAAAAACCGCACTCATGGTAAAAGAGGTGATGGATGAATTTGAAACAGCATGTTACTGTAAAACTTCCGGTGCTTCCGGACTTCATGTCTATATTCCGCTTGGAGCAAAATATGACTATGATTCAGTAAAAATATTTGCGGAACTTATTGCGCACGAAGTCCATTCCAGATTACCCGAAACAACGAGTTTAGAACGTTCGATCAAAAAAAGAAATCACAAAATCTATCTGGATTACCTGCAAAACCGAAAAGGGCAGACGCTTGCAGCTCCGTATTCCGTACGGCCAAAACCGGGAGCGACAGTTTCTACGCCATTGGAGTGGAGTGAGGTAAATGCAAAATTATCGCCTTCCCAATTTACCATCAAAAATGTATTAAAACGTTTCGAGAAGAAAGGGGATCTTTGGCAGCCGGTTTTAGGAAAAGGGGCCGATATAAAAGCAATACTAAAGAAAAGTTCCTAGGAACTTTTCTTTTTTTTGTTTTCAAGACTTGCTTTCAGCATTTCCATTAAATCATCGTTTTGTTTATGAACGACTTTTAGTTTTGGGGCAGCTTGTTTTTTGCCTTTGGCTTTGTCCTTGATGATTTTCAGAAGTTTATCGGTATATTCATCTTTATAGCTCGAAATGTCAAATTTTTCGGTAAGCTGTTCTACCAGTTTATTGGCCATCTCCATTTCTTTGACTTTTGTTTTAGAAACAGCCGGGAGTTTTAATTCAGAAGTATCTCTGATTTCCTGCTCAAAACGGATTCTGTTTAACACGATCACATTTTTATACGGTTTTAAGATAGCTAAACCTTCCTTATTTCGCATGACAAAACTGGTTACGCCTACCTTTCCTGAAGCTTCCAGTGCATCGCGCAATAAGGCATACGCTTTCATGGCACCTTTGTCCGGTTCTAGATAATAAGGCTGCTCGTAATAAAGGCTGTCAATTTCTTTTTCGAGCGTAAAGTTTAGAATGTCAATGGTTTTTGTTTTTTCGGCATCGGCGGCTTCAAAATCTTCCTCTTCCAGGATCACATATTTATCGTCTATTTTGTACCCTTTTACGATATTGCCGTACGCCACTTCCTTTCCGGTAGTTTCATTGACTCTTTTGAATTTAATATTCGAATGGTCATTTTTGTCCAGCATATCCATGTCTAATGTACTTTCCTGTACGGCGGAAAATAATTTTACCGGAATATTGATCAACCCAAAACTAATTGCACCTGTCCATATCGCTCTCATAATCCTTAATTTTAAAATTGGTTTACCCGTAAGACGCTGTACTGAGATAAGCAATTAAAGCACATCAGAGCCCAGCGTACTATTGCTGTGATAATTTTGAATTTATTTTTTGTCTTATTACGGGTCTTGTAATATTTTTAATTTTATTTTACTTCTTATCACGAAAGTTGTGATAAAAGAAATTTTAATTTTTGCCATATCACAAGAGCGTGCCCGTATTTAGCATTAAAGTGTCTCTTCAGAAACCCACGTCAGGGCTTCGTCGTATTGTTCTTTTTTAAAACCTTTAAATTCACCCGGAATCAGGTAACTAAAGCCATTGGTAAAAGAAATGATAGTATCAGAATCAGTAACGATTGCTGCCCTGTTCCATTTTCCAATGTTTTTAAGGCCCAACATCGCATCCTGAACCCAGGCGCCCGTGGTAAAATTTTCTAATTCAGTGTCTAAAACCAAAAGGAAATTGATGTGTTTAACTTGTTGGATCACACGATCTACTTCCGGAATTATAATATTCTGGAAATGTTCTTTGGTGACTTCTCCTGTTGCGCGAAAAGCGGCAATATTATTGGGGCTATCTTGTATTAATTGTATCATTTTATGTCTTTTATATTTTAAATAAATTTAAGCAACACTCCATTTCCCTGCTTACACTTAAAAAGTTAAATCTTATAAAATCGTAAGGCTTTTTTTAAGGTACTTAGGGGCTAAGGTGCTGAGGTTCTGAGTTTTTTTTAACTGATTTATTTTGAAAGCAACGTGCTATTTGGCGATTTGGGCCAAATCCTGTTGACTTATTGTGTAACATATTTGGTTAAAAAACTACCTATAGAAGATGGTGTACTTTTTACCACATAATTTTTCAAATACCCGGAACTCAAATTTTTATACTAATAACTAAAAAAGTAAAATATGAATTTATCAGAATGGCTTGTTTTTATTTTAATCATGCAAATTATTCATGGACTGTCTACCTGGAAACTTTATGTAAAAGCGGGCAGAAAGGCTGTTGAAGCATTTATACCGATTTATAATTTTGTAATTCTTATGAAAATTATAAATCGCCCGCGTTGGTGGACTTTTTTACTTTTTATACCGATTATTAATCTCATTATGATTCCGGTCATCTGGGTAGAGACTATTAGAAGTTTTGGAAAGAATACTACTTTCGATACGATATTGGTGGTACTGACATTAGGCTTCTATATTACTTTTTTAAACTATACTTCTGAAAAACTAACCTACATTGAGAATAGAAATCTAAAGTCCCAGACAAAATCGGGAGACACGGTAAGTTCTCTTTTATTTGCCATTATTGTAGCGACATTGGTGCATACTTATGTGATACAGCCTTTTACGATTCCATCTTCCTCATTGGAAAAAACATTATTAATTGGAGATTTTTTATTCGTGAGTAAAATTAACTTTGGTCCAAGAACTCCTATGACTACTGTTGCCTTGCCGATGGTGCATGATTCGATTCCTTTTTTAGGGGTGAAATCGTATCTGTTTAGTAATGATGTTACTAAAAAAGAAACCTCGCTGTTAAACAAGTTTCAGTTGCCGTATTTTAGATTTCCCGCTATAGAAAAAATTGAGCGTAATGAAATTGTAGTGTTTAACCAGCCTGCAGACACCTTGCGCGATATGGATAATTTCAAACCGGACCGGAATTATTATAAGCCGATTGATAAAAAAACAAATCTGGTAAAACGATGTGTTGGAATACCCGGAGATTCTCTGGAAATCAGGGATGGGGATATTTACATTAACGGGAAATTGAGCCAATTACCGGAAAGTGCAAAACCTCAGTTTAATTTTCTGGTAGATACAAAAGGAGAAGCCATTAGTCAGGATGCCCTTGTCAACCGATATGGGGCCAGGGAAGGCTTAAAGTATGAAAACGGAGATTTTGCCCTAACCAATAAAGGGGAATATTTTTTGACACTGACAGACAAAGAAGCGGCCTTATTGGCGAATAACCCAACCGTAAAAAGCGTAAAAAAATATTTAGCTCCAAAAGGAATAGACGGAGACGTATTTCCTCACATTCGTTCTTTGGGTTGGAATATCGATAATTTCGGACCGATTTACATTCCTAAAAAAGGAGCTACTATTCCATTAAACGTAAAAACACTTCCTTTTTACAAAAGGATTATACAGGAATATGAAAAGAACAGTTTAAAAATTAAGGGCGATGAAATTATAATCAATGGAAAAGTAAGCACCACATATACCTTTAAACAGGATTATTACTGGATGATGGGAGATAACCGCCAAAATTCTTTAGATGCCAGGTTCTGGGGTTATGTGCCTTTTGATCACGTAGTGGGTAAGCCGGTATTTATCTGGTTCAGCTGGAATACGAATGGCAGTGGAATTAATAAGATAAGGTGGAATCGTATTTTTTCTGTAGTAAACGGAAACAGTGAACCTAAATCGTATTTAATTCACTTTTTATTCCTGATCGGTTTTTATGTTATGGGCAAAAAAGTAATACAGAAAATGAAGAAGCAATAATGGGGACGCAGGGCAAAAGCTATTGAGTCAAATCAGGATTTTAGTGCAATTACTGTTTTATTTCCTATATTCGTTTCGTCAGAAAAATACGCTGTTCTAATGGCGCTGACCTCACGAAGCCACAGGACATTAACGAAACCAAACCAACCTTTATGAAAAGAAGAATTAAACTGTTAGTACTATTTATGGTGTTTTCAATTGTTGTCGGGGCACATGCCCAGGTTCAGATGAACTTTAAATTTGAAACACCTTATGGCGACAATAAAGCGGTCGGGAAATATGCTGAAATAAATGGTGCTAAAATCTATTACGAGGAATATGGAAAAGGAGAACCTTTACTGCTCATTCATGGAAATGGTGGAAGTATTAATTCAATGGGAAATCAGATTGATTATTTTAAAACGAAATACAGGGTCATTATAGCCGATAGCAGAGGCCAGGGAAAATCAGAGATGAAAACAGATTCGCTGACCTATGTGCAAATCACAAAAGACTGGGAAGGACTGGTGAATCATTTAAAATTAGATTCAATTAGCATTATTGGCTGGAGTGACGGTGGAATTGTCGGATTGGAAATGGGGATCTCCGGTAAAGCAAAAATAAAGAAAATTGTTGCGATGGGTGCCAATTTAAGACCTGATTCAACTGCAGTTAATGGCTGGGCTGTCAAAGAGGTTGCAAAACACAAAAAAGAAGTTGTATTGAAAATTAAGGAGAAAGACACCAGCCAAAACTGGAAAACAGAAAAGCAAATGCTGGGACTTTTGGGAGATCAGCCTAATATTCCGACTAAGGATTTATCAAAAATAAAGGCAAAAGTATTAATAATGGCGGGCGATGAAGATATAATTAAAAACAAACACAGTTTAGAAATTTATGAAAATATCCCCAAAGCACAATTGTGCATAATGCCCGGAGAAACACATTTTGCGCCTGCCTCCAATCCGGTATTATTTAATGAAATCGCCCATAAATTTTTATCGGAAACCTTTAAAAGACCGGATTCTAACTGGACAAAATGGAAATAATAGAGTTTAAACTTTCGGTTGATTTGCCGAAACTATCCAAAATAAAGTAAAAGTAAAAAGAGTTGAAAATAGCAATATTTCAACTCTTTTTTTTGGTGGTTCATTACTATAAAATTTAAATTATCTCTTTTTTAAACAGTAAAAATGAGGTAACTAGGAGTTTGAATAATATAAGGTTTTTCGATTGTTATTTAAATACGATAAGTTTTAACTATTTATTAATAGAAAATATCAGGTTTACTATAAATAGGAATTTGCGTAATTTTAATACTTTTATACTTCTTTATTTTGTGTCGTTCATACAACTAAAAATAAAGGATTCGTATTTCTGGTGCTTTTTTCAGGCATCGTTAATCTGATTTTTTAATTACATGCATGGTTTATAAAATTTGATTATTAACAATAAACTCATTTAAAAAAATGGAAAACAATTCAAATGACATCAGTAAATGCCCATTCCATAACGGAAGTACAAAGCAGGCTACTGCAGTAAATGCCGGTACAAAAAACCAGGACTGGTGGCCCAATCAATTAAAGGTGAATGTACTTCGCCAGCATTCTTCTTTATCCAACCCGATGGATAAAGACTTTAACTACGCTGAAGCTTTTAAAAGTCTTGATCTTGAAGCTCTTAAAAAAGACCTTCATGCACTTATGACGGATTCACAGGATTGGTGGCCGGCTGACTTTGGTCACTATGGAGGTCTTTTTATCCGTATGGCATGGCACAGTGCAGGAACCTATCGTGTAGGGGATGGCCGTGGAGGAGCAGGTGCAGGACAGCAGCGTTTCGCGCCGCTTAACAGTTGGCCGGACAATGTAAGTTTAGATAAGGCGAGAAGACTGCTTTGGCCAATAAAGCAAAAGTATGGAAGAAAAATTTCATGGGCCGATTTAATGATACTGACCGGAAATGTTGCACTTGAATCAATGGGTTTTAAAACATTTGGTTTTGCCGGAGGACGCGAAGATGTATGGGAACCGGAACAGGATATCTACTGGGGATCAGAAAAAGTATGGCTGGGCGGTGATGAGCGATATGCACATGGTTCTGAAGGCGTAGCGAAACATGCTGTCGTTTCTTCTGATGATAAAGCAGATGGGGATATTCATACCCGTGATTTGGAAAAACCTCTGGCTGCTGTTCAGATGGGTTTAATTTATGTTAATCCCGAAGGACCAGACGGTAATCCGGATCCTATAGCTGCCGCTAAAGACATTCGTGATACTTTTGGACGTATGGCCATGAATGATGAAGAGACCGTAGCATTAATTGCCGGAGGACACACTTTTGGTAAAACGCACGGAGCTGCCCCGTCTGAAAATGTAGGCGTAGAGCCTGAAGGGGGAGATCTTGAACAACAGGGCTTGGGGTGGCATAATAAATATGGTTCCGGAAAAGGTAAAGATGCGATCACCAGTGGTTTGGAAGTAACCTGGACCACAACACCAACGCAATGGAGCAATAATTTCTTTGAAAACCTTTTCGGTTTTGAATGGGAACTTTCCAAAAGTCCGGCAGGGGCACATCAATGGGTAGCGAAAAATGCTGAGGCCATTATCCCTGATGCATTTGACGCTTCAAAAAAACACCTGCCAACGATGCTGACTACCGATCTTTCTTTGCGACTGGATCCTGAATATGAGAAAATATCACGTCGTTTTCTGGAAAATCCGGATCAGTTTGCTGATGCATTTGCCAGAGCCTGGTTTAAATTAACGCATCGTGATATGGGACCTCGTGCTTTGTATCTTGGACCCGATGTTCCGGCAGAAGAATTGCTTTGGCAGGACCCAATTCCGGCAGTCGACCATCAATTAATAGATGAAGCAGATATTGCAGCACTGAAAGTAAAAATCCTGGATTCGGGATTAACTGTTGCCGAGCTTGTTTCAACCGCCTGGGCTTCAGCTTCTACCTTCAGAGGTTCGGATAAACGTGGTGGTGCTAATGGTGCGCGCATCAGACTGGCCCCTCAAAAGGACTGGGCGGTTAATAATCCTGTTCAGCTGCAAAAAGTATTAGGGGTACTGGAAAGTATTCAGAGCGCATTTAATGCAGGGCAATCAACTAAAAAAGTTTCTCTTGCTGATTTAATTGTTCTGGCCGGAGGAGCCGCAATTGAGAAAGCAGGTAAAGAAGGCGGAAATGGGATTACGGTTCCTTTTACACCGGGTCGTACAGATGCACTGCAGGAAAAAACAGATGTAGAATCTTTTTCATTTCTGGAACCTATTGCAGACGGTTTTAGAAATTATAAAAAGGCTAAATATTCGGTGGCTACAGAAGCTCTTTTAATTGATAAAGCGCAGCTGCTAACCCTTACAGCACCTGAACTAACAGTTTTGGTTGGAGGTATGCGCGCTTTGAATGCTAATTTTGACGGATCATCAAAAGGAATTTTTACAAATCGTCCGCAAATATTATCGAATGATTTCTTTGTGAATTTACTGGACATGGGAATCGCCTGGAAAGCAGTTTCAGACGATAAAGAAGAATATGCCGGACATGATCGCAATACAGGTGAAGTAAAATGGACAGGTACCCGTGCCGATCTTTTATTTGGATCTAATTCAGAACTTAGGGCTATAGCTGAAGTATATGCAAGTACCGATTCAGAAGCAAAGTTTGTTACCGATTTTGTTCAGGCGTGGACTAAAGTGATGAATCTTGATCGTTTTGATTTGCTATAACAAAATATAGTTGAAATAGAATAGGTTAAAAGCTCTATGAGTGGTTAGCTGTTTAATAGACAGTTAAGTAATCATAGAGCTTTTTTTGTGGTTAAGAAAAAAAGGATTTTGTGTGCAATGATTCTGTTTTTTGTATATTTTTACTAAAACTTTACTAAAATTTAGTATTAATAATGCTATCATAATATGTTTTTAGTAAAAAGATACATTCAAGTCTTTATATTTGTAATTAAAATTTTACAATTCACTACAATTTTTGATTTAGTCCTATTTTTCCTGAATTCTTTATAATGTAACTTTAAGTTTACGGATATACCGTAAAATGAAATACAATTGTAGTCTTTTTTTTGTATAAATGATATTAAATCAAATTATTATGAAAACTAGATTATGTATTGCTTCATTTATTTTACTTTCTTTTTCTATTTTCTCCTGTTCAACAGATGATATTGATGAACAGACTGAGACTCAAACTTTAAAGATTACTTCTGAAAAAGAGGTAAAAAATTATTTGCATAAAGATATAAATGTCAAAGCTATTGACTCAACTACTATCATTTCAGATGCAAATAATACTGCGGAAGGTGATCCAAGTAATCCAAGACCACCAAGAAAGGATTAGTACCTCTTTATTTTGAAATAAAAAGACTATATCATTTATTCGTATATTTTATAGTCTTTTTATTTCAAAATACTATATTTGAGAAGTAAAATAACACTTCGACTTTGGTAACATCTTTCAGAATATTTTTTTTATTTCTAGTGCTCGTAATTTTTTCCTGTAAAAAAACAGAACTGACTGGTTCTGAATTTAATACAGTTATTTCATTTGATCGTAATAATTTAGAAGGCAAAAAGAAAGAGCAGTATTTAGATTCGATAGTTGCTTTATTAAAACTTCAGAAAAATGATTCCACCATTAGAAATTTGTATTTTAAGATCTCTACGGAATACTATTACAACAACAACCTCGAAAAATCTTTAAGTACGAGTTTAGTAGCCCTCCATTTATCAAAAGAAGTAAATGATAAGGAAGGTATAGCAAAAGCACTTTTTTATGTTGGTGACAGTTATGGAAATATAAAAAAGGACAGTGCCTATTTTTATTACGTACAGGCGGAAAAATTGTACTATCAGTTATCAGATTATGATAATATGTCAAAGATGCTGTTTAATAAAGCCTATGTTTTATTTTACGATGGAAACTATATAGAATGTGAAGTTGAAATTTCTAAGGCACTGAAGTATCTGAAAGAATCTAAAGACCTGCGGTTAATTTATTCCTGTAATACCTTAATGGGGAATTGTTTAGAGAAGCTGGATAATTATGATAAGGCATTATGGTACCACCAATTGGCTTTGAATAGTTTGGAAAAAATGAAACTTACCGATATTGATAAAAAGGAGATAAGTGATTATAATATCACATCGATTATTAATATTTGTAATCTGTATGACCTGAAAGGAGAATATTCAAAGTCCATAAAAAAATTAAAAGGTCTGCTTTCAAAAGAATTTAAAGAAAAATCTCCACGATTATATGCCAATGTTCTCAGCAATCTGGCGTATTCTAAAATGAAGAATAAACAATACCACAATGTTTATTTAATGTTTTCCAAATCATTGGAAATGGTAGAAAAAAGCGGAGACGAGCTGGACGTTTTGTATAAAAAAATTCATATTGGTGAATATTTCCTAACGCAAAAAGACACTGTCAAAGCAATTAAAATTCTAAGAGAAGCTAATCAGCTGGCCATTAGGCTTAAGAATAGTAATGAAATCCTCACCTCTTTAAGACTTCTTTCCGGTTTAGATAAAAAACAAAGTCTCTATTATTCAAATGAATATATCAAATTAAGTGACAGCATTAATATTGTTCAGAAAAATGCGCACGAAAAATACGCCAGAATTGAATATGAAACCTCGAGAATAGAGGATGAAAATAAAATTTTGACCAATAAGAACTTTAATATTTTAATTATTTCGTTTGTACTGATTCTGTTGTTGGTTATTGTTTTTGTTTTAAGATACTTTAAATACAAAAACAAAGAGCTTAAATTTTTGAAAATGCAGCAAAAAGCAAATGAAGAAATCTATTTATTACTTACGGATCAGCATGAAAATATAAATGTGGCAAGAGACAATGAGAAAGCCAAAATCGCCAAAGAATTACATGATGGTATCATGAATAAGATTTACGGTGTCCGCATGAATTTAGGCTTTTTTAATGCCAAGTCAGAGAGTGAAATTGTCGAAAAAAGGAAAGAGTATATTTCTGAGCTGCAAAATATTGAAAATGAGATCAGGACTATATCGCATGATTTAAGTCGGGGTTCTTTTTTTGAAGGTAACGATTTTAATGTATTGCTACTGACCTTAATAGATAATCAAAAAGAGATCAGTACAACCCGTTTTAAATATCGAAACGATGAAAAACTGGACTGGTCTACGATTCAGAACATCTATAAAATAAATTTATATCGGATCATTCAGGAAGCTATTTTAAATATCAATAAATATGCAAATGCAAAAAATTGCGATATCATAATTCAGAGAAAAAGCAACAACCGCTTAAAACTTTGTATTACGGATGACGGAGAAGGATTTGATGTGGAAAGTAAAAAAAATGGTATTGGTTTACTCAATATGAAAGAAAGAGCGAACCTGCTAAAAGGTCACTTTACGATGGTATCAAAAATTGGAATGGGAACAAAAATTCAAATTATATTTTATCTTAATTCAGTTGCCCAGGATTAGAGATACTTCAATTTCATTGTTTCAATTACGTGAAATTTGTATATTGAAAGATTATCACCGGTCAACTTTTACTCTTCAATAAAAGGGGGATTCCTCCCTCTTTATAAAAGTATATTACTGCTTTTTTTAATTTCCTAAAATAAAGGTTCCGCTTTTTTATTTGGATCTTTTTTATAGTGTTGCTCCAGTAAAGCTTATAAAAAAGCAGCATTACAATCTTTAAAGTGAAGGGCAAATTGGTCTCTATTTATTTAAATGGAGCGATTATGCTTTTTATTTTCTCGAAAAACCTTCTTTTTTATGGTAAATGCAAGCGTTATTTGCTTTATTATCAATGTTTTGTGTTTTTTGTATCAGAGTCCGTAGTTTTTCTGCTGAAAGTCCGTAATTTTTATATGAATGCTACTGCTAATTTAGCGATAAATCTAATGCATTTTCCAATATTCAAAACCAGCATTTAGGATTAGTATTCTCGTAACAGAGAACAGCGTAGCTATTTAAAAACCCCTATTTTTATCATTATTTATGAAATCAATTCAAAATGGTTGGTATGTTCTATATGTTAAAAGTCATCATGAGAGAAAAGTATCTGAAGGGCTGAATAATTTAGAAATAAAGGCTTTTTCGCCAACAGTTCAGGTTCAGAGTACACGTACAGACAGAAGGAAAATGATTCATAAATTGCTTTTTCCGTCTTATGTTTTTGTAAAGATCAATTCTTCAATGGATTTTCACAGAACCCTATCCGTTAACGGAGCGTGTATGTACATTCGTTTTGGAATGGAATATGCAAAAGTAAGTGACAAGGAAATAAAAAATATTGAACTCCTGTTACAAAGCAATGACCTTACGGAAGTTGAAACAAATACTGAAAATTTTAAAGTTGGAGACCTTAAAACTATTTCATACGGTCCGTTAAGCGGATTGGAGTGCCAGGTTTTAGAAATCAGCAGCAGCAATAAAATTATTGTCAGAATTGATTCCCTAAAGAAAAATATAATCGCAACAATTCCGTCAGGCTACTTAGCTGATTAGGATATTGCGGATCAGAGAATCAGCTTCCTCTTAAATGCTGAATAAGCATTCCCTATTTTATTTATCGAAATTGAAAAAGCTCCTGTTTTTTATAAAACAGCAGCTTTTTGCATACCCTTATTTTTTACTATAAACCGTTATCATTTACTCATTCTAAAAGAGCTCAAAAATGTTTAAAAACTATCTAAAACTTGCCTGGAGAACTTTATTGAAAAATAAATATTTTACCATAATCAACATCACAGGTATAGGCATTGGAATTGCAAGCTGTTTATTCATAGTGCAATATGTATTTTTTGAGTCTGATTTTGATAAATTTCACAAAGATTCAGATTTAATTTATCGTGTTACCCAAAGTCGTTTTGAAAACAATATGCTGGTTGAAAATTCAGCAATGAATTTTTCGGCTATAGGACCTACAATTAAACGCTATTTTCCCGAAATTAAAGCCGCTACCAGTCTGGGGAAACAAGATTGTATTGTTTCTGTAGAGGGCACTTACGGAGACATCAAATCGTACAAAGAGAACGAGGTCTATTTTGTAGATCAAAACTTTTTGGATGTCTTTAACTTTCCCATTTTAAGAGGAGGGAAAAAGGCCCTAAAACTGCCGAATTCAATCTTTTTAACTAAAAGTTTAGCCAAAAAACTATTTGGGAAAGAAGACCCTATGGGAAAAACAATACAAATTGTAAACTTTAACCAGGGAACCAATTTAGAACTGGTTGTTCGTGCCATACTGGAAGATGTTCCTGCAAATTCACACCTGCAATTTACCTGCCTCGTCACTACTACCGAGACACTGGGTTCCTGGCATTTTATTGATGAATATGCGTATGTGAAATTTGTCCCGGGCACCAACGTAAACAATTCAAATTCGAAATTATCAGGATATACCAATAAATATCTTGGTGATTATTCGGATGGGATTACGAATATTCAACTCGCCTTTCAACCCTTAGAAAGTATACACTTATATTCTGATCTTACCAAAGAAATTTCTGTTAATGGAAACGGTAAATTTGTATGGTTCATGTTGTTAATTGCGTCTTTGATCTTAATTATTGCCTATGTAAATTACATCAACCTGTCTACGATTAAGTCTATGGACAGAGCGAAGGAAGTAGGGCTGCGCAGAACTTTTGGTTCTCAGAAAATAGCACTTATTATGCAGTTTTTCCTGGAATCCCTGATCCTGAGTTTTATCGGAATTATCATTGCCATTATCCTTGTATTACTTTTTAGAGGCGGTTTTGAAGGGTTGACGGGAATAAAAGTAACCGCTTTTTTCTGGACCGATTATAAAATATGGCTGCCGTTGCTTACCATACTGGTATTAGGAAGTTTTCTATCCAGTTTATATCCGGCCTATCTATTATCGTCTTACAATCCGGTACAGATTCTTAAGGGAAAATTACCCATTGGAGGTTCCGGAATTTTTATGCGAAAATGCCTGGTTCTCTTTCAATTTGTCATTTCGATTTCCTTAATTATCGGGACATTTACGATATACAATCAGCTCGAATATATGCGTAAAAAAGATATAGGCATCAATTTAGAAAGAAATATTATTGTGCCTGCCCCCTCTAATAATTTTGAATCGCAAATGGGCGGACGTAATTTCTATCAGAAAATGCAATCGTTCAGAGCAAGCTTAGAGGAGTATCCTGAAATCGAAAGTGTCACATCTGCATCTTCCATTCCGGGAATTGATCTCAACTGGACAAGGCCTTACAAACGAAAAAATGCTGTCAACAAGAATAATCTGTACGCCACTTTCTCCATAGGTCCTGAATTTATCGATCAATTTCAAATTGGTATCGTTGCAGGGAAAAAATTTAGCCGGGATATGATTTCCATAAATCAGATGCCAACCGGAAATACGCCAATCCTGATAAATGAAGCCGCAGTAAATGCGTTCGGTTTTGAGAGTGCCGAAAAAGCGGTTGGAGAATTCTTAACAGATAGTAATGGATCCGGGGTTGAGTTTGAATATGAAATTATCGGTGTCATTAAAAACTTCAATCAAAAATCATTAAAAGAAACACTTACTCCTATTGTATTCAGGTTAGAAGACGGTTCCAGTATAGAATACTACGCTGTCAAAGTTTCTTCTCAAAATATTCAGGCCTCTATCAGCCGTATCGAAAAATCATTCAAAGAAAATTTTCCTGCAAGTCCTTTTGAATATTTCTTCTTAGATGAGTTTTTCAACAAACAATACAAGGTAGATCAGCAATTTGGTCAGATATTTACGGTTTTTGCTGGATTGGCCATCTTTATAACCTGTCTGGGTCTCTTTGGATTAACGCTGTTTACCAGTTTTCAGAAAGCCAAAGAAATCGCGATACGAAAAGTATTCGGAGCTTCTGTTTTTAGTTTGTTAATGCTGCTCATCAAAGACTTCCTGAAACTTATATTATTTGCCAGTGCAATTGCCTGGGCACTATCCTGGTGGGGATTAGAGCAGTGGCTGCAGGGATATTCGACCAGAATTGGAATTAATTTCGTGTTTTTTATTCTGGCAACATTCATCGTCATTTCCATTGCGTTTGTCATCATCGGAGCGCAGTCCTGGAAGATTAATAAAAACAATCCTTTAAAAGCTATAAAGCAGGAATAATAGTTGTTTCAACCTGTTTATTTCAAAATAAACCAGCCTGCAATACTTCTGAATTTTCATAAAGTTCCTTTTTAGAAATTACTTAAACATTTTCCGTTGTGAAAGACAAATTCTTATACAAAACATTTGAGGATATTGTATCCTCTTACCCTGACCATACGGCATTAGTTGAGGCTAATGGCGATACGACTTACGCGTCCTTAAATTCATTTGCGAACCAGTTAAGTGGTTTGTTACTGGATACAGGACTGTCATCCGACGATTCAGTTGGTGTATTATTACCTGGTGGAAAAGAACTTATCGGTAGTTTACTGTCCTGCCTGAAGACCGGAATTACGTATGTTCCTTTATCGAATAGCTTTTCGCACGCAAGATTGCAGCAGGCTGTTTCAGAAACCGCTATGAAAGTGCTGATCACGGATGATGTCTCGTGGTCCGTATTTCAAAATCAGGATATTGATCATGAATTTGGTTCTGTTTTAGTATTTAAAGCATCAGGTTCTTCTCTTTTGGGAGATTTGGGACTAGGGAATTTAGATTTAATTTCACTGGAACAGACCAGTTTAGAAGTGTATAAAAGAAGTGCTGAAGGCAAATATTTATTGTCTGATTACAATTTAGCACGTTACAGTGACGCTAATATTGAGGTGGAATATCCCGTTGATAACAGCAGTTATATCTTTTACAGTTCGGGTACAACAGGAAAATCGAAAGCGATTGTAGGAAATCAGGAAAGTATTGCACATTATATCAACTGGCACAAAAACACCTTCGGATTTGACACCGAAACCCGTGTAAGCCAAATTGCTTCAGTCACTTTTGATGCCAGTTTAAAAGACATTTTAACGAGTTTGATTTCGGGAAGCTGTTTGTGTATTCCGGCTGCGAAAACGCGTGAGAATATGGTGCTGTTAGGCAAATGGCTTTCAGCAGAAAAAATAACCATTTTGCAGACTGTTCCCTCTTTATTTAGATTATTGACCAACAGTCTGGTCGAACAGGATCTTGCTTTAAAAGAGATCAAAGAAGTGGTTTTGGCCGGAGAGAAATTATACGGTCGTGATGTGGCTTTATGGCGTTCGCTTTCAGGACATACTGCCCGCATGAGCAACTTATATGGATTGACGGAAACTACAGTCTTAAAAAGCTGTTACCACATTCCGGACAGAGATTTAGATGCCGGCACCGTTTTACCTGTTGGTAAAGCGATCAGCAATACACTGATTGCAGTCATTAATAAAGACGAAATTTGTAATGACGAAGAAATCGGTGAAGTGTACATCAAAAGCCGTTTTGTCAGCAAAGGCTATTTGGATCAGGAACTTACGGCAGCATTATTTGTACAGAATCCGTTAGTTACCGATCGTGAAGATTTGGTTTGCAGAACCGGTGATTTGGGCCGTTATGACAGTGATGGAAACTTAGAAATTCTGGGAAGAATTGACGATCAGATCAAACTTCACGGCGTACGTGTAGAACTGGACGGCATTCGCAGTTCTTTATTAAATCTGGAAGGAATTGGGCAGGTAGAGTTACTGTTACATACAGACGCTACAGCAGATTCCCTACTATGCTATTACAGCGGAACGGAGTACGGTTCAGGTGAATTACGCTTGCTTTTATCCAAAATATTAGACCGCAGCAGTATTCCGGATTACTTTATTTATATAGCAGAATTTCCGTTGACCTTAAACGGTAAAGTCGACAAACGTGCCTTACCTAAACCATCAGAGTTATTGCGTGGCATCAACTATGAAGTGCCGAATGGTGCGATTGAAATTTCATTAAGTACTATTTGGTCAGAACTTTTGAGTGTTCCGCAAAACAGTATCGGAAGAAATGATTTGTTTTTTGATTTGGGAGGGTCCTCTTTAAAAGCCATTCAGTTAATTTCCAGAGTATACAAACAACACGAAGTACAATTGAGTATTGGAGAAATCTTCAATCACTCCGCATTAAAAGCGCAGGCTTTATTAATAGCGGCATCAAAAGGAGAAACAGTTTACAGTGCGATTAAAAAGACAGCAGAGCAGGAAGATTACGCACTTTCTCATGCACAGCGTCGTTTATGGGTTTTAGATCAGTTACAGGAAGATTTTACGGCCTATAGCCGTCCAATCAGTTATGATATTCATGGTGAATTAAACCTTGATGCCTTAACGGAGTCCTTTAGAAAATTAATCGAACGTCACGAAAGTTTACGAACGATTTTTATTTTAAAAGACGGTGAACCACGTCAGTTGATACAACCTCTGGAAAGTATTCATTTTGAAATTCCTGTAACGGATGTATCCAACAGTGAAAACAAAGAAGGCGCTATTGAAGAGGTTTTAGCGAAACTGGCCGTTTTGCCTTTTGATTTATCCAAGGGGCCTTTATTCAGAACCATAGTAGTAAACTTAGGAAACGATCAGCATCGTTTGTTATTTTCTATTCATCATATTATTTCAGATGCGTGGTCGATGCAGGTATTGGTGCGCGATTTAATAAGCTATTACAACTCGATTGTTAAAGCAGAAGAAAAATCGTTAAATGCATTACCAATTCAATACAAAGATTATGCAGCGTGGCAGTTAGAGGAACTTTCCAAAGGAGCGTTGGCGGATTCCCGCAAATACTGGCTGGCACAACTGGGCGGAGAATTACCGGTTTTGGACCTGCCATCGGATTATGTGCGTCCATCGGTACAAACCTATAACGGAGCACAGGTATATGTTAATTTTTCAGAACAGTTAAGCCATGCTTTCAGACACTATATAAAAGAACAGGACAGTACACCGTTTATGGGATTTGTGTCACTGGTCAAAGTACTTTTATACCGATACAGCGGACAGGAAGACCTTATTGTGGGAACACCGGTTGCAGGAAGAGAGCATTCTGATTTAGAAAATCAGATTGGGTTTTATATCAACAACCTTGCCTTACGAACCAGATTTCAGGGAACTGAGAGTTTTACAAGTCTGTTACAATTAGTCAAAGAAACCTGTTTAAAAGGTTACGAAAATCAATCGTATCCGTTTGATTTATTGGTAGATGAATTACAGCTTTCGAGAGACTTAAGCCGTTTTCCGTTGTATGATGTAGCGGTTGTCTTAGAAAGTGATGAGGTACTGTTGGAAAATGCGATCGCAATGGAAGGCGTAGATGTTTCTAACGTACGTGTAGCCGTAGACACGAGTTTATACGATCTTACCTTTTGGTTTGGAGAAGGCATTTCGGGACAAATCAGTCTTTATATTGAATACAACACCGATATATATAGTGCTGAACGTATTAAGCGATTAGGCGTTCATTTAGGAAAACTAATGGAGAGTATCGTTACCGATAGCACCATTTCGTTGAATCAATTACCTTTAATAGAAGCAGCAGAACAAAAAATATTACTCGAACAATACCAGGGAGAAATTGTTTCCCGGTTTTCAGCGAGCACGGTGGTTTCACTTTTTGAAAAACAGGCAGACCGAAGAAAAGAGGCATTAGCTTTAAAGTACGAAAATGTCACACTTAGTTACAGGGAATTAGAAGAACGTTCCAATGAATTGGCTCATTATTTACAAACACAGCATGCTATTGGAAAAGGAAGTGTGGTCGGAGTTATGCAGGATCGAAGTGAGTATTTGCTGATCAGCATTTTAGGAGTATTAAAAGCCGGCGGCGCATATCTGCCAATAGATCCGGGCTATCCATCCGATCGTGTAGCGTATATGCTAGGCGATGGAAATGTATCCTTATTGCTTGCTGATGCAGCGATAACGGAATATGAAGTGGCCAGCGTAAATATTGGCGATCTGAAAGAGGAATTAGAAAACCATCCAAAGACGCGATTAAATGTAGCGATAAGTGGAGAAGACCTTGCGTATGTAATTTACACTTCAGGTTCTACCGGAAGACCAAAAGGCGTTATGATCAGACATAATGCTGTTATCAATTTATTGAAATCGGTAGTAGATATTCTTGATGTTTCAAATAACGACCAATTACTGGCGATTACTACTTTTACGTTTGATATTTCCGTACTGGAATTCTTCACTACATTGAGTGTTGGTGGTTCCGTTATTATTGCTCCAGGTACAGTAATCACCGATCCACGATTGTTATCTGAAATGATCGATGAAAGTGGAGTCACTATTGTACAAGCCACTCCAAGTGTATGGAACTTGCTTTTAGAAACAGGCTGGCAAGCAACAAGTTTGTTGAAAAAAATATCCGGAGGAGAATTTTTACCACTTTCATTAGGCACACGTTTGTTAGCAATGCCGGGCGAACTTTACAATATGTTTGGCCCGACAGAAACCACCATATGGTCTACCTCACAATACATTCAAAATGAGAGAGATTTAAATTCAATCGGGAAACCCATCTACAATACAACACTTTACATACTGGATGAACTGGGGCAATTAGTACCGCACGGAGTTACCGGAAAATTGTTTATTGGTGGGGCAGGAGTAGCAAAAGGATATACGGATCCTGAACTGACAACGAAAAAGTTTATTAAAAACCCTTTTAATGGCGACGAAGTTATTTATGATACCGGAGATTTATGTCAATGGGATTTCAAGGGAAGATTAATCTACCTGGGAAGAGGTGATGGTCAGGTAAAACTGAGAGGATATCGTATTGAATTGGGCGAAATTGAATCGTTGTTAGAAGCAGATTCAAAAGTAAACCAGGCTGTGGTAATCGTCAAAGGCAATGATCTGTTGGCTTATGTTACCGGAAAAGAGAATGTAGATGTCAATACTTTAAAAACACTGCTCAGAAGCAAACTGCCAGCCTATATGGTGCCGGCTCACATTCAGCAATTAGAAGATTTTCCATTAACACATAATGGTAAAATCAGCAGGAAAAAACTAGCGGAAAGAGGTATTGAATTAACAGAAAGAACACTTACAGCTCCACAAACCAGTACGGAAGAAGTATTGACGGAATTATGGCAGTCGATACTGGGTGTTACTGAAATAAGTACGACGGATGATTTCTTTGAAGTCGGAGGACATTCCTTAAAAGCCATTCAGTTAATACTGAACATACATAAAAAATTAAATGTACAGATTCGCTTAAAAGATGTTTTCGAATATCCAAAACTGATTGATTTAGCGGCATATACCGATCAATTAAACGTAAGTCAATATAAAACCATCAATCCGGTAAAAGTTAGTGCTACTTATGAATTATCACATGCACAACGCAGATTATGGATCTTAGAACAATTTGAATCTTTAGGCTCAACGGCTTACAACATACCAATGAGTTATTGGCTGAACGGCAGCTTAAATATCGGATATGTAACAGAAGCATTCAGACGTCTTATTGAACGTCATGAAATTCTAAGAACCAATTTCAAAGAAATTGACGGAATTCCGTATCAGTTTATTAGTGATGCCGATAAGATCGATTTCAGCGTTGATTATCAGGATCTGTCCAGTCACGAAAGCCCAATAGCAGCAGTAATTGCTTTGTCAGAAAAAGCCGCTTTTACTTCTTTCAATTTAACAAGCGATGCATTACTAAGAGTGCAGATCAGTAAAGTGGAAGACGAAAGATACTTATTCATGCTGAGTATGCACCATATCATTACAGATGAATGGTCTATTAAAAACTTAATTACTGAGTTTTTAACGATATACAATGCTTTAAAGCAAAAAACAGCAATCAGCTTACAGCCGCTTTCCATTCAATACAAAGATTACGCGGCATGGCAATTACAAGAGTTATCAGGGGAAGCTCTACATACGCACAGAAACTATTGGCTTCATAAATTAGAAGGCGATATTCCTGTAATAGATTTACCAACAGATGCTCCAAGACCTGCTGTAAAAACATTCAACAGCACACAGCTTAAATATTCTTTTGAACCACAATTGGTTGCAAAATTCAGATCGTTATTAGCCGGTGAAAAAGCCACTTTGTTTGCCGGACTTATGGCGGTAACCAAAATACTGGTTCATAAATATACAGGTGAAAAAGATATTATACTCGGAACACCGGCGGCAGGAAGAGACCATTCTGATTTAGAAGATCAAATCGGGTTTTATATCAACGCATTGCCTTTAAGAACACAGCTTCATGCAGAAGAAACATTTGCTGACTTTTTAAAGAAGGTAAAAAATGTGGTGGTGGAAGCATTTGACCATCAGATTTATCCGTTCGATTTATTGATAGAGGACTTAGGTTTAAACAGGGATTTGAGCCGATCTCCTTTATTTGATATTGTCGTTTTAATTCAAAACAACGAAAACAGTAACAAATTGCCAGAAATGGAAGGGGTGACTATTGAAGATCATCTGCTTATCAATGAAAAGAGTAAAGTAGATTTGAAATTGTTTTTTGTAGAAAACGAGAACGAAATTAACCTGAATCTGGAATACAATACCGATCTTTTCGGAGAAGAAAGAATGCAAAGATTGTGCAGGCATTTTGAAGAATTAATCCGCGCAGTTGTTGAAGTACCTTCCCAAAAAATAAAAGAACTCAATTACATTACGGCTCAGGAACGTCAGCAATTAGTATACGATTTTAATCAGGAATCTTTTGACTATGATGAAAAATTAACGTTAGTTCAGTTATTTGAACAGCAGGTTGATAAAACCCCTCATGCAATAGCACTTGAGACTTCGACAAAATCATGGACGTACGAAGAATTGAATGGCGCTGTCAATACATTTGCAAAATCTTTACAGGAAATTTCGAACGTTACTAAGGGGCTGCATGTAGGCTTAATGACCGATAGAAATGAATGGTTGATTATTGGAATGCTTTCTATTTTAAAAGCCGGGGCAGTTTACATCCCTATAGATTTCTCCAGTCCGGCAGAACGAATACAATATATTTTATCGGATGCAAACATTTCGTTATTAATTACGGAAAGCAGCATAATAAACGGTTTTTCCGGTTTTACTGCGAATACTTTACGCATAGACGACATTTTTGAAGGTATTGAGAAACACGAACAAAATCTGATACCGAATTATTCGGCAGACGATTTGGCGTATGTAATTTATACGTCAGGTTCTACAGGACAGCCAAAAGGAGTATTGGTCTCTCATAAAAACTGTGTGAATATGGTTAAAAATGAGCATCACATATTCAATCCGTCTACGGAAGACAGGGTGTTGCAATTTGCTTCTCCCTCTTTTGATGCTTCGATTGCTGAAATTTTTATGGCGATTACTTCGGGTGCCGGCTTAGTTTTGGCAGCTAATAAAACCTTAAAAGATCTTACGGCTTTAACCCGTTATTTAAAAGAGAAGAAAGTATCTGTCGTGATTCTTCCTCCAGCCTATTTAGCAGCAATACCGGTAACAGAACTTTCCTTTTTACGATTGATCATTACGGCCGGTGATGTTGCCAACAAACAGCTGGCGATAGATTACAGCAGGGAATTAACCTATATGAATTGTTACGGTCCTACAGAATGTGCAGTATGGGCCACCATACATCAGGTGGAAGCTTCTGACCTTGATTATCAAAGATTGCCCATCGGAAAACCAATCGGCAATCTTCAGATTTATATTTTAAATGAATCCCTTCAGCCGCAGCCTATAGGAGTTCCCGGTGAAATGTACATTGGCGGTGTTGGTGTAACCCAGGGCTATTTAGGAAAAAAAGAGTTAACTGAAAAAAGCTTTTTGGAAAACCCTTTCGGTACGGGTAAAATATATAAAACCGGGGATTTGGCTTCCTGGTATTCAGACGGAAATATTGACTTTTTAGGCCGTGTAGATACACAGGTAAAAATAAGAGGTTACAGAATAGAACTGGGAGAAATTGAAAGCGTATTGAATAATCATTCGCAAATTGCCAATTCTTCGGTAATTACCAAAGGAGAAGGGAATGACAAGCTTTTAATTGCGTACTATGAAGGAGAAAATGCCCTTCCGCTTACCGCTATTCAGGATCACCTGAAAAACTTCTTACCGGATTATATGCTGCCTTCGTACATCGTTTATTTAGAGCAGCTGCCAAAAAATAACAGTGGTAAAATTGATAAAAAAGCACTACCGGATTATTTAGAAACGGCAGTAAAAGAAATAGTAGTTCCCAAAGACCCTATAGAAGCCGGATTACTGGAAGTATGGCAAAATGTGTTGGGAGTTCAGGAAATTGCCATGCAGGATAACTTCTTTTCTATCGGAGGACATTCGCTGCGTGCCATTCAATTGATGGCGCAATTATTCAAAAAACTGGAAATTAAACTGGAACTGGAAGATATTTTTATAAATCCGGTTTTCGGGGATCAGGTAAACGTCTTAAAAGCTTCCGCTAAAACAAGTTATCAGAAAATAGAAAAAGTTACCGGGCAGCCGCTCTACAAACTTTCCTATGCGCAACTGAGATTATGGCTGCTGGAGCAATTTGAAGATGAAACAGAAGCTGTAAACAGTATTCCTGTCAGCTATTGGCTTCAGGGAGATTTAAATACGGAGGCCTTAAACAATGCTTTTCGATTTGTAATTGAAAGACATGAAAGTTTGCGAACTTCCTTTATCACAGAGCATGGAGAAGCGTATCAAAAAATACTAACAGCAGAAGAATATTCATTTGAAGTGACGCAGGAAGATGCCACAACGGTATCAAACCCCAAAGAATATGCGCAAAACAAAGCCTTGGAATTATCCTTAATTCCATTCAATCTGGAAAAAGCGCCTTTGGTAAAAGCACATATCATTAAAGTTGCTGCTGATGAATACCTTTTCTTTCTGTGCGTTCACCATATTATTTTTGACGAGAGATCTGTTCATGTTTTCGTGAAAGAAATAATAGAAGCATACCAGGCATTTTTAAATCATACAACACCTGTATGGCCGGCATTGCCAATTCAATACAAAGACTATGCAGCCTGGCAGGAAAAAGAATTGCATACGGAACGATTATCGGTACACAGAGCCTATTGGTTAAGTCAGTTTGAAGAAGAAATAGAAGTATTAGACTTACCGACAGATTTTCCAAGACCTCCTGTACAGACCTTTCACGGTGATCAGGTTCACTTAAGCCTGAGCCCGGAAATAAGTACCGCATTCAGAGCTTGTTTAGAAGCGCAGGAAACAACGCTTTATATGGGCTTGGTAACGCTTGTAAAATTATTACTGCACCGTTACACCGGACAAAATGATATCATTATTGGTTCGCCATCGGCAGGCAGGGAACACCCGGATTTAAGAGATCAAATCGGATTCTTTATCAATACACTGGTTCTGCGAACTAAATTTAACGAGGAGGAAACCTTCAATTCTCTTGCTAAAAAAGTAAAAAACAATGTGCTGAATGCCTTCAAACATCAGGTATATCCTTTTGACTTATTGGTAAACGAACTGCAGGTAGAACGTGACATGAGCCGTTCGCCGTTATTTGATGCCGTAGTTGTTTTGGAAAACCTGATCGATAAAAATGAAATTCCTGAATTTGAAGGTCTTTCTGTTACAGATAATCAGTTAGATGTACCGATTAGCAAAGTCGATCTTCGTTTCTACTTTATAGAAAACGAATCCAATATTTCGCTGACGTTAGAGTACAATACGGATATCTACAGCAAACATCGAATGGAAAATCTATTAGGGCATGTAAGCGCTTTAATGCATTCAGTAATCGAAGGTCCTGCAACAGCTGTAAGCAAACTAAATTATTTATCAGCAAGAGAACAAAACTGGCTGCTGAAGGAGCTGAACCAAAAAGTAGTGACCTATGATAAAAACCAGACTCTAGTCGATATTTTTGAACAGCAGGCAGCAGCAACACCTGACAATATAGCGCTTGAATTTGAAAACAAAACGTTTACTTACCAGCAGCTTAATGAACAGGCAAATCAATTGGCGCATCATTTACGTGAGGAATATCAGGTAACAAAAGGAGAAACTATTGCCTTGATGGTAGAACGAAACGAATGGCTCATCATTGGATTCCTGGGGATTTTAAAATCCGGAGGGGTTTATCTGCCAATCGATTCAGGCAATTCGACAGAGCGAAATAATTTTATGCTGTCAGATGCCAATGCCAAAGTCCTCATCACAGAATCCGTAAATATTTTTAATGTTGGCGACTTCAAAGGAAGCCTGTTTGCGATTGATATAGAGTTTGATTTGTTGGAAACAGCAATCGAAAACCCTGTAAAAGTAAACAACGCCTTAGATTTGTCTTATATTTATTATACTTCAGGATCTACCGGACAGCCCAAAGGAGTGATGCTTCAGCATCGTAACGGGGTGCATATGGTGTACAATCAGAGAGAACAGTTTAACGTAACAACAAACGATTGCATCATTCAGTTCTCGTCCTTAATTTTTGACGGGTCTGTATTTGAATTCTTTTTAGCATTGGCCAACGGAGCCCGTTTATTAATCGCAAAAAACAACATTATCAAAGATGCTGTCGAACTGGTAAAGTACATGGCTGCCAAAGAGGTGACAATTGCAATTTTACCGGCGGCTTATTTTTCTTTGGTTGCTGTTGAAGATTTGAAATTTTTAAGAAAATTACTTTCAGTCGGAGACGCGATCAACAAAGATCAGGCAATAAAATGCAGCGCGGTTACGGATACGTACAATGGTTATGGCCCGACAGAATGTGCGGTTTGTACCAGTCTTTATAAAATAAAACCGGAAGACAGCCAAAGAGTCAGACTGCCAATCGGAGAAGGAATCGCAAATGTTCAGGTACATATTCTGGATCAGGTGCTAAATTTAGTCGGGGAAGGAATTCATGGAGAAATCTGTATTTCGAGCGAAGTAGCAATTGCCAAAGGCTATTTAAACAGAGAAGAACTTTCGAATGAAAAATTTATAAAGAATCCGTTTGGTGCAGGAATGATGTACCGAACAGGAGACAAAGGAGTACGTTTAGCGGACGGAACTATTGATTTCTTAGGACGTATCGACAATCAGGTAAAAATCAGAGGGTATCGTATCGAACTAAATGAAATTGAAAAAGTAATCCAGTCACATGCTCTGATAATTGAGACTTTAGTGACCACATACAGCACTGACGGAGATATTGCTTTGGTTGCGTATTACACGGCTACAGCAGAAATTAGTCCGACCCTGGTGAAGGATTTTATGAAAACCTTCCTGCCTAATTATATGATTCCTCCGTATCTGATTCAATTATCAGATTTTCCACTAAACGCAAGTGGTAAAATTGATAAAAGAAAATTACCGGAACCGGAAATCAAATTAAATACGACTTATGTAGCACCACGAAATGCCATAGAAGAAAGTCTGGCGATTATTTGGGGAGAAGTCTTAAATAAAGAAAATATCGGAATTGAAGATAATTTCTTCGAATCAGGCGGGCATTCCCTAAGAGCCATTCAGTTAATTACTAAAATTTACAAAGAACATCAGGTACAGCTGAACATTGGAGACATCTTCAGTAAACCGACTTTAACAGAGCAGGCGTTTTTGATTTCGAATTCGGATACCACAAATTACATTTCCATTCCGAAAGTGGAAGAGGAAGATAACTATCCGCTATCCGCAACACAGTTAAGAACCTGGTTGCAGGTAGAGCAATCCAAAAATTCCATTACCCATAATGTACTGACGAGTTATATGCTTACCGGACACTTCCATAAAGAGGCTTTTGAATTTGCTTTTCAACAAGTAATAGCCCGTCATGAAAGTTTGCGTACCGTATTCGAATTGGTAAACGGATCACCAAGACAACGTATTACAGACGCTTCGGATTTTACCTTTGCAATCAATTATACCGATATTTCAAAAGATAGTGAAGCCGTAAAACAAGCGCAAAAAGCAGAACTTTCATCGAAAGTATTTCATTTAGATACAGCGCCATTATTCAATATTGATATTTTAAAGCACGAAGAAAACAAGCATGAACTGCTATTTGCCATGCATCATATTATTTCAGATGAATGGTCGATGCAGGTGATGGTAAAAGACCTGGTGTTATTTTACAATGCCGCTGTAAATGGAATCACGAGTAATTTGGAGCCTTTGCCAATTCAGTATAAAGATTACACTGCGTGGCAGCTGGCAGAACTAAGCGGCGATAAACTAGTAGGACACAAGGAATATTGGCTGGAACAATTTAAAGGAGAGATTCCGGTGCTGGAACTCGCTTCCGACAGGCAACGTCCGGAAATCATGAACCATGAAGGAGCACAATATTCTTTCAGACTGGAGGAGACAGTAAGCCAAAAACTAAAAGAATTAGCCAAAAAGCAGGGTGCGACCTTATTTATGGGCGTAACTTCTTTGGTAAAAGCGTTGTTCTATAAATACACCGGAAATCAGGATATCATAATCGGAACTCCTGTGGCAGGAAGACAACATCCGGATTTAGAAGATCAGATTGGGTTGTACCTAAACACATTAGCACTGCGATCAAGATTTTCCGGAGAAGAAGGATTCAATACCTTACTAAGCGAAGTCAAAAAAGTAAGTTTAGACGGATTCACGCATCAGGTCTATCCTTTAGATATGCTTATTGAAGATTTAGGTGTCTATCCGCCAAAAAACAGAGGCGCTCTATTTGATGTTGTGGTCATATTGCAAAATGTACAGCTGGACCTTTTGGAAGGAGTTGAAATGCAAGGCCTGGAAGTTTCAGCGCAGGGAGAAGACTTAAAAATCAGTAAAGGTGATTTGAGATTCCAATTTATGGATCAGGGAACTTTTCTCGAAGGAAGTATCGAATACAGTACCGAATTATACGATGAAGCACGTATTTCCCGTATGGTAACCCATATGAAAAACCTGTTGACAATCATAGTAGAAACTCCGGAACAGCCTTTAAAAGAAATTCAGTATTTAGAAAATACAGAATCGGAAAATTTAGACTGGTTTGAAAAAATAATACAAAAAGAACAGCCACAATACGTACACAAAGCTTTTGAAGCAATTGTAACAGCATATCCTGAAAAGGAAGCCGTAGCAGTTGAAGAAAAATCGTTTACGTATCAGCAAATCAATGGGTTTACGAATCAAATAGCCCGTTTATTAGTGGATCTTAAGGTACAGCCGGAAAATGCTGTCGGCGTATTATTGCCGTCAGGGAAAGAATTAACAGCAACGTTGATGGCGTGTTTCAAAACCGGTGCCACTTATGTTCCGATGGCTGCTGAATTTTCAAAAAACCGAACAGAGCAGGTATTTTCAGATACGAAAATGACCACTTTGATAGCCGCTGAAAAAGCCTATAATACCTTAAATAATACAACTGATCTTTCACATACAAGACTGGAAAAAATAATATTATTTTCTGAAGAGGGAATACTAACCGTTCAGGAACGTAATGCTTCAGGCGAGTTTGTAGCATCCGATTATAGTTTAGCAAATTACAGTGAAGAAAATGTTGCAGTTGAGTATTCTATTAATAACAGCAGTTATATTTTCTACAGCTCCGGTACCACCGGAAAATCGAAAGCCATTGTTGGAGATCAGGAAAGTATTGCACACTATATCAACTGGCACAAAAACACTTTTGGGTTTGATACTGAAAGCCGTGTAAGCCAGATTGCTTCAGTCACTTTTGATGCCAGTTTAAAAGACATCTTAACGAGTTTGATTTCAGGAAGCTGTCTTTGTATTCCGGCTCCGAAAACGCGCGAGAATATGGTGTTGTTAAGCCAATGGCTTTCAGCAGAAAAAGTAACCATTTTGCAGACCGTTCCCTCTTTATTCCGATTATTGACGAACAGTCTGGTGGAACAGAATATTGCTTTAGAAGAGATAAAAGAAGTGGTTCTGGCCGGAGAGAAATTATACGGTCGTGATGTTGCTTTATGGCGCTCGCTTTCCGGACACACAGGCCGCATGAGCAACTTATACGGACTTACCGAAACTACGGTTTTGAAAAGCTGTTACCACATTCCATCTGGAGATTTAGATCCCGGAACCGTTTTACCGGTGGGACAAGCCATCAATAACAGTATGATCGCTGTAATCAACGATAACGGACTTAGCATGTGGGGAGAAATTGGTGAAGTCTATATCAGAAGTCCTTACATCAGTAAAGGCTATTTGGATCAGGAACTTACGGCAGCGTTACTGGTACAAAATCCATTGGTTAGCGATCGCGAAGATTTAGTTTGCAGAACAGGCGATTTGGGTCGTTATGACAGCGATGGAAACTTAGAAATCTTGGGAAGAATTGACGATCAGATCAAATTGCACGGCATACGCGTAGAACTGGATGGTATTCGCAGTTCTTTACTAAATTTAGAAGGAGTTAGTCAGGTTGAACTTTTGTTGCACAATGATGCGACAGCAGATTCTCTACTCTGTTATTACACCGGAACAGAATACGGCTCAGGCGAATTACGTTTGCTTTTATCAGCCGAGTTAGACCGCAGCAGTATTCCGGATTACTTTATTTACGTAGCAGAATTTCCGTTGACCTTAAATGGCAAAGTCGACAAACGCTCTTTACCAAAACCATCAGAACTATTACGAGGCAGTAATTATGAAATGCCGAGTGGTTCGATTGAAACGTCACTAAGTAATATTTGGGCAGAATTGTTAAGCATTCCGCAAAGCAGTATAGGAAGAAACGATTCGTTTTTTGATTTAGGCGGTTCGTCTTTAAAAGCGATTCAATTGATCTCCAGAGTGTATAAAAACCATGAGGTACAATTAAGCATCGGAGAAATTTTCAATCACTCCGCATTAAAAGCACAGGCTTCCTTAATAGCTGCATCAAAAGGAGATACCGCATACAGTTCGATTAAACAGGCGGCAGAGCAGGATGATTATGCCTTGTCACATGCACAGCGTCGTTTATGGGTACAGGAAACACAACAGCAAAACGGGGAAAGCACCTTTAATATCTTTATGCGTTACCAAATGGAGGGTAAACTTCAGATAGAAATACTACAGGAAGCCTTTGACCAGATTATAAACCGTCACGAAAGTTTGCGAACCATCTTTGTTTTAAAAAATGGAGAACCAAGACAAAAAATCCAATCCATGCAGGAGCAATCTTTTGAATTGGAATTTGAAGATCTTCAGGGAATCAAAGAACAGCAGGTAATTATTGATAAAGAGGTTCAAAACCTTGCTTACCATCCTTTTGATCTTCAAAACGGACCGTTGATGAAAGTAAAACTTTTAAAACTGGATGCTGAAAATCATATGTTATTGTTTGTCAAGCATCATATCATTTCAGACGAATGGTCTTTACAAATTTTTGTGAAAGAAGTATTGTCGATTTACAATGCTTTGTCAGAAAATAAAGAACATAATCTGACACCATTAACCGTTCAGTATAAAGACTATGTGGCCTGGAAAGAAAATGAATTGTCAAACAACGGACTTATAAATCATCGGGAGTTTTGGTTGAAAAAATTACAGGGAGACATTCCTGTTTTATACCTGCCGACTGATTTTCCACGACCGCCGATTCAGACTTTCAATGGATCAGAACTGCATTTTGAGTTTGCTGAAGATACGGCAGCTCCGTTTAAGCAACTCCTTCAGGAACAGAATGCAACCTTATTTATGGGGTTATTGTGCGTGGTAAAAACGATACTGTATCACTATTCCGGTCAGGAAGACATCATCGTCGGAACACCAATCGCCGGAAGAGAACATCCGGATCTGGAAGGACAAATAGGATATTACCTGAACACCCTGGCACTGCGCAGTACATTTGATCCTGCACTGAAATTTGTTGATTTCCTTTCAGAGGTAAAGAATACGGCAATAGCGGCTTTTGAACATCAGGAATATCCATTTGATACGCTTATTGAAGACTTAAATTTAAAGAAAGACTTAAGCCGGTCTCCTTTATTCGACGTTGTAATGATTCTTCAGAATGTGGATTTACACAGAGAATCGGATCTGGAAATGAACGGCATTACCATAAATCCTATCAAAGAACCTATGAATATCAGTAAGAGTGATCTTCGATTCCAGTTTGCTGATTTAGGAAATACAATAGTGGGAACCATCGAATACAATACCAGTTTATTTAAAAAAGAACGTATAGAACAACTCATAGCACATATGAACAGTTTAATAGCTCTTGTGGTTACAGATTCACAACGTTCCCTAATAGAATTTGATTTCTTAACTGATACAGAACGCCAACAAGAACAGCTGGCTTCCGATTTTTTCGGTTCTGATATCAGTACAGACTTCTAACTTAATTAATAATCAACTAACATTAAAACTCAATCTAATGAATAGAAACATTATTGGCATCTCTGCTTTTTACCATGATTCAGCGTGTTGCATAATTCAAAACGGAAAATTAATCGCTGCGGTAGAAGAAGAGCGATTTTCAAGAAAAAAAAATGATCCGGATTTACCCGTAAATGCTTTTATGTATTGCTTAGATCAGGCGGGAATAAGTATTTCCGATATTGATTGTATCGCGTATTATGAAGATCCGGTTAAAAAGTCGGAACGCCAATTGTGGAGTATAAGCAATCAGGTTTCTACGGATCCCATTTACGATATAGATCCCCAACATGTCATCAGGCAGATTCGTAAAGAATTAGGATATGATGGTCCAATTAAATTCTACGAACATCACCAGTCGCATGCTGCAAGTACTTTTTATTTCTCAGGTTTTGATTCAGCGGCTATTTTAACGGTAGATGGAGTAGGAGAATGGGCTACCACCACTTATGGAATTGGAAAAAATAACAAAGTAGAACTATTTGGAGAAGTGACATTCCCGGATTCAATTGGACTGCTTTACAGCACCATCACCAGTTATTTAGGATTCGAAGTAAATGGTGGAGAATACAAAGTAATGGGACTGGCACCTTACGGAGAAAACAAGTACCTGGAGCAAATGCATCAGTTGCTGACGCTGGAGGAAGACGGAAAATATACCCTGAACTTAAAATATTTTGACTTTTTGCGCGGAGAACGCATGTATTCTGACGAATTGCCAAAACTATTCGGATTACCGGTACGAGAGAAAGATGCGGAAATGGGGCAGCATTATATGGATATTGCCAAAAGTTTACAGACTTTCCTGGAAGAAACACTGATAAAAATGGCCAACTACCTGTATGAAAAAACAGGAGAAGAAAATTTATGCATGGCTGGCGGAGTGGCTTTAAACTGTGTCGCCAATGGTAAAATATTGAAAAATTCCCCTTTCAAAAGGATGTACGTACAACCGGCTTCAGGGGATTCCGGTTGTTCATTGGGAGCGGCCGCACTGGCTTACACAGAATTATATCCGGAGGATAAAATCGAACCGCTTACCAATGTGTATTTAGGACCTTCCTATACAGGAAAAGACGTTGAAAACCTGTTAAGTGCTACCTCCTTAAACTATGAAGACTGCAGGGAAGACGGAGATACACTTGAAAGAGTAGCGCAGAAACTGGCAGAAGGAAAAGTAATTGGCTGGTTCAACGGAAGAATGGAATTTGGACCAAGATCCTTGGGAGCACGTTCTATTTTAGGAGATCCAAGAGTGCTGGATATGAGAGACCGCATCAACGCCATGGTAAAAAAGAGAGAAGGTTTCAGGCCTTTTGCACCGGCAGTTCTGGAAGAAAAGATGTTTGAACATTTTGATATCGATCATGCCTCTCCTTTTATGCTGGAAACCTGTCAGGTAAAATCGACAATAGACATGCCGGCCATTACACACGTAGACAATTCGGCCAGGATTCAATCGGTTAATGATACTGATAATCCAAGATTTGCACAATTACTTCGTGAATTTGACAAACTTACCAATTGTCCGATTTTGCTGAATACCTCTTTTAATATCAAAGATGAACCAATAGTTTGTACACCCGAAGACGCTTTGGTCTGTTTTATAACTACTGATATCGATTGTTTAGTGCTGGAAGATTTCATTATCAGTAAAGAAGGAAATGAAATTACAATGCTTGAAATGATTAATAACAACTTTACGGAAAGAGGACGTTTCGAGCTAAATCCAAACGTATACACATTCATTTAATCCTTAAAAGAGAAAAAATCATGTCAAGACCTTCAGAATTACATAAAGAACTTGCTATTGACTTAGCAGCATTATTACCTGTTACACCAGAAAATCAACAAACTTTTTTAGATTTAATGGAAAAGCTGGGTTATACCAATCCACAAACATCCGAAGAAGAAACTGTTGCTGAAAATCCATTCAAATCACACATAGGAATCTACAAACCAGATATCAAAGACGGTAAAAAATACTATCAAAGAGATATTCTGTTCAAAGAAACCTGGAGTTTCTTCGCAGACATACAAACCATTCCGCCAAAATCGGATAAAAAACGTGTGGTATTATTGGGAGAATCCGTAACCAGAGGATTTTTATTAGACCCGGAATATACGCCGGCAATTGTATTAGACCAGCTTTTAAATTCAAATAAAGAGCTGTATGGATACGAAATAATTGATTTAGCCGAGACCAATCTGGGAATGGCAGGAATCAGACAAAGATATACCGAGTGCATGGCGCTAGAGCCGGATATGGTGGTTTTTTTAGCCGGAAACAATTGGCGTGAAGAATTATTAAGCACGATTGGCAACAGTCAGAAAAAGCAAACGGCCTTACAGGAATTAACACTGGGTGAGGACGGAATTGCCATAGCAAAACCGTTAATCGAAGATTACTTCAGTACGATTGTAGATGACTTTTTAGCGTATGTAGGAACCGTTTCGAAGAAAAACGGAGTTCCGGTACTGTTTGCAATTCCCGAATTTAACCTGTTAGATTGCAGAAGTACACCGGGAGAGCGCGTTGTTTCTGAATTGCCGTATGAAAAATTAAAAAGCTGGATTGAAGCCAAAGAAAGCGCAGAAGAAAGCCTGGCTTCAGGTGATACCGAAACGTGTAGCATACAAGCACAGCAAATGATAGAAATTGACCCGAGTCATCCCTACGGATTTGAGCTATTGGCAGATTGCTGCATCAAAAACGAACAGTACAAAGAAGCCAGACACTATTTGGAAATGGCAAGGGATACCGCTCTTTTTTGCAGGACCAATAGTAAACCGAGAACCTTTAAAGTAATTCAGCAGACCATACTGTCCAAAGCAGCAAGCTTTGGAATTGAAGTAATTGATTTACCGGCGGTTTTTAAAGCACACTTAGACGGTAAAGTACCGGGAAAAGAGTTGTTCTTAGATTATTGTCACTTTAGCGTTACGGGAATTCAGGTAGCTATGGATGCTGTTTACAAAAAAGTGCTTCAGGAATTTGATGATCTTAGAAAAACACATAAGGATGTAAAAACAATCATTCCGTCAAACGAAGTATTGGCGTTAGGACACTTTTTCGCGGCCATACACAATGCACACTGGGGACAATCGTATGACATTTTGTTGTATCACTGTTCCGAATCTTTGTCAAAATGGAAGGATATAGCCAAAACAATGGTCTATTACTGTGATATGATTAGCAGGGGAGCAGCCAATAATGTGTGTAAATCACTCGAGAAAATATTGGAAGACAATACAAAACTGGACCGATATGTACATGCGCTGGTTCCTGCAAGAAACATGAAAAACATGGAACTGGAACTGGTAGATGCCATGACAACCGTGTTAAAGTCAAACGGAATTGATATTACGAATTACTTACTGAAAATTCGCTTAGACGATCATAGTATCAAAAACAGACGTATCAATCTGTTGCAAAATTATTACCACGCGACTTCTTACGATGAATATCAGGGGCAAAAAACCGCTTTTTTACAGGCAAGAGACAGCAAATCTGATTTTTTTGTCATAGCAGATGCCAAAACAAAAGCGTTGTTATCCGTATCCTTCAGAATACCGGGAATCATCAGTGAAAACAATGATACAGCAACCTTATATGTGAATGATACCGAAGTAACAAAATTGTCTGTTGGCAGTAAATGGCAAACCCATTCGATAGAAATTCCGGTCGGTTTTCTTCAAAACGGATTGAATGTATTCAGAATAAAATGGCCAATAGTGGCTACCAGCAGAGCGCTGCAGGATAAAGATTCTTCTACGGCAATACTGGATGCTGCTTTTCGCGTTTTCGGGGAAATTGGCAGCATGACAGTTTCAGGAGTATAATTTTTACCCTAACCAGATTCTTAAAAAGAGAACCAATTAAAAGTGTTTAAAACAACGTTTCTAAGTCTGCTGAACATACAATTAAAAAAGTAAATCACTTATCAGCATTGTATGAAGTGTCATAACAGCAAGACGTACCAATTTATAAAAATATGTGTGGAATAAGTGGAATTTATAATTTCGATAGAGAATCTGTAGCCAGAGAGGATATCATTGTGGCTATGACCAATAAAATTCAGCATCGCGGACCGGATGATTCGTCTTGTTATATAGACGGTCATGTGGGACTTGGATTTGTACGACTAAGTATTATTGATTTAAGTCATGGAATGCAGCCCTTTTTTAGTCCTGATAAATCGATCGTATTAACCTGTAATGGAGAAATCTATAATTACAAGGAGTTACGTCACAAAATGGAAGACAAAGGATACAACTTTAATACCAATTGTGACATCGAAGTCCTGGTTTATCTGTACATGGAGTACGGGGTAGATTTCTTAAATATGATCAACGGCCAGTTTGCTTTTTGTCTCTACGATAAAAAGAAGGATATATTGTTCATGGCCAGGGATCATTTCGGAATTTGTCCCTTATTTTATGCCAAACTGGATCACGCTTTGGTATATGGTTCAGAGATAAAAGCAGTTTTGGAACATCCTGACGTTTCCAGAAGAATTGATTACAAGGGACTGGATCAGATTTTTACATTTCCGGCCAATATTGCTCCCATCACCTTTTTTGATGATGTAAAAAGTTTAGAGCCGGGACATTATGCCATATTGCATAACAATAAACTGGAAATAAAAGAATACTGGAATCTTGATTATCCAACCTCAGATTATGACTACGGTCAGAAATCGGAAGAATATTACATAGAAAACCTGAATGACCTACTCTTAAAGTCGGTAAACTATCGTTTAAACGCAGATGTTCCCGTAGGTTTTTATTTAAGTGGCGGACTGGATTCTTCGATGATTGGAGGCATGATGCGACATTTGGATAAGGATAAAGAATTCAACTCATTCTCTATTTGTTTCTCTAACACAGAAAACAAAGACATCAACGAGCAGCGTTTTCAACGGCTATTAAGTGAGCAGATAAAATCAAAACACAATGAAATAGAATTTGAGTGGAATGATTTTGAAAGCAAACTTCGCGATGTGATTTATTATTCTGAATCTCCGCTAAAAGAAACTTACAATATTTGTTCGATTGCTTTATCTGAAAGAGCGAAACGCGAAAAAATAAAAGTAGTCCTTTCCGGAGAGGGAGCAGATGAATTATTTGGCGGCTATGCAGGCTACAAATTTGACGGAAGGCGTGAAGGAAATATCGGCTACAAAGATTTAGAGCATTTAAGGGAAGATGAGATTCGAAAACAACTTTGGGGAAATCCGGATTTCATTTATGAAAAAAATGAAAATGTTTTCCGCGAAACCAAACAAGCGATTTATTCCCCGCTTTTAAACGAATCGTATAAAGATTTTGACTGCATGAAAGAACCGGCTATCGATCACGGACGTATTAAAAACAGGCATCATTTTCATCAGCGTTCCTACGTTGATTTCAAATTACGTCTGGGCGGACACTTAATAGCCGATCACGGAGACCGTATGACGCTGGCGAACAATGTAGAAGGCCGTTATCCTTTTTTAGATGTAGACCTGATCAACTTTGTAAAAACAGTACCTCCTTCTTTAATGGTGAAGAATATGGAAGAAAAGTACATCCTTAAAAAAGTAGCGCAAAAGTATGTACCGTCTCAGATCATTAATCGCGAAAAATTTGGATTCGTAGCACCGGGAAGTCCGCACTTACTGAAAACAAACAGCGAATGGATCAATGATTTATTGTCTTACGATCGGATCAAAAGACAAGGGTATTTCGATCCGGATACGATAGAACGCCTTAAAAAAATGTACAGTAGAGACGGGTTTATATTAAATCCCCCTTACGATTTAGACTTGCTGATTATCGTATTGACTTTCAATATGTTTCTTGACATTTTTGATGTACCGAATGTTTAATAAATTAATTCTTCTTCTTAAAACCAATACTAAATGAAATTTATCAAAACCCTATTAAGCAAATCAAAAAAGGCCTTGGGATTTATGCTCATATTAGGAATCTTCAACAGTATTCTTAACGCGGGATTATTAATTTTTATCAATAATACCATCATAAAAGAACCGATTCCATTCTTTCCGAAATATGACTGGGCCCTTTTTATAGCAATCATCCTGGCTTCGTTGGTCTGTTCCCGTTTCTTTCAAACCTATATGATTAAGCTGACGAACAACTTATTGTTTGATTTTGAAATCATGATTCTAAAAAAACTGCGTATGGCTTCCTACCAGGATTTTGAAGAAATAGGAAACGAAAAAATATACACCGCCATTAATGATACCAAAGTATTGGGAAGTATTCCTGAAGTATTCATGAATGCGTTTAATTCCCTGATCGTAATCTTGTGCTGTTTCGGATATTTATTTTATATCTCTCCGGTTGGAGCAGGTTTGGTGGTGGTGGCAATGGTCCTTTTACTGGTCTTTTACTTACTAAGAAACAATGCCATCGAAAAGGATTTAAACGAAAAAAGAGACTTGCAGAATTCTTATTATCAGTATTTAGCCGATATGCTTCATGGTTTCAAAGAACTTAAAATGGGCATTACAAGAAGCAATAATATCCTGAGTAAATTTCTGGTAAAAAACAGGGTAAAAGGAAAAGATATTTCGATACATACTTCCATAAAATATATGGATAATGAATTAACGGGCTATTACAGCTGGTACATTATTCTGGGAATAGTCATGTTTGTACTGCCGGTTTATTTCAATATCAGCACTGAAAAAACAACAGCTTTTCTGGTAACAATCCTATATCTTATCGGGCCTGTGGCGGTTTTAATTACACTAATTCCAACCTACACCATGGTTAAAATTTCAGTGGAACGTTTAAACCTGATCGAACAAATGCTGGATCCTATTCAGGATAGAATCGTTCCAAGCAAATTAGCGAACGCAGAGCCATTTGAAGAAATCAGACTGGAAAATGTTACGTACTTCTATAATGATGAAGAGCGAAATCAGAAGTTTTACCTGCAACCCGTAAATCTTACGATCAAAAAAGGAGAAATCATTTTTATCACCGGTGGAAACGGCAGCGGTAAAAGTACTTTCGGAAACCTGCTTACCGGATTGTACAAACCCTACGAAGGTTCCATATACTTTAATGATCAAAAAATTGATTCAGGTCAGTTAATGTATTACAGCGATAAAATTGCAGCCGTTTTTACAACGAACTACATCTTCAGTGAAAACTATGATGAATTTGAATTGAAAGAAAACACAGGCGAATTAAAAGCACATATCGACATGATGAAAATGCAGGAAGTACTTCACCTCGATGAAGAACGAAATGTGTTTGATAAAAATTTATCCAAAGGGCAACAAAAAAGACTGGCAATGATCTATGCTTTATTAGAAGAGAAAGAGATCATCATCTTAGATGAATGGGCAGCAGAACAAGATCCCGGATTTAGAAAATATTTCTATGAAGAAATATTGCCACAACTTAAAGAGCAGGGAAAAACAATTATCGCCATCACGCACGATGATGAATATTTTGACAGGGCGACCCGAGTGATCAAGTTTAATTTCGGAAAAATTGTAAGCGATAAAAGTAGTGTGTCAGATTTTACGGCTGATATAAAACGCCTGATTAACTAAGAAAAAGTGATTTGACATGATGGATCTAATTTGTTTACATTTTGCAGGAGGAAACAAATATTCCTTCTATCCCCTGGAAGAATTTTTAGATAAAAATATCAATTTAATTACGCTGGAACTTCCCGGAAGAGGCAAAAGATTTCATGAACCCCTGCTTACAGATATTCATCTTATAGTAGATGATTTGTTCGAACAGTTAAAGCAAAACGTATCCAGGCCCTATGCGATTTTCGGGCATAGTATGGGAGCAATCCTGACTTATTTACTGGCACATAAAATTGAAGAAAATGACTTCCAACGTCCGATTCATTTATTTGTTTCCGGTTGCAAGCCTCCGAAAATTAGGAGAGAAGCTCCTTTTTACCATGATTTGCCTAAAGACGAATTTGTCAATAAAATCAGGGATATGGGCGGATGTCCGGAAGAAATTTTAGGGAACGACGAACTCATGGCACTTTTTGAACCTTCGTTAAGGGCAGATTTTAAAACCATTGAAACCTTTACCTACGAAAAGAAAGATCCATTAAAAATGAGGCTTACTGTTTTTATAGGAAACAAAGACAAAGTCAGTTGGGAAGACGCAAAAGCCTGGGGAGAAGAAAGCATACATCCTATTGATGTGAAGGAGTTTGAAGGGAATCATTTTTTTATATTCCAACACAAACAAGAAATTACAGCTTTATTTAAATACTATATCAATACAAAAAACTTATTAAATAACTATTAAAAATTAAAACCATGAACTTAAAAATGAAAACAGTATCAATCGCACTACTAATGTTATTTGTTGTTTCTTCCGTAACAGCACAAAAGAAAACAAATCTGAACATTAAACCGAATTTAGTTTTAACCTATTCCGCGAAAGATCCTAAGGGAAATGAAGTGTTACTGCCATTGGAAATTAAAGAATTGAATGATAAAAAAATAGTTTTGGAATATTCTATGATTAACGGAGATAAGAAAATTTCCGGAGAATGGGTGATTTCACCAAAAGGACTTAAGTCAGGAAAATACTTTAACTGGCAGGCATTAAATCCTTCAGAAGTTAGAATACTGCCTAAAGACCAGACTATTTTTTGTGTTTCAAAAAAGTTTCTGGATGAAATAAAAAGCAAAAAAACAGCAAAGTATGATGATAAAACTTTCGAATTGAAAGAGATACCAAAAGGAAAAGAAATTATAGTAGACGGTAAAGAAATTGACGCTATTTACATCGCTGAAAAAGGAGGAGATTCAAAATACTGGATTTTAAACAACAGAGATTTACCTTTTATTGTTAATTCTGCCGGAGGAGACGGACCATCGTTTAAGCTTACAAAAGTGAGCAAGTAATCGCACAACGTTTTAGATAATCCATAACTAAACCTAAATAAGGCAGGAATGTATCCGGGAAAACTCTTTGATACATTCTGCATTGCCGGAAAAAAATCATGCAAGTTTATTATGCTATTATAACCCAGCCGTTAAACGACCTTGATTTTAAAAGGTATCTGGACCAAATGCCGCCTTTTATTCAGCAAAAAATTGGCCGTTACAAGAATTGGGAAGACGCCCACACTTCTTTGCTGGGCAAGTTATTACTGATACAGGCCCTGCAGGACAGTGGGGTTCAAAAAACCGACCTTTCTTTGCTCACGTACAATCAATACGGAAGGCCTTCGATTCCGGGAATAATAGATTTTAATATTTCACATTCCGGAACTTTGGTACTCTGTGCGATTGCCACAAGCGGAACTATCGGGATAGATGCAGAAGTCGTGAAACCCATCAACAAAATGGATTTTTATAATTGCTGGACTCCAACGGAGGTGAAAGCAATCTATGACGATCCGGACGATTACAAAACCTTTTACAGCCATTGGACTAAAAAAGAAGCTGTAGTCAAAGCAATCGGAAACGGATTAAACATTCCGTTGAAAGACATCGAAATTAACGGTGATCTGGCAACCGTTGCCCATCATGGAAACTGGTATGTAAAAGAAATTCCATTTTCGGAAAAATATATAGTGCATATGGCTGCCAAAGAGCCATATGGTGACCCCATAGTTGTCATACAAAAAGAATTTTAATAAGCTGAACAATCACTTATTTACAATTCGAACATTCTCAGAAAAAAAACCGAATTCTTTAAAGAATATATTTTTTGCCGCTTTCTTAGCGGTGAAAGTTAATAATGTCTTAATATGCTTATTAGTAATACTTTAGTTGATGTTTTAGAAAATGCCGCACAAGAGCAAACCGGAATTACGTTTATTCGTTCCTCTAGTGAGGAAGTAACGTATTCTTACCGGGAATTGCTTAGTAAAGCATTGTATACGCTCCATAATCTTCAGGAATTTGGAGTGCGCTCCGGCGATGAGGTCATTATACAAATAAATGATAACGCAGAATTTTTACAGGTTTTCTGGGCATGTATACTGGGGAAAATCATTCCTGTTCCGGTCGCAATCGGAAGACAGGAAGGACACAAGCATAAACTATATAACATTTGGAAAAAATTAAATAATCCTTTTTTAGTCTGTGACAAAGGCCTGTTGGATGAAATGTTCACTTACAAAAGTGATGAGGTAACCGAAGCAGCGTATCAGAAAATTGCAAAAACGACACTATTTTCAACAGATGCTGTAGTCGAGAAATCCCAGGGCATTAGCAACACCGATATACGTGCCGAAGATATTGCCTACATTCAGTTTTCATCCGGTTCTACAGGAA
Organism: Flavobacterium sp. CLA17; assembly: GCF_013112255.2. Classification (NCBI taxonomy): domain Bacteria; kingdom Pseudomonadati; phylum Bacteroidota; class Flavobacteriia; order Flavobacteriales; family Flavobacteriaceae; genus Flavobacterium; species Flavobacterium sp. CLA17. The sequence continues at coordinate 2,376,086 of NZ_CP068294.1, forward strand.
ATCCAAAAGGAGTGGAATTAACACATGCTAATTTAGTAGCGAACATTGTTGATATTGCAAATCGTTCGCAAATTACAGCAGCAGACCGATCTCTAAGCTGGCTGCCACTGACACATGATATGGGGCTGATTTGTTTTCATCTCTCGTGTACACTAAGAAAAATTCAGCAATTTTTATTGCCAACAACACTTTTTATCAGAAGGCCTTTACTTTGGATGGAAAAGGCAAGTGAGCATCAGGCAAGTTTGCTGTATTCTCCAAATTTTGGATGTCAATACATCTTATCGGCAATAAATACGGCAAAAAATCCGATGGACTGGAATCTTTCGAAGGTAAGGATCATGTACAATGGTGCTGAGCCAATCTCATGGAAACTGTGTAATCAGTTCCTGGAAGAAATGGCACAGTTTCAATTGCCTTCATCCATTCTGTATCCGGGTTACGGACTGGCAGAAGCATGCGTGGCGGTGACCCTTCCAATTGTAGGGAATCCTTTCAAATGTTATTTTGTAGACCGTAATCATTTGAAAATCGGAGAAAAAATAGTAGAAGTGGCCAACGAAAATAGCGCCAACAGTACTTCATTCGTAGAAGTTGGAAGACCATTGGACCAATGTCCCGTACGAATAGCAAATGATAATGATGAAGTATTGGCGGACAAGCACATAGGACATATTCAGATCAAAGGGGCGAATGTGACCACAGGATATTATAATGATCCCGAAATAAGTGCAGCCTGTAAAACAGACGATTACTGGCACAGAACAGGAGATTTAGGATTTATGTACGAAGGGGCTTTGGTCATCACCGGACGTGCCAAAAACCTGATTATTATTAACGGACAAAATATTTATCCGCAGGATATTGAAGAAATTCTTCATAAAAAACTTCATTTAAAACCGGAAACTGTCGTAGCCTGCAGCGCCAGGAAAGATGTAAATCATTCCGAAGAATTACTGATTTTTGTACAGCAACGGTCGATATCGGAAGATTTTATTCAGACAATTTGGGATATAAAGCGAGAAGTTCTAAATGAATTAAATCTGGAAGTAAAACAGGTGATAGCCGTAAAAAGTATCCCTAAAACAACAAGCGGAAAAGTACAGCATTACCAATTGGTACAGCAATATCTTGCAGGAGATTATGAAACTCAAATTCTGAAAACAACGGAATTAGAAGAACAATTAACAGACAAAGATGACGATAAAACGAATTCTTTAGATGATAAATTGTGGTCCCTCGCCAGGCACATCCTTAAGAATGATACCTTAGAATTTTCGCAAAATTTCTTTACCGATCAATTCAATAGCTTAAAGGCGACAGCATTACTATCGCGAATTCAGCAATTGGGCTACCAGATATCGATAGAAACACTTTTCAAAAATGCCAGTGTAGCAGCATTAAGCCAGTATCTCCAAAATAAGGAACAGGTTGAAATTGCAGCAATTGAAGTTGCGGAGACAGGCAATAATTATCCATTGACTGCGGGACAAAAGCGATTTTGGATGTTGCACCAATTCAATCAAAGTACTGCGGCACATATTACAAGTGTAAGCCGTATCAATGGAAATTTCAACCCAACCGCTTTCAGCAATGCCATGAAAACGATTGTAAACCGCCATGACAGTTTGCGTACCATTTTCAAAAGCGAAGCCGGAGAAATAGTCCAACAAGTCATTCCGGCGACTTCTTTTGACTTTGAAGTTAGCCAATTGGATTTCAGTACGAAACCAGCACCGGAAGCCCTGGCCAAATCACGCGCCTATGAAGTGGCCAACAGCAGTTTTGATTTATCGAAAGGCCCGTTACTTCGAGTAGAACTTATAAAAATATCCGAATCTCAATATTATTTTATTTTTGTCATCCATCACATTATCAGCGATGGCTGGTCTATTGATGTCATTAGCAAAGAATTACAATCATTCTATAAATCGTATAGTTTAGGAAACGAACGGATACTTTCGCCGCTGCGTTTGCAATACAAAGATTACGTTGCCTGGTACAATTCGTATGCTGCGACCGCTTCCTATGAAGCTTCCCGTACCTATTGGCTGAATCGTTTTTCAGGCGAATTGCCAAGTTTGGAATTGCCTTTCTCTAAAAATGGCGGGGATTCCCTGTCTTTTTCAGGAGCATATTTACACCATAGTTTCAGCCGCGAGATCAGTACAGCATTAAAAACACTTTGCGCGGCACATCAGGTAACCACCTTTACGGGCATCATGAGTGTGCTCAGCAGTGTATTTTATCAGCTTACCGGACAAACAGACCTTATTATCGGAACCGATACAGCCGGCAGAATACACCAGGATCTGGAAAATCAGGTAGGGTATTATTTAAATTTACTTCCTATCCGAATCGGTTTTTCAGCTGAAAACAGTTTTACGGAATTACTTTCTGTAGTACATCAGGAACTATTGTCAGGATACAGCCATCAGTCGTATCCGTTTGATACCCTGATCTCCGAATTGGGATTACCAAGAATTATGGGTAAGCCTCCGCTATTGGATGTACTGGTCTTGTTTCAAAACTTCGAAAATGCATTAGGTTTTAATGATTTAATCGAAGACGTTTCCATTAGCAGTGAAACGATCGAAACCCCGACAAGCCTGAATGATTTATTATTGGAATTCAAAGAAACCAACGATACCTTATCACTCACCATTCGTTACAATACAGCCCTTTACAAGGCCGAACAATTGGAAGTTTTCATAACCTCTTTCGAAAATATATTATCCAAAGTAATAGCCCATCCAACGCAGTCAATTGAAAAATCAGGCATTCTGTCAGAAGCAGAAAAAGCTACAATTCTACAGTTCAGCAAAGGAGCAACCAAATCCTATGAAGCAGGATCGATAGTAGAACTATTCAGAAAACAGGCAGCCAAAACACCCGAGTCCAACTGTTTAACCTATGAAGGCAAAAGCCTTAGCTATGAGCAAGTAGAAGCACTTTCGAATCAACTGGCCGATCAATTGGTAAACGAGTATCAGGTAAAAACCGGAGCAATCATCGGATTAATGACCCATCGTGATTTTGATATGATTATCGGAATGCTAGGGGTTTTAAAATCCGGGGCAGCGTATCTTCCTATCGATAAAGACTATCCCGTTGCACGTCAAAATTACCTGATAACTGACAGCGGATTAGACGTACTCATTGTGAGTCAGAATGTGGAAGTTGAAGCAGCAGTTTCAAAATTAGAACTCCATATTGACCAATTATCAAAATACGATAATAATTATAAGGGAATCACAGCATCAAAAGACGATCTGGCGTATGTCATGTACACCTCAGGTACCACAGGAAAACCAAAAGGAGTAATGATTACCCATAATTCACTATTGGATTATACACAGACTTTTGTAAACTATTTTGGACTTACAGCCAATGATGTTGTTATTCAGCAATCCTCCTTTAGTTTTGATACCAGTGTAGAAGAAATTTATCCGATATTAAGTGTCGGCGGCGAATTGATATTAACCTCTTCGGGCGGAAAAGACGTCGAAGCGTTATTAAATCTAACAGCAAAACATAATGTTACGCTTTTAAGCAGTACGCCCTTGGTGCTACAAAGCATCAACGAATTACTGGCAGCGCGCAACAGCAACATACCATCCTTAAGAACAGTAATCAGTGGAGGAGATGCTCTAAGATTAGAATATATTTCCAACTTTTCAGAAAAAGTAAAACTGTACAATACCTACGGCCCAACAGAAGCAACGGTTTGTACCAGTTACTATGAAATAGACAACAGCAGCGTTTCCAACTGTATCGGAGCTCCTATTTTCAACAGGGAAATCTACATCTGTAATAACGATCTGGAAATACAGCCACAATTTGTAATTGGGGAATTGTATCTGGGAGGAAGCGGGATTGCAGCAGGATATCACAATCAGCCGACACAAACAGCAGAACGTTTTATTGAAAACCCTTTTGGGAAGGACAAACTATATAAAACAGGTGATTTAGGGTATTGGGATGCCTCAGGAAATATTCATTTTGTGGGTCGAAAAGACCATCAGCTGAAAGTTCGTGGTTATCGTGTGGAAACAATGGAAGTAGCCAAAGCCATCATCGCCTTTGAAGGTGTTACGGACAGTTATGTGACGGGCTTTAATGCTCATGGCATACAACATTTAGTGGGCTATTATACCGGAAAAAGTACCGAAACCGCTTTACGTGACTATTTACGCAATGAGTTGCCGGATTATATGGTTCCAACCTATTTAATTGCAATGGAATCTTTCCCAATGACAGCCAACGGAAAAATAGCCATCGACAAATTACCGGATCCCATACTGGTTTCCGCAAAAGAACATCAGCCCGCCCGAAACGAAAGAGACGAGCAGCTGATTACCATTTGGAAAACCGTATTACAAACAAACAATATCGGAATCACCGATAATTTCTTTGAGCTGGGTGGCCATTCCTTAAAAGCCGTTCAGATTGCCAACAGAATACAGGAAGAATTCTCGGTAGCCATTGGCCTGAAAGAAATATTCTTATATCCGGTATTGCAAGACCAGTCCGATCTATTGGCTGCTTTGGAGGAATCAGTATACGAACCGATTCCGGTGGCAGCTGTTCAGGACGGATATCCGTTATCCTATGCACAAAGAAGATTATGGTTTTTGGATCAATTGGGAATCGCCAAACAATCCTTCAATTTATGCTGGTTATGTAATATTGAATTAGGAAACAAAGCATTCAACCCAACCGCTTTCAGCAATGCCATGAAAACGATTGTAAACCGCCATGACAGTCTACGTACCATTTTCAAAAGCGAAGCCGGAGAAATAGTCCAACAAGTCATTCCGGCGACTTCTTTTGACTTTGAAGTTAGCCAATTGGATTTCAGTACGAAACCAGCACCGGAAGCCCTGGCCAAATCACGCGCCTATGAAGTGGCCAACAGCAGTTTTGATTTATCGAAAGGCCCGTTACTTCGAGTAGAACTTATAAAAATATCCGAATCTCAATATTATTTTATTTTCGTCATCCATCACATTATCAGCGATGGCTGGTCTATTGATGTCATTAGCAAAGAATTACAATCATTCTATAAATCGTATAGTTTAGGAAACGAAGCTGTACTTTCGCCGCTGCGTTTACAATACAAAGATTACGTTGCCTGGTACAATTCGTATGCTGCGACCGCTTCCTATGAAGCTTCCCGTACCTATTGGCTGAATCGTTTTTCAGGCGAACTGCCAAGTTTGGAATTGCCTTTCTCTAAAAATGGCGGGGATTCCCTGTCTTTTTCAGGAGCATATTTGCATCATAATTTCAGCCGCGAGATCAGTACAGCATTAAAAACACTTTGCGCGGCACATCAGGTAACCACCTTTACGGGCATCATGAGTGTGCTCAGCAGTGTATTTTATCAGCTTACCGGACAAACAGACCTTATTATCGGAACCGATACAGCCGGCAGAATACACCAGGATCTGGAAAATCAGGTAGGGTATTATTTAAATTTACTTCCGATTCGAATCGGTTTTTCAGCTGAAAACAGTTTTACGGAATTACTTTCTGTAGTACATCAGGAACTATTGGCAGGATACAGCCATCAGTCATATCCGTTTGATACCCTGATCTCCGAATTGGGATTACCAAGAATTATGGGTAAACTTCCACTATTGGATGTACTGGTATTGTTTCAAAACTTCGAAAATGCATTAGGTTTTAATGATCTAATCGAAGACGTCTCCATTAGCAGTGAAACGATCGAAACCCCGACAAGCCTGAATGATTTATTATTGGAATTTAAAGAAACCAACGAGACCTTATCACTCACCATTCGTTACAATACAGCCCTTTACAAGGCCGAACAATTGGAAGTTTTCATAACCTCTTTCGAAAATATATTATCCAGAGTAATAGCCCATCCGGCGCAGGCTATTGAAAAATATAACATCCTGTCAGAAGCAGAAAAAGCTACAATTCTACAATTCAGCAAAGGAGCAACCAAATCCTATGAAGCAGGATCGATAGTAGAACTATTCAGAAAACAGGCAGCCAAAACACCCGAGTCCAACTGTTTAACCTATGAAGGCAGACGCCTTAGCTATGATCAAGTAGAAGCACTTTCGAATCAACTGGCCGATCAATTGGTAAACGAGTATCAGGTAAAAACCGGAGCAATCATCGGATTAATGACCCATCGTGATTTTGATATGATTATCGGAATGCTAGGGGTTTTAAAATCCGGGGCAGCGTATCTTCCTATCGATAAAGACTATCCCGTTGCACGCCAAAATTACCTGATAGAAGACAGCGGATTAGACGTACTTATTGTGAGCCAAAATGTGGAAGTTGAAGCAGCGGTTTCAAAATTAGAACTCCATATTGACCAATTATCAAAATACGATAATAATTATAAGGGAATCACAGCATCAAAAGACGATCTGGCGTATGTCATGTACACCTCAGGTACCACAGGAAAACCAAAAGGAGTAATGATTACCCATAATTCACTATTGGATTATACACAGACTTTTGTAAACTATTTTGGACTTACAGCCAATGATGTTGTTATTCAGCAATCCTCCTTTAGTTTTGATACCAGTGTAGAAGAAATTTATCCGATATTAAGTGTCGGCGGCGAATTGATATTAACCCCTTCGGGCGGAAAAGACGTCGAAGCGTTATTAAATCTAACAGCAAAGCATAATGTTACGCTTTTAAGCAGTACGCCCTTGGTGCTACAAAGCATCAATGAATTACTGGCAGCGCGCAACAGCAACATACCATCCTTAAGAACAGTAATCAGTGGAGGAGATGCTCTAAGATTAGAATATATTTCCAACTTTTCAGAAAAAGTAAAACTGTACAATACCTACGGCCCAACAGAAGCAACGGTTTGTACCAGTTACTATGAAACAGACAACAGCAGCGTTTCCAACTGTATCGGAGCTCCTATTTTCAACAGGGAAATCTACATCTGTAATAACGATCTGGAAATACAGCCACAATTTGTAATTGGGGAATTGTATCTGGGAGGAAGCGGGATTGCAGCAGGATATCACAATCAGCCGACACAAACAGCAGAACGTTTTATTGAAAACCCTTTTGGGAAGGACAAACTATATAAAACAGGTGATTTAGGGTATTGGGATGCTTCAGGAAATATTCATTTTGTGGGTCGAAAAGACCATCAGCTGAAAGTTCGTGGTTATCGTGTGGAAACAATGGAAGTAGCCAAAGCCATCATCGCCTTTGAAGGTGTTACGGACAGTTATGTGACGGGCTTTAACGCTCATGGCATACAACATTTAGTGGGCTATTATACCGGAAAAAGTACCGAAACCGCTTTACGTGACTATTTACGCAATGAGTTGCCGGATTATATGGTTCCAACCTATTTAATTGCAATGGAATCTTTCCCAATGACAGCCAACGGAAAAATAGCCATCGACAAATTACCGGATCCCATACTGGTTTCCGCAAAAGAACATCAGCCCGCCCGAAACGAAAGAGACGAGCAGCTAATAACTATTTGGAAAACCGTATTACAAACAGACAAAATCGGCATCACTGATAATTTCTTCGAATTGGGTGGCCATTCCTTAAAAGCCGTTCAGATTGCCAACAGAATACAGGAAGAATTCTCGGTAGCCATTGGCCTGAAAGAAATATTCTTATATCCGGTGCTGCAAGAGCAGTCCGATCTATTGGCTGCTTTGGAGGAATCAGTATACGAACCGATTCCGGTGGCAGCTGTTCAGGACGGATATCCGTTATCCTATGCACAACGAAGATTATGGTTTTTGGATCAGTTAAATGAATCGTCCATTGCCTACAACGTTACCTTCGGACATTGGCTGCAGGGACCCTTAGATATAGAAGCCTTGTCGTATGCTTTCAATGCCTTAATAAAAAGACATGAAAGCTTAAGAACAGTTTTCAGATGGCAAGACGAAGAAGTAAAACAATACGTAAAAGCTTCTGAAACCATTGATTTTGAAGTAGAAAGTATCGATTGGGAAAAGGCAAAAGACGACGATGAAAAAGTAGTAAATACTATTTTCAAAGAATACAATACTGCTTTTAACTTATCGAAAGGGCCGTTGTTAAAAGTACACGCGTTCAGACTTTCAGCAGAAAAGCATTTTCTGTTCATCAACATACATCACATTATTGCAGATGAAATTTCGGTTCAGATACTAATTGCAGAACTGCAGGAATTATACAACGCGAAAATTAACGGAAACCAGATAGTTTTAAAAGATTTAAAAGTTCAGTACAAAGATTTTGCGGTTTGGCAGCAAGTGTCGAAAGAGCAGCAAGAAATTAGTCATAAATCGTATTGGTTAGAAAAATTATCAAGTGAAATTACTCCGTTGAATCTTCCAACATGTTTTCCAAGAGGCATAGAGCAAACCTTCAATGGAAAACGCATAAAACACACGTTTGGAAAGGAAATAAGTGCAAAGTTTCATTCGTTGTTAGAGCAACAACAGTCATCGCTGTTTATGGGGGTGCTTTCTTTAGTGAAAACACTTTTATATCGCTACACCGGAACTCAGGACATCATTATAGGAACTCCGATATCCGGCAGGGTACATCCCGATTTAGAAAATCAGGTTGGATTCTATCTGAATACTTTAGCCCTTAGGGATGAATTATCCGGTGATATGAGTTACGAAGCTTTACTAACGCAGGTAAAACAAACCTGTTTAGACGCGTATGAACATCAATCGTATCCGTTTGATTTGTTGGTCGAAGAGTTGGATGCTGCCCGTGATTTGAGTCGTTCCCCATTATTTGATGTAATGGTGGTTTTGGAAGACATGGAACGTTATGATAAAAAACTTTCCTTTTCCGATATCACGATTGAAGGAGAATATGTGGATGAAGAAACAAGCAAATTCGACATCACTTTCTACTTCAGTAAACGAAATGATAATTTACATTTAACGATCGAATATAACACTTCGTTATTTTCAGCTTCGCGAATTGCAAGAATGGCTTCGCACCTGGAAGAATTGTTGGCATTAGTTGTAGCGGCTCCACAGACCAGTATTGGGAAATATAATTATTTATCGGATGCAGAACGTACTACTATTTTAAAGAATTTCAATGCTACGGCAAAAGATTATCCTTTAAGCGGCAGTTTCCTGACCCGATACGAGCAAAATGTAAACAAAACTCCACAAGCGGTGGCAGTTTGTTATGCAGATCGAAAATTGAGTTACGAAGCATTGGATGCCGCTGTAAACCAATTGTCGAATTATCTGAAAAACAATTATAATATTCAGCAAGGCGATTGCGTCGGTTTACTGATGGACCGCAGCGAATGGATGTTAATCTCGATGTTAAGTATACTGAAACTGGGCGGTATTTATTTACCGATTGATAAAAGTTATCCCACATCCAGAATCAGTTACATCTTAGAGGATGGCCGTGCAGCGTTATTGATTGCTGATACAAAATATACAGATGAATCCGGGATCAACGTAATGCTGCTGCCGGAGCTAACAGAAGAAATTTCCACTTACAGCAGTGAGCTGGCACCCGTTGCTGTTGATGAAGCAGATCTGGCGTATATGATTTATACCTCCGGTTCTACAGGAACCCCGAAAGGCGTAAAAATCCTTCACAGATCGGTTACCAACTTAATGTATGCGATGGAAAGTGAAATTTCAGCAAACGCATCCGATTCGTTACTGGCTGTTACGACTTATGCTTTTGATATGTCTGTGGTCGAGTTATTCCTGCCGCTGCATGTTGGTGCAAGTGTGATTATCGCCTCAACGCCATCATTGAAATCACCCGAAGCCATCATCGAATTGTTTGAAAAACACGATCCGAGTATCATGCAGGCCACGCCTGGTTTCTGGCAGATGCTGGTAGATGCTGGCTGGGAAGGAAGCGAGAAAGTGCGTGTCATTACAGGAGGAGAAGCGTTATCGTTATCACTGGGAGAAGCACTGATCAACCGCTCAGAAACAATCTGGAACATGTACGGACCAACGGAAACCACGGTGTATTCGACTTATAAAAAAGTAAAAGAAACCCAGGACATTCCATACATCGGACGTCCGGTCGACAATATGCAATCGTACATCCTGGACAAAGAATTGCAACTGGTACCCATCGGCGTAATCGGAACCTTATATATGAGCGGAACCGGAATCGCAGTGGGCTATCAAAACAAAGAAGAACTGACATCAAAAGCTTTTATTGCTCATCCGTACCAGGAAAATACAGTCATGTACAACACCGGGGATTTATGTATGTGGAACGAAGAAGGCAGTATAAAATACTACGGCCGAATTGACCATCAGATAAAAATCCGCGGTTACCGAATCGAACTGGAAGAGATCATCTCGGCGATGTTAAGCTTTGAAGGTTTACAGCAAAGTGTAGTGGTAGGATTGGAAATCGATGGCGAGAAACATCTGGCAGGTTATTATACCGGAGAAGAGGTAGAAAGCAATTCGCTGAGAAAACACTTAGCAGGCTGTCTGCCGGAATACATGATTCCAACGTATCTGACCGGCATCGAAAAATTCCCTTTAACACCAAACGGAAAAATAGACAAACGTGCCTTACCCAACCCAACAGAAGGAATCGTGAGGGAATATGTCGCAGCGACCAATGAAACCGAACGCGTCTTAATCTCGATTTGGGAAGAAGTAATCGGAAAAGAACAAATCGGAATCAAAGACAACTTTTTCGAACTCGGTGGCCATTCCTTAAAAGGAATTCAGATTGTGTCGAGAATCAAAAAAGAATTCGGGGTTAAACTGGAATTAAAAGAACTTTTCATTGCGCCGGTATTGGAAGATGTCGCTTCCAAAATTTCCATTATTCAATGGGCAAAAAAATCAGAAACGCCAGGAGCTATTATCATTAAAAAAGATACCATAACATTATGAATGTATATACATTTTTAGAAGAACTAAAATCTAAAGAGGTTCAATTAAATCTCAAAAATGGAAAGTTAGAAGTACAGGCTCCTGAAGGAGTACTGACAGCTGATCTTGTGGAACGTTTAAAACAATCCAAAGAGGAAATTATTGCCTTATTGCAACAGACAGGAACTGAAGAAAATGTATCTGAAATTCCGGTAGCAGCAAAAAAGGAATATTATCCATTATCCTTTTCTCAAAACAGACTTTGGGTTTTAGATCAGTTTGATCAGGTGGCAACCGTCTTTAATATGGCGATGCAATATCGACTGAATGGTGCCATTGATGAAAAACTATTCGCACAGGCGTTCGAAATTTTAGTTGCGAGACATGAAATCCTGAGAACCCGTTTTGTAGATAAAAATGGCCAGCCGTATCAGCACATATTAGAAAATGCAACAGAAGGAATTTCTTTTGAAAGCTTAGATTATTCTAATAGTGAAAATTCAAATCAGCTGGCACAAAATAAAGCAACAGCAATTGCGGAAACCAAATTTGATTTATACCAGGATCCGTTATTAAAAGTGGCGATTATAAAAGTGGAAGAGGAGCAGTATTTTCTATCCTTATGTATTCACCACATTATTTCTGATGAATGGTCGATGAATATTTTGGTCAAAGATGTAATGGCAATTTACAGCGGATTAAAAAATGATAAAAAAGCAGTTCTGGAACCTTTGAGAATACAGTTCAAGGATTACGCCAGCTGGGAATTAGAAAACATAAAAAATGAAACTGCAAGCCAACAATACTGGCTAAAGAAGCTGGACGGAACACTGCCGGTCTTAGAACTGGTTTCGGATCACATTCGTCCTGCCCTGCAAACGTATAACGGTAACGAAGTTGCCGTACAAATTTCAAAAGAAAACAGCCAAAAATTTTACGAACTGCTGGAAAAAAATGGTACAACCTTATTCATGGGAGCCATGTCTCTGGTCTATACATTATTGTACCGCTATAGCGGTAATAATGATATTATTGTAGGAGCGCCGGTATCGGGACGTAAACAGGCAGACTTAGAACATCAGATTGGTTTTTATATCAATACGCTGGCTTTAAGACAAAATATTGATGGTGCTTCAGGTTTTACGGCATTATTGCAGGATGTTAAAACCAATATCCTGGAAGGTTATCAGCATCAGTCTTATCCTTTCGATTTATTAGTCGACGAATTAACCGTGCAAAGAGATCCGTCAAGAGCACCCTTATTTGATGTGATGGTTGTGGTGGAAGATGAAGGAAAAGACAACTTAACCAAATTTGAAGGGGTATCGATTGAAGAAGTGCCTTTAGAAAAAAAAGTAAGTAAATACGATCTTACGTTTTGGTTTAAAGAAGGTGCTTCGGGAGAAATCGCCATTCATCTGGAGTACAATACCGATATCTATAGTAAGGATCGCATGACACGATTAGCAGTTCATTTAGTAAAACTATTGGACAGTGTTATTGCAGACGCTACCACTCCGTTAGATCAATTACTTCTCCTGAAAACAGAAGAACGAAAAACACTACTGGAAGACTATCAGGGAAAGAAAGTAGCACAATCTTCGGATACCACTTTGATTTCACTTTTTGAAGCACAGGCAGACAAACAAGGAAACGCCTTAGCTGTAAAATATGAAAACAATTCGCTTAGTTATGCAGCATTAGAAGCGCGTTCGAATCAATTAGCACACTATTTACAAACCCAACACCATATTGGTAAAGGAAGTATTGTTGGTGTGATGCAGGACAGAAGTGAGTTTTTGCTGATCAGTATTTTAGGAATATTAAAAGCTGGCGGTGCCTATTTGCCAATTGACCGTAACAATCCCGCAGATCGTGTCGCATACATGCTGGCAGATGGAAATGTATCATTTTTACTGACAGATACCGAGGTTTCGGACTATGCAGTAATCACCAAAAATAGTACACAACTGCAGGAAGAATTAGGGAATTATCCTGACACCCGATTAAATATAGCGATAAACGGAGAAGATCTGGCGTATATCATTTATACTTCAGGTTCCACAGGAAGACCAAAAGGAGTGATGATCAGACATAGTTCCGTGGTGAACTTACTACAATCGGTTACCCCTGTATTTGATTTTTCAAACAGGGATAAAGTACTGGCAACGGCAACTTTTACGTTTGATATTTCTGTATTTGATTTTTTCATGCCTTTGTGTACGGGAGGTTCGCTTATCATCGCCACAAATCATGTAATTACAGATCCGTTATTGCTATCTGCAATGCTTGAGGAAAATGAGATTACTATTATGCAGGCGACTCCAAGTGTCTGGAACGTGCTTTTGGAAGCGGGTTGGAAAATCTCAACTCCCTTAAAGAAAATAAGTACCGGAGAATTTTTACCGGTTTCATTAGGAACGCGTTTATTAGAAATTCCGGGAGCACTTTACAATATGTATGGCCCGACGGAAACCACGATCTGGTCTACATTTCAGCAGATTAAAGAGGTGAAAGATTTATATTCAATAGGAAAACCAATCTGCAATACGACCATTTTCCTATTGGACAAACAGGGACAAGTAGTGCCTCAGGGAATTATAGGAAACCTGTTTATTGGCGGTGCAGGAGTTGCAAAAGGCTACACGGATGCTGAATTAACAACGAAAAAGTTTATAAAAAATCCTCTTAATAATGACGAAGTAATTTATGACACAGGTGATTTATGCCAGTGGGATTTCAATGGGAATCTGGTCTACCTTGGAAGAAGCGACAATCAGGTTAAACTTAGAGGATATCGTATTGAGTTAGGAGAAATAGAAACGTTGTTATTACTGGATGCACAAGTAAACCAGGCGGTTGTAATCGTAAAAGGTGATTTTCTTTTAGCCTATGTGACAGGAAAGGAAAAACTGGACAGAGAGCATTTAAAAACAGTGCTTCAAAGCAAGCTGCCAGCTTATATGGTACCTGCTCACATTGTACAATTAGAGATGTTTCCACTAACTTCCAGCGGTAAGATTGACAAATCAGCCTTGCCATTTCCAAAAGAATTATCTTCCAAAACCTACAGCGCACCGGAAACGGAAGCGGAACAATTGATAGCAGAAATCTGGTCCGAATTATTATTAACAACACAAGTAGGAAGGGAAGACAATTTCTTCGAATTAGGAGGGAATTCTCTTAAAGCAATTCAGTTCATCACAAGATTAAGAAATGAGGCTTCCTTACAAATAAACATAGAGTCTGTTTTCAGAAACCCGGTATTACAAAACCTGGCCAGACAAATTAAGGAAATAGCATCAAAAGAAGCATTCCTTATACCAAAAGCAGCGGTACAGGAGGATTATGAATTATCAAGAGCACAGCGAAGAACCTGGTTGCAGGTGCAAAGACAACCGGAAGCAACGACATTCAATATAATTACAAGGTATCATTTAAAAGGAATATTAAATCGTAACGCATTAGAAGAATCTTTTAACGCGTTAATCAGCCGTCATGAAAGCTTAAGAACGGTTTTTGTTTCAAAAGGAGCAGAGCCTCGCCAGAAGATTGTATCACTGGAAGAATATAATTTTTCCATTGAATACAGAGCAGGAAAAGACAGTCAGTCGGTAATTGCTGAATTTACGAATCATGTCTTTGATTTGAGCAAAGGACCGCTTTTCAAAGCCACCGTTTTAGAAAATAATTCCAACGATCAGGAATTATTTTTCGCCATACATCATATCATTTCCGATGAATGGTCAATGCAGATTCTGGTTCGTGATCTAATAAACTATTACAACGCATTAGTACGAAGCGAAGCGGCTTCAGTAACACCATTGTCTGTTCAATATAAAGATTATGCCGCCTGGCAATCTTCTACTTCTGGCAGTGCCGAATTTGAATTATCGCGTAACTACTGGAAAAACCATTTATCAGACGCACCGGGAATAGAACTGGCTTCTGACCGTCCGCGTCCGGCCATAATGAGCAATAACGGATCTCAGTATAATTTCTCCTTTTCTACAGCAGCAAGCGAAGGATTAAAAGCAATCTGTGCGGCATCAGGAAGTACCTTATTCATGGGCGTTAGTGCATTGGTGTATACCTTATTATACCGTTACACGGGACAATCGGATATCACTTTAGGAACACCGGTTGCCGGAAGAAATCATGCCGATTTAGAAAACCAAATCGGATTATACCTGAATACTTTGGCTTTACGCGCTGAATTTAGAGGGGAAGATAATTTTAAAGACTTATTATCGAAAGTAAAAGAAATTAGCATTTCGGGTTTCAATCACCAAAGCTATCCGTTTGATGTTTTGGTCGAAGATTTAGACCGTTCTCTAGAAAAAAATCGCGCTCCCTTATTTGACGTAGCGGTTATTTTACAGAATGTAGATTTACAGTTCATGAAATCGTTGAAGATGGAAGGGATTGAAATTGATGCAAAAGATTTGGATTTAAAAACAAGTAAAAGTGATCTTCGATTTGAATTTATAGAACGCGAAGATTGTATAGAAGGCAGTATTGAATACAATACAGACTTATATGACGAGGCACGTATGGTACGTATGGCCACTCATATGGGAAATTTACTGACAGCAATTCTCGATGCGCCAAATCAGGTATTAAACGAAATAGAATACTTAGAAGAGACAGAATCAGAAACCTCAAAATGGTTTGAAAAGCCGGTACAAAAAACAGCCTCAAAATACATTCACAAAAGCTTCGAGGAAATTGTATCTGCTTATCCGGATCATACCGCAATTGTGGAAGATAATGGACGTACAAGTTATGCCGCCTTAAACTCCTTTGCCAACCAGTTAAGTGGTTTGTTATTGGAGACAGGTTTGTCATCTAATAATGCAGTGGGTGTATTATTGCCAGGCGGAAAAGAATTAATCGGAAGTTTATTGGCTTGTTTGAAGACTGGAATTACCTATGTGCCGCTATCGAATAGTTTTTCATTGACCCGAATGCAGCAGGCTGTTTCAGAAACAGCGATGAAAGTTTTAATTACCGATGAAGCTTCGTGGACTGTATTTCAAAGTCAGGATATTGATCATGAATTCACGCATGTTTTGGTATTTAAAGCATCAGAATTGAGTATAGGCTTAGCCGTTTACAAAGCAAGTTCCTCAGGCGAATATTTATTGTCCGATTACAGTTTAGAAAATTACAGTGAAGAAAATGTTGCAGTTGAGTATCCAATAAATAACAGCAGTTATATTTTCTACAGCTCCGGTACCACCGGAAAATCGAAAGCGATTGTGGGGAATCAGGAAAGTATTTCACATTATATCAACTGGCACAAAAACACTTTTGGTTTCAATACCGAAAGCCGTGTAAGCCAGATTGCTTCAGTCACTTTTGATGCCAGTTTAAAAGACATCTTAACGAGTTTGATTTCAGGAAGTTCTTTATGTATTCCAACTGCGAAAACGCGCGAGAATATGGTGTTATTAGGCCAATGGCTTTCAGTAGAAAAAGTAACCATTTTACAAACGGTTCCCTCTTTATTCCGATTATTAACCAATAGTCTGGTGGAACAAAATCTTTCTTTACAAGACATAAAAGAAGTGGTTCTGGCAGGAGAAAAAGTATACGGTCGTGATGTGGCTTTATGGCGCTCGCTTTCCGGACATACGGCGCGCATGAGCAATTTATACGGACTGACCGAAACTACAGTTTTGAAAAGCTGTTACCATATTCCGGAAGGAGATTTAGATGCCGGTACCGTTTTACCTGTTGGAAAAGCCATTGACAACAGTATGATTGCTGTAATCAATGACAGCGGACTCAGCATGTGGGGAGAAATAGGGGAAGTGTATATCAAAAGTCCATACATCAGTAAAGGCTATTTGGATCAGGAACTTACAGCGACGTTATTAGTACAGAATCCATTGGTTTCGGATCGTGAAGATCTGGTTTGCAGAACAGGCGATTTAGGTCGTTATGACAGCGACGGAAACCTGGAAATTCTGGGAAGAATTGACGATCAGATCAAACTGCACGGCATACGTGTAGAACTGGACGGTATTCGCAGTTCTTTACTAAATTTAGAAGGAGTAGGGCAAGTAGAATTAGTATTACACACAGATGCCACAGCAGATTCTTTATTGTGTTATTATACCGGAACAGAATACGGTTCAGGCGAATTACGTTTGCTTTTATCGGCAACCTTAGACCGCAGCAGTATTCCGGATTACTTTATTTATGTAGCAGAATTTCCGTTGACCCTAAACGGTAAAGTCGACAAACGTGCCTTACCAAAACCATCAGAATTATTGCGTGCAGGCAACTATGAAGCGCCAAGCGGTGCGATTGAAACCTCACTGAGTAATATCTGGGCAGAACTGTTAAGCATTCCGCAAAGCAGTATCGGAAGAAACGATTCGTTTTTTGATTTAGGCGGTTCGTCTTTAAAAGCGATTCAGCTGATTTCCAGAGTGTATAAAAACCACGAGGTACAATTGAGTATTGCAGAAATCTTCAGTCATTCCACATTAAAACCGCAGGCTTCCTTAATAGCGGAATCAAAAGGCAACACTTACCTTTCTATTCAAAAAGTAGCAGAACAGGACGATTATGCCGTTTCTCACGGACAAGGCAGAATGTGGCTTATTGAACAGCAGATAGACCGTGTTTTTCCTTTTAATGGTGTAGATATTTATCGTTTAAAGGGAAATTTAGATATTGAAGCTTTAACCCAATCGTTTAAAAAACTTATCGATCGTCATGAGAGCCTTCGCACTATATTTATCCAAAAGGAAGGCAGACCACGTCAGAAAATACTAAACAGCAGTGATGTTGTGGTTCATATAGAAATTATTGATATCAGTGCAGTTCCGGAGCGCAGAAGCATCTTGATCGAAGAATTAAGAAATGCTGCTTTTGATCTGAGTCAATGGCCTTTATTCCGGGTAAAATTACTATCCTACGGAGCGGATGTCTATGATTTGGTTTATGTAGATCATCATATTATTTCGGATGAATGGTCTTTACAGGTCTTAATCCACGATTTGGTAACGTATTATAATGCATTCGTTTTAAAACAAGAAGTTGCTTTAGAGCCATTGCCAATTCAATACAAAGATTATGCAGCCTGGCAGTCTTCACTGGTAAACAGTACAGATTTTGAAGTTTCCGCAAAGTATTGGAAAACACATTTACAGGATGCGCCAAGAATAGAATTAGCCTCTGATCGTCCGCGTCCGGCCGTAATTAGCAATCAGGGATCTCAATATAATTTTTCCTTTTCAAAAGAAGCAAGCTCAGGATTAAAAGCAGTTTGTACGGAATCGGGATGTACTTTATTTATGGGAGTAAGTTCTTTAGTATATGCGCTATTATACAGTTATACAGGACAATCCGATATCACTTTGGGAACGCCGGTTGCCGGAAGAAATCATGCCGATTTAGAAAAGCAAATCGGATTCTATATCAACACCCTGGCATTGCGGGCGCAATTTAAAGGCGATGATAGTTTCGAAGAATTATTAGACCATGTCAAACAAGTATGTGTAGCAGGATTCAGTCATCAAAACTATCCGTTTGATATATTAGTCCATGAATTAGACAATAATGTTGCTAACAACCGTTCCCCTTTATTTGATGTCCTGATCGTTCTTCAAAATGTAGATTTACAAGTACTGGAATCTTTAGAGATGGAAGGCCTGGAAGTAACATCCGACGTCGAAGAATTAAAAATCAGCAGAGGCGATTTACGTTTTCAGTTTACGGAGCATGAAGATTTTATACAATGTAATATTGAATACAATACTGATTTATATGATGCAGATCGAATAATTCGTATGCAGAATCACATAGAAAACTTACTGGCAGAAATTGTGAATTCGCCTAAAGTTTCCATGAAAGAGCTTATCTATTTAGGCGAAGAAGAATTGTCTTCGTCGAATTGGTTTGAAAAACCGGTACAAAAAGTACCTTCAAAATACATTCACAAAAGCTTTGAGGATATGGTATTCTCTTATCCGGATCGTACGGCATTAATAGAAGCTAATGGAAGTACAAGTTATAAATCCTTAAACTCCTTTGCCAACCAGTTAAGTGGTTTGTTACTGGACACAGGCTTGTCATCAGATGCTTCGGTAGGTGTATTATTGCATAGCGGAAAAGAACTGGTCGGAAGTTTACTGGCTTGTTTTAAAACAGGAATCACCTATGTGCCTTTATCGAACAGTTTTTCACTGGCACGAATGCAGCAGGCCCTTTCAGAAACCGCCATGAAAGTTTTAATTACCGATGATGTTTCCTGGGCTGTATTTCAAAATCAGGATATTCGTCATGCATTCACTCATGTTTTGGTATTTAAAGCATCAGGTTCTTCCGTTTTGGGAGATTTGGGACTTGGTAATTTTGATTTGATTTCACTTGAGCAGACCACTTTGACAGTATACGAGGTAAGTGCTTCGGGAGAATATACAGTATCGGATTACAGCTTAGAAAGTTACAGTGAAGCCAATATTGCAGTTGATTACCCAATTACGAACAGCAGTTATATTTTCTACAGTTCGGGTACCACAGGCAAGTCGAAAGCGATTGTCGGGAATCAGGAAAGTATTTCACATTATATCAACTGGCACAAAAACACCTTCGGATTTGACACCGAAAGTCGTGTAAGCCAGATCGCCTCAGTCACTTTTGATGCCAGTTTAAAAGACATCTTAACAAGTTTGATTTCCGGAAGCTGTTTGTGTATTCCAGGTACAAAAATACGGGAGAATATGGTGTTGTTAGGCAAATGGCTTTCAGCAGAAAAAGTAACCATTTTACAGACTGTTCCCTCTTTATTTAGATTATTGACGAACAGTCTGGTAGAACAGAATCTTTCTTTAAGAGATATAAAAGAAGTGGTTCTGGCAGGAGAAAAATTATACGGCCGTGATATTTCTTTATGGCGATCCCTTTCCGGAAATACGGCCCGCATGAGCAATTTATACGGACTGACCGAAACTACAGTCTTAAAAAGCTGTTATCATATTCCGGAAGGAGATTTAGACGCCGGTACCGTTTTACCTGTTGGAAAAGCTATCGACAACAGCATGATCGCTGTAATCAATGATAGCGGACTCAGCATGTGGGGAGAAATCGGTGAAGTCTATATCAAAAGTCCATACATAAGCAAAGGATACCTGGATCAGGAACTTACAAAAGCCTTATTGGTACAGAATCCACTGGTTAGCGACAGAGAAGATCTGGTTTGCAGAACAGGAGATTTGGGCCGTTACGACAGCGATGGAAACTTAGAAATCCTGGGAAGAATCGATGATCAGATCAAATTGCACGGCGTACGTGTAGAACTGGACGGTATTCGCAGTTCTTTGTTGAATTTAGAAAGAGTCGGACAGGTAGAACTACTGTTACACACGGATGTTTCAGATTCATTACTGTGTTATTATACGGGAACAGAATACGGCTCAGGCGAATTACGTTTGCTTTTATCAGCCAAATTAGACCGCAGCAGTATTCCGGATTACTTTATTTATGTGGAAGAATTTCCTTTGACCCTAAACGGCAAAGTCGATAAACGTGCCCTGCCAAAGCCATCAGAATTATTGCGTGGCAGTAACTATGAAGAGCCAATAGGTGCAATCGAAACTTCACTGAGTACTATCTGGGCAGAACTTCTGGGTGTTCCGCAAAGTAGTATTGGAAGAAATAATTCCTTTTTTGATTTAGGCGGTTCCTCACTAAAAGCAATGCAATTAATTACACATGTATATAAAAAACATGATATACAATTAGCTATTGCGGATATCTTCAACTATTCAGAACTAAAGGCACAGGCAACGCTGCTCTCCGATTCTAACCATAAAACAGTCTATCATGCCATACCAAAAATAGCAGAACAATATGATTATGCATTATCACATGCTCAGCGTCGTACGTGGTTGATTGAACAGCAGATAGAAGGAGTTTCACCTTTTAACGGAATAGAAGTATATCGATTAAAAGGAAATCTGGACGTAGCTGCCTTAACGCAGGCATTTGCACAACTAATTGACCGACATGAAAGTTTACGCACCATTTTTATCCTGAAAGAAGGCGAACCACGTCAGAAAATAATCAAAAGCAGCGATGTGGTGGTCAACATAGAAACCATAGACATCAGTCAAACTCCTGAACTTAGGAATACAATAACAGAAGACTTACGACACCAACGGTTTGATCTTAGCAGCTGGCCGCTTTTTAGAGTAAAAGTACTTTCATACGGAGCCGATGTCTATGATTTAGTTTTTGTAGATCACCATATCATTCTTGATCAATGGTCCATGCAAATTTTAGTACGTGATCTGGTAAGTTATTATAACGGATTCCTGAGAGGGGAAGAATCCTCTTTAGAACCATTATCAATTCAATACAAGGATTATGCAGCCTGGCTGTCTTCGGATATCGGAAGTACGCAATTTGAAGTATCCGGTAAGTATTGGAAAACAAATTTACTGGACGCACCAAAAATAGAATTAGCCTCCGATCGATCACGCCCTCAAACGATAAGCCATCAGGGTTCGCAACAGCATTTTTCATTCTCCAAAGAAGTAAGTGCGGCCTTAAAAGAATTATGTTCTGAAGCCGGCTGTACCCTGTTTATGGGAGTTAGTGCCTTGGTATATACCTTATTATACCGTTACACCGGACAATCAGACATTACGTTGGGAACACCGGTAGCCGGGAGAGATCATACCGATTTAGAAAATCAAATTGGTTTGTATCTGAACACAATAGCACTTCGAGCCAAATTTAGCGGTGAAGATAATTTCAAAGAAGTACTCGCACAGGTAAAACAAATAAGTGTAGCGGGATTTCATCATCAAAGTTATCCATTTGATTTATTAGTCGAAGAATTAGGGATCAATGCCGCTAAAAACCGTTCACCCTTATTTGATGTTGTAGTCATCCTGCAAAATATAGATTTACAACTGGAATCTTTAGAAATGGAAGGATTGGAAGTAACCTCTGACAACGAAGAATTGAAAATTAGTAAAGGCGATTTAAGATTTCAATTTATTGAACGAAAAGAGCATATAGAAGGAGGTCTCGAATACAGCACAGACTTATATGATAGCGATCGTATTGCACGTATGATTACAGATCTGAATAATCTGCTAGCGGGGATTCTTGAAAAGCCAACGACTAAAATTAGAAAATTAAACTTCTTATCCGAAATACAAACGAAAAAACTGGCCGCCAAACGCGCCAGTTTTGCAGATGATTTATTAGAAGACTATTAAAAAATATAACGAACCACTATTTACAAAACAACCATCACACAGAAAATATGAAAAAAGACAGTATAGAGAAAAGTTACGATATAGAATGGCCGGGATGGTCATTAGACAACAATAATTTCGGAGAAGAGTTTGATGCGGAAGCCAGAATCAGAATGATTGAAACAGGGCGAAAATTGCTCCCTTATGTACTGGAATACGCCAACCATTCGTCAAAACAATACTTAGAAATAGGACCTTTTTTTACGCCTTTATTATTTTCTGATGAAGCCATTAATACCTTGCCAAAAGATCGAAAAGTTAGTTTTTTAGAAAATGATCAGAATGTAATCAGTTGGTTAACAGAAAAATTCGATTGTAATATCCTGAATCTTGACATTAACGCGATCACATTTCCGCAGGATTTAAAACAAAAAATGACCTCTCAGTTCGGAGCACACGAAAACTTTTATGATGTGATTACCGTCTCTCAGATTGTTAATTATATAGACTATAAATTGTTGCTGGCCAATATTTATTCCTCCTTAAAAACAGGAGGACAAATTTTTATAAACAATGTAATTGACTACGGCATTCCGGTATTGTTTTCAGAAAAAAGACCAAAATCGAATCAGGAAATAATAAATACGGCGATCGCTTTGGGATATAAAGTCCTATTGCAGGAAGAGCTTGCAAAAACTTTTAATAAAGAACCTCATCACCGATTAATTCTGATTCTTACCAAATAAAAGAAAACGCTTTACGTCTACAATAAAAATCAAATCAATGATTAAAAAATATATTCACAAAAGTTTCGAGGATATTGTATCCTCTTATCCTGAGCATACGGCATTAGTGGAGTCTAATGGCAGTACAAGTTATGCATCATTAAATTCATTTGCCAACCAGTTAAGCGGTTTGTTATTGGACACGGGCCTATCATCTGATGATTCGGTTGGGGTACTATTACCTGCCGGAAAAGAACTTATCGGAAGTTTACTGTCTTGTCTGAAGACCGGAATTACGTATGTGCCTTTATCGAATAGCTTTTCGCAGGCAAGATTGCAGCAGGCCGTTTCAGAAACACCGATGAAAGTTTTAATTACGGATAATACTTCCTGGTCCGCCTTTCAAAATCAGGGCATCCGTCATGAATTTGGCTTTGTTTTAGTATTTAAAGCATCCGGTTCTTCCCTTTTGGGAGATTTGGGACTTGGAAATTTAGATTTGATTGCATTGGAGCAAACCAGTTTAGCGGTATACCAAAGAAATGCTTCGGGCGAATATGAATTGTCCAATTATAGTTTAGAGCGTTACAGCGAAGCTAATATTGATGCAGAATATCCGGTAGATAACAGCAGTTATATTTTCTACAGTTCCGGTACAACCGGCAAGTCGAAAGCCATTGTTGGGAATCAGGAAAGTATTTCACACTATATCAACTGGCACAAAAATACGTTCGGATTTAACACCGAAAGCCGTGTAAGTCAAATTGCCTCAGTTACTTTTGATGCCAGTTTAAAAGACATCTTAACGAGTTTGACTTCGGGAAGTTCTTTGTGTATTCCGGCTGCGAAAACGCGTGAGAATATGATGTTGTTAGGTACATGGCTTTCAGAAGAAAAAGTGACCATTTTACAGACCGTTCCGTCTTTATTCCGATTGTTGACCAATAGTCTTGCAGAACAGAATATTGCTTTAAAAGATATAAAAGAAGTGGTTTTGGCAGGAGAGAAATTATACGGTCGTGATGTTGCTTTATGGCGCTCGATTTCCGGAAATAATGCCCGCATGAGTAACTTATACGGAATGACAGAAACGACAGTTTTGAAAAGCTGTTACCATATTCCGGACAATGATGTAGACGCTGGTACGGTTTTACCTGTCGGTAAAGCAATTAGCAATACTTTGATCGCAGTAATTAACGAAAAAGGAATCTGTAACAGGGGAGAAATCGGCGAAGTCTATATCAAAAGTCCGTATGTAAGTAAAGGTTATTTGAATCCGGAACTTACAGCAGCCTTATTTGTACAGAATCCACTGGTTTTGGATCGTGAAGATTTGGTTTGCAGAACAGGTGACCTGGGCCGTTATGACAGCGATGGAAACCTGGAAATTCTGGGAAGAATCGACGATCAGATCAAATTGCACGGCGTACGTGTGGAACTGGACGGTATCAGAAGTTCTTTATTAAACCTGGAAGGAGTAGGTCAGGTAGAGCTACTTTTACATACAGATGTTACAGCAGATTCTTTATTGTGTTATTACAGCGGAACGGAATACGGTCCGGGTGAATTGCGTTTGCTTTTATCCGCAACATTAGACCGCAGCAGCATTCCGGATTACTTTATTTATGTAGCAGAATTTCCGTTGACACTAAACGGTAAAGTCGACAAACGTGCCTTACCGAAACCATCAGAATTGTTGCGTGCAGGCAACTATGAAGCGCCAAGCGGTGCCATTGAAACTTCACTAAATGCAATCTGGGCAGCACTTTTAAGTGTTCCGCAAAGCAGTATCGGGAGAAACGATTCGTTTTTTGACTTAGGCGGATCTTCTCTAAAAGCGATTCAGTTGATTTCCCGTGTATACAAACAACACGAAGTACAGCTTAACATTGGAGAAATTTTCAATCATTCCCAATTAAAAGCACAGGCTTTATTAATAGCAGAATCAAAAGGAAATGCCTACAATGCTATTGAAAAAGCAGCACAACAGGAGGATTATGCCTTGTCACATGCGCAGCGTCGTACGTGGCTAATCGAACAGCAAATAGAAGGAATTTCACCCTTTAATGGTTCAGAAGTATATCGTTTAAAAGGAAATCTGGACTTAGGCGCCTTAACGAAGGCATTTACACAACTAATTGACCGACACGAAAGTTTACGAACCATTTTTATACTTAAAGAAGGCGAACCACGTCAGAAAATACTAAATAGCAGCGATGTTATCGTAGACATAGAAACCATAGACCTTAGTGCAGCTCCGGAACGCAAAGAGGAATTGGTAGAACAATTGCGAAATGAACGTTTTGACTTGAGTCAATGGCCTTTATTCCGGGTAAAATTATTTTCATACGGAGCCAATACCTACGATTTAGTGTTTGCAGATCATCATATTATTTCAGATGAATGGTCGATGCAGATTTTAGTGCGTGATTTGGTAACCTATTACAATGGATTAATTCGAAATGAATCCGTTTCATTAGCACCATTACCAATTCAGTACAAAGATTATGCTGCGTGGCAATCTTCACTGGTAAAAAGCACTGATTTTGAAGTTTCCGGAAATTACTGGAAAACTCATTTATCAGATGCACCAAGAATAGAATTGGCCTCCGATCGTCCTCGTCCGGAAATAATGAGCCACCAGGGAACACAACATCATTTCTCCTTCTCTGCAGCAGCAAGTGCAGGCTTAAAAGCACTATGTTCTGAAGCAGGCTGTACCCAGTTTATGGGCGTTAGTGCTTTAGTATATGCCTTATTATACCGTTACACCGGACAATCGGACATTACTTTAGGGACACCGGTAGCGGGAAGGGATCATTCCGATTTGGAGAATCAAATCGGATTATACCTGAACACAATAGCATTACGCGCTGCATTTAACGGAGACGATAATTTCAAGGAATTATTAGCCCACGTAAAACAAATAAGTGTAGCGGGATTCAATCATCAAACCTATCCCTTTGACTTATTGGTAGAACAACTGGACAGCGATGTTGCGAGTAACCGTTCACCCTTATTTGATGTTGTAGTCATTCTTCAAAATGTAGATTTACAATTGATGGACTCTTTGGAGATGGAAGGCTTGGAAGTCGTATCTGCCAATGAAGAAAAACAAATCAGTAAAGGCGACTTACGTTTTCAGTTTATCGATCGTGAAGATCATTTAGAAGGAAGCATCGAATACAGTACCGACTTATATAACAGTGATCGTATTACACGTATGGTCAGTCATTTAGATAAGTTGATTTCGGAAGTTGTTGCAACACCCGAAGCAGCTCTGAAGGATTTAACCTATTTAGCGGAAGACGAGTTGTCAGCAACGGATTGGTTTGAAAAAAATATAGAAAAAACAGCTTCATTATACATTCACAAAAGCTTCGAGGAAATTGTATCTGCTTATCCGGATCATACAGCAATTGTGGAAGATAATGGACGTACAGGTTATGCCGCTTTAAACTCCTTTGCCAACCAGTTAAGTGGTTTGTTATTGGAGACAGGTTTGTCATCTAATAATGCAGTGGGTGTATTATTGCCAGGTGGAAAAGAATTAATCGGAAGTTTATTGGCTTGTTTGAAGACTGGAATTACCTATGTGCCGCTGTCGAATAGTTTTTCATTGACCCGAATGCAGCAGGCTGTTTCAGAAACGGCGATGAAAGTTTTAATTAGCGATGAAGCTTCGTGGACTGTATTTCAAAATCAGGATATTGATCATGAATTCACGCATGTTTTGGTATTTAAAGCATCAGATTCGAGCAGAGGTTTAGAAGTGTATCAATTAAATACTTCAGGCGAATATGTAGCATCGAATTATCGTTTAGAAAATTACAGTGAAGAAAATGTTGCAGTTGAGTATCCAATAAATAACAGCAGTTATATTTTCTACAGCTCCGGTACCACCGGAAAATCGAAAGCGATTGTCGGGAATCAGGAAAGTATTTCACATTATATCAACTGGCACAAAAACACTTTTGGTTTCAATACCGAAAGCCGTGTAAGCCAGATTGCTTCAGTCACTTTTGATGCCAGTTTAAAAGACATCTTAACGAGTTTGATTTCAGGAAGTTCTTTATGTATTCCAACTGCGAAAACGCGCGAGAATATGGTGTTATTAGGCCAATGGCTTTCAGTAGAAAAAGTAACCATTTTACAAACGGTTCCCTCTTTATTCCGATTATTAACCAATAGTCTGGTGGAACAAAATCTTTCTTTACAAGACATAAAAGAAGTGGTTCTGGCAGGAGAAAAAGTATACGGTCGTGATGTGGCTTTATGGCGCTCGCTTTCCGGACATACGGCGCGCATGAGCAATTTATACGGACTGACCGAAACTACAGTTTTGAAAAGCTGTTACCATATTCCGGAAGGAGATTTAGATGCCGGTACCGTTTTACCTGTTGGAAAAGCCATTGACAACAGTATGATTGCTGTAATCAATGACAGCGGACTCAGCATGTGGGGAGAAATAGGGGAAGTGTATATCAAAAGTCCATACATCAGTAAAGGCTATTTGGATCAGGAACTTACAGCGACGTTATTAGTACAGAATCCATTGGTTTCGGATCGTGAAGATCTGGTTTGCAGAACAGGCGATTTAGGTCGTTATGACAGCGACGGAAACCTGGAAATTCTGGGAAGAATTGACGATCAGATCAAACTGCACGGCATACGTGTAGAACTGGACGGTATTCGCAGTTCTTTACTAAATTTAGAAGGAGTAGGGCAAGTAGAATTAGTATTACACACAGATGCCACAGCAGATTCTTTATTGTGTTATTATACCGGAACAGAATACGGTTCAGGCGAATTACGTTTGCTTTTATCGGCAACCTTAGACCGCAGCAGTATTCCGGATTACTTTATTTATGTAGCAGAATTTCCGTTGACCCTAAACGGTAAAGTCGACAAACGTGCCTTACCAAAACCATCAGAATTATTGCGTGCAGGCAACTATGAAGCGCCAAGCGGTGCGATTGAAACCTCACTGAGTAATATCTGGGCAGAACTGTTAAGCATTCCGCAAAGCAGTATCGGAAGAAACGATTCGTTTTTTGATTTAGGCGGTTCGTCTTTAAAAGCGATTCAGCTGATTTCCAGAGTGTATAAAAACCACGAGGTACAATTGAGTATTGCAGAAATCTTCAGTCATGCAGTATTAAAAGCGCAGGCTTCCTTAATAGGAGCATCAAAAGGGAATACCTACAATGCTATTGAAAAAATAGGGGAACACGAGGATTACGCCTTATCACATGCGCAGCGTCGTTTATGGGTTTTAGATCAGCTGCAGGAAGACTTTACGGCCTACAGCCGTCCAATCAGTTATGATATTCAGGGTGAATTAAACACCATCGCGCTGACGGAATCCTTTACAAAACTTATGGATCGTCACGAAAGTTTGCGAACTATATTTATCTTGAAAGACGGTGAACCACGCCAAATAATTAAGGCTACGGAGGCGGTTACTTTTGAAATTCCTGTCAAAGATCTTTCAAACAGCGAAAATAAAGAGGCCGAAATTCAGGAAGTTTTAACTGAATTGGCAGCTTTACCCTTTGATTTAGCAAAAGGCCCTTTATTTAAAGTGGTCCTGTTAAATTTAGGAAACGATTATCATCGCTTGTTGTTTTCGATTCATCACATTATTTCTGATGAATGGTCGATGCAGGTATTGATTCGCGATTTAATAAACTATTATAATTCGATTGTTAAAGATGAAGCAGCAACAGCAGCGCCATTATCCATTCAATACAAAGACTACGCAGCCTGGCAGTTACAGGGATTATCAGAAGGAGAACTGGCAAATTCCCGTGAATATTGGCTGACAAAATTAAGCGGAGAATTACCGGTGTTGGACATGCCGTCAGATTATGTGCGTCCATCATTAAAAACCTATAAGGGTACCCAAACCTATGTGACGTTCCCGGCAGCTACCAGCAGTAAATTTAAAGCGTATCTAAAAGAGCAGGACAGTACCTTGTTTATGGGACTTGTTTCACTAATCAAAACACTTTTATACCGATATAGCGGTCAGGAAGATATTATTGTAGGAACGCCAATAGCAGGAAGAAACCATTTGGATTTGGAGAACCAGGTCGGCTTCTACATCAACAACCTCGCATTGCGAACCCAGTTTGAAGGGAGTAGCAGTTTTACAAAACTGTTAAATTTAGTAAAACAGACCTCTTTAGACGGATTTGAAAACCAATCCTACCCATTTGATTTATTAGTCGATGAACTGGACTTATCAAGAGACCTGAGCCGTTTCCCCTTATTTGATGTTGCGGTTGTATTGGATAATGATCAGGCATTATCGGGAGAGCTGGTAGAAATGGAAGGTTTAGAGGTGTCTTCAGTACAGGTAAAAGTAGACACAAGTTTGTATGACCTTACATTTTGGTTTACCGAAAGCACTTCAGGAGAAATAGGAGGATATATAGAATACAACACCGACATTTATAGTGAGGAACGCATAAAGCGATTAGGCGTTCATTTAGGAAAACTAATAGAAAGTGTTGTTACAGACAGTACCATTTCGTTAGATGAATTGCCACTCATAGAAACAGAAGAACGAAGAATATTACTGGAAGAGTATCAGGGAGAAATCGTATTACAATCTTCGGATAAAACCCTGATTTCACTTTTTGAATCGCAAGCAGACCAAAAAGGAAACGCTGTGGCTTTAAAGTACGAAGATGTTACGCTTTCTTATCAGGAATTAGAAGAACGTTCCAATGCATTCGCACATTATTTACAAACCCAGCATACTATTGGTAAAGGAAGTATTATTGGTATCATGCAGGATCGAAGTGAGGATTTGGTAATCAGTATTTTAGCAGTATTGAAAGCCGGAGCTGCCTACCTGCCTGTAGATCCGACTTATCCATCCGATCGTATAGCGTATATGTTAAGCGATGGAAACGTATCCTTACTGC
Source organism: Flavobacterium sp. CLA17 (assembly GCF_013112255.2). Classification (NCBI taxonomy): domain Bacteria; kingdom Pseudomonadati; phylum Bacteroidota; class Flavobacteriia; order Flavobacteriales; family Flavobacteriaceae; genus Flavobacterium; species Flavobacterium sp. CLA17. Next base: position 2,405,836 of record NZ_CP068294.1, read on the forward strand.
TTGCGGATAAAGCAATTACGGAATATGAAGTGACAAGCGTAAATATTGGCACTCTAAAAGAAGCATTAGCCAATAATCCGAAGACACGATTAAATGTAGTATTAAGCGGAGAAGATCTGGCATATGTAATGTACACTTCAGGTTCTACGGGAAGACCAAAAGGCGTTATGATTGAGCATAGTTCCGTGGTAAACTATTTAAATTGGGCGAATGAAAATTATTACGGAAACGAAGTAAACTATCCGGGTTGTTTATTTACCTCACTATCATTCGATTTAACGGTTACCAGTTTATGGAGCGGGTTGTTACGTGGTGATGCATTAGAAATTTTATCTTCCAAAGAAGATGATTTTGCGGCCTTACAAAAAGTATTCAGCAGCAATTCCATCCGAACTGTAAAACTAACCCCTTCGCACATACAGGTACTGGCAGGTTTAGAACTAAAAAACACCAATATTGCAGTAGCCATTGTTGGAGGAGAACGTTTAACGGCCCATCATGTTTCGATATTGAAAGGATTGAATCCTTCGATGAAAATCTACAACGAATACGGCCCAACCGAAACCACCGTTGGTTGCAGCGTTGCAGTAGCAGAAGAAGAAAAGACCATTACCATTGGCCGTCCGATCAGCAATACAACATTATATGTTTTAGACCGCAACAATCAACTGGCACCGATTGGTATTCAGGGTGAATTGTATATTGGCGGTGCAGGTGTGTTCAAAGGCTATATCGGAAATGAAGTTTTAACCACAGAACGTACCTTACCAAATCCATTCGGAGCGGGAATACTTTATAAAACAGGCGATATAGTAAGTTGGGATAATACCGGAAATTTACGCTATCACGGAAGAAAAGACGATCAGGTAAAAATACAGGGACACAGGATTGAACTGGGAGAACTAAGCGGCATAATAGCCGAAAGCAACTTACTGGCACAATTTGAAGTGCTGGTAGTTTCAGACGGAATACTTCCATCGTTAGTTGTGTACTACATTGGTGCAGCACAAAAAGCAAACGAGATCAAAGCATATGTGGGAGCCCATTTACCATTGTACATGGTGCCTAATTATTATGTAGGCATGGAAGAATTTCCATTGACAACTAATGGAAAGTTAGACAAGTCAAAATTGCCGTCACCACAAGGAGTATCCTCAAAAACATACCTCGCACCGGAAACAGCCACAGAAAAATTACTGGCAAAAATATGGTCAGAATTATTGCTGGTGCAGCAAGTGGGTGCAGAAGATAACTTCTTTGAATTAGGTGGAAATTCACTAAAAGCCGTTCGATTAGTTTCAATTGTAGCCAAAGAGCAGTCTGTAAAAATAACACTGAAAGATATTTTTGCCGCAGGGAGTTTAAAAGAATTGGCAAAACGAATAGAGCAACAAGAAGCCACTACGCTTGTCAATATAGAAAATGTACCCCAAGCAGATTATTACACTGCTTCGTATGCGCAAAAACGCATGTGGACATTAAATCAGTTTACAGAAGCAAGAGTAGCTTATAATACTTCAATGTCCTATTGGTTTCATGGAGACTTAAGTATCGAAATATTAAATCAGGCATTTCTTGAATTAATAAACAGACACGAAATTCTGCGTACCGTATTTAAGATGATTGATGATGAAGTTCGACAAGTAGTGATGGAAATGAATAATTTCTTTAAAATAAATTATGTTGACCTGACGGCTCATGAAAATGCTCCTGAGATAGCAAAAGAAAAACAGCGTTTGTTAATAGAAAGTCCATTAGACTTAGAAAATGGACCATTAATTAAAATAAGTGTTTTTGAAGTTACCGAAAACGAATACCTTTTTGTATTGGTAAATCATCATATTATTTCGGATGAATGGTCTGTTGAAATTTTAATCGATGAAATAAAACACATATACAATAAAATCAAGGCAGGGCAAAATTTAGGACTTCAGCCACTAAGCATTCAGTACAAAGATTATGCTGCCTGGGAAGCAAAAGAACTGGAAAAGGATAAATTATTAGCTCATAAATCCTATTGGTTAGAGCAGTTATCCGGAGAAATTACGCCATTGGAATTACCAACGGATTATACAAGACCACCCGTAAAAACTTTTTCAGGTGCGCATTATCAGTATCAATTTGAACCAAATAGTTTCAAAGACTTTAACAAATTAATTACGGGTACCGGAAATACAATGTTCATGGGCGTGCTGTCATTGGCAAAAATGCTGCTATATCGCTATACCGGAACTTCAGATATCATTATCGGAACTCCGATTTCCGGCAGAGTACATGCTGATTTGGAGAAACAGTTAGGATTCTATCTGAACACCTTAGTGCTTAGAGATGAATTATCCGGTGATATGAGTTACGAAGCTTTATTGGCGCAGGTAAAAGAGACCTGTTTAAATGCCTACGAACATCAATTGTATCCTTTCGACCTGTTGGTAGAAGAACTGGAAGTGTCCAGGGATTTAAGCCATTCCCCATTATTTGATGTCATGATTGTTTGGCAGGAGGACGGTAAGGAATCATCGGAAACTTTAGGGAGTGTAGAAATTACAGAAGATACAGAAACATTCGTCAATAGTAAATTCGACATCACTTTTTACTTCAGTAAACGAAATGATAATTTACATTTAACGATCGAATACAACACTTCGTTATTTTCAGCTTCGCGAATCGCAAGAATGGCTTCGCACCTGGAAGAATTGTTGGCATTAGTTGTAGCGGCTCCACAGACCAGTATTGGGAAATATAATTATTTATCGGATGCAGAACGTACTACTATTTTAAAGAATTTCAATGCTACGGCAAAAGATTATCCTTTAAGCGGCAGTTTCCTGACCCGATACGAGCAAAATGTAAACAAAACTCCACAAGCGGTGGCAGTTTGTTATGCAGATCGAAAATTGAGTTACGAAGCATTGGATGCCGCTGTAAACCAATTGTCGAATTATCTGAAAAACAATTATAATATTCAACAAGGCGATTGCGTCGGTTTACTGATGGACCGCAGCGAATGGATGTTAATCTCGATGTTAAGTATCCTGAAACTGGGCGGTATTTATTTACCGATTGATAAAAGTTATCCCACATCCAGAATCAGTTACATCTTAGAGGATGGCCGTGCAGCGTTATTGATTGCTGATACAAAATATACAGATGAATCCGGGATCAACGTAATGCTGCTGCCGGAGCTAACAGAAGAAATTTCCACTTACAGCAGTGAACTGGCCTCTGTTGCTGTCGATGAAGCAGATCTGGCGTATATGATTTATACCTCCGGTTCTACAGGAACCCCGAAAGGCGTAAAAATTCTTCACAGATCCGTTACCAACTTAATGTATGCGATGGAAAGTGAAATTTCAGCAAACGCATCCGATTCGTTACTGGCTGTTACCACCTATGCTTTTGACATGTCCGTGGTAGAGTTATTCCTGCCCCTGCATGTTGGTGCAAGCGTGATTATCGCCTCAACGCCATCATTAAAATCACCGGAAGCCATTATCGAATTGTTCGAAAAACACAATCCGAGTATCATGCAGGCCACGCCTGGTTTCTGGCAGATGCTGGTAGATGCTGGCTGGGAAGGAAGCGAGAAAGTGCGTGTCATTACAGGAGGAGAAGCGTTATCGTTATCACTGGGAGAAGCACTGATCAACCGCTCAGAAACAATCTGGAACATGTACGGACCAACGGAAACCACGGTGTATTCGACTTATAAAAAAGTAAAAGAAACCCAGGACATTCCATACATCGGACGTCCGGTCGACAATATGCAATCGTACATCCTGGACAAAGAATTGCAACTGGTACCCATCGGCGTAATCGGAACCTTATATATGAGCGGAACCGGAATCGCAGTGGGCTATCAAAACAAAGAAGAACTGACATCAAAAGCTTTTATTGCTCATCCGTACCAGAAAAATACAGTCATGTACAACACCGGGGATTTATGTATGTGGAACGAAGAAGGCAGTATAAAATACTACGGAAGAATTGACCATCAGATAAAAATCCGCGGTTACCGAATTGAACTGGAAGAGATCATCTCGGCGATGTTAAGCTTTGAAGGTTTACAGCAAAGTGTAGTGGTAGGGATGGAAATCGATGGCGAGAAACATCTGGCGGGTTATTACACCGGAGAAGAGGTAGAAAGCAATTCGCTGAGAAAACACTTAGCAGGCTGTCTGCCGGAATACATGATTCCAACGTATCTGACCGGCATCGAAAAATTCCCTTTAACACCAAACGGAAAAATAGACAAACGTGCCTTACCCAACCCAACAGAAGGAATCGTGAGGGAATATGTCGCAGCGACCAATGAAACCGAACGCGTCTTAATCTCGATTTGGGAAGAAGTAATCGGAAAAGAACAAATCGGAATCAAAGACAACTTTTTCGAACTCGGTGGCCATTCCTTAAAAGGAATTCAGATTGTATCCAGAATTTATAAGATCCTTTCGAAGAGAATAGAATTAAAAAATATTTTCATGTATCCCGTATTGGGTGATTTGGCAAACCTGATTATCAATGAAGATTTTGAGGAATACACGCCAATAACAAAAACGGCAGAACAGGAATATTATCCGCCATCCTACCCGCAGAAGCGTATCTGGATATTAGAAAAATTTGAAGCCTCGGGAGAAGTATACAACATGCCTAATACGTTTTGGCTGACCGGAAATCTCGATAGAGAGATCTTAAAACGAACTTTTGAAACCATCATAGAACGACATGAAGTTTTCAGAACGGTTTTCGTAGAAACGATGGAAGAACCACGTCAGAAAATTGTACCGTTTAAAGACATTGATTTTGATATTGATTTTGTTGATTTAAGAAACGAGGAGGAGCCAAAAAGTTTTGCCGTCGCGTTGGCACAAAATGCTTCTCAGGAAATATTTGACCTCGGAGAAGATCTTCTGGTAAAAGTAAGTTTATACCAAACGGCTGATGATGAATACCTGTTCTTATTTAATATTCATCATATTATAGGAGACGAGTGGTCTTTACAAATTTTAAACAAAGAAATCATTGCCATATACAATGCTTATTCTAAGGGAGAAGAGCATCAGTTACCGGTATTAAATATCCAGTACAAAGACTTTGCAACGTGGCAGCAGAAGGAACTGAGTGGAGAAAATTTACAACGTCACAAAGACTACTGGAACGAAAAAATGGGAGGTGATTTAGTGCCACTGGACATCACTACCGATTTGGTACGCCCATTGTCCCGTAAATTTAACGGAGACCGACTGTACTTTACCATAGATGCTGAAACCACTAAAAAATTCCAAAAATTACTGGCCAAAGAAAACAGTACTTTATTCATGGGATTATTAACCCTGGTCAAAGCAATGATGATTCGCTACACAGGAAACGAAGAACTCATCATTGGAACAGCCATTACAGGAAGAAGTCATACGGACTTAGAAGATCAGATCGGATTCTACTCCAATACCTTGGCGTTTAAAAGCCAGTATAAGGAAAAAGATTCCTTCTTAAGCTACCTGCAAACGGTAAAAACTACGGTTCTGGAAGCATTTGACCATAGAATTTATCCATTCGATAAATTAGTCGATGACTTAAAATTAGTACGGGATTTAAGCAGATCACTCTTGATCGATATCATGGTGGTATTACAGGATGCCAACGCAGATAACGAAAGTATACTGACGTTAAACGGAATGAACATTGCAGAAACGAATGTGCGAATGCCTATTAGTAAATTCGATTTATCGTATTATTTCAGAGAGCGTGACGGAGAATTAATCATGACCATTGAATACGATACCGATATATTTTTCAAAGATAGAATTGAAAAAATGGGAAGCCATGTGATGCAATTGTTAGCTTCCATCGTAGAGAATCCAATTGAAGAAATTTACGAATTGAATTATCTTCAAAAAGAAGAAAAACAGGTACTGTTATCAAAATTTGCCGGAAAAGGAACGATCAATATTCCGGATGAAACCCTTAGTGAATTATTTGAAAAACAAGTAAGCATAAACGGGGATCACACAGCAGTAGTGGACGGTGTTTATGAAATGACGTACAAAGAGCTGAACGAAAAAGCCAATCAGTTAGCGCAATACCTGAAAAATACTTACGATGCAAAACCGGAAGATGTAATCGGAATTATTGCCGAACACAATCAATGGCTGGTTATCAGTATTCTCGCCGTTGCAAAAACCGGAGCGGCCTATTTACCGATGAATTCAAAATCACCAATAGACCGTATCAATTATCAACTGGAAGATGCCGGTGTTAAATTGGTGTTGACCGATTATTTTGAAGAAAAATTAAAAGCAGAAACCTTCAAAGTGCCTCAGGAATGGTATCAGTTGGAACACTATCCGGTTACCAACTTTAAAAACAAGGCCAATACCGGTAACCTGGCGTATGTAATATACACCTCCGGTTCAACAGGAAAACCAAAAGGCGTAATGATTGAACAGGCAGGATTAATAAACCTTTGTGAATGGCATACAGCCTACTATGGACTAACGCACAAAAGCAGGGTCAGTATGTTTGCCAGTATCAGTTTTGATGCCAGTGTTTGGGAATTCTGGCCGGCAATATTACAAGGAGCTGCCGTATATATGGCTGCTGAAAAACAAGAAACCGGTTTTGATAACCTGATCGACTGGATTCATGAAAAAGAAATCGATCAGGTATTCCTGCCAACAGCTGCCTGTAAATTCCTGATACAGTCCGGAAAAGAAATTAATCCGAACATAAAAATTCTGACAGGAGGAGACAAACTCGGAAATTTAGGTAAAGTTCCTTTTACGCTTTATAACAACTACGGCCCGACAGAAGCTGTTGTGGTGAGTACGGTTTATAAAGTAGATAAAGCACACGAAGACAAACAAGTACCCATTGGAAAACCAATAGACAATAAAGTAATTTACATATTGGATGCTAAGCTTAATCCGCTTCCGGTAGGTTTTGAAGGCGAACTGTATATTGGAGGAGCCGGTATTGCAAGAGGATATATCAACAAAGAAGAACTGACAAATGCGGCATTCATTCCGAATCCGTTTGGAGAAGGACGTTTATACAAAACGGGAGATGTAGGGAAATGGCTGGAAGACGGAAACATCGAATTTATAGGGCGAAATGATGCACAGGTAAACATCCGCGGACTTCGTATAGAATTAGGCGAAATAGAAAGCAACCTGCTGTCACATCCGTTAATACATCAAGTATTGATAAGTGTACACGCAGTAGAGGAAGATGAATACCTAATCGCGTATTTTATCTCTGATGAAGTACTCGAAAAAAACGATCTCAAAGAATATCTGAGAGACTTCCTGCCGGCCTATATGATTCCGGAACATTTCATTCAATTAGATAAATTCCCGCTTACGCTGAATGGAAAAATGGATAAAAAAGCATTACCGATGCCAACGGAAATCTCTAAATTCAGATACGTAGCACCAAGAAATGAAAATGAAGTCAGAATGGTCGAAATCTGGAAAAAAATTCTGGAGCGTGAAGAAGTAGGTATCGAGGATAACTTTTTTGAGATTGGCGGACATTCGATGAAAGCACTTCAGATGGTTTCCAGGGTAAATGCTGAAATGGATTTAAGAATAAATCTTGGAAACGTTATCATTGCCCCATACATCAAAGATCTGGTAGAATTAATAAACAATTACCAACGTGATTTCAATAACATAATTACCCTGTCCGATAGTGCAGAAAAAGAAGAAGATGCCTTTTTCTTCCCGCCGTTAATGGGAACTTCATTAGCTTATATGGGAATTGTAAAAATGCTGAAAAACGACTTTAATTGTTACGGAATTCAGGATAATGGCTTTGATTTTGACGAACCGTTTGATAAAAACCTGGAAGACAAAGCCTGGAATTTTGCACGACAAATCATGAAAGACCGTTCACAAGGAAAGCTGACCTTAGTTGGTTTCTCGTTAGGAGCAAGCTTAGCGTTTGAAACGGCCAGAATATTAGAAGACAAAGGATTTGAAACACGCTTAATCCTGATCGACAGAAATATTAGCCGAAGAAAACCAAAACTAACCGACGAAGTGAAAAAAGCGAATGAAAATGAGCTGCGTTATTTAGAAGGGTGGTTAAGTGGTTTTGAATACAACGAAGAGCAGATCAACCGTATCCGAAAATTGTGGAGAAACAACATTGAACTCAATAACAAATACAAACAAAGAGGGAAAGTAAAAGGAGATATTATAGCATTCAAAGCCAAAAATAATATCAGTAACAAATTCCTGAACATGAAAGAATGGGAAAAATTCACAACAGGAAAATTTGACCATGTCTACCTTCAGGGAAATCACTATGACGCCATTCAGTTAACAAAGAATATCGAAATCATAGCTCAGGAGTTATTAGGCGCTGCAATTCAGTCATAAACCAATCACTTATTTAATAATATATTTTGTCTGCTGCAATAGCGGATCAGATAACTACGATCAAAACTATTCCTATGAAAAATGAAAAAGTATATCTAAAACCCAATGTCATTTTAGAGCCATTAATAGATAAATGGTATGCTTGGACACATTTAATTTATCCGCCCACGGCAGCGATGAATATAAAATCGAGGCATTTAAAAATCATGAATTCCTATGTGCAGGCCCCGAATATTCATATGGCTGCAACGCGAAACCCTAAAATGCTGGGCGGCCCTTTTATGAATTACGAGTCCAACAGGAAAGAAGAGGTGCAGGGACTTATTACACATGCTTTTGAAGAGCGAAAGCCAATGTTTGAGCTCGCAGAAGCGATTCATGAACTGACCCGTTTATTAAAAAAACACGGAAACGGACACTCCCTTGAACCGCTGTACGAAAAAGTACCGGAAATCCTGAAAGGCTACGTAGAACTCAATTACGATCTTAACGGAAATCCTTCCTTTCGGATATTTGAAAGTCTGATGTACAAAAGTGAATATTACAATACAGACACACAGAGTATTACGCTTTGGTTAACTGAAAATGATGAACGCCCTTTCGTATTGAGTACGGCAAGACTGCCTGAAAAAAATTGCCTGGAAATCAACATTCCCTTTGCACACGAAGCCATTGATAAAATGTGCAGCATGCGTAACGAAGCAGATACGCTGGAAAACCTGATCAGAGATTTCAAGATCAGCGAAGATCAGAAAGAATTGTTTGAGTCCTTTTTTACAACAGAAAAACCAATAAAATATCAAAAATACACGGGAGACAAAATCAGGATGCGTTACTATGGCCATGCCTGTATCTTAATCGAAACCAAAGACATTTCGATATTGGTAGATCCGGTAATCAGCTATTACGGCTATCAAAACGAAGTAAACAGATATTCGATGCAGGACCTGCCGGATGAAATTGATTACGTACTGATAACACACAATCATCAGGATCATATCCTTTTTGAAACCATGCTGAGTTTACGTCATATGGTCAAAAATATTATAGTCCCGAAAGGTACCACGGGAAATCTTCAGGATCCCAACTTAAAAATCATGCTGCAAACCATTGGTTTTAAAAATGTGATCGAGTTACAGGATATGGAAACCATTGAAGACAAAGAATGCAAAATAACCGGAATCCCTTTCCTTGGAGAACATGGTGATTTAGATATTCAGGCAAAAATTTGTTACCACGTCAACATAGGAACGAATTCAATGATATTTATGGCAGACTCCTGTAATATCGAACCGAAACTCTATGATTTGGTGGCCAGACAGGTGGGCGACATAGACGTTATCTTTTTAGGAATGGAATGTGACGGCGCTCCTTTCTCCTGGGTTTACGGCCCCTTAATCGAAGGAGAAGTTGACCGGGACATGGATAATGGCAGACGACTTGCCGGATCCAACTTCGAAAGAGGAAAAGGGCTGGTCAAATCATTTAAGCCAAAAGAACTCTATGTGTACGCTATGGGATTAGAGCCCTGGGTAGAATTTATCAGCAGCGTTCGTTTCGATGAAGCAGCTCATCCGATAATCGCATCCAACAACCTGATCAGTCACTGTGCAGAAAATAATATCAAGGCCGAGCGCCTGTACGGAGAAAAGGAATTACACTACGAAATTGACTAATAATTAAGTAACCAAATAAAAAAAAAACTTGAAAAAATGAAAACATTATCATTACACGAAGACATACTGGTAGAGGAAAACAAATATCCAATGACAATCACCTTTAAAGACGGCAGCATGGATAAATTTTTAGCTTACTACGAAGAAAATAAGGAATTTATTGAAGATCGATTAAGAAATGTAGGTGCCATTCACGTAGTGGGAATTAACATTGATAACGTAGATAAATTCGGGACTTTAATGAAAAATTTATGCCCGAAAGCGCCGGACTTTCTGGATGGTAACTCCTCAAGAGGAAAATACTCCTCCAATGTATACAATGCTTCCGAATACGACGAAGCTTCAATTGTAAGGCTGCATACCGAATTTTCATACTCCAATGTATATCCGAAGAAAATATTTTTCTGTTGCCAGAACCCGGCAGCAACCGGCGGACAAACTACTGTTGGGGATTGCAAAAAAGCGTTGGAATTAATAGAGCCGGAAGTAGTAAAAGCTTTTGATGAAAAAGAAATTCTCTATATCCGAAACTTACATTCCGGAGGCGGTTTAGGACCATCCTGGCAGGAAGCGTTTGAAACAGAAGACAAAAACTTTATGGAAGAATACTGTAAAGAAAATGGTATAGAAGTAAGCTGGAAAGCAAACGGAATTGTACGATTAACACAACGCAGACCTGCGATCAGGAAACATCCGGTGACAGGAGACCGTTTGTGGTTCAATCAGGTAGATCAATTTTTTCCGGCTATTTATGGAGAGGAAATTTATGAAACCCTGCTGGAAATCAACGGCGGAGAAAAAGATGCCCTGCCGATGTTTTCCCGTTTTGCAGACGGAACAGAAATCAAGAAAGAATACATTGAAAATATAATTAAAGTACTGGACGACATTACCATACCAGTTCCGTGGCAAAAAGGAGATTTGTTAATGGTAGACAATATGACTGCCTTACATGGAAGATTACCCTTTACGGGCCCTCGAAAAATTTTAGCCTCGATGGGATAATCCGGGATCAAAAACAGATAATCGGATGCGCGATATCTTAAACCCGGGTTTTAAATGGTACTAGAAAATAATTATAATTTAATAAAGCAAAAATGGAAAAATTTAAATCATATACATTAGGTCAACTTGATAAAATACCTCAATTAAGCGGACTTAGTGAAGAGCAGATAGAAGAAATTAAAATTGTCAGCTCCATATATCCTTTCAAAACCAATAACTACGTATTGGAAAAACTCATCGATTGGAACAACATTCCGGATGACCCGATTTTCAGGCTCAATTTTCCGCACAAGGAAATGTTGCTAACAGAAGATTTTGAGCAGCTAAAGCATATCAGGGCTACGGGTACTGATGAAGAAATTAAGGAAGTGATTTACAATATCCGAATGAGATTAAATCCGCATCCTGCAGGACAGGTAGATTTGAACAGCGCGTATATCAATGACGATAAACTGGAAGGAATCCAGCATAAATACAGGGATATTCTGCTTTTTTTTCCTAGTCAGAGCCAGACCTGTCATGCGTATTGTACTTTTTGTTTCCGATGGCCGCAATTTATAAATGATCTGGATTTTAAAATTCAGTCCAAAGAAATTGGCCCGCTTTTAGAATACCTGCATGAAAACCCACAGATTTCAGAAGTACTGTTTACCGGAGGAGACCCGATGATTATGAATTCCCGTGTATTGGATTCTTATATAGAACCATTACTCAAAGTAGACAGCATAAAAACCATACGTATAGGAACAAAAGCGTTGAGTTACTGGCCATACAAATTTACGACAGATGAAGACGCAGAAGGAATGCTGAACGTATTGGCAAAAGTAACCAAAGCAGGAAAACATCTGGGTTTTATGGCGCATTTTAATCATCCGGTAGAGTTAGAACCGCCTGTAGTAAAAGAAGCGATCGATAACCTGATAAAAATTGGCGCCACGATCAGAACACAATCTCCGTTATTGAGATTTATCAATAACAGCCCGGAAACATGGACGAAAATGTGGGAAAAACAAGTACAGCTGAATTGTATTCCTTACTATATGTTTTTGCCAAGAGACACGGGAGCACAGCATTATTTTGCAGAAACCTTAGAAAGGGCACATGAAATTTATACAGAGGCCATACGAAATTGTACCGGTTTAGCCTCTACGGCAAAAGGGCCTGTAATGTCCATGACCCACGGAAAAGTAGAAATCTTAGGGGTTAAAGATGATCTGTACACCTTACGTTACGTGAAGCACAGAGATGACAGCAAAACATTTAAAGTGTTCACAGCGCAGTCTATCAGTCCAAAACCAATGTGGATTGGTGATTTACAGGAAATAAAATCAGAAATAATGAATTATTAATTTAAATCTCAGTTCTATGAAAAAGCAATGCCAAAACACAGAACTGAGATTATTACGGCTCTAGAAGCCTCAGTAAAAAGAAGGAAATGATTATTGCTAAAAAGCAGTAAAATTTAATAGTATAAAAGAATGGATAAAAAAATCTCTAAAAAGAAGTGGACCTATAAAAAAATAAGTTACGTCGCAATCGGTACTTTCTTTGCAATTTTTGTAGTGTATTTTCTGGTAGCCTATCAAAATAAATCTACGTTAAAAATAGATCCCTCAAAAGTTGCATTTTCAAATGTTGAACAAGGCGATTTTCAGGAATATATCGTTCAGCAGGGAGAAGTAGTGTCCGGAAGAACCTATTTTTTAGATGCGGTTGAAGGTGGAAATATCACCAAAATCTTCAAGGAAAGCGGTGTTCAGATCAAAAAAGGCGATAAGATTGTGGAGTTGGAAAACATCAATCTAAGGCTTAGCGTTTTGGGTCAGGAGAATTCGTTAAGTGAGCAAATCAACAGAATTCGTACGACGAGGCTTGAATTAGATCAAAACTTTTTAGCCAATAAACAACAGTTAGCTCAGATTGAAAATCAACTGCAGATTTTAAAACCACAGTTTAGAAGAGATAGCATATTATTTAAAAAGCAATTGATTTCAAAACAGGTTTTTGAAAGAACAGAAGCAGATTACAGATACAACATCAAAAGAAAAGTTTTTACACTCAAAGCGTTTGAAAGTGATTCTGTTTCCCGTGCCGTACAAATAAGACAATTGCACACTTCAGAATTAAGCATGATGGAAAACCTGGACGGCGTTCAGAAAATCCTGGATTACCTGACCATAAGAGCACCAATTGACGGACAACTAACGTCGCCACAGCTGCAGGAAGGCCAGAACATTAACAAAGGCGAACGAATTGGCCAGGTCGATATTACGGGGGTTTATAAAGTAAGAGTGCCCATAGACGAATTGTATCTCTCAAAAATCAAACAGGGACTTCGTGCCACTACCGAAATTGCCAATAAAACCTACGAACTGCAAATTACCTACGTCTATCCCAATATCAAAGACGGAAGATTTGATGTAGACATGCAGTTTATGAAAACCATTCCAAAAGACATTACAAGAGGACAGTCACTGCGTTTAAAAATTGATTTAGGAAATCCTTCAATTGCCACTTTAATTCCGGTTGGCGGATTTTATCAGAGTACCGGGGGAAACTGGATTTACGTAGCAGAGGGGACCAATAAGGCTGTAAAAAGGCAAATTAAACTAGGAAGGCGAAATGTGGCAAACTACGAAGTCATCGAAGGACTGAATCCGGGAGATCGCGTTATTATTTCCTCTTACAGCACTTTTGGGGATAATGAAGAATTAGTATGGTAACTGAATTATTAAAACAGAACAAAAAAGACATGATAAAGCTAAATAAATTATTAAAAGTATATACGAGCGAAGACATCGAAACCACAGCCGTAAACGAAATAAGTTTAAACATTAAAAAAGGAGAATTTATAGCCATAATGGGCCCCAGCGGATGCGGGAAATCATCCTTACTGAACATTTTAGGTTTGCTGGATAATGCTTCCGGCGGAGAATATTGGTTTGGAGATGAAGAGGTAGTCAAATATGTAGAAAAGGACAGAGCCAATCTGAGAAAAGGAAACATCGGATTTGTTTTCCAGAGTTTCAACCTTATAGACGAATTAACGGTATACGAAAACGTGGAATTACCGCTTCTCTACCTGAAAATGACAAGTGCCGAACGTGCTGAAAAAATAAATCAGGGGCTGGAACGAATGGGAATTATGCACAGAAAAGGCCATTTCCCGCAACAGCTCTCAGGAGGGCAGCAGCAAAGGGTGGCTATTGCAAGGGCAATTGTAACCAATCCAAAAGTAATTCTTGCCGATGAGCCAACGGGGAATCTTGATTCTGCAAACGGAATAGAGGTCATGAACTTATTAAAGGAATTAAACCAGTCCGGAACAACGATCGTAATGGTAACGCACTCGCCGGAAGATGCCAAATATGCAGATCGCATCATTAACTTACTGGATGGCAAAATAGTAATGGAAAACATTAATCAGCCACTAGAACTAAAACTTACTATTGATAATGAATAAGCTATGTTTTTTAATTCTATTTCTAATAAACAGTTTCGCTCTGACGGCACAGGAAAAACTGAGTCTGGATCAGGCGTTAAAACTGGCATTAGAAAATAACGTAGAGATTGCTAAAAATAAAAATGACGAAGCCAGTACCAAATATGATAAAAAAAGAGCCTATTTTTCCCTGTTGCCAAGTGTAAACGGTTTCGGAAATGTATTCGAATCCACCGGAACCAATTTTGATCAGTTGACCGGAATGTTACGAACAGAAACGGGACAGTATGTAAACGGATCTGTTACGGCAAGCTGGGATATTTTGAATGTGGCCAATAAACTTTCCGATCTGAAGCTTTCCAATTCCAATTATGAAAGTCAGAAAGCGCAATTGGCCTACACAAAAGAATTCATACTGTTAAAAGTAGTAGGAAGATATCTGGAAACCCTGCAGGCAATGAAACAAGACGTGATTTTCAATAAGTTTTGTGATGTGCAGGAAGAACAACTCAGAAGAACTGATGAACTCATAAAAGTGGGTTCCTTGCCCGGACAGGATTTTTATACGCAAAATGCAGAATGGAGCCGTTTAAAATCCCTGAGAGAAGACAATCTCAATGTCATGAATGCCAAGAAAAACGAATTGATCCTGCTTTTACGATTAGATCCGGCCAAAGAAACACAACTGGACAGTATTCTCGGAGAAGGATTGTTTAAAGGTAAAATGAACATTGACAGTCTCTATCAAAAAGCATTGGTGAGCCGTAAAGATTACCAGCAAATTGAAGCAAAATCAATGGTAAAAAAGTATGAATTGGCTTTACAGCGCTCTAAATTTATTCCTTCGGTCTCTATTTACTATGACTATGGTTCGCGATATTCCTCCTTTCAGACCAGAAGATTTAACGATCAGTTTTATAAGGACAATATCACGACAACTATTGGACTTTCTGTTCAGGTTCCCATATTCAACGGATTGCAGACCAGAAATGTGGTGTACAAAGCCAGACAGGATTTTAAGAATGCCGAACTCGATGTCGTACAAACCAAAAGTAATATCTATGTGGAGTTGAAAAACTTAATGTCTACCATTGCTGCAAACGAAAAAAAGGTAACCTACAGACAAGACCAGACAGAATCAGCCAGCAGAGCTTATGAACTCGAAAAAGAACGTTACTATCTGGGACAGGGAAGCCCTCTTGACTTAGGGGTAGCACAACGAAACTATGTAGAAGCTTCTTTATCCTTAAACCAAATTAATTATCAGTTGATTTATAACCGGTTTGAACTTCTTTTTTATACCGGAGATATTATTTCTTTGGTGCAATAGCAGGCAGGATATGTCAAAGTAAATCAGTCGTTTTTAATCCACACCTCTTAATGTGAAAATAAATTTTAAATGAAAACACAAAAAATAATAACCCTCTTATTTTTCTTCTCCATCCTGTTGTGTAACGCCAATAATCCGGCCATAATATCAAACCTGAAAGGGACTATAGATGAGAAAAATCATAAGGTAACCATCGTTTATGATCTTTCAGATAAAGAAGAGAATCAGATAGAGGTGTGGTTAAAAATCACCGATGAAAAGGGTCTTAGCTATACAATAAACAAAAATAATACAGAAGGAGACATCGGATTTCCGGTAGCCACCGGCAAAAAAAGAAGAATTGTATGGACCTATGACAAGAATACTTTTAATCCTAAAAAATGCAGCATAAAGCTGGTAGCAGATGACCGGTACAAAATAGAAATCACACAGCTCCTTAAAGAAGTCGATACGGTTCGTATGGTAAAAGATTTGCAGTATGTTATGGGAGAACGTAATAGCAGCAATAGTAAATCGGAAGAACACTTAAGAAGCGTGGGAGAGTATCTTAAAAATTCTTTTAAAGACAACGGTCTAAATGCTTATTATGATACCTTTAAAATTTCCAATTCAGAACTTAATCAAATTTCGAATGCCAAAACAGGGTCTAACGAGATCGTTCCGGCAGGTGACAAAAAACACAATGTAAACAATGTGGTAGGCAGCATAGCGGGGCAGAGTGAAGAAGCAGAAACGTTTATTTTATCAGCGCATTATGACTCCTATCCTGGCAGTTTAGGAATGGATGATAATGGTTCCGGTATAATTGGTCTTCTGGAAGCCATGCGGATCCTTTCCCAATATAACTTTGCCCATACGATAAAATTTATGGCATTTGACAAAGAAGAAGACGGCCTGATAGGAAGTCTTTCGTATGTTTTTGCAGGAGGTATAAAAAAATCGGAAAAAATTGGCGGTGTCATCAATTTCGACATGATCGGCATTTCTTCCGATAAACCAGGATCACAGATCGTACCGGAAGGATTTGATCAATTGTATCCTGAAGTCTGCAGTGAAGTAGCAAAGAATCAATACAGGGGAGATTTTGTAATAAATACGTCTAATGAAAATTCGACAAAGTTGAGCGAATCTTTTATAAACTCAGGAAAAAAGTATGTGGAAGAGTTGAAAATAGTATCGCTCCTTGTAGAAGGTAATGGTGAAAGCACACCTTCATTGGCAGAAAGTGATCATGCCAGCTTTTGGTACAATAAAAATCCGGCTTTACATATCGGTGAAGGAGGAGCAACCAGAAATCCGAACCTTCATACCATCAAAGATAGCAGTAGTTATTTAAAATTCAACTATAAATTTATGAGCGATATCGTCAAAACGACAATAGCCCTTTTTATGGAACTGGCTGAAGCAGAACATTATACTACTGCGTCCATTCCGCTAACCCGATAATTGGTAAAGAATAGGATACATTTACGTATTTACCGTACTTTTTAATAATGGAACTTCATAACTTACGTCATATTTCATTTTTAAAAATACAACAATGCAAATAGTAAAGAATAAAAATACGATAAGACAGTTTGGTCTTTTAACTACCATTTTCCTGACAACCTGCAGCCTGTTCGGACAGAAAGCAGACTTTGTAAAAAGCGACAAAATAACGTACCCCGTTCACAAGGCAAACGTTGGAAAAATTGCTTTCATGCGGGAGAATATTCCCATCGAAAAATTTACGCAGTCCGACTTTTTAACAACCTATGAGTTAAAAGATAAAAGTAATCTCGATATCAGGTTTTTTCTCAAAAATTCGCTGACCAACAGCCTTCATGTACTTTCTCCAAATTCATCCGCTGAGGAACTTATTAAAAATGGCAACTACCAATTTTCATTTTTCATGGACGGCAAAAAGGTTTATGTGGAGAATCTGAATAACAATGCAGGAAGCAAGGAAAGTAAAAACAAGAAAAAAATGGTAAGAGTTCCGTTAATTAGTGCTGCCAATGAAGATTCGTGGGGTAAATTTCTTTGGAACAGATTTCTGGCGAATGGCGGACAGGAAGCATTGACAGACGGAGAACATCTTCTTAAAATCGAAATCAGACCTTACCTGAACACAACAGAAGTGCTGACGGGTGAAATTATTGCAGAAGGCGAGATAAAAATTATAGTTCCACAAATTATAATAGACGAGAAATTAGTAAAGGTTCAGAATATTGAACAACTTACGGACTGGCAGGTTTCAACAGAAAAAATTGATAACGTTAAGTTGGAAGAGCTCAATCGAAAAATCTTAACAAATGCCTATAAAAATATCACAAGTGTTGTTGTCATAAAAGACGGAAAGCTTTTGATTGAAGAGTATTTTAACGAAGAAAACAGAAATTCACTTCACGACACCAGATCTGTCGGAAAATCGTTTGCATCAACACTTATGGGAATCGCAATCAAAGGCGGTTATATAAAAAGCGAAGCGCAAACCCTAAAAGATTTTTACAATCTCAGCACCTTTCAAAACTATTCCCCATCAAAAGACAGTATTACATTACAAAGTTTACTCACCATGAGTTCCGCTTTCGACGGTTCTGATATGAATCAGGAATCACCGGGTAATGAAGAAAAAATGTATACCGCGGAGAATTGGGTGGACTTCACCTTAAATCTTTCCATTGACAAAACAAAAACAGCAAAGAAGCGATGGGATTACTTTACCGCCGGCGTGGTACTTTTGGGTGACATTATTCACAAATCGGTTCCAAATGGTTTAGAGAAATATGCCGACGAAAAATTATTTCAGCCACTCGGAATCACAGACTATAAATGGCAGTTGACCCCTCAAAAAGTTGCCAATACAGCTGGTAGTTTACAATTGCGTTCGCTGGACTACGCGAAGTATGGACAATTATACCAAAATAAAGGAAGTTGGAATGGCAAACAAATCCTGTCACAAGAATGGGTAACAAAAAGTTTATCCCGACAAATGGAGATAGGCGAAGGAGAATACTACGGTTACCTGTTTTGGAATAAAACTTATAAAATAAAAGACGTTGAATACGAAGTCTGCTATTCAAGCGGAAATGGCGGTAACAGAATTTTTATTTTCAAAGACAAACCAATTGTAATTGTCATCACTTCAGAAGCCTACAATACGCCATATGGAGAGAAACAAGTAGATAAAATCATGGAGGAGTATTTAATTCCGACCATCTTTTAAAGAACAAAAAAGCAAAAACAGAAAGGAATGCAAAGAAGGAGATCTATTAAGGTCTCTTTTTTTTTTGGAATAATAGGTTTTACTAAAATGTGAAATGTGAAATTTGAAAATTTGAAAATGTGAAAATGGGAAAATGGGAAAATGTGAAAATGGGAAAATGGGAAAATGTAAGAATGTTATTTTCACCTTCAAGTCACTGAGAATGAGACTGAGACTGAAAACTGCGATTTAAAGGGTAAAAACAAAAAACCGGATTGAAATACTCATCATAAGTATTTCAATCCGGTTTTTTGTTTTGTACTATTTTATGGCGATAACCAGTTTTTTCTCAACTGATACCAGTTATATCACGGAACATGGTTTTTGTTTAATAGCAGCTATTATTGTAGCTCCGATGCACTTAATTTGCCGGCTTTATCGTGCGAAAAAGTAGTAATCGGCCAGTAAGTCATTAGTGATTTGATCTATCTCTTGTGTCTGATTTTTTTATAATAAATTAAATTCTAAACCCCTAAAAAATGAAAGCACCTCTATTGTTCTTTTTCCTGCTGCTAACTTGTTTAGTCGTTGAGGTCACCTACGGGCAGGCCGGCATGCCGAAGAAAATTTTGGGAAAAATTCTAATAGAAGGTTCCGGTGCGGGCGGTAATCAATCTGTTACCCTCTTAAATAGTTCCAGTCAGACGACTTCGGTAACTGATGAAAAGGGAACGTTTTCAATTTTTGCAAAGGAAGGGGATGTATTGTTTTTTTCGGCAGTAAATCTGGAGGCAGTACGCCGGATAGTAACGGCAGAAGATCTTAAAGGAAATGTAGTATTTATAAAAATGGCAATCAAAAGCATTGAATTAAAAGAAGTTGCCATAAACAAACATCCGAATATAACCGCAGAAAGTATGGGAATTATTCCATACGGAATGAAAAAATATACCCCTGCCGAAAGAAAATTATATACAGCATCTTCGGGAGGAGATGCATTGCTCAATATGTTTTCCGGACGAGCCGACATGTTAGAAAAAGAATTAAAGGTGGAGGAGAAAGAGCGTTTATATGCAAAAATCGAATACCTCTTTGAGGATAGCTATTACACAGAAAGACTGCACATTCCATTTTCATTTTATTTCATACGATAAGACATTCGGAGGGCATTTGGTATCCGGAACTTTATCATCTGCAAAAATAAAAATAAGTATAGACGAAAAACCCGGATATGAAATTGTGTTGCCGCAGCAAAACAAAAATTTTGACAAACCCTGGCCACAGCAGCAGGTTAAGAGTTCTTACTAATAAGTAAGAACAAGGGAATTATTTTTAATACAAGGAATATTGGCATCTACCGATACTACCAATACCAATTTTGAAGAACAGGCAGAAAGATGCTGCAAGGAATAAAGTACATCATACTCAGTCCGGAGAGGCTATACAAGATTGATCCTGATAAGATGTCTGTGGCAATTCTAATCGCACTAATTTAATTCAACGACGAAACAGACCCTTAAAGTTTGCGGGTAGGTTAAATTATCAGTACCATGCTCCGATAACTAATCTAAAATTTTAAACAAAAAATCTTCAATAAACTGATTGGTAAACTCGGAGTTGTTTTTTGAGGAAACATCCGTTAGTTTGGGCAAATTAACACTAAAGTACTGCTGATGATGGGAAGTCTCAATCAGCGTAGTGCTTAAGGAGCGGGGATATTTATATTTGGAATTGTAAGCTGATATGACTTCTGCTATTTTCCCACACAAATCCTTATAAGGCTTAAAGACCTCATTTTTATTGATTTCTGTAACTTCTTTTACCAAATACACCTTACTGCTTTCCGCAATAACAATTTGATTCAGTAACTTTTTATTATAGTCAAATTGATTCGTGCTTTCTGCAAATTCGTGCGTCAGTAAATGCACAATTATTTTTAACCTTTCTTTTTTGTCAATTACGTTTTCTAATTTAAACGTCACTAAAAATTCCATATAGCACCAATACCAATTCAGAATATAAAGCAAAAGCCTGTGCTTATTTTCAAAATAGCGGTAAATGGTTGCTTCGGTACTGTTTATTTCCAGGGCCAGTTTCTTAAAAGTAAATTGTTCAAAGCCCAACTCATAAATAAGGTCTATGGATTTTTTGACCATCAATTTACCTACTTCACTGCTTTCAGGATTTCGTAAGAATATCTTTTCGTTTATATCAAATTTTACTTGAAATTCCATAAGGATAACTGTTTCAGCAAATGTAGTAAAGATTTATTGTTTGATAGTAATACTATTATAAAAAAATATTTATAATAGTATTACTATCATTAAAAATAGTTTTATTACTTTTACAGGGTAATTCAAATTAAAGCAGATGTTAATCAATACTAAAATTCCGGTTTCCTATCTTTTCAATAAAGTTAAGTATGAAATTATGTTCGTATTAGTTATTGCAGTATTAGTTCATTATCTCACGACGCAGTTTGAAAATCTCATTCCGGAGATGCCCATCACAATACCGGCCTTTATCGGAACAGCCATTTCTGTTCTGCTTTCGTTCAAACTCAATCAGTCGTATGACCGTTGGTGGGAAGCCCGTAAAATCTGGGGAAGTATTGTGAATGACAGCCGTAGTTTTGTGCTGCAGCTGCAATCCTTTGTAGCCGGAGAAAATCAGAACGAAATCAGGGAAATTGCTTTCAGGCATATTGCATGGTGTTATAGCCTGGGACAAAGTTTACGCGATCTCAATCCTGTTGAGAATCTGGAGCACTTTATTTCTAAAGAAGACATAGCGGAAATAGAGAAACAAAGCAATAAACCATTAGCCTTATTACAGCTGAATACACTTCAGATACTGAAATTGAAAGAAAAAAGGGCAATGAGTATTTTTTCACAAATTCAGTTGAATAATACTTTAGTTAATTTTTCAAATGCTATGGGAATGGCGGAGCGTATTAAAGGCACTATTTTTCCCATAACCTATCGCATTTTTCTACATTTCTTCATCTACATTTTTATCGTTACGCTCTCAATTGCGCTAAGAGATATAGAAAGTTATTTCGAAATTCCGTTGTTACTGACCATTTCAACCATGTTTTTTCTTCTGGAAAAATCGGCTACGCACATGCAGGATCCTTTTAGAAATCGTCCTACAGATACTCCGGTAACCGCGATTGCAAGAACGATTGAAATAAATATCAAACAGTTATTAAAAGAAACAGAGGTTCCAAAACCACTTCAGCCGGAAAATTTTTATTTATCATAAACTTTTAAAATCAATAAAAAATGAAAACATTAACAAAAGAAATGCAAGCTGCTATTACGCCTTCCAAAGCTTTAGAATTATTAAAGGAGGGAAACCAAAGGTTTGTAAGCAACCTGAAAATAAATCGTAATCTTTTACAACAGGCCAATGAAACGTCAGACGGGCAGCATCCTTTTGCTGTAATCCTGAGTTGTATTGACAGCAGAACTTCTGCAGAATTAATATTTGACCAGGGACTTGGTGACGTTTTTAGTGTGCGTATTGCCGGAAATATTATCAATGAGGATATTTTGGGCAGTATGGAATTTGGCTGTAAAGTGGCAGGTTCAAAAATTATCGTAGTATTAGGACACACGAAATGCGGAGCTGTAAAAGGCGCTTGCGACCATGTTGAAATGGGGAATCTTACAGCACTGCTAACAAAGATAAGACCGGCTGTAGACGATGAGACTGAAACCACAGAAAACCGTAATTCTGGCAATCCTGTTTTTGTTGAAAACGTATCAAGAATTAATGTGAAGCGCACCGTAAAATCAATAATGGAACGCAGTCCAATCCTAAAGGAAATGATTGAAAGCGGAGAAATTGGAATTGTTGGAGGTTCTCATGATATTACAACAGGAGAAGTAACATTTTTTACTTAAAATTTTGGTTTGTAAAAAATAAACAAATACAGAAACCTCCAAAGTCATTTGATTTTGGAGGTTTCTCATTTTAAATACATAGTAAAACTATATTTTTTCAGAGCATTTCACCTATCATTTTTAAACCGAAGATTTCAGATTGTCACCATCTTTAAAGTGCAGTCTTCTGAAAACGAAGCCGGATAAAATGGTTAAAAAACCAACCACTAAAAAGGTATAACGAAATGCATTGTGAATTTCATGATGAATTAGTTTTACATCGCCCTGAAAAATTTTAAGAACCAACAGTCCGAAAGCGATACCAAAACCAATAGCCAGCTGCTGATTTACCGAAACCAGGGAGTTGCCGCTGCTGGTGTGGTATACACGTAAATCAGCAATAGAAATGGAATTCATGGACGTAAACTGTATAGAGTTAAAGAAACCCAATACCGCGATGATCGGAACATACCAATAAATCGAGGTATGTATGGACGGAATGGCCAGAGCACAAATCAGCGCACCAATAATAAAGGTGTTTACCATTAAAGTTTTTCGATACCCAAAAGTGTTTAAGATGCCGATTACAGCCGATTTCCCAAACATGGCCGTTAGTGCCATCGGAGCAACAATCCACCCAGAGGTAACTGCCGACTTTCCGTAAGCAATCTGAATCATCATGGGGAGCAGTAACGGAATGGAACTAAACCCCAATCGGGTGGCCAGATTTCCAATGATGCCCACGCGAAAGGTTCGCACCTGAAATAAATTCAAAGGAAAAAGAGGATTATTGTCCGTCACCGCATGGCGATAGTACCAGTACAGCATTAAAAAGCCTGACATAAAAAGTACTAAAACGGGCGATACCCGAACAGTGTTGCCGAATAATTCCAGGGCCACGGACAAAAGGAGTGAGGCTGCGGCAAAAATCAGGAAACCCTTTAAATCGAAATCAATTAGGGGCGATTTGTAATCAGGCATGTATTTCAGGCTCATGAGAATACCTATAATTCCAAAGGGGATATTGATGAGAAAAATCCAGTGCCAGGATAAATAGTCCACCATATAACCTCCGACCAAAGGACCCAATACCGGGCCAATCAAGGCAGGAATAATGGCAAAATTCATGGCTTTCAGGAGCTCTTTTTTAGGAAATGTCCGGATCAGTGCCAGCTTTCCAACGGGCGTCATTAAACTTCCGCCGATTCCCTGCACCACACGGGCAAAAACCAAATGGGTAAGATTTTGGGAAAGCGAACAAAACAAGGAACCCAGGCTAAATAAAAACAAAGCAAAAATAAATACTTTTTTAGTCCCGAATTTATCCGACAAAAAACCGCTGACAGGCATAAAAAGGGCCAGTGTCAACACATAACTAATAATGGCATTCTGCATTTCCAGAGGAGACTCCCTTAAATCTCTTGCAATCGAGGTTATCGACGTATTGAGAATGGTAGAATCAAGCATTTGCATAAAAATGGAAGTAGCGAGGATAATCGGTAGTATTTTTTTGGTAGTCGCACTGTTTTGTTCCGGAGCGGTTGTACTCATATCATTTTTAGAAGTAACGTTTAGTAACGCCTATAAAATTAAATAAGATTTTATAGTTTTAAAACTTATTTTTCATCAATATTGATTTTTTTACTTCAACAGAGGCTTTTTCATTGTGTCTGGAAGAAGTCGACTTTGCTTCCGGTTTTTTATCTGAAGTTCGGGCACTGGAAACATTATTTTTGTGATGGGAAGAAGTCATAATTACATTTTTACAGTTAGATTACAAATAGAGCCACTAAGATAGCGCCTGCATTATAACATTGATGGTCAGTACTTATAATATTAACAGTTAGTTGTGAATTATAAAGGAGGAAAGCGGGATCAATAGAAAAACCATCAGTTCTCACTGACGGTTTTTACAAAAGAGTATTAAAAATGCTCTCCTTATTATGTATCAATTATATCCTGTTCAGGATTCTTTTTGTTCGAAATCTCCATAAGAATCAACATTATCGAGATCATCTTCCTGATTCAAATGTTTGTTAAAATCATTGGAAAGTTCGTTTTCGGGATATTTAGGATCTTCACCCCAATTTAATAATTGTTCTTTGATCGTTCTGTAGGTACAATAAAGGTGTTCCCCTTTTTGTAATTCCGTATAGCTTCCTGATTTTGTTGGGTTTGCAGTGTTCATGATTTCAATTTTTAGTAAAGAGATTAATTGATAAGTTAGTGCAAGGTCTAAAGTTTGGCTAAAGTAGAATTACAGTTAATCAAATTGTTATATAATTTTCGGGAATAGTTGTTTAATTATCAGCTGCTTATCACTGTACTTTATAAAATAGCTTCTATTCTGTTATATACAAAATACTGCCAACCCGAAACACTACTTTTAAGGAGCGTTTTTTATTAAGAACTGTTTTTGGTATCTGAATACGCTGATTCAAGTGAAATTAGGCTACTGCTTAGTCTGAATTGCAGCTAACAACCTATTTTTCTAAAATTTCTTTTCTAAAAAGAACCCCCCAGTTTAGAATCTCGTCCAGCAATTTTTTCATCGTCAAGCCTAAAGGCGTTAGCGAATATTCCACCGTTACCGGCATACTGTCGTAGAGCGTACGGGCAATGATTTTATTGGTTTCTAAAGCTTTGAGTTCCTGCGACAGCATTTTTGGTGAAATATCTGAAATATCTCTCTGGATTTCCCCAAAGCGTTTGTTGCCGTGCGTTAAGGAAATAATAATGGGTAAACGCCATTTCCCCTGAATAACTTCTAAAGTATCCCTGGCAACCAGTAACCGATGTTGGCAAACTTCATCTTTTTGACTCATAACGATCTGTTTTAAAGCATACTCACCTGAAGGTAACTACTTACTCAAAGGTAACTACTATATTTTGTATAGCGAATTTAGATAATTTTGTTCTTGTAATAACAGTTAAAAAAAATAAATATGTCAAATTCAACAAGATGGGCAATAGACCCATTGCACTCTGAGGTTTTTTTTAAAATCAGGCATTTGGTTATTTCTACCGTAACCGGTTCATTCAAAAAATTTGAAGGGAATATCATTACGGAAGGAAGTGATTTTACCAATGCAAAAGTGGCTATCGTACTGGATGTAAAAAGTATTGATACCAATCAGCCGCAACGGGATGAGCATTTACAAAACGGTGATTTTTTTGATGCCCCGGCCTATCCGCAAATCAATTTTGAATCGACGTCTTTTGTAAACAGTGGGGACAGGACTTACAAAATGACGGGTAATCTGACTTTGAAAGGCGTAACGAAACCTATTGAACTAAATGTAGCATATGGCGGTTCTGAAAAAGATGGGCAGGGCAATCTAAAACATGGATTTGAGGTAACCGGAATCGTAAACCGAAAAGAATTTGGAATGACCTGGAATAAAATTACGGATTCAGGCGGTTTGGGATTAAGTGAAGACATTAAACTTATTGCCAATATTCAGGTGGGTCAGGCAGCAGAATAAATAAGCCACAGTTTTTGCAAGTGTATTGAAATACAAGCCAAACAAAAAAAGCGCGAAGGCAGAGAGAACTGCCCCCAAAAAGTGACACACTGTTTGGGGGCATTTTTTTGTTCTTAAAAAGGGTAAAGCTTATAAAAGTTTATTCCTCTTTCTAATATTTTTTAAGCTTAATTAAAAGTTCAGTTGTTTTAGTATGTAAAAAGAACAACCACTTATTACAGAGATCGGGTCAGTTATTTAAAGTTACCTGTTTTGGAGGATGCATAAAATTACTTTTACCGAATAAGTATAAAATTTCCTACTATTTCAGAGTTGGGAGTTTTTATTTTAATCATTTAAAAAGTAACTATTAAAAGTTTATTACCATGAAAACAGTTTTAAAAAATCAATTTAGGTTTAGGCCATTTTTTTGCTCACTGGTGCTGTGCGCTTTATTAACCGGAATAACTTCCTGTAAAAAAGATGATCCTGTAGAGAAGAATGAGGTTAAAGTTTCGGAATTTACTCCAAATGCCACATTTGTGGTAAAGAATGCAGAGGAAAGCATGCCGGTCTGGGTCAATGGGAATAAAAATGCTAACGCTATTATTTTAGTGATGCACGGAGGGCCGGGATCAGATGTTCTTGATTTCAGAGCCTACAAGGACGGGCTGGCCTTTAAGAAAATAGAGGCGAATTATTTGGTTGCCTATTGGCAGCAGCGCGCTTCAGGACAATCTACAGGGCCGGATATTTCTAAATATTATACAATAGATCAGTATGTGGATGATGCGGATAAAGTAATAGAAGAGCTCGTAAAAACCTATCCGGGCAAAAAGATCGTATTGTTTGCACACAGTTGGGGAGGCATGCTTTCCTCTTCTTATCTAAAGGACGAGAAACGCAGAAATAAAATAGCAGCGTGGATTGATGCTGCCGGTGCTCACAATGGAACCTCCCTGCTTAAAACTACAACAGATGATGTTAACGCAGAGGTTGATTCGCGCATAGCAGCCGGAAAAAATACTGAGGTCTGGAAAGAAATAAAGAAAGTGGTGAAAGAACAACCGGAAAAGATCAATAGCATCGCTTATCTCGTTACAGCCGAAATCCCTGAAGTTGTAATAAAGGTAGACAATGCCGATTTTAAAATGAGTAGCCGTGGACATTCAAGTAATTCCTATTTGTTTAAAGAAATAATCAAAAGAGACAATAATCCATTTTTGGCAGACGTAAAAATGCCGTGTCTGGTGCTTTGGGGAAAATATGATTTTGCCGTATCCAGAACGTATCAGAAAGAGTTCCTGAAAAATATAGGATCAAAAGACGTGACCAATGTTGATTTTAATGCCTCCGGACATTATATGATGTTTCATGAACCTGATTTGTTTGCAAAGTCAATACTTGATTTTATGAGCAAACACAAATTATAACAGTTTACACTTAATCAAATATAAACCGGTACCAATAAAAGTATAGTAGTAAAATCAGAATTTATGAAAAAGAACATTTTAAAACTGATGATGATCAGTATTTCTCTTTTCGTTGTAAGTTGTAATAAGGATGATAACAACGATAGAGAAAAAGAACACCCATTATCAGAAATACAGGGAATATCAAGGAGTACAGGAGATCAGAACAGCAATATTGTGGTGGTTAATATGCAGGGAGGGCCTTTGTATGAGTTGATGGATACCGCGGAGACCATTGATTTTGCGAATGCGAAAAATGCGCTATGGGTAGATGTTCAGCAGATTCAGACCTTAAATCCTGCTTTGTTTAATCTGGATATATCATTTGCTGATGCCAAAACACGTGCGACTGCCAACGCAGAGAATGTAGACAAAGTGGTCAGTTATTATAAAAGTAAAGGAAAAACCGTTTGTTTAGTAGGCGTTTCTTACGGTGCTTTTGTAGCAGAGGATTATATTGCCAGATATGGTACTTCAAACATCAGCAAAGCATTAATTGTTGCCGGAAGATTAGACATGGAGAATGAATTTTGGGAAAAATTCAGCCAGGGTTACGATGGAGAATATGTGTATGGGGCAGATGGAAAATTCACTTATAAATTTGTAGAAAATAAAACAGCTAAAGACCGAAATTTAGGAAGACTGGCAGGTGCTCTGGGCTACAAAAGATTTACAAAATTATGGGAGAATGTCAACGGACTTGATAAAATAATCTACTATTACGGCACTAAAGATGAAAAAGTGGGAAAATTAACTACCGCCGAAACAGACTTTTTAGTATCGAAAAAAGTGACGGTATTCAGTGTACCTGACGGAACCCATGATGAAACAGGCAGTACAGCAATTTCAAAATTAAAAGAGCACTTTCAAATAAAATAAACTTTTTATTGGTGGTGAATCAAAACAGTTGGGTCAATCGCGGTACTTTGTGAAATTTTTGATTTTAATCAGGAACAGTTACAAAGACTAAGAGTCAGGGCACTTGCACAGCTTGCAATAGCACTCCACATACAGTAAAACCCCTTCCCTCTATTTTTAAGGGGAAGGGGTTTTTATTTTTATTTTTTTTCTTCATTGTCGAGCTGATCATCGAAATCAGGTGCTTCCCCTTTAAATTTGTGCGTGTCCACATCATAATTTTCATCGTTGGTCAGCACTTCATCATGATCTTTATACTGATGTTTTCTCATGTCATTTCTGTCATTTCGATTCTCAGTGTTGTTCTTATTAGTATCCGGATTTTGATTATTTGTTTTCATAATAGTACATTTTAAAGTTGTACTAAAATTACTTAAATGCCAGGACAGCAGGGTTATATAATCCTTTATTAAAGTTATAAAATACCACTGTCAGGAAGCTTACGTAAACCCGAACCTCATGTAGAATTGCTGTTGCGTTTAAGCGGAAAGGCAAACTACTTTTTCAAAACGGCCATGATGGCTAATAGAAACAGCCTGTCCATTTGGAGATAGGGGAGAGAATAAAAACGGAATACCATATTCGTCTTTCTCAATGTTCTTTTTTTCAATTTCCGTTACACTACCCCACTGATCGGGAGTAGTAACGGCTATGGTATGAAGGCAATCTGGAGTAAGAATCGTTTGGGTATAATACAGATTTCCGCAGCAGCTCACTTTTCCGGAAATGCAGTCACTACTTTCCGAATCTAAACTGCAGACCAGCTTTAAAGGGATGTATGCCCTGATTCGGG
The DNA here is from genome assembly GCF_013112255.2 of Flavobacterium sp. CLA17. Taxonomy (NCBI): domain Bacteria; kingdom Pseudomonadati; phylum Bacteroidota; class Flavobacteriia; order Flavobacteriales; family Flavobacteriaceae; genus Flavobacterium; species Flavobacterium sp. CLA17. Next base: position 2,435,388 of record NZ_CP068294.1, read on the forward strand.
TTTGTCGGTTATAAATTTTATAGGCGGCCTCTTTCATGCTCCAAAATACCCACACCATCCTTTCCGGATTTAGATTCCGAGCGATAAGTGACTGTTCTTCATCGGTAAATAGTTTCTCTAAAAAACCTTTACGCTGCCAGTTGCTTTCCTGGCGGGTTTGTATGAGATCAATCACATCATTACCGATCATTTTGCGGCCAGTTTGGTTTCAATAATTGCTACGGCGGTTTTTACATCCAGCATGCGTTCCATATCGATATTGTCAATGACCACATCAAAAGTTTGTTCGATATCCAGCACAATATCGACCAGATTAGCAGAGTTGATACTCAGATCGTTGATAAAATCAGTCTCTTCCGTAAGGTTGTCAAAAGCTTCCGTATTGGTCGTGTAGGGCTTGATGATCGCTTTTAGTTTCAGTATAAGTTCTTGTTTGTTCATAGTATTATTTTTGAAATTTTTTAAAGAGGAGGCAGGCATTTACATCGCCAAAACCAAAACTTGCTTTGGCAATGATAGCAGCGCTTTTTTCTAAAGTTTGCAATGGAATTTTCGAGGCATCAATAAGAGAAGTAATTTCAGGATGAAGATCGGCACAATTGGTATTGCCGAAGATAAAACCTTCATGAAGCTGCAGCACCGTGGCAACGCTTTCAATACTTCCTGCTGCGCTCAGGCAATGCCCCGTCAGGCTTTTTAAGGAATTGATGTACGGAAAATCAGTACCCTTTCGTCCCAGGGCTTTTGTCCAGTTCTCAATTTCCAGACTGTCTTTTGTGGTGGCGGTAAGATGACCGTTGATGGCATCCACCTCATTCGCCGATATTCCGGCATTGTGCAGAGCGTTGGTAATACATTTTTGTACGGCCGTACTGTTGGGTGCTGTCATACTGCCGTTGCCGCGCTGTCCGCCGGAGTTGATATTGCCCCCCAGTATTTCGGCATAAATGGTAGCACCGCGTTCCAAAGCACTATCCAGTTCCTCCACAACTAAGGCTCCGGCACCGCTGCCCGGGACAAAACCTGCCGCTGAGGCACTCATAGGACGCGAACCGTCTTCAGGGTTATCATTATATTTCGAACTGCAGACGCGCAAAGCATCAAATCCGGCCCAGATATAAGGTCCGCTGTCTCCGGTACTGCCCGCCAGCACCCGTTTTGCCTGTCCGGATTGGATGCGGTCGTACGCCAGTATAATCGCTTCCGTACCGGTAGAACAGGCAGAAGAATTGGTCGTGACCTGATTCCCCAATCCGAGTTTGCCGCCCAGATAAGCGCTTACGCCACTGTTCATGGTTTGGGCGACAACCGTACTGCCCAGCCTGCGGGTCTGCAAATCGTCTATTTTATAAATGCTTTCGCGAAATTTATCAATTCCCGAGGTACCGGATCCAAAAATAGTCCCGCTGTCCCAATCGGGTTCTTCGTTTTTTTCTATCGGTAAACCGGCATTTTTCCAGGCTTCCATACCCGCAATAACCCCGTACAAAATACCGGTGCTGTTAAAACCGCGGAGTTCCAGTTCTGTAAAATACTGCGCTTTAAGTTCCTCCGAAATCTGGGGCTGTCCGGCAATCTGGCAGGAAAACTGCAGCTTCTGTAATTGCGCATCATGACGTATACCTGAAATTCCGTTTTTCAGGGCATGTGTAAACGCCGCAATGCCAATTCCGTTTGGAGCGACGACTCCAAGACCTGTTATCACAACGCGCTTTTTCATAGTTTTGTAGTAATCATGCCGGCAATGGTGCCTTTGCAGACTTCTTGTCCGGCTTCGTTTTTCATAATCGCTTCACACTTCAGTTTCCCAAACCGGAAAAATAGTTTCTTTGAAGTCACCGTTACTTTTTCATTGGGATATACCGGTTTTAAAAATTGCATATCCGCCGAGGTAAAAGCGACTACGGTATCTTTTTTCAATTCATTTCCCAGTAAATAAATACCCAGGCAAACCATCCCGATCTGTGCCATCGTTTCCGTTAGGATCACCCCCGGGGTGACCGGATTATCCTTAAAATGCCCTTTATAAAAATCAAGATCGTCCTGAAAAGTATAGGTTCCGGTAATGCCGTTTTCATCGACGTGAAGCAGTTCATCCACAAACAAAAAAGGAGGGGTGTACGGCAGCTGCGCTATAATATTTTGTAATTTCATGGTTCTTTTTTAAACAGTACTTACCATTGTAATAAAACACGTTGTGCCGAAAATCCCGGACCAAAACTGAGCATCAGTCCTTTTTCTCCGGCTTTTGGCTGATCCTCCATAATACTTTCGAGAACATACAGCACCGTTGCGCTCGACATATTGCCGTATTGTTTCAGTACTTCTTTGGTAGCATCAATATTTTTTCCTAATCCCGAGAACAAAGCCTCCACCGTGGTCACAATTTTTTTTCCGCCGGGATGAAAGATCATATGGTCGAGATCCTTGATTTCTAAATTGTTTTTCTGTAAAAACGGATGGATAATGTCGCTGAAGTGGGACGCAATCGTATCCGGAACTTCAATATCCAGTACCATCTGCAGTCCGTTGTTGGTTACTTTAAAACCCATCATATGTTCGGCATCATAAAAATGATACATCTCCTCATCGATAATCTCAGGACCAGCATCCTCTTCATAAGAGGATAACAGACAGCAGGCGGCGCCATCGCCAAAAATAGCCGCACTAACAATATTGGGCATCGAAAAATCATCGAGCTGAAAAGTGGCCGTTGGCGATTCAACCGCTATAACGGCAGCGCGTTTTCCGGGATTGGCCTTCAGGAAGTTTTTGGCATAGATAATACCCGATATTCCTGCGGCACAGCCCATTTCGGTAACGGGCAGGCGCACAATGTCCTGCCTTAGTTTCATTTTGTTGATCAGGTAAGCATCCAGCGAAGGGATCATAATTCCGGTGCAGCTCACCGTAATAATATAATCCAGTGTTTCGGGCTCCCAGTTGGCTTTGCGAAGTGCTTTTTCGAGCACCTGTTCGCCCAAAATAATCACTTCACGGCTGTAAATATCGTTTTTGTCTTCAAAGGAAGTAGCTGTAAAAACCTCGACGGGATCCATGACAGAATAGCGTTTGTCTACAGCGGCCGCTTCAAATATCTTTTTTACTTTTTTGATAAAACGCTCGTCCTGTCCGGCGAGCCATTCATCCAGAAAAGGAAGAATCTCTGCTGTGGTACGGGAATACTGGGGTAGCTGCTTGGCAACTGTTGTTATTTTTACACTCATCTTTTAGCGATTATCCATTGGTAGCGGAAAGCCCATTTCCAGTTTATGGTATAGTTTTTTAAATTCAGTTTTTTAGAAAATTCTTCCAGTTCGTTTTTTTTAAAACCTCTTAATATGGAGACCTGGCCATCTTCCCGCGACATTTTATTCAGCCGGAAAACAAAGCCAATCACTTCAAAAAGGCGATATGCCAGTGCACTGCGATGCAAATCATTTATTACAGTACCAATTGTCGCATTGGTATTAAAGATAGGCATTATATACAGGATCTGCTCATTTGTAAAATGGTGCAGGGTCAGCGTACACAGCACAATATCGTATTGCAGCGATTTGAATTCCTCACTAAAAATATCAATACAGACATATTCAATATTCGAAAACCGGCTCGATAATGATTCGGCATAACTGATCGTAAATGCATTGGCATCAATGCCTATCAGTTTAAAATTAAGATGACGGGAAGCGCCGTAATCCGCCAGCATTCGCAGCATATCACCGTTACCGCAGCCTATATCGGCTATAACGATCGGTTCAGTACCAATAGGTTGGTTCAACAATTGTCTGGTAGCCTGCAGCGTCAGTTGGTTACCGCCTAACAACCGGTTGATACGGGCAATCTGATCAAGCGCAGATCGTAATTCCTCGCCCGTAAGCGAAAAATCATCCATGATCTCGGTTTCCTGTGTTCTGTATTGGGTATTTATCGTCATTTAATCGATTACTATGGGTTTACCGTGTGTTTGTTTAATAATAAGCGGAAGCAGGCCGGGTAAGGAGGCAACGATCGAAATAAGAATAGGAGCCAGTTTTTTCCGGCTTAATATTTTGGCGAGCAGGCGTCCCATCAGCATCCGTCTGCCAAAATGCGTTTTCCATCTTTGGGTATAGGTTTTTTCTAAAAGGTCACGTGAAATCCTTCCGTTTTGAAAATCCAGTACCAATTCGGCTGCTATTTTAGCACTGTGTAAAGCCATGGCCATCCCGTTGCCGCATAACGGATGGATCAAACCGGCTGTATCGCCAATCATGAGGACATGTTTTTCTACCGGTTGTTTGGGGTCAAACGATATCTGACTGATGGTAATTGGTTTTTCAAAAAGAAGCGTGCTGTTTTCAAAAACTGTTTTAAGGTTTTTGTTTTGATACAGGACCTGATTTTGGTACTCTTCTATATTTTTATATCGTTTGAAAGTCGCATAATCGGCCAGATAACAAATATTGATTTTATTGTTTTCTACTTTGGAAACGCCGCAATAACCGCCGTTAAAGTTGTGCAAAGCCACCAGGTCATCAGGGAAATCACCCGAATAATGGGCTTTAACAGCCAGCCACGACGACTTTTTATGAATAAAATCCCGTGCTAAAACCTGGTCGATATTCGAGCGTTTGCCATAAGCGCCCAGTACAATTTTAGAGGTTAACGTCTGATGGGGTGTGCTGACACTGAATACGTCCTGATCGAAAGCAATATCGGTAACCGTTTCCTGCAGGATCTGGCAGCCATTGGCTATGGCTTTTTCATAGAGAAAATGATCCAGCGCATAGCGGCTCACGCCAAAACCGCCCAACGGAAGCTGAGCTTTTGCACTTCTGCCGTTTGTTGTCGTAAACTCAAATTTGGAAATAGCGGTAGGATGCAATTCAGAAACGGCTGCACCAAGCCATACTAAATACGGTAGAATTTCATTAGAAATATATTCGCCGCAAACCTTATGTCGGGGATAGCCGGATTTTTCAACCAGTGTTACCTGCATTCCCTGTCCGGACAAATGAATTGCACTTGCCAGACCTGCCAGTCCGCCGCCAATGATCAGTACATCCGTGTTTGTTTTCATATAAGCAAGTTAGATATAAATCTAGTAACAGAATACAGATTGTACCTTTTTTTCAAGCCAAAAGGTATAAAAAAAGCGGTATTTTTTAGATTTCAGGTGTAGGATCAGTTTCTTGAATCCACCAGGCTTCTTTTATAATCTCAGGCAAGTTTAAATTTAGATTTTCATCGGTAAAAAGGCTTATAGTATTCCCCTTAAATGTTATACAATTTCGTACTGCCGTTCAAAAGGGATTCAAGATATCCCTGTCTCTTCATGCTACTTTAAAACGGTATTTTTTTGTGCGTGATTTTGCCGTTTTTATTTTGCAGAAATTAACTTTATTTTATATTTGTAATGATTCTAAATAAAAATAACGATTATAGTTCACATGAAAATAAATAGTAATACGCTTATAAATATTGTTTTAGCTAAAATAGTACTGTCCATTCTACTCCTTCTTTTTGGGTCTTTTACCGCTTTTTCGCAATCCAATACCGGAACAATCTCAGGGAAGGTAAATGTAAAAGACGGAAATTCTGTACAAGGTTCGAAAGTCAAAATTGATGAGCTGAATAAAACAGCCATCACGGATGCGGACGGTTCTTATGAATTGAAAAATATTCCGTTTGGGACTTATATAGTCGAAGTAGTTATGAACGGCTATGATTCATCTCCCGCTTCCGTAGTAATCGATCAAAACAATACGGCTGTCCAATTGGATTTTGAGCTTCTTTATACCTCACAGAAATTAGAGGAAGTTATTGTAAGTTCGGGAGGAAACCGATTTGCCAGAAAAGAAAGCGAAGAAGTTTCTAAGATGAAACTCAAAAACATGGAAAACCCTCAGGTATACACCATCGTAAGCAAGGAACTGATGAAAGAGCAGGTCATAACCGATTACAACAGTGCGTTTAAAAACGTTCCTGGAGCCGGTATTGCCGAAGTTCGAAATCAGGGAAGAACCACCAATATTTCGAGAGGTTTTGCCACGCCGCAACTGGTCAGAAACGGGGTAGGAAGTTTTACGTACAATGCAATAGATCCGGCGAATCTGGAGCGTATTGAGGTCATTAAAGGGCCATCGGCTACGTTGTTTGGAAGTACCATTTCTTCTTTTGGAGGTTTGTTTAACAGGGTAACCAAAAAACCTTTTGATTTCTTTAAAGGTGAGGTTTCCTATTCAGCGGCGGATTGGGATCTAAACCGTTTTACCGCTGATATTAATACCCCGCTTAACGAAGACAAAACGGCACTTTTCAGAATCAATACCGCTTTGCATAGTGAGAGAAGTTTTCAGGATGCCGGATTTAATAAAAGCTTTTTTATAGCACCAAGTTTCTCGTATGCCGTAAACGAAAGACTGACTTTATTGATTGATGCAGAATTCAGCACCTCAAAAGGAACTTCGCCAACCCGACTGGCACCTTATACCGGAAAAGATGCGACAGCCAAAAGTATCACCGAAATGGGAATTCCGTACAAACTTTCTTTCGCCAACAATACTGTAAATTATACCGGACAGCAGTACAATATATTTGCCCAGTTAAAGTATAAAATATCAGACGCATGGACGTCGCAGACCATTGTATCACGTACCCGGTCTTCAGCAGAAGGCTATACGGTCGCTTTAACCGCTTTGAGTAATACAACCCTGAGACAGGCGGTTACCAAACAGGATAATCCGTATTACGGAACCGACATTCAGCAAAACTTCAACGGTGATTTCAAAATAGGAAAACTACGTAACCGCGTTGTGGCAGGATTTGATTTCTACAGCCTTCGCGCCACCCGTAATGATGCGACCGTAAACATGAAACCGCTCGACTATAGAAAACCGGGGGATGCGTACAATAATTTCACTGCCGTTAAAATAGACCCTTTGTTTTTACCGGAGAATGTTAAATTCAGTAATTATGTATCCAATAACGAGAGAACCTACAGTGCGTATGTGTCCGACGTATTGAATGTTACGGATAAATTAATTGTAATGGCGGGAGTAAGGGTAGACCGTTATATCAATAAAGGCGTCTATTACCCAAGCCGTGATTCTCTGGTAGGAAGTTACAATCAGACGGCATTTTCGCCAAGATTCGGGGCCGTGTATCAGCTTGTAAAAGAAAAGGTATCCGTATTTGCCAATTACATGAACGGATTCAATAATGTGGGCGGATCCGATTTTAACGGAAATACGTTCAAACCCAATCAGGCGAATCAGGTAGAAGGAGGGGTGAAGTTTGACTTTAATAAAATCAGCGCGACTTTAAGTTATTATGATATCCAGGTCACGAACATCACCCGTGATGATCCGGATAACGCGAACTTTCAGCTTCAGGACGGTACGCAGCTCAGTAAAGGACTGGAGGCCGAACTGATTGCCAACCCGATACGCGGTTTAAATATCGTGGCAGGGTATACCTATAATGACAGTAAATATACCAAAGCCAATGCGACGATCAACGGATTACGCCCAACCACGGCAGGTTCGCCAAGAACCGCCAATCTTTGGGCCAGTTACCGTCTGGCGGAAGGATCACTTTCGGGATTGGGAGTCGGTTTCGGAGGAATTTATGGAAGTGAATATTACCAGACCAACACCACAAACTTTAAGTTTAGTATTCCTTCGTATACCGTTCTGGATGCTTCCGTTTTCTACGACAGGCCAAAATACAGATTGGGGTTAAAAGTCGATAACCTGACCAACGAAAAATACTGGTCGTACCGTTTAGCGGCGCAAAATCCGACAAGAGTAACGGGTAATATTACCATAAAATTCTAAGCACTCCGTTGAATCATTTTAAAAGCAGATTCTCTATATTTGGACTTTACGATACAGTATGACAAAAGGATTTAAAAAAGCAGTACGACAAATACATTTATGGCTCGGTTTAGCATCGGGCCTTATTGTTTTTATCGTTAGTATAACCGGGTTTTTATATGTTTTTGAAGAAGAGATCCGGGAGGCGACACAACAGGAATACCTGCACGTACCCGTTCAGCAAAAACCTTTTATAGGGCTAGCTGCTATAATAGCAAACTACCGGCACCTCGAGCCCAAACAGAAAATAACGGCTTTAAAAGTCAACAAGGAAGAAGCTAACGCAACGGTTCAGCTTTCCACCAAAAAGAAAAAGATCTACTATTTTAATCCTTACGACGGAAGCCTCGTCAACGAAAAAGGGGCAGACTGGCTCAATACCGTTTTAGAAATACACCGTACCCTTTTATTAGGAGACGTTGGGGAATTTATTCAGGGCTGGTCTGTGGTGATTTTTATGATCATGCTTATCACCGGATTGATCTTATGGTTTCCGAATCAAATGCGTCAGCTGAAACAGTCGCTCCAAATAAAATGGGGCGGTTCGTTTAAAAGAGTCAACTATGACCTGCACCAGGTTTTAGGATTTTATGCGGCTTTCGTGCTGCTGCTGATCGCTTTTTCCGGACTTTATTTTAAGTTCGAAACCGCCAAAAAAGCCGTGAGTTTCGTTACCGGAGCGCCTTTAAATAAAGGAACAGCAGCTGTAAACACCGCCAAAATAGATTCCACCACCATTCCCGTTCGGTACAATGCAATCTATGAAACGGTAAACGCCCAATATCCGGGGGCAGCGTCCATAAGTTTTTCGGTTCGAAAAACCGGAGAGCTTAGGGTAAGAATGATTTATCCCAATACCTGGGCAAGTGCCAGAAATCAGAATGTTCTCTTTTTTGATGGAAAAACAGGGCAGCTGTTACGGACCAAATTGTACAAAGACAACAATGCCGCAGATGTATACGAAGCGAGCAATCATGACCTCCATACAGGCACTTTCTTCGGACTGGCCGGAAAAATACTGTGGAGTCTCGTCAGCCTGATTGGCGCCTCACTTCCGGTAACCGGATTTATCATCTGGTGGAAAAAAGGAAAAAAAGCAAAAGGAAAAAAAGGAAAGGGCAGGACTGCTGTTCTTTCAGAATAATTTAAAAGAACTTTTTATCTGGTAACGTGTAGTTCAGGCTTACGCTCTGTTAATCGCATTAAAATGGCGCAGGATATGTTTGGGTGCTGCGATTACTTTGCTGCGAACAGGGTCGAACCATTCGATTTCTTTGGTCACTGCCGCACAGCATTCGTTTCTGGAGTTGAAAAAGTAACTTTCAACCGTGATTTTATCGCCGATACAACACTGTTTCATTTCCACAAAAAAAGGTTCGGTAAACATCAGGTCCTGATACGAAACCAATATATCTTTTCTTTCCTGCAGACCCAGCTGCAAGGCATGGAGCCGCTCTTTTGAAAATCCGTTGGCAAATAAAAAACGATACAGGAGGCGAAGCGTATAGGAAAGGTACGCACTGGTTTCCATAACCATAAAGTCATTGACATCTTCTCCCGAAACAACATAATTTTTGCAGATCATTTCATTTTAGTTTAGGATTCGTAAAAAAAAGAGGTCAGCCGGTATCAACTGACCTCAGGGCACTATTTATTTAACCAGTAAAAAATTGTAATTAACCTTTATTTTATCCGCAATTTTTTTTCGTACCAGGTTGGGTATTTCAATACCATAATCTTCCGGTTTCACCTCAAAAGAACCCATAGCGATAACGCCGTTGGCTGCTTTCGAAACTTTTACCGTTACCGTTATCGGTTTGGTTACGCCGTGAAGGGTAAGGTCTCCCTTTAAAGTAAAATTTTTAGCCGTACTGGTTACTTTCGAAAGATCAAAATCTTCCATTTTACCTTTTAAAGTGGCTTTCGAAAACTTTTCAGATTCCATATAATTTTCATTAAAATGTTCCTCCATTAAAGCCACCTTAAACCGAAAACCTTTGATCAGGACCAAAGCCGCGAAATCCCCGGTAGATTGCTCTAAAACCGCAGAGACACTTTTGTTTTCGGCAGCCACTTCTTCATTGGAAGGTGTAGAAGCCTGAAATTTGATATTCCCCGTTTTGGTGATCAGCTTTTGCGCCCATGTGTCTGTACTTACCGTAATAAGCAACACGAATACGAAGAAATGAATAATTGATTTTTTCATGACCCTAGTTTTCTTTAAGTCCGTCCGTATTCCATTTTACAATCACATCAATATTGGCCTGAGACATTCTTCCTGCCTGAGGCATGATGCCCTGTTGTCCGGTCTGCAACTGAATTCGGTTTAATAAACCACCGTTTTCAACCGCTGCTTTAACCTCCGCATAAGTAGTCAGAGGCCTGAAAGCCGCAGACCTTCCGCTTTGGTGACAGCCGATACAATTGGCATCAATAATTGATTTCGCATTTTTAGTATAACTGCTGGCAGCCACAGGATCCGGATTTGGAGTTCCGGTCGTTGGTGGCGTTTCAATATCCTGATACGTATCAGAATCACTACAGCTTGCAAAAGCAGCCATAAGTAGGGTAAGGGCTATTAGTTTTTTCATAGTTGTTGTTTTTTATTTAGGTTATAAGTTATGAGTTATGTGTTATGGGTTATGGGTTATGGGTTGTGGGTTGTGAGTTATGGGTTATGTGTTATGAATTATGAGTTATGTGTTATGTGTTATGTGTTAGGCGTTTGTAAATCTCTCATTCTCACATTCTCACATTATCACATTATCAAATTATCAAATTATCACATTCTCAAATTCTTCTCTTAAAACACCCTGTACAAGTTAAATCCAAAGAAGAAATCCCCTTTACCCCAGTCACCGGTAGCATTCGTCAGGTACCCGCTCTCACTCATCGATTGTGAATTGGTAAAGATCAGTTGAAAGACATGTCCTCCGGTTTCGACATCCAGGCCTACGGACAATGGATTTTTGTAAAAGTCAGGCGTGTCAAAGTTGTGCATGTACTCTAAATTCACCGATAATCTTTTGGTGATTTTATAACGGCCGCCTCCTCCAAAAGAAAACTGATTGTCGTTTTCGATGGCCGGATTGTACAGGTTTCTATGAATAAAGGAGGGTACTAACTCTAACGATAGTTTTTCACTCACTTTTCGCGATACCAGCAGCTGCTGCACATACGTCATACGATGTTTGAATTCCAAGCCCGGATACTGATCCTCTTCTAAAAAAGTATTGATATCCGCCACACTGTACCCGACAATATCTACCGGGAAACTGGCATCCTGTCTGGCCATTCGGTATTTCACTCCGGTCTCGTACATTTTGTTCAGAGTATGTCTCGAAAGGCTTACGGACAACCAATCGGTAACGCCGTAAATACCACCCAGTTTGGTAGTAGCGTTATCAAGGCCGAAAAAACTGTCAAAACCGTCTTTCACAGTACCGAAACGGTGCGAGACTACAAAATAGAATTCTTTTTTGGCAGCCATTTTAGTGGTCTGTAAAGTAACCAGCTGTAAGGCTTTAAAAGTAGCGGTCGAATAGCTGTCTTCTACCTGAGTAGAATCCAGGTCCTTCAGCAGATCATCCTGCGAATAGGCCATAGTGGCCAGAAAAAGGCAGATTGGGATTAAAAATTTCTTCATAATACGTTTTAATTGTGGGGTTGATTAAGGGTACACTGGTCTAATTTAACTTCCTGAAACAGCTCGTCATATCCAATACATTTGCCTTTAACGCTTACCTTATGATCGAGATGTTTCTCTTTTATTTTCTGGGTAAACAGACAAAAAACAGTATTTTCGAGTGTGATTACCGAATCGGTTTCTTTGGTTACTGCACCGGTGATTTCAATAGTTTTATTGAGATACAGGGCATCTGCTTTTTTGGGATCTTCATTATACGCTTCCAGTAATTTTGTTGCGGTGATATTGAAATCCGCCTTTTCTGAGGCAATATCACGTGCTCCCTTAAAGAGAAACCCGTAATAAAAATAAATACCCGCAGCAGCCACGATCAGTAAAGCCGCAAGTACAAAGGCTGTTCTTTTTCTTTTCATGTTTTTGTTTTAAGTTCAGGTAGCAGTGCTATGTGTTTATTGGAAATTCTGGTGCTTAGATCGCGAGCGGCGAATCTTTTACCGGTACCGGCCAAACGCCCGGAGCAGGGAAACTGATCCCTTTATTGGCGCCTCTTACGCTGGCATCCTGTCCAAAATAATACAAAGGCCAGCCGTTGTACACCAGTTGCGATTTACCAAATACGGTAATTACAGAAAATTTGGTTTTGTCCAGAGTAGAAGGCACTACAATTTTGTCGGTCTCATAGATAGGCCAAACCGCATTGTTGGAGAAATCGGACTTTGTAAAATTGTTTTTCTTGAAATTATCATTTTTATAAGTATACAGTGTGATCCCTTTCGCATCGGTAAAGTAGGTCGTTACACCATCTCCAACCGTGTAATCAGATTTGTAGTTTTTACCATCATGTCCCACCAGCTGGCTTCTGACCAACAGGACGGAATAATCCGGTTTGGCAATAAACCAAACCCCGCCAACTCCGTCACCGGTTGTTTTTCCGGCCGCTTCCGGTACATTCGTTCCGGCACCGCCATACCCGTCACCCGAAGAAAGTGGTGCATAGTAATACAACGGCCAGCCTTTATACGTCAATTGTTTTTTGGCAGAAGCAGTAGTAACCGTTCCAAAATCAGCTAAGGTAAGTCCGGCACCTAATTTGTCGGCAGTTAGGTTATCCACATTAAAAGCAGGCCATACTGCTTCACATCCTCCGGTACAGGAAGGTTTTCCGTTCGCATCCGTGGCAAAAAAATACAAAGACCTTCCGTCCTTATCCGAAAGATAAGCACCTAAAGTAGCACTGGTAGAAAGACTAATTTCTTTTTTGGCTTCGACCACAGGCGGCGTAGTGGTGGGAGTATCACTGTCACTGCTGCAGCTTACAAAAAAAGCTGTTGCGATAAGAGCAACGAATGCGAATGTAATTTGTTTTGATTTCATGGGTTTTAAATTTTAATTGATTTTTTAACGGTTGTTAGTTCTTAGTTGTTGGTTTTTAGTTGTTGGTTTTTAGTCTGTCCAGATAGCTATCGGGATTAGTCTGAGTTCTCTATTCTATTCTCTTTATTCTTTGCTCTCTACTCTATATTCTCACTTTTCAGCACTATGGACTAAGAACTAAGGACTAAGAACTTTTCACATCGAACTAACAACTAATAACAAACAACCAACAACAATAAAACAGCCTTGACGCAGGTTACCCTACCAAAGAATTGATATTTTATTAAAAAAAAGTAAAAAAAGGAAAGTAAAGCTTTACAAAAGATTGAAATACAAGCTTATAGAGAAACCCTAAAACTCACATTTGGAGTTCTTTGCAGGGCGAAGGTTTCCACTTCTTCGATAGAATTGGTTAGGGAACTGATGCGGTAATATTCGCTGATTTCGTTTTTGCGGTTCAGGATATTCAGGATCGAGAGGCCTACTTTGTACTGAATTCCATTGTCGGTTTCCCACTTGTACGTAGAAGAGATATTTACCTGCGAAAAGATGTGCAGGTTGGTATTATTCGGTTTGTTGTAGATCAGTACCGGATCTGAAAGGTCAATTTGCGAAACATCAGTAGAGGTTTTGGGCCTGCCCGAAGACCATTTGGTGCCCAAAGCAATCTTGAAATTGTTTTTCTCGTAAATGGCAGCCCAGGATAACGTATGTGTTAACTCAAAATTGTTCGGAAAAGTAGGGTATTCATAAGCGGGAAAATGATAATTGTTTTTATTGTAGGTATAACTGAGCCAGGTCAGAAAATGGTTTATTTTTTTCTGAATCAGGATTTCCGTTCCCAATACTTCATAATCGCCTGTGGTTCGCACAAACTCCAGCTGGTTCTGAAAACCCTGGCTCGAAGTGGTGATGCCGTTTACTTTTTTATAAAAATTTTCCATACCCAGCAGCCAGTCGTTCTCTTTGTAGAATACATTTAAAGAGAGCTGTTTGCTTCTCTGAATAGGGATGGTGGCGTTATTGGAGATGATCCAGCGCCTTTTTTCAATGCCGAAATAATCTTTCTGCAAATCAATAATCTGTTGGGAGTTTTGACTTTTCAGTTCCCCCAGCAATTCTACATTGACACTTTTACTAATGCCATAACCCAGTTGCAGTCGCGGTTCAATATTGTATTTTTTAAATTTTTCAATATAATTCATACGGACTCCGGCCTTCAGATAGATTCTCGAAAGCGTGTCGTTGTATTTTCCCTCCAGAATTAAGGCATGGGTTCGCAGTACGTCTTTGACCCTGCGATAGAAATCAGGATTGGTGACCTGCTCTAAATTGGTAATCCCCATTTCGTTAAACTGATACCCGTTGTTAAAACTCCATTTAGCCGTAAGCGTATGGTTGTTCTCCATAGTAAGTCCATTATTGTTTACTGTGTTTTCCTGAAGCACGACCTGATTAGCATTGGTCGTTTTCTGGTTGCCCAAAAGTTCATACGCAGAGTTGTAGATATTAATTTTAGTGGTATTAAAGGCATTCCAGTTTCTTTTCCAGGATAAATTCCCGCCATAGTTTTGCTGGCGTAACACATTGTTTTCCGATCGGTTGATGTCGTAAAGTGTCGCACTCTGAAAAACTTCCAGATTGTCTTTAATCGTAATTAAATCCAGTACAATCTGGTCTTTAGTACCTATTTTTTGGGCATATTTTAAGGTAGCATCATAGAAACCGAATTTTTTATCACTTTGGTAATCGACATTCTGGTTTTGGGCAAAATCAGTAATGGTCGTGTTTTGAAATACTTTATTAAAATATTCCTTGTATGTAGGGGTTTCGACAAAATCAGTAATCGATTTACGGGCGGATATTTCAATAAAGCTCTTTTTCGAAAGATTGTACTTCCCGTACACATCGGCATTGATCATATTGATTCCGGCACTAAAGGAATTTTTTTCCGCGGTTTCGGGCGTTGAAGAAATCGCCACGACACTCGAAACACTTTCCCCGTAAAAAGCCGAACTTCCGTTTTTATAAATAGAAATCGTATGTGCCAGATTGGGATTAAAAACCGAGATCAGACCAAAAAAATGCCCGGTCTGGAACATGCGGATCCCGTTCCATAAGAACAAATTCTGATCGTGTGTACCGCCGCGCACGTTGATGCTCGAAACACTTTCGTCCAGACTGTTCACGCCCGGGATTTGCTGCATGGTCTGCAAAGCATCGGGTTCAATAAGTCCCGGCAGGATTCCGAACTTCTTGGGTTTAATTTCAAAGGCGCCATCGGTATTTTTGGAAATTCCCGAAGCCAGCACCGCACTCGCTTTGATTTCTTCGAGCTGCGTAATTTCAGGTTCCAGTACGATTTGGAGACAATTAGCAGCGTCCAAATGATCCGCCGTGATTCTCTGGGTGATAAACCCGACATGACTGATTAGAAAAGTAGCAGCGCTTTTTTGTTCAAATTCAAAATACCCGTTAAA
The DNA here is from genome assembly GCF_013112255.2 of Flavobacterium sp. CLA17. Lineage (NCBI taxonomy): Bacteria > Pseudomonadati > Bacteroidota > Flavobacteriia > Flavobacteriales > Flavobacteriaceae > Flavobacterium > Flavobacterium sp. CLA17. Next base: position 2,450,747 of record NZ_CP068294.1, read on the forward strand.
ATCCGTGGCAATCTGTGTACTATTCGGTAAGCTGATATTGGCGTTTTCAATCGGTTTATGATCCGTAGCCCCAAAAACATAGCCGCAGATCAGGGGAGCTGAATTTTCTTTTTTGTAAATATTAATAAACCGGTTGCCAATATTCTCAAAAGACAACTGTGTTTTTTGGGACAGGAACTGCAGTTTCTGCGCTAACGAAAGCGATCTTTTGGGCGGATTGCATTGCAGTCCCGTAATAATATCCTCGGTATAGTTAAAACTAACCTGATGCTGTTTTTCAATAGCCACGAGGATTTTTTTAAACGGCATGACTTTTCCCTTGTCCTGCGCAGATAGGGGCAGGACAAGGAAAAAGAAGAGAAACAAAAAATGAAATTGTTTGGGGAGCAACATTTATTTTTCGTCAAAAATTATTTTATGGTTGGAGACTTTCCGGGCCTCTAAATGATAGGTGGTACTAATAATCTGCAAGGCTACCTCCAGGTCATGGGCGGGTAATTTCCCTGTAAACAAGGCCGTTGTATCTTTGGTGTTTAATTCGATAGTAATGTTATATTGCCTTTCGACTTCGTCTAACAGGCTTTTGATGTTTTCCTGATAAAAACTAATCTCGTTGTCCATCCATTCCGGCTGTGAGGTTTGTATGTTTCTTTTGAGCTGTTTTCCATTTTCAAAACGTACTCCCTGTCCATGCGTCAATAGAATTTGCGTATTGCCGTAATTGACCTTGACACGTCCTTCGTAACACACAATATCAAAGCTGTTTTTACGGGCTTTCACGTTAAACTGTGTTCCCAAAACCGTTACTTTTCCCAGATTGGTCTGCACCTCAAAGCGTCGGCCTTTCGCTACTTTAAAATAGGCTTCTCCTTTAAGTTCCAGATGCCTGTTGTTATCCCAGTTCCATTTTTTATACTGTATTTCAGAACCCGAATTCAGGACTACTTCAGAATGATCCGGTAACGAAAAAATAGTTTTTTCGCCAAAACCGGCCGTCTCCGTCTGCTGTACCAGCATTTTCAGCGCAAAGGTAATGCCAAGCGCCAGCACAAAAATAGCCACTGCGCGAAACGCCCATTTTTGATATAAAGGAACTACTTTCGGAGTCACTTTAGGCTGTTTCAGGATATTCGACAACATCGCATTTTCATCCCAGTCCGCTACTTCCAGATGATCGGTATAGTGTTTTATCTTTTTATATTTTTCAAAATCGGGACTGGCTTCAAATTCCGCCAGTTCCTCAGGTGTTAAATCATTGTTCAGCCATTGGGCCAATAAGCGATTCTTTTTCATTGTACTGTATTATATCATTAAAACAATTAGAATTCAATTTACCCTACTTTTTTATAAATCAATTTCTTTACGTAAGCTTAACAGGGCGAGATGAATGCGTTTTTCAACGGCCTTGACGCTAAGGTCCAGCTCCAGGGCAATTTCACTGTATTTTTTTCCGTCAATACGGTGCATCAGAAAAGCGACCCGTTGTTTTTCGTTCAGGTTTTCAATGGCGCGCAAAAGCTTCGCCTGAAACTGTTTTTCCTCCAGCAGGTATTCCGGATTCTCATTCGTTTGATCTGTACCGCTAAAGTTTTTTTCATAGTTCAAAACCACTTTCTGGTGGGCAATAGCGTTCAGACTGCTGTTGTTGGCAATCGTATAAAGATACGACTTTGCTTTTTCCAGCGGTACCGAAGCACAGTTTTGCCAAAGCTTCACAAAAGCTTCCTGCGCCACATCTTCTGCCTGGTCGGTATTACCGAATTTGTACAAAAGAAAATTCCGAAGCGCTTTGACGTGACTTTTGAAGAAAGACGAAAAAATAATCTCATCACAGGTATTGGATTGGTTTTGATCTGGCATTTCCATTTTCAATTGGTATGCTGCAAAAGTATTTGTTTTTAGTATAAGTAGGGTAAAAGCCAATAGGATTGTTTTATAGAGGTATAGAATGCTATTACCTTTTGATAATTTAGTACAGACGAAGGGATCGAAACCTTTGAGGACGAATTTATTAAAAAACAGTTTCTTAATTTTATTACCTTTGTAAAAATATCACTATGTTCCCTTTCCAAAAATATATATCCATCATCCTTGTACTGTTCTTATGCGGCTGTCAGAGCGATTCAGAAGAGCAGGACACCACCGCACCCGGAACAGTGACCAATGCTTCTCCGCTTACGACCTATCTGCAAAGGGTGGCCATGGTACCCACCGTACAGGACAATGTCATCGACGGCTCTACCTACTGTACCATAAAACTCCCGTATACCGTGACGGTCAATAGTGCCACCATTGCGGTCAACACCACTGCCGATTATCAAAAAGTAATCGACAATATCAACGCCGATGCATACGACGATGATGTTGTAAAGATCACTTTTCCCGTAACGATGGTGTATTACAACTACATCCAGAAAGTGATCCCGAACGAAACCGAATTTAAAGACCTAATCGATTACTGGAACATGTACCCGGACCTGTTGTCTAAAATCAACGGACTCAACATCAATTATCCGATCACGATCAATACCTATAACAGCGCGAATCAGATCGCCGGTTCGGTGTCGATTGCCAGCGATCAGGCCTTTTTCAGTTTTATCAAAAACCTGAACGCCAGCCAGTATATCGCCCTGCAATATCCGATCTCGGTTACCGATTACAACAATCAGACAAAAGCCATTACGAACAATACCGAATTCGAAAATGCCATTAAATACGCGATTGATTACTGCCCCGAAAACAACATTACGCCACTTGATTTCACGGCAACCCTGACCGGTGCTTCCTGGGATATTACCTATTATTTTGCCGATTCCGATAAAACGGCTTTGTATAACGGCTATTGCCTGGTCTTTGCTAATGACCAGTCGGTCGTAGCGACTAAAAATGGAATTTCGGAAACCGGACAATGGCAAAGCAGCGTACAGTATGGGGTTAGGGTCTTTCAGCTTACGTTCAGCTCCCCCGAACTCGCCAAATTGAATACGAGCTGGAAGTTGTTTGAGTTTAACAATTCAATAATACGCTTTCGCAATGTCAGTAATGGTACACAGTATCTGTATTTTGAAAAAACTAAAAGCTAATTATTGATTTACTAATTTGAAAAATATTTTACTTATTCTCCGCAAAAAATGTGATGATTAGGGTATTTATTCGCTGCAAATGGAATATCTTCTTTATTCTTTGAATTACAAGAAAAAAAATCATAAATAGCAATTCCACTTTTAATAGCTGTTAATGAAATATTTGATTATTTAAACATTTTAACGAAATCATCAGATATTCTCATGGCACCATCAAATACGTGATGTCCTTGCTCAAAATTAATCCAGTCTTCTATTCTCATTTTATCTGTAAGTTTTGTATTTGATATTTCTAGCATATCTAATATATTATGATAATCCATTAACTGCAATTGCATTGTTCCTAATTTATTTATTTCGTTTTTAGAAATTAAATTGGCATCTTCAATTGCATCTTTTGAGAAATGGTCTTTATTTGAAACTAAAATTCCTGATGGAATACCTCTCGCTAATAAAGTACCGGCAACTTCTCTGATAACTTTTACGCTTTCAGCACCGTTCATGTTTTCTCGCCATTTTATTTGAACTATTGAACTAATTTCATCCCCTTTAATAATATAGCCATCAATCCCTTTATCTTTATATCCACCCACATTTTTAACTTCACAATTTGAATAATCTGACAATAAGTCCATAACAAATTTTTCTGCACGTTTAGGTCCGATATTAGGAAGCTGATCAGGATGTTTTTTTAAATGACTTACAAGATATTCTGTTGTTGAATCTTGTAATGGTACTAATGGTTTATAAATTCCTAACACACCCCGCAGACCAATTTTTGAAGACACATTATCCATTCTGCTGCCTCTGCCTCCCCAAAAACCATAGGTTAGACAAATATATATTTGTTCATTAAAATCTTGAGGACGAGGAGCCATTTTACTTTTACAGATAGGACAAGTTTGAAATTTTAAAATCCTATGAATTTCGTCAATTGCTTTTTCATCTTGTAAGCGATACTCTTTTCTACTTCCATTATCATAAGTTAGAAGGAATTCTGGAGAATTGATAAATTCAGACCAGTTTATGGGATTATCATTTTCAGGTAATTTTATTTCAGTACCAATATGGAAGGGAATCCATTCATCGAAAACTGCTATTCTTGGTTTGTCCATTTTTTTTATTTGACGAAATGGTTAATAAATTTGCTCCGCTCCGCTAAGTTTTCAATGGTAACGCTCCGCAATCCCGAAAGCCTTCGGGACTGACTTTGCGCTCTTTTAACATCAATAAGTGCTTTGGTTTGCTTTTCAGACTGTATTGTGGTAGTCATTGTATTTTTAGGTTATTTTTTCAATTTTTTAATATCTGCCTCAATTTCCTTCAGGCTCTGTTCGATCTCTATTGTTTTTCGAACTTCTTTAAATTTTTCAAATTCCCCGTTAGATTTATCCAATGCCATTTGATGGGTAATTTTTCCGGCATGCGACAGCAATTCTCTTCCGTTGAGCTGCAAAATACTATCCAGGCGCTCTGCCCAGTCTTTCATGTACATGGGAGTTTGTTGTTGCGCCATCGTCTCGGCAAATGCTAAATATTGCTCAACCAGTAGTCCTAAAAGTTTTATTTCATCTTCATTAAGATAATTTTTGGCGATGCTGACATCTGTTTTCTGCACCGCTTTGGCTTCCTTTTTATCAAAAGACTGCATTCCTAATAAGGGTAAAGAGGCATCTACTCTGCGATAGACTAATTCAGCCGCTGTGTTTTGAGAGATTGCCCAGAGAAGTTTGTTTTGTACAATTTTGAAAAACGAAACTGTTTTCTCGTCTTTCGGATCATAATCGATACTTGTGGTGTAAATGTCTTTTATTTTTTGGTAGAAGAACTTTTCGGATATTCGTATCTCACGAATGCGTTGCTGCAATTCGTTAAAATAATTCATTGAAGTACCCGACTTAAAGCGATCATCATTTAGAGCGAAACCTTTTATGATATACTCTTTTAAACGCTGTGTTGCCCAAATCCTGAATTGTGTTCCTTGCTGCGATTTTACTCTATAACCAACAGAAATAATGACATCGAGGTTGTATAGATTTACTTCAACTTCCTGCGTTTTCCCAGCAATAGCACCATGTTGAGTGGTTGTTCGGGATTTCCGAACAACCACATTTTCGATTAATTCTCCTTCTTCAAAAATATTTTTTATATGCTCACTGACTGTTGCTTTAGATTTTTGAAACAATTCACACAATTGCGCTTGCGTTAGCCAAACTGTTTCTTCTTCAAGCCGCACATCAATTTTAATATTGCCTTCCTGATTTTGATATATAAGTATTTCTCCTGTATTCCTATTACGCTGTTCATCCATAAAACTCGTTCCTGTATTCTTTTACTACCCTTTCCGTTACGTTTTCATTGGTAACACTCCGCAATCCCGAAAGCCTTCGGGACTGACTTTGTGCCCTTCAACAAATATAATTGAAAAACCCAAATCTTATAAAGTTTCTGACTTTAAAACTAATTTTCTTATAATATTGTTTAATGTAGGTAAAAAAATAAACGCAGTATAAGAACTAAACTTAAAAAGTCAGTCCCGAAGGCTTTCGGGGTTGCCAGCTTTTCATAAGAAGACTTAGGGAGAAGCAGGGGAAACAATAAATAGAATAGGGAAGAGGCAAAAAATGCTAAATAGTAAAACAAAAAGAGAGACTCCCGGGTCTCTCTTTTTGTTTTGTCATATCTTGTAAAGGTTTATTTTCCTTTTACTAATTTTTCCAGATATTCAATTTTATCTTTTTCGGCTTGTAATAAACGTTCGTAAAGGCTTTTGATTTCTTCTACTGATTCCATTAATTTATCTAAGGGATTGAAAGTGCAATTATAATTAGTTCCGGCATTAACGATACCATTGTCATGATACGTATTGCCAATAATATTTAGTACTGCCTCTTCCGAAAAATTTTTAATGGCCTCCACACTCACACCCAAAGCTTTTGCTACTTCAATCAACTTTTCTTCGTCAATGGTCTCGCTGTTTTCTATAATCGAAACCGCCTGCTGATTGGTTCCCATAGCCTGCGCCAATGCTTCCTGTTTCATGTCTTTTAGTTCGCGAATACGGCTTATTTTTCGCCCGATGTGATTTGGTTTTGTTTGTGTGCTCATAGCTCAAAGATAATAATTACGAATAAAAAAATAACGGTTAGGGAGGATACAATTATTTGGTTGTATGCCTTAACTGTGTGTATGGAACAAAAATACAATTTTTCATACAAGTTTGATTAAAAATATGAGATTTTGGGATGAAGTGATAAGCGGGAGTTTTTCTGATTAATATAATTTGTAGTTTTCTAACTTACCTTCACAACTAAATAGACTTAGAAATGCTAAGATTACTATAAATTTAATTAATGACCTTTATTGCAATATCTATTCATTACTGCCTAAAAAATAAATTGGGTGTAAAGGCAATAGATTCTTTTGTTCATCACTCATTTTAGAATAGTACTCTTGCCATAATGAGGTCAAACGATTAAAATCAATTAATTCAATATGTTCCCTTGATTCTCGCGCTTCTTTTACGGCAGGTTTTGAAAAGGTACCAGAGGTAACAAAAATCCCAACATCCGTATTCCTTTTTAAAGTGCCAGCTAATTTTTGTACCTCGTCGGAAGATACATTATCATTAGGTCTATGTTTTACTTGAACTATTATACGTGGCTGTTTAGTTCCAAGAGGGTCTGTAAAAGCAATAATATCTATTCCTCCGTCTGGTCCTCGTTGTGCTACCTCTGAAATAAAATATCCCATAGCTCGTAATAATTCAGCCACCAAATCTTGAAATTCATATGGATTTTTGTTTATTATAAAATTCCTAATTCCATTAAAAGCATCTTCTTCATAAGAATTCAATATCGCTTCTTGTGCTTGATTTGTATTTTCTATCGTAAAATCTTCTTCAACTATATCTTCTTCTATAACTTCTTTTTTTCTATTTCCATTCCATTGTCGATATAGCTCAGTTGCTGTTTCCAGTAATTTTTCGGGTCCTAATTTTATTGCATTTTCACCTTCTGAAGTAAGAATCCAAGTGCCTTTATTTTTTCTTAAAAATCCGGCTTTCATAGAGTCTATGGTAAAAAAGCGTAAAATGGATTCCCATCTGATATTCCCTGTTTTTTCTAAACGATGGCTTTCATATTCATCAAAAGTAACAGTTTCCCTTATTTTATCTATTACATCCTTACCTCGCATTTCTCCACCATTATTTTTTAGAATTTTAAAGGCGGCAAATATCGTTTTCTCTGCTATTTGTTGTGATTTTGATTTTGGCATAAATAGTTTTATTTATAAAATTTGAGGAATTCCTTGATATAAATTATCAATATTTAATTGAGATATAAGGCTATATGTTTTTTCAGCTTCTTTAAATTTTTGCTCAACCCAGTAAGCTCCTTCTTCGCTTAAAATTACATCAGGTTTTTGCATTAAAACATTTTTCGGATTAATATTCTGTTCTCCATCTAAATATCTTTTTTTTGTACTTCTAAAACATTCATAATCTAAATCTTTTATAAGATCTCCCATCATAGGACAATTACCTAAGTTGGTACTTAGAAATTTCGTTGAATGAATTCTTATATATACCGGATAATAGTCTTTCCATGGAACTCTTGCAATATCTTCTGGACTAGCAATATCCCTATCATCTATATGTCTTCTAGCAATTGCTCTACCAAATATTGCATAATCACCCCCACTTACCATTCTAGCTAAATAAATTATATCCCCATCTTGATAGCGCCTTGGTCTCCCGTTTGATTTTGAAAATGTTACAGCAAAATGACAGTGAGTTCCACTAACTTCTTCTATAATTTCTACATCTCTTTCAGCTCTCTCGTAATTTGTTCCATAAAATTTTATAAAGTAATTTTTTTGTTTTACTACTTTATTTATTATACAAGTTCCATAATCTTCTAATTCTGAACCTGAATTAATAATAACTCTATTATTTAAAATATTAATATTCCATTCATCTATTTTTGGACCTGATAGAATAAAATTATCCAGCTTCCATAATTTACTGAAATACTCAATTGATTCTAGTGTTTTCTTAGGATTATGACTTATCACTCCTAATTCATGATTTCTAAAAAAACCTCCACCTGTAAAATTTGCAGAAGTAATTATAACACTTTTTACATCAAAAATATATGTTTTGCTATGTAGGTCCTTTATTCCTTTTATTTCGGCCCCTTGTGCTAGTAATCTTTTTAAAGCACTTAGGCTTGATACACCTGAACGAAAATCATTAAGATTAAAACGGGTGATCAATTTAATGGTATTTCCTTTCCAATTATTAAGTAAATGGCTTACCATATTATCAGTAACAAAAGGAGAGACAATTTTAATTTCATTTGTTCCCTTAAGTTCTTGTAAAAAAACATTTAACCAATTATCTTGTAAAATTTCCATAATTATAACAATGTTAAGTTTGTTTTTTAATTTTAGCAAAAATAATTAACACTTCTAATGCACAATTTTTTTATTGGATCGATGGATTATGATACTTATATTTTTGATATCTTAATTTTAGTAAATGCTTCCTTTGCTAATAATTCTGTTACTGCTTTATTAAAGTCTTTCTCCCCCATGAATCTGGCAAAAATATCTTCATTTTGATCTATACGTTCCATGAATAGTTGTTGTAAAATACTTTTAAACATCAATGTAAATTTATCTTGTGAATTAGCTTTTGCAGCTAGAATGATATCTTCATCCGCAATTGCTGTTTGTATTATTTGATCGAAAAAATATTGATCTGCCTGATTAAATTCTGTTCCAAATCTATCGTTAACTACATCCACAATTCTTGAAAAAGGAATTTCTTCTTCTCTTACAAATCCAGTGGCTACGTCCGTTGGGCCATCTAATTTATATTCCTTGACGTTGCTTAAACTAATAGATCCTTCACTGATTTTTTGTAATCTATAATATTCTAATCTTATTGAATCATCAAAATTATAATCAAAGCCATTAGTTTTCTTCGGTAATTTACTTGATAAATGCCTCAAGAATACAAATAGCTTTTCGAGATCGGTATCTTGATATGGAATAATTTGACTTAAAAATGCATATAGATTTTTGAAGGCTGTAATTTTGCCTCTCCATAATTCAGCTTCTTCTTCGTTTTTTTTTAAGAATTGTCTGAATTTTTCAACAGGTATATCAAGTATATGGTTCATATCTTCATGATCCTTACTACTTTGTTTTTCTTTAGCTTTAAAATAGATGATTATAAAGGCATCTATATTCTCTACAGTAAAGACATTTGCGAAAAGTAGTTCTTGTTGTATGCGATATAAATTATTAGGATCAGCTTCCTGGCCTAATTCTGCTCCATCATAATAGGTTTTAAAAGCAGCTTGGATTTCATCACGATTATTAACAAAATCTAAAACGAATGTATCTTCTTTTAACGGATGGGTACGATTCAATCGTGATAATGTTTGAACTGCCTGAATTCCTGATAATCTTTTATCAACATACATTGTATGAAGTAATGGTTGATCAAAACCTGTTTGATATTTTTCAGCTACCAAAAGAATATGATAGTCAGAAGTTGAAAATTTTTCAGGAAGATCTTTTTCTTTAATTCCTTTATTCATTTCAACTTCAGTAAACAACTGATCTGGCATTTTATCATCTTTTACCTCACCTGAAAAAGCTACTAAAGATTTTATTTCATAGCCTTTTGATTTAATAATTTCATCAAAACTCTGTTTATAACGAACAGCTTCTAATCTAGAACCTGTAATCACCATTGCTTTAGCTTTTCCACCAATTTTATGCCTTGTTGATTGGTAAAAATGTTCTACCATTATCTCTGTTTTCTGAGCAATATTGTGCGGATGTAATTTCATAAAACGACTTAATGCTTTAGCTGCCTTTTTTCGTTCTACTTTAGGATCTTCTTCAGAGGACTTTATTAATCTATAAAATGTAGCGTATGACGTATAGTTCTTTAGTACATCTAAAATGAAATTTTCTTCAATTGCTTGTCGCATGGTATATTTATGCAGCGGTTCTCCTTTAGATGAAAATAATTTAATTGTTTTATGTTTAGGTGTTGCAGTAAAAGCAAAGAAGCTAATGTTTTTTTGTCGCCCTCTTTTAGCCATATTCCTATACAAAAGCTCCAAAGTTTCTTCTCCATCTTCGTTTGCTTTTTCTTCAGCTGCTCTAGCAAGGTCCTTACCTCCTAAAACTTCTTTTAAATCGGCAGCAGTTTCACCAGATTGTGAACTGTGTGCTTCATCGACTAAAATAGCATAGTTTTTAGTCTTTAACAGACCATTTGTTTCTTCACCTCGTTCTTCAGACAATTTCCTGAGTTGTTCTGTTACAAAAGAAAATTTTTGTAAAGTGGTTATAATTATTGGTACTGAATTTTCCAAAGCTTGGGCTAATTGTTTAGAATTTTTGTCGATTTTTAATACGACGCCTTTTTTATGTTCAAATTGATAAATAGTATCTTGTAATTGTCTATCTAAAACAACACGGTCAGTAATTACAATTACAGAATCAAACAATTTAATATTATCTTCTTTGTGTAAAGATGATAAACGATGTGCAATCCACGCAATTGTGTTGCTTTTTCCACTACCTGCAGAATGCTCAATTAAATAATTACTCCCTACTTCATCGACTAATGAAGTTTGTATCATTTTACGGACTGCTTGTAGTTGATGATAGCGAGGAAAGATTATTGCTTCTTTTTTGATCTTCCTGCCTTCATCTGTAATTCTTTCATCTACTTGTAAGTGAACAAATTTTCCTAAAATTTCCATTAAGCTGTCTTTCTGCAAAATTTCTTTCCATAAATAGGCAGTTTTGTAGCTAGATACTTCTCTATCTACTGGATTACCAGCACCACCTTGATTTCCCTTATTAAAGGGTAAAAAATAAGTGGCATCTTTGGATAATCGAGTAGTCATTTCTACTAAATCAGTATCAGCAGCAAAATGTACAATTGTTCTTTTTTTGAACTCAAAGATTAGTTCTCGGGGATCACGATTATTTTTATATTGATCTATTGCATCTGAAATATCTTGTTGTGATAACTGATTTTTAAGTTCTAGCGTAATTAAAGGAATGCCATTTACACTTAATACCACATCAATTGAATTTTGATTACGTGTACTATAGTACAATTGTCTTGTAATACCAAAGATATTTTTACTATAGCATTCTAAAACTTCTGCATTCATGGAATGAGAAGGCTTAAAATAAGCTAATTGTAATTGTTTTCCATAACATTTGAAACCATGACGAAGAGTAGAAAGAACTCCATTAAGTTCAATCCATTTTGTTAGGTCATGGATAATCTGATTCGCTGTACTATCTCCTAAAATAGAATGTAATTTGTTCCATTCTTTTAATTGGGTTTTTTGGATAAAATCAATTAAGGTTTTAGGAAATAATGCTTTTTCTTTATGATAAGTATTGCTAGTTAATGAAATGAATTCATTTGCTAATAATACATTTTCTATGCTTTCTTCAAATGCTATTTCTTTGGTTTGGGAATTATTCATTTTTTTCTAGCGTATTTTAACTTTTTTTCAATTTTAATAAGGTAAGCCAGATGTTCTATAAGAGCATGTTTTAAAGGAATGCAGAATTCAGCATATTTGCCATTTACTATCTTATCTATATCAGAGATTGCTTGAGTAGTTTTTGCTTTCTTGATTGGGTTAGACTTTCCAATAAAACTTTCAATTGCTAATTTTCTGTCTTCGACAAGAAAATCATGGTTTAATCCTAACAAAATAACAGTTATTTCCCCTCTTACAGTAGTTCCTTCCACTGTTCCCTCTTTGCTATATTTAAAATTATTTTCGCATTTTACTTGCAAAGGCAAAATATAATCTGTGCCATTGTTTATCCAATTATCATCCTTTTTAATTGCTCCAAAATATTTTTCTTTTGGAATACCTTTTGGAGAACTTTTTGGAAAACAAGCCACCATGTTTCCATAATCTAAATCTGAAACAGTTTCTATGCCATCAGCCATGTGTGTTCTGCAAAGTTCTTCTGGTTTTAGATGTTCAATATGACAGCTGTCTAAAGAAATTCTCTTCAAAGTATAGGCGCAGATGTATCCTTGTTCTTTTAATAATGCTTCTTTTATAGGTTTTCTTTCATTTTTACCTAAACTTGAATCGTAGCGTATGTGAATGCCAGCTTTTTCATTTTTTTGTTTAAATTGAATAAAGCTTGCTGGCTCTTGGCCTTTAATTATCCTCCTCATCTTCAAACATTTCAAGATGAGACATTCGGGCCTCAAAAATTACCCATTCTTCAAGATCTAACTTTTCTTTTTTATATTTATTAATCAATGATCTAGCTTCTTCAAATTCTACCTCATTCATTAATTTTTGAACTTTTTTAATAGCTTCTTCAGATTCTTTTATTCTATCATTATCTTCCATAATAAATCTTAAAATCCAATTTATATCTAAACCGTAACTTTTTATAGTTTGATCTACTTCAAAGTTTTTGATAATTTGAATATTTTCTGGAACAACTGATGATATAATCTGAGGAGAATGTGTTGTTGCTATAAATTGGCAATTAGGAAAAGTTCTTTGCAAATCACTGACAATAGTGCGTTGCCATTTTGGGTGTAAATGTAAATCCAGTTCATCAATTAAAATTACAGCTTGTCCAAGTAGAGGATTTTCTAATGATGGGTTTGCTATGCTAAGTCTTCTTGCTATATCGAACACTAATCCTAAGATACTACGTTCTCCATCTGATAATTGTTGAAAGCTGAGTTCCTTCTTATTTTTGACAATACTAAAAGTGTTGTTTTCATTCCTAAGATCCTTAATTACTTTTAAACTTGAAAACTCAGGTAAAAAAGTATAAATAGCTTTTTTTATCGAATGAATCTTATCTAATAAATTAACATTTTCTTTCGCTAACTCTTCTTGTGCAATAAACCAATCCGCAAATAAACGTAGAGCAAATTCTCTCTTCGAATTTAAAGCTTCCGCAAACGCAACGGCTTTACCACCTACTGTTTGACTTTTTGTAGGTTTTTCTTCGTTCATTAAAGAACGGTGAGAAGAATAAAAAATACCTAATGGTTGATTTAAAATTTCTTTATAATCTTTAGGGATATCTGGTTTAAATTCAGATCGATTTTTCACATCGAATGTTTGTGCTCTAATATTCTCTGTATTGACAATTTTTGTTTTTTCTTTATGTTTTGCTATCATAAATGAAAATTTTTCTTCATCAAAACTTATTATTGCGTCTAATTGTAAGTTCTCTTTCTCAATTTGTATGTCGTAAAGATCAAACGATTCTTTTTTGTTTTTCGACAGAGTAGCTTCTGGTAATAAATGGGACAGAACTACTCTTAAACTTTCCAAAACAGTAGTTTTACCGACACCATTTATACCAACAATAAGGTTAAAACCAAGCTGAAAATTTAACTTTGCATGTGTAAACCCACGGATATTAGTTAACTCTAAAGAATGTATTTTCATAATTTTTATAAGTTTAATTCACCATTAATTGCTTCTAATATAATTGCAGTTCGTTTTTCTTTTAAAAGGTTTTTAGCTTTTCTTACTTTATTTACAATTGAGTCAAATTTTGAGAATTCTTTTTCTATAAAGTCTACGATATCCTTTTGTTGCTCGAAAGAAGGAAAAGGTATCCAAAAATTTTTAATATTCTCAAACGAAACAGCTTCTCTACCACCTCCATATTGCAATAAATCAATTTGAAACTGTCCTACAAATGATATAAGTACAAAATGTAAATACTTATAAAAAATTTTATCATTTACACGTATAATGCATACATGTTGATTGATATTAGCTTCAACTTCTAGATTATAATAATAACATCTTCCAATTGACCCCCCGGTTATATTTAATAATATATCGCCTTTTTTTACTTGAGAAGATTTCATATTATTATGAATATTTTCCGGTATATATGTTTCATCATCTAGATGTAGTCTGTCATTATATATATTCTGGCTTCTTAAAAATAATATACCTTCATCTGTATAGACTTCCGCCCCGCCAGATGGAGTAACTCCGCTTCCTACTTTACTCGTTAGAAATTTTAATCTTTCTACCCTCCAGTTTTCAGAAACATTGCCGAGCCAGTTAATTCCGGAATTCTTTAAAAAATCTTCCGAATTTAAGTCTCTGGTTACGCACTGGTTAATTACAGCTTTTTTCTTTTCTTCGAGAAGATCTATTAATTTTTTTTTCTTTTCAATTAAACTATCTATTTTTCTTATTTCTTTATCTAGATAATTAACAATTTTATTTTGTTCAAACAAACTTGGAATTTTAGCTTTATTATTAAAATAATCTTCAATATCCAAATTCTGAATTCCAGTAGTTTGTTTTATTGACTTAACAACTGTTCTGTTTTTCCATAAACTATACAAAATGTAGGTTATAAAACTAGGTATAACAATCTCATTATTAGGTCTTAGTAAATCTAGAAAATTTGAACATAAAGCTTCCTTTTCTATTACAAATTTAGCAACTCTTCCTACTGGTTGGTTTTCTCCACCTCCAGACTTTTCTATAATAATGTCACCTTGTTTAAGTTTTCTTGAAATTAACTCTTGAAACGAAAATGAACGATAAGTTAAGTCATTAAGTTTATGACGAAATTGATCAGTTATTATATCGGCTGCACGCAAACATATTTTAGCATTTTCATCAGGCTCTACACCCCATGCACCACCAATTCTTTTTACAAACAAATGTTTTATACGATATTCTTTTGATAAACTCATTATAATGTATCTTGAATCATTTTAAGTATTTCTTCTTCAATCTGACTTAATTCTTTATTAATTATTTCTAAAGAACGATTTTCGCTATTTTTAAAGAAATAACGATTAAAATTGATTTCATAACCTATTTTGTCTTTTGAATTATCCATCCAGGCATCTGTAACAAAAGGTAAAACTTCCTTTTTGAAATATTCGTTAATCTTTATTTTTAAAGGGATATTTTCAAAATCTCTCAAATCAGTGTCAGCTTCAAAGTCGGATTTCCCTTTTAATACTTTTTCTGCCTCAGGATCTTTTTCTGTAAATACTGAACGGAATAATGCTATTTCCTTAGCTGACCATTTTTGGTTGCTTATTTTTTTTATGTTTATTAAAACTTTATTCCAATCTCTTAGTTCTTGTCTACCTAATTTTTTATCGATTGATTGTAGGTCATCAAGCAAATGCGGACAAGCGTCTAAGAAAGATGACTTTCTTTCTAATGACATTTGGTACTTTAAACGTAATGGACGATCCACGGTTACACGAGTAAAACCAAAATCTTTATTATCAAGTAATTTTGAGTTTTTTGA
Source organism: Flavobacterium sp. CLA17 (assembly GCF_013112255.2). NCBI lineage: Bacteria > Pseudomonadati > Bacteroidota > Flavobacteriia > Flavobacteriales > Flavobacteriaceae > Flavobacterium > Flavobacterium sp. CLA17. The sequence continues at coordinate 2,466,181 of NZ_CP068294.1, forward strand.
ATTGACAAATTGACCATACTCCTCAATAATCTGAGCTATTTGATTTGGTTCGTTTACATGAATAATTCCATCATCAACGTCACCTTCTCCAATTTTTCTGCGTTTACTTCCTTGGCTTTTGCGCATTGAGATGTAAAATTCTCGCGCGTCAAATAATTGAATTTTTCCTTTTCGGTTTGGTGTTTTTCGATTGGTCAATATCCAAATATAAGTGGTTATTCCAGTGTTATAAAACATTTGTTCGGGTAAAGCAATTATTCCTTCTAACCAATCATTTTCGATTATCCATTTACGTATGTCACTTTCGCCAGATCCCGCTCCACCAGAAAACATAGGAGAACCACTAAATACAACAGCTAATCGAGAGCCATGTTTTTTATCTTTAGGATTATATGGTTCAAATTTACTGATCATATGTTGCAAAAACAATAAAGCACCATCGTTTACACGAGGTAAGCCCGCTTCGAAACGCCCTGTTTTATCACGATCAATTTGTGGTTTTTGCTTTTTCCAATCAACACCAAAAGGAGGATTTGCAATTAGATAATCAAATGTATCATCTTTAAATTGATCATTAATTAAAGTATCTCCAAATTTTATTTCTCCCTGATCCTGATTATATTTCCCAATACTATCAGACTTATCCATTTTTATCAGTAAATCCGCTGCTGCTGTTGCAAACGCTCTTTTGTTGTATTCTTGTCCATATGTTGCTAAAATAGCTTCACTATTTAGTTTTTTAACATAATTCTTAGCTTCGGATAACATTCCTCCCGTACCACAAGTAGGATCTAAAATTTTGCGTAATTCATACTTATTGATTAAGAAAGAGTCATCATCAATAAATAATAAATTTACCATTAATTTAATAATTTCACGTGGTGTAAAGTGATCACCAGCTGTTTCATTTGCTAATTCGTTGAAACGACGAATAAGATTTTCAAAAATTAAACCCATATCTCTGTTTTTAACAAAATCAGGATGTAAATTAACTTTTGCAAATTCCGAAACGATTAAATATAAAATATTAGCATCATTCATCGCAAAAATTTCTTTTTCAAAATCGAAGAACTCAAAAATTTGTCTCACATTTGTTGAAAATCCATTAATGTAGCTTACCAAATCCTGCGCAATACTATCAGGAGCTCCTTTAAGTTTATCAAATGTAAATGGGGAAGTATTGTAGAATTTTTGATCTGTTATTTTTTCAAGTTTGGAACTTAAAATTGAAGATGGGATATCATTTTTGTATTTTAATTTTAAAATCTCAAATTCTTCGAGAACTTTAGATTTTGTGTCTTCCAATACAGAATCAAATCGACGTAAAACAGTCATTGGTAGCATTACACGCTCATATTGTGGGGGCCTGTAAGGCCCACGTAATAAGTCTGCAATATCCCAAATAAATTTTATGTGTTGTTGATGTGTAGTCATTTAATTATTTCGTTTGTTTTTAGAATGATTTTCCATTTATTATTCACGACTCCATTTTGTTAACTCAAGTGAAAAATATGTTCACTGTTATTGCTAGCAACAATAATTGTCAGCCATTTTTAATCTAATATTGAGGAAGCACATTTCAGCAAACTTACAGTTTTTAAGTAAATTTTCGTTAGTAATTTATAATTTAATAGGAAGTTTTGATTTCTATTTTTAGGTCAATTTCTAATGTTAATTAAAATCATCCAATTTTATTCCATTTTTTTTTATAAAATTCTAATATTCTTTAGTTTAATTTTACTGTCTTTTAAACGCATAGTGATTCCTAATCAGGCATTTTCAAAGTACCATTAATTTTATAACACTATTGCAAGCTCTTTGGGTTTATTCATAAAAAACTTCTTTATCCCAAATTTTCTTTCCGAGATAGTTACCGCAAAAATCGTAGCGTTTTATGATGGCGTTTTCAGGATTTCTATTGTAGTAAAAAAGCAATATTTCATTGACTGTAATTTTTATACGGCGGTATCTTATGCCGTCACAGGCATCTGTTGAACAAATATTTATAGAGGTTGTCTTCAGGATGATTTTTCCGTTGGCATCCTTTACCTGATCACGTACAATTATTTTTTTGTGCGGTAATTTCCAAAAAAGAAATTTTCTGTCTTTCTCTGTCCGTTCTGATTTTAGTGTTACGTTAGTAGAGGAACAGGTAGGGTCAATAACATATAAAGTATTTGCTGGTATCCCTTTGGTTTTACTGTTGGCATAAAGACTAAAAAAACTAAATAGTAGTGATAGTATTAAACTCTTTTGCATCTTCTTTTTTTATATCAAGTAAGTTTACTGTAATTCTAACTTCTGTTCGTTTTACGTTAGCCCTTCTTCTGGCGAATATAAGCTATATTTTAACTGATTTTTTTCAAAAGAAATAATTTGGGATACTATTTTATCTCTTGTATTACTTCCTTTGTTAGTAATTATAATTGTGACAAAATAAAAAACAAAATCAAATTTGTCACGTTTTTTTTGTGACAAATTAATAATTAGATTTTTTTTTGTCACGCTTTTCGTGACAAAGTGTAAATTGTAATTAAATTTGTCACAAGAATGAAATGTAATATCTTATAAAGCATCGGGATGAAAAAAGATAAAAATATTGGAGAATTATTGGGGATGCAGCAAGAAGAAATGGCCATGCTGCTGCGGGTCACGCGCAGCCAATGGGCAATGTATGTATCAGGACAGCGTGGTCTGCCTCCGGAAGCGCAACTCAAGCTGGCTGAAATGTTCGCTTTTATAGCCCAATTAGATAAAGAAGAGAAAGTTGCTTTACCCCCTGCAAAGCAGCAAGGATCAAAGAAAAATAATTTTTGGGAAGGTAAGCTGATTGATAACCAGCTCAATCAGGCCCGTGTAGCGGCGATACTCAAAAAGTATAAGGATAAATATGAGCAGGCAATGATCGCCTGGAAGCTCAGTAATTTTCTGTCCACTAAAGAACAGGAAACCAAATGGGAGCAAGAACTTTTGCAGCACATTAAAAACAGGGCAGAAGCGGTTATGCAGAAAAATGGCTTGGAACTGCAGGAGCAGTACGAATTTAAACTTCGGTTATTGCAACACGAGGAATTGTTGCTGAACGAGAAACTATCAGGTAAATAAAAAAAATCTAAGCGATTAGCTGTGACTTTACAGCATAAATTTTGATTGATTAGGGTGGAATACCCCGCAATTGGTGACCTTTATAGAGTATACCATAAGTATATTTATTTGTTTAAAATTTACTATATATACTTTTTTTCTTACAATTTGTTAAAATTATTGTAAATTATTTCTGATACAAAACAACGGATATTGATTTTTATTAGTATTGCAGGAATAATCAATAAAATTAAAAAATCATGGGGTATTCCATTAAAAGAATTACACAAGTAGCAGACTGCGACGTCTTATTGACATGGGCAGCAAGAGAGAAAGCAGATTTGGATTTTGAACTGATGTCTGAAGATCGTTTAACCGATAAATTTGAGACTACTTCAGTAGAAGTAGAAGCAATTTTACAAGGGGTACTGGCCGAGCTATTGGCGCTAAGAGTAGCAGTAGTCATGTTGCCGGAAGGGAAGGGTAAAAGGGAGATGAGCGTAAGGATAAAAAAATTAGAACACAAACAATTCTTACTCGAAAACCGTAAATTAACCTACGGGCTTCTGGCCTTGCTGCAAAAAGAGCTGGATATTCAGCGTATCGAAAACGAAATAAAAGAAGTAGACACTTTTGTAGCCGAACTAACGGCCCATAAAGCGACTTTGTAAACTATTCGTTTGTAGAAGAAGAGGGTTGTCCTGGTTGGGACAACCCTTTTTTTTGTGGATGTTTTATATCGAATGTAGTTCTATGAAAATAAATAATTAGTGCTGACTTCATTTACCGTAATTAATATATCGGAGCGATTTTCTTACGTATTTAACTGGTAGACAATTATATCAAATTGATTTGTGTGCATTTAAGGTAAACTCATAATGGATCACAAAGTTAAAATCAGGTAATTCTACCTAGAATTTTGCAGGATATAATAATTAGATTTGGTAATATTTTATTGTAATAACATAATCATTAAGCTCATTAAAATAATTTCACAGGGACTATTTTTTAACTTTTAAAAAATCGCTCCGTATTTGTATTCGACGATTTTATAAAATTAAACAGTTTAAACTTTAATACGATTATTATGTTTGACAACGTAGCATTTAATGTGTTTATCGGATTAGTTTTTGTTTTTCTCCTTTATAGTTTATTAGCCACTATTATACAAGAAATAGTAGCCCGATGGTTGAACTTGCGTGCAAGAATGCTTCAGAAAGGTATAAGACGAATGCTTCAGGATGAAAATGTTACCTATAAATTGACTATCATAAAAATTCCACTGGAAATATGGAAAAATATTGTTCGTTTTTTTGTGCCCTTTTCAGGAAATGAACACTCTTTTTTCAAAATATTTTATAACTATCCAACTATCAAATATCTTGCAGAGAGCAGTTGGAACAGCAAACCCTCTTATATTGATGCGTCCAATTTTTCCGAAACGATAGTATACCTGCTTCAGGGGAGTCAGGGAAGCGGTAATGCTAATGCTGCAGAACAAATAAAGCATGTTCTTTTTACCTGTAAAAATGTTCGCGGAGTGGATGGCAAACAAGTTGATATCGATAAAGAAACCTGTGAGCATCTGGGCAGGCTCTGGAATGATGCCCAAGGAGATATTAATCAGTTCCGGGTTAATCTGGAAACCTGGTTTAACCGGACTATGGACCGCGTTTCGGGTTGGTATTTAAAACAAACCAAACTTATGCTTTTTGTTATAGGGTTAATAATTGCATTTAATTGCGAGGTAGACTGTATTGCAATTTACCGACTTTTGGCCAAAGATGATAACGCGCGAAATAATATGGTGCAGCTTGCCGTTAGCCATGGCTCCCAACAGAACACAACAAGTGATAAGACAGATGATAAAATGCTCAGAGAAGCCAGCACAGCTGTTCAGGCCGATATCGATCAGGCTGGACAAATACTCTCGGTAAAAGTAGCAAATAGCGACAGTTGTCAGGTTTGCCATTTTTTTCAGAAACAAAGAGCAGTCCTTGTTGAAGCAGAAAACAAACTGATTAAAAAGAAAGACAGTACTTCAGTCATTTTTAAAAAGAATAAGAACCAACAGGCCGAGCTTTCGTTACTCATTAAAAAGTATGAGCCAGCCTGTCGTAATTTGCCACAAGCCAGCCTGTTTTCCTGGGGTTACTTGCTTACAGCACTTGCTATTTCCTTTGGATCTTCATTTTGGTTTGATTTATTAAACAAGTTGATGCAGATACGCGGAACAGGCGGTAAACCCGATGATAAAACTGCAACTGGTACAGATAAGACTTCACCGCCCGTTAAACCTGTTGGCTAATGAAAACTTTTGTAAGTAAATATCTGAATGCGCGTATTGGCACTGCCTCAGTAAACGCAAAGATCCGGACTTATAAAAGCCCGGGCGAACGTATTGTTATTGATTCAGTAGTTATCGGAGACGACATTGAAGGTAATGCAATATGGTATCTTAACAGCGAAGACCTTTGTTATTATTGGAGCGGAGGTATTGATGAAACTGAGTTTGCCATAAAAGATACCTCATTTGGTTCAGACCGTAAAAAATCGATGCTAATAATGGCTGAGGCAAAGGACTATTTTTGGAGAAAGTACAGGGATGAAATACCTGAACTTACAGGTGTAACAATAGAATATAATGATGTTTTTTCACTCGTTTTTCAATATTTGAACCTGCAAAATTCAGCTATACCGGCTATACTTTATTTTAAAGGATTTACAATTCCTACAAGTATGGTGATAGCCCCGAACAGTGAGTTTCATTTTATACTTGGGAGCAGTATTTCGCGCAGAGGAATGGAGCAATGGGGCAGTAGTGGTATTAAGTTGCGTGGTACCATGACCGGCAACGCCGGAAATTATCTGTTGACGAACTATCATGTGGCTGCCGTTGATTTCATGGAGAAAGATATCTTCATTTATTCTTATGACAAAGACAGCCAGTTTCGGTTTTGCAGTATGCCCGCATGGTTTGACAATCCTAACAGTACAAATGAAATTGGATGGCTTTACTCAGGTCTTTTCACTGATTGGCATGATGTGGCCTTAATTTACTTAAAATCAGATTTGGATATGAGGAACGTAACATTTGACGGAACAGAAATAAATGGTCACATAGATATATTTAATGATCCGGAATATGAGAGAAAACATGTGGTACTATTCGGCGCAAAAAGCGGAAGGAAGTCAGGACATATTTTATCTGTAAATGCATCACAAAGATTTGCACAGGGAACAAAAAGTTATTATAAAGAGAATCTCATACAGATCACTAATACCAGTAACCCAGGTGATTCAGGTTGCCCGGTACTATACAATCAACAGCTCATAGGCTTACTTGTAGGATCGGACACATTGTCCAGTTATGTCTTGCCTATACAGCGTATACTGAATAATTTTTACTTAAAACTCTAATTTTATGAGCAAAACTCTACTCTTTTTTATCGTTTGCGTATTTAGTATTGCTGAGTGCAATGCCCAAAAAACTATCGTTTATATGAAAGTACCTAGCAAAGAGGTACCAGCTCTTGCTGCCGGGGAGACATTTATAATAAATAACATTCCCAATACAACCAAAGCTGATAAATTGAGGCTTTTTTACAATGGAGGTACTGAAATCAAAGGAACAAGTACTGGCTCGGGTACAGAATTAAGTAAAACATTTGCTATACCTTCTGACACTAAAGATTTACAATTACAATTTGATGACAGTGCTCCTTATTTAATTAGCTTAGTGACGGGTGCACCAGTTGTACCTCCACATGGTGGAAGCGGGAACGGTGCCACGTACGTTATTAATGATGAAGACTATTTAAACAGGGCAATTTGGGCCGCTATTCAGATGGACGCCTATATTTATCAATACAAGGATAATCCTAATGATATGAATGTAACAGAGTTAGATAAAATCTTGTCCCGATATATTAGCCCTAGTCGTCTTAATGATATTTATGGAGGCGATTATAATAATTGGTACAGTACAAATCCATTTGTAACAAATGTTAATTTTTTTGGAAACAAAGGACTTAACGCACTTTACCCAGCACCAGATCCAGCGCAACTTCATAACGCTCTATCAGCTATCGGGGGAATGGATGTTACAAAATACGTTCAGGCCTTTTCAGATTTTTTACGGGACCGTATTAAACAAGAACTTACCATCGCTTATCTTGAGAAATTTAAGGAAGCTCTTGAAAAAAATAAGGAAATAAGAGAGCTACTACCTAAGACCTGGGCAACTTTTAAAGATAATGATATTTTTAATCTACCAAGTATGGGGGCTACTTATAAAGACGCCTTTGCTGACGATCTGGCTAATTTAATGCCCAATTTTATTACTTATGTAAAGAGGTATCGTTTTGAAAATATGGCATCTGGAAACAAAGAAGTTTTTATCATTGGCAGTGCGATGTATACTTTTATTAATCAAATGGCTATCGGTAACCATCCCTCAACCGCAATGCATACTATCGCTTTGCAAAACCCCTATAAAGGAGATTTGACCAGTACTTATATTATTGCCGTAACTGATATGTTCTCACAGAATCTAATGGCGAAGGACGATGATCGATGGATTGAACTCCAAACGGTTGAAAAATTAAATCCTGATATTATACGTATTTTCTTTGCCCTTCTCTATGATAAATATCCCGAACTTTTTGACGATAAACACTTATCAGGTAAATTGATTGATCTTGCGAACGATTCAAAGCTCAATCAACGTTTTAATGATATTTATAATTTTGTTTTATTGGCACAGAATATTGATCAGCGTATCAAAGAGTTTGATACTATGAAAAAAGCACTGGAGAAAAGCACAGCCGCTGAAAGAAAGGAAGCAGCACTTGATTTTTTTCTGACTAATTCTGATTTTTTAGTAGATTTGGTTAAGAGTACTTTTTCAGTTGTTAATCCTGAAGATGTATATGACGAAAAGTATGCAAAGATCATTTCGGGAGTTACGGATGCTATTGACATTGCAAAATCGGTACGTTCAAATAATTTACCAAAAGCAACCAATGCAGCCATTTCACTTATCACCACGGTTGTTGGTTCAGAAAAAGATAATAAATGGATTCAGTCACTTAAAAACATCTTAGCTTTTACTAATGATGTAGTTGCCGCAAAAACTTCAGATCAGATAAAAGCAGTGATTGAAAATTATGCTGAACCTGTACAATCTTATAAAGTAATACGCAAATCATACTTCTCGGCAGCACTAAGTGCTTATCCTGGACTTTACTGCGGTACAGAGGCAAATAGTCAAACTAAAACCAAATTATTTTCAAATTTTGTATATGGTGTGACCGCTCCAATTGGTTTAGCTTTTGGGTCAGGGAACAGTGATGAAGACAGCGGATCAATAACAGGTTTCTTTAGTATTGTTGATATTGGTGCTGCTTTAAGCTACCGTTCTAATGATACCAATACCGATATACCGGATAAAATTACTTTAGCGCAAATTTTTGCTCCGGGATTCCATCTTGTTTATGGTATAAAGAAAAGCCCACTGGCACTAAAAGTGGGTTACCAATATGCCCCTCAATTACGTGATATTAGTACAGAATCTATAACCGTTGAGGACGCAAGTGTATGGAGGTTAACTGCAGGGATCTCAGTTGATATTCCAATTTATATATTTACCAGTAAACATTAATACAAGATGAGAAACTATTTAATACTCTTGGCAATATTTATGACAGTAACAAATGTTTACTGTCAGGATAAAATAAACTTTTCGGCATTTGCTCCTACCAGTTTAGACCAGAATAAAGGTACTTGTTTTGCTTATGCGGCTTCCTATACGGCACTTACTATTAAATTTGCGATAAAGATGGAAATAAACTCTGCACAGGATATTAATCTTAATGCTTTTTCATCTGCATTTACGGCCTCCCGTATACAATCTGAGAAAAACTTTTTTAAACGGTTGTTTACTTCTTGCAGCATAGGAGGCAATATTGAAAAAGCAGCAGCTGTTCTTGTGAAGTACGGTGCTGTTCCGGTTAGCAATCAACTATGCTGTTATACGATTCCAAAAGCGGAACTGACCTTAGCAGCTAATTATGCAATTAAAGGTTATACAACAATAATAAAAATTGATACTTCACGAGAAGATTTCGCTAAGCTGATGGATGTGATTAAACCATATCTGCTTAAAAAAGAACCTGTAATCTGTGCCATCGCTCAAACAGAATCCCTTCGAAACAATAAAGATTTGATCTATCAGATCAAGCCGGAAATAGATGCTAAAAACGATTATAAAGAATCGAACCACGCTATTTGTGTCGTTGGATTTGATGATACCTTAAACGGCGGATCGTTACTAATTAAAAACAATTATAAATCCTTTGGAAGCAATGGTTTGTCGTGGATCACTTATAAAGATTTTAATAAATATTTGAGCTATGCCATAATTTTAGAAGATTTTGTTTCGACAATTTCTGACTTCCCCCCCATAAAAAAATACGATCCTTCTGAGATCTATAAATGAAAAGATAAATGATTTTTATTATAATTAAATGAGATTAAAAAAAATACTGGTTAAGAAGGCGCATTATAAAGTAATAGAAAAAGATAAGAGCATATTGGCTTATAAAGTCGACTGTAGCCCATTGACAGGAGATCTTATTCCCAATAGAATAGTGTTTTTCAATACTTACAGAAATATTTCTAATAAAACCTCCGTAAAAGTCTTCTGACTCTTTGCGGATTTTTTGCCTTTTTAGAACTTATAAATTTGGCAAAAGTCTCCTCATTTTTCTTTTATAGATTACTTCTTTATTTACTATTTACTTTTAGTTCTTTAATAAAATCGGAGGGTTTCATTTTGGTATAAGCGGTAAAAGCTCTTGTAAAGGTCTGTACACTATTATAGCCACAGATTTCAGATAAAGCCTGTATGGTATAATTTAAAGTTTTTTTGTCATTTTCTAATTGATTCAATATATATTCTATTCTTAAAGTATTTATATATTGCGTAAAAGTAATGTCTTTTATGGTGTTGATCACCTTAGACAGGTACTTTGAATTAGTTTTAAACTCAGCCGCAAGCATCTCAATAGTATATTCTTTATGAATATATCTTAACTCAGATTCAAATTTTTGAAGACAATCTAAAATATGGTTAATGATATTTTCGTCCATATTATCGATTGACGCTTTTTTGGTAACCCTTTTTAGGGATTCGTTAGTAAGGATCATTTGTTGTTCCCTTTCCTTAGTGTAGGCTTCAAACAATTGCCTTTGTTTTTCGACTTCTTTTTGTCTTTTTTTGTTATTGCTGTACAATAAGCTGAAAAGGATTATAACTCCTAAAAACAAAAATAGGATGGTAAGTTTTAATGAAAGTTTTTCGGTCTTTAAAGCCATCAGGCTTTGCTTAAAGGATAATACTCCTTCTGTGTCAGATTTTTTTGCAAGTGTGGCAGTGATATATTTATAATCACCATCCAGCACTTTATCTGCTTTTATAAACTGATCGGAGTAAAAAATAACTTCCCTGTACTGGTCTTTGGCTTTATAATAGGCAATCATTTTTTCGTACGCCGGTATAGTGATTAATGAAATATCATGTTGCACGTTAAAGATCGAATCTACTTTTTTATAAAAGCGTACGGCCTGATCACTTTGATCAAGCTTTGTATAAGCCTCTCCGATATAAAAGCAGTTCTCAGCATAATTAGAAAAATCATTATTTTTTTTAAAATTTACCAAGGTACTTTTTAAATCTGCGAGGGCAGCAGTGTAATTTTTCCGCTGTAAATAATTTTTTCCCCTGTTCGCAATAAAATAGGGCAGATAGTAATCGCCAAAATCATAATTCCCACAGGCATGAATTCCTTTTTTTGTTAATTGCTCAGACATTTCAGTATTCCCTGTCCAGTTATAGAGTTCTGCTAATCCTGTAAGATACCTTAGGTAATTTCCATCCTGAATCTTTTCCGCTCTGGCTAGACATTTTTTGTAGATGGGGATTGCTTCACTATAATTACCCTGTGTCTTTTTGATAAGGCCTATGGAGTACCGGATGTTGTTAATCCGCTGATCAGAAAGATTTGTAGTATCCTTAAGGGCCGTCAAAAAACAATTTAAAGATTCTTTGAGCCTTTTTTTATTGTAAAATACGTAACCTCTTGTGAAATAGAGATAGGGAAGTGCTTTTGGATATTTTTGCCGGGCTAAAGTGATGGCGCTATCCGAATACTTAATAGATTGATTAAAATCATCAAAAATTTCAGCCAATAAATCGTACCCGTAAATAGTCTCTCTTGTATTATGCTCACTTTTTGCTTTTAATAAATTGAACTTCCCATAAATTGAGCTCCTGGTAACATTATCGTCATATGAGCTATAAACTTTAGCTCTAAAAGTATCATATGTATAGTTTTTTAAAGAATCAGGTACTTTTAATAGCTTTTGGGAGTGGGCAATAGAGTAGAAAAGGAAAAGACTAAGGACAAACAAAATTTTATTCTGGCGCATATACGATCACTTATTTTATTCTGAACTGCAAACATACGTAATATTCTTACATTTAAATGGTTTAAAACGATTGAATGTCTTTTTAGAAATGACAAGTACTTCTGTAGTTTGAAAAATATCTGATTCGTATAGTGGGTCAATTCCTAAATTGAAACTACCAATTCCTGAATTGATACATACATAGTTTGTACATCCGAAAGTGACAGTATACATTTGTCAGAACAAGATCACAAAAAAAGCGATTACTATGATACAGCTTTGTTTTTCTTTAGCTTTTCCTTGTTGCGTTAATTGCGATCAATTGAAATAGTATTTAATGATGTAGTACTTTGTTAAGAAGGCCAATTGCAAAGGAATAATTTTTTAAATAAATCGCTTGCAAGCAAAAACAAGGGCTATTTTTTGAGGTGTTGGTTAAGTAGCCCGGTTCAGAACCAACCAACCATAAAAAAGCAGCCTTACCCTATTAAATGTTTTCGACGACAGGAGTAAGACTGCAATAATTTAATAATTGCGAATGTATGAAAAATTTAGAAAATTTAGGTTTAGTGGAGCTGAATGCTCAGGAAGTTCTTTCCATTGAAGGCGGTGATGGTTGGTTGAAATGGTTTGTGGAGGAGGTTGTAGATCATTGGGAAGAGATAAAAAAAGGGGCTAGAGAAGGCTGGAATGCCGGTAATAGATAATTAAAAAGACAGAAAGATGAAAAATTTAAATGAATTAAATGTAAATGAGTTAACCCTGAATGAATTAGTAGCAATAGAGGGTGGTAGTGGCTTTTGGGAAGATGTGGCTTATGGAATAGGTTATGTAGCTGGTAAATTAAATCATTCCTTAGAACATATTGAACCACAGGTTTATCAACGATGGTAAAAATTAGTAACTAAAGAAAGAAGTTTTATAACAAAAGAGGCTGTTGTACAACAGCCTCTTTAATAAACTCAACAAACATATGAGGGTAAAAATAAAAAAAAGTGTCCTAGGTTTTGAGCAATGGCAGCTTGTAGTAATAGTACTCCTTTTAAATTTTCTAAATAATTATATTTTTTCAATTGTTGCAAAACACTTTTCAATTTCCTTAAATAAAGGGTTCATCGACAATTACTCTATAACAGAAAAAATAGTTTTATTTATTATTATTGGACCAGTCATTGAAACGCTGCTTTTTCAATATGTGGTAATTGAAATTTGCAAAGATCAAAAAATGGCCTTAAAATACAGCTGTTTTGTGTCTGCCTTTATTTTTGCCTCCATGCATCTCTATAATGTTTTTTATTTTTTATATGCTTTTGTTACTGGTTTACTGTTCGCTTGTTTATACCTGGCGGGCAAGAATGAAAAAAATGCCATCCTTTTACCCTTGGTAACTCACATTATTTATAATGGTATTGGTTTTATAGGAAAGACTTATTTTTCTTAAATTTTAATCATAAAATTTTAATCGAACCATAGGTTCAGCAGCGATGGTAAAACTGATAATTCAGGAAAATAGTTTTAATAAAACAAAAGAGGCTGTTTAAAACAGACTCTTTAACAAAGTCACACAATGGTATTAAAAATAAAAAAAACGGTACAAAGTTTTCAGCAATGGCAGCTTATGCTAATAATAATCCTTTTAAATTTTCTAAGTAGTTATATTTTTGAAGTAATTGCAACACTTTTTTCAAGGTCTTCAGACGAAGGTTTTAATGAAAATTACTCTAATAAAGAGAAACTCATTTTATTTGTTATTGTTGGTCCTATCCTTGAAACTTTGCTATTTCAATACGCAATAATTGAATTTTGCAAACGCAAAAAAATGGCATTACAATACTGCTGTCTTCTGTCTGCCTTTATTTTTGCCTCCATGCATCTTTATAATATTTTCTATTTTCTATATGCTTTTGTTGGTGGTTTAATGTTTGCCTATTTATACCTAGCAGGCAGGAATAAAAAAAATGCAATCCTGATCACTGCAGCAACACATATAATTTATAATGGTATTGTTTATATAGCGAAGGTCTATTTTTCTTAAATTTTTACCCATACAATGAAAAAAACAGTACACTTTTATATCAGGACCTTTTTGATCGTTTCCTTTATATCTCTGCCCTTTGTTTTTTATTGGTTTTACCGATTTAAAGACAACGACATTCAGCTATAAAATATGGATCGCAGCATTTTGTCCCCAATTAATCTACATACTATATTTATTTAAGAACAAAAAAATGTACGATAGTTTTAAAACTGCTTTTCTCGATAAAGAATGGTCTGTTAGCCTCATTGTGATTACCGGTCTGATGCCCTTTATTGTATATTTCTCTCTTATTGGATTCCAATTAATTGAGGTAGATGATACCGGTACCTGGGATATTGAAATCTTGGTTTATTTTATTTTACTATTTCTTTCGGCATTGCTGGAAGAGATTTTATTCCGATTTATTCCTTATACAATGCTAATTAAAAATCCTTCCCTAAAAGATGTACTATTAGTTTCTCTTCTTTTTAGTGTTTTCCATATATTTAATTCGAATATCAATGTAATTGGTATTGTTAATCTTATCATAGCAGGTGTTCTCTTTAGTTTGATCTATTTAAAAACCAATTCAATTTTAGTGGTAAGCTTTATACATGCTTTTTGGAATTTTGCTATTGGCTGTTTGTTAGGAAGTAATATTAGTGGTATAAAAATAGAAAGCGTTTTCAAATACAAACCACTGGAACCGTTTTTCTTAAGTGGCGGATATTTTGGCTTTGAAGGTTCTGTTTTAACAGGTTTGGCTTTTTTGATTTTTTGTGTCTTTTTATATCACCAAAAGCCAAATGGTTTTGAAAAAGTATATAAGCCAAATGAACATTAGTGAAGATCCCGTACATACTATTGAAAACCTAATCCCCAGAAATAGTAGTAAAGGTATTTCGTTATACCTCGTTTTGGTCTTGGCAGTTATTGCATTCTTATTTTCATTGCCGATTATAAAAGTAGAAGTAAGCAGTCAGAGTCGTGGTATCGTGCGAAGTACTATGGATAAGGTGCCTTTACAGGTACTTGTAAATGGTAAAATTACACACTAAGACTTAAGAAATAAGGGTAAGACCGTAATTGTTATTGCACACCGCTTAAGTACCATTGCTAATGCTGATACGATATTAGTGATGGAAACGGAGGCATTGCAGAACAAGGCAATCATGCTGCGCTCTTGAATCTAAAAGGCAAATATTTTGAATTATGGCATAAACAGAGTTTGGTTTAACTGCTTTGTAAATATTCTTGTAACATTTGTTTTAGCTGAAAAAAATATTTTGCTGCTTTTTGTGTTGTGTTTTTTTATTTGCTGACAAGTTACGTTTAATTTTGTGGATATATAGTATACGATGCAATCATTGGTGCAAACAAACAATTTTTTAACCCTGCTAAATATTTTCTTTTGGGTTACCAAAATCGATTATTATAACATTTTAAAACTTGTTATTATTTGTCCTGTTTGTTTTTACAAGCTAAATTATTATACTAAAAAGGATAATGGAGCAATCATCATTAAAGATAAAAATTATGACTTAGGGCGATACTCTTTTTTAGTGGATGTATATAATTTATTCTTCCTATATGTTGGTAATCTTTACTTACTATCTTTATAAAAAGGTTTAAAATATTCTGTTTTCAGGATTGCTAAATTTAAAGCTTCAGTGAAGTGTGAAGTTAATGGGCAGTTGTAAATTAACCAAAAAATAAAAGGCTCCGGATTTTTCCGGAGCCTTTTTTAATTATCGGTTTTAAATTGACACCTAAAAAACAAGCAGGCTTTATTCGTTTTCAAATGAAAAACGACTACCTGTTGCGCTATATGATTTCTCTTCTTTTATTATTTGAGATTCATTTTTTTGTACATTTCATCGTATTTTTCGTAGTTGCGAAGGACAGTGGTAGGCGGGAGATTAAATTTACTGGCGATCTCTGATACGTTGCCGACACTGTTTATGGCATCTGTAAATCGGGTAGTATCTTCGGGTGTGTCTGTGAGGTTATTTCCTAAAAATATATTGAGGCGTTCTTCCTTGAACGTTTCGGGTGTGGTGCGGACTGAATTGACAATTAGTTTTCTAACTTTAGCGATAGCATTGTCTTTTAGGTTTGAACCATAATATTTTGATTTTTGCAAGAGGTTCTTATACAAGTCTGCCATACGCGAGAGGTCTTCTACTTCTGAGAAATTGTTCCAGAAGATATCATAACTCAGGCTGTCTACGACGCGATCCATGATGGAACCGGGCTTGAATTCCATCTTTTTGCCCACCGTTATCATACACTTGGCCATAATAGCCGAGACGATGGGTAGTTCTTCTGAATTGATTTGCTGCTCACTGTCTTTTAAGGCTTTGAGCATTGCAATGTCGGGCAGTTCCAGTATTGGGGTATCCCTAAATTCGATGTTATCCTGTTCATTTTCCGTAACCAAATGAAGGATGTGTACCAGTGCAACCAGATAGGGATGTTCTTTTATGGCAGTGCGGTCTGAAGCGGTGAGCAGTTTATAGTTATTGTAATCTTTGTAAGCATATTGAATTTTGTCGAGCAGCAGGTATTGGTTGTCCTGCCTGTTAAATCCAAATTTGTTGTCATAGTAGAAAAAACTGTTATAAAAATCGGGTGCCTGCTTGTAACGCAATAAAAACTGGGTTTGATACCCGTTATAAATGTAAAAGGGAAAAATCCTGCGTTTTCCTTTTTTTCTATACTTAAGAAAATACAGGCCCTTTCTGAGCCGGGCAGAAAAAATAACAACGGCAGCTTCCGGATCTACAAACGAATTGTCGTAGTCGAAACGGATATTTAGTTTTCCTTTTGGATCGAACAGGGAAAAATTTTCAACAAGATCGGTAATTATTTCCTCCTTATACGGGGCATCTTTGTCAAAAGCGGCTGCAAAAAAAAAGAAATTTGGGATCTTATTCTGATCGCCTGATGTACATTTTCTGCTCCCTATTTCGGCAGGAACTGAAAAATATTCGTGTGTGGTAGCAAATTCCATACTGGGTGAAGTCATCGGGTAATGGTAATCCAGGACGAAAGACTCATTTTGACTGACAGTGAGGAAGTATTCTTCGAAGTAGTCTATGAAAGAAGCTTTTAGCTGGTAAATTCCTTTGGACAATGAAAGTTCAAGGCTCTGTGTTTCTTCCTCCACAATGTTGTTCAGGCTGCCGTCGACGAGTACGAGCTGCAATCCCTCCAAGAACTGTCTGAAAGAAATATGAATGGTATATTTAGTATCAGAATCGTTCATAACTGATTGTTTTTGGGGAATAATTGATAAATGTTTTAGGCAGTACCGTTGTATCCAGATTGTCCTTTAACTGATGAAAACCTTTGGCCAGTTCCGGTAGTTTCAAAATCTGTCCGACTACCACGTCGCCTTGCCAGACACTTTCGAAATTCGGGCCGTAAAGCGTGACATTTGAATTGCGCTCAAAGGTGATTATACAATTATATTCAGGCAATATCACAGGGACGGTACAGATCAGAATCTGATCTCCGCCGTTTAGTGTATCGGCAGAAGCATCCTGTGTTTTTTTGAATTTTTCGGCATGGCTTTTAAAATTGTTACGGATATGATCTTTAAGGGCCAGTGCGGTAATTTGCCCGGTGCCGTCACTGTCTGCATCACCATTCAGGCTGTCAATAAGAAAAGTCGTAAAGGCACCCCTTTTTTTGTCAGACTCTGATTCTTTAGGCAGTGCATGGGTTTCTGCCCCACGATCCGGATCGCTTTCACTTACGGGATCCATTAGCACCTCATAGCTCAATTTGCCATAGGCAGTAGAGTTACAAATGAGTACTCTGGGATTTCTGTTCCCAATTGGAAGGTTCCACGAACCGGCAGGCGAATTGCCTTTAATCAGGGTGTCGTGTTCACGGCAGCAATCGAAGAAAATCAGTACCTCGTCAAACGCCCCTGCATTGGTAAACCAGGTGCGGTAATCCAGACCGGAAATGCAATGGTTGATCAGGGCCGGCCAAAGGCGGAGGCAAAGGGCTGTATTGTCGAAAGTGACGCCTATGCCATGTCCGGAGAAATAAAAATACAGCCTGTTTGTTTCGTTGTTGTTTCTGGCAGCACGGTTGATCCTATCGATGGCTATGTCAATTTCGGGACCGCTCACGAGCATGTCTTCGCTGTTTGATACAAACAGTTTGAGGTTTTCCTTTTGTACACCGCCTTTTGTTTCCAGCCAATTGGCAAAAGCTTTGGCATCTGCTACGGCACCCGACAGCGGTTTCTTCTCGTAATGGTCGATTCCTATAACAATAGCATAATTCATAATTAAATGATATTTATAGTGGAAAGGATTGATTTTAACGTGGCACTGTTGTTGTCAAAATCGCCGTGTCGCAAAGAATCGGTCCACATGCTGTTATCTGCATTTGCAATATCCTTTGACAGTGCCAGTTTGTTGTTTGTAATAAAGCTGTTTATTACTTTCAGTTCGTCAAATTTAGCGTAGCGCCCCTCCGCTTTGAACTGCTCATGAAGCCCCATTATTTTTGCATCTGTTTCGTCTTCAAACAAGCCCGATACAAGATAGAGCAGGGAGTAGGTGTAGAGGTATTTGACACAGAAATCTTTTTTCTCATACTGTTCTTCCATGGTAAACATCTTGAATTTTTTAAAGACCCCGTTTTCTTTTGCAGGGATCCCTTTTTCAATAAACAGGTCGGTCCTGCAGGCAGGTGCGAGAAAAACGACATTGTTGTATTTTAGCTGCCTGAAGTTTTCGGATGTTGCGGCCAGCATATTGCAGATTGCGATAGAGCCTGCACTATGGCCTACAAGTTCAATCGTGAATTTTTTACCGGCGGTTTGTCTTTTTTCGTAATGTCTTTCCAGAAGCTTAAGGAAATAGGTTCCGGCATGTAAATCGGCACCAGATAGTCCTTCGTTATCGGCAAACATTTGTTCGGCTTTTTCTTTCATTTCAGACCAGCCCCATTTGCCGATGCGGTCTATATAAAGTTTCCTGAAAGTTTCTTCTACAACGGTAGGGTAGAAATCATGATGGGTTTCCTTTGCGTAACGCTTAAGCACAGCAAACGCAATTTTGGCTACAAGCGTACCCAGCGTAAGTAATAATCCTTTTGAATCGTCCCCATCAGGATCAGTTTCTGCTACTTCAATTTCTTCTTCCACCATTTCACTTTCTGCGCGGATCATCCTGTCGCTATCCTTTTTAAGATCGGCAAAAAAGCCTGTTTCATCTTCTTCATCAAATAGAATACTTCCGCCTCTGCTGCCTCTGTCTGCACTATTTTTGAGTTGATCGTTCAGTTCGGCAAACGGATATTCTTTTAGTTTTTCTGTTTCTATAGTTGCATTGTCCAGCATTTCGCCGCCACCCCGGGAGTCAACACCCAGCTTTTTGCCGACAAGTTTAATGACAAAATTCAGTACTTTCCGGAATTGGCTTTCTGTACTCTTTAAGCTTAGGTTTTCTACTATGGTTTCCCAGAGTCCTGTTTCCCAGACGAACGTAACAGCATGTGTTTTGGAAGGAGCATCTGCGAAGTTGGCACGCATCACTTCTGCCGATCCCATTCCGCTGGTTTCATTCACAAGTCCGCCGTGAAAGTATACGAGCAATCTTTCGATGTCGTTATCCTCCAGGTGTTTGAACAGGTTGTCGATATCGGAGGGATCACTGTCGTAGTCTCCGGATTTTTTAAATGTTCCGCCCTGTCCGACGTTGATGTAATAGATTTTTTCAGGATTTGTCATTGGATTATGGTTGTTTTTGGTTGTTAATCTACTGGAGATGTTTAGTGTATGGCGAGAAAAGTATGCACTTCCAACCTGAA
Source organism: Flavobacterium sp. CLA17 (assembly GCF_013112255.2). Classification (NCBI taxonomy): domain Bacteria; kingdom Pseudomonadati; phylum Bacteroidota; class Flavobacteriia; order Flavobacteriales; family Flavobacteriaceae; genus Flavobacterium; species Flavobacterium sp. CLA17. The sequence continues at coordinate 2,485,586 of NZ_CP068294.1, forward strand.
CATCATGAAAAAAGCGGCTCCTGTTTTCTTAGAGAATAAAATTTTCCGTCTTACCCATGTTTGGATAGTAGTTGATCAGATTTTATTATCAGAGAACTGTCTTAAAAGTTTTCGGGTCAACAGTTTAACAATCAGTGCTTTATTTTGGATAATAAAATAAAAAGTAAATTTAAAAATAAAAAGGAGAGTAGTAACGGGTAAAAACACCCGATTATTTTAGGGGTATTTACCCATTGGAAAAGAACTAATATGGGTTTGTTATACTATTTAAAATTAGATAAATGTTTTTAGAGTCGTAACATTCCTAATTTAGGGCAGATTTTATTATGGTCCCGAATCCTTTATAAGAATTTTGAATAAAAACGGAATAAAAGCACGCTTAATTAAAGTGTAATAGTTTTAAATAACAGCTTATAAAATTTTTACCGCTATAGGCCGGCGTGCGTTAAATGCTAAATTTTGTTATTGATTTTAAGATTATTGATTTGTAAAAACCTTATTAAGTATTTATATAGTACTTTTGAAAAAAATTAAATCACTTCAACATGATAAGTTCTGAAAATTCATTCGAAACTTCTAAAGACATAAAAGAGAAAGAGCCGGTAAAAATAATTTTGGCTGAGGATGATAAAGATGATCAGGAATTATTCATGGAAGCCCTTAATGCAACAAAAGTTCCTTCTGAAGTAATTACGGTAGAAAACGGGAAGGAATTGGTTGACACCCTGAAAGGTGGGGAACCGAAACCTGATATGATTTTTATCGATATTAATATGCCAATCAAAGGAGGTAAGGAGGCACTGGCAGAGATAAAAAGCGATGAAGAACTTAAAGAAATTCCCGCAGTTATGCTCTCCACTTCCAACCACCCTAAAGATATTGAAGATACTTTTAATAATGGGGCAAACCTCTTTATACAAAAACCAAATTCCTTTACGGGCTTTATTCTGATTCTTAAAAAAGTATTCATGCTCCACTGGTCAAAAGCTTTAATCAATCCGATAAAAAATATATTTTTTGTTTCTGAAAAGAATATAACTCAGGACAATTAACAATACTGAATATTGTAAAAAACCATGTGCCGCGATTTGCCCACAAAACTCAAAATTTTAATTTTTGCCACATTTCTTTGCCTAATCTACTGTCGGATATTATTTGGTTTCAATAATATTTCCAGTTTCAGCCAGGCCGGATTTTACTTTTTGGGCTGTTTTTCCAATTAGCAGATTAATATTCGAAAAATAGGAGGGAAGACCTTCAGCAGCATTAGTTATATCAGTTCTAATCTCAAAATGAAGGTGTGGAAAAAAGGAGCTGCCCGAAACACCAATCTGTGCAATTTCCTGTCCGGATTTTACCCAATCTCCCTTTTTATACTTTAAACTGTTTTCTTTTAAATGACCATAAATACTTACTGAACCATCTTTATGCTCCATTGCAATACAATTTCCATATAGTTCCAAAGGATTTTCTTTAAGCTTGGGGATGTCAAAATTTTTATCGTCTTTGTGATCGCCTGTCGCATAGAGTATTTTTCCATCAGCAGCTGCATAAACTGAATTTCCAAAACCAAAATAATCAGAATTGTTTTCTCCTTTGTTTTTAAATTGATTGTTATTGGAATCAAGTATTACAAAATCATAGGCATAACGCATGAAATTTGATTTTAAATCCAGCAATCTGACAGGCTCGAAATTATAGTCGAATCTTCGGTGATGTGAGTTATAATCATGCGCATCATATACAAGGATACGACCTTTTAAGGGTAATTTATACGTTGTTTTTTGTTGATATTTTTTAGGTATAACACTGGTTTTTACAACGGTTTCATTCTCTTTCGGATCACTAAAAATCCATTCGAATTCTAATTTTGCCAAAGTAAATGAATTATCAAATTCGGAAAAAGGATTAAATACCAAATGACTTTCCTTCCCATTCCAGTTGCGGGTTGGTACTAATAAAATACTGGGAGCAGTGCCATTATTATCAAGAAATCTTGTGTGAATCAAATGATTTTGATTGTCAAAAACCAAAACTTTAATACGTTGTAAAGTCAGTGTGTCTGTAGATTGATTTGAAATTAAAAAATCAAAATTGAGGATTTGTTTAGTGTCACTTTGCTCTATAAAAATTGAAGATGGTTTTGAATCAATCAAAATTTTATTTTGAGCGTAAGTCGGAATTCCGGAAAAAAATAATAGCAATGCGATGTAATAAACTGTTCTCATCTTTAATAGTTTTGGTGGTTATCTTATTTAAGACGATGATTTTTTTTTTAGGTTACATTAGCTCGTACATTTTACAATTAAAATAGCAGATCATTTAAAAAGCGGTAAAAAAGTTTTAAGGGTTGTGTCAAATTCAACAAAATTATTTCAAAGATGGAGAATTTAAATCAGCAGTAAATAAAATTTTTCTTTTTAAATAAAACTATTAGATTTATCTCCATCAGCTAATAATGTAAGGACATAGATCAGTTGTACAGATTAAAATTTATTTCATCACAAACAATGAGTTGTTTTGTATTGCTTGCCTAACAAGTTAACTGTGGTTTTGCATAGGTATATGCGTTAAATTTCTGAAAATCAAATGTCAAAAAAATAGTTTAAAATGAGAAATGAAAATAGCTTACACCCAAAAAAAACCTACAAACTATGGAGAAATTATTTAGAGCTCATCTGGAAAAAATAATTACACTAACCGATGAAGAGTTTGAGTATATAAAGTCTCATTTTTCAGTAATGAATTTTAAGAGACGTGATTTTCTTATTAGAAAAGGCGAAAAGGTTACCTATGTATTCTGGGTAATTTCAGGGCTTTTAAAGCTAAATTATGTAGATGACGCAGATAAGAATCATGTCGTAGCTTTTGCTATGGAAGACTGGTGGGAAGGGGATTATTATGCATTCTTTAACCAAAGTTCAGCAACAATGTCCCTACAGGCACTTGAAGATACCCAGGTGCTTTGTATGACTCTTGACAGTTATAATACTTTATGCAGGGAGTTTCACAAAATGGCCTACTTCTTTCTTGAGAAAGCCAACAAGGGGCACATTAGCTCTCAGCAGCGAATACTGGAATTAATAAGCACGAATGCCAAAGAGCGCTATGATAAGCTCCTGAATCGATATCCGGTACTTTTCCAGCGCGTCTCCCACACCCTTATCGCCTCTTATCTTGGTGTAACCCGGGAGACACTCAGCAGGCTTACAGCACAATAATGTTTGTTACATGATAATTGTGAGATTTGTCACGATTAATAAATTAGGCTTTTTATGAACTTTGTCTTATTAATTTAAAACATCTGATTATGGAAAGATTTGCTAAAGTTTTAGTACTTACATTATTAACTGTTGCACCTGTTGCGGCGCAAAATACAAAAGAAAAACAAATGGAAAAAAGAGAATTCAGTCCGTGGAAATGGCAGGACGAGCTCAGCTATGTACAGGCTGTTGAGGTAAAAAATGTACAGAGTACCTTATATGTTTCTGGTCAGGCAGCAGTGCATAGCGATGGCACATCCAGTAATGCCGATATGCGTACCCAACTTGGACTGGCAATACAGAACCTTGAAAAAGTAATCAGCGAGGCGGGTTATGACCCTAAAAATATCGTTAGGCTGACTATTTACTCGACTTCCTCAAAAGAGTTTATCGAAAATTGCTTTGACATATTCAAGGATTTCGTAGCAAAACACGGAATGAAACAGGCACTTACTCTGCTACAGGTAGTTGCTTTGAATGAAACACTGAATATAGAGTTGGAAGCTACTGTAGTGAAATAATAATTTAAAACGTTTTAGCTATTTAGCCCTCTATTGAAATGCCCTCAAAAAATCAGACACTTTTTGAGGGCATTTTTTATTAGAAAAGAGAAAATGATAGTAATGATTTTTTTGAGTTGATCTGTGTAAAATTACATCTGACACGAATAGGATATTGCATTGCCCTAATGACTATCATTAGAAATAAAGCATTTAATGTTCAACTTCTATTGCAATTTTACCGTAGAAATTTTCATCACCGGCTTTTGTTTCCAAAAGTTTATGAGCTTTACCAATATCTGATAAAGGAAAAATTTTGGTTAAAACAGGTTTTAGTTTTTTACTTTCTACGAGTTTAGTCAGTTCATCCAGTTTATTTCTGCTTTGTCTTGTAAAAACAAAATGATAGGTTGCATTTTTCCCCCAGGCTGCAACAAGGTTTTGTGGCTTCTCAATATCAACCAAAGTAACTACTTGTCCTAACTGACTAAGTATTTTTCCACTATCAGAAAGAGTGTTACCACCGATAGTATCAATGATTACATCTACTCCTTTATTGTTCGTTAATCGATTAATCGCCTGAAGGTAGTCTTCATTTTCGTAATCAATGACATAATCTGCCCCCAACTCAAGAAGAAACGGGTGGTGAACTTTTCTCGCTGTTGTAAATACGGTTGCTCCGATAGCTTTAGCAATTTGAATAGTGGGTATTCCCACTCCGCCTGCACCTCCGTGAATCAATATAGTCTGGTTAATTTTAAGTTGTGCTCTTGTAACAAGCATTTCCCACGCAGTACCAGCAGCTAATGGAAGCGTTGCAGCTTCTAAATGACTTATGTTTTTAGGTTTTAGACCGATAATAGATTCGGGAGCACAGTGATATTGTGCATAGCTTCCTTGTCCATTAAAAATTTCAGGGGAATAATAAACTTCATCGCCTATTTTAAAATTTTCAACCCCGGGGCCAATTTCCACGATCACACCTGAGATATCGTGTCCTGTAATAACAGGCAGGGTTAATTCATTTTTATAATCTCCGCGACGGACCTGAAAATCCAAAGGATTGACGGAAGAGGCCAGAACCTTTACTAAAACTTCTTTAGATTTTGGTTGGGGTGTGGGTATTTCTGTAATTTTAAAACTTTCAAAAGACCCGAATTCATTTAATATTGCTGCTTTCATATACTATATTTAAGTTAGATGTTTCATTAAAAGGCTGAAAAAATATTGTTTTGAGAAATTTTGATTTCTAATTAATACTGTTTCAGGCTGCTAATTATTTAGATAAGGTTGCCATAAATTCAACAATCTCTGCTGCAATCTCTGTTACATGGGTTTCTAACGCAAAATGACCTGTATTGTAGAATATAAGTTTAGCCTTAGGTAAATCTTTTTTGTAAGCCTCTGCCCCCTGAGGTAAGAAATAAGGATCCTTATTTCCCCAGACTAATAAAGTCTTTGGCTGGTATTTTTTAAAGTATTCATGAAATTTCGGATATAATGCTACATTTGTTCTGTAGTCTTTAACCAGGTCCAATTGTATTTCAATATTTCCTTCTCTGTCTAAAAATTTCTGATCAAGTGTATAAGCCTCAGGTGCTATTAAGGATGGATCGGATACCCCATGATGGTATTGAAACCATGTTGCTTCCTTGGAAACAAAATCCTTTAAGGCTATTCTGTTTTCGGGAGTAGATTCATTCCAATATCTTTGAATAGGATCCCACTCAGTACTTAGTCCTTCTTTGTAAGCATTTCCATTCTGAGAAATAATTCCTGTGATCTTTTCAGGATTGTTCATCGCTAATCTAAATCCAACAGGAGCTCCATAATCAAATACATAAATGGCAAAACGTTTCATTTTTAGCTGATCAGTGAAGGCTTGCATTGTTGTAGCTAAGTTTTCAAATGTGTAATTAAACTCCTTATGATCCGGAGAATCTGAAAAGCCAAATCCCGGCAAATCAGGTGCTATGATGTGATAGTCTTTGCTTAGAATTGGAATTAAATTTCTAAACATATGAGACGATGTTGGATATCCGTGTAATAGCAGTAGGGTTGGTTTAGTTGCATCTCCTGATTCTCTATAGAATATATTTAATCCATTTACTTTAATGTTTTGATAGTGAATTGAATGATTGTCCATGTTTTGATTTTTTAAAATTAAATTTTGCTGCGATTGTGCCATTGCACTGTTACTAATGAATAGCGTTAGCGATAAGCTTGCTATGGTTTGTGTAATTGTTTTTTTCATCTTAATTATTTTGATTGTCAAAGATAAATCATACATTTGATTACTAAAAACGATTAATTGTGATTGTATAAATCATAAAAAGTGATATTAATATGAATACAAATGATTTAAAAATATTTGAAGCAGTTGCAGAGAGCGGCAGCTTTACTAAAGCTGCAGATAGAATGTTTACGGTTCAATCTAATGTTACAGCAAGGATAAAGAGTCTTGAAGAAGAATTCGATACAAAACTTTTTTCCCGTACCTCCCGTAAGGTAGAGCTAACGGATGAGGGACAATTATTGATGAAATATGCTAAACAAATTCAGTATTTAGTGGAAGAAGCTAAAAATGAAATTAAAAGTAGTGATACAGTTAACGGGCATTTGGTCATAGGCTGTATGGAGACTACGATGGCATTAAAAGCGCCCGAAATATTATTGGCTTTTGGAGAGAAATACCCTGCTGTGGAATTAGAATTTAAATCTGATGACAGGGATATGCTTATTTCAGATGTTTTAAATTATAAACTTGATGCTGCTTTTGTTTCGGCTCCTTTAAATGTAAACGGACTGGAAAAAATAAAGATAAAAGAAGAACAACTTGTAATTTTAGCCTCTTCAAAGGAATCATCTTTAAATAATTTAGTGACAAAAGAAGCATTAAAATCTATAGTATTTGATAATGGCTGTATTTTTAGAGAGCGCTTAGAATCTTGGTTTAGCCATAAAGGGATTCATAATTACAAAAGTATTGAGCTCAACTCTATTGAAGGAATTATAAACTTTGTTGAAGCAGGTTTAGGGATTAGTCTATTACCGGAAGAGGTGATATCTAAATATTATGAGGGAAGAAAAATTTGCACTTATCCTTTGAACAAACAATTAGGAACAATGACTACTTTGTTAGTATATAGAAAAGACAAAACGACATCCAGGGCTTTGCAAGGCTTTATTGATCTGTATTTGCAGGATATCATTTAAGGAATTAATCTCTAATAGTTTATTTTAGTGCGTAAAGTATATTTGTATTGATAAAAGGCTCCGGATTTTCCCCCGGAGCTTTTTTGTGCAGTATCTTTTTCATTTAAGGTCTTACTGCTTAACTGCCAGTAACATTCGTTTTTTCAGTACCTACATTATTTTATAATTATAGTCATATTCGAAACCAGAACATCGGCCCCGTCGTTGCCGCTGTAACGCTGCAGGTAAAAATCAATATAATCGCCGGTATTTAATTCAATAGAGGCATTAATAGGAAGGGTTACAATATCACTGGCAGCATTTCCGCGGCCGTAAAATTTAAATTGCGGCATTGCCACGCCATTTTTGTACAGGTGTACAATATAGGTACCTGCTGACGGAACCTGAAAATTGACCGCTCCGGATACCTGAAAGATCCTTTTCTTTTTACCCACATATTTTAGCCTGTTGTAAGTAGCATCTGTTGAAAATCGAAATAAATTGCCCGATACCGTAGGAATTGACGCTGAATAGATTCGTAAATTGGCGCTGGGAGTAGAAGTGCTTAAGTTAAGGGGTATAGCACCTCCGGTTTCGGCATCCATAGAAAAATCTCCTGTTGCATTGGTATCGGCTTCATTCGGAATCCCGGCAGCCCTGACGGTCCAGGCATTACTAAAATTGTAGCCGGTATACGTAGCTGCAGCTGCATAAGGCTTAACATAATTAGCCGGTGTAGTGCCTGTAAAAACTACAGATTCTAAAACAGCATCACCACTAATGGCCAGACCGGCCGTAGCAACATCCAGACCATACGCTCCCGGACCCACATTAGAGAAACCTCCTTGTTTTTCGATCAGCGTAAAGTTGCCTGTAAATTTTTCGTAGGTTCCGGCATTATTGACAAACCACGCCTGATTGCTTAATAGTAACTGACCTATATTATTGTAGGTAATACCATTTGTATTTCCTGAAAAATTGACAATACTCAGGAAAACCAATCCATAACCGGATACCGTTCCAATACTGGCAGCATTGGCAATTATAGTATCCCGAAGTAAAAAAGTTGCCGTTGCTAAAGCCGCATTTAAATTAAAAACAGTTGCACCCGGGGCTAAAATGGTAACGCTCCTAATGCTGCCGCCAGTGGTCCCGTCGAACAGAATTCCGGATGTTCTATACATAATATCTTCGTTGGCGTCCAGACCTTGTATATAAGCATTATTGAGGTCTATCGGAAAATTAAAAGTCACCATACCATTTATTTCATATAAGGTATTGGAAGTCAGTACATATTTCGCACCGCCACCGGCAGCCAGTTCTGTTGCGAGCACGACGGCTAAATTATCTGTTGATTTGATACGTTTAAAATTTAATCTTGACGTTTGACTGCTATTAAGAGCGGCCCAGACGGTAGTACTGTAATAATAAAATGATTTTAAATTGGTATCGTAAACCAGTAATCCGTCAGCGGGTGCAGGGATAGCGATCCTCTGAGCGGTTGTCATACGAGGAGCAAGCATACCCTGCGTGGTAGAAGATATATCTAAAACCGAACTTGCATTGGGCGTAACAGTACCAATACCAACTTGTGCATTGCCCGAAAGGGTCAGGAAAAAGAAAAACAGTAATAGGAGAATTTTAGTATTCTGACGAGTAAAGGTTATTACCATAATTTAGTTATGAATTGAAAATGGATTAAATAAAAGGGGGCTTTTTGATCCTGATGAAATGGGTATTATCTGCCGGAATTCGAGATGATTACTTTTTGGGTAATTTTTACATTCTCTGCGGTCAGGAAGGTGGCGATATAAACACCGGAACTTATTCCCGAAGTCGAAAAAATATAGTTTGGTTCGGCTTCTAAAGGCTCTTTAGAAAGCACAGCCCTTCCAAGGATATCATAAAGCACAAATGATTTCATGATTTGATTATCGGGATTCATCGCTTTTAAAACTTTACCGGCATTGTCCTGAGTAATAAAAAAATTAGTTTTACTATCTTCCTTTGTGCCCAGTGTCTGATTGGTAAAGCTTATTTTAAAACGGTCGGTATAGGTTCCGGGAGCAACGGTAACTTCGTAGGTACCCTTTGTAATATCATGATAAGAATTATCCAGTGAATCGTAAAGATAAACGGCCTGCGAAAAATCAAAATCTACCATTTCAGGAATATAAAACTGAAAGGTGGTACTGGCGGCGGCTTTTACCGACAGCGGAATTTTTTTAGATAAATCGAAAGCAACGCCCTCAATCACATAATTTCCGTTTTCAATCCAGAAAGCTACGTCATTAGGAAGATCTTCATCCATATTTTTGGCATCAATGCCCCTGTCAACGCCGTCAGTTGCTCCGGAAACTAAGGCTAAGGCAAGCTGTCTGGTAAATTCTTTATTGATGATGGTATTCAGCTTAAAATAAGGAATGGGAGGAGGGGGAACGGGTGGGCCGTTTTTAATAGCGCTTGTATTTCTGGCCGGTTTTTCGAATTGTGACACGCTATTGTCTTCCTTATAAAAAACCCGGTGTGCATTTCTAAATGTGACGGTTCCGTTTGTAGTGCCATTGATTAGAAATCCCTGACCGATTGGAAGGTATTTTCGGGATACAACAGGACTTGTTCCCGTTGGTGGATTATTGTTTACCGTTCCGTTGCTGTTGTACGATCTGAATGCTGCAGCTGTGTAGATACCGTTGGACTCTATGCTGACAGGTGAGTACGCAGCATAACCGCCTTTGTAAGCAGACAGATAATGAGAGTTTACATTTTTATCCTGCTGCCAGAAATAGGCCACACCCGTTGCGGCAGTATTGGCGGGATCTAAAAGAAAAGCATTGAGATGTAAGGCAGACGGGTAGGGATTTCCTGTAAGTGTTGCCGCATTGTTAGCCCCGACAGCCACTATAATATCTCCGTCGTTTGGCTTTCCTCTGAAATCATATCTCTGACGGCCCGTGCCCGGGTTGTTTACGATTCCGGTTCCCTCAGGATCTATTTGGTCAGACCCGCTGGTTCCCTTCATCGTAAAACCTTCCCCAGGTGCAAGTGCAGTGGTACTTCCCACAGGTATCCACTGCGAATAGTTATTGGCAATGGTCAGTTTGTAAATCCAATGTGTGGCTATGGTCAGTGGACTGGCCAGGCCATTGTAACTGCCAACAGGCAACAAGACAGCACCGGATGATGTGGTTGAAGTTACAGGCTGATACAGCTGCGTAATTCCAAAATTATTATTGATGGCGGAGGCTGCCGTATTTCCTACGGGAGAACACCAATAGTTATAATCAAAATGATCAGAAGTTCCCTCCTGATAGACAGACATATTTCCTGTTCCGGTATTGGCCGAAAGGCCTGTTGTACCCTGTACCAATTGGGAATTGTTTCTTAAGTAAAGATTTGAATTGGCAGCTAAATTTATATTCTGACCCACATACAATACCTGAGCTTTTACGTACACGGGTGTATTGGCCCCTATTGCTATTTGGGAAAAGCTCTGACAAGAAATAAAAACAGTTAATAAGAGTAAAGTTTTTTTCATATTGCTTTTGGTTTAATTATTAGACAGGTGAGACCGTTTCCATTTAAAGGGTAACTCTATTTCCTTTTGATACTACTATAACCTCCCAATACAACACCTGCCGTTGCTAATAGGAAGAGCATGGAATCAATAGGCACCACTACAGGTTCATCCGGCAAACCGGGCGGAGGGGGATTTGCTGAAAAAGCCAGCAGGGGCATAAGAAAAAGGAAACAGTAGGCGAGTTTTTTCATTATTTTGGATTACAGTTACGTAAAGTGATAATAGAATTGGTAAAAATTACAGGAGGATTTCCGGTTGAATACTAAGGCAAATTAAGCGGAATAGCCTTTAAGTTAAAAGGGAGAAGTAATAACTGACTTTAATAGGGAATAACTGTTTACCAAAAATGGACAGATTGTTAAAGAAGTTGCCCGGTATGCCCGTAACTGTACTGCAAATAGGGCAAGTGGTTGATTTTGAAATGCTTTTACAGCACAGCTTTACGTCATAGTATGGAGTCGTTTAGCCTGATGTAGCCACAGAAAGGGAATGCGATAGGAATAGAGTGTCTTTTTGTGTGCTTTTTGACTAATAGGCAGAAAAAACAAAAACAGATTTAAAAAATTTTTAACGGTCCTGCTGGAAATTGCGCCTGATTTACTGAGGTGATGGCACAAAAAATCTAAACTTTAAATTGAATTTAAAGTGATCGGGGGAGTAAATTTTAAAAGAATAAGCGTTGCTAGACAATACGGTCCAGAAATTCTTTGGTTATGGGTTTAACGTGAAAAGAAATTACATTCTTATTACTGTTAGATCGGGCTATGTCTTCATTGTCTATTGTTGATGATATAATATAGGCCTTACAATGCTTTTTTACAGCAGCGGATAGTTTCTCGTAGGCCTCCAGAAATTCAAATCCGGACATTAAAGGCATGTAGATATCCACAAACAGTACCTGAGGTAATTCAGAGATATTGTCCTGATTGTCCTGAAGATATTTCATGGCCTCTTCCGCTTCTGAATAAAGCAACACTTTTTTGCCAAAATTATTCTGAGTGATCATACGGGATGCAATGTAAAGATCTATGACGTTATCATCAATAATCATTACGGTATCAAATTTTGGTGTTAATGCTTCTATCATGGTTTCAAATTTTTTAGTGTGATAATAAATGTGGTTCCAATGCCTTCTTCCGATTGTATGGCTATAGAACCCTGCAATATTTCTATGGCATCCTTTACGATATACAAGCCGATACCCGAGCCCTCTTTTTTGCCTGAAAGCCGAAAAAACATGTCATATATTTTTTGATGATAGGCCGGAGCAATTCCGATCCCGTTATCGGTTATGGTTAAATGAAGGTTTTCCGGGTCTGAATGTCCGGCTATTTTTACAGATCTCCCGGATTCTTCTTTCTTCTGGTATTTGATGGCATTGGAGATAAGGTTTTCCAGAATGGTATTAAAACGCAGCCGGTCTGTATAAAACGGCTGCTGTTCCTGAACTGCAATTTCATAATGAATTCCCTTTGCATCTCTCGTACTTTGAAGCGAATTGACTACCTCAGACAGCGTCTCCTTAATCGAAATTTTTTCGACTTCAACTCCGGTACGTTTGTTTCGCGAGTAACTTAAAATGTTTTTAATAAAGTCATCCAGACGATTGATGCTGGAGTGTATCATTTCAGCATGTATAACGGTATCAGGCTCCCGGCTTTCTGTTTCAATAAAAGAAAGCAGACCAAGGATAGAGGTTAGGGGAGAACGTAAATCATGGGAAACGCTGTACACAAATTTATCCAGCTCTGAATTGGTTTTGAGGAGTTCCTTATTTCTTTTTTCCAGATTGATTCCGGCTTTGGTCTGATCGGAGATATCATTCGAAAGAATTAGCCTTGCCCGGGATCCTTCATACATGATATCATGCGCTATAATCTCCACCGGAAAAACAGATCCGTCCTTTCTGAGGTGATTCCATTTTCCCCTGTTGTAATTGGATCTTTTAATTTCTGAAGGATCGCTGGATTTGATGAAATGATTTCTCTCCTTACTGGGTCTTATGTCTAAAGCAGTCATAGAAAGGAATTCGTCTCGGCTGTATCCATATTGCAGAATGGCCATTTTGTTGACATCGAGAAATTTAAAAGTGACCAGATCGATCACCCACATGGGCATCGGATTGTTATCAAAGAGATACCTGTATTTTTTTTCGCTTTTTTTTAGCTCTTTTTGTGCCAGTTTCATATCTGTAATATCGGCAAGGACAATAACCGCTCCTGTGATCCGGCCTTCAGCATCACGGAAAGGAACCGGGTAAGGCAGTACATAGCGTTTATCTCCGTTGGGACGTTCGATAACGATCTGCTTGCTGGGGTTTGAATCCTCTTCTGTCAGTGCTGTGGAAAGCGAACACATACTTAGCGGTTCAGGGTTATTTTTAGCAGCGTTACTCTTCCAGGAATCGTACCATAAATCTTTGCCTATTTCCGGTTTTCTTCCCCATAAAGCCACTGCAGCCTTATTATAAATTACGATTCGTCCTTTGTGATCGCAGGAATAGGTTGCAACGGGTAATTTGTAGATGAGCTCCTTATACATTTTTTCCCGTTCTTCGATTTTTTTACGGGATAGTACCTGCTCTGTTACATCATTGGCAAAGACAAGAATACCATCAATATTGTTATCGGTGTCCCTATGGGCCTGGCAAATGAAATTTAAATAGGAATCTTCCGGTTTTTCGTTACCGGACCGATTAAATTCGATGAGCATCTCATTAGCTGAAAAGGTTTCCCCTGTTTTATAGACCGTATCTAATATTTCAAAAATTCCCTGGGTTTCAAGTTCAGGCAATACTTCTTTTACGGTTTTGCCTATAATATCTTTTGTATCGATTAATTGTAAATAAAGTTCATTTGCCAATTCAAACACATGGTTGGGACCTTTTAAAATGGCCATTGAGGAAGGTGCGTGAGAAAACAGATTAGAGAACCGCCGCCTTTCGATTTCAAAAGCTTTTTCGACGTTTTTTTTCGCGGTAATATCTCTGCCTGTATAGTAGCTCATTTTTTTTACATCATCCCATACGGCAGACCATTGCAAATAAACCGTACTGCCGTTGTTGTGTCTGAACCTGTTTTCAAATATAGGCAACTGGCCCCCGTTGCTGCTATCGAAATCGGTATGTACGGTAGTTTCAGCATCTTCAGGAAACAGGAGATCGATATATGGTTTGCCGATTAATTCTTCGGGCCGGTAGCCTAAAATACGCTCCGAGGCTTTATTCACCCAAATAAACTTTCCGTTTTCATCACAGGAACAGATCAGGTCCATTGAAAAATCCAGAATTTTGCCCAGATCCTGTAAGGATTCCTGCAAAGCAGGGATAGGATCAGATTTTTCTTTTGTTGTTTTGCTTTCCGTTATACTGTAGCGCGGCATTACGGTTCTTTCTGCTTCCGTTTGGTAAGTTTCGCGGGTCTTCCTGCTTTTTTTTAGCGCACTGTTTACTTTTGAAGTTAAACTATTCAGGTCTGTTTTGAATACGATGTCGTTTACTCCGGTTTGTATAAGCACTATGGCTTTTTCTACCGTAATGGCTGGTACCACAAAAATAAAAGGGGTTTGCGGTGTCAGTTTTTGCTTCATTCTAAAAAGTGCCATTCCGTCGAAGGATGGGAACGTATCATTCGAAAGAATAAGGTCTGGTTTGAAATGATGAAGTGCCGCTTCATACGCCTTTTTTGAGGAAACAATTTCGACGATACAATTGATAATACCGGTCTTCAACTCGTGTTGAATCCACTCAATAGCAGCGGGGTTTTGCTCAGCAATTAATAATTTTGTTTTCATAGCTCTGATTCAGTTTGTATTAGTTCGAATTACCTTAAAACAGGAAGCCGTTTTTATTCTTTAAGTTTTATAAATTTATTAAAATCATCTTGTCGTCTTTTCGCAACCGATAAAATTATACCATTGGAAAGTTCACAGAAATAGCCGTCTTTTTTTGAAATTTTAACGATATGACGGAGATTGATGATATAGGAATGATGTATTCTGAAAAAATGGCTGTTGTCCAGAATAGTCGTGTATTCTCCCAGATTTCTGCTTGACATGATATTGCTTCCGTTGGAAAGAACAAAAACAGTATATTTTCCGTCTGCTTTGCAAAAAATAATTTCGGCCATGGGTATGAGTTCTATTTTTTCCAAAAACGCGACGGCTACATAATCATTGGATTGACTGGCAGAGTTGAGGATATTAATACTATTGATTTTATGATTCTGATAGGAGCGCTCCATTTCCCTTCTTTTGATTACTTTATAAACGGCTAAAATGATGGCATTAAAATCAGTTGGTTTCAATAAAAAATCAATTGCATTGTGTTTAAATGCCTTAATTGCGTACTCTTTTTCTGCTGATATAAAGACCAGTTTTGGAATGCTGAAGTCTAATTGTTCCAGCATTTCGAAAAAAAGATCATCCTTAAATACAATATCCAGAAAAATAAGATCCGGTTTTTTTGCTTTTAGGAGCGCAGTTCCGTCACTGATGCAATGGGCATCACCGATTATTTCCATAATCATGGCGTTGTCCTCTCCAAATTTTTTTAAAATCAGCAGCGTCTCTTTTTCCTGGG
Organism: Flavobacterium sp. CLA17; assembly: GCF_013112255.2. Classification (NCBI taxonomy): domain Bacteria; kingdom Pseudomonadati; phylum Bacteroidota; class Flavobacteriia; order Flavobacteriales; family Flavobacteriaceae; genus Flavobacterium; species Flavobacterium sp. CLA17. Next base: position 2,500,703 of record NZ_CP068294.1, read on the forward strand.
ATATGACTATGGCATTTATAGGATTCATACGCTTTTTTGGTGTTTGTAAATTCAAACGATACATTAATGGATCAAAACTATTTCTAACGTACTGATTTGTAGGTTTTTATTGTAATAATAATCGTAAATCGCAAAATAGAAATTACAGCAATACTTTGATATGGGATGCGGAAATTAATGAAAAGTAATAAGTGTGCTTCAACAGGTATAAGTGGGAATAAAATGGATCTAACTGTATATTCAAATATAGTACTTGGGGTAGGAATCCATTTATACAATTAACCTTAATTATTATACATTTAGTGGTATAAATAATTAAAAATCAATTTTTTAGACGGTTTGTTTTAGCGCCTTACATCAGGATTTTTAAAGGCAGGCTGTAGAAAAAAAAGCAAAAACAACTATATTTATTTCAGATCTCAGGTTGTTTCTGACGCAAAATCAGGACAATTAAAAAATTTAAATGGAAAACCCGTCTGTACTCTTAAGTACGAGACGGGCGTCCATAAACATAATCTTCCATTTTATGTTTACTCAAAAATCTGTAACAGCAGAGCCTGCCGTATGCAGTGGAATTTTATTTTAAAGCGTTCATTTTACACTACTGCAAAAAAATGCACTATTCAAAGTCAGCGATTAGATTCAATTGTACTCCGATACACCAGATGTAGTCAGGTTATCAAAGGTGCGCTTTATGAACTGTCTTTTATTACAGGCTGGATGTAATTAGTTGTATAATTAGCATCTCGCTCTATTACCAGATTTTAAATACAGTACTGATCTCTGATTTAATTTGGGCTGTATCCTATAGAAACCTTAATTTTTCTTCTTCGATATCTAAAGAATGCATTTGCCTTCTGATAATGGACTCGTCTATATTCAGATCGCTTCTGTTTTTTTCAAGTAACCATTGCCGTTGCTGGTTTAATAAATCGAGATAAATAACTTTCAGTTCGTTTCCTATGGATTCATCCTCTATTCCGTTACTGTATTGTTCCCATTTTAGAATGAGATGCTGCAAGGCCGCATTGTTTTCTACCTGGTCACTATAATTTATTTTTAAATAATTTACGGCATACTCCGCCAGTTCTTGTCGTATGTTTTTATAAACTTCATCCCGTGACAAAGAATCGTCCAGAGTAGTAAAATTAATTTTTCTGATAAAGTAGGGAAGTGTTAAGCCCTGAATGAGCAGGGTAAGAAGAATAACAATAAAAGTGATGAACAAAATAAGGTTCCGCTGCGGAAAGCCATTACCATTGTTCAGGTAAACCGGTATCGATAAAGCGGCGGCTAAGGAAACCACGCCTCTCATCCCGGTCCAGCCGAGTATAAAGGGTGCTTTTAAGCCCGGATTTTTGCTGTCGGCTACGGTTATGAAATTACGTGCAATCATGGTGATGACCACAGCACCGTAGGAAGATAATATTCTGCTGATGATTAAAACCAGGGTAATCATAATGCCATACCCGATGGCTGATAAAAGACTGACCCCTTCGAGTCCGCGGGTAATTTGCGGAAGATCCAGTCCGATTAGCATAAAAACAAAACCGTTCAATATAAAACAAAAACTTTCCCATACGTTTATGCCCTGCAAACGGGATTTGCTGGTCAGGAAACGGTGTCTGTTATTAGACAACAGCAATCCGCCGCTTACAACGGCCAATACACCCGAGCAGTGTACCTGCTCAGCAGACAGGTATATTATATAAGGGGTGAGTAATGACAGCACGATATCTGCATTGTTATCGGTAGGAAGGTATTTATGGGCTTTCATGAAAATCCATCCAATCAATAAACCAATAGTGACACCGCCAATAATCATCCAGCCAAAACTTGTTGCCGCTTTGTAGAATAAAAATTGCTCGGTGGCGACGGCGATCATCGCAAATCTGAAAATGATCAGTGAGGAAGCATCGTTCAATAAACTTTCGCCTTCTAATATAGACGAAATCGCTTTGGGAACTTTAACAAACTTTAAAATGGCACCGGCACTAACAGCATCCGGCGGAGATACAATACCACCCAATACAAAACCTAATGCCAAGGAAAATCCCGGAATAAAATAATTGGCAACCAGCGCCACGGAAAGTGCAGAGAGAAAAACAACTACAAAGGCAAAACTGGTAATAATTCTCCGCCAGCGCCATAATTCTTTCCACGAAACTTTCCATGCGGCTTCGTAAAGCAACGGGGGCAAAAAAATAAAAAAGATGAGATCCGGTTCTATATTGATAACAGGGATACCGGGAATAAAACTTATAATCAGTCCGGCCAGTACCAACAGTATGGGGTACGCTACTTTTATTTTATTGGCCAGCATAATCAGCAATAAAATGACAATTAATATACCGAGATAAAAGGGGAAATCTTTAAGCATTGGTTTGGTTATAAAAATGGTTTATAATGAATAGGTGCCATCAGCTAAATAATTAATCTTGCCTGCAAATATACTGTTCCCCTTATTACTATGTTAAAGTATTTGTCCCAATCCGTTAAAATTTTAGGAATAGCAGCGATATATTTAGGTTTCGGAACCGGAAAGGCAGTTGAGCTGCCGGAATCTTTTGATTTTATCCTCTTACATGTAGTCTTCTATTTCCGAATCGTTCCTGTAGATCTGCTTACTGGCAGGTTTTTTTAGCACTTACTATAACGATTGAATTACTTTATTGCATTGTTCGTCTTTTTAATCCTTGCTGTCCGGACAAAGTATTTTTTATAAGACAGGAGTAGAAAGAGTAATGAAAAAAACAGCTCTGAAATGTTTTATCTTCTGTTTTTTTATATTGAGAAAAGACCGCTGAAAATGAAAATAAACAGCTATAACTTTTGATTGCCGGAAGAAATAGTGATGCAGGGGATTTATTTTCATAAGTACTGATTGTAATTGTAGAAGTACCGTCTTATTCTGCGATTCTCAAAAAGTTGTATATAAAGATGATATAAAAAAACCGTCTGGAAACAGACGGTCTTTAAATAGTTTACAACGGACGATCCGTATTAATTTCATCATCGTCATCGATACCATCAAGGCCTTCGTTCTCAAAATTTTCACCTCCCAGTTCGTTACTGTCCTCTTCGTTACTGAGTTCTTCATCCAGTTGTTCGATATCGAGTTCAGGTGTATTGAATTCGTTGTTCCCGAGATTCTCATTATCAAGTTTTTCGATATTGAGATCATTTCCGTAATCCGGTTCTGCATTGCTGGTAATGGAATGATCTTCGGAAAGATTTTGTGCTTCCTGACCTTCATATCTTTTTTCGTTATTTTGAAAACCCTGATCTTCCTGACCGTAATTTTCTCTTTCGTCTCTATTCATGATACTATATTTTAAAATTATTTTTAGTTGTTATTTAGTGCTTTCCATTTGATAAACTTCTCCCTTTTTAATTGTGGTTACAGTTGAATCGTATTTTCCTGCAGTTCAATTCATTATTATTAAAACAAATTTCGACTATGGAATTATCTTCTGCTTACAGAATTAGAATTGCAATCTTATAACTTTTGCATTACTCAGTGAATCAGCTGCTTTGATTTCAATCAGTTGTTTTGATTCCGTCAATGCTACTGGAAGTAAGGTTATAACATAAAAGGATAATTGTGTAAGAAAAAAAGTAGTCCCTATTTTATATTTGAATCCTACAAACTAAATTTCCATAGTATGAAAAAGTTCATTAAATCAATAATCATGTTAGGCCTTATTCTAACAGGACTTCTATTTTCCTGTAAAAAACAGGACGGATACAGCGATGAAGTTCAAACGACCCAAACTCCTGTTGATACTACAAACGGAACAGTAAGCGATAGTGCGGGTGTACATAATACGGATGCGAATGCCCCAATGACAGGTACCCAGGCGGCGGGCGCTCAATCTACAGGTTCTCAATCCGGAGTTTCCAGTTCCGGTAATACCGGATCCGGAAATAATAATACGAAAGGTACCGGAACAGGAAGCGGTCCCGGACCCAGTGCAAAAGACGGGTCTGCTTATGCCCCTTCATCCGATCCTAAAAATGCCGTAAATAGCGATACCATTAAAAAAAAGGCAAGTAAGACGCAAAACTAAATGTTGTATTTTGATGTTTTGTGTTTTAAGTGGAAAGCCTGTAATGAAATCATTACAGGCTTTTTGTTGGAAGCCGCTGCCGAATGATTATTTTTATTTTAAATTTGAAATGAATTTTAAATTTTTAATAAGAGACAATCCAAAATGGCAGCAGCGACGATTTATTTTTATATTCCGAAACAAGTTACCATACTGGACTTAGCCGGCGTTTTAGAAGTTTTTCAGGAAGCTAAAAATTTAGGACTTCTTTATACGTTAAAATTTATCAGCAGTAACCCTGTGATCACTTCTTCATCCGGATTAGAACTTTCATCCGTCACACACTTTTCAAAAGCACATCCGAAAGAAAATGATATTATAGTTATCTCCGGATTCAGTTCCGGTCAAATCAATAAAATAACAGAAGATATCGTCTTTTTCGAATGGCTTGAGAAAGCAAATTCACTTCAGACTACAATAGCAAGCATTTGTAACGGGGCATTTATTCTTGCGAAATCCGGGTTATTGGATTTTAAAGAATGTACTACGCACTGGAAATTAATCGAAAAATTTAAAAAAGATTTCCCTCTTTTAAAAGTACAAAGCAATACGCTATATACCAAAGCAGACAATTTATATACCAGTGCAGGTATCGTAACGGGGATTGATCTGGCCCTGTTTCTTATAGAAGAACGTCATGGTAAAGAGGTTGCCGTAACCATTGCCAGAGAATTAGTGGTATACAAGAGAAGACAAGGCAGCGATCAGCAGGAAAGTGTCTATCTGCAAAATAGAAATCATCGCGACGAAAAAATCCACATAGTTCAGGATTGGATTATTTACAATCTGGAGAAAACGTCTACTATTGATTTTCTGGCCGATCTGGTTCATATTGGTCCCAGAAACCTGACGCGGATTTTTAAGAAAAAAACCGGAGTAACGATCGCGGAGTACCGGACAAAACTGAGAATCGAAAAATCAAAAAGCCTGTTGATCCATTCGGATTATAAAATAGAAAATATTGCCCATTTATGCGGATACAAAACCTCAAAGCAATTACGGGTTGTTCTGGAGACACACCTTCATGAATTACCTACGGAAATTAAAAACAGGCTGTCTTAAAACGACTATCTTTTGTCCTTGTTTGCATACTCAATTAGCTGATACATTTGTATAACGAATTAAATCACTAAAAACATGAAACTTAGAGAACACAATACCGCTTTGATCATCATAGATGTGCAAAAAGGTTTTAATGACGAAAATTATTGGGGCGGCAATAGAAATAACAAGGATGCGGAAGTAAAAATAACACAGATTCTTGAAAAATGGAGGTCTCTTAAACTCCCGGTATTTCATATTGTTCACAGTTCGGTACACCCGGACTCTAAATTACACGAATCAAATGCAGGATTTGAAATTAAAGAGGAAGTAAAGCCAATTGAAGGTGAAACTATCCTTGTAAAAAATGTAAACAGTGCTTTTATAGGAACTGATTTAAAAGAGCTGCTGGATCACCGGAAAATTAACAAATTGGTCCTTGTAGGATTAACAACCAACCACTGCGTTTCAACGACAGCAAGAATGGCCGGCAATTTAGGATTTGACAATTGGGTAATTTCCGATGCTACGGCTACTTTTGACAGGATCGGAATAAAGGGAGAAAAGTTCGACTCAGAATTAATTCATCAGATCTCTTTAGCAAGTTTGCACAATGAATTTTCGCAGGTAATTGATACCGAAAAATTATTTGATTTAGTTTAAGCCAACATTTAAAACTGAAAATATGGATAAAAGAGTACAATTTGACTTTGAAATATATTTCACCAATGGCGGAAGTATAAAAGGCGAGGACTTTCGTCTGGATATTGAGGGCAACACCATTTCGGATCAGGAACTCGCGGATTATATTGTAAACGATTTGCGACTGCTTATGGTAGGGGAAGTCAAAATTCTGAATAAAGAAATTTTTGATGAAACCCACAAAAGAAAACCGATTTCTACCAAAACGGAACCTGATTTATTAATCGATTTAAGCCATACGATCGAACACGGGCTTGTCACGTATAAAGGTTTGCCGGCACCCATTGTATGTGACTATTTAAGCAGGGAAGATTCTAAACAGTTTTATGAGGAAGGTACTCAGTTTCAAATAGGTAAAATTGAGATGGTCACCAATACAGGAACTTATATTGACTGCCCGTTTCATAGATTTGAAGATGGAAAAGACCTGTCGGAAATAGGTTTGGAATGTTTTACAGACCTTGATGCTGTGGTAATCCGTATTCCTTTTTCAGAAACACGGGCAATTACCGAAGCACATTTGAAAAATCGTGAAATTAGAAATAAAGCCGTTTTGATTCATACAGGATGGGATAGTTACTGGAATACGGAAAAATATTATGAGAACCATCCTTATCTCACAGAAGGAGCTGCCCTCTATTTAAGAGACTGCAATGTAAAGCTGGTTGGCATTGATTCTCATAATATCGATAATACAGCAGGCAAAAGCAGACCGGTACATACCACACTTTTGCAGGCAGAAATACTTATAGTAGAACATCTTTGTAATCTCTGTGTTTTACCTCAGGAAGATTTTACTTTTAGTGCGATTCCTCCCAAATTTAAAGGAGTCGGAACATTTCCGGTTCGGGCAATGGCTAAAATATCTAAAAGCTCATTTCGTTAGAAATGGGCTTTTTTAGCTTGAAATCGAAAATTGACAGCACTTCATTAGTTGTACAATCTGTTATAATTTCAAATTTTGCAACAAGTCTTTTCTTATAGTAGTATATAATAGTTTGCTGAATGTATTACTAAATCCCATACCGGCGACTTTTATTTTTATTTCGTTGCATATCTGCATTTATTTTATTTATTTAGATACGTATTTTGGTTCAGCAACTGCTTTAGTTTTTCTGTACCAGTCTTAACCTGCGAAGCACCGGAAGTTTGTATGTGGAATAAAAGCATCACAAACCGGTGTCAATGATGTGCCGTATTTCAATACTATTAATAATCACATAAACAGCAGAGCAGTCTGCTGCCGGATAATATTATACCGCCTATGGATTTAATAAATAATGATCTCTTTCAGACCGTTTTTGACTCTGCCTCAAACGGTATTGCCGTTATGCAGGCTGTTTACGATGATAATAACAAGGTAAAGGATTTCTCTGTACTGCTGTTTAATGCTTATACCTTGAATTGGATCGGTGATAAACCTTATAAAGGCAGACTGTACAGCGAGTTATTTCCAACGGTAAAACAAACAGGAATTCTGCAGAAATTTATTGAAACTGCCGAAACAGGTATTACGGCCCGTTTTGAACAGTGGTATGAGGGGGAAGGGATGAATCATTGGTTTCGGTTTACTGCAGTTAGGCAGCAAGATTTGCTGGTAATAACTACAGATGATATAACTCAGAGCAAACAGGCAGAAATTGCCCTGAACCGGGCACTCGAGGCCGCAGAGAAACAAAGACGACTGTACGATTCCATTACAAACAACACGCCCGATCTGGTCTATGTATTTGATCTCAGTTACAATTTTATTTATGCCAATAAAGCATTATTGAATATGTGGGGTAAATCGGCGGAAGAGGCTATCGGAAGAGGCTTAAGAGAAAACGGTTATGAAGAGTGGCATGCCCAGATGCACGAAAGGGAAATCGATGAAGTAGCTGCTGTGAAAAAAACAGTCAGAGGTACCGTTTCCTTTCCTCATGCTGAGCTGGGCAGCCGTATGTACGACTATATCCTTGTCCCGGTCTTAAATGAGCGGGGAGAGGTTGAAGCTGTTGCAGGAACAACCCGTGATATTACTGATATAAAACAGGCCGAGGAAAAACTGCAACAAAGTGAAACGCGCTTTCGAAATATGATTGAGCAGGCACCTGTGGCTATATTGTTGTCCCGTGGTGAAGATGTTGTCATTGAGAGCATTAATAAGCCAATGCTCCAGTTTATGAACAAAAGTTCTGCCGATGAGGTGATTGGAAAAAAAATGATTGAGACACTGCCGGAACTTTCAGGCCAGCAGGCACTGCAAACCGTTATTGAGGTTCAAAAAACGGGAATTTCTTTTAGAGGAGATGATCAGCCCGTTGATTTAATAATTAACGGCAGGCTCGAGCGACGTTATTTTAATTTTTCTTATGACTGTATTCAGGAAGCTTCAGGGAATTCTGCTGTACTTCATATGGCAGTTGATGTAACCGAAATGCTCTTATCCAGAAAGAAGATTGAAGAGAGCGAAAAACGTTTTCGTTCCTTGATTGAAGAGGCGCCTGTAGGCACCTGTTTATATGTCGGGCCGGACATGCGCATTGAAATTGCCAACAAAATTATTATGGATCAGTGGGGCAGAGGTCCTGAAGTAATTGGCAAAAACATGATAGACGTTTTTCCTGAGGCGAAAAACCAGCCTTTTCCTGAAATATTAAAAAAGGTTTACAAAAGCGGAAAGCAGTACGAGCAAAAAGGAGCCAGGGCCGATATTATGATCGACGGTAAGCTCAAAACGTCGTACTTTGATTTCACCTACAAACCCTTATTTGATTCCAATGGCAGTGTATATGCTATTTTAGATGTGGTTGTAGATGTAACCTCTCAGGTTAAAGCAAAACTGCTTCTGGAAGAAAATCAGGAATTTATACGTAAAATATTCTATAACTCTCCCGTAGCTAATTTGGTCTATGTTGGAAAAAATATGATATTGAGGGAAGCTAATGAAAAGATGCTCGAAATTTTCGGACGTGATGCTTCCATAATAGGAAAACCGATACTGGAAACTATTCCTGAATTGAGAAAGACTGATTTGTTTGAAAAATACAATGAGATCTTAGCCACCGGAGAAACGTACCAGGTATCTGCCCAGCGCATTGATCTTATTAAAGATGGAATTCCGCATTCGGGATATTATGATTATACCTATAAAGCGCTGATGGATGACAATGGTGCGGCCTATGGTATGATCTGCATTGCCGTGGAAGTAACAGATCAGGTATATGCCAGGCAAAAAGAGTTGGAAGCAGAAGCGCGTTTAAGAGGTGCTGTTGAATTAGCACAGCTGGGTACCTGGAGTATCGATGTAGCCACAAACGGACTTACTTACTCCGATCGTCTTATAGAATGGTTTGGATATGATCCTAAGGATCAGGATTATAATAAAGTGATCCCTATACTGGAAGACGAAGACCAGGAAAGAGTAGCAAAGGCAGTGGCCTGGGCGCTTAATCCCGAATCAGGAGGTATTTATGATGAAGTATATAAAGTAATTCATCCCATAACGGGTCATAAGAGAATCCTGCACGCTCAGGGAAAAACGGTATTTGATTTGGCAGGAAACCCAATTCGGATGCATGGTACCGCACAGGATGTGACCATACAGCATGAATTGCAAACGGCACTGGAACAGCAGGTTCTGATACGTACAGAGGAACTCGCAGCAACAGCTGATGAATTAGTAAAAACAAACGAAAATCTCGAAAAATCCAATCTGCGCCTCGTTCAGTCTAATGAAGAGCTGGCTCAGTTTGCCTATATTGCTTCACATGATCTTCAGGAACCGCTGCGGAAAATTATTACGTTTTCTAATTTGCTTGAAACAAGTCTCGGTGAGCACGCAGCTCCAAATGCAAAGAATTATATGAGCAAAATTCTGAATTCGTCTATGCGAATGCGAAGCCTGATCAGTGATGTTCTCAATTATTCACAGCTTGCCAAATCTGAAGAACACTTCAAGGAAGTCAATCTCAACGAAATTGTTCAAAATCTTATAATGGATTATGACCTGCTGATTGAGCAGAAAAAGGCTAAAATTTATTTAGAAGACCTGCCGGTTATACAGGCAAATCCGATGCAAATGGCACAGTTGTTTAGAAATCTGATTGGAAACGCTTTAAAATTTACTAAAAAAGACAGGGATCCGATCATTTCAATAAAAGCTTTACCACTGGAGCCGCATGACATTGATAAAATCCATACTACTCATTCAAATGCTGAATTTTGCAAAATTCAGATAACGGATAATGGAATAGGTTTCGAAGCTCAATACTTTGAACGTATTTTTAATATCTTCCAGCGCCTGCACAGCAAATCCGATTATGAAGGAACCGGTATAGGACTCGCAATGTGTAAAAAGATCGTTCAAAATCATGGAGGCGACATAACTGCTGAGAGCCAATTTGGTGAAGGTGCTGTATTTACAATTATACTGCCGATAAATTCCGAAGTTTAACTTTTAACTGTAAAGAAAGAGCTTCTATGCTCAGTATGGTTTTATTTTAAGGTTCTTCAGGGATGGCCGGAACTAAATCCAACTGTAAGTTTATTATGCACCGGCATTTTGAATGGCAGCTTACCTGAAAATAAAAAGGCTTCCGGCAGGGAAGCCTGAATAATTGCGCTTTACAGGAAAGTACCAAACCTCTCAAAATGGCAGGTATAACCGTTAGGATTCTTTACAAGGTAATCCTGATGATATTCCTCGGCAGGCCAGAATTTTGTGTAAGGTTCGAGTGTGGTGACCACTTTACCCGGCCAGCGTGCAGCATCATCGACAATTTTAATGATCTCCCTGGCCGTTTCTTCCTCCTGTTCGTCCTGAATAAATAGTGCGGATCTGTAACTGGATCCCCTGTCATTTCCCTGCTGATCGACAGTCGAAGGGTCATGCATCCTGAAAAAATAATCCAGAAGTTTGCGATACGATGTTTCATTGGGATCGTAGGTAATTTCTATCCCTTCTGCATGTCCGGGATGGTTAGGGTAAGTAGGGTTGTCATTGCTTCCGCCAATGTAACCTACCTGAGTGTCTTTTACTCCGGGGCGTACGCGAAACAGGTCTTCCATTCCCCAGAAACAGCCCCCTGCTATATATGCTTTTTTTAAATTTTCCATGAGTGGTATAGATTAAGTGAATTGCTATTTAAATGATTGTAATTATTTTTCTTTATAAGTAAAACCAAAGATAAAGAGTATATCTAAATTAGGGTAATTAATACCGAAATTAAATTGGGAAACCAGAAAGCCAAAATGGCCGAAAGCACCTAAAGAAAAAAAGTAAACGGGACTGATTTTTCATTCTTTTTTTAAACATTCTGATAATCCTGCAAAATTTAATACTGTTGGCCGTTTATTCATCAATATTATAATTTTTTATATTTCACGACACTGGCATTAATTTGCGAAATATAGTCAATAAGAAAATTAATATAATATCTATTTAGCTGATATTTAATAGTTTATTACTTTAGTATAGTTATTGTTTTCGGTATTGGCCTATGGGATTCAATTACAAAAACGGACATCAAGTAAGGGACTCTTTTATTTTAAAGCCTGAAGTAAAATTGAATCCGTATCATTTAATCTGCTGAGGTTAACTGAGCTGTATCTTTAAAGTGCTATTACTAATTTAAATAATAAATCTTATGACAAAATCGAAATCCATTATTCTCATACACGGGAATTTTGTAAACGACACCACCTGGGCAAAGTGGAAAGAACGTTATGAACAAAAAGGCTATAAGGTCTATACACCGGCTAATCCGGGTCATGGAGGTAATCCCTCTGATTTGAGAAAACAGGTTCATCCCGATCTTATTAAAACAGGTTTTACAGACGTGGTGAATAACATTGTAAGGCTTGTAGACAGTCTTCCGGAAAAGCCATTAATTATCGGGCATTCAATGGCAGGAATGGCAGCAATGAAACTACTGGAACTGGGCAAAGCAGCCGCTGCAGTAAGTATTGATGGTGCTCCTCCAAAGAATGTTTTTCCTCCTTTCTCAACATTAAAGGCAGTGTTGCCTGCATTTGGTTTTTTTTCGGCTACAAAGTATTTTATGGGGAGCCGTGACTGGTATGACAAATGTTTTTTTAACACATTGCCCGAAAGTGAAAGAGCGCGTACTTTTGACAGTATTGCAGTACCGGAAAGTTATAAAGTGAATCGTGAACTGGTATTGAACTCTTTTTCTAATATTGATTTTGGTAAAGCACACAACCCTATTTTATTTATTGGGGGAGGCAGTGATGCCATTTTTCCGTCTTCTCTTACAACAAAGCTGGCAAAAAAGTATAAAGACAGCAACAGCCGTGTTGATTTGAAGATTTTTCAGGGTAAAAGTCATTTTATCTGTGGAGAGACGGGTTGGGAAATAGTAGCAGATTATATAACAGACTGGTACGAGAAATTATAAAAAGTAAAAAAGCTCTCGGTTGTAGGACACCTTTCAGATTGGTTCATGAAAAGATCTGGTTTAAAATGATAAATGAACTAAAATGAATTCAAATTATTAGTAACAATTTAAAAGAAAGTAAAATGGCTAAAATTACAGTAAAAGACGGAACAGAAATTTATTATAAAGATTGGGGAACAGGAACACCTCTTTTTTTTCATCATGGCTGGCCGTTGTCAGCAGATGATTGGGATGCGCAGCTGCTTTTTTTCCTGGATCAGGGCTTTAGAGTTATTGCACATGACAGGAGAGGACATGGAAGATCTACGCAAACGGATACCGGTAATGAAATGGATACTTACGCCGCTGATGTAGCGGAGCTTACCACATTTCTGGACTTAAAGGACGCGATACATATTGGGCATTCCACCGGTGGTGGTGAAGCAATTCGATATGCTGCAAAATATGGTAAAAACCGCGTTTCAAAGGTAATTCTTATAAGCGCAGTAACACCATATATGGTTCATGATGAAAACAATCCGGAAGGTGTGCCAATTGCGGTATTTGATGATATCCGTTTTAATACCGCCAATAACAGGCAACAATTTTATCAGGATATCACTTTTCCGTTTTATGGCTATAACAGAGAAGGGGCAGCTATTAAAAAAGGAATTCAGGATAATTGGTGGCGTCAGGGAATGATGGGCGGTATTAAGGCACATTATGACTGCATCAAAGCATTCTCTGAAACAGATTTTACTGAAGACCTAAAAAGTGTTGATTTCCCTGTACTTATACTACATGGCGAGGACGATCAGATAGTTCCTTATAATGTTACTGCGTTAAGAGCTATTAAACTGGTAAAAAACGGCAAATTGATCACTTATCCGGGACTTTGTCACGGAATGCCGACAACAGATGCTGAAACTGTTAATTCAGATATTTTAGCTTTTATTAAATCCTGAAATGTTTATTCCGGATTTTCTGTATTATTGTTTTAGCGGTTAAATTATATAAATAAAAAAAATACAAAATGGATGCAAGTATATATTCAAAAACAGCCCTGATCATAATTGACCCTTTCAATGACTTTCTGTCTGAAGGGGGAAAGCTATATTCCGTCACAAAAGAAACTGTGGAAGGTATTTCTCTGGTTCAAAATCTTAAAAAATTAATCGAAGGAGCGCGAGAGCGTAAAATACAGGTAATTTATGCGCCGCACCATCACACAACGAAAGAGGATTATTTAAATTGGAAATTTCTGGCACCTGCACATCAGGGCAGTAAGAATATAGTTTTATTTGAAAAAAATAGCTGGGGAGCAGAATTTCATCCTGAACTTCAACCACAGCCAGGTGATTTAATCGCTCAAAATCATTGGACCGGCAGTGGCTTTGCCAATACCGATTTGGATTTTTTATTAAGAGCACATAACATTGACCATATTATAATCGCAGGAATGAGAGCGAATACCTGTATTGATTCTACTGCAAGATATGGCGTCGAGCTCGGTTATCATGTGACGCTGATTAAAGACGGAATAGCAGCCTTTAACTGGGAAGAAATCCGGGTTACTGTCGAAATTACTTTTCCAAACTATGGACATGCAATGTTGACCACTGAAGAATTTATAAACAGTCCTCAATCCTGAAATAATGGAAATCATCTCAGGAAGCAGCACAACAGCCCGGATTACTGTAGCAACAGAAATTATGGAGGAGCTAGAGGTTATGAGTTAGAGATTGGTTTAGGGAGAGTGTTTAGCGGCTTTTTAAAAAACAGCTTTGATTTTAGCAGCAAAAAAATAAGATGTTCAGAGATTTATTTTATTTAGAAATTTCTGAATGTCTTTTTTAAAATATGCTTTTTCCGGTTTGTTAATTTCTTCCGGAACAGGAATCCAGCTCTTTTCAGGACTTACCCTTTTATAAAACAATTGCAGGGACTGCCGCAACCCTGAATATTTTTTTTATCCTGACCACTGAGCAAAATTTCAATCACGGCAGGCCAGATTAACCAATAGTGTCCGGAGCTGAAATGTTTCATAATTAACTTAAAAAAGCTTTTATGTATCGATCCAATACTAAAACGATTGTATTTATTTCAGGAGCATTTGTGAGTCATCATTATTGGGAGCAATGGATTGTTTTTTTCGAAAGTAAAGGGTATAAAGCAGTAGCACCACCGTGGCTTCATAAAAATGATACTGCCGAAAATCTCAGAAAACAAAATTTAAACTCTAAAACAGGAGCAATCCGCTTATCTGAGCTTTTGTGTTATTACAAGGAAATAATTGAAATACTTCCTGAAAAACCAATTTTGATCGGACATTCCTACGGCGGGCTTATAGTGCAGTTATTAATTCAACAGGATTTAGCTTCGGCAGGAATCTGTATCAACTCATTTCCGCCTGCAGGTTGTACCGTTTCAAAATGTTCTTTTTATAAAAATATTTTTAGGTTTTCCTACAGTCTTTTTTCTGATGAAAAGACATTTTTTTTATCCTTTAAGAAATGGAAGCATGTTTACTTCAATACCAATTCAGCTGAAAAACAGAAAACTACTTATGAGAAATTCCTGATTCCCGAATCAAAAAGAGCCTTTAGGGATTTATTTTTAGAAAATACAACTATAAACTTTAAAAGAAAACATGTTCCTCTTTTCTTTATTTCGGCTTCAGAAGACAAAATCATTTCTTCAAAACTAGTGTACTGGAACTTCAGAAAATACAAAAACTTCCATTCGCTAACCTGTTATAGAGAAGTCCGGAATAAAAGCCATTTTGTGATACTTGATTGCCAATGGGAAGAAACGGCTCAGCATAGTGCCCAATGGCTAAAAAAAATCTTTAGCTGACTTCTTTATTGATTTGAAGTTTTTTAATTCTTGAAGTTAAGGTTGAAGGATTAATATTTAGAATTTCTGCTGCCCCGCCGGCTCCGGAAACTTTTCCATTACATTTTTTAAGAATATAAAGAATATAATCACGTTCATTGTCTAAGATCGTTTTAATAGAGAATGATTCCGCATTCTGTTCTGGTTTAAAGGCTGATGAGGGTGAAAATTCAATTGTTTTAATGGTGCTTTCTTCATTAAGCAAAATCGTACGTTGTATAATATGTTCGAGTTCTCTAATATTGCCCGGCCAATTATAATTGATTAGCTGTTGTAAGGCTATATTAGAAAGTAATGGAGGTTTTATACTCATATTCTCACTGTACATTTTTATAAAATGATCTGCCAGTTCAGGGATATCTTCTTTTCTGGTTCTAAGGGATGGTACTAAAATTGGAAAAACATAAAGCCTGTAATACAAATCCATTCTGAAGCGCCCGGCTGCAACCTCATGTTCAAGATCCTTATTGGTTGCTGCTATAATTCGGACATCAATTTTCAGCGGTACAAGTCCACCAACACGTTCTATGTCTTTTTCCTGCAAAACACGTAATAATTTAACTTGAAGTGTCATTGGCATTTCTCCAATTTCATCCAGAAACAGGGTACCGCCATCAGCTAATTCAAACTTTCCTATGCGTTTTTCCAGTGCTCCGGTAAAAGCTCCTTTTTCATGACCAAAAAGTATAGACTCAGCCAGATTTTCGGGTATTGCACCGCAGTTTACAATAACTAAAGGTTTTTCTTTTCGTGGTGATAATGCATGAATACTTTGGGCAATTTTTTCTTTTCCGGTGCCACTTTCACCCAGTATCAAAACAGAAGTCTGCGACGGTGCCACTTTTTTGATATAGTTAAAAACCGTTGCCATCTGGGAACTATTTCCAATTATTCCTTCAAAACCTGATTTTGTACTTTCTGCATGTTGTTTTTTTGGTGGAGCAGTTTTTATTGTTGTTGGCTCGACTGCTTTTTTATCTAAAAAAAGATGAGTTATCAGCCCGGAAAGTGTGCTTTGTAATTGCTTTAAAAGAAGCAAATTTTCATCAGAATAAGTATTAAAGTTTCTGCTGTAGAAAGTGAAGCAAAACTGCTGGGAATCTCCTGCGCTAAAAGGGAAAACCAGGTACGATCTGATACCGAAGTTATGGGCTATTATTCCTTTTATAGGGGAAGCCTGAAAATTATTGATTAACGATTCCTGGCTGTAAATAGCAGGAAGTATGTCGATCTGGGATTTTTTATAAGTTTCATCTAATTCCTTAATTGAAATTTCAGCTATTTTAGAAAGTTTTGATACCGTAATAGTTTGATATTCCTCTATGTTTTTGCGCACAATACCAATATTAGAATACTGGTCTGCAGCATTAAATCCGGCTTCCAGATAATCGAAAGAGATAAAAGTCTGAATTATTTCTGCAAAGGAGATCAAACCGTCTTCGGGATTCAGATTTGAATTTAGTAATTCACTTATATTATTTTTAAGCTGAAACTGATGCATCAGTTGAGATTCCAGACTATAGGTTTGCCTGTAAAAAGCAATTTCAAGAGTAGTCAGAATATCCTGTTCTCTAAAGGGTTTAATGATAAACCCGTAGGGACATGTTATTTTGGCTTCATTTAAAATTAATTTACTTGAATTCGCTGAAATAAAAATAAACGCAATATTTCTATTTTTTAATATATGAGCCAGATCTATTCCGTTTTTATCCCCTTTAAGCATAATATCAAGAAATACCAGATCAGGTGTCTGAGTCCGGAGTCTTTCCAGAGCCTGATCTACAGAACGGGCAATACCAAGTACTTCATAATTTGCTTTTTCTACAATTAGCTGCAGATCATGTGCTTCAACAAATTGGTCTTCAACAATAAGGATGCTTTTTTTTACCAGGTTTTCAGATTGTGGGTTTTCATCAGACAACGTTCCCATATATAATATTATTGAGTTTATAAACTTATGATTTATTACTATAAAAATAGTTAATTATCCCCATTAATATTATTGTTTTCTCTGAATTTTAATAAAAAAAATCATATTTAATGTGAATTTTCCTGATATTTTTCAAACATGCTTCTGGTTTATTTTTATATTTGTTTTTAACTAAAACCAATTTCAAAAACCTGATTTGTAGTTAATTATGAAAAAAAATCTGTATTTCTATTGCATCTTATTAATAACTTGCTCAGCATTAGCTCAGGTATCGCCTGCAATTGCGAGATATGATCTCCCTAAAAAAAGATTACTACTTCAGCTTTGTTCAACTTATTTGTATAATTCTAATCAGGGTGCTATAGATGTAGACAGTTCAGTTGTTTTAGCCGCTACAGCTTATAAATTGCCTTTAAGGCTGGCGTATGAGGAAGGTTTTAATGAGGAATCATTAATTGGAAGTGATTTAATAGAGAAAGGAAATAGTAAAGGGATACAAAAGCTGATTGCTAAATCAACAGGTCTGGAAAAAATTAAAATATTACTTCAACTAGGGAGCTTTTACCTTTTTAAACCGGGTGTAAAACCAGACGATCTTCGAAAGGCAAAGCTTTATATGGATCAGGCATTTGCAGAGAGTAATAAATTAAAAGTTGTAAAATGGCAGCATCAAAGTCTGTTGCTGCTTGGTAAATATTATTATCAGGCAAATAATCAGTCTGAAAGTAAAAAATGTTTTTTACAGGTTATAAACGAATGTCGCAAAAGTAATGATAAACTAGGTTCAGCTCAGGGTTTAGAAGCTCAGGGAGATGCATTATCTAATTTAGACCCTGAAAAAGAAAAAATCCTGCTGGAAGTAATTTCGCTTTATGCATCTTTAGGATTAGAAGAAAAAAGAATTGAGAATTACAGCAAGATTACGACCATTTATTTTTGGTCAGGAAGAATGCAGGAAGCAAAAAAGAGACTGTATCAAAGTTTAATTGATTTGCGTAAAATTGGTTTCACACACCAGCAATTTACAGAAACAACAATCGTCTATGTCGAATTGCACCAGCACAACATAAAAGACGCTTTGTACTATGCGCTAAAAAGCGTGAAAAGAATGGAAACGGAGAAGGATTATACTTTTGCAGATATTTTTTACATGCGCCTCGGTGATGTTTATAATATATACGGCCATAATCAGGAAGCATTGGATTTATACCTGAAAAGTATTGAAATGGGACGTAACGATCTGGATACCGGTACCTGGTATAAAAGTTTTTTTGGCGGTGTCGCCGCTTTATCCTTAAAAGGAAAAAATAAAGAAGCTGTTGCCTATATCAATTCAATGACCGCAAAATATCCTCCAAAAAGTACCTTTGATAAAATGTCAGTCGCCTTCATCAAAGCGAATTGTTATGAAGCATTAAAGAAGAATATTCTCGCTGAAAAATATTTTAAGGAAATGGACGATTATGCGCAGCAGCTCCACGGGCCGGAAACATCCAGAGAAATCGCCCATCAATATACTATGATGGCCTTATTTTACATTAACACAAACAGACCGCAAAAAGCCCAGCCTTACACAGATAAAGTTTTGGCACTTGGTAATGCCGGTAGTAAAACTTCCAATTCAGATGTTTTTCAAATGTTACTGTATAAAACAGATTCCATCAACGGAAATTTCAAAGGAGCTTTAGCTCATTTTCAGGATTATAAAAGAATAAACGATTCCATTCATGGAGTCTCCAGAAACAAGCAGATTGATGAACTGAAAATTGCCTATGAAACTAAAAATAAAGAACAGGAAATTAAATTTTTAAATAATCAATCTAAATTGCGGGAAAGCGAATTGCAAAAATCGAAACTTTTAAATAATCTTTCAATTGGAAGTTTAATTCTTTTGCTGATCATAATTGGATTGTTGTATAACCGTTATCGCTTAAAACAACGAAATCACAGCAAACTGGAGATCAAGGAAAGAGAAATTAACCAAAAGAACATTAATTTGAGACATTTACTGGATGAAAAAGAATGGCTGTTGAAGGAAGTTCATCATCGGGTAAAAAATAATTTGCAAACCGTAATAAGCCTTTTAAGTTCACAAGCGGCTTATTTAAATAATGATATGGCTTTGTCTGCAATCAAAAACAGTCAGCACAGAATACATTCCATGTCATTAATTCATCAAAAACTATATAAGTCAGACAATATTGCAACCATTCATATGTCTAACTATATCAAAGATTTGGTTGAATATTTAAAAGATTCTTTTTCTACCGGACAGCGAATCCGCTTTGAAATTACAGTTGAACCACTGGAGTTAGATGTCGCACAGGCAATTCCGATTGGTCTTATCCTGAATGAAGCCATTACCAATTCAATTAAATATGCTTTTCCGGATAACAGCATCGGATTAGTTCGTGTACTACTGGAAAAAACAGAAGCAGATTACTATCTGCTGACTATTTCAGATAACGGAATCGGAATTGATACTACTTTAAGCAATAGTAAAACAGACTCTTTTGGTATGAGTTTAATAAAAGGTCTGAGTGAGGATTTAGAGGGGAAATTTATCATGGAAAACAACAATGGGACTATCTTAAAACTTGAGTTTAAACCGGAGCACCCTCTCGATAAAAAGTACCTGAAGAAACCGGTTCATAATTTTGACATTTAATACACTTTAAAAAAAACAGATAGCTCAGGAGTTTCGCTGAAGTATAATCAATTTCTGAATATTCTCATTTACACCTTCCATGATGTTCCTAAACATCATATAAATCAAATCCATGAATAAGAAGCCGGTTCCGGACCAGATTCTATTCATGGATTTGTGTTTAATAATACGACTTCCTCGTTTATCTTTTTGTTTAAAGCTGCGGAATACCCTTTGCCGGCGATCGTATTGCTGAAGAATCTGAATTTACAATGTACAGCCTATTTTTTCATCATATTTCGCAAATCTGCCTGCTAGGCTCGCGAAATATAAAACAAAAAAGCAGTATAAAAAATATAAAACCACTGTTAATCAGTTGTTTGGTTTTTGGTATTTGAATTGTTTGATAAGAAGCAACGGATTAAAATATCTTCTTAATCGGATAGATTTTATGTACAGTGGATCGATCCGATCTAAATGTAATTACTATGCTGCCCTGGTATAACGTTATTTCAAAGCTTTATTAAAGATCAGAATTCTAATACTAAACCAAAATAAATACAATCATGGAAAATAACAAATTGACTACTTCTACGGGAACGCCGGTTGCGGATAATCAAAACATTCAGACAGCAGGCAAAAGGGGACCGGCACTGCTTCAGGACGTCTGGTTTTTAGAAAAAATGGCTCACTTTGACAGAGAAGTAATACCAGAGAGGCGCATGCATGCAAAGGGATCAGGCGCATATGGGGAATTTACCGTTACACAGGATATAACACGTTTTACTAAAGCTGATCTATTTTCAGAAATTGGAAAAACGACTCCGATGTTTGTAAGATTTTCGACCGTTGCCGGAGAACGCGGTGCGGCCGATGCGGAGCGTGACATTCGCGGTTTTGCACTTAAGTTTTATACGCAGCAGGGGAACTGGGATCTTGTAGGCAATAATACTCCCGTATTTTTCCTCAGGGATCCCTTAAAATTCCCGGATCTGAATCATGCGGTGAAACGTGACCCCAAAACTAACCTGCGAAGCGTAGATAATAACTGGGATTACTGGACGCTGCTTCCCGAAGCACTTCATCAGATTACAATTAACATGACCGACAGGGGCATTCCTAAATCCTATAGAAATATGCACGGATTCGGTAGTCATACCTATAGTTTTATAAATGCACAGAAGGAAAGATTCTGGGTTAAATTTCATTTCAGAACACAGCAGGGTATAGAAAATATTTCCGATGCCGAGGCAGCAGCGATTATAGGCGATGACAGGGAAAGTCACCAGAGGGATCTGTTTGAAAATATTGAAAAAGGAAATCTGCCGGAGTGGAAGTTCTATATTCAGATTATGAGTGAAGAGCAGGCTTACAATTATCCCCACAATCCTTTTGATCTGACAAAAGTATGGCCACATGGGGAGTTCCCTCTTATCGAGACCGGAAAATTTGTACTGAACAGAAATCCGGAAAATTACTTTGCAGAAGTAGAGCAGGCTGCTTTTAACCCCGCCAATATTGTTCCCGGCATCGGATTTTCTCCCGACAAAATGCTTCAGGGCCGCCTTTTTTCTTATGGAGATGCCCAGCGTTACCGTTTAGGTGTCAACAATTCACAGATTCCTGTCAATGCTCCAAAATGTCCTTATCACGCCTTTCACAGGGATGGAGCCATGCGTGTGGACGGGAATTATGGAGCTGCCAAAGGTTATGAGCCAAACAGTTTTGGAGAATGGCAGCAGCAGCCCGAGTACAAGGAACCACCTCAGGCTTTATTTGGTGATGCATGGCAGTGGGACCATCGGGAAGACAATGATTATTTTTCTCAGCCGGGTAATCTTTTCAGGCTACTGACACCTGATAAGAAAGAACTGCTTTTTTCAAATACAGCCAGAGCAGTTGGCAGCGCACAGGAATTTATTCAGGTACGGCACATTCAAAATTGTTATAAAGCCGATCCGGATTATGGGCGAGGTGTTGCAAAAGCTTTAGGTATTGACATAAATCTAACGTGGTCTGAAGAGAAGTGATCTTTATCAGTCACATTTGTAGCGAAAGTAATTATCGAAAAGGCTGATTTAAATTAACAAGAAAATGAATTTATAATCCAAAAATTAAAATTTATAGTATGAAAACAAAGACTTCAAATGTAGTAATCCTGACACAATAGCAGGTAAAAATGCACAGGATACGGCGCATGGCAGTGAAACTCAATATGCAGAATTGGCCGGAAGAAAACTGGCATACCGTTCCATTGGAAACGGAGCACCCCTAATTTTAAGCAATCGTTTCAGAGGTACTCTTGATACCTGGGATCCATTATTTTTAGATACACTTTCCGAGAATTTTCGGGTTATCACCTTCGATTATTCGGGAATCGGTTACTCGACGGGAACTCTGCCGACTGATGCGGTCTCTGTAGCAAGAGATATAAAGGATTTGGCGGCTTATTTAAAACTGGAGAAAACAGCTGTGCTGGGATGGTCCTGGGGAGGACTGATTGCTCAGGCGGCAACACTTGAATATCCGGAACTTATCACACACGCTGTAATTATCGGATCAGTGCCGTTGGGGGAGAGAACAGTGGATATAGAACCCGCTTTCCTGCAGGCTGCGGTAAAGCCATTGAATGATTTTGAGGATGAAATTGTTCTTTTTTATGAACCAAAGTCCCGCAAATCAATAGCGGCTGCTGAAATTTCTTATGAAAGAATCCGCAAAAGGCTTGACGTATCTAAAATTCCTTCTACTATGGATGTTTTTCAGCTTTATTTTCAGGCAGGTGGAGCAGCTGCGGAAGACAAGGAAGGACTCAGAGACAAACTTAAAGAAACGGCTGTTCCAATTTTGGTAATATCAGGAGACAACGATATTAGCGCCGCCGTAGAAAACTGGTTTCCGCTGCTTCGGGAGCTTCCTACCGTACAGATTATTATACTTCCTCACGCTGGCCACGCCCCGCAGCATCAGGAACCCATATTGACTGCCGGATATATAAATACTTTTCTGGCGCAATAAAGAAGCAACAGAAGAAGGTTTGTCTGAAATTACCGATTCATTTGAAACAAGATAGTACTGCATGAAATTAAATTTACTGAATATGCTGCAATGTTTTTTGACGGCAGCACTATTGTATAGATATGGAGGATGTAAACTCTCAGAGCATGGAGGCTTGTAATTTTTATTTCACAATTGCAGCAATACTTGCTGTGCTGATACTGATTGTTTTGATTTTAACAATTATAGTTTCTTTTTCCCTGAAGCAGAATGTTTCTGAACGTTATAAGCTCAGCTGTGAAAATAAAATAAGATTGGAAGAGGAAAAAAAGAAATAGTCTAAAAAGGAAAACCTCTCCGTTTCGTTTATCACGAATTTGGAGAGGTATTTCATGTTAACCTGATTCTGATCTTTCCAACTGGTTCAGGTATCGATTTTTTAAATATTTATTCCCGAATCGCCCAAGGATTCATAGTGCCTTGATATTTTTTCTTAAATATCACTAAAAAAAATATGTTTTTACGAAATATAGAAAGCAGACCCGGTTAAAATACGCTGATTAAAGCAGTATTGTACTGTCAATTTCCGGGAGATAAAGTTCCAGTCCGGCATTTTTAAATCCGTCATATGCTTTCTGATGATCCATTACAATAAAGCCAAACGTATCATAGTGAACGCCTAATATTTTAGTGACTCCAACAAGTTTTGATGCTTCAACCGCCTCTTCTATACCCATTGTAAGTCCGTCCCCGATTGGGAAAACAGCAAAATCAAGGGAAGTAAATTTTGGTATCAGCTGCATGTCGAGAGTCAGGGCAGTATCTCCGCTGTAGTAAAAATTACCGTCAATAGTGGTCAGAACAAAACCGCTGGCGATACCACCGTAAGAGCCATCCATGAAGCTGCTTGAATGCTGTGCTGTAACACATTTTACAGTTCCAAAATCAAAATCATATTTACCGCCGGGATTGATGGGATGTGCATTTTCGATCCCGTTTTTTAAAAGCCAGTTGTAGATTTCAAAATTCCCAAGCACTTTCGCTCCGGTATTTTTGGCAATACGCTCCACATCCAGAATATGATCATAATGCGCATGGGAAATAAAAATGTAATCTGCTTTTATGGCATCTACATCCACATCTCTGGCAAGTTCATTGGGGGTTATAAAAGGATCAAAAAGAATATGTTTTCCATTGGCATATACAGAAAAACAAGAATGACCGTAGTACGTTACTTTCATAATAAATAAGATTAGTAAATTTATAATTAGAAATAATTGACAAAAAATAGTATTCAAGTAATGTGCCGCTAAATTGACTTGCAGATAGCTCAATGGAAAAAAACATTTAATAAGGGGATTTTTTATGTCAATCGCGGAATTCGCTATAAAAAAGTCACCCAGTTTCATAAGGTTTGAAACCGGGTGACAATTAAAAAATAAAATAAAAACACAATCTCTAGAACGAATACCTAACTCCAAATTGTCCTTGGAATCTTGAGGCTAATTGATCTACAGTGTAAGGTGATGAACCCGGTTTCTGGAAAGTATAGGTTGGGTCGCCGGTAGCAACTCCGCCTAAGTTTCCTGATTTTGTTAAACCTAAGTTGGCTGTTGAATTATAAGTGTTTGGAACGAAATAACTTCTTCCCCAATCTTTATTGATAAGGTTTCCAATATTGGCCATACTAAATGAAATCTGGAAAGTACCTACTTTAGCAACTTTGATTTCATCCATTAATTTCAAATCAGCCTGGATGTTCCATGGAGTAGTGTCGCCATTTCTTTCTGTGAAATTTCCTCTTCTGTTTTTCAAATAATCATTTCCATTAACGAAAGCTTCGTAATCTGCTACTTGTTGTGCTGCTGTAGCTGATGGAACTCCGGTTGGACTTACTCCGATATATTTAGCGGCTTCTGTTGCATCTTTAAAGATATAAGCCAATCCTGCTGCTTGTCCTGTTCCGGCAATGGTTGAGTTTACAAATCCCCATGAAAACGGATTTCCGGATTGTGCATTAAAATATACATTGGCAGACAAAGTATTGTTATCAGCCACTTTTACCGCATATCCAACATTAGAAACGATTCTGTGTTTGATGTTAAAGTTAGAAGTTGCCAGTTGCGGATCATTAGGGGTTAAGGATTGGTTCATCTGGAAGTTACTTTCCATAGAGTTACGAATTCCGTTGGTAACATCACGCGAATTTCCGTATGTATATGCGACCATGAAATTTAAACCAAAATCATATGTTTTAGAAACCATTTCCGTAATGCTGTATCTGTATCCTTTATTCGTATTGGAAAGAAGGTAAGCATTTGAAAAAGCAGGATTGATGTTTGCTGCATAAATTGGCATCTGATGATTCGTGTCATAAGAGAAATAAGTAGGATTGTCTGTCTTATTTACCTGTTGAAATTCAAGATCACGAATTACTTTGGTATAAATACCTTCAGTTGTAAATTTATATCCGTCGATGATTTTATCGATAGCCAGGGAGTTTCTTAAAACAGCCGGCATTTTAAATTTATTGTCTACCAAATCCGCCTGTACTTTTGGAGTTGCATCGTGATATCCGTTTAATCCATTGTTTGCCAAAGGATCGCCCGCTGCTGCAACCTGTGCTGCAGTAAGGTTGTTTTTGTCGTAACTTCCGTAACCTACACCATCATTGTAATAGGCATATCCTAACCAGGCAAATGGAATTCTCCCTGTAAATACGCCTGATCCGCCTCTTACAACAAGTGTTTTGTCTTCGTCTACATTATACGTAAATCCTATTCTTGGAGAAACTAAAGCAGTACTGAAAAAGTTGTTTTTAATCTGGTTCAATGGCGTATAACTGTACGTTGTACCATAATTAGGATCGGCAGGAGAGTTTTGCACTTGTGCACTCAGATTTGGTTTTGTAGGCAAATCGGTGTAATCTACTCTCACACCCGGAGTAACTTTTAATTTGTTACCAATTCTGATTTCATCCTGTACATAAAAACTATAAAGGTTTACTTTGAATTTAGCATACGGGTCATTAAAAATTTCATCTCTGGTAGAACCGTCAAACGGATACGTTCCACGGACACGAGAAGGTAATTTATTGTAGAAATCTGCCAGGGATTTATATGAAACTCTTCCGTTTAGGGCATTTACGAATCCGTAATTGATGTCGTAGAACTCATTGTGCGTACCAAACAACAAAGTATGGTTTCCGGTTTTGTAAGTTAGGTTGTCTGTGATTTCAGCCGTATTTTGTTTCATATTAAAAACAGTGGCTTCACGGTCGTTTCCTAAGAAAATAGTACCTCCGTTATATCCAATTTCTGTCTGGGGAAACATAATATTGCCTGATTTTGGATCACGATAATCTTTAATGGCTGAATAACTGGCAATAAAGGAGTTCGACCATTGGCTGTTGAAATGGCTTTTTAATTCTAAAACGGTACTGATGGATTGGTTTTTCTGCGTAAAATCCATACTTGAAAACCTGAAATTTGCTGCATCACGCTCTAAGTTTGACGCTTCAGAGATAACAGTATTGTTTCTTAACGATAGGGAATGTTTGTCATTAATTTTCCAATCTAATTTATTGAAGAATTTCTGGCTTTTTGCAAAGTTGTTGTAGGCACCATAACTTCCCGTGTCAAATCCGTAATTTGTTTTAACGAAATTCGAAATTTGTTCTGCTGTAGCGTTATCTACCAATGAAGTTAATTTTCCGGCAGAATTGGTCTGTCCTGCATTGTAAAATAACGGATCAGTTCGCTCGGCATATTCCATATTGGTAAAGAAGAATAATTTGTCTTTTATAATGGGCAAACCCAATCGGAAACCCACTTGGTAATCACCAAAAGAATTGGGCATCTTAGAACCGTCACCAGCGTTATTCGGGCCTGTAATGGCTGCACTTCGGCCATAACTGTAAATAGATCCGCTCACTGTATTGGTACCGCTGCGGGTTACGGCATTGACGCTTCCTCCTAAAAAGTTTCCTAATTTAATGTCGTAAGGAGCAATGTAAACCTGAATATCCTGTATCGCATCCAAACTTATCGAATTGGAACGTGTGCTGCTTCCCGGCATTCCTGAAGTTCCGGATTGCCCACCCAAAGACGGACTAAATCCAATGG
This sequence comes from Flavobacterium sp. CLA17, assembly GCF_013112255.2. Lineage (NCBI taxonomy): Bacteria > Pseudomonadati > Bacteroidota > Flavobacteriia > Flavobacteriales > Flavobacteriaceae > Flavobacterium > Flavobacterium sp. CLA17. The sequence goes on from NZ_CP068294.1 coordinate 2,527,528, forward strand.
CATCATTGTTTATTGAAACCGTCAATGGTTACGTTATTGTATCTGAAATTGGTTCCTGCGAAAGAGTTGTTGGAACTTTGCGGAACCAGTTTGGTAACATCCTGAATCCCTCTGTTGATTAACGGAAGACCATTTACCTGCTTTTCGTTAATATTGGTTCCGTTATTTTTAGAAGAAGGTTTAGAACTGGTAATCACAACTTCTTCCAATACATTATTGTCCGCTTTCGCAACTACGATTGTTGGTAAATCATTATCACCAAGTGCTAAAAATATTTGTGCGTTGGAGTAATCTTTGGTATCCTTACTTTTAATTTCCAGTTCATAAGGTCCGCCGGCATTTAAATTTTCGAAACTAAACCTACCTTGTTTATCTGTTACGGCTCTGTAAACGGAGTTGGTAGGTAAATGTGTTAATGTAACCTCGGCATCAGTAAGAACGCTTGTACCATCATTAACTTTTGCAGATAAGGACGAGGTTGTAATTTGAGCAAAAATGTTCCCCATAACAAGAAGCATTAAAGCCGAAAAAAAGAGTTTTAGTTTTGTCATGTTATTTTAGTTTTTATTTGACAAAGAAACTGCCTTTGTTTCGATCCCATTTAACGCTTTTGTTAACTTAAAATCATAAAACAATTTAGTGTTATCTTAAAATTAGGAACGTGTTATTTATATGGAATTTATTTAACTCTTTAAAACCAATCACTTGTGTAATATTCTAAAAATAAGTAGATTATAGTTGTGTTTAAAGTAGATTAGAAAAAGATTAGAGTATTAAGCCAATGTTACGGATTGCAAAAACAGATAACTTTAAATATTCGTATTACAATTCAGAAAATGGAATTCTTTGCTGTATGATGAATAGCGTCTAACTTTAGTTGGATGGAAAATAAAGTAGGATAGAAAAGCTTTAGCCTAATGATCAGTTTGGCTAAAACCTATTTCTTTTCCGTTTTTAACCTCCAGCTAAAGCTGGAGGTTATTAAATGTTTTTTCTCGCAGATTTTGCAGATTGAGCAGATTTTTTTTAAGCAAGGTTAAACAAAAGTAAGATCTGCTCAATCTGCAAAATCTGCGAGAGATAAAAAAACATAGAAATCCTTTTAATTGTATGTAACGTTTTTTAAATGGTTAACTTATATCAGGACTATAAAAGATTTTAAATTGGTATTAGATCGAATAGCCGTCCAATTTTAGTTGGATGGAAAATAAAGTAGGATAGAAAGGCTTTAGCCTAATGATCAGTTTGGCTAAAGCCTCTTTCTTTTCCGTTTTTAATCTCCAGCTAAAGCCGGAGACTATTTAAATATTTTTTTCACAGATTCTGAAAGCTCTATTTTGTAATCTGTCTGATCCTTTTGATCTGTGGCTATTATTTAAAAACATAGCTTTTAGTAAATATTCAATGCGTTTATTCTCTAAGGAAATATTAGAGAGAAGGAAGTTCCTTTTCCGAGTTCGGAATCTACGATTAATTTAATATCGTGCAGTTTGAGAATTTGTGTGGTGATAAAAAGACCCAATCCCTGTCCCTGAATATGACGTGTATGGTCGCTTCTGAAAAAGAGGTTGAAAATAGATTGCTGATCGTTTTCTGAGATTCCGGGTCCCTGATCTGTAATTTTGATGACCAGTTTCCCTTCTTTCGAAAGAGCAGCAACGGCCACTTGTGCCGGAAATGAAAATTTTATGGCATTGTCTAAAATATTATACAACGCAATAAAAAGCATGTGTTTATTGGCGTAAACAGAAAGTAAATCTTCATGCTCTGCAATCGCGTTCAGGTCTACCGAAACTTTAGCTTCCGGATATTCAATCGCTTTCTTTTCGAGAACATTCCATAATATTTCGTCTATTCTGACCATTTCCATTTGTTGCGGTTCTGAAAGCTCCAGTCCGGATAAAACCAAAAGCCCTTCGAGAGTTGCTTTGAGATGTAAAGTATCTTTTCGAAGTGATTTTAATATTTCTTCGTATTGTTCGTTTGTTCTGGGTTGCTGTAACGAGACATCAAGGTCTCCAATAATAATAGTGAGCGGCGTTTTTAATTCGTGAGACGCATTTTTCAAAAAGTTATTCTGAATCATGATGCCGCTTTCTAATCTTTCTAACAGATAATTAAAAGTAGTAACTAATTCCCTGATTTCGTCTTTGTCACTGGTTTGCGGTACTTCTAATCTCGAATGCAGGTTTTCGGTTGTTATCGTATTTACTTTCGCAATAACGTCTGTAAAAGGACGGAAAGTCTGTCTGGCTAAAAACGTTCCTAAAAGATAATTTAAAGGAATTCCCGCCAGGTAAAATAAAATAAACATAAGACCAAGCATCTCCAGTTGTCGGTTACCGGTGCGATCGATTCCTGAAACCACAATGATAAAGTCGCCCTGATTGTCCTTATAAAATAGTCCAACAAATTGTCTGTGGTTAATTGTAAAGGTTAGGATTTTGTTTTTTGTGATCGCATTTAAATAGTGATCATTTAAAGGGATGTCAATATTATCCTGTACAAAAAGGTTTTTGGTTTTGGCGTCATAAACCCGTATCGATTCGTTATTGATTCTGTTGTACTGAAGTTCAATCTGACGGTAACGTTCACTGCTAATTTCTTTGATCTCATCTTTTTCAAAATAAAAAAGTGCGGTTGTCATGGCATGATCTTCCAGATTATCAAAGTACAGATCTTTCATATGACTTCTGAACAGCAGAAAAGAACCAGCCATAAGAAGTCCGGCTATAAAAGCAAACAGCAAAGTAGAATTAACCGCTAACTTGTTCTTAAGATTCATAACTCTTTTGTTTGAGCATATATCCTGTTCCTTTAATGGTATGAATGAGCGGAGTGGGGAAGTTCTTGTCTATTTTGTTTCGCAAATAGTTAATATAAACATCTACGGTGTTTGAGGTAGTGTCAAAATCAATATTCCAAACTGCTTGTGCAATCTCAATTCGGGATAAGGCTTTCTCGCGGTTTTTCATAAAAAAGATCAGAAGCTTGAGTTCTCTTGACGAAAGATTTAATTCTTTTCCGTCTCTGGAAACACTTTGTTCTTTCATGTTAATTTCGACTCCGGCATACGACTGAAAATCCAGAATTCCGTTGCTGAATTCCGCACGACGAAGCTGCGCATTTATCCGTGCCAGCAATTCTTCAAACAAAAAAGGCTTGGCCAGATAATCATCGGCTCCCGCCTGTAAACCTTTTACTTTTTCCTGCGGCGTATCGAGTGCGCTTAGAATAAGTATCGGAACTATTATTTTTCGGCTTCTTAAAACTTCACAAACCTCAAATCCTGTAATGTCCGGAAGCATGATGTCGAGAATAATAATATTATACTCGTTCTCCATAACCTCTTTTATGGCTTCAAAACCTTTTGTGATCGTCTTGACTTCATAAAGATGTTCTTCAAGTCCTCTTGTAATAAAAGATGCGACTCTCGGATCGTCTTCCACTAATAATACTTTATTCATAAGTGAATAGAATTGGAGTGTTTACTACTATAAAATTTATCCTTAATCATCTTCTATCAGAAAGGTTATAAAACAGACGGTCAAATTTGAAAACAAAAGTAATAAGAAAAGTCCTGACAGCACTGTAAAAAAAGTTTTTCATTTACAAGAATGGCTTTGATAGCAGTGCGATTAAAGTGTATAGGAATACAGAAAAAATTTCAATTGTTTTAATTTATACTTATTCTGGCAAATTCCCGTAATTTATCAGGGATTATTAGCCATACGTTGAGCAATAACAAAAGCAATTCTTTTATTTTCAGCTTTAAAAGGTACTTTCTTTAAAGGATGTCCGGCATATAATTCGTATTTTGGAAGTGAGTCTCCTGAGAATGTTAAACGTTCCACCTGAATAATTTGATTGGGAATATTAGCACCGTACCATAGCGAATCTGCTTTCTGGCTCCAGGTCACTTCATACAATACAGCTCCGTCTGGGTAAGAACTATTTGCTTTGGTTGCGGCATGCTGATAAGCAATTGAATTACCATATAAAGTTGCCATGGCAGCCTCACGTGGATTAATAGAAAATGTGATAGGCGACAGTAACAGAGGATTTTCCGGCAGCTCATCTACTGCTGATACAGAAGCTTTTTCGTTAAGGTTGTGTTTGTTATTTCGGTTACAGCCTGACAGTATAACGACACAGGCGATGAAAATATAGTGAAGTGGTTTCATATTTATTTGCTTTTATTGTAGCTATTAAATGTATTGGAATCAAGATGCAAAGGAGTAGTAAAAACATAATCATTATTTTTAACGGGATTATGACAGGCAATACACTCCTGATCAAAGTTAGCGTTATCTCCATACGGCTTTAGATTATTGCCTTTCCATCTTGCCCATCCCCATCCTTTTGTTGATTCATATTTTTTGGCATCTTTGATCATGAATTCGACCTGAATGAATTCTCCGGCAGATACAGTTCCGTCGGTTTCTGTTTTTTGTTTCCAGGCTGTTTTTGCAAAAATAGCACCATCTGGCCAGGGATTGGTCTGATGATTTTCAATAGCTTTTACCGCAATGCTGTTTCCGAAAATAATACGCATGCTGCCATTGTCAAAACGGTCAGAAGTACTAACAGCTTTCCAATTTCTAAAATTAGGGATGTATGAAATTTTATTGGGCGAAGGCTTAACTTTAGAATAATCTGATATAGTATTATTCAATACTATATTGTCATTTTCCTTTGCATTAGAAGGAAGCGGTTTTTGAGGATTTGTTTTTCGGGCAGCTATTGATGTTACATAATTTTTTAGTACAGCTACAGACCGATCGTCTAATTTTGCAGATGGATGAAGAGCTGTGTAACTTTTAAGCGGCATTTCACCCGACAGTATTTTGTTGAAAGCGTAAAAAAGTATCGAATTTTGCTTTTGCTTGTCTAAATCGTCCCAATTAGAAAAATTCAGTGCTTTTCGGCCATCCGTGATATGAGAACTAACTATAAAATTGGCAGGAGTTATTTTGTCAAACCAGCTTAAATTTGTGGTATTGGAATGACAATCAAAACACGAGTTTCTTAAAATAGTATTCACTTCCTCAGGAACATTTGTTAAGTTTTTTGTTGAGGTGCTATATTCAATTTCGGCAGGTTTCCAGAATTGTAAAGCAATAAATGCCAACAACATAATTACGATTATTTTAATTCCCTTTTTCATTCGTTTTATTTTTAGAGATAATAGATTATGAAATCAAAATTAGAGATAATTCAAGTGTCGTAAATCCATTAACTCGTTCAAAGGGCATTTTTAGACCTTAAAGCCGAATATTAAAAGCTAAATAAATTGTTTACTTTAGCCTTAAATGATAGATTTTCTACATTAGCTCCATTTTAAGAATTATAAAAACACATGAAAAAAGCCCGGCTTTATATTTTGACACTTGCAGGCATTAGTATCGTTGTTCTGATTGTTAGTTTGATATCTTCTGCTTATCTCTATTCTTCAGCCAAAGAAAAATTATGGAATAGTAAATTAGAATCCGGTGAACGCGAAGCCAGGGAAATTTCCCGTCTTTTAGAACAGCAGCTTCATAGCGGATTGTCTAAAGATCAGGTCATACATAATTTACAGCTAAGCATCGAGAACACCGATATAAAGAGTGACTTTATCTGTATGTACAATCAGGAAGGAATTGAACTCTGCCATCCTAATCCGGCATTTATCGGTCAAAAAATTCAGGAAGGTAATTCTCAGGTAAGAGCAATAACAGATAAAAAAATAAAAACGTTAAGTGCCGTTTTAGAGCAGGGAGAAAAAACGGCGGGCATGCGTACATTTCCTAATAATCCAAAAAGAAATTCGGAAATCGTAAATATAAATCCCGTTGCAGGAACAAACTGGATGGTAGCTTCACACGCCAATTTAGCTGTTTTAGAAGAGCAATTATCTGATTTGTATCTTCAATTTGTTCTGAGTATGCTTTTAAGTACACTATTCATAAGTGGCTGCTGCTATACAATCATACGACTTATCTACAGGAAGTACGAAACCGCTTCAGACCTGGAAAAGAAGGACCTGAATGACAAAGTCAATGAGCTGCAGGTCTTGAATTTACAATTAAACTCAAATCAGCAGAAATTACAAAACCTGCCGGACAGTGCTTTACTTAACGATGCATCAAAAGAGTCCGAAATCGCAAAAAAGAGAATACTTACCTATCATAAAGACGAACTGATAAAACTGGATACAAATGATATTGCGTACATCTTGCTGGATACCGGAATCACCTGTATTTATACTTTCGACAATCGCCAATTCAACAGCAATAACAGTCTGGATGAGATTATGAAAGGACTCGATTCGACTACTTTTTACAGAGCCAACAGGCAGTTCATCGTTAATATCAGGGCTATTAACAGTATATTGCTTTACGGAAAAAATCAGTTGAAACTAATTATAAAACCTGAACTGAAAATGGATGTTATTATCAGTAAGAATAAAGTTTCAGAATTTAAGAACTGGCTGGACCAGTAATCGTCTGCTTTTATTGTAATCGGACTAAAATTGGCATTAGTCGATACTATTTATCATTCGGTATAAAAAATGATTACAGCTCAAATAATGTCTCTAAATTGTGGTATATATTGATAAAATTCAATTAATTAACACAAAAAAAAGATGAAAAAAATAATCCTTGCCTGTCTGTTTTTAACGAGTGTTTTTTCTAATGCTCAGGTTGCAACCCATAAAAAAGCAGTCTCCAAACCCAGTTGGGGACCTTTAAGCAGTACCGATTTCAGATACTACTATTTACCTGATATCGATATTTATTATGATACTGTCACGAGTGAGTTTATCTATGATAAAAAAGGGAAATGGATTCGTGAGAAGTCACTCCCTTCGCGATGCAGAGAATATAATCTTTATGAAGGTTATAAAGTTATTATAAACGATTATAATGGCAATAGTCCCTATAAGTATCACCAAAAGCACCTTGCCAGGTACCCGAAGGAAAACAGGGGCAAAGGAAAAAAAGTGGTAAAGACGCAGTCAATTCCAAGTAGTAAAATCCCAACCGGACCAAATGGTAAACAGGAGAAGGGCTCGGTTAAGTCAATTCCGGCTACAAAAGGCACGTCTAAAGAAAATGGATTTTAAAAACTAAATTTCATTCAGTATCTTTATAATCAGGGTGATTCTAATCCCAAAGATTATTATCCTTGGGATTAGCGATAAAAATAATGCTTTGAAAAATTAACAATACTTTCAATCACTGGTATTTACAAGATGCATTTTATTGTTGTGATAAAATTATAATGAAAAGTAGATTCATCACGCTTTCTGTGATAAAGTAAAAACATAAATAAAACTTATCATATTTTCTGTGATAAGTCTAAAATTGAAATTAAATTTATCACAACAATAAAAAGTATTTTCAGGTAAGACATTTGTACTATCCAGGCTTTTTTGGTTTGTAATTTTATTATAATCCGATATTGCGGATAAATAGTCTTATCACTAAGGATTATGCTCCGTTTCCTTTCAATAGATTGATACTTACCGTAGCAATATCAGCTTCGGGAAATCGTTTGAAAATGGATTGATCCGGAAACAATCCTGCTTCTGCCGCTACAGTATTGAAAACCTCTACCTCCACAATATACTGGTCGGAAAAACCGTGAGTGGCATCATAAGCCGTTGCAGGCGTTTTCCCTAAATTGCCTGCGGCAAGTTTTGGATTTATGGTATGTAACTCAATCAGAAGCAAACCAAACTTACGGACATACGGCGACCATTTTTGTAAATGTTCCAGCAGATTATCTTCTACGAGATTGTTAGAGATTCTTTTTCCCCTATAGGCAAATGCACCGGTAGACTTGCTGATCCTGTCTGTGTTGATGTGTTTCGGATCTGTCCAAATTCGATTGTGATCCAAAAAAGTCCTTACGTTAAGTAAATCTTTCAGGTCAATATTATAGTTTTCTTTCAGGTCTTCCGAAAGTATATCCGGGCGTCCGATATCGCCCCAAATAACTTTTGCCCAAATATCGGCCTTTATAAGATTGGCTCTGGTTACTTTCAGCGCTGCCTGGTTATAATCAGCTCCAACCAGAAACAACGGATACTCATCGAGCATTTTTCCTCTTAAGGTTTGTCTGTCGATTACTTCAAAAATGTGTTGCAGGAATGCGCCATTACCACAGCCCATATCCAGGATTCCTTTAGGCTGTTCTTCAATAGGGAGGTTAAAAAGTTTGACGATAATTTCATCGATAACTTTAAAATAAGTATCGTGAGCACCGCCGCTTCCCCATACATTCATTTCACGATCAACATGAATTTCGTTTTCGCCATCGGCTACCATTCGTAACACGGCCGGATCGCCAAAAATTAATTCTTCAATTCGGGCAAATGTGGGCAAATAGGAAACGGTAACGCCATAGGCACTCGCTCTTTTTGCAAAAAACAAACCTGTTTCTGTAAATTGGTAATTACCGTTTTTTTCCGTGAACCATCCAAGATGTACAAAAAAGTCTAATATTTTTTTGAAATTCTCAGGAGATTTATGAAACTCTTCCGGTTTAAAAGAGGTCTCCATAAAATACTTGTGAAACATGCCGTTCATGGCCAGACGCACTATCGTTGGGCCAATCAGATAACCTTCTATATGTTTTAAAATCTGTTCCTGAATCGTGTTGGTCAGCGGATCGACGGAGGGTGCAATTCCGTATTTCTTTTTATATTTTTCAAAAATAGTATTGAGTTTTTCAAACGGTTGCTCCTCAAAGAGACGCGGGTGAAACCGGACAGAGAACTGAAGCAAATCAACTACGTCTTCATAGAGATGAAACATCGAAAAGGCTATTGCTGTCTTTTCATTGACTAAAATCGTAATTTCCTGTTTAGGGTTATCGACTTCGTAATCTAAAAAGCCCTGCGAAGCCAAAATTCTCAAACCAACATTCAGATAGCCTTCGTTTGCTTTAAAAACAGTTGCAAGCTCGGTTAATTGTATTTGTTTTTTGTCCAGTATAAACTCCAAAACGGCTTTATTCCTCAGTGCTATTGCTACCGGAGCAACAGCTAAGCCGTCAAGATGTCTGAAAATAAAACTTCGTAGTTGTGATTTATCGGTCATAGTAAAAGAATGAATGTTTGTTAAAAATAGTTATTTTTTTTAAGTGAAGACGTTTCAATTTCAAAATGAAAAGGAAACAGAGTAAACAGGCTGTTTTTTTATTTGAATAAATTTACTTAAGTTCCGTACTACTATTTATTAAAAAAGACATCCATGATAATTGAATTGTTAGATAAAAATAAAAACATTATACAGTTAAAAAGTATTGATGAAATACCTGAAGACCTGAGTAATATAAACAGTCTGCAGATTATTAATTATAAAAAGTCGGATATTGCCACTTTTGAAAAACTTTTTACTATTGACACAACGATATTGAGCAATAGTGATGATATCGAAATAAGTTCGCATTATCTGGAAAAAGAAAGCCAGTTAGCATTCAATTTTTCATTTCCCTATTTTTCAGCCCATAATAAAATTGAAGAAGTAATTGTGTCTTTTATTCTGAAGGAGGAAATTATGTTTTCGTTTATGGATATTAATTTTGAGCAATTTATACCGGAAAATAAGAGACAGGAACATTTTGATAAAATAAAAAACCTGCCGTTTACGATCAATACTTTTCTCTTAATGATGATTGGAATCGTCCCCGATTATTTTGCGGACTTAACTGAAATCATCTCAAAAAATATTAAAACAATGTACTCTAGTCTGCAGAAAGAAAATGATTTTTCGGAGTATGGTTTAAATGAAATAACGGCGCTGAAATTTAACAACCTGCTGGTTAAGGAATCACTGAATGAATTTAGAAGAATTTTGCATCTGCTTAGAAAAAGCACGAAGCTTAGCCCTGAAATCAAAGAAACAATTTTACTGGAATTAAGCGATTTAACCGTAATTAATGAATATGTACAAAATAATTTTGAGCGTTTAGATGATCTGAAAGATTATATCGCTACCAAAATTGATCTGGAGCAAAATCGAATCTTTAAAACATTAACGATTATAACCATGTGTATTTCATTACCAATGCTTGTAGCTGGAATTTACGGCATGAATTTTAAAAATATGCCTGAACTGGAGTGGGAGTACGGCTATTTTTATGCCATAGCATTGATCCTTATTTGTTTTATTGTACCATTGATTTGGTTTAAACGAAAAAAATGGCTCCAGTGAAAATAATTTATAATTAGTCTGCTGTTATAAATTGATGAAATAATATTTTTTTTTAACTATTTATATCTAGTGTTATACCTTATTTAATATTTATATTTGATATTGTTTACAAATTATTAATTTAAAGATATTTATCATGGATAAAGCTATAAAACTAAAGGTCCGCAAGGAATTAGATAGTCAGCAGCAGTTGAATATTATTAAATTAAAAGGGACATTAATTTCGAGAGGCTACACAGAGATCATCCATATTTTGGATCAGGATGAAGAATTTCACATCAATTCTTTTGAAACGTCGGTTGAAAGCAGTACTGAGGTACGTGAATTTATCACAGAATTCATAAATAAAGAGAATCTTGCCGAAACGATTACTTTGTTTAGATAAATTACAAAAGGTGATGATCGACTAATCTATAGGACTGTATACGGGAACTTAAAGTATCACAGGCAATATTTGTTCGGCGATGCAGAAATTGTGAGCATTATTTAATTGTGAAATTCGGGATCTTCTGAAAGTTCTTCTATAAAATTAATTAGTTTTTTATAGTCGTATTGTTTAGGATAAAGGTATTGGTTAATACTAAATATCGGCGCGAAAAATAAATGGTTTTCTATATTGCAAGTGAACTGTTTACTCAGAATTTCTTTTATCACAATTTCATTTTCCCTTGTTATTGGGGTTGTAGGTAGTTTTCTTTCATCAGTATAGGTAAACCAATTGTATAGTCCCGTTATGAAAGCTTGCGGGCCTTCACTCAGATAAAGATACACGAGTTGCTCATGAACTGTTTTTGATTTTTTATAACCATAGTCTGCATGATTAAAATGGAAACGAACTTCTACACAAACCAAATCATGATAATTTTCCAAAATCTGCTCCATAACGAAATGTGCATTCCTGCTTTTAGCACTAAAGGGATTGACAATGAGTGTGATTTTTAATTTTGCGTTCCTGTTTCCAAGCGCTAGGACAGATGAAGAAGGCAAGCTTTGTTTTACCTTTTCCGACAGGAGCAAAACACTTTTAAAAGTCTCGTAATGGTCAATAAACTGATTGCTCTTCAATAACGAGTCCTGCATTACCTGATATTTTATAAAAAAACTTTTCATACTGACCCATGACATACCTGTAAGGAGTATGAGAACCAGGAGAAAAAGGGATTGAAAAGAATATAGGATTGAAGTGCTGCCATACAACAGCGCATAACAAATTTCAATTAAAAATAACAGAGAAACAAAAAGGCACGGTTTACAGGGCTTTTCCTTGTTTGTCGATTCTGGTTTTTCGATAAGAAATACGGTATTGCACCACAACGACTTCAATTGTTTTTCAGAGACTTCAACGGTTGTATTGTCCCTATAGTAAGTGTAATTTCTTTTATTTTTTTTAATGAAATAAAATTGTGATTCCTTGCCTTCCTCTTTTAATAGTACAGCAAAATTGTGAGGCAAAAGTTCGATTTCTGAAAATTCTGCCCGGATAACACCATTTTGGATATTAAAAAAACTTAAAGTATCGGTAATAGCTAACAGATAAGGATATTGCGGATGGGATTGAATTTGAATTTCGAATTCGTTTTTATCAATACAAATTCCTTCTTTTTCTAAATATTGATAAACGTAATTATATTCTTTGGTCATAGTTAACAGGTGCTTAAATCTCGTCAAAAAGTATCCGAATAGCAGCAATTTCGGTTTTGAAAATAACAATCAGGATGGATACCCGAATACGTAAATGTATCAAAATTCTTTCAGAATATTCGCATGAAATATATAGTTTTATACTGTATTTGAAATAAAACTATAGTTAGGGACGGGAAAATTCCACGGTATCATAATTAAACAATCACAACTCCGGCATTATCCGTTCCTAAAGCAATAAAAAAGAATAACAGTAGAAAAGAATGATAACTGAATCAGAAATATAAGGTTAAAATAAATGATTTATTTGTATGTTTATAGGAAAATGAAGCTGCAAACTCTAATAGTAAATAAGAAATGTTTAATCTGATAAAAAGGAATTCTGAAACTAAAAACGCCTACAGGCCGCACCCTGAGGCAATGATTATAACGTGTTTTTTTAACCCTCAGAACTCTCCCTACCGCATTAAGGCTTTCCAGCTGTTTTATGAAAGTATCAAACAAGTCAACCATTCTGTCATCGAATGCGTCATTGGCAATACGTTACCACAGCTGGAAGAGAGCGAACATATTACAAGAGTATATACTGAGAATTTGCTTTGGCATAAAGAGTCTTTATTAAATAAAATTATAAGTGAATTACCGGTACAATACCAATACATTTTCTGGGTAGATGCCGACGTCCTGTTTACCAACCCAAACTGGATAGTGGAAGGGGTAGAAGCACTGCAGGATAATACTATAATTCAGCCTTTTGAATATGGTGTGTTTCTTGAAAAAGACCAACTAAAGCCGTCTTTTAATATGGATGATATAAAGGAAACTTATTTGCCAAATGCAGTCCACAATAAAGTGTGGCGCAGTTTTGCAGCTAACTACACCGATACGGAACTTTGGAAACATAAAATGTATAATAAGCACGGGCATGTGGGACTTGCCTGGGGTGCAAAAAGAGCAATATTGGAAGCCGTGCCATTGTTTGATAAGGCTTTAATCGGCGGAGCAGATCATGTTATAGCCCATGCTGCAGCCGGACAAATTCCACATCCGTGCATTACGGAAGATTTTAAAGGCAACATTGAACAGGTCAATTTATGGAGCCTTGATTTCTATAAGGTTACAGAAGGGAAAATTGGTTTTGTTCGGGGTGAGTTGTATCATTTATGGCACGGCGACATGGATAAAAGGCAGTATAGGGAAAGAAATGAATATAATGCTAACATAAAGGAAATCGTAAAGCGTGACGATAACGGATTATATGTAACCAATCAGGCTGATGACAGTTATATAAAAAATTATTTCAGGCAGAAAGAAGCTCCTGAAGAGAAAAAGCCCCATTTTTTTAAACGCTTGTTTACAAACAAATAACAGTTTATTAAACAGATTCTTCTAATGTAGGTGACCAGTATAAAACGCTACAATTAATATACTATTAACTCACTTTACTTTGTTGTAAACGTTACCATAACCCACCTCTGATAATAAGTTAAAGCGGGAGCGCTTCTGATTGTCAGTGTCTTCTAATCTGAAAATCAGTGGCAGGCTTTTGACGTAAAAGTAATTTTTATAAAAAGCAGACTGATAGACGGGCAGGAAATCTGAACTCCAGATTTTCAATAAATTAGCTCCGGAATCCTTTGTTTCGCATATTTCAATTTTCATTTTGCTCAGGTAATACAAATACTCGCCTTCGGCAATACAGTCGACGGGTTTTCTTAAAATAGCAGTAGAAACAAATGCATCCAGTTTTTTTGACAGATTCCATAGTAAAGGCTGCAGGATGTCTTGATTGTACACCCTAAGGCGCGTTAAACAGGAATTGTCTTCACGAAAATCATATTTATCAATGTAAAAGACGTCGGGAACCTGGTCCCAGTTTATCGTATTATTGGCGAAAATATTCCCCTTGTAATTGAGCAGATGGTAGAGCATAATTTCCAGTTTGCCTTTATAGCCAAACAATCCATTGTCCCATTTTAGCTCTCCGGCTGTACCTTCACAGAGTAAAAAATCAAAATGTGATTTTAAGTTTCCTTCCCGCTCTTCGTTAAGAATGATATGCTGCATGCTTTCAATTTCGCAGTGCAGTTTAAAAATATCTTCTTTTTCGAAAATAGAGGCCTGCTCAAAATTAGACTCATCAAAAGCATAGTTCTTCTGCGAGGTAAAAATCAAATGATAATCCTTACTTTTTTTAAACAAATTATTGACGTAATCTGTATTTTTAAAGAGCATACAACATGCTGTTATAAAGTCGTGCCTGACACAAACAACGTCAAATTCATCCAGTAGGTCATCAGTCATGAACTCCCTGATCCTGCCGTATATGACATCCAGATCAGTTATGCCCCAAAAATCATAATCTTCCAGATAGGATGAAAATAGTATTCCAAATGCCGGTTTATAATCACACAATTTATAGGGCTTCTCTACGGCAATGTTAAAACCTAATTTTTCTGAAGCCAGACGGTTAAAATCGACGAGATTTAACGGTATAATTTTAACATTATCAGGAACGCTGTAAGTAAGTATATTATCTGTGAAAATAAAAAAATCAACTGTTGGATTGGATTCGCATGATTTCAGGAAAAATTTAAAAAACCAGGGAAAAGGTCCCATATAACAATTGATTAAAGCTATTTTTTTCATACTTCTGATTTAAAAAAACGATTGGAATAAGGACTAATAAATTTTCACGAGACTGTGCGAATATCATTACTAATAAGAATGCAACCTAAAAAATTAACGTTTCGTTAACTACTTTAGATTCTTACATCCCCAACTGTGAGACACTACTATTTAAAATGATATACAAAACAGGTTAAAAAAAAATACAAAGCAAAAAGTACTAAAAAACGTATGAAAATAAGCAATTGTTAAATTGATATTTTGTAAGTGGTTTTTTTGCGACTTGAATATAAAATTTGCACTATTTTTTTTGATATGTCAGATAATTAATATATTTAACAAAAGATTAACGATGCTGTTTTAACAACAACACGTTTTTTTAATTTTATTTACAAAATATTCTTACTTATTTACTTTTATAAACTTAAGTGCACATAAGTGGTAAAATTCATTATTGTAAGAATTGAAAAAAAATTATAACTATAAAAACAAAAAACTATGAAAAAGTTAAGTTTAAAAAATGCGGACATGCTTTCCAGAAAAGAGTTGAAAACAATCATGGGAGGATATGGCGGTTGTCCTGATGGAACTGCACCTTGTACTTGTAACGGTACTTCTTATGGATGTCAGACAGTAAGCAGCTGCTGGAATAAATGTTAAGAAATATTTAGAATTTACAACAGGCCATTTCGATGGCCTGTTGTTTCAAATAAAATTTATATGAAAATTTATTATGCTTTCCTTTTTATTTCTTTTTGTACTGTTGTAAATGCCCAAATTGTAAAAGTGGAAGGGGAGTTTGTAGAAGCAAAAGATTCAGTCGAAATTACATTTAATAAATCAGTTGATCTGGATAATAAAAATTACTGGATGAATGCTGATAAAACTCTTATAAAGAATAACAAATTCAGCAGGGAATTTAACTTTAGTACATCAGGCACAATAACAATAAATAATTCTGCCTATACCCCAAAAACAGAACTTATAGTTGATAAAGATTCAAAAATCAAAATACTGTTCAAAAAAGACAGTGGCGTTTTTAAAGTTGGTTTTGAAGGTACCAACGCACTGGGTCTGCAAGAACTAAATTCTTCTGCGATGTTCCGGTATAAAACATTAATGCCGATAATAACCGAATTTTTCAATGAATCTGCTTCTGTAAGCCAATTTTTTGAAAAAATAAGTACATTCCAATCACAGACCATAAAGAAATTTGATTTGCTTTATCAGGAACATAAGATATCGGAATCTTTTTATAGTATCGTCAGGAAGGAAACCGAGTTAGCTTTATTATTTGTTATTAATGATAAAGTCAGAGCCTTGAAAGAAGATACTGATCTCATAAACCAATCAAAGTGGCCGGATAAAGATTTAAATGAAATAATTGTTCAGGCTGATAAAATGTACAATGCATTCGATAAAAAATACAATGAATGCAACGGGGCCCATAGAGTAGTGGTTATAGAACAGAAGTGTTATAATATATCCAAAGGAATTTTAGAGCAGAAGTTTAAGAATGAACTCGGACTTTGGAAAAAAGAACTGGATTATTACAGTTACGCCCCTTATGACAGTCAGGAATTGATGATCACCAACAATATCAATTTTCTCGGATTTGAAAAGAGCAACTGCTCGTTCGAAAAATTTAAAAAAATATTCCCGAAAAGTCCCTATCTGAGTGTTCTCAAAAAACTAAATGATGAATTTAACCGTTCGCAACTGGCACCTTACACCTTAATGCATTATTCTTCTGCATCGGATGATGTAGCTGTAATAAGTACCACTAAATATGAGGGAATAAAAGATTTAATTGCTAAAAATTTCCCTAATAAAGCCGTTTTTGTTGATTTGTGGGCAACTTATTGTGCGCCTTGCAAGGCAGAATTCTCGTATTCAGAAGAGTTACGCGATTTTTTGGAAACAAAAAACATAGTAATGCTCTATGTCTCGGTAGATTCCAGGGAATTTAACCAAAAATGGCAACATGATATTTCTCAGTTCAAGCTGAGTGGGAATCATTATTTTGCTACTTACGAAGAACTGGATTCGCTTAAAAAATTACTGGACGAAAAAGTGGTGGCTATTCCGCGATATCTTTTGTTTAATCAAAAAGGGGAATTAGTCTTAAAAAATACTGAAAAACCATCAACCGGGAAAAAGCTCTACAGTCAGATTACCAGAGAGCTGCAATAAGAATAGTACACTGATTCATCTCTTCCAATCCTCCATGTGATATTTGAGAATTAAAGAGCGATCTGCAATTTTATAATGGATGAAGAAAATAATCATGTCCAAATAAATTTAACAAATGACCAACGATTTCAATTATATTTTTCAATATTTAGACAAGGAAGGGGTTTATATTAATAAAGCCGAATTTGAGTATCAAATTCAATCGCATCCGGACTATCCTTCATTTTTAGCCGTTTCAGACACACTCACATTCTTTAATATTGCTAACGGTGTTCTTTCGGTCGGAATAGCTGAAATTGAATTATTGCCCGATCGTTTTGTGGCATTTCTGGAAATTGAGAAGGGACAGCCGCAGTTCTTTTTTATTGAAAAAAAGGACAGCACTTATTTTTACAGCCATAATAAAACCGCAACGGCATTATCCTTGCAGGAATTGGAACGCTTCTGGAAAAACAGGGTATTGCTGATCGAAAAATCCGGCGCAGATGCTGATCCACCAGCTACTACCGCCACAAATTACTGGGTTTTGCCTGGTTTGTCGGTACTTTTATTGTTCGTTCTTCTTTTGCAATCGAAAGCCGGGCTGAATGCTAAGCTGTTCCTGGCTTTGCCTGCATTGGGCCTTTTTTTTTCATTTGCGGCGCTAAGAGATTTATTCAGCCACAAGAGTGTGCTACTGGACAGTTTCTGCAATATGACTTCTGCTGAAAGTTGTGAAAAGGTAACGCAATCTGCCAAATGGAAAATTTTTGAAACGGTTAGTTTTAGTGATTTAAGCCTTATATTTTTCTCTTACCAGTTTATTTGCTTGTTGTTGTTCTTATTTATTGAAAATACCGAAGCTTATTTTGAAACACAAATACTTTTATTAACAATTGCCCTTCCGGTACTTTTTATCTCGCTGTACTATCAGAAATTTGTCGAAAAAATGTGGTGTCCGGTTTGTCTGGCCATTATTTCAGTGATTCTTTCGGAATTGGGTTATGTGTGGTTTTACTATAATTTTGATTTTAATGTTACAGCTCAGGCGATACTGATTTCTGCTTTTGTTTTTGTAACGGTTGCGCTGATTTGGTTTTCGCTAAAAAAACTATTAAGACAACAGAAAGAACTGAAAGAATTTCATATTGCCGGCAATCGCTTTAAACGTAATTATGAAATTTTTAAAAATAACCTGCTGGCTTCCGAAATTTCAGCTAATAGCGAAATTGAGTCAGGCAGTATTATTTTAGGAAATAGAGATGCATCGTTAAAAATTATAGTGGTCACGAGCCCTTTTTGCAGTTTTTGCGCCGAAGTCCACACGGTTATCGAAGAAATCTTGTCAAAATATTCCGATTTAGTATCTTTTGACCTGCGTTTCAATTTTAATGAAGTAAATAGTGATGCCAGATCCCAAAGAGTGCATCAGAAATTACTGTCTATTTATTACAATTACGGTCAGGAAGCTTTCAGGGATGTTCTGCATCAGTGGTTTACCGATTTTGCTACAAAAGATGAAAAAATAATGGACCGGCCGGAAATAATGTCGCGTGATGATAGAAGCATACAGGAAATTCTAAAGGAACAGTTCCTGTGGAATCAGGCTAATGATGTGGCTTACACACCGTCAATGTTCATTAATGGATATGTTTTTCCAAAACATTACGAAAGGAAAGATTTACTTCACTTTATAATAGACCTATCGGAAGATGAGTGTTTTATTACCGAACGAATTAAAATTCAGGTATAGTTCTATGGGCTTAACGGATAAAATTACGGTCTTAAAATCTGCGTTACCTCCAAAAAAGTTTTAAGCCGCAATGCCATGGTAGGAGACAGCCCTGCGTTACCGTTTATAATATTAGAAATATCTAAATTTGACTATCTGACAATTGCGCAATTTTGCGCACCGAAAGTTTTCTTCCTTAACACCTTCCGTTTTTAAAATTTCTTCAGGATATACGTTTTTTATTTTTCTTTCCCTATCTCAAATGTTTTAAAATTAAGTACTTATAGCCGCTACTTGATCTTCATTTAAACGCAATAAAAAATTGATTCATGTTCTTATAGTTTATATTTTTGCCGTTATGAATGATAATTTTATAAATGAATATTTTGGGATAGGAATACAAAATGGTAAAACGCCTGAAAATTTAGGTGTTTTGTGGCGATCGGCTCAAAACTTAGGCGCTACTTTTATATTTACCATAGGTAATCGATATGCCAAACAAGCCTGTGATACTCATGATGCTGTAAAAGCAATTCCTTATTTTCATTATGATACTTTTGAAGCTTTTTTTGAAAACTTACCTAAAGGAGCGAGATTGGTAGGTGTTGAATTAGATAAAAAAGCCTCCGATTTAGAGACCTTTGAACATCCAAGACGCTGTGTTTATTTATTAGGAGCAGAAGATCATGGCCTATCCAAAAAAGTAATGGATAAATGCCATCATCTAGTGAAGTTTAAATCAGAAAAAAGCCTAAATGTGGCTGTGGCCGGAACTATTATTATGTACGACAGAAACTTGCCTAAACCACGTTCGTAAATAACAGTTGATCTTTTATAGTGCTAATGTTGATTAAAAACATGTAATGTCTTTTAGGCTCAATACTGAGGTTTAAAAGTTATCGGACAAATTGCTTTGCAGCCTTAAAGCAAATCTCTCATGCCACCTGAAGCAATCGGCAGTTGTGAAAAGACTTTTTCTACTTTGTACAATTCTTCTAATGTCGCATATCATGTTTACCAATGTCAATTTCTTATGCTAAAAGCAAATTCCCTAATCTGATCTGATACCATAAATTTTTAATTTTAGGGGTTATTTTTTAAACTCTTCCCAATCTGCTTTTTTCGTTCAAAGACGGGCTGATTTGATGTTTTTAGGATAAAAAGAGAGTAACTCAAAAGGATACATTTTATTTTTTTGTAAAATATGTCTATGAATTTGATTAATAAGTCCATCTTAAAATGATGCATTAGATATACTTTTATTTTCAATTCAATAGTCCTTTTAAAGCAGTTTGAACTTCAATGAATAAAATAGTTAGTTATAAGTAACAGATTTCTTGTTTGTTTTTTGTTTGTAGGGAGATTAATAAAAAAATTAATCTCCCTTGTTTTTTGTGTAGACTAAAAAAGGATGATAATTTAATAAATGTACAACTATATGGAAAGAGAGAATTTGAAAATTAAAAGTGGTAAGCCCTCAAAAACGGTAGTCCTTTTTTTTGTGCTGTTATTTTTATTAGCAGCTAAAGGGTATTGTCAAAATGGAGAAAACACAAAAAGTTCCATAGCCGTGTTAGAAAGACTGATTGGTGATCGTGCGAAAGATTTCGATTTATATATTATTGAAAGTAATGATCAAATTGGTTCTGATTCGTTTGAGGTGGAAACAACTGGAAACAGAATAAAAATCAGAGGAACATCTAATGCCTCAATCTGTTATGGGGCCTATACCTTTCTTAGGGATATTGGGTCTGTTTTAGTAAGTTGGGAAGGAAACAGAATCAATCTTCCTAAAGTATGGCCTAAGTATTCGAAAAAAGTAAGCACGCCATTTCAATACAGGGAGTATCTAAATGCCTGTACATTTGGTTATACCACACCATGGTGGGATTGGAAATCTTGGGAAAAAGAAATAGACTGGATGGCTCTTCACGGCATTAACCTGCCTACAGCAATGGAAGGTCAGGAAACCGTCTGGCAGTTGTTATGGAAAGAATACGGATTGACCGAAACGCAATTAGAAGCCCATTTTGCAGGACCTGCCTTTTTACCATGGCAGCGTATGGGAAATATTAACAGTCTTGAAGGGCCACTGCCACAGGAATGGTTCAGTAAAAAGGAAGAGCTTCAAAAGAAAATCTTAGATAGAATGAGAGCATTAGACATGCATCCTGTTGTACCTGCTTTTAGTGGTTATGTACCGAAAGCTTTTGCTGAAAAATACCCGGAAGCCAAAATAAGCGAATTAAAATCATGGTCCGGAGGTGGTTTCGAAAGTACTTTTCTTCTGGATTCCAAAGATCCTTTATTTAAAAAAATAGGAAAACGCTTTATTGAAATTTACACCAAAATTTACGGGAAGTCTAATTTTTATTTAGCAGATTCTTTTAACGAGATTACACCACCGGTTTCTGAGAATAATAAATATGAAGAACTTTCAAATTACGGAAGCGGAATTTATGAAACTATTAATGAAGCAGCCCCGGGTGCAGTCTGGGTGATGCAGGGATGGCTTTTTGGAGATAAAAAAGAATTCTGGACAAAAGAAGCTACCAGCGCATTTCTGAGTAAAGTGCCAAATGACAGATTGATGATACAGGATTACGCCAATGACAGATATAAGGTATGGGAAAATCAGGAAGCCTTTTATGGAAAACAGTGGACGTACGGTTATGTGCATAATTATGGGGGATCGAATCCTGTCTATGGAGATTTAAATTTTTACAAAAATGAATTGACTAGTCTGCTGAAAAATCCGAATAGAGGAAATGTTGTTGGTTATGGGGCAATGCCGGAAGGTTTAAATAACAATTCAATTGTTTACGAATATATTTATGATCTTCCCTGGAGCAAAGGAGAGGAGCCCATTGATGATTGGCTGACGAAATATTTAAATGCCAGATACGAACAAAAAACTTCTGCAACTGTTTTTAAGGCTTGGGAATTGTTGCTGGAATCAGTTTACAGTACTAAATACTGGGAACCTCGCTGGTGGAATGATAGGGCCGGAGCGTATTTGTTGTTTAAACGCCCGACGGCGACAGTTACAGAATTTAAAGGGCACCCGGGAGATAAGAAAAAACTAAAAGAGGCTTTAGATATTCTAGTCAAAGAAGCGAAAAAATACAATAAAAAGAATTTTATTCATTACGATTTAATAGATGCTTCAAGACATTACTATTCACTTTGTATGGATGAAGATTTAATTGAATGTGTAAAAGCATATCAGCAAAAAGATATAGCAAAAGGGGATCAACTCTTTAAAAAAATAGAGAAACAAGCTTTAGCTATAGATACTATGATCTCTAAGCAACCTTTAAACAGTCTGGATTATTGGATAAAATCTGCTTCTGACTATGGAAGTTCGCCTGAAGCATCTAATTTGTACGTAAAAAACGCAAAAACACTGATTACGCTTTGGGGAGGAGAAGGCCATTTGAATGATTATGCTTCCAGATCCTGGCACGGAATGTACAAAGGATTTTACTGGCCAAGATGGAAAATGTTTTTAGAGGCATTAAAAAAATCAGCAGTTAATACTACTCCATTTGATGAGAGCAAAGAAAGAGAATCAATTAAAGATTGGGAAACTAACTGGTCAAAAAGCAAATAAAAAACATGAGACTTTGATTAATAGTTATTTAAACAAAACTTTACCGAATCTTTATACGATCCTCTTAAGCTATATGAAATGTATGAGATGAAATTTTTACGAAATCGATTAATTAATAAGTTTTTAACTATATATTTTTTTAAAAACAACCTTGCAAAGCCTTGCTATTATTGACCTTAAAGGAATTATCCATGTTTATGAATAACCTGTCCATTTGTTAACATTTCTTTACCATTAATTTCGTCAGTACTATATTAACCAATTAACCAATATCAAAATGGAAAAACTTAAACTTTTATTATTAGCCTTTTGTTTTTGCTTCTCAATTAATACCTGGGCACAAAAAACAGAAGTGTCCGGTGTAGTTTTAGATGACAAAGGCATTCCACTGCCTGCCGCAAATGTACTCGAGAAAGGTACAACGAATTCAGTAACAACAGATTTTGATGGAAAATTTAAATTTTCGGCTTCAAACAAAAATGCGACACTAATAGTTTCTTATATGGGGTTTGAAGATTTGACTTTAAAACTGGAGGAAACAAAAACGAACTATTCGATCAAATTGCAGCCTACTACAAACAGTTTAGAACAAGTTGTAGTAGTAGGTTATGGAAAAGGATCCCGAAAAAACCTTACTACCTCTGTAACTTCTATTAAAGGCGAGGAACTAAATCGAGGAGCAATCAGCGATGTTGGACAGCTTTTACAGGGTAAAGTTTCCGGTTTGAACATTTCATCAAGCGGTGACCCTACAAAAACGGCTTCTGTAGTTTTGCGTGGAGCTTCTACATTAAACAGCTCCCAAGGACCATTTTATGTAATTGATGGTATTCCGGGAGTTGATATCTCTGTAATCTCACCAGATGATATTGCCTCTATCGACGTGCTTAAAGATGCAGCGGCAACGGCAATTTATGGTAATCGTGGTGCAAATGGAGTTATCATGGTAACCACAAAAAAAGGAAGTAAGGGTAAAACGCAGATTGCATACAATGGTTATGTTGGCTGGGAAGAAGTTTCAAATAATCTTGACATGATGAATGCAGATCAGCTGAGAGCTTTTACAACTAAAAACAATTTGAATTTTACTCCGGAAAATGATAAAGGTGCTAAAACAAACTGGCAAAAAGAAATTTTAAGATCAGGACGTGCAGCATCAAGCAGCCATAACTTATCGATGAGCGGTGGTGGAGATCATGGAAACTATACAGCAAGTATTACTTCTCTTAATAAAGAAGGAGTAATGTTAAAAAGTGACTTTTCTCGTATTATTGCCCGTTTATCTGTTGAACAATTTGCTTTTGATGATAAGGTTAAATTTGGTTTAAACGTTACTAATTCCAGCACAAAATATCAAAATGTACCACAGAGAAATACTGTTCTTTTGCAGGCAGCAAGTTATCTCCCTGTTTCTCCGGTAAGAAATGCTGATGGAAGTTTTTTTGAAAATTTTACCAGTCCGGGATATTTTAATCCGGTAGCTTTAATTGAACATGGTACCGATGAAACTAAAACGGATAACCTTGTAGGTAACCTTACTGCAGAAGTAAAACTTCCGTTTGGATTTACTTATAATTTGAATTTAGCACACCAAAGATTAACTGCGTCTCATGGAGAATTTTATGACAGTTATTATTCACAATACAACAGTGCCAACTTTTACAACAACCCAGATCCACCTTTGACAAAAACACTGGTTAATTTTGGTATAAATGGTTCTGCATTGAGAAATTCTTACGAAACCAGAAACAATATCATTGAAAGCTTCCTTACCTGGGATAAAACATTGGGAGAGCATAAAATAAAAGCTGTGGCTGGTTACTCCTGGCAGGAAAATACATTAGGGGACGGATTTCAGGCTACAACAACTAATTTTCCTGTAAACAATGTGGGCTATAACAACCTTGCATTAAGTAATTATACTTCGGTAAATGGTTATGTAGTAAATTTTGGAGACAGTAAAGCATATCAAAAAACGCGTCTGATAGGTGAATTTTTACGTGTAAACTACAATTACAAAGACAAATACCTTTTGCAGGGAACCATCAGAAGAGATGGAGGTTCGATGTTTGGCGTAAACAACCGCTGGGGATACTTTCCTTCTGTAGGCGGGGCATGGAGAGTAGACAAAGAGAGCTTTATGCAGAATCAAAAGATTTTCAGTGATTTAAAATTCCGCGGTAGTTATGGAGTAACAGGAAATTCATCAGGATTTAATGCTTATACGGCTCAGTTTATTTCAGGAAGTTTAGGTACTTTTTATTATAACGGACAGCAAATTGGTGCATATGGCCCTAATCAGGCAGCTAATCCAGATTTGAAATGGGAAAAGACAGCTACAGCAAATATTGGCGTTGATTTCTCAATCTTAAACGGTAAAATAACAGGTTCTGTAGATGTGTACGACAAGAAAACAACAGATATGATTTTTAACTACTCTGTTAATCCGGTACTTGTGCCTGTAGGGACAATTGTAGCCAACGGTGGAGCAATGTCGAATAAAGGTATCGAACTTAGCTTAGGCGCAGCTATTATTAAATCAGCAGATTTTAGCTGGTCAACAAATCTGAATCTGGCGAGTAATAAAAATAAGATTGTTAAATTAACCAATCCTTTTTTTATAGGCGGCGATTCAATCCGCCGTGTACAGCCTGACGGAGGCGGACAAACAGGAAGTACTTTACAGATTTTTAAAGAAGGAAGACCTCTTGGACAATTTTTTACTCTTAAATATGCAGGAAAAAATGCAGATGGAGTTTCACAGTATTACGACAAAAACGGAAATCTGACGACTACACCTTTAAATGGAGTAGATTATCATTATGTAGGAAGCGCGCAGCCAAAACTATTGTTAGGCTGGGGAAATAACTTTCAATACAAAAAATTTGATTTAAGTATTTTCTTCAGAGGAGTGTTTGGTAATAAAATTTTTAATGCTACACGTGCCGATTTGTTTAGGCCGAGTACCGCAATGACTACAAATATTTTAGTTGATGCAGGAAACGAATCGCCAAATGACCTTAACTCTTACAAGTATTCTTCTCGTTTTATAGAAGACGGAAGTTACCTAAGATTAGACAATATGACTTTGGGGTATAATTTTGGAAAAGTAGGCAGATACATAAGCAGTGTACGCATTTATCAAACGATAAATAATCTGTTTGTAATTACTAAATATTCAGGAATTGATCCGGAAGTTGAACAGGGAGGAACTGCTCCTGGTGTAGATTCAAATAACTTCTATCCAAAAACCAGAACGTATATGTTTGGTTTAAACGTGATATTCTAAAAATTAAACTCTAAAAATCATGAAAAAGATATTAAAATATATAGCACTTCCAATGCTTATGGCGGGTATACTATGGTCTTGTGAAGATCTTGATGTGCCAATTACAACACAGCTTACACCTGAAGTGTTTCCTCAAAACGATACACAATACATTCAGGTAACAGGACCTGTCTATGCAGCTTTTCGCGGCGAGTATTCATTTGCCTGGTGGTGGTCGCAGTCTTTATCTACAGATGAGGCGATTTTACCTTCAAGAGGAGGAAACTGGTTTGACAACAGAAATTACATTGCAATGCATTATCATGACTGGAATGCAGATAATGGCATCATAGGAAGTCTTTGGGACTGGTCTTCTAAAGTAATAGGATCCAGTAACCAGGCCATTTCTATTTTGAACCAGACTATGCCGGAAGGTTCCAATAAATCAACTTTGATTTCCGAATTAAAAACCATGCGTGCTATTTCCTATTTTATGTTAATGGATAGTTACGGAGATGTGCCGCTCGATACAGTTTACGGAGATTTTGGTTCTCGTGCCAAAACGCCCAGAAAAGATGTTTTTGTTTTTATTGAAAAAGAATTAAAGAAAGCAATTCCTAATTTAAATCCTGCATCAGGAATTACAACTTATGGCAGACCAAACAAACAGACTGCTAATGCTTTGCTGGCAAAATTATATTTGAATGCAGAGGTATATACGGGAGCACAGCGTTATAATGAATGTATTGCAGCCTGTGATGAGGTAATTAATTCTAACTTATATGCTGTTGAACCAAGAGCGACTTATCTTCAAATGTTTTATCCTAATAACGGACCACAAATGAAAGAATTCATTTTTGCAGTTCCTTATGATCCGGCTGCAGTTACAGTTGGTTACAACGGACAAATGTATCACGCACGTTATGATGTACCTCGTTCTGAAAGAACTAAGTTTGGTCTTCCTTATACGCCAAGTGCACCAAGAAGTACCCTTCCGGAGTTCTATGCTAATTTCAATGATGTAAATGATATTCGCAACAAACAATGGCTTACAGGCCTGCAGTACATGAATGATGGCGTTACCCCGGTAATGGTTACGACAACTAAAAAAGGATATGATCAATTTTATACAGGATCCGACGGAGGTGCTGCCTATACTTATCAGGTAAATTTAACGCCGGATATTATCCTTCGTCAGAGTGTAACCTTATTCGATCTTGGAAATGATGAAATTGCCTGGAACATTGGGTATAGAAATATTAAATTCTACCCGGATGCGACTTCAACAAATCGTAACCAGAATAACGACGTTCCTTTCCTGCGTTATTCAGATATTCTTTTAATGAAAGCAGAATCTATTCTTAGGGGAGGAACAGTTACTTTAGGGCAAAGTGCAGATGCATTAGTAAATATGGTTCGTTCTAATCGAACAACATCCTCAGCTTTTAGCGGTGTAACTTTAGAAGAACTTTACAAAGAAAGAAGCCGTGAGTTTGCCTGGGAGGCCTGGCATAGAAATGATATGATACGTTTTGGGAAATATGAAGGACAATGGGGGTACAAAACCAATACAGATGTTTATCGTCGTGTTTTCCCTATTCCAACCAATGCCAGGATTTTAAATCCGGCCCTGACTCAGAACGATGGATATTAAAAATAATTTTAATTAGGAAAAGGAGAGAAACGTCAAAAAAATCATCCTTTTTAATAAAAACAGCCGATTTGTTCAGTTGTTCAGAATCAGTTTAGTTTCATTTTTTGAATGAAGACAAAGCTTAATCGAATGCCGTTCCAAAAATCAATGAAAGATTAAGCTTTGTAACATTCTTCTCCATTTCTGTTTTCAGAATACAGTATAATCCAGTAGTTCTCAGGTAAATCTTTTGCCTTATATTTTCGTTCAGTAATAAATCAGTATAGAAAATCCTGTATAAAACAGTATTGCCCCAACAAACAGCAGAAGAATGGAATTAAATAAAATCTATAAGACAGGACGCATTGGAATAGGTTTAACGCTTATTTTTTTAGTGTCATGCAATGCTCAGACAACTATTTCTTTAAAAAAGAAACAGTTATCTGATATGGTTTATCCGTTGCTGGACACCGAAAATTCAAGATGGTTTTACTTTTCATCAGCAAGCCGTCCGTTTGGGATGGTAAACTTAAGTCCCGATACAGAAATTAGCAGCGATTGGGGAGGAGGCTATAAATATACTACAGATACAATTAAAGGCTTTAGCCATGTTCATGAATGGCAGATGTCCGGTGTATCCGTAATGCCCGTAACAATAGCAGCTAAAGAGAAGCAGACTATTTTTAAAGATTTTTATTCCGGATTCAGTCATAAAAACGAAACAATTACACCGGGATATCATTCCGTAAAATTGGATAGATATCAGATAACGGCAGAATTAACCAGCACGCTGAGAGTTGGTTTTCATAAATATACTTTTCCTGTAAAGGCACAAAAAGCGATTCTTTTTAATCTGAATACTATTTTGGGACCTTGTGAAAATACGAATGGGAAATTAGAAAAAAACAGTGACTATGAACTGTCGGGATCATTAGTTTTAGGGACCAATTTCAGACGCCCAAAACCATTAACCGTATTTTTTAAAATTAAAACAAATAAGCCGGTTACTTTTATCGAAAGGGATAATGTAACCGGTAATTATTTGGTTAATCTAAATAAAACGACCGGACAGCTACTGATGAAAGTCGGCATTTCGTATACTTCAATTGAAAGTGCCAATAACAATATTGAAACCGAATTAGCCCATTGGGATTTTAATAAAACAGTTGCCGATTCCAGAAATGAATGGAGCAGTTTATTAGGAAGAATAAAAATAGAAGGCGGAACAGAAATCGATCAAAGAAGATTTTATACAGATCTCTGGCATGCTCTGCAAGGGAGAAAAATGATCAGTGATGCAAATGGAACCTATCCTGATAATACAGGAGACCAATTCAGGGTGGGACATTTACCTTTAGATGCTGACGGAAAACCCAAATTCAATCAGTATAATTCAGATGCTTTTTGGGGAGCACAATGGACGATAAATAATCTATGGGGACTGGTATATCCTGAAATTATGGAAGAATTTGTATATTCTTTAATGCAATATTATAAAGATGGCGGTATAATTCCGCGTGGCCCTTCGGGAGGAAATGATACCTACGTAATGACAGGAGCTTCGGCAACGCCTTTTATCGTAAGCGCCATTCAAAAAGGAATTGTAACACAAGATTTAGAAGCTATTTACATTGCACTCAAAAAAAATCATATGCCGGGCGGTATTATGGAAAAAGCAGGATATGAGCACAATACCAATATTGGCGGCGGATTGAAATATTATTTAGAAAAAGGATATGTGCCTTATCCGCTTCCGGAAGGTCATTTCGGAAGCCATGAAGACGGTGCAAGCCAGACTTTAGAATATGCCTATCAGGATTGGACTTTGGCGCAACTGGCTAAAAAACTAAATCATGAAGAAGATTACAATTATTTCATGAAAAGATCAAAAAATTACCAAAATGTATTTGACAGCAGCACAGGATGGATACGCCCCAAAAACGTTGAAGGGAAATGGCGCGAAAATTACGATCCCTATCAATATGAAAATGGATTCATAGAATCGAATGGAGCACAATCAACCTGGTTTGTGCCGCATGATATTGAAGGTCTGGCAGTTTTAATGGGCGGAAAAGAAAAAGCTGTAGCAAAATTAAATGCACAATTTGAAACGGCTAAAAACCAAAAATATACTTCTGGTACATCACACCATGCAGAATTACATCCGGAATTTAGCAGAATCCCCGTCAATTTCGGGAATCAGCCTTCTATGCAGACCTCCAATATTTTTACCCTGTTAGGAAGACCGGATTTAACACAATACTGGACAAGAAACGTAGTAAAAGAAACTTTCAGCGGATTATCTCCTGCAACGGGGTATAACGGTGACGAAGATCAGGGATTAATGGGAAGTCTTAATGTATTGCTTAAACTTGGATTATTTCAAATGAATGGCGGTACAGACAAAGATGCCGTGTATCAGATAGGAAGTCCTTTATTCAATAAAATTTCGATTGACCTAAATCCGAACTATTATTCAGGCAAAACATTTATAATTAAGGCCGCCGGTAACAGCAGCGAAAATGTTTACATAAAAGACCTGAAATTCAACCATAAAACAGTACAAAATTTTAGTCTTTCGCATCAGGATATTACTAACGGAGGAGAACTAATCTTAGAAATGTCGAATAAACCAAACCCTTAAGTTTGTAGGTGACAACATTTAAAAAGAAAAAAATAAAGACTAAAGAAATAATACACAATGAAAATATCGACCAGAGTTATCTTTTTTTTAGGAATATCATTTCTTATTGCAGGTACAATCAGTGCCCAACAGCCCGTACATCAATATGTAGACCCGATGATTGGATCAGAAGGAGTAGGCAGGGTTTTCATTGGTCCGTCCTGCCCTTACGGAATGGTAAAACCAAGTCCGGACTGTACCGCGAGCCCGAACAGCGGCTGGTTTCCTGTACCAAAAGAAGTAACAGGCTTCAGTCAGGTGCATGTAAGCGGAACAGGCGGAGGTCCCAAATACGGAAACATTCAGATTATGCCATTTTCAGGTGCTTTAGATAAAATGGATCAAACCGCATTTAGAACTGAAGAAAATGTAAAACTGGGGTATTATGAAACTGTTTTCAGGGAGAATACTATTAAAACCGAAATAACTACAGGTGAAAAAGTATCTTTTTATCGTATAACTTATCCCAAAAACACATCCAGAGAATTAAAAATTGATCCGGGATTTTTTCTCGGAGAAGAAAAGATTCCGGATGCCAGGGAAGCACAGCAGTTTGTAGGTTCGCAGATCGAAATTGTTTCAGATACAGAAGTTCGGGGCTACAGCCGAATTCGGGGCGGTTGGAACAACGGACGTGCTTACACCGTTTATTTCTGGGCCGTTTTTGATCAGCCGATCGCAAAATATGTAACCTTTAAAGACGGTAGATTTTATAATGATCAAAAAGCACAGTTTGATTCCGGAAAGAAAACTGCAGCTTTATTTTCTTTCGGAAATACAGGAAAAGAAGAGCTGAATGTCAAAATCGGAATTTCTTTTTTAAGCGAATTAAAAGCGAAAAATAATATTGAAGTTGAAATTCCGCATTGGGATTTTAATACCGTTTTGTCCAGTTTAGAAAATAAATGGGAAGCTTTATTAAGCCGAATCCAGGTTTCTTCAGATACATCCGAAGACTATAAAAAAATGTTCTACACCGGTTTGTACCATACCATGATTATGCCTGTTGACCGCACAGGAGAAAATCCGTTATGGACAAATGACGAACCGTATTATGATGATTTTTATACCATTTGGGATACATTTAGAACGTCAAGCCCTTTAATTACGCTCATTGACAGTAAACGTAAAGTCGAAATTATCAATGCGATGCTCAACATTTACAAACGGGAAGGCTTTTTACCCGAAGGAAGAAGCGGCAACGACAACGGAAGAACTCAGGGCGGTTCTAACGCTGAGGTTGTTTTGGCAGATGCTTTTGTAAAGGGTTTAAAAGGAATAGATTATGAATTGGTGCTGCAGGCAATGCTGAAAGATGCGACCGTTTCACCAGGCGGAAATGAAGAAAAAGAAGGAAGAGGCGGACTACTGGATTATTTAAAATTAGGATACGTTCCGTACGGCACAGACCGCGCAGGAAACCGAACCATTGATTATGCGTACAACGATTATAATATTGCCGTAGTCGCTAAAGGATTAGGCAAAACGGATTTGTATAATCAGTACATCAGACAGGCAGACAGCTGGCAGAATTTATGGCGTTCAGATTACGAAAATAATGGCGCAAGAGGATTCATTATGCCGAAAGACAGAGACGGAAAATGGCTGGATGATGTTGTTTTTGGAGCATCAAAAATCCAGAAACCTACTTTTAAATATACTCCTGTAATTACAGAATCGCCCTGGTATGTCTGCCATTGGTGCGTGTTTTTTTACGAAGGAAATTCATGGGAATATTCCTTTAGCATTCCACACGACGTTCCGGAACTGATTGTTAAATCGGGAGGAGAAAAAGCTTTTGAGCAAAGACTCGATACCTTCTTTACTGCAGATTTGTATAATGTTGCCAACGAGCCTTCGTTTTTAACGCCTTGTCTGTATCACTGGATTGGAAAACCCTATTTGAGCAGCAACAGAATCAGAACGATTATCAAAAACAATTTTAACACGTCAAGAGAAGGACTTCCCGGCAATGACGATTCGGGTGCAATGTCTTCGTGGCTGGCTTTCCATATGATGGGACTTTATCCGAATGCAGGACAGCCCTATTATCTCATTAATACGCCTTTGCTAAAGGAAACAACAATACAATTGGAAAACGGTAAAAAGTTTACCATTTCCGCTAAAAAACGGAGTGATAAAAACACATACATAAAAAAAGCTTTTTTAAACGGAAAATCGTATGATAAAGCATGGATTTTACATGATGATATTATTAATGGAGGAGAATTGATTTTAGAAATGGATTCGAAACCTTCTGCCTGGGGAACCCTAATTTTACCACCCAAAAAATAAAATGATGAGCAAGATGAAAAATATAATTTTAGTATTTCTGTTTTTATCATTTTATGAAACAGGAACAGCACAAACGTACATTCCAACACTAAAAAATAATACAGAACTGCACTATGTGTGCAAACTTCACGGACAGACCAGAACTTTGCAGCTTACCGCTGAAACGGCAGACCATAAGCTGACTTTTAAACTGGAAACAAGGGGTGTGAAAAGCAGTATAGTGATGCTTCCCGAAGCAGTGAAAAACGGTAATGCCTTAAGTTTTAATCAGGGAGAATATGCACCTGTTTTAAACTTAAAACCAACAGAAACTTTTTTTATGATTTCGCAGTCCGCTTATCAGGATTTAGTCAAAAACAATTCTTTTGTATATAATAATACAACTTATGTGCTGGATAAAAACGAAGATAAAGACAGCGTTTCAATTGACGGAAAATTTGTAGATGCTTTACACGTAATCGCACAAATCGATGAAACCGAAATGTGGATCGTAAAAAATCCTGAGTTTCCATTAATCTGTAAAATAATTAAGAATCCGCTAGGGATAAATTTTACTTTAGTGAAAGTAGTGGATACTATAAATTAAAAAAAAATAGTTAAGAGATTTCAGGCCTGACAGGTTTTAAAAACCTGTCAGGCCTATAGTATACTATCAAAATAATAAACAATGTCATTCAAAAATATCTTTGGTTCATTGCTTCTTTTAATTCTGATTTCCTGTAAAACAGAACAACATTTCAAGGAGAAAAATGTGCAGATCGCTTTTATAGCCGATGTTCATTTACAGGATATTTTTGCCAAATTTGAAGACAACAATTATCGGGGAATCAAAAATCCGGTTACGGGCGAATATGCAAATATCAGAACAATGAATTCCCAGCTGCATTCTACCAGAATTTTCAATGAAAATTATTTTGCCTTTTTAGAAGCCCTAAATGACATTGTAAAAAGAGGTATCAGACAAGTTGTACTTCCGGGTGATTTCAGCGACGACGGACAGCCCGTTCACGTACGGGGCTTGAGAAAAATACTCAACGAATATTCCCAAAAACACGGCCTTTCTTTTTTCGTGACTACGGGTAATCATGATGTTGTAAGGCCATTTTCTCAGGATGCCGTTAAAACTGATTTTTTAGGTAAAGACGGAAAAGAGCAGATTATCAGCAGTTCTGAATACAATTTTAATACAAGTAAAAGTGAACTGGAACCCATTATCACTGCTGATATAAAAAACTGGGGTTATAAGGAAACCATTCACGAAATGAGAGATTTTGGTTTTTTTCCAAAAAATACTGATTTGTATTGGGAAACGCCTTTTTCAAACTACACCTACGGACACTATAATTTTGAAGAAGCACAAAAAGAATCTGTTTTAGAAAAAAGAACGTATGCCATTAAAAATACGAATCTGTTTCTTCCGGATGTGAGTTATCTTGTTGAACCAATAAAAGGAATCTGGCTTTTGGCAATTGATGCGAATGCTTATGTTCCGAACGACAAATTATCCGGAGAATCAGATAATCCGCATGATTTTTCGGGAGCGAATACGGGTTATAATAACGTTCTTATTTACAAGAGCTATTTATTAAACTGGGTTAAAAAGGTGTCCGCAGAAGCAAGGAAAAACGGAAAAATCCTGATTGCTTTTAGCCATTATCCGATGGTTGAATTTAATGATAATGCATCTCCGGAATTGAAACAGCTTTTGGGTTCCGATAAAATGCAATTGCAAAGAGTTCCTGATGAAGCAGTAGCGCAGCAATTTGCAGATGCCGGCATTCAGATTCATTTTGGCGGACATATGCATATCAACGATACGGGAGTAAGAACGTCCGCAAAAGGGAATACTTTGTTTAATATTCAGACACCTTCGCTTGCCGCTTATCTGCCGGCTTATAAAATATTGACCATTCATGCTGGTTCTGAATTTGAAGTGGAGACAGTTGTGGTGGGCAATGTGGCAGATTTCAAGAGTTTATTCCCTTTTTATGAAGAAGAATATGCGCATCTGCAAAATAGTAAAAATGATGGTATTTGGAATAAGGAAATATTAAAGGCAAAAGATTATAAAGAATTTACAAACTGGCATTTAAAAGAACTGGTTCGTTTGCGATTTTTGCCGGAAGATTTTCCTGCAGAATTTTTAAAATCAATTGTAAATCTTACAGGTAAATATTTATTAGAAATAAATAAAAACGCTTCAGAAATTGATAAAGATTTGAAATCAAATTCCCTGGCTCTTGCCGATTTTGAATCATGGACTGGTTTTGATATGATTTTCGATTTTTACCGCTTAAAAAATGCAGATGAACTGGCAATTTCAGAAATTGGAAATCAGAGATTAAAGCAATATGATTTGGTCTGCAGGCAGTTAAAAAAATCAAATGATCCAAAACTGGTTTTATGGGCTGTAATATTTTTGAAAACCAGAAATGGAGAGCCTTCAGATCATTTTAAGATTGATTTAATAAATAACAAAATTGATAATTTATCTGTTAAATAATTTTGATATTTATTAAATCAAAAAGATTAAATTGCATTTATAATTTATTTCCATGAGACAAAGATTCTTTATCCTTTTCTTGTTTTTTGTCCTTTTTTATCATTCTTATTCACAGAATATAAAATTTACACATTATAATGACAATAACGGATTGTCTCATAATTCTGTGCGCCATATTGTGCAGGATAAAAAAGGCTTCATGTGGTTTGGAACATTTTCAGGATTAAATCGTTTTGACGGTTATCAATTCAAAAACTACATGGGCTCCACCGCCGGAAAGAATAAATTGTACAATGATGACATAACAGCTTTGAAACTGGATGAAGAATCAGATCATTTATGGATTGGCACCCGAAAAGGACTGACTCTTTTCAAAATGGATACCCATGTTTTTACCACTTTTTTTCATAAAAATGATGATCCGAATAGCCTGCCTGACGATGAGGTGAGATCTGTTTATGTAGATAAATTTAAAAGAGTCTGGGTTGGTACCAAAACAAAAGGAGTGTATTTATTCTTTTTGAAAGAAAACCGATTCGAAAAAATTAAGCTTAAAGGTTTCGATTACGTAAAAGAAATCTTTGAAGATAAAAAAGGAAATATCTGGATTGGAAGTTATGAAAAAGCAGCCGTAGCAAAAATCACTATGGATGCAAAAGGAGCAATCGTACGCATTAATAATTATACGCTTTCTGTTCCGTATTCAAATATAAAAAATCCATATCTTAATTTCATTTACGAAGACGCCAAATCGGATATTTTTGTCGGCACACGGGAAGGTTTATATAAATTGGATAAAGCCAGCGATCAGTTTGTTAATTTATATATAGAAAACAAACAGGTCAGGGGGGCTTTAGGCCCTTATTTTTTATCCGTTGCCCGCGCTTCAGATGGAAAATATTGGGTGGGAACTTTAGGCGGATTACTCGTTTGCAATCAATTGGAAGACATTCAAAAAGGAAATTACAAATGGTATTATTCCATTTTATCAGATGACACCTCGCTGGTAGATAATTTAATTTCATCCCTTTATTTTGATGCTTCCGGAGTCTTATGGATTGGAACAGAAGACGGATTGGATAAGTACGATCCTTATGAAAATCAATTTACTTTAAACAAAGATATTTCGCGTTCCATAGGGAATCAGGCACCGCGTATAAGAGGTTTTGCCAAAACGTATGATGAAAAAGTGATTGTGGCAACCTATCACAACGGACTTTTTATTTCTAATACAAAAGGCTCAACACCATTACACAATACAGGAAAAGATATCGCCAGTATTTATTCTGATGACGGAAAGATCTTTT
Source organism: Flavobacterium sp. CLA17 (assembly GCF_013112255.2). Classification (NCBI taxonomy): domain Bacteria; kingdom Pseudomonadati; phylum Bacteroidota; class Flavobacteriia; order Flavobacteriales; family Flavobacteriaceae; genus Flavobacterium; species Flavobacterium sp. CLA17. Next base: position 2,563,208 of record NZ_CP068294.1, read on the forward strand.
ACTGTGGTCTTTGGGATGGTACTATTTTAGTTTACAATTACAGCACAAATTCTTCCAGAGAAATAAAGACAGGATTTGAAAAATCGCCCGTTTTTGCCTTTAGAAAGATTGGAGACGATTCGATGATAGTGGGTTCTTTTGGAGAAGGCGCAGTAATTTTGAACACCAAAACGCTTCAGGTACAAACTTCGGGTAAACTTTTGCCGGACTTTCAGATTAATGCGATTGAAAAAGACGCCAAAAATAATGTTTGGTTTGCTACAGAAACCGGAGTTGTAAAATACAATATCGATTCAGGAAAAATAGAAACCTATTCTTCCCTTTTTATCAAAGAAAAAGGAGTGCCCCATGATGAAAATGTAAGTGATGTTTTGGTGGATGCAAAAGGTAAAGTCTGGGCGTCAACGCGTTTTGGGCTGTGTTTATACAATCCGAAAAAGAACGAATTTGAACCCGTAAAGTATCTTAAAGAACTATCCGGTAAGTGGATTACCGATCTCTTATCAGATGCAAACGGAAATTTATGGCTGAATATCAATAACAATAATATTGCTTTCGTTAAATCTAATTTAAAGGATATCAGCATTTACCACGTAAACAGCGGTAACAGACTGGACGTTTTCAGTTCAAGCGGTTTTTTTTACTTTAATAATTCTAATATTTTTCTGGGAGGAAAAAATGGTATTATTTCTTTTTCACCGCCCGCAATGAAAAGAAATAAATGGTCGCCGTTACCGGTTATTTCCGAATTTAAAATCCAGAACGAAGAAGTATTTCCGGAAATGGAAATCAATGGGGAAATTCCGCTCTCAAAAGATCTGAATTATGGAAAAGAGATAGAACTTACTCATAAAAACCGCAATTTTTCGATTCAGTTTTCGGCTCCTTCATTTGCAAATGAAAAGCTGAATAAGTTTCAATATATGCTGGAAGGTTTTGATAAATACTGGATTACCGCTAACAGTACTTCCAGAATAGTACAATATACCAATCTTTATCCCGGAAATTATGTATTTAAAATAAAATCCAGCAACAGCGACGGATACTGGAGTAAAACGGTTTCGTATAAAATAAAAATTCTGCCGCCCTTTTGGCTGACGCCGACCTCTTTTTTACTTGTTTTTGCACTTTTATTGGGTGTTTTTTATTTCATCAGAAAAGAAATCAAAAACAGAATTCGTTTAAAACAGGAACTGCTGACAGAGAAAGTAAACAGAGAGCATGATGTTAAGCTGAACAATGAAAAATTACGTTTCTTTACCAATATTTCGCATGAATTAAGAACGCCGTTAACGCTTATTTTAGGTCCGGCCAAACAGCTGCTGGATGAAAGTAACAACGCAACTGATTATGAAAAAAGCAGATACAATCTGATTTATCAAAATGCCAGCAGATTACTGAATCTGGTAAATCAGGTTTTGGATTTTAGAAAAGCACAATCAGGGGAATTAAAACTTAAAGTGACTAAAACCGATATTCTGGCTTATTCGAAAAATATTTTTGACTCCTTTAAAGAAATGGCTTACGATAAAAAGATTAAGCTCAATTTTATTTCTGAAGATGATGAAATAAACGGCTGGCTGGACAATGACAAATATGATAAGATTCTGTACAATCTATTATCAAATGCCTTAAAGTTTACCAATAAAAATGGAAATGTCGATTTGTACATCAGACTGAAAGCTACGGTTGAAGACATTTTAGTGATCGAAGTAACCGACGATGGAATCGGAATTCCGTTAAAAAGTCAGGATAAAATTTTTAAGCGATTCTATCAGGCCACAAACAGTAAAGCCAATAATACCGGATCGGGCATTGGTTTGTCTTTGGTAAAATCTCTAGTGGCAATTCATAAAGGAATAATTTCTGTAGAAAGCACACCGGGAAAAGGAAGTACATTTAGGGTAGAAATTCCTATTGACCGTGATTCTTACGAGCCTAAAGAAGTGTTCGAATATGCACTTAAGAATGACAATCTGAGCATGCTTATTCCGGAAAAAGCAGCTAAGAAAATCATTCAGAATACAGATCTTAAAGAGAAAATACTGGTAATTGAAGACAATAGTGAGCTTAGAAAATATCTGGTCGACTATTTGTCCGATTATTACAAAGTTTACGATGCAGAAAACGGTGAAGAAGGTTTGAAAATCTGCCGGCAAATTAAACCCGTCTTATGCGTTGCTGATGTCATGATGCCCGTTATGGACGGACTGGAATTTTGCAGGGAACTTAAAAATGATGAATTCATCAGTCATATTCCGGTTGTAATGCTCACGGCGCTTGCTGAAAATACAGATAAAGTAAAAGGGTATGATATGGGAGCTGATAGCTACCTGGTAAAACCTTTTGAACCGTTATTGCTTAAAACGGTTATTGAAAATATGATCAGGTCAAGATTAGAACTCAAACAAAAATTCTCCGGAGAAGTAGAAGGTAAGATTAGCATGCTTACACATTCTCCAATTGATGAAGAATTTATGGAAAAAGTGACTGCTTTAATCAATAATAATTTAAGTGAAGTAGATCTTTCCACAGAATTTTTATGCGATAAATTGGGCGTGAGTTCTTCAAAATTATATCGAAAAATCAAAGAACTGACCGATTTGGCTCCAAACGAATTTATTAGAACCATTCGTTTAAAAAAGTCAGCAGAATTACTCAAAAGTAAAAAGTATAATGTTTCTGAAGTAACCAATTTAGTTGGCTTTAATGATCCTTTATATTTCAGTCGATGTTTTAAAAAACAGTTTGGTTTCCCGCCAAGTAAGCTGATCAATTAATTTTCCTTATCTCCTGTCTGAAATATAGCCCGTGGTTTCAATCACAGGAACGCACTTTATATTCGTAATCTAATTTCTCCCAATACCTCTACCGTGATTGAAATTAATGACTGTTGTTTAAATACGAATCCGCAATCCTGTCATCCTGACGAAGGAAGGATCACATTCGGAAATCGACAAAGATTGATAATTTAATATAGAGAAATTCTGGTGTGATTTCTCTTTCCTCGAAATGACAAACAAGAACGTGAACACATGTTTTTTTTAAGTAAATAACCTGTAAAAATCTTATAGAAACAAAAATATCCATGTTTTTGATGTATTAATCCATTTTGAACGGTACAGGTAATTCTATTTTTGTCTTATAACTTTAAACTTTTCAGCATTATGAAAAAGCATATAGACACAGACAATCCCTTGAATAATTTAGATGAATGGGAAGATGATTTGTTATTGCGATATCCTGATCCTTCAGAAAGTATACCGGAGAAGCAAAAAGAAGAATTCAGAAATTATGTTGATTCGGAAAGATTGGAAACGGTTAAGGAGTTTTACAGAATAAACCATACCTACCAGACTTATGATTTTGTATGCAGTAAAGAGCAGGAGTTTTTACAATTCAATAAAAAAGAAATGTCAATCTGGGAAGCGGTTGATTTTTTAAACACACTGGTAGACGATAGTGACCCGGATATAGATTTAGATCAGACACAACATCTATTACAGACTTCAGAAGCGATTCGGGCAGATGGTCATCCGGATTGGTTTGTATTGACGGGTTTCATTCATGACCTGGGTAAAATTTTATGTTTGTTTGGAGAGCCTCAGTGGGCAGTTGTCGGCGACACATTTCCCGTGGGCTGTGCATATTCAGATAAAATTGTTTATTCGGAGTTTTTTAAAGAAAACCCCGATTATACAGACAAAAGATTCAATACCAAATTTGGTGTTTACACCCAAAACTGCGGACTGGATAATGTGAAAATGAGCTGGGGACATGACGAATATTTATATCAGATTATGAAAGATTATCTTCCGGATCCGGCTTTATACATGATCCGTTATCATTCCTTTTATTCACAGCATAAAGAAAATGCCTATTCCCATTTAATGAATGAAAAAGACATAGAAATGTTTGATTGGGTTAAAAAGTTCAATCCGTACGATTTGTATACTAAAGCACCCGTTAAGCAAGATGTAAAAGAATTGCTTCCTTATTATAAAGAATTAGTAGCGAAATATTTACCTGAGAAATTGAAGTTCTAGAATATCAAAAAAACATTTGAAAGCTATCTAAAACCAAAATAATGCATAAAATCAAAATCAATATACTTTTATTGCCCCTCCTGCTGCTTTGCGGAACTTTAGTTTTGGCTCAGGAGAAGGATCGCAATGATTGGGAAAATCCTCAGGTGTTTCAAATTAACAGAGAACCGGCACGCGCTGCTTTTCTTCCTTATGCAGATGAAATTTCGGCTATAAGCGATAAATATGAAAACTCACCCTGGTATTTTTCTTTAAACGGTAAATGGAAATTTTCCTGGTCACCAACACCAGATCAGCGACCAAAGGATTTTTACAAAACAGATTTCAGTACGTTGCACTGGAACGAACTTCAGGTGCCATCCAATTGGGAACTAAACGGTTACGGTGTGCCAATTTATACCAATATTACGTATCCTTTCGAAAGAAATCCACCGTTTATCAATCATTGGGATAATCCTGTCGGGTCCTATAAAAAAGATTTTGTACTGCCTGAAAATTGGAAAAACCGACATGTTTTTCTTCATTTTGAAGCAGGAACGTCCGCCATGTATATTTGGGTAAATGGTGAAAAAGCAGGATATACCGAAAACACCAAAAGCCCGGCAGAATTTGATATTTCTAAATATTTAAAACCCGGGAAAAATAATTTAGCAATAGAAGTGTACAGATGGAGTGACGGCTCTTATCTGGAAGATCAGGATTTCTGGAGACTTTCCGGAATTGATAGAAATGTGTATTTATACAGCACAGATAATGTTCGCATTTCAGATTTTTTCGCCAAACCAGATTTAGATGCGAAGTACAAAAACGGAAGTCTGAAGGTAGAAGTAAGTTTAAAAAATCTAACATCAATAGCGGTTAACAATCAAAAATTGACTGCAAAACTGGTAGATGCTTCAGGAAAAAATGTGTTTAGCAAAGCGCTTAATGTCAATTTTGATGCATCAAAAATTCAGACTATAAATTTTACTCAGAATGTATCCAATCCAAAATTATGGAGCAGTGAAACGCCAAATTTATACACTTTGGTTTTAACCCTAAAAAATGCAAAAGGGGATATTGTAGAAAGTGTTTCAACTCAAATCGGATTCAGAAAAGTAGAATTAAAAGGCGGGCAATTATTAGTAAACGGAGTTCGATTGATGGTTCATGGTGTTAATATCCATGAACATAATCCGGTAACAGGACATTATCAGGACGAAGCTACGATGATGAAAGACATCAGGATGATGAAGAAGCTAAACATTAATTCAGTGCGCTGCAGTCACTATCCTAACAATATTACATGGGTAAAATTATGTAACAAATACGGTTTGTTTCTGGTAGATGAAGCCAATATCGAAAGTCATGGAATGGGAGTAGAGGGACAGCCTCTTATTTATATGAATCCAAAAACTAATCCGGGCCATCTTCCGGAATGGAGAGAAGCACATTTAGACCGAATTTACAGCCTGGTAGAAAGAGATAAAAATATGCCATCGGTAATTATTTGGTCATTAGGCAATGAAAGTGCCAATGGACCAGTTTTTCATGAGGCTTATAAATGGATCAAAAAAAGAGATACTACCAGACTGGTTCAGTTTGAACAGGCAAAAGAAAACGAAAACACAGATATTGTGTGTCCGATGTATCCAACAATTGCCTACATGAAAGAATATGCGGCGCGTAAAGAAGTAAGTCGTCCGTTTATCATGTGTGAGTATTCACATGCCATGGGAAACAGCAGCGGTAATTTTCAGGAATATTGGGATATTATTCGCGGAAGCAAAAATATGCAGGGCGGGTTTATCTGGGACTGGGTAGATCAGGGATTTGAAACGACTGATGAGGCAGGCAGAAAATACTGGTCTTATGGCAGCGATATGGGAAGCCAAAATTATCTCAATGATGAAAATTTTTGTCACAACGGATTGGTTTATCCAGATCGTACACCACATCCGGGAGCATTTGAAGTAAAAAAGGTATATCAGGATATTTTATTTAATGCCGTTGATATCAAAAATGGAGTAATTGAAATTATAAACGATTTTGGATTTACCAACCTGAGCAAATACAACTTTAACTATGAGGTTTTAGAAAACGGAAAAGTAATCAAAGAAAGTACCATCAATGTGGTTTTAGATCCGAAAACAAAAAAACAGTTTAAGCTTGATTTACCCAAATTACAGTCAAAAGAAGGAACAGAATATGTATTGAATGTTTTTGCTTACACCAAAACAGGTTCTGAATTACTGCCTCAGCATTTTGAAATTGCCAAAGAACAGTTTGTTATCGAAGACTCCAACTATTTTGCAAAACAAGAAAAGGTAAATGCAGCTAAAATTCAGGAGGAAAAAGAGCAGTTTGTACTGACTTCAGAGAATGTTGTGGTCAAAATCAGTAAAAAAACAGGATTAATTTCATTCTATAGTTTAAAAGGCGAAGAGTACTTTAAACAATACCCCGAACCCAATTTCTGGAGAGCACCAACCGATAATGATATTGGAAATAAAATGCAGATTAGAACGAACGTATGGAGAACGGCGGGTAAAAATACCACTTTAGAAAGCATTCAGCAAACAGAGGAAAATGGGCAGCATTATATCATTGCCAAATTAAAGCTGAATGATGTCGCTTCTGATTATACCATTAAATATACATTAGGAAATGACGGTGCTTTAGCCATACAGGCGTCTTATAAAAAAGGCAGCAATCCGGTACCGGAATTACCACGTTTCGGAATGATTTTTACTTTAAAAAACACGTTAGAAAACCTGGATTATTATGGAAGAGGACCTTTAGAAAATTATCCGGATAGAAAAACAGCTGCATTCAAAGGAATTTATAACAGTAAAGTTGCAGACCAGTATGTGCCTTATACACGCCCACAAGAAAATGGATACAAGACAGATATACGCTGGTTTAAATTGTCAGGCAATACAGGAAATGGACTGGAAATAAAAGGCCTGCAGCCTTTAGGCATGAGTACTCTGAATAATTATCCGGCTGATTTTGACGGGGGAATTTCTAAAAAGAACATTCATTCCAGCGATATTACGCCTCGAAATGAAGTTGTAGTTTGTGTTGATTTAACACAGCGCGGATTAGGAGGAGACAACAGCTGGGGATTATCACCACACGAACAATATGTATTGACACAAAGCGAATACAGCTACGGATTTGTTATAAAACCAATTTTTTAAAGTTTTCAGTCTCATGTTTACAGTCGCAGTCTCAGTTTGCACTGACGACTGACGACTGACGACTGAATGCTAAAAAAAACAATCAACTGACCACTGAATATTAAAAAAATGAGTAACACTACAAATGGAAGATTAGTTTCTTTAGATGCGCTTCGCGGATTTGTTATGTTTTGGATTATGAGCGGTGAACATATCATTCATGCTCTGGCAAAAACGGCTCCAATTCCTGTTTTTATATGGATGTCATCACAACTGCATCACGCGGAATGGAATGGAATTACATTTTACGATATGATTTTTCCCGTCTTTCTGTTTGTTGCAGGAGTATCGATGCCCTATTCTTTTGAAAAGAAAATGCAGCTGGCTGGTGTAAAAACACCACAAGAATTACCGGGTAACGAAAAGCGAAAAATTTACGTATCAATGCTCAAAAGAACTTGTATTTTATTGGTTCTGGGATTTGTAGTAAATGGATTGCTGCGATTTGACGGTTTCGATCAAACGCGTTTTGCAAGTGTTTTAGGAAGAATTGGTCTGGCTTGGTTTTTAGCCGGAATCCTCTATTTAAATTTTGATTTTAAAAAGCAGCTAATCTGGTTCTTCGGTATTTTGATTGGTTACTATGTCGCGATGAAATGGATTCCCGTACCCGGTTTTGGTGCTGGAATTCTGACAAAAGAAGGATCACTGGAAGGCTATATTGACCGTCTGTTTTTACCGGGCAGACTGCACAGTACGGTTTATGATCCCGAAGGAATACTTTCTACCATACCTGCAGTTGCTACAGCTTTATTGGGCGTTTTTACAGGAACATTTTTAAAAGCAAAAGTCGCTTTTTCGGTAGAATTTAAATTGCTTTTAATGACTCTTACGGCTGTGCTTCTAATTATTGCAGGCTTGATTTGGGATATTAATTTCCCCATCAATAAACATTTATGGACAAGTTCATTTGTATGTTTTGTCGGAGGGTTCAGTATTTTGTTTTTTGTCTTTTTTTATTTGATAATTGACCTTTTTGGTTTTCATAAATGGGCATTTCCTTTAATCTTAATCGGTTCAAATTCTATTTTAATTTACATCGCTGCTGAGGGCTTAGTAGATTTTAAACATACAGCAGATTACGTCTTTGGCGGACTTATACATTTTCTGCCGCTCATTTGGCAGCCTGTATTTGCCGCTTTATCGGTAACAGTTGTACAGCTTATTTTACTGTACTTTTTATATAAAAGGAAATGGTTTCTAAAAATTTAAGAGATATTAAATTTTAAATACATTTTACTAACTAACCACACAATAACCACGCATCATGAATGTATTACAAACCGCAGATTACATTGTTTTCTTTATTTACTTTGTCATAGTCACCGCTTATGGAATGTATATATACAAAAGCAAGAAAACCGCAGCGACAAGCTCCAACGAATATTTTTTAGCCGAAGGATCACTTACCTGGTGGGCCATTGGAGCCTCATTGATCGCTTCCAATATTTCAGCAGAACATTTTATTGGCATGAGCGGTTCAGGTTTCGCCATCGGACTTGCAATTGCTTCCTATGAATGGATGTCTGCAGCCACATTAATTATCGTGGCGATGTTTATCCTGCCGATTTATCTTAAAAATAAAATATTTACCATGCCGCAGTTTCTGGCTAAAAGATACAGCGGAACAGTAAGTACTATTATGGCCATTATCTGGCTGCTAATTTATGTATTTGTAAATCTTACTTCTATAATTTACTTAGGCGCTTTGGCTATTTCATCTATTGCGCCGGTCAGCTTTCAGTTTTGTGTTATTGTGTTGAGTTTATTCTCTGTGATTGTAACTTTGGGCGGTATGAAAGTAATTGGATACACCGATATGTTCCAGGTTATCGTATTAATTTTAGGCGGATTAGTAACAACTTATCTGGCACTGACTTTACTATCAGATCAATTTGGTTTTGGAAAAGACATTTTAAAAGGACTGGCTATTATTGCCGATGAAGCGCCTGGACACTTGCACATGATTTTAGACAAATCAAATCCGCATTATAATGAACTGCCGGGAATGTCTGTTTTGATAGGAGGTATGTTAATCAATAATCTGGCGTATTGGGGATGCAATCAATATATTGTTCAGAGAGCTTTGGGAGCCGATTTAAAAACTGCCCGTAAAGGAATTTTATTTGCCGCTTTCCTAAAATTATTAGTTCCAATCATTGCTGTTTTACCGGGTATCGCGATGTTCGTGATGCATTCAAACGGAATGTTTCAACAGGAAATGGCAGATGCTGCCGGAGTTTTAAAACCGGATCATGCCTACCCCACTTTAATGAATTTGCTTCCTGCGGGATTAAAAGGTGTCGCTTTAGCAGCTCTTACAGCAGCAATTGTAGCTTCTCTGGCTGGAAAAGCCAATAGTATTTCGACTATTTTTTCTTTAGATATTTATAAAAAATATTTTAATTCTCAGGCAACAGAAAAAAAGCTGGTACGTACCGGAAGATGGTGTGTGGTGGTCTGTATTATCATTGCCGCTATCGTGGTTCCGGCATTAAAATCATTAGATCAGGCTTATCAATTTATACAGGAATATGTCGGGTTCTTTTCACCCGGAGTTTTAGCGGTTTTTTTATTGGGAATGTTCTGGAAAAAAACAACACCATCGGCTGGACTTGCCGGAGCATTGTTAACAGTACCGCTCGCTGCTATATTGAAATTCCTGCCTATGTGGACAGATGGAGCCTTTCCTGATTATCCTTTCCTGGACAGAATGACTATTGTTTTCTTTTTAATTGTGTTTATAATGGTTGGCATTAGTCTGGCAGATCGGGTTTCTGAGGAAGAAGCTGAAATACATAAAATAAAAGTCGATAAATCGATGTTTAAAGTGTCATCAGAATTTATTGTCGGCTCTTTTATTATCTGCGGAATACTGGTGGCTTTATATACTGTTTTTTGGTAATCTTTAAAAAGAAATAATTATGGATATTTATAACAAACAAGTTTTCAGGAGTTTCATCATTTTGTTTTTTCTTTTACAGTTAAGTTTCAATTCAGAAATGTATGCTTTTAAAAGAAAAGATTATTTGGTGACTGCCTATGGCGCTGTAGGAGACGGCAAAACTTTAAATACAAAAGCCATTCAAAAAGCCGTTGATGCCGCAAATAAAAATAAAGGCGGAAGAGTTGTTTTTTCTAAAGGTAAATTTCTATCAGGAAGCATAGTCTTGAAAAGCGGAGTAGAATTGTTTCTTGAAGAAGGAGCGGTTTTGTCAGGAAGCACCAATCCGGATGATTATCCGAAGTATGAAGGAATAAGAGCTTTTATTATAGCTTATGAATCAAAAAATATTGCTGTAAAAGGAAAGGGAATTATTGACGGACAGGGAAGAGAACTGGCATTGGCAATCGATAGCCTGCATCATACCGGAGTTCGGATTGATCCCAAATACAATTACAGGAGAATGCGCCCCGAAGACGGAAGAGGAAAATTGATTTCGTTTGTAAAATGCGATTCGATAACCGTAATCAATATTACATTAAAAAACAGCCCGGGCTGGGTGCAGTGTTTTAGAGAATGTAAAAACATTGTAATTGATTCGATGAAAGTCAATAGCACCGCTTATTGGAATAATGACGGAATTGACATTGACGGCTGCGAAAATGTCCGAATAACCAATTGCAATGTAAACGCGGCAGATGATGGTATTTGTCTGAAATCGGAGTCACCCGGATTACAGAATAATAACATTTACATCGCTAACTGCAGGATTAGATCGAGTGCCAATGCGGTTAAATTTGGTACAGGTTCTTACGGTAGTTTCAAAAACGTAACTATCGAGAACATCGAGGTTTATGATACTTTCAGATCGGCAATCGCAATTGAATCTGTAGATGGAGCCGAGATTGAGAATATTAAAGTTTCAAATATTACGGCCGTAAATACAGGAAATGCGATATTAATTCGTTTAGGCCACAGAAATGGGGATCAGCCGGGTTATATCAAAAACGTATCCATTAAAAATGTAAAAGCACAGATTCCTTTTGGCCGCCCGGATATGGAGTATGATTTGCGCGGACCGGAAGTTGACTATTTCCATAATCCGTTTCCGGCTTCTATTTCGGGAATTCCGGGACATTTGATAGAAAATGTGACTTTAGAAGATATTGAAATTACCTATCCGGGAAGAGCCTCAAAAGGAATGGCGTACCATCCTTTAAGCCGATTGAAAGATGTAAAAGAAAACATAAACGGTTATCCTGAATTTACCATGTTTGGAGAATTACCTTCCTGGGGATTTTATGTGCGTCACGTTAACGGAATCGAAATGAAGAATATAAAACTCATTTTGGTGAAAGAAGATTTTCGCCCGGCCTTTGTTTTTGATGATGTAAAAAATCTCACGATGAAAGCTATTGATGTTCCTTCAGACAAAACTAACCAGATTATTTTTAAAGATGTTCCATCCAGCAATCTGGATAGTGAATCTTTAAAAAGAAAAATAGAACCAGAGCAAAACAAGTTTGAATTGCCTGCCAGGTAGCTTTTATATGCTGGTAAAAATTGCTGGCAAAGACGCAGAGTCGCAAAGTTTTTTTGCCACAGATTATAAAATTAAAAAGGATTTTTTTAATGTAGATTTTTTAGAATATCTGCTTAAATCTTTTTAAATCTGCGTGAAATAAAAAATTTTGCGACTCTGCGACTTTGCGAGATTAAAAAAATAAACCAAAAACCTTGCGAGAGCCATCTTAAATAAGGTTTTTTATAAATAAAAGTAATGAAAAAGAAATCTATAATCGCGATCCTGATTTTTTGTCTTTCGATAACCGTTTCGGCACAAAATATTTACGACGTTAAAAAATACGGAGCTAAAGGAGACGGAAAAACAAATGATGCGGCAGCTATTCAAAAAGCAATTGATGCCTGTAGTAAAACCGGCGGAAGAGTTTTAATTCCCGCACCGTTTACATTTTTGGCCGGACCAATTGAGGTAAAATCAAAAGTAGAGCTGCATATTCAAGCAGGAGCTAAATTATTGGCAAGTCCGGATGAAAAGTTATACACAAAAAGCGCTTTCAGAACGAATCCGGGTGAAGGGACAATTTGGATTGGAGGAGAAAATGTAGTAGATTTTACCATTAGCGGAAGCGGAAAAATAGATGGAAACGGAATTTCATTTATGGGTGAAGAACTCGAAGATTCTTATGTTTTAAAACCTTTTAACGTGCTTGATCCAAGACCGCACGTATTGACCATCATTGGAGGAAAAAATATCAGAATCAAAGATGTGCATATCGGAAATTCGGCCTACTGGACCATTCATTTGGTTGGCTGTAACGATGTCGTAATAAGCGGCATTACTTTATTGAATAGTTTAAAAGTCCGTAACAGTGACGGTATCGATTTGGATCATTCCAAAAATGTGAGAATCAGCGATTGTTATATCGAAAGTGGTGACGATTGTATCTGTTTAAAAAACAGAAGAGAGTTTGAAGAATTTGGTGCCTGCGAAAATATTACAGTGACCAATTGTACGATGACCAGCAGCAGTTGTGCGATTAAAATTGGTTCAGAAAATATGGACGCAATCAGACAAGTGGTTTTCAATAATTGTATCATTAAAAACAGTAATCGCGCTTTGGGAATTCAAAATAGAGATGAAGGAACCGTAAGTGATGTTATTTTTTCTAATATCATTATTGAAAGTAAATTGACGACAGATACCTGGTGGGGAAAGGCGGAACCAATTTATGTAACGGCTTTCAGCAGAGCGAAAGGGAATCATAAAGATGCCAACTGGCGTTTTCCAAAAGGAGCAACAGAAGGAAAAGTAGGAGAAATAAAAAACATCTATTTTTCTAATATTCAGTGTACAGGAGAAAACGGTGTGTTTGTAAGCGGAGAATCAAAAGATAAAATCAGTAATATTGTTTTTGATAATGTGAGTGTTTTTATTGATAAAATCACCTCTTTTCCGGGTGGAGTATATGACAGACGACCTTCTAATGTCGAAGGTTTTGTAAAAGGAAGTACTTCGGGGTTTTATTTTGATTCTGCAGAACGTATTAAAGTGCAGAATTGTACAGTACAATGGGGAAAAAATAAACCCGAATATTTTAAATATGCAGTCGAAAGTAAAAATGTAGATGAATTAATTATAACAAATTTAGACGGACAATCAGCTTTTCCCGCTAAATTAGAGGCAGTAAAAAAATAATCAGTTCCATTTCAAAAACTATGAAAAATAATATTCGTACAAAATTTACTATTTGCAGTTTACTATTAAGCAGTTTTTGTGTAAATGCTCAAACAACGATCTTAGAAGTTGATGCCACAAAGACTATTGCCAAAATCCAGCCTACTATGTTCGGGTTGTTTTTTGAAGATATCAATTTTGCGGCAGATGGCGGATTATATGCTGAAATGATTAAAAACAGATCTTTTGAATTTGACAAACCTTTCATGGGATGGGATCAGCCCAATACAAAAAGATCTTCTTTAAACAAAGAATCGGGTAGTGCTACGCCAATCAGCTTATCGGCAAATAATACTAATTTTTGCAGGGTAGAAATCAATAATGATAAAGGTTTTGCTTTGCTAAATGAAGGTTTCAGGGGAATGGGCGTGAAAAGGGATGCAAAATACAATTTTTCTTTAAAAGCGGCCAATCACAATTCAGCCATTAAAAAGATTATAATTCAGCTTATTGATAAAGATCAGAAAGTGATTGGAGAAACGGGCATTGTTCCAAAATCAGAGCAATGGAGTAATTATTCGGCACAAATTACAGCGACTCAAACCGAAGCAAAAGCAAAGCTTAAAATAACTTTTGAAGGAACAGGAACTATAGATTTAGATATGATTTCACTTTTTCCTGAAGATACCTGGAAGAACAGAAAAAACGGACTTCGCAAAGATTTGGTGCAGCTTTTATACGATATGAAACCTGGTTTTTTACGTTTTCCGGGAGGCTGTATTGTGGAAGGAAGAACCTTATCAGACCGTTATCAATGGAAAAAGTCAGTTGGAAATGTAGAGGAAAGAAAAACCATGATGAACCGTTGGAATGTAGAATTCAACCATAAACAAACTCCCGATTATTTTCAAAGTTTTGGTTTAGGTTTTTTTGAATATTTCCAGCTTTCAGAAGATATTGGGGCAGAACCGCTTCCGATTTTGAGCTGCGGAATGGCTTGTCAGTACAATACAGGAGAATTGGCTCCATTAAACGAACTTGATCCGTATGTGAAAGATGCTTTAGATCTGATTGAATTTGCAAATGGTGCTGTCACTACAAGCTGGGGAAAAATCCGATCAGATATGGGACATCCGAAACCCTTTAATCTAAAATATATAGGCGTTGGAAACGAACAATGGGGACCGGATTACATTGACAGATATAAAGTTTTTGAGAAAGCAATAAAAGCAAAATATCCAGATATCATTATTGTTTCAGGAAGCGGACCTTCTCCGGATGGCGAGCATTTTGATTTTGCGATGCAGGAACTTAAAAAACTAAATGCGGAACTTGTCGATGAACATTATTATCAAAGTCCGAAATGGTTTAGGGAAAACGCCGGACGCTATGATAATTATGACAGAAAAGGCCCTAAAATATTTGCAGGAGAATATGCCGCACAAAGTGTGTCAGGAGCCAATCCGAATAACAGAAATAATTGGGAATGTGCATTCTCTGAAGCCGCTTTTATGACTGGACTGGAACGAAATGCAGAAGTAGTTCATTTAACTTCTTACGCACCTTTAATGGCTCATGAAGATGCCTGGCAGTGGACTCCCGACATGATTTGGTTCAACAATTTAGAATCTTATGGTTCCGCCAATTATTATGTGCAGCAATTATTTTCAACCAATAAAGGAACAGATTTGTTAAGCATTACGAAAGATGGAAAAGCTTTAACGGGACAAAACAATTTATATGCATCGGCAGTAAAAGATGCAGACAGCAACGAAATAATTATAAAACTAGTAAATACAGCAGCAGCGGCGGAAGATGTTGCTATTGATTTAAAAGGAACAAAGTTAGGGACAAAAGGAACGATTACAACATTGGCAAGTCCAGGTACTCAGGATGAAAATACTTTTGCAGACCCTCAAAAGATAACTCCAAAACAAAGGGAATACAAAATAACAAAAGGAAAACAGCAATTGCGTCTTCCTGCTTATTCGGTAACCGTTTTAAAAATGAAAATGATTTAAGGATTCAATAGGTTTAAAGGTTTATTTTCAAATTAAATTAAAAATGTATGCTATACAATTCTCTAAAAAAAAGTCTTTTTTTGCTGCTGATGACAGCAGGATTTTCTTGCTATTCACAACAGGATTTAAAATTGCAATACAACCAGCCAGCTGTTGAATGGACGGAAGCTTTACCTGTAGGAAACGGTACACTTGGAGCAATGGTTTTTGGAAGAACAGATACTGAATTAATTCAATTGAATGAAGCTACTTTGTGGAGCGGCGGACCGGTGCAGAAAAATGTAAATCCGGATGCTTTTAAAAATCTTGCTCTGATCAGGGAAGCGCTAACGGATGAAAATTTTGAAAAAGCGTATGGTTTGACCAAGAATATGCAGGGTGCTTACAGTGAAAGTTTTATGCCGTTGGGAGATCTTATCCTGACACAGGATTTTGAGGGAAAGAAGCCGGACCGGTACAAAAGAAGCCTGGATATACAAACCGGATTGGCGGTGACCACTTTTAATATTGGCGGCGTGAATTACCAAAGAGAAATATTTGCTTCGGCACCTGCACAGTGTATTGTCATTAAACTTTCGGCAGATCAGATACAAAAACTCTCTGTGGTAATTGATGCCGCAAGCCTTTTAAGAAATGAAAAATCAATACAAAATCAATCACTGGTTTTAAAAGGAAAAGCACCTTCACATGCCGACCCTAGTTATATAGATTACAATAAAGAACCCATTGTTTATGATGACGTAACAGGCTGTAGAGGAATGCGTTTTGAATTAATTATTAAACCAGTTATCAAAGACGGTGAGATAAGTTATGATGGAAATAAATTAATTATTAAAAAAGCATCTGAAATTGTACTTTTCGTTTCAGCGGCAACCAGTTTTAACGGATTTGATAAATGTCCCGACAGTCAGGGAAAAGACGAACATAAATTGGCAGAAAGTCCAATTAAAAAAGCTTTTGGTAAAAAATATGATAGTTTATTAAAAGAACATATTACAGATTTTCAACATTTCTTTAATAGAGTTTCATTACAACTTAATCAAAAAGAAACCAATAAATCAAACCTTCCAACAGATACAAGATTAGAAGAATATGCAAAAGGAGAAAAAGATGCCGGACTAGAGGCTTTGTTTTTTCAGTATGGACGCTATTTATTAATTTCGTCTTCGCGTACACATCATACGCCCGCCAACTTGCAGGGAATATGGAACAATAAACTTCGCGCACCCTGGAGCAGCAACTATACGACAAATATTAATTTACAGATGAATTATTGGCCTGTTGAATCAGGAAGTTTGTCTGAATTGTTTTTTCCGCTTGACGAATTCATTAAAAATGTTTCCGTAACAGGAGCAGAAACTGCCAAAAGTTTTTACCATGCTAATGGCTGGGTATTGCATCATAATTCAGATATATGGGCAACAACAAATCCAGTAGGCGATTTTGGAAAAGGAGATCCTATGTGGGCAAATTGGTATATGGGTGCCAATTGGTTAAGCAGACATTTATGGGAACATTATGAATATACCGGCGATAAGGACTATCTAAAAAAAGTGTATCCAATTATAAAAGGTGCAGCAGAATTTAGTTTAGACTGGTTGCAAAAAGACAAGAAAGGTTATTTGGTAACCATGCCTTCAACTTCTCCGGAAAATAAATATTATTATGATGGAAAAAAAGAAGGTGTTGTAACAACAGCTTCGACGATGGATATTGGGATTATAAAAGATTTATTTAAAAATACCATCGAAGCCTATAAAGTACTCAATACCGATTTAGAATTCAGGCAAAATGTAAGCCAGGCTGCAGATCAATTACTTCCTTTTAAAATAGGAAGCAAAGGACAACTTCAGGAATGGTATAAAGATTTTGAAGATGTAGATCCGCATCACAGGCATACTTCCCATTTATATGCTTTACATCCTGCTAATTTAATTTCGCCTTTAAAAACCCCAGAATTGGCTATGGCCGCAAAGAAAACATTAGAATTGCGCGGCGATGACGGTACAGGGTGGAGTCTTGCGTGGAAAGTCAATATGTGGGCAAGACTTTTAGACGGGAATCATGCTTATAAATTGTTTAAAAATCAGTTAAGACTTACTAAAGAGAATGACACACAGTACAATAGACATGGAGGATGTTATCCTAATCTTTTTGATGCACATCCGCCTTTTCAGATAGACGGAAATTTTGCTGGAACCGCGGGCGTTATTGAGATGTTAATGCAAAGTCAGAATAAAGAAATTCATCTTCTGCCCGCTGTGCCAGATGCTTGGACAGACGGCGAAATAAAAGGTATTACGGCAAAAGGCAGTTTTATTTTAGATATAAAATGGAATAACGGTAAAATGAGCAATACTAGAATCTTATCTAATAATGGAGGTACTTGCAGTGTAAGGTCGCAAGAACCATTTATAATTGAAAAACTTAATATTAAAAGTGAGAAATCATCTATTGGTTATACTGCTGTATTTGAAACTCAAAAAGGAGTGACTTATACAATTAGGCCATTTCAATAGCTTGCAAATTTAAGGCAGGAGGAGAATAGTTGAATTTGGTATATGACATAAAAATTCGTTGTTTTTTAATTGTTTTTATCTCACCAATTAGACAGAACCATTTCTCTTCCGGATTGTTTTTAGAAGGACATTTTCTTAAAGATAGATAAGTACGGGTATTTTTGACGAACAATGAAAATGGATCTTTTGATCTTACTTTTCTGAAATATTATGCTTATGCCAATAAAGATTTCACCGCTTTAGAAAGTGCTCTAAAATTGTTATTTGTTCCAAAATCTGAAAGAGTTTGTATTGATGGAGATAGTATTGAGAAGTATGGTGTATTTAAATACCTTCAACATCAATTGCGAATTCATTACTATTAGGTATCAGACCATAAGTTTAGATAAATAGGCTATGTCACAATTTTACTTACAATAAAAATGACCAGTTTCATTTTTTATTATAGATATTTCACTTCTTATTTGTGTACATGAAATAAAAGTTTAATTTTACTTTTAAACTTTACATACTTTCTTCTTGTCAGTACAAAATAATCCTTCCTAATTATTTAGACAAGTTTAATTAAAGAATGCATTTTAAGTGCTTATTTTTTATTTACAAAACTCAAAATTTCATGTATCAATTTGTAAAATATATTTTGATGCTTTTTTTGGCATCCTTAAGTTTAATATCCTGTAAACAAAAACAGGGGGATAAAATAAAAGTCGGGTTTTCTCAGGCCATGACTACTGACGATTGGCGCAAGCAAATGAACGGCTCTATAAAAATTGAAGCTTCATTACGACCAGAGGTCGATTTAAAAATTAGTGATGCCAATAACAACATCAATAAACAGATTGAAGATATAGAGCGATTTATTTCGAATAAGGTGGATGTTATTGTTGTATCTCCAATTCAATCTAAACCTTTAACAGCTGTTGTAGAAAAATCAATAAAAGCCGGAATTCCGGTTCTTGTTGTAGACAGAAAAATTGAGGGTGAAAACTACACCGCCTATCTTGGAGCCGACAATATTGAAATTGGCAGAATTGCTGCCCGATATATCATTTCGCATAGTAAAGGTTCAGGTAAAATCATTGAAATTACCGGAGCAAATGGTTCATCACCTGCTTATGAGCGCAGTCTGGGATTTAGTCAGATAATTAATGAAAGTAAGCGTTTCAAAATAGAAAACACTATTCAGGGTGACTGGGAAGGAGAATCGGTTAAGGAACCGCTAAAGGCTCTTCTTTTACGAAATCCAAATGTAGAATATATTTTTGCCCATAATGACCGTATGGCTTTAAGTGCTTGGGAAACTGCTAAAACTGTAGGTTTGGAAAACAAGATTAAATTTATAGGAGTTGATGGACTCAACACTGTTAATGGCGGGATAGAATTAGTAAAAAGCGGTGTTTTAGACGGGACCATTTTATATCCGACAGGAGGAAACGAAGCATTGAAATTGGCTCTGAAAATGTATAATAAAGAGCCAATTTCTAAGAATAATATTCTGAATACAATTGTTATCGATCAGAATAATGCTGAAATTATAGAAAACCAAATGGATAAAGTTGATCAGCAACAATTGGTTATTGAGACACAACAAGGTGCGATAAAAGTACAGGAAAGAGAATATGCTTCGCAGAACAATCTGGTTCGCTTACTTAGTTTTTTTCTAGTGATCATTTTAAGTTTGACGATTTACAGTATTTATTCTACTATTTCTATTTCAAGAAAGAAAAAACAACTTGAAAAAATTAATCAAACGGTAATTGATCAGAATAATGAAATTCAGGAAATGGCCCAAATTGCCCAAAAAAGCAATGAGGCAAAGTTGAATTTCTTTACCGGACTTTCGCATGAATTTAAAACTCCCATAACTTTGATTATGAGTTATGTAGAGTCGTTAATTGAAAATGAAAAAATTAAGGGTACAACGCTTGTTGATGAGGTAAAGCTGATCCATAAAAACTCGAACAGATTATTGCGATTAATAAATCAATTGCTGGATTTTAGAAAAATTGAAGAACAAAAATTCACATTACGAGCTTCAAATACTAAAATCTATGATTTTACAAATGATGTAATGGCGAACTTCAAAGGCGAAGCTGCCCGCAGAAATATTGATTTTCAGCTTTCCTGCAAAAATAAAAACCTGGAATTATTTATCGATAGAGGATTAATGGATAAAGTGTATTTCAATTTGCTTTCCAATGCCTTTAAATTTACTCCGGATAATGGAAAAATCAGCATTTCGATTATAGATAATCAAGACAATACAGTTAAAATTAGTTTTAAAGATTCCGGAATAGGGATCCCCGAAAATGAATTGTCAAATGTTTTTAATCCTTTTTTCAGAGCTTCAAACAATAATAAAAACAGTTCAGGAATTGGGCTTCACCTCTCAAAAGAATTTGTGCTTTTGCATTACGGAACAATCGAATTAAAATCAAAACAAGGAATCGAATTTGTAATTATTCTATTAAAAGGAGTGAGTCATTTAAAGCCTTCTGAAATGATTAATAAGGCTGAAAATCTTGATATTATGCCAAATTTAATATCAGATAATTTAGATATCGAAACGGAATTAAACGTAGTAAACGTGGTTTCTGAATCAGAAAAACATACGCTTTTAGTTATAGAAGACAATATAGATTTGGTCGCATTTTTAAAAGCTAAATTATCGAATGAATATGTAGTTTATACCTCTGACGGAAGCGACGCTATTGAAAAAGCAATGGAAATTGTTCCGGACATTATCATTTGTGATATTAATTTGGTAGACAAGGACGGTTATGAAATTAGCAAAGAATTGAAAAAGGATTTACGTTCCTCCCATATTCCAATTGTTATTTTAACGGCACAGGGCGATAAAGAATCTACTTTGAAAGGGCTGCAAAGTGGCGTTGATCAATATCTTACAAAACCGTTTAGTCTTTCTATTCTAAAACAATCCATTTCGGGTTTGCTTTTCAACAGGGAGAAACTTCGGTACTATTACACCAATAATATATACCGCATTGAGCCCGAGTCTAAATTTGGCAATCAGGAACAGTCCTTTATTACTAAAATGAATGATATCATAAAGAAGAATGTTGAAAACCCTAAATTCTCCGTAGAAGATTTAGCCGATAAATTAGGAGTTTCGAGAGTACAATTGTATCGAAAAGTAAAGGCTATTATCGGAATCAATATTAGCGACCATATTAATAATGTTAAATTAGAGAAAGCAGCAGAACTTTTGAAGTCAAATGAAATGAATATTTCAGAGATTGCATACTCTCTTGGATTCTCTTCTCCAAACTATTTTTCTACAGCTTTTAAGAATAAATTTGGAATTTCACCAAAGGAATACAAATCTTCCAATTAATATAAGTTCAAAATGGATACAAATTAAGTATCAATTTTGAACCTAATGTAACAAAATCGAAACTACATGGTTTTCGTAAATAAATTTTAAATTACGTAAAGCCTTGTGAATAAGGGTGTTTTTGTTTAAATGTCAAACTATCAGTATTTATAGAATTAAATTGTAACATCATTAAAAATAAGTTGTTTTTTTTGCGGATATCTTAGCGATAAGTTTTTAATACATCTACAATGAACAAGATATTGATTTGGTCTGTTACTGCTGCACTGGCAGGTTTTCTATTCGGTTTTGATACCGTAGTTATTTCTGGAGCTGATAAACAATTACAGCTTTTATGGCATTCATCTGATGCTTTTCATGGATCTGTTGTTATGGCAATGGCACTTTGGGGAACTGTTGTGGGGGCCATTTTTGGAGGAATTCCAACCAATAAAATTGGTCGTAAAAAAACACTGTTCTGGATTGGGATTTTATATCTTATTTCTGCGATAGGTGCAGCTTTTGCAAATGATCCATTTGTTTTTGCTGCTTTCAGATTTATTGGTGGTTTAGGAGTTGGTGCTTCAACCATTGCTGCTCCGGCCTATGTTTCTGAAATTGCTCCGGCAGATAAACGCGGACGATTAGTAGCTTTGTATCAGTTTAATATTGTACTGGGAATTTTAATAGCTTTTATATCCAATTACTTTTTAAAAGATATCGGAGAAAATGCCTGGCGTTGGATGGTAGGAGTTCAGGCAATCCCCTCTTTTATATATATTCTTTTTATACTTACTATTCCGGAAAGCCCGAGATGGTTATTGTCTAAAAACAGAGATGAAGAAGCACGAAAAGTGTTATTCAAGATAGATCCATCTGCAGACCTTAAAGACATCATGGATGATTCCAGAGAAAATGGCGTTACCAAACATGAAAATATCTTCATGAAAAAATATCGTTTTCCGTTAATGCTGGCCTTTTTAATTGCATTTTTCAATCAGTTTTCAGGAATCAATGCCTTTTTGTATTATGCGCCAAGAATTTTTGAAGAAGCAGGTTTAGGACAAAATACGGCTTTATTAAGCAGCATCGGAATCGGTGTTACCAATCTTATATTCACTTTAATCGGAGTCGCATTAATTGACAAATTGGGAAGAAAGTTATTGATGTACATTGGTTCTGTTGGGTATATTATTTCTTTAGGATTAGTCTCGGCTTCTTTTTATTTTAATTGGGGAGGATTATCAGTACCAATTTTCCTTTTTTTATTTATTGCTTCACACGCTATTGGTCAGGGAGCCGTTATCTGGGTTTTCATCTCAGAAATTTTCCCAAATCATATTCGTGCTTCGGGACAAGCTTTTGGAAGTTCAGTACATTGGGTTTTGGCAGCGATTATTCCATCCTTAATTCCAATGTTATTCTCAGAAATTGGTCCGGAAGTAGTCTTCTTAATTTTTACTTTGATGATGGTGCTGCAATTGCTGTTTGTCATTTTTATAATGCCGGAAACTAAAGGGATTTCTTTAGAAGTATTAAGCGAAAATCTAACCAAAAAAAATATCAAAAAAAATGAAATCAAAGAAACATCTACCGCTGGCATTTTATAGTGCTATACTACTATCGATAGCAGGTTGTAAACCATATTCAGCTGTTGCACAAAATACTTCTGTTTCAGTTTCAACTTCTTCAGAGGAGCAAATGTACCGTCCTAATTTTCATTTTACACCAAAAAAAGGCTGGATGAATGACCCTAACGGAATGTTCTACGCTGACGGATATTACCATTTATTCTACCAGTACTATCCTGAAAAAAGTGTTTGGGGACCAATGCATTGGGGCCATGCCATTAGTAAAGATTTAATTAAATGGGAGGAGCAGCCAATTGCGCTATATCCTGACAAAGACAAATATATTTTTTCAGGAAGTGCTGTTGTAGACAGATATAATACTTCAGGTTTAGGAACCGGAAAAAAGGCTCCAATTGTAGCAATTTATACGCTGCATGATATGACAAAAGAAAAAGAAGGTAAAATTGATGTTGAACAGCAGGATATTGCCTATTCGAATGACAACGGTTTTACATGGCAGAAATTTGAGGAAGGAAATCCTGTCGTGAAAAACCCCGGAATTCGTGATTTTCGTGATCCAAAAGTGACCTGGGATGAAACCCATAAACAATGGATAATGGTTTTAGCGGCACAAGATCGTGCTCAGTTTTATACCTCTGAAAATCTTAAAAAATGGGAATACTTATCTGAGTTTGGAAAAAATATTGGCGCCCATGGAGGGGTTTGGGAGTGCCCGGATTTCTTTCAGATAAAAGTTGAAGGAACCAACGAAACCAAATGGGTTTTAATTCAGAATTTAAATCCCGGCGGAGCTAATGGAGGTTCCGGAACGCAATATTTTATAGGGGATTTTGATGGAAAGACTTTTACACTCGATGTAAATTTTGCAAAAAGGGTAGAAGCAGAAAAAGCAGTTTGGCTGGATTACGGAAAAGATAATTATGCCGGAGTAACCTGGAATAATATTCCGGATGCTGATGGACGACGATTATTTATTGGATGGATGTCCAATTGGGATTACGCGCAACAGGTACCGACGAATGCCTGGAGAAGCAGTACTACCATTGCCCGAGAAATTCAGTTAATCAAAAAAGGAAATGATTATAGTCTGATCAGTAATCCGGTAAAAGAAATTAGCAAATATGTTTCTAAAACCATCAAAGGAAAAAGTGTAAAAGGAAAAGGAAAAATTTCAATTCCGGAAGCAGGAAAAATTGATTTAACTCAGGCAATTGTCAGCTTTAATTTAAAAAACTTAAAACAGGACACGTACGACTTTACACTTGCAAACGCAGTCGGTGAATCTTTGACTTTTGGCATCAATAATTCAGATCATTATTTATTTGTGGATCGTTCGAAATCAGGAAAAAATGATTTCTCAGAAAAATTTGCTGCAACAATTACCAAAGCAGCTTTAGAAGGAAATCAAAAAGAAGGTGTTTTTAAAATCATTTTAGACAAAACATCTATTGAAATATTTTACAACAATGGCGAAAAAGTAATCACGGAAATCTTTTTCTCAAACCAGCCATTTACCTCTCTGTCCGTTTCTTCAAACGAGGGAATTGAATTGAGTAACCTCGTAATTAACCAATTAAATATAAACTAACTAAAACCACTAACCTCATGAAAAGTAAAATTATTTATTTTCTATTTTTCTTCTTTCCAGTGCTGATGATGACAGCGCAGGAAAGTGGAATTAAAGGAACCGTAATTTCGTCAGATGACGGAATGCCGCTTCCGGGAGCAACCGTACTGATTTCGGGTACAAACACCAGTACCGTAACAGATTTTGATGGAAATTTTTCTTTCGGAAATATAAATTCAGAGGCTGTAATTGTTGTTTCTTTTATCGGATACGCGCCACAATCGATTCCCGTTAAAGGGCAAAAATCATTCCGTATAATTTTAAAAGTAGACAACAATCAACTAAATGAAGTTGTCGTAACAGGATATTCCAAACAAAAGAAAACAGATATTACCGGAGCGGTTGCTGTTGTAAACATGAAGGAAGTCATGAAACAGACCGAACCTAACCCAATTAAAGCGTTACAGGGAAGGGTAGCAGGGGTGAAAGTTTCGTCTGACGGATCTCCGAGCGGGGCAAATACAAAAGTGGTAATTCGTGGTGTAGGAACTTTAAACAACACTGATCCTTTGTATGTAATTGACGGAATGCCGACTAAATCAGGAATGCATGAATTAAATCCGAATGATATTGAAACCATTCAGGTATTAAAAGATGCTTCTTCGGCGAGTATTTATGGTTCCCGTGCTTCAAACGGAGTAATTATCATTACTACCAAAAAAGGAAAAGAAGGTAAAATGAGAATCAATTTTAGCACTTATACGTCTTTTTCTGATTATTCGAGAAAGCTTGAGGTGTTAAATGCCAATCAGTTTGGGCAGGCTTTGTGGCAGGCCAATATCAACGACGGACTAAATCCGAATAACAATAATTTGCGTTACCAGTTTGACTGGTCTGTGAATAATAACAAACCACAATTAAACAAAGTTTTGGTTCCTGAATATCTAGATGCGAATCAAACGCTGAAAGCATCCAATACCGACTGGTACGATGCAATTTCGCAAACCGGAATCGCAAAGTCGTATGATTTATCAGTTTCTAATGCATCAGACAAAGGAAGCTACGTTTTTTCTCTGGGATATTATGGAAATGAGGGAGTTGTAAAAACAACCGATTTTGAAAGAATTTCTGCCCGTATGAATAGTTCTTATAAGTATTTTGGCGGTAAATTGGTTATTGGGGAAAACTTTAGTTTCAATCGTACCAACGAAGTTACAGACCCCGGAGTTTTAGATCCTGCTCTTCGTGCTTTACCAATTATTCCGGTACATACGGTTGACGGAAAAGGATGGGGAGGACCAGTTGGCGGAATGAATGACAGACAAAATCCGGTACGACTTTTAGAATATAACAAAGACAATAAGTATGATTATTTACGTCTTTTCGGAAATATGTATGCAGATTTAGAGCTTATCAAAAACCTTCATATCAAAAGTAGTTTTGGTATCGATTACGGGTTTTATAAAAAGCGTACGCTGCAAAGAAGTTACCAGTCCGGTTATTTGCAAAACGATCAGACATCGGTTACAATGGATCAGTCCGTAAGTGATAAATGGACGTGGACTAATACTGCAATATATAGCTTGAATTTCGGAAAAAGCAATTTGAATTTAATGGCCGGAACCGAGATGTATAAAGATACTTTTGAGACCACAACTTTACGTAAAAATGACTTTTTGATCGAAACGCCTGACTATATGTATCCTGATGCGGGAACAGGAGAATCGTTTACAAGCGGAACTTCAACAGTATATTCACTGCTGTCTTATTTTGGAAAAGCAGATTATGAGTTCGATAATCGTTACTTGCTTTCGGCTACAATCCGTCGTGATGGTTCGTCACGTTTCGGTAAAAACAATCAATTTGGAACCTTCCCTGCAGTTTCGGCAGGATGGAGAATTTCTAATGAAAATTTCATTAAAAATAATGCACCCGTTTTTTCTGATTTAAAATTAAGAGCAGGATGGGGACAGACCGGAAATCAGGAAATCAGCAATACAGCTGTTTACAGTTTGTATTTGGCCAGTTATGCAGGAGGAAGTCCAACCTGGGCAACTTCTTACGGAACTGCTTATGATATTGCAGGAAACGGAAACGGATTACTCCCATCAGGTTTCATCGCAACCCAGTCCGGAAATGATGATTTAAAATGGGAAACTACCACACAAACCAACATTGGATTGGATTTCGGGCTATTCAAACAAAAATTAAGCGGTTCTGTTGATTATTACATCAAAAAAACAGAAGACATCCTGGTTTTACCACCTTATTTGGGAGTAATTGGCGAAGGCGGAAATCGCTGGGTTAATGGTGCTTCGATGGAAAATAAAGGATGGGAAGTATCTTTAGGGTATCATGATGAAACCTCATTTGGATTGAAATATGACATCTCCGGAAATATTTCGGGAAACAAAAATAAGATTACTCAATTGCCGGATGAGGTAAGAAATAATTATGGAGGAGACGGATTAAATGATAATATTTTAGGCCGCCCGATTAACTCGATGTACGGTTATGTTACTGACGGATTATTTAAAAGTCAGGGCGAAGTAGATAACTCGGCTATTCAGGAAGGAAAAGGCCTTGGTCGAATTCGGTACAAAGATTTAAACGGTGACGGAACCATTACAGATAAAGACCGTACCTGGATTGGTAATCCAAATCCGGGACTGACGTACGGATTTAATTTAGGTTTGGGATATAAAAATTGGGATTTTACCACTTTCTGGGAAGGAGCAAGTGATGTTGATGTCATTAACAATACAAAATACCAAACAGATTTCTGGAGTGTTGACGACGTAGGGTCAAACAAAGGAACTCGTTTATTAAATGCCTGGTCTTTAGATAATCCAAATTCTACGATTCCTGCCTTAACCACAGTAGACAGGAATGCAGAGTCAAGATTCTCCACTTATTATGTAGAAAACGGTAATTATCTTAAACTGCGTGTTTTGCAATTTGGATACAGTCTGCCAAAAGATTTATTGAAAAAAATGAATTTCGACAGCTTTAGATTGTACATCAGCGGACAAAACTTATTAATCATTGATGCTAAAAGTTTTACGGGTGTAGATCCTGAGAATGCAGGTTTTGGATATCCGCAGCCAACGACTTTCACGGCTGGTCTTAATTTTACTTTATAATAAAAGCTTAAATCAAAAAACATGAAAAAGATACTATATATAACAGCATTTTTAGTGATGGGAATATTGGGTTCCTGTTCTGATTTTCTGGAAAATGATCCGCGTGGTGTGTTGTCTGAAGAAGATATTGTAACACCACAATCGGTAGAAGGATTTATGAACGCAGCTTATGCTCAGTTGGGCAATGATCATTATGATTCACCTTATAGTTTGTGGCCATTTGGAAATGTACGCTCTGATGATGCTTACAAAGGCGGAAGCGGAACAAATGATATTCAGGATTTTCACTTTTTTGAAGTATCCAATAATATCAGACCGGATTTCGGAGAATTAGATTCTTTTTGGTACATCAGTTATGTGGGAGTTTCAAGAGCGAATAAAGCTTTGAAAGCATTAGAACAAATTTCGGAAGCCGATTATCCGCTAAAGAAAACACGTATGGCCGAGATGCGTTTTTTAAGAGGACATTTTTACTTTATGCTGAAAATTATGTTCAGGAACGTTCCTTACATCACAGAAGACATTCCGGTAGAAGCGTATAAGACGATCTCAAATAAAGCACTTTCAAACGAAGAACTTTGGAATAAAATTGCTGGAGATTTTCAGGCTGCCGCCGATGCTTTACCGGAAACTCAGCCGCAGGTTGGACGTGCTACTCAAAAAGCAGCTTATGCTTATCTGGCAAAAACCCGTTTGTATCAGGCCTATACACAAGATGACAGTTATAAAGTAACAGGAATCAGCCAGCAGCATTTACAGGAAGTGATTGCCGCGACAGACAAAGTAATCGGAAAAGCAAGCCTGGAACCTGATTTTGCGAATAACTTTTTGCCGGGAACTTTTGAAAACGGAGCTGAATCGATTTTCTCCATTCAATTTTCAGATAATGATGGAACTTTATACGGAAGATTAAATTTTTCGGATGTCCTGTCAACTCCTCAGGGTTTGGGATGCTGCGATTTTCATAAACCAAGCCAAAATTTAGTAAATGCTTTTAAAACGGGTGCAAATGGTCTGCCGGAATTTGACACCTTTAACAATCAGGATTTTGACTATAAAAATATTGATGCCAATACGGTTGATCCAAGATTGTACCACACTGTTGCCATGCCGGGTTTGCCTTATAAATATGATCCGGAATTTTTATATGTTGAAGCCTGGGTAAGATCTCCGGGAACATACGGCTATTTTGCTTCATTAAAAGAAAACGTGGCGCCAAACTGTAGCTGTGTGGTAAATATTGATCCGTTTTACGGGAATTCAAAAAATAGAATCCAGATTCGTTATGCCGATGTGATTTTAATGCGTGCCGAAGCCCTGATTGAACTGGGAAGACAATCAGAAGCTTTACCATTAATCAATCAGATTAGAGAACGTGCGGCTCAGAGTACAGGACGACTTCCGTATGTCAATAATTTTAAAATTAATACTTATGTTGACGGCGTTAATTGCAACTGGACACAGGATTTTGCCCGTAAAGCGATGCGTTTTGAGCGCCGTTTAGAATTGGCTATGGAAGGAAATCGTTTCTTTGATTTAGTTCGTTGGGGGGTTACAGATGAGGTAATGAATGATTTTTATGCGGGAGAAAAAACAAAACGCACCTATTATCAGGATGCCTTTTTTGATGCGCATAAGGAAGAATATTGCCCGATTCCTTTGAAACAAATTAATTTCAGTCAGGGATTATACAAACAAAACCCGGGTTATTAATCTATTTAAGAACAGCAACATGAGAAAATTTATATATAAAAATTGGACCGGAGTGTCTTTGATACTGGCAATGTTTTTTATGGTTACCGCCTGCGAAAACAGTTTTGAGAGTGGTGGTTTTGATGTCAATTCACCGTCTAATGTAACTTCATTTAAAATAAATGGAGCAGCAGGCGAAATTGACCAGAAAACCGGAAAAATAAATGTCACGATGCCTTATGGATCAGACATCACAGCTGTAAAACCCGAAATGGTACTAGAAGAAGGCGCAACATCAAATTTAGATCTAACGGTAACGGCTAATTATTCAAATCCGGTAAAGTTTAGAGTAATTAATGGCAATTTGTACAAAGATTATACAGTAACCACTATAGTTTTAAGTCCTATTAAGAGTTTTACCATTAACGGAGTTGCAGCAACGGTAAACGATGTAAACAGGACCATTACCCTGACATTGCCGGAGGGTACAAATTTAACAGCTTTAAAACCAATTATTCAAGTGACAGAAGGAGTTTCCATTTCACCTGCATCTGGCATGGCAATTGATTTTTCAAACCCAGTGACTTTTGTAGTAACGTCTAAAGGGAAAAGTGTGAATTATACGGCAAATGTTGGTGTTCCGGTAACTGGTTTGGTTGTTGCTTTTTTAGGAACAGCCGCAACGAGAGCTGAAATTACAAATATGGATGAAATTGCCGCTGCTGA
Source organism: Flavobacterium sp. CLA17 (assembly GCF_013112255.2). Lineage (NCBI taxonomy): Bacteria > Pseudomonadati > Bacteroidota > Flavobacteriia > Flavobacteriales > Flavobacteriaceae > Flavobacterium > Flavobacterium sp. CLA17. Next base: position 2,593,212 of record NZ_CP068294.1, read on the forward strand.
TTGGTTCTTTTCGACTTTTAGCGGAGCAAAATATATTTCATTTAACAGCATTGAAAACGGTACAGATTTAAACGATATTGATGTAATCTGGTGGCATTTTGATTCAGCTGCTAATTTGCCGGCAATTGCTTATAAACCTGCCGTAACAGCAGCTTTAAAGGATTTCAGATCTAATGGTGGGAATTTACTTTTAACCTCTTTTGCCTCTCAGTATGTAGATGCTTTAGGAATTGTTCCTTCCGGAAAAGGACCGAATAATGTTTTTGGAGATTTTCCACCAAACGGATTTGTAGATGCAAATTCCTGGGGAATGTCATTTGTTGGGCATGAAAGTCATCCCATTTTTGATGGATTAATAACTTTTGAAACCGGAAAAGCGAATCTATTGCAAGGCGGAACTTTCAGGCTAAATCATACTGCCTGGTGGTTTGTGCCGGAATGGGGAGGTTATGGTAATGGAGAAGGCTGGAGAAACCAAACCGGCGGAACTAACCTGGCTAGTGAAGCATGGGACAACAATCTTGACGGAAGAGTTACCATTGCAGAGTTTCCAAATACATCAGCTAATAAAAATGTGATCATGATTTCGATGGGAGCTTACGATTGGTATAATGAAACCAATAGCAGTGGAGTACCAAGTCAGGCCAATGAATTTATTACCAATATCAGGCTTTTGACACAAAATAGTATCAATTATTTAGCTAAAGATTAATCACTCTGAAACCAGCAAAATGAAATATAAAAATATAATAACGATAACGCTCCTGTTTTTTTCGCTTCTTTCCTGTAGTCAGGATGAAAATTATACCGGAGGTTCAATTTCGGGTGGGGAGTCTGAAATAACAAGTGTTTTTCCGGCGCCGCCGGCACAATGGATGGGAGCAAACGATCCGTATTACAGTGCAGGATTTACAGGTGATATAATGCCATTCTTTGATAATGGAAAATTTCACATTTACTTTCTGCATGATGCACAGAACAAACCAGCCGGAAAAGGCTTTCATGATATTCATGAATTTTTAAGTACCGATTTAGCTCATTTTACCTACGAAGGGCAAACTATTCCATACGGTGAAAATACTGATCCTGATTTTGCCGTTGGCACGGGATCAGTTGTAAAAGTCGGTAATCTTTATTATTTTTATTACACCGGACATAATGGTTTACCTGCTTTTTTGCAATCTAATGCCAGAGAGAGCGTATTGTGCGCGACAAGTCCGGATTTGAAAAACTGGACAAAAATCACTTTGTTTAAAATTACGGCGCCGGCGGGTTATTATAATTATGATTTCAGAGATCCTCATGTGTTTTATAATGAAGAATTGAAAAAATATTCCATGATTGTCAGTACACAGACCGAACCGGGAAGAAAAGCCGTTTTATTGCATTTTACAAGTGCTGATCCTGCTTCAGGAATATGGGACGTTCAAAACCCGATATATACGACAACACCTCAGGAAAATTATTTGATGATGGAATGTGCCGACATATTTAAAATGGGTAATTATTGGTATCTGATTTTTTCTGAAAACTGGAGTGGTAATAAAGGTACACATTACAAAATGGCCTCATCCATCAATGGCCCTTGGACAACACCACAAAATGACAGGATTGACGGGGAATTTTTTTATGCGGGAAAAACAGCTTCTGATGGAAATAAAAGATATGTTTTTGGATGGAATGCCAGAAAAACTCCCGAGAACGATCTCGGAAATAAAGATTGGGCAGGTAATATGGTCATTCATGAATTGATACAAAATACGGATGGTACTTTAGGAATGCAATCGCCAAAAGCCGTTGTGGATTTATTTTCTAAGAAAAACAGTAGTGCAGAAGTTGATGCGACTTTAGGAAGTGTGACAACAAATAATGGAAATTATACTTTGTCAGGTACTGCAGAAAAAGCAATGGTAACTTTTAAAGCTATCGGTAAAAAAGCCAAAATAAAAGCAGAAATTACCTTAGCAAATAATTCAGGTACTGCAGGAATTGTTTTTCATACCAATGATTCGGGCAGTTACTATAAAATAGCTTTTGATATCGCTAAAGGCAAAGTAATAGGATACAATTCTGCTTCACAGGAAACTACCGGAATACCCTTTCAATTTCAGGCTAATGTTAAATATAATATTGAAATAATTGCAGAAGGAAGTGTTGTAGTGATTTACATTAACGGTAGAACAGCACTTACAAACCGTATTTACGGAAGAGACAAGAATAAATGGGGATTAATTGCAGAAGGACAGAATACTGTGATTTCAAATCTTCAGCTTACACAACCAGAATAACATTAATAATAAATAATTTCAGAATGAATAACGGAAAAAACCTTAAGGCAGTGGCCTACGGAGAGGTGCTTTGGGATGTTTTTGCCAATGAAAAAAAGATTGGAGGGGCACCATTAAATGTGGCTTTGCGAATGAAAACAATAGGCTGCGAGGTGGCCATGATTAGTTGCGTGGGAAATGATGAAAATGGAAAAGCAATAATTGATCAGGTAAAAAGTTTAGGACTTGAGACAAATACAATTGTCACTTCAGACGATTTTCCAACTGGTTTGGTCAATGTTACTTTAAATGATCGTGGATCAGCAACTTATGAAATTGCATATCCTGCGGCCTGGGATAAAATTGTTTTAAATGATCAGGCTAAAAAAAAGGTTGTGGAAGCTGATGTTTTAATTTATGGCAGTTTAGTCTGCAGGGATGAGGTGTCAAGGCTGGCTTTAGAAGAGTTATTGAATGTCAATGTATATAAGGTTTTTGATGTTAATTTAAGGAAACCACATTATTCTTATGAAATGCTGGAGCAATTAATGAATGCTGCCAATTTCATTAAATTCAATGATGAGGAATTGTTAGAAATCACGGCAGCTATGAAGTCTCCCTTTAAAAGTTTGGAAGATAATATGAACTTAATTGCGGAGAGAACCGGAGTCACTGCTATGTGCGTCACAAGAGGCAAGCATGGAGCTTTGTTAATGTGGGAAGGTCAACTCTATGAAAACGGTGGCTATCCTATTCAGGTTGCTGATACGGTAGGAGCAGGAGATTCGTTTGTGGCAGCTTTGATTACATCACTACTTACCGGAAAAGAACCTCAATACGCTATCGATTTTGCCTGTGCAATGGGGGCTTTAGTAGCTGAAGCGCCTGGAGCCAATCCCGAGATTTCGTATTCTCAAATTGAAAAATTAATGTCTGGAATTAAAAATTAATTTCTGTTCTAAAAAGGGAACAATAGTATTCAATTGAATGAGTCGTTATGTTTTTAAAAGTTAAGCCTGATATCTTTTGATATCGGGCTTTTTTATGCAGAAGTTAAATGGTTTTTTTAATTTAAAATTTTGATGTTTACCTGTGAAAAACTAATTTTCGTTGCGATGTACTGAGAAGAAATGACACCTTTCACAAACCTATCAAAAGAGCACTCACAGAGTACATTCAGAAAATTGATGTTGGTGCATTCAGATTGATAGAAGAGCTTCACATTCCAACCCTAATTCGTCAGACCTTGTCGATGATAAGTTTTACTTCTGCGGAAAGCAGCCTTCATGATTCTGGCACAAAACTAATAATAGTGATAATCGAGATAATAATTAGACTGACAGCCTTAAATTTTTGTGGCAGAAAAGGTAACAGCTCCAAAAATGAAATTATATTAATCTGCCATTTCTATTAATCCTCCATCTCTGTTTTATTCAAAATTTAAACGCCTTCTTTTTTAGAATTACTGTACGACTTTAAAAACAGTTGATCTGAAGCATTCTCCATTTTTAGATTGATGTAAATACACCATTTGTCGTACATAATGCTTCAAATGTTCTATCCTAATGAATTCAGGAAAATTACATTTACAATCTCTGAATTTACTGATTTCATGTAAATGAACTGGTAAAATTACAGTATGCAAAATAAATTAGAATAAAAAAATATAATCTACTATCACCTACATAATTTAACAACACTGCAATAACTTAAAAACTATGATGAAAAAACAAATTAAAAAATATGCCTTTTTACTGCTAATTGTGTTTGGAAACGGATACGCGCAATCAAAAAAATACCTGGATGCCGGTAAACCAATTGAAGACCGGATTTCACTTTTAATGAAAGAAATGACATTAGAAGAAAAAGTAGGGCAAATGAACCAATACAATGGTTCATGGGATGTTACAGGCCCAAAACCAGAATCAGGTTCTAATGAAGAAAAATACAATAATATAAAGAAAGGATTGGTGGGTTCTATGCTAAGTGTACGAGGCGTTAAAGAAGTAAGGGCCGTACAAAAAATAGCAGTTGAAGAAACCCGTCTTGGCATTCCGTTACTTTTTGGTTTTGATGTGATACACGGTTATAAAACTCTTAGCCCTATTCCGCTCGCAGAAGCCGCAAGCTGGGATTTGGAAGCCATTAAAAATTCGGCATATATTGCTGCTGTTGAAGCCTCTGCTTCCGGATTAAACTGGACTTTTGCGCCTAATGTAGATATATCTAATGATGCAAGATGGGGACGAGTAATGGAAGGTGCCGGAGAAGATCCTTATCTGGGCAGTAAAATTGCTACTGCCCGTGTTAAAGGATTTCAGGGAGAGAATTTAAGTACTAATACCTCTATTATTGCTTGTGCCAAACATTTTGCAGCCTACGGTTTTGTAGAAGCAGGCAGAGAATACAATAGTGTCGATATGAGTAATTCTAAGCTGTACAATACTGTATTACCGCCTTTTAAAGCAGCAGTCGATGCCGGAATTCGTACTTTCATGAATTCATTTAATACATTAAACGGAGTTCCGGCAACCGGAAATAGCTTTTTGCAAAGAGATATTTTAAAAGGAGCATGGAAATTTAATGGTTTTGTCGTTTCTGACTGGGCTTCTATAGCCGAAATGATTACGCACGGTTACGCAGCCGATGCAGCCGATGCAGCTCAAAAAGCCGCTATTGCCGGTTCTGACATGGATATGGAATCAAATGTTTATGTAACAGAATTAGCTCAGTTGGTAAAAAAAGGATTGGTAAAAGAAAGTGTGATCGACGATGCTGTTCGCAGAATTCTTAGAGTAAAATTTGAATTAGGTTTGTTCGATAATCCATACAAATATTGTGATGAAGCCCGTGAAAAATCAAGTATTGGAAATAAGGCCAATAATGATGCTGTTCTGGATATGGCCAAAAAATCAATTGTGCTATTGAAAAATACTCTTCCGCAGGGGAGGAATGAAAAACTGTTGCCATTAAAAAAAGAAGGATTAAAAATCGCTTTAATTGGTGCTTTGGCAAATGATAAAAACAGTCCGCTCGGAAGTTGGAGAATTGCCGCTGATGATAATACAGCAGTATCGGTTCTTGAAGGAATGCAGCACTATAAAAACAATACGTTAGTTTATGAAAAAGGAACTGATGTGGCTTTAAATAAACAAGTATTTGTTGATGAAGTAAAAATTAATACAACCGATTTTTCCGGATTTGAAGCTGCTAAAAATGCAGCCAAACAGGCAGAAGTTGTCGTAATGGTTTTAGGAGAAATTGGTTTTCAAAGTGGTGAGGGACGCAGTAGAACAGAATTAGGCCTGCCTGGGAATCAGCAGCAATTATTAGAGGAAGTTTACAAAGTAAATCCTAATATTATTTTGGTTTTAAATAACGGGCGTCCGCTGGCATTGCCGTGGGCAGCAGAAAACATTCCTGCTATTGTTGAAGCTTGGCAGTTAGGAACCCAATCCGGAAATGCAATTGCCCAGGTTTTGTACGGAGATTATAACCCAAGTGGTAAGCTGACAATGTCATTCCCCAGAAACGTTGGGCAATGTCCAATTTATTACAATTTGTACAATACAGGACGACCAGCCAATAAAGACCAAAACGCTTTTTGGTCTCATTATATTGATGTCGAAAAAACACCATTATATCCGTTTGGTTATGGATTAAGCTATACTTCTTTCGAATATAAAAATCTGAAATTAGCAAAAACTTCCTTTCGAAAAGGAGAAAAAATTGAACTAAGTGTTGATGTTACCAATACCGGGAATGTTGATGGAAAGGAAGTAGTTCAGTTGTATATAAATGATGTCGCCGCCAGTGTGGTGAGACCTGTTAAGGAATTGAAAGGTTTTGAACTTATTGCATTAAAAAAAGGAGAAACTAAAACTGTTCAGTTTACCTTAACGGATAAGGAACTTGGATTTTATAACAACAATGGTCATTTTTTGACAGAGGCCGGTCTGTTTAATGTTATGGTTGGCTGGAATTCTAATGAAGGTCTTACCAGTAAATTTGAGCTGGAATAAATACTAATGAACTTAAAAACAAAAAGATAATCTTCGGGATTTCATTTATTTTTAAGCAATTTACAGCCTGAGTACGATTAATCCTTATGAGGTAATTAATCTACTCAGGTTTTTAGCAATATCGTAAATCTGGATAAAAAAGATAAGTGTTCTGTTTAGTTTTATTAATATTGTTTTAGATATGATTAAATAAAAATCAATTATAAATTTTATATCAAATAGAATTGATAAATATTAAAATGTAAATGAAAAATATCAAATATATTCTTCTGTGCTGCTTTGGGCTTATAAATGGTCTGTTTTCTCAGGATAAATTTGAAAACTACCAATTTAGAAGCATACAGGAAACTACTTCAAAAAGGGCTATTTCTTCTATAATTCAGGATCAAAATGGTTTTATTTGGATAGGTACAAACGGCGCAGGATTATATCGATATGACGGGGTAAATTATTTTGGATATAAGCATGATAAAAAATCAGGTTCAGTAAACAGTAACTTTATCTATGCCACTTTTATTGATTCTAAAAATAACTTATGGATTGGTACAGATGAGGGCTTGTGTTTATACAATCGGGATCTGGATAATTTTACTAAAATCAATATTCAGGATGCAATTGTAAAAGGCTACGAACAGCCAATTACTATAAAAACAATTATTGAGGATAACAACGGCGACATCATTTTAGGTTCGTATGGTTTTGGATTATTTAAATTAAATGTAAAAACTTTAAAAGCATCTTTAGTGCACTCCAAAGTTCTGGAAAAATCCAACTTTTTAATCAAATGTTCGGTAAAAAACAAACAGGGAGTTCTTTATTTAGGAACCAGTTACGGACTTTTAGAGATCGATCTAAACGGAAAAGTAAAGCAGGTTTATAAAGACAAGTTTAAAAGAGAACCTTTATTAGATGATGTAGAAAGCCTTGTCATAGACAAATTTGGATATTTATGGCTGGGAACGACTGAAAATGGCCTGATAAAAATTAAACCTGAAACGGATAATTATCAATTTGAGAATTTTTTTATTACCAAAAATAAAATCTTATCTATTATACAAAGCAGTCAGGATTATATACTTTGCGGTACCGAAAATGATGGATTATTAGTTGTAAATTATAAAGGAGAAGTACTTCAAAAATATCTGCACAGCAAATACAATAATTTTAGTTTAAAGTCGAATTCCGTATGGTCCTTATACGAAGACAAGGAAAAAAGACTTTGGCTGGGTTATTTCAATAAAGGGCTTGGCGTATTTGATAAGCCTAATAATAAATTTAATTCACTTGAGTCGCTTGTTAATAATGATAATTCCCTGCAAACAAGCTATGTAACATCAGTTATAAAAGATAAAAAGGGTAATTTGTTAATAAGTAATGAAGGCGGCGGACTGGATATCTATAATCTTTCGGCTAAAACCTATATCCATGTTAACAAAAACAATCAAAGTTACTATTCCGGTCTTGACGCTGTTGATATTCAGACTATATTTATCGATAGCAAACAAAATATCTGGATAGGCAGCTGGGACCGCGGCATCTATTTTTTGAAAAGTGGAACTACCCGATTCATAAACTTCAATACGACAAATACAGCCGGCTTGAAATCAAATCGGATTTTTAGTTTTTCTGAAGATTCCGGAGGGCGAATCTGGATTGGAACTTTCATAAAAGGACTTCATTATTTTGACAATAAGAACAACATATTTGTGCATTGTGATACTAAACCATTCGCAGGTAACGATTTAGATGAAGCATTTATTCGTAAAGTTTTTGTAGACTCTGATAATATTTTGTGGGTAGGAACGATTTTAGGACTATATCAGGTACACTTAAATGCCGATTCCGGTTTTAGAGTGATAAACATGCGGGATCAAATGTTCAGCGATAAAACGAAGTATAACGGTATTCAGACTATTTTATCAATTTATGAGTCAAACGATAAAAAAATATGGATAGGTACAGATGGTGAAGGACTTTTTAGTTATAATAAAAAAAATAAGATCTTTTCTGATTATGATGATTTCCCGGGTTTTGAAGAAAAATCAGTCCGCGCGATAATTTCTGATAATAATGGATCTTTATGGATAAGCGGTGGATCCGGTCTGACAAAACTCGATTTTAAAAACAAACAAAGCACAAATTTCAATAAAGATGATGGTCTTGTTGACAACGATTTTAATAATAATGCGGTCTTTAAAGATGGAAACGGAGAACTGTATTTCGGTGGTTATGAGGGAGTAAACTATTTTAATCCTAATGAAATTAAAAAAACAGAAAAAGCACCAAGGCTTTATTTCAGTGATTTCAAGTTATTTAATAAATCTGTAAAACCAAATGAAGAAAGTTCACCGTTAACCAAAGTAATTTCCCAGACAAAAGAAATTATTCTCAATCATGCACAATCCGTTTTTACGATCGAATATGTGGGGATAAACTATAATTATTCCAGAAAAAACCAATATGCCTATTATCTTGACGGTTTTGAAAAAGACTGGAATTATGTAGGCAATAACAGAACAGCTACCTACACCAATCTTGAGCCTGGTAATTATGTTTTTAAAGTAAAATCGGCCAATGCAGATGGTTCCTGGAGCAATGTTCAGTTAGAGCTAAAAATAAAAATTCTTCCTCCCTGGTGGAAAACCATTTGGGCTTATTTAATATACGCCTCAATTTTAGTTTTTCTGATAATATATTTCAACAAAATTTATCAAAATCGTTTTAAAGCCAGACAGGCCATAATTTTAGAACGGGAAAAAACAATTCAGTTAGAGAAGTTAAACAATAAAAAATTACAGTTTTTTACTAATATTTCGCATGAATTCAGAACACCACTCACTTTAATTATTAACCCTCTCGAAGATATTTTAAGAAGTAAGAATGTATCACGCGAAATACATAATAAATTAAAAACTGTACATAAAAGCTCAGACAGGCTTTCAAGGCTTATCAATGAGCTTATGGATTTTAATAAATTAGAGTTCAACAAAATTTTCCTTCAGGTTAAAAAAATTGAAGTGATCGCATTTGTAAAAGAAATTATAGGTTATTTTGATGAGGAAGCAGCCGCGAGAAACATAACTATTGATTTCGAATCAGAACTTGAAGAACTTGAGGATTGGTTAGATCCTAAAATGCTGGAAAAAATAATATTCAATATTATCTCAAACGCTTTTAAATTTACTCCCGATGATGGTTTTATTGCTATTTCTATAGATAAATTAGATGAGGATAATTGCTTAATAATTAATGGAAGTAAGGCTCCTTCTTTTTCAATAACAATTACAGATACAGGTTCAGGGATCTACAAAGAGGATTTGAAAAGAATTTTTGATAGATTTTATCAGGTTAATAATCTAAATAAAGATTACTATGGCAGCACCGGAATTGGCTTAGAGGTTGTAAAAGAATTTGTTGAGCTTCATAAAGGAAAAATTGATGTTGAAAGTACACCTGGAGAAGGAACAAAATTCATGGTAACATTTCCTCTGGGCAATTCTTTTTATAAAGAAAATGAAGTAGTGAATGAGGTTTTTGAAATAGAAAAAAATAAAAATAAGTTTTTGTTTGAATCGAATAAATATCAGGCAGATGATGAAGAGCTTACAAGCGATCCAACAAAAGAAATTACAGCAGATACAGCAAAAGCATATACTGTTTTGATTGTCGAGGATAATCTTGAATTACGAAATTATCTGAAAGCGGAATTGAGCAGATCATATAAAGTTATTACCGCCGAAAATGGTAAAAAGGGTTACGAACTGGCCGTTCAGAAATTGCCCGATATCATAATTACAGATGTTATTATGCCGGTAATGGACGGATTGCAATTGTGTAAAAATATAAAAGGAGATTTAAAAACAAGTCATATTCCGTTATTAATGCTCTCTGCAAAGGCAATGGTACAGGACAGGATTGAAGGAATAGACTCTGGTGCGGATATGTATTTGAGCAAACCATTTGAATTGGATATTTTAAAATCCAGTCTGGCGCAGCTTATTACAAGCAGACAAATAATGTTTAAGAAGTTTTATACCGGTATCACAAAAGACGGGAAAGAAAAAACCACTTCTTTAGACAATGATTTCATTCAGAAAATCCTTCATTTTATTAATGAAAACCTGAGCGAATCTGACTTAAGTGTGGAGTTGCTTTCTTCTAAAGTTTTCCTGAGCAGGAGTCAATTGTATCGAAAAATAAAAACGCTAACGGGTGTTTCAGTAAATGAGTTTATTAGAAATGTACGATTAGAAAAAGCAAAACAATTGCTTGAGCAAGGTAATAATACTATTAATATCAATGAAATTAGTTATAAAGTAGGATTCACTTCCCCTTCTTACTTTGCCAAATGTTATAAAATTAAATACGGTCATCTGCCTACACAGGAAACTGGAGCTAAAGAATAAAGAGTATAGAATGTGGAATATGGAATAAAGAGTATAGAATACAGATAAGAGAGTCCATTGGCTCGTATAATTTTAGAAAGCCCGATTTTAAATCAGGGCTTTTTTTGTTTGGCGTCTTTCTGAAAAGCTTTTTTTGAATTTGCTTAAACTTATTATTTTAATAAAAATACTACAATATAATTTCGCAAAATATATTTTAAAGTATAATTTTTTGTCAATACTTCATTGGTTGTTTAAGAGTTTTTATGTGTTATTAATTAAATCCAGAGGGTTGAAATGCTGTTTTGCATCAAATGATGCATGATTTGCTTCATCTGTTCTACACTTGCACTGCTCTAGATTTTACTTTCGTTAAGAAATATTTAAGAAATAGTTTTTTTATCAAAACTTATACAATGAGCTAGACAAAAAACAACCTGTTCAATATTTTTTACAAACTAAAACAACTAATTATTTAACTCAACTCTAAACCAAATTTTATGCAGAAAAGAACATTAAAAAAACTATTGTGTTTAATAGTGTGTATGTGGGGAAATTTTTTCTTTGCTCAAACTGTTAAAGGTAAAGTAACATCTGGCGGAATCAGTCTGCCGGGTGTTAGTGTAGTAGTACAAGGAACAAAAAACGCAACAGTTACCGATTTCGACGGCAGTTTTGTCTTAAACAATGTCGAACCGACAGCTTCATTGCTTTTTAGTTATGTAGGATATAAAAATTTAATACTGCCCGCAAAATCAGTCATGCAGGTGGTCATGGTCAATGACCTTGAAAAATTAAATGAGGTTGTTGTGATAGGATACGGAACTTCAAAAAGAAAAGATATAAACGGTGCTGTTTCTTCTATTAAAGCTTCTGAAATTCAGGACAAACCGTTTACTTCTATCGATCAGGCCCTTGTTGGTAAGGCCGCAGGTGTAAACGTTACTCAAAATTCAGGTACTCCCGGAGGTGGAATCTCTGTTCAAATAAGAGGAATAACTTCCATTAACGGTAACGAGCCCTTATATGTTATTGACGGAACACCCGTTTTTGCAGATAAAAACAACGACTCTTTTTCATTCAGCGCATTAGGCGGAGGAAGCGGACAAACTAAAAATTCAGCTTTGTCCGGTCTGAATATTTCGGATATCGAAACGATAGATATTTTAAAAGATGCCTCAGCAACGGCTATATATGGTGCCAATGGCGCCAATGGTGTTGTTTTGATTACAACCAAAAAGGGAAAAAAAGGAAAATCAAAGTTTACCTATGAAACCTATTTAGGAACTCAGCAGGTAACAAATACCGTTGATGTTTTAAACTTACCACAATATGCTGCTTATCAGGCAAAAATTTTCAGATTAAACGGTGAGCCTGTTCCGTATCAATATCAAAAGCCTGATTTATTAGGTAATGGAACAAACTGGCAGGATGAACTTTTTAGAACCGCTACAATGTACAACCATCAGCTGTCATTCTCCGGTGAAAAAGAGGGAACACGGTTTTATACCTCTTTAAATTATTTTGATCAGGAAGGAATTGTTCTAAACTCAGATTTCAACAGATTATCGATGCGATTAAATGTAGATTCTAATGTTAAATCCTGGCTTAAGATTGGTAATAATTTATCTGTAAGTAAGTCGTCTCAACAAGTAGTAAGAAACGATGACAGAGGTGGTTTAGTGATGAATACCTTAAGACAATCGCCGGAATTACCGGTTAGATACGCTGATGGATCTTATGCGGGACCAACATCTGGTTTAGGATCTTCGGCAAATGAAGCAACGAACCCAATAGCTTTGTCGGAATACAATAATTCAACTACGGAAAGATTTAAAATTAATGGTAATTTATTTGCTGATTTTACGATTATCAAAGGATTGGTTTTTAGATCTGAATTAGGCTATGATCTGAATTTTTCAAAAAGCAGTGCTTTTGCACCTAAATATACTTTAGGAAATGTGTCTGAACTTTTAAACAAATCTTTCAAACAGCAGGATCAAAGTTATTATTGGAATATTAAAAACTATCTGACTTATAATAAAACACTAAATGAAAAACACAATTTTACTTTCTTATTAGGTCAGGAAGCACAGGAAAGCCGTTATGAATATTTAAGCGGTTACAGAACAGGTGAGTTTTTAAACAAGGATTTTACGAACTTAAACATAGGTGATATTGATACTGCGCTTAACGGAAATGGTTCTGGCAGATGGTCTATGGCCTCTTATATTTCGAGATTGAACTATAGCTTTTCTGACAGATATTCTTTCTCTGCTTCTTTAAGAGCGGATGCTTCGTCAAATTTTGGACCTAAGAACAAATGGGGATATTTTCCGTCATTTTCAGGAGGGTGGACAGTAAGTAACGAAAAGTTCTTTGAGCCTTTATCCAATACTGTAAATTATCTAAAGTTTAGAGCTGGTTACGGTCTTGTAGGAAATCAAAATATTCCGGCAAACAGATATCAAACCATTCTGTCGTTACTTTCATCCCCCTTTGGAGGTGTATCGCCAACGATTGATAATTTAGGTAATCCGGATATTAAATGGGAATCCCTTAAATCTTTCAATGCTGGTTTTGAATTAGGATTATTTAATAACAGAGTAAAAATAGATTTTGATTATTATATTAAAAATTCTTCCGATTTCCTGACCAAACAAATCAACGATGAATCCAATCAAAGTGCACTTAATTACTACCTGAACACAGGCGAGATTGTCACTAAAGGAGTCGAATTTACATTGAATACAAGAAATATTGTGACCGAAAACTTCACATGGGACAGTACAATTATTTTATCTAAGTACAATAATGAGCTGACAAGTTTTCAGGGTCAGGGCAAATCTTTGTTAGGAAAAGTACAATTCGATTTATATAACGTTACCAGAACCACAGAAGGACAGCCGGTAGGACAATTTTATGGATATGTTACTGATGGATTATTTAAAAATGCTGCCGAATTAGCTGCAGGACCAACTCAGGAAACAGGAACAGGAATTGGAGATATTCGTTTTAAAGATCTTAACAGTGATGGAAAAATCGATAGTAAAGATCAAACAGCCATAGGAGATGCAATTCCTGATTTTACTTATGCATTTACCAATAATTTTAAATACAAAAATATCAGTTTATCTGTTGTTTTAACAGGAAGTCAGGGCAACCAGATCTACAACTTTACGCGTCATTATACGGATGGCATTTATCCGGGATTTGGAGATCGTTTTGGAAATGTTAGTACTGAGGCATTAAGTGCTTTTGAACCTGGAGTAAACGAAAATACAGACGTACCCCGAATTACACTTAATGATCCAAACGGTAATGGCAGAATTTCAAATCGATTTGTAGAAGATGGCTCTTATTTAAGAATTCAGAATGTTTCATTGAGCTATGATTTACCAGAAAAGATATTCGAAAAATCTATTTTCTCTAAAATAAGAATATACGCCAATGTTCAAAATTTATACACGTTTACTAAATACTCCGGTTTTGATCCTGCCCTTGGAAATTTAGATCAGAATATAACCCTGAGCGGCATTGATTTAGGACGCTATCCAGTACCAAGAACAATTTCTATGGGAATGAATTTAGAATTCTAAAATTGATAAAAAAACACATTTAACTTAATGATTCATAATCGTTAACATAAAAAAAATAGTTATGAAAAAACTTTTTAAACTTTTTATGATGGGAATGCTAATACCATTACTGTCTTTATTTTCCTGTTCAGATGATTTTTTGGATGCACCATCTGAAAATCAATTAACTCCGGCAGACTTACCCGAAGGTGTTACCGCTTTTGACGGAATCGCAGAGAGTTTGTATTTTAAGCCGTGGTTTACTTTCAATGATAAATTCCTGATTGCTGTAGGAGATATGTATGCGGGAAATGCTTTTTCATTTGATGGTGCCTATGCACAATTTAAAGATGCCCAGGTAACCTCGCAAAACCCAATTCTGACAGAAGGATACGTTTCGTTATTTTCGGTTGTCGATCAATCCAATAATTTAATGAGTCTGGTTGAAGAGAGAAAAAGCGAATTGCCTGAAGCCTCTTATAAAAATGCTATAGCAATATCAAGATTTATGAGAGCCAATGCCTATTTCTATCTCGTGAGAACTTTTGGTGCTGTACCTATTATTAGCAAAGCTGGTTCTGCTGCACAGCCAAAAAGGAATCTCGTTTCGGATATTTACAAATTCATAAAACAGGATTTGGAATATGCCGTTCAAAATTTACCTGAAAAATCAGTAAAAAAAGGGTATGTTACTAAATTTGTCGCTATGGGTATTCTTGCAAAAGTGCATTTAACCTTAAATGAATACGGAGAAAGTGCTGCTTTAACCCAGCAAATTATTGGAAATCAATATAATTTAATACAAGAATACGGAAACTTATTTAGCAGCCCCGAAAATAATAATAGTGCAGAGAGTATGTTTGCCCTACAATGGAAAGCGATTGCTACCGAATGGGGAACACAAAATACAAACCAGGCCTATATAGTTCCGGGAGGTACAGGAATAACCGGTGGCGGCGACGGCTGGGGAGTTTACCTGCCTTCTATCTCACTACAAGCTGGATTTGACCCCAAGGATACCAGAAAAAAGAACACGATTATGACAGATGGTGACTTTTATCCTGAATTATTAAAAAATCAAGGCGGTTTCACATACAAAAAAATTCTCTCTTCTACCGGAGCTAATTTCAGAAAATACATTGTAGGTTCTGCAGCCGAAAGAAACGATGTGTTTTTTATGAGAACATCACAAAACACGATTATATTACGATATTCTGATGTTTTATTAATGCATGCCGAAGCGATTTTGGCCGGAGCAGGTTCTACTACATCGGCAGCTGCTTTAAGCGCTTTTAATGAAGTGAGATCAAGAGCCGGATTACCCGCTAAAACGATACTTACCAGAGAGGATCTGTTTAACGAAAGAAGAGTGGAATTTGCACTTGAAGGACAGTACTTTTTTGATTTAAAACGCCGAGGTCTCGCTGAAGCGACAGCAATTATTTCACAGCAGGAAGTTGGTTTTTATTCTGATGATGCCAGAACTGAATTGGTTTCCAGAAAGATAACCCCTGGGAATAATTATTTTGAATTGCCATTACCTCAATCTGCTATTGATACTAATCCATCATTATTAGAACCGCCGGTTCCTTTTAACTTCAATTAATTTTTATACTATGATCAATAAAATAAAATATAGGATTTTAATTCTTTTGGCCCTTGCTTGTTTTACAGCATGCCAAAATGATGATAATAATGCTGCTGCAAATATAGATGCAATGGTGGCTGAACCCGGAGATTTACTTAATCAGGCTTTTCCGTTAAATAAAGTCAGAGTGGAAGGCCAGGGATTAACGGGGCTAAAAAAAATTACGCTGGATAATAAAATTAATATCAGTTTTAATCCTAATCATAATTCAGATAAAGCGTTTATTTTTACGATTCCTTTTGACGAAAAACTAGGAAGCAGATTTGGTGTACAACCTATTACATTTGAAACTGCTGCCGGTTCGTTCACAAAAGAAATTGAGATTTTACAACCCAATCCCACTATTGTAAAAACAATTCCGGCTATAGCAACTCCGGGATTTCCGCTGGAAATTGAAGACACCTGGTTTTATAATATTTCTTCGGTAACTTTAGGAGGAAAAGCACTAAATTATACGCTAAAATCATCTTCATCAATTATTATCGGTTTACCTGCAGATGCAGTTTCAGGATCAGAATTAACAATCACTACACCGGGAGGTACGGCAAAAAGAACAATAGAATTTGCCACACTAGTTCTTGTATCTGATTTTGACGGAAACGGTGTCAGAACAAGCTGGAACGCTTATGGCGATATCGATAGTTTTAACGCCAATACTACAGGTGGTCCAACAGGTAATTATGCAGCACTTACCTGGTCTGGTTCAACTGCCAACGGTTATAACGGAAGCAGCGCCGGTACAGGTGCTGGTTTTCTAAATGCATCGAGTAAAGATGCAACTAGAACTTTTATAGATATGGATGTAAGTGCCAATGTAACAGGCGCTCAATTCGCCATACAATTGAACACTATTGACGGTAAAGACTATGGTTATAATTTTAAAGTAACCGATGTAAATTGGACAACAAAAACCATATCCTTAGCTGATTTTAAAGATAATTACGGGTTCGGAGCAAATACTGCCAGTACAATAGATGCGTCTAAAATTACCGAAATTAAGGTAGGAATTGTACAGAGTGATACGCCAAATCCCAGCGTAATAAAATTTGACAATATTAAAATTCGTTACCAATAATTGAGGATTCTATGCACTTTAAATAAAAAAGAGGTTGTCATCAAAGCAGCCTCTTTTATCAAAGTAAATGATATCATAAATAATAAATAAAGTATAATAAGAGTATTTCCAGAATATTCTATAATAAAAAACAGTATGAAAATTAAATTTTTACTAGTGCTCAGCAGTCTCTTCTTTTTTTTAAATGCCTGTTCTAAAGATGACAATGAAACTGTTGAAACTTTAGAAACACCTATTGCAAATGCACCAAAAGATGTCAATGACAATGGTTTTAAAGCTAAATGGAATTATGTTTCCAATTCTAAAAGCTATCTTTTGGATGTTTCTACAACCGAAAATTTTACAGCATTTGTGCCCAATTACAATTCAAAAGAAGTAACTGATTTAAATGAAATTGTAGTGGGTTTAACAGGAGGTACGCAGTATTATTACAGAATTAGAGCCAAATCAGAGACGCAAACTTCGGGTTATTCAAATGTGATTAGTGTTGTAACTACAGGTTCCAGTGGTATTCCTGAAGATCCTACTTTTTTAAAAGTAAAAGTCAATAAGGCAGCAAATCCATTTTTTGTTGGTATGGCAATAAAGGCCTCACAATTAACCAGCGGAAGCCCCTATGATATCATTTTGAAAAATGAATTTAGCAGTATTTCTGCCGAATATGAAATGAAAATGGATCAAATTTCTACTGCAAGCGGTGTTTATAACTGGGCAGTGGCAGATAAAATTGTTGCTTACGGAAATTCAAATGGTATCAATGTTCACGGTCACGCTTTAGTATGGCATAACTCAGTACCAAAATGGTTAATAGATTTTTCAGGTACTGATACTGAATTTGCAGCAGAAGTAAAAAAATACATTACGGATGTTGTGACGCATTATGCAGGAAAAGTAAAATCATGGGATGTGGTTAATGAAGCTGTAGATGATAATGGCGGCAACATGAGAAATACTATTTTTCTTAGACGAATGGGACCTAATTATGTAAAAGATTGTTTTCAATGGGCAAGAAATGCAGCAAATGCAGCAGGTGATACAAATTTATTACTGTTTTATAATGATTATGCAACGTCTACCAATATCCCAAAACAAGACAAGGTTTTTAGCATTATAGATGATTTAAAAACAAGTAAACTTATTGATGGTGTTGGTTTCCAAATGCATAATACTTATTTAAGCCCGACAAAAACTCAAATTGAAACAGATATTAACAGAGCAGTCTCAAAGGGTCTGAAAATACATGTTTCGGAATTAGACATTCAAGTCAATCAATTTAATGACATCTCTACTTTTACAAATGAAAGAAGGTTAGCTCAAAAAGAAAAATACAAGGAAATCGTAAAAATCTATAATGCACTTCCCGCAGCAAATAAATACGCTTTAACGATTTGGGGAATGAAGGATAATGAATCCTGGATTCCATATAGTACAGATCTGAACCATGTTGGAAATGACTGGCCTTTATTGTATGACTCCAATTTTGCTGTCAAAAGTTCGCATACCGGATTCCTCGAAGGTTTAGATTAAATTTTAAAGCATATTACTTTACTATACTATTAATTAACCACAAAAAATTATGAAAAAATTAAATTTATTATCATTAGCATTATCATGTGTTTTGGGATTTGCATCCTGCTCAGATAATACAAGTCCTGTATTGGCAGAAGACCAATTGGCAAGTGTAAACAACTCTAAAAGTACAGGTAAAATAGCCGGTGCACCCTGGGTGAAACAATTTGAAGATACATTCAATGTAGGTTCTAATCTGTCACAATGGACAAAAGAACAACGAGCAGATTATAATTCGTGGTATTGCGACTATGCCAGTTCAGTGCCAACTACGCAATGGAGAGATGGAAAACAATGTTTGGAAATCAAGACAACAAAATTGAGCACTTACAAATATCAATCCGGATTCATTTCTTCTAATTATCAATATAAGCCTGAAAATAATACAGAGTATATGCTTTCCGCCAATATTAAACTAGTAGCGATGGATGGCGGAACTTACAAATCTTTCACGCAAACCTACGGCGCCTGGCCTGCCTTCTGGTCTGTGCAGCAAAATGCCTGGCCAACCAAAGGAGAAATTGACATCATGGAAGGGTACTCTTTTGCGCCTAATGCCAGTCGTTTTACTTCAAATCTTTTCTATGGAACTTCCAGCGGAACAAACCTTATAGGGAATTCTGCAGAGAGAAACTATCCGGGTAATTTTGATATAAATGGAAATGGTGGATGGCATTTATATGAATCCTTTTGGAAAATGAAAGACAATGTCGTAACCGTAACTATAAAGGTAGATAATGTAACGGTTTCAACGTATACCAATGGTAGTGCAGGAAATCTTAATTTAAATAATTTCGGACCACACTCGATTATATTTAATCTAAATGTTGGATCAAAAGATTCCAATTTCATAGACCCTAATAAGATTAACTTATTTTCATCTGTAATGATGTGGGTAGATGATGTTACCGTTTACAAAAGACCAATCTAATTGATAAGCGGAGGAAGCAGATTTCGAAAAAATTATAAATATTTGTGTTGTAGCCAGCACTGATGGTTCGAATTCAATTCTTCAAAATACAACTTTAAAAAAGAGGCTTTCCGTAAAGGAACAGCCTCTTTTATATATTAATGTTTAATCTCAATTTATCTCTTGTTATGGTGATATTCTGGAATATAATTCTTTTTTCTAAGCTTTTACTATTTTTATGTCCAGTCAAGGGACCATAACTGGACAATTCCCAGAGTTGCATGTTCTTCTACAGCTGTTATAGTAATTTTTGATAGAGTCTATGATGGAGGCTCTGTGGCATCTAAAATTAAGTTTTACCTTTAGATGCGACAGAAGCCTACCTGATTATTATAATTTATTTTTAATTATTCATCTATAAAGAATTGCTGTTCATCTGATCTATAATAGCATTATTAAATTAGAGAGTATATTTACAACTTCATATTTCTATTTTTTTAATAGATACGAACTTCGAATAAATGACTAAATTATTATTTAAATTTTTGTGGCAGGGTCTGAAAAAGGAAAACGGCATTTTGAAACTCTCTGTGCATGGGTATTTTTTTCTCTGCATCATTTTTTTTTCTTTTAGCAGTAAAGTTTTTTCACAAGACCTTCTGTTTTCTCCAATTGAAAACAGGCACCAGCTCAATGAAGAGAAAATCAGGAATTTTATTGAACTCCCGGATGGTAGGATAGGTGTTTTTACCGAGGGAATGCTGAACTTATACGATGGAGCAGATTTTAAGACAATACAAATTGATGATGATAATTCTGCCCCTCTTATATCATACAAGGGATTTCATCACAGTTACATAGAAAACAATCGCATTTGGTTTAAGTATAAAGGGAAAATCAGCCTGATTAATGTCTCTAAAGAAAAGAGTGAAGCCGATCCGATTAAAATCCTGCATTTTTTAGGATTTAAAGGCACTCCGGTTGATTTATTTGTTGATGAAAAAAAAGATATATGGGTAGTAAATGATTTAGGTGCACTGCTTTGTTACCAGCAGGATTCAAAAAAGGTAGTCTGCTTTTTAAACAGAATTTTTATAAAGGGAAGCCCGGAGGAACTACTTTACGATCTTGTTACTGCTCAGCAGAAAGTATATTTAATTTACAAATCAGGATTAATCCGTTGCTTTGACCGCTTCACCTCAAAAGAAATTTATAAACTATTTATTGTCAGGGATGATTTGGGTGATTTTAATGATTGGAATCACACCACGGTGGTAGGTAAATATCTGTATGTGGTAAGGTCCGGAATGATAAGAGGACAATTGATTCGGTATGATACTCAGACCAGGCAGTCAATAGTCTTATTACAAACCGACACCTATTGGCTTAACACCTTTGCAGCAAATAAGAATGGGGATTTTTTCATGAGCTGCAGCAAAGGGCTTTGGTACTTTAGATATGGCAGTACCTTTGGAAGTTTTTATCCTGAGTTAAATTTAACAGAAAAAAACAAAATAAAGACTGAAGTAAGTACTGTTTTATTTGATTATCAGGGAGGGCTTTGGATAGGGACATTAAATAAGGGGATTTATTATCATCATCAGGATCGTTCTCGTTTTAAATATTATCAAAAAAGCAATTTCAACTTAAAAGACAATGATGAATTTCAGATAAATTGTTTTGAAGAAACTGGTGATGGGAAATTACTGATCGGTACCAATCAAGGGCTCTATATAGCCGAACTTCCTCTCAATCACACAAAGTCATTCAAGGTTTTACTCTCTGATTTGCATTGCCATTCTCTGTTAAAAGATTCTACAGGTCAAATATGGATTTCGACCAATAAAGGACTGTATGTATTTGGTTCAAATGGCTTTATAAAACAATATACAAAACAATCCACCAGTTTTGTATACCAAACCAGTCCAGGCGAAATATTGGTCTGTACTGACACTGGAATTTTCAAGTGGAATAAGTCTTTGCAGTCTTTTGGTGTGTCCTTTTTGATTAATTCTCCTGCCGATGTATTTCAAATCACTCAGTGGAATCACCAATTGATTGGCATTTCTGATAATGGTCCTTTTATGATGAATATCGCAGGTGATAAAATTATCATGCCTTTGGCAAAAGGACATAAAAGAATGGCAATGTTTAGTCAAAAAAACCATAAATACAGTTGTCTTTTATCTGACTCTAACCAAGATTTATGGTTAGGGACTTATAATGGCCTGACCATTTGGGATCACAAAAATCAAAAGTTATATGAATTAAATACCGATAAAGGTTTAGTAAACAATAGTATTAAGGCGATAGTGGAAGATATAGATCGTTCGTTTTGGGTTACCACCTCACGTGGTGTAAGTCATATTATTAAAAAAAGAGCAGCAAGCGGACTTACTTTTAGAATCATAAATTATGATAAATTTACCGGAGTGCTGGAATATCCATTTACTGATCGCGCTGCGCTTATTTCTTCAAAAAACGGATTATTTATCGGGGGAATAGACGGTATGAATAATCTAAAAAGAAATGATGCCAGAGAAAATCAATATGTTCTTAATCCAATTTTATTTAGCTTCAAATTGTTTGGTAAAAACGTGACAAGTGGTCAGAAAATAAACAAAGAGATTGTTTTAAAAAATGCTATAACATCAACCGATACCTTAAGGCTGAAACATGATCAAAACTTTTTCAGCATTGGGTTTTCCGGACTCAATTATATCAATGAGTCACACACTTATTTCAGATATAAACTCGAGTATATTGATAGGAATTGGCGCAGGGAGAATTCTGCCCCCGGAGTAGGTGAAGCCAGTTATACCAATATAGCTCCCGGCCAGTATATTTTTATGGTGCAGGCCAGTTCTGACGGTCTGCACTGGCCTGGCAGAGTCAAAAATCTTTTAATTATCATCGAGCCTCCTATATGGAATACGATTCTTGCCAAAGTACTTTATTTGGTATTATTGTGTGTCGGGATTGTTTTAATTTCTAAGGCTATTATAAAACATAATACTTCAATTCGCAAAAAGCAACAAGATTATGCTATAGAGAGAGCTAAGTCGGATTTTATAACCAATATGAGTCATGAGTTGCGTACGCCCCTCACTCTTATTATAACACCTTTAAAATCGCTGCTTGCAAGAGTGGAAGATCAGAAAATAAAAAAAGAACTCCTGCAAATCAGTTCCAGCAGCGACCTTTTATTAGATACTGTCAATCAGTTGCTTGATTTTAAAAAGATTGATACAGGAGAAGAAATATTACATCGCAATTTTTATGATAATCTTTCCTTTATCAGTGAATTGTGTAAAGCCTATGGGTCAATAGCAGAAGAAAAAGAAATTGACTTTAACTGGGATATCGACCCGCAAAACGATGACTTGTATCTGGACAGGCAAAAAATTACCAGAATAGTAATTAACCTGCTCTCTAATGCCTTTAAATTTACCGGTTCAGGGGGTACAGTTAAATTCTCAGCCGTAATTGATAGTAAAGATAAAGTTCTGATAATTTTGGTTGAAGATTCAGGAATTGGAATTTCTACAATAGAAATAGATAATATTTTTAATCGTTTTTATCAGGCAGACAATCAAAATGGAGGATCCTCCGGCAGCGGTATAGGTCTGTATATGGTAAAATATTACGCAACAATGCATGGCGGGTGGGTCAGGGTAACCAGTTATCCGGGGCAGGGGACTTGTTTTAAGGTACTCTTATCCGTTGGTAAAGAAACCGAAGTTCCCTATTTTAAAGAAGGGGAAGAATCAACAAAAAAAAATATACTTATTGTTGAGGATCACATTATTTTTAGAGGCTATCTGCTGGCTGAATTGAAAAAGTATTATAATGTAATCACAGCCAATAATGGAGAAGAAGGTTTAAAGAAAGCAATAATGCATGTTCCGGATCTTATAGTAACAGATATGATCATGCCCCAAATGGATGGTCCACAATTAAGTCAATCGGTTCGAAATACCATTGCCGTGAGTCACATTCCTATTATCATGCTAACGGGAAGAACCTCTGATGAGGCTCGATTTGAAGGTTATAAGGCCGGAGTCGATGCTTATATGGTAAAGCCCTTTGATATTAATTTGCTGGTGCTTCGAATTGATAAACTATTGGAAATAAACGAGGCCAGACGAAAAACGTTCATTAATAAAAAGGAAGTGCAAATTGATGCCTTAACAGATAATCCGGTTGATCAGGAGTTTTTAAAACGCACTTTTAAGTGTGTCTTAGATAATTTGTCGAATTCTGATTATACAGTAGAAAAGTTCAGTGAGGATATGAATATGGACCGTACTGGTTTATATCGAAAACTGATGGCCCTTACAGATCATTCTCCCACAAATTTTATTCGTACTATCCGGCTTAAAAAAGCAGCCGAATTATTATTGGATAAAAAACTGACAATTGCAGATGTATCTGATCAGGTAGGTTTTAATAGTATTTCTTATTTTACCAAATGCTTTCATGACACTTTTGGTAAAACGCCCAGCCAGAGCAGGGAGTAAAATGTTTCAATATAATAAATTAATTTTTTTTTCTTAACATATTGATTGTGTGTGTTTTGTGATTTATTGCTATCTGGTTTCAACATGAGTTATAATTATTTCAACATAGTTTAAAGGCTTTAAAAACGACAAAAGTTATTTTTATTACACTATAAACTATCTAACTCAATTGAAATGAAAATTATTTATTCCCTATGTACTGTGCTGCTTTTTTGCCTTCATAGTAATGCGCAGAAATTCCAGAAAACCATTCAGGGAATCAAGACTATTGCAAATGGCAATAACATAGAAATACAGTTTTACAGTCCTGCAATTGTCAGGGTTATTAAATTTCCGGAGATAAAAAAAATTTCAAAAGAAAGTCTTTCGGTAGTTTTAAAGCCTGCCAAAACTGCTTTTAGTGTAAAAACCTTTGGCAATATTATCTTTTTAAAGTCGAATCAATTAACTGTTAGTGTAAATACTGCTTCAGGAAATATAGCATTTTCAGCCTCTGAAAATGAATTATTAAAAGAAAAACCTCAAGGAACGAAATTCGAACCTTTTGATGATGCAGGAGTAAAGACCTTTACAGTCACACAATCTTTTATCTTAGATAAAGAGGAACCAATTTATGGTTTGGGACAACATCAAAGAGGAGATTTAAACCAGCGAAATCAAAAATATCATCTCGAGCAGGGCAATGTGGATGATGCCGTGACTTTTTTTCAATCCATAAAAGGCTATGGGCTTTATTGGGATAACTATTCTCCAACAGAATTTACAGATGATGCCACCGAAACTTCCTTTAAATCGATTGTGGGAGATGCTGTTGATTATTATTTCATGTACGGAGGTAATGCAGATGGGGTAATTGGAAAAATGCGGGAATTAACTGGAGAAGTACCAATGTTTCCTTTGTGGACCTACGGTTTTTGGCAGAGTAAGGAGCGATACAAAAGTCAGAATGAATTGGTAGAGGTAGTGAAAAAGTATCGTGAACTAGCAGTGCCCCTTGACGGAATAATACAAGACTGGCAATATTGGGGTAACAATTATTTATGGAATGCAATGGAGTTTTTAAATCCTGAATTTTCAGATCCGAAAAAAATGGTGGACGAGGTTCATAATCTTAACGCCCATATGATTATTTCGATTTGGTCTTCCTTTGGTCCGCAGACAAAACCTTATAAGGAAATGGATCAAAAGGGAATGTTATTTAATATTAAAACCTGGCCGCAATCCGGTTCAGAAATATGGCCTCCAAATGCAGATTATCCTTCGGGAGTTAGAGTATATGACCCTTATAATCCTCAGGCAAGAGATATTTACTGGAAATATGCCGATAAGGGACTGTTTTCTCAAGGAATTGACGGCTGGTGGATGGATTCTACAGAGCCAGATCACTTCGAGGAAAAACCGGCAGATTATGACACAAAAACATATCTGGGATCTTTTAGAAAAGTGCGAAATGCATATCCTTTAATGACTGTGGGTGGAGTTTATGACCATCAGCGCAAAACCACGTCAGAGAAACGTGTATTTATTTTAACCCGATCTGCTTTTGCAGGCCAACAGCGTTACGGGGCCAATACATGGTCTGGTGATACAGGTTCTAGCTGGGAAACCCTCCGGAATCAGATTCCGGCCGGTTTGAATTTTACCCTTACCGGCATACCGCATTGGAATTCAGATATAGGAGGTTTTTTTGCTGGAGCCTACAGGCAAGCATGGAATGACAGGTCAGGAGCCAAAAATCCTCTTTATCAGGAACTGTATGTACGCTGGATCCAATTTGGCACTTTTAATTCAATGATGCGTTCTCATGGCACCGATGTTCCAAGGGAGATTTATAATTTTGGCACAAAAGGCAAGCCTGTCTATGATGCAATAGAGAAATTTATTACGCTTCGTTATGCACTTCTTCCTTATATTTATTCTACATCATGGGAAGTTACCAGTAAGCAGTCCAGTTTTATGCGGGCATTATTTATGGATTTTCCAGCTGATAAAAAAGGATGGGAAATTAAAGATCAGTTTATGTTTGGCAGGTCAATTTTGGTAGCTCCCGTCGTTCATGCACAATATACTCCGGAGAAAATAGTAAAAGTTAACGAATCAACGGGCTGGGATCAGCAAGGTGATAAAAAAAATACAGAAAAAATAACTGTAGACTTTACAGCAAAAAAGTCAAGAAATGTCTATCTGCCCGCTGGCACACATTGGTACGACTTCTGGACCAATGAGAAAATTAACGGAGGTCAGGAAATTATAGTAAAAACAGCCATCGATATGGTGCCTCTTTATGTAAAGGAAGGAGCAATTATTCCCTTTGGTCCGAAAGTACAATTTGCAACCCAGAAAAAGTGGGATAACCTGGAGATAAAAGTATATCCGGGTAAAGATTGTTCTTTTGTGCTTTATGAGGATGAGTTTGATAATTACAATTATGAGAAAGGATTTTATTCTGAAATTGAATTTTCATGGAATGAGGCATCAAAAAAATTAACGATTTCAAATAGGAAAGGACAATATACCGGAATGCTAACCAGCAGAAAATTTACTATTGTAATGCCAAATGGAATCGCGAGGATTATTAACTACAATGGTAAAAAAGTGGAAGAGAGATTTTAGTGATAATTCATTACAGTTTTTCCAATGCTTTCTCGCCCTATCCTTTAAAGTTTGCATTGAATAAAAAACAACCACAGGGTTAAGATTTGGGTTGAAAGGAATATTTAAAGGAGCTTTTTTACAGTGTTGCCTGATTTAAAGCAAAGGTAGCAATCTTCGGGCCATTAAGCAGTCCTGCCGCTGCTGTGCAGGTTTATTTGATGAATTTGCGCTAGATGATGTAGTTTAAAATGTAAACTTATAAATCCAATTCAAATGCCGGGAAAAATAAACGAAAATATAAAAAGCATCAGGGAACTTAAAGATTACACCCAGGAATATATGGCCTTCAGGCTTAACATTACCCAGGCGGGCTACAGTAAGATTGAAACAGGCACCATTCCGCTCAGTTGTGACAAATTGGAAGAGATCGTCTCTATTTTTGAAATGGATCTTATTAGCATTATACAGTTTGAAAGCAGTCTGTACCTTAAGAGTGATTTTATGAAGTTAAAGGCGCCGTCTGTGGAGCAGGATGATCTTTTTCATATAGAGATGCTCTACAGGGATAAAATTGCACTGCTCGAGAAACTGCTGGATAAAACAGATAAGGAACTTAAAAATTATAAGGATAAGTATGACTGTCTTTAAATATTTTGGCTCTTAGAGAGTTTTTTGAGTAATTTAGCTGATGGTAAAAATACCGCAGAACCGCAATGCTGCAATTCTTTGAAATATTTATAAACAACTCCCGGCTTTGAAACGAAATGGTTTTGCGCTAATAGCCACTACCCTTAAAATTAATCAAGATTTTGTTTTTACCTTTTTATTTATTTATATTTATTCTACCTGTAAATTGCATATCAATGAACTTTTCAAACGAACTTAACCACATCACAGAATTATACAATACCCTTGATTTTTCAAATGAAGATGATTTGTTGTTATCTATTGAAAACAAAAACACCTGCGAAAATATTTTGACAACAGTTCAATTTATACTAAATAAAGAGCCAAATCACTGTGAAGCATTATTATGGCGTATAAGGATAAATAACAGCCCCGTTTTTAATAATGTATCTGCTATACAAGATGATTGTAACCTTATACTGAATGAGAGTAGCGATATAACGGACAGACTTCAGGCATATGATTGGTTGATTTATATTTATATGGAAAAGCTATCGTTAAATGATCTTGCTATTGAAACCTTAAAAGATAAATTAATTGATATTAGTGGAATAAAAGATAATTGCGCTTTACAAGACCATGCTTTCGGCGATACTTACTATCGATTGGCTTATCTCTATCAGGAAGAAGGAGATGAAACCAAAGCAATCGATTATTATCTGAAATCGTTTAAACATGCTCCAAAAATGACACCTAGAAATTATGAAGGTGGTTTGCTTTTGCTTGAATTAGAAAGATTTGATGAGGCGGTACAATTATTGTCAGAGCATTTTGAAGTAGCAGATCCTGTTGAGTGTAAAGACTATGCAGAAAAGATAGAGGCGCTATTTAACAGAGGGAAGTTAAATAAACATTGGAATTTGTTTAATTTATTTTATCCCACAGCATTTGAAATACCCACAGCATTTGGGTATAAAAACCAAGATGAATTTGTAGCAAAATATCTGCCCATTATTATTAATGAAACTGAAAAAAATCCGGCAAATGCTATAGCCTGGAGGATGTTAAGTAATAACTATTACTTTAATGACAGGAATGCAAAAAAAGGTTTCGATAATTTGACCAAATATTATGAAATCGTTCAGCAGGTAGAAGATTTAACGATTGAAAGATATTATGATACTGCTGAAGACTTAGATATCGATTTACGAAGTATCGATTTTCCAATTTTTCCCAATGGTGCAATTTGCTATCATATACTAACCACCTATCTGGAAAAAGGCAATGAAGCACAGGATAGAAACGATCATTTTTCGGCACAAATGTATTATGAAACGGCAAAAAAATATGGTTTAGCTGGCTACCATGCATTCGATGATTACTTTAATGGTAATAAGGGACTGTCAATTAACAATGAACCACATACTTTTGCAATGCTTTGCAACAATCTTGGTATCGTAATTAAACAAGTTTCCTGGTATCAGCATAAAAGCTACCTTAATGAGGAGTGTAAATTCGCTTCAGATATACATTGGCAGGGTTACCAGATATCTCCTTTTTGGGAAAATTTAGATAATGGAATGGAAATTTCATGGAGAAATGATAATGCGCTGAACCTGGAGAATTTCTGTATGAAAGTACTTTCTAATTTCGATTATTACAAAAACACACTGGAAGCTGAAAAATGGTATCAGGTGATGTTTTATCTCATATCTGCTTACAGGCAATTGGAAAAATATGAAGAGGCAAAACAAATATATGAGCAAACTATCCAAAAATTTGAAGAAAACGGAGATGAACATAAAACAATTGTAAGTATAGTTCTGGATACAGCTATTGTATACTTCAATTTTTTAATGGCTAAGGACCTGCATAATCAAAGTATAAGCGATGTAAGTAATTTATTTAGTAATCCGACTTATCAAAAAATGCAAAGTGAAAAAGCAGAAGTTTTTAATTATTATTTTATGGCTCATGCCTATCTGGGTTTAAATGATAAAAATGAGGCTCAAAAGTATTTCAAACTAATTATCGAAAAATTTGCAAACACTCAGTTAAGTTATATACGCGATGTAGTTAACGATGCCAAAAGTAATTTGAATATTATAAATGCCGGACAAAACTTTGATGAAATAATTGTTTCGCTCTATGAAACTCAACCTGCAAGACTTTTTGATTATCCTTTAAAGGCAAAAGAGGAAAACGCTAAATATTTAAAGCATCTTTTAAATTTAGTAACCAACCATGAAATGCCTTCGTCCTCTGCATGGGTAGAGAAAGACATGTATATTGGTTTTGAGTCTAGAGAAAAACGAACTGAAACAGAAGAAATTTACGATTCATTTTTTTACATTCATTTAAAATCTGAAGACTTGGGTATAAGGTATGAACTAGTAGAATGGAAAGATGTGGAGAGTGGATTTTTAGGTTTATCAAAAAAAATAGTGGAGCGCAGTACTTTTTATGTCTGTTTCTATTCAGCATATAGTTCCGATACATCTGATACACGAACGGAATTTGAAATGGCATCAGAACACCTGCAGCAAAAGGCTCAGTATTTATGGAAAGAATGGATAAATAAATTGCATTATTATCAACCCGTGGCACTAAAAAAATAAATATGTTTCAACAATTTAGAGTAATTAAGTTGAATTGTTTATTACATTAATAATTATAAGAAGTAAAGAAATAAAAATCTGATAAAGAGTTTATTATGAGTATAAAAAAGGAGACAACTATACGATAGTTGTCTCCTTAATTGACCGTACGATACAAATTTCAAACCATTTTTATTCCTTCTTCTGTTACGATTAGTATACCGGCTTGTTCTAAGCACAAATAGAAATGCAGCTTAGTATATTGAGCTAGGCTGTTTTTTTATCAAATTTTGTAGTAATCAATACAAAAATACCAAGAAGTCCTTTTTTCCACCATCAATAGGGCAGGTATTTTTCGAATCATTTTTGTAGTAATCAATACAATAATAAATATAAAATGGATTTACAATTACAGTCAAAGACCGCTTTTATCAGCGGCTCTACACAGGGCATCGGATTTGCCATTGCCCAGCAACTTCTTCGTGAAGGAGCAGCGGTAATAATTAATGGACGCAGTGCGGATAAAGTTGATGCTGCCTTGCAAAAATTAAAAGCTGAGTTGCCGCAGGCTAGTGTATCAGGAATAGTTGCCGATTTTTCAAATGTAAAAGAGGTGGATGCTTTAATAAGCGCCTAGCCTCAGGTAGATATTCTGATCCATAACGTTGGGGTATTTGAATTAAAGAATTTTACGGAGATCACCGATGAGCAGTGGCTTTCTATCTTTGAGGTCAATGTATTAAGCAGTATCAGGCTCTCAAGGGTATTGCTTCCTAAAATGATTGACAGGGGCTGGGGCAGGGTACTGTTTATCAGCAGTGAATCGGGAGTTAATATTCCAGAGAATATGATTCACTACGGAATGACCAAAACAGCTCTACTGTCTATTAGCAATGGCCTTGCCAAGCTAACAAAAAACACACAGGTTACTGTTAATGCTGTTTTAGGGGGACCTACTTATTCCGATGGAGTTGCGGCGGCAGTAACACAGATTGCCAAGTCACAGGATTTAACAGAGGAACAGATGAAAGGAATGATTATACAAAACACCAATCCAACCTCACTCTTACAGCGTTTTATCAGTCCTTCAGAAATTGCGAGTACTGTTACTTATCTCTGCAGTCCTTTGGCCTCAGCAACTAACGGAGCAATAACCCGGGTGGATGGCGGTGTTCTCACCACACTCTAATACTATTTAATTTAATAATCTTCAAATAAAAAAAATATACCAATAAAAGGTCAAAAGCTGGAAAATCCGGCCACGGGCAGTATAAAGATTACAGATTTAAATGTAGTTGAAAACTCTAATGCCTTTTTTTACTAGTCTAACACTCTATTTTAATAAATTAAAATAATTTTTTGACGCTGGAATTAAAAAGAAAGAGAAATAACGACTGTTTTTTTTAAATTTTGATAATATTTAACATTATTTGAAATAACTGTTGAAAATAAATTGATAATTTTTAAAATTCTTTAGTTTTGTATAAGAAACAACTCTTAAAGTAGAAAGATCTTCAATGAAGAATGAAAAGAGCGATATTGATTTATGGAATGGCATAAGAAAGGGAGATTCTCATGCTTATCATAAATTATATGATCGGTACGCAGATATGCTTTTTACTTTTGGTATCCAGTACACAAACGATGAAGCTTTAGTACAAGATGCCATTCATGATATTTTTGTAGAATTGTATCGCTATCACAAAACTATTGCTGAAGAAGTAATTATAAAATCCTATTTGTTTAAATCACTTCAGCGGGATATTTTCAAAAAAATCAAATCACAATCAAAAATAGTTAGTCTTGATACAGTTTCACATAATATTTATAGAACAGGATCGACAGAAGAAGAACTTATTCAAGACGAAACTATTTATAATAAACACGCTAATTTAGCTTTGGCTTTAACTTTGCTAAGCAAAAAACAACGCCAAGCATTACATCTTAGATTTACAGAAGATCAATCTTATGATGAAATTTCTGCCATTTTAGATATTAGCCTTGAATCTTGCAGGACTTTAGTTTACAGGGCTTTAAAGGAACTTAAGAAGAAACTTTAAAAAAAGATTAAAAAAACATTAAATTTTTTGTCTATGTTTTTGCTTTTAAATTCTCTTACTAATATAGAGAATTTAAAAATAGAATTATTTTGTACCCAAATTTCAAAATTTTATCAAAAGAAGCAAAGGCAGATTTAAAAGTCAGACTTGAAAATAGTCTGGCTTTAGAAAAGCAACGCCCCAGACGAAAAAGGCTTCATACACTTTCGTGGAGTGTTGCTGCTGTATTCTGTATTTGCCTCGGAATTACACTTGTTATAAAAAAACAACAAGAACAATCAATTAGTCCAATAGAACAATTTGCGAACCGAACCACTGCAACTGTTCTTGAAGAAAGCGGCGAGGTTAGATTGGTATTAGCAGGACAACAAACCATTAATATTGCGGACAGCAGTACCATAGCTTATAATGCATCGGGAAATAAAATACGGGTAAATAACAAGCTATTCGTTCAAAAAAGCTCTTTTGAACCACAATATAATACGATATTGGTACCGTACGGAAAAAGAGCGCAACTAAGTCTTGCAGACGGAACTTTAGTCTGGCTGAATTCGGGATCCAAATTAATTTACCCAGTGGTCTTTAATACAAAAAACAGAGAGGTATATCTTGAAGGCGAAGGAATTTTTGATGTAGCTCATAATGCGACAAAACCATTTTTTGTGAGAGCACCAAATAATTATAGTGTTCGTGTATTGGGAACTTTATTTAATGTGAGTTGTTATGCTACAGACACTAAAGTTTCAACTGCTTTGTTACGCGGAAAAGTGAGAGTGGCGTATGCTAAAAAAGGCTTTTTTGCAGGAGATACAGTTAAGGAAGATCTTAAGCCAGGAATGATTGCCACTTTAGACAAAAAACATCAAACGATGCAAACTACTGTAGAAGATGTTGAACCATTATTTTCCTGGAGAAAAGGATATTATGAATTTTCGCAGCAAAAACTTCCATTGGTTTTAGAAAAATTGACAAGATATTATAATGTCACTTTTGTTATCAATGAAGAAAAGAATCAAAACCGGACGTATTCAGGAGCTTTCAAACTAAATGATGATCTGGACAAAGTAGTCAAAACATTAGAAGCAACTACAGGTTTTGAGTTTGTCTATGACGCAGCGACCAGAAAAATAATTATTAACTAAATATACCATTAACTAAAAATTACGGATTGCCCATGAAGAGATAAAACACGACAGAATAAAACAGTAAAAACTAACCAAAAAAAAAGCCAAAAGATGCTCGAACATCTCTTGGCTTATGTAAAATTTTAATTGCAAATGCAATTATCGATAAACTAAAACAAAATTATGAATAAAAATCATGATATAGGCTTTCTATTGCCTGAAAAAATCATCAACATTACTTTTATTTTACTTATGAGAGTATCCATTTTAGTTCTGTATTTAGGATTAACCAGTATTTATGCTAATGTTGTCAAAGCACAAGATGAAATATCTGTAAAAGTACAGGGAGCTTCGCTGCAAACGCTTTTTAATACCATTCAACAAAAAAGTGATTTTGTGTTTTTTTATAACGATGATTTAATATCGTCTACCAAGAAAGTCACTGTAAATCATTATGGAACAGTAGAGCAAATCTTAAATACTGCCTTATCTAATACAGGCTTGTCTTATACGATTATTGATAAACAAATAGTCATCAAAAAAAGTAAGCCTAAAACGTCGTTAAATGAATTGGAACCTTATGAGGTTAAAGGAACGGTTACTGATAAAAAAGGGAATCGTTTAGCAGGGGTAAATGTCTTATTAGTGGGTACACAGATTTGGGATGTTACTAGAGAAAAAGGAGACTATAGAATTGAAGTAGTTGCTACAGATTCGCTTAGATTTTCTTATTTGGGCTATAAAACTAAAACAGTAAGTGTCAATTATAAAAAATTGATAAACGTAGTTTTAGAACCTCAGGTCGAATTATTAAAAGATTTAGTTGTTGTTGCTTCAAATGGTTATACTGATATTCCTAAAGAAAGAGTAACAGGTTCTTTTGAAGTTATGGGTGCCAAAGAGCTTGCCGAAGTTCCAACAGTAGATATTCAGTCAAGACTTGAAGGAAAAATGGCAGGGGTAAAGGTAGATCCAAGAACAGGTAGTATTTCAGTAAGAGGAACCAACAATTTTGGAGGTACAGGTAGTCCACTAATTGTTATTGATGGTTTTCCGCAGTCTGAAAACGATTTTAAATTTAGCAAAAGGAGTGTACCTGGTTCTTCAATTTTAAGTTATCTTAATCCGGACGATGTAGAAAGTATTACAGTTTTAAAAGATGCTGCTGCTGCATCTATTTGGGGATCTCGTGCAGCCAATGGAGTAATTGTAATAACCACAAAAAAAGGTAAGAAAGGAGATCCGATAATAACTTTTAACACCACTACTACGATAGGTGAAAAAATGGATTTGGGTAAACTTCGTGTTATGAATACTGCACAATATATCAACTATGAAAAAAGTTTAGTATCCGGTGGATTTATTGTTGACAATATTACAAGCGCTATTGGCTCCGGTGCTGAGAAAAATCCAAGTGTGGCTCAGGAAATAATGTTTCAGCAACAAAGAGGAACTATTTCTATGACAGAAAGAGATCAGTTATTAAATAAACTGGCACAAAATGACAATCTTGGTCAGATAAATAGATATTTATTAAGAAATTCGGTAACCAGACAATATGATTTATCTGTAAGTGGAGGAAGTGATAAAAGTGCGTATTACTTGTCTTTAGGATTTAACAAGGACGAGGCAGCCATGAGAGGCAATGAATCCCAATCATACAATATCACTTTAAATAATTCTTTTCAGCTCAAAAGTTTTTTAAAATTAAATACAGGAGTAAATTACATTTCAAGTACTTTTCAGGAAAAT
The DNA here is from genome assembly GCF_013112255.2 of Flavobacterium sp. CLA17. Taxonomy (NCBI): domain Bacteria; kingdom Pseudomonadati; phylum Bacteroidota; class Flavobacteriia; order Flavobacteriales; family Flavobacteriaceae; genus Flavobacterium; species Flavobacterium sp. CLA17. The sequence goes on from NZ_CP068294.1 coordinate 2,627,941, forward strand.
AATACTGTTAATGAGGCATTGTCGAATGTTTCACCTACTGCGCTGCGTCCATATGATATGCTGGCAGATGAAAATGGAAATGGAATTGATCGCTATATTATTTTTAGACCTGAAGTAGCAAAAGGATTTGAAAACAAAGGTTATTTGCCCTGGACTTACAACTATTTAGATGAGTTAAATTACTCGAATGTAATTACAAAAGGAGCAAATTTAAGATTAAACGCCAGCTTAACTGCTACAGTAAACAGTTGGTTAAACTTTGAAGTTTCCGGTATGTATACTTCCATTGGAAACAAAATCAAAACATTAAATGAAGTTGACAGCTACTATTCCAGAAATCTAATTAACGTGGCAACTTCTGTAAATGCTGCAGGTAAATTGGTTTATGGTATTCCGTTAGGAGCTTATCTGAGTAATACTATAGCTTCTAATAATTCGCAAAGCATGCGTTTTCAAATGAATATCAACAAGAATTTCAATGAAAACAGCGGGTTACACTTTTTGGCTGGTTCAGAAATCAGAGAAGAAATCAGAGAAAGTTCAGGCCAAAGGTATTACGGTTATAATATAGATACAAATGCCGGACAAACTGTAAATCCTACAGCTCTTTACACTACCATTTATGGATGGTCCACAATTATTGGGACTTCAGATAACGCAATAAACAAATATAGAGAGCGCTTTTTATCGTATTACGGATTAGGCTCTTATGATTACATGAATAGATATCACATGTCAGGAAGTGTGCGTTTTGATGATTATAATTTACTGGGAGCTTCCAGAAAAAACAGAGCATTACCGCTATGGTCAGTGGGTGGTAAATGGGATATTAATAAAGAGTTTTTCTTAAGAGAAGTGAGCTGGCTAAACAATTTGTCTGCAAGAGTAACTTATGGTAAGGCAGGAAGTTCACCTAGTGGTGGTTTTGGAAGCCAAAATGCTATTATTAGTGTTGGTTCAGTTGATTTTAATACACAATTACCAACTGCCACTATTTCATTACCTGAAAATCCTGAAATTAAATGGGAAACGACAACAACGCTTAACTACGGTTTAGATTATTCTATTTTTAATAATCGTTTAAACGGAAGTGTTGATTTTTATTATAAAAAATCAAAAGATATTCTTGCAAATGTTCCTTATAACCCTACCTATGGCTGGTCTTATTTAAACTACAATACAGCTTCACTTAAAGGACATGGCGTTGATTTAAGTATTGGGGGACTAATAGTAAACAAAGCTTTTAAATGGAACAGTAATTTCAATTTTTCGTATAATACGAATGAGGTTACAGATACTCGTTACGAACTTACTACAACTAATCAGTATTTATCAGGAGCTGCAATGTTGGGTCATACTATAGGCTACCTTTATGCTTATAAGTGGGCTGGTCTGGACGCTACAGGTCAATCGACTATTGCCAAAAAAGATGGTACCATTATCAATTCTACTCAAGGGATTTCAATGATTGATAAGGAGGATTTGAAATATATGGGAAATACTATTGCACCTTATTTTGGAGGATTCATGAATAATTTCTCCTATAGTAATTTTACATTAGGTGTACAGGTTACTTATTATATGGGCAGCGTATTTAGAAATCCGGTATTGCAAAATTATCCTACTTATGTGGGGGTACAAAGTGGTGCTGTAGCAAAAGATGAACTTATTGCTAGTCGTTGGCAAGTATCCGGAGACGAAGCTAATACAAATGTTCCAGGGTTAACCAACATTAATTATAACAGTGTGAATCGTTTTCAGATGGCAGACATCAATGTATTGCCTGCAGATAATGTTAGACTCCAGCAAATTTCTTTAGGTTACAGCGTTCCGTCAGAATTTTTAGACAGGACATTTATAAAGTCTTTGAGTTTTAATTTTGCCGCAAGAAATTTAGGTTTATTATGGGTTAAAAATGATTTAGGTATTGATCCGCAATACTTGTCAAGCAACAATTATAATACACTTGCTCCTCAGCGTAATTATACTTTACAATTTAATTGTAGTTTTTAATTTTAAAAAATAAACTTATGAAATTTCTAAAATTCACACTATATATTTTCCTGCCTTTACTTTTATTAAACTCATGTAGAGATTATGTTGAAGTAGAACCGGTTGGGAACAACAGAATATTAAAATATACTTCTGATTACAGAGGTTTGGCTAACAACTATACAACGATGAGTTCTTTTGGAGGAATTCAGCTGCTAGCCAGTGCAGATGTAGAATTCCCGACAACTTATCAAAATGGAGTTTCTACCATTTGGAGTAACAGTTATACCTGGCAGCAAACAATATACAATCCTTCTCAAGGCGATCCAGATTGGAATGGTTTATATTTATGTATTTGCTATAGTAATACCATTATAGACGGAGTAATGAGCAGTGAGGGCGGAACAGATGCCGAAAAAAGAGAAATTTATGCCGAAGCTTTTGTACACAGAGCCTTTGCTTACCTGCAGTTGGTTAATACCTACGGCCCACAATTTAATCCGGCTTCTGATAATTCTGAAAAAGCGGTTCCGTTATTGTTAAAACCGGAGTTATTTTCTTCTTTAGAAAGAAGTACAGTTGCTCAGGTTTACGATCAGATTATTTCTGATTTGAAAAGTGCTTTGGCTAATGATATTCAGGATACACCACAATTTAATGTAGTGCCATCAAAAAGAGCGGCTTATGCATTACTTGCCAGAACGTATCTGTATATGGGATCATACGAATTGAGTTTAGATAATGCACAGAAAGCACTTGAAATGCAAAACGGTCTGATTGATTTAAAAACTTTTGCTTCTGGAAATAGTTATCCCGTTTTAATTCAGAATCCGGAAATCATATTTTCTAAAACGTTATTACTTACCTATAGAGGAGCTCCATTATCAAATGATTTACTAAACAGTTTTGAAAGTAATGACCTTCGTTATAATTATTATACTATCGCAGGAACCAACTTTTTCCCAAGTTACACAGGCAGAGGTTTTGCAATTGCAAATTATAGTCCAACCACCGGCATCAATATTGGAGTCTCGGTTCCGGAAATGTATTTAATTGCTGCCGAGTGCTATGCAAGATTAGGACAGCCGCAAAAAGCAGTCGATAATCTGAATATCTTAAGAGCAAAAAGATACAAAGCAGCTACAACTTACGAAGTCTCTGCAACTTCCAACACCGAAGCTTTGAATCTTGCATTAGTAGAAAGACAAAAAGAACTGATTGGAAGAGGATTCCGTTGGTTTGACCAAAGAAGATTAAATCTTGATCCGGCTTTTCAAAAAACGTATACAAGAGTTTTTAAAACCATTACATATACTCTTGAACCTAATAGTGAAGGATATGTATTCCCAATCAATCAAAATTACATCGATTTAAACCCGGAATTGGGTAAATAAAAAACAAGAAAATGTTCAAAAAAATATTAAATATCAAATTACTGGTATTGGCATTTTGCGCCTTTACCCTACAAGTTACAAGTCAGGAAACAAAGCTTAGATTAACCGGAATGGCTGATATGCCCATTCCGGGATCAGCTTTAAACATGACCTTTGATCCAAAAGGCGGGCCTTTGGAGAACATCAAAGAAATTAACGGTTACGTATATGTCTTTAATGATTACAGATGGGAAATTGAAGATCTTAAAATGAAAAAAAACGGTGCCGTATGGAACGTAGAATATACCGTTCCAAAAAACTGTGCTTTTATGGCTTTCAAGTTTTATGGTAATACAGACAACGGGTTAGTTACAGATACCGGACAAGACACCGGTTATCTTTTGGTTGTTTTTAAAGAACCAAAAGTAAAAATGCCGGGAGCAGATTTGGCCTGGGCAACGTTTAGAAACAAAGATTTCAACAGTCAGTTTAACGGTTATTTTAAAGATTTTACAATAAACGGAGACGCTTCAGAATATTGGTTAAAAAAAGAAGTTGCAGATCATGGTGTAAATTTTCCGAAATTTATTGATACTTATATCAAGATTTTAAAAGTTCAGAAACCTGAAAAATTTGAGGAATTGGGACACCGCTTTTTGGGAGATTTTACAAAGAAAATAAACGGTCAGCCTGAAGAGGTTTTTCTAAAAGTTCACAATTTATATTTATTCGATCTTAAAGATAAACCAAAAGCAGATTCTCTTGAAACGGTAATTCAAAAGCAATTTCCAAAAGGAGCTTTTATGCGTTTTAAAGCATATCAGAAAATTATGCCAATTGCAGATGCTGCAGAAAAAAGCAAAGTTATAACTCAGTTTTTAGCTGATTTTCCATGCACTTCTGATGTGCCAGATTCGCAAAAGTATTTCTATGATAACATTGTAAAAACGCAATTTGGATATTATTTTGAGACCAAAGATTACGACAGTGTTTTAGCTTTAATTCCAACCATGAATTTTGCTAATCTGAATGATGCTTATCACCAAAACATCTCTAAAGCCTTGTACTTAAAAGCGGTTGATCCGGCAGTTATAGAAACAATGGCAGTGCCAATAATTAAGTTAATGCAGGAAAAAGTAAACGACTTGTCGTACATGCAGGGAATTTACTGGTCACCAAATCAGGCTACAGAAAATGCAAAAGCACAGCTTAATAATGAGTTGGTGATCCAGATTCGTATGTACGATATGCTTAAAAAGTATAAAGAAGTTCTAGAAACTTTTGAATTATTGCCATTCCAAAAACGTTATGAAAAAGCGAGTATCAACGATATTCATGTAAGAGCTTTGGAAGCTTTAAACAAGCCAATTATTGAAGTTTTAAAAAATGAGGCACGAACCAATACTTTATCTGAAGGATTAACGGCTAAATTAAAAGAAGCCTATTTAAAAGAAGGAAAAAAAGAAGCTGATTTTCCGGCTTATTTAGAGCAGTTGAAAAAAGAAAACAATTCAGAAGAGAAAATAGTTCTGATGAAACCTGTTCCAGCACCCGCAATTAAAGTCCAGACAGCAGATGGAAAAGCTAAAGAACTAGCTTTAGACAACGGAAAAATTATCGTAATTGATTTTTGGGCAACATGGTGCGGGCCTTGTAAACAGGCGTTTCCTGCTATGGAGCAATTGGTAACCAACTTTAAAGAAGACAAACAGGTTGAGTTTGATTTTATAAGTACTCAGGAAACCAAAGAAGGATATAAAAAAGAAGCTTTGGCTTATTTAAAATCAAAAAACTTAAAAGTTGACACCTATTTTGATTTAGTTAAAAAAGGTGGCGGAACGAATAACGAATCTTTCGCAAAATATGCAGCAATCTTTAAGTCAAGTGGAATTCCGAGAAAAGTAGTGATCAAAAACGGGCAAATCCGCTTTACATCTGAAGGATATTCAGGAAATCCGGGTCAGCTTGTAGATGAACTTACAAACGTTATTAACGCTTTAAAGAAAGAATAATTTCTTTTTGAAAATCAAAAAAAATATGAAAAAAATAGTGGCACTGTGTACACTCGTTTTGAGTGTGCATGGTTTATTTGCACAGAAAAAAGCGGTAGATGAATCGGCTTACCAAACATGGCAAAGAATTAACAGCAAATCTTTGTCCTACAACGGTAAATGGATGTCGTACAGCACTGTATTTCAGGATGAAGAAAAGCAAAATAAAAAACAGATCATTATTCAGGAAGCTCCAAAAGGAAAACGATTGGTGCTGGAGAACGTAAGCGATTTAAAATTCATCGGAAAAAAAGACTGGATTCAGTACAATGAAAATAATAATACGCTTTTACAGAATTTGAAATCGGATGAAAAAAGGCTTTGGAAAACCCAGCACTATACCAATGCACTTGAAGGTACAGATATTTTGTATTATACACGTCCGGAGGTGGCTAAAGGGGATTTTTTTCTCCAGCGCTTGGTTTGTTATAATATAGAAAACAACGACAGTATTTTTGTACATAACATTAAATCATTTCGTTTTTTAAAGAACAAATCGATCGTATATGTGCAAATAGAAAAAGATAAAATGTTTTTAAAAAACGGAATTCCCGGAGGAAAACAACAAACCGTTTACAGTGGAAAAGCAGCTGATTTTGGAGATTTTCAGTTAAATGGGAAAGAAGATGGAGGGAGTTTTACTTTAAAAGGCAGAAACAGCGCAGATTTTAATTTGGTGTATTATTTTAGTTTGAAACACAATTCGGTTAAACCGTCATTTAATTACGATGACATTAAACTAAACGACCCTGAATATTCTATTTCAAAAACAGCGTACGGATTGACTGAAAACACCAATTTTGTTCAATTACAGGTTTTTGGAAATAACCGTTCAGAAAATACACAGATCCCAAAATCGGGAGTTGAAATCTGGAAATCGAGTCAGGGAGCAATGGAACGAAGACAAGAATTGGTACGAAATTCTAAAACACTGCCTAGTGAACCCAAGTTTCTTTATGATATCAAAAGTAATAAAGTTATCAAAGTAGCTTCGGCTGGTGAGTTTGATCAGTTAATTGTGCCAGAATCTGTTGATTTTAAAGGTATTTTTGCAATCGATAAAAAACCATATGTAATAGAAGTAGACTGGACATTTAATGAGCGTAACGATATATTTTGGGTTAATGCTTTAACAGGAAAATCGACAAAAGTATTAACAGGCGTTTTTGGCAGTCCATCATGGAATCCCCAGGGAACTTTTGCTGTAATGTATGATGAAAAACAAAAATCCTGGATGGTTTTTGATAGCAGTAGCATGCAGTTTAAAAATATAGGTGTACAAATTCCTTTTTCTGTTTCAAATGATAATATAGATATGGCATCTGCCAATACGGCTTACGGATTTGCGGGCTGGTTAAACAATGGAAATACACTTGTTATTTACGACCAGTTTGATATGTGGGCAATTGATCTTACCAATCAAAAAGCGCCTTATTCCATAACTCAGGGCTATGGTAGAAAAAACAAAGTTGAATTGCGATACAGTGAAAACGGTTTTATAGGTGATTTAGACCAGAAAAAAGCAATTACTTTAATAGGATTTAATACCGAAACAAAGTCTAAAGGTGTTTATAAATTGGCAAACAATACCGTTACCAGAGTTTTTGCTGTACCGGATTACAATACCAAGATTGAAGCTGTTTCCGGTGATGATTTGAGTATATTATTTACCAAAGAAAGTTATACCGTTTTTCCGGATCTTTGGTGGGCGAAATCAAATTTTGGCTCACAGCAAAGAATCACAAATGTAAATCTGCAGCAAAAAGAATATGCGTGGGGAACTTCAAAATTGATTACATGGACTTCTTTTAACGGAAAAGAAAATCAGGGAAATCTTTATCTTCCAGACAATTATGACAGCAAAAAAACATATCCGGTACTAGTTCATTTTTATGAAAAACATACCGAAGAATTAAATCAATACCAGCTTCCGGAAGTGAGTACTTCAAATATTAATATTCCATCTTATGTAAGCAGGGGCTATATCGTTTTTCAGCCTGATGTGCATTATGTTTATGGCACTCCCGGAAGCAGTGTTTACAATGATGTGATCAGCGGGATTGAACATTTAATTGCAAAAGGCATTACAGAAAAAGGTAAAATTGGTATTCAGGGGCATAGCTTTGGCGGTTACGAAACATCTTTTTTATTGACTAAATCAGATATTTTTAGTTGTGCTATTGTCGGTTCAGGAGTAAGCAATTTTACAGCTAATTACCCTGTTATGAGATCAAACGGAATCTCGACGATGTTTAAATATGAGGCAGATCAATACCGTATGGGCAGTTCGTTATACGACAATATTGATGGTTACATAAAAAACTCGCCTCTTTTTTCTGCAAAGAACATTAAAACACCAACACTTATTTTTCATAATGATAACGACCGCGCAGTGCCCTATCAGGAAGGTCAGTCTTTGTTTTTTGCACTTCGCCGTTTAGGAAAGCAAGCCTGGCTGGTGAATTACAAAAAAGAAGGACATACTTTAGAAGATGCCGCGAACAAAAAAGACTGGACGCTCAAAATGCAGCAATATTTTGATTATTATCTAAAAGGTGCAGACCGCCCAAGCTGGATGTAATACAAACCAATACATTATTATACAATTCAAAACTGTTATTTGAAGGTTTCTTTTGAAGCCTTCAAATGGACAGCAGTAGCTTCTTATACCATTTTTAAAAGTTAATTCAAGAAAAACCAATCAAAAAAAAAGATTAGAAATCAACAAATATGAAAGTAAAAATATTTTTAGTGCATTTTATGATACTGGGTCTGGCTCAGCTATCGGCACAATTTAAAACAACAATTCCCTTGCGGAAAGATGTTGTTCATGGTACTTTAAACAACGGAATGCAATATTTTATTCTGCATAACGAATGGCCAAAAGACAGGGCAGATTTTTATTTTGTTCAGAATGTGGGGGCAATTTTAGAAGACGACAATCAAAATGGTCTGGCGCACTTTTTAGAACACATGGCTTTTAACGGAACAGAGCATTTTAAAGGAAAAGGAATAATCGATATGCTCGCCAAACACGGAGTTACTTTTGGTCGAGATATTAATGCTTATACCGCGCATGATGAAACGGTTTACAATATTAGTAACGTTCCGGTAAAAAATCCTGTTTTACTGGATTCCTGCTTATATATATTACACGACTGGTCGGGATTTTTATCTTTAAAAGAAAAAGAAATCGATGCCGAAAGAGGTGTAATACACGAAGAATGGCGCACAAGAAAAAATGCCGATTTACGAATTCAGACACAATTGGAACCGATTATTTATAATGGAAGCAAATATGCCAAAAGAGATGTTTTGGGCGATATGAATATTGTTGATAATTTCAAATACAAGCAATTACGTGATTATTATAAGAAATGGTATTTGCCAAATCATCAGGCTGTTGTAATTGTTGGAGATGTTGATGTTGCAAAAATAGAACAGCAAATCAAAACCATAATGGGCACTATCCCAACGCCATTAAGCGCGGCAGAACGTACTTATGAAACCATTGCCGACAATGAAAAATTAATGTACAAACTAGCCGTTGACAAAGAAGCGCAGAAAACAACTATTGCACTTAATTTTAAAAAGAACAAACCACTGGTTCAGGATTTGGCCAATTTTGAAAATAATTTTACACAGCAACTGGCTTTGCAAATGATGAACAATCGTTTTAGAGAATATATTGTAAACAATCAAACCGCATTATTATCTGCCGGAGTCGGAAATTCAGATATTACAAGATTAACTTCTTTTTTTACATTGAATGTTGTTCCTAAAAACGGCAGAATTTTAGAAGCCTTTACACAAGCTTATACAGAATATGAACGTGCGATTCAAAATGGTTTTACCAAAGAAGAACTGGATCGTGTAAAAGAAAATATGCGCACGATTTACAACAATCAACTAAAAAATAAAGACAAAATTGGAAATGCTAATTGGGCATCGCAGCTGCAAAGTTATTATCTGGAAGCGTTGCCGGTTATGAGTTTAGAAGACGAAGTTGAATTGGTTAAAAATACCTTATCTAAAGTAAATGTAGATTTGGTAAATAAATTTTTTTGGGCCCTTCCAACAGAAAAAAATCAGATTTTAACGGTTTTAGGACCAGATAAAGAAGATATAAAATACCCTTCAGAATCTGATTACACGACTATTATTAAAAGTGTAAATAATCAAAAACTAACGCCTTATAAAGAAACGGTAAATACTGCTGCACTTGTTAATGAAATATTAGCGGTTAAACCAATTTCGAAAAAATTTAGAATAAAAGGAATCAAAGAAGCAAAAGGATATATTTTAGATAGTGGAGCAAAAGTTGTTATTTATCCAACAACTTTGGCTCAGGATCAGATTCTTTTTTCTGCTTTTAGTGCCGGCGGTACTTCTTTGATTTCAGAAGCTGATTTACCTTCTGCCCAAATTGCAACTGTCTTGGCAAAGAATTCGGGACTTGGAGATTTTAAAGCTACAGATTTACAAAAGCAGCTTGCCGGAAAAACTATAAAATTAAGTCCGTTTTTAGGAGAACATTATGAAGGTTTTAGCGGAAGCTCAGTAAAACAGGATCTGGAAACTTTAGTGCAGCTGACCTATCTTTATTTTACGCATCCTCGTTTTGAAAATCAAGCTTATAATCGAATTATTGATTTTTATAATAATTCATTAGAAAATGCCAGCGAGAATAACAGCAAAGTTTTTGGAGATACAATAGCTTTATTAGATACCAATCACAATAAGAGAACTTTTCTCTTGACTAAGGAAAATCTGCAATACCTGAAATTTGACAAAGCTTCAAAAATTTTCCAGGAACGTATTGCAAATGTTTCTGATTTTACTTTTGTTTTTGTTGGAAATGTAAGCGAAAGTGATCTTGGAACCATCAACAAATACTTAGGAAATATTGCAGGAAACCAGACGCAGGAAAAATATATTGATCATAAAATTGGAATGGCAAAAGGGAGTGCGAAAGAAAAATTGGCAAGAGAAATGAATGTTCCTAAAACAAGTATTTATGTACATCTTGAAAATAAGCAGGTTTCTTTTTCAGAAAAAAAGCAAATTATGGCGTATATGCTGTCTCAATTGTTAGACAAACGTTATTTAGAGAAAATCAGAGAAGATGAAGGCGGAAGTTACGGCGTTCAGGTTGGAAGTTCATTATCTAAAAATCCAACTCCAGTATTTACTCTTGAAGTAAGTTTTGACTGTAATCCCGAAAAAGATGCCAAACTGCTTCAGATTGTTTATGAAGAACTAAATGGTATTGTAAAAGAAAATGTTGATGCAAAAAACGTATCAGATATCAAACAGGATTTAATCAAAAGCAATCAGCAAAACATCAAGTCTAATTCATATTGGATGAACACTATTGTTGAGCAGTTAAAATCAGGTGATAAATTTATCAGCAGCAAAGCTTACGAAAAACTGATTCAAAGTATTACGGTAAAAGACATCAAAGAATATGCAAATGAGGTACTTCCGCAAGCCAATAAAGTTGAAGTCATGATGCAGGCAAAAAACAATCAATCTTCAATAAAATAACAGAATAAAATGGAAGGCAATCCTAAAAATAAATTTTAATGGTCTTTACAAATATTTTGAATTAGTTATTTTTTTTTGGCAAGACTAAAAAGAGCTGTTTGCCTACAGCTCTTTTATTAATTGTTTTGGCCGCTTTTCAATGAGCTGTACATAACTAAAAATTGGAAACACTCATAGCAAATCCTCATTTTTTATGATTACGATCAAATTAGTACAATTTATACAGGTACTATATAGATATTCTCCATTTTATTTAACTGCCTAAGTTGGTTGGCAATTCATAATGCGGGCAAATTATTTTTTTCTTCATGCTTAATTTAGAGAGATATAAATTAATTGCAGATTCAGAGTTATGCCATAATTGTAATAGTACTATTATCCATACAATAGCTTATTATACAATCTTATAATTATTGACAAACCAGCAGCATAAAAAAATCATTAAAAATGTTAATAGGCGAAAAAATCAAAAATATCAGAGAATTAAAAAATTATACGCAGGAATATATAGCATTCCAATTAGGTATAACGCAGTCTGGATACAGTAAAATTGAAAAAGGGAAAACGAGTCTGAGTTTGGAGAAACTTGAACAGTTGGCACTTATACTGGAAGTGCCTCTGGAGAATATCATAAATTTTGAGAGAAATAGATATTTTAATCAAAATAAATGTAATGATGAACAATGGTCTACGGACGTTAGGAGCAAATTTGAATTGATTAAAAGGCTCCATGACGATAAGATTGTGCTATTAGAGAAGCTTATTGAGAAAACAGATTTGGAGCTTCAATTTTACAAACAAAATTACGGAAATTTGTAATCCATTCGTTTCGAGACTGATTAACCTGGTAAATCATCGTATAATAGACTAAAATCTATAAAAAAACTGTCTTATAAAAATTATAAGACTTCCCTCAAAAAAGTTTATCAATAGCTTAATAGAATTGCTGCGATTGCAGTTACAAATTTGGCTATATTTTTCTTTTTATACTAATCTTAACAGGCGTAAAATATTCTAAATGACTATATTATTTCCTTTTAAGGGGTTTATATTCCATTTATGAAAGAACTTTCCTCTTATCATAAAAATTCAGTGATATTGAGTACCATTGGGATTACTGAATATTGAAAAAGTAGCCATTACTCTGGGTTCTGACAGATGCGACAGAACCGTTTAAATACATAGTTAAGCAACCAGTTGTTTTGTATGTCTACTTTTTTAGTCTTTATTACGGATGTTTGAAAGTAAGTAAGACTCCTTATTTGTGATGATTGTAAAAATTAATGCTCTATTTTTTTTTCATTCTTTTCTGATATTTTAAACTATATTTTTTTAAACTTTTAATTTTTAGCTTGAAAACGAATCTATTAATGATTTTAATTATTTTTTGGCTATAAATATAATGTATAATCTATTTTATTGTGATTATATTTTATAATTAGTAAAATAAACAACACAATCGGTTGTTTTTTAATTGTTTTTATTATTAAATTAGCAGTAAAAAACCTACTCAAAGGTGAGATAGGATATTTATTAATTAAACCATTTAAGTTATGAAAAGAGTTCAAAAATTACTTTTTCTATTTTTAGTGTTTATTCCCTTGGTACAATTATTTGCATGGCCAGGAATGCCGCTGCCTCCTCTGCATATTGAAGGCAAGAATTTAAAGGATCCTTGCGGAAAAAACGTTTTACTACATGGTGTTGCTATTACTCCCAGTCCTTGGTTTAATGGTTGCTCTTATAATCAATGTCGTTGGGATAACTATAATGTTCAGGGTTGTCTAAATTATAATAATGCCGTTATGGATGCACTCACGGATACAAATAACGGATGGAAATTAAATTATATAAGGCTTCATATTGACCCTTACTGGACCAATACACCTGGTTGCTCAGCAGGAGAAAATAATATCTCATGCTTTGATTACAATAGATTAGTAACTTATGTAAATCAAGTTATAATCCCTTTAATTAATCATGCCAGAAGCAGAGGACTCTATGTTGTCCTTCGTCCTCCTGGCGTATGTCCTAATCGAATTGCTTATGGGGACAATTACCATAATTATTTAAGAACGGTATGGCGATATCTGTCGAACCATCCAAATTTAAAGAATGTAGATAATGTTATGTTTGAAATAGCCAATGAACCTATAGAAATACTTGGAACAAATGGAAATTGGGGTGCAACGGGTGATGAGCATTTTGCCGCTTTACATAATTACTTTCAGGATTTAGTAAATATAATTAAGGGGAATGGTGCAAATAATGTTTGCTGGATACCAGGAACGGGATATCAATCTCATTACCAAGGATATCCAAACCATTTGATAACGGGAGGTAATATAGGTTATGCTGTTCATGTTTATCCGGGATATTGGGGAGCTAATGCAGAAAACACCACTAGTTTTAACAATGCCTGGAATGCTAACGTGCAGCCAATTGCTAACGTAGCACCTATTATGATAACAGAAACAGACTGGTCTCCTACTGGTGCCGAAACATGGGGTACTGGTACAACAAGCGGTTTTGGTCTTAATCTGAAAGGCAGAATTGACGCTACCGGAAATTGCAGTTGGAATTTACTTGCACCAGAAGGGTTAATAACTAAAGCAGATCCATATAATGTTACAACTGCTTTCAATAACGATTGGGAGTCTTGTGGTGCACCAGTTAAGCAGTGGTTCTCTGTATATGCAAATAGTAATATACCATCACAAATCTGTAGTAGTACTTCACTAGTAAACAATGGTGTTTATGAAATTGAATTTAAAACAAATTCAAATAAAGTAATAGATCTTAAGTACGGGACTAATGCAAATGGCACTGTAATCCGTCCCTGGGATAGATTAGGGGCAACAGCACAACAATGGATTGCTATTGATGCTGGAAATGGCTACTGGCGTTTTAAATCAAATGCAAGTTCTACAGGACGTGTAATTGATCTTGATAGCGCAGATCCGACAAATGGAAAATCGATAAGACTTTGGGATAGTTATAGTAATGATGCTCAGAAATGGCTAGTAACCGATGTGGGTAATGGTTATTATAGCATAAAATCAGCCATAAATACATCGAAAGGCTGGGACATTTCTAATTGTAATATGGATGGCACAGTAAATCTTCAACTTTGGGACTATTACGGGACTTCATGTCAATTATTTAAGTTTAATAAAATAGGAAATACTTCAAAAAGTACAGATGAGAAAAATATTTTAATAAATAATATTGAAATAGATACTGATGTCCAGGTATATCCTAATCCATCAAAGGGTGGAGAGTTTAATATTTATTTTGCTTCACAATCAGACGAAAATTATTCTCTGACTATATACTCAATAGACGGCAAGTCATTATACGAAACAAAAAATCTGAAATCTAATACTAATCAGGTTATTAGAACTAAACTTGCCAGAGGTATATATTTGGTGATGATTTCTCAAAATTCAACCAAAATAACCAAAAAAATAGTAATCGAATAGCCTATTCTAAAATAGTACATATAGATTTTTGAGATTTACTTTATAATTTTATACCTCATTATTTATTCATTACAAAACCACTATTTTAAATAAAGTAGTGGTTTTATTTTTTACTCCAAACTTAACGACCATCCTGTAATTTTTTAAAGAAAGGAATTTATATCACATTTCGCCATTCAAAACCTTTTAAAATTTACTTACCCCCTTTGGGCTATAATCTGGTAGTTTCCGCTAAGATGCATTAAACTGAAGAGATATAGTAATCCATCATAATATGGATCAAAGTATCCGTCTTCATAAGGTTCAAGTTTGGCATTCCAGACAGCATGAACAAAATCCATACTTGCTTTATCTTTATTTACTAATGATGCTGTTGCTGCAGTTCCTACTAACCCAATCGAATGTCTAAGTTTTTTGACCGGACCAGCCTGAAGAATAAACTCCGGAGTAGAACCATCCAGATTAAACTGATCTTTATAGGTATGTAATCCTTTCGATCTTAGGAAATTTTGAAATCGTTTGGCATAATCTTCCTGCCATTCTTTATCTTTTCCATACCAGGTATAATCCATTGCAATATTCATAGGAACACGCCAGGAGTCATAGCGGAATCCCGGAGGCATCCAGGGTGTTGGATGTGGTTCACCGTTAAACTCGGTATAATCTGAATTTAGCCCCGTCGCAGAATGGCAGGCTTTATGTAAAAAATTACGCGAAACATCGGCGCATTCTTTATAAAACTTCTCATGACCGTCTTTGGCATACAATGCCCATATTTCGTAAAATGCAGGAACGTGATAAGAAGGATCTGTCCAATTGTAGCCTCCTCCTTCCGGCACAAAGGAAATCTGCTTATATTCTGTATTTATAATATTATGCACATTGTCAGTACCATCTTTTTTCCACATGGCATCTAAAATTCTTCTTGCTTCTTTGTAGTAGTTTATTCCTGTATCATTACCCCATTTATTAGAAGCAAAAAGCAGGCTGGTTATATAATACAATTCCCCGTCTGAAGCAGAACCGGGAGAGTTTTGTTTTTTGGTCTCTGGATTTACACTCCACGCAAAGTACCCTTCTCTTGGCCCTTCCTGATGCTGCATGTATTTTACTGACCATCTCCAAAGACGATCAAAAACATCTTTTTTATTGAGCTGAACGGCAACCATCATTCCGTATGACATTCCTTCGGTACGGGCATCTTTATTTTTGACATCAGAGACATATCCTAATGAATCACCTGCTTCAAAATAAACTTTATCCGGTCCTTCAAAAACATCGTAATAGGCTTTGGCTAATTTCTTATCTATTTCGGTCTGGCTGTACCCTGCTTCTTTAAAAAGATTCCGGTATTGAGGTCTTTTGAGTTCTGATTTATCCGTATTCTTATTCTGCCCTATGATTAAAACGGGAGCCGTCAACATAAAGATCAGTACCAAAGCCGAAATTTTAATTAAACTCAAGCTTTTGCTTTTTTTATATATAACCATGTTTTTATTTTTAAATATAATTCTGAAATAACCCAGAATGGAAGTGGAAATCTTCCTTTGTTATAAGTTTACTGACGACACATTGGAGAGTCTGCACTATTTTTATTAATTAAAATAATTCAAAAGAGCAGATTTTATTTCAATGGTATTTTTCTAAATAATAAACAGCGCAGTGAAATGCGCTGTTTATCCAACTAACTTAACTTAAACTAACCAAAATTTAAATTTTCTTAATAACCAGGATTATTATCACTTGGTTTTATTTTAGGATTAGAAGATGTTTCCCTGTTTGGTATTGGCCATAATTCGCTTTTACCAGCAGTAAAACCTGTTCCCTGTAATGCGGTACTTGCTATACCCCATCTTATGAGATCATCAAAACGAGATTGTTCTCCGGCAAATTCTACCTGACGTTCGTGAACAATTGCGGCAAAAACCGCCTCTTTGTTTAGTGCAATAGTAGTTGTCAGGTTTGCTCTGTCGCGGACTTCTTTAATATATGCAATAGCTGCTGTCTGCGAACCGCCATCTCTTTGGTTTTCGCATTCGGCTTTCATAAGCAATACATCTGCATAACGCATCACTTTAAAGTTAATGCTTGATCGTGTTGCTTCATCTTCCCTTGTGTAATAATTTTGATATTTTTTCCAGCCCGCTCTTCTAATACCTGCAGAGGTAGTAAAGTTGCTTGCCAGCATTACACGTGTTCCTTTTAAATAAGATGAACCCGGTACATAAAAAGTATCACCAAAACGGTTATCACCTGCTTCATACGAATTTAAAAGATCATCTGATGGATAAACATTGTACCAGCTAAGATTTCCGTATTCCTGACCTCTGAGTGTTGACTCCTCAAAACCTGTTCCGCCGCTATCACCAACAGCTCCCCATTGATCACCAGTTCCATTTTTCTCGTCAAACTCTATTTCAAAAATCGATTCTTTACCATGTTCCGTTTCTTCCATAAAGTTGTTGTAAAAATTACCTTTGTCTTCAAGGCTATAACCTGTAACATTGTTAAAAGCAGCTAAAGCTTCATTATATTTCTTTTGATATAATAATACCTTGCCCAAATGCGCATAAGCCGCTTCTCTATTAGCTCTCCCTGCCGATTCTGAAGCCTTTGGCAAAAGATTTTGTGACGCAAATACAAGATCTTCTTCAATCAAAGCATATACCTCTGCTTTAGGGCTTCTGGCGTTTCCAACAATAGTGCCTGATTTATAAATGGGTAAATCACCAAAACGTCTTACTAATAGAAAATAATAGTACGCTCTTAAAAAATGAGCTTCTCCTAAATATTTTTTCTTTTTTTCCTGAGATAAAACAATATCTGGAAGAGCATTGATTTTCTGCTCGTTATCCAGTACAAAATTAGCTCTGGAGATTCCTGTATAACAAGATTCCCAGTAATATTGAATAATATCATTTCCTCCGTTAAAAGAAAAATCCTGAAAAGGTTTCTTGTTACCTTCTAACTGCGGGTTTCCTAAAGCATCATGCCCCATAAGATCCATGGCGAAAAAAAGATTTCTGCCATAGAGTCCTCTTGTCTGAAGATTTGCATATGAAGCATTTACAGCAGACTGAACCTGTGCTTCGGTTTTAAAGAAAGTTTCAGGCGATAAAGTATTAGGATTATTTAATTCTAATCCGCTCGTGTCACATGAAGTTATGCTTAAAACTCCAGACAGTACTATAAGTATATATTTAATTTTTTTCATCGTCTATAAATATTAAAATGTAACATCAATTCCAAAAATCACCGATTTCGGCTGTGGGTATCTTCCTAAATCAATACCTGCTGAATTTGCATTTGCATCAGCACGGGTAATTTCAGGATCTAAACCGGAGTAATTTGTAATGGTTATAAGATTTTGTCCGCTTACATAGAATCTTGCTTTTGAAAAATAGCTTTTAAAAGCATCTCCTGATAATGTATATCCCAGAGCGATGTTTTTTAATCTGGTGTAAGAACCGTCTTCTATATAACGCTGGTTTGCTGAAGACCAGTTGATATCTGCTCCTTGTGCTCTTGGTAATGTAGCCGAAGGATTTGTAACAACGCCATTTACAACAATTGCCCTGTCTAAAACATCTGTGCTGGCGTTAAACAAGCGGTTCATTCCTTTTAGATCAAAAGTGTTTGCATTATAAATATCGTTACCTGCAACCCCGGTTATAAAACAATTGAAATCGAAGTTTTTATAGGCTGCGCTCAGGTTTAAACCGTAAGTGAAATCCGGGTATGGATTTCCGATATTTGTTTTATCATCTGCATTGATAATTTTATTACCGTCTCTATCAATTATTTTAAGATCCCCCGGTTTAATAGTAGTCTGCCCCGGTCCAAAAACAGCATCAACTTCTGCCTGATTTTGATAAATTCCATTGGTCTGATATCCGTAAAAATAAAATAAGGGCTGTCCGACTTCTAATCTGGAGAAATTTTCTAAACCTGCTCTGGCAGAAGGACCTCCTAATACACCTGACACTCCAGGCGCCAGGCTCACTACCTCATTTTTGCTGGTTCCCAAATTAGCTACAGCAGACCATGTAAAATCTCCTTTTCTGTCATTGTAACCAATTGACAATTCATAACCGCTTACTTTTACGTCTGCAATATTTTGAATTTGAGTTCCGCCGCCCGCAGATCCAACAGAAGCTGCAAGAGGTACTGCAAAAAGAATATCACTGCTCTTATTATTGAAATATTCAAATGAACCCGTTATTTTTTCATCAAAAAAACCAAAATCTAAACCGATATTCCTGTCTAGTTTTGACTCCCATTTTAAGTTTGGATTAGCCGCAACTCCCAAAGAAACACCTGGCGCATTCGCACCTCCAATTGGATAATTATAATTTGCCAGTAAAGTAGCACTATACTGATAATTGTCTATCCTGTCATTTCCTGTCGTTCCTGTACTAGCTCTAAGTTTTAATGTACTAAAAATAGAATTTTGCATGAAATTTTCCTTAGCTATATTCCAGCCTACAGCAACAGAATAGAAATTACCCCAGCGATTATTAGCCCCAAAACGTGAAGATGCATCTCTGCGTCCTGAAACAGCCAGGATATATTTTTCATCATAGTCATAATTGATACGAGCAATATAGCCAATGTTTTTTTCTTCATAATTGGCAGATACTAAACTTCCCTCATTATAGCGAAGCTGATCAATTTCGTCTGAAATATAGTAGCGGCTTCCGGCTGCTACATTTTGTGATTTTCCATCAATTTTAGTAATAACTCCTAACACTTCAAGATTGTGCTTGTTTGCAATAGTTGTTTTATAAGTTAAACTATTGTCAAAAACGATAGTCTGGCCTTGAGAATTTGTTTCGTTTGTTGTCGAAAATGCCTGTTTATGATAAGAACCATCCTGAAAGCTCGGGACAAAAGTATGATCTTTACCTGTATAATAATCTAAGGAAACTTGGGATCTGAATTTCAACCCTTTGTAAATTTCTAATTCAGCGAAAATATTTCCAATAATGGATAAGTTATTTATTTTCTGATATCCTAAATTAGCCACTCGAAGAGGGTTTTCTGCGTCATTACCATCTATAGCGCTAGGTCCCTGATAGCCACCTAAATTATTTTCATTGTAAATTGGAAAATAGGGTGCCATTTTAATTGCATGCTCTAATAATGTTCTTCCTCCTGAAGCACGTTCAGGATCAATAGTACTGAAAGAAACTCCAATGTTACTTCCTATCCTTAGCTTACCAATATCCTGCGTGTTATTTGCTCTAAAAGAATAACGTTCGAAACCTGTATTAATAACAGCTCCTTCCTGTTTTAAATATTCAGCAGAATAACGACTTGTAGAATTCTCAGTACCATTTGAAAAACTCAAATTGTAATCCTGCATAATTCCGGTTTGAAAAATCTGATCCTGCCAGTTTGTATTTATATTTCCAAATTCAGCCGCTCTTGCTGTTAAATCACTCCCTAAATCTTTAGCGTATTGAAGATACTGCTGGGTATTTAAAACATTATATCTCTTTGTCACTTCCTGTCCGCCAACGTAAGTACTAAAGGTTAGCTGTCCCGGGCCTTTTTTTCCTTTTTTAGTGGTTACTACGATAACACCGTTAAAGGCTTTAGAACCATATAAAGCAGTGGTAGAGGCGTCTTTCAAAACAGATATACTCTCAATATCGTTTGGACTTAAACCAGAAAGATTACCGGTTAAAACCCCGTCAATCACATATAAGGGAGCACTGTTTCCCATAGTAGCCAGACCGCGAATACTAACAGTGGGATTGGAACCAGGTGCGCCATTTACAACTGTAACCCCTGCGGCACGTCCTTGTAAAGCTGATTCAGCGTTAGTAATAGGTACCGCAGCGATATCCTTTGAACTTACAGTCGAAACTGCTCCTGTAATCTTGGTTCTTTTTTGAGTACCATAGGCTATAACTACTTCATTTAAATTTTGTGTGGATTGAATAAGAGTAACATTAATTGAACTTCTTTCACCTACTGTGATAGTCTGTGAGATTAAGCCAACATAGGAATAAGTTATTTTATCGGTAGGATTAACCACTTTTAAAGAGTATTTACCGTCAAAATCTGTTGATGCGCTATTCTGCGTTCCTTCTACATTAATACTGGCACCCGGTAATGGAAACCCCGAAGGATCAGTAATCACGCCATAAATGGTCTTTGATTGTGCC
This sequence comes from Flavobacterium sp. CLA17, assembly GCF_013112255.2. Classification (NCBI taxonomy): domain Bacteria; kingdom Pseudomonadati; phylum Bacteroidota; class Flavobacteriia; order Flavobacteriales; family Flavobacteriaceae; genus Flavobacterium; species Flavobacterium sp. CLA17. The sequence continues at coordinate 2,648,559 of NZ_CP068294.1, forward strand.
ATTATACTATGACTGCCCACGATCAACAGTCCGATTAGTGCAATTTTGAGTTTTAAATTCATATTAATATTTTTTTATTTGGTTTAAATAGTTAAATGGTTTTTGTATTCTAATTGTATTAGTTCATAAGTGGTATTATTTATTTAGTTACTATTTTGATTTTTTTTTAGGGATTGATTCAATGTGAATCAGTATGAGGTAATTATATCACTAACAAATATAAAAAAACAATCAATAAAACAATCGGTTGTGTTGTGTTTTATTTAAACTATAAGCAAAAAATAGTAAAAATAAAAACATTAAAAATATTTATTTACTGAAAAAAATATAAATAATTCAATACTAAAATAAATTTAAAATAAAAAATAATAATTTAATAGCGAACAGACTGATTTTATACAAAAAATATAAATATTGAAAAAAAGAAGAAATTTCATTAAAATTACCTAAAACATACGTAAAAAGCTATTAAAACAAGTTAAAAAGCCAACTTTTACAATTTATCTTATAGAGAAATAAGTCTTAAAAAGCAAAAACTAATAAAAAAACAATCGGTTTCAAAAAAAAAATAATGTTATTTTAAGCTATTGTAATTCATATCAAAAAAACAATACGATTAGTTGATAATATGCACCAGGCCACAATTAATTAAAATTGTATTGTTTATTACATTTAATCCATCATCAAAACCTGCATAAGCCTGTTTACGGCTAAACTTTATATTCATAAAGCCTGTTTTATCAAAAGATTTTCACTCTATCCCATAAGACTGAATATGATTTAATGTTTTAATGACCACTATTACCTTAAAAAGTGATTTGGTCATTTTCCGGAATACCAATAGGGAGTAGTTCTATTTTTACCTGTAGTAACTGCTCTAACTGTTTTGGGGCTTTATGTAAATATTTCTTTTACCGGTCTCGATACAGCCCTGCTCCTTAAATTGTTTAAGGCTTCTGCCCGGACTTTCCTGTGATGTCCCGATAAGTTTGGCCGGATCAGCATGTGTCAGATCGATGCCTTTTACTGTTGTGGAGTCTCGATTTAATCTGTTTTCCAGAAGAAGTAAAAATAACGTCAGGCAGGCATTTTGATTCTTTTGGGCCGATACCGCTACTGTAGAAAATGTCGATTTAACCGGGGAATAAAACCACCATTAAGGCTACTGATTTGCCTGACAATCTGACTGAAAAATAGCAAATGCTCTAAAAATCCCGAAAAAAAGTTTGGACGGAGGAGTGACGGAAGAGTGACGGTACGGTGACGGAGAAGTGACGGGTGCAAAAATAATGTCAAACTGGCAGAATTAAGCTTGAAAATCGTGATCTGTAGTTCTCCTTCGCTATCACTTTTAGGATCCGTTTTTCTTTTAATGAAGGTTGGAGGAGGGATTTATAAAAAGAGTTAAAAAAAAGAAAAACATGCCAAAACAAAAAAGAGACTCGAAAGTCTCTTTTGGGAATTATATCTTCACTAAATAATTATTTATTTACTAATCAATTTTTCAAGCCTCACCATCATCTCATCTTTTTCTTTCAGCATACGCTCATATAAAGCAATCTTTTCTTCATGTAGTTTAATCAATTGATCAATTTGATTAATGGTAGAATTGTAAAATACAGATGCAGGTTGCTGACAATTATCAAAAGTATTAGAAATAATATTTATCGCTTGTTCCTCATCAAAATTCTGAAAAGCTTCAACTGGAATTTTTAAGACAGCTGAAATTTGTTTCAGCAGGCTGTCTTCAATTACATCTTTCTGCTCCAGCATAGAAATTTTCTTTTGGTTCCAGTCTGCGCCCAGATCATAAGCTAATGCTTCCTGCTTTATGTTAAGCATTTCCCTGAAACGTTTTACGTTTTTTCCCTGATGTATTTTCTGTTCCATAATGCGTATCAATTTTTCTAAAGGCTCAAAGATAAAGCCATTTGGATTAAAATCCTGAATTTCAAAGATAAAAAAATATCCCGTAAAACATTCTTTTTGTCAGAATATTATAGATGTATTCCGAATGGATTATCCTTTGTAAAGAACGGAACTTCTTTTGTGAATTTTAAATCTCATTACTATGAAAAAAAAAATAAACTTCGAAACCCGCTTTTGGTCAGGATTTCCGGCAGCAAATAAATTTAAGGCAGTTGATGCCTTTTTTGACTTTGCCGATATAGATTACCGATCAAACTAATGAAATCTTTTGTTCTGCTATTTTCCCATGCAGAAATTAACAGCCCAATGTTTACTGGGTTTTCAGATTTCGAGGTACAAAGTAGGTACGAATCTGAACAAAATAAAACAAACTAAAAATAAGTAAACTTTTTACTCATTATTTCAATTAAATGAAAGCTATTTTATGATTTGTAGTAATATCTTTTCTAAGAACACATTAATCCAGTGGTTGAAAACAAAAATATAAAATTTATTGGACAAAAAATATGATTTTTTTTAGGTGACCTCAACTGGACAAATTTCTATAAATTTTATGGAAGATTTGAAGAGATTGGCTTACTACAAGTAGAGGCTGTCTTTATATGTACTCAGTATTTTGGTTTAGATTTCCTGTTGGGAATTGAAGCAAAAATGGATGTAATTTTATATCTGATTTTGCCATAAAATGTAATTTGATAATTTTTACTTTATTAATTTAATGCAAGAAGAGACAGCCTTAATTTTTTGTAGCAAAAAAGGTATTAACTCCAGCCTGAATAAAGGACGTATTATTGTTTGTTTAAAATAGTGATTTCAAAAAAAAAGCAGGACAACTGTAAGTTTTTCAAATTTTTATCAACTAATGAATGAAATAGAAATTATGAAGAAAGTAAGCAATCAATTATGAAAGATCAATTCACAGATTTAATATTTCCTCATCAGGCATTGATTCATAAGATTTGCCGGATGTATAGGGATACACCCGAAGATCAGGAAGATCTTTTTCAAGAGATAATCTATCAACTTTGGAAATCCTATCCTAAATTTCAGGGAAAGTCTAAAATATCGACATGGATGTATCGTATAGGATTAAACACTGCCATGGCATCATTCAGAAAAAACAAAGTCAAATTATTGTATTCTGATACTATTCCGGATAAAAATATCCTTTCGGAAACCACAGAACATTGGCGGGAGGAACTCCTGTTTTCGGCGATTCGCCAACTGAGTGAAGACGAAAGAGCACTTATTGGACTTTATCTAGACGATTTTGGCTATGTAGAAATTGCAGAAATCATTGGCATTTCAGAAAACCACATAGGAGTTCGTTTGAACAGAATTAAGAAAAAATTAAAAGTAATTTTAAATACATAATTATGGAATTAGAAAACTTAAAATCAGAGTATCAAAATGCAGGAAAAGTAGCATTGAGTAAAACAGACATTGAAAAAATAATTTTGGAAAACAATCGTCCTGTATTAAAAGATATAAAAATACAACTACTAATAGAAACGGTTCTTTGGGCTATTTTCCTGGCGGTATATTATAATGTTTTTGATGGACACTTAAAATCCCCTCTTTGGAACTTCCTGCTTGTTGTAGCTGTTATTTTTATATTGATACATAATGTATTGGGATTTCAAATCATAGGCAATCCCATAAATGGAGAAACCATTCTGGAATCATTAAAAAAATACTTAATAAAAATTAAAAATTATGCTGTTATTTCTATTGCTACACGAGTATTTGCAATTCTAATGCTTTTGGGTTATTTTATTTCAACTATATCATTAACCAATGAAAAACTTGTCTCTTTAAGTTTTATCTCTCTTATTATTCCTGTTCAAATTTACTTATTGCACCGAGTTTGGGCTAAAAGAAAAAGGAGAATAAATAAGATGTTTCAAAGGCTGAAAGAATAAACTAATAGGCATAGTCGCTTAGATCGCAAATAATTATTTTAACCCAAAATTAATGGTATAAAGCTTTTGCTTCGTACAAAAGGCTTTAGATATTTTTATGATTAAGTACCTTAAAATTGCTTTCTAATTCTATTGTTTGACTACAGATACAATACGATAGTATAGGGGCTGATCTCATTATAAGGTGATATAAAAACTTATCTTTTTAATTTTTACTGGTCAATCTGCCGGGTGTAGTTTAAATTTGTAATAGGACAAAACGGGTTAACTTCGGATTCTAATTAATGATCAGGAGCAACAAAATTGGCTTTTATAAGAACATGATTTCCCGCCATTCGCCATATCTTTACCTGCCATAAACAAGGCAAGCAAAGGATATCGCTTCTGTCGGGGCTAATTTCAAACATTCGGCTTCTTATAAAGATTTTTTAACCTTCTCTAAAATAGAAAGATTCCCAATTTCCTAGTCCTGAAACTAAGATGGTTGAGAATCTTTTTCTACTTTCAAAAATAAAAACGTCAGTAAAAAGGGATCGAAATTAGTTTATAAAACCAAACTGATCTTCAAACATTTTTCCAATTATGGGAATTGGTTTTTTCTGTTCGTTAACGGCATTTATGATACCAAAAATCCATAACATAAAAATGGCGTAACCAATGTAATTCAGGAAATAAAGTGAAGTCACTGTCATTACCACAACAGACAGTATGATATTTACTGCAAAAGAAACTAAAAAGATTCCGAAGCCTTGTTTCAAATGGTATGTTACCAAATCGCTTTTGGGGGTTAAATCTTTACTTTTTACGAAGGCTACAATCCAACCAATAATAGTGATGTAGCTTAAGATAGATAGGGTTTTTCTGTTCATCGTTAATTATATTTATTGGTCAAAACTAGACATTACGTTTATAAGATGAAACCCATACTTTGTCATCTGTCGTTTCTGGTTGGTATTTTGTTCCTTTAAGCGGATAATGTGTATCAGAACTACATTTCGTACTTCATGAGCTTAAAAAAAGATTCTTTTTTTCCTCTTGAAACAGGTACAAACGATTTATCAGTCATCTGTACCATACCTTCCCGGGAATAACTCACAATACAATTCACGTTTATCAAATGAGACTGATGGATTCTGAAAAATGCCGGCGGTTCGAGCAAATCTTCATAATTTTTTAACGGTTTTGAAACCATGATTTTTCTGCCATCATTAAGAAAGAAAGTCGTGTACGAACCGGAAGTTTCACATCTGATGATTTGATCCAGCTTCACCACATACATCGCTTCCTGTGTTGGCAAAATAATACGGTCAGGTGTTTTGATAAGGTTGGTCTGCAGTTCATTAAGCTGTTTTTTTTCTAAAACCCTTTGCTGTAAAACAGCAATACGTTCGATAGCCGTTTTAAGTTCTTCCGCATCTATGGGTTTCAAAAGATAATCAATAGCGCTGTATTTAAAAGCATTAATGGCATGCTGTTCATAAGCTGTTGTAAAAATGAGGTGGAACGAATTAAAAGTAATTTGCTGCAGGACATCGAAACTGGTTCCGTCTTTCAGCATGATGTCCATAAAAACCAAATCAGGTTTCAGGCGGTTTATTAGTTTTACGGCTTCTTCGACACTTTCGGCATAAGCTACAATCTGTATCGTATCGGGAGCGGTCATTTCAAGCATGATAGACAATGCCTCTCTTATGCGCTGTTCATCTTCAATAATAATAGTTTTATACATCTTTATAATATTGGAATATTTAAAATCACCATACAGCCCGATTCGTCTGTTGTGATGTCACGTTCGAGAACCTGAAAACCGGCATACGGATTTTCTTTTTTCATTTTGTTTAATCTTTCATCTGTAATTTTAGTAGACAAGGATTCGTGATTGTCTTTTAATTTTAATTTTCGGGAAGCAGCCAGACCAATTCCGTTGTCCTTAATCGTGCAGACCAGTTTTTTTTCATTAATGTACTGCGTAAAATGAATTGTTATTAAACCCTTAATTTCTTTTGTCTGGGGTTTTAGGCCATGTTCAACAGCATTTTCTATAAAAGGCTGAATGAGTAGTGGCGGAATCAACGTATCCCTTTCAACAGTATCATCACATTCAATTCGATATTCAAAACCATTATTGAGACGCAGCTGCTGTAGTTCGATATAATTTTTTAAAGTGCTGATTTCTTCGTCAAGCGAAATGGTTTCTTTACGGGACTGCTCCAAAACCTGACGTGTGAGTTTGGCAAATTTATTCAGATAAGAAACTGCCGGAAGGGTATCTTTTTGAAGAATCATGCTTTGAATATTTCCAAGGGCATTAAAAATAAAATGCGGATCCATTTGAGAACGAAGCAGTCTTCTTTCCAGGGAAAGTGTCGCAGCCAGATTCTCTATTGTTTCCTTTTCCATCAGCTGTACCTTAAGTTCGCTGTTGGCTTGTTCCTGTTTCATGAAATCTTCACGGTTTTGGTAATAACGCTGACGATAGTAGTACGATCGAAACATAAATACCAGTCCAATCAGTAATACACCTGCAATTCCGTAGCCTAAAAGTTTGTTTTTTTGTACCAGTTGGTTTTCGAGTTCCAATTGCCTTATGCGTTCTATTTTTTTGGAAGATTCATATCTAACATCGGCATTTTGCAATATTTTTTGAGTCGATTCATCATATTTTAACTGATTGTATTTGGCGTATTCTGTATCATAACGGTAATAGGCTTCAAAGTCTTTTCGTTTTGCAGCAACATCTTTCAGGCAATCGTAAAAAGTCGCTAAAAGGTAATTGTCTTTGTAAGGAAGGCTTTGCTGGTATTTTATTCCTTCTCTAAAAAGAAGTTCTGCTTTGGTATAATCGCCTTTTTCGGTATAATGAAATCCCTGAAGGCCAATGGCACTTCTGTAGATAATCCTGATGTTGTATTGTTTGGCAATCACAGTTGCTTTTTCAAGATTTTTTAAAAACGATTTCTCGTCAATAGGTTTTGGTCCTTTCGAATAAAGGTCTGCCAGATTGATATAAGCAACTCCAATATTGCTTTTACTCACAATAGTACTGGCGTTTTTTTCGGCAAAAATAACCGTTGCGTTAAAAAAAGCTAATGCCTTTTGCCATTTTGCCTTGTCTTCCGTTTCAAGATTATCAGTTAAATGACTTCCAAAAGCCAGCCGGGCATGCAAAATACTTTCATTATCACCAGCTTTTGAAGCATGATCCAGGGCTTCCCGTGCATATTTTTCGACTTTTGTTGGTGAAGACGGGGAAAAAAGATACGATATATCCGAGGCAATTTTTGCGCAGTGATCGTGTGCAGCAGCCTTTTCAAAAAGTTTATAAGAATCCAAAAGATATTGTATGGCATGCTGTTTTTCGTCAATATAAGATTTTAACGTTCCCATGGCCAGGAATGCATAAGCCTTTGGTCGTATTTTATTGGTCTTGCCTGATAAATAATAGGCGCTATCAGCATAGTGTGAAAACTCTTTTAAATGGAGTAAACGTCTTTCGGTTAATGCTAAATAAGAATAGCAAACAATCTTGTCGTCGATATCATTTTTCTTTTTTGCCAGATCTAATGCCAGTCGCTGCATTTTTTTGCACGAAGAAGTATCGGAGAAGCGTTTTGAATATCCATAAGCCGCTAATTTTTCAATAGCAGATGCTTTTTGTGCATAGGCAGAAAGATCCAAAAAGAAAAAAGGCAATAGTAAAATAATGAATTTTAATTTGTTAATTTTTACTGGCAAGATTATAAAATTGGAGCACATAAATAGTAATATTACTGAGGGAAAGTACAAATAGTATGATTACTGACCAAACATTTGCAGGCTGAAATATTTATTTTAAATGGTATCTAAGCATGGTTTTAAAATCCTCGAAAGCCTTTTTTTTCTGATACCATTTCTTCCTGACCAAATAAAAATCTAAAGCTACCATTTGCCAATTCCGGATTGTAGTAATTTGATGTATAGCGTAATCTTGCTGTAAATATTTTTTTAAACAATCCTAAATTATGAATACGAAAAAGTTTACATTTTTAATAATCGCCTTTTGTTTTTTGACCGGACTGACTTACGGACAGCAGTTGGAAGACAAACGTGTCAAGATAGAAATTACCGTAAAAGACGGCAATAAAACTATTATTGCTCCGGTACGGACTGCAACATTCTCCTTTACTACTTCTATCAACAATGGTACTGCAAATGATGGCACAGAAAAGAAGGGGCAGACAAAAAACTATTATTTATCTATAGATTTTGAAAAGCCTAATATTGCCTTGTTAAAAGCCTTTATGGCAAATAAAAACGGACTCGACGGCCAAATCACTATGGTGGATTCTTACGGAAAAATGCCTTCCAGAAAATTAGAATTTACAAAAGCGAACATAGATTCCTTAAGCGATCAGATTACCGCAGATTACACCAGTACCTACATATCAATTATGTGTGCGACATTAATTATTGATGGAGTAAATATTGAATAATTTATGGAAGCTTTGCAAAAATTTACAAAAAAAGGAAACCAGTATGTCATGAAAAGACAATATGGTTTTGGTCTGATTGTAGTTTTCGGAATGGCAGCTTTGGCCTTTGCCGGCATATGGTTGAAAAAACCAGTGATGATCTGGATTTTTGGAATTCTGACAGTTTTATGCCTGATTTCACTCTTTATAAACCACGTTATAATAGATATGAACCAAAAAGTTATCCTAATCAAAAACGGTTTGATCATTCCTCCGGTTCAGATTACACTGAGTGATTTTGTCAATTTTGAATTGGTCAGGATGAAACAGTATTTTATTACTATAAATGTTTCGCTGAATCTTTATTATTTAAAAAACGGGAAAGAGCAGTGTACCGGAATTGCTCAGGGATTCACTACCAGAGCCATGCAAAATTTACTTAATGAAATTCAGGAAATCATAAAAGCAGATGAAAATTCAGGAAAAATATAATATTGAGGAGACAGCGAACACCTTTTCTTTTTGTCCCAAAAAACCAACGCTTGCTGCGTCGTGGTGGTTTTTGGCAGGTATCATTGCAGGTATTGTGATAGTACTGTTTTTTGATAATCGTCTTGACGAAGCCATGCGATGGGCAATTTATATTTTAATGGGGTATTTTGTCCTGCATAGTTTGTATGATATACAAATAGGAAGTAAAATACGTTACACTTTTGATGCCAATGAAAATGCGGTTTACAAAAGCAGTCCATTGAGAGCAAAAACAAAAATTATGAAACTGGAAGAAATTGTAATTTTCGTTCATTCAGAAATGGGAAGTTCATATTATGCCTTGGGTGCTAAAAAAAAGCAATTTATAAAGAGTTACATTATAAGTGAAGGCTTTAGTGCGGGTAAAAAATGCGAAATAAAGCAGCAGGCATATGAAAATTTTGTCCTGATGAAAATTGACAAATTACAAGATTCAGTTTTAAAAAATGCTGAAACCAAAAACACTTAATAATATAAAACTTAAAGGTTCTGTCGCATTTGGGAGTAACTTTATTTTTTTATTTTTAAACCCATTAAAAAATGAATGCTAAAAGGTTATTGTTATTCAAAATATATCATTCTTCAGGCAGTGTATTTTAAATTAAGACTTTGTTCTTAACCAGAACTCCACGCTAAGTTAGCACATCCAGTTTCTGAATCGGGTTTTTTCTGCAGGGTAAGTTTGGCATACTTTTTTTGACTTTGTAAACAGAAAGCCATTTTTTACAAACAAGAAAAAAAAGGCAGATTGTTATTTCTATCAATTTGTTTTTTATATCTTCAAATAATTAAAGAAGGTAGAGAAATAGGATTTATAGTAATGGTTTTCTATCTATTTTTTTAGCAACAGATTTAACAAATCTGTAAAAAAACAAAATATTATAATAAAAGCACAGCAGTAAAAAACTATTACAGAAAAAAGGATGGGTAAATTATTTAATAAAAAATATTTTTTGATTGTTTTGTTTTCTCTTCTATATGTTCCAGCGGATGCTCAGGTTGCGTATTATGATTTAAAATTAGATAAGTGGGGAGTGAAAAACAAAGGCCGAATTGTAGCGAAACCTCAATATGATTTTATAGGTGTTTTCAGGGATGGAAAAGCGCAAATCACGCTAAATAAAAAGCAAGGATATATTGATGAGACTGGAAAAGAAATTATTCATCCAAAATATTGGGCAATATATGAATTTAATCAAGGTTTGGCTATTTTTATTAATCATATAATTGGAACGCAGATTTATCAGTGGGGAGTTGTAAAAGATAATGGAGAAGAAATTGTGGCAGCTAAATATCATCAGATTCTTAATTATGAAAATGGATTTGCTATTGTAAGTTTAGTTTCACGGTTTGGTGTAATAAACACTTCAGGTGTTGAAATTATAAAGACAAAATATGATAAAATTACACGGAGTAATAATAAATCAATAGACATTTTTATAGTGGAACTCAATGGGAAACAAGGAATTATATCGGAAACAGGAGAAGAAATAGTTCCACTAAAGTATGATTATATTACCCCTTATAAGGATGGGGCTGCTCAAGTAACTGCACAAAAAAAAATAGGTCTTATAGACAACTTTGGTAAAGAAATTGCAACGACAAGATATGATTACATTGATAGTTTCCAGGAGAACCTGGCAGTAGTAAAATTAAATAACAAATCCGGGTGTATTGATAAAACGGGAAAAGAAATTATTCCCTTGCAATATGATGCGGTTTCCGAATTTTTTGATGGTTATGCTATCGTCATGATCAATAATAAAAGAGGGGTAATTAATCGGAAAAATGAAATTATAATTCCCATAAAATATGATTCCATGTCATATTTTATTAAGGGAATCTCATATGTAGAATTAGATGGTAAGGAATTGTTCATTAATATCAAAGAAGAGCTTGTTCCTGCGGAGCCATATCTGAAGAGTTTTAAATTTTAATTAGATTAAGTGACAAAAAAGCAATTGTAACTGCCATTTCTTTTGGTTTTGCAACTCTTTTTAATGGTGTTCGTGAAATCACCTGTGCTATTTTCTCTTTATCATGGAGCAGGTTTTCGGTTAAAGGAGTCTCAGTAAACCAGTGAGAAACTGCATTTATACGAATACCCTGGGAAGCCCATTCTACTGCTAAGTTTCTTGTTAGCTAGTAGCCCAGCTTTTGAAATCCCATAAGGAGAACCTGTTTTAACATCTAAAAGACCGCAACTGAAGCAACATTAACAATAGAAGGATAGGAAGTTTTTTCGACAGTTACCGAACAGCAGCATGTCATCGATGCTTATTCCAAGTCGGTTCAGGGATTTTTTGTCAAGCCCTCTGATTTTAATAAAATGACAACCATGATAAAAAACATTGTCGAATACTGGCAGAACTGTGTTTCTCCCAATTACATAAAATAACGATTTAGAAATTTTCATAATCTTTTAAATTTTATCCGACACCTGAAGCTCGATGTAAACAAGTGCAGAGATAATGGCTGTTTCTGCAGAAAAATAGGCAAGGCCTAACTTGGTAACCCCCCTTATAGTATAAACAAATAAGTATCAGGGTTGCAAGGCAGTAAAGCAAATTGGCAAAACTTATGATCCTTATAAAAAAAGGTCCATTTTCCTTTTACCAGCAAAAAGCAGGCGGCCGAATAAAGGAAAAAACAAGCTGCTGTTATACAATACAGTTTTAAAACTGTAAATGGGTCTGACATTTAGAGGTGTTGATTTTATTTTTAGTTTGTTTTCTTTTTCTGTAAATTACAAATCCGGTGATGAATAAAATACCAGATGATAAACCGAATATCGAATAGATAATTTTTGACCAAAGTCCTGCAAAGGTTCCAAAATGTAAAGGATCCTGACTGTAGAATATTTGGGTACCTAAACCCGCTAATCGGGGATCAAAATGGCTTATAATCTGTTTTCGCTCTTTATCTATATACAATTTTGCCGCATCGTCTTTAATTAAGGCGTTATTATAGTCAAGTTTTACTTCAATAAACGGATTATCCTTATAGGCTTCCCGAATTGTTTTTATTTTCGCATCTGGAAAGTTTAAGGCAACAGTAGTAGCAATTTGATCATAAGAGAAAGGATTTATTGCTACAGGATTTTTAAGAATCACAGGTTTGGCAAAAGTTTGATTGGGTTTCCCAATGGCAGTTTCAATAATGCCCGGTAAAAAGGCAAGAGTAATTCCTGTAATTGCCCAAACAAGATTAAAAGGAACTGTTGTAATACCTAAAAGTTTGTGCCAGTCTGCAGATACTTTTCTGGTTCCTTCGCCCCAGCGTATTTGAGTTATACGCTTCTTTTTCATGAAGTTTCCATAAATAACTAAGCCAATTACAAGCGTTGTAAGCAGTGCTATTCCGAATATCCCCACAATGTATCGCCCTATTTTTCCGGCTAACAGGTTGGTGTGCAATTTAGCAACCCAGTAAAGTAATCCTGATTCAGGTGTTCTAACTCCGTTTATCTCACCGTTATTAGGGTCAATAAATAAATCTAAATCTTTGTTTTTTTTGTTTTTCCCTGATTTTGTTTCAGGTTTAATTTTTATTTCTAATACTTTGTTTTCCCCATGAAATTTAAAATGGTGCAAATAATAACCGGGATATTTTAAAAGTACTTTTTTTGAAATTTCATCCAGTGAAACTATTTTGTTTTCAGATGCCGATACTTTATATAATTTTGGGTTGAGTACTGCATCAAGTTCGGCTCTAAAAACAATGCAGGAGCCGGTGATACTGAATATCAGAATCATTATCCCTGCATAGAGGCCAAGCCACGCGTGTATTTTCCAAAGATTTTTTTTGCTCACGGCTTAAATTAGTGTTTTTAAGGCATTTTCTAATACAACTTTCCCTTCCTCTTTTTTATCAAGTTCCGTAAGTTCCGCTGCAGTTTTTGCCAGTATTGTTGCTTTTTTACTTTCAGAAGTAATAGATTTTGTTTTGCTGATAACTTCTTTTAAAATAGTGTAGGCTTCGTTAGTTTGTTTTGTTTTTGCATAGTTTTTTGCAAGTACAATCAATGCTTCAGAACTGAAATAAGCATCGGGAATTCCTCTGGCAATTTCAATTCCTTTTTCAAACTTTTTAGATTGGCCATAATTTCTGGCTATTTCACTGGTTACATCCGTTCTTTTTTGTTCTTCTTTTATTAATAAGCTTACTTTTAAGGCTTCGTCAAGCATTTGAATTGCTTTTTCCGGCTGTCCTTTTTCAGCTAATTCACCGCCAAGCATGGTAAGTATAGCGGCTCTTTCAAAAGGATCTTTTAATTGAGACGAAAGTGTATACGCTTTATCAAAAAGTTTAAATGCTTCTTCTTTTTGACCGGCAGCTACCATATTTGCGGCTATTTCAGCATACAGACTTAATTTGTGATCTAAAGGAATGTTTTTTATTTTTTCTACAGCTATGTTCGCTTCTTTAAGCAATTCTTTTGCAACATCTGTTTTATTCAAACGAATGTATTTTCCGGATAACTCGGCTAATAAAGCAGGTAAATCATCTTCCTCTGCTTCTTTGCGTGCTTTGTTTACAGCTTCATTTAATAATTCGTTAGCCAAATCAGGGTTGGATTTTACTAATTTATTAGCAATTTTACCCATATTGGTAGCATATAGATGTACATCAGTGATGCTGCGGGTAATATTAATTGCTTTTTTGGTTTCATCTAATCCTGCATATTCGTTTGCAATAGCAGCAAGGACAATTTCTCTGTACTCTTTGTTATCTATAGTATAGATTTCTGAAAGTGCTCTTGAAAGAATTTCTAAGCCTTTTTGTTTGTCAAAAAATCTTCCCATTTCGCCACCAACTTTTGCTAAAGCAGCTATTTTACCAGCTTCCGTATCAAGTATGTTCACTTCTGTTCGGTGCGCATTTGCCGCTGTACAGATTAATAAAATAATACTTAAAATTAAATTTTTCATTTTTTTGTGTTTTAGTGGTTATTTTTTAAAAATTCCATTTTACTCCGGTACTTATGATTTGACCTCTGGTATTTTCAGTTTCGTAGGTGATAGAATTAGTTGCTGTTTTTGTTTTTTGTTTTGTAATGGAGTCAAATATATCGGACACACGAAACATAAACGTTCCATTTTTAAGAAAGTTTTTAGACACGCCTAAGTCAACAAAGTAAAGTTCTTTTTCAGACTCCTGAAGAGATGGTTTAGGCCCTATAAGATTTCCGATTAGCTGGACTTTAAATTCTGCAGGTAAAGTAAAATCCATTATTAATTTTGCAGTATATTTAACTTGATCTTTAAGCGCGTCACCATTAAATGCAGGGTCATTAATTTCTGATTCAAAATACGAGTAACTCGCGTTTAATGTCCACCATTTTGTAAGCTTTGCAGAAGATATTAATTCTATTCCTTTCAGATAAGCTCCCGCAAAATTATCCGGTTTTTCATAGAGAATATTATTCTCGTCTTCGGTAGTAACTTTTTGAATAAGATCGTGAATATCACGATAAAAGATATTAATACCAGCGTTGAATTTTTCAAAGCTTTTTAAATAACCTATTTCGTAATTATACGAATATTCAGGCTTTAAATCCGGATTTCCTTGTTTGATGATTAAAGGATCCCGATTATCAATAAATGGATTTAAATCTTGAAAGGCCGGACGTCTCAAACGCTTACCAAATCCCAGTGCAATGTATTGCGTTTGGTCAATATTAAACTGAGCAGTAAGATTTGGAAGCAACATGGTGTAGTCACGCGTTTCATCAATAGCATCTAATGGAGATTCTAATTTCAAATACGTTTGTTCGGCTCTAATTCCGGCATTAATTTTTAAGAATTTCCAGTTAAATTCATCAGTGATATATAAAGCATGGGTATTTTCAGTAAATGAATAATTTTTTTCATTGCTCAGACCTGTTTCCCATACACCCGTAGTGTGGTTGAAAGTAGCCAGAGAATTGGATAGTTCCCTGTTTAATGAAGCTAAACGATAACCTGTTTTAAGTTTGTTATTTTTGCCAATTGGCAGACTATAATCGAGGTTCCCAAAATAGTTATCATCATTTAGCATTTCAGTTTCCTCTTGTAAAGCTGGATTACCGCTATAAGTCCCATTAGCATTTAGCTTCTGAATGTTGATGTTTTTAGTTTTAGGCTGATTAAAATCTAAATAGCTGAATGCAGCTTTTAAAACTCCCTTATTTTTGAATGTTTGTTTAAAATCAAAATTGTATTCGTAGTATTTATTATCTTTAGTTTCAGGTTCTGTACGAATGGAACTATCTTTAAAAGTTTCATCCGCTTTTGTAGTGTTGATATCTATGTTTTTTTCTTTAATCTCCAGTTGTTTTCCATAGGTTAAGCCTGCAGTTGCAACTCCATTTTTCCAAAGTTTGAAATTAGTATTCAATCGTAAGTTTTCATTTAGGAAAGATTTGTCTTCCAATTGATTTGTTCGCTGGGTTCCATCATAAACACCGCTTTTATAATTGATTTTTTCAACAAATTTGTCGTTGTTTACAAACCGCTGCAAACGATCATAAGAAATAATATAACCGAATTTATCTTTTTGTTGTGACAACGAGAAACTTCCATTATAACCATCAGCATTATCTGCCATAAAGGAAACATTTCCTTTTAATTCGTTGTTTGTATACCCTTTTTTAAGTACGATATTTACAATTCCATTAATTCCATCGCCTTGGTATTCGGCACTTGGATTAGTTATGATTTCAATATATTCAATGGCACTTGCCGGAATTTGATCAAGTACCGTTTCCCTATTATTTCCGCTTATACCTGAGTTTTTGCCATTAATCAATACTTGTGTATAACCATTTGATAATCCTCTTAAACGGATGTCGCGATTATGGTTAGGACTTCCTCCCATAGCTACAGATGGCATACTTTTTAAGATGTCACCAGCTGTTCCTCCGTTTTGAGAAGCAAGATCACTTGCAGAGAATCTTATCTTTTGAGGTTCTATTTGTGTCACTCCAATTTTTGAAGAGACAACAACTTCCTGAAGATTCGAAACAGAATCTTTTATTTGATTTTCACTTTGCGAATAAGTTATACTTGGAAAGAAAATAAAAACTAAAACAAATAAAATGTATTTCATATTGCTTATTAAGAATAAATAAAAATAATTTTCAGCAAATATAACTAGTGGTTTTAGTTTTTACAAAGTTTATTTGGATTAATTATAATTAATTTGTTTGTTCTGTTTGGTAACTTGTAAATCAGGTGTTTATAAGTGATTGGGAGAGAGTTTTTAGTAATTTAATTTAGATTGTAATGAAAGTAGAGTGGTAATTTAAAATAATTTATTGATGAGAAGCTCAATGATTAATCCGTTTTCTAGGTACAAATTAGGAGCAGAATTATACAGAAAAATAATAAGTAGCCTTTATTGCTGCCAATAAATATGAATATTGAGGGGATTCTGGAATATCAAAGTTCTATTATGTCATTCAAAAGATATTATAAAATTGTAAAATATTCAGACAAAAGTTTTCAGTTTAATAATAGTGATGAAGGAAATAATAAAGAGCAAAACCGACTTAATAGGTCGGTTTTTTGCTTTTAGACTTTCTGAATAAAGTGTTTCTTCTCTTGCTATAGCTAAATATTAGATTAACTTTTCTGCCGGTCAATCTTTTAATTTTATTGTACCTGTTCTATACAAGTCCAACGCTTTTTGCAAAATGTTCTCAATTGCTCTTATGGGTAAATCTTTATTGGGATTAACTCTGAAAATTTTCATTCGGGAACGATCGCCTGCTTCCAGTTCCGGATGGTCAAGGTATTTTCCTTCTGTCATAAGGATATAAGGTTCGTATGTCTTTTTATCAGTCCACAAATAGCAAAATATTTTTTTCTTATAGCAGAAGCAGGGCATTCCCCATTTCTGCGTTTCAGTAACATTTGTGTCTTGGTTAAGAATAATACTCCGTAATGCAAGCAGGCATCCCTTGTTTGGTTCTTCTTTATTCAGATAGTAGTTATCAAGCTGCTCAACCATTTTTTTCTATTTTACAGCAATTAAAAAATCTATTTCTGCATCGGTCGGATTTTGTGCTTTTTCACTAAAAACTTCAAAATCTGCTGTAAAGACTCTTTCTAAATCCATTTGCCAAATTTCCAGCCATTTGTTTATAATCAAATCTTTGGACAAATCTCCTTTAGCTGATAGTTTTACATAGTTTCCGCCGTCAAACGATTTACCAATCATTCCGTTGGGTATATCGTTTAGATTTTCTACTCTGCAGCCCAATATTGTCGTGTAAGGCTTTGTGTGGTCGCTTTCGTAATCAGTGTATATTGAATATACCGTGTTGTCAATTTTGTTTGGAATTGCTTCTGAAATTTTATCATTCATAAATCTGTTCCACAAATCTGCAATATCTTTTCCAGCCTGATTGTTTTGGTTTGTGGTTCTTACAGAAATGCCGATTACTTTAAAATGCCCAATAGTTACTTTTCTCATTTTTGAAATATTTTAGTTCAGTCACAAAAATAAAATGGGGTTGCGACAACCCTATGTCAGGGGTTGGGAAGAATATTTTTTCCTGCAGATTTCAAAGTATTCCTGTAAGGTCATTTTATGAGGTTCAAACTGTTCAT
Organism: Flavobacterium sp. CLA17; assembly: GCF_013112255.2. Lineage (NCBI taxonomy): Bacteria > Pseudomonadati > Bacteroidota > Flavobacteriia > Flavobacteriales > Flavobacteriaceae > Flavobacterium > Flavobacterium sp. CLA17. The sequence continues at coordinate 2,665,986 of NZ_CP068294.1, forward strand.
TGAGTGTGGTCAGGTTCTGAATTCTATCCAGTCGAAAGGCTCTGAAATCCTGTCTTAACAGGCAAAAAGCAATGAGAAGCCAATTTTCCTGTGTGCTGTAAAGGGCAAAAGGTTGGATCGTTCGTTCAGTTATCTGGTCACTATCAGGCGAATGGTATTTTAGCCTGACAAGGTAAAAGTTCGTCAAGGCCAATTGCAGCGTTGAGAGATAATTGCTTGTTCGGTCGTTGCCAGCATTTTGTCTGAATACAATCCGGTCAGAAAGCAAATTTGCTTTGTCCTTGGTGTTGATGCGTAAAACAGATTTTATCTTATTGATGGCTCCCGAATATTCTTTTACAAGTGAAGCATCTTTGTTTTTAAGTATAAGCTTTTCTGCGGTTATTAGCGCATTGGCTTCGCTTTCGGTAAACATGACAGGTGGAATTCGGTAACCTTCCATTAAGGTATAACCTTTACCGTCTTCTGTCAGTATTGGAACGCCCGCTTGTTCCAGTGCTTTAATGTCCCTATAGATGGTTCGTTTGCTAATTGAGAATGTTTCAGCCAGTTCGCTTGCGGTCAATAATCGCTTGGTCTGTAATTGGGTCAAAATTGCAGTTAATCTGGAAAGCCGCTTTGTATCGTTATCGTTCATTGCAAACTATAAATTTTTTTTATATTACTCCGTACCGTCCCTTTGTGAGGCTGCGAGCTTCTTAACCGGGTATTTTCTGTTACTAAATTTCTTTGGAAAGGCAAGCGTGAATTTACCACATAATTGCAATCTCTCAAAACGGGTTTTAGCAGTAGTTAATTCTTAATTCCATATGTAAAGTTGGATATGGTTTTCCAGAGGAATCCAATTCCGAACGACTTGTGGTTTCAAATCCATATTTTCTGTAAAAACCTACTGCCTGGTCGTTTTGTTCATTTACATCAACTTTTCTCACATTCATTTTTTCAATTGAAAAATTCAATAATGCTTTTCCAATCTGTCTGCCTCTATAGTCCGGATGAATGAATAACATTTCCAGATTTTGATCTGCTGCTCCAAGAAAACCAGTTATTTCACCTTTCTCATTTCTTATACACTTCAATTCAACAGCATCTAGATAGGTATTGAAGATAAGTGGCTTAAAATATTGAATATCTTCTTCTTTTAAAAAGTGATGCGTTGCCCGAACAGAGGCTTCCCAAATATTGACAACTTCATTATACTCGTTTTTTTTAATATTGTCTATTTCGTATTTCATGTTATTTTTAATTACTGCTAACATCCAAATTTACGAAATAAAGTATTGAGGAAATTTAGTTTTACGCTAAATACTGTCTTTCAAAGCACGACCATTCTAAATAGATAATCGAAATCTTGATGCTTCTATTTGAGAAGCCGATCAAATTGTGACTTAAACAATTTCCCAATAGGAACAGTGTAATCATCAATAAATATCTTGTTTCCTTCTATCCGTTTGATGTGCTTCTTTGCTACCATAAACGATCGATGTACCTGAACAAACCCTTGTGTTGGAATATGCTCCGATAGCGAAGATAATGCTCCACGCATGGTGATGATTTCTTCTTTTAGCACAATTTTAATATAGTTGCCCGAAGACTCCACAAACAAAACATCATCAAGCACAATTTGTATGTATTTGTTGTCTGAACGCAGAAAAAGCCTTTCCTGATTGGTATCGCTAACAACGTTGTGCATATTAGATTGTATTTTCGGAGTATCTGTACGTGCCTTATTGACCGCTTTCAAAAAACGTTCGAATGAAAAGGGTTTCAGTAGGTAATCGGCAATGTTTAATTCATAACCTTCTAAGGCATGCTCTTTGTAGGCAGTGGTAACAATTACCTTTGGTGAATGAGACAGTGTTTTTAAAAATTCAAAACCTTGTAGTTTAGGCATATTCAGGTCAAGAAAAATTAAATCTACTGTATGATTATTGAGATATTCAATGGCTTCAATGGCATCGTAGCAGTCTTGCATCAATTGCATATTGGGCAACAGCGAGCAATACTTTTTGATGATGTCATGTGCCACCGATTCGTCATCCACTATAATGTATTTAGTACTCATAAAGTAAGTCTTAATCGGATTTTATAAATATCACGACGGTTAGTATCTATTTCTAGTTGATGTTTGTTCAAATAAACCAATTCCAGTCTTTTTTTTAGGTTATTCAGTCCAATACCTTCAGTCCCGCCTTGCTCTTCGGTATCAAAATTATTTTCAATTTCAAAATCAACATATTGCAATGTAGCCTTCAAGTGAATGTAAACAAATGCATCTTTTCTCAGTTTTTCTACTCCATGCTTAAAAGCATTTTCAACCATAATAATAAATAGCAATGGCATGATCTTAATGCTACGATCTTCTGCATCTATATCAAAGCGAATGGTAATCTCCTTATGGTATCGCATTTTATGCAAATCCATGTAATTTTCAAGGTAGGTAATCTCATCCGCTAAGGCAACCCAGTCATTTTGCCCTTCATAAATACTGTACCGCATCATGTCAGAGAGTTTAAGAATTAACTGCTGTGCTTTAGCGGTGTCTTTTTCTACCAATCCATACAGATTATTCAAGGTGTTGAAAAAAAAGTGTGGATTAACCTGACTTTTCAAGTGCATTAATTCAGCTTGCGTTTTGTCTTTTTTTAGTCGGAGTATGATTTTAATCTGAATAATTAACCAGCGTATCATCCAGACTATCATTGAAATGAAAAACAGCAGAATGAAAATATGATAATCTTCTTCTTTTCCAAAAAAATCATTAAAAACCACAATTAACATGGTGGCCACGATGAAAAAGTAGGGTACGAGCTTTTGAAGCCGCTGCTTATTAAAAGGTTTTTGTAGGAAAGTCATCCTGCAAAATTACACAAAAATTCAAGCTGATCAATGAGTTGTTACAAATGTACCTGTCGATGTGATGAGCGTACTGTTTATAGTGGCAAGTGCTTTTGTCACTTGATACCAGTCATTCAAACCTGTCCTTCATATATCTGTCCCTCTTCTTTTTTTATCCATTCAATTCACCATAATATTGGGTCAAAATTAAATTAATCATGGACAATCTGATCATATCTGACCTTTCTAAAACATACAGTAACGGTGTTAAGGCACTTCAAAGCGTATCATTACAAATACCCGTGGGGATGTTTGGCCTGCTGGGACCAAATGGCGCAGGTAAATCAACACTCATGCGTACTATAGCAACCTTGCAGGAGGCTGATAGTGGAAGCATTAAAATGGGAAGTCTCAATATTTTAGAAAACAAGAATGAATTAAAAAAAGTATTGGGCTATCTGCCACAGCAATTTGGGGTATATCCGGCATTATCAGCAGAGATGCTATTGAGCCATCTGGCAGTGCTGAAAGGAATTATGAATAGAAAAGAGCGTAAAGAAATTGTAGATGCGCTTCTTCATAAGGTAAATCTGTATGAAGTGCGAAAGCAAAAACTGGGTGAGTTTTCCGGAGGAATGAAGCAACGCTTTGGCATTGCACAGGCATTGCTGAACAATCCTAAGCTGCTGATTGTAGATGAGCCCACAGCAGGATTAGATCCTGTAGAACGCAACCGTTTTTATAATCTATTAAGTGAGGTGGGCGAGCGTACCATCGTAATTCTCTCCACGCATATCGTAGAAGATGTGAAAGAGTTATGCCCCAGGATGGCCATCATCAACAAAGGCAAGGTGCTTATTCAGGGAAATCCCGTACAAATTATGGAAAACCTGCAGGGGCGGTTATATGAGAAAATCATACACAAAAACGAATTGGAACAATACAAAAACGAATATCAGGTCATCAGTGAACGCCTGTATTTAGGAAACCAAATTGTGCATATAATCAGTGACGCGCACCCAGGCTCAATGTTCAAACTTATTGATGCCAACCTGGAAGATGTTTATATGTCTCAAATCCTTAACTCTTAATTTTTACCAGATGTTATACGAATTTTTCCTATTTGAAATTAAATACAGATTGAAGCGACCTGAAACGTATTTCTTTTTTTTGCTTCTATTTTTATTCTCAGCAGTAGGCATCGAGTTTGTCTTTCAGGGAATAGATTTAGGATTAGTGAAGAAGAATTCTCCACTTGTAATTGCTAAAGCCATGGGGGCAATCACGGGATTGTCGATGATTATTGCATCAATTGTTATGGGTGTTCCTGTACTGCGTGATTTTCAGTACGACGTTACTTCACTTATTTATGTTAACCCTATCTCCAAAAAACATTATCTGTTGGGCCGTTTTTTAGGATCATTTTTTGTGTTACTACTTATTTTTAGTGCTCTGCTCTGGGGAATGATGGCGGGAGAATTTATGCCATGGAATGATCCCAACGAATTTTTGCCTTTTCAATTTATTAATTACCTACAGCCCTTTCTTTGGGTGGTTTTGCCCACCCTGTTTTTTGGTGCTTCTGTTTTTTTTGCCACTGGTGCACTCAGTAAAAATTTGATGGTTGTGTACACTCAGTGTGTGGTCATTTTTGTGTTGTTCATGATTACCAAAGGTATTACGAATGAAACCTTTCAAGCGTTGTTAGATCCCTTTTCGCTTACTACTTTAACTAAAGCAACCAAAGGCTGGACGGTAATGGATAGAAACTCTTCTCTTATTCCGGTGTCGGGTATTATGCTGCTTAACAAACTCTTCTGGATAGGCTTGGGCATGTTGGTGCTGACGATTGGCTATATCAAGTTTAAATTGATGGTCATCAATGAAAAGACTTTCCATAAAAAACAGCAACAAAAAAATAAAACGTTACGAGTTACTTTTAGTAAGAGCATGCCATCGGTTACACCTGCTTATGATATGAAGGCGCAGGTCGTTCAGTTGTTACTCAATGCCTGGTTTCATAGCGTGTCCATTCTCAGGCTCATTTCCTTTTGGGCTATTATTCTGTGCTGCTTCATTGTTATTATTGTCAATTCGGTGAGCTTAGGCACTTCCTATGACGTAGATAGTTATCCAACCACCTATTTCATTATTGAAGAATTGCGGGAGATGTCCATTTACTTCTTCATGATTATTTTAGTCTTTTACTCTGGTGAGATTATGTGGAAGGAAAAGGACGTAAAGCTTGACCTAATTCATGATGCAACTCCGCTCTCTAGTTTTGTTAATCTAAGTAGCAGATTTCTCGGATTACTGTTTATCTATGCCATTGTCATGCTCTCACTCATTGCTGCCGGAGTGCTGTTTCAAACATTAAACGGCTACTATCGCTACGAGTTGGGTGTCTATTTCTTCGGATTTTTTTTAGAGCTATTTCCATTTCTGGCCTTATATACATTTGCGTCCATGTTCTTTCAGGCCCTTACGGGAAACAAGTTTATAGGGATGTTCGCCACCATCGCATTTGCTGTCATCAATGTAGCCATTGGCGTATTTGGTTTGGAACATGCCTTACTTAACTTTGGTGGACAGGCACTGGCCTCATACTCTGATATGAATGGTTATGGGCACTTTCTGAGCGCTTATCTCTGGGTAAAAATCTATTGGGTATTGTTTGGTTTGCTGCTCTTGATCTTCGCAAGTATTTTGATGGCAAAGGGAACCGAAACAGGGTTGAGAAAACGATGGACGAGCGGAATAAAGCAAATGGTGAAATCGTTGAGAATTTTCAGTTTAGTTTGCCTGACGCTCTTCATCAGTATTGGAAGTTATATCTTTTATAATAACAATGTGCTGAATGAGTTTTGGACTAAGGGTCGGCAAGATGATTTTAGAGCTGGTTATGAAAAAGCGCTTAAGCAGTTTGAATATATTCCGCAGCCGAAAATTACAGCTATCAAGCTAAAAAATGATTTGTTCCCATCAAAAAGAGCCTATGAAATAAAAGGTTATTATATTGTTGTCAATACATCGCAAGTATCCATTAAGGAAATTCATGTACAAAAACTAATAGAAGCAAACGTAGAATTAACAGATGTAAGCTTTGATCGTGACTCAAGAATAAATAGCAGGTATAAGAAATATCATTATACCATTTACCAATTGAGCCAACCGCTGGCATCCGGTGATACACTAAAAATGAATTTTAAACAAACCTTACGACCGAAGGGTTTTGAAACTGACAATTCTGAGATAGATGTAGTATATAATGGCACTTTCTTTGACAATGCGGTGTTGCCGGGTTTTGGTTATCAGAAAAAATATGAACTTCAGGATCAGGACAATCGAAAAGATTTTGGGTTGGCTCCACGACTGAAAAAAGCCAGGCGGGATGATGTAAGAGAATTGGTGAATGCACGTAGCGGAAGTGATTCGGATGGAATCACCTTAGATATAGTAATCAGTACAGAAGTGCCACAAACAGCACTCACCTCTGGCGATTTAGTAGCGACATGGAATACAAGCGGGCGCAATTATTTTCATTACAAAACCAATCAACGGATCATCCATTTTTATCCCATTGTATCAGGCAGGTATGAGGTAATGAGAAACACCCGTATTCCATCGGGCAATATTTCAAAAAGGCCTGTTGATTTAGAAATTTATTACCACAAAGGACATGAGTACAACCTGAAGCGTATGATGGAATCTATGAAAATTTCGTTGGATTATTACAGCAAGCATTTCAGTCCTTACCAATACAACCATCTCCGTATTGTCGAGTTTCCAAGGTATCGCACATTTGCTCAATCGCTGCCAGGTGTTATTCCTTTTTCGGAAGCTATCGGTTTTGTGATGGACATTGATGATAAAAAAGATGTAGACATGGCATTTTATATTACTGCCCATGAAGTGGCTCACCAATGGTGGGGTTTGCAATTGGAAGCTGCAAACGTACAGGGACAAAATATGATTTTGGAAACACTAGCGCAGTATTCTGCCATAATGGTGCTTAAAGAAAAATACCCGGATGAAAAAGTTCAGCAATTTTTGAAGTTTCAATTGAATGAATATACAGAAGCTAACTTAAAGTCCAGCAAGAAAGAACTGCCGCTGGCATTGGTTGAAAATGAAGAACATATCTATTACAACAAAGGAGTACTCTCTATGTATGAATTGCAGAAACAAATTGGTGAAGAAAATGTAAACACAGCATTACAGCATTTTCTGAATGATTGGCATTCTTTCAATAACCCGAACAAGCTAAATCGATATGCAACTACCTTTGACTTAATTAAGTATTTCCGAGAAGTAGCTCCGGATTCGAAACAACATGTTATAACAGATTTGTTTGAACATGTGAATAGCATTGAGTAAAGAAAAGAAATATCGGTTTCTTATTGCGTATATAAAGAAAAACAAAGCTACTTCAAGACAGTGGCTTTGTTCTTTTATTTAAGTCTCATTTTGAATATTTAAATTTAGCTTTTCATTAAATTCTTGATTGTACAGCGGTACAACAATTAGTTACAAATTTTATAGTTATTCTAGTTTTAGCCGTTCAATGATTTTAGAATCAACCCAATATTTTTTTGACTCCCAATATTTGCTTCCATCTTCCCTTACTTTTTCTTCTGACCTTTCAAAGAGCAAATATTTTCCATCAGGTGTTAATCTTGCACCATTTTCTACTAGTTCTGAATTTATCTTATTTCCCATATTGATAGTTGAACCCCATGAACCATCTTGCTGACGAAAACTGATATAAAGGTCAGACTTGCCATATCCATTTTGTCTCTCGCTATCCCAAATTAAGTAGGATTCATCAGGTGCTATAAAGGGGTGAGCTGTCCATTCTCCTGAGTTAATCTCCTTACCGAGTAGTTTTGGTTCTTCACGCTTACCGTCTATTATTCTTGATATGCGGATTCCGTCATTGCTTTTATAATCGTCAAAAACAAGAGTGCCTTTAGAAGATACTGACATCACCATAATACCCAAATCTTCCTTATCAAACATGGAGCCTAGGCTTTTAATTTTGGACCAACCAGAATCTTTACGCTCTATGTAGTTCCATCTAGAGTATAAGATGTTTCTATCGCTAGGATTATGTTTAAAGCTATATTTATTAACCTTGTAATAATTACCTTCATTTCTATACACAACAACGAGAGGCTCAAAGGGGTCGTTACCTTCATGTGTAAAATAGAACTCATCCATATCTAAAGAGTCTGTATTCCATAATACCCAATCTTGAGAGGTGCTCTTTTTAGGAACAAAAATTTCGGGGGTTAATCCTGGTGGTTTATTTCCATAGTAAAGGTTCTCTTCTGTTAAAGGATTATTTTTCTTTGTTTTATACTTTTTTGTTTTACAGGCACTTAAAAATATTACAAATAGCAGTACTGTAATTTTAATCATGTTATTTCTCATTGCTTAATTTGTTTTAATTCTAACTAACGTCAGTCTGTGAAAAAAAACTCAGTTGTATTATCTCCTTATATAATAATTATCCAATGAATTGTTGAATTATATGTTTCTTCTAGTTTTGTTTTTTCTATTCTTTTCGAAATACATTTTGATAAAATTCTTTCCATATATAATTTGCATATCCTTTTTCAAAACTCTTTTCCTATTTATTTGATAGTCTGTTCCAATTTTGCAAAAAGCCCGGACTTTTCTGTATCACTTGCAAAATGAAATCATAAAAAGATCAAAATATTTTCTTTATAGGTTTTTCCAATTGGCACTTTATACACATCAATTAATATTCTGTTGCCTTCAATCTGTTTGATTTTATTTTTAGCAACAATAAAAGATTTATGGGTTCTTATAAAGTTATTTTTTGGAAGCAACTGTTCCAAATCAGAAATTTTTTGAGGACTAACAATCATCTCATTCTTTAAATACACTTTGGTGTAATGCCCATAAGCTTCTATAAATAATAAATCTTCAAAATGAATTTGATGGTGCTTTTTATCACCTCTTAAAAAAAAGCTATTTATATTTGGTTCTGTTTCGTTTGGTGGCAATGCAGCGCTACTTTTTTTATTTTGAGCACTATCAAATGTTTTGTTAATGGCTTTTAGAAATCGGTCAAAGCTAAAGGGCTTTAGTAAGTAATCAGAAACATTAAGTTCATACCCTTCTATTGCAAATTCTTTGTAGGCTGTAGTGACAATTATTTTGGGTGGATTGGGTAGGGTTTTTAAAAAATCGAAACCTGATAGTTTGGGCATGTTAATGTCCAAAAACAGTAAATCTACAGTATCTTCATTCAAAAATTGTAAGGCTTCAAAGGCATTATAACAGCTTCCTTTCTTTTCTAAATAGGGCAAATTTTCGCAATAATTTTCAATAATGCGATGGGCAATAGGTTCATCATCAACAATTAAATAGCGAATCATAACATTTCTATTTTAAGTTCTAATTTGTAAATAGAATCTTTAACATCTATTTTTATTTTGTGTTTGTCAGGATATAATAATTTTAAGCGCTGTTTTAGATTCTGTATTCCAATACCGGCAGTTCCCCCGGATTCCCGTGCTTCAAAGTTGTTTTCAATGTCAAAATAAATTATATCACTATCACTATCAATGTTTATATTAATATGAATATAAGCATCTTCGGTTATGCTTTCTACGCCATGCTTAAATGCGTTTTCCAACGGAATAATAAATAGTAATGGTGCAATTTGATAATTAATTTCACGACTATGATTAAACACAATATCGACTCTTTTTTGGTATCGTATTTTATGCAATTCAATATAGTTCGTTAAGTATTCTATTTCCTCTTTTAATGGTACAACATCTTCTTTTCCCATATAAATAGTATAACGCATTATGTCTGATAATTTTAAAATAACATTTGGTGCATCATCAGATTTTTCTATTACTAAACCATATAAATTATTTAAAGTATTGAAAAAAAAATGGGGATTGATCTGGCTTTTCAACAAAGATAATTCTGCTTTTGTTTTTTTTGATTCTATTGTTTTCATCCATTTCCATTGCTGATAAAACCAAGTTAATAGCAATACAAAAAAAGGTGCTGTCAAGATGATTTTTATTTCTTTTTCCTGCTGAAAGTATCTATTTATATCGTTAATATATACTCTTAGATAGCAGAAATAACCCAAAACCAAGCTATAATAACCCATTACAATCAACGCATACTTTTTGAAATAAGAAGGAGCTATGATGGCAAAAAAGGACAATCCAACGCAAACTAATCCGATAAAGGTTATGGGATTGTCAATTATTTTGGAATTCAGATCATTTATAATGATTACAAAAAAAACAAAAAGCAGAATAAGCAACTTTAGAGAAATGGTTTTATGCTTTTTTAAAAACGAAAAATAATGAATGGGTAAAGAGATTAGAAACCAGCTAAAAATAAAACTTAGCATATTCGCTATTGTTCCAGAATCATCAATGTAAATAAAATTAAAGTACAGCAGTACATCTACTGCAATCCTTTGGAGTAGTAATCCATACAAAAAGGCTTTGTACTTTTTAAGAAATTCAATCATGAGTCAAAATTAACAAAAAATGACTTTTTCCCAGTACAATCTGCACCAATTCACTTAAAATAAGCACAAACGCTGCTTTTTTAGGCTTAAACCGGATTTGAACACAAATCAATTGTATGTGATTATTATTAACCAGTTTGTGATAAATATTTTACCCACTTTTAGTTTAGGGATATGTTTGCTGAAAATTATAAATATTTAAAACTAAAACATTATGAAAGCCCATTTTAAAACAATGCTCTTGATGCTATTTGTAATCGTGCAAAATACAGTGGCACAAGACACTAAACGTATATTTAATACTAAAGAGAAAAATGCCGTTGTATCAGCAGTAAAGACTCATCTTGAAGAATCTTATATCGATTTAGATTTATCAAAAAAAATGATAACTGAGCTGGATAAAAATTTAAAATCCAATAAGTATAATAAAATAACAAGTCCTGATGAATTTTCTAAAACAATAACCGAAGATTTACAAAGCATTAGTAAAGACCTGCATCTAAAAGTTCGATTTGAACCAGAGCGTATCGCTCAGGAAAAGCATGTTGTTTCTGAGGAAAAACAGCTAGAGATGGAGAAAAGAACAGCTTTGCAAATGGCAGAAGTTAATTACGGATTTGAAGAAGCAAAAATACTGGATGGAAATATTGGCTATTTAAATTTAACCCAGTTTGTAGATATAAAATATGCAGAAGAAACTGCATCAGCTACTATGAATTTTTTAAGCAATACCAACGCAATTATTATCGATTTACGTTCAAATGGAGGCGGTGTTCCTAGTATGATGCAGTTATTATCGAGTTACTTCTTTGATAAAACCCCCGTTTTGTTAAGTGATTTTTATGAACGAAAAACAAATACAAAAACGCAACTGTATTCGTTTGAAAATGTTATTGGAAAAAGAAGTATAAACAAGCCACTTTATATTTTAACCAGCAAGAATACATTTTCTGCAGCAGAAGCCTTTGCTTATACTTTAAAGCATTTAGACAAAGCAACTGTAGTAGGCGAAATTACTAAGGGCGGTGCTAACAGAACAAAACGAGTTAATTTAAATGACGAATTTACAATATCAATACCTTACATACAATCTATTCATCCAGTCACTAAAAGCAACTGGGAGGGAAAAGGTGTTCAGCCTACTATAAAAACAAACGAAAAAGACGCTTTTGTGTATGCGTATGTTGATGCTATTGAAAAAACATTTAAAAGAAACAAAAATACTACACTAAACAAAATTGGCTACGTTTTTTTACAAGATAAATCGGTTGATAATGCTATTATCGTATTTCAGGAGAATGTAAAATTATTTCCAAATGATTCCAATTCCTGGGATAGTCTAGGTGAAGCGTATTTTGCAAATCAAGATAAAAAGAACGCATTAAAAGCATACAAAAAAGCTTTAGAATTAGACTCTACTTTAGATTCGGCAAAATCAATGATCCAGAAATTAGAAAGCAAGAATTAAGAAAAAATCGACCATAGCTCATTGGTGCCATAACTTCTATTATTAGGGGGCTCCGGGGCATGAGAGGAAGGATGGAAATTGCAAAAAAAATAAAACCTTTAAGATAATTATCTTAAAGGTTTTCAGACATTAATGTCAGTGAGAGTATCAATTATTAGTAATTTATAATTTTTAATTGCTATAAGAAAAAACTCTTCGGCTATTATTTTAATAGAAAACCAGAACCTTACTCGGTCGTAAAGTTTAAATCATTTATTCTAGTTATTCTAGTTTTCAAAATTTAGACAAAAGTTAGCAGATATCCCGTTATAGAACCTGCTAAAACTATTAAAGCGGAGTTGATTTTCTTGTATTTAAATAGTATGGCAATACTTAATAAAGCAATTAAAATAGTGCGCCAGTCAACGAAAGTTTCGCTTCCCATTTCTAAACAAATGGAAATTATAATGGCTACGGATGCCACATTTACAGCATCTAAAAATGTAGAAAACAATCGAGAATGCCGCATTTTTTTAACCAGTGGATTTAGTAATGCAACAAAAATAAAAGATGGTAAGAAAATGGCAATAGTTGAAAATAAAGCTCCTGAAAAACCATTAATTTGATAGCCGATAAAAGTTACTGCTGAAAAAACCGGACCGGGGGTAAACTGTCCAACAGCTATCGCATCAATTAATTGTGTTCTGGACAAAAGTCCAGCTACAACTAATTCAGCATGGAGAAAAGCGAAAAGCACATAACCACTTCCATACAAAATGGCACCAATTTTTAAGAAAATCAAAAATAAATTCCAGTCTACTGCCGACATGAAATGATTATCCGAAATTTGAAAAAGTGTCAAGGGAATAAAAGAATGCACGTTATTATTCTTATCGAGTTTGAAATAATAAAGTAACACTGCCAGTATTCCGGCACCAAACATCAAAATTATTTCATTGAAATTTAGTAGTGAAAGCAGCAAAACTACACCTGCGATAATTCCCAGCTGGATTGTTTTTATGGATTTTTTTGCCAGTGGAAAAATTGCAGACAATATAATGGCAATAATAGCGGGCTTTATGCCATATATAAAAGGTTTAACTTCTGGAATCTGCCAATATTCTTTATATAGCCAGGCGAAAAATCCGGTAATTAAAACAGCAGGCAGGATAAAACAAAGCCCCGCAGTGACCAAACCTTTCCAGCCTGCTTTTTCATGTCCGATATGAATTGCCATTTCGGTACTGTTTGGGCCGGGTATTAAATTCGTTGCGCCAATTAAGTCTAGAAAGTGCTGCTGGGTAAGCCATTTTCTTTTTTGAACTACTTCTTCCTGCATCATGGCGATATGAGCCGCAGGACCGCCAAAACCAATTACTCCAAGTTTGAGAAAAAGTTTTGCAATCTCTTTTAAAGGAGTTTTGTTATTCATTATTAAACCATCTTTTGTCAAGAGCCCATGAGCCTGCTCCTTTTATTAAAAGGAAAATACTGCCTAAAAGCATGGCCCAGTCGGTTCTGCTTTCGTGAAGCATTTTCCAGAATCCTTTATCTATTAAAACTTCCGTCTTTGTTGTGGCAATGGCAGAAATCATAATAATGATTAATGGAATACTGGCAGCCCTTACATATAGACCAAGTAAGACCAGAATTCCGCAGATAATTTCAAAGCATCCTGTAAAATTTCCTAAAAACTCAGGAGATGGTAATCCAATTTTCGCAAACCGGCCAGCACCTAAGGTTTCGGGGAATAGAAATTTTTGAATGCCTTCAGAGAGAAATACGGCTCCTGTCATGAGTCTGATGAGTATGGTAGTTTTGGAATTATCGGTATTGAATATTTTAGATTTAATTTTCATGCAGTTTAAAATTTAAACTCAAGGTTCGTAATTGTTATAAAGAGGATCAAGGAAACTTTAAAGAGATGGATTTTTATACTAATTTTTTATGGAATAAAGATATTACTGTTTTGCGTTTTTTTTAGATTCATCCTTTTAATTAATTAATTTTTTTTCGGAATAGCTTTCAAAACAAGAATTTTTAGGTTCTCCAGCGACTTGTTTGTAATAGATACTATTATGACCTCATAACAGATAATAAACCACACTGGCAAAAGCGGCATAAATCCCGCATTCTGCTCCAAATATTTCAATTTCAATTGCATTAACATACAGGCATGGGGCGTATTAGTTGCTCCTGCAAAAACGGCTACAAATCCCATTGCGGTAAAAAGACCAGTAGGTAAGGGATAAAGAGCGATAAAGCACTCCCCAGGGCAGCGCAACTCCTGAATAAAAAAATGAAGTAATGAAATTTATTAATGCCTTTATTGTTAAAGAAAATCTAACCGATAGTATCCGTAAAGAAAATAATATTAAGTTAAGGTAAATTATATCATTTTATCTTTATGATAACGCAGCAGCCACTGTTCCATTTTTTGAAGAAGTTTGACCTCTGCAGGATTACCCAATGGATCGTCCAGTCCATTTACCGTCCTGCTTATATTAAATTTTCCATTCTCAAACTCGCATGTAAATTTAGGAAACTCATTGTGTGATATGATCCAGCTGTCTGACAACATTTTTTTAATTTCAAATTTCTTCATGGTAAGGCATTGCAGCAGTAGTTATTTTTAGTCCCTTTATAAACTACAAATTTAAAGAATTATTACAGCGGATTTCTAATAGTAGGAAATTGTAAATTTTGTTGAAAATTTATAAATATATTGATTATCAATTGTTCCTATTTGATTCGTAAAAATGAGAAGAGAATTTTAATTTAAAGTAGTTATGTATAAAAATGTTTTATTTTTGAGCATTCTACTTTAATTCAATTAAACTAATCCATAAGTGCTAGCAGACAGACCCTATTTAAAAGAAATATCATTGAAAAGAGAACTTGTTAGAAGTTATGATGAATATCCTTTTACAATACCTTCTATAAAGAATTTAGATAAACTATCTTTTCACTCTGATGTTACTTTTATAGTAGGAGAAAATGGCTCCGGGAAATCTACATTGATAGAAGCTATTGCTTTAAGTATGGGACTAGGGCAGGAAGGTGGGAGTAAAAATGCTCGTTTTAGCACTCATGAAAATGCATCAGGTCTTTTTAATTTTTTAAAGATTGCGAAAGGTTATAGCCTTCCGAAAGATTATTACTTTCTTCGCGCTGAAAGCTTCTATAATCTTGCAACATATATGGAGGAAACCGACAACCTTCAAGGGACAGGGTATTCATTACACGAATGTTCTCACGGAGAATCTTTTATGAAAATTGTTACTGAAAGATTAGGAGGAAATGGTCTGTATATTTTTGATGAGCCCGAAGCTGCCTTGTCTCCTATGAGACAACTAACCCTTCTGACAGCAATAGATGAACACGTAAAAAATAACTCTCAATTCATAATTGCTACACATTCACCAATTCTTTTAGCTTATCCAAACGCTATAATCTATCAATTGGATGAAAAGGGAATACGACAAATTAATTATGAAGAAACTGAACATTACTTAGTGACGAAAGGCTTTCTCAATAATTATAAGAATATGACCGATATATTGCTAGATCATGATAATACAAAAAATCATTAAATCACCTTTCAGGTTTGTAATTATTCTTGTTTTAAAACCAACCAAAGAATACCTGCAAAATTTGGGCATACTGGCCAAAAACGGTTTGAAGATTCATATCGATACAACTATCCATGGAGCGATTTCACAAAAGCCTTTGATGAAACAAAAGGAAATGGAGCAGTAGGAAAAAATACAATTTCTCTCTTGTGATTTATTTTAATAAAAGAAGAGAAATTAGAAAAAGAAGGATATTTTAAAGCAAGCCGTTTTAGAAAAGGTTTACATAAATTGAAAAAGGACACTTACTTAGGTGTCCTTTTTTATTTAACCTGATTTCGATATGTGCACTTTTAAGATGCAATTTTAATCTTAAATCTTATGGCTTCAATTTGAATTATTATAGTTATGAAGTATTCTCAGGGAATTTCTATGTGCTTGTCGTTTTTTGTTAACCTATTGTATTTAAATGGATTCAGTCGATCTACCTACTTTTTATTACTACTATTATAAATTTTATTTATAAAATGTAAAAATTATTAATTTGATTTATGATTACAGATCAGCCAATTTTGTCCTGTCAATAACAAACAAGGAATGCGTAAAGTCATTTGAAAAAATTATCCATTATAAAGAGAAAATCAGCCATTTCATCCGGCTGAGCTTTGCAAGATCTTTGCTTTATAGAATTGACAATCATTATGGTAAACCAATTAGAAAAACAAATTTTTAAAAATTAACAATTAAAACGTAAAGAAAATGAAAACCAGTTTAAAAACAATCGTAACAAGTGTAGCAGTGTTCTTAATAGTAGTAACAGCTGCTTTTTCTCAAAGTCAAAGAAAACCGGCAGGTTTAGGCAGAGAAGAATTTATTGAAGTGGAGAAAAATGTAAAACTGCACGTAACTGATTTAGGTGAAGGAAAACCAGTGGTATTGATTCATGGATGGCCGCTAAGTGATGCGATGTACGAATACCAATACGCAGAATTAATTCAAAAAGGTTACAGAGTGATCGGTATTACGCTAAGAGGCTTTGGTCTTTCAGACAAACCAGGCGGGGCTTATAATTATGACGTATACGCAGATGACATCAAAGTAATTCTGGACAAATTAAAAATTGAAAATGCCACTATCGGCGGATTCTCTATGGGAGGGGCCACGGTGATTCATTATGTAGCCAAATACAATGCAGCCCACGTTTCGAAATTGGCTTTGTTTGGCGCTGCGGCTCCGGTATGGACCAAAAGACCAGACTTTAATTATGGATTTTGGACAAAAGAAGATGTAAACGGGCTTATTGCACTAAACAATACCAACAGACCACAGTTATTTGAAAATTTTGGAAAAATTTTCCCTGCCAACCAAACCAGTGTTTCTCCGGGGTTAGGAGCTTGGTTAGGCACCATTCAGGCTCAGGCTTCGCCTTACGCTATGGGAGAATCTATGAAAACGCTTCGTGATTCTGATCTAAGAGAAGATTTAAAAAAGATCAAAATACCAACCCTTATCCTTCATGGGACACAGGACAAAATCTGTTCTTATGAACTTGCTGAGCAAATGCACAAATCCATCGCGAATTCCATTTTGGTTCCTTTTGAAAAAAGCGGTCATGCTTTATTTATCGAAGAGCTTCCAAAATTCAATGCCGAACTAATCAAATTCATTCAATAATAATGCTTCAATAAAAAAATGCTGTCTTTTCAAAGACAGCATTTTTTAGTTACAACAACTTATTTTTTAACCCTTCTTATTTTAAATCAAATGAAAAATATACTTATACTATTATTTAGCATCACAAGCTTTACCGTAGCAGCGCAGACTGCCGATCAAAAGATTAATCAATTGGGAATTCAATTGCCAGAGATTTCCAATTCACTTGGAAGTTATGTGGATGTAGTTCAGGTTGGAAATATTCTTTATCTCTCAGGTAAAGGCCCTTTAAGGGCTGATGGCACTTATATCACAGGCAAAGCAGGGCAGGACCTGACTACTGAGCAGGCTTATCAGGCATCGAGATTGACTGCCATCAATCAATTGGCAGTGCTTAAAAAATACTTGGGCAGTCTGGATAAAATCAAACGAATTGTCAAAGTCAACGGTTATGTCAATACAGCAGGTTCTTTTAGCGAGCAGTCCAGGGTTATCAATGGTTTTTCAGATCTGCTGGTAGAAGTTTTTGGTGATTCCGGCAAACATGCGCGCACTTCCATCGGAGTGGCTTCACTGCCAATGCAAATGGCTGTTGAAGTTGAACTCATTGTAGAATTGAAATAAAGACCTGGGGAAAAACATCCATCATAAAGAGAAAAATCGCCATTCCGGGCACGGTCGGATTGCCTGACCTTTGTATTATAATAATCGAGTAAATAAAGTGAAATGAAAAGGATACAGGCGTTGGATCCACAAAAGGCAGAAGGAGAAATTAAAAATCTTTTTGATACGGTAGAGCAGCAATTAGGAATGGTGCCCAACATGATGCGGGTAATGGGAAATTCTCCAGCGGTTTTAAACAGCTACCTCTTGTCCTGCAAAGCATTAAAGGAAAGTTCGATCGGCTTTACCTTGTCTGAGCAGATTGCGCTGACTGTTGCCCATGTCAATGGATGCGACTACTGCCTGACCTCCCATACTTTTATCTCGAGCGTTATCTTAAAAATAGACCCGAAGACCATCGAATTGGCCAGAAAAGGAGAATCATGCAAAAGCAAATCCCAGTCTGTACTGGAATTTGTAATCAATCTCATGCAAAACAAAGGAAAGCCCTCTGATGCGCATCTGCAGGCTTTGCAAAAGGAAGGTTTTGACGACAGGCAAATAACAGAAATCATAGCCCATACGGCTTTTGAGATCTTTACCAACTTTATTGCCAATGCTTCCCAGGTTGCCATTGATTTTCCTGATATCACCAGCAATGGTCTGAAGGCTAAAATTTAATTAATACAAAAAAAAGAAAAAATGAAATCTAAATTTTATCACAGCGGAAGCATCAGTAACGTATTCTTAACGGTTCTTCTTTTTGCTTTCGGACTTAATTTCGGACAAAGCAAAACCACACAATCCGGTTATCAGGTTATAACAATAGGCGATACAGAAGTTATCGCACTTTCCGACGGTACCGTAGCGGTGAGTGCCAATGAGCTGCTGACGGCCAAAGAACCAGGAAGTATCAATCTATTGCTGGATCGGGCTTATCTGAAAGATCCTGTAGAGGTATCTATTAATACCTATCTGATCAAGACCCCAGACAGACTCATTCTTGTGGATACAGGGGCAGGGAGTCTTTTTGGAGCTTTTGGAGGTCATCTTAGCGCTTCTTTGAAAGAAGCAGGCTATAGCCCTGAGGCTATTACCGATATTTTAATTACACACATTCATGTGGATCATTCGGGAGGATTAACGCTAAATAACAAAATGTTATTTCCTAATGCCGTTATTCATGTCAATCAAAAAGAGATTGATTTTTGGATGAAAAGACTCGAAGCCAAGAAAGAGGATTCCAGAGGTGTCACACAAAACAGACCTGCCTTTATGGCCATGAAACCGTATCTGGACGCTGGAAAAGTAAAACCATTTCAGGGTGATGTGGACTTACTTCCACAGATCAAAACAGTAGAATTTGTGGGACATACAGCAGGTCATACGGTCTTTGTACTTCAGAGTAAGGGCGATAAACTAGTGTTCTGGGGTGATCTGATTCATGTAGCTGCCGTGCAGTTGCACCAGCCGGAGCTGCTCAACGATTTTGATTTTGACCAGCAGAAAGCCATTACCCAAAGGGTAAAAGCCTATCAGCTGGCAGCTAAGGAAGGTTATCTTATTGCGGCGGATCATATCTCCTTTCCGGGGATTGGCAGAATCCGCACAGCACAGGACGGATTTGTATGGATTCCGGCTCCTTATAGTACGCTGGGCCGTAACCAGTAAAAATCAGAAACTATTTTAAAGAAATTGTTTAAATTTGTTGTAATTCATCAAAAGCCAGGATCATGATTATAGACTCCACCTTATCGCTTATCAATTCGGCAGATAAAAATTTAGCCTTTAGAATCCGACATTTCGAGGACGATGCTGCCTTTAAAACGTTACAGGAGCAGGCTTATTCTTCTATCATCTGGCTTAAGGAAGGCAGCGCCAATATAAAAGTTGACTTTTCAGAATTCCCAATTAAAGCGGGTAGTATTTTATTTTTGTCTCCTTTTCAGCCTTTTGTTTTAGAGGCAGAAGAAGAAATTAAAGGAGTTTGTATTGATTTTCATCCTGAGTTTTTCTGTTTGATGAAACACCAAAAAGAAATTGCATTCTGTGGTCTTATTTTCAATAATATTTATGATCCGCCTTTTATTACCATCACAGAATCAGAGGCTGTGCTGTTTGAGGTTTTGATTGTACAATTAATTAATGAAGTGCAGAAAACAGCTTTGGCGCAGCATGATATTTTGGTTTCGATATTGAAGATTTTTATGATTCATGCGTCGAGAATAAAAATGCAGCAAAGCGTTGCGGCAGAAATTCCATTGTCCGATCAGGAACATCCTTTTATTCTGCAGAACTTAAAGGATGCTATCGATGCCCATTTCAGGGAAAAGCACAGCGCGAGTGAATATGCCGAGGTTTTAAAAATATCACCCAAGTCCTTGTCTAAGATTACCAAAACACATCTTAATAAAACCCTGACCAACCTGATCTCGGAAAGGATTGTATTAGAGGCTAAGAGGGATTTGTATATGACAGGTAAATCCGTAAAAGAGATAGCCTATGGGTTGGGATTCAAAGACGAGTATCATTTTAGCCGTTACTTTAGAAACAGTACCAATGTTTCGCCGCAAATTTACCGCGATTCTCTGAGATCCTCCAAATCAGAGGTCAAAATAGCCGTTTAAGGTATCTTATAGGCTTCATTATTTAGGATTTTGCCACTTAAAGTATTGGGAACAAAATACTTATGAAGTTTATGAAAAAATAACATTGAAAAACTTAGTTTTTAAAAGAAAGATTCTATTTTTGTATCGATCATTACAAAAATAATATCATGAGAGGAAGACCTACGATTTTTAAGGAACAGGAACTGCTGCAAAAGGCACAGCATGTCTTTTGGGAAAAAGGGTATACGGCAACTTCACTTGAAGATTTGCTAAAAGCCATGGAGATCGGCAGCGGCAGTTTTTACAATACGTTCAAGGGGGGTAAAAAAGAATTGTTTTCCAGGGCAATACAACAACGCAGAGAGGCCTTTGCTGAATTTAAAGCTGAAGTTGATACCAGTGCATCGCCTCTTGAGGTAATCAAAGATTTTTACCGTTCTCTTGCAAATGCAGATAGACAGACTCATCTGCAGGGCTGTTTGATTGTTAATACTGTAACGGAAATGACCTTTGTAGATCAGGCATTGGAAGAAGAGGCGGTAAGAGTCTTAAAAGAAGTGGAACAAATGTATGTGGATGTCATTGCCAAAGCACAGCAGGACGGAACGATTAAAAACCAGACCAGTGCTGCAATTTTGGGACGTTATTTAATTACGTTCTGGAGTGGCTTTAATGTCACTAGACGTATGTATCCGGACCGTGCAATACTTAAAGAACAAATAGAAATGCAGCTTAGTATTTTGAGCTAGGCTGCTTTTTTTTACTAATTTTTGTAGTAATCAATACAAAATAAATAGTCTGAAATTCCATTTTCAGTAAGGGATAGTAGGGATTGTTTTTTTTTGGAGAATTTTTGTAGTAATCAATACAATAATAAATATAGAATGGATTTACAGTTGCAATCAAAGACCGCTTTTATTAGCGGCTCAACGCAGGGCATTGGTTTTGCCATTGCCCAGCAGCTCCTTCGCGAAGGAGCTACAGTTATCATTAACGGAAGAAGTGAGGAAAAACTTGCCGCTGCTTTGCAAAAACTCAAAGCCGAACTTCCAGAGGCTGCTGTCTCGGGAATAGTGGCCGATTTTTTGAGCGGCGAACAGGTTGATACCTTAATCAATTCGTTGCCCCAGGTGGATATACTGATCCATAATGTAGGGGTATTTGAACTCAGGAATTTTACCGAGATTACCGATGAGCAGTGGCTTTCTATTTTTGAAGTCAATGTACTGAGCAGTATCAGGCTTTCCAGGAGATTGTTTCCTAAAATGATTGCCAGAGGCTGGGGCAGGGTAGTGTTTATCAGTAGTGAATCTGGAGTTAATATTCCGGAGAATATGATCCACTACGGCATGACCAAAACGGCATTATTGTCGATTAGCAATGGTCTGGCTAAACTCACTAAGAATACGCAGGTGACGATCAATGCTGTTTTAGGGGGACCAACTTATTCTGATGGTGTTGCCGCTGCAGTTACTCAGATTGCCAAGGCACAGGATTTAACGGAGGAACAGATGAAGGGAATAATTATACAAAATACCAATCCAACCTCACTTTTACAGCGATTTATCAGCCCATCAGAAATTGCCAGTACCGTTACGTATCTCTGCAGTCCTTTGGCCTCAGCAACCAACGGCGCGGTAACCCGGGTAGATGGAGGTGTTTTAACGTCACTTTAATAAAATCCAATTTAATAATCTTCAAATAACAAAAGTATGCCAATTAAAGGTCAAAAGCTGGAGAATCCAGCCACCGGGGATGTGTATGAATTCATTGAAACTGCTGCCGATACAGCAGGGAAACAGGTAAAGGTCAGGATTACCTTAAAATCCAAAGGGGCTCTGGTTCCCAATCATATCCACACATTTCAGCATGAAAAATTTGAGGTACTATCCGGGCATCTGACGGTGTTCTCAGAAGGCCGAAAATATGTACTGACACCAGGGGAAGCCATTGATTTGCCAAAAGGCAAAGCGCACAATCATTACAATGAGCATCATACCCCGGCGGTATACATTCAGACCGTATCTCCGGCGCTGGACTTTGAGCATTTGCTTGAAACCATCGTGGGACTCAGTTCTGAAGGGAAAATGCCAAACGGCAAAGCGGGCCTCATGCAGGAGTTGGTACTGCTGCGCTACATCGACAGTAAAAGTGTCCTGGCCGATATTCCACTAGGCGTTCAAAAAATATTACTCAATACAATTGCACCTCTTGGACGACTTCTGGGATACAGGGCGGTATACAAAAAGTATTCAGGCATCGAAAAATAAGAACAGCTGCAAATCATACTCAACCTAATTTTTTAGAAAATAAAACAACTTGTCCCATACAGTTAAGACATTACGCCATATATCCATTTTTTATAAGCTCCTCTTTAATGAACTTTGCCAGCATTAAAAACGTTATCATTCACCGACATTATTATGCAAAGCACGTCGAGAAGAACTTTTATAAAACAATCGGGACTGGGACTTACTGCATTGATGCTGCCTTTAGGTCTCATTTCTTTAGAAAAATACGATATTATGGATGATGCCTCATTTTTTGATGTGATTATAATAGGAGGGAGTTATGCTGGACTTTCTGCAGGGATGGCTTTGGGTAGGGCACTCAAAAAGGTTTTAATTGTTGATAGTGGTCATCCCTGCAATATCCAGACACCACATTCGCATAACTTCCTGACCCAGGATGGCAAGACTCCCAAAGAGATTGCTGCTATTGCCAAGGAGCAGGTATTATTTTACGATACAGTAAGGTTTCATGAAGGACTCGCCATTATGGCCAATAAAATCAATGAAGGTTTCGAAGTTTGTCTGGTTTCGGGGGCTGTTATTAGGGCTAAGAAACTCATTTTCGCCACTGGGGTCAAAGATATTATGCCACAGTTGGATGGTTTTGCAGCCTGCTGGGGTAAATCCATTATCCATTGTCCTTTTTGCCATGGCTATGAGGTTAAAAACAAACCTACAGGAATTCTGGGCAATGGAGATTCGGGATTTGAATTTGCCAAAATGCTTTCGAACTGGTCGCAGGATCTGAGCTTGTTTACCAATGGTCCCGCTACTCTTACGGAGGTACAGTTGAAAAAATTACAGTTCCATCATATCAAAGTAATTGAAAAACCTATTGCCTATTTTGAACATCAGGAAGGGAATCTGGAGCAGATTGTATTTTCTGATTTAACCGACCATCCACTGAGCGTCTTATATGCCAAGCTGCCTTTTGTACAGCAGTGCGTACTGCCTTTTGCCCTTGGTTGTGATCTTACTTCTCAGGGACTCATAAAAGTGAATGAATTCCAGAAAACTTCCGTGTATGGTATTTCTGCCTGTGGTGATAGTGCCAATCCGTTACGTTCTGTTTCCAATGCGGTGGCATCGGGTACTGTGGCTGGAGCCATGATTAATAAGGAACTTACAGATGATACTTTTTAATTAATATCCAGCACAGCTTATGCCACACAAAGGTCAGATACTTGAAAATCCGCATACGGGAGATACATATGAATTTTTAGAAACGGCTGCCGATACCAATGGTGATTATATTAGGGTAAAGGTTACTATAAAATCAAGGGGAATCCGAATGCCTGCTCATATTCATAAGGTACAGGATGAATTCTTTGAGGTTATTTCCGGCAAACTCACTGTCGTGGACAGGCGGGAGAAAATAATCATATACCCGGGTGGAGAGTGGTTTTTCCCCAGTGACCGCCCACACAATCATTATAACAACCACTTAGGAAAAGTGGTTTATATACAGACCATTTCTCCTGCGCTGGACTTTGATTACCTGTTGGAAACTCTTCACGGGCTGAGCTGTGACGGAAAAATCCGAAAGGGAAAAATTGGATTCCTGCAGCAGATGGTACTGCTTAAATATATAGACAGCAAAAGAGTACTGGCTGATGTTCCCCTTGGATTACAGAACGTTCTGGTGAATGCGCTTGCACCCGTTGGGCGCATTTTAGGGTATAGAGCGGTCTATAAAAAATATTCCGGGATGGAGAATAAGGCCGGTGCCTTTTATGGTTATTGTTTTCGAAAATCAGATGGTTTCAGGTTGGTGGCTTTTTTAAAAAAACGGCTAAAATGACCTGCATCACGAAAGCCGAGTTCATAGGCTATTTCTTTAACCGATAGTGTGGTATAGGTAAAAAGTCTTTTGGCCTCCATGATAATCCGATCCTGTATGATTTGTGAGGGGGTGCTATAGTTGAAACCGCTAAAAATGCGGGTGAGAGTTTTCGGCGTTTTGTGCAGTCGCTGTGCATAGTGGCTGACCTTGTGCTGGGTCTTAAAATCCTGATCGACCAGTATATTGAATTGCCGGATGAGGTCAAATTTTTCTTCTTCATATATTTTTCCTGCCAGATATTGTTCTTTGGCCAGTCTGGTGGTGAGGATAATGAGACGTTTGAGCAGCATCTGAAGCATATCGGTCTGAATGGTGTCGATAGTTTGGAATTCCTCTATGAAGAGCTGCCGGAGTACAGAAAATTTTTCACGGCCGGCTTCATTTAATTGCAGGAACTGGCTGCCACGGTAACCAAAAAACAACACACCAAAACAGCTGATTTCAAAATAACTGTCAACGTTGCAGTAAAAATCCCTAGAGTACTGCCATGCGGTGATCTGTTCGGGTTTTTCAAAATTGTAATCCTGTGCCGATACCAATGGAATAATACTGTAGGCGGGAAATTGATGAGTTATGCCGTTAATGATAATTTCCTGCGCCTGTTCCCCATTGAGGGCGATGGTTAACAATAGGTCTTTATCGAGACCATTTTTATTGAAATAAGCAGGCCTCTTTTCGAGGTGGGTAAAGATCAATTTCCCTTTTGTTTTGGGGCACAGGTGTTCGAGCTGCATAGACAAACTGGTATTATTCGGTGCAAAACTATAGAAATTCTGTTCTTAAAAATGCGGTTGGGAAAATTCGTCAAGTCTTTGAGAAATATGTCCCACTCTTTTTATTGAGTCCCTAATTAGATTTGCATGCATTAAAAGTTAAACCCTAAATTATTACTAATG
This sequence comes from Flavobacterium sp. CLA17, assembly GCF_013112255.2. Taxonomy (NCBI): domain Bacteria; kingdom Pseudomonadati; phylum Bacteroidota; class Flavobacteriia; order Flavobacteriales; family Flavobacteriaceae; genus Flavobacterium; species Flavobacterium sp. CLA17. The sequence goes on from NZ_CP068294.1 coordinate 2,691,272, forward strand.
AAAACACTGCCGTTTTTCTTGATGAGGACTTCTTTTTTTGAAGTTCCCTTGCTGGCAAAAATCCCATTGGGACCGCCTCCGCTGCCCTGCATATTGTTCAGCCTTTTTACAAGACCTGAATCGCCTTTAAAATTACAATGAAAAAATCAGAATTTATCTTTAAAGAATCTTAAAAAATACCTACATGAAAACAACCTTTAAAATCTCCCTATTGTCTTTTCGTTTTTTGGCTATTGCCTTAGTTAGTGTGTTATTAGCTGCAGCCTGCAGCAGCGAGCCTTCTGAGGCGGAAACTGACCCAACGGAAGAAGGCACTACTCCAAAAGATCCTGTGGCCAACAATCCCGTGGACGCACTTGCCTGTAAAAAGAAGCCCAGCCAGATTATGTACGGTCTTCATAAAATAGATGTAAAGTACAATGCCAAAGATCAGGCGATTGAGTTTACGACCAATATGGTCAACGACCGAAAGCTGTCCGATCCTCCTGTTAAAACGATTTATACGGTTACCTACAATGCGGCAGGCAAACCGGAAAAAGTAAACAAAACTACCCAAGACAAGCCTGACGGCCACTATGTACTGGAATATAATACCAACGGGAAAGTAAGCAAACAATCAGAATATGATGCTGCAGGTAAACTGATTTATTATACCAATGCGGAATATGATGCCAATGGCATTATGAGCAAGATTACCACTATTAAAGAAGGTAATGATAACGGTATGGATCTGAGTAATACCTATGAATTTACGAACGGGAATCTGAGCAAAAAGACTACCAAGAATTTGTTTGATACCGACGCCAAGGAATATTACAATGCAGATTACAAATACACTTATGAAGATAAGGAAACCAAAGTACAGTCTCTTTTCGACGGACCATTGGGACTACGTATTCTGGCCAATATTGCGCAGAGTGCTTCACTGCAGTACCAGTCAGTGGATCATATTGCCCAGTATTTTCAGGTGCATGAGGCCAGCAACAGCAAGAATATGCTGAAAAATATCGAAATTATTGCGTACCGTTACGGGACACGCGACACAACCAATATCGATTATTCGTATGAATACGATGCCGACGGTTTTCCAACTTTTGAAAAAGCAGTCTTAAAAAATATTACAAGACGAAAGTCTAACGGTCCATTTGGTTCAGTTGTTATCACTACAACTCCTCATTACCAGACCGTAAAGCTGAATATTGAATACAAATGTAAATAAACCCACTTCCAAGTAAGCTCCTGTTGAGACAGGAGCTTTTTTTGTATCACTTTTTAAACCCTGATTTATGAAGACCAGGAAATTACATTCCTCTATTATCATAGCCGCACCTCGACGCGACGTATTTCAGCACATATTTGCCTACGATCTGCTGAAGATTTTTGAAAAACTCTGGTATCTTCCTGTTTTTCTGCATCCTATATTTGAAAGGGACTACAGTGTTCCAGGCTGCGAGCGCACTATTTACTTTGAAGACTTTAATACGATCAAACAGCGACTGATCACTTATGTGGATCAGGAGAGTTTTTCGGTACTTCTCACTGGATTTACCTCCAAAAAATTTGCGGGACTGGACAGTATCATTTACCAGTTCACCTTTACCGATTTCGGGAATGATAAGACTACGCTCCGATGTGAATATACTTTTTTTATCTCCACTGTACTCTGGGACATACTCTTTCGGCATTTTGCCCAGAGGGTTCTGCAGGAGCGCATCAGTGCGTTTTTAGTTTCTAATGCCAAAAGACTAGCCCGGACTCCGGTGGGAGAAACGGTCTGAACTGCTTTTCAATTTTAATACCATGTCAAATTTTAATTATGCTTCTACTTGATTGTGTTAATCCGGAAAATTCAATTTACTTTCTCAGCATGTATGTACTAAAAGCCCTTCGCACAAAGACAGTCAGCCTCTGATGGAGCTTTATGGCAATGTCAACAGTTGCGAAATATCCCTTTCTCTAAATTTATTGTATGTCTGGACTGGCTGTACAGCGTATTGAAAATGAGATAGAGGAAGTAGACGGCTTTATAGCCGCACTAACGGTTCATAAAGCGACTTTGTAACTATTTATTGTAGAAGTTGGAGGGCTGTTCGGGTGGGACAGCCCTTTTTTATGGGAGTTTTTTTTAATGGGTGTTCTACTTACTGGTTTATTAATTGTTATTTTCCGATGCAGAAATTGGTATTCCAGTATTAACTGGGGTTAACAGATGTCGAGGTACAAGTAAAGTACCGATCTGAACAAAGTAAAACGAAACAACAACAAACAAATTTTTATTGATTTTCAATTGAAAAAAGTGTATTTGTCAATTTGTAGAATTATATTTTCTAAGAACACATTAACCCAGTGGTTGAGACAAATATATAAAATATATTAGAAGTAATTTTATTTTGTTTTTTACTTGTAATCTATCACAAAGTAATTGAGTGTCGATAAAGATTTGTATTTGAAGCTTAATGAAATTGAAAAAAATGATTACTACTTGAAACTCATCAATCAGGTTATCATTATATATCTAAATCTAAGAATATTGATCTCACAGAATTATTTAGTATAAGTGAGCAGTTAAAAAAAGAAAATTTTATCAATGAATGGAGACATAAAAAAAAGAAGTTTAAAGATCAAAATTTAGAGATTGAATTAATATGTAAATTTTCAGCATCTAGTTTTATTCTAATTTTAATTGCGTCAGATACTATTAGTAAGCAGTTGTTATTAAATGATGTACTGATAAAAACACTTCCCGATGAGGTTTGTTTTGTGAGATTATTTAAAAACATAATAATAGAGGATAACAAACTAATTATTACAGAATTTCAGAATAGACCTAAATTTATATTTGACTTGGAAGATGTCTATAAAAAAGATTTGTTTTTAAGTTGACTGATGTTGGATTAATTTATGAGCAACTTGTATGATAAAACCCGATAACTACATATTAAACTTCCACATCACTTGCAATTTAAATACCTTTCTTATCATTACTTTACTATCTTTGGCCAAAATCTGAAATATGCGAAAACTATTACTTTTACTGTTATTGCTTCCTTCTTTATTTCAAGCGCAAAATGCAGCTAGTGCCGATCCGGGATTTATTCCTGCCACGGTTTGGAATAATTATGAAAAACAAGTCAACGATATGGCGCTTCAGTCCGACGGCAAAATTGTCATTGCGGCTACCCAATATGATTACGATACGGGATGGACGCGAACCATAGAACGACTCAATGCAGACGGTTCGAGTGATGCTGCTTTTAGGGTATTGACCGATAATACGGCAAATACGCATAAATGTCTGATACTGATACAATCCGATGGCAAAATTATATTGGGCTCCCAATTTACCGTAGCAGGTGTAATCAAACCTATGATTCGGCTGAACACCGACGGTAGTATTGATACAACCTTCGACACGCCAGCTTTGCCAGCGTCTTCTTATATTTACTGTTTGACCTTGTTGCCAGACGGGAAGCTACTGGTTGGAAATGACTCTTCTAAAAAACTGCTTCGCCTGACCGCCGATGGTGCTTTAGATACCACTTTTTATGATGAGCATCCCGAAATACAGTCTTGCAGGGCCGTATTGGTATTGCCAGATGGCAAGTTGATTGTAGCCGGCTCAATGTTAGATCCAGGAGGGGCGGTTACGTACTACAATATTGAAAAACTAAATGCCAACGGCACAATAGATCCGACATTTGATATCAGCACCAGTTTTATAGGTCGGAATGGTTATACGTCTTCATTGGCATTACAGCCTGACGGAAAAATACTGGTGGGCGGAAGGTTCGATACATGCGACGGAAACAATTCTAAGAGCTTAGCACGGCTGCACCCCGACGGAAGTTATGACAACACATTTACATCTCCAATATATGACACAGAACCTGTGGTAAATGACATTTTGGTGCGACCTAACGGCAATATCCTGATTGGAGGTAATTTTAGCGCGAGCAGTATTTATGGTATTGCTATGCTGTTACCAAACGGTTCAGTAACTTATTCTTTTTCGCCATCGACGACTGGTACTAGCGTTAGGATTACAGAATACTCGGAGGTGCGCAGGGTCGTGCAGCAACCTGACGGTATGATCTTGCACTGTGGTGATTATGGAAATATTGGAGGCCAGAATAATAAGACCAACATGATTCGCTTGCTCGGTACTGATAGCTACCTTGTAAACGGCTATACCCGACTTGACATGCAAAATAACGGGTGTACCGATGCCGATCCCGGATTTCCGTACCTTAAGTACAAACTGGTGAACGGTGCGACCCAAAGTTCTTATTATTCCAGTTCCAATGGTTACCATGGCGTAATGCTCAAAAATGGCACAAGTGTTATCACACCTATACTTGAAAATCCGACTTGGTTCAGCGTTTCGCCATCAAGTATCAGTCTGAATATGCCATCGGCAACGAATTATGCAAACCAGAATTTCTGTGTGACCGCAGTCGGAAGCCACCATGATTTGTCGGTTGTAATAGTGCCAATTAACCGAGCGACACCAGGTTTTGACGCCTATTATAAAGTTTTGGTTAGGAACAATGGCAATCAAACGGCAACAGGTACTGTACGATTTACGTACGATGCCGCTACGGCGGAATACATCCAAAGTACCCCTTTGGCCGCAAGCGCAGGTTTTGGCTCGGTGACATGGAATGTTGAGGGTTTATTGCCGTTATCTGAAGTTAAATATATTGTAAAACTAAACTTAAACAGCCCTACCGATACGCCACCATTGAATGCCAATGATATATTGAAATTTTCAGTAGTGGCAAACATTGCTCAAGACGAAGTTGCGACAAATAATGAAGCTACATTGGAGCAAACGGTAGTAAATTCGTTTGATCCTAATGATAAGATTTGCCTCGGAGGTGACTATGTGCGCCCGGAACATGTAGGTGATTATATGTATTACCGCATCCGATTCGAGAATTTGGGTACGGCATCGGCGCAAAACATTAAGGTGACCGATATGATTGATACCACTAAATTTGATATCGCTAGTTTGAGTCCAGTAGACGGTAGCCATCCTTTTACTACCCGCGTGATACAAGGTAATCAGGTCGAGTTTATGTTCAACAACATACAGCTTGGGTTTGCTGATGAGAATAATGATGGCTATTTGGTTTTTAAAATTCGTTCATTGAATTCGCTTACAGAAGGTGCTGTGCTAGAGAATATAGCTTCGATTTATTTTGACTACAATCTCCCTGTTGTGACGAATATTTCGGCCGTGACGGTGCAGACGTCTTTGCATACTATATCATTTGAAACGATTAAATTGGCGCTTTATCCTGTTCCTGCGGGCGATATGGTATTCATCAGTATTCCCAAACAAGTTAATGTTCAGTCAGTAACAGTGTATAATCTTTTAGGGCAGTCGGTACTTGAAAATGTAAGACCCGGACCCCAAGGCGATGTGAATGTTACAACACTTGCCAATGGAAGCTATTTAATGCGGGTGAGGACGGAACTGGGCGATGGTGTGATGCGGTTTGTTAAAAAGTAGGTGCTCGGCGTAATTGGTAGTGTATCAGATTAGGTGTTTTTACATATTAGCGATTTAACTACGTGAAAGAGAATATAAATTTGTAATTTTTGAATGGTAAAAGAGACGACCTGCAGGTCGTCTCTTTTGTTTTTGATATTTTAAAAAGCCTTAAAATGCTTTTATTGTACCTTAGTGTATCAAAAGGAAGTTGATCAATAAAGAGAACGAAATAGGTCGTATTTCGTTCTCTATTACTGTTTATACATCTAGGTCATTAAATTGCTTACATTCACCGATAAAGAATCTGAACTTTCATAAATGAAAAAACTTAAAATTTACGACCGAAGTTTCAAATTGAAAGCTGTCCAATTAAGTTATGAGATAGGTATGTCAAAAGCTGCAAAAGAACTAGGTATATCGCCTTCTCTAATGACTTATTGGCGAGATGAACTTGATAAATTTGGAACAGGAAGTTTCTGTGGAAGAGGCTACTTTAAGACTGCCGAAATTAAAAGATTTTCCGAACTTAAAAGAAAGCTTAAAGAATCAGAACTTAAAATTGAGATTTTTAGAAATGGTAGTAAATATCTTGATCAAGGAAAGACAATTATTTTTGATTTTATTGAAAAGAATTCAGACAAGTATTCCCTTTCACAAATGAGTGAAGTTTTAAGTATTAATAAGGGGACATATTTAAAGTGGAAGCGTGAGATAATATCGCCAAGCAAACGCCAAATCATTTTATTACAAGAACAAATAACTTCCATATTCTTTGAATATAAAGAAATATATGGGAGTGCAAGAATTGCTGCAGAATTACAAAGTCGAGGCTTTACGATACAACAACGACAAGTTGCTAACCATATGAGTGAGCTAGGTCTCGTTAGCAAGGTAAGAAGAAATTATAAAATCAAAACTGTTTCACGTTATAATCCTTTTGTTTTTCCTAATATTTTAAATCAACAATTTACAGTTGGAGAACCTGCTAAAATTTGGGTATCTGGGATAACTCGTATTCAAACGATGAAAGGACTTTTAATTCTAACTATTATTATGGATTTATTTGATAGAAAAATTATCGGTTGGAGCCTGAGCAATGGATTAACCGTTAAAGAGACTACAATACCAGCCTGGGACATGGCTGTTCAAAATCGTGAAACAAAATCGGGTTTGATATTTCACTCCGATAGAGGAATTCAATATGCAAATAAGATGTTTAACCGTAAATTAGACTCTTATAAGTATATTATACGAAGTATGAGTCGACAAGAGAATCATTTAGACAATAGTGTTCCTAAAACCTTTTTTACTCACCTTAAATCTGAGTTAGTCGATTTAAATATGCTTCTAACCAAAAACCAAATGGAAGAAAAAATATTTGAATATCTTGAAAATCTCCATTAAAAATATTCTGCTATAAATTATCAAACTTCTGACTATGATGAAATACGATCGTACTTTCAAAGAAAACGCAGTTAAATTAAGTTATGAGCGAGGCAAAAAGCAGATTGCAAGTTTTGCAAGAGAATTAGGAATAGCTCCAGATTCCTTGTACACTTGGCGAAAAGACTTTGAGAAATTTGGAACAGGAAGTTTTTGTGGAAGTGGTCACTTAAAATTAACTACTGAACAAGCTATCATTGCGAACCTTGAAAAGAAGGTTAAAGATTCAGAACTTACACTGGAAATTTTAAAAAGGGGCAGTAAATATGTGACTCAAGGAAAAGTAATGACTAAAAAATTCATAGAAAGCAATAAATCTGAATTTTCGGTTACAAAAATATGTGCCGTATTACAAGTATCTAGAGCCACGTATTATTTAAGAAAAAAACGAGAACTTTCAGCTACAGAAATTCGAATAAACTTATTAAAAGAGCAAATTACAGCTATATTTTATGAATTTAAGCAAAAATACGGAGCAGAAAAAATTGCTAAAGAACTTGAAAAGAGAGGATTTAAAATGTCAAGTTCCCGGATACATGTTTATATGAAAACATTAGGCCTTCGTAGAAAAACCAAAAGAAAATTTAAGGCGACAACTGATTCAATTCATAATCATTATGTATCTAAAAATGTTTTAAATAGAGAATTTACAGTTAGTGAGCCTGCTAAAGCTTGGGTGTCAGACATTACATATATACAAACTATGAGAGGCTTTTTGTATCTTACAATTATAATGGATTTATTTGATAGGAAAATTATTGGATGGAATTTAAGCGACACAATGAGCACTAAAGCAACTACTTTGCCTGCATGGGAAATGGCCGTTAAAAACAGGAAAATCACTAAAGAATTAATTTTCCATTCTGATAGAGGCTCTCAATATGCTAATAAAATTTTCACTGATAAATTAGACTCTTATAAATTTATGAGGCGAAGTATGAATCGTAGACAAGATCATTACGACAATTCCGTTTCCGAAAGTTTTTTCGGCTCTTTTAAAAAAGAATTAATTAATGGGAATAAACTTTTGCCGAGAAAACAGATGAGAACCGAAGTATACGAATACATTGAAAATTGGTATAATAAAAAAAGAAGACATTCATCTTTAGGCTATAAAACCATCGAAGAATTTGAAAATATTAATAAATCCCTCTATGGTGTTGTTTTTTAGTTTATCAATATAAGTAAGTATTATTACCTAAAATAAATGTTCAGCTGCAGATTAGAACCTAAACTTCCTAGGGTTTGATTTCGCTGAATTTTTGATTTTAAAAAATGTGAAATGCCACGATTTTGCCACAAAACTTAGTCCAGTGAAATATCTTTAAAAACTGCCTTAACTTTTTGTGGCAAAAAAGGTGTCCACTCCAGATAAATTGTTCATTTTTTTAGCTTGTCCATTTTAAATGAACAGTGAGATTTAATGAACAATGTTTAACAATTTCAAATTTATTGCATTTAATTTATTTTACTATTGTATCTAAATCTTGTGATTTTTTTTAAAAGATATCAGAAGCTGTAGTTTTACTCCGATATTTTTTCCATTATTGATTTATAAATTTTAATATTAATATTGTTGCTAATGTTTGTTATTTCATACATATTAGGTGTTTTTGATTGAAATGACGAACATCGATCCATTATATTGAAGCGTTTTTTGAATCCGTAATTATTTCTCATTCTGACATAGAATTTTCCTGAACTCATTATAATCAAGTATTGTAATATTTACTGCTTTAGCGGTAAAAAAGCTATTTGATATTCCTTTTTGATACTTTGAAGTTTTTAAAATACATTTTTACTGCTTTAACAGTAAAAATTATTAATACTGGAAAATTCGGAGATTTTTACTCTTATACATGATCTTGTTAAAATACATATTATATTCAAATTCATCATGTCTGCTGGGGCTTAGTGCTAGTTAATTGTAGTGTAAATACTTAAATGTTAAATAAATAAATAAAAGATTGGAATGTGACAAATGGCACAGATAATCCCATTTTCGACAATTATTTTAGCATTGTTTATAATCAGATTGGTTTTACAGCTTTAATAACATACAAGCATTGTTGGTGATTGTCCGACAGAAACTTCTGCTGAAAAAAAAAATCAGAAATAACAACTTATTTAAATGACGAAATCCAAGACCTATGATATTTTAGATAATTTTTTTAAACTCGATATGAGGGTAAAAAAGATTGAAAACTTAATGATTTTAAATGAATCTCAAAATAATCTATCATCGTCTGAAAGATGCAAAAGCTCTTACAGTAAAAGTGAACTTGCAATTCTTTTCTATATCTTGATGGATGAAGGTCTGTTATTTTTTGATTCAGCTGATGTAAAAAAAAATCGGATCAGTTTTCAGGAATTTATAAGTGGAAATTTTACATATAGAGATAATGAAGGAGTTCAGAAAAAAATAACTAGAATAAGCAGACAGTTTTCCGAGTGTAAAGGTTATACTTATAAAGAGAAACAGATAAAATTTTTAGATGACTTGATTGGAATATTGATGGAGCGGAAAAGAAAACTTGAGAACTGGTAAGCTGAGGAAGAGAAAATTTATAACATTAACAGACAATTCAATTATGACAAAGAAAGAAAAGAGACAGGCTTTTATAATGGAGATTAAAAATATTATAGATCCTTTAATACTAAAATTGGAAATGATCGATTCAAAAATCAGTAAAGGGAAAACCTTGAGACCTGCTTATTACAGAAATGAAGATTTAAAAAAGATATTTGGGCTGTCTAATAATACTATTATAAAATATAGGCAGACGGGAGTGCTTCCATATACCAAATTGGGAGATATATTTCTATACGACAGTGTAAAGATTGAGGAAATTCTTAGTAAGAATATTGGTACTTGAATTTTACCGCTAAAGCAGTAAAACAGCACTTAATTCATTTCATTTTTTTGGTTTATGAACTAATATGTGTATATTTACTGTTAAAACGGTAAAAATGGAAGATTTTAATTTAGGTGCATTTATTAAAATGCATCGTAAAGAAGCTGGACTAACACAGTTGCAGCTTGCAGACCTTGCAGGTATTGGAAAAACTACGGTTTTCGATATAGAGAAAAATAAAGAGTCGATAAGATGGGATAACTTAAAGGCTGTCATAAAAGTTTTAAATATAGATATTAGATTAATAAGTCCTCTAAAAAATAAATTATGAGAAGTGCCATTGTTTACGTTCATGATATTAGAGCGGGAATTCTTTCCGAAGATGATTATGGAAAATATCAATTTACATATGATAATGATTATGCCTTAGCACCTGTTTCATTAACTATGCCTGTAAGTCATAGAACATATTCATTTAACGATTTCCCCCCTTTTTTCGAAGGACTTCTTCCTGAAGGAATTATGCTCGAGGGACTTTTAAAGATAAGTAAGATTGATAAAAAAGATTATTTATCACAGCTTATTGCAATCGGGGGTGATCTAGTAGGAGCTGTAACTGTAAAAGCAATTGATAATGAATAGATGTCTAATTACATATGAACCATGCGGTGAAAATTTATACAGTGAAGCAGGTTTGCGAATGCTTTCACCTTATTTAAAAACCCTTGAAAGCCTTCCATTCTCTGCATCAGAATTGAGACAGGAAGCAGCACAACGGGCAACTAAGTTATCAATTCAGGGTGTACAGCCAAAATTAAGCGCGATACTGTCTGCCAGAAACCAGCAGTTTGAGATTGTAAATCAGCACGGAAATTTCATTATAAAACCTCAGAGTGACATTTTTCCTGAATTGCCTGAAAATGAAGATTTGACTATGCGGATGGCCAAATTTTTTGGAATAAGCGTACCGCTGCATGGACTGGTGTATGGAAAAGATAACTCAAAATCATATTTTATAAAAAGATTTGACCGCTATGGCAAAAACAGAAAATACGCTACCGAGGATTTTGCCCAGCTGACAGGAAGTTCAAGAGATACCAAATACAATTTTACAATGGAAAAAGTTGTAAAGGTTATCGACGAATACTGCACTTTTCCATCAGTTGAAAAAGCTGAGTTTTTCAAAAGAATTATTTTTTGTTTTATAACCGGAAATGAAGATATGCATTTGAAAAATTTTTCACTAATGACAAAATCTGGACAGGTTAGATTGACTCCCGGATATGACTTATTAAATTCATCTATCGCTATTAAAAATCCTCAGGAAGAAATGGCTCTTACTTTAAAAGGAAAAAAAAGTAATTTTAAATCCGGTGATCTGATAGAATATTTTGGAAAAGAACGATTACAGTTAAGTGATAAAGTAATTGATCTTACAATAAGAAAAATGTTTGACAGCACTCAAAAATGGAATGAATTAATCGAAATTTCTTTTTTATCATCGGAAATGAAAGAAAAGTATATTCGGCTATTAACCGAAAGACTGAGCAGATTTTAATTTGAAGAACATAATTTAATAGATTTACAAAGTTAGCTAGCTATTGTGGTTTAATTCATTGATTGAAAGTTGTAATTACATCAAAAATCGTTTATCTATATTGCTTCCGACAAGTTCCAACTTCGATAATCTGAATGTATTATAAAATGCATACAGGATGTATTATTTTCAGAGCAGTTAATGACAGAACAGGATCATCGTTTTTAAAATGGAGGATACAAAACGGGTTAGGCTTTAAAAGCTTTGAATCAGCAAGACGAACATTGAGCGGAATTGAAGTTTTGCATATGCTGAGAAAGAATCAGATGATTGCACCAGGGATAACTATGTTTAAATCATTCTGTAAATTGGCGGCCTAACTTTTAAATTACTTAAAGTGTTATATTTGATTCTGACAGATGCGACAGAACCCAAAAAAGTTGCTTTATTATTTTTTTTCATTCGTTTTTTACACGATTTTTGTCATTATGCTCGCTAACGTCAGTTTGTCTCAAAACCTCCATTTTTTATTATTTTGAACGTAAATATAGCTGATTTAAACTACAAAAATAACTTCCTGTAAAAACTCAATCTGTTGATTGTTTTGAACGAGTACCCTTTTACTTGTATAAACTAAATCAAAGCGTTTGCAATGTGGCTTTTTAGATACTTACTACTTAATAAAACGTATTAAGAACCTTTTTTTATTAGCCCGCATTACAAACGCTACAATTATCTTTTAAATATTATGTAGGCACTCGTTGCATACGAGCACCAGAGGGAATAAAAAAATCACTAACCGAATACTCCGTTGATCTGCGATAACACCCAACTGAAACCTCCGCCTGCCAAATTCACATAACAGGTTTGTCCACTGAATGCAATAATAGTTCTACCCGCCGGAGCAGTCACCTGAAAATTTTGTGTATCAACTACATTGGGATTAATGGTGGCGGGATAACTTGTGCCGTTGATGGTGATTTGAACTACCACATTTTGTCCGTACCAGTAGCCTGTTACGTAACTGAAAGCGGTGAGGCCATTTGTGAGATTGATCGGATTATTCCCATTGCCGCCATCACCACCGTGTTGTAATAGTTGTACCACATACGAGCCGTCGCTGCTGGCATTGGTACATTGGATGGCATCCACAACATCTCCGCTACGGATAACGATACTTTGGATAAGAGTAGGAGTAGTTTGCGCATTCAAGATGGCTCCATCGTCGAACACAACCACATCCGGTTGGCCGGTCAGGTATGGCCGCATCAATAGTTGCTGACTTTGCTCGAAAGGCCAGTTGGAAGAATCAAGCCGCCAACTCATCATAGTTTGGTAGGGGTATTGCTTACTCTGGTACTGAATCCCAGCAGCGTATTGCTGAGAAGCATAAAGCGCAGTGACGCCACTTTCTAAATAAGCACCGAATCCCAATAGATCGGCATTGATGCCGTGTGCAATAAATACGCTAGGATCGCTAACCCAGTAACTTTGCAAATTGAACACATCCACATTGGCATTCACAGCATCCGCATTCAGGTTGTTGACATTACCGGACTGGTTAGAACTCGCCGAAATGGCCAGATAATAGGTATCCCCGAAAGCCTTACCCAATGCGTTGAGCCATTGGCCACATTGCTTATGGGAGAGTTGGCTCGTGGGCTGTTCCCAATCAATGTCGAAACCATTGAGGTCATTGTTAGCCAGAAAGTTGGCAACATTGGTCGCAAAAGTGGTCAGCAGGGCGGGGTTGTTGATGATCGTTTGGAGATCGTTGGTGATTTCTTGGGTATAGGCCAGTAAAGCAAATATGGTGATGTCCGGGTTTTGTGCACGGGCATCTAAAACCTGTTGTGCAAGATATGTGTTACTGGTTTGCAGGGTGGGACTGCTAGGGTTACTCATATCCACTCCAAACCAGCCGATGCTCAGGTAATCAAGGGTGCTGTATATCCCGTTGAGCTTAATAGAACTAAAATTGCTGTTGGGTGAGCTGTAGGTCGCGTTTGCTGGATGTAGCTCATTAGTCAGCCACGCACCGATGGCGCCGGTAAAGTTTTTTTTGCTTTTCATGTGATTAGAATTTTAGAGTTTTCTACCTAGTTTTTAATTTCTTTATTAAAAATACCAACTAATAGGCTTTTATAATGCAAAAAATGTAATGAGTACGATTTTCTAATGTATGAGTAAGCATAATCTTGGAATAAGATGCAGTTAATTATTTTAGACGATTTAGAAGAAGAATTAAAGGTTAAGAATCAAAACACAAAATTAGATTATAAAATAAACACAAATTTGTCTTATGGATTTTTAAAAAACCGAATTTTAGAATTGCTTTTTAAAGAAGCTCCTTTAGAAGAAGTATTCAGGTTCTGTCGCATCTAAAGCTAAGTTTTATCTTTACCTTTTTAAATTCTTAAACTCATGAATACTAAAGGTCATTGCTATCGGAAGTCTATTATACTGCAGGCCGTATATTTTAAGCTTAGGTTTACATTAAGCTATCGGGATGTTGAAGAGATCATGAAAATGCGAGGAGTTTCTGTTGATCATGCCACGATTCAGCGCTGGGTTTATAAGTTTACACCTTTGCTTGAGGCTGAGATGAAGAAGAGAAAAGGCAGAGTGGGGGCGAGTTGGAGATTGGATGAAACCTATATCAAAGTAAAAGGTATTTGGTGTTATTTATATTGAGCGGTAGATAAATTAGGCAATACAGTAGACTTTCTTTTGACCAGAAAAAGACAGAGAATGAGTGCTCAGTCATTTCTAATTAAAGCAATTAGTAATAACTACAAACCAAGAGTAATAAATATTGATAAAAGTGGTTCTAATACTGCCGCTATCAAAGTCTATAACAAGCGTTTGTTCTCAAAGATTAAAATCCGACAGTGTAAATATGGCAACAATATTGTAGAACAGGACCATCGTTTTATTAAGTGGCGCATACAAAACGGATTAGGTTTTAAAAGTTTTGAATCGGCCAGACGAACCTTGAGCGGAATTGAAGTTGTGCATATGCTGAGGAAGAATCAGATGGTTAGTAGACCAGAGATAACTATGTTCAAATCATTCTGTAAATTGGCGGCCTAAATTTTAAATTACTTAAATTCTTGTATTTGATTCTGACAGATGCGACAGAACCGTTTTTTATAAAATTAGCAAGGTTTAAAATCTATTTCGAATCCAGAATAATTTACATCATATAATTCCGCACCATCAACCAAAATCATAAAAATTTTTTTTTCTGCTGGTTTGTGAAATGAAGGATAAGATGCTTCAATCTCAAAAATTATATTTACATAATCCAAATTGATTTCCTCAATATTTACAGATTCAACTTTAAATATCATTAAACTATTGAAGTGCTTGATTAAGTCCTCTTTAAAATCATATAAAAAATATTTAATAGATTCAATTGATGAATCATTATTAAAATCTGCGACATTACTTTCTGCCCAATTTATTAATTCGGCTCGTTTAATTTTCTTTTTAAATAAAACATTACTTCTATTCAATTTGTCCCATAATTTTTTTGTTAGAGGTTCTTATTTCTCGGGTTTTCTCAAAAATTGTTGCCAGCTAATTTATATAAGCCATAAAATGGCATCAATATGGCTTTCAGTAGTTGGCTTTGTGCCATTAGTAAGATTTTTAAGCGAATATAAGAATAAATACCAAATCTTTTTAGCTGTGCGGCAATAGCTGTCACTAAATATTTTTAGCCCGTGTCCTTTACAATACATTGTTGGTTCAGGTGCCAACTTTTGGAATTCATGCCCGAAGATGCACGCTTCTTTTTCCAGGAATACTATCTTTGTTTTGCTGTGGAGAAATAAAAGTTTTTTATTTTTTGATCTAAAGGTGGCAGAATTCTGAAAAACTTAGATTATCGAGTATTAGGAATTGTTAGCGGAATTGTCAATTGTATTTAATATTTTTTTAGGTTTAATATTATTTTTTTTGGAGCTTTTTCCCGCTATACGTTCCAATCTTTTGTGCCGAACACCGGCACAAAAGGATTTTTACTGCTATCGGGGCTAGGGTAGTATCGCACAACGTTCTGGTAATACAGCGGTTTGTAACTAAATTAAGCTCTATTATTGGATTTTTAACCTGAGATGTCGAACAGGCCAAGCACCCGAGTTTTAGCGAATAGACGAAGTAAATTATCCTAAATACAAAACCAACTTTCCATTAAGCCAATTACCCAAATCCGTTGCAGCAGCTGTTGGCGCATTTTTTTATCTCATCGAGTTTTGAAACTTCTCTATGACATCAATCACGCTTTTATTATTTATAAATTTATCACGAATTAGAATTTCGTCGTAATTCTCTGCGCTTACCAATGGATTGATTTTTAATTCTAAATATGCAGGAACCTGAATAACGCTTTTCGACATTCCTTTTAGAAGAAAATAGGGAAACATTTCTTCCTGAGTTTTTGAATGTAATGCTATATAAACCAAACTAAGATTCTCGTATAATTTTATAATTTTATCAGTTGGTTGTTCAATTAGTTTAGGATAAGATATATAAGTATCTATTGTTTCTTTTCGATAGTAAGTTAAATAACTGATATTGGAATTATCGTCTCTTATAAATTTCTCAATATCTTTAATTTCCAAATTTTCTGTATTGGATTGTAATTCCTGAAATTTCTTCAGAGTGTTAAAAAAAAATGTCGAAAGAGTATTAGAGTTTTTATGGGTAAATAAATTTATATATTTCATTTTTTTTCGAATTACCAGTCCCCGGATTTGTTATTATGTATAAGATGGAGTCATTTTTTACAATGCGCTTTTTGATATTCAAAGTATCAACTCTGGCAATGTATTCTTTTGAAGAATTGTAATTACCAATTCTCCCGGTTATCAATTTGTCTTTAGTTATGGTATTTAACGATATGTCTTGGATTCTAAAAGTATACCAATTACCTTCAAATTGTGCATTTGAATACTGACTTATACATAATAATGCAATTATAATAATTTTTTTCATAGCGTTATTTTTGATTCTGCGGTAAAATATCTGCCAACGTTCTGATAGTAGAGCGGGTTTGAGGCTAATTAAGCCCATTATTAGGATTTACCACCCTCGGGGTAGCCAATAGGCGGAGCAGCCGAGCCTTAGCGAGTAGACGAAGTAAATCATTTCTAAATACAAAAGTAACTTTCCATTAAGCGAAATGCCCGACTCCGTTCTAGCTGTTATAGCTAGTTTTTTATAGTTCAATGTTTTCATTTCCATAATCGTCTTCTTCCAAATATAGTTTCCAATTCAGTTTATTAGCAATTTGCTTAAATGTGTCAATATATATTTGTTGGTCTATATTTTGTCCTTTTGAGCAAACAATTGCAACCAAAGTTACGAATTGATTTACGTTGGCAGAAGACGAATAATTTCCATTATAAGTTTCTACCAATACGATGTCAACCCAAGGGAATTTGTCAGTGTTTGTAAACGATTGGTGATTTGTCTGCTTAAAGAATTCTGTTTCTAATAGACACTGAGCCACAACTGATTTGTCAAGTTTCTGACAAAAGTTCTCGTCACATTGAATGTTTAAGTAATTATATCTGTCGCTCCACATATTATATTGTTTTTTTTCGTCTCTTAAAATTGGCTATAATAATTTATACCAGCCATAAAATGGCACCAATACGACTTTTTTAAGCTGGTTTTGGGCAATTGATAAGCTTTTTAGCGAATATAACAATAATATACTAAATCTCTTAGCTGTGCAGCAATAGCTGTGAATCAGTTATTTTACTTGTCGTGCTGCTGTTTTTACTGTAGTTAAAAATCAGCTGATTTAGTTTTAGGTTGGATTAATCCAGTATGAAGAATTACTGCCAGAATCTAATTTGAAGGGATCATCATGCTCAATTGTATATAATATTATTTTTTAGTTTTAATATTATTTTTTTTGGAGCTCTTCCCGTTATACGTTCCAATCTTTTGTGCCTAGCTCCGACACAAAAGGATTTCCACTTCTATCGGGGCTAAGGTTGTATTGCACAACGTTCTGGTATTACAGCGAGTTTGGGACAAAACAAGACCTTTTCCATTAAACCAATTGCCCAAAATCAGTTGTACTACCTGTTAGCAAACTTTTATTATTTATGCCAATTGTGTGAACAAAATCTACATTGTTTTGCCTTTGGTGTACGAGCTATCTTTCCACATTTTGGACATAAATTCAAATCCAATTCATTTTTATGCTCTTTAAAAATTCGAGTGGCTGTATTTTTAATAAAATCCGAATAGCCATTTATTAATAAATTCAGAGCATTTTTGTCCGATGTTATATGTCGGTCTCTAACTTCAGTCAATTTTGGGTGCAAATAAGTTCGATTATCAAACTTCAAAGTTCCAATATGATGGTTTATAGCTTTTTTTTCCGTTTCAGAATAATAGCGCCAACAGTGTTGAAAAATGTAATCTATTAATTCAGGATAAAGTTCATTCATTACATTTTAATGTTTTTAAATGTGATAACGTTCCGGTGCTTGTGGGTATAAAGAGTTGATATTTTTTCGGTTAAACAGAATTTTCCAAACACTAAGACCATCTTTAAATTCAATCTAAAACCCCAATCTCGCCAAACGACTATTAGCAAACGTTTTTTAATTCTATCAAATAGGATTTGATTTTTAAACCTTCATCTAGTTCTGTTTTAAATTTTTCAAAATCAGCCTTAGTAAGAATTTCTAAATCAACAGTTGTTAAGCCTATTGGTCCATAATTCATTTCTGTAACGAAGTTCCCGTTTTCTAATTCTAAGTATGCCTTAAATTCCATATGGGATTCTTCCTCCTCAAGCCAAAAATGTATATCAATTATCTTTTGATTTTCAATTTCAGTTTTACATTTGCTATTTGGTTTTTTAGCTTTTGAGAAAATTTTACTTAATTCCTCATCTTTATCAATTTCAGAATCAAAAATTTGTGGAATTTCTATTATTGACCCATTAGACAATTTTAGATAAGCAAAAAACTCTTGCATATCATATCCATTCTGATAAATGTAGTTATATCGAATTTCCGTAATTTTAAGTCCAATAATTTCTGATACGTTCATTTGGTAAATTTTTGCTAACGTCCCCGCGCTACAAGCAGTTTGAGACTAAATTAAGCTCTATTTTCGGATTTGCCACCCGAGCGCTAGGAACAGGCGAAGCACCCGAGCCTTAGCGAATAGACGAAGTAAATCATCCCAAATACAAAACCAACTTTCCATTAAGCCAATTGCCCAAATCTGTTGTAGTAGGTGTTAGCTGTAGTTTTTTTTATTGTTGGATTTCAGCTTCTAATATTCTTATCAAATCCTTTTTACTTGTCGAACTTTCTGTTTTAAATGCTCCGTAAAGTAAAGCAATTCCAAAAAGTAACATTCCAAAAGGTATTAAAAAAAATGGTGTAAATTCTTGTGTGAAGAGAGCGAAAATTGTCGCTAAACAACCAATAAAAACTCCTCCAAACCAAATTGTCATAAATAGTAATACAAAAACGTGAGGTTTCATATTCACTTTGATTTTTGTTCCGTCAAGTTCAGAATACACTTCGGCTTTGATTTGTGGTAGAAAAGAATTTCTATAACTAATTGCTCTTTTTATTTCAAAGTTGCTGCCGATTACTCGTCCAATGTATGGTTTGGAATAATTGTAACTATTAACACCAAAGCCAAATGATTTTTCTGCTTCAATATTTTCAGATAATTTTTGAATTGTCTGTTCTTTTGAATGTTTAGTTCTATAAAAGATGTTTTCTATTGGAAAGAATTTACTCATTATCTATTCTTTAACTGTTTTTCTGGGAATATTATCATTTTGTTTTCGGTTTCAAGAGGTTCAATATTCTAAAAGTTTCGAACCTAAACTTGTTAGACCTTGATTTTGCTGAATTTCTATTTTTATAAAACTCCATGCGCCACGATTATGCGTAGGAAACTCTATATTTCTAGTCACTAATACAAGAGGATATTTAAAATGGAATGCACACAAATAATAGGGTCGTCTCAGATAAGATTTTTTTTAAAAATTATTACTAACCAGTCAACCTTTTTCAGGACAACTGAATGGCTGTTAAGTCCTAAAATTTACATTTAATCGTAACAAATTATGATGTGACTGTTCTGAAATGTTATAAGATTTTTCTAAAACTTTCTATAAGCTGACATAAAAACATTTTTTTTACCTGTAGTGTTATCACCTGTTTGATAAGCCATCCAATGAATTTCATACCATTTGCCATTTGGCAATATAACATCTGCCGTTAATATTTCTGTTGCAGTTGTGGACCAATATGTAATATTATTTCCATCAATACCTTGATTGGCTCCAGCAGCTATTAATACATTAACTGCTTGATTATTTTCCGCAGTCGAACCTCTAAATCCACTTGCAAAAGTTATGGTTATAGCACTAGAACTTATATTTTCAAGGTATGGTTTATAGAAAGTTGCATCAACTCTATTTAAGCCAACTCTAACTAATCCATCTAATGCAATTAAACCGGTAGAAGGCAAGATTGTTCCATTAGCTGCGTTAGCTGCCATAGTTTTATATACACTTACCCTTTGCCCTACGGCTAGATTGAAGTTTTGACTATAAGAAATATAATTTGTTCCATCCCAAATCCAAATAGAAGCATCCAGCCCATAATATGTATTTTTAGAATTATTTTGTAAAGAAGCATCGTTAGCAACCACAGGTAATACATCATCAAAAATTGTAGCACTGTTTGGATTGTTCGTATTAGAATATACATTTACACCCGAAGAATTTGTGTTGCCTGCTACTGCCAGCCATTGATTTAATGTAGAATTAAAAACATATAATCCTTCACTTGTTAGATTTAGCACTTGTCCAGATGGAACACTAGCTATTTGTGTTACATAGACTATTGCTCCATTTTGAGCAGAAGTATAAGTTTTGGCTTGTAATTGATTACCTGTAATTCTTGGTGGAATAATGCCGTCCATTATTGTTGATGTTGTTGGTTGACCAGTGACATCAAGTGTTGCTTGTGGGTTAGTATTGTGAATACCAATCTGAGCTTGCAGATGTATTGATATGATGATTAAACATAAAGATAAAATTGATTTCATTTTGTGTTTGTTTATATGTTAAAATCATTTAAGTGTTGCAGATTTGTAATTGACAAGGTTCTCAGTACAAAAAATGTTCATTTGGAGAATTACACTTCTATAACCAGAAAACTTTCTTCGGAGCAAATAACTCTAACTATCGCAAATATGCTGAACGAAACCTGGCTAGCATTTTACGAGTTTTAGGACCTTTACGAAGGTAATTAAAAATCTTGTAACTATTTAGTCTGTAATAAAGTAATAATTTTAAAAGCATTCAATATGGTTCTGTCGCATCTGGGAATAACTTTTATCTTTAGAATTTTAAACCCATCTAAAAATGAATACGAAAGGTCATTGCTATCCAAAGTCTATTATTCTGCAGGCAGTATATTTCAAACTTAGGTATACTTTTAGTTATAGAGATATTGAAGATATCATGAAAATGCGTGGAGTTCAAGTTGATCATGCTACCATTCAGCGCTGGGTATATAAGTTTACACCATTAATTGCGAGGATCTAAGCAATAAGTATTTCATTGCATCCTACTCTGAAATACTTATTGCTTAATAAAACAGATAGAAGCATAAAATGGAAGATTATGTTTTTATGGACAGCCGTCTTGTATTTCATGCAAGGCGGTTTTTTAGTCACTCAAAAGCATAGTGTCTGATATAACATAGCGTACTGCGCTTTTAATGTGACATTATAAACAAAATAATTTGACTTTGTAAACAAAGCCGACTGTCCCGAATCCTGATAATTTTGTCTTGTAACATTTAAACAATAAATAAGATGAAAACAAACAATTATCAAGGAGCGCTCCAAAAACCTGCAAATTCGGGATTTAACGCAGCATCTACTTCAGATCAGGTTATGAAAGGAATTGATCTTACCGGAAAAATCGCAATCGTAACGGGAGGAAATACAGGAATTGGACTGGAAACCACTAAGGCGCTTGCAGCTGCAGGAGCTACAGTTGTAATACCTGCAAGAGATATTGAAAAAGCAAAGAAAAATTTACAAGGTATTACAAACGTCGAAATTGAAGAGATGGATGTCATGGATCCAACTTCTATTGATCATTTTGCCAAAAAATTCCTCTTGTCTGAAAGACCTTTACATCTGCTTATTAACAATGCCGGCATTATGTGGGTACCCCTTCGCAGGGACAGCCGCGGAATCGAATCGCAGCTTACTACCAATTACCTTGGACAGTTCCACCTGACAGCCAGATTATATCCTGCACTTAAAAAAGCTGCAGGTGCCAGAGTTATAAATGTCTCCTCCCTGGGGCATCAAATGGCACCATTTAATTTTGAAGACCCTAATTTTTTACACAGGGAATATGAAACGCTTCAAGCTTACGGTCAGTCAAAAACAGCAAGCAATCTATTTTCCCTTGAGCTTGACAATCGCGCCAAAGCACACAATATCAGGACATATTCAGTGCATCCGGGTTCAATTGCAGGCACTGAACTGGGCAGAGAAGCATCAGTGGAAGTATTTCAAAAAATGGGTTTTCTTGATCAGGATGGTAATATACTGCCTGAGGTGGCAGCTAAGCTTAAATCAATTCCACAAGGTGCTGCAACGACCCTATGGTGCGCCACAAGCATTTTACTGGATAATATTGGAGGGGTTTACTGTGAAGATGCTGATATTGCCCAGCTGGCTAACGATGTGGAAAGTGTCGAGTTATATGGTGTTGAAGCCTACTCGCTGGATGAGGCGAATGCTAAAAGGCTGTGGGACCTGAGTGAAAAAATGACAGTCGTAACATTTAATCTTTAATTAATTTTTTAAGATGAAAAAACCAGATAAACTAGCTGTCATTACCGGCGGTAACAGCGGAATAGGCAAAGCCACGGCCCAACAGCTCAAAGAAATGGGTGCTCAGGTTATCATAACGGGCCGAAGAAAAGATGCTGTTGAAAAAGCTGCATCAGAATTGGGTATCACCTGGATGATCGCCGACCAATCTAGTACAAGGGACATTAGCAATCTGGATACATCAGTCCATGAAAAATTTGGCAAGATTGACATGTTGCTCATAAATGCAGGAATAACCAAGACAGCTTCCATTGAGTCAACATCTGAAGAGCTGTTTGATGAAGTTATGGGCATTAATTTTAAAGGTGCTTTTTTTACCTTTAGAAAGTTTATCCCCTTTCTCAATGATAGTGCATCTGTAGTTTTCCTGTCTTCTACATCGGCACGCATTTCCCCGGCAAGTGCCTCTGTTTATGCGGCAAGCAAGGCGGCAGTTAATGCTGTTGTGAAGATAGCGGCACTTGAGCTATCTACGAGAAAAATCAGGGTGAATGCCGTCGGTCCTGGGCCTATAGCGACAGAAATTATGGATAAGCTCGGCATGGATGAAAAATTGGAAACCCAGATGATAAACAGCATCCCATTGCAGCGCTTTGGCAAGCCTGCCGAGGTTTCCAGCCTTATTTGTTACCTTTTGGGGTGACCAAGCGCTTTTTATTACCGGATCCGACTTCCTAATCGATGGCGGGCTGGCCATTTAATCTTGTAAAACAGTTGTACTATATTATAAAGTTGATGAGCCACTCAAATCAAGTGTCAACTCCAAACCCAGATTTTTTTTGAGTATGGCAATTAAAACATGTAATTAGGCAGATGAATTTTCTAAATTTGACAACGTTATTTTTGTTAGGCAGAACAGAAAACATGTTATAGAAGCTAATCAAATAAACAAATTCTAAAATGGAACACATCTCAAAATACCTTACGCCAGAAATTAAGCTTTCCAGTTATGATGACAAGCTATTTAAATCAGATCTTATGTTCGCTGACCATATGCTTATATGGTTTATCTCGGGGGAAACAAAGATTATACAGGCAGATGCTACTTTTTATTTTAAGACCGGGGACATATTTTTGATTCCCCGAAATCTTCTGGCTACCATTATAAATTATCCTAAAAATGGAGAGCCTCACAAAACCGTGGTAATGCATTTATCTGCTGAACGGCTGAAGAGGTTTTACGAAAAAATAGATATAGACAGAAGGCATACCGCTGAGCAGAAAATCTACAGTTTCAACGGTCATCCTCTTTTGGAAAGCTGCCTGAAATCCGTGGTGCCTTATTTTGATATGGAGGGTGAATTTCCTGAAAATATTGCATCATTAAAGATTATTGAAGCCATCAGCATTTTGAGAGAGATTGATAGAAGCGTGGATAGTGTATTGGCAAATTTCGAAGAGCCCGGCAAGGTTGACCTTGTCAGCTTCATGGAACGAAATTTCATGTTCAATATGCCTATGGAGAAATTAGGATACCTGACCGGCCGCAGCCTGTCGACTTTCAACAGGGATTTTAAAAAGTATTTTAATATCACGCCACAAAAATGGCTGACCGAAAAAAGATTGCAATTAGCATATTATCAGTTGTCAGAGAAAAAGAAAAAGCCCACGGAAGTTTATCTGGAAGTTGGTTTTGAAGACCTCTCTCATTTTTCCTTCGCATTCAAAAAGAAGTATGGCTTGTCGCCAAGCCAGATGGCAATGCCTAATTTTTAACTAATCTGAAATTGGATTATGACTAAGTGTAAATAATCTGGCAGAGTATCGCTTGTACCTGAAAACTATTTGGAATGACGTCTCCATCCACTATATAAAATAAAGAGATTGGGAGCAGCATAAACGGTGTATTTACCTCGAAATAAAGATAGACAGGCACAGCAGCAACGATCTATATGTTGCATTTTAAATCCTTTTTTAGTACATCTATAAAAGTACATTGACTGACTGAGATTAAACTTGATCAAGGAACAAAGGGCTGCAAAGTAACTCATTAAAAATGAGACCTATTTCGGCTATCCCTTTTGGGTAGAATGCTTGGAAACACTAGTAAAATCAACGAATTAAGGAATAGGTAGGTCGTCTACTTTGAGCAGCTCTCTATTTTTTACTTCAAGGCGCTCGTAAAACTTTTTGCCTCCTGTAGCCTTAATTCGATCGGATCAAATGGAATCATCGATATGACAAAATTTTTTATTATAAAATACGTGAAAACACGTATTTTATAACTTTAGGATAAGTCCTACATTTGTGAAAAATGAAACACAATGGAAATAAATCAAAATTCAGGCGAGGTAATTTCCTTGCAAGAAGCACAGGATTATACAAAAACATTTCAGGCAGCCTTCCCGAATGATCTTAAATCCTTTTTTGTAGGGATAAATAAGCTAACTTTGATACTTGAACAACTGGACTGTATTGGCGTGCGAATCTACAACGGCTACTCCGGAAAGGATAATGCGAAGAACTTGGTTTTGGTAGGTGTAGGACTAGATGGTGAAGATCTTAACCAGGGTGTTTTTTGGAACGCCTAATTGCCTGTCCAAAATTCTGTCCAAAAAACAGTTCGCTTTTAGGAGACTAATGTGTATGAGTTAACGATCTATTTTGCACTATTGCTTGGGCTTGTCCCTGTAGCATTTTTTTATGTAAGGGGAGGGAATATATTTTCCAGCCAGGCCCAGTCATTCTTACCGTTTTTGTACCTGACAGCGATTGCCAGTTTGTACGAGTTTTTCGGAAGCATTGTCGCAGGGCTTGACGTGGCTATATGGTTCAGGCTATGTGGACTGCTGGAATTTTTGGCCCTGCTTTACTTCTTTTGCAGTGTCCTTCCCGCCAAGATACACAGGTTATTATATGGCCTTGCAATCATTTTTGCAGTGGAGTTTGTTTTTTTTCTATTCTATGGGGACATGAATGAGGAACTTTTCATCGACAGCATACTCAATTGTACTACCTACAGCCTTATTGTTGCCAGTGTAATGTATTATTTCGTAAAGTGTTTCGATATGCTGCATTTCGAAAGGGCTCTCCTTGACTGGACTGTTTTCTGTTTTATGGAGGGCACGCTGTTTTACTATTCAAGTATCTTTTTCTTATTTTTGATGGCACATTCCGTATTAATAAGTAGTCCCGGAAATTTTGCTGACTACTGGGCATTGAATGTGATTGCTATCATAGTTTTCAGGACTATCTTAATTTTTGGGATATGGAAGGGATGATGCAGAGCCAATATGTATTCTGGGGCGGTACACTGATCATGTTTGTTTTTTCTGTTTCCGTTGTGGCATTCATATCTTTTTACAAAAGTAGGCTTGCAAAGATCAGAAAAGAAGAGACGGAATACCTTTTAAATGCAACAATGGAACTTGAGAACAAGGAGCGCAAAAGGATAGCCGCCGACCTGCATGACAGCATCTGCGGAGATCTTGGAGCCATCCGGAATTATCTGGCCATACTCGAACAGGGCAACTTCGATGATTCCGCCAAGGCGATAATTTATGAAATCAAGGAGAGTGTGAGTACTGTACTCCAGAATACAAAAGAAATCAGCTATAATATGATGCCCCCGCTGATCGAGACGTTCGGGCTTGCGGCCGCGGTGGAAGAATATATACGCCGGATAAGAAAGATGCATGCTGTCGAACTGCAATTAAGATGTGCTTCCAATGGCACTATGGGGCTTTGCCCGCTGGCCGCCTATGAAATCTATCGTGTCCTGCAGGAACTGCTTACCAACACTCTGAAATACGGCGATGCGACCTGGGTGGTCATCGAAATTACAGATCACACGGACTGGATCTTCATAAACATTACTGATGACGGAAAGCCATTTCTGATAAAGGAGCAGTTGCGTCTTGCAGAGGGGCTTGGCGTTAAAAACATCTTTTCCCGTCTAAGCTATATAGACGGGCACCTTCAACAATTTCCAAGACAGGACGGCAATGAACTTAACCTTCAGGTTCCAAAAAAACATATATGATAAGGGTAGCAATTACAGATGACCATACTATTTTCAGGAAGAGCCTTAGCCTGTTGATTAAAACCTTCGGCTTTGCAGAGGTTGTCATTGAGGCCTCGGGTGGGGCCGAACTTCTCGAACAGCTGGAAACAAAGCAAGCAGACATAGTATTGCTGGACCTGCAGATGCCAGGAACAGATGGCTTTGAAACCTGCACCATGCTGCATTGTAAATTCCCTGAAATTAAGATACTTATCCTTTCGCATCTTGACTCAATCAATACGATTTCAAAAGTTATGGAACTTGGTGTCGATGGCTACCTGACAAAAAGTGTTGACCCGCTGGAACTTCGGCACGCCCTGCTGTTCCTTGAAGATAAGGGGTTTTATTTTGAAAGAAGCCTGACGAATGTTATTGCTGAGATCATAAAATCTGGCATTGCAGTAAAAGACTGTAAGCCCAATATTTCCTTTACCGATCGGGAAAAGGAGATAATGATACTTGCAGCCAAGGAATACAGTGGCAAGGAGATAGGTGATATGCTGAGCATAAGCCTAAGGACTGTCGAAGTCCATAAGAAAAACCTGATGGAGAAAACAAACTCCAGGAATTTTATAGGTGTTATCCTGCATGCCCTTTCGAATAATTCGATCTCTCTCGACAAAATCAGGCCTGAACGGTGATCCCCGCCCATATGCTGGACACTTGCGGTATGAAGTAGATTTAAAAATCTGCTCTTATACAAGCTTATCTTTCATAGCCCATAACACTATTCTCCTTTTTAAAAAATACGTGAAAACACGTATTGATAAGTAAAATCTTAAATTATAGCTTTGGACTGTGTTGAAGATAGCGTTTCTTCTTACGGCATATTGCCAAAACAGCAGACTCATCATTCAACTTGACTGATAATAAAAATTACAAATAATTCTTGATAGACACAAATGATTCCAGTATTGAAATAAAAGAAAGTCATGGTATTGATCGGATGATGCACGGAAAGAAAACCGCGTGGCTTTGAGTTAACAGTTTTTGCTGATAATTACAGCATTTTCATGCATTGCATTTTTTTAATCCTTAATTTATTTTATATGAAAAACATTACTTTTTTTAGAAAGAGGATGCCGGGCAAAATTGCCTTGGCAATACTCATGCTGACTGGATCCCTAGCGTGGTCACAGGTAACAGTTCAAGTACCGGCACAATGCCAGGTTGTGGTTGCCGGAGTCGGCGGGACTCTAGGTTTCGGTCCAACCGGAAAAGTGGGTGCTGGAGGTGTGGTCGTGATGCCTGACCCATTCGATGAAAGCTCTACGGCTGGAGATTTTATTTTGTCAGGTCTTCCTTCGGGTTCAACCATCAATGGCTGGTCTTTACTGGGGGATATCTCGGTACAGACAGGAACTACTTCAGGTTCGCCCGTACAGTCGGCATCAAGTGTCAGTACAGTTAACATCCAGTCTTATAATAAAAGATTGCGTCCTACCGAAAGCCTTGCCCCATCTACTAGCAATCTGGCCAGAAGCAAGGGAAGGGTTACCATTAGCTATACTGGTAATGCTTGTGGGCAGGCCATCTCTTTTGATATATTTAAATCATATAGTAACAATGTTCCCAATATTGTAGGTCCGGACTGCTTACTGCCAGATACAGAATACACATTTTCTGTCGATCAGGTGGGCAGTGATAATGCAGATGATTCCATTGGTTTTGACAAGTATTACTGGACGGGTTTGCCTCCACTGCAAAGCACAACACTTTATTATTCTGCTGATGGAAGTTCAGTTACATTCAGAACCGCAGTCTCATTGACCGGATCGCCATGGACTATCAGGTGTAGTTTTGGACGTGCAAATCCATGGGATAATGGCATATCACCAACGGCTTCAGGCATACCTACAACTTTTGTTGAAAAAATAGTCGGCTCAACGCCAGTAGCACCTACTTTCAACCCCTCTATACCATCGACCCTCGTATTATCAACAACTATACCTGGTTGCGTATCGACTGGACTAAATTCATTTACCATTAATTATCCTGCACCTCCGAGCGGAACGACTTACAGTTGGAGCGCCCCTAATACAACTTGGGACGTGGTATCGACCTCGACACAGGCTGTAGTTAGCAATATAGGTAATAATTCAGGCTCACTGGTATTGACAGCTACCAACAGTTGTGGTGAACCATCAGAATTTGTATATCAGATACGCCGCACCTTTACCAGCGCAATTACCATAACACCTGCGACGTCCAGTTGCTTGACTCCGGCAGTCGCCAGCTCATTTTCTATTGGGCCTAACGCTTCTATAAACGGTACAAGCTGGACTATTACTCCGACGCCTGCCACCGGGTCTTTCACTATCGGAATCAACACGCCAACCACTACAGCCACCATTAATACGACGGCAAACGTTACACCAGGGGCATATACCCTGACAGCAACATCCATTTCTTGTGGCGGCAGTGTCAGTATTCCCATTTTCGTTAGGCCGTCAGCTCCTATATTCACAACTAGTACAACTACGCCGGTCGGCACTTCCCAAGCCTGCGTGCAACGTAATGGCGGATCATCTGTAACCTATAGTGTTGCACCGGTCACCGGAGCTACTGCTTACGTGTGGACCTTCCCTTCAGGTTGGTCGCCATCGACAACCACCACCGCTACAAATACAATAACGATTACACCAAATGGTAATACCGCTTCAGGAAACGTTACGGTGCAGGCGGTAAGCGGATCAGGCTGCAACAGTACAACGGCTATTTTTCCTGTAAGTTACAGAGCTGTGGCACCTGGAGCAATATCCACCAATAGCTGCTTCAATGTTGGAAGATCCAGCGCGGTTTCAGTTACCATCCCAGTGGCAAATGTTCCTAGCCCGTTCTTTGGCAGCTACACTGCCACGCTGATCTCAACCGTGGCAGGCAGTACAACAAATTATGCTTCTGGATCGGCTGTGTTCAGCGCGCCAAATACGGTAACATTCAATACCACGAATACGGCGACCGGTACAGCATCGCCTCCACCAGGAACATACAATCTGATACTAACTCATAATGCAGGTTGCGGATCTCCGGCAGCATCAACAGCTTACGTAGTGACAATCAATTCGCCTTCGCCAGCGCCTGCAATTACGGCCCAATACAACAGCAATGGCGGCATATGCGACCAGTTTACCCTGGTTAATAATCCTAATGGAGGAGGTACAGGAATCACATGGTATGTTAATGGCACAGTTGCAACAAATGGGGGCAATGTCAACATTTTTCTTAATACACTTACAATTTGTGGATCAACACCTGCAACTTCTGTCTGGGCCGATGTTACTGTTACTCCTGCATCACCTGGATGTCCTTACATAGTACGTGTATTTGCAGTACCCGGCACCCATGGATTAAGACAAGCAAATTCTAATAGCCAAAAGTTTACCAATGATGGGATCAGCATTTACCCCAACCCGAGTACAGGAAACTTTTCTATACAGGTAGACCACTTTAAGGAGGCAGCCAGCGCTACGATAAGTGATACGACGGGCAAGCAAATCGGGTCTTACAACCTTAAAATCGGGGAAAATCGGATTGAAAACCTTAATGTTACACAAGGCACCTATATCATACTTTTAACGGTTGACGGCAAAACAGAGAGCCGAAAAATAATTATAAAATAATAACCCTGATAATGTGAAGTTCTGCGGCTTCCCTCTTACATTTTAATATTTTTTGTTTTAAAACTCTGTCAGCTATTTGAATGTAACTGACAGAGTTTTTATACATTTACGTTATTATATTCTAACATAATTTATGAAAAAAATCTACTTAATCTGCACACTGTTTATGTTTATTTCTTCATATTCACAAAGGGAATTCTGGGGGCTTTCCCCTACCAATGACGGCTATTCAACGACTTTTGGGAGTATTTTTAAAACAGACAGAAACTGTCAAAACGCACAAATTGTACACTTGTTTGATGAAGTGCATGGAAAGCAACCGATTGCCAGGCTGTTTCTGGCCTCCAACGGGAAGCTCTACGGGACCGCCACTAAAGGAGGCAGTTTTTTTGGCGGAGGGAATAATGGCGGCGTCTTGTTCGAATATGATCTCATATTTGATCGTTACAGGGTTGTAGCAAATTTCGGAGGAGGAGGCCTTACAAGGGAACCTTTTACAGACGTAATTGAGCCCATTCCGGGTGTGCTTATGGGTGCTTCGCTATATAGGATCTTCAGATATGATATGGCTACTGAAACCACGACCATAAGTGTAACGATGCCTGAGTACAATAATGGAAATTATAATTTAAGCAACAACGTCAACGACCAGTTCGTAAAGGCATCAGATGGTTTTATTTATGGCGTTACCGTAGCCATGGCGGGCTGTATTGGAAGTACCACCCAGGCTGCAGGAACAATCATCAAGGTCAATCCCCAAAACAATACATTTACCCAGCCCTATATTTTTGCATGTTATCCTAACGAATCGGGCAACTATCCGATTGGCAGCCTCGTGGAAGGTGTCCCTGGGAAGCTCTACGGTACCACTGAAGTCGGAGGAGCCTATAACGACGGCGTGCTTTTTGAATTCAATATCACCAATAATACCTATACCAAGATATTTGATTTTGAAGAGGCGGTTTCTGGAAAGTCGCCCCGCAATTTGATAAATGGCGGCAATGGCAAACTTTACGGAATAACCCTACAGGGCGGTACAGATCCTTGCAACCCGGAGCAGCATCTGGGGACGCTTTTTGAATATGACGTGGCAGGCCAGACGGTGGCAACTGTCATAAATATGGGTTGCGACGGAAATTTCAGTGGTATAATACAGCCACACAGCACCCTGCTCAAAGCCTCAAACGGTTATATATATGGCATTGGCCGCTTTGATAGTAGAAGTATCTTCAAGTTTGATCCTGTGACAAATACGGCAGTTGCCGCAAATCCTTTAAGTACACCGGTAACAGGCCTGATACTTGATAGGAGTGAAGGCCTGATTGAAGTTTGCCGTAAGCCATCATATCACTATTTTGATGTCGATACGTTTTCGCCATGTGTAAATACACCTTTTAGCTTTGATGTTCAAAATACCAATGCCACATCTTATTCCTGGAAAAAGAATGGCAAAATTGTGCCGCAGCAAACCACGGGCGTTTTAAACTTTTCAAATATTACCGCCGCTGACGCTGGTGACTATACCTGCGAAATGGTAAACGAATGCGGGACAACCATTACCATGGTGCTGCATATTAATGTAGGCTGTCTTGGCATTGATGAAATGGCCGCTTATAAGGAGAAGATTACCTTATACCCGAATCCAGCCAAAGATGTTTTGAATATAAAAATGCCGGAAAATGGTATTTTTAAAGTTACAGGCTGTACAGTCTCTAATATGCTAGGGCAAATCATCTATGAAAGCAAAGCTGAAAAAACTCAGATTAATATTGCCAACTACGCGGCAGGAATGTACAACGTGACTATTAAAACCGATAAAGGCAATTGGTCTGGGAAGTTTGTAAAGGAGTAAATCAGCTTGTAATCATACTTACAATATTTCAAAATGTTTGGTGCTGGTTTTATACCTATGATGTATGTTTTTATTATAACTGGTTTAACAGGTTATGTATGGGCAGGGGCTTTTATTAAATCTGGTACAATATGGCTTGCATTGGGAATGCATTTCGGCTGGAATTTGATACAATCTCTCTTTAAAGGAAAAGTACCATACGGCTCGATGGTACATAATCAAGTTTCTAAAACAGAACTTAATAATTTATTCTTGTCTTTGTTTACAGGTGTTTTTCCTAGTGTGGTCATGTACTTGGGGTTAAATTTATATTTTAATACAAAAAAAGTACACTAAATTTCACAACCTCAACCATCACTTCGAATATTTGAGGCAGGTTAAAAATCCAATATGATCATATAATTTATAAACAGATAAATTACAAGTGTTCAGTCTTTTTTTTGTGCAGACGGTTCGCTATAAAAATAGCGGAGTAAAATAAATTCGAAAAATATTTATCACAAAAAAGCTTCATAGAATCTGAAGCTTTTCTTGTAATAGGAGGTATTTAAATAAGCGTAAATATTTGTGTTTTCTGTAGAGCAGTATAAATCCAGAAGCTAGCTTTTTAGCTATTTATTCATGGACATTCAAAATGCTTTAAAAAAATAGGCGCCTGTAAATGCACTCAGAAAATTGATTTAATACAGTTTCGAACCTAAGCTTGTAGGACCTTTGTTTTGCTGGTTTTCTATTTTTCAAAAACGCAATATGCCACGATTTTGCCACAAAACTCAAAGCATTAATTTTAATGATAGTTATTACTAAATTTGGTCTTAAAAATTTATAGATAATTTATGATGAATTTTTTTATTGTGAGTATGAAAATCTAGCTACAATTATTTTACTGGTGGAGAAAGAGGGTCCAATGCCTTTATGAAAATCCCAGTAAATACAAGGGGGGTATGATATATTATTTAATTAAGTAGCACTTAACTTTCAGCGTATTAAATAAAAACAAGATCAAAAATAGTAAAGTAAAAATTGTTGTGATAATAAATTGTTGATTTTCAACGGAAATATTTGCTGGTTTCTATTTTATTTATTTTACAGCTACATCATTAAAATCACTCAAATCCTTCTCTGCTTATTTTTAGCATATCCTTATAAGGCTTTTAATTATACCCAAAGGGATTATAAAAGAAATCCTTTTTTTATTTAACACACAATTTATGTTCAAGTAATCTTATGATTGTATCCTTGTGAGTTAAAAAAGAAACAAATGCTTAAAAGGTTATTTGTACTATGTTTTATTACAGTACATTCATTTGGACAACAAATAAAATTTGAAAATTTTACAACCAACCAGGGATTGTCAAATAATTCAGTACTTGATATTGAAAATGACTCAGGCGGAGGACTTTGGATTGCTACCTGGGATGGATTGAATTATTATGATGGTCATAAATTTAAAAGTTTTAAGCACAATGTTACCGATGCTAGAACAATCTCCAGTGATTATATAACTAAATTAAAGAAGGATAACGGTGGTTTTATTTGGCTGATTACTAAGGAGGGTAATGTAAATAAATACAGTGGTAATGGAGAATTTGTAAAATTCAATTTTAAAAGTATTCCAAAAGATATTCATTTATCTCAAAAAGGAAATATAGTAGTTCAAACAAACACTTCCTATTATGAATTTCAAAATGAAGCTTTTATTCCAATACCTCATAATGCTGTAAAAAAAACAGATTTAAACAATCTTAAAAAAATCTTGCTAAAAGAATATCCTAAACTGATTATAAATGATGTCCTAAAAGATAAGTCAGGGAATTTTTGGTATGCTACGCGCGATAACGGATTGTATATTATTTCTAATGATGCTAATAAAAAAACAATTGAACATTTTACTTCTGACTTGTATCAATCGTATTCATTTAACAGTAATGAAATAGAAACGTTACACCAAGATGATTTTGGAAACATTTGGCTGGGACAGAAAGATGGAGGCTTAAGTATGGCATATACGGGGTCTGAAAAAATAAATACCATAATACCACATCCTCGAAAAAACCCGAATTTACCTACTGAAACAATTAGAGCCATTACTAAAGATCCGAAGGGAAAAACCTGGTTGGGTTATTATACAAATGGACTTTATTACTACAATCAACAAAAACATACTTATGAAAAATACGTAATTAAAGAATCGGATCTGAATCCTGATTGGGAACGGGTTAGAAGTTTGTTTACAGCTAGTGACGGAACAATTTGGGTAGGAACTTATAAAGGTATTATACGTATTTCAGGTACTAAGTATACTTGTTATGAGGCTGAAAAAATTAAAGAACTGCCCAATAATAGGTCTTATTCTATTTATGAAGATCAAAACAAACAACTTTGGATAGGCTGTTGGGGAGGTTTGGCTAAATTTAATTTGAAAACTGAAAAATTTGAGAGTTTTAAAGGGCAAAAGGCACTGGAAAAATACCATGTCAGATGTGTCAAAAAAAGCAAACAGGATTTAATTTTAGCAACTGAAAATAATGGCGTTATTATCTTTAATCCAGATACTAATAAGATATACCAAATTTCAAAACAGCAAGGTATCTTAGGCAACAGTGTTTATTCTGTACTGATTGATAAAACTACTGAAAATTATTGGATTGCTTCTTTAGGCGGTGTTAGTATTTTTAATAAAGAAAAGCGATTAATAAAAAATATTACTGAGGCGGAAGGTCTTCCCAGTCATATGGTGTATGGTCTCTTAGATAATGGTGACAGAATTTGGATCAGCACCACTAAAGGAATTGCATCTATTGATAAAAAAACTTTTAAAATCACCTTTTATAATCCAAATCATGGATGGCAGGCACCGGAATTTTCAGAAGGGGCTTACTATCAGGATAAAAACGGTCTTTTGTTTTTTGGTGGTGTAAGCGGACTTAATTATTTTAACCCTAATAAGATTCACTGCGCTAATCCTAATGTGAAAATTAAATTAATTGTTGATGGCAATGAAAACTATTTGCCTGTGATCGAAAAAAGTTTTGCTGATAATGAATTAGAAATTGAAATAACACCAATTGTATTTCCTAAAGAAAGTAAATCTGAAATTTATTATAAATTAGAAGGAAGAGATAAAAACTGGATTTTGTTACAAGATTCCAAAAAAATAGAATATGCTAATTTAGCTTCGGGAAATTATAGTTTTTTGATTAAGCAGGGTGAAAAAGGAGTGGCAAAACCGTTGCTTTTCACCCTTCACATCAGTAAGGCGTTCTATGAAACAATTTTGTTTTATATCTTAATATCAGGCTGTATACTTTTGAGTTGTATTCTGCTAATCTATTATAAAAACAAAACTGCTGCAGCACAACAAAGGGAGTTAGAAGAAAAAATAAGAACTCGTACCGCAGTTATTGAGAATCAGAAAAAAGATTTAGAAGCAATTAACCAGAAACTGGATGAAAAAAATACACAAATATCAGAACAGAAAGAAAAACTTTTAAAACTGCATAGCAAACTTAAAAATGAAGATTTTGAAATCGAAAAATTTAAAACTTTTATGTTATCGGAGTTTCAAGATCCAATAGCCAAAATAATTAAAATTTCAAGTACACAAAAAAAAGACAACGAAGCGCAACGGGATTTACTTCTTGAATCGGGTAAACTTGCCGATTTAATTTCGGGGTGGAATTATTTGAGTTATGTTAAAGATATAGGGGCAATAAGGAAATCAGCAATTAATTTGTTTCCTGTTTTAAAAAATAGTATTGAAAAATTAAAAAAAGAACTGCAGCATAATCAGGTTAATTTAAGTTGTGAAATAGATAATGTTGCTCATTTTGTGAACATAGATGTATTGCGATTAAAGCTGTTATTACAGTATTTTTTTAATGATATAAGTAAATATTCCGAAGCGGACAGTACCTTAAATATTGAAATTGGTTATGAAAATAACTTTTTAAAAATTACGGTAATTTCCGATAGTATCATCTTAAAAAATAATTGGTACAATATTTTACATTACAGCCCTTATTTTAAAGCTTTACATGTGTTATTGGAGGATTTGAAAGGTGAATTTTTCGATAATTCTGAAGAAAAGTTTGAAAGTACTTTACAAATTCCTTTAGAATTAGCTGCCGAAAATTTAAAAACTAAAGAAACAATTTCCTGGAAACATTTCAACGAACAAGATCAATTTTCTTTAGATAAGGAGTTGTTTTTAGTTTTTAGTGACCAATCTGATTATACAGCAGCAAATCAGGTTTTGGAGAATAGTAATTACCACTTGCTTTTTGAAAATTCAGTAGCTAATTTAAACTCAGCCATAAAACAGATAAATTTTTCTGCTTTGGTGTTTTATCAGGCAACATTCTCAAAAGAACTGATTTATTTTTTAGATTCTAATAGAAAAATGTTAGGTTTTAAAATGCCCATAATTTATATTTCTGAAGATATCAATTATGAATTGCATGAACAATTATTAGAGCTTGGTATAGACACACTGATTCAGCTGCCTGCCAGCGCCTCATTTATTACAAAAAAGATAGCTTCTTTAATTGACAAAAACAAAGAGATATTGCAGGAAAACAAAATGCAGCAAAAGATATTTGAAATTTTAACAGAAGATGATCCACTGATAACGAACAATGATAAACTGGTAAAACAAGCTTTGGAAATAATAAAAAAGGAACTGCAGGATCCTTCTTTTAATGTAGAAACCCTTGTAGAAAATTTAGAAATTTCGAGGGTAAAATGCTACCGCATATTTAAAGAAACACTAAATCAATCTCCATCTGATGTCATAACCTCTTTTAGATTACAAAAGGCAGAAATATTATTAAAGACTAAGAAATTAAACATTTCTGAGATCAGTTTTGAATGCGGTTACAATGATCCAAAATATTTTGCACGTTCCTTCAAAAAATATTTCGGAAAAAGTCCTAAAGAATATAAGGCATTTTCCTGAAAGTTCTGTTAGCCCTGTGTTTACATAAAGTTAGTTCAATGTTAGGGTACAAAACAACCCTTTTTTGTCGTTAATTTTATCCTAATTTGAATCTAAAATCCTCTTTTATGAATCAAAATCACCCCATTTGGCAAGATTCATAAAATACTTTTGGCAAAACTAAAAAAGTATTTAAATGAAAAAAATTTACGCATTGTTAATTCTTGCCTTAGGATGTATATCATTTTCCTATGCGCAGGGAACTGTATCGGGAATCGTGGTTTCTGATGTTGAAAAAATACCCGTACCAGGAGTCTCTGTTTACGTTAAAGGATCACCAAAAGGAGCTG
Organism: Flavobacterium sp. CLA17; assembly: GCF_013112255.2. NCBI lineage: Bacteria > Pseudomonadati > Bacteroidota > Flavobacteriia > Flavobacteriales > Flavobacteriaceae > Flavobacterium > Flavobacterium sp. CLA17. The sequence goes on from NZ_CP068294.1 coordinate 2,728,291, forward strand.
TCACAACAGATTTTGACGGGAATTTTAATATTAAAACACAGCAAAATGATGGTGTTTTAGTTTTTTCTTATGTAGGATTTCAAACAAAAGAGGTTTCTTTCTCGGGCAGTCAAAAACTGACCGTTTCTTTAGTTGAAGAGATTAGTACCTTAAACGAGGTAGTAGTTGTAGGTTACGGTTCTCAAAAAAGATCTGATGTAACAGGGGCTATCTCTTCGGTAAAAAGTGAAAATTTCAATAAAGGGGTTGTGGCCAATGCAGGACAGCTGATTCAGGGTAAAGTTGCCGGGGTTAACGTTGTTGCTGCGAGTGGTGAACCGGGTGCTTCTCAGGATATCATTATTCGAGGAGTTGGAAGTTTACGTTCAGGAACTACACCGCTTTATGTAGTAGATGGTTTTGCTTTAGACAATTCCGGTACCGGTGTTGCTTCAAACCCTTTAAACTTTATCAATCCACAGGATATTGAAAGTATTGAAGTACTTAAAGATGCATCTGCAGCTGCCATTTATGGTGCAAGGGGTGGTAATGGAGTAATTGTTATTACGACCAAAAAAGGATCAAAAGGAAGAACGCAAATAAATCTTTCTATGACTACGGGATTTTCAACATTAGCCAATAAAGTTGATGTTTTTAGTGCTGATGAATTTAGAAAACAGGTTGTTGCCGTAAACGGAACTTTACAGGATGGCGGAGCAAATACGGACTGGCAGGATGAATTAACCAGAACCGCTGTTTCTCAAAACGTTAATTTCACAATGAGCGGCGGAACAGATAAATCAACGTATGCAGCTTCTTTAGGCGTGGATAATCAGGAAGGTATTTTACGAAATAGTGATTTGAAACGCTATTCGGGACGTTTGAACCTAAATCAAAAAGCATTTGACGATAAGTTTAATGTTGCTTTTAATTTGACAGGAACAAAACTTGAAAATTCGAGACCGGATGCCAGAACCATAGTAGGCAGTATGCTGACAATGAATCCGACGGATGCAGTTTATGTTAATGGACAACCAAATGTTAATCTAAGTAATGATGCTGTGAATCCTTTAATCAGCGAAAAACTTTATTCTGATGAAACGAACAACAATCGTATTTTAGCGAATATTGCCCCGTCTTATGAGTTTATAAAAGGATTAACCTATAAATTTAATCTTGGTGTAGATTACTCTATGTCTGAAAGAGACATTCAGTTTTTACCCTATACTTCGGCTACTAATACAACTGAAAGTACATTGAACAATATTATAACCACCAATAATAATATTTTATACGAAAATACATTAACGTATAATTTAAATGTTAAGGCTCATAGTTTTACGATCTTGGCAGGTCAGTCTTACCAAAAAACACAAGTAAATCAAAAGAACTACGACTTTAAGGGATTTCCGGACAATGGAGTTGAACCCAAAAATCAAATCGAAGCAGCAACTGAGCTTAGAAGCAAATCTTCATCTGCAGTAGAAAATGAGCTCCAGTCTTTCTTTGGAAGGGTAAATTATGGGTATGATAACAAATATTTATTGACAGCAACCATACGTGGTGACGGGTCTTCTAAATTTGGTAAAAATAATAGATACGGATACTTTCCGTCTGTAGCTTTGGGTTGGAATATTACCAAAGAAGATTTTTTAAAAGAATCGGAGGTTTTGAATAATCTTAAACTAAGAGCGAGTTGGGGAAAAACGGGTGTTCAGGAGATTCCTTCTAAAATAACCAAAGCCAGTTATACGGAAAGCAACACCGGAAACGATACTTATCCTTTAGATCCATCGACTACTGACTTAAGCGGATATCCTTATGGTTCTATCTATACTCGTTTATCGAATCCTAATATTCAATGGGAGGTTTCAACACAGACCAATATAGGTTTAGATTTTAGTTTATTTAATAATAGATTATCAGGTACTGTTGATTATTTTAATAAAGTTTCGGAAAATATTTTATTAGAGGTAGCACCTGTAGATCCTATTCAGCCTACATCAAAGTATTGGACAAACATTCCGAATATGGAGATAAAAAACAACGGTATTGAAATAGCTTTAGATTACAGCAGTGACAAAAGCAAAGATTTCTCTTATAGTATTGGCGGAAATATATCTTTTACAGATAATAAAGTAGAAAATTCTCCTTATAAAATATTAACAACAGGTGGAGCGCAGGGAGGCGGACAATCCGGAGCAACAATAAATGGCGTTCTTAATGGGCAACCTATAGGTACTTTTTATATGGTTGAGTTTACAGGAATTGGTCCAGATGGTTTAAATCAATTTAAAGATATAAATCAGGATGGTGTAATTCTTGACAATGACCGTGTCGTTGCTGGCAGCGCTTTACCGGATTATGTTTATGCTTTTTATCTGAATTTTAAATATAAGAATTTTGACTTAGGAGCTAACTTTAATGGTGCCGGAGGTAATAAAATTTACAATCATGTTGCCATGTCTTCATTCAATAGAGGGCAGCTTGCCAATTCTTTTAATACTACTGACAGAGCTTCAGAATTTTTAAATGAAGCTTCTACAAACTCCAACAGAGTTTCTACCAGATATTTGGAAGATGGCAGTTTCTTAAGATTAAATAATACAACTCTGGGGTATAATTTAAACCCAAAATCAATCGGACTAGATAATGTAATGGATAATTTACGCCTTTCACTAACAGGACAAAACTTATTTGTGATTACAAAGTACAGTGGTTATGATCCTGAAATTAATACAGGAACATCAGTTGGTGACATTCAGTCTTTTGGAATTGACTACTTCAGTTATCCAAGAAGCAGAACCGTTTTAATTGGTTTAAACGTTTCATTTTAATCAAAAATAACATAACATGAAAAATAAAATAATAGTAGCAACTCTTGCATTTAGTTTATTATTTACCTGGAGTTGTACTGACTTAGAAGAAAAGGTATTAGATGAATCTTTGAACGGCAGCGGGCAGGGAGAGGCGATAAGTGGCGCAATTGCTCCTGCGTATGGTCAATTAAAAGCAACCTGGATTCACACCAACAATTTTGGTTTGCAGTTAATTGCCAGCGATGAAGGTATTTTACCTTACAGAGGAGGAACGGACTGGTATGATGGAGGTAAATATTTGGCCGTACATGCACATACTACTACACCTACAAATGATTTGGTGACAAGTACGTGGAATGAGCTTACTAAAAATATTTCCAGAACATTGTCTGCTATCGAAGTGTTAACTCCACTTGCTGAAAGCGGGAATACAGAAGCGCAGGGAGCACTTTATGAAATGAAAGCCCTGAGAGCTTATTTAAATATGATGACATTAGACAGTTGGGGACTTGTGTTTAGAAAGGAATCTTCAGCGAGTATTTCGGAAGTACTTCGCGGACAAGATGCTGTTTCTTACATCGAAAGCGAGTTATTGTCTGTGGCTGATGTTATTAATACTACTAAAGGACCGGGAAGAATGACACAGGCAGCAGTTTGGGGACTTCTTTCCAGATTATATCTAAATGCCGCTGTTTACCGTGATCCTTATGGCACACCTCAATTTAATAATGCGGATATGGATAAGGTTATTAAATATACGGATAACATTATAAACTCAGGTAAATTCACTTTATCTCCTGAATATTTTGACTTATTTGATGACGCTAATAATTCTAATAAAGAATTAATCTTTGCTTTAGATCAGCGCGGTGTATTAAAAGACGAAAATAACCGTTGGGCCTACTGGTCAATACCGGGGTCAATGTTTCCAAGACCGGAATCTATTAATGCTGATGGTACTGATGGTCCGGCTATTACATCTGATTTTTATCAGACCTGGGTTGATGCTTACGGTTCTGTAGATCCTGCAGATGCTGACTCCAGATTTTATAAAAACAATGCAAAAGTACCTGCAAACCTAAAAGACCTTACCGGATTTTCACCACTCAACGATCAGGATCATTATTACTGTGTTAAAGCAGAGGAATTTGAAATTGACAGGGGGATTATGAGAGGTATCCCTTGGGCAGCAAGAAAAGATGCCAATGGTGCTTTTTTCAAATGCGACGGCGGTTACAGAATTTATCCTGTTAAACAAATAAAAGGAAACGGTCCAGATAAAAATGTAGGCTATGTTAATCTTACGCTGCAAGTAGATTTTACGAAGGAAGGCAGCATGCACTATTCCGGATACAGAGTGTCTAAATACCAATTCAGCCATACTTCTCCTGATGGAAATTTTTACAGCAGTGTAGATATGGTATTGCTTAGATATGCTGAAATTTTTATGATGCGTGCAGAAGCTAAATTAAGAAAAGGTGATAATGCCGGAGCATTGGCTGATATGAATAAGGTAAGAACGTCAAGAACTGCACGTACTCCGATTCCTGCTGCGCTGCCTGCTATCAGTTTAGATATTTTGTACAGAGAATATGGCTTCGAATTTTACTGGGAAGGTTTAAGAAGAACCAATCAGATTCGTTTTGGTCATTTTGAAGATAAATGGACTGAAAAAACAGATACCGATGTAAATCATAGATTGTTCCCAATTCCACAGGTAGCAATTGATGGGGCTTCTAACTCTCCTGGATATTTAGTACAAAATAAAGGATACTAATTTTAGTTTGGTTTTAATTTGAAGACTGCTGTCGATTTTATGTCATCTCAGTAAATAGGTAGTCTTCTGGCAGCTATTGTCAAAAACAGGGCATTTTATAACGCCCTGTTTTAATTTTTTCCGAAGTCTGAAGTTGTTGGAAAGTGAAAATTATTCCATTTGGCTATCAGATTATGATAACAGATTATCTCTTTAAAAAAAAATAAATAAATGAAAACAAATGTACTAGAAAGAAAAATAGGTAAAGTATTTATTTGTATGCTTTTTGTGAATGCAGTTGTGGCTCAAACAAAAGATACGAGCATTAAAAAATATCCTAATTCACTTAATTTTATTGTTATGGGAGATTGGGGGAGGTTTGGTGAAGATCATCAGATTCCTGTAGCAAAGCAAATGGGGCTTACTGCCACAGCCATTAATCGTGATTTTATAATTTCTACAGGGGATAACTTCTACCCGGTAGGCGTAGCAAGTGAATATGACCCGCAATGGAAATCTTCTTATGAGGACATTTATACTGATTTTTCACTTCACTGGAACTGGTACCCGGTTTTAGGGAACCATGATTATGCCGGTAATCCGGATGCACAGGTAGCCTATTCAAAAATAAGCCGTCGCTGGAATATGCCTGCCCGCTATTACAGCAAAACATTTAATATAAATGGAGATTCAAATCAACAGGTATTAGTCGCTTTTATAGATACGAATCCTTTAATTCCTGCATTTTATAAAAATGAAGTATACGGCAAAAATGTAATCTCACAGGATACAACTGCACAAAAAAAATGGCTTATTAAAACTTTGTCAACAGCCCCTAAAAGTGTTAAGTGGAAACTAGTTGTCGGACACCACCCTTTGTTTACGGCAACTTTAAAAAGAAGAGAAAGCTATGATACCAAGGCAGTACGAAAATCATTAAAAGGACTATTTGATAAATATGAAGTAGATGCCTATATCGCCGGACATGATCATGATTTACAACATTTATTACCAGAAGGGAAAACCAATTATTTTGTTTCAGGATCTGCTTCTGAAGCTACTCCAATCGACACTTTGCCTTTTAGCAAATTTGCTGCGTCAGAATATGGTTTCATGGTATTTTCAGTTTTAGCCGACACTTTGCATGTACAAGCTGTTAATGAAAAAGGAGAAGTAATCTACAGTACCGAAATAAAAAAATAAACTGCACTCAAAAATAAATCTGGTTCGCTTTTATTGACCCGGACTCATTTTTTATTTAGTACATATAAAAAAATGACAGTCAAAGTCAAATCAATTAATAGTTAGTTTTGCGTTTTTTATTAGTTTTTTACGCTGCAGGCTTTGCGTAAGTCTGCAGTTGTAAAAAAGATAAATGACAAATTAGACACTAAAAAGCGACAAAAAAAGAGGCAAAGTTACCTACGGCTTTGCAAATGCATAAAATTCTATTTCAATGAAAAAAAATAATAACCCTTTTTTGCCTCCAATTTTTCCTGTTAGTACAAGCACAGGAATACAGTTCTTCAAACATTCATTCGCATAATGATTATGCTGCCCCGCTTCCCTTTTACGGAGCATATTCCAATGAAGCCGGTGTTATTGAAGCTGATGTTTTTTTAGTTAATAATGAACTTTTTGTCGCTCATACTTCAAATGAAATTGCACAACACAATACGCTTAAAAGTTTATATTTAGAACCGCTTTCTTCAAAACTGAAAAACTTGGGAGGAAAAGCTTATTCGGGTAATAAACCTTTGATTTTAATGATTGATATCAAGTCTGATGCAGAATCAACTTTAAAACTAATTGTACAACAGTTAAAAACATTTCAGGAAATAATCTCCAGCAAAAATATAAAAGTTGTTATTTCAGGAAACAGACCACTTTCGGCTCAGTGGGCATCTTACCCGGAATTTATCTATTTTGACGGAAGACTGAATGAAAATTATTCGCCGGAAGAATTAGCCCGCATCGAAATGATGAGTCAGGATTTAAAAGAGCTTACCGTTTGGAATGGGAAAGGCGTTTTGACACAGGCTGATTTAGGAAAAATTCAATCAACAATTAAAAAAGTATATGATCAGCACAAAAAAATTAGATTTTGGGCTACCCAGGATAATGTGAATACATGGGTGACGCTGATGAATTTAAAAGTTGATTTTATTGGTACTGATGATGTAGCGGCACTTGCAGAATTTATCAAAAAGATAAAAACTACATTCTACCAAAACACAGAGTTTCATGAAGCTTACATTCCTAAAAACTCAGCAGCTGCTTTCAAAAATAAAAAGCCAAAGAACGTAATATTGCTTATTGGTGACGGAATGGGTCTTTCTCAAATTTATGCAGGTTATACCGCCAATAAAGGTCAGTTGAACCTCTTTAATATTCCCACTCAGGGACTTTCTGTAACTTATGCTTCAGATAGTTATATTACTGATTCTGCCGCCGGAGCAACAGCTATGGCTACAGGACATAAAACCAATAACCGATTTATCAGTGTTGACGAAAATGGAAAACCTTTAGAATTAATTACGCAGCAGTTAGCAAAGAAAAATTTCAAGACAGCTATTATTTCTGCTGGAAATATTACAGATGCAACTCCTGCAGCTTTTTATACACATCAGCCTGAACGAAGTTCTAATGAGCCAATAGCTTATGATTTTCTTGCTAATCTTTCTGATATATTAATTGGGGGAGGAATAAATGAGTTTATAGCCAGAAAAGATGGAAAAGACTTGTCTAAAATGCTGATTGAAAAAGGATACTCTTTTTCAGATAAATTTACCAGTTTAGATACTATCAAAAACTCTAAAATTGTAATCTTAGATGATAATGCTGTAGTTTCAATGAAAGATGGAAGAGGAGATTTTTTAGCGAAAGTTATATACTCAAAATGAATTATCCAAAAGATTATTTTTATAAGAAGAAGTAAGTATTGCAAGTAAAATCAGGATCAGAGCAAAACAGATTCCTATTATATAATTGTGGATTTTGGTAAATGTTCTCATAGTTTTTATTCTCAGTTCGTCGCAGTACTTAAAGAGTAAGAGCTGTTCAATAAAACAGCACTTACTCTATTAAAAATCTCCACTCATTCTACATTTCTTATAGTAGAAGCCCGATCATAGGTTATAATTTATCAGAAATGCATAGTTTACGATGGATTGAGCAGTTTTATGATAGTTTCATTCTCCTGAATAAGTGCATAATCCAATGCCGTTTTATTGTAGTTGTCCCGAATAGAGGAGTCTGCACCTTTTTCCAATAATATTTTTGTAATGTCTTCTGCCCCAAAGGTAGCGGCAAAAAATAATGCAGTTGCTCCATTGGCGTTCTTTTGATCGATAGACGCTTTATACTGTAATAAAAGTAGCGCTATGTCGGGGTATCTTTTAAAGGCGACACCCATTAAGGCCGTGTTACCCATTTTATCCTGAATATTGGGATTAGCCTTGTTTTCCAACAATAGTTTTGTTGCCTCTAAGTTGTTATTGTAACAGGCAATGATAAGAGCGGTGCTTCCTCTTTCATCCGTGGTATTTATATCTTCATTTTTAAGCAGCAGCTCGCGTAATACTTCGGTATTATTGCTGCGAGCCGCTGAAAAAAGTGTCTCCTGTGCAGAGACCAATGAAGTAAACAGTAGTATTAAGCAAACTGTGTAAATACTTCTCTTTTTCATTTTGAATTAATTATGATTTTATAAAAAGCTTTTCAACTTCTTCTCTTGTTAGTCCCAATGCTTTAGCCAGGCGTTTGCCGTAATCGCTGTCTGCCATATAGAAATAGCCAACCATTTTACGCACTACGTCTTTATTGGTAACTGAACCAAGATCACCTGAAAGATTTTTAATCAAACTTTCTTTTTCTTTTTCAGATAAGCTGCGGTAAAATTCACCGGCCTGTTTAAAATCATTAGGTTTGGTGATTTTTTGCTGTACCGTACTGACATTGGTAAATGTTGATTTAGAATACTCATTTTTCTCATTATCTACATAACCATTTTGAGTAGAACTTGGCTGGTAATTTATATCACCATTTACTGGTCTGGTAGAAAAAGCACCGTCCTGATTATTGGTTGCTGTTGGAACTTTTGGCGCATTTACAGGTAATTGCTGGAAATTGCCACCAATTCTGTAGCGCTGGGTGTCAGGATATGAAAATAACCTGCCCTGAAGCAGTTTGTCTTCTGATGGTTCTATTCCGGGCACCAATGTTGCAGGTGAGAAAGCAGACTGTTCTACTTCTTGGAAAAAATTCTCCGGAATTTTGTTTAAAGTCATCTTTCCAACCAATTGAAGGGGTGCTACATTCTCGGGCCAGATTTTGGTAGGATCAAGCGGATTGATATCCAGCTTGTCAAAATCTTCGGCTTTTAGTAATTGCACATACAACTCCCATGCTGGAAAATTTTTGTTTTTAATATTCTCGTACAAATCAACTGTGGCATGCTGAAAATCCTGGGACTGGATAACAGCAGCTTCTTCTGCAGTCAGATTTTTTTCTCCTTGTGATGATTTCCATTTATACTTTACGTAAGTGACTTCACCATTTTCATTTACCCATTTGTATGCATGTACACCAAAACCATCCATTTGTCTGTAATTGGCAGGGATTCCATAGTCAGAATAAACACGTGTCAACATATGGGTACCTTCGGGTATATTGCTGAAAAAATCAAAAACCCTGTTGGCATCCTGTTTGTTATATATCGGTGAGGGTTTAAAAGCGTGAACCATATCGGGGAATTTCATAGCATCCCTGATAAAGAACACGGGCAGATTGTTTCCTACCAGATCATAATTTCCCTGATCAGTGTAGAATTTTGTTGCAAATCCTCTTGGATCTCTTAGTGTTTCAGGTGACCCTACACCGTGTACAACAGTAGAAAAACGAACAAATACTGGTGTGCTTTTTCCTTTTTGGAATACGGAGGCTTTTGTGTATTTAGAAAAGTTGCCGGATGCTACAAATTCTCCGTAAGCGCCCACCCCTCTTGCATGAACTACTCGTTCAGGAATACGCTCTCTGTCAAACGAAGCTAATTTTTCAATTAGATGGAAGTCTTCGAGTAAAACCTGACCATTCTGACCGATTGTTTTTGAATTTTGATTATCACCAACAGACGCTCCGGTGTTGGTAGTAAGCTGTTTTTGCTGTGCACTGCCGCTTACTGCGGAAAGGATAGAAGCACATAAAATTAAATTTTTTATCATAATACGTTGTTATTTATTTGGACAAATGTACATTTGCAGATAAATAGATACAAACTGATATTTTCTATAACAACTTAGATAAAAACTAACACATGAATATTCAGCAATTAGAATATATTGTGGCTCTGGACAAGCACCGTCATTTTTTAAAGGCGTCAGAGGCCTGCTTTATTACCCAGGCGACATTAAGCGGAATGATTAAAAAACTGGAACAGGAACTTAATGTTATCTTGTTTGACAGGAGTAAGCAGCCGGTACAACCAACTGAAATGGGAAAAAAAGTAATAGAGCAGGCAAAAGTAGCCCTGCAGGAAACCCATAAGATCCGCGAGCTGGTTTTGGAAAGCATAGCCGAGCTAACGGGTGATTTAAGAATTGGGATTATACCATCGCTTGCGCCGTACTTATTACCATTGTTTCTAAAGGACTTCATGGACCATCACCAGCAGGTAAAGTTGATTATCAATGAAATGACAACCGATAAGATAAAAGAAAAATTAAAGGAAGGACATATTGATGTGGCCATACTGGCTATTCCACTTCTTGATAAAGAGTTGCACGAGGAAACCTTATTCTATGAGGAGTTCTACCATTACGGGCAGTTAAAATCCGACAGTGCTACAAAAAAATATATAAAGCCTGAGGATATTAATATCAATAAATTATTATTGATAGAAGAGGGTCATTGTCTTAGAAATCAAGTGGTTAATATTTGTCAGCTCCGGGTAAAAGAGGATGCAACGATGAAACTGGACTATCAGTCGGGCAGTATTGAGACCCTGAAGCAGATGGTGGATCTGAATATGGGATCAACTATTTTGCCTGGATTGTCTGTACTGACCCTTAATGAAACGCAAAAAGCAAAGCTCAGCACTTTTGTATCGCCTTTTCCGGTCAGAGAGATCGGACTAGTTTACTACCGTCACTTTACAAAAAAAAGAACCATCGAAGCTTTAAGAAGTTCCATTTTGAGAACTATTCCCGAGACGATGCTACTTAAGAAAAACATGTGCATTATTCCGGTGAAGCAAAACAGCATTTTTGCATAAGGGGATTTCAGAAAATTTTAGTTCGATATCTGTGGCGATTGGTAATTATTTCTAAATTTGTGTTATGATTTCGCAAACAGAAGAAAATTACCTCAAAGCCCTGTTTTCCTTAACTTCCCAGAGTGGGGAAACCAGTGTAAACGAAGTCAGTAAACATTTGGATTTAAAAATGCCTACGGTCAATAGTATGATTAAGCGTCTTGCAGAAAAAAACCTGGTGTTATATGAAAGTTACAAACCTCTAAAACTTACTAAAGAAGGCAAGAAACAAGCGGCGCTTATTGTTCGAAAACATCGTCTAACCGAATTATTTTTAGTTGAGAAAATGGGATTCTCCAGGGATGAAGTTCATAGTATTGCTGAGCAGATTGAGCATATTCAATCCCCTGAATTTTTTGAGAGAATGGATAAATTGTTAAGTTATCCTAAGATAGATCCGCATGGTTCTTCAATACCTGATAAAGATGGAAATATTGCATCAGATCATTATCTACCTCTCAGTACGTGCCACGCTGGTGATATAGTGACTTTAATGGCTCTGCAACAATCCTCAGAGCAGCTCCTACAATTTTTAAGCAGTAAAGAACTACCATTTGGATCAGTGCTGCAAATCCGCTTTTTGGAACTCTTTGATAACAGTATGGTCATCACTTATGGTCATAACAGAGAAGAAGTGCTAAGCCGTGAGGTCTGTGAGATGTTACTGGTACTTAAGTAAAGTAACAAAAATCAAAAGTTATAAATTATTGAGAATAACTTTTGATTTAATACCGATTATCCATAAGAAATTTATTGAGATACTTATAAACTCGCTATTTCTTATACAATCACGGTTTCATTATGTACCAGAAGGATACCTGTTTTTTCGTAGTTTGATTTTTTTATTCTAGTATGAACTTTTATGTTTATTTAAAATTTTGGACGGCCCGGGGTTTCATACGTTCCCTACCTACTAAAACTGCTGAGTCTATAATCTACTATTTTTATCTCATTGAATGTTACTTTGATGGTGATAACCACAAGATATAGCCCACTTTTCTTTTGTACTTAAAAATTTTTCACCACACTTTGCTGGGTTTTCTACCCCTATATTACATTTCCCCTTTTAATAAAATTATTCAATAGTACTGGAATCGGTATTGGTAGAGACAGTCTGTTTTTTACAACTCTGTTATTTGATAAAACAACCATATAGCTTATATAAGTGTTTGAAAATTAATACGGTGTATTTTAATAAAAATATTTGCAGCAAATTTTCTTTAACCTTAAAATCCCAAATACAAAAAATAAATACAAAATTATTTTGTTAGATTAATCTAACTTATTATTTTTGCTTATCTAAAATTTATATTTTGGACAGCGAAATCAAACTTTTCTTATTTATAAAGTCAGATAAAAAGTTAATTAAAGAGATATAATTTGTAGTCTGCTTGCTGTAAATAAAAATGGTAAAAACTATGTAAAGAGGGATAAAAAAGAGGATTATAATTTAAAATTAAAGAACAGAAAACAATGAAAATTACACAACAATTAGCAGCGCTCCCGTATGACAAAAATGCACTCCAACCTATTATTACTGAGGAAGCATTTGATTATCATTACGGGAAGCACCATGCAGCTTACGTAAACAATCTTGCCGGATTAGTGAAAGACACGGCACTGGAAGAAGCAACTGTTGAGCAGATCATTAAAACCGCTTTTATTGAAAATGACACAGTTTTGTTTAATAATGCAGCACAGCACTGGAATCACAGTTTTTTTTGGAACTGCCTGTCTGCCGACGGCGGAAAGCTTCCCAGCGGAAATATAGGGTATTTGATTAATCGGGATTTTGGAAGTTTTGAGCGTTTTCAAGAACAGTTTTCCACAACAGCCGTTAAGCTGTTTGGCAGCGGATGGGCATGGCTTGCCCTGAATGCGCAGAACAAGCTGGAAATACTACCCATGAAGGATGCAGCCACACCGCTAACCCAGAATAAAAAACCGATTCTAACTCTTGATGTCTGGGAGCATGCTTATTACATTGACTATCGAAATGCCCGTCCAAAATTTGTTGAAGCTTTCTGGGATATAGTAAACTGGGATTTTGCCAATCAAAATTTAAAGTAAGATGAACGACTCCTGTATACAACATATAGAAAATCACTGGAAATCACTTACGGTTTCCAATAATGAGTTTTTTAACCAGGGGCATTTTGAAAAGGCATTATCAGGCTACAAAGATGCACTTTACAGGGCTGAGATTCTTAATAATAATGTAGAGGACTGTCTGCGTTTGAAGATCCCCTTTATACAGGTATATATCATTTCGTGCAATAATCTGGCTAACACTTATGAGGATCTGGGTAAGAAAGAAGAGGCCGAAAACATGCTAAAGCGTGTGGTCTACTACCTGCTTCATTTGGCAGTTAATCCACTTGTAAAGCCCGATGAATTACAATCCGAACTCAGAATGGCTACCCTTGCTTACATACGTTTTGCGGAGAAAACCCATACCAAAAAGGACAAGCAGGAGCAGTTGTTTAAAGTCTTAAAAGAGCAACTCAAAAAGAACAATTTTATAAAAATCAATTAGAACTATGTGCAATTCAGTTAAAGAACTTATGAATCAACAACAAAATCAATCGATACAAAGAGGGCCTCTTACCATTGGGGATAAACTTCCCAAATTTTCCAAAAAGGCTGTGGTAAGTAAAGCCACTGGTGATGAAATCATCACAATGGACAATAAAACACTATCAGGGAAAGGACAGTGGACAGTATTGTTCTGGTGGCCCAAGGATTTTACATTTGTGTGTCCCACGGAAATTATGGAGTTTGATAAACGCAATGCTGAATTTGCAGCGCAAAACGCCACAGTGGTTGGGGCTTCAACAGATTCTGAATATGTGCATATGGGCTGGAGACAGAGTCATCCTGGTCTGGCAAAATTATCTATAGCACTTATTGCCGACACTTCGAAATCATTAGCCGAAGCAATGGGGATACTGGATAAGGAAGAAAAGGTAGCCTACAGGGCGACTTATATAATCGATCCCGACGGGATTATACAATGGCTGAGTATTTATCCAATGAATGTCGGCAGAAATGTCGATGAGGTGCTTCGTATACTTCATGCTTTGCAAACAGAGGAGCTTACTGCTTGCGGCTGGAGAGCAGGTGAAGAAACACTAACTTCCAAATTGAAGCAGGATAATGTTGCCTGATTACCTGCATGTGGAACTTAGATCCTACCTCAGGAAACAAAATATTCCTGCTGATGCAGATCATATCGCCATAATGGCCAGCCGGGAGCAGGCGGCCCGCTACGATTTTCAAAAAACCCTCGACAGAAACATAAAAAGGGCATTTTCAAAAAATGAAGTTACGATGATTACTTCTTTAGGGGATAAAAGAAGCTTTATTATTATCATTCCAAAGAAAGATGCCGAGAGCATCCGACTTGCCGGTGCTCTTATATATGAAACACTCGATAAGGAACAATCACAGTCGGCAGTATTCAGCGGACTGGATGAGCTTCAACCCAAAGACCGTTATGTATTGCTGGAGGGTATGTTACTAAGCAGTTATAAGTTCACCAAATACAAAACAGCTCAGCAAAAATCGGTATTTAAAGTATATGTGCGCAATCGATCATTTTCAAAGGAGAAAATTAAAGAGCTTTCCCTGCTTGTTCAATGTATATCATTTACAAAAACACTGGTCAATGAGCCTCCTAATTATATGGATGCGCTGAAGTTTTCTCAGAAGGCAAAAGAGGCAGCACTGCTTTTTGGATTTGAAGCCCAGATATTGCGCATAAAGGAAATCGAAGAACTGAAGATGGGTGGTCTGCTTGCTGTGAATAAGGGATCCGATACACCGCCTACTTTCAATGTTTTAACTTATAAACCTGACGGGGCTGTAAATGCCAGACCACTGGTACTAATAGGTAAAGGTGTCATGTTTGACACGGGCGGATATTCTCTTAAAGCAGCAGGTGCCATGTCTGGCATGAAATGCGATATGGCGGGAGGTGCTGCTGTTTTGGGAACCCTTGCTGCAATAGCTGGGAACAAACTGCCTTACTATGTAATTGGATTAATACCGGCAACCGATAATAAAATCTCATCTGAGGCTATGGTTACTGATGATATTATCACGGTCATGGATGGTACAACAATAGAGGTGGATAATACGGATGCCGAAGGACGTTTACTGCTGGCCGATGCCCTTACATACGCCAGAAGATTTGATCCTGAACTTGTATTTACTGTGGCCACACTTACTGGCGCTTCGGCAGCAATTACCGGCTCGTTCGGCATTGCAATGTTCGGTAACGAGCAGCAGCAGATGGACGCTTTAAAAATAACAGGAGAAGAAGTGTACGAAAGGCTGTTGGAATTACCACTGTGGAAAGAATATGCCGCTTTGCTCAAATCCGACATTGCTGATTTCAGGAATATTGGAGGGCCAGTGGGCGGAGCGAGTACAGCAGCAAAATTTCTGGAGCATTTTACTCATTTTCCATGGCTTCATTTAGATATTGCCGGAGCAGCTTTTTTAAAAGAAGCCGCCGGATACAGGCAAAAAGGAGCAACAGGTGTGCCAGTAAGACTGTTATACAGTTTTATCGAAACAAAATGTAATGTTCTTAGCTGTAAGGTACATTTTTAATGCTGTAAGGATTGGTCTTATGAAAATATAGATAACATAAATAAAAATTACAGCAATGAATCTACCAATTTACGGGTACGGAAACCAAGTACTAAAAAAACAGTCACAGCACGTTGAAAAGGGCTTTTCGGATTTAAATATTCTCATTGCAGATATGTGGCAAACCATGGCAGACGCTTGTGGGTGTGGTCTGGCAGCATCTCAGATTGGAAGGCCCATTCAATTATTTGTTGTAGACAGTGCACTTTTATACTGCAATATGAATCAGAGTGAGACAGATGAATTTTTTGAAGCCGGAGACAGAGGAATACGTGAAGTATTTATCAATGCTCAAATCATCAGTCAATCAGATCGAAAGTGGGAAGATATCGAAGGATGCCTGAGCGTGCCGTATCTTTCAGGAAAAGTCAGTCGTCCGTGGAGTATCAATGTACGGTATCAAAATGAGCAATTTGAACTTGTGGAAAAAGAATTCAGCGGCATGACTGCGCGTGTAATCTTACATGAATATGACCACACACAAGGTGTGCTGTATATCAATAGGCTAAAGCCGGGTTTCAAAATGCTGCTGGAAACCAGACTCAAACTATTGTTAAAGGGAAAAGTATACACGCCTTATAAAATGAAATTCTAAAAAGGAGCTAAAAGGCAGCTTTGGAGGATTTCATCAATTTTTAATAACAATATTTAAACCGGATCTAAAAATTTACAATTACTAAAGGAATGAGTTCAATTAATAATTACAACTATTTGCCATGAAATTAATATTAATTCGTCACGGACAATCACAGTGGAATCTGGAAAATCGTTTTACAGGATGGCAGGACGTCGATATTACAGAACTTGGTAAAAGGGAAGCTCATATGGCAGGGATGCTGTTGAAGGGCGAAAAAATAGATGTGTCGTTTTCATCAACTTTGGTAAGGGCAAACCATACATTAAGCATTATACAAGAGGTCTGTGGTTTAAAGGAGATTCCAGTTTACAGGCACCAGGCTTTAAATGAGCGCTGCTATGGAGATTTGGAAGGGCTTAACAAGGATGAAACTGCCCGGCAATATGGAAAAGAACAGGTTCATATATGGAGGAGATCCTTTGAGACCGCTCCGCCCAACGGAGAGAGTCTTAAAGATACCTGTGACAGGGTAATTCCTTATTTTGAATCCCATGTAAGACCTGTATTGCGGGAGCGGAAAAATGTTCTGATTGTAGCCCATGGAAACAGTCTCAGGGCACTGATTATGTATCTGAAAAAGTTTTCTGCCGAGGAAATTCTGAAATGGGAAATTGCAACAGGAAAGCCGCTGATTTACATTTTTGATGATGAATGTCAAAACGATGGAAATTTTGAAACGGTGACAAGCAGCTGGATTTCTCCGCTGGATACACAATAGAAACTCAAGATGTATACATTTAAGTTGTACTAAGAAAAGTAAAAAACAACCTTGTGAGTTTCATTTTTAATTTTGTTTTATTTTTTTTGGTTGTTGACCGCAATTAGTGATAATTGCGGTTTTCTTTTTTAGTTCTAGTTCTGCTACAGTTTCTTAAGATACTTAATAGATAACCTTTTTATCACAATACAGCAATTATCCAGAACTTATTGATGGAACGGGCTTTCGCAAACTCCCTAATAAAATAGAGGGGGCCCTTTAGTTGCAATTAGAAAATTGATCAGACTGTATAATGTTTCGAACCTAAACTTCTTATAATTTTATTTTGCTGTGCTTTTACTTTTTCAAAATGCAATGTTCCACGATTTTGCCACAAAATTTAATGTACTTAAAATTTTAAAATCTTCTTTTATAAAATTCTTTTGACTGACTTTTATGTGGTGCGGAATCGCCGTTCTGCAAAAGACATGTTAGCAGCTATGCTTAAAAATTTGATAAAAGAAGATTTTGATCAGATCGCCGAAATTAATCCAAAGCAGTTCTAAAAAACATATCACGCGATTGCTTTTTTATTGAAAATAATCTAGTTTTTTGACAAAAATTAAGAATTTTGTCATACTTTTATAATTAGAAATGTAGTATTTTTAGTGTATTTTTAATACAGTAGCATGAATAACGTACAAACAATTGCTAAGAAAACCAATTCTAAAATATTGGAAAAAGAAAACTATTTTAAGTCGCTCTTAATTTTTGTTTTTTTAAAATAGATTTCAAAAATAATTATAATCCTCATTTTTTATAATTATAAAGTTTTCAGAAATACTTTATACACCTTTTTTGCTTTTCTATTCAAGATTAAAATAAGTAACAAATATAAAAATTATGAAAAACGATTTATTGACAAACAGAATGTTCTTTCGACTCAAAAAAGCAACCTTTCCTTTATTTATTGTAGTTGTTATTTTGACTGATGTTAGTGTAAACGCTGCTGAGAATTTAGACAGCAAAAAAAACAGAAATTCAACTTTTAAAAAAACAGAAATTGATATTGTAAAAGGAAAAGTTACCGACGAAACTGGTGCTTCCTTACCTGGTGTTAGCGTTTTGGTAGTTGGTACCAAAAAAGGAGCCGTAACCGATATTGACGGAAATTATGTTATTGAAGCCAAAATTGGTGATGTTCTGCAATTTTCGTATGTAGGTTTAGAAACAAAAAACGTAACTGTCAACGAAGCTGTTGTAAATATTACATTATCGGGAGGAAATGGTGAAACGCTGCAAGACGTAGTTGTTATTGGCTCGCGTAATCCTACCAGAACAGTAACAGAATCAGCCGTTCCTATAGATGTAATTGCAATGAAAGATATTGCTACGCAAGGTGCACAAACCAATTTAAATCAGATTTTGAATATGGTGGCGCCCTCGTTTACTTCCAATACCCAAACTGTAGCTGATGGAACTGACCATCTTGACCCTGCGCAATTAAGAGGTTTAGGTCCTGATCAGGTATTGGTTTTATTAAATGGAAAAAGAAGACATACCTCATCATTGGTAAACATTAACGGGACGCCGGGAAGAGGATCTGTAGGGACAGATCTCAATGCTATTCCGTCTTTTGCCCTTGAAAAAATTGAAGTTTTAAGAGATGGAGCTTCTGCTCAATATGGATCAGATGCGATTGCGGGCGTGATCAATCTTAATATAAAAAAAGACACTAAAAAACTCGATATCAATCTCTTTTCAGGAAGTAATTTTTCGAGAAATGCGAACGATCACAGAGGCGGTAATGACGGTAACCATTATCAATTGGATCTAAACTATGGTACAAATTTAGGTAAAGAAAAAAGCTTTATTAACTTAACAGGAAGCTTACAATTACGCGATGCCACGAGCAGGGCTAATGATGCAACAGGTACAATTTACAATGCTTATAACGCTATTGAACAAAGAGCTTCGGAAGACGGAATTAATATCAATTCTCTTTTTGGAAATATTTCTAACACACCCAATTCTACTCAAATCATCAATACAATAAAAGGATATGCACCGCAAGTAAGCTACTTTACAGGGGCACAACAAACTGCGATCAGCAATGCGACCACTATTCCGCAATTGCAAACCGCTTTAAACTTTGATGCCACCGATGGAGAACTAGCGTATAGAAATCTTGAAAGAAAGAATTTTAATATGAGAATCGGTCAGTCTTCGTTTGAAAGTGTTCAGTTCTTTTTGAATGCTGCTTATCCTATAAATGACAAATTGGAAGTTTATGTATTTGGAGGAACCAGTTACAGAGAAGGTGAATCTGCCGGCTTTTACAGAAGACCTAATCAATCCAGATCGTACACAGGCTTGTATTTAGATGGTTTTTTACCTGAAATTCATTCGACAATAAATGATCTTTCTGCGGCAGCAGGGCTAAGAGGAACCATTTTCAAAGATTGGAATTTTGATTTGAGTAATACGTATGGTCGAAATGCCTTTGATTATAATATAGAAAACACCGTAAATGCAACCTTAAGAGAGGGCTCTCCCGATGAATTTGATGCAGGAGGTTTGCGTTTTACCCAAAACACTACGAATTTTGATATGAGTAAAAAATTCGGCACACTAAACGTTGCTTTTGGTGCTGAATACCGTTATGAAACATACGGAATTAATGCCGGAGTTCCTGATTCTTACAATCAATATGATATAAATGAAAATGTCGTTACAGGAACAACTCCAGCCAATATTCGGGTTACTGACTTCTTTGGCGCTGCAAGGCCTGGAGGAGCTCAGGTTTTTCCGGGATACAGAGCAGAAAATGCAAAAGAAGAAAATAGAAACAGTTATGCTTTTTACACAGATTTAGAATGGGATATTACGGATAAGTGGTTATTGAATGGCGCTGTTCGTTTTGAAAATTATTCTGATTTTGGAAATACAACCAATTATAAAATAGCAACTCGTTATAAATTAACAGATAATATCAATTTACGTGGTGCTTTTTCAACTGGATTTAGAGCGCCTTCTTTACACCAAATTTATTACGAATCAACAGCTACGCAATTTACAGGAGGCGTTCCTTTTGAAGTAGGAACTTTCAGTAATGATTCTAAAATTGCCGAACTTCTAGGAATTCCTAAACTGAAACAGGAAGAATCTACAAGTTACAGCGCCGGATTTACGGCTAAAATTCCTTCTGCGAATATTACCATAACTGCCGATGCTTATTACATAAAAATAGACGACAGAGTTGTACTTACAGATCAATTTACTCCAACACCAGTTACGCAGCCTTTATATGATCAGGCGAGTGCGAATGCGGCAACTTTCTTTGCCAATGCCATAGATACCGAATCAAAAGGAATTGATGTTGTGATTACCAACAAGCTTAACTTAAATGAAAATATGACTCTGAAAAATGATTTATCAGGAACTTTTTCGAAGACCCGTCAGGTAGGCCAAATTCATGCCTCACCAGTCCTTGAAGCTGCAGGTCAGGTAAATACTTATTTTTCTGAATCATCCAGAATTTATTTGGAAGAAGCGATACCAAGAGTAAAAGTAAACCTGACCAACAATCTTACTTATAAAAAATTAGATTTCTTTTTGAGAAATGTTTATTTTGGAGAAGTTACAGATCCAAACGTCGCGGATGTAAATGGTGATGGTTTTGTAGGCGCGACTATTGTAAATGGCAAAGCCGTAGAAAATGAGCATCCTGTTTGGGGAGGTAAAATTATTACTGATTTTTCTGTTGGTTTTAAAATTTCTGCTATTACCAAAGTCGTAATTGGTGCCAATAATATTCTTGACATTTATCCGGACAAAAATTTAGCGCCACAAACGGCAAGAAGAGCTACTGGTGTTGATGCAGGTGGAAATGTCACGTATGCCCCGGCCGCAACTGCTATCGACTTATCCAATCAAAATCAATTTGTATATTCCAGAAATGTATCTCAATTTGGTCAAAACGGACGCTTTGTTTTTGCAAGATTAAGTTTTAGTTTCTAAATTTTGTAATTCATTTACTAAGAGAGACCGTCAGCATTCAATTGCTGACGTTTTTTTTATACATTTTCGTCAAAAAAAATCAAACTTATATCTTTGTAATCAGAACTGTTATTCAACAAAATGGTTTGCAAGTAAGCATAAATTTGCAATGTTAGGCTAATCATGAGGTAGATTTGTAACACAGATAACGCTTTGAAAGATCCTGATTTAGTTAGTTAAGCCATTTTGAATTTGATAAAATAGTTAGTGAAGCAACGACATTTTGATAACATCAAGGTAAACGCGTCTTCTATTGGCGTTTATAATATACAGTTTCGAACCTAAGCTCACTAGTACTTAATTTTGCTGTGTTTCCATTTTTCAAAATACAACTGTGTCACGATTCTGCCACAAAACTCTGCATTCTATTTTTTTTCTTTTTTTCAATTATTTGTAGAGCTGCAGATTCGAACCCAAATTATGCATTGCTTATCAACATTGAATTTCTATTTTTCAAAAACTCTTGCGCCACGATTCTGCCACGAAACTTAAATATGTGAAATATCTTTAAACACCGTCTTAAATTTTTGTGGAAAAAAAGGTATCACTTCCATTATTTTTTTTGTTCATTTTTTTCCTTTAATCTTTTCGCATTCTTTAGGCTATTATTAAGCATCCACTCAATCTGACCATTGACACTACGAAATTCATCACTAGCCCATTTTTCAATTGCTTTCATCGTTTCTGAATCAATTCTTAATGCAAATGACTTTTTTTCAGACATCTTTTATTGATTTAAAGTACCGGTATTTATTACAGGTTTAGTTTCACTATCGCCACAAAGTACAACCATTAAATTACTTACCATTGTCGCTTTTCTATCTTCATCAAATTCTATAATTTCTTTATCGGCTAAAAGTTTTAAAGCACTCTCAACCATACCCACGGCGCCTTCTACAATTTTATGACGTGCCGCAACCACAGCCGAAGCTTGTTGTCGTCGTAACATCGAATGAGCTATTTCGGGAGCATAAGCTAGATATCCTATTCTAGATTCTATTACTTCTATTCCGGCAATTTCCAATCGTTGCGTCACTTCATGTTCAAGTGCAATGTTAACATCATCAAAATTAGTACTTAATGTTACGGTTGCTCTCTCATCTTCAAAATGGTCATATGGAAAAGAACCTGCAAGTTTTCGAACAGCCGAATCCGTTTGAATTCTAATGAATGTCTCATAGTTGTCAACTTCAAACGTAGCCTTAAATGTATCTTTAACTTTCCAAACTAATATAACACTAATTAAAATAGGATTCCCCATTTTATCATTAACCTTAATTTTTTCGCTTTCAAAGTTTCTAGCACGCAAAGATAAACTAGTTTTATTATAAAGTGGATTTACCCAAAATAAACCACTTTGCTTAATACTTCCTTTATAATTTCCAAATAACAATAAGACTTTTGAGCTATTGGGACCTATTACAATAAAACCCTTTGTTAAAACAACAGATAGCAGAAGTGCAACTACTGCTAATATAACGTTGTTTGAGATAAAGCCATAAAAGGCTGTAGTGATTGATAATAATAGAATGACAATGACCAAATAGCCATTAAAGGGTATTAAAACTTTTTCTGTTTTCATAATAAGTAATATTTAAATGATATTAAATTGATATCATAAAGATATGTAATATTCTAATGCAAAAACAAATTTTTTAATATAACTTATAAGTTCAAAAATAAGAGAAGAGGTGGAATTAAAGTATAAATAATGCCGATAACACAGATTTGAAGTTTCTGTTCCTATAGAAAATCTAAAAGTACTAATAACAAAAAAAGCTCCAGATTTCTCTGAAGCTTTGTCGTAGTAGCGGGAACGGGATTTGAACCGAATTAATCATTGGGATTTTTCCATAAATTTTCATTAATGATTTTGTGAGCAAAATAAATCTTAGTCGTGTAGAATTGCACTTTTTTACGTTGTATCTTACTTGTACCTCAAATCAATTTTACTTGGTAATAGTTGGAAACTTAATTTATGGAAGTGTAATTAGCATTATTTACTTTTATGATCTTCAAGTCCATTTATGAAACGGACTTTTTTATCTCTTTTTTGTAAAATTTAGGATACTTTTTTTTGTAGGTTTTTACTGTTTTTATGTCCCGTAGGGTGACCTCTACGATACAAATTCCAAATCATTTTATGCAAGATTTAAAGAAATTGGCATATTTTTAAGAATATATTGTAAGATAAATTTTAAAAATATGTTTTTAATCGGTTTAATGCCCTGTAGAGGTTAAAATGTTATAAAGACGATATTTCATAATAAAATTCAATTTTTAGAAGAACATTATATCAGAATGAAATTCTCAAGCATAATGAGATTATTAGTCATAAATTGAATTCAAATAATATTTAAAATTAAATAAATAATTTTAGAAAATGAACGTCAAAATTTGTTGATGATAGCAATATAATTTTATGGTTCGAAGATTTTATCGACCAACATAAGTCGCCATCTCTAACGCTATTTGATTTTGGAGTTTTTTCATTTCAATTACTCATTGTTCTATTTAAGCGTAAAATGTATTTATTTAAACTACATACCGATTGGCTATTGAAGCGACTTTTATATTATTACTATAATTTTTTTTCGGAAACAATTGGATCTAAAGATATTTGCTTGTAAATAATTAAAAAACAGGTATTTATACCTGTTTTTTTAAAATAAAAAAAACTTTATTTTTGAATGAATTGGATGAGGATTTTTATTTTTTTAGGTTAAACAACTATTCATTCCTTTAATACAACTAATTAACTGAAAATCAATATAATTATTTGATATCTATTATTAGTTTTTTATTAATCTCTTTCAAAATTCATTTATGAGGACTAGAAATACAGCATTACCAAAATGGCTCTATATAACATTGGCTTTAGCGTCAATGTTCGCAGTAATTTACTTTACAAATAAATTGCTTGAAAGCGAAAAAACAGCCACTCAGCAATCTTTTTTCTTCTTGCTTCTATCTTTTGGAGTTTGCGTTGCTATATTAATATTTAGTATAACTGAAATTGTAGCGGACGTAAACGGGCAGGCTCTTGGTTTTCAAATAAAGGCCGGAGGGCCTTTTGGAGCATTTGTAATTGTAGTAATATTGGGTTTGTTTTTTAATAGTTTAGATGACCAGAAAACCCTTAATGTGCAGATACAGGGAAGTAAAGGTTTACCTGATATACCAATTAAAACGCTTGATAATGGTTTGATCCTTATCCCCTCCAATAATAATAAACCTATAGTTGCAGATGTTGACTCCAAAGGTGTAGCCTCTTTTGAATTAGCGAAAGGATATTATGAAGACAGTATCCAATTTAAGCTTTCAAACAATGAATTTAAAATAGAAGGTAAAAGTAAATTTTTAATTACTGAAAGTAAATCTATTACATTATTTGTTAGTAAGGAAAAGACCAAGTTCGTGTTTAAATTTTATTCTAGAAACGAAGAAGAACCTTTAAAGGGCATTCGTGTTGTAAGTGAAGAATTAGCCTTGGATGCTATTTCGAATAACTATGGTACAATAACGCATTTAGCGGACGTTACTAATATAGAAACATATCATTTTCAAATTGTTTCCGCAAACTATGCTTACAAGGGCAATAAAGAATACTATATAAATCAAACAAAACCGTTATTTTATCTCGATGAAAAATAATTTGTGGAAAATATTATGGTTCGTAGTTTTAATGTATAATCCCTGTCTTGGACAAACAAACTTTGAGCTAAAAGAATCCATTGGAAATGAGTTATTGATCTTGCCAAATGCGGTTGGTGATTTTGTTGGAATCGATCAAAAGATCAATCATGCTTACCATAAGGGTTTACTACGGATCAGTTTACCTGATAGCTTATACATGAAGAAAAGAATTCAATTAAAATTCTTTAAAAAAACGGACTATTATTTTTGGAATCCTCCATATGGTAATGTTAATTTATATATGGATAAAACCCAGACTCACACATTAATATTTAAACGAGGTAATGAAGTGTTTTTAAGACCAGAAAAATTTAAATCTGACTCTTTATCGGTTATAAATGCAATTTACAATCAGAATATACAGGATATCAAAAATTTTGCAAAAATGAACAATAGTGAAAAGCAAAAATACAAGGATGTATTTTTTAATAAGCTAATTGCTAAATATAATAACAAAAAAAAATACAGATCAGTAATTAAGAATATAAGTTTTTTTCTCGATAATCAAGACCTCATAAGTGCGTGTGATGTATTGGAAAATGATTTAGGCTTTGTAGAAACCGAATCTGCGAACCATGCTTATTATGGTGCGTATTTATTCTCTAATCGCGGTAAAGAAATTGGGTTAATTTGTAAAGCTATATTAGCAAGCGATATAAAAAGTACCTTTTCATCTATTGAAATCCAAAATATTCAAAATATTTTAAGATTTATGGATGATCCAGAAATATTACTATCTTTTGATGTGAAGGTGGATTTGCAATTATTTTCACAGTCTATTAAAAATTTTATTAGGGTAACAATTGATAAACAGCAGCCCAGTCCACTAAAATTAATAAAAGTTACGAAGCCATTTTTTGGCGGTAATCTTGAATTAACTTCAATAGCAGATGGCTTAGCTAGATTTCTTTCTGAGAGAATTGAAGAGGAATTTAATAGAGACATCTTTAGCAACGTGTTACTTTCCAATAAGGATCTCATTGATTTTTTTCCTGAAACCTACGCTCTTGTGGAAACAGCAAAAAAAAATCAATTTTGGACAATTAAGGATTTGCAAAGTGCATCAAATATTGATATTGAAAATTTACCTCTAAATATTTTAAAATGGAATAAAAAACAGTTGTTAGGTGTAGAAAATCAATACAGCGTGGCATATGAAAATATCTATACAATTTTAGAGAGTGATAATATTGAGAATGT
This sequence comes from Flavobacterium sp. CLA17, assembly GCF_013112255.2. NCBI lineage: Bacteria > Pseudomonadati > Bacteroidota > Flavobacteriia > Flavobacteriales > Flavobacteriaceae > Flavobacterium > Flavobacterium sp. CLA17. Next base: position 2,754,100 of record NZ_CP068294.1, read on the forward strand.
TTTTAGTTTAGAAAATGATTCAATTCAACAAATAGGTCTTGCAAATTTAATATACAAAAATATATCTAATACCATATCTCAGCAGCATTTGCTTTCTCTTTCAGAACTGAATAATCTAAATAGCCAAGGGAGAAAATATTTTTATTCTTTACTTTTTGTACAATCACCTAAATTGTATAAAAGTCTTACTGCAGCTAGAGATGCTGTAAGGAATGATTTTTTATCTAAGACACCTTTATCATTTGAAGAAAGAGCTTTCGATTTCTTTAACAAGTTAACTGAAATAAGCAAACTCTATAATGATTATAAGATAGATCGAAATGTAAAGGAAAATTTCAAAGGTAATGTGAAGGAAAATGTAAAGGAAAATGCGAAATGGCTAAATAGGATTTATTTAAAAGTATATAAAGATTTTTATTTTGAAGATGAACTTAAAAATAATGAATTGACTGAGCTACAAGAATATTCTTTAAAAGTCATTAATTTTATCCAAGGTTCTAGAATGAAAACATCGCAACCTTTTTTAATGGATTTGAGTGATATTTTATATATGCCTTTAAAGGGGCATTTAACTGATGAGTTTGAGAACAAAAACAATAAAATTAAAGTAGATCATCAATTATCAACTATAAATTCAGTAGTTAAATTAAATTTTGTTTTTACAGCAATGAAAGAAGCGAAGAATATTGATGAAGTTTTAAATGTTATTGAAACTATTAGTCTTCCCTCAAAAGCAACCACTTATAAATCGTATAGTAATTTAACTGTTTCAATTCAATCCTATCCGGGAATTGCATATGCCATTAATAAAAATAATCAATTTATTAGCCCTACAATACCTCTTGGAGTTGCACTTACAAAAAAAACAAATAATGAAAAACTATATGAAAATTATAGTAAATTTAGTGATTACAAAAAAAATCGAAATGCTTCCCCAAGTTCGTATTTCAGTCTTTTCTTATATGTTTTTGATCTTGGAAATCCATTCTCTTTTAATTTAAATAGCGAGCGCAAAAACTTTCCAAGATTAAAGAGTGAGGCTTTATTTAACCCTGGTTTGAAACTAGGTTACACAATATCTAATTTTCCTTTATCGTTTATGGCTGGAGTGGATTATAATTTAGATTATAATGGCAAAAGAGAATTTTTCACATCAATTTCTTTAAATTTTGACCTCCCATTGTACTACCTGCTAAAGAATTAAGATAAGGAATTCAGTGTATTGACGATTAATATGTAATACAGTGTAAAAAACTGCTTACTTATTGTAAAACGCTTCTTAAATTCAGAATTATAGTATTTTTTTAGTACTTTAAATAAATGGTTCTCCGATAAGGCAGTAAAAAATATTATTTTTAGATTTTATATACTGCTTATGAAAACAGTTACTTTTACAAGATTAGAATTGTACGATCTGGTCTGGAAAAAGCCTATGGGTTTGATCAGCAAATTGTATGGTATTTCCAATTACAGCATCCGTCAGGCCTGCACCACACTCAAGGTACCGCTGCCTCATGCGAGCTATTGGATACAGCTTAAACACGGCTACACCTGGACTTCCAAACTCTCAGAGCCATATGACGGTCCCGAATCGGTTGAGATCCTAAGAAAGAAATATGAAACCAACATTCCGGTACCTTCACCTTTAGTGGCACTGACCAAGGAAATAGATAAGGATCCCAAGGCACCGCTGAAGGTACCCAATGAACTCACCAAAGCGCACAGACTCATTCAGATTACCAAAGAGAGCTGGGACAAACGAGATAAAAAGAAAAACAACTGGGAGCGAGGTCCGGCAGGACTCTATTTAAGTGTTGCCGATGCGCATATGCCCAGGGCGCTGCGCTTTATGGATGCGCTGATCAAACTTCTCGAATACCGCGGGCATGAATTCCAAAAGAACCAGTATCATGGTACCGTGGCAGTGGTAGACGGCATTGAAATCGAACTTGATCTTCGAGAAGCCACCAAGCGGGTACCTGCTACGGGCGGGTACAGCGGAACGGAGCTTGTCCGGACAGGGGCCTTTATTGTTAAGGTCGGAAAATATTCCGAAGAGAAGGAGTGGAAAGACGGTGCTACAGTAGTTGAAGAGCTTTTAGCCAGAATCGTTGCTAAACTGGAGCTTATGGCAAAGGCCAAAAATGAGAGGAAGGAAACATCGCGTCTAAGGCAAGTCGAACGAGATAAAGAAGAGGTTATTGAAAAAGCGATAGCCGTAAGGCGTCAGGAGGAAAAAGACGGTTTTAAAATGCTGCTTCTAAACGCAGAGCGTTCTGATCAGGCCGAGCGTCTTCGAAGGTATGTAAGGCTGGTAGAAGAATCTGCAGATTCTGAGGAGCAAAAGCAGTGGCTTGAATGGGCCAGAGCGAAAATCAACTGGATGGATCCACTGGTGAATGCGAAGGATGCCATCTTCATGGATGATGATCTGCAGCACTATTCCCAATGGTAAGGGGCGCTACAGGGCGCCCTCATCTGCAAAGGAGTAGTAGGATTCAGAAGTGATGATCAGATGATCCAAAAGTTTGATATCCAGCAGTTCTCCGGCTTCTTTAATTCTTTTGGTATAAAATTTATCGGCCTCGGAAGGTTTGAGACTGCCGGAGGGATGGTTGTAGGCAATCATGATATTGGTGGCATTGGCTTTGAGGGCTGCCGAGAAAATCAGGCGGACATCTACTACAGTTCCGGAGATGCCTCCTGAGGACATTTCGTAGAGTCCAAGGACTTTGAAGGACTGATTGAGAAACAGGATTTTGAACTGTTCGAAATATTCTATTTTACCAGAGTCCCAAGAGGACAATAGTACTTTATAGGAATCCCTGGAGGATTTGATCTGCGGTCTTTGGGAGGCTTTGACTTTGGATTTGTAAATCAGTTCTACTTCTGAGACGATGTGCCAGTCTGGGTTTTGATGTGTTTCCATGATACTATATTTTAAGATTAATTATAGCACCCGCATCGGGCTGGGAGAAGCAAGCGCAAAAAGCAACGCAATAAAGTGAGACGAAGGCCTCACATTTATGGGGGAATTTTTTGCTGCGAACCGCTCGCGCTGCCCGAACTTTGTGATAGAATTCACCGAAAAATGATATAATGTTCTGTGGATCTGGAAAAAAAGAAAACAGACCATCCTCTACAACCGCGCTTGCTTACTGAAACCTCATGGGACTCTAGGAAATAGCAAATCCTAAAAATCCCTGCCAGCTTCAGAGGTTCTGCAACCAAAGCAAAACCTATAGTCCTCTACAGAACCTTAAAGTGTCTGACGCGCGCCAAATAGGGACAGACCTCCAATTAGTCTGTCCCCATAGGACTATCAGTTTTCAAGAATAGCACTTCCTTTCAGAGCAAAGTCTCTGCAAAGATTAAAGGCGTCCTGTGAGCGCTGTTGTGCATTTCCGCCGAGTAGTACGGATTTGAGTCTGGCCTGCGGGTCTTTATAGGATTTCACGTTCTGGAAGTAGCCCGTTACGGCATTGTAGGTGCCAAAGAGCGTGCCTTCACAGGTGGCAGTGAGCTGGGTGTTGTCGCTCATGGCGTAGTTGTAGGCATTTTCCACGATGTTGGAAAAGACGGAAGACAGTTCTTCATACTGCTTGTTTTTAACATGGGAAAGTACTTCTTTGCTGGGTGCCAGCGCCATGGCAATGAGTTTTTTAACCTGGCTGTCGGTAATGCGCACGGTTGACCAGTGATTAAAAATATCCTCTAATCCTGAACTCATGCGGTCGCTGATTTCCATTACCTTGTGCGCCTGTTCCAGACGGGCACGGGCATTGGAGGTGTGGCGGATGCGCACGGTATTGCTTTGGTTTTTAAGCGCTGCATTCAGGGTATTGGCGCATACAATTCTAATCGGGGTAAAGGCTGCTGTGATGGAACCGCTCCCGTCGTGGGAGGTGGTGAGAAATAAATACTTCTCAATAAGGTCGTCTTTGCCTACACGGATGTAGTCGGGGAGTTTGGCGGTAATAAAGATGCGCTCGCCTTTGCCCAGAGCGCCTGCGGTTTCATAGAGGATGCCGTGCCCGCCTACAATGCTGTCAAAGAAGGTAAAAGCGTCTTTGTTCTGTACGATGTGGTAGTCTTTCCCCACGATCCCAAGCAGTTCGCGGGTATCGGTGCGCATGGTGGCGAAGTAGTCGCTTACAGGTTTGAACTCCTGCGCAAAGCCTTCTGCAAACAGCGGTCTTTTAACCACCTCATAGTCCAGCCCCGAATGCGCAATGGCTTCACTGCTGGTGGGATAGTCTGTTACAAGCTGACCAAGGCCGTGCCAAGGTTTTTCCTTTACGGAAAAGAAAGCATGTTTTTGTGTGATTTCATTGAAGTGGATTTGATGTGCCATGATGTAAAAATTTAAAGTGAAACAAGATTAAAAAGGAAGGTCGTCGGGATCTTCCGTGTTGTTATTGGAAGCAACTGCAGGCAGGGCGCCTATGGTTTCTTTTTTGGCAAAGGCCAGAATTTTAAGGTGGTTGACATGAAAGGTGATCGATCCGCGGGGATTGCCTTCGTTGCTTAAATACAGGCTGAGTCCGATACGCCCGAAAAGAGAGACAAGAGCACCTTTTTTAAGATAAGGCGCCACGTTAGGGGAGATCCAGTAATCACAATCAATATAGGTGGTGATTTCCCGCAGGGTGTCTGATCCTTTGGGCTTGTAGCTGTCGTTTAGGGCAATGCTGAAATTAATGACCTTTTTATCGGGTTTGATGCTGGCCACTTTAGCATCTCTGGTGAGTCTTCCTGTGATTTCCATAGTGTAGTTTTTTAAAGGTTTGTACTGCTTTTATTTTCGAGTCCGCTGATCCAGAGATTATTTTCAAAAGAAAAAACGGAAAAAAAGAAAGCAAGAAACCAGCAGTGACTGGAGACCACGGGCTATAAGTCCCGAAGGGTGGACAAGGGGAGCGCCGTCCATTATGCGCACGGGGTGATCAGGTGCTGCTATCTTAGCTGCCCTTTTGGTCCGTTTCGAATTGGAAATAGATAAACTGAAAGATTTTTATGGATTTAAACTAACGTATGGAAAAACAGGTAAATATACTTGTGATAGTTCTTGAAAGTAAGACTAAATTTAGCAAGAAATTAAATACCAAATTTTACAACTTGTAAGAAAGATAAAGCTTGTAGTTTATTTGTATTATCCTTTAAACCTATAAATGCACTATGTCAAAAAAATCAAATAATAGAAAAAATAGGATTTTAATAGCCTTTGCTCTGTTGCTGGTAAGTTTAGCGCCGATTCATGCTCAGGTTAAGGAAACTGTAGTTACCTATGATATAGATAAGCGTGAATTTGAAAGTGAATTACCTTTCGATGAAGTTTTTAAAATAAAGTTTAAATCTACTAAGGTTATATCGGGGATACAGGTACGTTATAAGATCGATCTACCAGATACTATTGATGAAAAATTTATCAAAAAGTATTATTTTCAATTCCCAGATAAAAATGATCCTAAAGCCTATATTACCAAGGAAGACCTAAATCTTTCCGTGCAAAATTTTTCAATATCTGCAATAGGTCCACTTCATCCCAATGTACCTTATAAATTTGATTTTTTTATTTATGAAAAAATTAATGTCAGTGAGAATGCTGCAAACGCACTTAAGGCAGATATAAAAAAGACAATAAACTGGTTGTATCTTGAGAATGAAGTTTTACCTGTGCCTGATACTATTGTGGAACGTTTCTCTACTGTATTGCAAAAACATGTTAAAGTGCTCTACAACGAAAAAGGTATTACAGTAGGACCTCAAGATCTTTTTAAGAACGAATTAAGAGATTATGTGAAAGGCTTAGACAAGGCAAACTCAGAGATTAAAGGTGAGACTGGTAACTATACGTCGGCTTCAGGCCAAATTCTTCCTTTATTTTTAGGAAGCTCATTTTGTGATTATTTGAAAAAACTAGATGTAAAGAATATCGATAATGCAAGTTTATTGGATGATCCAATGAATCTTATGATCAAAGATTTCAGTGATGTTACATTGAACCAGATGACTGTGTTTTACAATCGAAACTGCAATCAAAGTTTTAATTACTCTTCGGAAATACTTAAGGGGAATGTAAAATTTATCACTAATCTTGGTCTGGAGCGTCTTGATAAAGATCATATATATCAAAATGCTGAATCGCTGGAATTATTAAAGGCATCTATTGACGTAATGAGTAGCTTAAGGACAGTAAATGATCATAAACCTTATTTTGACTCAAGCATTGATTCAAGTATTACTACGTTACTTGAGCAGATGATTGATGCTTCTAAAATTATTACAAAAAATAAAAAAATAATATCAACACTTAATGCGGAGATACCTGATATACTAGCCAATAAATATTCACAAACCAAATGGCCTACGGATTACAATGCAGTTCCTGATGTGGAATCTAAGGCAACTCCTTATATTAATCTGGACTTAGGCTTTCTTTATGCGAGTGAATTAAATGATGCATTCGCCCTGCAGACGGTAAATTTTCACGTAAAACCGGTCAACAGAAATGCAATTTTTTCCAAATTAAAAGGTTGGGATAAGTTCTTTAAACAAGCATGCCTGCAGATTGGTCTTGCTCAAAGACTAGGGCCAAGTGATGATTCTTATGATACATTTTTAACTGGCGATTTAGGTACGCCTTATGTTGGTTTAGGATTTAGGGTCAACAGGATTATAAGACTAAGCGGTGGGGTGATCCTTTACCAACAAAAAAATGACAATCCAATAATAACAGATAAAATAACCAAAGGTTCTTTTGCATTTACCATCACCATAAACTCGGCCTTATCATCTGCGCTGGGATATGTGGGAGGGCTCTTTGCGGGAGCTAATTAAATAAAGTTACTATGCCAACAGTAGTATTACAAAAACCTACGATCGAAAACCAATTTCCTCTTTTGAATATAAAGTTTGGTATAAAAGATGGGAGGTTGATCAGCGAACAATGCACGATTAGTGTGAAATTTAATTTTCTGCATGGTGATGAGATGGATTGTGGATTAACAGTTGGGATTTCCAAATCCCAAAACAATTATTTTAAGATAGAACCTAATACCCAGGATTCCAATATGTTTGAAATATACAGGCATTATGGTATAATAGGCAGTGGGATGATTGATACATTTACTTTCTATCTGGTGGCGCGGCAGTCCCTTGATGCTATCAGGGCTTGGGCATCACAAGTTACTTTAGTTGTGACTGCTCATGATTGTTCTAATTCCAATATCAAAAGAGAACAAAGAATTTATTTGAACGTTATTTAAATTGTATATTATGACTATCTATAAGCAATTTTCGATTGTACATTCTGTGATGATACTTTTTTTAGCTTCTTTGTTTTGTATTTCATGTGATGAGGAACAGCGTAAGGTTTCAAATGATTCTATTATTGTTCTTGATGTATATGACCAAAATAATAAGCAAATAAGTGAACTGGCCGGTGATGGTGAAACACTATTAAAATTGCAGGCGAGAATCGCTCCGGAAGCAGATAATAAATACAGGAAAGTAGTTTTCAAGATCTCCAAAGGGCAATTTATGTCTACAGCCTCAGGTACTCAATTTGAGAAAATTGTTGATAATAATGGGATTGCGGAGGTTTACGTCAAAGTCCCGCTTGATAGTGGGCCGTTGTATTTATCTGCGGAAATAGGAAGTGATTCGGATAAGTATATATCAGAAAAGCAGATTAAACTTATTGATCCGGGTCAGATTATTCAGTTAGAAATTCTGGATCAAAATTCCACTCCCATAAGTGGTGAAATTAAAGCAGATGCAACTACGATACTTACATTAAAAGCTACTGTAGATCTTAATGCAGATGCTATAGGCTCAATTAAATTTTCAGCTTCCGGGGGTACTTTTTTAGGTATTAATAACGAGAGTAACACAGTAGTGATTAAAAATAAAGTTGCAATCATCCAGTACAAGGTTTCTAAAAGTGTTGGAGAAGTGTATCTGCAAGCTGCGGCATCGACAAAGAGCAATATCTTTTTAAATAAAACGCTGCTGTTGTCAAGGGCATTTGCAGACCATTTAATTTTGGAACCCAATACTTTGTCAGTTGATTCAGCTGATGATCAGGTACAGGTAAAAACATATCTGACCAGAGATATCGGGAAGGTGAGTACTGGAACTGCAGTTTATTATAAGGCATTTCAAGCAGATGCAAATGGTATTGAATTTGAAGTTGGGAGGTTTACAGGTCTTGCTGAGGCCACAACAAATGACAACGGTCAAATTACATCTGTAAGTTTTGTTTCAGATACCGGAGACATAGATTTTAAAAAATCGATTATCATTAGAGTATCGACAAAAAATGATAAAAATGAGATGATATCTCAGAGTTTTACACTCAATAAAAAATAAGATCTTATGTAATTTAAAACTATCTATTATGGAGAAAAACAAGATCGTTAATTGTCACGCTCATGTTTTTACTGGTGATCATGTACCGTCGTATTTGGCTAAAACTTTTCTTCCTTGGCCTTTGTATTATCTGTTACCGCTTTCGCCATTGGTTAAACTATTCAGGTTCTGGTATGATGGACCTTATAAATTGCAGTTTCAACCATTTTTTAAGAAATGCAGGCGTAATTTGTATCACGTTAAAATTTTTATAATCCGAAGTGCTATTTTATCAACCCTGCGCACCATTGTTGGATTATGGTTAACAGTTAGTGTATTTTATATTATTTTTTATTCTCTAGAAGATCCCAGAGCTCAAGAGAGAAATTGGATTAGTACTCTTTATAAAATTCTAGAAAAGCTTATTATAATTCCAGACTCTCTGTTAGGAAAAGTTTTTATTGTATTGTGCCTGATTGCTTTTTATAAGCCTGGAAGAAATTTTTTATTATTTCTATTTTCAAAAATATGGTCTTTTTTAGGCGTATTCACCGGAAGTGAAAGCAAGAAACTTGCTAAAAGGTATCTGAACCTTGTAAGATTTGCTCTGTACGATAAACAATTCAAAATTTTCGGCAGACTTAAAGGGCAATATCCTAAAGGCACAGGTTTTATACTGCTTCCTATGGATATGGAATATATGGAAGCAGGAGGTCTTAAAAAAGGTAACCAGTATTCAGATCAGATGGCACAGCTTGCTGTGATAAAAGAAAATAATAAAGATATTGCTTTTCCTTTTGTATTTGCAGAGCCAAGGCGTATAAGAGCCGAAGGCATCAGTCATTTTGATTTCGATATAATTGAAGAAAAGGTTGTATTAAAGGAATGTTTTATAAAAGAGTATATTGAAAATTATGGTTTTAGCGGCTTTAAGATTTATCCAGCTTTGGGTTATTATCCTTTTGATGAAACGCTGCTGCCTTTATGGAAATATGCTGCAGATGCTGGTTTGCCAATTTTAACCCATTGTATACGCGGGACTATTTTTTATCGCGGAACAAAGAAAAAGGAATGGGATTATCATCCTTTGTTTGTAGAATCTATAGAGGAAGACGTTTACAAAAGTATGTTGCTTCCCGGGATAAAAAACAGTGACTTCATCAATAACTTTACACATCCTTTAAACTATTTGTGTCTTTTAGATAGTAATTTACTAAAGAGACTGGTAGTTAAGGCTAAAGATGATCGTATAAGAGCAATTTTCGGTTATGATAAAGAATCAGACATTCTTAAATATGATCTCTCGCATTTGAAATTATGCTTCGGGCATTACGGAGGAGATGACGAATGGTTAAAATATTTAGAATCTGATCGTTATGATCATAGTAATCAGTTGGCAAAGCATCCCTCTACTGGTATTATTTTCACAGAAACAGTTGATGGAAAACCTGCAGATGGTAAAATAGAACAATTGTGGAAACATGCCGACTGGTATTCAATTATAAGCAGTATCATGCTTCAGTATGATAACGTTTATGCAGATTTAAGTTATATTATACATAGTGAGCAAATACAACCTTTATTAAAACAGACTCTACTCAATGAAGATCTTAGAAAAAAAATACTTTTTGGAACCGATTTTTATGTTGTACGAAATCATCGCTCTGAAAAAGATATGCTCGCTGGTATACTTAAAAATTTGACAGAAGAAGATTTTGATCAGATTGCACGAATTAATCCAGAATTGTTTCTTAAGAATAATATATAGAAAATGATAAAGCTAGAAAGAGGAGCAGCTCCAAGTTTTTTTGAGAGTCCACAGTTTATTCAAGCCAAAATGCAGCTAGAGAAAGATTTTAATGAGGGTGGAAGGCAGCAGCGGCTGAAATTCAACATAAGTTTTATTCCGCGCATTAAATCGTATCTTATGGAAAACTTTCACAGGAAATGTATGTACTGTGAAACTAAATTAGGTGTTTCCGATGAAGGAACTGTCGATCCATTTCGTCCCAGAAGCGGAGCAAGGGGACTCGATAAAACAAAATACGCGTCGACACATTACTGGTGGCTTTATTATGAATGGGACAATATGATGCTGAGCTGCAGTACTTGTAATTTGAAATATAAAAGAGATTTTTTTCCTTTGGAAGACGAAGGTTTTAGAGCGGCAGTTGGAACCAAGGGGGAAGAATTATTAAATGAAAGACCACTCCTTATTGATCCCTGCTTAGATAATCCTGAAGAACATCTGTCTTTTAGTGAAGATGGAACTGTTTCTGCTCTCACCCCAAAAGGACAAGTAAGTATAGAGGTTTTAGGTTTGAACCGTCAACCACTAATATATGAAAGAAAAGAGAGTGCAATTGATCTTCGCTCAAAGCTTAGAACCCTTGAGAAAAAGATTGTTGATCGTTCCGTTGCTGAACCTCTTATTTTGTATATTGACAAATTATTTTCAAGATCTGAATTAGAATATTCTGCGGTTCAAAGAGCAGTATTCGCGTCTTGGTATGAGAAAAATATTTTCAATTGGGACCGTTTAAAAAATAAGATAAAAAACATTTCATCTTCAGTACACAAATCTGGACAGCAAAAAACAGTAAGTGATGAAAAGTTGTCAGAGATCAGTGAAACATTTAGTGAATTTAAAAGATTTTCGATAAAGTCATTTAAGATCGTAAATTTTAAATCGATAAAAGAACTTGAAATTAGCATACTACCCAGTAGTAGTACAACAGATGAACAGTATAGAGAATCCTGGTTGTTAATATTGGGAGATAACGGTATAGGTAAGAGTTCGATATTGCAGGCACTTACTTTGGCACTTTGCGGTGCTAAGCAGATAGAGAAGCTTGATCTTGACGTTATGGATTTCTTAAAAAGAGGAGAAGAGAGTGGATGCATCCTGATACATAGTTATGAAAATGAGGGTCCAATTGAACTTAATTTCAATAAAAAAGGTTTTAGATCCAGTATCTCCGATCCGCCAACATATATATTGGCTTATGGTTCAACAAGATTACTTCCGAAAGAACCTATCTTTCCGGATTCTGACAAGGAGCCTTTTACAAATGTAAGAAATCTGTTTGATTACACTATTTCTTTAGAAGATCCCAATCTATGGCTTGGTAGTCTTGATAATGAGGAATTTACAAATAGGGCTGTACCAGCTTTTTATGATGTACTTGCCTTGCGGGGTAATGATAAACTACATAGAACTGATGGACGAATTAATATCAGTCAGTATAATACAGATAATGAACTCGAAGATACCAGTGACGGATATAAGACAGTAGTTGCTCTTGTTTCTGATATTATGCAGACCCTGTCAAGCGATCTTGCTGGATATCATAATACCAACGGTATCGTTTTTATTGATGAGATAGGCAATCATCTGCATCCCAGATGGCGTGCTAAGATTGTTGGAGCTCTCAGAAATGCATTCCCTAAGTTACAGTTTATCGTAACTACACATGAACCCTTATGTTTAAGAGGGCTTTCCCATGGAGAAGTGGCTGTAATGGTCAGAGATAAAAACCACGAAGTGAGATGCATTGGTAAGGAACTTCTTCCAGATCATAGTGCCATGAGTGTAGAACAATTGCTGACTTCAGACTTATTTGGTCTCATAGATGTAATGGACAGTGATGTGGAAAAAAGTTTTGAGGAGTATTATGAGCTTTTAAGTAAAGGAAAGGAAGCCTTGAATGATGATGAGAAAATAAAAATGGAAGGACTAAAAAACCATTTACAGGCAAAAGAACTTTTGGGAAATACGCTCAGGGAACAGGTTCTCTTTGAGGCCATTGATACTACTATCGCCCAAAAAATTAGAGAGGATGGATTCAAAGTTCAGGAGACGCTTAAAAAAGAAACGGTAGATTATGTAAAGGGCATAATACAAGGTACTTATAAAGATATTTTATGATTAAAATAGAAAGAACCCCAGCCCCGCATTTTTTGGATAATGAAAGGGGCATATGGCGCCAAGAAATTAAGAGGGCTATTGAGCATTACAGCAGTGACGCTCCAGGATCCTTTGAATTCAAGTTATATAATGATAGCAGGGTAAAAGATGCTTTAAAGGAAATATTCGTAAAATGTGCCTACTGTGAAAGTTCATACGGAGCTGTATATGATGGTGATGTAGAGCATTTCAGACCCAAAGGCCGCATCAAAGAAAAAAATCCTGCCACACCAGGATACTACTGGCTGGCCAATAGTTGGGACAACCTATTTCTTGCATGTCAGCACTGCAATCAGAGAAGAAAACATATTCTTTATGGTGAAACTGATGAGAGCGGCTATGGGAAGCTGGATCAGTTTCCTTTGGATCCCGAAGCATTGCGTCTGCAGAACCATGATTCAGAATTAGAATCCGAAGAAGAAGCCAGACTTTTGATTGATCCCTGCAAGGATGAACCAAAGGAGCATTTCGAATACGAAAATACAGAAGCGGTAATAATTCCGTTAACTTATAAAGGCAGAACTTCCGTCCAAGTTTATGTTCTGCAACGTCCTTTTTTAGTGAAAGAGCGAAAAATACAAATGCTTCGACTTTTTGGACAAATGGAATGTGTATCGCGTGAGCTTGCAAGGCTAAACAGAGACACTACCGATAATGAGCAACAAGGTATCTTTGAAAAAGAACTGAAACGACTAATGGAATATGCGGATGCAAAAGCTGTTTATGCAGGTATGTGCCGCTTTTTTATTGGCAAATTTTTAAATGAAAACAACTTATTGTGATATTATTGTTTCATTAAAATTATAAAATACAGAAGTGTTTGATACCTATAATAAAAAGTTATAAATAGAAATTAAACAGGCAGTTAAAAAGATTAGGCAGCTAATTACTTCATTTTGTATCTAGGCAGATTAATTTCATTTTCCTGCGGATTTTGTCAATATGACTTGGCCTTTAAAATTCAATAAAATCATATTTGACCAATAACAAATTTAGGATTTCTTTGTAACAGCTATTTTTTGTTACAAAAATAGGATAATTAGATATCTATAATTCTGAAATTGACCCCATTTTTTTCCTATTAAGTTATCAAGAGTAAAGAATTGAAAATATTTCTTTATCAATTTAATCTTTCTGAATAAAAAAAGTTTATTGATAATAATATATTAAAAAAAGTTATAAAAAATAGATTAACAAAGTTAAACTTATAAAGCAATTCAAATAACCTTACAGTCTAAATTTGGTTTTTTTTAAGGGAAGAATTCAATGGAATGTTTTACACTCAAACATTATTGAAATTTAAATAAAAAAAGGTTTTTGTAGACATTTAAAATTAAAATTTGATAGTAAAAATTAGATATCTTTGAGATATAATCATTAAAATTATGGACATATTAAAAGTACAGGAAAATTTGCTATCTAATGAAAAATTAAAAGTTAATATTAAAAAATTACTGGAAAGTATTTTAAAAAATAAAACTTTTGCTTTTTATTGTACGGATGAGTTGTCTTTAGAACTTTTGTTAGAATTTGAAATAATTACTAGATCTGATGATGGTGATTTTATTTTAAATACGAATTCAGAAATAGCCACTTTTGTATTGCTAGAAATAATGATTGATACGATTGGTACTTCAATGCCTTCAAACCTTTTGTCTCTTTTTGATTTTATAGACAAATTTGCAGCAAAAATAAATAGCACAAACGCAAATGTACGCTGGAATGATTTTGATATTTTAATTAAGAATATAGAAAAATATTCAATTCTATATTTAAATAAAATTTTGAATATAAGTCCAATTAATCTTTTTAATGTGCTTGAAATAAATGAGATTGAGGATGATTATAAAATTATGCGAATAACAGAATGTTATTTTGAAGTTTTGCATCTTATGACAGACCAAGAATCGGAATTATTCTTAATTGTAACAAAAAATTATCTTAACAAAGATAATCAGTACTTAGGCTTAACAATGTTTAAAAACCTAAGTAAATATAATATAACTTTAGCTGAAAGATTATTTGAATACTCCCTTAACAATGATGGTTTAAATTTTAGATTTGTCTCAGCAGTCCTGTTGATAGGATTGTATAATGCTAATGCTTCATCTACCATTGATAAAATTATTAAACTGTATAATTTATCTAATATTGAGGGGATTCAGGCTTTAGTAGAGATTGAGTATAAAAAACAAGAGGATATCATACTTACTTTTCCTCTTATTAAAACAGAAAATTTGGATTGTGGCATTTCACTAAGTAAGTATTATGCTAGATTGATAAATATAGAGTTTTGCCCACCAGACATACTTGAAGAATGCTTTAAAAAGATTGAATCCTTATACAGTATCGATAATATTGATTTAAGAAGATCCATTCTGTTAAACTGCAGATTAATAGATGGTTTTGAAGAACAGAAGTATTTACTTTTACAATCGTTCTCTAAAATTGGTATGGAACTTAATGAAATTCCCCATTATTTTTTAAAATTTAATAATCCAGTTTTTTTCTTTAATACTTATTTGGAAGCTTTTTGTGAAAAAGGTTTTGGATTAGATTTTTATATATTTAGAAATATTATAAATGATTTTTGGAGAAAAAATAAAAATGATACAGAAAAATATATTTTAGAAATACTTAGTATCGAAAATTTGTTTATGAGATTTTCTGCTGTAAAACTTTTAAAATTATCTCAACCAGGAAGGTTCGAGATTGATTTGACTAAACTTGATCAGGAAAACTTACAGATTAGAGCAATTGATGGATTAATAATGTATCCAAACGGTATCGAAACAGTTTTACCATTTGTTCTTCAATTAAAAAAATCAAAATTTAAAAATGTGATAAAACATTTACAGCTTACATTGTCTTTGTTGATAGATAAGTCCTATGGTGAATCTCTGTATGGTTTAATAGTTGAAAATGTAGATCTTAAAAAAGATAAGAATTTTTTAAAACCTATATCTGATTCTCTTGACCAGTATAAAAAAAATATAGAGTTTAAAGAAAGTATCAATGATTTAAATCCTTATAATAATGAAAGTAATTTGATGGATTATTATAACAGTCTTGATCGAGAGAATACGCAGAAAGTTACAAAACAGGCAATGGATAATAATAGTTTTCTAGCTCTTTCCGGTGGTAAAACTACAGTAATAGTTCGAGGAAATTCATGGAAAATTAACAATATGGAACCTTCGCCATTGACGAATATAAGTTTTAGTGTCTTAATTGATCGAGAATTTGTAAAAAACCCAGACCTTTTTGAGTTAACAATTAGTTCCTTAAGAAACTTAAATTATTAAGGATGGATAAGCATATAATAATTAAAGACTATCTGGAGTCTTTAACAGAAAAAGAAGAACTTGACTATTTGTTTCCAATGTTGCTCGAATCAATGGGGTTTGTAATACTTTCCAAGCCTACTGAATATATTGGATTTCCTCAATATGGAAAAGATATCATTGCAGTTGGTATAGATAAAGAGGATAGAATTAAGAAAAAATTTTATTTTGAATTAAAAGGGGGACATGATAAAGACATTACGACCGCAACTTTCAATAAAAATGATGGTGTAAAAGAGTCTTTGGTAGAGGCTAAATTTAAAAAATTTGAAGCTTTTTCATTTCCAAAATTCAAAGATTTGCCTTTAAAAATTGTTTTAGCACATAATGGTGTAATTAAGGGAAATGTACAAGAACTATTTGAGGGTTTTATACAAAGCGAATTTCCGGCATCGGGAGATATTGAGTTTGAAAATTGGAATATTTCAAAGCTAACTCATCTATTTTCAGATTATTTGTTTAACGAGCAATTATTAATAAATGCTGAATCAACAAGATTATTTAAAAAGGTAATCATTAACCTTGATAGTACTGATACTATTTCTAAAGAGTATCAGCAACTTTTAGATTTAATATTCTCTCAATTTTCTAAAAATAATTTTTCGGGAAAGAAAAATAGAAAATGGCAGGTCTTTTTTGAATCATTAAAATTAATTTCATTTATAATTTATACATCTGCCAAAGATTACAATAATCTAGAAATTGCAAAGAGTCACATTACTTATTTAGTTCTAAAATCCTGGCACTGGATTTTAAAAAATAATTTTGAAAAAGAGAAAATTATTTTGATCTATTTTAGGCAGATTATTGATTTTTATATTGGGAAAGTGCTTCATGATTACTTTGCACGTACATTGCCAATAGCAACTCAGCAGGATGGACTCTATTACGAGAAAGGTGGTAGGTATGAAAGTATTGGCTATACTCTGCGTACAATGGACTATCTTCAGTATTTTGTTTTTTTTGCTGACGCAACAGCAAAAAATAGTGAAGAGTTAAAAATATTTAAAGATCTTTTCTTATCTATTTTGTCTAATAATAGTGTATCAGCAAGACCACTTATTGACATACACTCTATATCAGTTATTTCAAATTTAAAAACATTAATTTTCTTTGAAGAAACAGAAAAGGCTAAGGATTATTTGAGGGAAGTATTTAACTATATAATTTATGCTAAAACTAAATATGAACGTATGCCTGATGCAAATAATAGCATTAAAAATGTAATAAAGCTTATATTAACTAAAGAAAAGTCTATTTACTATTCCGATACAACTTCCCCTTTATTAGCGTCATTATTTGAATTTTTGGCCATTTTAAATATGGAAAAAGAATATATTACTTTTCGGGATTTTGTAATTAAAAATAAGATTGATTTGGGCTTATTTATACCTCATGTTAAAATAAATGGCAGGAATGATTTAATTAAGAATCAAGCTGCTGATTTAGAGCAATTATTATTTTCGCAGTCTGTATTTGAAGGCTATCAAACTGAAATTAAATTACCTGAAAAGTTCCAAGATTTTAGAGAAAGCTTATGTCGAAATAAAAATGAATTTGAATATCATTATCGTACTGATGCCGTGGGATATTTTTATTTAAGGAGATTGGCGCATATTTGGTTTAAGACTCCTTTATTTACAGATGAATGGAGAACTTTAGATATTGGCACTTGATGTTATTACGGATGACTGGATCTATTTTTAAATTTCTTTTATAAATACTGGGTCCTAAAAAACAGTGAATTAAAAATTACTACATTAGTTATTTAATACTTAATGATAAATTATGATTTTTCAACTCTAAATGACCGGGATTTAGAAGAGTTGACAAGAGACGTTTTAACTGAGAAATTAAATTTTAATTTTCAATCTTTTAAGCCAGGACCCAATAAGGGAATTGATTTGCGATATTCAACAATTGATGATGAAAAAGAAATCAGGCATTCGAAGGAGATCTTCACTGGAACAGAATAGGGCTTTAGTTTTATAAGAATGTAATAATTTAATGAACCGCTATAAAGAGCTTTAAAATACATTGCTAAAGATAATTTCTATAACAATAGTAAGTTTTAAAAAATCCTTGTTTTTTTTCCAGTTAAACAGCATTATAATGGATAAACCGAATAGACATTTTACACATGTTTTAGAAAACAGATCGAACAAATTTTTACATGCTCAGATCCCCGATGAATGGTTTTTAGACAAGCCTGATTTTGATTATGGAATTGATTTCACAGCCAATATTGTTATCAACGAGCAGGTAACGGGTCTTAATTTTTCTATTCAGTTAAAATCTAAAAAGATAGAAAGCCACGAAAGTTCAGTAGCGATATCTATAAAGTACAGTACATTACGATTGTATAATACAAGATTGGAGCCTGTACTTTTCATCGCATATGTTAAGTCAGAGAATGAAGCTTACTATTTGTGGTTTGATGAACTTAAAATTGATCTCACCAGTGAGCAAAAAACATTAAGAATTAATATTCCTAAAACAAACAAACTTAGTTTGATAAATTGGGATGATGTAACTTCCCATGTACAAAAAAGATTCAGCCTTAAATCACTTGCTGATGGTATCAAGGATTTAGAGTATAGTGAGATGTCTAACGCACAGGTTTTGGCATGGAGTAATTATTATGGCTCACGATTTGAAGACGCGGCCTTTTACTTTAAAAAGGTGCTTACAGAAGAGCAAGAATCAGCATCAAAAATCTCCCTTATTGAAGGACTGTCGCACAGTTTGTACATGCTTTACCGTTATCAGGAGGCATTGGAAAATATCAATAGGGCAATACTATTATCCGGCACTACCGGACAATATCTTACTAAGGCCTGCATATTGGCTGAGGACGGAATAACCAATAAAAATAAAGCAAGGGCTTTAGAGGCGAAAAAAATATTTTCTTCTTATATAAACGAACATGATACTAACGCCAGTTGTTGGTTTAATTCTGCCAATGCACTGCGATATTTAAACGAATACCAAGAGGCGGCAGAACAATATGAAAAGGGATTGGCAATAGATCCCAACCATGCAGAGGCATGGAAAAATTTAGGTTCCTGTTATTACGAGTTTCGTGACCATGAAAAGGAGATCAGCTGTTATGATAAAGCCTTAAAGTTAAATCCAAAGCTCGCTGAAGCGCTTTTCAGTAAGGGAGCAACTCTTTCTTTTGTATATAATAAAGATAACGAAGGATTGGAACTGATGATGCAGGCATTGGATTTGGGGGAGAAAGCTATGATTCTTAATTTTCCTTTTGGTTATTTTTGGATTGCGCAGGCACATAAAAAATTAGGAAATACTGAAGAGGTTCTTTATTTTATAGATAAGGGGTTAGATATTGATCCTCAAAACAGTTCGATGCTCGATTTTAAAACAGAATTTTTAGCATTACATTGGGATGATAGTGAGATTTTTAAATCAAAAGCGCAAGATTTTTTTTCTTTCCGAATAGAATTGGATGGCAATTACAAAAGTCTTTATTATTTAATAAAAACTCAGGATGATGTTGATAATAGAACTCTGTTGAACTATCTGAAAAAACATCTTAGCATACTGCAAACTATAAAACTGGATACGTTTTTACAAAGCAAAGTTGTGCTTGCTGATTTACTTTCTTTTTTAATTCATTACGATAAATACACACAATTCAGAACAGATTTCCCGCAGAGTCGTTACAGCGGGCATCTTGTTAGTCCACATTATTATCCTGCAAAGGAATTTTTAGAAATTTTCGATATAATTGCAGCATACAGTTTCAGCGCGGCCATATCGGTATATGAAGAGGGAGGTGATTCGTATGAGATCGCTAATAAAATTCTGGACTGTCTTCTTTCACTACCAGATTTAATAATTTTACTTACTGTACTAGATGATCTTACCAAGCAGGATAAAATGGAGGCGGTGATTATTTTAATCAGAGAGTTTCCAAATGTAGCAATACGGGAATTTTCAAGCCAGCTAGGCTATATAGTAGGAAGACTTGATCTTGAGCCTGTAAATACTGATGATATTATTTCTGATAAATGGCTGGATCAGCTACATGAAAATGTATATAATTTGGCAATTAAAAAGTTTAAACTGGAATAATTTTAATTAATGCAGGAACAGATACGGATTACAAGTACAGTTTGTTGTAATTAGTCCATTCAGTGGTGGTGTAATCACAGCCATATAAATAATTACTGCAGCCAAAGAATTTATAGGTATTGCCGTTGCTGGCAGTTCCGGTTTTTCTCACCACAATATCTGCAGTTTTACAATTCGGACACTTTTTATTTGCTAGTGTATTCCCGGTATCTCTTCTGTTTTTTGCCTTTAATAAATATTCTTTGTAATCTTCAATTAGTGTCACTGTTATATCTTTAAAAGTAACGTCGCGTCCTGAAAGAAAATTTTCAAAATGAATAATTGCAGTGTACCAAATCTGATAATTATTCCCTTCTTTCTTCTCTGCCAAATTTTTAAAATACTCTAAAAATGAGCCACGTCCAATCCTCTGAATTTCCAGTTGTTCTTTTTCAAACTCACTATACACATCATGTTTGCGCATTTCATTCTGTCTTCGAATTTGAATAAGTTCTGCTGTGTGCAGATTTTCAATATTGGAAATTTTCTGAATTTGATTCTTTGGGTGTTCATAAAGGTACAGCTTTAAGAATTCACGTCTTGTGTACTTATTAGTTTCTGTATTTAGTATTGGCGGATAAAAATCCAGGTAAAGTGATATCATTCCGTTTTCTAAAAGTTTTTTTCTCAATTTTACATTTCCTTTTTTCATTTTTCCCTTGCATTAAATATAATATCAATATCTTTCTTCGCAACATAATTAAACTTCCCTATGGAATATTTAGTTATTCCATGGCGTTGAATCACCATATACAGTGCTCCAGCAGATATGCCAAATTTATGCTGTATCTGCCCTATAGTATAACAGTTCTCTAATCCAGGAAACTCCTGAACAGGCCTTAGAATAGACTCTTGCATAGGAATGGAGAAAAAGCTCTCAAGATCACATCTGCGTATAATAGTCCTTCTTCCAAATTTCGCAATATCTAGTTCACCGCGCTCAATAAGCCGGTAAATAGTCCTTCGACTGATGCCGACCAAATTACTGGCCATATTAACATCGATATAATCTCTGGCTTTAATTGCTTCGAAATTGGCTTTTTTGCCCGATTCTGTTTCGTTGTTGCTTTTGTCGATTTTTGCCTGCCTTGTCCTTTGTTTATAGGCTTTGGAGCTGCATTTGAGCGAGCAGTAAAGCGTCTTTGTTGTGCGTGCTGTAAACTCATTTTTACAGCATTCGCAGATTCTGGTAATCTTAATGTTTGAACTCATAGAAATGTGACTTTAAGTGTCCCACTGTGACTATGTGTGTCTCTATGTGCCATAATTTGGCTAAAAAAAAATATTATTTGTACCTCGCATTTTCGAGGTACAAATAAGGTACAAATTTAATCAAAACATCACATAATATCCAAAAGAAAAAGGAATTAAAAAACGAGTTAAAATATTGTTTATCAATGTTTTAACTCGTTTGTTTGTTGTTTATTTTGCTTTATTTTGTCCTGCTATTTTCCGATACAGAAATTAGCAAAAATATTCCCCAGTAACTCATCATTAGAAACCTGACCGGTAATAAGCCCGAATTGATATAAGGCTTCGCGAATATCAAGAGCCATTAAGTCGCTTGAAAGATTAGTTTCAAGCCCAAATTTTACCTTTTGTATTTCATCTAAAGCTTTCAATAAAGAATCGTAATGTCTTGTATTGGTAATAATTGTTTCATTATTACGAAGTGCTCCAGTGTTTACAAAAGAAAGTAATTGGTTTTTTAAATCTTCAACGCCGATTTTCGCTTTGGCACTAAGAAAAATCTGTTTGAGGTTTAAAGTTTCAAGTTCCTGACGTGTGGACTGAAGTTGATCCGCTGTAAGCTGGTCTATTTTATTGCAGACAATCAGAATTTCTTTTAAAGGATATTTATTTTTTATTTTTTCAATTTCAACTATAAAAGAAGTACTTGAGACCTGAAACTTCAAACTATCCATTAAGTAGATTACGAGTTGGGCCTGTTCTATTTTTTCGAAGGTTTTTTTAATTCCGATACTTTCTACAACATCTTTCGTTTCACGGATTCCTGCAGTATCAATAAACCGGAAACCGATTCCGCCAATGACCAATTCGTCTTCTATTGTATCACGGGTAGTTCCCGCAATATCAGAAACAATAGCACGTTCTTCGTTAAGTAAAGCATTAAGCAAAGTCGATTTACCGACATTGGGTTCTCCGACAATGGCTACCGGAATTCCGTTCTTAATAACGTTACCGACCGCAAACGAATCAATTAAACGTTTTAAGACAAACTCAATTCGGTTCAGTAATTCATGAAACTGACTTCTGTCTGCAAATTCTACATCTTCTTCTGCAAAATCAAGTTCCAGCTCGATTAAGGAAGCAAAATTCAAAAGTTCTTCGCGCAATTTGGCAATTTCATTACTAAAACCACCGCGCATTTGCTGCATGGCAATTTGGTGTGAAGCCTCATTGTCTGATGAAATTAAATCGGCCACAGCTTCTGCCTGTGATAAATCAAGTTTACCATTTAGAAAAGCCCTAAGAGTAAACTCTCCTGCATCAGCCATTCGACAGCCCTTTCTCAATAAGAGCTGAATAATTTGCTGTTGGATATAAGTTGATCCGTGGCAGGAGATTTCTATTGTATTTTCGCCTGTATAGGAATTTGGCCCTTTAAAAACAGAAACCAAAACTTCGTCAAGGGTTTTATTATCATCTACAATATGACCTAAATGTAAGGTATGCGTTTTTTGCTTCGTTAAATCTTTGCCCTTGATTGATTTAAAAACAGAATTTCCGATAGTAATAGCTTCGGAACCTGAAATTCGAATTATGGCAATGGCACCGGCTCCCGAAGGTGTTGCCAGGGCAACTATAGAATCTTGATTTATCATAATGCAAAGGTATAAAAAAAGGCTCGAAATTACGAACTCAGCGTTGGTGTACTTTGTGGCATTTGCAGCCAGTTTTTTTATAGCAGAAACAATTTTGAAAGAAAATCATTAAATGTTAAATTACTGATAATTGTCAGTTTAGTTTGATTTTAGAATGATTAAATTTGAGAGAACAACTTATAAATCTGAAACAAAATGAAAAAGATATTATTCCCAACCGATTTTTCCGAAGCTGCAACAAACGCTTTTGTGCATGCTCTGGAATTTGCTAAAATTGTCAACGCCGAACTTGTTTTGTTGCACACCTTTGAAATTCCGGTTTATGACAGTCAGTTCTTTCCTGAAAATTATGCTTCAATTTACAGTTCAATTGAATTAGCGAAGTTTGAGATGTTCAAAGATGAAATTCCAAAGTTGAGAACCATCGCCATGGAACGAAAATTAGATAACATTGTTATAAAGCATCGTTTGATGGATGGTGATTTATTGTATAATCTGAAAAATGCTATCGAAGAAGATAAAATCGATTTTGTGATTATGGGAACAGCAGGGGTTTCTGACTGGACAAAGTTTTTCCTCGGATCAAATACCAGCTCCGTAATTTCGGGAGTAGAAGTTCCGGTTTTATGTGTTCCTCTTGATGCTAAATTCAAAAAAATAAAAATGATAGGGTTTACCACCCGTTATCGTGAAAAAGATAAAAAAGAATTGAGAAAAGTATTGAATATCGCCAGAAAAACCAATGCGAAAGTAAAAAGCCTTTACGTTAAAACCTCTGATTCTGATGTTTCTGAAACCACAGTTAAGGAATGGGAAAAAGAATTTGCAGGCGAAAATATTGAGTTTCTGGTTTTGCCAAGCGATGAAGTAAAAGAAACAATTCTTGATTTTGTGCTCTATAAAGAAATTGATGTTTTGGCAATGATTACGCATAAACGTTCTTTCTTTGAAAGTATATTTGATTCCAGCTTCACCAAAAAGATTTCCAAACAAGTGTCTGTCCCGGTTTTGATTATGCATGAAGATTAATTTTCCTAAATTTCGGAAGCTGATTTTGCTGTCTAAAACCTATATTTGTATTTCATCAAATCATAAAAATGGATTTCTACCAAAATAAGCTTGCACAATATTCAGAACTTTTAAAAATAATCAATAAAAGATACAACAGCATTAGTATTTTACGTCTTTTAAGCGTTTTCCTTTGTTTGCTATTACTGTTTTATTATATCAAAACAAATGAAATTCTCTGCGTTGCTTTTGCATTTCTGTCTTTTATTGGTTTTATTTTTTTAATGAAAATTCATTCCCGTTTATCTTTTCGAAAACAGCTTACAACTGCCATTTTAAAGATTAATGAAAATGAAATTGGTTTCTTAAATAATAAAAAACTTCCTTTTGAGAATGGTATTGAGTTTAATGATTTTCATCACCCTTATGCCTATGATCTGGATATTTTCGGAGAGCATTCCTTATTTCAGAATTTAAACAGAACAGCTACTTTTATCGGAAAAAAAACGCTGGCGAATCAATTACTACATACGCTTCCAAATGAAACTATTCTGGCGAATCAGGAAGCTGTAAACGAATTAAAAACTAAAATCGACTGGAGGCAGGAGTTTCTGGCTCTTGCTGCTATAAGTAATGATTCTAAAAGTTCATATGATTCCATAATGCATTGGAATTCATTTAAAAATAATTCTTTACCTAAAGTTTTAGTTGTATTATCAATTGTACTGCCTATATTGTTTTTTGGAATACTAACAGCTTATTTTTTTACTTCAAAAACGATTTTGCTATCGTATCTCACTTATGCTTTTATTGCTAATATGATCGTTTTAGGACAGTCGTTTAAAAGAATTCAATCAGAAATCGCAAAAGCGGATAACGTTGATAAAATCATTAAACAATACAGTTTATTGGTAGAGAAAATTGAAAAAGAAACGTTTCAGTCCAAAAAGCTAATTGACCTGCAGCAACAGTTGATTTTCAGGAATGCAACCGCCAGTGCCCATTTGAAACAGTTGTCTGAATTGTTTTCCCGAATGGATACTATCAATAATTTTGTAACGGCAATTGTTTTCAACGGGACTTTCTTGTTCAATCTTCATGTCCTGAAAGCGCTTTTAAAGTGGAAAGACAATTATACTGCCGAATTGGAAAAATGGATTTCAATTATTGGAGAATTGGAAGCATTAAACAGTTTGGCCAATTTAGCTTATAACAATGCTGATTTCGTTTTCCCGGAAATAAATTCTGAATATAAAATTGGTTTTAAAAATTTAGCACATCCTTTATTGAATCCCAAGGGCAGAGTAGGGAATGATACCGATTTTTATCCCCAGTCCTTTATGATTTTAACAGGTTCTAATATGTCAGGTAAGAGTACTTTTTTGAGAAGCCTGGGTGTCAATATGGTTTTAGGCGGAATTGGTTCTGTAGTGTGTGCTTCAGAGGCTAATATCCATCCATTGCCAGTATTGGTTTCAATGCGGCTGTCCGATTCACTAGCAGATAGTGAATCGTATTTTTTTGCTGAAATCAAGCGTTTAAAACAAATTATGGATGCCCTGGAAGATCAGCCTGCATTTGTTTTACTGGATGAAATTTTAAGAGGAACCAATTCCGATGATAAAAGAAACGGGACTATTGAAGTAGTAAAAAAGATAATCGCCAGAAAAGCGATCGGAGCAATTGCAACGCATGATATTGAAGTTTGCCTGACCACTAACGAGTATCCTGAGACCTTAACCAACCAATGTTTTGAAGTTGAAATTCAGAATAACGATTTACATTTCGATTACAAACTCCGTAGCGGCATTTGTAAAAATAAAAGTGCCACTTTCTTAATGCAGAAAATGGGAGTTATTTAATTCGGGATTATTCGATTCTTAGATGATTGGATTTTTGGAGGTTAGATTTTAGTCTTTAAATTTTACAATTAATCTGTCGGTTGGAGTGAAATAAAGGCTATAATAATAACTCTTTAATCATTTATCAATAAACAAGTGATATATAAATAATCCGCAATCTTGTATCTAGTTTCTAATATCTAATAATCTAAAGATCCAATCATCTAAAGATGTAAAATCACTTCTGTACTTCTTTAATGGTCTGTACGAAAGTCTCAACAGGCTGTGCTCCTGAAACGGCATATTTTCGATCAAAAACGAAGAAAGGAACGCCCTGAACGCCAATTTGCTGTCCTTCTATAATATCAGTATGAACTTCGCTTAAAAACAGTTTTTCGTTTTCGAGAACTTTTAACGTTTCATTTTTGTCCAGACCTGCTTTTTCAGCCAGTTCCAGTAAAGTTGGACCGTCATTTAAATCCTTTCCTTCCGTGAAATAAGCTTTAAAGAAAACCTCTTCCATTTCGTCGCCCAAATTTTTAGTTTTGGCGAGTTGAATAATTCGATGGGCTGTAAATGAATTTGCGATAATAGCTTTGTCAAAATGGTAATCCAAACCAACACTTTTTGCGCGTTCTGCGACACCTTTGTGCATTTCTACAGATTGTTCAACAGACATGCCTTTTCGTTCCGCTAAGTACGTGTAAACATCCTTATCAGGTTGGGGTGAAATGGTGGGGTCAAGTTGGAAACTTTTCCATTCAATTTCAAATTCATCATTGGGAAATTCAGCTAAAGCTGTTTCCAGTTGTCTTTTTCCGATATAACAAAACGGACACATGATGTCCGACCAAATTTCTATTTTCATATAGCGAAGTTAAAAAAAAATGTTTCAGGTTTGAAGTTTTTTTATAACCAAACGTGTCGGGTTTAATTGTTTCAGGTTTCAAGTTTCAAAGTTTCAGGTTGCTACTGATGATATTATTAACCGCAAAGTTCGCAAAGTTTTTCCAAGTTGTGTTTGCGGTTAAGAACGCAAAGCTTTGCGTTCTTAACCTTGTAGTCCTACACCAAAAAAACTTTGCGAACTTTGCGGTAAAAAACCGCATAATCCCAATCGCATTTCAACCTGAAACCTGAAACCTGAAACCTGAAACAAAAAACACCTCCAAATAAAAAACCGCAACTCTTTAAAGGAATTGCGGTTTCTAGGTATAAAAAATGGTTGGTTAATAGCGATATTTTTTTTTTTACAATGATATATCTTTAATTTGAAATTAAAAAACATCCCTGTAACAAAAAGAAGTTTTGATGTTAACTATTTAACATAACAGGCATTACCAGCATGGTAACCGTTTCGCCTTCTTCTAAACCATCCACCGGAGTTAAAATCCCGGCTCTGTTTGGTAGTGACATTTCCAGCATAATCATATCTGATTGTAAGTTGGTTAACATCTCCGTTAAGAAACGAGAGTTAAAGCCAATCTGTAAGTCATCTCCCTGATAATCACAAGTCAGTCTTTCTTCTGCTTTGTTGGAGTAATCAATATCTTCAGCAGAAACATTTAATTCAGCTCCTGCAATTTTTAAACGAATCTGGTGTGTTGTTTTGTTTGAGAAAATGGCCACACGACGAACAGAACTTAAAAATAAAGAACGATCAATCATTAATTTGTTTGGATTTTCTTTTGGAATTACCGCTTCATAATTTGGGTATTTTCCATCAATAAGACGACACATCAGGATATAATTGTCAAATGAGAACGTCGCATTGGAGTCGTTGTATTCAATTTTTACTTCAGCATCTGAACTTCCTAAAATACTTTTTAAGATATTCAAAGGTTTTTTTGGCATGATAAAATCAGCCACCTGAGATGCTTTTACATCTGTGCGGGCATATTTTACTAATTTGTGAGCATCGGTAGCTACAAAGATCAATCCTTCCGGAGAGAACTGAAAGAAAACGCCCGACATTACAGGACGCAAATCATCATTTCCGGCAGCAAAAATAGTTTTGCTTACTGCAGTCGCTAAAACTTCAGCAGGAACCAAGGTTACAGACGGGTCTTCCAGGTTTACGGCTTTAGGGAATTCTTCTCCGGCAGCATAGGCCAAAGCATATTTTCCTGAGTTGGAGCTAATCTCAACTGTATTGTTATCTTCAACTGTAAAAGTCAAAGGCTGTTCCGGGAATGTTTTTAAAATTTCAAGCAAAAGTTTTGCAGGTACAGCTACGCTACCTTTACTTGTAGAATCGATAGATAAGGTAGCCGACATTGTAGTTTCAAGGTCTGAAGAAGAAACTGTTAACTCATTATTGTCCAGTTCAAATAAGAAGTTGTCCAGGATAGGCAACGTATTATTACTGTTGATTACACTACCTAAAACTTGTAATTGTTTTAATAAGTACGAACTCGATACTATAAATTTCATCTGTTTTGTTTTATTTTTTTGAAAATACTTTAGTTCTTTTAAAAACTAAGATAGATTTTACAAATATATCGTAAACAATCTTAGTTTCGTAATTTTTTTATTAACATCTATTTACTGTATTTCCTTTTTCGGAAGTAAGTAAAGGCAAGCCCGAAAACCAATAAAGTAAGAATTGGAAGCCCGATAGTTATGAATTGTGTTAAACTGTAATTTTCATAAACTTTTTCCTTATCCAATAATGGCAAATCAAGATCTTTGCTTCTAATGTTAATAAGTCCGGTATCATCCAGTAAATAATTGATACAATTCATCATAAAATCTTTGTTGTCATAGAGATTTCCGGTGCGCTGATCATAACCCAATTCTACCGGCATCCTGTTTTTATCCAATTGATTCCTTGCCAGATCGCCATCAGAAATCACAATCATTTTAGTTGGTTTTCCTTTTGCGATAAAGGAGTTTTCTTTGAAAGGCAAAATACGATTTTCAAAAGCGGAATGAAACGAGCCTTCCAGTAAAACCGAAAGCGGTAAATTTCCTTTGCCAGCATAATCCTGAGGCGAAGTTTTTTCGGATACACTGCTTAAACTGATTTCTGCCGGTGTTCCGATGAATTTTGAATATTGCGATGATTTTAATAAAACCGTTTTCTTAATTCCGTTTTTCAAAGTATCAATCGGACTGGCAAAATCGAATTTAATTCCGCCTAAATTTTTAACAATAGGGTGCTGGCTGTCAGGATAAACCAGTGGCGCAAATTTCCAGAGAAAATCCTGATATTGTGTAGCGCTTCCCTGTTCTCCGGTGGCCAGTTTTATCGGACTTCCGTTTTCATCTTTTACCAAATCAGGATTGATTCTGAATCCGTATTTGAAGAACATATCGTTCAGGTTTAAATCTCTCGGATAGGCAAGAGTTGCACCTGATTGATTGTATAAACTGTCCATATCGGCAGCCACCTGATCAATTAGCCAGAGTGTTTTTCCGCCATTCATGATAAACTGATCCAAAACCTGCTTTTCTTCATCAGAAAAAGTTTGGGTTGGTTTTGAAATAATAGCTAAATCGTATTTTTCTAAAGCTTCCAGACTTCCTGTTGGATTTTTAGCAACAGAGTCCAGTGTAAAAGGCCCGATGTAATAGCTTTCTCGAATCTGCATCAGCATTTTGGCGATATGAATTTCGTTCATTTCACCATTTCCTTTTATAATCGCAACTTTTTTCTGTTTGTCTTTCGTAATTTTATTAATTGCATCGGCAATCGAATATTCTAAGTGCTGAATGGATCCAATCACTTTCTGTGTAGTGGAAGCACCCATTCTGTTTTTCAACAAGGGAATATTAACTTCTTTATTGTTGTAAACCGCAATTGCCCACGGAAAAACCATGGCCTGCGACTGTTTCCCTTTATCGTCAACCGTTATATTTATTGGTGTAAGGCCTTTTTGGTACAAGGATTTTACAACGCTCATGCTTTCTTCTTCGTTTTCCATTGGATTTACGAATTCAAAAACGATGTTATTGTTATACGCCTGAAATTCTTCCAGTAATTGTCTGGTTTCCTGTTGTAAACGCCTGAAATCAGCAGGAAGTTCTCCCTGCATATAAATCTTGATTGATAACGGGTTTTTGACTTGTTTTACTATATTTAAGGAGGTTTCGGATAAAGTATATCGTTTGTCTTTTGTTAAATCAAATCTTTGGAAATACAAACTTCCCAGTACATTTAAAACAATTAAAACGAAAACCGTAATACCTAATGTTTTGATATTTTGTTGAGTTGATGCTTTCATTAGGCTTTAAATGATTTTAATTTATAAACGGTAAAAGACAGAAACAAAATGGTGATGCTTAAGAAATAAATAACATCCCGTGTGTCGATTACACCTCTGCTCATACTTTTAAAATGATCCTGCATTCCAAATGCCGAAATAATCCCTGCAAAGCCCGGTAGTAAGGAGGCTAAACCTTCAAATCCGAAATAAAAGATAAAACACAGAAAAACCGCAATAATAAAAGCCACAATCTGATTTTCTGAAAGGGTAGAAGTGAAGATTCCGATTGCTGAATAAGAAGCGATTAAAAACAACAAGCCAAAATAGGAACCAATTGTGCTTCCCATATCTATATTGCCTTCCGGTAAGCCTAAATTAGAAATCACTTTTACATAAATAAAAGTTGGAACAATTGCCAGTACGATTAAAAATAAAGATCCTAAAAACTTTCCGTTTACAATTTCCCATATCGATAAAGGCTTGGTTAAAAGTAATTCTAAAGTTCCTTGTTTTTTTTCATCAGAAAAACTTCTCATCGTTACGGCCGGAATCAGGAAAATTAAAATCCAGGGCGCTAAGGTGAAAAACGGTGTTAAATCCGCATAACCGGTATTCAGAATATTATAATCTCCTTCAAAAACCCATAAAAATAGTCCGTTGCTGATTAAGAATACAGCAATGACCAAATAGCCAATAGGAGAGCCGAAAAAGGATTTTATTTCCCGTAAAATGATTGATTTCATGTATGACGTTTATTCGTTTAATCGATTTTATTTGTTTAATTGTTTCAGGTTTCATGTTCAAAACTGAGACTGAAAACCGCGACTGCCAACTACTCCAGGCTCACCAGCTTATCCACACTCCAGGCTTCCGGTTTTGCATTGAATAATGTCTTGGTAAAATTCCAAACCGAATTAAAAAGTTCCGATTGTCTGTAATTTTCTAAATCAGCTTCTGTTTCCCAATAACTATAGGTAAAAAACAGGCATTTATCATTTTTGTCCTGATACAATTCTAAAAAACGATTTCCGTTTGCATTTCGTATTTTGTCTTTGACGGCTTCGAAATTTTTCAGAAAGTCAGGAATCCGGTCTTCGTGAAAACTCATTTTTACAATTCGAACAAACATCTTTATAATTTTAGATTTTAGATTGCTGATTTTAGATTTTTAGTCTCTAAGATTTTACAGGTGCGCAAAAATACCAAAATTGATTGTTCTTTTTATCAAAAAAATGAAATTCCAATAATGAAATTCCAAATTCCAAATTTCCGGCATCTCTAAAACTAAATTTCTCTACGAAAACGTAACTGTAATCACATCTCTGTAATTTAATCCTAACAAACTATTGGCAGAACCTACTTTTAAAGGATTACTTCTGAAAATAGCAATTTCCAGAAAACCAGCTTCGTTAAAGATGGCCAGTTTTTCCCCTTCATACGTTTTGATCGGATATTTTTCAGAGGTAGCGATAGCCGAATAACCGGGCAGAATTGTTTTGATACTTTTCGGTTTCATTACGATCTCATATTTACGGCCTTTTGCTACTTCGATAAATTGCTGTTTAGAGATATTGGTTACCACATTTCCAAAATGGTCGATATAAATAACGTATCCTTTCAGGGAATTTCCATCATTGGCCAGAACAGCCTGTAATTCGGTAACTTCCTTAACAGACGGAATTTCTTTTCCAATAACATTGAGTAATCCGCCCTTTGCAATGTGGCAGGCAACCTGTATAAAAATGTCTAAATCACTGGATTCTGGCGGAAAGCGATCGTGAATATTGATGGCGACAATTTTCTGTGGTACAATTTTCTGTGTCAGCATACTTAAGATACCGTTATCGGCACAAATAAAGTAGTGATCGTTCCATTCCATGGCAATATGCTGGTTCTCTTTATTGCGCTCAATATCGACTCCGATTAAGTGTACCGTTCCTTTTGGGAAACTCAGGTAAGAGGCTCCAATAAGGTAACTTGCTTCAGCAGTGTTAAATGGGTCAACGTCGTGTGAAATGTCAATAATTACAGCTTCAGCAAACTCTGATAATATTTTACCCTTTAGCGAACCAACAAAGTGGTCTTTTAAGCCGTAATCCGTAGTAAGGGTAATTATTGACATCATTTTGTTTATAACTATTGGTAGTTTTTAAATCTAATTTTCATTAAATTTGAGAAATGCAAAGCTAAGAATAGTAAAGTCATAAATGCAAGAAAGAAAAAACAAATTGCATTTTACGATATAAATTACCCGACAGCCAATTGATTTAAAAAAAGATTTAATTTTAATTTAAAACTATCTCATTTGAACGAAAGAATAATCGAGCTAATAGACATTGCGCCAAAAGAATTTTGGGGTGCTCAGGACAGCCATCTGGAAATCATTAAAAAGTACTATCCAAAGCTTAAAATAGTAGCGAGAGGAACGACTTTGAAAGCATTTGGCGAAAAAGAAGTTTTAGATGAATTCGAAAAAAGATTCCAAAGATTAATGTTGCATTTTACCCGATACAACAACATTGACGACAATGTAATTGAACGCGTAATCATGAGTGATGGTCAGGATGAAAAAAGATCATATGATCATGACAAAATACTAGTTCATGGCGTTGGGGGTAAAATTATAAAAGCCATGACGCCCAATCAGCAGCTTCTGGTAGATACCATCAAAAAAAATGATATGGTATTTGCAGTAGGTCCGGCCGGAACGGGAAAAACCTACACAGGTGTTGCAATGGCTGTTAAAGCACTTAAAGACAAAGAAGTAAAAAGGATCATATTAACCAGACCGGCAGTAGAAGCAGGAGAAAATCTTGGTTTTTTACCCGGTGACATGAAAGAAAAACTGGATCCTTACATGCAACCGCTTTATGATGCGTTACGTGATATGCTTCCCAACGAAAAACTGGAAGATTACATTTTAAAAGGAATTATTCAGATTGCACCATTGGCATTTATGCGTGGACGTACACTTGATAATGCCTTTGTAATTCTCGATGAAGCACAAAACACCACCCATTCGCAAATGAAAATGTTTTTAACCCGTATGGGGAAAAACGCCAAGTTTATGATTACGGGTGATCCGGGACAGGTCGATTTACCGCGAAGAACTATTTCCGGTCTTAAAGAAGCAATTCTGGTTCTGAAAGACGTTGACGGAATCGGAATTATTTATCTGGATGATAAAGATATCGTACGTCACAGATTAGTGAAAAAGGTAATTGATGCTTATAAACAAATAGAAAATCACGATTAAGTTTGTGAAATGATTTTAGTGAAATAATTTTCGCCACAGATTAGAATGATTCACACAGATTATAAAATCATTTTAATCTTTTAATCTGTGGCAAAAAAAAAAATGAAATATTCGTTTTATTCATTCTTTAGAAATGCGTAAAACGAATATTTTTTTTTTTTCAAATTTTAATTGATTATATTTAATTTTGTCAAATGAAAGAAATAGATGATTTTTACGAAAAGCAGGAGCAGCCCTTTAAAGAGGTTTTGCTTGCCTTGAGAGAAATTATTCTGCGTCAGGACCAAGACATTACAAATGTGCTCAAATACGGAATGCCCTTTTTTTGTTACAAAGGAAAAATGTTCTGCTATTTATGGATTCATAAAAAACTCCACCAGCCTTATATCGGAATTGTAGAAGGGAAATACTTTGATGAACCTTTTTTAATTCAGGAAGGCCGCTCCCGAATGAAAATCATGATGCTTGATTTTTCAGAGGATTTACCTCTGGATGAGATTGAAATCATTCTGCAGAAAGCTTTGAATTTGTATAAATCGGGAATTATTAAAGTATAAATTATTTAAAATGCAGTATTTGATCAAATAGTTAAATAAATAATAAACTTCCTTTATTTGGGGCTTTAAAACCCCTTTATCTTTGTTCTTTTGAGGCGAAATCCTTAAATTTGCACATCATAAATACTTGATCTTTAATATGACAAAATTAAAAAATATAAAAGTTGTAATAAGTGACTTAGACGGAACTTTACTCAACCCACAACACAAAATATCAGATTACACCAAATCCATTTTTCAGGAACTTCACAATCAAAATTACCTTATAGTTGTTGCTACAGGCCGCCATCATCTCGATGCTATGGCGATTATAGAAACGCTTGATGTTCCGGTTTATCTGTTAAGTTCAAACGGAGCAAGAATCCATTCACCCGAAAAAGAACCGCTTTTCTCTTTCAATTTAAGCAGTGATGTTGTAAAAGCAGCTTTGAATGTAGATATTGACCCTGAAATTACAGTAGTTTTATTCAAGGAAAATGTTTGGCAGACGAATAAATTAAGTGAGAAACTAAATAGTTTTCAGGCAGATTTAAAATACCTTCCGGAATTGGTGGATTATAAAACGCTGGAAGATTTCGGAGCTATAAAAATATTCTTTTCTAATGATGACCATGAAAAATTAGTAGCGCTGAAAGATGCTATTTTAGAAAAATCTTCAAGTGAATTGCATCATGCTTTCAGTTTACCAACCTGTCTGGAATTTATGGACAAATCGATCGATAAAGCGGTTGCGATTGCGACAGTTTTAGAAAAAGAAGGTTTTACAATGGATCAGGCAGTTTCTTTTGGAGATGGTTTTAATGATGTTCAGATGTTGTCTGCAACCGGTAAAGGCCTGATCATGGGAAATGCACCTGCTTTGTTAAAAGAAACCTTACCCCACTTAGAAGTAATTAAAACCAATGCTGAAGATGGTGTAGCCAAATATATTGCCTCAAGAATTCTGGATAAAGAATTTGCGACAAGCTAATTTTGAAACAATAGAAATCAAACTCTTGTAAATACAGGAAATATTTTTATTTTATAAACTGCTAATGAATTGTATATCAATTATTAGCAGTTTTTTTATTTATAATTTACTGATTTGGGAAGCAAAAAATAAAAACTTTTTTTTAATTCTTTTCAAAGTGTATTTTTGCTTTACTAAAAAACCATAATTATGATTAAAAATACCTTTATCCTTGCTTTTCTAATTCTTTCCATAAACGGTACCAGTCAAACTTTAAAATTGGAAGAAATCATGAAAGGAGAATCTTTTATTGGGAATCAGCCAACAAATGGAAGATGGTCTCTTGATGGAAAAAAAGTTTATTTCGAATGGAATCCAAAAGATGAACTGGGAGCGAGTACTTATTCCTGGCAATAAGGCTTTTCAAATCCTGTACTTGTTGAACCGAAAGAAGCTGTTTTTTCTAAATTTGATTTTAAAAGAAAACCAGGATCAGATATTGCCTATTATATCGATAAAGGAGCATTGTACGCTTATACCATTAGTTCGAAATCAGTAAAAAAAATATACCAGCAAAACAACCCGATTTCTAATCTTGAATTAGGAAATGAACCGGGAGTTGTATTTTTTGAACAAAAAGAAAATATCTTTAAATACAATAGTAAAGAAGGCACAGTGCTCCAGATTACTAATTTTAGCAAAGGAGTTAAAAAAGAAAAAACGCCGGAAAAAGATAGTTTTCTGAAAAATCAACAGACGGAATTATTCCAGTTTATAAAAGATAAAGAAGCCAAAAAACAATGGAATTTGGCTAAAAGTAAAGCAGTTAAATCCGATTTCGCCAAAGAATACTTTTATGGGAAAGATAATTTAGCAGGCCTTAAAGCGAGCCCAAAAGGAAATTATGCAACCTTCAGTTTAATTCAGAATATTGAAGTAAAACAGGAAAAAATGGAGGTTTTTATAACGGATGACGGTTATAATCAAA
The DNA here is from genome assembly GCF_013112255.2 of Flavobacterium sp. CLA17. Lineage (NCBI taxonomy): Bacteria > Pseudomonadati > Bacteroidota > Flavobacteriia > Flavobacteriales > Flavobacteriaceae > Flavobacterium > Flavobacterium sp. CLA17. Next base: position 2,789,553 of record NZ_CP068294.1, read on the forward strand.
CTCCCGATACAAAAGAAAAAGTATCGACCGATAATTTGGTAAAAACGCAATTTGGAATTTATTCTGTAGCCAAAGATTCTGTTTATTTTGTCAATTTTTCAAAATTGAGCCATATTCAGGATGTGCCAAAATATTATGAATCGTATGATAATTTAAAAAACAAAGAGAAAGAAGATAAGCTCATTGTTGCGCTGGCTCCTGTTTATAACGAAGACGGATCTTTTGCTATTACAGAAATCAGAAGTCAGGACAATAAAGACAGATGGATTGTAAGTCTGAATCTCGAGAACGGCTCATTTACAGAAATAGAACACCAGCACGACGAAGCCTGGATTGGCGGGCCCGGAATCCCGGCTTATTCTTTTGAATCTGGCATTCTTGGTTTTTTAGCAGATAATGAAACTGTTTATTTTCAATCGGAAGCAACAGGATACTCGCATTTGTATACCTACAATCTAAAGTCGAAAGTAAAAAATCAACTTACAAAAGGGAATTGGGAAGTTCGTGATCTGATTGTATCGAAAGATAAAAAAACATTTTATTTAACGACGAATACCACGCATCCCGGAAACAGAAATTTTTATAAATTAAACCTTGCAGACGGTATTTTACAGCCAATTTTGACGAAAGACGGGGCTCACGAAGTAGTGATATCTCCGGACGAAAAAACACTTCTGGTACGTTATTCTTATAAAAATAAACCCTGGGATTTTTATGTAGCAGAGAATAAGAAGAATACGGTATTGCAGCAAATTTCATCATCTGCTTCAGAGAATTTTAAAAAATACCAATGGAGAGAGCCTCAGGTTATTACCTTCAAAGCAGAAGACGGAACTCCCGTAAATGCAAGATTGTACACTCCAAAAACAGAAAATACCAATAAAGCGGCAATCATTTTTGTACATGGAGCCGGATATCTGCAAAATGCTCATAATTATTGGAGCAATTATTACAGAGAATACATGTTTCATAATTTGTTAACCGATTTGGGTTATACCGTTTTGGATATTGATTACAGAGGAAGTGATGGCTACGGACGTGATTTCAGAACCGGAATTTATCGTTTTATGGGCGGAAAAGACCTTTCTGATCATCTGGATGGTAAAAAATATTTAGTTAACAATTTAGGTATCGATCCTAACAGGGTAGGAATTTATGGAGGTTCATATGGCGGATTTATTACTTTAATGGGTATGCTTACTACTCCGGGAGAATTTGCTTCGGGTGCAGCTTTACGTTCCGTAACGGATTGGGCGCATTACAATCATGGATACACGGGTAATATTTTGAATTTTCCTGAAACGGATCCGGAAGCATACAAAAAAAGTTCTCCTATTTATTATGCAGATAACCTGAAAGGTAACTTAGTAATGCTGCACGGAATGGTTGACGATAATGTGGAATACAAAGACATCGTACGCTTATCACAGCGTTTTATAGAATTGGAAAAGAAAAACTGGACACTTGCCTCATTCCCTGTAGAAGCACATGGTTTTAAAGAAACGTATTCCTGGATTGACGAATACAGCAGAATCCTGAATTTATTTAATTCGACACTTTTGAAATAAGTTTTCAGTCGCAGTCTCAGTTTACAGTCACAATGTGCAAACTGAGACTGAACACTGAAAACTGAATACTTTTTTTGCTTCCTCTTTTAATTAGTTTTAAATTTGCATTCATAAAACAAAACACAGCTAAAGCATAATGAGCAATACAATCACAACAACAGATTTTAATTTCCCGAATCAGAAATCAGTTTACCGCGGAAAAGTTAGAGAAGTTTATAATATTAACGACGAACTTTTGGTAATGGTGGCAACTGACAGATTGTCGGCTTTTGATGTAGTTCTACCAAAGGGAATTCCGTACAAAGGCCAGATTCTGAATCAGATTGCTACAAGATTTATGGAATTGACAGAAGATATTGTACCAAATTGGTTGATTGCTACGCCGGATCCAAACGTGGCCGTGGGACATTTATGTGAGCCTTTTAAAGTTGAAATGGTAATTCGTGGTTATCTTTCAGGGCATGCTGCGCGTGAGTACGCTGTGGGAAGAAGACAAATCTGCGGTGTAACAATGGCAGAAGGTTTAAAAGAAAACGATAAATTTCCGGAACCCATTATTACGCCAACTACAAAAGCGGATAACGGTTCTCATGACGAAGACATTTCCCGTGAGGCTATTTTGGCGAAAGGAATTGTTTCTGAAGAAGATTATATTGTTTTAGAAAAATTTACAAGAGATTTATTTCAAAGAGGAACCGAAATCGCTGCTGATCGCGGTTTGATTTTAGTAGATACCAAATACGAATTCGGAAAAACAAAAGAAGGTGTTATTGTCTTAATTGATGAAATCCATACACCGGATTCTTCCCGTTATTTTTATGCTGACGGATATCAGGAAAGACAGGACAAAGGGGAGGAGCAAAAACAATTATCAAAAGAATTTGTTCGTCGCTGGTTAATCGAAAATGGTTTTCAGGGTCAGGATGGACAGCAAATTCCTGAAATGACAGATGCTTACATCGAATCTGTTTCTGAAAGATATATTGAGTTATACGAGAATATCCTAGGAGAAAAATTTGTAAAAGCTGATATTGATAATATTGATCAACGTATTGATAAAAACGTATTAGATTACCTTTCTGCTAAAGCGTAATTTTCGGGTTTAAACTAACTATTTAAACCATGAAATTTATACCCAATAAAAAAGAAGCCCTGCTATTTATATGTATGATAGCAGGGCATTTTCTTTTTGCACAGATTGATAAAGAAGCCACAAAAGAAACAAAGGCTTTGTACAGGAATCTCAAACTAATTTCAAAAAAAAATGTTCTTTTTGGACATCAGCATGCACTGGAATATGGGCATGGATGGTCAAATGAAGTGGACAGGTCTGATGTAAAATCCGTTACCGGCTCCCATCCGGCTGTTGTTGGAATTGATTTTAGCGGATTTTCAGGTCATTCGAAAGAGGAAGTTGCAAAGACTGCTGCCATTTTAAAAGAGAATGTGATTGCGACTTATGAGCGTGGCGGAATTACCACGGTTTCCTGGCATTTTAGGAATCCCGTTTCGAATGAAAGTTTTTACTGGAAAGATTCTTCTTCAGTTGCTGCCATGGCATTCATTAAACCCGGTGGTTCTCATCACGAAGAATACAAAACGATTTTAAAGACTATTGCTGATTTTGCACATTCCGTTAAAGGAAAAAACGGAACGTTGGCTCCAATGATTTTCAGGCCTTTCCATGAGTTTGACGGCGACTGGTTTTGGTGGGGAAAGAAATATACTTCAAGGGAAGATTTTATCGCCGTTTGGCAATTTACGGTTGCTTATTTAAAAGACACTTTGCAGGTGCACAATTTTATTTATGCGTTTTCACCGGACACCAGATTCAATTCTGAAGCAGAATATATAGAACGATATCCCGGCGATGATTTCGTAGATATGTTTGGTCTTGATGATTACGGTGATTTTGGCAGGGATGGAAAATATGATGTAGAAGCGGGACTTCACAGGCTCACCATAATCTCAGCTTTAGCAATTAAAAAGAAGAAACTGGCTGCTTTTACCGAAACTGGATTAGAATCTGTTCCGGATGCGAATTGGTGGACACAAACCTTATTAAAACCCTTAAAATCTAAGAACCTGCAATTGGCTTATGTTTTGGTTTGGAGAAATGATACAACCAGTCCAACTCATTTTTACGCTCCCTTTCCGGGGCAGGTCAGTGTTCCTGATTTTATTAATTTCTACAATGATCCTTTTACTTTGTTTGAAAAAGACGTGGTTCATATTTATGATAAAAGTTTTAAAATCAGATGATTAATTATTAAAATAAAGAAAATGTAGTTCACATTGAAATGAGTTACATTTTTTTTATTTGTATTTTTTTTGCATTTAACTGTAACACTTTGGCCTTTTAGTAGTCTATAGTATTATAACAGTTATTTAATTAAACAGGTTTATATTTAAATCATCATAATCATCAATCATTTTAACAAACAATCATCATGAAAAAATCAGTAATTATTTTAGGAGTAGCTTTACTAGCATTTGCAAATGTAGCAATGGCTTCAAGTCAAAAATCTTCAGTAGAAGGTCAAATCGAATTCACAATTTCCAACGGATCACCATTGCATTTTGCGATCAGCAAAGGCGATATTGAAGGTGTTAAAAAATGCATTGAGTACGGTGCTGATGTAAATAAAATTGTAAGAGACATGTCGCCTCTGATGCTTGCCGCTCGTTACAATAATCCGGAAATTGTTAAAATTTTGCTGGAAAGTGGCGCTAAACCTTCGGTAGAGAATGACAAAGGACTTACCGCTTTAAAGTTTGCAGAATATTCAAAATCAACAGAATGTATCGCTATTTTGAAAGGGCTGAAGTAAAATTATCACTTTCAGTACTATTTGGTAACAAAAAAAGCGCAATTTGAATTGCGCTTTTTTTATAAGCTTAAATTAGTGTTCCATTTTTGCTTTGAGATTTTCGAGTCCTTTTTGTAAATCGTTTCCAATCATTTTGTCCATGTTCATTATGGGCATCATTATGTTCATAGGATAAGGCATTACGCCCTCGATTCCCCATTTTACTTTAGTCTGGTTATTTGCTATAGCTTCGGTTGTCATAAAACCAACGGCGGTGTCATTCATTGGTTCTTTAAAACGAAGATCGAACTCCAGGCGTTTTCCTTCTGTAATTTTTGTAATTTCCTGTTCGCCCACACCAACTTCTTTTACTTTGCTCTCCCAGGCCGATACAGCTCCGACCTTTCCATCGGTTCCTTTATAAGTCGATTTCATTTTCGGGTCTATATTTGCCCAGACGCTAAATTCGTTTTGATTTCTTAAATACCGGACATAATTAAAAATAGTGTCGGAAGGTTTATTGATGGTAATTTCTCTTGTTACAGCATAATTTTTTGGCATAAAGTAAGCCGCAATTAATACAATTGATATAATTAAGATTAATGCTGTTAGAATTTTTTTTAGAACTCCCATATTTTTGATTTTAAAAGTTACTTAAATGTTTTATTTCATATTTAGAATGACTTTTATTAGCCATTTTCTTTATAAAACAAAGCTTGATATTTTAAGTATTTTCTTATTATTTATTCTTTTTTAAAAATAAATAATTTAGATGATTTTAGTATGAATTATTGTCCAAAAATTTGATTTTAATTAAAAAAAGAACTCTTTTTTGAACATAACTTTAAAGTAAAGTTAAAAAAGTAATGTTTTAGTTTTACAATTTTGAAAATATTTGATAATTATTTTTAAAAAATATTCGAATATGTGTAACATTTCTACCTTTGCACCGTCTATTATACAGAATTAGTCAAAAATTTCATGGTGTTATTTAGGAATTATTAACAAACCGTTAATAATTGGTTAAAACATAGTACCTTGTAATACAATATACTGATTTTTAATTTACATTTGCATAGTATTTAAGATCATCAATCATATTTTATCAATCAATTTTAACAAAACAAAACCATTATGAAAAATTCAGTTATTTATTTAGGATTAGCTTTAGTAACATTTGCAAATGTTTCAATGGCTTCAAATCAAAAAGCAATTGTTAACGAACAAGTTGAACTATCTCTATACGATTCAACTCCATTGAATGTTGCTGTTAGCAAAGGAGATGTTGAAGTAGTGAAAAAATTTATTGAATACGGAGCTAATGTAAACGAAAAATCAGGCGATATGTCTCCTTTAATGACTGCAGCTCGTTATAACAGAGTTGAAATTATTAAACTTTTATTGGCTAGTGGCGCTCGTCCTTCTGATAAAAACGAACAAGGATATACAGCTTTGAAATATGCACAATTATCAAACGCTACTGATGCTATTGCTATTTTAAAGGATTTAAAATAAGAATTAGTTTAAAAGAGTTTGAGTTAGTATAATCAAACGGTCTTCTTTGAGCAGAAGGCCGTTTTTTTGTTTAAAAAAGTTTCTGAACTGAAAATGGTAGCTATTGAGAGTTCGTAAAATCAAAAAAGCACCATTATAAACTAATGATGCTTTTTCTTTTAAAACCAAACCAAATTAATTTAACCAATTAATTTATTTTAAAATTCTTATTCAATAGGAACATCTTTTTTACGGTTGAATACCCAGAAAATAATAGGGAAAACCAGTAAAGTTAAAATCGTTGCCGTAATTAGTCCTCCAATAATTACAATTGCCAGTGGCTTTTGTGATTCAGAACCAATTCCTGTTGAAATGGCGGCCGGCATTAAACCTATTGAAGCCATAAGGGCTGTCATCACTACTGCTCTCGTTCTGGCTTTAACCCCCAGAAATATAGATTCCTCCAATGTTAATTTGGACTTCATATTGTGATGAAATTCAGATATCAGAATTACTCCGTTCTGGATACAGATTCCCAGTAAGGCGATAAAACCAACTCCTGCCGAGATTCCGAAATTCATACGTGTAAGGTGTAAAGCAATAATTCCACCGATTATGGCAAACGGTACATTGGCTAAAACCAGTAAGGAATCTTTAATGTTTCCAAAAAGGATAAATAACAAGACAAAAATCCCGATTAAACTAATTGGAACGACTTGTGCCAGACGTGCACTGGCACGAACCTGATTTTCGAATTCTCCTGTCCAGCCTACGGTGTATCCTGACGGAAGTTTCATTTTGGCTACTTTTGCCTGTGCTTCTGCAATGGTGCTTCCTAAATCCCTGTCACGAACTGAAAATTTAACTCCGATAAAACGTTTGGTGTTATCCCTGTAAATAAAAGCAGGACCCGTAATCGTCTTGATATCGCATATTTCTTTCAAAGGGATTTTTATGCCACTGATCGTAGGAACTTTAAGTTCACTGATGTCATTTTCATCTTTACGATACTCTTTAGAAAAACGAACCCTTACATCAAATTTTTTCTCATCTTCATACTTTTGAGTAGCTGTTTTTCCACCGAAAGCAAGTTCCAGAACCGCCTGGGCATCACTGAGAGTCACTCCGTAAGCCGCCATTTTATCCCTGTCCAGAATTACACTTATTTCGGGCTGACCGACATTCCTAAGAATACCGACATCTTTAATACCCGGAATATCTTTTATCTGTTTTAAAACTTCATTTGATAATTCGTCAAGTTTATCCAGATCATCCCCGTAAATTTTTACTGCATTGGAGGCCTTGAAACCTGCTACGGATTCCGCTACATTATCAATTACCGGTTGCGAATAATTATAGGTAATTCCCTGATGCACTTTTAGTTTTTGATCCATTTCGTTAATCAAATCATCCATGGAAATTTTTCGTTTCCATTCTGATTTGGGTTTTAAATCGACCTGAAGCTGTATAAAACCAAAGCCATTCGGATCCGTTCCGTCGTTACTTCTTCCTGTTTGCGATAAAACATTTTTAACTTCCGGAAATGTTTCCAGGTCTTTTCGGATCATGGCAGCTGTTTCTACACTTTCGGGCAGGGAAGTACTCATAGGAAGTTCCGCGGTAACCCAAAGCGCGCCTTCGTTTAACTGAGGCAAAAATTCTGTACCTAAAAAGGAAGCTGAAAAAAAGACTGTTACCAAAATTGTAAGAGAAGCTATAAGCGTTTTTGTTTTATGCTTGAAGGTCCATGCAAAACCTTTACCGACAATTCTATTCCAGAAATTAACAAAAGGATTGTTTTTTTCCTTGACATTTTTATTTAAAAGAATGTGCGATAAAACCGGAACCAGTGTCAGCGTGAAAAGTAAAGCACCCATTAAGGCAAATCCTAAAGTGTAGGCGAGGGGAGAGAACATTTTTCCTTCTACTTTCTGAAACGAGAAGATAGGCAGCAAAGCTGTTATGATGATTAATTTTGAAAAAAAGATGGCTTTACCCATTTCGGCTCCCGTTTTTTTAATCAGGCTGCCTTTGGCAATTTTATTATAAGCCGTCATACCCAATTGATGTGCCCGATGGTCTAAAACCACAAATAATCCTTCCACCATCACTACAGCACCATCGATGATAATTCCGAAATCGACTGCGCCTAAACTCAGTAAGTTGGCACTCATTCCCATCATTTTCAGGCACAAAAAGGCAAATAACAAGGACAACGGAATAACAATTGAAACCGTAAAAGTGGTTCTCCAGTCGGCCATAAAAAGGAATACGACACAGGTAACCAAAATTATACCTTCAAATAAATTATGCATGACCGTTTCTGTCGTGAAATTCATCAGATTGTCACGATCATAGAAAGTTTCTATTTTAATGTCCTTTGGAAGAATATTTTCATTCAGGTCTTTTATTTTATCTTTAATCAGTGCGAGGGTTTCCTGCGGATTTTCTCCTTTACGCATTACAACTATACCTTCAACGGCATCATCATTCTTTCCTATTCCTGTTTGTCCCACCCTTGGCATGGCGCTTTCGTAAACGTTGGCCAAATTTTTAACCAGGATTGGATTTCCGTGAGCGTCATCCACAATAATATTTTCAATATCAGAAATGGATTTTAATAAACCAACACCTCTCACTACAAAAGCCTGACCGTTCTTTTCGATAACATCACCACCAACATTTAGATTTCCCGAATTGACGGCATTGTAAACCTGTAGCGGTGTAATATTGTATTTAGCCAGTTTTATAGGGTCAACACCAACTTCATAGGTTTTGGTCTGACCGCCAAATACATTCAAATCGGCAACACCGGGAAGTGCACGAAGTTGTTTATCAATTACCCAGTTTTGATACGTCAGTAATTCTCTGCTGTCCCTGCTGTCACTTTTTACAATATATCGGAATATTTCACCCGTCGGACCATAAGGAGGCTGAACATCCGGCTCAACATCATCGGGAAGTGATACATTTTTAAGCAGGTTGTTTACCTGAAAACGGGCAAAAGTATCGTCTACACCATCATCAAAAATGATTTTAATTACAGATAAACCAAACATCGTAATACTGCGGACACTGGTCTTTTTTTGCACCGAGTTCATGGAGATTTCAATAGGAGAAGTAACAAAACGTTCTACTTCTTCAGCACTCTTTCCGTTCCATTGGGTAATAATTATAATCTGAGTATTCGTAACATCCGGAAAAGCATCAATTGGCATGGTTTTAAAAGAAATAAATCCTGCAACGGCCAGTAATCCAACCCAAAAAAAGGTAAACGCTTTATTCTTTAGCGAAAAAGCAATAATATTTCGTATGAATTTGTTCATGTCTATTCGTTTAAAGCGCGATAAATAAATAACTGATTGTTGGTGATGACTTTTTCATTCTCTTTTAAGCCGCTTGAAATATAAGTAGTGTCACCAACCTGTCTGTAAACTTCAACCTGTCTCGTTTCAATATTGTTTCGGTCTTTAAAAATCATTACGAAGTTTTTACTTTTATCGAAAACAATCGCTTTACTTGGAATTGCAATCATGTTTTTTCCTTCACTAAAACATAATTTTATATTTGCATTCATATCGGGTTTCAGTAAATAATCGGTGTTTTTCAGTTTAATACGCGCCTGCATGGCTTTCGTTTCCGGATCGATTACATTGAAAATCTTATCTACCTTTCCCTTAAAGATTTTATCGGGGTAACTTAATGTAGTTACATCGGCATCGATACCTAATTTTATTTTATTGATGTCAATTTCATTAATATTGGCTAATGCCCAGACTTCACTGATTTCAGCAATGTCAAAAATGTTTTCAGAGCGGTCATTTCGTAAAAGCATATCCTGATTGATACTTTTTTGAATAATAAAACCACTAATCGGAGCGGTTACTTCATAAATAGAACCCGCTCTGATGTTATAGATTTTATAGGTTTCCTGAATTTTATTCAACTGTGATTGCGCCTTATTTACTTCCGATTTGGCCTGAAGAACATCACTTTCAGAGTTTAGTTTTCCGTCAAATAATTCCTGCGCTACTTTCAAACCATTTTTGGCTACCAGTAAATCACTTTTTGCATCTATAGATTGTTTTTCAAAATCGGCGATATCAGTACTTTTTATGGTGGCCAGAACTTGTCCCTTACGCACGTAATCCCCAAGTTCTACATTTACTTTTACCACATTACCTCCCACAAGCGGATAAACATCAATCATTTTATTGTTGTCAGCTGTAATTTTTCCGTAAAAATTCAGTTCATTTTTTACCGGTTGTGTATGAGCTTCGGCAGTTGTAGTCGTTTTTAGCATTGCATCACTTAATGCAAAAGAGGTACTGGTTTCAGGATTTTCGACTTCCTTTTTGCAGCTTGCAATTGATAAACTCACAAGAGCGATTCCTATAATTAGTTTATATTTCATCTTGATGTAATTTTAAAATAAGTCTTTGTTGATTGTACTATTTAACTCTTCCCCGGAAAGCACCACTTTTTTCTTGAGTTCATTTACCTGAATGGCCGCCTGATTGTAGCTTTCCATAAAATCAGTAAATTCTAGGAGGCTAATATTTCTTTTCTGGAAATTGGTTAGGATACCATTGTAAACAGCTTCAAAATCTGAGTTCACCGTTGGTTTTATAACAATGTAGTTTTTTCGTGATTCATCCCATTTATTCCAGGCCGAAGTTATTTCAGTCTGCAATTGCAGGTCAAAATTTTGTTTTTCTATTTTTGACTGTTCTAAAATCGTTTGTGCATATTTAATATTCCCTTTGTTTTTGTTCCATAACGGCAGCGGAATTCCAATAGTAAGATTCGCTTCTTTATTGAAAGCACCGCTTCTCTGATCATAGTTTGCACCCAGAGTAATATCCGGAATCGATAGCGACTTTTGCCATTTCACATTCAGTTCGTTTGCTTCAATATCTTTTTGTTTGGCTAAATAATCAGGACGATTGGCAATAGCGTCAGTTTCAAAGCTTTTAAGATCAAAGGGAATTGTTTTTGTGTACTTGTTAAAATCATCACCGGAAACATCCGGAACTACATTTTCTGTTGTATTCAATAATAATTTCAAGTTAGCCTGTTCCTCTATATTGCTGTTTACTACTGCCATACGTTCGTTTTTGAAGTTTAGAAACAACGATTGTAAACGAACAACATCCCGCAAAGGAACATTTCCTTTTTGTGCCTGGATCGAATAAGAATTCACCAAATCCTCAATATGAACGAGCTGCCTGTCAGTAGTTTCAAGACTTTTGGTATTGTAATAAACCGTAAAAAAGCTTTTCCGCAATTGCAATTTTAAGTTCCTTAGCAAATCATTAAATTGTAATTCTGCCAGTTTTTCATTGGTTTGCGCTAATTTTATTTCATTGCGTTTTTTTCCGCCTAAATAAATCAATTGCTCGATGCCAAATGCTTTCTGGCCTTCTTTCCCAATATCAAAATATTGATTTCTCTCCGGATTATAGGCATTTAATTCAGCTGTAATAGTGGGATTGTCCCAGATACGCGCCTGAATGGTCAGTGCTTTCGACGCATCGATATTGTACTGATACGCCAATAAAAAGAGATTGTTTTTTAGAAATTGGCTTTCGCAGTCCTGAAGTGTAACTGCATTTTGAGCCAATACTACCTGATTGAACAATACAAGTAGTAATAATGCACATAGTTTTCTCATTGTATCATTTTTAATTTGTACAAAGATGCTATGGGCAAGCTTTAAGAGGGCTTAAAATCTAGCTTAAAATTAGCTTAAAAACGCTTACAGATTAAAAAGTATCTGAAATAAATTTATATTACCACTTGATATAGAGTAGTTTATTGTTGCTTTGTGTAATGTTAATATACGCTGAACAATTCTCAGGCCAAGGCCAAATCCGGTTGTTCCTTTTGAATTTTTGCCGCGCATAAAAGGCTGAAAAAGGTTTTTTTGCTCTTCTTCACTTAAGGTAGTTCCTGTATTGGAAATTGAGAGGATCAGGTTTTTGTCTTCTGAGCTTATTTTTACTTTTGCCTGTTTGTTATCCGAGTAGACACAGGCATTTTTTAAGACATTGCTCAAAGCAATCTCCAGCAGGTTTTTATTTCCTTTTATTTCTAATGCCGTATCCAGATTTTCATTTTCTTCTATTTCAAATAAAATAACAAAGTCCGGAAAGCTTTTATTCAGATTTTCGATGGCAGAAAACAGAATTTCATCCATGCGGTGCACTTCATTGTTTTCGTGATTTTTAGTATCAATCTTAGATAAAATCAACAAAGAGTTGATTAGTTCCGTTAATTGATTGACATCAGATAAAATCGTTTTTAAAAACGATTTACTTTCAGGAGTTGTTTTACTGTCTGCGGCTACATTTTCTATTTGAGAAGTAATTCGGGATAGGGGAGTCCTAAGTTCGTGAGAGGCATGCGCTGTAAATTCTTTTTGTTTCTGATACGAAACCTCAATGCGGTCCATCATGAAATTAAATTCATTGGCAATCAGGTCAATTTCATTTTTACTGCTTTTTGTTTCAACACGGGTGTCAAGATTATTCTCGTTTATGTTTTTAATTTTCTGATGAAAAGCATTCAGGGGATTCATTATCTTTCTGACGGCAAAAGAAGTTGCCACCCAGCAGACACAGGTGAAAAATATATAGGATAAAATTAATATATAACGCAGAAAAAGCAATTTCTTTTTTCCATAATCATCTGTTGCGGAGATCAGCGCATAAAAATCTTTATCATTTGTATCATAAAAAACGCCATACACTTCATAATCTCCCTGTTGTTTAAAGAAGGTTTTGTTTTTTTTTAAATACTTCAGGTCATCAACAGACCAGTTGATTTTAGCATCATCTATACTGCTGTAAATAAGTTTGTAATTCGAATCAAAAACTAAGGTCTTTTCATCATACAATTTATTGATTGAGTTTTGATCAATGATTTTTAAAAGCTGATTGTCTATCTGCTTGACATTTACCAAAAGTTTAATGTTCGAAAGAGCCTTAATTTCTAAACGGTCACGGAATTCTTCTTTTCTGTAATTGGAATATAAAATGAATATCACGGTAGAAGCCAATCCAAAAAGGATTGTAAATAATAAACTAACTAAAAGTGATATCCTGTTTTTTAATGTCATTCCTGATCGCTTAAATAATAGCCGTAACCAATTTTGGTTCGGATCAATTTTGTTTCATGGTCTTTATCAATTTTCTTTCGCAAAAAATTGATATAAACTTCAATCGTATTCTGATTGGTTTCTATGTGGTAATCCCAGAGCTTTTCGGCAATAAATTGTTTCGATAAAACCTTGCCTTTGGCATGCGCCAGAATTAGAATAAGCTTAAACTCTTTCGGTGTTAGTTTGATTTCTTCTCCCGAACGAAATACTTTCATTTCTTCTTCCTGAATTTCCAAATCCTGAATAATGATTTTCTTTTCAACTTGTTGCGGAATTTCCTTTCTCCTTAATAAAGAAGAGATTCGCGCATATAACTCTTCAAAGTGAAAAGGCTTAACCAGATAATCATCTGCGCCATTGTCAAAAGAAGCTAATTTATCTTCAATTTCGCTAAAAGCGGTCAGCATAATGATAGGCGTTTTTTTATCTGTTGCCCGAATCCCTTTGCAGACCTCGATTCCGTTTATTCCCGGAACATTAATATCGAGGATTATTAAATCGTAATCATAGGCAGCATATTTTTTCAATAATAAAGAACCATCATAATAAGGGAAACACTCGAATTCCTTTGAAGTAAAGAACGCTGAGATTTCTTTCGATAAAGTAAAATCGTCTTCGAGTAGTAAAATCTTCATGCTGTTTTGTATTGGTCAGTCAGGTTATTTAATAGTGTCAAATAATCGAACCAACGTTTTTATTTTCTTTTAGTTGAAATAAGAAAAAGTTTCATTGTTTTCAATTTTCAGCAATGATTCGTAAATCAGCTGAATTACATTTTCTACATCTTCCCTGTGTACCATTTCAACCGTGGTATGCATATAACGCAGCGGAAGAGAAATCAATGCCGAAGCTACACCGCCGTTACTGTAAGCAAAAGCATCTGTATCAGTTCCTGTAGCACGCGAAGTCGCATGACGCTGGAAAGGTATTTTGTTTTCCACGGCAGTATCCACAATTAAATCGCGTAATTTGTTTTGTACTGCCGGAGCGTAAGCAATAACCGGACCTTTCCCCATTTTAAGGTCACCTTCCACTTTTTTATCAATCATAGGGGTTGTCGTGTCGTGGCAGACATCAGTTACGATGGCAACGTTTGGTTTAATAGTATGTGCAATCATTTCAGCACCACGTAAACCAATTTCTTCCTGAACCGAATTTACGATATACAAACCAAAAGGTAGTTTTTTCTTGTTTTCATGAAGTAAACGGGCCACTTCAGCAATCATAAAACCACCCATTCTGTTATCAATGGCACGACAAACAAATTTGTTTTCGTTCAGAATCATAAATTCATCCGGATACGTAATCACACAACCTACGTGAACGCCCATTGCTTCAACCTGCTCTTTCGTTTCACAGCCTAAATCAATAAAAATATTGCTGATTTTCGGTGACTCTTCCTTATCACGCAGACGCGTATGAATAGCCGGCCAGCCGAAAACACCTTTCACAATTCCTTTTTTGGTATGAATGTGAACCCTTTTCGATGGTGCAATCTGATGATCAGAACCACCATTTCGGATTACATATAATAAACCATCATCAGTAATGTAGTTCACGTACCATGAAATTTCATCGGCATGACCTTCAATAACCACCTTAAAAGGTACATCAGGATTAATTACCCCTACAGCCGTTCCGTAAGTGTCCGTAATAAAAGTATCTACATAAGGTTTCAAATAATTCATCCAAAGTTTTTGGCCTTCGCTTTCGTAGCCGGTAGGAGAGGCGTTATTTAGGTAGCTTTCCAGGAAAGCAATTGAGGTATCTTTTAAGATAGATGCTGTGCTCATAAAAATATTTTTTTGCTAATTTATAAATTTGGTATTAGAGTTGTGTATAAATATATAATTTTACACTTAAATTATGATTCAATGAGATTTACTTACTGCATTTTATTCTTTATTATGATTTCGTTTACCAGTCAGGCACAGGTGACGCCTAAACAAAATCAGGAAATGGGTTATATACTAACCGAACAGGATTCAATTTTAAACGATACAATTGAATTGCCCGAGATTATCATTTCTAAAGAAAAATTAGATCCCGAAGCACAAAAGCAGTTTTTGATTCTTCAAAACCGGGTTTACAAAGTGTATCCCTATGCAAAATTAGCTGCCGATAGACTAACAGCTTTAAATCAGGGAATGGCGCGATTAAAAACCAATCGTGAAAAGAAAAAGTATTTTAAGATTGTAGAAGATTACCTTAATAATGAGTTCGAAGCAAGGCTAAAGAAACTTTCCCGTAAGCAAGGACAGATTCTCGTAAAGCTCGTCCATCGACAAACAGGTATAACGACCTATGAACTCATTCGGACTTTAAAAAGCGGTTTCAAGGCCTTTGTATCCAATACCACTGCCAATTTATTTGATATCAGTTTAAAATCGGAATACAAACCCTATGAATCCAACGAAGACTACCTCATAGAAACAATTCTTCTAAGAGGATTCGAATCCGGCCGACTGGTGAATCAGAAACCGGCCAATCCCGTAAACTACGATGATCTTATGAACTACTGGGAATCAAAAGCCAAAGCAGTAAACAAAAAATAGTATCTCCTATATATAAGGAATGATTTCATTTCTACAACCCGACAGTTTTCCAAAACCTGTCGGGTTTGTTTTTTTTGTTACCTATGTATAATAGGGGAGCACAGCCGAAGCCTTTGGAATTTGTAATTTAAAGATTGGAATTTAATTAAGGACCTATTTCCCGCTGTCCGTTGCAATCTTTTGCTTTTTACAGAAAAAAGCAAAAGGATTTCCACTTCCATCGGGGCTAGGGCAGTGGTTTGAAAAGAGGTATATATAAGTATAAATAATAAACTTTGCGCCCTTGCGCCTTTGTGTGAGCTAAGACTTTAAAGTCGGCTTTTTGAGAGGCTCCGTAACAATAGAGGCGAGATAACCCCTGTCTGCCCCCAAATAAAGACAAAAGAGGCTATTTTATTAAAAGAGCAGAAAAGCGCTTTATAATGGGAAGACCCGCTAAAAAGGGAGGCTAAGATAAAGTGTTAGTTGGATTAATCGCAAAGAGCTGTTGAAATTCCTTACAAATGGTAAAAATGTTTAATTTGTAAAAACTCTGTTATCAGAGAGTTAAGAAAAAGTTTTGAAAAAGATGTAAATTATATAAGTAAAAGCCTTGTAAATGTAAATAAAGGGACTACTTTTGCACCCGCAACAGCGACAGACGTTCATCGAAATACTGACAGGCATTACAAATCAAAGGGAAAATTTATTTTCAAAAAAGATTTAAAAAAGCTTGTGAGATTTGAAAACAGATGTTACATTTGCACCCCGCAAAACACGGAAAGTTCATTGATAGATTGGTAGGGATTTGGA
Source organism: Flavobacterium sp. CLA17 (assembly GCF_013112255.2). Taxonomy (NCBI): domain Bacteria; kingdom Pseudomonadati; phylum Bacteroidota; class Flavobacteriia; order Flavobacteriales; family Flavobacteriaceae; genus Flavobacterium; species Flavobacterium sp. CLA17. The sequence continues at coordinate 2,805,934 of NZ_CP068294.1, forward strand.
GGATGCGAGACTTGAAAAAAGTTTCAAAAAAAATCTTCATAAAGTTCTTGCTAATTAAAAAAGAAGTTGTAGTTTTGCACCCGCTTTGAGAAACAAGCGAAAAGAAGAAATACACGTTCGTAGACATATTGAATTGACAGCCGCTTTAACAGAGATGTTAAGGCAAAAGAATAAAGAGTAAGATAATCGAGAGATTAGAAAGAACCGATAGAGACTGATTCGAATAACAAAACGATCTGATTAATCAGATCAACAATATACGATGAAGAGTTTGATCCTGGCTCAGGATGAACGCTAGCGGCAGGCTTAACACATGCAAGTCGAGGGGTATGGTTCTTCGGAACCAGAGACCGGCGCACGGGTGCGTAACGCGTATGCAATCTACCTTTTACAGAGGGATAGCCCAGAGAAATTTGGATTAATACCTCATAGTATAATGACTCGGCATCGAGATATTATTAAAGTCACAACGGTAAAAGATGAGCATGCGTCCCATTAGCTAGTTGGTAAGGTAACGGCTTACCAAGGCTACGATGGGTAGGGGTCCTGAGAGGGAGATCCCCCACACTGGTACTGAGACACGGACCAGACTCCTACGGGAGGCAGCAGTGAGGAATATTGGACAATGGGCGCAAGCCTGATCCAGCCATGCCGCGTGCAGGATGACGGTCCTATGGATTGTAAACTGCTTTTGTACAGGAAGAAACACTGGTTCGTGAACCAGCTTGACGGTACTGTAAGAATAAGGATCGGCTAACTCCGTGCCAGCAGCCGCGGTAATACGGAGGATCCAAGCGTTATCCGGAATCATTGGGTTTAAAGGGTCCGTAGGCGGTTTAGTAAGTCAGTGGTGAAAGCCCATCGCTCAACGGTGGAACGGCCATTGATACTGCTGAACTTGAATTATTAGGAAGTAACTAGAATATGTAGTGTAGCGGTGAAATGCTTAGAGATTACATGGAATACCAATTGCGAAGGCAGGTTACTACTAATTGATTGACGCTGATGGACGAAAGCGTGGGTAGCGAACAGGATTAGATACCCTGGTAGTCCACGCCGTAAACGATGGATACTAGCTGTTGGAAGCAATTTCAGTGGCTAAGCGAAAGTGATAAGTATCCCACCTGGGGAGTACGTTCGCAAGAATGAAACTCAAAGGAATTGACGGGGGCCCGCACAAGCGGTGGAGCATGTGGTTTAATTCGATGATACGCGAGGAACCTTACCAAGGCTTAAATGTAGATTGACCGGTTTGGAAACAGATCTTTCGCAAGACAATTTACAAGGTGCTGCATGGTTGTCGTCAGCTCGTGCCGTGAGGTGTCAGGTTAAGTCCTATAACGAGCGCAACCCCTGTTGTTAGTTGCCAGCGAGTCGTGTCGGGAACTCTAACAAGACTGCCAGTGCAAACTGTGAGGAAGGTGGGGATGACGTCAAATCATCACGGCCCTTACGCCTTGGGCTACACACGTGCTACAATGGCCGGTACAGAGAGCAGCCACTGGGCGACCAGGAGCGAATCTATAAAACCGGTCACAGTTCGGATCGGAGTCTGCAACTCGACTCCGTGAAGCTGGAATCGCTAGTAATCGGATATCAGCCATGATCCGGTGAATACGTTCCCGGGCCTTGTACACACCGCCCGTCAAGCCATGGAAGCTGGGGGTGCCTGAAGTCGGTGACCGCAAGGAGCTGCCTAGGGTAAAACTGGTAACTAGGGCTAAGTCGTAACAAGGTAGCCGTACCGGAAGGTGCGGCTGGAACACCTCCTTTCTAGAGCCTTAGTGTTAGCACTTGTGCACGCTGAGGAAAAAAGAAGAAGCTTTAAAGGTTTTAATTTTAAGACTATTTTACTCTTGCTGTTAGTTCAAATAATAAATTTTAGGAATAAGAGTGTCTCGTAGCTCAGCTGGTTAGAGTACTACACTGATAATGTAGGGGTCGACAGTTCGAGTCTGTCCGAGACAACTATTTAAACTTAAAAAAAGGAAATTTTAGAAGTTGAAAGATTAAGGATCAAAAAGTTCATAATTTTTAATTCACGATTTTTAATTTTTAATTAAAAAGGGGGATTAGCTCAGCTGGCTAGAGCGCCTGCCTTGCACGCAGGAGGTCAACGGTTCGACTCCGTTATTCTCCACAAAAGGTTTTAAGCTATATGCTTTAAGCCGTAAGCAAAAAAGCCTAAGGCGTAATGCCTAAAGCTTATAGCTAAACAAAGTTCATTGACATATTGAGATAAGAAATAATAAAAAGTAGAAAGCGTTTTTTACTATTTATAGTAAAAGACAAAAAAAACGGTCATAATTGATTTTATGATTGGTACAATAAGCAAAATAAGGGCGTATGGGGGATGCCTTGGCTCTCAGAGGCGATGAAAGGCGTGATAAGCTGCGAAAAGCTACGGGGACGGGCACACACCGATTGATCCGTAGATACCTGAATGGGGCAACCCACTATGTTGAAGACATAGTACACCGATAGGTGGGCAAACCCGCTGAACTGAAACATCTAAGTAGGCGGAGGAGAAGAAAACAAAAGTGATTCCGTAAGTAGTGGCGAGCGAACGCGGATTAGCCCAAACCAATGTTGTTACGGCAATGTTGGGGTTGTAGGACCACGACATTTTATGTACAAAGAATTAGAATTTACTGGAAAGTAAAGCCGGAGAAGGTGATAGCCCTGTATAAGTAATGAGTATAATAGATAGTGGTATCCTGAGTAGGGCGGGGCACGTGAAACCCTGTCTGAATTTGGCGGGACCATCCGCTAAGGCTAAATACTCCTGAGAGACCGATAGTGAACCAGTACCGTGAGGGAAAGGTGAAAAGAACCGTGAATAACGGAGTGAAATAGATCCTGAAACCATACGCTTACAAGCGGTCGGAGCCCTTTCGTGGGGTGACGGCGTGCCTTTTGCATAATGAGCCTACGAGTTAACGTTGCTGGCAAGGATAAGTGGTTAAGTCACGGATCCGTAGCGAAAGCGAGTCTGAATAGGGCGCTTTAGTCAGTAGTGTTAGACGCGAAACCGTGTGATCTACCCATGGGCAGGATGAAGCTGTGGTAACACACAGTGGAGGTCCGAACCGGTTGACGTTGAAAAGTCTTCGGATGACCTGTGGGTAGGGGTGAAAGGCCAATCAAACTCGGAAATAGCTCGTACTCCCCGAAATGCATTTAGGTGCAGCGTTATTTTAGTTATATAGAGGTAGAGCTACTGATTGGATGCGGGGGCTTCACCGCCTACCAATTCCTGACAAACTCCGAATGCTATATAATGATTGATAACAGTGAGGGCTTGGGTGCTAAGGTCCAAGTCCGAGAGGGAAAGAACCCAGACCATCAGCTAAGGTCCCCAAATATATACTAAGTTGAAAGAACGAGGTTTGTCTGCCCAGACAGCTAGGATGTTGGCTTGGAAGCAGCCATTCATTTAAAGAGTGCGTAACAGCTCACTAGTCGAGCGGACGAGCATGGATAATAATCGGGCATAAGTATATTACCGAAGCTATGGATTTAGAGTTTACTCTAAGTGGTAGGGGAGCATTCTAACAGGGTTGAAGGTGTATCGTAAGGTATGCTGGACTGGTTAGAAAAGAAAATGTAGGCATAAGTAACGATAATGCGGGCGAGAAACCCGCACACCGAAAAACTAAGGTTTCCACAGCTATGCTAATCAGCTGTGGGTTAGTCTGGTCCTAAGGCGAACCCGAAAGGGACAGTCGATGGCTAACGGGTTAATATTCCCGTACTACTAATTACTGTGATGGGGTGACGGAGTGATGAAAGCGCCGCGAACTGACGGAATAGTTCGTTGAAGTACCTACCTATAAGCTGCGCAGGCAAATCCACGCGGCTTGGGGAAATACGATAGTACTCGGAGTCTTCGGACAAAGAGATAGTGCGCCTAAGGGCTTCCAAGAAAAACCTCTAAACTTCAGGTAATTAGTACCAGTACCGTAAACCGACACAGGTAGTTGAGGAGAGAATCCTAAGGTGCTCGAGAGATTCATGGCTAAGGAATTAGGCAAAATAGACCCGTAACTTCGGGAGAAGGGTCGCCCTGTAGCAATACAGGGCCGCAGTGAAGAGGTCCAGGCGACTGTTTATCAAAAACACAGGGCTCTGCAAAATCGTAAGATGAAGTATAGGGCCTGACACCTGCCCGGTGCTGGAAGGTTAAGAGGAGATGTTATCTTCGGAGAAGCATTGAATTGAAGCCCCAGTAAACGGCGGCCGTAACTATAACGGTCCTAAGGTAGCGAAATTCCTTGTCGGGTAAGTTCCGACCTGCACGAATGGTGTAACGATCTGGACACTGTCTCAGCCATGAGCTCGGTGAAATTGTAGTAACGGTGAAGATGCCGTTTACCCGCAGTGGGACGAAAAGACCCTGTGCACCTTTACTATAGCTTAGTATTGACCTTGGATAAATGATGTGTAGGATAGGTTGGAGACTGTGAAGTGGCGTCGCCAGGCGTTGTGGAGTCATTGTTGAAATACAACCCTTTGTTTATCTGAGGCCTAACCCCACAAACGTGGGGGACATTGCTTGGTGGGTAGTTTGACTGGGGTGGTCGCCTCCAAAAGAGTAACGGAGGCTTCTAAAGGTTCCCTCAGTACGCTTGGTAACCGTGCGTAGAGTGCAATGGCATAAGGGAGCTTGACTGAGAGACATACAGGTCGATCAGGTACGAAAGTAGAGCATAGTGATCCGGTGGTTCCGCATGGAAGGGCCATCGCTCAAAGGATAAAAGGTACGCCGGGGATAACAGGCTGATCTCCCCCAAGAGCTCATATCGACGGGGGGGTTTGGCACCTCGATGTCGGCTCGTCACATCCTGGGGCTGGAGAAGGTCCCAAGGGTTGGGCTGTTCGCCCATTAAAGTGGCACGCGAGCTGGGTTCAGAACGTCGTGAGACAGTTCGGTCTCTATCTACTGTGGGCGTTAGAAATTTGAGTGGATCTGATTCTAGTACGAGAGGACCGAATTGGACAAACCTCTAGTGTATCTGTTGTTCCGCCAGGAGCATCGCAGAGTAGCTACGTTTGGAAGGGATAAGCGCTGAAAGCATATAAGCGCGAAACCCACCACAAGATGAGATTTCTTTTAAGGATCGTGGAAGATGACCACGTTGATAGGCTATAGATGTAAAGGCAGTAATGTCATAGTCGAGTAGTACTAATAATCCGTAAGCTTATGTACACCCTTTTCCCGGGCCGCAAGGCTCGGGGAGAAACTTTCTAAAATAAAAAACTTTCTTTATCTCAGTATGTTAAGATATTATTGCAATTTTTTTAATTTTTAATTCTAAATTTTTAATTAATTGCAAGTTACCTCAAGTAACAACGACCTTAAGGTGGTTATTGCGGCGGGGCTCACCTCTTCCCATCCCGAACAGAGTAGTTAAGCCCGCCTGCGCAGATGGTACTGCAGTTATGTGGGAGAGTATGTCGTCGCCTTTCTTTTTAAAAACCCTGTTTCAAACGAAACAGGGTTTTTTGTTTTATGTTGAATCGTGGAATTTAAACGCAAAGTCCGCAAAGGAGTTTTTGGAGTTTGTGAATGGTATTAAATTGCAAGGGATGCAAGGCTGGAGGGGCTGTTTGGGATTCTTTTGAAAACAGATCTCAAATTACCCTTAAACTGCGTTAGGGATCGCAGCGGTATCCTTTTGCGGGGAACGTGTATCTCTAAAAGCACCCCAAAACCAATCCCGCAAAAGATTTAGCGTAGAGCCCGGCCCACAGGGAAACGCCCACAAACAATAACTGTAGGATAAATATCAATTCATTAAATGATTTAAATTTTATACTTTTAATCTTAAAAAATTAAACTGATTTCTATGAAAAAGATAATTGTTTTTATAGTATTGCTTTTTGGGATAGTTTGTAATGCTCAAAAGAAAGAAGTCCAGGAAGTGATTGACAATTTCTTTGTGGCATTTCATCAGAAAGATACAATCAAATTGAAATTAATTTGTTCCGATCAACTTATTTTGCAATCTATTACAGAAAGTAAAACAAAAGGAAATAAATTGTCGGATGAGAATGTAAAAGAATTCTACAAATCTATTGCGACAATTCCTTCTGATGTGAAGTTTAAAGAGAAAATACTAAGTTCTACTATTCAAATTGACGGAAGTATGGCTCATGTCTGGGCTCCGTACGAATTTTATATCAATGATAAACTAAGTCATTCAGGTGTGAATACTTTTACGTTATTTAAAGAAAAAGAGAACTGGAAAATTATTTATCTGATCGATACAAGAAGAAAATAATTATTTACTTAAGTGGTGCGTTGCATAGTAATGACAAGAATCTTTCATCAAACATTCTTCACATTTAGGTTTTGGCCTGCAGATTTCCCGTCCTAAAAAAGAAATTGCCATTCCAATCTCAGACCAAATGGATTTTGGAAGTGCCTGCATTAAATCTTTTTCTACTTTGTTACCATCTTTAGCTTCTTTGATTATTCCGATTCTGGGCGCAACCCGAATTACATGCAAATCGGCAATAATGCCTTCTGCCGGCTGATGGGTTTCTCTTAGAATTACATTTGCAGATTTTCTTCCAATACCTTTTAGGGCTGTTAACTCTTTTATAGTTAAAGGAATATTTTCATCTTTTTGAAGTGTTTCTGCAATTTCCAATAACCAGTTTGCTTTGGTTGGATAATTTCTGACTTTACTTATGTAAGGAATAAATGTTTCCGTATTCGCTCCGGATAAGCTGGTTAAAGTTGGAAATTTATCAAATAAAGCAGGAGCTATGGAATTTATGTTTGCATCAGAATCCTGTGCAGACAGCACTACCATAACGAGTAATTGGTAAGTGCTTTGATACTCAAGCGGGTGTTTTTTACTTTTATATTTTTCTAATAAGGGTTTTAATTTTAGTTCCCAATCGGTTGTTTCTCCAAATAAATCCATTTTAGTTTTTTTTAAAGTGAATTGTGCTATACAATATTAAGTAGTTTTAATAAAATCTATTATTTTTTTAATAACATTTTGATTTCCTAAAATTTTTCTGTGACCTAAATTATCAGTTAAAAGTAAAGTTCCATTTTCTAAATGTTCATGAATATGGATTCCTGCTTTTACTGCAACTTCGGGGTCATGATTGTCATGAATTACCAAAACTGGAATTTTGACCTTGGCAGCTGCTCTGTAAGCAGAATAATTATCCATTTTGGTCTGATATTTATTTTCAAAATAATTACATAGGAGTCTGCTCATTTCCGGTTTCAATCCTAATTTGGAAATAAAATCATCTAAAATATCCTGTACAATATCTCCACTTCCAATAATAATGGCTTTTTTGACCTTTAATCCATCCTTAATTGCATTAACAACCGACATTCCTCCTAATGAATGGCCAATCGCAAATTCAAACGGGCCATAATGTTTTTCGATTTCTAAAATTGATTCTATAAAATCAGACATTATAGTGGTTTTTCCTTCTGATTTTCCATGTGCCGGAGCATCAAAACTTATTGTTGAATATCCATTTTGTAAAAGTTCTTCGGCTATTTTAAATAATTGGGTTCCGCGTCCGGACCAACCGTGAACAATTAGTATTTTTCGCTGACTTTTTCCATATTCATAGGTAACAACGCTTTTGTCGATAGCAGGAACATAGATCGTTTTTTGGATGCTTTTATGTTCCATATCCAATTCTCTTTTAGGAACCTTATGTTTTATGGGGGTTGTAAAAAGCTTTGCAGCATATTTTGTAGCCAATTTAGTAGAAATAAAAGCGCATATTTTACTGGATATGATTATAAACTGCGGAATTTTTAAGGATTGAGTAGGATTGGAAGCCTTTTTTGCCATATTGATAATTTTTTTTTCAGGTCTTTATTCTGTGTATTTTTTCCTAAATTTAAAGAACATAAAAGTAACATAATTAATAAATGCTTACTCAAAAAAGAATTTGTATTTGATTAATTATTTAAAAGGCTTATAAATTTTTAAAATGGAAATATTTCATATCAGTGCAGAATGTTATCCTATGGCAAAAGTGGGCGGATTGGCCGATGTTGTAGGTGCATTGCCTAAATACCAGAATAAAGCAGGTCATCAGGTTCGTGTTGTTGTACCTTGTTATGATACGAAATTTAAAAAGGATAACGAATTTGAGTACGTTCACTGGGGAGAAGTCAAATTAGGAAATTTTGAATTTCCATTCAGTGTTTTGAAAGAAGCAACAGACAAGTTAGGATACGAATTGTATCTGATCGAAATTAAAGAATTATTTGACAGGCCTAATGTGTATGGGTATGAAGATGATATTGAACGCTTTTTGTCTTTTCAAATCGCCGCATTAGATTGGATTTCCGGCCGCGAAACGGTTCCTGATATTATTAATTGTCATGATCATCATACCGGAGTAATTCCGTTTTTAGTAAAATATGCTTATAAGTATGAAAGAATAAAAAACGTAAGGACAGTTATTACCATTCATAATGGATTGTATCAGGGCTGGTTTGGCTTTGACAAATTGCATTATTTACCTGAATTTGATTTAATTCATGTTGGGTTTTTAGAATGGAATAATGCTATAAATTCTTTGGCTGTTGGAGTTAAATGTGCCCATGCTGTTACAACGGTTTCGCCAAGTTATCTGAACGAAATCAATTATGCTGCTAATGGACTTGAAGAATTATTCAAAGTAGTACGAATCAAATCAAAAGGTATTTTAAACGGAATTGATATTGAAATCTGGGATCCGTCCACTGATAAAATGCTTTATGAAAATTATACAACTGAAACTTTTAGGGCAGGGAAGCAGAAAAACAAAGAAAAACTCTGCGCGCAATTTGATTTAGATCCTGCAAAACCGTTGTTTAGTTTCATTGGGCGATTGTTTGAAGAAAAAGGTGGCGATTTATTGCCTCAGGCTTCTGCTTTAGCTTTATCAGAGAATTTCGAAAATATAAATATCCTGATTCTGGGATCGGGTAATTCGGAGATTGAGTCACAATTAACGCAACTTAGAAATGACTATATCGGGAATTATAATGTTTTTATAGGCTATAATGAAGAATTAGCCCATTTGATTTATGCAGGTTCTGATTTTATCTTAATGCCTTCGCGTGTGGAGCCCTGCGGTTTAAATCAGATGTACGCTTTGCGCTACGGAACGGTGCCTATTGTCAGAAGGACGGGCGGATTACGCGATACTGTGGTTGATTTTGGTGATGATGGAAACGGAATTTGTCACGATCAGGCCTCTGTCGGCGATATTTGTTATTCAATTAATCGCGCCGTAAAACTGTATGGCGATAAAATAAGTTTCAATACAATAATTGAAAGAGGAATGCGTACAGATCATTCCTGGGAAACAGTATGTGAAGAGTACATAAAAATATACAACTTAATAATTCAGCAAAATGAAGTTTAAAAAGAAAAATGTAGTTGCCATTATTTTAGGAGGAGGACAAGGATCACGTTTGTTCCCATTAACAGAAACAAGATCAAAACCAGCTGTTCCGATTGGGGGAAAATACAGATTGGTTGATATTCCAATTTCAAATTGTATTAATTCTGATATTTTTAAAATATTTGTACTGACACAATTTAATTCTGCATCTTTGAATGCACACATCAAAAACACTTTCAATTTCAGTATTTTCAGTCAGTCCTTTGTCGATATTTTAGCTGCTGAACAAACGCCTGATAATCCGACCTGGTTTCAGGGTACAGCCGATGCCGTTCGTCAGTGTATGTCACATTTTCAAAAGCATGACTTCGAACACGCTTTGATTTTATCCGGTGATCAATTGTATCAGATGGATTTCAACGAAATGTTAGAGGCTCATATTGCAAGTAATGCAGAAATTTCTATTGCGACATTACCTGTAAATGCTAAGGATGCTCCGGAATTCGGAATTCTGAAAACGGATCATGAGAATTGTGTGGAAGCTTTTATTGAAAAACCGGATGCTTCGCTTTTACCGGAATGGGAATCAGAGGTAAGTGAACACATGCAGGCTAAAGGCAAAAAATATTTAGCTTCGATGGGGATTTATATTTTTAATAAGAAATTATTAGAAGATTTAATGGCTGATCCGGATACAAAGGATTTTGGAAAGGAAATTATCCCACAAGCGGTTGGTAAACATAAAATTCTGAGTTATCAGTACGAAGGGTACTGGACGGATATTGGAAATATTGAATCTTTTTTTGAAGCAAATATTGGTCTTACTGCCGATATTCCGGAATTTAATTTGTTTGATAATGACAATAAAATTTTCACGCGTCCAAGATTGCTTCCTCCTTCAAAGTTTAGAAATTCGGTGATTAATCAGTCTTTAATTTCTGAAGGCTGTATTATTAACGCCAAAGAAATTAAGAGTTCCGTAATTGGTATTCGTTCCAGAATTGGTGAGGGAACAGTACTCGAAAGCTGTTATGTGATGGGGAATGATTTTTATCAGGACCTTGATGAACTGCATGAGGATTCCGAGAACAATAAAATTCATATTGGAATAGGCGATAATTGTTTTATAAAAAATGTTCTGGTGGACAAAAATGTGCGTATTGGAAACAATGTTCATATTAACGGAGGCAAGCATTTAGATAATTTCACCAACGAATTATACAGTATAAAAGACGGAATTGTTGTTATTAAAAAAGGAGTTGTTCTTTCGGATAATTTTAGAATTGAATAAAGCTTAAAATTAATTATTGCCTTAAAAACCAAATATGAATAAAGTCCTCACACATTCCCTTTTTACTGATTTTGATATTAATTTATTCAAAGCAGGGAAACACTTCAGATTATATGAGAAACTTGGTGCACATTTAATAGAAGTTGATGGAGTAAAAGGCGTTTATTTTGCGGTTTGGGCTCCAACTGCACAATCTGTTTCTGTTGTCGGAGATTTTAATTACTGGACAGGAGGAGAACATCTACTACAAGTACGCTGGGATTCTTCCGGGATTTGGGAAGGGTTTATTCCAAAACTGGAAAAAGGAGCACTTTATAAATATAAAATTCAATCGAATATCGATAGTGTTGTAACCGAAAAAGCAGATCCGTTCTCTTTATATTGTGAAAAACCACCTCATACGGCTTCTGTTGTCTGGGATCTGGATTATAACTGGAAGGATGAAAACTGGATGCAATCCCGTCAGGAAAATAATGGTCTTGATAAACCTTATTCGGTTTATGAAGTGCATTTAGGCTCGTGGAAACGTGGAGAAAACAATCGTTTCCTGACTTATCTGGAATTAGCGGAAGATTTGGTAGCTTATGTAAAGGAAACGGGTTTTACCCATGTAGAATTTATGCCCATAATGGAATATCCATATGATCCTTCCTGGGGATATCAGCTTACCGGATATTTTGCGCCGACTTCCCGTTTTGGAAAGCCACAGGATTTTATGGTGCTCGTTGATAAATTGCATCAGGCCGGGATTGGAGTTATTCTGGACTGGGTTCCGTCTCATTTTCCTGACGATGCGCACGGTTTAGGATTTTTTGATGGTTCAAATTTATATGAACATCCGGATCGCAGAAAAGGTTATCATCCGGATTGGAAAAGTCTTGTTTTTAATTATGGCCGAAATGAAGTGCGTGCTTTTTTGATTAGCAACGCTGTTTTCTGGCTGCAGCAGTATCATGCAGATGGCTTACGGGTTGATGCCGTGGCTTCGATGCTGTACCTTGATTATTCCAGAAAAGAAGGGGAGTGGGAACCTAATATTTATGGAGGAAGAGAAAATCTTGACACAATTAGTTTTCTTAAAGAATTCAATGAAGTTATTTATGCTAATTTTGATGGAGTTCAGACGATTGCCGAGGAAAGTACTTCTTTTCCTATGGTTTCCAGACCAACTTTTACCGGAGGTCTGGGCTTTGGAATGAAGTGGATGATGGGCTGGATGCATGATACACTGAAATATTTTCAAAAAGAAACGGTCTATAGAAAATACCATCAAAATGAATTGACTTTTTCGATGACTTATGCTTTTACCGAAAATTTCATGTTACCGTTTTCACATGATGAAGTGGTGTATGGAAAGAAATCTGTTGCGAATAAAATGCCGGGCGATGAATGGCAGAAGTTTGCCAATTTACGTTTGTTGTACGGCTATATGTTTACGCATCCGGGAACAAAATTATTGTTTATGGGGTCTGAGTTTGGACAAAGTGATGAGTGGAATTTTGAAAAAAGCCTCGACTGGCATTTGCTACAATACGATTATCACTCCGGAATTAAAAAAATAATTACAGATTTGAATCAGTTGTATAAATCACAACCAGCATTGTACGAAAAACAATTTAGTGGCGAGGGTTTCGAATGGATTAATTATTCAGATCATCAAAATGCCATTCTGTCCTACATTCGAAAAGGAAACAATCCGAGGGAAAATTTAATAGTGGTTTGTAATTTTACACCGGTAGTTCGGGAAAATTACAGGATCGGAATTCCTCAGAAAGGAAAATTGGTTCCCGTATTTAATAGTGATGATAAGCTTTATGGCGGAAGTGGAATTAGTAATCCGCGTTCAATTAAAATTGAAGCATCACCCTATGATGGCAGGGATTATTCGGTCGAATTAATTTTGCCTCCTCTTAGTGTAACCCTATATTCTTTTGAATAAAATTCAGCTCTTTTTTTCCAAATGAGATTTTGTTAATTTTGAGCTCGTATATTATCGATTTTCTGATTTTTTAAGCCCTAATTTATCACTCACACAGAAAAAACGTTTTCGTGAATAATCTTTATATTCATAGCGGCTTATATAGTTTTTTTGTATGTTTGAAAGAGGTAGCGTTGTTATAACTAATTCATTATCGATATGATTACAAACACATCATTAGAATACAAAGGCGATTTATATCCATCAAAAATTGTTTCCTATGAACATGAAGGGGATACCATTTTTTTTCATACTGATAATAAAGTAATCTTAAAAGTTACCATTCTCAGAGACAGTTTAATTCGGTTTCGTTTTACGACAAAAGGCTATTTTAGTAACGATTTTTCATATGCGATTGATAAAACACAGTTGCATGGCTATAACTTTCTCGAACTTACAGAAGAGGAAACTTATTTTCAGATCAGAACCAGTAAAGTCAAATGTAAAATTCAGAAAGCAGATCTTCGTTTGTCTATTTATGATTTAAATGATCTTCTGATTCTCGAAGACGAACTTGGTTTTCATTGGGAAGAAAGTTATGAATATGGTGGAAATATCGTAAAAATGAGTAAGTCTTCAAAAGATGGAGAATGTTTTTACGGATTGGGTGATAAAGCGACGCAAATGAATTTAAAAGGCAAAAGACTCGAAAATTTTGCTACCGATCAATATGCTTTTCAAAAAGAACAAGACCCCTTATATAAGGTAGTACCGTTTTATATTGGATTAAATAATAAACAATCTTACGGCATTTTCTTCGATAATACCTTTAGAACCTTTTTTGATTTTTGTCAGGAAAGAAGAAATGTTTCCAGCTTCTGGGCAGAAGGAGGCGAAATGAATTACTATTTCATTTATGGTCCTCAAATGCAGGATGTGGTGACAACCTACACCGATTTAACCGGAAAACCGGAATTACCGCCGCTTTGGGTTTTAGGATATCACCAATGTAAATGGAGTTATTATCCCGAAAGTAAAGTAAAAGAAATCACTTCAAAATTCAGGGAGCTTAAAATTCCATGCGATGCCATTTATCTGGATATCGATTATATGGAAGGTTTTCGATGTTTTACGTGGAGTAAAGAATATTTTCCCGACCCCAAAAGAATGATTGCTGAATTAGCCGAAGATGGTTTTAAAACAGTTGTAATTATTGATCCGGGAATAAAAATCGACAAAGAATATTCTGTTTATAAAGAAGCTTTAGAGAAAGATTATTTCTGCAAAAGAGCCGACGGACCTTATATGAAAGGCAAAGTATGGCCCGGTGAATGTAATTTTCCGGATTATACAAATCCCGCAGTCAGAGAATGGTGGGCAGGATTATTTAAAGAATTAATTTCAGATTTTGGCGTAAAAGGAGTCTGGAATGACATGAATGAACCCGCCGTTATGGAGGTTCCAAATAAAACTTTCCCAATGGATGTTCGCCATGTTTATGACGGAAATCCGTGCAGCCACAGAAAAGCCCATAATATTTATGGAACACAAATGGCCCGGGCAACCTATCACGGGGTAAAACGATTTGCGTATCCCAAAAGACCTTTTGTCATTACAAGATCTGCTTATTCCGGAGCACAGCGTTATACATCATCCTGGACAGGAGATAATGTGGCTACCTGGGAACATTTATGGATTGCCAACATACAGGTACAGAGAATGTCTATTTCGGGAATGGGCTTTACAGGATCGGATATTGGAGGTTTTGCAGAACAGCCAACAGGTGAATTATACGCACGTTGGATTCAGTTAGGCGTCTTCCATCCGTTTTGCAGAACCCATTCTTCCGGAGATCATGGGAATCAGGAACCGTGGGCGTTTGATGAAGAAGTGATTAATATTACCCGAAAATTTGTTAGCCTTCGCTATCAATTATTACCTTATTTGTATACGATGTTCTGGCAGTATATTGAAGAAGGAATTCCGATGTTAAAACCTTTGGTATATTACGATCAGGAAGACACACAGACACATTATAGAAATGATGAATTTATTTTCGGAAATCAAATATTGGTTTGTCCGATACTTGAACCTAATGCTGTAGGCAGGCGTATGTATATTCCAAGAGGGGAATGGTATAACTACTGGACCAATGAGTTTTCAAATGGAGGTAGAGAAGTCTGGGTGGATACTAAATTTGATGAAATTCCAATTTTTGTAAAAGCGGGAGCTATTATTCCGAAATATCCGGTTCAGCAATATGTTGGAGAGCTTGATTTTGATGAACTTACGCTGGATTTATACTTTAAAAACGGAAAGGAAAAATCATTTGTTTACGAAGATTCCCAGGATGGTTACGATTATAAAAAAGGACGCTATAGTTTTCTTTCTTTCACATCTATTGGTAAAGAAAAAGAATTGATAGTGCAGCTGCATAAAGAAGGAAAATTTGAAACGAATTACAGTACCTATAAAATCAATTTAATTGGATTACCATTTAAAGTAAAAGAGATTGAAATTGATAACGAAAGAATCGCTTTTGATGAAGTAAGTTTCTCAGAGAGCCATTTCTTAATGGTGGATAAGGAATTCAGTGAACTTCATATTATTGGGGAATAGCCATATTATGATATATTTTTGTTAAATTATGTAAATGATGATTTCATAATAATTGTATTTTTGTGTTGCTAAATACGAAAAATTATGAAAAAATATTTGATAGGAGGAATACTTACTATTCTTTTGGTTGCATGTGCAACAAATCCAATTACAGGAAAACAAAATTTAAATTTTGTTTCAAACAGCGAATTGTTCCCGTCTTCTTTTCAGCAGTATAATCAGTTTTTGACTGAAAATAAAGTTATTACAGGTACGGCTGATGCCAAAAGAGTAGATGTTGTGGGATCCAGAATTAAAGCTGCTGCAGAGAAATACCTGAAATTTTTAGGACAGGGTCAATATTTACAGGATTATCGCTGGGAATATAAACTGGTAGATAATAAAGAAGTTAATGCCTGGTGTTTGCCCGGAGGAAAGATTGTGGTTTATTCGGGAATTTTGCCGATAACCCAGAATGATGCCGGTTTGGCAACTGTTATGGGACATGAAGTTTCACATGCTTTAGCGAACCACGGTGCGCAAAGAATGAGTGCTGCACAATTGCAACAAATTGGAGGTGTGGCTTTAGGAGCCGCTACAAGTGGGAAATCTGAGCAGACACAACAAATATTTTCACAAGCTTACGGACTTGGTACAGAGGTGGGTGTAATGCTTCCATTTAGCAGGGGCAATGAAACTGAAGCCGATAAAATAGGATTGACTCTGATGGCAATTGCAGGTTATAATCCCGACGATGCTGTTGCATTCTGGAGCAGAATGTCTGCCAAATCCGGAGGAGGATCAACACCTGAATTTATGAGTACGCACCCGTCAGATGCTACAAGGATTGCGAATATAAAATCATTAATTCCTGAAGCAAAAGCAACCGCGCTTAAAGTTGGAGTTATAAAATAAAAATATTTTACATAGTAGAAGGAGAGATTGTTTTTATTAAAAGCAATCTCTCCTTTTTTATATTGTTTAGCCTCAATATTCAGTCTCAGTATTCAGTCTCAGTTGAAACCTGAAAACTGAAAACTGCAACTGCGACTGCAGACATAAAAAAAATCAAGTTCTTAATACTGTAATAATGAATTCTTAATAAAAATTAGATAAATTCGTAGCTTAATTAACCGAACCATTTCTATGAGAAAATTACAAAAAGGAGATAAAAAATTGCTAAACGCCTGGGCGTTTTATGATTGGGCCAATTCTGTTTATACTTTGACCATTGCATCAGCAGTATTTCCGATTTTTTATGAAGCTTTATTTTCCGAACGTGATCACTACATTGATGTTTTCGGAATGCATTTAAAAAATTCTGCTTTAATAAGTTTTATAACTGCTGCAGCATTTTTAGTGGTTTCGTTTATTTCTCCTTTATTATCCGGAATTGCCGATTATGTGGGAAACAAGAAATCATTCATGAAGTTCTTTTGCTACGTAGGTGCTTTATCCTGTATGGGCTTGTACTGGTTTGATCTGACGGATATATATGTTGGATTATTATTTTACTTCTTAGGATTGATAGGATATTGGGGCAGTCTGGTTTTTTATAATTCTTACCTTCCGGATATTGCTTTTCCGGAGCAGCAGGATAAAATTAGTGCCAAAGGATATTCATTAGGATATATCGGAAGCGTTATTCTCTTAATTATCAATCTGGCGATGATTATGAAGCCAAAGCTTTTTGGAATTACCGGAACTGATGGTGAAGCAGCAATGAAAGCCATGCGATATTCGTTTATAATGGTGGGCGTGTGGTGGATATTATTCAGTCAGTATACCTATTATTATTTACCAAAAGGAAGTAAGGAAACAGGGCAAAAATTAACTAAAAATGTGCTCTTTAACGGTTTTAAGGAGCTAAAGAAGGTTTGGGCTTTATTAAAAGAAAATATTGCGTTAAAACGTTATTTAGGAAGTTTCTTTGTTTCCAGTATGGCTGTACAGACTGTGATGTTGGTGGCTACTTACTTTGGAGCACAGGAAATTCAATGGGCTTCGAAAGAAGAAAGTACTATTGGTCTGATTATTTGTATTTTATTAATACAGTTGGTGGCTGTTTTGGGAGCTTTTTTAACGTCAAGAGCTTCAGATAAATGGGGCAATATTCCAACCTTAGTAGTGATTAATATAATATGGGCCGTATTTTGCGGACTTGCCTATTTTATCACCTTACCGATGCATTTTTACGCGATGGCTACTATGGCCGGGCTTGTAATGGGCGGAATTCAGGCATTATCACGTTCTACCTATTCTAAATTACTGCCTGAAACAGAAGATACGGCTTCGTTTTTTAGTTTCTATGATGTAGCCGAAAAAATTGGAATTGTAATCGGAATGTGCGTTTACGGAATTATAGATCAGATTACCGGCAGCCCGCGTGCAGCTATTGTAATTTTAGGAATTTTCTTCGTAACAGCTATTTTTCTGTTAAGAAGAATACCTAAAAACGCCACTTCAAAATAATAAAAATTAAATTTTATTTAAATGCCCTGATAGATAATTTGCTTATCTGTCAGGGTATTAATTTTTGTAAACATTTGTTTTACATTTTTATTTTTTGGATTTAAATCCAGTGATCTTCTAACTTTTAAGCTTTCGAAATATTTCCTGACCCACTCACTTTGGTATCTTTTGTTTTTGGATCACCAATGTACTGAATGTCACCAGAGCCGGATACTCTTGCCTTTAGGTTTTCACTGCAAAATACCTTACCGTCGCCTGAACCCGAGATCGTGATATCTACATTTTTAGCTTTTAATGAAGCGGCATCAATATCACCTGAACCGGATAGTTTTGTTGTTAAACTTCCTGTATTTCCTTTTAAAACAATATCTCCGGAACCACTCACCGCAAGATCAAAGGTAGTGGCATCAACATTCAGGTCTAAATCGCCGGAGCCTGCTAATGCTGCCGAAAATGAATCCGATTTTATAATGCTTTTTGATCGGATGTCACCCGAACCGGCAAGTGAAACATTCGATATTTTTTCAAAAGGTACCGTAATCTGAATTGTTTTACCGCTGCTTGGACTTATGCTTGCATTTTTCTCAGTGTAAATTTTAAGAACGTTGCCTTCTACTTCCACTTTAATATAGCTTTGTAGATTTTCTTCGGCTTTCACAGTGATAGCTCCTTCTTTACCGGAAACTAAATCAACATCAAAGAAACCGGATACTTTAATCTTGTCATAATCGGCAGTCGACCGATTATTGGTTACCACTTTACCATTTCCTTTTATTCGGTTTTTAGACCACTGGGCATTGGCTGCCGTGCTTAAAAGAAATATACTGCAAATTAATAGTTTGATTGACTTTTTCATTTTTTGATTGATTTTAAGATTATTGTTTTTTGATTAATGTTACATTTCCGTAATTCGAAGTAATAATTACTTTGTTCTGACCTTTTTTCTTATTGTATCCGCTTATTCTTTTGCTGGCATTTTTGCTTTCGTTAACGGAAACATCCAGCGAATTGTCACTTTTTATACTTCCGTATTTAGTGTTAATGTCGAAATCAAAAGAATAGTTTGTATTATAACCCAAGGACACGTCTGAATAACCGGAGGTAACATTGATATTGTTGGCCTTCTCGCTTATGATCCCTACATTTAGTTTGCTGTAATTGAGATCGGCACTTAATGTATTGGAAATCTCTGCGATAGTAACAGTAAGATAATCACCTGTTCCTGTAACTGAAGCTGTTTTTTGAAATTTAAATGTTCCGTAATTACAGTCGTATTTTATATTCTGACTGTCACCCACAACAAGATCTGTGTAATTGGTATCCAGATTGATTTTACCGGCATCTGCAATTCGTAAACCGGAATATCGCGCTTCAATATTACCACTTTTAATGTATTCAATGTTGGAATTCTGGCAATACTCGATATGAACTGAATTTGTGTTTCCGTTGAGTCTTCCAAGGTTTATCTTGCCGTATTTGCAGAAGATCTCACTGGTTGAAGCTAAATCGCCTGTCATGATATTTCCGTATTTATTACTGAGTTTTACAGTTCCGTTTCTCGGAATTTTAATCACATAGTTAATTTCAAAACTGTTGCTGCTCCCTTTACTTTTTACAGAAGAATTTCCGGTGGAAGTAATGGCGGTAACCATTGATTTTAAGGCAGTAATGTCAACATCGATGCTGTTGAGTCTTTCGTTTACCCAGTTTTCATTTCCTCCGGTTACTTTTATGGTAATGTCAAGGTCAATTTTGTCTTCATCCCAGGTTGATACTGAAATATTTCCGTATCGGTTATCAATATCAATTCCTGCATTCGAATTAACGATATAAGTCTTTTTTATCGTTTTTTGTTTTGAAATAAAAGTATCATCATTTGCAAATCCCAAAAATGGAATCAAAATGAATAAAATCAGTAGGTTATAATGTTTTTTCATGTGTAGTGTTTTTTAGATTTTCGTTTTCTTCAATTCTTTGTAAAACGGTCTGCAAAAACGAGATTCTCGTTTGCAGATTGCTGATCATGGCATAAATGATTTGTTTGTTTTCGCCATTCTTTTGCAATTCATGAATAATTTTTTGGTAGTCGGCATCAAAGACTTTCATTTGTTTCAATGCATCATTAATTATCTGTTCGTTTTCCGGCGAACTTTTTTCTTTTAATTTCACCAATTCATTATCAATTAAAATATTGAAAATAGAATCAGTTCGTTTAGTTTCGTTCGATGCAAATTTGAATTCTTTTGGTTTTTGACTATTATTATAAAAAACAGATATTCCCAGCAACAAGACTATCGAAGCAGCAATTCCCCAAACAGCATAATAATTTTTTTTAGGTTTCTTTTTGTTATTTAATTTATTCAGGAAGTCAAGCTGATGGTCGGGATTCACCTCTTCGACATCCCATTGATTCTCAAATTTCTTAAACAACTGATCTAAGTTTTCATTTTCCTTTTTCATATATCCAGATTTTATTTTTTAAAGGTGATACAGGATATCGCCTCTTTATTTATTGTTGTTTGTCTGCACTAACAGATTTTTAGTGGCGATTTCATATTTCCTCTAATTTTTTTCGCAGGCTTTCTTTTGCTCTGCTCAATGTTGTTCTACAGTTGGCATAGGTAATATTCAGAATTTCGCTGATTTCTTCCTGATCATAACCTTCAATATAAAAGAGGGTTAGGACCATACGATAGTTATCTTTTAATCCTGAAATGGTATCTAAGACTTGTTTCACCTTAAGTGAATTCAGATCTATATTTTCAGAAAAAAAGCTGTCATTTTCCTCTGTTTTATATAAAGTCTTACTCAAATCTTCTACCTGAAAAGCATTATTCTTTTTATAAAAGTCAATACTGTAATTGACAATTATTTTTTTCAACCACGCCCCAAAAGCAACTTCCTGCCTGTAGTCGTTTATTTTTGTAAAAGCTTTCAAAAAACCTTCCTGCATGACGTCTTGTGCAAAATGTTCGTCTTTTACAATTCTGTAAGCCACATTGTACATGGCTTTACAGTACCGATTGTAAACTTCGAATTGTGCTTTTTGATTATTCTCTTTACAAAGCGCGATTAATTCTTCGATATTTTGGTTTGTTATATTCAAGTATTGGTTGCTGGTTTTTTATAAGGACGTGGCTTTTTTTGGTTTGTTACAGTTGGAATAAAATTAATTGTATTTTTTTTGAAAATAATTCGTTTCTTGATATTAATTGACTTCATGACTAAATTTCAAAACTTTCTTTTTTGCTTTTGGCACAATGATTGTCTATTTTTACGACCTATCATGTAAATGAAATATTTAAGTTGTTTTTATGAAAAAGCATCTGAGAAAAAGATCGATTTACTGCTAGGTTTAAAAATTTAATGACAAAACGACTTATATATTATTATGTCAAACCATAAAATACTTACTATTGACAATCTGTCACTTCAGGAATTTGACTCAGAAGCAGAATTAATTCCATTATTAACTCCGGAAGACGAAGAAGAAATGAATAATGAAGAGCTTCCGCTTTCATTACCTATTTTACCTTTACGCAATACTGTTTTATTTCCGGGTGTTGTAATTCCGATATCGGCAGGACGGGATAAATCCATAAAGCTTATTAATGATGCAAATGCTGCTGGAAAAATAATTGGTGTAGTTTCTCAGATTAATGAAGAAGATGAAGATCCGTCTAAAGATGATATTCATAAAATAGGAACTGTAGCCCGAATCCTGCGTGTTTTAAAAATGCCTGATGGGAATGTTACGGTTATTCTACAAGGAAAAAAACGTTTCGAAATTGATCATGTAGTTTCAGAAGAACCTTATATTACAGCCACTATAAAAGAAGTAACAGAAGAACGTCCGGATGAAAATGATACGGAATTCACGGCTATTTTAGATTCTGTGAAAGAACTGGCTATTCAGATCATTAAAGAAAGTCCTAATATTCCTTCAGAAGCCACTTTTGCGATTAAAAATATTGAGAGCCAATCGTTTCTAATCAACTTTGTTTCTTCCAATATGAATTTATCGGTAAAGGAAAAACAAGGCTTACTTTCGATAAATGGCTTAAAAGAAAGAGCCCTTGAAACTTTGCGTTATATGAACGTGGAGTTGCAAAAACTGGAATTAAAAAATGACATTCAGTCAAAAGTTCGTTTTGATTTAGACCAGCAGCAACGTGAATATTTCCTTCACCAGCAAATGAAAACCATTCAGGAAGAATTGGGAGGCGTTTCGCAGGAAGAGGAAATGGATGAAATGGGGCAGAAGGCGAAAACGAAAAAGTGGGACGAAAAAACGCAGAGACATTTCGAAAAAGAATTGTCTAAAATGCGCAGGATGAATCCGCAATCTCCTGATTTCGGAATTCAGCGTAACTATTTAGAGTTATTTTTGGAATTGCCGTGGGGTGAATATTCCAAAGATAAATTTGATTTAAAACATGCCCAGAAAATATTAGACAAAGATCATTTCGGACTTGAAGAAGTGAAGAAAAGAATGGTGGAACATCTGGCTGTTCTGAAACTTCGTAACGATATGAAATCGCCGATTATTTGTTTGACAGGGCCTCCGGGTGTTGGTAAAACCTCTATCGGACGTTCTGTTGCAGAAGCTTTAGGACGTGAATATGTACGTATTTCATTGGGTGGTCTGCGTGATGAAGCAGAAATCAGAGGACACAGAAAAACCTATATTGGTGCGATGCCGGGAAGAATTATCCAGAGCCTGAAAAAGGCCGGAACATCAAATCCGGTTTTTATTTTAGATGAAATCGATAAACTTTCAAGCGGAAATAGTGGTGATCCTTCTTCCGCTTTACTGGAAGTGTTGGATCCGGAGCAAAACAGTGCTTTCTACGATAATTTCCTGGAGATGGGATATGATTTATCTAAAGTGATGTTTATCGCGACTTCAAATAATATGGCTGCCATTCAGCCCGCGTTACGTGACAGAATGGAAGTTATTAAGATGTCAGGTTATACTATCGAAGAAAAAGTAGAAATTGCCAAAAGACACCTTTTTCCAAAACAATTGGAAGCGCATGGTTTAACTTCCAAAGATCTGACCATTGGTAAAAGACAATTAGAAAAAATTGTAGAAGGTTATACACGTGAATCAGGGGTTCGTAATCTGGAAACTAAAATTGCTCAGGTCATTCGTAATGCTGCAAAAGCAGTAGCTATGGAAGAAGAGTATAATAAAAAAGTGACGGATGAAGACATCCTGACCGTTTTGGGTGTACCAAGACTGGAGCGTGATAAATACGAAAATAACGATGTAGCCGGAGTAGTTACAGGTTTAGCCTGGACGAGTGTTGGCGGGGATATTTTATTTATAGAGTCGTTAATTTCGGAAGGAAAAGGTTCTTTGAGCATTACAGGAAATTTAGGCACTGTAATGAAAGAATCGGCTACCATTGCTTTAGAATACATAAAAGCAAATGCTAAGAAATTAGGTCTAAGTGTAGAATTGTTCCAAAAATATAATATTCACCTGCACGTTCCCGAAGGTGCAACGCCAAAAGACGGTCCAAGCGCCGGAATTGCAATGCTGACTTCACTGGTTTCTTTATTAACACAAAAGAAAGTAAAGAAAAGCCTGGCAATGACTGGAGAAATTACCCTTCGCGGGAAAGTTTTACCGGTTGGCGGAATCAAGGAAAAAATCCTGGCAGCGAAAAGAGCTAATATCAAAGAAATCATTTTATGTCACGAAAACAAAAGTGATATTGATGAAATTAAAGCTGAATATCTGGAAGGGCTTACCTTTCATTATGTGAAAGAAATGAGTGAAGTTCTTGCTTTGGCTTTAACGGATCAAAATGCCAAAAACGCTAAAATATTAAAATAAATTTGAAATTTAAAAATCCGGATTCCAGATCGAAATGTTCGATTTGGAATCTGGATTTTTTTTAGTCATAATATTTATTTTATAAGTTATATAATTTTATCTTCGCATTTGCGTTATTCCCATATAGGAACGCCTTGAAAAGCATGTTAAAACGACCTGTTTTATTTTTAATGTTATTGATTTGTTCGTTTTCTTTCGGACAAATTGGAGGTCGTCACACCTATCAGTTTCTTAATTTAACAACTTCACCCAGACAGGCAGCGTTAGGTGGAAATACAATAACGATTTATGATGAAGATGTCAATCAGGTTATGTTTAATCCAGCAACTTTAAACGAGGATATGGATAATCACCTGGCTATGAATTACGGAAGTTATTATGGGGACGCGTCTTACGGAACTGCTTCATATGCTTATACTTATGATAGACATGTTCAGACTTTCTATGCCGGGGTAAGCTATATAAACTACGGTACATTTGATGGTTATGATGAAAATGGTCAGGCCACTTCAGAGTTTACAGGCAGTGAAGGCGCACTTTCATTGGGTTATGCCTATAATGTTCCTTATACAGATATTCATTTTGGAGCGAATGTGAAGTTAATAACTTCAACGTTAGAAAGTTATAATTCTATTGGAGGAGCAATTGATTTGGGTTTTTTGTATATAATTGAAAAAAATGATTTAAATTTGGCGCTGGTAATTCGCAATATTGGAACACAGTTCACAACCTATTCAGGAATACAGGAGAATTTACCTCTTGAAATCATTGCAGGAATGTCACAAGAATTAGAACACGTGCCGCTTCGCTGGCATCTTTCTTTAGAAAATTTGCAACAATGGAATGTTTCATTCTCGAATCCTGTTCGCGGAGAAACTAATATTGATGGAACTACTAAAGAAGAAAAAGTTTCGTTCGTAAACAATGCTTTACGACATGTAGTTGTAGGAGTAGAGCTTTTTCCAAAAAAAGCATTTAACATCAGAATGGGTTATAATTTTAGAAGAGGTGAAGAATTGAGAGTGGAAGAACAGCGTAATTTTTCAGGGGTTTCCTTAGGATTTGGTTTAAAAATGAATCGATTGAAATTCAATTATTCATATTCAAAATATACTTTAGCGGCTAATACGAGTCTTTTTGGACTAATCTTAAACTTTCAATAGGTAATTTTATGAAACTATTTTATTTAATCCTTTTTGTTACTGCAGGTTTTTTTAACACCTCAAAAGTTAATTTCGAAGACGAAACCCTTACTACTGCTGATGTCGAAAGGATAAATTTTCACATTAGCGAAATAAAAGAAAAGATTGGAGCTGGTTCCAATTACAATGGAAAAATTGCTTTTTTAGTTGATATGAAAATCAAATCAGGTAAAAACCGCTTTTTTGTTTATGATTTGGAAAATGATAAAATTCTCGATCAGGGACTTGTAGCTCACGGATCAGGATCGGAAACCGGAGTTGGCGGAGAATTAAAATTTAGTAATGTACCGCAATCTAAAGCTACGGCTCTGGGAAGGTATTCTATAGAAAAATGTTATAAAGGAATGTTTGGTAAAGCTTACAAATTAGCTGGTCTGGACGAGACGAACAGTAACGCTCTTAAAAGATCTATTGTGCTGCATAAATATTCAGCTGTTCCGGAAGGTGAACAGGATCATTATATCTCACGCAGCCAGGGCTGTCCAATGGTTAGTGAAGCTTTCTTTAAAAGAATAGAAAAAATAATAGACACTTCTAAGTCAAAAATCATCTTAGATATCTACTATTAAAAATACCCGCATCTTATTATAAATTTATAAAATCAAAAGATTATTTTGAAAAAAATAACCATTGCAATCGACGGATTTTCGTCAACAGGAAAGAGTACTTTAGCAAAACAGTTGGCAAAAGAATTAGAATACGTATACGTCGATACAGGAGCAATGTACAGAGCCGTAGCTTTATTTGCAATGCAAAATCAGTTCATAGGGCCTGATTCTTTTAATACAAAAGGTCTTGTCGATTCCCTTCCAAAAATTCAATTAGAGTTTAAATTCAATGCAGAACTGGGTTTTGCAGAAATGTACCTGAATGGCGAAAATGTTGAAAAACAAATCAGAACTATTGAGGTGTCCAACTATGTAAGCAAAGTGGCAGAAGTTTCGGAGGTACGTTCGAAGTTAGTAGAGCAGCAGCAAGCTATGGGAAAAAACAAAGCTATAGTCATGGATGGTAGAGATATCGGAACTGTAGTTTTTCCAAATGCGGAATTGAAAATTTTTATGACTGCAAGTGCAGAAACCCGTGCACAAAGACGTTTTGATGAATTACAGGAAAAAGGGGATGATGTTTCTTATGAGGATGTTTTGAAAAATGTTGTAGAGAGAGATCATATAGATACACACCGTGCAGATTCTCCTTTGGTCATTGCCGACGATGCCATCGAAATAGATAATTCTTACCTGAGTCGCGAAGAACAGTTCTCAGCTGTTTTGGAATTAATAAACGACGTTGTTAAAACCGCTTAATTTTTTGCAGATATCATTTTTAATGGTAGTTTTACCGCTTCATTTATTTAAAAAGACAATTTCATCATATGGGAATTAAAAACAGGTTGATTATAATGAGCTTTCTTCAATTTTTTGTTTGGGGAGCCTGGCTTATAACAATTGGAAATTATTGGTTTGGAACTAAAAATTGGGAAGGAACCCAGTTTGGTCTTGTTTTCGGAACCATGGGAATTGCTTCTTTATTCATGCCTACTCTTACGGGAATTATTGCTGACAGATGGGTAAATGCTGAAAAATTATATGCCTTATTGCATATACTTTATGCGGTAGTTTTATTTGCCATTGCACAAGTTACTACACCGGATAATTTTATATATGTAATGTTTGTGGCAATGTGTTGCTATATGCCAACAATTGCGTTGAGTAACTCAATTTCGTATACTTCGCTAAAACTGAACAATAAAAACATAGTAAAAGACTTTCCGCCAATTCGCGTTTGGGGAACAATTGGTTTTATCGCAGCGATGTGGATTACCAATTTAAGCGGAAGTAAGGCAACTGAATACCAGTTTTATATTGCCGGAGTGGGTGCGTTAATTCTGGGAATTTACGCTTTCACATTACCGAAATGTGAGCCACAGCGTCTGACTAAAGAGGATGCTTCGTTAGTGGAAACATTAGGATTAGAAGCTTTTAAGTTATTTGGAAATTATAAAATGGCTTTGTTTTTTGTCTTCTCTATGTTTTTGGGAGGCGCATTGCAATTGACAAATGCTTACGGAGATGTATTCTTAGATGAATTCAAACATTTTCCAAAATATGCAGATTCTTTTGTCATTCAATATTCGACGATCATTATGTCGATTTCCCAGGTTTCTGAAACTTTATTTATTTTGGCGATTCCTTTTTTCTTAAGACGTTTCGGAATCAAACAAGTAATGCTGATTAGTATGCTGGCCTGGGTATTGCGTTTTGGATTGTTTGCTTTTGGAGATCCTGTTGGTGGCTTATGGATGATTATTATGTCTTGTATCGTTTACGGAATGGCATTTGATTTCTTTAATATTTCAGGTTCGTTATTTGTAGAAAGCAATACCGATTCTAAAATTCGTTCCTCGGCACAAGGATTGTTTATGATGATGACTAATGGTGTAGGAGCTGTTTTAGGAAGTTTAACTTCCGGTTGGGCAATTGATCGTTTCTTTACGAAATCATTTAACAATACTACTGAATTAGCCGGGTTTTTGCAAACCGGTACCACAAATTCCAGAATGTTGGAATTCGTAAAAGCACAAGGAAATACAGTCTCAACTGATGGAATTTTTACAAATCCAATTTTAATGAAAGACTGGCATACGATTTGGTTGTCGTTTTCAGCTTATGCTTTGGTTATCGCAATTGCTTTTGCTATTTTGTTTAAGCATAAACATGATCCGAAGGAAATAGAAAATTTAAGTCATTAATGATTTTATGAAATATTTAAAAAACCGTTTTCAGTTCATTGGAAACGGTTTTTTTATGTTCCGATTGAGCCAATTTTATATTGCTAATCCAGTCAGTTTTTTTAAGGACGAAACAGGAAAGTTTGATAGTTGCGTAAAGAAATATTAAAATTCATTTCTTAATAAGCCTGCTATTTTCTTCTGTTTTTGCCAGTTATATGCAATAACATACCATTTATTACGGGACTAAATCAGTTATTGTTTTGGGTTAATTATTTGAAAATCAATTAGATATTTTTGTATCGGATTTAACGGTTAAATCCTTAAAAAGATACAAAACAATGAAGAGGATAATTTTCTATTTCCTGTTATTGATTCCTTTCATAGCACTGTGCCAGACGAGCAGCAGCAAACAATTGTCCGATGTATCATCACGTTTCGATGAAATTTGTAAAAATGAAGAAATTATGATTCCGAGAGCAACACTAAAAAACAGGTCTGATAAGCCCATGATTGTAGATCAGAACACCAAATTTATATTGGTTTTTAATACTGTAAAAGGAGCAGGGATTTCACCGGGTTACTATTACTGGTATAAAAATAAATGGAATGATTTGAAAAATCTGACAGAAGAAAACGGCGTACCGAGAGCGAATGGCCAGACAGGAGATCTTTTTATGGATTTTTCTACCAGAGAAGTTTATTTTTATAACGGAACGATATGGCTTACCATGACAACACATAATAAAACGCTGACCGAATCAGTATTTGAAAACAGCAGCAGTATTTTAACGTATAAGGATAAGACAGGAGAAAAGATTGAAATTAATCTTTCTCAACTTGTGCCTAATTTCGAAAAGCCCAGAACTATTTCGCTAAATGCAACAAAGGAAATCCTTAATTATATTGATAATGACGGAAGATTAACGGTTTTGAAATTGGACATATTACTTGCAAAAAGTAAAAATAAAAATGTAACTGCAGCGTTTTGAGTCAACCAGACTCATTTTTGATACTCCCTACACGTTTAAAAACCTGTAGGGTTTATTTTTAAGATGCGCTTGAAATCTGTAAATCCAAGGATCAAAATAATGATTTGATAATCATTTGTAATTGTTTTGCTATTACAAATAAATGTATTAATTTTGCAAACCTTTTGGCAGAGAAGAGTTTCCATTAGGTATCAACTATTTATGTAAAACAACTTCTGTTTTTTCTATCGCTTTGAGAAACTCAAGAAAAACAGAATACAAATTTTTTATCAGCATGTCTGAACAATTAAAATCACAAGAAGAGTTTTTAGCAAATTTTAACTGGCATAACTTCGAAGAAGGTATCGATGCAGTAGATGAGAAAAACTTACAGGAATTCGAAGACTTAGTATCAAAAACTTTTATCGCTACAGATCAGGAAGAAGTTGTTGAGGGAATAGTTGTTAGAATTACAGATAGAGACGTTATCGTTGATATCAACGCAAAATCGGAAGGTGTTATTTCTTTAAACGAATTCCGTTACAACCCGGCATTAAAAGTAGGTGACAAAGTAGAAGTATTAATCGACATCCGTGAGGATAAAACAGGTCAGTTAGTATTATCTCACAGAAAAGCACGTACTATCAAATCATGGGATAGAGTTATTTCTGCAAATGAAACAGGAGAAATCGTTAATGGTTTTGTAAAATGCAGAACTAAAGGTGGTATGATCGTTGACGTTTTCGGAATTGAAGCTTTCTTACCTGGTTCTCAAATTGATGTTAAGCCAATTAGAGACTACGATGTATATGTAAACAAAATGATGGAATTCAAAGTGGTAAAAATTAACCACGAATTCAAAAACGTTGTTGTATCTCATAAAGCGCTTATCGAAGCTGATATCGAAGTACAGAAAAAAGAAATCATCGGTCAATTACAAAAAGGACAAGTATTAGAAGGTGTTGTTAAAAACATTACTTCTTATGGTGTGTTTATTGACTTAGGTGGTGTTGATGGATTAATTCACATTACTGACCTTTCTTGGAGCCGTATTAACCACCCAAGTGAAGTTCTTGAATTAGACCAAAAATTAAACGTTGTAATCCTTGATTTCGATGATGAGAAAACAAGAATTCAATTAGGATTGAAACAATTAAACGCTCACCCATGGGATGCTTTAGATGCTAATTTAACTATTGGTGATAAAGTAAAAGGTAAAGTAGTTGTAATCGCTGATTACGGTGCATTTATCGAAGTTGCTGAAGGTGTTGAAGGTTTAATCCACGTTTCTGAAATGTCATGGTCTACTCATTTACGTTCTGCTCAGGATTTCGTAAAAGTTGGAGATGTTGTTGAAGCTGTTATCTTAACTTTAGACAGAGATGACCGTAAAATGTCATTAGGTATCAAACAACTGACTCAGGATCCATGGACTGATATTACTTCTAAATACCCGGTAGGTTCTAAACATACAGGTATCGTTAGAAACTTTACAAACTTTGGTATTTTCGTAGAATTAGAAGAAGGAATTGATGGATTAATCTACATTTCTGACCTTTCTTGGACTAAGAAAATCAAACACCCATCTGAGTTTGTAAATGTTGGTGAAAAACTTGATGTAGTAGTATTAGAATTAGATGTTGAAGGACGTAAATTATCTTTAGGTCACAAACAAACTACTGCTAATCCTTGGGATCAATACGAAGATTCTTTCGCTGTAGGAACTATCCATAATGGTGAAATTTCTGAAATCGTTGACAAAGGCGCTACTGTAGAATTCGGAGATGATATCGTTGCTTTCATTCCTACTCGTCACCTTGAAAAAGAAGACGGAAAGAAATTGAAAAAAGGTGATACTGCTGATTTCAAAGTAATCGAATTCAACAAAGAATTCAAAAGAGTAGTAGCTTCTCACACTGCTATCTTCCGTGAAGAAGAAGAGAAAAACGTGAAAGCTGCAACTGAAAATACTTCATCTAACTCTACTACAAATGCACCAGCTGCAACTTTAGGAGATAACAATGATGTATTAGCTGCATTAAAAGCTAAAATGGAAAAAACGGAGAAAAAATAATTCTTAGTTTCCTTTAAATAGAAAGTCCCACAGTAATGTGGGACTTTTTTTTGTTTACATAATTTTGATTCAGGTTCTCAGAAAGAACTTTTATCTGGACGCCAACAGTTTAGATTCTTCCGGAGAAAACTCATTAACAATTGTATAGGTGTCAATTTTAGCAATTGCCATTTCATCTAAAATATCAATTAAATTCTTAAAGTTGCATTTGTTACTTGGTTTTATGATTACAATCGCGCCTCTTCCGGATCGTCCTTTATAACTTGAATATTCAAATTCGTTTTTATTTCTCATTAAAAGCTCTTTACGAATTCCATTTTTACCATATTCTATTTCTCTAAGGGAGTATTGGGCTTGCTAAAATTCCCATATAAGAAACTAATTTATTATTTTCACCCAGTAGTATTGTTATTGTTCGGTCTTCACCACAGCCACGGCCCAAAGACCACAAGTCCAACCATTGTCAGGCAAACTTAAATCAATACCTTTTGGTTTTGACAATTCAATTGTAACCATAAAAAAGATGATTAATAAAAAAGAAACACTAACCATCGCGGTAAAATCAACTCGTGTATTTAACTTTTTACTTCTTACTTTTTTCGGGAGATTTTGCATAAATAAAAGTTTTATAAGTTTAGAAAATAGTTTTAATTTGAAGCCAATAATTTTGATTCTTCGGGAGTAAAATAGTCAACGACAGAATAGGATGAGATACTTGTTATCTTCATTTCATCAAGAATGCTGACTAGATTTCCATAATTAGATTTATTACTTGGTTTTATAATTACGGTAACGCCAATTTTCGGTTTGCCCATTGATGCTGAATATTCATGAACTTTTTTATCAATGTATAATAGCTCTTTTCGGATACCATCTTTGCCATATTCTACTTCCTTAGGATTTTGAACAGGAGCATATAATAATCCCATGTAAGTGACTATTTTATTATTATCATCAAGTAAGACAGTTAATATACGATTCTCGTCGGGTCTATAGCAAATGGGCTCTCCTCCACAACCACCTTCATTTGAAAAACTTTGTTCCATAATATTCGGTTTAGCCAACTCAATTGTCACCATAAAAAAGATGATCAACAAAAAAGAAACACTAACCATAGCGGTCAAATCGACTTTTGTACTTAACTTTTTACTTCTTACTTTTCGCGGCAGATTTTCCATAATGAATGAATTTATTACTAAAGTATCAAAAAAAGTAATGCAATAAAGAAGCAGATTTAAAAATATTCAAAAATAATTTAAATCATCAAAGGCTTGTTTTACAGCGTATTTTAAGAATAATTCATGTTTGCTTCTAATTTTTTATTTTTTTCCTAAAACCAAAACAAATATTACAGCGTAAATGAGCTTATAACTTAAATTATTAATTATGAAAACTAGAAAATTTTTAGCTGTAGCAGTTTTAGCCTTAGGATTTGCATTTACTTCTAATGCACAAAAAACAGTAATGGTGGGAGGAGCAGCAATGTACCCAACAAAAAACATTGTTGAAAATGCTGTTAACTCAAAAGATCATACCACTTTGGTTGCTGCTGTAAAAGCTGCAGGATTAGTAGAAACATTACAAAGTAAAGGACCATTCACCGTTTTTGCCCCAACAAATGCAGCGTTTGACAAGTTGCCAGCTGGAACTGTCGAGACCTTATTGAAACCTGAAAACATCAAAACTTTACAAACTATTCTTACTTATCATGTTGTAGCGGGAAAAATGAATTCTTCTGATATTGCAAAAGCAATAAAAAAAGGTCAAGGAAAAGCTACTCTTAAAACAGTAAGTGGTGGTACTCTAACAGCCTGGATGGATGGAAAAGATTTATATATCAGCGACGAAAGCGGTAATAAATCTAAAGTGACAATTGCAGATGTAAATCAGTCAAACGGTGTGATTCATGTAGTTGATACTGTATTGTTGCCTAAAAGTTAATTAAAGGCGTAAAGCATATAAAAAAAACCTGTAAATAGCATTTGCAGGTTTTTTTATATCATAATTTGACTTCTATTGTTTTATCTTTTAGCCGTTAAAGTTGATCCTGCTGACGCAATAACAACACAGAAAACCGCTAAGATTTCATAAAAATTGAGTTGTTCCTGTAAAAAAATATAGGCACAGATTGCTGCTGCTGCCGGTTCTAAACTCATCAGAATACTGAAGGTTCGGGGAGGAAGCTGCCCTAAAGCTTTCATTTCGAGTGTAAACGGAATGGCGCTGGATAACAAGGCTAATGCTACTCCCAGTCCCATAAGTTTTGGAGTAAGATTGACTAATCCATTTTCATAAAAACCGAATGGGAGAATTAAAAGAGAAGCGAAAAGCATTCCGATAGAAACGGCCTCACCACTGTTCATGATTTTAGAAACTTTTCCACCAAGGACGATGTAAGTAGCCCAAAGTCCTCCTGCCAACAGCGCAAATAAGACTCCCAAAGTATCTATTCGGGAATTGGTCCAGGGTGCTATTAAAACAATCCCAGCGGCTGCGAGCAATACCCAGCAATAATCGACCAAACGTCTTGATCCGACTATAGCCACCAAAAGCGGCCCGATGAATTCTAAGGTAACGGCCAGGCCAATTGGAATTCTTTCAATAGACATATAAAAGATTAAGTTCATGGCACCCAAAGTCAAACCATAAGGAATAACAATTTTCCACTGTTGTCTTGTGATTTTGGATAAATTGGGACGGTAAGCCAATAATAAAATTAAAGCGGAGACACCAATTCGTATCGATGCTGTTCCCGCCGCGCCAAGTGCAGGAAATATTGTTTTTGCGATTGCAGCACCACATTGTACACTTATAATGGCCAAAAGTACTGCCGGAATAGGAGGGAGGTTAAATTCTTTGTTTTTCATTGCAATTTTATACTGAAAAGCAAAACTACAAATTACGGAACAGAAAAGACTTTGAAAGGTATAAAAGGATACAGATTGTACTCAGAATGGTACAATATGGTTATAGATCAGAAGTAATATGGTGAAAAATTAATCTAAAGCACGTTTAGTTACAAAATAACGGTAACCAATAAGAGCCATTTGCCATTTTTTTGCTTTGGTAATATCTAAACCCTGTTTGGTAAAACTGGGTAAAAGGATTTTATTGATTTTAGCTAAAATTTTATACATGGCCGGTTTTATTTTTTTCAAAGATATAAAAAAGACTTTGCTAAACAGCAAAGTCTTTCTGAGTATTAGAGATTTGTATTTTGTAAAGCGATTAAAGTTTTAGAATGAGATTTTCGTCGCCGCTATTTTCTTTGTTTGAAATATTTTCAGGAGCTTCCACCCAGCCCGTTTTATTGATAACAAATTTGAAAGTATGGAGATGATCTTTTTTAAAGTTACTTACAGGAGTCGATAATTCAAAAGTATTTTTATTTTTCCGAATCATTTGATAGTTCTTGTCCTCAGTATTCCAGTTGTTAAAAGAACCGGCAACGGAAACGCTTTTTACCAGATCTGAATTAAAAAGTGTATTGTATTCGTAGGTAAATTGTACCGAATTATCTTTTATTTTATATCCGTAAATTCCTTTCTGTGATTCTTCTCTTGGCAATAGCGCTAAGGCTAATTTTGCAGCTGCCTGTCCGATGGCATTGCTTGTATTCTGATCACTTACATTTACAATAACAGAGATTCCCAATTTACTTTCGGGATATACCAAAAACATATTTTGTGTACCGAAAGCCCCACCGTGTTTCCAACTATTTTTTCCAAATCCGCTTACTTCAATTCCATCCCAAAAATAGCCGTTCCACATGGTCTGACTATCCAGAAGATTTCGTTGTGATTCTACAGCAAGTTTATTTTTAGTGTCCAGTTCGAAGGCCAGAAACTTTACTAAATCGCCCAAAGTCGACTTGATACCACCGGCTGCTCCCCATAAATTATCTGATAAAATTGGCATTTGAATATTTTTTGCATTATATCCGTTTGCAATTATTGTATTGGGATTTATAAGAAGCTGCGTATCGTTTAATGATAATTTATCGAAAATATTTTCCTTAAGTAAGGTTTCGTAGTTTTTATGATACACGTTTTCCAAAATGTGTGCTGTAAGCTGAACGCTGCCGTTACTGTATTTATATTTTTTACCCGGTAAAGTATCCAGTTTCATGGCATGTAAGTCCTGAAAAAAAGTCGCTCTACTATACGAGTCGTCCAGTCTTTTAAAGGCAAGGTAGCTAGTATCACTTATATTTTTTCTGATTTCCGAATTATCAGGCAAATCATGGCTAAATCCGCTTCTGAAAGATAGCAAATCCCGGAATTTGACAGGATTTCCCTCATATTCTAAATTGGGATAATCACCGGTAATATATTTTCGAATGTCATCATCCAGATTTATTTTTTTTTCTAAAACGGCTTGTGCTACGAGTAGTCCCGTGAATAATTTTGTAATGGAAGCCACTTCGAAAATAGTACTATTGGTTGCGGTATTACCTTTTCCTTTGTCTATTTCACCATAATGTTTCGTATAGGTTTTCCCATCTTTCACAACTCCAATAGAAACTGAATTTGCTTTGGCTTCTTTCAGTAAATCTGCTGCACTTTTATCCATTAGGATTAAAATCTCTTTTTCGCTCAGGGCTTCTGATTTTTGTTGTGCCTTAACTGAAAAACAAAGTAGTAAAAACAAAATGCATATTATTTTTTTCATTTAATAGGATTCAAATAAATTAGAATTGATTTTTTGACGTAAAAAAAACCAGTGTTGGGCACTGGTTTTTTTTATGATTCTAGTAAGTTATACGTTTTAAATTTTTACGTATTAATTATTTTGTCTATTGGCTCTCTCTTTTTGTTGTTTAGCCATATCTTTTTGATGCTGAATCATGTCTTTTTGATGCTGCTTCATGTCTTTCTCCTGTTGCTTCATATCTTTAGCGTGCTGTTTCATGTCTTTTTCATATTGCTTCATATCTATGGCATGCTGTTTCATGTCTATTTGATATTGTCTATTATTGAAATTGACATTTTGCTGGTTTTCCTGATTGAACTTTTCCATGTCAGCATTGTATTTTTCCATGGCAACTTCATATTTTTCCATTTCTTTTTCAAAAATAGCTTCGCGTTTTGACATTACTTCTTCTACTTCTTTCTCGTAGGCGGCCATATCCGGTTCAAATGCTTCCATTTTTTTCTCAAATTCAGCCATTTCTTTTTCGAATTTTTTCATGGCTGCTTTGTCATTCACATTTCCGGGATGTGTTGGTGGTTTTGGGATATTAGCCATAGCCGATGCAGGAACCTGAGGCATTGGACCTCCCGGAAAAACGGGTGGTGCAGGAGGTGTTGGGGGAGTAGGAGTACCAGACGTGCCCGGAGCATCAGGAGCATCAGGAGCGTCAACGTTTTCCACTTCTCTAATTTCATCATCCTGATCTTCATCAGACCTGTCAATATTTTTTATTTGTTCATCATCAGAAAAATTAAAACTGATTTTACCGCTTTTCTCTTTAATAATAATGATTCCGATTTTATCAATTCCATTAGTAGATTCGGTTCTTTTTACTTTAACTACTCCTTTTTCATTTTTTAATTCAATCTGAATGGAGGTTATCTCGTTTTTAGAATCTCTTTTTAAATCAGAAACACTTACTTTAATCTGATGTTTTTCTTTTAAAATTTTAATTCTTTCTGCAATTTCAGCATCAGTAGTATTTTTAGAAATGTTGAATACATCCATAGATTCTATTCCTTTAGGATCAATGTTTGTAATCGGGTCTGAAGCTTTCTCCTGTGCAATTGTTTTGACCTGAAATAGCAGGACAAAAGCTAGAAGTGCCGGAATTATGGCGTAATATTTTAAATAATTCCTCTTTTTTGATTGATTTTTGTTTAACATGACGATTCGTTTTTTGATTAATGATTGATAAAAATGATTGGTGATTGCAACACAGCTTTCATGTGTTGTTATTTTTAAAAGCGTGTATTGATACGCTTTTTTGTCAGATATTTTTTTTGCAGCTTCGCTATCGGCAATAAATTCAAGGTTCTGAAGAATAGCCTTTTTATAAAGCCAGATAATCGGATTAAACCAAAACAGCACACAAAAAATTCTTGAGATCAAAACATCAATAGTATGATTCTGATCGCTATGTACTTTTTCATGCTCAATAATATTCTCTAACTCTGAGGCGCTGTACAGTGATGAGTTGTACACGATATAATCAAAATAAGAAAAGGGAGCAATATTTTCGTTGATATCGATAAACTTAAAATCAGCTTGCTGTTGTACTTTTTTTCCTTTTAAAACCGAATTTAAACTATAAAAATCGATTCCAAATTTTACCAGGAAAGCCGTAAAACCAAGTGCGTAAATGGCAAGGGAAACCAAATTCCAGTCGATTTCAAAAGACTCTTCCTGTATCGTACCCGGAGTGAAAACAGGGGAGTACGCCATATTGGAAACCGGAACAGGATCAACCCATATCACTTTGGTATACACTAAAAAGGGCAATACCACAGCTGTAATCAGGCCGGATAGTAAAAACCACCTGTTACTGTTGAAAAAAGTTTCTTTGCGCAGTAATAAATAATACGCCAGGTAAAACAAAGCAAGTAATCCACTTGATTTTGCGATAAAAATGAAAAGTGCTTCCATAAACGGTTATTTTTCTTCTTTTGGATTTTCAATCATAGCCAGAATTTCGCGTAATTCTGCTGCAGATATTTTTTCTTCCTTGGCAAAAAACGAAACCATACTTTTATAGGAACTATTAAAATAATTATCAATAGCGGTACTCATAAAACCTTTTCGGTAATCCTCAATCGTTACAATAGGATAATATTGATGTGTATTTCCAAAGGCGTTATGGCTCACATATCCTTTTTCTTCCAGATTCCTTACAATAGTTGAAAGTGTATTATAATGAGGCTGATCTTCGGTTATTTCTGCCTGAACTTCTTTTACGAATGCTTTTTTAAGCTTCCATAAAATGTGCATGATTTCTTCTTCCTTGTTCGTTAGCTTTTGCATGTTTTCTAATTTTAATTCAAACCTACAACTATTTTTCTAGTTACGCAACTATAAAAATAGTTATTTAACTAAATTTTCAGTTTAAAGCATGAAAAAGCACTTCAATTTAAGTGTAATAAATTGAAAATTAATGATTTATGATTAGAATAAAATTCAGGAAACTTTTTCGTCTATCAAAGCTTTCTTGATCCAAAAACAACAGAGCGTTGCTACAACTCCAATACACGCCATAAAAAGCCAGTTGATCTGATACCCCAGTCTGGAGATAATTTCAAAACCGACCTTTGAACTCACAATGTGTGCCAGACTAAAACTCATGGTATAAAGTGCCATATATTGGCCTTCCTGACCTCGGGGTGCACGGCTTAAGGCAAAGGCGTTGGAGAACGGAAAGGTTAGAATTTCGCCAATAGAAATACAAATCATGGCAATTACTAATATTCCGGCCCAAACATTTATAAGTAATAAGAAGAAACTCAGCGACATGATAAACGAGCCCAGAATAATAATTTTTATTTTAGGAAAACCTTTTCTTTCCATAAAACCAACGGTTGGCATTTCCAGAGCAAAAATAAGAAGGCCGTTTAGCGTCATTAAAAGTCCTGTCTGAAATTCGCTCAACCCAAATTTCTCATTGTGGTATAAGGGTAAAGTGGTAAATAGCTGAAAGAAAATCATAGCGGTTACAAAACTTACAAATAAGAAAGCCCAGAATATAGTATCATGAAAAACCGATTTTACTGCTTTGGCACTTTCAATTTTATCTTCATGAGTTACTTTTTTCTTTTCTTTTACCAAAAGCGCAAAAATTAAAATTGCAATGATACAGGAAGATCCGTCTACCCAAAACAGTCCCTGATATCCAACTCCCATAATAATCAAACCACCTAAAGCAGGTCCGGCAGCAAAGCCAAGATTTACGGCCAAACGTACTGAAGTCAAGGCACGGGTTCTGTTTTCAGGTTTAGCATAAGCTCCTAAAGAAACAAACATGGCCGGCCTGAACATATCTGCAATGACCATTAATATAAACATAGCACCGCATAATGCCCAGAAAGTGGTGATATATTGTACGAAGAAAAGCGAAACCCCACTGGTAAATAAACTAAAAATCATGATTTTATAAAACCCGATTTTATCGGATAGTTTTCCGCCCAGCCAGGAACCCAACATAGATCCTAAACCAAATGAAACCATAATCCAACCCACCTGATTATAGGTAAAATGAAGGTCTTCCTTTAAATATTTCGACAAAAACGGAAGTACCATTGTACCGGCACGATTAATAAAAGTTACAAGTGTAAGGATCCAGATTTCTCTTGAAAATCCTCTGAAATTATTGATGTAGTGGGTAAAAGCAGTTTTGAGCATTATAAAAAGGTTATTTGCAACAAAGTTAGAAAACTTTGTAATGTAGATCGGTTGTTGCTTTGTTACTTTTAAACTATTTTTGCATAAAATTTCCAAGATGAAAAAAATAATCGCATTTGTTTTACTGCTGACTTTTAATTTCGGCTTCAGCCAAAAGAAATTTGATAAAAGTGATGCCGAAAAATTTCAAAAGACCATTAACGCAGAATATGCTGACGCTAAGACCAGTCCGTTGATGTCAGAAGATTTAAAGTCTTTCAAAACTTTGGATTTTTATCCGGTTAGCAGTAAATATTTTGTAAATGCAAAATTGGTAAAAGCAAAAAACGAAAAGGTTTTTGAAATGAAAACCACGGGTACAAGAACGCCAAAATATATTAAATATGGCACTTTGTACTTTACCATAGACGGTGTGTCACTGCAATTGAATGTCTACAGAAGCATTGATCTTTCTAAAACAAAAGAATATAAAGATCATTTATTTTTGCCTTTTTCAGATTTGACTTCCGGTAAAGAAAGCTATATAGGCGGACGATATATTGATTTGAAAATCCCGAAAGGCGAGACCATCGCAGTTGATTTTAATCAGGCTTATAATCCGTATTGTGCCTATAATCATAAATATTCCTGTCCGCTGGTTCCGTTGGAAAATGATTTAAAAATTGAAATCAAAGCGGGAGTTAAAACTTTTCATTAATGGAATTTTTTAATTTTCATACCCATCAGTTCACCAACCAATCCGATATTTTAGAATTGGTGAATCAGTATCCGCGTGAATTTGATGCTTCAATTCCGTTTTATTCCATTGGAATTCATCCCTGGTATATTGCAGAAGACAAAATTGACGCCGATTTGAAAATTATAGAAGAAAAATTGCAAACTGAAAATTGTCTGGCAATAGGCGAGTGCGGTTTGGATAAACGGATTGAAATTCCACTGGACCTTCAAACTTCAGTTTTTGAAAAACAATTGATTTTAGCCGAAAAATATAAAAAACCGGTTGTGATTCATTGCGTGGCTGCTTTTCAGGAAGTGATTGCGATTAAGAAAAAAAGGAAGATAACGGTTCCGATGATTATACACGGATTTTCGAAAAACAGTCAGCTTGCAGACCAGCTTATAAAAGAAGGATTTTATATTTCTTTTGGAAAATATTTATTGAGGAATCCGGAATTAAGAACTGTTTTTCAACAAATTCCAAACGATCGTTTTTTTCTGGAAACAGATACGGTTGAAGAAACAATACAACAGGTTTACGATTTAGCATCAGAATATAAAAATATAAATAACAGTGCGTTACAAGATATAATTTCAACGAATTATAAAAGGGTATTCCATAAATAAAAAAAAGTTTCAGATTAAAAGGAATCTGAAACCTGAAACAAAAAACAATAAAATTTTAAACAAAAAGAGATATGGCAGAGTGGACAGAAAGAGCCGAGCTTTTATTTACCAAAGAAGGATTAGAAAACCTGCAAAAGTCCAATGTTTTGGTGGTTGGTTTAGGTGGTGTCGGATCATTTGCAGCTGAGTTTCTGGCCAGGGCCGGAGTAGGAAGTATGACAATTGTTGACGGTGATGTAGTAGATATTACCAACATAAACAGACAGTTACCGGCTTTACATTCTACAGTTGGCGAAGCCAAAATCAAAATTGTAGGAGATCGTTTAATGGATATTAATCCGGAATTAAAACTGACCCGTGTTCAGGAATTTTTGTCTCCGGAACGTGCTTTTGAAATCGTTTCCCCTGAGTTTGATTACGTTTTGGACTGCATCGACAGTATTACACCTAAATTGAATTTAATATTCGCCGCCAAACGCAAAAGAGTAAAAATCATTAGCAGTATGGGTGCTGGTGGAAAAATGCTGGCCTCTAAAGTAAAAGTGGCAGATATCTCTAAAACGATAAACTGTTATTTTTCTAAAGCAATCCGAAAACGCCTGAGGGAAGCTAACATCAACAAATTGAAAGTTGTTTTTTCTTCTGAAATTCAGGATACAAAAAGCTTAAAACTAACAGACGGCAAGAATTTCAAAAAATCATTTTACGGAACCAACAGCTATATGCCCGGATTATTTGGTCTTCATGCTGCCGAAACAGTAATACGATATTTGCTTAAGAAAGAATAGGCTTCAGTCTCAGTCTCAATGTCAGTTTTCAGATTTAAAACATTGACAAAGTTACCACAAACCCAAAACCCAAAACCCAAAACCCAAAACCCTCAGAATCTTAGCAATTCAGAACCTCTGCACCTAAAAAAAAATGATAAAAACAGTAATTTTTGATATGGACGGTGTTATTGTAGACACAGAACCCGTTCACCGTTATTCGTATTACAAACAATTTTCTGAATTGAATATTGATGTAACAGAAGAAATGTACACTTCGTTTACGGGATTTTCTACCCGTAATACCTTTCAGGCCCTGAAAGAATTTTTTCCAGCGATAGAGCAGGAAGTGGAAGATTTGATTCAAAGAAAAAGAAACATTTTTAATGATGCATTCGATACGAAAGAAGATTTATATCTGTTGGAAGGCGTAGAAGATTTGATCAAAGATTTGTACGCAAGCGGAATTCAGTTAATCCTGGCTTCTTCAGCTTCAAAAGTAACCATCGAACGTGTTTTTACGCGATTTAAGCTGCATTCGTATTTTACGGATATTGTAAGTGGTGAAGATTTTCCGCAATCCAAGCCGAATCCCGCTATTTTTCTTCATGCAGCATCGTTATCAGTCGCTCCGAAAGAAAATTGTATCGTAATTGAAGATAGTACGAATGGCGTAAAAGCAGCTAAAGCGGCAAACTTGTTGTGCATCGGTTATAACAGCCATCATTCTAAATTACAAGACCTGTCAACGGCAGATTTAATCATCAATGATTTTAAGGAATTAAATGCTCAAAAAATAGCACAGTTGGGCAACTGAATTATATAAAATTTAACATTTGTTAGGGGATTGAATTTGTAAATTTGAACAAAACAAATAAACTTAAAACCAATGAAAAAACTAATCATTGCATTAGCCATTATTATGGCCCCTTTTGTCTCGGAAGCACAGGTAAAAACACCACAAGCGAGTCCAAAAGCATATATCAAACAAACCGTTGGTTTAACGGATGTTGAAGTTACCTATTCAAGACCGGGTGCGAGAGGAAGAGCCGTATTCGGAAACTTAGTTCCGTTTGGAAAATTATGGAGAACCGGAGCGAACGAAAATACCATAATCAGTTTTAGTGACGATGTGGTGATTGATGGCAAAACATTAAAAAAAGGAAAATATGCGATCTATACGATTCCTAAAATTGAAAGCTGGGAAGTAATTTTTTACAGTACTACAGACAATTGGGGACTACCTGAGAACTGGAGTGATGCCAATGTAGCTTTAAAAACTACCGTTAAGGAAAATGCTTTACCAACTCCGGTTGAAAGTCTTACAATTGGAATCAATGGTTTAGATCCAAATTTTGCATTTCTTGAAATCGCCTGGGAAAATTCACATGTGGCTTTGAAATTTGAAGTTCCGACATCAAAAACGGCAACAACAAGTATCGAAAAAACGTTGGCAGGACCAACAGCAAATGATTATTTTGCATCGGCACAATATTTATTCCAATCTAACGGAAACATTGCAGATGCCAGAAATTATGTAGATAAATCTTTGGATATGAGTGCTGATAAACCTTACTTTATTTTAAGATTAAAATCATTAATCCAGGCCAAACAAGGAGATAAAAAAGGTGCTGTGGAGACAGCAAAACTTTCTTTAGCTGCTGCAGAAACTGCCAACAATCAGGATTATGTAAAAATGAACAAAGACAGTATCGCTGAGTGGAGCAGATAAAGATTCTTTGAATCTTTGAAATTCCAAATACTTAAGTTCCAAAATATAAAAATCCAAATTCCAATTTATTGGGATTTGGATTTTTTTATAACTTATAACTTATAACTCAATTCAAACTTGGCGGTTCCGGAATCCGGATTGTTTTCTTCTTTTTTATAAGCAGCAAATAGAAGGTAATGCCGCCCAGAATAATAAGCAAAGCAATCTGAAGCTGTCCCAGGTTATTATTTCCGTTATACATCTCATTTGCCGCCTTTAATTTGGCTTTTCCTTCGGTGATCTGAATTTGAGACAATAATTCCAAAGTTTTCAAAGCTTCATTGCCCGATTGTGAAACCTGCTTCCAGTTATTGCTTTGAGATTGGATTTGGATTGTTTTACAGGAATTTAAAAAAGCTTCAAAATAGGTTTTTTCTTTTGGAGTCAAAACCGTTTTGGCGTATAAATGATCTATGCTACGAATGATTTTTAAGGTATTGGCAATTTCACTCCTTTTGAGATGATCACTCAGGTTTGGCTGTTCGGCTTCTGTTTTTATAAAATGAAGCTCTTTTGAATATTGAAAAATATAATGTGCCACGACCAGTCGGTCTTTATAAATGGCATTGATATTCTCATTGACATTTTTAGAGTTTTGCAGCGTATTGAAATTACTAAGAATAATGATAAGCATCACTACCAGCAAAATAAAAGCAGCTTTGGTTTTGTTGCTGTATTTTTTCAGGTCTTTCATAATGATGCATTTTAGCAATGGTTAGTTTCTCAAAGATATATATTTACGAAACAGCATTTATCTTATAAATAAGATTTGCATTTGCACTTTTTAGCATTATTCTTCATAGAAACATTTTTAAATTACTTACTTAAGAATCCGCAAAATCAGTGTGCTATCGTACTACGGAAATTCTTAAACTTACAATTCATTCGTTTCAAGCTCATTTCTCTTGAAAACCAACAGCTGCATTAACAATGACAACACAATAGTCAAAATGGCACCAATAAAATTCAGCCATAAATAACCCAATTTTTCCTGACCGCTTGGGTAAATATAAATCATGAAATAATAGATTACAAAAATGGTGATCTGACTGATAATAGCACTATAAAACATTGCTTTTGCCTGAACGCGACGCAGGTAAAAACCAACCAGGAAAATTCCCAAAACGGTTCCATAAAAAATAGATCCTATGATGTTTACCAACTGAATCAGGTTTTCAAATAAGGTACCTACACAGGCAAAAAGTATGGCAATAATTCCCCAGAAAAGCGTGAAAAATTTGGTTGCATTTAAGTAATGTTTCTCTGATTTTTCGGTTTTCAGGTTTCGTTTATAAATATCTATAGCGGTTGTAGACGCCAGAGCATTTAAACCTGATGCTGTTGATGACATTGCAGCAGAAAGAATTACAGCCAGCAATAATCCGATAAGTCCTTTTGGTAAATAATGCAAAATGAAATGAAAGAACACATAGTC
Organism: Flavobacterium sp. CLA17; assembly: GCF_013112255.2. Taxonomy (NCBI): domain Bacteria; kingdom Pseudomonadati; phylum Bacteroidota; class Flavobacteriia; order Flavobacteriales; family Flavobacteriaceae; genus Flavobacterium; species Flavobacterium sp. CLA17. The sequence goes on from NZ_CP068294.1 coordinate 2,850,104, forward strand.
TTTGTCATTAGTTTCACTGTTGCTGTCTGCTTTAGAAATAATTTCTTTCGCACGGTCACGCAGGTCTTTTTCTTTATTGGATAATGCCACCAGTTCTTTTCTCAAAATCGGATTGTCATAATCCTGATTCAACTGATCGATGTACAATAAATTGATTACTTTTTTATCTTCAGAAAGTGTATTTAGTTTTTTTTCCAAAACATGATACTCTTCTTTAAAAGCGGATTTCTCAATAACAATTTTATTATTTGGATTAAAGTTTAACGGTACCGGATTGAATTGAAAGAAGACAAAAACCATCACTCCTGTAAGCAGAATAAAAAACTGCATGGGTACTTTTAGTAATCCGTTCATGATAAGTCCCATCTGGCTTTCACGAACTGATTTCCCGGATAAATAACGTCCAACCTGCGACTGATCTGTTCCAAAATAGGCGAGTGCCAGGAAAAAACCACCGGTAATTCCGCTCCAGAAGGTATATTTTTCTTCCGGATTAAAAGAAAAATCCACAATATTCATTTTATCATTTGCTCCGGCAATATGCAGGGCACTCGTAAAAGTCATATCGTTTGGTAAGTAATGTAAAATCAGGAAAAAAGTGATAAACATTCCGGTCATAATCACAAACATCTGCTGTTTCTGAGTCACGTTCACCGCTTTTGTTCCGCCTGAAAAAGTATAAATAATAACCAGCAAACCAATCATGATGTTCATGAAAGTCAGATTCCAGCCTAAAAGTGCGGATAAAATAATAGCCGGGGCATAAATAGTTAGACCGGTTCCCAGACCTCTTTGAACTAAAAAAAGGATTGCAGCTAACGAACGTGTTTTAATATCAAAACGTTTTTCCAGAAATTCATAGGCTGTAAAAACTTTACTTTTATGATACAATGGAATAAAAGTAACACAAATGACAATCATGGCAATTGGCAATCCAAAGTAAAATTGCACAAAACCCATTCCATCATGGTAGGCTTGTCCCGGAGTCGACAGGAAAGTAATCGCACTTGCCTGAGTAGCCATTACAGAGAGTCCAACGGTATACCACGGTGTTTCATGATTTCCTAAAATGAAATCCTCGACATTTTTACTTCCTTTGGTTTTCCACGAACCATACCCAACAATAAATAAAAGAGTAACAATAAGTACGATCCAGTCAAATAGTTGCATAGGTTATGAGTATAATTGCATGATTAAGAAAAAAATCAGAATGTAAACGGCGTTTGCTACCAAAACATAGGTGTAGCTTTTTTTCCATCTTTTTGTTTTTTTGTCTTCCATTTTTGAATATTTATTTCTTTAGTTCCTGTTTGGGAGCTTCTATAGGTTGTTTTAGTGAAATGATATTCGAAAGTAGTCGGTACGCACCGGCAACACCTTCTGGCAATTCCCTGAAAAAACTAAGACCGGTGTAAATGTAATATCCTTTTCCGTAAGGCGCTACTAACAAGGCACCATTTTTTGGAGATTCCCCATTGTCATGCGACGACAGAACAGGAGTGAAGGCAGGGTCATACTGATCCGGATAATATAAGCCTTGTTCCTGCGTCCATCCTTCAAAATCTTTGGTGCTGATTTTATTTGGCGTATTTAAAACAGGATGATTGGGTGCCAGAAAAGTAATTTTTGCATTTTCTTCTGTCACACGGTCATTTGATATTTTTAACGGATACGGCGCAATCTGATCGGTTACTATTTTACCAAAAGTATTGTATTGAACAATCATGTTTTTACCGCTTTTTACAAAATCAAAAAGTATTTTTTGTTTGTTGGCTAAAGCATTCACGGTATTATAAGCACGAATTCCTGTAATTACGGCATTGAAAGAATCGAGTTTTTCGGGAGTGATTTCTTCAGGTTTTAAAAGGGTTACTTTATATCCCATCTGAGCAAGGCTTTCGGGAACTTCATCACCTGCACCCATAATATATCCGATTGCATTTCCTGAGGTTTTCAGATCAATTCGCAGACATTTAGATTCGGCAGACTTTAAGACCATTTGCTTTGTAATATGACTGTAATCGATAATCGTTACATCTTTGTCAAAACGTTGATTATCAATTGTAACGATGCTTTTTGCAATAGCTTCTTCCGGTTGAATTGGTGCTGTAACCTCAAAATAAAAGGTTTGCTCCATTCTTTTTTTTTCTAAAGCAAACGGAATTTGTTTTGGAGAAACCAGCCAGTCATTCGGTAATTCTAATTGTAAAGTTCCTTTAATGTCATCTTTTCCTGCACGAACTTTTACAGGAACCATTTTACTTTTAGTATCTTTAAAAATCAAAACTTTCTCTAAAATTGAAGTGGTAGCTTCAGGAACAATATCAAGAAAATTATACATTTCTCCTTTTACGCCGTCATTGTATTTGTAAACTACGATTCGTTCAAAGGGAATTTCAACACCATTGATTTTTACATTAAAAACAACTTTTACGTCTCTTATAATATCCGGTATTCCAATATTTTCCTGATTAGACACCGTATACATTCCAACACTGGCTTTTTCTTCTAGCCAATACGGTTGCGTGTATTCGATTGTATTGGGAAGCTGCAGTTGAAGTGTGGTTTTCAGATCAGTATTATTTTTTAAAATACTGTTTTGAATTGTATTTTTATGATCGGGTAGTGTAGTTACACTCATCAGTTCCATTCCCACCGCAGATCGGTTAATCGCTTCAAGGCTTAACTTAACGGTACTTCCGGGTGTTGCTTCCTGTTCGCTCGCAACAGCTTCGAGATATAATCCTGAGCAGGAGGCTATGATATTTTTTATCGCGGCAGATTTCAGGTTTTTCCAGTGATCGTCTTCCAGAGATTCAATCATGGTATAGGCTTTCACTAATTCCGGAATACTTGCTGATGGATTGCTGAAATCATATTTTGCTATAATTTTAGAAATTAATTCCCCAATCGGTTTTCCGTTTTTAACGCGGTTCCAGGTGGTATCAATTCCATCAAATAACTGATCCGGGTTTGTTGGGCTTTCGCCATTAATGAGCTCCAGATATTCTGTTTCAGTTCCACGGGCACCGGTACTTCCAAAACCCTGAGACTGGTGACGGCTGCGGCTTAAAGCTGCAATTTCCTGATTGGATTTTCCGATTCCGGTATAATAAACACCAGTTTCCAATTTGGTAAATTTTGATTTATTGGCAGCATCAAATTTTTCCTGGCTTCCGTAAAACCACCAGGAAGTATTGAAAAACTGACGTTTTACCTGCCATGGTTTTACGTATTTTAACTGTTCAGGGTATATTTTCGGATCATTTGTCAAATTAAAACTTTCAACACTTAACATTGCAGATGATGTGTGGTGTCCGTGTGTTGTGCCTGGTGAGCGATGATCAAATCGATTGATAATCACATCGGGCTGAAATTTTCTTATCGTCCAGACCACATCCGCCAGAACCTTGTCTTTATCCCAGATTTTTAAAGTTTCATCCGGATTTTTGGAATAACCAAAGTCGTTGGCTCTGGAGAAAAACTGCTCTCCGCCATCTACTTTTCTGGCTTCAATTAATTCCTGAGTTCTTATAACGCCTAATAATTCGCGCAATTGCGGACCAATTAAATTCTGACCTCCATCACCACGGGTTAAGGACAAATATCCTGTTCTGGCATTTACCTCATTTGACAAATAGGATATCAGACGGGTATTTTCATCATCAGGATGTGCTGCCAGATACAATACAGAACCTAAAAAATTTAGTTTTTTGATTTGATTGTAGATTTCTACAGCATTTGGTTTTTGTGGTTGTTGTGAAAAAGAATTGAAAGTTCCAGCTAAAAAAATAAAAAGAATCTGTATCTGAATTTTTCGCATAGCGTAATTAGGTGTTTTGATAGAGCCTCAAAAATACTAATTATATTTTTGAAGATTATGTAAATGAAATGTTAATGCTTAATTTTTATACTATTAAAACAAACAAAAAGAGAGTATCATTGTAGTGATACTCTCTTTTTTGCTTAGAAAATAATTATCTTCTTCCATGTCCACCGTGTCCATGATCTCTGCGATCATCATCATCATGTCTATCGTGTTTATGGTGTCTGTCGTGTTTATCATGATGTCTGTTATCCCTGTGATTATCATGACCATGATTATAAGCATAAACCGGTCTTGGCCTGTACGGTCTTTGTGGAGCACCATGGTAACCTTTGTAATATCTTACTTTGTGTCTGTCAAAATAAGTATAAGGGGTTCTTCCGTGATAGTCTGTTAAAACAACTTTATAACCTCCGTATAAGTCATAATTACGATATTGTCTTGGTAAACGGGTAGTTCTGACCCATTTTCCACCTCCAAAATAAATAAATTGTGAGGCTCTGACATCATAATAAGCTTCAATGTCCGGTAAGTAATAATATTCCATTTCGGCGTAACCTGACGGACCCCATGCAGGAGGAGATCCAATGTTTACGTTTACAGATACCTGGGCTTGTGCGGCGTTTGCAATCAAAAGAAATAGTCCGGCGATTGCTATTTTAATTGTTTTCATTTTTTTAGTTTTTATGTTAATTCTAATCGTAATTACCGATATTCATATACTGTGCCAAAAATAAAAACTAAATGCATTTTAGCCGGTAAAAAATGTATTTTATCGATGTGATATTCTTAGGTTATTTGGAAATATTTGATTATTAATATGTTGCAGAAATGTTAAGGTTTAAAGAAAAAATCACTTTTTGGAGAAAAATAAATCGAAGAATTCTAACTTTCAACTTATTTATACTCCACAACTCTTGGTTTTGCCAGTTCAAAACTTTGTAAACCATAATCTGTAGTTTCAAAAGTGTTGGTTTTAGTAATATTTTCGCCTTGCAGCGGAATACTGGGATAGTAGGAAAGTGAGAGCTGAAAAGAACTGAAGACCAAATAATCATTACTGATCACCAAACCTAAAGTGATCTTATGATAAGGTTTATTTCTAAACATGGCATCATTTTGACTTCCGAGTACTGCTACGGAATAATTAAAAAACGGATTCATACGAAATCCCCAAAGCGCATGCGGCGCGTAGGTTTGTGTTTGTAACGACAAAACCATTTTACTGGTTCCGTACAAAGCAGTATTAAAACCGGCCAATCCTTCGCGATCATTAATAGTAAGCTGATCTGCGATAATATCGACGCGATTCATACCCAGTACTAATTTAGGATTAATAAATTGCCTTAGTTTCCAGTTTCCAATACTATACAGTTTAGTAAAATAATTAGACTCAAACAATAATGTGGTCTGATAAGTTTTTGATTGATGGAAGAAAGTTCCGGCTTCAAAATTCATACTCAGAAATCCTAATCTGTAATAGTTTCCAAAAGAAAACTGCGCCCCTACGTAAGGCCTCCAAAAAGTATTTTTGTATTGATAGCCCAAGGTTATTCCGTAAATCCTGCCTATTGGTACATCTTCGGTCTGGCCATTTCTAAAAATATAACTGTCCTTTATAAATTTTCGGGTATTGATTCCGACACCGCTTAAAATTAGTTTCTCATCCGAATAATAATCTGTCGGATCAAAATACCGGGACGGACTTTCTTTGTAATCAATATTTAAAAAGCGTCCGGAAACAATCAGGTTCGTTATTCCATTAGGCTCATCTTCAAAAACCTTTGCTGCTTTTCCTGCCCAAAAATCCTGATAGTCATATTTAAAAGGCTGAAAAGAATATTGTAAATCCGGAGCTTGTAAACTGTCTCTTCTGAAACTTTGGCCTAATATTATTCCGCCCGCCCATTTGGTTAGGGGAGAATAAAAAGCTCGTTCGACATTGACACTTTTACTGTAATTATTGTCCAGATCCATATTGTATTTTAATGTCGTGCTTATAAAAGTATTGACAATATTTGGAACGGTATAAGTGATATCGTTTGCGTTTGCCCCATCTTCAAAACGATTGGTAAAACGATAATCTAATTGCTGGCCGGATCCGAAAAAATCTTTTTCTTTCATCCCTACAGAAATCCTGCTGCCTGAAAAAGACAATCTTGGAATTGTACTCCATGAATCTAAAACACGTACAGTAACATCAATAGAATCCGATTCTTTACTTACCAGCTTTCTTGAAATTTTTACAGCTGTTACATATCGCTGAGATCTGATAATACGCTCACTTTCGAGTATTTTATAAGCATCATAAGGGGTGTTTCTTTTAAATAGCAATAAATTATAAATGGCTATTTTTTTTGTTTTCAGATGTAGTTTATTACCCGTTCTTTCTCCCCAGTTTCTGGGCATGGCTGTTGAATCAACAACGGAGTGTCCAAATGGATCTAAGGTTACTACATTTATTTTACGGATAATTTTCCCATCGTAATTAGTAGTGTCTTTTTCTATGATTTCAGCTTCTCTTTTTCGGGGTTTATTGGTTCTGAAAAGCCATTTGTGCAATGTTTTGGTAAACTTGCGCTTTTTAGAATAATTCTGAATTTTTTTATAAACTGCTGCACTATCCTTAGTGGTTTCTTTTTTAGGTTTGTCTACTTGCGCGCAAATGCTTTGCAGGCAAAAGCAAAGTAAAACAGATATTATTATTTTAAATTTTCGAAACATTCAACGGTATTTTGACTTTACAAAAATTTTAAATGTAAGATAAATATTGCTCATATCTTACATTCGGTTACTATTTAATTTTCAGAATGTACTTTTTTAATTCTCCAAATAAACCTTTTTGGCATGTGATTGCCCATCAGATATCCCCAGGGTTCCAGTGATTCGATTCTGTCGAAAATAATTTTTAAAATTGCCAAAAGCGGTATCGCCAGAAACATGCCGGATATTCCGGCTGCCGCGCCACCAATGATGATACCCATGATAGAGACAAATGCGTTGATTTCTACTTTAGAATTAATAATTAATGGAACCAGTACATTATTGTCGATTAGCTGAACGATCAGGTTGACTATCAAAATTGCAAGGATCATCGATGTTTCTGCAGAACCCGTAAGCGAAGCTAAAATAGTTATGATTCCTGCGGCCGTAATACCAATGTAAGGTATCAGGTTTAATATTCCTGTGATAAGTCCCAGAAGAATAAAATATTTTACACCGATAATCCAAAGTCCTAGACTTGTTAACACCGACACAATAATCATTTCTAAAATTAAACTAACAATATAATTATTGATAGAAAGTTTTATTTGAGATAAAATATTTTTTAACGTAGCATGACTTTCTTTGCTTATTAATTTGACCAGGAAAAGAATAAAATGGTCTTTATACAATAAAAATAAAAAGGTATAAATCGGAATAATGGTGCAATCTAAAAGAAGATCACTTATTGATATGATCGCTGAGCCCAGAGTAGCATTTCCATTTTTAACTGAATCCTTGGTTACATTATCAATATATTTTTTTTGTTCGCCAATACTAATATTAAAATGATCTTTTATAAACTTATGTATATCAACAATAAAAGCATTTGCGTTCTTTTTAATGGTATCAAAATCATTCGCCATATCATTGACTTGATAAGAGATAAAAAATAATATACCAATAATAAATGAAGCAAAAAGAATAACACAAAGAAAGGCCGCGAGATATCTGGGAAATTTAAGTTTTGTGTTTAAAAAAGTAAAAACCGGAAGCAATAAAACAGCAAATAAAAATGCCATTAATACAGGTGTGATAATATCTTTTCCGATGCAAAAAATAAATGCAAAACAGATTAAAGTTATTACTATTAAAGAAAGTTTTACATAAAAAGGCAATTCTACTGATCGAGTCATTTTTTTGGAAATTTTTTATAAAAAAAATAGAGTTTTAGTGAAACAAATATTACACTTTATTTAAATAATATTGTTTTAGCTTTTCTATTTTAGTTTATAAAATTTCCATTTAGAAATTAATCAAAAAACTCCTTTTCTTCGTAGTGGACCGGCATAATAGAGATGCCTTTCTGCAGTAATAGATTGTTCGGAAAAATGATTTTTTCTCCCTCTTTGGTTTTTAAATTTACATGAAAGGCACTGATATCTTCAATTTCCGCTTCGATTGGAAAATCCTTATCGTGAATTTTTATGGTATCGCCAATTCGGAAAGGGAATGAAAAAAACAAAATCATTCCGGAAGTAATATTGCTCAGAATAGACCATTGTGCAAACATGGCCACACCAATTACGGTTGCAATAGAAGAGACAGTTACAAAAATATCTTTGGTTTGAACTCCCCAGATTACAATCAGGCTTATTATAACCAATATATTCATTAACACATGAATGTATTTAATGACTAAGTTGGTCCGATGTTCTAATAATTGACTGGAACTGGCATAACGACGAATTAACTTCGCAATAATCATTCTTAAAGCAATTAACGCAAAAAGGAGAATCCCTGTCGATATTATTTCCTGACTATATTCTTTAAAAGAAAACATAAGTGATTTTTTTTATACTAAAGTACTCAAATATTCATAAACTTTGGCCGTTGGAAGTCCCATAACATTCGTGTAAGAGCCTTCAACCTTGGTAACAGCCATAAAACCAAACCATTCCTGGATACCGTAAGCACCTGCTTTATCGTAGGGTTTGTAATTTTCTATGTAAAATAAAATCGCTTCGTCTGATAAATCCTTAAAAGTAACTTTGGTAACATCATTGATAACAGTAGAAGCAGCATTGGTTTTAAAACAAACCGATGTAAAAACCTCGTGTGTGGCATTGGACATCGATTTGATCATTTCGAAAGCTTCCGGTGCATTTTTTGGCTTTCCCAATGCGCGATTCTGGTGCCAGACAATTGTATCACTGGTCACTAAAATCTCGTTCGGATTTAATTCTCCTTCAAAGGCACTTGCTTTTAATACGGCTAGATAATCGGTTATTTCAACTGCTTTTAGCTCCGGAGGGTATATTTCTTCAATCTCCTTAAGTCTGATTTCAAAATCCAGATCCAGATCTTTAAAAAACTGTTGTCTGCGAGGAGATCCTGAGGCCAGAATCAGAGCATATTTTTTTAGTTTTTCTTTAAGCATTGTACTTGATATTTATGGCAATAACCAGGATTGATAAAATTCCGAACAGCAGTATTAATTTTAAAACAGTACTTAAATGATGAAAATCCTTTTGAGATTTCGCACTAAATATTTTTACCATAAAATATAAAAGTGGTGCTAAAACAAAAGCAAAAGCATAAAAAGTAACCATGTAGAGATTATTTTCAATAAAGTATTTATTGATGTAAAGCAGAGCCAATATAAATGGAATAACAGCAAAACCTAAAGCAATTTTTGCAGCTCTGTTAATTCCAATGACAACAGGTAAGGTATTCATCCCCTGATTGTAATCACCATTTACATCTTCAATGTCTTTAATGATTTCGCGAATGAAATTAATCATAAAAGCAAATAAGGCATAGTCAATTAAAATAGAAAACAGACTTGCCATTTGCGCCTGATTTTCAGTGTTTGTGGCAGGAAAAATATCGAACACTCCGATGATGATTACACTAAATGATAATACAGCGGCTACAACAAAATTCCCTAAAACCATGATTTGTTTTAGTGATGTTGAATAAAAATAAAGTACAGAAGCAATTAGGATAAAGACAACCGCAAAACTTGGTCTCATTATCACATTCGATAAATAACAACCAATAGCAACACCGGTAATATTTAAGCCGATATAAATATTGTAACCCGCAGTTTCTGAAATTCCTTTACCAATTACAACATCATTGGGTTTGTTGATGGTATCTGTCGCAACATCCAGAATATTATTAATTACATATCCTGCAGCAGCTAACAAAACAGTACTTAAAACCAACAGACCATATTGCCAGTCAGCTAAAGCCAACGGAATGTCCTGCTGTTTTAAAAAAGCATAACGAAATAAAAGCTGCATAAAAGCAAGCATCACTAAGTTTTGATATCGAATGAGTTTGAGGAGTTTCATTTTTTTTAAGGTTCTTTTTCTAAAGATTCTGAGTGGCTAAGGTGCTAAGGTTCTGAGTTTCTTTTTATGAAGGTTCAGAGGCGCAAAGGTTCAAAGGGACAAAGGTTTTGTTAGATAATGTTAAGTCTAAGACTGAAAATGGAACTGAGACTGAGACCGAAAACTGCGACTAAAAACTTAATCATGTTTCCCACTAAAATGTTCCATCCATTTTCCCTGTACTTTCATGACTTGCTCGATAACATCACGGGCAGCGCCTTTTCCTCCTTTTACATGCGAGATATAACGGCAGATATTTTTAATTTCAGGGCTTGCATCTTGTGGACAAGTTGGTAATCCCACCAATTTCATAACATGAAAATCCGGAATATCATCACCCATATACAACACGTTTTCAGAATTAATATTGTAAAGGTCAGTATATTCTTTAAACGTTTTAACTTTGTCGGGAGTTCCCAAATGAATGTCCGTAATTCCTAAATTACGAAGACGAACACGAACACCTTCATTGCTTCCGCCAGAAATAATGCAAACATTATAGCCGCTTTCCACAGCTGCTTTCATAGCATAACCATCACGAATATTCATCGTACGAAGAATTTCTCCTTCGTTGGTTACAAAAACAGAGCTGTCTGTAAGTACGCCATCAACATCAAAAACAAACGTGGTGATGTCATTCATTATTTCTTTATAACTTTTTGCCATTATTTTGTATAGATTGGGTTAATATTTTATAGATATTTTTTTGATTTTGAGTGCTTAAATAATCCAAATGGGCTTCAATAGTCAAAGAATCACTGCGTTTTGCAGGACCTGTTTGTGCCTCAGCGGGATTTAAAGTATTGATTTTTTCTGCCGTTTCCTGTATCAGAGGTCTGAGAATTTCAAAAGGAACCTGATGTTCTTCACAAATTTCCTGTCCGATCTGGTACAAATGATTCGTGAAATTGTTCACAAAAACAGCCGAAACATGCAATGCTTTTCTTTGATCTGAATTAATGGCATAAACAACATTTGAAATACTTTTTGCGGCAGTTTCTAAAACACGAAAGTCAAAAGTGTTTTCAGCTTCCAGGCACATCGGAACAGTCGAGAAATCAATATCCTTGTTTTTAGAAAATGTTTGGAGCGGATAAAAAACGCCCTTTCTGTTCTTTGAATCTAAAACATCAAGTGAAGCTGCACCGGAAGTATGAACAACAATTCGGTTTTGAAAAGGCAATTGCTTTGAAACATCTGAAATCGCTTTGTCAGAAACTGCAATAATGTATAAATCAGCTTCTTTTAAATCCTCAAAATCACTTGTAATTTTGTCAAATTCAATAAGAGAGGATAAGGTCTCTTTTTTTCTGGAATATACCTGGACAATTTCTGTAAGTTCACTTTTAGCGAAAGCCTTAATCAAATGCTGCGCTACATTTCCGGAACCAATTAACGTTATTCGAATCATAACGCAAAATTAGCATTATTTTTTTTAAAGAATACCTATGAAAGAAGTTTAGCTACAGATTGCAGGGATTAAACAGATTTAATGCGTTAGCATTATTTTAAAAGAAGGTTAATTCCCAATATCAAAAAAGAATTCTTGTAATCTGTCTAATCTGTGGCTAATAAATAGTACACGCTTTTATAGCTTTGTAAAATTAAGCAGGCGGTTTTAAGAATTTGATTTAATTGCAGCGCCTTTTTTTGGTTTTAATTAACAAATTGCAAATATAGGAACTCAACATTTTTAAGTACTTTTGTCGCTCTTTTATACAATGTAATTCCTCAAAAATGGATAAAAAAATATTCTCTTTTTTGTTTTCTACACGATTAATGGCCGTTCTTTTTTTAACATTTGCTTTGGCAATGGGAATCGGAACTTTTATAGAAAGTAAGTACAATACCGATACGGCCCGAATCCTAATTTATAATACATGGTGGTTTGAAGCGATAATGGTCTTTTTTATGATTAATTTCTTTGGAAATATCAAACGCTATCAATTGCTGAAAAAGGAAAAATGGGCTACTCTTTTATTGCACATTGCCTTTATTTTTATTCTTTTAGGCGCTTTTATTACGCGATATGTCAGCTACGAAGGCATGATGCCCATTCGTGAAGGTGCTGCCGAAAACCAAATTTTTTCTGATAAAACATTCCTGACCGTATTTGCTGATGGAGAATATAAAGGCGAAATGAAGCGCAGGGTTTTCGAAAAAAGCCTTTTATTATCACCGGTTACCAATAATGATTTCTCTATTTCCGGCAAGTTTGATGAAACCCCGTTTGAAGTAAGTTACGTAAACTACATTATGGGAGCGAAAGAAATGGTAAAACCAGATCCGAAAGGAACTTTGTATCTTAAATTAGTTGAAGCAGGAGCAGGCGGACGTGAAGAACATTTCCTGAAAGAAGGTGAAGTTCAAAATATTCACAACGTTTTGTTTGCTTTGAATAAACCTACAGACGGTGCTATTAATATCACAACTACCGGCGAAAAATACACTATTCAGACTCCATTTGAAGGTAATTTTATGCGAATGGCAGATAAATTCCAGGGGAAAGTTACAAAAGACAATGTGCAGCCTCTGATGATGCGTTCCCTATATAGTATTGGAGACATTAGAATTGTATTTCCGGATCCTGCTATGAAAGGAAGTATAGCCTATGAATCGAATAAAGATTTCAAGGCCAAAAGTCATCACGATGCGATAATTGTAAAAGTAAAATCGGAAGGACAGGAAAAAATAGTGACTCTTTTGGGATCTAAAGGAAGTGTGGGAGAACCAAAAACAGTTAAAATCGGCAACATCGAATATTCTTTATTCTACGGAAGTAAAGCATATATCCTGCCTTTTAAAGTAAAATTAAACGATTTTATTGCTACAAAATACCCGGGAACAGAGAAAAGTTATTCTGCTTTTGAGAGTAAAGTTACCGTTCAGGATTCTGCTGAAACTTTTGATGCTGATATTTATATGAATCACGTTTTAGATCACAAAGGATACCGATTTTTTCAATCTTCATTCGATCCGGATGAAAAAGGAACCGTATTATCTGTAAATCACGATTTCTGGGGAACATCGATTACTTATCTGGGTTATTTCATGTTGTTTTTTGGTTTGATGGCTATTATGTTTACGAAAAACTCTCGTTTTGCTGATTTAAAACGCAAATTAGAAGACGTTAAAAACAAAAAAGAAAAACTTGTTACTATTTTGTTCCTGATGTTAAGCCTGAATGGTTTTGCACAGGAAGTACCTGCACCCCATGTGCATACACCGGGTCATAACCATACACACAGTGAGGATCCAAATGATCATGCCAATCACGTTACAGCCGCGCCAAGTAAGAAACAATTAGATTCTTTATTGACAATTTATAAAGCACCCGAATCACACGCTGCAAAATTTGGACGTTTGATTATTCAGGATGCCGGTGGAAGGATGAAACCTATTAATACTTTTTCATCGGAGTTGCTTAGAAAAGTAAGCCATAGTGATACGTATAACGGAATGAATTCTGATCAGGTATTTTTGTCCATGACGCAATACGCACAGGTTTGGATTCAGGTTCCTATCATTTACGTAAACACTAAAAATGATAGTATCCGCAGAATCATTGGAATTGAAAAAAAAGCAGAATTTGCACCTTTTGTTAAGTTTTTTGATGAAAACGGAAACTATAAGTTATCACCTTACTTAGACGCAGCTTACAAAGCCGCAAATCCAAATAGTTTTGAGAAAGATTTTATCGAAACAGATAAAAAAGTAAATCTGATGGAATCTGCTTTAAGCGGAAGTATCCTGAAAATTTTTCCAATTCCAAATGACCCAAACAACAAATGGATTTCTTATCTCGAAATTCAAAATGCAGGTTTAAAGGGAATGGATTCTACGTATGTAAAGCAGATCATACCAATGTACTTTAGTGCTTTAAACAACGGAGCGATTTCAAAAGACTTTAAAACAGCAGATCAGTTAGTAGAAAGTATCAATGGTTTTCAGAAGAAATTCGGAAGCAAAGTTCGTCCAAGTGAAAAGAAAATAGATCTTGAAATCGCTTATAATACCTATAATATTTTACCGAAAATGTTCTATTGGTATTCGCTTGCAGGAATTTTTATGTTGATTTTTACCTTGTTTAATATTTTCTTCGAGAAAAAGTTTTTACGAATCACTGTAAATGGTTTTCATATTTTAATAGGGTTAATATTTGCACTTCATACAGTAGCATTAATCGCAAGATGGTATATTTCAGGACATGCGCCCTGGAGTAACGCTTACGAAGCAATTGTTTATGTAGCCTGGGCAACCATGTTCTTCGGATTAGCTTTTGACAGAAAATCAAAACTTACCGTTGCATCAGCAGCATTTGTAACATCAATGATTTTTATGGCCGCAAACGCCAACTGGATTGATCCTGAAATTGCTAATTTACAGCCGGTACTTAATTCGTATTGGTTAATGATCCACGTTGCAGTAATTGTAGCCAGTTACGGTCCGTTTGCGCTCGGAATGATTTTAGGTCTTGTGGCCTTGATACTGATTTTCTTTACTACAGAAAAGAATAAGGCTAGAATGAGCCTAAACATCAAAGAAATAACATATATCAACGAAATGGCACTGACTATTGGCTTAATCATGTTAACTATTGGAAACTTCTTAGGAGGACAATGGGCTAACGAAAGCTGGGGGCGTTACTGGGGATGGGATCCAAAAGAAACCTGGGCCCTAATATCGATTATGGTTTATGCTTTTGTAATTCACGCTCGTTTTGTACCTTCATTAAGAGGACAATGGTTCTTTAACCTAATGAGTATGTTTGCCTTTATTTCGATTTTATTTACGTATTACGGAGTAAATTTTCACTTAGTGGGTCTGCATTCCTACGCAAGCGGGGAAGCTCATTCCCTAAGCTGGATCTGGTATTCTCTCGGAACTATTTCAGTAATTGGAGCTGTAACATATCCAAAGTATCGTAAATATTACAAAAGCAAAAAATAATACACCCAAATTATTAATTCATAAAAAATGCTCTCCTGTAAAGTGAGGGCATTTTTTTTAGAGTAAGCCTGGTGAATCACGGGTTAAAAATTAAAGCCCAAAAACAGAAATAACCAAACTGACAGCTAAGAGAAAAGTGACCCAAAAAATTAGCTGGCTCAGTATGGATAATAAAAAAGCTTTAGTTTTGGAAATTTTATTAAAGAATTGAATATTTGTCCAAAAGGTTAAAATAAGGTCAAGTATATATACTGCAATTAGAATTTTTTGAAGTTCAGGTTTTCCGTTATTGTAAAGAACCAGAGGGAATATGATAAGATGAGCAAATAACTTCTGAGAGGCTTTGTAAGTGTTTAATACAATGTATTCTACAAAATTATAACCTTGTTTTCTAAAGCTGATATAGGTTCCCAAAGTAAAAAACGGAATAGTCACAATTATGATCCATGAATAATGTTTTGAACTCCATTCATTAAGCTGACCAATGTCTATATTTGGATCAGACGTATCATCATACAAATTAATATGGAAGTAATGATATAAGAGGCCGTAAAATGTTGCCAAAACCATAACTAAAGATAAAGGTTTAAAGTGCCTGACACGCTTTCCTTCGATAAATTCACGAATAGAATGTCCCGGTCTTGTAAATAATTGTTTTATAGAATAAGGAATACCTTCATCAAAATGCAATAAACTATGCCTGATTTCATGCCATAAATAATGTCCGTTTATTTTGTAGGTTGCAGCAGGCTGACCACAATTATTACAATAATGACCTTTATAAATCTGTTTACAATTTTTGCAGGTTATTTCCATTGTTTAGGCTTTATTTAATATTATAAAATAGAATTTATGACTATTGCTCCTGAATTTTATCTTTCTTAAATCCATTCGGATACATAATAGCAACAAGCACAATAATCAGTAAAAAGTTATATTCCATACCATTTCTTCCTCCGCCGACTACAAACCAGCCTTCCTGAAAATGCACCAGAATGATTCCCATAATAAGAACCAGAATTGTCACAAAACCAGCTAATTTTACATATTTGTTCAGAAGCAGAAGCACTGCAGCGACAACATGTGATAATTTGATCAACCAGGCCAAAAGAACGCCATAAGGAGCAAACCCAATCTGGTTAAGGAATAAATTGCCAAAATCGTTTATTCCGTTATTAAACATTCCGAATACAGAATGGTTCAGGAGAATAATAGCGATCGTAATTCTTAAAAGTAAAGTTGCGTTCATATTGTTGTTTTGATTGTTTTTGACTTAAAAATAATAAAAAAACGCACATCAAAATAAATTAATGTGCGTTTTTAATATTGTTAAGACTACTTTATTATACTTTTCCTAAAGTATATAGTTGTTCCATAGTAGGAGTCAGACTTCCTCCGGCAGGCTCAAGCGTTATACCAAAAGCTTCCGCTGAAACGGTTTGATCCACTGCAAATATTTTTTGATTATTTGAATCGAAATCACTCAATAAACCAATGCTGGTTGGTGTAAGTACCGGACTTAATTTTAAAGCCCATACCTGATATACCATTCCTTTTGGAGGTTTTGGTAAACCTGCAGCATCAATATAAGTCGTTCTGGTGTCTTTATTCCAGTAAACTTTTGCAAATGATGTTGGAGAAACAGCCTGACCACCAAGTGTTACTCCGGTATTTTTAATATCTCTTACAATAGTCAGACTTTTTTCAGTTTGTTTATTTTGTTGGTCCAGATAAGCAAAATCTCTTTCGATTTTAGTTTTCTCACTGCCAACAGTTGCAATAGCATCTCTGGTTTTGGTCAGTTCCAAAGTTTGGTAACCCAGACCTAAAAGAAGCAATACAGCAGCTGCCCAGCCCACATATTGTGACCAGTTTGATGCAGGTTTCATTTCGACTACTTTGCCATGTTTAAGCTCAAGGCGCGCTTTGATTTTCTCGAAATTAGCCACCGAATGAAAAGGAGAGAAACTTGAAGATAAAGCAACAATAGCTTTTTCTATCGAAAGGATTTCCTGATCTACTTCGGGATTGTTTTTAGCCATTTCGGCTACTTCCAGATTTTCTTTTTCGGTTAATAAACCGTAAACGTAAAGTTCCAGAATTCCTGATTCTATATATTCTTTTGCTTCCATTATATTTTTAAATAATTACGTAAATCGTTAATACAGTTTCTGTTTTGTGTCTTGATAGTTCCCAACGGCATTGCCAGTTCTTCTGAAGCTTCTTGCTGGGTATATCCTTTGAAAAATAATAAATCGATTATCTCAATACATTTAGGTTTCAGCTTTTTTACAAATTCCTGAATACCGATGGTATCAATTTTGTTGACCAACTTATTACTGTCATCTAACAGATTTACGAAATTATCTGAAGAAAGGTTTTTTTGGCTGTTATTAAAGTTTTTGGATCTAAGCTTATCAATTGAGGTATTCCTAGCTATATTAAGGATCCAGGTGTAAAATCTGCCTTTACTTTCGTTATAAGAATCTATGTTTTTCCAGATTTTGACAAAAACTTCCTGCAAAACATCTTCGGCTTCCTCGCGGTTTTTTATTAGGACATTAATGACCGAAAATAAACTTTTTGAATACATATCATACAAATGGGTAAAAGCTCTTTCGTCTTTCTTGTAAATTAAAACTAATAATTCTTCTTGACTCATAGAATGGGATTTTTAAGCTTAAACAAATTTTTTAAAATATTTTTTTGATTACCTGAGATAAAGATAATTTATTTTTCTGTGAAAATAATATTTTTTTTAACAGTCTTATCCTTAGAAAAATAAGGGATTTTGGAAAAAAGTAACTTTTTTTTGACTTTTTTAAAACCAAAAGCAAACCGTTTACGTAAATGCTATTATAACATAAAATGAAATGTTTAGCTAAATAGCAATTGAAACAAAAATTTTGGCAAAATTAAATAATCGGGGATTAATGATTTTGTAAGGTACTAATAAAAAATACGTTTTTTAAGAAAAAAAACGTAAAGCAAATCGCAATAAAAAAATTAAGGTCATGTATAAAATAAATAGTTTAAAGATATTGATTGTAGGTCTCACCACTGTTTTGACCTTTACAAGTTTTAGTGAAAATTATTTAAAGGAAGAAAAAGTGCAGAAGGAGAGACCAAATTTGAGCTTTTATAAAGATTAATAGTTGATGCCCTCGGACTTCCAATCGAATACGGGTGTAGATGATGCGGATGCTCAAAGTTATAGGTATACAAACGAATTAGATTTTTTTATTATTGTAAACACCGATACTGAAAATTATTTGTAGACAAGTGAACTGGAGTTTAAATTATTTCGATCAAAACGGGGGAATCAACTATGAGGAGCTAAAAATAAAAAATTGAATTTAAAAAAATTGATTTTATCAGTACAATTAGAATACTCAGTTTGCTGCAGGGTCAATACGATAAATAGTCCGGAATTGTTAAGGAATTAATTTCAACTCCGGAATGCTAAAAAGGTAAAAGCAAAAATGGCTTAAAAAATTTCAAATTTCATGGTTTGATTTGTTTGTATGGGGAGAAGCCTAACGTCTGATTAACGTTAGGCTTCATTTTTTTTATTTAACTTATATTTAATACAAAATAGGGGCACCAAAAAACAGCTGCAAAATTGTTTTTGACTAATTTTATAAAAAATTGAAACGATGAAAAAAATATTATTTCTGGCTTATGGTCTGCTATTTTTATTTAGCTGCCAAAATCAAGCACAAACCAATAAAACAAAAACTCCTAAAACGGATAAGGTTATGACAAAAGAAACCATTTACCAATTTAAAGTAGAAGATCTATCAGGAAATCCTTTTGATTTTGCTTCTTTAAAAGGAAAAAAAGTAATGATTGTAAACACGGCTTCAAAATGTGGATTAACACCTCAATACAAAGATCTTGAAGCGATTTACAAAGAGTATAAAGACAAAGGCTTTGTAATTGTTGGTTTTCCTGCCAATAACTTTGCTTCACAGGAACCTGGTACAAATGAGGAAATCGGTGCTTTTTGTCAGCAAAATTATGGCGTAACCTTCCCTATGATGGACAAAGTTTCTGTAAAAGGGGACGATATGTGTGAAGTGTATAAATTCTTAACTCAAAAAGCTAAAAACGGGTTGCAGGATTCTGAAGTGGAATGGAATTTTCAAAAATACCTAATCAACGAACAAGGAGAATTGGTAAAAGTAATTAAACCAAGAACTTTACCAACAGATCCGGAAGTAATCAGTTGGATAAAAAGTTAATAACAGCATTATTAATTTAAAAATCCACAAATTTGTAGTGATACAGATTTGTGGATTTTTTTTTCAATGTATTATCCCATACAGTTTATTACAAAGTTTGTCATTTCGACGGAGGAGAAATAACATTCAGAGAGCGACGTACTGTATAGATTCAGCAAATGTGATTTCTCATCCGAGATGACACAAAATAAGCATATTACTTTGCGTTCCCTGCGAAAATCGTTGTGTACTTTGCGGTAAAATGTTCTGCAATCTATTTCAAAATCAGCTGCATAAAAACCAGATCAAGCCAATGACCGAATTTATAGCCAACTTCACGAATTGTTCCTATAGAAACAAAACCAAATCTTTCATGAAAAGCAATACTTCCGGCATTATCAGCGTCGATGGCACCAATCATAACGTGATAACCCTGTTCTTTAGCTAAACGAATTAGCTCTGTCAGTAACTGAGATCCAATTCCCTTTCCAATCACATGTTCCACCACATAAACCGAATGTTCAACGGTGAATTGATAACCGATTTTCTCCCTAAATTGTCCATAACTTCCAAAACCTACAACTTCGCCCTCTAAATCGGCAACGACAATAGGTAAGTTTTTACTTTTTTTATCTTCGAACCACTTAGTCTGGACATCGAGCGTCTGGATATCGTAATTGTAATTGGCAGTGGTATGCACTATAGAATGATTGACAATAGCGAGAATTTTCTCTAAATCGTTTGTTGTGGCTGGTCTAAGGGTTATGTCCATTATTTTTTGCATTATGGTTTTAAGTTCAAATTCGAAAATTTATTTTATAAATCCCTATAAAATAATTACTGAATTCGTGGCGTTTTTTTAAGTCGTTTATTACTGTATGAACATCCTTGGTATTCCAAGGCATTTCGGTGCAGATTACTTTTGCACGCTGCGCATATTTTAAGGAATATCAGCAGTAACAAACTGATTTTGTAAATCTAGGGCCTGTACTAAGATGAAAAATAAAAACAAGTATATAAAACGCATGGGAACTTAATTTTATTCATAAAAATAGCTTCTACAAATATATTCCCTTTTTCTAAAAATTGACTTAATATCTCATCATTTATAACTTAAATCAACATTGAAGTTTGTAACTTTGTACTATTAGAAAATTTTTCGATTTTCTTGAATAATAATACTTTCCTACGAATGATTTACCCTAAAATACCGCTCGCTCAGAGCATTATCGAAATTTGTTTAGCAAAAGGAATCACTACTATCATAATTTCTCCCGGATCAAGAAATGCACCGTTAACCATAGGGTTCGCCCAAAACGCTAATTTTAAATGTTACAGCATTGCAGATGAGCGTTGTGCTGCCTTTTTTGCCTTAGGAATTGCCCAGCAGACCCAGCAGCCAACAGCAGTTGTTTGTACTTCAGGATCTGCTTTATTAAATTATTATCCGGCTGTTGCGGAAGCATTTTACAGTCAGATTCCATTAATTGTTATTTCCGCAGACCGCCCGCAAAGCAAAATTGATATTGGGGACGGGCAAACTATTCGTCAGCAGAATGTGTATGAGAATCATTCGGTTTTTAATGCTAATTTAACCGAAGAAGCTTCAGTTGAAAATGATCTCAAAATAAATAAAGCAATCGAAACGGCAATCCTTAAAAAAGGTCCCGTTCATATTAATGCGCCCTTCGAAGAACCTTTGTATGAAACAGTGGAAGCACTTTCTATAAAGTCAAAAATTACAAATACAGAGCCTTCACTTGAAACAAAAACCATAGAAAACAGCGAGGAAATTGTTTCAATCTGGAATTCAGCCCGAAGAAAACTAATCATGGTTGGTGTAAATGAAGCTCATGCAATCGATGCTGAAATAACACAAAATCTGGCAAAAGACCCGTCTGTAGTGGTGCTGACCGAAACGACTTCCAACTTGCATCATCCGACTTTTATTAATAGCATTGATACTTTAATTACACCTTTTGAAGATCCTGATTTTAATGACTTTCAACCTGAAATTTTAGTTACTTTCGGTGGAATGATTGTTTCAAAACGCATCAAGGCATTTTTGCGAAAATACAAACCGAAATACCATTGGCATATTGATACGTTACGTGCTTATGATACCTTTAGCGCGCTATCACATCATTTTGTAATGCAGCCGAATGACTTTTTTAAAGATTTGGTTTCTAAAGCTGTAACAACAGAAAGTGATTATTTTGAAGAAATAAAAAAGGTTTACGATTTACGAAAAATCAGAAGAAAAGAATATCTGGATAAGATTCCGTTTTCTGACTTTAAAGTTTTCGAAAAAGTAATTGAAGCGTTGCCTAAAAACAGTCAATTGCAGATTAGCAACAGTTCGGCTATTCGCTATGCACAACTGATTCATATTGATCCTTCTATCGAAGTTTTTTGCAACAGGGGAACAAGCGGAATCGACGGAAGCACATCAACAGCGATTGGAGCTGCGGTAGCAAGCGGAAAACAAAACGTCTTTATAACCGGAGATATTAGCTTTCTATACGACAGCAACGCTTTATGGAACTCTTATATTCCCAAAAATTTCAAAATTATTTTGATTAATAATGGAGGAGGAGGAATTTTCAGAATTTTGCCGGGTCATGAAGAGAAACCGGTTTTCAATACTTATTTTGAGACTTCCCATCATTTAACAGCCGAACATCTGGCTAAAATGTATCAGATGAACTATTTTACGGCGTCAGATAAGGAAACTTTGGAAAAAAACATAGAAACTCTTTTTGAATCAAATCAGGCTCCAGGTATTTTGGAAATCTTTACCCCAACTGCTGAGAATGATGTTATTTTAAAACAATTTTTTAAAGAACTCAACTAAAATTTTTAAAAGTGCCTTAACCGGCACTTTTTTTATGAAATATTTTTTGGGCTTACCATTTTCAAACTTCGTACCTTTGCGGCTTAGAAACTTAGTTGCTTATCAACTCAGAACCTTATAATATGATTGAAATAGGAAAATACAATACGCTTACCATATTACGTGATACCAAAGTTGGTTTATTTTTAGGAAATCCTGAAGAAGACCCTGAAGGAATTCACGATATATTATTACCCAATAAATACGTTCCCAATGAATTTGAGATAGGCGAGGAGCTTATCGTTTTTGTTTATTTAGACCACGAACAGCGTCCGGTTTCGACAACGCTCGAACCTTATATATTATTGAATGAATTTGCTCTGTTAAGAGTAAACTACATCAATCAGGTTGGTGCTTTTATGGACTGGGGAATGGAAAAAGACATTTTGGTTCCTTTTAAAGAACAGGCGCGTCCTATGGAAAAAGGAAAACGTTATTTAGTTTACCTTTATATGGATGAAAAAACCAATCGTCTGGTCGCTTCAAGTAAAACAAATCAATTTTTGAACAATGATATTTTAACTGTTGAAAAAGGAGAGGAAGTTGATTTAATTGTTTCGCATATTACCGAAATCGGAATCAATGTGATTATCAATGAGAAACATAAAGGACTGCTGTACAAAGACGAAGTCTACGATGATGCGATAAGAACTGGCGACAGAATGGTCGGTTATATTAAAAATATCCGCCCCGATAACAAAATTGATGTAGCTTTGCAAGAGCAGGGTTATCAGAGTATTGAGCCAAATGCAGATAAGATTTTAGACGAATTAAGAGCCAATCGCGGTTTTTTACGCCTAAATGATAATTCGCATCCGGAGGACATCAAAACGGTACTTAAAATGAGTAAAAAAACCTTTAAAAAAGCAATTGGTGCTTTGTATAAAGAAAAGCTTATCGAAATTAAAGAAGATGGAATTTATCTGGTAAAGGATAATTAAGAACTTCCTTTTAAAAAAGACAAAAAAGAAATTCCAAATTCCAATAGGAACGAATACAGGAATTTGGAATTTCTTTTTTGGTATTTATTAAATTTAGAATAACAAGAAAGGCTACTCATTACAAGTAGCCTTTCTCTTTTTATTCTCGTTTTAAAAAAAATTGTAATTAAAAAAAAACAGAAATAAAATAATTCGAATCCATTAAAAAAGTAACAGCTTTAAAAATTTTTGAAATTACTCCTTTAGATGGGTATGTCTTTAAACAATCGATACATTCGTCCTAAAATGCAAAAAATCAATTTCACGGCTGTGCCATTGGTTTATAGAATAACTTTTAGAAAGTAGTCAATTAGCATATTTCCCTCTTTTCGTTTTCAATTTTGTGCTAATTACAAACATTTCCAGCTTTTAACCTTAGGTGTTACTATCTCTTTTTTGAAGTTTTTACAAATGCATAAATCATTTGCTCATTAATTAAGGGCTTACTAATAAAAACCGTCAAAAAATAAGCGACAAATTTTTTAAATTTTCTCAAAAAAAGTCATTTTTTAGGTTAATAAATCAGTGAAAGAAAATCAATCATAATCCAATGAAATAAAATGTATCTCATTGATTTCTAGGGTGTAAAATTACTTATTTTTTTTCAAACCAAATGTTAAATAATGTTATTTTTTGTAGGTAAATACTAATTGTTAACATTGGGAGCTACTTTCTTGCAGACTAAAATTAAATAGAGTAGGTAAAAATATAAAAATGGTTTATTTTTACACTATAATTTTTAAAACTAAACAAATAGAAATGGATTGGATCACTGCCAGAGAATTTGAAGATATAACCTATAAAAAATGTAATGGAGTTGCAAGAATTGCTTTCAACAGACCCAATGTCAGAAATGCTTTTCGCCCAAAAACAACTTCAGAATTATACCAGGCTTTTTACGATGCACAGGAAGATACTTCAATAGGCGTAGTATTGCTTTCTGCAGAAGGCCCTTCGACTAAAGACGGGGTTTATTCCTTTTGCAGTGGAGGTGATCAGAATGCCAGAGGACATCAGGGTTATGTAGGAGAAGATGGTCAGCACCGTTTGAATATTCTGGAAGTCCAGCGTCTAATTCGTTTTATGCCTAAAGTGGTTATTGCCGTTGTTCCGGGCTGGGCAGTGGGTGGCGGACACAGTTTACATGTGGTTTGCGATATGACCCTGGCGAGTAAAGAACATGCTATTTTTAAACAAACAGATGCCGATGTTACCAGTTTTGACGGGGGGTACGGATCTGCTTATCTGGCTAAAATGGTGGGACAGAAAAAAGCACGCGAAATTTTCTTTTTAGGTCGCAATTATTCGGCTCAGGAAGCAATGGACATGGGTATGGTAAATGCCGTTATTCCCCACGATGAACTTGAAGATACTGCTTATGAGTGGGCACAGGAAATCCTGCAAAAATCACCAACCTCTATAAAAATGCTAAAATTCGCCATGAACTTAACAGACGATGGTATGGTGGGGCAGCAGGTTTTTGCAGGAGAAGCAACCCGTCTGGCCTATATGACTGAGGAAGCCAAAGAGGGAAGAAATGCATTTTTAGAAAAAAGAAAACCAAATTTCGGAGAGAATAAGTGGTTACCGTAAAGTTTTAATCAGTTTACAGTCTCAGTCACAGTCTGAAAACTGACACTGAGACCGTAAACTTTTCCAACAATCTAAATTCTAATTTCTAAAATTTCAAATAAAAAACATAATGAAACACTGGATTGAAGCCGCAAGATTGCGCACATTACCTTTATCAGTTTCCGGAATTATAGTGGGAAGCATTTATGCCTTATCCAACCCAACAGAAACCATCAATACACCGACAGAAGTTTTTAGTTGGAAAATTTTTGGTTTCGCACTTTTAACCACGCTTGGCTTACAGGTTTTGTCGAATTTTGCCAATGATTACGGAGATGGCGTAAAAGGCACCGACAATGAAGACAGAGTTGGGCCGAAGCGCGCTATCCAGAGTGGTGTTATCACACCGCAGGAAATGAAAAAAGCAATCATCATTACATCAGTTTTAACTTTATTATCTGCAGTTACCTTAATTTATTTTGCTTTTGGCGAATCTAACTTCGGATACTCCATCTTTTTCCTCTTACTTGGAATTGCAGCAATTGCTTCGGCTATTCGCTACACCGTTGGAAATTCTGCTTACGGATACAAAGGTTTCGGGGATTTATTTGTTTTTGTTTTCTTCGGACTCGTAAGCACTTTGGGCGTTAACTTTTTGTATTCTAAAGAAGTAGATCCGATTTTGATTTTACCGGCAATTTCGATTGGTTTGTTAAGTGTCGGAGTGCTAAACCTGAATAATATGCGTGATGAAGAATCAGACAGAAAATCAGGCAAAAACACAATCGTTGTTCAAATGGGTGGTAAAAAAGCAAAAATATACCATTTTGCGCTTATTATAACTGCAATGGTATTGGTATTGGCTTTTGCTGTTTTAAGTAATTATCGTTTCGATCAATATTTGTTTTTATTGGCTTATATACCTTTAACGAAACATCTGATTACGGTTTCTAAAAACCAGGAGCCTAAACTGTTGGATCCTGAATTAAAAAAATTAGCCTTAAGCACCTTTTTTCTTTCTTTGCTTTTGACTATCTGTATGATTTCCTTGGTTTCAGATATTATTGTGAATCTCTTCTTAGGAGGAAGATAGAATTAGTTCAACTTTAAATTTTATAAAAATGAAAATTACTTTTTACGGACACGCATCATTAGGGATTGAAGTTGGAGGAAAACATATTATTGTTGATCCATTTATTACGGGAAATCCACAAGCTTCGGCTATCGATATAAATACTTTAAAAGCCGATTATATTTTATTGACTCATGCACACGGCGATCACGTTTTGGATGTGGAAGCTATTGCAAAAAATACCGATGCAGTTATTGTTTCGAATGCTGAAATTACAAGTTATTATGCCACATTAGGATTCAAGGCACACCCGATGAATCACGGAGGAAGCTGGAAATTTGATTTCGGAAAGGTAAAATATGTAAATGCGATCCATTCAAGCTCTTTTCCAAACGGAAGTTATGGCGGAAATCCCGGTGGTTTCGTAATAGAAGGAGAGCATAAAAACATCTATATTGCAGGTGATACAGCACTTTCGATGGATATGAAACTGATTCCGATGCGCACCAAATTAGATTTGGCGATTCTTCCAATCGGAAATAATTTTACCATGGATGTTGAAGATGCTATCATAGCTTCGGATTTCTTAGAATGCGACAAAATCCTGGGTTATCATTTTGATACTTTTGGTTATATTGAAATTAATAAAGAAGAGTCAATTCGTAAATTTTTCGATAAAGGAAAAGATTTAATGCTTCTTAAAATCGGAGAATCAATAGAATTGTAAATATGTGGCCAGACTGGACGAAACTGTTACGCCGCAAAACTAAAACAATGGATACTACTAATTTTACCTGTGAATGTTGTGGTAAGCAACATGAAGGCTGGCCTGCCTTAACGTATAATTCGCCTAACAATTATTACTGGCTTTCTGCCGAAGAAAAGAAAGAAATTGCTGTTATTGATGAAGATTTTTGTGTCATCAATTATCCGGATGAAGTTGGCAGGTTTGTACGTTGTGTATTATTTCAAAAAGTAAAGGATCACTGTGAAGACTTAGAATATGGATTTTGGGTTTCTTTGAGCGAAAAAAGTTTTCAGGATTATCTCGATAATTTTGATAATGAAAATCATGAAGCAGAATATTTTGGCTGGTTGTCTAATAATATAAGTGAATATGAGTTTTCAGAAAGTATTCCAACAACCGTGGTCACTCAAAAAGGCAATAACAGGCCGGTAATTTTTCCTCATGAAAGTTTCGATCATTCTTTTGTTAAAGATTTCTATGCAGGGATCACAAAGGAAGAAGCTGAAAACCGAATCCAGAATATGATTAATGCCACTCAAAAAGAATCATAAAATATGACTTTCAAAAAAATACTTCTATTCCTTTCTGTAATTTCATTTTACAGTACGTATGCTCAAAAAGAGGGTTATTGGGACAAAGAACGCGCCACGACAAGAGAAATTATTGTCTCTGCACGTGACCGCATTACCGTTCATACAGAAGATTTACCAGTTGGAACTACTGAAATAGTCTATAGAATTACGCTGTTAGATAAAAATCAGGAAATGACAAATAGCCTGGTGTCAGTGCTAAAAGCAATACCTGATCCTTACGGAATAGGTCAGGGTTCGGCAGGAGCAGTGTTTTTGATGTCGAAAATTTCAGGAGACGATCAATGCACGTATTCTATTTTTACATCCAATGAAAATGCAAAAAAATATGTAAGTGACGGAAAGACCGATACAGCCTGTTTTGCTCAGGTGGAACCCGTGAGTAAAGATGCTAAAAGATTGTCTCTGGATAAATCTTCCTGTCTAAAAGAAAATACAACAACGATCTGGTTTGGTTTCGAAAGCAAAAACTGGCTTTTAACCCAAAAAATTGTTCTGGAAGTTGTGCCGTGGGTAGATACAAAACTCAATCGTGGCTGGAATCAGGATAATAAAAATGAAATTATCAGTTTATGCAAAACCTCTACAATGGCCCAGAAAATGGCTAATTCTGATGATTTTTGTGTTTGTATTTTGAATAAAATAATGAAACAATACCGTTATTCGGAATTTCAAAAGTTATTGGCAATCGAAAAAACCAAAGTTTATAAAGATTTTGGTAATGCCTGTTACAATGATGCGGATATTTCTAAAAACGTCTATAACGACTTAAGAACACAAATTGCAGCTTTAATAAAAAATCAAAAGTACAACGAAGCGATTCCCAAATTAAATACCATTATTAATGATGGAAAAGCAACAGCAACAGACTACAGCTCAATTGGTTATTGCTATATTCTGACAAAGCAATACGCAAAAGCAATCAAAACGCTTAAAGAAGGCGAAAAACTGGATGATACGGAACTATTGGTAAAATTGAATCTGGCACACGTTTATCTGTTAAGCGACGATTATAGTTTGGCAAAATCTATTTATAAAAAATACCAGAATCAAAATGTAACAGACAGTTTAAGCTGGACAGACAAAACCAGGTTAGACTTTACCACATTTCAGAAAGCAGGTATTAAATCCGAAGATTACGAAAGAGTTTTAAAGCTTTTTTAAAATTATAACAACTCAGAATCAGAGTATTTAAAATGAAAGCCACTTACCATAAATACATGCTGGAGTTCAAAAGGCCGTCAGGAACTTCACGGGGCATTATGACGGAAAAAGAAACCTGGTTTATTGTTCTGGAAGAAAACGGTAAAAAAGGAATAGGCGAGTGCGGTATTTTAAGAGGATTAAGTGCAGACGATCGTGATGATTATGAGGAAAAACTCAATTGGGCTTGTCAAAACATTCATCTCGGAGAAACCGTGCTTTGGGAAACTTTGCTGGAATTTCCTTCGATACAATTCGGCTTAGAAATGGCTTTTTTATCGCTTAAAAGTGAAAGTCCATATGTACTATTCCCTTCTGATTTTACGGATCATTCTAAATCAATTGCCATAAATGGTTTGGTTTGGATGGGAGAGCCTTCTTTCATGAAAGAACAAATTGAAGAAAAATTAGCCGAAGGTTTTGATTGTATAAAACTCAAAATTGGAGCTATCTATTTCGAAAAAGAACTGGAATTATTACACTTTATCAGAAGTCATTTTTCTGCAGAACAAATAGAAATCAGAGTCGATGCCAATGGCGCTTTTCCTGTAAGTGAAGCTTTAGATAAGCTAATTCAACTTGATAAATTTCAAATTCATAGTATTGAACAGCCTTTAAAAAAAGGAAATCCCGAAGCAATGGAAGAGTTGTGCAAAATGACTCCGTTTCCTATCGCTTTAGATGAAGAGCTGATCGGTATATTTTCACTGGAAGAAAAGGAGAAGCTGCTGCAAAAAATTAAACCACAATACATCATTCTTAAACCAAGTTTTATTGGTGGCTTCAGAGGAACACAGGAATGGATCACGCTGGCAGATCAATACAATATCGGCTGGTGGATTACATCGGCTCTGGAAAGTAATATCGGGCTGAATGCAATCGCTCAATGGACTTTTTTACAGCATTCAAAAATGCCACAGGGCCTTGGAACAGGTGCTCTTTATACCAATAATTTCGATTGCCCTTTAGAAGTCTCAAACGGGCAATTATGGTACAATACAACCAAAAAATGGCAATCTCATCTTCTTGAAAAACCATAAAAAAAACTGGCCGGAAGCCAGTTTTTAAGGTTATATAGTAATTGGTTTTATTCTTTTCCAGCTCTCAGATTCTCCTGCCAGTCTTTTAATTCCTGCCATTTTCCTTCATAAGCGAATAAGGCTTGTTTTGCCCATGTACTTGGATTGTGAATCGCATAATTTTCGCCACCTTCATCCAAAATCATCTGCAGTTTTTCTATAGATGCTTCCGATAATTCATACCAGGTATTGATTCCGGCATTGTTGAACAAAGCTTCAATTTTTGGTCCGATACCTTCTACAATTTTAAGATCATTTTCTTTTATTTTTTGACCCAGAATATACGTAGCAAGATCAGGGTCAAATGTTAAAAGTGATGCAGTGGGTACAGCAAATGATTGTGCTGCAGCAGTAATAGTTGCTCGTGCTGCCATCTCCGTTTCTAAAGCAGAGATTCTTGCCTGTAGGTTTTTAGTATTTATTTGGCAGGCATCAAGATCAGCTTGTAAAGTCATGGCAAGCGAATCATCGGTATTGCATTTCATTCTTCCTAATAAGTAACCTAAAATTCCACAGATTAATCCGATTAGCGCAGGTATTAAAATACAAGGTATATTCATGATTGTCTATTTTTGATTCATTATTTTATGGCAATAACAGCCTCAGGATTCGCGGCAATTGGTTTTTCAACAGAATTAATTGTTAGAGGTTTCATACAATTGCAACATAATTTCGGATAAAAACAAGTACCCAAAATAATAATTATTGCAGTGCCTAATAGGTAAAGTGCTTTTTTAGACATAAGTATGAAATTAAGATCGTATCAAATTTAACCAAAAAAATAACAGGTAACATGTTAATAATCAGATATTTTAAAGTTATTTGTTTAATTAAAATTCCATGAGATCAAAAATTGCAGGATCAAAGAGTTTCTGGTCTGTCAATTCTAAGACTTAATTAAATTGAGTAACTTGCATAAAAATTAATTTGCACATCAAAATGGTTGAAATTGAAAGAAAGTTTCTTGTGAAATCAAATGATTTTAAAGAACAGGCTTTTACTCAAAATAAAATTGCTCAGGGATATTTAAGTTCAATTCCCGAAAGAACAGTTCGTGTGAGAATTAAAGGCCAGAGAGGATTTATTACTATTAAAGGAATCGGACATCAGGGCGGAATGTCCCGTTTTGAATGGGAAAATGAAATTCCGCTTGACGAAGCCCAGGAATTACTGAAATTATGTGAAAAGGGTAAAATTGAAAAAACACGTTTCGAAATAAAATCAGGAGATCATGTTTTTGAAGTGGATGAATTTTATGGTGAGAACGAAGGCTTAATTATGGCTGAAATAGAATTGCAATCTGAAAACGATGAATTCGAAAAACCGGATTGGTTAGGAGAAGAAGTAACGAACGATCCGAGATATTACAACGCCTATTTAAGTAAAAATCCCTTTAAAGATTGGGGAAAAGAATAGTTTTATGACAGCAGCATATGATTTAATAATTGTGGGAGGCGGTCCCATTGGCCTGGCCTGTGCAATCGAAGCCCAAAAGAAAAACCTGAATTACCTGATTATAGAAAAAGGAGCAATTGTAAACAGTATTTTCAATTATCCCTTGTACATGACTTTTTTTTCAACTGCCGAAAGGCTTGAGATCGGGGACATCCCATTTAATTGCCTGGCACCAAAACCGGGCCGTCAGGAAGCTTTGGAATATTACAGAAATATACATCGTTACTTTAATTTCTCCATCCATTTGTTTGAAAGAGTGGCTGAAGTCAAAAAGCAGGAAGGCGGATTATTTAAAGTAAAAACAGATAAAAATTCATACGAAGCTAAAAACGTAATTATCGCAACCGGTTTTTATGATATTCCAATCGAAATGAATGTAAAAGGCGAGGAGTTAGCAAAAGTCCGCCATTATTATAAGGAAGCGCATGAATATGCTTTTAGAAATATTCTGGTAGTCGGTGCTAATAATTCTTCTGTTGATGCGGCTTTGGAATGTTGGAGAAAAGGGGCGAATGTTACTATGGTCATTCGTAAAAACGAAATTAACAATCGCGTTAAATATTGGGCAAAACCGGATATTGAAAACCGAATAGCAGAAGGAAGTATTACAGCGTATTTCGAATCGAATATTACTGAAATCAAGGATAATGAGGTTGAAATTCAAACTCCAAAAGGAAAAATTACAATAGAAAATGACTTTGTTCTGGCCTTAACAGGGTATCAGCCTGATTTATCGTTTTTAGAAAATATGGGAATTCAATTGTCTGATGATGAAATGAAAACGCCAACCTATCATCCGGAAACTATGGAAACGAATGTGCCGGGATTATTTCTCGCAGGAGTCATTTGCGGCGGAATGCACACGCACAAATGGTTTATTGAAAATTCCAGAATTCACGCCAATATGATAATGGATTATATAACAGCCCAATAAAAAATAGCCACAGATTAAAAGATTTAGCGATTAATCGTAATCTATTAAATCCTTTAATCTGTGGCAAAATAAAAATATTAAGAACTACAGGAAAGCATAGAACAACCCACTTTTGAGCGGGCCCAATCGGGTCTTTTGGCAAACCATTTTTCCATTTCCGGCTGTTCGTCGTATGGTTTTTGAAGCAATGAATACAATTCGCTGACCAAAGAAAAATCTCCCTGATCTGCAGCATCAATACTTAACTGGGCCATATAATTTCGCAACACATATTTCGGATTTATAGTATTCATTTTTGCAATACGCTCTTCGTCCGAAAGCTTTTCTGCCTGTAATCTTTTTAGATAAGATGAAAACCAGCTGGTCCAATTTTCCAATACATTGTTGGCAATTTCTTTCGGTATATAAAAGGCGTCTTTAATTTTTTCGAAGGCATTTTCAACGGAGTCTTCCTTTTTGATACGATTCAAATTCCTGAAAAAGATTGTCATATCGGTTTCAGATAATTGCAGATTCTCTTCTAAGTCAGTAATAAATTCACTATCAGTTTCAATTGAAGTAAATATTCCTAATTTACTCAGGAACATTTCTTTATAATCGGAATTGAATTTTTTTATAAAAGATTCTAAGATATTTTCTAAAGGCTTAGCATCATTAATTAACGGATAAAGTGCATTGGCCAGCTGATACAAATTCCACTGTGCGACCTGAGGCTGATTTCCAAATCGATATCTTCTGTTTTGACTGTCGGTAGTATTTGGAGTCCAATTTGGATCGTAGTTTTCTAACCAGCCGTAAGGACCATAATCGATTGTAATTCCATGAATAGACATATTATCCGTATTCATAACACCATGAACAAAACCAACTCTTTGCCAGTGTAAAATCATTTCACGCGTGGTATCGGCCACTTTTTGAAAAAACTGTACATATTGATCTTTAGGCTCTCCTTCAATTTCAGGGAAATAATGTTGGATCGTATATTCCACAAATTGCTTCAAGTTTTTCAATTCATTACGGGAAGTGATCATTTCGAAACTTCCAAAACGGATAAAAGATGGAGCCACACGACAAACGATCGCACCTTTTTCATAGGCAGGATTTCCGTTGTATAAAATATCACGCAAAACTTCATCACCCGAAAGCATCAAAGAAAGCGACCGGGTAGTGGGAACACCCAGATAAAACATAGCTTCGGCACATAAATATTCCCGGATTGAAGAACGCAAAACGGCCAAACCATCTGCAGTTCTGGAATAAGGAGTTTTTCCTGCGCCTTTTAACTGAAGAGTAAAAAACTGATTATTGTGTTCTACTTCTGTTAAGTTTATAGCACGGCCATCTCCCAATTGTCCGGCCCAATTTCCAAATTGATGTCCGGCATAACACAGGGCATAAGGACGCGTTTCAGGAAGAACTTCTTTTCCTGAAAAAGCACTTAAAAAAGATTCCGACTGAATTTCATCCTTAGAAATTCCGACCAGTTCAGCTACAGTTTCTGAGGCATGAATTAGTTGGGGATTAGCTGGTTTTGTTGGATTTACATAGGAAAAAAGCGCATTTGTAACCTGGCGGGTTTCATTAGATTCGTCAGGATCTGCTGGTAATTCGGCTGTAAATCTATTGTTTATTTTTAAGTTTTTCATTGTATTTATTAGGCTAGTTTATCAGCATACATTTTTTTTAGTTTCTGTACTTTCGGGTCAATTACGATTTGGCAATAACGAGCGTCCTGATTGTTATTATAATAGTTTTGATGATCTTCTTCGGCATTATAAAAGACTTCAAATGACTTTAGTTCCGTTACAATCGGGTCTTCGAATAAAGGTTTGACTTCTTCAAAAACCTGTTCTGCAATTTCTCTTTGAATATCATCATGATATAAAATAATGGAACGATATTGTGTTCCGCTATCACCACCCTGACGATTTAAAGTTGTCGGATCATGGCTTGTCATAAAAATTGAAATTAAGTCATGATATGAAATTATGTCAGGATTAAAAGTTACCTGAATGACTTCGGCATGACCCGTTCTTCCGGTACAAACTTCACGGTAGGGCGGATTTTTGATAAAACCTCCTGAAAATCCTGATTTTAACGTCTCTATTCCTTTTAAACGCTGGATTACAGCTTCAATACACCAAAAACATCCACCACCAAAAGTTGCAACCGATAAATTTTCCATAAATCTTATAGTTTAAGTTTTATTGCCCTATTAATCCGATAGAATATTGTGACAAATTTTTATAAAAAAGACTATTTAATTAAAGATACCAAAAGGTTATCTAATGTTTGAAGTTTATAATTGATAAATTCTCAATTCTATAAAAAAGCAATATATTTGCAATCAAATACAGGCACACTAATGAATAGCAAAAATAGTACCATCACTTTAGAAACTTATTTTCAGGAATTTAGGAAAAATATTGTTGGTGTAAACCAGGAATTTACTTCCCCATATGGCAAAAAACAGATCATTTATACCGATTGGACTGCCAGTGGCAGGCTGTATCGCCCTATAGAAGAGAAACTTTTGAATGAATTTGGTCCTTTTGTTGCGAATACTCATACTGAAACTACGGTGTCAGGCACTGCCATGACAAAAGCGTATCATCATGCCAGAAATATTATAAAACGTCATACCAATGCGAGTCAGGATGATGTTTTGATTACTGATGGTACGGGAATGACAGGCGTAGTCAATAAATTCCAGCGTATTTTAGGTTTAAAAATACCGGAAAACTTAAAGGATTGTACGATTGTACCTGCTGAAAAAAAACCAATTGTTTTTATTTCACACATGGAGCATCATTCCAATCAAACTTCGTGGTTAGAGACGATTGCAGATGTGGAAATTATTCCATCCTGTGATAAAGGACTTTTTTGTCTGGATAATCTCGAGCAATTATTAGAAAAGTATCGCGATCGAACTATTAAAATCGCTTCTATAACTTCATGCTCTAACGTTACGGGATTAAAAACGCCTTTCCATGAAGCTGCCAAATTGATGCACCAGCACAACGGGGTTTGTTTTGTAGATTTTGCCTGTTCAGGGCCTTACGTATCAATTGACATGCATCCAGAAAATCCGGAATCTTACTTAGATGCGATTTTCTTTTCTCCACATAAATTTTTAGGAGGACCGGGAACTTCCGGTGTTCTTATCTTTAATAAAAAATTATACCATAATATGATTCCCGATTGTCCCGGCGGCGGAACCGTGAGCTGGACAAATCCATGGGGGGAACATAAATATGTTGAAAATATTGAAGACCGCGAAGATGGGGGAACGCCCGGATTTCTGCAAGTAATAAAAACAGCTTTAGCCATTGAGCTGAAAGAGGAGATGGGAATTGAAAACATTTTACAACGTGAACATGAAATTGTTGATTATGTTTTTAATGAACTGGATCCGGTTGATAATATTAAGATTTTGGCAGGACAGCATAAAAATCGTCTGGGTGTTGTTTCCTTTTTTATTGAGGAACTTCATTTTAATTTGGGCGTAAAATTACTGAATGACAAATTTGGAATTCAAACCAGAGGAGGGTGCAGCTGTGCCGGAACTTACGGGCATTTTCTATTGCATGTAGATCAGGAAACCTCAAATAAATTAGTCGACGAAATTACAATTGGAGATCTGATCAAAAAACCGGGATGGATCAGAATGTCTATTCACCCGACCACAACTGACGAAGAGATTGCTTTTGTTTGTAAAAGCATTAAAGAACTTGCCGGAAATCACAAAGAGTGGGCTTTGGACTATTCGTATAATAAAATCACAAACGAGTTTATTCATAAAAATGCCAACTCATTTGAAGATGAATTGGTGGCAGGCTGGTTTAAATCGTAAGAGTTAAAAAAACAAACCCGACAGTTTTAAAAAATCTGTCGGGTTTGTTTTTAAATTTCATTATTTAGATTCCTGGAATTTTTTGAGAGATAAGAGAGCCTGTTTCTGAATTTTTCCCTGAAAAAAACCGGTCCATCCCAATAAAAGTCCGGTAAAGCCAAAAGCTTGTTTGGACCATTTCCACACATCAAAATTATCGGTATGTTTGATGATTAAACCATCCTGAAAAATAAATTCGGCATAAATCCGATTGACAACTGTTCGGTTTGTTTTGCTGAAATTATAAGTCGCCACCCAATTGGCAGAACCTGAAAATTCATCGGCTTTAATATTTGAAAATTCAATTTTCAGATTTCCTTTGCTTTTTGAAAGTAGCATTTCCCACATTTTAGAAACCTGTCCTTCTTTTAGTAAACCAAAAGCAGGATCAATAAAATGTATCTTTGGATGATAGCATTCGCTCATTGTCTTGTAGTCAGCATTTCCAAAAGCAGTATAGAACTTAGCTATTAAGTTTTCGTTTGAATTCATTTTTTTAATACAATTAGACTCTAAATGTAATACTTATTTTATAAAAAATTAATTACAAAGTACTAATTTCTTTTGCTGTATCATATGATTTTTTCGAAGTGTCAAATGCTGTAGAAAAATAATTCGTTTTGTTTACTGTTGTAAAGTATCCGGTCTGATTTCCGAAAGTATTCGAACCTCCGACAATAATAAATCTAATCCCTTTGATATCTGTTTTTTTTAGCTTAGCCATTTCTGCCGGTGTAAAATAATAATAGGAGGTTGTTTTGCCATCTGCAGACTCCTTACTATTTTTATCGACACACGGAATAACATCGCCATTGGCTAAATCTACATAAACACCACCTGAAATTCGTGATTTTTCATTGGCGGTAACAATTGATAATTTTAAAATTCCGCCTTTTTCCGTTTTTGCAACCTGAACTTTTGTTTCGCCGGTGTACGCATATTTTTCGCAGATAAAGGTATATTCTTGTGTAGCGGGATAAGGTTTAGAACCATTCACTGTCATAGTTTCCTGAGCACCTGCTAAAGTCGAAACGAACAACAACACAAAAAGGGGGAATTTTAAATTCATATTTTTATTCTTTTAATTTAGTTTCGAAATTTTCTTCCCAATCCATTGACTTTATGGCTGAGATTAAATTTTCTTCGTTTACAAAAACACGAAGCTCTTTGTTGGCCACCTTCTTTGTGTAGGTCGCGTGGTAACGGTAAATCACTTCTTGTTTGGTTTTGTAAACACCATCTAATTTCAAATCAACAAAACTGCCGTAATACTGTCTGAAACGCTGACAGGTTTTTGTCAGACGCTCCTCGGTCGTGTTCTCCATTACGGATTTGGTCACTTCAGTTTCATTAAAAGGCTTGAACTTAGAAGTATTACAGGTTTCCAAGACTCTTTTTCCCAAATCATACGCTTTTTTCTGCTGACCGGAATTAATTTCTGAAGGATCTACTTTTGTAATTTTAAGATCTTCAGTGTCTCTGCTGACTGTTTTTGATTTACATCCTACTAATAAGGACAAACATATAATCAATATTGCTTTCTTCATAACTATTTATGTTATTTTTAATAATAAGTTAGGGTCGGGACAGTTTTCTATATAAAAGTTCAAGTCGTTTATATTGCAGACTCCGGGATAATCGCCGTTGTAATTTTCAATATTATTAATAATCTGAAAGTGTAAATGTGGCGCATAATCTCCGTTAACTGTTGAATCTCCAAAGGTTGCTAAACTTTCCCCTTTTTTGAAAATGTCCCCAACGGTTAGGTTTTCTATACTTTCTAACGATAAATGTCCGTATAAAGTATAAAATTTTTCATTTTCCACTTCATGCTCCATAATAATAGTCGGGCCGTAATCTCCAATACCAATATTATTTTTAAAACTATGTATTTTACCATCAAGCGGCGCTATAATAGTTGTCCCGACTTTTCCCCATAAATCAAGTCCAATGTGAATGTTGCGTTCCGGAGTTGATCCGTCTTTAAAAATGCTGCTCCGCTGGTAAAGATTCCTACCTTCGATATAACCGCCAAACGCAATTTCAGCGTTGTTGTTTTGCAAATAATTGCAAATAAAAATTTCAAATTCTGCGGCATTTACAGGTTTGTTTTTAACCAATTCTTTGTTAGTGACCGATAAATCTAATGGTCTGTATTTTGAAAAATCAATACTTGAGTCAATAACTTTTGTAGAAGGCAAGGATTTTAAAATGGAGGTAAGGGTTTTCATAAGGGTAAATTAAGCTACTTTTTCAATGATTATTAATTCGTTATGAACTTCTATTCGGGGCAACATTTTTGAGTTAAACAATTTAGGATTTATTTCCGAAATGTACTTCCTGTTTCTAACATTATGTGCTTCATCCAGAATCATGGTATTAAAAAGTATAAAACCCTGATTTTTCAAAAGGGAACAGACCCGTTCGCTAAAAAACTTTTCGAATAGAAAATTAGGCATTTTTATATCTTCAAAAACATCAATGATAATTAAATTATAATTTTCTTTCGTTTTTAACACAAATTCAAAGGCATCATCAATAATAATTTCCAGCTGTTTAATCTTATTGAGGTTAAAATATTGGTTCGCAATCTGAATCATGTCCGGATCGATTTCAACACCTGTGATTTTTCCTTTATATTCAATTTCATCCACTAACGTTTTAATTACGCTTCCCCCCGCAACTCCCAACAATAAAATGTGATCCATCTCAAGAATATTTTGATACCCAATATTTCTTAAACCATACCTTAATATACGCTGCAGGCTTCCATAAGAATAATTGGTGTTCTCAGAATCCAGAACCAATTCACCATTGGCCCATGTAACTTCGATTATTTTACTTCTGGCCGATTTTTTTTTGAATATTTTGATAGGAATCAGATAACTGAATATTTTTTGAATCATTTTCTCCTCGTTTTACCCAAAAATAACATTTAAATCTTTTATTTTGCCGGAAAAAATAAATTTTAATGAAGAAACAGTTGTATAAATTTATCTTTTTTAAGCTAATGAGCTGGAAGATAGTGGGGATTGAAAATGCAGAAGTAAAAAAATGTATCCTGATGGTAATGCCTCATACAAGCAATCATGATTTTTATTTAGGAATCTTCACCAGGGGAATTTCGGGATTAGAAATGAATTGGGTTGGAAAGAAAGAATTGTTTAAGTTTCCGTTCGGATATTATTTCAGAAGTGTAGGCGGTGAGCCGTTAGACCGTTCAGGAGGTTTAAATAAAGTAGATTCGATAGCGGCTATTTTTGAGCGCAAGGAGGTTTTTCGTTTAGCGGTTGCTCCTGAAGGAACACGTAAAAAAGTTGCTGAAATAAAAAGTGGCTTTTATTATATAGCGCTTAAAGCGAATGTTCCAATAGTGCCTGTAGCTTTTGACTGGGGCAAAAAAGAAGTAAACTTAGGAGTGCCCTTTTTTCCAACCGGAAATTATGAAGCTGATTTGCAAGTCCTGAAAAAACATTATGATGGCGTTATAGGTAAAATACCGGAAAGAGGCTATCATTTTTAACAAAAAAACAATAACATTAACAAGATAAAAACCATAATTATAATTTTATCGTAAGTATAAATAACTTTCTAAAATTATAATTATGAAAAATCTATTTATTACATCCGCATTTTTAGTTTTACTTTTTGCATCTTGCGATAGTAACGACTCTGATAACAACAATAGTACAGATACGCCTGAATTAACATTGGTTACTTCTAGCAATACTTCTGGAAAAATTACTTACACAGATTTACTGGCAACTGCACCAATGGTGAAATCTTTTACCATAGCATC
Organism: Flavobacterium sp. CLA17; assembly: GCF_013112255.2. Taxonomy (NCBI): domain Bacteria; kingdom Pseudomonadati; phylum Bacteroidota; class Flavobacteriia; order Flavobacteriales; family Flavobacteriaceae; genus Flavobacterium; species Flavobacterium sp. CLA17. Next base: position 2,889,421 of record NZ_CP068294.1, read on the forward strand.
ATTAGATGCTGAAGGAATTTCATACAACAGTGAAACAGATGCTGTTATTGTAGCTTCAAGAACTAACAATAAATTAGAAACCTACACCGGAATAAAAAGTGCTCTGAAAGCAGGTACAGATAATTTGACGCTATCCATAAGTAGTTTGACAGGCGAATTTACCAACGCCCGCGAAACTGCAGTTTCAGGAGACATTGTCGTAGTGGCCCAGGATCAGCTGGCTTCTAACGGAATGATAAATAAATTCTTTGTTTATAAAAAAACTGCAGCAAATTTTTCTTTGGTAAAAACATTTACAACAGACTTTAAATTGTGGGGAATTCACATTAATGGAAACGATTTATACGCTGTTGCTGATTTAACAGGTGATCTTGTTTTCTTCAAAGATTTTATGAATAATGCTTCAGGAACAATTACAGCTACCAAACGAGTTACAATTGCTGGTTTAAAACGTTCCCATGGAATAACTTATTCTTCGTCTGATGATGTAATGATTTTAACAGATGTAGCAAGTGCAGCATCAGGAACAGACGGAGGATTGATCGTAATAAAAAACTTTTCGACTGTTTTTAACGCTACAATGACTGGCGGAACAATTGCTTTAATGAATCAGATTAGAGTTTATGGCCCCAATTCAACGTTGGGGAATCCTGTAGATGTTGCTTATGATACTGTTACAAAAAAGATTTATGTAGCCGAGAGACTTAATGCCGGTGGACAAGTGTTAACTTTTAATTATCCGACAATGACAGGTGATTTTGCTCCGGTAAATGTAAGAGCTGAAGCCGGAGTAACTTCAGTATTTATATTGAGAAAATAACTAAATTTATTTATAAATGAAGCGGCCTAAATTCAGATTTTGAATTTAGGCCGTTTTTTATTGCATTATCCCATCTCCTGAGAATTGCTTAAATGAAAAATATTTTAGAATATTTTCAAATACGCGATATTTTCAAATTACGGCACATATACCTTAAATGTTCCATTTTTATAGAAAAATACAATTTTCCCGATTTCATCCTCATTTGAAGGAACATTTGAATTTTTTGTTTCTAAGAAATTTCTTTTTTCTTCTTTTATATCTTCATTCGAATTAAATCCTGAAAATAAATCTCCTGAAGCAGAAGTATCAGTTACTGGAATAGGAGGGCTTGTTTTTTCAATTTCAGCGATAATCTCCGTTTCATTATTTTTAGAAATCTCCTCTTTTTTAGGAAAACTTCCTTTTCCATTTAAGATCCAGTATAGATCTACATCCGGAAAAACTTCTGCAATTTTTAATACAAAATCTAAACTCGGCTTGTTTCTTCCGGAAAGGAGGTGGGACATGCTGGAGCGTTGCACACCGATTTTATCCGCAAATGCAGAAGCATTTAATCCATAATAATCGAGGATAACTTCTAGTCTTTTAACAAAATCATCGATGTTTACCATTGTAAATTATTATAATTAATTCGTATGTTTACAAATGTAATTAAAAGAATTTAAATAACCTATTTTACAGTTGTAAATTAGTATTTTAATCCTTATAATGGCAGGTTTTTACTCTAAGTAATAGTATTTAACTAATTGATAATCAATATTTTTGTATTATTAATTAACACAAGTCACAATTGTTAACAACATAAGGGCGGAATTATTAAATTACCTCAAATTATCTGTTTACAATTCTAAATTTAGCTTCTTTTTTACTGTTTACAATTGTAAAAATAAAGATGTTTACTTTTGTAAACTAATAACAAGACAATGAATTTAGAACAATTATTTGACCAATACAAAGAACAATCGATAGAAGGACGTTACCTGACTTTAGATCATATTCAGCCTTTATTAGACAGATTAAATACTCATGACCAGGTTAAGCTTATAGGTAAATCAGTTTTAGATAAACCTATATATAGTTACCAGGCGGGTACCGGAGCAACACGCATTTACTTATGGTCACAAATGCATGGAAATGAAAGTACCACCACAAAAGCACTCTTTGATTTTATTAATGTTTTAAACAGCGGATCTGATTTTGCAGATACAATGCTTAAAACCTTTACCTTTTATTGTATTCCCATCTTAAATCCTGACGGAGCGGCTCTCTATACCCGTGAAAATGCCAATAAGATAGACCTGAACCGTGATTCTCAAAATCTTACTCAGCCCGAAAGCAATGTGCTAAGAAATGTCTTTGAGTCCTTTAAACCGCATTATTGTTTTAATCTTCATGATCAGCGCACTATTTTTGGAGCTGGAGACACAGGAAAACCTGCAACTGTTTCCTTTTTAGCACCTTCTTATAATGAAGAAAGGGAAGTAAATGATAACCGATTAAAGGCTATTAATGTAATCGCAGGAATAAATGACGTTTTGCAGGAATATATTCCCGGACAAGTGGGTCGCTTTGATGATTCCTTTAATATCAATTGTATCGGAGATACCTTTCAGTTTCTGGGTGTTCCGACAATTTTATTTGAGGCAGGCCACTATACAAACGACTATAACCGCGAAATAACGAGAAAGTTCATCTTTTTCTCACTTATTTCAGCATTTAAAATACTTTCCGAAAACGATTTAGTTGATAATAGATTTTATGATTATTTGAATATTTCACAAAATAAAGTCGTTTTTTATGATTTTATGTATAAAAATATCAAAATAAATTATGATGGTATCGAAATTATTACGAATTTTGTCGCACAATACAGAGAAGAATTGATTGAAAATAAGATTCACTTCAATGCCTATATAGTTGAAGTAGGCGAATTAGAAAATTATTTAGGACATTATGAATATGACGCCAAAGGAGCAAGCTATTCAGATGACTTTAGTAATTTTCCGAATTTGAATCAAAAAGCAGATTTTTATTTAAATAAAAATATTAAATTTGTTAACGGATTGATAAAAAGTTAATTTTTATGTGAATTTGTTATTTTTTATATATATTTTTATACTTTGTTATAGCAATTAGTAATATTAATTAAAGAATTATGAGTAAATTTCGTTTAGATGAAGTAGATCACCAGATTTTAGATATGTTAATAGACAATACGAGAGTTCCGTTTACTGACATAGCAAAAAAACTATTGATATCTGCTGGAACAGTACATGTTAGAGTAAAAAAAATGGAAGACGCAGGGATAATAATGGGATCTTCACTAGCCTTAGATTACGATAAATTAGGGTATTCATTTATTGCTTATGTGGGAGTGTTTTTGAATAATACATCTCAGACTAAATTTGTATTAGAGCGAATCAATCAAATTCCATTCGTAACGGTAGCATCTGTTACTACAGGAAAATTCAATATTTTTTGCAAAATCAGAGCAAAAGATACTAAGCATGCAAAAGAAGTAATCTTCATGATCGATGATATCGAGGGAGTTTACAGAACCGAAACTATGATTTCATTAGAAGAAAGTATAAACGATAAGAAGCGTTTGATGCATACTATTTTTAAAAATATGTAATATTTTCTTGAATGCTATATTAAAATGTAACCTCAAGTTTATTCTTGGGGTTTTTTTATGACCTATTAACCAACCAACTATAACACGATTATGTATACGTTACCCAAAATTGAGCGTTTTAATCAAGATGTTCTCTCAAAATATCACATTTACAATAGTGTTTTTATAACATTACCCTTTGATTCTATTGATAATACAGGGGTTTTACTTCCTTTATTTACAGAAACTTGTGAAACAGGATTTAAAAAACAGGAAACACCAAAGGAAATTTTTGATTTCTTTTCCAATAAATATTTAAACAATGCTTCCGAGAGTGAAAAAATCGATTTAATGTTTCGGTTTATTCAGTACATAGAGCGTCAGATTGTACTTTTTGATGCAATCGAAGATGCTGCTTTCCCTGAGGTTAATAACATGGAAGGACGTGGCTCGCTGCGTGATATAAAGGAAAGATCAGATGCTAAGGAGAAGGACGATGAACTGATTGAATTTCTTGAAAATTTTAATGTCAGAACCGTATTAACAGCGCATCCGACACAATTTTACCCCGGACCTGTTTTGGGAATTATAAATGATTTAACAGAAGCGATCCGATTGAATGATTTGCTGAAAATCAAACAGCTTTTAGCACAGCTTGGAAAAACACCTTTCATACAAAATGAAAAGCCAAATCCTTATGATGAAGCAGTTAGCCTTATCTGGTATCTGGAGAATGTTTTCTATGCGACTTCAGGTGAAATTGTTCACTATCTTCAAAAAAATATCCTTAACGGAAATGCAATTCAAAACCAATTAATTAAGCTCGGATTCTGGCCGGGAGGTGACCGTGACGGAAATCCCTTTGTAACAACAGAGATTACTTTAAAAGTAGCAGACCGCTTGCGAACTTCGATTTTAAAGTGTTATTATGTGGAAATGAGAAATCTAAAAAGAAAGTTAACATTCTCAGGGGTAGATACTTTGGTTGCTGAACTTGAACATAAACTTTATCGTTCTGTTTTTTATTCCAAAGGTGAAATTTACATTACTTTAGACGAATTACTGACTCAGCTGAACAAAATCAGAAGCATAATTATTGAAAAACATCAGTCGTTGTATCTAGATGAACTGGAAGCTTTTTTAGTGAAAATTAATTTATTCGGATTCCATTTTGCTACACTGGACATTCGTCAGAACAGTAAAATTCATAATGTCGTTTTTAAAGATGTTGTGGATCATTATCTAAATTCAGGTTCTACAATATTCCCGAATAATTATTTCGAATTATCCGAAGAAGAGAAATTAGTTGTTTTATCTAAAGTTAAAGGAGAATTAAATCCGGCTGAATTTGAGGATGAAATTACAAGATCTACATTGGAATCCGTACAAGCGATAAAAACGATTCAGAAAGCCAATGGAGAATTTGGTGCCAATCGTTATATTATTAGTAATAACGAAAGTGCGCTCAATGTCATGGAAACCTTTGCTATGATTCGGCTGAATAACTGGGAGAATCCTACCGTTGATATTATTCCGCTTTTTGAATCTGTTGATGATTTACAGAAAGCACATGAAATAATGGAGCAATTGTATACCAATCCGGAGTATTCGAAACATTTAAAAGCGCGTGATAACAAGCAAACTATTATGCTTGGTTTCTCTGACGGAACGAAAGATGGCGGTTATTTAATGGCTAATTGGAGTATCTATCAGGCAAAAATTGCTTTAACGGAAATTTCAAGAAAATATGGTGTGAAAGCAATTTTCTTTGACGGACGTGGCGGACCTCCTGCGCGTGGTGGAGGAAAAACACATAAGTTTTATGCATCTTTAGGTCCGAAAATTGAAAATAACGAAATTCAGATTACAGTACAGGGGCAAACCATCAGTTCTAATTTTGGAACATTGGATTCCTGTCGTTATAATATTGAAAACTTATTAAGTGCCGGTGTTACCAACCAGGTATTCAGTAAAGAAAAGAACGAATTAAGTCCGGAGGAAACCGCAATTTTAACACAATTGGCCGGTTTAGGATATGATAAATACTTGAGTTTCAAAAATCATCCTAAATTTATCCCGTATTTAGAGAAAATGAGTACGCTGAAATATTATTCCAAAACGAATATTGGAAGCCGCCCTTCTAAAAGAAGTAAATCGGAACAATTAGATTTTGCCGATTTAAGAGCGATCCCGTTTGTAGGTTCATGGAGTCAGTTAAAACAAAATGTACCCGGATTTTTTGGAGTAGGAACTGCTTTGAAGTATTTTGAAGACACCAATCAGTGGGATAAAGTTTATGATCTATATCACGACTCCTTATTTTTCAGAACGCTTCTTGAAAACAGTATGATGTCTTTGGCAAAATCATTTTTCCCATTGACGGCTTATATGAGAAAAGATCCTGAGTTTGGTGAATTCTGGCAGATTATCTATGACGAATTTGTAGAAACAAAACGTCTTTTGCTTAAAATTGCCGACCACAAAACACTGATGGAAAATTACCCTGATGGTATAGCATCCATTCAGATAAGAGAGCGTATCGTTATGCCATTGTTGACGATACAGCAATATGCGTTGTTGCGAATTAATGAATTGAACAAAGAAAATGGCGGTAATGATGAGCTGATCAAAGTGTATGAGAAGATCGTGACCAGATCTCTTTTCGGAAACACAAATGCAAGTAGAAATTCAGCTTAAAAGGCAGTTTTAGGATATTTAAAATTTAAAAAATACAGAAAATGAATTCAGCCCAATTAGTAGAAAATGAATATTCAGGAGGATTTGCAACTTATGTTAGGGAAGCCGGAGATGTAAATCTGATTGAAGAATTAGAAATTTCCTTACACGCTTTTATCAAATTTGTTCAAAATATTCCAATGGATAAATTCGATTATCGCTATGCAGAAGGTAAATGGACCATCAAAGATATTATTCAGCATATTATTGATACGGAACGTATTTTTGCTTATCGGGCATTGCGTTTTTCAAGATTCGACAAAACACCATTACATAGTTTTGAGGAAAATGATTATGCCGCCAATACCAATGCAGGCGGAAGAAGTATTCAGGATTTATTAACGGAATTATCTGCTGTAAGGCACTCCAATTTATTATTTTACAAAAGCTTATCTGAAGAACAGCTTAAAGCCATTGGAACAGCTTCCAATAATCAGATTTCTGTTCGTGCTTTGGGTTTTGTAATTATAGGCCATCAAAAACATCATCAGAAAGTTTTTGAAGAACGTTATTTGTAGGCTTTCTTTTTTCTGATAATGAAAAAATCCCGTGGATTCAATTCACGGGATTTTTTATGTTTAATTTTTTCATAATCTTGTCATTTCGAGCGAAGGGAGAAATCACACAAGAAACTCCATGGCTACTGTCACCAATCTTTGTCGGGCTACTTGTGTGATTTCTCCCTTCGGTCGAAATGACACAAAAAAAGTATTATTTTTTTATTTACTTATTCCGCTCCACAACCGCAAGTCCAAACCTAATCTTATCATACGGCATTTTTTGTTCAAAATAATCATAATAAGGTTTGAGGGCTGTTGGATATTCTAATGCTACTTGTGCTTTATGTAGTAACTTAACTTCGTCTTCAGAAACAAATTGACTTAAATCTATATCATTTCCATCAACGTATAACTTAGCTAAATGCGAAATGATAGTCGTTTGCCCTAAATTTCGTTTTCGGGCAATTTCTTCTACCGAAGCGCCATTTTGAAACAATTCCAAAGTTGTTTTATAGGTGTTGCTCTCTTTTTTAGGCTTGGCATTCGCTTTTTTTACCTTTTCGTAATAAATAATGGCATCTATAAATTCTGAGCCGTATTTTTCAAGTTTTGCTTTTCCGACACCATCGATCGCAAGGAATTCCTCATCGGTCATTGGTTTTAAAGTTTCCATTTGTCTTAAAGCCGCATCACTAAAAATAACATAAGCAGGAACTTCTTCATCTTTGGCAATTTCATAGCGCAATTTTCGCAGTATTTCAAAAAGCGAATTTTTAACGGTTTTAGCTTTTGTTTCTTTAATTTCGTTTTTATCAATTACTTTTTTAACAACGGTATTCAGTTTTACTTTTTCACCTTCAAACAAAACTTTTTTAGCAAAGGGAGTAAGCAGGATTTTATTATGCTGGTGAAAAGCAATTTCACAATATCCAAGATTGATTAATTGAATTAAGTATTGATTCCAGTCGTACCATGAAATATCAGCGCCAATTCCGTACGTTTTTAGCGTTTGATAATTTTTTTCGTAGATATACGCGTTTTTTGAGCCTCTTAAAAAATCTACAATTACCGCCAAAGGTTCAGATTCTTGTAAACGGCTAATAGCAGACAATGCTTTTTGCGCGAGAATCGTACCATCAAAAAATGTTGGAGGATTTTTGCAAATATCGCAGTTACCGCAGTTTTCTTTCACCAATTCACCAAAGTAGGAGAGCAGAATTTTTCGCCTGCAGCTTAAAGCATCAGCATATTGCTTCATTCTTTCCAGTTTCGCCAGCTGCACATCAGCGTTCAATCCTTCGGAAGCAAATTTCTGCAGCTGAATGACATCGGCATAACTTTCAAATAAAATCGTTTCTGCAGGTAATCCGTCACGGCCAGCACGGCCAATTTCCTGGTAGTACCCTTCGATATTTTTGGGTAAATTATAATGAATGACCCAGCGAACATTCGATTTATCAATTCCCATTCCGAAAGCAATTGTGGCGCAAACTACCTGGCAATCATCATTTATGAATTCGTCCTGTGTTTTGGCACGTACTTTATTATCCAATCCGGCGTGATAGGCTTTTGCTGCAATTCCGTTCTTTTTCAGTTTATCAGCCAGCTCTTCAGTTGTTTTCCTGCTCAGGCAATAGATAATCCCGCATTCATTTGGCTTGCTCTCTACAAAATCAATGATTTGTTTGACACGATCTAAAGCCGGACGGACTTCCAGACTTAGATTTTTCCTGTCGAAAGAAGCTACAAAGGTTTTCGGGTTTTTTAAGTTTAACTGTTTGGTAATATCGGTGCGGGTGGCTTTATCAGCTGTGGCCGTAAGCGCCAGAACCGGAGTAGAAGGGAAGCGGCTTTTTAAATATCCCAGATTGGTATAAGCAGGGCGGAAGTCATGTCCCCAGGAGGAAATACAATGCGCTTCATCTATGGCGATCAGGCTAATGGTCAATTCACTAAACACGACATCCAGATACGATAAACTTTCGGGTGCAATGTAAACCAATTTAAAGGTATTGGATTTTAAATTGTCTATAAAATACTGCTGTTCTTCAGCGGATTGGCTGCTATTGATATAACAAGCCTGAATTCCATTCGTCTTTAAGCTGTCAACCTGATCTTTCATCAAAGCAATCAGCGGTGAAATTACAATTGTAATTCCGGGCAAAACTAATGCCGGTAACTGAAAACAGATTGATTTCCCGCCTCCGGTTGGCATAATAGCCAGGGCATCCTGACCTGAGAGGATAGTATTTATAATGATTTCCTGATTGGGTCTGAATTTTTCAAATCCAAAGTTTTCCTTTAGTTTGGCATGTAGTATTTCTGAATTCATTGGGCTGATATTACTTTAAGTAAGATACAAATATAGTATTTTTCTTATAATTGAGTTAATTTATTTCGACTCATAAAAAAAGGAACCCGATTAAGAGTTCCTTTAGTTTATTTAGAAAGTGATAAATTAATCTTCATCATCGTCTTCGTCATCATCGTCAGCAATATCATCTTTGTCTTTATCGTCGTCATCATCGTCATCGCCATCAACATCCGGTTTGTCCAGAGTATCGTCATCATCATCGTCATCAATATCATCATCAAGATCAAGACCTTTTACCGGCTCGATTACATCAACATCTACGTCAATATCATCATCTTCATCGTAATTTTCAATTCTATCAGCAAGTTTAGTACTAATTTTTACTAAATAAATAGTGTCTTCAGTACGAACTTCAACAGCTTCGATCAATTCGTTTTTAGCATTTCTAAAACGGATAACATCCGAATCATCATAACCATCAGGAAATTTTTCCACCAAAAGGTTTAAAATTTCGTTGGTAAGTTTAGCGTAGTCTACTATAACTCTTTTCATAAAATTATCCTATAAATCTAATAAATATGCAAAAATTAACGGAGCAACAATTGTAGCATCCGACTCAATAATAAATTTAGGGGTTTTGATGTCTAATTTACCCCAGGTGATTTTCTCGTTCGGAACTGCTCCGGAATAGGATCCGTAACTAGTTGTTGAATCTGAAATCTGGCAGAAATAACTCCAAAACGGAATATCATGCATTTCCATATCCTGATATAACATTGGTACTACGCAAATAGGGAAATCTCCTGCAATACCACCACCGATTTGGAAAAATCCAATTCCTTTGCTGCTATTCTTAGGATACCAATCAGCTAGGAATGTCATATATTCAATTCCAGATTTCATGGTAGACGCTTTCAGTTCGCCTTTAATTACGTATGAAGCAAAAATATTACCCATAGTACTATCTTCCCAACCCGGAACAATAATAGGTAAATTTTTCTCAGCTGCCGCATACATCCAGCTATCTTTTAAATCTATTTCATAATATTCTTCCAAAACGCCTGATAACAACATTTTATACATGAATTCATGCGGGAAATAACGTTCTCCTTTGTCATCAGCATCTTTCCAGATTTTATAAATGTGTTTTTGTAAACGACGAAATGCTTCATGCTCAGGAATACAAGTGTCAGTAACACGATTTAATCCTCTTTCAAGCAAAGCCCATTCATCTTCAGGAGTTAAATCACGATAGTTTGGCACTCTTTCGTAGTGAGAGTGTGCTACTAAGTTCATAATGTCTTCTTCCAGATTGGCTCCTGTACAGGAAATAATCTGAACTTTATCCTGTCTGATTATTTCGGCAAAAATTTTACCAATTTCTGCTGTACTCATAGCGCCAGCCATACTTACCATCATTTTAGCTCCATTTGCCAATTGCTGTTCGTATGCTTTTGCCGCATCAACCAAAGAAGCAGAATTAAAGTGTAAATAATGTTTTTCAATAAACTGACTGATTGGTCCTTTCATTTTTTTTGTTTTTTTGTTTTTTTTTGAATTAAAAGTTTAACCTTTTGGATGACACTGCAAATTAATAATTTTCCCGATATTAACTTTTATTTAGCAGGTTTATTTTTATACTTTTTTAGTATAGCCTAAAATCTTTAATACATCATCAGAAGTTTGCTGTTCTGAGAAAACTTCAGTAGCTAAAATTCCGTTTTCGTCACGATCTATTAAAATATGTTTAGGCTGTGGAATCAGACAGTGGTGTAAGCCTCCGTATCCTCCGATAGTTTCCTGATATGCACCAGTATTAAAGAAACCAATATACAAGGGTTTCTCTTTGTTATATTTAGGCAAATAAATCGCGTTCATATTTTGTTCTGAATTGTAGTAATCATCACTATCACAAGTCAATCCACCCAATAAAACCCGCTCATAGGTATCATTCCAACGGTTTACCGCCAGCATAATAAAACGTTTGTTTATTGCCCATGTATCCGGCAAAGTAGTAATGAAAGAAGAATCAATCATGTTCCATTTCTCTCTGTCATTTTGTTGTTTCTGATACAAAATCTGATAGATAGCACCGCCGCTTTCACCTACTGTAAAAGATCCAAATTCCGTAAAGATATTCGGAACATCAACTTCGGCTTCATCACACGCAATTTTAATCTGATTGATAATTTCATCAATCATGTATTGGTAGTCATATTCGAAAGCCAGTGAGTTTTTAATCGGGAAACCACCTCCAATGTTCAAACCATCAAGGGTAGGGCATTCCTTTTTAAGCGCAATATACACTTTGATACATTTTACCAATTCATTCCAGTAATAGGCCGTATCGTTTATTCCGGTATTGATGAAAAAGTGAAGCATTTTCAGCTCTAGTTTATCATTTTCCTGAATTTGTTTTTTATAAAAGGCAACTATATTTTTGTATCCAATACCTAATCTTGACGTATAAAACTCAAATTTAGGTTCTTCTTCAGCGGCAATACGGATTCCTATTTTGAATTTTCCTTTAATTTCTGCCTGTAGCAAATCAAGTTCTTCATAATTATCAATAATCGGAATTGTATTTTTATGTCCGTTATTGATTAATCTCGCAATGTTACTAATGTATTCGTCTCTTTTAAAACCGTTGCAAATCACATAAGTACTTTTGTTGATTTTACCGTTTTCCAATAAATTCTCTACGATATTAATGTCAAATGCAGATGAAGTTTCAACATGAATGTTGTTCTTGAATGCTTCATTCATTATATATTCAAAATGAGAACTTTTTGTACAATAACAATAGTAATACTTTCCTTCGTACTTGTTTTTTTCCATCGATTTTCTGAACCAGGCTTTTGCCTTATTGATATTTTCAGAAATTTGAGGTAAGTATGTGAATTTTAATGGTGTACCGTATTGTTCCACTAATTTCATCAAATCGATATTGTGAAATTGTAAGTTGTCTTTATTTAATTTAAATTCCTCTTGTGGGAAGTAGTACGTTTGATTAATTAGATCAGAATATTTTGTATTCATTTATTTTTGAATATTTAAGATTGTAGTATTTATTTAGAAAACGGTGCTAAATCTTAAATTCAAACTCTGATATTGGCAAATACAATTTGCAGTTTTTCGTGTTCTGCTTTAGAATATAAAAAAACATCACAATAAAACGGACTTTTGCTATTATAAAAACGGTTCAGCATCCTTAGCAAGGAACTATTGAGCCTGTTTCTGTAAGAACTGAAATGTCTTTGTTTGTTGTTTGTTTTCATCGTGGCAAATGTAAAAAATAAAATACACCTAAAGCAATGCTTTTGATTAAAAAAAGTTTAAGATTTATAATCCTCAAACGCATCCAGAATCAATTTATTTTCAACGGATTGATTAATTTTGATTTTACCGATTCCTTCAATCAGGGCAAATTGAATTAAACCGTACTCGTTTTTTTTGTCGTGAATAAGCAATTCGAGGATCGGTTCAATATCATTTTCTTCGACCTGAACATCATCATATATATTTTTGATTGCTGCTTTTATTTCAGCATATTCGGCTGCAGTAATTAAGTTTTTATGCAATGAAATATAACTTTCCAGAATCATTCCGATGGCAATTGCCTCGCCGTGCAGTAAAGTCTTTTTGGTTTCGCTTTCTAAAAAGTAACTTTCGATCGCATGCCCTAAGGTATGACCGAAATTCAGCGCTTTACGGATGTTTTTTTCGGTTGGATCCTGAATAACAATTTCATTTTTAATTTCAACAGAGCGATAAATCAATTCATCAAAATCGGCATAATCAATTGATTTTAGGTCTAAAAACTGTCTCCAGTATGCGGCATCATAAATAAGGCCGTGTTTCAGCATTTCCGCCAGTCCTGAACGCATTTCGCTTTGCGATAGAGTCTCCAGATAATCCGTATCAATCAATACCATTTGCGGTACGTTAATAACACCAATCTGGTTTTTCAGATTTCCCAAATCTACTCCGGTTTTTCCTCCAACGGAAGCATCAACCATAGATAATAAGGTAGTCGGAATATTGATAAAGTCAACGCCGCGTTTGAAAGTAGAAGCAACAAATCCGCCTAGATCGGTCACAACACCGCCGCCCAGGTTAATTACAAGCGATTTTCTGTCGGCACCCAGTTCTGTCAGGACATTCCAGATTTCGACACAGGTTTCGATATTTTTATTGATTTCGCCCGATTCAAATTCGATTATTTCTATCGTTAAATCAGTTTCAAGTAAGGGCAAAAATTTAGGTAAGCAATGCTCATTTGTTTCATTATCAACTATAATAAACAAATTAGAGTATTTATTTTCTTTTAAATGTGTATTTAAAGCTTCGTATGCATTTTGGTTAAAATGCACCAGATAATTATTGGCCTGAATAGATTGCATATTTTTTTGGTTAATTGAAACCGCAAAATAAGGCTTTTTTAACTAGATAATATTGAAACTCTGTCTATATTTGCACAAAAAAATAACCTAAATGGAAAAAATATTCGACAATACTCAGGTTGCATTTTCGTTAAAAAGCGATACGGAACTTGACAGAGCTTATTTTCTTTTTAAAATGATCGACAGCGAACCCTTGGTGAGGATAGGAACTGCTGTTACCAATTTTGCTATTAAAGCACATTTGCCAGTAGAAGGATTAATCCGTGCAACTGTTTTTGATCACTTTTGCGGTGGTATAAACGAAGACGATTGTATTACCGTAGTAGACAAAATGTTTACCAAAGGCGTTTCATCTGTTTTAGATTATTCAGTTGAAGGAAAAGAAGAAGAAGAGCAGTTTGATGCTGCTTTGGAAATGACATTAAAAACGATAGAATTTGCTAAAGAACGTTTAGCGATTCCGTTTGCAGTTTTTAAACCAACCGGTTTAGGTCGTTTTGAGCTGTATGAAAAGTTAGGCGAAAAACAAACATTATCTCCGGCAGAACAGGCAGAATGGGATAGAGTAGTAGCCCGTTTTGACAAGGTTTGCAGCGAAGCGCACACCAAAGATGTTTCTTTATTGATTGATGGTGAAGAAAGCTGGATGCAGGATGCTGCTGACGATTTGGTTACCGATATGATGCGCAAATACAATAAAGAGAAAGCGATTGTTTTTAATACGTTACAAATGTACCGTTGGGATCGTTTGGATTATTTGAAAAAACTGCATGACGTTGCCAAAAAAGAAGGTTTCTTTATTGGAATGAAACTGGTTCGTGGCGCTTACATGGAAAAAGAAAACAAAAGAGCCGAAGAAAAGAACTATGTTTCTCCAATTTGTGTTTCTAAAGAAGCAACAGATGAAAACTATGATCATGCGGTACGTTATATGCTGGATCATTTAGATACCATGTCAATTTTTGCCGGAACTCATAACGAATTGAGTTCTTATAAATTGATGGAAATGATGCAGGAAAAAGGAATTGCCAAAAACGATAACAGAATCTGGTTCGGTCAATTATACGGAATGAGCGATAATATCAGCTACAACTTAGCCGAAAACGGTTATAACGACGCTAAATATTTACCTTTCGGCCCTGTAAAAGATGTTATGCCGTACCTGATCCGTCGTGCCGAGGAAAATACATCTGTGGCAGGTCAGACCAGCCGTGAATTATCGATGATTAAAGCAGAACGCAAAAGAAGAAAAGGAAAATAAAATATATTTACCAGACCCGACAGGTTTTAAAAACCTGTCGGGTTTAAAATTCCAAAAATAAAAAAAAATCCAAATTCCAATTGTTATGATTGGAATTTGGATTTTTTTTATTGGGATTTAGATTCGTTTATTGGAATTTTAGAACGAAACCTGACATTGCAAAACTACTGTTCCCAGACGGTCACTTTGGGTATATTTTCCAACTAATGATTTGTCGTAGACAGCTCTGTTTTGGTAATTCAAACTAAATTTTGGTCCAAAAGTTCCGGTTGTGTAATAGTTTGCTCCAATTTCATACATCGTCATTGGAGTGTCTAAAGCTTCCAAAGCTGCAATTTGGGTTGCTACATAAGGCTGAAAGCGTCCTTTTTTTGTTTCACTGGAAGATTTAGCAAATAAATACCCCAATTGGGCGTAATAGATATTTCCGGTTCCCACACCAATAAAACCAGCGCCTGAACCGTTTATAAGCGTATTATCGCCAACAGCAGGATTTGGCGTAGAAACAGACTGAATGTAGTTTTTACCGTAATCATTGTTGTTGTAAGAAGCATAGGCCGTGATTGCATCTCCTTTATCGCTAATCGGACTATCGTAGAACACATCAAATCCTAAAACTTTCATATCGTTATAAGCTACTGTAGCATCCGGTTTTAAATGCCACATCGCTTTTGCCTGCGTCATATAACCCAGTGCCAGGTTGAAAACCTTTTTGGTTCCCAGGTAAGTTCCTCTGTGATACGGATCTTCGATAGCTTCTTTGTCTAAAAAGGAATAGGTAAGAATCCCCGAATATTGGGCACGTGGGGTTTCTGTGCTCAAAGTGGAATTTACACCCAGATTGTTTACGTTATTTCTATACGGATTTGTTATGGCTGCCCTGTAATTAAATTTCCCTAAATATCCTGTGGCATAAATACTTAAATTTCTGTTTCCAAAAGTAGAGGAGGTATTGATAAACTGCTGATACATTGGGGTGTCTAATGTAAGTTGTGTCGCAGAGCTGTTGGCAGAGTATCTCGTTGTTCCTGCTCCCCAGGCTGTTAAACCTCCGCCAATATGAAGTTTATCGCTAAAATGATATTCTCCAATTGCATCCATAATAGAAAGAGGTGCATTGGAAGGGCCTGAATTTTGCTGGAAATTGATATTATTCTGACCTAGCTGAAGGTGAAAGAAAACATTCTCTGTCAGCATACCCATCGCTTGTAAACGCAAACGTCTGATGACGATGTCGTACGTTTCATCAACTTCGTTTGTTCCGACTTTACTTCCCGGATTGAGTTCAGAATATCTTCCCCAAACCTGAAGGTTCATTCCAAATTTGATGTATTGGGAACCATCCGGTTTTAGATTGATTACGTTAAAAGGTTTCTCCTGTCCGATGGCACAAAAAATGTTCAGCATTACCAGCGTTACGACTAAAATGCTTTTCTGCATAGATTTTTTCATTAAAAAAGGCGTTTAAATTATTTGAAGTTTGTCTTAGTTATGAGTTGCTAAACTGAAGATTGCTAAGGTTTTTGTAAATTCCGTTTTCAAGGTTTATTAATTCCTGATGTGTACCTTCCTCCGTTATTTTTCCGTTGTCTAAAACTAAAATTTTATCTGCATTTCTAATAGTCGAAAGGCGGTGCGCAATAATAATGCTTGTTCTTCCTTCCATTAAAACTTCTAACGCTTCCTGAACTAATTTTTCGCTTTCACTGTCTAAAGACGAAGTGGCTTCATCTAAAATCAAAATACTTGGGTTTTTAAGCAAGGCTCTTGCAATGGCAATACGCTGACGCTGTCCGCCGGATAATTTTACGCCGCGTTCTCCAACCAAAGTTTCGAATTTCTCAGGGAAACCTTCTACAAAGTTAAATGCATTGGCTTGTTTGGCAGCCTTGATAATTTCTTCATCTGTTGCATCCGGTTTTCCGTAAGCGATGTTTTCTTTGATCGTTCCTCCGAATAAAATAACATCCTGCGGAACGATACTCATATTGCCACGAAGATTTTCTAAATCATAATCGTAGATATCTTTTCCATCAACGGTTATTTCTCCGGAAGTAATATCGTAAAAACGTAAAAGTAATGAAGAAATAGTCGATTTTCCGGCACCACTCGGACCAACAATCGCAATTTTCTGACCGAATTCAGCTGTGAAATTTACATCTTTCAGTACCTCGACTTCTTTTCTGGAAGGATAGCTGAAGGCCACATTTTTGAAGGAAACATTTCCTTTTATTTTTTCGACAGGAGTAGTTCGTGGTTTTGCGTTGATTTCTTCCGGAGTTTCTTCCAATAATTCAAAAACACGTTCTGTTGCCCCAACTGCTTTTTGAATTTGCGCATACATTTCGGCTATTCCCCCAAAAGAGGCACCGATAAATGTGGTATAAAGTACAAACGAAATTAAATCACCCACACCTTCCACTTCACCTTTAATCGTTAAAGTAATACCGTACCAAACTACAGCAACTACACAGCCGAAAAGGCAAAGAATAATAAAGGAAGCAAAGTAACCTCTGTACTGACCGCCTTTAATAGCGATTTTGACAATTTCTTTTATTTTGTTTTTGTAACGCTGAATTTCGTACCATTCATTGGCAAAAGCTTTCACATTACTGATTCCTTGCAGGGTTTCTTCCACAATAACCTGGCTTTCGGCCACTTTATCCTGTGTTTTTTTTCCGTATTTACGAATAAACCTTCCAAAAATTACCGCTGCGATGGCTACAATAGGAACAATGGCCAGCATCATTAAAGTTAGCTTCGGACTGATGCTTCCCAGAATAACAAAACCACCAATAATTAAGATTAACTGACGTAAAAACTCAGCAATTGTAGTCGTAAAAGTATCCTGTAATTGTGAAATATCGGCGCTGATTCGGCTATTTAGTTCTCCGACACGCTTCTGAGCATAAAAAGACATTGGTAGTTTTACCAGATTTTCATACAAGGCAAAACGAATATTTGACAATGAGTTCTCTGTAAAATTCACAAAAAGTGAAATTCTGAAAAAAGAAAAAATAGCCTGCAATGTCAGGATTCCCATAAGTGCAATAGCAATTTCATTGGCCCTGCTCAGGTCTTTTTGGGTAACACAATCGACCAGCATACCCATTAATTTAGGAAAGGCGAGGGCAGTAGCACTGGTCAATAAAAGAAAAACCAATCCCAGGAAAAACTTCCATTTGTGATTTTTACCGTATTTAAAAATTTGAAGTGCTTTTTGAAGTGAATTAGAGTCTAATTTAGCTTTTGGTAAATCGTTTTCCTGATATCTTGGCATTTGAATATAGTATTAAGGTATGCAAATGTATGATTATAGCCCCTGAATACAAAAGATAATTCTAAATTAGCTTTCCTGATTTAATATTTTAACTAAATCGGGTTAAATGTCATTTTTTATTTCTGAATTAAAAACCTCTAAAAGAGAGTAATAAAAAGAAACTGTAAAAAATATTTCATTTTTTTTCTAAATATGCTTGCAAATACAAATTCTAGCTGTATATTTGCACTCGCAATCACAAAATGATAGCAGCCTAATAAAATAGGGCGATTAGCTCAGCTGGTTCAGAGCACCTCGTTTACACCGAGGGGGTCGGGGGTTCGAACCCCTCATCGCCCACCAAGAAACTCCTTAAGAAATTAAGGAGTTTTTTTATGCTTTTTATCTGGCACTATTATCTTATCGTTACGGTCACGAAAGATTCTTTAATTAGTGAAAAATTCGATCTTCACCTAACATGTCTTTTATGTTTTTAATATGTTTTTCAGATATTTCCCAATTATCGCCGTTTTCGACAGCTGCGGATAAAACATTAACAACATCACGTTTACTTTTGTAATTTGCAGGTTCATTTTCTTTAAGAATCTTTTTTATAACATCTATTACTCTTGGTGATTTAGTTAAAAAAGTATTACTTGGAATAAAACTGACATCCCTAAACTCGCAATCTCCAAAAAATACCACGACTGAAAAAAATGGAATATTTTGAAAATCAGTTAACTTTGCTTTAAGATTTTCAACATGCTTTTTATTTTGAAGAATCGGATTATAAAAATAATATTTCTCTTTTCCGTAAGCTAAAACTTGTGTCCATTTATGCTGATTTCCAGTTCCAAAAATCCATCCGCTGTATTTTTTTACTTCAAAAACAATTATTCCAACTTTTGTTGCCAAAACCAAATCAATTTGAGAATAGTCTCCGTATTTATTGCTAAGATATAAATCGTGAAAAATAGTTTGCGCTGGAAATCCTGCTTTTAAAAGTTTTAAAACTAATTTTCTTTCCGTTTTCGTACCGCGATGAGATTTTGTAACAGTTTCTAATAATTTTTTATCTCTAATGTAGAAAAAGATAAATATAAAAATCACAAATAAAATTACTCCAAGGATGATCATAAAATATTATTTTTAAGTTCCTAATTTGTCGGCTAGTTTTAAGAATTTTTGACTAAAGTTGTAATAACTGTTAACTGCTCTGACCATTTGCTCATTTATCTTAAATTATGTTCGACCAAATTATGTTTTTCTTTTTCTGTTGCTCTTTGAAGTCAAAGTTAAAGTTTTTTTGAGTTCCGGATACTTTCATTAAGTTGAAGCCAATTTTGAATTTTATTTTTGAAGTAGCAATTGTCTGACTTATTAGTAACCTAATTTTCACTGTTCTTGATTGTCCTGGTGCAAGTGTCAAAATTATCGGAATATTTTTGTCACAATCTTTTTCTTCAACTTGCAATTTATTATTATCAACTGAATAAAAGCTGTGCCATGAGCAAGACATACTGTAATATCTTAATGTATCTTTAGTATTGTTGGTCAAAGTTGCAGGAGTTATCCAAAATGTTTGTTTGTTTTCTTTTACAACTTTTCCTTTTATGATTGTCAATGTATAATTCTCTTTTTTTGTTGTCTGAGAAAAAGTCAAACAGTTAAAAAGTAAAACAACTACTGTCAATATTATTCTTATCATGTCTTCTGTCGTTTTGTTGGCTTGCGGATAACTTATTTATTCCAGCTATAAAACGGCATCGTTTTAGGTTGATTATAGCTATCAGACATGTTTTTTTGAAGCTAATATAAGAAATATTTTTACTACAATTATTAACCTTTTTAGCATAAAAAAATCATTATCCTATCATGGAAATCTTATTTAAATCCTTTAGAAAATGGCTAATAAAAAGGTTTGTAATTCCCAATAATAATAATAATAATAATAATAATAATAATAATAATAATACTCATCGCTAAAGTCATTTGATTTTGGAGGTTTTTTATTTTCTAAAACTGAATGAAATTTATTGTATTCATTTAGCACCGTTTGTCATTTCGACGCAAGGAGAAATCACACAAGAAACTCCGCTCCTAAAATCGCCAATCTTTGTCGAATTACTGGTGTGATTTCTCCCTTTGGTCGAAATGACATAAAAATCGCGCTCTTTTAAAAGAATAATCTATTCAAAATACAGATATAATATCTGACAAAAAGAATGCTTTACCGGATATTTTTTTATCTTTGAAACGCACAATTTTTAATCAAAATGGCTTTATCTTTGAGCCTTTAGAAATATTGATACGCATTATGGAACAGAAAATACATCAGGGAAGAAACGTAAAACGATTCAGAGAAATGCTTAACATAAAGCAGGAGGCATTGGCTTATGATCTTGGAGAAGACTGGAATCAGAAGAAAATATCTATGCTGGAGCAAAAAGATGTAATTGAAGATCGTTTGCTTAAACAAATCTCAGCGGTATTGAAAATTCCGGTGGAAGCTTTTCAGAATTTTGATGAGGAACAGGCGATAAATATTATTTCAAATACTTTTCATGATACTCAAGGTTTGATAAATTATAGCCCAACTTTCAATAATAATCCAATTGATAAATTGATCCAACTTCACGAAGAAAAAATTGCCTTATACGAGCGTATGCTAAAAGAGAAAGATGAAATGATGGCAAGGCTTGAAAAACTAATCAGTAAATAAAATTTATAAAAGAGATAAAATTGCACAAAGAGCCTTCGGGTCTCTTTTTTTGCTTAGGGCTACCTTGTTTACACCGAAAACTATGAAACTAAAGAACAAGCTCACAAAAGAGAATTACAAATTAAATCCTGGAAAAGCAGAATCAAAATTCAAGAACTAATTAACAACAAAAATTAGTTCAGTTGGTTCAGAGCATTCCGATTTCATCGGAAGTAGTCGGGGGGTCGAACCCCTCATCGCCCAAAGAAAGACAAACAACGCCATTGGATTCCAGTGGCGTTGTTTTTGTTAATATACGTCATAAATTCTTAGCTTAATTTTTAGGGATCAATACTAAAACCGCATCTCAAAAAAAAATTTTTAATTTACTAAAAAACTTCAATCATAGTATTCTATTTTGTTTACTATTGTTAAAATTCACGAAAGATTACCATGCATTAAAAAACTGGAGCATATCCTGCCACATGGCCAGAATGCAAAAGGTTAGCAGTAATTTTAAGACGACACAACAAAAAAAGAAAAGTTAAGCTGTATTTGTTAATGAAACATTTAGCTATATTTGATTAAGATTAATTCATGTCCAATATTAATATTATTACTAATCCTAAAGAAAAAATATGAAATCATTTTTGATATATGTCTTCTTATTTTTAATTGTTTTTAAAGTTGATGTATTTGGACAGAAAAAAATAAATGAAAAGTTCAAAAAAGAAACTATCAGTAGAATTGATTTATTATTACAAGAAAATTATGTTTTTCCAGATCAGGCGGAGTTGATAATTAGTCACTTGAATAAAAGTTTAAAAGAAGGTAAATTTAAAAAACACGAATTACTTGATTCGTTCGCGCATGCCTTAACTAAAGAAATCAGAGTTGTTAATAATGATAAACATTTGGGCGTTTGGACTTCTTTTACTCCTGCAAAAGAACATGAAAATTTCAATAATGATTATCAAAGTTATTTAAAAACATACGCAGATACCAGAAAACAAGCCAATGGTTTTAAAGAGGTAAAAATAATTGATGGAAATGTTGGTTATTTAAACATCAACTTTTTTCTTGCAGAAACTACTAAAACTATTGATGCATATATGTATCTCTTAACAAATACAGATGCTGTAATTATTGATTTGCAGGATAATGGTGGTGGTAATCCTAAAACGGTAAATTATTTGTGTAGTTATTTTCTGGAGAGTAATTTATTAATTAATACGCTTTATTTTAGACAAGGAAATCGAAAGGATGAAGCTATTACTCATGAAGTAAATGGAAAGAAAATGATTGATGTCCCTTTATTTATAATTACCGGCTCAAAAACTTTTTCAGGAGCTGAGGAATTTAGTTATAATATGCAAAGTCAAAAAAGAGCTACATTAGTTGGAGAAGTTACTGGAGGTGCTGCTAATCCGGGTAATGTTTTCAGAATAAATCCTGATTTAGAAATCTTTATTCCGACAGGTACGGGTATAAATCCGATAACCAAAACAAATTGGGAAGGAACCGGAGTTATTCCAGAAATAAAAACCTCTGGTGAAAGTGCCTATTCTAAAGCTGTTGAATTAGCAAGTCAAGGTGCGGAAACGTACAGAAACAAAAAAGCATCAGAATCAAAAAAAATATATGATGAATTAGTAGGGATTCTTGACAAAAAAAATCAATCCTATTCAGAAAGTGACATTACTAAAATAGATCAACAAATACTCCAGATTTTTACCAAAGGAAATGATTTGAATCTATTTAGTGAAGGGGATATTAATTTTTTTGGTTCTCAAAATATCAAAAAGAATCCTATTGTAGCAGAGTCAATATTAAAAAGCAATACGGTTTTATATCCAAAATCTCCAATGGCTTATTTGGCGTATGGAGATATGCTTGAGCTCAATGGTAAGAGAAATTTGGCTTTAATTAATTTTGAAAAATCAATTGCATTAGCAAAAGAGCAAAAAGCACCCTACTTAGAAGGTTTAAAAGAGCGATATGAAAAAGCAAAAGACAGTAAATAGAAAAACTTAGGCTTTGACGAATGAAATTCTGACTATAAGGCATAAAAGCCTTTTGGCAAAATTGCGATTTTTTTGTAAAATTTACGTTTATGTCTCGTAATAAATTTTATCTTATCCTTAATAAACGATTACAAAGTTTGAAATCTTGCCAAGCGGCGAAACGTTTTTAACGCTCCTATTATTTTACCAAATGCTTCATTTTATATTTTCGAAAAACGTCAAAATTGGTATTAAAGTGTTCGATTCCAATCCCTGACAGCCCAGATAAAGACAAACAAAGTCACTGGAAGACAGCGGCTTTTTTTCGACCATGCCTATTTTATAAATGCATTCCGGTCATTTGCTAAAGTTTCCCCGAAAAGGATATACATCCGTGATTACTTCCTCTCATTCAAAAAATAACGTGCCGTTCGCATTTTTACAATTTAATGGTATACCGATTGAATAGTTTTACTTTCTGCAAAAGTGGAAAATCAGAGTGGGCCGAAGTAAACACTACGCTTATAAAGAAGACACAAAAGCAGTATTTAATCCTAATCCTGAAATTATTACGAATTTCAATAAAATTAATAAAAATGAAAAATGTTTTGAATTTAATCCTTCTACTTTTTATAAGCACATATTGTTTTGCGCAAAAAAGCAATATCAGCAAAATGTTAGATGAATATGCTGTTAAGAACCAATTCAATGGAACGGTGCTGGTTCAAAATAATCATAAGATCATTTATCATAAAAGCTTTGGCATTGCTGAGCGTTCATTTAATTCGAAAGTTACTAATGAAACGAAATATCAGGTCTGCTCAATCACAAAAACATTTACAGCTGTTCTTATCCTGCAGCTTGTTGAGAAAGGGAAAATTAACCTCAATAGTAAAATTCGTGACTATTTAACTGATTACAAAGGCAAAGGTGGTGATAAAGTAAGTGTTCGTCAGTTATTAAATCATACATCCGGAATGAAAAATACGGATACTGTCAAAGATGCAAATTTTTTAAAACATGGCATTGGATTTTATCATTTTCCATATCAATTAAAAGATATTGTAAACAAATTTTGTTCAAATGATTTGGTTAATGAACCGGGAACAAAATTCGATTATAATAATGGAGAGTATATGATTTTAGGTCGAATCTTGGAAGTTATTTATGAGAAGCCATTTGAGGAAATATTAAACAAGGAAATTCTTGTTCCATTAGGGATGCAAAATTCAGGTCTGCTTTCGCATTATAAATTGATTAAAGGTCTGGCAACACCATATTATAAAGATAAAAGTCTCGACCACTTAATTCCAAACATACCCATCTATGTAGAAGATTTTTCTGCTGCCGGTGCAATGTATTCCACGACATCTGATCTTAATAAAATTTAATAATGCGTTGTTTGATTTTAAACTGCTAAAAAAGGAAACCCTGGACGAGCTTTTAACACCTGGATTAGATGATTATGGCTATAGCGTGTGGATAAGGGATGTTGGAAAATACAAACGAATGGAGCGTTATGGTAGAATCGCAGGTGCAAATGCTGTTTGGTTTCACTATTTAAATAAGGACTTGAGTATTATCATACTATCCAATACAAACCTGACAGATTTGGGGGATTATGCTTTTAGAATTGGGAAAGCAATCCTTTAATTTATTATATCAATTTAGCACCGTTTGTCATTTCGACTGAAAGGAGAAATCCCACTAACTTCGACAAAGATTGGCGATTTTAGGCATGGAGTTTCTGGTGTGATTTCTCCCTTCGGTCGAAATGACAAAAAAATGAAACTCCGCTCTTTTAAAAAGATAACCTATTCAAAAAAAAGACATAATATCTTACAAAATAAATCTTTTACCGGATATTTTTTTATCTTTGAAACTCACAATTTTTAATCAAAATGGCTTTATCTTTGAGCCTTCAGGAAATTGATACGCATTATGGAACAGAAAATACATCAGGGAAGAAACGTAAAACGATTCAGAGAAATGCTTAACATAAAGCAGGAGGCATTGGCTTATGATCTGGGAGAAGAATGGAATCAGAAAAAAATATCTATGCTGGAGCAAAAAGATGTAATTGAAGATCGTTTGCTTAAACAAATCTCAGCAGTATTGAAAATTCCGGTGGAAGCTTTTCAGAATTTTGATGAGGAACAGGCTGTAAATATTATTTCTAATACATTTTCAGATTTTAAAGATGGAGCCTCTGCAATTAATCTTCATCCAGTATTTAACCCTATAAAAGAGGTATTAAAACTCCACGAAGAAAAAATTACCTTGTACGAGCGTATGCTAAAAGAGAAAGATGAAATGATGGCAAGGCTTGAAAAACTAATCAGTAAATAACATTTATAAAAGAGATAAAATTGCATAAAGAGACTTTCGGGTCTCTTTTTTTTGGGTTGCTGAGCCTTAACTTTAATAATGTTGATGAAGTGTAAATTTCTGTTGTAAAACCAAAATTAAAATTAAGTCTACAACTTTTTTGTTGTAGATTTTCTGTTGTACTAAGAAAGTACAACAAAATATTTACAACACTTTTGTTGTAAATATTCTGTTGGACTAAAAAAATACAACAAAACTTTTACAACAGTTTTGTTGTAAAGTTAAAATTAAAAGTAAATTTTCAACAACAACAAAATGCAATACACATAAAGTGTAATTGGTAAAAAGATCCAGCATTCGAAAAGTGACTTCATTGAAGCCTCCTTTTTTAGTTTAAGTACTTCCTGATTCTATTTTTAAAGCGCTTTAACTTCTAAAACCCTATAATATATTTTTACTATATTTGGCGGAGACATTCCCAAATTGTAAAAATGAAAAAAAGCCTAATAACTCTTTTATTTGTATGTACGGTTATCAATATGTTTGGGCAGACGCCAACAACAGAAAAACCTGTCAAAACTGATTCTGATACTAAAGTTCCAAATTCTAATGAGGGCTTCTCCCATAAAGCCATAAATCCGCTTAAAAAAGTTCCGTTAGATGAAGCATTAGTCCTCATTTATGACTACGACGGTTCCCTTTTTTCATTTGATCTGGAATCTGAACAAATTGCCTGGACTGTAAAAGCTACAGATGCTTATACTGAAATGTGCGCCAATAAAGTAACGCTGCTGGATGGTGTTCTATACGTTCCGTTTATTAACGGTGAAATTTTCGCCATTGATAACCAGACCGGTGCTGTTTTCTGGAAATCAAGAATAGGAAATAGTACAGATCAAATTGTACTCAAAGATCAGATTCCGGTTATAAATGATGGAAAATTGTTTATTACGGCTCAAAATCAAAATATTTATGCGCTGGATCTAAAAGATGGAAGTTTACTGTGGAACTATAAACTGGATTCTGCCAATAACGATATTCCGGTTCTTTATTTTGACAACAAAATTTTTACCCAGAGTGGCAACTACCTCTATAGTTTCGAAGCCAATACCGGAAAACTTATCTACCAAAAAGACTTTCAGGAACCTATGCACGGAAAACCGGTAACAGATGGTGAAAATGTATTTATAGCAAATGAAAAAAATGTAGTTTATGCGCTAAGTCCCAATAAACCGGATGTTTTATGGCAATTTAAATTAGATGAAAATCAAAATAATATCAAGGAACGTATATTTTGCAAAGACAAAAAAGTATATTTTGCAGCACAAGGCCCGGAAGTTTCTTCGGTATACGCTGTTGATTCAAAAACAGGAACTCAGCTATGGAAAACTGACTTTAAGGATGATACCATCGAATACATCGTTGAGGAAAGTGATAATGTGTGGGGATATACCCGTAAAGCAAAACTTTTTCAATTAGACATAACCAATGGTGAAATAGCATCTGAAACAAAATTAACAACCCAGCCTATTTCAAATCTTGAATTTGCGGATGATGATTCCTTATTTTATTATTCTGACGCCGCTTTAATTCAATTTGAATTTAAAACAAGTGACGAAAACGAAGTTTATCTGCGAACCTCTATTAAGGATAATGTTTATAGCGCATTTGTAAAGAAAATTCGATAATAAAAGAAGCTACTTTAAATAATCAGAAAAATGTAAAAAACTGATATCAGGTGTTGGATTGTAACTCCTAATACTTCATCAAAATTATAAACCTCCAAGTCCATTAAGACTTTGGAGGTTTTTTTGTTTAGTACAATGCCCTAATCGATGCATTTAAAGCAAATTTTTTACTTTAAAAACTCTTCCCAAAGACTCTTTTGAATAAGAAAAAATGACGGTTTTATCGTTCAGAATTTTCCTATGTCATTCTTTTGTTAATTTAAAGTAAATACATCTGTTTGGCGTACTTATATATAAGTTTATTCCTATTTATAAAGTCGTTTTATATCCTGTTTTCAAAATACCGTAACTTTTATACGAAAAGTCCGTAATTTTTAGAAAAGCGGAACTGTTATTTTCGTGCGAAATCCCTGTAGTTAAATATAAAAGAATAACATTTTTTAAAGAATGATTTAGACTTTGTATTTAAGAAAGGAACAAAATAAAGCATCGCAAAAGAATACTGATTGTAAACCAAATACGAATTCGTAAGTTATGGATAAGAGTACAGCCCCAAACAATTTTTATTTAGTTACCAAATACTGGAAGAAAAAGATAGCGAACAGAGAACAGGTTCCTGCGGTACAAGGCAGACAAAATAGTCTTCCGTGTGTTACTATTGAGGCTGGAGATCTTAACTATTTCAGCAAGCTCACCAATGGCAACCCGTTAGCTCAGGCTACGGTTATAAGTGCTGTTTATTCTTTTTTGTTAAAGAAGCTCGTTCCTGAATTTGATGGTTACGTTGTTTCAGATTATAAAGAGCAATCAAATCCTTTACTGTTATCATTTCCTGTAGATTTAAGTTCCTCTTTTAAAGAATATCTTCAAAAAGTAAAATCAGAAATTTTAGAAACCTTACCCTATTCCGATTTTAATAAACGGGATTTATCTGAAAAGATCGGTTTTAGCGACTTAAGTATTTTTTCTACTTACAGCATCGGGATTAACGCAACAACTCATTTGAATTGTAACGGTATTTTGTTTGATGTAAAAATAGAGGAGAAGGGAAATCTTGAAATTAACGTCTCGTATTTGGAAGATTTTGTAAAGGAAACGATTGCTGGCTATCTGGTTAAACATTTCAGGCAGTTTATCATTCATTTAGAAAATAATATCGCAGCTCATTTATCAGATTATGAATTACTGTCTGATACAGAAAAGCATCAGTTACTAGTAGATTTTAATGCTACCGATGTAGCTTATCCGAAAGATAAAACAATAGTTGATTTATTTGAAGAGCAGGTTGCCCAAACACCGGATGCTATTGCTGTATTATTCAAAGAATCGACTTTAACTTATGCTCTGTTAAATAAAAAGGCCAATCAGTTAGCCCGTTATATTTCCGCTGAGCATACCTTAAACAAAGGAGATATTATTGGTGTGTTTTTACCTAAATCCGATAGTGGAATCATTTCGGTACTGGCCATATTAAAATTAGGTGCGGTCTACTTACCCATAGATACCCATTATCCTCCCGAAAGAATTGATTATCTGATCAAAGACAGTGGTTTAAAACTTTTAATTACGGATAATGTCGCCTTAGAGATCAGTAAGTGTGAGACAATAGCTTTGCCATCCCTAAATTTTGACAGTATTAGCGATGAGAATATCAATACGGCAATTTCACCGAAAGATCTAGCTTATGTGATCTATACATCAGGTTCTACAGGACATCCAAAAGGGGTACTGATTGAGCATACGAGTACTATCAATATGTCCCTAGATCAGATTAACTTTTTTGGAATTAGTAAAGAAGACAAGATTGTATGGTTTGCTTCCGTAGCTTTTGACGCCTCCATATCGGAGATTATGATGAGTTTGTACAGCGGTGCAACCTTATGTATTCCGACGGAAGAAGTTATAAAAGACAAAGATCAGTTTACGGGCTTTTTAAAAGAAACAAAAGCAACAGTAGTGACTTTTCCTCCCAGTTATTTAGGATTATTATCCGAAGAGGATATTTCGGGATTGCGATGTGTGATTACTGCCGGAGAATCGGCTAATCCTACTAAAGCAATAGCGGTTGTAAAATCCGGAATTGATTATTATAATGCATATGGGCCAACTGAATGTGCGGTTTGTGTGTCGATTTATAAGCTGTCCGAAAATGATTTTGACAAGACCGTCATTCCAATTGGTAAACCTATATCGAATACTAAAATTTACATCTTAGACAAAGCCCTGCAGCCTTTACCAATAGGCGTTGCCGGAAAGATATATGTATCGGGAGCCGGAGTAGGAAGAGGGTATTTAAACAAACCGGATCTTACTTCTGAGAAATTCATTGCAAATCCTTTTCAGTCGGGAGAACGCCTGTATGATACCGGAGATTTAGGCTGCTGGTTATCCGACGGAAATATTGAATTTTTGGGTCGAAAAGACTTTCAGGTAAAATTAAGAGGATACCGGATAGAATTGGGAGAAATAGAAAATACAATTTTACAGTATTCCGATGATTTAAAACAAGTAGCTGTTGAAGTTAAAGAAAACAATCAGGAGAAAGTACTGGCCGCCTATCTGGTCGCTACAACACCTATAGATAAAGCTGAACTGAGAAGTTTTCTGCAAAATGCACTGCCGGACTATCTGGTTCCGGGTTTTTATATCGTGTTAGATAAATTGCCTTTAACTCCAAATGGAAAAATAGACCGAAAAGCCCTGCCAGGCATTACCAGTGCTGATGTGATCAGAAAAGCCTATGTCGCACCACAAAATGAAACCGAAAAAAGTTTAGTGGCCATTTGGCAGGAAGTACTGGGAATAGAAAAAATAGGCGTAACCGATAATTTCTTTGAGCTGGGAGGACATAGTCTAATGATTGCTCAGGTCATTAACCGAACCCATAAACAATTAGGCAAAACCGTTTCTTTTAAAACGTTTTTCACAAGCCCGAGCATTGCAGAATTGAGCAAAAAATTGCAGCAAAATGAGTATCTGGCAATCCCGAAGACTCCCGAAGCTCCTTCATATCCCATAACGGCATCACAAAAAAGATTATGGATATTAAGTCAGTTAGACGGCGGTACCCTGGCCTACAATATGCCCGCAACAGTAAAATTAACCGGAACTATTAATGCACAGCAATTTGAAGAATCGTTCAGATTATTGATGCACCGCCATGAGATTTTAAGAACGTATTTTAAAGCCAATGACGATGGAGAAGTGCAGCAATATATACTTCCGGCTGAACAGGTAAACTTTAAAATAGCAGAGAAAGATTATAGTTCGGCAGAAAATCAGGAGGAAGCTATTACCAGTTATCTGCAGGATACAAACAGTAAGCCTTTTAATTTAGAAGAAGCGCCACTCGTAAGGGCTTCCTTAATCAAATTAAAAGAAGACGAATATGTTTTTTTCTTATCCCTGCACCATATCATTGGCGATGGCTGGTCGATAGAATTATTAATAGCCGAGGTGGTAAAAACCTACAACGCATTACTGCAAGGAAAGGAAATCAGCTTCCCGGAATTAAGTATTCAGTATAAAGATTATGCAGCGTGGCTGAATAAAGAATTGGATAATGAAAAACAGCAAAAATCAAAAGAATATTGGTTAGCACAGTTTACGGGAGAACTGCCTGTACTGGATTTGCCAAGTTTTAACGCCCGTCCGTTAGTCCAAACCTATAATGGGAATACGGTAAGCCACCAGTTTTCAACGGCTTTTCTGGAGCAGGTAAAGCTATTTTCAAAAGAGCATGATGTGACTTTATTCATGACTTTAATGGCGGGCATCAACACGCTGTTGCACAGATATTCCGGTCAGAACGATATGATACTGGGAACCCCGATAGCGGGAAGAGAGCACCCGGATCTGGAAAACCAAATGGGGTTGTATCTCAACACGCTTGCCATACGAACGCAATTACAGGAAGAAAGCAGCTTTTTGGATGTAGTAGCACGGCAAAAAGAAACTTTATTAAGTGCTTACGACCATCAAAATTATCCTTTTGATGAGCTGGCAGGAAAATTGAATTTAAAAAGAGATACCAGCCGTTCTGTTTTATTTGATGTTCTGGTGGTACTGCAAAACCAGGAGCAGTTAAATAATATTAATACGGAAGAACTCCTTAATCTCGAAGTAAGCAAGTATGAGTTTAAGAATAAAACAGCTCAATTTGACATTAGCTTTCTTTTCGTTGAGACAGCAGGATTAGACCTTAGAATCGAATACAATACCGATATCTACGATGGTGATCTGATCGAAAGAATGTTTGGTCATTTTGAAAATTTAATGATACAAGCATTAGTACAGCCTGAAATTCGCATTCAGGAAGTCGATTATCTAACTCAGGAAGAGAAGAACGAAATTTTATTTGATCTGAACAAGACAACCGTAGAATATCCAGCTGGTAAAACAATACTGGATGTATTCGAAGCACAAGTTGCGAAAACCCCGAATAACATTGCAATTGTATTTGAGGACACGCAATTAACCTATAAAGAATTAGACGGGCAATCCAGTCAATTAGCCGCTTATCTGACTCAAAATTATGCCATTGAAGCCGATGATTTAGTGGGAATCATCCTGGACAGAAGTGAGCGAATGATCCTTTCTATTTTCGGAATATTAAAAGCCGGAGGTGCTTATGTTCCGATGGATGTACATTATCCGCAGGAAAGAGTAGATTTTATCACAAGCGATGCCAAACTGAAGCTGAGTATTAATGAGGCTGAATTTGAAAAATTCAGGTCCGTTCAGGATTCTTACAGCACAACAACGCCGGAGCGTGGCGATTTAGTCAATCATCTGGCGTACTGTATTTACACCTCGGGATCTACTGGAAATCCAAAAGGCGTATTGAATCACCATGCAGGCCTTTACAATCGTCTGTTATGGATGAAAGACTATCTGGCAGTGGAAGAAAAAGAAGTTTTTCTTCAAAAAACGCCCTATACATTTGATGTTTCCGTTTGGGAGCTGATTCTTCCTTTCCTTACCGGAAGTTCCCTTGTTATTGCCCAACCCGAAGGACATAAAGATGTGGCCTATCTGCAGGATATCATCAGTAAAAAACAAGTTTCGATCGTGCATTTTGTGCCTTCGATGCTGGGTGTATTCCTGTTGGATGCAGACAGCGAAAAAGGCAATTCCCTGTCGCATATTGTGTGCAGTGGTGAAGAACTGCCAGCCCTTATGGCGCAGGAATGCAAGGAAAAATTTCAAAATACACAATTACACAATCTCTATGGCCCAACAGAAGCCGCGATTGATGTAACAGCCATTAATTTGAGCGAAATTGATGTACTAAAAGAAGGGGTAAGCATTGGTAAACCCATAGCGAACACCAGTATCTATATCGTTAACAATTCGCTCGGGCTCCAGCCATTTGGTGTGCCGGGTGAGTTATTAATCTCCGGAATACAGGTAGCCAGAGGGTATCTGAACCTTCCCGAACTGACACAAGACCGTTTTATAGCCGATCCGTTCAGAGCAGGCTATCAGGTATATCGCACCGGTGACATTGCCCAATGGAAACCCGACGGTTCTATTCATTATAGGGGAAGAATTGACAATCAGGTTAAAATAAGAGGAAACAGAATTGAACTGGGCGAAGTCGAAAATGCGATCATGGCCTATGGCGGAATCCAGCAGGTAGTAGCCACTCCCAAAGAATTAAACGGAGAAAAAGTTTTGGTTGCCTATTATCTTTTAGAAAGAGGAATCGAAATAGACAAAGCGGCCATCCGTATCTATTTGCAGGGAAAACTTCCGGAATATATGGTACCGGGATTTTATGTAGTGCTGGAAACGTTACCGATGACTTCCAGCGGGAAAGTCGACCGGAAAGCTTTACCGGGTATAGCAGGCGATGACCTTATTCGAGGCGAATACGCAGTACCCCGAAATCAGACAGAAGAAAAACTGGCGACCATCTGGCAGGATATTCTGGGCATCGATCAGGTGGGAATTACCGATAATTTTTTCGAATTGGGAGGCGATTCCATCAGAGCCATACGAATTTTAGCGAAAATTAATAAAGACCTGAGCATCAATTATAAACTGGCAGATATCTACGCGTTGCCATCCATAGAAAAATTATTATCTATAGCAACGGAACGAACAGCGAGTGAGATTCCAGTTGCAATAAAAGCTGAAGTTGAAGCACATTTCGAAAATTTAGAAAAAGAATTTAATCCGTATGAGTTTTATGAAGAAAGAAAATTTCTTCACGAATCAAATAAGGAATATTCAGAAGGAAAAATTGTTTCCATTTATCCGATGAGTGATATCGAATTGGGGATGTTATTTGGCTCGATCGCGACCCGAAATAAAGGAGTTTATCACGATCAGTTCGTTTTTCCGTTACCCACATCACAGTTTGACAAAGAATTATTTAGTAAAGCACTTTCGATTTTAATTGAAAAGCATCAAATCCTCAGAACAGCCTACAATATTGAGAGGTATAGTTCGCCCGTGCATCTTGTTTATGAAAAAATAGCGGTCGAGTTAGCGTATGAAGATCTTTCGACAAAAAATCAGGACGAAATTTATGCTGCCATAAATGACTTTATGATTCAGGAGCGAACGCATCATTCTTTTGTGACCGCTGAACCGGGTTTATGGAGGATGAAAATTTATAAAACGGCCGAAAAAGAATACAATCTGCTTTTCCAATTCCACCATGCCATACTGGATGGATGGAGCGTGGCTTCTTTAATGACAGAACTGAATAATATTTATCTTTCTATTTTAGAGCATAAAGAAGTAACCACAGCCAAATTGGCACTAACCTACAAGGATTATGTTTTTGAGCAAAATTGTATTAAAAGAAATGACAAATACAATGATTTTTGGAAAGAAAATCTAAGCGAATATAAAAAGCTGGATATTTTTACAGAAGAGCATTTTTCCAAACGACATGATTTTACGATTGAAGGAGAATTGTATGATTCGTTACTGCAATTTAGCCAGAATCAGGGTTTAAATCTAAAAACAATAACCTTTGCAGCCTATTTGTATACTTTAAAAACCTTAAGCTATGAGGATGATATCATTGTAGGAATGGTAACCAGCGGCAGGCCTTTGCTGGAAGATGCAGATAAAATACTAGGTTGTTTCCTGAATACAACCCCTTTTAGAATTAAGGAAACCGCCGGAAGTGCAATATCATTTGTAGAAAAAATCAATCAATTGCTGATTATTCAAAAACAGTTTGAAAGAATCAGCCTGAATGAATTGCAAACCCGTTTCTCTTTAAACAAAAAAGGAGAGAATCCATTTTTTGATACGCATTTTAATTATATCGATTTTCATATTTATAATGATCTTCAGGTACAGGAGGATGAAAAAGTAACCGAATTTAAATTTGCAGAACTCAATTTTGAAGCGACCAATACGTTCCTGGATTTAAATATTCGTCCCATTGCAAATGGTATAAAAGCGTCCTGGAATCAGCAAAGAACTTTAAAATACGGATTGACGATAGAGCAACTGCAACAGTACTATCTTAATTTTCTATCCACATTAGTAAATTCCGGCGATGCTGTTTTAAAAAATGAAGCTGTTTTGACAAGTGCGGAGAAGCAAAATTTGCTTTACGATCTGAACAATACAGCTATCGAATATCCAGCCGGTAAAACAGTACTGGATGTATTCGAAGCGCAAGTTGCGAAAACCCCGAATAACATTGCAATTGTATTTGAGGATATGCAATTGACCTATAAAGAATTAGACGGGCAATCCAGTCAATTAGCCGCTTATCTGACTCAAAATTATGCCATTGAAGCCGATGATTTAGTGGGAATCATCCTGGACAGAAGTGAGCGAATGATCCTTTCTATTTTCGGAATATTAAAAGCCGGAGGTGCTTATGTTCCGATGGATGTACATTATCCGCAGGAAAGAGTGGATTTTATCACAAGCGATGCCAAACTGAAACTGAGTATTGATGAGGCTGAATTTGAAAAATTCAGATCCGTTCAGGATTCCTACAGCACAAAAACACAGGAACGTGGCGATTTAGTCAATCATCTGGCGTACTGTATTTACACCTCGGGATCTACGGGAAATCCAAAAGGCGTATTAAATCACCATGCAGGCCTGTACAATCGCCTGTTATGGATGAAAGACTATCTGGCAGTGGAAGAAAAAGAAGTTTTTCTTCAAAAAACGCCCTATACATTTGATGTTTCCGTTTGGGAGCTGATCCTTCCTTTCCTTACCGGAAGTTCCCTTGTTATTGCCAAACCCGAAGGACATAAAGATGTGGCCTATTTACAGGATATCATCAGTAAAAAACAAGTTTCGATTGTGCATTTTGTGCCTTCGATGCTGGGTGTCTTCCTGTTGGATGCAGACAGCGAAAAAGGCAATTCCCTTTCACATATTGTGTGCAGTGGGGAAGAGCTTCCAGCCCTTATGGCACAGGAATGCAAGGAAAAATTCGTAAACACACAGTTGCACAATCTTTATGGCCCAACAGAAGCCGCGATTGATGTAACAGCCATCAACTTAAGCGAAATTGATGTACTAAAAGAAGGGGTAAGCATTGGTAAACCCATAGCGAACACCAGTATCTATATCGTTAATAATTCGCTCGGGCTCCAGCCATTTGGTGTGCCGGGTGAGTTATTAATCTCCGGAATACAGGTGGCCAGAGGGTATCTGAACCTTCCGGAACTGACACAAGACCGTTTTATAGCCGATCCGTTCAGAGCAGGCTATCAGGTATATCGCACCGGTGACATTGCCCAATGGAAACCCGACGGTTCTATCCATTATAGGGGAAGAATTGACAATCAGGTTAAAATAAGAGGGAACAGAATTGAACTGGGCGAAGTCGA
Source organism: Flavobacterium sp. CLA17 (assembly GCF_013112255.2). Classification (NCBI taxonomy): domain Bacteria; kingdom Pseudomonadati; phylum Bacteroidota; class Flavobacteriia; order Flavobacteriales; family Flavobacteriaceae; genus Flavobacterium; species Flavobacterium sp. CLA17. The sequence continues at coordinate 2,924,879 of NZ_CP068294.1, forward strand.
AAATGCAATTATGGCCTATGGCGGAATCCAGCAGGTAGTAGCCACTCCCAAAGAATTAAACGGAGAAAAAGTTTTGGTTGCCTATTATCTTTTAGAAAGAGGAATCGAAATAGACAAATCAGCCATCCGTATCTATTTGCAGGGAAAACTTCCGGAATATATGGTACCGGGATTTTATGTAGTGCTGGAAACGTTACCGATGACTTCCAGCGGGAAAGTCGACAGGAAAGCTTTACCGGGTATAGCAGGCGATGACCTTATTCGAGGCGAATACGCAGCACCCCGAAATCAGACAGAAGAAAAACTGGCCATCATCTGGCAGGACATTCTGGGCATCGATCAGGTGGGAATTACCGATAATTTTTTCGAATTGGGAGGTACTTCTTTTCAGCTGATCAAATTGCAAAAAATGATTGAATTGTTGTGGCCCAATACAATGGTGATTTCGGATTTATTTGAATTTAATTCGATTAAAGACATCGCAGTCTTCATCAATAAAGATTCAGCCGAAACCGACTTAGAAGAGAAAGACGAGATGAAATTTTTTGAAATATAAAACAAAACGATTATGGATATTGCATTAATTGGAGTTAGTATAAAATATGCTGATATAACAACGCTGCAACAGTTTGCAGCCGTTATAAGAAATAATAGTATTTGTGTAAAACAACCTGCGGAAGAAAGAATTTTACATTCGAAAATAGATAAAAAAGAGAAGTACCATCCGTATGGCTATCTCGACAGGGTTGATTTCTTTGACCATGAATTTTTTAATTTGTCAAAGGGGGAAGCCAATACCATAGACCCGGGGCACAGAATGATCCTGCAGGGTGTCTGTAATGCTATCGAAAATAGCGGTTATGATTTAGACTATATCGCATCACAAAATACAGGATTGTTTACGACGACTCAAACCGGACTTTATAATTTATTGTACCAATCTGAAAATAAAGGATTGGATTTTATAGGCGGATTAGCGTCAATAGGAGGTGGGCGTGTAGCGAATATTCTCAATATCAGAGGACCGGTAATGAATATCGACACCGCCTGTTCGTCGTCTTTGGTCGCGGTGCATGAAGCCGTGCAAAACATACGAAGAGGAGAAATTGATTTAGGGATTGTAGCAGGTTCCCGTTTGTTATATCTGTTTAATGAAGCGGATAGTTTCGAAAAAGATGCCATCATGTCTACCGATGGAATGTGCAGGGCTTTTGATGAAGAAGCCTCCGGAACAGCAGGAGGAGAAGGCGTGGCGGTTGTTATTCTGAAAAGACTGGATCATGCCATAAGAGATCATGACACTATTTTATCGGTTATAAAAGGATCTGCTATTAATAATGACGGAAGCAGTTCGAATAGTATAACGGCTCCAAGTCCCGTGGCACAAAAGAATGTAATTTTAAGTGCCTGTAAAAATGCCAATATTGCTGTAACCAGCGTAGGCTATATAGAAACACACGGAACAGGAACTAAATTGGGAGATCCTATAGAGTATAAAGGAATAAAAGATGCTTTTTCGTCTACTAATGAACCCTTTTCGGTTCGTTTAGGGACTTTAAAACCCAATATTGGACATCTGGATAATATGTCGGGATTGTTTGGATTCATAAAAGCAGCGCTTGTACTAAGGGAAAAAGAATTTTTTCCGCTGGCCAATTTTAATACCGTAAATAAATTTATAGAAGAAGATCCAAATATTCTTTTGCAAAAAGAAGGCGCTGAATGGGTTACCAATGAAATTAGAAGAGCAGGAGTGAGTTCATTTGGTCTGAGCGGTACCAACGCCCACATCATTCTGGAAGAATATACAGCAACGGAAGAAAAAGTCTTAAATACCGGTACCAATAACTGGTTTAAAGTAGCGGCAAAAAGCAAAAATGCTTTAAAAGAATATACAGACTCGATTTATAATTTTATTTCGGAAAGTACTTCAATAGCAGATTTAGCCTATACCTTAAATACCGGCAGAAAAGACTATAAATACAGATTAGCCGTATCAGGGAATACGGTTGCTGCTATAAAAGAATCGCTTTTAGCCCAAAAAGACAATGACGAAAGTAATACGGCAAAGTATACCAAAATCGCTTTGCTATATCTTTCTGATGAAGTGCAGCATGTAGAAAGTTTTTTAAAATGCGATCAGTTTAAAGATGTTTTCCTCAATCTGCAAAAAGAGATAGCGAGCGATGAAACAGAGCCTGCTGTTTCAAAAACGGTAGCCGTTCAGGTGGCCTTATTCAAATACTTGTCGGCTAAAGGATTTAACGTAAATCAGCTGATCTGTAATGGTGATATAGCTAAAGCTTCAAAAGAAATAATTGAAGGTAAAAATAGCATTTCTAAAGGTTTAACATTTGATAAAGAGTTCGTTTTAGACTTAGCGAAATTAAAAGCACTAGCCAAAAACTGTAACGATAATAACATCTTATTGGTAGTGGTGGGTAACAACAGCCATTCCATGCCCGGTATTTTCGAATCCTTAAAAGAAGAACAAATTCCCGGCATAGATGTATTACAAATCATGGGCGACAATAATTGGAATTTGTTGTGGAGCACTTTCTATAATAAGGGACTGGAGTTTGACTGGAAAGCTTTTTACAGTAAGGAAAATTACAAAAAAGTTACCGCACCAACCTATCCATTTGAAAAAACATCCTGTTGGAATGAGCATAAAAACCCTTTATTTTTTAATCAGTCCAACCAAAAACCAGAGGCTGAAAAACCAAAACTTGTTATTGAAAATCTGAGCGAAGAGGAAACCGTTGTGGGTATTCTGAAAGAAATCCTAAAAAATGACACCTTAACTCTTACGGATGATTTTTTTGAATTAGGCGGTAATTCAATTGTAGGCGTTCAGTTTATAAACAGGATTAATGAGCTGTTTGCTATCACGATAAATTTCGATGCTTTGTTTGAATGCTACGAGATCAGTGAAATTGTCACTCTTATAAAAGAAGCAGTTGAAGCCAAGAACAAAAATAGTTTTATAGCGCTTCCTCTGACTGACCAATTGATTTTTGAAACCCTTGAAGCTTCAAATTCCCAGCAAAGAATGTGGATTGAATCTCTACTAGATACGTCGATGCAATCTATTTATAATATTACGCTAACCTATAATGCCAAAGGGAATCTAAATATTGAAGTTTTTAAGGAAACACTACAGGAGCTAATCAGGATGCATGCCTGCCTGCGGTCTACTTTCTTTACGGATGAAGACGGAACAATCCAGCAGAGAATAAAGGCAATTGAAAATATAGCGATCGATCACTTTTTTACTTTTTATTCCAACACCGATTCTTTGATGCTGGAGCAGAAGAAGAAAGAAATCCAAAATTTTAATTTTGATTTAGAGCAGGGCCCACTGTTTCAGGCAGCTGTCCTTCAGACGGATGAAAACAAGTACCAATTTATATTTGTTTTTCACCACATTATTTTTGATGGCTGGTCTACCGGAATTTTCATAAAAGATTTTGTGGCTGTTTACAAACAAATTATCAGCAAAGCATATGTTCCTGCAGCCAGTAAAAACGATTATTTTGACTATCTGATCTGGCTGAAAGGGAATTTACATATTGAAAAAACAGCAGCTTACTCTGACTATTGGAGAGAAAAACTGGGAAATATTAATTCAAATTTAAAATTAGGAAATCCGGATACAGGAAGCCTGGAAGGCGCCCGATTCCATTTCAGTATCGATAAAAAACTGAAAGACAAATTAGTGGATTATACGACTAAAAACAGGGTAACATTATTCAGCCTTTTAATTTCGTCCGTAAGAATCTCATTGTACCGACTGGCTCAGGAAAACTTTGTCATTGGTACGGCCGTGTCCGGAAGGGTTAAAAAAGAGTTTGAATCCACTATTGGTATGTTTATCAATACACTGCCCGTTTACACCGAAATTGACGGGGATAAAAGCTTTGCTGATGCTGTTGCCGATGAAATGAATACGATCATGAAAGCCTTAGAGTATCAGACTTACCCTTATGATTTGATATTAAATGATTTGAAAATTGCGAACAAAAAGTCCTTTTTTGATGTCATGGTGGTATTGCAAAATCAGAACAACAGGGCAGGAATGGTGAGCAAAAGCGATCTTCCATTTGAAATTGAAGAAGAAATCAATCCAATATCGACCTTTTCAAGATTCAATTTGTCTTTTACGTTTTTTGATGTTTTAGATGCTATTGAACTCGAATTGGAATACAAGGCAGGTGTATTTAGCCAGGAGTTTATTCAGGCCATGATGGACACTTTTTTCCATCTTCTGGAACAATTTGTAGCTGTTCCGGAGAAAAAAATCTCTCAGTTTTCTATTTTAAACGAAAATCAGTTTGAGAATATCGTATATCGATTTAACGATACCAAATCTGATTTCCCGGAGGATAAAACCCTTATAGAGCTATTCGAAGAACAGGTTGAAAAAACGCCGGACAATATAGCGGTTATTTTTGAAGATAAAGAATTATCGTACCGGGAACTCAATGCCGAAGCCAATCAGTTAGGCCGTTATTTAAGAGCGCTTTTCCAAATTAAACCGGATGATCTGATCGGAATCAAACTCGAAAGAAGCGAAAAAATGATTCTGGCTGTTTTGGGAATACTAAAATCCGGTGCCGCCTATGTGCCTATCGACCCTGCCTATCCGCAGGAAAGAATAGACTATATCGGGAATGACAGCAATTGCAAAATCATAATTGATGAAAATGTACTGACGTTATTTTATAAAAATCAGGACGTATACAGTGTCGGGAATATTGAAAAAATAAATAGTCCAACAGATCTGGCCTATATCATTTATACTTCCGGAACCACAGGTAATCCGAAAGGAGTGATGGTAGAACATACCAATGTAGTCAACCTGATACTTTCGCAGACCAAACAATTTAAAATAGACGAAAACGAAAAAATTCTTCAGCTTTCAAACTACACTTTTGATGCGTCTGTAGAGCAAATTTTCCTGGCACTTTGCAATGGGGCAGGTTTGTACCTTATTTCGAGGGCAGCCTTACTGGAAGCAGAGATTTTTGAAGAATTTATTGCCAAAAATGAAATCACACACCTTCATGCAGTGCCATCCGTTTTAGAAAAAATAACACCCCGCAGTCGTTTTAGCTTAAAAAGAGTGATTGCCGGAGGCGACAGCTGTTCCGAAAAACTGGCGGAATCCTGGAGTACGGTTTGTGATTTCTATAACGAATACGGCCCAACCGAAACTACAGTTACTTCTATTGAGCTTCTTTATGATAAGAAAAGCACTTTTTGTATCGGTAGTCCAATTGCAAATACACAGGTCTACATTCTGGATAATAACCTTTTTCCAACTCAGCTGGGTGTTTTGGGTAAAATATATATTTCCGGTGCCGGGGTTACACGCGGTTATCTGAACAAACCGGAGCTGACAGCCGAAAAATTCATTGAAAATCCATTCGTATCCAACACAAAAATGTACGATACAGGAGATTTAGGACGATGGCTGCCGGATGGTACTATTGAATTTTTAGGACGAAAAGACGATCAGGTAAAAATAAGAGGTTTCAGAATTGAATTAGGAGAAATAGAAAATGCCCTTTCGCAATTTTCCGAAGATTTACGACAAGTTGTGGTACAGCCGCAACAGGTAAACGGAGATAAAACATTAGTGGCTTATTATGTTTCGGACACCGAATTAGACAAAGCCGAAATTCGACGCTATCTCCACACTAAACTGCCGGAATATATGGTTCCTTCCTTTTTGGTAGTGCTGGAACATTTGCCCTTAACTGCCAATGGAAAAGTCGATCGTACTGCATTGCGAGGTATCAGTGAAGAAGATATTATCAGGAAAGCATACGTAGAGCCAAGAAATGAAATTGAACAGAAAATAGCCGAAATATGGCAGGAAATTCTCGGAGTGGAGAAAGTAGGTGTTACGGACAGTTTTTTTGAGCTGGGAGGGCATAGCCTGAACGCTACAAAACTGATTAGTATCATTCATAAACAGTTTAATGTCAAGTTATCGATCATCGATTTGTTTGATAATATCATACTGGAGGAATTAGCATTGCTTTTAGAAAATACCCTATTGTACAGCACGAAGAAGGAAGAAAATATTTCAATTGAAGAATCTGAAAATTTCACTATCTAATTTATAAAATCGAAACCCGCACGGGCCAAAATTGAAATATTAATAAAACAAAATCACTAATGAATCGGTTATTATTTATTGCATTTATTTTAAGTAACGTATTAACAGCACAAGTCAAAATAACCGGAAAAGTGGTTACCCCAGAAAATAGTCCAGTTGCGTTTGCTGAAGTTATCCTTTTTGGAAACGGCCCTGTTCCTGTAAAAGATCAGGTAACCAATGAAAAAGGGGAGTTTATAATAGAATATAAGCCGGGCTCGTACAAATTGCAAATCAGTCAGTTCAATTCTGTTTTGTATAGCAAACAGATCGAATTGACTTCAGATCTGGATTTAGGAGATATCATCACAAATCCCGCACAGGAATTAGCGGCAGTGGTCATTACTCAAAAGAAAGAAATCGTAGAGCGCAAAGTCGACCGGCTGGTTTTTAACATCGAAAACACCATCAGTACAGCGGGCGGCGATGCGATGGACGCCTTAAAAATCACACCCGGAATACAGATTCAGAACGAGACGATAAACATAGTAGGTAAAAGTACCGTAAGAGTTTTGCTCGACGACAAAATGATTGAACTTGGACAGGAAGAACTGACTAATTTATTAAAATCAATTCCTGCCGAAAACATCAAAAGTATCGAGGTAATTACGACACCGCCGGCTAAATATGAGGCTTTGGGAAACAGTGGACTGGTAAATATCAGGTTAAAAAAGGCCAAAAAAGATTCCTGGAACCTCTCTCTGGGAACTGGTTACTTACAAAGGCACCACGATGGCGAAGGATCAAACACCAGTAATTTTATATACAATCAAAATAAGTTAAGTATGTCTGCTTCACTGAATTACAGAAGTGGTGGTATCTATCTGGAACAGGAAAGCCGTGTTCACTTTACTGACGAATTGTGGGCTCTAAATTACCCGCTCCAGAAAAACTATAAAATGCTGAATGGAATTTTGAGTATGCAATACATCGCGACACCCAAATGGGTTGTTGGTTTCCAATATCTGACGAACATCAATAAAACAGACACCGATGCCACAAGAAGTCTGCTGATTTATGATAATGACACCAATGAAATCAACAAAAATATTACCTCTGTCGGATACGCTTTTTTAAGGCCAACGCTGCATTCTTTCAATCTGTTTAATGAATATAAACTCAATCCGACAGGCGGAAAAATGTTCGTGAATTTGGATTATTTCAAATACAAAAGCGATGATTCCAGGCCCTATAACGGGACTTCGGAAGAATATAATCCGCCTAAAGAACAGTTTTTTACGGGAATTAATAATAACAATCAAAATATAAGCAATTTCTCTGCTAAAATTGATTTTGAAACCCCTTTAGAATGGATGAATCTTGGTTTTGGGGGAAAGGTTTCCTTTTCAGATACCAAAAATTTAATTTCAACATTCAATAGTGATTTTACAGATCAGCCTGTAACCGATTTACCGCTGGAAGACTTTGAATTCAGTTATAAAGAAAATGTACAGGCCGTATATGTTTCGGGAAACAAAAAGTTCAGTAACAATCTGGAATCCCAGGTTGGCCTGAGAGTCGAAAATACACAGGCAAAATCGTACGATGTAGCCTTAGATCAATCGGTAAATAAGAATTACACCAAGCTGTTTCCTTCCGTTAATATTTCCTACGCCCCTCAGCAGGGTTCTGTATACCGATTAAGTTATAGCCGAAGAATAGACCGTCCTACTTTTGCCCAGTTAAATCCGAACATTGCCTATATCAATCCGTTTCAGAGTATTCAGGGGAATCCTTTACTGCAGCCTGCCTTTATCGATAATTTCGAATTTATTTATTCGTATAAAAAGCTGGAAAGCAAACTGTATTACAGTCATGATAAAAATGTGTTTATGCAAATCTCCACACCTGATCCTGACACCAATGTTGTTCGGATAATTACCCAGAATATCTTTAATATGGAGCGATACGGGATTTCGGAAATCTATGTCTTCAATAAATTGAAAGGGTGGACGAGTAACAATACGGCTGATTTTAATTATACCAAATCAAAATCTTTAATTGAATCGACAAGAGGGGTAGAAGGTTTTAATCTGAAACTGGCTACGAATAATGATTTCGTCCTAAATGATAAAAAAACAGTCCTTTTGAACCTTAATTACTGGTATTCTTTTCCAAGAACAGAAGGATTTGTAAAGTTAGACGCATCCAGTTCCACTGCAGTAACGCTTCAATATTTGTTTAATGACAATCTAAGAATATCACTGAAAGCCAATGATATTTTCAGGACGGAAAAAATAAATTTTAACCCGACCGTCAACGGAGTTTACCAGGAGTACCGTCTTTATAATGACAGCAGGTATGTACAAGTATATCTTAATTACAGGCTTGGAAGCAAAAAAGCAAAAGTTACCAACAGAAATACCGGTAATGAAGAAGAAAGAAAAAGAGTCGGTAATTAAGAAATAGTAGAGAAATAAGAAATCAGTTAGTATAATACACAATTATAAAAATATTTTTAAATGGAAGGATTAGTTTATTTAAAACCGAACGTAGTGATTGAGCCTTTAATAGAAAGATGGTATGCCTGGTCGCATCTGATATCGCCCGGAACGGCAGCTATGAATGTAACCAAAAGGCATATCGAAATAATGAATTCTTACCTGGAATCGCCTGTGGTACATGATGATGCCGTTAAAGACCCGAAAATGCTGGGCGGCCCATTTATGGATTATAATGGAGATCGTTCTGAGGATGTAAGAAAATTGCTGGAATCAACCTTTACCAATCAAAAAGAGCTGATCAGTCTTTCAATGGCGATTCGAAAATTGGTTTTAATGTTAAACAAAGAAGCCAAAGGACAATCCTTGGAGGGTTTGTATAAAAATGTACCGGATATTTTAAAAGGTTATGTAGAATTAATATACGATCTGAACGGCAATCCTTCTTTTAGATTTTACGAGCAGCTTTTATACAAAAGTAAATTTTACAATAAAAACAACCAAAGTCTGGCTTTGTGGGTGACCAATAATGATTCACGCCCTTTTTGTTTAAGTACCCCGAGACTGGATGAGAAAGACGTATTGCATCTGGATATGCCATTTGAACACAAATTTATAGACGAGTTGAGTAAAATGAAAAGAACGCCGCGTCCTTACAGTGAAATAAAGGAATTATTGGGCGATTTAAATGAAACGGAGAGTGCGTTATTCGAATCGTTTTTTACGGATACGCCATCAGTGCCGTATGTCAGGTACGAAGGCGATAAAATTAGAATGAGATACTTTGGGCATGCCTGTATTCTAATCGAGACCAAAGACGTAAGCATATTGGTAGATCCCTTAATCAGTTATTACGGTTACCAATCGAGTGTAGAGCATTTTTCGGATTACGAACTGCCTGAAAAAATCGATTATGTTTTGATTACCCACAATCATCAGGACCATATTTTACTGGAAACGCTGTTGCCGCTGAGACATAAAATCAAAAATATTATAGTACCGCGTTCCGGAGGAGGACACCTTCAGGATCCTTCTTTAAAACTAATGTTCAATAATATAGGTTTTGACAATATTATTGAAATCGAAGAATTTGCTACGGTGAACTTTTCAGATTGCAAGATTACTGGTGTTCCTTTTACAGGAGAGCACAGTGACCTGGACATCAAGGCCAAAATCTGCTATCATGTTGAAATCGCTGAATTCTCATTGCTGTTTGCAGCAGATTCGAGGATTTTAGAAAAGAAATTATACGAGCATACGCAAAGTGTCATTGGCGATGTAGATGTTATTTTCCTGGGAATGGAATGTGACGGAGCTCCATTGACATGGTTGTACGGGCCACTGGTGGTAAACGAATTGTCTAAAGAACACGATCAGTCCAGAAGACTGGCCGGATCTGATTTTGAAAGGGGAATGCACCTGGTAGATGTTTTTAATCCGCTGGAAGTGTATGTGTACGCTATGGGGCAGGAGCCGTGGTGTGAATTTATCAGCAGTATCAAGTACACCGATGAATCCAATCCTATTATACAGTCCAATCGTCTTATTGCCGAATGCAGTTCGAGGGAAATAATTACAGAAAGGTTATTTGGGGAAAAAGAGATCCTGTACAATAAGAAAAAAACAGAAAACTACAGTTTGGTTTAAAAAGGAAATGCACACGGATTAACACCGGTTTTTATTTCAAATCCGGCGTAATTGGTGAAAGGAAACAAATCAGGGAATCAGTACAGACAAGTATATAATAAGATAAAGCGATGCAAACATTACTCAAAAAATTAAGGGCCTCCAATATAAAACTTAATTTATCGGGAGATAAACTGGATATTAATGCTCCAAAAGGAGTGCTCACAAATGAGTTATTAGATGAAATTAGAGTACACAAGCAAAAAATAATTGATTTTATCAAACTGTCACAAAACGCAGGTGATACCCATAGTGATATCCCCAATGTGGAGCAGGAGGAAACGTATATCGTCTCATCATCGCAAAAAAGCTTGTGGCTGCTGTGTCAGTTAGAAGAACAAAATACCGTATATAACATTCCGAGTATCTTTGAATTAAAAGGAAACTTAGATATAGTGGCACTTCAAAAAGCATTTGAGGCGCTGCTGGAACGCCATGAATCTTTAAGAACAGTTTTTGTTGAAACAGCCAATGCCGAAGTAAGACAAAAGATTGTAGCCGTTAAAGATCTTGATTTTAAGTTTCGAACAGAAAACGTATCTAATTCGAACCAAAAAATAGATGTTCTTATTGAGCAGGAATTAAAATTTTCATTTGATTTAGCCAAAGATTGTTTAGTTCGCGCAAAACTGATCAAAACGTCAAATGATACGTTTGTTTTTGTACTGGTACTTCATCATATCATTAGTGATGGCTGGTCGATACAACTTATGATTAACGAGTTGTTTGTTTTATATCATGCTTTTACAAAGAATATATCTAATCCGTTGGCCCCTTTACAAATTCAATATAAAGATTACGCAGCCTGGCAGCAAAACCAGTTAAGAGACGGCAATACAACACATAAGGAATACTGGTTGAAACAATTTCAGGATACTATTCCGATACTGGATTTACCGATCTATAAAACAAGACCATTAACAAAAACATTCAACGGGGGCATCGTAAAAAGAAGTTTCAACAGTGAAATTTTAAAAGCCTTCTCCAATTTATGTCAATCTCAGGACGCCACTTTATTCATGGGATTAACAAGTTTGCTGAACGTTTTATTTTACAGATATACCAATCAAAATGACATTATAATTGGTACCCCGATTGCCGGAAGACCCCATTCTGATTTGCAAAATCAAACAGGGCTTTACTTAAACACCTTAGCACTTCGAACTCAGTTTGACGGGCAGGACAGCTTTATTGAATTATTGGCAAATGTTAAAAATAAAACACTCGAAGCCTATGAGCATCAACTGTATCCGTTTGATGAATTAATTGAAAACTTAAACCTAAAAAGAGAGGTTAGCCGCAGTCCGTTATTTGATGTGATGCTGATCTTGCAGAACATGGACAGCTTCGACAGCACACAACAACTGGACGGCATCACGATCCAACAATATCAGAATAAACAAAACCTGCTTATTAAATACGACCTGGAATTTACATTTGATGAGTTTGGCAATGAATTAAATTTCAACCTAACATTCAATACCGATATTTACACTGAAGCATTTGTAGAAAAAATAACAGAACATTTCGGCACTTTATTACAAGGCGTTATTGCAGCACCGAATCTTCCGGTTTCACGTATCAACTACTTGTCACCAAACGAAATAAAGCAGTTAGTAGTTGATTTTAATGATACCTCAGTACCGTATCCTAAAGATAAAACGATTGTACAACTCTTTGAAGAACAGGCCGCCGAAACACCGGACGCTATTGCCATTGTTTTTGAGGACTTGCAATTGACCTATAAGGAACTGAACGAAAAAGTAAATCAATTTGCCAGTTATCTGAGAGAGCGTTATGATATCCAGCCGGATAATCTGGTAGGCATAAAATTAAGCCGAAGCGAACAGTTAATTATCGCTATTTTAGGAGTACTGAAATCAGGAGCCGCTTATGTGCCTATTGATTCCGATTATCCACAGGAAAGAATAGCATACATCGAAGAAGATACCAATTGCAAAGCTATTATTGATGAGGATGAACTCATGATGTTTAATTTCCAGCGATTCCGATATAAACCTGAAAATCCGGATACTGTAAATACCCCGTCTCATTTAGCATATATCATTTACACTTCCGGCTCAACCGGAAATCCAAAAGGAGTAATGGTGGAGCATCGCAATGTCGTAAGACTGGTTAAGCCTTGTACTTATTTTCCATTGTATTCGGATACTGTCCTTTTAAGTACAGGCTCCATCTCTTTTGATGCCACAACGATAGAGTTTTTCGGAACTTTATTAAACGGAGGAACATTAGTCCTAACCACTCAGGACGATTTACTGGATTTATCGACCTTAGAAAATATCGTTAAAACCAATGCGGTCAATAGTCTCTGGATGACGGCTTCGTGGTTTAACAGCGTGGTTGAAAACAACATTAGTTTTTTCGAAAGCATCCGTCAACTCATTGTTGGAGGAGATGTAGTATCACCTAAACATACCCAAAAAGTTTTCGAAAGTAATCCGTCCATAAAAATTGTAAATGGTTACGGACCTACCGAAAACACTACTTTTTCGGTAACTTTTGATATTCAGAACGAAAAGTACATCACGATTCCGATTGGTAAACCGATTCCAAACAGCCAGGCGTATGTACTCGATCAAAATTTACAGCCCGTTGCAATTGGAGTAGGCGGTAAATTGTATTTATCCGGAGATGGCGTTTCCAGAGGCTATTTAAACCAGCCCGAACTGACCTCCGAAAAATTTATAGCCAATCCGTTTATTTCCGACGCCAGAATGTACGATACCGGAGATTTAGGCCGCTGGCTTCCGGATGGTACGATTGAATTTCTGGGTAGAAACGACCATCAGGTAAAAATAAGAGGCTACAGAATAGAACTGGGAGAAATAGAAACCAGCCTTTTGCAGTTTTCAGCCGATTTAAAGCAAGTCGTTGTTCAGGTGAAAGAGGTAAAGGAAGAAAAAGTTCTCGTGGCCTATTATGTTTCTAATATTGAAATAGACAAGATTGAAATTAGAAATTACCTTCAGACGAAGCTGCCCGAATACATGATTCCCGCCTTTTTTGTGCTTTTGGAGGCGATACCACTGACCTCAAATGGTAAAACCGACCGTAATGCGTTACCGGGCATTAACGGAGAAGACAGTATTCGAAGAGAGTATGTACAGCCCCGAAATGAAACCGAACAAAAAATGGTCGAAATCTGGCAGGAAGTGCTCGGTCTTGAAAAAGTAGGGATTACCGATAACTTCTTTGAAATGGGCGGACACAGCCTTATTGTAGCCCAGGTAATCAACAGATTAAACAAACAATTGAACAAAACCGTTTCGTTTAAGGATTTTTTCTCTAATCCGACCATTGAGGCGCTGAGTAAAACGCTGAACCAAAATGAGTATGAAGCCATTCCTCCGGCAGGAATCAGGGAAAGTTATCCTTTAACGGCTTCTCAGAACAGATTTTGGATTCTGAGTCAGCTCGAAGGAGGTTCTCTGGCTTACAATATGCCCTCTGCGATTAAATTAACCGGGGATTTGGATACCGATACCTTCAAAGAAACTTTTAGTTTGCTCATTGAGCGCTATGAAATATTAAGAACAAGCTTTAAAAATAATTCACAAGGAGAGATACAGCAATATATTACGCCTGTAAATGAAATTAACTTTGAAGTAACAGAGCAGGATTTCAGCAACCATAAAGAGCAGGAGGACCTTGTTTTGCAATATTTAGAGGAGCAGAATTCGATTGCTTTTAATCTCGAAGAAGCACCTTTAATAAGAGCTTCTTTGATCAAATTACAGGAAAACGAGCATATTTTTTCTTTGTGTATGCATCATATTATTGGTGACGGATGGTCGATGCAATTAATCATTTCCGAAATTGTAAAAACATACAATGCTATCGTTCAGGGGAATTCAGCTAATTTACCCGATTTAAACATTCAGTATAAAGATTATGCGGTATGGATCAATGCAGAAAATCAACAGGAAAAATACCAACAATCGAAAGAATTCTGGTTGAACCAATTCAGTGGAGAATTACCGGTAATAGAACTTCCGGGTTTTAAGAAAAGACCTTTGGTTCAGACTTACAATGGCGCTGTTAAATCGTATGCGTTTTCCGCTGCGCTTTTAGAAAAACTAAAGACGTTTTCAGGTGAGCATGATGTAACGCTTTTTATGACCTTAATCACCGGGATCAAAACATTGCTGCACCGTTACAGCAATCAGGATGATCTTATTATTGGTACGCCAATAGCAGGCAGGGAACACCCGGATTTAGAAAATCAGTTGGGGCTTTTCCTGAATACGCTGGCCATTCGAACCAAATTTGAGCAGGGTGACCGCTTTTTGGATATTTTAAATAAAGAAAAGGAAATACTTTTAAACGCTTATCAGCATCAGGATTATTCCTTTGATGAACTGGTCGGCAACCTGAACCTGAAGAGAGACTTAAGCCGATCGGCTTTGTTTGACATCCTGGTGGTGCTTCAAAATCAGGCACAGTTAAAAAATTTAGCCAACGACACCGCTTTAACAGGATTAGAAGTGGATGCTTTTGATTTTGAGAATAAAACATCCAAATTCGATATCACTTTCATTTTTGTCGAAACTGAACAGTTGTTGCTTAACATTAATTATAATACAGACATATACGATTCGTTTTTAATCGATGCGATCTTCAGTCATCTCGAAAATGTATTTACAGAAGGAATTAACAATCCTGAACAGGCCGTGGATCAACTGGATTACTTAACCTCTGCAGAGAAAACAACATTACTTCTGGATTTTAATGCTACGGCGGCAGCTTACCCGGAAAATAGAACCATTATCGATTTATTTGAAGAACAGCTCGAAAAAACGCCGGACAATATCGCGGTTGTTTTTGAAGAAACAGCGCTGACTTACCAAGCGCTTAATGAACAAGCAAACCAGCTGGCGCATTACTTAAGAAAAAACCATGCAGTTGAATCCTGTGATTTAGTTGGAATAAAACTGGATCGAAGCGAGAGGATAATTGTCACCATTTTAGGAATTTTAAAATCAGGTGCTGCTTACGTCCCGATTGATTCTTCTTATCCTCAGGAAAGAATTGCCTACATAGAAAAAGACAGCAATTGCAAAATTGTAATTGATGAACCTGTTTTTGAGGCCTTTTATAAAAACAGGGAAAGCTATTCAGCCTTAAATATTGAAAAAATAAATAACTCCGGAGATTTAGCCTATATCATCTACACCTCAGGAACCACAGGAAATCCAAAAGGGGTAATGGTGGAACATAGAAACGTAATCAACTTAATTCATTCGCAGACCAGGGAGTTTAAAATTGATGCAACCGAGAGAATTCTCCAGTTGTCCAATTTTTCTTTTGATGCCTCTGTCGAGCAAACCTTTTTGGCACTATTAAACGGAGCAGCTTTATACATACTGCCAAGAAAAGTATTGTTAGATGAAGTTGAATTGGAGCAATTTGTATTGGAAAACAAAATTACGCACTTCCATTCCGTTCCATCCGTAGTAAGCAAATTGAAGCCTTCCAATAAATTCAGCTTAAGAAGAGTTTTGTCAGGAGGTGATATTTGTTCCGAAAAACTGGCGGCATCCTGGAGTACTATTTGTGATTTTTACAATAAATATGGACCAACGGAAACAACTGTGACCTCGATAGAATTTTTGTATACCAAAGAAAAGCCCTTTTCTATTGGCCGTCCGATTTCAAATACGCAGGTGTATATCCTTAATAATGCCTTACTGCCAACGCCTTTGGGTGTTTTAGGGAACGTGTATATTTCGGGAGCAGGGGTGACCCGCGGGTATTGGAACAAACCGGAACTAACCGCAGAAAAATTCATCGAAAACCCATTTATTTCGGGTACTAAAATGTATGATACCGGAGATGTAGCGCGCTGGCTGCCGGATGGAAATATTGAATTTTCAGGCAGAAACGACCATCAGGTAAAAATAAGAGGATTTAGAATTGAATTGGGCGAAATAGAAACCAGCCTTTTGCAGTATTCCGCTCATTTAAACGAGGCCATCGTTCAGGCCAAAGAAGTAAACGGAGAAAAAGTATTGGTGGCTTACTATTTAACCAATGCAGCAATAGATAAAGCGGCTATCAGAAACTATCTTTTAGGGAAGCTGCCGGAACATATGGTGCCTTCGTTTTATATCGATCTGGATCATTTTCCGGTAACACCCAACGGCAAAATAGACCGTAAAGCACTGCCGGGTATTAGCGGGGAAGATGGTATTCGAAAAGAATACGTACAGCCCCGAAATGAGACCGAACAAAAAATAGCCGAAATATGGCAGGAAGTGCTGGCCGTTGAAAAAGTGGGGATTACCGATAATTTCTTTGAGTTAGGCGGACATAGTCTGATTGTGGCACAGGTCATTAACAGACTCAACAAACAATTGAATAAAACAGTATCGTTTAAGGATTTTTTCTCCAATCCAACCATTGAAGCGTTAAGTAAGACTTTAAACCAAAATGATTATATAGCTATTCCTCAGGCAGATATTAGGGAGAGTTATCCGCTGACAGCTTCTCAATACAGATTCTGGATCTTAAGCCAGTTAGAGGGAGGTTCGCTGGCTTATAATATGCCTGCAGCGATCAAATTAACAGGGGAACTGGATACCGATACATTTAAGGAAACCTTTCATGTATTGATACAAAGACATGAAATCTTAAGAACAGGCTTCAAAAATAATGCAGAGGGACAACTGCGCCAGTTTATAAAACCTGCAGCCGAAATTGTTTTTGAAGTCACCGAAAAAGATTTCAGCCGTAAAGAAGGCAAGGAAGCGCTTGTTTTGCAGTATTTACAGGAACAAAATGCGATTGCTTTTAATCTGGAACAGGCGCCTTTAATCAGGGCCTCCTTACTTAAAACAGACGAAAACGAACATGTCTTTTTCATCAGCCTGCACCATATCATAGGAGACGGATGGTCGATGCAGTTGATCATCTCCGAAGTGGTAAAAATATACAATGCCATCCTTCAGGGAATCCCGGTCGATTTACCGCCGTTAAACCTGCAGTACAAAGATTACGCCGTATGGATTAATGAAGCGATTCAGCAGGAAAAATATCAGAATTCGAAAGCTTTTTGGTTAAACCAGTTCGAAGGACCATTACCGGTGCTAGAACTTCCGAGTTTTAAGAAAAGGCCATTGGTGCAAACCTACAATGGGGACAATCAGTCGCATCAATTCTCCGGTGTGTTGTTAGAAAAACTAAAAACTTTTTCAAAAGAGCGGGACGTTACTTTGTTTATGACCTTAATGGCCGGGATAAAAACCTTATTGCACCGATACACCAATCAGGAGGATATTATTGTGGGTACACCTATAGCAGGAAGGGAGCATCCGGATTTAGAAAATCAATTAGGATTGTACCTGAACACCCTGGCTATTCGTACCAAGTTTGAAGAAGAGGATGACTTTTTGGCTATTTTAAATAAAGAAAAAGAAACGCTCTTAAATGCGTACCAGCACCAGGAATATTCTTTTGATGAATTGGTAGAAAATCTAAACCTGAAAAGAGACCTGAGCCGTTCGGCTTTGTTTGATGTACTGGTGGTGCTTCAAAATCAAAATCAATTAAAAAATCTGACAAATCCCACCGCACTAGCAGGAATAGAAGTTGCCGGTTTTGAATTTGAAAACAAAATAGCCAAGCTGGATGTGACCTTTACTTTTGTCGAAACGGAACAGTTAATCCTGAACATTGATTACAATACGGATATATACGACTCTGTGTTTATAAAATCAATATTTGGTCATCTTGAAAATGTATTCAACGAAGTAATTGACAATCCTAAACAAGCGATAGAAGAGCTGGATTATCTCACCATTGCAGAAGAAAAGAAACTCTTGCTGGAGTATAATAACAATTCGGCTGCTTATCCGAAGGATAAAACCATGATCGATTTGTTCGAAGATCAGGTGGCGAAAACACCCGAAAATAGTGCCGTTGTTTTTGAAAATAAAAGTTTCACTTACAAAGAAATCAATGAGCAGGCCAATCAGTTAGCCCGTTATTTACGAGAGAATTATCAAATAAAAACCGATGATTTAATAGGGATTAAATTAGACCGAAGTGAGAAAATGATTGTCACCCTGCTGGGAATCCTAAAATCGGGTGCTGCGTATGTGCCAATTGATAAATCTTATCCGCAGGAAAGAATAGAATACATCGAAAAAGACAGTAATTGTAAACTGGTCATTGACGAAAATGTACTTGAATTATTCTATAACAGCCAGGGAAAATATGCTAAAGTAAATGTTCAAAGAACCAATACTCCGGATGATTTAGCGTATATCATTTATACTTCCGGAACTACAGGTAATCCGAAAGGGGTTATGATTGAACATAAAAATGCAGTAGCACTCATTCAATGGTCAGATACACAATTTGACAGTAGTAAATTTGAAACGGTATACGCCGTAACGTCTTATTGTTTTGATTTATCTGTTTTTGAAATATTCTATACCCTTTCGATCGGGAAGCAAATAAAGCTCTTGAAAAATGGTCTGGAAATCAAGAATCATATCGATAAAGACCGGAATGTATTAATCAATACCGTTCCGTCTGTCGTGAACCAGCTTTTAGAGGATGGCGTTTCCTTTGAGTCCGTGAGCATTTTAAATATGGCCGGAGAACCTATTTCGCACAGCATTATACAAAGACTGCCTTTGGACCAGATAGAAGTATACAATTTATATGGCCCATCGGAAGATACGACGTACAGTACTTATTTTAAAATCAGACAAAAAGATTATCTGTCCATACCAATCGGAAAACCGATTTCTAATACACAGCTCTACATACTGGATAAAAAATGGCAGGCAGTACCTACCGGGGTGTTTGGCAAAATATATGTAGCGGGAGCCGGAGTAGCCAGAGGTTATCTGAACAAACCGGAACTTACGGCAGAGAAATTTATGGCCAATCCGTTTAAATCCGGCAGCACCATGTATGACACCGGAGATTTAGGACGCTGGCTGCCAGATGGAAATATTGAATTTTTAGGAAGAAATGACCATCAGGTAAAAATAAGAGGCTTTAGAATTGAATTAGGGGAAATTGAAGCCCGCTTTTCACAATACTCAGCAGACATCAAACAAGTTGTAGTGGAAGTCAAAGAAGTAAATGCCGAAAAGGTATTGGTAGCGTATTATGCCGCCCAGACCGAAATAGACAAAGCGGCAATAAGAAACTACCTTTTAGGAAAACTGCCGGAATATATGGTGCCTTCCTTTTACGTAGTCCTGGATAGTTTACCGTTGACGCCTAACGGAAAAACAGACCGAAAAGCACTGCCGGGCATTAGTGGAGAAGACCTTATACGAAAAGTATATGTGGCACCCGCAAATGAAACCGAAAAGAAAATGGCCGCAATATGGCAGGAAATTCTGGGTCTTGAAGAAGTGGGAATTACCGATAATTTCTTTGAATTGGGCGGAAACAGCATTTCGGCAATCAATACCATCATTAGAATGAATAAAGAATTTGCCACCCATTATCCTGTGGATTCGCTATTTCGTTTTAATACCATCTCTGAAATCATAAAATACCATCTGAATACCATTTTTGATTCGGATAAAGATTTTTATGAATATGGAAACAGTCAGTCTTCAAATACCGTTTTCGCTTTTCCTCCAATCGCGGGTTATGGAAGCGCTTACAGGGACTTATTCCATAACAATCAGGATTCCGGATTTATATCCTTCAATTTTGTTGAAAAAGAGGAGAATCCAGTGGCTTATTACGCTAATAAAATCAATGAAATTCAGGAAAATGGCGAGATCGTTTTATTTGGCTGGTCAGCAGGAGGAATTTTATCCTCTGAAGTGGGCCATCATCTCACAAATGTGCTAAACAGAAAAGTTTCCCGAATCATCATGTTTGATTCTGTAAGGCTCGATGAAGAAAAACTCAACATAGAGCTATCTGCAGATGCTTTTGACCTTGGGACGGAAATTGATGAAAGTATGCAGGAAATACTGGCTCAGGCAAAAGAAAAGCGAATAGCCTATATCAAGTATCTGATGTCTGTAAAATACGCCAATAAATTGTCGACCGAATTAGTGTTAGTAAAAACCGAAAATAATGAAGACAAAAAATGGGAAGAAAATTTTGAAACCGTTCATTATATCACCGGAAAAGGAGCGCACCAGAACATGCTGGAAGGAAACAATTTAAAGCACAACAAAAAAATATTAAATAAAATTATTGCAAAGGAAGACATTCTTACCAGCATTTTTCAAGACTAACCTCTTGAAAATCGGCGCTGAAGAATCCTCAATAAAAACACAAATTGTACATGAAATATACATTATTTTGCTTGCTGCTCCTTCCGTTTTTAGGATTTTCACAGACAGGCACTTCCCTGAAAGAACCCAATTCCACCGAAGATTCAGGGGAATATTTTGGAGGTGCCGTAAAATCCGTTTACAAGCAGCATAAATTTCCCAGTTTTAACAATAGCATCAATCTGGTCTACAATCGCGGAAGATGGAAAGTCAATTCGAGTGTGAGTTACGGGCGGGAGAAATTTTTCAGGGAAAATGATGTGAGTACTTTTTTTTCTGATGCCTCATTTATTGGTTCAGGAACAACAGACTACGACTTTAATAGCCTGGTGACCTTTATCGATGTTCAATATCAGATTTCAAAGAAGACTAAAATAAATGTCTCTTCCATGAATGATACGTATGAGAATATATTAGATACTAAAACAAACATCGATATCTATAACAGCCCGGACGTATTAGACCGCTATTATACAGGGAGTAAAAAATTGATTTCGAACCTGAAACGAAATTCCCTGAATGCGCTGTTACGACATGATTTTAATGAAAATGAATTTTTAACTGTAGAAGCAGACTGGCTGCAAAGACCCTGGGATTACAACCAAAACACCTATGGTCAGGATTATGATGTAAATGGTGCTGCAGTGCCCAATCGCAACTACACCGTTTATCACGACGGCCGCACAGATTTGAACATTTACACGCTCAATGGCTTGTATCATGTCCCGACCAGGTTTTTTGATCTTACCGTTGGGGGGAAATGGATTTATATTGAATCCGATTATATCATCAGGAATTTCAGGAAGTACGATGCCGACTATGTGCAGAATTTAGCGTTGTCACCCACTTGTACGTATATTGAAAACAGACAAATTGTATTTTCAGATTTCAAAAAGAAATTTGGAAAACTGGATCTTCAGCTTGGGTTTAAACTCGAAAACACCTTTATAAACGGTGATGTTGCTGACGTTAATTCTAAAAAACAGCTAGACGATAACTATATAAAGCTGTTCCCGTCAGCCAGTGCAAGCTACCATTTTGATAATGAGAACAAATTAAGTTTTGCCTTTTCGCAGTTTTACAACAGGCCTTTATACCGGTTTATAAACCCCTCTTTGGGCATTTATAATGCGTATGAGACGTATTTAGGAAATCCGTTTCTAAAGCCATCCCTGACCAGCAATTTCAATCTGGTGTATGCTTTTAAATCACAATACGACGTTGGTTTTTCGTATTCGAAAACAAAAGACAATTTCTGGTCCCTGCCCAATTATACGGCAGACCATGTCGTAGAGCATAAAGTAGTAAGTTATATGGATTTGAACAGCTTTCAACTTTCAGCTAACGGAGTCCTAAAATATAGCAATGCTGTGGAAACCAATTTTCAGTTACAGGGATTCTACAAGTTGAATAAATCTTTGGTACCCGGTATAGAAGATCTGGATGTCTGGGGCTGGTATGGTATGGTCAACAATCAGGTGTATTTCAATCCGGAGAAAAACATTTCCGCTAACCTGAGTTTTTGGTACCGTTCTAAAAACATCAGCCAGGAAGCCCTGATCAGCAAACAAGGCGCACTGGATTTCGGAATGAAATTTTTATTGCTTCAAAAAGCTTTCATCATCGAAGTGAATGTTACGGATATTTTAAAATCAATGAATGAATACAAAGTATCTACCGTAGACAATGTGAAGCAAACCTTCCGGAACTACCAGGATCCGAGAGCTTTTAGAATCTCGGCGACCTATAAATTTGGAAACAGGAAATTAAATTACGCAGAAAGAATTGCCGAAAACGCAACAGATCATTCCCGATAAAACCCAAAAATATGCAGCTTTTTTTACTACACTTTGCCGGAGGAAATGTTTTTTCATTTGAATTTCTCAGAAAAGAGAGCACCAATGTCGATTTCATTCCCCTCGAATTACCCGGAAGAGGGAAAAGGCACAGAGAAAACTTAATTAAGAATAAAGACGAGGCCATTGCCGATTATTGCAGCCAGATTAAATCATTAAGAAACGGCGAGCCTTATATGATCTACGGACATAGTATGGGTGCGACTTTAGGACTTTCGGTAGCGGCCCAAATGGAAAGTGCCGGCGATGGTCCGCAATCCCTTATTGTTTCCGGAAATGCAGGCCCGGGGATTAAAAAAAGGAAAGATATCGTACATCATCAGTTAGATGATCTGAATTTTAAAAAGGAACTGCTGAGCTTAGGCGGTATCCCGGAAGGAATCAGCGAAAACGAAGAATTATTTGATTATTTCCTGCCCATAATGAGAGCCGATTTTGAATGCCTGGAAAAAAGCTTTTTTTCTGAAAAAGGACTGAAATTAAACATTCCGATACATGCCCTGATGGGTGCCGGGGAAGAAACCTGTCATCAGATCGAAAACTGGAAAAATTTCACAAACCATACGTTCACCTCTGAAATATGGGATGGGAATCACTTTTTTATTTACAAAAACGCTGCGGCATTGGCCCATATTTTTACAAGTTCGGTTCAAAAATATTTAATCCATCCAAATAGAAACTATTATGTTTAAATTAAAATTTTCCTATGTCCTTTATCTGCTGCTTTATGCAATACCCAACACGATTCTGAGCTTTGGAATCGTTTATATCATTAATAATGTGATATCCGGAAAAACAGAATTCTTAACCGATTATATGGGGATTACCTTTGTTTCCACCGTCATATACACGTATCTGTTGAATATTATTTTTCAGAAAAAAATTAATAAATACTCTTTCGAAGTATTGTACGAAAACGAAAAAAAAATATTCGATAAAATATTAAAAGCCCCGTTAATTACCCTGGAAAAACTGGGTTCACAGCGATTTTATACCGCAATAGAAGATTTACGCATATTCGCGACTTTTCCGGAAGTGGTGACGCATACGATCAATTCGCTGTTAATGTTATTGCTCTGTATGATTTACTTGTTTACGCTATCTGTTTCCGCAGCTTTAGTGGTGGTGGGTTTAATCGTCCTGATCGCCGTAACCTATTTTTTGGTGATCAGTACCATGTCGCAGAAAGTAGCTCATCTGAGAAAGTACAACGAACATTATTACAAGTATGTAGATGATGTCATAAAAGGATTTAAAGGCTTTAAGCTCAGCACCCACAGACGCGAAAAATTAATGCAGGACCATTTGTCACCGAACAGGGAGAATGCAAAAACACTGGATTTTAATATTAACTACGTTTTCTTATCAATCAATTTAATAAGTCAGTACGGGCTCTATCTGGTGATTGGTGCCATCCTGTTTTTATTGCCAGTGATTGGATTATTAAAAAGGGAAGACGTGATTTCTTATGTCGTTATTTTATTATTTGTTTCCGGGCCTATCAACAACCTGATCAACATGCAGAATGTCTACACCCGATTAACCGTTGCCAATAACAGAATAAAAAAATTCTTAAAGGATTTTGACAGTACAGAGATAGTCGTAACCCTTAAAAATGCAGCTCCGGAAGCTTTTAGTTCCCTGCGATTCAATCAGATTCATTTTGAATATGAAAATGAGGCTTCCGAAAAAACATTTGCTTTGGGACCTGTCAATCTTTCGATCGAAAAAGGAGAAATGATCTTTATAATTGGCGGAAACGGCAGCGGTAAAAGTACGTTTATCAACATCCTGACCGGTTTGTATCAGCCTACGGGAGGCGAAATAATAGTCAACGAAGCCCAGCAAAGCACCGGAAAAACAAGTACACAAAACCTGATATCGGCCGTTTTTACAGACAATCATATCTTTTCTAATAATTATGACGAGTATGCTTTAGAAAACAACCAGGAGTATCTGGAGTTGTTACGCATAATGGAGCTTGACAAAGTGATTGCAGACGACAAAGAACATTCTGCCAGAAGACCTTTTTCTAAAGGACAAGGCAAGAGAATGTCGTTGATTTTTGCACTTCTGGAAGACAAACCTATTTTGGTTTTAGACGAATGGGCAGCCGATCAGGATCCGCATTTCAGGAAATATTTCTACGAAAATTTACTGCCTAAGTTAAAACAGGAAGGAAAAACCATAATCGCCGTAACACATGATGACGCCTATTTTAAGTACGCAGACCGAATCCTGAAATTTGATTACGGAGAAATTGTAAAAGATTTCCAGGTAAAAGACGAAACCCTGCACACAGAAAGCTTATGGCATAAGGAAGTGCAAAATTAGAACGTGAAAGCAGCAAAAGCCGCCAGATCACATTTCACAGATCACATTTTATAATACAGACTATTAATACCACACTTTTCAATGAGACTAACACTTCCACAACAAGATGTTTATTTCGAGCAATTACTATTTCCTAAGGATCCCATCTATAATATTGGAGCCAAAATAGAAATTAAAGGAGTAATCGATACGGAGACTTTTAAGAAAGCCTATACCACGCTTATTGATCAGCATGATACCTACAGAAGCATACTGGTAAAAAATCAGGAGGAAATAGCGATCAAAGTAGTAGAAGAGCATGATTCACAACTCGGATTGGTAGATTTCTCTGATTGCTTGAATCCGGAGGAAGAAGCTGCTTTTTATATGCAAAAGGAGTTCAAAAAACCTTTTGCTTTATTTGATGAAAATCTTTTGCATGTTTTTACGCTGGTCAAAGTGAAAGAAGATTTTCATTACTTGTTTTCGGTGTACCATCACATCATTACCGATGGCTGGGGCACGTCTTTAATGTTTCAGAGACTGGTGCAGAATTATAATGAAATTCAGGAATTCGGGAATGTTACCACCACGTATCCTTTTAGTTATAAGGATTTTATGGAAGATGACCTGGAGTATCAGAACTCCCCGGCTTTTTCAGAAGATAAAAAGTATTGGGTAGAAAAATTTAAAGCTTTGCCGGAGGCCCTGTTAGAAAAAGAATTTTCATCAGACGAAATAGCAAACAATAAAAGTCACCGCAAGGAATTGATTATTAAAAGAGAAGTGTACAATCAGATCAATCAGCTGGCGGAAGCGTGTAAATGTTCTTCTTTTCATTTGATTTTAGCCGTTTTGTATGCCTATTTCGGAAGAAAACATCAAAATACCGATTTTGCTATTGGCTTGCCTGTTTTAAACCGAAGTAAATCGAAATACAAAAAAACAGTGGGCCTTTTTATGGGAATTGCACCTCTGAGAATTGCACTGGATTTCGACAGTACTTTTGAAGATTTAATCAGCCTCATCAAAAATCAATTGCGGACTGATTACCGTCACCAGCGATTTCCTTTGGGAAAACTAATCCAGGAGCTGCAGGTTTTCACTGAAAAAGAAAAAATATTTAATATTACGCTTTCGTATGAAAAGCAAAATTATGCAACTAATTTTAAGAACACCCAAACCCGCGTAATTCCATTGACTCATGAATCGGAGCGGGTTGCATTGGCGATTTATATCCGTGAATTTGACGAATTGGAAGATGTGAAAATTGATTTCGATTACAATCTAAACTATTTTAATGAAGATCGAATTACACAAACCGTTCATCATTTTGAAAACCTGCTTACAAGTATTTTAGCCGATCAGGACAAAAAGTTAAAAGAACTGACTTATGTAACCAAAGAGGAAAGAAGCCAGGTTATAGAGACTTTCAATGCTACAAAAACGGACTATCCAAAAGAGATTACCTTAATCGACTTATTCCGTGAGCAGGTAGAGAATTTTCCCGGAAAAGAAGCTGTAAAAGATGAAGACAGATCATACTCGTATTCCGAGCTTCATAAATTATCCAACCAGATCGCCCAATATCTGCTGACGACCTATGGCAAAAAAGATAAATCTCCTATTGCCGTTTTATTAGAGCGATCGGCCAATATGGTGGTAGTTTTATTAGGAATATTAAAATCGGGAAGATCTTACATCCCGTTAGACCCGACATTTCCGGAAGACAGGCTCAATTATATTATTGACAACAGCCAAAGTAAAATATTGATCCATGAAAAAGACTATGCCCTGAATACGGCCCATGATGTGCGGGTAGTAGCATTAGAGAGCATTTTAGAAGGGATAGATATCTTTAACGGAACGTCCGGAAAAATAGTTTCTCCTAATGATACGGCCTATATCATCTACACGTCGGGTTCCACAGGAAATCCAAAAGGAGTTGAAATCGGTCATCAGTCCTTACTTAATTTTTTAATCAGTATGCAGCAAAAACCGGGTGTTGCCTTACACGATACCTTTTTTTCGGTAACGACCTATTCCTTTGATATTTCAATATTAGAATTTTTCGTACCCTTAATTTCGGGAGCTACTTTATATGTTGCGAATCAGAGTGTTCTGGCCGATGCGAATTTGATTCTTCAAAAAATAGAGGAGGTACAGCCTACAATCATTCAGGCTACGCCAAGTTTTTACCAAATGCTGTTTCATGCCGGCTGGCAGGGCGACAAGCAATTAAAAGTAATGTGTGGCGGAGATTTATTAAGCGAAGCACTGGCAGAAAAACTAATCGAAAATAGTTTTGAACTCTGGAACATGTATGGCCCAACGGAAACTACGATTTGGTCGAGTATAAAAAAAATCAACCATTTTAAAGAAGCCTCCAATATCGGAAAACCCATAAACAACACGCAGTTTTATATTTTGGATTCTTTTTTAAGTCCTAAGCCTGTAGGAACCCCCGGAGCCATCTACATCGCAGGAGACGGATTGGCGAAAGGATATTATAAAAACGAGGAATTAACCAGGCAAAAATTTATTGCAAATCCGTTTGACAGCAGCAGTTTGCTCTACGAAACCGGCGATGTCGGGAAATGGAAGGATAATGGAGAAATAGCGTTTTTAGGCAGAAATGACAATCAGGTCAAAATTAGAGGCTACAGAATCGAACTTGGAGATATTGAGACGCAGTTAAATCAGATAGAAGGCGTTCATAATTCGGTGGTTATTGCTAAAAAAGGAGACCAGCAGGAAGCTTTTCTAGTCGCTTACATTTTAAAAAACCAGGAAATCGATACGGAAAAAATTAAGACTGCCTTAAAAATGATTCTTCCGTACTACATGATTCCCAATGTAATTATTTCACTGGATGAATTTCCGCTGACACCCAACCAAAAAATAGACCGAAAATCTTTGTCGCAAAGAGCCATTCTGCAGGAGATCAACTATGATGATTTTAAAGCTCCCGTTTCAGATTTAGAAAAAACACTTGCTGCATACTGGAAAGAAGTATTAAATAGTAAAGAACCGATAAGTGTACATGATAATTTCTTTGCATTGGGAGGTCATTCTTTAAATGCAGTAAAATTGATCGGCTTAGTAACGAAGCAGCTTTCATTAGATATTTCCCTGAAAACTATTTTTGACTATCCTACCATTGAATTGCTGGCTACTTATCTGCAAAAACTCGTTCCCAATCAATCCGTGGGTATCACATTATCCGAAACAAAAGGTTATTATGATGTAACCCCGCCACAATACAATATCTGGCTGGCATCGCAACAGGAAAATATGTCAATAGCTTACAATATGTTTGCCGCTTACCATGTAGAAGGAACCGTAAATCCGGATAAAATTTCAGCTGCCATACGTAAAATCATCAACAAACATGAAATCTTACGAACCAGTTTTATTGAAATAAACGGCATTCCGTACCAGAAAATTAATCCTTCAGAAAAGGTACACTTTGCTGTTTCTGTCTCCGAATCAGGCGATGAAAATGTAACGGAAATGATCAATAAAGTAAATAACACCGTATTTGATTTAGAAAAAGATGTACTGTTAAGAGTGCAGCTTCTCAAGGTTGAAGAAAACAAATGGATACTGCTTTTTTGTACGCATCACATCATAATGGATGGTTTATCGTTAGAAATTTTCATTACCGAATTTATTGAAAATTTTAAGGAGAGCAATTCTTTAGCACTACAAAAAGAGACAACTTTAAAATTTCAGTTTAAAGATTATTCAGAATGGTTTAATAAAACAGTGGAAGATAATGCCGTAAAAAATGAGTCATTCTGGACCAGGTACCTCCGTAATTACCAGCCGAAGGATTCCTTTGACCGGGATTTTGATAACAGGCAAAACGAGCAGGGCGCAGGCAAATATTTGTTTGAACTCAACCCTGATACTACTTTGGCCTTAAAGAAATTAGCCCTTGACGGACAGGTTACTTTTTATACCGTTCTGGCAGCCGCTTTAAATGTGCTGATCTCTAAATTTTCAAATCACACCGATATCTGTATCGCAACGGCCAACTCCGGAAGAACTATTCCGGAACTGAACAATCAGATTGGAATGTTCGTTAAAACACTGGTTTTAAGGACGAAAATAGAAAAGGAACAAACTTTTACCGCCCTGTTGAAAAACATGCAACGTAATTTATTAGAGATTAATGAGTATCAGAATGTTCCCTTTGATAAAATTCCGAAATCTGTTTTTGATCTGATGCTGGTGTATCAGAATCCGGAGTTTTCTTTTGAAAACAACATTGAATTAACCGATTTAAAACTGAATTCGTACCCAATTGACGCTACTTACAGCAGAATGCCAATGGTTTTTAATCTGTTTGAGAGCGGGAACAGCCTCAAAGGAATTATAGACTATAATCGTAATTTATTTGATCAGGATACAATACAGATCATTGCTGCTCAGTACAGTATTCTTTTGAATGAAGTCCTGAAAAATCCGGCGGCGAGATTAGATTCAATTCATACTAAATCTGAACTGGAGAAAAGTACCGTCTCTGATTTTGATTTTAATTTCTAATTACCGCTATAGTTTTGATTTACATCTATTATTCGTATTTGTCGGGAGAGAACCACGAAAGCATATTGAAAAATAATTTGCTGCATTTTTCAGAAGAATATCAACATAAAATTAAGCGATTCAGAAGATGGCAGGATGCCCAATTATCGCTTTTAGGGCGGATATTATTATTCAAAGGGATGAAGGAGCTCGGTTTGTCGTACCCTCGTGATAAAAAGGTACACTACACAAGGTACAACAAGCCCTATTTTGAAGATCATGTCATACAGTTTAATATTTCGCATTCGGGAGAAATTGTGGTTTGTGCGATAACTGATGCAACCGAAATAGGAATTGATATTGAAATTATAACTGACGTTGCAATCGATGATTTTAAAATTCAGATGACCAAAAACGAATGGAATAAAATTAGTAACTCCAATGACCAAAAAAACGCCTTTTTTGAGTATTGGACACAAAAGGAAGCGGTTATAAAAGCACACGGCCACGGGTTAACGATTCCGTTGCAATCCTTTGAAATTATAGATAATCAGACCCGGATTCAGGGAGAAAAATTCTATTTGAAAGAAATAAAAATTGACGAAAAGTACAAGTGTACGATTTCATCCAAAACAACTATGAATGCTATTATGTTGAAAAACATACGCTAAGCCAATAATTTAATTAAAATAAAATGAAAAATTTAGTACGCCTATTTTTATTACTCTGTCTGTTACCAACTTGTTTGTTTGCTCAGACAGCTGTTTTTAAATTCGAAAAAACAACCACTTTTTTCCCCGAACAAAAAGCTATCAACCAGGATAACATCGAATGGGGGTACTTAACAGTTCCGGAAAATTGGGATAAGCCCGAAGGCAAAAAA
The DNA here is from genome assembly GCF_013112255.2 of Flavobacterium sp. CLA17. Taxonomy (NCBI): domain Bacteria; kingdom Pseudomonadati; phylum Bacteroidota; class Flavobacteriia; order Flavobacteriales; family Flavobacteriaceae; genus Flavobacterium; species Flavobacterium sp. CLA17. Next base: position 2,955,037 of record NZ_CP068294.1, read on the forward strand.
ATTAAAATGGCAGTGGCTGTTTTAAAAAGCACCTCCAAAAAAGCAGACGCGAATCCCGTGATTTATATTGAAGGAGGGCCAGGGGCAGGAGGAATTAAGGGAATATGGGGCTGGCTGAAGCATCCGTTAAGAAGTAACAGTACAATTATTTTGGCAGATGTGCGAGGTACCGGTTTTTCGCTTCCTAAATTTTGTCCTGACTTAGGAAAGAAATTCTTAGAAATACTGGCCAAAAATCAAAATGCAACACAGGACGAGCAGCAAAAAACCATTGCAGCAGCGGCTTGTAAACAAGATTTACTAAACAGGGATATTGATATAAACGCCTACAACAGCAAGTCTATAGCCAAAGATCTGAATGCTTTAAAAAAGGCGTTAGGCTACACTAAATGGAATGCTTATGGTGTTTCTTACGGAACGTATACCGCTCAGGTCTATGCCAATAATTTTCCGGAGGATATTCAGTCGTTAATTCTGGATTCTTCTGTTTCGGATATTTCGAATTACTACAATCAGAATACGACAAATTACGTCAATAGTCTGGAAAAAGTTTTTAACGCCTGTAAAAACGATCCGAATTGCAATAAACAATACCCGTATTTAGAAAATGTGTATTACGAAACACTGGAAAAATTAGAAAAAAATCCAATCACCGTAAAAGTAGATCAGAAGATTATTCCTGCCGGTACATTCACTTATAATGCGGAGGATTTTAAAATTTCTATCCAGCAAGCCCTGTATCAAAAGAAACTCATCGAACTGTTGCCTTTATTGATCACCGAATTCAACAGGGGCAATAAAAACACCTTAAGCGCACTGGTAGCAGCTTTTTCGGGAGCATTAGGGCTGGACTACGGACAGTATTATTGTGTGAGCTGTAAGGAGACGGTTTCTAATAATTCGATTTCGGCATTTAATGCGAATGCAGCTAAATACAAGAAATTAAAAGGCGGTTTGTCGTTTTATAAATCAGACTTTTTAGTTTGTGACAAATGGAATCAAGGGAGCACAATACCTCTTAAAAACAGCAACGATCTGTCGAATCTTTCTGCCGTAACAGCCCCGGTATTGGTGCTTGCGGGCGCATTTGATCCGATTACTCCGGCTTCAAACGGAAAAGTTACGGTAAATCGATTTAAAAATGGATTTTTAGTGAATGCTCCTGTTTTCGGGCATGCTCCGGGTTTTTCTAAAATAGGAGCGAAGATTATAGAAGATTTTGTAAGCAATCCGAATAAAAAACCGGACGTAAGCGGCTTTCAGTCTGTTGATAAAGTGAATTTTATTACCGATGTAAAATTAAGCGGAGGGGTTTCCAATTTTGCCAATAGTCTCAATGGCTTTACTCTTTTGTTTTTTGCCCCATTCCTGATTGCCTTTATCATTTTACTGCTTTCCATTTTTGGATTTATCTACAGTTTTATTAAAAAAGAAATAGGAACCAAACCCAATATAGGAATCAGGATTTTAATTCTAATTACCGCTTTGTTAGGACTCTTTACCGTTATCGGATTTATTTTAGCGATCAACAATACCGCACAGGATAACTTTTACATACTTGCTTTTGGAATCCGCAACCAGTTTGATTATTTGTTCATAGTACAATGGTTTTTTATCGTATTTACGCTGTTTTCTATACTTTATTTTGCTTTTAAAATCAAGTCCATTTCAAATGCTGGTGTTATTTCTACCATACTATTCTCTTTCATTCTGGTAGGCGTTTATTTTCAATATTGGGGCTTTTTGTTTTAATGCATCAACAGTTTCATAAGAACCAAAAAAAACCTCCATTTTAGAATGGAGGTTTTTGGTTTTACATTATTCTTGCGGAAATGATTGCAAATCTGCGCTATTGTATTTTATCTATTTCAGGATGGTATCATAAATTTCATTCAGCAGGTTTTGTCTCATCTTTGAATTTCTTTGGTTGAGCAATATAATGATACCCCAATTTTTAGCTCTGTTATAACCTATAATCGAAGATTGCCCCATAGAATCTCCTGATTTTAAATAAATGGTATTTTTTTCATCTGTCATAATGTTGGTACCTAATCCCATCTCTCTTTTTTCATCTTTATAGAATATTTTTTCCGTTAGGAGGGCAGCTTTGCCTATTGTATTATTTTTATCTAAGACTGCTTTTAAATAGGTAATCATATCAGAAGCGTCCGATTTTACTAGTCCCGCAGGAGCCGTAACATTCCATGTGAAGAATTCCTGCATACCGCCATCAGGATTGTGGCCCACTGTTCTGTTTTTTACATTAAAATCTTTCGTTAGCGTACGGGTCAGCTTTAAGGGTTTTATAATTTTTTCTGTGATAATCTGATCGTAACTTTTGTGATACACTTTTTCCAGTATTTGCCCGAGTAACGTATAGCCGATCGTAGAATAACGGTATTTACTGTAATCTTTTAGTTCAGTACAGGTATTGATTATAGTAGTCAGTGTTTCTTCTGTTACACTGCTTACAGGCTGTTGCGGATTTAATTCTATCAACTTTCCAAAATCAATATCAGGCAAACCCGACTGATGAGAGGCGAGGTCTGAAATTTTTATTTTGTTTTTAAGATTTTCATGTAATACATACGCTTTCGGAAGATAGTTGTCAATATAATCTTCGAGTTTTAGTTTATTTTCAAGTGCTGCCTGCGCAATTAAATTGGAAGTTAAAATTTTGGTGATGGATGCAATTTCAAATATCGAATTTTTATCGATTTCAATTGGGCTTCCGGCGTCCAGATTACCATATGCAGTAAAATATTCTTTATTATTATCGATAAAACCAACGCTGATCCCTACGTTAGGATTTTTTTGATAATTATCCTTTATGATGGAATCAATTTTTTTGGTAATGTCCTGTCCAAAAGAAAAAGTACTTACTGATAAGAGTACGGCTAAAAATTGTAGTGAAGTTTTCATTGTATCGTTTTTTAGGTTAAAAATTTATTTCGATACAAAGATGTGGGAGAAGTTGAACTTACGCGACCGAATAAATGCAGTCGCACGCATTTGTTTCCGGAAATAGGTAGGAGTAATTTAAAAGAGACGTACGAATAATTACAAAACACTATTTTACAGGCTTTTGCGGTAATCAGTCGGCGTGTGACCCGTATGTTTTTTAAAAGCCGTATTAAAAGAAGATTTGGAATTAAAACCAACTTCATACAGAATTTCTAAAACAGTAACCTTGCTTTTTGTATTATCTCTTAAAATATCCATGGCATTTTCTATGCGATAGGTATTAATAAAATCGTAAAAATGCTGTTCTAATTTATGATTAATTAAAATCGATAAGTCCCGGACAGGAATCTGAATAGCTAAAGAAACATCCTGAATGGTTAAGGAAGGATTCAGAAAGGGTTTTTCTTCCGTCATATACATTTTTAATTTCAATAACTCTTCCTGATGCACTTCTTCATTTACAGCCAATTCTGAATTTTCTTCTTCTGAAATAATATCCGAAACCAGTTTTAATTTTGAATCGATATTTCTAAATAAATCGGGATGGTTTAATGCTTTAAATAAGTACCAGCAAATAATCAGCAGCTGAAATACCAGGAGTCCGATTTTTATCCATTCGGAAATATAGGGATAATCAGAAAATTTAAAAATATTTTTAAAAAGGGTAATCAAATATAAAACCGTCAGTACAATCGTAAACTGAAACAACCAGTTATAGGAAATAACACTTGTACCGGCATAATTTTCAAGATAGAGTTTTTTCGCTTTTCTCAATAGCATAAAAACGGCAATAATATAGACAGCGGTCTGATGATGAAAAAGAATATGAGTAAACTGTATTTCGATCATATCCTGACTATTATTGATGAAATTTATTTTAGAAGCGAGATCTACCGCATAAAAACGAGCTGCCAAAACGGCATTTACAATTAAAAAGGGGAGAAGATGCGCCAGATGTTTGGGTTTAAACTTAAAATCAGAATAACAAACCGATACGATATAGAGGTAAAAAGCAGGAATTTGCAGAAAAGCAAAGGTATTTCTCAGCATTCCCAGGTTTGAAGGACCATCAGCCATTAAATTAAATAAAGGTTCAATAGTATCTACTGCAGTTATTAACAGAAAAAGAGCAAAAATTGAATTACTTAATTTGTTTTTTGTTTTAACGGTTACCAGAAAAAAGGCAAGAAAAAAGGAGATAAATAAGGAAATTACAGTTACAATAATCAATAAATTAGTCTTATCCATTCCTTATCTTGTTTTGGGGTTATTTTGGTTTATAGGTATTACAACTAGTTTTTTCTGTTTAACTCTTTACCGGAGCTTCAATTTGCTGGTGGGACCTGCCTTCAAGAATCGCCTTTACAGCATCACTAATGGCTTCTAAATTATTTTGTTTGTTGTTGCTCATTAAGATAATTGTAGAATTAGGATTACTCAGCAGTAAGGCCTGATAATTAAAAGCCGCGCCATCATGTATGTGGCTGACTACTTTTCCCTGCTGAACACTTCCTGCGCCAAGACCCGTCTGATTTCCGGTGGAAAACGGATTGCAAAGCTCCTGAGTGGATGCAGCGTTAATCAGTTTAAAGGAATTAATTGCCTCAGACCATTTATAAAAATCTTCTGAATTTAAGGCCGTCCAGCCTGAAATGTTATATTTTATAAGATCCTGTTGCCCTTTGTTATTAAATGATTTAGCAAAAAGTTTCACTTTTTCGTCCGGATCGACAAGTCCGTTTTTTATTCCCGCAGGCTGAAGTATTTTTTTTATAACAAAAGAATTGAAAGACATCCCGGTTATCTTTTCTATAATTCTTCTCTGTAGAAATACATTATTGTTATTATAATTATACTTGGTTCCCGGCTCAAAATCAAGAGAAACCGTTTTTTTTAATTCCGCCATGTTGTCGGAATCTTGATTGACTTCATTCCATTTTATTTGAGGAAGGCCGCTTGTATATTGAAGCAAGTGAATGATTTTAATCTTGTTTGCCCAGGATGGGAACTCCGGCAGAAATTTAGAAATACTATCGTCAAGTTTCAATTTGCCCTGCTCTTTCAGCATCATAATGCCGACAGCGTTAAATTCTTTCGCAATTGAACCGATATGAAAGCGATATTTTTTATTTAACGGAATGATACCACTTGCATCTGCCTGTCCAAAGGCTTTTTCATATATAACTTTTCCGTTTTGCGAAATTAAAACGTTTCCATTGAATGCTTTTGACTGCTGTGCTTTTAGAAACAAACTGTCAAGACTGGTTATTTTTTGAAGGGATTGACCGTAGCCATTGCTGCAGATTGTCAGTAAGATCGTAAGAAGTAAAACGCTGTTTTTTTTAATGTCATTCATTTTATAAATTTAAACAAATATAAGTTGTATCAAAAAATATATTCAGGTACTCAATTATTAAGACTAAAGTTATTGTCACTTTAATTTTTCACATTCCATTTTTTAAGAAATCTTACTTTATTCAATAGGAATACAAAAATCTACAATGCTGATTTTTTCGGGATGTTCATTAAAGTTGTTATAATAAATTTCATAAGGATTCCGGTCTGCTTTTTTATATCCGTTTTCGCTCATCCAAATAAAAAGACCGCTCCAGGATTTTTCAAATTCATGTATTCCAATCTCAAAATGGCCCACAATAAATTTTCCTTTTTCAATTGTAGTAAGGCCAATTTCGCCGCTCACTTCAACTTTTTCTTCCAATGAAATGCAGGCACTCATTCTGACTTTATCAGGTTCGGTGATTTTAAAACTATCATGATAAAGGGTCACTACTTTTAAATTCTTATTTTCTAAAAGCCCTTTTGGAGTTGCCCATTTTATTAGTTTGGCATATGTGTTTTCCATTCCCTTATGCCCGATTTGCGTAATAAAGGCAACATCCAGCTTTGGCATTTCTTTGATTTCAATTTTTGCTTTCATTTTAATCCAGTTGATATGATTATTAATGTTGCAAATATAGGCTGCCAATAGTCCGGTTTCTTGTCCGTTCTTGCTTTCTGTTTGACCAATCTTGCTAAATTTATAAGGATTAGCTATTCTGAATTCTGTTGGACTTAGCCCGTAAAATTTTTTGAAAGTTCGGGTAAACGATGAATTACTATTAAATCCATGCTGTAATGAAAGTTCAGAAATGGAGACTTCTCTTTGATGTAAAAGTACTGCTGCCGCTTTTTCTATTCTTTTACGTGTAATGTATTCGTTTAGGGTTTCGTTGGTTATGGCTTTGAAAATTCTGTGCAAATGAAATGGCGAATAAAACCCAATAGCAGCGATGGTTTCCAAATTCAGTTCCTGGTCTAAATGCGCATCAATAAACAGGAATATGTTGTTAATTCGTTTGATGTAATCTTCTTTCATTTATCTATCTTTAGAAATAGTGCATGATTAGCAGATAACTGCTTTAATTATTTAATGCATCTCCAATCACTTTATTTTGGCAACCTAAATGATTTTTTTGCTCCTGCTAATATAAAATTATTTTTCATTAGAAATAGTAAACCCAATATTCTATATCCTATATGAATTATAATGCAGAAGAAGAAACGGTAACAAATTAATTTTATTTTTATTTTGTTACAAAAACGGTAACATTTTTTTTTTATATTTTTTTTTGTTTCAAGAATTGTAACAAAATAATTATTTTTTTTGTTTTGTTACAACATAAAACTGTACAGCGAGATTTACTAACCGCAAGACACACAAAGTTTTTTTATCCTGTTAGTGTGCATACAAACGCAAGGTTCGCAAAGCTTTATGTGTTACAGCTTTGCGAACCTTGCGTTTGTATAGAATCCTATAAATAAAAAAAACTTTGCGTGCCTTGCGGTTAAATCAATTTTACCCAAAATCCTGGAAGTTTGGAATTTGGATTTTTTAATTTGGATTTTATTACTTCAGGCACCTTCCACGTGGTTCATCTCCTTCATGAAGTACCACTTCGGAATGCAGGAACTGTGCGGCATCGGCTGAATCTTTGACTTTGACGGCACTGCGTTCTAGCATTTCCGATTCAAATTCCGTTAACACACTTTCCCTTATACCGGCTTTTCTCCATTGCGATAAAGGTCTGCAGCCTCTTGCGATGCCACGGGCCAGCGAAAGTGCATCCAGCAGCGCCTGATTCGCTCCTTGTCCCTTAAATGGACTCATTGGGTGAGCTGCATCTCCGATTAGTGTTATCTGATTTCCTTTCTCCAACAATTCGGAATGCAGTAATTCGCGATCGTATACAGGATAACCGGAAATCTGAGCTTCCTGTGTTGCCGCTAAAATCTGCGGAATAGGATCGTGCCATTGCGTTCTGCGACAGGCTTCTTCTTTTAAAGCCTCAGCTCCCTGAGCACTTAATGCCTTAGCTTCTTCTTCGGACATCGGAAAACTTAGCTGCCACATCACCGAGTCTGCCGTATAAGGCATCATATAAATACGTTCGTTGCCGTTGGCCGTCTGAAAAACCGTAGCCGAGTCCAGTAAAGAACTGTCAAGACCTTCTAGGGCTTCCAAAGGGCAAATACCTAATATCACAATACAATCAAGATAACGTAAAGGGGTAACATCGTCACCAATCAGCAGCTTTCGTACCGAACTGCGAATACCATCGGCTCCCACTACAAGATCTGCTTTGAAGTGCTTGATTTCTCCGTTTACCTGAAAGCTCAGATCGACGCCTTCGCCTTCAGATTCTTTAAAATCGACTAACTGATGTCCCCATTGTATTTTTTTATTTCCGCCAAGTTGTTCCAGCAGTGCCAGTCGCAAAGCCTGTCGTGCGATATGTATATTGGAACGTTTCGTGAAGTTTTTGACCTCCGACGGGATCCACTTTCTGACTCCCCATTCGCCAATTACTTTTCCGTCTGTCGTATGAACGAGATGTCTCGTTGAAATTACGCCCTGATCTAAGGAGAAAATACCCAATCCTTCTATCGCTTTGCTAGCTTGTTGCAGGGTGAGTCCATACCCCTGAGATCGGGCTTCGAAGTTGTTATCGCGTTCAAAAAGAGTAAAAGGGATTCCGCGGTGCAGACAAGCTACCGCCAAAGCGACTCCACCAATTCCGCCGCCAATGATAGCGACGTGCGGATAATTTTCTGTATCGGCTACAGGAGAACTCAAAGCAGGAAGCAAGCCCGATCCGGAACAGTCCGGGCAGGAGTACAGATTGCCTTTAGGTTTTATTGGAGGCGTTCCTTCGCCATTTGATTTTTCAAATTGATCGAGTTCTGTCTGGTAGAGGAGCCGCACTTTCTTGCTGAGTCTTCGGCTTTTTTTACCGCGTCCCTGACATTCCGGACAAATAGTCCAGCCGGTTTTTTCATTTTCTGCTTTTTCCACTTCCTCTTTATTTAACTTGATCCTGATTTTCTTTGTAAAAAAAACGCAACGGTATGAATGGTTACATTTGTAAAATTTAACGCGAGAAATCTATGTTTTTTAGTTTTTTGTTGCTTGTAGTAATTGCGCAAATTTAGGACAAAAGATAACCAGTACAAAACTACTTTAGAATTTAAGAAGAAATTCTCTTTACCTTTATCCGAAACTATCATCTGTAAGAAATGAAAAACGAAGGATTGAACAAAATGAGTAACGAACAATTACTCAAATACCAGAAAACATTACGAATCGTTACTTATATGCTCCTGATTGCGATATTGGTCTTGTTGGTTTTGAATATTTTCAAAGCGATAAATAAAGGAGTCAATTCTTTCAGCGTAATTCCGCTTGCCTTAATTCCAATAGTTGTAGTGAATTTTAAAACGCTGAAAGAAGTAAAAAAAGAAATAAGTTTACGGAACTTAAAATAAAATACTTTTTGCCATAAGGCAAATCCCTAATAAAAAGTTATTCCTAACTTGCCGTCATGAAAGAATTACTACCTTATATTTTGCAGTTTGGTAATTTAAATCAGCAACAGATTGATTTAATCTCAAAGAAAGCTACGGAAATAACCTTTAGCAAAGACGAATATTTTTCTGAAGCCGGAAAAATTGCCGTACAGGTGGGTTTTATTATAGAGGGCATCATGAGAGTGTGTTACTACAATAATAAAGGCGAGGAAATCACCAAATACTTCATAGAAGAAAATAATATGGTTGTAGATTTAGAAAGTTTTAACAATAGCATTTGTTCTTCGGCTTATGTTCAGGCCGTTACAGATTGTAAGCTTATTGTTTTTTCAAAACCAGATTGGGAAGAACTTCTTGCTACCATTGTAGGTTGGGATACCATTGTACATAAAATTATTGCGAGAGCACTGATGCAGAAAGTAGACAGAAGAAGCCCTTTGGTTTCAGAAGACGCTACAACGCGTTATTTGTCTTTTATGGAAAAATACCCCAAAGTGATCAATCGAATTCCGCTCTCGTATCTGGCCTCTTATTTAGGAATTACACAATCTTCCTTAAGCCGGATTAGAAAAAACATTCGCTAAAATCGCTTTTTGCCAAATGGCAAATGATTTTGTTTTTTATCGCTGCAACTTTGTAATCAATAATTTAAAAAGATAACAAAATGAAATCAGCACTAATTACAGGAGCCAATAGAAGCATCGGTTTGGAAACAGCCAGACAACTTTCGGAAAAAGGATTGTTTGTTTACATCGGAAGCCGTGACCTTGCAAAAGGGGAGGAAGCCGTAAAAGAATTAACCCAAAACGGTTTCAAAAATATCAAAGCCATTCAGATTGATGTTACCGATCCCGAAAGCGTTTTAGCAGCCAGAAACATAGTAGAAAAAGAACAGGGAAAATTAGATCTTCTTATCAACAATGCAGGTGTATTGGGCGCTTTGCCACAAGAACCCTCAACGAATTCGATAGAAAATATTCAGCAAACCTTTGACACCAACTTTTTCGGAGTAATAACGGTTACTCAGACTTTTCTGGATTTGCTTAAAAAATCAGATAGCCCGAGAATCAGCAATATCACTTCGGGACTTGGTTCACTTACTTTGCACAGCGATCCGACCTGGAAATACTACGCTATAAAAGCACTTTCTTATGTTTCATCTAAAGCTGCCCTGAACGCTTTTACGGTTACACTGGCTTATGAACTCAGAGATTTGCCGTTTAAGGTAAATGCTATCGATCCCGGTTACACCGCAACCGATTTCAATCACTTTAGCGGTCCCGGAAGTGTGGAAAGCGCAGCCAGTTTTATCGTTAAACATACCTTAACGGATGAAAATGCACCAACTGGAAAATTTTTCAGCAATGATATTGAAGACGAAAGCGAAGAAAGTCCGTGGTAAACTAAAATAACAGTAAAATGGAAAATCAAATCACGCCCTTAACATTTTCAGAGAAAAATACGGCCAGCAATACTATTGAATTTTGTGATAAGCTTAAATAGTTTCTGCAATAAAAAAAAACTCCAAAATCAATGACTTTGGAGTTTTTTTATGCTAATCAGATAGCTAACTTATTAATATTTCTGTTTTGGACAGAAAGCTTTCAACCGCTTCTTCAATATCAATATTCATTCGCTCAGACAACACCACAAGCCACCAGATCGATTCGCCCAATTTATGTCGGAGTTCTTCGTCTGTGTTTGTTTTGGGCCATCTTCCTTGCTGTGCCATCGTGAGCCTTCCCACCAGACCGGCATCGGTCAGGAAAGCTAAGGCATCTTCTTCTACCGTCCATTCGCTGCCGTGGTGCTGCAGTTCTAATTCGCGGTATTGTTTTCTTATTGCCAGAGAACGCTGTTTCAGTTCTTCTAAACTTATTTTTGCCATACTTTAATTTTTATGAAAGGACTGTTGAAATGCTATCGGTGTACTATTGGTTTTTTGTTTGAATAATTTATTGAACGACTGCGGATGCTCAAATCCTAATTTATAAGCAATCTCGGCTATCGAAAAGTTACCTTTCATAATATATTCTTTCGCTTTTTCGATGAGTTTGTCATGAATGAAGTGCTGTGTATTCTGTCCGGAGAGATTTCGCAGTAAATCACTCAGGTATCTTGGCGACAGCTTCAGTTGTTCGGCCACAAAAGCTACTGTAGGCAGACCATTTAACAAGGCCTCTTCATCATTGAAATAACTATTTAGTAAACTTTCCAGCTGCGCCAGTACATCATTGTTTATCGCTTTTCGTGTTATAAACTGGCGATTGTAAAACCTGTTGCTGTAAGTAAGTAAAAGTTCGATCTGCGAAATAATAACATCCTGGCTAAAATTATCAATTCGTTCCTTCAATTCATTCTGAATACTGGTATAAACGCCTAAAATTGTTTCTTTTTCATTTTCGGACAAATACAGAGCTTCAGAAGCTGTATAATTGAAAAAACCGTATTGTTTGATGTTGGCATTTAAAGCATAGGGACGAATGAAATCAGGGTGAATGTGCAGTGACATTCCGCTATAATCGGCTTCTTCTTCCTGCATTTTCAAGAGCTGTCCGGGAGCAACAAACGACATTCCGCCTTCTTCAAAATCGTAAAAGCCATGCCCGTATTTTATTTTTCCGTTAAAACTGGTTTTAAAAGATATTTTGTAAAAATCCAGCATAATGCCCTGTTCAAAATCCTTCGGATCAAAAACAGCTTCGCCATAATTGATAATACTGATCATCGGATGCAGGGGCTTTGGCAGTTCCATCGCTTTATGCAACTCAGAAAGGGTATGGAATATTTTAGGCTGATTCTTCATGAATAATAATTTTAAATCCCTGATGGCTTGATTTGCAAACTTACGAAATGTTCTATTGGCGTAATATTCCAGCTCACGGTACGCTGATCTATCATATCGTGTACAACAGAATCACTTAGTTCGTCCATCAGTAAATGCATGGCCGCGGTTCCGTCTTCTGTACTGTCCCACACCAGCATATCGTATACAGTACCTTTTAATTCGAAGATTGTTCTGGAACGAAAGCCTTGCTGACGTTTTAAAAAAGCATCAATTTCTGCATTGGCTTCTGTAAATTCTTTAATCGTAAAACCTTTTAGCTTAAAAGTAGTAAGTTCTATAGCGTGATTTTTCATCTTTTATAAAATTAAAAAGTAAACATTGCTTTTATATTTTGAACCTGAGCTTCCGATCCCGATTGAATACGTTCCTGATATAAGGCTATGGCATCGTTGCCGGCCACATATCGCATTTGATTTTTGCCGTCGGTAGCAGCTTCATATACAATTTTGGCAACATCTTCGACTTTGGTGTAATTAGCCAATTGTTCTGCACTGTAGCCTTTACTGACTTCTGCTGTTAATTTCTCGTAAGCGTCATGCTGGCCCATTTCCATAGAGCGAACGGCGAAATCGGTCTGCATTCCGCCCGGAGCAATCACTTTGACCTGTATGCCAAATTGCACCAATTCTGACGCGAGACTTTCAGAAAAACCATCTACGGCAAATTTCGTAGCACTGTACACTGAACAGGTCGGGAATCCCATTAATCCAAATGTGGAAGTGATATTAAGGAAGATTCCGCTTCTTTTCTCACGAAAATGTCCCGTAAAGACTTTAGAAACTCTTATAACGCCCATTAAATTTGTTTGAATTTGACGAAAGATCTGTTCGTCCGATAAAGCTTCTAGGGCACCAATTAAACCATAGCCGGCGTTGTTCACCACCACATCTACCGTATATTTTTCAGTTACACTTTTTATAGTCTGATCGATTTGTGCGGCATTCGTCACATCCAACGGAAGTAAAATTACATTTTCTAATGTACGAAGTTCGTTTTCCTTTTCCGGATTACGCATCGTAGCAATTACCTGCCAGCCTTTGCTTTGAAATAAAAGGGCTGTTGCTTTTCCTAAACCTGTTGATGCCCCTGTGATAAAAATTGTCTTTTGCATTTTTTTGTTGTTTTAAAATGATACTGCAAAGTTGGACCGAAATGTAAACAGGGAAGTAGCCGTTTTGCGTTTTGTATGAGCCAAAATGACGGTTTCCTCATTTTGACTTCGCATTTCCTCAATTAGGCTAAGTCACGACAATACCATCTGATGACCTTTGTACTATAATTTTAAAAGCATAAAAATGAAAATAGTAATAACAGGTTCTTTAGGGAATATCAGCAAACCTCTAACGGAAGAATTAGTACAAAAAGGACATACGGTAACCGTGATCAGCAGTAAATCTGAAAGAAAATCAGCCATTGAAGCCTTGGGGGCAAAAGCTGCAATTGGTACGATGCAGGACATTGATTTTCTGTCAGAAACGTTTAAAGGGGCTGATGCCGTTTATCTCATGGAAACATTGGACCACAGTACTTTTACGGATCCGGATATTGACATTATAGCCGAGATTGCTGCAATTGGTCGTAATTACAAACAAGCTATTGAAAACTCAGGTGTAAAACGTATCGTGCTTTTAAGCAGTGTTGGCGCTCATACCAACAAAGGCAATGGAAATCTTGTGATGCATTACAATGTAGAAAACATCCTGAAACAGCTGCCGGAAGAGGTTCACATAAGATTCATTCGTCCCGTTGGTTTTTTTACCAATATTTACAGATCCTTAAAAACAATCAAAGAAAAAGGAGTCATCATTTCCAATTATGGTGGTGATCAGAAAGAACCCTGGGTTTCGCCTTTAGACATTGCGGCTGCAATTGCAGAAGAAATAGAAAAGCCTTTTGCCGGCAGGGAAGTGCGTTACATCGCCAGCGACGAGGTTTCTCCTAATGAAATTGCAAAAGTTTTGGGCGAAAGTATCGGAAATCCGGATCTGAAATGGCTCGAAATTTCAGACGAGGAATTATTCAATGGAATGTTGGCTTTTGGCATGAATGCCCGGATTGCAAAAGGTCTTACCGAAATGCAGGCCGCTCAGGGAAGCGGTGCCTTATACGAAGATTTTTACCACCATAAACCGATCTTAGGAAAAGTAAAACTAGCTGATTTTGCTAAAGATTTTGCCCTTCTTTATAACAATTAAATAACCAGTAAAATGAAAAAAGTATTAATTACAGGAGCCAATAAAAGTATTGGATTTGAAACGGCACTCCAGCTTTTACAAAATGGATATTATGTTTATTTAGGTAGTCGTGATTTAAAAAAAGGCCAGGAAGCGGTGAATCAATTAAAAGCAGCAGGTTTTACCGAAGTTGAAGCCATACAACTGAATGTTTCCGACGCTGAATCCGTAAAAACAGCACGAATTGAAATAGGAAAAAAAACAACGGTTTTGGATGCGCTGATCAATAACGCCGGTATTCATGGCGGAATGCCGCAGACTGCACTCGAAGCCAGTATAGAGCAGTTTAAAGAGGTTTTTGAAACAAATGTTTATGGTGTGGTCCGAATGACACAGGCCTTTTTTGATTTATTGGAAAAATCACCACAACCGCGTATCGTAAATGTTTCCTCCAGTGGCTGTTCGCTGACTTTGCACAGTGATCCTTCCTGGAAATATTATACACACAAAGCTGCCGTATATCCGGCTTCCAAAGCTGCCATGAACATGTATACTATTGATCTGGCCTATGAATTAAGAGACACCCCCTTTAAAGTAAATGCGGTTTGTCCGGGCTTTGTAGCAACCGATTTTAATGAACATCGCGGAACCGGAACCGTACAGGAAGCGGGGGCAAGAATTGCCAAATATGTGATGATTGATGAAAATGGCCCGACAGGAAAATTTATCAGTGAAGAACACAATCCCGAAACAGGAGAATGTCCGTGGTAAAATTGGGCAAAATTTAATTTAACTTTACAAGATGAAAAAAGAAGAGAATTTACCTCGGAAATTTGAATCTTTATCTGACTTTCATCGGGTGTTTGGGCTTCCAAAGCCTTTGCACCCGATGATAAGTTGTATAGATATGAAAGAGATCAATATTGTTCCAAATGAATTGGGACATTCCTTTATTCTGGATTTTTACAAAATTGCCTTAAAGGAAAATGTTTGCGGCAAAGCAAAATACGGTCTGCATTATTATGATTTTGGTGAAGGCGGTTTAGTCTTTTCGGCACCGCATCAGTTATTTGAATCTCCTCCTGAAAAAGGATCCTCAGGTTATTTGGTACTGATTCATCCGGATTTATTTCTGACGTATGCCTCAGCCAAAAAAATCAAACAATATGGTTTCTTTTCGTACGCGGCCAATGAAGCATTATACCTGTCCGATAAGGAAAAAACAACTATTATTTCTATTTTTAAAATAATTGAAGACGAACTCGAAAGCAGAATAGATGATTTCAGTCAGGACGTTATTATTTCACAAATTGAATTATTACTGAATTACAGCAATCGTTTTTACAAACGCCAGTTTATAACCCGTAAAAGTGTCAATAGTGATTTGCTGCAAAAGCTGGAAGAAATTTTGCACGATTATTTCAACCATGAAAAAGCATCCCTAAACGGAATTCCGACCGTACAGCATCTTGCAGCACTTTTAAATGTATCGCCAAGTTATCTGAGTGATATGCTCCGAGCTCTGACAGGTCAAAATGCACAACAACACATTCATGCGAAACTCATTGAGAAAGCAAAAGAATTATTGTCCGCCACCAATTTAACGATAGCAGAAGTTGCGTATCAGCTCGGTTTTGAGCATCCGCAATCTTTTAGTAAATTATTCAAAACAAAAGCCGCGGTATCGCCGTTGGAGTTCCGAAATTCTTTCAATTAATAATAACCAACTCACATAAAAACAAAAAAAGCTCCATTAGCCATAATGGAGCTTTCTCTTTATAAATTTTGAATCTGTTACACTAAACCTTCAATATACCGCGAAATCCTCTGGCCGCATAATAAGAATCGGCACCATTATGATACACAAAAACAGTATTATAGCGGAAATCACAAAAAAGGGCACCGCCTAATTTTCTGATGTCAGCAGGCGTTTTGATCCAGCTTGAAGTTTTGGTATCCAGTTTTTCGAGTTGCTGTAATTGGCGATATTGTTCTTCGTTTAGTATTTCAATTCCCATTTCTTCGGCGATATTAACCGCACTGTCTTTGGGTTTGTTTTCTTTCCTTTTTTCCAGCGCTTCATGATCGTAACAAATACTTCTGCGGCCTTTCGGACTTTCTGCTGCACAATCCACAAAAATATATTCATCGGTTTTAGTATCATAACCAATAACATCGGGCTCGCCTTCGGTTCTTTCCATTTCGTCAAGCGAACACAATTTTTGCGGACTGGCTTCTAATTTTGTCTGTATTTTGTTCCAGTCAAGGCCTTTATGGCGATGTGTATATTTCTCAAAACGGTTCTGCAATACCGTAAGTAATGCTTCCTGTTGATCTGCTGACAGTTTGTTTTTAGTAGTACTCATGTTGTTTTATGGTTTTGTAGTTAGGATGTTTCAATTGAACTACGAAATTATTTTTCGGTCAGCAGGCCTGAAATACCAGGATAAAAGGGTCAGAATGATCAATAATAGCGGACCAAAAAGTTCTTTGGCACCATCACCGCAGTATAAGTGAGAAAAAACAGCTCCCGACATGGCAAAGAAAAAACCCGCATAAGTCCATTCTTTCAATAGAGCAAATTTAGGAATAAGAATAGTAATTCCCCCTAAAATTTTCCAGACACCCAAAATCGTTAAAAAATAAAGCGGATAACCCAGATTTTTCATCATTTCGGTTTCTTCTTTCAACGGAATCAATTGTACAATTCCGGTAGATGCCATTCCCAGAGCAAGCCAGACTGTGGCTATCCAATAGATAATTTTAGTTCTCTTTGTCATGATATTTATTTTAGTTGATTTACAATGTCCTGTAATCTGTTATGCGCCATGTTCAGGCCTTGTGCAAAAGGCAGTTTGAGCATTTGATCTCTCAGGGCGACAGATTTATAAATGATGTGTATGGTAAGTGTACTGGTTTCCTCCGTAGCTTTTTCAAATTCTAAAAACTCAAGCTGAACAGGGAAGGGGCTGTTTTCCATTTCAAAGGTGCGGGTAATTTTCTGGTTTGGAATAAATTCATGAATGACACCATTCGCCCCAAATACCACATTCCCGTTCGGATCAGTGGTTTCAAATTGCCAGCTGCCATGTTTCTTATTTTCCAGTTTTATAACTTTTGTTCCCATCCACTGTGCTACAATTTCCGGTTCTGCATACGCTTTAAAAAGTAATTCTAAAGGCAAATCAAATTCTCTTATAATGACTAGTTCCTGTTTATCGTCTTCGGCATTAATTTTGGTCTTTCTTTCCATGTGATTCTTTTTTATAATTTTTCATGATTGCTTCGAGTTTATTAAAACGTTCGTCCCACATTTTCCGGAAAGGCTCAATGAAACTGTCAATTTCCTTAATTTTTTCGGGATTTAAATGGTAATAAATTTCTCTTCCGTTTTGGCTTTGATGCAGTAACTCACATTCATTAAGAATTTTGATGTGTTTTGAAATGGTTTGCCTTGAAGAATCAAAATTGGCTGCTATTGCACCAGGTGTCATCGCTTGCAGGGCGACTAAGCTTAATATGGCTCTACGGGTCGGGTCGGCTATTGCCTGAAAAACATCTCTTCTAATTTCCATTACGCAGTTATTTGACTGCAAATATAATGCAGTTATTTGACTGCATAAATTTATTTAGCATTATTTTCAATAAAACACTTAAAAAGAAGTATTTACAGCCGTTAAAAGGAAGTACGCTTAGCTAATGTGCTTTGGTTTTAAATTTTGAGCGGCAAGTATCGCCACTTCATTGATGCGGTTTTGCCTCGTTTCGGGACGCTTGGCGGCAACAATCCAGTACAGTATCATCTTTTTTACAGATTTGCTTAAACTTAAAAAAAAGTCTTTTGCGCCTGGATTTGATTCAAAAGCAATTTCCAGATCTTGCGGGATAAATAATGCCTCTACAGTATCTAAAATAATCCAGGAACCGTTTTGTTTTGCTTTTTCAACGCTTTCAAGACCGGCCTCAAACATAAGGCCTTCACTAATCAGCCGTTCAATTTTTTCCTTATTTATTTTTGACCAGATGCTGTTGGGCTTGCGTCTGGTGAAAAATTGTATGAATTTATCAGAATCAATAGATTTTCGTGTGCTGTCTATCCAGCCAAAACAGAGCGCCTCATCAACGGCATCGCTCCAGGTGATGGTGGGTACATTCGCTTGTTTTTTATAACAAACCAACCAAATAGATTGTTTGAACGTATGGTTTTCTTGTAGCCATTCTCTCCAATGCTGTTTGCTTGTCGGATAAAAAGTTTCTAAATCCTGCATCTTGTTTATTCAATTTAGTAGACAAATCTAAAAAGTGTTTGTGACAAGGGTATGTCAACAGCTTGATTTAATTATAAAATAAAAAAACTCCTTAAAGTAAGAAGTTTTTATTCTTTTGGTGTGGTATTTTTATTCCCATTCAAGGAGAAAACGGAAATTATATTTTTTTGAGTGTCAACTTCATTTCTTTGCTGTCCAGTATCAGTTCATCACTGGTGATAGTGCTTTGACAAGGATACGGCGTACCTGTTTCGTCTTTAATAACCAAACTTTTACCTCCTTTAGTCAATGCATACGTACCATTCGTTATCTCACTCTGTAAATAGCCATTTACATGTCCGTCTTCTGTAAATGTTAATTTTCCTTGTTTGAGAATTACATTTTTAGCAGAATCAGAAAGAGGTACTTTAGCTTCTACGGTAGTAATTTTCCAGGAGTTAATCAATTTATTTCGACCCTTACACGAAAACATGACTATGGCTGCCAGCATAATTCCAAAGATAAATAATTTAGATTTTTTCATGATGTTTGATTAAAAGTTAAACAGGAAACAAGTTACAAAAAAAATAAATCCAAAATACTTACGGTCAGTTATTTAGAAAAAGTGGAATGTTTTTAGGATTTTGACCTGAAAAATTTCAGTCTTTGTAGGGTTTATTCTTAAAAAGCAAAAAATCAGCAACTTAGTTCCAGATTTCAATCTTAAATTAATTAAGGGTAAGGGCTCCCAAAATCTCTTCATACATAAAAGGTCCTCCCGGATATTTGGCCGTATAATCAAGATTCATCCAGACCTGACCCCGTTCATCTATATGATAATGTAAAGTCTGTTTGTAGCTTTCTTTGACAAAAAGCACATTCTTAATCAGATAATTGACTTTTTCAAGGTCGATTAAAGAACCAATTAATATTTCAGGATAAATATGTCCCTTGGTATGAATAAGTCTCGGAGTTCCGCCAATAGAACGTATGGCAGCGGCCATTAAAATGGAATGATCGTCACAATCTCCGGAGAAATATTGTAAAGATTCACTGGCCGTTGCAATATAATCGCCTTCTTTGGGATCGTTTACATAGTTCCAGCGACTGTTTATTTCCTGAAATACAGCAAAACACTGAATGATTGTTCTGTAATCAGAATATCCTTTTATGCCCTTAAAATGCTTCGTGGTGGCCATAATAGCAAAATTCCGAACTTTTGGATTTTCGTATTCGATGGCACTTATAATTTTCGACTTATTCGGAAACGGAAGTAATTTGGCCACAATAATATCCTGTGGAAAAGGATTATCCGACATGGTGTAAATCATCGAATTGTAATCTTCGGAGATTTCAGTAAAACCATAATTGCCTATCACACTTCCGTAGAACAAAACCAGTAAATAAATCGCGATGCAAACGATAATGATGGTTCGCAGAAACATAAGAAGCATGAACACGGCAGCAAAAACAAATATAAATATGAAGACACGATCTAAATTGAAGGGCCATTTCAGATCGATCAGATTTTGATGCAGTATGATGAAAATCGGAACCGTGATTAAAAGACTCAACAGCATAATAATAATCCTGTCCCAGGGTGATTTCACCTGTAATTTGGATTTTAATTGCGGAAAGTCGATTTTAGGGATTTTTATCATAAGAATCAAAAGCAGTTTTTTATAGTGCTTTTACCGTTTCTACAAAAGTACTTTTTTTATCAATAATTCCCAGATCAAATAATTGATTTTGAATTTTAATAAATGCTTTTTCGGTTAAATGTTTCTGAGACCACTGTGTGAGTTTTAACCATTCCTGGATATCTTCCAGTTTTTGGTGAAAAAGTTCCGACAATGTTTTGTCAATATCCGGAATCTGGGTAAAGTCGTGGGTTGTTTTGTTGATAATTTCAAGAATTTTTTCAACTATTTTCGGGTTCTTTTTCAAAAACTCGTCACGAACCGCAATCACAAACGAAGGCCATGGAGTAGGGCAGTCACCAACTCTTCTGAAAACACCGCTGTCTACAAGTGGTTTTGTCATAAAATGTTCCCACATAAAATAATCTGCGGTTCCATTTGTCAAAGCTTCAACAGCGCCGTCTATGGTATTTATAATTTCGAATTTTAAATCATCTGTTTCCCAGCCTTGTTCATTTGCATTTACATAAGCCATAAGCTGCGATCCTGAACCTAGTCGGGAAATCGCTACTTTTTTGTTTTTCAGGTCTTTGATGGTTTGAAATTCTGATTTAGCTGCCACATGAATGCCCCAGATTAAAGGAGACTGCACATAAATCTGAACAATTTTACTCGGATTTCCGGCTACAATATCTTTTACAATTCCTTCCGTCAGGATTACGGCAATATCAGCTTCTCCGTCACGAAGCATCTGACACATTTTACCGGTACCTTCGGGAATATTATTCCATTGCAAATCAATATTTTCTGCTTCAAATTCGCCATTTTCAATGCATAGATGCCATGGCAAATTGAAGTGTTCAGGAACACCTACAATTTTTACGGTTTTCATTATAGTTTAAGTTTAAGTTAAGTTGGGTATGCGTATGCTAAGTTGGTTGTTGATAGTTTATTGTTGATTGTTTGTTGTTGATTGTTGTTGATTGTTGTTGATTGTTGTTGATTGTTGTTGATTGTTGTTGATTGTTGTTGATTGTTGATTAATTTTTCAGTAAATCTGCTCTGTGTTTATCCGAAAGGCAGGGTTCTCCATAATCTATCACTGAAAGCTCTGTATATTCATCTAATAAACTTCTTACGAAAGAATAATCTACTGCTTTAGTTACTTCTACAGCAAAAAGAGTTTCATTCATGCCTTCGGATTCGCAATTGATTTCTTTCAGTTTTTCTCTTATAATTTCCTTATCAAAACCTTTTTCTATGATTACAACCTGCACAATTGAGTTTCCTGACGTTTCAATCGTTTCTCTGTAAGTAAGTTTTTCTTCCTTATCATCATATTCAGCAAAGAAAATATCGTCTGTTGCAATCAGAGGCCCAAAAAACGGAATATTATCTAATTTAAAAATTCCCTTTTCCAAATCAATAATTTCGGCCCACATAGTTTCTACAACCGTATCTTCTAATAAATCGCTATAATATCTGAAAAGGATTTTTTTGTGTGTCTCTGCCATTATTTATTTTACACTGGTACACTTAACACATTGTACTTCAATTGAATTAAATGTACTATTAAATTAATTTATTAAGGTCTTAAGAATTATCTAATTTTCAAATTGACACATTTAATTCCCCGCCAATTTATTCAGCGTATAAGTAATCAGTTCGTCTACAGCCTTGTACGGATCTTCACTAAAAGTCCCGGATGCACGATTGGCAATAATAGCATTCAACGATAAAGCATTGTGACCCAAAAGCGCGGAAAGACCATAAATAGCAGCGGTTTCCATTTCCAGATTCGTGATTTGGCTGTCATTGAAATTAAAATTATCCATTTTACCATTCAATTCCTCATCCTGGATATTCAAACGCAATACACGTCCTTGCGGACCGTAAAATCCTGCGGCTGTTGCTGTAATTCCTTTAAAAATTTTATCGGATTCGATAATTTTTTCCAATTCCTCAGAACAGGCAATCACATAAGGTCTTCCTTTTCGGATATCCCAGTTCGTGTGGGCGATAAAAGCGTCTTCGATCGCAACATTCGAAACTTCATCAATCAGGTAGGAGCGAAGCATATTGTCTAATCCTAATCCAAATTTTGACATTACAAAGCTGTCTACCGGAATATTTTCCTGCAAAGATCCCGAAGTTCCGATTCTGATAATATTCAGCGAAGTCAGGTTTTCCTTTGGCTGACGTGTTTTCAGGTCAATATTTACTAAAGCGTCTAATTCGTTTACAACAATATCAATATTGTCTGGTCCGATTCCGGTTGACATTACAGTAATGCGTTTTCCTTTATAAATTCCGGTTTGGGTTTTGAATTCTCTTTTCTGAGTTGAAAATTCGATTGAATCAAAAAACTGAGTGATTTTTTCTACTCTGTTTTGGTCTCCAACAAAAATTATATCGTTGGCTATGTGTTCCGGAAGAAGGTTTAAGTGATAAACGCTTCCGTCCGGGTTTAATATTAATTCTGATGCTTGTATCATTTTTTTTTCTTTTAAAGGTTCAAAGGCACAAAGGTTCTAAGTTACTATGGTCTGGCTTCAAAATAACCTGAAACTTTCAAACTAATTTTATCCTCCAACTCTTTTTGTTTTAAATCCTTTTTCTTTTAAAATTGCCATAATCTTATCGCGATAATCTCCCTGAATGATAATGGAATCATCCTTGAAGGTTCCGCCGACGCTTAATTTCGTTTTGATTTCTTTCGCTAAAATTTTAAAGTCTTCATCACTGCCTTCATAGCCTTCGATGATGGTTGTTGCTTTTCCTTTTCGTTTTTCAAATTTGCAGATCATAGGCTCTTTCTGAACATAAAGCACATGATCTTCCTGCTGAACTTCTTCAGATTCAGCTGATTCGATATGATCCGGAAACAAATTTTTTAACTGATCTTGTAAATCCATATTTTTTGTATGCTAAAAAAATAAATTCCAACTATTAAGGTTTGTAAAAATTAAATTCCAAATTCCAATTAAGTTTGGAATTTGGAATTTAAATATTGGAATTCATTTAAGTTTTTATTTTTTGATCAAACCTAAATCTACTAAACGTTCATATAAGTAGTCTCCAGCGGTGATATCTTCAAATTTCTTAGGATTTTCAGCATCTATACAATTTTCTAAACAATCCAGGCGCATGTCGCTTACCGGATGCATAAAAAACGGAATAGAATAACGTGAAGTTCCCCATAATTCTCTTGGCGGATTCACAACCTGATGAATAGTTGATTTTAATTTGTTATTGGTATGTCTGGATAACATATCCCCAACATTAATTACCAACTCATCATCCTGAGCGATAGCATCAATCCATTCGCCATCGTGATTCTGAACTTGAAGTCCTTTACCCTGGGCACCCATTAAAAGTGTAATCAGGTTGATATCTCCGTGAGCCGCAGCACGAATTGCATTTTCAGGCTCAGAAGTGATCGGTGGATAATGAATCGGTCTCAAAATAGAGTTTCCTTCTTTGGCATACTGATCAAAATAAAACTCATCCAGACCTAAATGCAGCGCAAGGGCTCTTAAAACATACACACCAGTTTTTTCAAGCATTTGGTAAGCTTCTTTACCAACCACATTAAAACGCGGTAACTCTGCTACTTCTACATTATCCGGATATTCTGAAGCGTATTTGGAATCTTTGTCAACATATTGTCCAAAGTGCCAAAATTCTTTTAAATCTCCCTCTTTTCGACCTTTGGCATGTTCTTTTCCAAAAGAAACATAACCTCTCTGACCTCCAATTCCGGGAATTTCATAATTATGCTTGGTTTCCAGTGGCAAAGCGAAAAAATTTCTTATTTCACCATACAGTTCGTCTACCAGCTGATCATCCAGAAAATGACCTTTTAGGGCTACGAAGCCAATGTTTTCAAATGCACTGCCGATTTCATTTACAAATTTTTGTTTACGTTCCGGGTCGCCCGAAAGGAAATCACGTAAGTCTACACTAGGAATGTTTTGCATACTTTACATTTTTTATTAAAAGATAAAAGACATAGAAAAGTCTTTCAATAACAAAGGTAGAGAATATTTTATATTTGAATTTTAAATTTTAATATAAAATTCCTTTTTTACTTTAAATAATTTAACCCAAAAATAATAATACCTTTTTTTGATTATAACTCAGTTTAAAAGCTATTATCAGAGCAAAAAATGTTAATAATCCTAAAAAGGCACTCTTTGATAATAAAAACTTCTATTTTTATAAAAAACAATATTATGAAAATAGGGCTAATCGGATTTGGAAAAACAGGTAAGGCAGTAGCATCAGTAATCTTGCAAAATAAAAATTTCTCTCTCGCATGGGTCATGAAAAAAAGCAATACTTTAGAGAATCGCATCACCGCAGAATACCTTGGAATTGACTCTGAAGAAACCGGAAAAATATATTCAGGCGAATCTACTTCTATGACTGAACTTCTGGACAATCAGCCAGTTGATATTATAATTGATTTCTCCTCCAACGATGGTATTTACAGCTATGGGGAGGCTGCCGGCGAACGAAAGATAAAAATCATCTCCGCTATTTCACATTACACAAAAAAAGAAAAAGATTTCCTTGCATCACTTTCCAAAATGACGACTGTCTTTTGGAGTCCAAACATCACCTTAGGAGTCAATTATTTATTATTTGCTGCAAAATTTTTAAAGAAAATTGCGCCTTCTGTAGATATCGAAATAATTGAAGAACATTTTAAAGGTAAAGATGGCGTTTCCGGAACTGCCATAAAAATTGCTGAAGCACTTGATTTAGAAAAAGAAGATATTAATTCTTTGCGTGCCGGCGGAATTGTTGGTAAACATGAGGTTGTTTTTGGATTTCCATTCCAGACCGTGAGGCTTATTCATGAAAGTATTTCAAGAGAAGCTTTTGGAAGCGGAGTAATTTTTGTGGCGGAAAATTTGATTGATAAGAAGGAAGGCTTGTTTAATTTTGAAGACATATTGGCACCTTATTTCATTGCTTAAGAATAGGTTATACTGTCATTTTGTAATTACGAATAAAATTGTACTTTTCTAAAGAAAAACAATATATAGGTTATTAAATTTTCTATTTTTATTTCTCCTAACCAAAAACTTTTACAATATTTAATTATTTAACAAATACTGTTAAAATTGTTATATTTTTATATATTTGAAGACTATAAAAAAACAACCTGAAAATGATCTTTTACAGACAAAATTTAACCGATTCCCAACTTTTAGATTTATATAAAAAAATACTAAAACCCCGATTGATAGAAGAGAAAATGCTCATCTTAATCCGTCAGGGTAAAGTATCAAAATGGTTCTCCGGAATAGGGCAGGAAGCCATAGCAGTAGGGGTTACCGCTGCTTTGGACGAATCCGAATATGTATTGCCAATGCACCGAAACCTGGGTGTTTTTACCACACGAAATATACCATTGTACCGTCTGTTCTCGCAATGGCAGGGAAAAGCAAACGGTTTTACAAAAGGCAGGGATCGTAGTTTTCACTTTGGAACCCAGGAATACAATATTATTGGTATGATTTCACATCTAGGCCCACAATTAGGGATCGCAGACGGAATCGCTCTGGCGGACAAACTTCAGGATAACAAAAAAGTCACAGCCGTTTTTACCGGCGAAGGTGCCACAAGTGAAGGGGATTTTCACGAAGCGCTGAACATTGCTGCCGTTTGGAAATTGCCTGTAATGTTTATCATTGAAAATAATGGTTACGGTCTTTCTACACCAACAAATGAACAATATCTTTGCGAAAATCTAGCTGACAAAGGCATTGGTTACGGTATTGAAAGCTACATTATTGACGGTAATAATATTGTAGAAGTCTACAACAAACTGACGCAGCTCAAAGCTGAAATGATTGAAAACCCACATCCGGTTTTATTGGAGTTTAAAACCTTCAGAATGCGCGGCCACGAAGAGGCAAGTGGTACGAAATACGTTCCTAAGGAATTAATGGACGAATGGGCTGCGAAAGATCCTGTAGCCAATTACAGGACTTATTTAACGGAAGCAGGTATTCTGACAGCCGAATTTGATGAAGCTTTGCACAGCGAAATAAAACAGGAAATAGATGAAAATCTGGCGATCGCCAATGCAGAACTTGAAATCGTTCCAACCTACAGTGGAGAATTAGATGATGTTTATAAACCATATCAACATGAGGAAATTAACCCGTCTTCTTCATCAGAAAATATTCGTTTTATTGATGCGATCCGTAATGGTTTAAATCAATCGATGCAGCGTCACAAAAACCTGGTTATTATGGGGCAGGATATTGCTGAATACGGTGGTGCTTTTAAAATAACCGATGGTTTTGTAGAACTTTACGGAAAAGGCCGTGTCCGCAATACACCAATTTGTGAAAGTGCCGTGGTTTCTGCCGGAATGGGATTATCGATTAATGGCTACAAGGCGATTGTAGAAATGCAATTTGCTGATTTTGTTTCGACAGGTTTCAATCCAATCGTTAATTTACTGGCCAAGTCGCATTATCGCTGGGGAGAAAATGCCGATGTGGTGGTTCGTATGCCTTGTGGCGGCGGAACTCAGGCAGGCCCATTTCATTCACAAACTAATGAAGCCTGGTTTACCAAAACACCGGGATTAAAAGTGGTTTATCCTGCTTTTCCGTATGACGCCAAAGGTTTATTGAATACTTCTATAAATGACCCGAATCCGGTTTTATTTTTTGAACACAAACAGCTGTATCGCAGCGTTTACCAGGATGTACCGGAAGATTATTATACCATTCCGTTAGGAAAAGCAGCCTTATTAAAAGAAGGAAGCGCAGTTACCATTATTGCATTCGGAGCTCCGGTGCACTGGGCATTGCAGACTTTAGCTCAAAATCCTGAAATACAAGCTGATCTTATTGATTTAAGAACACTGCAGCCTTTGGATACAGAAGCTATTTTTGCATCCGTTAAAAAGACCGGAAAAGTAATTATTTATCAGGAAGATACTTTGTTTGGCGGAATTGCCAGCGATATTTCAGCTTTAATCATGGAAGAATGTTTCGAATATCTGGATGCTCCGGTAAAAAGAGTAGCAAGTCTGGATTCTCCTATTCCTTTCACAAAAGCACTTGAGGATCAGTTTTTACCTAAAAACCGTTTTGAAGAAGTTTTATTGGAATTATTACAATATTAGACTTATTTTTAACTGACCTAAAAACTTTAGTTTACTAATTAATAAATTATGAAAAAACTGCTTCTTTCCATTTGTACGATCACATTACTGGTTTCCTGTAATAAAAGTGCAAAAAGTACTGCCGATACTTCCTTAGATAAAAAATTCGATCATTATAAAGATGGTTTTGTTACCGCATTATGGGAAGTGTATCCCGGCTGGGCTTCCGGTGTGGGCTACCACAAACTGGACAGTGTTCTGGTAATTCCGGATAGTAAGGATGAAAAAAAACAGCTTGATTTTGCTGCAGCGCAATTAGATTCTTTAAAACACTACGCGATTGACGATTTATCAGATAAGAATAAGACTGATTTCTACATGATAAAAAATCAGATGGATGCTATTATTTTTAGTGCCAAAAAGATGAAATCGTCTCAATGGAATCCTTCTGAATATAATGTCTGCGGTTCTTTTTCGGAAATCCTGAACGGAAGCTATGATAGCCTGGAAACTCGTTTAAAAGCTTTTAATACTAAGATGAACGGAATTCCGGCCTATTATGAAGCAGCTAAAAAAAATATTAAAAACCCAACTATAGAGCATACCGAACTTGCCATAGCCCAAAACTTAGGCGGATCTTCTGTTTTTGAAGAAGAGCTGAGCACTGCTGTAGAGAAAAGTAAATTGACTGCCACAGAGAAAAAAGAAATACTGGACAAAGCTAAAATTGCCCTAAAAGCAATTACGGATTATGCAGACTGGTCAAAAATATTACCGAACAAAACGCCGCGTTCTTTTAGATTAGGCGCTGAATTGTATGCTGAAAAATTCGATCTGGACATTCAGTCCGGATACAGTGCAGATCAGATTTATAAAATAGCTGTTGATCATAAAAAAGACCTGCACGACAAAATGTTTGTTCTGGCAGACAAACTTTGGATTAAATACAAAGGAACTGCACCAAAACCAACAGATAAGTTAGACTTAATCAAACAGGTTATTGATAAAATATCCTTGCAGCATACAACGCCAGAGAAGTTTCAATCTGAAATTGAAAAACAAATCCCGGAGCTGACCGCTTATGTAAAAGCAAAAGATTTATTATATATCGATCCGTCAAAACCACTTGTAGTGCGCAAAGAACCTGCCTATATGGCTGGGGTAGCCGGAGCTTCTATCTCTGCACCGGGGCCATATGACAAAAATGCAAACACGTACTATAATGTAGGCAGTATGTCCGGATGGACAGCTGAAAACTCGGAAAGCTATTTACGCGAATACAATGATTACATTCTTCAGATCCTAAACATACACGAAGCAATTCCGGGACATTATACACAATTGGTTTACAGTAATCAATCGCCGAGTATCATAAAATCAATTTTAGGAAATGGTGCAATGGTAGAAGGATGGGCTGTCTACGCTGAAAAAATGATGCTGGAAAGCGGTTACAAGAATTCGGATGAAATGTGGCTGATGTATTATAAATGGAATTTAAGAACTACTTGTAACACGATTTTAGATATCAGCGTTCACACTAAAAACATGTCTAAAGGTCATGCCTTGGATTTACTGACCAAAGAAGCTTTCCAGCAGCAAGCGGAAGCCGATGGAAAATGGAAACGTGTAACATTATCCCAGGTTCAGTTATGTTCTTATTTTACAGGATATACCGAAATATACAATTTAAGAGAAGAACTTAAAAAGCAACAAGGTAAGGACTTTAACCTTAAAAAGTTTCATGAAAAATTCCTGAGCTTCGGCAGCGCTCCGGTAAAATATATTAAGGAATTGATGTTGTCTAAGGAGTAAATTAATAAAAAAGAGGCTTTTTTCGTTATGAAAAGAGCCTCTTTTTTTAGTCTCGGTTTACATTTCACAATTTATATTTCACAGTCTACCTCTTACTTTTCAAACAACTGCACCTGGCTTTTCAGGCGATCAATTAGTAAATTCATCATTCGTTTGTTTAGGCTTGATGAATTCTGAATGTAGGTATTGTATTCTTCAACAGTAAAAAGTGCTATTGCCATTCCTTTCAGGGAATTTCTGAATTTGATGTCTTTCTGGATTGAATTTTCAATGGTTTGTAATTTCTTTTCTACGGTATACGAATAAAAGTCAGCTTTGTTTTTATTGGCATAATTAATAAAAGCAGCGATAAAGAGGTCATTCTGAAGTTTTAAAACCGGTCGGATAGTCTGATTCTGGAACAACTCATCTGCCGAAGACTGAGCACTTACAGTTCCTAAAGTTTCGCCTCTGAATTCTTTTAAAAAAGTGTCTCTGTCTGTCATGTTTTTTCTTTAAAATTAAAGAAAAAATCCGATAGTAAAAACCTATTTTTGTTTTATCTAAAATAAAAATATGCGATTTCATACCAGAAAATGGGTTAAGCCTCAGGATTTAAATCCAAACGGAACTTTATTTGGCGGGCATTTATTGTCCTGGATTGACGAAGAACTGGCATTATACAGTATTATTCAATTACAGAATCAAAAAGTGGTCACTAAATATATGTCCGAGATAAATTTTAAAAGCTCTGCCAGACAAGGAGACATTGTTGAAATCGGAATAGATGTGGTAAAATTTGGCAACACTTCCCTGGTTCTCAAATGTGCCGTAAGAAACATGATGACCCGCGAAATCATTATTACAATTGACAATGCTACAATGGTTAATTTAGATGAAAGCGGTAAACCGCTGGCACATGGAAAAACGCAAATTGAATTTGTAAAAGACCGTCTGTAATTAAATCTTCAAAGTCCATTTAAGTTAAATTGTTTCAAAAATAATACCTAAAAAAATGACAAAAGCCCGTAAACTTGTTCTTTCGTTAGTCCTTTTTACGTTATTGTTTTCCTGTAATTCCAAAGAAGGAAAAGAAAAGTACCAGCAGTCTTTATATCGTGCCATACATAATAAAGACACTGCCGTTTTACTAATCAATAGGAATGATAAACGATTCTTTGGCCGCTATGAAATTTCACATTATGGAGTAGGGAAGGACTCCGGAGAGGTACGCGGGGATATAAAAGGCGACACTTTGCGCGGAGATTACCACTATTTAACTTTTGGAGGAAGCTGGAAAAGAGTGCCGTTAGCGCTCCTGAAAAAAGACAATAAATTATTTTTAGGAAAAGGAGTGGTGGGAACTTATTTTAATCTTCCCTGTTTTATTCCTGACGTTCCTATAGAATACCATAATTCAGCCTTTATCTTCGAAGAAATCAAAGCCGAAGAATAACCATATAAGTAATTTAAGTTCATTTAAGCTTTATTTTATATGAACTTAAATTACTTATATGACCAAAAAAATCATCCATGGGCCAACCAAAACGGAAGAAAAACAAACCTACAAGTAATTCAGCGATAAAAAGCAAAACTAAAATGCACTTAAATTACTTATATGGTAAAAAAGTTAATCCCATCGGCCAATTTGAGAAGGTAATTCAAATATTTCAAGATCAAAATAAGCAACAGAAGCCATTACATGATCAAAAATATCAGCCATGATATATTCGTAATTTGCCCAGCGTTTATCACTCGAAAAAGCATAAATTTCCAAAGGAACGCCATGAGCTGTAGATTGTAATTGCCGGCACATGATGTGCATATCCTTATTTAATCCGGGATGCGTTACTAAATATTGAATAATATATTTTCGAAACAAGCCCAGATTAGTCATATTTCGGCCATTTAACGCCAGCGTTTTATCAACTCCGCGCTGCTCGTTGTATTTTTCAATTTCAGCCTGTCTGGTTTCTATGTAGGAACTGATAAGCTGGACTTTTTTCATCTGATTCAGATCTTCGTCAGTTAAAAAACGAATACTGCTGCTTTTTATCAGAACATGTCTCTTAATACGGCGTCCGTCCGATTTTTGCATGCCGCGCCAGTTCTGAAAAGAATCCGAACTCAAAGCATAAGTTGGAATAGTTGTAATTGTATTATCAAAATTTCGGACTTTTACCGTCGTAAGGTTAATTTCGATCACATCTCCGTCGGCACCAAATTTATCCATTGTAATCCAGTCACCAATTCGAACCATATCATTTATGGCAACCTGAACGCTTGACACAAATCCAAGGATCGTATCCCTGAAAATCAGGATGATAATCGCGGAAAGCGTTCCTAAAATAGTCAAAAGTTCGCCTTGCTTGATACCGAATAATTTCGAAATGATAATAGCAACTCCAAATATCCAAAGGATAATCATAATTACCTGAACAAAACTGTCAATAGGTTTGTCGCTGTATTCCGGTTTTTGTTTTAAATAATCGCGTAAGGAATTAAAAATCGTACGAACGATCCATAATCCAAGCATAACGATATACACCCCAACTATTTTTCCGAAAATCAATTCCCAGTATTCGTATTTGTCTAAAATAACCGGAACCGCTTTATAAATAAAGAAAAACGGAATCAGATAAGCGGTATATCTGGTAGTTTTATTCTGAATTAGGTAATCGTCAAATTTTGTTTTGGTGCGTTGTGCAAAAACAGCCGTTAGCGTCACCAGCACAAATTTGGCTGCATAATAGATAATATAGGCCAGAGCCACTAAAATAATGATATTAAAAATCAGGCTGATATAAGACGCAAAGTTGCGGCTCATGCCCCAATCCCTAAAAATCGGATACAAAAAGTTAAATATTTTATCCAAAAGCTTATGCATTATTCTCTAAATATTTTTTCTCGATATAAAAAGTTCCAAACGGAATAAGAGAAGCAATTAAAATGATTCCAAAAGTTTTTAAATCCCAGTTTTGAGATTTTTTCAGTAAAAACGCCAATACAATGTAACCAATAAACAATACTCCGTGCGTCATTCCTAACGGACGTAATATAGTATGATAAAGTTCTGGATTGTTGGTTTTGATAATAAGCATATTAGCAAATAAAACTAAATATGAGATTCCTTCTAAAATTGCCGTAACTTTAAAAATCTTGAGCATGTATTTATTTTTTGAGTTTATACAGGCAAAATTAAGTATTATCGATGGCATTTTAAGTATGAATGCCAAAAGTAATTTACTTTTGTAATCTTAAACTTTGATAATGAGTAAGCGCGATTTAAAAAAATATTTAGGCGAATTAAATAAAGAACAGCTCGAAGAACAAATTATCGAATTGTACGAAAAGTTTAGTCCGGTAAAAGTCTACTATGATTTTGCTTTTAACCCGAAAGAAGATAAACTTTTACAGGAATGCAAGGTCAAAATCTCACATGAATACTTCCCGATTAAAAAGCCCAACGCAAAATGGCGTCCGAAAGCAAAAATGCGCCGTTCTGTAGCGCAAAAATATATCAAGCATTTTATTTCACTTGGAGTGGATCCTTTTGTGATTGCCGACGTAATGTTGTTTAACATTGAAATCGCGCAGACCTTTTCGTCTCAAAACTTTATAAAGCAGGAATTATTCTACAAAAGCATGCTCAATTCCTTTGAGCAGGTGGTGAATTTTACAATTTCGAACGGAATTTTGAATGATTTTAAGGACCGAATAATTGCTGTCGAACAAGAAACAATTCAACAAAAATGGAAAAACAAGTATGATTTTGAGACAATTTTAGAGAAAATCGACTAATAAAAACACTTCCCATAAAAAATCTTATTAAAAAGAATCATTTATTTTAGGTTAAAATAAGATGAATAACTGTTTTTTAGGTGTACTTTTGCAAAAATCCAAAAATTTACAATGTCTCAAAACACTTTAGAAATAGAAAGAGAAGAGAAAAAAGAACTTTATGCATACCAAAAAGGCGATATTGACGCCATTTTTGATCGTTTAGACAATGCTCCTGCTCAACATCATTTATTGTATCAACTACCAACCGGTGGAGGGAAAACAGTTATTTTCTCTGAAATCGTTCGTCGTTATTTAGCCAATAATGACAAAAAAGTAGTGGTTTTAACGCATCGTATCGAACTTTGCAAACAGACTTCAAAAATGCTGAAAGGCTTTGGTGTTTCTAATAAAATAATCAATAGTAAAGTAAAAGAATTACCGGATCAAAACGAATTTTCCTGTTTTGTAGCGATGGTTGAGACTTTAAAAAACCGTATCAATGATGAAAAATTACATCTGGATAATATCGGTTTGGTTATTATTGATGAGGCGCATTACAATTCATTCCGTAAATTATTAAACTCATTCAAAAATGCTTTTATTCTTGGAGTAACTGCAACACCTTTGAGTTCGAATATAAAATTACCAATGCACCAAAGTTATGATGAACTTATTGTAGGTGATACCATTAGTTCATTGATTGACAAAGGTTTTTTGGCGCGTGCTACAACCTATAGTTATGATGTGGGTCTAACCTCACTGAAAGTAGGTATTAACGGAGATTATACCGTAAAATCATCAGACGATTTATATACGAATACCATCATGCAGGAAAAACTTTTGCATGCTTATACAGAGCGTTCATTAGGTAAAAAGACCCTGATTTTCAACAATGGTATTCATACTTCATTATATGTATATGAAACTTTCAGGGAAGCCGGTTACGATATCAGACACCTGGATAACACCAGCAGTGCTGAAGAACGTAAGGATATTTTGCAATGGTTCAAAAAAACTCCGGATGCGATCTTAACTTCGGTTGGAATTTTAACTACTGGTTTTGATGAGCCTACTGTTGAGACTATTATCCTAAACAGAGCTACAAAATCTTTAACTTTATACTACCAGATGATTGGTCGCGGATCTCGTAAATTACCAGGTAAGGACGAGTTTACAGTGATTGATTTAGGTAATAATGCAGCACGTTTTGGTTTATGGAGCGAGCCTGTTAACTGGCAGCATATTTTTAAATCACCTGAGTTTTATTTAGAAAATCTTCGTGATGATACCGAAATTGAATTGTATTTCAAATACAGCATGCCTCCGGAATTACGTGCAAAATTCAGTAAAACTGCAGATGTTACTTTTGATGTTGATGAAGAACATAAACTTATCATCAAACAAAATTTACGCTCTAAAGTTGTATTAGACAAGTCATTAGAGCAACATGCCGCAATGTGCGTGGATAACACTGAAACTTTGCAGGAAGCCAAATCTCTTGGTAAAGAATTAGATGACGATATAGAATGCCGTATCAAACGTTATGCAAAATGTTTGAGCCAGTGCAGTAAAAATTACCGCGAATGGCTGGTTGACGATTATAAATTAAAGATGGTCTTGTTAATCGGTAAAAAATACCGTGAAAAAATCATGAACGAGCCGGATTGATCCCGGAAAGATTAAAAAAGTTTCAGGTTTCATGTTTCAGGTTATTGGAATCTACATCTAACTTGAAACATCAAACCTGAAACAAAAAAAATAATAACAAAAACAAAAAATGTCTAAACCATTCTCAGCATTAGGAATTTCAGCACCCATTTTAAAAGCGTTAAGCGAATTAAACATTGTTGATCCAACAGAAATTCAACAAAAAACAATTCCGCTTCTTTTAACTGAGACTCATGACTTAGTAGGTTTAGCCAAAACCGGAACAGGTAAAACAGCTGCTTTCGGATTGCCTTTATTGCAATTAATAAATACAGAATCACCAATTGTTCAGGCCATTATCCTGGTTCCAACCAGAGAACTCGGACAACAGATTTTTAGAAATTTAGAAGATTTCGGAAAACACATTCCAAATATTGCTATCGCTTCAACTTGTGGTGGAATCCCAATAAAACCACAAATAGAGCGTTTGACACAGCCAACACATATTGTAGTAGCCACTCCGGGACGTTTAATCGACTTGATTCAGCGTAAAGCCATCGATTTAAAACAAACCCAATATTTAGTTTTAGACGAAGCCGATGAAATGGTTTCAATCCTAAAAGAAAGTTTAGACGAAATTGTTGCTGAACTTCCTAAAAAACACCGCACCCTGTTATTCTCAGCTACTTTACCGGGAACAATCAAGCAGTTGATTCAGAATTACCTGAATAAAAATGTAGTTCAGGTGAGTGCCGATATGGAAACTGTAGGTAATCAGGGAATTGACCATGAATATATTATTGTTGACCCAATCGAAAAACTGGATGTTTTAATGCATTTCCTAAATTCAAAAGAAGGCCAACGCGGAATTATATTCTGTAAAACAAAAGCTGCGGTCAATAAATTAGCTAAAAATCTGGCTATTAATCGTTTTTCATCAGGAGCGCTTCATGGAAGTCTATCGCAGGGAATTCGTGACAGAATCATGGAACAATTTCGTGAAGGACATATTAATATTCTTGTTGCCACAGATTTGGCTGCCAGAGGAATAGATGTAAAAGAAATTTCGTATGTCGTGAATTACCATTTGCCGGATACGTATGAAAATTATGTACACCGTAGCGGAAGAACAGCCAGAGCAGGAGCAAAGGGACTTTCATTAACGGTTTTGCAAGAGGAAGAAGCAATTGAAATTCCGGAATTCGAAAAAGAATTAGGGATTAAATTCACTCAGTTTCAGAAACCATCCGTAGTAAGTTTAGAAGAGAATAATACCCTGTTATGGGCGAAACAAATTTTCAAAACAAAACCCAATCAGGAGATTTCTACTGATTTAAAAACAAAAGTAAAAACTGTTTTTCATCACTTAACAAAAGACGAACTGATCGAAAAATTGTTAGCGAATTATGTTTTACAAAACAAAATCGATGTAGTAGAAAAACCTGTTAAAAAATTCAAAAAGTAAGTTCTAATGACTTTGTAACTGTTAATTTATGTTGTACTTTTAAGGTGATTTAAAAGAAAATAATCTTATTCGTAAAACAATATATATGAAAATAGTCATTATTGGAGGTGGTTTTGCAGGTCTGAATCTCGCGAAAGAACTGGTTAATCAGCCTCAGATACAAGTAACGCTTGTTGACAAGAACAATTATAATTTTTTCCCACCACTTATATATCAGGTTGCCACTGCTTTTTTAGAGCCATCAAGTATCAGTTATCCTTTTCGGAAATTTTTTGCCGGCAAAAAGAATCTTCAATTTCGTCTTGGGGAATTACTTTCTGTAGTTCCTGCCGAAAATAAAGTTATTCTTAGTAACGGTGAGCTGACCTACGATTATCTTGTTTTTGCAACAGGTGCTGAAACAAGCTATTTTGGAATGGAAAACGTGATGAAAAATGCTATTCCGATGAAAACCTTAAATGATGCCATCGAAATGCGTAACACATTGCTTAAAAACCTTGAAAAAGCAGCAATCACCAAAGATATCCGCAAACGCCGCAAATTATTGACGATTGTTGTGGCTGGTGGCGGACCTACAGGAGTAGAGGTTTCCGGAATGTTTGCCGAAATGCGAAAAAACATTCTGTTAAAAGAATATCCGGAGCTGGAAACATCGGCGAGTAATGTGTATTTAGTCGATGGAGGAGATGCTTTACTGTCACCAATGAGTGAAGCTTCCCAAAAAGATACCTTAGAAGCACTCACCAATTTGGGTGTTGTTGTTAAATTACACAGCCGTGTTACAGATTATGTCGATGATACTGTATATTTCGAAAATGGCGAAACCATCAAAACCAAAAACTTAATCTGGGCTGCAGGAGTTTCTGCTAAAATTTTCGAAGGAATTCCAAAAGAAAGTTATGGTCGCGGTCGTCGTATGGCAACCGATCAGTATAATAAAGTGAACGGACTTGAAAATATATATGCGATTGGCGATACGGCAATTTTAGCCGGAGATGCAAAATTTCCTGACGGACATCCGCAAGTGGCACAAGTGGCGATTCAGCAAGGATTAAATTTAGCCAAAAACTTTAAAGCAATTATTAAAAGTAAGCCTCTTAAGCCGTTTGCTTATAATGATAAAGGTTCGATGGCAATTATAGGCAAAAATAAAGCCGTGGTAGATTTACCTAGTCCAAAATGGCATTTCAAAGGGTTCTTTGCCTGGATTATATGGTTGTTTATTCACCTGATTTCCTTAATAACCTACAGAAACAGATTAAACACCTTCTGGAATTGGATGGTAGCGTATTTTGCGAGTGATCAGT
This sequence comes from Flavobacterium sp. CLA17, assembly GCF_013112255.2. Classification (NCBI taxonomy): domain Bacteria; kingdom Pseudomonadati; phylum Bacteroidota; class Flavobacteriia; order Flavobacteriales; family Flavobacteriaceae; genus Flavobacterium; species Flavobacterium sp. CLA17. Next base: position 2,991,903 of record NZ_CP068294.1, read on the forward strand.
CGCTTAGAATGATTATCAGACCGGATAAGAGAAGCTAAAAAAAGGTGAATTCAATCTTTTTAAATTCCAAATTCCAATAAAAAAGCCAGAATTTAATAAATTCTGGCTTTTTTATGCTTTTCAAATTTCGTAACACGTTTGAAATTTGGAATTTAAAAAAAATGAAAATTATTGTCCTTTAATGCCCAATCACAGCGTCATCTCCTGCTGCTATTTCGACTTTTTGTGTGATAAAGCGTTTACCAACATTCAAAACAATAAAAGCAATAATAGTAGTTGCGGTCATAATAACAACCATAGGCGCTACCGAATCTTTTACAAAAATTCCGACAGCAAACGAAGCTAAAGCCCCAAGCCCTAATTGGATTGCGCCCATTAAAGCCGAAGCACTTCCGGCATTTTTGGCAAAAGGAGCCATTGTAAGTCCGGCAGTATTCGGGTTTGATATTCCCAAACAAGCCAAAAACAAAAATAGCATTCCGATAGTTTCATATAACCCTAATAAATTATTTAAGGAAAGAATCAGGAAAATGATCGTTATGACAGATTGTACAATTAAAGCACTGAAAATCATCTGTTCACTCGAAAATTTCTTTAAAAGAAGTGAGTTTAACTGGCTTGAGCCAATAAAACTGATTGACATGAATGCAAAAATCCAGCCGTACGTTTTAGCATCAACGTGGTAGATGTCCATAAAAATGATAGGAGAGGCTGCTACATAGGTAAATAAGCCTGAAAAAGCAATCGAACCGGTAAAAGCATACGTATAAAACTGAGGTTCTTTAAGCACCTTTATAAAATTAGAAATGATCGGTTTCGGTTTTAGTGAAATTGAGGTATCCGGTTTATAGCTGTTTGGCAAACCAATTTGTGAAGCAATCAAAATCCCGATCCCCATAAACATGAGGATTAAAAAAACCATATGCCAGCCATAATCCTCGGTTACATACCCACCAATTGTTGGTGCCAGCATTGGTGATAGTCCAAGAACAAGCATCAGTAAAGAAAATACTTTCGGAATATCCTTTACAGGAAACAAATCCCTGACCATTGCTACAGAAGCTACTGTCGCAGCACAGCTTCCAACAGCCTGAACAAAACGCAAAAGTATAAAAGAATCAATATTAGTTACGTAAACACATCCTAAAGACGCTAGTATATAAACCATTAAGCCTATAAACAATGGTTTTTTACGTCCGAAACGGTCTAATAAAGGTCCGTAAAGCAACTGTCCGGCAGAAATTCCAATAAAATAACTGGACAAACTCATGGAAACTTTGGCCACAGAGGTATTTAAATCTTTTGCAATACCAGAGAAACCGGGTAAATACATATCAATCGAAAAAGGACCAAGTGCTGTCAGAGACCCCAAAATAAGGATCAGCTTGATATATTTTTTTGTTGTCATTTTCTTAAAACTTTGCTTTTTATTTCGTACAAAGATAAATATTTAGTACCTTGTTGCATATAATAATTACATTTTGTATAAAAAGTGGTTATTATGTAAGTTTTAGAAAATATTTTGAAACTTTAATCCTTAAAATTAAAATTTATGAAAAAATTCACTTTACTATTGGCTCTTATTTTTACAACAATTTCATTCGCACAATCCATTACCACAAAAATTGAAGATGCAAGTCCTGACCAATATGCATTACTTGAAAAAGTAAACAAATATTATCCGGATATTACTTTAAATAAATCAGTGACCAATTTTTATGCTGATGGTAAAATAATTGACACACAACAGGAATTTAATTTGACAACTTCAAAATTCTCAAGTTACAAATTAGGAATTGAGCCTGATAATAAAAAATTGTTATTTGAATATGTTTCTGATGAAACCGGAAAAGTTTGGGGAGATGTTCAGATTTTTAAAGGAAATGCCTTAAGAACAACTTTCTCAGAGAAAAATAACGAAATCAATGTTTCTTTAAACGGAAAATCAGTTTACCTGAAAAAAATTAAATAAAGATATTCTTGAAACATCTGAAAAGCATCACGAAAGTGATGCTTTTTTCTTTTATATTTGAAATGCAATTATTCTAAAAAATTTAATCATTATGAGAAAAATCATTTTACTGCTATTATTCATTTCTTTTTCAGCATATTCCCAAACCAATCAATTCAACGGAACCTGGAACAATGAAAATTGTAAAAACTGTAGTAAAGAATATATTTTAACTTTAAACATAGCGCAATCCAACAGTAAAATTTACGGTATCGCTGAAGTTACCAGCAAAGACGAAAAGCTAAATAGCGGAATTATGGAAGTCAGCGGATATGTTTATGTTCTGGGAGAAAAAGCTCAGATTACGCTAAAAGGAAAAAACGGAGTTTCAGCTACTGCAGTTTTATTTGTCAATGACGGAGTTGTACAGTTGAGCAAAAGAGGTGGGTCAGATTTGATTCCAAAAGAAGCAGTTTTAACTAAAATAAACGAATAAGCTGTTAGTAGCTTTATATATTTTGAACTATAATTTATATTATGTAAAATAGAATGTTTAGAAACGTCTCCAAATAAGTCAATTATAGCTCCAGTAAAATAATACAATCTTAAATTATTACAAAATATTTCACAATCAATGATTTGAAATAATAAAAAAGGAAAATTGCACCTCCTGAATAGCATATTCCTAGTTTTGCTTAAAATCGCACAGATGCTTTCATTGTAAGACTTTATTTTATTATTTTTACATTCGATACTTTAAAAAAATTATCAAACTTATGAATACAATTGCCGAGCACATTGCAGATTTTTTAAAAGAATATCAGCCATTTAAAAATCTGACTTTTCAGGAACTATCTGAGATTGCAACTAATATTCGTGTGATCAATTTAGAAAAACACGCTATATTATTTCAAAATAATGATATCCTGCATGATAGTTTTTATGTGGTAGCTTCCGGAGTTATAAATCTGACGACAATTGCTGATGCTGAAGAAACAATTATAAACAAATGTCATGAAGGTGATATTTTTGGTTTGCGTCCGTTTTTTGCTAAAAACAACTATATGATGACCGCCAAGGCGCGTGAGGAAAGTATTGTGTATGCAATACCTATCGCTGTTTTCAGACCTTTTGTAGCTAATAATTCTGATGTTTTAAACTTTTTATTAGAAAGTTTTGCTACAAACTCCAGACATACCAAGGACAATGTAAGTTCTAACGGAAAACTGATTTCTGATACTTCGTTTTACGTCGATCAGCAGTCAGAAATGCAATATATTCAGTCCCTTAATTACAACAATTCGCCATTAAAAACAGAACCGCACCATATTGTAAAAGATGTTGCTATTTTAATGACTGAAGCGATGGTGGACAATATTGTAGTCTGCGAAAAAAATCATCCTATTGGAATTGTTACAGATGCAGATTTATCATCAAAAATTGCTACAGGCCGCTATCCTATTACAGAAACTATTGATAAAATCATGTCTTCACCTGTTGTTACGGTGTTGGAAAATGTTTCTTTGGCCGAGGCACAGTTGTTAATGTTGAAACATAATGTGACGCATTTATGTGTAACTAAGGATGGTACAAGTAAATCTTCCGTAAAAGGGATTATATCCGAGCATGATTTAATTGTAGCCCAGGCCAGCAATCCCGGGGTTTTAATTAAAGAAATCAAGCGTGCACAACTTCCAAAAGATTTAAAACAAATACGGGATCGTTTATCTGATCTGATTCAGAATTCGATTCAGAAAAATATTCCAATTTCACATGTCAGTAATATTGCAAGTGAAATCAACCTGGCGATTATAAAACGTTCGGTTGAGTTATCCATTTTGGATTTAGGCTCACCTCCTGCCCGATTTGCGTGGCTGAGTATTGGTAGTCAGGGTCGTAAAGAACAACTTTTATTAACAGATCAGGACAGTATTTTGATATTTGAAGATGTTACACCTGAAAAATACAGAGATGTAAAGGATTACTTTTTACGATTAGCAAAAAGAACTACCGCGATCTTGGAAAAAGTAGGTTATGAACTTTGTCCAAACGGACATATGGGAAGCAATATGTTATGGTGTAAATCATTGAGTGACTGGACGAAACAATACAACAGCTGGATGAATACTCCAGGTGAAAACAGCAATGATCTGAGTAGTATTTTCTTTGATTATGAAATTGTTTTCGGGGAGGCAAAAATTGAAGAAGCGATAGAAAATGTTATTTTTAAAAATGCCGTAAACAATACTTTATTCTTTGATTTTCTGGGGAATGATGCCTTAAAGAAAAATTCTCCATTGAGTTTTTTCAAAAAATTCCTTGTAGAAGAAGATGGTCCGAATAAAGGAAAATTTGACATAAAAACCCGTGCCTTGATGCCTTTAATTGATGGTGCGCGTTTACTAATTCTGAATTCAAACATAAAAGGAATACAAAATACTTATTTAAGATTCAAGCAGTTAGCAATAACTGATTCTAAAAATGCTGAAATCTACCTGAGTTGTGCCGAAGCTTTTTTGACACTGTCAAAATTCAGAACTGTAGAAGGTTTAAAAAATGATGATTCGGGACAATTTCTAAATCTGAGAGAAATGTCAAAAAATGATAAAGAAAAATTAAAAAATGCTTTAACACCAATGAAGGATCTTGAAGAATTAATTAAGAACAAATTTCAACTTACACAATTCTCGTAATATATGCTTGACTGGATTAAAAATATCAACAAAGAACATCCTGATTTCTGGAAGGATTACCTGATGAAATTCGAGACAAAACCAAATCGTTTTGTAGTTTTATCTACAGAAACTTCTGGTCTTAATCCGAATAAGGATGTGATTTTATCTTTGGGCGCTTTTTCTGTAGTTGACGATAGTGTTGTTATAAAAGATAGTTTTGAATCTGTTTTACTGCAATATAAATTTTTGCAGGACAATGGGCTTTCAAATGAATTTATCATTGAAAGCAAATTGATCAAAATGGAGGAACCGGCAGCAATTGAAGCTTTTATCAACTTTTTGGGTAATGCGGTTTTAGTGGGTCATCATATTAATTTTGACGTCGAAATGATTAACAGCGCCTTGGAACGTCTGGATTGTGGAAGATTAAAAAATGAGGCTCTGGATGTTGATATGATGTATCGGAAATTAATGGATATCAACGACAAACAGTTTTCATTAGATGATTTATGCGATCTTTATAAAATCCCAAAAAGCGACCGGAATTCATCTTCCGAAGATGCTTACCGAATTTCATTATTGTTCTTAAAACTGAAATCCCGATTAGGAATTAAATAAAATAATTATTTTTAAATTTTAAATTCCAAAGCAGCTTATATATAAAATGCCTCTTAAAACTAAGAGGCATTTTTATTTTTTAAATTTATAGTGAACGAACTTCTTTTAAGCAATTCTGTCTTTTGTAATTTCTTCAACAACCTCAGGGTTCAACAAAGTTGAAGTGTCTCCAAAATTAGAAAAATCTCCTTCCGCAATTTTACGCAGAATTCTACGCATAATTTTTCCGGAACGCGTTTTTGGTAATCCTGAAACGAATTGAATTTTATCTAATTTAGCAATTGGTCCAATATGATCCGAAATATACTGATTGATTTCTTTTGATAAATTTTCTTTATTTCTGACTTCTCCAGTTTCTTTCAGAATCACATAACCATATAAGGCATTTCCCTTAATTTCATGAGGAAAACCAACAATGGCAGATTCTGCAACTGCAGGATGCTCGTTAATAGCATCTTCGATAGGAGCTGTTCCTAAATTATGTCCGGAAACAATCACAACATCATCAACTCTTCCTGTAATTCTGTAGTAGCCTACTTCATCTCTTAAAGCGCCGTCACCTGTGAAATATTTCCCTGGAAAAGCAGAAAAATAAGTTTCTTTATAACGTTCATGATCTCCCCAGATTGTTCTGGCGATTCCTGGCCATGGAAATTTAATACATAAACTTCCTACCACTTGATTTCCTTCAATTTCATTACGTTTTTCATCCATTAAAACAGGTTGAATTCCAGGTAATGGTAAAGTTGCATAGGTTGGTTTTGTTGGTGTTACAAACGCAATTGGTGAAATCATGATTCCGCCCGTTTCTGTTTGCCACCAGGTATCTACTACCGGACATCTTTTGTCTCCCACGTGGTCATTGAACCAGTGCCATGCTTCTTCGTTGATTGGTTCTCCAACAGATCCAATAACTTTAAGCGATTTTAGAGGATATTTTTGAATATAATCTAAACTTTCTTTTGCTAATGAGCGGATTGCAGTTGGCGCCGTGTAAAACTGTGTAATTTTATGTTTTTCGATAATATCCCAAAAACGGCTGAAATCCGGATAAGACGGAACGCCTTCAAAAATTACGGTTGTTCCTCCGTTTAATAAGGGTCCGTATAAAATATAAGAGTGACCTGTAATCCAACCGATGTCTGCCGTACACCAGAAAATATCATTTTCTTCGTGACTGAAAACATTTTTAAAAGTATAAGCAGTATAAACCATATACCCGGCTGTGGTGTGCACCATTCCTTTAGGTTTTCCTGTTGATCCGGAAGTATACAAAATAAACAAAGGATCTTCAGCGTCCATGATTTCAGCAACACTATTATCTATAGCTGCATCTAATAAAGGCTGTAACCAAAAGTCACGACCGTCTTTCATTTTAACTTCAGTCTGAGTTCTTTTAACTACTAAAACTTTAGAAACACATGGACAAGTATCCAGTGCTTCATCTACAATTCCTTTTAGATCGATAGTTTTGTTTCCTCTGTAACCACCATCTGAGGTGATTACCATTTTACACTCGCAATCGTTGATTCGTGCAGATACAGCAGATGCTGAAAATCCTGCAAAAATCACAGAGTGAATAGCTCCGATTCTGGCACAGGCCAATACAGCCACTGCTAATTCCGGAATCATTGGTAAATAAATACAAACCCGGTCTCCTTTGCGAACTCCCTGCTCACGCAAAACGTTGGCCATTCTTGACACACGCTCATAAAGTTCGTTATATGTGATATGTAAGGCAGTTTCTGAAGGATCGTTTGGTTCAAAAATGATTGCCGTTTTTTCTCCTCTTTTACTTAAATGCCTATCGATGCAATTTTTAGTAATATTTACTTTTGCTTCCGTAAACCATTTTACTTCAGCATCAGCCATATTGAAATCTACAACTTTTTCCCATTGCTGGTACCAGGTGAAATTTTCTTCTGCTATTTTCCCCCAAAATTTCCTTGGTTCCCTTATTGACTTATTGTAATGTTTAAAATATTGTTCTAAATTTTCAATTTTATAATAACTCATATGTTTTTGGATTTTTTTTATAAATGTATTAAATATCAGCGTATTCTTAAAATTATTTAATTCATAAATTTTAGCATAAAAAAACATATATTAAAAAAAATGTAGTTTTTTTATGAATTTAATATAAAAATTAAGGTTTTATGATAAATTGATTATCACAAAAAAGGCACAATATATAAATATCATGCCTTCTTCTTTTTAACAATTTCAATAACAATTAATTTTCTTTTGTAATTCTGCATTACAATGCTTTGTTCTATTTTGAAAATAGCAGCATCTTTATTAATTAATATAGAAATCCATACAAGTACATTTATTGCTAAACATACCCCATTCTTCGGGATTACCTTCACTTAACTTACAAACTCACAGAAGTTAAGTGAATACAATATGCATCTATATCCATATTATCTTAATAAGTGCTTACTAATTCAAAATATTACATAAAACAGAGATACAGTGCAAATCCCATCACAGTCGATTGTGTGGTAATTCCCAATTTATTATCCAATTTTTTTCATTGCAGTCATCGATTCTCTCAACCATGCTCCTACTTCTTCGATAGGATGCTGACGGATTTCTTTGTTTACTGCAATTAAAACAGCATTATCTACTCCGTTTGAAGTCGAGAATGGTTTTCCTATTACGTTTGTTTCTACTTTTTTCATGAATTCAGTCAATAACGGTTTACAGGCATGGTCAAATAAATAACAACCATATTCTGCTGTATCTGAAATAACACGGTTCATTTCAAATAATTTTTTTCTGGCAATTGTATTGGCAATCAATGGTAATTCATGCAAAGATTCATAGTAAGCTGATTCTTCAATGATACCGGCTTCTGTCATCGTTTCAAAAGCCAATTCAACTCCGGCTTTTACCATGGCAATCATCAAAACGCCATTGTCAAAATATTCCTGTTCAGCAATCGGAGCTTCCTGCGGAGCTGTTTTTTCGAAGTTCGTTTCTCCGGTTGCAGCTCTCCATTTCAATAAGTTCACATCATCATTGGCCCAGTCGATCATCATGGTTCTGGAGAATTCTCCTGAAATGATATCATCCTGATGTTTTTGAAATAACGGACGCATAATATCTTTTAATTCATCGGCAAGCTCGTAAGCTTCAATTTTTGCCGGATTTGAAAGTCTGTCCATCATATTGGTGATTCCACCATGTTTCAACGCTTCCGTGATTGTTTCCCATCCGTATTGGATTAATTTTGAAGCATAGGCAGCATCAATTCCTTTTTCAATCATTTTATCAAAACATAAAATAGATCCGGTTTGTAATAAACCGCAAAGAATGGTTTGTTCTCCCATTAAATCTGATTTTACTTCAGCAACAAATGATGACTTCAAAACTCCTGCTTTATGTCCACCAGTTGCTACAGCATAAGCTTTTGCCTGATCTAAACCAAAACTGTTCGGATCATTTTCAGGATGAACTGCAATAAGAGTGGGTACACCAAAACCTCTTTTATATTCTTCACGAACTTCGGAACCCGGGCATTTAGGGGCACACATGATTACTGTAATATCTTTACGAATCTGCATTCCTTCTTCAACAATATTAAATCCGTGAGAATAAGCCAATGTAGAACCGTTTTTCATTAATGGCATAATCGCAGTAACAACCGCAGTATGTTGTTTATCCGGAGTCAGGTTACAAACTAAATCGGCAGTTGGAATTAATTCTTCATAAGTACCCACTTTGAAACCATTTTCTGTAGCATTTTTATAAGAAGCTCTTTTTTCGGCGATTGCATCAGCGCGTAATGCGTATGAAATGTCCAATCCAGAGTCTCTCATGTTTAAACCTTGATTCAAACCTTGTGCACCACAACCTACAATCACAACTTTTTTTCCGGCTAAAGCTGCAATTCCGTCTGCAAATTCTGATTGCTCCATAAATTCGCAAACGCCTAATTGTTCTAATTGTAATCTAAGTGGTAGTGTGTTGAAATAATTTGCCATTTTTTTTAATAATATTTAATGAATGTGTAATTTAATATTGATACTATTTAAGTGCTTCTAACATGGTTGAAATTTCCATTTTCTCTTTAGAAACCGATATTCTTCCTGAACGCACAAATTGCATAATGCCGTACGGTTTGAATTTTGCATATAATTCTTCGATTTCAGAGCGTCTTCCTGATTTTGAAATCACAAAGAAATCGCGGGAAACCGTCACAATTGTCGATTGGCTTTCCTTGATAATGTTCTGAATTTGTTTTTCATCAAATAACAAACCTGAAGCGATTTTAAACAAAGCATTTTCTAAATAAATCGTCTCTTCATCGGTGTGATAAAATGCTTTTATCACTTCAATTTGTTTTTCAATTTGTCCAACAATATTCTGAACCCATTTCTCCGTTGTATTGACTACAATGATAAATCTGGAAACATTCTCTATTTCTGATTCTGAAACGTTTAAGCTTAATATATTAATGTGACGCTTTAAGAATATCCCTGATATCCTGTTCAACAAGCCCACGTTATTTTCCGAGTATACCGATATGGTAAATGTTTTATCTTCCATGTAATTTTTGTTTAAAGTTTATTTTGTTTCAGGTTTCAGGTTTCACGTTGCTGAGAACTTGAAACTTGAAACTTAAAACTTGAAACTTCTATTTTAGCTTAATCTAATTTGAGAAACACACGCTCCTGTTGGAATCATCGGAAATACATTGTTTTCTTTTTCAACCATAACTTCAAGGAAATAAGAATCTTTTGAAGCCATCATTTCGGCAACAGCAGCATCTAAATCTTCGCGTTGTGTTACTTTTTTAGATTTAATGTAATACCCTTCGGCAATTGCTACAAAATTTGGATTAATCATATTTGTTGAAGCATATCTGTTATCAAAGAACAATTCCTGCCACTGACGCACCATTCCTAAGAATTCATTGTTTAAGACCACAATTTTTACCGGAACTTTGGTCTGAAAAATGGTTCCTAATTCCTGAATGGTCATCTGAAAACCACCGTCTCCAATAATTGCCACCACTTCGCGATCCGGTCTTCCCATTTTAGCTCCGATGGCAGCCGGCAAAGCGAATCCCATTGTTCCCAAACCACCGGAAGTAATATTACTTTTAGTGGAATTAAATTTAGCATATCGACAGGCAAACATCTGGTGCTGACCCACATCTGAAACCATGATCGCATCACCTTTGGAGTGTTTATTGATCATTTCGATGGTTTCTCCCATGGAAATACCTTTATTATTGGTCGGATTTAATTCTTCCTTTATAACGGAATCAAATTCGATTTGATGTTTTTCTTTGAATTCGTTGTGCCAGGCTGCATGAGAATTGTCATCAATTAGGGGCAATAATGCATTTAAAGCTTCTCTTACATCTCCTAAAACGGCTACTTCGGTTTTTACGTTTTTATCTACTTCAGCGGGATCAATTTCAAAATGAATTACTTTGGCCTGTTTTGCGTAAGTTTTTAAATCTCCCGTTACACGGTCATCAAAACGCATTCCTAATGCAATTAAAACATCACATTCGTTGGTTAGTAAATTAGGGCCATAATTTCCATGCATTCCTAACATCCCAACATTTAAAGGGTGATCTGTTGGCAAAGCAGAAAGTCCCAAGATGGTCCATCCTGCCGGAATTCCTGATTTTTCAATTAATGCTTTCAACTGTTCTTCGGCCTGACCGAGAATAATTCCCTGACCAAAAACGATGAATGGTTTTTTAGCGCTATTAATGATAGCGGCAGCTTCCGCTACTTTATCTAGTTTTAATTTCGGAACCGGAACATAACTTCTGATACTGGTACATTTTTCATAACTAAATTCAAACTCATCAAACTGAGCGTTTTTAGTGATATCAATTAAAACCGGCCCAGGACGTCCGGAACGTGCGATGTAAAATGCTTTTGCAATGATTTCAGGTATCTCGGATGCTTCTGTAACCTGATAATTCCATTTGGTTACAGGAGTCGAAATTCCGATGATATCTGTTTCCTGAAAAGCATCAGATCCCAATAAATGTTTCCCAACCTGCCCGGTGATACAAACCATTGGAGTTGAATCAATCTGAGCATCTGCAATTCCTGTAACTAAGTTTGTTGCTCCGGGTCCTGAAGTAGCGATTGCAACCCCAACTTTCCCTGTAGCTCTTGCATATCCCTGAGCTGCGTGTGTCGCGCCTTGTTCGTGGCGTACTAAAACATGGTGTAACTGATCCTGAAATTTATATAATTCGTCGTACACCGGCATTATGGCTCCTCCCGGATATCCGTAAACCAGGTCTACTCCTTCTGCTAACAAACATCTTATAACGGCTTCTGCCCCTGATATTTTCATAGTATATTTTTTTTATCAATTTCAATGTCAATTTCAAAAATCAATGGCAATCTCAAAAATCAATTTCAATGCTAAATCTTAAATTAATCTTTTATGTTTCTATTTTTTATTGCTCTTGATTTTTTTTCATTGCTATTGTAATTGATTTTTGAAATTGTTATTGTATAATTATTTATCGGTAACGCAACCTGTAGAGGCGCTGGAAACCGATCTGGCGTATTTAAGCAAAACTCCTTTTGATACTTTTAAAGGAGGCTGAACCCAACTCGCTTTACGAGCTGCAAATTCTGTGTCGGATATTTTCAGGTCGATCGTATTTTTCACAGCGTCAATAGCAATTAAATCGCCATCTTTAACAAGTGCAATACCACCACCATCATAAGCCTCGGGTGTTACGTGTCCTACCACGAATCCATGTGAACCTCCCGAGAATCGGCCATCTGTAATCAGTGCTACACTGCTTCCTAATCCGGCGCCAATAATTGCCGATGTAGGTTTTAGCATTTCAGGCATTCCCGGACCACCTTTTGGTCCACAATACCTGATGACGACTACATTACCCGGTTTTATTTTTCCGGCCTCAAGACCCGGAATTACTTCAAATTCGCCTTCAAACACCACTGCTGTACCTTCAAAATACTCTCCTTCTTTACCGCTGATTTTTGCAACAGCTCCTTCAGTTGCAAGGTTTCCGTATAAAATCTGAATGTTTCCGGTTGGTTTCAGTGCTTTCTGAATTTCATGAATTACTTCCTGACCATCTTGTAAATCCGGAGTAGCTGCTAAATTCTCCGCTACTGTTTTTCCTGTTACAGTCAGACAATCTCCGTGAATTAATCCAACTTTCAATAAATATTTCATTAATGAAGGAATTCCTCCGACCGCATGAATATCTTCCATCATGTATTTACCACTAGGTTTCATATCAGCAAGTACAGGTGTTTTATCACTTATTGCCTGAAAATCATCCAGCGTAATTTCGATATCAACGGCATGAGCCATTGCAATTAAGTGCATCACCGCATTTGTAGAACCTCCTAAAACTGCTACAATTGTAATAGCATTTTCGAAAGCTTTGCGCGTCATGATATCTCTTGGTTTAATATCTTTTTCTAATAAAATTTTAATAGCAGCTCCTGCAGCAAGACATTCGTCTCTTTTTTCCTGGCTTAAAGCAGGGTTTGATGAGCTGTATGGCAAACTCATTCCCAATGCTTCAATGGCAGATGACATTGTATTTGCCGTGTACATTCCACCACAGGCACCAGCTCCCGGACAGGCATTCTGAATTACGCCTTTAAAATCTTCGGGAGTAATTTCGTTTTTAACTTTTTTTCCTAAGGCTTCAAATGCAGAAACGATATTAAGAGATTCCCCTTTCCACTTTCCGGAGTGAATAGATCCTCCGTAAACCATAATTGACGGACGGTTTACTCTTCCCATTGCGATTAAGGCTCCGGGCATATTTTTATCGCAACCCGGAATGGCAATAATACTATCATACCATTGCGCTCCCACTACAGTTTCAATAGAATCTGCAATTACATCGCGGGAAACCAGCGAAAAACGCATTCCTTCAGTTCCGTTTGAAATTCCGTCACTGACACCAATGGTATTAAAAATAAGTCCGACCAGATTTGCATCCCAAACACCTTTTTTAACCTCTTTTGCTAAATCATTGAGGTGCATGTTACAAGTGTTACCATCGTAACCCATGCTCACAATACCAACTTGTGCTTTTTTCAAATCTTCTTCAGTTAAACCAATACCGTACAACATTGCTTGCGCCGCAGGTTGTGTCTGATCTTGAGTGATGGTTTTGCTGTACTTATTTAATTCCATTATTGTATTATTTATTTTAATTTTTATTCAAAAAAAAACCTTCCAGTATTTGGAAGGTTTGTCATATAGTTTTTCAATTATATTTATACCATTCCCGATGCAGATGTGTTAAACACATTGACAACAACGACAGAAGTAATAATAATTGAGATTTGCATCATTTATTTTTTAGTGTTACAAAAGTATAGAAACTTTAAGAACTAAAAAAACAAAATCTCAACATTTAAGACACTTCTTGTTATTTATTGCATTATTTTAATACAAAAATTAAACAATCGTCGATTGTCCGATATGAACGTTATCATTATTGAAATACAGTAAATCGTCTTTACTGAATATAAAATTGGAAACAAACTCCCCTACTTCATTGGTACCGAATTTTGAATCTGATTTTAAGTCCGTTGTAACCACTTTAAACTCTATTGCTTTTTCAACAGCCTGATGAATTACATTTGCTTCTTTAAATAATCCGAAATGTTCCAACAACATTGCGGCAGATAAAATAGAAGCAATTGGATTGGCAATGTTTTTTCCTTTTGCCTGAGGATAAGAACCGTGAATAGGCTCGAACAACGCATTTTTTTCTCCCAAAGATGCCGAAGCCAGTAAACCGATAGAACCTGTAATTACGCTGGCTTCATCAGATAGAATATCTCCAAATAAATTCTCTGTCAAAATCACATCAAATTGTTTTGGGTTTAAAATGATCTGCATAGCTGCATTATCGACAAATAAAAAGTCTAAAGCTACATCCGGATAGTTTAAGCTCACTTTCTGCACTACTTTTCTCCATAATCTCGAGGTTTCCAAAACGTTTGCTTTGTCTACCATGGTTAACTTTTTACGTCGGTTTTGTGCCGATTTAAAAGCTAAATGTGTAATTCTGGTAATTTCTTCTTCTGAATATTCACATAAATCTGAAGCATGTGTTCCTTCTTCATTTAATGTTTTAGCTCCAAAATAAGCACCACCTGTTAATTCTCTGAAAATAGTAAAATCAGCTCCTTCGATAATTTCTCTTTTTAAAGGAGAAGCATCGAGTAATGATTTGTATGGTTTTATAGGACGAATGTTCGCAAACAAACCCAATTCTTTACGCAGTTTTAACAATCCCTGCTCCGGACGAACTTTTGCATTTGGATTATTGTCATATTTAGGATCTCCGATCGCTCCAAACAAAACCGCATCTGTATTTAGACAGAGATTCAGGGTTTGTTCCGGCAAAGGATTTCCTGTTTTGTCAATGGCGATAGCTCCCATTAGGGCTTCTTCAAAAACAAATTCATGATTGTACACTTCACCAATGGCATATAATGCTTTTTTGGCTTGTAAAATTACCTCTGGTCCAATTCCGTCTCCCGGTAAAACTGCTATTTTCAAATTCATAACGTCTCGTTCTTTATGTATTTAAATCTCTATTTTTTCTTTCTTCTTTGTTCTATTCTCTTTATTCTATTCTCTCTTCAACTAGCTTCTGATTAAATCGCCTTCAATTTTAGAAGCTTCAATAATTTGATGAATGTCTACATCTAAAACTTCTTTTTTGATATCAGCAAATTTCAAAAACTCAATATATACAATGTCCAATTGTACTTTTGTAAGCTCGTAACCTACTTTTTTAGCACGGTAAGCCAAAGCAGCTCTTCCGCTTCTTGCTGTAAGAATAATGGAAGATTCATTTACACCCACATCAAGCGGATCCATGATTTCATAAGTTGCTCTGTTTTTGATCACTCCATCCTGGTGAATTCCTGAACTGTGTGCGAAAGCATTTGCTCCAACGATTGCTTTATTTGGCTGAACGATCATTCCCATACTTTCAGAAACCAAACGGCTCATTTCGTTCAATTCTCTTGTATTGATATTGGTATCTAAATTTAAGTAAGGATGCTGCTTGAAAATCATTACGACTTCTTCAAGAGCAGTATTTCCGGCTCTTTCTCCAATACCATTAATAGTACATTCTATTTGTCTCGCTCCGTTTATGGCTCCTGCGATTGAATTTGCAGTGGCCATTCCTAAATCATTGTGACAGTGGCACGAAAGGATTACGTTTTCGATACCTTTTACGTTTTCTTTTAAATATTTAATTTTTGCTCCGTATTCATCAGGCAGACAATATCCTGTCGTATCCGGAATATTTAATACAGTTGCTCCGGATTTAATTACTTCTTCACAAACTTTTGCAAGGAAAGCGTTATCCGTTCTACCGGCATCTTCTGCATAAAATTCAACATCTTCTACATAAGATTTTGCGTGAGATACAGCATATTTTGCCCTTGCAATAATATCTTCTCTGGTGGTATTTAATTTATGGAGTATATGAGATTCAGATGTTCCGATTCCTGTGTGGATTCTGGGTCTTTTAGCGTGCTTCAGGGCGGCTGCGGCAACATCAATGTCGTTTTTTACGGCTCTTGTCAGTCCGCAGACGGTTGCGTTTTCTACTATTTTACAAATCTCAGAGACGGATAAAAAATCGCCCGGGCTTGACACAGGAAAACCTGCTTCGATAACGTCAACTCCCATTTTGTCAAGTCTTTCTGCGATAACTAATTTTTGTTTCGTATCTAACTTACATCCCGGGACCTGCTCACCATCGCGCAAAGTGGTGTCAAAAATTTGAACTTTCTCTCTATTCATATTCATTTATTTAATGTAATTTCACATCTTGATAACAAATATATATTGTACATTATAAGTATGAAATTCATTTTAATGAAATTATACTGTTCATAAAACAATTTATACGCTATTAAACAACTAACAACCAATAAGTTACATTATTATATTTTACAATGGCTAACCATCAAAAAGATTTCTTATTTGTTCTGATAAAATCACTTTCAAAATCTGAAAAAAGACAGTTTAAAATTTTTGCAAGTCGTTTGGAGACGAGTTCAAATACAAAATTTATTGAATTGTTTAATATTTTAGATAAGTCTGAAAACTACGACGAAAGACTGATCCTGAAGAGCGGAATCATTAAAAAAGTACAGCTATCTAACTTAAAATCATACTTATACAAACAAATTTTGGTAAGTATAAGGTTGAATATTCCAAGTCAGAACATAAGATACCAATTGCGGGAACAAATAGATTTTGCGGTAATCCTGTATAATAAAGGATTGTACAAACAGAGTCTGAAAATTCTGGATAAAACAAAAATTATCGCGCTTGAAAATGATGAAAAATATATGGCGTATGAAATTGTAGAATTCGAAAAACTAATAGAATCACAATATATTACAAGAAGTATTCAGGGTCGCGCCGACGAATTGGTGATTCAGGCGAAAGAATTGAATTATCGCAATACTATTTCGAGTAAATTATCGAATTTATCGCTTCAGCTCTACGGAATCATGCTGAAAACAGGTTACGTAAAAAGTGATGAGGAGTATAAATATATTGATGACTATTTCAACAAACATATTGCAAAATTAGACGAAAGTAAATTTGGTTTCCGTGAGAAATACTGGTTTTATAACGCTAATCTCTGGAGAAGTTTCCTTGTTCAGGATTTTTTGGCGAGTTACAAATATGCTTACAAATGGGTTCGGCTGTTTTACGATAATCCGAATATGATTATTCAGAATCCGGTATTTTTCCTAAAGGGAAATCATTACTTTCTGGAGTCTTTATATATGTTGAAATACAAATCGAATTTCAAGAAATATCTGGCGCTTTTGGAAGAAACGATTGAGGATCCCAAATTTCCCGTAAACGATAACATTGCATCGCTATCATTTCTATACGTTTATAACAATAAGCTCAATTTACACATTCTGGAAGGTACTTTTGCAGAGAGTGAATACCTGATTCCGGAGATTTTAGAAAAAATAAAAATACACAGTGAGCATCTGGATGAACATCACGAAATGTTGTTCTATTATAAGATTGCTTCTATTTATTTTGGTAATGAAAAGTATACGGAATGTATTTATTATCTGGATAAAATCATCAATAATAAAAACTTATCCATGCGCGAAGATTTAATGTGTTTTGCGAGACTTTTGTCTCTAATTGCACATTATGAGCTTGGAAAAGATTATTACCTAGAAAACAACATTAAAAACACGTATAAGTTTCTAATCAAAA
Organism: Flavobacterium sp. CLA17; assembly: GCF_013112255.2. Lineage (NCBI taxonomy): Bacteria > Pseudomonadati > Bacteroidota > Flavobacteriia > Flavobacteriales > Flavobacteriaceae > Flavobacterium > Flavobacterium sp. CLA17. Next base: position 3,009,423 of record NZ_CP068294.1, read on the forward strand.
TGAACGACTTACATGAAGTTCAAAAAGAAATTATCAAGTTTTTGAGAAACCTGAATAATTTATATCCTGCGGACATCAAAAAGGAATTTATCAAGATGCGCCTGCGTTTTATTGAATTGGAGAAAAATACTTACGAGAAAAGGGCTTTCCTGTATCTGGATATTATTTCCTGGCTGGAAAGTAAAATTGAGAACCGAAAAATTGCTGATATTATTAAGGAAAAAGCAAAACTGAATAGTCGATAAAATTCCAAATTCCAATTTTTTTAAATTCCAAATTCCAATTTTTTTAAATTCCAAATTCCAATTGTTGGAGTTTACTTTTTTTAATTTATAAATCCGACAGATTTTAAAAATCTGTCGGATTTAGTATGTTTTGCAATTTGGAATTTTTAATATTGAGATTTAATTTAAATGTGTTATTCCACAATATTAGAACTTGTTACATAAAAGTTTTTATCAACTTCCAGAGTCCTGTTTTCATTGGTAGTTTTCTCTGACTGCCATTCCGTTGTTGGTTTTAACCAGGTTTCAATACCATTGATTTTAACTTTTACCGGCATATCAAATTTAGCAACACAGTTGGTCCAGTGATATCCTACAGTTCCGTTTTTAAACATATATTCAAAAACCGGAATTTGAGTTGTCGTTAAATACTGTGCAAAAACCCTGTTGAAATTAATTCCTGATTGTGTATTGATGTACTCCTGAATTTGCTTGGAAGTAACCGTCTGATGGTAAAAAGTACTGTTTAAACCTCTTAAAATCGACTTCCATTTTGCATCATCATTAATTACCTGACGAATGGAATGCAGCATGTTAGCTCCTTTTGGATACATATCGCCGGAACCTTCATTATTCACATCATAATTCCCAATAACGGGTTTATCATTATGAATACCGTTTCTACAACCAATTACATATTCAGCTCCGGCTTCTTTTCCATAATAATATTCAACAAAAAGACTTTCAGAATAGCTTGTAAAACTCTCATGAATCCACATGTCTGCTATGTCTTTGTAAGTAATATTGTTCGCAAACCATTCATGTCCAGATTCATGGATAATGATAAAATCGAATTTTAATCCCCAGCCTGTTCCACTTAAATCACGGCCTAAATAACCATTTTTATAACCATTTCCGTAAGTAACGCAACTTTGGTGCTCCATACCTAAATACGGTGCTTCAACCAATTTATAACTGTCTTCGTAAAACGGATAAGGTCCAAACCAATTTTCGAAAGCTTTCAACATTCTTGGAGCATCTTTAAATTGTTCTTTAGCTTTGTCCAAATTGTCTCTTAAGACATAATAATTACAATCTAAATCTCCTTTTTCTCCTTTGTATTTCTCTGAAAAATTTACGTAATCACCAATATTAATATTTACGCCATAATTATTAATCGGATTCGAAACATACCAGTTAAAGGTTTTCGTACCGTCTTTTTCTTTTTTAACGCTTTTCAATCTTCCATTCGAAACATCAGTCAAATCTCCCGGAACATTTACGCTGATCAGCATATTCTCGACTTCATCGTACATATGATCTTTATTTGGCCACCAGACACTTGCGCCAAGGCCCTGACAGGATGATGCGATAAAATCTTTTCCGTTTTTATCTTTTTTCCAGGTAATTCCTCCATCCCATGGCGGTTTTACGGCTTCTTTAGGTTTTCCTCCAAAAGAAATTACAATTTCTTTGGTTTCTCCTACTTTTTGTGCGGCAGTCAGTTCAATAAAAAAAGCATTTCCCTCTCTGACAAATTTCTGTTCTTTTCCGTTCTGGGTTACTTTATAAATCTGCATGGGTTCCTGCAAATCAATCTGCATTCTGTTATTAGATGATAAAACAGTATAACGAACTGTATTAGATCCCGTTATCGTTTTTTCAGAAGGATTAACTTTCACATCCAGGTGATAGTATTTTAAATCCCACCAGGCCCTTTCTTTTGTAATGCTTCCGCGTAAAGTATCCTGATGTGTAAAAACCATTTCAGACTTATTTAAAAGTCCTTGTGCGTGGGCAGTAAAACCAAACACGGAGGCGATAAAAACGCCGGCAAAGTATTTTTTCATACGAACTAAATATTTTCTTTTAATCGAAATAAAGAAGGCATTTCAACCTGCTTATGTCTCAACAAATGTAAACATTCGAATCAAGTTTTGAATGATTTTATAAGGGTGAATCGATAAAATTAATGTTAAAATTCATTTATTCTTCTGTATTTTAGTCCTTCAAAATAGTTCTGTTACGTATGAAAATCAATAAAATTGTCATTCTTTTAGGTGTAATGATGTCTCTGACGACTTATTCACAGACCATTGCCATTCCTAAAATAAATGACAAAATAACGATCGACGGCGATTTATCGGATTGGAAAACTTCCTTTTCAGGCCCGTTTGTAATCCATAATTCAGGAGTAAAAGCCACTCAAAATACTTTTGTTTCACTTTCGTGGAATGAAGAAAACCTTTATATCGCCTATCGTGCTGCAGATTCCAAGATTATTGGTGAATCAAAAAACAAGGATGCTGAAATCTATAAAACGGATGATTTAGTTGAAATTTTTATAGATCCGGACGGAGATGGTCAAAATTATATTGAAATTGGCGTAAATGCGTTCTCGACGAATTATGACATGCTGATAAAGTGTATTTCTCGGGAATGCGGTGGCTGGAAAACTGCTACAAGTTTTGATATTTCAGGATTGGAAGCGGTGAGTAAAATAACTCCGGAAGGTTTTAATACAGAAATTAAGATTCCGTTTTCGAGTCTTGAGTCTATTAAAAATGGTAATTTCACACAACCAAAAACAGGAACAAAATGGAGAGGAAATACTTTTAGGATTGATTACGGTAATACAACCGAATATCTTGCCTTACAACCTTATAAGAGTTTGAAATTCGGATTTCACCAACCACAGGAATTTGCGATTTTTGAGTTTGTGGAGTAAATGAGTTTACCCACAGATTTTACTGATTTAAACGGATTAGCGCTGATTTTTTTTTATTATTTCGAAGAAGGAGAAATCACATTCAACATTCGCCAATAGTGCGCGTTCTCCTTTTTTGAAATGACAATAAACCTACTTTTGGCGTTTTTTCAAAACATCAACAACATCATTCAGTTGAAAACCTTTGGCTTGCAATAAAATCAAATAGTGAAACAGCAAATCGGCACTTTCGCTTAGAAACAAATCATCATTATCGTCTTTGGCTTCAATGACTACTTCTACAGCTTCTTCCCCTACTTTCTGGGCAATTTTGTTGATACCTTTTTCGAATAAGGAAGCTACATAACTTTTCTCTGAATCCGCATTTTCTCTGCGAAGTGCTATTGTTTTTTCTAACTCAGAAATAAAACCATAATTTTCCTTGTTTTCCTCCTGCCAGCAAGTATCAGCTCCGGTGTGACACGTTGGCCCAACTGGTTTTGCCTGAATCAGAAGTGTGTCGCCATCACAGTCATTTTTGATGCTTACCAAGTTTAAAAAATTTCCACTCTCCTCGCCTTTTGTCCAAAGTCTTTGTTTGGAGCGGCTGTAAAAAGTAACTTTTTGAGTGTCTATTGTTTTTTGAAGCGATTCTTCATTCATATAACCCAGCATCAGGACATTTTTCGTTTCTGAATCCTGAATGATGGCCGGAATTAATCCGTGGGAGCTTTTTATATCTATGTTCATTTTTATTTTAGATTTTTAATTATTTTAGATTTTAGAGTTCAGATTTTAGATTCTGTTCTACTCTTCCATTCTATCTTTACTTTACTTTACTCTATTCTCTCTACTCTATTCTCTTTACTCTATTTTCTAAAGCCTAAAGTCTAACCTCAATATCATTCTTCCTCAATTCTTCTTTTAAGGTTTTGATTTCGATTTCTTTAAAGTGAAAAACACTCGCAGCCAAGGCGGCATCGGCTTTCCCTTCTTTAAAAGTATCCACAAAATGCTGGACATTTCCTGCACCTCCAGAAGCAATTATCGGAATATTGATCAATTCCGAAAGCTTGGCCAGAGCTTCATTTGCAAAGCCGTTTTTAGTTCCGTCATTGTCCATTGAAGTGAATAAAATTTCACCTGCACCGCGTTCTGCGACTTCTACAGCCCAATCGAATAAATTAAGTTCCGTTGGTACTTTTCCTCCAACCAAATGTACAATCCATTGTCCTTTAATTTGTTTGGCATCGATAGCTACTACAACACACTGGCTTCCGAATTTCTGCGCCAGCTCGTTAATCAGCTGTGGATTTTTGACTGCCGATGAATTGATTGAAACCTTATCAGCTCCATTATTCAAAAGGATTTCTACGTCTTCAACAGAAGAAATTCCACCGCCAACCGTAAACGGGATATTGATTTTTTCGGCCACACTTCGTACCATATTCACCAAAGTCTTTCTGCGTTCTTCGGTTGCCGAAATATCCAGAAAAACCAGTTCATCGGCTCCTTCTGCAGAGTAAATTTCTGCCAGTTCTACCGGATCTCCTGCATCGCGCAAGTCTACAAAATTAACGCCTTTTACCGTTCTTCCGTTTTTTATATCCAGACAGGGTATTATTCTTTTTGCTAACATTTTTTTAATGTGTAAATTTGAGAATTAGATAGTTAGATAATTTTAAGCACAACCTAAAGAATTATCTAATTGACTAATTATCTAATTATCTAATTTATTTAAATATCGGACGCAAAAACGTTCTTTCGTAACTTATAATGCATCTTGTGTCTTCGGCAATTTTAAAAGCTTCTACGCACTCCTGATCGTCCTTTGAAAACATTTTTTTTCGGTAATTTTCATAATCTGTCAAACCCGGAAAAGAAAATAAGGCATAAGCAACATTATTGGCTCCTTCCGAAGGCATAAAATAACCGTGATGCTGACCTCCTAAACGATTTACGATTTTAATCCATCGCTTACCATAATCCTCAAACGCCTCTAATTGATAAGGATCTATGATGTATTTTAAATGACATGTTATCATATTTTTAATGTTTTTTTTAATGAGAAAATTAGAGAATTTGATAATTAGATAATTTTTGGGATTGTGTGAAAATTATCTAATTGCCTAATTGACATATTATCTAATTATAAAGTTTTCTAATTGTTTCAGGGTAATTCTGCCTTCATAAATTGCTTTTCCGATAATCGTTCCTTCACAGCCTAATTCGGCTAATTTTGGCAATTCATCGAAAGTTGAAATTCCGCCGGAAGCGATTAGTTTGACGCCATGGGCTTCGCTTAGTATTTTTTCATACAAATCAAAACTTGGCCCTTCCAGCATTCCGTCTTTTGCAATATCGGTACAAATCACATACTGAATTCCTTTGCTTTGATACTCCTGAATAAACGGAACTAAATCTTCATTTGAATCTTCCAACCAGCCCGAAACAGCTACTTTTTCCTCTTTGGCATCAGCTCCCAAAATGATTTTATCTGATCCGTATTCTAAAATCCATTTTTCGAATATCGCCCTGTTTTTTACAGCGATACTTCCGCCTGTAATTTGATTGGCACCGCTTTCAAAAGCAATTTTCAAATCCGAATCTGCTTTTAATCCGCCTCCAAAATCAATTTTTAAACTGGTCTGTGTGGCTATTTGTTCCAAAATTTTATAATTGACAATCTTACTCGATTTTGCACCATCTAAATCCACTAAATGAAGGTATTCAATTCCGTGTGCTTCAAATGATTTTGCTACTTCAAGCGGATTTTCGTTGTAAATGATCTTGGTATTGTAATCCCCTTTTGATAAGCGAACACATTTTCCGTCAATAATGTCTATGGCTGGTATTATTCTCATGTTTAAATTTTAGATTTTAGATTTTAGAGTTCTGATTTTATATTCTAAAAATTGGAATTGATTTTTATATTGGGATTTGGGATTTTAAAATTGGAATTTTAAAATTTTACATTTTAAGGAAATTCTCCAGTATTTTCTCCCCAACTGCACCACTTTTTTCAGGATGAAATTGTGTTCCGTAAAAATTGTCTTTTCTCAAGGCCGATGCATATTCCATCTCATAATCGGTTGTAGCGATGCTTTCTGCACAATCGGGAACATAAAAACTATGCACGAGATACATAAATTCATGCGCTGGAATTCCTTTAAACAAATCTGATTTTAAATTATAAATCTGGTTCCAGCCCATTTGTGGCACTTTTACCTTGTTCGAAAATTTAATTACATCCACATCAAAAATTCCTAAACCTTTGGTGTTTCCTTCTTCAGAGGAGTTGCACATCAATTGCATGCCAAGACAAATTCCCAAAACCGGTTGTTTCAAATTCGGAATCAAACTGTCCAGACCACTTTCAATCAGTTTTTTCATTGCCGAACTTGCCTCGCCCACTCCGGGAAAAATCACCTTATCTGCCTGCTGAATTTCTTTCGGATTATTGCTTAAAACGGCTTTAAAACCCAGTCTTTCAATTGCAAACATAATGCTTTGAATATTTCCTGCTCCGTAATTTATGATTACTATTTTCATTTAAAAAAGCTTTAAGCTTTAAGCTTTGCGCTTTAGGCTCACTGCCTATAGCCTATAGCTTATAGCATTTTTACAACATTCCTTTCGTTGAAGGTAAAATCATTTTCTCTGTATCGCGTTTTACGGCTACTTTTATGGCTTTTGCGAAAGCTTTGAAAATGGCTTCAATTTTATGGTGTTCGTTTGTTCCTTCCGCTTTTATGTTGATATTGGCCTTGGCTCCGTCTGAAAACGATTTAAAGAAATGATAAAACATCTCTGTCGGCATTTTACCAACCATTTCACGTTTGAATTCGGTTTCCCAAACTAGCCAGTTTCTTCCGCCAAAATCAATGGCCACCTGCGCCAGACAATCATCCATGGGAAGACAGAAACCATAACGTTCTATTCCTAATTTATTTCCTAGCGCTTTTGCAAAAACTTCACCCAGCGCAATGGCGGTATCTTCGATTGTATGATGTTCATCGACTTCCAGATCACCTTTTACCTTAATTTCGAGATCCATTTGACCGTGACGTGAAATCTGATCTAACATATGGTCAAAAAAAGCAATTCCGGTTTCAATTTTACTTTTTCCGGTTCCGTCCAGATTTAAATCGATAAAAATATCGGTTTCATTGGTTTTACGCGTAATCGAAGCCGAGCGTGCCTCCAGTTTCAAAAACTCGTAGATTTCTTTCCAACTCATCGTCTGAAGAATAATCGTTCCGTCTAATTCTTCACGTTTTGAGGAAATTTCGTTACTTCCGATCCCGTCATTATCATTGATAAAAATAGCTTTTGCTCCCAGGTTTTTCGCCAGTTCAACATCGGTTAAACGATCTCCCAAAACAAAAGAATTTTCCATATCATATTCAGGATTATTCAGGTATTTGGTCAGCATTCCGGTTCGTGGCTTGCGTGTTGGTGCATTATCTTCCGGAAATGATCTGTCTACAAAGATTTCATCAAACAAAACGCCTTCATTTTCAAAAGCTTTTAAAATAAAATTCTGTGTTGGCCAAAACGTATCTTCCGGAAAACTATCCGTTCCCAAGCCATCCTGATTGGTTACCATTGCCAGTTCGTAATCTAATTCGCCGGCAATTTTAGCCAGATATTGAAATGCTTTTGGATAAAATTCTACTTTCTCCAAAGCATCTAACTGATAATTTTCAGGTTCTAAAACAATCGTTCCGTCACGATCGATAAAAAGTACTTTTTTCATATTTTAATTATATTTTGGGCGTGTCCCTCCGGGTCGGGCTTTCGGCTATATCTTTTGTTTCGTTTCTCTTCACAAAAGGATACCGCCTCTATCCCTCACGCAAAACGGTTCTCGAGATATTTTTTCTTTTGCCACGAATTACTACGAATTTTCACTAATTCAATTCGTAGTAATTCGTGGCTATAAATCAATTTAATCCTTTTAATCTGTGGCAAATAAAGTAGCGTTCTTAGCGTAATTCCTTGCGAACTTTGCGGTTAAACTTTTAATTCAACAACTTCAATTCTTTAATCAACACTGCATTTTCTTCCGGCATTCCGATTGTAAAACGAAGACAGTTTTCACATAAAGGCTGAGTCGTTCGGTTACGAATTACGATTCCTTTTGCAATTAACTGATCGTATCTTTTATTGGCATCATCTACTTTTACTAATACAAAATTAGCTTCTGTAGGATATACTTTTTCGACAAAACTTACATCAAGTAAAACTTTAAGTAATTCTTCTCTCTGTTCAACAATAGAAGCTATTTCCTGTTTTATTTTTTCAGAATCCTGTAAACGAATAATTGCTCTTTGCTGTGTTAATTCGTTTACATTGTAAGGCGGTTTAATTTTATTCAAAACCGAAATAACCGCTTCAGATGCATAACAAATTCCCAAGCGAATTCCGGCCAGACCATAGGCTTTAGAAAGCGTTTGTGTAATCACCAAATTCGGATATTCGTCGATTTCTATCAGCCAGCTTTCCTTGTTTGAAAAGTCAATATAGGCTTCATCAATAACAACCAGGCCTTTAAAATTCTGCAGCAATTTTACCACGCTTTCATCTGAAAAAGAATTTCCGGTTGGGTTATTGGGTGAGCATAAAAAGATGATTTTTGTATGATCATCCACAGCATCCAAAATCTTTTCCACTTGTGGCTGAAAATCTGTTGAAAGCAAAACTTCCCTGTTTTCCACCGCATTAATATTCGCTAAAACGCCATACATACCGTAAGTTGGCGGCAACGAAATAATATTATCTGTTTTAGGCTCACAAAAAGCCCTGAAAAGTAAATCCAAAACTTCATCACTCCCGTTTCCAAGCAAAATCTGACTGGCTTTTACATTATTATTCTTCGCCAAGATCGCTTTCACCGAGTTTTGCTGCGGATCCGGATAACGATTTACACCATTTTGAAACGGATTTTCGTTTGCATCCAGAAAAATCATATCGGGAGTATCAAAATCCTCAAATTCATCACGTGCGGACGAGTAAGGTTTTAATATTTTTACGTTTTCACGTGTTATTGTATTGATATCGAATTCCATTATCTTAATTTTTGGAACATAGAGAATAGAGTAAAGAGAATAGACTTCTCATTTTATCTGTTTTTCTTTATTCTTTGTTCTATTTTCTATATTCTTTGTTCTTTATTCTATTCTCTCTCCCCTATATTCTTCAATCTCAGCGTTACGGCATTTTTATGCGCCTGTAAACCTTCTGCCTCCGCCATAATTTCAATTGCTTTTCCGATATTCTGAATTCCTTTTTCCGTTATTTTCTGGAACGTCATGGATTTCATGAAACTATCCAGGTTTACGCCGCTGTAATTTTTGGCGTATCCGTTTGTTGGCAGAGTATGATTGGTTCCGGAAGCGTAATCCCCTGCACTTTCCGGAGTATAATTTCCGATAAATACAGAACCGGCATTTACAATTCCATTACAGTAAAAATCATCATATTCGGAGCAGATGATAAAATGTTCCGGGCCGTAATCGTTGATTAATTCTAAAGCGATTTTATCGTTTTCAACCCAAATTAATTTTGAATTTTCGATTGCTTTTTTCGCGATTACTTTTCTTGGAAGTTCTTCAATCTGAATCTGAATTTCTTTTTCAACAGCATCAATTAGTTTTTTTGAAGTCGAAACTAAAATAACCTGACTGTCTGTTCCGTGTTCTGCCTGTGACAATAAATCTGAGGCTACAAAAGAAGGAACAGCGGTGTCATCAGCCACAATTAATAATTCAGAAGGTCCGGCGGGCATATCTATTGCAACACCAAACTGAGTTGCCAATTGTTTTGCCACCGTTACAAACTGATTGCCGGGACCAAAAATCTTATATACTTTCGGGATGGATGGCGTACCAAATGTCATTCCCGCAATCGCCTGAATTCCGCCTACTTTTACTATTTTGGTTACACCGCATAAATGTGCGGCGTACAGAATTGCGGGATTAATTTTTCCCGTTTTATCCGGTGGAGAACACAGCACAATTTCTTTGCAACCCGCTATTTCAGCAGGAACAGCCAGCATTAAAACCGTAGAAAATAAAGGAGCTGTTCCTCCCGGAATATACAATCCGATTTTCTGGATTGGCCTTTTTTCCTGCCAGCAGCGTACGCCTTCTGTAGTTTCTATCGAAATTCGCTCTGTTTTTTGCGCACTATGGAACTTATAAATATTGCTTTTTGCCAGCTGAATTGCTTCTTTCAATTCACTTGAAATTAATCCGATGGCTTCCTGAATTTCTTCCTCAGAAACTTCATAATTTTCTAAAGAGATCCCATCAAAAATAGACGTGTATTTGGTAATAGCTTCATCTCCCTTTTTCTGAACTTCTTTGAAGATTTCCTTTACGGTAATTTCAATATCATCTATCGTTTTGGTGGGTCTTTTTAATATTTCGGACCAGATTTCTGGTTTTGGATTGTCTATTTTATTCATTTTTTTTTTGCTTTAAGCTTTAAGCAGTAGGCTTTAGGCTTTATTAACTTTGTTTTTTTTTTTTGGCTTAAAGCATATTGCTTACAGCCTATGGCGGGCAAAGAGCCCTAAAGAACCATTTTCTCGATTGGGCAAACTAAGATCCCTTCTGCTCCCACTTCTTTCAACTGATCGATCACGTCCCAGAAAGTATCTTTGTCAATTACGGAATGCACGCTGCTCCAGCCTTCCTGAGCTAATGGCAGAACCGTTAAGCTTCTCAGTACCGGAAGAATTTTTCCAACGGCATCGATTTTGTCATTTGGAACATTCATTAAAATGTATTTTGAATTTCGGGCTCTTAAAACCGCCTGAATTCTGAATTTTAAAGTATCAATGTGTTTTTGAATTTCCGGAGAAACTTTAGGGGAAACAGCTAAGACTGCTTCGCTCTTTAAAATTATCTCTACTTCTTTTAAATTATTTTTGAATAATGTACTGCCACTGGAAACGATATCGACAATTGCATCTGCAAGTCCAATATTGGGTGCAATCTCAACAGAGCCGGAAATCTGGTGAATATCAACTGTTAGTCCAAAAGAATTAAAATACTCATTAACGGTGTTTGGATACGAAGTTGCAATTCGCAAACCTGCCAAATCCTGAATTGAATTGTATTCTAATGTTTTAGGAACCGCTACGGATACTTTACACTTAGAAAATCCTAATTTCTGGATTACTTCAATTCCTTTTCCTTTCTCTGCCAATAAGTTGTCTCCAACTATGGCCAGATCTACAACACCGTCTATTAAGTATTGTGGAATATCCGAATTTCTTAAATATAAAACCTCCAGAGGAAAATTCGAAGCTTCTGCTTTTAACTGGTCGATTCCGTTGTTGATAGAAATACCACAGTCTTTTAGGATTTGAATGCTTTCCTCGTTTAAACGACCGGATTTTTGAATTGCAATTTTTAAAGTACTCATTTTTTTAGTTTTTGTTGAATTAATAGTCTGAGTACAAAGAATTGGAATTAAAAAACCCGTTTGATGTACTCAAACGGGTTTTAAAATATGATGATTTACATGCATATCATTAACACATCGCCTGAGAGCAATAATGAAAATGATGATGATGTAATTGAATAGAAATCATGACTTGGTTTGTTTTATACTTCTTTGATTCGTTTGCAAATATACTGGATAATTTTACAGAAAAGCAATTTTTAATTTAACTTAACGATAGTTTATTGTTAAAAAATCTGAAACAGTATTTTTATTTGTATGTACTATCGCGATTTCAATTGTTCTTTAAAACTTAAAGAGACTGTAGTTCCCTCGCCTATTTTACTTTCGATTTCAAATGAAATATGAAGCATCTCCGACAGACGTTTTACAATGGATAATCCTAAGCCAGTTCCTTTTATTTCAGGGTGACCGGAGGAGTCTGACCGGAAAAACGGATTAAAAATAGCTTCTATGTCTTCTTTTGCAATTCCGATTCCGTTATCCGAAATTTTGCATATTGTTTTTTCATTTTGATGGGATAATAGGATAGACACCTCGCCGTCTCTGTTGGTATATTTAAGAGCGTTCGAAATAATATTTCTTAGTATTGTTATGACAAGATAATTATCTGAATTAATAAAATAATCTTCCTCAGCATCAAAATTTACCTTTAAGTTCTTCGTCGAAATTTTCTCTGAATTTAAGGTCAGTACATCCAGAATTAAAGCGTTCAAATAAACGGATTCGTATTTTAAGTCTGCTTTTTTATTTTCAAAACGGGCCATTAAAAGGAGCTGATCTACCAACATATTGAGATGATCTACTTCTGCAATACAAAAATTAATTTTATCCTCGTATTCCTTGTTATCTCTTGGTTTACGAATCAAAACTTCAAGTGTTCCTTTAATAACTGTAAGAGGTGTTCTTAACTCATGTGAGGCATCGGAAGTAAATTGTTTTTCCCTTTCAATTGCATCCTCAATTCTGCTTAATAAATTGTTTATCGTTTTAGAGAGTGTATATAATTCATCTTTCGTTTTTGGCAGCGGAATTCTTGTTTTAAGATTGTCTTTGGTAATAATTTTTGAAGTATTGGTAATCGCATTAATAGGTTTTATGCTTCGGCCTGCAAAAAAACGGGCAATAAAAAACAGCAATAACAGAATTACCGGAAATGCCAGGCACATGATCTCAAATAAGTTATTTAAAACCACACGGGAATTAGTCAGCGACATCCCAATAATCAAATAACCAATGCTTTTTGATTTTATAAAAATAGGAACCTGAACCTGCCTGATAATATTATTTCCAATTTTAGTGTCAAATAATTCAAAATTTTCGATGCTGTCATCAAATCTTAAGGTTTCCGTTTTGAGGTTGGGCGATTTCTCTATTGTTTTTTTATGGGTATCCAAAAACTGAACAAAAACGGGATTTATATCGACTGTATTATGCTCCCGCTCCTCCCATTCTTCTTTGTCAACCAAAATTACAACGCCATTTACCTCTCTAATTTCTTCGAGATGATTTTGAATTTCAATATTGATATCTTCATCGATATGACTATAAACAGAGTGTTTTACGATCGAATAAAGCGTAAAGAAAACGACCAGGATCAACAGACCGGTTGTGATAATATAATTTAAAGCAATTCTGTTTTTAAAAGAAAGTTGTGCCATTTATTAATCATTAGCGATGTATCCTACACCGCGAATTGTTTTTATATAATCTTCTTCTATTTTGAGATTGAGTTTTTTTCTGATTGCATTCATAAAAACATCAATTACACCGGTATCATATTCGAAATTTATATCCCAAACGTCCTTTAAAATCTGATTTCGGGTACATACTTTTCCCTTATTCCGAATCAGATAAGTCAGCAATTCAAACTCTCTTTGTGTAAGGGAAATTTCTTCACCATTTTTTACGACGCTATATTTGGACAAATCAATCTGGATGGTTCCCAGCATAAGAATTTCATTTACTTTTTCTTTTCGAAAATGAATTTTAATCCGTTCTACCAATTCTTCAAAACTGAATGGCTTTTTGATATAATCGTTTGCACCTGCTTTTAAACCTTCAATGGTTTCCTGAACGGTGTCTTTGGCCGTTAGAAATATTATGGGAGTCGTCTGATCTTTGATTCTGATGGCTTTACATAATTCTAATCCATTAATTTTAGGCAGCATCCAGTCCAGTAAAATCAAATCAAATTGGTGATTTTGAGTCAATTCAAACCCTTTCGAACCATCATTTGCCGTGCTCACTTTATAGCCTTCTTCCTGTAGGCCCTGCTGCAAGAACTGAACAATGCCCAATTCGTCTTCAACTATTAAAATATGCATCTAATGATTTTTTTTAATTACGACCCCAAATTTCTATGCTCAAAGATAAAAATTTTGAGCTCAGAAATTGCTTAAAACCATGAGAATACAGAAAAAAGCATCATCTTAAGAAAACATTAAGTTAACACTAAGCAAGGCAAAAGCACAACTTCATCTCTAATTAATTCATTGGAATTAGTTTTGTAAAAAATTAAAGAAGGTCTTCCAAATATGCATTAAAATTAACCAGTTGTTACTTAGCCCGAAAAAACATGTTTTTGTTCTTTTTTTACAACTCCATAATTTTCAATACTGTAAGTATTCTTTTTATCTTAATTAAAACACAAAGAAGTAATGATCTTTTCAAAAAAAGTCGCTCCTTTTTACAATCTTGCCATATTCTACTTTATTATAAGCTTTATACTGCGAGTTGTATTATTTTTTCACCCGATAACACAGAGTTCTTTCCGTTTTTCAGAAAGTATAAAAATCTTCAGTCTGGGTTTAATTTCAGATTTTTTTGTTTTTATAATTGCAAGTGTGTTTTTATGGCTGTATTTGGTTTTTCTTTCTAATGTTAAATACAACAAACCCTGGGGCTATATCATTCTGGGTGGTTTTATTGCCTTATTTCTATATGTTGCCTCCGGAAGAAGTATTCTGGACGAATACGGCGGTGCTTTGCCGGGAATTGTATTAATCTTTATCGGAATCAAAACGATACTGTTTGCAGTTTTACTTTTTCTTCCAAAACACAGGGACAAAATTAGATTCTGGCTTTTTACTTTTGTGATTTTTTTATATGTTTTACTAATACTTCAAAACGGATTAAGTGAATATTTCTTCTGGAATGAATTCGGGGTAAAATATAACTTCATTGCGGTTAATTATTTGATTTATACCAACGAAGTTATTGGAAATATCATGCAGTCTTATCCGGTAATTCCGTTATTCTCTGCTTTGTTTTTAATCACAGGAATCATTACTTATTTTATTGTCAAAAATGGAAAGACATTTATTAAAACGATCCCATCTTTTCCGGAAAAAATCAAACTTTCAGCGGTATATATTGGCTTGTTTATACTTTCGTTATTCGCCATTCCGACTTTAGCTTTAGCAGAAAATTCAAAAAATGTTTTTGTTAACGAATTACAATCAAACGGATTGTATAAGTTTTTCTTAGCCTTTGAAAATAACAAACTCGATTATTTCAAATTTTATAAGACAATTCCAAATGATACAGCTTTTGCAATTTTAAAACAGCAGTTTCCAACCCTGTCCGGGGAAAATATGACGCGTACTATTGAAAGTGATTCAGCTGAAACTCCTAAAAATGTAGTGCTTATTACAATTGAGAGTTACAGTGCCGAGTTCATGAAAATGTATGGAAACGATCAGAATAGCACGCCTTTTTTAGATAGTTTAGCCCAAAAAAGTCTTCAGTTTACCAATTTGTATGCTGCAGGAAACCGCACTGTTCGCGGGCTTGAAGCCGTTACCTTATGTATTCCTCCTACAGCTGGCGAAAGTGTTGTAAAAAGAGAAGACAATAAAAATAAATTTTCTACCGGTGCTATTTTTAAACAAAAAGGATATCAGGTTAAATTCATGTATGGTGGTGATGCCTTTTTTGATAATATGCAGGATTTCTATTCCGGAAATGGATATGAAATTGTGGACAAATCAAGCTTTTCTCCAGAAGAAATTACCTTTTCTAATGTTTGGGGCGTTTGTGATGAAGATATGTATAACAAAGCTATAAAGGTGATGAATAAGGAAGCCAAAGAAAACAAACCCTTCTTCAATCATATCATGACAGTAAGTAATCACAGGCCTTTTACCTATCCGAATAATAAAATTGATATTCCGGGAGATATTAAATCCCGTGATGGCGGCGTAAAATACACGGATTATTCATTGAAAAAATTCTTTTCGATGGCAAGTAAACAGCCCTGGTTTAAAAATACGGTTTTTGTAATTGTAGCAGATCATTGTGCATCGAGTGCAGGGAAAACACAATTACCAATGGATAAATACAGAATTCCTGCTTTTATTTACAGCCCCGGAATCAAACCTCAAAAATATAATGTGTTAATGTCACAGATTGATTTGATGCCAACCGTTTTTGGATTATTGCACTTCAATTACCAGAGTAAGTTTTTTGGACAGGATGTTTTAAAACCTGATTATAAACCTCGTGCTTTTATTGCAACGTATCAGGATTTAGGGCTGATAAAAGATAATATCCTGACTATTTTATCTCCCAAACAACAGGTAAAGCAGTTTCAATTACAGCTGACTCCAAAAGAAGGTATTGCACCGGAATATCAGCTTTATTATACTGAAAAAGCGTTAAAAAAAGAAAGAACCGATTTGGTAAATGAAACTATTTCATATTATCAAACGGCTTCGTATCTATTGAAAAACAAGAAGTATCAGCAATAAAAAATCATGTGCAGTCCTTTATTTATGATAGTAACTTTCGTATTTTTGAAAAAGCACTTATCATAAATATACAAAATGTACAATTTTAAAAACGACTACTCTGAAGGGGCACACCCTAATATTTTAAACAAACTAATAGAAACCAATCTGATACAGCAATTAGGATATGGTGAAGATGAATATTCGATACAGGCAAAGGATTTGCTGAAAGAAAAAATAAACAATCACAAAGCGGTAATTTATTTTTTATCCGGAGGCACACAAACCAATCTTATTGTTGTAGCTTCGTCCTTACGTGCTCACGAAGCCGTTATCAGCGCCAAAACCGGGCATATTTCGGCTAATGAAACCGGAGCGATAGAAGCAACGGGACACAAAGTAATTGCTATTGAAACTACTGACGGAAAATTAAAACCTTCCGATCTTCAGCTAACCTTGCAGGAACACGCTCTCAGACCCCACGTTGTAAAGCCAAGGCTGGTCTATATTTCCAATTCTACAGAAATTGGGACGATCTACACTAAAGCTGAACTTCTTGCCTTATCTCAGTTCTGCAAAGCGAATGATTTATTGCTTTATTTAGATGGTGCAAGACTGGGACATGCCTTAACTGCTGAAAACAATGATTTGACTTTATCTGATATTGCCCAGCTTACGGATATGTTTTACATTGGTGCCACTAAAAATGGTGGTCTGATTGGAGAAGCCATTGTTTTTAACCGGCCTGAAGTTGCAGCAGATTTTGATTATGTACTCAAACAAAGAGGTGCTTTGCTGGCAAAAGGAAGATTACTGGCGATTCAGTTTTTGGAATTATTCAAAGATGATTTGTATTTTACTTTAGCGAAACATGCCAATGTTATGGCTATGAAAATTTCAGCAGCTGCTAAAGAAAAAGGATATCCTTTTTTGACCAATTCAACCACAAACCAAATTTTTCCTATTTTGCCCAATACAGTGATCGAAAAACTAAATGAAAAATACCTGTTCTATGTCTGGAAAGCAATTGATGAAGAACAGTCTGCTGTTCGGCTTATCACATCCTGGGCGACAGATGAAACAATGGTGAACGCTTTTATAAAAGATTTGAAGAATTCATAAGTTTTCAAAATACAAAGTTTCGCAAAAGGGTTACACAAAATACCCTAAGAATTAAATACAAAAGCCTCAAATTGTTTAAAATTTGAGGCTTTTTATTAATCTGTAAACTGAGACTGAGACCGAGACTAAAAACTTCCCTAGTCGTTCTGATTTCTCATCCCGAAAAGATCTCCTTGTTGAAACAATTTGAAATCTTCTCTTAAAGCCTGATAGTTTCTTTGTGTAACAGCCGGTGCATCTAAATTGCTTAAATCAGGTTTTCCTGCATTTACCCACGCAGTATACCAAAAACTAGCAGTCGCTGTAATGGCTTTTCTCATTTGATTTTCAACCATTCCGTTTAACTGCTCATGCAATTTCTTAGCGTATTCATCAGAGAAAACAGCCGAATTGTATTTGCTTTTCAATACTTTTCCATCAGCATCCATTACGAAAACCTTATTCTCGGGAGTTGTGGTTCTTAGTTTTTTATCCACATCCAGTAACGGCTGTGCCAGACTATGCGTATCATTAATCATATTCCAGATTGCTTTATGAACATCTGCATAATATTGTGCCTGCGGAACATTTAACTTATAATTTTTAGCAAATAATTCAGGAAGTTTACTTTCCCAAAGCGCATGAATTCCTTTTTGGTCAGTCAATTGTCCGTCATGATTAGCAGAAGTATGCAAGGGCATGTGCGCATCTCCGATGTAATGACCTAAATCTGCAGCAAGAAATAAGATCTCTGCTCTGTTTTTATCTTTGAAAGCCTTTGTTAATTTAGCCATCATATCTTCAAGATACCAAGGTAAAATCCCGTTGTCATTTAAAAATTTAGCATCGTATTTCTTTTTAGCTGCTTCCATTGTTTGCGGAATACTGTCTACAGCGCCAAAATTTTCCATGTCAAAATAATGTCTTGGATTTTCGTCTTTGTAATTTAAGGCATATTTACGGATGTCCGGTACAGAGGCTTCCTGGGTAATAAAATCAATATGATTGTAAAAAAATACCTGAAGTTGCTGAGGCAAAGCCATAACAGCCGCTTTATTGATACGTTCGTGACCCACGATTCCCCATGATAATGTCAAGAATCCAATTGCTAATACTAAAAGAGTAATTAGTCTTGGTTTCATTTTAAAGTTTTTCATTTGCAATTTTTATTAGAAGTGCAAATCTATATTCATTTAAGGATAATTCAAAAGAATACTAATAAATATTCTGTTAATTTAATTAAGTATATAAAAATCAAAAGTATACTACAAGATTAATAACAGAACTGTTTTTATTTAAAATTCTAAATTAAAAAATCCTTCTGAAGACATTTCAGAAGGATTTGAATACTTTTTTAATTGTTTACAGCTTATTATAAACCGTATTGAAATAAGAAGATTTGGTATACGTTTTAGGACTTCCGCTTGTAAAAGACTGAAATTGAGGCGAAATCATGTTCATCCCTATCCCGTCTCCAGCCCATGCCCAGCCTATTACGGTCCATCCTTTCGATTTTGCATAATCTACAATTCCGGACCAATCCGCACCGGAACCACCAATACTGCCAAACTCACCCAGCATACACGCTCTGCCGGCAGAAGCCAGATCATCTATATCAGAATTGTTCATATAACGGCCTTTCGCCTGATTGTAAGCACCGGGATATACATGCGCAGAAAGGATAATCTTTGTATCATTAATTTTAGTCTGTCCCAAAGTACAGCCTTTTACCGCGCAGGCAGCCGTTGCCGTTTCCTGTCCCCAACCCGGTATATCGATAATGATACTTCCGCTGTATACTTTACGAACCTCTGTAATTGCTGCATTGTAAGCCGATGCAAAAGCGGCCGGAGTAATGTTATGACTTCCCCATTCGTTCATTAAATTTACGATGAAACCACCGCCGAGATTATTGTAATTATTTTTCCACCACGTTCCTGCTGCCAAAAGCTCTGACGCACTATCGGAACCTAAAACGGATGCTTTATGATAGGTCACAATAACTTTATATCCGTTTGCTTTGGCTTCGGATATCCAACGTTTTGCATTATTTTCCTGCCCTGGTTCTACTTCAATTCGTACCGTCTGGATTTTAGTGTTTTGCTTCATCAAAGTCCAGCCCAAGTCACAATTGCCTCCATTGTAGTACGATGGCTGAAGATTAACTCCGTTTCCAATATCTCCCGCTGTTGATGCTGTTTTAGAAGTTAAATTTGAATTAGCCGGGGTATTTACTGTTTTTGCTTCCGGCGAAAGCTGATCGGTTTCTGATTGCTCGCAACTGACAAACAACGCCATGCTTGCTGCTAAAAATAAAACATGTACTGTTTTAAACATTTTCGTAATAAAAACTGATTTTCTCATACTTTAGTTTTTTGTGGTTAATGAAGTTTTGTGGTTTTGTAAAGTCTTCATTGCAAATGTTTAATTTTAAGTAAGATAAAACCGATGCTATTTTATCAAACTGTAATACGAAAAATGCATTTTTAATTATTAAAAATAGACTTACCTCATTATTTGTGTTAAAAAAATTAAGTAATAACAATACAGATCAAATTATTACAAAACAGATCGATATTTAAAAGTGTTTTTCATTTAAAGGGAAATGACTAAGATGACTGCTAAAATTCTTAACTATTGAATATATTCGTTAGCTTTTAGTGGAAATATAAAATAGAAGCCAATCCCAAACCTGCAATAAATATCCATAGAAAAATACCCTGAAGTAAAGGCTTCACTCCTACTGCTTTTAAAGTAGTAAGATTTAAAGTTGCCCCAATAAGAAACAAGGTTATTGTTAAACCTATCTTGGCAATACTAACAACAGTCGGAGCTATAAGAGCTGTTGCAGGTACATAAGTATTTAAAAGCATGGCTACAATAAACAATCCAATAAAATACGGAATTTTGATTTTGCTGTTTTTGTTTTTAAATAAAACCGCTGTAAAAACTGAAATCGGAATGATCCATAAAGCTCTGGCGAGTTTTACTGTTGTGGCAATTTGCAAGGCTTCGGCGCCGTATTTATTGGCTGCTCCCACTACTGAACTGGTATCGTGAATGGCAATTGCACACCATAAACCAAATTCTCTTTGCGATAAATCCAGTTGATGGCCAATAAACGGAAACACAAATAAGGCAATCGAATTCAAGATGAAAATTACTCCTAAAGCAATTGAGGTTTGATTTTCATTTGACTTAATTACCGGAGAAATCGCTGCTATGGCACTTCCTCCGCAGATTGCAGTGCCACACGAAATTAAATGGGAGGTTTTTTTATCTGTTTTAAACCACTTTCCTAATAAAGTCCCGAAGATTAAGGTACTGAAAATTGAAAATACCGTCAGCAAAAAACCTTCTTTCCCGGCGGAAATGGCGCTTGCTGCATTCATGCCGAAACCCAAACCAACCACAGAGAATTGCAGCAAAAAAGTAATCGCTTTATGATTGAAGGCTAAAAATGGATTCCCGAAAACATTTACTATCAGAACTCCCAGTAACAAAGCGATTGGAGGAGAAATAATGGAAAACAAACATAAAAAAATCACCAAGCCAAAAAGGGCCTGTTGAAAATAAATGCTAACCTCTACTAAATGTGCTACTGAATGTTGTTGCGTTTTCAAAATATACTGCTTGATAATTACCTGACAAAGATCTGTCGATTTTATCGCAATTACCAATCGTAAAATACAATCGACTATAACTTCAGGTTATAATAATCAGAAATATTCTGAACAAACAATTCAGATAAAGGATCTGATTTGCCCAGCAAGGTGATGATATAAAAACATCTTTCAATAGTTAAATTTTCAACATCCAAAACTGTTAATTCATTATTATTCAATTCCTTACTTACAGCATGTATAGACATAAAAGCAAAACAATCTGAATTTAACAAATACGATTTTATGCTTTCCGTACTTCCCAATTGCATTTCGATTTGCAAATCGGTTATTTTAACGCCAACTTGTTTTAGGGCATACTCAATAACTTCAAGTGTTCCGGAACCTCGTTCCCGGGTGATGAATTTCATTACTTTTAAATCGTTTAATGAAATTTCATTTTGCTGAATTAATGGATTTTTACTATTACAGACCAAGACCAATTCATCTTTTAAAAACGGAATATATTTAATGGATTGATTTTTAGACTGCCCTTCTACAATTCCGATTTCAATTTCTTTACTGAGTAAGGCATTTTCAATTTGTTCTGTATTTCCATTTAACAAATTGACTTTTATCTCCTGCTGCTTTTGATGAAAACGGGCCAGAACAGGAGAAATAATATATTGAGAAATTGTTGTACTTGATCCCAGGCGCAATAAACCCTGGCGTTTACTCACAAACGTACTCATATCGAAGTCTATTTTGCGATAGATTTCGAAAATATTTTTAGTATGTTTTAGTAAAATTTCTCCAGCCGGAGTTAATGCTATTTTGGAACCGTTCCGTTCAAATAGCTTGATTTTGTAAGTTTCTTCTAATTCCTGAATGTGTTTGGAAACTGCCGGTTGGGTAATATACAATTCACTCGCCGCTTTTGTAAAGTTGAGCCTGAGAGCAACGGTGTGAAATACTTTTAGCCTGAAATCCATTATAGTAGTTCGTTTTGTTTCATGTTTAAGGTTTCAAGTTAAGTAAAATTTTGAAACTTTGTAAGGAAGATTTTAAATGACTTTAGCCAAATTACGCTATTTTAGGCTAAACCCAGCACTATTCCATTAAGCTATCTTCGGGTCAATTCAAAACCTTTGAACCTTTTTAAAGTAACCCGTTATATTTTCTAACGAACCATTCTGTTGTCAGTAAAGCAACAATCAAAATCAACAACCAAACCCAGTCAATTAAAGGCGTTTTAGTGGAAACGTTTTTTTCTATCGATTTGTATTCTTTATTTTCCAAAAGTGTTTTGATCAGTTCTGCTGTCTGATTCTGGAAAAAAGCTTTTCCGTTGGTTTGCAAGGCCAATTGTTTCAATTTTAAAACATCAGGATTTACAAATTGTTTTTCTATATCAAAATCCAGAATTTCAAAATGGCCTGTATAACTTGTGTTGGTATTTAGTTCTTTTACCGTAAAATTATATTTCCCTGCAGGTAACCCGTCCAGATTTACGGAAAAAGAATTGTTTCCTTTTAGCAAATCGTAGTTTTTGGTTTGCTTTGTTATGGCATTGGTTACATTTATGGTCAATCTCGCTTTTTCGTCGAATTCATAATTTTTATTGAAGTATTGTGCATTGATTACAATTGCTTCTCCGGAATTATAAAAACTTTCGTGCGTTACAACCAATGATTTTCTTGACGTTGCTGAAGCTAAGTATTGAATTATCTTATCGGTGAAAATATCATACTTTTCAAAGGACTGATTATCGATATGGCTTTGCAAACGCCATTTCCAGCTGTTTTCTCCTAAAAGAAAAGCGGTTCTTTTGCCCTGATTTTCGGTGAATGCCAACAAAGGTGCATTAGTAGAAACATTTCTGATTTTTGAAGAAAGTAAAACCGATACATTTCCATTGGTGGTGATTGTACCGAATAAATTTTGCAAAGGCGGGAAATTTTCGAAACCAATATTTTCGATAGCAAACAGGTTAAACTGGGACTGAAATTCGCTTAAATAATCTTCTCTCTGATTACTCATTTTAAAGATCAGGTTATTCTGCTGCTGATTCAGAAAATTAAAATCTGTATTGGTTCCGGTAATAATAAACGTATTGGTTCCGGCTAATTTATTGTTGTCAAAAATGGGTTTAAAAGCAGTTGTTGGCTGATATAAAACCAAAACAGAAACATCTTGTAATAGATTGATTTCGTTTGGCTTGACTAATATTACCTTACGTTGTGCATTAGTTTCAATCGAACGTTTTAGTGCTGCAATGTCCGGATGGTTTATAGACGAAACTATTGCTATCACTGACTTTTGGTCAATAACTTCTACCGCAAAATTCTTGATATTGTTATAACTGTTTTTTTCTTTTGCACCAGAAGAAATACTGGCTCTAAAAACCTGCAATCCTACTTTATCAGCAGGCAAAAGCAAATTTAAAGTCGCTGTTTTTTTAGCAGAAGAAAAAGAAACTTTTTCTTTGGCAATAACGGAACTGCCCTGAACAATTGAAAAATCTGCTGTTATATTTTTATCTCCCGCATATTGCAGAAATACTTCAACGGGGAATTTATTTTTATGAAAAGCATATTTATTTACGTTGAGCTGATTGATTTTTAAATCAAAAAAAGTGGTTGTATCCCCTACAATTAAAGGATATACTTTGTTTAGGGGATCAAAACGATATACATAATCGTTTCCTGTAGTCTGATTTCCGTCAGTAATAATAACCGTTGGAAAAATAGTATTCCTGTTGATACTTTTTAAATTACTGGCAACGGCATCTAAATTGGTCTGCTTTCCTTTGAAATCAAAGGCTGCTGATGGCTTTAGATCTGCGTCGAACTGATACGACTGAATTTCAAATTTTTCCTGAAGCGCAGGATTTGAAACCAATTCCTGGTACAATTCAACAACTTTTTTATCTGATTTTAAAGCTGTAATCGAACTTGAATTATCTACTGCAATTGCCAGAGGTGTTTTGGTTACGACCAGCGTATTTTTAGTAAAAATCGGATTGATCAATAAAACGAGTAAAGCAAAAATGGCTAAAAAACGCAAAAAAGCCAAAAGCACGACCACATTGGATTTACTTTTGGCTTTATAATAATATTGAAAATACGACAAACCACCGGCTATTACTAAAGAAAGTAATAATAATAGAATCGTGTTTGTAGTCATATTTTATAGTTTGCAGTGGCAGTTTTCAGTAATCAGCAATAACTGAAAACCGTAAACTGAAATTTTTAGATTGTATTTAGTTCGCAGTGTAAACTGAAAACTGTAAACTGAGACTTTATCTTAGGTAAGCATTCCTCCGCAAACATTCAAAACCTGTCCTGTGATATAGGCACTCATATCTGAAGCAAGAAATAAACAGGCATTCGCAACATCTTCTGTTGTTCCGCCACGTTTCAAAGGAATTCCTTCTCTCCATCCTTTTACGATATCTTCACTTAATTTTGCAGTCATTTCAGTTTCAATAAACCCAGGAGCAATTGCATTGCAACGAATATTACGGGAACCTAATTCCAGTGCAACAGATTTAGTAAAACCAATTGCCCCTGCTTTTGAAGCTGCATAGTTGGTCTGACCTGCATTTCCGGAAACCCCTACTACAGAACTTATATTAATAATGGAACCTGCACGTTTTTTCAGGAATGTCTTTTGAATTGCTTTTGTCATATTAAAGACAGACTTCAGGTTAACATCAATTACCTGATCGAAATCTGCTTCAGACATACGCATCAGCAAATTATCTTTTGTAATTCCGGCATTATTAATCAAAATATCTACTGTTCCGAAATCGGCCAGAACAGCATCTACAAAAGTTTGTGCCTCATTAAAATCGGCTGCATTCGATTGGTATCCTTTTGCTTTTACTCCTAAAGCGTTCAGTTCAGCTTCTAAAGCTTCAGCAGAAGCAACAGATGAGCTATAGGTGAAAGCTACGTTTGCACCGTGTTTCGCAAAAACTTCAGCAATTCCTTTTCCAATTCCACGACTAGCGCCCGTAATGATGGCCACTTTTCCTTCTAGTAATTTCATATTCAAAATTAAATTTAATATTTATTTGTAGCTAATCCTGCTATCCATTTCAATCTTTTACGTTTTTAAAGAAAAAATACAAAAGGATTTCCATTTCTATCAGGGCTATGAACGACTTGTCAAATATATGATAATTCCCTTTTTAAAAAAAAACAATTGTCGGTCATTTAAAGTATAAATACCAAATACAACAATTGGAACATTTTCAAATTAGCAAAAAAAATAAAAAACCAGTAGTTATTTTCTACTGGCGGTGGTTTTTATTATGGTTTTAAAAGGGGTTCTTCCGGAAATGGGTCAAGCGGCAGCACCGGAGTGACCGGAGGAAGCATAATGCAAGGCCCGCTATAAGGAAATGGTGTCCATGGTACAGTACATATCTGACCGTTACCATTCATGTTTTTTAGTTCTTCTCTAGTTAATACTTCAACTCCTGAAAAATTTAAAATTGTTCTTAACATAATAGGGTGTTTAATATTTTGTTCTCTCAATCCCTTTTTTGTCTGTTGAGTTTCAGACTTATAAACTATCTTAAGCATATAATTAAGTTGTAAATATAAGAATAACTTTCGGTTATTTCAAAATAATAACAAGAAAATATTGATTTTATTATTAAAAAAGCAGCCCACACAAGTGAGCTGCATTTATCAAAAAAATTAAAAAAAACTAAAAATTATTTACTGAAATGAGTATGCAACCATTCTAAAAGGAGCTATTGTACTCGTAAAAGTATAGGCCGTATAACCTAAAACCGGTGTTTTAGCAAAATACAATCCTTGAGGGTTCATGAATTGATCATCAAGCTCTTTTAAGAAAGATGGAGCTGTAATTGCTGGCGATGTTGCCGCTGTACTTGATTTCCAGATACCAGGAGTTAATTTAACTGTCTTATTTGCAGCATCAGCAGTCAAAGTAAAGTAATGGTATCTTCTGGCTATAGTTGCGCCATTAGCATCTCCAAATCTGTATTCAATATAGTTACTTCCGTCAGCATTATTAAACCAAAGCTGTACTCGTGTAAGCATAGCTCCAGCGGCTTGCTCTGAATTATTTAATAATGTCAGGAACAATGGTGAGTTTGCCGCTTCAGTTTTTGTTATAGTATAAATATAACCGTAGACATTATTTCCGCTTCCTGGTAACAATAGTTTATAATCATCTGTCAATACCAAAGGTGCATTGTTATACTTGATAGTTGCAGACACTCCTCCCGTTCCTGTAGCTGTAAAACTGCCATCAGTATCATTATAAACAAAAGTGGTCAATTTTTGTCCTGCAACGGTTACGGCCGGACTGACCACAATACCCGTAGCTGCAAATCCAACTCCCATCCCAATAACTGATCCTGATCCGTCTATAGCTGTTGAATTAGCATATCTGGCAGCTGCTGCATAAGAGAAACCATATTTACTAATCTTTGTTCCGTCATTAATTTCCAATGACCTGAATAAGGGTCTTCCCGGCTCTCCAATTACATTTTTTTCTGTAATTAAATTTTTAGACAAATCTGCCCAATCCTGAGCTGTTGCTTTTACAAAACGTACTTCCCTAACTAATCTGTTGCTTTTAAAAAGCAAATCACCATTTTCCTGGCCGTAATATAAAAACTGAAAATCACCTAAATATCCCTTACCTCTTAAAGCATTGGTTGGAAAACTGTTAGAGTCTGATAAAAGATGTATCCTGTTGAGTGTTGTGAATACCACACTAACTGTACTTCCTAACACTACATCATATTCACTTTCATAAACTGCAGTATCATCATCAAAATCGGACGCCATCTGTACTTTACCATTAGCTGCAAACTTAAACAAATGCGTAAAGCCTCCTAATTGGGTATCATCTGTAAAATAAACCGCTTTCCAGCCAAACTCTGAAGAAAGCAATGCATCGTTTAATTCTTTTT
Source organism: Flavobacterium sp. CLA17 (assembly GCF_013112255.2). Taxonomy (NCBI): domain Bacteria; kingdom Pseudomonadati; phylum Bacteroidota; class Flavobacteriia; order Flavobacteriales; family Flavobacteriaceae; genus Flavobacterium; species Flavobacterium sp. CLA17. The sequence goes on from NZ_CP068294.1 coordinate 3,036,221, forward strand.
TCTGTTCACTCAGACGCTCGGCGGGTGTTTTATCGAATATCTGCTCTGCTTCTGTACTATTTGTACAAGCGCCTAATACATATACTGCCAGAAAGGCAAACATTAAGTACTTCAATATATTTTTTGGTTTCATAATTTTACTTTTATAAATTGTACATTAAAGAACTTATTGATTAATAACAGCTGTTGTATTTCTCTCAGCTGCATCTCTTAAAGCATAGAAATCAATATTAAAAGCATCTTTGTAATACTGCACTACAATTGCTTCTTTCTGTTTTAATTTTGCTCTTCCGTTAGCATCAGTAATGCTGGCCAGAATTTCTGCATATTCTGCTTTTGAACTTGTCAGTATTGTAGAAGCAGTTTCAGCAAAATCTTCAATAATATTACTTCTGGCATAGTTCGTTATAAATCCCAGATTTCTGGAGGTTTCAAGTTGTTCTAAATGCCACGTTCCGGTATAATCTCCTGGAGTTATTTTTTGCCACGCCTGCTCATCAAAAGGTTTATTTTGATTTATGATATGTACATATTCGTGCTGAATCGTATGAATGAACTCAGTAACATTTGCACGGTTTTGTGTGTCTAAATAATCCACTTCAAAAAGGGTAATCCTTTGTCCTGAATCTGCAATTCCTAAAGTTCTGGTTCCATTAGGATTAGAGTTTACTCCTCCGACCAGCACAATTTCTCTTGGTGCCAGTATTTTTACGAAATCAGCACCGCCAACTTCAGAATAACTGTCAATCCAGATTTTTTTAACAACTTCTAGAGCCGGTTGCACATTGTCTACCAATGGAGGAAAAAGAAACCTGTTGTTATCTACTTTGTTCTGATTCCATTTATATTGTGCACTAATATTATACGGATTAAGAAAGTTTATTGAAATCCAGTTGTCTAACGCTGTTTTTGAAGGTATTGAATAATCTAACTGACTTTCCGTTGGCTGATCTTCATGGGCACAGGCTGTAAAAGTTAAAACCCCTGCAACTGCCATTATTGCTTTATATTTTTTTAATATTTTCATAGTCTAAAAAATTGAATTAAAATTTATCGGGGATTTTTTTCTATTCCGTAATTTGATGCGCTAAGCGGTATTTGCAAGGCTCTGCGTTTATCGTCTTTCACCAAAGTTATAACCGGGCTACCAGGGTCATTACGGGTTACCACAATATTAAAACGTTTTACATCAAGCCATCTTAATCCTTCATGAACAAAATCCCTTCTTCTTGCTTCAGCAATTGCTTTTACGTAAGAAGTCTGCAATGGTGTCAGCGCGTAATAAGGCGTAAACTCATTGGTAATAACAGGGTATTTTGCTACTACATTTGCTTCAGTCAGTTTATCAGTTGCGGCATCGTATCCTGAAGTTCTTGTTCCTAAAAAGTACTCTAACTCTGTATTGGCTTCTGTAATTCTGTTTTTCATTACAAGTGCTTCAATACGATTCAGGTAAAACTCATCATTAGATAAAAGTACAATTCCGGCGTATGGTATTCCTATGTTAGCCGTCAGGTTGGTGTACTTAAAGTATTCTTCAAACTTCGGTGTAAACAACGTACTGCTGCTGTTATAGCTGTAAAAATCAAACCACCATGGTTTACTGTAAAAACTGGTTTGAGGTCCAAAAAGTTCTGTTTGTTTTGCGTCAGTCAGATAATAGTTGATTCCTCTGGGAGATCTGGCCACAATCGTACTTGGAGAAGCGATTAGCAAATTGGCTGCATAAGAAGATTTTCCGTATTCTATAAACTGAACATCCGGAGCCAGACTTGATAATAAGGCATAATCTTTAAGCTTTCCGTCAGGCTTAGAACCTAAACTTGCAGAAACTTCCAGTACTTTATCCCAATCTCCTTTTATCAGATAAAAACGACTGGCAAATGCATTGGCAGCTTCTTTATTGAAATGAAATTTAGGCTCTTTGTAATCGTTGGTTACATATCTCAAACCTTCCTCAAGGTCTTTCTGAATAAAATCAAAAACTTCCTGTACACTATTTCTTTTGTAGCTTTTCAGCAACTCTGTTTCCGGTTCTGTTACGTAAGGCACTCCTAAATCTTTCGCTGCTGTAGCGGGATTGTAACGATTAGACCAAAAGGTAACTAACATAAAATGTGCATAGGCTCTGGCCAGTAATGCTTCACCTTTTTGCGGATTTAAACCTGCAGGATTCCCTAGTTTTTTAATGGATTCCAAAGCCTGATTGGCATGGGCAATTGCTTTGTAGCAGGCATCCCAATAGTTCCCTTCACTATCAACATTGGTCTGATCGTGCATTTCCCAATAATAACTCTGCTCGTTTTTTATATTTGAATTATTCAGTCCGGCATCAGCGACATTATCAGACATCGTTTCAGCAAAATCCATATAAGAAGCTTCAGGATAGGCATTTACCAATAATTCTGATATTTTATCAGGCGTATCTATTTGTGTTCTGTTGTCCGGTACTTCTGAAAGAAATTCATCGCAGCTGCTCAGCGTAATGATCAGTAATAAGGCCAGGGTGATTTTTATATATTTTATATTTTTCATAATCAACTATATTAAAATGAAAGGTTTAAAGAAAAACTGTACTGTGTTGTAATTGGAAAAGCAACACCTCCCGTATTACGGAATTCAGGATCTTGTCCGTTTAATCTCTTATCTGAATAAATCAGCCATGGATTAACTGCTGAACCTTTTAATGTAAAAGTGCTCACTCCTAATTTTTTCTTGAAATCATTTGGAAACTCCCAGCTAAGCGAAACATTTTTTAGTCTCACGAAATCACCGTCAGCAATTCTCACATCAGAATAATTATAGGTATTGTAAGCACGTCCTAATGCATTTGCTCCATCGTAATTGGTGATCAGACGTTTGTCTGCAATTACAGGAACATTCGTATACTGCTCGTCACCAGGGTTTATCCAACGGTTCGTAAAGTCTTTTGTAAATACCGTTAAATCATCGTACTGACTGCTAAAAGCCGGATTTAAACGAACTTTATTTCCGCCTGAACCCACAACAAAAACATATAATGACCATCTTTTGTACGTAAACGTGTTGGCTAAACCTATCGATTTATTTGGTTCGATAGAGCCTTCATATTTCAGGTATTTTGTCACATTTTCGGTATCCTGAAAATTAGCCCCTGTTACTTTATCCGTTTCACCATCCTGCATAACAAAAGTTGGCAATCCCTGATTGTTCAGACCTGTAAACTGGTAAGAATAAATGGAGTTTCTTGGTCGTCCGACAGCGTTTCCTCCATTTCCGTCTACTAAATCAAAAGCTGTAGGCTGATTTTCTAATTTTGTAATTTTTTGATCGTATACAGAAAAGTTAAGTGTTGTAGACCATTTAAAATTACTGGTTACAATGTTTTGAGTTGTAAAACCAACCTCAATACCTTTAGTCTCCATATTGGCATTATTTCCCTGTTTGATTTTTTGTCCTCCAATTCCTGAAGTCACTACAAAATCAACTAAATCAAATGCTTTACGGCTGTAAACATCTGTTGTAAATTGTACTCTGTTGTTAAACATTCCTAAATCTACACCAAGGTTTGTTTCGTATTGTTTTTCCCAGGTTAAATCAGCATTTTGCAATTCATCAATATTTATTCCGGTTTCTCTGTCAGAAATCCCCAAACGATCGGTAATAAAACTTTTGTAAATCGCTAATGAATTTGTTGCAGGCCCGGCTGTGGCGGTAAGTCCATAAGAAGCTCTTAAAGCTAAATTATTTACAGCTGCTACATTTTTCATGAATTTTTCTTCCGCAATATTCCATTTACCACTCACGGTATACGTTGGCAGCCATCTTGATGAACCGCTGTTTCCTTGTCTGTTTGATCCATCGTAACGGCCTGTAATCGAACCGGTATAACGACGATCATAGGTATACCCTACTTTTCCGAAAAAACCAACTGTTCTTTCTCTTTCTGTATTAAAGCCATAATAAGAACTTCCTTCATTGATTATCTTTTCAATAATTTTGGGGTCCGTAAAAGCGGTAAGTCCTCTGTCATACTGAATTCCGGCAGCTGTAAAATTGTCGCTGTTTCGGTCTAATGATCTTAATTCGGTTCCAAAAAAACCTTCTAATTCATGCTTGTCATTCAAAGTGTTTCTGTAAGTTACACTGTTTCTGATATTGTAAGAAGTCAGGTCATTTGTAAATTTTCTTAAGAATCCTCCGTTTGGGAGCACTGAAATTGGCTGTGCCGTCAAATCATCCGGATTTTTATACAAAAAGATATTGGCGTTTCTAACAATCGTATTGGCTCCGTCTGCTCCGTATTCAGTACCGGCTTTATAAGCTTCTACCACATTAGAGTTTTCGTAGATTTTGTGCTCTCTGCTCGTATTGGCATAACGTGCCGAACCCGTAAGGTTATAACTTAAGTGCTTGTTAATTTTATAATCTAAATCCAATTGGAAACGAATATCTTTTACTTTAATTTCTAAAATATTGTTTTCCAATTCATTTATAATATTCATTGGCGCCCAGTTATTTCTGTAATATTCCTTGTTCCCCAAATCATCGTAAGGTCTCAGTGTTCTGCTGGTGCTTAAAACATAATTAAACGGATTTATATCGAAATCCCTTGTTACGTTACCAAACACAACATCCTGCTGGCTTTCGTAACTTCCCGGAGCATTTTGATCACGTACAGAAGCTAATGTAGACAAGGTAATATTCAATTTGTCATTTACATAAAAAGTTCCTTTTATGTTCGATGATAATTGTTTCACGCTGTCAGCAATAGTCCATCCCGGATCTGTATAATATCCCAAAGAAGCATAAAACGTATTGTTTTTTCCACCACCTGAAAAACTCATCGAGTGATTTTGTGTAATGGAAGGTCGGAATAAAACTTTAAACCAGTCTGTATTGGCTAATTCGTATTTTTTCAAAAATTCGTTTTGGTAAGGCTGTTCGTTTTTAACTCCAAATTGACCGTTAGATGTCCTGTAAAGATCAATTTGTCTGGAAAGAAGATTGTACACCCCGCCATATCTTCCCTGAAGCGTTGATGGCATATCCAGAAAACCTTTTTGCTCCATTTCTTTTAAAATACTCATTGATTCCTGAGAATTTAAAATATCATACTGTGTATAGCTTGGAACTGTTCTTACCGTATTTTCAACAGAATAACTCACTTTTAACGGCGAATCCCTGCGTCCCTGTTTGGTTGTTACCACTACAACTCCGTTTAATGATCTTGAACCATAGATTGAAGTAGCAGATGCATCCTTAAGAATTTCAATGCTTTGAATATCATTTGAATTCAAACCTGCAACCGCAGAACTTAATAAAGTTTCCGAATTTCCGGAAGCTAAATCTGCAAAAGAAATATTGATAATATCTTCCTGTACAACACCATCAATAACCCATAATGGTTTTGTATCTCCAAAAATAGAGGAAGATCCACGTACCGTAATTTTAGGTGCAGTACCAAATGTACCCGTCACGTTCTGAACTGTTACACCGGCTGCTTTTCCTTCGATCATTCTGCTGATATCAACAACTCCGTCGACTTTTAACTCAGTTCCTGAAATTTTGCTGATGGCTCCTGTAAAAGTTCTTTTTGATGTTTTTTCGTAACCTGTAGTAACTACTACTTCTTTTAAATTTTGTCCTGCTTCATTCAGAACTACAGTTGGAGTCGTATTTTGTATTCCGATTTCCTTCGTTTCCATTCCTACGTAAGAAATGACCAATGCTGTGCTATTGGATGGCATATCTATAGTAAAATTACCATCAAAGTCTGTTAGTACAGCTATTTTGGTTCCTTTAGCCAATACAGTAGCTCCTGGAAGAGGAACACCACTCGGGTCTGTAACTTTACCTTTGATAATAGGTCCCGGAACTAAAGTTTCAAATAATGAATTTGTATTTTCTGAATCTGAAAACAAATTTTTACTGCTTTTTTGCAATACAATCTGATTACTTATTTCTGCATATGAGATGCTTAAGGGCTCTAAAATTCTGGACAGAATAGCGGATAACGTTTCATTATTAGCCTCAATACTCACTTTTTGATTCAATTGAGCTATTCTCGAATTATAAGAAAACTTTACATGCGCAGATTTCGAAAGTTTAGATAAGGCATTATCCAAAGTTAAATTTTCAACTGTAATTGTTACCTTGGTATCTAATTTTTTTTGTCCATTTACATCGTCTGCCATAGCTACACTTGAAAATACAAGTGCTAAGACAAACTGAAATAGTGTTATTTTCATGATTCGATGGAGTAATCGTTGTTTAACAACTGGTTTTTTCATAATTTTGGTTTGTTTTGATTAATACTGTTTAGAGCGTATTTTAAGAAACGACTGAATTCCTTTTTACAGAAAGCAATTCAACTTTATTGAAGTGTCGAAAATGTTACAGCATTTCGGCACTTTTTTTTGCATTTTAAATTCACATAGGCCTTTATTTTATTTTTGAATTATTATGTTTTGGTATTTTTATATTTATGTAAATCCTTTATTTTAAATGAAGTATAGCATACCACTTTTAAAAATGATACGATTTTAAACTAGAATATGCAGTAAGTACAGTACTGATTCTATACTGGTCTTCAAAAAATTAATTACACCCTTCAGATGTTATAATAATCTGATTTCCATTCATCTCAAAACTGGTATTATTGCCGATACTTCGACAGACAATTTTTAATTTTTCGGTGAGGGGCTGATCACTTAATGAGGTGGTAAGATGACAATCCTTTAATTTTTCACGGGGGTAATCAATATCAATTAAGTAGGCCTGTTCTATCGTCTCAAAGATTTGAGAAACAGGAATGTCGGTAAATTCAAAACTCAATTGCTCAATATTACCAACACTGCTGGTGAGTGTTTCATCCTGGGTAATATTGGTGATTTTATTAAAAGTTAAATCATGCCTTACAAATCGCAATGCCTGATTAGGAAGCAAAACGACTTCCCGATCGGATGATGACACTAACTCATTGGATTTTACCTTAACTTTACCGGTGCGAACAAGAACTTCAACATCAGGCTGATCGGAATAAGCTTTCACTCTAAAACTAGTTCCTACGACTTTTGTGACGATTTCGTTTGCGTAAACGAAGAAAGGCTTTTTAGGATTTTTACTAATTTCAAAGAAACCTTCGCCGGACAAATACACCTTTCTTTCGTTTCCGGTAAAGATTTTAGGGTAACTTAATTTACTATTGGGCTGTAATAAAACCGAACTTCCATCGGATAATGTAATGATTTGCGGTTTATTGGAATTATTGGTCTGCTCTACCAATCCTTCACTGTTTTTATCTATAAGCTCTTTATAAGTTACAGTTTCATGGGTTTCAGTAAAATTGCTTTTGTAAAACCAAACCGACAGTAAGCCAAAAAACAATGTTGCTGCAACTCCGGAAAGAAAATATTTCTTAAAGAATCTTAGTTTGGTATTTTTACGGAGATCAATTTGCTTTTGGCTGTTTTCAATTTTGATCCAGGTATTTTGCAACGCTCTGTGAATATCCGAAGCAGATAGTTTTGACACCGGCACTTTCATGGCAAGCAATATCAATCTGGCATCTTCAACCAATTTCGCACGCTGTTGATTTTCCAGAGTCCATTCTTCCCAGCCCTCTTCATCAACTTTAGATAAGATCCAGGCCTGGAATGATTCATCAGATAAAAAATCTTCAATTTCGGTATAGGTGTTACGTTTTTGCATCTGTAAAATGAGGTTACAAAAACATAGAGGACAGCTCTCTTATTATATACTCACCAAATTGTGATTTTTTTTATTCTTTTTTAAAAAAAATTAAAAAGTACCTGAAGATAATAGTGTAATTAAGGATAAAGTACCTTTCCATTCTTTACGAAGCGTCAGTAAACCACGGTACAACAAATTACTTGCCGACTGATAATTTACTTCCAGCATATCGGCGATTTGCTCTACCGTCAGACCCTGATGGTACTTAAGATACAGCGCTTCTTTTTGTCTCGGTGGCAGATCATTCAGTAAATTATTCAAATGGGCAACTTTTTCTTTTGTTGCATAATCATCATCGTCTATAAGCTCGTGTTCTACCGAAAATTCCAAACGAAAAGCGATAGAATCGGTACTGGTAGACTTTCTAAAAATATGATCTCTTTCGTGCAAACGGGCAATTCTTTTACGAACACTTGATAATAAGTAGGCTTTTACAACGACAGAACTTTGCAGTGTTTTTCTATATTTCCAGAGATCGATAAAAACTTCCTGTACACAATCCTGTACTTTTTCCGGATACGGTGACAGTGAATTGCCATAGCTCACTAAATCACTAAAATACTTTTCAAATAACGTCGAAAAGGATTTTTCATCACTTTCCCTCATGTTATTCCACAGCGTAATATCATCAAAAGCGTTTTGTACAGTTGTGATTTTCATAATTTTTTTTGGCGCAGAATTCTTAAAAAAGATATTTTCACTTAATACAGAGAATACAGTTTTTTAACATTATTCTTTGTATTTGTGCGATAAATATATAAAAGCAAATATATAAAACCAATTTTTTTACACAAAAGAGACAGTTTCCTAACCTGGAAAACTGTCTCTTTTGTTGATTTAGCGGGCTGCCTGAGCGAATGTTAAAATTATTATTATTTAAAAATGTCAGATTTTATAACATAAATTAGCAGCATTATTTTTTAATAAATTTTACAGCCGAACTTCCTTTGTCTGTTTTTACTTTTAAAATATAATTGCCTGTTCTTAAATTTGAAACATCAATTGAAGAAGTAGCATGGGCATTGGGAACAGCAATAACTAATTGTCCCAAAATATCATAAACGGCCAATGCTCCTATTTCTAAATTGTTCTTCGAAGCAATATTTAAAACATCTTTAACCGGATTTGGATAAATACTGAAGTACTTTGAAAATTCAAAATCCGGAGTACCTAAAGTTTTAAAAGTTGACGTTGCCTTGTTGGTTAAAATCGGGAAATTATAATCAAAATAAATATTCGCTTCATTAGTAAAGGAGTCCCCTGTTTTTAAAGTCGGCAAAGTTTTAATTTTAAAGGCAATATAACCATCATTATTAGCATTGTCAAAAGGCAGATTTATTTTTTCGAAGATAAATTCGACTTTATTTTCACCTGAAATCTTAGTGATATAAGAATGACTTGCGCCAGTGGGAACCAAAGTCGAAAGATCAAACTTTAATACATCAATCAGGTCTTTTACCACGATATTTTCAGCAGGATAGGTTCCTGCATTTTCAAAACGAATTAAATAATGAACATACTCTCCTATTAGTTCTGGTTTGATGACATCACCTTCCAGACATGTTTTATCATTGGGATCATAAGATCCTACAACGGTTTGGCGCAGCGCAAAAGAGTTGTCGACCGGTTTTTCATCATCCGCGATTGGCAGGATTAAGGTATTAAAACTCAATCTGTCATTAATATTTACCGCAGGAGTTTCCATTGGCGAATTGACATTTAGGGTAACTAAAATTTCTCTGCTTTCAAAAGGCTGCAAGTTTTCATACTCCCAAACCAATTTGTTTGGCAGCTGACTTGTGATTTGAGGAACAGCCGATTTAAAATCTAAGACTCCATCATTAAAATCAAGTAAAACTGAACCTGATTTTACCTGGTTTCCTTTGTTTCTATAAACTAATTTATAAGTAGCATCAAACCCTGGTCGTGCGGGAATTAATGGCAAAAGAGTTACCTCTAAATCCTGATGATCCCCATTGGGAGTGACACAGAAATTTTGAACAAACGGGCTTGCAGCTCCCGGAAAGGTAATTGAAATTGATTCAGGCGAAACTTTAAAATAAGCCGGGTTTTCAATAACAGGACTTATGGTATGAGTTCCATCTCCTACTTGTAATTCATAATTTCCGGAAGAGTTTGCTATAATATTGGAAGATTTTACTCCATCCGTAATTTTATATTTTAAATTAGGCAGCTTAATATCAGATTCGTCACAGCCATTATTATTACTGTCAAACTTATTAGTCCCCTTTAAAGTATAAAAAACACCACCCGGAGTAAAGGAACAATAGGTATTTACAGAAAAAGGATATGGCGCACCATAACCTGGAAACAAGAAGTCAAGCTCGTCCTCATTACAACATATATATTTTAAATTGTCATTGCTGTAATATTGATAGTTGTATTTCCTGATTCCATTTTTTTGATTTACAAACAGAAGGTTATTATTGTCTATATGTATATTAGCTAATAACGGACAAGAACTGATATCTAAATTTTCTATTTTATTAAAACTGATTGTAAGCCATTCAAGCTTTTTTAATTTATCTACTTCAATAGAAGTTAAATTATTGTAATTACAGTATAATCCTTTAAGATTAAGTAACTCATTTACGTCAAGGGCGCTTAGTTTATTATTATTACAGCTTACATTTTCGAGACTGTTTGAATTTTGAAGATTCAGTATTTGGAGTTCATTGTAATTTACATCTAAATAGGTCAGACTTTTTAAATTTGAGGCATCTAATGCTGCCAATTTATTAATCCAGGCATCTACGTGAAATAAGCTGTTACAGCCAGAAATTTTTAACGAGGTTAATTTATTATTATAGACATTTATTTTTTCGAGTTTTGCTAAACCGCTTACATCTAAGGATATTAATCCACCTGTGCTCATAACAACCTCTTTTAAATCTTTGCAGGTCGTTAAATCTAAGGCAGTGAATAAATTACCACTTGCAAATAAGGTCTTTAATTTTACTAAGCCGCTTACATCTAATAAGGTTAAGTAAGCGCTGTCTGCTTCAACAGTCTCTAGTTTTGTAAAACTTCTTAAATCTAAAACTCCAAAATTAGTAGAACTGCAATTTAATGAGGTAAGATTAGTGCAGCCTGTAAAATCTAGATTTTTCAGATTATAATTTGCCTTGCAATTAAAATATTGAAGTTTAGTAAGCGCACTAATATTTAGACTTTTTATATCATTATAATAAACACCTCCTTCATTACTTAGATCCAGATCATTTAATTGGGTAAAATTTTCTATTTCTGCTAAGTCGGAAATTAGAGAATTACTCAAGTTCAGTGAGCTTACATTTTGTGCTTCTGATACTTGTATTTCATAATCTCCATTCAAATCAATTTTACAATAATTTCCTTGTAAGTCTTTTGCAATTGCATTGGAAGTATTGGCCTGAATTAATCTTGTTTTAAAATTAGAATCCTTAAATTCAATCACTTGCGCGTTTACTTTAACCAATAAAAAAAAGGTAAATAAAAAAAAGTAGTTTTTCTTCATAAGATGTTTTTGAAGAAGTAAATATAGCATTTTAAGTAACAAAGTAATTCTTGCCAAAATATTTTATTACGAATTTATTAAGAAAACTAAAATGTGTTCATTTCGTTAATTATATTTGCTTCTGTAATCTGATTCCCTTAAAATTATAAATGAAAAAAACACTTTTTGTGCTTCTCATAGTACTAACTGCAAACCTTGCAAAAGCACAGTTGGTTATTGATAATTCAACCTTAACTCCACAACAATTAGCTCAAAACATATTACTTGGACAAGGAATCAATATTTCAAACATTAAGTTTAACGGATCGGCTGCTGCTACAATAAGTGATCAGATTGCCGTATTTGATAATGGCGCAACAACAAACATTGGCATCAATAAAGGTTTAATTTTAAGTACCGGAAATGCAATTATAGCTAAAGGCCCAAATGATCAGGGACAGGCAACTTTACCTACCTCTAATCCGGTTCAGGGAGATCCCGACTTATCAATTCTAACTAATAATCAGCCCATACAGAATGCAGCTGTCCTTGAATTTGATTTTGTTCCCGTTGGAAATAAGCTGACTTTTAATTTTGTTTTTGCATCTGATGAATATCCGGAATTTGTAAATGATTCCTATAACGATAATTTTGGATTTTTTATTGCCGGACCCGGAATAACAGGACCATATTCGGGAAATGCAAAAAATATTGCCTTAATTCCAACAACATCGTTACCTGTTTCAATTAATAATTTAAATAACGGCAATTCCAATAACGGCCCCTGTGAATATTGTCAATATTATGTAAATAACGATAGTGGTACCACTATACAATATGATGGATTTACTAAAGTTATTCAGGCCGTTTCTGATGTTCAATGTGGACAGACCTATCATATAAAACTCGCAATTGCGAATGTTCTTGATAATAATTATGACTCGGCTGTATTTATAGAAGGTGCAAGTTTTAGTTCATCGGGAATTAATTTAGGCGAAGATTTACAAATTTGTTCCGCAACAAATTATACTTTAAAAACAGGACTGGACGCTTCCGTTGTGCATGAATGGACATTTAACGGAGTCGTGATTCCACTTCAGACAGGTCCTGAAATTACAGTAAATCAATCGGGTAATTATGGTGTAAAAGCAACTCCGATCGGAATAGGATGCCCTGTTTCTGACGAAATAAAAATACAATTTAGTACTGTCATGGAGCCGTATCTTTACTGTGGAACAAAAACAGCAAACTCAATTACTTTTGATTGGTTAGCTTTAGGATATGCAGAATTTTCTGTGGCCTATAAAATTGGAACTAACGCCATTGTAGATGTCGGATTTCTTGGTAAAGCATATTCTTATACGGTGCAAAATGTACCTCATGGCGAAACGGTTACAATAACTGTTACTCCTGTAGGAACACCTGCAGAATGTTTTGGTCCAAACTCAATTTCCTGTATATTGGACACTTGTGTATTAACACCCACGATCACTAATAGTCAGGGGCCAACTTCCCAGCAAACTTGTGCAGATACAATTGTTTCTGATATGAGTTATACGATTGGCGGTGGAGCGACAACTGCTTCTATAACTTCAGGAAGTCTGCCAGATGGCGTAACAGGAACTTTAGTTGGGAATGTATTTACCATTAGCGGAACGGCAACTTCATCGGGAACATATAATTTCACCATTACGACCTCCGGAGGATGCGGTACCAATGCATCCGTTACTGGTTCTATAGTTATACTTGAAAGAACCCTACCCAGCTTTGCCCCGATTAATGCCATTTGTGAAGGTGGGAATTTTATACTTCCATTACAATCAATTAATGGTATACCGGGAACATGGAGTCCTGCGGTTAATAATTTAACAACTACAGAGTACACCTTTACGCCCAATTCCGGACAATGCGCCACTACTACTAAATTAACTGTCGCTATAAATCTAAAGACAGTTCCGGTATTTACTGCCGTTGCACCAATTTGCGAAGGAGAAACTATTGTTCTTCCGGCCCAATCCAATAATGGGATCACCGGAACCTGGACTCCTGCCATAAATAATATAACGACAACAGAATATACTTTTGTTCCAAATTTAGGAGAATGTGCTGCTACAACTAAATTAAATGTAACTATAATCCCGAAAACCAGCCCTGTATTTACCGCGATTGCTCCAATTTGTGAAGGCGAAACAATTGTACTTCCTTCACAATCAGACAACGGAATTCGCGGAACATGGACTCCCGCAATAAACAATTCAACAACGACTGAATACACGTTTACCCCAAATTCAGGGCAATGCAGCACTACTGCAAAATTAACCGTAAGCGTAAATCCAAAGACAATTCCACTATTTACCACTATCGCACCAATTTGTGAAGGAGAAATTATTATGCTTCCGGTACAATCAAATAATGGAATTGCAGGAACCTGGTTACCGGCGATAGACAACCTTAACACTACCGAATATACTTTTACTCCAAATAATGGCCAATGTGCCGCATCAGAAAAATTTACCGTTATCGTTTACCCTAAGCCACAACCGAAAATTGAGGATGGAAAAATTTGTATTGAAAACGCAACAAATACTCTTATTCAACCCTATCTTTTAGATACACAGTTAAATAATTCATTGTATAATTTTGAATGGTTTTTGGAAGCAAATAAAATCGAAAATCAAAATGGTAGTACATTAGAAGCAAAAGAAACGGGCCATTACGCTGTAATTGCAATCGATAAAAACACCAATTGTATTTCAGATATTGCAGAAGCGATAGTGACAAGTACTAAAACTGATTCCGGCGAAATAACAATCGTACAATCTGAATCCTTTTCCGAAAATTCAACTGTAACGATCAATGTAAAAAATGCTTCAGGAATTTTTGAATATCAAATCGACAACTCCGATTTTCAATTTTCAAATCAATTTACGGATGTGTCTTCCGGAAAACATAGCATAGCGGTTAGAAGCGTAAATGGATGCACTAATCTAACTAAAGAAATTATAGTAATAGGATATCCTAAATTCTTTACGCCAAATGGTGATGCCCATAATGATACCTGGAATATTATTGGTTTTGATGGAATACAAAATGATCGGATTTTTATATTTGACCGTTATGGAAAATTGTTAAAGCAACTCAATTCTAAAGTTTTAGGATGGGACGGAACATACAACGGATACCAAATGCCTGCAACTGATTACTGGTTTAAAATAATTTTCACCGAAGACAAAATTGAAAAAGAATTTAAATCTCATTTTACTTTAAAGAGATAAAATTATTGCACATAAAAAAGGAGCCTGAAATTTTCAGGCTCCTTTTTTATGCATTTAGAGTTCTATTAAAATTTAATGAACTTCGAGCTTGAAGTTCCTTTATCGGTTTTAACTTTCAGGAAATAATTACCCGTTCTTAATTTTGAAACATCTATTGTGGAAACATCGACAGCATTTGGAACTGCGATAACCAATTGTCCCAATACATCATAAACCGCAATTGATTTAATAGTGGGATCATTTTTTATAGAAATAATGTTTAAAACATCTTTTACCGGGTTTGGATAAATATTAAAATACTTCGAAAACTCAAAATCCTGTGTTCCTAGAGTTTTAAAGGTAGAAGTTGCTTTGTTGGTGAGAATCGGAAAATTATAATCGAAATAGATATTGGCTTCATTGGTAAACGAATCCCCTGTTTTTAAAGTTGGTAAAGTTTTGATTTTAAAAGCGATATATCCGTCATTATGTGCGTCATCAAATGGAAGATTTATTTTTTCGAAGATAAATTCTACCCTGTTTCCCTCCGAAATTTTGGTTGTATAAGAATGACTCGCACTTATTGGAACTAATGTCGAAATATCAAACTTTGATAAATCGATCATATCTTTTACAACAATATTTTCTGCCGGATAGGTTCCTGTATTTTCGAAACGAATCTGGTAATGAACATATTCTCCAATTAATTCAGGTGTAATTACATCACCTTCTAAACACGTTTTATCGTTTGGATCAAAAGAACCTACGACTGTCTGACGTAATGCAAAAGAATTGTCTACCGGTTTTTCATCTCCCGTTACAGGAGTAATTAGAGCGTTAAAACTCAAGCGGTCATTGATATTTACCGCAGGAGTTTCCATTGGTGAATTAACATTTAGGGTTACTGAAATTTCTCTGACCTCAAAAGGTTCTAAATCAGTATAATTCCAAACTAATTTATTACTAGTTTGATTTGTTATATTCGGAAATGAAGATACATAATCCAAAACAGCATCATTAAAATCAAGACTTACAGAACCTGATGCCGTTTTATTAGTTTTATTTTTATAAACAATTTTATAAGTCGCATCAAAGCCGGGTCTCGCCGGAAGAAATGACAAAATAGTAATTTCTAAATCCTGAAAATCACCTTTTGGAGTAATGCAAAAATTTTGACTGAACGAACTTGTATTCGCAGGAAAAGTTATGGTTGCTGACGCTGGAGAAACTGCAAAATAATTTGAATTTTCCAGAATTGGCGTTATGGTGTGCGTACCTTCTTTTACTGGAATCCTGAAATTTCCTGAAGCATCCGAAATTATATTTCCTTTGATCGTTCCATTACTGATGCTAAAATTTAAATTAGGAAATTTAGAATCTGATGCATCACAACCATCGCTATTGGCATCAAACTTTTGGTTTCCTTCTATAATATAATAAACCCCGCCAGGATTAAACGAACAATAGGAACTCACCGAACAATTAGTATAGCCTAAATATCCTAATTGCAATTTTATATTTTCGATCTCGTTCTCATCACAGCATATATAAGTCAAATTCGGATTATCTTCTAATATCATTGTGGAATTGTCTAAAAATCCATTTTTCATAAAAACATATTTAAAGTTATTTTTTCTAAGCTCAATAAATGCTCCGGGTTTAACATTGCTAAGATCAATTGATGTTAATTGATTGATGGCTCCCTGAATATCAATAAGATTTTTTTGAGCCGATATATCCAATTTAGTTAATTTATTTTCACCAAAAATCAGGTGTTCCAATTTTTTTAAATGGGATAGATCAAGACTTGAAAGTTGATTAAAACTACATGAAAAGGATGTTAGATTAACATTATTTGATATATCTATAGAAGTAATCAGATTTGAGTCAACATATAAAATTTCTAATTTAGTCAATAAAGAAGTATCAATATTTTTTAATTTATTAAAAGCACAACTCAATAAAGTTAAATCTTTAAATCCTTTAATTACAATATTATTAATTTGATTATAATTGCAATCAATGGCTTTTAATTCTGTTAAGTAACTCAAATCCAGATTCGTTAATAGATTATTGCTGCAAGTAATTTCTTTTAATTTTGTTAACCCTGTCAAATCAAAACTAACCACTTTGTTACCGTTAAAATTTAAACTTTTAAGATTACTAAAATTATTAATGCCATTCAAATCTGTAATATAATTTTGATCAAAAAATGGTTGGGTTATGTCTAACTCATATACATTTAATGCTTCGCTTAATTCAATTGTTCCATTATTATTCAGATCAATCTTAATTGGACTGCCATCAATTCCTTTTGCAATATTGCTGGTATAACTTGATTTTAATAATCGTGCCTTAAAAGTAACATCTGAAACACTAATAACCTGTGCTTTAATAACAGTAGTAATAATAAATAACATTAGTACCGTAATGTATTCTCTTTTCATCAAAATAAATTTATAATTTAATAAACTTCACACCAGAAGTTCCGTTATCAGTTTTTATCTTCAAAATATAATTACCTGTTCTTAATTTTGAAACATCTATTGTGGAAACATCTGCAGCATTTGGAACTGCAATAACCAATTGTCCCAATACATCATAAACCGAAATTGATTTAATAGTGGCATCATTTTTTATAGAAATGCTTAGAACATCTTTTACCGGATTCGGATAAATATTGAAATACTTCGAAAACTCAAAATCCTGTATTCCTAGAGTTTTAAAAGTAGAAGTTGCTTTGTTGGTTAAAATTGGAAAGTTATAATCGAAATAAATATTGGCTTCATTGGTAAACGAATCCCCTGTTTTTAAAGTCGGCAAAGTTTTAATTTTAAAAGCGATATATCCGTCATTATATGCGTCATTAAATGGAAGATCTATTTTTTCGAATATAAATTCTACCTTATTTCCTTCTGAAATTTTGGTTGTATAAGAATGACTCGCACTTGTGGGAACTAATGTCGAAATATCAAACTTTGATAAATCGATCATATCTTTTACAACAATATTTTCTGCAGGATAAGTGCCGGTATTTTCGAAACGAATTAAATAATGCACATATTCCCCAATTAATTCAGGTGTAATCACATCACCTTCAAGGCATGTTTTATCGTTTGGATCAAAAGAACCCACGACAGTCTGACGTAATGCAAAAGAATTATCAACCGGTTTTTCATCACCTGTTACAGGAGTAATTAAAGCGTTAAAGCTCAAGCGATCATTTATATTTACAGCAGGAGTTTCCATTGGCGAATTAACATTCAGGGTTACATTAATTTCGCGTGTCTCTAAAGCTTTTAAGTTGGTATAATCCCAAACCAATTTATTGGTCGTTTGATTGGTAATGGACGGGCTGGCAGCTACATAATCCAAAACAGCGTCATTAAAATCAAGTGTAACAGAACCTGATACCGTTTTATTTGCTTTATTTTTATAAACAATTTTATAAGTGGCATCGAAGCCGGGCCTCGCCGGAATTGTCGATAAAATAGTAATCTCTAAATCCTGATGCTCCCCTTTCGGCGTAACGCAAAAGTTTTGAGTAAACGGACTTGTTTGTGTTGGGAAAGTTACTACTAAAGATTCTGGAGAAACTTCATAATAGTTTGGGTTTTCCAGAATTGGTGTTATGGTATGAGTTCCTTCACCTACAGGAATTGAATAATTACCCGAAACATCAGAAATTATTGTTCCTGAATTTGTTCCATCAGTAATTTGGAAATTTAAATTTGGAAATTTACTATCTGAAATATCGCAACTATTATTATCTGAGTCATACTTTTGATTTCCCGCTATAGTGTAATATATTCCTCCGGGATTAAAGGAGCAATAGGAGTTAACTTCAACATATGATACGCGGTCTTTTAAAAGATTGTGATAGTGATCAATAAGTGCTTCAGAAGTACAAATGTATTTTAACTTTGGATTGGCACCAAAATAATATGAATAAGAAAAATAATCATTTTTAATATAAATTGCTGTTAATTCATTACTGAAACTAGACGAAAGGACTTCTAATTTTTTACAATTATTCAAATTCAACTCTGTCAAAAGCGAATAAGTACAATCTAATTCAAATAGATTAACTTGATCATTCAAATCAAGAGTAGTAAATTTATTCATCCCACAGGAAAGATATTTAATTGTTTCAATACCTTTTAAATCCAGATTTGTTAAATTATTTCCAACACAGCGTAAGCTTTCAATTTTTAAACCTTTCAAATCCAAGTTGGTTAAATTATTCCCACTACACATTAAACTTACTAAATTTCTTGTTTTAGTCAAATCTAAATAAGACAACTTGTTTCCACCACAAATTAACCGATTTAGTTTAGGTGAGTCAGGCAAATTTAAAACAGTTATTTTGTTAGTTTCTAAATCAAGCTTTTCTATATTATTTATACCAGAAATATCAAAAGAAACAATTTGATTATTAGAACATGTAACCTCTTTTAAATTAATTAAATTATTAAAATTCAAACTTTTAAGTTGATTATTTGCAAGACTTAAAACTTTTAAACTTGTTAATCCTTCTAAATTAATATTTTGCAAATTATTTTGAGATCCTGCTAAATATTCTAAATTCACTAAATTAGAAACTTGAGCATCAACTGTCTCGTTATATATAAAATTTAACTTTTTTAGTTTCTTTAAATAACTAACATCAACATGAGAAATTTTATTATAAGAACAATCTAAATCTTCAATATTAGTAAAATGATATATATCAGAAAAGTCAGTAATTTTACTTAAATCGGAGCAGCCTGAACACGAAATATTTAAATAACAAACCCTTAAAGCTTCACTTTGCTCAATTTCATTATTATTATTTTGATCTATTTTGATATTTTCTCCATTACTATCTCTAGCAAGACTATTATAAATATCAGACATTAATAATTTTTGCTTAAAATTTACATCAGAAAAATTAATTATCTGGGCATTTATTGTTAACGAAAAAAAGCAAAGAGCTATAAGTAATAAGTAGTTTTTTATCATATTTTAATTTTATTTTTAGGCCATAAATATATAAAGCCAAAAAATCAAAACCTAGTGCTAAATAAAAAAAGCCTTACTAAATATTAGCAAGACTTTTAATAATTTGTATTTGAAAAAAGGATTACTTAGAAAGCAACATTCCATCTTGGCAATTTACCATTTTCATCTAAGAAATTTTGCAAAACCTGTCCTTCAACAGTAGTTGGAATTCCTTTTACTTCAGCAGTAAAAGTTTCATACCAAACCACTTCAAGTGCGGTAATCTCTTCTAATTTCATTTGTGCAGGCCAGGAATATTTTCTTCCTGTTTTAGCAAACTGTTGTCCGTTTACGATTTTATCGTATAAACCACCGTTTTTACTTTTTAAAGTTCCATCGTTCTGAACAGTTCCTGTAGAACCTACCATGATTAATTCTTTTGCATCACCTTCAACAGCATAGACAACAAAAATTCCCGCACCCGCTTCCGGAGCATTACAAGTTTGTTCTAAACTATCTTCAACCGTAAAAGTAAAACTATTGCTTACTTTAAATTTTTCTAATTCTTTGTACATATTTCTTTTGTTTTATCACTAAGGTTCTATCCCGATAGCTATCGGGACTGAGGAACTAAGTTTCTAAGTGTTTATTTAAATTTTTTAAACAACATAAACGAAGAAAAAGCTCCATCTTATTTATTCAACAAGACGGAGCTTTTGGAATTTGTTATTTAAAACACTGGAAATTAACCCAATACTTCTTTTACTTTTTTACCAATTTCAGCTGGTGAATCAACAACGTGAATTCCGTTGTCTCTCATAATTTGTTTTTTAGCAGCAGCTGTATCATCAGAACCACCAACAATAGCACCTGCGTGACCCATTGTTCTACCAGCAGGAGCAGTTTCTCCGGCGATAAAACCAACAACTGGTTTACGGTTACCATCAGCTCTTACCCATTTAGCAGCATCAGCTTCTAATTGACCTCCGATTTCACCAATCATGATGATAATTTCAGTCTCAGGATCGTTCATTAATAATTCAACAGCTTCTTTAGTTGTAGTTCCAATAATTGGATCTCCACCAATACCGATAGCTGTAGTAATTCCTAAACCTTGTTTTACAACCTGGTCAGCAGCTTCGTAAGTTAAAGTTCCTGATTTGGAAACGATACCAACTGTTCCTTTTTTGAAAACGAAACCTGGCATAATACCAACTTTAGCTTCTCCCGGAGTTATTACACCAGGGCAGTTTGGTCCGATTAATCTGGAATTTCTTTCTTTTACATAATTATTTGCTTTAATCATATCTGCTACAGGAATTCCTTCTGTAATAGCAATAATTACTTTAATTCCGGCATCAGCAGCTTCCATAATTGCATCAGCAGCAAAAGCAGGCGGAACAAAAATGATAGAAGTATCAGCTCCGGCCTGATCTACAGCATCTTTTACTGTATTAAAAACCGGACGGTCTAAATGGGTTGTTCCCCCTTTTCCAGGTGTAACACCACCAACAACATTAGTACCGTACTCAATCATTTGAGAAGCGTGGAAAGTTCCTTCGCTACCTGTAAATCCTTGAACAATTATTTTGGAATCTTTATTAACTAAAACACTCATGATATATATTTTATGTAGTTTTTAAAATTGTGATGCAAAAATAAGGTTTTGTAATGTATTTTAACCTTTTTGTCATCAAAAAAATCAAGAAAATTGACTCATTTGATAACCGCGATATAATTTATCGTCTTTAATCTGCCAAATGGTAGAGAAATGAGCTAACAACATTTCTTCTCTCGGATTTTCAATGGTCTTAACGTAGTGAGAATACCGTATGGATACTAAATCATCTTCGGCAATAATATGACTGATTCTGACTTTTGAACGCACATAGGCACGACTTAATTCATTAGCCATAGCCAACATGGAGTCGTTGTCGAGCATAATTAACCCCTTCGTACTATTCCATTCCAGTATAACTTCAGGATGTAAATAGGCTTTCATGATTTCGCTGTCAATCAAGGCATCCGACTTATAAAACTTTTGAACAAATTCTTTTATAGACATATCACTTCAATTTATTTAGAATTTCAGGAATCTTTTTGATATTGGCCAGTTGTTTTAATTTTTCTCTTGATTCTTCGATTGGGGTTCCAAAATAAGATTTTCCTCCTTCAACCGATTTTGTAACTCCTGTTTGTCCCATAATAACAGCCTTCGCTCCTATCGTAATACCGCTTGTTGTACCCACTTGTCCCCAAATCGTTACTTCATCTTCAATCACAACACAGCCGGCAATACCCGTTTGTGAAGCAATTAAACATTTTTTTCCGATAACAGTATCATGTCCAACATGTACCTGATTGTCCAGTTTTGTTCCTTCTCCGACAGTGGTATCTCCGGTAACGCCTTTGTCAATAGTACAAAGTGCACCAATGCCAACATTATCTTCAATTACAACCCTTCCTCCTGATATCAGCTGATCGAAACCACCGGGACGTTTTTTATAATAAAAAGCATCAGCTCCTAAAATAGTTCCGGCGTGAATAATTACATTATCACCAATCACAGTATGGTCATAAATGGAAACGTTGGAATGAATCAAACAGTTTTTTCCAATTTGTACATGATTACCAATAAAACTATTCGGCTGAATAACAGTTCCTTCACCAATAACTGCAGAAGCGGAAACGGCTACATTAGCAAATTGAAAAGGCTTAAAATGTTTCGTCAGGGTATTAAAATCTCTGAAAGGATCATCAGAAATTAAAAGAGCTTTACCTTCCGGGCAATCTACTTTCTTATTGATTAAGACGATAGTCGCAGCCGATTGTAAAGCTTTGTCATAATACTTGGGATGGTCAACAAAAACAATATCTCCCGCTTCAACAACATGTATTTCGTTCATGCCGGAAACTGGAAAGTTTTGGTCGCCTATAAATTCGCATTCAAGCAAATTTGCAATTTCTTGTAAAGAATGAATCTTTGGAAATTTCATATTTTATAATTAGAAAATTTGTCAATTAGAAAATGTGTCAATTAGAAATGTGTCAATTAGAAAATAAATGTACTCAATTTCTGCTTAAGCATCAATTTTCTAATTGACTCATTGACAAATTATCCAATTAAAAAACTACTCTTTTACACGCTCCATGTAATTCCCTGAAGCAGTATCGATTTTAATTTTATCACCTTCGTTAATGAACAACGGAACGTTTACATTTGCACCAGTTTCTACTGTAGCAGATTTAGTAGCATTTGTAGCTGTATTTCCTTTAACTCCCGGTTCAGCATATGTAACTTCAAGAATTACAGAAGATGGCATATCTACTGATAAAGGCAAATCAGTTTCAGTATTTACCTGAACCATTACACTTGTCCCTTCTTTCAATAAACCCGGAGCATCCAGAATATTTTTATTCAAAGAAATTTGCTCGAAAGATTCTGTATTCATAAAATGAAACTCGTCTCCTTCAGCATATAAAAATTGATAATTGTGCGTTTCTACACGTACATCTTCTATTTTATGTCCAGCAGAAAATGTAATATCTAATACTCTTCCTGTAGTTAAACTTCTTAATTTTGTTCTTACGAAAGCAGGACCTTTTCCAGGTTTTACGTGAAGAAATTCGACGATTTTATAAATGTCGTGATTGAATTTAATACACAATCCGTTTCTAATATCTGATGTAGATGCCATTGTAGTTTTGTTTTATTTAATATTTTGTTGAATCATTTAACCGTTAATTTGTTTTCGACTAAAAGATTAAACAATAAACGATTAAACTATAAATTTAATAGTTTCCTGAATAACCTTTCATGATTCCTCTTGATGAATTTCTGATAAAATCCAGAATTTCATCTCTCTCAGGAGTAGCTTCCATTTCAGCTTCAATAATGCTTAAAGCTTGTGTTGTATTGTAATTCTTTTGGTATAAAATTCTGTAAATTTCCTGAATTTCCCTTATTTTGTCCGTGCTGAAACCTCTTCTTCGTAAACCTACAGAATTGATTCCTACATACGATAACGGCTCTTTTGCTGCTTTTGTATAAGGCGGAACGTCTTTCCTAACCAAAGAACCACCGGAAATCATAGCATGATCCCCAATATGAATAAATTGGTGAATAGCAGCCAAACCTCCAATTACAGCATGATTACCTACTACTACGTGACCTGCCAGTGCAACTCCGTTTACAATAATAGCATTGTTTCCAATTTCGCAATCGTGCGCAATATGCGCATACGCCATCACCAGACAATTGTTCCCTAAAATAGTTTGTCCCGAGGCAACTGTACCTCTGTTTATAGTTACACATTCTCTAATCGTACAATTATCCCCAATAATAGCCAAAGAATCTTCTCCACCGAATTTTAAATCTTGCGGGACTGCAGAAATTACAGCCCCCGGAAAAATATTGCAATTTTTACCAATACGAGCGCCTTCCATGATGGTTACATTTGAACCAATCCAGGTACCATCACCAATAATAACATTATTGTGAATTGTTGTAAAAGGCTCTATTACAACATTTTTAGCGATTTTAGCGCCAGGATGAACATAAGCTAATGGTTGATTCATCTGTATGTTTTATATTTTTAATTAAAATAGTCTGATTTGGGCAACAAACGTAAACAATAAAATTGATTTATATTATTGTTTTCTTGCAATTTGAGCCATTAATTCTGCCTCTGTTACTAATTTTCCGTTTGCATATGCATTTGCCTGCATGTGACAAATTCCTCTTCTTATTGGAGAAATCAATTCACATTTGAAAATTAAAGTATCACCGGGCAATACTTTATGTTTAAACTTAACATTATCTATTTTCATGAAATAAGTTAAATAATTTTCAGGATCCGGAACAGTGCTTAATACTAAAATCCCTCCTGTCTG
This sequence comes from Flavobacterium sp. CLA17, assembly GCF_013112255.2. NCBI lineage: Bacteria > Pseudomonadati > Bacteroidota > Flavobacteriia > Flavobacteriales > Flavobacteriaceae > Flavobacterium > Flavobacterium sp. CLA17. Next base: position 3,060,578 of record NZ_CP068294.1, read on the forward strand.
AGCCATTGCTTCAACAATTAAAACTCCCGGCATAACCGGTGCTTCAGGAAAATGCCCTACGAAGAAATTTTCATTCATAGTTACATTTTTCATTCCCACCACATGACTTTCAGACATTTCAATAATTCTGTCAATCAATAAAAAGGGAGGTCTGTGTGGCAAAACGGCCATAATTTTATGAATATCCATCAGGGGTTCCTGATTTAAGTCATAAACCGGTACGTGATTTCTTTGCTCAATTTTAATAATCTTTGCCATTTTTTTGGCAAACTGAGTATTTACATAATGACCCGGTTTGTTTGCAATGATTTTACCCTGAATTCTTACTCCAATTAATGATAAATCACCAACAACATCAAGCAATTTATGTCTTGCTGCTTCGTTTGGATAATGCAACGTAAGATTGTCCAGAACACCATTTGGTTTTACTGAAATTTTATCTTTACCAAAAGCTTTCTTTAAATTTTCCATTGTAGCATCAGATATTTCTTTATCTACATATACAATAGCGTTATTTAAATCACCGCCTTTTATTAATCCGTTTTCTAATAAAGACTCTAATTCATGCAAAAAACTAAAAGTTCTTGAATTCGCAATTTCGTCTTTAAAATCAGCTATACTTTTCATCGTTGCATTTTGGGTTCCTAAAACCTTGGTCCCAAAATCAACCATTGCAGTAACCTGATAATCATCACTTGGCATTACAAGAATCTCGCTTCCGGTAGTTTCATCAGTAAACGAAATAACTTCTTTTACCACGTAAACATTACGTTTACCATCTTGTTCTTCGATTCCTGCTTTTTCAATAGCCTCAACAAAATATTTTGAAGAACCATCCATGATAGGTAGTTCTGAAGCATTTAATTCTATAATAACATTATCCAGGTCACAGCCTACTAAAGCAGCTAAAACGTGTTCCGGAGTCTGAATTTTTACACCTAATTTTTCTAGATTGGTACCTCTTTGTGTATTAACAACATAATTAGCATCAGCCTCAATGACTGGTTGGCCTTGCAAATCTATTCGCACAAAAGTGAAACCGTTATTAATTGGAGCTGGTTTAAAAGTCATTGTAACTTCTTTTCCAGTGTGTAATCCAACGCCTGTTAGTGAAATTTCATTTTTGATGGTCTTCTGTTTAACCATTATTTCCATTTTTTGGGTTTATTATTTGTTTTTTTAATTCTTCCAGTTCGGCTACGATTTTAGGTAAGTTTTTAAAATGAACATACGATTTATTAAAATCAGTATACCCAAGTGATGGTGTTCCTTGCAAAATCTCATCATCTTTAATGTTTCTTGCTACCCCGGACTGAGCCTGCAACCTCACATTATTACCTATAACCAAGTGGCCTGCAATACCAACCTGCCCGCCAATCATACAGTTTTCGCCAATTTTTGTAGAACCGGCAACTCCCGATTGGGCTGCAATTACCGTATTTTTACCTATTTCTACATTATGGGCAATCTGAATCTGATTGTCTAATTTTACTCCTTGTCTAATAATCGTAGAACCAAGAGTTGCTCTGTCTATTGTAGTGTTAGCTCCAATATCTACATTATCTTCTATAATAACGTTACCAATCTGTGGCACTTTACTATAAATTCCCTCTTCATTTGGCACAAAACCAAAACCATCTGCGCCTATTATAGCACCGGAATGAATCGTACAATTGTTGCCAATTATGGTCTCTGAATATATTTTGGCGCCTGCAAAAATATATACATTATCCCCAATAACAACATTATCTCCGATAAAACTGTTGGGGTAAATTTTTACATTATCACCTAAAACCACATTTTGACCCACATAACTAAAACTTCCTAAATATAAATTTTCTCCATATTTAGCTCCTTCAGATATAAAAGACTGTGCTTCTATTCCGTTTTTATTCAATTTTACCTGATTGTAAAACTCCAAAAGTTTAGAAAAAGAGGCATACGCATCGTCTACTTTTATTAAAGTAGTAGTAATCTCTGCCTCTGGTATAAAGCTATCGTTAACAATAGTTACTGATGCTTTTGTAGTATATATGTAGTTGATATATTTGGGGTTAGCCAAAAATGTAAGCGATCCTTCTTCACCTTCTTCGATCTTAGATAAGCGAGAAACTTCTGCATTGGGATTCCCAACAACTTCTCCTTCTAAAATCCCTGCTATTTGTTCTGCTGTAAATTTCATTGCGACAAAAATATAAAAAATAGATTTTAAATGTTAATTTTAGATAAGTTGTTTTGGAAAACAGATGTAATATTTTGTCACCAGTTTAGATAATGATTTCAAATTCAGCTGATCAGAAGCTTCAACAACATCTTCAATTGTTTTATCTTTTTTCAAAATTCGTATCGGCTCCGCTTCTTTGCTGTAAGCCTGATTTTTTATTTTTCCTCTAAAAATAAAATAACCCGCTTCTAACAATGTAATGTGATGTTCTTCTGCAAATTCTTCTTTTAAGGACTGGGATTCTTCCATCGGGATTTTTTCAGCACTAAGTTTAATCTTAAGTAAATCCCTGTTAATGATCATTTTACTTAAGGTAGAAAGTATAAAATCATCTTGCGTTTGCCAGGCTTTCAATGCGCTGATAATATCAAAATCGTCCAGTTGTGAAAACAAATCCAATTTTTCAGCATCAAAATCTTCCAGCGTAATTTTGTTTTTCATAAAATACAAAAGAGGTTCACTGCAGGGCAGATTCACCCCTTTTAGCGTCAGTTCTTTGGCTCTCTTTAAAACTTTCATCAGAATTAATTCAGCTACAAGACTTGTTTTATGCAAATAGGCCTGCCAATACATTAATCTTCTTGACAAGAGGAATTTCTCTACAGAATAAATCCCTTTCTCTTCAATCACCAGGACTCCATCCACGACATTCATCATCTGAATCAATCGCTCGGAATTGACATTTCCTTCTGCAACTCCGGTGTAAAAACTATCTCGTTTCAAATAATCCATTCGATCCATATCTAACTGACTTGAAATCAATTGCAACATGAATTTCCGGTGATAATCTCCTTTAAAAACCTGAATGGCCAAACTTAGTTTTCCCTCAAATTCATCATTCAGCTGATTCATAAACAACAATGAAATAGCTTCATGATTCACATCTTCTACAATACTTTTTTCCATTGCATGCGAAAATGGCCCATGACCAATATCGTGCAGCAAAATGGCAATATATAAAGCATTCTCTTCTTCTAATGAAATGGCAACTCCTTTAAAACGAAGTGTTTCTATCGCCTTTTGCATTAAATGCATGCAGCCTAAGGCATGATGAAAACGGGTATGATTCGCCCCCGGATATACCAAATAAGACAGTCCCATCTGAGAAATACGGCGCAAACGCTGAAAATACGGATGCTGAATTAAATCGTAAATAAGCTCGTTTGGGATGGAAATAAACCCGTAAATAGGGTCGTTGAATATTTTTAACTTATTAATCTGAGTCACTATTTGGTTCTTTTTTAGGTCAACAAATATAAGTAAATAACTATAAAGAGTTTTCGGTTTTTGATTTAAAATGACGCTCTTACATAAGAACAGCTTCTCCAACAACAATTGAGCAAAAGGTATTTGAAAAAAAACATAATTTGTTATTCTTAATTTTATACTATTTTTAATACTTTTTAAGTTCTATACCTTTAAATTGCATTAAAATTAATTTTGTTTATGGATAAGATAAAAATACTTTGGGTCGATGACGAGATCGATCTTTTGAAACCACATATATTATTTCTTGAAAAGAAAAACTACGCTGTCACCACTTGTAATAATGGTTTAGACGCCATTGCATTGTTTGAGGAAGATAATTTTGACATTGTTTTTTTAGATGAAAATATGCCCGGAATGAGCGGTCTGGAAACACTTTCTGAAATGAAAGAAAAAAAATCAGCCACTCCGATGATTATGATTACCAAAAGTGAAGAAGAATACATCATGGAAGAAGCGATTGGTTCTAAAATCGCCGATTACCTGATAAAACCGGTAAATCCGAATCAGATTTTATTGAGCCTGAAAAAAAATCTGGACCATTCCAGATTAATATCCGAAAAAACAACCCTGGATTACCAGAAAGAATTCCGAAAAATCTCAATGGAATTAGCCATGGTTAACTCCTTTGAAGATTGGGTTGAATTGTACAAGAAATTGATTTTCTGGGAATTAGAACTCGAAAACATCAATGATCAGGGAATGATTGAAATTCTGGAATCTCAAAAGGTAGAAGCCAATTCCCAATTTGGAAAATATATCGAACGCAATTACGAAGACTGGTTTGCGCCAAAAGCAGACAAACCGATTCAGTCACATACTTTATTCAAGGAATTGGTGGTTCCTGAAATCAAAAAGAAAGACAAACCTATTTTGTTCGTTGTCATTGATAATTTGCGCTACGACCAATGGAAATCTTTTGAAACTGTTGTAGCCAACTACTATAAATTAGAAAAAGAAGTCCCGTATTTTTCTATTCTTCCAACTGCTACACAATATGCCAGAAATGCTATTTTCTCCGGTTTATTGCCAACAGAAATGGAAAAACAATTTCCGCAGTACTGGAAAAATGACGTGGAAGACGGAGGAAAAAACCTCTATGAAGCCGAATTTTTAAGCGCACAATTAAAACGTCTAGGTCTGAATATTAAGGAAGATTATTTTAAAATCACCAATTACGCAGGCGGAAAAAAACTGGCCGAGAACTTCAAAGCGCTAAAAGGCAATGATCTGGTAACAGTGGTCTATAATTTCGTCGATATGTTATCGCACGCTAAAACCGAAATGGACGTCGTAAAAGAACTGGCCTCTGATGATAAGGCATATCGCTCCCTGACCCTAAGCTGGTTTAAAAACTCTCCTTTACTTGAAATTATACAGCAAGCACAACTTTTGGGTTTCAAACTGATCCTGACTACAGACCATGGAACTATAAATGTAAAAAATCCATCAAAAGTTGTCGGAGATAAAAATACAAGTTTAAATTTGCGCTATAAAACAGGTCGTAGCCTAACCTATGAACAAAAAGATGTTTATGTCGTAAAAGAACCAAAGGATATTGGTTTACCGGCCATAAACATGAGCAGTTCATTTATATTCGCTAAAAATGATTTCTTTTTAGCCTACGTAAACAACTATAACCATTATGTGAGTTATTATCGAAATACATACCAGCACGGTGGAATTTCATTAGAAGAAATGATTATTCCGTTTTTGGTATTCAACCCTAAGTAGGAAAGTTTTCAGTCTCAGTTTACAGTGCCAGTCACCGTTTTCAGTTTCAGTTGACAATAAAAAAGTTGCCACGAATTTCACGAATTTTCACTAATTTATAAGTTTGTTTAAAAAGAGATTCGTGCTAATTTGTGGAATTCGTGGCAAAAAAAGTTTTTCAGTCGCAGTTTACAGTGTTAAAAAAGTTGCCACGAATTCCACAAATTAGCACGAATCTCTTTTTAAACAAACTTATAAATTAGTGAAAATTTGTGGCGAAAAAAGCTTTCAGGTACGATTTTCAGTCTCAGTTCAATAACTGAAAACTGAGACTGACAATAAAATTATTCAAAAATAAAATTAATAAATGGATATCGTTTTTTCACTAGATCAGATTAAAGAAGTAGCAGCGCAAATTTTAGAGCAGAATCCAAAGAAAATTATTCTTTTCAACGGAGAAATGGGCGTTGGAAAAACTACTTTAATCAAACAATTATGCAAAACTCTGGGGGTTGAAGACGCCACAAGCAGTCCGACTTTTTCTTTGGTTAATGAATACTATACCTCTGACAACCAAATTGTTTATCATTTTGATTTTTACCGTTTGAATAAAGAAACAGAAGCACTTGATATGGGTGTCGATGATTATTTGTATTCCGGTAATTGGTGTTTTATTGAGTGGTCAGAAAAAATAGGAAGTCTTATTCCCGATGAACATTCTGTTATAACAATTGAGTTATTGGCTGATGGAAAAAGGGAATTGAATTTAGCTTAATTATTGCACAGAGAGGCACTAAAATGGTACGGAGAAAAACAAAAAAACGTCTAAAAATTTTGTGAATCTTTCCGAAATCTCAGCGAATCTTTGTGAATGACCTGATTACAATAAAATTATTAAAAATGAATCCGCAGCATAAAGTAGAAATAATTCCTTATTCAGCTGATCTAAAAGAGGCTGTCAAAATCCTGAATACAGAATGGCTGAAAAAGTATTTCAGAGTGGAGGAAAAAGATGAATTAGTCCTTTCGAATCCACAGGAATATATTATTGATAAAGGCGGATTTATTTTCTATGCCAGATATAACAATGAAATCCTTGGAACTTATTCGTTGCTTAAAACAGATGACACAACATTCGAACTCGGAAAAATGGCGGTTTCGGATAAAGCGCAGGGACTTGGAATTGGCAACAAAATGCTGGTACACTGCATGACTGTAGCTGAGGAAAATAACATTAAAAAACTGTTTTTATATTCGAACAGGATATTGCTTCCGGCGATTCATCTGTATGAAAAATTTGGTTTTAAGGAGATTCCTTTGGAAGAAGGGATTTATGAAAGAGCTGATATTAAAATGGAAAAAATAATGCCCTAATTATTAATGTTTTATTAGCAGAATATTTCTACTAATTTTAAAACTTTTTACGTAATTTGTACCCTTAATATTTTTGAATAATACATGTCAATTACCTTAACTCCATTTACGAAACAACAATTGTTGCCACAAGAAGAAAAACTTGAAGTTGGCCGATTTAAAAGAGAGCTTTTTATAGGAATTCCTAAAGAAACAAGTTATCAGGAACGTCGTATATGCCTGACTCCGGACGCTGTGAACTCATTAACTTATGAAGGCCATCGCGTTATGATTGAATCCGGAGCCGGAGAAAGTTCAAGTTATACTGATAAAGAATATTCAGATGCCGGTGCAGAAGTAACAAAAGACACCAAAAAAGTATTTGGCTGTCCAATGCTTCTTAAAGTAGAACCACCGACTTTAGCTGAAATCGAAATGATTAATCCTGAAACGATTATCATTTCAGCCATTCAGTTAAAAACAAAGAAGAAAACATACTTTGAAGCTTTATCACAAAAAAAGATAACCGCACTCGCTTTTGAATATATTAAAGATGAAGACGGATCTTATCCCGCTGTAAAATCACTAAGCGAAATTGCAGGAACTGCTTCCATACTTATTGCAGCAGAATTAATGATCACGGATGAATTTGGGAAAGGCCTTTTATTTGGAAACATCACAGGCGTCCCTCCTACTGAAGTTGTTATTCTAGGCGCCGGAACTGTAGGGGAATTTGCCGCTAAAACGGCCATTGGTCTGGGTGCAAACGTAAAAGTTTTTGATAATTCAATTACTAAATTGCGTCGCCTGCAGAATAATTTAAATCAAAGAATTTTCACTTCTACCGTTCAGCAAAAAGCATTACTGAAAGCGTTAAGACGCTGCGATGTGGCTATCGGAGCCATGCGCGGAAAAGAACGTTGTCCTATTATAGTCACAGAAACTATGGTAGAGCACATGAAAAAAGGTGCCGTAATTGTTGATGTAAGCATCGATACCGGAGGCTGTTTTGAAACTTCTGAAGTTACAACGCATGAAAAACCAACCTTCATCAAAAGCAATGTTTTGCACTATTGCGTACCCAATATCCCTTCCAGATATTCCAAAACCGCCTCACTTTCAATAAGTAACATTTTAACCCCTTACCTGCTCCAAATAGCAGAAGAAGGTGGCTTGGAAAGTTCGATCAGATGCAATAAAGGCCTGAAAAACGGAGTGTATCTCTATCATGGAATCCTGACCAATAAAGCTATTGGAGAATGGTTTGATTTACCGGATAACGATATCAATTTACTTGTGTTTTAAAGGAACTTTAATGTACCTTTGCAAAAAAAATATTTCATGAAGTTCGTACATCGTTTTGCTTATTATTTGATTGGTCTTATTATGGGATGCTTTTTTGTAGCCCTTGTTTTTAGTGGAAAAGACACCAGATGCAATTACTTTCCAAATGCCCGTGTTTTAAATAATCTGCGTACAAAACCTTTTGAATATTCTCCAAAAGCAATTCAGACATTAAATGAAAAATGGGTTGATACTGCCGATATCCGAAAAACGTTAACTTACGGAGATGTTGATTTTGATCAAAGCAATGTGCCTTTCAAAAAAGGAAAACTTTATATCATTGAAGGTAAAACAATAAAAGAACAGGAAATTATCCTAAAAGTAATCAATTACGAAAACAAAGCTGTTTTAGACGAGATTGTTAAAAAACCTGTCGAAAAATAGTTCCTAAAGTCTAATACTAATCGAGGTTTGTCATTTCGAGGAACGAGAAATCACATCCACAGAGCAACGAACCGTTAATCCGTTATGTGATTTCTCGTTCCTCGAAATGACAAGATTCTGAGAAATATTTTAAACCAATCTGATATGTGACTAAAATCACTTCTATGGTTTAAGATTACCATTCAATTTCTTTAATCCCTTTTGATTTCAGGAAAGTATTAGTCTGACTAAAATGTTTGTTTCCAAACCAAAATCCTCTGTTCGCGCTTAAAGGAGAAGGATGTCCCGATTTTAAAATATGATGTTTTGCAGCATCAATTAAGGCTGCTTTCTTCTGGGCAAAACCGCCCCAAAGTAAAAAAACAACATTTTCACTCTCAGCCGAAATTTGTTTAATAACGGCATCTGTAAATTTTTCCCAGCCTTTTCCCTGATGGCTTCCGGCTTCAGATTGTCGGACTGTTAAGGTAGCGTTTAAAAGAAAAACACCCTGATCTGCCCAACGTTCCAAATTACCTGTTTTTGGTAATGGTTTATTTAAATCTGTTTCGATTTCTTTAAAAATATTCTGGAGAGAGGGCGGAAATGAAATTCCGTTATTTACAGAAAAACACAATCCATTGGCCTGATTAGGTCCGTGATAGGGATCCTGTCCGATAATGACAACTTTTACCTGATCAAAATGACAATGGTCAAAAGCAGAAAAAATCTGACTCCCTTTTGGATAACAAACTTTGGTAGTGTATTCTGATTTTACGAAAGCAATTAATTCATTGAAATAAGGCTTTTCAAATTCCTCTTTCAAAACAGGCTTCCAGGAATCATGCATTTTAACGTCCATACTTTTTTATTGTAAATTTCGGGATTTTTTCATTGTAATCATATTTACGCGCCATAAAATTAGACCAAAACTTTACAGCATTCAATCATACTATTTTCGTACTTTTGCGTGACTTTCTTAAAGAGAATAAATGATCAGTATTACCGAAAAAACATTACAAGATTTACAATTTCCAACAGTGCTCGAAACCATTTCGGCAGGCTGTAACACAGATATTGGAAAAGAAAAAGCTTTACAAATAACTCCATTCAGAGACAAAGAAACTTTGATGCAGGCTTTACTGCAGACATCAGAATATGTTTCGTCTTTCCAGAATAATAACGCAATTCCAAATCATGGTTTTGATGCTATAACTCACGAAATCAAATTTTTAGCCATAGAAGACAGCTTTCTGGAAGTAGGCAGTTTCAGAAAAATAGCAACCCTTTCGTCAACATCAAATTTCTTGTTGAATTTCCTTAAAAAATTTGATGATTATTATCCAAACCTAAATGCAAGGGCTTCAAGAGTAGAATACACCAAAGATATTGTAACGCTAATTGATGCCATTGTAGACAAATATGGCGAAATAAAAGACAATGCCTCACCTGCCCTTTTGAGTATTCGTCAAAACATGAATATCGTTCGTGGTAAAGTAAACCAAAGTTTTGGAGTTGCCCTTACGCACAATAACAGTCTTGGTTATTTAGACGATATTAAAGAAAGTTTCGTTCAGAACCGCGGGGTTTTAGCGGTTTTAGCCATGTACCGCCGTAAAGTAAAAGGTTCTATTTTAGGAAGTTCCAAAACCGGAAGTATTGCCTATATCGAGCCGGAAGCAACCTTGCAGTATTCGCGTGAACTTAGCAATCTTGAATACGAAGAGAAAGAGGAAATTATGCGAATTTTAAAGCAACTATCAAATGCAATTCGTCCTTTTTTACCGTTATTGATTGAATATCAGGAGTTTTTAAGTGATATTGATGTTGTTGCCGGAAAAGCAAAATATGCCAACAGGATCAATGGAATTCTTCCGACTATTACAGAAGAAAGAAGATTATTCTTCAGGGAAGCGTATCATCCGATTTTGTATCTGAATAACAAACAAAAGAACGAAATCACCCACCCACAAACTATTGAATTAAAACAAGATAACCGAATAATTGTTATTTCAGGACCTAATGCAGGAGGAAAAACAATTTCGCTTAAAACAGTGGGTTTGCTGCAATTGATGTTGCAGTCCGGAATGCTGATTCCGGTACACGAACGCAGCGAAACTTTCCTGTTTGACAGAATCCTGACCGACATTGGTGATAATCAATCCATTGAAAATCATTTAAGTACCTATAGTTATCGATTGAAAAACATGAATTATTTCCTAAAAAAGTGTAATAAAAAAACCATGTTTCTGATTGATGAATTTGGTACAGGTTCTGATCCTGAATTGGGTGGTGCTTTGGCAGAGATTTTCCTGGAAGAATTCTATCATCGTGAAGCTTTCGGAATTATCACCACGCATTATTCTAATCTGAAGATTCTCGCCAACGAATTGCCTTTTGCCACAAACGCCAATATGATGTTTGATGAAAAGTCATTAGAACCTATGTACAAACTGGCTCTTGGTCAGGCCGGAAGTTCGTTTACATTTGAAGTTGCCTTAAAAAACGGCATTCCATTTGGATTGATTAATCGTGCGAAAAAGAAAATTGAAGTCGGTAAAGTCCGTTTTGATAAAACGATTGCAACTCTCCAGAAAGAACGTTCCAAACTCGAAAAAACTTCTATCAATTTGAAAGAAGAAGAAACCCGTGCACGTGAGGAAAGCAAAAAAATGGAAAACATCAATGTAAAAATCAAACAAAAACTGGAAAGCTATCAGGAATTATATGACAGCAATCAAAAGACCATTTACATTGGACAAAAAATAGAGGACATCTCGGAGAAATATTTCAATAACAAAAATAAAAAAGAACTGATTGGCGAATTTTTGAAAATTATTGAAATTGAAAATTCAAAACGTAAAAAAGCAACTCCGAAAGAAGCAAAAGCCATAATCGAAAAGAAAAAAGAAGTTATTGCCGAAATTACTGTACAAGTTGAAGAAATTCGAAAAGAGAAAAAAGAAAAAAAACTCAAACCTGTTATTGAAAAACCAAAACCAATTCTGAAAGTTGGTGACAGAGTAAGAATGCTGGATGGCAGGTCTGTTGGCAGCATCGATTCAATTGAAAAAAACAAAGCAACAGTAAATTACGGAATCTTTACTTCAAAAGTAAGTCTGGACGAATTAGAATTTGTTGAAGCGGGGAAGAAATAGTTTTCAGTTTTTAGTCGCAGTTTTCAGTGTTTAAAAATATGAAAATTAGGCAAAAATTAAAATGAAGCGATTTAAACAAAAATCTTTAAAAAGATAATTCCGAATATCGATAATTTTAAAAAAACGCTTAAAACTTATTTATGGAGCCTGTTTTTAATTGATAAATCTTATAAAACCATTTATTTTCATAGATAAAAAAAATAGTAAGAAATCAGCTTTTATCACAAGCTTATTATTTCATTTAAGAAATCACCAATATTGTCATTTCGACGAAGGAGAAATCTTCCTGAGAAGCTCGACAAAGATTGGGATTTTCGCAGCGGAGCTACTTGCGAAGATTTCTCCTTCGTCGAAATGACAAACTAGATGCAAGCTTTACCAAAATTTTAAAACTTTGACAAAGCTTAAAAACTCTAAATCTTAAACTTCAAATTTTCCAAATGAAAAACCTTCCAGAAAACAAAAAAATAATCCTCTTCGACGGAGTCTGCAATTTATGCAATGGCGCGGTTCAGTTTATCATCAAAAATGATAAAAAAGATACTTTTAGGTTTGTAGCACTGCAATCGGAATTGGGAATTGAAATTTGTAATCATATAGGTGTTGATCAAACTAAAGTTGACAGCATTATTTTATATCATCCGGGTGTTGCTTATTATTATAAATCTTCAGCTGTTCTTGAAATTAGTAAAGATTTAGGTGGAATTTATAGTTTAGCATCATTCTTTAAAATTTTTCCGGAAAAGTTTCGAAATTACATTTACGATTACATTGCTAAAAACCGTTACAAATGGTATGGCAAAAAAGAAAGCTGCATGATTCCTACTCCGGAATTGAAGGCAAAATTTCTTTAATTCCAAATTTTTTAAAAATTCCAATCTTTTAAATTCCAAATTCTAATTCTTCAGCGTAGTATTGTCATTTCGAGGAACGAGAAATCTTCGCGAGAAGCTCGACAAAGATTTTATTTTCGTTGCGGAGTTAGTTGCTAAGATTTCTCGTTCCTCGAAATGACAAAATGGCTTGGATCATAACTACTAGAAATAAAAAATCCCAAATTCAATTTTTTACAATTGGAATTTGGGATTTTTAAATTTGAAATTATTAGAAAATTATCTAATTAGTTTTTTGTATTTCAAACGTTTTGGAGTTAAATCACCACCTAAACGTTTCTTTTTATTTTCTTCATATTCAGAGAAACCACCTTCGAAATAATACACTTCAGAATCTCCTTCGAATGCCAGAATGTGTGTACAGATTCTGTCTAAAAACCATCTGTCGTGCGAAATAATTACGGCACAACCTGCAAAATTCTCTAAACCTTCTTCAAGTGCACGAAGTGTATTTACGTCTAAGTCGTTCGTAGGCTCATCCAGTAAAAGTACATTTCCTTCTTCTTTCAATGTCATAGCTAAGTGCAAACGGTTACGCTCTCCACCAGATAACATTGATACTTTTTTATTTTGCTCACCTCCACCAAAGTTGAAACGAGATAAATAAGCTCTTGAGTTTACTTGCTTTCCACCCATCATAACCAATTCCTGACCATCAGCAAAATTTTCCCATATCGATTTATTCGGATCGATATTAGAGTGAGACTGATCTACGTAAGCAATTTTAACTGTTTCTCCTACTGAAAATTCTCCGCTATCCGTTTTTTGCTCTCCCATGATCATTTTGAAAATAGTGGATTTACCAGCACCATTTGGTCCGATAATTCCAACAATTCCGGCTTGTGGCAAAGTGAAATTCAAATTATCATATAATAATTTATCTCCAAAAGCTTTGGCAACATTTTTTGCTTCGATAACATTCGTACCTAAACGTGGACCATTTGGAATGTAAATTTCCAGGTTTTCGTCCAATTGTTTTTGATCTTCGTTCAATAATTTATCATAGTTCTGCAAACGCGCTTTTTGTTTCGTCTGGCGGCCTTTCGCTCCCTGACGTACCCAGTCCAGCTCACGCTCTAAAGTTTTTCTGCGTTTAGAAGCTACTTTTTCTTCTTGTGCCATACGGCTTGATTTTTGGTCTAACCAGGAAGAATAATTTCCTTTCCACGGAATACCTTCTCCTCTATCCAGCTCTAAAATCCAACCAGCAACATTATCAAGGAAATATCTATCGTGCGTTACAGCAATTACAGTTCCTGCATATTGCGCTAAATGCTGCTCTAACCAAAGTACAGACTCAGCGTCTAAGTGGTTGGTAGGCTCATCAAGTAACAATACATCAGGCTGTTGTAACAACAAACGACATAAAGCAACACGACGACGCTCACCTCCCGAAAGATTCTTGATTGGCGTATCTCCTTCCGGCGTACGCAAAGCATCCATTGCGATTTCAAGCTTAGTATCGATTTCCCACGCACCAAGAGCATCAATTTTGTCTTGCAAAGCTGCCTGACGATCCATCAGCTTATCCATTTTATCCTGATCTTCGTAATTTTCCGGAAGACCAAATAAATCATTAATTTGATTGTATTCTTCTAAAACTGCCATTGTTTCTGCAGCTCCTTCACGAACAATTTCAATAACGGTTTTAGAATCATCAAGAATTGGTTCCTGTTCTAAATAACCAACTGTATAACCTGGTTGAAAAACAACATCACCCTGATAGTTTTTATCAACTCCTGCAATAATTTTTAATAAAGAAGATTTCCCAGAACCATTAAGACCTAAAATACCAATTTTAGCTCCGTAAAAGAAGCTTAAATAAATATTTTTAAGCACCGGTTTGTCTGCTCCCTGATAGGTTTTACTCAATTTTTGCATTGAGAAAATTACTTTCTTATCGTCTGACATATTATGTTTATTGTTTTTAGTTTATTGTTTTATATTGCAATTGATATTTGCAGTTGACATTGATTCCTATTAAACCCTACCTTTCAAAGCATTAAAAACCCAAGCATTAGCAAAAAATCCAACACCTACGGCTACAAATCCCCAGCCGGATACATCGCTGTATCGGAAAGCTCCAAGACCTATAAGTAATAATCCCATAAGTACCATTATAAAAGTTGCCCATCCTAAAACGGTATTTTTATTCATTCCCATAATTATTAGTTATTTTTTAATGTCATTTATTTTTTTCGAAAATGCAAATATCGTGAATTTTCACGGCTTAATTAAATATTTTGTAAAGCATTTCTTTTAACAAATCCGATTGAGATAAAGCATTAGCTCCAACCCCCTTACTTTTTACATCAATATCACGCAGCGCACCCACGATCTGACTCACTTTTCGCATCGGATAATTCTTTATGGCCAAATCATATTCCTTTAGAAAATAAGGATTTACGCCAATCGCTGCGGCCACATTCTTAGGGTTCTTATCTTTAAGTCCGTGGTATTTTAAAAGTTGAATAAAAAATCCAAAAACCAATCCCGTTGTCATGACCAGCGGATATTCTTTAGGATTATGGGCAAAATTTGCAGCAATTTTATAGGCCTTAATCTGATTTCGTTCGCCAATTGCTTTTCGAAGTTCAAAAACATTATAATCTTTACTGAAACCGATATTTTCTTCAATATGTTGTGGCGTAATTACAGTTCCCTGAGGCAAAATAATCTGTAGTTTTTCAAGTTCATTATTGATTTTACTCAAATCGGTACCCAAAAATTCCACTAACATAGCGTTTGCCTTCGGATCAATAGTATATTTTTTCCCGGCCAGTACACGTTTGATCCAGTCACCGACCTGATTTTCGTATAACTTTTTACTTTCGTAGACTACTCCTTTTTGAGCTAATAATTTAGTGACTTTTTTACGTTTATCGAGTGTTTTGTATTTATAACAAAAAACAAGTACGGTAGATTCCATCGGATTATCTACATACGATTCAATTTTATCAATCGTTTTGGATAGATCCTGTGCTTCTTTCACAATAACAACCTGACGATCAGACATCATAGGATAGCGCTTGGCCGTTGACACAATATCCTCGACAGAAACATCCCTTCCGTACAAAACAGTCTGATTAAACCCCTTTTCTTCCTCTGAAAGTACATTCTGCTCAATATATTCGGACAGTTTATCTATATAATAAGGTTCTTCCCCCATTAAAAAATAAATTGGTTTTATATTACCGGCCTTTATATCATTAACAATTTTTACAACTTCGTCCATTAAAATTTTGTTTCAGGTTTAAAGTTTCAGGTGCTTGCTTCAATAACTTGAAACTTTAAACCTGAAACTTGAAACCATTTTTATATTTTTGCTTTATGCTTAGATTAAATTTCCCTAGTTATACTTTCCGATTCAAAAATAGCGAAAATAAAGTGTCTATTTTTGATGAAATCAGGAAAAAATTTATCATTCTTACACCCGAAGAATGGGTCCGACAGCATGTTGTTCATTATTTAATGAATGAAAAAAAATACCCGAAGTCGCTCATCAACGTAGAGAAGGTTCTTACAGTCAACGGATTGAGAAAACGCTATGATGTTGTTGTTTTTAATTCGGATGGTTCTATACATATATTAGTAGAGTGCAAAGCTCCGGAAATTAAAATTTCGCAGGCAACTTTTGATCAGATTGCACGTTATAATATGACAATGAAGGCACGGTTTTTGAACGTCACCAACGGTCTGAATCATTTTTATTGTCAGATGGATTTTGAAAATGAAAAGTATGAGTTTTTACAATCCCTACCAGATTACAAGCAGATTTAACAAATTATAATAAAGTACTTTTGGATAAAATAGCAGTCGTCATTTTAAATTGGAACGGGGTGAAATTGTTAGAACAGTTTTTACCATCCGTCGTTCAATTTTCGGCAGGAGCCACTATATATGTTGCAGATAATGCGTCAACAGATGATTCTGTGAATTTCGTCAGAGAAAAATTCCCTACCATTAAAATTGTACAAAACAGCGGTAATCATGGCTTTGCAAAAGGCTATAATGATGCTTTACAACATATTGATGCAGAAATATATGCTCTGGTTAATTCTGACATTGAAGTAACCGAGAACTGGCTGAAACCTATTATTGCGACCTTTGAGATTGAAAATCAAACTGCTATTATACAGCCCAAAATTCTCGACTTTAAAAATAAGGAATACTTTGAATATGCCGGTGCAGCCGGTGGTTTCATCGATAAATACGGCTATCCTTATTGTCGCGGACGTATTTTTGAAACCATTGAAAAAGACAACGGTCAATATGATGATAATTGTGAATTATCCTGGGCTTCCGGAGCTTGTTTCTTTATAAGAAAACAAGTCTATCACGAATTAGGCGGTTTTGATGAATCCTTTTTTGCACATCAGGAGGAAATCGATTTGTGCTGGCGTGCTTTGAATGAAGGCTACATTATTAAATACAATTCGCAATCCACTGTTTATCATGTTGGAGGAGCAACTTTACAGCATGGAAATCCGAAAAAGACCTATTTAAATTTCAGGAATTCATTATTAATGCTGGTAAAAAACCTTCCTAAAAAAAGAATGTTTTTCGTGATTTTCGCCCGAATGATTCTGGATGGAATTGCCGCTATCCGTTTTCTTACACAGGGAAAATTTCAACATACTTTTGCAATTTTGAAAGCCCATTTTTCATTTTATTGCATATCCTTAAAATATATAAGGAAAAGAAAAGATTTTCAGATACAACAATACTATACAGTAAAAAGTATCGTTTACTTGTATTACGTAAAGAAATTGACGGTATTTAAAGAAATCTTTAACAGAATTCAAAATATTAAAAACTAAATTTGTAATCAACGTCTAATTAAATTAAAATTATGAGAAAAATAGTAATTGCACTATCAGTATTAATGGCTTTAACATCATGCGTTTCTAAAAAGGAATATGCAGCTTTGGAAGCTAAGAACAAAGAAATTCAGGACTTATTAAATTCTTGTACTGTAAAACTTAATTCATGTTTAGAAGAAAAAGCAGGATTGGCAGCTACGGCGGAAAGTTATAAACAACACAATCAGGACTTAATAAGCAGCTCTAAAGACTTAACCGTATTGACTACGAAAGGTGCTGAAAATCTTGAAAAATCTTTAGAAAGTTTAAAAGAAAAAGATTTAAAAATATCAAGATTACAAGACGCATTAACTAAAAAAGACAGTGTAACGTTGGCTTTAGTAACAAGCTTAAAAGGAGCAGTTGGAATTAATGATCCGGATATCGAAATCAACGTTGAAAAAGGAGTTGTTTTTATCTCTATTGCTGACAAATTATTATTTAAAAGCGGTAGTTATGATGTAAGCGATAAAGCAAAATCTGTTTTAGCTAAAGTGGCTAAAGTTGTAAACGACAAACCAGATTTCGAATGTATGGTTGAAGGTCACACAGATGATGTTCCTTACAAAAGCAATGGAGTATTGTTAGACAACTGGGATTTAAGTGTTAAACGTTCTACTTCAATCGTTCGTGTATTGACAAATGATTTAGGTGTTAACCCTGCGAAATTAATTGCTGCTGGTAGAAGTTCATATGTACCTTTAGTTGCAAATGATACTCCTGAAAATAAATCACGTAACAGAAGAACTCGTATCGTTGTTAT
This sequence comes from Flavobacterium sp. CLA17, assembly GCF_013112255.2. NCBI lineage: Bacteria > Pseudomonadati > Bacteroidota > Flavobacteriia > Flavobacteriales > Flavobacteriaceae > Flavobacterium > Flavobacterium sp. CLA17. The sequence continues at coordinate 3,078,517 of NZ_CP068294.1, forward strand.
GCCAAAAATCGATCAGTTCTATGATATGATTGAAAAAGAAATGAAAAAACAGGCAAAATAAAAAACGCCGTTTTCTTTATTATAAAAACAGAAAAAGCAGGTCTAATGACCTGCTTTTATGTATTCTTAACTTTTTTAATAACCAATTAAATATAAATCAAGAATAGCATTATTTTCAATTAACTAACTAAATTTTAACTGATATTAAAGTTACTTATTATTTTTTGATTATTATACAATTTAAGTTTTTTTTTACAAAATCCCAATATCTCCTTTTCCTTCTCTCACAATTACCGGTTCATGCTCTGATAAATCAATAATTGTTGAACCTACATTATCTCCGTAACCACCATCAATAACAAGGTCTACCAGGTTTTGCCATTTTTCAAAAATCAATTCCGGATCAGTTGTATATTCAATTACATCATCCTCATCCCGGATTGAAGTGGACACCACCGGATTCCCTAATTGCCTTACGATTTCTAAGATGATATTATTATCGGGAACACGGATACCAACAGTTGTTTTCTTTTTAAATTCTTTCGGTAAATTATTATTTCCAGGTAAAATAAAAGTATACGGTCCCGGCAATGCCCTTTTCAGGATTTTGAAAGTTGCAGTATCAATCTGTCTCACATAATCGGAGAGATTACTTAAATCATGGCAAATAAAAGAGAAGTTTGCTTTTTCTAATTTTACCCCTTTGATTTTTGCAATTTTTTCTAATGCACGTGAATTTGTAATATCACAACCCAGACCGTAAACAGTATCCGTTGGATAAATTACTAAACCTCCATTCTGAAGCACCTTTACAACTTTGGCAATTGCGGCTTCACTAGGTTTATCGGGATATATTTTTATAAATTCTGCCATTTCTTTTTGTTTAAAAGTTTAATTTATTTCTGGTTTCACGTAACTGAATCCTGAAACTTAAAACATTATTTATCCTACCACATCCAACTTAGCAAATCGTAGTAAAAGTTTTTTGATTCCGCCAACTTCAAATTTGATTTCTGCTTTTTTATCTGGCCCTACACCTTCCAGATTAACGACTTCTCCTTTACCAAAACGTTCGTGCATGACAATATTTCCAACAGTTAATTTACTGTCAAATAAATTGGGAGCGCTGATATTTGGGTTATTACCTGCAACTGGTTTTAATTTTCGAATATTCAAATCCGGTTTAGGCTCGTTATCTGTTATATATTTAGGCGGAGTTCCTCCTACCGGTTTTGCCAATCGTAACTTCGATTTATCAATATCTCCAAAAATATCGCTGTCAATCATTGGTTTGTAGCGATAATTACTTTCTGCGGGTGTTAAATACTCTAAATATTGCGGATCAATTTCTTCCACAAATCGGGATGGCTCGCTATCTGTTAGTTTTCCCCAGCGGTATCGTGATTGAGCGTAGGTCAGATAGGCCTGATGTTCCGCACGTGTCAATGCCACATAAAACAAACGTCTTTCTTCTTCCAATTCACTTCTTGTGCTCATACTCATGGCGCTTGGAAACAAATCTTCTTCCATTCCGACTACGAATACATGAGGAAATTCAAGTCCTTTTGCCAGGTGAATGGTCATCAGGGCCACACGATCTTCATCGCTTGTATCTTTATCTAAATCTGTGGCAAGTGCTACATCTTCCATAAATTCAGACAAAGCTCCTCTTGCACCATCAATTTCTTTCTGCCCTTCCGTAAAATCTTTTATACCGTTTAAAAGTTCTTCGATATTCTGAATTTTAGCCATTCCTTCGGGAGTAGCGTCTTTTTTAAGTTCCTGAACTAAACCGGTTTTTTTAGCTACATAATCGGTAATATAAAAAGCATCCTGATTCTGATCAATAACCTGAAAACTCTGAATCATTGTCACAAAATCGTTTAGCTTTTGTTTTGTTCCCGAATTCAGTTTCAGGTCAATTTTATCAATATTGACCATCACTTCCCAAATCGATCTTTTGTAATGATTGGCTGCAATAGTCAGTTTTTCAACTGTTGTGTCCCCAATTCCACGTGCCGGATAATTGATCACACGAATTAATGCTTCTTCATCTTTCGGATTAATCACGAGTCGAAGATAACAAAGTACATCCTTAATTTCCTTACGTTGATAGAAGGATAAACCTCCATAAATCCTGTACGGAATATCACGTTTTCTAAGGGCATCCTCCATCGCACGTGATTGTGCATTGGTACGATATAAAATTGCAAAAGAACCATTATGCAGTTGATTCTGCATTTTTTGCTCGAAAATGGTACTGGTCACAAAACGACCTTCTTCGGCATCTGTTAAACTGCGGTGTACTTTTATTTTTGGTCCGAAATCATTCGCTGTCCAAACGATTTTGTCCAGTTTTGTTTTATTTTTATCAATGATCGTATTCGCTGCTTCAACAATATTTTTTGTAGATCGGTAATTTTGTTCCAGTCTGAAGGTTTTTACCCCTTCGTAATCCTTTTGGAAATTCAAAATGTTATTGATATTCGCTCCACGGAAGGCATAAATACTCTGCGCATCATCTCCTACAACACAAATATTTTGAAATTTATCTGATAAAGCCCTGACAATCAAATATTGGGAGTGGTTGGTATCCTGGTACTCATCTACCAGAATATAACGGAAACGATTTTGATATTTGGATAAAACTTCCGGAAAACGGGTTAGCAATTCGTTGGTTTTCAATAACAAATCATCAAAATCCATTGCTCCGGCCTTAAAACATCTGTCTACATACTGCTGGTAGATTTCTCCTAGCCTTGGTTTTTTTGCCATGGCATCGGCTTCCTGCAATTCGGGATTATTGAAATACGCTTTTACCGTAATCAGACTGTTTTTATAACTTGAAATTCGGCCTAAAACCTGCTTTGGTTTATAAACATCACGATCCAGCTGCATTTCCTTGATAATGGAAGAAATCAGTCTCTGGGAATCCTGTGAATCATAAATGGTAAAATTGGAAGGATATCCCAAGTGTTCCGATTCTGAACGCAGAATACGTGCGAAAATCGAGTGAAATGTTCCCATCCAAAGGTTTTTTGCTTCGGCTGGTCCTACAATATCTGAGATCCTGTGCTTCATTTCACGAGCTGCCTTATTCGTAAAAGTAAGCGACAAAATATTAAACGCGTCAACGCCCTGATGCATCAAATAAGCGATTCTGATGGTTAAAACACGTGTTTTTCCCGAACCTGCACCAGCAATAATAATCATTGGCCCGTCTTTTTGTAAAACGGGTTCTCTTTGTGCTTCGTTTAGCTGGTCAATATATTTATGCATGAATTTTTTTCTGTTTATGCAAAAATAAGAATTAAAGATGGAAAAAGAAAGTGACTAAGCTGCTATGATGACGATATTAAAACTATAAGTTTTCAGGAACATCCTAATTTATAAAACTGAGCAAATGAGTAACTTAATATCCCAGCAACTTACTTATAAAAAACATCGTAAGCGAAACGAATCAAAGTGCCGATTACTACAACCAAAAAGAAGATTCTGATAAAACCATTTCCTTTATTAATTGCCAATTTAGCCCCCAGCCAGCCTCCCAACGCATTACTGGCAGCCATTGGTAATGCAATTGCCCAGATTATTTTTCCTTTGGAAATAAACAGACATATCGAACCAAAATTGGTTGCCAGATTTACCATTTTGGCATTCGCGGAAGCGTGCAGAAAATCAAACCCCATTAGCGCTATAAAGGCTACTACTAAAAAACTTCCTGTTCCGGGGCCAATAAATCCATCGTAAAAACCTACAATCATACTAATCAGTACAGCATATAAAATTTGTGTTTTTTCTGAATGTTCTTTAGCTACATGCTGTCCGAAATTTTTCTTTGCATAGGTATAAATCAGTAAAATGGATAAAACCACCAGTAGGAGCGGTTTCATAAAGTCATTACTCACATATGTTAATATAGTTGAGCCCAGAAAAGCCGAGGGAACTGCCAGGAACATCATAATCAATAATAATTTCCATTGAATCACTACTTTTTTCAGATATTGAAAAGCAGCAAAAGCCGTACCGCTGAAAGCCGGTAACTTTAAAGTCCCGATAACCGTGGAAACTGGCAAATTGGGTAACAGGATCAATCCCATTGGGGTTTGAATCAATCCTCCGCCTCCCACTATAGCATCAATAAATCCTGCAGCAAAGGCCGCTAAACAAAGTAAAATAATGATGTATGATTCCATTTCTGTTGTCTTTCAGTCCGTTTAAAGAATTGTGCACAAAAGTAGAATTCCATTTTGTTTATTACAATAATTTTAAAGTGGATTTATCCTCAAAAAGTATATTTTTGTTGAAAAATTACTAAAATGGATTTTACAAGAATTATAGAATTAGCAAGTTATACTTTACCAGCCATTGTTACCGGATTTGTGGCCTACAGTTTTTTTGAATTACATATTAAAAACAACGACAGAAAACGTGCTTTCTTATTGAATAAACAAGCGCATAGCGAATCGCTGCCAATTCGTTTGCAGGCTTACGAGCGCATGACTTTATATTTAGAGCGTATCAACCTTACTAAACTACTGATAAGAATTGCCCCCATTTCTAATGAAAAGCATGATTACGAAAATTTTGTAATCGATCAGATTGAACAGGAATTCGAACACAATCTAACACAGCAGATTTATATGTCTGATGAATGCTGGACTATTATTACAACGGCTAAAAACTCAACGATACAAATTATTCGTAAAGCGGCAATGAGTGACCGCGTCGACAGTGCTGATAAGTTACGTGAAGTAATTTTGAACGATTTATTAGAGAAACAATCTCCAAGCAATGCTGCTTTGGGATATATTAAAAATGAGGTATCCGGGTTGTGGTAAAAACCACTTACCATAACAGCTAAAACAAGCATATTTCTTTAATACCAATACCCATTATTGGTCGAATACATAACACATTAAAGCAGGCATTCCCTTATGGATGCCTGCTTTTTTTTATGGGGAACTCTTTCGTAATGAGAGCGTTTTTCTTATGTTTCATTTTTCTTCTTTCATGACAAGAAAACTCCTGCTCCTGTCATTTCTTCTCAAATACGGCGCTATGCCCAGTACTTTTATTTCAGAATAACAAATGAAAAGCTAGCATTATTTGTTTCTCCACTTATTACTAAAATGATTTTCGACAATAAAAACCAACATGTGTTTACATGATATTGAGAGAAAGTTATTGTCTCCATTTTATTTTAAACAATAAGCAAATCAACCGAAGAACAGGGAAGAAAACCGAAAAACCCTAAAAAAGAGTAGGTGTCAAATCAACCAATAATTATGTCTAAAATTTTAAACGTAGAAAACGGGGCTGTGTACGAAGGGTACGACAGTCTTGCGGCCTCAGAGTGGTGTACACCATCATTTCTGGGTTGTAGCATGTGCATCTCTGCCAGTGCTATAAAAGGCCAGGTTACGATAACACTAGGATTAAAAACTCCTTTTGGAAATGTAACGAAAAGCTTTAGCTTTAATACCAATACAAGTTTTACATGGCAGCCTTTTAGTAAATTCAAAATTACAGTAAGCATCACTAACTTCAATGAAGCCAGTGGTGTTTTTAGTTTTGACCTGGGTCTGAACCCATGTGTAGACGTTCCGTTCCTTGGATGGAAATGTTTCAACTACAGCCATACATTCTCTGTACCTTTATTGCTTGCCGGTATTCAAAGTGAGATAGATGACAGCCAGTTTACAAGTTTATTAACGTTGCATGCGAGTGGTTCCCTAAATGCAGCCTGCCAATGTGATGATAAAGCCTCTCCATTATTGAAAGGTGATATCTACACCAACTATCTAAACAGTCAGGCAGGTTTTCCAACCATACCAATTACACAGTGTTTTCCAATACCAACGGTACAATGTGTTCCGACTATTACGTCATGTGTAACAGGCATCTCTCCAATTTGTCTGACGCAACAGAATGCTAATGTAAATGCTGCAGCAATACCTACATTACCTGTTAATCAGTGTATCCCAACGGTATCTTGTATCCCGACATTATCTTGTATTCCAACAGCTTCCTGCACAGGAATACCTTTTATTTGCAGTGGTGTCGCTCAAAATGCTGATAATACTGCAAATACAGAAAGCAGAACACTGTTTTGTTTTCCAACCTATCCACCGGTATGCAGATCGCTAAGTGGTACTGATGCAAATGCAAATGCGGCTGCTATACCTACTTTACCTGTTAATCAGTGTATCCCGACGGTATCTTGTATTCCAACATTATCCTGCATCCCAACAGCATCCTGCACAGGAATACCTTTTATTTGTAATGGTGTAGCTCAAAGTGCAGGTAATTTAAATGCCGGTCCTCCGCACTCCGTATACTGCTTTCCAACATTGCCACAGCTTTGTAAAGTAACAGGAGCTCCAGCTGATGCAAATGCTGCTGCCATACCAACGTTACCTGTAAATCAGTGTATCCCGACGGTATCCTGTATTCCAACATTATCTTGTATCCCAACAGCATCCTGCACCGGAATACCTTTTATTTGTAACGGTGTTACTCAAAGCACAGGTAATGTAAATGCCGGGTTACCACATACACTTTACTGTCATCCCACAATACCACAGATATGCAGAGTCTCAGGAACTCCTGCTGATGTGAATGCTGCTGCAATACCAACATTGCCGGTAAATCAGTGTGTACCTACTGTATCTTGTTTTCCAACAGTATCTTGTATCCCTACTGTATCTTGTACGGGAATACCATTTATCTGTCCATAATACCTAATTTAAAAAATCGCAGGATCTGAAAAATCCTGCGATTCTTTTTTAACTCTTAAATCTTACGTTATGCAATTAACCCCGGAAACCGTATATCAATACTTACATAAACGCCAGCTTATTGATGAAGATGCAGTGGTTAAAGGTCACTTTATGGTACATCCCGTAAACACCAGAAATACAATTTTGAAAATAATAGTCCAGCCTGAAAATTCTCTTTTTGTAAAACAAATGGAAAAGGATTTTGTCGCCGATGGTTTATTCCGAAGAGAAATAAATGCCTATACCTTATTTAAAAACAATACCGAATTTTCATCCATTGCTACCCATGTTCCTAAACTTCTGGATCATGATGGGGATCATAATATAATGGTGACCGAGCTGTTATATAACGCAAAAAACCTATACGAGCATTATATGCTTACCAAAAATTTTGACTTAAACCTTGCCCGCGAGCAAGCCTCTATATTATCAGCGTGCCATGTTGTACCTGATGCCCGGACAGACACTTCAATGTTTCCAAAAGCATTACCTTGGGTATTGCAACTGGATCAATACAATGCTGATCAGTTTTTTGTTAACAATGAAGCAAGCACCAGTATCATTCAATTGATAAAAGAAAATCAGGTCTTACAAAATACTTTAATCAATCTGGCGGTATCGTGGAATTACACCCACTTCATACACGGTGATATCAAATGGATCAACTTTATGGCGATTCCAAATGAGAAAGGTTTTACACAAAAACTCATCGATTGGGAACTGGCAGATATTGGTGATCCGATGTGGGATGTTGCCGGACTATTACAATCTTATGTTAGTGTATGGCTTCTTGGATTCGATAATAATGATCCTGCGGGTTACAAATTGCCCGAATACATGCAGCCTTATGATATCAAAAACACACAATCTTCTGCACAGGCTTTTCTTTACGAATATATGGCAATACAGCAGTACCCGGAATCCAGCCATAGTTACATCTTAATTCGAATGATACAACTAACTGCTGCGAGGATTATTCAGACCAGTCTGGAAGGCATCACTTATAATTCAAAAATAGAAGCCAATAGCATGCGCTGTATTCAGCTTGCCTTCAATATTATGAATGATCCTTTTATGGCATTACAGGAATTATTTAATATAAAACTACAACAAGACTATGTTCCAGGATAAAACCATTATTAAAGAACTTACCCGACTGGTCAGTCAGCTTCATATTTCTGACTCCACTATACTTTTCAGGGATAAACAATACGCCACTACTGCTGAAAACGCCATGGGCAGTCTCATCAGCATCTTGTATTCGGAATGTTACGCTTTAAAAGAAAGTTATCAGTCCGGTGAGAAAGAAAGAGCGGTTCATTTTAGCGTTACTAATGATGCCTTTTCAGAATTGTTGTCTCAAAATAACCATAGCAGAAATAAAACGGAGAAAGACTGGATGGTAAAAAACATTTACCCGAACGGCTATTTAGAAATCGTAAAACTGGCCGAACATCGTATTATTCCAGTATCTTCCGTAACAGATATTCCTGTCGGATCAACTGCAGCAATTGGACAGACCGTTACGGTTTTATTCCCAAAAGAGGACAAACACAGACAGCCTACCTTTCATTATGTTTTTAGCAATCAGTCGCTGAATCCATCTCCTAATTTGACCCGGGTTTACTGGAATTGTATTAGTGAAGGCGCTCCTGTCCTTATTAATATCCTTACTAAAACATTAAATTATTATAACATTCCGTTTCTCTTCAAATGCCTTAATCATCCCGATTTATATTTTCGACGTGATGCAGCCGTACTTTATGTAGAAGACGCTATGCTTCCGATAATCAAAATGTTATTGCCGGAAATTTGCGATGAAATGAAAGAGTATCTGGAAGAAGATGTTCCACTTTTTACTTATCCCTATGCGAAAGGTGTTGGCATAGCCGAAAGTCCAAATGCACAGGAAAGTTTTGGAATGAACAGGGTAACGATACTTGCAGAAACCTTATTTCAAACTGCACATAAAAAACTCGTTGCAGCTGCAGTTGTGGACGAAATTGCTGCCGCTTTTGTTCAAAGAGGAATAGATCCTGAAAACACTTTTCTCAATAAAGGATCGAAAATAGTATTCAATTAAAAAAACAACCATGGACGCAACTGCAACTACAACTAACAATAATTTCCTTGAAACAGCATGGAATATCGGAACGCATTTAATGAGAACCAGTATCTGGCATCATAAATCCTGTACCTGGCAAGGGTATTCCTTTGAACCTCTGAATGGGACTTACCAGCCGGTCATCAAAACTTTTGGCCCGGATGTATATTCCGGCACCTCTGGTATTGCTTTATTTCTGATGGCATTGTATTCCGAAAGAAAAGACCCGATTTTACTTAAAACAATAGAAGGCAGTATCGAACAGGTAAGATCAACTATGAATCAGGCCTCCAATCATGGCTTCTACGCAGGAAAACCCGGGATCGCGGCAACATTAATAAAACTGGGAGCAGCGCTTGATAAGGAAGAATGGGTAAAAGAAGGACTTGAGTTGCTTGAAAGTATTCCCACCGATTCGCTTCAATCTTACGAAATTGATATTATTAGCGGCGCTGCCGGAACTATACCTGTTCTACTGGATGCGTATGCCGTTTTTGAAAAACAAGAACTTTTGGACAAAGCAATTGCGTTGGGCAATTTATTGTGCAGCGCAGCAGTTAAAAACGATACCATTTGGTCATGGGCAACAGTTCCCTCCCAAAAAAACCTGACTGGTTTTTCACATGGATCTTCCGGTATCGCTTTGGCCTTATTACAATTGCATCAGGTTACAGGAAATCCTTCTTTTTTGGAAGCTTCCGAAGGAGGTTTTAATTATGAACGTCAGTCTTTCGACAGCTCACAGCAAAATTGGCCGGATTTTAGGGATGATGTAATTTCGGGTTCAGCCGGAAATATCTGCGGACTTGCATGGTGCCACGGTGCTCCGGGCATTACGATATCGAGATTAAAGGCAAATCAGTTGTATCCAAACACTGTTTTTGCCAATGAAATGAAGATTGCCCTTACCACTACTGCCAATTCCGTTTACCATGGCCTGGTGGAAAATCTGAGCAACACCAATTATTCCATCTGCCACGGTATAGCAGGAAATGCAGATATTATGCTGGATTGCGGAGGGATTGAATACCAACAGCTTGCAGAAGCGGTAGGTAATGCCGGCATCAGTAAATACCAGGATAATAATATTCCGTGGTCTACCGGATTAAATTCCGGACAATATACTCCCGGACTCATGATGGGCATTGCCGGTACTGGTTATTTTTATCTTCGTTTACTTAATAAAGACAAGCACAAAAGTGTGTTAGTACCGGCACTTGGGCTATCATAATATGACTTAAACTAATTCAACTACTATATTTGGAAATCGAAAAAGCAGGAATCAATTGATTACCTGCTTTTTTTTAAAATTATTTTAAACTGTGAAGCTACTTGTTATCACTCATAATTTCAGATTTATTCTGAGCATATTCATAGCCCTGTTTCCACCATTCTTTCATGACTTCTTTGTTAAAAATCAAAGCATTATTGGTAAGTTTTGTGGGTGTATAATACAAATTGAGTTTTACGTTTTTATTGTTGGCCATCAATTTTCCGATAGCAATATCATGCTTTTCTACCTGATCTAAGGCAATTCGAAACAAATCGATCATCAGTGAAAACGGATTTTTGCCAATAACCATTTTATCCATATTGACTTCCGTTTCCAAAACAATGACATCAATTTCGGTGGCACCACGATTGATAGCTTCGCGAATGGGAACCAGACTCGAAAAACCTCCGTCTCCGTATTCATAATTATTTTTGGTAACCAGGCTCATAAACGGAATATAATTGCTCGAAATCCAGGTCCAGTCACAGAATTCATCGTAGGTACAATCCTTCACCGATTTGTATTCAGCTTCGTTTTTGGTTAAATTCGTTACCGTTACAATAACATCAGACTGGAGTTTTTTAAGCTTATTAAAATCGGATATCGAAAAGTTATTTTTAATATATTTCTGTAAACCTTTACTTTCACCAAACGTTCTCTTTCCCTTGAAAAACTGACGTATAACATTAAAATGGTTGATCGTTACAATATCAATTCCATCTTTTACTTTCACAACAAAAGGACAAATATTAAAGATTTTAGACATCGTAACATTGGTATAAACCCAGTGGATTTTCTTAATATGCCCAAGAGCCAAATGCGGAATCAGCAAACTCCCGGTTGAAGTTCCTAAAAAGAGATCATATTCATGCTTTTTTTCCTCTATCAAATATTGTGCAACGCCGCCAGCAAATGCTCCTTTACTGCCTCCACCCGAAATAACCAATGCTCTCATAAATATATTGTAGGTTTTTTTTAAGAGAATAGAAGAAAGAAGACATAACTAACGCTATGGGGTAGTGTCGATCACTTTTTACAACTTAATCTTTACTCTTTTTCTATATTACATATTCTTTACTCTTATTCTTTATTCTTTATTCTTTAATTCTTTATTCTTTACTCTTCATTCTACTCCGCTAATAACCGCTTCAACTGAAACTGCTCATCGGGTGTCAAATTAGGCAAAATTCTTTCAAACGACACACGCATTTCTGAATTTTTTAACAAGATGCGAATTGAATCTCTCCCGTATTTCGAAAATTGCCACATATGATGCGTTGTTGCATTTACCAGATTTATCAAAACGGAATCGTTGATCAGCTTAAAGGCTATTAGCTTTTCCAATGCATTTTGTCGCGTTGTAGCCTCATATTTAGTGGAAGAAAAAGCCACCAACTCAGAGATCAGGGCTTGCAGATCCTCACTGTAATTGGGAGTCGATAGCGCCAGCGAAAGCCATAAAGTACGGAGATTGTAATCTTTAAAACCAATCCAGTTTTTAGACTTATTCAAATATGCCGTTCGGTGATCCGGGAAGTTTTTCCATAAATAAAACAACGCAATTTCCTGGGTCTGATACGATTTATCATCCAGTAAAGTTTCGTAATTTATCCTGAAATCTTCCGGAATTTCACTAAAACTATCGGCAAGAGCCTGACGAACCTGTACATCATTAGTTTGCAAAGCGATCAGCAATAAATCCTTTTTCAGGTTATACTTTTCATTTTGAATCTGCTCAATAATCGCTTCCTTTACAGAATGATACACATCTGAATTTAAAGTTTTAATTAAGAAATCTTTCTTTTCTGCGAAAGGTACTTTTTTTAATTTATCAACCTCCAGACGAATTTGAATTGCTTTGTTTTTACTCAGTAAAGCATTAGCTGCTGGTGTATCAAAGGCAACAGATTCCAGCCAGGTTTTTTGAAATTTCTCCAGATCAAAATTGGATACTTTTTTTATTTCATCAAAGAAATTCTGAGTATTCACCGTTTGGTACGCGTATTTTTTCAAGTAACTTTTGATGGCTTTTTTGAATGCTTTATCCCCTATCGATTCATGTAAAAAAAACAGCGCCCAAGCCCCCTTTTCATAAAAAGTCAATGAACTGGCTTTGGCATTTAAAACGGGAATAACATCTGTCCGTGAGGCAAATTTCAGCTGTTGGGCGGTATCGTATAATCTCGAGTAAAAGTAATCCTCTCCAAAAATATCCCTTTCAGCAAGTAAAGCATAATAGGTGGCAAAACCTTCCTGCAGCCAGTGATGTGTGCTGCTTTCGGCAGTAATCAGATCTCCAAACCAGTGATGTGCCAATTCGTGGGCATCAACATTGGTGTACTTTCTGTCTGTAAAACCAATTGAATCCACTACATAACGGCTGGTAAAAAGCGTTGAAGTTGTATTTTCCATTCCGCCATACAGGAAATCGCGAACCGGAATTTCCCTGTAAATTTTCCACGGATACTTTACTCCTATTTCCTTTTCCAAAAAATCAAAAATACGTTTAGAGTAACGATACGTTGGCTCAAAAGAATCTTTATCTTTGTTTTCTAAATAATATTCTAATGGAATTTTAGTTTTTGAACTAAATTCTTTTTTATCAAATTTACCAACAGCAAGCATAAGCAAATAAGAACTCATCGGGCGTTCCATTTGATATTGCCAATTGATTTGGTTGTTCTTTTCGATTTTATTTTTTAAAATTCCATTCGAAACAACCTCATATCCTTTGTCATAAGTGATTTGTAAATTGAAAATCAATTTTTCATTCACATCATCAAAACTGGGAAACCAATTACTGGTATATCTCCCCTGACCCTGTGTCCAAATCTGAACTTCAGCATTTTCGATAGCCACAAAATACAAAGCTTGTTTTGGTTTAACCGAATAGTAAAAGCTTAACTGATTTTTTCCTTTTTGAAAATTTGAAATAATTTTCAGTTCTTTCCCCGTATTTAAAAACACAGCTTCTTTTCCATCGATTTTCACCTGAGTAAATTCCATGTTTTTAGCATCAATTTTAACGGTATCCGTGGGCTGTAAAACATCAAAATCATAAATGACAGATCCGGAAACCATTTTTTCTTTAGCATCTAATACTAATTGTCCCGAAACTGATTTAAAATCAACAAAATGAGTCTGTTGTGCAAAAACGAAGCTGGTAATAAAGAGGAAAACATATTTCATTGCTTATAAATTTGGGCAGAAATCTCAAAGTTACAAAGGTTTGACCAACAAATCGAATGAAATTTGTATGTTTACTATAGAAAATTATAAGAACGTGTCAAAACCAATCAAAGCCCTATTTAACTGGAGCAGCGGAAAAGATTCCGCACTTACCCTGTACAAAATTTTACAGAATCCGGATTATAAAATCGAATATTTACTGACCAGTGTCAACCAAAAATTTCAGCGCATTTCTATGCACGGTGTTCGGGTGGAGCTGCTTGAAGCACAGGCAGAGAGCATCGGCTTACCCTTAAAAATTATGCAGGTTCCGGAAATGCCAACCATGGAAGTGTATGAAAAGGTGATGACCGAAACTTTAACCGAACTTAAAAACGAAGGAATTACCCATTCTGTTTTTGGGGATATTTTCCTCGAAGACCTTCGAAAATATAGGGAAACACAACTGGCAAGAATAGATTTCGAAGGCGTCTTCCCCATTTGGAAGATTCCAACCAGCGAATTAATTCAGGAATTTATTGAATTGGGGTTTAAAACGATTGTAGTTTGTGTGAACGAACGTTATTTAGACAAAAGTTTTGTTGGCCGGATTATCGATCAGGATTTTATAAAGGATCTGCCTGAAAATGTAGATTTATGCGGAGAAAATGGCGAATTTCATACCTTTACATTCGATGGACCTATTTTTTCCAAACCAATCGCTTTTGAAATCGGGGAAATCGTTTATCGCAAATATGAAAGACAGGAAAACGAAGCTTCATCTGATACCGCATGCGACACCAGTGCCACTGATGCTTTTGATTTTGGATTCTGGTATTGCGATTTGATTCCGAAATAAAGTACTGAATTCATGATAGTTTACCACTACCATTTAAAGCAAACAATATGGATACATTAATACGTTTTATCAAATTTCCAATCTCTTTTGATGTCGATAAACTCAAAAGTGACCTTTTGGGAATACTGAATAAAAGCTGGACAGCTCATTACAATAAAAATGATTACACGGGAAAATGGACTTCTGTTGCCCTGATGTCTACAGACGGGAAATCCAACAATATCTTTGCCTTATCCAATACTGGTGATGAAATGATGAATACCGAAATTTTAGCTTCCTGTCCGTATTTTAAAGAAATTCTGGAGCATTTCCATTTCGAAAAAACAGCGGTAAGATTGCTGCAACTTGCCGCAGGAGCAGAAATCAAACCTCATTCCGATCATTGTCTGGGCTATGAAGACGGTTCGTTCCGATTACATATTCCGATCATTACCAATCCTGATGTTGAATTTATACTGGACGGAAAACGTTTGATGATGAAGGAAGGTGAATGCTGGTATATTGATGCCAATTTTACCCATTCGGTTGCCAACAGAGGAAATCAGGACCGTATTCATCTGGTTATTGATGGCGTACGGAATGACTGGACTGATGCCTTATTTTATAAAGAAGCTCCTGAAAATCAATTTGTAAAACCTGAGATAACAATGAGTGAAGAGCAGAAACTATTGGTGATTGCTGAGTTAAAACGAATGAATACAAGTGCCGCAAACGAACTGATCAAAAATCTAAAATAGTAATTTTGTTTAAAACCAATTAATATGCCCGTAGAAGGAAACCTGGAACTACAAAAAATTTTATCGTTCCTCAAAGAAATAGGATTAGATATAATTGAAAAAGAACTAGAAACAACTTTTTTACCCGGATTAAGTTTAGGTCCAAATTGCCTCTATGTCGATTATGATAAATTACTATATCCCGGAGATATTCTGCATGAAGCAGGACATTTAGCTGTTACCACATCCAGTCAAAGACAATTAGCCGGAACAAAAAAAATAGCAGCTGACTGGCCAACTCAAGCCGAAGAAATAGGTGCAATTCTCTGGTCTTTTGCTGCAGCAAATCATCTACAGTTGCCTCTGGAATTCGTATTTCATCCCCATGGCTATAAAAATGAATCTGATTGGCTCATTTCAAATTTTACCAATGAAAATTATATCGGTTTGCCTTTCCTGGAATGGATTGGGCTTTGTTTAGGAAAAGAACGCGCTGTTAAGGAAAATAAACCCGCATTTCCGGCCATGCTAAAATGGATGAGAGATTAATAAGATCAATTTGAAAATTAATTATTTATCGGTGCATCTTTTAAATCAGTAATAAGTACGGACTGTTTTTTTGAGAACCCCTAAATTTTGAAATTGGCGAAATAGTTTACCGCAAATATGAAAAACCAAAAACCGAAGATTCATCCAATACTGCCTGCGATACAAATGCTACTGATTCTTTTGATTATGGATTTTGGTATTGTGATCTTATTTAATAAAATGAAAAAAATCAATTTTAAAAATATATACCTGACACTATTACTGATTGCTGTTGCATTAGTTTTTCAAAGTTGTCTGGTGAGCAGATGCCGAAGACCACAGATTATTGGCTACGTTTATGATTCTATTACCAGAAAACCAGTTGAAAACTGCAAAGTTGGCGAAGTACTGACCGATCAAAAGGGATATTTCCAACTAGAGGAATTACGCTATTCACAATGGACTTTTGCAGGTTCGGAAGCACCACCATTAATGATCAATGAATTTGTTGATAAAGATGGGTACGAGAAAAAATCAATAGAAGCTTATAGTTCCCATGGCGGCGGAAATAGAAAAGGTTCTAGTCATAACGCCGATACAATCTTTTTAAAAAAAGTACTATTGCCTTCTGATCCTAAATAATTTAAGTAGACTGATCGACCCAGGTTTTTAGAAACCACAACCCTTTTCTTTTATCGAAGATATAATCAATGAAAATCCCATTATCAATTCCTCTCTGCTGAATTATAACAGTATTATTTTTGAATATGGTTTTTTGCTTATATTCGACATTTTTTAAATTTAACTTTAAGATTATATGCTCATCCTTACTGATTATGTAATCAACTAATTCAAAATCATCATTATTCAATTTTACAGTTAATGGAAATTTAATTCTGCTAAGCTGAAAATTTTTATCCTTATTAAATTTCTGAAAAAAAGAGCTAAAATCCTCTCCGGATCCTGTTGTTTTCTTTTGTGCTATTATTGTTTGACTTATAATAATCAACATTAGTACATACAAAGTTTTTTTCATTATTCAGAATATATAGTAAGTAAATTTGTAACGGTATTCCAATTTCTGATCGTTGCTGTAACATTCAGTTTTTTCTCGATATATTTCTGATCAAATCTTGTTTTTCCGGCGCCAACAGCATATTTAATAAATATTCTGTTACCGTCAATACTCGCTTCATCAGGTTTAAACTGACTGATTTTGAGATCGTTTATATTTTCACTTTTCAAAGCAATCGAAACAAAAGCAACATACAGCTTTTTGGTATCTAAATCTTTTTCTTTTAAGTACGGACTGTTTTTAAAACAAGCTTCCAGATCTTCTTTAGTAATGACAATCACAGGAACTTCATGTCCGAAAACCTTAAAAATTTCCTGTTTGATCATAAAACCCACTTTCGAAGCACTTTCTTCTTCTGTATCGACAAACACATTTCCGGATTGCAGGTACGTTCTAACGTTTTGAAAACCGATATTTTCAAGCATTGCTTTAAGGGCTTCCATTTTCATCATATTATGTCCCGAAACATTAATGCCGCGTAAAAGTGCTAAGTGTGTTGTCATTTCTTTTAAAATTTTATTCAAAGATAAAGATTCAGTTGCAATAAAAACTAAAGCAGTTCAAAGGCCGAACCAATTAAACCAGAATCCGTGAACTGCTTTATAATTTACTTCAGGGGCAAAAACCTTATTTACACTCTCTTTCAAACAAAGAAGCGATATTGTCTGCATCATAGGTAAGTTCAAAAGACGTCCCTGATTCATCTTTTAAAGTATAGGTATTATCCTTAAAACTATACTCTCTGATTTTTAATTGTGTATAATTATTTTTTGAAAAAGCTTTAAAGAATGCCCCGTTGATATAAAATTTGCCTTTTAAAAGATTCTCGGAAGCATCATAATTTAAAAACAAATACTCTCTTTTTCCTGTAACCTCATTACTTAGAAAATCATACTTAATTTGCTCGATTTTAACCAGGTTACCTGCAGATAAAGTAAAGGTTCTGTAAACCTTTCCACCTATTTTTTCCCTTATTTCATCCCCGTTATATTCGTAAATATACACTATCGGGTCTAATGGTATAGGATATATTTTGGTTACTTTTCTACTCACTAAAACTCCATTATTTAACGTAAATTCTTTTTGATAAGGCCTGGCATCCGAATTAGCAGAGTAATCCACTTTAATCGTATTATTATCGTAGGTAACTACATCTTCCACATCATTTGATAAGACCCATTTGTTCAGGTTATTTCCATCCGGTACGTGCAGCAATCCTCCTTTCACTTTGTTAATACGGTTTTGAATGTCATATTCAAAATTTATTTTGCCTGAAAAATTGGAATTAGATGCGTCATTTGAGATCGTTATATCATCATAATAAAAGCCTGTTATTTTTGCACTGACCAGACAGCACTCTTTTTCGTTATTGTTTTCGGTATCATTAGAGCAGGCTACGGAAATAAGAGCAATTATTAAGAGTCGGATATTTTTTTTCATTTATTAATTGGTTTATTAAAATTTTGACAAATATATTCTTTTGCAGTGACCACCACTATTTTATTTTTAAAGTTAAATCGCTTTTCTAAACGAGCACATTTCCAAAATTCCTAATTAAAATCTATCTTCGCAGTAAGAGAGAAAAGAAAATAGAAGAAAGAATATAGAGTATAGAAAATAGACTTTAGTCTTTAGTCTCTATTCTATTTTCTATACTCTATATTCTAAAAATCTGAAGATCCAACAATCTAAAACTCTAAAGTCCCAACAATCTAAAAAAAATGTCTAATAATCTCCTCGAAACTCCAATTGAATACTTAAAAGGTGTTGGTCCAAGTCGTGGTCAGCTGCTTCGTAAGGAATTGGGAATTCATAAGTATGGTGATTTAATTAACTTTTTTCCGAACAGATACATTGACCGGACCCGTTATTACAAAATAAACGAACTTCAAAATACCGGCTCTGAAGTTCAGTTGGTTGGAAAAATAATCAATATAAAAACGGTTGAGTTTGCTAAAAACAAAAAACGTCTGGTCGCTACTTTCGTGGATGATACAGGATCACTGGACCTCAATTGGTTTCAGGGACATAAGTGGGTTCGGGAGAGTCTGAAACTGAATGAAGCTTGTGTGATTTTTGGAAAATGTTCCCTGTACGGAAGCCAGTTCAGCATGGCACATCCGGAAATCGAACTTTTAAGCGAGCATGAAAAAAGCCTGCGTTCTGCGATGCAGCCCGTTTATCCTTCGACAGAGACCCTGACAAATCGTGGTATTTCAAACCGGACAATCAATAAATTAATGGAACAGTTGTTTATTGAAACCCAGGCTTTGTTTACCGAAACGTTTCCTCCTTATTTAATTGAAGAATTAAAACTGATTTCGAAAAAAGCAGCTTTATTCAATATCCATTTTCCGAAAAGTGCCGATGCCTTGTCAAAAGCGCAGTTTCGTTTAAAATTTGAAGAATTGTTTTTCATTCAATTACAATTAATCACCAAAAACCTCATTCGGAAACATAAAATAAAAGGGCACCCGTTTACCAGAGTCGGTGAACTTTTTAATGATTTTTATAAGAATCACTTGCCGTTTCAATTGACAAATGCACAAAAAAGGGTAATAAAAGAAATTCGTGCCGATATGGGCAGTAATGCCCAAATGAACCGCTTATTGCAAGGAGATGTCGGATCCGGAAAAACCATTGTAGCTTTTATGAGTATGCTTCTGGCAATCGATAATGGTTTTCAGGCATGCCTGATGGCGCCAACCGAAATTCTGGCCAATCAGCATTTTATAGGATTATCCGAACTGGCTGAAACTTTGGGAATCAATATTAAAATACTTACCGGTTCAACCAAAACCGCCGCCCGAAAAATTATTCATGAAGAGCTCGAAAACGGAAGTTTGCATATTTTAATCGGTACGCATGCACTGCTGGAAGATAAGGTGAAATTTCAGAATTTAGGGTTGTCCGTAATTGATGAGCAGCATCGTTTTGGTGTAGAACAGCGCTCTAAATTGTGGAAGAAAAATGATATTCCGCCTCATGTTCTGGTAATGACCGCCACTCCTATCCCGAGGACACTGGCGATGAGTCTGTATGGAGATCTGGATATCTCTGTTATCGATGAATTACCGCCGGGCAGAAAACCGATTCAGACCGTACACCGATTTGACTCTAATCGTCTGAAAGTATGGAAATTCCTGCGTGACGAAATTGCGCTGGGCAGACAAATTTATATTGTTTATCCGTTAATTCAGGAATCTGAAAAAATGGATTATAAAGATTTGATGGATGGATACGAAAGTATTTCACGTGATTTTCCTTTACCACAATATTCGATTTCTATATTGCATGGAAAAATGAAACCAGCGGATAAGGATGCT
Source organism: Flavobacterium sp. CLA17 (assembly GCF_013112255.2). Taxonomy (NCBI): domain Bacteria; kingdom Pseudomonadati; phylum Bacteroidota; class Flavobacteriia; order Flavobacteriales; family Flavobacteriaceae; genus Flavobacterium; species Flavobacterium sp. CLA17. The sequence goes on from NZ_CP068294.1 coordinate 3,098,348, forward strand.
GAAATGAAACGTTTTTCTGAAGGTAAAACCAATATCATGGTGGCGACAACGGTTATTGAAGTGGGCGTAAACGTTCCGAATGCAAGTGTGATGATTATTGAAAGTGCCGAACGTTTTGGCTTGTCTCAGCTGCATCAGCTGCGCGGTCGCGTAGGCCGTGGAGCGGAACAAAGTTATTGTATCCTTATGACCAGCCATAAATTAAGTGCCGACAGCAAAACCCGTATGGAAACCATGGTAAGTACCAATGATGGTTTTGAAATCGCCGAAGTAGACCTTAAACTTCGCGGCCCCGGAGATTTGATGGGAACTCAGCAAAGTGGTGTTTTAAACCTTCAAATTGCAGACATTGTCCGCGATCGGGATATCCTGGCCTTAGGAAGAAATTATGCCCTGAAAATCCTGAAAGAAGATCCCCCTCTTCAAAAACCGGAACATGCAGTCCTGAAAGCTGTTTTTATCGAATTGACGAAGAAGAAAAATATTTGGAATTATATTAGTTAAGGTGCAAAGATGCAAAGGTTCTAAGGTACTGAGTTAATGAGTTACTGAGGTGCTAAGCTGCTAAGTCACTGAGATGGAAGATAAAAAAGTCATTTAACTTTCTAAGGCTATCACTTTATAAAAAACAAATTATCCATCATCCATTATCAATTATCTAATTATCTAACTATCTAATTATCTAACTATCTAATTATCTAACTATCTAATTATCTAACTATCTAATTATCTAACTATCTAATTATCTAATTGTCTAATTATCTAATTAAAAAAAACACACTTCAAAGTATCATCTTAAACACTCGTTATTTAAGTCTAAAACAGTCTATTAAATTAGTAAGCTTGATAGATTTGGGGCGAAAAAGGCTTTTCCAATTTTAGAACTGATACAATGAAGCATCTTTTTTATAATTATTTTTTGGTTGAATTCTTCTTTTCGAAAAAGCCGTTAAAAAAACCTTTACTGACTTTATTCTTATCATCTTTTCCTGTTGCCACAAGATGATCCACATACTCCATGTACGTTTTTTTCCGTTCTTCTAAAAAACCAATCAGATATTCTTCAGAAGCATGGACGCCACTCGCCTCTTCAATATGAATTAGTTTTTTGTATAAAGGTTCTATAAATTTTACGATGATTTCCTCCGGGACCGATTTACGGGTTCCAAAGTAACCTACAATTTCTCCATCAGAATCTGAGATAATTTTAAAATCTGTGATTACCCAATAGTACCTGCCGGTTTTAGACATGTTTTTGATAATAGCATGAATATTTTGACTGGACTTAATACTGTCCCACAAAAATTTAAAAATAACCTTAGGCATATCAGGATGGCGGATAACATTATGAGGCTGCCCAATGAGCTCAAATTCATCGTAACCCGATACATCGATAAAAGCTTCATTTGCATACAAAATGGTTCCTTTTGTATCTGTTTTACTTAATAGTACTTTCGTTTTATTCCAATCAACTTCTCTGTCTGACGGGGTCGGGCGGGTAATTCTGGTATCCATAAATCTTGTATTTTAAAAATTAATATGCCGTTCTCACACTGTGCATAAAATGGTCTCTGTTTCTTAAAAATATGTTATTTCATTCTTCTTTTAGTTGTGCCAGTATATCCTTTATTTTCTTAAAAACAGCCTCTAATTCATCTTCCAGCCAATCCGGTAAAGTGGCATCGTTGGCTAATTTCAGATGTTGGATATCCCTGGCTATCTGGATCATCTTTTTATATTGAAAATCTAAATTCTTCGCAAGGGGATTATCTCCGTACGTGCTAAAAATTTTTGCAACTTCTTTTCCAAATTCTGTTTCGGACTCTATTTTTTCAATTGAATTTGAAGTCGCCTCATTTTTCAGGAAGAAATCAAAAGATTTTTTTAAAGAATCCAGCATTACATTTGTGGCTTCAAAATCATGCTTCGGCATAAAATAAATTTTTAGTTATAATTGAATTGATTTAATAAATTTTCAAATACTACTTAAAATTAATTCGAAACCCTGTTTGCCGATTTGCCATGAATATCGTTCACCAAATCATCAATTTTCTTGGCGCTTTCTCTCATCATCTCCAAATAGCTTAACAATTTATCATTGTCTGTATGGCCTTTTGAAACATCAATAAGTTTCAATACTGAATTAACCGGTGATTTTAAATCCTGTGCCGTTCTGTAAACAAAAACATTAAACTCGTTATTGGCCGATAATGAACTGTATTTCGCTGATGCCAATTTGATATTTTCCAATTCATATTCATCAGATATTTTAGAAATATGATTCTGACTGTGTTCTTTAAAATAATACGCCCAATACCCATTCATGAAAAATACAACTGCTGCCAAAACAACGTGGATAATTAATGTTTCTAAGTCAAAATTTACCTGGGAGAAATACAATTGCAGTCCTTTTGGATCAGTATAAACGAAATTTTGCATATATGCCAGGGCACCATGATGCAGCACTACCAAAAGCGTGAGCGGAATCTGAAGCTTCCAGTTCTGGTAAATAATCAAAATGGTACTGGCGATAAACACTGTAAAATGCATTTCGAACAGGCCATGCATCTGATAAATATACTGCGCCATAAAAATCGCAAGCACCACAGACAGCACATACTGGTAAAAATTCGATTTTTTAAGAAAGAATTTTGCCGAATAATACAATAACAAATTAATGGTTCCCACGCCCACTCCTATTTCAAAGGTGTCATATTTAAAAGCCAAAGCAATTCCGAGAAGAAAATAGAGGGCCAGAACGTAGTTAATAATAGTATCCGATTTTTGCGTCATGGTAGACATAAAACTGTGCAGGTAATCCTGTTCATTTAAACTAGCTTTTGTTTTCATAATTTAGGTAATTAGGTTAATTGGTTAGATTTATTTAGTGCATTTTGGTAACGAACATCCGTAAGCTCTCAGTGCTAAAGCATCAAATGAGGGGGACTGGATTTGTTTTAGCAAAGAATCAATTGCCATCTGCGCATAATTACTGTCAGCATTGGTGCAATATCTGGTTTTATTGTAGTTTCCTCTATAATATAAATGGTGGGAAGGATCAATTATAACGGCTTGCGGAGTCGAAAAAACACCACATTTGCTGGCCATGGCACTGTCAAAATAAACAGGTATCGCGGCGTCAAATTTTTTCTGGATTTCTTCAATCGTAAAATTTTTCTGTTGGTTCAGCACCACAATTTTAAAATTAATCCGGTCACCATACTTTTTAATCAATCCGCTTACGTGAGGCACATTAAAACGGGAACAAGGACAATCCGGATTAAAAAAATGAATAAAAACAGGTTTATTATTCGTAGTCCAGCATTTTCCCAAATCAATTTGGGAACCCACAGCAACGTCATGGTAATTTTTCGGAATCGGGGTCGGCAAACTGTATTTGAATTCGTTTTGCCAGAATAAAACCAAAATGGCGAAGAGTAATAGTGAAAACCATAAGCCCAAAAGTATTTTTTTCGCCATAAAGAGTAGTTTTTGGTATGTTACACGAATAATGTATAAACGATTGTTAATTAATTAATTTTATAAATCAACAATTTTAACTTAAAAGAAAATAAAAACCTTACACATTTTAACGCTTAACCTCCAAAAACATTACTATTCTCACAAAAAAACTATCATTTTGTTTAAGCTTATCAATATTACAAATAAAATCGATAAAGTGCAAAAAAAATCGGATTAAATACATGCAATCACTTTTAAGTAGGAATTATCTCCTTTTAAAGGATTGTTTTAAGTAAAACTACGTGCGTATAAACAGACAAAAACATGACAATTCTAACCTATTATCCAAAAGTTTTGTTAAAAAGAACTAAAATCGCGACAAAGCATTAAACCAAATAGCAGAAGGAAAGTCTAAGATTACTTAGCAGTATTCGATATGCTTAATAAAATGATTAAAAAAAGAACTCAAATTCATAAAAACTTCATTGATAAAAAACATAAACAACTGATTGTAAAACATTTAAACTAAATATAAAGATTTGTACATACAAATGTTAAATAAAAGATAACATCATTTGGATTCATTCCAAAAAGTTAAATTTGTACACTTGCTAAAAATACACACCAAAATTACATCTACCTCAATTCTATGAAACTAAAAAACCTGATTTACGCACTTCTGATTATCGGACTCGGAGGATTTATTGCCTACAGAGTCATCTCTAATAAAAGTAAAAACGAAGATTCTAAAAAGTCCGGAGACAAAGACAAACCTACAACCGTAACAGGGATTGTGGTTAAAACTTCAACATTTGATAATAACCTTTCCTTATCAGGCTCTATTGAAGCCAATGAACAAGTAGAAATTCACAGTGAAGTCTCAGGGATTGTTGAAGGTATTTACTTTACGGAAGGCACTAATGTAAATAAAGGTCAGGTGCTGTTTAAGGTAAACGATATTGAATTAAGAGCACAATTAAGACAAGCCGTTACGAAAGAAGGCCTGGCAGGTGAAAATCAAAGAAGAGCCAAATTATTACTTCAGAAAGAAGCGATTAGTCAGGAAGAATTTGATGTTGCCAACGCAGATTATACCTCCATGCAGGCGCAAACGCAACTCATCAGGGCTCAGATTGCCAAAACTTCTGTAAAAGCCCCTTTCTCAGGGAAAATTGGTTTGAGGTCTATTTCTCCCGGCACTTACATCACTCCTACTGTTCTGGTAGCAAAATTAGTCAACACCGGAAAACTGAAAATAACATTTTCGATTCCTGAAAAATATGCTTCTGAGGTAAAATCAGGATCTGTTATCGATTTTGGGGTGTCCGGTTCCGATAAGGTTTACAAAGCAACCATATATGCGATTGAGCCCGAAGTGGCTGTAGCAACACGTACTTTACAGGTTCGTGCCATTGCCGATAACATGGATGGCAAACTTTTCCCGGGTACTTTTGCCGATGTAAAATTACCTTTAAACATCATCAAAGATGCAATAGTAGTTCCGTCCCAAGCTATTGTTCCTGTACAAAGCGGCAAAAAAGTATATATCGCCAATATGGGCAAAGCCAAAGAAATTATGGTGGATGCCACTACCAGAACTGATGCGTCTATTTTGGTTTTATCCGGATTGAAAGCTGGTGATACGCTAATCACAAGCGGTGTTATGTCCCTGAAAAATGAAGCTCCGATAAAAGTTAAAGTAAAAAAATAATCTTTAAGTTATGATTTTTGGATTATGAGTTATGAATTGCGAAAGCTAATTCAATACCACTAAAATCTGAAATCTAAAATATAAAATCTCTTATGAGTTTATCCACCACAAGTATACGAAGACCCGTTTTAACCATTGTACTAAATCTTTTGATTATTTTGTTCGGTTTCATTGGGTATACCTTTTTAGGTGTTCGGGAATTCCCATCCATTGACCCTGCGCAGGTTTCGATAAGAACCAACTACACCGGAGCTAATGCCGATATTATTGAGTCACAAATTACCGAACCCTTAGAAAAAGCAGTAAATGCGATCGACGGAATCAGAAATATAACTTCGTCCAGTAATCAGGGAAGCAGCAGCATTACTATCGAATTTAATTTAGATAAAGATTTAGAAGAAGCTGCCAATGATGTCCGTGATAAAGTTTCACAGGCCGTTAGAAGTTTACCACAGGATATTGATGCGCCGCCCGTAGTTTCCAAAGCCGATGCTGATAGTGAATCTATTATTTCAATGACGGTTCAGAGTGATACGCGAAGCTCTTTAGAATTAAGTGATTATGCCGAAAATGTTATCTCACAACGATTAGAAACCATTCCGGGTGTAAGTGGTGTACAAATTTGGGGACAAAAACGGTACGCCATGCGTTTATGGATTGACCCTGTAAAACTTGCAGCATACGGCTGTACGGTTGCAGAAGTCCGCGCGGCACTGAATGCGCAAAATGTCGAACTGCCTTCCGGAAAGCTCACCGGAAACAATACCGAGCTGACTGTAAAAACCATCGGAAACCTTTCCAAACCCGAAGAATTTAATAATATTATCATTCGTACAGACGGAGATAAAATCGTTCGTTTTAGTGATGTCGGCAGTGCTGAATTAGGACCTGAAAATATCGAAACGTCCTTAACATCTTCGGGACTTCCTATGATTGGTCTGGCTATTGTACCGATGCCCGGAGCTAATTATTTGGATATTTCGTCTGAATTTTATAAAAAATACGAAGCCTTAAAAAAGGATTTACCCAAAGATATCAAGCTTAATATTGCCCTTGACAATACACTTTTCGTCAAAAAATCGGTACTTGAAGTTGCCGAAACTCTCGGAATTTCAATTCTATTAGTAATCATCATTATTTATTTGTTCTTCAGGGACTGGGCCATTGCCTTCAGACCTTTGATTGATATTCCCGTATCGCTAATTGCAACCTTTTTTGTCATGTGGCTTTTCGGGTTTTCCATCAATGTACTGACCCTTCTGGCTATTGTTTTAGCGACGGGACTGGTAGTAGATGATGGAATTGTGGTAACCGAAAATATATTCAAGAAAGTAGAAGAAGGAATGTCGCCAATTGAAGCGGCAATCAAAGGTTCCAACGAAATCTTTTATGCGGTAATTTCGATTTCAGTAACGTTAGCAGCCGTATTTTTACCGGTAATTTTCCTGGAAGGTTTCGTAGGCCGTCTGTTCCGGGAATTTGGTGTCGTCATTGGTGCTGCGGTATTAATCTCTGCCTTTGTATCCCTGACTTTAACACCTATGCTGAATGCGTATTTAATGAAAGGCGGAGAACAGAAAAAATCGAAATTTTACATCAAAACAGAGCCTTTTTTCGAGAAATTAAACAGCGGTTATGCAGACGCCTTAAATCGTTTTATGGCAAAAAAATGGATCAGTTTTCCGATTCTGATTGCCTGTTTCGGATTGATTTATTTGTTTTTTACGATACTGCCAAAAGAAACGGCTCCTTACGATGACCGTAGTTCGGTAACCATGCGTATGACTACTCCTGAGGGTTCTTCTTATGAATACACCAGCCGTTTTATGCAGGAAATATCAAAATTGGTGGATGACTCTATTCCGGAGAAAAAAGTGAGTTTAGTAATTACAGCGGGAGGTTCCGGAGGTTCAGCAACCAATTCCGGTTTTATCAGGCTTTCGTTAAAAGAACCGGACGAAAGAAAAATATCCCAAAAAGATATTGCCGACAAATTAACCAAATGGACAAAAAAGTATCCGGATGCCAAGACCTCTGTCATTCAGCAGCCTACAATTGCGGTAAACAGACGTGGAGGTTTACCGATTCAATACATTATTCAGGCTCCTACTTTTGAAAAGTTAAGAGAAAAAATTCCGCTTTTTATGGATGAAGTGGGTAAAAGCGATGTTTTCTCGGTTACCGATGTGAATTTGAAATTTAACAAGCCGGAAATCAACGTAAGCATCGATCGTGCAAAAGCCGAAAGTTTAGGGATCTCTATTATAGACATTGCCCAGACTTTACAGCTTTCGTTAAGCGGTCAGCGCTTTGGCTATTTCATTAAAAACGGAAAACAGTATCAGGTAATCGGGCAATTTGATCAAAAAGACCGCTCTAAACCGTTGGATTTAACTTCTATGTTTGTTAAAAATAAAAACGGAGAACTGATTCAGATGGATAACGTGGTGAACATAGAAGAACAAAGTAACCCGCCACAATTATATCACAACAACCGCTATATGTCGGCCACTGTTTCTGCAGGTTTGGCGCCGGGCAAAAGTATCAGTGATGGTATTGAAGCGATGAATCAGATTAAGGCTAAAGTGCTGGATGAAAGTTTCACTACGGATTTAAGTGGTGAATCACGGGATTTTGTCGAAAGCAGTTCGAATACCTCTTTCGCTTTCGGATTGGCTTTATTATTAATATTTTTAATTCTTGCCGCTCAGTTTGAGAGTTTTATGGATCCGTTTATCATTATCTTAACAGTACCGATGGCAGTTGCCGGAGCTTTATTCTCCTTATGGTTATTCAATCAGACCTGGAATATTTTCAGCCAGATCGGAACGGTAATGCTTATCGGACTGGTGACGAAAAATGGTATTTTGATTGTTGAATTTGCCAATCAGTTAAGAGAACAGGGAAAACCAAAAATGGAAGCCATTCTGGAAGCTTCAGAAGCGCGTTTACGTCCGATTTTAATGACGAGTTTAGCTATTGCCTTAGGGGCGCTGCCGATTGCAATGTCGCTTGGAGCTGCTTCTACCAGCAGAATCGGAATGGGAGTTGTTATTGTCGGAGGAACTATTTTCTCTTTGGCCTTAACCCTTTTTGTAATTCCGGCTATTTACCTGATGTGGTCGAAAGCCCGAAAACATTATCCGGAATTTGACCATATTGAAGAATACGAAAAAGAAAGTAAATAATTTAGGATTCTGGAATTCATGAATTATAATGGATGAATTCCTGCCAAAAGAAAAACAAATATGAATACTAAAATTCTATTCAGCAGTATCTTTTTATGCTTCTTCTGCCTCGCAAAAATGCAGGCTCAGGAAGTCTTAACGATTGAAGATGCTATGAAAATCGCTTTGGAGAACAATTTTGAAATCAAGATTGCAAAAAACAATTCAAAGATAAGCGAGACTAACGTAACCATTGGAAACGCCGGAATGCTGCCTGTCGCAACCGCTTCGGTTACCGATAATAACAGCATTCAGAATTCAGATCAAACCCGTCAGGACGGGACTTCGACTTCTTTAGACAACGCCAAAAATAACAGTTTGAATTACGGGGTAAGTATTGGCTGGACTATTTTTGACGGAATGAAAATGTTCGCCAGACACGATCAGTTAAAAGAACTCCAAAAACTGGGTGATTCGGAGTTAAAAAGAACCATTTTATTTAAAATTGGTCAGGTTAATTCTGCCTATTATGATTTATTTCAGCAGCAACAGCAATTGGCTGCACTGGATACTACCATTGTAATTTCCAATCAAAGGCTTACGCTTGCAAAAAATCGTTTCACTATTGGTAAGGCATCCAAATTAGAAGTTTTAAATGCTCAGGTGGATTTAAATTCAGATCAGGTGGCTTTATTAAGACAAAAAGAATCGTATGCCAACGCCAAAATTTTACTGAACCAATATCTGGCACGTGATCCGAAAATAGATTTTAAGGTAACAGATCAGGTAACGGTTGACAGCAAATTAGTTTTGGCTGACTTAATCAATTTGGCGCAAAAGCAAAATCCGGCCCTCGAAACGCAGATCATCAACAAACGCGTTGCAGAATTGCAGCTGAAACAGGTTAAGGCAGATCGTTATCCGGTTGTCAGGCTGACTTCAGGCTATAATTTTGCCGAAAGTGAATCGAGTCTGGGTTTTACCAGTGCTACCTCGTCAAGAGGTTTAAATTACGGTTTCAATGCTACCTTAAATATTTTTGACGGTTTCAATCAGCATCGAAATGAAAAGGTGGCAAAGCTTCAAATTGAGAATTCGCAAATCGCAATCGAACAGCAAAACATGATTTTAAATTCACAGTTAAGTATTGCTTTTCAAACCTATTTAACCAATTTGGAATTAATTGATTTAGAAGAGGATAATGAGGCCATTGCGAGACAAAATCTTCAAATTACCTTAGATAAATTTAAAATCGGAACCATAACAACTATCGATTTCAGGACTGCCCAGCTGAATTATGTCAATGCTAAAGTACGTTACAGCAATGCGCAGTATGAGGCGAAATTATCTGAAATTGCCTTAAAAGAATTGGCGGGAAATATTAATTTTTAAGTTAATTTTGCTTCCAAAACAAAAATTAAATGATCTCATACAATACTAAAGACTGGTTTTCTTTTATTTTTCACTTTCACAAATCAGATACGGTCCGACAACTTTTTCCGGTGATGCTTGCCATTGGAGTTTATGCTTCAGTAGTCGGTTATTTTGAAGTAATTTATTTAGGACTCGATGAAAATCATTACATCAAAAATATTCCGATGATGCACGGAATATTAGGTTTTGTGATTTCAATGTTGTTAGTATTCAGAACCAATACCGCTTACGACCGCTGGTGGGAAGCCCGAAAATTATGGGGGGCATTAGTAAACAACAGCCGTAATTTCGCGATCAAGCTTTCCTGCATGTTAAAAGACGAAAATGATCGTAAGTTTTTCAGGAAATTTATTCCCGCTTACGCTTCGGTTTTATACAAACATTTAAATAATTCTGAAACTGCCAAACAGCTTTTTGACGATGTAGATTTAGAACTGGATCATCATAAACACAAACCGAATCAGGTAAAACGCATGATGTCGCATAAAATCAATGATTTGTATGAATCCAAAAAAATTACCGGCGATCAGCTTATTATTTTAAATGCCGAATTAGTTGCCTTTACCGATATTTGCGGGGCTTGCGAGCGAATCAAAAACACGCCTATTCCCTACTCCTACAGTGCTTTTATCAAAAAATTTATCTTTTTTTACATTATGACCCTGCCTTTTGGTTATTCGTTGAGTTTAGGATATTATGTGGCTCCGGTAGTCGTTTTTATCTTTTATGTGTTAGCCAGTTTAGAATTAATTGCGGAAGAAATTGAAGATCCGTTTGGCGATGATGAAAACGATTTACCAATAAAAAAAATATCAGAAAACATTAAAAAACACGTAGAAGAATTAATTTAGTGAATTGTCCTGTTAAAAGAACAAATTACTCATTATTACGGACTTCTGTGCAAAAATAGAAACAGTTAGAAAAAAGCAAATAAATTGTTTCTTTCTCCAATACGCAATCCTTATATTTGTATCCTTATTCAAGAACAAAAAAGTTAACATGAAAATATCTTACAACTGGTTAAAACAATTCATTAAAACAGACTGGACATCTGAACAAACTTCGGAATTACTGACCGATTTAGGTCTGGAAGTAGAAGTTGTTGAGAAATATGAATCAGTAAAAGGCGGTTTAGAAGGAGTTGTTGTAGGACACGTACTGACTTGTGAAAAACACCCTGATGCCGACAGATTAAATATTACAACCGTTAATATCGGACAGGAAACTCCTATACAAATTGTTTGTGGTGCTGCCAATGTTGCTGCAGGCCAAAAAGTACCGGTTGCCACTATCGGAACGGTTTTGTACGATAAAGATGACGGGGAATTTACCATTAAAAAAGGAAAAATTCGCGGACATGAAAGTCACGGAATGATTTGCGCAGAAGACGAATTAGGTCTGGGTACAAGCCATGACGGAATTATGATATTAGACGAAAACTTAGCCCCCGGAACTCCGGCCTCAAAAGTGTTTGATATCGTAAGTGATGAAGTTTTCGAAATCGGATTAACACCTAATCGAGCTGATGCCATGAGTCACTATGGTACTGCCCGTGATCTTAGAGCCGGAATGCTGCAGCGTGGTGTAAACATCGAATTAATTACGCCATCGGTAAGTAATTTCAGAGTAGAGATGCGTACCTTAAAAATTGATGTTACGGTAGAAGAGCCTATTTTAGCCCCAAGATACTGCGGTCTGACCATTTCAGGAATTTCTGTTGAAGAATCTCCGGCATGGTTACAGGATCGTTTGAAAGCGATCGGTCTTACTCCAAAAAATAATATCGTTGACGTTACGAATTATGTGTTACATGAATTAGGACAACCTTTGCACGCTTTCGACGCTGCGAAAATCAACGGGAAAATAATTGTAAAAACAGTACCGGAAGGTACCAAATTTACCACTCTTGACGATGTTGAGAGAACATTGCATGCAGAGGATTTAATGATTTGCGACGAAAAAGGACCTCTTTGTATTGCCGGTGTTTTTGGCGGGAAAAAATCTGGAGTTTCAGAAGGAACTACTTCCATTTTCTTAGAAAGTGCTTATTTTGATGCGGTCAGCGTTCGTAAAACAGCCAAAAGACATCAGTTAAATACAGATGCTTCTTTTAGATTTGAAAGAGGAATTGATCCGACTATTACGGAATATGCCTTAAAGCGTGCCGCTCTTTTAATTCAGGAAGTAGCGGGCGGTAAAATTACTTCTGATGTAGTAGAAGTTTATCCTAAAAAAGTAGAAGATTTTTCTGTTCTGCTAAACTTTAGCCATGTTTCTAAAATCATCGGACAGGAAATTCCAAAAGATACCATTAAAAAAATATTGGTTTCTTTAGACATCAAAGTAAACAGTGTTTCCGAATCGGGTCTTGGATTAACAATTCCGGCCTATCGTGTTGATGTACAGCGTGAAATTGATGTCATTGAAGAAATTTTAAGAGTTTACGGTTACAACAACATTGAATTCTCTAAAAAGTTTAATGCAACTGTTGCCAACTCTCCAAGAACAGAAGATTACAAAGTACAGAATATCATCGCCTCTCAATTAAACTCACAGGGTTTTCATGAAATGATGGCGAATTCTTTAACGACAGCTGCTTATGCAAAATTATCAACGGTTTTAAAAGAAGAGCATAATGTTACGATGCTAAACCCGTTAAGCGGTGATTTGGCAACAATGCGTCAGTCTTTGTTATTCTCTGCTTTAGAAGCGGTTTCATACAACATCAACAGAAGAAATTCTGACCTGAAATTATTTGAATTTGGAAAAACATACCATAAATACCTGAATGGTTTCGAAGAGCACAAACATTTGACCTTATCCGTTTCCGGAGACAGAAACAAAGAAAGCTGGACCAATCCGCAAAAACCAAGTGATTTCTTTTTGCTGAAAGGATATGTAAAAGCTATTTTGTCCCGTTTAGGAATTGATAAAGTATCTAACGCTCCCGTGCAATCTGATATTTTCTCTGAGGGAACGTCAATTTCCTATAACAATGATACTTTAGTAGAAATGGGCGTTGTTAAAAAATCAATCCTGAAACATTTCGGAATCAAACAAGATGTTTATTTTGCTGATTTTAACTGGGATCTGATTCTAAAAATTATCTCGGGAAAAATTAAATACAGTGAAATCCCTAAATACCCGGAAGTCCGCAGAGATTTAGCTTTGTTGATTGATCAGAAAACGACTTACGAAAGTATTTACAATCTGGCGAAACAAACAGAAAAAACGCTTTTAAAAGATGTAAACCTGTTTGATGTATATGAAGGTAAAAACCTTCCGGAAGGTAAAAAATCATACGCTTTGAGTTTTACTATCCAGGATAATACAAAAACCCTAACCGATGCTCAAATCGATAAAATCATGTCGAAACTGCAACATACTTTTGAGAGTGAACTTGGAGCAAGTCTGAGGTAAAAGTTAGTTATGAGTTATGAGTTATGATATATAAACCCGACCGGTTTTTAAAATCTGTCGGGTTTAATTATTTATTGTCTTGTAAGATATGAAAATTGTGACATGGGAATTCAAACCTGTGACTGAAAACTGCGACTGAAAAATCTTTCACGACGAAAATTTCAAATAAGCATTTTTCAGCTTCTCATCATATCGATTGGTCTTATAACCTTCACCATTATATTTCAGTGCAAATTCTGCCCAATTCTTATTTCTCAAAACAGTAATCAGCTTCTTTTTTTCGAGGAATAATCCAAATGCTTTTAGGTGCTCTCCTTCATTGAGGTACATTTTCTGCACAAATTCGTCTATATTCTGATATCCGATAGAAACTGCATTGAAACCCATAATCTGAAAAAGTCCCCACGAAGCTGCACAATTGGCGGCATCAGTAAAACTTTTGTCCGGATTTAAATGAATTGCTTTTTCCAACCGTACATATTCAGCAGCGCCGCCCACATAATATTTTCTGGTAAACTTCTTAAAAAGGATATTTTCGGTATTTGCATTTACATAATTTTCGCAATGAATACCTCTCTGTTTAAGCTCTCTCCAGAAAACATGACCTTCAAACAAAATTTTTGGTCTTCCGTCTAAAAGAAAACCTTTACCGTTGCTTTCCACCAAATTTACGGCCTTCACGATCGCCAGTTCAATAGTATGATGATTCGAAAAATCAATCAGGTTTTGTTCTGAGAGCAATTTAGGATTGGATAAAAAACCGGCTGCACTTTTCTCCATAAGAGCAGACCAGGTCTTTAGCCCAACAATACCATCTACAACCAAATTGTTTTTTAGTTGGAAATCCTGAACAGCTTTATCGGTTGCAGCTCCAAAATAGTCAGAAACAACAACGCTGTAATTTAGTTTTGCAAGTAATTCATTTAAATAATATACTTCGCTTGATTTTACTCCGGATTTTAAAGTTTTCATTGCTTTTTAATTTTAGTATCGTTAGTTGTGGTATCCTTTAAAAATTTACATTTTGTCAGATATATTTTTAAAGTTTAGTGTCGCTTATTTATCGACAAAAATGAACGATATAAAATTAAATTTTTATAAATTATTAGAAAACAGTACTTTGACTCCTTTTTTTCAATAATTTTACTTACTAAAAAAGGGTGAATTTACCCTTGTACACTTTTATCTTTTAAAATAATTTTGTCAGGAACATTTTCAAAACCACAAATAAATTTTAACTAATTATTTTTAAACTAAAAAAAATCATGAAAAACCTTTCCGAAAAACCAAGTCAGTTGATTACAAAAGAATTCGCCAAAGAGCTGAATTTGAATTACACTCATAAAAGAGGAAAACTAATTCACAAGTCAACCAAAAAAGAAGATGCAAATGCCATTTGGTATTCACTGGAAGCTTTAGAAAGCTACATTAATTATATTAAGACCCATGGAGCCGATACGGGATATGAAGTAGACGGCATCCGATTTTATTTTGGCGTATATCCGGATGATGAAAAGCATGGCGAAAAAGCAGGTTTAACCACTTTATTTTTGGCTGCAACAGGAAAAAAGACATTATCAGCAGAAGAAAATGCAAATCAGATACAAAGTTTTGTAATGGCAAAAGAAGATGCTTCTGCTGATATCGAAAGCCTTGACCCAATGAATTATGGCAACATAGGAAGACCTCCTAGCATTATATACTAAACAAATTATGTTTGAATTTTTAAGATCGTATATCATCTATCTCGCGATATTATCAGGAAGCATTGGATTGATTTCCCTGCATAAACTTCCCGGTAATAAAGCTAAGTTTTTAGTACTTTTAATCTGGTTTTCAGCATTAACTGAAGTTGTTGGCTATTTTTTTACACAATGGACGGGCTTGTTAAATTATTATGTTTATAATTTTTATATGTTCGTTAGTTTTTCCGCCTATATATTACTCCTTCGAAGTCTTCTCCAGAAACAAACCAACAGAATTTCGGCTGTACTGTTTTTAATGTTATTTATCATTTCCTTTTTTCTGAATATTTTATATTACAAAAAAGACATAAATCACTCTTTTACATACAGTTTCGCCGTTGGCGTTATAGTGGTTATGATGCTTTCGTGCCTGTATCTGGTCGAGATTTTCAATTCAAACAAGATCTTAAATTTTAAAAAATCGGTGTTTTTCTGGTATATCTTAGGTATACTTGTTTTTCACGTTCCCGTTCTGCCTTTTATGCTCGCCATAAAATGGTTCCTAATTAAACAGGATGAATCTGTATTCAGTCTGGTCCTGTTTATTTTAAATTTTTTAGCACATAGTTGTTATATAATCGGATTTGTATGGAGCGAAAAGAAATACAATTATTAGTCATTTCGTTAGGTATTGTTTTTTTTACTTTACTGATGACGCTGCTTGTCATTTTTTTTTATTTTTTGAAGAAAAAGAACCATTATCTGGTTGAAAAAATGGAATCTGAAATGTACTTTCAGTCCGAGTTAGTAAAGACCAGAATAGAAATAAAAGATCAGACCCTTTCTGAAATAAGCAAAGAACTGCATGACAATATCGGCCAGATTGTTTCGGTAGGTATTATGCAGCTTAATATGTACATACAGGACGATAAATCTATTCAGACCAGAGAGCTTACCGATCTTAAAAATGTTTTAGCCAAATCATTAGACGAAATCAGGATTTTATCCCGAATTATAAATAAGGATAATTTACTTCAAACCAATTTTATAGAAGCCATAAAACAAGATCTGGAACGCGTAAAAAAGCTAAAACACATTCAATACAATTATAATTTTAAAGGAAGAATACCAAAGATTAACGAAGGTCATGATTTGTTTATTTACCGCATTTTCCAGGAGGCCCTGCACAATAGTCTGAAACATTCACACAGCGATTTATATGAGGTGAATATTACGACAAATGCAAAACTTTTCCAGTTGAAAATGAAAGATTTTGGAATTGGTTACGATACTAAAAAAATCAATTCGGGTATCGGATTAAGCAACATGAAATTGAGAGCTAAACTAATTGGCGCCACGCTAATTATAGAATCAAACCCATCCGGAACAAGTTTACTATTAGAATATCCATTAACCCCATCAGATGAAACCAATAGCCAGGAATAAAATTATTATTGTTGACGATCACTTGCTATTCTCACAGTCCTTACAGCTTTTGATCAATAGTTTTAAAGAATTTGAAGTGATAAACCGTTTTGAAAACGGTAAAGTTTTTATAACCTACCTTCAGGAAAATACCGACTCGGACGTCGATTTAATTTTACTGGATGTCAATATGCCTGTTATGGACGGTGTTGAGACAATGAAATGGATTAAGGAAAACAGGCCTTTCCTCAAAGTGATTGCGCTGTCTGTCAATGATGATGAAGAAATCATTATCAAGATGATCGCCAATGGTGCCAAAGGTTATCTGCTGAAAGATACTTCGCCGGAAATATTTAAGGAAGCCATGTCCTGTGTGATTGAAAAAGGTTTTTATTTTACCGAACTGGTTTCGGGAATGCTGGTCAAAAAAGCGAATGACGATTCTAAAAAAATCAATTTAAAAGAAAAAGAAATTGTTTTTATACGACATGCCTGCAGCGAAAAAACATACAAGGAAATCGCCTCTGAAATGTGTCTCAGCCCCAAAACAATTGACGGCTACAGGGAGTGTTTATTTGATAAACTCGAAATTAAAACCCGGATCGGTTTGGTTTTATATGCCATCAAACACAAAATTGTCCTGGTGTAAAGCAATCATTATTTAAATTCAATCAGTTTGTCATTCGGTAAATCATACTCGTATAGTTTTCTGGTTTCGCTGTCTAAATAAAGCCATTGAATGATGCTGGTGTGATTTTCGAATTCGTTTGCAATTCCCAAAACGGTATATGCACGTCCGTCTTTTTGGCGGTCTTCTATCGAAAAAACAAATTCGGTATCGGTATTCTGAAGGTGTGCCTTTACAAGCTCTTTTTTCGAATTTGCCAAATAATATTCTACCAGCGTGTAAAGATAATCTTTAAAGTCTTTTGAATATTCTTCCTTCTCTGCCCAGGAATACTTAAGCGGTTTATTGTATTTTTTCCTAAACAAACTAACGCTTCCGTCTTTTACTTTTTCAGCATTGATAAGCCACTCGGTAAATTCAAGTTTTTCCCCCTCACCTGCTATATAAGTAGAATCCATTTTCCAGGTAATCTTTAGGACGTCACCTCTGTTGAACTGATCAGAACCTTCAAAATTAGTCTGCAGTGCTACTACTTCATTTCCTTTTTTTATGGTAAATAAAGCGTAATCGCCGTTAGCATCATAATCTACATATTCGACTTCATCAGCGTACTGCTCTCCTTTATTTAGTCTTTCATCAGGCCGTATGGCGCTAAACACATTGACTTCTTCAGGAGTCACTTCAATTTCTTTAGAAGGAATCCCGGAACTGTCATTTGATTCTTTTGGAACTGAAACTTTTTTATCCGTACACGAAAATAATAACAGAAGTGATGCTAAAAGAAAATATCTCATTGTGGCGTTTAGTTAAGCGGTTTTGAAAAGTAAAGTTAATAAGTTAGGACGGCAAAAATTGGATGTCCTTCAATTTTATTTCTTCCGTTCAGAAAAGAAAGTTCCATCAGAAAATTGAACTGTACAATTTCTCCGCCAAGTTTCTCAACCAATTCGCCAAGGGCTTTTGCAGTCCCTCCGGTCGCCAGCACATCATCGTGTATCAAAACCCGGTCTCCCTTTTTTATAGCGTCTGTATGAATCTCAAGTGTATCGGTACCATATTCTAAATCGTACGAAGCCGAAATGGTCGTATACGGCAGCTTTTTAGGTTTACGTACCGGAACAAAGCCTGCGTTTAATTCCTGAGCCAATAACATTCCGAAGAAAAAACCCCGGCTTTCCGCTCCTATTACTTTATCAATAGGCTGACCATTTAAAGACGTAACTAAAATCGACAGGCATTCTTTCCTCGCAATGGGGTCATTTAATAACGGAGTAATGTCTTTAAACAAAATTCCTTCTTTAGGAAAGTCCTGAATATCACGTATATAATTTTCAATCTTCATTTTTTTTTATTTTTATGTTATTTTTCCCTTGTTTATCTCACATTTATCTCTATCTTTGCACCCGCAAACAGCGTTCACTAAAGCTACGAAAATTAGCTTAATGAAAAAAAAAGGCCTCGTGGCGCAACTGAATAGCGCACTTGATTACGGCTCAAGAGGTTACTGGTTTGAATCCAGTCGAGGTCACTACTCGGGACAAAAGAAAAATATCATCTTTTGTCCCGTTTTTTTTTACCCGTAATCTATTGTTTACCAGATAGATACAATTAACCATTTCATTGACTCGGGCGGTGCGGATTTTGTTTTCTGAAAATGTAAAATTTTCCGGAAAAATTAAACCAATTATCTCCCTGGAATCAGCTAAAGTCCCACCATCAAAGGCTTCGCCAAGCTTTAAAAGGTTTTCCAATCCAGTCGTGGTTAGGTGCTCTATACTGACCCTGTCGTCTTCTACATTTCCAATGTCTTTTTCCAGCTTACTGATAACTGCATTGTACTCAATTTTCATAAGATTGTAATCTTCAGCATCGATTTTCTCGGTAACTAATAAATTTCTGGCTACTGATAATTTCTTTTCATAAACTGCAATCTGCTCAAGGGACTTCTTTTTTTCGCCAGCTATTACTCCAGTATGCTCCCTGTAACCTTCAAGTAGAACTGCGGTATATAATTTCTTAACTTCTTTTAAAGGTTTGAATTTATTTAAATGGTCTTTAAAAACCTTGTTAGCTATTTCGGAATTCACTCTCCACTTACAAACTTTATCACAGTGATAATAATAGTAATATTTATTTCTTCCTTTACATTTACTTCCTGTTAACTTCTGACCGCACTTTGGACAAAGAAAAAAACCTCTCAAAGGAAAATTCTCGATAGTCTTAATTTTCGGTCTATATGTCCGTGCTTTACTGTCAAGAACATCCTGTACACGATAAAACAATCCCTCACTGATAATTGGCTCATGCTGTCCATTGACCCATTTCTCCTCTTCATCTCTGTACTTAGGAACAACAATCTTTCCACAATAAAGTGGATTTCTTATGATAAGCCACAAGTTATTCTTAGAAATGGCAAAACCTTTTTCCTTGGACATTTGGTAAATAGATTCAGTACTAAAAATATTTTTCGCAATCTGTTCAAACACCCATATCACTTTTACGGCTTTCTCCGGCACAATTGCGATATATTTTTTTCCATCTTCTGTAACTTTATTGGCATAACCATAAGGGGCCATACCCATATGCCTACCCTCCTTCTTACCCCTTCTAAGCCCCTGAAATGTATTCAATGCCCTTCGGTCATTTTCAACCTCGGGTGCGGCCAAGTAAAATGCTAGCATCATTTTGTTTTCAGGAACACTCAGATCAAGTGGCTGTTCAATAGCTTGCGGTTCAATACCCAGTTTCCGTAACACATTGATCATTTGATAAGCATCACCTGCATTACGGCTGAACCTGTCCCACTTCATAAACAGAACCAAACTAATTTTATTCTTATTTTTTTTTATTTCATCAAGAAATTTTTTCCACTGAGGCCTGTTAAAAGTCTTTGCTGAATGATCTTCATATATCACATTACGTATCTGTATTTGGTTTATGCCGCAATATTTTCTTAGCATTTCTTCCTGATTACGTTGTGAGAAGCCTTTTTCTGCCTGCTCATCAGTACTTACACGAATATACAAGTCCGCTATCTTACTCATTTTGTTATATTTAAATGTTTCAACACAGCGATATTAGCAATTATTCTTAAGAAATACAAGATTTCCTCTGCCTGTTCAATAGTAACATCTAATCCCTCAGATCTGAGCATCTGTAAAGCTTTTTCCGGTGTCAACTTTGAATTACTGTAGTCAATATCTTTCTCCATAATACACTTTTTTAAAATCCACAAAATGCAATTTAAATTAAAAGTGCTTCAATCTTATTAATTATCATGATCTGTCCTTAAGAGGAAGTCTATTTCCTTCTTCAACCTTTTATTTCTTAAGCATAATAACAAACGCACTTCTTAAAACAATTCGAATAGCTCACAGAAAAGGTTTTAATCACTACAAGATTAATTTTAAAAAAAAGTGGTCAGTATAATTTAATACTGACCACTTTAGAAAAGTTTTAATCTTTAATTAAGAATTTCACGCTAATCATCTGTTTCAACTGCAAGTTCAATAACATGATGAAACAGAAAGGCATCGATCCGAGAAAGTGCATAATCACGATCGATTGGCAGCATTTCTGGTTTTAACAGGATTTCATCAATATAATTTCCTGCATCCCATAGTTTTCTAACTAACTCAGGATTTATAAGTTCAATTTCGCTCAAGACTTTCTCGAAAATCAAATCAGCTGTTCTGATAAACTCTAACCTGTCATCGCCAGCTAATGGTAATACAAAAATTTGCACAGATGACTTGTTTATCTTCTTCTTCGGCTTACTTTTTTGATTTTTATCGAATACTTTTTCAGATTGTAATAAACGATAATCATATCCATCGGATTGATGATCATCTACTTGACTAAAAACTGTTTCAAAGATATCCAGTTTAAAATCGTCATCGAAAGCAAAACCATTCTCGCGCTGTTGTGCCAAGATATAAATATCCCATTCAATAACACTAATCTTATGCATATTTTTGAACAGAAGTTTAGATAGTTTCAATGCTGAGGAAGAAGCACTCAGCATTTCGGTCCATTTTATAAATCCAGCCAAATTTGCAATGTAATGCTGAGCTTTCATTAGTGTAAAATTTTCTTCTTCGATATCAAAATCGAGAACAAGAGCATCTATATCAAAATACTTGGGTGTATAGTGATAAAGTTCACGGCCATAATCGGCATCAAAATAAGACTTTTGTGTTTTAAAATCTTTGTAAAGATTTTTTGCTTGCAGTTTGAAATACTCAATAGTTTCCATAATACATTCCTTTTAACACCGGCTGTATTATCCTGACTTTCGCGTTCGTAATCTTGTTTGGATAATAAGCAGGTAGGTTTGCATTATTAAACTATTGGCTGATAAAATCTTTGCACGAACGGGCATGCTTGCCAACAAGCATATACAAATATAAACATAAAATCATGAAATACAAATACATAAAACATTTTACAAAGTTTTTAGACATATTTAATTTTTTAAATTATCCCATTTCTGCATTTCTTTTATTTTAACCGTATCAACAATTTTTGCGTACACTTGTGTAGTTCGAATACTAGTATGACCTAATAATTTACTCACAACTTCTATCGGAATTCCCAATGAAATTGAAACTGTAGCAAAAGTATGTCTTGCAACATGACAAGTGATTTTTTTATTTAGTCCTATTTTTATTCCTATATTTTTAAGGACCCTATTTGTTACTTTATTACAATAAACTCTAAAGACAAAATCATTATCAGATGAGATTTTCGGAATAAATATTTTAGCCTTTTTAGTTAGAGGAATATTTACTAAATAACCAGTTTTATGCATTCTAAGATGTATCGAGTCATTAACTATTGAATTAATAGAAAAAGTCTTTAAATCGGAATATCTTAGACCTGTATAGCAAGCAAATAAAAAATAACCCAAAATCTCTTTATCTATTGTTTTTGAAAAATTATCATTTAAGTAATATTCATCAAGTTTATTTAACTCTTCAATTGAAAGAAAATCTCTTTTTCCATCAACTTTTTTTATTGAAGTATATTGAAAGGGATTATCTTTTATATAGCCAAAACGAATTGAGATATTGACAAAGGTACGCAGCACTCTTAAGCTTTTGCTAGCGGTATTTTCATTATTGCTTAAAGTGTTAAGCATATATTGTCTATAGTCATTAATAAATTTTTCGTTTATATCTGAAAAGTAAATTTCTTTTTTGAATTTTAGAATTTTAGAAATCTGAGATTTGTATCCAAACCAAGTTTCTACTTTAAATTTTACTTTATTTTCTTCTAAATAATTCAGAATATAATCGGTGAAACTTTTTCCAGCTGAGTTGTGATTTATTGAGAGTAGCCTATCTTTAAACTGCACTAATGTTAAAGGAAACTCTTCATTTATAAAATTATGTACTAATAACGTGATAGATTTTTTATCAATTGCATCCAATATCATATTGTACCTCTCATGGTTTTTATTATTATTCTTTACTCTTTGTTTTCTCAATGACCAGTCTCTAAAAGGAATGGTTACTGGAGTTGCTGTTTCGATTTTTTTACCTTTTAAAAATGCTCTTAGATAAATTGGGAATAATCCTTGTTTGTTTTTTTCTTTTTTTATTACAAAACGATAGCTTATTTGTATGCTCATAGTTACTGAAGTATTTATGAAGTGAATTTATTCATAATTTGCAAGATGCTATTTTTAAAACAATAAAAATCAGTAACTATGCTTTAAAGTGATGGAGTTAGGAAAACCTATGCCCTTAATATCAAATAAGGGAAAGAGTTTTCAAGGGAGCATCGTACTTGGAAAGGGATTTATATTGACACCTGAAGAGGCAAAAGTTTTGATTGAAAAAGACTTTCGAAATAAAGAGGTATTATTTCCTTACCTTAATGGTGATGATCTCAACAACAGTATTACTCAAGAACCTACTCGTTGGGTAATTAACTTTTTCGATTGGTCGGAAGAAAAAGCCAGATCTTATAAAGACTGTTTTGATATTGTAGAGCGCTTGGTCAAGCCAGAACGATTGATCCAAAAAGATAAAGGAGGTAAAGATAAATGGTGGCAGTTTTTACGACCAAGAAAAGAACTTTATGCGACCATATCTGAGTTAGACCAGGTAATGGTTATTCCATTAGTTAGTAAATATTCATCATTTGAACTTTCTCAGACAAATACTGTTTTTATGCATAAATTGGGCGTATTAGTTTTAAATGATTTTCACAATTTTGCGATTCTCTCCAGTTCAATCCATAATCTATGGTGTTGGAAGTATTCATCAACTTTGGGGTCAGGAACTTTGAATTATTCAACTACAGATTGCTTTGAAAACTATCCTTTCCCAAAAGACAACACAATGTTTTTAGAAAGTATAGGAAGACAATATCATCTTCATAGAAAGTCTTTAATGAGTAAAATCGGATTAGGTTTAACAAAAATCTATAATTTATTCCATTCTGAAGGTATTCAAGAAATTATAGATTTGAAAGACAATCATGTTCGATATCTAAAAATGCATTTAGAAAAAAAATCAATTTTAGACAACTATGAGGATACAATAGCTGATATTAAAGAACTGCGTAAATTATATATTAAGATGGATCAGGCCGTAGTAGATATATACGGATGGAATGACATCCAACTACAACATGGCTTCTATAAGTTAGAGTATCTTCCAGAAAATGATCGCGTAAGATTCTCAATACACCCAATTGCAAGAAAAGAAATCCTAAAGAGATTGTTATTATTAAACTTGCAACAATATAGAGAGGAGCCACATGCAGATAATCTTAGAAGTATCGATAAAATGAGACAGAAACTTACTCCTAAAACACCACACAATACACTATTCCCCGATGATTAAAATAATTTCGGGGAATTATTTTCCTTTTTTTTACTATTAATTTTTTTAGAATTAAGCTTGATTTTTACGTTTCTAGACGCTTCCTCTGTGTAAAGTTGATGGTTAAGCAAAAGTAAACGTCTTAAAATTTCTCTACGAGCTTGCGGATGAATTGTAAATCGTATCCGATCATTTTCAGGTAAATATTCCATAGCATAAAAATCATGTTGTAGTTGGATGTCTTCCCAAGCGTATGTTTCCATAATTAACCAATCTGTTTTTTTTTGAAGCTCCCTCAATAATATAATATCATCGAAATAAGGACTATCTGATTTCAAATTTCTTTTATGATAAATATTTTGTAAATCTGTCAAGCCTATTTTATATTTAAACATCAGCTCCATCCTAAGCTTATATAAATCAAGACCTAGATCTTCAACTAATTGGCATGTTTTATTAGGAAAAGGAAAGGTTTCGAAGGCTCTACTCGCAGAATATCTCAATGTAGCAGCTCCCATTGTCGAGCTATTTTTCCACGCCCATATTTCATGAATAGAAGAATTTAAGATCGCGAATTCTGAAAATGTATTAAGTGCAAATAAAACAGTTGCTTCAGAAAAAACGATATTATTCTTACCAATAGAGATTAATAAATGTTTAGCATGACGATTTAAGACCATTACCTGGTCTAACTCAGATATGGCTTTGTAAAGAGCTGGTCGCTTTTCACCATATATCCACCACTTCTGCGGTAATGGTTTTCTTAATGCATATGTACCAACAATTTCATCGCCTTCGTTGCCTTTTTTCCAACGCTGTCTTTCGGGCTTAACCAATTTTTCTATAATCTCATAACAATCAGGATAAGTCTTTGCCTTTTCTTCATCCCAATCAAAGAAATTAATTACCCATCGGGATGGTTTTTGTTCGGGATTACTGTTTAGATCATCACCATTTAAATACGGGAACAATACTTCTTTGTTTCGTGGATCTTTTTTTATCAGTTTTTCAGCTTTGTCAGGAGATAAAACAAACCCCATTCCTAAAACATAACTTCCTATAAAACTCTTTCCTTTATTTGACATTAAAGGCATAGGTTTTCCTAAAACTTCGGAATCATCTAAATATGCTGTTATTCTCTCTACCGATTTATTATCTAAAATAAAGGGAGATTTCCATTCACCCTTATGAATTGTAATTAATGATACTTCAACAGCTGCTTGTCCTGGCCATTTCATAGAGCGGATAGCGTGATTAATTACCCCATTACTTGAACAAATTATATCTAAACCGCCTTCTCTTGAAGAGCCTTGAGCAATAGTATTTGTCGAAATTAGAGACTGGAATCCATTTAATTTAATAACATCAAATATTCTTCTAAAGAAATATGTTACCAAATCTACCGCTCCAATTGGCTTATAGGTATATTTTAGATATTCCAGAAAGTCCGTTCCATAATTTCCGCTTAACTTTTGTCCACCTAAAAATGGGGGATTACCCAAAACACAATCAAAACCACCTTGCTGGAAAACCTCTGGAAATTCTAGAAACCAGTGGAAGAACTTTTTGTTTTCTGCAATTGCCATACTTTCACCATTGTCTAAGATATCATTACCGGAATTTAGATAAGTTTGATATTGGCTATGTGTTGTTAATTTTTCTTTATTTTCTGTAGTTTTGGGGATAAAGAACTGCGCTACTTGTAAGTTTGCCAATTGTTTAAGCCTGTGCCATTTTTTACCATTGGTCAAATCACGATAGACATCTCCTTTTTTTTCAATCTGCTCAGAAGTATCTTCCGGCATTTGATTGAACTTATCTAAAGATTTCTGAATATCTATCAAATCTCCATCTACTGAGTTTAAATTAAATAGTTCGCTCATTTGCAGTTTGCGATCTGCGTCATTACGTTTTTTTAATGCTGAGACTATTGATTTTTCATCACCAGGTAGAGTCTTAAAAGCTTCGCTGGCTATACCCTTTTGAAGCTCATCATAATGTGCCAATCCAACGATGGCATTTCCGTTTTTAATATGATGATCTAAAAAATTTAAAGGCTCGCCCGGATCATGAGCTTCCAGCCATAAAGCTACCTTACAGAGTTCCACTGCCAATGGATTTAAATCCACTCCATATATACAGTTTTTTATCACATCGCGAATTGCCGAACGCAGAATAGATGGTGTTGGTTGATCTTCATTACTTCTTAGCCTTGCCAATTCAAACCCAATTTTTCTAGAAGCCGAAAGTAAAATGTGACCACTTCCACAAGCAACATCACATACCGTAATACTCAAAAGAGCTTTTTCAGGATCAGCTTCTTTAATTTTATTTGCAATAATGTAATCTAATGAATAACTGATTAATGGTTTTACTAATTCTTCGGGGGTATAGTGCGACCCTGATGAAGATCGATCATCGCCACGTTTAAATCTAAACTCTCCATTTTCTACTACAGGTTCAAATTCTAACAGTCCTCCATACACCGAACCGAATTCTTCTACATCTAGATCGGCATAATTTACACGAATGGTCTGCTTATTTTCATTTTCAAATGTAACTAAAGATTTAAACACAGTTAGTACATCTTTATTATTCAGCGTAGTTGTATCAATTTTTCCTATAGCATTTTGCTTAAAGAGCCCAGAACTCAAGGAATTAATACCTAATTCCTTGCCGTACTGACTATCTTCAAAAAGTCTAAACGTTGTCATTAATGACTGCCAAAGATCTGTTTTCTTTGGGTCAATGTAAATGACTTTATTTACAAGATATGTGAGGCGTTGGATACTGTAATATAGGTAATAGATCTCTTTAAGTTTCTTTTCACTTTCGGTTAATCTTTCTTTGTAAATAAGATTACGTTCTTCGATGACTAACAGAAACAAAATACGATATACAGATCTTAAAATATGCAAGTAGTACTCTTTAGCTGACAATGTTCCTTCTTCAAACGCATTCCTTAATCCTATATTTTCTTGCTGCGAAAGCAGACCATTTGCTAGAGTGAGAATAGAATTTTCAACAGCCACACTTAATCTTTCGCGAATACGAGATCCTGAAGCTAAGGCTTCATTGTGATAATATTCTAGAAATGAATCTTTCCCATCTTCTTTTTTATCATTGATACGTGAAGCATGTATTAAACGATAAAAAATTGCAAATTCGGCATAATGCCCTTCTTCCATCATTTGTTCGAGATTGAACTCTAAATAACTTAATCTAGAAAGTCTTGTAGCATCACGCAACACACGAAAATAATTACCATTTGTGACAAATCCATAAATATGTTCAGTGGAATTGATATATTCTTGAATCAATGAATGCGGAGAAAGTCGTGGTCCGCTCTCAGCTCTTTTATCCATTGATTGTTCACTACCAACGATGTGTATCGGAAAATCATCTTTATTTGAAGCTCTATGAGAGATCGCATAGGATTTCCCATTGACAATTTCTGCATTTGATAATGTTACCTCATATCCCAAAAGGTTGAGAAAGGGAACAATCCAATATTTTCGGGTCTCAGAAATTCCCTTATCTATCTGTGAAAATGAACTCCGTTTTTGTTTAAAAATTTGCCAATGCGTATTAAGAATACTCCAGGCATTGTTTATCTCATCACGAACCTGTTCATTAGGTTTTAAACCGAAATCTTGTGGTTTCTGAAAACTAATATCATCTTGGCGAATTTTTTCTAGAATTTCGCTAGTAAAAATGTTTCCTTGTATATTTATTGTTGTTAATTTCATAGTTTAAAAAAGAGCTTTAGGTTTAGGCAATAAAATATAGACACCCATAACATCAGGTGGAAGTACCGGAGTTGATTTTTCATAACTTCGCCCACCAATCAATGTTTTAAATCTTCCATGTGCCTCGACCAATTTATCGGCACGTCTTGTCGCAATTTCTACGAATGCATCCTTTTTGTTTTCAAAAGAATTTAATTCTATTTTTAAAATTTGTTTTTGTTGCTCTAGTGGCAGATTGCTCAAAGGAACAGCGTCGTTCAATAGCTTTTGTGCTCGTTCAAAGTCTATGGATTGTAAACCGTTTTTATCTTCTGTATATCCCCATAAATACATTTCTTCTGCCACTGATTCATTTTTTGAACGTACTTCCTTAACCACATTTCGTACACGAAACATAACCATGGTGGTTTTATTTTGAACACTTTCCGTTTGAATTACACTAGTTCGCGCCATACCATAAGCATTGCCTTCTTCTTCAAAGGCATTGCTCACAATATAATGACAAAGTTGTTCCACAAAACGGTGGTTTCGTCCGACATACTGGTAGCCTTTTGGAGTAGGAGAAGCAAACGCAATCCTAGTTTCTGTTTTTCCTTTTAGTTGTTCTGTTTTAGAAAGTAAAGCAATTTGCAAATGCTTTGGAAGATTCGTTATCTGTACATTATATCCGTCATTGTCAAGATTAACTGAGGCTCCTAAGGATTGTAAAGCGTATACCGTAAAACTTTCTACAGCCTGCGGATCACCAATAGCTTCATCAACCTCTTGTAAATCTTTTTTAATTGCTTCTGCATCTACAGATTCTTGTGCAAAGATTGAGCGTAGATTTTCCCCTTTTTTACGAGCCATCTCTAACTCATTGTCAATTCTTATTTTTTCCTCTGCAAATAGTATTAATTGTTCTGTTTCCGATTCGGTTTTCAAAATCTTTTGGGTGAGTTCAGCCATAAGTGATTTATTATTTTCACCGATCGGAATAGTAACTCCAATACTTTTTTGAATTTCACGTACTTTGCGAATTAATACTTCCAAAATAAATTTATCCATTGGATTGTTCTCTCCATAAAGCATATAAGTTTTAATACTCTTTGATGCCTGCCCAAAACGGTCAACTCGACCCTCCCGCTGTTCAATTCTATTTGGATTCCAAGGAAGATCGTAATGTAAAACCGCATTGAAATGATCCTGTAAATTAATTCCTTCACTTAAACAATCTGTAGCTACAAGAACTCTTTTTTCATGTTCTCCCATCCTTTGAATTTCTTCTTTACGTTGCTCATCCGCCAGTTCGGAAGTAATAGCCTGTACCTGTATGTTTTTTGGAAGA
Organism: Flavobacterium sp. CLA17; assembly: GCF_013112255.2. Classification (NCBI taxonomy): domain Bacteria; kingdom Pseudomonadati; phylum Bacteroidota; class Flavobacteriia; order Flavobacteriales; family Flavobacteriaceae; genus Flavobacterium; species Flavobacterium sp. CLA17. The sequence continues at coordinate 3,127,189 of NZ_CP068294.1, forward strand.
ACTTCTTTTAGTTTTTCTTCTACATACTTTGCTGTCGCAATGTAATGACAGAATATAATCGGCTGAAACCCTTCCTTAAGCCATTTTTTGATAAGATCAATAGTATGCTTTATTTTAAGATCTGTTTCGGTATGTATATTTAGAAACTCTCCTAGAGTTAATAATTTAGAAAGACCTTCCAATTCCGCTGTTTTATAATCCACTGCATTCAACAAATCGGATCTCGAGAAATCCACTCCAAAATCATTTTCTTCAAACAATGTATCTTCGACAGCTTCAAGACTAACTTGTGCAATATTATCTTCTAGTGCAAGCTTTGCTTGACGTTTTTCTAACATTTCCTTTGCCATCGCTGGACTTGACATAGCTCCTTTAATTAAAGCAATTGCAGCCCAAGAACGTAAAAGCCGGGTATTTTCATTATCTGTTTCCACATCTGAAATTCCTCGTGCAAAAGACACTAACTCGTTATAAAAAGCTTTAGTCTCTTCTGATAGTGTAAAACCAACCTCTTTAGAATCTCTATCAGGAAATAAAGTCTCTTCGTTTAACCATCTACGGATATTTTCACGTTTACGTTGAATAAAATATTGTGCTATTTTTCTTCTATCAGATTGTTCGAGTTTCTCAAAATTCAATTTTTCGAAAGCTGGATTAAGTAACCCCAGCAGAGAAAGAAATTCTTCATCCTTACCACTATGGGGGGTTGCAGTAAGTAATAGCAAATGTCGTCCCTTATTTGAAGCAATATCGTGAATTAAATTATAGCGTTGTTGTTGGTTTTTTGAAGATGCCCCTTTTGGTAATGTACATGTGTGAGCTTCATCCACAATAACTAATTCAGGACAATCATTCAGGAAAATGCCTCTACGCTTATCAATTTTTATATAATCAACAGAAATGACTTGATATGGTATATGATAAAACACAGAACGGTCATCAGGTACCATACGATCCAAACGGGATGCTGTACTAGACCGGATAATCTCTGCATCAATATCTAATTTGTCTTTTAACTCTTGTTGCCACTGTTCACACAAATGAGGCGGACATATTACTGCAAATCTTTTGATTTCACCTCTTTCGATAAGCTCTTTGATGATGAGTAAAGCTTCAATTGTTTTTCCAATACCCACATCGTCGGCAATCAGTAATCGTGTAATCTCCTGCTTTAGTGCCATTACCAATGGAACAACCTGATATGATCTTGGTCTAAAGGATAACTTACCCATACTTCTGAATGGTCCTGCTGCGTTTCTTAACGAAAGCCGCGAAGCATTATAAAGAAGTTTTGCCGTTTCAAAGTTGCCTATCTGATTTTGATTTGGTTCTTTAAAGGTCGCTTTTTCTAAAGTTTCAATATCTTTTGCCAAAGGCAGAAAAATACCTGTCGTTTCTTCATCAGAACCTCCAAGTGGTTTCACCAATATAATCTGATCTTCATTAGATGGAAGTACCATCCAATCGCGATTACGATATCTTACTAAGTTCCCTGGAGTATATTTAGTATTCATTATTTAGTCTTACTTAATTATTGTTTACCTGTGAGTTTTAATTAGACGTTATTGAACTTTTCTAAAAATATCTTTTCGCCTTTGTATCAGTTGTTCTAAAGATTCTTTATGATGCCAACGGATTACGTCATATGCACCCTCCTTCAATATTTGATTGATCATTTCATCGCGTTTTTTTATTTCTTCCAAATCATGTATTGAACCATCGCAGAATATTAATGAAAAACCCGAATTATTTTTATAAACAAAGTCTGCATTGATATAATAATTATCTAAATTTACTTGTGAACGGTCAGGAAGTGCATAACCGTTTTCATATAGATATTTTATTAGTTTCAATTCTGTGCTACTATTTTTATCATATGTTTCCAGTAAATATTCATATTGATCGTTTCGATCACTTCCACCACGCTGTACCAGCTCAATCTCACAATCCATCAAATATTCTAAAACTTCCTTGACTATATGACGGTTAAGTTGCTGATGATAAATTTGGTTATAATAACTTAATAAATCCTGATAAGTAGCATGAGGAAGCTCTCTACCCTGTTCAGTTTCTTCTCTAGTTTCTGAGTTAAAATGAAGGATTTCATAACACGTTTTAAACCATTCTTTCATTTTAATAGGATCAGAAATTAATTGTGATAGTATACCTAAGGAGCCTTCTGATGCTTCATGAATAAGAATATTCGGTTTTTCTTTATCTCCCATTATACTAACAGCCATCTCACTTTCTTCTACAAGAAACAACTTTTCTATCCCTCTTTTAAGAGCATAGCTTAACGAAATTACTTGATCAGGGGTCGTACCTATATTGCCTAAAGGTTGAATGTACAAAACATCAGCAGTGTCTTTTGTATAAAGCATTATATCTCTGGTATTCTGATGCAATTCCTCATTATCTTTCAGATTTCGTTCTTGCACCCAAACACCATTTCTTTGATCAATTTTAAAACCCTCACTTTGTGATTTTCTTGCTTTTTTATTTACTTTTATCAGATTCGCTGTTTTGCTAAAATACAATTGAAGTAATTTTTCGCCACCTTTTTTTAAGACAACGGATTCTGCATTCTCAATTCCATGAGGAAAATTAAAATATGATGAAACCTCATAACCTGAACGGCTTCTTTCTTCTTCAATACAAGATATTTTTTGTATTGGTATACCTTCACATTCAGAAAATTCGATGACTTTAGAAAATAGCTCGATATCATCTCCTTTTAGTTGACTTTTACTAATAGGATCAATATTCGCTACATTGATTTCATCATTAAAATAGGCATATCCTGTTTTCTTGGATATAAGAATCTTTTCTGTAATATTTTCAAGATCCGTAACAACCATTCGATTAATTCTAAATTTGCTACCTGAGTGATAAACGGTATTTGCAGGTCCAAATTCAGACAAAGCCAATGCACGAGGTCTGGAAAGAACTTCTACATCATCACGGTAACTTTTACCTAATATCGCACGAACTGGAAGACGTGTGAAATTATAGCCTGGCAAAAATCCTTCAGCTGCCAGATAACGAAATACATAAAACTCTGAATTACTGGAACTCTGTTGCTCCTCATTTTTAAATAAAGCTATTTGCTTTCTCGCAAACCTTTCTTGTTTAGCAGCTTCTTTCCTTTCTGTACTATCTCCTTTGTAAGTATGATTATCTAAAATAGCCTGGGCTTTATTCCTAAGTACACAAGCATTTTGAAACATCCTAATCCAGCGAGTAAATGATAATGAAAACTGACAAGGAAAACTTTCTATCCTGTTCAATATCCATTTTTGAGTAAACCAATTGGTCTTACTAAGTTCCGGCAGTAAAGAATATGCTATCTTTTCAAACTCAATTAACAAATCATTCTTCGAAAGAGAAACAAGATGCTCTATTCTTTTTATAATATCGTTTTTTATATAAACATTTCTTTCATCCGATAAATCTAATATATCAGCAACTGAAGCTTTTAATTCACTTATCTCAAGTTCCATTAAAAGAAAAGCATTAAGATGGGTTATTATAAGTTCTTCGTTTATTAAATCAATTCTAGGAGGCTGCACTACACCCGCGACCATTTCTGCTGAATTTTTGAAATAATTAACATCATGCGGTGACATCGTAGAGCAATATGTAAAAACCAAGGCTGTTTGTCCACCTCTTCCTGCACGTCCACTTCTTTGAGCATAATTAGCTGCATTTGGAGGTACATTACGCATATGTACAATGTTTAGATTAGCTATGTCAATTCCTAACTCCATTGTAGGAGAACAGTATAATGTGGAAATTTCTCCTTTTCTGAATTGTTCTTCCCTTTCGATTCTTTGCGCTGAACTAATTTGGCCTGTATGCTCTTTTGCGATTAATTCTTTTTTGAATTTGCTAAAATCTGTTTTATACAAATTCTGGAAATAAAGATTTGGGATTAATGCTGGTAATTCTGCTTGAAAATTGAATCGTGTATGATCCAATTTTAATGTTTTTTCATCTCCCTTTATCCATAATAATTGATCCGCTCTTAATTTATAATATTGTAAATCAGTATTTTTTTTATCTTGCTCTATTGTTATCAGGTTTGCCTTTCCAAGTTGAATAAGTAGTTCTTGAACAAACTTAGTATAGATGTCCCTATTCAATTTTACATCACCGGCTTCAACTACGCAACGATTGATGTATTTACCTAAATTAGACCGAAGCCCCATTGATACTAAATATTTTCCTTTTGGTCTGGGAGAAGGAATTGCTATAACCATTTCGGCAGGCTTGTCCAAATTTTCATTATAATCAAGAGACCATAATGAATCCGGATGTAATCTGTCTCGCATTAACTCCTCTATATTGGCTATATCTTTAAAAAATTTATGATCAAGAGCAAAATTGGTTCTAAAGTAGTCCAGAACATTTCTTAAAAACTCTTTTCTAATCTCTTTAGAAGTTTTTCTTAAAAATCCAAGATTTTCAAAACGATCATCTAATTCTGAAAGTTTATCTAGATTCTTATAATCTATATTCAAAAGTGCTACTTGTTCTAGATTAGGTAAGGTATATCGCCAACCTCTTTTTAAATCTTGAAATATTCTGTATTTTAAATAATCTTTAAGTGCTTCAATATTTCTATCATCAGGAAAATCTATATCTTTCGATGGATATAATGCATAATCTTTTTCTTTTAATGCCAGACTTTGAAATAAAGATTCTGCTATCTCATGTATTTCGAAAGGCATCTCTCTTGCTTTTAAAGCAGAATAAAGTGCCGATCGTAAACGAACAGTTGTATAAAAGTCATTAAAATGCCCTGACTGTAAAGAAGCATCTTGCCTATTATCTGTAAAACTTAATAGTTTTTGATCCTGCAAATTTTCACCTTGTTCTGAAAGGCTATTAACTACAGCATAAGAAATGACAGAAGTTGCAGTGCTTCTTCCTTCTGATCCTAACCTGGAAAGCTTTGTAAAATCACTTGTCTTGCTATCTTCATAAACAATTTGTGCTGTCGGATCGATTCTTAATTTTGCAGGAATGAAATAACCTTTCGTGGGAAACTTCTGCTCAAAGGAGAAATTTCCATCACTATTAAAGTATATTTCTTGTGGCATCAACATTTGATAGTATGGAAGTAGAGCGTTTCCTTGTTTGTTCCACCATTCGGCCGGTACTAAATCACTAAAATCTGTATTCCAGAAATCTTCTCCTTCATCTAATACTATATATCCAAATTTAAAGTCTTCTAAATCTGGGTTTTTCTGATTAATTTCTGATTTTTTCTTATTGACAAATTCTTTATTAGGGATGATAGGTAATAGTTCATTTTCTTGGATGTTTAATTCGACACATAGAAATTCATAACCTGAATAACGAGAGAAAAGTAATGGATACAGTTTTCTCTCCTTCCCATCAATTTTAGCAAAGGGTTCATCGGATGAAGTTATATGCCTCATATTTCTTGGTTCCAATGTTACCGAAATGGAGCCTGTCTGAGAGATGAATTGATGAAAGCGGAAAGGAAGAAATGATTTACGAGTTCCCTTCCTTCTATTGTCTTCATTGATTCGTTCTGCCCATTTTAAAAGCTCTGAAAGTGTATCTCGAATTTCATCTTTCGACAAAGATGTTTCATCTTGTATATTTTCAGCAATTTGGTCGATCCTTAAAGGTTTTCCTCGTTCTAGAATATTATGATTATATTTCAAGGAAACATTCATTTCTAACCAGTTAGCCAGATCATTATTAATAAAATCCTCTTCTGTTCTTTCCAAATCTATACCATTACGTATAGCATTGGCTAACTCAAAAGGATTTACCTTTTTGGCTAAAGTACAGGGCTCAAGGTATTCATTAATAACATATTCAGAAGGAAATTTTTTACCAAATATTTGTGTTGCAACTTCAGCTACTTTTTCCTTTTTTTCAGTGGGGGAACCTTGCGAAGCCATAGTTGCGGAAGTACCTATAAAAATTAAATCGTTATTAGCAAGAGCCTGAATTCTTCGATTCAATAAGCTTACATCAGCTCCCTGCCTGCCTCTATATGTATGGAGTTCATCATAAACAATATATTTCAGATGTTTAGTCATTGAAGCTCTTAACCATTTTTCAGATTGTCTGGTCATTATTAATTCCAGCATCATATAATTAGTTAGAAGAATATCTGGTTCATTATTTTTTATCTGATCTCTAATGTTTCCCGATTCTTGTCCTGTATATTTTGAAAATGTAATAGGAAACCTTTCGGTTGTTAAACTTTCTAATTGGTCAATAATTTGGTCTAAACTTTTGTTCCTTTTGTCAATCTCTTGAAGAGTTATATATTTCTCTAAATAATTGATTTTATATTTCTTTATTTCCTCTTCCTGAGAATTGATTAAGGCATTCATAGGATAAACCAATATAGCTTTCATTCCTTTTTCCTTTCCTTTTCCTCTTTTAAAAAGGTCATTAAAAATAGTAGCCAAAAAAGTTAGAGACTTTCCCGAACCAGTTCCGGAAGTTACTACAAATCCTTTATCCTGAATACCTATTTCAATTGCCTCAACCTGATGCCTATACAATTTGTAAGAGCCCAAAGCCTTAGATAAATTTGGATGTATAGTGTTTTCCTGAATTAGTTCATCGAAAGATTTTCCTCTTTCAAAAGAAGGGTTAAACTGTATAAGTGGTTCTGGTAATATATTGTTGACTAAAGTAGAATTATTAACAAAATTCGAAATTCTATCGTCTTTAATATTAATAAAAGATTGTAAATATGATTTGTAATCAGATATTACTTTTTCGTGAGTTTTAAAGGCATCCATTCAAGATTGTATTTGTAGTAAATGTAATAAAATGTATTAGATAGATTGTCATATTGTGGCAACTCATTTATTTTTGACACAAACACTAGATTCTAGAAATCCTTATACTGATCGGATCAACACCAAACATATAAAATCACTTTTAATTAATTTTACGCTTTTCCGTAAAACCGTTTTCTAAAGGCAAATTAGTTTTTTAATAAATAAAATTAGCTTCGACATTATTATATATTTTTTAGTAAGAACAGCTCAATGCTGATCAATTTCAATTTCTATATTCTTTCCATTGTAACAACCTGTACATTGCTTTGTGACACCATGACTTCCTTTAGAAAATCCATTAAAATTTTCAGCATGATATTCTGGGGATGGTGGATAAATTTGAGCAGAGTCTAAAATATTTTTAACTTCCATAAATACACCTGCTGGCAAAGTAGAAGACATGTCAAATCGCTTTCTGCTTCCATACATATATTCAAAAAGATGCGGATAATTATCTTCAATGTCTTCTCCGGTTTCTTCAAATAAGGCGAAGTTTGAAAATACAACACCGGGGCCGCGCAAAGTAGATTCAACTTTCTTTGGACCTAATCCAATCCAGTTGATCTTGAATTTAATATCTTGATCTTCTTTCCATGGTGTCTTTCCTCCAATGCCTATCACTGCATCGTAATTCCAGTTTCTTACTTTTCCCATGCAATCCTGATTGCCAAAAATACCTTTAGCGTCGGGATCTCCCTTGTGTGTCCTCTTATAAATCAATATTTTCATGTAAAAACTAGTTAAGTTTTAATTACAAAGCTTTGCTGTTATTTTTTAAAACATGGCATAGAGGATATTTTCAAGATCATCTTCTATTTGATCATCTTCAATATCTAGGTCAAATCTGAGCCCTTCTTTGTTTAATTCAACCGTATAGTCCGAAGGCGGAGTTGGTATTTCTTTACTATTGATTTCATTATTATCATTTGTCTCTACCCATGCAAAATAAATGGCAATTTCAGTTAGAATATCATAAAATATTTTGTCAATAGATTCCGAAGCCGGTTCTTCAATAATATATAATTCTTGGAGTGAATCAAATTCAAAGTACCTGTCTATATGATTCTTAAAGTAGGGTAACTCTTCAAGAAATGACATTAAACTTTGTAATGGTATAGAGAATGACATGCCGATATTAAGCAAATATCTTACTAGCGCATCAGCAACTCGTCTCTTAGTAAATGAAAAACCTGCATTTTGGTTTTCCTTAAGTAGATTTAGTGCTCTATATATCCTTATCGCAAAAATTTCACCGATTACACCTCCAGGATTTTTTTGTTCACCAAATAGAAAGAAGAAAAAGTTCAAGAAGCGTTAAGGAAATCAAATGCACCAAAAATATAACAACAGCTACAAATGCCGATTCACCAATACCAATAATGGCCAATATCGTAAAGAGACACAATACCACACCCGCTGCTATAAGTATATGCAGTCCGTGAAAAATAGTGCTCAGATAATGCATAGCTTCGGTTGCTGATATCACCGCTGTTGTCATATAGGACAATACGGTAAGTACAGCTGCAAAAGAGGCAATACGTTTGGTCGAGGTATTTAAAAGCACATTATAAGCGCCTCCGTTAAGAGGCAATGCTCCCACTACCTCACCATATATTTTACGGAAAAGCAACAAGACGAACGCCACAATAAGCAGTGAAATCCAGGCATACTGACCGGCGTAACCAATGGTCAGAGCCGATACGTAAAGACAGGAAGATGTAATATCGTTGCCGCAAATTGCTGTTGCCTGCAATTCATTTAATTTATGCGCAATTTTATTTTTCATTTGGATTTTTTTACAAGCAATTCGATTTTTTTTCAAACTGCCTATTGCCTATATTTATTAAAACAAGTTCAAGATAAGAAATCATAGCCGCAATCAGGCATAATTAATGAACTTTATAGCAGAGTCGGCCAGATTGAACAATAGTTAAAAACTAAAAAACAGAATTCTCAAAGATCAGCTTATAGCAGTATTCGGGGAATTTTAAACCTTTAGTGTCTTTAAATTTCGAATATCCGAAAAACCGGGATCAGCCTCTTACAACATTTTATTTATCCCTTACATGATTCATACCTTAAAGAGGACTTATAATTGCCTCTATTTCTGTTTTTGTTTTTGCCTTCAAAAATGCCAACATAAAGGATCCTGAGCTGCGCAGGCTATCCGATAGTATAATAGAATCTCAAAAGAGAGAAATCAATCAGATGAAAATCATGCTCAAACGAATGAAATAGCAGATTCTTAAAGTCTATTACGGGTAAAAATATTGGAATCCGTTTTTAAAATGCATATCTTCGTAATTCACTCAGTTAGTAGTGCTTTACTCCTGCGTATAAAAAATTACGCTTTTGACCCTCTTTTTCCCTTTGGCAGGCATTTTTTAAAAACTAAAAGAAGTTTACAACTTCATTTCATTATAATTTATGAAAGCTGATTATCAATTGCATTGATAATCAATAAGACATTTAAAAATTGATAAACTGTCCATTGGCCTTCTTTATGTTAGAGACTGCACTTCTGTACATTTTATTAATACTAAATTCTTAAGTATGAACACTTTTTTTGAAGTAACTTTTCTAAACAACACCTTACTTAAATGGATAATTACAGCCTCAATTGTCGCTATTTCTTTCCTTTGCATTAAAATTTTCAAGTCCCTGATTATAAAAAAGCTTAAAAAGTGGGCTGCCACGACAAAGACCAATTGGGATAACTTTGTAATTGATGTGGTTGAAAAATCGGTAATCCCGCTGCTTTATATAAGTTCCTGCTACTGGGCCTTATTAAGTCTTGAATTCAATGAAACAGTAGATAAAGTGATTCATATTGCCTACCTCTTCTCCTTTACATTCTTTGTGCTTAAAATCATAAGTGCAGCTTTTAAAAAATTTGTATACTCTTACATTCAGCGCGAAGAAGACAGCGAAAGCAAGCAAAAACAGGCTGGCGGACTTATCGCCATTGTCAATATTATCATATGGATCTGCGGTATTATTTTTCTAATTGACAATATGGGTTACAATGTAACGACACTTATAGCCGGTTTGGGAGTGGGTGTTATAGCCATTGCCCTTGCTGCGCAGGCTGTTTTAGGGGATTTGTTTAGTTATTTTGTGATTTTCTTTGACAGACCATTTGAAATAGGTGATTATGTTTCCTTGGGATCTGACAGCGGTGTTATTGAATATATCGGAATCAAGACCACCAGAATACGTACCTTAAGCGGTGAACAGCTCATATGCTCCAACACGGATCTTACCAATTCAAGGCTGCACAACTATAAACGAATGGAAAAACGCAGGGTTGTATTTCATTTGGGTGTTACCTATGATACTTCAGCGGCGCAATTATCAAAGATCCCCGAAATAGTACAAGAGATCATCACCTTAAGACCTGAACTTCAATACGACAGGGGGCATTTTTCAGGTTTTGGGGATTTTAGCCTTAATTTTGAATTCGTATATTTTGTAAGCAGTCCCGATTATAATCTCTACATGGAGCATCAACAAGGTATTTATCTCGATATATTTACTGCCTTTGAGAAACAAAGCATCGATTTTGCTTTTCCTACTCAAACCCTGGTTATCAATAAACAAAAAGACGATTCAAAAATTAATGTCAACACTTAATTTTTAAATTAATAAAATAAAAAATACAACTTTCGCTGATAAAATCACTGTCGGCAAAGTTGTGTTTTAATAGTAAACCTGAATGCTCATTTTTATTCTATATTTTATTGCCTTTTTTTTATGATTAACTATAAACTAAAATAGCACTTAGTTGCAATACTATAAAACACTCAAAATTATCATTACATTAACACTTTATTTTTTTAAAAGGCTTCTTTAGCCCTAACTTTGCATTTCTACAATATCATTCAATAAAATGTTCGCACAACAATTTTCAAAAGCAAAACAAATCCTAATACTGGGACAGGAAAAATTAACCCGAAAACAGTTTATATTTTTATCAAGTGTATTAATTGGAATTTTATCGGCCTTTGCCGTAATTTTTTTAAAAAGCTTCGCTCACTCGGTATATTCATTTGCAACGTACATCAACGGCACACTAAAATTAAGTTTTATTAACAGCATTCTGCCTATTATTGGTATTCTTCTGACTGTTTTTGTTGTTAAAAGAGTATTAGGAGGAACCTTAGAGAAAGGAACTTCTCAAATTTTATATATAGTGGCACGAAAAGCCAGCATTATTCCCAAAAAACAGATGTATGCTCAGATTATCACCAGCTCCCTTACCGTGGGACTTGGAGGATCTGCAGGTCTTGAAAGCCCCATTGTGATCACCGGCGCGGCTTTTGGCTCCAACTACGCCCAGCAGTTCAAATTAAGCTATCAGGAACGCACGCTTTTAATAGGCTGCGGGGTGGCCGCCGGTATAGCCGCTGCGTTTAATGCCCCTATAGCCGGAGTGCTTTTTGCCATTGAGGTATTACTGGTAGACGTTACTATTTCTGCCTTTACCCCCATCATGATTGCAGCTGCTACCGGAACATTGGTTTCCACCATAGTTCTTAATGAGAATATATTATTGACTTTTAGAGAAAAACAAACTTTCGATTATCATAATATTCCCTTTTATGTTTTAATGGGGCTGTTTACCGGATTTATTGCTGTTTTTTACGCCCGTAAATTTTTAAAAACCGAGCACTATTTTGCCCATTTAAAATTTGGCATCTATAAAAAAGCGTTAATCGGAGCCTGCATTTTAGGGCTGATGATCTTTATATTTCCTACGCTTTTTGGAGAGGGATACGAAAGTATCAAAACCCTGGCTGATAAAGACCCTGGGAAACTTCTTGAAAATACGCTCTTTGAAGATTACACTTACAATAACTGGGTCCTGCTGGCTTTTGTAGGTTTGTCCATGACACTTAAGGCTTTTGCTTCGGGGATTACCCTTGGAAGCGGCGGTAATGGAGGTAATTTTGCTCCTTCGCTTTTTCTTGGCTCTTATGCAGGCTATTTTTTTTCGAAATTTTTAAATCTTACAGGCCTTACCGATCTGCCGGTGAGTAATTTTACACTTGTGGGTATGGCAGGGATTCTAAGCGGGCTTTTTCACGCGCCTCTTACTGCTATTTTCCTTATTGCAGAAATAACCGGAGGTTATGATTTAATGATTCCTCTGATGATTGTAGCCTCTGTGAGTTTTGCTGTTTCAAAGCGTTTTGAAAAACATTCCCTGGATGTAAAGAATCTGGCAAAAAAAGGAAATGTTTTTACCAGCAACAAGGATACTAATATTCTATGCACGCTGGAAATCGAAGATCTTGTCAAAAAAGATTATCTCACTGTAGAAATGAATCAGGATCTTGAAAATGTTGCCGAGCTTTTAGCGCACTCCGACCAGGTTATTTTTGGTGTCGTAAATAAGGAAAATGATCTGCAAGGACTTGTTTATTTTAACGATATACGGGAAGTAATTTTCGATAACCTTAAAACTAAAAATATCATAGTGCGAGATATTATGGTCCAGCCTGCTGAAACTGTATATATCTTTGACAGCATGGAAACCGTTATGAATAAATTTGAAAAAAGCAATAAAGTATTCCTGCCTGTGCTTAAAAATGGAAAATATTATGGTTTTATAACCAAGTCAGACGTATTGGAGTCCTACAGAAACAGGCTGAAATCGATGATTTTTGAATAAAATCTTATCTTGCGAATAAGGTTAATTCCAATTCTAGCCCCATATTAATTAGCAGATTCTCCCAATAGTTACCCGAATTAATCTTAACTTAGCTACACTTGTCCCTAAAATAGGGTTTATAGATACTAATTTTAGAGATTATGAAAAAAATTACAGATTTACTCAACCTTCGCGATGGAGAAGATGACAGGGCGAAAACATTAGAGGCTGTTAAGAAAAACATAACCTTCAAAGGAGCAAACCTTTGGATTTTGGCCTGTGCCATCATAGTTGCTTCCGTGGGATTAAATGTGAACTCAACGGCTGTTATCATTGGGGCAATGCTGATTTCACCACTTATGGGACCAATAGTAGGAGCCGGATTTGCCCTTGGTATTTACGATTTTTCATTACTTAAAAAGTCACTCAATAATCTGCTTATTGCAACTGTGGTAAGTCTGGTAGTTTCAACTTTATATTTTTACCTGAGTCCCTTCAAGGACGTCCAGTCCGAATTACTGGCCAGGACTTCCCCTAATATCTATGATATCCTTATCGCCTTTTTCGGGGGTGTTGTAGGGGTAATTGCCGTTACCAGATCTGAAAAAGGGAATCCAATTCCTGGAGTTGCTATCGCAACGGCACTTATGCCACCATTATGTACGGCCGGTTACGGGCTGGCTACGGCGCAATGGACCTTTTTCCTTGGTGCGTTTTATCTCTATTGCATCAACTGCGTATTTATAGGAATCGCTACATTTTTAATTATTAAATCCCTTAATTATCCGGCAGTCAAACAGGTAGATGAAATACATCAAAAACGCGTAAAGTATACCATTGCTTTTTTAATAACAGTTATGCTGGTACCCAGCGGTTATCTTGCTTACTCCCTTTACAGGGAACAGCAGTTTAAAAAAAATGTCAATCTTTTCATTGAGAGTGAATTCACCGATAAAGGATATACTATAGTATATAAAAAAACCGATTTTAATTCTAAAAGCAAGAAGCTGGAACTCGCTTTCCTATCCAGACGTTTTTCTAAATTAGAGATCAAAGATCTCATAAACAGGCTAAACCATAACAAATACCTCACAGGTACCCAATTGCAGATTCGTCAGGACAGCACCGATCGTTTTAATGCGCTAAAGGGTGATATCCTGAATCAGATTAAAAGCAGTGAAAATGAAATGAACGTCAAGGATGTTAAGATCATGCAGCTGGAAAAAGAACTGACCAAAAACAAATTTGACAACCGCCAGATTTTAAAAGAAACCAGGGTTTTATTCCCTGTTATAAGTTCGCTCGCCATAACAAAAAGTACATTAATCAACCAGAAGGACAGCACCACTGCCATAACGGCTGTTATCTATGATGCCGCCAAAAATCTTAATAAGACTGAAAATGAAAAATTACAAAAATGGCTTAATGAAAGACTATCCGTTAAGGATGTGGAACTTTTCAGGAAACACTAGTTTTCCTGAAAAGATTTTTTTTGCTTTTTGTTGTAAAAACTCAAAATACAAAATCCTAAAATACCCGCAATTGTGGAGGCAATTAGTATTGCGAATTTGGCCTCATTCTGATGCAGTATGTCCTGAAAGGATAGTAAGGCTATAAATATAGACATTGTGAATCCTATTCCACCCAATAGGCCAAGCCCCAGTACATGCATCCAGGTAGTAGATTCGGGAAGCGCTGCGATTTTTAATTTTACCGATAACCATGACATTATAAAAATACCAATAGGCTTCCCCAGAAATAATCCAAGAATAATACCAAGTCCGAGATTACTTGCAAGTCCTTCTACCATGGCAGACTCAAAAGTGATATTGGTATTGACAAGGGCAAAAATGGGCATGATAATAAAATTAACAGGACGCGTGAGGGTATGTTCTAATTTTTCAAGCGGAGAATCAGTATCTTCCTCATTGGTTGGTATTGTCATGGCCACAAGTACTCCAGCTATGGTAGCATGAATTCCTGAGTGATGAATAAAATACCAGATAACCACTCCAGGTATCAGGTAAAAAACCAGGTTTTTAATCCCCATCCGATTAAAGATTATCAATAAAACAAACAATGCCCCTGCATATCCCAGATAGACAAAATTCAATTCTGAGGAATAAAATATAGCAATCACTAAAATAGCAATAAGATCGTCTACAATAGCCAGCGCAGCGAGAAATATTTTAAGTCCCGAAGGTACCTTACTGCCCAAAAGAGACAAAATTCCCAGTGCAAAAGCAATATCAGTAGCCATAGGAATCCCCCAGCCTTTCGCGGTAAGCGAATCCCCGCTGTTAAAAAAAGCATAGATAAGGGCAGGAACCAGTACTCCTCCTACAGCGGCAAGAACCGGCAGAGAGGCCTGAGAAAATGAGGAAAGTTCCCCTTCTATTATTTCCCTTTTTATTTCCAGTCCCACAAGAAGAAAAAAGATGGCCATCAGCCCATCATTGATCCATAGTAAAACCGGATAACGAAGGTGTACTGCACCTGTATTAAAACCAAGTTCTATATTAAGAATTTCTTTAAAACTATCCGACCAGCCTGAATTCGCAATCAAAAGCGATATAAGTACGCAGATCAATAAAAAAATTCCGCCTGCAGAAGATGAGCGGAAGAAATGAGAAAATATCTTAAGGTTTATGAGTTTTGCCATAGATACAAATTTAGCTTTTCAAAATTGTCTCTGCAAATATTTAGATTGAGAAAAATTGTATTTTTTTAATATCCAACTGTTTCTATCAAATAGCTATTAGGCTTGCGTTATTTTATTATATTCATCTAATGATTTATTAGGATCTGCGGTGGCGTATTCATTTTCCGGTTCAGGAATGACATGAATTTTTGAATCGCTTAATGATACTATTGCTGAACATACATAAACGCCAATTTTACCTTCACTGTATTTAAAATCCAATAAGGTTAATTTCACCACTTCATTAATAGAGAGTTCATAATAATTTCCGTAACGAATAATCTTAAAATAAATTTCCTTATTTTCTACTATTTCAAATTGGTTGGTTTGAATATTTTCAAAAATAAAATTATTCTTGACATCCTTTTCATTAAACCCCCAGGCCCTGAACT
Organism: Flavobacterium sp. CLA17; assembly: GCF_013112255.2. NCBI lineage: Bacteria > Pseudomonadati > Bacteroidota > Flavobacteriia > Flavobacteriales > Flavobacteriaceae > Flavobacterium > Flavobacterium sp. CLA17. The sequence goes on from NZ_CP068294.1 coordinate 3,142,774, forward strand.
GAACAAAACCGTTTACAAAATCAATTGATATATAATAGGCTGTCCCTTCTTCATCACATTCAATAACGAAACCAGTTTTTCCCATTCCTTCAACGGCCAATTTACCTTCCCAAACAAAATTATTTGAAGGTTTTTCAAAGCAGAAAACTTCATATCCGCTTCGGCAGCCAATTCTCCATTTATTTTCATTTTCCACAACAAAATTTGCCGAAGGGTTTCCTAAAACAGGAACCGGGATGGGTAAGTTTTTTTGGTAAATTGTTCTCTGATAAAGGGTTTTCCAGTGGTGATAAGTTTTTAATAATAATCGGCCATTACTATCAACATCTAGCTGTTTTGGCGGCGGAATCACACGAAGTGTATTGACGTTTCCTCCCACGAAATAAAAATTATAAATCAGATAATGCTCTCCATCCTTTACAATTCTTGCTGCATAATTACCCTGAGGCATTAGTACATTATTATGAAAGGCATGATACTCTCCTTTAAAATCGGGAGAAAACCAATAACGAACTTTTACATCTTCCCGAATGGAACCAAGCAGGTAATGCATTCCTTTTATTTCTACCACACAAGGGCATTCAATATCATCATAAACATAGGCAATATGCAGCGGTTTTTGAAGCACAAAACCTTTTTCGCTTCTTTTTGCCACACCAATGCATCCTCTTCTATACGTTGGTCCTACTGCGCTGCGGGCACATATCAGTAAATAATCATCCCCTTCAAACTGATATTTAAAAGGATCCCGAAAACTAAGCCATTCTCGCGGGTTGTTATCTCTGCTTTCATAATAAGGAGCGTTACTTTTTAATGGCAAACCATATTGATTGTCTTTTGTCCACTGAATTAAGTCAGGAGAAACTGCCCTTCCCACTTTTTGCATTATTCCTTTGTCCTTGCGTTTTAGACCTGTGTAGTACATTTCATATCCTTCACCAATAGAATTTTTACTGACATGCATTGTCCACAACATATCATCATCCCATTCACCTGGATCTCCAACAAACAGGGCATTTTTTACTCTTTTCCAAGAAAGGCCATCTTTTGATACTGCATGGGCAATATAATCATGATTTGGAATAATCAAATGAAATAAATGATGCATTCCATTTTCATCAATAAATACATCAACGTCTCCTATTTCCCAATTACTAAATCCTGAACCTGAATACATATTATGACCTATTTAATTATCTTATAATGTTTTAATCCTTCTATAATACCGGAAGAGGCTGGCTCTTTTGCGACATAAATGCTTTTTGTTGTTTCATAATTAGCCAGTTCTAAGCTTCGGTTCCCTACTATAATTCCTTTAATAGAACCCCTGAACATATCGATATCATTTCCTGAATCTCCTGCTGCAATTACACTCGATAAAGGAATAGCCCATTTACGGCATAAAAATTTAATAGCATTTCCTTTCGAAGCCCTTTTGGGAATAAAATCAAGAAATTCACCATGGCTCGGAATTATATTTACTTTGTACCATCCTGTTCCTAAAGCAGTAATTAATTGCTCATGATCATATTTTTCTTTGTCATAATAATAAGAGATTTTATAGGGGTTTTGTGCTTCTTCTTCCTGTAATCTTATCCAGGAAATTCCTTTTAAACGATTTTCAACATCCTCTCTTTTCCAGCGTCCTGCCAAAAATTTAGCCCAGCCTTTGTCTAAAATATAATCCGTACCATTTGTATAATAAATCTCAGTTCCTACTGAACAGATAATAAAATCCGGCAGTGGCAGTTCCTCTTCTTTAATAACTTTTTTAATCAGCGTTAAATTTCTTCCTGATGCTAAAGCAAAAGCCATTTTATCGGTGCGATTAGTCAGGAGTGAATTCAACTCTGCCAGACCTGGATTATTCAGTTTAGGCTCGATTAGTGTACCGTCTATATCTGAAACTAATAGGTTTTCGACCTCTCGTTTTAATCTTCCAATATTGATATTAGGATAATGCTGTTTTTTGATGCCTGAGCCAGACGACAATGACAAGTTTTCGTTAACGTATTCAACATATTGATTCACATGACTCAGCCAGCTATAGTGTTTTTGAATATTAATCGCTCCGTTATTGGAGTAATATTTCCACTGGCTTTCATTGGTTAAAATATTTCTAAGTGCCTTTTTGATTTCGTTTTCATCCTGAGGGTTTACTAATTCTCCATTCTGACAAGTCGGAATAATTTCTGATGGACCGCCGTTTTTAGTAACTACAACAGGTAATCCAGAACTTGCAGATTCGATAACCGTTAATCCGAAGTTTTCATGCAGGGCCAAATTTACAAATACGCCTCTTTTTTCTGCGGCATAACGGTAGATAATCGAAACTTCATTTTCTACATCGTGCTTTTTGGGTATTGCCATTTTTCCATACAAGTCATATTTATCCATTAATAGCAAAAGATCTGTCAAAACATCTTTTTCAGATTCTGGCATTTTCGAAATATCTTTTCGAATTCCGGCATAAATAACCAAATTGGCAATACTTTGAAGTTCTTTATCTTTACCATAAACCTCAATTAGTGTATGAAGGTTTTTATGACGATCAGGCCTTGAAAGAGCCAGAATAAAAGGTTTGTGCGGATTAGTAAGAAACTTAGAGATGGTTTCGGCAACCCAATATTTTCTTTGCTCCTCTTCCATTTGTTTGTCAGCATCCTGTTCTCTATGATAATAAGGAACAAATTTACTGGTATCTATTCCCGGTGAAATAGCATGATATTTGGCTAACGCAAAATTTTTATAGGGTTTATAAGTTTCAATTTCCTGCTCTGTAGAAGTAACTATAAATTCAGACAATTCAAGTGTTTTTTCCTCAGCGTCTATCCTTTGTTTAAACTTGAATTTCTTTTCAAGTTCTTCTTCACTGCCTCCGCTTTCCAACAATTTTTTCTTTTTATAAAAACCCAGAGAATGTCCCGTATGAGCAAATGGAATATTTAATATTGCAGATAATTCACTTGCTGCGTATCCGGCATCACCATAATGGGAATGAATCCAGTTTGGAAATATATCATGGATTTTAATGTGCTGCACCACTCCACTAACAAAAGTATCAAGCCCTTCCCATAATTCCTCTTTTGATTTATATTTTTTCCCTAAAAAAGGAATTCTTCGTATGTCTAATTTTTTATTAACTGCTTCAATAGGTACTGCGTATTCTGGAGAAAGATTTTTATCGTCAATTAGTCTTGTAAATAAATCTACATGTTCGACGTCATCATGTTGTGATAAAAATTCAGCCAGTTCATAAACATATTTAGTTTGTCCTCCATTATCAGCATCTCGACCAATCTCAAGTCCTGAACCTTTTAAAAGCCCATGAATATTGATAAGTGAAATTCGTAATTTTGTCGTCATAATATTATTTGTTAGATTTTTAATTTACAAAAAATAAAACCGACTCGGCCTTTCTTCACAAAAAATAACATAATTATTACTAATTCCCTATAAAATTATAAGTGGTACTGTGCTTATTAATAATCATTTGCCCTATATTTTTTCGAGATTTCACATTTTCTAATGGTTCTAAAGAGTCCTATTTTGATCTTTTCATTTGAAATATGTATCGATTCTTTAAGTGCCTGAAGAGCGTATTTGGGTCAATATCGTACGGTTTAAAATTAAGAAAATACCTGTCGCATCCCTTTTTGGAGTGGAAACTTTTTTGACACAAAAAGTTAAGGCTGTCTCTTTCTACTTTTAGTAAAATTATAAGATTACATTTTATGGTAAAATCATATATAAAATTAAACACATTTTTGCTTCAATCCCCAACAGGACATCCAAACCAAATTTCTAGTGCCATTAAAAGACAGCTCCTACTTGTAGTAAGACAATCTCTTCAAATCTTCCATAAAATGGTGCGAAATCTGTCCTTTACAGGTCACCACTGCCAAATGGCGCCAATTGGCGCCATTTTTTCATATACCCCATATAAATAAGTAAGTTTGCTCGTTTTTCTTTTATTCTTTTTTTATAATCACACTAAAATAAAAAAGCAAACTGCAAAAGAATACGTATTTTCATGAAAAATAAGACCAATTTAAAATTTAGTGTGTGATAACCTAACAGGATTCAAACACCTAGAATGCCACAGAAATAAAGTCTCTATATTATCCTAAATTGTTTCAATTGCTGTTCAAAGGCAAATAATGAAATCTCATTTACAAAATGGTTTATCATTTCATTATTACGAAAATCTTCCACTGCCGTTGAGCTAGGTTTCGTTGATTTTATTTCAAATCTTTCCTTTATAAATTCTGGAAAAATCATGGCGCAGTAGTATTTTTAAAAATGGAAAACCAGCAAAATAAGGCTCTAAGAACTTTTGGTTCGAAACTTTATTAATCCGTTGCAAATTCTTTAAAAAAATATTCTGGCTGTTGTTAAAAACTAATAATTGATCAATTTCTTTACCTAGTTTCCAGATAAAGAGTAAATTAAAAACAGGAATAAATAGTCCATTAAATAACCCGAAAAATCCATTTCAAACATCTTTTTTATGTTGGAAATTTGTGTTGTATTTAAATAAATAATCAAATGAAAACTTTTTATAACGATACCCTATTGACTACCTCACAATATCAAATTAAATTTTATACTATAGCATACGGACTTATATTGCTGATGACTGCAGCGGCATTCCACTTTAAGGATAAGGAAATTATTTTGCCGGAACTGGCTGCCTTGTCAATCGGATGTTTCATATACAAAAAAAACACATGGACTGCCAAGCCCCTGCACTTGTTTCTGCTTCCCTCTATCACGGCATTTATTGGTTTTTTTATTAATCAGTTAGAGATTAATATGGCTGCCAAAATTGTAGTGATTATGATAGTGATACTGGCCGTTCTGTACTCAATTAAAAGCAATCTGGCACCTGCACTCGCAACGGGAATACTTCCAATCGTGACAAATTGTAATTCTTATATCTTTCTAATTTCCATAGTTCTTGCTATGGGATTGCTCGCAATTCTTGCAGCTGTATTTTTTAAGCCTGAAGTTTCCGGGGCTGCTGCCGTGGAGGAACCAAAATCGATTCTTGCAATTTTGGTATTTCTGGCTGTTTTGATAGTATGGGTAATAATCTGCTCTGTCTTAGGTACTATGCAGATAGCTGCGCTTCCTCCTGTAATTGTAATGGGTTACGAATTGATCGACAAGAAGATGTACAGTTTTACGATGTTGTACAAACAGGTTGCCGCTTTGATGCTGGCCGCTTTTATTGGAGCGCAGAGCTTTTATTTTTTAGACAATTTTCTGCTCGCTGCCTTTGTAAATTTGATTGCGGTATCCATTATGCTGCATTATTTGAAAATGAAAATGCCTCCTGTGTATGCGATGGCAATGCTTCCGATGGTTCTGCCTTCTTATTCTCATGTTTATTTCGCACTTAGCACAGGAATAACCGCAGCTGCACTTTTGGGAACTGTGTACCTCTTAATAAATAAAACATCTCTTAAGCTCTGGCGTTAATTTCTTTGGGATCAGATGGAATAGTATATTTTAAAATGCAATTGATTTTTGCTCTAATTTAATAAAGATATGCTTATAGGATATCTTTAAACACTTGAGAAGTATCACGGAAATAAGGACTTCTTCAGCGTTCAAATTATAAATACGAATGAAATCGATAAAGATACATCCTCTTAATTTTTTATAACTTCGTTATTTCAGACCAATACAAAAGAATTAGAAAACTCATAAAAATTACAGTAAATAGATGGTTGAAATTATAGAATTTAAGGCGGTTGACCAGAGTCTGGTACGCGAATTTGTAATCAATATACAAAACGGTGAATTTAATCTGGGATTTACAGAATCAGATCAGCCTGACCTTATTGATACAGCAAAATTTTATCACAAAGGGAATTTTTGGACAGCCAGGATCAACGGGGAAATTGTGGGTACAATAGGACTTCAAAATCTCGACAATCATAACGGAGTACTGCGCAAAATGTTTGTACGACAAGATTACAGAGGTACTGAACTGAAGATTGCGCAGGTGCTTTTTGATGCATTGATTGCTTTTTCAGTACGTATTGACCTGAAGGTGATTTGGCTTGATACCCCTGGAATTGCAGCTGCATCACACCGGTTTTATGAGAAAAACGGCTTCCAACAGACTAATAAACTGAATTTGCCTGAAAAGTATGTGTTTCCAGATAAAAACTCAAAAATATACAAGCTCGTTATACAGTAGGATCCAAAAAAGAGGACGAATATAGACCAGCAGCTGTAGGTGATGAAGCTGTTTTTGTGTATGAATCTTGATATAAATCAATTCTTTTCCTATCAAATGTCAATCAGTAAAAAGATCTTTTGCCGGAAATTTGCACTTTAAATAACAATTTTAATTTTTTTTTCAAACATGGAAACTACTTCACTAAATAAAAATGGTCTGGCCTCTTTTTCTCTTTACAATGTTGCTTTTACCGTTGCCGACTTAGATCAGTCTATCGCGTGGTACAAATCTATTTTCGGTTTTGAGCTTGTAAGCCGGGTCACTTTTACTATTCCTGCCGGATCTGCAGAAACTGCAATTATAAAAGCCGGAGAACTTCGTCTTGAACTTTTGCAGGTGCCAAATGCAAAACGAATTGAAGAGCTTTTTGCAGAAGCACCACATCATCTGACTCCAATCGGGAATAAATCTATTGTGCTGCAGGTAGATGACCTTGTAGTGGCTTCACAAGAACTTGAAGAAAAAGGAGTGACATTTGTTTGGCGTGAACTTTATATCGCCGGCGATAAAATGCTTTGTACTATGATCCAGGATGTAGATGGAAATAAGATAAATATTTTCCAGACTGATACTATTATTGGTCACTAAAAACAAATTAGTTATTAAGCTTAATGTTTTAAGAGCTGTAGCAGTAAATGCTGTAGCTTTGATATTTTATCCCTTTTATATCAGGACGGATAAAATTGCTGCTGCCTTTCGGTAAAAAGGAACTGAAAATTAAAATTCATAAATTAAACTGTTTATTTTTACATCAGTAATAAAAATAATTCCCAGCGTATGAACAAAGTATTTTCAGATACCGGAAATGTACTTTTAGGGCTCTACCACCCTGAAGATAATACATTAGCTTCACCTGCGCAATTTGCCGAGTACACAGTCATTCTCATTACAGAAGGTGAAGGTATATTTCATGCAGACTTTGCCTCTTTTCCTTTTACTTCTCCTGTTATACTTTTTTCGACACCTCAGCAGTCCATTTACATTAAAGAAACCAAACCTGTAAAATATGTTATGCTGCAATTTCACAGCGATTTTTACTGTATCGAATATCATAGAAATGAAGTAGCCTGCAATGGACTGCTTTTTAATAACATTTATATAGAACCTTCTCTGAAACTATCGCAAGGAGAACTTGACTCCTATCTGCAGTTAATCCGTCAGATCAATGATGAGTTCAAACAGCCGGATCCATCAGATATCGTACTAAGGGCTTACCTTCAGCTTTTCCTTGCCAAATCCAGCAGCATAAAAATAAAAAGTATTGAAAAACAAAAAGTATTCAAGGATGAAAAAATGGATTTATTCAAACAGCTTCTTGAAGAAAACTTTCTTACCCTTCACAAACCCAGCGACTATGCTTCACTGCTGGCAATGACGCCAAATAATTTTACTAAACAATGTACCAGACGTTTTAATAAAACTCCTTCTCAGCTGATTCAGGAAAGGTTAATCCTTGAGGCAAAAAAACAGCTGCATCTCACAAGACTAAGCATAAAGGAAATTGCCTTTGCACTTAAGTTTCAGGATGAATATTATTTCAGCAGAGTATTTAAAAAGATGACTAAAATTTCTCCGCAGACCTTCAGGAATACCACAGGGATCTCTATAGTGGCAGATTTGTCTATCTAAAAGCATTATTTATCCATTTCAGCAGAACCCCACGCACCGTAGCTTTGTAGTGTTAATTATCAAAACATAATTTAAAAAACAAAGCAATGAAAAATACCTTTTTAACTACAATAGCAAATCTCGACAAAGCTGGAAAATCAGTCATTCGAGCCGGAATAGTGATTATTTTCCTTTGGATCGGCGCTCTTAAATTTGTTCCGTACGAAGCGGACGGAATTGTACCCTTTGTGGCCAACAGCCCTTTTATGTCCGCTTTATACAATAACCCGCAGGAATATAAAGATCATGTAAATAAGGAAGGTGAATTGATTCCTGAAAACCGCCAGTGGAATATCGACAACAATACCTATGGTTTTGCAAATGAATTGGGGATATTATTAATTGGTCTTAGTGTTCTTGTAGGCATTCACCGCTGGGCACCTCTTGAGAGCATGTTTGGAAGCATCCTTATATTCATACTTACACTTGGAACACTGTCATTTCTGATTACAACTCCCGAGAGCTGGGTACCTCATTTGACGGATCAGCAGTATGGATTTCCCTTTTTATCCGGAAGAGGACGTCTTGTTTTAAAAGATGTAGTGATCATGGGGGCTTCCATAATTACGATGAGCGAGTCGGCAGCCCTTTATCTTAAAAATAAAAAAGCTAAATTGATAACCGCACGCTCATAAACACTGGAGTTTTCTTGAGCAGGCAATAGCTGAAAATAGTAAGGATCTACAGAAAATATTCTGTGGATCCTTTTTTTTTTTTTTTGCTTGTATAAATTAAGGAAAAAATTTAAGCCTTCGGGAAAATTGGTCTAGCATAAGCTACTGAAAATATGGAACTTTGTACTCCCCACTAAGGATAAACACTTTAAAGTAAGACATCTTTCTAAAGATTTATCGTAAAAACATAATACATTCTAATTTCAGATGTAAATTTAAATTCATAGATGTAAAGTTGCCTTGGTTATATAAGATCCAACAAATTTTCTGTCCCTATATATCGCTCGCATGTAAAGCCTTCTGCATACTTTACCCCTATTGCACGGCCAAAAATCTGATTGGTGCTTTCAATTTGCTTCAAGAGATTTAGTATTCCTACAGCACTTGGATCTGCTGCAGAAACAAACTGGGAATCATAAGTTTTAATCACTTCTGTTTTTTGATTAAAAAAATCACTGATATCAACTACAACATCCGGCTTAATAAAATAATCCTGTATATAATGATAAACAGCCCGCGGTCTCCATTTATACTGTAACTGTCCGTCATTATAAGTTTCTATTTTCCTTAATCCGGATAAAAATGAAGCTTCGCTGATAAGATCAGCTGCTTTTTTATGATCACTGTGACGATCAAAAACAGCATTTGCTAAAATAATTTTAGGCTGATATTTTCGGATAAGCTGAATTACTTTCAACCGGTTTTCATGGGTGTTTTCTATATTCCCGTCCATAAGGTTTAACTGCTCCCTTGCAAATAGGCCAAGCTTTTTCGATGACTCTGCAGCTTCCTTGTTTCTGGAGTGCTCATCACCAAAGCTGCCGAGCTCTCCCTTGGTTAAATCAGCAATAACAACTTTTCCTGCATTGCTTATGGTTTTTAAAATAACTCCTGCAGCCGCGCATTCGACATCATCAGGATGTGCTCCGAATGCTAAAATGTCAATACTCATATCCTTACTCTTCTTTAATTCCCAGTTTTTCTTCCAGTACTTTTACTTTATTCTCCAAGCTTACAATATATTCTTTCTGGGGCATTAAAGCCTCATCGATCTCCTGGGTCGTATAACGCGGCGTTATATGCTGTGGACAGTTCCAGTCGAATGCCTGAATATCAAAAACCATCATTCTCTCGGGACGGAACTTATAGTCTTCAGGTTTTAGCAAATCATATAATTTCTGATCCTCCTCCAATTCTACAATTTTTGACTTTGCATACAGTTTTAACCTGGCACGATGCGGATAGGAAATCATAATGATAGCCACATTATTATTGGTGGCGATATTTCCGGTGGATATATATTGCTTATTTCCCACAAAATCGACAATTCCAATGGTTTTATTATCAATGACTTTTACAAAGCCCTTAGGTCCTCCGCGATGTTGTATATAGGGATATTCATTCTCTCCGAAACTTGCCATATAAAAACTGTCACGATCCTCTATAAAATAAATTTCATTATCGGTAAGTCCGTCAACCACTGACATTCTTTCCATTCTGTCATAACCATTTCTGCTTCCCTGTTTTTCCTGCAGGTCTTTAACAGCATCTGTAAAAGCTAATTGTGCATAATTCATAAGTAAAGATTTAAGTTGTTAGAATTTTATAGTACAGGCAAATTGTAATGCATGGCAAATCCTAAAAAATGATGCCTCAGCATCATTTTTTAGGATTGAAATACTTATTTTATAATTCCTGAATCTGTCTGATCATTTGGTTGGTAAATCCCCACTCATTATCATACCATGCCATAACTTTTACCAGATCCCCATCTACCACTCTTGTCATTTCCAGATCAACTGTTGCTGCATACGGGCTTTTAATAATATCAGTTGATACCAGTGGTTCATCTGTAACCGCTACCACTTTCACATAGCGCTCTGTTAAAGCTTCTTCCGACAATATAGCGTTGATCTCCTCGGCTGTCGTATTTCTTTCTGTCACAAAAGTAATGTCAGAGATAGATCCCACCGGAACCGGAACCCTTACCGCTACACCGTCAAATTTGCCGGCATATTCGGGCAGCGCTTTGGTTGTAGCAATTGCAGCGCCTGTAGCTGCCGGAGCCAGGTTTATACCTGCAGTTCTTCCCATTCTTGGTTCTCTTTTAGAAGGAGCATCCACTAAAGTCTGAGAAGCAGTATAGGCATGTATGGTATTTAAAATAGCTTTCTTTATTCCTATTCGGCGCCCTAAAATCTCTATTAGCGGACTAATATTGTTAGTGGTACAGCTGGCGCAGGAGAAAATGGAAACTTTACCTTCCGCTGTATTGACCCCATGTACTATTGTCGGGGTATCCTTAGTAGGACCTGAAATTACAACAAATTTAGCTCCCGCTGTAATATGCTTTTCAGCATCCGTTTTATTGGTAAACAAACCTGTACTTTCAATAACTGCATCCACCCACAGTTCTTTCCAGGGCAGTTCCAAAGGATCTTTTATCGAGGTATATCTTATTTTGCGGTCATCTATTACAATATTATTACCCTCAAAAGTTACTTTTTTATCGTACTTACCGTAGATACTGTCATATTTTAAAAGGTAAACAGCATTTTCAATACTCATCAGATCGTTAATTCCTACCAGTTCCAGATCCGGAGATTCCAATATTACTTTTAAAGACGCTCTCCCAATTCTGCCGAAACCATTAATTGCAATTTTTTTCATCTTATTTATTTTTTAAATTATTTAACGATAAAGAAATAAAGGGTTATTACTCCCCCTATTACGATTATTATTTTTTTTAGTATGTCCTGATTTATTTTTCGTGTTACCGAAGCCCCATAATAGCCGCCGATAAGCGCTCCTGCAATCATAATTAGGGTAAAATGCCAGTCTATAAGTCCCGAGAATAAAAGTGTAAACGCTGCGACACCATTGTTTACTGCGACCATTAGTACTTTTAATCCGTTCATTTCATTTAGGTTTTTCATTCCGTAGAAAGTAAATACGGTCAAAACCATCATTCCCAGGCCTGCGCCAAAATAACCTCCGTAAATACCCAATATTAAAAGTGGAACCAATTTTTTATGATCGTAGTTAAAACTTTTCTGAGCCTCTTTCCTGGAATTAAAATACGCCAAAATTTTCGAACTGAAAGAAAACAGCAGCCATGAAAACAAAAGAAAGTAAGGTACTAAAAATTCAAAAGCTTTAGAGGAAGCAAAAATTAAAAGCATAGCTCCCAAAAATCCTCCCAATCCGGATATTGAAAGGAGGTAAATCAAGGTTCTTTTGGAAGCTTTTATATCGTTCTGAAATGCTTTTGCACTTGCGATATTGCCCGGCCAGAGTGCTACTGTACTAATTGCATTTGCATTTACGGGAGAAGCCCCTGCAAAAACAAGACTCGGAAAAGCGATAAACCCTCCTCCGCCTGCAACGGCGTTGAGCACGCTTCCGGCCAATGCGGCAAAGAATAGCAGAATCTCAAAAGCATATTGTTCCATGATTTAATCTTTAAAATTTAATTGCCAGAATGCGATGATTTCATTGGCTATTTCTAATCCAAATTCTTCAAGCGCAAAATGTCCGGTAGGATAAAAAATCAGCTTGGAATTAGGTATATCCCTATGCAGCAGTTCTGCGCCTTCTCTTTTGAAAAATTCATCATTTTCTCCCCATGCTATTAAAGTAGGGGGCTGGATTTTTTTAAGTGTCTCCTGCCAAAGCGGATACAGTTCAATATTGGTTCTGTAATCCCTTTTCAAATTGATTTGAATGTTCTTTACGCCTTCTCTCTCCAATAGAAATTGATCTAAAAGATACGTTTCGGGCATAATCCTGTTTTTATTTGTAACACCATTCAGATATTCCCATTTGGTATAATCCAATTCAAAAAATTTATTTAATTGTAAAGCACTTTCATTGGTATTGTCATCATACAATTTTTTTATTTCCTTTAATTTATCTCCAACTCCTTCTGTGTAAATGTTTCCATTCTGAAAAATCAGCATCTCAACCCTATCCGGATTTTTAACAATGCTGTGCATCAATATAGGAGCGCCATAATCAAAAAGATAAAAACTTGCTTTGCTAATTTCCATTTGTAGCATAAAGGCCGAGATTAATTCACCATAATTTTTAAAAGTATAATCAAAATCGTCCTCACTCGGAATATCGCTGAATCCAAAGGCCGGCAAGTCTACGGCAATAACTCTGAAATGCTTCGCCAAAACGGGAATAATCATTTTGAACATGACAGACGAACTTGGATAACCATGAAGCAAAAACAGTACATTTTGATTTGACAAACCTGCCTCTCTATATCCAATCTGGATTCCTTCTACAGTAACATATTGGTAGTAAACATTATAATCAATGTCTTCCTGGTTATAATTTATAGCTGTTGTCATGATAAATACTTTTAAAGGGTTTACAATTTGAGATTTATTCTTATTATTTAAACTTTCTGTCTTTTTCCTGAATTTCGAGATCGTTGATACTGGCATATCTTTTTTGCATTAGGCCGTTGTCATCATATTCCCAATTTTCATTGCCGTAAGCTCTGAACCATTTGCCATCTGCTGACTCATATTCATATTCAAAACGCACCGCGATTCTGTTTTCATGATGTGCCCAGTATTCTTTTTTTAATTTGTAATTTTTTTCCTTTTGCCATTTTCGGGTCAGAAGTGCTATAATTTCTTCCGTGCCATTTACAAATTCAGTTCTGTTACGCCATTCACTGTCTTTGGTGTAAGCTTCTGAAACTCGTTCAGGATCCATACTATTCCAGGCATCTTCTGCAAGCTGAATTTTTTCTTTTGCTGTTTCAAGGGTAAAAGGCGGTAAAGGATATTTTTTTTCCATGATTCTTGATTTAATGATTTCCGGGTTTCTTATGATAATTTCATTCTGCAATATTCTCATGAGTATTGCAGAATGAATTTTATGCTTATTTGTTTACTTTTCTGTCAAGGAAATCACTGATCAGTTCTCCGATTTCTTTTCCGTAACTCTCCAAAGCAAAGTGACCGGTTGGGAATAAATGAAATTCCAGATTTTTTAGGTCTTTTTTGAAAGCCTCTGCTCCTACGCCGGGAAAAATATAATCATCTTTACCATATACGACCAGAGTTTCAGGCTGATGATCTCTAAAATATTGCTGCCATTTTGGATACAATACCACATTGGTCTGATAATCATAAAACATAGCAAGCTGAATCGCTCCGTTTTCAGGACGTTCCAAATGTCTTAAATCGATCTCCCAGTTATCAGGAGATATGGCACTTTCATCAGGTACGCTATGCGTATATTGCCATTTTAATCCGTCAGGAGAATGAAAAGTTTTAAGCGTAGCCTCGGCCTCTTTATCATCGATGTTTTTCCAGTAGGCCTTAATAGGATCCCAAAATGTTTCCAGACCTTCATCGTAAGCACAGCCATTTTGAATTATTAAAGTATCTATTTTCTCCGGGCTTGCACTTGCAATTCTAAACCCGATTGGTGCTCCGTAATCCATTAAATAAAGACTGTATTTTTGTATGTCAAGCTCACTCAAAAGCGTAGTTACTATATTCGACATATTTTCAAAAGTATAATCAAAGTCTTTCATTGGCGGCTGCTCGCTTCTTCCGTATCCGGGATAATCCGGTGCAATCAGATGATATTTGTCTGATAAATCTACAATCAGATTTCTAAACATGTGAGAAGATGTTGGGTAACCGTGCAGTAATACTAAAGTCGGTTTTTTTTTATCTCCTGCTTCGCGGTAAAAAATTTCAACTCCGTTGATTTTTCTTGTGTGGTAAGTTGTTTTCATAATTATTTTTTTGGTTTATTATTAGTTTTGGTGAATTGGTTCCAGTTTTGGAAAATCAATATCTGTTTTGGCAGTATTGTTAAAGTAATTTGTAAAAATGCTCAATGAAACAGCAGCCACTATTTCTGCAATCTGCTCTTCTTCATAACCCGCGCTTTTAAATTTTGCTATTGCTTCATCAGATACATTTCCTTTCGTATCAAGTACTGCTTTCGCAAATTCTAAAGCTGCGTTTGTTTTTTCATCTGATGAAACTCCAATTCTTGCCTGAGTCAGAGCATCAGCATCAATTCCTATTTTTCCTCCAATGAAACTGTGTGCCGAATTACAATAGTCACATCCATTTTCATTTGCAATCATTAAAGAAATTAGTTCTCTTGTTTTTGGTGTAAGTGATGAACTGTTAAGTGCGGTACTCAATCCAAGGTACCCGTTTAGTACCGCCGGTGAATTTCCCATCGTTCTCATCATATTGGGAACCATACCCATTTTACCTTTTATTGCAGTAAATAATTCTTTTGATTTCCCATTTGTTTGATCTGGGTCTAAAGCTGTTAATCGTGCCATGATATTAATTATTAAATTTATAATAGTTTTGATTGTCGTTATTGACAGTACAAAGTTGCAATACTTATAGTGGCAGGAGTTAGTCACATTTTCCCGATGAGTTAACCTTTTTTCCCAAATAGCGGAAATAACAAGAAAATAAGATATAGACCGGGTTTAGAATGTCTTTTGAACTAATAAAATCACAAAAAGTAGTATCCAAGTCAGATAAAAATAGAGACAAAAAAAAAGTGCCCTGAGTGGAGCACTTTTATAATTAGTTTGATGTTGGCTAATTTAACTTTAATTTTTCGCGATATTGAATAGGTGAAACACCCTCTTTGTTTTTAAAAAACCGACTAAAAGTTTGAATGTCTTCATAACCTAAATCGTAGGCAATTTCCTTTATGGATAAATTGGTATAGTTGATTTGTCTTCTGGCATGTAGCATAATCCTGTCGTGAATGATACTTATGGGAGGACGATTGGAAGCCAGTGCAAAAAGATTGGAGAGCGTCTTAGGAGACTTATTTAACTTAGAAGCATAAAAGGCGACATCGTGATGCTTTGAGAAATGCCCCTCAACTAAAAAGTTAAATTCCCGAATAATATCTACCTGGCTTTTTTCTAACCGGTCGTAATTCGCAGACTTCTTTAAACTTCTGGCACAAAAAATCAAAATCTGCTTTAATATAGACTGCAGCATGTCTTTCTGAAGGTTGTCTTTTGCAGACATCTCATTTGAAAAGTTTTCCCAATAATTTTCAAGGAATTTAATTTCATTTTCTATAATATTTACAATCGGTACACCTGTCGCACCAAAAAAAAGGAGCCCTTTGCTGCCGACTTCGTTATCATGATTAATGGGACAAAAAAAAGATTGATTCCAACGGAGAAATCGAACCGAATCTAAATCTAAGCTGTCAATTTTGTGATATTCAGTCAGAAAAACAACATCGTTCCTGTTTAAATTATATTCAACTTTATCAATCATAATTTTCATTTCCTCTCCTTTGTTCCAAAGTAAGGTCATATCGGTATCACCGCTTTTATACAGTATATCCTTATTTATGTTATTCAATTCATCGAGAATTAGTAACTCTTTGCTGTCTCCACTATAAATCATGTCTGCATATATTAGATTTCAAAGTAAAATTAAATAAAATTATAATGCTATGGTGCTTCCAATTGCCGGTAAATAGAGTTGTAATCCTGCATCATTAAAACTTTGAGTTGCTTTATGATGATCCATTACAATAAAACCGAAAGTATCATAATGAACGCCTAATATTTTATTAACCCCAACAAGTTTAGAAGCTTCAACAGCTTCTTCCACACCCATAGTCAGTCCGTCACCAATAGGAAAAACAGCAAAATCAAGTTTTGTAAATTTAGGAATAATTGCCATATCGTTTGTTAGTGCTGTATCGCCGCTGTAATAAAAGTTTCCATCTGGCGTAGTAAGGACAAAACCACAGGCAATCCCTCCGTAACTTCCATCGCTAAAACTGCTGGAATGCTGTGCAACAACACACTTAACAGAACCAAAATCCAACTCTTTTTTACCTCCGGGATTTATAGGAAAAGAATTTTCAATACCGCTTTTCAGGAGCCAGTTATAAATTTCAAAATTTCCAAGTACCATAGCGCCTGTATTTTTGGCTATTCTGACTACATCAATGTTTTTTGCTAATTCATTTGGAGTAATAAAAGGATCAAATAAAATGTTCTTTCCGCCGGCATTCACTAAAAAACAGGAATTCCCAAAATAAGTTACCTTCATTTTTATAAATTTAAGAATTAGTAATCAACTTAAAATTAGCAGGATTTAAAGGGGTAATTTAAAGCTATAAATTTAGCATTATTATTTACATATTACTCAAAAATGTTATGGAATAAAAAAGCCAGCTTCTACTCAAGCTAGTACTTCAAATCTAAACATTGCATAAAAATAAAAGCCCTGATAAAATATCAAGGCTTCATGATTTACGTATATATTATTACAATAGAAAAGCAAGCTGTCCCAGATGATAACACTGATGATTCACAATACTTAGCATAGTTTTAAATTGGTGATACGATTTATCGTTCTCAATAATCCATTGCTTTTCATTTATCGAGGCAAATTTCAGATTCAGGTGTTCATTTAAAGCAAACCAATGCGATTTTACCTCTTTGACAGCTGGAAAATTTTGAGCGCATTTGTCAGGACAGCACAAGAAAATTTTCTCATACTCGGGGTACATTTTTTCTCCAAAACCAAAAAGAGGCAGCAAGAGATCATTACTGGCAATTAAATGCCCTAAAAGATAAAGTCCACTGTTTCTGCCAAAAGCAACATCCTTTTTTAAGTCCTCATCATTAAATTTATGAACAAGATCGCTAATCTTCCTGTTCTGTAAGAGCCATGCCTGATAAATAATGCTCCTTTCCATATTCCCCTCAGATATTTTTGTCGTTTCCATCAATTATTATATTAGTGAAATTTTTAAAATTAGCAGTACACAAAAATAATTTGAATAACGCCGTAAACAATTGATATAAAATAAAAAAGCACTTGATATATATCAAGTGCCTGATGGATGGAATTATATTTCCGTATTATTTTTTCGAACTCTGTTTTCTTATTCTGCTTAGCGTTTCGGGTGTCATTCCTAAATAGGAGGCAATCATGTGCTGTGGAACCCTTAACGCAATCTGCGGCTGTTTTTCTATAAATCTAACATACTTTTCTTCTGCATTAAGACTGATACTGTTATTGATACGATCCTGGATTGCCACAAAACTTCGCTCAATTATTAAATTAACCAGATCCTGAAATTGAGGTATGCTTTTCATAAGTCCTGCAAAATTTTCCTTGCTGATTAATAACAAAGTACTATCTTCTATGGCATCAATATTAAAGCGGGATGGCGTGCCATTTAGAAGACTTTCCCTGTCACCTATCCAATAATTTTCAATCGCAAAGTTCAGAACATGCTCCATTGACCGATCGTCTACGCTATAAGTCCTCAGACATCCTTTGGTTATAAAGGCATTAAAACGCCAAATATCTCCCTCTTGCAACAGGTACTGATTTCTTCTGAGTTTTCGTACCACGCAAACCTCCTCGATCATTTTGAGTTCCTGATCGCTGAGTTCTATTTTACTTTGCAAGTATTGAGCAAAAATCTCAAACATATAAATCTTAATTAAAATACAGGTTAATTAAAGCGTAAAGATAAAACAATTACCAAATGGATTTACTGATAAAAATATGGATGTAATTTGAATTACTTATAACATGAATCTTAGTTTTTAAGTAATATATCACTAAAAAAATCTTGCTTCTCAGCAGTAAATCCTGAAATCATTCACAATCTTATTTTTTTTGTATTTGATGCTTTTACAATTAAATCAGCTACTTCTGCAGCATGCGATATATAAACCACATGACTCGATTTAATCTCAATTACTGTCGCATTTGCACGCTTATACATTTTACGTTGCAGATCAGGATGAATATTTTTATCCTCCAGCGTTACAATAGCAAAACTGGGTTTGTTTTTCCATGCTGCATTTGAAAGTTTTGTTCCGAATGAAGCTGCCACTATAGGAACCTGCGAAGCCTCCATAAAATCACTTTCTTTTTTACTGATATCTGCTGCAAAACCTACATGGTATTTAGCTTTGCTGTAAAACAAATAGCCATATTGGTCCGGACCTGTAATTCCATTTTCAGGAGTTGCAGGATAAGTCGAAGCCCATTATGCTACCGTCTCTCCCGCGTCCGGAACAAAAGCTGCGATAAAAACCAAACTCTCTACCTTAGGATCTGTTCCTGCCTCGGCTATTACAGCTCCTGCCCAGGAATGTCCGGCTAATACTGTTGGCCCTTCTAACTTGTCTAAAACTCTTTTTACCGCTGCAACATCGTCAGCAAGTCCTGTTAACGGAAGTTGTACTATTCGTACATTATAACCTTTATCGGTTAGTATTTCATAAACCTTTTTGTAACCTGATCCATCCGCAAAAGCGCCATGCACCAAAACAACGTTTTTACTGATTTGTTCCTGTGCAAATGTAGTTTGAGCAATAGCGGAACTTAAAGCCAAGACTGCAAGCACAAATAAGTTTTTTAACGATTTAAATTTAAACATTTTCATATCTTTCATTTTTTAAATTCTAATTGTCATTTTTGACGATACAAAGTTGCAAATCCTACACAATTAAATGTTTGGCATATATTCCTGATATGTTAACCATTTTTCCTAATCTTATTTTTTTGTAGAAACGGGCAACGATAAATGCCACTTAACTTTCCTAAATAAAAAAACTCTTAAATAGTTTAAGAGTTTTACTTAGTTTTTAAAAATATAATACTACTTAATTTTCCTTGAATGTCTCGTAATCCGTATAACCTTCAGCCCCACCCGTGTAAAGAAGATCCATATTAGGAAGAGACAGTGCAGCTCCTGTACGATATCTTTCTACTAAATCAGGGTTAGCAATAAACGGCAAACCAAACGCAAGAAGATCAGCATTGTTTGAGCGTAAAAGTGCTTCTCCTTTTTCAGAATCAAGTCCGCGGCCAATCATAAGAGTACCATTATATAATGGTCGAAAATAAGAAGCTACATCCTGAAATGCTTCTGCCGGAGTACCAACAACCGGCTCCACAGGTCTCAAAACATGAAGATAAGCCAGATCAAATTGATTTAGCGCCTGGGCTAAATAACGGAAAGTAGGCTCCGTATCCGCATTAGGTTTTAACGTTCCGGAACTTGTTGCAGGACTAATTTTCAATCCTACCCTTCCCTTTCCCCAAACGCTGGTTACAGCTTCCAGAAGTTCGATTACAAAACGGCTTCTGTTTTCTGCAGAACCTCCATAAGAATCTGTTCGCTGATTGGTCTCTGAACTCAAAAATTGAGGAAAAAGATACACATGAGCTCCGTGAATTTCTACTCCATCAAAACCGGCCTTTTTTGCATTAAGGCTTGCGGTGCGAAAATCTTCAATAATACCTTTAATATCCTCAACTGTCATTTCGCGTGGTAAAAGAGTATCTTTAAATCCTTCAGGAGTAAATGTTTGTTCATTCGGATTAATAGCAGAAGGTCCAAGAGGCAGTTTCCCGTTCAAATGATCCGGATGACTAACGGAACCCACATGCGAAATCTGAAGAAATATTTTACCTCCTGCATCATGTACCGCATCAACAACATGACTCCATGCTTTGGTTTGGTTATCAGTGTAAATACCGGGTACATTTATATATCCGATAGCATCCGGGCTTACCCAACATCCTTCTGTAATAATTAAACCTGCTGATGCGCGTTGTTTATAATAAGTAGCCATTAGATCGTTGGCCAAAAGTTCGGGATTGGTGGCACGGCCTCTTGTCATTGGTGCCATTACTATTCGATTCTTTAAAGTAAGGTCTCCTAATTTGTATTCAGAAAATAATTTATTATCCATTGTAATGTATTTTTAAGTTAAAATGATAATGATTTTTGATAGCTGCTTAAAATCCATGTTAGTTTTAAAAATTTGCTTTTTGTTTTTACATTAGAAATTTAAACTGATTAAATAAAAAGTATAATTTATTATTCAAAAGGCAGATAAGCTGTCGCTTCAGGGAAGAAACTTTTAGTAACCTCGGCCATGTTCAAAGCTTCGCGAAGTAGTTTAATTTTTCCGTTATCGGCCACCAGTCTGCCCATATAAGACTGATCGTATGGAAGTCCGGTTTTTCCATTAGTACAATGAACGTTATATTCTCCAAATACCTGATCTGGTGTATCAATAAGAATTTGAACATTTTCAAATTTAAAACCAGGAAACATAGTGGGAAGATTTTGAAGAAATTCTAATATGACCTCTTTGCCCTTCATTTGCCATGGCATCCCCAGACTTTTAAGATAGGGAAGTTCGATAGCAGCATCATCTGCAAATAATTCTATTACTGTATCTGGATTGCCAATATTTTCAAGATAACCGACAAGCAGTTCTTTAGCTGTTTTATTACTCATTTTTGTCTAATTTAAGTAGGTTCAATTTTGAATTTGCATTTTGCGATTACGGTAAACTGCGAAAAAAATTCCGCTAATTATTTTTTAGTCCAGTGTCCAAAAGAAGTATAAGCCTCGGGAAAACGCTCAACATTCATTTGCTTTAAAACTTTCTCAAACTCGACAGCATATGTTTTTTTCATCTGGACATTGATAAAATGAGATACAGTATCGTTCCATGTTTCATAAACAAGAAATTCTTCGGGTTTACCCACAGCCTGATGCAAATCTGCGGCTACAAAATTCTGTTCATTGCTAATGGTGTCGAAAAGTTTAATCAATACATTTTTAAATGCTTCGGCATTTTCCGGACTTGTTTTAAATTTTATGCACAACACAAGCGGTGTGCTGTTTTTATCCTGAATCAGTTTTGATTGTTGTGCATGCATGCTAATTTGCGTTGTGAAAATTAGTATAGCTGTTAAAGCCCATTTTTTAATTTTATCAGAGTATGTCTTCATTTATTTAAGAATTAATTGAACTACAAAATTAGGGAGCGATATTGAGGTGGATATTGACATATAATAAGAAATCAATTGACAAATCTCAAGCAGTTCTATTCAGTTTTTATTGCATGGGAAGAATAGTTAACGATTCAGGAAAAGATGCTAAGCTTAAATGTAAAGGCATGTCGCAATTTTACATTTAATAGTAATCGACTTTAAAAAGATATTCTGTCTCTAAAACCAATTACAAATAAATAATAACCAGGATCAAATCGTAGTGAGCTTTAGAGACAACAAATTTGGACTTCTGAGTCAAGTTGCTCCTTCATTTTCATTCTAATTTTGCATTGTTAAATTAAATATTACAAGATGAAAATAATAGATAAAATTTACGTTGACGGTCACTTTACAGCACCGCACGGCACAGAAACACAGGATCTTTACAACCCTGCAACAGCAGAGAAAATTGGTATCGTACATTTAGGCGATCAAGTTGACACTAATAAGGCAATCGAAGCTGCAAAAAAAGCTTTTTTGACCTTTTCAAAATCAACCCTGAAAGAGCGTGGCGAAATCCTGCAGCGCCTGCACGATGCTATCCTTGCCAATGAAGAAGCCCTTAATAATGCGGCAGTGGAAGAATACGGATCTCCGATTGCAGCAACCAAAGGAAGAACACGATATGCCGCACAAATATTTCTCGATACGAAAGCCGCTATGGAAGAATTCGAATTTGAAAAACAGTTGGAGTATGCAACTATTGTAAACGAGCCTTTGGGTGTAATAGCAGCAATCACACCTTGGAATGCTGATTACACGCATATTTGTGGCAAACTTGCCCCAGCTATTGCAGCGGGAAGTACGATTGTTATTAAGCCCAGTGAATTAAGTGCCATTCAAACGCAGATCCTTACGGAGTGTTTTGATCAGGCTGGTGTTCCTAATGGAGTTATCAATATTGTAAACGGAACCGGTCCTGTTGTGGGAGCTGTACTTACTGCTCACCCTGATATTGCAGCAGTAACCTTTACCGGATCTACTCAAATTGGCAGACTAATTGGCAGCAAAGCAGCAGAAACTATGAAAAGAGTTACACTTGAACTGGGAGGAAAATCACCAAACATAATATTGGAAGATGCTGATCTTCAGAAAGCCATTCCTTTGGCATTGGCAATAGGTTTCAGCAACAGCGGCCAGGCCTGCCATGCAGGAACAAGGATTATTGTTCCGGAAAGCAAATTGGAAGAAATCAAAAGCCTGATTGTAGAAAGTGTGAAAAACATCAAGATTGGCGATTTATGGAGCCCGGAATCTTACATTGGTCCAATGGTAAGTCAAAAACAGTATGAAACTGTTCAGCGCTACATTCAGTCCGGCTGGGATCAAGGTGCTGAAATTCTTGTAGGAGGACTGGGTCATCCCGAAGGTCTGGGAGGATTTTACGCTAAGCCCACAGTTTTCGTAAATGTAGAGCCTAATATGATCATTGCCAAAGAAGAAATTTTTGGTCCGGTTCTTTGTGTTATTACATATAAAACAGAAGAAGAAGCCATAAATATAGCCAACGATACAATTTATGGTTTATCAGCTTACATTAGCTCAGGTGATGTAGAAAAAGCAAAAAAGATGGCACGTCAAATTATCTCAGGAAGAGTACTTATAAATACAGCCCTTAATAAGGAATCTAAATCTCCTTTTGGTGGATTTAAGCAATCAGGTATTGGAAGAACTTCATGGGCGTACGGTATTGAAGAATACATAGAACCAAAAGTTATTGCATTGTAATACATGAAGACCTGTTATTTCATCAATTAAATAACGATAAATAACGGATCGAGCTTAATTTAATAGACAGAATTGAAACTTAGTATTTTTCAATTCTGCTTATATTTTGTACAAAAAAACATTTATAAAATGATAAGTCCAAACATTCTGTATTCTTGTTATGTAACAAGAAATTTATCAAATGAACAGTTTATTCCGGAACATATTTTTCTGTATCAGTTTTCAGGATCACTGATTATTAATGATGCTGAGAAAGAATATTCAGTGCAGACCGGCGAATTCTGTCTGGCCAGAAGAAACCGTCTCGCCAAGTATATTAAAATTCCACCAAAAAATGGAGAATATAAAACTATATCTGTGCGCCTTGATCAGAATTTTTTAAAAGATTTTAGCAGAGAGTATGAATTTACAGCAGACATTCCAGCTACTAAAGATGCCGTTATAAAAATACAGTCACAACCACTTTTACTGAACTATATCCAATCACTCTCGCCTTACTTCAACCTTACTACAGATAGTAAAAATGAACAAATGCTGCTTATAAAAACAAAAGAGGCTGTGCTATTGTTATTAAAAACAAATCCTGAGCTCAAAAATGTATTGTTTGATTTTAGCGAACCTGGCAAAATAGATCTGGAAGCCTTTATGAACCGAAATTTTCAATTTAATATCCCAATGGAACGCTTTGGATATATGAGTGGTAGAAGCTTAAGCACTTTTAAACGGGATTTTAAAAAGATTTTTAAAATGGCTCCGGGAGGTTCTGTCGCATCTATCAAAATCAAATATAAGAATTTAGGTGATTTAAAAGTTAGCCAGCCAATTTACAGAATGATTTAAACATAGTTATCCCTGGTCTAATCATCTGATTCTTCCGAAGCATATGCACAACTTCAATTCCACTCAATGTTCGTCTGGCCGATTCAAAACTTTTAAAACCTAATCCGTTTTGTATGCTCCACTTAATAAAACGATGATCTTGTTCGACAATATTGTTGAGATATTTACACTGTCGGATTTTAATCTTTGAGAACGAACGCTTGTTATAGACCTTGATAGCGGCAGTATTAGAACCACTTTTATCAATGTTTATTGCTCGTGGCCTGCAGTTATTAGTAATTGCTTTAATTAGAAAAGACTGAGCGCTCATTCTCTGTCTTTTTCTAGTCAAAAGAAAGTCAACCGTATTACCTAATTTATCCACTGCCCTGTACAAATAATACCAAATACCTTTTACTTTTATATAAGTTTCATCCAATCTCCAGCTTGCCCCCACTTTGACCTTTCTCTTCTTCATCTATGATTCAATGAAAGGCGTAAATTTATAAACCCACCGTTGGATCGTGGCATGATCCACAAGCACTCCTCTAATTTTCATTATTTCCTCAACGTCACGATAGCTAAGGGTAAATCTTAATTTAAAATACACTGCCTGCAGGATTATATATTTTGGATAACAATGACCTTTAGTATTCATTTTTTATTAGTTTTGAAAAACCAAAGATAAAACTTAATCATAGATGCGACAGAACCAAGTTATTCCCAGATGCGACAGAACCTCCTAAAAACAATATAAATAAAAGAAAAAAGCTTTATTTTTTTCGACACGAAATAAAGGACTCCCTAATGATCATAAATAGCTATAGGATGAATTTCGATGTGCAGAAACATAATGATTATGCCAGCACCCCCCCTTAATCTAAATCGCATTTCAATAGGGCGAAGTTTTATAAAAGGCATCTTATGAGCTGGAAAAGCCCGCAGGGTGATAGATTTTTTGGCAAACCTGAAAGCCCTGCCTTGCTTTTGCTTTAGGACCCGGACTAATAGTTTACTTCAAAGCAACGCGCGCTATCAGCCGTTTGGCTTGATTGGGGTTTTAGACTGAATTTAAAGATGGTGCCAGTCTGTTAAACAAACAATGCCGAGTTACTAGATTCGACTGCCAAATATTGCAAGACTGCGTCACTTCGATAATAAGGTTTGATTCCGTGGGCAGCGCTACTATTTTGTTTAATTAAAAATGATTTATGTTAAACAAAATTGTAGATTTGCAGTATAGTGATAAAACAATATAATGAAAGAGATATACCAGGAAACAGAGTTCTTTTCTAATGATACAGTTATAACAGGTCAGGGCCTTATCAATTCTAACACCGCTACGCCGATTAGAGAAGATGCTTTTGCCCTTTCCAATGAGGAAAAAAAGAGCAGGATTGCAGTGCTTTTTAAAGAAATCATGGAAGTAATAGGTCTTGACCTGAGCGACGACTCCCTTCGGGGAACACCTGAAAGGGTAGCAAAAATGTATATCGAAGAGATATTCTCCGGGCTTGATCCTGCCAATAAGCCTGCAAGCACACTCTTTTTGAATACTTACTCCTATAACCAGATGCTCATCGAAAAGAATATTACTTTATATTCCTATTGTGAACATCATTTCGTACCTATTATGGGCAGGGTACATGTGGCTTACATATCTTCAGGAAAGGTCAT
The DNA here is from genome assembly GCF_013112255.2 of Flavobacterium sp. CLA17. Lineage (NCBI taxonomy): Bacteria > Pseudomonadati > Bacteroidota > Flavobacteriia > Flavobacteriales > Flavobacteriaceae > Flavobacterium > Flavobacterium sp. CLA17. Next base: position 3,168,462 of record NZ_CP068294.1, read on the forward strand.
AGGCTTATCCAAGCTCAATAGAATCGTTCAGTATTTTGGTAGGCGACCACAGGTACAGGAGCGCCTGACCAACCAGATCGGCGCTGAACTTTCTTCTGTACTTGAGACCGATGATATTGCTGTGATTATTGAAGCAAAACATCTTTGTGTCTGCTCAAGGGGTGTTGCTGACGACGCCTCATCTACCACTACCGTTTATTATGGCGGGCGTTTGAGTGCTGCCGATAAAATTGCAGAGCTGCACAATTATCTGTTCCGCTAGGTTGCTGTTGCTGGTATTCCTTCTTGTATTCTAAAAGGGTGTAGTAGGTAGTAATAACAAATAAGCGTGTATCAAAATTCATCATTGCTATTTTGAAATCACGTATAGCATGGTCACTTACCGTTTTATCTGTCATGATTTCCAGAACAAGTTCAGGAATATGGCCTTCCGCTGTTTTTACAATACGGCTGATTTTGCAATCGTGGTTGTTTAAGATCCAGATGTTTAAAAGCTTTTGCAGGCTCCCGGTGTCGTAAAGCCTAAAATTTGTACTGGTACGGATGGGCTACAGAATCGAACAGCTTTTTTCCCAAATACTTATTGTGTGGGCCTTTACACCGTTAAGGTATTCAAGATCTTTTATGGTAAAAGTGTTCTTTATATTGTCCATCTGCTTTTGAAAATTAGTAAACAAACTTACTCTGTTCCAACATATGGTACCGCATGGTTATTGCTACTGACCCACAACTGACCTATGGTGCGCTATCAGGGCATTAGCCGCGTCCTCTCCGGATAGTAGCGCAGCATTTAAGGAGCCGTTGGCCAGCATATCGCCTGCCAGGAAAATCCTTTCGGAGACTGTTACATTCTTTGGTCTGTACGACACATCTTTTATATCGGGTAACGCCTTTGGGATATGATATAGTCTTACAAACCTAAGATTGGTAAATCCGCAGTGCTCCAGCAGTTCCTCTTGTACTTTTTCAATTAGTTCCTTATCTTCCAAAGCGTGTACTTTTACGATGGTTACCGAAAGCATCACCTCGTTATCCTTCTGGGTAGCGACTCTTTGGGCGTAGGAAAGGGTATTAATGATTGCGTCAGGATCCGGGATCAGTCCGATTAGTTGGTGGTTACCTGCGGAATGCGCTGCTTTGAAGTATAATGTCGTGCATTTTTTCCACAAGATCTCCTCAGTGTGGTATCCGGAGAGCACTTTGTCCGAATTCGTGGCAAGGATAATGTAATCGGCCTCAAGAACCTCACCGTTTTCGAGGTGTATACGCCTGCTATCCCGTTCGATTTTAACCACAGTTGTGCTTGTCCTGATTGCCGATCTTGTCAAGGGTCTGGCAAGCGCTTGTGCAACGTCGTGTATGCCATTTGCCGGTAGGGCTGCTTTCCCCTGGCTAAACATCTTATAAATGAATTCGAACATCCTTGAAGAAGTGGAGAGCTTGTCTTCAAGATAGATGCCTGTGAAGAATGGCATGAAAAAATTCTCAATTATAACAGGGCTGAAGCCATACGCTTTAAGGTACTCAAGGGTTGAAATTTCGCGGGCCTCGAATATTGCATTGATGGTCTTTGCTTTAAGATGCATGGTAAGGCGGTATACCAGGAATTTATCCTTTACGGAAGCAGCAGGCGACAGTAAGGTTTTCAGCAGCATTGACGGTTGTCGTAAAGGATCTCCCAGTAGAGATTGCCTGCCGCCGTTGAAAATCACAGCCCCTGGCTGGAAATAGGCAAGATTCAGGCTGGCAAGGTCAACATACTTATTTACCGCTGGATAAGCGGTCAAAAGTACCTGGAACCCATGATCAAGGGCATATCCTTCGATGATGTCGGTCTGCAGCCGTCCACCAATTTTTTTCTCAGCTTCCAACACTGTGGCCGAATAGCCCTTCTCTTCAAGTACCCTTGCAGCAGCCAAGCCGCCTGCTCCAGCGCCTATGATATATACAGATGGATTTTTAATCATATTTTGTTTAATCTAAATCGGTTATAGTAAAACAAAAATACACTTTTAAAACGTTTGATTGCCATTAAATAACTTAATAGATCGTGAGTTTTATTATGGCGTTCAGAATGAAGTACAGGAGGACAAAAGACGAATTTTATATTGATTTTTGAAAGTAAAAAAGTAATCATAGGAAAAATTACTACTAGCACCAGCGTATAAATTAAGAAAATTTAGCACAGGAAGTGGCTTACCATCCGGACATGGGGCTGACAATATTTGTCAAGGATAAACTATGATTATTAAGCTTTTAATAAAGGGTAAATCAATTATCACCTTTGAATTGGATAAAAACGGACAATAAATGAGGCTGTCCGAAAAAGATCAGCCTATTTATCTTTTTAATAAAAAGTGAGATATAATTTTATGTAGTGGATACCTTTTTTGCCACAAAAAGCTAAGGATATTTTTAAAGGTATTTCACCAGCTTAAGTTTTGTGGCAAAATCGTGGCAAATGGTGTTTGGAGTGGGTACCTTTTTTTCCATAAAAAGTTAAGGCTGTCTCTTTCTACTTTAAGTAAAATTATAAGATTACATTTTAAGGTAAAATCATATATAAAATTAAACACATTTTTGCTTCAATCCCTAACAGGACATCCAAACCAAATTAATCGAGCCATTGAAAGACAGACACTAAATATAGTAAGCCAATCTCTTCAAATCTTCCATAAAATTTATAGAAATTTGTCCCGTAGAGGTCACAAACAAGCCAAATGGCGCCAATTGAAGACAATTGGCGCCATTTTTTTATAATCTCACTTATTTTTATTAGTCTAAAGAGCCGGGCTCCTCAGCAGCCCTAGCCCCGATAGCAGTGGAAATCCTTTTGTGCCGGTGTTCGGCACAAAAGATTGCAACGAATAGCGGGAAAAAGCTCCCAAAGAAATATCAAACCTAAAAACCCAGTGATCAGCATCGTAAATTGTATGCAATAGTGCACGTACCTGGGATGATCTGATCGCTATTTTATAAATGCTAACCATTATATACCAAAAAATTACGACAAGGACAACCGTAATTCTCAAAACCAAAACAAAGACCCAAAAAGCACAGGTCCAAAGGGCAACCCTTATGACCCGGAGAACCCCCGTAAGGAACCCCAAAGCGACCCCAAAGACATAACCGGGAAGGACATAGAAAAGGACCTTATAGAGAATGACCCATCGGAGGGGTTTGAAACTGATATGGATACTCAAAAGAGCAATGAGGCTGAAAGCGATACCTTTGAGACCATAGAACCTGATCAGGATAATCCCGTGAAAAAGGAATTCGAAATTGGGCAGCTTGGCAATGAAGAGCTTAAAGAAGATGAACGCGCCAGGGACGCGTCGCGTCATGGTGCATCCCGCAATACTAAACCTTCTGGGCGAAAGCTGAAAATCTGATCGATTGGATTTCAAAAATACTTAAAGGCATGGGAAAAAAAATTCTCCACTGTAAATTATATAACACAATAACGGCAATAATCCGCTAATTTTGCAGTTAATAATTCAGCAGTAAAAACAGCGCAAACAGTAGTCCTGTCTGAGTACCTGCAGCTGCTCGGGAGATTATAAAAAATGAAGAAGTTTGAAATAAAAAATGCAGAGAAGGACAAATGGCTGGTATCCCACAACGAGTTCCCTAAATTCACCTGCCTCTTTGAAAATAAAAGGTTTCATTATCAAAGAACCATTACAGGACTTTCAAATCCATCAGGTGATCTGAAAGAAATTCAATTACTTCAGAAAATGGAAAAATGGCTCACGGAGTATCATAAGGAGAAAATAAACAGCTAATACTGGAAAATAATATGGCAGTATTTTAATTCTTCAAATACTTAGAAGGATTTCATTCCATAGCTATATAAAAATGCCAATATGGAATTATGGTTCCCAAAGCGCCCGCAAAAGTGCGGGCATTTAGTAATAATTATAGTAATGATAAGCTGCAGACTGCCAATAAAATGCCAAAACAGCACCATTTGTCCTACATAAGGTTATCTTTACTTGTATGAGAACAAACGGGGAGATTATAATTATTGAGGACGACCAGGATGACAGGGCCCTGCTTGGGGATATTTTTGAGAGTCTGGGGTATCCAAATAAAATAACTTTTATTGAAGATCCGATGGATGCAGTACCCTATCTGTCAGATCCGGCAGTAAAACCGTTTATCATCTTTTCCGACATCAATATGCCCAAGATAAGCGGCTTTGAACTGCGCGAAGAAATTCTGTCCAATAGTGAAATAAGCGAAAAATGTGTACCTTATATTTTTTTGTCTACTTCTAAAAGCCCTGAGAATGTCCTTCGGGCCTACGCCTGCCATGCGCAGGGTTATTTCAAAAAAGAAGATGATTTTGCAGTATTCACAACTGTCATCCAAAACATAGTGGAATATTGGCGCACTAGCCTTACACCGACAAATTCCTTATAACAACGCGTCGTGGTATGATAAAAATACAGTCAAAGCCCTGTTTGCGTTAATCCTTCCGGGATATATTCTTCTCAGAAACAAAAAACATATTTTTAGCAGGATTCACTAAAGCTTTTGTCCAGTGAAGAACGAATACTTTTTTCAGAATCAGAATAAAGCCTGTAAAAGAACTTGGTTTTTGTATATAGAGGTTTGCTCCCTTATTAAAAGTATCTTCAATTTCGTCAGGGTGATTGGAAGTGGAGAGCATAACCGCTGGGATATCCTTAAGCTTTTGATCGCTCTTTATTTCTGCCAGCGCCTGCTTGCCTCCCTTAACTGGCATATTGATATCTATAAAAACAATATCAGGATTTGGTTCAGCCGGATCTTTTAAGGTGCTCAACAATTCCTCCCCGTTTTCCACGGTAGTTACTTCAGAAGGGACATTGGCTGCATCAAGGGCTTCCATGAATAATTCCTGATCATCCTTATCATCTTCGGCCAATATAATTTTTACCGGCTCTTTTTCATTTAAGTCTTTAGGAACTGGGATTGGATTTTCAGAACTTATCATATTGAGGTCGTTTTACAAGCACCAAAAGTACTATATAAATGCTTAATAAAATTCGGGCAAAGCGATAATATTAAAATATATCGATTTTTTTACTTAACATTCACACAATACTACTGTTAGGGAATTAAACATGTTGGAGTTGTGCAATCATTTGCATTAAATTGTATAACATAAATCATAGGCAGTACACTACTTTAGCATCAACCATAAAGCCAATAAATGTGCAGAACAGTTTAATTTTTCTACAGGACATATTACTACATACTCCAGTGCCCACTGCAGTGTATTGTACTGACGATTTAATAATTTGCTTTGCTAATCCCGCCATGCAGAGTTTATGGAATACAGGCGAGCAGGTTATTGGCAAAAAAATCGCTGACAGCATTGCTGAGTTTCACAAAGAATCGATCAGCAAAGAAATTCTAAGGGTAATGAAAACGGGAATACCTTTTCAGGTAAACGACCAAAAAGTTGACATCCTTGTAAAGGGAGTATGGGCACCTCTTTTTTTAAATTCTAATTTTATCCCTCTTCGCGATGAAAAGGGAGCTGTTTATGGCGTGGTACATACCTGCATGGAAGTCACTAAATTACATCAAGCCACAAGTCAAAAAGTAAATTCCGATGAAATGCTGAGCATGGCTATCGAAGCCTGTGGCATGGGAACATATGAAATCGACCTTATAACAGACAAGATCAAAATTTCTGATAATTTTAAAAAACTCTGGTCCATCGGCGCTGAAATTACAATAGAGGCACTGGCAGCAAAACTGCATCCGGAGGATCACCGCCTTCTGGAAAAAGCTCATCAGGATGCCCTGCTAAAGGGAGTAGTCTGCTACGAGGCGAGAATTATACAGAAAGACAAGTCTGAGAAATGGATTAAGGTTTTTGGAAAAATCATTAAAGATGAAAAGGGTGACCCGTCAACCATCTTAGGAGTTGTGCAGGATATACATGACCAAAAAGAATTTGAAGCAGAACTTAAAAGAAAGATAGAAGAAAGTACCCTGGAACTGCGACGCTCTAATGATGATCTGCTGCATTTTGCCAATGTGGTGAGCCATGATCTTCAGGAACCGGTCAGAAAAATTAAAATCTTCAATGCTTTCTTAAAAAATGAGATTGCAGACCGGCTGCCGGAACGTTCTGTTATGCAATTAAATAAAATTGCCAATTCTGCTAATCGAATGCAATGCATTATTGAAGGGATACTTGCCTACTCTACTATGGACAAAAGTACCCAGCCAGTTGAAAAGATTTTCTTAAATGACCTGGTGGAGAACATCAGAACAGACCTGGAGCTTATCATAAAAGAAAAAGGTGCCGTTCTTATTATAGACGATCTTCCTGAAATCGAGGGAGCCCCTATTCTTATTGAACAGCTATTCTATAATCTTATCCAAAATGCACTCAAATTCACAAAAGCCAACCAGCCTCCCAGAATTATCATCACATCAACTATAAAGAATATCGATTCGGACGCCTCTATTGAAATTTCCTTCAAGGATAATGGTATTGGCATTGATCCTGTTTATGCAGAAAAAATATTTACCGCTTTTGAAAGACTTCATTCCAAAAATGAATACGAGGGAAACGGGATTGGCCTTGCCCTTTGCCAAAAGATAGTCGACAGGCACAATGGAACTATAATGGCTAGAGGAGAAAAAGAAAATGGTGCTGAATTTATAGTTACCCTTCCCCTTAAACAAGCCACGGAAAATATCTAGAAGCTGCTATTGTGCATTAGTTTTGTGGCAATATAACGGCGCAGATTTTTCTAAAAAAGAGCACCGTTACTATCGCGTTGTCCTAAGCTGGGTTCGAATATGCAGCTCTCTTATCAAAAAAAATTAGATACAAAATTACATTAGAGCCCAACAGCACATACCAACCAAATTTCCTTAGCCCTTGAAAGACATACCCGTTCTTGTTTTTCCACATACATAAAAATTAGACAAATCAAGGTTTCAAAGTACGTCAAAGATATTTGATTTTAAAAAGTAGTGAAGTCTGTTAAGATTTAAATTCTAAACAATTTTACTTCTTTGGCAAAATGGCCGAAAAGATCAGATTTAAACTTACAAAGCAATAAATGAGGAGATTTGCCTGCCTAAGGTTCGAAACTTTATAAATCTTTTATCTAAACTGCTAAAAAAATAAATAAAACTGTATTGGATATGCAAACATAAAGCACAAAGCTAAATTTTTAATTCTTTTGGAATTGTGATTTGCGGAGGAAGCGGTTTATTTATAATATCCTTTATAATCGACGATATCTGGGCCAAACAGCCAATACTGTCTACTTCAATAATTTTTAATACACTTCGAGGCATATCACCATATTCTGCTTCGAAAGGATCTTGAACAATACAAATTCCTCCACAACTTTTAATTGCATACATGCCCGCAGTACCATCATCCAACATACCTGTCAATATAATTCCTATGGTCTGATTTGTGTAATGCACTGCTGCAGAACAAAAAAGGATATCAATCGAAGGATGATATCTATTTTCTGCTGTTTCCTGATTCAATACCATACGATCCCCATTTACCTTCAATTGGTGTCCAGGTGGAGCTATATAAATTTTTCCTCTTTCAATCTTCATTTTATTAGATGCAACTGTGCAATTTAATGTTGTCTTTCTTTGAAATATTTTTGCAATATTATCTGCATTTGATTTTTTCGAAAGATGAATTACAACTATAATCGCTGCATCAATTGTTTCTGGCAAACCTTCTATCACTTTTGCAATTGCTGGAATACCGCCGGCGGATGCTCCAACTAGTATTAGATTTTTTATTCGATTAATCATTATCTTGCAATTAACTTCTAAAATGTTAAATGTATTACGATAAAACAAATTTACGTCCTTTTCTATAAATTCATTATATTAATACGTACTATATCACTTGTAATGAAACTTTTATCGGTAAACTTTTCTCGAAAAGTAAAATAATGATAGATATCTTTATGGAAGCTTCCATAAAAAACTGGCAAGTCAATTTTTTTTCCAGAAAATGTGTTAACAAATACTTATTGATAATATTAGGGTACCTTGCGGTAATTAAAAATACAATCACCGCAAAAATGCGGTGAATATGTATATACATCATAAAAAAAAGGATGGCCTATTTTTAAATGGGATTCAGCAGAAATTACAGTACATCAAGTATTAATCACTGTAAAAATTGTGAACATGGTAGTAATTTATAGTTAAGAAAAAAGTATGAATAATCAGCCATTTTTACTATTTAAAACCAAAATTTACTATAGAAATCATTTATCCCTTTTTGACTTATTAGGTTACCCTATTCTTAGAGTTGTAACATTTATTTGCTTACATTTATAAGATGAAAGCAATTCCGGACGAAAATAATTATATAGTTGTAGTGGGTACATCAGCAGGAGGCATGAAAGCCTTGATAAAGTTAGTAGAACAGCTTCCAAAAGATTTTCCTGCTCCCATTTTAATTGTTCAGCATATCTCAGCTGATGCAACAGGAGATGCATTGCTGAATTCACTCAATAAAATTGGAAAACTCAAATGTATTCATGCCAAGCATGGAAATCATATTGAATCGGGTTATATTTATTTTGCCCCTTCCGATCATCATCTTATGGTTGAAAAGGATGGTTCCCTTCTGGTAACCAAAGGAGCACAGGAAAATCGATCACGCCCTGCAATCGACCCTCTGTTCAGATCTGCAGCGGCTTCTTTTGGAAACAAGACAATTGGGATACTTTTAACGGGGTATCTCGACGACGGTACCGCCGGGATTATTACGATCCAAAGGTGTGGAGGTATCAGCATAATTCAGGATCCTGCAGATGCTGATTATCCTGATATGCCTACAAATGCATTGAATCAAATGAAGCCGGACTATTGTGTACCCATAACAGAGATGGGAGGTATTCTTTCAACTCTCATGATAAGAAAAAGCACTAAGCAGTTAACAATTCCAGAAGACATAGTAAAAGAAGTTAAAATTGCCCAGCGTGTATTAAGCGATCTGCCTTCTGTTAATTCTCTTGGAGAACAGGTCCCTTTTAACTGCCCGGGCTGTGGAGGTGTTTTATGGAAAATGGACAAGGGTCCAGCTCTAAGATATCGGTGTCATACCGGTCACTCATATACTGCTGCTGCCTTACTGGCTGAGCAAACTGAAAAAATTGAAGAAACAATGTGGACTGCACTTAGAATGTTTGAAGAAAGAAAAAATCTTCTCACCACTATTGCAAATGGTCAAAAAGGTGCAATGGCAAATTCTGCCAATGAAAGGGCAAAAATGTCACAGGTTCACATCGACAGGATAAGGGCTATTTTACTCACCGATGATAAATCAAGTATCAGTGACTCTCCTATATAATAATTTTGATCTACTGCACTATTACAGCTAGAGGAGAAATGGCGCCAATTGAAAACAATTGGCACCTTTTTTTTATTATAACCTTACTAATTTATTAGTCTAAAGAGCCGCAGTATACTATGTTTTATTGCATCAGTATAAAAACGTGCGTATTTCGTAAAGCTGAAAGACAGGTTCCAGTGTTTAGGTTCTTCATCGATTTTCTACTTCTGCAGCCGTAAAACCTATTTGTTTTTGTGAAAGAATTGTGACATATGGTATTAGGACTCTCCGGCAGCCCTAGCCCCGATAGCAGTGAAAATCCTTTTGTGCCGGTGTTCGGTACAAAAGATTGGAACGTATAGCGGGAAAAAGCTCCAAAAAAATAATATTAAACCTAAAAAATATTTAATTCAATTGACGATGCTAATCACTAAAATTAGATTCCGCAAACCATTCCTAATACCCGATTAATTCTACCTCCCTGATTACCTGATAGCTATTTTATAAATACAAACCATTATTCTGTAAAAAAAAGTGCTGCTATTCTTTTTAAATTTGACAAAAGACTAAGAACAAAAGACAAAGGACAAAGGACAAAATAAGACAAGCAAGGCCATACCAAACCTGCCCCGCGACACCCCTTTAAAAAAACAACAGCAATAATTTAATTTAAAAATAAAATGACAAATTCAGATACAACGGAAAATGACCCTCAGGATGACAGGAATTTTCAAAACGCAAATACAGCCCCACAAAGTAGCGATCCCAACAGCAACCCCTATGATTCAGAGAATCTGGACCATGAATCAGACAGCGCGTCCAAAGATATAACCGAGAAGGACATTGAAGAGGATCTTCTGCATAATGATCCCTCTGAAGGGTTTGAAACTGATATGGATACCCAAAAGGATGATGAGGCTGAAAGTGACAAATTTCAAACCATTGAACCTGGTCAGGATAATCCTGTTCAGAAGGAATTCGAAATTGGGGGACTTGGCAATGAAGAGCTTAAAGAAGATGAACTTACCAGGGATGAAACAGGTGATGGAGCACTGCACAATTATAAACCTTCTCAGCGAAAATTCTAATAAAAAAGCGCCTCTTTCATTGAAAAGGGCGCTTTATTTGTAATGCTTTTTACAGGCTAATTAATTCAATTCTCTGCCTTTACTTAAAAATAGATATACTGTCCTCAAGCTGCTCTCTGGCAATAAATGCAGTGATAAATTCTTGTACTTTACCAGCCGTTCCAATTTCAATATCAAAAGAATTGATGTGAAATTCATCATCCTGATCCAGAATATGTATGATCTCTGTGTAACCCTTTGAGATCAGGCTTCCTTTTAATTTAATAATATTAGACTGCTGCCTGCTGTCCAGTTCTTTTCGAACCTTAAGCTTCATCCCCTTTTCCATTGCAATTAATTTAAATAATATTGATGCTGTTTGATATCAAATATAAAAATTATTTAATGATATCTAATTCAAGATTCAATAAAATATATTAATACTTTCATTACCAATCCTAGCGGGAATAAGCTTGTTATTTCAGAAAACACGACAGCTTTATTCTAATTATTGTGGATTAAAAAGACAAAAAAAAATCCCATTATGTTCTAATGGGACTTATAAAGTAAGAGGCATATATAAATTGAATATTAAAGTTTTTAATTTTAAGTATTCCTATTTATTCGGGTTATACATCTTCATAACGAAGAAACTTTGGGCGTAGTATATACCTTCCTTAAATTAGTTCTCAGGATTCTCCATCCTGCTGATGATTTTATTAACCTCCGCTTCTGTGTTTTTAAGCTTGGTCTGGCAGAACTCAATAAGCTCTGATGCCCTTTTGACTTTAGAAGCCAACTGGTCAACTGATATTTCTTCGTTTTCTATTTCTTTTGAAATGGCTGTCAGCTCGGACAAGGCCGCCTCATAGGTTAGTATCTCTTCCATCGTATTGTATTTTTTCTTTAACGGTACTTTTTAGTTTAGCGTCTTTTAGGATCACTTCTATCTCATCACCAGCCTGAATGTTTTCTGCACTGCTGATAATTTTTTCATTTACCTTGACAATTGCATAGCCTTTGCGTAGGATATTATGCGGGGACATCATCTGAATACTTTTCTGGTGGTAGTCCAAAGTGACCTTCTCCCGGCGAATATACTCACTCGTTATATTCTTTATACTATTTTTTATATTCACTAAATCATTTTTTTTCTGCTGAAACAGCATTCTCGGACTTTGTGCCAGCTGATGTACAGCGAGGATAAGTGTCTTTTGATGACCATACAAAATGCCTTTTGAACTGCTGATAATTCGCTGATTGGTTCGCGTTAGCTCTTCTCCGTGCATCTGTATCAACTCCTTTGCATTACGGGAAATAACGTTCTTAAGCTCGCTTAACTCCTTGTAATGGACATGAAAAAGCTGCTGTGATTTTATGACAATATTTTGCTGCAGCGAGAGGATTCCAAGCTCAAAACTTCGGTTATGGGCAATAATAAACTCAGCCGCCTTGGTCGGAGTTTTGGTATTTGTATGGGCCATCAGGTCCGTTATACTGACATTTTTCTGGTGTCCTATACCCGTTATAACCGGAATGGGAAACTTGGCCACTGCCCTTCCGATATTATAGTTGTCAAAAATCAAAAAATCAGACTGTGAGCCTCCGCCCCTGTTAATTACAACGGCATCGTATAGGATTCCCGTATTATAGATTTCTATGAGTTTATTTAAGAAAAGTTTGGCGTTGTTATCGCCCTGCACAACGGTATAATAATCATCAATCTGAAAAACATACCCAAAATTATTATGCTGCATCGTATGGCGGAAATCCTCGTTCCCTGCCGAGCTGCTCGAAGATATTACGGCCACTCTTTGAATTACGGCAGGAAGCTGTAGCCTGCTGTTATACGTCGAGTAACCATCTCCTTCTTTTTGGATATAATCATTTTCTCTCACCAGGCGCTCAAGGGTAGCATTTCGTTGCTGCTCGAGTATTCCCAGCATAAAATTACTGTCTATATCCAAAACGCTCACAGACAAACCATACAAAGGGTGATAATCCACGCTTACCTGAACCAGGACATGAAGGTTGTTGGTAAAGGTTTGTCCTGTATTTTTTTCAAACTCCCCAATACGAATAGCTCCTCCTCCCCATGATTTTCCCATCATCTTAGCGGTTATGGCGTTTCCGTTCTGCGCCTTCTCCACGAGCTCAAAATAATGAATCTTTTTATCGGCTTTAAAGGAATGATTAGTGATATCGGCCAGTACCCAGAAACGTTGTCCTTCAAAACGCGAATTAATCGTGTCATGGATCATATCATTTAGCGCTGATAGTCTGATATAGGGGTGGGGTTCCATTGATCGGGATTTCTTACTGCCTGCTAAGGTACTAATATTAGACCGGAATCTCAAAAAGGCTTAAAAAAGACAGTCCCCTTTTGAAGACAAACCTATACCAGATCCACTTGCCAGAAATCAATTTTCCGCTATAATTTTTTTTATTAAAACAGATTATCTTTATTTTTGATTTCCCTGCAAATGTAGAAATTTGCAATAAACCTACTTATTAAATCCTTAATAATGAAAGAACATCTAGAAATGGAAAAACAGCTTGCCGCAAAGGAAGCTGTAAAATTTATTAAAGACAATCAAATTGTGGGTTTGGGAACCGGCTCTACCGCTTATTACGCTATCGTAGAAATTGGCATATTGATAAGTAGTGGTCTAAAAATTAAAGCTGTACCTACATCTACTAAAACTTCAAACCTTGCAAAATCTTTAAACATTCCTTTGATCGATATAAACGAGGTCACCTCAATTGACATTACTATCGACGGGACAGACGAATTCACGAGTGATCTGGATCTGATAAAAGGAGGCGGCGGCGCGTTATATCAGGAAAAGATAGTTGCCTTGAAATCTAAAAAATTAATAATTATTGCTGACTCTTCAAAGAAAGTTGATATCCTTGGTAAATTTAAACTTCCTATTGAGGTAGAGATAAACTCTTTTGATTATGTTTTAAACCAAATTATTGCTATAAATGGAGAGGGCGAAATTCGTATGGCACCCAGCAGTCCTTACAAAACTGATCAGGGAAATTATATTATTGACGCTGATTTCGGACTGATAAACAATCCCGCTCAGCTTTCCAATAAACTTAGTCAGATAGAAGGGATAATCGGACATGGTTTATTTATTAATTTGGCAGACAGAGTAATAATGGGTTACAACGACTCAACTATAACATATTTTCACAAATCGAGTTTACTATAATTTTGACATAAAAATCAGCAAATAGTTTACAAAGAAATTTCGCCAGCTTATTCGGCGGAAAAAACACATAATTAAATGGACTATAAGTTACGAAAGTTCAATATTGCGAATTTCACTTCCAGAAATTAAATTTCTATTTTTTAAGTGTATTAAATACAATTGAGGTACAATTCAGATAAAATCTGAACAAGTATATTTATAGTCGTAATCAAAAGAATTTCATAAAGTAAGCCTGAAAATTTTAGGACTCAAAGTTTTGTGGCAACATCGTGGCACAGGAATGTTTTGAAAAACAAAAAGTTACTTTCGCTTCCAGAAATTAAATTTCCATTTTTGAATAAAAAAAAGGTATTTGAGGTACAATTAAGATACAAATAGAATACAATTAAGACAGGATCATTATAAAATAAGCAGATGTGAAAAGTTCTATTTTATTATTATAACTCTGCGATCAGCTCAATCATGTCAAGCTTTATAAGCTCCCAGTACCTCCCCCTTAGACAGAGTGGCTCGAAATCATTGTCTGCCTGCGAAAAGTCAGTGAATTTCTCAATGAGCAGACTGCGGTCATGAGTGTAAGGATATCTTTGTTCATGCAGGGCAAACATCTGCATAATGCTGAAATCTTCTTTCAGTATGTCGATATCCCAAAAATCTTTTTTTCTGCCCGTACGCTGCACTACATCAAGCTTCATAGCTGTAATCTCAGATCTACTAGCCAATCTGAGTGTGTTGAATAACTTTACCTCATCGATAAACGTATCTGTATAATACAAATCCAGCTTTACACTTTCCTCAGCATTTCTGCCCACATAGTAAGACTTCCCCATTCCCACCGGAGAAATATCTAGACTGTCCACATAAAAATAATTTATTCTTAAGTAATCATCTATTGCCTTAAAATCAAGACTTCCATAATCAGCATCACTGAAAAGATCAATATCTACAGACATTCTTTGTCCATAATACAGGCTCAGCGCAGTGCCGCCGACAAGACGAAAAGATTGAAATTCTTCTGCCTGCATCAAATCCTCAAGAATATTTCGCAATAGCGGGGTAACGGTGTTAAAATGTAAGGGCATTAGTTAGTTCTTTTGACATCATTAATAGCATCACTTCCATAGAATCGAATGATTTCTTCTCTTTCAATCTCATTCCCTCTTTCGAAAATCCGCTGGATAACAGCTTTTCTTTGTTTTTGCCAGTCAATTTTACTCATGTCAGTGTCCCAAAAAAGTATCTTTCTTATCTTACTTAAATCAGGCTTCTGAGCAGTTTTATTTCTATTTAATTTCTTTTTCTGCTGTTCAATATCATAATATACCTGCAGGGTCATTAGATACCCTTCCTCCAGAGAAAGTGAATTTTCAATCTTCATGGCAAGGGGTATATTCATTCTGCGCTTTCCTTTTGTTATAGCCGTCAGCGTCTGGGGAAATTCACCAAGTGAAATAGCAAATTGTCCCTTGCTTAGCATGCGTTTTTTAAGTTCACGCTCCAGCACAAATCCAGGATGAATTCCTTTTATAATATTTAATATACTTTTCATAATTGCAAAAATAAACAATTTTGTTTACACGGTTATGTTAAAGAGTGTATTTTAACGAAAATTATTGTATGGTGATTTAATAAATCCCGACAAAAACGATCTAAAAAACTAAAACCTAACACCGTAATGCTCCGGATTACTGTGCTCGCAGTTTCCCGGAACATCATGATTGCAGAAAAAAACAGTTTCCACATGCGATAGGAAATGGAACCACGACACGATCCCCTCTTTTCAGATGGGTGACACCCGCTACCACCTCTTCTACGATACCCATAAATTCATGGCCAAGCACCATTGGTTTGGGCTGTGGCAAACCACCGGAATAAATGTGAAGGTCAGATCCGCAGATCGCCGTCGAGGTAACTTTTAAGATAATATCGTCCTGCTCTTTTAATTTAGGATCATCTACTGTATCGTACTGTACAGATCCAGGTCCGTGAATGACTGCTACCTTCATAGTTATTTTTTTTAGTTAATAGAAAGCTAAATAACTAAAAAATCAGTTTTTAATTTTACATTATTCAGGTAAAAACTTACAAATAACACAACTGGAAATCCTATAAAAACTGTTTCTAAAACTGTAAAAGGCAGCGCTTTGCAATTTTATAGCTTTGATAATTCTTAAATAAAATACTCATGAATTCCTCTGAAAATAAAATTAAAAGTTCCACTATCACTTCAGGCGAGAACATATCGTTTTGGATAGATACTACCTCTATCATTTCTTTCCATAAGCCCGATAAGGATATTACAGCCGAAGTGCTTCTTATTGGTGGAGGTATTGCTGGTTTAACAACTGCCTATAAATTATTGCAGGAAGGAAAAAAAGTAGTCCTTGTAGAAGATGGTTTTATTGGTAGCGGAGAAACAGGCCGTACCACCGCACATTTAACCTGCGCGCTTGATGACCGCTATTACTTTTTGGAAGAAACCTTTGGGGAAGATGCTGCAAAACTTGCTGCAGAAAGCCACAGGGCTGCAATCGACGAAATTGAGCAAATCGTTACAACATTGAATATAGACTGTTCCTTTAAAAGAGTCAACGGTTATTTATTGCTTGATTCAACTGATAAAGAAGAAAACCTGGATAAGGAATTTAAAGCCACACAAAAGGCGGGTTTAGCAACTTCCATTTTGCAGGGAACTCCGTCTGTTGCAAATGGTGAAAATCAGAGATGCCTGGTGTTTCATGAACAGGCGCAATTTCATATACTGCATTATCTAAAAGGACTCGCTGATGCTATTATTACTCTTGGTGGAATTATTTACACCGAAGCCCATGCCGAAGAAATAACCAAAAAAGGTGCAAAAGTGAATGGCTATACTTTTTCTGCAGATCAAATAGTGGTTGCTACCAATACTCCTGTTAATGATATAATGACCATGCATACCAAACAGCATGCTTACAGAACTTATGTGATTGCAGGTAAAATTCCAAAAGATACACTGCCTTATTCACTTTGGTGGGATACCGGCGATCAGGAATCCAAATGGGTTTCCCAGCCGTATCATTACGTACGCCTTGAAGAATATGATGAACACTATGATCTATTGATTTCAGGAGGAGAAGATCATAAAACCGGCCAGGCAGATGAGGAACATATTTCGAAAATGGAACGCTACGACAGACTGGAATCCTGGACACGTAATTATTTCCCAATGCTAGAAGATGACCTTATATACAAATGGTCAGGACAGGTAATGGAACCTGTGGATTCACTTGGCTTTATGGGAAAAAATCCGGGTGACGATAACATTTACATCATAACAGGAGATTCCGGCAACGGAATGACACATGCCACCATCGGGGCATTGATTATCTCCGACAGCATCACAGGCATTAAAAATAAATTGGAGGATCTGTACAGTCCTTCAAGAATTACTTTAAAAACAACCAGGGATTTTATAAAAGAAGCGGGTAATATGGCTTCGCAATATCTGGACTGGATAAAAGGATCTGATTTAAAAAACACGGCAGATTTACAGATGGGAGACGGTGGTGTACTTTCGTCAGGATTAAAAAGAATTGCCGTTTACCGTGATTATGATAATACCTTAAAAGCTTTTTCGGCAGTATGTCCACATTTAGGATGCATTGTTCAATGGAACGGAGATGAAAAATCGTTTGACTGTCCTTGTCACGGGTCGCGATTTGACACTGAAGGAACAGTAATCAACGGACCCTCGCAAACCGACTTACCAAAAATCCATATCAAATAAAAAATATGAAAGCTATTATACTATTAGGAACCTTAAAAAATAAAGGCCGCTCCAATACAGAAGCGCTTGTTGAATTTCTTGGCCAGTATCTTACCAAACAGAATATCGAATTTGAAATCATAAGACTGGCGAATCAGGAAATTGTTCCGGGCACTTACACACATATGAGTACCAAGGATGACTGGCCGGAAATTTATAATAAAATCCTTGAGGCAAAAATTCTATTGTTTGCAACACCTATCTGGTGGAACAATCATTCCTCTGAACTTCAAAGGTGCATCGAGCGCCTTGACGAAGTATATGATATTATTCTCCAAGGAAAAGATTCTCCCCTGGATGGTAAAATTGGTGGCGTTATCGTAACGGGCGATTCGGACGGAGTGGAACATATTACCGGAAACATTGCAAATTTCTTCTGCAGTATCGGGGTAACCGTTCCTCCCTACTCTTCACTTGGCGTAATATGGGAAGGTCATGCAAAGGGCTCCAAAAAAACCAAGGCACAGCTACAGAAATACTACCAGCGTAACTACGCTAAAGACGCACAGGCCATGGCCGAATCATTGAAAAAAACAGCTAAATAATTGAAGTTGAGAAACGAACTTAATTTTTTTTTAATATGATACAGAAAATTGAAACATCAGACAATGTCGTGGCTTTCAGGGCTGTTGGTGAAGTAACGGCTCAAGATTACAAAACAGTGATAGCACCAGCGGTAAAAGCATTAGTTGAAGAGATTAATGAGATTAATTTTTTGTTTTTAATTGACAGTGAACTTGAGAATTTTACTGCTACTGCCTGGCTGGAGGATGCCATGATGGGGCTCCGAAATCTTGGAAAATGGAATCGTGCAGCTATAGTAACTGATTCTGACAAAGCAATTTCATTTACCAATGGATTCAGTTACATCGTCCCGGGGGAATTTCGAGGTTATAAAAAAGAAAAAATCAAGGAAGCATTAAGCTGGGTTCAGGGAAGTGAAATACCTGTTATGAATACAAAGGAAATAGCTAGCGAACCCTATATTGATCCTGATGACCTGGGTGAAGAAAATTTATCTAATGGCTATTCAGATGCCGATGATATAGATTACAATTATAAAGCATAATTCGCATAAAAATTAAGATTTAGAACGGCTGTCTATTTAAAATAAGTGACTGTTTCAAAAACGCTAAAAAGAATTAGATTATAATGCCGTATAATAGTGCTTATAATTGTCTGATCGCAGTTTCTTAAAAAAAGACACAATTTAAAAACTCAAATACTTTTTATCATGGATGTTAAAAAAGCAATATCACGACGTTCCGCGCTAACAGGCATGGGGGCAGTATTGGCAACTGCAGCAATTAATCCTGCTCTGGCCAGTAGTTTAAATACAGATGAAAACAACCTGTTTAATGGATCCGAAGATCCTGCCACGAAATATCCAAGACCGCCTTTTAAGGAACAAAAACAACCTTGGCCGGGTCTTGTAAGTAAAATGGATCCACGACCTGATCACGGCGAGAAAAGTTATAAAGGCAGCGGAAGACTAAAGGGACGCAAGGCTCTCATCACAGGAGGTGATTCCGGAATGGGCAGGGCTGCAGCTATCGCCTATGCCAGAGAAGGCGCTGATGTTGCTATAAATTATTATCCTACTGAAGAAGAAGATGCAAAGGAGGTCATCCAGCTGATAAAAGCCGAAGGACGCAAAGCTGTAGCCATTCCTGGTGATTTGCGCGATGAGGCATTCTGTAAGTCATTAGTAGATCAGGCAGTAAAGGCGTTGGGAGGACTTGATATAGTAGTCAATAATGCTGCCAGACAGCAGACTCATGCTTCAATTCTGGATATTTCAACAGAGGATTTCGACGCTACAATGAAAACCAATATTTACGCTCCTTTCTGGATTATCAAGGCCGCCCTTCCCCACTTGCAGCCAGGTTCTTCAATCATAGGTACAAGTTCAGTACAGGCCTATGCTCCAACCGAGGATTTGTATGCTTATGCCCAGACAAAAGCCGCTACTACTAATTATATCAAATCGCTGGCCAAACAGCTGGCTCCAAAAGGAATCAGGGTTAATGGTGTTGCTCCAGGCCCCATATGGACACCTCTTCAGGTAAGCGGCGGAGCAACAATGGAAAAACTGAAAGAATTTGGCTCGCAGACACCTATGGGAAGACCCGGACAGCCGGCCGAACTTGCTTCTATTTATGTGCAGCTTGCAGCTAATGATGCCAGCTACGCTACAGGTCAGATTTATGGGGCAAGCGGTGGTGAAGGTAATCCATAAAAATACAATCATTTAAAGAGATATGATATTGATCGTATACAAAGTCCATATCAGGGTAGCTTTAAATTTAAAGCCTGCAATAAAGTGCCTCTGTAGTTGCAATTACATAGGTTTTTATTTTAATATCCTGTTAGATTGCGATCCCTTAAATCAAATAACGCTATGGAAGATATATTTTTTAAAGATTGGAAAAGCATAGGACATGTTGTTCTTGCTACAGTAATTGCATTTATTACCTTGTTTTTTTTCTTAAGAATTTCAGGTAAACGAACCCTCGCGAAACTTAATGCCTTTGACTTTGTTGTAACTGTAGCTTTGGGATCTACCTTATCCTATATGATGCTGGCCATGGTTCCTTTAACGGAAGGCGCTATTGTTTTGTTCCTCATTATTATATTACAATATATTTTTGCCTTGACCGCCCGTTCGTCACGAAAAATGGAAAAGCTTATTAATGCAGTGCCCAGCCTTATATTTTACAATGGTGAATTTATAGAGAAAACAATGGCGAAAGAAGCCATAACCAAAGGTGAAATATTTTCAACGATCAGGAACTCGGGAATTGACCAAATAGACGAAGTAAAGGCTGTAGTTATGGAACTTAATGGCCAAATTACAGTTGTAAAAAAATCAATTGGCAGAGGATGCAGCTCATTAGATGATATTACATCAAACAATACTTTTAATCACATGAATGGTATATAAATTCATTTTGATTTTATATTCGAAAACTGGTTGTTCCGTTTCATTTTTTTTAAATTGGATTGTCATCAATAAAAGCTACAACTGTACTTTCTGGACGAGTTTGTAAATCCATTTTAAATTGTGCTATTACTTCGACCATATTTTTATTGCAGAGATTGAAATATACGTAATACCAAAACTTCGGCAATGACGAAAATGTTATAAAAGGTAAAAAAAATTATGTAAATAAAAAAGTCATGTTATTTCTGAAATTTGCTGTAAATCAGCTTAATTATGAATATATTTTTTCGAACTTATGGCTTATTCCTATATTTCTTAGCGCTTTCTCTGGGAACGCTAATGGTGAGTCATTTCATTTTTAGTGAATAGCACCATAAGGTATGTCAAAATGAATATTCAAACTGATTCTTTTTTCATTATTTACTGGACTTTACATTAATATAAACTAAAATTCTCTTATATGCATACAGTTACAGCGTGGAGCACGACTGCTCAGGCAGATATTGAAAATAGCGAAATACTTTTAGAAAGAAAAATTCTTGATTATACCTATCAATTTTACAATACAGGCGATTCGCTCTGGATTGTGGCACTTATGCCCGAAAACGGAAAAATAGCTTTTCGTACGGCATTTGCAATGAACAGCTGTTTTGAAGTTGTCAATCTTTTTGACGACGACGATACCACTGTTTTTGTACTCGATTCCAGATTGGGAAGTTATGAGGTTCGCGTTAATTTTCCGGATAAATCTTCCCCTCTCTTGCATTATACGACCACTTTTAAGGCAAATATTCCATTGATGATTCCGTTTTGGCCACGAGATATAATTCCGCTAACAGAAAATGGAACTATCGAAAACACTAGTGGAAAAATTCATATGGAACAATTCGGATCCCGATCCGGATTAATATTTGCAAGCATTACAAAACCAAAAACAGGATCGTTTTTTTATTTTCAAAACCTTACCTCACTATCTGAATATTGTGAGGCAACCGAAACGGAATCGAAAAATACAGTTGGCGGAAACTGGCCTGAAATTGGATTTCAGCTTCCAATCACTGATAAATTGCCGCTTCCTGCAGATAAAACTTTCACAATATCAGACGCTTATATACTATTAGAAAATGAAATAGTAGAAGAAACATTGGCGATCTGTGAGCACTTTTTAAATAATCTGGTGAAGATCTATAAAGTGCTGCAACAGCCAAGAATTGAATATCACAACTGGCCGGAAATCGCTCAAAATGTTTTAAGAGATTTATCTCAAAACAAAGGCGCTTGGACACAAAAAAACGGAATTCCGTATTTAAATGCTTATTTGTGCGATTATGAAACGCCTGCAGAAAGTATGGTTCAGCTCGCTGTATTGTCTCCATATAATGAATATGAGAAATGGAACGGCGAAAAACATTCGCTTTACGACGATTTAATTAACGGATTACCTGCTTTTTACGATCCAAAAATAAATTGTATAAACCGATGGCTTCCCGCACTTGCCGACAAATTGGATAACTCCGAAGAACAAAAAAAAGAAATGGTGATGGATTCCTGGTATCTGCATCATCCTTTAATGAATTTGGCAAGACTGGCTTTACACGGAGACAAAACAGCCAAAAAACTATTATTAGATTCTATTGATTATGCTATAAAAATTGCCCACCATTTTAAATACGAATGGCCGGTATTTTATGATATGGAAACGCTTAAAATAATCAAAAAAGAAACAGCGCCTGGCAAAGGCGGAGAAAGAGATGTTGCAGGTGCTTACGCCCATTTAATGCTGCTTGTTCTTAAAGTTACCAAAGAAAAACGCTATTTAAACGAAGCAGAAAAAGCGGCAAAAAAACTAATATTACTGGGCGTTGAGATTTTGTATCAGGCTAATAACACGGCTTTTGCGGCCGGAGCATTATTAGAATTGTATAAAATCACGAATAAAAAATTATATCTGGAGATCAGTTATACCTGTCTCAGCGGATTATTTAAAAATATACAGCTTTACGATTGCAGATACGGTTTTGGTAAAAATTACACCAATTTCTTTTCGATATTTCCACTTAATGATGCGCCTTATACGGCTGCATATGAGGAATTAGAAGTTTATGCCGCTTTATCAGAATATTTAATTCAGGCGAAAGATGTTGCTATTTTACCTTCTTTAAAAACCCTAATCCCTGAATTTATTAAATACGCGGTGAATAGAATTGCCTATTATTATCCGCCGTTGCTGCCAAAAGAAATGCTTACAGAAGAAGTAAAAACAGGAGAATTGCAGCCTGATTTGTGGGTTCCTCTGGAGGATTTATACAATGGATGGGAACAAAGTGGTCAGGTTGGTCAGGAAGTTTATGGCGCCGGAATGGCTTTTGGAATTGTACCTAGACAATACATCAAAATCAACGAAGCCTTTTTGATTTTTATCGATTATCCCCATGAATTTACAAAAAGAGGAAAATCAGTTACTATACATCTCGATGGTGATAAAGACATGAGCTGCAATTTGAAAATTTTAAAAGTGGCAGACAGCAAAATTGAAATGAAGGTTTTACAGGAAAATGAAATACTGAAACCACACAAAAAAAACCTGAAAATGCACGAATATGAAATTTCTGGTCAGAGCTCAGTAAAAATTGAATGGTAATATTTACTAATAAATACAAACAAAATAATGGAACAATTAACAAATTACTTTGGACAAAATATTAAAGATAAACGAATTGTAATAACCGGCGGAACTACCGGAATAGGAAAAGCAATCGCCGATTTATTAGTATCTCTTGGCGGACGCGTTCTTATTTTTGGAAGAGATCATGAAGATTTCAAAAACGCCGTTGCCGATATTAAACAGCAATTTCCGAACAGTCAAGTTTATGGCACTCCGGCCGACGTTAGCAAAAAGGAAGACATTGCAAAAATCATGGAAATTGTAGATAATGAACTAGGCGGAATTGATATTCTAATCAACAACGCAGCCTTATCTGCCGAAGGAATCACAAAAAGCACTTATGAAGATTATCAATATGTTATTGATACTAACATCACCGGTTATCTCGCCTTTTGTCAAGAAGCTTCATCAAGAATGAAAATTCAAAAATCAGGTCACATCATCAACATTGGATCTATGAGTGCAGAAAGCCGTGAAGCAACCAGTACAATTTATGTGGCAACAAAATCAGCGATACGAGGTTTTAGCACTTCGCTTCGTAAAGAGTTAAATCCGCTTGGAATTAAAGTTTCGCTAATTGAACCCGGAGCTGTAACCAGCGATATGCAAAAAAGTTCGAAAGCAGAACAGCAGGAAAAAATAGAAAAACTGGAAATGCTTAAAGCAGAAGATATTGCAATGAGCATCTTATTTTGTTTGTCTCAGCCAAAGCGATGCGATATTGTAACGATGCAGATACGTCCGCATCTGCAGATCATTTAATTGCGATCTCGTAGTAAATATTAACCGTAATTACGTTATTATTTAAACGGTAAGATACAATTTTCTGAGTACACCTATATGTGCCCATTTCTTGGTGAGGATGTGAAAGCCCCATAAATAAACGGCTTCAAAGCAAGGTTCTGGATGTAGACTGGAAAAATTGGTCAGTCAGACCATATACTATCGATACAATTTGACCAGTAGTTTCGGAATGCGTTGATCAACATTATTCAATTTAAATTGATCATCATAATGTTGAATTAATTCTAGTTTAAATTGTTGTTAGTTAGGATCTAATGTTTTGTTTGTCATATTATAAAGTTCTACTAAATATATGACAAATTTAAACCGAATTAAGATGGTCATTTCATTTCGATAGTATATGGTCAATTGAACTGATTTTTCCAGAGTAGTTCTATTCATCTCCTTTTAGTACTATAGAATGATTAATCCAATTGTATTAAGCCCAATACCCAAATCAGCTGTATGCGGAAGAAATATTAATGCAGACAATTGACCAGGTTGTGAAAATTGTTGTTGAAAGTATAGCGAGCCCGTAATAATAAAACGTTGACAAAGAAAATCTCACAATCAAAACAATAATTTTGCTTGTGAGATTTTTTTAAACTAAAATTAGTTTAAGATCCTAAAATTGAACCCGTATTCTTAAACCGGAATATAAATATTAAACTTCACTCCTTCCATCGGAACACCGGATGCCGTAATAAAACCGTTGTGGTTTTCAACAATTTTCTTTACGATCGCCAAACCAATTCCCGTTCCTTCATAAATATCCCGCCCGTGTAATTTCTGAAAAACACCAAATATTTTTTCGTTATGCTGTGATTCAAATCCGATTCCGTTATCCTCAAAAGAAATATGACAGTACTCTTGCTGCGGGGATAGCATTTGATTTTCGAATGTTGCTCCGTCAGCGATAATACTTTTAATGGTGATTTGCAACGGCGTATCTTTTTTGGCAAATTTGATGGCATTGCTCAATAAATTTTCCATTAACTGCACAAACTGAAATGGAATAACATCAATTTTTCCGTGAAAATCTGTTTCTATCGTGACTTTCTTTTCTGTAATATTTTCGAGTAAAGCTTCCTTTACATCGGCAAAAACAATATTCAGATCCGTGCTTACAAATTTTCGATCTACAATATTGGTTCTCGAGAAGGTCAGCAAGCTATTAATCAATTCCCTCATTCTTGTTGTCGAATACAAAATCCGGTCAAATTTAAGCTTTCCGTCTGTCGAAAGATTAGGATATTCGTTAGTCAGAATAACATTTGTAAAAGTTTGTATTTTACGCAATGGTTCCTGCAAATCATGACTCGAGATATAGGTGAATGCATCGAGTTCCATGTTTTTGTTCTTCAGTTCTGCTGCATGTTTTTCGATTGCTGCATATTGCGCTGCCAGCGTTTTATTCGCTTTTAAAATGATTTCGTTTAAGGCATTGGTTTCTTCTTCTTTAAAACGCAGTTCCAGGTTTTTCTTATACAATTCCGTAAAAACTAATACCTTTGCCCGTAAAATTTCCTTAGACAACGGTTTGATCATATAGTCAACCGCTCCTGACTGATATCCTTTAAAAATATATTCAGTCGTATTCATATTGGCGGTCAGAAATATAATCGGTACATGTTTTAGTTTGTCACTTTGGCGAATCATTTCTGCCGTTTCAAAACCATCCATTAAAGGCATCTGAACATCCATTAAAATAATGGCAAAATCCTGATTTTTTAAAAGTATCCTAAGCGCGTCCTTGCCTGAAGACGCTTCAACAAACTGATAACCAAGATTGGCTAAAATAACCTGCAATGATAATAAATTTTCTTTTTTATCATCAACAAGTAATATTTTAACGGGATGTTCTGCTATTCTGTTTTCCATCTGTTATCTAATTATTATTTAAGCCAAACCCGCATTAACGAAGATAGTTGTTCAACATTAACCGGTTTTGTCATATAATCGGACGCACCCGATTCTATACAACGCTGTCTGTCGCCTTTCATTGCTTTTGCCGTAACGGCTATAATAGTAAGATCTTTGTGTCTGGCATCACTTCTTATGTTTTTCATCGTCTCATAACCGTCCATTTCAGGCATCATGATATCCATAAGCACAATATCTATCGCTTCATCTACATTAAGTAAATTAATTGCTTCCTGACCGCTTTCTGCACTAATTACAACCAGACCATAACGTTCCAGAGCTGTAGTAAGTGCAAATAAATTTCGAACATCATCATCGACAAGCAATACTTTTCTACCCAGCAAAACATCTTCCTTCAAATAAAAAGATTCGATACGTTCTTTCATTTCCTCCGGAAGTTCCTTGTGAACCCTGTGCATAAATAAAGCTGTCTGATCGACTAATTCATCCAGCGAATTTACGGATTTGGTTATAATACTATGCGCAAATCGATTTAATCTGGCGCGTTGTTTTTTAGTTACATCTCCGGCAGAATGAATAATAAGTGCCGTTTCCTGACCTGCAATATTATTTTCCAGATCGCTTAAAAGATCCAGTCCATCTGCATCCGGCAATACTAAATCTAAAATAATACAATCAAAAGAATATTCTCGCAGCAAATTCACCGCTTCCTGCGCATTCTGAGCGCTATAGAGTTTGATATCGTCTCCTTTTACTGCCTCAACTATTCTCTGAAGATCTGATTCATTATCATCGACAATCAGAAGATTTTTGGCTTTCTTATTTTTGAAATCATGAATATCATTAAAAAGATAGGTTAACGAATCATTTTTAACGGGTTTCAGCAGAAAATTTCTCGCACCCCGTTTCAGGCCCTTATTTCGCTCGTCCTCACCAGAAATAATATAAACCGGAATATGACGTAAATTGAAATCGGTTTTCAATCGGTCTAATATTTTCCAGCCGCTTGTGTCTGGCATATTAAGGTCCATTGTAATGGCATGCGGATGAAACTGATTGATAAAATCAATTACATCATTCCCTTTAGTAGTCACAATGGCTTTAATATCGTGCTGATGTGCCTGATCGAGCATTATTTTGGCAAAAGTCAGATTATCTTCTGCAATCAATAGTACTTTATCTTCGGGTTTGATATCTGTTCTGTCATCGCCGACTTCATCGACAAAGAACAAATCAATATCAGAACGGTTAAATCCGTTTGCCGGCATTGATTTCAAACGGCTTTTCAGTGGCGCGCTTCCCTCTATTTCGCCCACTATTTCAATATCTTCTACTTCCTCTATAAAAATATATTTCAGAGGCAGGAACAGGGTAAATTTACTTCCCACATTGGTTTCACTTTCCAGTTCGATACTTCCGTTTAATAAATCAGACAGTCCACGGCTAATGGATAATCCCAGACCCGTTCCGCCATACTTTCTGCTGGTTGACCCCTCGGCTTGCTGAAACGCCTCAAATATAATATTTTGCTTCTCTTTTGAAATACCGATTCCGGTATCTGAAATTTCGAAAGCAACGACTGCTTCTGCCATTTCAAGATTGGCATTTTTTGTTTTCCAATTCTTATTTGCTTTATATATTTTAAAGGAAACTTCTCCTTTTTCAGTAAACTTAAACGAGTTCGATAAAAGGTTTTTAAGAATCTGATTTAGCCTTTGCGAATCTGTTTCCATTAATTCCGGCAGGTTTTCGTCCATTTCAATTTTGAATCGTAAGTGTTTCGCGGCAGAAATTGGGTTGAAAGTTGAGGCTACAAATCGGCTGATTTCAACAAAACTAATCGGATTATATTCAACAGAAATATAACCGGATTCAATTTTTGAAAGATCCAGGATATCATTAATCAGCTGGATAAGGTCATCTCCGCAGGAATTGATCGTTTTGGCAAATTGAATCTGCTGTTCCGATAAATTTCCGTCACGATTCGCAATTAATTCGTTGGCGAGAATCTGCAAACTGTTCAGTGGCGTTCTAAGCTCGTGCGACATATTTGCCAGGAACTCCGATTTGTATTTGGAAGTCAGCGTAAGCTGATCGGCTTTTTCCTCCAATGCTTTTCTCGCTACCTCAACCTCCTGGTTTTTAAGTTCTACTTCTTCTTTTTGGTTCGCCAGTAAGAATGCTTTTTCTTCCAGTTCTTCGTTCGTATTTTTCAGTACTTCCTGCTGACTTTTAAGCTCTCCTGCCAACGATTGGGATTGCACCAAAAGCTCTTCTGTTCTGGAGTTCGATTCGATTGTATTCAGTACAATTCCTATACTTTCTGTTAATCCTTCGAGAAAATCCAAATGCGTCTGGCTAAAAGTATCGAGCGATGCCAGTTCGATGACCGCTTTCAGCTGCCCTTCAAAAAGTACCGGCAGAATGATGACATCTTTTGGTTTGGCATCTCCCAGTCCCGAATTGATTCTGATATAATCTTTGGGAACATTACTTAAAATAATTCGTTCTTTTTCTACCGCAACCTGTCCGATCAATCCTTCCCCCATTGCATACTGCGTAGGCGAATTTTTTCGTTTAATGTAAGCATAAGAAGCGATCAGGTTTAATTTGGAATCCATGAATTGTTCATCTTCCTGAAGGATATAAAACAATCCGTGTTGAGCAGTTACAACGGTTGCAAGCTCTGACAGGATTTTTTTGGTTACGGAATTCAATTCCTTTTGTCCCTGAAGCATTTGGGTAAATTTCGCCAAATTTGATTTCAGCCAGTCTTGTTCCTGATTACGCAATGTTGTTGCTTTCAGGTTCGAAATCATCTGGTTGATGGTATCTTTTAATGCCTCAACCTCACCTTTTGCTTCAACACCAATCGTTCGCGTTAAATCTCCTTGCGTTACCGCAGAAGCCACCTCAGAAATCGCACGTACCTGCGTGGTCAGATTCGCTGCTAGCTGATTTACGTTTTCTGTTAAGTTTTTCCAGGTTCCCGAAGCTCCCGGCACATTGGCCTGACCTCCCAGTTTTCCCTCTGCTCCAACCTCACGGGCAACCGTAGTTACCTGATCTGAGAAGGTTGCCAGTGTATCAATCATTTCGTTGATGGTATCGGTAAGTTGTGCAACCTCTCCTTTGGCATCAATCGATAGTTTTTGTTTTAGATTTCCTTTTGCTACAGATGTTACAACTTTTGCAATTCCACGTACTTGTGACGTTAAATTCGAAGCCATCAGGTTAACCGAATCGGTTAAATCTTTCCAGGTTCCGGCAACACCTTTTACTTCAGATTGTCCGCCCAGTTTTCCTTCTGTACCCACCTCACGCGCCACACGAGTTACCTCTGATGAAAACGAATTCAGCTGTTCTACCATCGTATTGAAGGTATTTTTCAAGTCAAGAATTTCTCCTTTTACGTCTACGGTAATTTGTTTCGAAAGGTCGCCATTTGCTACCGCTTTTGTTACATCGGCAATATTACGTACCTGACCGGTTAAGTTCGATGCCATCTGGTTCACCGAATCCGTTAAATCTTTCCAGGTTCCGGCTACTCCCGGCACGAAGGCTTGTCCTCCCAGTTTTCCGTCGGTACCCACCTCACGCGCCACACGAGTTACCTCTGATGCGAAGGCACGCAGCTGATCCACCATTGTATTTACAGTTTCTTTCAATTGAAGAATCTCTCCACGAACGTCGGCCGTAATTTTTTTCGACATATCCCCGTTCGCAACCGCAATAGTTACTTCGGCAATATTACGAACCTGGGTGGTTAAGTTACCCGCCATCTGGTTAACGGAATCTGTTAAATCCTTCCAGGTTCCCGCAACTCCCGGTACATTCGCCTGACCTCCCAGTTTTCCTTCGGTACCTACCTCACGAGCCACACGGGTTACTTCGGAGGCAAATTCACGAAGCTGATCCACCATGGTATTTAAGGTTTCTTTCAACTGTAGAATTTCCCCACGAACGTCTACTGTAATTTTTCGGGACATATCGCCATTAGCCACCGCAATCGCTACATCGGCAATATTACGTACCTGAGCGGTTAAGTTACCTGCCATCTGGTTCACCGAATCTGTTAAATCTTTCCAGGTTCCCGCAACTCCCGGCACATTGGCCTGACCTCCCAGTTTTCCTTCGGTTCCCACCTCTCTGGAAACCCTTGTTACCTCCGAGGCAAAACCCCGAAGCTGATCCACCATCGTATTAATTGTATTCTTAAGTTCGAGGATTTCTCCTTTTACATCCACCGTAATCTGAAGGGATAAATCGCCTTTTGCCACAGCTGTGGTAACCTCGGCAATGTTACGAACCTGACCCGTT
The DNA here is from genome assembly GCF_013112255.2 of Flavobacterium sp. CLA17. Classification (NCBI taxonomy): domain Bacteria; kingdom Pseudomonadati; phylum Bacteroidota; class Flavobacteriia; order Flavobacteriales; family Flavobacteriaceae; genus Flavobacterium; species Flavobacterium sp. CLA17. The sequence goes on from NZ_CP068294.1 coordinate 3,198,491, forward strand.
AAGTTAGAAGCCATCTGATTTACCGAATCGGTTAAATCTTTCCAGGTTCCACCAACACCTTCTACCTGCGCCTGACCTCCCAGTTTTCCTTCCGTTCCAACTTCACGCGCCACACGGGTTACCTCAGAGGCAAAAGAGTTTAGCTGGCCTACCATCGTATTAATGGTGTTTTTAAGCTCTAAAATCTCTCCTTTTGTATCTACTGTAATCTGACGCGATAAATCTCCTTTTGCTACCGCAGTCGTCACCTCAGCGATATTACGTACCTGACCCGTTAAGTTAGAAGCCATTTGGTTTACAGAATCCGTTAAATCTTTCCAGGTTCCTCCAACTCCTTTTACTTTTGCCTGACCTCCCAGTTTTCCTTCTGTTCCTACCTCAAGTGCCACACGAGTTACCTCAGACGAGAATGAGTTCAGCTGATCCACCATGGTATTAATGGTTTTCTTCAACTCCAGGATTTCTCCTTCGGCTACAGCCGTAATCTTTTTAGAAAGGTCACCATTTGCTACGGCGGTTGTTACCTCGGCAATATTACGTACCTGACCGGTTAAGTTCGATGCCATTTGGTTAACGGAATCTGTTAAATCCTTCCAGGTTCCCCCAACTCCTTTTACTTTGGCCTGACCTCCCAGTTTTCCTTCTGAACCTACCTCACGTGCCACACGAGTTACCTCGGCACCAAAGGAGTTCAGCTGATCCACCATAGTGTTAATTGTATTTTTAAGCTCCAGGATTTCTCCAGCAACGTTTACTGTAATTTTTTTAGATAAATCTCCTTTTGCTACCGCTGTAGTTACTTCTGCAATATTACGTACCTGGCCTGTTAAATTGGAGGCCATCTGATTTACCGAATCGGTTAAATCCTTCCACACTCCACCAACTCCTCTCACTTTTGCCTGACCTCCCAACTTTCCTTCTGATCCTACCTCTACCGCCACACGCGTAACTTCAGAAGAAAAAGAGTTCAGCTGATCCACCATTGTGTTAATGGTATTTTTAAGTTCCAGGATTTCTCCTTTTACATCAACGGTAATTTTTTTCGATAAATCTCCCTTTGCTACGGCAGTGGTTACATCGGCAATATTTCGTACCTGACCTGTTAAGTTCGAGGCCATTTGATTTACCGAATCGGTTAAATCTTTCCAGGTTCCCCCAACTCCTTTTACCTGGGCCTGACCTCCCAGTTTTCCTTCGGTTCCTACTTCTCTCGCTACACGGGTAACTTCGGAAGAAAAAGAGTTCAGCTGATCCACCATCGTATTGATGGTATTTTTAAGTTCGAGGATTTCTCCTTTTACGTCAACAGTAATTTTCTTTGATAAATCTCCTTTTGCTACAGCGGTTGTTACATCAGCAATATTTCGTACTTGGCCTGTTAAGTTCGAGGCCATTTTATTTACGGAGTCGGTCAAATCTTTCCAAACTCCGCCAACTCCTCTTACTTTTGCCTGACCTCCAAGTTTCCCTTCCGTACCTACCTCACGTGCCACACGGGTCACTTCCATAGAAAATAAATTCAGCTGTTTTACCATTCCGTTAACCTCTTTGGCGATTCTTAAAAATTCTCCCTGAAGCGGATTTCCTTCAATCGAAAGCGGCATTTCCTGTGACAGATTTCCTTTTGCCACCGAGGTAATTACGTGTGCAATCTCAATGGTAGGATGCACCAGATCTGAAATAAGGGTGTTTACCGAATCAACACAAGAACTCCAGGAACCTCTTGCACCATCCAGGGCTACCCTATTGGTCAATTTTCCCTGTTTACCAATGCTTTTCCCTACTTTCTGAAATTCAAAAACCATTCTTTCGTTAAGATCTATGATTTCATTCAAAGTGTCGCAAATAGAGCGTTTGACTCCGCTTTGATCGGTTGGAAAACGCTGGGTAAAATTACCATTTTTGACTTTTATTAAAATCTTTAAAAATTCTGCATCTGTCAAAACAGATTCTTCGAACTCTACGTGTGTGTTTTTCATAATTCTTTATAGCATGAATTAAAAATATTTTATATTTTTTAGGTCATTTTTCAAATTAAATGACAGTATTTTTTTGCCTTTTATATATTCTCATCGAGCAATATTTTCCTTAAATGAAATTGTACAAAGGCATCCATAGAGTCGGATCTTTTGGTATTCTCTGTATAATTAAGAGGTTTTATTATGTAACCTGATATTCCCAGTTTTTCAGACTCCAGCCGATCTTCATACTCTGAAGAAGTGGTCATGATAAAAACCTTTAGATCTTTTAGTTTTTTATCTTCCCTTATCACTTTCAAAAATTCTATTCCATTCATTCTTGGCATATTAATATCTAAAAGTACAACATCAGGAAATAATCCTAAATTGGGATCCCTGAGTATTCTTAAAGCTTCAATACCATTGTAGGCCGAATAAAGCACATATTCACTTTCTAATTTTTTTAACGATCGCTCTACACTTATAATGTCGAGTTCATCATCTTCCACTATTAAAATGGTTGGTTTTTTCATAACTTAATTATTTCTCCAGGTAAAGATAAATTCGGAACCTTTTCCTAATTCTGATTTAACTGTAATTTCTTCCAGTTGGTCATCGATAATTTTTTTTACAATTGCCAGCCCAACTCCTGTACTCTCCTGTTCATTTTGTTCCCGAAGCGTCTGAAATATTTCAAATATTTTTTGGTGATACTCCGGCGCAATTCCTATTCCATTGTCACGTATAGAAAATTCATAGAAGTCCGAAAATTTCCTGCAGCTGATTTTAATTTTCCCTCCTTCCTGAGGCGTATATTTTACTGCATTGCTAATTAAATTAGCAAATACCTGTTCTAATTTTATTCTTTCCGTATACAAATCCGGAAGATCATCTATCTCCAAACTTATATTTCTGGTAATTATGGAATCTGTAATTTCCTGAACCAATGCATTGGTATTGATTTTTTCAGGAGCTGCTTTTATGTTAAGTCGGGCATACTCTAATAAACCGTTAATAAGAGCCTCCATGCGTTTGGTTTTCTGCGGAATGATTTTAAGATACTTTCTAAGTTCAGGAGAAAGTTCTTTGTCGTGGTCTTCTTGTATCCAGCTTAAGACGTTATGTATACCGCGAACAGGCGCTTTAAGATCATGCGACACTACATATGCAAATTTATTGAGCTCGGCATTTCTATTTTTTAGTTCGCGGATATTTTTATCTAATTTTGATGACATACTGTTTAGTGAAGTTGCAAGCTGAGTGAGTTCATCGTTTCGGGTATCTTTCATTATTGTAAAATTACCTTTTGAAATATTTTCGGCAAGACGTACCATGGAATTGATTCTCCTATTGGTTACATACATAATAAACAGCGTGCTCAATACGCCCACAATAACAGTCAGAGTGAGAAAAATAAGTGAAAAAGAATGTGCATATCTAATAGAACCAAACAGCATATCGGTATGATATCTTCTCTTTTTATATTCTATTTTATCAAACCTCGAAAACTTTCCGGCTATGGCATCGTTTATCTTTTTTCCAACATGTTTTTTTAACGAATTCTCGAATAGGTTTTTATACGATTCTGATTTAGCTCCTCGTGCCTTAACCAATTCTTCCGAATATTGGAGCCAATCGGTATGAAGTACGCTAATAGAATCTAATATTAACCACTGTTTGCCTGCCTTTCCAATTCGCTGCTGCTGTTCTTTTATTAAAAGAGGAACCATCTTTATTCCTTTATAATAAGAATGAAGAAAGGTTCTGTCATCCGTCAGCAGATAACCCCGAAAGGCACTCTGCATCTCGATAATTGTTTTATGGGTTTTATTGGAATTTCGAATAATTTCTTCTGACCTTGCCAAAAAAAGTGAATTGCGCTGTACTTTCTTTGACAGCATATAATTAGTATAGGAGTCCGCAACGGACAAAAAAATTATCAGGGTAAAGGCTAAAAGAATCTGAGTCGATAACTTCATTGTTAAAAATTAAAATCGAAATGTTTACTACCGGTTAATAAACTCATATACGGTGAAGCACTTCAAAAGTCACGAATTAATCCACCGTATATATTGTAAGAATTCCTTTAAGATCGTTAAAGTTATTTGGTTTTGATATAAAGTCAAATGCTCCTGTATCTCTGGCTTCTCTTTTAATGTATTCGAACTGAGAGGTCGAAAAAATAATAACAGGAATATCTTTTAATAATTCCTGTTTTTTTTAATTCTCCCAGCAATTCCATACCCGACATAATAGGCATATTCAGATCAAGAAAAATGACATCCGGCTGAATCTCTTTTGCAACCAGTTTTTTCAATGCCAGTAACGGATCGTTAATTGAGGTATAAAGTGCTGTAGAAACAGCTTCTAAAGCCTCCAGAAACAATTCACAGTCGTCTGTGTCATCATCAATTTGTAGAATATTTTTATAAGGCATCTTGCTTAAATTATCTGGTAAAATAAGTATGGTTGCAACTATCAATGTATTTTGCTTCTCAAATGTACTAATTAAATTACTTATAAAAAAACTAATAAATTAACAAATAGATCTAATTATAATAGCAAATCATGATATAAATAATTACATAATACACTATTATACTAAATATTACAAAATTTTATTTTAGTTAACAATTATCTCTTTCCTTGATACTTTCGACAATTATCATTAAATAAATTGAACTTAATATTGCCCTTATTAACTTCAAAGGTTCTGTCGAATCTATCAGAATCAAATATAAGAATTTAAGTAATTTAAAAGTTAGCCCGCCAATTTACAAAATGATTTAAACATAATTATCTCTGGTCTAACCATCTGATTCTTCCTCAGCATATCACAACTTCAATTCCGCTCAATGTTCTTCTGGCCGATTCAAAACTTTTAAAACCTAATCCGTTTTGTATGCTCCACTTGATAAAACAATAATCCTGTTCTACATATTGTTGAGATATTTACACTGCCGGATTTTAATCTTTGAGAACGAACGCTTGTTATAGACTTTGATAGCGGCAGTATTAGAACCGCTTTTGTAAATCTTTATTACTCTTGGCCAGCAGTTATTAGTAATTGCCTTAATTAGAAATGACTGCGCGCTCATTCTCTTCCTTCTTCTGGTTAAAAGAAAGTCTACTGTATTACCTAGTTTATCTACTGCTCTATATAAATAACAACAAATACCTTTTACTTTGATATAGGTTTCATCTAATTTCCAACTTGTAACTACTTTACCTTTTCTCTTCTTCATCTCTGACTCAATGAAAGGTGTAAACTTAAAAACCCAGCGCTGAATAGTTGCATGATCAACATGAACTCCTCGCATTTTCATTATCTCTTCAACATCCCGATAGCTTAATGTAAACCTAAGTTTAAAATATAGTGCCTGCAGTATAATAGATTTCGGATAGCAATGCCCTTTCGTATTCATAAGTTTAAGAATTTAAAAAAGGCAAAGTTAAAACGTAGACGTAGCTATATGCAACAGAACCAAATCTGTGCATGAGGGATAGCAGCGATATCCTTTTGTGAAGAGAAACGGAACTAAAGATTTAGCAGATAGCCCGACCCCGCTTTTTTGGCGGGACATGCCATAAAAAAATCCGGCTTGAATGAACAAACCGGATGTAATGAATTTATGGAAACGAAATTAAAACGTTACATCATCAGCAATGTTTCCACCTTGCTCAGCTGCAAATTTTTCAGCGTATTCTTTTTGTTTTTCCTGTTGGTAATTTGAAAACTCAATAATATCATCAGAATTCCAATTTTGATTCTGCTCAGTTGACCATTGCATGGCAACCGATTGAAAATCGGCAAGATTGATTCCGTAATTGTCAAGAATCCATTGTGCGCCGTCCATTCCGTACTCATAAGCTGCCTGTCTTGCGCCGGCCAGTTCCTCGTAGAAATAACGATCTGTTTTTATTTTTTCAAGATTTGCAGCTCCATCTTCTGATACTGCTGCTTGCAGATTCTCTAATTGTGGAATCACGACATTTTCGGCATAATATTGTCCAAACAAAGTACTTACCGTAAAAGAGGTATCTTCTGCCATACGCTGTGGCCAGATTGTATTTAATTCCTGCCAGATTACAGGTTCGATACCCATAGCTTTGCAAACATCGATATAATCTACTCCCGAGCTCATTTTGATACACATTGCAGTATATTCTTTTAAGGATATGCCATGAACAGGCTCCAAAAACGGATTGTCATCAGTGGTTTTTACAAACCCGGAAGTTTGTACCCCGCGGTATTTCATGGAATTGGCATTTTCCCATCGAATCATCTGGTCACTGTCACAGTTGTTCCATTCTTTATACACTTCTCTTCGGTAATTGAAGTAGGTGTTTTGCACGTCTTTTTCGTCCATTTCCTCTCCGCTGTCGCGCTCGTCCTGAATCCAGGCTTCTGATCTTTCTGCTACTTCCGCATCAAAATCGTCTACATCATAATGTGTACCATGCAGTGTTTCAGGATCATATTCTGTTTCCTGATACTCATTTTCAAAATCTTCCTCGTTTGAAAGTTGGTTTTGATTATTGTTCTGATCCTCTGATTGTTCATTGGTTCCAGAACCAAAAAGGTTTTTAAACATTTGTCTGTTTTTTAATTAATAATTTATTTGATTTTCGTACAATTTTTCATGATGCTCCTTTAAATCCGGTGTAATTTTATTCCATTCGTCGTACATGGCGCGTAAATAAACATGGTATAATTTTGGGGCATTTTTGATGACTTCTTTGCGTCTATTTTCAAGATCATCCATTTGCGACTGATTTTGTGCAAGGATCTTTTTGTCTTTTTCATGTATTGTACTTAGACTCAGTTCGTGTCTTTCGTGATACAGTTCTCTTTCCTTATTGTTTTCTGTATGGTATATTTCGAGTAAGTGCGACACTCTTTGTTCTGCCAGATTTCTGGCAAAATTTTGCAGGTTCCGGGCTTGTGAACTCGGTTCAAAAGTGTTTTGGGTTTGGCAATGGGAGCAGGCAATATAGGTATCAATAAAGAATATTTTTTCGATGGTGATGTTGCCTCCGCACTGTTTGCAATTAAAACTATTTTTTATTTCATCGTATTCGGCTAATATTTTTTGGTATTCAATTTCAAGATCACGCTCTTGTGTTTTCTCTAATTGGTTTCGCCAGTACTGATACTTTTCTTCAAATTCCTTATTGTATCTATCTGAGCATTCGGTTCTGAATTTGGACAACAAATCATAATGCGGATGTAATACCGATACTTCGGATTTTAAATTGTCATACAAATCATTGATTTTCTCATCATAAACATCACGCGCTTTTTCTCTGATATTCGAAAGTTGGCCATTTATACCTGCATAAACCCTGTGAAAAGTCCTTTTGTACATGTCTTCATCATTGGCCAGCTGCTCTTTTAATTCCGGAATTGCTGCATTGCATAATTCTTCCATTTTAGCTTCCAGTTTATCCAAAAATAAAAACAATCTTTCTTTTGACTCTTCAAGAGTTGTGAACCATTCAGGCAACGATTCAGATCCCGAATTTTTGTTAAATAATCCAAACATTTTATTTTCTTTTAAAGTGAATTGTCTTCTTTTTTAATATAAACACCATCAGTAAGTTTTACGCTTATAAATTCAAACCCACAGTAGCCACAACTTGTAATTCCGTCATGTTTGGTACGTCCTGCTCCACAATTCGGACAAGATCTTGCATCCATTTTCGCTTCATTTATTTCAGTTTTTCCACCGTAATTTTCCTGTTGTTGCGCTTTTTCTTTAAGCCGTTCCAAAAAGGAAATGATTTTTTTCTCTTCCATTTATAGTAAATTTAGTAATTCGGCTTTTTTTGCTTTAAATTCCTCTTCGTCTATCAAACCTGTATCAAATAAGGTTTTGACTTTTTGAAGCTTAGAAGTTATGTCTTCTTTTACTTCGGGTTTGTTTTGCTGCATCTGGTTCATCATAATTCCCATAGCCAATGCATTTTGGGTGGCATCGTGAACAGTGGTTCCTTTTTCGCTTATGGCATTAGCAGTGTTGAATTTGGTAAACTTATCCATATCTGTCACCATATTCATGTTGGTAATCTTATCATAATGAGCAGTTACCTCTTCAGGAAGTGTTACGCTTGTGATTACAAATTGTGTCAGTTCAATTCCTAATTGAAGAAAATAAGGCTTTAAGTAAGGCTCTATTTTTCGTCCCAGTTGCGTTATATTACCGGCAACGTCTGTTACCGAAATATTTTCATTGGCCAGTACTTCTCCAAATTTTGGCGCTACAAAATCCCTTAATTGTTGCTGCAGTTCAAAAATGGTAAGCTGCCCGTAGGTTCCGGCATACTGACGAAAAAATGTAGCCACGTCCACAATTTTCATATCAAAACTTCCAAACGCCCTTACTCTTACTTGTCCAAATTGTGGGTCGTTAAGCAAAATAGGGGCAGGAGTTCCCCATTTGTTATTGATAAACTGGTGTGTGTTGAAAGAATAAATATCGGCCTTAAACGGACTTTCAAATCCGTATTTCCAGCCCTTTAATCTGCTTAAAACAGGAATGTTTTCAGTAGATAAGGTGTGCATTCCCGGTAAAAAGGTATCTGCAAGCTGACCTTCATTCAAAAAAAGCACATGCTGGCTTTCCCGGACTGTTAATTTGGCCCCATTTTTTATTTCTTTATCCTCATCATGAAATTTCCACATCAGTAAATTGGGGTCAGATGTTGTAGCTTCAATGATTTCTATAAATGGTAATTTCATGTTTTATTTGTTTTGGTGTAAAATAAGAAAATTAATACGTTAAAAAAATTTTTATATGATTTTTTTGTTTTAAAATAGAATTTCCGGTTCTGTCGCATCTGTCAGAATAAAATATAAGTTTTTAAATGATTTAAAAGTTAAACTGCCAATTTACAAAATGATTTAAACATAGTTATCCCTGGTCTAACCATTTGATTCTTTCTCAGCATATGCACAACTTCAATTCCGCTCAATGTTCGTCTGGCCGATTCAAAACTTTTAAAACCTAATCCGTTTTGTATACGCCACTTTATAAAACGATAATCCTGTTCTACAATATTGTTGAGATATTTACACTGCCGGATTTTAATCTTTGAGAATGAACGTTTATTATATACTTTGATCGCTGCGGTATTAGAACCGCTTTTATCAATGTTTATTACTCTTGGCAGGTAATTATTAGCAATTGCTTTAATTAGAAATGACTGAGCACTCATTCTTTGTCTTTTTCTGGTCAAAAGAAAGTCAACCGTATTGCCTAATTTATCTACTGCTCGATATAAATAACACCAAATACCTTTTACTTTGATGTAGGTCTCATCCAATCTCCAACTCGCCCCCACTCTGCCTTTTCTCTTCTTCATCTCTGCCTCAAGCAAAGGTGTAAACTTATAAACCCAACGCTGAATCGTGGCATGATCCACAATGACTCCTCTAATCTTCATTAGTTCTTCAACATCACGGTAACTAAGTGTAAATCTTAGCTTGAAATATACTGCCTGAAGAATTATGTATTTTGGATAACAATGACCTTTAGTATTCATCTTTTGATCGGTTTAAAATTCTAAAGATAAAAGTTATTCCCAGATGCGACAGAACCACAAATAACGATGATAAGCATCCGAATTAGATTCCGGCAACAATTCTTACTACCTGCCTGATTTGATTTCAGATATAATTACAATCATCAAAAAAACATCCCCCAGCTGTAAATTATATAACAAAACAATCCGGTAATGCCCTAATTTTGCCCTTTACAATCCGGCAGTACAAAACAGCCTGAAACAATAACAGCACAGCAATGCCTGAGCCTGCTCGGAAGAGGATAAAAAATGAAAAAATTCGAAATCAAAAACACCCGCCCCGGCCAATGACTGGTGATCCACAACGAGATGCCAAAATTCACCTGCTCCTTTGAAGATAAAAGGTTTCATTATGAAAGAACCATTACAGGACTTTTTAATCCTGAAGGTGATCCTAAAGAAGTCCCAGCTAATACAGAAAATGGAAAAGTGGCTCAGGGAGTATCATAAGGAGAAAATAAACGGTTAATATGGCAGTATTTTAATTCTGCAAATACTTATAAGGATTCACTCCACAGCTGCATAAAAAATTGTCAATATCGAATTGCTTCCCTTAGGGACATCCCAAACTCCAAAAAACCGCGTGATACGACGATCAAATTAATCGAAACGCTCTATATATTTCTATTTTCTTCCAGTGAATCTGCAGCGCCTCTTTACACAGATTTTCAGCCAGCCAAATGGCTTACGCAGGATCAGCAGGTTAACAGATATACAGGGAGATAATATCTTAAAAGGTACTTTTCCAGGAGGAATCGATATGAAATTAAATGCAAAAAAACCACTATTTGTCCTACATAAATATTATCTTTACTTGTATGAGAACAAAAGGGGAGATTATAATTATTGAGGACGACCAGGATGACATAGCACTTCTTGGGGATATTTTTAAGAGCCTGGGGTATACCAATAAAATAACTTTTATTAAAGACCCGATGAATGCAGTACCTTATCTGTCAAATCATGAGGTAAAACCCTTTATTATAATTTCGGACATCAATATGCCCAAAATGAGCGGCTTTGAGCTACGCGAGGAAATTCTGTCCAATAGGGAAATAAGCGAAAAATGTGTACCCTATATCTTTTTGTCTACTTCGAAAAGCCCTGAGAATGTCCTTCGGGCCTACGGCTGCCATGCGCAGGGTTATTTCAAAAAAGAAAATGATTTTGCAGTATTCAGGACGGTCATCCAAAACATAGTGGAGTATTGGCGTACAAGCCTGACACCGACAAATACGTTATAACAGCGTATGGTATGATGAAATACCGGTTAATGGCCCTGTTTTGCGTTAATCCTTCCGGGATATATTCTTTTCAGAAACAAAAAATATATTTTTAACCGGATTCATTAAAGCTTTTGTCCAGTGAAGAACGAATACTTTTTTTAAAATGAGAATAAAGCCTTTAAAAGAACTTGGTTTTTGTATATAGAGGTTTGCCCCCTTTATTAAAAGTATCTTCAATTTCGTCAGGGTGATTGGAAGTGGAGAGCATAACGGCTGGGATATCCTTAAGCTTTTGATCGCTCTTTATTTCAGCGAGTGCCTGCTTGCCCCCTTTAACAGGCATATTGATATCTATAAAAACAATATCGGGATTTGGTTCAGCCGGATCTTTTAAGGTGCTCAACAATTCCTCCCCGTTTTCCACGGTAGTTACTTCAGAAGGGACATTGGCTGCATCAAGGGCTTCCATAAATAATTCCTGATCATCCTTGTCATCTTCGGCCAATATAATTTTTACCGGCTCTTTTTCATTGAAGTCTTTAGTAGTTGCGGCGGAATTTTCAGAACTTATCATGTTGAAATGGTTTTACAAGCACCAAAAGTACTATATAAATACCTAATAAAATTTCGGCAAATCAATAATCTTAAAAGCATTAACAAATGTAGCATCCAGCTCACGTAACAAATTTACAAAACACTGATTATATACAAGTTTAAACACCTTTACACATTCTTATTTTTCAATCTTTTATTAAATATTAACTAACCATTTACAAATTGATCCCCTGTCGATAAAAACATAATCTTTCCCACTGCTATGCTTCAATTATTTTGAGGGGTTTTAAAAACGTCATTGCCATTGTCAGGCCATATTGCTTTCCATTATAAGTGGGCATGATAAGCCCGTTTAGGTTTTCCTTTTTCCCAAATAATGCCCTTGAAACAAGGGGATGAAGCCAATAGGCTATTTTAGTGCTTAAAATACCGATGCCCGCCCCGGCGGCAACATCACTGAACCAGTGCCTGTCATTGTACATCCTGAAAAATCCCGTTCCTGCAGCCACCACATATCCTGAGACCCCATACCATATGGACACATCTTTATATTTCTGGTATAAAAACTCTGCCCCCATAAAGGCTGTGGCAGTATGTCCGGAAGGAAATGAATTATTTGAAGTCCCGTCAGGCCGCATCTCGCTTCCCGTGTTTTTGATTATATAGACCGTTGTTCCCATAATCAAATAGGCGGTGGATAAAATAATGGTACGGTCCCTGAAATTATTTTTTCCTTTTACCCCCGCTGCATTCAGGGTATATACAGAGATAAAAGTGCTGTACTGCGAGAAATCGTCAATAGTAAACTTCTGGTCAATATGCTCGCTGAGTTCTGCTTTGGTATCAGTATTGATATCTTTAAGGGTGTGGCTTTCCAGTCCAATAACGCCATAGCCTATTAAAGCGGCGGGAATAATCAGTGCCTCATATTTAAATTTGATATTGATCACCGAAGTTGTGCTGTCAGTGCTTTTCTTTTGTCCATATAGGTTTAAGGCCAGCAGGCCAAATAATAGGAGCAGTTTTATTTTTTTCATTGCATTCTTTTTGATTAAGCCGGGGGTATGGTATCAAAACAATATTTGCTTTTGGTCAGCTTAAATCATTAAATACTAAAGCAACTTATATTTGCCTGGCTCGTTGCCCTTTTTTGGTTAGTATAATCAATTAATTATGTGATTGATTTTTAAGGGCATACAGCTTGCTTCTAAGATTTTTTAATAGTAGAGAATCGGAAACTTTTCCTTTTCCCCATTTAAGAAAATGGCTTTTCCGATAGTCATCTTTAGAGCATATCCTTTTTTGTTAAAGAGTTCTGATATCAGTTTTGAAGTTTGCAGCATCGGATGAATTGATTTGAGCATACTGAAGAAAAATCCATTATTTCCATGAAAATAAATCGGTAAAACAGCCACATTTGCTTTGCAGATAATTTTTCCTTCCACAGGATGCCACTCCGGGTCTGTTATTTCACTGGTTTTAAAATTATAAGAAGAAACCTTCCCCAGCAGGAAATATGGCAACGGGGGTACCTTCCGATAAAGCTTTGAGCGTCATTTTCAATCCCGTGATACTGGCAGAATTCTGCACGTTTTCAAACGGGTTTACCCCAATAATGCATTTTTCAAGATTTGGGATTGGTTCTGTCGCATCTGTCAGAATAAAATATAAGTTTTTAAATGATTTAAAAGTTAAACAGCCAATTTACAAAATGATTTAAACATATTATTATGTAATGAAGAATTTTTAGTAAACATGAAATGGAAGATTATGTTTATTATGGACGCCCGCCTCGAACGATAAGTATCAGGCGGGTTTTCCGTTTCAATCTAATTCTTTCTAGGTAAAATATTTTAAGAAAAACATACTTCATATAGAACTCGCTAAAATTCGCGAGCTTCATTCTACGAGTAGAAAATTGGTGATAATTTTACTATAAATCAGGTGGTCACTTTAGACTGAAAAACCATGGTCATGTGATCTTTCTCCACGTAAGCAACATTTATATCAATAACGAAAAAAACATGGGAATTATATAAACTTTAACATTAAATTATGTAATCATTACTCCTAGTAATGTTTGAAATTTGAGTAAAAGGAAAAACTGTTATTGTAATACAATAATTACAATGCTTTTAGAATTAGTGTTTTTTAAATCTAATAATCAGCAATTTAACAATTAACACAATTAGAAGAAGAATTTCAAATTTTGACTGTCGCACGGCTAACAATTATCATACTTAACCCCCAAATCAAATATGAAAGAAACGCCCTTATCCACAGTTTTATTTAGCTGCGTTGTGCTTTTTATTCACAATATTGCCTTATCTCAGAATCTGCCCCCTCCGGGCCTGCCTGATGAGCCGGTGGTGGTACCCATAAATTCGATGATTTATGTATTGTTAGCTATAGGAATTGTGTTCGGTATTTATATTATCGCTACAAGAATAAATAAACAAAATGCATAAACTATAGCAACGCAAATTATTAAATAGCACTAAAGCTGCTAGTTAAACTGATAGCATGTGATTATAAAATTAAAAGAAAGAAAATATGAAAAAAACTTTACTATTACTATATGTTTTGCTTTCTTTTCAAAGTTTTTCCCAAATACATATTGATGCCAATACACCAATCTATAATGGTAATGGAGACAATTATGATGGACCGCCTACCCCGCCTCCCCTAATTCCTTATCTTAAACTCAATACTATAATCAACAATGAGTTTACAAGAGAGCTTAAATTAATTTTTCCTTATGAAGCAACAGACGGCGTCGATAGTGATTTTGATGTAAAAAATATGGATGGAGATTATCCTCAGGACATTTCTTTTTGGATTGAAGATGGAGATTACGTAATTCAGGGACTTAATTTCAATTTGTCTAAAAAAATCCCACTCTCTGTAAAAGCTGCTGTCAGTTCAAAATTTAAATTTTACATCTCTGAAAATGACGGTTTTGATGATGGACAGCCAATTTATATATACGATGCACTTTATAAGTCTTACCATGATATTAGAAACACTCCATATCAAGTTGTAGTTGCACCTGGAAAAGATACAGGTCGATTTAAAATAAGTTTTACTAATAATGCAACACTGGGAACAAATAATGCAGTCAGTAGTACTTTTTTTATAAGTCAGGACAATAAAAGCCAGGTTTTAAATGCCACAAATCCAAATAATAAAATTATGAAATCATTTTGGCTTTATGATATTCATGGAAGATGTGTTATTTCAAAAGATAATTTAAGCGCCCAGCAAAACTTTAGTTTTTCAACTTCAGGATTAAGTTCTGGAGTATACTTAGCAATATTCATAACGGGCAATGGTTCTAAAATCACTCAGAAAATCATTATTTCTAATTCTGGTAATTAAAAATTAATTATCAATCTCTGACATAAAATTTTAGATTTAAATAAATAATAAACTATGATAATAATCAAAGGTTCTGTCGCATCTGTCAGAATCCAATATAAGACTTTAAGTAATTTTAAAGTTAGTCCGCCAATTTACAGAATGATTTAAACATAGATATCCCTGGTCTAACCATCTGATTCTTTCTTAGCATATGTACAACTTCAATTCCGCTCAATGTTCGTCGGGCCGATTCAAAACTTTTAAAACCTAATCCGTTTTGTATGCGCCACTTGATAAAACGATGATCATGTTCTACAATATTGTTGAGATATTTACACTGCCAGATTTTAATCTTTGAGAACGAACGCTTGTTATAAACTTTGATAGCGGCAGTATTAGAACCGCTTTTATCAATGTTTATTACTCTTGGCTGGCAGTTATTACTAATTGCTTTAATTAGAAATGACTGAGCACTCATTCTCTGTCTTTTTCTGGTCAAAAGAAAGTCAACCGTATTGCCTAATTTATCTACTGCTCGATATAAATAACACCAAATACCTTTTACTTTGATGTAGGTCTCATCTAATCTCCAACTAGCCCCCACTCTGCCTTTTCTCTTCTTCATCTCTGCCTCAAGCAAAGGTGTAAACTTATAAACCCAGCGCTGAATTGTAGCATGATCCACAAGCACTCCTCTAATTACTAATTGCTTTAATTACAAAAGACTAAGCGCTCATTCTTTGTCTTCTTCTGGTCAAAAGAAAGTCTACTGTATTGCCTAGTTTGTCTACTGCTCTATATAAATAACACCAAATACCTTTTACTTTGATATAGGTTTCATTCAATCTCCAACTTGTACCTACTTTACCTTTTCTATTCTTCATCTCTGACTCAAGCAAAGGTGTAAACTTAAAAACCCAGCGCTGAATAGTAGCATGGTCAATATGAACTCCTCGCATTTTCATTATCTCTTCAACATCCCGATAGCTTAATGCAAACCTAAGCTTAAAATATACTGCCTGCATAGCAATGCACTTTCGTATCCATGAGTTTAAGAATTTAAAAAAGGCAAAGTTAAAACGTAGCTAGATGCGACAGAACCACTACCTGAACAATAATCGATTTTGAATAATAATGACCTTTGTATTCATTTTTTGTTTATTTTAAATTCCAAGATGATAGTATTCCCAAATGCGACAGAACCGAGAATTTGTCTTCTGAGGCTTTTTTGTGGTTAGGAAAGCTTGACAAGATATTTTCACTTTTACAAAGTCATTATTTGCGGGTAATGTTGCTTCGAACTCCATGAATGATATTCAATTTGTAGATTTAGAATTTTTATTTTCTAAGATATTACAATCACTTAATCCCCTCTTTTAGTTGACATATAAGGTGAGCCGTATGGACAAAAAATTTGAGCCATAGAGGAAACTGTAATGTAGCATAACTATCGATCTTTGTCTTATGAAAAACATCACAAAAATTCAGTTGGGCCAAAATGGCCCGTTCGTATCCAAACTTGGTTTAGGCTGTATGCGAATGTCTTCAATTTGGGGAGGTGCCACACCAGATCAAGCAGAAAGCATTGCTACCATCCATCAAGCTCTTGATAGTGGTATTAATTTTTTAAATACCGGAGACTTCTATGGTGCAGGCCATAATGAAATGCTGATAGGAAAGGCTATTAAAGGAAGGCGCGAGGACGCATTTATCAGTGTAAAATTCGGCGCTATCTTTCATAATGGGCAGTGGCTTGGTATGGATTTGCGTCCTGTTGCTATAAAGAATTTCATAAACTATTCTCTAACCCGTTTGGGTATTGAAACCATTGACCTTTATCAGCCGAGCCGAATGGATGACAGCGTACCTGTGGAAGACATTATAGGAACAGTAGCAGACCTGATTAAAGAGGGTAAAGTGCGTACCATTGGCGTCTCTGAAATTACAACAGACCAACTTCGTAAAGCCAATAGCATTTATCCTATTAGTGCGCTGGAAATTGGTTATTCGCTTGCCGACCGCCAAATAGAAACCGAACTGCTGCCTACAGCAAAAGAATTAGGAATTGGAGTGATCGCTTTTGCCAATACTGCCGAGGGTTTATTGACTGGTGAAATGAAAGCACCGCTTGCAGAAGGCGATTATCGCAATCATTTCTCCCGATTTCAGGGCAAAAACTTAATTCATAACGTGGAAAAAGTAGAAGTTCTGAAGCAATTAGCCAGCAATAAAGGCTGTACGCCAACACAGGCTGCGATTGCATGGGTTAAACAGCAAGGAGATAATATAATGCCTTTAGTAAGTATGAGCCGCAGATCACGCCTGCCGGAAAATATTGCGGCAATGGATATTGTATTTACACCGGAAGAAATGAACCATTTAAACATTACATTTGCAATAGGCGCTATAGATGGCGGCACTTATTTACAACGCTAAATGACAAGTCCAGCAGAAATTCTTCCCGGAGTGATTTTCTATTCTTATCTCTCTGCTGAGAGAAAGGAAAAAGTATGTTTTTGGAAAAATCCTACTTTAATACTTCAGGTTTCGGGTCAGTTTACTATAGAAACTTCTGAACAAAACATTTCGATGAGCGGAGGAGAAATGCTACTGATTGGTAAAAATCAGGTAGGTACGCTTGTCAAAACACCGTTGCCGGGTGAGAATTATGAAACAATTGTAATATCCTTGCAGGAAGGTTTGTTACGCAAGATCGCATTAGAAGAAAAGCTTGAGGCAGACCGAAAATATATTGGTCCTCCCAATGTTTTAATTCCTTCAAACGAATTCCTGCAAGGGTATTTTCAATCTATTGTTCCCTACGCCCGCAACTCGGGAGAATCCATGACAGACGAAATGGGCATACTGAAAGTGAAAGAAGGCGTTAAACTATTAATGCTCGCCTTACCGGAACTTCGCAGCTACTTATTCGACTTTTCAGAACCTTCTAAAATTGACTTGGAAAGATTCATGATCAGTAACTTTCATTTCAACATTCCTGTTGAAAAATTTGCGGAGCTAACCGGCAGAAGTCTGGCAGGTTTTAAACGCGATTTTCAAAAAACTTTCGGCTCACCGCCCCGTAAGTGGCTTCAGGACAAGCGCCTTACTGCGGCAAAGCACCTTATCGAGACCAAACATAAAAAGCCCTCGGCCATCTATATTGATTTGGGTTTTGAGAGCCTGTCGCACTTTTCGCATTCCTTCAGGAAAAAGTTTGGAATGTCGCCTACTAAACTTAACAATACTCATTATCCAAAGTGATATTTTTAATTTTAAAGACAGAGGTTGCTGTATGCAACCTCTATTCTTTCTTTGGTCGATTTAGTAATATACTTTGGAATGAAATTTATATTATTTCAAAAAATTTAGAACAAACTCAAGTACTTTTCGAGGTTTTTCCTCAATCATATAATGTCCACTATCCATAATTCCCTCTACCTTACAATTAATTGCCACATAAGGCAACCCCATTTTGATATAGTTATAACTGGAGTTACTGCCTATACCTAATACGGGCATAGTTAGAGGCTTATAGCTTTTTGAATCTTCTATGTCCTCTGTAAAACTTTGGTACCAGGCATTTGATGCCTTTATATTTTCGGGCTTGTTATATACTGATGCATAAACTTCCCTTTCAAAATCCGTCATTTTGGTATCATCCAGCATGACGTAGGAAAACAAGTAATCAAGCAGGTATCTAAACCTATCTTCTAATAATTTTTCAGGAAGATCCTTAACCTGATTAAAAGCCATCCACCACACATACGGCATGTTAATATCCATTTTGTCAGTAAACGATCCTTTTGCCGGTATCAGTGGCATTTGTAGCATACCTTCAGTAGGATGTGCACCATCCATAAGTATTAACTTATCTACTGCTTCCGGATAATTAAAAGCAAAACTCATTGCGACCATACCTCCAATATCATGTCCTAAAAGGTTAACCTTTTCAAACCCGAGGTGCTTTACAAGATCATAAATATCTTTAGCCATTGTTTTTTTGTCATAACCATCTTCCGGTTTTCCAGAAGTCCCCATACCTCTAATATCGACAACAATAACCCTATAGCTTTCTGAAAGCTGCGGTGCGATTTTATGAAACGAATACCATGTTTGCGGCCATCCGGGCAGGCACAATAATGGAATGCCTCTACCGCCTTCTACATAATGCAGTTCTATACCATTAACCACTGTATACTTATTTTCAAATCCGGGCCAGTTTTTAATAAGCTCTTCATCTGAGTACTGTTTTGGGCTATTCACTTTATCTTCAATATTCATAACTCTAATTATTAAATATTATTTTCAACTTTAGACCATACCAAATCGGGATACCTGCTGTTATCAAGTTCTTCATGATGCACTAAAAACATACTGTACAGGTATTGTGCCTGCTGCCATTTTGGGTATAGCTCCTCTTCTCCTTCAGGATCTTTTAGGCGTTGTATTTTATTGTAAGCGGAGAATCCTTCCATAGAACCCATATCTACAAGTTCAAATTTTTTGTCCTTATACTGCTCGCTTAAAGCAACCAAATCATCAGGGCTAACACTGAAACTGGCAATTCGTAAAAACCTGGGTGCAGTAGTATCAAGTATAGCTTCGGCTGTAAAGGCAGCTGTATCGTCCATAGTCGTAAAATCGATTTGCCAATCCGTTTTATTGTCATAATAGGCAACAGTTTCTGTTTTTACATTAAATAGTGGGGTATTATCCCTTAGAATATCAGCAAAGCAGCCATTAAAAATGGATGTTGCCTTGATAGGGCTGTTATCCAGGAGTGCCTGGAACTCTTTCCTTAAGTCAAAATTCCTGTTTTCGCCTTTAGGGATAAATGTAAAGTCAGAGGAGAAATCCGAAGGTATAAAACGTGGTACACCCGCTGCAATGGCTGCATGTAATAGTTCTGACTGGGCTTCTATAATTACATCACGTAATCCTGTAACCGCAGAAATAATACCTATAGCCCCTTGGCATGCAAGAGTAAGTTCATCCTTATTAAATAGTTTAACTTCAATAATTTCAACCCCCATTTTTCTAAGCGAAGCGACTTTTTCAGGATCGCTGCTGTTGCGCACAATTGCTTTAACGTGAGCCTCCTTTTTAATTAATTCCCTGCAGATACGATAGCCTAAATTACCGGTAGCACCAGCTACTACAATAGTATTTTTCATTGTCATTATTTTTATAATGCAAAGTTAAAACGCTATTGGCTTTTAAAAAGCTACCATTTGGTAGGTAATTGTTATTTGATATTTTTTCGTATCCTGCTTAATGCATTTGGAGTGATACCAAGGTAAGAGGCAATCTGTTTTACGGGTACTCTCTTCATCAGTTCTTTATCCTGTATAAATTCCAAATAGCGATCCTGAGCCGATAAGGTTTGGAAACTAATGATTTGGTTTATCATCCTAATAGACATGTTTTCCCAAGTAATCCTGCCAAATTCCTGCCAGGCCGGAATTTGCTTATACAACATTTCCATAGCTTCTTTATTAATGCAAAACAATTCCGTTTTTTCAATAGCTTCAATATTAAAACGTGTAGGGAGCTGGGGATTTAGACTTGATATTTCGGTAAAAAATTCATTTTTAACAATTACCCATGCCGTTAACTGCTCTTCATAGTCTCCGTAATAAAAACGTAAAGCACCTGATTTGATAAAATAATAGTGGTTAGCAATTTGGCCAGTTTTTAAAATAAATTGACCTTTTTCAAGTATCATTTCTTGAAAATTAGACAAAATAATCTCCAAATTATCCTCTCTAATTTCTATTTTAGTCTTAATAAAATCAATTAATTGCTGCATTGGATATAATTAAAAATTATGCTAATATACAATTGTCCCATTGCATCTTTTAATTAAAATTCTACAAATTAGAGGTGGTATAAATTTTCATGCAAATTTGTAGAATGGTTAAAAAACAGAGACACCTGATTAATCGCCAAATTATTAAACAAAATTAGACTGTTTGAATTCCGCTTAAGATGCTTTTGACAAATTCAAAGTTATAAATAGTGGCCCGTTTTGAACACAAAACGCTTGGATTATATACCTTTTTTGCCACAAAAACTTAACGCACTCTACCTTGACAATATTAAAAAAATCATATTCAAATATTTAAACGGAATTAACTCCAATTTTGCCACAAAAAGCTAAGGCAGTTTTAATAAAAAGAGGTTAACGATTTGTTTTTTATGCTACATTTTCGTTAAATCCCCAACAGTACATCCAAACCAAATTCTTTAAGCCAATGAAAGACAGACATTACACGTAGTAAGCCAATCTCTTTAAATCTTCCATAAAATTTATAGAAATTTGTCCCGTAGAGGTCACAAACAAGCCAAATGGCGCCAATTGAAGACAAATTGGCGCCATTTTTTTATTATCTCACTTATTTTTATTAGTCTAAAGAGCCGGGCTCCTCAGCAGCCCTAGCCCCGATAGAAGTGGAAATCCTTTTGTGCCGGGGTTCGGCACAAAAGATTGTAACGGATAGCGGGAAAAAGCTCCTAAAAAATAAGATTAAACCTAAAAAACTCAGTGATCAGCAAATAAAATAACACATTCAAATACGCCGCAAAATTACGACAAGGACCACCGTAATTCTCAAAACCAAAACAAAGACCCAAAAAGCACAGGTACAAAGGGCAACCCTTATGACTCGGAGAACCGCCGTAAGGAATCCCAAAGCGACCCCAAAGACATAACCGGGAAGGACATTGAAAAGGACCTTATAGAGAATGATCCTTCCCAGGGGTTTGAAACTGACGTTGATACTCAAAAAAGCGACAAGGCTGAAAGCGACACCTTTGAAACCATAGAGCCCGAAAAGGATAATCCGGTTAACAGGGAATTCGAAATTGGGGAGCTGGGCAATGAAGAGCTAAAAGAAGATGAAATTTGGAATGGATACCTCTTTTGCGACAAAAAGTTAAAGTTGTTTTTAAAGATATTTCACCAGTGGAAGTTTTGTGGCAGAATAGTGGCACATGTGTATTAAAAAAAATAGAATTCCGGCAAAATCAAGTACTACCAGATTTAGGTCCGAATATGTATAGGCAGCCTTATTTTAATTATCTTTTTTTGTTAACAGGTTCGAGTCTTGTTCATGCTATTTTAAGGTAAAGCCTGAGAAATCTAGATTTCTCAGGCTTTTTTATGGTTCGATAAATTTATTGTAAATCTCTGATTTTGTGCAAATAATAAATGAAATAATTAACCACCCACACATCTAGTACAATACCAAAAAGATTAACTGATACATTTTCCACTGCTAAATTGTTTTTATTTACATTTTACTTTTTCAAAAATAGTTTTTAATTGGTCCATAACGGATCCCGATTTAAAGTCTTCTTTTTCAACTGCTTTAATAAGTTTTGGGCAATCTGTAAAAGCTTCTTTTGACATTTTTCTAATTAATGAATCTGTTCCTATGGCCAAACCGTTTGATGCTGTCGTAGCATAACCAAATACTAATTCTTCACTGTTTTTTTTTCCAAAAAAATAAGCGGTATTGGCAATAGTAACTACATTACTTGTACCACCTGCATTTGGCCGACTGCCACCTTCCGAGGCAATGCCACCTATTTTTACGTTTTTATCATAAACGATGTAGAACCACTTTTTTTTCTTAGATCTTGAAAACTTGCCTGTTAAAATGTTAGCTGTTGTGGCATATAATCGTTCGGCAATATATTTTTTGAGTTCACCATCTGCATATTCTATTTTTTTAATGTCGACACTTTCAATTTTTTCTTTTTTAGCTTCTTCCCCTGTTTTGAAATAGACCTTAGAATCGTCACTTTCAACCATTTCAGCAAGACCTTTTTTTGTTGATCCGTCTTCCATAAATAAAACAGCTTTAATAAATTTGGCATGTCCAGTTGTTGCAAATAATAGTGCAATTGCAAGTAATATTATTTTTTTCATATTTAAATAGTTAAACAGTAATTATATAATATAATTACTGTTTTCAATGCTAATAAAATTTAAAACGTTAGATCTGTTTTCCCTATTATATTAGTCCTTTTTGACTACGTTGCCTTCTTTGTCTGTTATATATGGTTTATGCAATTCATGCCATCTTTTCACAAAAGAGTCAATATTGGCCATATCCTTTTTTACCAAATCTCTTAATTTACTAACTTCTTTTTCGAAACTACCTTGACTATTTATTTTTCCTAGTTTATATTCTGGTAAAAATAACATATAAAATAAAGGAGGCCCCTTATAATCGTCGCTTCTTAATTGCATACTAGTTGAATCATTAGGTGGAAGATGAAAGTTTATTCCATCACAATCTTTCAATTCATCAACTGAATTTAATTTTTCGTTGAGTTCAAAAATATTTAAGCTGATTTTTAAACGTTTTTCACCTTTAAGCATACTAGCGTTAATAAAATGCAGCTGATTTTGATCTGTGAGCTTGCATAATTCGTAGGAGTGCCCGCGAATATTAGAATCGTATTGTCCAAACCAAGAAGTTTTAAATGGAGATTTTACATAACCGTTCTTTTCCAGCTCAGGAATACCATAATTTTTAAAAATAGTATTCCTTGCGTCTAGAAGTTCTTTATCTGATATTTTAAAATTATCTTTCATATTAATCTTTTTTATTTCTTTGAGCAGCTACACCTCCTCCAGCGCCGACGGTAGCTGTTTTCGCAGCATTTCCAAGACCCTGACTGGTGGTTCTGTCTATTATAACATTAGCACCTCTGTTAATTGCAGTTCTCTGATTTCTTGTTAATCCAGATGTGTTAAATTTACTTTCGACTGTTATTTTTCGTCCTGTAAATATATTTTTCATATCATGGTCAAATAATGCTTTAGCTTGTCTTCCAGTCGGAGTTCTGCCCCCGGTCAAAACTTCGGCTTTACCCTGACTAACATAACCTCTACCTTTATATTTTATTTCCGTAATAGCTTCTCCTAATTTTCCTTTAGCACTTCTGGACAAATTGTTTGTTGAATTTTTAACAGCGTTGCCCACCAGTTTGCCTCCAGCTCCTAAAACAGCACCTACAGTACCATCAATAACTACATCTCTAACAGTTGTTTTTTGTCCCTGAATTGCTCGGCTTGCAGCACCTCCAACAGCATTAGCTCCTCCTGAAACACCCGCTGTTACAAGCAAACTAGCACCTCCTGTAAATCCGGCGGCACCTCCCACGACAGCACCTTGTACAGCTGCACCTCCAACGGCTTTCCAGTTATCTACTTTTCCGTTTTTATATAATTGAGTTCCTGCTTCTATTGCCCCACCAATAATTCCTCCTATTAATGCACCTGCTGCTGCGGTTGCACAATTTGGGCATTCTCCATCAGGATCTATATATTTTACAGGATTATTGTATGAGAACGTATAGGACGCTAAGTTAAATGAATTAAATGCACCTCCATTAGTAGATTCAGGCTCATCAAAAAAGTCTTCCTTCATCATTAATGGATCGACACTGAGCCATAAACTAGTCTTCATGTCCAGATATCTCGCTCCATAATAACTTAAGTTTGTTTCTCTGTCCAACTCCTTACCATTAAACAAATAAGGGCTAGAAAAACTAGAACTATGCTCCTCAAATAAAATCTCGCCAAAAGCAATATACTCTACGTGCTGTGAAATTGAACCATTTTTGGTTGTAATATAGGAAGTACTTCCCAGATGATCGGCATGAAAATAAAAAATATCATTCTCAGGCATTCCGATTCCTGTAAAACCTTCTCCGGCTTTTACAGTTGTTGGCTCTATAGGCGGACCAAATTGTACCGGTGGTCCAGGCACATCTCCCGGCGCGTTAAAAACAGGATTTCTCGGCCATCCTTCCGGAGGTTCCCGATTTTCCTCAACAGGTTTAAGTACCTCACTCGGATATGGATTTCCTGTAAATTCCGGTGTAGCATAAATTCCTTGTTGTGTCGGAGGTCCCGGCGGTAATCCAAGACTTCTCACATAGGCATCTAAGGCTTTTTGCTGTTCAGCGGTAAGATTAGTGTAATTTACTCCTCCTGCTGTTAAACCTAACGGCTGGGCAAATGCTCCGTTACCCAGTTTACTGACAATTCGCCCGCTTCCTTCAAAATAATGCTTGGTAAATTTACCTTTTCTTATAACAAAATAAGGACTTACATAACCTGTATAATCGTCTGTATGTATAATTGTGGCGGCAGTTTCGCCATTGATTGCCACGTTCTGAGAGTCGCCTGAACTTTTAATTACACGTTCTCCGTTACTATCATACGAATATTGGTAAATTCTTCCATTATCGTTAATTCCCATTAAACGGTTTTCTTCGTCCCAAGTCATTTTTCTGAAACTTTGGGTCTCAGTATAACTGGTTGGATTTCCGTTTCCATCATATACATATTCACGCGGATCTTGTTTTGCAGTTTCTGCAATTTTACTCGGCGCATGCGGATGCAGCTCGTTATCATAGTTGTAATCCAAAACATATCCTTTTTGCTCATTATTTACAGTATGCAGCAAATCTTTTTTCGTAATACTATGTATTTTATTATACGTCATATTAAGCTCATAATTTGCTTTTGTAAATTCACCCTGATAAGTTCCTTTTGCAGATTTTAATCTATAAAAATCATCGTATTGATATTCCTGCGAAGATGTTCCTCCTAAGGTATTGTTTACTATTGGAGCTGTATTTTTAATATTCAATACGTTTCCAACCAAATCATAACCGTATGAATTGTTTATGACTTGTCTAACACCGCTTTTTACCTGTAGCTGTTGTAATCTTCTCATTACAGCATCATAGGCATAGTTGGTTTCGGTATCATTACCGTACTTTAAATATTTACGTTGTTCGAATTCATCATAACTTAATTGTTTGATATAATCGTAGGTATGACTTTCTTTTTTGCCTTTCATGCTTTGCAGGTTTCCTGCGCGGTTATAGGTATATTCTACAACCTCCCCATCTGGATAAGTCATTTTTTGAACTCGATTCCATGTATCATATTCAAATTGCGAAATATACGTCTGCACATCCGTAGCCGTAATACGAAGTGTACGTATTTCTTTCTCTATCTCGCCCAGTTTTCCAAAGAAAAATTCCTGCCCTCCGGTTGCATCCTGAACAAACCATAACCTGCCGCGTCTAGATGGAGTTCCGTCGGCTTTGCCATAATTATACTGTACATTATTCTGAGGATTTTTAGGATATTTTATAGTTTCCAGACGGTTATAATTATAAACATATTCTATAGCACCGCCATTTGGAACCGTGTTTTTTAAATCTTGTGTCATACGTTTGGTTAAGTTACCTGCCAAATCATATTCCATGGTCGTTGTTCCCGCGTCAGGATGTGTAAACTCTATTCGTTTTCCTATCCAGTCGTAGCTAATTTTGGTAGCATGATCCATAGCGTCAGTTACCTTAATTGTTTCCCCTAACGCATTAGTTTCGATCTTTGTAATTAAATCATTTTGTATAACGGCGATATTTTGCCCGGTAGCATCTGCATAAGTCTGACTTGTTTTGTTTAAAGCATCTGTTTGCGTGGTGCTTAAAACCGGCAGGCCATCATAATTTACAATAGTATAAACAGTGGTATTAGTACTTCCGTCTGGCAATGTTACTTTTATAGGCCTGCCTACTTCATCATAATCGGTTTTAGTTGGAGCTACATTTGACAGCGCTGTACTGAAGTTGTTATCTATAGTCGTCGTCGTTGTTGGATAATAGGTCGTTATTGGCCTTTCTAATCCATCATAAACTATTTTTCCTGAAACTACATGCGCTTCCTGATCCGGACTGCCTGGCTGAGTAAATAAACTTGCCGTTTTTTTAACCTGTAAAGGTCTTCCTAATCCATCTGTATAAGTATACGTCTCAATGTCTTTGTCTAGTTCAGGATCATAATTTCTGGTTTTGGCATACGGAACTTTTGCTTCCGGAAAATATTCGTAAGCAATTGTATACGGTTTACCCGAAGCAATTTCATAAGGTGCCTTTATAGTAGCAGGACGTCCTTTAGCATCTATCGTATAAATAGTGCTTTGATCATTACGATCTGTCGTTTTAAGCGGTGTCCCAAAACGATAATCAAATTCTACTTTATTTTGGTAGCCAAACGCATCTTTTATCTCGGTCATGTATTGATGATTATCTGCATCATATACATACTCTAATGTCATACGCTGCCCTTTGTGATTCACAGGCCCTGTAATTTTTTCGAGGTTTCCGTAACTATCATAGGCGATGTCGGTAACGGCAATTTTATCTGCTGCACTATAATTTCTAATTTGCGTTAATTCTGCCGTCGTGGTATTAATTGTTGTGGCTCTTTTACGACGTAAACCTTCCGTAGTAAAAACCTCTAATTGTTTTGCTATACCACCGTAATAGGGTGTTGTACTTTCGTAATAGCTTATTTTTGCTGTTACCTTATCATCAGCAGAGCCGTTTCCTAAATCTTCGTACTGAATAATATTCCCATTAGCATCATAGGTATTAAAAATATTTGTTTCTAAATATTCACTGCTTCCCTCGTATACTTTTTGATTGGCATGAACGAGTCCTACAAAAATACGTTTGTCATCACACGAAGGCAAATTCAATTCTGAAATCGGGATATTTGCCTGCGTCGTCACATCAATCAAACTGTACTCGTTTTCAGACTCTTTGCGTATTTTTCCGTTCTTGTCTAAAGTATAACTATGTTTTAAAAGATTCTTTCTGAAATAATCCTGATTGTAAAATTCCTGAACGGTTGTTGAGAAAAGCGAATTATCTGCCGCATCAATTTCTTCCTCAATTACTTTTTCAAAACCATAAAATTCTCTTTCACGACGATCATGATAACCATTTTCGTATCTAAATTTAACTATCGAGTGATCGATACCATCACCAACATGCCCATCGAAAACATCAACAGATTGTAAAACCCATTTTGCAGAAGGATTTTCATAACTTGGCTTTAATAATTCATAATCTACAACATAACTATTTCCTGCACCGTTTGTAACACTTTTTAGTTTGTTGGTTCTTTTGATATTTGATAATTGCGCAGTTAAGTGACCATCATCTTTAGAAACGACATAATCCAAATTTCCATCACCATCAATATCCGTAAAAGTACCTTCAGAGCGGTTTGTGCTCCATCCTTTATTTCCTCCAATAGTTGGTGTAATACGAAGTAGCCAAACAATAATATCAAATGAAAAATTTGCATTCATTCCATAGCTTACTCCTTTGTTTTGGTTCATTTCGGCGAATCTTGGGTACACAATTGGTGCGTCAAAAGAATTTCCTAAATTTAAGGAAACCAACATGGTATTACCCACATATCTTATTTTATCAGCGAGCCCGTCCCCGTTAATATCCATAAAAGATTCATCACTATCAGATTGAGATCGGGCATAGTTAGCCCCTCCGGAAATAGAACCTTGTTTAATACTAAAACCTAAACCGGCGCTCCAATCGGTTGAATTACCTTTATTTAAAGTATTAAAATTCCAATTTTCGACTGGTAAAAAACCATATCCTGTATTTAAAAATACATCTCCGGAATCTGCTATTTTATCAGGTAATCCATCGCCATTAATATCACTGTGCACCATTGTTGAGCGGTCTTCACCCTTTCCCTGTGAAGCACTTACCGAAATACTGTTTCCTCCTTTTTCAGCTTCTTTTGAGGCTGTACCCTCTGCTGAATCTTTTTTAACGCTGGCTTTCCCAACAGTTATACTCAATGAGTTGGATGGTGCACCGTGGCTATAACTTCCGCCAAAATTAGGTCCTTCAGAACTTGTTTTAGAATGACTGAAATTATCTCCTAAATTAATTACTTCATCAGAAATAGCCCCAACAGGTATTGTCAACTGTACATTTTCTCCACGTATATAATCCGGGAATCGGTCACCGTTAAAGTCACTCATGGTCTGGGTTACATACGAATCTCCATCAATAGATTTACTGTAACCTAAATTACCCGGACCTACAGAAACCCCTGCTGAGATACTTTTACTTTTGCTTTCGCTTATCATATCAAGCGCCGAGGTGCTTCCGCCCACCAAAGTTGGTAAGGAAAAGTCCGTATAATCTGAAATATCATCTTCTCCCAATCTTGAGGTTCCAATGGTTGGTCCTTTTATAAAAATAGACTCTTCCAGACCTTCCCACTTCATTTTTGCATAAGACGGATTTAAGGAAACAAAATAACTATCGGCAATTTCGTATCCTTTTCCGTCATAATTTTCAGGATCGGCATTGTTTAAATCAGGCTCTGTATTATAAGCATCTGATTGTTTTAGTTTGGTCTGGTCAATTGTCTTAGTGGCAAGATTTCCGTTTATGACAAATCCTCCCCAATTACGCTGATACAATCCTAAAGTTCTTTCATCGGGATTTAAAAGGCTGTATATAGCAAAATCGTTTGTAGCAGTATTCCATACCACATCATCTGTCAGATTCGATATATCTTTTAAATCCGTTGCTTGAACCTGAATATTCAGGGCGTTCAATTTTGGATAATTTCTAAGAATAGTTACAGACAGCGGATTTGAAACCGTAGTTTCCAACTGAATCGGAATGCCTAAAACCGCATCGGGATAAATAACCGAATTATCAAAAGCGTTTATTACTTCTGTCAATGTTCCCGTTGTAAGTTGATAGCGTTTGCGCGCTAACAGCACATTATTTTGTTTGGCCGAAATAGTTACTTCTCCATTATAATTATTAACCGTTCCCGGAGGAATAGGAGATGCCAGCATTAAATCTTGCGGCAATATGCTTAGTTTTATTTTTCCGTTAACGGTTGAAGTAACGCCAGGGATGTTGTAATTTCCTTCTCTTTTGTTATACAGCAAATGAGAAACTTCCATAGGAACTTCCTCCGCAACTCCACCAGGAATTGTCGGTACTGTAACGGTTGGAGCAAAAGAAATGCTTTGCCAATTGATATTGGTTTGCGTTTCTAATGCCAGGGCCACCTGCGTTTGAGCTTCGAAGGCAGGCAGATTAATTGATGCTAAATTAAAAGCAGCAACTTCATTCGCTAAAAAGGTCTTTTCAAATAAAATTACCGGCGGGTTGGTTTGTTCCAAATAATTTTTGATTATCACCAACTTAATATGATCTGATGTAACGGGTTTATTAAATATTCCTTTAAACAAAACATTTCCGGCTACCGGAATAGCCTTTCCAGCCATAGAACTGCTAAAAAAATCAGTACTCGCCTGATAGGTTGCCAATGAATATAAATTGGCATCTTTTAGCGTCCCAGGGACCATAAAATCACTATCCGCTACATTTCCATTAACGTCTCTGTCGAATTGTTTTACCTGCGAATAGGTAATAATCGGGTCCCAAATAACCGCATCAAAATTCCCGTCTCGTAGAGCACTTACCCTAAAATACAAACGCTCTCCTTTTTCGACAGCAATGGCAGTATTTTGTTTGGTTTTAATGTTATAGTCTGTTGCGCCAATGGATTCATCCCAAAGCAATTGGTTTCCTTTTTGAAAGTATAAACGAACACCGTCTGCTTTGTCTTCACCGGCATTATTAACGTATTCTGCACGGGCTTTTATTCTTTCCGGAGTTGATTCCTGCACTAATTGATATTGATGCGAAATGGAAATAATTCCTTTTACAGGAGCTTCCCACATACGCACTACATCATGCAGCGGATTTTGTTTTTCTATTTCCTCAATCGAAATTGTACTTACGCCCGGAATTGTCACATTTCCACCTCCAAAAACAGGTGATGGAGTTCCGGTACTGCTAGTTTTAAAAGTCGGGATTCCGTTTTCTAATCGGTTATAATATACTTGTCCATTACGAACGAAATCTATTAATCCATCTCCATTAAAATCCATGAAATATGCCTTGGTTTTATTGGTTGAACGCTGCTGGTCGTAACCTATGTTTCCAAATTTTAAATTTAAATCGACACCCCAATTGAATGAAGTCGATTTTGAGAATCCAACATCACTAATATTAATCTCCTGTAACTCGCCAAAAGCCAATTGCCCTGAGCCTGCAAGATTTTTTCTGTAGTAAACTCCATTTTTATTTTTGAATACTTTATCTGGTAATCCGTCACCGTCTAAATCTTCCAATGTAACTGTAGTATCAGATGTCCCCCAATTGTTTCCTCCATGCCCTCCAACGGTAAATCCTTTGAGGCTTCCTGCATTGGTTGCTAAACCTATACCAAGTCTATAACTAATACCTGTTGTTGATCCCTCGGTACTGCTTACTAAGGAATGTTTTCCAGAAAACAATGCATCACTGAAAGATGGGATTGAACTATTTCTTAAATTATCGTTTGGTACACTCCAATTCTGTTCAGTCCCAAATGGATTGTATTTTCCTGAAGCATCTCGAATATCATCAAAATAATCTAATTTATTTGTATAAAATAAGTTTGACTCCGAATCATATTCTGAAATCGATTCTAGTAAAGTCTTTTTAAAAGCACCTTCTTTATACTGCAGTTCATAACTGCGAATCATATCATTTTTATAGCGTATTTCTATTTTTCGTAGTAGTTGATTGTATAACTGTTTGAAACCTAATCGTGCTGAAACCTGAACGTCATGGCGATTTGCTTCTCCTAAATCCCCATTTTTTACAAACGTAACACTGTAATTTCCTTTTTGAGAACCAAAACCGGTATAGTATACTTTTTTAAGATAAATCCCTCCTTCGCGTTTGTCATACTCATATTCTACAGTATTTCCATTTAAATCGACCTGAAGGCAAAGTGCCCAATATCCGACATTTCCGTTTCCATCCTGCAAAATACCATTTGTGGCAAGTCCTGAAGTTGTACCACCGTAATAACTCGCAGTACCGCTTTTATCTTTTACTACCCAATAATAGTTTTTAGGTGAAGATCCTTTACGGATGATCTGCTGAAAAGCACTTTCACGTCTTGGATAAAATTGTTTATCAACGGTTCTTCCGATCCATTCTGCTCTGTGTGAATTCGGAATCAAAGCTTCTCCGGCAATTGTATAGGTTTCGGTTTCTTTGGCTGTATCATATCTCGGTGCTCCCCAACGGGTTTCTATGCTTACGGCAGGTGCTGAAATATCCCAGCCCATTCCTGCCCAGCTGTGCCCGCCGTCACTGTCATATTGAAGATTTAATGATGGCTGCATTCCGCTTCTCCCGCTGGGAAGTACAATAGAAAAAGATGTACTTGCTGTTCCTCTTCCATTTGCTGAGGGAGTCTCTATAGACTGAATCCCGAGCAGTGGACTAGCCGCTTTTATATCTTTAATGCTCGTTGAAGTATAACCAGAAGTTTCGGGAGATTCAGGCATTTTTACAATTCCAGCGATAAAATCGGTAAAATGCGTTGTTTTTGCTTTAATGATTCCTTGTTTAATGTCCAGTGAATCTTTGGCAACTTCTTGCCATAGTCTCTTATTTTCATCAAAATAAAATATATTGATGTCTTTTTCTGTGTAGCCTTGCGGAATTGCTTTTTTGTCGTATGGTAATGATAAGGTTACACCTTTCTCAAAAATGGTTCCGTGCGGTAATAACCTGAATCCGGCGTTTATTCCGGTAACATTCACCATCGCTGAGTTTAGCGGTGCAATGTCCATTTTTCGTAAACCGCTAACAGATACCGTTACATTATTCTTTAGAGCTCCAACTGGAAAAACAGCTGAAAATTCTTTGTATGCTAACTTGTTTTCGGTTTGAAAATCAATTGTTTTGAAAATGCGCTCTTTTGCATTTTCAATAGGTCTGAAAGTAGCAACTTTTAAAAAATACTTTAAATCTAACTTTTCATTGATGCTAACTCCGCTCGTTGTTTCTTTGGTAACAGCAATAGAATTTCCAGTGGTTGCAGCATCTAAAACTAATTCGAATTCAGGCTGGTTCAGATCAATAGCAATTCCGCCGATGCTTAGTTTTTTAATCTGAGAAGGAAAATTAGCCCCTTTAATATAAAGTTTATGATCTGATTTCAATAATGTAAAATCGGTCTCCTTACGAGCCCCTTTATAAACAATTCGAACATTCCTGATTCTATAGGAATTTGAAGCCCCCTCAGGAGCCGTAAATAACAAAACATTATCTCCGCTTCGCAATGATTTTTCCGAAAGTAATTCAGATTGTTTGGTCCAATTTTTATTTTGGGATAAAAATTGTCCTCCTATACTGGGCTGGTTATTTAAACTTCTTGAAATTGAAGCCGCCTGGTCGTATCCGTATAATTCATATTCCAAATAAGCATTTTCTTCATCGGATGGCAATACATCAACTTTAAGATGAAAAACGTTATCATAAGCATCATCAATTTCAGAATCGTTGGCAACACCAATTATTCCTTCTGCAATATCTGCAGAAAATGATTTTGTGCTTTTAGTTTCGTTTTTAGCAATAGCAATCGAATCTGTTTTTAAAACAGCCAATTCTTTTTCAGAAATACTTTCAGTAAATAAAGAAGCTATTTTATAAGGTCCAAAATTTGCTGCGAACAAAAATGTACCTAATAAAAACACAAGTATTATAATTTTATTTTTCATAAAGCAGGTTATCGATTAAAAGGATCGTCTTATTTTTAAATTATTTCACAATAACTTTAAAAGTTTTTGTGCCAAATTCTGAACTAACAGATACCAGATACATTCCCGTTGAACTATTAATAACATCATCATACAAATAATTTTCTACTTGCACGAGCTGTTTTTGTTTTATAAGCGCTCCTGTTGGGGAGTAAATACTAATATTTGCATTTGTCTTGTATGGATATTGCATCGAAACAGAAAAATGACCATCAGGCGTCGGGTTTGGATATAAAATAATAATACTTGAATCTGTAATTTCTTTTCCATCCGTGGCAACAGCAATCTTGGTCGAAGTTTTGCATACCTGACCGTTTAACAATCGAAGCTCATAAGTACCGGCCTGGTCAATCATAATTTTAGGATTATTATCTATAAAATCTCCTTCATAAAGCCATTCATATTCATAGTTTCCTTCCGGTAAACCGGCACTGGCGTCTAATACCAAAGCGTTTCCGTTCGTTAAAAGATAATCTGATTTTAACTTAGGAAATGTTCCTTGTTTATCAGCCACAAAAACGGTTTCGGAGTATAAATTTCCTTTTCCGTCTCTCACGATATAATCATAAGTTCCAGATGAAAGCTGCAATCCTGTACTGCTTTTGGCAGCCTGATTCCATTGTTTTACAACCGCTTCGCTTCCTTCTTTTTTAACCGTTACTGTAAAAGGCGCTTCGCCGCCTTCTATCGTATAATTCAATTCTCCAGATCCGGCTACCCCACAAGTTGCCTCGGTAATCCAGACTCTGCTAAACATTAGAGGTGCTACTTTTATAGTAAATTTGGCTTTGCCGGATTTTTGTTTATCCCAGTTAAAATTATTCAAAACCAACTTTTCTGTACTTGAAGTGCTAGCCAAACGAACGTATTCTGAATCCTTTTCATCATAAGTTCCTTTACCGGAATAATCAACTAAAAGCCAGTAGTAAGTATCCTTTGGAAATGTTCCTTTTATAAAATTAGGGTTCAGCGACCAATCCAAACTTAGGTCGGCTGGATTTATAAAATCCAATTGCCACTCTCTCGCAATTCCTATTGGTTCTCCTTGTTCCTGTTTTTTGACCAAGAGATTTTTTCCGTTATCACTCCAAAAAGCAAAGTAGTTATTAGGAATTGTACCCGATTTACTTTTCAGTTCCAGCGTCAACAATCCTTCTTCGATCATGTTGCTGCTCTTTAACTGCAGTAATCCACTGGTATCATCTCTTCCAACTCCGGTAATGGAGGAATCAAAGTTCTTATGCTGGTCGATATCCCAAATAGTTTCCCCCTGACTGTTGA
The DNA here is from genome assembly GCF_013112255.2 of Flavobacterium sp. CLA17. Taxonomy (NCBI): domain Bacteria; kingdom Pseudomonadati; phylum Bacteroidota; class Flavobacteriia; order Flavobacteriales; family Flavobacteriaceae; genus Flavobacterium; species Flavobacterium sp. CLA17. The sequence goes on from NZ_CP068294.1 coordinate 3,233,009, forward strand.
GGTAGTTTTTACTTTCAAATTGCGAAAGCGAAATTCCATATTTAATTCCGAGATAACTGGCTACTTTTTGGGTTTCTTTGCCAGATAAAACTCTGTTATAAACCAGAATTTCACTTATATTTCCCTTAAACTCTTCAGGAGGTAATTTCTCGAATTTAGATTTTTGTCCAATAGTGAGTGAAGATAACTTTGCAACACTATCAGTAATATTCTGTTGAAAAAAATGAATGTTGGCTTTATGGGGCTTTATTTTTTCCTGATAAGACTGGTACGAAAATCTTTTTAAGTCAACTAATCTTTTATTGGTTGCTACAGAAAGTGTTTTTTGAGGATCATTGATCGTCCACAAAAATTGTTCTTTCAGACTATCTTTTACTTTATAGACCATAAATAAAGTCTGACGTCTTTTACTTTCTGTGCCCAAAGGTAAGATCAGGGAGTCCTGAACTGTATCAAAAACAATACTAGGATTAAAATTAAAAGTCGCTCCGGTATGCTTTTTTGCTGATATTTTTCCTTCCTTATTAGTAAGGCTTTCCCAATAATAGGCATCAGCGTTGTTTCGGGTTTTAATCCAAAAAGAAGGATCTTCGACTGCTCCTGGCAATACTTTTTGCTGAGAGAACACCAGACTACTTGCCGATAAATTTATAAAAATCAATGCTAAAAAAATCTTTCTACACATAATTCTCTATGTTTTAAAATGAAATCTACTCTTAGAAATTGGCCAGATCATCAAAATTAAAAGAGTACCCAATAATCAATGAAATACTATTGATTTTGTTTTTATTTTCGCTGTAGCGATGCCCGTTTTCTTCTGTTGTCAAAGCATCAGTAAGTCCTAAAGTATAACGTGCACCGATTGAAAAATTCGAACTAAATTCATATCCTGCTGATAGCATTCCGTAGAAATAATTCTTCCCTGTCAAGGACTCTTTCAATACTTTCTGCACGTTGGCATCCGGCTCAAAATAAGTGCCTGAATCAGCAAATATTTCCTGTGCATTAGAGGTGTATTTGATATTATCACTGGCAATATTAAATCCAACATACGGTCCCGCGCCTATATAGAATCCTTCAACCGGATAATATTTAAACTGTGCCCCGACGTTGATATAGCTGTAACCAAAAGTCATTTTGTATTTTAAACCTTTTATATCTTCATAATTCAAATCAGTTCCCTGACCTGAATAGGAAATTTCAGTCTGAATACTTACTTTAGCATACGGATATTTCCAGTTGATTACCAGACCTGCCGTACCTCCAAATTTGCCTTCTTCTTTTAACGTATATCCTTCATAAATTCCTTTTGGAACTATTACATCGGGAAGATTTGACATTTTAGAATAAATGCCGCCACCAAAAAGACCGTATGTTATTTCTCTGTCACCTTGTGCAAATAATGTTTTTGTGCTAACTAATAATAGTAGCAGAATAATTTTTTTCATATTTTTTATTGAAATTACCATTGATGAAAACTGTAGCCTAAAGAAAAACTAAATACCCCGCTTTTGTTTTGATTTTCGATAAACTGAAAAGAAGATGCATTACTTTTTACCACATCTTTTACCCCTAAATAATAGCGTAAATCAAAGTGAATACTTTGGTGCAATTCGTAGCCTAATGCAAAACATAACGAGAAATCGTCAGCACCGTCAAGACCATCCTGATAGAACTGCCTAGTGGCAACGTCGTACATTCCACCTGCCTCGTTAGATTCATAAGTAATATTGTTTGGAGATAAACTGATGCCGTAGAACGCACCAAAGCCTAAATTTAAACCTTCGTAGGGATATACTTTATATAAAGCACCAATCTGCAGGTAGGCATAATTTAATCCTAATTCAAATTCCTTACCTGTAGTATCGTGATAATTGACAGCTTGAGAAGACTGTCTAAATAAAAGTTCCGGTTGAATGGCAACACGTGTATCGTAAAGTTTGCAGTTTAAAAAGAAACCACCTTCGATTCCGTAGCCACCTTTGCTTTCCATAACACTATTATCAAAAGTGTTATCCCTGCCTTTAATACTTTCAGGTAAATTACTGATTTTAGAATAAATTCCTCCGAGTTTTAGACCATAGGTAATATTAGTTTCATTTTGAGCGTGAAGAGACACATTTAAAAAACAACTTAATATTAATAAGTGTAATATTACTTTCATTCACAATTTTTTTTTGCGAATATATGTATTAATTTCTGATTTTTATCTTTAAAAAATCGACAAAAGTAAATTAATCTGCTGATCAGAAACATCATCTATTTAAGGCCTATAAAGTTTGGAGTGGATACCTTTTTTGCCACATAAATTAAGACGGTTTTAATAAAAAGAGATAAGAATTTATAGAAATTTGTTCTGTAGGTCACAAAAAAGCCAACAGGCGCCAATTGAAGACGATTGGCAACTTATTTTACTTAAAAAACTTTTAATCAATACATTAGTATATTTTTTTTGTTTTCGTTTCCTTTTTTATTAGACCTAAAAAAAACAAGAAAATATTTTACGAAAAAATACTTGTTTTTTTGCACCGCCTGTAAATTAGAAATACAACAATTGAATTCAATTTTACATTTCTCCAATGAAAATAGGGCCTGCAGCCCTAGCCCCGATAGCAGTGGAAATCCTTTTGTGCCGGGGTTCGGCACAAAAGAATGGAACGGATAGCGGGAAAAAGCTCCAAAAAAATAATATCAAACCGAAAAAGATACAACAAAAAATTACGACAAGGAAAACCGTAATTCTCAAAACCAAAACAAAGACCCAAAAAACGCAGGTCCAAAGGGCAGCCCTTATGACTCGGAGAACCCCCGTAAGGAATCCGAAAGCGACCCCAAAGACATAACCGAGAAGGACATTGAAAAGGACCTTATAGAGAATGATCCTTCCCAGGGGTTTGAAACTGACGTTGATACTCAAAAAAGCGACAAGGCTGAAAGCGACACCTTTGAAACCATAGAGCCCGAAAAGGATAATCCGGTTAACAGGGAATTCGAAATTGGGGAGCTGGGCAATGAAGAGCTTAAAGAAGACGAAATGACCAGGGATGAAACAGACGGCGGTGCGCCCGGCAATACCAAACCTTCCCAGCGAAAATTTTAATCTATTGATCAATCCAAGCCTTAAGTATTCTGCCGACTTGCAGATTAAAAGAAAAAGGCTATATTTCTCATTACTGCAAAAGAGAGATTCCCTAATGATCAAAAACAGCTATTGGGCGAATCTCAATATGCAGTATAATGATACAGCAAGCAACCCTTGTCATTAGCACTAAATCAAAAAGATTTAATATTATTCTTATATTCGCTGAAGGCTAACTTAATTTAGTCCCAAACCCGATGTGTTACCAGAACGTTAGCGCTATTTTGACACAGAATAGGAGAATTCAGAAATCTAATCAATTCCAGCATAAATTAAATATTAAATTAAATATTAAATTAAAAACTATGAAAAACAGTGTCCTTTTTATTTTCTTACTAACATCTGTTTTGTCTCTGGCACAGAACCCGGAAACTGATAGTATTGATATTAAAATTTTAATGGACAGCGCGGCCGGTAGAATGATTAAAAAACCCTTAATTCATTCAACTTCAATCGCCATAGTTTATCAGGGAAAAGAATTTATTGGTCATTATGGAGAATTAGAACAAGGAAAGAATAATTGCCCTGATAATGAAACAATTTATGAAATTGGTTCCTTAAGCAAAACCTTTGCCGGAACACTTGCTGCAAAGGCAGTTCTTGACAAGGAATTGAATATTGAGGATGAGATCCAAAAATATTTACAAGAGGATTATCCAAATCTAAAATACGGGAACCATCCCATCCTTATAAAACACTTGCTTTCGCATACAAGCGGGTTACCAAACATGCTGCCATTAGAAGCAAATACAATACTTCAGGATTTCACAAGCCACAACACTCCTGCTAAAATTAGTGAACTTTATAAGAGCTATGGACAAAAAGATTTTCTCAGAGATCTTCATAAAGTAAAAATTGATACGGTTCCTGGCTACAAATATTCTTATTCAAGCGCAGGCAGCGAGCTTATAGCTTTTATTTTAGAAAAAGTGTATAAAACAAAATATGAAAAACTTTTAACAGATTGCCTGTCTGAAAACATTGCAATGCAAAACACAAAAATTACTCTTTCCAATCAGGAAGCCAAAAAACTTGCAGTTGGGTATCATAGTGATAATAGCGTAATAACATCTCCAATGCCACAATTGCCTTGGGGAGCATCCGGTAATATGAAATCGACAATACCAGATATGGTTAAGTATATAAAATTCCAATTGAAAAATACTAAAATTGTTGCCCAGTCACATAATACAATTGTGAAATTTGACAAGGAGTTCAGTATTGGTTATTTCTGGAATATCGCTACAGATGATAAAAAACTGGGAACCTTTTACGTTCATCACGGTGGAGTACCACGTTCTCAATGTTATATTTATATCGTTCCAAAATACAATCTGGGTGCATTTATAATTACGAATCAAAGCGGTACTGATACAGCCAAAGTTATGGAAGATGCATTAAATGAAATATTTGAAAAATTACAATAAATAAAATAACGTATATGCGCCGTTTGGCAATATGGAGGGCTGAGGCTTAATTTGAAGTTGGTTTTGTGCCTGGAAAATTAATCATTAACCGAAAGTTACGGCTTACTTAGTCCTACATTGACATGCAACCAAACTTTAGGAGATACATTTTAAAACAAATACCAAAAAAAGTAATATGACTGTAAAAAAACTAATTTCAACATTTAAAGACAATCTGGATATTTTCGAAGCCTTAATGAATAAAGGCCTAGAAGATGTTGAAATAGCTGAATTTCAAAAATATGTACAACAGGATTTGCCTGCAGAGTACATTGAATTGTTAAAAAATTATAATGGAGAAAAGCATATTCTTTGTTCCATGGCGGGATTTGGTTTTTCAAATATTGAACAGGTCAAGATAAATTGGGATTCTTTTAATAATGAAGAACAAGATAACAGACCTGAAAAAATTTTCCAGGAGCATAAAATAACACCTTTGTTATTTTCAGATAAGAGAATACCTTTTGCCCACGATGGTTCGGGGAATTTTTTATGCATAGATTACATACCTAACGTAAATGGAAAAGCAGGACAAATAATATATTTACCGCAGGGAGAAGAAGAGCCAATTTCTGTAATAGCTGATAGTTTTAATGATTTTTTACTATTTTTAACAGAATCCATTCAAAATGAAAGTTTGGAACTAGTTGATGAAAGAGAGGATTGGGATCAGGAAGACTGGCATATGGCTGATTTGTATTTTTACAAAACATGGAAAAATGATTGGACTGATATTGCTGATAACTATAATCAAAATCACCAATAATATATTTGCTAACAACCATTTCAACATATTTGTGTAATTGATTTATTCCCAGGTTGTCACGAGAATCCTGCTCTTTACCCAGGAAAAATCAAAAAGTAGTTCTAGATCAATTGCGATGTATTCAACCAAGATATTTTCCGGTTTATGTTTTTTTATAGGTTTGCTGCTTCTTGCAGTTGGTACTTATATGAAGTTAAACAATATTTTATCAATCGGCCCATCCTACAAAACCCGTTTAGGATCCAGTATGAATGCGGAATCCATTGACGGGAATGGAGCTCTATTTTTTGGCATACTCATCTTAATTGTATCGCTGGTTAGTAATCGAATTTATGTTTCCCAAAAGAAAGAGAGAGAAAAAACAATGGAAGAAGAAAATAGCCTTAATTAAAATGGCAGCCACTAAAAAACGGATTCAACTTCCTAGCTCCGATTGCTTCGTCAGTTCGCTGGCGCTTGGGTGAAACGAATAGAGGGAAAAGCTCCTGAAAAATAATATTAGACCTAAAAAATAATATTATACAGATCCATATTTTTCGGCCCTTTTCCAGGTCCTTTTTTTTCCAACTGGCACAACCACAACTAAAACAGCATAATGGAGTTCTAATGTCTGGTTTTTAGATTCTATAGTGTTGTTTGGATCAGCCATTTTCTCCCCTCTTTTAGATTCAACTCGATTTTTAGATTTTGCAGGTAGTAGCTTCACAGGCAATCTATCTTTGGATTTCCTGCCTAAGCGACAGCGAACATACCAAACAAATCTTCCAACTCCAAAACTATTTCAAAATCAGCCAATCAACAACTCAGTTGTAGAGATTTTTAACCTTCTGATTATTAAATATTATTTTTCAGTTTTTAAAGAAAATCTCATATCCCAATTCTATTTTTACAATTATAATATTGAGTTTTTCCTTGATTAAATTTAATCCATCAGTATCAAATAAATATTTCGTTTGGTAGGAAAAGTGATATTGCTTTCCTTTTTTAAAATCTTTGTTATTGGATTTTTTTACCACTTTTATATGAAATTCTATATTGTCAATTTCGGTAGATAAATCAGAATACTTCCTGATACTTTTGATTTCTTCTGCTGTTAACTTTTGATTTTCAAAATCAAAATCAATACAGCCATTTTCTTTTAATTTTTCATAAGTACTTTGGTCAGCCAATACAATTCCGAAATCGCAAAATTCATAAGAGAGTAAATAGAATTTCTTTTGAACATTAGCTTCTGTTAATTCCAAAATTTCATTTAAAACAATAGTAATTCTTTCATTATCGATATAATGGCTATATTTTTGAAAAAAAGTTTTAAAAATTTTATTCTCTATTTCTAACTCAATAATATATTTATCTTCTTTTTCTTCAATAGCTGTAATGGAATAATCAATACTTATATCTAGTAAATTGAAACTTTTCTCAAAAATTTCCAAGTAATCCCTGCCTTCAAAAATACCATCGGGAACATCATAAAAGAATTCCTTATCTGAAATTATATTTTCTAATTTCTCCAATGCATTGTAATGATAAGAATTATTTTGCAAAGATAATTTATTAACATCTAAATAAAAATCTATTTTTTTATCTAAAATCAAAGGTTTAAAATTAGAATTATCTAAATCAATATAAACTATCTCAGATTTATTTTCTTCAACAAATAATGCACCGAACATATTATTGCTTGCTATAGGGATTATATTTTGTACTCGAAATACCGGATAAAACTCCCTGTTAATTAAGTTGATTATTTCTTCTTTTAAAAAGCTTGGATTATTGAAATTGTTGTCTTTACTGTTATAATTTAAAACATTAAACTTCCCAAAATAAGGAACCTCAAAAATAACTTCCTTATTATGTTTTATTCTAAATTCTAAAATTTCTTTAATAGAATTAGGCAATAGCAGGTTATTATTCTCTTCAAATCTGCGTATAGCTTTAAATTTTCCATTATTCAAAAAGGTAATTTTTAAGGTTTTAACAACTGATACAAAACTTCCGTAAATTATCATTAAAAGTCCCATATAGTGAAGCAATGGCACATTCAAAGAATTTAAATAATAGCCAAAAAGGATTAAAATTATACCAATTAATATATTTATTAGGTTTCTTTTTTTAGAGTTCATTTTATGTTTAATTATTAGTGTATGATGAAGCCTTATTGCTTTTTGATCCGGTAAGAAAAATCTATTTTACTCCCCATTAAATTGGTATGAAAAGCTGATTCTCTTGACAAAATAATAATGGTGCCTTTATCTAAGAGCTAGACCAGGTGAAGCCCTCCCGGATAATAAGTAAATTCCCGGGTCGTTTTTTGGAATATTTCACCTCTGTAAATTTCTGTTCTCTCTGTCCAGTTTCCTTTTTGGTCGTATTTATAGTGAAAAGATGTATCTGTGGTTTTAATGAGATTGTCATATTGGTCATATTCAAATAAATGATGGGTACCCATGTACCCGTTGGGAAGGGAAATTTTATCCTCAATTAACAGCCCCCTTTCATTATAGAAATAATAATGGTTGTCAAATGAATCATCATCAAAAAAAGTTAGATATTGTACAAGCTTATCGGTTTCATCAAAAAACAACATTTTTTTACTGGAAACGATATTATTTTTATACAATATATACTCTGTTAAAAAGTTGTTTTTATTGCCATATTTTTCTACAACTTGCATCTGGTCTCTTATGCGTTGTGTCTTGGTGTAATATCCTTTTTTTCCAAAACCGGAATAATCATAAATAATTTCCAAATCGCTGTTTCTGTATTTCTCAAGCATTGTATGTCCATCACTATCGTAATGAACCTCCATACTTACATTTGAATGAATTATTGAACCATCCTCTAATAGTTCTATTCTCAGCTGCTCGTGGGTCTTTATACCCTCTTTTATTTTTATGTATGTATTGGCCAGGCCTGTCCGATGGTCATACTCGAACAATTCAGTGGAGTTATCTGGGAAATAGTGCTTAGAGAGTATTTTTTTTTCTTTAAAATTCTTATATTTTATTTCAAATAGGTCATCCCCTGACACTTCTGTTATAATTTCTTTTTCCCTGTTAAACTCAAAAGAAAAATTTTCTGAGCTTTTTCTGAGCTCCAATACCTGGGTCTCCTTATTAAATTCAAAAGTGGTTTGTTTCATGAATTTGATAGAGCTTTTCAAATTTTTCAGTTTATATTCGAAATATACCTTATCAAACCAGTTAGACATGGTGCAATTTTTTTTCAAGATATTCGTACATCGTATTTATTGAGAGTTTTAAGTTTTAATTAAATTAATTCTAGTTGGTCTTAAATACATGCAAATTTGAGATTACTAGATGCTAAAGCAAAAACCGCATAATAATGCTCAATATATTGGCTAGATATATGAATGCTTCGCGTAATGGTAAAAATCACCCTAACGTTCTGACATTACAGCGGGTTTGGAACTACATCAAGCCCATTTTACTTTTCGTATTGGTAATGTAAAACTTCAACTTCATAATTATCTATCAGGTCAGTTTTAATCTCCTTAATCAAAAGTCCGTCTTTGTCATAGAAAAATTTGCTTTCGTGAATGAACATTGGGTTTTGCAATAACTTTATCTCTTTAGAAAAGAAATTCTTTTTATATTTTAAATTTGGATATGTTATCAATCTATGCAATCTGCCATCTTGATATTCATATTCATTAATTTGGCAATAGCTTTCTGTTTTAAAATTGATAGTTTTTTTTAAAAAATCATTTTCATCAAAATAATATTCAAAATTCTCATCGCTATCAGGAAATACTTTTGTCACTATTTTATTTCTACTTCTAAATTTATAAAATATTGAGTAAATTTCATTTGGATAATAATAATCTTCGCGGACTATTCCTTTTTCATCGTAAGTAAATTTACCTTCATACTTTAATATATCCTTTTTCCCTTCATTTCTAAAATAAATTTCAGCTATTAATTTACCATTATTATAATCAAACTTCTTGCAGCCTGTTTCTGTAGATTCTTCAGGATTTTCATCAAATGAAAATGTTCTCAGTTCCGTTCTTTCATTATTTTCATTATAGAAATGATAACTTACTTTCCGATTTAGAAAATCAATGTGTTTGCACACTTTAAAATCCGTATAAAAATACTTATGACAGACATAGTCTGTACCGGCTCCCTTTGACAATATTGTAAGTTTGCTAATCTCAATTGGTAAAATTCTTAAATTGATTTCTCCTTTAAATTCCATTATTTAGGTTTTATTGCCATCTTTCCCAACGTTTTAACGATACAAGGAGTCTGGAACTACATTACGCCCATTGTCCGGATTTGCCACTCGGGCTAATAACCAACGGGCGAAGCAAATGGTCCCAATAAAAACCATCTTTAAATTTTGCTAAATCCTAAAATTGGCTAGCGTGTGTTGGCAGAATGCTATTTATTAAATTTAACTCCATTAAAATCGATAAAGTAATCTTCTTTATCAGTAGTAACTTTGAGTGAATTTCTACTATGATATTCTACTTTTTTTGCAATTATTTGGAATTTTTCTTTTCCGTATTCAGTGATTAATTTCCATTTCGTATCTGAAATTTTTACTAATATATATTCATTAGTAATAAAATCTATTTCCTTCGCAACGGGAATTTCATGTCTTGAATTAAAAAATAAATCAGTAATTAAATAACTATTTTTAAGATTGAAAACAATAATATTCTCTTTGAAAAAGATTTTGTCAAATTTCAATTCTTTAATTACTTTTCCAAAATGATTTATTATACCGTACTTAGAATTTTGGGGGAAGTTTTTGCTCACTAAAAAATAGTCCTTATCAGTATACGGTTGAAAAACATATGGATAAGAACAAATTTCTGTTCCGTTTTCATTTATCAATATAAAATTTTTGTCAGTAGAATTTCCTAGAACAAAAGTTCCGAAATTATTTTTCCCCTGAAGTGATATGTCATAATTTCCTAAATTCTTCACCATTTCATTTTTATCATTATAGAGCAGATGATCATTACTATCTTTATTACGTACAATAAAAAAACTATTATCTAAATCTTTAGACACCAGTCTATAAAACATTATCCAACTTTTATTTTTTTGAAGCACTTCTTTTTTGGCCATGTCAAAAAGCGTGTAACTGTCATCTGGGGATTTAAAGCTTATAAAGCGATCATCCCCGGAGTATAGTTCATAATAAATAAACTGTGGACTAAAAAGAGTTTTGAATTCGTTATCTGTCAAACCATACAAGTTGCCTTTTTTTGAAATATAACAATCTGTTTGTTTAATTTTAGAAAGTCTGTCAAAACCTAGTTTGCTCGCTTCTGATTCTTCGTTTTGGGAATAACAGCTTATTGAAAAAAATATGAGTATTATTTGTAATAATTTCATCATTAATATTAATTACAGTGTTGTAGTAACTTATCAAATTAACGCAGATGTTTGAGCACTTCTGTTAACGTGCGTATATTACAGCGGGTTCTCGGCTAAATTAAGCACATTGTTCGGATTTGCCTGATTCCAAAATACAAACCCAACTTTCCGTTAAGCCAAATGCCGAAATCCGTTGTAGTAACTATTAGCTGTTATATTTTTATTCAATTACATATATTAATTTCGGAGCGCCTGCATCGTGTTCACCAACTGCTAAATAAAAAGGCTTTCTAAAATTCAATTTACTAAATAACTTTTCGTTCTCAGCCCTTGAAAATGTTTTGTGTGATTCGATTAGTGCTGTAGTTTCAAATAAATTATAAATATCCATTAAGTCATCCCAATCATCAAAATCATCTTCTTTTCCCTGAATTTCTCTTGTCAAATCGTAAAGTAATGGAATTTCACAACCAGGTAAACAAGAAATATTTTCTAAATAATTAAGCCGGTCATCCATAGTTTCAAAAACGGGTGATTCACTTTTATTGTAATTGAAATCGATGCCAAATGTGTCAAATTCTCCGCCGTAAAGTCCACTATGCTCAAAATAAAGCATATTGAAGCTTTTAGTTATGTCTTTATTGTACTTATCATTCAACCAATATGTGTCAATATTTGTTTTCAAATCATTAAACATATTTTCAATATATTGATTGTTGTCATGATCTTTCCAAAGTTTATAAAATTCGGATTGAGTTTTATTCTTTGTTAGTTTTAAACTTTCAGTTACAATTTTTTCTAATTGATTTTCACTCTCTTTTAATCTTTGGATTATAATTTTATTTTTCATTACAGTTTCTTTAATAACAGCTAACTTATATATATGTGTGATAAAACCGCACAAAGCCGCGCAAATTGGGATGGTTATATGTGATAATTGCTACACATTAATAATTTCAAATATATCTTTTTTTTATTATAAATCATCAAAAAGATAGTATTAGGCTTATGAAATTATTATTGAAAAACTAAACCCAACATAAAAAATGGATTCAACTTTTTAGCCCCGATAGCAGTGAAAATCCTTTTGTGCCGTGGTTCGGCACAAAAGATTGGAACGGATAGCGGGAAAAAGCTCCTAAAAAACAATACTAAAGCTCAAAAATATTAAATACAATTCACGATGTTAATCATCCCAATTAGATTCGCCAACAATCCCTACTACCCGATTAATCCTACCCTCCTGATTACCTGCTCGCTATTTTATAAATGCAAATCCTTATTCTGTAAAAAAAAGTAACACTATCCTTTTTAAATTTGACAAAGACAAAGACAAAGACAAAGACAAAGACAAAGACAAAGACAAAGACAAAGACAAAGACAAAGCACAAAGCATAAAGTAAAAAGAACAAAGAACAAACCCCAACAAGCACTGCAATACCGCCCAACCTGCCCCGTGACACCCCCTTTAAAAAAAACAACAGCAATAACTTAATTAAAAAAATAAAATGAAAAATTCAGATACAACGAAAAATTACGATCAGGATGACCGTAATTTTCAAAACGCAGACTAAGACCCAAAAAACACAGGTCCAAAGAGCAACCCCTATGACTCGGAGAACCTTGATAAGGAATCCCAAAGCGATTCGAAAGACATAACCGGGAAGGACATAGAAAAAGACCTTATAGAGAATGATCCATCAAAGGGGTTTGAAACAGATATTTATACTCAAAAGGATGATGAAGCACAAAGCGACACCTTTGAAACCTTAGAACCCGAAAAGGATAATCCAGTGAGAAAGGAATTCGAAATTGGACAGCTTGGCAATGAAGAGCTTAAAGAAGATGAACGCGCAAGGGACGCGTCGCGTCATGGTGCATCCCGCAATACTAAACCTTCTGGGCGAAAGCTGAAAATCTGATCGATTGGACTTCAAAAATAATTAAAGGCATGGAAAAAAATTCTCCACTGTAAATTATATAACACAATAACGGCAATAATGCTCTAATTTTGCAGTTAATAATTCAGCAGTAAAAACAGCGCAAACAGTAGTCCTGTCTGAGTATCTGCATCTGTTCTGGAGATTAGGAAAAAATGAAGAAGTTTGAAATAAAAAATGCAGAGAATGACAAATGGCTGGTATCCCACAACGAGTTCCCTAAATTCACCTGCCTCTTTGAAAATAAAAGATTCAACTATCAAATGACCATTACCGGACTTTCTGGTCCATCTGGTGATCCTAAAGAAGTAAAGCTGCTTGAGAAAATGGAAAAATGGCTAAAGCAGTATCATAAGGATAAAATAAATGGTTAATACCGGAAACAAAAAGCCGTATTTTAATTCTTCGATTATTTAAAGATTTCATTACATAGTTGTATATGAAGTAGTCATATCAGATTATTGGTCCGTTTAAAGCCATCCAATATTGTAAAAATCGATATATGACAACTAAATTAATTGAAACTCTATTGACTTGTATTTTCTTCCAGTATTATATGATTGTAATTCTAAATTACAGCATAGATTAATCGCAAAAAAATCTATGTTACCGCAGCAGTTGTTCTAATTTAGTTTTTATAATATCCTCATTTTGATGACCGAAGTATACTCCCGAGATATCGTAATTTTCATCGAAAATAATAAATGACGGAGTACCCTGTAATTGATTGAGTGTAAATGTTTCTGCTATTACAGGAAGCTGAGCGTAATGTGATTTTACTTTTGCCACTAAAATCTCTTTTTCTATCTGGGAAAAATTTGCAAAATTAGGAATGGCGCTACACATTAACTCAATCTTATTTGAATTAAGCAATTCTGCGCAAGGCGTCATTCGATCGAAACCGACAGGAAAGATAGGAATCTCTAAATAGTTGGAAAGCTCAAATTGTGTATTGTAATACTTTTTGGTTTCCCCCACTAGTGTACCATTATCCAATAGTAGTTTTAAGTTTGCTTCATTATTATACTCAAAGTCTTCAAAAGCAGTAGCAACTCCAATAAACCCAAACTTATCTTTATATGATTTGTAAAGATCATTCATCATGGGAATTCCATATATAAAGCAGCCCGGACAATTTACCTGAAATACAAATGCTAGATTTACTTTCTCTGCTTTGAATTTTCCCTGAACTAATTCCTGAGTATTGAGATGAAATTTTGACATTGCTGCTATTTAAATTGATAAATATACTGTGTTACGAGTTAATATGATGAAGACCAGCATAACAGGCATTTAGAAGTACAGTACAAAAGTAGTCAGGACTACTAACTTCTTAGTAGTCCAGTTTCTACAATAATTCAGATTTTCTGGTTTTTAATTACCTTATTCCAATATTTTTTTACTTAATCTTTCGCTTATGACAGCGCTTCACCAATGTCAATTCCCAAGGCCTTTGCTACGCCTTCCCCGTACGCAGGATCGGCTTTATAGCAATTTTGAATGTGTCTTACCTGAATAAATTTCTGGGCTCCTCCTACTTGGCCGGCAGTATTTTTGAACAACAATTGTTTTTTCTCCTCTGTAAGCAAGCGGAATAATAAACCCGGCTGTGTGAAATAATCAGTATCATCCTCCCTGAAATTATGTGCATAGGCATCGCCGTGAAGCTTTAGTGGCGGTTCTTTAAATTCAGGCTGCTGCTGCCATTCGCCAAAACTGTTTGGTTCATAGTGTTTACGGCTTCCATTATTTCCGTCCACACGCATGGCACCATCACGGTGGAAAGTATTGTACGGGCATCTTGAAGCGTTTACCGGAATTTGGAAATTATTTACACCTAAACGATAACGGTGCGCATCTCCGTAAGAGAACAAACGCGCCTGCAGCATTTTATCCGGTGAAAAACTAATTCCAGGAGGTACATGCGCCGGATTAAAAGCGGCCTGCTCTACTTCGGCGAAATAGTTTTCAGGGTTTTTATTTAATTCGAATTCTCCAACGGGAATCAGCGGAAAATCGCCTTTTAACCAAACTTTAGTTAAATCGAAAGGATGAAAGCGATAATGCTCCGCCTCTACTTCTGTCATAATCTGAACGAACATTTTCCATTTTGGAAAGTTTCCTTCTTCAATAGCATCAAATAAATCTCTTTGATGGCTTTCTCTGTCACCACCAACTAATTTTGTGGCTTCTTCATCAGAAAGATTATCAATTCCTTGCTGCGTAACAAAATGAAATTTTACGTAATGTCTTTCATTTTGATGGTTTATAAAACTAAAAGTATGGCTTCCAAATCCGTGCATTTGCCTGTACGATCTTGGAATACCGCGGTCGCTCATCACAATTGTAATCTGGTGTAATGCCTCGGGCAATAAAGTCCAAAAATCCCAATTGTTATCAGCACTTCTCAAATTGGTTTTGGGATCACGTTTTACCGCATGATTTAAATCAGGGAATTTCATTGGATCGCGGAAAAAGAAAACAGGCGTATTATTTCCCACCAAATCCCAGTTCCCTTCATTGGTATAAAATTTCAAAGCGAAACCACGAATATCTCTCTCAGCGTCAGCAGCACCCCTTTCCCCTGCAACGGTAGAAAAACGCACAAACATATCAGTCTTTTTACCAATTTCTGAAAATAAATCCGCTCTTGTATATTTTGATATATCATGAGTTACCGTAAAAGTTCCATAGGCCCCAGATCCTTTTGCATGCATTCGTCGCTCGGGAATAACCTCGCGATCAAAATGTGCCATCTTTTCTAAAAACCAAAAATCTTGCAATAAAACAGGTCCGCGAGGTCCTGCTGTTTGGATGTTTTGATTGTCCGGAACCGGAGTTCCTGTAGCAGTGGTAAGTTTTTTATTTTCCATTGGTTTAGTAATTAAGTTAATACGAATTGCCCTAGTGGTATATAAGTTAGGTTACATTCCAGCTTTCAATTCTAATACCAAACACACAAAATGCTTATTTTCAACACATTATAAACAATCAATGAGGCTTAGTTTTTTATATTTCGCTAATAAATATGATTCAATTGTGAAATATGATAACTAGTATGTCCGAGAAAGATGCTATTGATAATTACAAGATATAAAAGGAGCGACCTGCTTGTGGCTGCTCCTTTTATTAATTGCTATTAATTACTAAATGGAATCAAGTATTGTTTTAAGCTGGCTTACTTCCTTGTCCGTAAGAGGCTGAAGAGGATTTCTTAATAATCCTCCCTCAACACCTTGAAGATTAAGTCCAGATTTGATCGCTCGTGGCAGACCTTTCTCAACTATGAATCGCAATAAGTTAATCTGTTTATAAAACAGTCTTTGCGCCTCCTTAAAATCATTTTTCTGGACAGCATCATATAAAGCAATATTCAGCTCTGGAATTAAATTGGGCGCCGCTGTACACCAGCCTGTAGCGCCGGCTGCAAATGCAGAAAGTGCCAGTGGATTCGAGCCATTATAAAATGCAACATTATCACCTAATTCTTTTTTTAAATAATGCATTCTTTGAATATCCCCAGTACTTTCCTTTATCATCGTTACGTTAGGAATTTCAAGAATACGTTTCAATAGATCCGGTGACATATCCACTCCTGCTGTTGCGGGGTTGTTGTACGCCATAATTGGGATCGAAATATGCCTGGCAACTGCATCATAATGTTTTACAATTTCATCATCACTAAGTTTCCAGTAACTCATAGGGATAATCATTACAGCATCGGCTCCGGCTTTTTCAGCAGATTTCGCATGGTAAATAGTTCTTTCTGTAGTAAGGTTTGAAACTCCCACTAATATAGGAACCCGACCATTCACCTGTTCCACTGTGGCAACTGTTATGGCTTCCTTTTCCTCATCATTCAAATAAGGCATAACCCCTGTGCTTCCCAGCGGGGCTACCGCATGCGATCCTGACACAATTAATCTTTCTAATAATTGTTTGTAAAGCAGGAGATCAACTTTTTCATTTTTATCAAATGGAGTAATTGGATAAGCTATAATACCTTTAAACTTTATATCTGTCATTTTCTGTTTTTTGTCTTTTTATAAATCTCTTCCTTCTTCTTCTCTTAAGGCTACACCTAGGTTTTGTAGTTGCGGTGCATTTTCAGTAGCAATATATTTAGCACTTTCAACATCGCTTACATTCTGATGCCTGTGCCATGTCCAAGCTGGGATATAAACCGCATCACCTGCCTTCCACTCTACTTTTTGATCTTCAATCTCTGTGAAACCAGCACCTTCAATCACATAAAGCAATGTCTCGTAGGTATGTCTGTGTCTGTTTGTTAACTGCCCTGGCAATAAACCTCCGATAGTCATGCTAACATTTTTACTTGGCAGGTCAACAAAAAATACAGGATGTTTTCTCTCGGTTGAAAACTGATTATGCTCTCCTGCATTTTCTACATTTCGGTGAATTAATTTTTCAGGCATAACAAAAGTTGGCCTTGCAAATGTTTGGTGAAAATCTTTAGACGAGAATTTTTTTTCATTCGTTTCCATATCAAATTTATTTTAATTGCTGCAATATTGCGTGGCAAAAATATTGTAACTTTGGTATGTTCATATGATACAGTTTTGATATAAATAGATAGTCCAGATGTTAAGACCTTGGCAATTTGAAATTCAGCTTGATAAAAAAATTGAAAAAGCATTATACCTTCAGATTGCTGATGCAATTATTAATGCAGTAAAATCAGGCAAATTATCTAGTGGTACTGCACTGCCCGGCAGCCGTCAACTTGCTGCACTTATTAATGTGAACAGGAATACGGTAATTCTTGCATTAGAAGTTTTAATCGCAGAAGGCTGGCTTGTGACGATTGACCGTAAGGGAACTTTTATTGCCGATATAGTACCGCAAATTAATTCCAGTGCAAAAAACCCGAAACAGATAAGTCCCGCAGTTGAAGACCACAAAATTAATTTGACCTTTGATGATGGTCTGCCCGACAGTCGCCTAGCACCCATGAATGATCTGGCGAGCGCTTACAGAGAAATATTTAATCGAAAATCACGATGGCAAGTTATGGGTTACAGTTCTGAACTAGGAAACTTGGAATTTAGAAAAGCCATAATTCAAATGCTGAACTTCAAAAGAGGCATGAATGTATCGCTGAGTCAGATCTGTATTACTCGTGGAAGCCAGATGGGAATGTATCTAGCAGCACATTGCCTGCTTTCCAAAGGAGATTTGGTAATGATTGAAAACCCTGGTTATAAACCTGCCTGGCAGGCATTTGAAAATGCAGGAGCAGGACTGCTTCCTGTAAGTGTTGAAGTTGATGGGCTAAGCATGAATGAAGTTGAAGATTATCTCAAAACCCATGCAAACATTAAGGCCATTTATGTCACCCCGCATCATCAGTTTCCCACCACCGTACCGATGAGCCTTAAAAAAAGATTAAAACTTATCGAGCTCTCCAATCAATATGGATTTACAATAATCGAGGACGATTATGATAATGAATTTCATTTTGGCCAGCGCCCTCTCTTGCCCATCTCAAGCTACAACAATGTCCGTCATTATATTTACATTGGAACTTTAAGTAAAATTGTTGCTCCTGCCCTTCGCATCGGTTTCGCAGTCAGTTCTGCAGAGAATATTCAGAAAATAGCCTGTCATCGGCAAATAATTGACGTACAGGGTGACAATATTATGGAAGAGGCTGTCCTTCATCTTATTAATGAGGGCAAAATCAAAAGGCATCTAAAAAAAACAAATCTTATTTATAAGGCAAAACGAGATTATTTTGAAAGCCTCTGTGCGCTTCATCTTAAAGACAAAATTACTTTTAATAAACCCGAAGGAGGTCTGGCATTCTGGATTGTTCCCAAAAAAGAAATTAATATCCAGTACATTTATCAAGAGCTGTTAAGTAAAGGTATCAAAATAATGCATCCCGAAAAATTCAGTTTTGGCAGTCCTGTATCGGGTTTTAGATTAGGATATGCGTCGCTTACGGAACAAGAGTTGGAACAAGGTATAATTGCACTCTCAAAATGCCTGTAAACGTGTAGGCTTATGATCTGCGCAGTCCAGCCTTATTCCGTTTTTCAGTTCCAAATCCATTAACCTGCAATGCAGCTGTCCATTATTAGAGGAAAAGAAAATACAGCTGTGGCAGGTACTTTGAACATTTATTATTTGAATGTGATTGAGCTGCTGTACAATGGAATTTATAGTATTCCATAGAATCTGCTTTTCGGTGTTTGATGTGGAAGCTACAATATCGTAAAGTGGATCCGTAAAATTTTCCGTCAAAAGAACAGCATTCAAACCCTCCTGAGTTAATGAAATTGTAAAACTTCTGGAATCATTTAAATGTACCTGCTTAAAAAGGTATTTTTTCAGTTCCAAAATCTTGATGGTATCGCTGACCGTGGCTTTTGTCAAATTAAATTCTTTTGCCAGATAACTTACTGTGGATTTATCTCTAGAATGGTATTTTATAAAAATCATAAGCTGAATCTGCAGAGGAGTCAAGCCTGAATGTTTAGCTTTTTCCCATAACAAAACCCTGAAAACCTGAGAAAGGCGCTCCAGCCCGGCTACAATTTTACCGTCTAGGCTGTTGTTTTGAATTTCTAAATCAAAAATTTTCTTCATTGTATCTTCTGAAAATAAAATAGACTGAAAGCCCCCAACTTTCAGTCTATACATTAATAATTACCATAAAAAAGGAAATCATCAATAACAATTTTCCATTTCGATAATAGAAAAACCATTCTTTAAAATTTGTTCCTCTACCGCCGCAGGAGCTTTGTCAATATGGCAAAAAGAGCATTCCTTTGAAGTTAAAGGCTGCCCATCCTGCAATACCGTTTTTAAATAGCTTTTACCATATTCAAAAACTTTATCGGCATCAACTGTTTGCTCATCAACCAGTATATCGAAATGCATAATTTTTCCGTCTTTTCGGGTTACATAGGTATCCCACACTGCTACTTTCATATCTTTAATTTTTATATTAATAATCATAAAAAACAAATTAAAACCTCTTTAGATTTCCTCTAAAGAGGTTTTAAAATTTAACTGGCTACATCTTCCATTGAGGCGCCAAAATTGATGTGCAGCACATTTCCTGTTGGAGTTACCAATGCTGGAACTGATTTTAGTCCTGCTTTTTGAGCTTCTTGGATTCTTGATTTGTCTGTACCAAGATTTACTACCTCTACATCCGCGGGATTAATTAAATTTAAAATATCCTGTTCTGCACTTACACAAACTGGACATCCAGCATGATAAAAAATTGATTTGCTCATTTTGATTTGTTTTTAATTGTACTTAATTGTCAGACAAAATTAGTAAGCTTACCTAACTAATATTTAGACCAGTTTTATCATTTATACCAAACAACTGGTCCACTTCATAAACACCGAAATTTATTATCATCTAAATTTTCAATGTAACCCGTGCAGGAATTGTGCCTAATACTGACTAAACATTTAGAAGATTCTTAACTCCACATCTCACATATATAATTCACTACACACAACTTAATTACCTGAATACCAACAATCAAAATCACTTTAAAATTTGTTTTATTTCATAACTGCTTTAACAATATTCACTTTATATCACAAATATTAGATTTTATGATCTTGGTTAATAGCCGTAAATAGTGGAATTACAGATTGGCACATTATTAGAATACATGTGGAATTAGATATTCCAAACATATTTGTCAGATGCATTTGCCACAATGAATATAGCTGGTTCATTATTCAAATTTGGAAATCAAAAGCAATTTTAAATCCACTAGAGTTTATAACATTTAAATAACAGATTATGAAAAATTTACTTAGCTTTTTAATGATACTTATTGCAGCATCTTTTGAAACTTATGCCCAAAAAGCAATAGAATCGAAAACACAATTTGTAGAAGTACAGGGCAGAAAATTAGCCTATAGATCCATTGGCAAAGGTATACCTGTAATTTTTGTTAACCGTTTTAGGGGAACATTGGATACTTGGGATCCGTTGTTTCTGGATAAAATGTCCGAAAATTTTAATGTTATAACTTTTGAGTATACAGGAATTGGCTCATCAACGGGCACATTGTCCACAGATATTAGTGTTGTTGCCAAGGATGTAAAAGATTTAGCAGAAGCATTAAAATTAAAAAAAGTTATTGTTTTAGGCTGGTCTTATGGAGGACTTGTGGCGCAGGCAGCCACATTACTATATCCGGATTTGATAACCCATTCCATACTCATTGGAACTAATCCGCCGGGAAAAAATGAAATTCCATTAGAAAAAGCTTTTCTGGACGTGGCATTAAAACCGGTAAACAATTTCGATGATGAAGTAATTCTTTTTTTTGAACCTTCATCACAAGCCAGTCTCGCTGCTGCCAAAGCTTCGCACGACCGCATAGCACAAAGAATTGACGTTTCTAAAATACCATCTAAAATGGAAGTTTTCAACCTGTATCTCACTGGCGGGGTTGCTTTTTCAGAAGACAAGCCAAATTTCAGAGAACAGCTAAAAAACACCAAAACCCCACTCTTAATATTATGCGGTGATCACGATATAAGCTTTGCAGTCGAAAACTGGTATCCTTTTACCAGAAAGCTACAGAACGCTCAAATGATCTTATTCTTTCAATCCGGGCATGGGCCACAGCACCAATATCCTGAACTGAGTGCAAAATATATTACTGATTTTATTGTACTTAATTCAAAATAATAAGACATGCTATTCTGTAAAAGCAAAACTAGTATAACTGCTTCTTCCAGAAACAATGTAGGGGATATTAAGCAGTGAAAACTATTTTGTAGTCCGCATTCTCTGTTGACTAATGATGAAAAAGAAATTATTAACCTAAAACTATAAATCAAATGAAAGCTAAATTTTTATTACTAGTAACCATGCTGATAATCTCAGCACACATTAACGCCCAGCAACCGCAAGTACCCAGCGGGTATACCTATGGGACCAAAGAGATCAGTAAATCTCCTTTTACCCTTGAAGAATTAAAACTCCTGCAGCAGTCCCTCCTTTTCAGTGATGAAGATCTTAAATATCTTCGCATGAGCCATGACATATTGAAAGGCCAGACAAATGAAATTTTGGACGTATGGTATGGGTTCGTTGGCGCCACACCTCAACTAGTTTACTTTTTTGGAAATAAAAAAACCGGTAAACCCGACGCTGAATACTTAGCAAAAGTCAGAGAACGTTTTAAAATGTGGGTATTGCAGACAGCGGAAGCAAATTATAATCAGGACTGGCTTAACTACCAATATGAAATAGGCCTGAGACATTACACTACAAAGAAAAACAAAACAGACAACGTCAATTCTGTACCCATTATTAATTATCGCTATATTCCGGCGCTGACGATTCCTGTCATAACCACCCTTAAGCCTTTCCTGGCAAAAACTGGAGCAAGTGCTGACGATGTTGAAAAAATGCAAAATGCATGGTTAAAAAGTGTTTTACTGCAGACGATACTATGGGGACAGCCCTATTTGAAAAAAGGTGAATTCTAAATTAAAGCAGTCAAAACACATTTAACACGCTTGGTTTATTTGGATTAAATTGTTATTACTATGATTGGATATACCCTCTCGGTGCTCCCTTTAAGGTAATTGTTTACTATTGATGATACTCTTAATAATTAAAATTTACTATTATGAAATCGAAATCGATTATCCTAATACATGGGAACTTTGTAAACGACTCTAGCTGGGCAAAATGGAAAGACCGTTACGAGCAAAAGGGTTATACCGTTTACACACCCGCTAATCCCGGCCACCAAGGAATCCCTTCTGATTTGAGAAAACAAGTTCATCCAGCTCTTGCAAAAACGGGTTTTATAGATGTGGTTAATAACATTGTTCGTCTCATTGAAAGCCTGCCTGAAAAACCCTTAATTATTGGACATTCAATGGCAGGCATGGCAGCGATGAAATTATTAGAACTTGGGCAGGCAGAAGCAGCAGTAAGTATTGACGGCGCCCCTCCAAAAAATGTATTCCCTCCCTTTACCACGTTAAAAGCAGTATTGCCTGCATTTGGTTTTTTTTCCTCTAAGAAATATTATATGGGCAGTCGGGACTGGTATGACAAATGTTTTTTTAATACGTTGCTGGAAAGAGAACGGGCAAGTGCTTTTGATAGTATCGCCGTTCCTGAGAGTTTTAAAGTAAGCCGTGAATTAGTATTAAACTCTTTCTCTAATATTAATTTCAGTAAACCGCATAAACCTATTTTATTTATTGGAGGCGGCAGTGATAATATTTTTCCGCCATCTCTCACAAAAACACTGGCAAGTAAATACAAAGATCACCATAGCCGAGTAGACTTAAAGATTTTTACCGGAAAAAGCCACTTTATATGCGGCGAATCAGGTTGGGAAATTGTAGCAGATTATATTTTAGACTGGTATGAGAAATTATAAAAATTATTAATTTCAGTATTGGCAGGTTTATAAAATTGCCCTGCGTTGATTTACAAAAAAGTTTTCACAATCTTTTTCTAAGTAAAAAACAATTGCCTCTAAAATGCCCTGAATTTCTTTTCCATCCTGCATACCTTAAAGAATTAGAAGAAGCTCATCTGATATTATCAGGTCAGGGACTATTATTTAACAGCATTTTTTATGTACTAAAATTGTAATTATGAAAACTTATAAAAATACCGTTCTTATCACAGGCGGTAGCACAGGAATCGGGCTGGAACTCGCCCGATTACTTTCTGCCCTGGGAAATAAAGTGATTATTACAGGCAGAGATAAAATTGAGCTCCATCGCATATCACGCATTCATAAAAATATTGAAACTCTATACTGTGACCTTACCTCTGAAGATGATGTAGAAAAAATGATCCTCAAAATTCATAGTAAGTTTCCACAGCTCAACGTATTTATCAATAATTCGGGACAGTGCTATTTAGAGTCAAAAGAACATCTTACAGCCCAATGCCCAGATATACTTTTGTCGGAATATCTTGCAGGAATACGAGTTGCGGAAGCACTTCTTCCACTTCTCGAAATGAAGCAAAAAGCCACTATTATAGATACTTCGATGCTGACGATAGGTTTTCTCCAAAACACAAGCATATTCAGTGCAATTCAAAACATTACAGATTCCTATAATAAATTATTAAGACATAAACTTAGAAAATCAAAAGTTGAAGTTCCCGACCTGCAGGCCTATCTTTTCTTTGATCAGAATTCAAGTCCCGTAATTGTTGCCTTACGTCTCATAGAAGCAATCTACAATAAAAACAGGGGACTTCCATCCTTCCCTGAAAACACTTATGACTATGTTAATACAGCAGGATTCTCTCAGAATTTAAACAATCAGGTAAACTAAGCTTCTTAAATACATTAAATAAGTCATTGTGATGAAAACAGTAGTTTTCATACCGAGAGTTCACTTTGTCAATATTAATCCACACCTTATGATTTGAGTCATAAAGCGGAGCGATTCGCTCTATGTAGTTTTGTACCTGTAATTAAGCACGCAATTATTTGTACAATCAGATAAAGTATTATTATAATTTAAAATTTACAATATGAATGTAGATCAAAAAGAGCTCATAAAAGCTACCATACCTATTTTAAGATCCAACGGCGAGGATCTGACCAATTATTTCTATGCCAGAATGTTTAAAAATCACCCGGAATTAAAGAATATGTTTAATATGGGAAATCAGGCAAATGGAAAACAAAAATCTGCTTTGGCAAACGCAGTGCTGGCCTATGCCGAAAACATCGAAGACCCAAGCGTACTGATTGGTGTGCTTAGAGGAATCGGAACCAAGCACAGGAGTCTTAACATCCAGCCAGAACAATATAACATCGTTGGAACGCAGCTTATCGCTTCCATAGCCGAAGTTGTTGGCGAAGCTGCAACACCTGAAGTTCTTGATGCATGGACAACAGCTTTTTTTGAGCTTGCACAAATTATGATTGACCTGGAAAAGGAATTATACAAGGAAAATGCAGCAAAACCCGGAAGCTGGAACGGATGGAGAAAATTCGTAATCAAAAAAATTGTAGAGGAATCTACTGAAATTAAATCATTTTATTTATATCCTAAAGACGGCAGAGAAATTACTGACTTCCATTCAGGACAATTCATAAGTGTCCAGGTCTTCGTTGAAGAACTAGGCCTGTTACAACCAAGACAGTACAGCCTATCAAGTGCGTTTAATGAGGAATATTACAGGATTTCAGTAAAAAAAGAAACTGGAATTGCATCAAATCCATCGGGTATGGTCTCCAATACGCTGCACTCAAAATCAGAAGGTGATGTAATTTCAATCTCAGCTCCGGCAGGTTTGTTTCACTTGGAAAAAGATTCTGAAAGCCCGCTTGTGCTGATAAGCGGCGGAGTTGGTCTCACTCCCATGCTGAGCATGCTCGAAACCAATCATGCTTCCCTTGAGAATAAAAAAACAATCTGGATTCATGGCTGCAGAAATGAAGCTGTGCATGCCTTCAAAGATAAGATAGAGCAATTGAAAGGAGATGCAAAATGGCTCGAAACATTCACGTTTTATGATACTGTGGAAAAACACGAAAATAGCTCAAACGAAATAATAATGGGACGTGTTGATCTTCATAAATGCAAAGAAGCAATTCTGCTGGAACAGGCCAAATATTATATCTGTGGTCCTGAAATTTTCATTAAAGCACAGTACGAAGCTTTAATCGAATTAAAAGTGGATAAGGGAAATATTTTTTACGAAGAATTTGGCCCGCAATTAATAAATTTAAATTAGGCGTGAAAACAGCTGCTAATTATTTTCGAAAAGGGTCTTTGAAATTTATAAAAAATCTAATCACGACTTTCTTCATAACCTTGACTTTAGCTTGGATTAACTGTGCAGACAAATCTGTTTTTTTATCATTCTGGATGCGTTCGTGGATTGTTGCCGGGATGATTTCAAACTTCTTTTCCTTTATAATATTTCCCTCTAAAAAGTAAAAAGATAAAAGCCTTCAATGTCTTGAAGGCTTTTATATGTTAAAGAAATCAAATTTCCTTTTAAGACGTAGAGTCAAGAATTTTAAACTTAATTATCCGGAGTTATTAAGTACAGTTGTCCCTTTTGTTAAGCTCAAGGATTTTCAGAATCTATTTCAGGTTTGGCTTCGTACTTTCTGTCGATTGGAAGCTCAGGAACAAATTCAATTTTCAGAATCGTGCCATTATTATTTTCCATTGAAAAATTTCCTTCCAAATCATCTGTGAGCCCTTTGATTAGACTCATCCCGAATGAGTCTGCCCTTACATCTGTAAAGTCAGTATCAATTCCGATTCCATTATCAGAAATTTTCATTAGATACTTATCGTTTGCGGATGCTTCCAATGACACATAGATAAAGCCTGCTGCATCATTTGGAAAAGCATATTTAATTGAATTGGTAATAGCTTCATTTAAAATCAATCCCAAAGGCACTGCCTGTGATACATCTAGTTCCAATGGATCTACCTTTACTTCAAAACGAATTCTCTGTCCAAGGGAAAAGGATTCTTTTAAATATGCAACAAGCTCTTTTATATAACTCGGCATATTTATAGTTGCAATATTCTCAGTCCCATAGAGTTTTTGATGAATGAGTGACATAGAATGTATTCTGTGCTGGCTGTTTCTTATCGCTGAGAGTGCTTTGTCATTATCCAGATAAGCGGACTGCGAATTTAAAAGGCTTATAACAGTCTGCAGATTATTTTTTACACGGTGATGGACTTCTTTTAGCAGCCATTCCTTTTCATCAAGAAGGTGTCCAAGATTAATGTTTTTCTGATTGATTTCTTTTTCTTTGAGCTCCAGTTTGGAATTTGTTCTTTGTTTCAGGCGGTATCTGTTAAACAATAATCCGATAACTAACAGCAGCAAAACCAGACTCCAAATAGAAACTGTATTTAATAGCTGTGATTTCTTAAGCTCACTTTCCTGCAGTTTAATTTTCTGCTCTTTATTCAATGTTTCGTACTGAATTTTTAATTCCTCTATCTGTTTGTTTTTAGAATTATTCGCAAGGGAATCATACATTCTTTTGTAGCTCTGAAAATGTCCTAGAGAGGAACGGTAGTCACCACTTATGGAATCGATTTTATATAGTGAATATTGATATAAATCGGAATCAAAATTATACTTGTTTTCCTTGGTGATTGCTTTGATCTTATCTGTAATAAGCTTTGCATTTCTTGCATCATTTCTTTTAGCATAGAAAAAGGCCATAGCCGTATAAGAATAAACAACATCACGGAAGGTTTCTTTGGAATTTAGTTTTTCAGCAAATAACGCCATCTCCTTGAAATACTTTTCTGCAAGGGCATCATTACGCAGATTATCATAAGAGGTTGCTTTGATAAAGTTAAGGCTCATTTTTTCAAAATCATTTGCCGGCCCGATTTCAGCGGTCATCTCGTCAAGATATTGCAGAGCTTCTTTATATTTCCCTTCTGAGGCCAATGCCCTACAGGCATTTAAAAAGGCTTTGTACCATCCTGAATTGACTTTATTCTCCTTACTGAAACTAATGCTTTTTTTAAATAAGTCAATTGCTTCCTGGTTATAGCCCATCATCCCGTAAACTGATCCGAGCCTCCTGTAATGTATATCGGCAAAAGTATAGTCTTTTGTGGCATCCATTCTTTTTACACTTTTTAAGGCATAGTAAAGAGCCGCATTGAGATTTCTTTCCTCTATCTCAATGAACACCAATGTTGCTTCGGTATACTGCTCATGTTTAAAATTAATACTGCGCATATCGATCAAAGTTCTGTACATGATCTTCTTGGCTTCATCGAGCTTTCCTGACCAAAAGATGATCACCGTCATTCTCATTTCTGCCTCGATTAATTTTTCCTTATTCTTGAGTTCCTTATATAGTGCGAGAAGTTCCTGCATCACTTTTAATTTCTCAGGCTCCATCGGAGACATATAAATTGACAGTGTATTAAGCGCGTACGCAAGTGCGTTCTTATCATTAAGTTTTCGGGAACCCTCTACGGCCATCATAAAACATTTTCTGCTTTCTGGCATATTTTTAATCTGAAAATAATATTTACCAAGGAGCATCAGACTTTCCAGTTCCCATTTTTTAATTTTAAGCTTGCCGCTTAACTCCACAGCCTGATCTATATAAATTTTTGCATTTTCTAAATCAGCTGGTTTTGCTCCAGATTTAAAAATATAGAAATTAGATAGCTGGTATAGTAACTTAAGACGGTCAACACCTTTTAAACTTGCCAGAAGACGATTTGCAGATTTAATGTCGCCCTTCTCAATAAGTTCGCTGCCTGCTAATTTTGACCCGTCATTATATCCTTCATCATAGGCCAGTAAAAGAGGAAATTTATAGGCTTTACAGGTCAGTACTACTGCGCTGTCATTGTCTATTAGTCCCTGGTTAGAACTATATAGATACATAGAACAGGCCTGAATAAGCAGTCTTTTTTTAGGAAGATCATACTTTGCCACTGAAGGTATCTGAGCAAACGATGAAAAAGCAAATAAAAAAAACAAACAGGAAGTAAAGAATTGTTTCATAATTTTTTAAATATCAGATTATAAATTCTTTGAGGCAGACAAATATATAAATAAAGTAGAATGTCCCTTTTAAATAATAAGCAGAAAATTCACATTAAAGATCTTTTTTTTGATATATTTTTGCAAATACCCCCAATTAACTGCTGATATTTAACTACTTTTATCTCAGTATTTTATATCGAAAAATCATCAGTGTATTTATGGGAACGGTCTCTTTTACCAATACAGTCCAGAAGCAGATATTAATTGTCGAAGATCAATTTATTGAGGCACATGACCTTCGCCTGATTCTGGAAAAATCAGATTACAGAGTTATGGAAATTGTACGTTCGGTAGACAAGGCTCTTGCAGTAATTGAAACGCGCAAACCAGATCTCGTACTTTTGGATATCAGGCTCAAGGGAAATAAGACCGGCATAGATCTGGCCCATATTTTAAAGTCAAAAGGCATCGGATTTATCTACATCTCGGCAAACTCGAACCTGGATATTTTAAACAAAGCCAAAACAACACAACCCTACGGTTTTATTGTAAAACCTTTTCGCGAACAGGATATTATCACTACCCTTGAAATTGCTTTTTACAGACAGCAGTACAGCCTAGAATCACAGCTTGAGCAGCAGGTGGAAATAAAGAATAGCCTTGCTGAAATAATCAATTCAAAACTGGATTTGGAAGATGCTTTAATAGCTTTCGCAAAAATAATTCAGACGTTTATTTCATTTGATTATTTAGAGGCAGGTTTTGTAAATGAACTTCAGTATCAAAATTTGGGAATCGCCAGAAAAAACACAGACCTATATCAGATTATCAGCGTTCAGAAGCTTTCGCAGCTCGCTGAAATTTCTATCAGAGAACTGGATGAAACGTACAAAAAATCGCAGATTGACAGTAATCCTACTATTTACAGCGAAGAATCATTAATTACGAATTTTCAGACAGCCCCTATCAAAGGAATAATAGCCCATAATTTTGGAATTAAATCCTATTTGGTACTCCCCCTTGAAACTGCAGCGTCTCAAAAATTTTGTTTTACTTTTTACAGCAGAAATTTTAATGTTTATTCTGAGGAACACTTAAAATTATTGTCCAGTCTTGAAAATACATTGTCACGTTTTGTGGCACGTTTCTATTCTTCGCAAGAAACTGTTATCGAGCCTAAGGAAATTCCCGAGAAAAAAAAGGAAGTTCAGGAGGAACAATCAGGTATCGGGAGCATAATTGGCAATAGTTCTCAAATGGTGTCGGTATTTAATTATGTTAAGAAAGTTGCCCCATCTGCAACTTCTGTCTTGATATTAGGCGAAAGTGGCACCGGCAAGGAAAAGATTGCCCAAAGTATTCATTATTTATCACCACGAAAAGACAAACCCTTAGTTACAGTCAACTGTGGTGCCATACCTGAAAACCTGGCTGAATCACTGCTTTTTGGGCATGAAAAAGGCTCTTTTACGGGAGCATTGGAAAAACGTATCGGAAAATTTGAATCAGCAGAAGGCGGCACAATTTTTCTTGATGAGATAGGTGAAATGAACCCCGACCTTCAGGTAAAACTGCTTCGTGTACTTCAGGAAAGGGAAATAGAACGTGTTGGAGGACTTCAGCCAATTAAAATCAATGTCCGCATCATTGCTGCCACTAATAAAAACCTTGAAGAGGAAGTTTCCGCAGGACGTTTCAGAATGGATTTATATTATCGTCTACACGTTTTCCCAATTTTGGTACCTGCGCTGAGAAACCGAAAAGAAGATATCCCTGAATTGGCGGAACACTTTATAAAACTCTACAGTGAGCAAATGGATATTAGCCCTCCAAGGCTCTCTGAACTGGCTCTGAATCAGATTATGAATTATCAGTGGCCCGGCAATATCCGTGAACTGGAACATCTGATACAGCGTACAATTCTACTGTGCGAAGGAAGTATCATTAAAGAAATTGAATTCTCTCCAATTGCAAAAATTCACGAACAGCAGATTGAAGACTCAATTTCAATAAAAACTATTATAGAAAACGAAAGAGACTATATTTTATACATTCTTAAAAAATGCAATGGTAAAGTTTCGGGGCCGGGAGGTGCAGCTGAAATTTTAGACATAAATCCTTCCACCTTAAATTCAAAAATGAAGAAATTAGATATTAAGGAAAGAAGTTAATGGATCTTCTCGAGCCAATCTGCAATAATTTTAGCAATTTCTTTCCATTGACTCTGTAGAATTAAGAAATGGCTCTGATTCTCTATCTTTTTGTAACACGTTATGGAATGAAAGTTTTTGTATTTCTTGAAGTTCCAATAAATTAATTCTGGCGAGACAAACCTGTCTTCTGAAGTTGCAATAAAAAAAAGAGGGACATGTTTTTCTTTATAATTTACTTTTGTATTTCTCAGCAGCAAATCACGCAATGCTTTTTGTGATTCGGGAATTATAAATTTTTCGTAATTATCTTGTTGTTCTTCTAGCGGAACGGTATTAAATAAAAGCTTCTGCCAATTTCTAAATGATAAAAAATAGGTGGCTTCTTTTGAAAATAAACTGCTCGAAAAGTTGAGCAAATTTCTGTAAAATAAAAATTTTAAAGTCGTAAAACCTGATGGGGGAAATGAGCTGATGCAGATTCCCGCTGAGGCTAGATTCTTCTGTACTAATAACTGTACAAGAAGACCTCCATAAGAATGTCCAATCAAAATCGGTTTTTCCTGTAGTTTTTCTATGATTTCTGTATAATAACATAAGAGGTTTGATAATGTTATAAGTCCTATTTTATTGCAGGGATCGTATGTTCTTAGATTTCCTACTGAATCATTTTTGTGAAGCCACGGTACAGCCACAACATTATACCCTCTGCTCTCAAAATAGATTAGCCACTCATCCCAATAATGATAACTCACAAATGCTCCTGAAATAAACATAATTGTCTTTGTATTGATCTGATGCATATATCGTTTTTTTTATACCTTAAAACTAAGTTTCCTGCTCGCTCCACAGTAAAGTCTAACAAAAAAATTAAAAAGCGCCAATTATTAGTATGGCGCTTAATATTCCAAAAATGCATATAAAAAAGTAAAACTGCCGACCTGTAGAAATTCACGAAAGAATTCGTCTGTGTTAAAATATTAGCTGCCCAGGGATGCGAAGATTAAACACATTCAAGTTGTTTTTATACCATGCGATTTCAGGTTTGTGCTGAGTAAACCTGTAAATGTGCATAAATCTTCTTATCCTCGGACGCACTAATTAATATTCAGAATTTATAAACATTTTCCTCTAACGGAGAACTATTTTGAACTTGAGGGAACCAATTTATATGCCAAAACAAAAAATGAACAGTATTCACACCTTAGGCAGCCGACATAGATAAAAAGCTGTTATATATCACAAACCATAATTTTCATTTAATGAAATTTCACAAAACAGATAGATAAAGGACTTAATTTCCAGCTCTACAAAACATAAAAAAACCGAAGTTTCTTTTACTTCGGTTTTGAATGTGTTATGCAATGTGATTATTTTGACAATTTGATAAAATCATCAATATATTTTGCTGAAAGTTCTGGATATTGGTGCTGCGGACCATGTCCCGTTTCAGGTAATACTATAAATTGAGCATTTTTAAGTTCTCCAGATAATTTGTACCAATGTTCTGCAGGAACGCTGATGTCATTATCTCCACATAACAATAAGATAGGAGTTGATGTTTTGATAAGTTCTTCTCTACTTTTAGTGTCCTCCTTAAATCCTCCATGTCCTTTAAAAAACAACTGGAAAATATCCATAGTCGATGCAATTTTAGACTCTACACCCGGTCTTGCATAAATTCTGTCATGTGATGCTTTTGCAGCTTGTACACTCTTTTCAGACGATGGATCAAAGAATAAAATCTCTTCATCTTCAAGGTTATTTACTGGTTTTAAAGCTCTTTCAACCCAATTTTCAGCTATAGGGAAATAGTCGTTTTTAGTTCCCGGAGGCGTTGTACCCACCAAAATAGCATGACTTACTAAATCAGGATACTTCAAAAGAGTAATTTGTGTTACAAATCCACCCCATGACCAACCTAACATTGCAAATTTTTGCACTTTAATAGCTGAGCTGAAATCTTTCATAAAAGTCGCTACGGTATTCATATCAGTTGGAAGAATACCAGTTGAATAACCAATTCCAGGATAATCAAAAATAATAACTTTGTGGCTTGCTGCCAGTTTATCCAAAAATAAAGGATCCCAAGTATCTAAAGTACCACGCATTCTGTTAGCAAGTACTACAGGAGTTCCGTTTCCAAAAGACCTGTAACCTATTTTATCGCCATTAATTTCTATGTATTGTGTTTTAGCATTGGACGCCGATTGAGCATTGATTTGTTGTAAACTCAAGATCGATAATAAGGTGATACCTATCATCTTTTTAAAAATTGTTTTCATTGTTTAGTATTTGTATTTAATGTTATTTTAAAAGTTAGGATAATAAAGTGAGCAGAATAAAAATCTAATCGTGCCTAAATCCCTGAAATGTTATATTTTACGTTTTGTTTCTACCAGTCCAGTACTTTCACCGAATATATTTTTCTGACTTTCTGAAATCATGTTGTGAGGATATCCCAAATCAAAATCGCTAAGTTTATTTAGCAGTTCAATTTCCTGCTCAGAAAGCGTTATAGCCAATGAATTTAAATTATCAGCAAGCTGCTGTTCATTACGCGGGCCTAATATCGTAACTGTTGACAGCCCGCTATTGTCGTGTTTTTGTCTCAGCCATGCCAATGCAATGTCTAATATCTTGGCTTCTTTTTCATTGGCTATACTCTCCAGCGCATTTAAAATTTCAGTTTCCCTGTTTCCAGTCTCGCCTTTTAGGAGTGCACCACCCCACGCCTGTTGTCTAGAAGGTTCATTTTGAAGATTTGAACGGTATTTTCCGGTAAGGGTTCCACCTGCAAGAGGTGACCAAAAAGCAGCCCCTAAACCTAATGATTCTGCCATAGGTAATAATTCGCGGTCAGCACCTCTTTCAATAAGGTTATATTCTATTTGTATTCCGGCTACCGGAGCCCAGCCTCGAAGGTCAGCCAAAAGTGCTGCATTTGCAATCTTCCACGCAGGGAAATTTGAAAAGCCGGTGTACAAAATTTTCCCCTGACGTACCAAATCATCCATGGCTCTCATGATCTCTTCTATTGGCGTCTGTCCGTCGGCAAGATGCGCCCAATAAATATCTAAATAATCAGTATCAAGTCGTTTTAAGCTTTGTTCTACAGAATGGATAATATTCTTTCTACTGTTTCCCGTTGTAAGAAGTGTCGATCCTCCAGTTGAGAATTTAGAAGAAAGTACTAAATCATGACGTTTCTCTTTAATAAGATTTCCCAGAATTTCTTCTGACTGCCCTAGCTGATAACCATCTGCTGTATCAATAAAATTACCTCCCGCTTCAACATATTTATTGAAAATATTTTTTGAGGTTTCCTCGTCAGATCCATGTCCCCATCGTGTTCCAAAGTTTCCTGTTCCTAATGCCAGTTCCGAAACTCTAAGTCCAGTTTTCTGTCCAAAAATTTTGTATTTCATAATATAAAGTTTAAAATTATTTTGTACCAATTAGTACAAAATTGGTTAAAAAAAGTTATTCGATTATTTCAAGATTAAATTTTATTAGAGCAGCCAATGAAGCATCATCAATATCCATTCGTCTGGTAACATTGATTCCGTTCCATAAATTAAGAAGATGGCTTCCAATAAGTTCAGCACTTTTATCTGTTTTGATAATACCTTTATTTTTACTGATCTGAATAACATCAGCAAATATTTTTTCAAGCTCAAAAAGCAGTTTGGCAATTACCTTTCCGGTGTACTCATCTTTTGCTGCCATTTCTACCAAAGCATTACCCATAAAACATCCCTTTGCTTTGTCTATAGTTGCACTGTCTGAAAGTTCCATAAAAAAAGTTTTTAAATATTCAAATGGATTTTCACTCTCTGCGATTTCTTTACGTAATCTTGAAAGTAAATTAGCAGCAAATTGATGCAGTGATTTTTCGTAAAGCTCTTTTTTGCCTCCTTTAAAAAAAAGGTAGAAGCTTCCTTTACCAATCCCCATAGCTTTTAAAAGTTCTTCGGCAGATGCAGCTTCATAACCCTTTTCCCAAAAGATTTGAGAGGCTTTTGAAATCACTTCTTGTTCGTCGAATATTTTTGGTCTGCCTGCCATTTTGAATTATTTATGGGACAAAGATACAATAATGTACCATTTGGTACAAAATACAATTATGACTTTAACAAAAAATTAACTATTGCCCAAAAAATGAAGGTGACAGCAGTACGCCAGTCACCTTTAATCCTAATGTAAATTATTAGGAAGTGTACTTAATAAACTGACTGACATAATTTGCAGTAAGTTCAGGATATTGGTGATGTGGGCCATGCCCTGATTTTGGATATACAAGTATCTGCGCATTTTGAAATTGTCCCGAGAGCTTATACCAGTTCTCTGCAGGAACACTTGGATCATGATCCCCACAGATAATCAAAATCGGGGTTTTGGTTTGCAGCAGCTGCTCCCTCCTATTTAGATCATCTTTGTATTTACTATGTCCTGCAAAAAAAAGTTCAAATTCAGGCATGGTCGACGGGATCTTATCAACTACTCCAGGTCTCGAATAGATTCTATCACGAGACGCTTTAGCTCTTTCTTTGCTGAATTCTGATACAGGTTCGAAGAACAGAATTTCTTCATCCTCAAGAGTATTAATCTCCTTAATAGCTCTTTCAACCCATATTTCTTCGATCGCCTTACTATCGTGGGTTCCTGCAGGAGCAGTACCAACCAGAAAACCGTGTGTAACAATTTCCGGATACTCCAATAATGTTGTCTGAGTTGCATATCCTCCCCAAGACCAGCCAAGCATCGCAAATTTATCTACATTAATAGCTTTGGTAAACTTTTTCACATAATCAGCAACAATCTCCATACTATTTGGAAGTGTCCCCGATGAATAACCTGTACCTGGGTAATCGAAGGTAATTACGGTATGATATTTTGCCAGCTCATCTAAAAATAAAGGATCCCAAGTGTCTAGTGTCCCTCTCATACGGTTGGCCAGAACAATAGGACTCCCTTTTCCAAAATAACGATATGCAATCTGGTCGCCATTGACCTCTACATACTTAGTTTCTGCACTATCTGCAGTTTCGATTTCGTTATTCTCACTATTTGTAATAGTGGCGAGAATAATGTTGAAGGGCTTGAATGGTTTTGTCTTCATAACTATCTTTTTTAATTAGTACTTTCTCACGCTATGAATTTTACCGTATAAGGTATTTACAATGCGTTTTAGAAAGTTACCAATTGTTATGCCATGCCAAGATTGGTAATTTTAAAGGAGTTTTATTCTGCTACGTGAAATAAATTTTGGATATTTCATTAAGCACTAATGAAATAAAACAATTAGATTCAAATTTGAGATAAAAAATCTTCAAATCCCCAACAGTACATCCAAACCAAAATGTTGATGCCATACAAAGACAACCCCTACTTGTAGTAAGCCAATCTCTTCAAATCTTCCATAAAGTTTATAGAAATTTGTCCCGTAGAGGTCACTACACAGCCAAATGGCGTCAATTGAAGACAATTGACGTCATTTTTTTCATATACCCAATTAAATAAGTAATTTAAACGAATCAATACAAAAATCTGTGAAGTGAGAAAACTCCTTTTTAGATAAATCCCAGAACCTTTAGATTTGTAAAAATTAAACTCATAAATTAGTTATTCATTTCGAAAAGGAAAACCTATTTTTTTATTCTATTTTTGATACTGTAAAGAGAAGAAATATGAATTCACAAGATAACGAAAATATAGAAAAAGGAATGAATGAAGTCGAAAAAAA
This sequence comes from Flavobacterium sp. CLA17, assembly GCF_013112255.2. Taxonomy (NCBI): domain Bacteria; kingdom Pseudomonadati; phylum Bacteroidota; class Flavobacteriia; order Flavobacteriales; family Flavobacteriaceae; genus Flavobacterium; species Flavobacterium sp. CLA17. The sequence continues at coordinate 3,269,074 of NZ_CP068294.1, forward strand.
TCTTCAATTATTTGCTTTTATCCGCGAAAAATTAAAACTCAAACCAGGAAGTTATTTTGGATTCTATGACACAAGAGGTTTTGCTGTTCTTAATTTTTTTAATTCTGTAACAAATACCAATAGGACTTTAAAAGTCTCTAAAAATGCACAAGTGCTTATTGACACCCAGCAATACTACTCTGTACATCAATATCATACTAAAAAAGACATGCTGTTTTTTAGCGAATTTATTGAAGAAAAAGATGGCCTTACAATCACAAAACATGGTGTACTGGATGAAAATTTTAAAGTATTATTACCAGCACTTTACAACAGTCTGCGTGACAAAACAAAGGAAAGCTATGAGGTATCCATCAACAACTACTATGGAATATTAAACTCAGAATTTGAGATTATAATCCCTTTGAAATACAGAGAAATTGAGTATGATAAAAACCTGCAGGTCTATAAAGCGAGAGAACAGATAAATAAAAAAGATCAGAGCATCTACCACATCTTTAACCCGAAAGGAACTCTTCTTAAAACTCTTCATTACGGACTTGTCACTTTTACCAGCAGATTTTTATGTTATAATGTCTATGATACACAGATGCCTTATGATGCTTACATTGAAGACTATGACATGATCGGCGGACAAGGACTTCTAGACCAAAATTTCACCACATTGGTTCCTCCTATCTATGATCTAATTTTTCAGGGAAAAACTTCCATTATTGTTTACGAGGAAAGGGATGCCGTGACAGCCCATGACTATGAATCTGAAGAAGCAAAGTATGCAGAGGTCTATTATACATTGGACGGAGGTAAATACGGCGTTTTTGATTACCAGAAAAATTTGATTATTCCCTTCAGCTATAACTGGATAGAACACACTTTCCATGAGGAATTTCTACTAATAAATCCTGACGGACTTTTGTATTTTTATCAGGGAGAACAAGAAGACGGTGGTTGGTATGTAAAGCAAGGCAGCTGGGGTCTTATAAATACAAAAAACGAAATTATTGTAGAACCCGTTTATAAATTTAAAAATAGTTATGAAAACAAAATAATTTTCTATAACAAGCAAGCTGCGGACGGAGGTATTTTGGATTTGGAAAATGCGGTAACTATACAATTTTAGAAAACTAAAACCAATTCTTTAGCCAACAAAAAATGCGATATAAAATAAAACCGAACAACAAATATAAAACATCAGACAGAGAATCGAGCTGATACCTTTTTTACCACAATAGTTTAAATTGTTTCTTTTTCATTAAGTGAAATTTATCAGATTAAAATTTATCGTAAAATCAGATATAAATTATTTGCGTTTTTACATCAATCCCCAACAGGACATCCAAACCAGATTCATAAAGCCAATGAAAGACAGACACTAAATATAATATGCCAATCTCTTCAAATCCTCCATAAAATTTATAGAAATTTGTCCAGTCGAGGTCACAAAACTAAAATCCCATTCGCCGCGGCGAATGGGATTTTTTATGTCTTTTTTCTATTATAACCGAAAGAAAATCGATGTTGAAATTTTCATCCTATCGTATTTTAAAATTTGAATACCGGATATTTTATTACGTTACAGTGCACAGATTCTTTCACTTTAATTTTTTTTTGCTATTCGAAAAACGGATATAATATCTGACAAAAAAGAATGTTTTACTGGATATTTTTTTATCTTTGAAATTCAGGATTTTTAATCAAAATCGCTTTATCTTTGAGCTTTTAGAAAAATTGATACGCATTATGGAACAGAAAATACATCAGGGGAAAAACGTAAAACGTTTCAGGGAAATGCTTAATATAAAGCAGGAAGCATTAGCTTATGATCTGGGCGCAGACTGGAACCAAAAGAAAATTTCGATGCTGGAGCAGAAAGATGTAATTGAAGACAGCCTGCTGAAACAAATTTCAGCCGTATTAAAAATTCCTGTGGAAGCTTTTCAAAATTTTGATGAAGAGCAAGCAATAAATATTATTTCTAATACTTTTACAAGTAATGATACATCAACACTAAATGCAGTTAATCCACACTGTACATTTAATCCAATTGACAAAATTGTTCAATTATATGAAGAAAAAATTGCGTTATACGAGCGTATGTTAAAAGAGAAAGATGAAATGATGGTGACGCTTGAAAAATTAATCAATAAATAATTATTTATAAAGATATATTAATTCTATAAAGAGACTTTCGGGTCTCTTTATAGTTGATAAATAATAATTAATTTAGTCAATTATAGAAAGGCATAATCTGTGTAAAAAAAGCTTCCAATAGGAAGCTTTTTTTATGACACCTAATTTATTGTTGTATTTAAATTAAAATTCAACTTATGTCTAATTATTTAGATTTTTATAAAAACTTAAGTTCTAACTATAAAATATTGATTTTGTTTTTAGGTGTACTTTTATGCTTTTGAGCCATTTCTTCCTTTGGTATTCCTGGTAGCGCTCCAATTTTTTCCATCATTCCTCCTTTTTGATTTATAGTCTTGTTTCAAATTTTATTATTTTTTTATTTGAAACAAAAAGTGTTTCAAATTTTTATACTATTTTTTTTGAAACGGTTTTTGTTTCAAAATATGTTTTATTTTTTTTTGAAACATTTAAAAAAATCCCCTTCGAAGCAAATCCCTTTGGTTGGTAAGTATACTGGCTCCCCTGCTGTGCGAAGTCTCCCGACTTCGTACCCGTTGCTACATTCCGTTCCAATCTTTTTTCATTCTTTTGTGGATCACTGGAGTGGTTACGAAGTCGGGAGACTTCGCACAACGATCAGCATATTTTATACATAAAGAACACTTCGCAGAGCTGGCAAAATAAATGAAGGATATTTTGGAATTTGTTTTATATGTACATTTGAAGATGAACACGGACTCGGAATAAGAATTAAGAAACTATAAAGTAAATAAAGTTGGAGGATCAGATTTTACATTCGGATAACTAAAAGCCAGTCAGCAACACACGTTTCTATACATTTTAGTGGAATTAACGTTTTTTATCGTATTTTCGTTCAGCCGAAAATACTCGTTTTCATAACTTGTAAACTTCTAGAATCGCGAGAACTTTTTAACAAACTAAATGATAAACTCTGGAAAATATAGTGAATACTATTGGATTGAAATAGTATCTGATAGTTATAATATGGATTCTCTTATTTTACTGTTTCCCGAATTTATTATTGATAAATATCTTTCTATTGTTTCATTCGATAGCGACTCGTTTGTACCAACTGATGATGAATTACAAAGAGGTTGGGTTTACGAAGATGAAATCGCTTATTTCGACAAAGTAACTGCATTTGAATTATCACAAAACTCCCTTTTTGATATTTATGATCAATGGTTGCTTTTTGATACTAAGCAGAGATTTAAATCAATGGATATTTTTGTTAATTATAGTGCCTTTTCAATCGACTTAAATGAATCTCGGGAAATGGGTACATTAAAGGATACCGAAAGATTTTGGAATCAGATTGAGAAAATAAAACCACAGAAGTTTATTCTAAATGGAGACAAACTAATTTTTGGAACAAATAACCACATGGAATTTGAAAAAGTAAAAGCCAGTTGCCAACAATTGTTAGCTTAGCTTGTGCGCTGAATTTTGCTTGAAATTCCGTTAGGAATTTTTATTTGTAATCTTTTATTATAAATTTACGCAACTGTCACAAAGGGCAAACCGTTCGTTAGAATTCAATAAAGAATCAAAAAAAACATGAAATCAATTCAATCAGTCACTTTTATTTTATTATTTATAACACAATTGGGTTTTGCACAAAGTAAGAAAGAAAAATTAGAACAACTTTTTGAATTTTACAATCAACAAAATCTATTTAACGGTGCTGTTTTTATTTCTGAAAAAGGAGAAACTTTACTAAATAAAGGTTATGGATTTTCAAATGTAGATTTAAAAAAGGAAAATAACGCTAACAGCATTTTTCAAATATATTCCATTACAAAAACTTTTACAGCAACGGTAATTTTAAAATTAGTAGAAGAAAAAAAACTTTCATTACAGGATAAACTTTCAAAGTTCTATCCGGATTATCCCTATGCAAGTGCTATTTCAATTGAAAGTTTGTTAACCCATACCTCTGGAGTTTATGAGTATACCAGAGGAAATGATATGAAAGATCAAACGGAAAAATCATTTATTGAATTTCAAAAAACAAAACCTTTGGATTTTCCAGTTGGAACTGATTGGAGTTATTCTAACTCGGGATATTATTTTCTAGGCTATGTAATTCAAAAAGTTACTGGAATTAGTTACGAAAAAGCAGTTGAAAAATACATATTTAAACCATTGAAAATGAAGCAAAGTGGTTTTGCTTTTAAAAATCTAAAAAGTAAAAATAAAGTCACTGGCTATGAGATTTTTTCTGAAAAAGAACAAAAACCATCGATTGTTTATGACCCGCCTATGCCTTTTGCAGCTGGTGGAATATACTCAACTGTTGAAGATTTAAACAAATATTATAATGGACTAAAAAATTACAAAATTATCTCCAAAAAAAGTTTAGAAAAAGCATATACACCTTTCAAAAACAATTATGGTTATGGTTGGATTACAAAGAAAATGTTTGGAAAAATGACAGTTGGTCATAGTGGTTATGGAGCTGGTTTTTGTAGCAATTTTGTTCAAATTCCCGAAGATGATATCTGCATTATACTGCTTACAAATACAGAAAGAGGTTTAGACACTGCCACCTATGCAATTATGAAAACTTTGTATAATTTGTATAATAAAGATTATAAAATTCCAATTGTAGCCAACATAAGCTCAGAAACTTTAAAGCAATATGCGGGAACTTATCAAGTAGAAAACAATTTTGTAGTTTACCTTACAGTTGAAAACAATAAATTAAAATTGCAAAGTGGAAACGGGCCCACAACTATTCTATATCCTGTAAAAGAAAATTTATTTTACGCTGAAGAATTAATGGGTGATGTAATTTTTGAAAGAAACGAGACTTCACAAATAGAGTCATTAAATTTTCATGTAGGAAAAGAACTAAAAAAAGCAAAAAAAATATTTCCTTCCTGGGGAATTGTAGGAACTGCCACAGAAAAAGGCTGGGAAGGTCCTGATGCAAAACTTATGGAAACTGAAACAAAAGGAATCTGGACAATTAAAAATGTGACTTTAAAAACAGGAGAGCTTAAATTTCGTTTTAATGACGATTGGACTTTAAATTTTGGAAAAGATAGGAGCGACGGAATAATGCCAAAAGGAAATAATATAGAAATTTTAACAGGCGTTTATGATATTACTTTGGACATAACTGATTACGAAAAACCAAAATACAAAATTTTCAAGAAAAGTTAAAAAACAGCCTACAACAGCTAGGGGATTCGTTGCCGTGCGTAGCACGAACAATGAAGCCCGTGTTGAACGGAACCGCTGAGATTCCGCAACTATGGGTTTTTCGATAAATGAGTTATAAGAATTTCAAGAGGCTATTTCGCCTCTTTTTTTTGGAAGTAGTTTCTGCTTGGTTTTTTAGTGTTTTCTATCACTTTTAAGCATAAGTTCCCTTACCCATAAAGTTAGATTTTACAAGGATTGGAGTTTTGGCTATCGCCAAGATACCAAGCTGGTGGACGACTCTGGTCAAAAAACTGCTGTTTTACCACAACTTTTTTGTTATATTTGAGGTAATACAAACGGAGGTTTTTTCACAGACTGACGTCAGCAAAAAGAATATGAAAACAGAACAACACATAAAACTCGGACGACAAACAGCACTCATTTCATTCCTGCTCGGGACAGCTATTTTTGGACTTTACTTCTTTACTTCTTCGTTTGAACTACTTTCTCTTGGCTATGGTTTTATCGCACTGGCAGGTTTGATAAATCTTGGAGTTTTAATTTCAATTTTATTTAAAGCCAGCAAAGACAAAGACAATAGAACAAAATTATTTACGGCTTGCGGACTTATGCTGCTCAATATTCCCGTACTGTTTTTTTACTGCTGGGCAACTATAATTTTGCTGGGCACAATGAGAATTACTTTCACAAACTCAACACCAACAACTTTGACAAACATAAATATCGTTGGTTGTGGCGGCGGACACATTGACAAATTAGAAAGTGGAGAAAGTGAAACGGTTTGGGTTGACATTACTGGCGATTGTTCAATAGGCATTGACTATTTATCCAGCGGGCAAAAGAAAAAAGAAAGTGTTGCCGGCTATGTGACAAGCAATATGGGAAAGAAAATGAAACATAATATTGGCGGAAAAAACGAAAAACAATTTTGATAACAAAGTTGAAAAATGAAGCAATTATTTATGAAAGACTTTAATCCTGATGAATTTCCCAGAAACTTAAGTGATAACGAAATTGAAATATTATCTCTACTAGTTATTAAAAATCCAATATCAGATGTATGGAAGCAGATTGCCAGTAAACTAACTTCTGAACAAAAAGTAAGAATTAATAAAAAAATTGATAGTAAAAAATATTCTGAATCAGAAAAGCTGCCCTCATTCAATAAAAAAGCGATGGATGATGAAGAATGGAAAAGGTTAACGTACTGTATACTTTTTAACTGAAGTAAGGGTCTGTAAAGCCACTTAAAAAACTGGTATAGGCAAAAAGCTGCCACAAAAAACTAATAATAAAGAGGAATCTCTAAAATGTTTCTGTCGGCAGCTGGATAATATAGGCAAATGTTTTACCAAGAATGGCAAGTCCAGAATCTTACTTTTTTGGGAACAAATAGTCTACAAATCTCTTTACTTTGGGACCAAAAAATAGAATCGTCAGAACAATGATCGTAAAGGCAATCATCCATGATCTACACCATTTGCTAAGGAAATTTTCGATAAAGCCTGCATTGGTACTGATTATTATAAATGAAATAAGACCTGTAGAAATAAAGCCCATAATAAAAGCGGCAGCTATTTTCTGTTTCATTTTTGTTTAATTATGTGTGAAAGAATTGAATAAGAAAAATGGTCTTGCTTTCTGTCTTAGGTACCACAACCACATATATTATCTATCCGGCCTCTTTACAAAAATCGTTTAAACTTCTCAAATGGCAGGTGTCGGCACAGAGATTCTTGTCAGGTAATTCTGGAGATATTCTTCCACAGCAAGTAGAAGAAGTCTCTGGCTTTATATAGCAGACAAGACAGTTTAATACTGGAATCCTTTAAGTAAAATTGGTTCCGATCCCCTTAACAGGCACCGGAACCAATTAATAAGAAAATCTTAGATAAGATTATACTCAGTCTTAACATTACCTTTGATAGCTTTAGAATAAGGACAGGTCAAACTAGCCCCTTCTATAACTTTTTGAGCTACTTCGCGGTCAATGCCCGGTAAGCTGATATTCAAACGGGCTTTCAATTCATAGCCGTCATCGGTTAACACTAAATCAATCTCAGTGTCTACATAGTGATCAGCAGGTAATTTAATTTCTAAATTGCTGGCAGCTTTACCCATTGCGCCAATAAAGCAAGCTGACCATCCAGCTGCAAATAATTGTTCAGGATTAGTACCTGGTCTGTTACTTCCCGGCGATGAAAGAATGATGTCTAATTCACCATCAGAACTTTTAGATGTACCTGTTCTTCCGCCTGTTGTTTTTGTAAATGCTGTGTAAAGCACTTTTTCATTGTTTGTTTCCATTTTGAAATTTATTTAAATTAAGTTTTATTTTATAAGTTTTATTGTTTTTTCATAACCAAAAGTGGTCTGCCCTTTTCGACAATATAAGTGGCCAATTCGGAAGCTTTAACCTTGCCCACATTTTTAGCGGCGTGATTCTTTCCTGCCGGAATAAAGAGCACGTCTCCAGCTTTTAGCGTTACAGGTAACTCTCCTTCTATCTCATACACGAAGGTTCCTTCAAGCACGTAAATTATTTCTTCACCCGGATGTGAATGCATTCCGAAAGCGGAACCGGCTTCAAAATCAACACGTACCTGAATAGACTCGTGTCCTGAAACACTAAGATCATGACGCTGCAGGTCTGTACGATGTATTCCCGACTGCTGTGCTGAGGCATTGCCTGGGAACAGGAGCACTACCAGCCCCATGATAATACTTACAAGAAGTATATTTTTTTTTCTCTTTTCCATAATTTTTTATTTTTTATTTTTTATTTGAAAAGGGCAACCAATGTGCATTACCCTTCGTAAGGATTAACGCAGTGATTTAAAGGCAGCACGCAATTCTTGTGTAAATAATTGCGGTTGTTCCCAGGCAGCAAAATGGCCGCCTCTGTCAACTTCATTAAAATAGATTAGATTTTTGTAAGCTTTACGTGCCCAGCTCTCAGGCGATGCATAAACATCTTCTGGAAATGTGGTAACAGCTACCGGAATGGTAATCTTATCAGACTGCATTGATCCTGCACTAATAAGGTTTATTTTTTGGCTCTCCCAATAAATTCTTGAAGCAGATGCCGCTGAATTAGTTAGCCAGTATAGCGAAATGTCGTCAAGTACATCATCTTTGGTTAGTGATTGTTTAGGATCGTTTCCGTATGCCCAAGTAGCAAAACCAGGATGCAAAAGAAGCCATGCAGCAAGACCCGCAGGTGAATCAGTCAAACCATAACTCACGCCTTGTGGACGGGCTTCCATAGTAGATTTATAGATAAACCCACCACTTACAATCGCATTTCTTAGTTGCGTAAAAGAAGCGCGTTCCTTGGCAGAAAATGTTTCAGGTATTACACCTGTTCCCAATGCCATTCCTGCTTCATTGGGCAAGGTAGCAGGTAAATTACTGTGAATAGCTTGTAATCCTGTCGGTGCTTGCAATGCCATAAAATGCACGATAGCTGCACCCCAGTCACCACCTTGAGCTACGTAATGTTTGTATCCCAACCGGTTCATCAATTCGCCCCATGCTTTTGCAATATGGGGTGTATCCCAACCTGCTTGAGTTGGCTTACCCGAGAATCCAAAACCTGGCAAAGAAGGTATAATGACATCAAAAGCATCTTCAGCTTTTCCGCCATAGGCAGTTGGGTTGGTTAACGGATCGATAACTTTCATAAATTCAAATACTGATCCGGGCCATCCATGGCTTAAGATAAGCGGCATAGCATTTTTATTTTTCGACTTAACATGGATGAAGTGAATATCCACACCGTCAATTTTAGTAATAAATTGTGGATAAGCATTTAGTTTTGCTTCTGCTTTTCTCCAATCATACCTGGTACCCCAGTACTGCACCAAATCTTGCAATTTAGAAAGCTGTGCTCCTTGTGACTGGTCTGCAACAGTTTCTTTACTAGGCCATTTTGTAGCCAATACACGTTCACGCAAATCTTTCAAATCGGCATTTGAGATTGCTACTGTATAAGGACGGATAGCCTCCTCATTTTTTACATCCGCTTTTTTTAATCCACTTTGTGCTGAAGCAGCTGTCAACTGTAAAGCTAACACTCCTGTCCAAAATGCACGAGTTAGAAGAGTTGTTGAATTTTTCATTGTTTTAATTTTTTAATTTTTAATCTTTAGTTATTTGCAATAATCAATTTTATTATGGATCAAAATTAGTACGATACCAAATTTTATGCTACCAATAAATTGTTGAACAGGACAAAATAAGGGGTGAAATAGACAATGCTGAAAGCGAAATATTTTTGATATTATTCAGTAGAAAAAAAAATCTAACGCCTTGATGAAGTCCCTATCTTTCTCTGTCTTTAAAATGATCAAACAGTCTTTAAAAAAATACTTTCTCCTTTTCAATACAGTATATCTCTTTAGCTACAATCTTGTTTTAAAAGCTTTGTAACTATCTTCATTGCTGTGCTACTGCCATTAATTCCAGTCATCATAACAACCGCATCCTCAAAGGATCTCTATCTAAACTGAGGTACTATATATTCACCAAATTCCTGAATCATTTCATGTGCGGGACGAAGTGTGGGTTTAGGATTAAGTACAGCATGAGAGAGCCCTCCCTTTTGCTGTTGATTCCAAAAGTCAATTAGCGCTTTTCGACCTCCGCCCAGGTAATTAGGACCAAAGATTAAAGGAGCTTCAGGATTCTCTGAAAGGTCAAAGAAGTGAGCATATCCATAAGGCTTATAAATACCATTAGTAGCCTCGTTCCAATGTTTCATTCGTAAGGAAATATGCCTTGCGGGTTCCCCATGCCATATCCATCCATCCATGTTTTCTCCGATCCATTCCACGGTCTGCCCTGCCCTGCCTATGGCAATTGTTGGTATATGATTTACAAGAGGCTTAGGAATAAGGTCTAGTGAACCGTTGAGATTACCATAATATTCCGAAGTATAGCTGGGGAATCTTTCCTCGGTCAAACTTCGAATAATTCCCCTTGCCTCACGATATCGCTCAGCACGATTCTCAAAATCGCTTCCAAAAGCCGGATATTCACCTTGGCGATCTCCCGATGAAAGTCCTAAAATAAAACGCCCTCCTGATAATTGATCCAGTGTTGCCGCTTGTTTGGCGACAATTATTGGATCTCGCAGCGGCAGTACAATACCGGCGGTACCAATTGCAATGCGTTTTGTCATTCCTGCTAACAATCCTCCATAAACCATGGGATCATATACTTGTCCTGCATCACCAAATGCAGGATCTAAAAAAGGAACATCTCTTAACCATATTGCGTCTATTCCACTTTCATCAGCTTGACGGACCACTTTCTCAAAAATGCTCATATTGGGTATAGGTCCATTTGGATATCCCGCTATCGGCGCAATAAAACCAAAAGTCAATTTGTTGGGCTGAAACACTTGTGAATATCCTTTATGCATTTTTAAAGCACTTTGAATATTATTTTTTTCTCTATTTTCCATTTTAAATTTTTATTTTACCTGAACGGATATTTTATTACAACCGAGTATATACTTGTCCTTCCATTTTATCTATACATAAATCTTGGCTTTCAAATCCTACAAATCGAGCATTTTAAATTCGTCAGATAGTACAGAAGAACCTTTAATTGAGAGCTGCTTACCCTAATTATCGCAGTGATTTAAATGCAGCGCGCAATTCCTGTGTAAATAATTCCGGTTGCTCCCATGCTGCAAAATGCCCTCCTCTATCCACTTCATGGAAATAAATCAGATTTTTAAAAGCACGATGTGCCCATGATTCCGAAGATGTAAATACATCATCAGGAAATACGGTAATAGCAACCGGTAATTTGATTTGATCGGTTTTCATTGCACCTGCATTAATATTGTCTTTATTTCTGTTTTCCCAGTAAATTCGTGCCGAAGAAGTCCCGGAATTGGTTAACCAATAAAGTGTAATATCATCCAGTACCTCATCTTTTGTCGGAGATTGTTCCGGATCAGTTCCGTAAGACCAATTTGAAAAACCAGGGTGCAAAAGAAGCCATGCAGCAAGACCAACCGGAGAGTCGTTCAATCCGTAACCAATCGCTTGTGGACGTGCAGTCATTGTCGCCTTATAGGTAAAATATCCTCCTTTGTTCAATTTAATGCGGTAATCGAAAGCGGCTTTTTCCTGAGCAGAAAATTCCTCTGGTGCTATTCCGCTTCCAATTGCTTTTACTCCTTCTGCAGGTAATGTTGCAGGAAAGTTGCTGTGAATACCCAATAATCCTTCAGATCCCTGCAAAGCCATTGAGTTAACAACTCCAGCCCCCCAATCTCCACCTTGAGCTACATAATGTTTATATCCCAGACGATTAACTAATACCGTCCAAGCTTTCCCTATTCGGTCAATATCCCATCCGGCCTCGGTTGGTTTTCCTGAAAAACCAAAACCTGGTAGTGAAGGTATAATAACATCAAAAGCATCCTCTGCTTTTCCACCATACGCCACTGGATCAGTTAGTGGACCAATGACTTTTATAAATTCAAATACTGAACCCGGCCATCCATGTGTTAAAATAAGCGGCATAGCATTAGGTTCTTTAGAACGAACGTGGATGAAGTGAATATCGACTCCGTCTATCTTTGTTAGAAATTGTGGGTAAGAATTTAGCTTAGCCTCTGCTTTTCTCCAGTCATAATTGGTACTCCAATATTGCGCCAAACCTTTCAATTTTGCAAGTTGTACTCCTTGCGACTGGTCCAAAACGGTTTCTTTTTCCGGCCATTTTGTTGCCAGCACACGCTTGCGAAGATCCTTTAATGTAACATCAGATACAGCAACAGTATATGGACGTATTAATTCTGATGGTTTCACATTAGCTGTAATCGCGTTTTGGGCAAATCCGCTGCCAGCCGCAAGCAAAATAAATACCCCGGACACTATTGTTGAATGAAGGTCACTTTTAATCATTTTTAATGTTTTCATTTTTATGTGGTTGTAAATTATGAGACAAAAGTATTTCGCGATCTGACTTTGGGAAAGCACTAAATCGGGAAACAGACTAAAAAGTAGTTGAAACCGGCATTTCGAATGTTGAATGTTGATAGACCATCCCACAATCGAAATACACTCTTTTAATCAATACATTACTGGTATTATGTATTTCTTTTTATAAAAAGAAAAGGGGCATGCATGGACTATTCCATTTGAAATTGGAAATGATAAATCAACTAAATATTAATTAGAAGATCACATCTTTATAAGTAGGGCAAATTCTTATATAGGCAAAACAATGAAGATAAGTCCGGCATTTAAATTTTCAAGTTTGGGGATGTCCATTTGAATGTCAAATTTGACCGCTTGAACTATTTAAAAGCTTAAAAAAAGGAACATAGTCACACCTTTGTATCAAAATTACCAACATCACAATTTAAAAACAAATAAAATGAAAGTAAAAAAAATGGAAATCGAAAGCGCACATAGTCGCATCGATTGGATTGGAAGAAAGTAACGGGAGCAAGTACATAAAGATTAAAGTAACAACTTTCTATTCAACAGTATAATTAAACAATATCAATTAAAAATTACAACAAAATGAACGATTTATTAGAGTTTACAATCAATGCTCATGGAGGCATTAAAACATGGAACAAATTTGAAACCATCAGTGCAAAACTTATCACTGGTGGAGTATTATTTCCAATGAAGCAGCAAGCAGGCATTCTTGATGATATCTATGTTACTTCCAATACAAAAAAAGAATTCACAACGCACTATCCTTTTATAGAGAAAGACTGGCATACTTCTTTTGATCCAGGACGTATTGCCATAGAAAATCATAAAGGGGAAATAATTGAGGAACTGTTTAACCCTGGAGAATCATTTATAGGGCATGAGAGAGAAACACCATGGTCAAAATTGCAACTTGCCTATTTCGCAGGATATGCAATGTGGACCTATCTCAATGCACCTTTCATTTTTACAAACTCAAATTATAAAGTCAAAGAACTGGAGCCATGGGAAGAAAATGGAGAAATATTCAGAAGGTTACAAGTCGAATTTCCGCCTGAGATAGCCACCCATAATCAAATCCAAACCTTTTATATTAACAACGAAGGACTTATAGCAAGACACGACTACAATGCCGAGATTTTAGGAAATTCTTCAGCTGCCCATTATCTATCAGATTATATAGAAGTTCAAGGCATTAAGATTGCTACCAAAAGAAAAGTATATATTAGACTGGAAGATAATACACCGCTCTTACCTGCGCCTCTTTTAGTTTCAATTAGCTTAAGTGAAATAAATTTAAAGTAAAAAGTTAAGTTCCTAAATTACAGAATGTGCTTAAAAAAAAATAATTATCTTACAAATTCACTTAAAATTAAGCCATTTCTTTAAATCTTGGAGAAAATAGTTTAAAATTTGTACCGCAGAGGTCACCACAGCCAAAAGGCGCCAATTGAAGACAATTGGCGCCTTTTTTTTATATACCCTATTAAATAAGTAAGTTTGCTGATTTTTGCTTTTATTTTCTTTTTTTAGAATCACACTAAAATAAAGAAGCAAACTGCAAAAGAATACGTATTTACATGAAAAATAAGACCAATTTAAAATTTAGTGTGTAATAACCTAACAGGATTCGGCTAAAACGTAAAAAGTCGGGAGACTTTTATCAGGTTTATAATTTCTAAAGAACAAAAAAACTGCGCAAAGTCAGTCCCGAAGGCTTTCGGGATTGCGCAGCTTTTCATGGTCACATTTCGAAAAGCGAAATTACCAAATTGTTATCCTGTCTTTCTTAGGCAAAAACATTTTATCTCCAGCTTGTATATTAAATGCTTCGTAAAAAGGTGTCGTATTCATTAGAGGACCATTAACACGCCAATTTGGAGGAGAATGCGGATTATTGTTAATCCACAAACGCAGGAACTCGTCTTTCATTTTCACTCTCCATATTTTGGCTATAGAAATAAAAAAGCGTTGGTCCGGAGTAAAACCGCCAATTTTTGTATTGCCTTGTCCTTGCTGGGTCATTTTAAAAGCATCATAAGCAACTGCTATTCCGGCAATATCTGCCGTATTTTCGCCTACTGTCATTGCGCCATTAATGTGCAGATCGCCTAAAACGGTGTAGGTACTGTACAAATTGATCACCTGTTGTATTCTTGACTTAAACTTGGCATAATCCTCTTTGGTCCACCAGTTTTTTAAGTTGCCATCCTTGTCATACTGAGCCCCCTGATCATCAAAAGTATGGGTTATTTCGTGGCCTATAACCATTCCGATACCTCCATAGTTCAGTGAATCATCGGCATTATTATCAAAATATGGGGGTTGTAAAATACCTGCAGGAAAAACAATTTCGTTTGCAGTAGGATTATTATATGCCGTAACTGTTGGAACTGTTGTATACCATTCTGATTTATCGACTGGTTTGCCCAATTTTGCCAATTGAAATTGATAGGCTGCTGTAGCGGCCGATACCATATTCTCAAAATAGGTATTCCTGGCAATATGTACCTTGCTATAGTCTTTCCATTTATCCGGATATCCTATTTTCTTAGTCATGGCTGCCAATTTTTCTTTCGCTTTTTGTTTCGTACTTTGACTCATCCATTCCAATTGGTCAATTCTTGTGGCATACGCTTTTTGCAGATTATTCACGAGGGTTAACATCCGTTTTTTGGCATCTTCAGAAAAATATTTCTTTACATACAATTCACCCAACGCCTCGCCTAAATAATTGTCAACGACATTAGCCATTTTTTCGCCACGTGATTTTTGAACAGCCTGACCGGAAAGCACTTTAGTATACTCAAATAAGGCATCGCCAAAAGGTTTACTTAAATCATCTGCATATCTTTCTATAGAATTTGCTTTGAGGTAAATTTTCCAATTAGTAATGGGAATGGTTTTTAAAAGCTTATTCAGGGCATCATAATAGGCAGTCTGGCCTGTATTAATAGAATCGGTTGGAGCACCTAACTTATTTAAAAAAGTAGTCCAGCCTATGTTGGGATGTCTTTTAGCAAGATCCGACACAGCCATTTTATTATAATTGACCTGTACATCCCGAAGTTCAACTTTTGTTTTATGCGAAACGGCGAGTTGTCTGTCAATATCGTAAACCACATTAGCATTCTTTTTAGCCTCTATGGCATTGCTGCCTGTTTGTTGAAATAAGGTAGTAAGGTATTTTTTGTACGCTTCCTGTATAGCAACCGTTGATGAATCTGATTTGAAATAATAGTCCCTGTCAGGCAAACCAAGACCTGTTTGATAAATTTGGGCAATATTCATACTGCTGTTTTTTTCATCGGGTGATACTCCAAAAGCTATAATAGAAGAATTGTTCACTTTTACTTCATTCACTACAAAGTTCATTAAGGACGGTAAATCGCTAATGGCTTCAATTTTGGAAAGCAGTGGTTTAATAGGTGCATAACCGCGTTTATCAATGGTTACCGTATCCATACCGGATGCATAAAAGTCGCCTACCTTTTGTGCTATACTCCCTGCTGAATTCGTACTTTGCGAAAGACTGTCCAATATTCCCTGCAGGCGCATTCGTTGCGGGTAATTCATAAACATATAGGCACCAACTCCGGCCTGAGATGCAGGTATTGATACAGAATCATACCATTTGCCATTTACATATTTAAAAAAATCATCACCAGGCCGCAATGTGGAATCTATGCCAGTGATAGCAATATTTTTTTTCTCCTGATGTTTTGAACAGGCTGTAAAAGCTAAGAATGCGATGAAGAGTACTAATGAGTTTTTCATAATCTAAATGATTTCGATACAAATGAACTTAAAAACGTTTGAAAGCAGGTATTTTAAAATCTATATCCCTGGCAAATTAATTTTAGCAGAGCAATATACGAATTCGGTTTTCAATTCTAAAGTTTTTGTTATAGTTACCACTAATAAAAGTTCGAATTATAAGCCGTTATTTAGTACCGTAAAAGCGAGATATTAATGTCGAGAGCAGGGACTTATTACACTCCGCATCCTTAAGCTGGCAGGTTTTCAGGACCCGCACTTATTACAAGTTGAAAGTAATTAGTAGCTGCACTGTTAAGTTTTGTCTTTCTGATGTTAAATAAGAGTAAATCCACTGCGGACTCTAACTTGTTTATCTATATTTGTAACAGACATCAGGGCAATTTGTGCTATCCTTTTTTTAATTGATATAATTTTTGAGATTTATTGTCGAAGATTGAAAAAAATGTTGTTAATTTATATACTTTGTTTTCTGGATGTCTAGAGACCATATAATACCTAATAGCCCCAAACTATGAAAAAAATTACTCTAATGATTTGCCTGTTGCTTACAGCTGCCGGCGC
This sequence comes from Flavobacterium sp. CLA17, assembly GCF_013112255.2. Classification (NCBI taxonomy): domain Bacteria; kingdom Pseudomonadati; phylum Bacteroidota; class Flavobacteriia; order Flavobacteriales; family Flavobacteriaceae; genus Flavobacterium; species Flavobacterium sp. CLA17. Next base: position 3,285,708 of record NZ_CP068294.1, read on the forward strand.
AAGTGCACAGCAGGAAAAAGGAATTATAGGATACAGCAACTGGCTGGATAACTGGACAGAATTTAAGCCTCAAAAGTCCGATTCCAAAGATGCCAATCAAATTTTAGCCGGAAATATTACTGAAAACACAAAACTGCTGAAAAGAAATGTATATATCCTTCAGGGAAATGTATATGTAACCAATAATGCAGTGCTCACTATTGAGCCTGGTACCGTAATTATTGGAGACGCTGTTTCAAAAGGTACCCTTGTCATCACAAAAGGAGCCCAAATTATGGCAGCAGGAATGGAAACAGACCCTATTATCTTTACCTCAAACCAAAGCATGAAAAAAGCTGGCGATTGGGGAGGCGTAGTAATTCTTGGTGATGCTCCAATAAATAAATTCGGCAGTGCCGGTTCTTACAGTATGGATCTTGATCCTGCCCTTACCGTATATGGAGGGAACAACCCCGCTTCAAATTCAGGAGTATTAAAATATGTACGAATTGAATTTGCCGGTAAAAAAGTAAAAGGAATGGATTCTTTTAATGGATTGACTATTGCAGGAGTGGGTAATAAAACCATTTTAGAGAATATCATGGTAAGTTACTCCGGAGGTGATTCATTTGCTTTCTACGGAGGTGATGTAAACACAGCTCAATTAGTATCCTACAAATCTATTAATGATGATTTTAAATTTACACAGGGAATCCAATGCCGATTATTTAATTCATTGGCGGTGAGATCGTCTTACTTATCGAGCAACAAAGATGGATCGAGATGTCTGGAAGTAAAAACCTATGAAAAGAAAAACGAAACTGACTTTACCAAAAAAGCCACATTCGTTAGTGCTTCCAACATGACCATGCTAAACGACAGCGAAAATATTACAGCAGACATTCAGGCAGGTTTGGTTAAAGAAGCTGTTTATGTTGGTGAAAGTGCCTCTTTGGAATTAAAAAGAAGTGTAGTTTCAGGTTTTAATCCTGCGGTGCTTATAGACAGCAAAACTGAAATCAATGAGGGTAATCTTAAAAAAATCAAATTTGAAGAGATGTTCTTTAATCAATGCAGCGGCAATATCTTTAAAGAAAACAATGCTGACAATACAGATTTAGAAAACTGGTACGGTAACAGCATCTTCTTTAATGTGTATTCCCACACAGAGAACAAAGAAACTTTTGTAGACGTGTTTAATGCAAAAAGACCGGATTACAGACTTCAATTAGGAAAAATTACGGCCTCAAGCGGTAAATAGATCCCGGGTATTTCGCATAAAAATTAATAAAAAAGGAAACAGAATAAACTTCTGTTTCCTTTTTTTATGTAGCATTCTTTTTAAAATCGGTTCTGCTGTGTGAATGGAAAACAAGGTATTTTCAAAAACTGAACTATCAATGTAAGGCCTAAAAGTAATTGATTTATTCAGTCGCTTTTTTGGGATCTCAACATTTAGTTTATATTTTTAGCCTCTTTAATCATTACCCGGACAGCAGAAATTTTGACTGCTATTAACTAAATAAATATGAGCAAAAAGAAACTGAACTCCACTAATACTTTAAATGAATATTATCTTGATGAAAGATGTACGCTAAACAAGGTGCTTCGTATAGTGGGAAAGAGATGGGTATCGGAAATTTTAGTACTGGTAAAACTAGACGTTTCAAGGTTTTCTAATTTAAAAGAATCTTTAAACGGTATTTCAGACAATGTACTTTCTAATGTTTTAAATGAATTGGTAACAGCCCAATTGATTGAGAAAGAAATTTTCAATGAAGTGCCTCTTCGGGTGGAATATCGGATTACGGATAGCGGACTTTCGTTGGTTAAAGTACTACACGAACTCTGTGACTGGGGTAAAGAAAATATTCCTTATGAAATTCGTATTCAGCCCACTTCTTACACTAAAAAAGTGAAATAGCCATCCGGAAAGACTGTACTGGTACATACTCCTTAATTTATGAGTAACTCACAATGGGACCACGTCTCATTAACTGCTATAATTAAGTAATACATTTGTACTGTCATTGGGCCACCTGGTCTTAATTTACTAAAAAAAAGAGTCATAGAGCTGGTCTTTCCCCAATGCCTTTAGTACTATGAAAGCATATCAAATATCTGAAAATTATAGCATCGAAACTTTAAAACAGGTTGAGAAAAGCTATAATAAGCTGTTGCCAAACGAAATTTTAGTCCAAATCAAAGCGGTGTCTTTAAATTACAGGGATTTACTTGTTATTAAAGGTATTGATAAATGGAAACCTCCGGTGGGCAGGATACCTGTTTCTGATGGTGTAGGAATTGTGGTTGAAATTGGAAATCAGGTAACCGAAGTAGCCTTAAAGGATCGTGTTGCGGGTCTCTTTTTTCCCAATTGGATGAATGGAAATTTATCTGCTGAGAAATTATTAAATTCCCTTGGCGGAAGTTACAGTGACGGAATGTTACAGGAATTTGTGGTTTTAAAAGAGAATGCAGTAATTAAAATTCCTGATTATCTTTCCAATGAAGAAGCCGCTACGCTGCCCTGCGCTGCCATAACGGCCTGGCATGGCTTAATGGAAAAAGGAAATGTAAAAGCCGGCGACAGCGTATTGATACAGGGAACTGGCGGAGTATCTTTATTTTCAATGCAGTTTGCATTAGCTGCAGGCGCAGAAGTCATTTTATTATCCGGAAGCGATGCTAAGCTAGAACGTGCTAAAAAAATGGGTGTAAACCATTTAATCAATTATAAAAGTGTACCGCAATGGGAAAATGAAGTCCTGAAAATTACCAACGGACTTGGTGCAAAACACATCGTGGAAGTGGTAGGCAGTGACCATATTAACAAATCTCTAGCAGCAGTTGCGCTAGACGGAACCATTTCTGTAATAGGAATAATGGACGGACTTACCGGAAATATCAATACGGCACAACTAATGAGTAAACAAGTCAAATTACAGGGAATTAACGTTGGCTCAAAAGAGATGTTTTCAAGAATGAATGAAACCCTCGAAGCAAAAAAAATTCATCCCATTATAGATTCGGCTTTTTTATTTCAGGACACAATTGATGCTTTTAAAAGACTTGAAAGCGGGTCACATTTTGGAAAATTGGTGATTACTTTTTAATTTGAATGAGTAAATAAAATTTCAAAGTATCCTGTTTTTCTATTTTCAGGATTAAGGACGATCAATTTGTTAAGCTTTAAATCCTCCATATAATGATGTGAAATAGGTCTTTTACGGGTCACAAAATTAAAATCCCATTCGCCGCGGCGAATGGGATTTTTTTATGGTTTTTTACTACTTTATTTACTGTCCTATTTTAAAGTTGGCAACCCGAATATTTTATGCCGTTACAGGCCCCATCTGATCCCTTTTCCTGATTTTCTCCACTCCCCTTTCTCTGATGAGTTCCGCGGCATCGAGCATTTTAATGACATGTATATAACATATCGTCAGGTCAGCGTCAGCATCTTCGGCTTGCGGAGACAAGGACAGGCGGACGATTTCCCGTAGAAAAAATTCAAATTCTTCAGCCGTTTTTTCATCAAATGCTTTTTGAAATACCCTAAAAGGATTCTCGTATTCTTCCTTCGTCAGGGAATAAAGCTGCGATACGGTTTCAGAAGGTAAAGACGCTTTCACTTTCCATTTTTTGCTTTTTTCCTTCAGACAATAACAGGCTTTCAGAAAAGAACTCACCACCGTATAAAAGACAAAAACACTGGCGGGATTGTCCTGTTCGTACACTTTGCTGGTACCGCTGTACCGTAACGCTTCATTTAACTGCTGTTTGTAATCATCAAGATCGGCAAAGTCAAAAAAGGCATCCAGGACCTTAAAGGGATTTTCTGCCGTAAACCCAGCCCAAAAGCGGGTGTCGAACGCTGTTTTATTTTTTTTCATGGTAAAGAGATTTAAAATTCACCAACGAAGTTCCGTTCTTTCCAAAGGATAATCTATTCAGAATACCGCTATAATATTCTGACAAAAAAGCTATTTTATGGGATAATTTTTTATCTTTGAAATTCAGGATTTTAATCGAAATGGGGTTATCTTTGAGCCTCTAGAAAAATGGATACGCATTATGGAACAGAAAATACATCAGGGAAGAAACGTAAAACGCTTCAGGGAAATGCTGGGCATCAAACAAGAAGCCTTGGCTTTTGATCTCGGAAACGACTGGAATCAGAAAAAAATCTCGATGCTGGAGCAAAAAGAGGTTATTGAAAACGATATACTCGATCAAATATCACAGGCCTTAAAAATTCCTGTGGAAGCGTTTCAGAATTTTGATGAGGAGCAAGCGGTAAATTTTATTTCTAATCATTTCGACAACGGTGCAGTTGGTTATCAAAAGTATGATAGTTGTTCATTTAATCCAATTGATAAAATTGTTCAATTGTATGATGAAAAAATTGCGTTGTACGAGCGTCTGTTGAAGGAAAAGGATGAAATGATGGTAAGGATTGAAAAATTGATTAATAGGTAATTATTTTAAAAATATATTAATTGTATAAAGAGACTTTTGAAGTCTCTTTTTTTGTTTTTAGTGCTAATTCTTTCGCTTTAGTCTAATCTTTATAAATATTATTTTCAAAGCAAGTATATCTTGCCATGTTCCTTCAATAGTCAAGATGTCCGCTTTTTAAACAATTTCCTTTCTGGCTACTTTTACCTCTGAACTCGTTGGTGGAGAAATTAAAAAAATAATATAAATAAAAATTAGTTGGAGATAAGTTTAGAAAAAAAAATTAACAACAAATAATCTAATTTGAAATTCACATTAAATTCCCTACATTTCAAAAACCAAAACTAACAAAAAAACTATGAGTAAAATAAGAAAAATATTGATATTAATATTACATAAAAATCAATTTCGATGGAAATAAAATTTTTAAAAGCAGGAAACGGCGATGCAATTTTAATTCACCATAATAACAAAAACATTCTCATTGATGGAGGTAATGATAGTCGACATCTTCTTGGACAAATAAATCTAATTCATGAAAATAAAGAAATTATAGATTTACTTATAATTACTCATCATGATGATGATCACATAAAAGGAATAATAGATTTATTAAAACTTGTAAATGAAGGAGAATATGGAGACAAAAATAAATTTATAAAACAAGTTATCTTTAATTCCCCAAGATTATATTTAGGAAAAATTCAACCTTTAAAGGACAGATTACTTTCTTATAAACAAGCTCATGAGACAGAAGAGCTTCTTCTTTCAATTAATCCAATTTGGAAAACTATTACGGATGAAAGTGAACCTATAATCCTTGACGGACTAAAGATTGACTTTTTATCACCTACAGTTGAAGACATAAAAGAGTACAGTGAAAACAAGGGAGCATATTTATCAAGTGATTACAAATGTGATTGGAATTCTTCAATGCATATTCTTGACAAATATATTGATGATAAAAGTCAAGACACCTCAATATTTAATAAAAGTAGTGTCGTTGTTAAATTAGAATGTAACAATAAAAAGGTTTTATTAACAGGAGATGTTACACCAGCAAGATTCGAAAAGATTCTCGAAAAATTAGTTAATGATAATCAGGGAAATCCTATTGCATTTGACTTTATAAAACTACCACATCACGGAAGTTATAGAAGTATTAACAAGAAGATCATAGAAAGTATTTTGTGTAAAAATTATATCATAAGTACAAATAGCAAAAAATATTTTCTTCCAAATAAAAGAGCACTTTTAAAAATCCTAAAATTTTCAAAGCGCGAAAAAAGTGAAAAAATAAACTTCATGTTCAACTATAGTGAAGCATTGTTAAATTTAAATATTACAGACAAAGAATTAAAAGATTATAATTTTACTTTAACATCAAACAACAAGCAATATGGCATTACTATATGATAAGCTGAAAAGTTGCGGGGTAAAAATTAGCACAACAGTGAGTGGGGTTCCTAATTTTGGATCAGGAATTATTTATGTGACTCCAAACTATTGTAATTATAACTATATTCTAACTGCAAAGCATATTTTTCAAGAAGATTCTCATACACCTTTTGACAAAAATAAACTCTTTAATATTGAAATTCTATACTCCGAGACAGGAAAATTTAAAAAACTCGCAAGTATTAAAAAATCAGAGTTATCTGAGCGATTAATTATTTTTGAGGAAGATTTTACCATTATTATCATTGACAAAAATACAGATTTAAGTTTTCGTCAAATTTTAGTATCTGACGAAGTAGATAACGAAGATGAGGATTTTTTTTCATGGGCTACATTTTCAGCCAATCCAAACGAGCTTCACCATTTTATTTTAAAAAGAAATGATATTGCGATGAAAAGATTTCAAATCCCAGGCAATTTAAACCATTCGCAAATGCACGGAATTTCTGGAGCTGGGGTTTTCCATTCTAATAAAAGTGTTCTATTTGGAATTATTTACCAATATCCAAATGATGAATTTCAAAATGAAACCATTGATTGTGTACCAATAACATTTTCAGATATTAATGGTAAATTAAGATCACTAAATAAAGTCCAACTTGACACACATTCTTCGAATTATAAAAAAGAAATTGACCAGGAAGTTGTATATATACATCAAGCATTAATAAATGATGTTTCTTTAGATTTAGAACTAGCAAGAAAAAGATTAAAAACTGACATTGAGGATGATTGGTTTCATGATCCTTTAAAATATATTGACTTATTAAATAAAGAATACTTATTCAAACAATTTGAAAATTATTTTGGTAATAAAAATTACAAAGCTTTATTAGCAGAAAAATTCTATGTTCCCAAGAAACAATTTACTCTTAGACAAGCTTTAATCTCTCCTTTCAGAGATCGGATTATATATATGGCTGCAGTAGGTGTTTTAGCTGAAAAACTAGATAAGGCAATGATATCTAATGTATACTCTGCTAGATACAATTATTTTTCAGAAAATCAACTGATAATAAATGGAGTTGAACAATGGAAAAAAATGAAATACAAATTAAGCGAATGTGCAAATGCGACAGACTCTCAAAAAAATCATTTATATGGATGTGTAATTGAAATTGATCTTTTGAACTTCTATGATAATATTAATAAAGATTTATTGCATGAAAAGATTAAAAGAGTTTGTGAAACTCCAAATGAAATAGAAGCTTCAAAACTTTTACATAGTATAATTCAAAGTTTTTCGAAAAAAGATTTAGGGCTGCCACAGAATAGTGATGCATCATCTCTATTAGCATCATTTTATCTTAATCAAGTTGATCGTTTTATGCAACATAATGCTTTTGCATATTTTAGATTTATGGATGATATTAGAATTTTTTGTGAGGACAAATACGAAGCGCGTAAAATTCTACAAATATTTGAGTTTGAATTAAGACGTTGTCATTTATCTGTAAATTCTCAAAAAACTAAAATATGTTCATTTGTTGATGAAATTAAGTTGGAAACAGATGACACTATTCTTAGAAGTCATTATAATAATTCCTTTGATTTAGAGCTAAATAAAATATCTAGATTACGTAAATCAGATAATTATTTATATCTGAATGATGCTTTTCATTTAAGCATAAATTTATTAAAAGAGAATCTTACTGAGGAAGACACTAATAGTTCGGAAGACTCAGCAAGAAGACTTAATTACGCTTTAAATACAATTGCTGTTTTAGCTAAAAAAAACATAAATCTTTACACTCAAGATTCAAAATTTGAAAGGCAAATTGAAATTGCAATAAAAAATTTAAAAGATAAACCATGGATTACTACGCAAGTTTGTAAAGTACTTAATCTTATTCCAACAGAAATTATAAAAAAAGAGTTTTTGACTCTTATTAAAATGATAGTTCTTGATGAACGCTATAATACATATTCATTTCAAACTTATCAACTTTGGCTTCTTCTTGCAAAACATAAATGTGATCTAACCGATTTGAAAAAATTTGCAGTCAAGCAAATTGAAAAGAACGATCAAACTAACGAAGCGGTTATTGGGGCAATGATTATATATATGTGTTCGGTAGATAATGGATACAGAAGGGTCATTTTACGAAAATTTGAGGAAGGATTCACAAATGGTTATTTTCAAAAAAGATTAGCTCTCATTTCTTTAAGATCATTTCCAACAAATATAATTGATAAAAAACATATGAGCGAAACACTTGAAAATGCGCATGAATTTACAAATAAGTATAAAGATAAAGATTTAGTTTTTGTTCAGGGCTTTGATGAAGATGAAGAAGATTTTGAACATTCGTTTGAACAATTATATTCTATATAGTATGAAAAGATACATTTTAATGTTTGTAGAGTCTCAATGGCATTCACTAGATATTGACGACCATGATAATTATACTCTTAGTGAAACAATTATAATTAATCAAGAAAGTTTGTACGTTACATTTCAAACTAGTCAACTTATTCAACATATCAGAGCAAATAGTAGAATTAAAAAACTACCTACTATAATTGACTTAGAATGTTTGGACAAGCAAATGGCACAAGAAGGAAAAGAATTTCGTAATTATAAAAGTTGGAAAGCCATACATGCATTAAGACACCATAAGGTTATAGATTCAGAATTTGACTTGAAAAAAAGTAATTTTAAATTAATTTTAGAGCATTTGTCATCTCTATTTAAAACTCTAATTGATAAAGATGATTGTGAAAGAGAAAGATTTGAAAATATTGAGTTAAAGATAAATCAACTGATTTACGAAAGACAACATAAAGGAGTTCCTATTGATTTAGAAATTGCTAAACAAAAGTGTATCGAATTAGAAGAAGACATATATAGATTAAAAAACATTTTACAATTAGAATACAACATTTTTAATCCAGAAAATGAACAGCAACAATTATCTTATTTAGCTTCAAAAAAATTTAATTATATTAAATCACTTACATATTCCTTTAAAATTCGTAGAAATCAAGATCCCGTTTGTTTAATTTTTTATGATTTACTCAGAAATCAAAATGATTTAGATAGTTTTATTTTTATGCTATCTCATTGGGGAGGTGCTAACAAAACTTATCCAACATTTTTAGGATTTGGAACAATATCATCAAGAATAACATTAAGACAGCCTGCGCTACAAAATCTTAAAAAAAATAATAGAGTCGTTATAGTTCCTGAGAAAGGGATGAAGTTCTTATATATTGATTATGGTCAATTTGAGGCTGGTATCCTTGCAGCTCTTAGCTATGATGATACATTAATAAATTTATATAACTCAGATATATATAGTGATTTAGCAGAAAAGGTATTGGGAGATAAGAACAAGAGATCAGATGCTAAAGTAATTTTTTATAGGTATATGTATGGAGATAATACACTGGATAGTAAATGTCAATTATATTTTTCAAAATTCACAAAGCTAGCAGAATTCAGAGAAAGCATTAATATGAATATTAAAAAGAATAAAAAAATTGGAACTAAAGAAGGTAACTTCAGGTATTCTTTAGATAACGAGTCTCCTTGGTCATTGAGTCATGTAATTCAGAGTACCGCATCACTAATTTATAAAAAAGCTTTAATTAGGGTAAGAAATGAAATCCGAACTGTTGAGTTTTTAATTCCTATGCATGATGCTACATTATATCAAATTGAAGAATACAATTATATAGATTATAGTAAAAGGATTAAAAATATTTATATTGAAGAGTTTAAAAAAATTTGTCCTAGGATTGAGCCAATTATGCATTGTAGTGAACAATTTAATTAAAATTATTCCAAATAAACCCAGCTCTCCGAAGTGTTCCTTACAAATATTAAATTTATCGCATACGCTGTGCGAACGTCTCTGACTTCGCACCCCCAACGATAATCCGCAAAGCGCATCAATTAAAACAAAAAACCTGATACCAGCTCTCCGAAGAGTTCCTTACAAATATTAAATTTATTGCATACGCTGTGCGAACGTCTCCTGACTTCGCACCCGCAACAATTATCTACAAAGCGCATCGATTAAAACAAAAAAACCTGATACCAGATGTTACTCTGGTACCAGGTTTTTCTTTTTGAACTCTTTTTATAAATCCTCCTTCAACCTTCACCAAAAGAAAAAAGCATATTAAAAATGATGGAGAAGGAGAACGACAAATCCCGATTTTTAACGGTAATTCTGACAGTTTGACATTATTTTCGCACCCGTCACTTCTCCGTCACCGTACCGTCACTCTTCCGTCACTCCTCCGTCCAAACTTTTTTTGGAGATTTTTAGAGTTTTTGCTCTTTTTCAGTCAGATTGTCAGGTAAATCTGTAGCCTGAATGGTGATTTTATCCCCGGTTAAATCGTCGTTTTCTTTAGTAGCCGTATAAATCCAATCCAGACCATTGGCACTTATTTTGGCGTTGCCCTCTTCTACCAGTGTCCCGTCGGCATTTTCTATAAGTACCTTTACGGCGACCACTTTAAAGTCGTCGGTTACTTTTACACTGATCGTATCTCCTTTTTTGCCTTTGTACTCCGAAAGGTTTATTTCTTCAATTTTCGGAGCGTGCAGCATATCGGCTACTGCCACATTGTAACCACTTACATTTTTCTTAGCGTTCGCACTTGCATCGTACATCGCTTTGGTGGCAGCGTCTTTTACGGCTGTCTTTGCATAGAGGATCGCTTCCTGAAATCGTAAAGTGTGCTGCTTCTGTTTTTCAGTCGGCTCTCCCGTACGCTCTTTTGGCGCTTTTGAAACGATTGTTTTATTGCCTCTCTGGCTAAATACGATAATGTCTCCTACTTTCCCACTCAATCCGTGAGTGATGATGTTGTCTTTGCTTTTTGCCATGACTTTACTAGTATTAAATAATTATTATTAAAGAGGCAAATATAGAAGTATTTTCTATTAATATATTATTTTTCTTACTATTTTTAATTATAGTTATCTATTTTATAAAGTACTATTCCTACTTTTAAGATTTATTACTATGTTTGTAATGTAAAATTATTCACATATTATTTTGCACTTAAAAAAAGGATAGAAAAAGTAATGTGGATGGTTTTACAAAACTGATTATAAATTAAAACTACTTGATTATGAAACTGGAAAGATTAGATTTAGAAAAGTTTAAAGACTGTACTTTAAAAAAAGAGCAAATGGTTAACCTTAATGGCGGAGGTACCGTAAGCAGTGGCGGAACTACTAAGGGACCGCACGGACTCTTAAAACAAAATGCTATTTATGATTATGGTTATGACTCGTACAGAAATGGAACGCTTACGTTTCATAACAGAAGCAATGTGAGATTTGTACAGGTTGTTCCGGGTGAAGAACTTCCTTCTTTAGCATTAAAACAAGAGGATTTGGATCCGTCCCTATCGTCTTTATAGTTATTTTAGTCTGGATTTATAAAGGTAAATCCAGACTTGTTTTGAATACCCTTTATTTATTTTCTCCCTTAACTGATTCCTATTTTGAAAAGAATATCTGTAATATTATTAATTGTTTTAGTAAACATTGCTTCGATCCCTGTATCGTTAAGTCAAAACAAATCGGGTTACAAAAACTATAATCAGCGTGATTTTGATACTAACAAAGTAGCCGATCAGGTCTATAATTTATGGAAGTCCGGGGACAATTGGTTTTCAAAATCAAAAGACAGCATTTCTTATTTTGTAGATGACCGGAATTACAAAGGAATTGTAAATTATGGGGTAACCTTTAGGAGCAAAAATTTCAGGAACTTTAATTTTGTTGAATATTTATCGATGTGCTTTTTAAAAGTAGAGATCAGTACCTGTAGCTATAATCCAAAAGACAATAGGATAACTATAGAAGGTTATGTGACCGGAAATAGCAATTGGGGTTCGAATGAATTGATACATACTAAAAAACAACAAGCCTTTGTTCATATCTATCTTGGAGAAAAAACAGATACGATAAAAGCATGTTACTTAGGTAAAATTGTAAACAGAGATAGTGTCGAAGTAAAATGGAACCATAAAGAAATTGATGCGTTTACAGTACTGGATAAATTTCCTGCTTTTTACTTTAAGACCTATGCGTATTCCAAAATCAAACTTGCGGTAAGACATCCTTTTAAAATAAGTGGCAAAATCACAGCAAAAACATGGGTTGCCTTTGGATCAGGTTCAAACTATTCCGAAATTTTTGATTTGGGTTCCATGATTTATAACCCAAATAAGAAGAAAGCAAAAAAGAGCGCTGAAAGAAAAGAACCGGACTGTAAGTCCTTAATTACCAATAACAGACTGGTATCTGATATTGAAAAAGAAAATGCACGGAAAGGAGAAGTCAACTACTACACCTACACAAAAAATGCCGAGAATTATATTTTTGCCAGACAATATGCCAGGGCAAAAGAAGAATATAATACGCTGAATCAAAAGTATCCCGTATTATTCGCGAGAGATATTCATAATGCTATTCGTTGTGCTATTTTATCGAGAGATTTAAAAACTGCTTTTGGGTGGAGCGAAAAACTGGCTTTAAAGGGGGTGGAACTGCCGTATTTTAAGGCGAAGATTTTTACTTCTATGCGGAAAAATCCGGAATGGAAAAATTTTAGCAGCAAATATGATTCCATTTGCAAAGGGTCAAAAGGCCATTGGAATCTCAGACTACTACAAGAATTAGACGATTTGCTCCAAGAAGATCAGGCTGATTATGGATTGGAAAACCGAAAAAATCCAAAAGTCTTATACGAAACCACAGAAAGAGTGACGGACAAATTAATTGACCTGCTGAAAAAAGAAGGTTATCCGTCTGAAGAAAAAACAGGCTGTTATGTCGTCAATGATACTACGCTCCTGTCCTTTCCCGATTTTAATGTTTTGATGCTGCATGCTGAGCAGCAAAAAACAAAAAACCTGGATACTCTAAAGGAATTGCTTGACCAAAGCAGTAATGCACTGGAGTACGATCGCAAAAGAGATTTTAATAGCGATACAGGTTATAATTCCTGTTTTCATATCTATAAAGGCAATTTGTACATCTTGAAATCGTACGAAAGAAACGATGTAGAGATTCGTAAACTACGTTTCAAATTCAGTAATCCATATGGATTTATTATGGATTACAATAATTTTGTTATTGAAGCGTACAACTATAAGAACCCTAAAGAAACAGATGATTATTACGAGGAAAATTACAATCTGATTATGAAGTTAACGGATGACTGGGAATTTTACGAAAAATTATAGAGCGTATGATTTTAATATACAGCAAAGATGTGGATGATTTTGTAAACAATGTGATTGATTGTCTGGACAGTGATTTCATAAGGATAGGAGAATCTGACAGCGTTACGATTGAAGCCATGAGTTTTAGCAATGAAAGTAGTTCCTATGTATTGAAAACAGAATATCGGGAAAATACAGAGCTGGAAAAAATAAAAAGTATCTGGTTCAATGGCGGATGCATCAACTCAGGTGGAAACGAGTATGAAAACAAATGTTATGAGGTGCTGAACGATGCTTTTGTTTTACAAAAATCCATTAAAAAAATAGGAAAAAGAATAGCAGATTTTGAGACCAATCGTCTTGATATGATGTTAGAGGCCAAAGCGCAAGGATTGAAAATACCGCACACGCTGATTACCGGCAGCAAAGAAAAGCTGAAGATGTTCTACAATACTTTTGAAGGTAAAAACGGGATCATCTCCAAAAGAATTTTAGACAGTCCCTATTATGAAGACAACGATTTCCTCTACAATTTTAATGTAACTTTTCAAATAACTCCTGAAATACTTCATCAGACGCCGAGTGAATTCGCCATTTCCTTTTTTCAGGAAAGAATTATCGCCGATTTCGAAATCAGGGTAATTTATATCGACGGATCTTTTTATGCCACAGCGATTCACGTTTTTGACCACACTATTGATTACCGGACAAAGCTGAGCAGTATGCAGAATTTAAGAATGATTCCGTTTCAATTGCCCGGAAAGATTGAAGAGAAACTGGAAAAAGTCTTTGAGAAATTTAATTTAAATTATGGTTCTGCTGATTTAATGTATTGTAATGATGACTATTATTTTCTGGAAATAAACCCAACAGGACAGGTCAGTTTTATAAATAATGCCTGCAATTATTATCTCGAAAATAAAGTAGCTAAAATACTGGAAGATGGAAAATAAACATCCGATCAATGTTTTTAATGGTTTGAAATATAAATCCAATACCGGATTTCCGAATAAAACCAAACCTAAAAGTACCCTTATTGCAATGCAGGTGTATCAGAATTCACAAAATATAGTGAAACCTTTTGTCAAACCTATTTCTAAAATAATCTGATGTGAGACAGCTTCCTTTTATTCTTTTTGCAGACTGCATTCCCGTAAAGGGTTTTAACAGAAGTATTATTTGTGACACAAAGAGTAACCAGTATTACTTCATTCCGAATGGATTATATGCGATTCTGGAAACCTATAACGGCAAAAGTATTGCAGCCGTGAAAAAGGCTTTTCAGAATGAATATGATGCAATAATTGAGGAGTACTTTGATTTTTTAATTCAAAATCAACTTATCTTTTTTAATCCGAATCCGGAGTTATTTCCGCGAATGTCCATGGAATGGAATACGCCTTCTTTAATCACGAACATTATTATAGATTACGATGAAATTATTCATGATTTTAGTGCTTTAGTACCTCAATTCGAGAAGCTAAAATGTTCTTATCTTCAGCTGCGTTTTTACCGAAATTGTAGTCTGGAGTATCTAAACAGCATCGACGGATTATTAAAAAAAGAAAAATCCAGAATTGTCTCGGTTGATTTTATACTCCCTTTTGATGAAAGTTTTACTATAGAGGAGCTAAATATCCTGTTAGCAGAAAACAGCCGGATACATTCCATTATACTTTTTAATTCCCCTTGTGATAAAAGTTATGAACCCGTACATCAAAACATGGGCTACGTCATGATGGTAAAAAGAAATGTAAGTAATGAAAAACATTGTGGAATCATAAATGCTGAATATTTCTATTCTAATATCAAACTTTTTAGTGAATCACAGCAGTATAATACCTGTCTAAACAAAAAACTGGCCATCGACAAAAACGGAAACATAAAAAATTGTCCGTCAATGCCGGAGAGTTTTGGCAATATAAAAGACATTACGTTAGAGGAAGGATTAAACAACCCAAACTTTAAAAAATACTGGAACATTACCAAAGATCAAATAACGGTCTGCAAGGATTGTGAGTTCCGGCATATCTGTACAGATTGCCGTGCTTATATTGAAGATCCTGATAACAACATTTATTCAAAGCCTTTAAAATGCGGCTATGATCCCTATACTAATCAATGGTCAGAATGGAGCACTAACCCATTAAAGCAAAGAGGAATTGAGTTTTATGGAAAAAAATCCCCATCTCCGCGAAGAGTTCCTTACAAATGATAAATTCATCGCATGCGCTGTCCGAACATCTCCTGACTTCGCACCCGCAAAGAGTATCCAATAAGAGCATCGATTAAAACATGAAAACCTGATACCACATGTTACTCCGGTATCAGGTTTCTCTTTTATAACTCATTTTATAAATCCTTTCTTCAACCTTCATCAAAAGAAAAACGCATCCTAAAAGTGATCGCGAAGCAGAACGACAGATCCCGATTTTTAACAGTAACTCTGTTTTCGGATTTGCCAAATCACCCCAAATACAAAATCAATTTTCCATTAATCCAATTACCCAAATCCGCAGGGGTGGTAGCTGTTAGGCACTGTTATTTTATATACTCAATATTTCGTATATATTTTATCCTTCTTTCTTTTCTTTCTTTTTGATTTGGAAAAGATATATAAACAATTAATTCAATCCAGTTTTTTTTAGAATCAAACACTTGTTCAAATTTTAAATTCGAAGCACTTAAATGGTCAACATAATTGATATTGGAAAGGATTCCATTCTCTGTATATTTTTTTTCTTTACTTTTTATAATTGTATCGTAATTAGAATATTCTTTTGTTTGAATGACGATGTTTTTTGAATTATAAAATGTTTCTTTGTACAAACTTTTTAAGTTTTTTAAATTATCCATTTTATATATTTCTTCCTTATTTTTACTTACAACTTTTATATAAGTATCATGAGATATGAGTTCATCATTTCCATATGTCATCATTTCATTTTGAAAATCAATGTTATCATATTTGTATAAATGTGTATAATAAACTGAATATTTGATGTCTTTTGAAGTTTCTTTAATTAAATTACCACGTTTATCATATTCATACGTATAATCATCAGTCTGGTTGTCATCAA
The DNA here is from genome assembly GCF_013112255.2 of Flavobacterium sp. CLA17. Taxonomy (NCBI): domain Bacteria; kingdom Pseudomonadati; phylum Bacteroidota; class Flavobacteriia; order Flavobacteriales; family Flavobacteriaceae; genus Flavobacterium; species Flavobacterium sp. CLA17. The sequence goes on from NZ_CP068294.1 coordinate 3,301,883, forward strand.
AATCAAAAACTTTTTTATTGCTAACTTTATTTGCAAAATTATACAGAGTTTTTATTGTTAAAGTTTTATATCCAGATTCTCCAAACTTTTCGGTTAATGTAATATTTCCCTTTTTGTCGGAGTAATTGTAAGTGACAAATTTTGTGGGTTCTTGACCAGAACCATAACCTGAACTTTTTTTGTTTTTCAATTCAGATTTATCTTTGATAGCGAAGTTATTTATAAACTCATTTATATCATTACACTTGCATTCATAGGTTATAACTAAATTTTTTTTATAAATATTTTTTTCTTGTCTTGGTGTTTTATACAAGAGCTCGTTAGTACTTTTAGTTAAAACCCTATTATTATTGTCATAAGTTAATTTTTCAACTAAAATTTGTTTTTCTTTCGAATCGTTTTCAATTATTTGAAAAGTTTCGTATGATTTGATTTTACCCATTAGTGGAAAATAATGATGATATCCATATTGAGCAAAAGAGGCATTTGAAATTAACAAATAGAATATGAGAAAGATTTTTGATTTCATTTTTGTTTTATTCTTATTAATATTTTTTCAAGGTTCCGTAGGCGGTTTCAAGTTTCTAGCCCAATTTTTGGTTTTCTAAATTCACCGTTTTATTTGCCGTATTTTTGGACCAAATTTTGAATGATTTAATTTCAAAATTCGGAGAATAAAACTACATTATTTTTTTGAATAAGCATTATTGCCCAAATCCGTTGTAGTAGCTGTTAGCAGTTGTTTTTATTTCTTTATAAACTAATTTCACCCTCATTTTTAATATATTCATTTAAAAAACTTTCGAAATTTGGGTATACATTAATCCATGAGATTTGATTATTTTCCATTTCTTTAGCCCAAAGTATAAGTGAATTTTCTGTAAAAACTAAAAATTCTTGTTCTTTGGTTCTAAAAAAAGGGATTAATCTTTTTGAGTTTAACTTTTCTTCTTGTTTAAAGTTTATTGAGTTTTCTTCATCTAGATTGTAGTAATAAATAATATCTTCAAGGTTAAGAAATGAATTGCTTTCCCATTCAATTTCATCATAAAATCTACCGTCACTAATTTTCTTTTCTGATATTAAAGAATCCGGAATGAAACCTCCATTATAGATTGAGTAAAACTCACTAATATCTTTAGGAAATTTTAGGCTTATTTTTTTTTCAGTTTGTTTTATAGTTTGTAGATTTTCTCTAATAAAAAAATAATGTCTACTTTTTAAGCTATTCAAAGCTAAAATCAATTCAGATATGTTTTTCATTCGGTTTCTGTTCTGCAGTAATATCTCCCAACGTCCCGATACTACAGTGGATTTGGGACTAAATTAAGCCCTATTTTCAGATTTGCCAAATTATTCCAAATACAAAAGCATCTGCCCATCAAGCCAATTGCCCATAACCGTTGTAGCAGCTATCTATTTTTCGATCTAAAATAAAAGAAAACTATAGAAATAAATAAGTCCTAAAAGAGATTTCAATCAAAATCTCTTTTACTTTTGCCCAATGTTAGAAATTCTTTATCAGGACGAATATATTATCGCCATTAATAAACCAAGCGGGTTGCTGGTTCACAAATCATTTTATGCGCGTGATGCAAAAGTGTATGCCATTCAGGAATTAAGAAATCAAATCGGGCAACACGTTTATCCTGTTCATCGGTTAGACCGCAAAACATCCGGTGTCTTGTTATTTGCGCTGGATACAGCCGTTTTGAAAATTATGAATGATCGTTTTGCCACACGCGAAGTCGAAAAAAAATATTTAGCCATTTTACGTGGCTGGTCACCCGAAGAACTAACGATTGATTATGATTTAACCAACGATGATGACATTACACAAAATGCAATCACCTACTTTCATCGTTTGCAAAATGCCGAAGTGGATTTAGAATTTAACAATAAACCAACGTCACGATATTGTCTGGTAGAAGCGATTCCTGAAACCGGACGGATGCACCAACTACGAAAACATTTCAAACATATTTTTCATCCCATTTTAGGAAGTCGCCCACATGGTTGTAACAAACAAAATAAATTATGGCTGGAGCATTTTGACCTGAAAGGAATGATGCTTCATGCACATCAGTTGATTTTTAATCATCCGATACACAATAAACAACTCATCCTGAATGCAAAGATTAATGAGGAGTTTAGCAAAGTAGGTGCTATTCTGAATCTGGATCTGAGTAAGTATCAATAGAATTTCCTTAACAAATCAACAACAACCGATATTCCCCTTCGTTTTCTATGGGTGCTCTGTGAATACAAGGCAGCACTTGTTGTTTCGGATGATCTACGGCCAGTCGCCAAAGATGGCCTAAACCCAAATTAACAGGTTGTGCATCGTCATGTAGCTGATAATGCAAATCAAAATAATTCTCCTTCAAAAACTCTTCGAATCCTTCCGCAGGTCCGTCGTACAGTTCTTTTAACTTTGCCCGTATTTCCGGAATCAGGATTTTTTGGTCTGCCTGCGCATTCGGAATAATATCACTTGCCGCTCCGTGATAGGTACATAAAAAAGTGTCTGTTGCAATGGGCGAACGATCTACATGAAATGAATACACATCGGTCGATATGAAATCAAATTCATCATCACGTTCGTAGCACTTCAGGACATTAAGAGATGGCGAAGCCCCGTAATCAGTTAATACTTGTAAATCGTTTAAAATGACTTCCCTCGCCCTATTCCCCTTTTCTGAGAGTTGCAGTGCGATTAGGTCTTCCCGATACACTTCGGTTATATTTTCTTTTAAACGTAGTTGGGTTACAATCTCGTTAAAATCGCCATCCAGATTTCTGTACCAGCATAGCGCATTCATTTCTCCTTTGAAATCGGTATGTATAAGTTCGGAGAAAGTAGATACTGTTTTAATTTGGCTGCTGTCAGAAAATGTATTGCTCATAGTTGGATATAAGAAGCTGGTTGCTTCATGCGTTACAAAATTATGCAATAGCGCTATATTTTACTTTTCTAAGGGATAACTATTTTTCGTTTAATTTTTCGTTCAATTTCAGGTAGTACTTTATCATTTAAAAGGTCATTCATGCTTTTTTCAATATTTGGAAAATTTGGAGGACTAAGTATATTTTTCTTTTTAATATTACTAATATTCCCAACATTAAAATTTGAAACTACTTCATTTGTTTCCAAATTTATAAAAGCATTATTTAAAAAAATATTTGTTCTTTTATCTCCATTAAAGACTCCTGCTTTTTCAAATTCTATTCCAAATTGGCCATCAACAATAAACAAATAGTCTAAATTGTATTTCGTTTTTATTTCTTTTAAATCTTCGCTTACATATTCTGGTTTTGTCCAAACGAAAATTGGGGAATTTGCCTGACTGATTGTATCTTTTATTTGAGTAATTTCAACATTTAATGAATCTAAATTTTTTAAATATGCTTTAAGTATTCTTTCAGTTGGGTTTCCTTTTCCTGTCTCTAAAAACTTATAAGCGCTATAAAACATATCCTTTTTGTCTACATTTGATCTTTCAATCGTATTAGACATTGCTTGTCTGGTAATTCTGTAGGGACCATTTATATTAAAAATTAAACCTATTTTTTTCTTTTCCAAATTTTGCGAATAGCTAAAATTAAAAAGTAGAACTATGTTTACAAGAAGATAGATTTTTTTCAGTATCATTTTTTTATTTAATTAATTTTGAATTGAAGTTTTTAAGTAATTATTCGTGAACCTTCTGGTTCTTATTGGGTTTAAAAAATGAGTCTTTTTGGAGAAACTTAAAAGTAATGCCATCCACTTACTTATAAGCCTCAATATAAAACATTTAGCATCTTAATTTCGGCGCATAAGTCTGATGCAGCAAAAATTATTTTGCGCGAATATAGTAGAATAATCAGTGTAATTGACCATAATTTTTCAATATTTCCTGATCATTTACATCCGGTGAGAACTTCTAGAATTGTTTATTACTACGTAATGATAAATATTTAAAGGATTAAGGTCTGATCAGCAATATAATACAGGAAAATAATTTCAAAATTACTTGGGTCAATCTAAATTAAATATTTATGGTTAAGGTATTCTAAAGCTACTGTGAATATTTTTCAGAATAATAACTTAAGATAACTATCCGTTGAATGTTATTCAGAACTGATGTCAGGCTGAGCGAAGCCGAAGCCCTTTTCAGGTAAAAAAGCCTTCGGCTTCGCTCAGGATGACAATAATTTCTAAAAGAATAAAGATATTTTATTCAAATATATAGCTGTCACATTTTTTAATTGAAAAACCATAAACTATAAACCATAAACTATAAACTATAAACTGCTTACTTATGCAACAACAGTTCTCTCAACACCGTTTCTTTCTGCTGTAGCACCAGGAATTTTATGGTGTGTTGCTCTCGTAGGATAAAAAAATCGGAACAGGATTAGTCCTGTTCCGATTTAATTCAATCCTTTTTTGACACTTTCAAAAAAAAACAAGCAGTGCCGACTGCCATTTCTATGCTATAGTATATTTTTTTTCTGTAACAGTAGTGGTCGTTTCAGTGGTTACATTGTCTACAAATCGCCATTCGGCTTCTGAACCGGATGCTGTAAATTTCAGATACGTATAGCCTCGTTTATACAAATTTGCATATTCTAAATCATCTATCAGTACGGTAAATGCCTGTGCTAATTCTATCGCTTTTGAAGGGTCTGCAGTGATTCCAAGATACGATTCCAATCCTGGTGATGAAACAGAACTGCACGCTATTTCAGTTCCTATGTGATTCCCCTGCATATCATTCAGTTTACCCATCCAGGCGTTGTGCGTATCTCCGGCTAAAACCACAACATTTTTTCCGGAAAGCATTGCATACAATTGTTCTCTTTCTGCAAAATAACCGTCCCAGGCATCCAGATTATAAGGCAAAGTGGTCGTAACCCTTGCAATTTCCTGGGGAGTTAAAGAAGGATCATTTTGTTTATGTCTCATTTTAATAACGACCAGTTGCGAGATGGTATTAATAAGAGCCTGCATGGTGGCCGGCTGTGCACTTCCTAATTGATCGACTTCTGCTAAAATTTGGTTCAAAAGCATAAGCAGTTCTGCAGGAATCAGCATTTTTGTCATCAGGATCTGCTGCCCTAATACTTTCCATTTGGCAGTATCTGCACTGATCTGTGATCCCAGCCATGTCATTTGCTCGCTTCCAATTAATTTTCTGCTGGTGCTTAACAGATCTGTTCTAAATTTTGTCTGGTCAAAATTTCCGCCATTATCAATATAATCCGCATAACTCATCTGCTTATCCCTTGCAATCACTCTGGTATCCATCATATAAAGGGAAAGAATAGTACCGAAATTAAAACTTCTGTAAATTCTAAGATCTTTTCCTGTCTTTAGCGGAATATATTCGCTGTAGGCCTGAAAAGCGGCCATTTTTCTCATCTGAAAATCCCCTTCACCCGGCTGATGGTTATCTGCACCGGATTTATAAGAATCGTTGGCAAACTCATGGTCATCCCAGACACATATAAAAGGTTTTTTCTGATGAAGCAGCTGAAGGTTTTTATCTCCTCTGTATTGTCTGTATCGTTCTCTGTAATCGCTTAGGCTTATAATCTCCCTGGCGGGTTGATGTGCTCTGCCCAGCGGATTGGTAAAAGGATTTGTTCCGTACTGTCCCGGCGCATATTCGTAAATATAATCTCCAAGATGCACCACTACATCGGCATCTGAAGAAGCAATCGCTCCATACACGTTGAAAAGTCCTGCCGGAAAATTAGAACAGGAAACCACAGCCATTTTTACATCATTTACACTATCTGTTTTAGACGGCAGCGTGCGTGTTTCTCCGGTAACAGTGACCTGTTTGGTTTTGGCATTATAAAATCTGTAATAATATTTGGTATTGGAAGAAATATTCTGAACGTCTACCGCTATTGTAAAATCATTTGTGGAAGATGCTCCGGCCTGCCCTTTTCTTGTTACTTCAGAAAATGTAGCATCCTTACTGATCTCCCAGGTAATTTCAGCGTCTGAAGCTGCTGAATATCTGGTCCAGATAATCACTCCTGTTTCAGTAGGGTCAAAACTGGCTACTCCTGTTTCAAACCCTTCATTTTTCAATCCATCCGGCGCACCGCTGTTATCCGGCTTATCATCGTCACTGCAGCTTTCAATAAGTGGAGCGATGAAAACTCCCCCGGCAGCCAATAAAGAATTTCTAAGAAACCTTCTTCTGCCTAAATCATTGTTATTTTCCATAAAAAAATTTTTATCTCAAAAAAACAATTTAATAGTCCAACTCAGGTTACGGCATTTTTAAAATTACCTTACATTACTATTAACAATCCATTTACTATAATAAATTATCCTTTTGATTATATATAAAAACAAATGGATAAAAGTATAATTTGAATAAAATAGCTTTATTCTTTTTAGAAATCATTGTCATCCTGAGCGGAGTCGAAGGGCATCCGGAGCGAAGTCGAAGGCTTTTTTACAGGAAAGAGGCTTCGACTCCGCTCAGCCTGACAACCGTTTTGAATTACAATTCAGGATCAAATTTACAAGCTTACTCAAACTCTCGTTGTGCAATAAGATTTTCGATACAGTATTCCGCAATGGCGGTAATGGTCATAAAGGGATTCACGCCAATGGTTCCCGGAATTAAGGATCCGTCAATTACATAAAGATTGTCATGCTCCTTAAGTTTACCATATACATTAGTGGATTCGCCTAAAACACAACCTCCCAGCGGATGATAACAGATATTGGCGCCAAAACCATTTTTAAAAAGCAGGTGGCTTCTTGTCCCGCCATTCGCACGGTTCATTTTACGAACAAAATAGTCTGCATTCGCTTTCATCTTTACCGTATGGCTTTCATTCCAGTCTAATACAAGACGATTCTGCACTTTATCATAGGTTACCGATCCCTTTTTATCTACCCGGTTGATCATTAGATATAACGCGGTCGCTACATCTACACCCATTGGTAAAGGGGCAATTTCCGTAAAAAAGGAATGTTCACTATCCTCCCAGTTATCGACCCCGCCTACCGGAATGGTCGATTGCAGCGCACCCGTTCCTCCTGATAATGGTCTGACCCAGTTTCTGCCGGTCATAAAATTACCGTTGTTCCCCCAATTTTTCCCAACCGTGCTATCCAGAGGAAAATTATTTTTGTCCTGAGCGCTCAGCAGCAGCTTTAAGGTTCCCATAGTACCGGCACCCAGCACTAATTTATCGCAGCGAAAAGTTTTATCGGCAACAGTTTTTCCCGAAGTGTCAATTTGTCTAACCTTCAGGCAAAAGCTTTTATCCTCATTCCTCGTTATCATATCCACGCAATGCAAATCCAGAATTTCGAGGTTGCCTGTAGCCAGTGCTTTTGCCAGATAGGTTTTATCAAGGCTGTTTTTACCATGATTGTTACCGTAAATTACTTCGGTATTTAGTGCAGACCGTGGCACTTCGTTTTTATATTCCCTTTCCATGTATTTAAAGTCATACACATTGGGTACACGTACGGTCTTAAAACCGGCTTTATGCGCTTCTGCTTCTCCTACACGGGTAAATTTATAGTACGGACAATCTTTTACAAATTGTTCCTCAATACCATTGACTTTTAGCTCTTTATTGACCAGTGGAAAATAAAAGTTGTAAAATTTTTCGGCATCAAGGTGTGGAAAAACTTCTTTAAAATAACTCTCTTTAGGTACAACTGCCATCCCGCCATTTACAATTGAGCCGCCGCCAACGCCTCTGCCCACCCAAACGTCTATATTCTTAAAATTAAACTTGTCTAAAGCTCCCGTAAAGGGTTTTAAAGGAAAAATATTCAGGAATGGTGCAATAGTTTTCCTTTTCAGCCAGGCGGCACTTCGCCCCGGTTTTAATAAGCCGGAGTACGGAATCCCGGATTCTTTCCAGTTGATCCCCATTTCCAGAATTAACACTTTTTTACCTGCTTCACAAAGGCGTAAGGCGGCAACAGCGGCGCCATATCCGGAACCGATGATGATAACAGGCCTGTTTGTTTCTATCTTGTTTGGGAGAGGTCCTGCTTCTGAATATAGGAATTTCGATTTTGAAAAATATAAGCTGCCCGAAGTTATTATATGGGAAAGGATTTTATTAGTTCTATACATGAGTGCTGTTTAATTTAAATAGTATTAGATAAATTTATCTGGAAACGCGTATCCACCGTTCTGTCCTGCCAATAAGTGAGATGCCAATGTAACCCCGCAGGTCAAGTTGGTTTGCATCTTTGACCTTGATGATACAGCTATACGTTTTATCTTCTTCCGGATCATGCGCCTTTCCTTCATATGCTATAGCACTTTCCTGCTTAAGCCCTGTAAGGATTAGTTCTCCATGAAATTTTTTAGCTTTCTCGCTCTGGTCTTTTGTCCATATTAATTTTCCATAGTACAATCCGTCTTTTGCCTTGTAAATCTCGATTTTGCTGATGCCATTCTTGGTAAGCCATAGACCCGTCAGATCCTGAGAATGGGCATAAAAACCAGCTGCCATAAACAATACTGCACTGAAGCAGAATTTAATACATAATCTCTTTCTTGTTTTCATACTTAAATAGTTAAAGGGTTAAAAATAATTTCGTAACAACTGTTATGAAACAGCAACCACAAAATGATGGCTGTCATAGTTTTTAGCAAATAAGCGAAGTCTAATCAATAGAATTCGAACAGTTTGCTTATAAATATACAATGTGTTACTTTTGTTACAGGTGACAAATTCAAAGCCAGAATCAAAAATTAAATTTTCAATTTTTACCGGATTGCTCCTTAATACGCAAATCGACCGCAAATTGTTCAATAAGTATAACTTTAGAAAAAAAAATGTATCGATGAAAGTAACTACTGACAGGCGCGTGCGCTATACCAAAATGGTTTTGCGCGAATCAATGTTGGACCTGCTTAAAAATAAGTCCCTCAATCAAATCTCGATAACCGAATTGTGCAAGGCTGCAGACGTTAACAGAAACACTTTTTACAAGCACTATAATACCACGTATGAAATAATACGGGAAATGGAGGATGAGATCTTCAATGCGCTGATGGATTCCATTAAAAATATGGACAATGTAAACGATATTATTCTGGCTTCCTGCAGGACTCTGGAACGCGATAAAAAAATGAGTGTCATTATTTTTTCTGAAACTGATTCCAGCAGTCTGCTTTCAAAGGCGTTGTCATCCTTTAGAAAAACTGACCTGACCTTACAAAATAATGGTGACGCAGCTATTCAGCAATCTTTATTAGAGAAAGTCTATTTATTTGGAGAACAGGGCACGATCGCATTAATGAAAGATTGGGTCCTTGACGGTTTTAAAGAACCTGCAGAATCTATTGCTGCAATTATTTCTTACTTAATCCAAAGCATTAACGGATCTGTGGCTAATTTTAAAAGTAAAAGCCTTTAAAATCACAATCTTTACCCAATTTTCATTTTAATGATTTTCAGAAGGTTATCTTTAATAAAATATAAAATTATGTCAGATAAAAACAAGAAGTCGTTTGGAGTTTGGATGGATTCGCACAACGCAATAATCGTAGGGAAAGAAAATGTTGATAATGGAGAATTTGTTGTACTGGGACATGTAAAAAATGCAGGACCGGATAATAACTCCAATGAAAAAAATTCAAATAATCAGGAAATCAGCTTAACGCAAAAATTTTTCAAAGAGATTGCGAGTAAAATGCCTAACGTTGATCAAATTCATATTACAGGAACCGGACAAAGTCAGGAGCAATTTATTAAATTTTTGGCTGAATCCGCACAGTATAAAAATGCAGCATCAACTGAAAGCACCTCTAATAAAATGAGTGATGAAAATCTAATTGCATACATTGCAGAACATTTTAACTAGATCTTTTCCTGAAAATTAAAATAGATAAAGCTTTCGGTAAGTATACCGAAGGCTTTTTTTTATACTATTTACTGATGTAAAAGAATCAGGTGCAAAGTTACTACTTAAGCTGATTACCTTACTTTCCCGTTATTACTTTTCTATGTAGTTTCCCCCACGCATCCAGTTCACATAGAACATTTTTTAAAGTCTGGCAGTACTCGGTGGCTTCATAGATAATCGTTACTGGCGTTGTTGGAAAAACATTTCGTTTTATAAAGTTGTTTAATTCCAAATGCTTTAGTTCGTTCGCCAAAACCTTAGGGGATATGGGAATTTCTTTTTGAATTTCACTAAAACGCTTTGAGGATTGAGAGATACAAAGAATTAATGCCAGTTTCCATCTCCCGTTAAGTACAAACATAGCATCAATTACATTGCTGAGTGACCGGGCACATTCTTCCGGGTCCTGTACTGCTTTTTCTTCAATTATTTTCATGGTTGGCAAGGTAACAAACTTTCCTAAAAGTAAGCGCTTTCCTTTGGGAAACTGGTATCATACGGTAACTTGTATACCCTAACTTTGTCACTAGAAATAAGATTATAAATAAAATATCCATTTAAAATGAAACAAACTATTTTAACAACAAATGAAGTTGCTGCTAAATTTATAGAACTTTGCCGTCAGGATAAATTCTACGAAGTACAAACAGAGTTGTATGCCGAAAATTGTATCAGTATTGAAGCGAATGATTTTCTGCTGCCAAAAACTGTAGAGGGACTACAGGAAATTTTGAAAAAATCCCAATTATTTGAATCTTTAGTTGAGCAGGTTCATGAGCGTATTATTTCAGACCCGGTCATTGGAGGAGATTATTTTAGTGTATCCTGGTCAGCTGACATGACCTTTAAAGAGCAAGAAAGATTTACAATGGAAGAAATTTGCGTCTATAAAGTGCATGAGGGCAAAATAGTATTTGAACAATTCTTTTATTGATCTATAACAAGACCCGTATCTGGTAAAAAAAAGATCAAACGTCTAAGAATGTTTGATCTTTTTATCTGTTTTTATACGATACCTACCGTTGTCCATGACAATTTTCAAGTCTTTATTTTTGGATACAGCGTAACTAAAGATTCCAAGCGAAATTTTAATGCCGCCAACAAATTGGCTGATACAAAAGCTTTCGCGTGAAATTTATTTTTGTCGTTGTCTTGCTTATCATTACCTTAATTTAATTGGTGAAGAGTCAGACATCTTAGCCCAATCCGTGCCATTTACTTTATCGGTTGAAATTATGGTGTAACCCAAAGTTTTTAAAACTTCCCATTCATTCTTTTTTTCCGCTCCATAAACTCTGATGAGACGGCTGCCCGAAAAACTGTCAAAAGTTTGGTTCATTGCCTCGCCTGCCTTTATATTTAACACTACAATATTAGGAATGTCTCCCGGGACACTTTTGCCATTTACATCACAATCACTAAAACAGCGTCTCTCGATAGGATCAGTATTAGAATACGTAGTTTTCCAACCTGGATTACCGCTTAGGCAGAATAAGAACTTGCCGGTCATAGTACTGATTTTCTTCCATCCGTAAACCCTAACATTGTCATAAAGACCTGCTCTTTTATCTGGCATCAAAATTCCAGGATTATAGATTTTATCATCTCCGAAGTATAGCTGCAGATAAGTATCTATTTCTTCATGAAACCTCTTATACCCCCCTCCAGAGCTCTTGATGTCCAGATAGACCACGACTGGAAGATGGTTTGGATGCAAATTGTGCCATTCTATCATGTCGTCAAGATACTTTTTGAGTTTTGTTTTGCCAGGAGTAGCATGCGAAACGGTAAAATAATTATCTTTTATCTTTTCATAAGGTGTATAATCAGAACTGTGCCTCCAAATATCGAACTCCAGACATAAACATCCGTTATTAGCAGGATATACAGGGTTAAAGGTGAGTTGTTGGACTATTGAAGGCTTTTTTTCATCATAACTGTTATGCGAGCCTTTCATCTGAATTTTATAAAATGATTCTTCTAAATTTACCATCTTTTGATTTTTTTATATTAGACATCAGAACGGTTAAAGATTTTTCAAAAACCGCACATCAAATTTAAGTTTCTCATTAGATTTTTATGCAGGTAGAAATACTCCTTTTTTAGTCATAAGCACTAGTTTAGTTTATTAATCCGGCTTTTGTGATTCTTAGCGCTATAAATGATGTATGCTCAGGTGATAAATGGAACAGTTTACAGGATTAGGGACTTTTTCAAACTAAATAAAAAAAAGATCAAACATTCTTAGACGTTTGATCTTTTTTTATAAGATATTCCAATGAGCAGTACTAGTGGTTGTCAAATTCTTTACGATGGTAAAAAGTGTCATCATCACTATCAGACCCGGGACTGGCATTATTTTCAGGATAATATCCGTTCATTACTCTTCTTTCATAGTTTCTGTCAAAATTGTGCTGCTGACTGTATCGGCTCGTTTTTCTGAAGGTATCATAGCCTATACCATTGGCTAAGACAATTTTCGTGTCTTTATTTATAGATACGGATCCAATCGGAATGATAATATGGCTATCGCCGTCTTTATACATAAATTCCTGTGCATTATCGTTCGCTATAGCATCATGCACCTCATTTTGTCCGTCGTCTATTAATCCCTTATCGACATTCACATCCAGATAAACAACGCGCTGCATATCTTTATTAACCCAAAGATTATCTACTTTACCGATGGTACGGTTGTCAGCGTCTACTATTTTCCATCCTCTTACGTCAGAATAATCTGAAGCGACTTTATAATCAGAAAGTTCGTCCAGTCTGTATAAATTTCTATCTTTATTTTCCATAAATTCTTTTTTTAGTATTATAAATTCATTTTTACGCTAAATCTAATTGCAGAAGCATTAGCGGGTATTTTGTCCTTGCTTCTATTGCGGCTTATAAATTCACCAGGGCATTTCCTGAAACCTGCCTGTTTCCCGGTTACTGTGCTATACTATCTGTACTTGTAGTATTTTCGATTTCTGTGCCGCTTTCACTTGTAGCCTCATTATTTTTTGCAAACAGAAAATATACAAGCGCTGCAATTATCAGCACTACTATAATCCATGGCCATATCGGCTTCTTTTTCTCAATTTTGATCTCTGCCATAACTAATTTTTTTTGGTTATAAAATATTTTAACTTGATACTAAGGTACAACCGGGCCTAGGCTAAAAAAGTATTTAATTTCAGCCAGAAGTTATACAATTCCCAGCATACTAAAACTGATTATCAATAGCTTATTTGAAATAAATACCCAAAATAAATTCTGAGAAATACAATTACACGTGTCATCACCTTACTGAAGGTGCCTTATACTAAATTCTTAATTATTTGAATACTGTATATCTTTTTTTGATTTTTTTTTTATAATACCGTTTTTAAAATCTAAAAAATATACACAAAACATACATACCGTATTTTTTTGTACCTAAAAACGTACTTTATTACTCCCCTTACGAATTGTTATTAATCAACTTTACAGTGTCGATTCCTAAAGGTATTGATAATGTTTTTTGAGAAGAAAAAAAGCCTTTACATTCATTATCAAATAATTAGTAATCACTATCTATTTACTAACCATTTATTATTACTAACCTTAAAAATTTTAAAAATGAAAAAATTCCTAAAATTAACAAGTTTACTATTTATTACAGCAGTAGTGTTTACTTCCTGTGAAAAGGAACAAGATTTAGATGTACCACAAAGTACTAATAAAGAAGCGTTACAAAGCGCTAACAAAAACGCACCGGAAATCGCTGACAAGGACGCCGTCTCAGCTAATGCCGCGTTAGCCGCTGGTAGTGCCGGAGCCAGAACGATCACATTGCAACCCAATACACTAACGTGTCCCGGTGGTTTGTGTACCTCGTATGGGGTTTGGTCAGCGGGCGTTTACACCGTTTGGTTCACGATGAAATTTAATTCCGGTTTTTATTGGAGCAGAGGCGGTAAATGCGGATACGGTATACTCATTGGTGATCAGAATACCGGTGGCGATCCAGGCTGGGATGGTAATGGCGGTAGTGCCCGATTTATGTGGTATTGTCCGAACGGATCAAACAGTGCCAAAGGAAGCGGGGCTTACCTCCAACCCTACGTCTATTATAAAGATCAGCCCGGACAATATGGTAATGATTTTGGAAAAAAGTACTACATACAAGAAGGTGTGACCTATAACTGTCAGATATCTGTTAAGTTAAATACTGGATCAAATACTAACGGATACGTCAAATATTATGTAAATGGTACAGAGATATTGAATCAAACAATTCGTTGGGTGACTAACGATTCTAAGCGAAATGTTAATGCAGTAAGCCTCCACACCTTCCGTGGCGGTAGTCAGGAGTACTGGAAAGCTCCGGTAACCAGTTCTATTTATTATCCTAGTGCATCCTGGGATGCTCAATAGAATCGTTATAAAACAATAAGGTATCTTATTACTTTAAAAATAATTATAAAATTAAACCCGTTGCAATAAAACATTGCAACGGGTTTTTATTTATAGGGTGTACCAATAATGTCAGAATGCTTATTTTTCTTTCACCTGCTCAATCATCTCCAGGATAACATCAAGGGAAAGCATTGTTTTAAGCCTGGTTCCACAGCTGAGGTAAATCCAGGTTCCCAGAGATTCCTCGTACGGAAACATACAGGTAATTTGAGAAATATTTACCGTATACCGGGTAAGATCATCTGTTCTGAATTGGATTGTTTTCATTGACTATCTCTTTAAATTACATTGTTTAAAGTGTGTTTTAAATCTTCAGGCTAAATTTTCAAACTTCATTTCAGTTGTACATTAAACAACTCCTGATTTGTAATTTTTCGCTATAAATATTTTATAACAATACCCCGGTAAAAAATAAAAGGACAGTTTCTTATCGATCGCGTTTTTTAAGAAAAAAACTCCCCGGTTTATTTCGCTTCTGCAACAATTCTCCAGGTATCAAAGCTGCAATCATACTTATACCCCAAGTCACACATTGTTACAATCCATTCCCTTAAAGTTTCATGCATCATTTTAATTTCTGTCGTTCTGCCTGAAATTACAAAAAGACTTTTATCATGGGAAGCAGTCCCGTGATTGACGATATAATCCAATTTTTGAATTTCTTTTTCCAGTTTTTGAGATTTTTCCAAAGTGTCCGTATAAAAAAAGTAATCAATTTTTAATTCATCTTCTTCTTCAACTAAAGAATCACGCAGGCTTACAAGTGATTCTATTGAAAACCGAAATTGTTTATCCTGATTTGTTATAAAATCCTTTTCAGAAACAAACTGCTTCTTTTTTTTAGGCTTCAAAAAACTTAAGATTTCCATTTTATTTGAGTATTGTAGTTTACAAATTATAATTTTCGAAACAAAAATAGGTAAATATCAAATCCAATAATCCTTGCTGCTACAAACTTAACATACGACTTCAAGTGCAGGCAAGTGCAGGCAGCATTAAGTCGATAATGTTGTTTTTTATTTACAATTTAATAAAAAACACCGCTGTTTTTAGTTTTGTTACTTACAAAAAATTAATAGCTAAAACGGATAGCTTTATAAAACAGATTTGGCACAACAGCAAAAAGCCCTTGCATTTGCAAGGGCCTGGTATTATTTCTTACCTTTTTTTGACTTAGATTTTTTTGCTTTCTTTTTGGCTTTCTTTTTGGCGATTTTCTTTGCTTTGGCTTTAGTTTTCGCTTTTTGAGCTCTATCTTTCTTTTTTGCCCTGGCTTTTAATTTCGCTTTTTTATCTTTCTTATTCTTTTTAGCTTTCTCTTTTTTCTTTCCAGACTGCTTTTTCTCTTTTTCTTTTTCTTTCATCTTTTTAATTTTAAGTTTATTCTTTTCTGATTTTCCCTCTTCAGAAATTTCTTGTAATGGGTTTTCTTTATTGCTTTTTAAGTCTTCTACCGGAGCAGGTTGTATTTTGGTTGCTTTAACTTCAGATGAAAGGTTTTCTGTGGCGGTAACAGTTTCAGCTACGATTTCCGCTACAGGGTTACTTGCATTATTATCAAGTTGATCAATTCTATCCTCAGTGTTGTTTTTGCTCATTAGTATTTATTAAAATTATGTTTTAAACTCAAACTCAGTAGTTATTTAACTAAAAGGTTAATTTAATGTTATTAAATTGTAAACAAATATAATATTAAATTAACCTTCCCAATGTTAAGCTTTTAAAATACGGCAGCAGGAAGGTGCAGAAGCGCTTTTCGAATAAAATAAATTTAAAGGGCACTTATAAAAGTAAATAAAAGCCTACAGTAATCCTCATGGATTTACTTATTAAACCAGCTATTGGTAAAGTAGGCGAATTTCAAATTCAAAGAAAATCCTAATCTTGACGCAAGAGCCGAAGCGTTCAGGTTTTCTGAAAATAAAGAACTCCCGGCTGATGTAATGGTTAGGACTATCCGGCCCGTTGGTTTTACGATTTTCCGGAATCTACACCAGGTTAAGGTTTTTTGGATAGCTTTATTGAGAAATTGTATGCAGCCTTTTTTGTAAAGCTTACTTTAAGATACCTGATTGGCTGCAGCGATCCAGTTGTAAATTTCGGTCTGCGCACGTCTTGGTTCATTTAGACCTGGCACATCCAATTCATTATTTCCTTCGCTGTTTATGATTCTCCTTTTGGTATTGTCTTCCAGTTGTATCTGAATAATGGCATTGACTTCTGCAATGTGTTTTTCGTCATACAACGGAAAAGCAACTTCTATTCTTCTGTTTAAATTTCGGCTTAACATATCTGCAGATGACAAGTAGATTTTTTCCTGACCATTATTAGCAAATTTGTATATTCTCGAATGCTCTAAAAACATATCTACAATCCTGTAGATTTTTATATTCTCGCTTACCTCTTTAATTCCGGGCAACAAGGTGCAGATTCCGCGTACTATCAATGTCACGTCAACACCTGCCCTGCTTGCTTCGATAAGTTTATCGATGATATCTTTCTCATCAACTCCGTTTACTTTTAAAAATACGGCAGCTTCTTTACCGTCTTTTTTATTTTCTATTTCATGATCGATTAATTCCATTAATTTATCTTTCATGTTAAAGCCAGCCGCCAGAATATGTTTCGGTGCTCCGGCTTTTTTTCTGGTTTTCAGAAAGGTAAAGACTTTCTTTAAATCATCGGTATATTTTTTTTCTGAAGTAAAAAATCCAAAATCAGCATAAATATTTGCTGTACTTTCATTAAAGTTTCCCGTTGATATATAATTATAGTGTTTTTTATTTCCGTATTTGTCTTTCATTGTCACCATGGCAACTTTAGCATGAACCTTTAAATTCGGCATGCTCTGAATGATTTTGATACCGGCATTTTTCATTTCCCGGGACCAGAATAAATTATTGTATTCATCAAAACGTGCTTTAACCTCTACAAAAACAGTTACTTTTTTGCCATTTTTTGCAGCACTTATCAAAGCATTTGCAATTAACGATTGCGATGAAATGCGATATAAAGTAATTTTTATCTCGAGAACATTTCTGTTAATTGCTGCCTGATTAAAAAACTGAAGTACATAATAATACGATTGATACGGAAAGTGAAGCAATTGATTTTGCTTGTCAATGATTTCAAAGATGGACTTGCTGCTTTCAAAAGGCAGATGTTTGATACCCGGATAATTTGCTCCCTGAAGATTTGGTTTTACAGGATTTGGAAACTTGAATAAATCATAAAAATTATGATGGCTGCCGCCTTTTATCATTTCCTCTTTTTTAAGTCGAAAAGCCTTTTTACAAATCGAAATTGTGTCGGCGTCCATAGCAGAATCATACAGAAATCTTGTCGACGAACCTCGTTTTCGTTCTTCTATTTTTGCTTCAATTTTTGCTATTAAATCTCCTGAGTTTTCATCTTCTATCAGATAATTTTCATCCCTGTTCAGCTTTATGGCATTACAGGAAACCACTTTTCCGGCAGGAAATATAAAGGATAAACAATTCTTTATTATGGTATCAATAGAAATAATATAATGCGTATCTCCCTGATGCTGTAATTGTTTATACCGATCCAGTTTATCCGAAGGAATATTCACGTAGGCATAGTTATAGTTGCCTGAAGTATCTTTTAGCTTTACCAAAAAGTATAAACTCCGATTATTTAAGAAATAAGTTCTAGGCTGGTTTACAGAAATATAAATCACCTGAATATAGGACAAAATTATACTTTTAAAATAATATTCAATCTCGTACAAATGCTCTTTTAAAAGCTCCTGATTTTCATAATACACAATATTATTAGCGGCCAGCTCCGTTACTATTGAACGATTCCAGATTTTTCCGAATCTATTTTGCTGGAGATTTACTTCTGTTAGAATTTTATCCAGTACGTCTTTATTTTTTTTTGAATTTTTAATCAGCAGCTTTCTGATTTTAACCCTGAAAAATTCATCTAAATTAGAAGAGTGAATCGCTAAAAACTTAATTCTTTCGTATAACGAATTATTCAAGTCATCTGCTTCATCCAAAATACAGTTATTGAAGGAAAGCCAGGAAATTTCTGAAGGTATAAGGTGGTTTTGCACGTTTAATAGATCCTATTATGAGTAATAAATTGGTTTATGCTTTAATTAATACACTGGTAAATTTGAGGATTAAATTATCTCAAAATACAATACAAACAGCCCCTTAACTATAATTTAATTTACAGGTAACATATCCTGAACTGCATATCAGAAGGGCTGTAACTAATCCGGACCTACGATTATAATTGCATTATGGGCCTGCTCTGCTTCTCTGTTTTTATCGACTCCGCAAACCACATATCATCCTTATCCTGTTAACTTTTTGTTAACGGTATTATAATACCACCCGGATAGTACGATTTCTCTTTTAAGGTACTTACAAGGAGTAAGAATTATAATTCAAAAAACAAAGTAGGCTGTCGTCAAAATTTTAAGGAATGAAGTTTCTACTGCCACTGATTATTTTTTCTCAGTGGGGTATTGCTGTCAGATAAGGTATCAAAATCAATGAATTTAAATAGGTTATTAACAATTAAAACTGGAATTATGAAAAAACAGAATCGAAAAAAGGTATTAGGCAAAGTCTTTCTTATGCTGCTGGCTACAATTGCATTCTCCTGTCAGGATACGACAATGGAGGAAGCAGAAGCTACTGCGACGGTAAAAAAAGAACAAAATTTCAAAAAAATGAGTGCGGCGGCAACTTCTGGTTTGGCGAGAAGATGGGCTCCTATTCATTACAGAGACGTTGATGCGACAGGAACTTATGCCGAAGGTGGAAAATCGGATTACATTACGGCTATTAACTATGACAATGACTGGAATGGCGAAAACAACTGGAACAATCTTCCTGCTTATGCCAACTCTTTAGCAGCACATTGTTACTATTCGGTAGTAGAATCCAATACACACTGGTTTATTACGTATGCTTTTTTCTCTCCAAGAGACTGGACAGATAACGCCCTTTTATACCAACTAGACCAACATGAAAATGATTTAGAAGGTGTATTAATGATTGTAGAAAAAAACGGATCTGCTTATGGTGCCTTAAAAGGAGCCGTTACAGTAAGTCATTCCGACTTTTTTTCTTATACACCCTCCGGAAGTTCTTTTGTAAGCGGACTGGAAAGTATTGACGGAACATTACAAATGAGAGATTACAACGGAGAATTACATCCTGTTACAGCTCAAGACGCAAAGGGACACAGTCTTAAAGCCTGGCCGCAGCACGATATAGACGGAGACGGAATTATCTACTACCCTTCTGCAAGCGGAGTGGCACAAGTACCCGCTGATAATTATGACAACTATGTGGAGTACAAATTGGTCGATATTTTTGAAACCGGAGGATTATGGGACCAACGATTCAACACTCAATTGTTCTCCAGTCCGGGAGGAGGATTTACAGGAAATGATTTTAAAACCGGTGGTGCCAACGCTCCATGGGCATGGAATGATGGAAATGATGCGATCGTACAAGGCGGAGAATTTGCAACCGATCCTGCCAAGTTAGCCGATAATTATTTTGATGGTGTAGGCAATTTTTCCCGTACTTATACTGATAATAAATATAATGCCAATGCCGGAGGAATCGTAACCGTTTACCAAAATTGTAACTATACCGGTTATGCCATTGCTTTGCCTGCCGGTAATTACACCTTGGCTCAGCTAAAATCGTATGGTATTGTAAATGATGATCTGTCTTCTGTTCGCTTAGAAAACGGATACAAAATCACCATGTATCAGAATGATAATTTTGGAGGAGAATCTGTTGTAATAACAGGAAATAATGGCTGTCTGGGCAATTTTAATGATAAAGCCAGTTCGGTAAAGATTAGTACGCTCTAAACTGTCTTTTTATTTTGGATAGGCAAACAAGAAGCAGGCTCACTTCTATTCTTGTTTGCTTATCCATTTTTTTATCCCTGTCTTCATTTTTAATTGGTTTATCAATAGGGGCATAGAAGTTAATAGTATTATATTTACCCTTTAAAGTGAATGTAACCTTATGGAAGATTTTTTAATTGGTATCGGAAAAAGATTAAAAGAAATTAGAAAGAAAAATGCCTTAACGATACACGAGGTAGCCAATAGAGCCGGGGTCAGCAACGGTCTGATTTCAAGAATTGAAAATGGCAGAACCATTCCGTCCCTCCCTGTTCTGATTGAACTTATTCATTCTTTGGAAACTGATATAACCTATTTTTTTGAAGGAGTCAAAAACATAAAAAATGCCAAGTTTATTCATATCAAAAAAGAAGATTACCAAAAGATAGAAAAAGAAGACAGGTCTGAAACGAAAGGTTTTAATTACTACCATATCTTCAGTAAAAGTATCAATTCTATCGGTTTTGAAGCCGTA
The DNA here is from genome assembly GCF_013112255.2 of Flavobacterium sp. CLA17. Taxonomy (NCBI): domain Bacteria; kingdom Pseudomonadati; phylum Bacteroidota; class Flavobacteriia; order Flavobacteriales; family Flavobacteriaceae; genus Flavobacterium; species Flavobacterium sp. CLA17. Next base: position 3,322,613 of record NZ_CP068294.1, read on the forward strand.
ATTCTTGAAGTGGAACCTGACAGTAAGCGTGATAAAGTAATCACTGATGCCTGGGAATTCAAATATATTATAAAAGGAAGCGTAACCTACATTATTGATGATGTTGAAGTAGTTGTAAATGAAGGCGATTCGCTATGTTTCAATGGAAGACTTCCCCACGTACCTGAAAACAGAACTAAGGAAAATTGTGTTATGCTGGTACTCTACTTCTATTCTGAAAGTAACAGCTAACATTTATAACCGTATAATAATTAACCGCTAAGAGCACTAAGATCTGCGCAAAGTTCGCAAAGTTTATAAACAAAGCTTTGCGAACTTTGCGTTTTATTTCATTGCGTTCTCCTATGTTTGCAAAGTTAATTTATAAGTTGTACTGTTTTAATCCCGCAAAGTCGCGAAGCCGCAAAGTTTTTTAAGCTTTATGTTCTTATTTTAGGATTAACTTCCCTAAGATGCAGAAGCAAGTCATCAATACTATAAACTTTGCACCCTTGCGCCTTTGCGGGATTATTTCAACACAGTAAAAAAAAAACTTGCGTTCTTTGCGGTTAAATAGGCATACTCCTATGTTTGCAAAGTTAATTTATAAGTTGTACTGTTTTAATCCCGCAAAGTCCCGAAGCCGCAAAGTTTTTTAAGCTTTATGTTCTTATTTTAGAATTAACTTCCCTAAGATGCAGAAGCAAAGTCATCAATACTATAAACTTTGCACCCTTGCGCCTTTGCGGGATTATTTCAACACAGTAAAAAAAAACTTGTGTTCTTTGCGGTTAAATAGGCATACTCCTATGTTTGCAAAGTTAATTTATAAGTTGTAGTGTTTTAATCCCGCAAAGTCGCGAAGCCGCAAAGTTTTTAAGCTTTATGTTCTTATTTTAGAATTAACTTCCCTAAGATACAGAAGCAAAGTCATCAATACTATAACCTTTGCACCCTTGCGCCTTTGCGAGATTATTTAAACACAGTAAAAAAAAAAACTTGCGTTCTTTGCGGTTAAATAGGTATACTCTTAAATAAGCCGCATTAAAAAAAGGTTATCTCCAAAATGAAGATAACCTTTCAAAAAAAACAATAAACACATTCTAAATATTTTAATTCCCTGCCGGAAGCCAGGAACGTCCGTCCAATGACCAGCCTGAATTAATGGGTACACCAAACCATTGCAGAGAGGAATAGGCAATATCTACCATTTTTGGAACAACTCCGGTAGCCGTTCCGCATTTTAAGGTCGCTGTACTTGTTGTCCACGCTGGCGTGTTCGGGAAAGCGAGCGTAACTTGTTTTGAACTCGAATCTGTAAAGCTGCTGCCTGATCCGTTATCGCCTTTCCAATACCCAATTAGACTGGAGTAATCCGGATGCGAAGCTGTAACAGCTGAACAAGTATAATTAAGAATCGAAGCTTCTGATAAGGCTTTATTCCAAACGCGAACTTCAGCAATATTTCCGTTTACATTTGCACCATAAGTCAAAGTTCCGTCTTGTCCAACAGCAAATGGCAATCCGGAAGTTAAGCTTCCAAAACTGCTAACAATAGCGGCTTGTCCCACAAAAGCCCCGTCCTGGTACGTTTTTACCAATTTAGCTGTACGGTCAACTACTAATGTTAAGTGATGCCATTTTCCGTCATTGATGGTACCTCCCGAAATATCGACACGATTTTGAGTATCTCCGATATTTACTTTCCATTTTCCTCCGGTATTCGCGCAAATCACAAAACCACGATTTTTACCACTCACCCAGTTTTTATTCGAAACTAAGGATGGATCGCTCGAATAACCTGAAGTTTTTACCCTGCACTCCACCGTAAAACTTGAAGTTCCAAAATTATAAAGCGCATTGGTCGTTGAAGCATAAATGCTGTTCGAATTAAAATTGGCAAATTTACCTGTAATGGTTGTGGTCGGATCCACTGGTTTTTCAATTTTAGCCGAAGTAAAATTCTTATTATTATAAATAGTAAAAATATTTCTTTCTTCATAAGATGATCCGCCGTGAGAGCCGCCAACTGTACCGCCATGATCCGGTGCAACGATAACCAGCCAGTCTTCACTGGCATAATCAGGCCTGTTTTTTAGTGCTGTCAAAATCTCTCCTATATAACCATCTGTAGTTTCAACAGCAGACTTATATTGCGGCACATTGATCGAAAATCCGTAACTGTGCCCGGCGTGATCTACATCATCAAAATGCAGGAATAAAGCATCCGGATTATCGTTTGTTAGTGCCGCAACTACTTCATTTTTAACTGCTGCGTCTGTTGTCAATGTCTTTTCCACATCGATTCCATCTACAATATAGGTGTTAATGGGCGCCCAGTGCACGATCGACATTGTTTTTAAAGCGGTATTATAGGTCTCAAGACGCTTTAAAAAACTGGGATACGTTCCGAAATTCGGACTTGAAAATGAATTGTCTGTTACTCCGTGTTTTAAATGTGTAACTCCCGTTAGCATAGTCGACCAGCCATTGCCGCTCCAGGTTGGAGCTTCGGTTAAGGCATCTAAACTGTAAACAGCATTAGGAAGCAGACCATGAACATTCGGAGTATTGGCACCCATCAAAACATCGCCACGGCAGCCGTCGATGCCTATAATCAGTAATTTTTTGGTACCCGAATTTGCCAGTGCCGATTTACCGGTTACAGAAGCAGCTTTGGCAGTACTTACTGCATCTTCGTCTGTCAGCGGATCTTTAGTACAAGAAGTAACTAAAAAAATACTTGTCAGAATGGTAACGTAACTTAATCTAAAAATCTTTTTCATTGAATTGAATTTATGGGTTACTATTAGTTTACTTGTGAAATTATTTCCTGCAGGGATTTATTTTAGCTAATTTTTTATTATTTTAATGTTTTAAATTTTTCGGCACGAATTCCACGAATTTTTACAAATTATTTTTCTATTGATTCCCTTAAAGAAATTCGCGAAAATTCGTGGAATTCGCGGCAAACTTTTTTATTTCTGATCTGTGGCAAGATTTTCAACGCTGTATAAGGAAGCCAGAGAATCTAAGATGTAATCCGGTTTTGCTTTTTCCAGCTGGACCCTGGTTTGGGCTCCTGACAAAACACCAATGGTAATGCCGCATCTGGCATTTTTACCTTCTTCAATATCTATAGCGGAATCACCTGCTTTTAAAACTTTTGTGGCGTCCTTAATTTGAAATAATTGCATGGCTTTGTGTATCATGTCAGGAAAAGGGCGGCCCAGATCTACATCATCAGCCGTAATTAAAGCATCGTAATGGGTGTCTTTTTTCCAGTTTAATTTCTCTAATAACGTATTGGCAACATGACTGCTGTATCCTGTATTTAAGACCACTTTTACACCGTCCTTTTTAAGATTTTCCAGCACTTCTTCTACACCTTCAATTGGTAAAACCCTTGCCGTCAAATATTCCTGATCCAGTATTTCTTTGAAATATTCAAATATTTGATATGCTTTTTCAACGTCATTACTATTCAGCTCATTTAAGATATCTTTTATTGCCTGATACTTTTCTTTGCCGGCTCCCAGGGAAAGTACGGTTTCCAGAGAAACTTCAATTCCAAAATGATTAATTGCCTTGTGCAAAGTTTTGTAAACTATATTCTGTTCATTGATTGTTGTTCCGGCCATATCAAAAACGACCATCTCCATTTCATTAATTTTCATTTCGTGTATATTTTTTATAAACATGCTAATTTCATGTTTGAGAGTATTTATTCGAATAAAATCAGTACTATACGTTAAATAATTTTTCACGCAGATTCGGCAGATTAAGCAGATTTATTAATTTTTAATTTTTAATTTTTAAAATCTTTCTAATCCTTAAATCTGTGGCTATATTTTTCAATCGCTTAAGCATTAAAAATTTTATCAATATTATGTTTCGCAAATCCTGCACTTCCTGTCATTCCTTTACCTCCAATTCCGGTTATAATGTGAATATTTTCATCAACTGTATGCTCAAAAATATCTTTGGTTTTGCATTGTGAATACATACCGAACCATCTGCTTTGGATTTCGTAAGTAGGCAGATCCATAATTTTTTTGGCTTCTTCGATCATGAAATTGTCAATGTCCATATTCAGATCAAATCCTAATGAATCTATTTCTTTTGCAGAGCCATATTCATGGGAATCTCCTAAAATTACGGAACCGTCCAGTGCCTGTTTAAATAAGATATGAATGCCATATTTTTTCTCGAAACTCTCCGGATTTTCTTTTGCTTTAATCGATTGATATGATTTGCATTCTTCAAATGATTCGTATCTTCTGATCGTTAATCCGGTTAGAATAGAACCATCCAGTTTATAATTAGGCTGCGGCTTGGTTTGCAACATCTGAAGCTTAGAAACAATCAAATCGCTGTTGTTGTAAATCTCCGGATATAAAACCTTGAAATCACTTCCGTTACAGATAATAATTTTCGAAGCCTTGTATTCCTGTCCTGTTGAAGTTGTTGCTATGACTTCCGTAAATCTGTCTTCGGTACGAACAACCAATGTATTCATAAATAAATCCAGACCCAGATTGGCAGTCATATAGTGATGCAGTTTATGAATCATTGTTGCAGGTTCTACCGTTACTTCCTGCGGGAAAAATAATCCTCCCGTACAATAATCAGCGCGTAAACCCGCGTATTTAGACAGACATTGTTCTTTCGTTAATAAATTAGATTCATAATCGTTTGAAATATTAATCTGATGCAATTCCTCTATCAATTGCATTTCTTCTTCGTTCGACGCTAAATATACCGTTCCGTTTTGGCGAAGGTTAATATCAAACTTCGACTGAATATCTTTATAAATGGTAAGGCTGTCTTTTCCGAAATTTTGCCATTTCCTGTCCATTCCTGACGGTACAACCTGACCGAAATTTCTAACGGTTGCTCCTTCCGGTTTGCTGTTTTTTTCCAGAATGGCAACAGACATTCCTTTTAACAGCGCATGATAGGCGTGAAATGTGCCCAAAACTCCTGATCCAACTATGATTAAATCATATTTATCTTTCATGTGTAAATTGTTTTTATCTTTTATAACTTTTTCTTTGTTCAGGTATATAAAGGAGTTGTACTGATTTTTATTGTTTTTTTGAATTTGCGTTTAAAGTAATGAAACGACATTATAGTGGTAATGATCCCTACAAAGGATAAAATATAAATACAGGTAGTAAAAAAGCTTAACAGGGAAATATCCTTGTCTCCGAAATTTTTAAAAAACAGCACCAAAACACTTCCCAAATAACCAAAAGCATCGGCGATGTAGATTAAAAATCCTGTATTTCCGTCTATTTTATAAGTGGCGATCATTCGGTCAAAAAACAAACCGTTAAACGGAATGTAACAAATGTACATACCAAATCCCGAGATCATCATCCACGGAAGTGGGGACAATACATGCTTTTGAAACAAGAAAGTAGTTACACCAACCAGTACTGAACCTATGAATAATACCAAATGATAATTTTTAAAGGCTTTGTAGTTGTTTTTCATGCTTCCCAAAAAACCTAAAATGATCAAAACCGAAATTGCAATCGGAATTTCTGAATACATATAAATCGAAATACTCTCTTTATAACCTAAAGTATCCCATAATTCCCTGGCAAAATTATCCCTGAATTCCCGCATGGCCGTTAGCATGGCATAGAATACAATAATTGCCGTAAGCGGAAAAGCAAACTGTCTGAACAAGGAAGAACGCTCTTTTTTGCCAAGCGGCTTTCGTTTGGATCGTAAAGCCAAATCTTCGCTGTCCGGGTTTGGAATTTTCTCCAGAAACAATGAAAATACGATTAACGGAATTATAAAAATTAAACCCGAAACAAAAGGCATCCAATACTCCGTACAGCCCAAAACTTTCAGGACAAATACACCAACCGATTTTGCCGCTCCTGAAGAAACGATAAAACTCGAACATAAAATAACGCCCAATAATTCGGTTGTTTTTCTTCCTTCGATATACGAAAACACAATTCCCCAGATCATTCCCAAAGGCAATCCGTTTATGAATAAGAACACTATATTGTAGGGCGCCGGCACTAAGGCAAAACCTAATAAGGCCAGTTCTGAAATGGCTATAAAACTTATTAAATACAAAGTTCGCCTAGACGATTTTAATTCAGATATAATTTTGATCCCTAAAAACTTAGAAAGTGTATATCCTAAAACCTGTGCCAGAATCAATAGGATTTTATAATCAATTCCCCAGAATGACATATGATCGAATGTAGCAACCGTAAAAGGTTTTCTAAAAGCATACATGCAAAAATAAGTGCCAAATGCCGCTATTGAGGTTTTTAAAATAAATCTGAAATTAGATGCTTTTATAGACATTAGTACTCGAAATTAGAATGATTATTGCGGTGTAAAGTTGGACTGGGTATAAAACCCGTTAGATGCAGTCAGTTTAAAAAAAATAAATTGCAAAAATAGAACAGACAAACATCCAACAGGTTAACTTATAGTTGTCTATAGATTATATTTCAGACCAAGGTTAAACTTCACTCCATAATATTCTACCTGTTTTGGTCGGTTTGGAGTTTCTCCAAAATGATACATTAAAGGCTCGTTCAGGACGTTGTTTACATCACTGAAGATTGTAAAATGCTCTCCTACTTTATAAGAAGCTGAAAAATCAAGTGAGTTGTATTTGCCGTAATAAATATCGTTCATGTCCGTATTTTTTGCATTGGCATCAAAACTTGTAGCATAGGCCCCTTTATGATTAAAAGCGGCTCTCACATTAAGTTTACCTGTTTCATAAAACAATTGCAAGTTGTATAATTCTTTTGCCTGATAAGGGGTTGACACTTTTCTTCCGTTCGTATTATTGGCATTTTGTCCCAAAGTCATTTCAGAATTCATAAGTGTTGCATTGATCTGAGTTCCAAAATATTTCAGGAATCCAGGCAGGAAGCTGAATCTTTTGGTGATTCCGAATTCTATTCCGCCAATCCATGCATCGCCACCATTGGCAGGCGAACTGATTTCGATATCTGAAATCCCGTTAATTGTGCCTTGATAGGTATCATCAAAAATAGGATCTGTAATTGATTTATAGAAAACTCCTGCATTAATCACCCCTACTTCATCCAGGAAATATTCTCCTAATAAATCAAAGTTCCAGGAATAGGTCGGATTCAGATTTGGGTTTCCTCCTGCGTATTCTCCGTCGATTGTATTTAATGATCCGGCTGGAGAAATATCTCCAAAGTTGGGTCTTGCAAAAGTTCTTGTAGTCGCAAAACGAATGTTTAAATTATCAACCGGAGAATATTTTATGTGCAGCATTGGCAATACTGATGTGTAGCTTTTCGTATTTTCAGCATCTACGACAACATTATTCTCAACTGTTTTACCCGTAACCTGAGTAATAGTATTGGTCACTCTGACTCCTCCTAAAATGGTCCATTGATCAGAGGCTAAATACGTTGCCATTGCATAAACAGAAGACGTTGTTTCACCTACATTAAAGTTTCTTCCCAAACCTTTTCCTAATTCAGGAATTTGAGAATCGGCAGGGTTTAAAACCAGATTCCCTTTTGAAGAATTAAACAAATTTGTCATTCCGTTAGTAGATAATACAGGACCAAAACTATTTCCAATTGAAGTTCCTGTTTCTCTTCTCATATAATCTGTTCCGCCCGGCTGACTGATTAAATCAGTAGTATAATTGGATAAAAATGGTGTTGGAGATCCAGCCCAGCTGTAATATTCATCTCTAAAAGTCGCAATACGGTCTTTGTCTGTTAATTTCGCACCAAATTTCATTTTAAGATTTTCATTAAAATTGTGCTCGTAGTTTACAACTGCAATAATATTATCTCTTTCTACAATGCTGATTTTATACAATTCCAGCGTAGAAAATTTCATTTTTGTCGGGTCTGTTTTAAAATTTGGATCTGAAAAGAAATCAAATATCGATTTTGGGTGATTAGGATCCAGCAGTCCCCCATCAGCAGCCCAATAGGCTCTTGGTCCTCCTGCTCCGCCATTTGCCAATGGAACCGTATTTAAATATCCCGGTTTAACGCCAACACCGGTCTGGTTGAACTGAATTAAGAAATAACTGTTGTCTGCTGCATTTGGAATATTTCCGTACTTAAACTGATTTCGATAAGAAGCCAGCCTCCAGTCTAAAGTCCCATTTCCTAATTGATGTTTACCGCCTAAATCAATACCAATAAACTGAGTCATTAATTGGTTGTGAATGTCTTGCTGCTCCACTGTTAAAGCATTTGTAGCGCTGCTGAATTTATCAAACCTGATGCGGTGTTTGTAGTGTGTTTCTTCATCGGTAAGTCCGCCATAAGTGGCTTTCAGGAAAATTTTATCTCTTGAGGAAGGATTAAATTCCATGGCAGCATTTATACCAGTTGTTTTTCGAACTCCGGTGTAATCCCGCAATTCTAATCTGTAAACGCCCTGATCACCTTGTCTTCTGGCTTCGTAATTATCGGTTGCCCAGTTTCTGTCCCAATAAGTCCCATTAATGATGTACCCGAACTTTCCGTTTTTACTTTTGTCACCAATCGTAAGGGATCCGCTGTAGATTCCTTTATCCGATTTTTGATTGTAACCGCTAAAAGCAGTTGCTTTAATGGTTCTTTTTGTTGGAGCGGTCTGAGTCGTAAAATTGACACTTCCGCCAATGGCATCCCCGTCCATGTCCGGGGTAATGGCTTTTGTAGCTTCTACATAAGCGATAAGATCTGATGGAAAAAAGTCAAATGCTGTGGCTCTTGAAGTGGTTTCTTCTTCAGCTGTTGGAATTCTGTTTCCGTTGATTGTAGTGGATGACCAGAAAGGCGGTAATCCTCGTACCGAAACAAAACGTCCTTCTCCCTGATCGCGTTCAATAGAAACTCCCGGCATACGCTGAACGGTTTCTGCCGCATTACGATCCGGTAATTTACCAATACCATCGGCAGCAATTACGTTAACTATGCTCATGGATTTCTTTTGCATGTTCAGTGCTCTTGCTTCACTGTTTCTCTGGCTCATGCCGCTTACAACCACTTCATTCAGTTCTTTTGAATTGGTTTGTAATCGAATGATCCCCAAATTTAGTTGTTGATTGTCTTTTACTTCAACTGTGATCGTTTTTATTTCGTATCCGATATAGGAGATCTGCAATTCGAAACTTCCCGATCTTACATCCTGTATGGTAAAATCGCCGCTGAAACCAGTAGTCGCTTTTTGATTGTTTGATAGTATAATTGTCGCTCCCGGCAGTGGAGATTGTGCGTCAGTAACAATTCCGCTGATAGTTGCTTTTTGTGCCGTCATGTTTTGCACAAAAAATAGGGCAGAAAAAATAAAAATTGCCTTGTAAATTGTTTTCATGGTTAGTTTGTTTACAAATATTAAATTTATTAAAGCAAATTAACTATGAATTTTACAAATAGTGAAAAAATTAAAATTATCGAATTGTTAAAGAAATGAAAATTATTGCACTGCCTTTGTTAAGAATTTGTAAAAAGTAATTGTATAATTTTACTAAAAAGGGCGTTGAGTACCTTTAAAAACTACATTATTGATAATTTTGTTTTATTTCAGCTAATCGAAATAAATTATTTTTAAGAAAAAAATAAAGTTCCAGATGAAACATAAGTCTTCCATTTATTTACAAATAGTAAATTTTATACAGTAAACATTATAACACATAAAATAAAAAAAGGTTTCTTTAGGTTTACATTTTTTTATATTAAAGTTTCCTTCTACTTCACTTATTTTTTCATAACAATAAAAATGTGGTACTAAAAGGAAAAAGGAATCGATGTCATGTTTTAAGAGTCAGAAAACACAGAAAAAAGTAACACTCTAAAAGTGTTACTTTTTTTTAAATGTGTTGGCCTCAGTTGGATTTTATGAACAGTAAAATCATTTAAAAAAGCAAAAATAAAACCAAAAAGAAGTGGAATAAGCAGCTCTAATAAGGATAGAAGCTCCAGTTTAGGATGAATTCCAAAGAACACTATAAGTCCCAGAAACCAGGCAGGAATATTACTTCAACTCTTTTGTGGGCGGATTGGATGGAACTTTTACAAGTCTCCTCTCTTGTCATCGGGCAAATAAACAGACTTATTTTAAAAATACAATATTACTGGTAGTAAACATTTCAATACACTATAAATCAAATCATTATATTTTTATGTAGCATTTTTCTTCTTTTATAACATGAATTCTACTGCTTATGTCATTTCTTCCCTACAGGAACATTCTGTCAGCTAATTTTATTTCAGAAAACAAATGAAAAGCTAGCATCATTTATTTCTCCTCTTATTGATAAAATAATTACGACAGTAAAAAACCAGCATGTGTTTACATGATATCAGAAAAGTTACAGTCAGCATCTATTTTAAACAATAGGTAACCAACCAAAGAACAGGGAAGAAATCCGAAAAACCCTAAAAAAGAGTAGGAACTATACTAAAAACTTGAAATTATGTCAAAATTATCCAAAAAAGAACTTGCTGCATTAGATTTGTTAATTGCGCACCTTGAAGAAAACGGATCCGAAAATTTATCATTTATCAGTAGTATTGTAAACGCTGTATCTGATGCCGTTACTGCTGTTACAAATGTGGTTTCAAACCCAAGTGTTACCAGTATTGCAAATGCTGTTACGGCTGTTTGTCCTATTGCGGTTGCGGCTATTGCAGTTGCAAAAGACGAAGCTCCAACCTATTTAGCCAATGTAGATTCTAAAGCTACATTGAATGAGTTAATTAACCTGAGAAATAAGAACTCCTAGTTATGTTACTCTTTGTAATAATAGTACTTGCCATTTTTATGGTGGCAAGTACTTTATATCAGATCAAATATTTTCAGAAGTATTTAAACAAATACGACAAATTTAACTTATTACCCAATTATTCTTTTTTTGCACCAAAACCTTATGCAAATGATTTTAGATTGGTTTATAAATTAAATGAAGGTTCGGATTCAAACTGGGAAGAACTTGATATGTATAAAGAATTTGGCCTCAAAAGAATTCTATGGAATCCTTTTAAATACTATAATAAAGGCATGATTGACATTTGCCAGTATCTGATTCAGGAACAACACGTACTAAAAGATAAAGATCTGCTAAAATCGTCAGCCCATCATATGAATATCATTTTATCTATTTACAGATTCTTAAAAGACAGGAATATTGAAGCTGAAGCAGTAAAGTTCGCTATCGTTACTTCTGAAGGCTGTAAGGATTTAAAAATTAAAAGCTTAGTATTTTGTTCAAACTTTCAAAACATCTAATTATGGAATATTCAAACCTAATAAATATAGGGTATGCTATTAGTTTGTACACCCTTTTGTTCTCTACCTTAATGTCAGTATTAGAATTAAGTGTTATCCCAAATCATTATTTCAATTTTGTTTATCCAAAAATAAATTCACTGGCCTTAAACAAAAGTAAGTGGTTAGAAATCCATGCCTTTCAAATTATTGCTGTAGTGAGTAGTGGTGTTTCCTTTTTTTATAAAATAGATTTACTGTTTAAAATTTCCTTTTTAATACTTACTGTGCTCACGTTATATTCGTATAAAAACAGAACCGCCGGTAAAGATGGTGCAGATCAATTGAGAATGTTAGCTTTACTGGCGTTTAGTTTGTGTTTTTTATTAGATACAAATTTCGAAAAAATAATAGCATTATGTTTTTTAGGAGCTCAGATAATCCTGGGTTATGCTACTTCTGGTATCGCAAAACTAAGTTCTCCTTACTGGAGAAAAGGAGATGTTTTGCATCTTATTTTTGGTACCTACTCGTATGGTATCCCTAAAATAGCAAAACATATTAAAGCTTGTCCGAAAATTGAAAGACTAATGTCGCATTCTGCCATACTTGTAATGCTGGCTGTGCCTGTAGCTTTTCTTATACCCAATCCATATGTTATTCTTATAGCGTTAGGAGCCATTTTCTCTTTTCATTTCGCAACAGCAGTTTTAATGGGCTTAAATGATTTTTTATATACCTTTCCACTGGCTTATCCCGGAGTTATATTGCTGCATGGTTTATTACATAATTACATCGTATTATGAAAGACAGTCTTATTTTTTATGATGGTATTTGCGCGATGTGCAACAGCTTTGTTCTTTTTCTTTTAAAACAGGATAAAAGTGCCAGGATGCACTTTATTTCCTTACAGTCTGAAAAAGCAAAAACAATGCTTAAAGAATATAATGTTATTGTAAACAGTAACAATATGACCAGTATTTATTACCTGAAAAATAAAACTGTCAAAAGTCATTCATCCGCAATTATATCTATTTTTTATGATTTAGGATTTCCATGGAAAATCGTGATTCTTTTTAAAATAATACCAAAAAAAATTAGAGATACAGCGTATCATTTTATCGCAATAAATAGGTATAGGTTTTTCGGTAAACAAGAAAGTTGTGCTTTACTTTCAACCGAAGACCGGAAAAGGATCCTTGATTAAAACAGTAAACCTCAGGCCTTAAAAATCGCTATAGGCTGGAAGGATTCAAAAAACGCATAGGCTCTTTTCTCTGCATAGGAATGCACGGAATTCCGCAAGGGAAAAGCGCAGTGTCCTCCGTACTTTGGAGTTTCCAGATATACATACGCGCTGTCCTGCGCTATAGCCCTTGGGTAACACCTTTCGCCTAAAAAAGGATCATCCAGAGAATTAATAATTAAGACCGGAGTGGTAATATTTTTAAGGGAAAATTCCGGGGAAACACGCTGATAATAATCATCCCGGCTGGCGAAGCCATGCAGCGGTGCTGTAAAATAATGGTCTACTTCATCAAAAGAAGAAATGCTGTCAATTTGATCGCTGTTTATAAAATCAGGAAACTGTGCTGCTTTGTGTTTCAGCTTTCTCTTAATATCAATTGTAAAATTCTTTAAATAGACTTTGTTAAAACCCTGTTTGAGTACTTCAGCACTTGTTGCGATATGGGTCGGCACCGAAATGCATACTCCTGCCTTGATGCGCGCATCCATTTTTGTCCAGCCAAAATAATTCAAAAGCTGCACCCCTCCCATTGAATATCCGATCAGGTACACTTCTTCGAAGCCTTTTTGCAAAACAAACTGAACGACCTCGTCCAGATCATCAACTGCACCGTGATGATACAGTCTGGGCAGACGGTTCATTTCTCCTCCACAGGTACGATTGTTCCATGCGAAAACCGAGAAATCTTTCTCCTGAAAATAAACCGCACAGCTATTGTTGTACGTTCTGCGGGAATCCCCTTCTAAACCATGACATAAAATAACGGCTTTTTTAGGGTCCTTTATAATAAAATCGATGTTGATAAAATCTCCGTCTTTCAACTCCTGTTTTTCTCTTGTATATCCCGGAGCGTCAAACCTTTTAAACAAAGCAGCATAAATGGTAGAAACGTGCCTGTTGCGATGAATAATAGAAGGGGGATTATATTCTGATTGTTCAATTATAGGCATGATAGGAAAGTATATTGGTACATAGTACAAATCTATGAAATGAATCAACATGTAATTTAAAACTGTCTTTTTTATTTCATACAGCCATTAAAGGACGGAATGACTGCAAACGGTTCAAAATTTACATTTTTTCGTCTTTCATTGTTATTGCCATTGTTATTGCCATTTCCATTGTTATTGCTGTTGCTGTTGCTGCAAATGATCCATATAGGCTAATTGTTCTTTAACGCGCAATGAAACTTCCTGAAGTTTGACATCATTTATTTCTTCAAACTGGCGCCCGTCTTCATAACCAATCGAAACACAAACAGAAAGTGTTTGTCTTGCCAGCCCTTTAAAAGTTCCTTTTATGGGAGTACAATCCGTAAAATTTCGACCCACAGACAGCCGGACATGATTGTCCATTGTCCAGATATTGTTGGTGGGATCCAAACCTAACCAGCCTTGTTTTGGCGTATAAATTTCGACCCAGGCATGAGTGGCACCTTCACCCCGAAGACCACTTTCGTTAGGGCAGATATAACCGCTTACATATCGGGACGGAATTCCTGCAGTACGCAAAAGCTGCAATAAGATGTGCGCAAAATCCTGACATACGCCTTTTTTAAGGGTCAGAATTTCATCGACGGTAGTCTCTATATTGGTGATTCCTTTGGTGTAAGTGAAATTCTCAAAGACATAGGTATTGCATTGCTGTGCAATTTCGATAATGGATTTATTCTCAATTTTAATGGTCTTCAGAATCTCAGCAATTTCATTTTGTTTCTGAATATCGTCTCTGTAACAAAGCCGTAATAATAAAATACTTTTTTGCTTTTCTTCCTCAATATCATCCACGGAAGTGGGATCAATGTCCGGAATTTTAAGCGAATGATTGACACGTACCAACATTCGGGATTCAATTGTCATTTCAGAATGAGCCTCCAAAACATTGAAATTCCCAACACGATTGCCGTAATAATCTTCCGAAATATCAACATCAGGATTATGTGTAATTAAAATTTGGTATTGCAGTACTTCCTGATTTTCAAAATGATGGGGAAAAAGCCTAATTTCGTTTATACTTTCTTTTATCGGATAATTGTATTGGTATTTTGTGAGGTGCACTATTTTGAAAATGGCCATATTTTTAGGTGTAAGAAAAGAATAATTTCGAGAAATCTGTTGAGAACTGAATAAGCTGCATTTTGGTATTTTTCAGCACATCTTCTAATTCCTGATTGGTCAAATGCTGATAATCAGTAAAAGCCACATAACTTTTCAGACGCCCAAACTGGTTCAGCAAAGTTCGGGCTTCGCTCAAATCATTGTCTTTAAACAAACTGTCTAAATACGTATTGATTAAATCAAGCGTATAAATGACCGAATGAGCAAAGTCTTTATTGAAAATAACCTGATGTACTACTTTTCGATTATGTGAAATGTTGGAATAGCTTTTTAAATAAAGTTCATAACCCGAGAGCGACAACAATAATCTGCGCCAGTAAATTAAATCTTCCTCGCCTTCGAGATTGTAATTTATAGGAGAAAAATAAGCCTGCGTCATAGAAATGGTCTGCAGGCATCTTTCGATATGTTTGCCAATACTTGAAAAACACCAGCCTAAACCTCTTGGCATCGTAACCTGAAGAATCCCGTTGTAGAGCAGTAAATCTTTATTGAGTTTCGTGATAATATTTAAGGCATCATGGGTTTCCAGTTTTTTTGGCAGCTCGGGAGCATTCATATAGTGATACATGGAATTAATGTGCTCCCACAATTCCTTGGTAATTTTATCCTGTGCACCTCTCGCATTTTCACGCGCTTTAATGACCAGATTTTTAACCGAATTATCATTTTGATTGTCACAAATGATGTATTTAAGGACATAAGTCGTGTCGTATTGAATGGCATGAATCTTATCCTGGGATAAATTGGTATAATATTCCAAAAGGGGTCTGTAACCCTGAGAATCGTTTATTTCTTTATCAAAAGATAAGATATAAGAAGTATTCAGTGTCAGCAGCATTCCATCTGTACGTTCCATGTACCGGTTAAGCCAGAACATTCCGTCTGCCACCCGGCTTAGCATATTTACTCCCATTTTTGACTATTTTTTGAGGTTATAGAAAATAAAATTTATTTGATAATCCAGGTGTCTTTACTCCCGCCGCCCTGTGATGAATTTACGACCAGGGAGCCTTCGGTCAAAGCAACGCGGGTGAGTCCGCCGGGAACAATCTGAATTCCTTTCGGGCCGCATAGAGCATACGGCCGTAAATCCACATGACGTAACTGGAGTTTTCCATCAATCAGACACGGAACGGTGCTCAACTGGATAATAGGCTGTGCAATAAAATTTCGGGGCGTTTTAGTAATCGCAATTTTGGCATCCTCCATTTCTTCCTGCGTAGCTTTATTGCCCATAATCATTCCGTAACCGCCACTCTGATTGGTTTCTTTAATCACCATATTTTCCATGTTCGCAAAGACGTATTCGCGTTCGTCCAGATTTTCCATCCGGTATGTGGGAACATTTTTCAGAATGGGTTCTTCGTTCAGATAATATTGAATCATATCCGGCACATAGGCATAAATCGCTTTATCATCGGCAACGCCGTTTCCTACCGCATTTACCAAAGCTACATTTCCCTGTCTGTACGCGCTGATTAATCCCGGAACACCAAGTGCGCTGTCGGGTTTAAAAACCAGCGGATCCAGATATTCATCATCTAAACGGCGATAAATTACATCAACCTGCTGCAAACCTGAAGTGGTTTTCATGTAAACGCGACTGTTGTTCACCACCAAATCCCGGCCTTCCACTAAAGGAATTCCCATCTGACGTGCCAGATAAGTATGTTCATAATAAGCGGAATTATAAACGCCCGGAGTCAGCAAAACTACATTTGGATTCGGAATACTGCGGGGTGAAAGTGAAACCAGAATACTATGAAAAATCATAGGATAATTGCTCACCATACTCACATGATTTGACGAAAGCATATCAGGGAAAATACGTTTGGTAATTTCTCTGTTTTCCAGCATATAACTCACGCCGCTCGGGCATCGCAAATTATCTTCGAGCACATAAAATTCTCCTTTTGCACCGCGAATTAAATCGATTCCGGCAATATGAACATGAATATTATGCGGCACTTTTATACCCTGAACTTCTTGTATGTAATGAGGACAAGAAGCAATTAAGCCAGCAGGAATTATGCCTTCTTTGATAATGAGCTGTTCGTTGTAAATGTCTTCCAGAAATAAATTCAGGGCCATTAAACGCTGCTTAATTCCGGACTCTACTTCGAGCCAGTCTTTTTGCGTGATGATTCTCGGAATGATATCAAACGGAAAAATACGCTCAATTCCATTGGCATCATCACTGTAAACGGTAAAAGTAATCCCCTGATTCATAAACAAATCAGAAGCCTGCTGTTGTTTACTGGTTAAATTTTTGTGACTTAAACCCTGAAGCGTTTTAAAAACCTGACTATAAGAATCCCGCACACCTTCTTTTGAAAACATTTCATCCCAGCCGTTATCATTTAAATCTGGTGCTAATTTCGCCATAGATCAATTATTAAATAAATTATATTTTAGCTTTTCGTTGAAAAATATTTATTTTTTTATCTAAAATACAAATTTATTTTTCCACAAATTATTGATTAAGTATCAATTTTACAATTTATATACTATTCCTTTTTTACTGTTTCAATTTTGAAAATAGTATTTTTTATAACTGTGTTTTTTTACAATTCCGTATTCAGGAAAAAAAGAATTGGCAAAATTTTTAATTTTCTAAAGGTTTTATCTGCACTTGTAGAGGAAAAATGTCAGACAGAAACACTGTATGGGTACTCATTAATCGATAGTTTCAGAGTCATTGAAATTATGTAACATAGCATCCTCAGAAAAGAAGTAAATTTGAGATGTTTATTAAAAAATACTATTATGAAAAATATTTCAATCCTTCTCTTATCCATTTTCTTTTTCTGCTGTCAGCAAAAAGAAAATAAAAATGCTCCTGTTCAAACTTCAGAGCCTGTGCTCACAGAGAAGAATAACGAAAAGGAAAACAAAGAGGAGGAGAACAAACAAACTGGCGACACGATCTTCATGAATTTTAAAAATGAAAAAGGTTTGTTTACAGCTGAAGGCCTGTTAGATTCCATTCACCCGAGAGTGTACGTTAAATTTAAAAATGAAGATTCAGGTGAATTAGCCGCAAAAATTATTCCGACTACAGGCAAGGGAAACATTCGTTTCAACCAAATTATCTTTCCTGATAAAACCTCAGACGGCCCCTTTGGAATGGATTTGAAAATCGCTGTAAAGCAAAAAGGAAATTATATTGTAGTAATTGGACATTCGTTAATGGCTGACAGTCCGTTTTTGGGTAAATTTAAGGTGGAGCTTGAGCATAAAAAAGAATAATTTCTTAAAGTAGCATTAAAAAAAATCCTCAGTCCATAAAAATTGAGGATTTGACCTGCTCTTTGGCAAGCCCGTTTTTATTTGACTTTTTAGGACAGGATTATGAATTGCCTGTCAATTCTGAAGTATACTGCGATTTTTCTACCGCATTATTTTGACCTATTTTTTGAATATCAGCATGGATTTCAATATCATTTTTAAAAATGAGCTGCAACAGGTCAACAATTTCTTTTGAGGTAACTTTATTAGAATATCCTGTAAACTGAATCAGCTTGTCTTTTCTCTGATGCATTTTAAAACCTGCCAGAGGCAAATGTGATAAACCATTAGAAATATCGATATTATTGATTTTCACCTCTGATTTTGTAAAAAAAACGACAGGATTTCGTGCTTCCAGGTCTACTAAAAACGGAATACCGTTTTCTATTTTTAAACTGCAAAAATCGCCCGTTCTGTAACGTACTAAGGGCAGAAACGGATTGTTGCCTCCGGTAACGACTAACTCGCCTCTTTCGCCATAAGGAAGCGGCATATCATTGTGTTCATCAAAAATTTCTAAATATAAGTCCGGCCGGATCACTTGATGTCCGTTTTTGGTCGCATAAGCTATATTTCTGCACTCTGTTAACGAATAAAGATCGATAACAGGACATTTGAAATAATTTTCCAATTTGTTTTGGGTCCCTTTTGTCAGCCTCATCGCCGAGGATATAAGCGCTTTTGGTTTTAATTGCGGCTGTAAATCCAACAATGCCGTAAAAGCTATCGGATCGCCGGTCAGGATTTGCGGATTGTATTTCTCCAGATATTTTGTAACATCCTCTGGCTGGTTCCAATCTGACGGATTCAGGTTTATTTTTAATACACCGGCTCCTTGCAGATAGGTGGATAAAGAAGCGTATGTCAATGTTTTTTCCTGGGCACAGATCAAAGCAATAGCCGTGGTATTTTTACTTTCTGTAATAGCAATATTAAACTCTTTAAGAACGGACTCAATTTGTGGCAACCAGGCAGCCTGGGATACCGCTTCAAAAAGTACATCTAACTTCGGCCCCGTAGATCCGGAAGTATGATACACCAATAGTTCGTCTAAATTGGCCTCATTGGAAACAAATAAATAAGGAGATTTTCGGATATCTTCTCTGGAAGTCGTGGGAAAAGAATCGAAGTCATTCCCTTTGTTCTGGTAAAAGGGTACTGTTTTAACACACCATTTTAAATAGTCTGTTAACCAAATTGGAGTTTGCCCTTCTTTCCAAAATACTTTTTTATCATAATATTTCTTTTGGTACGCCTTCACTTTTGAAAGCTGTCCCGTATTTAACCGGTCACCGCTTTTAAAATTAAATTTTGGAGCAAACACATCCTGTCTAAGTTCATTTAAAAAACTTAAATCATCCAGCAAAGGAAAACGTTCTTTGTCTGTTAACGCTATTTGCGGACCACTACTCGCGTCCATAGGTATTTGCGGCTTCACGGGCTTTTTTTTCTGCCATCTCTCTTTTAATATTCATTATTCGTTCATGTGCTTCGTACGATTCTTTTAGAACTTTATGTCGGTCCGCACTGTTTATGGAGGATAATTTATCTGCAGCTTCATCATAATTTTCTCCGTTAGGGATAATTTCACAGCAGTTTAGCAATAATCTCACCATTTCCTCCGCACGCTCATCATCAGCAATCCAATCGTTAAATTTTACATAAGCCGAAGCGTTGCGTAATTCTTCAAACCAAAAAAAATACAATTTGTCTTCTATAACAGGTGCATTTCTAAAATCGGAATGACACAATAACCAGGCAGAAATATGAATGGCCCGCCAATGGTTGTCAGTAATAGCCTTTAGACTGGCATCCGTTGGTATATTAAAATCCCTTTTTAAAAAAGTATTTCCTGTAATCCTGTAGGTATCGCAAACCAAAGCTATCGAATCTACTCCGTCCGTCGAAAGAAAGTCAGAGGGTTTTAGAAAAGAATCCGGGCATTTTCGTAAATACGTAACCAGCTCAAAAACATCATACTTAGACATAGGCATAATTTTGTTGTGAAAATTCCAGCGCAAACTTTAAAAGTTCTGCTTCATTTGTAACATAAAAGACCTTCCATCCCATTTTTTCTAGTCGGATCACGAAGTCTTTATGATAATCGGGTTGAGAATGTAAAACCATAGTTCCGTGCCCGCCTGCATTTTTTAAGGCAATTTCGGCCAGTTCCCAATGGCTTTGTTCTGTTCCTGTATTGGCATCCAGCATACTAAAGATATCATTGTCGGTGACGATTACAATATGTGATTTTTTATTTGGTTTTTCTTCGAATGGTTTTCGCAATCGTTCCATTCCGTAGGCATAACCGGTACCCAAATACGAGGTTAAAGTGGTCAGTAAATCTGTTTCGTCTGTAATAAAACCATCCGTTTCCAGATAATCACCGGGCTCACCGGAAAGGCATCCCATAACAGCTGCTCCTGCGCGTAAGGCAGATAAACCTATAACGGTAGCTGCCAAAACCGGCCATGAAAAATTTTGTTTCGGATTCATCATCGAACCCGAACAATCGATCCCGATATATACATTTAAGGGACTTTTTGAAATACTGTTGTCAGAATCGGAACCGAACGTTCTCTTTTGAGTCGTTAATCCCGGAATAAGGGTCGGTGATAAAATGGCAGACTGCAGCCAGTCCACTTCTTCAATCGAGTCGCCAATATCCCAGGTTTCCAGTCCTTCCGGCAGATCCAGTGATAGATTTTCAGAAATTTCCACAGGAAAATCAATTAAATGCGGTAAGGCAATTTCTTTGTAATAAGCATTGACCAGACGCTGTTCGTCTGTGTTTGGATTGACCTGTTTCATCAGATCAATATAATTTCCGGGGCCCATATAGCCCTTTCGGGGTCCTTCCCCACCTGCTCTATTTTTTTCGATGCCTAAACTTTGCTTTTTCTTTTTAGCGTCCTCTTCTTCTTTTAAGCTCAGGGCTTCTTTTCGCATATCAATTACTTCATCATACCCTTCTAAATCGAGTTGGGTCATACCTGCAATATCCATAGCTCCCTTCCCTGCATCTTCTGCATCTAATAGTATTAAAATCTTTTTACGGGAATCCTGAAAGGTTTTGTCATCCATCAGGTACGGATATAACATCACTGCAAAACGACCGCCGCCATGAATCCAGTTCTTGGAGTAGCTTCTGACCAAAGAGGCTAATAAGGAGGCATCAGAATCTATTTTTTTACTGTGGAAAGATAAATTTGTTGCCAATTCACCCCGGTTTAAACGCCATAAATATTCATAAGTACGCATCATCAGCGTCCAAAATTCAGAAAAAGTATCCTCTGAATTAATCGCTTGATACACTTCCGACATTCTTAATTTATGAATACGCTGTAATTTATCATTGATTAAAAAATCAGCATATAAATTAGCGACCATAGGTGCCCTGTCCTCAATACCCGGAAGCGCAAAACGAATACGATTCAGTAAAATGGCGTTGTCGTATAAATTGGCTGGCGTAAAAATATGATGTCCAATTTCGTGCGCCAGTACTTCAGTAGCATAATCGGTAATACCGCGCTGTAAAATTTCTTCTAAATTAATCACAATGCGATGATCTGTTAACCGGATCATTGCAAAACTTCCTGTAAGCCCTTCTTTCACGGCCTCTTCATTTGATAAACACCAGATAGGTTCCTGTAAACGCAACAGCGGATTCCATTCCAGTTTTGCCGGCTGCCAATGCGATTTCCACAAGGCCAGTGTTTTTTCTATTTCAGATTGATTATGCATTTCCAAGACTGTACAGGTATAAAAAATAGGAGTTTTTTAAGGTAAAAACCAAGGTGTCTTCTGTGACCACAACAGATGAAATAGTGCGTGCGTCAATTTTTTCATTGTCTTTTCCAAGCCATTTCTCCAGGGTTTCAGATCGTTTGGAAAGGGATACAATATACGCCGCATCAACAGAAGCGGCCGGAAGTAACACTTTGCCAAACTGGTCTGCAAAAAGGGCGTAACTGCTATTGGAATCGCTTACAAATATATGTTCCCCAATCTGTGCCAGCACTGGCGGATGTTCAAAAAAGCCGGTCGTGCCTTTAAAACCTTCCTGAACCCCTTCAAATTTTGTATTAGTAGTTGTCCATGCATTTTTAAAAAGGTGGTTTGTATTTTCATCTGTACCTATGGTAGTGACAATAGTTTGCTGCAGATTTTCAGAAAGTTCCCCGAAATCCGTTTTTAAACGAGTTCTTAAATGGGCCAAACCGCAGTTCCAGGCATAAATACGTCCCACAATTTTAAAATCTTCTATTGTTTTAATTTCAGAACTGCTGGTGCCGATAAGTGTACACCACGCTATGCTTTTCTCCGGCGCATACCTATGGAGGTTTACCAGTACATCATTCAGTAATGAAATCATTTTTGTTGGGAATTTCACTGTCAGGTTAGGCATTTCTGCCAGTAATAGCCACGCCTCTTTATATTCATCTCTATAACGGAGGAGCAACCCGCTTCCGATTAATTTTAAAGATTCCAGATACAGCGCTTTTACAACTTCATGAATCTTTTCTGAGGCTGAATTAATGGTAACTGCTGCTTTTACTATGGGTTCAACCACTTCTGTCATCCAGCCGGCAATAAGTGGAGCTGGCAAATTGCCGTACTTCATTTCGCTTTCCCTGTACCATTGATTGTACAACACGCTGTTATCGCTTAATTCTGATATGAGTTCCGGAAAGCTTATTTTTTCCATTGCAGCCATCTTTTATAATTGGTGTAACGCTGGTGCAGGTATTTTAATTTTAAAATATCATCTGCCCTGTACCCGTACAACTTTTTCTCTTCCGACCATCTCTGCAATTGCTTTTCGATATTTAAAAGGCGATTGTCAATTTCTTTTGAAGATATATTTTCGAGTCCTTTTTTAAATTCGGCTTCAAAGGTATCCACCGGATCATTTCTGTCTAAATCCTGACTCACATATTCATCGCAGGACAAATCGAATAAATTTCGCAGCCATACGATTCGATCTACTCTGTAAACTTCATTCCCTGCCTGGTCAAAAAAGGGCGATTCTAGATGTGGTGTCAGGCTATCGTGCAAAACGAATGGTAAAACCTGTCTGATATCTTCCAGTTCTACTTTTTTATTCCCCCTGAAATAGGCCAAAGCTTTGGAGAACATCAATAAAGTCATGATTTTTCGAACGGACAAACCATTTTTCGCCTGTGAACCTAAATCTTTAATCTGATCCTTTCCGGTTTCTTTTCTAAAAAGCGAACGCATGTCCATACCTGACAATTTTGCCGTGTCTTTGGTCATGTATTCCAATCGATTGGAAGCAGGTTCAAAAAATTCAAACTGGCGGCAGAAAAACTCGATACGTTTCCGTAATTCGGGTTCTATTTGTACACCTCTAATCTGTTTGTTTATGGTATCCAGTTCCTCTTCCGTAAAAATAATTTCTTCGGGAATGATCGCTTCCGGCTTAAAATTAAGTTCAATACGCTGCAATAAATCGTCAATAAACCGTGTATTAAAATGCATGGCCCTGATCACGATATCAATCCTGTCTTTTAAGGCTTCAATAACCTGATAGGTTCCGCCGCCGGCATCATCATTCGCCGTCAGATACCAGGCGCCTTCGGGACATTCATAAATCTGATCGAAAATTTCAGCATAGTTATCGGCCAGTACGGTTAGTAAAGCAGATTGTGTCCGGGTTGGAATTCGATTGTATTCATCAATAATTTTCACGCGCATGCCGAGCCATTTTCGCCACGCAATTCTAATATCCGAAGTCTTTTCGGCCTTTACCATATCTGAAGGTAACGGATGCCCTAATAAATCTGAAATCGTCATTTGAGGCTGACCGTGCTGAATGGCACGCATGACATCCTTTTTATCGTAGCCCGCCAACAAACCCATCAAAACCGAAGTAGCTGTTTTTCCACGACCGGGTCCACCCACAATGAGGCATTTACCCCTGGCAGCCAGATTCAGTAAAGGCATTAATACAAAACTGGAATAACTTTGGTCGGTTGGCAGGTAAACCGGCACTTTACTGTCTCCAAACAAAAACTTTTTAGGATCGCCATCATTGAATTCTATATCATAATACGGGCTGATAATGGCAATATTAGTGATCCAGAAATACGCCTGACGCAATTTTTCATCTAAAGTAATGGAATTATTGGATTCATTTTGAGGAATATCGCCTGAATAAAGATCTTCTATCTGAAATTTGTTGTCTTTTGAGGCATCTTGCGGATTCGTAGGCGATTCAGGGACTTTCTTAAAAAATCCCATTGTTTTATTGATCAGATCAGACATGCTATATTTTGTTTCCGGGTTATTTAAAATTTACTGTTTTCTGCAGCAGACAATACTTTTGACACCTGCTCAATTCTTTCTGCAACAGTACCTTTGAGCATATGATATTTAAGATTTCTGGCTTTTAAATCTTCGATTATTATTTTTTGAAATACTTCTCTTTTCACCTCTCCGGATCTGTCCCAGGTATCATCATAAGGAATATCGGTATCACATACAAAGATAATATCGTGCCTGCTTTCTGCCGCTTTTGCTAAATTTTCCAGTTCCGGAAGAGTACTTCCATGATAATCCAGTGAAAATAAATAGGTCGTAATAGCATTGGTATCAGAGAATAAAAAACTATTGGATTGCAACACCAAAGCATCTTCTTTCCCTATATGGATTTCGGCTATTTTTAGAAGATCTTCTAAAGTCAGTCTTTTATTTATTTGATGCTTTTCCCAGTATTCCCTACCATATTCAGGCATCCATTGGGTATTAAAGTGAACGGCTAATTGTTCGGTCAAAGTTGTTTTACCCGTTGACGGGGCACCCAGCAATACTACTTTCGTAATTAAATCTTTGTAAACTTTAGGATGAACAAAGTCTTTGTATTGATAGGGATTCTCTCTTATTTTTGTCGCTGATACAGGAATGGTATTGCGACTCACATCAACCTGCCTGTTTAGGGCTTTCAGCGCAATACTCATATGTTCACCATAAGGCTCACTCGAATAAAAATGGGAGATGGTACGATTGCCTAAAATGGATAAGACATAGTCTTCCTGAATTTTCATAATCTCAGCCGTATAACCTGTATCATTGGGCGAATTTACCCCTTCAATGACCAAAATTTCCGGATATATTTCCCGTATCCAGCCTGCTCTGGTTGCCAGTGGAATATTTAGTACAGGATCATCATAAATGAGTACTATTAATTCATCAACCTCACTAATTGCTGTTTCTATCAGGAACTGATGCCCTTTATGAAAAGGTGCAAACTTGCCCAGTGTTAACCCAACTTTATGTTTGTCTGTCATAAATAAATTCTTCTGTATGTGCTTTTTTCCATTCGAAGTAACCCACTATAGCCATAATCAGAAAAAGCACATACAATACTGTTGTAAAATATAAAGCTTTATAACCATATACGCCAATAGCAACCACATCAACTGCAATCCAGAATAACCAGGACTCCAATACTTTTTTTATCATCAGGTACTGGGCAACCAGGCTTGCCACCATTATAAAAGCATCCAGATAGGGACAAGCGGCATCGGTTCTGGTTTGCATAATATAGCCTACAAGCAGCGTTAGTACAACTGTTAAACCAATCCAGAAAGTACTGTTCGTAATCAGGTTTACGCGTAATGTTCCTTTATCGGAACCGCCATACTTCCAGCTGTACCATCCGAATACCTGCAGCACTATATAAATAATATGCAGGATCATATCTGAATACAATTTTGAGGTGTAGAAAACAAAGCAATATATAATCACCTGAATTAAGCCAAAAAACCAACACCAGATATTTTGTCTGATTGTAAAGTAAACGGCCAAAAAACCGAAGATAGCGCCAAGTATTTCTAAAGTTGTATCCATAATTATAGATGCTAAGATATAATAATGAATTGAAACTTTTAATTGTTCCGAATAACATTTGATTTTTTGAAATGAATTACAGCTATAAAATGCACTTTAATAGTTACAGGGCTGAAAATGGTTTAAAATTTGTTCCTCCAGGGCCCAAAAATTAAAATCCCATCTCGTTAGAAATGGGATTTAAAAAAGATGTTTGAAATCACGAGCTCTTTATCTAATTAATGACTTTAGGTAAATCGTAAAAGCTAATGATAATACCAGAACCGAAATGCGAATGGCATTTTTTACAAGTCTGTTAAAATGGAAAGATGGCAGCAATGTTTTTGTTTCAAAAAAGAAAGCAATAAGCTTTTTGTAATCAGGCAGGATCAAAAATAAAACACCGATGGTCAAGAGTATAGATTGAAGCAGTGCACCGGCATTCATCTCATAAAAAATATTAATCAGCGTAAGATTTAAGAGTAAGGTAAACAAAATTAATGCTCCAAAAAGCAGTGTTTTCCTAAATAAGAGTAAAGTGCTGCCTATTATTTGAATGGAGGCTATTAAGATTCCGTACGTATGCGAATATCCAAAATAAAACCAGGTAAGCCACTCGCCTGTCTGCTGGTTCATAGCCCTGTTGGAAACTTCTTCCGGCACGACAAATTGAAGACCATAGTACTTTTTCCAGCCAAAACCAGCTAAATTGAAAGCTGTACAATAACGAATCCCCCCGTAAAGAAAGCCGAATATTTTTTCAGAATTAATTTTTTGCCTTCGTTCTAAAAAATGCCAGATAAACGGAAACAATAGGCTGCTTACTAAAAAAAATCCGATAACAGAAAACACCAACACCGGAGGGAGCCACGGAACATTACCTCCATTACCCAGAAGTAACATTACGGCCGAAAACTCAAGCCCGAAGATGAAGGAAGTGATGCTTTTTTTAAATAATGAATTTGAAAACGCTAAGGAAAATGATTCTGACATGGTTTTTCGATTTTGAATTAATATCCCGCAAATTTGAATAGTAATCCTTTATGAATTGTTCCGATGTACCCTTTCGAACCTATTTTAAATTTCTTTGATTAACCCGTTTTACTGGCTTTTATAAACGCAGTTGGCGAATATCCTGTGCTTTTTTTGAATGTGGTATTAAAAGTAGTTTTGGAATTAAAACCAGATTCAAAAGCAATCCCGACAATGTTTAAGTGGTTACAGCTATCGGACAATAAAAGTTTTTTTGCTTCTTCAATTCTATATTTATTTATAAAATTATAAAAGTTATCCTGATTCCTTTCGTTGATCAGAAAAGAAGTTTCATTGCAGCTCGCCTGCAGCATCCCGGCAAGTTTCGGAAGGCTTAAATCGTTTTCAAGATAAACTTTTTCAATCTCCATAAGACTCTTCAGTCTGGCTTCCAGTTCAGTCAATCGGGCACCGGCAACTCTTTTAGGGCTGTCTTTTTTATACTCTTCAATAGTTGCCAACTCTTTTAATTCAATCTTGCTGTAACTAAAAACTTCTTCTTGTCTTAAGGAAAAAAAAGACAGAAAAAAAATGCTCAGTACATATACCAGAGGCGTATAGTTGATTAAAGCTTTTAAATTAAAAAACACCAGATTAAGCCAGACTATCATGATAATCAGTACAATTAATAAATAAGACTTCAGCCAGTTCAGATTTACTTTGTCCAGAAGAGATGAAAACTGTTTTACATTTTTGATATGTTTTTGCAATTTTATAAACGACAAACACCAATAAACGGCAGTCTGTACGGGTAAAGCAATCTGAAGTATAAAAAATACAATTCTGCCGGTTTGATAGCTAAAATCTATATTTTTTCCGGTGATAAAAAACGGAATTCTGAAAATAAGAAAAATTAGGAAAGGCAGTAAATGCAACAAATCTTTCCTTTCCGTTTTTTTTTCAAAAGAGGTAAAGTACACTACGCTAAAGTAAAGTAAGGGTGCTGTCAGAAAACGCAATAATCCAATGATTTCAAATAATAACGGATTCGTTAAGTGGAAATTTTGCGCAAATAAAGGTATTTCGAGAATCGCTAAGCAAAGCGTAATCATAAATAATCCCAAACAAATATTAGCCCGTAAATTGACTTTCCGGGCTTTTGCTAAAAGCAAGCATCCTGATAAAAAAGCAGTACCGCTTGTAAAACCCATTAAAGTCGGAAAATTTATCATGCTTTATTTAATTTCATATGATCTACAGATATTCAAATATATAAAAAGGAATTTTATATCTCTGTATTTGATGCTTTGGTAATTTCCAAAAAAATATGGAAAGAAACAGTGGATAATAAAATAGTAGCTAAACCTCTAAAGACACTACAAAAAATTAAACCTGACAGGTTTTAAAACCTGTCAGGTTTAATTTTTATTTAAATTCCAGAAACTTAGTATTGTTAAGATTATTTTAAATTTTTGTGTAATATGAAAACTGCTACTTACTACGCAAAATAAAGTTGAATTTGAAAAAATCAGAAGAAGGAGTTTGCGAATACACTTATATTTTACTGCAGCTAAAAAATAGTATTATGAATTTTAATTCCTGGGCAGGTAGATCCAAAAAGTGGTTCCCTCCTGCGGTTTACTGGTAAAATTAAGCACTCCGTTATGATTTTCTATAATACGCCTGCATAAAGCAAGTCCAATACCGTTACCACCATACTGGTCCCTTTCATGTAACCGTTGGAACATGTCAAATATACGACCTGAATACTCACTGTCCATTCCTATGCCATTATCTGCAATTGATATGACATCGTAGCTTCCTGTTGGAGCCGCGATATCTACAGTATCTGAATCTGCAGCGGACATTACCGCAGCGGTAATAGTTACAGTGGGCTGCGAAGTGTTGAATTTCAAGGCATTATTAATCAGGTTGTAAAATAGCTGACGAAGCTGAGAATCCACTCCCTCTACCAGGGGCATTGTGTCTATATGCAATACCGCATTCTTTTCTTCGATTACCATGCTTAAATCATCCAGTGTTTCCGAAATAATTTTATTAAGGTTCACTTTTAGCGGAGATTTATCATTGTTATTTATCCTCGAATAATTTAATACATCTGAAATTAAATTAGACAGTCGGGCTGCCGCCATTGTAATCTTGTCAAAGTAATACAGTGATTTTTGCTCCTCTGTCAGGTGCTCTGCAGCACGGGAAAGCATAATCCTGATTTTACGCAGCGGTTCCTGCAAATCATGACTCGCCACAAAGGCAAATTGCTCCAGTTCTTTATTTTTGAATTTTAATTTTGAATTGGCACTTTCGAGTTCAAGCTGAATCTCTTTCAGCTCCGAGTTGTCCTTTAGGGCTTCAGCAACCATTTTTTGTGCATTGATATTAACAAAAGAAATCAGCCAGCTGCTAAATGTTCCGTCTTCCGCTTTATTCAGTACTATCGATACAACATGCCAGATATACGAAGAATCTTTTTTAATTCTGATTTCTGCAAAAAAATCAAGTCCGTCCTTCCTGGCTTTGGACCAGCCTTCAAACAGATCCTGCACATCTCCGGAATGGATAAAACTACTTATGGTTTTCTTATCAAAAACGGTCAGCGGTGCGTGCAGGTATTCTTGTAGGGAGGTATTGGAAAGAAGCACCTGGTTTCGTTCATTAACCACACAGATTAAAACCGGAATTGTATCGGCTAATTTCCGGTAACGGTTCTCACTTTCCGCCAGCTTCTCTGAAAGGGCTATAAGCTCTATATTCTTCTTTCGGATCTCATCATAGGGAGACAAAGCCGGTTCATACTTGAAGTAATCCACCAGACTTTTTATTTTCACATCTGAAAGAAGTCCCGGAGCTGTTATGACCTGACTTAATTTGGTTATATACTGGTTGTCAGCATACTCATATTCCAGATTGCCGGAAATCTTTGAAGCATATTTATAAGCCTCCGGATTGCTCTTTTGCAGATCAACACTGTCTGTTAATACCGCCAGGATTTCTTTCTGATTGGATCTGATCACATTAATACCAATCACCAACAGCGAATTTTTGCCATTGGAGATGGAACATCTTGCCACTTCAGACAACGCTGTTGAAAATCTGGTTTGCGCTGATACTGGCATACCGCACATTTCACCAATTTTCATCGAGCGCTTATGGGCCAGTATCAGGTCCATCTCATTGTCAAGATTTATTTTTAAAATTTCCTTCATAACCCTAAATTATTTTGCCAACCAGAACTGTTGCATCATCAGTTCCCCTTACATTGTCTTTGTACAGCGTAGCGGCAATCACGCTCGGATTTTGCTTGATGATTGATGTTAAGTCATTGAGATTCCATCGCGTACCCAATCCATCGCTGTGCATAACTATAATCTGATGCTTTTGATAAGGAACCAGAGTGTTGTTTAAGGTACGGGGAATATTATGACCTATAATACCATTATAGGGCGTATAGGTTTTATTCTCCAGACCGTTATGAATACGGGTATTGATATTTCCGATACCGCAAAGAGACCAATGCTCTGATTTATAATCGACACTGGCAATAGTACCTACTAAGCCCCTCGTCTTTTTAACCTGATCATGGATATCCCTTAAAATGGCACACGGATCACTATCTCCGGATTGTTTAAAAACTTTGATAGCCTGCTGAACAGCTTCTTGTGCATGCACGCCATGACCCAATCCGTCCCCTACGAAAATTTGAAAACCCCGTTTTGTCTGCTTAACGTAATATCCGTCACCACAGACTTTTTCTCCTGGATAATTGACACTCAAAGCGGAGAAATTCAGTTCGTTTGTTGGAAGCGGAATTAAAAAATCAGACTTATCACAAATCTTGATATACTGAACAGTACCCCATCCTTTTATGGAATAAATCTGAAAATCATTGCTTAATCTTTTTATGGCACCCAGTCCTTGTCCAAGTGTATTGGAAGTAGAATAGCCATCATTCATGATTTTTGCCGTGTTTTCAATTCCTTGTCCTTTATCCAGACAGTAAATCTCTATTTCATTATGATCATCGTTGAAATGTGCCCTGTAGAGTAATTCTCCTCCACTGGCATATTTAATAAGATTAGAAGTCAATTCTGCAACAATGATGTCAGTTTCAGCAGCCCTGTGAGGGGAAAAGCCCAGTTGTAAGGCTAAATTATGTATCTCTCTTTTTATAAAAGCAATTAAGCTTCTATCGTCAATTTTGTAAACGGAAAAAGTATTATCCATTTTTCCACTTTATTATAGTTACGGTAGTGCCGCTTCCTAATTCTGTTTGTATATCAAATTCGTTCACCAGTCGTTTTGTTCCGGGCAGGCCCAGACCCAGACTTTTTCCGGTACTGTATCCGTCCTGCATGGCCAGTGCAATATCTTTTATTCCGGGGCCGTTGTCAATAAAAGTAACGCGTACGCCATTATCGCGTCCATTGCTCACTGACTCAATAATCACTTTACCGCCTCCTCCATATTTTAAAAGGTTTCGCACAAGCTCACTGGTGGCTGTAATTAATTTGGTCTGATTCAAAATACTCATTCCAAGTTTTACGCCATAGTCCTTTACACGATTGCGCAACGGAACTACATCCTGCTCTTTTATGATTAAAAGCTCTTCTTTATTGTTCGTCGTCGTCATATACTTGCTCCTCTTTATCGCCATTGTACATTTTCGCGCGAAGCAGATCCATACCTTTTTCAACATTTAAGGCACTGATAACACCATTCAAAGACAATCCGAGTTCAACAAGTGTAATGGCAACTGCAGGCTGCATGCCCACTACCACTGTCTGGGCATCCATAATTTTTGACATAACCGCTATATTTCCGAGGATTCTTCCCATGAAAGAATCAATGATAGAAACCGCTGATATATCAATCAAAACACCTTTAGAGCTATGCTTATTTATAGTATTAATCAAATCAGACTCCAGGTTTTCTGCCAATTGGTCGTACAGGTCAACCTGTATGGTAACCAGCAGAAAATCCCCCATCTTAAGTATAGGAATTCTTTCCATAGTAAAATTTAGTTATGCTATTATTTTCTTTTTACCACGGTAAGCTTAAGCATATCAAAAGCCGTTTGAAGTGCACTTGCGAGTGAAGTTTTAGTAATGATACCTGTAAGATCTATTCCTAAATGTACTACTGTCTGGGCAATCTCTGGTCGGATACCACTAATGATACATTCTGCACCCATTAATCTCGTTGCACTTACAGTCTTTATCAAATGTTGCGCTACCAGTGAATCTACTGCAGGTACACCCGAGATATCAAGTATCGCTATAGAACTTCCCGTATCTACTATCTGCTGCAAAAGATTTTCCATTACAACCTGTGTTCTTGAACTATCTAATGTTCCAATGATAGGCAAAGCTACAACACCATCCCAAACCCGTATAACCGGAGTTGAAATTTCGCTGATCTCGTCTATTTGTCTTGAAATAACATCTTCACGTCCTCTCATATACGATTCGAATGTCAGAATGGTCATATTGTCCAAAATAGTACTCAACTGTAAATTAGCGTGGTACAATGTAGCAGCATCCGGTTCAATGTCTGAAAGAATTTTTGAGGCAGCCTCCTTGAAGGTAATTAAATACTGGGCATTCTCACGAGGTGAAAAACCGCGTCTTCCTCTTGAACTTGAAATTCCGATAAGTAAATCATGAACTTTTTCAAATTCCTCCGAATCGTTATTTCCATTTGAATGCTGTAAAGCATCAAGTAAAAGCGCTGTAAATTCTTTTGATTCCTCCTCCTCCGTGGTACCATCAGTTGAACCGTTTTCTATAAGAAGTTGCGACCATGTAGCCAATAATTTGTTTTCATGCTCTTTCAAGCTTCCCAGAATGTTATTTTGCATTTGTTGTGATATTTTGTGTATAATTATGTAAACAAATATATACAAATTAATCCAGCGAATTTTTGAATTTATAAAAAATGCAAACGGAATAATGCATTTAAACTTAAAATTTACCAACTCCTAAAAGAGTAGGAAAGCAAGTATTTAAGACATTTTAGTATAGCGGCCAAAGGCACATTATATTTTTTGATTTTTAGTATTGAAACAAATTATTTTTTATTTTCAATTTGTTCCGAAAACTGAAACAAAATTATTTTTATTTTTTATTTGTTACAGTACAAAATGAATTTTCTCTGATGCCACCAGATTTACATGTTAATTCAACAACAAATTCAATTTTTCCTGTAAGTCTAAACCTGCAGACATGCTTTAATTTTAGGATATTAAAAATCTAAAAAAATATAGTCATGGAAAATGTAAATAATTACAATAGCGAAGATCTTCAAAAATGCCCGTATCATGCTCAGCTGAACACTATGGCAGACGATAAAAATCAGAATGAACATGTTAACACTGGTGACTGGGAAGATGGAAGTGACGAGGACGGCACAGATCCGGATCGTTATGAAGAAGAAAAAGAAGAAGGAAATAACAATTCAGGCGGCGCCGGAAGCACCGGAAGTGCCGCAACCAACAGTTAAGATTTCTTATCACTTAAATACAAATACGATGATTACAGATAACAACAGAAATTATGATCCGAACGAACATAATTCTACCGAAGACAATCAAAGCTATACCAAGCAATACGAACAGGAGAAACTTGGTGACGAAGATACACGGGAGGAGCAATTTTTAGATTCTAATCAGGATGCCAAAGGCGGTGATTATCCTGATAATGAACTCTCTAACGCGCTGGAAAGAGATGATGAGGAAAATACCGAAGAGGATTTTGATGACAGCGAGCTGGAAGAAGATGATTTGGAGGAAGATGAAACTGATGCCGATGATCTCGACGATGATCTTGTAGAAGATTATGATGAAAATGACCGTGAACCTGATCCTGAAACTTTTAGTGATGACAGTCTGAAAATAGATTAAACAGCTTCAAAACAGGAAAAAACCTCTGTAATAACCGTTACGGAGGTTTTCATTTTAGGATTAGAAATAAATTGGAAAACTATTTTTAAAAATTGTAAAGCAGATGAAAATTTAGCAATCCTTCCTGAAAATTATATAAAATCTGCTGCAACAGAAACGGTACCTTTAAAATAATCTAAATGGACCAAATTAGGTGAATGATAAGCTATTAATTTAAACTGATTTATATGAAATCCCAAAATTACATTTATACGTACGAGGATTCTGCAAGTGATATGACATCCTATGAAGAACAACTGTTATTGAATTATGATGATTATCTCGAGAGCGGTTTTGTTCCTCCCCTGACCGCCAGCAACCACTACAACTTAGAACCTGGAGAGCTGGAAGAAGACCTTGAGGATGATCTGGAATCGGAGTATGATGAGAATGACTGGGAAGAAATGGATGATGAGAATGAAGAAGATCCCGGAACTTTTCTAATGATGAGGTAAAACCGAATGCGCATATGTTTATGAAGTCGATGAGAAACGCATCGGCTTTTTTGCATTAGTAAAAAAATTGCTTTTGAATTATGCCCGTTTTTGAAGCAACAGTTTTAAGAAGATCAATACTATACATTTTCCATTTGAAGCGGCTTAGTTTTGTTGGCCAGGAATTACAATCCTCAAATCAGGAACTTAAGAAACAGCTATTTCACGCTTGATTTTTTGTTCTGCCGCTGAGCAAAATCAAATCGTTCCAACAGCAAAAATTACTGGTGGTAATGTGTTCACTATTCTTATTTAAAAATACTTATCTGTAAGTTCGGCCTTATGGATAAATGCTTTGATGAAATCCTGAACTTCACTTGTATTTTCAGGTGCTGTCTCAAAATAATTGATATGAAATTCTTCATCCTGATCGTCAATATGAATGATCTCCGTGTACCCATTGGAAATTAAGCTCCCTTTTAATTTAATAATATCGAATTGCTGTTGACTGTTTAACTCCTTACGAACCTGTAGTTTTATCGCTTTTTCCATTTTTAATTATTTAAAATTAATCTTCATTCCTTACTTTATAAAATTAGATAATTTATAAGTTGAAAAAATCACTTTAACACGCTTTCAGGAACTATTTATTAACAATCAAATCAACAACAAAGTTATACGTAAAGTATTGGCGGGTTTTCCATTTAATCTCTAATTTTTCGTTCCGATCTGGAAATTGAGACATTTTGAGCAGCACAGCATGATATAATCCGGAAGTTATCGAATTAGCTTTTTTATCATTCCATTAAAAATAAAGCCATGAAACGGAAGTACCGAGTACCAGTACAACTTGCCCATTATGCCTCTCGGTTTAAAGGTAGCGGCCTGATATAAGGTTGAATTGATAATTTTAAACTCAAGCCATGCTTCACCAGGCAGTCTCATTTCGGCATACAGGATCAGTTTTCCTTCCTTTTTATTGGCGTATACGACCCGCCAAAAATCGAGTGCATCCCCGGCATGTATTTCATTTTTATGCGTTCTTCCCCTTCTGGCGCCGACACCTCCGAAAATCTTATCAATAAAGCCACGCAGATCCCAGAGCCAGTCTGCATAGTACCATCCTGTTTCTCCGCCAATAGACCAGATCTTCGAAATGGTATAATCCCTGTCTATGATTTCCCTTTTTCTTCGATCAATAAAACAGTCCTTTTTGGGAACTTTGAGATAGCTGGCGACATTTCCTTTAAATTGTCCGCTTACCATGGAATCTTTCCAACTTGAAATTATCGCATCTTCGTTAATTTTTATCAAAGCTCTTTCAAGTGCCTGCTTGTAAGTCATAGGTTTTACTCCCAGCAAGTCATTGATTCGGTTGTCACTGCATATTACTTCCACTTTCATACTGCTTACCAGAGCCGACGCAAGTTTAAAGGAGGTTGAGGTTACAAAATAGAGCCAGTAAGAGGATAATTTCGGAGTCATCACCGGTACCGTATAGATGTATCTTTTAAGTTTTTTTGCCTTTGCAAACTCCAGTAACATTTCTTTATAGGTAAGGATGTCCGGACCTCCAACATCAAAACTCTGATCATAGGTTGCTGGATTTAGCAGCGATCGGAGTAAGAATTCCAAAACATCAGTAATAGCAATCGGCTGACATTTGGTATTGAGCCATTTTGGCGTAATCATAACCGGGAGCTTATTTACCAAATCGCGTATAATTTCAAATGATGCGCTTCCCGAGCCCACAATAATTCCGGCTCTGAGGGTCGTGCTGGCCATTATTCCCGTTTGTAAAATTTGCTCGACAGCTTTTCTTGAAGATAAATGTTTAGACAACGATTTATCGTTAACAATTCCGCTGAGGTAAATAATCTGCTTAGCCGTAGTTTTATTTAATTTTTCAATAAAATAGTTGGCGGAAATACTTTCGAGTTCATCGTAATTGGCAGCGGAACCCGACATGGAATGAATTAAATAGTAAGCCGCATCGATATCATCCGGAATGTTTTCCAGACTTTGCGGATCCAGAAAATCAACTTCAATGACTTTTACATTTTTTGAAAATTCTTCCGGATAATAAAACCTGTTTTTATCTCTTACACAGCAAATTACTTCGTGCCCTTTATCCAGTAACAAAGGTAAAAGTCTCTTGCCGATGTAACCTGTTGCGCCTGTTAAAAGAATTTTCATATTTCGTGTTGTTAAAGTCTAAAGGTAACTAATCCATAATCCATTTGAAAAACCTGGCCTGATATTGATCCGGCATCTTTTGAAATCAGGTAATTTACCATTTGAGCCACTTCCTGCGGTTTCAAATAGCTTTTCATCGGATGGCGCTCAATCATATTTTCTTTCATACGGTCATTTCGTAAAATAGAAGCCGACAACGAAGTTTCCGTAATAGTCGGTGCAATGGCATTGATGCGCACTACGGGAGCTAATTCTGCACCAAGTGATTTTACCAGTCCCTCTACCCCCGCCTTTGCCGCAGCAATACTGGCATGAAAAGGCATTCCCAGTTTTGCGGCAACTGTACTGAATAAAACAATTGACGGATTTTCTGATTTTTTTAAGGCGGGAAGATAGTGCTGAATGGCTTTTACCGCCCCAATCACATTGATCTCAAAATCATTCCTGAAATCGTCAATGCTCAAACTTAAAATCGGTTTTAGAGTAATAGAACCCGGACAATAGATGAGCGTATCTATACTTTCAATTTCTGGCAGTGCATCCTGAAGCACATCAGCATGAAAATGAACGAGATTAGGATGTTCGATATCCGGTACTGTCCTGCTGATATTATAAACAAAATGATGCTCCAGCTGCTGCAGTAAGACAGCGCTGCCGATTCCTTTGCTTCCACCGATAATTACAATTTTATTCATTTTTTATCTATTTGAGTTGATGATAGGTCAGGCTGATGTAAGTGAGGTATTCTTGCCACCACAATGAATACCAGATATTCATTACTAATTTTTACTACAATCTGATTCAATTTTAGCTTATGAGTACCTTAAATGTTAAAGGTAATGAATGTTTAAACATTTTTACGTAAAGTTAAACAAAATAAAAATCTTTTTTATTTAAATTAGCTGTTGCTATACTTTATAAGATTGTTGTGAGTATTCATTTCAATGGTCTACTTTCAATACTAAAATAGAAAGACAAACAAAAAGCACTGGCAATTATACTTTAGTTGAAATTGTGAAACAGTTAACTAAAGTAATGTAAAGAATTACAAAAAAGAATTAATTAGATTCGCTGATAAAAACAAAAAATCACTATGTACCAAAACCCGAGGCTTTTGAATGATATAGTAGACTCTCTTTCCCTGCCTGTTGGAGTATACGTGGGAGATAATTTAAAAATCGAGATTGCAAATCCTGCCATGATTAAGACATGGGGAAAAGGAGATCAGGTAATTGGAAAAAATTACCTTGACGTTCTTCCGGAAATTCTGGATCAGCAAATTTTTGATGAGGCACTGACTGTATACAAAACCGGAATTCCTTTTCATGCCAAAGATAAAAAAGTAGATTTGGTTATCGACGGTGTAATGACCGATCATTATTTCAACTACAGTTTTATTCCCCTTTTTGATGAAAAGGGAAATGTATACGGTATACTTAATACAGGAGCTGATGTCACCGATTTACATCAGGCCAAAGAGCAGCTACAAAGTTCAAATGAAAAACTTACTATGGCAATAGATGCCTCCGGTATGGGAACCTACGAAATAGACCTGGCAACAAAAGAAATAAAAACCTCCGGAAATTTCAACTCCATTTGGTCTGTTGACGGGGAGATAACCAATGAAGAACTGATTGCCAAACTGCATCCGGATGATCTGGCTGTACGCGAAAAAGCGCATGAAGAAGCCCTGATTACAGGAAAAATAAGCTATGAGAGCAGAATCCTCAACGAGGATCAATCTGTAAAATGGACAAAAATTAATGGTAAAATTATAAAGGATGAAAATGGTACTCCAAAAACTATTATAGGCATCATTCAGGATATTCAGAAGCAGAGAGCATTTGAAGAAGAGTTAAAAAGAAAGGTTGACAATCATACCGAAGAACTACAACGTTCCAATAATGATCTTCTTCATTTTGCAGGTATTGTAAGCCATGATTTAAGGGAACCTGTTCGAAAAATTAAAATTTTCAATACCCTTTTAAATAATGAAAAGAAAGCCGGGTTTTACAAAAATTCAAGAAAGTATATTCATAAAATTGACCAGTCTGCAAACAGGATGGAAAATATTATAGAAGGCATATTAGCTTATTCTACCCTGGACAAAACAATCCAGCCTTTTGAAAAAATAGATCTCAATGAAATTATTGAAAATATTAAAACAGACCTCGAGCTTATTATAAAAGAAAAAGGTGCGATCTTAACCACTTGTGATCTTCCTGAAATGGAAGGTGCGCCCATTTTAATCAACCAGCTTTTTTATAACCTGATTCAGAATGCACTGAAATTCTCAAAAGCAGATATGCCGCCCAGAGTAATTATCAGCTGTTCCGACGAAAAAATCAATGGCGTTGATTTCGTAAAAATCACCATCAAGGATAACGGTATCGGACTTGATCCGGCTTTTAATGAAAGGATTTTCAATGCTTTTGAAAGACTGCATTCCAAAGATCAGTATGAAGGAAATGGCCTCGGTCTTGCTCTTTGCAGAAAAATCGTAAAAAGACACAATGGAACAATTACTGCTATTGGCGAAAAAGATAATGGGGCTGAATTTATAGTAACATTGCCTTTAAAACATACAAACAACCCTATCTAAAGCAGCTGGCATTTGCAGTAATCCTTTTTTTTTGCTAGTTTAATATATTTCAATTTAAGCCAGTACTAAATTTAAACTACGGTCAATTGTAATTTGGATAACGATCATCAGTCCCAAACGATCAGCATGTCGTTAAAAGAGGATTTTCTAAATTTAAATCCAAATCCTGAGAAGCGATAATCTATTGTGCCGCTACTTTTTACAATGCTGAAAAAGACTGTAAAACTACCCCCTGTACATTTAGAATCATTCTACTTTTTTTCACTTCGTCTGTTATAAATTTTAAACTTTACTGCCTTTGTTGGTAGCTATTTTCGCTCCTTTAAAAGAAATGGTGGTGTATCAATACGGATTTTCGATTCTCTTTTTTAGCATTATCGGGAATACTGGCTGCGAAAGCAGGCGGGTCGCATACTCTGAAAGCTGTTTTACGTATCTGCATCTGGGGCACTTTTGCCATGGAAATGTCTGCACTCGTTGGTTATCTTTTTGGGGTACAGACCACTTAAAAGTAATAGTTCTTTTATCAGATCAAAAATTAATCGAATCTTAAGCAATTAAAAAAAATAAAATCCGTAACAAGTCGTTATTTCGTAAGTGTCTAAAAACAAACTGCAAAATGAAATTAATTACCTTGTTTTTATTAGTAACCGTGCTCCCGATAAATTGGGAACCTGATTTTAACAATGCCAAAAAAATCGCGAAGGAAAAGCACGAATTAATATTGCTGAACTTCTCCGGATCGGACTGGTGCGGTCCCTGTATCGTACTGCGTCGGGACTATCTTGAAAGTCCCGTTTTTACAGAAATGGCTAATGAAAATTTGGTGCTCGTAAATGCTGATTTTCCGAGAAAAAAGAAAAATATCGGCACCGCTGAACAGGTTAAACGGAATGAAGACTTAGCAGAAATTTACAATAAAGAAGGAAGCTTCCCTCTTACCCTGCTTCTTGATGCCGATGGAAAAGTTCTTAAAACCTGGCATGGAAAACCGGAAACTACTCCGGATGAATGGACTGCCGAAATAAAAGCAATTTGTGACAGCAAAAAGTAACATACTGAAAAATCAAAAATATTCACAATCCCTCAAACTCATGGGGAACAACTTTACTATTACAGTTGTAGCGGAAAATGAGAACATCGCAAATAAAAATATTGAGCTTGCGATTGAAGAAATCAGAAGAATTGAAAAACTGCTGACTACCTATAAAGAGGACAGCCAGACCAACCTGATCAATGAAAATGCGGGTATTGAACCTGTAAAAGTAGATCCTGAGGTTTTTAATCTCATTGAAAGAGCTATCGGAATTTCAGGAATTACACAGGGCGCTTTTGATATTTCCTACGGAAGTATCGACAAAAGTCTTTGGAATTTTGACAAATTCATGACCCAACTGCCTGATGCTGAAACGGCTTTAAAAATGGTACATCTTATTGATTATCGAAATATTATCCTTAATAAAGAAAACACAACGGTATTTTTAAAAGAAAAAGGCATGCGGATTGGTTTTGGCGGTATCGGAAAAGGATATGCCGCTGAAATGGCGAAACGAATCTTAATCAAAAATAATATTCAAAGTGGTATAATCAATGCCAGCGGAGATCTCTGCGCCTGGGGAGTACAGCCAAACGGTAAAAAATGGACCATTGGTGTAGCAGATCCCGATGCTCCAAATGCGGCATTTTCTTATATGGAAATATCCAATAAAGCGGTGGCAACTTCGGGAAATTATGAAAAGTTTGCTGTCATTAACGATAAAAAATATTCACATACTATCGATCCAAAAACAGGATTGCCGATAACCGGAATAAAAAGTGTTACCATTATCGCTTCCAATGCAGAATTTGCAGATGCAATGGCCACTCCAATTGCGGTTATGGGAATCAGGGCAGGTTTGTATTTAATAGATCAGATACCCGATTTATACTGCATTATAATTGACGACAATAATAAAATTTACACATCCAAAAACATCCGTTTAAAATGAAAAAGCCAAAGCAAAAAATCCCTGCATTGTTCTGTACCGCTGCTTTTACAGTCCTTCTGCTTACCTCCTGCACTTCGGTAAAGGAATACCAGAAAGGAAAAATCAACGATTCTGAAATGGTACTTTCCAACAGGAAAATAGAAAAAACGGAACTCAGTTTTCAATCCTACCGCGAAGGAGCTTCCGGAGCTAACTCAGGAAAAAGCGGCGGTGGCTGTGGCTGTAACTAATTTTCACACTTAAAAAATGAAAAGAATATTCATAACAGGATTTGCTTTATTGGCCTTATTTCAGATAAAAGCCCAGAATGTCACTACTGATTCAACAAGTTACAAAAGCAAAAAATTAAAGGTGGAAGAAGTAAATTTAGTTTCGAGCTATTACAAACAGGACGGAGACAATTCAGCCGTTACGGGAGGAATTGGTTCCGAACATCTTACGGATATCGCGAATACTATTGATGTTAAACTGGTGAAATACGGCGAAACAGGAATTAAACATACCTTTGATATTGAAGCCGGAATTGATCATTATACCTCTGCCTCATCAGATATGATCGATTTAAGTGCCAATTCATCTGCTTCTTCTTCAGACAACAGATTCTATCCTTCCTTAACTTATTTAAGAGAAAATGAAGAGAAAGGAAGAACATTTGCTGTAGGAGTTTCATCATCAACCGAGTTTGATTACCAGTCTTTTGGAGGAAATATTAGTTTCTCACAAAAAACGAAAGACAGAAACGGAGAATTTACAGCCAAATTTCAAACCTTTATGGATCAGCTCAAACTCATTGAGCCTGTTGAACTTCCTGCTCCCGGAAGCGAAGGCTACGATAGTGCCAACAGAAATACTTTTGCCGGAACTTTAAGTTATTCGCAGATTATAAACAAGAACCTGCAGGTACTGATAGTCGGTGATGTTATCAGTCAAAATGGCTATCTCAGTCTTCCTTTTCACAGGGTTTATTTTGCAGATGGCTCCGTACATCAGGAAAAAATGCCGGATACCAGACTTAAAATTCCTTTGGGAATAAGGGCCAGTTATTTTTTAGGAGATAATGTGATTATTCGTGCTTATTACCGCTATTATTCAGACGATTGGAGTTTAAAAGCTCATACTGCTGATCTTGAAATTCCGGTGAAGTTAACTCAGGCTTTTTCATTGAGTCCATTTTACAGATATTATACCCAGAGTGGAACAAAGTATTTCAAGCCTTATGGTGAACATACGGCCGCAGCTGAATTTTATACCAGTAACTACGATTTATCTAAGTTCGACAGCAGCTTCTTTGGAATGGGCATGAAATTCACACCTCCAAATGGAATCTTTGGTCTTAAACACTGGAATACGGTAGAGGTTCGTTACGGTCATTACACGAGAACTACTAATATGACATCGGATATTATCAGCATCAATATAAAATACAAATAAAAGTAAGCTAATGAAAAGTGGGAACCGCAATAGTATTCGTTTCCTTCACAAAAAGGAAAATCTCCGATTCCTGTATTCAGGCAGCTTGAAATATATTCCGGATGAATGTTTTGTTTTTGCATTTACAAAATCGAACATTCATCCGGAATATTTGTTACCTCTTTCTTCGATTAAATTGGTAACAAATTTTATCGCTGCAATTTGAATAGCATTAATTAGCTGACTTAAAAATGACGAGGATAAGTGAGCCAATTAAAAATTTCAGTACTTTTATGGTTCAACAACCTGTCTTTCTAAATCAGGCAAACGTTAGAAAATAGTACCGCATCTAATGACTGAACTTCTCAAAAAAAATATTACCGCTCACATTTCACTTTCAGATCCTGAAATAGGAACATTTTGCAATTTATTTCAACATCAGATTATTAAGAAGAAAAGTTTTTTATTGCGGGAAGGCGAAGTCTGTAAATTTGAAGCTTTTGTAGTGAAAGGTTTGTTTCGTGTGTATCATATTGACCAGAATGGTTTTGAACAAATACTCTATTTTGCCATCGAAAATTGGTGGATTACGGATATTGACAGTTTTACAAATGAAACTCCGTCACAACTTTTCATAGAAGCATTAGAAGACAGTGAAATACTTTTAATCGCAAAAAAAGAAAAAGAATATGCTTATGCGAATCTCCCGCAAATAGAAAAACTTTTCAGGATCATGACCCAAAAGACGCATGTTGCCTTACAAAGAAGAATGATTGATAATCTGAGTAAAACGGCAGATCAGCGCTACCTAGAATTCTCAACCAAATATCCGCAACTTATACAGCGCCTTTCCAATATTCAAATTGCCGCTTATCTGGGAATTACAAATGTTTTCCTGAGTAATATCAGAAAGAAAATTGCGCTCAGAAAATAAAATTTTCCTTATTTATTAAACTAGTTTAATGTTTAGAGCTGGCATCATGTTTCATCTTTGCAGTGTTAATTTAAAACATAACCAAAATAATGAAGCACATTATCTCAAAACTATTTTTAACAATTTTAATTTTATCTACTATGGAAATACAAGCTCAAAATTTCAGGACTATTGAAGCCAACAATTTAAAACTGGAAGTTTTTAACGCCTCAGAAAACAGTTT
Organism: Flavobacterium sp. CLA17; assembly: GCF_013112255.2. Lineage (NCBI taxonomy): Bacteria > Pseudomonadati > Bacteroidota > Flavobacteriia > Flavobacteriales > Flavobacteriaceae > Flavobacterium > Flavobacterium sp. CLA17. Next base: position 3,366,058 of record NZ_CP068294.1, read on the forward strand.
TGGTGTAGCTTCTGTAATCGTGTCCGGAAAAACGGATGCCGTTTTGATTGATGCACAATTTACGCTGGAAGATGCTGAAAAGGTAGCCGAAATGATTAAAAAATCAGGCAAAAAGCTAACTGCAATTTATATTTCACATACCGATCCTGATTTCTATTTCGGACTGGAAGTATTCAAAAAATATTTTCCTGAAGTTACGGCTTATGCTTCTCCGGCAACAGTCGAGTCTATAAAAGCAACTGCACAGAAAAAATTAGACGTTTGGGGAGAACGATTAGGTTCTGCCATTACTTCGAATATCGTATTGCCGCAAGTTTTAAAAGGAAACAGTATTGATCTTGAAGGTCAGAAATTAGAAATTACAGGCTTACAGGAATTCCCTTCAAAAACTTTTGTATGGATTCCTTCCGTAAAAGCTGTTGTGGGTGGTATCAATGTTTTTGGAACAACTTTTAACCTCTGGATGGCGGATGCACAAACAGCAGCTGCCCGTAAAGAATGGATTGCTGTTCTGGACAAAATAGAATCCTTACATCCGGAAATCGTTATTCCTGCTCACGCCAATTCTCAAAGTCCGTTTGATATTTCAGCTGTAAAACATACTAAAGGTTATATTCAGTTTTATGAAGAGGCTTTAAAAACCAACAAAACTTCGGAAGCTTTAATAAAAGCGATAAAGACAAAATATCCAACACTTACTTTTGAAACTGCCTTGCAAATAGGGGCTAAAGTAAACACGGGAGAAATGAAATGGTAAAATTAAAAATCATCATCAGCCTGACCATTCTCCTTATAGGGTCAGGCTGTTCTTTAAATAACAGCAATATGACCAATCTTGAAATTGTAAAAAGCACCTACGAAGGAAAAACTTCTGAAGAAAATGGTAAAAATCTGGCGCAATACGCAGCCGAAGATATTTCCTGGACAGAAGCCAAAGGTTTTCCTTATGCAGGGACTTATATTGGTTTAGAAAACATAACCAAAAATGTTTTTAGCCGGTTAGGAAGTGAATGGATTGCCTATAAATTTACTCCGGAAGATTATGTTGCCAGCGATGATAAAGTCGTTGCTTTTGGTACCTATACGGGTACTTACAAAAGTACAGGCAAACCATTTAAAGCCAGGGTCGCCCACATTTGGAAATTGAAGGCCGGAAAAATTATTAGTTTTGAACAGTTTGTAGACAGTCAGACAGTTAATGACACAATGCAATAAGTTTATACAGGACGGTTGGGATTATAAAGCATTGCTGTACACAAACAGTTTTTTCTTTCTTTGCTGATCAGTATAGGACAGTTTACGCAGGAACGGCAGTTCTCCCAAAAAAATGCATCCGTAGTGAGTTCTGAATAAGTGACCGGTTCAAAACCCAGTTCATGGTTCATTTTCATTACTGCGAGACCAGTAGTCAGACTGAATATACTTGCCTTGGGATATTTCCTGCGGCTCAATTCAAAAATTTCTCTTTTAATCCTTTTTGCAAGACCTGTATGTCTGAATTCAGGAGCTACTATCAATCCGGAATTAGAAACGTAGCGATCATCTTCCCATGAAGAAATAAAAGAGAAGCCTGCCCACCTGCCGTCTGATGCAAAGGCTATTACAGCTTCACCGTTTTTCATTTTTTCCTCAAGCGATTCCGGAGCGCGCCCTGAAATACCTGTTCCTCTGGCTAAAGCAGATGATAAAGTAACGTCACAAATTTCCTTTAACCATAAAGTATGGTCCGCACTGGCAACTTCAACTGTAAAATCAAGCAGTTCATCAGCCACATGACTGTTGCCCGACAAGCATTTTTTTTCTGAGAATGAGACATCATGCGAAAAATCTTTGACTGGAAAATCTAAAACAGGCTGTTGGGTCTTCATATAGATGCAGCGTATTTCCTTTTTTACAGTACTATTAAATAAGTACTGTATTGGAAATACAAAACACTTTTTTCAAATTACATACCAATGTTTTTTAAACTGTCTGTCGAAGGACGTTATCACCTGTTAATGTACCTCTTACGAAAAAGCAAAGCCATTTTGCAGCTACTTGTGTTCCTATCAAAATGATAAGCTGCTATCATTTTGATAGGAACTGGAGAAATTGCTATAAAGAAGTCAAAATCTATCTTATAAATCATCAGCACATCCGTTTTCGCATCCTTGTGATAAATAAATTTATTACAAACTATATTTTACTGATTTAAAAATAATATCATTTTAAAATTTTAAACCGTTTAATAAGATAAAAAATGCTTATTTTTGTTTAACAATATCTAAAAATAGTTAAACAAATATAATGAAGTCAATTATTGCAAAAATCGATAATAGCGCCCTGAATGATGTTCAGATCGACAGAATTATAGAAATGGCATGGGAAGACCGGACGCCGTTTGATGCTATTCATTTTCAATTTGGCCTGGCTGAAGCCGATGTCAAAGCTTTGATGAAAAAGGAATTAAAATTCAGCAGTTACAAATTATGGCGCGAGCGGGTTGAAAACTGCAAGACCAAACATGCTGCCAGAAGACCGGAAGAAATGGATCGATTTAAATGTAACAGGCAAAGAGCCATTTCCAATAATAAAATTTCTAAGAGATAAAAACTAGTTGCAGCTAATGAAAAAAGACAAACCGGACAATATCGTATTTTCTGAAGAGCATGGTTATAATGCAAGCCTGTTGCCGTATGCTACCAGTGTTGGTGCACCGGTGATAAAAGCAGATGATTTGGCAGGCTGGAAAAGCATGGGCATCCATAAGGTAAACAAAGAATTCGAAAGTAAATTCAATGAATTAAAAGCTCAGTATCAAAATTTAATCGAAGAATTTCAGTGGAATGAACTGCTGTACAATGCCAGATTTTCTTTTGAACCAATTGTCGGGGAAATCTATCATTTATATAAAGATAACAATGGTTTTAATTTTCTCTCGCTAATTGGACCGGAAGAATGGAATAAAGAACATGTGGGTACTTTTAGACTCAACAGTGATAAAAAATGGATTCTGATCAATCATAGAACTACTGCTTTTTAATACCATTTCAAACAGATGAAAAAGAAGATAAATTTTAAAACCAGTGATCTGGAAAAAATGGAAAAACAGACTGTAGTGCATCTGATCAACAGTCTGGGCGGTTTTAAAAGTGTGGCATTGGTTGGAACTTCTGATACACAGGGAAACACCAACTTGTCTGTTTTCAGTTCCTTTTTTCATATTGGGGCCAATCCCCCACTTATAGGAATGATTTTTCGTCCGAGTCCACCCGAACGTGATTCTATGAGAAACATTCTCAGTACCGGTTTTTATACGCTAAACCATATCAACGAAGATATTTACAGACAAGCACATCAGACATCGGCGAGATACGATACAGAGATTTCTGAATTTGATGTAACGGGTCTAAGCAAAGAATATAAAAATGATTTTTTCGCTCCTTTTGTAGCGGAAAGCAACATACAGCTAGGCATTCAATTTAAAGACAAAATAGATATTGCAATCAATAATACCACTTTGATTATTGGTGAAATCGTTGAAGTCTTTCTTCCCGAAGACTGCCTGAGCGATGATGGTTTTGTGAATTTAGAAAAAGCGAATACCATTACCTGCTCCGGCCTGGACAGCTATCATAAAACCGTACAGCTGGACCGGTTGAGTTATGCAAAACCCAATAAGGAAATCACATCACTGCTGGACAATTGAACAGAAAAAAAGTAAATATCGTATGGTTTAAACGGGATTTGCGTTTTACAGATCACGAACCTCTTTTTATGGCGCAGCACGAAAATATTACTGTGCTTTTGGTTTATTTTTTTGAGCCTTCGGTAATGGCTTACGATGATGCTGATGTGCGGCACTGGCGGTTTGTTTATGAATCCCTGCAGGAAATGCAGTCCAGATTAAAGACACTTGAAGCACAGATTTATTTTTTTCATAATGAAGTTCCAACTGTTTTTGAACAGTTATGCAGTATATATGACATTAAAACAGTGTTTTCGCATCAGGAAACAGGCAATAAAGTCACCTTTGACCGGGATATTGCCATGCAGTCTTTTTTTGATGATCATAACATTCAATGGAAACAATCGCAGCTGCATGGTGTCATCCGAAAGCTGAAATCAAGACAGGACTGGGAAAAACGCTGGGAAATAGTAATGCGTACAGACCCCAGAATAATTGATCTGAATGCCTTTCAATTTGAAAATTTAGATGCTGATTTTTATACGAATCTAAAAGGAAAAACACTTTCAAAAGATATTACAGAACACAATAAAAACTTTCAGCAGGGCGGCGAATACTGGGCATGGCGTTATTTGGAAAGTTTTGCAAAAGAGCGGCATGTAAACTACAGTCGACACATTTCGAAACCGGCTTTAAGCCGTAAGGGCTGCAGCCGCTTATCCCCTTATTTAGCCTACGGAAACATCAGCATGCGAATGGTGTATCATTATACCAATCAGTTTTATGAGACATCTCCGAATCAAAAAGCCATGCTTAATTTTGTATCGCGGCTGCACTGGCACTGTCATTTTATGCAGAAATTTGAAAGTGACTGCCGCCTTGAGTTTGAAAATACAGACCGAAATTTCGATGTACTGATAAAACCTAAAAATGAGACTTACATCAAAGCCTGGCAGGAAGGAAAAACAGGCGTTCCCATTGTAGATGCGTGTATGCGCTGTCTTGTCCAAACGGGCTTTATTAATTTTAGAATGCGCGCTCTGGTAGTCTCCTTTTTTGTATTTAATCTCTGGCAGGACTGGCGCGAGCTGCATTTTTTAGCACGGCAGTTTCTTGATTATGAACCCGGTATTCACTATCCGCAATTGCAGATGCAGGCGGGCGTAACCGGCACGGGGACCATTAGAATTTATAATCCCGTCAAAAACTCAGAAGAACATGACACTGAAGGTGTTTTTATCAAACAATGGCTTCCTGAACTGGCTGTTATTCCGCCACATTTAATTCACGAGCCCTGGAAATTAAGCCTTATAGAGCAGCAGTTGTATAATTGTGAGATAGGAACTGATTATCCTTTTCCGATCGTTGCTATTGAAGAAACCCGCAAGTACGCCAGTGAAGCGATCTGGAATGTCCGAAAAAAAGAAGCAATTAAATCCGAATAGAATAACAATATCTCAAATCAGGTATAATGCGAACAGTAAAAAAACAAAATCTTCCCATTAAAATATGCCCGGTCTGCAACAGGCCTTTCTCATGGAGAAAGAAATGGGAAAAAGTATGGGATGAAGTAAAATACTGCAGCGATAAATGCAGAATGAATAAATAGTATGGCAGACAAAACTTTAAGGCTTCTTCTTGGAGATCAGTTAAATTGCAAGCATTCCTGGTTTGAAACAACAGACCATTCGATAACGTATGTGATTATGGAAATTCGGACAGAAACCGATTATGCCACACATCACATTCAAAAGATAGCAGGCTTTTTTGCTGCAATGCGCCAGTTTTCTAATTTCCTGGAATCCAAAAAACACCAATGCATTTATTTGAACATAAACGACAAGGACAATTTACAGTCTCTTGAAGCCAATCTGTCCTTTCTAATACAAAGAGATCATTACACCAGATTCGAATACCAGCTGCCCGATGAATATCGTATCGATTTGATATTGAAAAAGTTCACTTCGCAGCTTGCTATTGCTTCTAAAGTTTACGATACCGAGCATTTTTTCAGTACCCGTGATGAACTCGCAAAATTCTTTGAAGGCAAAAAAACTTTTTTAATGGAAAGTTTTTATCGTGCCATGCGAAAGAAACATCAGGTACTGATGTCAGGAGATAATCCGATGACAGGTCAGTGGAATTACGATGAAGAAAACAGAAAGAAACTGCCTAAAAATCATAAACCGACTGCTCCTTTAGTTTTTACTAATAATGTTTCAGATATCATGGATGCTATTGTGCAGACCGATATTAAAACGATTGGCGTTATTGACAAAACCAATTTCATCTGGCCCGTAAACAGGGACCAGTCTCTTGAATTGCTTGCTTATTTCACAACGGAATGTCTGCCCTTATTTGGCACTTATCAGGATGCCATGATTCCTGACGAATGGTCCTTATACCATTCCAGATTATCCTTTTCGTTAAACACCAAAATGATTGCTCCGGCTGAAGTCATAGAAGCCGCGATTGCAGCATGGCAGAAAGAACCTGAGCGTATTGCTTACAATCAATTGGAAGGTTTTGTGCGCCAGATTATTGGCTGGCGCGAATATATGAGAGGTATTTACTGGCTAAAGATGCCGGAATATGCCACATTGAATTTTTTCAATCATAAGGAAAAATTGCCTGATTGGTACTGGACAGGAAAAACTAAAATGAACTGTCTTAGAGATGCCATTACACAGTCTCTAACATTTGCTTATGCACATCATATTCAGCGTTTAATGATTACAGGAAATTTTGCTCTTTTGGCCGGAACGGATCCCGACGAGGTTGATGCCTGGTATCTTGGCATCTACATTGACGCCCTGGACTGGGTTGAAATTACCAACACCCGCGGCATGAGCCAGTTTGCAGACGGAGGCATTGTCGGCACAAAACCTTATGTCAGTTCAGCTGCCTACATTGATAAAATGAGCCATTACTGCGGTACCTGTTTTTATAATAAAGCGAAAAAAACAGGAGACAGAGCCTGCCCTTTTAACAGCCTGTATTGGAATTTTTATGATAAACAGGAAGCTAAACTGGACCATAATCCCAGAATTGGAATGATGTATAAAGTATGGCATAAAATGAAACCTGAAGATCAAACAGCATTATTAGAACAGGCCGATTATTACCTAAAACATATTAATGAGCTGTAAAAAACGCAGTTATTTTGCATCTCCCTATAGTAGCTTATTATGAAAAAAAGCTGCCTTTAAAGGGCAGCTTTCCATTATTGTCAAGATGAATATTAAGAAATCTCAATCATCCTTGGTGACTTTTGTCTGGCCTGTTCCAGTTTTGGAATAGACAGCAGTAAAATTCCATTTTCGTAACGGGCACGAATTCTATCCTCGTCCACCACATTTTTAGGAAGTACAAAACTTCTCTGAAAAGATTGATAACTGAACTCTCTGCGGGTGTAATTTTCTTCCTCTGTATTTACCTGCTGCTGCTTCGACGAAGAAATAAGCAGCTGTCCATTATCAAGGGTAACCTTGAAGTCGTCCTTGTTCATACCGGGAGCCGCAACTTCCACTTCATAATTCTCGTCGGTTTCCTTAATGTTTACCGACGGCAGTGTGGTGCTTGTGGTTGAAAAATTGTTGTTTTCCCAATTGAAAAGATCGCGGCCAAAAACATCATCAAAAAATAAGCGTTGGAAAGCCGGCACGCGGGCTCCGTTTCTTTTAATAAGATTCATAACAGTAATTTTTAAAATTGTTATACAATAAATTTTTGAACTTGCACAAAGGCGTGCAGCAGGAAAAAAACAAGAAATATGCCAGTGGTTAATTCTGACATTTTTTCATTAGTTATTATGAAAAAATGTCATTTTTATGTATCCCGAATGTGATTTTTTGTCACTATCCTTTCTGATACATAACTGTTTATAATGCCTTACAGTCTTTTAAGTCCACTATTTGAAGACTTTATAAATCTTACAAGAGCTACAGCATCTAAAAAGGTTATAAATAGTTTCTATTTGTCAACTATTTTTGTTTGATAAATTATCTACTAATCAATACTAAATCATCCGTTTATCATTGAAATACTTAATACACTACTCCCCTCTCAAGCCCCCAGAATATCTTTTAAAACTGCTTTTAATTCAACAAAAGTGTTAGGTTTGGTGATGTATTTTTCTGTATCCTGTGTAATGGATAATTGTTCCGCCGCTGCTTCGGAGTAGGTGGAATATAAGATAACGGGAATTTGTCGCAGTTGTTCTACTTTCCTCATTTTCTGAAGAAATTCACAACCGTTAATAACAGGCATATTATAATCCAGAAATATAAGGTCCGGCAGTTTTTCACTGCTTTTCAAATTCTCCAATGCTTTAATCGGGTTGTTTTCAGCTACACATCGAATATCTTTATTTAGGGAATTAATTGCTTCGATAAATATATCGGTATCATCTCTGTCATCATCAATCAGTAATATATTTTTGTATAACATGGCGTTTATAATTTTTTATAGTTTTTATGTCCTTCGATTGTGGTTCAATTCCTGCCGGCACTTCTCCCAGCTGAAATCAAACTTAAAAAGACCTGTACTAAAAAAGTACAGGTCTGCTCTTAGGTCAGAACCGGAATTGCTTTTTTTTGCAGTTTATTCCTGATCCTGACCTTCATCGTTAGCATCAAAATTGATGGTATTATAGGCCGCTTCCGTCAGCAGTGTATCCGCTTCTTTTTCCTCAGCAAGTGTTTTCTCCAGCAGTAATACCGCATCATCCTCGCCCAGCGTTGTGGCGAAGGCAGCCAGCGTTCCGTAAGTGGCAATTTCGTAATGTTCTATTTTTTGTGATGCTGCAATAATTCCGGCATCACGAACAGGACCTGCCTGTGTTTCTTCCATAATACTTTCGCCTTCCTTGATAAGGCCTTCCATAGCATCGCATTTTTTGGCCGCTGCTTTTTCGCCAATCAATGAAAAAACTTTTTCAAGTCTTGTTACCTGTCCCTGCGTTACGGCAAGATGGTGATTGATTGCCGTTATAAGATTTTCGGAAGTCGCATTTTTAGCCATTTTAGGCAAAGCTTTGGTTAGTGCTTTTTCAGCCCAGTAAATATCCTTTAGAGAATCTACAAATAATTCTCTGAGTCCTTCTGCGGCAGACGATTTCGCTTTTACGGTTCCGTTAGAAGTGGTTTTCGATGCAGGCTTAGTTCCGTTTTGAGCAGTCGTACTTTTTGCTTTTGCAGCTGATGTATCTTTTGTGGTCGTTTTCATAATTTTTATTTTTTTGATTATACCCAAATATACAATGGCTTTACTTTCTTAATTTACATAATAAGTGGTATTTTTTTATACTATTCAAATAAAAAAGCAATTTAAAATCCGAAATTATACGGATGCTGCAAAATTAAGGCAGTGTTATTTTAAAAGCGCATCATGATAAGCTTCAGGGTAAAAATCTGGAATTTTTAGCCTGTTAATCCCTGTTGCGAAAATGTTCCTGTGAACTTCTTTATCCCCTTCCGTTTGTACATTCAAAAGAAAGCTGTAAAATGTTTTTCGAATAATGTATTACTTTTACGATATTCGTAACGGATTAAAATATAGAAAAAGGATACGGAAATTAAAAGACCGGATCATTGTATAATCTGATTTTGAATTCTTTACTAACTAGAATCTGTATTCCAAAGTAATTTATTATAAAAAGCAATTCCCTAAAAATAATGTCCCAATACTCCAAAAACGAACCCGTCAGGTTAGGCTTCTCTTATTATCTCAATCAGGATGTTCTTTTTCTGGCCAAAGATCTTTTGGGTAAAGTACTTTATACACAAATAGACGGAGCAATTAGTGCCGGAATAATTGTAGAAACGGAAGCTTATTTTGGTGTTCAGGACAAAGCTTCGCATGCCTACGGCGGACGACGCACGAACCGAACCGAAACTTTATACCGTCAGGGCGGCATTTCGTATGTTTATTTATGTTACGGAATTCACAATCTCTTCAATATGGTAACCTCTGTTGAAGGCGAACCGCATGCTGTGCTGATACGTGCTATTGAACCTCTCATTGGAATAGACCTAATCGAAGCGCGAAGAAATATGCCGGCCGCTAAAGCAGCTATTTCGTCCGGCCCGGGTTCTGCGGCCAAAGCCCTTGGAATCGATCGTACCTTTAATGAAAAAGATTTAACCGGAGAAGAAATCTGGGTGGAAGATCACGGCATTCGATATCCGGATGATGCTATTGCAGCATTACCGCGTGTTGGCGTTGCTTACGCTCAGGAAGATGCTCTTTTACCCTGGCGCTTTTTCGTTAAAGACAATAAATATGTGAGCAAACCGAACAAGGTTTAAATACTTTTGATCTTTTTTTATAACAATAAATAATTACAATGGAACACGATTTATTACTAATGGGGGCTCAGGCTTTAAATGACATTGTTGCTTAATATTTTTTCGAATACTTTTAGATATTCATTTATTTTTTGTTTCTTACGGCTGGAGCTACAAACAGCTACCACAGCGAAACCGTTAAAATGACTACAACCAGAATTACATTATTTAAAATCCTTTTTATAACCCTTTTTGCTTTTTTTATTGTAAGTCCAACCTACGGACAGGAAACAAAACGGGAATTGCTGGAACTGCTAAAACGTAAAGAATTAACTCCTGAAAAAAGAGAAGGCTATTTATGTCAACTCAGCTGTATTTATAAAAAAACAGATACCATAAAAGCCTACGATTTTGCAGATCAGGCATTACAAACAGCACGCAGTGAAAATTCACCGGGCAGGCAGGCTATCGCATATGAGGCAATTGCTGATGTGGCCCGATATCTGGATAATGCCCCCAAATTAATTCAATATGCCGATTCGAGTTATGCAGCAGCCATAAGATCCAAAGAAGAACTGGCCCTTGCTTATGCGCATTATGCCATTGCCTACAAATATGAAAAAATTGGAATTAAGGACAAGTATATTTATTATATGCTCAAATCGCTGGCTTATTTTGAAAAGCATAAAATACGCTATGACAAACTGGTTAACGGTTATGAGAATCTGGGCGCCATTTTTATTGATAATAATGATCTGAAATACTGTGAAAAGTATAATAAAAAAGCTCTTGATTTAGCTTATCAAAGCAGGAATCCGATAAATATTGCAAACGGCCTGACGAGTTGGGCTCTTTTTCTGGTAAGAAGTGCCGAGCAAAAATCACCTGCAAATGTAAAACTGCTGCAGAAAGCAGAAAATTATTATTTAAAAGCCATTACAATTTTCGAAAGTGAAAATAAAAAAGGCAATTTAAATTGGTCATACGGAAGGACCTGCCTCAACCTGAGCAGCCTTTACCTCTATCATTTTTTTGACTCAAGGCCGCAGCAGACTTTAAATTATTTAAAAAAAACAGAAGAAGTTTGTCTGAAATTAGACGTTCCAATCCAGCTTATGGTTATGTATGGCCAGCAGGCGCAGTATTACACCAACCTTAACGATATACCCAATATTGAGAAAGTACTCCGGAAAGTAGAACAGCATATTGCTGGCAATCCTTCCATTAACTCCAGATATTATGCATTGCTCTATAAAAACTATATGGATCTGGCCGAATTAAAAAATGATTTCCCAGCCTACAGAAAATATTTTGCCTTGTACGATCAGGCATTGAGAGTCCGGATTGAAAAAGAAAACAGAGTAAAGGAATACAATGCTTCGATGCGTTTTGAAACTGAAAAAAAATCACAGGAAATTAAACTGCTGAGAGAAAATCTTGAGACCAACAGAAAAGTAAATTATTTGTACATCGCACTCGTTGTCTTTGTTTTTTTTACACTGCTTTTTATGCTTCGCTCCTACTATTTCAGGCAAAAATCATATATAAAGACTAATCTTCTGCTGCAGAAAGCAAATGAAGAAGCTGCTTTTTTGTCTAAAATAAAAGAAGAGGAAGCCCGAATTGCCGTACTGGAATCGGAACTAAAAGAGAAAGAACTCCAGATTGCTGTTAATGAAAAAATAATGAACGAGCAGGCAAATATTAAATTGCAACAGGAATTAATGACCAATAACCTGCAGCTGGAAAAGAAAAACGACGTTCTGAAAGATATCAAAAGCAGGCTTGAGGTCATGAAATCCGAAAAACCTTCAGAGATAAAAAACATTTCAAAAACCATCGACAAAAGCATGGAAGTCGATGAAGAATTTGAATTGCTTAAGACAAGTCTGGAAAATACAAATCCCGCTTTTTTTTCAGCGTTACAGGAAAAAGCATCGGGAACACTTACTAAACTGGATTTTAAATACTGTGGCTACATAAAGCTTGGAATGAGTACGAAGGAAATAGCCGGCCATATGAATATTGAAACACAGAGTATGCGGATGGCACGTTACCGTATCAAGCAAAAACTAAATCTGGATCGGGATACGGACCTCGATGAGTACATTGGATCAGTCTAGTGATACCAAGGCTTAACAAAATTTAATACCTCCCCGAATAAAATCTTGTAGATACAAAATAGATACCCGAATCCCGGCTGTAGATAGTAAGTATATACAGGATTTATTTATTTCTATCCTGTCAGGACTACTTTTGAATTGAATTTAAAACCATAAATCATGAACAAAAGAACGCTTTCCATTATTTCGTATATCACAATTATCGGATGGATTATTGCTTATGTTAACTACAACAAATTAACTGTTAAAGACTCTCTTACCAGATTTCATTTGAAACAAGGATTAGGAATCGCAATTCTGGGAATTGTAATTTCTGTCATATTAACAATAATTGCAGCTATAGTACCAACATTGGCCTCTATTTTAAGTCTGGCAAATCTTGGTGTTTTGGTGTTATGGATTTTGGGGATCATTAATGCCAATAACGAACAGGAGATTCCAGTTCCTGTAGTGGGAAAATTATTTACTGATCAATTTGATTTCATTAAATAATTACACAAAACCAGTATAAAAGCCATTTTTTATACTGGTTTTTATCAATTCTGAAATGAATTATTTTTATACCTACTGGAGGAATTAAATCTTATAGTCGGTCTAAGTTGTTTACATTTAACAGGAACAAATAATAAAGAAATAAAATGAACGTAAAAATTAAATTTTTCTTTTTAGTACTGCTGTTAACGCTGTTGCAGTCGTGCCAGCTTGAAAATACACCTGAAGAATATTTTGACCGCACAGCCTTAAATACCAACATTCTAATGGAATTTGGCGCCAGGGATTTTAGAACGATGGAACAGAACAGGAACGCCGGTCAGCTGCTTGCCTATGATGATAAAGGCACTTTTCCCGCAAAATCATATGAAGATCACATCCTAAGGTTTAAAATGGCGTATCTCAACCAGTCGATTGAAAAAATAAAAGAACTGAAGCCTACGGATGAAACCACCCCGATGATTCAGGCATCGCTTGATTTATTTGAATTCGTAAAAGAAAAATACAAAACCGATTATATTAAAATAGCCAGGCTGATGGAAAAAAAAGCGCCAAGAGAAGAAATTGATAAAGCTCTTGCCGAAATGGAACAGACCTCTTTTCCGGTTTTTGATAAGAAATATAAAAAATTGTGGGACCTTGCAATGCCTTATGCCAAAAAGCATGGCATAGAAGTAAAAACATACTAAATACAATTCCTCTTATCCTTAAAAAATTACATCATGAAATCAAATCCAGATTTAGGTGCGTTTGTTAGAAAAAGTGCCGTATCAAAGGCATTTCTTTATTTTTCCTATGGAATACTTGTTTTATTTACCGGCTTAAGTCTTTTTATTTATTTTAAACTCATTATACCTGTTAACCAAGGGATCACCCACTTTTCAGGCGATATTAGTATCTTATATTATTCGATAGTTTTTATTATGGCACTCGCTTTACTTATATTGGGTACAGCAACTTATAGGTCACGAGGAATCCTTTTTTATTTATATGAAAATGGTATGGTGACAGCACATAAAGGCAATACGGAAACTTTATATTTTAAAGATATTCAGGATGTTTATTTGTTTACTTCAGGCAAGCGCCTATTTGGCGCTAATAACATTGCGGTTCGTAAAAACAATGCTGCTGACTGGTATCCGATTTCTGCACGATATTCCGATATTTATAAGGTAATTGAATTGATACGCTCCAGGCATGCTGCTGTCTCTGTACCCCTACTGTTGAAAAAACTGGAAGAAGGCCAGAGCGCAGATTTTACCTATGTTGATTTTAAAGATGTGGCCATGAAACAATTTACGGCCTTAAATACCAATTCATATTTAAATGTCAAAACCAAAACCATGCAGGTATTCAAGGACCGATTAGTCGTTGATTCAGAGACTATCTATTTTAAAGAAGTTCTTCGTTTTTCTGTTACGGATTGGACCAATCAAATGCAGCTTATGAATACAGCTGAAAAAGTAGTTTTTAAAAAAGCCTTTACTTCCGTTTTTAGCGGCGATAGTTTTATAGTATTGTTGGATGAATTGGTCAATAAAAATAAATTTAAAGACTGATAGGGTTCTTCGTGATAAGGATGATCTCCGGAGCCTGTAAAGCTTACTATAAAAAATGCCCAAAAGTCACAGACCGTTGGGCATTTTTAAAGAGAACTGTTCGTTAGCGATTCTTTTCCTTACTCGTTTAGGGTATTCGAATCTGTAAAAATCTGCTGATGGAGTTCGCTTAAAAACTCAAACTCCTCCATAGGAAACAGCTGAATGACCATCTCCAGAATAATTACTACATTGATAGATGATTTTCTGTCGGTGGCTTTTTTGTGTTCCTCCTCTTCCAGCGACAAAATACACAAGCGCAGCAAGTCGGTAATAGCATAGCCCAGTTCATAATAGCTCTGCATCCTGATTTTAGTGACAAAAGCCTGTGTTTCGCTGCTGATCGGACCTACCGATTTCAAATAACTGGCTGCTAATTTTTTAAGGTTTTTCAAATTTTCAATTTCATTTTTTTCCATGGTGCTGTGTTTTTTAAATTGTATCTTGTTGCTCGTTATATTTTTCGCGTGTTTTCTTTTTTATTATGCGAAAAATCGTACTTTTGAAGCAAGTACGAAATACATTTTTGCATACTGAACTTTTTTTTTCTGTATGGTACAGCAAAAAATATGTTTTCTACATTTGGTCTCTTATTACACTTAATTATTATCTTTGAATTATGAGCACACTTACAAAACCAAACCATATAGGGCGAAAAATCAGCCGTATTCGCGAACTGAAAGACATGAAACAGGAAGCACTGGCGCAGGCTTTAGGAACCAACCAACAAGCGGTGTCTATTATGGAAAACAGCGAAACAATAGAAGAAGAAAAATTAATTGAAGTTGCAAAAGCACTTGGCGTAACTGTAGAAGCCATTAAAAATTTCTCGGAAGAAGCAGTTTTTAATATCATTGGTAACACTGTAACTAATCATGATAGTGCAGGTTTTTTTCAATACCATCCTACATTTAATCCAATTGACAAGTTGATTGAAGTGTACCAGGAAAAGGAGAAGTTATACGAACGTTTATTGCAAGCTGAAAAAGATAAAAACGACTATTTGGAAAATTTAGTAAAAGGGAAATAAGCTTTTATAAAAATATATTGATGAAAAAAGAGACTTGAAGTCTCCTTTTTTTTGCACTATCTTTTTCTTATAAGTCTTAGTAACTAATATTTTACAGCTTTTTTTACTCACAACCTCTGCTAGCAAGCGTCCCACTCGTGAACGTAAAGTCTAAATATGTAAACTTTTTTCAGAACGAGACAGAGGAAATTAAAAAAGAAAAAACAATGAAAGCATATTTAGATAATAATATTTTTATTGATATTGAAGATAATTCATTAACAATTGAGGATTTAATTAAAAATGTAGATTCTAATTTACAAGTGTTTTATTATTCTGCATCACATCTCCAAGAAGCAAATGAAATCAAAGGAGAAACACAAGAAATAATAATTGAGAGATTGTTAAATCGTTTTCATACAATTTCAAAAGTGACTAACGATAATTATCTTTACCTTGATTTACATTCAAATGATTTATTAAAAATAAAAGAAAAACCTTCAATAGTTTACGAAACAATTAATCAAGTACCATTTGCTCAAAATACCATGAAATCAATGGCGAATCTTGCCAACGAAGAACAGAAAGAAGCATTTAGAAACCTACTTGACATTGATATGTTAAGAATAAACAATTACAATCCTGTTGAAGTAATTGAACATATCAATTCAAAGAGCGAGTTAATGGGAGGTTTTACTTTAGTTGAATTAATCGAAAATGCAATTGGATTTCACCCACAAGGTAAGGATTTTGGCTTACACAATAGAATAGCAGGAATATTTGAATTATTAGATATGATTGGTTATTGGAAAGACAAGTTTAATGAAAAATCAAATTATGCAAGATTATGGGATTCAAGTCATACTTATTTTTCATCAAGCTGTGATTATTTTATTTCAAATGATAAAAGAACTAGGAATAAAGCTAAAGTTGTCTTTGAAATATATGGTATCAAAACAAAGGTTGTTTCATCAAAAGGTTTAGACTGAAAACCTTTTTCTAATTAAAACTATATAAATACATGTATTTTAATCATCATATCTTGTTTTTTTGAATAAGTTTTTACAAGAATATCTTTTTAAAACATCTTGTGGTACACATTTTTACTTTTAAAAAACTACTTCAAATGACTAATTATTCTCAAAAAATTTGAAGTTATAATTTTTTCTACTTCTTGTCTAGTAACTTTCCATTCTTCTGCTAAATAATTAAGAACAGAAGATGTTTCTCCCGGTTTCAACGGCAAATTCTTTTCACTTATAAAAGGTCCATCTGTTTCAGTCAAAATAAAATTTTTAGGTATTTTAGAAATAATTTTCCTTCCGGCAGAAGATTTAATCATTGCTGGATTAATAGAAAAATAATACCCGCTGCTTACAATGGACTCAATTACACCTAACCCACCTGAATACCAATGAAAGATAGCTGCTCTAATATCATATTTTTGTAAAAGTTCTAAAACTTCTTTTTCTGCCTTTCTAGAATGAATACTTAGAATCTTTTTTTTACCAGAAACAATTTTTAGTATTTTAATGAACGTCTCTATTTGTATATTTTTTGTAGATATACCTTCTCTCGAAAAGTCTAGCCCAACTTCTCCGATATATGATGTTTTATCAACATTAGCAAGAAATAAATTGAACTCTTTCTGGTGTAAATCTGCCATTAAGGGATGCATTCCTAAGGCTAATCGTATCTTCCTTAATGATTGAAAATGGGGATATCCCATTTCAAAATGGCTTGGAAGATTAGTCATTGCTAAAACCGTAATATCAGATTTTATACATTCTTGCAAAATTTGTCTTGGATTGTCATATAAATCTATGTGGCAATGGGTATCAACAATCATTACAAATTCAATTTCGATTTTACAAAATGACTCCCTTTATCGCTAAATAATTGCTTAACTTCCAATTTTGACCTTAATACCATTTTAGCATATTCTTCAAGAAGACTAATCTCTATATTTCCATTAACTAACAAATCTCTTTTCATTTTCTCCAAAGATATGTTTTTTTTCAAGTAACTGAAAAGTGCTGGTAAATCATTATTTCCTAAAGATGAAACTTTTGTAATAAAGTTCCCATAGTGATCTTCATTGTCCACGCCAGCTTTATTCAATGCCGCTCGTCTATATATACAAGGCATACATCTTCCACAACTATGCTTCTCATTAGGATTGTCAAAATGAAATTGCCTAAACCCTCTTTTACCACAAGAAACTGAATCTGTATAAATGCTTTTTAAAAATATTTGGTTTGTGCATTCAATAAACATTTCTCCTTTTGTCTTAAAAGTATAGGGATTATGTATTACAGTAGGCAATCCCAATTCTACAAGTAATTCTTGAACATTTTTTAAAACATAAGGATGTGTTGTTCTTGTACTTAAAGAACTTACTCTAGATGGTGTGAGAGGATAATTGATTGAAATCGTACCATTTTCGGGAATTATTAATTCATCAGTAGGTGACAAATAAATACCTAAACCAATAAAAAAAAGTGAGCGGCTTCGATAATTCTTCTCAATACTTACGCTATTACCATCAATGTCTTTTCTTGATAATGCTAATTTCGATTGTATCCAATATATCTTATTAGGGTATTGGGTCATTAAATGTGTTAATAACTTTCTTTGGTCTCCATTTGGTCCTGGAGATTTTGAATCAAAATGAGATACCAGAAGTATTATTTCACCATTACTAAGCTTTTCTAATTCATCAATAACTCCAATTAAAGAATCTAGACCACCTGAAAATAAACTTACAGATTTGATCAGATTTTTATTGTAATTTGGAACTTTCCTTCTATTTGTACGTGGCTGAAACAAATCAACATCTTCTATTTCTCGAAATGAAACCTGCCAGTTATCCCCTGTTAAGAAGTCTAATGTTTGTTTTAATTTATCTTCTTTACCGTTCCAAACGGCTAAGTTATTCACAGGAAACTCTACTTCTATATCTCTTGTCCAACCATCATTTGAATAAATAGACCGATTAAGTAAATTATCGACTCCATAAACAATTGCAGATACAAGAAAAAAATCAAATTTTACAGAGGCAAAATCAATCGTGAAATCAAAAACTTTTTCATAACCTAAGAAAGATAATGGAACCCTTCTGTTTACTCCGTTATCTGTATAACAAAGATGCAAGTCTGAAAACTTGCCATAATTAGCATCGTCAATAACTATATTTACTCTCATAACTATTCAAATACGGTTAATACATCTTCTTGGATATTTTTTACAAGTGTGTCTGCCCTTTGGGAACTCCAATCAATGTTCTGAAGAGGATTCTTTTTGTGCATATCGGCAACTCTTTCCACTATGAAATTTTTTATCTGACTGAAAAGATTATTACAATCACTCTCATTCTTATTTTTTATTAAATTTTCATAAAACCACTTTGATAAAAGCTCATTAATATAATACCCAAAATATTTTATTATTACATCTTCCAATGTACTAGTAGTGAAGCTCTCTTCTAATAGAGTTTGTACTCCATCAATGGATTCAGCTTGTCCAATTAGTTCTTCTAATAATAGTCTTGTAGCTTCTTTTGCTGCATTATCATCAATTGATGTAGCACTCCCAGAACAATATTCGATCAGATGATTAATTACATCACCAACCGATTTATTATCAATATCTGTTAAACCAGTAGATGCAAGAGCTTCTCTAATATTATTACCTGAACTGATAAAAGTTGAAAAAACTCCTCCTATTTTCTTTGCAGTCCTAATACTACTTCTTCCTCCAACTTTTGAACCGCCACGTCCCCCTATAGATACTCCACCCAATGCTGTAACAAAATTCCGCATTATATTCTGTAGTTTTGGTGCAGCAAGAATTGAAGAATCGCAATTTGAGGTAAGCGAAGAACTAAGTGGACCCCAATTCGGAACCATCGTGTGTTTTACATCAGAAAATGATTTAGATGTTCCCATTTTTTATTTTTTTAGATTAAACGCCTTACTTGCTCTTGTTTTTCCATCTTTGAAATAATCATTCAAAAAAGTTCCTATTTCAGCTTCTGATTTAAAGTCTGCTAATCTCGTAGCAACCGCAGGTTCAATATCTGATACGCTGATTATTTTAAGAGTTTCCATATATTGATAAACTGTATTTTCTATTTTATCTTCTGTCATTGCATTGAAAATGTCATACAGCCTCTTTTGCTGAGGATTTCTTTTTAAATTTGAAGATAAAAGATTGAAAAATGCGTCTTTCTCAATATCACTAAAAGGTTGAAATTTTTGAGATAGTAAAGATTTTGTAACTGCTGCCGTCATATTATCCGGTAATAACTCATTAAATAATGCCCTTACTACTGGCGGAATCATACTTGTTGAAGTAATAGAATTTTCTAACTTATCGCGAGCGATCCAATAATAATCCCGTAAATCAACTCCTGTTAATAAAGGTTCTATTTGAAACCATTTTATTATTTTAGGTTTACTCCATTCTTTGAAATCAGAATCCTTAATTTCTGAAATAATGTCTTCAATCCCTTTGTCTTTGCATAGGGCCTCTATATTTGTTATTTCTTTTGGTACTCCATCTTGAATTATTTGCCATTCAAATAACTTCTTGAATAACTTAGGTTCAGAATATTCAAGTATCATCATTTTTGCAAGAACGGCGTCATTAAAGCTTACTAACGATGCAACTTCTGCCAGCCTTTTTCTAATAGTATAAGTATTTAGAAAACGTTTAATCTGTCGGGGATTTCCATACAAACTATTTGTAATTAAGGGCACTAATGAAGGAATTGTAATTACATTATCTTTAACTTTTCTGAATTCTTGAGCTTCCAAAATCTTTTCAAAGTTTGACAATCCAAATGCAGAATATTTGTTAGTTATTCTATACTTTTTAAATTCATCAAGCACATTTTTAAATTTCATATCGCCGACCTCTTTTTTACAGATTAGCATTGAAATGTAAGTTTCAACTTCTGATTCTGAAAGTCTTGGAAGAGCATAGGGAAGCTGAATTAATTTTTCCAAATAATCAATAACAATTCTGTTATTATCTTCTTCAATTTCTTTGTTGCTTTTGTATTTATGTTCGATTGCATATTTCACAATTCTGGGATCAGCTCCAATAATAAATGCAGTTTTTGGCACGTTGAGGAAAAGTTTAATAGCTTCAAGATTCTCTATAATTCTTTCAGGGCTACATCTATCAAGATCATCAATTATAACCACTAATCTTTTAAAACCAGTAGAGACTAATAAATCATAGAAATCCTTTCTAAGGTCTGCTATCGCATTTGTCGAGCTTTTATTCCCTTCTTTTTCTTGCTTTAAAAATGACTCATAAATCTCTTTCCCTTCTTTTGATTGAAGCTTTTCAATTATCTTTTCTGAAGAATCACTCCATTGTGAAATCATCTGAATCGATGCAGGTACTAAGCTCAACCCTCCAGTAAAATATGCTGAAACCGCAGGTAATGCAACATTTTTTAAAACCATCCCCGCGCCTCGCATCCAATCAATAGATTTCCATAGTTTTTTCGCTTTCTCTTTTACTGCATCTTTTATTTCGGCAGTAATTTTTTTGTTATCTTCCAGTTCTTTAAGAATTGAATTGAGTAATGCCGCTTTAGCATCATCATACCCCTCAAAAGTCCATCCGTTAAAGTATATACAAAGCGACTCTTTATCCTCATCTTTATCAAACTCTTCTTTTACTATTTGTAATATGCTAGATTTTCCGCTTCCCCAGTCACCAAAAACACCGATTGTAATTGGCAAAATCGATTCATCTTTAATGACATTCACCAATAGATCTGCATGTACTTTAAACCCTAATAAATCCTCTGATGTTTCGTTATCTGCCCACATTTATATAATTTTTATTAAAATATTTTATAAATAATTTTCGTAAAAGTATGTTATTCAATCCAGAAGAAATTACGGTTTTCCATAATGAATTATAAAATCGTTAAAATTAAATATTATATAATCCCCCGCTGGCGCGAGCGTCACGCTCGTGAATATTTTTAAATTTGAATGTAAATCTATTTTAGGATTAATTGTAAATATGTAAACTTTTTCAGGACGAGACCTATAATTCAGAGTGTTTTTCTTGAAATGCAATGATCTTCATTTGTTTCATTAATTTAAAATATAATTGTCGTTTAAGTTAATAGGTGAATTACCATGATTTTTTTCAAAAAGACTTACTGATGTTGGGGTACCAAATTTGTCATAGATCCCTTTTGAACAAAAAACGGAATGCTTTTTATTTGTTATGATAATTTGATCGTAGTTTTCTACATCGGTTTTATTTATTCTTTTAACAAAATCTCTTAGTCCTAAAAAGTGTAAATTTTCTTCAGTACTCATTGAAAGCTGATGATAGAATATTTTATGTGTTGCAGCTCTCTGAATTGTGTTCATGCCATATATCTGCTTTTTTCGACTTGCCATAACCGCATACAAAAATTGTGCATAGTCAAATATATCTTTATCACTGCCTACAACGAAGTAATTTAATTTACTCATTCGCAGTATTTCTGAAGTAGACAGGTCAATTTCTGAATTATCTTTTAAAGTGATATGAAATCCAGTTTGGGTTGTTTTAATCTCTTTTAAAACATTATTAATTCCAAACTTTCCAATGGCAAGCTTGATTGCTGAAATGGAAGCGCAGTTGGTTGCAGCACCTTGGTGAAAAGAGGTCAGAATACCAGATGACGACGTTTGAGAATAAGCCCAGAAACTAGCTAAAAAAAATAAGTACAGATAGCGTTTTTTCATAAATTGATTTTCATCATTTAATATTTTAAAAATGGAAAGGTATTCCTTTCATAAATAAATCTGTACAGTATAAATACCTGTTTTTAATTTCTTGAATCCACAAAAAAATGTCTAGAGCTCTGCTGGCTCGAGCGTCCCACTCGTGAAGACAAGTAAACTTTTTTTAGGACGAAACAAGTGGAAAAACTATAAACCATAAACTGTTACTTACGCAACAACCGTTCTCTCAACACCACTTCTTCCTGCTGCAGTACCAATAGTTTTATGGCATACTGCTCTTGTACGAGCAGGCTATTTTTCTTCAGGACGTTTTGTGCATTTATTTTTAGACTTGACAAAAGTTCCTTCTCTAAGGTATCGTTATACTGTCCTTTTGCGATCAGCGCATCCGTAATCGTGACCGCATTTTGAGCCGAGCGGTATTTTTTCTTGCATTTCTCAAGTTCGTCCGCTGCAACGTGTTGCTTGTGTTGGTTAAAGATGATCTCCTCTTCTAAGTATTTGTTTATTCGTGCCTCTTCTTCCTTTAGGGCAGCGGCATCAGGCTCCTCGGCCTCGGCTTCTTTTACAATAGTAAGCATTTCGGTCAGTTTGAGCAGCGCGGCTGTAGGCAGACTACGCTTTCCTGACAAAAACATCGACCATTGTGCGCGCGTCACCTGCAGCAGTATCGCCATCTCTTCTTGCGGTATTCCTAATAACGCTCCAACATTTTCCTCTTTTTTCATCACTCCTGCTTTTTGGTTTCTATTTTAGTTCTGTTTCAAATTTATTAAAATTTTTATTTGAAACAAAAACTGTTTCAAATTTTTATTCTACTTTTTTTGAAACGATTTTTGTTTCAAAATATTTTTTATTCTATTTTGAAACAGTTTTTTTAAAAGAGTAAAATAAAGTCCGGATAAATCTGAAAGGCAACTGCTTCAAAATATTTCACGAACCAGGAAACTTTCGTGTACCAAAAAATGGCGCCAACTGAAGACAGTTGGCGCCATTTTTATTTTAGGTTTATCCTTTCGGAATCTTATTACTTTACATCAAACCATAGTTTTGTCGTCAGTAAGTCTTTTCCCTGAACCGATACTGCGGCCTGGTAACTCGCTCCGTTCAACGACTGCTCCGTGCCCGGATAAAAGAAACGTGAAGGTATTTTTCCCTCCAAAACGGTATCCGGACCGGCTGTTAACACCGGGTAGTCCAGTCTTCTCCACTCCGTAAAGGCATCAAGACCTTGTCCGAAAAATGCAATCCATTTCTGTGTACCAATCGATTTGGCATAATTGGTTGCATCATATTGTACAGTGGGCTGATTAAGATATGCAGCAATAGTGGCTGCATCCGTAATCCCAAACTGATTGAACGATGCAGTAATGGCACTTTTATACAGTTGCTCTGCATCTCCGGCAATATAACCACGGGCTGCCGCTTCGGAAAGATTGAAGAGCACTTCGGAATAAGAAACAAGTACGGCCGGTGATGTCGAGGTCAGGAAGTATGTACCCGGTTTTGATGTTTTAGCAAAACCCTGACTGTTGGCAGCACTGTTAGACAATCCATTGCCACCTCCAACGTAAGTGCCTACACTTGCATCTGATGGAAGCTGCGCATAAACCGGCAAACGCGGATCTGATAATTCTTTTAATTTATCAACCATTGTTTTCGAAATACGATAATCATCTCTGGTTTCAAACCAGGCTGAGGCCGGATTTTGCTGAGGAGAACTAATGTACGTAAACTTAAAAGTATCGCTATTGCTGCTCAATACTCCTGCAGCATCTGTGGTTGCCTCAATCGCAGCTTGTTTAGCCAAAGCAGGTTCTTTGTCCGAGATTCTCAACGCTATACGCAAACGAAGCGAATTTACCAGTTTTTTCCATTTTGAAATATCGCCTTTATAAGACAAATCACCGGTTACGGCACCATTGGCCGAATTGAGCAAAGACTGGGCTCTTTTCAAATCTTCAAGCAATCCCGTATACACTTCTTTTTGCGTATTGTAAGCCGGTGTTACTTTTAGGCCAGCTTCTTTGTACGGAATACTTCCGTAAGCATCTGTCAGCAATAAAAATGTCCATGAACGCAAGGTTAAGGCAATTCCTTTATAATTGGAATTGGCCTGCGCCTCCGGAAAGTTCAGAATCGTGTTCAGATCTGTAATTAAAGTTGCATATCCGGTATTCCACAAAGTTGTGAAAGAAGCATTGGATACATCGTATCGGTCCGGTTCGGTATATTGAATTTTAGCCCAGTGCTGAACAAATAACAAAGACGAATCAAAGTTATTGGCTGACCCCCAGTATAAGTCAGCTCCCTGTTTTAAGGTGCCTGTTAACAGGTAAGGTGCCAATGGTGTTTCGGTTGCATTTGGATTTTTATTAATATCATCCAGAGCATCACTGCATGAGGTCAGTGACAATGCAAATAAAGTGATATAGGCTATTTTTTTTAGCATGATTCTGTGTTTTTAAAATTTAAGATTAACGTTAAGGCTGAAATTTCGGGTCGTTGGCAAAGCTAAACTCTCCAACCCTTGTGCATTTCCGGTATTGAAAGCCGTTTCAGGATCAATATTCGGTGCATCTTTGTAAATAAATAACAGGTTACGCCCTACCGCAGTAATACTGGCTCCATCGAATCCAAGCTTTCTGGCAAATTTTTTATTGAAATTGTATGCCAGTTTTACTTCTCTTAGTTTTACAAAAGTGGAACTGTAAATATACGCTTCACTAATATTGTAGGACGCTTTATAATATTCCTGTGCACTAAGCACTGAAGTGTTTGGCGTTCCATCAGCATATACGCCTTTAAAAATTATTCCGTCATCATATATTACGGCACCAGCCGGAGCGTTACCGCCCGAAACTAACGTTTTTGTACTGGTGGTTCCATTGGTCGCTATATAGTAATTTAATCCGCCATTCGCAGCATCACGGCCCGGAAGTGTTTGCGCTAATACACCGGTATAAGTTCCCGTTCTGTTCGTTCCTGAAAAAATCTCACCGCCTACACTGGCATCCACAAGGAATGAAAGTTCAAGATTTTTGTACGTCAGGGTATTGGTCACACCCGCTAAATAATCCGGGGTATAATGTCCTAATACTCTTTTAGTCGGATCTGCTTTTGGCAATCCATTCGCAGATACTACTATATTTCCGTTTGCATCACGTTGATAAGCGGTACCGTAAAGGGCTCCGTAGGCCTGCCCTACCGACGCCAGCACATCAACACCTCCCGAAGAACCTATGGTGTAATTTTTTATGTTTTGTTCATAATCCAGAATCTGCACTTTACTTCTGTTCCTTGAATAGTTCGCGGCTACATTCCATTTGAAATTTTCAGTCTGAACAGGGTTTCCATCCAGTTGAATTTCGATACCGCGGTTGTTTATTTTACCGGCATTGATCAATTGCGAATTAAAACCGCTCGCAGCCGTTGTTTTGATTTCCAAAATCTGATCAAAACTATTTGTATTGTAATACGCGAAATCAAAATGCAGTCTGTTTTTCCAGAAAGATGCTTCTAATCCTAATTCAGTAGAACGGGTGGTTTCCGGTTTCAGGTTCGGATTCAGTTTTCTTTGCGAAGAAGTCTGAATCGGATTTCCATCAAATGCGGTTTGAAAATTGTAAACCGACGCCAATTGATACGGATCGGCATCATTACCCACTTCAGACCAGCCGCCACGCAGCTTTAAGAAATCAAGTGTACTGCTTTTCAGATTAAGGGCTTCCGATAAAACTAAACTACCGTTAAACGAAGGATAGAAATAAGAACGGTTGCTGCCTGGCAATGTCGATGACCAGTCATTACGTGCCGTAACGTTTAAGTAAGCATAATTTTTATACCCAAATTGTGCTGAGGCATAGGCACTATAGACTCTCAATCTTGATAATGTGTTGGATGACGTTAAGGGATCTCTGGAATTCGTCAGTGTATACAAATCAGGCACGGCCAGACGTGGTGCTTTTTGATAATTGTTGGCATCGCTGTGGTTACGAATATTAAATCCGGCAAGAGCATCTACACTAAAATCATCATTCAGTTTTTTGGTATACGTAAAAATGCCTTCTGTATTTTGTTCGTTTACCGTATAGGCATCTTCCGCATACGATCCGAAAGGAGTTCCATTGGTACCATATTTAATCTCGTATTTTCTGCGGTCGTTATAATAGTCAACTCCGGTACGGAATTTAAAATTAAGTCCCTCGGCAAGTTTTGCATCCAGGTGAACATCACCTATTATACGGTTGCGCTGCTGACTTGTCGTATTGTAATACGCATTCCAGTACGGATTGCTGTAATAACTGTTGTTCCAATTGACATTTCTGTTATTCTGAAGCTCGTTGACATCAACCTGGCGTCCGAACCAAAGAAACTGAAGCATAACACCGGCAGCTCTGTTACCAAATGGCCCTCCCGGAAGTGCCGGAGCATCCGTAACAACATAGTTAGCCGTTACCCCTACTTTTATACTTTCGGATATTTTATAATTAGTATTGATCGTAAAGTTTGTTTTGTTTACTTCACTGTTCGGTACTATTCCTTTTTGTTTTTGATTATTCACTCCTAAACGGAAATCTGATTTTTCATCTGATTTTGCTACAGAAATACTATTTTCATACGTAATTCCGGTATTAAAAAAGTCTTTCACATTATCAGGATGCGCTACGAAAGGCACTGCCACACCATTTGAATTAAACTGAGGAATAAGGCGCCCATCCATTTTAGGCCCCCAGCTTTCATCAACCCCATCATTAATACCGCCGCCTTTACCATCTACATAGCTGAACCTTCCGTTTGATCCTTGTCCAAATGTATTTTGAAAGCTTGGCAAGGTAGCCACCTGAGAGATCGTGATACCTGAACTAAAACTTATACCAAGCCCTTTTTGATTTTTTCCTGATTTTGTCGTGATCAGCACAACACCATGCGCTGCACGTGATCCGTAAAGGGCTGCGGCATTCGGGCCTTTTAGCACCGTTAATGATTCAATATCATTGGGGTTTAAATCGGCAATCGCATTTTTGAAATCACGGGAAGCGGCGGCTCCTCCGGCGGAGCTCAGCTGTGAATTATCAACCGGAACCCCATCTACTACAAATAGCGGCTGGTTATTTCCGGATATAGAGGTTTCACCACGAATAACAATACGTGAAGACCCCATATCTCCCTGCGAATTGGTGATACGTACCCCGGCTAATTTACCAGTCATGGCATTTAAAAAGTTCGTTTCTTTTGTATCCGACAAATCCCTGTTTTTAAGCGATTGGGTAGTGTACCCCAAAGATTTCTTTTCTTTTGTAATACCCAGTGCGGTCACTACTACTTCTGACAGCGCATTTTGTTCCTGAGTAAGATCAATGACAACTGAATTTGCATTTACGACCACTTCCGTTTTTTTATACCCCAGATAACTTACTACCAGTGTATACGGAAATTTTTGTCCGGTCTGGAAATAAAACTTTCCGTCAAAATCGGTCTGAACCCCATGTGTAGTTCCTTTAATATTTACCGAAGCACCGATAACAGGCTCCTTTGTCACAGCATCTATTACTGTCCCGTCGAGTTTGGACTGGATTAGCGGTTTGGTCTCCTGAGCTTTAATCCCTATGGAAATCAACAAAATGCATAACCATGCATATCTATTTAATTTTTTTTTCATTACTTTGTTTTAGTTTAATACATAAGGCAAGCCGAAAACGGATTTACTCCACTCTCGCTTTCCTTATAGAGATGTACAATTTCTTTAAGCTTTACCATTTCTGTTCCCGCAGAAATGGTTTTTTTAACTACAACACATTCGTTTTTTCATTTTTTTTTATTTTGGATTACTATTATTTGAATTGGTGTTTTCAGGATTTCAATCCTAAAAATTAAGGATCACTCTTATTGAAATTGGCATCAATTAGATTTTGAAGAATTTTTAACCGCGTCGACTCATAAGACGTAAATTGTCAAATGGTTCCTGCAAATTCAAAAATGACATGTATTTGCTAGTCTTTATTCTTTTGTATGTAACGTATTCTTTTTAATCCTACTAATTAGATAGAACAAAAGTATATTAAAAAATAGTAACCCGAAAAATTTAATCTTTCTTTTTGCAAAAAAATTATTAATTAATTTTTTTGCAAATTTTACAGCACTAAAAACAAGGGAGTTAATGACTACGGGGATTTTTTTATTGTGTAAGATTTTTTTGAAACTGATCTCAATAAATTCGAAACATGTACACTTTTTTGATCATACTGTACTTTCGGAAGTGTTTTTAATACTCTTTTTAGCTTGTCTATAGCTGTTCTGAGGTTATTCAATAAAAAAACCTGCAGTCTAATTTAGATTACAGGTTTTTTAAAAATTCGTTTTTAGAATAAACTTATTCCTCTTCGTCTTCAGCAGAGGCTTCAAAATTAATGTTGTTATAGGCCACTTTGGTCAGACGTGTATCCGCTTCTTTTTCTTCCTCTAAAGTCTGCTCTAATAAAGACACTGCTTCATCTTCGCCTAAAGTTTGGGCAAATGCTGCCAAAGTACCATAGGTTGCAATTTCATAATGCTCGATTTTTTGTGAAGCAGCAATAATTCCCGCATCTCTTACAGGACCTTCCTGGGTTTCTTCCATAATATTTTCGCCTTCTTTAATCAGGCCTTCCATAGCATCACATTTTTTAGCAGTTGCTTTTTCGCCAATCAGATCAAATACTTCTTCTAATCGCCCTACTTGTTCTTCTGTAACCCTGATATGGTCGTTAATGGTGGCAATCAGGTTTTCTGAAGTAGCATTTTTTGCCATCTTCGGAAGTGCTTTAGTCAACGCCTTTTCTGCCCAGTAAATATCTTTTAGAGAATCTATAAACAGTTCTCTTAATCCTTCTGCGGCAGAAGGTTTTGCTTTTACGGTACCTGTTTTCGATTTTGCAGCTGCACTTTTATCTTTGGTGTCAGCTGTTACGGTGTTTTCTGTAGTTTTCATAATTTTATAATTTTTGTATTTAACCAAAAATATAGTACCTGATAATCAGTATTTTACAAGATTACAGTTACAAATTATACAATCCGCAGGTTTTCAATCTAAATCGATATAATTTGAAATCCTATAAACCAAATCATAAAAAAAGCCTGTAAATGAATACAGGCTTTTTAAATTTCTTCAGCCAAAACTTTTAGGGTCTGGAGGTACCAACAGAATCTTTACTACGAATCGGACTTGTCGTTTTTGTCTTCGTCATTTTTGTTTTAGTCGTTTGTTTACTCAATGTATCAGCTTTGTGAGTCGAAGGATGTTTCTTACCATTATTTGTACCTTTCTTCTTAATTATGGTATCTGTTGTAGTCCTTGTTGTTGATTGAGTTGTTTTTTTTGGAGTTTCCTGTGCGAAGGTAGTCGCGGTTCCAAAAATCAGTAACATTGTGCAGGTTAAAAATAAATTTTTCATAATAATAATTTTAATTAATAATTTGATTATAAACGAAATACATATTTCATTTTTACAAATGTTGCTAACAAACAGGAGTTTATTTTATATAGACCAAAACTAATTTTTACATGATTACCACCTTTAGTAATACTTACAATTTCAGACCTTCTTTTAATTTATATTTTGATGTTTTTTTGATCTAACGTTCTCATAATTATATAATTCAACATTTTAATTCTATAATACTAAATACTGTTATTCTTATAATTTTGAGGGAATGAAAATCAGTATTTAATATAAAAATTATGGAAAATTTAATTAATCAGGAAAACTTTGCCGATTTAAAAGAACTTATTGAAAATAAAATAGCTGCGGTACCGGCTCATTACTTATTATATGGAGCAATAGGCTCTTTACTTTTGTCTTCGTATCTTAAAAAAACAGGACATCATCAGGCCGGTTCTTTCATTGGAAAATTATCTGTTCCTATCATAGCAATCGGAGTTAAAAAATATTCTGACCTATTACAGTCTGAATCAGATCTTCAGAAAGAAAGCCAGGCGGAGCATTTCTAACGATTCTGTACTTCCCTTTTATTGTATTACTTTCTTCTGATACGTAACCAAATTGATAAAACGGGAAGTACATTTTTTAGAGTATTTCTTTATTTTCATCATTTTCAATACGAAAATAATTACCAGTTTTTCATGATAAAACTGAATAATAACCCGGGAACATGCACGATTTTTCGTATAAGTGTTCCTATATTTGAATAAACTCACTTACAACATGGAAGCGCTCCTTAACAATCATATTGAAACAGCAATAGAAAATTTTCCGGTAGTGGGTATTGGTGCCTCTGCAGGAGGTCTGGATGCTTTTAAAAAAGTGGTGGCCGCCATACCGGAAGATTCAGGAATGGCGTATGTTATCATACAACATTTATCACCGGATCGCCCCAGTATACTTACTGAACTATTGGCCCAACACAGCAAGATACCTGTTCATGAAATCATTCATAATATCATACTTGCACCCAATCATATTTATGTTATTCCTGAAAATACTACTGTCGTGGCAATAGATGGAGTACTACAGCTTAGGCAAAGAATTCGCAGTGATAAAACCAATAACGCAATAGATATTTTTTTTGAATCTCTGGCTGAGGTTTACAAAACCTTTGCGATTGGTGTTATACTTTCAGGAACCGCTTTTGATGGTACAGTGGGGTTTAAAAAAATAAAAGAATTTGGAGGTGCAACGATTGTACAAGATCCAGAAACGGCTGCTTTTATGGGTATGCCGCAAAGCGCAATTGATGCTAATACAGTCGATTTTGTACTGGCTCCGGAAAACATAGCTGCTCAATTAATACAAATAAGCAATACTTACAGTGCCAATCATGCGTATACAGAGGAAGATGAAATTCCTAAAAATGAAGAAGAAATAATATTCCAGATTATCAACCTGGTTTTTTTAAAGACAGGTAATGATTTTCGACACTACAAACAACCCACTCTAAGAAGACGAATTGCCAGAAGAATGGTGATTGTACGCAGGGATACACTACTGGATTATTATAATCTGCTTAGAAATGATAAGGCAGAACAAGATCTTCTATTCAATGATTTTCTAATTCCTGTTACTTACTTTTTTAGGGATCAGACTTTTTTTGAAAGTCTGCCTACGGTTGTTCTTCCTTTACTTTTCCAGAATATTACCAATAATAATCTGAGAGTCTGGGTAGCGGGATGTGCAACGGGAGAAGAGGCTTATTCGCTTGCTATCTGTATCCATGAATATATGCTGCAAACGAATGCCTCCTTAAAAGTTCAGATTTTTGCCTCGGATGTTTCTGAAATTTCCATTACAAAAGCCAGAGCAGCCAACTACTCTGCCCAGGATGTTCAGCAAGTATCTGAAGAAAGGCTGAGTAATTATTTTGTAAAACAGGATGGCCGTTATCAGGTGAACAAAATAATACGTGACATGTGTATTTTTGCTACTCACAATTTTATCAAGGATCCACCCTTTGCGAGAATTGACCTGCTATCCTGTCGAAATGTACTGATCTATTTTAATCCCTTTTTGCAAAATAAGGTTTTAGGATCGTTTCATTATTCGCTAAAAGATAAGGGCTTACTTTTTCTGGGAAAATCAGAAACAGCAGCCAGTGCTTCCCACTTATTTGAAGCCGTAGGAAAAAGTGACCGGATTTACGTTCGCAAATTTGCTCCCAGCCGAAATGTTCGGCAAATTAGTAGTCCGTTACACTATAATACTGCGCTTAAAATTAGCTCCTCGGAAACAAGCACGACCGAAATTGATTTCAGGAAAATTGCCTCCGATATTTTATTTTCCCAATTTACACCGGCAAGTGTCGTTATAGACAAAGATCTTGACATTATTCATTTTCATGGAGATAGCAGCGCGTTTTTGTCGCATTCGCCCGGAAAACCCAATTTTAATATTTTAAAAATGGTCGATGAAAGTCTTAGTTTTGAACTTCGTAATGCCATTATACAGGTTAAAAAAGAAAAAACAAGTATTTACAAAGAAAACATACCCCTTAAAGAACATCCTTATCTTATTTCGTTTAAAATAGTTCCCTTAGAAAATGATTATGAGCATTTAATGGTCCTTTTCTATAAAAAAGAGGCACCGGAAACGACCGCCGAAAGTCAGTTAAAAACAAAAAATGCAGCTCAGCAACGCATTGAAGAACTCGAAAGAGAACTTTCTCAGGTTAGAGAGGATATTAAAAGAGTAACGCAGGAACAGCAGGCAGCCCTGGAGGAATTGCAGACGACTAACGAAGAATTACTAAGCAGCGGCGAAGAGCTTCAGACGCTAAATGAAGAACTGGAAACTTCTACAGAAGAACTTCAGTCTAATAATGAAGAGCTGATATGTGTAAATGATGAACTCGTAGATCGTCAGAACCAACTGATTTCGATGCGTAATTACTCGGAATCAATTGTTAAAACCATTCGTGAACCTTTGCTTGTAATTGATAAAAATTTTAATATAAAAAGTGCTAATCCTGCCTTTTATAACTATTTTAATACTTCTGAAAAAGAAACGGAGGGTCACGGCTTTTTTGAAATTGGAAAGTGCCAGTGGGATATTCCCGATTTTAAAGCTCAGGTTTTGAAGATGCTTGATATGCAAGTACCGATTAAAGACTATATCATAAATGTAAACTGCGGTGAAATTGGCAAAAAAACGATGATCGTCAATGCCCGCCATATTGTTAATACCAAACCTGAAGGCATGATTCTGCTGGCTTTAGAAGATATTACCGATTTGGTGGCTACTAATGAATTATTACGATCTAAAAATTCAGAATTACAAAGGCATAACGAGCAACTGGAGTTATTTACTTCCGGGGCCAGTCATGATTTGCAGGAGCCTCTTCGTAAAATTCATATGTTTAGCAAACGTTTTTTTGAGAGTGAAAAAAATCTGAGCGAAACCGGAAAACACAATCTGGAGCGTGTATTGTTCTTATCAACCAATATGAGTCATTTAATTAATGACCTTATCAATTACTCTAAAATTAATTTTATTGAAAAGGAGTTTAAAAGTACGGATATGAATTTGCTGTTAAGAAAGACTGTTACAGATCTTAAAGATAGTATTACCGAAAAAAAAGCTGTTATCACCTTAAATGTTTTGCCACTATTAAATGTAATTCCGTATCAGATACAGCAATTATTTACCAATTTAATCTCCAATTCTATCAAATACACCAAAGAAGGTGTTGTACCGGAAATCAAAATAGAAAGTACACAGCCATCAGAAGAAGAATTACTTGAAATTGGCGCAAATGCCGAAACAAAATATATAAAAATTAGTGTAAGCGATAACGGAATTGGTTTTGGAAAAGAATATGAAGACCGCATTTTTGCTCCGTTTTACAGATTACATAACAAAGATCAGTATACCGGAAATGGCCTTGGACTGACTTTGGTAAAAAAAATAGTCGAGAACCATCATGGATTCATACAAGCCAAAAGCATCCCGAACGAAGGAACCAAAATGTATCTTTATTTGCCGGTGTGATCTTTATTGAAAAACTGACAATTCATTTTACAATCCATTTATTTATATCCTGCCGGATCCCATTTTGAAATAAAATGGGATTTGTTGTTTTTAAGCTTTTTGATTTAAATACGATCACTTCAATGCAGCTAACTTCACTTGATTTGTTGAGGTCTAAAACCTAACGGATCAAAATATACAATTTTATTACTGGCCGTTTACTTAAGAACAATGGTGTAAATTTCTTTATTTATTGCACTTTCCTTTTTCTTCGAAAATAACAGTAATTAACTGGTAATTATACAATTACAAACTCTATTTATATAAATTTATGTCTATCGGCAACAATATATTTACCATTATATTAATCTTAAAAACTATAGTATTATGAATACTTCAAACAACAACAAGAGCGCTGATAGTACAAAAGCATCAGATAAAAAAACTGATACAAAAGAAACTGCAGCAAAAAGCAGTAACAAGACTACAGATACAAAAAAAGAATCTGCAGATACTAAAAAAGCAACAGCAAGTAAAAAATAACCTTTAAAAAAAATTATTATGAATTTAGACGAAAGAGAGGACTACGGTCAAAATGATCCGTACACTCAGGAAAACGAAACACGATCTGAAAACCAGAATTATGATAATGCTTCCCTGGATCATAACAGATCTGATGGTGAACAGCAAAACAATGGTCGTGATTTTAATCAAAGTGATTCCGACAATAACGAGGATTTGTATGCTAATAATCAGGAAGAAAATTCAGATGCCTTTGACGATGAGGAAGAGGATGAAGATGATTTTACCTCGAATGAGGAGGACGAAGATTCTGAATTGGATTCAGATAATGCCCCTACGGAAAGCGACATCAATAAAAGCTTGTAAAATCAGTACAGAAAGCCGTCTGGATTCAGACGGCTTTTTTATTGAATAAATATTAAGTACAGGTTTGTTTTCGAATTAGAAATAGCAACTGATACACCTTAAGGAATTCATACAAACGGATAATTGTATAAGGAAACTTTAAAAAAGTGTAAAAGGAATCTTTTTTAAACTTCTTAATTTTAATTACTTACGATAAAAATTAAGTAATGTACTTTATTAAATTAAATAACTAAAACAGAAATTATGGAAAATCTAACAATAACAGGAAACGGTACAGCAAAATCTTTTCTTAAAACCAATGTATCTACACTAGAAAGAATATTAATGGTGACCAGCGGTGCTTATCTTTTATACAACGGTTTATCGAATAAAAACAAAAGCATAACTAAAACAGGCGCTGGCGGAGCGATGCTTTTACGCGGAATTTCAGGGTATTGTCCTGTTTATGACGCTGCAGGACATTTGATGAACGACAAGGCTTCGAACGTCAATATCAGATTGAATACGGTAATCAATAAACCGGTAAGCGAAGTATTTGCTTTTTGGCGCAACCTTGAAAATTTGCCTAAATTTATGAATCATCTGGATAGTATCAAAACAATTGATGCGAACATCTCAGAATGGACCGCTAAGGGTCCTGCGGGAATTGGAACGATTTCCTGGAAAGCGAGAATTGTAAAAGACCGAAAAGACAGACTTTTGAGCTGGAATTCACTTGAAGGATCGTCCATAAGAAATGCCGGTAAAATAAAGTTTAAAGATAATGGCAGCAGCACAGCACTTGATATCACTATTTCTTATCACGCACCACTGGGAATTGCGGGCGAAAGTGCCGCAAAACTTCTAAATCCGTATTTTGAAAAAATGGTAAAAAATGACATTGCCAGTCTGAAAGAATATCTGGAATCAAAATAGCAAACCCTCTGTATTCCTAAAATAATAAAATATCTGTATTCCTAAAATAATAAAATACCTGTAGAAAATATTTCTGCAGGTATTTTTGTTTTATTCCAGTCTGGTTCTTTTCTTATTCTGCTGAATTGATATCCAATCCATTTGCAATACATTTTTAATTAATGTTTTCAAGCCGTCAAAGGAACTGGGTTTTACAGCATATACTGTTGCTCCCAATTCAAGTGCTTTATCAATCGTGACGGGATCACTACTGGTAGAAAGCATGATAATTGGTAACTTTTTCAGGTTTGTATGCTGCTTAATTTGCGCTAAACATTCAAAACCACCTATTTTAGGCATATTGATATCCAGAAAAATAACTTCCGGCAACGGGTCCGGATCACCATGTAAAATTTCCAGCAATTGCTTACCATCTTCGGCCTGGGTTAAAACAGCCGTACTGTCTACTTCCTGAAGTGCTTCTACAAACAAGGTACGATCATCGTCATCATCGTCTGCCAAATAAATGTTCCTTAGGGATTTGTTTTTCTGTAGAGCCATCTCTATATACTTTATATTGCAAAAACATAAGACAAGAATTTAGAAATCCGCAAATGTTTATATAAATATAAGCTTCTGAAAATCGTTAAACGATCGAATTATATCCGTGTAACCAGTTAATAATACTTAAAGATACTGTTTAATCTAAGAAAAAACATATAAAATTTTACTAAATGCAGCAGAATGTTGTGATTTTATGTTAGATGTGAAATGTGAGATGTGAGATGCTGGATCTGACTCTTCAAAACCAAAAATAATTTGCCCTGCCATTGCACCTACAAACAGCAGGAAGAAACAAAAAGAGAGTCCGTTGTTGCGTAAAAAAGTTTTCATGATTTTATTTTAAAATATAAGGTGAATTAATTTGTTTACAAAATCTTATCTAATTTCAAAGTAATCTTATAGATTTACTGTTCCTATACTTTGAAAAACAATTGTTTAAGCGAAATATACTTTAGAACATAACCCTAAAAATTAGGAAAGAATGGGTTCAATATCATTTTCCTAACTCATAATTCTTTGTTCTTAATTCTTTGTTCTCCATACTCTTTTCTTCCCTATCCAACTTTATTGTTCCCCCGTAAGTGAAAGCTGAGATTCCATGAATTTTCCGGTCACTATTGTTCCCTCATCATCTTCCCATTGGGTAATCACATTTTCTATCAATTCCGGCTCGAAACCTATTACTTCCATTACCTGATTTCCAAATTCCTGCTGTACTTTTTGTCCTTTCTTAAACATAATTTTCATCATTAAATGATTATTGAATTTCTATTTTTTACCTCTGACAAGTAATCAAAATATAGGTTTTTTAACTTGTCCTTTTGTAAAGATTAAAAGTACTGCGTTGTACCCAGGCTGTTTTACATTATTGTGTTGCTATTTTTATATTATTATCTGATAGTCTGATACTTTGATTCCAATTTAATTATTCAAATGAAAATTTTATAAGACTGAAACCGTATTATATAAACGTTTTAAAAATGAAATAACTTCCTTTATGTTTATCCAAATAATGCAGCCATATTATGTTTTGGCGTAACAAAAATTAATGTATGAGTGACATTGCCCGCAGGTTTCCGGAGAATCCATTGTTAATGCCGAAAGATTTGAAGTCGAGCGCCAGCGAATTACAGATTATCAGTCTTTTGAATCCGGGTGTTTTTGTATTTGAGCAAAAAACCTGGCTTTTGGTGCGTGTTGCCGAGTGTATTGCACAAAAGGAAGGTGTTATCTTCTTTCCGGTAATTAATGCGACAGGCAAAGTCGAAATCATAGAAATTCCGCTCAATGATCCCGATCTTGTCGCGACAGACGCCAGGATTGTAAAGTATAAGGGACTGGATTATCTCACTACTATTTCTCATCTAAGGCTGGTTTGCAGCGATGACGGCATCCACTTTTACGAACCTGAAAATTCACCGCCTCTGATGGGTTCCGGAATCTTGGAACAATTTGGAATTGAAGATTGTCGGGTCTCTAAAATAGCCGATACGTACTATCTTACTTATACCGCGGTTTCAGAAAATGGCGTTGGCGTGGGATTGCGTACCACCAAAGACTGGAAAAATTTTGATTCGAAAGGAATGATTTTTCCGCCTCATAATAAAGATTGTGCCATTTTTGAAGAAACCATCAACGGTAAATATTACGCTTTGCATCGTCCTTCGAGTCCGCAAATTGGTGGAAATTATATCTGGCTTGCCGAATCGCCTGATGGTATCCATTGGGGAAATCATAAATGTATTATCAAATCGCGATTCGGGTTATGGGACAGCGCAAGGGTTGGCGCAGGTGCTGCTCCGATTAAAACAGATCAGGGATGGCTGGAAATCTATCATGGTGCAAATGCCGAACACCAATATTGCCTGGGTGCTTTTTTAATGGATCTCGATGATCCTTCGATAGTAATTGCCCGAACGTTAGATCCTATAATGATGCCACAGGAAAATTATGAGCTTAACGGCTTTTTCGGATATGTGGTTTTTACTAACGGACACGTCGTAGAAGGAGACAAACTAACCTTGTATTACGGTGCAGCAGACGAATTTGTTTGTGGTGCACATTTTTCAATTCAGGAAATTTTATCGGCTTTACAACCCTTAAAAGGCGATGAAGAAATCCTGACCTCTCCCAGACAAAATCAATAGCGAAATAATTCTCTGAACATTCACTCTCAAAATTTAAACTATGAAAAATAAAGAAAACCAACAAGACAATCTACCCGTAGAGTTTTGGGCTTCCTACTGGAATTTAACCGCCGAACAATTAAAATCGATCATATCGAAAATTGAAAGCAGGGATTTTATAAAAATTCAGAATTATATTCAGATTAAGTTATCCAGAGGTGGCGGCCAAACGACTTTTACGGGAATTGACAGCAATACAAAAAACTGACATCTCCTTCTTTTAAGACAGCTGACCATAACTTCAATACAAAAGCTAAACTACTGTATTTAAACCTTTTAAAATTCTGTAAATTCTGTAATATTAGAGCTACAATCCTGTAAATGTAACTCATTTAGTAGCGGTAAATTTGAATTACCTGATCATCAAAACTTATAATCAGGCTATTAATATTTAACCCATAATACGAAACAATATGAAAAATTCTCAGGATGAAAAGCAGAGAGATCTGTCGATCAACAAGTCTGACGGCACCAATAAGTTTCTGACTACCGATCAGGGTGTCAAAATTAATGATGACAATAATTCCCTTAAAGCAGGCGAAAGAGGTCCATCTTTATTAGAAGACTTTATACTAAGGGAGAAAATTACGCATTTTGACCACGAAAGAATCCCGGAACGCATTGTACACGCAAGAGGTTCAGGAGCTCACGGTTTCTTTGAAGTAACCAACCCAATTCCGGAATTAACCAAAGCCGGTTTTCTGCAGGAAGCAGGGCTTAAAACACCGGTTTTTACCAGATTTTCTACTGTTGCAGGATCACGCGGATCTACTGATTTAGCACGTGATGTTCGTGGATTTTCAGTTAAATTTTATACACAGGAAGGAATTTATGACTTTGTAGGAAATAATATTCCTGTATTTTTTATTCAGGATGCTTCTAAATTTCCGGACTTAATTCATGCCGTAAAACCGGAACCCCACAATGAAATTCCGCAAGCCGCATCGGCACATGATACTTTTTGGGATTTTATATCGCTTATGCCGGAATCCATGCACATGATTATGTGGGTAATGTCTGATCGCGCCATTCCGAGAAGCTATCGTATGATGGAAGGATTTGGGGTGCATACTTTTAGATTCATCAATGAAGCCGGAGCATCCAGTTTTGTGAAATTACACTGGAAACCTAAATTAGGAACTCACGCGGTTGCCTGGGATGAAGCACAAAAAATTTCAGGTAAAAATCCTGATTTTCACAGACAGGATTTGTGGGAAGCTATCGAAGCGGGGAATTTTCCGGAATGGGAATTAGGCGTACAAGTCATCCCGACAGAAGACGAAAACAAATACGAATTTGATTTACTGGATCCTACAAAACTGGTTCCGGAAGAACTGGTACCCGTAACTATTGTGGGAAGAATGGTATTGAATAAAAATCCGGATAATTTCTTTGCTGAAACAGAGCAAATCGCTTTCCACCCCGGACATGTTGTTCCCGGAATTGATTTTTCTAATGATCCTTTATTGCAAGGGCGTTTGTTCTCTTACACCGATACACAATTATCAAGATTAGGAAGTCCTAATTTTCATGAAATTCCAATTAACCGAAGCATCGCACCTGTTCACAACAATCAGCGTGACGGACATATGCGTCAGGAAATTAATAAAGGCCGTGTGAGTTACCATCCTAATTCACTTGGAGGCGGTTGTCCGTATCAGGCTAAAATCAGCGAAGGCGGATTTTCAAGCTTCGAGGAACGCATTGACGCTCATAAGGTAAGAGAAAGAAGCGAAAGTTTCTCGGATCACTTCGGACAGGCCAAATTGTTCTTTAACAGTCAGACCCCGGAAGAAAAAAGCCATATCGTGAAAGCACTTCGTTTTGAACTTGGAAAAGTAGAAACTACTGCAATCCGCGTGAGAATGTTGGGATTATTATCTCAGGTTGATGCGGAACTGTCAGAAAAAGTAGCGGTTGGACTTGGAGCCACTGTACCGTCAACGCTTGAATTTCCGGTGAACAAAGGCGTTTCTCCCGAAAATGAAGGCGGAAATCAGGAACCGAAAACAGTCGAACAAGCTGTTTCTTCTTCTGAAGCATTGAGTATGATTAACAATCCAACCAATTCACCAACAATCGAGTCCCGACGAGTCGCCATTCTTTGCTCTGACGGTGTTTCTGAGGCGGCAGTTAAAAACATAAAAAAAGCACTTAAAAAACAAGGCGCAAAGGGTTTTGTAATTGCACCCCATTTGGGAGCTGTACTTACGGATAATGACGGAGCCCTTAAGGCTGATTTCAGTTTCCTTACCGCATCATCTGTTTTGTTTGATGCCGTTTATGTTCCGCACGGATTAGGACTAAATATACTGGCAGAAAATGACGATGCACTCGAATACCTGAATGATGCTTACAAACATTGCAAAGTTATTGGTGCAGACGGTGAAGCATCAGAATTGCTTAGTGCTACCAGTTTTGCCTCCAAAATAACAAATGACGATGACGGCGTTATTGTAACCAGTGAAGTTGCATCAGAAGCTTTTGCGCAGGAATTTATTACTGCAATGACCAAACACCGCTTCTGGAAACGTGAACCAAACTTATATCTTTAAAATTTAAAAAAATAAACATGAAAAATTCAGAAAAACAAGGTCAGGTCAATGCCACACAAGGCAAGGCAACTGATACGGAAAACATAAAAAACAATGCAAAAATCAATATTGTGGAACCGGCACCAGATGCTGCAACAGATTTAAAAGAATTGTTTGTTGACAGTCTGAAAGACATTTACTGGGCAGAAAATGCCCTGGTTGGAGCGCTTCCTAAAATGGCAGCAAATGCTACATCCCCGGGCCTTGCAAGTGCCATTTTAGAACATCTTGATATAACGAAACTTCAGATAAGCAGATTAGAAGAGGTTTTTGATCTCGTGGGAGAAAAAGCGGAAGGAAAAAAATGCGAAGCTATGGCCGGATTATTAAAAGAAGGAGATTCTATTGTTTTAGAAACTACTCCCGGACCTGTCAGAGACGCCGGAATTATCGCTGCCTCTCAAAAAATTGAACACTACGAAATCGCAACTTACGGAACCCTGGTTGCTTTTGCAAAAACCCTGGGAGAAAATGATGCGGCCAAATTACTGACGCAAACTCTTGCAGAGGAAAAAGAAGCAGATTGTGTGCTTAATGATGTTGCTTTAAATACTGTAAATGCTGTAGCGGCTGAATAGGAATAAAGAAATATTTCCTACATAAAAAAAAACAAACCCGACAGGTTTTATTCCGAGGCTTCGGGACTGTCGGGTTTACTATTTAAGAAATAAAAATATTATTTCCAGGGGTCCAATACTACTTTCACACAACCATCTTCCCGTTTTTTGAAAATATCATAAGCGTGTGAAATCTCAGATAATGGCAATCGATGCGTGATAATATCATCCAGTTTTACTTTTCCCTGTACTACATATTCTAGCAATTTGTCGATATGTTTGTGTGCAGGAGCTTGTCCTCCCTTTAGGATTATACCTTTATCAAAAAATTGGCCCAGTGGAAAATTATCATAATTGGCCGGATAAACACCCAGAACTGAAACAATACCACTTCTTCTTACTGCACTCATACAGGCTTCTAATACCTTGATAGAACCTTTTTCAAAATTAATGGTTGCCTTGATACGGTCTCCCAAATTTCGATCTGGCTCAAATCCAACCGCATCAATGCAGACATCTGCTCCTCGTCCTTCTGTTAACGAACGAATATGTTCCACTACATCTTTAGGTCCATCCTCCCATAGAATAGTAGTACAGCCTGTTGTCGTTTTGGCTTTATCCAGTCTGTACTGAAGTGTGTCAACAACAATAACTTGTGCCGCACCTCTTAGCCAGGTACTTTTTGCCGCCATGAGACCTACAGGACCCGAGCCGAAAATCGCTACCGTTTCTCCTCCTTTAACTTCTCCCCAATCGACTCCGGTATACCCTGTCGGGAAAATATCGGTTAGAAAAAGAACCTCCTCGTCGCTCAGATCTTCGGGAACTATTCGGGGTCCATAATTGGCATACGGAACCCTTACGTATTGTGACTGACCTCCATCATAACCTCCGTACAGATCGGTGTAGCCAAAAAGGGCACCGCCTTTTTCGGTTGCTATTCCACCTTCCGGACCATAATTGTCAGGATTACTATGTTCACAATTTCCGGGAACATCGTGGTTGCAGAAAAAACAATTTCCACAGGCAATAGGAAACGGTACTACTACCCGATCTCCTCTTTTTAAATGGGCTACTTCAGAACCCACTTCTTCCACTATTCCCATAAATTCATGTCCCAGCACCATTGGTCTTGGCTGTGGAAAACCTCCTGAATAAATATGCAAATCAGATCCGCAGATTGCGGTGGAGGTTACGGTAAGGATAATATCATCTTTGGCTTTTAGTATCGGATCATCGACTGTATCATATTTGATGGATCCTGGTCCGTGTATAACTGCTGCTTTCATAATTCTTTTTTTTACGATTAATAAAAAACTAATTAACTATTAATAAAGCACTTAATCTTATAGCATATCTACTAATTCTTACATAACCATCACAACTGGTAATGATATAAACTTAAAATTTTACGGTGTAAACTTTTTACATTGAGGTAATTTACTTTTGGATTTATAATGAAAATCTGGATTCGTTCTGACTAAACATTTTAAAAACAGTATCATGACTAAAATAGCAGATCAACTGAATAACGGTAGTATTTCATCCGGAGAAAATGTGTCGTTTTGGATTGACTCGACTTCCATAATTGCTTTTAATACACCCAATCAAAATAATGATACAGAAGTACTTGTTATAGGCATCGGAAAAACAGCCGTACCACAGCACATTTTACCTGCGCGCTCGACGACCGTTGTACTACCTACTTAATTAAATAATCAAATTCTTTTTCGATGAATTTTCATATCATACTTCAAATCCTAATTTCTTCTGTCGCTGCAACTTCAGTAATGACATTATTTAGTTATGCCGTTTCTATGAGTGCAAGGGAAATTTACAAAGAGCCCCTATTACTCACTTATATTCTTACAGGGCTTCATTTAAAAGTATCACCAAATCTCAAAACTGTCCTGGGATGGATTTTACATTATTTAATTGGTCTTTGCTTTGTGATGGGATATCACTTTTTATGGTTCAATGAATTCCTGGAGGTATCATGGGCTGCCAGTATTTTACTTGGAATAATTAGTGGCATCATCGGAATTATCAGCTGGGTTATTTTATTTGAAATCGTTCCTCAAAAACCAAATATCGATTTTAAGGGTTATTACATTCAGCTTTTTGTAGCACATGTAATTTTCTCTGTTATTGCATTCCTGGTTTACAAATTGTTTCTGTAATTATCCTTTAAATAATTAAAAACCCCTGTATCTTTAAAGATGCAGGGGTTTTTAGAATAGTAGTCTGTTTACTATTTAGTTCTGATCGCCTTCAGTGGCATCAAAATTAATAGTGTTATAAGCAGCTTCAGTAAGTGTTACATCCGCTTCTTTTTCTTCGTTTAGCGTTTGAACCAATAGTGCAACTGCTTCGTCTTCACCCAGCGTTTTGGCAAATGCTGCAAGTGTTCCGTAAGTAGCGATTTCGTAGTGTTCAATTTTTTGAGAGGCAGCAATAATTCCCGCATCACGAACAGCACCAATTTCAGTTTCTTCCATAATTCCTTCGCCTTCTTTGATCAGACCTTCCATCGCATCACATTTTTTGGCTGTGGCTTTTTCTCCAACTGCTGCAAAAACTTCTTCTAATCTGGTTACCTGACCCTCTGTTACTTTTAAATGATCATTGATTGCATCAATTAAATTTTGAGAAGTTGCATTTTTAGCCATTTTTGGCAATGCTTTAGTCAGTGCTTTTTCAGCCCAGTAGATATCCTTTAAGGAATCAACAAATAATTCTCTTAAACCTTCGGCTGCTGAGGACTTAGCTTTTACTGTTCCTTTTGGTGTTGTTTTTTTTGCAGTTGTTGTAGCTTTTTTTGCTGTTGTTGTTGTTTTAGCTGCAGTTGCTTTTTTACTGGCTGTTTTTGTATTTGAATCTTTCATGATAATAATTTTTAAAATTTGTTATCTCAAAATTAGACTTACTTCACAGCATTTGCTTATATAATTTCATCTCAATATTTCAACTTTTAAACCTCTCTAAATCAAGTATAAAGAAATTTAATTCTGTAACAAAAGCTGGTAATGATATAAGTTTCAGATGTTACCTAAAACTATATTCGGATAAATAAAATTTTATAAAACAGTAAAACTTAGCATGAAAATAATCACATAAATAGTGACCTGAAATTGCTGATTGCTATCATTTAAAATATATATAGTAGCGGTCAAAAACAGGATC
The DNA here is from genome assembly GCF_013112255.2 of Flavobacterium sp. CLA17. Lineage (NCBI taxonomy): Bacteria > Pseudomonadati > Bacteroidota > Flavobacteriia > Flavobacteriales > Flavobacteriaceae > Flavobacterium > Flavobacterium sp. CLA17. The sequence continues at coordinate 3,410,326 of NZ_CP068294.1, forward strand.
GGTACCAATTTAGTCAATCACTTTGAAAAATAATTTCTTGCGTTTCAAAAACATCTATTAAAGGCATTGAGAGTCTTCTCAAAATAATAGCAAATTTCTGATTTTTAAAAAATATTCTGACAGAATACTTGTTTCAGTTTTCTAATTTTCTTCGAGAATTTCACTTTTGGATATGTGGGAATTGTATAACTTATTCCTAAAATTATGTAACTATTAGTTGATTACTCTATTTAAATTGAACCAGTAAAAAGTAGTACAATAATTACAACATGGAGTATTACAAAAATTAACATATTGATTTACAGATATTAAAAAACAAGTATAATTTTCAAAAATCTTAAAAATCCCCCCACAATTGAAAAAAAAAATGTTCCTCATGTTACTTTTAATTTCATTTCTCGCCTATTCTCAAAACCCTCCACCACCGGGCCTGCCTGATGATCCTGTTGTAGTTCCCATAAATAAAATGCTGCCTGTTTTGCTGCTAGCGGGTCTAGTTTTTGGAATCTATGTGGTTAACAAGAAAAGATGATTGTTTTTACTTAAAAAACAGATGATTTATTCTTAATCTAAAATTTAAATCTAACACAGCATCAACTATGAAAATAAAAATATTCTTCTTTTTTACGATGATTTCATTGCCGGGTTTTGCTCAAATTTATATTGGTGCCAATACTCCGGTTTATGTGAAGAATCAGGTTTTGTACGTAACCCAGGATATAAACCTGGCTGCCAATTCAAATCTTTATTTACGAAATAACTCCCAGTTAGTGCAAGGTACAACGGGAACTTCTACAAATACAGGAACAGGAATTGTGTCTGTTTATCAGGAAGGGACCTCAGATAACTTTGAATATAATTATTGGTGTTCCCCCGTTGGAAGTCCCACGCTTACAGCAGGTAATACCAATTTTGGAATCACATTGCTAAACCGCCCAACCACTTCGACTGCTGTAGTACCTGCTACTATACTTCCTATGTCGAATTATAACGGAACAGCCAACCCTCTTGCCATAGCTCCTTACTGGATCTATAAATTAACCAATGCCAATAATTACTCGCAATGGGTTCAGGTTGCCGATGCTACTACAATTGCAGCGGGAGAAGGTTTCACCATGAAAGGAACAAGTGGTCCTGATACAACAGACCCTGAAAGCACAGGAGTTGTAAATAATCCCGGTGCTCCCTTAACAGCACAGCGCTATGATTTCAGGGGAAAACCTAATGATGGTAATATTGCTGTGACCGTTGGATCTGGGAATGCCGCCACACTGACCGGAAATCCTTACCCGTCGGCAATAGATTTGAATGCTTTTTTAATGGATCCGACCAATTCTGCCTGTACGCGTATAGCGTATTTCTGGGAGCAGGACAAATCAGCCAATTCTCATTATCTCTCAGCTTACAAAGGAGGTTACGGAACCTATTCACCCGGAACTTTGGGTTCAAATGGAGTTTACGTCGCTGCTACTTTTAACAGTTATAATGCTGACGGTAGCTTAAATACAACCGGCACCAGCTCCGGATTAGTAATAGAGCGCAAATACTCCCCAATTGGACAAGGTTTTTTGATAAACGGAGCTTCCAATGGCACTGTAACTTTTAAAAATACGCATCGAGTATTTTACAAAGAAGGTTCTCCTTTATCACAATTTGCAAAGTCTTCACCGAATAAAACCGATGCTGAAAATAAAGAGGAAGACGTTACGGTAATTTCTCATTTTAAACTGAACACCATCATCAATAATGAGTTTACCAGACAGCTTGCTTTGGCCTTTATGCCGGAAGCGACAGATGGTGTAGATCCCGGTATTGATGCCCTAAATATGGATCAAACTCTACCTAATGATGCTTCGTTTTGGATGGATAATGGTAATTACGTTATACAGGGCGTTAATTTTGAACTGACTAAAAAAATACCTCTGGCAGTAAAGGCGACAACCAATACTACTTTAAAATTTTATATTCCTGAAGTTATAAATTTCGATCCTTCACAAAAGATTTATATATACGACGAGCTAGATGCATCGTATCATGATATTAAAACAGGAACTTATCAAGTTACCATTGCACCAGGCGTGTATACGGAACGGTTTAAAATTGCCTTTACCAATGTAACACTTGGCCTGTCTGATGAAGTTAAAACTAACTTTTTTGTAAGTCAGGATAATACCAATAAAATATTAAGTGCCTCAAATCCGGATAACATCGTATTTAAGTCATTTGTTCTTTATGACATTCTTGGAAGAGCTGTCCTGACTAAAAATAAACTGGAAGTGGAACAAAATTATAATTTTTCAACTTCAGGCTTAAGCGCAGGAATTTACATTGCCACTTTTGTAACCGCTGATAATGAAAAAATAGCTCAAAAAGTTGTGATATCAAATTCAGGAAAACAATAATTGGAATCTCTACTTTAAATGCAGAGATACTGTCTCCAACCCAATATCTTAATCTTCAACGTTAATTAAAAAATAAAATTATGATCTGTAAATATACTCCACTTAATTATAAGCTCTTTTTCTTATTCCTTTTTTTCATCTCCTCATTTTTAGGAAATGCACAAATCGGAATCGGTACCATAACTCCTAATGCCAGTTCGGTTTTAGACATCACTTCTACGACTCAGGGTTTACTTCCGCCGCGTATGACGACTATTCAAAGAAATGCTATCGCTACGCCGGCCGACGGATTGATTGTTTACGATACAGATTTTAAATCACTTTATAGTTACGTACTCAGCACTACATCATGGATACCTTTAAGTGGAGGACTTCCGCGACTAAATTTTAAACGTATACGATCTACCGACAATTTAGCGACTGTATTGGCCACCGAATTAGCGGCTGGTGCTGGTGCTAAATATGTTTTGACAGCTAATACCTTATATGAAATTAATGGACAAGTCGTGTTTAATTTCCCCATAGACCTTAATGGTGCTTATTTGAATGGCCTGGATGCTAATGAAGATATCATTGTTAAAACATCCGGAAATCTTTTTGACGGAACTACGGGAGGCAGTGTCAGAAATCTTACTATTACAACCCCAGGTGCTACCGCTTTTAATCTAAATTCCGCGCTTTCAACATCTACTTTTTTGCTTAGGGATTGTATTATTGCCAATTGCGCCAGTGTAGGTACCATATCTGGTTATGGGTTAGTTTTTATGAGTATTGTTAATTTTTCAGGAAATACAAATGGTGTCACTTATAATAACATTGGTCAATTACTGTTAAGCAATCAGGCGTGGTTCAGCAATAATAGTGGTACTTATGAAAAATTTACAGGGACATTCAATCTGATTGAAAAACAAGGAGGGTTCTCTAATGTTAGTTCCGGAGCATATGGTGTGGATGTTTCTACAGCAGGTCTTACGATTACCGGCGATGCTGTTTTGGAATCTGTTGTTTTTACAGGTCCTACTCCTGCTACCTATGTCAGACCTTATGCAACTCCATCTGCAACCACCTTCACAGGTTATAATTTTAATACCAGCTGGGGTGTTAGGGCTGGAGGAATACCAACTGAAGCAGATGCCAATGCCGTAGGGGATTTTTCAATGGATTATCCTGTCAATAGCGGCCTTGGAGTAACGTTAAACAATTCCACTCCAAGTAATATCGTAAAAGTCGGAGTTAGCACTGGTAGTGAGCCTGTAACAGTGTATTCCAATTTGTTCAGATTTGCAACAGATGCCGGTACTGCCGGTTACAACAGGCTAAAATACGTTGGAAAAAAGAAAAGAATTTTTCAGGTAACGGGATCTATTTCTTTTCAGGTGCCGGGCACAGGAGTATTTATAGCTTATATTACTAAAAATGGAACTCCGTTAACGCAATACAAAATTTACGGAAGAGGAGCTGCCGTTAATGATATTATCGTTCTTCCCTTAAATGCAACTACTGAATTAACTAGTGGTGATTATATCGAAGTGGCTTTACAGCGTAATTCCGGAGCTACCGGTGTTCTTGTGGTTCCCAATATTACTTTAACTCTAAAATAATAGATAAAGATGTCTCACAATGCATTAATACTTTATTAATTCCGAAATGAATACTTCATCTTAAATGCAAACAACTCCAAAGATCAGCTGATCTTTGGAGTTGTTTTTTTTATAAAAATAACTTTCAGAAGTACATCAATAAAAAATTTCAATTAAAAATGTTCTTTTTTTCAAAACAATATCGTAATATTGCAATATAATTATAAACCAATGGGAGCTACAAAAACAGATCATTTTACAACTAATCAAAACGAACTTGCCGTTTTGGCTAAAGCTTTGGGGCATCCTGCCCGAATAGCTATTATGGAATATTTATTAAAAGTGGATACCTGTATCTGCGGAGATATTGTCAATGAACTGCCGCTTTCCCAGCCTACCGTTTCCCAGCATCTTAAAGAACTTAAAAATGCCGGTTTGATAAAAGGCAATATTGAAGGCAACTCGATTTGTTACTGTATCAATGAGCCGGGATTAAAAAAAATAAAAGGCTTTTTTGAACATATCACTGTTCATCTTGAAAAAAAGAGAAACGAGTGCTGCTAACTTTTAAAACATAGATTATGAAACTTTCAGAAATTAAACAAGTACTGACTACAGTGGAAACTGTAAATTTTGAATTGCCAAACGGAACTTTGGTACCGGAATATTTCCACGTAACCGAAGTGGGTCTGATTACTAAAAACTTTATTGACTGCGGAGGAACTGTACGAAAAGAAACGGTGGTCAACTTCCAGCTTTGGGATGCCAATGATTACGACCACAGGCTTAAACCTCAAAAACTAATTCATATTATTGAACTTTCCGAAAAAGTTTTAGGTATTGAAGATCATGAAATTGAAGTGGAATATCAGGATACTACAATTGGCAAATATGATTTAGATTTTAACGGTAAAAATTTCATTTTACGAAACAAACAGACGGCATGTCTTGCACAGGAACAATGCGGAATCCCATCGGATAAACCTAAAGTAAAATTAGCCCAATTAAATGCTGACAGCGCTAATTCATGTACACCTGGCGGAGGCTGTTGTTAATTTTTAAATCCTAAATAATCATTTCCAACCTGAAAAACCATGTTATATACTGAAATAGAAAATACCATTAGCGCGTTTGATTTTGAGCAGATTTCCGGAGAACGCAAAATTGTCCTTCAGCCGTTAATCGACTTTATGCAGCATAAAGTAAACAGCAGGCTGGACATCAGACTGAACTTAATCTGTACGCACAATTCCAGAAGAAGTCATTTGTCACAGATCTGGGCTCAGACCGCAGCTGCTCATTACAATATAAAAAACGTTTTTTGTTATTCGGGGGGTACAGAAGCGACAGCACTATTCCCGATGATTGCCGAAACATTAACGCTTTCAGGATTTAAAGTTAAAACCCTTTCGGAAGGTAAAAATCCTGTCTATGCCATAAAGTTTGCATCAAATGCACTTCCTGTTATGGGCTTTTCGAAAACTTATGATGATGATTTTAATCCTGAAAGTGAGTTTGCAGCCATAATGACCTGTTCTCAGGCAGATGGCGGGTGCCCGTTTATTGCCGGTGCCGAAAAACGAATCCCAATCACTTTTGAAGACCCTAAAGTTTCAGACGGCACACCGCAACAAAAACAGATTTATCAGGAACGAAGTCTTCAAATTGGAACTGAAATGTTTTATGTATTTTCACAAATCAAATCCTAAAAATGGCAGCAAATAACTGTACACCTGTCGCCGGACGCAAGAAATTAGGATTCTTGGACCGATTTTTAACGCTGTGGATTTTTCTGGCTATGTCCCTTGGAGTCTCGATAGGCTATTTTATCCCTTCGAGCGGTAATTTTATCAATTCCTTTTCCAGCGGGACAACTAATATTCCATTGGCTGTTGGACTAATTCTCATGATGTATCCTCCTTTGGCAAAAGTGAAATACGAACAGATGGGAGAGGTTTTTAAAAATACCAAGGTTTTGGGAGCATCGTTATTTTTAAACTGGATTGCTGGTCCTGTTTTAATGTTTTCTTTAGCCCTTCTTTTTTTAAATGGATATCCGGAATATATGATTGGTGTGATTCTGATTGGTCTGGCCCGCTGTATTGCCATGGTAGTGGTCTGGAATGACCTGGCTGATGGAAACAGAGAATATGCTGCGGGTCTTATTGCACTCAATAGCATCTTTCAGGTTTTGCTTTACAGTGTATACGCTTATCTTTTTATCACTATTCTGCCTCCCTATTTCGGCTATAATGGTTTTGAAGTGAATATCAGTATTGGCCAGATTGCCGCTAGTGTCGGGATATACCTGGGAATTCCTTTCGCACTGGGAATCATCAGCCGTTATGTTCTTATTCGATGGAAAGGAACAGCATGGTTTGAAACTAAATATGTACCTTTTATTTCGCCCATCACATTACTATCACTGCTTTTTACAATCCTATTGATGTTTAGCCTTAAAGGAGAACTGATCGTTCAAATTCCTATGGATGTTGTACGCATTGCTGTGCCATTAGTAATTTATTTCACTATTATGTTTATCATCAGCTTTTTTGTTGGCAAATATTTTGGTGCTGATTATTCGAAAGCTACAGCTATAGCTTTTACCGCTACCGGAAATAATTTTGAACTGGCAATTGCAGTCGCTATTGGTGTATTTGGCATCAACAGCGGACAGGCATTTGCGGGAGTTATCGGACCATTGGTCGAAGTGCCTGCGCTTATCGCTTTAGTGAATCTTGCGCTCTGGTTTAAAAAGAAATACTATGAAAAACCAGGTTAAATCCCTAATACGTTATTGTACGTCCGGATTTAAATAATAGTCGTATTCATCTAAAATCCCCAATCCAACAGAAAGATCCTGAGGAGGTATGGGCTGACCGTACTGATTTTGTATCTCACGCCGAAATCTGGGAATTTCGTAATCATCATTCCGGAGGAGAAAAAAAGAAGGAAATTGCGGATATTGATTCGGTTCCATAAGGATCATCTGATTTTTCTTTTTCAAAAAACTAAAAATTGATTTTTTGTGATTTCGAAAACCCGAATCATAAAAGAAAACTTTAGACGAATCTATTTTATGTTCTGAATTGAATTTTGCATTGCTTCTGTCCCTGATTTTCAGGTTATTTATTAAATCTGCTCCATTCCTTTTATTCAAAACAACAGCATAGACATTTAATTTCTCCTCTTTTAATTTCTGAATTACAGGATCGTTAAATCGCTTAAATTTCGAACCGTCTTTTTTCCTTACCATAAAACAGATGTCCCCCGATTTATTGGAATATTTTCTATCCGGAAAAATATTTGTGATGCCGCTTTTTAAAGGAAATAAGTATTCCGTACTTAATTTGTCGGTTTCCTTTACTGTAAGTGTCGGATAGGCTTCTTTCTGATTCGGAAAAAAGGGGTTTTCTTCGATCTTATCGACTTCCCAATAGGGATTTACCAATTCAATTTCGAGATTTAATTCCTTAATTTTTGAAATGATATAGGTTTTAAAAAGGTTATAGGTCATTTCATTCGTTGATGAAACACTGATTTTATACGGATCTTCCACATAGGTGTTTTTAATGGAAAGGTTGTCCTCAAAAAAATCAAAACCATACGACACATTCATGGGGTCAAAAAGTTTGAATTTCAATTCCTTGGGCAATCCTGTCGTATTTTGAAAACCTTTTTCATTGTACTTTTTATGATACGTCATTACGGTCGTGTAACCGGACGGTATTTCATTAAAATAATAGTTTTGTTCTTTAGTATTATATTTTGCAGTTATCTCCGGCAGTTCAAAACCTTCCAGCGTGACTTTTGCATTGCCTATGTTTTTTTCGTTTTCAGCGTCTTCCAGATATATTTTTATGGCCGGAATTTTGTTTTCCTGAGCAAAGAGGGAAACGGATAATACTGTAAAATAAAGTAAAAGTAAATATTTTTCCATTGCGGTATTTCAAAAAGGATACCACCAAAGTAATACTAAAAACCAATTAATCGAAAAATTCATTCCGATTTAAATTCTCAGCCGTAAATTTAGCTTTCCCTCTACCATAAATAAACAGGTATTTATACGTTCTTCCAATATGTTTTATTACTGTAATTTTATTCTTATTAATTAAACCTGTTTAGAATGTCGTGGTACTATTTTTCCCTTCATCTAATTTTTAAAAAAAGCCATAAACAATTAATTTTCAGGTAATATAAAATTAATAATTACATTTTTTCACTAATAAGTTAAACCAAAAAACAATGGACCTAAAAGAAAAACTGAACCAAATTGGCCAGCAGCCAGACCTGATTCTTATTATTACAGATGAGCAACGTGCCACACAACATTTTCCACCGGGATGGGAAGAGAAAAACCTCCCTACTCTTACGTTTCTAAAACAGAATGGATTTAGTTTTGACAGGGCTTTTTGTAATACCTGCATGTGCTCCCCTAGTCGGGCAACCTTATTTACAGGAACCTATCCGGCCAAACACGGAGTAAGCCAAACATTAACCGAAGGAGGTCTTTTATCTCCACAGGAACCAACACTCGATAACTCATTACCCAATATAATGAATGTACTTTGGGCAGATGGATATGATGTTCAATATAGAGGTAAATGGCATATGAGTAAAGGAGTGGCTCCAAATGGTACTAAAACGAATTATGAAGATCTGACAGCTGCAGATATTTCATTGTATGGAGCAATGGGCTGGGTTGCTCCGGATGCCGGTGAAGATGTTAATCCCTTAAATTTTGGAGGAGGTTATGCGAATCATGATGCCAAATACACTGCCGAAGCCATACAATACCTGAAGGAAGTTAAGGCAAAAAGAGCAGCAGGAGATTATAAACCTTATTGCCTTATTCTTTCACTTGTTAATCCGCATGATGTTTTGGCCTATCCAAAATCAGCCGGTACTTCAGGATACCATACCGATACCTGGTCAGGCAGAGAAATTGGCCTTCCGGCTACGGTAAATGAAAATTTGCTTGAAAATAAAAAACCAATGGCGCAAGAGCAAATCTTACTTAACATGGCCCTAAGTCTGGGAGAAATCAAGAGTCCTCAGGACAAGCTAAATTATATTAATTTTTATGGCTATTTATTGAGCCACGTTGATAAGGAAATTGGCTATCTTATTAAAGAATTATACCAGAAAGATGAAAATGGAAAGAGATTAGCGGATTCTGCCATTGTTACACTAACATCAGACCACGGCGAAATGGGATTAGCTCATGGTGGTTTACGTCAGAAAACTTTTGTTGCGTATGAAGAGGCATTAAGGGTACCGCTTGTAATTTCAAATCCGGTTCTATTTAAAGACCACGGCATAAAGAAGTCAATGGCATTAGCAACACTGGCAGATATCATGCCTACTTTTATTGATATCGCAAATGTATCAAATCCGCCTGCAGGACTTGCAGGTACAAGTTTACTGCCGATAATGGAAAATGACACGCCTGTTCAACATAGCATTTTATTTACGTATGACGATATTAAAGCTGGTTCCAACAGCAACTGGGCAATTGTAAAGGCAGCTAATCGCATTCGTTGTATCAGAACAGAAAAGTGGAAATTTGATTATTATTTCGATGCCGCAACAGCTTATTTTAATCAATATGAACTGTACGATCTGATCAATGATCCGTTGGAAATCACGAATCTTGCTTACGATCCGGCATACAGCGAAATTAGAAAAGATTTAGAAGCACAATTGCACCAGCTTGAGGTAGAAAAACTTTGGGTAAATACGCCAAAAGATGTTTTTAGTACCACAGCGTTTAATTAAATTTGCTTACAGCTATTTTCAAATCACCAGTAAAGGTATATTCTTGCGAATATACCTTTTTTTATACCTTTTCTGTACTCTTATTAATACCTCAAAATCCTATTAAATATAAAGGGTACAGATCAAAAAATGTGAAACATTATCAAAAAATATATCTTTAATTTTTCAGGAAATTAAAACTCTCAGGAACTGCTTTTAGTTCATTACCCGCAAACTCGACATCAATAATCGCTGCTTTTCTTGGCGAAACTTCCGCGGTACTAAAATGCGTATGCAGCACATAATGCATTTTTTGATTCTGGTCCCAAAAAATATCTCCATGGCCAATTCCGTTTTGACTGGTATTTTTTCGACTGATAATCGGACTGTCTTTTGATTTTTCCCAGGGCCCAAGTGGACTTTTGCTGGTGGCATACCCTACTGCATAATCAATGTTTCTAAAATCATTTGCTGAATAAATCAGGTAATACAAGCCATTGTGTTTTAAAACCGTCGGCCCTTCTGTTACCGGCCAGTTCGTGTTTTCCGTATTTTCCCAGGGTAAAGTTCCGGAAATACATTCGGTTAAAGTTTCTGGTTTAATACTTTGAAGATCGTCATTTATTTCCGCCACAAAAATTCGGTTTCCGTTCGTTAATCTTACGTGATATAAATATTTTTTTCCATCTTCATCGATAAAAACAAAAGGATCAATTTGGTTTCCGGTTTCAATAATTGGTTTTTTCGATTCATTTTTAAAAGGCCCTAACGGACTGTCACTAGTCGCAACAGCAATGTTTTCGTTGGCGGTATAAATCATGTAAAACTTTTTATCGTACTCTAAAATTTGCGGCGCCCAGAATCCCTTGTCTCCAAAAGAATCACCCTTTTTTAAAGCCAGTCCGTTTTGCGCTCCTTTCGGTTCACTCCACTTCTTTAAATCAGAAGAAGTATAAACTAAAAACCCCTCACCATTGGCGATATTACCGGTGGTGGTTCCATACAAATAATACATTCCTTTACTGTAATAAATAGTCGGATCGGCTACAAAAATGTTTTTTGCTACCACTTCAATAGGTTTCACAACTGAATTATTTTCCTGCGAACAAGCCCCGAAAACACTCATGAAGCTTACCAAGGTTATTATTTTTTTCATTTAATTGCTTTTGCTATTATTCATATTTTAAATTCCAAATTCCAGAGTTTCAGGTTTCAGGTTTCAGGTTTCAAGTTTAAGTTTTAAGTTTTAAGTTTCACATTATCTAATCATCTAATTGTCTAATTATCTAATTATCTAACCCCCCTCTACTTTACCGAAAACTGATAATAAGAAACCGTATGATATTTTTCTCCCGGTTTCAAAACAATTGATGCAAATTTTGGCTGATTAGGTGCATCCGGAAAATGCTGTGTTTCTAAAGCAAAAGCTGTTCTGAAATCATCTTTAGCACCCGATTTAAAGGTATTTTTTGATTGCATGAAATTTCCACTGTAAAATTGCAGACCCGGTTCCTGAGTATAAATATCCAGCGTAATTCCAGACTGGTCTCCGGAAATTGTGGCGGCATGATTCATTCCTTTTTTCTTCGTTCCGTTTAAAACATAGTTATGATCGTATCCTTTTCCAAATTTTAACTGTTCGTCTTTCACTTCGATACGTTCTCCGATCGTATGTTTTGCCGTAAAATCGAAAACCGTATTTTGAACCGGTTTCTGTTCTCCTGTTGGAATTAAACCTTCATCTACCGGCGTAAATTCATTGGCATAAATTTGCAGTTCATGTTTCAGGATCGTTCCGCTTCCTTCTCCATTCAGATTAAAAAAAGTATGATTGGTTAAATTGACTAGAGTGGTTTTATCGGTTGTCGCTTCATATTCCATTTTAATAGTTTGATCAGCTTCAAGTGTGTACGTTACTTTTACTTTTAGATTTCCGGGAAAACCCTGTTCTCCATCCGGTGACGTATAACTGAAAACTAAAGTATTTTCATTGGTTTTCTCCACCTCCCAAACCACATCCTGAAAACCTTTAAGACCGCCGTGCAAGGCATTTTTTCCATTATTTAAAGGCACCTGATAATGTTGCCCTTCCAAAGTAAATTGTCCTTTTGCAATACGGTTTCCAACCCTTCCGATGGTAGCTCCAAAATACGGCTCTGTTGCCGTTTTAAAACCTTTTGCGCTGTTCATTCCTACCACTACATCCGTTTGTTTTCCATTTTTATCGGCAACCCAGAGTCCAATTAATCTTCCGCCGTAATTGGTGAAAGCGGCTTTTATGCCTTTATTTTCAATCCAGTACAAATTGACTTTTTTTCCCTCGATAAGGGTATCAAAATTTTTAGTCTCTAAAAGTGGCTTAATCGAATCAATTTCTATTTCAGCAGTATTTTTAGACGGAACTTCTTTTGCATTGTCTTTGCAGTTCAACTGAAAAAGGGCCAGTAACAAAACGCCTGCTATTTTTATATTTTTCATTTTTATACTTTTAAAATGTTCCTGATTATTTTGATGGAATTTCCAATCTCGTTGTTTCGCTTACCGGTTCGCCCAAAACCGGAAAACCGTTCGCATCCCAGCTGATTTTTTGCATTCTGGGTGATCTCTTATTACCACAACCTTCTCCGGAATTTGAATTGGCATGGTATAAAATCCAGTCTTCTTTTCCGTCCGGGGATTTAAAAAATGAATTGTGACCCGGTGCATACACTTTATTTTTATCCGATTGCTTAAAAATCGGCTCTTCTGATTTTTCCCAGGCCGATGCGTCCAGTAAATCAGCTCCGCCTTTAAATGTCAACAATCCCAAAGCGTAATAATCGGTCCAGCAGCCGCTGGCTGAAAATACGATGAAGATTTTATCGCCATTCGACAAAAACTGAGGCCCTTCATTCACATTTACCTGAGCCGGATTTACGTTATCGTGCAACGCTCCATGGGTTTCCCAGTCGTGAGTTGGTGCAGAAATCATTACCCTGTCACCTTCAATTTCAAGCGGATTTTTCATTTTGGCGATGTAGATATTTTGTTGTCCGTTAGTATCGCCTTCCCATCCCGCCCAGATCATGTAAAGCTGTTTTTTATATTCGAAAACATTTCCGTCAATAGCCCATTTATCGGTTTTGGCGGCAATTTTTCCTTTAAATTCCCATTTTCCTTTAAAAGGATCTGCAGCTTTATTTTCTAAAACATACATCCGGTGTGTGTTGTTATCACCATTGTCTGCAGCAAAATACGCATACCATTTTCCGTTGATAAAGTGAAATTCCGGTGCCCAGATATCTGCCGAATAATCAGTTCCTTTTGGTGCTTTCCAGACGACTTTGCTTTCGGCATTTTTAAGATCTGTCAGGCTTTTTGTTTTCCATAAAACCAATCGATCCTGAAGTGTATTCGTGTAATAATAATATCCCTTGTAATACGTGCTGTAAGGGTCTGCGCCCGAAGGCAAAATTGGATTTGAAAAAGTCTGTGCCTGTACAAAAGCAACAGTAAAAAACAAAATAAGAATCAGGTATTTTTTCATTGGAAAGAGTATTATTTATTCTTTTTATTTAAGACATCAATAACCTCCGTATTGATTTTATTTACTTTTTTGAAATCCATTTTATCAATCTTTCGGTCGTATGTCATAAAACCGTTTACTTCGCCTTCAACATCAGTTGTTTGGGTGTACACTGCTGCCGAAAAGCCTGATTTTACAAAGTTTTTAAGCATTTGCGCGTATTGGATATATTCGGCAGTAACCTCATTTTCATTTTTGAATTTAACATAGCCCCAATTGTCCTTTGCTTTCCATAAATGTCCTTCAAGCGGCAATCCGATTCCGCCATATTCGCCTAAAACCGTTACTCTTCCGGCATCGTACAAATACAATTCCGGTCCCGGATAATGATGTAAATCCAGTATATCTCCGGTTTGAAAATGATTTCCGCCACTCGATGAATTCGTCAGACGGCTTGGATCATGATTTTTGGTCCATTCGGTAATTTCAACCGTTTTAAATTGTCCCCAGGCTTCGTTAAACGGAACCCAGACCACAATACTCGGATAAGAATATAAATGATCCATGATTTCTTTCCACTCTTTTTTATAGATGGCTTCCGATTTTGCAGAACGCTGTAATTCGGTTCCGTCAAAATATTTCCTGTCTTGCCAGATCGGCTGATCGTCGCCGCTTGGCATATCCTGCCAGACTAAAATCCCCAATTGATCACAGTGGGTGTACCAACGTTCCGGTTCTGCTTTTACGTGTTTCCGGATCATATTAAAACCTAACTCTTTCGTTTTGATCAGGTCGAATTTTAAAGCTTCATCGGTTGGTGCCGTATACAATCCGTCAGGCCACCAGCCTTGATCCAAAGGTCCGAACTGGAAATAATCTTTGTTGTTCAGCTGCATTCTCATAATGCCATTTTCATCTCTTTTTGATGAAATTTTTCGCATGGCAAAATAGCTTTTTACTTCGTCAACGACTTTGTCTTTAGCTATCAGGCTGATTTTTGTCTGGTATAAAAACGGACTTTCCGGCGACCATAATTTTGGGTGATCCAGTACGATATCCAGACTTTCTCCAACAACCGCTTTTTCTTTTGCAATTTCTTGTGTGCCGTCAAAAACCGAAATTTCAATTACATCTCCTGTTTCTGCTCCTGCAACTTCGGCTTTTATACTAATGCTGTTTTGATCTACATTGGGAGTTGTCCTTAAATTCGTAATATTTTTAGCATTTACAGGTTCGATCCAGACCGTTTGCCAGATTCCCGTTACGGGTGTATACCAGATTCCTTCCGGATTTTTTACTTGTTTCCCTCTTGGCTGAGGCCCATCGTTGGAAGGATCCCAAACTTTTACCACTAATTTTTGTGTGTTTCCTTTTTTAATAAATGGGGTGATATCGAATGAAAACGGGGTATATCCGCCAGTATGGGAACCTATTTTTACATCATTGAGCCAGATTTCGGTTTTCCAGTCTACAGCACCAAAATGCAGGAGAATATTTTGCGCATCCCAATTGGATTCGATGGAAAAATTGGTTTGATACCAAAGTTCCTTTTGTACTCCCACTTGTTTCATCACACCGGACAAACTGGACTCCACCGCAAACGGAACCAGAATCTGTCCGTCATATTTTGAAGGTACCGTTTTTCCAAAATCCTGAATGGCGTAATTCCATAAACCATTCAGGTTTTTCCATTGGCTGCGCTCCATAATCGGACGCGGATATTCAGGTAACGTTTTTGCAGGATCAACCTGTAATGCCCATTTCGTCTTGATTTTATCGCCTTGTAGTTTCCACTGCGCATGAACCAGACAGCTTAAAAAAAGCGCCACCAGAACTGTAGTTTTCTTATTCATTCTATATCGTTTTATGCAATAATTGCTATAACCATTGCTATTTCTTCTTTACTCAATAAATTACCAGACCATATCCACATAGTCTGGTAATTTCAAACACTAACTTAACTAACCAATTTTTTAATTATGAATTATTAATTATGGGTTATGAGTCGGATTAAGTGCTTAAAACTATTTATTTCCGCTACAATAATCTCTGTTTTCGTATTAACTCAAAATACAACACAACACCTAATCCCGAACTCATAACCCATAACCCATAACCCATAACTCACAACTCATAATTCATAATTCACACCCCATAACTCACAACTTTTTCGCAAGACCAAATTTCTTCACCAGACTATCGTATTCCTTTCCTGAAATGGTAATCATGCAGCCGTGGCGTACTTTTTCGGGAAAGCTGTATTTGTCCCAGTCGGCAAAAAAAGTATACCCTGAGGCCTGAAACCAGGGTCCGTTTAGGTTATCGGCTATCGATAATCCGTAGGAAACTCCCGGATATTGTTCGTAATACATGTACCAGATTTTATCATCCGGAGAAGGGATCAACATGGGTGCTTCCCTGAAATTGGGACTTATCGATTGCTGGGGCAAAGAATAGGGTCCTAAGAGTGATTTCGATTTTGCAATCCGAATGGTTTTGCCTGTTGTCCAGTACAAGGTTGGATAGGTTTCATCCTTAATCACAGCATAATACGAATCGCCCACTTTACGAATGAAAACATCAATGGTTCCCATATCCCAATCGAATAAACGTTTTGGAGTTCCTTCGAAAGTTTTTAAATCTTTAGATAAAACATATAACGTTCGCTGACTTGCCCAATAGCGTTCCGGATCTTCTTTAGTTCCTTCTAAATGCGGGGTGTGCCAAGTCATAATAAACTGTTCCGAGTCTTTATCGTAATACAACTTCGGAGCTCCAATGCGCTGTAAAGCATTCGAATAATCCGGGGTACTTTTTAAATCGGGTGTATAATCGGCATGTTTTTTCCAGGTGATTAAATCATCCGAAACCCAAATATTAATTGTTTTTGCATCATCGCCCGTATTTCCTGCGATGTAATATTTTCCGTCCGGTCCCTTGCAGATATCGGGATGTCCTTTGTAGTCTTCGAAAACTCTTTTGCCGCTGTTCAGATTCTCCCAATGCAAACCGTCAAGGCTTACGGAATAATACAATCTGCCATAATCGTTATGCGTCATGTGCGCAAACAGGTACGCTTCATTTTTGGGTTTCGCATTTCCTTTCACCTGTCCGGGAGGATCAGGCTGTTGTGCATACGATGAAAAACAAAAAAGAAATATTGCCAGTGCAAATAGCTGTTTTATTGTGTATTTTTTCATTCTGTTTATGATTAAAATGTTTTTTGCCACAGATTAAGGGATTATTATGATGTGTTGCTCGCGGGTTTTGCGGGTTAAAAGTTTTGCCACTAATTCCACTAATTTTCGCTAATTTTTTCTCGCAGATTACGCAGATTTTTTTGGTGCATGCCTAGTGAAATGATCCGCTAAAATCCGGCTAATCCGCGCAATCTGTGGCAAAAAAAATCTAACTCTCTAAAAATCTAAGATGTCTAATTATCTAATTGACACATTATCTAATTCTTTAGTGTTATATTTTCTTGCCACAGATTAAGTGATTACTTTTGATGTGTTGCTCGTGGGTTTTACGGGTTAAAAGTTTTGCCACTAATTCCACTAATTTTCGCTAATTTTTTTCTCGCAGATTACGCAGATTTTTTTGGTGCATGCCTAGTGAAATGATCCGCTAAAATCCGTTTAATCCTTGCAATCTGTGGCAAAAAAATCTAACTATCTAAAAATCTAAGAAGTCTAATTATCTCATTGACACATTATCTAATTCTTTAGTGTTATATTTTCTTGCCACAGATTAAGGGATTACTTTTGATGTGTTGCTCGTGGGTTTTACGGGTTAAAAGTTTTGCCACTAATTTCACTAATTTTCGCTAATTTTTTCTCGCAGATTATGCAGATTACGCAGATTTTTTTTTGCGCGTGCCTATTGAAATGATCCGCTAAAATCTGTCCAATCCGTGCAATCTGTGGCAAAAAAAATCTAACTCTCTAAAAATCTAAGAAGTCTAATTATCTAATTGACACATTATCTCATTATCTAATTCTTCTCCTTCGCCTCAGCTGTCAGTTTTTTAATCAGATCCGTTTCCGCTTTGATGTAAGGCGTTCCGTCATTGTGAAATACTTCGTGAAACCAGACTTCCGGTTCTGCTGTATATGTTTTAGTCCAGCTGTCCCACGCGTATTTGGTTTGTGTTTTTCCATCAACCAATCCCCAGTTGATCATGCCAACGTTGTATTTTTTCGCAATGGGTAAGAAACCTTCAAAAGTACTTCCGTTTGGTCTGGCCATATATTCGGTACAGATTAGCGGTTTTCCGTAGCGCTGCAATTGTTTGATTACTTTTTCGAAATCCTCAGGTTTGTTGTAATTGTGGAAAGTAATCACATCAGACTGTTCGATTTGCATTTTGTGCATCGGCAGCATTTTTGCTTCATCACTCCAATCCCCTACCCAAACTCCGGAAGTTAGGGGTTGTGAAGGGTTGCTTTCTCTCACCCAGACAAATACATTTTTTAGAAGAGGCAGAATCAATGCCACTTTGTTTTTAATTTCCACTTTTTCATAAGACGGCCCGGTCATATTATCGGGCTCGTTCCAGACATCCCAGCCTAAAATACGTTTGTCAGCGGCGAATTTCGAAACGGTTTCTTTTACATATTTCTCTAAACGAGGATATTGCGTTGCATCCTGAAGCACTTTCTGACCCGGACTTTGCACCCAGCCTGAATTGTGCGTATGTGGTTTGGGAGCTCTTTGTTTTCCTAAGGCAGGAAACGGATCCCAGCACGAATCAAACAAAACAAACAGAATTTTGATGTGATGTTTATCGGCAATTCCTAAAAAAGTATCCATGCGTTTGTAAAAACCTTCTGCGTCTTGTTTGTGCAGTAAATCGTGCAGGTAAACGCGCATTACATTCATGCCGATTCCTTCTGCCCAGCCTAATTCCTTATCGATTCTTTTGGGATCAAAAGTATCGGCCTGCCACATTTCCAATTGATTGATGGCGGTGCTCGGATAATAATTGGCGCCCACTAACCACGGCTGTTCGGCATACCATTGATGGGCCTGTTCTTTGGTCCAGATGTCTCTTTTTTCAACTACGGCTGTTTCCTTTTTATTTTCTTCCGAATTATTTTTTTTGTTGTTGCAGCTTAGCAATAATGTGCCTGCTAACACGAGTGTCAGATACAATTTTATTTTTCTCATTATAATTTTCTTAATTAGAACGGAGGTTCTTTGTGATTAAGGGAATCAGAACTCATCTGATTCCCCTAAAAAATAGTTTAATATTCCGGGTGCTGGTCTAAGTTGGGATTGTTGTCCACGTCTACCTGCGGAATAGGCAATCTATGGTTTTTCCCTACTGTAAAGGTTTTGAAATCAGGATCACGAAGCGAAATTTTATCGACAGAAGCCTGGGAATCTAAATCTCCCCAACGTTTTAAATCTTCCCAACGAACACTTTCACCGGCTAATTCCAAAACACGTTCTGTTTTTAATCTTTCCAGAAATTTATCGTGATCGTTTCCGATTTCAGGATGTGAAACGGCTAAAGTATTCATGTTTACACGTGCTCTCACCAAATCAACATACTGGTAAGCTCCTGCCGTGTTGCCTGTTTCGTTCAAAACTTCGGCGTAGCGTAACAAAATATCCGCATAACGAATTAATCGGTAATTAACCTGACTGTAATAATCTTCGTTGTTTCGGTAATAATCACGGCTTCCTTTTCTGAACCAGGCTTCATTATTACCCCACTCCCAGTTTCTTCCATAGGTTTTGTCTCCAAAATCGGCTTCTAATGCCGGATAATATAAAGTGTATCTCAATCTTGTATCTAAATTTCCATCTTTATTTTTTTCCTGTTTAAAGGCATCGACTAACCAATAACGGGCTTGTCCATCAGACCATCCAATTCCCCTTGGTGCAAAAAACTGACCACGATTGCTGGAAACTGCAGCATTTGGATCTTCACCGGTTCCGCCTTTTCTCTGATCGCCAAACTGAATTTCAAATACAGACTCGTTGTTGTTTTCATTTACATCCGTAAAGTTGTCTCTGTAGTTTGAAACTAAACTGTATTTGGCTCCCGGACCGGTAATTAAATATTCTAAAGCTGTTTTTGCTTCAGGCCATTTGTGCTGCTGCATGTATACTTTTGCCAGAAAAGCTTTTGCTGCACCTTTATCCGGTCTTCCGGTGTTGTCTCCTGTCCAGTCTGCCGGTAAATCGGTGTAAGCTTCGTTTAAATCTTTTTCAATCTGAGCCCAAACTTCGGTTACATTTCTTTGTTGCGGTAAATCAGCCGGAGTTGAAGGCTCTAGAACCAATGGAATATTTTCCCAAAGAATGGCTGCATAATAGTAATGCATCGCTCTGAAAAATTTAGCCTGTGCTAAAACTTTCTTTTTATCATCTTCATTTTGAAAAGCAATGTTGGGAACGTAAGCTAAAACCTGATTACATCTGAAAACAGCTTTGTAGGTATCTCTCCACGTTACTGCATTTCCTTCCCAGAAATTATAATTGATATAATTGAATCTGGTCCAGTCGGCCAGTTCTGTCCACGGGCTGTTACTAAATCCTTCGTCAGAAGTTAAGTCTAAGCGAAAATACATCCATCTTGCCCATAAGCCGTCTTTATAAAACATGGCGTAAATGGAATTGACACCTGCCTGAGCATCACTTTCACTTTTCCAATATTGTCCTGTTTCAATATCAGTTTGGCTGTTCAGGTCCAGTTCATTTTCGCAAGATGATGCAAAAAAGAGGCCTGAAAAAACTACGATTGCTATTATTATTTTTTTCATTATGCTGTTTTTTTAAAATTAAAAGCTAAACTCAACACCAAAAGAATACGTCTGAAGATTCGGGAAGGCACCATTATCTACACCTCTTTCGAAAATATTACTGTTGGTAAACTCCGGATCTAACCCTTTGTATTTTGTAATGGTAATAACGTTTTGTGCTGATAATGTTAATCTTGCTCTTGTAATTCCTGAATTTTTTAAAACACTATCAGGTAAATTATAACCAAATCCAATATATTTAAGTCTGATAAAATCTCCGCTTTCTAAGAAACGATCACTGTCTCCTCTTGAATTTAATGTTGACCCTTTTGTAATTCTTGGAAAATCAGTATTTGGATTTTCAGGAGTCCACGGCTGAATTCCTGTTCTGTAATTACTATTATCATCAAAACGATCTACTACGCTTCTAAATCCGTCATAAACAGTTGCACCGTGCGACGCAATCCAGTTCATAGAGAAATCAAAACCTTTGTATTCTGCTCCGGCATTGAATCCCATTTCAAATTCAGGCCACGGGCTTCCCACAATGTCTTTGTCTTTATTGTTAATTTCTCCGTCACCATTCACATCTTTAAAACGAATATCTCCCGGTACGGCATTTGGCATAATTACTTTTCCGGCTGCATTCTTGTAATTTTGAACTTCTTCCTGAGACTGAAACAAACCGTCCGTTTGCAAAACATACCACATTCCCACAGCATTTCCTGCACGTGTCATGGTGTTTCCGACAATATTTTCGTTTTGTCCGTTTCCTAAGGCAACCAGTTTGTTATTTACTTTTGTAAAATTTAAAGAAGCATTAAACGAAAAGTCATTGATTTTTTTGCTGTAGGCCAATTCCAGTTCAATACCTTTATTTTCTACCGTTGCGGCATTCGAAATTGGATTTCCTCCGTCGTTACCTGTCGTTAATAAAATCGGGAAACCAAACAATACATCTTCGGTACGGGCGATAAAATAATCGGCTGTAAAACGCAAATCATTATTTAAAACGGCAACGTCTAAACCAAAATTGGTTTGTTTTAGTTTTTCCCAACGCAATTGTGCATTTGAAAGTTTAACCTGAGTGGCAGAAGGATATAAACTTTGTCCGTCTCCCAAAACAATCTGCCCGAAATTATTGATAAAACTTTTAGATTCGTATTCCCTGATATTTCCGGAACCTAATTCTCCGTAACTCGCTCTTAATTTTAAATCTTTAATGAATTCTGATTTAAAGAACGATTCATTGCTAATTCTCCATCCGGCAGAAACCGAAGGGAAATTACCCCATTGATTACCTTTACTGAATCTTGAAGATCCGTCACGTCTGATTACAGCGTTGAATAAGTAACGGTTATCATAATTGTACTCTAATCTTCCTAAATAAGAGGCCAGTGCTGCTTCATTGATATAACCTCCCACTACCGGCGAATCCCCCTGATTTAAAACATCATAGTACTGCCCTGTTGCTGAATTTATCGGAAGATTTCTCTTTGTTCCGTAAATTTGATTGTAATCGTCTTTTTGAAAAGTCTGTCCCACTAAAATAGTCAGGTCATGCTTGCCGAATTCTTTTTTGAAAGTCAGGGTGTTTTCAAACAATTTTGTTTCTGATCTTCCTTTGTTCTGGTCGGTATACGATTGATCCGGCGGCTGGTTTAAGGACCAGTTCCCCACTTTTCTCAGAAATTTGTACGAATCAAAACTGGATTCATACCCAAAATTGAAACGGTATTTTAACCAGGATGCAAATTTTATTTCGGCCCAGATATTTCCTCTGATCCTGAAATTTTCATTTTTAGTGTCCGCAAAATCAGCAATGGCCAAAGGGTTGGTACCAAAAGTATCGGCTACGCCCTGTTTTCCGTAACCATAACCGCCTGGGTTAGATGCGTCATATACCGGAATTGTCGGTGTTAGTCTGTACACATCAATAATTGGATTTCCGGACATTTCATCTGTTTTGGAATTACTGATGGCCAGATTTTCTCCAATACTAAAAATTCCTTTTGATCCGCTTGAATTGACACGGAATGAAATCCTGTCAAAATCTGTTGAAATCACCGTTCCTTCATTCCCGAAATAATTGGCCGACATAAAGAAAGTCGAATTATCGCCCCCACCGGAAACACTGGCATTATAATCCTTAATCATTCCGGTTTTAAAAACTTCTTTCTGCCAGTCTGTATTAACTGCCATATTTAAGTTTTGTCTCGCAAATCCGGCATTATCATACGCCTGATTGTTTAATTTTGCGAACTCTTCTGTTCCCATTAAACTATAAGTCGGCATTGTCGTAAAACTTGTTTTGGCTGAAACTTCTACTTTAAGCGGTCCTTTCTTCCCTTTTTTGGTGGTAATAATAATGACACCATTGGCGGCTCTTGACCCATAAATGGCGGCTGCCGAGGCATCTTTTAAAACCTGGATGCTTTCGATATCGTTCGGATTAAAATCCCTGTTGGCCGAAGTAACCAAACCATCTATTACGTATAATGGATTTGCATTCTGAAGATTTTTCAGACCACGGATTTCAATATTCGCTTCCTGACCCGGTTTTCCTCCGCCACGAACTTTTACGCCTGTAACAAGGCCTTGCAGTCCATCGGCTACTGTTGTAATTTGTCTTTTCTGAATTTCATCGGCCTTTACTAATGATATAGCTCCGGTTAAATCTTTCTTTTGCTGGGAACCGTATCCCACCAGCACCACTTCATTAAGTGCAAGGGCATCTTCTGCCAGTGAAATATTTATGGAAGTCTGGTTGTTGATGGCTGTTTCTTTCGATTTATAACCCTGGGAGCTGAAAACCAAAATGTCATTTGCTTTGGCTGTAATTGAAAAGCTTCCGTCAAAATCTGTAACAGCACCATTTGAGGTATTTTTGATAATTACATTGGCAAACGGAATTGCTTCTCCTGTTGCCGATGTTACTTTTCCTTTTATGGCAATTTGTTGGGCATACGTTTGTTGTACTAATAAACTAAAGAAAAACAAGAGGTAATATCTCTGCTTTAAAATTTGAGTGAACTTTGTTTTCATTGATTTTTCATTTTAGATAGTTTTCTTTTTTGGTTGGTTTTACATTTAATTATTAAATATTCTAATCGTCTCTGATTCGAACTAAAAAATAATTAATATTGTTCTTTAGTAATAATCTGTTCATTTAATTTCAAAATTATATTTGACGTATTTTTTCAAACTTAATTTTATTGATACTATACTTTTTTTACCTAAAAATTATCAATATCATTTATTTAAAATCCAAAGTAGATGATTTTTATTCAAAATAAAATGCTTGATTTGTGTCAATTTCTATCTCAAATGATTCAAATGGTATAATTATTTTGAAATTTTAAACGTCGTGCAACATTCTGTTGAACATTGACACGATTTGAAGAAACTTCTTTTTATGATAAAAAATATAACAATGCGTAAATTCTTCCTTTTTCTGTTTGTATTCTTTTTTTCGATGAATTTTATTCATTCGCAAGAATATTATTTTAAGCATTTTCAGGTGGAAGAAGGGCTTTCCAATAATACTGTCATTACCTCCATGCAGGACGAAGACGGTTTTATGTGGTTTGGCACCAAAGACGGCCTGAACCGCTTTGACGGGTATCGTTTTAAGACGTACAGAAGTCAGTCAGACCCTGTACACAGCCTCGGAAGCAATTATATACAATCGCTGCATCAATATAAAGGTATTATTTGGGTAGGAACTGATAAAGGTTTGTATCAATACGATAAAAAGACAGATCAGTTTACGGTGCTAAACGAAGCTATTAATGACAGGATCAACGATATAAATCATGATAAAAAGGGAAACATCTGGTTTATATCCGGAAATATCCTTTACAAATACGCCACCGCAAAAAAAGAAACCAAGACTTTTAATCCTAATAAATACTTTATTACTACCTCTATCACCAGCGATGAAAATGGCGAGATTTGGGCTTCTTCCTTAAATAAAATTTACCATTATTCTGAAGAAAGTCTTTCGTTTGAAAATATTACTATAAATCCCCCAGCAAATAAAGCGAACTTTAGGATTACTGTTATTTATGCTTTAGACAAAAACAATATTCTGATTGGTACGCAGGATCATGGTGTATTGGTTTATAATGTCACTACTAAAAATACAACAGATTTAAAATTCTCTGTTAAAGAACCTGTTTTTGTCCGACAATTTAAAAAGAAAGGCCATGAAAAACTCTGGATTGCCAGCGAATCCGGCGTATATGTTTATGACCTTAAAACAAAAACAAGCCTTAATCTTCGTAAAAACTTTAATGATCCTTATGCAATTTCAGATAATGCTGCCTACTCGATCACCATTGATAAGGAAAACGGAATCTGGATCGGAACGTATTTTGGCGGAATTAATTACCATCAGAAACAATACACGCAGTTTAAGAAATATTTCCCTCAAAAAAATCAGAATTCCATTAGCGGAAGCGCCGTAAGGGAAATTCACAAAGATGATTACGGTGACCTCTGGATTGGTACCGAGGATGCCGGACTGAACCGGTTTAATCCGAAAACACAGCAATTTACTTCGTACTTGCCCAATGGCAGTAAAAGCGGTGTTTCGTACTATAACATTCATGCCTTATTGCCCAGAAAAGACAAAATCTGGGTGGGCACTTTTGAGCATGGTTTAGATCTTTTAGATCATAAAACCGGTGCTGTTATCAGACATTACAGTGCCAATGATCCGTCAAGTGGTTTACGAAGCAATTTTATTTTTTCCTTTTCCGAAACAAAAAACAAAGATCTGATGGTCGTTACAACTATGGGAATTTATCGGTTTAACGAAAAAAATGACAATTTCGATATCCTGAAAATATTTCCGGAAAGCACGCATTACACGAGTTTTAAAGAAGATAGTGATGGTAATTACTGGGCAGGAAGCTACAGGGACGGTTTGTTTTTTTATAATCCGAAAAGCCATAAAAGAGCCGTTTTTATGTACGATTATAAAAATCCGGGCGGCATCAGCAATAATTCGATTAATTCTATTTTTGAAGACAGCCACAAAAATCTCTGGTTTGCTACTGAAAACGGACTGAATCTTTTTGATAAAAAAACGAGGACTTTTACGAAATTTACGAGCAAAAATGGTCTTCCGAGCAGTGTGGTGTATTCTATTTTAGAAGACGATGCTAAAAATTTGTGGCTCACCACTTCCAAAGGCCTTGTAAAATTTAGTCCGGATCATAAAAGCATCAAAATTTTCACTACTGCCAATGGTTTATTAAGCGATCAGTTCAATTACAGTTCAGCGTATAAAGACAATAACGGTGATATGTATTTTGGAAACCTAAACGGAATGATCAGTTTTAACCCGAAACATTTCACTAAAAATAAATATACACCGTCTACTTTTATCACCAATCTTCAGATCAATAACAAGGATGTAGATGTCAGTAAAAATGACTCACCCCTAAAACAATCTATTTCCCATCTCGACGAATTGGAACTCAACAACAACCAGTCATCATTTAATCTTGAATTTGCGTCCCTAAACTATACCGCTCCGGAACTTACCGAATATTGGTATCAGCTTGAAAATGTCAACACGGACTGGGTTTACCTGGAACGAAACAATAAAGTTTTCTTTACGGAACTGGCACCGGGGTCTTATGTTTTTAAGGTAAAATCGCTAAACAGTTTTGGGGTATGGAGTAAGGAAGTAAAACTAAAAATCAGGATTTTGCCGCCCTTTTGGGCGAGTTCGTACGCCTATTCCTTTTATTTTCTATTGATTTGCGGCTTGTTTTATTACATTATCCGGTATTCTCAAAATCTGACACAAATTAAGAATAACCGCAAAATAAAACATCTGAACGACGAAAAAGAAAAAGAAATCTATCAGGCCAAGATTGACTTTTTTACCAACGTTGCCCATG
The DNA here is from genome assembly GCF_013112255.2 of Flavobacterium sp. CLA17. NCBI lineage: Bacteria > Pseudomonadati > Bacteroidota > Flavobacteriia > Flavobacteriales > Flavobacteriaceae > Flavobacterium > Flavobacterium sp. CLA17. The sequence goes on from NZ_CP068294.1 coordinate 3,436,237, forward strand.
AAATCAGGACTCCGCTGACCCTTATCAAAGGGCCGCTGGAGAAACTTCTGATTATGGAACACCAATCGCCTGAGGTACCGCAGAATCTTTCGATCATGAAAAAAAACACATCGAGATTGCTGAAATTGGTGAATGAATTATTAGACTTCAGAAAATCAGAAATTGGCGGTTTGAAACTGACTTTTGTGGAGGCCAATATTTCGTCTATCGTCCGAAATCTGCATTTGAGATTCAGCCCATTAATTGAAGAAAGAGGAATTGAATTTGAAATGCAGCTCGGTGAAAAAGATATTTTTGCTTTTGTGGATAAAGAAGCCCTTAAAAAAATCCTGAGTAATTTAATCAGCAACGCTATCAAATACTCCACAGATAAGGTTTCGATAACGCTTTACAGAGAGGATAAGAAACTGACGCTGCTGGTTCAAAACGATGGAAATCTGATTCCGTTTCAGCTCAAAGACAAAATTTTTGAGCCCTTTTTCAGAGTGGATAATATGGACAGTACTTCCGGAACAGGAATTGGCCTTTCACTGGCGCATGCCTTAACACAACTGCACAACGGAACTTTACAATTAGTCTCACATGCCAAACTCAATATTTTCGAGCTTGTGTTACCACTGCATCAGGAAGAGGAATTTATGTTGTATACCGATTCTGAAAAAGAAGGGAACCAAACGCAAACAGAAAAAACAGAAGTAGAAACCAAAAATGAAAAACCTCAGGTTTTAGTCGTAGAAGACAATATCGATTTATTGGATTTCATTACTGCGGGATTAGCTTCTTCGTACACCATTTTAAAAGCAGAAAATGGCGAAGAGGCACTGAAAGTAATTCATAACGAAAATATTCAGCTCGTGATCAGCGATGTATCAATGCCTGTCATGGATGGAATTTCAATGTGCAAGGAGATTAAAACAAATTTAGAAACCAGTCATATTCCGGTGATTTTATTAACGGCTAAAAACTCTCTGAAATCACAGATTGATGGTTTGGAAGTGGGTGCCGACGCCTATATTGCCAAACCTTTTTCTATGGATTACCTAAAAGTTCAGGCAAATAATTTGATCGAAAACCGAAAACAGATTATGAATTATTATGCGAGTTCTCCCCTTTCGCACATTAAAAGCATCGCACACAATAAAACCGATGAAAAGTTTCTTAAAAAACTCGATGATGAAATTCTTAAAAACATTACGGACCCTGATTTAAGTGTGGAATCTCTTGCCGAGATCATGAATATGAGCCGTTCTACCCTGTATCGAAAAATCAAAGATATTTCGAATTTGAGTCCGAACGAACTGATCAATATTGTACGTTTAAAGAGAGCAGCAGAACTGCTTTTAAATGAGAATTTCAAAATGTATGAAATTGCTGAAATGGTGGGCTATAAATCACAAACGAGCTTTGGAAGAAACTTTCAAAAACATTTTTCGATGACGCCGTCAGAATATATTGCATTGAATAAATAAGTGTTTCAGGCACAAATTAGTCTTTTAAAGAAAGAGAATTCAAAACTTAAGGAGAAATTAAGTCAAATTGAAAACGTAACTTGTGGCAGACTCCCATAAAATTAATATCTTTAAACTTAAGACTTAAATGATACGGAAATAGTCCCGATGGAATTTTGAAAGTCCGTTATGGTATTGTATATTAATTCATAGATTTAAATGAGAAAAATCAGCCTGTTTCTATTTTTGCTTTCGATATCCTGTACCGCAATTGCGCAGGATTACAAGCAAAAAGATAGTATCGCTGCTGATACTGTCAAAAATATACGTTTCAATTACAAACAGCTCATCATTCCGGGGATCTTATTTGGTTACGGTTTGTGGGGAGCTGAAAGCGGGCAGATAAAAAGCTTTAATTTTCAGATTCGTAATGAAGTTAACGAAAGCATCGACACGAAAGTAACTATCGATGATTTTTCAAGATATGTTCCGGCAGTCTCCGTATACGCTCTAAATGCTTTTGGCGTTAAAGGCAAAAACAACATGAGGGACCGCTCTGTTATTCTGGCTACCTCCACCATTATTTGTGTGGGAACTGTTTTTGGGTTAAAATCAATCACAAATGTAGAGAGGCCCGACGGAACTACCAATGATTCTTTTCCATCAGGACATACTGCTATCGCTTTTGCGGGTGCCGAGTTTCTATATCAGGAGTACAAGGACCAGTCCGTTTGGTACGGCGTTGCAGGTTATGCTATCGCCACGGGAACAGGAGTTTTCAGAATGTACAACAACAGGCACTGGCTGACCGATGTAGCCGCCGGAGCCGGAATCGGAATACTGAGCACCAAAGCAGCCTACTGGCTCAATCCTTATCTTTCCCGAAAATTATTTAATGGCAAAGAAAAAAAATCGACTTCTTTTCTTATGCCTTCCTATGATGGCAAACAGTTTAGTCTCTGTTATTTTAAAACATTTTAATGCTGAACTTTATATTTATTTCAAAAAAATCCCCAACCCTTATATGATTAAGGATTAGCAAAATTTATTGTCTGATTACTCTTTACCAATAACTTTTATTCGAATTACAGTAAGGTTGCCATATTTTTCGAGATCTTCTTTTGTCCATTTTACAAGGCTGTCTATTTATTTACACCTGTAGTTTTGCAAATAAAAAAACCAGTGCTATTAAAGTTCACTGGTTTTAATTAATTCCTCATAAAATCATCCATTTATTTTAGGATGAGCCATACTGCAGCGAACCGAATTATTAACTTTTGTTTTAGGTTGGCTTTTTTTGGATCGTATTTTAATCGATTATTTAATAATTAGTTTTTTCGAAATAGTAAAAGCATCGGAACTGATTGTCACAAAATAAATGCCCTTAGCTAAATTATGATTGATTTTTCCAGATGTAATAAGCTTGTTTACCAAAACCATCCTTCCATTGCTATCGGTAACCGTTACTGTTGCGACAGCACCCGATTTTAATTCCGGGAATACAATATTAAATTCATTATCGGTTGCCGGGTTCGGATAGATCCCGATAAAGACATTATTTTCGGTGCTTATTTCTTCTTTTATACTACTCATTTTAGCGGTAGTAGTATTTTGAAATTGCCATTGTGCACTTTCCCAATTGTTCTGAGCTCCGGCGTACTGAGCAGAACCATTTAAGTTTTCAATATGAATCATGCTTCCTGTCTGCCATCTGTTTTTAATTCTCACCCAGGTAGCATCAACATTTTCGTTTGACCATTGGGCACTCCACCAGCCGGATGATCCTGCCGTACATTGCACCGCTCCTGTTAAGTTTTCAATATGCATTATATCTCCGGTACCTACATTTTTCAATATAAAATAAGTCGCGTCAACGGCAACTTTTTCCCATTTATAATTGTTATTGGCCACAGTTGCACCATATCCTACATTGGCTCCTGAATCGTATAAATAATTGTTGGTCCACTTGTTTTTAATGGTAAAATAACTTCCGGAGGCAGTACTGACCGTAATTGCTGCCGTACTTGTTTTATTCCCGTCTGAAGTGGTTACGGTGATTGTTGCTATTCCGTTTGAAATTGCGGTGACTAAACCCGCAGCATTAACCGTTGCTACACCGGTATTGTTTGAAGCATAACTAACCGCTTTATTCGTTGCGTTAGAGGGAAGAACTGTTGGTGTTAACTGTTGTGTCCCGCCTACGGACAATGTTGCCGAGGCCGGACTAAGACTCACACTCGTAACCGCTACATTTGATGAGTTTATGGTGATTGCAGCAGTTGCCGTTTTGGCACCGTCCTGCGTAGTGACAGTAATCGTGGCTGTGCCCGAAGCAATGGCAGTAATTAAACCTGCCGAATTTACAGTCGCCACTCCGGTATTATTAGAATTGTAGCTCACTGTTTTGTTTGTCGCATTGGCCGGAGCAACAGTTGGCGTTAATTGTTGTGTAGCACCAACGCCTAAATTAGCAGTTGTTGGGGAAATTGTTACTCCTGTTACAGGAACTGATGTACTTGAACAATTAGAACCTGGTGTCCAGGAAAATGTACCAATTGCGCTGATTTCTTCATTAACAGTAGCATTACCGCCTCTATTGGAATAATTCATATTACAATACGTACCATTTCCGGCAGGAGAACCCGCTATGAGTACAAAAAAGCCTCTTCCCCAATTTCGGTTTAGGGCATTATTGTTTGGATATTCTTTACCTGTTCCGTTAACCGTTATGTCTTTAAAACTAAGATTATAAATACCGTCTCCTGACCTTTTACTGATCGAAATAGCATCATTTCTGGAATCTGTAATATCGATATTATAAAGCTGCACATTTTTAACCTGAGTTCCGGCATTAGTAGCACTGAAAATATCCACCGCGGCTACCGGATTATTATAAGTATCATTAAAAGTTCCGCAAGTGGTTACGGTAATATCGTGAATTTCGTGTACCCCATCATTGTTAAATGGCGCTCCGGGAAAATTATTACTAACTCTGATACCCGCTTCCAGATTGTCTTTTATAATTAAATTGTACGCTTTGTTATTTTTTCCGCCGTAAATAGCAAGGCCACAGGCACGCCAGCAGTTTTCTGAAGTATTGTATCTAAAAGTATTGTTGATACATTCCTGTCCGTCCGCAGACCAGATTGCCTGATCGTCATCGCCATTATTTCTAAAATTACAATGCTCCACGATGGAGTTCGCAGTTCCTTTGCAAAGATTAATTCCATCGGCATAGTTATTTCTGAAGCGACAATGAGACAGTGTAAATCCATCGGCAATTGCAGGGCCTCCCACATTGTATTGTGCAATCCAGGCACCGCATTCAAAATGTTCTGCCCATATATTTTTTACCGTTGAAGTGGCAGTAAAAACTCCGTTTATGGCTTTATAGGAATTACTTCTGGATGCCGAATTTGTCGTTAAATAAAGGTCCGCAAATGAAATATTGGATGCATTGGCACGCAATCCTCCATTCCCGCTGCTGGTATTCGTGAAATTAATTTGTGTATACCACATTCCTGCTCCTATTAAGGAAGTATTGGCCGAGCCGAAATATAATTCGCGATTAACGTTAAAAACACCAGTTGGAATAAATATTTTTTTACCGCCGTTTGCATCAATAAAGGTCTGAAGGTCACTTCCGTTTCCGGTATAGGTCACGGAACCGGATGGCGCGGTAACACTTGCCGGAATCGGTTCCATCTCGGCAAAATCCAAATGGATATTACCCGTTTCCCTCACTAGTTTTAACGTTCCGGAGACAGCGATTTTAGCCGGAAGTTTATAGCGCACTTCGTCAAATCGCATTCTTGGATTCTGGTTTGTAATTCCGCCGTTATTTGGATTTCCATTACTCCACAAATATTCCCACGACCAGGTTGCAGTCAGGGTGAGTGTTGTAATTTTTGTGTTCCCGTTATACACGCCCACAGTGGCTGTTTGTCCGTCAGGAACACTGTATCGGATTACAAGTCCGTCCGCAGCTTCTGTCAGTGTCCATTGAACGGTAGCGTTCGTAGCAGATAGATTTACACATTGCTGATCCGTAGCTTCCGATTGCAAATCAGACTGGACATACGATTTTGAAGTGGTGGCGGCACCATTGGACAATTGGCCGAGATTGGCTTCATACCTTTTATAAGGTGCATCGTAATAGCCCCGCTGTGCCTGTAAACTTGAGCTTAAGAGAATGAAAAAGAGCCCTGTTATAAGGCAGTATCTTTCTCTTTTAAAAAAAATAGCAAGTAATCGATTCTTCATAATTTTGGTTTTTAAATTAGTAAGTTAGTTCCTAAAAAAAGGATATAACGAAACTAGACTTAAAAAGAAAAATAAAGAAAAGATATATTAAAAATCAAGATTTATACAACGATTTCGTTAATATAAAACACTAACAATCAATACTATATATTTTTTACATAAATAAAAAATCAAGAAAAAATACAGATCAGAAGTTTCTGATTTAGGACTAAGCAATACGCTCTTAAACCAATAATTACAGAAATTTGCTTTTAATAACAGTTAGTTTTTCTCTTGTCATTTCATTGATCGAATAGGAAATTCCTCCCATGCCAATACCTGAAGCATCTCTTCCGCCAAAAGGCATCCAGTCTACTCTAAAAGCAGTATGATCGTTTACCATAACGGCGGTGGCATTTAACTTTTTAACGGTATCCAAAGCAATATCGAGATTTTTTGTAAAAACAGCAGCCTGAAAATGAACATCGAGTGCATTTGCTTTTCTTATGGCTTCATCCCGGTCTGTAAAGGGATAGATACAAACTACAGGACCAAAAATTTCATGGGTCGAAACTTTAGAATCTTCTGAAGGATTGAACAAAACGGTAGGTTCAAAACAAGTATCGGATATTCTCTTTCCACCTGTAATTATTTTAGCTCCTTTAGTAACAGCCTCATTCACCCATTCTTCTACACGATCGACTTCTTTTGGTGTAATAAGCGCCCCTACATCTGTTGATTGATCAAACGGATTCCCAACAATTAATTTAGAAGTTGCCTCAGAAAACTGTTCCGTAAAAAGGTCACAAATTTCATGATTGACATAAATTTTCTGAACCGATACACAAACCTGACCGGCATGATAAAAACCTCCCTTTACCAAATCCGGAATCATCTCTTTAAAATCGGCATCACTTTCAACAATAATCGGTGCTGCTCCGCCATGCTCCAAGGCACATCGGGTACCCGGAGCTAATTTACTTTTTAGGTACCAGCCTACTTTCGCTGAACCAATAAAAGATAAAAAATGAACTCTCGGATCTGTCACCAGTAATTCTGTTGTTTCATTATCACATAACACCACTTGCAGCCAGCCTTCCGGCAAACCGGCTTCTTTTAAAATATCGGCAAGTGCAAGACCTGATAATGGCGTATTGCCTGCCGGTTTAAATACCACAGGGCAACCCGCGGCAATAGCAGTCGCAATCTGATGAACTGCTAAATTTAATGGGTGATTGAAAGCGCTAACCGCTGCCACAATTCCAATAGGTTCTTTTGAGGTAAAGGCGATTCTGTTTAAGGAGGCTTCAGTAAGTCCCATTGGAATTTGTTCTCCTTTTATTTGCGAAATATGCTCTGCGGCTAACTTTACTCCTGTGATCGCTCTTGCCACTTCTGCCTTTGTATCCTGATAGGGTTTTCCGCCTTCGCTGATTGCCAAGTGAATTAATTCCTCGCTCCTTTCCTTCATTATGGAAGCAGCCTTTTCTAATATTTCCATTCTTTTATAGGCCGGAATCCAGTTGGATTGCTCTTTAAATAAGTTTTCGGCAATATCCAGTATATTTTCAATATCGTTTTTATTGATCAGCGGTAACTCCTTTACTATACTTTGATCGTACGGGAATAGTACTTTTATCGTTTTTTCCATAATGTTTTTTAGTTGAACTTAAAACCCTGCTTCTTTTTTAATCGAAGTTTGTCTCCTGATTTGTTTTTTAAATTTAATCAAATTATCGCTGGCTGCAATGTCTTATTTTATACTATTTAACATTTTCTGCCTACAAATAACTTATAGGTGTCGTTAAAATAATCTCCCTGTTTTCTAATAAAGGGACGATTTTCCCCAGAACAAATTCCTGAAAATGAGACGAATTACGATGTTCCGCTACGGCAGCTTCACTCGAATATCCTTCGAACAAAACAATTGTATTTAAATCTGAATTACTTTGATGAATTTTATAAAACAGATTACCTTCTTCTCTGATACTGGCATCATGCACCATTTTTAACAAGCTTAAAACATTTTCAACCTGCCCTTCTTTAACTTTCCATGTGGCAAAAACATGAATCGGATTTTGATTTTCCATTTTGATTTTTTTTAAAATTTTATACTATAAATTTAGATTGTCGGGGAGAATTCCACGGTATTAAAAATAATATTGACCCCAACCCTTTTGGAAGAGGCCAATACAAGTAGTCCATTATCTTTTAGCAGATTCCAAAATCGAAATCATTTTTTCAGCCACTCCTTTTGCGGAAGCAGGATTTTGTCCGGTTACCAGATTACCATCGGCAATGCTGTGTGCTGACCATATTGCGGCAGCATGAAATTTTGCTCCCTGTTTGGTTAGGGCACTTTCCAGTAAGAAAGGTACATCGGCTATAGCATAACCTTTTTCTTCCTCATCCGTAAAAGAAGTGATGTTTTTACCGTTAACCAGATAAGATCCATCGCTTAGTTTTACATTTAATAAGGATACCGGTCCGTGACAGACTGCTCCAACAACAGCATTTCGTTCGTAGGTTTCTTTAATCACTTTTTTTAGAAGTGCATTTTCCGGCATATCAACCATTGGTGCCAGTCCGCCAGGTACAAAAATCGCATCATATTGACTAACATCAACATCAGACAATTTAACGGCTTTTTGCATGCTTTCCCATCCCTTGCCTGTTAGAAAGGCTAAGTTCTGAGGATCATTTGCGAGATTAAGCGCATCTAAATAAGGCGTATCTCCGGTTAAACCTGCAAAGTCTATTTGGTAATTTGCTTGGTCGAATTCGGCATAAGGATGCGCTACTTCCGGAAGAAAAATTCCGGTTCTTCTGTTGTTGGGTCCAATTGCATTGGCATTAGATACGATAATTAAAATTTTCTTGTTCATTTTTGTTTCGTTTTTAAGAGTTGTTTTTTGTTTTACTGCTGTGTTTTCTTTTTGATTTTGTGCGTAGGAAGAAAAAAAGGCAAGTGCCGCTGTTACCATCATAAGTTTTTTCATTTCTATAATTTTTTAAGTTGTTATGAATTATTTATAAGGCAAATTTATAGCAGTTCCCCACCTCAGAACGAGGAGGAAAGTCACAAAAAAAGTGTGATGAAAATCACACTTGAGTATTAAAAAGGTCTGTTATTTATGGCTGGAGTACAGCCTGCTTAGGGTTTCCCGGCTTACTCCCAGATATTCCGCAATGTATTTTTTGGGAATTTTTTGCATGAGATTGGGATAAAGATCCGCAAATTCTCTGTAGCGCTGCTGCGGATTATTGGAAAGTAAAGAAATCACCCTTTGCTGAAGCGCAATATATCCTTTGGTGAGTTTTACCCTGAAAAAATGTTCCATTTTATGAAGCGTTACAGAGAGTTTCTCCCTTCCTTCCAATGTCAGGCATAACACCTCTCCTGCTTCCATACAGACCACATACATATTGGCCTGCTTCTGATTGAAGTAGGCCATATAATCAGACATCCACCAATTTTCTGTTGCAAATTGTACGATGTGTTCTTTGCCATCTTCGTCAAGATAAAAAAGCCTGAAAATACCGCTCATAATAATGTATTCATATTTGGCATCATCACCTTGCTGAATGAGATATTGATTTTTTAATACCTTTCGAATCGTAAAAAATGGTTTGATCGATTCAAACTCTTCGTCACTAATGGGTATGATCTCTTCAATATGTTTTCTTAGCTTTTCCATAATTTATTTTCATCTTCTTAAAGACAGAAGATTTATAATTGCATCAAAATTCGTATTCTTATTTATGTTTGAATGCCGGCAAAATTTATCTTTTTATTATTTTGGATACATAACTTTTATTTTCAATTTGAAACTTTATAAAGTACAGTCCCGCGCTTAGTTCTGAAATATTGATTTTATTTCTTTCAGATCCTTCCATCAGTTTTTGTCCGCTGCCATTAAATATCTGGTATTTTCCGATTGGTATTTCAGAATCAATAGTAATGAAATTAGTTGCCGGATTGGGATAAATACTGAATTTAGAAATTTCCATTTCATCAATTCCCAGATTGACACTCCCGAACTCATCTGCTCCACAGTCAATTCTTCCTCCTTCAACTCTTAATTGATTATAATAATCCGTTTCCGTGTTTGCAGGAACATAAGCGGGATTTCCGGCATTTTTGGCTGGAGAACTTGTCAGAAGATGAAAATCAGGATTTGTACCACTGGCAGTCGTCAGTTGCGGATTGGCAAATATCGAATTCGTGTTGGTTGCCGTTCCCGTTACAATAGCGGTATATCCTGCATATTCGTTGCCGTTCCAGTCTGTTGTTAAACTGGCCGCACCTGCCTGGCAAAAAAAGTTGTTATAATTAAATTTTAAGCCTGGCTGTGTCAGTTCTGCATAGGCCAGAATATTTCGGGTACTTGTATAGAAAATATTGTTTTCAATCGTACTGTTTTCACTATAAGAAAGGTATAATTCTCCGTTTCCCGAACCGCTGTAATCATTCATCAGGCAGGTGTTGTTTCTAAAAGACGAGTTGATTACTTTTCCGGAACCGGACGGATAAGCAAATCCTCCCATGGCTAGGGCACAAATCTCATTGTCGTAAAAAACATTATTTCTAATGATAATTCCATCTGTAGTCTGACCGATTTTTTCGCATCCCACCTCGATTCCGTAGCCATTATGATATGAGGTATTGTTTTCAACAGTGATGTTCTTTCCCCCGTCTATATAAATCCCCCCCGATGTTGAATAGGCAGCAATACAATGATGCGCCGTATTGTTTTTAACCAATCCATTTCGTGCCTGATCGTTTGCCGGATTGGGGCAGGTTCCTTCGTGACCAATGATATCGATACCAATATTGGTTAGATTGTGGACGTTATTGCCAGTGACTTCAAATCCGTTTACGTTTCCATTAACGGCAATTCCTTCGCTGTACCCTAATCGGCAATTATACAATTCATTATTCTGTATTTTTAAATTTGTGATTGCTGTCGTGGCGTTGGTACCAAATACTATAATTCCCTGCGCATTGACGGTTTCATTTACGGCTGCATTGGGATTCGCTGAAAAATGAATATCGTGTATTTTACAGTTTTTAACGGTAATATTTGTTCCGCTTCCTTCAATTAGAATTCCCTGAGCATCATTTTGAATATTATTTTGCAGCTCAATACCTTCAATAGTTACATTACTTTTATTGTTGACAGCAAGAATAGCATTTTGAGCGGTTATCCCGCCTGCATCAATAACCGGCAGTAATGCCGAGTAATTTTTAAGGGTAATATTATTGTTCGGAATGGTTATTTTCTCTGAGTAAGTTCCCGGAAAAACGTTTAAAATACCATTGGCAGGCAATTGATTTAAACCGTATTGTATTGTTTTCCAAGGTGAAGAAAGAGAACCCGAATTCGCATTATTACCTGTTATGGCAACATAATAATTGGTTTGTGCGAAACAAAAATTCGACAAAATGCAAAAGATTAAAATTATTTTTTTTCTGATCATGGTTTGACGTTCTGTTAGAGATTTGGTAAGCCAAATGTATTAATTAAAGACCGAAACACGAGCTGTTATTTTTATTTAATAGCCTCCCAAATGTTCAAAATAACAGCTGTGTTATCTATTGCTTCCTTCATCATTACAACCTGTTGCTATTTATTAGGTTAAATAATAACATATTGGTTAGATTTGCAGAAAATTAGATCGTTAGGGACTAAAAAAAGAAAAAAATACAGTAGCCGAAAACGGAAAAGAAATCATTGACACAAGGCTTAAAAATAAAATTGCGTTCCAGAACTTGAAAAACAAAAACCAGCATATCGAACAATTCCCACTGACGCCTAATGCAAAGGCAGGCGTTTTTATTCGTAATATGAAGGGCAACAACAGTGAGGAACACGATATTTCTAAACCACACCGGGACAATCATTGTCAGTTGATGCTGGCTACTGAGGGAAGCTTTAAGCTGAATATTGATTTTAAAAATGTTGAGTTTAATGCCCCGGCTTTAATTTGTGTCTTTCCCGAACAAGTGCATTACATCATTGATGTGGATTCTCCAAAAGGATGGATTATTAATTTTGACCCTTCACTGGTAGATAAAGAACTTCTTCAGCTAATGGAAAACAAAATGAATGCTCCACTTCCCTTAGAGCCTACTGCCCATTTATTTCATCAGGCCACTACTTTAATGGCTTTGATAGAAAAATTACAATCAGAAAACACCAATAAATTTGTTCATAAAGCCAGTCACAGCTTATTAAATGGCCTCCTGAACCTGATCATTGGAGAAATTATGACCGGTTTTTCCAGTCAAAATCAGAAAACAAGCCGGGGTATTATAATTAAAGACACTTTTAGCCAATTGCTGAAACAGCATTACAAAACCTGGAAACAACCTGCACAATATGCGGCTGCATTGGCCATTTCGACTGCCCATTTAAACGATACCGTAAAAGCATTAACCGGAAATCCGATATCCATTCATATTCAGGAAACTTCAATTCTGGAGGCCAAAAGACTTTTATACTTTACCGATAACAGCGTAAAAGAAATTGCCCACGAAGTGGGATATGACGAACCGGTTTACTTTGGAAAACTTTTCAAAAAGCTGACAAACATGACTCCACTTGAATTTCGGAAACAATTCCGTGATTAGGACTATCCTTCCAGCCATTCGTTCTATTTTAAGTTTCTCCTCTGTTCTAGCTTTGCATTATAATTAAAAACAATTATCATGCAACACGAAATTAATATCCCAATTGTACTCGAAGCAGTAAAAAAAGCCGGAAACATCTTTTTAAAAGACTACAAGCAAAAAGCCATACCACAAACTATGGACGAACTTGTAGCAGAATTGGAAAACATAGATACGTTGTGTCTGACTTGCTTAAAAGAAGATTTATCGGTTGAATTTCCAAATACACCCTGGCATATTGGGGATGAGTTTGATACCGAAGCGCAAAGAAATCCCGCCCCGCATGCCGAATATTGGCTTTGCGATGCCATGGACGGAGCCATACAATATCTGCAGCACATGGCAGGATGGACCATAAATCTGGTGCTCGTCCGCCATGGTCAACCTCATTTTTCGGTGATTTTTGACCCATTGGCCAATGAGCTATTTTGGGCTAAAGACGGCGAAGGTGCCTTTATGAATGACGCACCATTGCAACTAAGCCGAAAAACCGATTTTGCAGTGATGTTATCCGTTTTTGAATATGGACATCAGGATAAATCACATAATGGTTTATCCCAAAAAACAGGTTCTACTGTAACAAGCTTAATTCAAAATTTTGGTATTGTCAGAAATTATGGTCCGCATGGTTTGCAATTGGCTTATATTGGTGCAGGCAGAATTGATTTGTTTATTCAGGAAGATCTCGATACTCACAACTGGATTGCAGGCATACTCATTGCCAGAGAAGCCGGCGCAGTAATTTTAACGACCGATGGAACACCCTGGAAATGGGGAAGTGAAAACCTTTTAGTAGCCAAAAAAGAAACAGCTCAGCAATTCATACAATTAACCTCCAAAAAATCATAAAATGAAAATAACAGTCATAGGAGCCGGTGCAGGTATTGGATTGCAAACTGTAATTCAGGCATTAGAAAGAGGGCATACAGTAAAGGCACTCTCAACAGATACTTCGGCAATTCCGGATCACCATTTACTGACCAAAATAAACGGAAGTGCCACTATTACAGCAGATTTAAAACAAGCGCTAAAAGATTCAGATGCTGTACTGATCACCGTTGGTACTAAAAATAAAAAAGCGACTACCTTATTTTCAGATATTGCAAAGGCACTTATAACGGCAACAGCAGAATTAAATTTCTTATCCCCGGTACTCATAATTACAGGTTTTGGATCAGGAGAAAGCAAAAATTATCTGAGCTTTTTTATGCGAACGGTCATTAGGCTTTTTCTGAAAGAACAATACAGCAATAAAACGTTGATGGAAGAGCTGATTGTCAACAGTACTGTCAATTGGGAAATAATTAGGCCTGGAATGCTGACAAACGGTCCATTAACCCAATCTTACCAGGTATTGCCTCAACTTAAAAAAGGGATGAAAGTGGGTAAAATTTCAAGAGCAGCCGTGGCTCATTTCTTAGTAACTGAAGCCGAAAACACACGGTTTTTAAGACAATATGTAACACTGACTACTTAGTAAAGCGGCACAAGTCAATGTCAGAATTAGAAGTCTTTGGTTATTTCAAACGGCAACGAAACCACAATATAAATAAAAAAGGCACCCGTTTTAGCGGGTGCCTTTATAAGCTCACTGTTATAGTATAATTATGCTATGACTACGTTTACTGCGTTTGGACCTTTACGGCCTTCTTCCACGTCAAATCTTACTTGGTCGTTTTCACGAATGTTTTCTGATAAACCTGAAACATGAACAAAAATTTCGTTTCCTCCATCGTTAGGAGTTATAAATCCAAAACCTTTTTCTTCATTGAAGAATTTTACTGTACCTTCTTGCATTTTAATATATTTAATTAGCCAAATGTAATACTTTTAAATGAGAACTAGCTGAATTTGAGATTTTTATTTTATTTTTTTTATTCAACAGGCTTCTGCAGGGCACGCAGCAGCAATTTTATTTTTTTAATTGGCATTAAAAAATCCATTTTTTACCTAAAGAATACTGGGTTAACTTCTTTTAATTTCTGCAATTCGGGATAACCTCAATGGCTTTTCAAAAGAATAAACATAAAATTTCATCGTTCGCTTCTATAAATTTACGATATATCGTAATCTAAAATCACTGTCAAAAAACATAAAACCCTGACTTCATTAGCTTTTGGAGTTAGGGCATATTATTTGGCTATTGTTCTGCATCTATCATAAATTAAAAAATGTACAACATGAAAAACAGCCCTTAAAAAGGAAACAGGGAAATTCTCTTTCTCTCCAAATCCAGTCATTATTTTTTTCTTAATCTAGGTTAATCGACGGACTCTTGCAGCTGCTGTAAGTTTGTAAAAGAAAAATAACAACAACCATTCAATCAAAATCAGAATTTAATCACCCAACTAATTTTAATCATTATTTCTAAAATTTAATAATCTAAAACCATAAAAAAATGAGCACATTTAAAACACAAGACGGAACGGAAATTTTTTACAAAGACTGGGGAACAGGACAACCAATAGTTTTTCACCACGGATGGCCATTATCCAGTGATGACTGGGATGCACAAATGATGTTTTTTTTAAAACAAGGCTACAGAGTTATTGCACATGATCGCCGCGGGCACGGACGCTCCGGTCAAACTTCTGAAGGAAATACTATGGAAACCTATGCATCAGACGTAGCTGAACTTACAGCAGCCTTAGATTTAAAAGATGCTATTCACGTAGGGCACTCCACTGGTGGCGGTGAAGTGGTACGATATGCTGCAAAATACGGAAAAGCACGTGTTGCAAAAGCAATTATAATTAGTGCCGTAACGCCAATAATGATTCAAAATGAAACTAATCCTGAAGGGGTCCCATTAGCTATTTTTGATGAAATAAGACAAGGTACAGGATTTACCAGAGCACAATATTTTTATGATTTTCCGATTCCGTTTTACGGATGGAACCGCGAAGGAAAACAAGTTCAGGAAGGAATTAAACACAACTGGTGGCGTCAGGGAATGATGGGTTCCGTATTGGCACATTATGAAGGAATAAAAGCTTTCTCTGAATCCGATTTCACAGAAGATCTTAAGAATTTAGACATTCCGGTTCTTGTATTACACGGAGAAGACGATCAGATTGTACCTTTCAATCAGGCACCGAGAGCAGCAAAACTTTTGAAAAACGGGAAATTAATTTCTTATCCCGGATTTCCTCATGGTATGCCAACTACAGAGGCGGAAACCATCAATAATGATATTCTGGCTTTTATTAAAGGATAAGCAGACCTTCCTTAAATTAATCTAAACTGCCTGTAAAGGTTCGCTTTTACAGGTAGTTTTAAAATTTCAAATCCATGAGTACATCTCAACAACCATCATTTGATACCGTAACAGAAGCTTTACAATGGCTGAATCAGGAAGGTTTTACCGAAAACTTTAATCTTGACGAAAACTGTATCCGGTACAACAATAACACACAGACCATGTCGCCGGAAGAATTCAAAATTGAATATCTGTTTCGTTTTGAAGGAGATACGGATCCCGGAGATGAAGATATTGTTTACGGAATCATTTCCGATATCTATAATATAAAAGGTGTTTTAACAAGTGCTTTTGGAATCTATGCCGACGCTGTTTCGGCTGAAATGATCCGAAAACTTTCGACACATTAATCCTAAATTCGGGAAAGCGATAATGAATTTACGAAATATCGTAAGAGATAAATCTTATTCTAAATCATAAACATCTAATTAACAGCAAATTAAAGATGTGGCATTTTATTAGAATAACTAACATCAATTAATTATAAATCTAAAAAATTATGAAACCATCAGTTAACTTATTGTCACCGGACAATCACGCTTTAGTACTAATTGACTTCGAAGGGCAAATGGCTTTTGCTACAACGAATATTCCGTTAAGCGAATTACGTACGAATGTTGCTATTATTTCCGGCGCATCAAAAATTTTCAATGTACCAACAGTGGTTACAACAGTAGCAGAAGAAAGCTTTTCAGGTCCTGTTTTTCCGGAAGTAGAAGAATTTTATCCAATTGCAACTTCAGGATATATTGACCGTACCACTATGAATACCTGGGAAGATGAAAATGCCTATAAAGCAATAACCGGTAAGAATAAAAAGAAATTAGTACTGGCAGGATTATGGACAGGAGTTTGTATCGTCGGGCCGGCGCTGTCTGCTATTGAAGAAGGGTACGAAGTGTATGTAATTACAGATGCCTGCGGTGATGTAAGCAAAGAAGCCCACGAACGTGCAGTTCAGAGAATGATTCAGGCGGGCGCACAACCTATAACTTCTATACAATATCTGTTAGAACTTCAAAGAGACTGGGCACGTGAGGAAACGTATGCTCCGGTAACGAACCTAATGAAAAAATACGGTGGTTCTTACGGTTTAGGAATCCACTATGCCCACAACATGCTGAAACATTAATTTTAAAAGTGAACAGTTTTCAGTTTACAGTCGCAGTCGCAGTTTACAATTAACAGTATTCAGTGAACTGCAGACTGAAAACTATAAACTGTAAACCGTAAACTGTAAACTGAAAACTATTTTGACTTCAATAAAATCCATATCGCAAAACATCAGGGCAATTATGCTGTCTTTTCTATTGATTGGAAGCATGGCATCGGCACAAAATTTTAAACTTTTGCGCTATGACGAAAACTACGAATTCCTAAAAGACTCCGGTAGAAACTTTTATGAGAATTTAAAATTTATTCCCCTGAACAAGGAGAAGGATTTTTATCTCTCTCTTGGAGGTGAAGCCCGATATGAATACGTTGATTTCAACAATGAAGACTGGGGAAGACTCCATATTGGTCACAACAACTTCTTATTGCAGCGCTACGATCTTCATGCTGATATTCATTTAGGAAAAACCTTAAGGGTATTTGCGCAATTAAGAAGTGCCTTACAGGACGGAAGAAGCAACGGTCCGCGTGGTATTGACGAAGATCAGCTGAATTTACAGAATCTGTTTCTGGATGTCAGTGTATGGCAGAAAGAAGATCAAAAACTGACGGTTCGTGCCGGAAGACAGGAACTGGATTATGGTTCCGGAAGATTGATTTCGGTAAGAGAAGGCCCAAATGCCAGGCTTTACTTTACAGGAGGGAAAATAATGTATTCTTCTGCCCGATTCTCATTTGACGGATTTGCCATGATGGCCGATACCATAAACACCGGAGTTTTTGACAATAAAATGTCGGAACAATTGAATCTTTGGGGTGCTTATTCGAAAATAATATTCCCGAAAGCCGGAAATCTGGATCTTTATTATCTCGGAATCCAAAGAAAAGAATCGCTGTTTGAAGAAGGAATGGCGTGCGAAAAACGACATACTGTAGGCTCCCGATTCTGGAAATACGGCGGTGGTTTTATTTACAATCTCGAAGCTGCGTATCAATTTGGGAGTTTTGGTTCCGGAAATATCAACGCCTGGACAGGATCGGTTGATATAGGTTATTCTTTCGAAAACATAAAGTTCAAACCCACGATCAATCTTCGAAACGATTATATCTCCGGAGATCGAAATAAAGGCAATGGCAACCTGCAAACATTCAATCCGTTGTATCCAAAAGGAGGATATTTTGGTTTTAGTCCGCAGGTGGGTCCGGTAAATCTGATCGATATTCATCCCTACGCTACTATGGATTTACTGCCACAGCTAAAGATGCAGGTCGATGTGGTTTTTAACTGGAGATATTCACTGCAGGACGGTGTTTACAGGCCAAGCGGTACTTTAAACCTTCCCGGAAGTGCTTCGGCAGAACGTTATATCGGGACCGCTTATCTTGCCAATTTTTCGTATAGCGTCAACAAATATATTTCGGTGGTCAGCGGGATTCAGTATTTTAAAACCGGGGCTTTTATCGATGACATAATTCCAAATTCCAAAGACGGTGTGTTTTTTAACGCCAGACTCGGATTTAAATTTTAACAACTAAATTTATAACTATGAAAAACATAGCAATTTTCAACAACTGCAGACTTAGATATTTTTCTCTGTTTCTTTTGATCACATTTTTATTTGCCGGTTCATTCACCAATATAACTTTCGCCCAAACTGCTCCTGAAACCAAAATGGCTGCGCTTGGAACGACTGTTACCTGGGGAAAAGTAGACAATGTTGCCATAAACGGACTGGTTCAGGGCCCTTCTTCTGCTGAAGCAGAACTACAGGTGGCCTGTGTTTTTGAATATACAGAAGGGGACATCTTCAACCCTCCTGCCCTTCCTGCCAACCTAAACGGAATGGTACATTTAGATGATGCCTTAAAAGGGATTATTACCGAATTACGCAAAAGCGGCAAATTTACAGGACATTCATTGGAGACTTTATTGATCACACCTCCAAAAGGAACTTTGGCTGCCAAAAAATTATTGCTTATCGGTCTGGGTGACCGCACTAAATTCACACCGGGCTTAATGATCAGTGTGGGAAGTGTTGCGATGCGCGAAGCATTGCGCCTGGGGGTAAGCGATTACTCCTTTGCAAGCGATATCAAAGATGCCGGAATCGATTCTCCAACCGCTTTAGTGGCAACAAATGTAGTTTTAGGTTCATTTGAAGCCTATAGAACTCAAAGCTATCTGAAAGATAAAAAATTATCCGATCACAAGCCTTTAAGTAAAATCACTTTGCTTGCGGGACCGGCATTTTATACGGTTGCAGGAGAAGGAATTAAAGAAGCCATTTCGAAGCTTAACTCTAAATAATCGAATTATGAAAGCAGATCTAATTTTATTCAACGGCAAAATTCATAGTTTCAACGCCGAAACTCCAAATGTTACAGCAGTAGCCATCAAAGGCGGAAAATTTATTGCAGTGGGAAACGACAGCAATGTAATGGAATTTGCAGCTGAAGAAACCAAAATAATCGACCTTCAGCACAGAAGAGTTGTTCCCGGAATTAACGATTCACACATTCACCTGATTCGTGGCGGCTTAAACTATAATTTAGAATTACGCTGGGATGGTGTCCCTTCTCTGGCAGATGCCCTCAGAATGCTGAAAGAACAGGTAGACCGAACGCCAAACCCGCAATGGGTTCGTGTGGTTGGTGGCTGGTCTGAATTTCAATTTGCGGAACGAAGAATGCCGACTTTGGAAGAAATCAATGCGATTGCTCCCGAAACTCCGGTTTTTATTCTGCATTTGTACGACAGGGCGATTATGAACAGAGCGGCGTTAAGAGCAGTGGGTTATACTAAAAATACGCCCGCTCCTCCGGGAGGACAAATTGAACGCGATTCGAATGGTGAACCAACCGGACTTATTATTGCGACTCCAAATGCCATGATTTTGTATTCGACTTTGGCAAAAGGTCCTACACTTTCTTATGAACATCAGATTAATTCGACACGTCATTTCATGAAAGAACTGAACCGTTTCGGAATCACCAGTGTTATTGATGCAGGCGGCGGATTTCAGAATTTTCCGGACGATTACAAAGTAGTTAATGAATTGAATGAAAAGAAACAGCTTACCGTTAGAATTGCCTATAACCTTTTCACACAAAAACCAAAACACGAATTTGAAGATTTCGAAGACTGGATCGATACCGTAAAATTATATCAGGGAGACGATATGTACCGTCATAATGGTGCCGGTGAAATGTTGGTTTTCTCAGCTGCCGATTTTGAAGATTTCCTGCAGCCAAGACCGGATCTTCCTGAAAATATGGAAGCGGAACTCGAAAAAGCAGTGCGCCTTTTGGTTGAAAACCGATGGCCGTTCCGACTTCACGCGACTTACAACGAAAGCATTTCGAGATTTTTAAATGTCTTCGAAAAAATCAATCAGGAAATTCCGTTTAACGGATTACCGTGGATATTTGATCATGCCGAAACGATTGACGAAAGAAATATCGAACGTGTCAAAAATTTGGGCGGCGGTATCGCCGTACAAAGCAGAATGGCGTATCAGGGCGAATATTTCACAGACCGATACGGCGCAAAAGCAGCCGAAAACACACCGCCGATCAAGAAAATGCTTGAAATGGAAGTACCTGTTGGCGGAGGTTCTGATGCGACACGAGTAAGCAGTTACAATCCGTGGGTTTCTATGTACTGGATGACGGTCGGAAAAACGGTTGGAGGTTTGCAATTGTATAATGAAAGCAGGTTAAACAGGGAAACTGCTTTGGAATTGTACACCAGAGGAAGTGCCTGGTTCTCTCAGGAACAAGCCAAAAAAGGAGATATCAGAACCGGAATGTTTGCAGATTTGGTGGTTTTAGACCGTGATTATTTTAATATCGACGATGAAGACATTAAAAAAATTGAAGCTGATCTGACCATTGTCGATGGAAAAATTGTGTATGCCAACGGAGATTTCTCTTCGTTTTCACCACCACATATTCCGATCCTGCCGGACTGGTCGCCTACCAATATTTACAACGGATATCCAACCAGAAGCAATTTGCAGAGCGCTATCGAAAAGAATTCAAAAGCAAGTGCAAAACCAGGTCTGACTTCTCAGATACACAGTTGCAGCGGAAGCTGCGATGTTCACGCTCACAGTCACGATGTTGCACGAATGAGCAATGTTCCGGTTAATAACTATAACGCATTTTGGGGCGCCCTGGGCTGTTCCTGTTTTGCCTTTTAAATTGTAAAGATATGATCGAAATTATAAAACAAATCCTGTATTCCGATTTAGGAACAACATTCAATAATGCAGCACTTTTAATTTTTAGGGTTTTACTGGCTGTTGAACTTTTCAGGGTACACGGAATGAAAAAATTCAGGGTTGAAAACGGACAAAGAGAACAGGTTCCAAATCCGTTGCATTTACCTCAAAAGTTAAACGCATTGGTGGCCACTTTCTCCGATACTGTAGTGCCCTTTCTTATTATTCTGGGCATCGGTACAAGATTTGCCGTATTGCCAACCATTGGGGTTACAGCCGTAGGTTATTTTGTGGTGCACAGAAAAGATTCACTCGAAGTACGTGATGTTCCTTATATGTACACCCTTTCCCTATTATTAATTTTGGCACTTGGTGCCGGAAAATATTCACTTGATTATTATTTATTAAACCTTCTTTAAAATGAAAGCCAACATCGGAATTAAACAAGAAAGCATCTCCAAAGTAGCAGAGGTATTAACAAAAGTTCTTGCAGACGAATTTGTACTTTATACAAAAACAAAAAAAGCACACTGGAATGTTGAAGGTCCTGACTTTTACAACAAACACCTTTTCTTCGAACAGCAATACGAAACGCTTGACGAAATTGTAGATACCGTTGCAGAACGAATCAGAACATTAGGCCATTACGCTCCCGGAACCCTGAAAGAATATCTGGCATTGACTCATCTTACCGAAGAATCCAGAGAGAAAAACGACAGTACCGGATATATCAAAGAATTATTGGCCGATCACGAAAGCATTTTAATTCACTTACGGGAGAACATCAACAATTTTGCTGCAGAATTGCACGATGCCGGAACCAGTGATTATATCACGGGTCTTTTAGAAAATCATGAAAAAATGGCCTGGATGCTTCGCGCCCACCTCAAATAAACAAATTATGGAAATACAAAAAAATATTTGGTACGTTACCCTGCTGCTCACCATGATAGCAGGGTATTGCGATACCGTAACTTTTGTGGCGGCAGACTCGATCTTTTCGGCGCATGTTACGGGTAACTTTATTGTCTTTGCCTATCAGATTATCAAAGGCTCAGACCTGCACGCTTGGGTAAAACTACTGACTTTTCCGGTTTTCATTCTGGCTGTAATTGTGGGAGGAAGAATTGCCTTAAAAAGTATCAATCATTACACTATCTTATTTTGGGAAGGTATTATATTGGTTTTAAGCGGTATTGCTACCTACGTTTTGGGTTATTTTGAAATTTTTTCCGAATGGGCCATGTATACTATTGCGATGACAACCGTATTTGCAATGGGACTGCAGAATGCTTTCGGAAAATTGTATGCCAAAGAAACCCACGGTCCGACCACCATGATGACCGGAAATGTAACGCAAGCCTCTCTTGACCTCGGAAACTTATTGAAAAATGGATTAAAAGAGTCCGAAGTACTGCTCAGTTTTAAGAAACAGCTGGTTACCATAATCGGTTTTCTTACGGGCTGTTTTTTAGGGGCAGTTGCAGGAAAGTTTTTCGGTTTGGGGACTTTGGTTTTGCCCGGAGCAGCCATGATTATATGTTACCTCTACCACCGCGAATAGTAAACAAACCCGGATATTGAGTTGCGGATTTCTGATAATATATTATCTTTAAAAAATGAATTTTATCCCTTTTATTTCTGTCAAAAAACACATAAGAAGCTTATCTACAGCCTTCTTGTTTGTACTTACAGGCATTTCCGGAATTGCCCAGTCTAAGGAAGATCCCGATCAACTAAAAAAGAAAATTTCTTCCGCTGAAAATAACAGCCAAAAGGTCGAATTCCTTTTGGCTTTGAGCAATTATTATCTTACCAAACCGGGAGAGTTTAAAACAGATCTTGACAGTGCAGATAATTTAAATTTTGAAGCAGAAAAATTAAGCAACAGCTTAGATTATAAACCCGGAAAAGGAAAAGCAATTCTGTTGTCCGCACAAATTTGCAGGGAAAAAGGCGATGCTAAAAAAGCACAAATTATTACGAACAAAGCTTTGGACTATTCGGTAAAAAACAATTTACCCGTTCTAAAAGCAGATGTCTACAGAGAGCTTTGTGCTTACAAAGGTTATGAAAAAGAGGATGTGGAAGAAAAAATAAAATATCTTGAAATCGCAATTCCGCTTTATAAAAAAGGCAAGGCCTACAAAAAACAGGCAGATGCTTTAAAAGATCTTGGCGATTATTACGGAAGTATAGAAGAAAATCAAAAAGCATTAGTGTATTTAGAAAATGCAGTTGTTATTTATAAAGCTATTGGTTTCAAAGCCCTTCAGGGTGTCTATACATTAATGTCAGACAATTACGGGATTTTACAAAACACGCAACTATCATTGCAATATGCATTAATGGCAGAAAAAACAGCCGAAGAAACTCACGATACCAGTTATCAGCTGTGCACCATTTACAATCATCTTGGCCTTGCTTATTATGATCTTCTCAAATATGACTTAGCCTTTTCTAATTTTGAAAAAGCGCTGAATATTGCGTTAGAGAATAAAAACGTAAGTGACATTAATACAATAAGTTACAATCTGGCATCATTGTACTGCCAGCAAAAAAATTATCGTGAAGCATTGCGCACGCTTAAACGAACTGCCACGGATTATCCCCCGCAAGATGAGGTTACCAGAATAAGACAGCGGTTTATATTTGTAGTCTGCTATTCTATGCTTAAACAAATGGATAAAGCTAAGCCTTATTATGAGCAGATACTAAAAGATTATAAGGAATCGGATGTCGGTCTTGCTTATAAACTTACCGGAATTATCATTTATTTACAACAATCCGGGCAGGTAGAAAAAACATATGCTTACATTGAAAAATTCAGGGAATTTGCTAAAAAATCGAATAAGCTCATTCTTTATTCTCAGGTTGAACTCTTGTCTTTTCAATCCGATCATGCCAGCAAAAAATACGAATCTGCCATAAAACATTTGCAGAAACATCAACTCCTGAGAGATTCTCTTTTTAACGTGGAAAAACTGAAACAGTCCGCAGCATTGCAGCTTCAATTTGAAACAGAAAAAAAAGACAAAAACATTAAACTGCTCACACAGCAGGGAAAATTACAGGAAATAAAAATTCATAACGATCAGATTATACGCTATGTTTTTATAGGAAGCGTTTTGGTCTTAATCCTTTTCTTAGCGTTTTTATACAACAGCTTCAGGTCCAAAAAGAAAAAGAACGAGGAACTGGAAATTCAGCGACAACAGATTAATGAACAGAACGAACTGAACAAAAAAATGCTGATTGAAAAAGAATGGCTTTTAAAAGAAATTCACCATCGTGTTAAAAATAACCTTCAGATTGTGATTAGTTTATTAAACACACAATCGGCTTATCTGGATAACGAAGATGCTTTACTGGCCATACAAAACAGCCAGCACCGAATGCATGCGATGTCACTGATCCATCAAAAATTATATCAGTCGGATAATCTGGCGAATATAGATATGTCGTGGTATATTCATGAACTGATCAGCTATATGAAAGAATGTTTTGATACCGATCAAAACATCAATTTTGTTTTAAATACCGAAAAAGTATATCTGGATGTGGCACAGGCAGTACCACTTGGATTAATCATAAACGAAGCAATCAATAATGCTATAAAATATGCTTTCCCTTTAGAAAGAAAAGGAGAGGTACTTATTTCGCTTCAAAATATGGAAAAAAACGACTATCAGCTTATCGTTAAGGATAACGGAGTTGGACTTCCGGACCATTTTGAAACGCTCGAAAGAAATTCTCTGGGCATGAATCTTATGATTGGTTTAAGCGATCAGATTGACGGCACTTTTAACATGGAAAATGAGAATGGGCTCAACATCACAATCACATTTACAAGAAACACGGAATTTGAAGGGGCTGTTGAAAATTCGGAAATAATATAAATTTAGGTAATGAAGGAGAAAATTCTAATTGTTGAAGATGAATTTATTGTAGCAAACGATTTAAAAATCATGCTGCTCAAAGCGGGTTATCAGGTAACCGGCATTGCTTCTTCTGTGGTACAGGCCCGAAAATTAATCGGCGAAAAAAGACCGGATTGGGTATTACTGGATATCATGCTAAAAGGGGATCTGACCGGAATTGACCTGGCCTGGGAACTGCGCGAAATGCAATTGCCTTTTCTTTACATTTCCGCCAATACCAATCAGACGACACTTGAAGCCGTAAAAGCAACACATCCTTATGGGTTTATGGTGAAACCCTTCCGGGAAAGAGATCTTATGGTCATGCTCGATATTGCCAAATACAGATTTGATCAGGAAAACGGAATATTTACAGCGCTTCAGACCGAAACCGAAAATCAGGAAATTGACGGCATTATCGGAACAAGTCCTCTTTTGAAAGAAGTAATCGAAAAAATAAAAATTGTAGCTCCTGCTGAAACCTCAGTATTGATTCTGGGTGAAAGCGGTACCGGAAAAGAACGTGTAGCACATTCGATACACGATCTTTCGGCTCATAAATCGAATCCGATTGTAGTGGTCAATTGTGCTGCTTTGCCCCATTCCCTCATAGAATCAGAACTTTTCGGGCATGAAAAAGGTTCTTTTACAGGAGCCAATACTTTACGAATCGGAAAGTTTGAACAGGCCCATAACGGTACTATTTTTCTGGATGAAATTGGTGAATTACCCTTAGATTCCCAGGTAAAATTATTACGGGTGCTGCAGGAAAAAGAAATCCAGCGGCTTGGAGGAAATAAAACCATCAAAATCAATGTCCGTATTGTCGCCGCAACCAACCGTTCTTTAGAAAAAGAAGTTGCCGAAGGACGTTTCAGGCTGGATTTGTATTACAGGCTAAACGTATTTCCAATTCAGTTACCCACTTTAAAAGAACGAAAAGAAGATATTGAAGCTCTTGCCCATTATTTTCTAAAGAAATACGCCTCAAATTCAAGAAAAAATGTCACCGGTATTAGTCCTTCCGCTTTAGAACAACTGATGCAATACGACTGGCCGGGAAATATTCGCGAATTAGAACATTTGATCGAAAGAAATGTATTATTGGCCAAAACCAATGAAATCGAAAAATTTGATCTTCCTTCCCATCCTTTAAATCCGTTACAGGAACAGTCCGGAAAAATGAAATCTATGGAAGAAATGGAAAAAGAACACATCCTGAATGCACTGCAAATCTGCGACGGAAAAGTTTCCGGACCGGGCGGTGCAGCAGAATTGCTGAAAATGCAGCCTCAGACTTTGTATGCAAAAATGAAAAAATTAGATATAAAACAAGGATATAATTAAAAGATATGGAAACAATAAAACTGGAATTAGACGAGAAAAAACACGGAGCTTTCAATCTGTATGTCGATGATAAAAAACTGGGCGAAATGACTTTAAGCATCAAAGACGATTTACTAACGGTTTACCATACCGGAGTTGAACCGGAAGCCGAAGGAAAAGGCTATGCCAAAAAACTGCTGGAGGAAATGGTTTCTTATGTACGTGCCAATCATCTAAAAGTGCTCCCGCTTTGTCCTTACGTTCATGCACAATTCAAAAGACATCCGGATGAATATGAAGACATCTGGAAAAAATAATTATTTCCTGATTGGGTTTTCATTACGGATTTACTTACGGAGATTTACTTCGTCTGTTCGCTATCGCTCGAGTCTCCTCCGTCGAAATGACAAGATTGTGAAATACCACTCCCGATCGCTATCGCGATAAACGATTGAAGGCAAAAAAATCTGCCCAATCTGCTGAATCTGCGGGAAAAAAATTTCATTACCACTTATTAATTAAAAAATAAAGCTCATGAATACAGAAATTATAACAGACGGTGTACCCTTAAATGAAGCCAAAAAAGCCCTGATCATGATTCACGGCCGTGGTGCAGGCGCACATGATATCCTTTCGATTGCAAGACATCTGGAGGTGGAAGATTTTGCCCTGGTAGCACCTCAGGCCGATAACAGAACGTGGTATCCGTATTCGTTTTTGGTACCGATTGCCGAGAATGAACCTTCTTTTTCAAAATCGTTAGACACCATTCATCAGGTAGTTGTCGCCATTCAGCAAAACGGAATTGAAAAGGAAAACATTTACTTTGTTGGATTTTCCCAGGGAGCCTGTCTTGCCTTAGAATTTACAGCCCGAAATGCTGCCAAATATGGTGGTGTGGTGGCTTTTACGGGCGGACTTATCGGCGATAAAGTATACGAAGAGCATTATGCCGGAAACTTTGAAAACACACCCATTTTCATCGGAACAAGCGATCCTGATTTTCATGTTCCGGTCGAAAGAGTCAATGAAACAGAACTGCTGCTTCAAAAATTAGGAGCAGCTGTTACCAAAAAAATCTATGCTGATATGGGACACACCATAAGTCAGGACGAAATTGATCTGGCCAACCAACTCGTATTCTCTAAAAAATCATGATACAAATTACCAGAGTCTATAGCGATGAAAATGGCGAAAGTCATTTTGAAGACTTCGAAGTGCCGTTGAAAAACAACGGTGATATTGGCTTTTTATCTGATGATGAGCCGGTAAAATCGATCGTTTTCAGAGAAGTCAAACCTGCTTACGATTACGATTTTCATAATGCGCCCGACCGCCAGTATATTGTTTTACTGGAAGGAGGCGTTGAAATTGAAACTTCATTAGGAGAAAAAAGAAATTTTGAAACAGGATCCATTTTATTAGTGGAAGACACGACCGGAAAGGGCCACAAGACAAAAAACATCGAACCGAAACTTCGAAAGTCAATTTTTATAAAACTTTAATTTTAAAATAAATAGTTACCGATTAAAAAATCTGAAAGAGGGATAGATAGCCACAGATTAAAGAATTAAACAGATTAAAAAAATCCGCTAAATCTGCTAAATCTGCTTGAAAAAGAAAATCACATAGATTTAGAAATACATTTCTGTGTGTTTTAATTAAATTACACAACAAGTATAAAATCATAAAATGGAAAAAGAAACCGTAAGAATCGAGAATTTCAGTGATGCCGTCTTCGCCATTGCCATTACGCTTTTGGTTTTGGATCTTCATGCTCCGGACACCACTGCAGTAAAAAACGGTGCTGAACTGCTTGCTTTTCTAAAAGGCGAATGGACCACCTATCTGGCTTTTACGCTTTCTTTTTTCAGTATTTTTATCATGTGGGTCAACCATCATAAAATTTTCAAGCAGATTTACAGCCGCAATACAGCCATCATGTTTGCCAACGGCCTGATTCTTTTTCTGGTTACCACCGTATCGTATCCGACCGCTTTACTGGCACGGTTTTTCAACGGAGAAGCTGCTTCTGTTACTGTTGCGATTTATACCGGAATCTTTGTACTGATCAATCTTTCGTACAATCTTTTGTGGTTTATCGCGAGTACCAACAAAAAACTATTGCGTCCCGGAATTACCAATTCGGCCATCAGAAAGATCAGGAAAAATTATTTGTACGGACTGCCAACCTATCTAATTGCATTTGGTATTTCATTCCGGTTTCCTGTCATTGCTTTGGCAATCTGTATGCTTTTATTAATTTTTTGGGCTGTTTCTTCAGGGAAAATAAATATGGCGCAGGAATAGCAATCAACCTAAAAATGTCCTTTTTTGATCCCCAGTTTCTGCATTTTCGAAATTAGTGTAGTTCCGGGCAAATCTAATAAAACGGCAGCGCCCTGAGGTCCTGAAATTCTCCCGCCGCATTTTTGTACAACTTTCAGAATGTACTCCTTCTCTACTTCCTGCAGCGTTTTGGTATAAAAATCCGTTTCGGAAATCGTAGATTCTGTTTTAAAAATTTCGGGGAAACTCATTTCTTTTATCATTTCCTCTTTGGCAAATAAGGTGCCTCTCTCTACCATATTTTCGAGTTCCCTGACATTTCCGGGCCATGCATAGGCGGTCATGCTGTTTATTACTTTTTTAGAAAAACCCTTCACTTTTTTGCCGTTTTTCTGCGAATGCTTTTCGAGGAAAAAATTCCCCAATAGTTCAATATCTTCCGGACGATCCCGCAGAGCCGGCAGCGCAATCGGAAATACATTAAGGCGATAATACAAATCACTTCTGAAACGGCCTTCGGCAACCTCTTTTTCCAGTAATCTGTTGGTCGCGGCAATCACCCGAACATTTACTTTCAGGGTATTTTTACCGCCAATTCGTTCTATTTCTTTCTCCTGCAAAACCCGAAGCAGTTTTCCCTGTAATTCCAAAGGCAGCTCCCCTATTTCATCCAGAAAAATAGTGCCGTTATGGGCCTGTTCAAATTTACCGATTCTCACTTCCGTAGCGCCCGTAAAAGCGCCTTTCTCATGTCCGAATAATTCACTTTCTATTAAGTTTTCCGGAATCGAGGCACAATTGACTCTCACTATTTTTTCATTCGAAACCAAAGACAACTGATGAATCGCACTTGCAATCAGTTCTTTTCCGGTTCCGGTTTCGCCGAAAATCAAAACGGTCGAATACGACGCTGCAACCTGCTGAATCAATTCGTATACCTGTTGCATAGCTTCGCTTTTCCCTACAATTCCATAAAAGCCCTGAGGTTCTTCCTTTTTTACGGGTACTTTTTTTAGTTCAGGAGTACTTTTCAGCCGTACCAATTCGGCTAAATTACTTTCGTACCGCTCCGTCATTTTGAGATTCCGGAAAATAATGGAAAACTGAGTTGCAATACCCCGAATAATGCGATTGGATTCTCTGGTAAAAGCGGTGGTATTTCTAAAGAAAAGAAAAAGTACATTTCTGCTTCCTTTACTATACGGAAGACAAATTCCGATTCCGTTTTTAAAACCTTTGGCGTTTATGGAATGAAGATAGTCCGGAATGTTATTTTTCCGTTCCGTTAAGGCTTTTAAATCGAAAATAACGGTATCGGCATTGTTGGCACAAGCGTCAAAAAAACCATCGACTGTAGAATAGGTCTTGTTGTCTTGTGTTTTTGGTGCTGTCAATTGATAGAAAATTTCATAGGCCGTTTCGGCTTCATTGGAAAAAGCAAAAATAAAATCTTCAAAAGAAAGATGCTCTTTTAACAGACCGCTTACAACAATGTGAAATTCTTCTTTGGTTTCTGCTTCCGAAAGCGCCTTGCAGATCGACAGAATTAAAATCTGTTCTCTTTCTCTTTCCTGCAGCCGGTTCATGATAACTGCAGTCGGATCTGTAGGCTTTTCCATAATAGTGATTGGTGTGGTATTAAGTCGTAACAGGGTAAATTTAAGAAATAGCACTAATTAAATTACTATCGATTTTTGAAATAAAGTATTTAATCCTCATAAAATTACGATATATCGTATAATTAAAAACGTACAATAAGCATATAATTCACTAATTAACAATACCTTAAACCAAACGGAATGTTATTTGGTTAGTATTGGTCAGATTTAAAAAAGATCGCTTTTTTATTTCTTAATCTAGGTTAATCGATGATGAGGCATAACGGACGTAAATTTGTAAAAGAAAATCAATAACAATTTAATAGCAATAGAAACCATGGAAAATAAAATTTTAGGCTTACACCATATTACTGCAATTGCAGGTGACGCGAAACGTAATTTCAACTTTTACGCCAACGTATTAGGATTAAGATTCATTAAAAAAACAGTCAACTTTGATGATCCGGGAACGTATCACTTTTACTTTGGTGACGAAGTCGGAAGTGCCGGAACCATCTTAACTTTTTTCCCTTGGGGAGAAGGAATCCAGCAAGGAAGAAAAGGTTCCGGAATGGCAACAGAAATTGGCTATTCCGTACCAAAAGGAAGTCTTGATTTCTGGCAGCAACGTTTTGAAAAATACAATGTAATTTACAATAAACCTGCTGAAAAATTCGGTGAAAAATATTTGACTTTCTTAGATCCGGACGGACTCAAATTAGAGTTAATCGAATCTAAAACAGATGATAACAGAAAACCCTGGGAAACTGACGAAGTAAAAGCGGATGTCGCAACAAAAGGTTTTCATAACATCACACTGAGTTTAAACAGTATCAAAGCTACTGCTGCCATCTTAACCGATATATTTGGATATAAATTAATTGATCAGGATGTAAACCGTTACCGCTACGCAACAGACGCGGTAGAAAATGCTGCCATTGTTGACCTCGTAGAACTGGCAGAAGAAAAACGCGGTCATGTAGCCAACGGATCTGTTCACCACGTGGCTTTCCGAGTGCAGAATGATGAAATTTTAATGCACTTCCGTGAAAAAATAGAGGCTTACGGATTATCCATAACACCACAAATCGACAGACAGTATTTTCACTCTTTGTACTTTAGAGAACCAGGCGGAGTTTTGTTTGAAATCGCTACGGAAAATCCCGGTTTTACCGTTGATGAAAGCTTAGAAGAATTAGGTCAGAATTTAAAACTTCCGGCACAATATGAATCAGACCGAGCTGCAATTGAAGCCCATCTGGTGAAGATTAATTAATTCTTTTTTAGTCTCAGTTTTCAGTATTCAGTCACAGTTTTCAGTTTATATTGAGACTGTAAACTGCGACTGAAAACTGTTTCTTATTTCACCAGTACACTTTTATATTTAACGATATCTTTTAACACAATACCTGTACCTCTCACAACAGCTCTTAAAGGATCTTCTGCAATATAAACCGGTAATTCTGTCTTTTGGGACAGCCTTTTGTCAAGACCACGCAGCATGGCGCCTCCTCCTGCAAGGTACAATCCCGTATTGTAAATGTCTGCAGCCAGCTCCGGTGGTGTCACTGAAAGCGTTACCATAATAGCATCTTCAATTCGCTGTATGGACTTATCCAGAGCTTTTGCAATTTCCCGGAACGAAACTTTGACCTCTTTGGGTTTTCCAGTCAGCAAATCCCTTCCGCGAACGGTTATATCTTCGGGAGCATCCTCAAGATCCTCCGTTGCAGCACCCACCTCAATTTTTATGCGTTCTGCAGAACCTTCACCAATATATAAATTATGGTGTGTTCTCATATAATACAAGATATCATTGGTAAAAACATCTCCGGCAATCTTTATCGATTTATCACAAATTATGCCTCCAAGAGCAATGACCGCAATTTCCGTAGTTCCTCCTCCAATATCCACGATGATATTTCCTTTGGGCTGCATCACATCCAGACCAATTCCGATTGCAGCGGCCATAGGCTCATGAATTAAAAATACTTCTTTGCCGTTTACACGTTCACAGGATTCCTTTACCGCTCTCATTTCAACCTCGGTAATACCACTGGGAATACAGACAACCATTCGCAGTGCGGGAGTGAAAAAGTTTTTCTTGATCTGCGGTATATTTTTGATAAACCAGCTGATCATTTTTTCCGAAGCATCAAAATCTGCGATTACCCCGTCCTTAAGCGGCCGGATCGTTTTAATATTCTCGTGTGTCTTACCCTGCATCAAACTGGCCTCCTGACCTACAGCAATAATCTTCCCGTTTCTAATATCCCTGGCCACAATGGAAGGACTATCTACTACAATTTTTCCGTCGTAAATTATTAAAGTATTCGCTGTTCCCAAATCCATAGCTATTTCCACTATCATAAAATCAAATAAGCCCATAATATAGTTTTGTTTAAGAACGTTGATTGTTGCTGTTTTATTCTCTGCAAATAAGAAAATTCGAATACAACAATAAAATTTAACAACTCGGTACCTGTATTTAACAGGAAGCGTTTCCTCTGAGACATTTCCCGGGCTTCCATTATAAAATAATTTTAACACAACCACCTATTAATTATGCAACTATAACAGCTCTTTCTATAATACATTCGAGATTAGTCTGTGCTAAATTTGTAAAATACCGACTTGTAAAAAGGAAAGCTGATCCAGCATTTCTTTCGGAAAAGGACATTAAAAGTTCAATTATAAAAATAGAATTAATTTAAAAACAGCGTTATGGAAAAGCAAAACAACAACGAATACGGTCAGACAGACCCTGATTTTATCGATCAGAATACGCTGGTTGATGGAAATAACATTCACAGCGAAAATCCTTTTAAGGCACAAGTCCACACAGAGCCAACACCAGAATTTGGAGAGAGTGATCCTGATTATATAGACCAGAATACACTGGTGGATCCTGATAATTATGCCAGAGAGGAAGATCCGTATCAAAATGAACCGGAATTCATTAAAGAGCTTGAAAACGAGCACACTGAATTTGAAAACACGGAAAACGTTACAGCAGAAAATGTTCCGGGTGAAGAACCCATTACAAATGATGATGACGATGTGATTAACAATGAGGATGAGGATGAGGATGAGGAAGAGGAATCAGAAGAGGACAAAGATTAGCAAAACAGAGATAATTTAAAAAAGTAAAAAGCGTACCGTTGGGTACGCTTTTTTTGTATTTAAAACAGACAAGACAATTAAAATAATCCTTATTTTTTCTGTAATTTGTCTTTTTCTAAAACTCTTAGAAATTTTA
Organism: Flavobacterium sp. CLA17; assembly: GCF_013112255.2. Lineage (NCBI taxonomy): Bacteria > Pseudomonadati > Bacteroidota > Flavobacteriia > Flavobacteriales > Flavobacteriaceae > Flavobacterium > Flavobacterium sp. CLA17. Next base: position 3,469,587 of record NZ_CP068294.1, read on the forward strand.
AAATCCTTACATTTACCCGCTGGCTAACCAAATTACGCTCTACAAATAATAAATGAAGCAGCGTTAAGCCAATTAATTTTAAGCAGTCAAGATGGAAAAACATACTGTATCAGTAGCATCGTTACCCTTAGATGAAAATACAATACCGAATAGTCAGATCAGGAAAGTAGATTTGTTACCGGATCCCGGATCCCGATTAGATGCTATGGAAATGAAGGAAAAACCGCTCAGTGATTCCAGTATTCCGTATAGGGATCTAACGAATGCTGCGACTAAAAAAGAAAGTATTGGACGACTGATTGACAAACTGGATGTTGAAACCAATCTGAGATATCAAAAAACGGTAGAAGACACCTACTGCAATGTTTACTCTTACGACTATTGCTATTTCTCTAAAGTATACCTCCCAACCGTTTGGTGGACGCCGGAATCTCTGGAAAAAGTTTTGCAGGGACAGGAAGTAGAACCTGTTTTTGAACAAACCGTAGATCGCATTTATTCCAGTGCCATACACGATTGGTTCCTGGAATGGGGAGTCAGTTTTGGCTGGGAAAGAATGTTTTCTGTGGATGAAATGCAGACTAAAGTAAATGCCAACGGAGGTATTGGAATTATTTGCGCCAAAAGAAGACAAAGAGGACTTTCCGGGCATATTGTTCCTGTTGTTCCTGAAACAGATTTGCATAAAGCTTATCGCGAGAATGGTGTAGTAGTGTATCCGCTGCAGTCACAGGCAGGAAAGCTGAATTACAATTACTTTGCGGAAATCAGAAAAGACTGGTGGACAGATGAATTGTATTCGTCTTATGTGTTTTATTATCATGAATAAAAATACAATTGCTGCAATCGTATACACATTCAAAAATAAATATTGATTATCAACAAGTTGACCACTTGCAAATACGATAATAAAAAACTACTTTTGCAACCTAGAAAAAACAGGAATAGCAAAAGTGGTGTTTTGACTCTTCCCTGTCCTAAATTATTGATACAAAAGTGATTAATAACAACAGTAAATTTATAACCTTATTATAAATTTTACTTCTTAATTGCTCTTTCATTCGATAAAAAGTGCAGAATTTCTAAAATATAAATTCCTATATTTTTAAAAGTAAACAAAAACTTTTATAATGGAGGCAACAATATGCTTCATCCGTTATAGGTTTCCTGTCTCTGATTTTAACAGATTGGATTTGTATTTCCGAATGAAAAAAGACTTTAGAATTTAAAATAACTTAAAAAAGAAAGAACGTATAAATGAAAGACAATCAGACAAAAAAATATTATTGGGGAATAGGATTGGAAAACGAAACCTACATGCAATTTGAAGAATCCCTAATAGTTTCTGGTGAGTTTATACAAGAAAAAATTGGTTTTGAGAAATACAGTATCGACTATAGAAAATGTTACAAACCGGAAAGCTTAACGCCTATTTTGAAAAAAGCTTTTGGTCTGAACGAAAACTATAAAGTAAGCCGAATGATGAACAGTCATTCGCTGGAAAAACTGGATATCAATTATCAGCACAAAACATTATCGCCCATAAAACCATTAATCGATACCGAAACTGGTGAGGCGATTGCACAGCCAACTGAAAATCCTGACTATCTGGGAAAATCAATCATGGAACTTTTCCTTGAAGATCAACCGTACAATATTCAGAGTATGATTACCCAAAGAAACAAAACAATGGGCTCTGTACATTTTGATGGTGATTCTATTGAATTTGTGACCAAATATTTTGAAAACAGAACAATAGCAGATTCTTGCAAAGAACTAAAAGCGACTAAAAAACTATTCCTGGATAAAATCAATGAATCATCTGTGTTAAACGGAAAATTAAGTTTTCCGGATTACAACAACGGACTCAATATGTTCATGACGAATCAGGAAAACCTGGTGTTGTTTAATAACGGAACGTACCATTTTCATATCACTTTACCGTCGTTAACAGAAGACAGCAGAATTGTAGATTATACTGATTTTGAAAAAACACATGCCAATGCCATCTATTTACTGCAATGGTTTGAACCGTTTTTTATAGCCACGCTTGGAAGTCCGGACATTATGGGCGTGATAAGCGATAAATACAGCCTGGATAAAAAGTTTACGCTGGGTTCTATGCGAAATGCCATGTCGCGTTACATTGGTGTGGGAACGTACAACAAAGCAATGCCAAAAGGTAAAATCCTAACGTATAATGTAGATGATTTTAGAAAATTACTGAAATTCGAAAAAGAAGAAAACGTTTGGTGGCGTGATCAGATTGAAGCTGACATGGAATATGAAATGTTATCTGAAGTGGGTCTTGATTTTAATCAGGAAAAAATGTACCAGAGCGGTTTCGAATTCAGAAGTTTTGACGAGTTTCCGGCGGAATACTTAAATGACGTTCTTTTCTCTATTATACTTATTTGTGAGCATTCCTTAAACCTCCCTGATGTTCAGTGGGCACATGACAGCAAAGCCTGGAATAATCTGGTTTTTAAAACCTTAAAAATGGGGTATGCCACTGAAATCAATGAAGAGGAAAAGAAAGAAGTCCTGGATTTACTGCAAGTATTAAATCCATCAGATTCTAATTTTGAAACACTAAAAGCAGAGTTTGAAGCTATCGTATTACTAGATGAATTTTTCTTTAAAATTCTGGCTGTTTTACATGACAAATACAAAGACAACAATATTTGCCTGGATGCAATGTACGGACAAAAAACAAGTTCACCGCCTAAATGGGACAACTTCAATAAATACCAAACCGAAAGACATTTACAGCAAATTGGTTCTTTCTGCGATAATTAAAAATAGTATATTCAAAACAAAATGGGACAAAGAAGTTTTTCTTTGTCCCATTTTTTTATCAGTCAATTAGAGCATTAATCAGGTAGTCACAATTAAAAATTATCTCATTTTCCAATTGCCCAATTATCTAATTAATCAATCAAGGTATTATTTTATCGTTTCTTAATTCGGTAAACAATTCAAAAAAAGAATCTTTGGTCTCTTTATAAGTTGTAAACCCCAGTTTTCTGCTTCGGGACATATCCGTCATCACCTCTAAAGGTCTTCCCAAATCAAGATCGGTATGCCAGGCAGATGCCAGCTGACCCAAATCTTCTTCTATCAATTGATACTCTTTTGTAATGTCTTTCCAGATAGCATTCTTCTCGTTTAGTACTATTTCAAGAGGTTTTACAGTTCCATTGTATCCTTCATATTCAATTTCAAACCATTGTGCTATTCGTGGCCAGAGCCATTTCCAACGAAAAACGTCACCATTGGTAACATTAAAGGCCTGATTGTGAGCTTCAGGGTTAAGTGCAGCCCAGATAAGCTGATCGGCCAGCACTTTAGCATCCGTAACATCAGATACCCCGTTCCATTGTGCTTCAGAACCCGGCCAGATAAAGGGTGTTCCTTCGCGTTTGCAAATACTCGCATACACCGCTAATGTTGTTCCCATATTCATGGCGTTCCCAATGGTTTTGCCTATTAGCGTATGCGGCCGGTGTATGTTCCAGGTAAAGCCATCTCTGGCAGCAGCTTCATACACTGCATCTTCCTGCGCGTAATAAAAATTCGGCAGGTCTAATCGGGGCTGTTCCTCTCTTAACGGCGTTTCGGGTAAAGTTCCGTTTGTAGCATAAGCGTCAAACGGTCCAAGATAATGTTTTAAACCCGTTACCAGTGAAACGTGTTTTACTGATTTTTTAGAAGACAATACGTGCAGTAAATTGCGGATCATAGCACTATTCACCCTGATATTTTCCTCTTCCGTATCGTTTCGCATCCAGGTTGTAAAAAAAACATGGGTCGGTGCCACATCAAGTAAAGCGCCAGTTAAGGATTCCGGATGAAGTAAATCAGCGGCAATGGACCGTAAACCTTTAGTATCACTTTTCGGATTTCGGGAAAGTCCAAAGACAGTCCATCCTTTTTCCAGAAGTTTTGTGGCAAGATTGCTTCCGGCAATTCCGGTTGCTCCTACCACTAAGGCTATATTTCCGGCTGTATCCGGTAGGGTTGATTTTTGAGCATTCATAAGTACTTTATTTTTTTCAAAAGTACTCCCTGAACATGCTTCAAAACGATGACCTAAAACAAGAAATTCGCTTGATCTAAATCAATTATTGATGACCTAAAACAATATTCTTTTTAAGACGGCTCAGCGTTTCAGGCGAAAGTCCAAGATAGGAAGCCAACAAATTTTGAGGTATGCGTTTGATCAGATCAGGATTGTTTTCTAAAATATGCCTGTATTTTTCTTCTGCAGTATGCGTATGCGAACTTATTAACCTTCTTTCTTTGGTAATCAGGCTATTTTGAAAAAGCAAACGAAAATACCGGTCCATGACGGGAACCTGTACGGTTAAGTTTTCAAAATTTTCGCTGGTAATCAGCAAGACTTCTGAATCTTCCATGGCATCTATGCTGTAAAAGGAGATTCCTCCGCTAAAAAAACTGCTCATATCCGACGTCCACCAGCCTTCCGGCGAAAACTGGTTGATATGTTCATTGCCTTTATCATCTGCATGATACGCCTTTAAAAGTCCTTTCGAGACAAATGTCAAACAGCTGCAAACATGTCCTTCCACTACCAGAAATTGTTTTTTCTTTAGTTTTCTGGGTGTAAAAAAAGTCTTTATCAGTTCCTTTTCCGCCTGGGTCAGGCGGACTTTTTCTTCAATATGTCTGAAAATGATATCGTACATTTTTTTGGTGTCTTACTTATGATTGAGGAAGTATAACAAAGGTATGCTATTTATTTTTTAACTTTCACAGACTCAATAACAGAGTAATTGATAATTTAAAAAAGTAGAGAATGGTTTTGGATTTCAAAAATTTCCCGCAACTCAGAACAGCCACCTGATTCCTGAAAATTACAGGATCCCATTTCGTTAGGGCTTGAATTTTTATTGTTTGCCTTCCAATAAATCCTATTGAAAACAGGTTCGTGTAAAACCTGAGATCAGGTATAAATACCCATTTCCTGTTCGTAAAAGAGCTGTATTTTTATCTCCGCTTCCATTATACAACTAAAACTCATACTACTATGCCCTTGACTATTCTTGAAAAACTATGGGAACGTGCTGTACAACCTGTCAGCTCTTCAACTACAGGGGATAACTGGGACGAAGAAATGAAAGCCTTATACCAATTGGGGATTGGCATGGAAGACACTTTACAGTTTTTATACTTTGAAAAACCCGATTTTGAAACCTTTAAAACCTGGATTACTACCCGACAAAAAAACGAAAATAACGAATCAGAAGCTTTTACGGATCAAGTACTCTCGGAGCAGGATCTCGATTTCTGGAATCAAAATGGCTATGTGATTGTAAAAAATGCTATTTCTAAAGAAGATTGCGAAGCTACACAACAGGCGATCTGGGACTACTTAAAAATGGATCCCCACAAAAAGGAAACCTGGTATGTAAGGCATGAAAACCAGAAAGGATTAATGCTTAATTTTTCGGATCATGAAACCTTAAACAGAAACCGCTTTTCTGCAAGAATCAGAAAAGCATACGAACAGCTTTATGGCACCGCCAAAATCTACAAAACGATTGACAAAGTAAGTTTTAATCCGCCGGAAACCAATGATTTTACTTTTTTAGGAAGTCCGCTGCACTGGGATACCAGTTTAAGGCAACCCATTCCGTTTGGATTGCAGGGACTACTCTATCTCACTGATTGTGGAGTTGAAGATGGTGCTTTTCATTGCGTTCCGGGCTTTCATAATCAAATAAAGCATTGGCTGGAAAATCTTGAACCAGATGAAAATCCAAGGGAAAAAGCGATTCAGGCTTTGCAGCCAAAGCCCATAATCGGGAATGCCGGCGATTTTATAATCTGGAACAATACATTGCCTCATTGCGCTTCTCCAAACAGGGGAAAAAGCCCCAGAATGGTACAATATCTTACTTATTTTCCGGAAGATTATGACACTTCCGGGGAATGGTTGTGATTTTACCGTATGTTCCTATTTATATTTTGTTTAAATTTGATTAGCAGCTGATGACCTAAAAGGAACTGCCAATAGTAATAATAATCCAAAATAGTAAGGAATGAAAAAACATTTTGCTATTACATTCTGGGCACTCTATATGCTCTTTTTTGCCATTCCTTTTCCTATGTTTATGTATTATGCAATCAATAGTGAATTTGATATAAGCACCCTAAAAGATAAAAATCCTTATATGGCTCTGGGTTATGTGGTGCTATCCTTAATCCTCTGGCTCATTCTTTTAATTGGTTATTTCCAAAAATGGATTGTACAGATTTTCATCACCAAAAGCACTTTAGAAAAAATAAAAACTAACGGTGTACAGCGCGAAGCAAAAATTATAAGTGCTGTAAAAATCTCAAAGCCAAAATCAAAATTCACTACGTACGAACTGGAATTATCGTTTAAAAATCTGTCCAATACCGAAATTACCCATAAGACCATAATTACAGACAGTAAGCCCCATGAACGACGCTTTGAAGCCGGAAAAAAGCTAAGCCTGCTGCTCAACAGGGATATGAAGCGTACTCCGCATTTTATCATTGCCACTACAACAGCAACCGTAAAACTTCAAACTTTGATCTTACGAATACTGGGCTGGACTATTCTCACGATAGCAATAATCGCGTACTACATTTTCTCGTATCGTTTCGAAAGTTATGGTATGGGCTGGCGTTTTATGTGCATTGGCCATCCGTTGATTATCTGTTCGCTGACACTTTTATTTTATCGCTACCTCGTGCAATTTGTCTTTAAAAAACTAACCGGTTTAGATGATGATGCAGCCCTGATTAAATTCAAAGGCATAAAAACCCAGGCAAAATTAATAAGGGTGAGCCAGACCGGAACCTATATCAATGAGCAGCCCATGATGCGTTTTGAACTGGAATACACGGATCAGAAACATCACGTTCATAAAAAAAGCGTGAAAAAAGTAATTGGACTTCTGGAACTTGACGTGACCAAAAAAGAGCATCTTGACATTTTTTATCTTCCTGAAAATCCGGCACAAATTGCCTTTGCAAAAGATTTAAATAACATCGAATAAAATGAAAAAAATAATTATTCTACTGATTTCCGGTTTTCTGTTGGTAAGCTGCGAACAGGTATCAAAAAGTATCGATGAAACATTCCATACCAAGGATACACTGGTTCATAAAGAAGCAGAAAAACCGAATCCTGAACCGTTGAAAAACACACAGCCTGATGTTCAGCAGATCATAAATACCGTACTCGAAAAACATACTACAGTGCTGCGGCAACACCATCTTCAAGGCAGGGAAATCGATTTTCTAACAGACACCAATGCCTTAAAAAATGCAGAAGCAGCATTGCGAAAATTGCCGCAATATGCCGGGAAGGAAATTTTTATTTATTCCACTTTATATTTTTATAATGACGGTACCATCAACGTGATGCTCCAGCATCCGCAGAATCCAAAATATGTTGATGCCTACGAATTTCGAGACAACAAATGGTCTGAACCCAAACCTGTTCAGTTATCCGTGCACGATGATGTGAAAGGACGTTTGGTTTCTTTAAACAAAACCAGTTTCGTGAATGCAGCAAAACTAACCGATATTTACAATAAAAAAGCGCAGGAAATTGAAGGAGCCCAACCTCTCTCGAGTACTTACCTCACCATCTGGAACAATCAGATAAGATGGTATCCCATAACCATCAATGGAAGCCGTGAGAAATACTCCATACAATTTAATGACGACGGCAGCTTAAAATCGTTTGAGCAGGATTAAAGCTGTAAGTTCCCAAATTTCAATTATAATTTTTGTTACAATTTAGAACAAGACTTCCACTACACGCTACTACAATCTGTGCTATTTTTGCCAATACGATTTTCAACTTCTTAAGAATCAAAGGAAATCAACCGATGAACCTATTTCTATTTTAGTTCCCGATGAAAAAAATGCAATATGCCGTAGTAGATATCGAAACCACAGGCGGTAATGCCAGTGGCAGCCGGATTACGGAAATTGCCATTATTATTCACGACGGAACCAAGGTAATAGACCGATTTGAAACACTCATAAATCCACAAAAGGAGATTCCGCTTCCCATTTTTGCCTTAACCGGAATTAACAATGAAATGGTACAGCATGCCCCGATCTTCGATGATATTGCCGAAAAAGTGCTGGAGATGCTGACCAATCGAATCTTCGTTGCCCATAACGTCAACTTCGATTATTCCTTTGTGCGTCATGAGATCGAAAAGGCAGGTTTTAAATGGACCGCCCGAAAACTTTGTACTGTTCGCGCTGCCCGAAAAATTAAACCGGGCCTGAGTTCGTACAGTCTGGGCAATCTTTGCAATTCACTGGACATCCCCGTAAAAGACAGGCACCGCGCCGGTGGAGACGCAGCTGCAACGGTGATCTTATTCGAACGATTATTAGCATGGGATGACGAAGGCGTGATTTCAAAAATGATCAAAAATACGGCACAGGACCAGCGTTTGCCGCCTAACCTGCCGCCGAACGATTTTGAACAATTACCGGAAAAACCGGGCGTGTATTACTTCTACAATCAGCTCAAAAAAGTAATTTACGTCGGAAAAGCCATTAACATCCAAAAAAGGGTTGGTTCTCATTTCAGCGGTCATAATATTAATCCGCAAAGGCAAAACTTCCTGCGGGACATTCACAGTATTTCCTTTGAGGTCTGCGCCACCGAACTGATGGCACTGCTTTTGGAATGTACCGAAATCAAAAAGCTCTGGCCGGCCTACAACAGGGCACTTAAACGTTTTGAAGCAAAATATGGTCTCTATCAATATGAAGCCCGCAATGGCTATCGGTATCTGGCTATAGGAAAAATGGGTAAATTTCAGGACAGCATTGAAGTTTTCAATAGCGAATTTGCTGCCATAAACCTATTGCGCTCCCTCTCCGAACAATTCGATATTGATTATCGATTCTGTAAATATTCAAAGCCGGAACTCGGAGAATTTCTGCCGGCCAAAGATCTATCGGAGTTACCGGATGCAGCGTTACACAATTCGAAAATTGAAACTGCAATAGACTTTTTCTTAAACAGCAGATCGACTTTCGCCATTATTGATAAAGGCAGATCTGCTGAGGAACGCAGTTGTATCTGGGTCGAAAAAGGTCATTTTTATGGCATGGGATACATCACTTCAGATGTTGCGATTACAGAACCTTCCCAAATAAAAGATTTCGTTACGCCTTACGCCAGCAATCAATACATCATGCAGCTCATTGACGGTTATGCCAAGAAATATCCGCGTAAAGTTTTTTTTAATAGAAATGGTTGGATTGAGTAGTTGGGATGAGACACTAACTCATTATCTAATTACAAACACATTCTAACAAATAGAAAATCACAATCAATATATTAGTAGACATTATGAAATAATTGAATATTTTTACATGTTCTAGTTTGCAAAACTTATGCAAAAAAATCATAAATGCCGGAATTAGGAAAACACAATAATAATAAATACAATCATTAAACAATCCGTTTTCTCTAAAACATACTGGACTTTTGAACCTCATATATGTTCTTGTTGAGAGAACTAAAAAAAGACTGATAATCATAATTAAATATGATTTTTTATTTTTGCCAAATACCATTCTAAAAGTTTACCTGTTTAATTATCAAATATTTTATAGAAATTAATCTACTCCCTGAAGTTTTCATAAACGTTGCTTAAATGTCTCTAACTTTGCATCATTTAACATATCCAATTTAAAAACAAAAGCGCTATAAAGTCTCCGACTTTCATCCAAATATAAATTAAAAACAGATTGCAATTTCCATAGCTTCAATAATATTGTACAAGATATTGTTTTAAGACTGATTCTAAAAAAGTCAGGAGACTTTAGACAGGTTTACAATTTATAACAATAAAAAAAGCGCAAAGTAAGATACATTTGCGCAGCTTTTCATAAGGAACACTTCGGAGAGCTGGGCAGTTCACAGAGACATTTGCCACAGCTTTTCATTAGAACTGTTCGGGGAGCGGGGTTAATTTCACTCACAAACGAAATAACCTGCAAAAGAAAATTTCTCTTTAGATGAAGATTCAAATAAACTATTAGATTTTATCTCGACCTCCCCAGTCAATGAAACCTCTCCTTTAAAGCCATTATATTTATTAACAAAAGGATTTTTATTCAAAATCATTTCTGAATTTGTTATTATATATATTTCCTCATTTTCTCCTACAGTGTCATAACTATCGTAACTATAAGTAACTTTTAATATTTCCAATTTATTATTAATTTTAATGCCAACAATTTCAACACCATTTTTCATCTGATTGATACATTTTAATTCTAAAATATTAGATTTTGTAAAATTAGTATTAAATCTACCGACGGTATTTCTCTCATCTTTCACTATACACTTGAACAAAGATTTAGTTCCTGATGAATTGGAAAAATTGAAATTTTTAATAATTTTTACACTTGTTTTTTTTTCAATTTCTTTATTACATCCACTAAATAAAACAAAACTCATTATCAACAATAAATTTTTTTTTTCCATTTTAGGGTTTATTTTTAATTATTTTAAATCCATAGTTTGAATAATGAATACCATCTAAACCTGATTTTAGTTTGGGATCATATTCTCCTTTCCAGCCCCAGGCTTGAGCTTGATTGTATTCCCATTGATTAATTACACGTTCCTCATTTAAACCTGTAAATTTTATTGCATTTGAATAAAAATATGAATGCATATACTCATGATGCATCACTGTATATAATTGATTTCTTGAAGAAAAAGCGCTTTCAGACAAATATACTTTATTAGTCCTGCCAAAACCTAAAAACCCAGATCTTTCATGTGAAGTCACCCTGCTCCCTGAAGTCTTCATAAACGCTGGCAAATGTCTCTGACTTTGTGCAATTTAAAAACAAAACACCATAAAGTCTCCGACTTTCATCCAAATATAAATTAAAAACAGATTGCAATTTCAGCTTAAATAATATTTTATAAGACATTGTTTTAAGACTGATTCCAAAAAAGTCAGGAGACTTTTATCAGGTTGACAATTTATAAGAATAAAAAAAATTGCGCAAAGTCAGAGACATTTGCGCAATTTTTCATAAGGAACACTTAGGAGAGCGGGTACTAACATTAGTAGTGTATTCTTATATTAATTTAGTTTTACTTGTATTTGCTTTACTTTATTATGAATAGAGTATATTGCAATAGGAGGAAATGAAAAAGCGACAAAATTGTTACTAAAATCACTAAAACTAACTTTTCTATTTAGTTCTATAGTAGCAATAAGTTTGCAAATAAAATAACTATTGTAGATAAAAGATATAACAGCAATAAACTGGATTAAAATCATACAACTTACGATATCAATATTCGGTTCGCCTCCATCAAAAAAACTAAATATATATGCAATAAAAAAAACAAAATTTAAAATTGTAATAATATTAATTACTAAGCTGATTTTAAAATCCGTTAACTTTAATTTAAAATTTTTATTGGAATGGTTATACAAAAAAGTTACAGTAACATTTAGCCAATAAAAATAAGGTAAATATAATAACCAAAAAAATACGAACATTATGTAATACAATAATTTTTCATCGAAAATCAACTGAACTAAATTTATCAATAGCAATAGAACTATTATAGGTATTATCAATATCAAAAAAATAACTTTTTTTGTACTCTGTTTTAAAAAATAATGTGTTTTCATTTTTTTTATATTAAAAATTAAATTTCCAGCCTCCCCGCTAGCGCTATCGTCTCGCTCGTGAACGCAATCAACATCAATTTATGTCAATTTCTAAAACAGTTTGGTCATTATCACTATAGTTTCTTGCTGAACTATATTTCCAATCTACTAGATCGGTAACAAAACCTGTTTCTAGTAGATTATTATGTATATAGTTTAACTTTTGTTCAAAAACTTTAAAGGACCAAATCTCGATTGGTTTGTTATTTTGTTGCCAAAATTGTCTGAATTTCACATTGCTATTTTTCTTTCCTGCTCTCTCAAACATCCATAACATCCATTCTTTTCTGCTTTCTTGTGGATTGTTTTCTATGGACTTGATCATTTTTCTTGACGTAAATCCTTTAAAGTATCTAATTAGTCCTGAAGGATCTTTATTTTCTGACCTAAAAATTAAATGGACATGACTTGGCATAATACAATATCCGTAAATTTCCATTCCTTTATTTCTTCGACAATAATCTAAAGATTCAACAATATTTCCAAAATATTCTTCTCTTGTAAATACATCGATCCAATAAACTGTGGCAAAACTGATAAAATAAGCTCCACTATTGTCACCAAATTTATATTTTCTACTCATTACAACATTTTGAAGCCAATGTAAGAAATACTTTTTATTTACAGGCAAGATGTTGTGCTACCAAAGAAAAAGTGTTGCATTTATTGATTTTAATTGCGTTCACGAGCGGGACGCTCGCGCCAGCATGGGATCTATCGGAGTTACCGGATGCAGCGTTACACAATTCGAAAATTGAAACTGCAATAGACTTTTTCTTAAACAGCAGATCGACTTTCGCCATTATTGATAAAGGCAGATCTGCTGAGGAACGCAGTTGTATCTGGGTTGAAAAGGGCCATTTTTATGGTATGGGATACATCACTTCAGATGTTGCGATTACAGAACCTTCCCAAATAAAAGATTTCGTTACGCCTTATGTCAGCAATCAATACATCATGCAGCTCATTGACAGTTATGCAAAGAAATATCCGCGTAAAGTTTTTTTTAATAGAAATGGTTGGATTGAATAGTTGGGATGAGCCATTAAGTCTTTATGTAAACTTATTTTAGGATTAAGTATAAATAGGTAACTTTTATCAGGACGAGACAGGAATAAAAAATTGCGCAAAGTTCATAGAAATTTGCGCAGCTTTTCATAAGGAACAATTCGGAGGGGTATTACTCGAATATTATGACTTTATTAGAAACTATCGTTTGATAATATGGAAAGTACCCCTTCCTTTCCAAAGAATCACGCGTTTTAACAGCCACATCATTTTCCAATATTTCTTTTAACATTTTATATTCTATTTTAAGCTCATTTTTTTTATTTTTTTTTATATCATAGTGATAAGAAGAAAAACATGTATTGAATTTTAAAGAAAATGGTATAGTTATAATCCTTGAACTTTTTCTTTTTAAAAAAACAGCATTTTTCAAAGTTTTATAATTCTTATAAAATTTATCAGATTGAACAATCTCAGCATCGATACATTTGTTTTTTTTCCTTCGAATTGCTTTACTTACGAATCTTTCTCCTCTTAATGGTATTAATGTACCACCACTATATATCAACGATTTTAAAATAATATTACTATTAAGTTTATTATTAAATGCGGAGTAATTATATGCTCTATTTGTATCTAGAGTGATATAATAATTACTATTTGAGTTATTTATAATCTTTATATTTAGAACTGAATCCTTGTGAGCGTGAAAGTTCTCCACTATAAATAAAACATTGTTATTAATTTGCAACTTATTATCACAGCTTATCATTAATAAACTAAGAAATAACGCTATTGAACATGTTTTTAAATTAAAATCCATTATCTTCCTGTATTAAATGTCTTGTGGGTTGAATTTAAGATTCCATAACTAGGAGTTCCACCCATGCGATATTCCCAATATTGTCCTTTGTTTTCTGATAATGCGTCTGCACGTATCTCTCCAAATTTCCGAACCCATCTGTCATACACTCCTGTGTTAAAGAAAATATAATGATTTAATTCATGTCCTATGGTAGATGCCAACAAATTCCAATTACTAAGTGCAGACCTACTTATGTTTATATACTTAGCTGTAGTTACTCCATTCTCACTAGTTGCATATGTTTCCCCATAAGCCGCACTTCCGTCAGGAGATATGATTTTTTCCTTAAGTAAAAATGATGGATCATCTGCCTGTTCCATCATATTGGGAAACAAATCTTTTGCAAAACCTTGTAATTCACTTTGTCCGATTTCAGCAGGAGCATCAGGATCCTTCCCTAAATAACGTAGTCGATTATTTATGTACTTATTAGTTTTAATAGAATGCATCGCGTGATTCAGCCCACTAACAACTAACCCTGTTGCAGCCCCCTGCCAAATATTCCCACCAGTAAGAGCTGCCCCAGCACCACCGGAAACTGTACCAAAAGCGATCATGCCTAAATCACCCATTCCCCCTCCAATACCTTTCATACCAGTACCTGCAATAGCATTTGCATTTTTACCTAGTCCATCCATACTTTGCCCACCACTCCAGATACCGGCAGCTGCACTACTCAATGCTCCCGCCGCAAAACCGCTCCAGAACTTACCGCCTGAAATTGCAGTCATGGTACCCTGAAAAGTACCGTGTGCTGCTGCCTGAAATGCGGCTTTAGAAAAGAAATTGGTAAATAAATTTGTTGCAGCACTCCCAATTCCAAAAGTAACCAAAGAGCTCGCTGCTCCCACAAAGGCCGTTTTTACCAAACCTCCTACACTAAAAGGCACATCAGCCAATAGTGCCGTCAGGGTATAACTGGTTATCGCAATGGCAACTCCAATTCCAACAGCTACTAATAATTCATAAGCTTCTCCACTCTGGTCGGTATACTTCAATGGGTTGTTTAACACATAGCCGTACTTATTGTAGTTTTGTGTGTTATACGGTTCCTGCACATAATTATCCGGTTGCAGGAATCGGTGTAGTCGCGGGTCATACAAACGCCCGTTCATATGGATGATTCCTATACTTTGCAAATGCTCGTGTCCGGTATACCCGCGGTCTAAGAGGGTTAATCCTGCCAGTATGTTGCCGGCACCATCCTGTACTTTTACAATATTCCCCCAGGCGTCAAACAAACGTTTTTCAACTACCGCCCCGCTTTGATCGCTTATCGCCACTATAGTGCCCTGATAGTCCCGGTGTAAATATAAATAATTTTGGGCTGTTCCGTCACTTTTTAACACCACAGGTGCGGTATAGCCATCACCCCCAATATAGGTTACAAACTCAAGGGCTCCGGTAACGGTATTTTGTTTTATCTCCATACTTCCGTCTGCCGAGTAATGCTTGCGGTAGGTGCGTAATAGTTTATCGGTTTGCAGACCGCCATAAAACATACTGCTTCGATCGTTGCCGTCATTATAGGTAAAACTTAACCTGTCCACACCTGTTTCTTCAATATCTACAGGACCTTTGAATGTGTTATAGCTTACATTTAAAGCTCTTACAGCTGTAGCGGCATCACTTGTCTTGCGTATCTGCACATCATCAAACCAAACATTACCTGAACCGTTGTTATCTAATCGAATGTTAAGTTTTTTAATATGTGCGGGAACTACTACTGTTTTTTCGATTTTTACCCATTGATTTTTAACATTTGTTATAATATCATCAGTTACACTGAAATAACCTGTTTCTGTTGGTGTCTTCATAAACAGAAACATTTGTGCCTGGGGATTGTCTGAATATACCCATGCCGAATAGGTATACTGCGTATCAACAGCATTATCAATAGCGATCCATTTATCACCATGAACATACTTCTCAATTGTCGTTAGGTTTGGAATTTTTAAAGATGTTTTTCCTGTATGGGCTTTTGTTGTGTCATAAACATATACTGTCGAAACTGCATCCCTTACTACACCAAAACCAGTACCGTCTTCCATGCTGTCATTAAAGATACCTTCTCTCATTCCATAATAACCCAGAGCCACAGGAGTTGGCGTTATAGCCTTATTCTGATAGGTTTTTGTGCCATCATATTCATAAGTACCCACCGCATTTTGTGTAATCCTTCCTTTATCATCATAAACCTGTGTTTCCTGAATTCCCATTCCATTTGTATATTCCGTCAGGCGGTCTAAAGTATCGTATTTAAAACTTTCATTCCTGCTAAAAAGACTATTGGTCCTGCTGTTCAGGTTTCCTCTTTTAATTTCAAAAGCCGTATTCAGGGTCATGATATTCACAACAGTCGGGCTTGTTTTGTCATGTTTGATTTGGGTGGTATAACCGTATAGATCATAAGTATTGGTTACTGCTATTCCGTTTCCGAATGCACCGGTCAAAAGCTGTCCTCTTTCATTTAGCGTATTCGATTGCCACAATACCTGTTGGGTTGTGTCATCTAAAATCTGCCACGGAAAACCATTCTGATAGGTATTTTTTACAGTTTTAGAACTTGTTTTACCGGAAGCAGTTGCTGTAGAAGTTTCTTTCTCTATTCTTCCAAGCGTATCAAAAGACAACTGTTTTACAAATGTGGCGTAAGGTGTAGTTTCCGCAGTCTTAAACAATCTTTTTAGCGTATCATACTCGTAAACATTGGTTGTCGTTTTGGCCTCTCTGCTATCCAAAAAGGTACTACTTGTTATTTGATTTAACGTATTGTATGCATAAGTCGTCTTACTGTTGGTGTTGGTCCCTGTAATCGTTTTTTCTGTTGGTTTACCCGCTGCATCGTATACAAAAGCAGTGGTACCGTTAGGTGTTGTTTCTGTTTTCAGCTGCCCAAATGCATCATAACTGTAGGTATAAATCCCTGCGCTTGGGTCAGACAACCAGATTTTATTTCCCCAGCCGTCAATATTAATCTGTACCTTATTGCCCTGATAGTCCGATTCTTTTAACTGACCGTTGGCAAAATATTTAAAATTGATAGTCCCTCCGGGATCTGTACTCTGTACTTTATTGCCCAATGCATCTGCCGTTGCGGTAGTAATTTTACCGTCATCATTACTGGTAACGGTTAAACCTAAGTAGGTCATTGTTTGAATTTTTCCGGTAGGAGCGGTTACTTTTGTGGTTCTCATTAAGTAATCGTACTCATAAGTCGTCCATAGACTTGGCGCAGAAAAATACGGTTCGCTCTCTTTTTGCCTGCGTCCCAGCCCATCATACACAATTTGTTTGGATACCAGCGTATTTGCGGCAAATCCTTTGGTGGAACTGATTACGACCCTGCCCAGAACATCGTATTGTGTTATTGTTTTTGCATCTAAATTATTGGTCGTGGTCGTGGTATATCCTCCGGAGGCTAATTTTTTATACGCTATAGACGTCGTAATCGGTACGGCTGAAGTCTTTGTAACGGTTGTCGTTATCAATTTACCCCAATTGTCGTAGCTAAAATCATTAATTACCCCCATATAGTCGGTAGATTGCAGCACCTGACCCATAGGGTTATAAGTATAACTCGTTATAAATCCCTGATGATCTGTTTTTTTAATTACAAATCGTTTGGTGGCATCATATTGATCTGTAATGGTTCTTGCCGTTGGCACGGGAGCAGGTGCTCCTGGAGCCGATACTGTTTTCGTGAGCAAATTCCCTAAGATATCAAAGGTCATGTCCTCAACAATAGCATAGGTGTTATAGCCTTTCTTTTCTGTCTTGGTTAAATTACTTCCTGTATAAGTGTATATTTCTTCCGCTGTTCGGGTATCGCCTGAAGCTACATTGTTGCTTGAGGTGTTTACTTTTTTAGGTCTGCCGATGTAATAGGCACTTCCTGCTCCGGCAGCATTACTATCATATTGGGAATCTATTGTCACAGAACCCTGAAAAGTAGCCCCGCTGTACTGCCTGTTGATACTTTTGGTCTCCAAACCAAAATAAGTTGCTGAAGTCACCGTACCATCATAGGTATACGTACTTTCAGACTTTACCCCCGATAAGGCGTCCAAAGTGGTTTGTGTATCCAGTAATACATTATAAACCTTCGATGTTGGATTGGTGTAGGTTGAAAACACATTCGTTTTAGTCGTCACTAATCCTGAAGGTACCGCATCAAAAACCGTTGCCGGATTGGTACTGGTCCACGTAATCGTATTGGCTCCCCGTAGTGCTACGTCATTGTAAATTGTGGTATAGATTTTTGTGTCCGCAGCAGATAAATACCAGCTGCTTCGTGTAGATCTGGTAAATCCAACTGTACCATAATTGTAATTGGACACATAACCCCTGTACCTGAAATCCTGAAACTTGGAAACTCCGTTTATTGTGGCAGTTAATTTAGAAACGAGAAAACTGTTCGGGTTCCTGATAATTTCTATATTGGGATAAGTTACTGCATTAGAGGATGAATAAAAATCGGTCGCAGCTATACCTAAACCTCCACCAGCTGCCTCCATAGGTAAATAATGAATAGTTTGGGTGATATTACCATTCGATTCGGTTACTGATATTAATCTGTTTTCAGTATCGACATTTTTATTAAACTGATAGTATTCGACAATTTTATTATTACCGCGAACAAGTATTAAATCAGTATTTGCACCCTGATACTTGTAATTTGATGTAATAGGAATTGGAATGTCTGGTGACTTAGAATCTAAAATACCCGAATCATAAGCCAAATTAAAACCTGATCCCGTTGTTACACCAACATTATTAGCATAAGCTGTAATTTGCCATTCTGTATCACGGTTATTAATGGTCCATGAAGCTTTATAATATTTTCTTCGTACTCGAACCAAATCTGATTTTCCATCTTTATTGATATCCATCGCATAATAACTACTCCAGTGCCTTTGGGTGTTATAAGAACTTCCTGTGTCTGGCCAATATTCTACAATCGTACTTATTTCTTTCACAAAAGAAGACCCTCCTGCAGGGTTTGGATTACTGTAATAAGTATTCCATTGTGCCTGTCCTGATCCTCCTTCACTGGTAGGAAGCATTATATCTGTTTTTCCATCTCCGTTAAAATCACCAAACAACATTTGCTTAGTAGTAGAATATTGATCTAAAGTACCTTCTCCTATAACTTCCAGCGTAACCCATGGACTTACCGCTAGCTGCTTTAAACTTAATATTTTATAAGACTTGTTTTCATTAAGTGTCAATATATCCGATTTCCCATCACCATCAAAATCTCCTACAAATTTCCAGATGGAACTCAACAAATTTGCATTCAAATTAACAAACCCACTACCATTTAATTGCGTGTCTGCATTACTGTCTAAATTCAGCCAATAGTTTTTTGACGCAACAGGATTAACTACTGGCTGACAATCACATACCACACCCTCAAACTCAGTCGCATAACAGTTTTCAATATAATCAATTGAACCTGACTGAATATTGAATATAACTTCACTTATTCCGTCCCCGTTAAAATCGCCTTCAATTAAATCACTAATTCCATCGTAGCCAGTATTACTATTATTATAATCATTTAAATATTGACTATAACCACTATCATTACTTTGGCAGGTAAAAATACCTGGTATCCTTTGATTATTAAATTGAATAGTTTTAGTAAAGTAATTGCTGACAACGCCATTATCAAGTTGATAATACTTAAAATCAATTTTATTTAAACCAGACGTTGGGGTAATTATTGAATGAAATTGATTAATTTTATTATTAGTTAAGGTCTTTGCTATGAAAGAGCGATATTGTAAAGACCCACTTGATATTTCAGTAGGAGTGTTTCCTGTACTTCCCTCAAACAAATTTGTGAAAATTTGATTATTTGCTACGAAATCTAATCTGCCATCGCCATCAAAATCACCTGCTAACTGTGTTCTGTCAAATGAAAGAGTATTAGTGTACGTTTTTTCTGTTCTTTGCTGATTGTTAGGACTTGAAGCATAAGTAAAAACGACAGGATTCGACGGTTCGTTAGCACCATTAAATTCCTGAATACTGGTTAAGCGCTCATACCCCAAATCTGGATCTATAGTATGAGAAAGAGTATAGGTCCTAAAATAAGTGCCATTTGCTGTTACCTGAATATTCTGCAGTAATTCAGTAGCGTATACAGCTGCCCCCTTTAAATAATCGCGCTCTATACGTCTGGCAGACTTATAGAAAAATGCGATTTTATTCTGAGCAGCAATACCTGCCGCGGCATTACCACTAAAAGTAATAGTATCAATATATAATTGACTTGATCCATTGTAAGTAATCGTTTTGTAATTGTAATCGATAAAATTCCCATTTGGATCTTCATAATGAACAATATACCAGGAATTCAATGACACCGAATTTTGCAAGCTGCCCGATCCTTTAGATCCATACCAGCTTCTTGAACCATCAGGAGCGGTCACAATAAAGTAAGTAGTGGTACCCTCAACCTTTAATTCTATTTTAGTGTTGCTTTTATATTCTGTTTCGTAAGTAGATCCGGGTGCCCAATAGGTACCTGTTTTTAGCAAAAGTCTTTGTCCGTCTAAAGCTAATTTATCATCCGCATCAAAATCGACACCGTCTACAAAACCATCTATATCACGACGTGTGGCGATACGGCTAATCGCCGAAATGCTGTTAATACTCCATCCCTGACCGGCTATACCGCCGCGTACGCCACTGCTGTAGTTCAGATTTATTATTGGGGCAACTCCTTTTATACTCGGTGGAATTGCTATAGGCAATGTATAACTGGCAGTACCCGAAGCTGAAATTTGTAATTCTCCTTTGGTATCCGTAAAATTTTGGGAAAAGACAAAAGAAGCAGATAAAAGTAAAATGAATAAGTAAAATTGTTTCATAAGTATACCTTATTGTTTAATAATTTTAATTGTTTTCTGATCTCCGTTCGAATAATTTAAGGCAACCATATAAATACCTTTCGAATATTCCTGAAAAGAAATATTGAGCGTATTTAAGTTATCTGTTTTAGAAAATGTTTTTAAAACCTGACCATTGACTCCATAAACTATCACGGAGGACACTTTATTATCATTTATCAATTCCCACTTTAGAAAAAGCTCTTCCTTTACCGGATTCGGGTAATAGGATATTACATCTTCGGAAGAGAATTTCTCCATATCGGCATCTGTAATAGCCTCAATTTCTTTAATTTCTTTTCCTGGTTTTGCCGTACAACCCGTTAAACATAAAGTCCGGCTAATTTGATTTCCTGCCGTATCATAAGCAAATGTAATTTTCTGCTGTGCAAAAGAGGATGTCAAAGTTGCAAACAAAATAAAGCTAAAGATCATTTTCATATTTATAACTTTTAGTTATATTATTAAACTTGTTAAAAAAAATGCAAATAAATACAAAATAAATGATATAAACCACTCTTTTATTTTAATCTACAAAGTCATTTTTCTTATATATATATAATTTAATTGCGGGTAGATTTCCACTAAAATCTCTGCTTACTTTTCTGCCGCTCTCCCATTTTTTGGGAGTACTTTCTGAAATTCGAGTTACAAACATATTTAATAAAATGAATTAGACCGAATCCGTTTGATAAGTGGCGGGTTTCAATTGATACTTGTCGTTAAATCATGCTAAAAAAGGGAAAAACAACCCAAAAGAGGCCTTGATTTTAAGCGAACTATACTTTTAAGAAAGTAAAAAAGATACAATTGGTACTCCGTTTTAAGGTAGCCCATTTTCTTTGATTCGATAGGGAAAAAGAGCCAAACGTAAAAAATAACAGCTAAGAGCTAAATTCCTGATATACCATTAGTACAGAAAAACAGGAATTCAAAGAGGCTATAATCCCGATTCAAACCACCCATATTCCTGACAATGTGACCGAAAAAGGCCCAAATACACCTAAAATTTCCCCTAAAGTTCCCGTATAGGAGTGACGGAGCGGTGACGGAGGAGTGACGGAGGAGTGACGGCAACGTGACGGAGGAATGACGTAACGAAAATTTAATGTCAAACTGGCAGAATTAAGGGTAAAAACAGTAGTGATAGGAATGCTATACTATCTAATTAGTACATCCATTTTATTATTTGAAATATAAGACTTACTGTTTAAAAGATAGCAACGCGTTAATAAAAACAATCTCATGACAATAAAAACCCATCCTGTGACATATTTTTCTGTTGAACTGCACTAAAACTGTACTTTTAACAACCCTGCCAAAAACCACAAAATCAACCACCGGAATGCCTGAAAAAAAATCAATATTGATTGGATGTGACGATACCACCGTGCTGACTCAGGTACTGAACATCCTGTCTGTAATAGCTGATTTTACTTTTTCTATCGCTGCTGTTTCACGCGCGCTCGATATTTACAGTACTGTGCAATCCTTCCAGCCCGATTTGATTATTTTGTGTTTCAGGAGGAACCAGCCCGTTATAAATGACAGCCATTTCAACTTCAATAAAATTGATACTCCTATTTTATGCCTGACGCAAAACTATGAATGTGAGTCGACCTGCTGGTCTAAAAACTGTATTATTTTTGCATATCCCTACAAACATATCAGCAACACTGATTTTCTGATGTACAGAATCAAGTCGATCTTTCAATTAAAAAAAGCAGAAACAAACAGCGATAAAGCAGTTTCATTTGCGGAGGCAGCCCTGCAAAACAACAACAGCAGCACTACCAGGGAACTCAGTCATTATGTAATGGAACTGGATCAAAAGGTAGAAATCCTGCAAAAGGTCAAAACCCGCATTTCCTACCTTTATCCGAATGTAAATGATGCCATCCGCAGAGAATTAATGTCTATTGTGAATTCGATAAAAACGGTTGCGGATGACACCAAACTCTGGGATGACTTTAAGATTTACTTTGAACAGTCTAATCCGGATTTTTTATTGACACTGGCCAAAAAACATCCTTCCTTAAGTGCGAAAGACTTAAAATACTGCTGTTATATTAAAATGAATATGAGCAACCATGACATCACCAGTCTTCTGGGAATCAATCAGGACAGTGTGCGGACTCATAAATACCGCCTGAAGAAAAAATTGACGCTTGAAAGAGAGCAGGATATTATTTCGTACTTAAGAACTGTTTCGTAAACTATTCAATACCTCAACTTTATACTACTGAAAATTCGGTTACTTTTCGTAATCGATTTTTTTGTTTACAGCCCCTTTATTTAGTCTTCAATAAAGAGGCATTGGGGGATCAATCCTAAAACCTGTGAAGCGTAAAAAAATATTTACCGCAAAGAACACAAGGATCTTTACTTTTAGCTCTTATAAAACGCAAAGTTCGCAAAGCTCTGAATGATTTAGCTTTGCGAACTTTGCGATTTCTAAGGCCATCTTGGATAAAAATCTTTGCGTTCTTTGCGGTAAAAATAAGTAGTGAGCATTGATCCCTATTCCGGTACGCACATACGGATAAAATTTTTCTTTTTCACGCAAAAAAAGCCCCTGTCTACATTTTGTCTACGAAAGGCCCACAATTTTACAGCATGTATACGAAAAGTACATTCTCAAAATCGGATCCGTACTGCTTTCTAAAGTAATTTTACCAGTATAATCTGACTACCAGTTTGTTTGGTCCGTTCAGCCGAAATTTAGAATTACCTAACCATGATACATCAGTCACTTCTATTTACGAATAAATTGCTGGGACAGTTTTTAAAAAACCGTTTTGGACTGGACGAAGAAAAAATCGTCCTGAATTATCTTATAGATACCAACGGCGCTTTTCCGAAAGCCAACCAGAACAAAGTAGTCTTATCCCTGATTAATGTAGAAAAAGAAACCAATCAGCCTTTTTATATCAAAAACAAAAGACTCGAAAACGGCAATTACTCGAGTTTTAATCCGGTAGAAAAATACAACCTGGACATTTTAATCAGCAGTAATTTTGATGATTATACCGAGTCCTTAAAGTTTCTGGATGCCATTATGTACTTTTTCCAGATCAACAATTATTTAGACGCTTCCTCCTCTTCCAGTATTCCCGATGGGATCACGAGACTGGAATTCGAATATGAAAAAATCTCCTACCACCAGATGCACAGCTTATGGACGGCCATGGGTGCCAAATACCAGCCCTCGATCATTTACAAAATGAAACTGATCAAGGTTCAGGCCAACGAAATGACAGAAATTGTACCGGCGGTTACCCATACCAATAATAAGATACTATCATGAGTCAGGGCGATTACATAAAAGCTTTTGATGTTATGGTATACCATACCTTTTTTGATACCGGCAAATGCAACAGCCTGCATTTTATTCCGGACCCTGCGACCGAAAAAGTATTCCGGAAATTTGGCGTCAGGATGAATCGTATTTCCAATGGATTTGAACTTTTCCTAAAATCCAATTCCTCTCTGACTGATACTTTAAATTATATCTCGAAAACCACATCGCTGGACTATTTCGAATTTAATATCGAATCTGATAATCCCTTTTTTGCCCTTTTCACCGCAATGCCCATCAACTTTGCGGGACAGCTTACCTATACCAGCCAGGATCCCAAAAATCAGGACAGCAATGGTACTGTAGTACTCAATGAAACCTTGCAACAGGAACAATCCAATTCGTTTTTAGGGCTGCTGCGAATCTCTTTTGAAGATCTTACAAAAACAGCCGATACAAGTCCTTCGCACTTTGAAATAAAATTTACAGCCCGGGCAACGCAGTGGCAGTATTATGTCATCAATAAAAATGCCGTTCCGCTCAATCATCCGGTCATTAACGAAAAAGGAAAAATGCAGTTTGACGGACCGCAACAGGTCGTCGTGGCGACGGGAGAAAAAGCGCTCCTTTTTACCTCCGGCGAAACGGATCTTCCGTTGAGCGAAAAACCAAAATACAAATTCGATTTAATCAGCCAAAAAGAACCCACCGAATCCGATCAGAAAAATTCAGGCGGTAAAGTGCTGATTAAAGGACTGCCTGTTCCCGATGTTTCCCGAATTGGAATCATCGGCAGCACCGGAACTATTCAAGTTACATCACCCATGTATATCTATTTATAAAAAACTATTTAAAAATGAACCTTAAAAACTAAAAATCAATGAATTTATCTACCATCCAGACTCCTGGTGTTTATATTCAAGAATTAAATGCTTTTCCGAATTCCGTTGTAGCAGTTGCTACCGCAGTACCAGCATTTATTGGATACACACCCCAAGCTTCTTACGAAGGGAAATCGTATACGAATGTTCCGGTAAGAATTACATCGTTTGCTGATTTTCAAGCCTTTTTTTGTTACCCGGATCCACCGCTACCAGCGAGTCCTGCGAAACAATACAGTCCTGAATATTATTTAGTAAAAGAAGACAGTCAACCTAAAAAGGGAGATTATATGCTGATTGCAGGGTCCTTCTACTCCATTGTTCCGGATCCTACTACAGTTTATTATCTGTACAACAGTGTACGCCTTTTTTATGAAAACGGCGGCGGCGACGCTTACATCGTATCTGTGGGTACTTACGGCACCCAGTCTAAAAAACCAATGACTGCGGGTACACCGCTTATTAATCCGAACGTGCAGTTAAACGACCTGACTACGGGTCTTGCCCTTCTAAAAAATGAGCCCGAACCGACCATGTATATTTGTCCGGAGGCCACGCTGCTGAGTGTAGCCGACAACGGTACGCTGATGGAAGCCATGCTGTTGCAATGTACCACGATGCAAACGGCCATGTGTCTGTTTGATATTATTGGAGGCGATGATCCGGATCCGATTTTATATACGCAGGATATTTCTAATTTCAGAATGAATACCGGTTCTGTAGGATTGAATTACGGAATGGCCTATTATCCTTTTATCGGGACGACCATCATGCAGAATCAGGATATTGATTATACGAATTTGTTTGGCGGAGACCTCAAACAATTAGAACCTATCATCAATCCGCCAAGCGCACCCAATGCTAGTGTGGCTACCATTATTGCCGGCATTCAGAATCCTGCCAGTACGCTAACGGTTACTCAGAACAATAATGCACTTTTAATTGCGAGTCAGACGTACTCCCTGATTATCAAACATGTATTGAGTGATGCCAATATCCTTCCTCCAAGCGGGGCTATGGCCGGGGTGATTACCACAACAGACAATGCAGTTGGACCATGGCAGGCACCTGCCAATACTTCTATCGTGGGAGCGGCTTCATTACCGATTTCAATTTCAGAAAGCCAGCAGGCCAATTTAAATGTGGATGCCGTTTCGGGTAAATCGATCAATGCGATCCGATTGTTTAACGGACTTGGTATTTTGATCTGGGGTGCGAGAACACTCGATGGAAACAGTCAGGACTGGAAATACATTCCGGTAAGAAGAACGATGATCTTCCTGGAGCAATCCTGTAAACTGGCCGCTCAGGCATATGTTTTTCAACCAAATGACAAAAATACATGGGAAGCGGTTATCGCTATGATCTCGAGCTTTTTAACGTCCATCTGGAAACAGGGAGGTTTGCAGGGTGCCAGTGCCTCTGATGCTTTTTCTGTAGCCTGTGGTCTGGGTTCTACCATGACCGGAGATGATATCCTGAACGGCTTTATGAATGTTACCGTAAAAGTAGCAGTAGTACATCCGGCGGAATTCATTGTGCTGACCTTTCAACAGCAAATGGTGGCGTCCAGTTAAGCAGCAAACCACTCAATTTAAGTAAATTTTTAATTTAAAATAAAATATTATGCCAACAGATGATGGAAGCGTACAAGGCGCAACGTGGCCGATGCCTAAGTTTAGGTTTGAAGTAGACCTTGGAACCGAACTGACAAAAGTAGCTTTTCAGGAAGTTACGGGAATGGATGTCGAAAATCAGATTATAGAATATCGTAAAAGTAACAGTCCGCTTTTTTCTGTCGAGAAAATGCCCGGCATTACCAAATACGGCAATATTACCATGAAACGCGGCATCTTCGTAAACGATAATACGTTTTGGGACTGGCACCAGCAGGTCGTAATGAATACGATCAAAAGAAGAACAGTACTGATCAAATTATTAGACGAAAAAGGAAATGTAACCATGCAATGGACACTCAATAATGCCTGGCCGACTAAAATTACCAGTACAGATCTGAAATCTGACGGAAATGAGGTTGCCGTAGACACTATAGAAATTGCACACGAACAGCTCATCATTAAAAACGGTGGCAAATAGTGATTATCCGGTTAGCTTTTATTTTACACTTTCCTTTTCGGGTGTAGATGCAGCTTTCAAGGAAGTATCCGGTATTTCTAAAGAATTAAGTATAGAAGAAATTGTTTGCGGAGGCGAAAACAGGTTTAAATACCGCCTCCCAACGGTTTCTAACAGTCAGAACTTAATCCTGAAAAGAGCCATTGTTCCTGTCGGTTCCCAATTGGTAAATTGGTGCGCCAACTGTATTGACCAGGGATTATCGAATCCGATCCAGCCCCATAATGTGATACTCAGCCTGCTCAATGCAAGCGGTATTGTCTGTATGCAATGGACGTTCAATAATGCCTATCCGGTTAAATATGCCGTTTCTGACCTCAACTCTCAGGAAAGCGGAATTGCCATTGAATCTATTGAACTGGCCTATACCTACTTCAATATTTCATCCAAAACAACTTTTGAAAATCTTTTTAACTGATACGTATGCCAATCGAAATAAGGGAACTCATTATCAAAACAGAGATTGTAAGCAGCAACGCGAAGCACTCTTCTGTGGCCAAAGAAAAAGAATTATCGCTTTTTAAGAAACAATTACTGGAAGAATGCAAAAGATTAATTGCCGAGAAAAATCAGGTGAACAGCTATAAACGTTAAAGAACAGACAAATGGCAGGTTTAGAATTAATGAAAATCACGGGATACACGGACGAAGAATTTCAAAACAAATTCGCCGGGAATTCGTATGCCTTTATGATAAATCCGGAGTCGATCAAGGTACAAAAAAGCATTGAATACAACGAACAGCAGGCTCCCGCTACAAGCTCTGCTTCGCAAAAATATAAAAGTACCCCAAGTGATAAATTAAGTTTTGAAATTGTGATAGACTGTACCGGTGTTGTAGACAGCAAGCGTATTGATATGGCGAAAGAAATAACGGCTTTGGAAACCATTATTTACACCTACAACGGTAAAATACACCGTCCCAATTTTGTAAAAGTGCAATGGGGACAGAATATTACGTTTAATGGCGTGCTGGAATCCATTGATATTTCCTATACGCTGTTCAAACCCGACGGAAGTCCGCTGAGAGCCAAAATATCGTTGTCCTTCAGCCAGTATGTTTCTCCCAAAACAGTTACGATGACCGATGCGCCCGAGTCTCCGGACTTAACGCATATTGTTACGGTATCCGAAGGAATGTCTTTACCGCAATTGTGTCTGCAAACCTGGAATGACGATTCGCTTTACATACAAGTGGCCCAATACAACAAGCTCAATAAATTCAGGAACCTCAATGGGATTGATAAACTCATATTTCCTCCTGTAAATCCTTCCAACTCATGAGTACTTCAAGCGAAATAAAAACCGGCGGAATCGCCACCTTCTCTATTCAGGTCAATGGCAGTACCATACCGGACGAACTGAGCGTGCTTTCTGTTCATATAGAAAAGAGCGTCAACCGAATTGCCAGTGCTAAAATTGTAATTTTAGACGGAGATGCCAGTACGGGGGAATTTGAGGCGAGCTCTTCGGCAACTTTTGTTCCGGGTGCTGAAATTAGTATTCTGGCGGGTTATGATGAAACGAATACCGTACTTTTTACGGGCTTAATCATGAGCCAGTCCATTCGCATTGACAGTCTGGTAGGATCGGCTTTGGAAATTGAATGCCGTGATGCGGCCGTAAAAATGATTGTAGGGAGAAAAAGCCTGACGTATTCGAATCAGAAAGACAGCGATATTATTTCGTCTATTATAGGAACCTATTCCGGATTAAGTGCCAATGTTACGGCAACCACCACCACCTGGCCGGAACAGGTACAATATTACGTAACGGACTGGGACTATATCCTGGCCCTTGCAGAAACCAACGGCTTAATTGTAACGACCCTAAACGGTAAAGTTTCCGTGACCGCTCCCGATAGTGATACCTCTTCGGTATTGACCGTTACATATGGAGACAATTTGCTTGAATTTAATGCCAAACTAAATGCGACGAACCAATTAGGAAATGTAACGTCTAACACCTGGGATTATAAAAATCAGGCCGTTATCAACAGTGAGGCAACGCCCAATGTAAGCGGATCCGGAAATTTAAGCTCGAAAAAATTGTCTGAAGTGATCGGCCTTTCCACTTTTCAGCTGCAGACTTCGGCACCTTTGGAAACGGCAGATTTAACTACCTGGTCGAAAGCTCAAATCATTAAAAGTGAATATTCCAAAATAACCGGTGAAGCCAAATTTCAGGGAACCAACTTAATTGATCCCGGAAAATACATGACTTTTAAGGGTGTTGGGGATCGCTTTAACGGCGATTACCTTATCGCAGGCGTTGTGCATGATCTCTCACAGGGAAATTGGATTTCTGAAGTCTATCTGGGCATTTCACCGCTTTGGTTTACCGAAAAACCCGATGTGATGTCTCCCCCGGCCTCCGGACTTATTCCGGGAGCAAGAGGTTTGTTTAACGGAACTGTAAAACAAATGTATGAAGATCCCGATGCTCAGTTTCGAATTCTGGTCAATGTGCCTTTGTTTGATGCCAATGGTGCGGGAATCTGGGCAAGACTCTCCAATTTTTATGCTACCAGTGGTGCCGGAGCTTTCTTCTTACCCGAAGTCGGCGACGAGGTTATTCTTGGCTTTTTAAACGAAGATCCGCGCTATCCTGTCATTCTGGGCAGTTTGTACAGCGGTACCAAAATAAAACCGTTTACCGGTTTGGAACCCAACGAAAAAAATTCGGTAAAAGCGATTGTTTCCAAATCAGGGATTTCCGTGCAATTTGATGATGAGAATATCGTCTGGACTATTGCCACGCCTAATAAAAATACGATCATCGTCAGCGATAAAGAAAAGAAAATCACCATTAGCGATCAAAATCAAAACACGATTGTCATGTCGGAAAGCGGCATTGACCTGTGCAGTCAGAAAAACATTAGTATTTCGGCACAGGAAAATGTCAGTATCAAAGGCATGCAGGGTGTTACCATCGAATCCAGTGGCGGCGATGTCGCTACCAAAGGGTTGAATATTAAAGATAATGCCGACATGCAATATTCCGCTCAGGGCGGGCAAATGGCGCAGGTCTCGGGCGGAATGGAATTAACGCTGAAAGGCGCAATGGTGATGATTAACTAGGTGCTGAGGTGCTGAGGTTTTGAGGTGCTAAGTTACAAAGGTGCAGAGATGCAAAGGTTCAAAGGTTTTCAAACAAACGATCAAACAACAAACAACAAACAACAATAAACAATAAAAATATGCCACCAGCAGCACGATTAACAGATTTTCACGAATGTCCGATGGTTACTCCTGCTGTACCGCCGGTTCCCCACGTTGGCGGGCCTATAATTGGCGTAGGAGAACCAACGGTTCTTATCGTAGGATTACCGGCAGCACGGGTTGGCGATATGCTGGTTTGTGTCGGGCCGCCGGATTCGATCATAAAGGGATCGGCGACGGTTATGATTGGCGGATTACCGGCCGCAAGATTAGGGGATCAGACTGCTCACGGGGGATCAATTGTCCTTGGAGCCTTTAATGTAATGATTGGTGGATAATACAGAAGATAAAAGAGAAAATACCTTTTTAGGTGCGGGATGGGCTTTTCCCGTGTCCTTTTCTGCGGGCAATTATCAGCTGAATACGTCTTCCAATGAGAAGAATATTCACGAATCTATCAATATTATCCTCAATACCCGCAAGGGAGAACGCACGCTGGAAGCCAATTTCGGTTCCGGCCTGCAACAGTTTATGTTTAGAAAAATTGATCCTAATTTAAAAGGCGAAATTATAGAAACCATCCGGTTTTCCTTATTGCGCTATGAACCCAGAATTGTGGTACAGGATGTACAGGTTGCTTCAACGGATATGACCAATGGCATCATCCAGATACTGATCACTTACCTCTATTCCAAAACCAATACCAGACATAATTATGTGTTTCCTTTTCACCTGAAAGAAGGCACCAATTTATCCCGAAAATAATGCTTGTAATCGATCAAAATAGCGCCCTGAATTCACTTAACGAAGCACTCGTTCCGAATCCCTGTCTGATAGACGGAAGGACCGAACAGGACTGGCTGTACTTTTTGACCGAATTTAGCAAACTCATTAATTTTTATAATGACACCAACACCATCGAAGGAAACTGGAATCCATTTTTACTGAAAGATCCCGTTTTTCTGATGGCCGCTATCTCCCGAACCAATTACAAAGGACTGCATTCAACTTATAAAAACAGCTGTACGGAGATTCAGACTTTATTGAGCACTAACAGTCAGGGCTTTTTGAATTCCAAAGCCCTCAATCAGCTCTTTGATCACATTAGCGCTATTTATAAAATCATGGAACGCTGGACCCATTATATGCAAAGCAGCAACGAAACATACGACCTTAAAAATTATATTTTACACGAGGTACAGAACAAACTAAGCATTGATTTTTGGGCGGTTCAGTCCTTCAGACAATATTTGTATACGGCTCCGTCTAAAGGGACCTATATTGCAGCTGCGCCTTATCCTGATTTTGTTTCTTTTGACGTACCTCTCTGGACAATCAATAAAGACAAAAGACCTTTTTGGGAAATTTTCGGCTATGATACTGAACAGACTATTCTGAAGGCACTGGATAACGTAACTTCTTTTTGCCTGACTATTTTAACGAAAATCGGCGATCGGCTGTTTAACTTTTTGGAAACCATCATACATCATTCTGCCAATGAATTTAAAAAATTAAGCCTTCAAAAAAGTAAATTCCCGGATACGACATTGCTGCGTTCTTTTGTAAACGTACTCCAGGTACAGCAGGAGCAACTAAACGGAATTTCACAAAAGCACCTTGATTTTTATTATAAAACCATTCTGAAACAAACTGAATTACCTGCACTGGCAGACAGCGCCTTTTTATGTGCTGCACTGGCCAAAAACAATTCGGTATTGGAGTTGCCGGCGGGTACTTTATTTAACGGCGGAGTTGATGCGGAAAAGAATCCGGTTGTATTTGCTTCCCTAAAAGACGTAACGCTGAATCCGGCCGTTATAAAAAGTGTGCAGACCCTTTCTTATCAGGCAGCACCCAATACTTTGTCTTATAACTTACATTCTGTAGCCAAACCTTCCGCTGTTCAGCAAGATGAGACGGGCAAAACAATCAGCTGGTCTACTTTTGGAGCTACCACTCCGCCGACTGC
The DNA here is from genome assembly GCF_013112255.2 of Flavobacterium sp. CLA17. Classification (NCBI taxonomy): domain Bacteria; kingdom Pseudomonadati; phylum Bacteroidota; class Flavobacteriia; order Flavobacteriales; family Flavobacteriaceae; genus Flavobacterium; species Flavobacterium sp. CLA17. Next base: position 3,501,544 of record NZ_CP068294.1, read on the forward strand.
GCCGTTGTACACCGGAATGGCTTTTGCTTCGCCGATGCTGTTATTGAGAGAAGGCCAACGAAACATCACCGTGACACTCGAACTGGATTCGGAAATTAATCTAACGGAGTTTCAGGGTGCCAGCTATTTTATGAGTACCGCAAACAGCTGGCTGGAAGTTCCTTTAGCCCCTTCCGCATTTGTTCCGACTGCCAAAAGCCTTGCCATAGAAATTAATCTGGAACCTGCGGAACCGGCCATTGAGCCTTTCGTGATTCATCCGGACGGACTGCAAACAACGTGGCCGATGCTTAAAATTATATTCAAAACCATTTCTCAACCCGCTGCACCACCCAAAATACTGGCAATCACGATAGCACTGGATATCACAGGAGTTAAAACGTTTCAGCTGTATAATGATTTTGGGGAATTGAATACCAAAAATCCTTTCCCTCCTTTTGGGCCGATTCCGCTATTCCATTCTAATTTTATAATTGGAAACAATGAGATCTTCAGCAAGCCTCTGGACAGTTTTGTCATCAATATAGACTGGGATAAGATTCCCTCCGATTTCCGGACGTATTATGCCGCTTACAACAATTATATTGCCGATCCGGATGCTGCAGGACCAGTAGTAAAATCCAGAGTCAGTTTGGCGCGATTGCTCAACAGAACAACCGATCCACTGCCGCCCCCTGTTCCGGGACCGTTTAATAATCCTTCTTTTATCGCTGATTTTAATATCCTGCAGGAAAAAACATGGAACGATCTGATTATGACCAAAACCAGTAAACCTGTCGTTCCGCCTGTTACACCCGAAACTGCCCCTGTTTTCGTTCCGGTACAGGATATTCTAACTACGCTTTACTTATTTGACCCGGCAGCGGGAGATCCGGATGTGCCTTTCAACAGTACGTGCAGCAGTTATTACAAGTATAATAATCACGATATCGCAGATACAACGCCAGCTAAAACACCGCAACCGGATCCGTACATTCAGGTGCAGCCTTTCCAATTTACGGATGCCAGTTCTTCAGGATTTATAAGAATGGTTTTATCGGGAAATGAATACGGCTTTGGCTCCGAAATCTATCCGAATGTCGTAGCGAATATTGCTTTGCAAAATGGTAATCTTTTTAATAAAGCAAAAGGGGACCCGATTTCAAAATTTATAGTGCCTGCCAACTTGCCATTTGCACCCAAAATCAAAACGTTTTCGGCCGATTATAAAGCAAGTGTAAGGTATAAACTGGACGGCTCTGCCGGAGATTATCCGTTGCAGTATTTTGTTTATACCCCTTTTAAAAATTATCAGCTGTTTGACAGTACCGATACAGCTTCCACCTTACTCAATACCAGTATCGTAGGCGTTCCGCAAACCGACCTGACAAGCGGTTTCCCGGTTTATCCGTCATTCAGTTATTCGGGAGCGTTATTCCTGGAACTGGAACAATTAATCTGTAACAGTACTTTAAGTTTCTATTTTGAACTCGCGCGAAATGCCACAACAATTACACCCGGTGACAGTGTTTCGTATTTCTATTTGAACAATTCCGGCTGGAAAGAAATAAAAGCCTTATCCGATCAGACCAGTCAGTTTAAATCTTCAGGTATTATAGAACTTCCCATTCCGGAAGACTGTAATAACAACGGAGCTTTTATGCCCGGTACCAATAACTGGCTTTCCATTGTGGTGAGCGGTAAAGGGAATACGTATTCGAACACGACTTTTTTACAAACCAACGGATTTAGGGTACAGCGAACCGGAACGACCTTTCTGAACGATACGCAAACGCCGCAAATCAGCAGCAATACGATCACCAAACCGAAGACTGTGATTCCGCAAATCGCAACACTGGTTCAGCCCTTTGCTTCTTTTGGCGGAAAAGCCGCAGAAACTAACACCCATAAAAACCAGAGAGTCAGCCATAGTATTAAAACCAAAAACAGAGCCGTTAGCCCTGCCGATTACTATACGCTGATCGCTGAAAGATTCGATACGGTTTATTTCTCCAAAGTGGTGCATAAAAAATCAGACAACAGCACTACGGTTTACGTAGTGCGAAAAATAACCGATGAAAGCGATACCGGTGCTTATCTTCCTCTGGTAACGAATGATGTCGAAAGTGCCATACAGAAATTCATAAAAAAAAGCACGTCCCCTTTTGCCAGTGTAAATGTTTCCAATTTTAATCCGGAATATGTTTGCATTACGGCCCAAATAGGATTGAAAAGCGGTTATCAGGAAACGCTCATTCACAATACGGTAAACCTGGCCCTAAAAAACTATTTATCACCTTGGATCACCGCTTATGCACCTCAGATCGCAATAGACCAACCGCTTATTGACGCCAAAGTACATGCGTTCCTTCTCAATATGGAAGGCGTTGCCACAGTCGATGCTGTTTCTTTTTCAAGCTATAGGCTCGATCCGGTAACGGGAATAAAAACAACCTTGAAAAGCGCCAAAACACGGCTTCAGTCGTACGGGCCGACCACCCTTTTAGTTTCTGCAGACCAACATAATATTACATTTTAAATCAGATGGATACCGCAAATCACATAACCAAAAAACAGCTTCCCGCTTCCCAGGATTTTTCTTTCCTGAAAGGAGAGGCGATTGCTTATGTGCAAAAGCATATCGGAAGTGAATGGACCAACTTTAATCCGAGTGATCCCGGAATGACCATTCTGGACCAGTTTTGTTATGCGCTGACGGAATTGGGTTATTGCACCGATTTTAGCATTGCCGATATCCTGACCGATGCTGAAGGGAAAATGGAAATGGAAAACCAGTTTTACCAGCCTTCCGAAATCCTGACTACAGCCCCCTACACGATTGATGATTATAAAAAATACCTGATCGACGGCATAGAAAATGTAGACAATGTTACCCTACTTTGCTATAACGATAATGTTTTTCCCTTTAACAAAGTGTATCAGGTTTATCTTTATATAAATCCGGCGATTACAGACCCAATTGAAATTTCAGGGCTTTGCAAATCGGCCTTTTACCTTTTGAATAAAAGCCGAAACCTGGGCGAAATTTTCAATACCCCAATGGCTTTACTCCCGGTAGCGTGTTGGATAGATACGAAAATCATACTCGAAAAAAATGCCGATCCGTACACTGTTTTACTGGAATTGCAAAACAATATCCGCTCCTATATCTTTTCAAAAATAACACAGGCAGATTACGATACTTTAAAACAAAACGGATACACGGCAGAAGCAATTTTTGACGGCCCGCAATTGGTAAACGGCTGGATTTTAACGGAATCCTTAACCGATAAAAAAGATTCGATAAAAGGAATTGATTTGGCAACCATTATAGCATCTACACCCGGTATTGCCTCAGCATCGTGCGTGCAGCTGTATCAGAACCAAGCATCGGTTACAGTGCTTCAAGCTGAAATAAGTGAGATACTGGCTATTGATGTACTGGCTTCTTTTCAAAACCAGAAACTGCTCGTAAATACAAACGGAAAAGATTTGCCGCCTGACAGCTTCGGGCCTTTACAAATCAGGATGGATAATTTTAATGAAACCACCGCTTTTATCAACAACAAAACCAATTCCAAAGCACCCAAAAGCAGTTTTAGGGATATCAATACCTACTACTCCATTCAGAATACCTTCCCGCAGCAGTACGGCATTGGGGATGACACTTTAGAAAACGCCTCACTGCCCGTTCAGGTGGCACAATCCCGTCAGCTGAAAGGATATCTGACGTTGTTTGATCAGATACTGGCCAATCAGTTTTCGCAACTGGCGAATATTTCGAAACTGTTTTCTTTTAAAAACGCCCTTTGCGGTGCTCCTTCTGATGAAGATAATTTTTATGCTGTAAAAGATCCATACGATCAAAAACATTTAGAATATCCGGTGCCTTATAAAACCTTTGCACCCAGTTACTTTTATCAGTCCCTGTATAGCATTCCTCACATTAAACCCTTGCTAAAAGACAATACGGCTTTTAATTACAGTTCCGGTACAGAATCCAGGGCTGAGCTATTGGAGAAAAGCTGGATCGAATACCAACAGGATCCATACAATCCGTATATTTTTGGTTTAATGAAAATCATGGAAGAGGAAAAAACAAACCTCGACCGACGAAACAATCTTCTGGACCACCTTCTGGCCAGACACGGTGAATCTCCCAAAGTAATCGATGCGATTATTCAGGACACCGTTTATACCGGAGACAAAAGAAAAGACCAGATTATCTTAAAAAGCCTGTATCTGCAAAACCTCGGACTGCTGTCCTACAACAGACAAAAGGGCTATAACTATTTGGGCGCTAAAAAAATAGCCCCTCATGTTGATGGAAATCCGGATATAAACCTACCGAAGATTAGTGATAAGGAATTCGGTTCTGTCAACGAACATACGACCGATTTTATATTCAAATCCGAGCAAATCAATACAAAAGAAAAACTGCACCAACAGGATTTCAATAATTTTTCGGGATTAGAACTGAAGCTGAATTTATTGTTCGGGCTTAAAAACATATACAAAAATTTCATCTCAGCGCGACTGGACAGTCAAAAAATCAATATTGAAAATTTATACAATACCACGATTTACAAAACCATCCAGAAAGCTTTGTGGTTTACGACAAACCGACACGGCAGTCTGCTGCTGGAAACGGTTTTGCTTTTGAATCCGTTGAAATTTAATCTAGAAGTCCTAAAACCGAATTCGGTAAATGAAGCCTATTACACGATTGACAACATCAGTTTTGAAACCGTGACCAACCTGAATTATGTTTTAAACGCCAGCAGCGAAGCCACACTGGATAGTGAACTGCAAAACGGCTATCTGCTGTTTTCCGGAACCAAATATCCGTTTACGGCAAGCAACATTGCGACCGTCAACGAAGAAGATTACGTAAAAACAGCCAATTCCAATTATTCGTTCCGCATAACGGTGTCTTCCGGTAATGCCAAAATAGCGCTTGATGCTAAAGTTTTCAAAAAGAGCTTCTTATTGCTGTTCCCGGATTTTATTCCGTCGCTGCAAACCCCGGAATTCAAAAAGAGATTGAAACAATTTCTTAAACTGAATGTCCCTTTTAATGTAAGTTATGAATGTCTTTTTTTAAGCATTCAGGAATTAGAAACCTTTATTCCGGATTATATGTACTGGTATGAAAGTTTGCGCTACAAAGACGAATTACTTCAGCTGCCAACGGAGCAGGAAGGTTCTTCCACAGTTAAAAATGACCAACCGGTATCTGTCGATCCTGTATCGTCTGCCCTCAACCTGATTAGTAGTTTAACCACAATTTTAGAAGCAAAAAATGGAACAAATTAACAGCCATATTGTATCAAGTCTAAAGTGGGACACTACTTTTGATACCCGGGAAGAAGGATACCGACTTCAGGAACGTCTGAGTACCTGGAGCAAAATTATGTTGCCCGGAGAAGTCGCCAGCGTATTCAATGAACTTTGCCCGCCGGAACAAAGCTGGAGAATCCAGTCACTCGAATTAGATCTGGGTGCCTGCGATTACAGCGACCTTGAATTCGATCTGAGTGTTAAAATCCGTAGCCTTTTGCGCGAGAAAATAGCCGAACTGATTATCAATCAGAACAATCAGAAACAAAACCTGATTTCGGTGTACAACAAAGAAAAATCGATGCTGGAGAACCTTACCGTTTTTTTACTGGAAGGTTACCTGCCGTGGAATTTTCAAAATAAAGAAGGCTCCGTAAATCAGATTATGGCCGAACTGCTGCAGCAGCATTTACCTGAAGTGGTTGCGATTATCAAACAAACCGGAGTAACGCACGAGGAAGTACGAAAAAGAATTTCATGGCAGTTTGAAGAAAAAAATGTCAACAAAATAATAGCCGCACTAGAGCCTAATAACAGCGGTTCTATTATCGAATTTTCTTCGGTGATGACGAATCTGCAGGTAAAAGAAACCATTATTCAGACCAGCACGGCGAGTTTCAAAAAGAACCTTTATTTCTTTATTCTTAACTTTTTGCTGCTGGAACGCGGAACGCTTTTTAATAAAATCGCTTTTATGAAAAGCAGCATTCTGCAAATGGCGAATCATTATAATATTTCGTATTTGGAACTTATTTTATTAATTGAAAATACAATCATTAAACTGTCGGACAAAACAACCCAGCATAACGATTTTATCTTCTCCTTAAAAACACTGACACAGGAATACGAAACACAAAAAAAAGCGCCTTACCAAACTGAAAAAAGTGTGGATTACTGGACTCTTTTCGAACAGTTACTGAAGGATCAGAAATTGCGAAAATCCAAAACAGCAAAAGATAACCTGAATGAACTGATGGTAGCGCTTAACCAGCAGAACAGCGGTAAACTGGGCAGTATTATAAAAAGGGTTTTGCATACAGAAGAGACACTGATTTCTCTTATCGGGGATCTCGATGAAACTGCCGTAAAACTACTATTTTCAAAACTCGACACCAGTACGTCTTCCCTAAATCTGGATACGGTCCTTTACCTGAACATTTTAAGCAACAGACTGAAGCTCAAAACAAAAAGCAATGTATTATGGCAAATTGGAATTGCTTTTCTGATCCAAAACAAAAATACGGATCATACTGCTTTTCTGCTGCACTGCATCAAAGCGTTAAGCAAAAAGAACCATCTCGATACCGAACAATTGCTGGAAGCCTTTACAACGGCACGAATTCCCGAGTCTTTAAAAACAACCCATTCAGCCGTAATTTATAACAAGCTTTCCCGTGTTTATTGCAGTGAAATCGGCCGAAATAATTCAAATTATCCTGCCGTGCATTTCAGGAATCTCATGTCGAAACTGGAATTGCAGCTGCAAAAAAAATCGACTAAAAATGAGGTTTTTGCTGACTTGCAAAGCGCACTGATCAAAACGATTTCCCTGCATCCGAAAATGGCTTTTGAAGTAATGCTGTCGTACGGAAATAAAGATTTTATCAAAAAAATACTTCCGTTGGTGCTGAACCGTGACGTATTACAATTGTTGGTCCACAAAACCGGTTATAAAAAAACAGAACTGGTACGGACAATACAAATCGTCTATGAAATTTTAAATGCTAAAGAAAAATACGAGTTTCCGGAAGAACTGCTTACCGAAGATTTATTGCTGTTCAGCGTTCAGGAAATATTGCTGCATCCCGAACACAATTTGTCTGTATTTCTGGAAACGGTCCTACATGAATTAGCCAAAAAAGTGACGAATACGAAGCGGAAGGATTACCTTCAGTTTATCACTAAATTATTGCAATCCGGAAGGGTGAAATCGTTTGGCATTACAACCAAAAGAAGTTTTCTGAATCAGTTAAAAAGAAACAGTGCTATTGATATTGCGGCCCTTGTCCTGTTGATTCAGAGCACATCTCCCGACGCTCAGTTGGAGTTGTCGAATTTATTGGTTTCTAATTTTGAGGACGCCCAATTTAGTCTGCTGCGAAAACAGGACAAAAAACAGAGTCAGGACCTCATTTCGTATTTTTTAAAGAATGGAATATTCCTGAAAAATAAGTGGATCAAAAGCCAGTCTGCTGCGATCATCAGACAAGCCCAATCCGTTTCGAAAAGTAAAATCAGTGATGAACTGAAGGAATTGTTCTGGCAAACCCTGTTGAACTATTCGGCTTATAAAGGAAATGAAGTGCTGTTGGAGAAAATGCTGCAAAAAGCTTTTACGGTTTATTTCAAAAAAGTGATTGCTACTCCAAATATGGTATTCGAAAACAAAACAAAAACGATGGATAAAACAGCTTTCAAAACCGCAACAGCAAGTTCTTATACCGAAATATATAAAGATGATCTCATTCCTGAAAATAGTTTGTTTCCGGATCAGACCACAGCAGAAAAATCATTAAAAACTTCCGGAAACGCGATACTTTTTAACGGACAAAAACTAACTGAAAAAGAAAAATACGACTGGTGTTTACAAGTCATTCTCCAAAAACAAATTCCAACTGGTTTAGCCACTTCAGGAACATGGGAGATTAAAGCCGTATTGAATGAAATCATAGCCGAAGCACCCGGAATATTCTTTAAAATAATCAAAAAAGAGTTCCTTTCTGAAGCACAAACCGACTGGCTCAGCCGGAACATTAGTTTCAGTACTTTATGTGAAGCCGTGAGCCAATTGGACAAAAACAAAGAATCGTACCTGAAAATTCTGGAGAAATTCTATCATGTTCTCGGTGCCTTTACCATCCGCGGAATTGCCGCCAAAGACCTGCAAAGTCTTTTGTTACGGAAACTGCTTGGGGCGGCAGCCAACGACAACTGGCGCATCATTTCTATTGATAAAATCTGGAACGAACTGATCTGGGATGTCGTGACCAAAAAAGGAATCGCCAAAAAAAGCTTCCTGGCAGATCTGGAAAAGCAAATCTATCAGTTTCCACTGTCCCTGCAGCTTAGTTTCAGGGAAATTATACAGAATGAAAAACAAATCGTTCTGAAGGTGCAAAAAACGGCAGTGATTTCAAAGATGGAAAAATTAAAAGTCCATACACCTGCAAAAACAGTCTTAAAGGAAGGGATTACAGTCCGAAATGCCGGAATCGTACTCTTAAACGATTATGTCGTCATGCTTTTTGAACGCCTTGGATTAGTAGTGGATAACAAATTTACGAGCATCGAAAATCAAATTAGTGCCGCTCAGTATCTGCAATATGTCGTTACCGGACTAACAGAAACCGAAGAAACCTATTTACCGCTGAATAAGGTATTATGCGGTTTATCGCTGCTGCACACCGTTCCTGATGCCATCGAAATCTCTGAAGCCAACAGGGAATTAATCAATGGGCTGATACAGGCAGCTATTTCGTACTGGGACGCCATTGGCGAATGTTCGGTGAGCGGTTTCAGGGGCAACTGGCTGGTGCGCGAAGGCACTTTATTTGAAATGGAGGACCGCTGGGAACTTACCGTCGACAAGAAACCGTACGACGTACTGATCAACAAATCTCCGTTTGCCTTTTCGATCATGAAATACCCGTGGATGGATAAACCGTTGCATGTAAACTGGCCGTACTAAACCAGTGTGAATTTAAAAATGAAAAAATATCTATAATAAACCGACCCTTGAAAATAAAAATTAATCCACTAAAAAAACAATTATGAACAGCTACAGTGAAAATTTACATTCCAGTGTATTGGCTTCATTAGAAAGCCAGGAATCGAATAAGAAAAAATTGGACTCCCAATTGAATTCTTCGATGTTTACACTTTATTATGCCGAAGGTGCTGAAATAGTAACCAACGACAAGTCTGTTACGGCAACGAAAAAATACAATCAGTCGCAGAACATTAAAAAACTGGCTACTGAAAGCAAGAACATTTCGACCAATACGCTATTGTCTGCCACACAGCAAAACAGTTACACTTCGCAATCGGTAACCAATGTAGCCACGAGTGCCGCCAACATTCAGGTTGCTGCCAATGCGATTGTACGATTGGCAAGCGATATGGGAAGCATTTTTAGTATTGTCAATGCCGCCGACTACGGTACGCAGATTTATCAGCAAAGTTTTGAGGCTTACACGCTGATGAATACAACCGCTTACCTGGCAGAAGTGGCGTCCCAGCATGCCATGGAAACCTCTGCCTCTATTGCCGAAGTGGCCTCATCGACCGTACAGGACAAGGCAAAAGTTACCGATTCTGCCGTAGACAATCTGCTAAAAGTGGCAACCTCCGATTTTACCGCTATTGCAGCTGTTGTTGCGGCCCAGAATGATGCCAAGGCGGCGGCAAGTGTGACGACCAAAAAAGCACAGGGAGCAATAGAATCGAATAAGGTGGAACTGCAGGCCGCAAAAGTGGCTTACAATCTCAACAACAAAAGCCTGAACTATAATCTGAAAGTACATGTTCCAAGCGTTTATGACGGTTCTTACAATGTTTCTTTTGATTTTTACAAACCACCTTTTAACAGCAATGAAAAAACAGCCAATGCTGCCTCTCTTGGTTTAGACAATCCGGTAAAAAGTTATAATATCTTCCTGGTAAAGGACAGTAAAAAATCTACCTTCTCGGCACTGACGGCAGAAGAAGCAATGGGGAATTCACTGCAATATGTACAGCTTATTCCGTCACCTGAATATCCTTCAGAAACCGATCCGTCAAAAGCGCTTACTGCTGCTGTTGATACTTCGAATGCGTACTTTGCTGCTCTGAATGCCGCCAAGTTATCTAAAGAGAAAGTCGTTCAGGCAAAAGATACACTGCGCGATGCCAATGCTGAATTAGTTACTGCCACTAAAGAAAAACAGGAAGCTGATGTACTTGTTTCAGAAGGAAAAGAGGAAATCACCAAATTAAACAAAGAACTTCCTGCTGCCAAAGAAAAAGCGGCACATACTGCTGAAGCTTCTAAAAAAGAGCCTAAAAACGCCGATCTTGCCAAAGCGGCCACAGACGCATCCAGAGCTTTGACCAACTTAGAGCAGTCGCTTGAAAATGCGAAACTGAATGAAACAAAGGCCGTTGATGCGGCCAAAGTTGCCGCCGATACGCTAAAAATTGCCACTACAAACGTAACCAATGCCAAAACCAATCTGACTGCTGCGGAAACACAGGCTGAAAATGATCAGAAAAACGTAGTCACTACTGCCCAGTTGGCTGCCAACTCCAAAAGAGAAGGCTTTAAAAATATCCAAAGTATTGATTTAGTAGATTCTGATAATGAAATGCTGGCCCTGGGTGAAAAATACGTGATTTTTCTGCTGACCATCTTTACGGATGATTATAAAAAAGGAATTAATACGTACGATGATTTTCTATCGGCCCCATCGGAGACTTTTAGTTTAAAAAACACACTAAAAGTGGTAAACGATATTGCTGTAGAAAAAGAACCGGCAAGACATATTCTTAATCCCGACCTGCCGGTATTGTCACCTTATGGCATCAACTTTACCGTAGACGAGACGGATCATAAACATACGGAGTACAGATGTATGTTCTTATCGTATAATGAAGATCTTTTTACGAGCTATGAGCTGGATTATTTTGAAGAAAGTATAGAAGTAGCCGTAATCAAAAAAGAAATTCAGTACTCCCAAAATGATATCAGTCAATTCAGGGAAGAACTAAAAACCATAACCCTGAAGATTAAGGAATTGGATGATGCCTTTCAAAAAGAGATCAAAAATCTGGACCCGGTTAAGGACAAAGATAAAATCAAAGCACTTACTGCGGAAAATAAAAGTATTGTCAATAATTACAGTCAGGTTCAAACGGAAATTAATTCAAAATTGTTAACTGTTACCGCAAAATTAAATGAGCTGCATCTTTCTTTTGAAAAGATAATGGCCGAAAAATTGCCAAAAATAAAAAATAAAAAAGGCTTTTTCTTCAATCTGAAATTAGCGGAAAATGTTGCTTCAGGGAATTATACAACAGCCCTGCCTTCGTCTAAACATTCCTTGTCTTACGAGGCCAAAATTGACCCGACCACGACTGACAATTTTGGTAACGCATTGATAGACGGAAAATTATACATTCCTGTTGTCCTTTCTGTTTATTCCGGGAATGAGACCAATCAAAATCAATACAACAATAATTTATCCGATTGGGAAAACGAAGAACCATTTCTTTTTTCAATAACAAATAATCAGTAAAACTAACCCGTTAAATTCTACACTATGGAAACTATAGCATTAGTAAAACCAACTCCGAAGAGATATGGAATTACAGAAAAGAAAAAGGCCGATCTGGATTTATTAACGTCTCAGGTAACAGATGCACAGGCTGTCGTGCAGCAGCAACTGGCAGTTGTTTCGTCTTTAAATCAGAAAGCCATTAAATATCAGGGCTATGTGGTAGAGGCAGAAAACAGCAGAACCCAGTCCTTAAGCAACAAACAGCTTGCCGAGCAGGTGGTTCAGAATGCCTTAGACCTGACGCAAAATTCTGAAATTGCCTTTTCTAAGATGACCGCTGCCAATGAAAACACCGGAGCGGTAGCCAAAGAAATGGCGGCATTAATCAATAAACTGATTTACTCGGTAGAAATTATCAATAAGTTATCCAATCTCGTAATCCGCAAAAAAGCTTTAAACCCGCTTATTTCAGATGATCTGATCACTAAAATAAATGCTGCCGGAGCAGACGCCAACAATGCTGTTGCCCTGACCCTTAATGCCCTGAAATCAATCTTTGCCGCCCAGTCACTGGCTTTGGAATCTGAAGCGATTACAGCTTTGGAACAAAAACAGGCCTTAACGCTTTACCTGACGCTGACCGGAAAAAAGAGTGTGAACCAAACTTTTACATTAAAAGATAATAAATCGATTCTGGCCTTGCTTGCCACTGCAGATATTGAAGCAAAATCCGCTTATCTGGAGGCCAACAGAGCCAATGACGAAACGACGAGACAATTGAATTCGGCGACTACTCAACTGAACAAAGCCCAGATTGAACTTAAATCACTGGAGGATGCGCTGGCGGCTGCAAATGCTGCGGCTCTGGCCTCTTAAGGAAACTAAAAATGTCCACTGCTGCATAAGCTGTTGCAGTGGACTTTCATCTCTTAATTTTTAGTCGTATGGATAGCATCTACAAAAAATTCTACAGACATTTTTATTTAAAAACAGCCGGATTTATCCCGACCAAACCCTTAAACCAAAGTCTGTTTCCCGGCGATTATTTTCAGATAAAAAATGGAGAGATTATCGTATTGGGCAATCTGTACCGCAATACGATCATAGCTCCGGAAGAGGCCGATTTAAGCGTTCCGCTACTTTTGAATGCGTCGAACTGGAATTTTAACGAGGGAATTTCAAAACCCTATTCCGGCCGTGGACATGGTCATAGCGCCATTGAAGGGCAATTTGAATTCAGCAAGCAGATACTGGCTTTTGCCCATGAGGGCAGCTTTATTTTTAAGGCCGAAGAACCGCAGTCCATAAAAATTAATAACTGGAATGAAATTCAGCAGCAATTAATTATAAAACTGACGCAGACCTTATTCTCCTTTCGGGAAATTTATATCGTCACAGAAAGTGCCACCGCCGCTCACACCACACTGGCCATCGCCGGTGAGAAAAATGCGGAACTGGAACTCGCCAGCGAAACCGAAAACTTTGGCCTGGTTGATATTTTCGGGCAGGAGAACACCAAAACTATTCAGTCTAAGGATATTGAGTACTATCATCGGGAAACCAAAAGAAAACCCGCTTATTTTAAAGCTAAAAAACTGGTGGTGCAGGATGATAAACTGGCTTTTTTCGTTAGTGATTTCATTACTAAAACCAATAATTCGAGTGAATGGACAGACACTTTTTATGATGCCAATTTTCATAACGATGCCGATTATAGTTCCCAAATGATCCTGCAGAATGCACAGGGTCATTTTCTGGATATGTTACAAGCCAATGAACTAAATCCAAACACGGCTTTATTGTATTTTAAATGGGCAGATGCCAATTTAGACGATGTTGAAAAACTATTTGCTAATTATGGAAACTAGCCCCAACATATTGGTACTGGACCGGGAAATGGACTGGCTGCAAAAAGTAATCGATCAGGTCATCTGCAGTTATCTGCTTCAGGAAGGTCATGAAAATCACTGGATGGACATTCCGCTGCCTCAGGCAGAAGATGAAACGGAAGACGGCGTTTATTACACAAAAGTGGCAGAATGGGATTTAAATCTGTTCGAAAGGCTTTGCCTTGCCCTGATACTGGCTCCACAGATCAAACCGGAAATACTGGATATTTTTTTTAGCAAAAATGCCCTGTACGATCGTGGTTTTACAGAATTTGGCGGTGTCATCAATAAAAACCACAGCGGATTTATACCAACAGGTCAGACCTTATCCTTTTTAATCACTGCTGTCAATCCGGAATTAAAAGTTGAAGTATTGAATGTGCTCAGCGCTGCTAACATCCTTTCGAAAGAACAGGTTTTAGTACTGGAAGCAGCAGAATCTAACGTTCCGCTTTTAAACCAGACCCTGGCGGTTAACGAGCGCTGGCTGCATTATTTTATCACCGGAACTTTACCCCGACTGGAGCATAGTGTTTCGTTTCCGGCACAACAAATTTTTACCAACCTCAACTGGTCGGATCTGGTTTTGGAAAATCAGGTCATGGAGCAGGTCATGGAAATTAATGCCTGGCTGAATCACGGAGAAACATTGATGACCGAATGGGGACTTGAAAACAAAATTAAAGCCGGATACCGGACGCTTTTTTACGGACCACCGGGAACAGGAAAAACGCTTACCGCTACCTTACTGGGCAAAAACACCAATCGGGAAGTATACCGGGTCGATCTCTCGATGATTGTCTCCAAATACATTGGGGAAACTGAAAAAAACCTGTCGAAAATATTTGATGTCGCGCAGCATAAAGACTGGATTTTGTTTTTTGATGAAGCGGATGCGCTTTTTGGCAAACGAACCAGTGCCTCCTCCTCAAACGACAGGCATGCCAACCAGCAAACGGGTTATTTATTACAACGTATTGAAGATTTTCCCGGAGTGGTCATACTGGCTTCCAACCTAAAGGAAAATATGGACGAGGCTTTTTCAAGAAGGTTTCAGTCGATGATTCATTTTGGGATGCCGGGTCCTGAAGAGCGTTTGCTGTTATGGGAAAATGCTTTCTCGGGAAAATGCAAACTCGATCCTGCTATTGATCTCGAAAACATTGCAGAACAATATGAACTCGCTGGTGGCGCCATTATCAATGTATTGCGGTATTGCGCCCTGAAAGCGATACAGAAAAACGAAACCGTAGTGGGTTTTCAGGTTTTACTGGAAGGTATCAGACGTGAATTTAAGAAGGAAAACAAAACCCTCACCACAGCACATTTAAATTAAATATCCTTTTTTTTTGAAATAATAATTATCAAAAATCAATATAATCAAACAATTTTTATTATGGAATCAACTACAAATTGGGCCATTGACCAGTATAAAATTACGGTTAACGGTCAGCCATTTTTTGGCAACGGAGTGAGTTACTCCCCTGTACCCTGGGGAGCCTGTGCCGCTTTTGTTCCCTACGGAGATTTTACCATTAACACCTGGAAATCGGTATGGGGAAGAGACCTGGAACTGATGAGAGCCAATGGAGTCAATCTTTTAAAAACCTACAACACCCTTGACTCCGCACAGCTCATAGCGGGTGGAAATCCCGGAACCTGGGACCACGAACACAAAGAATTTCTGGATGCCTGCTGGAACAATGGCGAAAATCCGATTTATGTTTTAATGGGTTACGCACCCCCAAAAACCAATCAGCAGGCATTTCTGCCTCTTACCTGGGCGGACAAGGCAAATGTAGATTTGCGTGCTTCATTCAAAACCGCCTTAATTAACCTGGCGTCTGCCTGGGGGCCCTATCCCGCTGTAATGGGATTTGCAATGGCAAATGAAGTGAATGCAGAGGATGTAATCCAAAATCCATTATTTTTTAAATACTGGAATGAGGTTGCCACAGCAATTGGCAGTGCCGCTCCGGAAAAACTGACCTCATTGGCAAATTCTGATGATAGTATGCACAGTGTCATTAAAGGAAATCAATATATAACGGCAGGCAATTTCTTTTGGGGTTATAATTCCTATCGTGGAAACTGGACCAATTCAAATGGGTTTGATGATTTATTCTCAACATTTAAAACAGCAACGGCTGCAAATCCTCATCCCTTAATGCTTACCGAATGGGGCGTTCCTGCCTCTACACACGATACTGCAGGAAATATTCAGGAAATGAATGCTTCGCAGATGGCTAATTTAGTTACTTATATTACAGGTCATTATAACGATATGGTCGCCAATCGCTCTGATATCGGTCAGGGAGTTTGCTGTGGCGGTACCTATTTTGAATGGACCGATGAATGGTGGAAAGCAGATCCACCGGGTACACAATGTAATCAGCCTCATGCAGCACCGGCGTGTAACTCCGGAGTATGGAATCCCGGGCCTGACATGAATTTTAAGGACAATTTCCCCGGAAACTACTGGGACGAGGAAGCATTCGGATTGTTTTCAATTGCTCCGGTGAGTCCTGCTACCAGAAAACCTGTAAAAAAGGGCGGATGTGTCGGTCCATGGAATCCGGACACCAATACACCTTATGCACCTGATACGCTAACGGCAAGGCCTCACGCCAAAGCTTTATTTACAGCCATGTTAGGTCTTAAAAAAGGGTAAACTGTTTAATGTAAGGATAGTGTGGCTGAGATCAGTTTCAAAGCCACACTTATTTAATAGATCCTTTTGATCGGCTGAATTTTAATTAAAGTGCTTCAAAATGAATCAATATCAAACAAATCATCTGAAATACGCATTGAAACCAGAGGTACCAAATACAAAGGGTGCTGTTGCTGCAGGAATTATTACCAGGAAAATATAAATTGATCATGAAAAACATTGAACATACGTCCGAAATCGTGCTTCCTAAAAAGCGCTTGTATACGCATCAAACGGAGCTTAAAATCGGAAACTGGAAAAACAATTTCGATCTGAATTATACCCATACCCTTATCGCAATTGCGCTCAATCATTCCTGTAAATACCATGATCTGATCATCAATGGGTATCTAATTACAGCAAAGAGTGTGTATTTAGTAGTCAAAACACCTGAAAAATCAATTGAAAATGTGCTGAGTAAAATAGAAGATCATATTCATCTCTTATTAAAAAACGATAATAAAACCTTAAAAAACAAAAACTTCAATATTGATTTTATACTGGACAATGAAGATGTCTTTTTTGAGATTCAGGAACCCTTGTTTAAAGTATCTCCCTTAAAAAATGACGATCTCATTCCACTCATCACCGGCAAAAAAATAGAACTCCCCTATTACGACCGAAGACTGGAGGCTTTAAAAAAACTGATTCACCATCATCCTTTTTGTTCCGCTATTGATTATTCAGGGGCAATAGGACCCGTATACGTAACCTTATTAAAAAATTAAAAAACAAGTAAACCAAATATACAGCCTAAAGGCATTTAACCAACCAAAAATCAAACTATGAGTACAGCACCAACAATAGCCGATAATTTTACCGTTTTTGGAATTGATATTTCAAAATACCAGGGAAACGAAATCAATTCTCTGGACAAACAGACTGACAAGCTTACGTTTATCATCTGCAAAGCCACAGAAGGCATTACCTATACCGATCCGGATTTTAAAACCAACTGGCCGGCGATTCAGGCAAAAGGTTTTGTGCGTGGTGCGTATCATTTTTACCATTGTGATGATGATCTCGCCAAACAGGTGGCTAATTATTTGGGAGTTGTCGGCGAACTTTCAAAAACCGATTTCCCTCCTATTGTAGATTTTGAAGAAACCAGTATCGATCCCGGTATTGATAAAACCACGATACAGCCCAATTTACTGCAATTCCTAACGCTGCTGGAACAAAAAACAGGAAGAAAACCTCTTATTTATACAGACAACAATACTGCAAATGCCTATCTGACAGATCCTGCTTTTGCCGCGTACAAATTGTGGATAGCCGATTACAATGCCACACTTGCCTTACCAAATGTCTGGAAATCCCAGCCGTGGACCTTATGGCAAAAATCTGCGAATTATACCTTAAATAATCAGTCCAATGATTTTGATGTTTTTAATGGAGATAGCGCCGCTTTTGCAACATTCATCCAAAACAGTTAAGATTCGAATCAAAAAAGGAAAACCTTTTAAAAAAAGCAGGAATGGAAAGATATCAGGGTAAAATATCAGACAATAAAACCGTAATAACTGCCGCGAATGTAAATCGTAGTAGCGCTGCGGTGCAACTGAAAGATAATCGGGAGCTGTCACTGGTTCAGAGAAAGCTACAGGAGATAACAGGCAATAGTTCTCCTGTTCAGCTGCAAAGTAAAACATTAGGCAATGGAGTCATTCAATTGGGCAGAAAAAAGAAAAAAGACGATGATGAATACCTGCCGCCGCAAGGCAAAAAGCAAAAAAGATTCACCATACCGAAACGAATTGCAGAAAGAGTTCTAAGACGAACCGCGCACAGACGTGCCCACGCCAACAGCAAATACAGTCATGTTTTTACGTGTCCTGCCTGCAGGCGGCCATTGGCTGCTATAAAGAAAGGTAAGTCCAATTTGAACCTCACGAAGTTTGCCTATACCAGTAAACGAGGAAACAGACACAGCCTGCGTGCCTTAGCTCTGGATCATTATCCACCCTGGGCAGGGCGCGAACTTGCCCTGAAAGCAAGAGGAGCTACTCATGAAGAAATAAGAGCAGATCATAATGATCCGTCCCGTTTAAGGGCTATATGCAAAAAATGCAATGAGAGCCATAAATACGAGAAAAGAAAAAAGCTCGAGTATGAAAGTGAGGACGATGAAGAAGGTTATGTTACCGATGAGGGCGAGCATGAAAATAAAGGCAACTACAAAGATTTTCGCAAAGATCCGGACCCTGATCCGGGTTCCGGAAGTGCAGGTATTACGGCCTGAGACAGCACGATGATCAGCGGGCTTTAAATGATGGAGAAACAGTAAATGTAATTTTATACTACTATGAAATACGCAAAGGATAAAACAGAAACCAAACAGCTTACCTCTTCCGTGGGAAACTTAAAGGGCAATAAAGCAATAGAACTGGAAGATAATCGCTCTGCTTCCATTCAAAGAAAAAGCAATAACACCGGCTTGCCTGATGCTTTAAAAAATGGAATGGAGAGCCTGAGCAATAAAAACCTGGATCATGTCAAAGTACATTACAATTCCTCCAAACCGGCTACTGTACAAGCCCTTGCGTATGCACAGGGTTCAAACATTCATTTGGCACCGGGTCAGGAAAAACATTTGCCCCACGAATTAGGCCATGTGGTACAGCAAATGGAAGGACGCGTAAAACCGACCATGAAGGTTGGCGGCACACCGGTAAATAATGATCCGGCACTGGAAAGTGAAGCTACGCATATGGGCCAGCGTGCCATTCAGCGCGCCAGCATTTCACGCCCTAAAGAAAATGCCAAAACTATTCAGCCCAAAAAAATACAGGAAGACCACACAGTCCAATTTCAAAATATGGATCATCTGGGAGTTCCGGGGATAAACTATGCCGTGATGAGTCAGGAAGGTTATGGAAAATGGCAGGAAACCGTTCAGGCAAAGGCCATGAGTGGTGTCAGCCATGCCGGCAATCAGGTTGTGGTGACACAATTTCAAAACTCAGACGAAGTACAACAATATTTTTTAGGGAGCACTGCTGTCTCCGTATTTTTACTTCTGGAAGGATCATTATCAGTGGCTGCCGGTATAGCAACCCTAAAATTATCTAAAGATGGGTTCACTCCGGGTCTTATAGCCATACTTGTAGGATCCGAAAAAATTATTCGTAGTTTGTTGACTTATTTTAGTGGCGAGGAGGCTGGTCCCTTCCATAAAATAGGTATGAATCTACTTCGTATGATTGAAGCTACTACAGCACTTGTAGGTGCTTCCCTGACTGTCAATCCGTTAGGACTGGCATTTAGTATTACAAAAATATTGCGCTCAGTAATGCATTTCGTGAGTGATTTTCTGGATAAAACCAAGTATACCGGAGGTCAAAAAGCAGCCACTATTCTCGCAGCAGCTCTACATGCGATTGAAGTCCTTATAACCTATGGATCAGGTGGTATAGATCTTCACAATGGCATTCACGGAGGAAACGCACTCAAAACTGTAACTGGTAGTTTAAGTCTTGGAGTGGCCAGTTCCAAAGGTGTGAGAACAGCCGATCAGAGTCATAAAGCTTACAAAAAGTATAAAACTCCAAAAATAGGACAATTGGAAGATGCACAAATACAAAAACCAAAACAAACAGAAGAAACAGGTCTTCTACCCTAATCTTTTAATGCAGACTGCAGCAGATAAAAAATACAATCACAGACTACTTTGTCCTCTAAAAAATATAATATGGAGCAGACTTTCAATACAACAAACAAAAGCGATACACAAGCTGTTTCGGCTAGTCTGAGTGAGAAAACCATTCAAAATAAAGCAAAAGTATTACAGGACAATCGCCCTGCTTCTATTCTTCAAAGAAAAGCAAACAATACCGGCCTTCCCGACCAATTAAAGTCCGGAATAGAAAATCTGTCCGGCCATAGTATGGATGATGTCAAAGTGCATTATAACTCCGACAAACCTGCCCTGCTTCAGGCACACGCTTATGCACAGGGAACCAACATTCATATCGCTTCCGGACAGGAAAAACATTTACCACACGAAGCCTGGCATGTAGTACAGCAAAAACAGGGGCGGGTAAAACCGACTCTGCAAATGAAAGGTAAAGCAAATGTAAACGATGATAAAGGGCTCGAAAAAGAGGCTGATGTTATGGGTGCGAAAGCCATTCAGAATAAAAGCATATCTCATTCTGCTCCGGAAAACACGTCTTTTTCCTCCACAAAAAACCACGGGACAGCAACAGTACAACGATTTACCCAGGAGGACATAAGGTTTATGTATGAAAAGAAATTCGGTTTAAGGCATCATGGTACAAAAGCTTCCGCAGAAAATGAAAAATTACATGGAACCGAAGGTGGCGACGCGGTCCCCCTGAACGCTATTGGAGGCGAAAATCCGCGAATGTCATTCGATTTATTGAGAAACACCCCAATACCCGTTGAGGTGATCAATAAATTTATTGCTAATGTAGATCATTTTATTTCCAACTCCTTAAACCGTACTGTTGTAATACGTTTAGGTCACACAACACCAAGACAACTCATAGAGCAATCTGTAAGTAAAAGTACTTTTCTTCTGGTACAGGGCATGAACGGAACAGATGCGCCAAAAGACATAGAAAAAGCAGTCTATGGGGGATTGGGTAAAGCCGGAAAACAAAAAATAAACGCCAGTCAGATTATACATTTAATGGCACTAAATGACAATGAAACAGATATGGAATTTATGAAGTTTATGCATCAAGATGCATTAGACACTCCAATCCAGACAAAGGAAGAGGGAGAAGAAGCCTTCAGTAATTTGGTTATGATATTTTCAGAAAAACTAAAAGATGTAGTGTATAAAATGCGTACAGGCAGTGACCGTTTTTTGGTAGACATCTAAAATAACACAACTCTATTTTCACTCCTATTGTTAGAAACCGATGGTTATACTAAAAAAAGAGAATAATTAATTGCAAAAATTATGGAACAGTCAAATTATATAAAAAACAACATCAAAACACAATCCGTTTCTAATAGCCTAACGACTAAAACCACTCAGAATAAAGCAATAACACTTGAAGATAATCGCCCTGCCTCTCTCCTGCAACGAAAAGCAAACCATACCGGACTGCCCGACCCCTTAAAATCCGGAATAGAAAACCTTTCCGGCCATAGTATGGATGATGTCAAAGTGCATTATAACTCCGACAAGCCTGCGCAGCTCAATGCGCACGCTTATGCACAGGGAACCGACATTCATATCGCTTCGGGGCAAGAGAAACATTTACCACACGAAGCCTGGCATGTGGTGCAGCAAAAACAAGGAAGGGTAAAACCAACTTTGCAAATGAAAGGCAAAGTAAATGTAAACGATGATAAAGGGCTCGAAAAAGAGGCTGATGTTATGGGAGCCAAAGCTCTCAATACCACGCACAGTACACAATTAAAAGTTCTTAAAAAGAAGCCCGCCAACTCCTATGTAGTTCAGAATGTAAGAAGTAAGGAAACCGCCAAAGAGAAATTTGACCGACAGATGAAGGAGATGAACGAACGTATAAAAAAAGCAAATGAAAAAATAGATAATATACATAAAATAAAAGCTGAACTTGGTATTGATGCGACTGCAACACCAATGAATCCGGCTTTCTTTGTAGGCGCATTTCCTACTACAGACCATTTGGATATTTCAAAAAAAGAAGCAAGATTAGCCAATTTCAGTTCAATGGTCAAAGAATTTGTAAATGCAATGCAAAAGAATAACGTAACTCCGGAAATACAAACAGCTTTGGTAAAAACGGCTTTGGGAGCTTCAGAATCAATTTATGTTTCCGGAAATACTTCTAATGCCAATAATAAAATCAGAGGTAAAAAAGCAATGGTTTTAGGTGATTATTACAAAGCTAATATTCGCCCGATAAGTGTTCGGAGAAGAGCAAAAGGCATTGAAAACGTTGCCCGGAGCATGGGGTATAAAGCAAAAGGAAGATATGTGGTTAAGAAAGATTTCAGGGCTAAAATAAAAGTAGTTAAAGGCGATACGGAAAATACTATAGCACAAAAAATAATCCGAAATTTACTAACGGAGCATAAGCGTAATCCTCTTCGTCTGACCGGAACCAGTTCCAGAAAATTTGCGAGAGCCCACGCTTCTAAACAGATGAACGTACCTACTAATAAAGAAAATATTCATGCAGAATCGGCCATACTTGCCAGTATACGTGATACCAAACAAAAAATATTAGAAATTGGAGGCACAAAAGTTGCCTGTATGGCATGTCAGGCCTATTTTACCAAATTAGGCGAACACGAGTTACTTGGAGATCATACCGGGTATGGATGGATCTCTAAGTCATCCCTGGCACAAATCAAACTATTAATAGATTCTATAGAAACAGCAGAAGATTATCTGGTAAGCCTTGTCAAAATATTAGAATCCAGATTATTATCTCTAAAAAGATTTACCGGAGCTGCGGGGGATAAAAATGTAGAAGATGCCGAACCAGAATCAGATGCTGATGATACTGATTCTGAAGATGAGGACTCTTTAGTCCTGTTAGAAAAATCCAGTGTTATTAGAGAAATTGCTCTAGCCTTATTAAATAGTTGATAAAAAGCACATCACAAATTGAAATTAGTATGGAACATTCTCAAGATAAAACTAACAGAAGCAAAATGCAATCTGTTTCAGATAGTCTGAATAAGAAAACCGTTCAGAATAAGGCAATAGTACTCGAGGACAATCGTCATGCCTCTCTCCTGCAACGAAAAGCGAACAACACCGGCCTGCCGGATCCCCAGGCCGACGTGATGGGGGCAAAAATGCTTAGCCGGCAAAAAACAATTCAGCCAAAAGCAACCCTTAATTTTCGCCAGGTCGTACAAAGGGTTTTAAATGCACAAAACGTGGTAGCCAAAGGCCATCAGTTTTTAGCAGCGCATGAAGAGGAAAGACAATTGATCATAAAAGCAAATAAATTACTGCAGGATTTTAGTGAACACGATTCTCCAGCAACCTTTCATGCTGTTAGTTCGAAACTAACTTCAATAAGAGATGCTTGTTATGCCCAAACCAATATTCAGGCAAATTTGGTTCAGGAATACGTTGATATTGCTGATGAAGCCGTTAGAAAAAAATTTCTGGATACAGTCTTACAAAAAGATTCGGCAGTTTTAAAACCTCTCTTTAACCGACTCATTAATCAGACGCCACTGGGTGATGGTGTGGATGCTAAATACAAAAAAATATTCCTGTCTTATGTGCTTCAGGGAATGAAATTCACAGCCGGTGAAGGGCGTTTTACAGAATTAATGCAGCTTTTAGGAGACCGAAATATCGAAATCAATCAACTTCTTATTGGTCCCAGTGCCGGATTACAGAATCCGGAAAGAGATAATCCACTGGGAGAAAAAACAGAACGCCGGGATAAAGTGGCAGACGCCGAATTGCTTGCACACCACCATAATAATCTGAGTGAATTTATAAAAGCAAAGGCAACTGGTGCTTATGCACGCACAGCAAACCCCAGAAGGGCAGAAATTGGTCATGCCACAGTGAATATGGAAAGAAGTCAGACTTTACTCCCAATTTATTACGGCCATACCGCTACAAAAGACATACAGGCTTTTACCTCTCCTATGTTTGCCGCTAATCATCATGAACTTGGCCACGTAGTCAATAAATTAAAAGGAATGGCAGGAGTTTCTGCTGATAAATACAGGGGCGAACCCACTCTAAATCAGCTTACAGACGAAGAAGAAGTGCATAATATTAGTATTGATGAACACAGTGACAAAGCACTTACAGACCAAATGAAATTACCTGAAAGGATTGCTCATGGTGCCATGGGCGGGCTGGATGCTGCTTCACCTGCACTGGACAGAAAAGCTATGGCTGATGACTTAACGAATTGGGATACACTTACCTATCACTTAACACCCGACAGGAAAAAGAACCTTGAACTTATTAAACGCATCGCTGACGCCAATTGGAGCGAACATACAAAATATGGCAGTAAACCATCGGGTATAAAAAAAATCATGGCAAAAGTTACCAGTATAAATAATAAGGGATTAGGAATGAAAAAACAATTCGAGGAGGTCAGAAAAATTGCCATTACCGCTGCTGCAGAAAAATCTTCCAACCGTTCTGTTCATACATCGGATTTCTACACCATTTTAAGCCAAATGAATGTTGATTCTTCTGATGGGTTAACTGCATTAGAAGGTAAACTGAATACCTTAATTGCCAATGGGAACTTATAAAAATCTATTTTGTCTGAACCAAAGGTTTTTTATTCCTGCTGTCGCAAACTTTACCTCATCTATTTGTCATTCCGAGGTACGAGGAATCACATCTGCTGAGCACATACTGTTGGCGAATACTTGATGTGATTCCTCGTTCCTCGGAATGACACTATGTTCTATAAAAGTCAGGAGACTTTTAACTCGTTTACAATTTATAAGAAACAAAAAAATTGCGCAAAGTCAGAGACATTTGCAGCAGCTTTTCATAAGGAACACTTCGGAGAGCGGAGTTAACTGCATTAGAAGGTAAACTGAATACCTTAATTGCCAATGGGAAATTATAAAAATCTATTTTGTCTGAACCAAATGTTTTTTATTCCTGTTGTCGCAAGCTTTACCTTACCTATTTGTCATTCCGAGGAACGAGGAATCACATCTGCTGAGCACATACTGTTGGCGAATACTTGATGTGATTCCTCGTTCCTCGGAATGACACTATGCTCTATAAAAGTCAGGAGACTTTTGACAGGTTTACAATTTATAAGAAACAAAAAAATTGCGCAAAGTCAGAGACATTTGCCAGCTTTTACTTCGGAGAGCGGAGAATTGATTTATAACTGTAGAAATAACGTCATAAAATCATGGCACATTTCGATCCTAATTGATTGAAATTTGACCCTGATTTCTTGGCTCTCATTTTAGTATTGTAACCAAATAATTGTCTAATATTCTTTTTTTTGATATTTCGACTTATTCACTTCTTCCTATACCATCTTTGTATTCAATATATTCTTTTCGAAATATACTGCCATCTTTTTTCTGAACAAATACCCTGATAATTGAATCCAACTCTCTATAACGTTCATATCCGTTGATAAAAACTTCAGTAGTTGTTATTGTTTTGTTTACAGAATCATACGTAAACTTTCCAGCGGTATAATTGGTATCTTTTTCCGTTTGAAAATAAAGTTTTTGCGTTTTAAATTTATATCCAAACAAGTAT
This sequence comes from Flavobacterium sp. CLA17, assembly GCF_013112255.2. Taxonomy (NCBI): domain Bacteria; kingdom Pseudomonadati; phylum Bacteroidota; class Flavobacteriia; order Flavobacteriales; family Flavobacteriaceae; genus Flavobacterium; species Flavobacterium sp. CLA17. The sequence goes on from NZ_CP068294.1 coordinate 3,526,912, forward strand.
GTATCTTTTGTAGGACTGTAATACGTTTTTATGGACATAATTAAACCACCAAAATCGTCAATAAAGGCTTTTTCAATAGTTGTTCTATATTTGAAATCACCTATTTTTTCATAAGAGCTGCAGCTTAAGAAAAAAACAGTTAGTAGCGGTAATAAGATTTTAGCTTTCATATTTTATAAGTGTTGGGAATTGATTTATAACTGTAGAAATAACGTCATAAAATCATGGCACATTTCGATCCTAATTGATTGAAATGTGATCATGATTTTTTGGTTCTCATTTTAGTATTGTAACCAAATAATTGTCTAATATTCTTTTTGTTTGATAGTCAGACTTATTCACTTCTTCCTATACCATCTTTATATTTGATATATTCTTTTAAAACTATACTCCCGTCTATTTTCTGAACAAATACCCTGACAAGTGAATCTACCTCTAAAAAACGTTCATATCCGTTTTTAAAAATTTGAGTAGTTGTTATCGTTTTGTTTACAGGATCATACATGAACTTTCCATTGATATAATTGGTATCGTTTTCACCTTCAAAATCAAGTTTTTGGATTTTAAATTTGTTTCCAAATAAGAATGTATCTTTTGTAGGACTATAATACGTTTTTATAGAAATAATTACACCACCAAAATCGTCATTAAAGACTTTATGAATAGTTGTTCTGTATTTAAAATCGCCTAATTTTTCATAAGAGTTACAGCTTAAGAAAAAAGCGGTTAGTAGCAGTAGAAAGATTTTAGCTTTCATATTTTATAAGTGTTGGGAATTGATTTATAACTGTAGAAATAATGTTATAAAATCATGGCACATTTCGATCCTAATTGATTGAAATGTGACCCTGTTTTTTTGGTTTTCATTTTAGAATTATCAATAAATAATTGTCTAATAGTTTTTTGACATTCAGACCTATTTACTTGTTCCTACCCCATCTTTATATTCAATATATTCTTTTAGAAAGATACTCCCGTCTTTTTTCTGAACCAGTATCCTAACGAGAGAATCCAATTCTAAAAAATGTTCATATCCGTTTTTATAAATTTCAGTAGAAGTTATCGTTTTATTTACAGGATCATACGTAAATTTTTCAGCGATATAGTTGGTATCGTTTTCATTTTCAAAATCAAGTTTTTGAGTTTTAATGATATGGCCAAACAACAAAGTATCTTTTGTAGGGCTGTAATAGGTTTTTATAGTCTTAACTAAACCTCCAAAATCGTCATTAAAGACTTTATCAATAGTTGTCCTGTATTTAAAATCGCCTAATTTTTCATAAGAGTTACAGCTTAAGAAAAAAGCGGTTAGTAGCGGTAGTAAGATTTTAGCTTTCATATTTTATAAGTGTTGGGAATTGATTTATAACTGTAGAAATAACGTCATAAAATCATGGCACATTTCGATCCTAACGATTAAAAATGTGACCATGATTTTTTGGTTCTTATTTTAGTATTGCGACCAGATGATTGTCTAATAGTTTTTTTGAGATTTAAACTTATTTACTAGATCTAGTTCCTTTTTTATAATCGATACCTATCCCATCTTTATATTCAATATATTCTTTTAGAAATATACTCCCGTCTTGTTCATGAACCAGTATCCTGACGATTGAATCCAGCTCCTGATAACGTTCATATCCGTTTGTAAAAATTTCCGTAGAAGTTATTGTCTTGTTCGCAGGATCATACTTAAACTTTCCAATGCTGTAAATAGTATCTTTTTCAGTTTCTAAATCAAGTTTTTGGGTTTTAATCGCATGTCCAAACAAGAATGTATCTTTTTTAGGGCTGTAATATGTTTTTATAGAAATAATTAAACCACCAAAATCGTCAATAAAGACTCTTTTAACAGTTGTTCTGTATTTAAAATCACCTAATTTTTCATAAGAGTTACAACTTAAGAAAAAAACGGTTAGTATCGGTAGCAAGATTTTAGCTTTCATAAGTAATTATTTTAATTCCCAAAAATAGATTTCTGCTGCTTCATAAAAGTAGCAACCTGAAAGACATCCTGTCTGGCTAAAAAAATCGGCATGGCCCGAAGCTGTAAAAGTTCCGTCAGCTTTGGGAACCATAATATAGATACCCCATTTGCCATTTAAAGCCTTCTCATATTCTTGTGCTGTTTTATTTTTTAAATGCAGGGGTGGTGTGTCTGAATAAGCTTTTAGCATATAAGACAATAAACTGCTTGCATCTAAAATATAATTTAAGCCATCGCTTCCTTTTTCACTTTTTTGCTGACCGTTTTTATTTCTAAATACGGGTATCGGTTTTCCCGAATAATTCAGTCCTCTTGAAACCCGTATGGCGCATGCATTTTTATAGTTGTCGTTTAAATCCAGATTTTCCTGAAACATATGTCCTCCCACCAACTTATACACTTCTGGGCTTTTCATGCCCGCTGTACCATTTTTCGGAAAGGCATTATAAAAAGCATTTCGTCCCGGCAGCTTTTGCTTCTGCACCTGAACCCCGTCGTAATCATGTATATCAAACGGAGCTCCTCCATCGCTGCCTTCCTGGATTCCCATAAACCAATTGTCAAAATCTTTAAAGGTTGTAGTTGGGTTGTTTTTAAAATAATCCAATGCCCAATTTACAAAAACTCTGGTTTCTATACTGTAACCGCCCTTTGGTGTTTTATTGTTTTTTAAATAATAATCAATGCTTTTTCGGGCTTCTTTATAGTGGAATCCCAACAGCAAATCTACTTTATCACGACTCAAAACCGAAGCATAATAGTTATGGGGATCATCCATAGGAATTGTTAAAATTGGAATATAGGGTTCCATTTTAGCGCATCCTCCATTAGCTCCTAGTTTAACACAGATGTATTTCGGTGCCCAGTTTGTGTTGTCGCTGCCTTTCGGAAAATAATTACTTCCGCTTCTGTTAGGACCTGCCGGTTCTGCACAACCGGAACACACAGATCCCGGCCCAGGACCAATCGGAGGAGGAAGCGGCGAAGGGATATTGGTGCAGCTTACAGAAACAATCCATCCGGGCTGCTGGCCGGAACTGCCATTGCACGGTTCTCCCGGCTGATGATTCCCCCCTGCCGTACAGGTTTTAGGTTTGTATGTTTCTACACAAATAGTTAAAGGTTCGTCTATTTCATCATCAAAAACTGCTTCCGCAACTGTTTTATTGGTACTATTAACTGTAACTCTTTCATCAATATTTACTTTTCGTTTATAATATAAATACTCCATTTTTTTACTTCCTGTAAAATCAATGTTGTCATTAGCAGCAACTAGTCCTTGTTTAATAGATTCCTGATAATTTTCATCAGGATAATACGTCACCAAATAGACTGCATCCCTTAATTTATCTTTTTCAATTACCAAATTTTGGAAAACATAAGCGCTTTCAGAATCATTGAGGATTGGTATTGTATAAGAGGTATAGTCCCGTAAAACAAACTTTTTCACGGCATTGGATAAATCCAGATTGAACAGTTCCGGATTCGGATTTTTGGAACTGCTTTTGTTTTGCCGTACTTTTTTTGATGCCTTTTGCAAAACCGGGCCTAAATAATCATCGTTTTTAATGTCATCTAAGGTTACATCTTCTTGTTTTATCCCCGATAACACTGCTGTAGCAGCAGATACCTCTTTTGGTTTATCGAATGTTTCTTCATTACAATTTGATAACAATAATAAAAGGGAAAGAGAAACAATACCTAATTTAATCTTTTTCATCGTCTTAAGTTGTGTTAGTTCATATTTATATTCGGGTTCTTTTGTAATGAGAGTCTCGAAATCTACATTACTCCTGCCGGAAATTCTTGTGCTAAGAGCCTGATAGTGATCATAAAACAATCATTTCTCTGCTAACCTAAAAAATAAATATTGTACTAAAAAAACCGATTTATAAGTGGTGGGTTCTGATTGATAACTGTAGAAGGAAACCCTTAATTTTAACATTTTAAGCTTAAAAAATGAAAAATATTAAGAATTATGTTGTTACGAAAAACAATTAGGAAAGCTTTTACCAGCGATAACATTGTTGTAAAAAATACCAATGCAAGAGTAAGTAAAACTTCGTTCAAGCGAGGAAAATGCCTGACAATCTGACCGAAAAAGAGGAAAAAACCTGAAAAATATTCAATATCTTTCATGTATAGGAGCGACGGAGCGGTGACGGAGGAGTGACGGTAACGTGACGGAGAAATGACGTAAGAAAAACAAATGCCAAACTGGCAGAATTAGAGTGAATTAATGCTGGGAGTTGATTAACTTAAATCACTAACATATATGTCGTTGCTAATGTCTTTTTTTATCTGTCAATTTGAAATACTATGAAACAGATTAAAAACAATCAATTATTATCAGCATTTCAACCCATGAAAACCAAAAAAGAAAAACCAGACTGGAAAATCGCATCAGAAATAGAACTTATTTACAAGACTAAAGTAAAAGCATCAGAACGCCCGTATATTACCTCTTCGGAAGCAGCGTATGAACTGGCCGTAAAAAACTGGAATCCGGACACAATCGAATTTTTCGAACAGTTTAAGATTCTCCTGCTCAACCAATCCAATAGAGTACTGGGTGTTTACGAAGTATCCTCGGGAGGGATATCACAAACTTTTGTTGACCTGCGGTTATTGTTTTCTGCGGCACTCAAAGCCAATGCCTCCGGTCTTATTATGATTCACAATCATCCATCGGGCAAAACCATTCCGTCACGTAACGATACACTGATTACCAGAAAAATCAAGGAAGCGGGTGCTATGCTCAATATTGATGTTGTAGATCATTTGATTATTAGTCCCGAAAATTATTATTCGTTTGCCGATCACGACAAACTTTAGTGCTGTTAATTATTTTCAAATGGCTACTGCTCCTCATAAGTGTTCATTCGTAACGCTGCGCAAATGTCTCTGCTCCTCATAAGTGTTCATTGTTAACGCTGCGCAAATGTCTCTGACTTTGCGCCTTTAAACAAATCCCATCAAAAAACGAAAACGCCATAAAGTCTCCGACTTTAAACTAAATTTTAATACAAATTATATTTTGTAAAAGATTTAGAATCTAAAACGTCCACCACAGGATTATCTGCTTTTTCAATTGCTAACAATCCACAATCATTAACATAATTGCTGGCACTGGAATAAATATAATCTGAAGCTTTTGTTACAAGCCCAGCCCTAACAGAATTTAAATGTATGTAATCTAATTTTGACCACATAAATGTATTGCTATAAATTTCCTCAGCATGATTTCCGTATTGCCAAAACTGATACTCTTTGTTTCTCTGATGACTTTGAGCAGCTAATTTGAAACGTTCGAGCATCCATTCTCTCCGGCTTTCGTTGCTGTTTTGAATTTTTTCAAGAATATTTTTTGCTATATATTTTTTAAAATCCCTTATTAAATCTGATAATCTTCCATCTTCAGACTGTACAATTAAATGAATATGGTTACTCATAATAACATAACCATATAAAATCATTCCTTTATTTTTAATGCAATAATCAAAACTCTCAATAACTATATCCCGATACGTTTGTCGTGAAAATACATCAATCCAGTCAACTACTGTTGAAGTGATAAAATGTGGTAAATTTTGATCTTTAATAACATATCCTTCTTTCATTTTTGCTTTTTTTTTCTTACAAAAATAGATTTTATTTTATATTAATTTGTATTTAAAAACCTGAGCGTAAAAGTCAGGAGACTTTTGACAAGTTTACAATTTATAAGAAATAAAAAAAATTGCGCAAAGTCAGTCCCGAAGGCTTTCGGGATTGCGCAGCTTTTCAGGAGAACTCTTCTGGAAGCAGAGATTTTATTTTATATTAATTTGTATTTAAAAAACCTGAGCGTAAAAGTCAGGAGACTTTTGACAAGTTTACAATTTATAAGAAATAAAAAAAATTGCGCAAAGTCAGAGACATTTGCGCAGCTTTTTAGGAGAATTATTTATACTTTCAAATCGCGATTCGCTTCCAGTTCCCCCTTCTGTAAACAATCACACTCAAAACCGTAATAAGAGTCTCTGCCACCGGAATGGCTATAAAAACCCCTAATGGTCCCAATTGATAATAATGAACCAAAAGATATGCAAACGGAATCTGAAAGATCCAAAAGCCGAAAATATTAATCCATGTTGGGGTCCAGGTATCACCTGCTCCGTTGAACGTGTTGTTTAAAACCATTCCCAAACCATAAAAAATAAAGCCCGTGCTCATAATCTGCAAGGCATTGACCGCAATTTTTACGATCTCTGCATCGTCTGTAAAAAATGAAATCAGGTAATGGGCACTAAAAAAGCAAATCAGCATGATAACCCCCATAAAAAGCATATTGTATTGGGCTGTTTTATAAACCGATTTTTCGGCCCGGTCTACTTTTTTGGCTCCCAGGTTCTGACCGACCAAAGTCGCGGCAGCATTACTAAGTCCCCAGGCGGGCAGGATAAAAAACATCATAATCCTGATCGCAGTCTGATACCCCGACGATGCATAATCGCCTCCGGTGGTGGCGACAAGATTGGCGAGGAAAATCCAGCTACAGGAAGCGATTACATACTGCAAAACCCCGGGTGTGGCGAGTTTTATAATGGCTTTGATTAATTTGATCTGCGGAATAAAATAGCTTCCTTTTATTTTTAGAATCCCTTTTCCGTAAAAAAGAAAATAACACTGGTACCCTACTCCAATCGCTCTTCCGGCAGTGGTGGCAATGGCAGCGCCCATGATTCCCATAGGCGGAATAAACCAAAAACCATTTATTAAGATGGGACAAAGAATGATATTCGAAATATTGGCAATCCATAAACTTTTCATGGCGATGATAGCATTTCCGGCACCGCGGAAGATTCCGTTAATCAAAAAGATCAGCATTACGACTACACTTCCGGCAATCATAATTCGGGTATAAATAGCACCATAAGCGATAGAAGAAGCTGAAGCGCCCATTAAGTGCAGTATTTCTTTAGCACAAATAAAACCCGGAATACTGATCAGCAAATTAATCAAGATGGCAATTACAATGGCCTGAACGCCCGATTTTGCGGCTTCTGTGGCTTCTTTTTCCCCAATGCGTCGGGCTACAATGGCAGTAGTAGCAATGCTTATGCCGATGGCGATCGAATAAATAATGGCAAACAGCGATTCGGTTAAACCCACAATCTGAATGGCGTGATTGCTTTCTTCTAAATGCCCCACAAAATACAAATCGACCAACGCAAATACCGATTCCATGACCATTTCCAATACCATCGGAATCGACAGGATGATAATGGCTTTTTTGATGCTTCCGGAAGTAAAATCAAATGATTCGGCCTTTTTTAAAACTTCAGAAAAACGATCCAATGTACTGCGAATTGACTTTACCGACCTTGTAAGATATAACATAATGCTTTTTTAAATTCTATAAAATACAGTTTTCTTCCCGGATCTGAATCCGGAAAGAAAACCAGTTAAAACAACCTTTCAGCCCAGTTAAAGTGCTGTCGAAAGTTTGTCTTTGGGTATGAATGCGGAAATTGGATTTTTTAATTTCCCCACAAACTGAAGGCTTTCTATGGGTGAAGCCAAGTCGAGCATTTGCTTGTTGTTTCGCAATTGCAGACGGTTCAGGCAGCAGGAATCGAATTCGGAAACAAACAAATTGTACTTTTTAAACTGCTCTTCCAAATGTGGATGTGTTTCCTGGTATTCGTGGATACAATTGGCCACTTCCTCCCAAAAATCACTTTCCGGAAGGGTTTTCGATTCTGATAATATGGCCGACAGAAAGCGGAAATAAAACTGAAAGACATCATTGAATAGACACAAAATCTTTAGCGGTTCGCTCATGTCAATCTGAATGCGTTTTGCTTTTTCCGGCAGTTTCCTTTTGGTATTAAAAACCATTACTTCTTCGGTAATGTCTTTCATGATGGCTTTTACCGGAATATGATTTTCAAACACCAGAATCAGGTTTTCGCCATGCGGCATAAAAACCATTTCGTGTTCGTAAAAACAATGCAGCAAAGGTGAAAGATACGCATTGAGATAACTTTTCATCCATGATTTCGGACTGATTCCGGAGGCTTTGATCAATTCGGACACCAAAGAATTCCCGGATAGATCGACATGCAGTAAGGCCGCCATGGTCATAATCTGCTGGCCTTTGGACAATTTCGGAATGGGGCTTTCTCTCCATAGGGCCGCGAGCATTTTATTATGGGGCAGACTTCGTCCGAGCGGTTCGTACAGGAAATTCCGGTAGCCAATAGTGGCTACTTCACCCAATAACGTGAATCCTTTTTGCTGTAAATAGGCATCGTTTTCTACCACATCGGCTACCCATGCTGTGATGGTTGGCGTGCTTTCCATATAATACGGAGACAAACCGCGCATAAATCCCATATTTATGACCGACAGCGCGGTTTTGACATAAAATTTCTCGGGAGCACTGGTATTAAAAAAAGTACGAATCGATTGCTGAGCTGAATAGTTATCGTTTCCATAACCAAGGCAAACCAAATGGCCTTCGGCAAGATCAGGCGCAAAAATAAGCGCCAGTTTATTGAACCATTGCCACGGATGTACCGGGAAAAAGTAATATTCCTCACTGTTTAAACCTTTCGACTCCATTACATTTTCAAAAGAAGTAATAGTTTCCAAAGGCAATTCCTGAGCCAGTACTTTTTTATAATCCAAATTCTCAATTCCGGAGAAAGTCGCCCTGCTCTTGTGTCCGGCGAGCCATAACAACTGCATTGGCGCATTGGCTTCGGGTGAAAACTGCGCAAAATCATCGATATTAAAACCATTTTTTCCGCTATTGGCCACAAAACAAGGATGGCCTTCGGTCATGGCGTGCTCAATCACCTGATAGTCCTGATGTACCAGTTCTTCAGCTGAATAATTTTCGTTGTCAATTTTATACGCGGTACTGTATAACGTGCTTGTAATTTCTTCTAAATAAGTAGGCAAAAGCACTTCGTCAATGCCTAAAACATTTTTAAATTCAATTAGAAATTCCAGTAAGCGCAGTGGAACGTCTATCCCATCTGCTGTTTTCTTTTGAATGGAATCAGCCGAAACCGACCAATGGTTTAACGCCAGAACAGAAGCCTCAAAGGTATATTCGAAGGTCTTATCGGGCGAAAACAAACCATAAGTTTTTCCGTTTTTTAGTGTTGGAACAATGAGCAATTCGTGTACAAATTCGCCTATCGTTTTCTTTAGCAAAAGTACATTGGCTTTGTCCCAGTTCTTCTTGGTGATATGTGCAATACTTTTAGTGGGTATTTCCATTTTCTTTTTAATTTAAATCGACTGTAAAGCCTTGTAATAGTCTTCGCGTGTACAAAATTCGAGATGTGCTTGTTTGTGCGGAAGATCCAGCAAAGTCTGAAAAACAAATCCTGCCTTTTTATTCAGCAAGTGAATTTTATGATTGCGGGCATCCGGTTCTACCACGACGCGCTGGTTGTTGGCATCACAAAAAATAAAATCAAGGATCACGGTAAAAACTGACCATGTAAAATTGTTAATCGGTTTTTCGAAAGGCGCTACGAGAATGTGCATGCCCCTGTCCCCTTTTTCGACTTTGTAATAATCGCCGATACTGTCTTCTTCCGGATTATAACATTCTAAGAGAAAAGAAACAGTACCATTGAAAATTCCCATATACACATCGGTTTTTTCGAGAATTTTACGGTACGAATCGTATACTTCCTGCACCGAAAATCCGTTCATGCCCCAGTACACCGCATACTCGCGATTGACCCAGTTGTGCAGCAGCGGAATATCAGCTTCCAGATCTATCGGGCGAAGCTCAAAAACACCTAAACCCGGAATCGTTTTTACAAAAACAATGTCGGTAACGGCTTTATTTTCAGGATGCGTTAATAATGTATCAGTCATCTGTTGCGGAATTAAGCTATTATTTTTTTATACGGAGCAATCGGATTTTGCAGTTTTCCCTGAAATTGCAGCAAAGCCACCGGATCATCTAAATCGATCATGGTTTTGTTGTTATTCAGTTGCAGGCGGTTCAGGCAGGACAATTGAAATTCATCGGCAAACAAATCATATTGTTCGAATTTTGAATTCAAATGCGAATTTGCCTCCTGATAATCTGAAATACAATCGGCTACCAATTCCCAAAAACGTTTTTCGTCATAACCGTCGCTGCTCACTAAAATGGCAGAAAGGAAACGGAAAAAACCATCAAAAATATCGATGAAAACAGAAAGCAATTTTACCTCTTCCGGCACTTCTGCGTAGATTCTTTCAATATTTTTCGGAACTGCAACATCAGGGTTCAGAATCACAGCTTCTTCGGTAATATCTTTCATGAACGAACGAACGGGAACGTGATTTTCTAATCCTAAAATAAGGTTTTCGCCATGAGGCATGAAAACCAAATCGTATTGGTAAAAACAGTGCAATAAAGGGCTTAGATATACTTTGAAATATTCCGTCAGCCAATTGTCAATCGATAGTCCGGATGCCTTTATAATTTCTGAAACTAATGCGTTTCCGTCTTTATCGAGGTGTAAAAAAGCGGCCATTGTCATTAATTGCTCGTCGTTTTCCAGCTTTGCCACGGGGCTTTCCCTCCATAAGGAAGCGATCATTTTGTTGTACGGATTGTGTTTTCCAAATTCCTCAAAATAAGGATTGATGTAACTTACCGAAGCCACTTCGCCCAGCATTCCGAAGCCCACTTTTTGCAGGTATTCGTCTTTGCTTAATAAGGCGTCCAGCCATTCGGCCATTTCAGGCGCGGTACCCAGATAAAATACGGGCAAACCACGCATGAATCCCATGTTCAGGATTGAAAGTGAGGTTTTCGTATACAACTTTTTAGGATTGCTTAAATTAAACAAAGTGCGGATCGACTGTTGTGCCTGATATAAATCCGGACCGTAGCCTACACAAATCAGTTTTCCTTTGGCAATTTCCGGTGAAAATAAATTAGCCAGTTTATTGAACCATTGCCAGGGATGAACGGGAATAAAGAAATACTCTTTCGGGTCTGCTCCTTTTTTCTCGATAATGCTATTAAAATGCGCCAGTGTTTCTGTTCCTAATTCCTGTTGAATCAGCGTATCGTAATCCAGTTTTTTGGTTCCTGCATACACGGTCCTGTCGCGGTGACCGGCCAGCCAGATCATTTTAAACGGATTTCCTGTTTCGGGTGCATACGCTTTATAATCCATGCTGTTGTAACCGATGCGCCCGTTGTTCGCCACAAATCCGGGATGTCCTTCCATCATGGACTGTTCGATGGTCTGGAAATCAGAATTGGCCAGGGATTTTGAAGTGGAATTTTCCTTTAATAATTTATAAGCACTTCCGTATAAAGTGCTGATAATCTCTTCTATGTATGAAGGCAATAACTGATCTGAAATGCCTAAGTTGTTTTTGAATTCCTGAATAAATTCTACGGCATCTAAAACGGCTATTTCCCCGTTTTGCGTTTTCGAAATAGAATGCAGTTCAATATTCAAATGATTCAAAGCCAGTTGTTGTGCCGTAAAACGATACACTGTTGTACCGTTATCTGCTACGAGGGAATATTGGTTTCCTTTTTCATTACTTTCTTCCTGAACTGGCCTGATTAAAAACTCATGCGAAAACTCACAAAGTGCTTTTTTTACCAACAGCCTGTTGGCTTTTTCCCATACTTCATGCTGAATGTGTGCAATAGCATTTTCAGGAAATTCTATTTGATTTTCGTTATTCATTTCAATATAATTGAGGTTAAATAAATTTGTTTTTTTAATGAACTGATCCCGATTGCAGAAAGCCAGCAGAGCTGTTTTATGCGGTAACTGCACTACTTCTGAATCTACAAAACCAACCCTGTGGCAGATTTCGAACATTTTTTTGTTTCGAATATCGGGTTCTACCAGAATACGCTGCACTTTCAGGTCACTGAAAATAAACTTCATTATTCCCGAGAAAATATGCCACGTAAACTGCGGGATATATTTTGTACAGGGCGCCACAATTACGTGCATGCCGCAATCGTAATCCTGAACCGGGTAGTAATTGCCGATAATGTCCAGTTTCGGATTGTAACGTTCCAGTAAAAAAGAAACTTCACCATTGACAAGTCCGATAAAAATATCGGATTCACTGCTTAATTTTTCATATTCTGTACGGACTTCTTCCACCGATTTTCCCTGCATGCCCCAATATTGCGCATAATCGCGATTGACCCAGTCGTGAATAATTTCAGTATCAAGATCCAGCTGTAACGGACGAAAATCGATAGTGCCGAATTCCGGAATCGTGATTGTATAAATGGGATTCAGCGATCCTTTTATAACCGGTTTTCCATTGTATAAATTCATTTCTCTGTTGTTTTAGTTAATTGATAATGGTGCTGCAGACCATTTTTCACGCCATTGAGAACGAACGGAATTGTAAAGAATCTGAATCGAAATGCTCAGCCCTATCACTACAGGAAATAAACCTAAAACCGTGATTTGGTCGTGTTCCCAAAAACCAATCACATACATGCCCCAATTGATCAGCACCCATTGAATGACATACAAACTGGTTACATTTTTGCTGCAGAAAACAAGTGCTTTAAAAACGGGATTGTCTTCTTTAAACAGCTGTACTATAAAATTGACCAGCCAGTAAAAAACCATATTGGCACCCAGCAATAAAATGCTTCCGCCGGGACCTAAATGATAGTAATCCCCAAAATGATATTCGTAATTAGTAAAATTCAATACGCCGCCAATTCCAATAAAAACAAAACCGAGCACTAGCATTTTCTTAAAAAATACCGTTTGGTTTTCCTCTAATTCCTTATACCATCTTCCTAAGAACATTCCCAGCAGAATAAAGGCACTCCACGGAAAAACAGGGAAATACACATTAAACTGATTGCTGAAAAACAAGTCACAGATATAGTCTACTCCTACAATACCAACTCTGAAACCACTGACTTCCTTAGAAATTGCGATGATGGCCAAAGCCACGATTAACGGAACGTATTTGCTTTTGCTGAAATGATTAATAATTCCCATGATAAAAAGCGTTACACCAGCCAATTGCAGAATGTCTCCTAAAAGCAAAAAGAATATTCCGGTTTGTAACGTTCCCGATTGCAATCCGTAGGCGCTCACAAAGGCTTCCGGCAGTCCGCCAAATATAAATTCGGGTACCAGGAATTTCAGGAAGTTCATTCCATAACCAATTCCTAAAATGTAGAACCCTCTTTTACATACTTTCTGAAAACTTTGTCTTCTTGACAATACAAATGAAATGCCCATACTTACTAAAAACAGGGTTGTTCCTCTACCCAGCCATAAAGTAATTTCTCCCAAAATAGTCTGGGTTTGTGTCTGAATGGTTCCGTAAATAAGCATGGTGTGAATCATCATCATAAAAATCACACTCATTCCCCTGGTAATATCTATTGCTAAAATTCTCTTTTTTTGTTTTGTTTCCATCGTTTTATAATTAGGAGATTTCTTCAAATACATTCGATTCAATAGTCTCAGATACGGCAACCCCAAATTCCTGAAAAGCAATTTTGGTTTCTACCTGATAATATTCAACACCGGTAATTTCTCTAATGATATAGGAATTGCGATAACAGGCCATTCCTAAATCCGGTGTTACAAATCCGTGCGTGTGCAATTCGGCATTCTGAACAAAAATTTCGCCTCCGTTTTTGTCAATGCTATAATTCCTGTTGGCATCAAAACGTCCTTTTTCATCCCATTGGATTCTCGCTGAAATTCCTTCTATAAAACGAGGCAGTTGATAGCTATACCCTGTTGCCAAAACCAATGCATCAGTAGTATGACGGTATTTTTTATCCTGCTCTACCTGATTCAGTTCCAATTCAAAAGACTTCTTATCCTCATTATAATCAGCTTTTATACAAGCTGCATTGGTTCTTAAATTCACATCTATTTCCGTCACTACTTTTTTAGTGTAAATGGTGTCGAAAATGGTTCCGATCAAATCTTTATTGATTCCTTTGTAAAGCAGTTTCTGATCTTTGAGCAGGTAATCTCTTTTTTGGGGAGGAAGGCTGTAGAAATAATCTACATATTCCGGAGACGTCATTTCTAAGGTAAGTTTGCTGTAATCCATTGGGAAAAAACGGGACGAACGCGTAATCCAGTTCAGCTGATAACCGTAAACATCTATCTCCTGCAATAAATCATTAAATACTTCGGCAGCACTTTGTCCGCTCCCCAATACGGTGATTGATTTTTGTTGCTGAAGCGCTGCTTTATTCTGAATATAGCCGGAAGAATGCACTGCTTTTCCTTTAAGGGCTTTGCAGGATTTCGGGATATGAGGTGCTGTTCCTGTTCCTAACACCAGTTTTCTGGTTTGGTAAAAGGTAACCGCATTCGTTTTGGTACAAACTGTTTTTACAATATAAATCGACTGATTTTCATCGTATTCGATAGTGGAAACTTCGGTATTGAAAAAGACATTCGGTAATTTTTTAATCGCCCACTGGCAATACTGATTGTATTCGTTTCTTAATAATAAAAAGTTTTCACGAATGTAAAACGAGTACATTTTGCCTTGTTCTTTGATGTAATTCAGAAAGCTAAACGGACTTGTCGGGTCGGCAAGTGTCACCAGATCCGCCAGAAATGGAATCTGCAGTGTGGTATCCTGCAAAAGCATTCCCGGATGCCAGTTGAAAGAATCATTTTTGTCAAAGAATAAACCGTCAAGGTTCTCAATGGGTGCGGTCAGGCAGGCTAAACTCAGGTTAAAAGGTCCAACACCAACAGCTATAAAGTCGTATATTTTATTTTCCATAATGGGTATTAATTTATCAATGAATATTCCTGACCGTGAGCAACGATTAAAGCGATAATTTCTTCGATATCGGCAGGAGTGGTAAGCGGGTTTAGCAAGGTGAATTTCAGGAATACTTCGTTGTAGACTTTGGTGCTGGTTATAATGGCTTTCCCTTCGTTAAAAATGGCTTTTCTAATGTAACTGTTTAGGCCGCAGAAAGATCTTTCATCTGCTTTCCAGGGCGTGTAACGAAATACGATGGTGCTGATTTCCGGATGATGTATCAGTTCGAAATCGTTTCTGTTTCTCAGTAAATTTGCCGTAAACAGGGCATTGTCGATGGCTTTTTCCATGTAGGTGCTCAGTCCTTTCGTACCAATGATTCTTAAGGTGAACCATAATTTCAGGGCATCGAACCTGCGGGTGGTCTGGATGGATTTTTTGACCATGTTCGGAATTCCCTCGTCTTCCTGTTCTTTGGAGTTCAGGTAATCTGCGTGGTATTTGATATATTCGACATACGATTTGTCTCTCATAAAAAAGCCGCTGGAACTTACCGGCTGATAAAAGGTTTTATGATAATCGATGGTCACGGAATCTGAAAGTTCGATTCCGGCTAATTTATTCTGATGCTTTTCACTGATCAGTAATCCTCCTCCATAAGCGGCATCTACGTGAAACCATAATTTGTTTTCTGCTGCTATTGCAGCGATTTCAGTTAAGGGATCTATCGAACCAAAATCTGTCGTTCCCGCTGTACCGACAACGGCAATCGGAATATTTCCTAAATCTTTCTGCTGCTGGATTACTTTTTTCAGTGCGTGGACATTCATTTTAAAATCCGAATCAACAGCGACGGGAACTACGGCATTCTGACCTAACCCCAATAGGCTTAAGTTCTTTTTTAAGCTAAAATGACTTACTTCAGAACATAAAACCCTGAACTTTGAGGCATCCGCCGGAAGCCCGTCCATTTTTGGATCAATATCGTAATGTGTTTTTATATAATGATCGCGTGCGAGGAGCAGTCCCATCATATTAGATTGTGTTCCGCCACTGGTAAAAATTCCGTCGGCTCTTTGCGGATAACCTAATTTTTCAATGGTCCATTCTACCAGTTTCAACTCTATAAAAGTGGCTCCGGTACTCTGATCCCAGGTATCCATTGAGGAATTTAACGAAGAGATAAACGCTTCCGCCACCAATGTAGGCGTTAAAATCGGACAATTGAGATGCGCAATATATTTTGGATCATGAAAATGGATGCAATCATTCAGATAAATGTCTTTTAATTCGTCTAAAACATACTCTAAACTCTTTCCTCCATAATTATCTTCAAGGGCTATTGCATCTATTTTTTCTTTGATTGTAGTAATACTTGTACCTGTAAAAGGCGTATCTCTGTTTTCTAAATGATTGGCAATTAGCTTAATTGCTTTTTTCATGCTCTTTTTATAAAGAGAGACTGACTTTTTATTATTAGAAAAGATATGCTTGTGATGATCTGTTTCTAATACGCTCTTTAATTGAATTGTTCTTATCTGTTCCTTTGCTTCCATTTGCTTAATTTATTTAGATTGATTCTGAATAATAGTCATCAGCAAAAGTAAATTCGATACAAAATAAAGTCAATACTACAGCAGTAGTAAATAGAATTGTACAAAAGAGGTATAAGACGTACTACATCTATAGTAGGAAATAACTAGTATATTTATAATTATTTGAACGAAAATTAAATCATTTTTTTCTCAATGGCATATAATATAAGCTCCGGCGTGGTATGCTTGCCTGTTTTTTTCATGATGTTTTTCCGATGTGTTCTAAAAGTATGAATACTGATAAAAAGATGAGAGGCGATACTTTTTCCATCATTACCCTTTGCAATCTGTTTTAAAATTTCATACTCCCTGAAAGTAAGTTTTTGGCTGGCATCTGAACTGGGTAAAGTGAATACGTCCATCAGTCCGTTTAGTGTTTTTGGACAGAAGTAGCGTTCTCCGTTTTCAATTTTGTACAAGGCATCAAAAATGGTCTGTTCCTGACAATCTTTGCAAATAAAACCGTCAATTCCGTCCTGTAAGAAACTATTGACGGTTTGTTTGTTTTTAAAATACGATAAAATGATGATTTTACAATCCGGGAAAGTCATTCGCAGTTGCTTGAAGTCATCTTCGTAGAATAAAAAAATATTGTTGGGATCTATGATAAGATACTCTACGTTGTTTTTCTCAAAATGATTAAGTAACTCATCTTTAGAATTTACAATGGTTAAACTTGCTTTTTTTACAATTTTTTTCAGTGTATATCTCAGCCCGATTATGTGTAGGTTTTCAGAATCAGCGATAAGGAAGTTTTTCATTATTAATCTTTATTTAGAATTGGTCTAAACAAAAATAGGTAATAAAATCGATACTGCTGTATTATTTTTTGGGCACATAGGTTAATAAAAGAAAGAAACCAAGTACAAAAAATAAATTTTCAAAACGAAAACGGAATAAATATTTTGATCTGCCCCGTTATATAACGTTCAGTTGAACTTTTAAAAACGAAGCACTTCAGCACCTGACTTTATAGTATATTACCTGTAAATTATAGTATTTTAACTGGTTTAAGTGAAAATAGAACAATCCCGAAATAATGGCTTAATTTTGACCTAAACTGATTTATAAAATTATCACTAAACAATCAAAGCAGATATAAACAACTTAAAAAAGAAGCAAATGACAATTGGAGTTGGCGGTTCAACCGCAAGTATAGAATTAGAGAAAATACAAAATATGACACTTGATGTACAGCCTATTGCATTGGCTGAATATCAGTTGCGCATTCAAAAAGCAACAGTCTTTCTGAAAAAGCAAAACTGCAAAGCTATCTACGTCAATGCCGGAACCAACCTGTATTATTTTACGGGAACCAAATGGAATCCGTCGGAACGAATGGTTGGAGCCCTGCTTTTTGAAGATGAAAGCATCGAATATATTGTTCCCAAATTTGAAGAAGGTACATTTAAAACCTTCCTGCAAGTGGAAGGACATCTCAATTTCTGGGAAGAACATGAGAATCCGTATGAGTTGTTTGGAGCTATTTTAGAAAGTAAAAACATTCATAACGGAACGATTGCTTTAGACGAATCAGCGGCTTACTTTTTAGCCGATAATGTGGTCAAAACCAATCCGAATTATAGTTTTATAAACGCACAACCCATAACTGCGGGCTGCAGAATGCATAAATCCGCAGCTGAAATTGCCATCATTCAACAGGCAAAAGAGATTACAATGGTGGTTCAAAAAGCCGCTGCACGCATTTTATATCCGGGTATTGCAGTAAAAACGGTTACTGATTTTATCAACAAAGCCCATATCAAAGCCGGAATACCTTCCGGTTCTTATTTCTGTATTGTACTTTTTGGAGAAGATTCACAATATCCTCATGGTGTTACTGCTCCGCAGGATTTAAAGGACAACGATATTGTTTTAATTGATACCGGCTGCCGTTTAGAAGGCTATTTGTCTGATATCACACGAACGTATGTGTATGGCAAACCAACCGAGGCACACAGAAAAATATGGAACTTAGAAAAAGCAACGCAAAAAGCTGCTTTTGATGCCGCTCAAATTGGTGCTACCTGTGGTTCTGTAGATGATGCCGCCCGAAAAGTACTGGCCGAAGCGGGATTAAGCGGTGATTATGAAATTCCGGGCTTACCGCATCGTGTAGGACATGGCACCGGACTGGACATTCACGAATACCCGTATTTAGTAAGAGGTAATCCAACCCTTTTAGAAGAAGGAATGGTGGTTAGTAATGAACCCATGATCTGTATTCCTGGACAATTCGGAATTCGTCATGAGGATCATTTTTATATGACCGCTTCCGGACCGAAGTGGTTTACAACTCCTATGGAGAGTATTGATAACCCGTTTGGTTTGTAGTTTCAGGTTTCAGGTTTAAACTGTTGCGTAATTTGCGACTGAAAACTGTGACTGTGACTGAAAACTGAAACCTGAAAACTGAAAAAGAGACCGCCCAACTTGTGGAACAGTCTCTTTTTACTTTAACCTAACCAACTTTTATTCTACCAATAATTTTTTCTTTTCTGTAAAGTTTCCGTCTGTGGCAATTACCATATAGACTCCTTTTCTTAGGGAATTTACAGAGAAGGAAGCGGTATTGTGCGCTGCGCCAACCAGATTGCCTGTACTGTCGTAAATCGTTATTTTGACTTTGGAAGTATCGAGATTGCCAAAATTAAAATGAACTATGTCAGAAGCCGGATTTGGATACATGGCAAATGATTTGACTTCATCTATTGCTGATAGTCCCAGATTACCGGACTGCAGATCGATGGTATGGGAAGTGCTCCATTCACTTACTGCTGTTCCGTTTTTGGCTCTTACCCTGAACTCGTAGATGGTTTGAGTACCCTGTTTCGGAATCCATAAATAATAAGTTACCGAACTCCCGACTGTTGTCCAGCCTGAAGTATTTAATTGTACTTCATAGGATGCCGCTTCAGGCATGGTCGCCCAGGAAGCATAAAAGCCTGATGCATAAACCCCTGCATTGGAAAGATTGATTGGTGTTGGCAAAGTTACAGGATTTGTTACCCCTGCTGTAACCGTATAATCTTCAACTTCTCCATCTCCCAGATTACCGCAGGCTGTTGTTGGATTTGCATTGTATTTCATTACAACACGCATACGGGTTGTTCCGGTAAAGGTAATTGGCGTAAAACTTCCTGTCACTGTCGTTTTTGAGGAGAGTCCGTCAATCACTTTTTCTGATGCTTCAAACTGATTGTTTTTGTTATAATCAATCCAAACGCCCCAGTATTCCGTATAGGAAGAGCCCGTAAAACCGGGAACTAAACTGATATTTATACTGGTATTCGGAGTCAGTGTAATTACTTTTGAAGTATAATCGGTATAACCGGAGGTATCTTTTCCGGAAGTATGGGTAAAACTTCCTACCGTTACCGCATTAATAAACTCATAACCGTTTGCGGTCTGAACGGTACACAAAGGTGTATTTGGAATAGTAACCGAAACTACATTTGAATACTCTGAATAAACAGCTGCCGCTTTTGCCCTGATCTTATATTGGTAGGTACTGCCTGCCGTTAAAGCGGAATTCGTATACGTAGTTGCCGTAGGGGCTAAAGTCGCAATTTCGGCAAAAACAGCATCTGATCCGGCTCTTTCTATTATTATATTGGTGGCAGTGGTAGCATTGTTCACCCAGCTGAGCTGCACTTCTAAATTTGCTGCCGTTGCTGTTAAATTGGAAGGTGGCGGAACGGTAGTTGTGTTTTGTATTCCTGCTTTTATGGATTCGTTGGGTTTGGTGTTATAGCCAAAATCCAAAACGGTATATCCTGTTCCGCCAGCTTCTACTTTTACGTGCATCCATCCGTAACAAGTACGTCCTCTGCTTTTATATTCAAAACCGACGTATCCTGTTTTATTATCCCAGGCTGTATAAGCGGGAGTTCTTAAATCCAATTGATCCGGATAGGCACTTCCGGGTACAACAAAAGTATTGGATGCTCCGATAATAGTTCCTTCAGGGATAAATGAAATGTTTCTGGTACCTGTTTCCCCAACTAATCTTTTGCCATAGGTTTCCATTTTCAAAGCAGCTGCTGCAAATTGCCATGCACCGTAGTCTGTATTATCGCCTATTCCTAAGCTGAAAAATTGCCAGGTGGCTGCTGCCGATGCCACATAATCGGTATTGTTGACATAAAATATACCATATGGCGCGTCAAATTTCAGACTGATTGTTTTGGAAGCATTGTCCAGCGTCGCAATTCCGCCTGTAATGGCAGCATCTTTAAAAGTAATCACAACAGCCGCGTCGTTAGCAGGAAGGTGGGCATTGGCCTTTCCGGTAAAAGTAACGACTGTTTTAGTAGTACCCTGAAGGCTAAGAGTCGCTGTTAAGCCCGCCGGAACTCCCATTATGGTATAATGTGTTCCTTCGGTCCAGGTTCCACTACTTTTGGTAAATGTTCCATTATTGGTGGACAAGGTAATTGTAGTGCTTGTGGTTATATTACCATCATTTGCTTCCGATTCATATAAGGTTCCTTCGGATAAAACTACAGCCGTTTTAGCGGTCATTCCGGTATAAATCGGAGTATTCGGCTGGGTGTTATAGGCGTATTCAGAGATCGTATATCCATCTCCGTTGGCATTGACGGTAATTTTAAACCAGCCGTAACACGTTAAACCATCAATTAGATAATCAAAACCTGCATAACCGGTTTTTCCGTCCCATGCAGTGTAAGTTGCTGTTCGCAGATCCAGCTGATTAGGGAATGCTCCCGGCACAGTCATATTGCTTACAGGTCCAACGGCTGTATTGGATGCCAGTAATGCGATGTTTTTAGTACCGTTTTCGCATACCATTCTTTTAGCATAGGTTTCGATTTTCAAAGCATTGGCATCAAATCTCCAGCCTCCAAAGGCAGGATCGTCTCCTTTGGCAATTTCAAAGTATTTCCATGTCAGATCCGATGAAACGGTAACATCCGGCATATCGACAAAAAAGATTCCGTACGGATCTGAAAATCTAAAATTAAAGAACAATGCCGTACAGGATAAATCAGCAATTCCGCCTACAAAAGCGGCCGGTAAAAAAGTAATTCCGCCTGAAGCATTATTTGCCAAAGCATGACTGGTTGCTTTTCCCGTAAGGGTTATCGTAATCTGCTTGTTTGAATTTACGGTCAGAACAGGTGTTATTCCTGCCGGAAAAGTATGGGTGAAATGTGTCCCTGAAGTGAGTGTTCCGGAACTAAGTACAAAATTTTTGGTACCGCTTAAAGTCACTGTTGATGAAGTACTAAAAGAACCATCATTAATCAATGCTTCTTTAAAGGATGTTACCGAAGCCAGCAAAGCACTTCCTGTTAAGTTTACACCCGTATCGATCAGATTTTGAGCCTGCCATAACGATTTACGGGCGGGGTGCTCTAAAGCAGCGAGCATTCTGCTGATCTGACCCTGGGTATACATTTTATAACAGCCCTGAGCGCCATTATATCCCATATAATTTTCAAAATTCACTTTATCTCCGCTACAATTAGTACCGGGTGTACAAGCCAAAGTATGCTTTGCGTCTTCTGCCGGAGTATCATCAACTTCATCGGTTCCGGAGCAGCCTCCTTCAAAAGTGTGAATTAAATTTAGAAAGTGACCAAACTCATGCGTTAAGGTTGCGGAGAATTCCTTGCTATAGGAGTTGTCATAAAGATAAGCTCCATTAAACACCACACGGGCCGTATTGCTTGCCGTCATATCGGAATTGGGATACCAGGCCACTCCGGAGTTGTTCGTTGCCCCGTCATTATACAAATCATTCTGAATGTAAACATTCATGTATTTGGTATTGTCCCAGGCATCGGCTGCAATCTGATCATCATACCCCCCGCCGTTTCCGTAACCGTTTTTGGCGGGATGAAAGATAACCCCTGAAGTACAGCCTCCATTAGGATCTTTTTTCGCCAGTTTGAATTCCACATTTATAGTTCCTCTTCGGGGCTGAAAAAAAGATTCGACAGTCTGAAAATCGGCATTTCTTCCGTTGAAATCATCGTTGAGTTGTGCCAGATGATTTACAATTTTTTCATAGGTAACGGTTTTACCGCTTTGAACGTCTCCATAAATATGGAATACCACCGGAATGGTATAGGTAACAGCGGCTTCTTTCGAGGTTTTGTTTTTTCGCTGTAAAGCAAACTTTTTGCTAAAGACATCAAAGTCTTTTTTCTCCTGAAGCGAAGCCGGATTATTCCGGTACACTTTGGCATTTTCTTCGGTTGTCCGACAAGGCAAGCCCTGAGCACTAACTTTCAATACGCTGAAAATCAGAAAGAACAGTAGTAGTTTTAATTTCATGGTTTTTTGGTTTTAATTAGTAATAACCAAATTTAACCCTACAGATTCTTTCTTTCTGATACTATTTTAGTAAGAATTGGTATATAATTAGCTTTTTTAGTCTTCAGTCGCGAGGAAAGTCGCAGTTGTAAGAACAGTCGCAGTCGCAGTTTTACCTAAACTTTACAGTAGAAACGCGTTTCGACTTCGCTCAGAGTGACACTGAAAACTGAAGACTGAGACTGCGACTAAAAAACTACTTCCCTCCGGCAGGACAATTCTTTTCAATAAACCTCACAAAGGTATCCAGTAAATGCTTACTCGTTCCTTCGCCTTCGTAAATACTGTGCGAGCGGTTCGGGTAAATCATCAGGTCGAACATTTTATCGTATTTAATCAATTCGTTTATCAGTACCTCGGCATTTTTATAATGTACGTTGTCATCGCCTGTACCGTGAATGTACAACAGGTTTCCTTTTAAGTTTTTGGCATGGGTTACAGGAGAGGCCTGAATATAAGTAGCTTCATTCTCACTCGGAATACCCATATAACGTTCGGTATAAATATTATCGTAAAAATGCTGGTCTGTAACGGCTGAAATTGCGATACCTGTTTTGTAGATATCAGGATACTGAAACATCAGATTCAAAGTTACAGCTCCGCCGCCGCTCCAGCCGTGAACGGCTATTCGGTCGGAATCCACGAATTTCCATTTTAGAATTTCTTTGGCTGCCATGGCCTGATCACGGGTGTTTATAATTCCGATGTTTTTATAAATTGACTTTCTCCATTTCGTTCCTTTCATTACAGGGGTTCCTCTGTTATCCATTGCTATTCCGATATATCCTTCCGGAATTACCTGGCCAATAAACGGGTAAAAATAAGGTGTGTCATTGGCAACGGATGCCATTGGTTCTCCATACACATAAAAGAATACCGGATATTTTTTTGAAGGATCAAAATCCAATGGTTTCGCCATTATTCCATCCATCTCTATTCCGTCTACTGTGGTTACTTTGAATTTCTCCATAGTGTAATCACGCTGAGGTGCCTGAAAGGAATCGGCTTCCTGCGGTAGTATTTTTTTATGTCCGGCTAATGCAATTAATCGTGTATTGTAGTCTCTGTTGATATTGGAATTGGTGTGTTTTGCATACATCGCATCTGTGGAGAAACTATATTCGTTGGTACCGTCAAACAGATCCGGCGTTACTTTTTTGGTCTTTTTTGAATTTAGATTGGTTTCGTACAAATAACGTTGTGTCGCATCTGTTGGACTTGCCTTAAAATAAATTGTTTTGGTCTTATCGTTGTAGGCCTGAAAATAAGCATCAAAATAAGCGGTCGTTATTAATTCTTTTGATTTACCATCACTGCTGATTTTATAAATATGCATCCAGCCATCTGCATCAGAACTCCATAAAAAGGCTTTTCCATTCTCTACAAAATGACAAGGGAAGCCATCGTATTGACCGGAGGAAATATCAAAAACATCGATCCATGCTGCAGATTCTTCTTTATAAATCACCTTAGCGGCACCTGATTTGGTATCGCAATTGTAAAAAGTAACCTGATTTTGATTGCGGTTTAACTGAATCACCATGACCGATTGGTTCGTCAGCCATTTCATTCGCACTAAATAATTATTATCCGGTTCGCCGGGAATATTCAGCCAATTGGTCTGTAAGGAAGTGATATCAATTACTCCGATTTTAACCGACGAAGGTTTCTCACCTGCTTTTGGATATTCAACAGGAACGACAACCGGATACAAAGAATCGGTATTGTTAATCATGAAATGAAATTTGGTTTCCGATGCATCTACGCGCCAGAAAGCAATACTCTTGCCGTCAGGGCTCCATCTGAATCCGTCTCGGGCTGCCAGTTCTTCTTCATACACCCAGTCAAATGTTCCGTTGATAATTTTATCGGTTCCATCTGTGGTCAGCGGTGTTATTTTTCCCGTCTTTACATTTTCAAGGTAAATGTTATGATTGGAAACATAGGCTACATTTTCACTATCCCCTGAAAATTTCGCAAACATCAATGAAGACGCATCCAGGTTTTTTCCTAATTGTTTTCCTTTTCCCGTTGCTAAATCAAAAAACCAGTAATCTCCTTTTGTATTGGCTCTCCAAACTTTTTTTGAATTCGTATACAACAGTACTTTTGTTTTATTGGTATTCCAGACCAAATCTTCAATTTCTCCGTTAAAGCCGGATTCAGACAACTGCTGCTGCGTCAGAATTGTGGTGTGCTTGTCTAATTTGTCCACATCATACACTTCTATAGTGTTACTTTTATTGACCCAAAACGAATGAGAATCGGGTAACCAGTTCAGACTATTGATGTCGATATCATGCTGCGCAAAAACAGAGGAACAAACAAAGAGTAACAGTAGTAAATACTTTTTCATAGTAGTGGTTTTTATTCTTAATTACAGTTGAAACATTTTTGTATCTACAGAAGTAGTTGTTTTACCAGCGATAATCTCCGTTACAATTTTACCGGTTGCCGGTGCCAGACTTACTCCCATCATGGCATGTCCTGTAGCCAGTGTCAAATTTACAATTTTTTTATCTCTTGTAATAATCGGCATTCCGGATGGTGTACAAGGCCTGAATCCGAACCAGGTATCTGCTGTTTTTGGCATTTCAATCTGCATTTCGGGATAAAAATCATTAATGGTAGTTACGATTCCCTGAAGCCTGTTTGTATTTATTTTGGTATCTGCGGTATGCGTTATTTCCATAGTTCCGCCAAAACGAATGTCATTATTCATAGGTGTTACCGCTACTTTTCCTTCGCATAAAATCGATGGAATTGCCGGCTTTTGATTTTTGTTTTTTAGTGTAAAACTATACCCTTTTCCGGGTAAAATCGAGAGGGAGATATTTAGTTTTTTTGCTAATGAAGGACTCCACGAACCCGCCGCCAATACTACTTCATCGGTTGCAAAAGTGCCCTTATCCGTTGCTATTTTAGCAATTTTATTTCCTTCGAAATGAAAATCCTTAACCGTAGTACAGGAATGGATTTCCACTTTTAAACGAATTAATTCTTCTTTGATAAACTTCATGAATTTTTGCGGGTACAAATGGGCATCACTTTTATAATGAACGCCGCCAATAACATCGGTTTTGGTTCCTGTTTCCAAAGCCGCAACGGCTGTTTTAGAAAGATAATCGACTTCAAGACCCAATCGTTCTGCTTCTTTGCCTTCGTGATACATTTCTTCTGCTACCTTATCACTTTTATAAAGCATTAAAAGTCCTTTTTCCTCGTAAAAAAAGGAATTGTTTTCTTTTGCAAAATCCTGATATAACTCTTTACTCAACATAGAAAGATTACGTAAAGCCGGCATTGCTTTCTCGACGTGATTTCTGTTGGCGTGTTTATAAAATTGCCAGCCCCATTTTAATAAATCGGTATTGAGACGCGGTTTTACATAAAACGGACTCTGGCTGTCAAACATCCATCTCATGCCCTGCGCGATCATTCCGGGTTGTGCCAAAGGTATAATATGTGAAGGTACAATCATTCCGGCATTTCCGTACGAACAGCCGTTATCCATAGCCGATTCATCGAAAACACTTACTTCGTAACCTTCTTTGGCCAGATAATAAGCAGAACACAAGCCAATAATTCCACCGCCAACAATCCCTACTTTTTTCATACATTTTTAATTAATTAAAAGTTTATTGACAAGACTTACCACCTTTATCAATCGCCAACTATTTTTTCGAATTTTAAAGTACCTGAAATCCAAATGCGTAAGGATCATCACTTTCATCAATAATGATGTTGTTGTAGCCATATACTTTTGCCCAGCCCTGAATACTGGGAACAATGGCCGGAATGTCTCCGATACTTGTTTCTTCGACTACTTTTCCAATAAATTTACTTCCGATATAACTTTCGTGAATAAATTCCTCTCCTGCTTTCAGCTTTCCTTTTGCATGCAATTGCGCCATTCTTGCAGAAGTTCCTGTACCGCAAGGCGAACGGTCTATGGCTTTGTCTCCATAAAAAACAGCATTCCTGCCAGATGATTTCGGATCAATAGGCTGTCCCGTCCATAACATATGGGTCACATCCCTGATCGTATTATTTTCAGGATGAATAAAATAATTGGGATATTCCTCATTGATCCGGTTGCGTAATTCCTGACTGTACTGAATAATTTTACCTGCGGTGAAATCCTGAACACCGGAAAAATGATCCTGCGGATCTACAATGGCGTAATAATTTCCTCCGTACGCCACATCAAAAATGATTTCTCCGAGTTCCGGGCACTGAATGGTTAATCCTTCTGCCGCCAGATAAGATTTGACGTTGGTCAGACGTACCCAATCGACTTTAGCGCCTGTCTGCTGATACTCAATTTGTACTAAACCAGCCGGAGCTTCCATTTTGATTTTACCGGGCGTTTTAGGAATAACGAGTCCTTCTTCGATTGCAATGGTTATGGTGCCGATTGTTCCGTGACCGCACATCGGCAGACAGCCAGAAGTTTCGATGAATAAAATCCCAAAATCATTGTCCGGATTACTGGGCGGATACAAGATACTGCCACTCATCATGTCATGGCCGCGAGGTTCGAACATAAGCCCTTTTCTGATCCAGTCAAATTCTTTCAGGAAATGCTGGCGTTTTGCACTCATAGAATCGCCCAGCAAATTGGGCCCTCCTCCGGCAACCACTCTTACGGGATTTCCGCAGGTGTGTGCGTCTACACAAAAAAAAGTTTTCTTTAGCATTTTATATTTTGGATAGTGTTAGTTTATGATCTATTGTACGCAGAATTTCCAGCGGATTTTCATTTTGCAATTCAGCTGGCAGCAAATCATCCGGCCAGTTCTGATAACTCAGCGGACGCACCCATCTGTAAACGGCGTGTGTTCCCACCGCAGTAAATCTCGAATCTGATGATGCCGGATAGGGGCCGCCATGTAACATAGAAGCGCATACCTCTACACCGGTTGGAACGCCATTAAAAATCAACCGTCCTACCCGATTCTGCAAAGCAAAAATAATGTCCTGATGGTATTGCAATTCATTTTCGGCACCGATAATGGTTCCGGTTAATTGTCCTTCCAAGGTATTAATTATTTGTAGTAATTCGGTCTCATTATCACATTCTACTAGGATTGAAAATGGGCCAAAAACCTCCTGGCTTAATACTTTATTTTTCAGGAATTCTTCCCCACTCACTTTCAGAATAGTCGCTCTTCCATGGTTGGGTGGCACTTCTCCTTTAAATTGCGCTACTTTCGAAACTCCTTTTTGTGCTTCCCTTTTTAGGATGCCGCTTTCAAAATCAGCCTGCATGGAAGCATGCAGCATACAGGAAGGCTGAGTGTTTTCGATTGCTGTGGTTAATTCTTCCGCAAACTCATTTAAGGCAGCTCCTTTTACCGCTAATAATAAACCGGGATTGGTACAAAACTGACCTGCACCCAAAGTAATCGAACCTGCATAAGCATTCGCCCATTTTTGACTGTTTTCTTTCAAGGCATCGGGCAGCAGAACAACCGGGTTTACACTTCCCATTTCGGCGAAAACCGGGATTGGTTCAGGACGCAGTGCTGCTAGGTCACATAAAGCCCTTCCTCCGCTGATACTGCCTGTAAAACCTACCGCTTTTACTAAGGGATGTTTGACCAGACTGGCACCCAGCGTTCTTCCTCCCCCTGCAAGATTTGAAAAGACGCCTTCGGGCATATTTGTTTTTTGTGCGGCTTTTATAATGGCCGAGGCCACCAGTTCACCAGTTCCGATATGCATCGAATGGCTTTTTACAATAACAGGACAACCTGCAGCCAAAGCTGAAGCCGTATCTCCTCCGGCGGTTGAAAAGGCAAAAGGAAAATTACTGGACCCAAAAACGACAACAGGTCCTAACGGTACCAGCATCTTACGTAAATCTTCTTTTGGAGCAGGCTGCCGCTCCGGTACGGCAGTATCTATTGTAGCCTGAACCCAGCTTCCCTCGATAAGCATTTCAGCAAATGAACGCAGCTGTCCTATCATCCTGCCCCGCTCCCCTTCTGCGCGGCCCTTTGGGAAACCGGATTCGCTACAATATTGAACTAACAATTCATCTCCTAATACCAGAATTTCCTCGGCAATGGCATTTAAAAATGCAGCCTTTTCTAATCCGGAACATTTTTTATAACGTACAAATGCCTGACTGGCTAAAGCAACCGCCTCTTCTATTTCTTCCTCAGTTGCTTCTGTAAAAACCCACGGATTTTCGGTATTTAAAAGCGGATTAAACGTTTTTAAGGTGATGGTTCCGGCTGCTTTAAGCTGACTTCCTATATAATTTTTTCCTGTAATCATAGTTGTTGTATTAGTAATGCATACTCTGCCGTTTAAAAACAGGCAAAGCCAGTCCGATGAATGTATTATTATAGATTTTTATAATCCGGTAATGTTGGTCTGTTGCGCAGTCCTTCGGCTATAATGGCCTGCACTTTTTCCCGTTCACTACCCTGAAGCGGCAGTCTCGGAGCGCGAACATACTCGCTTCCGATTCCGGTGGCCACTTCGGCTAATTTGATGTTTTGTACCAGAAAAGAATTAATATCCAGTTCCAGCAACGGCAAAAACCATCTGTAAATGGCCAAAGCTTCGTCGATTCTTCCTGCTTTTGCCAGCTTGAAAATGGCCACGGTTTCTGCCGGAAAAGCACACACCAAACCGGAAACCCATCCGTCTGAACCCATTAATATACTTTCTAAAGCCAGGGTATCTACGCCTGATAATATTTTTAAACGGTCCCCAAAACGATTGATCATTCTGGTCACGTTCGAAATATCTCTGGTGGATTCTTTTACGGCCTGAATGTTATCGTATTTTAACAATTCCTCAAACATGTCTAAGGTTACTTCAATTTTGTAATCAACCGGATTATTGTAGACCATAATCGGAAGCGACGTATTTCGGGCTACTTCTGAAAAATAAACTACCGTTTCGTAATCGGAAGCTTTATAGCGCATCGGGGGTAACATCATTAATCCTCTGGCACCGTCTTCTTCGGCTTTGTTGGCGGCTAAGATTGCCCCTCTTGTGGTTTGTTCTGCAATATTCATAATCACAGGAACTTTATTATTCGTGAGCGAAACCGTATGTTTGACCAATTCTCTTTTTTCTTCTTCCAAAAGTGTACTGGCTTCCCCTAATGTTCCTCCCAGAATAATTCCGGATACTCCGGCCTCTAATTGTGCTTTCATATTGACCTCAAACATATTGAAGTCTAACTTATCGTCTGCAGTAAATTTTGTAGTAACTGCCGGCATAACGCCATTCCATTGAATCCCCATAGTGTTGCTTTTTATTGTAAACCAAAATTATCGAGAAACCACTCAGGTGTCTCACAGAAAATTACCTCAAAACGATACTATATTACCCTGTATAACTTTCAAATACAAAAAACAGATTAGTATATCATCATTTTATTACTGAAATACAATATATTTGGTTGTAACTAACCAACCAACCCATGAAAGTTTTTCCATTTAAAATTCCAAAATCCGGAGAAGAACCGCTTATCTATCAGGAAGATATAGAAGTATCTTTTTACGACAAATTACATCAGCACGAAGAAATTCAGATTAGTTTTATCGAAAAAGGGGAAGGTGCCGTTTTTGCCGGCGATACAATTTCGCAATATCAGGAAGGTGATATCTTAGTGATCGGAAGCAACCTGCCCCATGTTTTTAGAAGTGATATCCGGGAAAACGAAGTTTCTGTGATGCGAACCCTGTTTTTTACCTTTACTTCTTTTGGAAAAGATTTTTTTGAATTATCTACTTTCAAAACCATTTATCCCCTTCTGGAAAGCAGTAAAAACGGATTCATTATTCATAACGCTCCCAAAAAAGTGGTCAAATATTTTAAGAAACTGAAAAAAGCAGACAGCTGCTCCCGTTTTATTTTGTTTCTGGATATTTTAAAGTGGCTTTCAACAACTGAAAATGAGCCCTTGTCCAATTATTTGTATCACAAAAAAATAACCGACAATGAGGGCAAAAGAATGCAGACTGTTTTTGAATATGTAATGACTAATTTTCACCAAAACATTACCCTTGATGAAATTGCTTCTATAGCGAACATGACCAAAAATGCTTTTTGCCGGTATTTTAAGGTACGGACGAACAAATCCTTTTTTCAGTTTCTGATTGAAGTCCGGATTGAGCGGGCGGCAAAACTGCTGTCCAGCAATGGAGAGCTTTCTGTTCTTGAAATTGCTGAATTATGCGGATTTAATAATATCTCTAATTTCAATCGAAAGTTTAAAGAACTGAAACAGCTTTCTCCTTTACAATACAGAAAAATCAACATCTAAAAGCAATGGGCTTTTAAAGTTTATCTCAGAGAAATCGACTAATTTTTTAAGTTCTTTAAATCATCTACCGAATAAAACTTAAGCTTGTTTTCTGCTGCAAAGGCACAAAGCTGCTTTAGTAGTCCAATAGGAGTTTCTAATTTTTCATCTGCGTTATCGACTGTTTTATGTCCGTAAAATATAACGATTTTGTTATGTTCTTTGGCATACAGCAAAAGGCTTTTGTAGTACTCGAGATTAAATTGTTCGTAATCATCATCAATTCCTAAACCGTAAATTACGCGATTGTCCTCATAGTAACAGTACTGGCTTTTCGGATAGAGTTCTCCATAGGTGGTGCCTCTTATAAAATCAAAATAATTCAGTAATCTTTTGTCGAGTGCACTGTTTCTCGCACCATCGGGATAAGCAAAGGACTTAATATCGAATCCGTCTTTCAGCATGGCTTCCTTAAGCGGAAGGATTTCATTTTTTACATAAGCATCCAATCCATATTGCGCCACGTATTTTACCGCGTTTTCATGATTGTAACCATGTCCGGCTATATCATGTCCCATTTTTTGAAGGTAATGCAATTTTTCTTTTTGATCTTTCGTAAAAGCACTGTACTTGCAGATAAAAAAAGTAGCTTTCCAATTGTAGGGACGCAGTTCTTTTTCGGCATGATACCAGGTATCTACATAATCATCATCAAACGTTAATACAACGCCCGGCTGGTACTTTTCCTGCTTTTCCTTTTTTTTGGGAGCGACGGACGGAACAGGAACATCAGTACTGACATCAAAGGCTACAAGGGATATAACAATAAGGGTGATAAAGGAAATCAGG
Source organism: Flavobacterium sp. CLA17 (assembly GCF_013112255.2). Taxonomy (NCBI): domain Bacteria; kingdom Pseudomonadati; phylum Bacteroidota; class Flavobacteriia; order Flavobacteriales; family Flavobacteriaceae; genus Flavobacterium; species Flavobacterium sp. CLA17. The sequence continues at coordinate 3,558,725 of NZ_CP068294.1, forward strand.
TATAAAAGCTTCTGTTTTGTCATTACTTTTTTAAATTATATTCTCAAATATAAGCATTAATCCAAAAGAATAAACTTGCCGGACGATTTATATAAAAAAGCTGCTTAACGAACCCGTTTAATCGTCCTCCATCTCTTATTATAAAGTAAGAAACCGCTCCATAACCTTGCTTTTTCGATTTCTTGCAATCGGTAAAACCGTATTTTTCAAGCAGAGCCTGAAACCATCTATCTGTGTTATGTATTTTGTATTTACAAGATAAGAACGATGAATCTGCAAAAAATTTTCTTCAGGAAGTTGATCCGCAATGCTTTTTAAAGTCTGATGAATGATACTTTTTTTATTGTTCTCCGTATATATTTCGATATAATTCTGCATACTTTTAATGTACATAATTTGTATGGGACTAACTTTTATGGTTACACCGTTTTCTTTAAAAAACAAAGGTTTTGAAGTTAACTCCTGCTGATACATTAAATCATACATTTTTTTTGCCTTTAAAACGGCTGACTTAAAGTCATCAAAAAAAATGGGCTTTAGTAAATAATCAACGGCATTTACTTTATATCCTTTTAATGCATATTCGGAATAGGCAGTTGTAAAAATAATCATCGCTGGTTTATCGGTAATGAGTTTTGCAAACTCCAGTCCGTTGAGCAAGGGCATTTCTATGTCCAGAAAAATCAGGTCAATGGTTTCTGTCTTTAGTTTTTCAAGGGCAAGATGCGCGTTAGAAAAAACGCCGGCATTGCTTAGAAAATCAAATTCACTAATAAAGGACTCTAAACCTTCCCGGGCAATCCTTTCGTCATCAATCACAATACATTTCATACGCTGGTAAGGTTTAATTTTATACGCACACTGTAAGAATCAACTTCAGGAATCAATTCCAATTCATAATTATCCTTATACGAAAGCTCCAGTCTTTTCTTCACATATTTTAAACCAACTCCTCCCTTTTTCAGATTTGATACCTGCTGTCCTGATGCGTTTTTTATGTACAGAAACAATTGATTTTCATCCTTTAAAAAAACATGCAGCTGTATGTAACTTTTTTTCTCTTTAAAAGAAGAAACATGTTTGAAAGCATTTTCGACAAATGTCGATAAGAGAAAAGGAATGATCAGTAGTGTATTCTCCGGAATATCCCATTGGCAGGAAATTTCAAGGTCTTCACCCGAACGGTCTTTTTCCAATTCAAAATAATGTTTAAGGAAAGCAATTTCGTCGTCCAGTTTAATCCATTTATTTTGTGATTCGTAGACATAATAACGCAGAATCTTGCTGTATCTGGATAACAATTCGAGTGCTTCATCCTGATCTTTGCGGATCAGAAATTGCAGATTATTGAGAATATTAAAGGTAAAATGCGGACTTAACTGCGTTCTCAAATGATCGATTTCCATTTCCAGTACACTATTTCTTAATTCCTGATGTCTTTTTTCCGAAGCTATATTTTGTTTGAACAATTCAATGGAATAACTCATTCCCGCAATCAGGATACTTACCAGCAACATACCACAAAACATAGAAATGAGCTCATTTTCCAGCAGATTCGCATCAGCTAACAGCCCAATTGTAATAAAATAACCTGCCGCAGTGAGCAGGATGGATGTAGCAAAACTAATAGATAGAGCCGAAATTATAAATCCGGCCGTGTCGTGCGTTTTGAGATATTTCTTGATTAAAACATTCAGAAAATAGACGTGTACCCGCAAAATTAATACAATAGCAACGGCATGAATAAGAGCTACACCCAAGGTAAAATTTGGACTGCTGGACAATGACAGTTGCAATAAAACAATAAGAAATAAAAAAATCCAGAAAAGAAGGTTTGCTTTTTTGATCGTAAACATGGCTACAAATTGAGATTACAAAATTAATTTATTTTCGATCGTAGCACGGACCATTGGTCAACAAATTACGACTATTAGTCAAAAGCAGGAAAAAGCTTTTGAATGATAGAATAGTTTTGCCCTGTCAAATTTAAAAACATAAAATATGAAAACGACATCATTGTTTACTTTACTAGTATTACTGCTTGCCTCTGCACCAACAAAAGCACAAATAACCCTTCAGGCGGAACATTTTGGAACATCCCGCTATGGTGATGAAAACAATAATGAGTTCGGAAACAGTAAAGGATCTGCAGCAGTGTATCAGGCAAATGTTAAAATCCCTATTTCGATGACCATAAACAAAGACAGTCTAGCTGTGGTTTGGGGTGTGGCGCTTTCTGGCTCTTACGCAGTCCTTACTAATAAAAATTTTACCCAAAATATGGTGCCGTCTGAGATTGTCAATGCGCAGTTTTCTTTGTTCAACATGCGTCCGTTAAACAAAAAATGGAATATGTTACTGTTTGCAGGTGCCGGAATTTATACCGACCAGACACAAATTTCAAAAATGGGCGTCAGAAGCGTACTCGGAAATGCAGGTGCCGTTTTCATCAAAAAGATGAATTCGAAATTAGATCTCGGTGCGGGACTGGCTTTCAATAATACGTTTGGATATCCTATGTTATTTCCTGCCCTGTATCTGAATTATAATGCTCCGGGCAGGTATATTTTTAAGGTTTCCCTTATGAGCGGTTTTCAGGCATCGGCCGGATATGAGATCAACAAGTCTTTTATTTTAAGCCTGATTGCGGACATGAACGGGCAAATGGCTCTTGTTGAAAAAGAAGGAAAAGATGTCATCTTTACGCATCAGTATATTGTAACGGGATTGAGGCCGGAAATCAGGATTGGCAAAAAAATTACACTTCCGATTACGCTTGGAATCAGCGCTGTGCGTCCCGCTTATTTTACAGACCGAACCTTGAAAAGCCTTTTCAGCAGTACAAACCAATATCAGTTTCAGTCTTCCTTTTACGCAGCAGCACAGATTAATTATAAGTTTTATTAGAACATCCTTAAAACCTTACAATCATCTTATAAAAATCATTCTATGATTTCTCTTATTACAGCCTTACTTTGTTATTTGTTTGCTTTCATTTCTTAATTCCGAATGAAAAAAATATAAAGAAAATGAGAATAAAATAAGTTTTGCAACACTTTCTGTTTCATAGATTCTGTTGCAAAGCTTTCTGTTTCAAAATAAAAAAAATGGATATTTTGAAACAACTTTTGTTTCAAAACTTTTGTTTCAAAATAAAAGAAACAGATGTATTGAAACACTTTCTTTGTGAATGTGAAAATAAAATTAACTTTCACACCACTTTTCTTCCCTGACTCATGCAGGCTAATCTGCCTACATAACAGACTCTAAAAAGAGGTTCTTAAAAAAAATACGCAAAGGTCAATTAGATCTTTGCGCATTCTAAAAACAATTTTCTTTTTTGAAGATTTATTCCCAGCGTAAATTTATAAAAATCTAAGCTTTATAAAGCATACTGGCAGCTCCTAACAAAGCAGCTGCCTCATTATCTGTAGAAACATAGACGGTGACTTCCAAATTTGCTTCTTTGATTTTTTTATTGAAAAGAGACAGAAAAAATGCACTTGCGTTGGCAATTTTTCCTCCGATAATAAAATGATCTGCGCCAAATTTTTCCAGCCACGGAATTACAACTGCTGCCAGATCCTCTCCCATTTCTTCCAATACTTTTATAGCAATAACATCACCTTTAATAGCCCGATTATAAAGCTCCAGTCCGTTATGAAGGTTTGTTCCGCTCAAAGCCTGGTAATGCGATAAAAGGCCTCTTGCCGAAACATAGTCTTCTGCAATGCCCTCTTTGTAAGGAAGGTTGTAAATTTCTCCGTCTGTTGGTACGCATTCTCCCTCAGCAACAGATACTCCCTTGTCAATAAAACAGGCGCCAAGTCCGGTTCCTAAGGTAACGGCCATTACTTTTTTGGCCAGATTCGCTTTCTCTTTAAAAACTTCACCTTTGCCAAAACAAACGGCATCATTTTCAAAAAGTACCGGGAAATCAGTGGAGTGATTCAGGTGCTCTAAAAGTAAGTCCCGAATATTCAATCCGTAAAAATGTTCGTACTTGGACTGGTCTTTTATCCAGCAAATACCTTTTTGATAATCGAAAGGGCCGGGCATGCATACCGCCAAACCTTTCATTGCTGTAACTTTGGAATTTTCTATGGCTGTAGCAATTGCTTTTTTCCATATATCCATCACCTCGTCAACCGGTAAATTAGAATCGAAAGATTCTTTGTGCAGAGAGAAGTCTATAACTTTCATCTCTTTTATATTGATCACTGCTGCCGTAATATGTGTACCTCCTATATCTAGCCCTACGGCGTATGGTATATTCATTTTCCCTTGTTTAACTTGCTTATTCTAGATATTCTTGTCTTTTAAAATCTGAGGGTATTGGATACTGGTGTGAACGATCATTTCGCCGAATAAGGTATTGGCCCAGGCAAACCATTTTCGGGTAAATTTGGTGACATCGTCTTTATGAAAGGACTCGTGCATGAATCCTGTGTCAGCATTGGTTTTGATCAGATTGCTAATACAGGCTTTTATTTCTTTTTCATCTACACTTGTAATGGCTCTCAGTACAATACTCATCGGCCAGATGGTGTCTACTCCCGTATGCGGGCCTCCAACGCCTTCTCCGGCTTTTCCTTTATAGAAAAAAGGATTGTTTTCTGACAGTACCACTTTACGGGTATTAAGGTACAACGGGTCATTTGGAGCAATTGCGCCTAAATAAGGCAGAGACAATAAAGAAGGAACATTGGCATCGTCCATCATGTGGAAACTGCCGTAGCCGTTTACTTCAAAAGCAATGATTTTTCCGAATTTCGGATGGTCTATGATTCCGTTTTCTTTTAAGCCTTTTTGTACCTGTTCTCTTAATTCTTTGGCTTTGGCTACCAAATCATTATCTTTTAAAGCCGGTAAAGAGAATATTTCAATCAGATAACCCAGTACTTCGATAGCAAACATATTACTCGGAATCAAATAACCAAACAACGTACTGTCGTCACTCGGTCTGAAAGTAGAAACTATTAAGCCGCATGGTTTTACCGGATAACCGTAGCCACCTAAAGGCACTCCGTCTGTCGCCCAGGCGGTCTGACGCTGAAAGCTGTAAGGCCCTCCTTTTCCGTCCAGTCTTTGCTGTTCCTTAAAAGTCTGTAACACGAGCAGCATGGCTTTTTTCCATTGCTCATCGAACAGACTGATGTCTCCGGTTTCTTTCCAATAGCCATGTGCCAGTCGGACGGGGTAACACAAACTGTCAATTTCCCATTTCCTTTCGTGGATTCCGGGCTGCATTTTGGTCAGGTCATGCTTCCACTCGCTTTCTTTTGTAAAATCTTTGTAAAATGCATTGGCGTAAGGATCCAGGAGGATACATTTCGCCTGACGGTTTATGACCCCTTTTACCAATTCGGCCAGTTTAGGATCTTCTTTGACAAACGGAATATAAGGCCAGATTTGTGCTGTACTGTCGCGAAGCCACATGGCATCTATATCTCCCGTAATGACGTAGGTATCCGGTTTGCCGTCAATGATTTCGAAATCGACTGTAGTGTCCAGTGTATTGGGGAAACAATTTTCGAACAACCAGGCCAGTTCGGGATTGGCAATTTGCTTTTTGATGCGCACAATTGCGGCTTCTACGGCCTGACTTGTAAATTTTCGTTCGGACAACGGCGGTCTTTTACTCACTAAATCTTTTAAGGGAAACTGAAAAGTATCTGAATTAAATCCGAAAGCATTGCTTTGAATGGCCAATAGTCCTGCTGAAAAAATGCCGGTATTTTTTATAAATTTTCTACGTGATTGCATATAATTTATTTTGAAGTTGAATAAGAATACGGATACGCTTCTGCTGCTGTACCGCGTTGTAAATTAGGGGAACTGGTCATGTCAAATTTTAATTCGCCACCTTCCAAAACCTCAAAATGATTGATGTAATTTTTGGTATGTGCCGTATTATTCCATTTTAATTCGTTGACGTATTTGTTGATTGCCGAATTGTCCGGAGCATTGATAATAAGCTGTTTTCCGTTTTCCAACTGCAGGGTTGTTTTCTTAAATAACGGGGCACCCAAAACATATTGATCGGTTCCGGGACAGACCGGATAGAATCCCATGGCCGAGAAAATATACCAGGCCGAGGTTTGTCCATTGTCTTCGTCACCGCAATATCCGTCCGGAGTGGGTTTGTAGAGTCGATTCATGACTTCTCTTGACCAATATTGCGTTTTCCAGGGTTCTCCTGCGTAGTTGTACAGGTAAATCATGTGCTGAATCGGCTGATTGCCGTGCGCATATTGTCCCATGTTCATGATTTGCATTTCACGGATTTCATGAATTACGGATCCGTAATAACTATCATCAAAAACCGGAGGAGTGGTGAATACGGCATCTAATTTGGCTGTGAATGCTTTTTGCCCTCCCATCAGACCGATTAGCCCCTGAACATCATGAAACACACTCCAGCTGTAATGCCAGCTGTTTCCTTCCGTAAAGGCATCTCCCCATTTAAACGGATTAAAATTGGCCGGAAAACTTCCGTCTTTGTTCCTTCCGCTCATTAATCCGATAGCCGGATTGTACAGGTTTTTATAATTCATCATTCGTTTTTCGAACAGCTTGATTTCTTTATTCGGACGATTTAATGCTTTTGCTAATTTCCAAATCGTAAAATCATCATAAGCATATTCTAAAGTTCTGGCGGCATTTTCGTTGATATTCACATCATACGGAACATAGCCTAAAGTATTGTAATAATTTACTCCTTTTCTGCCCACCGCGTCCATTGGTCCTTCGGTATTGGCACCGTGCAACAGGGCTTCGTATAAGGTATTGATATCATAACCCCTTAATCCTTTCAGGTACGCATCGGCAACTACGGAAGCTGAATTATTGCCCACCATGACATTTCTAAAACCGGGACTGGACCATTCGGGTAAAAAACCACCTTCTTTATAATCATTTAATAAACCTTCCTGCATTTCTTTGTTTATGGAAGGATAGACTAAATTCAACAAAGGATACAAAGCGCGGAAGGTATCCCAAAAACCGGTTCCGGCAAACATGTAACCCGGCAGTACTTTTCCGTTGTACGGACTATAATGCACAATTTTTCCCTCTGCATCTATTTCATATTGCTTTTGAGGAAAACAAACCGTGCGGTACAAACAGGAATAAAAAGTTTTTAACTGGTCTTCATTCGTATCTTCTACGGTTATTTTTCCTAAAACTTTGTTCCATTCGTTTTTAGATGCTGTTACTGTTTCTTCAAAAGTCGATGCTCCTAATTCCTTCTTTAAATTTAATTCTGCCTGTGCGATACTGATAAAAGAAGAAGCGGTTTTTATATGTACCTTTTCTCCTTTTTTGGTTTTAAAACCTACTACCGCACCCACGTGAATGCCGTTTAATTCTAATTTGTCTTTTTCTAAAATCTTGTCGTTCCAGGTTGATTGGGTTGAAAATGGTTTGTCGAACTCCAATACAAAATAGTTCTTGAAATTCTCGGGAACGCCTCCGCTGTTGCGGGTGGTGTAACCGATAATTTTATTTTCGGACGGAATAATTTTAATGTAAGATCCTTTATTGAAAGCATCAATTACAATGGAAGATTCTTCGTTATCCGGAAAGGTAATCTGAAAATGTGCTGCTCTTTCTGTTGCGGTAATTTCTGTTGTAACATCGTAATCCGCCAGATAAACACTATAATAATACGGTTTTGAAACTTCTGCCTTATGACTGAACCAGCTGGCACGCTCGTCTTCTGTAAAAGCGAGTTTACCTGTAATGGGCATAATCGAAAACTGGCCGTAATCATTCATCCAAGGTGATGGCTGATGGGTTTGTTTGAATCCCCTGATTTTTTCCGCGGTATAGGTATACGCCCATCCGTCGCCCATTTTTCCGGTTTGCGGTGTCCAGAAATTCATTCCCCACGGCCTGCAAATCGCCGGATAGGTATTTCCGTTGGAAAGATTAGGCAGCGATTGTGTACCCATCAGTGGATTTACATATTCTACAGGGTCTAAAGTTTTAACCTGCGCGTTTAGAAAAACACAATATTGTAGTAATCCTAAAAAAATTAAACTCTTTATTTTCATGTTTTTATTAATTGTGAGTTATGAGTTGTGAGTTGTGAAATCTGAACTGCTAAATGTGAACTGTAAACTGTGACTGTGACTGCTAACTGTAAACTGTGACTAAAAAACTCCCTAAATCGGCCTGTCTTCTTTCTTAACTCCAAAAGTCAAAGAAGGCTTGCTGCCCATATACAATTTCAATTCTCCTCCTTTTACGATCATATCGTGTGTGATATAGGATTTTGTATAGGGTTTGCCGTTGTACTCTGCTTTTTGAATATACATGTTCGTTTTGCTGTTATCGATTGCTTTCAATGTAAAGGAAATCCCTGCTGCAGGATGGAATGTCGCGGTATTGACCAACGGGCTTCCCAACACATAGATTCCGTTTGCCGGATTAACGGAATAGAATCCCATGGAAGAGAAAACATACCATGCCGACATTTGTCCTAAATCTTCGTTACCGCATAATCCGTCCGGTTTTGTGGTATAAAATTTATCATCAATTTCACGAATTAGTTTGGCGGTTTTCCAGGGCTGTCCGGCGTAAGCGTATAAGTACGGAATATGGTGATTGGGTTCATTTCCCTGCGCATATTGTCCGATCAGACCACTGATATCGGGAGAAACTTCTTCGCCTTCTACTTTATCGGTGATGAGGAAAAGAGAATCTAATTTGGCTAAGAATTGATCTTCGCTGCCAAATAAATCGATCAAACCATACGGATCCTGAGGCACCAGCCAGGTGTACTGCCACGCATTTCCTTCTACATAATCATCTTTACGGTGCGCTGAAGAAAGCGGATTAAAAGGCGTTCTCCAGTTTCCATTGGTTAATTTACCTCTCATAAATGTGGTTTCCTTATCGAAATACATTTTATATAAATTCGCTCTTTTTGTAAAATAAGCGTAATCTTCTGTTTTGTTTAAGGCTTTTGCCATTTGGGCCACACAGTAATCATCGATGGCATATTCAAGGGCATTTCCAACCGATTCTAACATTTTATCAGCAGGAATATATTCTAATTTCTGAACATAATCCATTCCGTCGCGGGTCTGCATGGCTGTTTTTCGGATTGCTTCGTAGGCAACTGCCGTATCGTAATCCCGATATCCTTTCAGGTAGGCATCTGCAATAACCGCAATGGAGTGATTTCCGTTCATGGTATTGGTTTCATTCCCCATTAAATGCCAGACCGGTAATCTGCCCTGCTGCTGGTAAATCGCCAAAAACGATTTCACAATATCATTAATCTTATCGGGCTGCGTAATGGTGTACAAAGGATGCAAACCACGGTAGGTATCCCAAAGTGAAAAAGTGGTGTAATTGGTGAAATCGGCTTTCTCGTATACTTTTTTATCGGTTCCTCTGTAATCTCCGTTGTAATCATTAAAAATAGAAGGTGCAAACATGGTATGATACAAGGAAGTATAAAAAACTTTCATTGTTTTGTCATCTGCTTTTATCTGAATTTTGTTGAGTTCCTTATTCCATTTTGACTTGGCTTCTTTTACGGTTTGATCAAAATTCCAGCCCGGAATTTCGGCTTTTATGTTGGCGGCAGCATTTTCGGAACTTACCGGGGAGATTCCGACTTTTACCAAAACCTGTTTGTTTTTTAAAGCTTTAAAATCTAAAACTGCTTTCATTCTCACACCTTCGCCTTCATTGCCTTTTACGGAAGCAATGCTGTCATATAAAGCAATAGCTGTTATGGGTTCGGAGAATTCCATTGTAAAATAAATGCGCTGATCGGTGGCCCAGCCTGCAGAATATCGGTATCCTGCAATGGTTGTTTCGTTTATTTTTTTTATAAACGTTTTTACGGGTTTGTCCCATCCTATTCCATCGGCAAGATCTAACAAAACATGCGCGTCAGCAGCGGCATCAAAAGTATATTTATGAAAACCGACTCTTTCACTTGCTGTTAATTCTGCCTTGATTTTATACTTATCTAATACAACGCTGTAATATCCGGGCTGGCTTACTTCATTTTGATGTGAAAAGTAAGAGCCGTAACCGTTTGCCATGTCTTGTTTGGTTCCTTTGGTAAGGGCTACTTTTCCGGATACGGGCAATAAAAGGATATCATTTAAATCTCCGATTCCCGTACCGCTCAAATGGGTGTGCGTAAAACCTAAGATGGTATTGCTGGCATAATTGTATCCGCTGCACCAATCCCAGCCTTCAAAAACATTGACAGGCCCAAGCTGAACGGCTCCAAATGGAACATTAGCCCCGACAAATACGTGGCCGTGACCCGCAGATCCGATAAATGGATTTACGTATTGGGTATAATCTACACTTTTCTGTTTTACCTTCTTTTCCTGTGAAAGTACAGGACTGGCCAAAAACAGGTTTAGCGCTAAAATTCCGCTGAAAGCTATTTTGTTATATTTTGTAAACATTTATTTTGTTTTTTTTATTTGACTTTTGTGATGGGCCACGGATGACACGGATTATACTGATTGGCACGGATTTTTTTTTAATTAACCGCAAAGTTCGCATTGGTTAACGCAGAGTTCGCAAAGTTTTACCTTTGTCCCTTTGAGCCTTTGCAACTTAAAACCTTAGAACCTTAGTAAATCAGAGCCTTAGCACCTCAGAACCTTAGCAACTTAGTACCTCTTCAAAACCTCATACAAGGAAAAAACCTTAATATCAGGCTTTGTTATTTTTCCTTCAAAAGAAATTGCCTTTTCTTCTCCTGCTTTCAGATCGAAATAATTATCACCCCATTTACCGGTATATCCTTTAATTGAAATGCAAACATATTTGGCAGGTTTTAAGGCCTTTAAAATTACTTTATTTCCTTTTATCTGCCAGCTTATTTTTGGATCTTCCAATACTAAATCTTTTGGACGGGTCAGATCAATTTCGGGTGTTTTGTCATCTCTGTACGCTTCGCGCATGGCGTACCAGGCTGCTTTGGGCTGGCGGTTATCATAATCGGTAACACTCCAGCTTGCCACGGGCCAGCAGTCGTTCAGCTGCCAGACGAGGGTTCCCATATTGTAGGGCGCTTTGGAACGATGAATACCGATAATATTCTTAAGCGCATAATGCTGCAGACACTGGGTCAGATAAGTGTAATCCTCCACATTCATCTTTTTGATTTTAGTGGAATCTATAAAATAACGGTGTAAATAGGATTCTAATTTCGAAAAACCTTTGCCTGCTTTCTGATGTGCCTGCAAAACATCGGAATATAAATAGCGATCTTCGGGCAATGTAAATTTTTCGATTGAAGAATAATTGGGCAGGGACTGCATTCCGTATTCGCTCACGAAACGTCCGGTCTTTTTCTGCGTGACTTCAATGTCTTCCAATCCCCACCAGGTTCCCCAGTAATGACTGTCGCCTTGTTTTATACTTTCTTTTTCAGACCAGTGAAACAAAGGGGAAGAACTTATATAGGGACGCTTACCATCGACTTCATTGACCCATTTTGGAATGCTGTCCTGAAATAAACGCACGTAATCCTTCCACAAACGGGTGGAATCCTGTTTTGACATTTTCATGCTTTTTTGCCAACCCCAGTTTTTAAAGGCTTCGTCGGCTTCGTTATTGCCACACCACAAAACAATACTGGGATGGTGACGCAGGCGTTTTACCTGATATTTGACTTCTTCCTTAACGTTGTCAAAAAAAGCTTTGTCTCCGGGAACCATCGTACCAGCAAACATAAAGTCCTGCCAGACATTGATGCCGTATTTATCGCATAAATCATAAAAATAATCGTCTTCATAAATACCGCCGCCCCAGACACGAAGCATATTCATGTTGGCGTCTTTGGCTAAAGCAATTACCTTTTCGTATTCTTTTTTGGTTACCCGTGAAAGAAAAGCATCTGAAGGAATATAGTTGGCTCCTTTCATGTATACCGGCTTGCCGTCAATTTTAAAATAAAAAGATCTGCCCAGACTGTCCGGCTGCTGCACCAATTCTATCTTGCGGTTCAGAACATAGGGCTGCTCTTCTTCTTTTGTGTCGTAGGCTTCCAGTCTTGGTGTTTTCCAAATGCCGCAGGTGGTGAATTTTGGTCCCCAATCCCATCCAAAATGATATTGTGCTTTGCGGACATACGCGCGTGGATTATCGGGAATTATAAAAGGCAGGTCTTTTTTGGCCAGTGAATCCACTACATTTTGTGCGGACTGGAATACGATAACTAAATCATTGTTGCCTGGTTTTAGTATTTTTTTGACATCTGCACGCCATTGACGGAACATGTTATCTGCTTTTAAAACAAGCTGATTATTGAGATAAACGGTGGCATAAGTATCCAGTCCGTCAAAAACCAATTCTGTATTTTTCTTTTTTAGCGTTGCCACCGATACCTGAAAAGTAGTTTTATATTCCCAGTTTTTACGTTCGACCCATGCTACTTTTTTCTCATTGTCCCTGTAAAATGGATCCGGGATGGCTTTGTTGTGTAGTAAATCGGTATGTATTTCTCCGGGAACTGTGGCCGGATACCACTTTTGTGTTTTCTGTTCACGGTAATTCCAGCCTTTCTTTAAATCCATATGCTGAGCAAGAGCTGCTGATGAAAGATTTAAAAGACCGATGCAGAGTAACCGATACACGTTTTTTTTATAATTCATTTTACTTAGTATAAAATAGGAATGTCTAAGTTTTAATTATTTGTATTTAATGAGCGGCAGTACGAGAAGGAATAAAGCGCTACACCATTATTCCCGCTCTTTAGGTTACGTTTACGAATAACTAACAAAATATTCAGAAATCATTTCCTTAACTGCGCATAATTCTATGGGAATGCGTACCATAATTTAATTTTTATCAGCTACTTTTAAATCTAACAGAGTACTAAAATTAAAAAATGAACCTTTATTGTTTATAATTTCTTACCTCTACGGAAAAGAATCCCTTCTTTTTCAGCAAAAGCCATTTTCAGCTGTTGCGAAAAAAAAGACATTATAACTTTAGATTAAACCTTAACAATAAGAGCTTATTTTAACAAGATTAGCAGAAAGATTAAAAATAAGCCGGGTAACAGGAAATTACCCGACTTATTTTAACTAACCAACCAAATTAATTATTTTAAACTTTGTCCCACCAGATTCTGGTTGTCATCAAATCCAATCCCTGACGCTGTATAGCCGCTTTGTAATTGGCTTCGTTGGTGATCAACTCCGACTGATCGTAAATCAATCTTCTCGGAATAGTTCCTTTGGTCTCTCCCGTAGGATCATTGACCGGAACTAATACAGGATAACCTGTTCTTCTGTATTCTGAAAAGGCTTCAAAACCATTGAACAACAATACAATCCATTTTTGAGTGATAATTTGTTCTATTTTCTGAGCATCAGTTCCTGCCGTTTTAAAAGGATAAGTGGTAATATACGTATTGTATTCCGCAGTTGTAACCGCAGGCACTTTGTCTCCGAAAATAGTCAGGACTTCCATAGCCGCTTTTACTCCGTCTTCATAATGTTTCTGCGCTGTTCCGCCCACATTCCATCCTCTAACTACTGCTTCTGCCAGTATAAACTCTATTTCAGCGTAAGACATGATTAAAGTTGGGGCATCTAAACGCAATACTGTAGAAGTATTTGGGTCCGAGAAAAGCTTTTTGTCCCCGCCCGGAAATTCTTTGGCATCATTTGGTAAACCCTGCTGGCTTGCCGGATTGTTGTTTCCTGTTGCTTCCAGTTTGGCATAGATTCTTAAACGCGGATCGTTGGTGTTTTTCAATAAATCGATAAAAGTTTTACTGAATTTGATATTTGATTCCCCACCGTTCAGGTCATTTCGAACCCATGAAGAGGTAATTGGATTTGTTTTAACTCCTGCAGGACCTGCATCATGTTTTAATACAAGACTATCATCATTAGACGTAAAAACGCCTTTTGCAACTGCTTTTTCTACGTATTCTTTTGCTTTGGCAGGATTTACTTTAGACAAACGCATTGCTACTCTCAACATTAGGGAGTTGGCCAGTTTTTTCCATCTTGTAACATCACTCTGGTAATACAAATCAGCATTTCCGACAAAAGCTTTATTGGCATCTAATGCAGTTCCGGCTTCATCCAGTTCTTTTAGAAGGTCATTGTAAATAGCTTCCTGCGTATCATATTTTGGGGCATAAATATTTCCGTTATATCCTTTTCCGGCTTCGAAATAAGGAACTTCACCATACGTATCTGTCAGTTTTTGAAACAGAAATACTTTCATAATCCTAAGAGCCTGAACCATATTGGAATTTTCCGGTGAGTTTGGTGTTACCGATAATAACTGAAAAATCTGATTCAGTCCTTTCCCGTATGTTTCTCCAAACAAAGCACCTGAATATTCCGAAGAATAGGTGTATTTTGATCCGCCGCCTAACGAAGCGAAGTGCTGTACATATTGCGCGGCGTAGATATTATTTCCTCTTGTATTCGAAAAATCCTGTCCGTCCACATAGATTTCAGCAAGCGTAAACATCGATTTTAAAGCCGGATCTGTTAAGGCATTTGGGTTTGTATTCAGTTCCTCAAATCCTTTATCGCAGGAAGCGAGTGTCAGAGCACCAACAATTGCGACACAAAATATTTTTATATATTTATTTTTCATCTTTTTTACTATTAGAATTTAACATTAAGCGTTACACCGTAGTTTCTGGTCAATGGCATAGAGGCTCTTTCCATACCCTGAGCATTACTATTAGAATAGTTGGACTCGGGATCAATGTTTGGAACTTTGTCGTAAATCGTCCATAAATTATGAGCTGAAAAAGCTAAACTAATGGCTTGAAATGGTGTTTTCTGGATATAGGTTTTTGGAAAATTATAGCTAAAAGAAATCGCTCTTAATTTTACAAAATCAGCATCGTACACGAAGTTTGAGGTTACATCACTGTAACTTCTCCAGTAATTATAAGCAGAAACAGTTTGATTTACAGGATTGCCGTTCACGTCCGTACCGCTTACTGCTACTCCGCCTTCACGACCCGGAAGTGTGATTTCAGATAATCCGTAACGCGTTCCTAACTGGTTGGTAGCCGAATAGATTTCTCCTCCGAATTTAGCATCTACGAAAACGGAAAGCGTGAAATTTTTATAAGAGAAATCATTTGAAAGTCCCATTGAAGTTGGTGCTACCCCTTGTCCTGCTATAATTAAATTTCCTCTCAGGAATCTTCCGTTGGTATCTAATACGATATTTCCGTTGGCATCTCTTAAATAATCGTAAGCTTTGATTACTCCGAAAGGCTGTCCTTTTTCTAACACTACAGAAGCTCTTGCATCTCTGTTTCCTTCTAATGATTTGGTATTGATTTTATCAGAAAGACTTAGTACTTCACTTTCGTTGTACGCAAAATTATAGCCTACACTCCAGGAGAAATTTGGTGTTTTTACCGCTTTTACATTCAATGCAAATTCAACCCCTTTGTTCAGGATTTCCCCAACGTTGATTTTGGTTGTTCTGTAACCTGAGGCCTGAGAAATATCAGCATCTGCAATATCCTTAGTTGTTTTTTTGCTGTAGAAAGTCAAATCTGTACTAATTCTATTGTTGAAAAATGTATTTTCAAAACCAAACTCTATAGTACTTACATTATACGGTCTTAAATTTTTATTATTAACGGTATCACCATTTACCCCTAAAATAGGCTGTCCTTGTGAATCTGTTTGTCCGTCGGGTGTAGTATAGGTCAGGGTTAAAGCATACGCTTCCTGTAATCCGCCTCCAACGTTACCCCATCCTGCTCTAATCTTACCGTAAGACATCCATTCCGGTAATTTAATCACTTCGGAATAAATAAAACTGGTACTTACAGAGGGATAAAAAATACTGTTATCTGCTGGATCTAAAGTAGAAAACCAGTCTTCACGGCCTGTTAAACTTAAAAATAAGAAATCTTTATAGGCTAAATCAGCAGAATAAAAAAGGGAGTTTACTTCACGTTCCGAAAACAATTTCTCTGTTTTGTCCGGTTGCGTATTTCCATAGAAATATTTGAACGGTACAATAAAATTATTTCCTTTCATTTTAATCCCGTTGTATCTGTTATCCTGGCGATTTGCTCCGATAAAAGCATCCAATGAAAGATTTTTAGCGATATCACTTTTGTATCCTAAGTAACCTGAAGCGTTAAATTCAGAACGGTTCTCAATTCTGTCTTCAATTGATCCGCCAATATTGTAATTGATTCCGGTTGGCTCAATCTCCGTATATTCGTAGTTGATATCATCAATACCCAAAACCGCTTTTGCGTAAATCTTATCTGTAATGTTATAGGTCACTTTTGCAGAACCAATAAAACGCTTTCTAAGATCACTGTTTAAAAGCTGATCTGTAGCAAAGTACGGATTGGTATGGTATACGTTTGCACCCAGATAATCTTCTTCTCCTCCATTTACATCGTACGGATTACGCAGCCATCTGATGTCGGTACCCGGCGTCATAAAAGTAGTCGGGAAAGAAGGATTTCTGGGAGAGTCATTCAGATAAGGTCTGTTTTTACTTTTTTCCGAAATATATTGTGCGTTCGACTCAATACTTATCTTTTTGTTTGGAGCAGAGTTTAAACTCAGCGTCACGTTATTTCTTCCAAAAGTAGTTCCCGGTAAAATAGACTCATCTTTCGTGTTTCCGAAAGACAATCTGAAATTTGTCGTTTCATTTCCACCCGAAATTGCCAAAGTATTACTGAAAGAATAACCTGTTCTGTAGAAATTTTCAACGTTATCTTTTCCGTATGCTTTGTATGGCTTTGTAGTTCCGTCTATGGCAAGAGAGTTCGTTCCGTCATATTTATCTCCCCACGCAAAATAGTAAGAATCTCTAAGTTCCTGTAAATTGGTAAATCTTGTCGGAACTCCATTAGCATCCGGTGCTCCTGCACCATATTGATCCTGCCAGTTCAGAAGACTTGCCGGTGTATTAAAAGTAGAATTGGTACTAAAATCTACTCCGATTCCGGTTCCGCTTTTTCCTTTTTTAGTAGTAATTAAGATAACACCATTTGATCCTCTGTACCCGTAAAGAGCAGAAGCGGCACTACCTTTTAATACCGACATAGAGGCAATATCATCCGGATTGAAGGAAGACATACCGTCACCTTTGTCGGCTCCTCCGTACATTCCTGCATTTCCCTGTTGTGTATTGTCTATCGGAATACCGTCTACAACGTACAACGGCTGGTTAAGTCCTGAAGCGGAAGTTGCCCCACGAATTACGACACGGCTCGAACCGGATGGTCCTGTTACCGGTGCAGAAACGTTAACCCCGGCTATTTTTCCCTGAAGCGCGTTTCCTAAGTTAATTTCTTTGTTCTTTGTCAGGTCTTCTCCTTTCAGTTCTCCAACTGCGTAACCTAAACTTTTTCTTTGTTTCTTAACTCCAAATGAAGTTACGACAACATCTTTTAATTCCTGTGCATTTTCTGTTAATACCACTGAAACTCTGTTTTCTGTTGCCTCAAGCACCACTGATTTTGATACAAAACCTATAGAAGTTACATTTAAAGTAACCTTTCCTTCCGGAACATTCATCTTAAATCGACCTTCAGCGTCTGTGATTGCGCTAAATGGTTTTCCCTGAACCTCGATTGATGCAGCAACAATTCCCTTGTTCTCTGCATCTGCCACTATGCCTGTTATTAATCGATTTTGTGCAACAGCTCCCAAGCTGCTAAACAATACCATTCCTAACACTGCTAAAATTCGTTTCATAAGCAATTTTTTTTGGTTTATTTGTTTTGATTTTTGTTTGTTTTTAACCTGTTTGTTTTAAATATTAATAAAAAATTTGAACTCAGTTTCAATAAAAAAAGTAGTTGTATAGTTATAAAAAATTATCCGTTTGTCGGTTTTTACTACATAAAAAATGGTTTAGAAAGTCAATTAGACAGCAGCTTCAGCTGTTTTGTTTACTAAAACGATTTAGTAAAATGGGTAAAAAAAACCGCGTTTTAATTGATTTTATATATATTTTTAATTTGAAATACGCAAAGAATCTAAACCGATTCCCTGACAATTAATGTGCCTTTTTTAAGCACTTTTTCGACTTTGAAAGCATCAAAATCTGTCATCTGACTCATTAGCAACTGAATAGATTTAATGGCAATATCTTCTATAGGCTGTGCAATTACCGAAATGGTCGGTGTATGCAATTTGAAACTATCGTGATCATCAAAGCTGATCACCGAAATATCTTCCGGTATTCTGTACCCCATAGCCCTGAAAGCCTGTAAACCTGCAAGCCCCATATAATTGGCCAGAAATAAGACAGCATCTATTTTTGGATTGGCTTTAAAAAAAGCTACCAGTGAATCAATCCTGGATTTTTCATTCGCATGATAATCCAAATAGAGCGCCAGTGATTTATCATAAATGCCTGCTTCTTTTAAGGCATCTGTATATCCTTTCTCTCTAAGTTTCATCTGAATCATTTGAGATTTATTATTGACTATAGCGATATTTTTACACCCTTTATTCATTAAAAACTGAGTTGCCGAATAAGAACCTTCATAGTTATCCATTACCACGTGACTTACTTTCTGATGGGCGAAATAACGGTCAATCAGAACCACCGGTTTCTGCAATTTCAGCAGGAGGTCAATAGTCTTTTCTAAATTTTTAGTTGGTGTGATAATAAACCCTTCTACATTCGCCTGCAAAAGGCTTTGTACCAATTCTTCAGAACGTGCATCATCATCTCCCGTACTGCAATAGAAAACCCTGTAATCAATATTTTTTGCCTCGTCTTCTATTACTCTGGCTAAATCTGCAAAGAACTGATTGGAAATATCTTCTACAATAAGACCAATAGATCTCGTCTTTCCTGTTCTCAGACTGCTGGCAATCATGCTTGGACGGTAATGAAGCTTTTTAGCAACTTCCTGTACCTTTTTTATGACAGCCGGGCTAATTGCCATTTTCTCTCCTTTCCCGTTAATAACAAAAGAAACTGTAGATATCGACACTTGGGCCTCGGTAGCAATATCTTTAATCGTAATTCTTTTCATGAACGGATTATTTTACGGAAGGGTTATTTAATGATGTGACAAATATATATAAAACCGATTTACAAAATCGTTTTAGTAAAATATTTTTTCAATAAATCATTATTTTAAAGCTAATTTAAAACATAATACGCAGTAATAATGATGTTTTAACCCATAATCATCAGTTTGATTTTTATCTGGAATCCATCGTTTTTAAGCTTGTTTTTCATTCGAAATGGCAATAAAATAAAAAATAGTCAAATTGACTATATAATTTATTGGTAGATTAATGAACTCATTTTCAAACGCATGTTAACTGATAATTTGTACTATTTAAAATTTGCACATAACTTCTTACTTAAAAGCGTTTTACTCTTTTTGTCTGAATGCTGAAAGCAAAAAAAAGACGATCAAAGACCGCCTTTTTTTAATTGTATCAGAAATATTACTTTCTTAAATTTCTTCTTTTAAATTATGCTTTTCTCTTTTGATTTTGCCAGTTGATTTACTCTCCACATTAGCAGTACCGAACAGGATGTAATTACAGCAATAACATATCCCAAAATATCATAATTTTCCAAAGGGGAAGATTTCGTTTCCTGATGTACGATGAAACCCGCACATACCGCTGCAATACCGCCTGCAATTTGCTGTAATGAAGAAGTTATTGACATATAAGCTCCACGATCTTTCATTTCGGGAATGGCTGTATTCAGAGTGGTAGCAGGAATCATACGGCTCATGATCCCCATGAACAATACCATATTGATTGCCAACACTTCCCATAACGGAATGGGATCAAGATTGGTATAAATTAAAATCATAATTACCGAAATCAGGGATCCTACGGCGAAGAGTTTAAATTTATTGACTTTGTCACTTAATTTTCCCACCAACGGCATGATAAACAGTACCGAAAGCCCGGTAAAGAAAAATACCATTGGTAATTGAAGGTGGCTAATATGAATATTATTGACCAGAAAGGCACTTCCGAAGGGCTGTAACATAAAACCTCCCACAGATAGAAATGCAATGGCAGCAAAACCAATCTGATAGTTTTTATTATTCAGTGTATGCCACAGGTGTAGAAAAGGACTTTTGTCGGATTGCAATTCCAGGTGTTTGGTTATGGGTTCTATCTGGGTGATAACGGCAATCAGAATCAGGATTGCTAAAACGGCGATCATAATAAAAGCAGAATGCCATCCCCAGTTATTGGCAAAATATAAGCCCATTGGTATTCCTAAAATCTGGCTTGTTGCATAGGCCATTTGTATAGTTCCCATCACTCGTCCTCTTTGATGGATTACAAATAAATCCGTTACAATGGCAAGTGAAACCGAACCGATTACACCGCCAAAAAGCCCTGTAAAAATTCTGGCAAAAAGCAACATCTGGTAATTCGCAGCAAATGCACAAAAAACGGTACCGATAATAAATCCGGTATAAAAGAAAATGAGCAATTTTTTCCGGTCAAATTTATCGGCAAAACCCGCTGCAAGTAATCCGGAAATTCCGGCGCTAAAAGCATAAGTGGAAACTGTAAATCCAAATTTGGCTGTCGTCATGTCCAATGTTTTCATTAAGATGTCACCCAACGGGGAAATAATAACAAAATCAAGTATAACTGTAAATTGTAAAAGCGCCAGAATGGCTATAATAATGATTTGTTTTAAAGTAAAAGCAGTCGGTTCTGCAGTGGTTTTTTCCATTTTAATAACTTGTTTTTATACCAATTCCTGGCATTTATGTCCAAAATCGCTAATAAGCGTAATAATTGCTTCGGGTTGAAGCGTTTCTGAAACGACACGCAGCACACAATCAATATCGTCATGATCAATGCTCCATTGCTGTATATCTTTGTGATTGTTCAGTTTGTGATACATCGCGCAGCCTGTATCCATTTTTCTAATATCTGTTTTAAAAACATGTACTGTGTTTAAATCTGTATCCATAATTTTCATGGTTTTAAAGCTTTTACGGTTGCCTGAAAAGCTTCTTTCATAATTTTTCTGGTAAGAACAAACGGTTTCCCTCCCATACTCTTACCATCGGTATGAAAGTTTAATAAAGTATATAATGGCCCGTACGCAACAGACCAAAAAGCTTCAAATGTCATTGGCGAAATTTCATTATTATGCAAACCGTTATCTATAAACTGTTTCATAATCGTTCTGAAATCCGAAAATTTGGTGGTGGAATTTAATATTATTTCTCCATGTGGAGAGTGTTTAATGATTTCAAAAAAAGCAACTTTTCTGGGATATTTCATGGTAAAGTCAGCCCGGTTTACCCATTGTACCCATAATCCTTCTTCAAATGACATTTCCGGCGAGAAATTTTTAATGGTACATGAAAAAAACTCAATAGCAACGGTTGCCCCTATTTTTTGGATTAAATCATCTTTGTCCTTATAGTAAATGTATAATGTACCAACAGAAATATTACATGCTTTGGCAAGTTTATTCATGCTGAAACCCTGAAATCCATCCTGTACGATTTGATCTATTGCATTGGCAATAACCAGATTTTCTTTATCAATATCTCTTAATCTCATGACATTTTTTAGCAAAGATAAAATAATAAATGAATGAACATTCTTTTATTAATTATTTTTTTTAAGGAGAATGAAATATATTTTTGAATCAGCATCTGTCAAAAAACAATAACCCGTTTTAAAATACGTTTTAGTATTTATTAACTTTTAAATTCAGTGAATAAAGGGAAATTGAAAATTAATTTAAAATTTTTCTTTTTAAATTGTAGTACTTGTATTATAATTCCGTTAATTTGCTGCCGAATTGAAATAAACATGATACAATGTTTATTTGCTCTTACACTTATAGAAATTACAGATACAACATAAAGAAAAGTCCCCCTTTTTTTAACATTCAAATTTTTAACAACAATGAAACCTACCATTTTCAGAAGCCTGTTCTCAATAGGCTTATTCTTCTTAACCTTTATGCTGCAAACCAGTTGCAGTGATACTGATTCAGGCGATTATAGCACCAACTATTTACCGCAGATTGATGCAACAAAACTTTCGGCAGCCAACCATCCGATGACGATGTTTGAAGACGATGAAGATCCGGCCAGAATGTATGACAAAAAAGACCGATGGTTTCGCGTAAACCAGCCAATGCAGGTGATACAAAAAGGAAAAGACTCTGTTCAGATTTCGCTTTACTCACCGGTTGGGCTTAAAGATGTAAAAATCTATGCTAAATTACCGAACTATGACAAGCGTTTTGTACTGTATCACTTTACCCAGATTCCTGCTTTTCACAGATCATTTCATCAAATTCCATTAGTTTCAGCAAAAAATGACTACGAATTGGAAGATGGAAAAACAGTTACAATAGATAAGATCGATGGATTTTCATCCGGTGCAATTGAATTTTCGGTAGAATCCTCTGATCCTTTATTTGCTAAATTCAAGAAAATAAAATCTTCACAATTGGTTCAGTTTCATGACGGGTATCATATTGAAGAATATGGTAAATATTTACCTATGAATCCCGTATTGGCGAAAGAAGCCGTAACGATGATTATTAATTATTCCTATGCTTTAAGCCATCCTGTCTATTATCAGACGCATAATAATTTTGACCTTTATAAAAAAGAACAGGCCGCAGCTGCCGGAACTGCCGTAAACGGAGCTACAGACTGGCATGGCAATACTGCGGATGCAAATGGCCAGTACGATTATTTTACAAAAGCGGAGATCGAAAAAAGATACTGGGACTATGTTGACGGAAGAACACTTTACATGGCCATGGTGGGCGGTGATGCTGCCTGGGGAGGCGGACCTCTGGCTTCTCAGTATGAGTCGAACTACGTATCCGGACACTGGAAAGGAGAAATGTCTCTTTGGTCGCATGAATACTCGCACCATACGGGGTACAACCATGACAGTAATTTCGCCAATAGTGGCGAAGGCGGCGGGCAACAGGAGATGCTGACTCAGTTTTATAAATATTTGATTTACATCAACGATCTTCCTTTTATTGACCCGGATATTTTACAGACCTATACCAAAACAAAATATCTAAACGGAACTTATACAAAACCGGTTTTTAAAATTGATCCGAAAAACACATTTTTAGTAAAATATAAAGGAGAAGGAAAATGGAATTAAAAAGACTATACAAGATGCCTAAATTAGTTTTACTGTTACTTCTAATACTAACAGGCTGCAACGACAGCGATGATGTAAACGCTTCTACAGACGATAAATATTATTATTACCCAACAGATGAAGCATCTGTAACAGCTGCACAAATTGGAGACGGAACAGGCACGCTTGCTCCGAGAGGAATAGCCATTGCCAATGATAAATTATATGTCTGCAATGGTAATGTTCTGGAAATTTTTGATGCAAAGACCTTAAAGTACCTGAAATCTGTAACTGCTTTTTCGAAAGGAACCACAAACATACCTTTTACAAATCTTTCTTCTGTTTGCGTAGATAATAAAAGGATCTATCTCGGAAGTGTTGATTCGCGTCTTTTTGTATTGGATGAAACTAATACTTTAGGAATCAATACGGTAGGTAACGGACAATGGTGGAATACTTTTGTACACGTTTTTGGTGTCGTGGTAAAAGACGGGCTGGTTTTTGTGAAGGAAAAAAATACTACCATTAAAGTTTTTGAAGCCTCACAAATTACAGAAACCAGCAAATGGGACTTAGCGCCGATTGCCAAGCTAAATACCTTAAATGGATATGATGAATTTTATTCCCTGCAAATAGAAGGCGGAAATCTTGTTGTTGCGGGAAGAAATGCCAAAGCGTATTTATATTATGATATTGCTGCGATTCGTGCCAATGCTGCCGCGTCACTTACAACTCCGATCGTTCCCGTAACCAAGCCGTTTTCAGATGCTAAACCTCTTGCGGTTTCGATTAGTAGCGATTGGGCCATTACTTCTGAAAATGTGGGTGCTGTCAATTTTCTGCGATTCTATCCAAAAGAGGAGTTTTTGAACAAAACCTACTCTGCGAGAATCAATACGACGGACATTATGGGAGAAAATCCTTTTGGAACGATCCTGGGTATTGCACAAGTAGAAGACCGCATCTTCTTATCGGATAATACCAATAAAAAAATTAGAGTACTCAGGCTAAAGAAAGCTGCAATTAGCGAACAAAAATAAAAATAAAAGCTGCTTCCCAAATAACCAGGGAAGCAGCTTTTTACTTTAAAGACATTTTCAACAAACAAATTTGACGTTTTAAACAAAGTCGCTGTCTTAATGTCTCCCTAATTTTGTCCCATAACATTAATCATAAAAAAATGGAACAGAATAATTATCAGGGAGTACTACAGCATCCTATTGGTTCAGGATTTAATGCAAAATCAACTACAAGTGAAGCAATTAAAGGAATTGATCTTACGGGCAAGATCGCCATTGTAACAGGCGGACATACCGGAATAGGTCTGGAAACAACCAAAATTCTTGCAGCAGCAGGCGCCACTGTTATTGTGCCGGCAAGAGATCTTAATAAAGCTGGCAAAAATCTGCAGGGCATTGCCAGCGTCGAACTTGAAAGTATGGATTTAATGGATACTGAATCCATTGATGCTTTTTCTGAAAAATTCCTGGCTTCACAACGACCGCTTCATTTGCTCATTAATAATGCCGGTATCATGTGGGTGCCGCTTCGCAGAAACAGCCTTGGCCATGAATCACAATTAGCCACTAACTACCTTGGACAATTTCAACTTACGGCGCGATTGTGGCCCAGTTTGAAAAAAGCGAACGGAGCAAGGGTTTTAAATGTATCTTCTTACGGGCACCAAATGGCACCATTTCATTTTGAAGACCCTAATTTTCTCTATCGGGATTATGAAACGCTACAAGGCTACGGGCAATCTAAAACAGCTTGTAATTTATTTGCACTTGAACTGGACAATCGTGCTAAGGATTTTAAAATCCGCGCCTATTCTCTGCATCCGGGGAGCGTTTTGGGAACAGATTTAGGAAGAGAAGAACCCATAGAGTTATTCAAACAATTGGGCACTCATGATACCTCAGGCACTATTAAGCCCGAAGTAGCCGCCAACCTGAAAACGGTTTCTCAAGGTGCTGCAACTACAATTTGGTGCGCTACAAGTCCTTTACTTGACGATATTGGCGGGGTATATTGTGAAGATGCTGATATTGCCGAATTAGATTTAGGAAATATTGAACACCGTTTTGATGAACCTTCAACAATACGAGGAGTACAGCCCTACTCCCTTGACGAAACAAATGCAAAAAGGTTATGGGATTTAAGCGAGCAAATGACAGGAATTAAATTTAAAACTGTTTAATAGTATAGAATAGAAGGCCAATTTTCTTTCGCTGTACATAACAACAATACCTTATTTTGTAATAACTTAGATCAGTAAAAATGATTTCCAAAAATCAATACGATGGAACATATCTCAAAATATTTAACCAGGGACATTAAGCTCTCCAGCTATGATGACAAGCTTTTTAAATCAGATCTGATGTTTGAAGATCATATGCTAATCTGGTTTATTTCGGGTGAAACGAAAATCATACAAGCCACTACAACCTCCGTTTTTAAAACGGGAGACATCTTTTTGATTCCAAGAAATCAGTTGGCAACGATTATCAATTATCCTAAAAATGGTCTTCCGCATAAAACAGTAGTGATGCATTTATCGGTTGAGCGATTAAAGAAGTTTTATGAGAAAATTGATATTCAGAAGCACGTCCCATTGGAAAGCAAAATATACAGTTTTAATAATCATCCCTTATTGGAAAGCTGCCTGGCTTCTGTGGTTCCTTATTTTGATATGAAAGGAGATTTTCCGGAAAACCTGGCTTCCCTTAAAATTACAGAAGCGATAAGCATTCTGAGAGAGATTGATAAAAGTGTTGATTCCGTACTGGCCAATTTCGATGACCCGGGCAAAATTGACCTGATTCGTTTTATGGAACGTAATTTTATGTTTAATATGTCAATGGAAAAACTGGGATATCTTACTGGCCGCAGTTTATCAACTTTTAATCGTGATTTTAAAAAACACTTTAGAACCACTCCTCAAAAATGGTTAACCGAAAAAAGACTGGAACTCGCCTATTATTATCTGACGCAGAAGAAGAAAAAGCCAACCGAAATTTACCTTGAAGTTGGTTTTGAGGACCTCTCTCATTTTTCTTTTGTTTTTAAAAAGAAATACGGAGTTTCGCCAGGTCAATTATCCGGTTAATCAAAGCAAAAAAAATCCTGAAAGTTCTAAAAAAACAGTCAGGATTTTTTTTTTATCCGAATAAAGTATCCGGATCAGTCAAATTGGATAATTTTTCTTTTAAACCGGAGTTTAGCAGTGTTAATCCAAATTGGTAGGAAGCATTCATCCAGCCAAATCCTTCTTCTGTTATGTAGTCAAATTCGGTTCCGACATTTCCGTACTCTGCAAAAATTTTATGGGAACTGATAGACAAATCAAATTTTTCAGGAATCGTTCCGTTATAATCAACCGCATTTCGGGTAATGAGCCATAACCAGCGATAAATCATTTCCTGTGCTTCCTCCTGAAAATCATAATTCAATAATCCTTTCCATAATAGTATCTGATGCGGAGCCCAGCCAAACGGATAATCCCATTGTCTTATGGGCGCATGTTCACTTACGGCCGCAATAGACGATGGAGTGCTTCCGGCAATTCCGCCTTTCATTTTAAATTTTGGCAGCGTTTTTTTAACTAAAATAGCGGCTTGTTCGTCTGTACAGATTTTTGCCCACAAAGGATAAAATGTTGTGGCTGCCTCAAAATAATGCTGTTCGTTCAGCTCGAAATTATAATCGAGATACAGGCCGTTGGTTTCATTCCAGCACAATTCATTGATTTTTTGCTTTCTTTCCGCTGCTTTTTTATTCCAGTCCTCACTCGAATAAGTAGTGTTTTCATTGTATTGAAACTCATCATTAAAAATAGTTTCAATGAGGAAGGCAATATCGGTTTCGTATTTATAAAGCAGACTGTTTATTGCAACTGTATTTAAATCCGCACAAATACCCACCAATCGGTTTGTTGTATCGTGGCCGCTTTCGCGCATACTTCTGTCATGCATAAAATAATGATCCAGATCAGCATCTAAAATTTCTCTTTCGAGGTATTTTTTCTCAAATTCCCGGGTTGACAGTCCGTATTTTGGCGCATATTTTTCAAGTATATCATCAAAATGGCCTTCTTCTACCTCAAACGGAAGTCCGATTCCTTCTGCTCTGTAACGATTTAAACCATTCGGAGTGCGTCTTTTTCCCTGCTCCATCCAAACCGTTTTGTATTCTTTAATAGCCGTTTTCAAATGTCTTTCAATCCATGCTTTTTCAGGATTTGACCTTTCGATAATATCTACAATCAAGGAGGTATACAACGGAGGCTGCGTACGTGTCAGGTAATAACTTCGATTGGCGTTTAGGATTTTGCCATAATGGTCAATCTGATATTTAAAGTTTTCCGCCATGCCAAGTGCCAGATCAATTTTATCATCGATTAAGAGTCCCATGGTTATGAAATAACTGTCCCAGCCGTACATTTCATTAAATCTTCCACCGGGAACTACAAAAGGAATTCCGTCGGTTTTATTGTTTTTGGTTTGAAGCGCCAACGCCAGAATTCCGGGTTTTTTATTCAATGATAAAACATATTCCGGTGCAATAGCTGCAGGCAACTGCACCACTTTTAAACTAGGATTTGCGGCTTCTAAATTTTTAAAATACTCAAAAGCAAAAGAATCTCCGGCCGGAACATACAGATATGAAATTGCATTTTCTATTTTGTCATCCTCTAAAATCTTTTTTACTCCGGCAGCATCAATCGTTCTGGTAAGTCCTTTCCAGTATAAATCTTTTATTTTTCTTGAAATTCTTTTTACCGGATCTTCTGTTATATCTTCTAAATTAATTTCAGTAAACTCCACGTTATTTTTTTTAGACAAGGCCAATTCCTGTAATAAATTAGAAAGCTGGTACGTTCCTTCAATAGCGATAGAATTTCCTTTATCATCTTCCAGCAAAAAGCTTTTGGGCCCTTTGTCATCAATGGTTATCTTTTTGTCTCCATCAGTGTCTTCCTGAGCCAATAATTGACTAAGGGTCTGATTGATATGTAATTTAAATTTCATTTTTTGCGGTGATTTTTTTAAGAATAAAAAAGGAAATCAGTAATAAAGCCATCGGAATTAAGGTGAAATAAAATGCTTTTTCCGGGCCTTCATTTTTAAACAGCCAGCCTGTGATCCTTGAACCCAATGTTCCTCCAAGAGCAGAAAAAATAACGATTAATCCTGTCATGGAGCTTTGAAGGTTTTTTGGCAATGAACTTAGTACTATTGAATTCAGTAAAGGATAAATGGGCGCTATAAACAATCCGATTAACGGAAATGCAAATCCAATAAGGGGTATATCTGAAAGAGAATTAATATTTTTCACTTCAAGTCCAACCACATTCGGAAGTACAAAATACACGATTCCCATAGCAGAGATCACACAAACGCTAAGCACCCAGATCCAGTTGACTTTTTTGGTTATTATTCCCGCCACAAGTCGCCCAACTGCCAGTGAAATAGCCAAAATACTCGCCATCATAATGCTGATATTTTCGGGTAAGTGCAATACTTTTGTATTGAACGTGGGCAGCCACGAAAGAATCCCCTGCTCGATCATTACGAATAAAAAAACGCTGATTACAAAAATAACCGTAAGCATTTTAGCGATCAATTTAAACATCTGCAGAAAATCATCCTTGAAATTTGCTCCGGCAGTTGCTGTAATTTCTTCAAATTTTGTAAAAAACAGAAATAAGAAGGACAATAGCGATAATCCCGCCAAAAACCAATAGACATTTAACCAGGAATCCGGATTGCTTTCCTCATTAAAAGCCGGAAACAGAAAGTAAGCCAATGCAATTCCAATCATAAAAACGCCTTCAATACTGCTCATCAGGGCATTGTGTTCCTTTTGGTTTTCGGTGACTGTACCAATTAAGGAATACACCGAAACTTTTATCAAAGCAAAAGATACTCCTACAGTTGCAAATAACAGTTTGGCACTGTCAAATGAGTTTCCGAAATACATGGCAATGCAGGCCAAAGTGACCAGCGCCAAGCCTGTCAGCATGGCTTTTTTGTAACCAATCCGAGGCAGAAAAGAAGCAATAAAAAAAGAGACAATCGCGATAGGCATATCCTTAAAGGCTTCCAGAATACTGGCCTGCACTTCATCTACTCCGTAATTTTTCTGTGATTTCAAAATTACAATGCCTACACTATTCAATAAAATAGCAAAGACAAAATAATTGAGATAAAGCGCTATTTTGATTCCTATGTTTTTCATTAAGGGATGTGGTTATTTTTATAAAAAGCTTTATAAAAGAAGGATTACGTAAAGTTACAAAAATACCAAATGCTGTTTTTGCAACAGCATTTGGTGAACTATCAATTAACTAACTTCAAATTAAAAATTAACGGCTACCGAAAATCTAAAAGCACGTCCTAAAATAGGTCTTGCCATAAACACATCACTTGCTGCTGATGTTGTTTGTCTTGGGTCGCCTTCTGTTAGACCAATCTCATTGAATAAATTCGATGCGTCTACCGCAAAACGAAGGTTGTTGTAGGTATAATTTAAACCTGCTCCCACTTCTTTGTAAGCCGGTAAAACCTGTTTGTTATCCTGATTGGTAAACTTTTTATCATAATAAGAGAATTGTACATAGGCTGTAAAGTCTTTTGTGATGTCTACTTCTGGTCTCAGGTTACAGAAAAATTTCGGGATTCTTCGGGCTGTATTTCCATTGAAATCAAAAGTAGAACCGTCTGCGTTAGTACCGGTAAAATTATCATATTCCGGTTTTTGAACAGTGAAAGTAAAATTCAGGTTTACGATTTCATATCTTGCATTCGTCTCCACTTCAAGACCAATATTGTTTACATCGGCAAATTTGTTTTCAGAAGTTCCGTCTGATAAAATATCCGTAAAGGCAACATTTTTCAGATTCATGTGAAATACATTCGCATTAACAGAGAAAAACGAACCGGAATATTTATACCCTAATTCTAACTGATTCACTTTTGTATTTTCAAGCTTGCTTAAATCAGCTGCATTGTCATAAAAAGATTCTTCAATCGGAGACCTGAAACCATGACTGTAACGAACGTAAGAAGCCATATTATCATTGAACTTATAATTTGCAGCGCCTGTATAAGACAATTCGCTTACATCATATCTCCAGTAGGTATAAGGATTTCCTTTTACCGTTGTAACCGCATCATCGGCAGTATTGTTGTCCAGAACCCCTAAATTTTCGGCAAAAAATCTGGCATTATCCCTGTAGCCCGAATACTTGTCTTTATTGTATCGTACACCTGCATTAAAAGTCAGGTTTTCTGTCGCTTTGATTTCTGCATCCGCATAAATATCATTCAAAACGCCTTTGGTTTGTGCATCTCTTTCCAGCCAGGTGATTCTTTCTATTCCGTTCCAGGTATGATTTACTCCTGTTGTATTGTCTTCTACATTTAATAACCTTGGATTATCTGAAACACTTACCAGATAGGAATTCCAGTTCCAGTATTGATTTGATTTCCAGTTGGAATAATAGTATCCGGCTGTCAGTTTTACAGGATCCAAATCAAAAGCAAAAGAGAAATTGTTCGCAAAATTGTTCATTTTTTTATGAATGTACCAATGATCAGCTCTCATAATTAATGCATTGGGATCAACGGCAGCACCATTATCTACATAAGTAAAATCAAGATTAGCTGCGGTTGTATTCTGAACTCCTGTTGCATAAGCATCTTGTGTCCAAGGACCTCCGTTAGGGAAAATGGCATTGTAATTCAAATCGATAGCCGTTTGTTTGAAGGCATTTTTGAAAGTCACTTTCTCTGAAATTTTCTTTTTGAATTCCGCTCCAACGGAGTTGATTACCGGATGCGAACCATCTTCTAAATCGGCACTAAAAGTTCCGCCACCGTATTGAGGCACGTTCAGATGACTGAAATTTACAGAGGTTAATGTTCCATAATTTGGATTAAAACCATCTATGCCTTCAATTTTTCCGTTATTGCTTTTTAATGGAATCGGCAGGTAAAAAGTATTTCTGTCGTCAAGATGTTTGAAATTGACTCTTAAATAATCTCCATCATCAAATTTATAGGTTAAGTTTCCTTTGATCTGACCTCCTTTATTGGCTGTAAATCCGGTATTTCGCACACCATTATCGGCTCTGTAAAATCCTCCGATATTAAAAAATAATTTATCCTGAATTAAAGCGCCTGATAAATTAAGATCGGTTCTGAACATTCCGTAATCTGAAGTGGAAAATTTCGCTCTTCCCTGAAAATCATTTTGTCCTGTTTTAGAAATAAAATTGATGATTCCGCCCGGTGCATTGTTGGCAAAAATTGAGGCAGATCCTCCACGTACCGCTTCCATTTTACTCACCGTTTCGTCCAGTCTGTAAAACGTATCCGCATTGGCAAATTGCAAAGCACCGTCTTCAAAAACCGGTAATCCGTCTTCCTGGATTTGTACATATTCATAAGCTCCTGCTGATGGAATTCCTCTCGCAAAAAGGTTGTTTCCGATTTCCCCTCCTGAGGCTTCTACTACAAAACCGGGAATGGTCTGAAGCAAAGCTGCGGTACTTGCCGGAGCCCTGTTTTCAATGGCTTTCGCCCCCATCGAAGTAATGGCCACGCTTGATTCGAGTTTCGATCTCGGACTCGATGATCCTGTCACGACCACTTCTTTTAAGTTTTGCGATTCTGTTTCTAAAAACAGATTTTCAACTACCGCTTCTCCTTCTTTTACAGTAACTTTTTTCGTGAAGCTTTTATAGCCCACATTGGTTGCTGAAATCGTATAAGTTCCGGCAGCCACATTCGTAAATAAATAGCTTCCGTTTACATCAGTAGTCACAGTCTGATCTGCTCCTGTTAAGGATACGTTTGCTCCGGGCACAGTCTGTCCGCTTTCGTCGAACACTTTTCCTGAAACAGTATTTTTCTCCTGTGCAAACAAGTGGTTTGGTACAGAAATTAGGCACAACAATAAAAATAGTCCGCCTGCATACGAGTTAATAAGTTTCATTTTTTTTGGTTTGGTTAGTAAAATTCATACTTGTTAGTGTAAACTTAGTAACTAATTAAAACCTGACTACGAAATTATAATCGAAAACGTTTTCGAAAACACCTAAAACGTTTTCGAAAATTATTTTTTTATGGAAACTGGTCTAATTTAACCGCGAAGTACGCAATGCCAACAGCTATCAGCCATAAGTAAAACGTGTTATTTTTAGATATTTGATGGCTGAATTATTTATATCAAATTCTTTCTGTCTTATCTCTTCAGGAATTTACGTTCTCTTTAAAATGTTGAAAAAATCTTTCCTAATATTGCCCCTTAATAATTTTCACATCGAACTCTCGTAATTTTTAGTATATTTATTTCATGAATGATACAAAATTAATTGATATCGCCTCGGCATTGGGAATTTCTGTCACTACGGTTTCAAAAGCTTTAAAAGGGTATACTGACATTAGTAAAACTACCCGTGCGAAAGTGATTGAAATGGCCGATAAGATGAATTATATGCCTAACTCTGTTGCGGTCAACCTCAGGACCAATGAAACCAAAACGATTGGCGTCATCATTCCTGCAACGGTACATCACTTTTTTTCCAGCGTCCTGAACGGAATTTTAGAAGAGGCCGAGAAAAGAGGTTACCTGGTTATTATCCTTCAGTCCAATGAAAAATATGAGCTGGAGAAAAAACAGGTTGCTCTGTTATTGCAAAAAAGAGTAGATGGTATTTTGATGTCGCTCTCTAATGAAACTGATGATTTTTTTCATATCAACGAAGCCATCCGAAAAAATACGCCGGTGGTTTTATTTGATAAAATTGCCAAACGTGTCGATTGTTCCAAAGTCGTTATCAATGACATGAAAGCTGCCTATGATGCCGTAACGTATTTAATAGAAAAAGGATTCAAAAAAATTGCACATTTTCGCGGGTCTTATGTTCCCCAAAATTCTATTGACCGTTTTTTAGGCTATAAAAAAGCACTTGAAGACCATAATATAAAGTACGATCCTTCTCTGGTCTATGTTTGTGACCACAATACGGACTTTGAAGATGGTTACGAAAATGCCGAAAAATTAATGGCCGATCATAAAGATGTGGATGCTGTTTTTGCCGTTACGGATCTGGTAGCCATCGGAATTATTAAATATTTTAATGACAAAAAAATAAAAACTCCCGAACAGGTTGCCGTATTTGGATTCAGCAATTGGTTTATGAGCACCGTAATTTCACCAAAACTAACCACAATCGATCAGCCCGGCTACGACATCGGCTATCGTGCTGCTTCCATTTTAATTGATGAAATCGCCCAGATAAAGGAACACATTCCGGTCGTACATCAGATTGTGGAATTACCGACTCATATTATTGAGAGAGAGTCTACACAGAGAGAATAAAAAAGAAATAAAATTTTAAATTGTTTCTTTTCTTTGGATAATAAGCTTCCACTCCATTACCCTGAAAGTTTTTTGATTTAAAAATCCCGCTCTCCGAAGTATTACTTATGAAAAGCTTGCAAATGTCTTACAGAATATTATTTAGGCTATGGGAATGCAATCTGTTTTAATTTAAATTTGGATGAAGTCGGAGACTTTATGACGTTTCGTTTTTAAATGGCACAATCGTAAATTGCACAAAGTCAGAGACATTTGCAGCGTTGATGAATACTTCGAGGAGCTTGGGGAAACTGTCACCTAAAACTTTTGTAAGGTATTTTTTTTACTATAAAACACTAATTATATATAATTAATATTTTAAGAATTTACATCAATATTCTATAGCTCAAAAAATAATTAATGATGAAAATTATGAAATCAAAAATCGCATATATTTTACTTCTTTTTTCCTTGTTTTCATGTAAAGAGAATAAACTTACTCCCAATAATAACACCTCCAATGATACGATTGACGTTAATCCAGAAGAAGTCATTACGATTAATCAACTTAGTATTAGCGAAGATACTTTGGTTTATAGAATTCGTGAAAAGGGAGATCGAGATTCGTATGATGAACTTTTTTATAGTTTAATGGAAACAGTTGAACCTGTAAGTACAGATAGTGTAATGTTCTATGCGAAAATTATGGCTGAAAAATACCAATATGGAAGAGCTTACTTTGACTATTTTGAAGCATTATGTAGGAAGTCAAACATAGAGGTTAATTATAGTGATTTTTCAAGCATTAATCTACTTAAAATGGATAGTGTTACAAAGAAACAGGCTGACGATTGGTTAATTAAGATGATTAAAAATAAAAAAATTACTAAACAGCAATATGATTCAATAAAAAAATAACCCCCGCTCTCCGAAGTCTTCCTTATAAAAATTTGGCAAATGTCTACTCTGACTTTGCGCCATTTTTTTGTTCTCATAACTTGTAAACCAGTCAAAAGTCTTGTGACTTTTTTAGAATCAGTCTTAAACAATGTCTTATAAAATATTATTTAGGCTATGAGAATTCCAATCTGTTTTTAATTTATGTTTGGATGAAAGTCGGAGACTTTAAGGTGTTTTCGTTTTTAAATGATAAATTCTAAATGGCGCAAAGTCAGAGACATTTGCGCAGCGTTGATCAAGACTTAGGGGAGCTGCGAATTTACAACACTCGTTTTGAGTATAATACATACATGAGGCAATTTCAGCATGAATCCTGGAAAAACACTTCACAGACTTATAAAGATGAAATAGAGCAAGTAGCAGGGCAATACGTTAATTATTCAGAAATAAAAAAATATTTTGTCAAATGAAAAAAAACATAATACTCATATTTATTATTTTTATCTTTTCATGTAAGCATTATAAATCTTACGATAAATATTGTATAAAAAAGATTGATTTTATAAATCAAAGTCGAAATTTAATTCCATCAATCGTAAAGATTCAAATTGAAGATTCAAATGATAGTTTAAAGAACTTGCTAGCTTTAGGTAAGTTTAAAAAAGTCATTTTGTATTCCGTAAAAGCTAATGATAGAGATTTCTTTCACTTAGCCCCTTTCGGTACTGGCAAACAATTTAGTATAGAAGGAGAAGTTATAAATTTGTCTTTAATGACAACTTTATACGAAAAAGAGTTTGGTAATCGGTTATCAGATATAGAAATTGAAGAAAAGGTTAATGGTGATATTGGTTTGGTAATAGATAAAGATACAATTGTAATAAAAAAATGTGAAACCATTTCAGATTAAAGGTATACTTCATAATTAGCGATGTAAGATTTCTTTCATTCATACAAGTATAAGTATAACGGAAAAGAATTGCAAAACGAGCTGGGACCTAACATGTATGACTATGGAGCTCGTAATTATGATCCTGCAATTGGTCGATGGATGAATTTAGATCCTATGACAGAACAACGTAATTGGCTGTCTCCATATAATTATGTACAAAACAATCTCCTGACTTTACACCCGCAACTCTAACCCACAAATAGAATAAAAAAGTAAAGCCTCGCCATTAAGGCGAGGTTTTTTTATGCTTTTTAGAGACTGCTTCCGATAATTAGTAAATGTTCCAAATAATGGAAACAAAACCCTTGACCTCAATTCCTCCTAAAATTCTTTGATTTAAAAACCTTACCCTTATCCGTAATCATTAGACAACTATACGCAGGATATTTATTGATTAACTGAAGTCCGGCGTCTTTTCCGAGCACAATTAGTGAAGTACTGAAACCATTTGCCATTTCTGCACTTGGTCCGAAGACTGTAGCGCTTACAATTCCGGTTGCGGGATAACCTGTAATGGGGTTTATAATGTGGGAATACCTTTTACCGTTTAACTCTATAAACTTTTCATAATTACCGGAGGTGGTAACGGCTTCTCTTTTCAGGGAAAATATTTTAACGAATTTATCGGTATCAAATGGATTAGTAATGCCAATTGTCCATTCCTTTCCGTTGGGCTGTGCTCCCCAGGTGGTGAGATCTCCGGAAGCATTTACAATACCTGCTTTTACGCCTTTGGCTTCCATCACTTCACGGGCTTTATCGGCTGCGTAGCCTTTTCCGATGGATCCAAAACCAATTTTCATTCCGGGTAATTTCAGGAATATGGTCGATTGAATACTGTCCAATACTATATTTTGATATCCTACTTTTTCTACTGATTTTTTGATTTGTTCGGGTGTTGGCATTTCGGTCATCGAGCCATCATATTTCCATACTTTTTCCAGAGCGGCAAAGCTAATATCGAATGCACCGTTTGTGATTTTAGAAATAGTAATTGCTCTCTTCGTAAGATCAAACACTTCCTTATCAACCTTTACCGCGCGAATACCCGCATTTTGATTGACTTCGGAAACCTGAGAATCCGATTTCCAGTCTGAAATAAGGTTTTCGATGCGTGTAATTTCTGCAATGGTTTCCTTTATCCGGGTTTCAGCCGTTAGTGAATCTTCTGCCACAATGGTAATATCAAAACGACTTCCCATGAGCAATGTGGTTCTTTTTCGCATGACTTGTCCGGTGCAGGCAAAACTGCACAGGAACAGGCAAATTGCAACTATATTTATTACTTTTCTCCTCATAACCTAAGGCTTAATAACAATCTGCCAGCACTTGTTTTTTTGTTTTATAATACGCCAGATCATTTCCGTTTTTTTCGATGCAAATGGTGTCCAGCATTTTTTCTACGTCCTGTTGCATCGCAAGCGACCCACAAATCATAACAGTTCCGCCTTGCTGCAATAAAGCTGCAAAGAAAGTAGCATCTTTCTGAATCAGATCCATTACATAACACTGATTCTGTTCCTTTGAAAAGGCAATATGAAAATCTTTCAGGTGTTGCCTGCTAATCTGATGGTCTGCAAATTCTTTGTATGTAGAAACCGATTCTGTTTCGTTTCGGAAACCACAGTACAAATGACAGGCTGTTTTAGTTTTATTCTGCTCAATCATTCCCAGGAAGGGGGCAATTCCGGTTCCATTTGAAATCAAAGCCACCGCAGAAGTCTTTTTAGGAAAGTGAAATCCTTCATTTTTCATTACTCTTGCTTTGATAACCGATCCCGGTTCAAGACGATATAAATAACCGGAACCAAGACCATGTGGGTGCAATTTTACGACTAAACTAATATTCCCTTTGCTCTTTCCTATAGAGTACAAACGGTCTCTCCCGTCTCCGGCCGGATAAAGGGCAAGCAAATCACCCGATGTAAATTTCGTTCTGCTTCCGGCACGCAGGGTGATCCTAAAGGTATGATCGGTTTCTGAAATTGCCGTTTTTTCCAATACAATCATCTTCTCCACTCCTCTTGGCTTTTGTGCATAAGTTGCCGGTGTCAAAGCTAAAGCAATGTCTGCTTTTTTGCTCCATTTTTTCACCCATTCTACAAATTGTAAAGGCGATTTATCATCAACAGTATGGAGTTCCAGAAAACGGCTACTCCAGGATTGCTGAAATAAGAACTCGTCTGTTTTTTTCGCAAAACCGCAAAAATCAGGATATGATTTAGACCCAAAACCCACAATACTTATTTCAACTTTTTGTTCCTGTGGATATTGATCTATCAGCGATAAAAATTTACTGCCATTGGAAGGCGCATCGCCTAACCCATGCGTAGAGGTAAAAACGATAAGATGTTCTGCTTTTGGAAATTGGGTATAATCATTTAAACCGCCCAGATAAGAAGAAAAGCCTTTGCTTATTAATTGGGTGTGAATGGCATTCGCAAAACGCAAGGTGCTTCCGTTTTCTGAACCGGCCAGTAGAATAAAACGACTGTCTTTTGCTTTATGTTTGTTTTTAATTCTGGTT
Organism: Flavobacterium sp. CLA17; assembly: GCF_013112255.2. Classification (NCBI taxonomy): domain Bacteria; kingdom Pseudomonadati; phylum Bacteroidota; class Flavobacteriia; order Flavobacteriales; family Flavobacteriaceae; genus Flavobacterium; species Flavobacterium sp. CLA17. The sequence goes on from NZ_CP068294.1 coordinate 3,596,586, forward strand.
TCCCTGCGACGCAAAGTCATGGCAAAGCCCGAATAAATAAAAAACAGAATATTCAGTGAAGCAATAGCCAGAACAACAGCCCAGATTGCATTGGTACGTCCGGTATGAAGATCAAGACTCAGGTTTTCAAGCAATACGGTGACCGGATAACGAACTTCACTTACAATTTGCCCTGTAAATTGATTAACCTTCAGCTCCCGATCGGTAAGTTTAAGTATAAAAAACTCTTCCGTATCTTCAGTATCAAAAGGAAATTCCATTTTCTGGACATCAGAAAGTTTTGTCTTTTTGAAGATCTCAAAATCGGCACTATTTTGCTGTTTGGCAGTTTTAGTATCAACCTGAGTTTCTTTCTGATTGATTTTGGTCTCGGGAAAAAGCTTAAATCTTTGCATGGAAAGATAGGTTCCGGAAAGTGCCATTATGAGAATCGGAATAAGCATCAGCCTTCCTAAAATGACATGGTAATATTGTGCAAAATTATCTTTAATGATTTTCGAAAAAAAACGACGCAATCCCTTTTGTCTCTGCAGTACTAATGCTGTACCGGAAATGGCAATCAGGAAAAGCAAAAAGGCATTAACACCAATAAAAAACCTTCCGGTTTCATGTAAAAAAAGGGAACGATGCAGCGAAGTAGCCCATTGGACAAAAGCACTTTTCTTTTCGGTCTTTCCTATTACTTTGCCTGTTACGGGATTGATATAAGCGTTAACATCGTTGCCTTCTTCGTCAAGACCTTTTAAGGTAGTAAACTGATTGTGATCTACGCTGATTTCACTAACCTCCAGATAGTTTTTACTCAAAGCCGGAATAACATCTGCAATGTAGAGATTCTCAAAATTATCGACACGATAAGGCGGCATTTTCTCCCCTATCGCATCGGCAGCTAGTACCACTCCGGTAACGGATGCCAAAACAAGAAAGAGTGAAGAAAATACCGCCAGCGTTAAGTGTGCATATCTCCAGACAGATAATGTCATATGCCTTATATATTGCTGAGTTTTACATATCTTATGTACCCTTTTCCTTCTGCTTTTTCGGTAATTCCAGCTGTTGTTAGTGGTATTTCTGCATCTCCTACATAATATTTCTGGTCTTCAACAGCGGTTTCAAAACGTATTTTATAGCCTTTATTAATTTTTGAATTTTCGATTTCAAATACCGTTACACTGCGATCTCCTCCTGTAACCGAAGCTCCGGTTTTCGCACTTACATCCGGTTTTTTAGCATTGAATTTATTCCATTCCTTCAGGCTTTTGTACCATTTTTTATCGTCGCCCATCACATACAGGGTTTTTTCATATTCACCTTTAGCATCAATAAGGGAAACTGCCACATAAGCACCTTCACCCACATAGTTTGCCATTTGCAAAAGGCATTTATATTTAGTGGTCTGTGCGGAAGCCTGAAATGAGAAAAGGCCTGCAATTACTGTCATCAGACAGATTTTAGATAATGATTTCATTTAATATTTATTTTAAAAAATCTACAGATATATTATTCTTTTTTAGTAATTCGTTTTCTTGTGCCAGGCTGTAAGCGGTTTCATCAAATTCGGTTTTGATGTCTTTTTTAGCTCCAATTGACAATAAATACTTCAAAACAGTATCGTCTTTTGCGATCATAGCTGCTTTGTGTAAGGCTGTTAATCCTTCGCTATTTTTAGCATTTACATCAATATTAAGTCCGTGCAGTTTTTTCAACAGGGCGATATTATTTTTGGCTGCAGCGGTATAATATAAGGTACTACCGTCTTTTTGCTGTGCTGCAAAGTTAATCCCTTTACTCTTTAACAGGGTTAATTTATCGTCGAAATCATCTTTTTGCGCACCAGCTTTTGAAGCTCTGTACGATTCAATCAGATAAAAGGCGAGATTGTTTCCTGCAGTGTCGGTAACATTGATATCTGCACCTTTACTCAAAAGCAATGCAACAACTTCTGCAGTACTTCTTTTTACTGCTGCAGTCAGTGCAGATTCTCCTTTGGCATTTACAGCGTTGATATTTTTTACTTTTGTTGCAAAAGTTTGAATCAGCTCTATGTCTTTTCCTTCTGATGCCAGAATTAAAGCGGTGTTTCCTTCTTTGTCAGCCTGATTAACGTCTACTCCTTTATCTATAAAATACTTTACAATTTCAGACTGTTTTTCTTTGCGTGCCAGTATATGAATCACAGTCTGACCATTTGAAGAGGTCGCTGTGGGTTTAAGTTTAAGATCCTCTACTAAATATTTAAACTCTTCGATTGGGTTTGCACTTCTGCGCATTCCCTGAGCAGCTGTTATTAAGGCATAATCCGTATACTTCACTCCTTTTCCTGCCAGAGTTTTTAATAATTCTATATTTCCGGATCTTGCGGCATAATCAAATGCGGTATGCCCATTCTTATCGACATCTTTTAGCGATAATCCTTTAGATACCAAATAATGCGAAATGGAAAGGTCTTTATCAGAAGGAATAGCCAGCAACAATAGATTGGCCCCATCATCGTATTTCTTTTTCGGATCAACTCCTGCTTTAAAAAAGGCATCAAATGTAGCAGTGTTTGCTATTCCTGTCCCGGCAGCAAAGGCAATTGGCGTAGCACCATGGCTGTCTTCGAAATTAACATCGGAACCTTTAGCGATAAGATATTCTACCAGTGCTGCATTTCCTTTATACGCAGCCCAATGCAGGTAAATACGATTGTCGTGCGTCAGTTTTGTGATTTCGTTACCCGGAAGTGTCAGTAAATATTTGATATCTTCGATTGGTGCGCCATTATTGATCGCCAAAACAACCGGATCAAATGCATTTCCATTTAACTCTGCAGGATTATTCCCTTTTTCTATTTCAGCTTTTAAAGTGGCTAAATCCGGAGCTGTTTTCCAAAAATTCTGATCTAAAAGTCTATTTTCCTGAGCGTTAACCTGTAGTGTTGCTGCAAGTATTGCAATAAAGAGTATTTTTTTCATAATGTATACAATCAACGAATTCCTATTCTGTTTAACGAACTTTCCATTGCGGAATTTCAAGGCCGAAAGTTAGGTCTTATTTAGAATATTTCAAAATAAGGATTCGTAAATGTTTTTTATTTTTTCAATAAAATTAATAGCAAATGCAACACAATGATTTTCAGACTTATCTATTGTTTTTTTTGTTCTAAACACTAAAAATTTAAGGTTATCACTTACTAAAAAAATCAACTTTTGCGTCGCATTAATCTTCTATTTGAAAGACTTTCATTCAACTTTACAGGAAGAACCGTCCCAGAATTGTATTTTGTCCCGGAAAAAGATAAAATAGTAAATAAAAAATCCCGCCTTAATAAGCGGGACGTTTTTGACAAGGTATCAAAATTGATCAATATAATTTCGAACCTCTATTTATTCTTTAACAACATTTTCAAGGCTGTTTTGTAATCGGTATTTGTTGAATATTACAAAAAGGATCGTAACGATTACAAGTAAGGAAAGATCAGCAACTCCAAGTAATAATTGACTTTTCACTTTAAATAAATTCGCAAATCCGTAACTGAATATTGAACTGATCATATACATCACACCGCCTGTAAGACCGCTGGCTACTCCTGCATTTTTGGAGAAACGGGTCAGGCAATACCCATAAATAATATTAAAAATAAAACCTCCGGCGATATGAATACCAATTATAAAACCAATTAAAGTGTAAATATTGGTCAGTAAAGAAGAGGTGAAAATCATCAGTAACACTAACAGAATCTGAATACCAAATGCAATTCCGACTTTTCTGCCCAACGATTTTTTTATTAATACTTTTGCGATGATTCCGCCTGTCATCAACGATAAACCGGACAACAAAGAAGTGTAACCTGTCGTGATTGCAGAATGACCCAAAACACGTTCTATGATAAAAGGACTGGATAAACTAAAGACCACTACAATACCAAAACAGATTCCGATAATAATAAGTCCTAATGTAAAATCAGGTGTTTTAAGCATTCCCTTATACGTTTCTGCAATTGATTTTAGTTTAAAGGGATGATAATGTTTTAATGATTCGCCACTATAAATAAGTTCTAAAACCAAAAATACCAATGATAATCCGCCTAAAAAGTAAAAGTTAGATCTCCAGCCAAAACTGCTTTGCAGATATCCTCCCAGAAACGGAGCCATAATAGGTGCGCAGGCCCAAATGATAGAAAACAAACTGATGTAGCTTTTTAGTTTTTCATCTTTAAAAAGGTCGACAAAATAAGCACGTTTCCCGACTACAATCAGCGCAATTGTAATGCCCTGAATAATTCGCATGGCATAAATCACATAAATATTAGGCACCACTGCAATCACAAAGCTGGTAACCGAAAATAAGGCCAGCGATACCAGACCAATTTTATAACGTCCGAAACTGTCTAAAATACTTCCGATAAAAAACTGGCTTACCCCAACACTAAACATAAACAACACCAGCGAAAGCTGAACAGCTGCTGCCGAAACATGCAGATCATTGGCCATTGCCGGTAATGATGGCAAATAAATATCTGTCGCAAAGCCGGATAACGGGATCAAAGCAAGGGCCAGTATTGTACTAAAGCCCTTGTGATTTTCTTTTAAAACTCTCATTTTTTATTTTATAAAATTATGCTCCGTGTGCTTCCTCAGAAACGCTTTTCCATTCCTCGAAACTTGCCAGACGCTCTTCGTATACTTTTTTAACGGCCGGATAAGCAAATGAACCCAGTAACAATCGTAAAGGAGGTTCAGTAGCATCTGTTAATTTTAGGATAACAGCAGCCGTAGCCTCCGGTTTACCAAAAATTCCGGGAGTAGCAGTAGCTTCACTAAAAGCTTGTTTAACCGGATCGTATATAGACATGCTTTTGGTTTGAACTGCAGATTCCCCGGACCAGTCTGTGGTATAACCATTAGGTTCTACTAAGGAAACATTGATTCCAAAACCTTTTACTTCTGTAGCAAGCGTTTCGCTAAACCCTTCTACTGCAAATTTAGAAGCATTGTAAAGTCCCAAGACAGGCAGTGTGATCAGTCCTAAGAAACTGGATACCTGAATAATATGGCCGCTTTTTTGTTCACGCATAATAGGTAATACTGCTTGTGATAACCAAAGTACTCCAAAGAAGTTGGTTTCCATTTGCTTTCTTGCTTCTTCTTCTGATGTTTCTTCAATGGTGCCAAATAAACCGTATCCGGCATTGTTGATCAGGACATCAATTCTTCCAAAATGTTCTTTCGCTTTGTTTACGGCTTCAAAAGAAGCTTTGCGGTCATTGACGTCCAGTTGAAGCGGCAGTACGAGATCTCCATATGTATCTTTTAATTCCTGTAAGGCTTCAATACTTCTTCCGGTTGCCACTACACGGTCACCACGCTTTAAAAATGCTTCTGCCCAGATTTTTCCAAATCCTCTTGTGGCTCCTGTTATAAAAATTACTTTCGACATTGTTATTATATTTAATTATTAAGTTTATATTAAAAAAGACTGATCGGTCTAAAAATTAGCAAAAAAAAATTTGGTCACAGGACATAACTTTTAAATTCCTTTTTTATACTGTCCAAAACAAGTATCATCTGTTGATTCCCCACTAATTTCCCGCATAAAATGGCACCTTCGACCATTGCAAAAACTTTGATGCTAAACTGTTCCGGATCTAATTCTTCTGATAATTCCTTATTTTTTATGCCTTCTTCTGCTATCGTAAAGAATCTTTTCTGAGCAGAAAACACCGCTTTTCTGACCAGTTCTTTCATGCCTGGATTTGTATCATCGGCCTCAGTACCAAAATTCAATATCGGACAGCCTTCCATCATGCTTTTGTCATTCTGATACACGTCTAATAAATTAAAGAGCTTTGTTTCAGCAGATTTGCCTTTAGAAACAGCTAAATCTAATTTATTTGCCAATTGTGATCTTAGATAGGCAAACGCCTCCATGCAGATTTCTTCTTTGCTTTCGAAGTTACCATAGATGCCTCCTTTTGCTAATTTTGTAGCTTGCATAATATCAGTAAGGGAAGTTCCGGCCATTCCTTTTTTGTTGATTATGGGTGCCGATGCTTCAATAATAAATTGTCTTGTTCTTTCTGCTTTGCTCATGATCTTTTCCTTTTGACGGTACAAATATAGACCGTTCGGTCTTAAACGCAATTAATTTTAACTTTTTATTTTTAAATGAATGGTGTTTTTGTTCATCAGAATTAAAATAAAACTCTCTTTCGTCCGTATTTGCAAGCATTCACAGCTCAGCTATGAACTTCGGAATATTTTATTTGGAGATCACAAAAAAGCAGAAAATAGCTAAAATGAAATTATTAATGAAGTAAAATAATTCCATACAAACAAAAAAGCTTCTATTCATTCGAACAGAAGCTTTTTGCACCAATTAATCTCTATTGATTCAGAATTACAATTTTATTTTTTATCGGATAATCCGCGGGTTAACCAACCTCTTTTATTTGCAGTTACGATGGCGTACGGAGTAATCCAGAATAAGCTGAAAGTATAAAAGATACTATAGGAATACGCCCAAAACGAATCTGCCAGATTGTATCTTTTGGCATAAAACAGAACCGGGAAAGTAGATACTACTAGTATACTTAATAAGGTTGAGCTTAAGAATAATAACGGGTGCATTGCTACAAAAATCAACATGAAAATGAGGAACGGATAGGCTAAAATGATTTTTAAAGATTGGTTGATAAACAAAAGTCTTGCACCAAATTTAGATTCTTTTCTAAAATCCTTAAAAACATATTGTGCCATCATCAGGTTTTCACGGACATTACTCCTGCTCCATCTGATAAACATTTTATACAAACCTGTGTATTCTTCAGGAACATTGGTAAGGACATAAGCATTTTTCTGAAACAACACATGAAGTCCCTGTTTCAGGATCATATTGGTCATGGCACGGTCTTCACCAATGTCTGATGGCTGTCCCATAAAGGTTTGGTTGATCCATTCCGGAAGACAGTTCATTACGGCATCTCTGCGGTACGCTGCTGCTGCACCCGGAGTACAAAGTACAGAGCCTAACATACTTTCGGCAGAACGCATGAATTCAAAACTCATTACAAAACTTACGTTTAACATTTTAGGAAGTAATGCCTTTTTATTGTTCAAAACCTGAACATTTCCTGCCACTGCCCCACATTTTTCGTTTACTACAAAAGGACTTACCAGATTTCTCAAAGTATCCTTTTTTACAATGGAATCACTGTCTACCGTTACAAAAATTTCTCCTGTACCCAATTCAAATCCACGGTAAAGTGCGTGACGTTTACCTCCGTTTTCAGGCTGTTGGAAAATAGTCAGACGATCTCCCAATTTGATTTTTGCCTGTTGCATCCAGTACCAGGTATCATCTTTACTACCATCATCAATGGCAAGAATCTGTAATTTTTGCTCCGGAAAATCGCTGTTCGCCAAACTTAATAAGGTATCCCAAACCAGCTTCCCTTCATTGTACGCTGGCACTATCACCGTACAGGTTGGTAATAAATCATCGCTAACCGATTCAATTGGTTTGTAACGCAAATAAAGAAATAAATTATAGGCAAACACACCGCTTTGGAAAACGAACAAAGCAATAGCTAAAATCAGAAAAGGGAATCCCCAGGAAGAATTGATTCTTTCTATATGAAACTGATCAAAGTCAGGCTGGAATTGATACACCATAAAAGCTCCAGTCAACATCAGGGCAAAAGTGCTTATCAGTACGATTAATCCCAATGGACTTGAAGTTGTTTCTTTGTTTCTGGTTGATGTTGTACTATTAATACGAAAAATGGAACTGCTTATAGAATGTCCGTTATTATTTGTATTGTCGCTTGTAGTATAAAATTGATCTGAAATAATTGTTTCACTTTTCATATTGCACTTCTGTTGATTTGTATGATATGGCTTTTATAATTTTCCCGTAAACAGGAATTCACATTTACACATTTAGCAATGCATGTGCCATTATGCTATAAAATACATTTTGAGGGATTTACGATAATTCAACAGAATTTAAAGTGTATAAAGTTTATACACTTGTACAATGTTTATACAGGTTTTGTGTGTATTCAGAATCTAAATTTGCTGGTAAATAAAGCTGCTTTGAAGTATTACATCTTTGTTTATTTCCTTTTGAAAAGTACTCAAATGGGATTGGAATTTCCTAAATACTAACGACAAAAAAAAGGAAATAGTATCTGACTATTTCCTTTTTCATATTTCGTTTTTTACTTTTTTACTTTTTTTCAATTTCCCGACAATTTAATCTTTCTCCCCTTTTATAAATTTTCCTTCTTTAGTAAATTCGAGATCAATTTTGTTGGTTAAATCTACATCCAGGTCTTTATGTCCGTAATCGATGTGGGTAATTTTTTCGTTCGGATAGTTTTTTGCCACGTACTCTTTAACAGATGCCGGAATAAATGCAGTCGGAATCGGTTTGTCACCGCCATCTACTTCCCGGTACGAACCATCTTTCCAGAATTCTACTTCTGTTCCGTCTTTCAGTTTAACCTCGTATCCTTTTTCGCCGTGTTCGGCGTCTTTTTTAGCAATGTCTATAGTTGTCTTACTAAAATGTTCTTTCAGAAAATCCTGCGCCGGCTGTGGCAGCTCTGTAACTGCGATTTTCTTTTGTGCGTTGGCCGATATTGCAAAACCCAGCAATACTGCGGCAAATGTGATTCTCATTTTCATGGGTTGTCTGTTTTAAAATTATTGTTTTACTAATTTACAACAGAAGAAAATATTTACAAACCAATTTAAGAAACCTTTATAATTTTATAAAATACTCATTTACAAAATATTAATAAATTATTACAATTATAAATCTGCTGGTATACATCTCCTGAATCTTATTTTTCCAATTTTATGATTTGAGTCATAAAATGAAGTTTTAGTCCTGTGCTACATTTGCGAATGAAAATTCTAAAGCGCTTTACCATTTTACAAATCAATATTTAAACCTAATCCGAATAGCACAAATGAATACATATCAAAAAGAGCTTATCAAAGCTACCATTCCAATATTAAGAGAAAGCGGTGAAGACCTGACCCATTATTTTTATGCCCGAATGTTTACTGCACAGCCCGAATTGCGCAATATGTTTAATATGGGCAATCAGGCCAACGGAAGACAAAAATCGGCTTTGGCCAATGCAGTCCTCGCGTATGCCGAAAACATCGAAGATCCCTCTGTTTTAATCGGTGTTCTAAAAGGAATCGGAACCAAACACAGAAGCCTGAACATTCAGCCGGAACACTATAAAATCGTGGGTACCCATCTGATTGCTTCTATCGGTGAAGTTGTGGGAGAAGCCGCAACTCCCGAAATCCTTGATGCCTGGACCGTTGCTTTTTATCAGCTCGCTCAAATCATGATTGATCTTGAAAAAGGACTCTATGAGGAAAATGCAGCGAAACCCGGAAGCTGGACCGGCTGGAGAAAATTTGTAATCAAAAAAATAGTACCCGAATCAAGCGAAATCAAATCATTTTATCTTTATCCGGAAGACGGAAAAGAAATTGCCGATTTTCAGGCCGGTCAGTTCATCAGTGTTCAGGTTTTTGTGCCCGAACTGGATCTTTTACAACCCAGACAATACAGTTTATCCAGTGCTTTTAATCCGGAATATTACAGGATTTCGGTAAAAAAAGAGAGCGGACTGGCACCGAATCCCTTCGGCTTAGTTTCGAATGCGTTACATGCAAAAGCAGAAGGGGATGTTATTTCTATTTCAGCTCCTGCGGGACTGTTTCATCTAGAAAAAGATTCGCAAAATCCGTTGGTTCTGATCAGTGGCGGTGTTGGACTTACGCCCATGCTAAGTATGCTGGAAACAAATCTGATGTCATTTCAAAATAAAAAAACAATCTGGATTCACGGTTGTAGAAATGAATCGGTTCACGCTTTTAAAAATCAGATTAATGAAATCAAAAAAGAGGCGAAACACCTGGAAACTTTTACTTTTTATGATACCATCGAAACAGACGACGAAACTTCAAATCAGATCATCAAAGGCCGGGTAGATCTTCATAAATGTAAGGAAGCCATTTTACTGGAAGAAGCTAAATTTTATATCTGCGGTCCGGAAATGTTTATAAAAACACAATACGAGACACTCCTTAGCCTGAATGTCAGTAAGGAGAATATTTTCTATGAAGAATTTGGACCTCAGTTAATTAATTTGAATTAAAGTGAAAGTTACCGGATTATACCACAGCAAACATCGGACTCGATTGCTGCAAAATTGGACCACTACTTTTTTTATTACTTTTACATTAGCCAGCATCAATTGTGGAGATTCCTCTAATTTCTTCTTTTTCTGGATGCGGTCCTGGCTTGTTGCAGGTCTAATTTCGAATGTGTTTTCATTCTTTATATTTAAAGACAAAAAATAAACGCGAAGAGCCTTCCTTATATTGGGAAGGTTTTTTATGTTTTTACAACGACCGAATGTTTATTCCGGTAACTTTATTGATATTTGTATTTCAACGTCTTTTTACTTTAAAAAACAAATGAACAAAACAATTTTAGTGGTCGCGATTATAAGTACAATAGTCTTTTTTATGATACGGCAAATGGTCTATAAACCATATATGTGGAAAAAAGCAATTCATACCGAAGCACACAAACTGCAGTTGGGAAGTTTTATTTTTAGCAAACAAAGAGGTTCTAATGGAAGCCAGAGTTTCGAAAACAAATATTTTGTTTTTAAAGTAATTGAAATCAACGGCGATTTTGTGCGGCTTTCCGTCATTAGAAAATTATCTGAAAAAGGAACTATTTCTCAGGGCGATTTTTCGACCACTTCAAGTCATTATAAAACATTAAAAGAAAATATAACAAATCTGCTCATCACTCCAATTCAGCAAGAGGATCTGTACAAAGGCGACGGTCCCCGTTATGAGCTGAATAATTATTTGCTTCAGCAATATCCAAATTTAAAAAAGTCCCGATATTATTATGAAGATATCCCGGAAGAAAATAAAAATAAACCCCTACCCGCAAACGCAATGGAACTGAATATGTATTTCAGTCTGGTGTATTCTAAAAAGGAAATCATTGAAAACCAAAAACTGACTCCCTGGATTATGAACAACAGCCTGAAAAATGAGCCTGAAATTGCTAACGGGCTTTCACAGAAAATAGATTTAATTCTAAATAAGTGATTTTTTATTCTTACCGGAAACGCCCTTAACCAGGGCCTTCTTTAATTCTCGAATATTCTCCGATTGTAGCCTTGAACAGAACATATGCCTTATCAAAAGTAAAAAGCAAAAGGAAGCAATTGCTGAAGCCGAAAAACTCAATCTCACCAATAATCATTTTTATTATTCCCTGCTCGGAAATCTATACACTGGCTTTGATAATAAGAAGGCTTTACATCAATTTGAAACTGCTCTGGACTTAGCTAAAACGATGGCCGACAAAAATGTGATCCGTAAAAATATGAAAAGATTGCGATCAAAAAACTGATTAAATATTCCCTTATTTTTCGCTATTTCAGCCGTAATAGTATGCAATTATGATTTTCTCTTTTACGTTGCGAATTTATTTAAACAGCTGTTAAAACTTTAATAAATAGGAATGTTAAATTCTGTAAGAAAACGTATATTTGAGTAAACAGAATATTTTATAGCGTGCAAAAAGAATCAAAATCAAATCGTTTTATATTTCCAAAAACTCCGACAGGAGTAGATGGTCTGGATGAAGTTACAGATGGAGGGTTTCCAAAAGGGCGACCAACTTTAGTCTGTGGCGGAGCCGGCTGCGGAAAGACATTGTTATCTATGCAATTCCTTATTAAAGGTATTACAGAATATAATGAGCCAGGGGTTTTCATGTCTTTTGAAGAACCCTCAAATGACCTTACTCTAAATGTCAAATCACTGGGTTTTGACCTTGAAAAGCTAAAAGCCGACAAGAAACTCGTAGTCGATTATGTAAGAGTAGAAAGATCTGAAATAGAAGAAGCAGGTGAATACGATCTTGATGGTTTATTCATCAGATTAGGTCATGCCATAGACTCCATAAAAGCCACACGGGTTGTATTGGATACTATTGAGTCCCTATTTGCCGGTTTGGATAATCAGGCGATACTGAGAGCTGAACTTCGCAGACTATTTCATTGGCTTAAGACCAAAGGAGTGACAGCCATTATTACAGGAGAGCGCGGTGAAGCAATGCTTACGCGACAAGGATTGGAAGAATATGTTTCAGATTGTGTAATCGTGCTGGATCACCGTGTTATCGAACAGGTTTCTACCCGAAGACTTAGAATTGTAAAATACAGAGGGTCGACACATGGTACCAATGAATATCCGTTCCTTATTGATGCAGATGGAATTTCAGTCCTTCCCATTACCTCATTAAGACTGGACAACGAAGTTTCTTCAGAGATAGTTTCTACCGGAGTTCCCGGATTGAATACTATGTTTGAAGGTGGAGGTTTTTTCCGTGGCAGCAATATATTAGTATCCGGAACAGCCGGTACCGCCAAAACAACCATTGCCTGCTATTTTGCCGCAGAACAATGCGAAAAAAAGGAGAAAACACTCTATTTTGCTTTTGAGGAATCACCGCAGCAATTGGTTCGAAATATGAAATCAATAGGGGTTAATCTGGAGAAATACATTAAGAATGGTACTTTGCAAATACACTCTTCACGTCCTTCGCTTAATGGGCTTGAACTGCATTTGCTTACCCTTAGAAAATTGATCCGGGAATTTAAGCCAACTACCATTATTATCGACCCTATTAGTAATCTGACTTTAGTAGGCAGTGAACACGAAGTCCGCTCCATGCTGGTACGATTGATAGACATGCTGAAGATCAATAATATTACAGCTCTTTTTACTTCCCTGAATAAACAAACTGATAATTTAAGACCGGATCTTGCAGAAGAGTCCGTATCATCTTTGGTAGATACCTGGATAACAGTGCGTGATATGGAAGGAATCGGCGAAAGAAACCGAGGGCTTTTTATTGTAAAATCACGAGGAATGGGACATTCCAATCAGGTACGTGAATTTATTATCACAAGCAACGGAATTGGATTACTCGATGTAGAATTGGGACCACAGGGAGTTTTAACCGGAACGGCAAGAAAATCACATCAGATTAAAAAAACATTATCGGATATTAAGCTTCAAAACGAAATCGATCGCAAAGACAGAGAAATTGCGCGTAAACGCAGAGTTCTTGAAGCCAATATAGAAGCTCTTAAAAATGAATTCGAATCTGCTGAGGAAGAATTAAGTATTCTAAAAGCAACAGAAGAATTACAGGAAAAGCTGGCTTCTAAAAAAAAATAGAGATCATATGAAAAAGGAAGTAGCCGAATGGCAATTACTGCTTTATATAGCAGGACAAACGCCAAAGTCAATAAAAGCACTCGAAAATATAAAAAAATATGCCGAAGTACATCTGGCTGGAAAATACAGTATTGAAATTATAGATCTGCTTAAAAGTCCGCAATTGGCTGAAGGCGATCAAATCTTAGCAGTACCTACCTTAGTTAGAAAATTTCCGGAACCTATTCGTAAAATCATTGGTGATCTTTCCAATGAAGAAAGAGTACTTGTCGGACTTAATATTAAACCTGTAATCTCTTACTAATGGATGATCCCTCTGACGGCACAAGTACAACCCAACATAAATTTATGCTTTTTGTTTCGGGTATGTCTGTAAAATCAGGACATGCCATAGAAAACCTTCGTAAAATCTGTGATAAATATTTGACAGATAATTACGAACTGGAAATTATAGATATCAGCCGTGATACAGAACAGGCTGTAATTCATCAAATTGTAGCAATACCTACATTAATAAGAACAGATCCTGCACCGCACAGAATTATCCTTGGAGATCTATCCGATAGAGAAAAGGTGTTACGGATACTAAATATCAGTGAATAATTTGGAGTATAACAATAAAAATATCGAATCTTTATTAAAAGAAATAGCCTCATTAAAAGAAGAACTGTATGAAGCCAATAGCATTGTCGATGCCATAAAACAAGGAGATGTTGATGCATTAGTAGTAAATAACAACGGAGTTCCCCAGCTTTATTCGCTGGAAACCGCTGATTACACTTTCAGACTTTTAATTGAGAAATTTGGACAGGGCGCACTGAGTATTGCTAAAAATGGACTCGTATTATACTGCAATGATTATTTTGCCAAGCTTGTAGGCCTGCCTTCCGAAAAAATAATTGGAAACTATCTCTATGAATATTTCGAAAATCCGGAAAACTTTACCGCATTGATAGAAGCCGTGAAATATGGTGTTACCACACACGAAATTGTGTTTAAAACCCAGAATGAGAAACATGTTTTCCCGGCTTATATTGCCTTAACTGATTTTGAACCGTCTGTACAGGGAATTGGAATTGTGATTACCGATTTGACAGAAAAGAAAAAACATGAAAAAGCATTAATAGACCACCAAAAGGAACTGGAAGAAAAAATTCATGAATTGAACAGGATCAACAGCAATCTGGAAGAATTTATTCATGTAATTTCACACGATCTTAAAGAGCCGCTTCGAAAAATCGTCATGCACAATACAAAAATTGACGGAAGTTATCTTTCAGAAATGGATGCTAAATCCATGAATGTCATGAAATTATCTGCATTACGGCTCAATTCACTTGTAGATGATTTAGTACGTTATTCGTCCCACACCGCACAGGAAGAACGTATGGAAATAAATCTGGCACAGGTTATTGCTGAGGTCAAAGAGGATTTAGAAATAATAATCACCGACAGGAATGCAACTATTGAAATTGGAAAGCTCCCCTTGATTAAGGCTTCAAGAGTACAAATGCGCCAGCTTTTTTCTAATCTTATTTCAAATGCTATTAAATACAGCAAAAAAGAAATCCCGCCCCTTATTCAAATTTCACAAATAGAAAATTTTAAATCTGAAATCTCGAATCAATCCACTAAATTTGTAAAAATTCAAATCAAAGACAACGGCATTGGAATGGAGCAAAACCATCTTATAAAAATTTTTACTATTTTTCAGCGTCTTCATGCCAAAACCGAATATTCCGGAAATGGTATTGGTCTGGCAATTTGTAAAAAAATCATGGAAAACCATTCAGGAAATATTACTGTTGAAAGTGAATTGAACAATGGAACCACTTTTAATCTTTTTTTTCCAATAGTATAAACGCCGATGCTAAATAACTTACATATTGTTATTGCCGAAGACGACAGCGATGATGCTGACGTAATGCAGGAGACTTTTAATAAAAACCCGAACTTTGGTAAAGTAAGTCTGGTGAGCAATGGTGAAGAGCTGCTGAATTACCTCAAAAACACTTCCAATCCCATTCCGGATGTTATTCTGACCGATATCAACATGCCAATACTGGATGGTATTGAAGCTTTGCAGCGGATTTTGAATGATACTGATTTAAAAACTATTCCCTGTTTTGTCTATTCTACCAGTATAAATCCGGCCTACAAAGAAAAATGTGATGTACTGGGCGTAAAAGCCTATCTGATCAAACCGTATTCCTTTGAAGCTTTTGAAGAGATTCCAAAAAACATCCTTACTATTATAGAACAGGAATAATCGCAATGAACAATCCTAAAATTTTCGAATCCAATTATAAAAAACTGGGCTTTAAAGTGCTCAGCACGGATTCTATGGAGGAAATAAATGGCGATTATTACAAACCGTACATTAAAGTCCTCTATCTACCCGAAGATTATGCGGTAACCATAGATTTTAAACGGTACAAAACCAGCACGCCTTCCCTGTTTTTCATTAATAGCAATCAATACCTGCAAATTGAAAAAGAGGGAAAAGAGCCCGGTTATTTTATGTATTACAATCGTGATTTTTATTGCGTACAAATTCACGATGCCGAAGTAGCCTGTGACGGTCTGTTGTTTAATAATATTTTCGAAATGCCAATGACAGCCTTACCTGACAAGGAAGTCTTTTTTGTGGAAGGAATTTTTAATCAGATTCAGGAAGAATTTGACACTCCGGATGCTTCACAGGAAGAAATGATCCGGACGTATCTGAAACAGCTTATTATAAAAGCAACCCGAATCTGGAAGGTACAGCAATTAGGTATTCTGAATACTGAACCTTCCAGGGAAATGGATTTCTTTCGGGATTTTAGCCGTCTGGTCGAAATTCACTTCAGGACCAAACATACGGTAGCAGACTATGCTGATATTCTTGGCGTAGCTCCAAAAACACTATCCAATAAATTCAATCGTCTGGAACTAACCCAGCCCAACGATATTATTAAAGACCGGATTATACTGGAAGCAAAAAGGCTTTTAGGGTATTCATCATTAAGTGTAAAAGAAATTGCCTATCAACTCGGATATGAAGATCCGGCTTACTTCAACAGGCTTTTTACCAATAAAGTTGGCGACACACCTTCAAATTTCAGGAAAAAATACCTTCAAGGGAAAAATGTACAATTAGAATAGACTTTTGTCTATTTTAAGCGCCTTACTACCACCATATCTTTGTCCTATCAAATTATAACTGATAAAACATAAAAGATATGAAAACTATTAAATTATTACCACAAGGTTTATTTATTGCAGCATTGTTTATGGCAAACACAATGGCTACAGCACAAGAAAGACAATTTAAAGGAGAAAATGACCCGCAGGTTTTTACAGAAGTCCGTTCGTTTTTAAAAGTTTTAAATTCAGGTGACGGAAAACCATTAGAACAATTAAGTGTTTCTGATGCCAGAAATGTTTTGGTTGGCGCTCAAAAATCGGTAGAAGTTGATTATTCAGGCATTGATGAATCGGAGAAAGTGATTTCACAAAACGGCCTGAAAGTAAAAATTCACATTACAAAACCTAAAGGAGCCAAAGCAAATGCTCCGGTATTTATCTTCATTCACGGTGGCGGCTGGGTATTAGGTGATTATCCTACCCATAGAAGATTAGTAAGGGATTTAGTAGTTGCAAGTGGTGCCGTAGCCGTATTTCCGGACTATACTCCATCTCCCGAAGCACAATATCCTGTAGCCATTAATGAAATTTACGCCGCCACACAATGGGTAGCCGAAAACGGAAAAGAAATTGGTGTTGATGGTAAAAACCTTGCCGTAGCAGGAAACAGTGTTGGTGGAAATATGACTGCCGCTATTACGCTAATGGCCAAAGACAAAAAAGGACCCCATATTAAACTTCAGGTTTTATTATGGCCCGTAACCGATGCTAATTTTGAAACTGAATCTTATAATTCTTTTGCAAACGGCAGATTCTTAACCAAAAATATGATGAAATGGTTCTGGGACAATTATTTACCGGATACCAGCAAAAGAAAAGAAATATATGCTTCTCCGTTACAGGCCAGTTTGGCTCAACTGAAAGACTTACCTCCTGCACTGGTACAAACCGCAGAAAATGATGTTTTGAGAGACGAAGGCGAAGCTTATGCAAGAAAACTAAACGAAGCCGGAGTTCCGGTAACACTAACAAGATACTCCGGATTAATTCACGATTACGGGCTTCTAAATCCAATTGCGAATGTGCCTGCCGTACAAACTGCGATTGAACAAGCTGGTGTAGTGATCAAAACTACCTTGAAATAAGTAACACAAAAATTAAGAATCTCAAAAAGGGGAATAGTTTTAAAACTATTCCCCTTTTCTTTAATGTGGAAAAAGACCGTATTTAAAGGATTTACACTCCATAAATCAAACAAATAATTCATGATGATACCTTCTTAAAAACATATACATCCCCTAAATAGAATTATTATACTGAAATTTGGTAACTTAAAATTTTACTAAAACCACTATTTAACCATGCGCAAAAAAATACATTTCTTATTTGCTGCAACGCTGTTAGCCTCCTGTTCGGTGAAGCAATATCAAACTATCGACGACGGTATCATTGTAAGCGTAAAGCAAAACAGTAAAACAGATGTTCAGAAAGTACGTATTCAGGTACTACAGGACGAATTAATTCACGTTTCCGCCACTCCCGACGCCGAATTCGCAAAAGATTCTTCACTGATAATTGTTACCGGAAAATCAAAAACACCTTATAAAGTAGAAACCAATGTCGCCGATTCTATTTCGATCGTAACCTCGCGTTTGAAAGTGATGGTTTCTAAAATAAACGGCGGAATCAATTTTAAAGACAAAGACGGTAAACTAATTTTAGCCGAAAAATCAGGCGGAGGAAGAAATTTTACTCCGATTGAAGTGGAAGGAACCAAAGGGTATACCGTTCGTCAGATTTTTGATTCCCCTGCCGATGAAGCTTTCCACGGATTGGGACAACATCAGGCCGATGAATTCAACTACAAAGGTAAAAACGAAGAATTATTTCAATACAATACCAAAGTTTCCGTGCCTTTTATAGTTTCGAATAAAAATTACGGGGTTTTATGGGACAGTTATTCTTTGAGCCGTTTTGGTGAAAGCCGCCCTTATGCCCAATTGAATACCGTTTTTAAATTATACGATAAAAAAGGAAATGCGGGAGC
Organism: Flavobacterium sp. CLA17; assembly: GCF_013112255.2. Classification (NCBI taxonomy): domain Bacteria; kingdom Pseudomonadati; phylum Bacteroidota; class Flavobacteriia; order Flavobacteriales; family Flavobacteriaceae; genus Flavobacterium; species Flavobacterium sp. CLA17. The sequence continues at coordinate 3,615,054 of NZ_CP068294.1, forward strand.
TTTGACAGGGACTTATGTTTCTAATGTAAAAGACGTGCAAAACATCGAGCGCAAAGAAGAATCTATTTTCTTTGAAGACATTAAAAGCATCAAGAAATTACCGCAAAATTTCCCTTTAAAAAATGCTGACGTCACCTACGAAGGAGCAATCGAAGCACCCGCAAGCGGAACCTACAAATTTACGTTGTATTATGCCGGATATGTAAAAGTATATTTAAACAACGAATTGGTAGTTCCGGAACGCTGGAGAACAGCCTGGAATCCGAATAGTTATAAATTCTCTTTGCCTTTAGAAGCCGGAAAACGCGTACCCTTACGAATTGAATGGAAACCGGATGGCGGAACTTCCTATTGTGGTTTACGTGTACTTACACCCCAACCGGAGGAAGAAAAAAACAATCAGGTATGGTGGAGCGAAATGACACAGAAAATCGATTATTATTTCGTTCACGGAAATTCTGCAGATGAAGTAATTAAAGGCTACCGTACCTTAACCGGAAAATCTCAGATCATGCCAAAATGGGCCATGGGATACTGGCAAAGCCGCGAAAGATATAAAACTCAGGATGAAATTGTGGGTAATCTGAAAGAATTCAGAAAACGCAAATTCCCGATTGATAATATTGTGCTGGATTGGAATTACTGGGAAGAAGATTCCTGGGGAAGCCATGAATTTGACAAAAAACGTTTCCCTAATCCGCAGGCCATGGTAGATTCTATTCACGCTATGAATGCAAAGATGATGATTTCTGTCTGGCCGAAATTTTACAAAACAACCGAGCATTTTAAGGAATTTGATGAAAAAGGCTGGATGTACCAACAAGCCATAAAAGATAATGTTAAGGACTGGGTTGGCCCTGGTTATGTGGGTTCTTTTTACGATGCGTATTCCGGTGGTGCCCGTAAATTATTCTGGAAACAAATCTATGATAATTTGTACCCGCTAAAAATTGATGCGTGGTGGATGGATGCCAGCGAACCGAACGTACTGGATTGCACCGATATGGACTATCGTAAAGCGTTATGCGGACCAACGGCCCTGGGTTCTTCTACAGAATTTTTTAATACGTATGCCTTGATGAATGCGGAAGCCATTTACGATGGACAACGCAGCGTGGAACCCAACAAAAGAGTATTTCTGCTGACAAGATCCGGATTTGCAGGTTTACAGCGCTATTCTACAGCCACATGGAGCGGTGATATTGCCACACGCTGGGAAGATATGAAAGCTCAGATTTCTGCCGGACTTAATTTTGCGGTAAGCGGTATTCCGTACTGGACGATGGATATTGGCGGTTTCTGCGTAGAAGACCGATATGTAAGCGGACAGCAGCAATACGACAAAAATGGTCAGGAAAATGCTGATTATAAAGAATGGAGAGAATTGAACACTCGCTGGTTTCAGTTTGGTGCCTTTGCTCCTTTGTACAGAGCACACGGACAGTTTCCGTACCGTGAGCCGTGGAACATAGCTCCGGATACACATCCTGCTTACCAGTCTATTTTGTATTATACCAATCTGCGTTACAGACTGATGCCGTACATCTACACCATGGCAGGAATGACGTACTTTGAGGATTATACCATCATGAGACCTTTGTTTATGGATTTTGCGGCGGATAAAAAAGTGCAGAATGTGAGCGATCAGTTTATGTTCGGACCTTCGTTTATGGTTTGTCCGGTTTATAAATACGAAGCCCGTAATCGAAATGTATATTTCCCTGAAGGAACCAACTGGTTCGATTTTTATACAGGACGTTACATCACCGGAGGACAGCAACTGAATGTGGATGCGCCTTATGAGCACATTCCGTTATTTATTCGCGAAGGATCTATTATTCCGGTTGGACCCGAAATGCAATACAGCACAGAGAAAAAAGCAGACAAAATTGTGCTTTACGTTTATATGGGACAAGATGGAAAATTCACCTTGTATGAAGATGAAAACGAAAATTACAACTACGAAAAAGGAAGCTTTTCCAATATAGCTTTCAATTACAATGAAGCTTCCGGAACGCTGAGTATTGGTGCACAAAAAGGGAAATTCGACGGAATGATCAAAAATCGAAAATTCGTGATTGTAGCCGTAAGTAAAGATAAACCCCAGGCTTTTACCTATGATGCCGCCGGAAAAGAAATTAGTTACGACGGAAATCAGCAAACCATAAAGCTGAAATAAGACAAAAAGAGGTTTATACGAATTCGTATAAACCTCTTTTTCATTAAATAAAAACCAAAATTCTGGCAGTATTTCACGCTGCTTTATACCTTTGGAAGGATTACGGGAAGAACACCACTTCTTGAAATATTATCCTATATTGTACTTCCAAAAGTAGCTTTAACTTTAAATGAAACCATTTAACCCATTTCTCTACATCCTTTTTCTGTCGCTCCTCGCCTCTTTTGGTGTTATGGGGCAATCGTATACTTTTCATCATTTAAAAACGAATGACGGACTTTCGAACAGTACGATCAAAAGTATCCTGAAAGACCAATATGGTTTTCTATGGATTGGGACGGAATCAGGACTGAACCGTTATGACGGCTACGGATTTAAAGTATATGCAACAAAATCCGATAAACCGTCGTCCATCATAAACGACGATATCCGAGGCTTGCAGGAAGATGGTTTGGGAAATATCTGGATCAGTACCGAATTCAGTTATATTGTTTATCAGCGTCATAAAGATAATTTCAGAAGTGATATTGCGAATGTACTCAAAGATTTGGGGATTAAAGCAGAGGAGAATTATAAAGTTTACGTCGATAAAAACAAAGACTTATGGGTTTTGTCTGGAAACAGAATCTTTGTGTATGATACCCATAAAAAGAACTTAAAAACCTTTAGTACGAAAGAAAAAATAGCGGAAACTTCAACTGTATTTTTAGGTGATGACGGCAATTCCATTTTTAGAGTGCTCCATTCCGGAACTATTTTGAAGGTGAACAAAAGCAACGGAAGACAATCTTTTTTGAAACTCCCTGATTTTGTTTTGCAGCACCTTCAAAACAAAAAGAATAAAATTTATGTGGATTCCCAAAACGGATTATGGATTTTCTCGAATACAGCTGCCCTCTTTTATCAAAAAAACAGCCAAGCCGAATGGAAAAAAATCACGCTCAATTCAGCTGTAACTACACAAAACGATGTCATATTCGACATCAAAGACGATGGAAACGGCAGGGTCTGGATTGGCACGGACCATCAGGGGATTTTTATTTATAACACGGTAAACAATAGTATTTCCAACCTCACCCACAACCCCGACAACACTGCCTCTATCGCATCCAATAATATCGGCTGTCTGTATAAAGATGATACCGGAACCCTATGGGCGGGTCACAACAAAAAAGGGATTTCGTATTATAATGCCAGTTTTGGAAATCTCGTTACTGTCGAATTACAGGACTGCAAGGATGTCAGCACTTTCCTGGAAGACAAAAAAGGAAATCTCTGGTTGGGAACTGATGGAAATGGTTTGTATTTCAAAGAAAAATCTTCGGGCAACAAAATCACGAAAATGCCTTTGGCGAGCAATGTAATTGTTTCATTGTTAGAAGATAAAAAAGGAAGAATCTGGATCGGCACCTATTTAAACGGTTTGTTTTGCTATGAAAACGGAACCTTTAAGCATTTTACAAAAGAAAACAGCACTTTAAATTCGAATGATATCTGGAATTTAAAAGAAGACCGTTATGGCAACTTATGGATAGGTACGCTTGGACATGGAATACAATGCCTCAGAAGCGGCACAACCCGTTTTGAAACGATAGCCAAAACAGTCAAAGGCCTCGAATTTACGCTGGATATGTTTTATGACAACGGCGACCAATTGTACGTTGGCACGGACAGCGGACTTTTCAGTATCGATATTCTGACCGGCCAGCAGGTTAAAGCTTCGGGAAACAGAAGCAAAACGCAAAAATTCAGGCAGACCTTTACTTCCAGCGTTTACAAAGACAGCAGGGATAATATCTGGCTGGGGCATTCCAAAGGTTTATCCGTCTGGGATACCAAAAAAGATACGGTCTATTATTTTGACAAAACCAATGGGTTGTCTGATAATATTGTAAAGGGAATTATTGAAGACAATCACCGGCACATCTGGGTCACGACAAGCAACGGATTATCGGTATTGACCGTTGAACCCAATGCAAAAGGGATCTTAAAAATAAGCAGCCGGAACTTTTCTGTTAAAGACGGACTTCACGATAATTACTTTAATACCCACGGCATTTACAAACTTCAGAACGGAGACATTCTTCTGGGCGGAACAGAAGGCTATACCACTGTAAACCCGAATAAAATGGCAGAGAAAAGCAAACCTCTCGCCAAAGTCATTTTTACCGGATTAAGTCTCGGTAACGTACCCGTTCAGGTAGATTCGCTTTATAACGGCCATCGCTTACTAAAACGCTCCATGGAGCAGACTTCAGAAGTTACGTTCAGTCATGACGATCAGTTAATCGCCATTCAGTTTACGACCGCCGATTTGGTTAATGCCGATAAAGTCCGCTATCTCTATAAACTGGAAGGTTTTAGTAACCAATGGCTTCCGACAGAAAAAAACAAAATCGAATTTTCATCGCTTGCTCCCGGCACTTATACCCTTTTCATTAAAGCTTCCAACAGCGACGGAATCTGGAACGAAAAAGCCACTGTTTTAGATATTACGGTCACTCCGCCCTTCTACTTGTCGGGTTGGGCCTTTTTATTCTATGTAATGGCAATTGCCGGAATTACCATGTACGTTATAAAGCATACCCGAAAAAAACACCGGAAAGAACTGGAACAGCAGCGCATACAATTGGAACATCTTCAGCAAATCAATCTGAATGAAATGAAACTCCGGTTTTTCACCAATATCAGTCACGATCTCAGAACACCGCTGACCCTGATTACCATTCCGCTTCAAAACATTCTGAACAAAGAGCTGGAAGAAGGTCTTCGCGCCAAACTCGGTATTGTTTATAAAAATGTAGAGCAGTTAATGACGCTCATTAATTCGTTATTGGATTTCCGTAAACTGGATGTCGGCACCGAAAGCCTGAATCTTAAATCAGGTGATTTTGTGTATTATATTCAGGAAAGATGCACCCTTTTCCAGTCGTATGCCACAGACCGGAACATGAAGTTCTCCTATACCAGCGAGATGGAAACGCTTATGATGGAATTTGACAGCGTAAAAGTCCAGAAAATACTTTTTAACCTGTTATCCAATGCTTTTAAATATACGCCCGACGGAGGAAGTATCAATTTGCACCTCTACCGTGAAGAGAAAAATGTGGTGGTGTCTATTTCGGACAGTGGTCAGGGCGTTCCTGAAAATGAAAAGCAATCTATTTTTGAACGCTTTTACCAGGCCGAACAAAGTGAAGAAAATACCGGAAGCGGCATTGGCCTTCATATTGTAAGCGAATACATCGCGATGCACGGCGGCAGTATTACAGTCGCGGACAACGCGCCAAAAGGAAGTATTTTCACCTTCAGGCTTCCTGTTCAAAAAGTGAAAAACAAAGAACATATTCGGATATTGGAAAGCCATCCCGAAAAGAACATAAACGAAAAACCGGTTTTACTTTTTACAGACGACAACAAAGATTTCTGCGATTTCATGTCCGAAAGTCTTTCTGAATTTTATACCGTTCTGGTTGCCCATGATGGTCTTGAAGCCCTGGAAAAATTGCAGCAAAACAATGTCAATATTGTCGTGAGTGATGTTATGATGCCAAAAATGAGCGGTAACGAATTGTGTGCCCAGATCAAAACGACCATAGAATGGTCGCATATTCCGGTAATCCTGCTTACTGCCCGAACCGCCGAAGAATACAAAATAGAAGGACTTATGCTGGGTGCCGATGATTACCTGAACAAACCTTTTAATTTCAATCTGCTCAAACTTCGTATCGATAAATTTCTGGACTGGACAAAAAAATCCCATCAGGCCTTTAGCCAGAAAATTGACATTGCGCCAAGCGAAATTACCATTACTTCCCTTGATGAACAATTGATCGAAAAAGCGATTAAAACCGTCGAGGAAAACATTGCTAATCCGGATTTTACGGTAGAAGAACTCAGCGCTATTGTAGGGCTGAGCAGAACACACCTGTATAAAAAGTTAATGCACATCACCGGAAAAGGCCCCGCGGAATTCATCAGAACGGTCAGACTGAAAAGAGCCAGACAGCTCCTCGAAAAAAGTCAGCTCCAGATTGCCGAAATTGCGTATGCCGTTGGTTTTAATTCCCCAAAACGATTTACCGTTAATTTCAAAAATGAATTCGGAGTCTCTCCTTCTGAATATGTTCGTAATTTAAAATAACAGTTATTTAGCTCCTTTTTTATTAACATCAGATTGGTGAAAACATAATTTAATACACTAATAAACAACCGTTTATTTTCTTTAATTTTAAAATTCATAAACACTTTAAGTTTTTTTAAAGCTAAGTAAAATCCAAATTGCCAATTAGAACGTAAATAAGAAAAACGGTACTCTTAAGCAGGGTAAATTCAAATGTAAATGGGTTTTTTGGAACATCTTGGATTTATCACACTTTTGATTATCGTTTTCTTTTTTTATTAAATTTTAAGAAACTAAAAGTTGGAAAAATTAAACGTTCAAAGATTAAAAAGGACTTTAGATTATTTGGAAAGTAAACAGCGGGAATTAAAAAACCAGAAAGAAAACGATACCAGAAGCCTGGAATCCATGATCAAATACCTGAAAAAAGACATGATGGAACAGTTTAAATTATCCGATCATGTTTTATTGTCCATGAAGCATGAAATTAAAAACACGGAAACCTTTATCGTCATTGTACAAAATATAATAGATGCCAATTCCTAAAATGGGGGAATCTAACCGGAATTAGGATACGATTAGATCATCGAAAATTTCCAAAATAAAAAAACGCCCCGGTTAGGAGACGTTTCTAAAACATTTTACAGCTCTTAGTTTTTATACTTTCGCTTTTCTTTTCACCGTACAGCCAATTTCTTTAGTTTCGGTTACAGTCGGTTTTTGATTGTTTTTCAGGGATGCAATTACATCTTCCACATATTTTGTTTTTTCGCTTTTCGTTCCCTCAGGATCATTATCGATTGCCCCTGTGTATTCTACGACAGTTCCTTTTGCCTTTTAGAAACCACAAAAAGATGAGGTGTATGTTTCGCTCCGTATTGGTCCGTAACCACCTGTCCTTTATCAAACAAATAAGGGAAAGCATATTTTTTCTCCTTCGCCAGATCCTGCATTTTATCAAAAGTATCTGCTTTTGAAGCTTCAGGATCGTTTGGATTAATCGCAATTACAGGATACCCTTCCGGTCTGAACTTTTTATCCAAATCAATTATTCTTTGCTCATAAGCTTTGGCGTACGGACAGGTATTACAGGTAAATACCACAATAAAACCTTTAGCGTTTGGATAACTTTCGAAAGAAATGTCTTTATTGTCTACATTTTTTAGTTTAAAATCCGGTGCCGGTTCTCCCGCTTTAAGCGTTTTGCTTTGTGCCTGGGATAAAATCGCTGTAAAAACCAGCAGAATAGTGATGTACTTTTTCATGATTTATAATTTTTTATATTCGGTTACTAATTGTTCATAGGTAAGTTCAGTTTCCATAAATTTCCTCTCGTCGTTTTTAAGGAAGAGCGTCGCCGGAATACTGCCCGACCAGGACGGATCGATCCGGTCGATATATTCCTGCGGATTGCTTTCATTCAAAAGAAAAACCGGATTGGTAATCTTCTTTCTTTTTACAAACGGCACCACGGCTGTATTCAATTTCGATTTAAAATCAACACTTACCAGGAGCACCGCCAGTTTATCCGATTGGTATTCCTGACTCAGTTTTTGAAAATGGGGTAATTCTTTGATACACGGAGCACACCAGGTCGCCCAGAAATTGACCACATAGGTGCTGTCTTTTCCGTTTTTTACTCTTTCCTGAAGCTGATCAACAGTAAGCAGCTTTACGTTCTGACTGTAAGACATTACGGGACATGCCAGCAAAAAAACACAAATTATAAAGGTTCTTATTTTCATCGTATAATGGCGTAATGACTGTTTGAATAACGGGATTACTTCCTACAAATATAAACTAATGTCGAAATACTTTTACCAATCCAATTATACATTTTATAGTATTAGGATCAATTTAACAAAATACGGAACCACCAGTATCAGAATTACTGCCCCCTAAAATTAAAGTAGAGATATTGCAGAATAAGCTTTAATTTTGCGAAAAATAAAACTCCTGATGAATCTGTACGAACTGACCGTAAACGATACTGAAAAAATTGCACTGAATGATTTATTTTTTAGTGCCGAAAACAAAGCTGCGTTGGCACAGACCATCAAAGAGCATCAGTATCTGGAGGAATTAAAAAAATACGATCTCAAAGCAGACCATAAAATATTGCTGCACGGTCATTCAGGATGCGGTAAAACCACGACTGCCAAGGCCATTGCCACGGCTTTAAACAAGAATATCGTAATAATCAACCTGAGCACTTTAATTAATGCCCGAATTGGTGAAACCTCCAGAAATGTAAAAGCCCTGTTTGACAAAGCGATTCGGGAGAATGCAGTTTTATTTCTGGACGAGTTTGATCAGATCGGAAAAAGCCGTGACAGCGAAGATAAAGACGTGGGAGAAATGAGACGCCTTGTCAACACGATTATCCAACTGATTGATTATTTCCCGGCGGACAGCTTACTCATTTGCGCCACCAATCATTATCACAGTATCGATACCGCTTTACTGAGAAGATTTCAGATCCGCCTGAAATTCGAAATGCCCGACGAAAACCAGCTTGATCTGTATTACGACAAGCTACTGGAGCGTTTTCCTTCGCATCTGCAGGACATTCCCAGAAATTATAACATTTCCTATGCCGAAGCCAAAGATTACATTCATACCCTAATGAAAAAGCAAATCATTGCAGAATTAGAACTTGCCCATAAAAAAAACAGCGTTTAGAATACTTGTTTCTAAACGCTGTTTTATTTTTGAAAAGCTAAAACCCTGAATACTGCCTTTTTGACATTGTGTTTTTTCAGGTCATTTCTCCGTCACCGCTCCGTCACTCCTATACGTAAAGTTCGGGAGACTGTTTTGGAATGTTTTTTGTTTTTCCGTCAATTTGTCAGAGAAAACTACACAGTGCCTGGCTTCAATTTACCATGAGACTGTGTAATTAATTTTGAATAGCCATGAAATCTTATTTCCTGTAAATCACTTCACAACCGTTGCCTCTACTTCTACTTTTAAGGTTTCAAAAAGCGTTTTTACTTCCAGTAAAGTGCTGGTTTGCCTGATCCCGTGTTTGGCGATCCAGTCCTGAAAAATATCGAAACAGGCGAAAAGTTCCGATTCTGAAGTGGTATAGACATTCAGTCGCACTATATTTTTACATTCATAACCGGACTCTTTTACTACTTTTTCCAAGTTGGCTAAGGTCTGAATTAATTGTGATCTCATGTCGGCATCACTCGATATACCCGCAGCGTTAATAGCCGTTTGTCCGGAAACATAGAGCGTTCCTTCCGGATTTTTTACTTCTACTGCCTGTACATAACTTCGTTTATCCTGCCATTCCCAGGGGTTAATTTCCTTCTTTTCCAGTTTGTTGGTTTTGGTTTGCGCCATTACAGGCACAGCAGTCAGGACTGCCATTGCAAGAATCTTTAGGCCTTTTTTCATTTTTACAGTTTTAAATTATAGCTGCAAAATTGAATCGATTCCCGGATTCTAACGTGTGACAAACATCACAAATGTTACGTGAGCAAAGGAAAATTAAGACGAAAGCCGGCTTAATGTCTCTCGCGAAACGCCTAAATAAGAAGCCAGCATGGTTTTGTTGACCCGCTGAAATAACGAAGGATGCTGTTTCAGCAGCAAATCGTAACGGTCTTTTGCACTGGAAGTTAAAAAAGACAATATCCTTCGTTGGGAGGCAATATGTCCTGAATTTGATTTTTTAAGAAGGAAATGTTCCATCTTCTGAAGTACGGCACACAACTTCTGATAATTTTCTATTGAAATACAGAAAACATCGGTGTCTTCAATACACTGCAAAGACATAGTAGCGTTAGTTTGGGTAAAAAAGGCAATAAAGTCGCTTTCCCACCAATCTTCCATGGCAAAGGATATAATATGCTCATTTCCGTTTTCGTCCTCGTAAATGAGCTTTAAAAGGCCTGAAACGATGTAATAACAATCAATATTGGTGTCACCTTTGTCAATTAGAAATTCTTTCTTCTTAAAACTTCGGGAATTAAAATGCGAAAGCACTAACGAAAATTCATCATCAGTCAATTGTATTATTTTTTCAATATGTTCCCTTAGTTTTTGATGCATTTTCTTTTTTAAAAATGGATAAGCCTTAAATTTATGGTCGCATTACGGAAGCAAAAATAGATTTTTTACGGAAAGCCGGTGACTTTAAAATCATTTAATTGTTTTTAAAAAGTACTTCATTCCTGTAACTAAAAGTCATTTTTAAGACTTATTTTTAAATTAGTTCCCGTTGATTAGCACTCCATTTTTAATCTAATAAGCAAAAAATGACAACAGATATCATCGAATTAAATGACTGTATTGTTTTAATCGAACAATCAAATGCCACCAAACCATTTGTTCAGAAATGTGAAATCGACGGCGATGCTGTTGGATTTGCTTTTTATGGTTCCGGGAACGTTGAACTTGAAATAAAACACAATAATCAGACTAAATACTTAACCAATACAACTGGTCTGGCGATTTGCTTTTTTGGCAATCAGAAAGTGGAATTCGCACACAAAATTGAGCCTGATAAACCCTTACAGTCCATTAGTATTTTTACGAAACTAAAAAACCTGCCGTTGCTCCCTCAGGCCGAAAAAGAGGTTTTTGAAAAATATTTGCCTCAATTAGTACATCCAAAAGAACACTTTGTAAAAGGCCCTTCTTTTTATACGACGCTCGATATGCAGCTGGCCGTTCAGAAAATTTTCAATACAACTTACATCGAAAACACCCGTTTGTTATTTCTAAAAAGTCAGGTCAATGAACTCTTGGCTCACTTCTTCGGACTCCTGGCAAGTGATCAGAAAAATACTTTTTCTGAAAAAGACCGCGACAAAATTTTTCAGGCGAGAGAAATCGTCACCACCCACTATTCCCAACCTCCCTCTATTAGCCAACTTTCTAAAATGGTGGGACTTAACAGCAATAAGTTAAAAAAGAACTTTAAGGAGCTTTTTGGTATCCCTGTCTTCAAATACATTCAGGAGGAACGTCTGAATAAGGCTTACGAATTGCTGCAAAACAGCGACAAAACCGTACAGGAAGCTGCCTGGGAAGTCGGTTATGAAAGTCTCAGTTCTTTCTCGAATGCTTTCTATAAAAAATTTGCAACCCGCCCGAATGCAGTAAAGCAAAAATGCTTTTCAGACAAATCATAATTCTTTTGTAACAAATGATTTAACAACAAACCTAACACCTTTGTATCAGTATTCACTTAAATAAATATTGATATGGACAAAAAGAAAATTTTAGTACTGGGTGCTAACGGAAAAACAGGCAGCAGGGTTACAGAGCAGCTGCAAAAAATAAACGATGTCGAAATTGTGATGGGTTCGCGAAGTGCGAAGCCGGCTTTCGATTGGGAAACTCCGGAGTCCTGGCCCGCCGTTCTCGAAGATGTGCATGCGGTTTACATTACCTTTCAACCCGATTTGGCGGTTCCTGCTGCAGCTGCAATCATTCGGAAGTTTGCTGATCTTGCGACCGGACTTGGTGTTCAGAAAATGGTTTTACTATCCGGAAGAGGTGAAAAAGAAGCCCGGGTTTGCGAGGAAATCGTTAAAGTGGCCGCTAAAAACTGGACGATTGTAAGGGCAAGCTGGTTCAGTCAGAATTTTAGCGAAAGCTTCTTTTTAGAGCCTGTTTTAGCCGGATTTGTCGCTTTACCCAGAGCAGAAGCCCTGGAACCTTTTACGGACGCAAATGATATCGCAGCGGTCGTTACAGCCTGCCTTCTCGACGACAAACACAATGGTCAGACCTACGAGCTCACCGGTCCCCGATTATTGACGTTTCCTGAAGCCGTGGCAGAGATTGCCAAAGCGACGGACAGAGACATTCAATTTCAGGCACTGACTTTAGCAGAATACCAACAAATGTTACAGGAATATCAGGTTCAGGAAGATCAGATCTGGCTGGTGAATTATCTTTTCGAACAGGTATTAGACGGCAGAAATTCAAGCATTACCAGCGACATTGAAAAAGTGTTAGGCCGTAAAGCAACCGATTTTAGTACTTACGTAAAAGTAACCGCTAAAACCGGAATCTGGAATACCGCAACTGTTTAAAACCATTGTCATGAATTACGTAAAAATGTCCCTTACTGGTGTTTTTGTTTGGATCTGCGTCAGTGCTGCTTTTTATCTTTCAGTGCTTTTTGATAGTATAAACTATAACTTTAATATAAAACTATTAATAGTACTGTTAATAATGTTTTTATCTGCTACAACTGGTGCTCGATTTTATTATAAAAACGGAACTAAAACGCACGGTTTACTTCTCGGTTTAGGCATGTCGATTACAGCAGTTCTATTAGATGTTTTAATTACCGTTCCTTTTGTTGAAATCCCGAAAGGGAGCAGTTATCAGCACTTTTTTGTAAGTCCGGTGATCTGGATACTGGTTGTCTTTAATACAGCAACGGTATATGGATATTGGAAGCTAAAAATTAAACCCAAAAAGTAATTCCGAACATCCTGAATTCGTTCCTGAAACCATAAAAATCCAATTTATACAGATTGGATTTTTATGGTTTTACACTATTAACTGTTAATTCAGGTAACAAACTCTAAAAAATTGGTTTACAATACAATTAAATCAATTCCTACAAATTCATTTTTTAGTATAAAATCTACTATCTGGCTCTGGAAAAAGCAAAATTTAACTGCTGAAGATTTCAACTGCGCTGTCTTAAAAAACGTCACATCTGCTTCCGCTCAAATGTTGTGAAATTGTTGTGAAAGTCCCTTAAAAAAAATTACATTTGGGAACCCTAATTCATACATCCAATTATGATTCAAAAAAGAAGTTTTATTGTTTTATCAGCCTTATTGGCCGTCCTGTTTTTTGCACCTCTTGCCTACTCGCAAAGCACCCCTAAAAAAACAGAAAGCCGTTCTAAATTATTTGAAGAAACAACAACCGACAGTGATTATCTGATGGCTATTGAAAAAGCCAGTGCCGTAATGGAAACTGCCTACAATGATGCCGATTTTGACGGAGCCAGCCATCATTTGTTTGGAGAAATCAGAAGAACCCAAAGCAAGCTCGATTTAATTTTAGCCAGTCTGAAAGGTGCGAATCCAAATGTTCGAAACCAGCAAATGTACCTTGTTGTCCTGAAAGAAATTCAACAGGAACTGGACGAGCAAAATGACGCGATCAACTTACGCAATAAAAACCTGGAAAAAATAAAAGACCGGTTTATCGAATTACGGAAAGACAAAACACTGGTCGGCCTGATAAAAGATACCATTCGCCGCAAGCAATTTAAAAATGAGTTTGCGAATCTTAGAAAAAAATACAAGAATACCGATAGTCTTATGACTAAAAACCAGGGGGTTCTAAATAAAAACAAAAGATTAACCGTAGAAAGAAAAATTGCCGTTTCTAATGCCCTTATTACCGTAGAAAATACGCTTGAAAAGTCAGGGATCAGTATGCTCAGAAAGGAATATCCTTTTATCTGGAATGTTACCGATTCAATCCCGAACAAATCAGTTACCCAAAGCATCGGGTCAAAAGTTATGATCGAAGAGAGTGTTGCAGCTTATTACCTGAGTTATCGTGCCGGAGGATTGCTTACACTGGCTTTTTTGATGGGATTACTGGGCTGGTACATCTCCCGCAATCTGAAATATTTAAAAAGTAACGGACACGCGGAGAGTCTGGCTCTTTTTAATTTTAATTACCTCAACAGGGGTGTTATCATTCCGGTAGCTATTATCGGGCTTAATATCGCCGTGGTAAGCAACCTATATGCTCCGGCCTTGTTTATCGAAATACTGGAATTGATTTTACTTGGATTCCTTACCATACTTTTCAAAAACAAATGGTCAGCAAATGCCATGAGAAACTGGACTTTCCTTTTGGGACTGTTCTTAGCCCTTTGTTTTCTGGACCTTTTCATTAGTGTTAGTTTATTGCAACGCTGTTGCTTTATTATAATTAATGCCTTTGGAATCCGTTATGGTCTTGTTCAGATCAAGAGCGTCAAAGGGGAATTGTACATCAAAGGCTTCTTTAAATGGGCCAGTATTATTTTTATTGTTTTTAACGGCTTGTCGATTTTATACAACATTTTCGGAAGGGTTTCTCTTTCTAATATGCTAAGTCTTACTGCTTTTATTTCAATTACACAGATTATTGCACTGAGTGTACTTCTAAAAATAATCCTGGAAGTGATCATTTTGCAAATCTACACGACAAGGGTAAAACGTGGAATTGAAAAAATCTTTGATCACGAAAGTTTATCCGAGACGCTCAAAAAGCCTTTTATTATCATTATTAGTTATATGTGGCTGGTTGTAATCGGATCGAATCTGAATATCTGGGAATCCTTACGGACTTCTTTCGGAGCTTTACTTAGCCATCCGAACACCATAGGCAGTATTACCTTTACTTTAGGAAACATTTTATTGTTTTTTATCATTATTTGGATTGCGCATTTACTGCAAAAGTATGTGGCTTACTTTTTTGGAGAAATTGATGATGATGAAAACGAAGAAAACATCAATAAAAGACAGCATTCCAAACTGCTTATTACGCGGCTTGTTGTTTTAATTGTCGGATATCTGCTGGCTGTAGCCGCTTCAGGCATGCCGCTGGACAAATTAAGCATTCTTTTGGGAGCTTTGGGTGTGGGTGTCGGACTTGGACTGCAAAGCGTCGTAAACAACTTTGTTTCAGGTATTATCCTGATTTTTGATAAACCGATTCAGATTGGCGATGTGGTCGATATCAGCTCCGAATCCGGCCGTGTAAAATCAATGGGACTTCGTACAACCAAAATCAATGCTCCAAACGGTGCCGAGATTATTATTCCGAACGGAAACCTATTGTCGCAAAACATCACCAACTGGACGTATACGGACAATTTTAAACTGGTTGATATTGCTGTTGAAATTACCGGGGACACTACTCCTGAAGATATTAATGCAATCATAAGCGAGTCTCTGGAAAGTATTACTTTGGTCAACAATGCCAAACCATCGCAAATTTATTATACTGCCATTTCTGACGGAAAATATAAAATTCAGATCAAATTCTGGTGCAGCATTTACAAAACAGAAGAAACGGTCAGTACTGCCCGTCAGGTCCTGTTTAGCAGCTTTAAAGCAAAAGGTCTGGATTTTTCAGCCTAAAAAACAGTTCTGATTAAAAAACCAAAAGCCGTCAAGCATTACACTTGACGGCTTTTTTTATGGAGCTATTATTTAAATTAAAACTTCGCAGCAAATTCTTTTACAAAATCTTCCAGTTTGATTTTTCCGTCAACAGGGAAATTCCCATTTAAGAAATCAGCTCCAATTGCGCCGCTTCGCAAACCGGAACCCATTTCGGTATACAAGCCTGCAATTTCTTCCGGTAATCCGGCTTGTATCATTCCCTGCAGCGATTGTTCGTCGGTGAACTCCACCCATGGCAAATCGGTTTTATCAATTGCCGCTCCTATTGCTTTTGCTATTTCACCCGGAGTACGCACGTCACTTACGATATAACGGATATTTTTGCCTGTACTCTCTTTTTGCAATTCGTTTGCCGCTGCCACTGCAATATCTTCCGGATGTACCAATGGCATTTTCGCATCAGCGGGATAATTAGCCCCCATAATCCCCGCTCCTTTTATCATCGGAACATCGTTGTATAAATTGGTAAAGAAAAATCCGGCACGTAAAAAGGTAACCGCTGTATTCTCCAGTTTATTGTATAAGGCTTCTATAGGATAAAGTCCAGCAATGGGTCCGGTTCCATCAGGCAAATCGGCACCGATACTGCTCAGCATTACCACACGTTTTACAGCTGCTTCCTGTATGGCTTTCGCGAAAGCTTTACCCGCTTCAACAGTATTCGCAATCACATTGCTTCCTCCTAAATTAGGCGGTGTCATGGCAAAAAGCGCCTCTGCTCCTGCAAAAGTCCTGGCCAAAAAAGCAGCATCACTGACAGAACCAATGGCAGCCTGTGCTCCTGCTTTTTCAATGGCTTCTTTTTTATCTGCATTACTGCTGATTACCGTTACCTCATGTCCCGCAGCCACAAGTTGATTCGTCAATGGTTTTCCTATGTTCCCTAAAGAACCTGTAATTATAATTTTCATCTTTAATTGTTTTGTATTTATAAAAACAAAGGTATATTTGTACTTACTTTTATACAAGTACTTACCCTAAAGTATGTATCATGACCGCAATCAAAGAAACTTCGACCATTCAGGAAAATAAACAATATGCATTAGATATCTGCCCGGTGACCTACGTCATGGAAAAGATTGGAGGATACTGGAAACCGATTATCCTCTATCATTTGTCCACCAGCGATAAACGCTACAGCGAACTGAAAAGGGCCATTCCGGCGATAACCGAGAAAATGCTTATCCAGCACCTTAAACAACTGGAAAATGACGGCCTTGTCATCAGGGAAGCGAAACCGGTTGTCCCTCCCTTTGTTACCTACAGCTTAAGCAATGCCGGAAACGGTTTGATTCCTGTTATTCACGCTATGGCCGAATGGGCTTTTAAGGAAAAGGACGGGGTTTATGGGGGCTAAAAGTTTTGTGTTTTTCAAGTACTCTTGCAGTAAGGCTACCTTAACATTCAATGATAAAAGTATTATGCAACAGCAGTAGTCTAAAGCAAACACATATATCAAACGTATGCAAAAAAATAGCAAAACGCCCTAGTCAAGTAAATTTTATCCGAAAATATTATAAATCAGAAATATTATAGAAAAAACATGAATCGAATGACAGATAAAAATAAGGTACAAATAAGTAAGAAAAAAAAATAAAGGTTTTAAATAAATAAAAGATTATGTTTTTTTGATTTAGTATTGATTAGCATTTACAAGCTTTTAAAGATAACATATTCCGATTTATTATATAGGAATAATAATATCAAAACACATGCTTTTATAATATTTAGTGGACTTCAAAGCATAAATATATTTAATATTATTGGTATATTATATTTTTCTGCTTTTGCGAAAGTTCAACCTGATATCTTAATCTATATTGCTTTCATATTGCCTCTTGTTTTTAATTATATTGTCTACTATAAAAAGAACAGATTTTACAAGATTATGAATTCAGAGTTAATAAACAATACTATCCTACATCATATATTAACATTTATATATACAGTGGGTACCTTTTATTTCATGAATATAGTTAGCCATTATATTAGGAATAATTATCTGAACGGCCACACTCTTTTGTGACGACTATCCTGATCCCCACACTCCGCAAAGAATGTTCTCATAAAAAAGCTGCGCAAAGATGATCTAAGTAGCATAATCAAACAAGAAGGCAACTGTAACTGGTTATTTTTTTGTTATCAAGTTTCCTTTATAATCAATGATAATTGTTATGCACATTATTAAACATTTTGGTAATTTTATAAATACAACATTTGGGGATTTAATAAATAGAGGATTTTAATTATGAATTATTTAGAAGTATTAAAGAAAGGTTTATACAAGTTTGAAGATTTAGGAGTTCAAAAATCAGAGAATGGAGCTATATTGATAGGAAAAGCTCCTCACATAGCTCAGCTTGCTTGGTTAAATAAGATTTATCCGATCTTAGGCGATAAAGATATAGTACTATTAGGAAAAGAGTTAAAGAGGGAAATTCCTAAGGACTATAAGCTTTTTTTAACCAATTTTAGTAATGGTCTTAATATTTTTGTCTCTACTTTTAGTTTGCATGGTTTGAGAAAAGAATTAGGACGTTCTGTTGAAGCCAGTAGACAACCTTTCTCAATTTTTACGCCCAACTTGCAAGAAAGGCCGAAAAATGCAAAAGACAATTACTTTTTTATTGGAGGCTATAATTGGGATGGCTCTAAATTGTATCTAGATAGCGTAACTAATAAAGTTCATTATTGCGCTGAATGGGATGCTACATCATTATATGAATGGAATTCATTTGAAGAAATGATAATTTCCGAAATAAAACGTATAACGAGTTTATTCGATGAAAAAGGAGTTGTTTTAGATAAAAATAAACATACAACTCCAATTGAAATATTATAAAACTGAGGTTATAAAACAAACCCATATTCAGCTCTCCGAAGTCTTCTCATAAAAAGCTGCGCAAAAGTCTCTGACTTTGCACTCGCAACGATAAGCCAAAAAGCAACTCATAATCGGGTTGCTTTTTTCATGTTGTAAGTTTCCTTTATAGTTTTTACAGAGTAACCTATTTCATTCCCGTGATAAATCTATTTTTATTTTTACTCCTATCACGGAATCTGTGATATGTTTTATTTCTATTTTCACGTTATTACGAAAACTGTGATATTTTTTTTATTTTTTCTGGTGTTATTACAGCAGTTTTACAGGATCTATTTGTCACTTCGAGGAACGAGACGTGAGCGATAGCGAATAGACAAAGTAAATCCCATCCAGTATTTACCAACAGTGTGTACGAAGCGCTTGTGATTACTTGTTCCTCGGAATGAACTTAGTCTGCAAAATAATCCTGTTGTATTCCGCAGAAAAAGTTCCTGAATAAGAATTTAAAATATTAAATTTAGCATCCTAAATCAGAACGGATTAAAAACATCCGTACTCTTTTTTACGATTACTTTTAGGATCAAATCAAAAACAAAACAGCATCAGGATATGGGAAATCAGGACACCATTAGAAAAGTAGCCATTGTGGGGTATAACAGGATTCCGTTTGCGAGAGCGAATACGTTCTATTCAGACGTTAGTAATTTACAAATGATGACCGCCACACTCGATGGTCTTATTGAAAAATACAAACTGCAGGGCCAATTACTGGGTGAAGTAGTCGGCGGCGCTGTGATCAAACACACTACCGACAATAACCTGATTCGTGAATGTGTCATGAGAACAGCTCTGGATCCTGCCACTCCGGCCTGCGACTTACAACAGGCTTGTGACACGGGAATTGAAAGCGCTATTTATATTGCCAATAAGATTGCATTGGGTCAGATTGAATCCGGAATTGCGTGTGGAGTTGATTCCATTAGTGATATGCCTATTGCAGTGAGCGAAAAGCTGCGAAAAATACTGCTAGACGCGAGAAAAGCAAAATCATTAGGCGAAAAAATAAAAGTGTTTCTGAAAATAAGACCAAAAGACCTGACGCCGTTGGTGCCCAGAAATGAAGAATCCCAAACCGGTCTTTCTATGGGAGGACATACGGAAATTACAGCTAAATACTATCAGATCGCCCGAGAGGATCAGGATCAGCTGGCCTTGCAAAGTCATCTGAATATGGCAAAAGCGTATGATGAAGGTTTTTTTAGCGATATGATTACGCCTTTTAACGGACTGGACAGGGACAATAATTTAAGAAAAGACAGTACCTTAGAAAAACTGGCCAAACTGGCTCCGGCATTCGATAAAACCAACGGAACGCTTACAGCCGGAAACTCCACTCCGCTTACCGATGGTGCCTCGAGCATTCTTCTGGCTAGTGAAGAATGGGCCAAAGAACACAATTTACCGATTCTGGCTTACATTACCCATGCGGAAGTTGCCGCTATCGAATATGTGAAAAATCAACAGAATTTATTACTGGCGCCTTTATTCGCTGCCTCCAGAATGCTCGAAAAAGCAAACCTGACATTGCAGGATTTCGATTATTATGAAATTCATGAAGCTTTTGCTGCCCAGGTTCTGGCCACGCTGAAAATTTGGGAAAGCCCTGAACTTAGTGAAGCAATAGGCCTTAAAAAACCGCTGGGTGCCATCGACCGAAGCAGACTTAACGTAAAAGGAAGCAGTCTTGCGGCAGCGCATCCTTTTGCTGCAACCGGAGGAAGAATCATTGGTGTAATGGCCAAATTACTGAACGAAAAAGGTTCAGGAAGAGGTTTTATTTCCATTTGTGCCGCAGGTGGTCAAGGGATTACTATGATTATTGAAAAATAATACTTTTTTAAAGTCTGTTTTTTAATCACGCAAAGGCGCAAAGACGCCAAGTTATTTTACTAAATTTTACTTTGCGACTTTGCGACTTTGCGTGAAATTAAACCTTTCTATAGATGAAGGCATAAATTTGAATAAAATATCTTTATTCTTATAGAAATCATTGTCTCCCTGAGCGAAGTCGAAGGCTTTTTACATCAAAAGGGCTTCGACTCCGCTCAGCCTGACACCAGTTTTGAATTACACCCAACAAGTTATTTTTATAATCTCGCAAAAGCGCAAAGAAAAATAAAATAACTTTGCGCCTCCGCATCTTTGCTCCTTTGAACCTTTGCTCCTTTGAACCTTTGATAATCAATTAAAACGTAAATTATTCTAATGAGAAAATCCAAAGGAGATACTCATTATAATGATACAGATTACGATTGCAGTAATCACCACATACAGATAATCTTTTTCCAAAAGGAACGAAAAGAGCGAAAGTAATACTCTAAAAACCGGGGTCAGAAAAAGCAATACCACTCCAAAGAATATAATAGATTCTCCCCTGCCCTGAATTACACCATTGTAAACAGCAGTAATTACTTCAAAAATGTTTCGGTCATTTTCTTTAAATACCGAATAATTTTCGATCTCACCGCCGTGGTGCAGCAAATAAACAATTCCGCCAACAAAGGCTACCGATAAGGAAATCCATACCCCGTAGCGCAATACATTACCCACCATTTTCTGAAAATCTTTTTCTCCAAATTTTTCCGTTGTCATATCCTTATATTTTTCCGTTAAGTCCGCTGTAAATCATATTTAACGCCAGCACGAAAATCAGGCAGGCAAAAAAGACACGCAGTTTTTTAGGGTTGGTACGCACTAATATTTTGGCTCCCGCCATTGCTCCAAACAATACACCGATCACAACCGGCATACAGATTCCGGGCTCGATATATCCTTTCTGAATGTAAATAACGGAACTTGCCGTTGCTGTTACTCCCATCATGAAATTACTGGTGGTGGTAGACACTTTAAACGGAATTCGCATGATATTGTCCATCGCAATTACTTTAAAAGCTCCGGAACCAATTCCCAACAATCCCGACATCATTCCTGCCACTCCCATCATGCTGAACCCTCCTATTACATTTTTGGTACCGTAACGTATTACCTGACCGTCATGCGAAGGATAGGTTCCTTCTAATTTCAGTTTTTTGGCCAGTGGACTGGATTCCAAAACAATATGTTCTTCTTTTTTTCGTAAAGAGTTTATCGCTGAGAAAATCAGGGTAAGTCCGAACAAGACGGCAATAAAAGATGTGGGTGCAATTACAGAAAGCAATGCCCCTCCTACTGCTCCTAAAGTAGTGGCTATTTCGAGAAAAATACCCAGACGCATATTGGTAATGCCCTCTTTCACATAAGCTGCAGCTGAACCGGATGAAGTTGCAATTACAGAAACCAAAGCCGCTCCGATGGCATAATGAATATCAACTCCGAGGACAATCGTCAAAAGCGGGATGATAATGATTCCGCCGCCTAATCCTGATAATGAACCTATAAAACCAGCTAAAAATGCCCCCAGAATCATGATCAGGGTAAATGTGAGTACTGTCATTTGGATTTATTTATTTGAAAGCTAATTTACGAATACAAATTTGCTATTGCAGCATGCTCTTTTAAAATGAACCCGTAAAAAAACCTAAAACCAAAACAAACACTTGATTATCAAAACTATAAACCCATACTTAAAAATGCCTTAAAAATTCTGACGTTCCTAAAAAAGCTTTGACTTCTAACTTTTACCATTTTCAAAAACTATAAAAAATTAAAAAAACTCTTTCCCTAAATTTAGTTTTAAATGCAGATTATGAAATTTTGATATGATTTTCTGTAAAATAAAATGGAGTGATTAGCGGTAGCTTTGAAATGTAGCAAACTTTAAAAAGGAACTAATCTCAAAATATACTCTTATGAAAAAAGATAACAATGTTAATTACGGTCAGATTGAACGTAATTTTCACCATGATGAAGATACACTTACGGATACAAAAAGAGATTCTTCCGTTGAAAATTTATTTGATAAAGATCCTTTCAAGGAAGAAGAGTTGCAGTACAAGAAAGATGATCTGAATGACATCAACCATGAGACCAATGATTACAACAGAAATGAAAATATTCCGAACGAGGAGCGTGTCATAGATGAAGACAATCCTATTGCCAATGACCAGCCGGATAATCTGGATGATGATTTTAATCAAAACGATATCGATCACCTGGAAAAAGACGGTGATTTAGACAACGATGACAATAGTGTAGAGCTCGAAGAATCTGACGAGCATTTTCACGAAAATCATACAAGAGAATAGCAGACTTTCAAAAAAAATTGCAGAAAAGCAGCCGTTAAGAATGAATCTTAACGGCTGTTTTTTTTGTAAGGTTATGAAATTTGATACTAGTATTTAAAAACTATATAGTAGATAAAGTACTATTTTTTTGTAATTTTAAGAAATTGATTTTAAACCAATTACAATTATTATGGATATTACCACTCAAATTATTTGGCTTTTTGTTTTAGCCATTCCAATTTCCTGTATCAGCTGGTCCGTTACTCACGAAGAAATATTTCGGGAACCCAGAGAATGGTGTGTCAAAAATGCTGCAAACGGACGCACTATATTAGTCAGAAAGGCTTTTTATCTTTTTACCTGCGAATATTGTTTTAGTCACTACATAACTATTTTTTTTATTTTTTTCTGTGATTACAAACTTCTGATGGAAGATTGGCGGGGTTATATAATTGCAGGGTTTTCTTTAGTTTTTGTGGCTAACCTTTATATGAGTTTGTTTGGCTTATTAAGACAGGCCATTAAAAAAGAAAAAGTAGAAATTAAAAAAATTGAAAAAGAAGAAGAAAATATTTCCGGTTCTTAATTTAATTGTATAGCTAATCGGAGGAAATTATAAACAACGAGGTGCTTGTAAAATGCTTTGCCTGAATAAAATTAAAAAACCGGTAACAACAATATGTTACCGGTTTTTACTAATTCAAATTATTTTTAATATTTTTTCTACGCAGAGGATCACTTTTATAATCTTCTATCGATTTAATTTTTGACCAATACTCAAGAATGGTCTTAATAATCTCCTTAAATCTGTCATAGCTGTAAGGCTTAATGACGTACGTTTGTGTTGGAACAGAATATAAATCTATTACAAAACACTGCGTAAAAGCTGTCGTAAAAAACAAACAGGGACAATTTAATTCTATACTGAGTTTTTCATACGTGACATGTATGAGTTTTTCATCAGTTGTATTGAGCAAAACTATATCTGAAAATATTAAGAACGCTTTAATTTTTTTTGAAGTCAGGTAATGATACGCATTACTAGCTGAATTAAAATAGAGCACTTCGTTAGAAAGCTCCAATTCAGAGAAAATTTCCATAAATAATTTACGATCTCCCTGATTATTCTCTATAAGCACAATAGGTCCATTTTTATTCATAATAGTCTATTTTAGGTTATAAATAAGAGCATCGAACATCTATATTACTGTGTTTTATTTTATACAGCAATGTATTTTACAAAGATTTTAAATTTTGTGAAATATCTTTTTACAGTATCTTTTTGAAAATTTATATAATTTTCATTCTGTTTTTTTAACCAGAATTATATACGAAATTTTAGAACCCAGGGATTTATTTCGCTTAAAATTATATAATCAGAAAGCTTAATTCTATAATAAAAAATCACGTTATGGCCTTAATTTTGATACATAAATAATTGGTGCCAATTTATAAATCGAAAAGTCATGGTAGAAAAGAATTATGATCCTGATAATGACAACTGTCCGGAAAAAGATACCGTAGAAAATCTTCACAAATCAAAAGAAAAAAGCAATAACACGCAGAATGTCGAAGAATTTATAGACGATAGTCCAAATCGTCTTTCTGCCGATAAAGTGAAAGATCTGAAACAAAAATCCGATACTAAAGAGTAGTATTGCCAATAGAAAATTTACTGAAAGGAAATGAAACCACAATAATCATTATACCTTTACAGTTTAAAACTGAATCTGGGTTCATTTCAGATTTTAAAAATGTTTAATCAAAAAATTAAAAATATGTCAAATTTCATTAATCCATTACTAGTTGGAACTACAGCACATTTAAATCAAAATACCTCCAAAATTTCTGCCAAACAATTGGTGCTTGCAGGAGTAGGTTCGCTTTTAATTGGTGCTGCTTTAAAAAAAACCGGACATGCTAAAACAGGCGCTTTTGTAGCCGGTCTTGCCATACCTCTTCTTACATCAGCTGTTTATAAAAAAATGAAGTCCAAAAAACTGGAGAATGTAAATAAAAGTACAGACATTACCGGAAATTACTACGAGCATTAAATCAAAAAAGCACTTCTAAACAGAAGTGCTTTTTTATTGCTTTATTTTCAAACAAAAGGAAAGTTGAAATCTTAATTTATATTTCCTTCCACCCAATTTAAGGCTTTATTAAACGCCTCCTTTTTAAACCCGCGAAATTCTCCCGGAACTATGTAACTAAAGCCATTTGTAAAAGCAATAATCTCCTCGGAATCTGAAACAATAGCAGCTCTGTTCCATTTTCCTAAATTTTTAATTCCCAACATGGCATCCTCAAGCCACGCTCCCGCTGTAAAATTCTGAATGTCAGTATCCAAAACCATTAAGAAATTAATTTCATTGGTATTATTTATTAATTTTTCGACGGCAGGAACTACCACTTCTTTTGTTACCGCTGCTAATGCTCTGAAAGCAACTATATTGTCTGTTGTATCAATCTGATGTATCATTTTATATTTCCTTAAAATTAGTAATTCGTATTCTTTTATTTTTTTCCGATAATATGAAACCTTAGTTTTTTCTATGGCTATCAAAAGTAATCCGCATTGCTTATACGATCTCACTATAATTTTACAAAATCCCTATTTTTCAACTACTTAAAAGCATTTATCGCGTTACTTTTTGATTTTTTAAGGTTAACTGTTTTTTCAAAAATCCGATACTTTAGTGGAAACTTACTAACTCAAAAAGGAGCTATCATGGAGAAAAAACCAAAAAAATTTCCGGAACAAAAACAAGAGCTTCCCGGCAATGAGCATCAAATGAATCCACTACCTGAAATCATTCGGGAGAACTACACCGGAAGCGGGAAACTTTTAGGAAAAACGGCCTTTATAACAGGCGGCGACAGCGGTATTGGCCGAAGTGTTGCCGTACATTTTGCGCGTGAAGGCGCCAATATCGCCATTGTGTATCTGAAGGAGGATAAAGATGCTCTGGAAACCAAAGCACTAATCGAAAAAGAAGGTCAGCAATGCCTGATTATCAGTGGTGATTTGAAAGACGAAAAGTTTTGTAAATCGGCCGTTAAAAAATGTCAGGCGTTATTTAAGAACATCAATATTGTTGTCAACAACGCAGCGGTACAATTTCCTCAAAATGAACTGGAAAAGATTACAGCTTCTCAGCTTCAGAAAACATTCGAAACCAATATTTATCCCTATTTCTACATTACAAAGGCAGCATTGCCATTTTTAAAAGAGGGTGATACTATTATCAATACAAGCTCTGTGACCGCTTATCGTGGCAGTGAGCATCTGGTAGATTATGCCAGTACCAAAGGTGCTATTGTAAGTTTTACCAGATCTTTATCGACGATGCTGGCACCCAAAAAAATACGGGTCAACGGAGTAGCACCGGGCCCTGTATGGACACCTCTGATTGTTGCCAGCTTTGATAAACTCTCCGATTTCGGAAAAGACAATCCGATGGGAAGAGCCGGTCAACCGTCGGAAATTGCTCCTGCTTATGTTTTTCTGGCTTGCGAAGACAGCAGTTATATTACAGGGCAGTTTATTCATATAAATGGCGGGGAGATTGTGGGGTAAAAGGTTTGCCACGAATTACACGAATTGGCACTAATTCTTTTTTAAATAATTTAACAAACCCGACAGGTTTTAAAAACCTGTCGGGTTTAGAGAGGCGAAAAAAAAGCGGATATACTAAAATGAGTATATCCGCTTTTTTTTATTTTGATCCGCATGGTTTTTTGTATTTGTTAAAGATGTAATACGTTACAGGTCTTATTGTACTGCCACTTACAGGATGCCTTCCATTTCCACATGTGGTAAAAAAATCTACTTCATTATTGGTTTTGGCATACCAAATAATAGATTTTCCATTGACAAGCCAAGTAGTTGTATCGCAAACAGGTATCTTTTTGAAATCTAAAAGATGATTATCATATTGAATTATGTCATTTGGGTTTCTTTCAATTCCCTCCTTACCGACAACTTCGTATTGATCTGTAGACCATTGCATGTAATCTTTTTTAAAAAATGCCAAATAGATTGTTGAAAATAATAAACAAATAATAACTCCAACAACTATTGCAGTTTCTTTTTTTGATCTTTTTAATAATCTTTCAAAAAACGTGGTTCTGGGATGTGAATTTTCTGTTTTTATAATTTCTTGCGAGGTTTGAGAAATAACTTCAATAGCAATTTCTTTTTCTTCATCCAGAATAATTTCTGATACAAAAGGATTATAATTTATTTTTTTTTCTTCATTACCTCCCTTTTCATAAAAATTTTGGTAAGGTCTTAATTTAAAATCTACCAAGATTGCAGCTAGTTCAACAGCATATCTACTAACTGTCTTTTTTTCTTCTTTTAAGTAGAAATACGCAATGGTTTTAAATTTATCCGTTTCATCTTTCAGTGCCTTTTTAAGTTCCGTATTTGTTATGTCAAAATCAAAATTAAAGAAAGAAAAAAAAGTTTTTAAATCATCTCTATTCTTATTCTCTATAAATCTTTCCCAACATAAATCTCTCAGATTGGCTTGAGCTGTAGGATGAAAATGTTTCGCATATTCTCCTTCTTTTTCAATCTCGTACTTTGCTCTAATCGCTTTTTCATAATCTTTAAAAGTAATGTTTGGCATAAGCTTTCAGTTTTTTTTAAGTTTTTTTAAAACTAATTAAGATTCTCACGGAATTCCGGGAATTCCGGGAATTCCTTATCAATGCAGGCTTGTAAGCGTCGCATCTTTGCCATATCAAATTATTTAACGTTTTGATCTGCAGGTCAAAAACAAATGTACAAAACTAGTTCAATTAACAAGTGCGGAAAACCGTAAGACGGAGTTTATCCCGGGAAGTATAGATGAAAATCTTATAGTTCTACGCACTTCACTTCCCAACCTCTTAGGTATTGTTTACAAGTTCTGGATGGAATCCGGACGGCCATACCTATGTCAATTTTAAATTCTTTCAAGATGAAAAAATTAATCATAGTGGGAACATTCGCACTTTTTACAGCTACATTATTTTCCTGCACAGCAGACGAATTAGAGACTCCGGCAACAAAAGAGGTTCAAAAGAAAATTGATCCTGTACCATCTTATGCCGACGGACCTGGTGATCAGCCTGTAATTGTTCTTCCTCCACCAAAATAATATTTATTAGAGGATTAATTTTATAATTATTTTATTACTAATTTCGGGGAAAGTAACTATCATGCTACGGTCCCCGATTTTGTATTTATTCATTTTTCTCTTTTTGCTTTCCTGCAATGAGCATACCACTACACCGGTTGATCCTACACTCTTCACCAAAGAAGCCAAAATACTTCAGGAGAAGGGCTTTTCTAATTTACAAAAAAGCAACTTTAACAGTGCCTTCTATTACTTTAATAAATCAAAAATAACATTTGAAACCTATAAGGATAGCACCAATATCGTCTACAATTTGATGCAAATGGCTTATATACAGCAAATAAATGGCGATTATTATGGCAGTAAGGAAACCTTAACCGAATCCCTTCCCTACCTTAAAAATGACAATAATTACGCAGTAGCAATCAATAACTTTTTTGGTATCGCCGATAAGGAACTTTCCTTATATGATGATGCGATTCTGTATTATAAAAAGGCCATTAAAGATTCAAATGATACGCTATCGAAACAAGCGCCTTTAAATAATATTGCCGTTGTTTACATCAAACAAAAAAAATATCCCGAAGCGATAGCTATTTTAGAATCCATAGTAAAGAGCAATATTTTAAGCGATAAAATAGTAGATAAAAGGTCGCCTGAAATCCACAAAAGCAAAGCCAGAGTGCTGGATAATCTGGGTTTCGCTTATTTTAAAAATGGAAATCACGACAGAGGACTTGCGTTTATGAATGAGAGCCTTGCCTTAAGAAAACAGATTGATGATCCGTACGGAAGCATTGAAAGCTACCTACATTTAGCCGAATATTATTCCGGAACTGATCTTCACCAATCGAATCAAAATGCGCAGATGGCCTATGAACTTGCCACAAAATTCAATAGTGTTGATGAGCGGCTGAAAGCATTGTCTTTTTTAATTTCCAATGGTTCGGGTACCCAGTATGCCCAAAAATACATTGTTATAAACGATAGTATTATCAAAATCCGAAACAATTTCAAAAACAAATTTGCCAAGATCAAATACGATTCCAAAAAGGAAAAAGAGGAGAATCAGAAACTGAAATTAGAACGGGTTGAAAACTTATTATCACTCCAGGAAGTAAAATATCAACGCATCTTTTTTATAATTGGTATTGCAGCCCTTTTCTTTTTTATTCTTTACCTGAGAAAGCGAAGTCGAATTGAAAAAATAAAAACAGCCTACGACACCGAAACCAGAATTGCCAAAGATATTCATGATGAACTGGCCAATGATGTTTTTAACGCAATGACTTTTACGCAGACTCAATCCTTAGATACGGAAAGTAAAGAAACTCTGATTCAGAAACTGGATCATATTTATGCACGGGTTCGCAGAATTTCGAGAGAAAACAATACCATTGATACCAAATTAAATTATGCTGCGAACTTAAAAGAAATGCTTTCTACCTATAATAGTGAAGGTACAAACGTGATTATTACCAGCATCGAAAATGCGAATTGGGAAACTATTGACGACTTAAAAAAGGTAGCGATTTACAGGGTTCTGCAGGAATTAATGGTTAATATGAAAAAACACAGTGGCGCTTCTGTGGTGGTTGTAAAATTTGACACTGATGACAATTCGGTTTTTATTCAGTATACCGATAACGGAAAAGGAGCCGAAAAAAATAAAATTATTAAAAATGGTCTCCAAAATATGGAAAACCGTATTCTGGCCATAAAAGGATCTATTATTTTTGATACAGAGCCTGAAAGAGGTTTCAAAGTAAAAATAACTCTGCCTAAATAATTCTATATGTTTAAAAAAGTAATTGTAGCCGAAGACGTTGATGCCATCAGTTTAGGAATTGAACAAGTCTTAAAAGATTTAAATATTGTAAATTTTCAACATTCAAAATATTGCGATGAAGCATTTCTAAAAATACGCGCCGCCATTCATCAAAATGAACCTTATGATTTACTGATTAGCGATCTGTCGTTCAAAACAGGTAACCGCGAAGTGAAAATTACAGCCGGCGACGAACTAATTCAGAAAGTCCGCGAATTACAACCTGATATTAAGATTATCGCTTTTTCTGTCGAAGATAAAAGCTATCGTATTAAATCCCTTTTCGATAATTCAGGAATTGATGCATTTGTGCTTAAAGGCCTAAACAGTATCGAGGAACTAAAAAAAGCCATTCATATTGTTTCCACTTCAGATCAGACTTTTATTTCGCCTGAAGTTGCTTCGGCATTACAGGAAAAAAATAATTTCGAAATGGACGATGTCGATATTCAAATTCTAAAACATCTGGCGTCGGGTACTTCGCAGGATGAAATTATAGCCATTTTTAAAAACCTGGATGTTAAACCCAACAGCAAAAGTGCGATCGAAAAAAGACTTTCTAAACTCAAAGACTTTTTTAAGGCCAACAATACGATTCATCTGGTTTCGATCACGAAAGATATGGGGATTATTTAAATCTCATTACCATAAGCTTTTAACTTTATCAAGCTCCTTCGGGAGCTTTTTTTATGGTCTGCATTTTAAATAATACGGATTATGGTTTTCCGTAAAATACTGGTTTTAAATAGGTTTAAGTTTGAATTGTTAAAAATAAAATAATCTAAACAACTTTAAAAATTAGAAATTATGGAATACAAAGTAGTACCATTCGCAGCTTCAATCGATCCTAAGAAAAATATTAATGGACATATTGCAGAGCAATTAGAAAGCCTGATAAAACATCATACTGAAAGAGACTGGAAATATGTCCGCGTGGAAAACATAACAACTTTTGTACATCAGGAAATAGGATGCTTTGGATTCGGGGCAAAACCCGCACAAACCTATTTCACGCATCTGGTTGTCTTTCAAAAATAATGAAGCAGTTAATACTATTTGTTATTCAAATGTATTGGAAGCTTATTCCTCCATCTAAAAGGAAAAGATGCATTTTTAAAAAATCATGTTCCAATTATGTATTTGAAATAACTCAAAAAGAAGGTTTCAAAAATGGATTAAAAGCATTTCTATTTCGATACAAAAATTGTCGGGGAAACTTTCAAATTTTTATAAACCCAATAAATAATGAAATACAAATGATTCTTCCTTCTCAACTAATAATAAAGAGTGAAGAAATAGCTGAAAGATTAATTAACTAAAACCAACTTAAACGATTTTTATTATGAATGAACCAACGACTATGACTATCGAACTAAAAAGTCATTTCCTACGATTATATCAAATGGCATTATCCGATGATCAGTTTGATGTATTAGAACTTCAAATGCTCTATCATTTTGCCGATGAACGCGGCATTCCGAAAGAAGAACTCGATAAACTTTTCCTGAATCCGGTGAATACAGATTTTGTTGTTCCTGAAGATCTTATTACACGAATAGAATACTTATATGATTTTACAAGAATCATTTGGGCGGATGGGAAAATTACTGATGATGAATTGAATATGCTGAAAAAGTATTGCAGGAAATTTAATTTTCTGGACGAAAACATCACTGATTTATCGAACTATCTCATTGATTGTGTGCAGAAAAATATTCTAAAAGAAGAAATTATTAGTCAATTAAACGCTTAGCTTATGAAATCACTTACACAAATATTCAGTTTAAAAAAACCTGAAGAATCTTCCTTCACTCTTTTTGAGGATAACGAAGAAGACAGGGAAAAGATCAGAATCACCTATTACCAAAGCGGATTTGCGGCTTCTATAAAAGCAACAGGTAAACCGATTGTTCTCAAAGCCTGTCTTCAAAATCTGTATATGAGTTTTGAGGATCAATGCCGAAAACAAAAACTGGAACAGGATAAATTAAAGCAGCCATACCGCGAAGAACAGGAAAAAAACAGAACGGAACTTAAAAAATGTGAAGCGGCAATTGGTATTTACGAAAAGAAAGAACAGGATATCAACGATACTGTCGACCAGATCAAAAATGAAATTATTGAAGTAAAACGAAACCCTGATAAATACGGAATCGAAGACGGAAAAGGCCTGAAAGCCCAGTTTTATATCGGTTTGTTTTTGCTTCTTCCCATAACGCTTTATGTGCTGGTGTTTTACATTTCGGCTTCTTACTCGGCCTTTTTTAAGGAGTTTGCCAATGATAGTTTAACGGCTGCTATTTTTGATGCTGATGCCCTGAACAATTCCTTTAAGGCAAGCTGGCTTGAAGGGGTTTTGGTGGTGACGATTCCGTTTGTATTTATGGGATTGGGTTATGTAATCCATATGGTTCAGAAAGGAAAAGGCATTAAAAATGTCTTCAGAATGATTGCTTTGTTCCTTACCACCTTTTTGTTTGATGCGCTGTTGGCTTACCAGATCGAAAAGAAAATCTATGAATTTAACAAAACTACCGATTCTGCTCCTTATAATTTAAATATTGCTTTAGGGGAAGCTGAATTCTGGATGATCATATTTGCCGGATTTGTCGTCTATATTATTTGGGGACTTGTTTTTGATTTTGTGATGAAGGAATTTGAAAACATTGACAAGATCAGGGCTTTCATAAGAGGTAAAAAAGAAAAACTTATTGATTTGGAAAAACTAAAGATCGATTACAGCAATAAGGCAAATGATTTCAAACAGCAGATTATTACTATTACAGGTAAAATTGCGGAACTGCAGTCGAAAATTGATGGATTTATTTTTCCGGTAAAAGAATATCTGCATTACCACCACCAATATAAGGAAGGCTGGTTTCAGGCAATTGGCACCGAAATAGCGTTGCCGTATAAAGAAAAAGAAGAACTGCTGGTAAGCTGCGAAATTCATTCGGAAGAACATCTGAGTAAATTAAATTTAACAGATCCGGACTTTCAGCATTTAGTGTATTCCATTAAAAATTAATTTATGAAAAACACACTGAAAACATTCGCCCTTTCCTTATTATTCATTTCTGCATTTTCCTGCAAAAAGGATTCTGATAAAAACGAAAAGGAAACTGTAACTAAAAAACCTGTCGCAGAAAATTATAACATTAGTATCCTGCTGGATTTATCAGACAGGATTAGCCTTGAGAAAAATCCAAACCCGACAATGGAATATTATCAGAGGGATCTGGGGTATATAAAATCGGTTTCGGAGGCTTTTACACAACATCTGAAATCCAAAAGAATACGCCAGATTGATGATAAAATGCAATTGTTTTTTAATCCAGAGCCAAAAGATCCGGAGATCAATTCTATTTCCCAAAAGCTGAAAATTGCTATTGATAAAAATAATGCTTCGAAAGATTTACTGAATTCCATCAACTCGAATTATGCAGCCCGGACCTCAAAAATCTATGAATCAGCCCTAAAAGACAATAACTTTATCGGCTCTGATATCTGGAGTTTTTTTGACAATAAAGTGAAAGACCAATGCATTGAAACCGGAGACCGCAATATACTGGTCATATTAACCGACGGTTATATGTATTACGATAGCACGATAATGAAAGAGGCCAACCGAACCACTTTTATTACGCCTGATTTTATTCGGAAAAATGGGCTGAATACGAAAGACTGGGAGCAAAAATTTCAAAAGGAGGATTTTGGTTTTATCAAAGCCGGCGATGATTTATCGAATCTGGAAGTGCTGGTTTTAGGGATTAACCCGGGGAAAAATAATCCGTATGAGGAGAAAGTGATCAAAGCCTACTGGACAAAATGGTTTTCTGAAATGAAAGTCAGACATTTCGAAATCAAAAATGCTGATTTACCTTCTAATATGGAAAAGATCATCAGGGATTTTATAGTACAAAACCATTAATCTTTTACACTAGACTGAAACAAAACTACGTAGCAAGAGGATTTTATTAATCCTCTTTTTTTTTGTACCCAATCAAAAAAAAAAAGCAACTCTTTTTTGATTTACGGTTTACCGTAAAATACTGATTTTTATTGGTTTTACATTTGAGTAATTAATCAAAATACTAATAAGTACAACTATGGAAATCAACATTCAACTTAAAGCTTTGGCAGACAAAATTATATTGCTAAAAGATAAAATCGAAACAGAAGAATCTACCAAACATGCTTTTGTTTTGCCCTTTATCAACATACTGGGTTATGATACTTTTAACCCCACGGAAGTTGTTCCTGAATTTACGGCCGACCTGGGCCTGAAAAAGGGAGAAAAAGTAGATTATGCTATTTTTCAGGATGGTGCACCGATATTGATTATCGAATGCAAAAGCTGGAAAGAGAAACTTACCATTCATAATTCTCAATTATTCCGTTATTTTCATGTTACCAAAACACGATTTGCCCTTTTAACGAACGGAATTACCTATCAGTTTTTTACCGATCTGGATGAAAAAAACAAAATGGATGAAAAACCGTTTTTAGAATTTGACATCACCAGTTTAAAAGACAATGCGATTGGTGAAATCACCAAATTTCACAAGTCCAATTTTGATGTCAATAAGATTGTAAATAATGCCAGTTTGCTGAAATATACGACCGAAATCAAAAAACAGATTGACAATGAATTGCAAAGTCCATCAAATGAATTTGTAAAATTGTTTGCCAATAAGGTATACACGGGAAGACTGACGGAAAAAGTAGTCGATGAATTTAAAGAATTGGTTCAGAAAGGTTTTAATCAATTTATCAGCGAAAAGATAAACGACCGTTTAAATGCAGCGATCAATAAAGAAAGTCAAAAGCAAAAAGAAGAATCTGAAGAAGTTATAATTCCCGAAGACAACAAAATTGTGACCAGCGAAGAAGAACTGGAAGGCTACCGAATTGTAGTGGCCATCCTGAGACGAAAACTTCCCGTGAGCCGAATTGTCTATCGCGATACACAGTCTTATTTTGGAGTTTTACTGGATGATAATAATCGTAAGCCCATTTGCAGGCTGCACCTTAACGGCGGCAAAAAATACATCGGACTTTTTAATGATAATAAAAGTGAAGTTCGCCAGCCTATTCAAACGATTGATGATATCTATTCATTTGAAAAAGAATTACTGGAAACGATCGAGAGTTACGAGATGGTTTAAATTCAGGTATAAATACGCAGTTGTTGCGTACTATTCAACTCTATATTTATAAACGAATTAAAAATCAGATGTATGCTATTCTCACAATCCTTTTCTAACAGCTAAAAAGTATGATTAAAAAAATACTCCTCTTATTTCTATTCACGATAATCGGTTGTAAAAAAATGGTCCAGCCACCCAAAATAAATACCTTTTACAAACAAGGCATTACGGCCAATGATCGAAAAATTATTACACCGGAAGAAGCTAAAACCTATCATGTTGATACCGATTACCAATACGAATACCGGACAGGTAAATCGGGTCATTACGAGTACAACTATGATGTAAAAGGGATTAATGCTAAAGGAGCTTCCGTTTTTGGAAACATCAATGTTGAAGGGAAAAGTGGTGCCGGAATATTACGTTTCGATACCATTCCGTATATTGAAATTAAAACGGAATGGATTGGTCAGGGAAAACTAAAAGCAATAGATAACAAGGCAAATGAATACTTCTTAATAGTCGATTAAAAACTCCAAAACTCATCGTATGAAATATGCCCCACTCCTACTATTAATGTTCCTTAACTCTTTTCATCCTGTAGAAACCAAAGTTTATATCTGTGGTCCCACAGGAGCGAAAAAATACCATTATAATGAAAACTGCCGCGGACTAACAGCCTGCAGACATGAACTGACAAAAGTATCTGTTTCTAAGGCCCAGGGTTACGGATTGACCTTATGCGGTTGGGAAGATTAAATAAAATTCTAAGTTAAAATTACGGAAATAAGAAAAGCCTGTTCCAATAAAGGAACAGGCTTTTACATAAAAAATAAACTAACACAAAAACTTAATTATACCCTTGATTTTGTTTGAACACTTTCTGGTCTATAACGGTTTGTGGAATTGGGAATGCTCTTCTGAAGGGTTGAGAAGCAGCTTTTGCAGTTCCGGCTAAATCAAATTTTCCAAAACGGATGCTTTCCGGTCTTCTTTGTAATTCCCAGTACAATTCGAAACCTAATTCTTTATATAATTGCTCTGCATCCAGAGAAGTAAGCGCTTTCCCCGGAGCGTTTGCAAATAGGGATTCTCTTGTTCTGCCGGTACGCAATTTGTTTAAATCGTCCATCGCCAGACCTGTGCTTCCTTTTCTGAAATAAGCTTCCGCTCTAATGGCATACATTCCACCTAAACGGAATAACGGAATATCAACATTACTGTTACCGTTTCCTCCTTCCGGATCAAATTCATATTTAAAAACACGTGCTCCCTGATTGATTTCGTTTTGAGCGAAAACAGATTTAGCAGGATCGGCAAACGTTAATGTTGGCGTAAAATTCATTCGTGTACCTGTACTTTTTTCCATAAATAATGGCGAAACTTTAATACGATTACCAACCATTTCAAGAGATCCCGAAGGCAATAATACAGGACCATACTGAAGTCCGGCCTGAATTCCTCTGTTGAAATGGAACCATGGCAGGTTGGCACTTTTAGGTACGATGTCTGTTGCGGGAACACTTACGTCTGTACCATCATTCATAAACCAGGTACCATCAGCATATTGATAATGCTGTTCAAATCTAGGATCATCGTGATTACCATCCCATGATGCATAGAATTCAGGAGTTGTACAAGAAGCATTTGTTCCTCTGTTGGCAGCAGATGCTCTTTGGTTACGCTCCATACATACATAAGCAAAACTGTTAGAACCGTTTCTGATGTAATCTATTTTTTGAGAAATCGCAAAAATAAGTTCTTTACCATTTTCGTTATCTCTTGCAAAGTTTTTGAAAAAATTACTTTCTAAACTGTATTTCCCGGAATCAATTAGTAATGAGGTGTAGTAGATAACACGATCCATATCTGTTCCGGTACCTGATACGGCAGGTTCATTAAAATTGAAATTGGATGCAGCATTGTAACGATCTTTAAATACCGCACGGTTTAAATACATTGTAGCTAAAAAAGCATAACCAGCTTGTCTGGTGAATCTTCCGTGGTGTGTACGTTGGGTACCCATATCAGCCAAATCCGGTAATAAAGCTTCAACATCAGTGATCAGTTTATCAATCTGCGTATCTGCTTTTAATATTTGCAAGGGAGCTTTTGTGTCCATTGGATCTCTGTAAGGTGCTTGTCCGTAAAGATCTAATGTGGTATAGGTATAATAGGCTAAAAGTGCTTTTGCTTCCGCTAAAAATAATGTCTTTTCCGGAAAAGAATTTTCTTGTGCTGCCTTAATTGCAGTTAAAGAACGTGTAATTCCGTTGGTCAGTAAATCCCAGTTACTCACTATAATGGCATTACTTGAAGTCCATGTAAATTCATGCATGTCTCTCCATTTTCCACCATCTCCCCAGTCACTTCCGCGAGTGGGTAAAATAGCTTCATCTGTAGTGTATTCCTGCATGGCAAAAACAGCTCCGTGATCTGTAAAAGTTCCATCACCCAATCTGTCATAAGCTGCGGCTAGTGATCCTGCAGGATCTGAAGAGTCACTTCCTGATTTTTCATCCAAAACAACTTCATCCAAATCGGTACAGCTGCTTAAGAGAAAAATAAAAGAGAATATTGCTAAAATTTTTATGCTTAAAAATGTCTTTGTCTTCATGATTTATAATTTTAAAGTTGCTCCGAAACTGAACGTTCTCGAAGTTGGGTAACTAGCGTAATCGATACCAATAGATTGGTTTCCTCCGTTTGATTTCGGACTGTTTATTAAAGGATCATATCCTGTATAATTAGTGATCGTAACCAAATTCTGTCCTGTTACGTAAAGGGTTAATCCGTTTAACCAGCTCACGTTTTTCAAATCGAAACTATATCCTAAACGAGCTGTATTTAATCGGATAAAGTCAGATTTCTCTAAGAATAAAGTAGACAAAATTGGCGAATTTGTTGGGTTTGCACCAGACTCGTAATAACCTGTAGCAACGTTTCTGTCTGAAGCCAGATTGTTGATATTTAAGGCGTTTAGTCCTGTATTGTTCAGTAAATAGCCTCCTGTCTGACCAATGATGGAGAATGAAAAACTAAAGTTTTTGTATTTCATATCACTGTTGAGTCCATAGTAAAAAGTTGGTAAAGCGCCTTCGATAATAATTCTGTCGCTGTTGTCAATTTTACCGTCTCCGTTCTGATCCTTAAAAATATTTCCACCTTTGTCATCAAACCCCGTATGCTCTAACAAATAAAAGGAACCTGCCGCATAACCACTTTTGTAAATGTTCGCATTTACACCGGATTGACCCGGTCCTGAAATAGTTCCGGTTAAAATTTCCGAAACCGGTAAATCTTCAATTTTATTGTTTAATGTTGCTCCGTTCACATCAACATTCCAGCTAAAATTTTTAGTATTAATTAATTTTGAACCTAACATCAACTCAAAACCTTTATTGATAATTTTACCCTGATTAATATTCGTCCAAACCGTTACTGTAGGGCTTAATGGTGGTGAAGGAATGTTTAAGATCGCATCTGTAGTTGTTTTGTTGAAATAATCAAAAGTTCCGTACAATTTATCACGCCATAAACTAAAATCTAAACCTACATTGTATTGTGTAACAACCTCCCATTTTAATTCAGGATTTGCTGTTCTTACTACGGTAACTCCGTTTACTAAATTTAAATCATCGTACAAATAATATCCGTCGGCACCTGATAAAGAATAACTTGCCTTAGTAATTTTATTATCCACTTCCTGATTTCCTGTTTGTCCCCAACTTACTCTCAATTTTAAATTGTTTAAAGCAGATACATCTTCCAGGAAGCTTTCTTTAGAAATATTCCATCCTAAAGCAAAAGAAGGGAAATAACCGTATTTGTTATTATCACCAAAACGGGTAGAACCGTCAGCTCTCATCGAAGCCGTTAGCAAATATTTATCATTGAACGTATAATTCAATCTTCCAAAATAAGACTGTAATTCATTTTCCTGTGCATAACCTATCGTTCCGGACTGCGTTCCTGAAAAACCAGGATTGATGGATGGTTTTACGCCAGCTCCCTGAGCAGCGATTCCGTCAATACTGAAACTGGTTCCGGATCTTTCAAATTTTTGATAAGAGAACCCTCCTAACACCTCAAATTTGTGTTTGTCCAACAATAAGTTATAAGTCAGATAATGCTCGATCAGAGAGTTATTAGAATCTAAATTATTCTGAACATATTTGCCTTTAGGGTTCAAATCGGTTAAGTTTGGATAAATCGTAGTATTTCTCTCCGCCGTAGAACGATCTAAACCAACATTTAATTTATATTCCAGACCGTCAATGATTCTAAAAGAAGCTTCAAAATTTCCTAAAACTCTTAACATACGCGTCTGATCCTCATAAATACTCAATAAATAAGCAGGATTATAATGCGCATTCATATTAAAGTTGGTATACTTTCCGTTGGCATCAAAAACAGATCTTGTTGGGTTTGCCATCAAAGTATGTACGATCAATTGTCCGTTAGAACCACCGTCATCACTGGTAGGAACCCCGTCATCTGTCGTTTGACTCGCCGTAAGATTCACTTTTAATTTTAAACGTTTGTTGTCTAAAAATGATTCAGCAGCATTAATTCTGCCGGAAATACGTTTGAAATTACTGTTACGGATAATTCCTTCCTGATCCATTTGAGCAAGGGAAGCAAAATAATTACCTGATTCTGTTTGTTTTGCAAAAGACAGGGCATTATTTTTAGTAATAGCTGTTCTGTAAATTACATCCTGCCAGTCTGTATTTCCACCATGATCAAATGCCGGATCCTTAATGGCCTGTCTGTACTGACCTGCATCTAATACATCCAGTTTATTGGCTACATTTGCGATTCCCAAATACGAATCAAAAGTCAATGATCCCTCACCTTTGGCTCCTTTTTTAGTCGTCACCAATACAACTCCGTTAGAACCTCTTGCTCCGTAAATAGCCGCTGCAGAAGCATCTTTTAAAACGGTAATCGATTCGATATCACTGGTATTCAAAAAGTTTAACGGATTTTTTGCTGCTGAAGCTCCAAAACCAACATTACTTCCGCTTGGGCTCACGTCATCATTAGATAACGGCATACCATCTACAACAAACAAAGGCGTACTACCACTTCTGATAGATCCTACTCCACGAATGGTAACATTCACACCAGCTCCCGGTTCTCCACTTGTGTTAACCACACGAACACCGGCCACTTTTCCCTGAATCAAATTATCTACAGATACGTTAACCCCCTGTTTAAAATTGGCCGCATCCAATTGTGTTACCGCTCCGGTAACGTCTTTTTTAGATTGTTTTCCATATCCTACAATTAATACTTCTGTTAATTCTGAAGTATTTGGCTCTAACTGAATGGTCATGAAACTTCTTTGTACCACAAGCGTTTTCGTTTTATAACCTAAATACGAAACCTCAATAGATTTACCTTCTGTAACAGAAAGTTCAAATTCTCCGTCAAAATTACTAACGGTGGCATTTTTAGTAGTCGCTTCTAAAATTGTTACTCCCGGAATAGGCACTCCGTTTTCGTCAACGATTTTTCCTTTAACCTTAATTTTATCAGCTGCACCTGCTTTAGAAGTATTTACAGCAGCTGTTTTCTGAATCAAAACTAATTTACCGCTGATGTTGTAATTGAAATTAGCTTTTTTCGAAAGATCATTCAAAATCAAAGCAACAGATTCATTGGTGTAATTTACGGTGTAAGTGGTATTATCTGAAATAATAGCCTGTCCGTAGCTGAACTTGTAATCTGTTTGTTTGCTCAATTTTGAAAAAATAGATACTAAAGTTGCTTTTTCTATTTTATTTTCTACTTTTGAATTTTTAAGAAAATGGTTTGTACTGAAACCGCTTTGAAACGACAGTACAGTCAGTGCTAAAAAGAAAATGCTCTTTAGATTTAAATTGGGAAGTTTAAAATACATGATTTAAGTTATTGGTTTTTCGATACTTAATTATTAATCGCAGTTGTTCTCAGCAACTGCTTTTCTTGTTTTTAATGCACTTGTATTATTCCGTCATAGGTGTTGAATTTTAGGTTTGTGATATAGTTTATTTGTTTTAAGACACTTTCAAGTGAAGCGTTCTTTTCTATAAAAACAGTCACCGGCGTTGTCAGCACAGCTTCGTTTTTACACGAAAAGGTTACTCCGTATTTATATTGTAAAATGGTAATGACTTGTTTTAATGTAGCCTGATTTAGTGCAATGTCAGTAGTGTACCAATTGATTGAAAGTGATTTGTCAATTGGAAGTTTCGTTAATTGAGCATCAGCAAAAAGAGCTTCCTGATTAGGTACCAAATCAACACTCTGATCTTTGCTGGAAACATTTACTTTTCCGGTTACGACAAGCACTTCACATTTTGATTTGGAGAACTGAATATGAAATGAAGTTCCGACAACCCTTGTTTTAATGGGTCCGGAATGAATGATAAAAGGATGTTTTTTGTCTTTTGCCACTTCAAAAAAAGCATTCCCCTTTAGTAAAGAAACTGTTCTTTCGTCGCCTTTAAACTGCGCCGGATATTGGAAAGAAGAATTTGCTGCCAGATAAATTTTCGTACCATCACTTAACCGGATTGATTTTGGAGATGATGCGGTTTTAAATGTTAATTGCTTTTCGATGGATACATTCGGCTTATAAAAAAATCCTAAACCAACAAGAAAAAGAATACTGGCAGCAGCCCTATATTTCCAATACGGACTAAAAATCTTCTTCTTCTCTATTCGAAGCTGAATACCTCTATATATGTTTTGGGAAACTTCGTCGGCATTGCCCATTGAAGCGTCATCCCATTTTGATTTTTTAAATTCAGTAAAGGCAAAATGATCTAATAGATTTTCTTCTGCTTTTGATGTTTTATTCTGAGCACTTTTATCAATCAGATACCCTAAACTGTGTTTGATTTTTTTTATCATAATACTTATTATTATCTATAAGTACCGGAAATCAGAAATCGTACTATCCGGAAATATTATGAAACCATTAACAGAAAGTTATCTTAAAAAATTTTGATGCAAAACGATATAAGGTGCCATCCAGGCCAGGTCTTTCAAGCCTTCACGCAATTGTTTTAAGCCGGAAGAAATCTGATTCTTGACGGTTTGTTTGGATATCCCAAGTTCTGAAGCGATCTGATCGATAGACATGTCCTGAAATTTATACATCAGTAAAACCTCTTTTCTTTTTTCGGGAAGTTTGTCTAATAAGGAATAAAGCAGATCCATAACTTCAGGATCAATGGAGGTGAAATTATCAATAATATAATCTTCGAATTTGTCTTCGAGAATGGTCTTGTCAAAACGATTGTTCTGGTAATGTTTAAAAACCTGATTCTTTACCGCACGGAATAAATAAGGTTCGATTGCCTGAATGTTCAGGTCATCTTTTCTTTCCCATAAATCAATAAAAACATCCTGAACAATGTTCTGCGCCAAGTCTTTATCCTGAGTCATGGTATACGAAAAGGCATTTAACTTTTTCCAGTATTCTGTATACGTTTTTTCAAAAATTTCAGGGTTCTTCATACCAATATTGGGAACTTTTTTATGCTGTAAAATAAGGAAATGTTACACCAATATTTTTTGCCTGAAGGTTAACTTTAAATTAAATAATAAACTCTTTTGCTGTAGTAATACTACTTTTTTACCGAAGAAATGATAATCATTTTGCGATTTGTTTTTTTTAAACTAACACAAAAACCAGATGATGCTTTTAATTTAGTACACTTAAAAGAGGACGTATTCTCAGCTCTTCTCCCTCTCTCCCTTAATCCTAATTACAACTTCAAATTATGAAACAGATCCTGTTTACATTATGCCTTGCAGGTGCCCTGAATGGCAATGCACAAATAAAAGACGAAAACCTAAAAATAAATCAAGTACAAGTCATTGGCTCCCACAATAGTTACAGACACGCTATCGAAAATGATTTGTACAACTTCATTCAGGCGAAAGACACGGCACGTTCCCTGAAAGGTCTGCAATACACGCATATTCCTATTACAGAACAACTGAATAAAGGATTACGCAATCTGGAAATCGATGTTTACGCGGATACGAAAGGTGGAAAATACGCGCATCCAAAAGGATTGGATATTGTAACACCACAAGAAGCTTATGATCCAAAAGGATTAATGAACAAACCCGGTTTTAAGGTGTTTCACATGCCGGATATTGATTTCAGAACGTCTTGTTACACTTTCGAAATTTGCCTGCAGGAGCTTAAAAAATGGTCCGATGCCAATCCGGATCACGTTCCTGTTTTTATTACTTTGGAACCTAAGGACGGGGAAGCCAATTTCTTCGGTACGAAACCGGAAGACTTCACTCCTGAATTATTTGATGCTCTGGATAAAGTGATTCGTAAAGAATTAGGAAACAATAAGTTGATTACACCGGATATGGTGAGAGGAAAATACAGTACGCTGGAAGAGGCGGTTTTACACCAAAACTGGCCAACACTTAAAAAAGCAAAAGGACGATTTTTATTCCTGTTAGACAACAACGGTTCAAAAAGAGATTTGTACGCCTTAAATCATCCCTCCCTAAAAGGACGCGCCGTTTTTATCAACGCCGAACCCGGAAAGCCGGAAGCTGCAGCTTTATTCAGAAACAATTCTACAGATCCTGAAATCGCAGCGCTGGTCAAAAAAGGGTATATCATCCGCACCAGAGCCGACTCGGATACCAAAGAAGCCAGAGCAAATGATTACAAGCACTTTGAAGCAGCCAAAAAATCAGGTGCACAGGTAATTACTACGGATTATTATCTGCCGAGTACGTTTTTCAATTCGCCTTATCAAATTAAATACGATGATGGGACTTATGTTAGAGTTAATCCTGTTAATGGTGTAAAATAGTTTCAAGTTTTTTAGTTTCAGGTTTCAGGTTCTACTTTGTGTTGAATCTGAAACCTGATTTTTTTTGTGGTGGTTTTCTTTTTTTTCTCACGCAGATTTAGCAGATTTAGCAGATTTTTTATGTTCTATTTTGTTAACTAACACAAAGTTGTGTGATTCGATGCTGGAGACTAGAGCGGTAGCGAACAGACGAAGTAAAATTACATACACAGAGCAACAATGTTACCCGGCAATCAAAGTCATTGCGAAGAACGAAGCAAACTATACTAAACGGATTCAGCAAACGTGCTTCAGAAAATGTGATTTCTCCTTCGTCGAAATGACACAAATTGCGTAGAAAATCCGCAAAATCTGCGTGAAACAAACTTCATTGAGAAGAAATAAAGTTTGCAGTCTCAGTTTACGGAAAACGGGGACTGAGACTGGGACTGAAAACTATTTAAGATCCCTAACTCTACCAGTCTTCAAATCAACACTAAAATGATCTGCCGGAACTTCGTGCATGAATTTATTGAAGATGATCAGGAAAAGACGCATTTGATTTTGCAACGGTTTTTCTTTTGAAGCGGTTTCTTCTTTGTAGTTTTCAAAAAACAATTGTGATAGTATTTTATATTCTTT
The DNA here is from genome assembly GCF_013112255.2 of Flavobacterium sp. CLA17. Taxonomy (NCBI): domain Bacteria; kingdom Pseudomonadati; phylum Bacteroidota; class Flavobacteriia; order Flavobacteriales; family Flavobacteriaceae; genus Flavobacterium; species Flavobacterium sp. CLA17. Next base: position 3,659,153 of record NZ_CP068294.1, read on the forward strand.
TGCTCTTTCTGGTCCGATATCGCTTAAAGCTAATTCATCGGCACTTCTGAAACGGTAAAAATCGACCAGAAAATCGTACCCATTCCAGTTTTTAAAAGCTTCTTTTTTGAGCTTATTTTCGGATAAAAGCTGAGCCGTTTTTTGTTCCGACGCTGCCCATTCTGTTTTGAAATTTTCTTTGTTTTTCAGGATTACATCAAAATCCTTATCTGATTTTATATTCGCCAAAACCAATAAATCTTCTCCGGAAACATTCAGAATAAAATCTTTGAACGCTGCAGGCCAGTCATCTGCTAAAAAACGAAGACGAACCAGTTCTTTGAGGTGGAAATCAGTAAAATCGTGATAGTTTTTCGTTTTCAGGATCTCAATATTCCAGATGTCTTTGGCATGTTTGCTTTGCAAAAACTCATATTCTGTGCGATACAAATCAAAAAGTTCATCGTAACCGGGAACCGTATCAATGGTAATGGTCTGAATATCGACAAGATTATCTTTCTGAATTGTCAGTAATTTATAAGCCGGAATATAAGCTGCCAGGGAAGGCGTCTGAATATTGACCAGTGTATTGCCTTTTGCAGTAGTCCTCACTCCGGTATCATTGATGTGCATGTGTCCGCCAAAATGAATCTTCAATCCTGCATCGGCAAATACCTGCGCGACTTCTTCTGTCGGAACCCGGTTGAGCTGCCATTTATTCGGACCCAGTAATTCTTTTATTTCCGCCGAAGCTTCATCATTAAAATCAATCATCGGAAAATGACTGAAAGCAATCAGCGTTTTGCCTTGTTTTTTCGCTTCAAGCGAAATTTCCTCTACCCATTTTATCAGATGTTTTTTGTTCGACAGCACATTGTTGTAGCCCGTACTCGCATCCGAGTAATTCTTGGGATCTTTTGAATCTGCCGTTGCATTTTTCTTCGGAATATAAACATTCCCGTCAATCGCCATTAGCCAAAGTCCGTCAATGGGTTCTACCACATAACTCACATCCGGAACTTCATAGCCCGGAGCTACGTTATAAACTCTGTTGGATAGTAAAGCGGCTTCCATAGCTTTTGCATAGGTATAATTCTGGCTCGTATAGGGTGCAAAAGGTGTGGACCAGAATTTATATTTTTTATTGGGATAAAATCCGGAATTTTTCAACCCTTCTGTAATTCCTAAATAACCCATTTTTGCCATATCAGCGGTAACGATAACAGGCTGTTCCAGGTCTAAATTAGGTTTATAAATTCCTTCTTTGCTGTAAATCGGCTGATTTTTTCCTTCGTTTCCTAAAAAGTCTTCTTTACCGGATTCCTGCGCGAATGGCCCAACGGGATCGTGATTTCCGGTGGTGATAAAAAATTCAATTCCGTATTTTTTTCGGTATTTATTTAAGATTTCTTCTAATCCGCGAACATGAATCGGCTGACCATCGTCTGTATAATCACCCGGAAGCGCCACGTATTTTATTTTTCGTTTGGCGATATTGTCTAAAGCAGCCAGAAAGGCAAAGTAATTTTCATTGAAAATTCGGGTCGAATGTAACTGGGAAGCCATTGTTCGCAATAAGGTATATTTTCCTGTCTTCGGATTTAAAATTCCACGGAATTCATTATCTGAAAATTTTCCGAACAAATCCTGTAAATGCACATCTGATAAAAAAGCAACCTGAACGCCATCAAGTCTGGCCTGCTTCTGGGCTGAAAGACTAAAATTGAAAAAAAGCACGAACAAAAAGCTGAATCGAACTGTATATTTTTTGGGGAAGAACACTACATTATTCAAAATCATGGCATAACAGTTTATAAATTGGCTTATAAGCTGCAATTTTAAGTATTAAAACCCAGAATCATTTTATGAAAGTGTTATCGAATAATAATCTTTTGGGGAATGCTTAACTGTTGACAGAAATAATAAATTTTAATATTTCATCGGTATTCAAAATAAAGTCCGGTGTAGTGTGTGTGATGGCATTATTGGGCATAAAAGGCATATCTGCCGAATCCGGATCCTGCACTATAATGATTCCCCCAGCTTTCTGAATCGTTTTTAATCCTTCTGTCCCGTCAGCATTGGAACCTGACAGTAAAATTCCAATCAGGCTGTCGCCGTAAATTTCAGCTGCAGACTCAAAAGAAACATCGATACTTGGCCGGCTGTAATTTACCTTCTCTGAGGTATCGAGGGACATCGTCTCCTCTTTTTCAAACAATAAATGGTAATTGGACGGAGCCACGTATAAAAACCCGGGCACTAAAGGTTCTTTATCTTCAATGATTTTTACGGGAACTTCTGTTTTTATTTTGATTAATTCTTCGAGCGTCATGTCGTCTGTACCTCTTCTGTGAAGCACAATTACCAGCGCGAAAGCATTTAAAACGTATAGTTCCGGCAGTATTTGCATCAAAGCGTTTAAACTTCCCGCAGATCCTCCGACAATAACCACTTTACATTTTGGATTTATTTTATCTTCCGCCATATTTTTTCTTTCTCTAACTGTTTGTACTTAGTGGTAGATATAGAATATTTTATAGTCTCTTTTGTTCCCAACGCTAAAAATCCCAGAATTGACAGACTTTCGTCGAATAAATTGATCACTCTTTTTTGCAAATCATTATCAAAATAAATGAGAACATTGCGGCAAAGAATAAAATCGAATTCATTAAATGAATTGTCTGAAACTAAATTATGCTGGGAGAAAACCATTTTTTCGGCTAATTCCTCATTAAACTTAGCGATTCCATAGTTCGCAATGTAATATTTGGAAAAATCTTCCTGCCCTCCGGAGTCCCGGTAGTTTTCGGAGTATTCCTTCATCATTCGCAACGGAAAAATTCCTTTTTTGGCCGTTTCCAAAACTTTAGAATTGATATCTGTGGCATAGATAATTGATTTGTGAAGAAGTCCTGCCTCTTTGAGCATAATGGCCATAGAATATACTTCTTCGCCACTTGAACAGCCCGCATGCCACAAACGAATGAAAGGTTTTGGAGCCAGCTGAGGCAAAATCTCATTTCGGACTGCCTTATAAAAAGCGGGATCGCGAAACATTTCAGTAACATTTACTGTAATTTCGTCAATCATATTTTTATAATATTCCGGATCATACCTGACTTTTGACAAGAATTCATAAAAATTTTTGAATCCTTCTAATTGATATATTCGGTTTACACGCCTTTTCAGAGATGCCCTGGAATAGCTTCCAAAGTCAAAACCGTAATATTCATAAATATCATTTATAAGCGTTTCTAACTCAATATCTTCAATCATAATAAATTCAAATTTTTGATAATGCTTCAAGCAATTTATCTACATCAATGGGTTTTGAAACATAATCATCGGCACCGGCCTCCAGACATTTTTCTTTATCACCCGTCATAGCCTGTGCCGTTACGGCAACAATTAACGTATCTTCTCTGGAAGGTATTCTTTTTATTAACGGAATAGCATCATAACCATCCATTTCGGGCATCATCATGTCAATCAGAATGGCATCAATCTGCTCCTCTGTCTGTAACAATTTTAAGGCTTCTTCGGCACTTAAACAAGATAAACAATCGAATGATTTTACCTTTAGGGTATTGACCAAAGCGAAGATATTTCTTGAATCATCGTCAATAATTAAAACTCTTTTTTTACTCATTTTTTTAATCCTTTTTACCTTAAATTTTATCATACAACCATACACGCAACAACGACAATAACTGATCGATATCAACCGGTTTTGTGATGTAATCCGACGCACCTGCCCTGATACATTTTTCTCTGTCGCCTGTCATTGCTTTTGCCGTCACGGCGATTAGTGGTAATGTGATAAATTTAGGGATTGTACGTATTTTTTCTGCCGTTTCGTAACCGTCCATATTGGGCATCATCATATCTAAAAGAACAATATCGGTATCCGGATTTTCCTCTAATATCTTGATGGCTTCATTTCCGTCAAAGGCTGTGATTACATTCATCTTAAAAGTTTCCAGCGCTTTGGTCAGCGAATATATATTTCGAACATCGTCGTCTACAATCAGGACTTTTTTGTCGTACAATACATTGTTGAGCAAATTAAGCTTTTTATGGCTTTCTTTTTTGCCGTCTGCTCCTTTCGTTTCTTCCACCAAATGTAAAAACAAAGATACTTCATCTAACATTCTCTGGTACGAATGAGCGGTTTTTACAATAATAGAATCTGCGTATTTTTTAATTTTAACTTCTTCTTTCAGGGATAAACTTTTTCCTGTAAATACAATTACAGGCAGGTTTTCTAAGCCCGGGCTCTTTTTAACGCCATCTAAAATCTCGTAGGCATGAGCATCGGGAACTCCCATATCAAGGATAACACAGTCTATTTCTTTTTTGTTTAATGCGATTAAACCTTCGGAAACTTCACTTTTAATTTCAGAATTAATATCATGGGTCTCTAAAAAGAAAGCCAGTGCCTTTGCATGCTGCGGATTATCTTCAATAATTAAAACCTTTTGCGATTCTTTGTTGATGATATGTTCTATTCGCGTAAAAACTTCAGGAATTCGGTCAAATGCAACCGGTTTATGAAGAAAATCAATCGCTCCTTTCAATAAACTTTCCTGTTTCAGTTTATGTGATGACATGATATGCACCGGAATATGTTTGGTCTCTCCGTGGTTTTTCAATTCCTCCAGCACTTCCCATCCGCTTTTTATCGGCAATTCAATATCCAGCAAAATTCCGACTGGTTTGTAGATAATCGCAAAATTTAAAGCATAATCTCCACGAACCGAAACAATAGCTTTATAACCATTATTTCTACTGAAGCTCAAAAGTGATTTTGCAAAGTTAATATCGTCTTCCACAATTAAAATTACTTTGTCATCTTCGGAAATAGTGTCTCTGTCGTCTTCAATTTCAGCCGGAATAACAGTCGAGATGTATTTATTTTTGATTGATTTCAATTCTTCTGCCTCCGCGGCAGCAATTTCTATGGGAGGATTTTTCTCCACAGTTACTTTTTTTGTAATTGACCCAAAAACAGGTAAACATAAAGTAAAACTGCTTCCTTCTCCTACTGTACTGTGCAGGACAATTTCTCCTCGTAATAATTTTGCCAATTCCCTGCTGATAGACAATCCTAAACCTGTTCCTCCGTACTTACGTTTTGTAGAGCCGTCTGCCTGCTGGAAAGCTTCAAAAATCAATGGCTGCTTGTCTAACGGGATTCCGATTCCGGTATCTTTTACGATAAAACAAATGATTTTATCATCGTCGTCGTTTACTTTAATTTCGAGACTTACGGATCCTTTTTCTGTAAATTTTATGGCATTTGAAATTAGATTTTTAAGAATCTGTTCTAATCTCATTTTATCTGTTTTGATGACAATCGGGGCATCTTTTGAGATAATCTCAAAGTTGATGTTTTTCTCTTTCGCCACAAACGAGAATAAGTTATACATGCCGTCTGTAATTTCTTTGGTGGAAACATCTAAATATTCAAGTTCCATTTTACCGGCTTCAATTTTAGATAAATCCAGAATTTCATCAATTAAGCCCAATAAACTGTTTCCGGAACTCTGAATTACTTTTGCAAACTCAATTTCTTCATTGTTCATACTCTGACTATTATTCTCTGATAATAATCGGCTTAAAAGCAAAATAGAATTTAAAGGTGTTCTTAATTCGTGTGACATATTAGCCAAAAACTCGGACTTGTAGCGAGTTGTGAGTTCTAAAGCTTCTGATTTTTTCTGAATCTCATTGTTTTTTTCTTCCAATAAAACACTGCGCTCCGAAAGCTCTTCATTGGTTTGTTCCAGTTCTTCCTGCTGCACTCTTAATTCCTCTTCAGAAGCCTGCAATTTTTCTGTCTGTGCTTCCAGTTCGGCATTAATTGCTTCCAGTTCACTGTGTTGAATACGTAATTCTTCCGATTGTGACTGTGTTTCTTCCAGCAATTCTAAAACGCGTTTACGGTTTTGAGTTGATTTAATCGCAATACCAATATTATTACCTACTAATTTCAGGAATTCCAGATGAAGATCAGAAAATCCGTAAATACTGGCCAGTTCAAGCGCTCCTTCTACTCTTAAATTAATTAAGGGAACTGCGACAATATGAGTCGGTTTTATTTCACCCAGGGCATAATTAATATGAATAAAATCGGATGACAATACTTTTAATTCTAACATTTTACGTGAAATAATCGCTTGTCCCAATAAACCATCTCCTTTCTGAATACGTTCTCTGTTCTTAGTCGGTATATAGCTGTATCCAGCGGTCGCAAAAAGCTCATCACCTTCCAGAATATACATCACACCTGCACTGCTATTGGTATACGTACATAAAAACTCAATAACATCTTTAGATAGTTCATTCAGTGATTTATCACCCAGCATGATGTTATTCAATTTTGCAATACCACTTTGCAGCCATTCTTTTTCAGACAATAAACTAAAAGAAGATTTTAGGGAAGCTCCCATATTATTCAGGGATTCTCCAACATTTCCTAGAGCATCTGCCTTGGTGTCTTCTATTTTTATATCATAATTTCCGTTTGAAATATTAGAGGCAATCGTACTGATGGCAACAATTCGCT
>NZ_CP068294.1:3683229-5526236 GCF_013112255.2 Flavobacterium sp. CLA17
CAAAAAGATATGCCTATTCAGCAGTACGAAATTTTATAGGAGCTGTAATTTACATGTCCTCAGTAGTAATCTTTTCAGTTATTACCTGCATTTTTAAGTTGAAAATAGAATTCTTAAACAGACCAGTACTTTATGTTATCAGTGGTGTTTTTATATATTATTATCTGTTGCTCGCTAAGAAGTTTTTAAAACCGATATTTGATAACCTAGAACTTAAAGAAGAAAAGCCTCCAAAAGATCATTTTTTTGTAATTACACTTATTTTGGCTGGTTTATATGGTGGAGGAATGTATGTATTAGGAAGGGTGTTAACTATTTATTTGTGTGGGTAATATAAGAAGAAAAAACAATCTCATCATCGGATTGATTTATTATATAGACACAGACTATGAAATCAAAATTGCTTTTGTTTTACGAAAAATTACTTAACGATTATTTTTACAATCAGAATTATGATGAAGAAACAGCTAAAAGGTATGCATACATAGCGATTAGAAACATTATAGGAGCTAGTATTTTTATGTTCTGTATAGTTGTCTCTGTCATTTTTAAATGTATTTTGAACTTACATACTGATATAAAAGGAAATAGACCTGTGGCATATGTATTTATGGCAACATTCATATTCGCCTATCTTTCATTTACTAAGAAATTTTTAAAACCCATGTTTTCTACAATAGAACTAAAAAAAGACAAACCTGTCAGAAATTACTTTTTTTTGATTTGTATTATTTTATTTAGTCTGTTTTGCGGCGGAATGTTTGTTATTGCAAGATTACTAAATTTTTATTTGTGCAGATAAACAATCAAAAATATATGATTATCAATGATTTTGTATAAGGGGTTAAGTGATTTTTTAATCTGAAGCTACACTAATATTTACTAACTATTTTTAATGTTTGAAATTAAAAACAGGATAGCAATATCCTGTTTTTTTTAATGTCTGATTATGTTTAGAACAATTTTTACAAGTTCATTACTTTTAGTGAGTTTAAATGTATTTTCCCAAAAGACATTTCATGTTGATGATTTTATAAATAACTCAGAAAACTCACTAGAAAATTCAAAAAATGTCAAGAATATCAAAATTAATAAAAATGAGAATGACCTATTTAATAAAGGTTTTTTACCTGAAGTAAGCTTAAATTTTTCATTTCCCAGTTATAATCGTTCAATCACTGAGATTACACAGCCAGATGGTACTTATGCTTTTAAGGAATCTAATTCTGCTAATTCAAAAGTTAGTTTGTCGGTATCGCAAAAAATCCCGTTTACAGGAGGAAAACTAACCATTTCTAACTCGCTAAATCGATTGGATTTATTTGGAGACACCCAAAACTCAACCTCATACTCGGCATCTTGGCTGGGCTTTAACCTGTCTCAGCCATTGACATTTTTTAATGCCATGAAATGGGATAAAAAAATACAGGATGCAAAATTTGAATACAATACTATTATTGACATCAGAAATCGTATTGGCATTAAGAAAAAAGCAATCAAACATTATTTTGAATTACTCAGGATTAAAAATGAAGAAAGCCTGCTGGTAAAAAGAATTGAGGCAACCAATAAGTATAAAAAATATATCTTTAGACTTATCAAGGCAGGAAAAGCTATAGCATCCGATTCCATAGACGTTGAATTGAAATTACTCAATGAACAAAAAAATTTAAGGTTTCTGGATAAGTCAGAAATCTTAAAAATACAGAGTGTCAATACTTTTTTCAAAGAGGAGCTTTTTAATAAAACCGATTCAATGGCAATTCCAACCACCAATATTGCTCTAAAAGAACTGAATTTTTATATAAACAATTACCTTGATGTTTACAATATCGTTGAGAAAAACAATTTATTGAGTTATGAGAAAAATATAAAACAACTAGAAAGAAACAGGTTTTACGCCGCAACCTTATCTATAGGGGCTGGCTTTAATAATACATCAGATAAGTATACAACTGTTTTTCAGAATCCAAATGAGAGCCAAAACTTTTCCATCGCATTAAATTTTCCGGTTTTAGATTTTGGAAAAAAACGCATGGAGCTAGAGTTGACAAGAACTCAATATGATGTTGAGATATTGAATTTAGAACAAGAAAAAACTTTAAATATAGAGCGTATTTCACTTTTACATGAAGAAATAAATGATCTGCAATACAGTCTGGGACTTGAGAATTTAAGAACTAATCTTTTAAGAATAAAACTAAACAGAATGGAAATGTTACTGTATGCTCAAAAAATTTTGTTTCAGGATTATGCCGAAACAGAAGATTTATTTTTTAAATCTTTAAATGAAAAAACAAATCTTACCCAGAATATTTACAATAAATGCCTTGAGCTCGAAGAAACAACTTTAACCGAAATTATAAAAAATGAAAATTAGATTGGCCAAAACAAAAGATATTAGTCAAATCCTGCCTCTTTTTGCTGAACTGGATGCTAAGCATAGTCAAAAAAATAAAGATTTAAGAACTTCTATTCCTGAAGAACGTTATAAAAAAATATTCGGGGAAGTTTTCAAAACGGGCAGTACTTTACTTTTAATAGTTGCAGAAATAGAGGGGAAAATTATTGCATTTGCTTTAGGAAAATTACTAATTATCAAAGCCAATTTACTTTTAAAAGATCAGACGGTAGGAGAAATTCTTTATTTTACAGTAGACATTAATTTTAGGAGAAAAGGTATTGCGAGAGTTCTTATGGCTGATATCGAAGAAAGGCTTATAAATAAAGGTGCTGACAAACTGGAACTTCGTATATTCAGTTTTAATGATGAGCCGTTGCCCGAAAAAATTAACTACAAACCCAAATATACTGTTTATGAGAAATACTAAAATAATTTACGCAAAGACATTACCTAAATGGTCGCATTAAAACTGCGACCATTTATAAAAACCTAATCCCCGATTTTTTCCAAAGGAGGAATATCGTCCATTCTTTCTAAACGTTCTGCAAGACCTGATCTGGCTTCGTTTAGTTCCTGTTCGGCTTTGCCTAATTCTTTATACCATTCCTCTTTTCCTGTAGTGGAACTTTCGATTTTACGCATGATTTCATAAATTTCACCCTGTGCTTCCATTACGGCTAATCTTTTGTAATAGGTCAGGCTTTCGGTCATATGGGCAAGTGCGATCATGGCAGTCAGAAACGGATGATTGCTGGTTACATTGACATCCTTTATCCTTCCGTGTTCTAATTCCACTTTTAAGGCAAAAGCGAATTCTTCCATATTAAATCTTTCGTGTTTGCTATTCGGATTTAAATAGGCTTTAATGGCTTCGACATTGTTCATCGTTGACAGATCAACATCGGTTTCTATGTTTTTATTTAAATCGTTATAAACAACAGCTGCAATCGCTCTTGCTTCGTCAATTGTAGGATCGTTATCCGGATTTTCGAAATCCCGTACCGACCAGTCCCAATTATCGGGATGAACAGGTTTGATGTACTTTTCACAAAAATCGGTTACATCGTTTTTCAAACTTACCATTTCATCCTCTCTTTTGATATATACATCCTGATAAGCACCACTTTTAGTTCCCATAACTTTATAATTTTGTTTTAAATTAAAACGACACATTTACCAAAAAGATATATGTGCCGCTTTTTTTCTCCAATCTGAACTCCTTGTCATAGTATCAAAATTGCTGTTTTTTACACGTATTCTTTAACTCAATCCAATCAATTTTTAGCTCAATCCGTTTGAAAATTCGGGTTGAAAGCTTCCGATTAATTCAGAAAAAACAACTTCCGAACGTGAAAAATATTTTTGATTGCTTCTGTTTTTACGGACTTTATCAAAATATTCTTTGATCGAACCATCTTCATAACCGGCTACAATTAAAGGATGCACATAATAATTTCTACAGACGCTTCTTGTATTTCCCAGTGCTTCGGCGGTACTGTCAATAGCCGTCAGAATATTTTTTTTAATTTCTTTTTCTTCCTCAGTAATTCCGATATTCAGTAAATTTTCAAAAAATATCAGGGATGCTGCCCATGTTCTGAAATCTTTCGCACTAAAATGTTTACCCGATATTTCATGAAGATATTCATTTACCATATGACTGTCCAGGACTTTTCGTTCGCCATTTTCATCGTAGTATTTAAAAACTTCCCAACCTGGAATTTCTTCACATCGGCTGACCAATTTTATCAGTTGTTTATTTCTGGTGGTGATGGTATGCTGTTTTCCTTTTTTGCCGACAAACTCAAACCGAAGCGAATTACGATCAATATTGATATGTCGTTTTCTTAAAGTCGAAAGCCCATACGATTTGTTGTCTTTTGCGTATTTTTCGTTTCCAATTCTAATATGTGTTTCTTCCATCAGCCGAATAACAAGCGCAATGACTTTGTTCTTGTTCCATTCTTTTTGTTCCAAATCCAAATCGACCTGTCTTCTGATTTTAGGAAGGAACTTTCCGAATTCGGCTATTTTATAGAATTTCGTCTGATTCCGAACCAGGTTCCATTTGGAATGATATCTGTATTGTTTTCTGTTTTTATCATCTGTACCTACAGCCTGAAGATGCCCGTTGGATAAATCTGTAATCCTAACATTCTCCCAGGCAGGCGGAAGCACTAAGCTGTTAAAGCGTTTTAATTCACTTTTCCTTTTAACGCTTCTGCCATTCTTTTTATATACGAAACCCTCGCCTTCCCTACAACGTTGTATCGTAAGCGTGTGATCATTTACGTAAACTAAATCTAATTTTTCTAAAACTAATTGCGGTGCTTTTATTAATTGCTCCATTAGTTCTCCCCGGGCGATTTTAGCATTCATATGATTTCCTGAAATTTAATTTTGTATTCTAATTGTTGCGTAAGGATTTGATAAGGTTCTTTTTAGACATATAAGAACGACCCGGAATACCGACTTTTTTGGCTTGTTGGTACAATTCATCTTTTGTCCATTCTTCGTAAATTTTAGTTCTGCCGCCTCTTACTTCCGAATCAGGAGTATTGTCAATGCTGACTGATTTTTCCTCACTATTTCCTTTTTTTAAATGTGCTTGGTCTTGCTCCTCGTTTTTAATTACTGGATCTGGCATGATGATAAGTTTTAATGAATAATGATAATACGTATGGTAATTCAAAATTGATCATAAATCAAAACAATTGCGTTATACAATTTTTGAATAAATTTTCATAATTAACTATAAGTCAAACAGTTTATTAACAAGGTAGCTGTTTTGTGATTTTTCCGACTCCTTCATTATTAGATAAAAAAGCCAGAAAATGCTCCATATTTAAATCCTGTAACATTTTTCTAAAATGCTGTAAAATATTCCCTGGCCTTTCTGAATAATTTTACACTATAACATTTAAACCATAAAATCATGAAAAAGTTATTACTAGCAGGAAAAGTTATTTTAGGCGCCGGACTAATCATTATATTCCTAAATTCCTGCAAAAATGAAACTAAGCAAGAAGATCCAAAAGAGGTTGCTGAAGATATCAATGAAGCCAAATTTGACTCTATAGATGATAAAAAGGACGATTCTGAATTTTTGGTAGATATCGCTGAAGTGAATTTAGCCGAAATCGAAATCGGAAAACTGGCTCAGACAAAAAGCACTAATATAGAAGTGAAAAAATTTGGTAAAATGCTTGTTGATGAGCACACTAAATCTGCTTCAGAAGTGAGTGCTTTGGCTAAAGCAAAAAATTTCACCCTTCCAACTTCTCTAACTGAAGAAGGACAGGAAGAATACAATAAACTAAACGAAAAATCAGGTGTTGATTTTGACAAAAAATTTGCTGATATGATGATCGATGGTCACGAGAAAGCAATTGATAAGCTAAGAAAAGCCTCTGAAGATGCTAAAGATGAAGATGTAAAAGTTTGGGCCTCTAATAGTATTGCAGGTTTAACAGCACATTTAGAACATGCTAAATTGCTTAAGCAAAACTTAGATAAAAAATAGAATTGGTATTGGTATTTTTTTTTTGGGGAACCCCTAAGCAGTAAAATGTTTAGGGGTTTATTTTTTTTTTTAGAGGTTCTAAGTTGCTGAGGCGCTAAGGTTCTGAGGTTTTTTTCTCTTAGAGTCTTAGTGACTTAGAGCCTCGGTGCCTTACTAAATTGGTATTTGTTGTTTTTTAGATGCTAATGTTATGAGTTTTTTTCTCTTAGATTCTTAGTGACTTAGAACCTAAGTACCTTACTAAGCTAGCAACTTAGTACCTCTTCCCAAAACTATTGTACTCCTCTTCGGTTACGCTTTCCAGCCACGTGCCTTTACCTTTGTCTATTTCTGTGATGATGGCTATATGGGAAAATCGACTGAACGGTGTTGCCCCATACCAGTGTTCTACACCGGGCAATACGGTAAGTACCTGCCCTTTATGGATGAGTTTCATCCCTTTTCCTCTTTCCTGATAATAACCGATTCCGTCTGTCGCGATAAACAGCTGTAAACTGGAATTGATATGCCAGTTGCATCTCGAGCCCGGTTCAAAAACAACATCTTTGATCAGCGTATTTTCGGGATGAATATCGCTGGTCTGTTTTTTATAAGAAACATCGCCCGTCATAAACGAATTCGAAACTTTCCCTTCTTCAGTAACTGTGGTGTATTTTGTTGACATAAAGTTAGTTATTAATTGAATTTAGTTTTCTATTTAAAAATTTATTGAGTATTGCCGATTCGCTTTAAAATATGGTAAAGCTTTTATTTTTTTATTATCAGTACTGCAACTAAATCAGGCAAGAGTGTGCTTATGGAAGTATATATTTTTAGCCAGTAATAAATCTGATCAATAATTCTGTATTCTGAGTGCAAATTTACTACGGTAAATCCGATCAGAAATAATGAAAATCAAACAAAAAATTAAGAATTTGAAACAATTTACATTCGTAACGACTTCGGAATCGTTCCTGTAAGTCTTTTGAAGTAATTATTGAAATAACTCGGATATTCAAATCCAAGGGAATATCCAATGTCTGCGATACTCCAGTCTGTATGCTGCAACAGTGCTTTTGCTTCGCTGATAATTCTTTCCGTAATATGGGCTGTAGTAGATTTTCCGGTAATTTCTTTTACCGAACGATTCAGGTGATTGACGTGAACCGCCAGATTTTGCGCATAATCCTGCGGCGTTTTTAAGACAAGGGGCTGATTTTTAGTTTCAATTGGAAATTGTCTTTCTAAAAGCTCCAGAAATAAGGATGTAATTCTTGCAGAAGCATTTTTATGTTTAAAGAAATTTTCCGAAGGCTGCATTTTCATGGATTCATGAATAATCAGATTGATATAATTTCGGATTAAATCGTCCTTAAAAACATAATCGGTATCCTGCTCTACAATCATTTTCTGAAAAAGAGAAGTCAGAAACGTTTTTTGTTCCGCTGATAAATAAAAGATTGGCGTTCCGCTGATTTTAAACAACGGACATTCATGAAGGCTCTCCGAACGGTCATTGACTTTCAGAAATTCTTCGGTAAAAACACAGGCAAAACCATGATAAGACTCCGATATTACTTCCCAGGAATACGGAATGTGCGGATTTCCGAAAAACAAAATAGTTCCGTCAGTTTCAATACCTCTGTCTGCATACTGAATAATATTCTGACCTGTATTGATACAGATTTTATAAAAATCCCTGCGATTATAAGTCGGTATGGCGTTGCAGTCGTTTCCGGCTTCGTATACTTTAAAACCTTTTAGTTTTAAGTCAGAAGTATTAAAATCAATTGGTTCTGAAATAGTGTTCTCCTTCATGAAGCAAAGTTATGAAATTCAAACAAAAATTTACTCTCAAAATGTTAAAGAATAAAAACAGATCCTTCCTGTTGCATCAATAATCTTTTATCTTTGTGAAATGAAGGATTTACTACCCGTTATAGATTATATTTCCAGATATGTTGATCTGACTGATGATGAAAAAAATCATCTGGCTAGCTTTTTGAAAATTACAAAGGTCAAAAAAAGACAGTTTATCGTACAGCCGGGCTTTGTGTGCCAGCATAAAAGTTATGTCGTAAAAGGCGCTTTCAGAGGCTATCTGGTAGACAATGAAGGAAAAGAACATACGTTATCATTTGCCATAGAAGACTGGTGGATTTCCGATTACAGCAGCCTGATTTATCAGGAGCCTGCCACTTTATTTGTAGAAGCGCTGGAAGATTCCATCCTCATTCAGATTGCCTATGAAGACGAGCAAAGATTTCTGGAAGAAATTCCAAAACTGGAAAAATTTGAGCGCATCATTACCCAGCGTTCGTTAGCCTTTCAGCAAAAAAGGCTCTTGTCTAATTTTACAAAAACCGCCGAAGAGCGTTACGATGAGTTTATGAGCAAATATGCAGCCATTGCCAAGCGCGTTCCACAATACGCCCTGGCTTCGTATCTGGGTTTCAGTACAGAATACCTCAGCAAAATCCGAAACGGAAAAACATCAAAAAGTTAAACCAGTTCAACCTTATTTCCTAAACCAGTTCATTTTTATTTTTCTTATTCTGTCCCAGATTTGCATTGTCAATAAGGACAACTAATTTTAATATTATAAAAATGAAAAAGTCAATTTATGCCAACAATACAGAACGCTTTTCTTTATTGTTTTTCTTTCTACTGATTGCCGCAACTTTTACTGTGGTTGCACAGCACAAAAACGACAACCAGAAAGTCCAGGTATATCATATTCAAAATTATTTTTCAGAAGCTTATCTTATTAAAAGGTAATTCCGGGAAGTTAGTGCTAATTGAAACTGGTGTTCCAGTCGCAGGTTATCAGGATAGTCTGGTACATTCAATTCAAAAACTGGGCTTTAAACCGGAGAACATTTCTTTGGCCATTGTGACACACGGACACGGGGATCATGCCGGAAATGCCCGATTTTTACAACAGACCTTCAAAATTAAGATTGCAGGAAGCAAAGGCGATTTAGAAAAATTTACTTCCGGTAAAACGGAATTGCAAAAATCGGAAGATGTCAGCATCTGGGGAAACCGACTTCGCCCCTATTCTGATTTAAGTTATCTGCCATTTACTCCGGACATTGTTGTTGAAAATACGATTGATCTTAGCCAATATGGCGTAAATGGTAAAATCATTCCGATTAAAGGCGGACATACACCGGGTGATTTACTGGTTCTGATTGGTGAAAATCTTTTTGTCGGAGATGCCTTTTTAGGGACCTTCAAATCCCAGGGAGGGGGATTAGCTCCTGACGGTCATCATGTAAGAGAACACTTTTTTCACGAAAACAAACAATTGGCGGATGAGAATTTAAAAGTGATTGAAAAAATTGCTTTGGAAAATAAGGTAAAAACTATTTATCCTACACATAACGGACCGATTTCTACTTATGAATTAACGAAATACATTAAGGAGGAACCTTTATTAAAACTTTTATCCAAACAGGAAAACGATTTATTAAGTGCTGTTGTAAAAGGAAATTCTGATGTGACCAATCAATTTTTAGGAGCCAATTTCATATTACAAACCGCTGATCTTAAAGAATTAAACAAAAATGAATTTATCGAAAGTTATAGTACGCATCCGAAAACTAAAATAGAATCCTGGACTGCTGAAGATTTCAGGATTGTTTTTTCCAATGAAAATACAGCGGTACTTACTTACATTGAAGTCCTTAAATTGGAAGGTAAAGACGCCCAAAATGTTGCAGTAACCGAAACGTTTTTTAAAGAAAAAAACGGATGGAAACTGGGGTATAAGAAAGAGGTTAATTAGTCTCATTCCCAGGTCTCAGTCTTTGTCTAAGCTTAAAAAAATGGCTGTAAAAGTTTAAATTTTACAGCCATTTTTTGTTATTCAAATTGATGATAGCCTGTTATTATTTTTTGCTAAAGCTAATATTCAAAACTCCGGGCTTTAAATTCTTAGCGGAAGCTGAAATCACTACATCATTTCCACTGCCGTCGGTCTGGACAATGACCTGCGCATATCCGTTAAAAAGTTTTCGTTTCCACGGTTCGGATGGCGTTATGATCTGGATCAGTCCGGGATCGGTATTCATAACATCCCAGTCTTTTAATTTTTGAAGGGGTTTGGCAACAATGTGAATTGTATTTTTTCCCTGTCTTAAGATACCCGAATTTAAAATGTATTTATCAGGATCTTCCGCACTTGCGGCAACTCTGTTTCCGTTGACAAAAATGGTCGTCTCGAGTCCGATTTTTTTATAAAAGAAACTAACTGTATTTGTTATTGCATTATTTTTCAGCTCAAACTGACCGCGGTACGCATACGATGGAGCCTGATTTTTATAATCCCTGTCTTTAAAAGCTTCTTTCCAGCCTTCTTCCGTATTGGCTGATAATTGTTGCGAAGCGTCAGCTGTTGTTGCTTTTCTTTCCTGAAAATTAGTGATAGGAACCAACGTAATTTCATCCAGAAATTTATCTTTCTCTAATGATGTCGGATTACCATTCCCTACTCCAATGATCTTTCCTCCTTTTACTTCAAACTTAATTTCATCATTTACATTAGGCACATGCAGCCCCTTTTTGTCTGTCAGTTCTACTGTTACCACAGCGATATCGGCATTAGAAAGAATTTGTTTATCGGCAGTCAGCTTTATGTTTTCTTCTATTTCAGTTGTTTTCTGAACCTCAGTAAGTATTTTTTTTCCGTTTTTATAACCCACGGCTTCCAGAGTTCCCCGTTCGTATTTTACTTTCCATTCTAAATGTCCCAAACGTTCCATTTTCTTTTTTCCGAGGCTTTTTTTGTTTAGAAAAAGTTCGACTTCATCGCAATTAGAATAGGCCCAGACATCGATTTCCTTCCCTTCTCTCCCAGCCCAGTTCCAATGCGGTAAAAGATGCAAAACGGGTTCTTTTCCCCACCATGATTTCAGGTAATACACATTGTCTTTCGGAAAGCCGCAAACATCCATCATTCCGAAATAAGAAGTAACCGACGGCCATCCGTACGGAGTTGGTTCTCCACGGTAATCGAAACCAGTCCAGATAAACATTCCGGCAAGATAAGGGCGTTCTGCATAAAACTTCCAGCCTTCTTCGATACTGTAAAAAGACGGGCGCGGTTTTTTATCGTAAGCACTCTGATAATGTTTTGCATCATCTGTAACGTAAATGCCGCGCGTCGCAAAAGTAGAACCTTCCTCTGTTCCCATTCCGGGCTGTTTTCTGAATTCATTTCGGTGTGCATCAATATCTCCGTTTCCAATATAGTTGTAGCCCATGATTTCAACAACCGATGAAATTCCGCTTTTAAAACCACTGCTGATTCCAACCGTTACAGGTCTTGTAGGATCTATACTTTTTGCAAAACCCTGCATGACATTTGTAATACGTTCGCCTGTGCTGTTTCCTTCAATATTCCATTCTTCATTTCCAACCGACCAGCAAAAAATACTCGGATGATTGCGATCTCTTTCGATCATTCTTTTTAAATCATTTAGATGATACTCATTAATTCCCATCAGTCGCGTTTCATCAATGACCAGCATTCCCAGTTTGTCGCAGGCTTCCAGTAATTCCGGAGTGGGCGGATTATGAGAGCAGCGATAGGCGTTTGAACCCATTTCCCTGAGTTTCTGAATTCGAAAATACTGCAATTCATCCGGCAGAGCCGTTCCTACGCCTGCATGATCCTGATGATTATTGGTACCCTGAAGTTTAATATTTTTACCATTCAGAAAGAACCCTTTTTCAGCATCAAATTTTATCGTTCTTATTCCGAAAGAAGTTTCATAATGGTCCAGAATCTTATCGTCTAGCCTGATCTGAGTTACCAGACGATATAAATGGGGTGAATCAATATCCCATAATAACGGATTCTTCACTGTTAATTTTGAAGTATATTTTGCTGTTTTATAAAAATCAGGTGCGATCGGATTTTCAGAAACAGTTGCGATTTGATTTCCTGAAGCATCCAGGATATTTTGGACGATTTCAAGCTGCCCCTTATAATTTCCTTTGTTTTCAATGGTAACTTCTGCCTTGACTTCCGCTGTATCATTTTTAATTTCAGAGGTGACATACGTTCCATTTTGGATGACATGCAGCGGATTTGTTTTTTGAAGATACACATGTCTGTAAATTCCCCCACCTTCATAAAACCATCCTTCTTCCATCGAAGCATCGGCACGGACGACAATTGTGTTTTCACCTCCATACTTAATATATGCCGTAACATCATATTCAAAACCATTGTATCCGCTTTCTTCTGTTCCCAGGAAATGCCCATTAAACCAAACTTTGGAATTCCTGAAAACACCATCAAATCTTAAGGAAATAATACGTCCGAGATCTGATTGTGGAATCTCTATTTTTTTTCGGTACCAGCCGATGCTCTTTTCAGGGAAACCTTTTCCGGCTGCTTTAAATCCGTGGCTGAAACTTGCTTTTTCACTAAAAGACTGTTCCACCACCCAATCATGCGGAAGGTCTAGTTTCCTCCAGGCGCGGTCATCAAAGCCCGGTGCAGCTGGTCCGTCGCCAAATCCTGTTTTTGCTAAATAGGAAAAATAACCTGTCGCGTGTCCGAAATCCTTTTCTGTATCAGACAAATGACCAAAAGAAAAACTCCAGCCTTTATCAATCAAAATCAAGTCCCTTTCTGATTTATTTTGCCCGAAAGAATTAAACGAGAATAAAAAAACAAGGTAAAGAAGAATTCCGTGAGGAGAAATAGTTTTCATAAATATAAAAATTAACAGAATTGTTTTGCAAACAGCGATAAAAATATTCTTTTTAAACCGATTAAAATAATAGTATTTAATCAAAAGGTAATCTTTTATATTATTTGCCTCTGTAAATTAGGCCTTAAAAATTTAGAATCATTCTATCAGCGCTTCTTTACCAAATCTTGTTCTTTTAACTTAATTTTACTTATTAAATTAAAAAAACCATACGTATCATGAGTGTTATAAAAGATGAAAACACACTTCATAGCACCCTTAAAAGCATTGACGAGAAGATTAACAGTCTTAACGATCAGAAAATAGTTGCTTTTTTTGAGTCGCTTGGCTTAACCGAGAGAGAAGATATTCCTAAAGATTTCCTGAAATGGGAAACCATACTTATTATAGTTCCGAATCGTCATGTTTCTAATGAAATAAAACCTTATAAGTACTCTATTTCAAGACTTTTTTTTGTTACTAATCCCTATGCACATGAAATTCATCTGTTTGATTTTCTGGAATGGAAAAATATTACCCGCAGCAAAACGCAATTTCAAATTAGGGAAATGCTGAAAACGAGTTTTGGGGGAGTCAGGAAAAATTCAACTGAATAAAAAGTAAAAATCCAAAAATCAAATTCCAAATTCCAATCTGACAGTAAGGTTGGAATTTGGAATTTTTTTATTGAAATTTCCAAAATTATTGTGGCGTGAGCAAACTTTTGACCATTTCATTCAATGCATTTCCGTGAATGTTTTTCGCTACAATAATTCCGTTTTTATCGATAAGGAAATTTAAAGGTACCGATTGCAGCATATAATCCCCAACAACGGGAGATTTCCAATATTTTAAATCGCTAACTTGTGTCCACGGCAATTTTTGTTTCGCAATTGCAGCTAACCAAAGTGGTTTTTTGGTATCCATTGAAATACTGTAAATCGTAAATTTATCCGGATAAGTATTGTACAGTTTTATCAATTTCGGTTGTTCCTTAATACTCGGTCCGCACCACGATGCCCAAAAATCTACCAGTACCAATTCTCCTCTTAAAGAAGAAAGCAGAACGTTATTTCCTTTCGTATCCGGAAGATCGATTTCCGGAGCAATATCTCCTACTTCAGTGCCTACAACCTGAGCGTTGCTGGTCAGTAAATTAAAAAATGCAAAAGCTAAAACAAAGTAGATTTTTTTCATAAGTAATTGAGTTTATTTATTGGGGCTTTTTGATCTCGCAAAGTCGCAGAGTTTTATAGTATAGCCACAGATTAAAGAATTAAAGGATTTTAAATCTTCTTAAATCCCTGTAATCTGCGTGAAACAATGGAAAAACAACTTTGTCCCTTTGCATCTTTGCATCTTTGTCCCTTTGCATGATTAATCCGGAAACAAATATAAATACTTCTTTCAATATTTCCTTAATCAATTCCCCTATCTTAAAATTTTGCCAAATATTTTTCTTTAAATTGGTATATCGGGAAAAGTCGATATATTTGCGGCATGGAAAATATAGAAATCTTTAAAGCATTATCTAATAAGTCCAGATTACAAATGCTGGAATGGCTGAAAGAACCTGAAATCAACTTTCCGGATCAGCTCCAGCACGCAGGATTTGAACACGGAGTTTGTGTTGGGCAAATACAGGCCAAAGCCGGCTTAACGCAATCAACAGTATCTGAATACCTGTCTATTTTACAACGCGCCGGATTTATAGAATCTAAACGCGTCGGACAATGGACTTACTATAAACGCAACGAAGGTGCCTTTGAAGCACTCAGTAAATTAATTCAATCTAATTTGTAAATTACTATGAGTACAAACAACCTGTTTTCGCCATTTAACTTAAAAACGTTAAATCTTAAAAATAGAATCGTAATGGCGCCAATGACGCGCTCTTTTTCTCCAAACGGAATTCCAACGGATGAAGTAGCTGCTTACTACCAAAAAAGAGCAGAAGGTGAAGTTGGTTTAATATTATCCGAAGGAACTGTTATCGACAGACCTTCCTCTTCAAACGATGCTAATGTCCCTCATTTTCATGGAGATTTAGCCTTAAACGGATGGAAAAAAGTGATTGATGAAGTTCATGTTGCCGGTGGACAAATGGGTCCTCAAATCTGGCATATGGGAATTATGGATAACCACCATTCCGGATGGGTACCGCCTGTTCCTTTTGAAGGTCCTTCCGGATTAAACCGACCTGATTTCAGAAACGGTATTGCCATGTCTGAAAAAGATATTGAAGATACAATTCTTGCTTTTGGTAAAGCTGCCGCTGATGCTAAAAGATTAGGTTTTGATACCATCGAAATTCACGGGGCACACGGGTATTTGATTGACCAGTTCTTTAGAGCTGAAACGAATTTACGTACGGATATTTATGGTGGAAAAACATTGCCGGAACGTAACCGTTTTGCGATTGAAGTAGTTAAGGAAGTCAGAAAACAAGTAGGTCCTGATTTTGCCGTTATTATGCGCTTTTCTCAATTCAAACCTTCTGATTATAATTATAAGCTGGCCAAGAATCCACAGGAATTAGAAGCCTGGCTTACTCCGCTTGTGGATGCGGGTGTCGATATTTTACACTGTTCTCAACGTCGTTTCTGGGAACCGGAATTCGAAAATTCTGATCTGAACTTTGCAGGCTGGGCTAAAAAAGTAACCGGAGCACCAACCATTACGGTAGGTTCTGTTGGTCTTTCCGGAGATTTCTTCGGTGCTTTTGCAGGTGAAAGTTCTGAACCAACTTCTCTTGAAGAATTAAACAGACGTTTCAACAGAGGTGATTTTGATTTGGTTGCCGTTGGAAGACCTCTTTTATCGGATCCGAACTGGGTTGCCAAAATCAAAGCCGGTAAAACAGATGAACTAAAAGGATTTAGTAAAGAAGCTTTAGGGGCATTGGTTTTAGAGTAAATCTTTTAAAAAGGTTCTAAGTTACAGAGGTTCAGAGGGGCTAAGGTTTTCTCTGATTGACTAAATAGAAAAGGGATGAAATTTTTAAAGTTTCATCCCTTTTTTTGTTTGTTAGGTTGGTTCAGAGGTCCAAAGGATCAAAGGTTTTCCCTCTGCGCCTCTGAACCTATGCCTCTTTGAGCCTTTTCTGAAACCTTTTCTGAAGCCAGTTACGAACTGGTTCATCATATAATTTCAAGCATAAATAAGCTATTATTACACTGGCAATCAAAACCCCGATTCCTGGCAGATATCCGTCCTGTATCGAAACTTTATTGTCTACCACCCAGGCGGTGTACCAGTAAATAAGAGGATAATGCGTAATGTAAATCGGATATGAAATAGCACCTAAAACTTTACAGATTTTTAAGGAGAATGGATTCTTTATTTCTCCTCCTGCCCCAATAGCAACGATTAAGGGAAACAATACAATAATACAAAGCGATTCGTAGATCCCATTCATCCATAAACTGCTTTCATCTCCAAATCTTGGCAGGGCCAGAATTACCGTGATCATCAAGCTGCAGATCCAAAAAGCGCCTTTTATATGAATAAGTTTTCCAAGACGGGAAAGCAATATTCCGGCAAAAAACGGATATAACAAACGGATAAAACCAACATTCAGCTGCTCCAGGTTTAAGGACCAGCCGCCGATTACATCCCCTTTTGGTCCAAAAACGGTATAATTAATTACCATTCCTGCAAATAGTAAAACAAAAACAGCAAGTACTTTATTTGAAAATTTACGAAAAATCAGCGCGTACAGGATATTAGCGATATATTCAAAAAAAAGCGACCACGCCGGACCATTTAAAGGATGCATTTCTCCCCAGCCCCTAATTTCCATTGAAGGTGGAATTGGAAGTAAAGTAAACCCGATAATCATGGTTAGGATTACTTTCCAAACTTCCATTCCGGCAATCATCGGAAATAAAATATCCGAAGCCTGAAAATAATAGAGTAAGGCTCCAATGATCATTCCCATAATCACCATGGGCTGCAAACGGATTAATCGTCTCTTGTAAAATTCCCATTGGGTCATTTTTCCCCAGCGGTCATCATACGCGTAAGCGACTACAAATCCGGACAAAAGAAAAAAGAAATCAACAGCCAGATAGCCGTGATTGATAATTTGTACAAAACGGTTTCCTCCTGAAAAGGCTTCAAAAATGTGAAAAGCAACTACTAAAATCGCTGCTACTCCACGTAAACCGTCCAGAATTTCATAATGCTTTTTTGGTTTTATATCAATATTCATTGGTTAGAAGTTATGGGTTATGAGTTATGAGTTATGAGTTGTGAGTTGTGAGTTAAAACACTTTACAACTTATAATTCATAAAATATATTTTGGTAGTTTAATGTTTTTTTCACCGCAAAGTCCGCTAGGTTTTACGCAAAGCACACAAAGTTTGTTGCGTTTTAAACACGGTTATCTTATTGTCTAATTATCTAGTTACATTTACTCTCAATTTACTGAAAACTGCCACTGAGAACTGAGAACTGCAGACCTGACTTTACTGGTGATTTTTAAGCCATTCTGCTCTGCGCTGATCCGGTAAATGCGTTACTTTGAAATTTTCAAATTTAGCTTCAAAACCTTTTCCATCCGGGGATGCGGCCATTAAACCTACCATAACAGGCGTATTATCCTGCAATGGTGCATTTCTGGCCAGGATATAATTTTTATCATCATAAGAAAAGAAAACTTCAACAGCATCTAATCGTCACACTACTTTTATCCATACAAAAGGCGGTGCTTTGTCTAAAGTTGTAACACTCCAATCGCTTTTGTCATGCGTTACAACGGTGCTGATATTGAATTTTCCATCTACAAATTCAACTCCGGTTTTGATGTAATTTTTTTCATCCACACGAATCATCAGTCCCATTTGGTCAAAACGGGCTTTATAATCTGCTGTTAATTTTACTTTTGCCTCGAATTCTCCACCGTAACTGGCATAATAAAACGGAGCATCATCAACGGTGAAGCCGTAGTGCGAAATACGCCAGTAATCGCTGTTTGCCGTAACATTCATAAGCAATGCATTGTTTTTAATTTCCCATTTTTCAGGTTCATTAAACCATTGCATTTTATTCAGGCTTTGTGCGCAAACATTCTGAAATAAAAAGAACGCGGCTGTAAATATTAGTATTCGTTTCATTTATGTTTTTATTAAAATTTATTTGAGATGCAAAACTTTTCATAGCTACTTTTTCGCAGCTACTTTTTACATTTAATTTCTGTTTTATAAAAATTAAAGCTGCAAGTTTTACCATTGCAGCTTTACAAACCAACCAAGTTTAGAAATTTAATGAAATTATTGAAGTGAGAAACCCACTTTAGATTTTATGTCAACAGCCGAAGCACCAATTAAAGCTTCGAAAGCTCCCGGTTCTGCAACCCAGTCGTGTTTTTTATCATCGAAAAAGCTTAAAGCTGTTTTGTCTACTGTAAAAGTAATTGTCTTTTCTTCTCCCGCTTTAAGCGAAACTTTCTCAAAACCTTTTAATTCTTTTATTGGACGAGGCAAAGAAGATTTTAAATCACTGATATAAAGCTGAACTACTTCCGCTCCTTCTCTGTTTCCTGTATTTTTTACTTTTACAGAAAACGTAATTTGATCTCCGGCAGCCATTTGCTTTTTATCCGCCGTTACTTTTCCGTACTCAAAAGTGGTGTAGCTTAAACCATGTCCAAAAGCGAATAATGGTTTTGCTTTTTGTTTGTCAGCCCAACGGTATCCGACAAAAATGCTTTCTTTATACGTTACTTCTTCTCCACCGGGGAATTCTCCCAAGGCATGCGCTCCGTTATCCGTTAATTTTACAGGAAAAGTAAAGGTCAGTTTTCCGGATGGATTCACATCTCCAACCAAAACAGCAGCCAAAGCATTTCCTGCCTCAGTACCTAAAAACCATCCCTGAACAATTCCGGGAACTTCTTTTACCCACGGCATTGCCACGGCATTTCCTGAAATGTTTACAAAAACTACATTTTTATTGACTTTAACTAACTCCGAAATTAATTCATCC
The DNA here is from genome assembly GCF_013112255.2 of Flavobacterium sp. CLA17. Classification (NCBI taxonomy): domain Bacteria; kingdom Pseudomonadati; phylum Bacteroidota; class Flavobacteriia; order Flavobacteriales; family Flavobacteriaceae; genus Flavobacterium; species Flavobacterium sp. CLA17. The sequence goes on from NZ_CP068294.1 coordinate 3,701,832, forward strand.
TGACCATACGAAAGTTCTAATCCTTTTCGATCGTGACCTTCATCATCCTGATTTGGAGCTTTATTCAAACCTCCTATAAAAAGGACAATATCAGCGTCTTTTGCTACTTTTAAAGCTTCAGCAGTTAATTCAGCCGGAGAACGTTTTTCTTCTAAACTTACTTTGGCAACAACTCCGTTATAATTACTTGTCGGATCTCCAACGTAACCGCGGGCATAGACAATTTCAGCCTGATTTCCGATTCTTTTCTTTAATCCTTCCAGTGGCGTAATTTCGTATCTGGCTTTTAACGAAGAACTTCCTCCACCAACGGTCATCATTTTGATCGCATTTTCTCCAATAACTGCAATTTTCTTAGTTTTAGAAAGATTGATTGGCAGGATATTATTGTTGTTTTGCAATAAGACAATTCCTTCTTCGGCAATTTTTAAACCTGCATCGGCATGTTCTTTTGTTCCGAAAGATCCGAATGGTCGTTCTTTATTCATGGTCGTTAAAAATGACAAGCGTAAAATACGACGTACTTTATCGTCCAGTTCTTTAGTTCCCACTTCTCCTTTAGCAATCATGGTTGAATATGGTTTTGCTAAATAATAGTTGTCATAAGCGTTGCTGGTTCCCCAGGTAAGTCCGTTAGTCCAGGAACCGAATTCCATATCCAGACCATTATGAATGGCTTGTTTGGTATCATGAACTCCTCCCCAATCTGAGATTACAACTCCTTTGAAACCCCATTCTCCACGAAGAATATCATTCAGTAAAAACTCATTATGACAGCAGTGCTGCCCTTTGTATTTGTTGTAAGATCCCATTATGGCCCACGCATCACCTTCCTGAACGGCTGCTTTAAAAGCAGGTAAATAAATTTCGTACAACGCACGGTCATCCACAATTACGTTTACACTATTACGGTTCGTTTCCTGATTGTTTAAGGCAAAATGTTTTACACAGGCAGCTACTCCATTAGACTGAACTCCTTTAATATAAGGAACCACCATTTTTGAAGTCAGGAAAGGATCTTCTCCCATATATTCGAAGTTACGACCGTTTAGCGGCGTTCTGTAAATATTTACTCCGGGGCCTAACAGTACATTTTTATTACGAAAACGTGCTTCTTCTCCTATTGATTTACCGTATAGTGACGATAATTCCTTGTCCCATGTTGCAGCAAGTGCCGTCAATGCAGGGAATGCGATACAGGAATCATTTGTCCATCCTGCCTGTTCCCATTCGTCCCATAAAACTTCCGTACGAATTCCGTGTGGTCCATCTGTCATCCAGTTTTCAGGAATTCCCAAACGCGGAACACCCGGTGAACTAAATTTAGATTGTGCATGAATCATGGCAATCTTTTCATCAATGGTCATTTTCGAAAGCGCATCTTCTACGCGCTCATTGATTGTTTTTTTATCATCCAGATAAACAGGAACTTTATTTTGTGCATTCAATCCGAATGAACTTAATAAAACTAAAACAACAACTGTTTTAAGGTTTTTAAACATAACTATTAATTTATTAAAGCATTTATTTTTGGCGGTGTACTCTAGTAGTCAAAAGTACCTTATAATAATATTGTAAAGCTAAAACGTTATAGTACACGTTACATTTTTAAACGAAAAAAAGTAGTGATTTAAAAAATCAAAATATTTAAAATCAAAGACTTAACAAAATTTAAATGTAGAAAAAAGTAGTGGTTTTAAAATAAATCGTTATACTTTCAAGGATATTAAACCTATTTTAATGACCATTTCCTCGAAATCATTTCGCGAAACTGCGGCTTTATTTCGGGCTCTTGTACGGTAATTATAAATAGTGCTTAGAGAGTAACGCAAAAAGGCAGCAATTTTCACACTGTCGGTAATCCCAAGTCGGATCAGTGCAAAAATTCTAAGTTCTGTATTGAGTAATTCTCCCTGCTTTAAAACGATCTGTTCTTCTTTTATGAGCAAGTCATTAAAATCTTTGACGAATGTCGGATAAAGATTCAGAAAGATAATGTCAAAGTTTTTATACAATTCCTCCAGTTCATTATCAACCAAGGTTGTTGATTTCAGCATTTTATAAATTTCATCAAATTGTTTGGCTGTAGCCTTTTTATTCAAAATGATGCGGTAATTTTCTAATTTATTAATGTAAGCCGAACAAAGGCTGAAGAAATGCGCAATGTATTCTTCTTTGATATGATTGGATTCTGACAATTGCGCGTTACGTTCCTGCAACTGACTGTTGGTTTCGGTAATATCTTTGTTTAATTCGGCTAATTTCTGGCTCGTTTCATAAAGTTCCCCACGAATTCGGGATACTTTTTTCATTTGCTTGTACACATAAATAACCGCTACAATCAGAAATAAGGAAAGTAAACTGATGCATAAAAGATAAAGCTGTAATTCTGTTTTTCTTTTTGCTTCTTTCTCTAAATATACGGTATTGATGATTGAATATACTTCTGACATCAAAAGGGTACGAAACTGTACATTGCAATAAAGTGCATCCTCAATAGCGGATTGCGTCAGCTTATATGCCATATCTACATCGCCTATTTCATAAAAAACCAACGCCAGTTCCTGAAGCGATGCATTGTCTTTTATAGCATTTTTGATATCCGCAATAGAAGAAAGCGCATAATATTTTTTTCTTAATTCTAATTGATGCGTTGTTTCATAAATACTGCCAAAAAGATAGGTAATCATTGCATATTGCGAATCTTCTTCTTTGGTATTTTTCAATAAAACTGTTAATTGCTTTTCGGCAACAGCAAACTTTTTGTCAAAAATATTTTTCTGAATCTGAGTAATTTTAAAATTCAGTGATTCCGGATGGAGAACGCTTAGCAAAGAATCTCGGTATTTGCCTATTTGCTCAATGTATTTTTTGCTGGTGCTATTGGCATTATAATGCTCAAAAAACTCCCGGTAAACCACGTAATAGTTGGGCAGCAACGACTGGCTTAATGTTTTTTTATTGATGCTTTTAAGAATAGCCTCGGATTCGCGATATTTTCCTGATGAAGAATACAGATTGGCTAGTTGCAATGCTGCCAAATCTGATAAATCTTTATTTTGAAGTGCTGCTGCAAGTATCACATTCTTCTTAACATAAAAAATAGCCGAATCGGAATTGAATTTCTGATATTCGTTATATAACGTTTTATTGTAATTGTATTCCTGTTCTTTGGTAAACGCGTCGGACTTGATTTTCTTGAAGTTCAGAATTCGTTCTTCTTTTAACTTAACATAGTATTGTTTATTTCTCAAAGCATCATTCAGCTTACTCAAAATAGTAGCTGTACTATCCGATGCACAAACAGGGAAGCAAAAAAGAAGGGTTAAAACAAAAAGAAAATAATTTTTCAAACTAATAAAAGATAAAACAGAATTACAAATATAAGAAAGTGATGGTATAAAAATGATTTATAAAAACCCATTTCCGTCAAATCCGGATAATGTTTGCTAATTTTGTCTCAATGAAATTCTCTACACACTAAACTACATGCAGATGCCACATTTTATCATTGATTGTTCTGAAAACGTAATCCGGTTAAAATCTGCCGACGAAATAATGCAGGAAGTTTATAATTCAGCTTTAGCAACGGGACTTTTTGTGGAATCTGAAATAAAAGTCCGTATCAATCCTTTTGCTTTTTATAATAATGGAAATACGCTGGATGATTTTATTCATGTTTTCGGATATATTATGGAAGGCCGGAATGACGATCAAAAAAGAAATCTTTCCAAAGTAATTGTAACTAAATTAGCTTCGATTCTTCCGGAAGTTCCGGTGATTTCGATCAATATTCAGGATTTCGAAAAATCAAATTATTTTAATAAGGCAATGGTATAAAAAAATCGTTCCGTTTATAAATTCATACGAAACTTATAAACGGAACTATACTTTTCAAAATTAAAATCGTCGATAAATTACGGTTTCAATTCTGTGAATTTGTTGTCTAATTCAAAAGCTTTCTTTACTTTTTCCACCGTAATTTCATTTGCTACGGTGAACTCAGCTGTTTGTTTGATGTTTAAAGAAGAGGCTCCCACCAAAACTTTATACGTTCCGGCTTCGGCAATCCACGCACTTTTATTTTCTAAAAATGATGCTAAATCTTTTGGCGATAGTGCAAAAGTCAGGGTTTGGCTTTCCTCTGGTTTTAATTCTTTGGTTTTGCCAAAAGCTTTCAATTCTTCTTTTGGTTTGTCAATAGATTTAGACGGAGCAGCAAGATAGACCTGAACAACTTCTTTTCCGGATGTTTTTCCGGTATTTTTGACTGTAACTGAAACTGTCAGTTTATCTTTAAAAACCGGAGCGTTTACTTTCACATTCGAATAATCAAAAGTCGTATACGAATTTCCATAGCCGAATTCATACGATGGTTTTATGTTAAAAGTACTGAAATAACGATAGCCCACATACACTCCCTCTTCATAAGTCACTTCTTTTGGATTATCGACAGGAATTCCCGGAAAGTTTTTGGCTGAAGGCGTATCCGCATATTTTACAGGAAATGTCATGGTCAGTTTTCCGGACGGATTGATCTTCCCGGAAACGACATCCGCAACCGAATGTCCGCCTTCCTGCCCTGGCTGCCACGCTAATAAAATAGCATCTGCTTTATCTTTCCACGATGCTGTTTCGATTACTCCGCCGATATTTAGAATCACCACTACTTTTTTTCCTTTTGCATGAAAAGCAGTTGAGATTTTATCCAGCATTTCAAGTTCTTCTGTGGCCAGATTAAAGTCATTATCAACAACTCTGTCGTTAAACTCTCCAGAGTTTCTTCCCAAAGTCACGAATGCAATTTCAGAACTTGCCGCTTTTTTAGCAATAAAAGCATCATCCAATTTCAATTCAGGAAGTCTTTCAGGCAAAGCCATAACTCCTTTTTCTTTTCTTCTTTCCTTTTCAGCAAGTACTTCTTTATCAGCGTATGGTTTATACAAATCAACTAATTCCTTATCTAATTTGTAACCTGCAGCATTTAAACCTTCTAAAAGGGAAACCGTGTGTTTGTTATTTACGCTACCGCTTCCGGTTCCGCCTGTAATCCACGCATAAGACGTAACGCCAAATACAGCAACTTCTTTTTGTTTGTCGGCAAAAGGTAATGCACTATTGGTGTTTTTAAGCAAAACTATTCCCTCAGCCGCTGCATTTCTGGTTACCTCGGCATTTTTTGTTAAATTAGGTTTATCGCTGTATTTGTATTTTGCAAAAGTTGGGGTGCGGAAAATATATTCTAAAATTCTTTTTGTATTTGTATTTGCCACTTCCTGAGAAAGTTTTCCTGAATTTAAGGCTTCTAATAATGCCTTTTTCTGTACCGGAATTCCTGGCATCAAAAGATCATTTCCGGCAATCATTTGTTTTACTACTTCAGAATTTGAACCATCTCTAATACTTTCAAATCCCGGAAAACCGCCAAACCAGTCTGTCATTACAATACCCTTAAAACCCCATTCGTTTCTTAAAACTTCAGTCAGTAAATCTTTTCTGGCAGAAGTATATTCGCCGTTAAGTTTATTGTAAGATGACATTACAGTCCACGGCTGCGATTCTTTCACTGTGATTTCAAAACCTTTTAAGTACAATTCTCGAATCGCTCTTTCAGATACATGCGCATTAATTGTTAAACGGTTGGTTTCTTCATTATTAACTGCAAAGTGTTTAATCGAAGTTCCCACGCCCTGCGACTGAATTCCGTTTACGATTGCTGCTGCCGTTTTTCCTGAAATCAGGGGATCTTCAGAATAATATTCGAAGTTTCTCCCGTTTAAAGGATTTCGGTGGATGTTTAAAGCTGGTGCCAATAAAACGTCAACACCATATTCTTTTACCTCATTACCCATTGCTTTTCCAACTTCTTCCAAAAGCGCTTTATTCCAGGTCGAAGCCAAAGCCGTTCCAACCGGAAATGCCGTTGCATAATAGGTTTTTGTATCATTATCTCTGGTTGGCTGAATTCTTAAACCCGCTGGGCCATCGGCAACAACTGTGGCTGGAATTCCGAAACGCTCAAAAGCAGCAGTTCCGCCGGCAGCTCCCGGAACCAACCCTTTTTTAGAATCTCCAATAGGACCCGTAAGTACTTCTATTCCCGGCATTCCGGTTCCGATAAGCAGTTCTGCCTTTTCTGCATTGGTCATTTCTTTTATAATCGCGTCAATTCTTGTATTTACAGAAAGTCGGGTATCTTCCCACGGGTCTAATTTTCCGTTTTTATTGAAATCTTTAAACGTAAAACCTTTAATGGTAATTAACGGCGGTTCATTTATATCATCCGTCACTGTATTAAAGGATAAGTTTGAAAGTACCAATGCGGTCAAAAGTGATACTCTCGCTGTTTTTATAATTTTGTGTTTCATGCTGTAGAGATTAGTTCATTAGTTTAAAAATCCTTGTAATTTCTGCTGTTTTTCCAATCAGTTTATTAATTGTGAAATTTCATTGCTTCCTTATGAAGCAATATTAATTACAATTTCTCATATCAGCAAATAAATACCGTATAATTTTCATTATCAAATTAATAGCATTTAAAAATGAAAAGAAAAGAAAAAATAAAATCTATAACCGATTTATCAAAATGAAGTGCAAAAACAGCTATTTCGTTTGCGTAAAATATTGAAATTAGCCGAAAAATTAATTTTACTTTAAAAAAACAGTAAACGAAAAGACAGTGAAATAACAAATTTGAAAATCAAATATTTTTTTATGCGAAGAATAAATTGTCAGAAAAATTTTAAATAATTTGACTTGTTCCATTCAAAAAACTAAATTTGGAAATACTTCTGCCAAATGGAATTTAAAAGAATACTTGAACAGCAATCCGAAGAGTCCTGGAATAAATATATTCCGACGCTTTCTATTGACTGCGTTATTTTCAGTTTTCACGAAACGACGCTTCAGGTGTTGCTGCTTAAAATGAAAGATCAGTTCAGCTGGGGACTTCCCGGCGGGTATGTCGGTAAAGAAGAGAATGTAGATGATGCCGCAATACGCATCCTGAAAGACAGAACCGGAACTGAAAATATCTACTTGCAGCAATTTTATACTTTTGGAAATTTAAAACGTTCTGAAAGTGCTTTTGAGGGATATGCTGATACACTTTGGAATAAACAGCGCTTTGTTTCGATCGGGTATTATGCTTTGGCCGAATACACCAATGTGAAATTAATTATCGATCACTATTCTACTGCCTGTGAATGGAAATCTATTGCCGAATTGCCCGAATTTATGATGGACCACAGAACTATTTTCGAAAGGGCTTTACTTACGCTTCGGGAACAATTAAACAATCATCCGATAGGTTATAACCTTCTTCCTGAGAAATTTACCATGCCGGAACTGCAAAAATTATATGAAGCCATTTTAGGCAAGAAATTAAACCGGGGAAATTTTTACAGAAAAATTCTGCGTTACGATATCCTCACAAAATTAGACGAATCGAGAAAAGGAGGCGCGCACAAAGCACCTGATTTGTATAGTTTCGATCTTGAAAAATACAATGCTGCCTTAAAAGAAGGTTTGAAAGGAAACTGGTAATAGGAATTATTTACCATGTAAGTGATGTAAGTTCATTAAAGTTTTTTATTTCACGCAGATTTGGCAGATTGAGCAGATTTTTCTCATTTGTGTCATTTTGTGTCATTTCTGACGAAGGAGAAATCACACTAGAAACTACGCAAACAAAGTCACCAATCTTTGTCGAATTACGAGTCTGATTTCTCCTTCGTCGAAATGACAAACTTTGGGCTAAAAAAAACTCTGTCAAAGTTTAAAACCTTGACAGAGCTCTTAAAAAAGTCTATTTTCTTTACTCTTTACTCTATATTCTTAATTAACTGCAATAGGTGCTGCCAGGCAACTTTCCGGAATATCAAAGGCATTAACCAATGATACGGCATCGGGACGAATATCCCAGCAAAGCTGATTGACCATTTTACGAATAGCTTTGGTTTTTACCGCTTCCATATAACCGTCTTCGAGATACCAGCCTTTGTTTTTTTCGATCTGGGCAAGTGCATACAGCTGATTCAGTTTTATTAATATTGCTTTTGAGTTTTCGTCTTCAACCGCTTTTATGGCTTCCTGAAACTGCTCTAAAACAATACGTTCCAGATAAGCCTGCCCTACATCTATCATTTGGTGCTGCACGACATTAAAAGCATCATAAGCTTCCAGACCTTCGTCAATCAGTTTTTTGATACGTCTTGCTGCCGATGCCAGAATTGTTTTTTCCCTGTGAACGAATGCCTGCAGATGAAACTGATCGTCCAATAAATGTTCGTCATCTGTTCTGCGGGTGGCTATTGGATTTTTCTCAGCAATAGCGGTTTTTGCATTTTCATAGACATAATTAATAATGCCCAAAGATCCCATTTCGCCAAAGGACTTTCTAAATTCAGACAAGCGGTTTTTAGCAACGAGTTGCATCAGAACGGTATTGTCACCTTCAAAAGTGGTGTATATTTCGGTATCGTTTTTTAGGGCATCAATTCGGTTTTCAGACAAATATCCTTTTCCTCCGATAGCTTCCCGGCATTCCTGCAAAATATCTCTGGTACTCCAGGTCGAATAGGATTTCATTCCGGCCGCCAAAGCTTCAATTTCCTGCATTTCCGATTCGGTTCTGTTCAGAAAACGGTTCGTTAGGTATTGCAAGGCAAAATGTACCGCGTAGGTTTTTGCTAAATGCGGCAATAATCTTCGTTGGTGCATTCGATAATTTAAAATCGGCACTTCAGAACCTCCTTCAGGACCAAATTGTCTGCGCTGATTGCTGTAGCGAATGGCAATTGTAAGTCCTGATTTAGCAGCGGCCAAAGCCGAACGCGGAATTCCGATTCGTCCTCCAACCAAAGTGCCCAACATCGTAAAAAAACGTCTGTTATCACTCGGAATCGGACTTTCGAATTCTCCTTTATCGTTGACGGAAGCAAAACGATCCAGCATGTTTTCTTTTGGAATCTCAACCTGGTCAAAACTAATTGTTCCGTTATCAACGCCGTTTAATCCCATTTTATGACCGCAGTCGCCAATGGTAACTCCTGATAAAGTATTGCCGTTTGTATCGCGCAAAGGCACCACAAAAGCGTTTACGCCGTAATCATGACCATCAATAATCAGTTTGGCGAAAACAGTTGCCATTTGTCCATGAACCGCTGCGTTACCGATATATTCTTTTTGTGCATTTTTATTGGGCGTATGTATCGTAAAAGTCTGATTTCCGTGACTATAAGTCGCCGTAGTCTCCAGCCCTTTTACATTGGAACCATGATGTGTTTCAGTCATGGCAAAACAGCCGGGAAGCTTCAATGATCCAATATCTTTTAAATATTTTGCGTAATGTTTCTCTGTTCCTAACGACTGAACACTCATTCCCCAGAGTCCGAACTGGACTCCGAATTTGATTACCAGGCTTAAATCGTGGTAACTCAGGGTTTCCATAATAGCAAAATAATCGGCTATGTTTTCTCCTCCTCCATGCTGCTTTGGATAAGCCATGTTTCCGAGATTTTCATCGGCCAGGATTTTACACCATTTGTATACCGTCTCGCGATATACATTAATATCTGTTGAAGTTTCATAAGCGAACTCCGATCTAGAAATGACCGATTTTACCTTTTTAATAATTGAAGCTTCTTTTCCGTCTAAAATTTCGGTGATTTTTTGAATGTCAAAATTACTGTTGGTTTGGGAACTGGCCGTAAAGGACTCCGCTTTTGTTTTGAAATTCTGAATGACTTCTTCACCTAAAACGCCCAGATCATTTTCGAGTTTTGTAAAATCAGCTTCTAATGTTGAAATATCCAGATGAGTATCCGAAAGAGCCACTGCTATATCAAATACAGATTTTATAGATGATTTATCTTTAATGCTTTTCTCTATATCCAGTTTCCAATCTGCGAGTTCATTTCGGGAAGGAGGATTTGAAATATCAACTTTAGAAAGCAAATATTGCTGTTCTTCAGGCGAAAGTAAAGTAAGGGAACGAATAAATTCCTGTAAAGTCGAAAACTCTTTCTGTGTCAGAAGATCATCGGACCACACCAGATAAAATAAAGGTATAAAGGCTTGTAGTTTCGTATTTTTCATAAAATAATATTGTGCTTTTGTGGAAATTAAATTTCAACTGTCTTTCGATAAAACAAAAAAAACAGAAATGAAAAATAATCATTCCTGTTTTAATATGCTGTTAAGATTGTGGTAATTTTACTTTTTCGAAATTATGTATTTTTAGTCACCGGCAAATATTTCGCTCTCAAGGCAAAAAGATGATGGGAGTTAAATACCAAAACTGCAATGAAAATAATACCATATGCCAGAACCTGTAAGCTGTTAATCTGCTCATTAAAAACAAAAGCGGCCAGCGCAAAAGCAATCATCGGATTAATATTTAAAAGCATTCCGACAGTAGAAGAATTAAGTCCTGAAAGCGCGTATAAATTCAAAAACAACGGAAAAATAGTAAACAGTATGGCAATGGTTTCAATACAGAAATAAAACTTAAATTCTGTTGGTACCGGACCACTGTAAACCGGATAAAAAGGCAGCAAAACCAATCCGGCCAAAGTAATGTGAAACGTAAGGATGATAAATTTATCAAACCCTTTATTGACACGCTGGCTTACTAAATAGGATGCATAGGTTAACCCAATTATAATACTGAAAAACATATCCATAATATTAGCGTAGGACAACAATAAGCAGCCTGAAACACTAAGCCCAACGGAAATCCATTGTGTTTTTGACAATTTTTCATGCAACAGAAAATAGGCCAGAAGCGTGGTTAAAATTGGACATACCAGATACGCTAATGATGTTGCTTTTACACTGACATGATTCATTACATAAATAAATGTAAACCAGTTTGCCATTAGAAAAAAGCTGCCTCCGAAATTTAATAATAGTGTTTTTCTTTTTTCTGCTTTTGATAAGGCTTTAAAAGTCGCGATTGTTTCTGTGATGCTTTTTCTCCTAAAAGTAAAAGCAATCAATAACATGAGTATACTGCAGCTAAAAACGCGGTTGAACAAAATATCCAACGAAGGGTATTCATGAATAGGTTTTAGCACCAGGCTAAAAAATCCCCAAATGGTGTAAGAGGTAATCGCTGCTAAATAATATTTTGTTGTTTTCACGGGGTTTGTTTTTGGTTAATTTTTCTGATTAAGCAAATTTCATAAAAATAATACAGCAATACAGATACAGTTTTTGTAAATTGCACCATAACAGTTTCTTTTATGAAAAATTCCAATTACTTATATCTTCAGTTTGCAGACCGAATTGAAAAGCAGATAAAATCGGGTGTTCTGAATGTTGGAGACAAGCTGCCCTCGATTCGGGAAGTCTGTTCTGAAACCGGTTACAGCATGAGCACTGTCAGTAAGGCATATTACGAAGTCGAAAGCCGTTCTCTGATCGAATCAAGGCCTCAGTCGGGTTATTATGTGAGTAATACTTCTGCAAGAGTAATCGCTGAACCCAGTTCAAGCAGTCCGGTTTTAAAATGCCTGAATATTGACCGGGAGGATTTAATCGATCAGGTTTACGGCAATATGACCGATAAAAATATAACGATGCTTTCTTTGGGTTTTCCTTCGAATGAACTTCTTCCTATTGCAAAATTAAACAAAGGAATGATTCAGGCGATGCGTTCCTTGCCCAATAGCGGAACGAGTTATGAAGAAGTACAGGGCAATCCGAATCTGAGGCGCGAAATCGCCAGATGGTCTTTTACCTGGGGCGGGTCGCTTACCGAAGAGGATATTATTACAACACCGGGCTGTACAAGTGCGATCTCGCATTGTTTAATGACGCTAACTAAACCGGGAGACACCATTATTATTGAAAGTCCGGTTTATTTTGGCCTGCTGCAATTGTCAAAATCATTGGGCTTGTATATTATGGAATTACCAACCAATATGACCACAGGAATAGAATTAGATGCTGTAAAAAAAGCCATTTCGACCAAAAAAGTAAAAGCCTGTGTGCTCATGAGTAATTTCAGCAATCCTTCCGGAAGCATGATGCCTGTGGAGCATAAAAAAGAGATTGTCCGATTAATGGAATTTTATAATGTTCCCTTAATCGAGGACGATATTCATGGTGATTTGTATTTTGGCTCCAGCCGGCCAACCAATTGCAAAACCTATGACGAAAGCGGAATTGTGCTTTGCTGCAGTTCAGTATCCAAAACACTGGCTCCGGGTTATCGCGTAGGATGGGTTTCGCCGGGGAAATTTAAAAAGGAAATCCTGAGAAATAAAATTTATCATACGCTCTCCTCTCCTACCATCACACATGAAGTTGTGGGTGATTTTCTTAAAAACGGACGCTATGAGAATCATCTCCGAAAAATTCGTCAGATCCTGAATCATAATTGCAATAATTACATCAACACGGTTCTGGAATCATTTCCGACAGGAACAAAAGTGAGTCAGCCACAGGGGGGATTTTTTCTTTGGGTAGAACTGGATAAAAAAATAGATACCGCCGATTTTTACCATCTGGCAATGAAACATCATATCAGCATTGCTCCGGGAAGGATTTTCTCTTTTCAGGATCAGTTTTCCAATTGCATGCGCCTGAGTTTTGGCCTGCCCTGGACCAATGAATTGCGACAATCCATACAAACGCTGGGCAAACTGCTCTCGTTATAAATAAAAAAAACAGGCAGCAAAAAAACAATAAACAGCGCTGCCTGTCTGGAAATAACAATTAAGTGACCAAAAAATTAATTATAAAACAAAGTAAGCGTCGTTTTCCGCTTTTTTCGATTCCGGTTTAAGATCAAATTCTTTTATGATATCAAATTCGCTTTGATATTCATTCAGCATCTGCATTAAATTCTTTTCGATTGTATTGGCAATAGCGGTAACCGGAGTATCTGTAGGTCTGTTCTCGAAAGGATCCTGCAAGTGAATAGCCATTTTTTCAATTAAGAAAAAAGTACCTCCAATAATTGTAATTAATGGAATTGCAAACCAGCTCAGTAAACTAATCAATCCGAAAGGCAATAACAGAATAAATAAACATAATGTCATTCTGATGTACATACTGTAGGTCGTTGGGAAAATCGTATTTTTAATACGTTCACATTTCCCCATTGCATCACACAATCTTGTCAAAGTATTGTCTATTTCTACTTGTTGATACGTATTGAATCTCTTCTCTTTTCTGGCAATTCTAAGATCTCTTGCGTGTAATAACAAGATAGCGTTTGGAATGTTCTGATGATTTTTTATAAAGCTTAACTCTTCTTCACTTATCAGGTTTCTGAGCGGTTTTATAGCATCTTTATTTCGTAATGCCTGTCCTAAACTATAACACCATGCAATCTGTCTTTTGGTAAAATTCTCCTTGAATTCATTTGCCTCAACAGAAAAATCCGGGTCTTTATAGAATGTCAGTACTTGTCTTACCAGCGTTCTGGATTCGTTTACAATAGCACCCCAGATAATTCGGGCTTCCCACCATCTGTCATACGCCTGGTTTGATTTAAAGGCCAGTAATAAGGATATAATAGTACCAACCATTGTCGGAATAGCAATTGGAATATCAATAGAAACATTGATAAAATAATGATGGAAAATTTCAAACAAAATTGTGTAAGCCATCACAAGCCCTAATTCTACTTTAATTTTTCCGAGAACGTACCTCATTGGAATTCTTTTCTTTAATAACATATTTTGGGTTTTAAATTAAACTTATGTGTTTTTTGAAATTGGCTATTTAGACCATTTCATAAAGTGACAACACCGGAAGTCCAAGTTTATCGTTTACGTTTTCTTTTTTAGATTTTTTGAATTTGATTTTTTCACCTTTGCGTGTTTCCACCAGCAAATCAATGTCGTACTTTGAAATGGCTTCCGATAGATAAGGTGCAAATTGTTCGTAGTTCTCATCAAAATTGGCCGTTTGACTTACAATTTCATAAGAGAAATTCTGGCTCAGAAACTGCTGAACATCTTTGACATGCATGTTCGCATTACTGTTTTCGATATAAAGTGCTTTGTTGAAATCTTCTTTGACAGCTTCTGTTCCTAAATGTAAAATAGGACATCTTTGGTTTCCGGCTAGTTTTACCAGATATTGGTGAATACGTTTTGTTTCTTGTTTATAAGAATGCGTCAGAATGACCAGCTTCACATCAAAAGCATCAATAATTCCTTTGAAAACCGGTGATGAAAGTCCGTATTGGTTGTGAACTTTTATTTTGCAGTTGGCAGAATGTTCAATAATATAGCGGCAGGTTTCCAGGACTTCTTCCTGGCTTGAGGTAAGGCCAACTCTCATTTCACGCAAAAACTGGGAAGATGAAAAAGAGTCGGGAGCATCTGAAGTCATCATTAAAACGATTTCACAATTGGTGTTTTTCGCCTGATTTACAGCTGATTTAACAGCGCTGATCGTATCTTCTTTTAAAGTGGTGGGTATAAGGAAATTTTTCATAAGTATACTTGTTTAGTTTATACCTACAAAATAACTCCCTGCAAATTAGAAGGGTCTTAAGTTAAAATTAGAATTTTCTAAGATTCAACATTAGATTTTTTAATTTTGATTTTTCCGGTCTTGTCTTTCTTAAAAATAATGGTGACGATAGTACCTTTGTTTTGTTCGGATTGTACCTGTATTTCCCCACCATGCATGCGGATAATTTTAGAAGCCAGAGGAAGTCCTAAACCGTAGCCGATATATTTGGCTGCAATTTTCCCTCTGAAAAAAGGTTCATATAAGTGTGGAATATCTTCCGGCGGAATTCCGATTCCGATATCGTTTATGGCAATTTTAATCCAGTCACTAGTAGCGGAAAGCGACACAAAAACTTCATTATTATCGGAGTATTTCACTCCATTGGTAATAATATTATTGATGGCCAGCTCTAAAAGAGGCTTGTTACACGGAATCAATAATAAATTAGAATCTTTAGGCGCAAAATTAAGTTTAATGCTCACGCGGTTATCCGGGAAAATTTTATCCAGATCTGATTTTACATCCATCAATAATTCATCAATTCGGGCAATATCGAGAACCTGCTTTTTTCCGTCATAACCCGTTTGGGTCAGTTTGAGCAAACTTTCGGTCAGATTTCCTAATCTTGATGCCTGACTGTAAATATTTTCGAGAGACTGAATATATTCCGGCACTTCTCTTTCTTTCAGAAGCATGATCTCAGACTCTGCAATAATTGTCGTAATGGGTGTTTTTAACTCATGGGAAGCATTATTAATAAAGTTTGCCTGTATCTCAAAAGAGGTTTCCAAACGGTCCAGCATATCATTAAAAGTGGCTGTAAGATCTGAGATTTCATCTGAGTTTTTGACTTCAGGCAATCTGTTATGCAGGTTTGAGGCACTAATTCTATTGACTTCTCTCGTAATTCTTGCTACCGGATTTATGACCCGTTTTGCCAGAAAACGACCTAAAAAGAAGGCCAGAAATACAAAAGCAATACCGCCAAAGAGCATGATTTTTACAATATAAATGGTTGTCGTGGTTCCCTTTCTGTCCCTCGCACCAACAATCACAATATATTTTTGATGGTTTTCTGTAAAGACCTGTCCTAAGTAATATTTATTGTCAATTTCAAAAAAGTCTCTTCCGGTTTTTAAGACGTTGGTATAAAATTTATTCGGTAAATTCAGGTTTGTATTATAATCAAAACTGTTTGCACTGTTTATTTTAAGCACAAATTCTTCTTCTTCGATAAGTTCTTCCAGGCCATTTTTTTTAAGATTGCTGTAATATTTGATCTTTTCAGGATCTTTCTGAAAATGAATTGACGCTACAATTTTGGCTCTGTCTTCTAATCGTTTTAAGAAGTAATATCGGTTATTTTCCCGAAACAAAACAAAAACGACAATACACAATAATAGTGTACTAAAAGTAGAAAGCGCTACATAAGTAACCGTAATTTTTTTTCTTATATCCATAATTAAGGCTGTATCACATAACCTAAACCTTTCATCGTGTGAATAAGCTTGGTTGCAAAAGGTTTATCTATTTTTTTTCTTAAATAATTGATGTAAACATCGACAACATTGGTGTTCATATCAAAATTTATATCCCAGACGTTATCTAAAATCTGATCTCTGGATACAATTCTGCCACTATTTTTGGCTAAATAATAGAGTAACTTAAATTCTTTGGCGGTTAAAACAATAGGTTCTCCGTCTCTTTTTACAGTTTTGGCCCTTCCGTTTATTTCTAAATCACTAATGACGATGGTATCTATTTTTTCCGTATCCTGATTGGCTCTTCTGTTTAAGGCATTTACCCTTGCATCGAGTTCTCCAAATTTAAAAGGTTTTACCAAATAATCATCGGCTCCGGCATTCAGTCCTGTTACAATATTTTCTGAAGTTCCAAGTGCTGTTAAAAGCAAAACGGGAACAAAATTTTTACTGGCCCGTAATCTCCTGCAAATTTCAATTCCGTTGATATCGGGTAACATTACATCTAAAATTACAACATCGAACGAATAATTATGAATCATTTCCAAAGCTGTTCTGCCATCAAGGGCAACACTTACTTCATTATTATTTTCAGCAAATCCTTTACGTAAAATGGATAAAAGATTGGGTTCGTCTTCGACTATAAGTAATTTCATATTGATATATGTATATACAACAAAAATAACAATTGAGTTCAGAATACAAATCACAATAATTTATTATTATGAATTTATTATGACTAAAAGTACTTTAAAATTTAAATATTAAATTATTCACAGTTAAATTCTTATAAATTCATTTACATTTTAAAAATAACAAGCCAAAACGTATCCAATAACAACGTAATTATTATCTTTTCACTCTCAAATAACGATTAAAAAGCATTGAAAAGCATTGAAAAAACAATCCGAATATTTCCTTGATAAAGAATACAATACCATTACTTATGGCAGAGACGATGCCAATTTCAAGGACTTTGAATGTTGTGTTTTCAATAACTGCAACTTCTCAGCCTGCACCTTTTTAGCCGTTACCTTTATCGATTGTGTTTTTAATGATTGTATTTTCAATGAAGCCAAAATCAATTACGTCGCTTTCCGAACAGCCACTTTTAACCGTTGTGAAATTAAGGAAGTGAATTTTGCCATGTGCGACAAACTGATCTTTGAAGTCCATTTTTACGAGTGCATTTTAGACTTTTCGAAGTTTTATACTCTAAAAATAAAAGGAACAACTTTTACGAATTGCAGTTTGATTGCGGTAGATTTTATGGCCACAGATCTGACAAGCGTACTTTTTGATAATTGTGATTTATACCGCTCTGAATTCGATAAAGCGATCGCGAATAAAGCCGATTTTAAAACCAGCTACAATTACACCATTGATCCATCGAAAACTAAATTAAAGAAAGCTGTTTTTGCTTTGAAAGAAATTAAAGGACTGCTATTTAAACATGATATTATTGTGAGTTAATGAGAATAAAAGTGTCTTTTATTCTCATTTAATCGAAAACGCTGTGAACTTTGTGAGATATAACTTTAAACTATTTAGATTTAATGCAAAATGCCCGCAAAGGCTCAAAGAAGCCAAGTTAAAAAAAGTAAGTACAAACTTTGCGATTTTGCGACTTTGCGAGATTATTCCAAAAAATCTTATTTCGTGGAATCAGATTTATGAAAGATATAATAATCTGATCCAGTCCGGAGAAACGATTACCAAACAGATTAACGAGGAATATGATCTGAAAGAATAACCGAACATCACATTAAACAAAAAAAGACCTGATTTCAATTTTTATATGAATTCAGGTCTTTTATTTAATGCTGTAAATTATTTTTTAAATACTTACAATTGCTTCTGCATCGCATAATCTTCCATCAAATAACCGTTTCCAATGTCGATGTTTACTTCCTCAATAACCTCAAAACCTATTTTTTGATAAAAACCTAAAGCCGAATTAAATCGGTTTACATTTAAGGATAGTGCTGTTGATTTATTTTCTAAAGCTAATTTTTCAATTTCTTCAATTACTTTTTTCCCAATTCCTTTGCCTTGTGTTTCCGGCAAAAGATATATTTTATGAATTCTCGTGGTAGATTCCCCTTTGTACTGATGTTCAATTCCGATAAAACCTAAATTAGTTTGTTTATCTGCAATCAGATAAAACAGCTGCTCTTTGTTATGAAAATGAGCCGTTAGTGCTTCATCCGAATAAATCATATTCAGCATATAATTCAATTGCTCTTTCGATAAAATCTCGCCGTAAGTAATAGGCCAGGTAATATTTGCTATTTCCTGAATTACTTTTATATCCTTTAAACCCGCTTCTGAAATTGTAATCATATCTATTCTAAAAAGTATTTTTAATTATTGAAAATCTGATTTTCCTGTTCACTTACCCTTATAAAAGTGGTTCGTTTTGTTAATTCTTTCAGTCGTGAAGCACCTACGTAAGTACAGGTACTTCGCAAACCGCCTAAAATATCTAAAATGGTGCTTATAACTTTTCCTTTATACGGAACCTGAACTGTTTTTCCTTCGCTTGCCCTGTATTCTGCCACGCCACCGACATGTTTGTCCATTGCTG
Organism: Flavobacterium sp. CLA17; assembly: GCF_013112255.2. Taxonomy (NCBI): domain Bacteria; kingdom Pseudomonadati; phylum Bacteroidota; class Flavobacteriia; order Flavobacteriales; family Flavobacteriaceae; genus Flavobacterium; species Flavobacterium sp. CLA17. Next base: position 3,720,378 of record NZ_CP068294.1, read on the forward strand.
TTGTGGAACTCATTCCGTAAAACTGTTTGAATTTGTTACCGTTAATTTCGATTAATTCTCCTCCACTTTCGGTATGTCCGGCTAACATTCCGCCCAACATTACAAAATCGGATCCTGCGCCAAAAGCTTTAGCCACATCGCCGGGAGTACTGCAGCCGCCATCACTTATAATGTGCCCGCCTAAACCATGAGCTGCATCAGCACATTCTATAATGGCTGAAAGCTGCGGATAACCAACTCCTGTTTTTACACGTGTGGTACAAACAGAGCCCGGGCCAATTCCGACTTTTACAATATCTGCTCCGGCCAATAATAGTTCCTCAACCATTTCGCCGGTTACAACGTTCCCGGCAATAATAACTTTGTCCGGATATTGTTTACGGGTTTGTTTCAGAAACTGAACAAAATGCTCCGAATAACCATTGGCAACATCAATACAAATAAATTTCAGCAACGGATTTGCCGTTATAATCTGACCGATTTTTTCAAAATCTTCTTTACCTGTTCCGGTGCTTATGGCAATATAATCGTAGAAATCCGGTGTTACCTTTTTAAGGAAAATATTCCACTCTTCCAATGAATAATGTTTGTGAATTGCCGTAAAAAGTTTTTCTTTGGCCAAAACTTCCGCCATTTCGAAAGTACCGACAGTATCCATATTGGCAGCCATAATCGGAATTCCCGTCCAGTTTGTAGTGCTGTGTAAAAATTTAAAATTCTGTTCTAAAGAGACTTCAGATCTGCTTTTGAGCGTTGATCTTTTTGGTCGGATCATTACATCTTTAAATCCTAATTTTAAATCACTTTCTATTCTCATGGTTTTCAATTTTCGTTACTTTCAAATGTAAGGAATTTTAGAGTGCTGATTTTAGATTTTAGATTATAAAACTTTTCGATTATCTGAACGCGGGTTACACGGATTCGCTAAAGCGAAAACGCGGATTTAACACGGATTTTTTGTTTCGCAGAGATTACAAAGTTTTCTAATTGGAACGCGTTTCGACTTCGCTCAACGTGACAAACGTGAAAACTGAGACTCAAAAAAACTACCCGTGAATAGTCTCTCCTTTTCCGTAGTTGGTAATAATAGATTCTTCAAATGCCAGCCATTCTCTCCATCGTTTTTCAACGTCAATGCCGACTCCGTATTTTCTGGCGTAGGTGATGAAAGTAGTGTAATGTCCTGCTTCACTTTCCATTAAATCCCGGTAAAAAACAGCCAGTTCTTCGTCCTGAATATTCTCCGATAAGACTTTAAAACGTTCGCAGCTTCTGGCTTCGATCATGGCAGAAAACAAGAGTCTTTCTACCAGGCCGGAAACACGGCTTCCGTCGCCGCTTTTTTTCATGTACTGATACAATTCGTTTACATAATCGTCTTTGCGCTCTCGTCCTAATTTTAGTCCTCTTTTGATGATAATATTATGAACCTGCTCAAAATGATCGATTTCTTCTTTGGCCAAAGCCAATAAATCTTTTACCAAGTCCTGATGTTCAGAGTTATTGGTAATAATCGTAATCGCGTTTGTTGCTGCTTTTTGCTCGCACCAGGCGTGATCTGTTAAGATCTCTTCTATGTTTTTCTCAACAATATTAACCCATCTCGGATCTGTTGGCAATTGTAATCTTAATACGCCCATAGTCTTTTGTTTGTTTTGTTTCAAGTTTCAAGTTTTCTTTGTTTCAGGTTCTTTTAGGAACGAAAAAAGTTTAAAGTTTTGCATAACGTTTTTATACGCGTCACAAAACTTTAAACTTGAAACTTTAAACCTGAAACTTTTTATTAGTAAACGAAAATCGGTCTTTCGCTCATCATTTCATTTACTTCATTGGCTACTTCTTCGATAACTGCTTCATTGGTGTGATCCGTAAGAACTTTATCTATTAAGGCTACGATAGTTTCCATATCTTCTTCTACTAAACCACGAGTGGTGATTGCAGCTGTTCCAACGCGGATTCCTGAAGTTACAAATGGTGATTTATCATCAAATGGAACCATATTTTTATTTACTGTAATTTCTGCTTTTACTAATGCATTCTCCGCTTCTTTACCAGAAATATTTTTATTTCTTAAGTCAATAAGCATCATATGGTTATCAGTTCCGCCAGAGATAATGTTATATCCTCTTTTTACAAAAGCATCTGCCATAGCATTTGCATTTTTCTGCAATTGCATTGCATAAGTAAAGAACTCATCTTTTAGCGCTTCACCAAAAGCAACCGCTTTAGCAGCTATGATGTGCATTAAAGGTCCACCTTGATTTCCGGGAAAAACGGCTAAATCTAATAAAGAAGACATCATTCTGATTTCTCCTTTTGGCGTTTTTAATCCTTGTGGGTTTTCGAAATCTTTCCCCATTAAGATCAAACCTCCACGAGGTCCGCGTAATGTTTTGTGTGTTGTTGTAGAAACAATATGACAATGTGGAATTGGATCGTTCATTAATCCTTTTGCAATAAGACCTGCAGGGTGAGAAATATCTGCAAACAAAATTGCTCCTACGCTGTCAGCAATTACTCTGAAACGCTCAAAATCCATATCACGGGAATAAGCCGAAGCTCCTGCGATGATTAATTTTGGCTGTTCTTTAGTCGCAATTTCCTGAATTTTATCATAATCCAAACGACCTGTTTCAGCATCTACGCCGTAAAAAACCGGTTTGTATAAACGACCTGAAAAGTTTACCGGAGAACCGTGAGTCAGGTGACCACCGTGAGATAAATCGAAACCTAAGATAGTATCACCAGGATTTAAACAAGCATGGTAAACTGCTGTATTTGCCTGAGAACCTGAGTGAGGCTGTACGTTTGCATATTCAGCACCAAATAATTCTTTAGCTCTGTCAATCGCAATTTGCTCAATAACGTCAACTACTTCGCAACCGCCGTAGTATCTTTTGCCGGGATATCCCTCAGCATATTTATTCGTTAAAACAGAACCAGCTGCTTCCATTACTTCATCACTTACAAAATTCTCAGAAGCGATAAGTTCTAGTCCGTGAATTTGTCTGTCTTGTTCCTCTAGTATAAGGTCAAAAATTTGTTCGTCGCGTTGCATTTTTTCGTTTTTCGTTAATTTCCTGCAAAAATACAAAAAAACGTTTGTCAAACTGTTAGATTATGATATATTTGACATACAATTTTTCAACAAATAATTAACATTCACATGCCAATAACCGCCAACGATACCAAAAGAAAATCATGGTTAGAAGTACCAGAAAATAGTGACTTCCCTATTCAGAATATTCCTTTCGGTGTATTTCTTACTAAAGAAAATGTCGTTACAGTAGGAACACGAATTGGCGATTACGCTATAGATTTAGGAGCTTTACAACAATTAAATTATTTCGCAGGAATAGATTTAACGGATGATATGTTCATGCAGGACACGCTTAATGATTTTATTTCCGATGGAAAAAAAACATGGCGTCTGGTCCGAAATCGTATCGCTGATATTTTCGACGCAACCAATCCACAACTTAGAGATTCAACAAAAGACCGCGATATTGTTATTTTCAAAATCGAAGATGTTGAAATGCAACTACCCGTTTTAATTGGTGATTATACTGATTTTTACTCGAGTAAAGAGCACGCAACGAACGTTGGGAAAATGTTCCGAGATCCGGAAAATGCCTTATTGCCCAACTGGTTACACATTCCGGTAGGCTATCACGGAAGAAGTTCTACTATCGTTCCGTCGGGAATTCCGGTGCATCGACCAATGGGACAAACTTTGCCTGCGGGTGAAAAATATCCGGTTTTTGGTCCGTCCCGTTTAGTAGATTTTGAACTGGAAACTGCTTTCATTACAACCGACGTCAATATAATGGGAGAAAATATCCCAACTTACGAAGCCGAAGATTATATTTTCGGAATGGTTTTACTGAATGACTGGAGTGCGCGCGATATCCAGAAATGGGAATATGTGCCTCTTGGACCCTTCTTAGCCAAAAACTTCGCTACCTCAATTTCTCCATGGATTGTGACTATGGATGCTTTGGAACCTTTCAGAACTAAAGGTCCTAAACAAGATCCGTCACCGCTTCCTTATTTACAGACTAAGGGTAAAAAAGCTTTTGACATTCATTTAGAAGTTTCAATAAAACCTGAAAATCAGGAAGAAACGATTGTTTCTAAATCGAATTTCAAATATTTATACTGGTCTATGAGTCAGCAATTAGCGCATCATACTTCAAACGGTTGTCGTATTAATTCCGGTGATATGATGGGTTCCGGAACTATTTCAGGCCCAACTCCCGACAGTTTTGGTTCGATGTTAGAACTGACCTGGGGAGGACAAAATCCGTTAAAATTAAAAGACGGCAGCGAACGCAAGTTTATCGAAGATAATGATACCGTTATTATCAGAGGTTTCTGCGAAAGCAATGAAGTACGTATTGGTTTTGGAGAAGTGGCAAGTCAATTGTTACCTCCTTTTATCAGACAATGAAGAGAAAATAAATTATCTTAACAGATTTAAAAAATATAAAACCTTGGTTGTCGCCAAGGTTTTTTTATGCCTGTAAAATATACGTTTGTTTTGTTTTACATCACGCAAAGGCGCTAAGTCGCAAAGTTTATAATTTAAAAGCCATTAAATAATCGTGCTTTTTGTCATTTCGACGTAAGGAGAAATCGTACTCGTTAATCGACAAAGATTGACGACATTCAGTATGGACCTTCTAGTGCGATTTCTCCTTACATCGAAATGACACAAAATGAGAAAAAAACTTTGCGCTGCGACTTTGCGTGATTAAATTTTTACCAGCTAAGCAGGAATCTGCTGGCTTAAACAGTGTAATGTTCCGAATCCCCAGATAAAATCGATACAGCTTATTCCGATTACTTCTCTGTCAGGGAAACATTCTGACAGTATATTCAACGCCACACGATCGTTGCTGTCATTGAATGTTGGTACTAAAACACAGTTGTTCAGAATTAAGAAATTAGCGTAGCTTGCCGGTAATCTCAACTCTTCAAAATCTACACGTTTTGGCATTGGCAAAGCGACAATCACCGGAGATTTTCCGTTTTCTAACTTCGCATTCTGCAAACGTTTCAAATTGTCCTGCAACGGTTTGTAGTTGGAATCGTTTTTATCGGTTTCAACAATTGTGACAATGGTATCCTCATTTACAAAACGGCATAAATCATCGATATGTCCGTGTGTATCATCACCTTCTATTCCATCTCCAAGCCAAATGACATTGGTAACACCTAAATATTCCTTAAATACTGCTTCGTAATCTTCTTTGGTAAAACCCGCATTTCTAACCTGAATGGTAGGATGCATCAAACATTCTTCAGAAGTTAGTAAGGTTCCTTTTCCGTTTACATCAATGGCTCCGCCTTCCACAATTACCGGTTTTCCCTTGTACATTACTTGTGTTAACGGAACATCAATAAAATCAGCGACTTTTCCTGGAACAAATTTATCCAGCTGATAGTTTTTATATTTTGCCCAGCCATTAAAGTTGAAATTTAACGCTTCTCTTTTGGATCCGTTTTTTACGATAATCGGTCCGGAATCGCGCATCCAGCTTCTGTTAGTTTTATGAATAATAAAAGAAACGTTCGCACTATTTACACGAGCCCGTTCTAACATTTCGGCTACTTTTTCCTTTAATTTTTCATCGGCTACAACCAAAAAAACTGTTTCAAAAGTGGCTACTTTTTTAATAAATTCCACAAAAGCCCACTGAACGGCATCATATTTACCAGGCCAGTCGTTACCATTATGCGGAAAACACAATACAATTCCTTGTTGTTTCTCCCATTCTGCGGGGAATCTTCTATTATTTGTTGACATACAGCGTTTCTAAATTTGAAAGTGCACAAAGATAATGATTCGTAAGGATTATAAAACAACTCAACGAAAATCAAATTGGAATTCGATACAAAACCTGATAAAAATTAAGTTAAAGATTAAATAATACAGCCTTAATATAAGGACGCGTTCTGCTATTTACATTTGGCAAAACTAAAAACCAACACAATGAAAAAACTAAGTATCTCATTATTAACGGCTTTATTTATAATGGCAAGTTGTAATAACGATGAAAATTCAAACAACGAAGAACCAGAAGTTGTTGTAAATGAAAATCCGGCATCTTTTAAGGAAATCGGAAGTATTACTATTGGCGGAGAAGCTGCAGCTGAAATTTCAGCTTATGATGAAAAAACAAAAAAACTTTTTACAGTAAATAATAGCGGAACAAATCAGATTGATGTAATTGATTTAACGGATCCTACAAAACCAACCAAAATTGGTAAAATAGATCTGACTGCTTATGAAGGAGCTTCTAACAGTGTTGCTGTTTATGATGGAAAATTAGCAGTTGCCTTAGAATCAACTGTAAACAAACAAGGAAATGGAAAAGTAGTTGTTTTTAATACTACGGATTACAGCGTAATCAAACAAATTACGGTTGGTGCTTTGCCGGGGATATGGTAACTTTTTCACCTGATGGAAAATTTATCGTGACTGCTAACGAAGGGGAACCGAATACCGATTATTCACAAGATCCAAACGGAACTATTTCTATCATTGAAGTAGCCAACAATTATGCAGTTACCACTTTAGATTTCAGTTCTTTCAGCACTCAGGCAGCAGCTTTGAAAAAAGAAGGTTTCAGAATTTCAACCTTTGCTAAAAGTTTTGCTCAGGATATTGAACCTGAATACGTAACGATTTCAGATGATTCTAAAACAGCCTGGATAACGCTACAGGAAAATAATGGTGTTGCAAAAGTAGACTTGGCTTCAAAAACCATTACCGCTATTTATCCTTTAGGTCTTAAAGATTACAATACTGCCGAAAATGCAATTGACGTAAGTGATAAAGATGACAAAATTGCTTTTAACCCATGGAAGGTAAAAGGAATGTTTATGCCGGATGCGATTAGCCATTTTTCTGCTAATAGTGTACCTTATTTTGTTACAGCAAACGAAGGAGATGCAAGAGAATATACTGCCTATTCAGACATTAAAAGAATGAAAGACATGAAATTAGATGCGACCATTTTTCCTGATGCAGCTACTTTGAAATTGGAAACTAACTTAGGAAGATTAAATCTTGTTGCCGATATGGGAGATACTGACGGTGATGGAGATTTGGACGAAATGGTAAGTTTTGGCGCACGTTCTTTCTCTATATGGAATGGAAATACAGGAAAAATAGTTTATGACAGCAAAAATGATGTCGACAAAAAGACCAATGAATTAGGGACTTATGATGATAAACGCAGCGACGATAAAGGTTCAGAACCGGAAGCGGTGGTAGTTGCCAAAATGGGCAGCCAAAATATTTTATTCGTAGGTTTAGAAAGATCTGATGCTTTTATGACTTATGATGTGACTAATCCTGCTTCGCCACAATATTTACAAACGGTAAAAACAGGTGATGCTCCTGAAGGTTTACTTTTTATTCCAGCTTCTAAAAGTCCAACAAAAAGAAGCTTGGTAATCGTAAGCAGTGAAGGTGACGGAACGATTAAAATTTTCCAGGCAGATTTGAAATAATTTGATCATCTCGAAATAGTAAAAGGGGCAAAACATTGATTTTGTCCCTTTTCTTTTGGCCAAAATTTAGATTATTTTAACAATTTTGCAGTGATATTGGCCAATATGTGGAAATTATATAAGATTTAGCAAAAAGTAGTGGAACAGAATTTCCAAATTGATGGTCTAAGTTTGTCCTAAGCTTAATAAAAGCTTAACAAATTCAAATTAAATAATTAGATATCATGAAAAAGACATTAGCTTCCGTATCATTTTTAGTACTATCATTTGCAGCAAGTGCGCAAAATATGGCAACGACAGCTGCTCAGCCTTCAGTTGACAAACCTGCATATGACAGATGGTCTATCGAATTGAATGGCGGTGTAAACAAACCAACCAGAGCATTAACACCGGGTTACTCTACTGCAACGTTAAATCCTTTCCACGCTGATTTAGGTGTGAGATATATGTTTAACCCTAAATTTGGTGCGAAACTTGATTTTGGATATGATCAGTTTCAGGAACGTGACGATACTCCTGCATTCGAAAGCAGAGCGATCAGAGCCAGTTTGCAGGGGGTTGTAAATATTGGAAGAGCATTAAATTTTGAAACCTGGACCAATACCATCGGTATATTGGCACATGGTGGATTTGGTGTTACGCAATTAACTTCAGATAACGGTTTTGACGGAGAAGATTATATGGGTCATGGAATCCTTGGTCTTACAGGACAAATCAGATTAAGCAACAGTATTGCCCTAACCGGAGATTTAACAGGTATCGTTAACGGAAGACAAAATCACAATTTTGACGGAATGGGTCAGACGACTACAGGTTCATTCGATGGTGTGTTACTAAATGCTTCTGTTGGTTTGACTTTTTACTTAGGTAAAAATGAAAAACATGCTGACTGGTTTTCTGAAGAAAACGAAAGATTAAATAAATTAGAAGACAGAGTTACAACAATCGAAACTAATCTTATTGATACTGACAAAGATGGTGTTGCTGATTTGTATGATTTAGAGCCAAATACGGTTTCAGGAGTTGCTGTTAATACGAAAGGACAATCTATTGATACCAATCAAAACGGTGTACCGGATGAATTGGAAAGTTATTTAGAGAAAACTTACGTTCAAAAAGGCGGAGAAACAGCAACAAACAATACGGTTGAAGAATTAATTAACGGAGGATATGTAAATGTTTATTTCGATTTTAACTCTTCTAAACCAACAAACGCTTCTTTATCAGGTGTGGATTTCTTAGTGAAATATTTGAAAAACAATCCTGGTAAATCTGCAGATATCATTGGATATTCAGATGAAATCGGAAGCTCAGATTACAACAGTGAATTATCCAGAAAAAGAGCTGAAGCTGTGAAAAACGTAGCTATAAACGCTGGAATTGATGCTTCAAGACTGAATGTAATTGCAAACGGTGAAGATACTTCTGTGAATAAAAATTCTAAAGAAGCCCGTCAAATCGTGAGAAGAGTTACTTTTAAGGTAAAATAAATTTCTCCTTATAAACTAAAAAAGCCGTTTCAAATTATTGAAACGGCTTTTTTTATGTAATAAAGTCAATTAATTAATCAATTGCTCTTTTGGTAATATCTCCAAATGCATCAATTCTTCTGTCCCTGAAAAATGGCCAGTTCTGACGTACATTCTCCTGTAAATCCAAGTCTACTTCGGCGATTAGAATTTCTTCCTGATCGTGAGAGGCCTGAGCCAGAATTTCACCCTGAGGCCCTGCTATAAAAGAAGCTCCCCAAAACTGAATTCCATCTGTCCCTTCGAGATATTGTTCTAAACCAATTCTGTTGGCAGCTGCAACGAAAACTCCGTTGGCAACAGCATGACCTTTCATAACATTCATCCAGGCACCATATTGGTTTTCACCATACTGCTCTTTTTCCTTTGGATGCCATCCTATCGCTGTTGGATAAAATAATACTTCAGCTCCCTTCAGCGCTGTAATACGTGCTGCTTCCGGATACCATTGATCCCAGCAGATTAATGTACCAACAGTTCCTTTTTTGGTTTTAATGGCCTGAAAGCCCAGATCTCCGGGTGTAAAATAGAATTTTTCGTAGAAATGCGGATCATCCGGAATATGCATTTTACGGTATAAACCTGCTTCTGTTCCGTCAGTATCAATAATATAGGCACTGTTATGGTAAATTCCGGCCATTCTTTTTTCGAAGAAAGGAACAATAATAACTACTCCCAATTCTTTTGCCAGTTCACTAAAAGCAATAAACGAAGTACTGTAAAGCGGTTCTGCTAAGGCAAAATTATCCACATCTTCACTTTGACAGAAATAATGGCTGCTATATAATTCGGGAAGTAAAATAACTTCAGCCCCTTTATTGACTGCATCTTTTACCCAGCTGATACATTTTTTCAGATTATTTTCGGCTACGTCATTCAGATTTAACTGAATAACGGCTATTTTATATTTTCTTTTCGGCATGACATAAAATTTAGAGTGCAAAAATAGTAATTTTTAGAGGGATTTATAAAATCTAATTTAGATTATCTTATCTAACTGTGTTTTATTTAAGAACTACCTTTTTATTAATTACTAAATTATCATCTGTTCTTATTTTAATATAATATATGCCTGTAGATTTTCCAGAAAGATCAATTTTTTGCAGATTCCCAGATTTTACATTATGGTCATAGTTAAACATTTTTCCTAATTCATCAACAACAATAATTGAAATAACATTTTTATTATTTGGCAAATCAATATTTACATCTCCATTAGTTGGATTAGGATATAAAAATACATTATTGTTTAAATTAGGGGTTTCAACTCCTAAAGATTGAGTAGTAAACGACATTATATCTGAATACAAAATATTATTATTATTTGCATCAATACCTTTAATTCTATAATAGTATTTTTCCCCTTTTAAAGGATTATCTAAATCAGCACTAAATGTATACGTACTATTCCCGTACGCATAATTAGGATTGGTTTTAAGTGTTGATCCTAAACTTTCAGTTGTGCCATATTCAAATTCAATATTAGTTACATATCCTCCAATAGAATTTACGTATCCTGTTAATTTAATTGAGCTTATATTTTCGATTACGTTTCCTGCCTTTAGAAGTATCTTTTTAGAAGTATTAAAAACTCCTTCCCGACTATAAATTATATTTCCTCCGGTGAGCGCTTTTAATCTATAGGAGTATATTTTATCAGGATCTAAATTAGCTAACAATGCTGATACATATCCTGAAGAACCAGCTGAAACCAAATCTATATTTGCAGCAATAGTATTTTCATAATTTAAAACTCCGTACTCAAAAACGATATTGCTTATATCCTTACTATTTGTAATTACATAAGCTGATAATGTTACATCATTATTTACTACAGATGGATAATATAAGTTTATTTCATATTCTGATAGGGTGACAAAAGAACTGATTTGACTATAAATTTCCTTTCCTTCATACTTTGCCTTAAGCCTTACGTAATAAATAGTTTTAGATTTTAAATCAGATAAAGTTCCGGCTATATTTTCAGTTGTATTTCCTTTGACAATTATACTATTATTGAGAATATCATATTTTGAAAAATTTTGCTCAGAACTATATTGATATTCAACATCAGTAATATCATATTTATAAGATGTTATGCTTCCAATAATTTCTGCTTGATTTGAAGAAACATTATTGATGGTATTTATTGTTATCAAATAATCTTCCTTTGTGTTAAAAATTTTCAGGTCACTATAGTAAGATACGTTATCACGAGTTGCTACAATTCTATAATAGTAGGTTGAATCAGGATCGAGATCTGATACTGGCAAAGAAAAATCTATTGATGTATCAGGATTTATTGTATTTGTCGAAATATCCTGTTTATGTATTACAGCAGAATTAAAATATTCAAGACGGGCGTTATCAAAATAATCTTTATTTACACTTACACTTCCAGATAAAACTGCAGTACGGCTAAGAATATTTTCGGCCGGATTTAATTGCAAATTGAATGGTTCAAAATCTACTTCACTTTTTAATATTTTACCATATTCTCCAGATAAATAAATATCTTTCCCAACAATTGTAATACTATTGCTGGTAAATCCTGATGGTAAATCATATATATTTTTCCAGCTGTTACCACCATTTTCAGTTTTATACAATTTACCATCTTCATCAAAAAGATATCCGACATTTTTAGAATAAAACTTAATATAGGTATAATATTCATAAGGAATGGTAAGCTTTTTCCAATCTATTCCTCCATTTTTTGTTTTTAAAATCAAACCGTTAGAACCTGCTATATAACCATTATCTTTATCCAGAAAATCTATTGATTTTATGTCTTCCTCAGCTGTAAATACAACAGTCCAATTAGTTCCTCCGTCAATTGTTTTATAGATTTTCTTATCATAATAGTTATGTGCATAACCAATATTTTCATCTAAAAATTGGATTTTAATAAAACTAGAACTTGAAAGTTGTACCCAATTTTTTCCTCCATCTGTTGTTTTTAATACTTTTGGCTGATTATATCCTCCGGAAATCACAACTGTGTTTTCATCAAAAAGGGATAACGAATTAGCTCCTTCATCAATTATTCTAAATCCATCATTTAATGCATTCCATGTAACTCCTCCGTCTAATGTTTTTAAAACATGACCTCCATATGTACCTCCAGAAACAGCATAACCTAAATTTTCATTCAAAAATTTGAATGTAGCTATATAAGAATATCTATCATAATCTATTGAACCCACACTATTCCAGCTTTTACCTGAATCTGTTGTTTTAAAAAATGAATTTCCCGATTGAGCAAAACCTGTTTCATTTGTTAAAAATTGTAAGTTGTTAATATCGTTGTAAGTTGGAGAATTTTGAGTCCACGTTTTACCACCGTCTGTTGTTTTAATAATTCTGCCTCTGGCACCGGTAGCAAATCCTATGTTATCATCTACAAAGTGAATCCCGTAAATACTAGTATTATATATACGTCCAATTTGAAATCCTGCCCAATCCCATGTAAGACCGCCATCTATTGTTTTAAAAATTACTCCGTGATCTCCTGCTGCATAACCAACATTTTCATTTAAAAACGAAAATGTATATATAGCATCAGAAATTACGGGGATTTCTGTCCAGGTTTCTCCACCATCTTTTGTTTTATAAAGATCATGATGTTCACGGGTTGCAAAACCAACATTCTGATTGATAAAATAAACGGTAAAAAAATTAGACGGAGTACTATTAGAAGTCATGGTTGAATACCAATTAACTCCGCCATCAACTGTTTTAAGCATTGTTCCGTTATTGCATGCTGCGAGTCCAATTAGCGATGTCGTAAAAAAAGTTTTATTAACGGTTACATTGGGGATATTTAAACTTATCCAGGTACTACCTCCATCTAGTGATTTAATAATACTATTTGAACTTGAAATAATGATTGTTGTTTCATTAATGATAGTTACACTGTTAAAATTAGCTACAAATCCTGTATTTACTTGTGTCCATGAAGTACCGGAATCAAGTGATTTTAATATATAGCCATCTTTACCTACAATATAACCTAAATTATTATAAAATTTCAAATCATTACCGCTATTAATATTTTGCTTCTTTTTCCAGCTTATACCAGAATCGACAGTCTCTAATATTTCATTATCGTTTAAGATATATCCGGTACTTTGAGATATAAATTTAATTTCCTTACCAGTTTTATAAGAAGGGGTAGGATTTAATAATTTCCAATTATTTTGAGAAATTATATTTGAAGTAAAACAAAAAAATGAGAAAAATGCAATTATGCAATAGTGTAAAGGTTTTATCATAGAGATTAAGGGTTTGAAATATATCGCAAAAATAAACAATTAACATAACCAAAACTATTTTTAAATTAACCTATTATTTCATACAAATAAATCAACTTTAAACTTATAATATAATAATTTATCATGAATGAGTACAATTTTAATTAGATCAGAAAAATTGATGTAATTAAAACATCTTACAAATAAAAACACCAATCTGAGACTGGTGTTTAATTGAAAATAATGATGAAATTATTTAATAGAACTTAACTAATTAGCTTTCGTTTTTAAAGGACTAAAGTGAATTAATCAATAACCACTTTCTGAATTATAAATTCAGTTTCTGATTTTTTGAATTTGATTTCGAAAGTTCCTTTTTCTGCCGATTTAAATTTATAAACTGCTTTTTTAGGGGTCGGAACCTGTTGCGTACAAACCTCAGGATATTTTACTTCTACCTGTAAACCTTTTACGGTACCAATGGTTGCTTCTGTAAATTTGTTAAACTCTCCACAAGAGTTGTCCGGTAAAAAAGTAACCTCATAACTAAGTTCTGTGTTTACTTTTCCGGTTGCCGGTCCTTTTACTTCAGTTGCCAGAGCATTTTTTACAGTTACAGTTACTGGATCTGGTGTTTTGTCATCATCACTATCACAGGATGCAAATACTGTTAACGAGAATAATACTAATAAAACTGATTTTAATCTAAACTTTTTCATAATAAATATTTGTTTGTTATTTTATTATGAAGAGGGGAATACATTCATAAGGTTGCTTACAGAAAATGTTAAATAACGAAAACAAAACAGTAAACAACTGGTTACCAAATTTTTATTCTTCAAAAAAAAGTATAAAAAAAACACCAGCTTAGCAGCTGATGTCCTGATATTGTCTGAATATGATTTTATTAATGTGCTTTCTTTCCGAAAAGTTTTTTGAAAAGATTTACAATTCCCAAAACTATAAATCCGGCTACCAGTCCAATTATAAATTCTTTTAAAATGGAAGGCAATTGCGGTAATAAATGATGCAAAAATTCAATATTATGAACAAACAATCCTCCGGATACTAAAAGTAAAGCAATTGTACCGATGACAGTTAAAAGTTTAATAACCTTTGGAAGTGCCTGTACCAGAACGTTTCCTATCGTTTTTAAAATGCTTTTTTCTTTTTTACTGTGCTGAATCATTTTAAAACCCACTTCATCCATTCTGACGATTAAAGCGACAATACCATAAACACCAATGGTTGCAATCAGCGCAACGATTGAAACTACTGCAATCTGTGATGAAATAGGTTTATCAATTACGGTTCCTAAAGCAATGATTACTATTTCTACCGACAGAATAAAGTCGGTCACAATAGCTGATTTTATTTTATCTTTTTCGATAGCCAGAATTTCTTCCTCTGTGAGTGTTTCTTCAGTTATTCCTTCTGAAGCGTGTTCGTGGGGAAATATAAATTCGTAAATTTTTTCTGCACCTTCATATGCCAGGAAAAGACCTCCAAGCACTAAAATAACAATGATTGCAATGGGAAAAAAGGCACTTAAAAGAAACGCAATTGGCAGGATAATGATTTTGTTAAGAAGTGACCCTTTGCTAATTGCCCACAAAACGGGAAGTTCCCTTGAAGAAGCAAATCCTGAAGCTTTTTCGGCATTAACGGCTAAATCATCACCCAAAATACCCGCAGTTTTCTTTGCTGCTACTTTGCTCATTACGGCAACATCATCCATGATTGCTGCGATATCATCTAATAGTACGAAAAAACCTGATGCCATTATATTTTTTTATTTTATGAATTACGTAATTAACTGGATTTCAGAACCTAATTTAATTAACGTTATTTATTTTTTACGTACGCGAATCTACTACTTTTTTATCAATTTTTTTCCTAAAAAATTAGCTGCACTGTCCTAATAGCAACCAGATAATTACAAAGACAAAGATAGTACCGAAGCATCCTCCTCCTAATTTTTTCGCACCGTAACCTGCTATTAATCCTCTAAAAATATTGTTCATGATTTTTTGTTTTAAGTTATTCGTAAATTTCTGTACTTAATTTTTAATTTGATTTATATTACTTTTCAAAAAAGTTTCATTATTCACGGATTTCAAACTTTAAAAAAAAAGCACCAGCCTTTCAGCTGATGCTTCCCCAATTTAATAATTAACTAAACAAAATCATTAAACTTTATGGGTCTGGTTTCTGAAAACCAGTTTTCCGTCGAAAGCATCAATTAAAATAATACTATCGGTTGTAATAGTGTTGGACAGAATTTCTTTCGACAACTGATTCAATACCTCTCTCTGGATAACACGTTTTACCGGCCTTGCCCCAAATTGAGTATCATAACCTTTGTCTGACAGATATTTAATTGCTTCGGGAGTGGCATCCATCGCAATACCTTGTAAGGCCAGCATTTTGGTTACACTCTTAAGTTGTAAGCTCACAATTCTTGAAATATTTTCTATCGTTAAAGGTGTAAACAATACAATTTCATCGATACGATTTATAAATTCGGGACGTACAGTTTGTTTCAGTAAACCTAAAACTTCCACTTTTGCAGCTTCTGTAGCGGCTTCGATTCCGCCTTTCCTATTATCGAATTTCTCCTGAATAATCTGACTTCCCATATTGGAAGTCATAATGATAATGGCATTTTTAAAATCAGCCAGACGCCCTTTATTATCGGTTAGTCGGCCTTCATCTAAAACCTGCAATAAAATATTGAAGGTATCCGGATGTGCTTTTTCGATCTCGTCCAGCAAAATCACGGAATAGGGTTTTCTCCGTACCGCTTCTGTCAATTGCCCTCCTTCATCGTAACCCACATATCCCGGAGGCGCTCCTACCAAACGACTCACACTATGACGTTCCTGGTATTCGCTCATATCAATACGGGTCATGGCGTTTTCATCGTCAAATAGATATTCCGCCAAAGCTTTTGCAAGCTCTGTTTTCCCCACTCCGGTAGTTCCTAAAAACAAGAATGTCCCAACAGGTTTTTTCATATCCTGCAAACCGGCACGGCTTCTGCGTACAGCATCACTTACGGCTTCAATCGCTTCTTCCTGACCTACCACTCGTTTGTGTAATTCATCTTCCAGATGCAACAGCTTTTCTCTTTCGGTCTGAAGCATTTTCATTACCGGAATACCGGTCCATTTTGCGACTACTTCAGCAATATCTTCGCGGGTTACTTCTTCTTTTATCAAAGAATTACCGGATTGGTATTCCTGCAATTGTTTTACTAAAACATCCAGACGTTCTTGTGCTTCCTTGATTTTTCCGTAACGGATTTCAGCTACTTTTCCGTAATCTCCTTCACGTTCCGCACGTTCTGCTTCATGCTTGAAATCTTCTATTTCTAATTTTACAGCCTGAACCCCATCTACGACATCTTTTTCAGATTTCCATTTGGTGTAGATTTCATTTCGTTCCTCTTTCAGGTTGGCAAGATCCATTCTTAAAATCTTAAGCTTGCTCTCTTCTTTTTCGCGTTTTATGGCTTCAATTTCGATTTCAAGCTGCATGATTTTACGATCCAACACATCTAGTTCTTCCGGTTTTGAATTGATTTCCATGCGTAATTTGGAAGCCGCTTCATCCATTAAATCAATCGCTTTGTCCGGTAGGAAACGATTGGTAATATAACGCTGTGAAAGTTCTACAGCTGCGATAATAGCTTCGTCTTTTATCTGAACTTTATGATGTGTTTCGTACTTTTCCTTGATACCGCGCAAAATTGAAATCGCGCTTTCGGTATCCGGTTCATCGATTAAAATCTTTTGAAAACGACGCTCTAAAGCTTTGTCTTTTTCAAAATATTTCTGGTATTCATCTAAGGTTGTTGCTCCAATTGCTCTCAATTCTCCACGAGCCAAAGCCGGTTTTAAAATGTTAGCGGCATCCATCGCGCCTTCTCCCCCGCCCGCGCCAACCAGCGTGTGAATCTCATCGATAAATAAAACAATATCACCTTCTGCGGCAGTCACTTCTTTTACTACCGATTTTAATCTTTCTTCAAATTCTCCTTTGTATTTGGCGCCGGCAATCAATGCCCCCATATCCAGAGAGAAAACAATTTTGTCTTTCAGGTTTTCAGGCACATCGCCATCCACAATTCTATGCGCCAGACCTTCTGCTATGGCTGTTTTACCCACTCCGGGCTCCCCTACTAACATTGGATTGTTTTTGGTTCTGCGGGTCAGGATCTGTAACACGCGTCGGATTTCTTCATCACGGCCGATAACGGGATCCAGTTTTCCGGTACGTGCTAATTCGTTCAGGTTTTTAGCGTATTTATTTAAGGAATTATAATTTTCCTCCGCGGATGCCGAAGTCACTCTTTCTCCTTTTCTAAGTTCCTCTATAGTTGCTTTTAATGCTTTTCCGGTAACTCCCTGATCTTTTAAAATCTGGGACACTTTACTTTTTGAATCAAAAATTGCCAAAATTAAATGCTCGATCGAAACATATTCATCGTTCATTTTCTGGGCAATGATTTCAGCTTCATTCAATGCTTTGTTTGCGTCTCTTGAAAGCACAATATCTCCCCCTGAAACTTTAGGAAAACTTTGAATGGTTGAATCTAAAATCTGTAGAAACAAGGGTACGTTTACATTGAGTTTTTTCAAAATAAAGGGCGCCACATTTTCGTCCACTTCAAAAATAGCCTTCAAAATGTGTTCGTTTTCGATTTGCTGTTGCCCGTATCGTTGCGCCAACTGCTGTGACAGCTGAATGGCTTCCTGAGATTTAGTTGTAAATTTATTTATGTTCATGATTGGTATGATTTAGGTTTCTTATTTTAATTCTAAAAATTCGATATCATCAAAATTTGATTTTATTGCATCAAAATTTAATTTTAAATGATATAACTTTGCTACTATCTATTCAAATTATAGTCCACAGTAAAAATACAGACATAATGGCGTTAAAAATTGAGAATTAACCAATAATAAATGCCAAAAAGTCATAAAAACAGTCAAAATATGAGTTTTTTAAATTCAATCTTCGGAGATTCAGAAAAATCTGATTCACAAAAAAGCAAAATAAACTGGATTCCTCTTACAAATTTAACACAGTTAGAAGATATACAAACCCTTTCTAATGTTAAGCCTGTTGTAATTTTTAAACACAGTACAAGATGCAGCATTAGCCGTATGGCTTTGAAACAATTTGAAAGAGAGTACGATCTGGAGGAAACAGTTGATGCTTTCTTTTTGGATTTAATTGAACACCGTGATGTGTCTAATGAAATCGCCAACCGATTTAACGTCTATCATGAATCACCACAATTGATTTTAATAAAAAACGGAAAAGCCGTTTATGATGTTTCCCACAGTGATATTGATGCTGAAGCTTTGAAAGCTAAAGTTTAGGAAAGGTGGGGGAAGTTATGAGTTATTAGTCATGAGTTAGGAGTACGAAATAGAAATAGAAACAAAAAAAGTAAAACCCTGAATTTTGCAGTTCAGGGTTTTACTTTTTTTGTAGTTTAGGATTTATGGTTTATAGTTTATGGTTCAATTCTAACTTATAACTTATAGCTCATACTCTTAACTCCTGAAAAAAATCAAAAATTCCCTTCAGATCCTCCTCCGCTAAAACCTCCTCCTCCAAATTCCATTGGGGATTCCGGTGATTTCACTTCTGGTTTCATTCCAAATGTTGAAGCGATAAGTAGTGCTTCGGCATTTAAAAAGGCATTTGAATTGGCGATTCTGTCCGGTTTAAATGTTAATCCGGTTTCTTTGTGTTTTAATTTTCTGATGGATAAAAATGCTATGGCAAATAAAACCAAACCTCCGAGTGTTAATGCAACTTCTATTGGCAGAACCGAATAATAAAATCGAAAGCTGTAAAATGAAAAAGCAATCGCGGCAAAACTAATCCACAGCATGATCCTGTCTTTGTTTTTTAAAGCAAAAAACAAGTATAAAACCGGAATACCAAATGTAAATATCCAAAAGAAAAATGCAAACGGAATTTCAGGACTTACTTCATAATAAGTATCGGCCAGACTTGCTGAAAATTCCCGAACCACTAAGTAATTTCCCGAAAAAAACAGCAGGATTAAACTCATACTTTTTATTAAAACAATTCCATTATAATAGAATGGTTCTTCGATTTTAGTTATAAGTCTTCGGCAAAAGTAATACGTTCCTATGCCGTAGAACATCATAAAGAAGGGTAAAATTGCCTGTCCTGCTTCCAGAAAATCAAATATAGCATATCCTAATGTTGCCGTAAAGGCGAGGTAAAAAACCAATGCGGAGAGCAAATGTACATAACGCAAATACGCTATAATGGAAGCGATTGTCACAGCAATTGTAATGGCCAATATATTATCACCATCTGTCGAAACTCCCACAGCAAAACCAATATTCAACTGCAAACCTAAGATGAAAGCATCATCAAGGCCGTGATTGTGATAATCCTGTTTGGTGAGAATTTCAGATCCCACAACACCGATTATTGCAAACAGATAGGGAAATATTTTCCAGCTCTCATCCATTCCCGAAAGACCCAAAAGGGAAACCACACCACACAAAGACGAATACAAAAAGGAACCTAACAAAAAGAAACCGATACGTACCAGAATATTATTATGACTGTTAAGCACAGGAAGTTCTTTTTTTATAAAGTTAAGCTGCTCTTTTCCTATAAAGCCTGCGTTTTTTAATGAATCTGCTTCATCAATTAAAGCTGAATTTTTCAACTTACTCTTATTTAATAGTATCATTCGGCGATTTCTTTATTGAAGTTCTTAATTAATTTGATAAACAGAATTATGGAACCAATGAAATAGGCAGGGATAACCATAACAAATAAGACCCAAATATCTGAAAAGTCTATATTTTCGAAAATTCTGAAAATAAAGATATTTATTCCGATGTAAGCATAGATAATCATAAAAACAAATAAGGAAATTGCCTTTACTTCATAGCTGACTTTATAAAAATAAAAACTGGATCCGGCCAGAATAATAGAAAAAGCAAACCAAATTCCCTTATGTTCGTTAACCAAATTGCTGATGGAAGCGATACTGATCATGTGCAGGGCAAATGTCAGGTAGATGAGATTAAAGTGCGTCTTGAGCTGGATTTTTGAACTATAAATTGTCCATAGTATTAATAAACCTCCTAATATGACGGCAGAATAACTTAAATCCTGATGTGAATAGAAATCGTTTTTAAACAAATCTTGCGGTGTTACCGAAAAACCTACATACGCTGTCAAACCTGTAATCGCGATCGTCAATACACTTTTATTGTCAAAATAATACGCGCAAAAGAAACTCACCAGCGTCGGAACCAATGTTGCCAGACCATAATGCGTGCCGAAAGGTTTGTATTGAAATTGCAGATAACCTATAAAAATACACGTCAGGATATTCGCAGCAAGTACCAGATATTCTAAAACAGGACTTTCAAAAGCCGTTTCTGATTTCTGAAAACCTTTTGAATTCTTAAAACAAAAATAAAAACAGATTACTATAACAATAAGCAACAAAGACAAAATTGCAATATGTCCGATCGTGTCAATGTTTTGATAAATCAGGATTCCGATTCCGGATGTAAAAAGCAAAACTCCTAAATACAGAAACATTTTTAATTCTGCATTTAATGAAAAAATACCTGAACCGCGATAGGTTTTTATCTGAACAAGTTGTTCTTCGGTAATGAAATTTTTCTCAAAAAGAGTTTGAGTTGCCTGTTCTTCAAATTTTGCCATAGTCTTATTTTAAGATAACTGATACTCAAATGTATGTATTTAGCATGGATTTTCTGCCTTAACTAAAAAGGATTTATTCAAAAAAAAAGCGTTATGAAATCATAACGCTTTTTATATTTTTAAATACAACAACTACTAAAGTAGTTTTCAATAATTTTCTTAAAGAAATGAATCCCACTAATAGCTGTTAAGCATTTTAAGTTTTATGGCATCCAGACACAAATTATTAATACTGCCTTCGTGTGTATGTTTAGTTTCTTTTGGAGAGGTATAGGTTCCTTCTTCCAGTTGTTCCGCCACCGCTTTGTAGGCATCTCTAAATGGCATTCCGGCCACAACCATTTCGTTTAAAGTATCTACGGTGAACAAATAATCGTATTTTTTATCTTCTAAAATATGCTGTTTTACGGTAATATCTTTTATGGAAAAAATAGCGATATCCAAACACGCTTTTAAGTTTTGAATAGCCGGAAAAAGACCTTCTTTTAAAAGCTGTAAATCCCTGTGGTATCCACTTGGGAGATTATTTGTGATTAAAGTAATCTCGTAAGGCAAGGCCTGAATTTTGTTGCATTTCCCTCTGATTAATTCAAAAACATCCGGGTTTTTCTTGTGTGGCATAATGCTGGAACCTGTGGTAAGATGTGATGGCAAACCAATAAAATCAAAGTTCTGGCTCATATACAAACACACGTCCATGGCAAATTTTGACAAGGTTGCTGCTACGCTGCTCATGGCAAAGGCTACTGTTTTCTCAGCTTTTCCTCGGCTCATCTGAGCGGCAACAGCATTGAATTTTAAAGTTTCGAAACCCAATTCCTGAGTCGTAAATGTTCTGTTGATAGGAAACGAACTTCCGTAACCTGCCGCTGAACCCAACGGATTTTGATCTACAATTTTTCCTGCTGCATTCAGCATGGTGATATCGTCAATCAGGCTCTCCGCGTAGGCAGAAAACCACATTCCGAATGAAGAAGGCATTGCAATTTGTAAATGGGTATAACCCGGCAATAATACATTTTGATGTTTCTCTGCAGATTCCATCAGCAAATCAAAAAGTGTTTTGACCTGCTCTTTTAAAGCTTTGACTTCGTCTTTCAGATACAAATGAACATCCACCAAAACCTGATCGTTACGCGAACGGGCAGTATGAATTTTTTTTCCGGCATCGCCCAGTTTTACCGTTAATAAATATTCGATTTTAGAGTGCACATCTTCAAAGCTGTCTTCGATTATGAAGTTTCCTTTTGCGATATCTGCGATAATTTCATTTAAGGCCTCTACTAAAGAATCTGTTTCTTCTGCTGTCAGCAAACCAATTTGGCCCAGCATTTTGGCGTGTGCAATAGAGCCTAAAGCATCGTATTTTGCCAGAACCAAATCGAGGTCCCTATCGTTTCCAACAGTGAATTGTTCGATTTGCTTGTCTGTTGGTATTCCTTTTTCCCAAAGTTTCATAACTTAGATTTTTAGACTTCTTAGATTTTTAGCTATTTAGACTCTTTAGACTATTAGATTTTTGGATCTTATTTTCTAATTATTCCTAAATGTCGTTGTTTATACTTTTGGTTTTCCAGCCCCGATAGCAGTGGAAATCCTTTTATTTTTTTCTTTAAAAAATAAAAGATTGGAACGGATAGCGGGATTAGCTCCTAATCCTTCGACTTCGCTCAGGATGACAATTATAATTTAAAGAAATCAGTTAGTATTTTGATGTACAAATCGACTCCTTCCTCAATCTCATTGATAAAAATAAATTCGTCTGCCGAATGCGAACGTAACGTTTCTCCCGGCCCTAATTTTAAAGACTGACAGCTCAAAACCGACTGATCTGAAAGTGTCGGTGAACCGTAAGTCGTTCTTCCCAAGGCGATTCCCGCCTGAACTAAACCGTGCGCAACCGGAATTGATGAAGCGTTTAAATGCATTGATCTTGGTGTAACTTCAGCGTTTATATTTGCTTTAACGACGTCAAGGATTTCAGTATTCGAATAACAATCCGTTACCCGGATATCAACCACTAAATCACATTCTGACGGTACAACATTATGCTGTTTTCCGGCATTAATCTGCGTTACGGTCATTTTAACAGGTCCTAAAACATCGGATATTTTATCGAACTTATAATTTTTAAACCACTCCATAACCGGAATTGATTTGTATAAAGCATTATCGTCGTTTTGATGTGCGGCATGACTGGCGGTTCCTTTTACTTTTACATCCAGAACCAATAATCCTTTTTCTGCAACAGCAAGCTGCATTAAAGTAGGTTCTCCTACAATAGCGCATTCTAATTTCGGTAGGTGCTGCAAAACGCTGTTTAAACCATTTTTACCACTGCTCTCTTCCTCTGCGGAGGCTACTACTACTATATTATATGGTAAATTTTCGTTGTCATAAAAATATACAAACGTGGCCAGTAACGAAACCAGACAGCCTCCCGCATCATTACTTCCTAATCCGAATAATTTGCCGTCTTTTTCGATTGCCTTAAACGGATCGTTTGTGTAGGCCTGATTGGGTCTTACGGTATCGTGATGAGAATTCAGTAAAAGTGTTGGTTTACTCTCCTCAAAATGTTTGTTGAAAGCCCAAACATTATTGTTTTCTCTTTTAAAAGGAATTTCGTTTTGATGGAACCAATTTTCTATTAAAAGTGCGGTTTGATCTTCTTCACTTGAAAATGAAGGGGTTTCGATAAGGTTTTTTAATAATTGTATGGCTCCTTTGGTAAGCGTTTCTATATTCTTCATAGTGTATGTTCTCTGCCACGAAGGCTCAAAGTCACAAAGTTTTTAATTGATTCTTGTTACCAATTTTGTGACAATTTTAATTTGCGCTAATTTCTTAAATTAATATTTAAAATGTCTTCCGTGGTTATGTTTTTTTGCCACGAATTACACAAATTTTCATTAATTTTTTAAAATTTTAATTTGCGGAAATCTGTGTAATTCGTGGCAACTTTTTATAATGTAATAGTAGTATGCAAAACATCAGGATTCTGAAGCATTTTGTGGTGACCGATCTTGATTTTCTGAACGCCTCTTGATAAACTATTAAAACAATTATCTAATTTGGGAATCATTCCGGAATGGATTACTTTCTCTGCTTTTAGCGTATGGTACAACTGTTCATTGATGGCTGTAATTACCGAGGAATCATCTTCAGAATCCTTTAAGACGCCTTGTTTTTCAAAGCAGTAGGTTAACGTAACATCAAAAACTTCAGACAAGGCAATTGCTAATTCGCTTGCAATCGTATCGGCGTTTGTGTTTAATAATTGTCCATTTTTATCGTGTGTAATCGCGCAGAAGACAGGAATAATTCCGTTTTCAAGCAAAGTAGCCAGTAATTTTGTGTTTACCTGTTTTACATCACCCACAAAACCATAATCGATTGTCGGATGATTTCGTTTCACGGACTGAATTAAATTTCCGTCTGCCCCGGAAAAACCAATGGCATTATTGTCTTTCGATTGCAATTGTGCCACGATATGTTTATTGATCTGACCTGCATAAATCATTACTACCACATCGAGCATGGGAGCATCTGTAATACGTCGGCCTTCAATCATCTGCGGAACCAAACCAATACTTTCAGCCATTTTTGTAGCTGATTTTCCTCCTCCGTGAACTAAAACCTTATATCCTTCAATTTTAGAAAAATCGGTTAAAAACTGTTCTAATTCGGCTGGATTGTCAATTATATTTCCGCCTATTTTTATTACTGTTACCATTTTTTTTAGGTTCAGAGGCCCAGAGGTTCAAAGGTTCAAAGGTTTTATAAAGGTTTTAGACCTTTGCTCCTTTGCAACTTTGAACCTTTGTACCTTATTTATAGCTTTTTTAATATCTTCTGCAACACCAATTGTGCTGCATACGTTCTGTTATTCGCCTGCTGGATTACGATTGAATTCTCGCTGTCTATAACTTCGTCCGTTACAATTACGTTACGACGTACCGGAAGGCAATGCATGAATTTTCCGTTGTTTGTTAATGCCATTTTTTCGGCGGTAACAGTCCACTCGGGATCAATATTGGTTACTTTCCCGTAGTCCTTAAAATTACTCCAGTTTTTAACGTAAACAAAATCAGCATTTTCGAAGGCTTTGTTTTGGTCGTATTCGATTTTGCAGTCTTTTGTGATTTCCGGACTGAGTTCGTAACCTTCCGGATGTGTGATCACAAAATCCATGTTTTTTTGCAGCTGCATCATTTCTACAAATGAATTGGCTACTGCCTGAGGCAATGCTTTAGGATGTGGTGCCCACGAAAGTACCACTTTTGGTTTGTGTTCTGTTTTGTATTCTTCCATCGTAATCGCATCTGCCAAAGACTGAAGCGGATGACGAACCGCACTTTCCATGTTTACAATCGGCACGGTAGCATGTTTTAAGAATCCTGAAATGACAGTTTCAGCATAATCTTTTTCTTTATCTTCTAAACCCGCAAAAGCACGAATTGCGATCATATCACAATATTGCGAAACTACTTCTGCGGCTTCCTTAATATGTTCTGAAGCTCCTGAATTCATAACGGCTCCGTCTTCAAATTCCAATGTCCAGCCTTCGTTGGTGAAGTTCATAACCATTACGTTCATTCCCAGATTTAAAGCAGCTTTTTGCGTACTCAGACGCGTTCTTAAACTCGGATTGAAAAATAACATCCCTAAGGTTTTATTTTTCCCTAAACTTTGATTTTTAAGCGGATTCTTCTTGATTTTTAAGGCACTTCTTACCCATTTTGATAAGGAGTTGATATCTTTAATTGAAATATAATTCATAATTTTTTTGTTAGTGTTACTTTTAGACGCGGATTATACTGATTCGCTATTGCGAAAACGCGGATAAAAACTGATTTTATTTTTTTCTCTTTAATTTTAAATTCTGATAAAACTGATTTTTATTTTCTTGTTTTTCTGCTATTTTCGAAAACTTTCCGTTTGAATTCTGGTTTCTTTCCAAAATTTAAAAGCAAGCCTACTTCACAATTTGTACCTCTCAAATAGTTTAATATTTGATTTTCAAAAACAGGAACAATACTATCAGCAGCTTTTAATTCAAGAATTACGAGACTTTCAACAACTAAATCTGCGTAATATTCTCCAACTTCAATTCCTTTATAGTAAACTTCAATTTTTTTCTGAGCCTCAACTTTGAAACCCTTGCTTTTTAATTCCAGATACAATGAATTTAAATAAACCTTTTCTAAAAATCCGTATCCTAATTCATTATAAACTTCATAAAAAGTTTTAATAATAACATCTGTTAATTCTTCATGTAATAATTCCATAGGTAAAAAATCCGTTTTTATCAGCGTTTTCGCGATAGCGAATCTGTACTATCCGCGTTACAATTAAACGATTTTAGTAAAATGAATTTCATCCTTTAATGCTTTTAAAATAAAATTATCATCTAATCCGTTGACGATCCAGGTTTCTATTCCGGCTGCTTTTGCAATTCCGGCTGCTTCGATTTTGGACTGCATTCCACCGGTTCCGTGTGATGATTTTGATTCGCCGATTTCTTTTTCCAAAAGTTTTAAATCCTTTACTAATTTTATGGTTTCCGGAACTTCATTGTGAATGGAATCTTTGGTGTAAATTCCGTTTGTATTAGTAGCTATAATCAGCATATCAACATTTAGCAGCACTGCCGTTAAAGCGGCTAATTTATCATTATCCCCAAACCGGATCTCATCTGTGGCAACGGTATCATTTTCATTTATAATCGGAATGTAATTGTTCTCCACCAAAACGTTAATGGTATTGACAATATTTACTTTCGACTGGTCTTTTTCGAAATCAGAATAAGACAATAAACACTGGGAAGTCAATAATCCCAAATCACTGAAATTTTCATGGAAAATCCGCATTAAATGGGGCTGTCCAATTGATGCCAAAGCTTGTTTCAAGGCAATTTCTTTACCTTTACTTTCCAGTTTTACAAATTGTCTGGCTGCTGCAATGGCTCCGGAACTCACGATTACAAATTCATAATCCTTGTTTAAGGCTGCAATCTGCATTCCGATATCTTCAATCTTTCCCCGCGAAATATGATTAGTTTCTTTGGTTAGGGTATTACTTCCTATTTTTAATAAAATCCTTTTTTTAGTCATTTTTTTGAGTAGCTAAGGGCCTAAGTTTTATATTGTTTTTTTACCGCAGGGGGCGCAAAGTTTTTTTTATATTTTGACGATTATAAACGCAATGATCGCAAAGCTTTGTCTTAATAAATTTCAAATTTTAAAAATCCAAATTCGAATTAAACTGAACAAAATTGCAATTATCAAAATACTTCCTTTGAAACTCCAAATTCCAATCACAATCACAATCACAATCACAATCACAATCACAATCTAAAATTATCAAATTATCAAATTATCAAATTATCAAATTATCTAATTTGGCCTTCTCCGTAAACGAACCATTTATTGGTAACCAGATGCTGCAATCCAATTGGTCCCCTTTGGTGCAATTTATCTGTGCTTATCGCTAATTCTCCGCCTAAACCAAATTGTCCTCCGTCTGTAAAGCGGGTTGAAGCGTTCTGATAAACGGCTGCTGCGTCAATAGCTTCCATAAACTCCTGTGCTGCTTCATCATCTCTGGTAATAATTACAGCCGAATGTCCACCGCAATATTTGTTTATTTTTTCGATTGCATTTTCCTTTGAATCAATTGTTCCAATGACAATTTTATAATCTAAAAACTCTTCGTACCAAATATCTTCATTTTGAAGTGTTGCTGTATCTTCGAAATTTTTTAAAGATTCATCCACAATAACTTCAACCTTATATTCTTTTAATTCTTCGATTAAAATAGCGGTAAAACCTTCAAAGTTGGGCAATTTTGAATCTATTAAAACTTTATCAACTGCATTACAAGCTGATATTTTAGACGTTTTAGCATTCAAAATTACTTTTAGAGCCAAATCCGTATCTGCTTTTTCGTGAACATAAACAAAATTATTGCCGCGTCCGCTTACAATAACCGGACAGGTTGCGTGTGCTTTTACAAACTCAATTAGTTTTTCTCCTCCTCTCGGAACAATTAAATCTACTTTTTGAGTTGGTTTTTCTAAAAAAACCTGAGTTTCTGCACGATTATAATTCAGATACTCTACCCACTCTTTTGAAATTCCGTTTTCTTCTAAAGCCTGATGCCATAGATCCACAATTTTCAAATTCGATTTTAAAGCTTCTTTTCCTCCTTTTAATAAAATCTTATTTCCGGATTTAAAGGCAATCCCACCTGCTTCAATAGTAACATCGGGACGGGATTCGTAAATAATTAGAATCGTTCCGAAAGCAGCAGTTTTGTTGATCACTTTTATTCCATTATCATGTATAAAATGAAAACGTTCTACTCCAACCGGATCTTCCTGGGAAGCCAGTTGGTTCAGGGACAAAATCATCTCGTCGACTTTTTTATCATCTACTTTCAGGCGTTCTTCCATTGCTAAATCGGAGCCATCGTAAGCCTGCAAATCCTCCTGGTTGGTGAGAATTATGCTGCTCCGCTCCTGCCCGACGAGCTTTGCCATGGACCGCAAAACCAGATTTCGCTTTTCAATTGATAATGGATTCATTTTGGTTGTTGGTTGTTGGTTGTTGGTTGTTTTAATTTTAAACCTGACGGGTTTTAAAAACCTGTCGGGTTTAAATTAGTTTTGAAGCTCTTCTAAACTTTCTTTTAAAGCTACGATAAAAGTATCAATGTCTGATTTTTTCACTGTTAATGGTGGCAAAATTCTCAACAGGTTTTTGTTGTTGGCACTTCCGGTAAAAATATGTTTCTCGATAATTAATTTCTTTCTCAATGCCGCAACATCAAAATCAAATTCAATTCCCAGCATTAATCCTTTTCCTTTTATTTTTTTGATTCCCGAAACTTGTTTGATCTGCTCTGCGAAATATGCTGAAACTTCATTTACATTTTTCTGTAAATCCAGTTTTTCGATTACATCCAGCACTGCAATTCCTGCTGCACAAGACAAATGGCTTCCGCCGAAAGTGGTTCCTAATAATCCAAAACTTGCTTCAAATTTTGGTGAAATTAAAATGGCTCCAACCGGAAATCCGTTCCCCATTCCTTTCGCAACCGAAATAATATCAGCGTTTATTCCGTGATGTTGAAAAGCGAAAAACTTTCCGCTTCTTCCGTATCCGGATTGCACTTCATCCAAAATCAGAACCACATCATGTTTTTTACAAGCTTTTTCCAAAGCCTGAAAAAATTCGGTTGTTCCTTCATCTAAACCTCCAACTCCCTGAATTCCTTCAATAATTACACTGGAAACATCTCCTTTTTGCAGTTCTGCTTCTACTAATTCGATTTGGTTTAAAGGCAGAAAAGTAACTTCCTGCTGTGCATTTATCGGGGCTACAATTTTCTTGTTATCTGTAACCGCGACAGCTGCAGAAGTTCTTCCGTGAAACGAATTATGAAAAGCCAGGACTCTCGATTTTCCGTTATGGAATGACGCTAATTTCAGTGCATTTTCGTTCGCTTCAGCACCGGAACTGCACAAAAACAATTCGTAATCTTCCAGGCCGGAAAGTTTTCCTAATTTCTTAGCCAGTTCTACCTGCAAAGGATTCTGAATGGCATTCGAATAAAAACCCAAATGATCCAGTTGATTTTTCAATTTGGCCACATAATCGGGCTGAGTGTGTCCGATAGAAATTACACCATGACCGCTGTATAAATCTAAGTATTCTGTTCCGTTTTCATCTGTAATCGTGCAATCTAAGGCTTTTACAGGGGTAATATTATATAAGGGGTAAACGTTAAATAAGTTCATTTTTTTTGTTTATTTTGTTTCAGGTCTCAGGTTTCAGGTTGCTCATAGAACATGAAACCTGAAACTTTAAACTTGAAACTATTATTAAAATCCGCTTGGTTTCAAATGTAAACCTGTGGTTTCTTCTAATCCGAACATTAAATTCATATTCTGAATCGCTTGTCCCGAAGCACCTTTGGTTAAGTTATCAATGATTGATGTGATTAAAACCCGGTTTCCCTTTTTCAATAAACTAATGATACATTTAT
Source organism: Flavobacterium sp. CLA17 (assembly GCF_013112255.2). NCBI lineage: Bacteria > Pseudomonadati > Bacteroidota > Flavobacteriia > Flavobacteriales > Flavobacteriaceae > Flavobacterium > Flavobacterium sp. CLA17. The sequence continues at coordinate 3,750,478 of NZ_CP068294.1, forward strand.
TGGTTTGAACGACTTGTTTCATATTGATATTAGTCGTTGTAACGGTTACAAATGGCTCGTCTTTATAGAAATCTTGGTATTTAGCAACCAATTGCTCCAGGCTATCATCTGAAATGGTATATAAGGTGGCAAAAATTCCTCTTGGAAAATCTCCTCTGTTTGGAATAAAAAGCAAATCACTTTCGAAATCATCCTGTAATTGCACTAAACTTTCTGAAATTTCTCCTAGATGCTGATGTTCAAAAGCTTTATAATGAGACATATTATTGTTTCTCCAGCTAAAATGAGCGGTTTCTGAAAGACCAACTCCGGCACCGGTACTTCCTGTTGTTGCATTGATATGAACATCATTGTTCAGTAAATTATTTTTAGCCAAAGGCAACAGGGCCAGCTGAATTGCTGTAGCAAAACAACCCGGATTTGCAATAAAATTGGCTTTTTTAATTTCTGATTTATTCAATTCCGGCAAACCGTAAATGAAATCTTTTCCTTCGAAATGCGCATCTTTATTCAATCTGAAATCATTTCCTAGATCAATGATTTTAGTATGTCCGGCAAATTGATTTTCCTGCAAAAACGAAATAGATTTTCCGTGTCCCAGACATAAAAAAACAACGTTTACATTCGGATTTATCACATCAGTAAAATTCATTTCGATATCTCCCATCAAATCGTGATGTGCTATTGAAAGTGGTTTTCCGGCATTTGTAGTACTGTAAACAAAATCAATTTTTACATTGGGATGATACATTAATATTCTGATGAGTTCTCCGGCCGTATAGCCTGAACCACCAATTATTCCAACATTAATCATGATCTAAGTGATTTACAGATGAAAATATATTTTGGGCATTTCCCAAAATCTTAATAAATCCTTTTGCATCGTCGGATGTCCACGCATTGTTCATTTCACCATATTGACCAAAACCGGTATTCATCAAATCATTATCGGATTCAATTCCGTCAAGCGAAAAATGATATGGTTTTAATGAAACCGTAACGACTCCGTTTACCGTTTTTTGTGTGTCTTGCAAAAACGTTTCAATGTTTCTCATCACCGGATCTAAAAACTGACCTTCATGGAATAGCATTCCGTACCAGTTTCCTAACTGTTCTTTCCAGTATTGCTGCCATTTTCCTAAAGTATGCTTCTCTAATAAATGGTGTGCTTTTATGATAATTAATGGCGCTGCAGCTTCAAAACCAACTCTTCCTTTGATTCCGATAATAGTGTCCCCTACGTGAATGTCTCTTCCAATGGCAAAAGCATTGGCTAATTTTTCAAGAGTAACAATATTATTCGATGGTTTGTCCATTATACCGTTTATACCAACCAATTCACCCTGCTCAAAATGCAGTCTTACTTTTTCTTCTCCTTCTTTTTGTAATTGTGAAGGATAAGCGTCACCTGGTAATGGCTGACCTGAAGTCAACGTTTCTTTTCCTCCAACACTGGTTCCCCAAAGTCCTTTATTGATCGAATATTGTGCTTTTTCCCAGGAATAAGGAACGCCGTTTTTAGCTAAATAATCTACTTCTTCCTGTCTGGAAAGTTTCAGATCTCTAATCGGAGTAATAATTTCGATTTCCGGAGCGATGGTCTGGAAAATCAAATCGAAACGAATCTGATCATTTCCGGCACCTGTACTTCCGTGTGCGATGGCGCTTGCTCCTACCTTTTTGGCATATTTTATGGCTTCAATGGCCTGAAAAACACGCTCTGCACTTACTGATAATGGATAAGTATTGTTTTTTAATACATTTCCGAAAATCAGATATTTTATGGCTTTATCATAATATTTATCTACAATAGTAAGGTTGGTATGTTGTGCACTTCCTAATTCGTAGGCTCTTTTTTCTATGGCTGATAATTCTTCAGCATCAAATCCTCCTGTATCTACAAGCACAGTATGAACTTCGTATCCTTTTTCATTTTTTAAATATTTCAAACAATACGAGGTATCTAATCCTCCACTATAAGCTAATACAACTTTTTTCATTTTTTATAATTTAGGCTAATACTTTCGTATGTAGCAAGTTTGAGATTTCTTTTTTACGGATATTCTTAAGGCAATAAAATAAAAGACAGGATTTTATTTAAGAATAAAGCTTGTTTAATTTTTTTCAGTCTTTTCAAAACGGCTTCATTAAAAGGATGTCTTGGCGGATCTTTTTGTTTTTCTTTGGGATCGTACAGCATTCCGGTGCAAAGGCACATCTTGTTTTCTTTGCTTTTCAGAATTTCATAATTGGTACAGGTTTTACAGCCCGACCAAAAGCTCGGATCTGTTGTCAGTTCAGAGAAAGGAACCGGTTTATATCCTAAATCAGAGTTGATTTTCATTACGGCCAAACCGGTAGTGATTCCAAATATTTTGGCATCAGGATATCTTTCCAGGGAATAATCGAAAACCTTTGATTTTATCTTTTTGGCTAAACCTAAACTTCTGTAATCCGGGTGTACGATTAAACCCGAGTGTGCCACGAATTTTCCGTGCTGCCAACTTTCGATATAACAAAAACCTGCAAATTTTCCATCTGCCAAAGCAATCATCGCATCACCGCTGGACATTTTTTTCTGAATGTATTCAGGAGTTCTTTTAGCAATCCCCGTGCCTCTTAACAAAGCCGATGATTCTATTGTATCGCAAATTTCCTGCGCATACTTAAAGTGTTCTTCCTGAGTTACAACAATAGAGATCTTCATTTCAATAGTTGAAGTTAGAGTTAAAAATTAAAACATTTTGTTTCGTTTGAAATCTAAAAACCAATCCAATAAAGTTAAGCAAAATAAAGATAACACCTTCTAAATCAAAAAGTTGATTACGAGATGATTTCAAACAATAGGTGCTTTCAGGATAGGTTTGTCCAATGGACAAATGATGTGATTTCAAAATAGAAAATGAATATAAATAAATACGCGGCGAAAAACTCGGTGAATACTATAGAGATAGCATCCGTACTTCGGGAGAAGTACCAGGTGAGTTTGTCCGTGACAAAGAAGTTATATGTAAACTTATTTTATTCATCGGTGCAAAAGTACACTATTTTTTTATTTACAAACCATAAAAATAAAATTCTAACATTTTTTTAATGTATTGTTAGTTTTGTAAGGTGCTAAGATACTAAGGTACTAAGGTTCTTAGTTTTTTTTTAAAACCCTGGAACTTACTAATGGCTAAGCAAGCCGGAAAATTGACCTGAGACTGTGACTGAGACTGTGACTTCGACTGAAAACTAAAAAACCCGATAGTAACAAATACCATCGGGTTTTTAATATTAAAAAACTTTATCTTTTAATTCTTAGTAAACGGAATTACTTGTCCATTTCCTAAAACAATCATGTCAAAAGCAGTTTTAGCTTCGTTAAATTTAAATTTCAAACCAGCTCTTTTGGATTGAAAAGTATCTTTTTCATTTTCAACCGGTTCAACAGAAAACTTAGGAAAGTTTGTTATTTCTACATTAAGAACACTGTTCTTCTCTGTGAATTCGATTTTCAAAGGTGCTTTCGCTGTTGAGTAAGTTCCGATATATCCGTCTAAAATAATATCTTTTTCAAGCAAACTTTTTCCTGCCGTCCAGACATTGTTACTTTCGTTGTAATCCGGAAAAACATGATCAGGATCCAGCGTTATACTTTCAATTTCTTCAGTAGAGTTATTTTTGAAAGACCAGTCGTTATTACGCTGCCAAATTTCTACCGGTAATTTTACTCTGGTTACTTTTCCGCTTTTTGTTTTTACATCCAAAACAATTGGCATCGGCATTTTATCAAAATTTTCGACAGTAATTATAGCTCCTTTTGCAGGATCATTTTTCACATATTTAACAGAATTGATTCCCTGATCAAAACGCCAGTTGTTTACGAACCAGCTTCTCCAGAACCAGCTTAAATCTTCACCTGCAACATTTTCAATTGTTCTGAAAAAGTCGTCAGGAGTTGGGTGTTTAAAAGCCCAACGCTCTACATAAGTACGCAATGCTTTATCAAAACGTTCTTCTCCAAGAACCTGTTCTCTTAAAATTGTTAAGCCGGCACTTGGCTTGAAATAACATAAAGTACCAATATTAGCTTCCTTCATATTATCGGGAGAACTCATGATTGTTTCCAGTGTCGGACTCGTTAAACCCTCTGCATCCTGATGCAAATCGGAAGCTTTTTGCTTGTATTCTCCGTTGTTAAAATCAACAGAACTTACAGAGTTGATAAAGGTATTAAATCCTTCATCCATCCAGGCAAATAAACGTTCATTCGATCCTACAATCATAGGAAACCAGATATGCCCGAATTCGTGATCTGTAACTCCCCATAAATCATCTCCTTTAGATTTCCATCCACAGAAAACAATTCCGGGATATTCCATTCCGCCTTCATTTCCTGCTACATTTGTAGCTGCCGGATAAGGATATTCAAACCATCTTTTAGAATAATGCTCAATCGATGATTTTACATATTCCGTTGAACGCCCGTAAGCATCATTACCCGCGCTTTCTACCGGATAAGCCGATAATGCCAATGATTTTTTACCACTTGGCAAGTTTATTTTTGCTCCGTCTAAAATAAAAGCCGCAGAAGATGCCCAGGAGAAATCACGTGCGTTTTTAATTTGGTAATGCCATGTTTTCTCTGCCGTTGCATTTGTATTTGCAGTTGCAGCAACTTCATCAGCAGAACGAATCATAACCGTTTTATCACTTTGTTCCGCTTCTTTGTATCGTTTTAATTGCTCTGCAGAAAGTACTTCAGCACCATTCAACAACGCTCCGGATGCTACTACATAATGATTGGCAGGTGCTGTAATTTTTACATCAAAATCACCATACTCCAAATAAAACTCAGAAGCTCCTAAATAAGGTGCAGTATTCCAGCCTCTTACATCATCATACACACACATACGCGGATACCACTGTGCAATCGTAAAAATTTTTCCGTTTTTAGTATCTAAGACTCCCATTCTGTCTGATCCTTCCAGAGGAGCAATGAATGAATATTCAATTTTAATCTTTACAGCTCCTCCTTTTGAAGCCAGTTCTTTAGGCAGAAAAATTTGCATTCTGGTATCTGTAACGATATATTTTGCAACAGTCTCCGTTTTATCCTTTCCTGTAGAAATTACTTTTACTGATTTAATTTTATTTCCACCATCAAAAACCTGACCCTGAGCACCGTTACGACTTCCTGTTAAAGGCACGACAGCATTTCCTCTTGAATCTTCCTTGAATAAATTCTGGTCCAAATTCAACCAGACAAATGACAATTTATCAGGACTGTTATTCGTATAAGTAATCTCATCTGTACCGACAAGTTCATTTGTAATACCGTTTAATTTTACCGTTAATTGGTAATCTGCCCTGTTTTGCCAGTACTCAACTCCCGGCTGACCGCTTGCAGAACGGGTTGGTGTACCATTTTTAGTGTAAAAATGGGGTGCGAATGCATCATGATAATTGTAGTTGTTAACTGGATTTGCTGCTGTTGTAGCTGGCGTTTGTTGCGCCCAAACAGAAGAAATCCCAACAAATAAAGCCATGGTTAATAAGGCTTTTGAGGAACGCTTTTTCATATTTTTTAGCTATTTATGTAGCAAATTAATGAAAAAAAAAGCTATTTACAGAGAAAAACTGAAGCTTATATTTAATTTTATCAAAATTTTATTAAAAAAATAATTTCAGCCATTTATAGAAAAAACTAAAATTTATAAAATATATTTACAATTCATTAAAAGTAACTTATTTCAATTTTAAGATTTTGAATACAATCCTCTCAAATTCAAGTTTAAAGGTTTCGATAAAACATGCCGGAGCTGAATTATTTTCAATAAAAGACTATCAGAACAACGAATACATCTGGGAAGGCAATCCCGATTTCTGGGGAAAACACTCACCGGTTCTTTTTCCTATCGTAGGAACTTTAAAAAACAATACTTATACCATTAATAATAAAGAATATCAGCTTCCAAGACATGGTTTTGCGCGTGATATGGAGTTCGAATTGATTAATAAAACGGATAGCAGTGCTACTTTTTCGTTACAATCGAACAGCGAAACCCTTCAAAAATATCCTTTTGAGTTTGAATTACAGCTCCTTTATAGTTTAGCAGAAAAAGAGCTGACTATTAGGTATAAGGTAATTAATAAAGGAGCTGATAAAATTCCTTTTTCAATTGGTGCCCATCCTGCAATTGCTTTACCGGATGCCTTTGAAAGGTATTCTTTTAAGTTTGAAAAAGACGAAGTTTTAAAGTACAATCTTCTCGAAAATGATTTAATATCAACTAAGACCGAGGTACTCGAAACTACAGCTAATTTGGTTCCCCTAAAGTATCAGCTATTCGAAAATGATGCTTTGGTGTTTAAAACATTAGAATCTGATTCCCTGACAATTCTCGAAAACTCTAAACCTTATGTAAGGGTTAATTTTGAAGATTTTCCAAGTTTAGGAATCTGGACAAAAGAACAAGCTCCGTTTGTCTGTATTGAACCCTGGTTTGGTTATTCCGATACAGCCGAAAACTCCGGTGATTTATTCGAAAAGGAAGGGATTTTGATTTTGGATGCAAAACAAACATTCAACTCAAAATTTAGTATACAAATATTATAAAATAAAAAAATGTTAGAATTTAACTTTTCTCCATTTCCAACTATAGAAACCGAACGTTTACTTTTAAAAAGAATTACGGATGCTGATTTGAACGAAATTTTCGAATTGCGTTCAAACCCTGAAACAATGAAATATATCCCGAGGCCTTTAGTAAAAACGACTGAAGATGCCCTTGAACATATTGCAATGATTGAAGAAAAAATTGTGACAAATGTTGGAATAAACTGGGGAATTACGCTAAAAGATAATCCGAAATTGCTTGGAATAATTGGCTATTACAGAATGCAGCCTGAAAATTACCGCGCTGAAATCGGTTATATGTTATTACCGGAATTTCACGGAAAAGGGATTATTCCGGAGGCTGTACATAGATTAATACGTTATGGTTTTGATGATCTGAAACTGCATTCTATCGAGGCTGTTATTGATCCTGAGAACTTTGCTTCGGAAAAGGTATTACAAAAATGTGGTTTTGTTAAAGAAGCACATTTAAAAGAAGCAGAATTTTATGAAGGTGTATTTTTGGACAAAGTAATTTATTCATTATTAGATAAATAACTTTTTCAGGAATTTTTGGAAAAATAAAACCTGTTAAAATTATTTTTCACACAACAGTCTGGTATCGTATTGCGTTATATTTGCACGCAAAATAAGCAACTGAAGCTTATTTTTTCCTGAAAAACCACTTTATGAAAAAAATCTTAATCCTGTTTGTTCTTTTCTTATCTACCCAGTCACAAAGTCAGACCTACCTGAAATTTAATGCTGCCACAGCTGCAATTGCAATACCTAATATAGGAATTGAAACCAGTATTGGAGAAAAAACTACCTTCAGTGTTGATCTTATGGCTTCTTTTTGGGAATCTTTTGATGGACACAGTCCAATGAAATTTTACACCCTGACTCCTGAATTTCGTTATCATTTTAAAGAAAAATATAATGGATTTTATGTTGGTGCACATATAGGACCGGATATCTATGAAATTCAAAAATGGAATTACTGGGAAAGCAATAAATATGAACACGGTTTTGGATACCGAATGGGGGTTACGGTTGGGTATAACATCAAATTGAATGACAAATTCCTACTCGATATTTTTGCCGGAGGCGGCTGGCATCAGGGGTTTTATCACGGATATTACAATGACGGAACTCCGGGCAGATATGATAAAGCTCAAAACTGGAACAAAAGCGGTGAATGGCTTCCGTATCGCGGAGGTGTGATGCTTTCTTATAAGTTAAATTAATTCCTTAAAACTTAGGAATTGATTTAACGTATAAATCCTCTACTTTTTTTCGTGCCCAATCTGTTTTTCGTAAAAAAGTAAGACTTGATTTTACACTCGGATTTGAAGTAAAACATTTTACAGGAATCAATTCTGCCAAAGTATCAAAACCATAATGGTCTACTAATTTCTCGACTACAGCTTTTAGTGTAATTCCATGCAAAGGATCTTTAGATTGATTTTCCATCTGATATTTTTAAATAATACTAAAAAGACCGTACTCTAAAAAAGCACGGTCTTTCTTTTTTTTGCAAAATTAGCAAATTGAAACCAATATCATCAACTAACGATTAGAATATAAATTTAAATCCAAAAGAAAGTGGTGAGGTCAGGTTAGGGCTGCTTCCGCCTAAAGTACCATTATAAAGTGGCTCAACATTGGCAACGTGCGCTAATCCAAAATTGGTTACCGTTGTTTTCTCCCCAATTTTTGGATCCAGAGTGGTTGAAGTGAAATTAGCCAGGTCATAAGAGAATTCTACCGAGAAATTTTTAGTGACAAAATAATCGAATCCTCCGGATAGTGATAACCCAAACTGCGTGATTTTTAAGTCACTTTGTTTTTCTTTTCCTGTGATAATTGGCGCTGCAAGTTGACCGAAGAAATACAGAGAACCTGCAACATTCCAATATTTTCTTGCCAATGGCTGAATCACAATCAGATCGGTTTTGGCAGCAGTTCCCTTATCCGAATCCGATTTTATGTTCATATAACCAAATCCGGCTCCAACAGCAACAGAAGGCGTAACAAATGTACCTACAATTGGCAGTACAGATAAACTTGTATTTTTTACATCTGCTGTTTTGGTTTGCTGGTATCCGAACTGTGATGTTGCAAACCACGCTCCTTTTAATCCCTTGTCTACTTCCTGAGCTTTTGCAGTTAAGCAAATTAATGCTATACTAATAAGTGTTACAATTTTTTTCATAATAAGTCTGTTTTAAATTATACAACAAACTTAATAGTAAGATTTTTCCCTAAAAATGATTAAAATCATAGATTAAAAAAAATATAATTATCTTTAATTCCCTCAAAGTTTTTCATTTTTATTTTACATTTGCATCTATGTTAAAATCAGTCAATATACTTAATAAAAGAGCGCGTTTCGATTACGAAATAATCGACACCTATACTGCCGGAATCGTTTTATCCGGAACCGAAATCAAATCTATCCGATTAGGAAAAGCAAATATTACCGAAAGTTTTTGTGAATTTAGCGGGATTGAACTTTTTGCTATCAATACCTATATTGAAGAATATACGTTTGGAAATCAGTTCAACCATAAATCCAGAAGTGAAAGAAAATTGCTTTTAAACAAAAAAGAATTAAAAACACTTCATAAAAATGTGCAGGCAAAAGGATTGACTATAGTTCCTTTAAAATTATTCACCAATGAAAAGGGACTGGCAAAACTACAAATAGGCCTTTGCAAGGGAAAGAAAAATTACGACAAAAGGGAATCCCTTAAGGAACAGGATACCAAACGTGATCTGGACCGAATTAAAAAAGCTTATAACTAAAAACAATTTTTTTACAGTAACTTCTAACTAAACGTAAATCTGGGCAAAACTTGTAGATACTATTGTACAAGATATTGTTAGAGAAATAAAAAAGAAGGTTCTTTACCACCAAAATAATCAATTTAAAAAAAAGTAATTTCTTTTATGATGTTACTTTTTTTTTATTTAATAAAAATGACTAAATTTGTCAAGACAATTTAAAACATAATTAAAAAATGAAAACACTTCTTAAAAATGCAAGAGAGCAGAAGGGCCTAAAAACCCGTGAAGTGGCGCAGATTCTTGGCATTGATCAGGCTTTAATAAGCAAATTTGAATCAGGAACAAGAAAACCAACAAAAGATCAGATTTCAAAACTTTCGCAACTTCTAGAAATTGATTATGAAACTTTGATGATTGCCTGGTTGAAGGAAAAGATTCTTTATGAAATTGGCGATGATGAATTTGCCTTAAAAGCTTTAATGGTAGCCGAGCAGGAAATTAAATACAATAGAACTGTTTCAAAATTAAAAATCTCTGCCACTTTGGAAAATCTTTTAAAAGAGATTGATCTTTTAAAAGCAAAGTTAGATAGTTATCGTCAATTTGACAGTTATAGAATTACTCAGGCTCTTGAATTAGAGTATACATTTGAAAGCAATCGAATTGAAGGAAATACAATGACTTTGCGTGAAACTGATATGGTTATCAACGAAGGTTTAACTATTTCCGGCAAAAGCATGCGGGAACATCTGGAAGCGATTAATCATCAGGAAGCCATTGGGTTTATTAAAGATTTGATGCAAAGAAATGTTTCCTTAAACGAACGTGATCTTTTGTCCATTCATAATTTAATTCTTCGCGGTATCATCCCGGAAGATGCAGGTCGCTACAGAAAGGTTCAGGTTATGATAAAAGGAAGTTCACATATGCCGCCACAGCCCTACATGGTTGGGAAAGCGATGGAAGATTATTTTATTTGGTACGAAATCAATAAAAACAAATTGCATCCTGTTATTTTAGCTGCTGAAATGCATGAACGCCTTGTTACTATTCATCCTTTCATTGATGGAAATGGGCGAACTTCTCGTCTGGTCATGAATTTAATTTTATTGCAAAAAGGTTATATCATTGCCAATATAAAAGGAGATTATGATAGTCGGATGCAATATTATCAAAGTTTAGAAACAGCTCAAACCAAAAACAATAAAGAAGATTTTTTACTTTTTATTGCTCAGATAGAAAAAGAGAACTTAGAAAGATACATTGGTATTATTGCCCAATAAAACAAAATTTCACTAACTTACTACGGGTAAATTAGTGAAATTTGTGTTTATACCATCTAATTTTTATGTTCTAACAAAGGAACAAATCTGAATTCTCCAAACTCGTGTTTTTCAAATTGCGTTTCGTTTTTGCGTATTAACAAAGTCATAATCTGAACGTCTTCCCCTAATGGAATCACAAGCCTTCCTCCTATTTTTAACTGTGCCATAAGAGGCTGCGGAATAAACGGGGCTCCTGCCGTAACAATAATACTGTCAAAAGGAGCGTGATTAGGCAATCCTTTATATCCATCACCAAAAGAAAGATGTTTGGGACGAATATTTAACTTTGGAAATAAATTTGAAGTAGCCTTAAACAATTCGTTTTGTCTTTCAACACTGTAAACTTTTGCTCCGAGCATACACAAAACTGCTGTCTGATAACCTGAACCGGTGCCAATTTCAAGAATTTTATGCTCTTTTTTAACCTCTAATAACTGCGACTGAAAAGCTACCGTGTAAGGTTGTGAAATCGTTTGCCCCGCACCAATAGGAAATGCCTTATCCTGATAAGCATAATCTTCAAAACTGGAATTAAGAAAAAGGTGTCTCGGGATTTTTTTTATAGCCTCTAAAACTGCTCTGTCAGTAATTCCTTTTTGCTCTAAAGTGCTTACTAATTGATTACGAAGTCCTTGATGTTTGGCAGTATCTTTCAAAATTGGTAGGTTTTATTTGGACAAAAATAAGAAAACAAATTATCAAATGTCAACTACTTTTTAATCATTTAATTTCTATTTTTGGTTACGAACTTAAAAGCTAATGAACGTTAACATCTTATGAAAAAAACTATCTTTCTTCTCTCTTTATTTTTTGCTCTTTGGGGTATTTCTTTATCCGTTTTTTTTGTTTTTTTTGACATTAAAGATTTAACGGAGTTTCTGAATTTTATTGTTTTTCACAGCAATCCTTATTATTATTCAGGAATGGATATTTTTGTTGTTACAGAAAGAACAAGTAATTCATCCAGAAGTACGAATATAGCACTTATAAATTTATTCTATTATTTATCTTTTCTTGCTGGCGCACTTATTTATTACTTCTCTAAATATAAAGAAACCAAATTATTAGTTTTTAATTACAGTTTAGTATTTCTGGGTTCTGTAATAAAAATATTCTCGTTTATTTCTTACTTTAATATTGACAAGCTGGGTATTTATGATGGCTTTTATATAGTAATTACTTTATTATACATTTTCATCTCATACCATTTCTTAACCAAAAATCTAAATTCAAATACTATTGAAAATAACCAATTGATTGAAAATAATCTCGAAAACGCATCCAATTATAAGCGTTTTTTAAACTTGTTTATTGATTCTTTTATTATAACGGTAATTGCTTTTGGATTTATCACCTACTCAGAAAAAAATCAGCTGCTAACTGCTTTTTTCAGCTATTTAAAAACAACTTTTGGAGATAAATTTGGCATTGTAGTTTTCTTTTCCCTTATTAAATTTCTATACTACCTGATGTTTGAATCTATCTTTAAAAATACACCTGCAAAATTTCTAACAGCTTGTTATGTAACAGATGAAGATGGAAATTCACCTGACTTTTCGATGATTCTAAAACGAACATTATTGAGGTTTATTCCATTGGAAAGTCTATCTTTTTTAATGGGGAAAAATCTACACGACGATTACTCAGACACCTATGTAATCAATAATAAAAGAGATCCTAAAACAGAAAAAAGATATTTACAAATTTTATCAATTAGTTTTATAATAATGCTTGTGGTCTATTTTTACAATTTATCCACAACGAATCATTTTTGAATACTAAAGAATATCAAAATATATACATGAAGTATTCTTTTATAATGATTAAATCGCTAAATCTTTAATGCATTAACTTTTACTTTCAACAAATAAATTATATTTTTGTTTAAAATACATTATCATGTTAAAAGTGGGAGTTTTAGGTGCTGGTCATCTTGGTAAAATACATTTACGTTTATTACAACAATCTGACCAATACGAATTAGTTGGATTTTACGACGAAAATCAGGAAAATGCCGAAAGAATTTCAAAAGAATTTGGCTATAAAAACTTCAGCACTATTGCAAAACTAATTCACGCTGTTGATGTAATCGATATTGTAACGCCAACACTTTCGCATTATAAATGTGCCAAAGTAGCGATCAAATCCGGTAAACATATTTTTATAGAAAAACCTATTGCCAATACGGTTGATGAAGCGGAAGAAATTATTGCTTTAGCTGCAGAATACAATGTAAAAGGTCAGGTGGGCCATGTGGAGCGCTTTAATCCGGCTTTTATTGCAACCAAAAATATGATCGAAAATCCGATGTTTATAGAAACACATCGTTTGGCCGAATTTAATCCGCGTGGTACCGATGTTCCCGTAGTTTTGGATTTAATGATTCACGATATCGATGCGATTTTAAGTGTTGTAAATTCAAAAGTAAAAAATATTAATGCGAGCGGTGTTTCTGTAATTAGTGAAACCCCGGATATTGCGAATGCCAGAATTGAATTCGAAAATGGATGTGTTGCTAATTTAACGGCAAGCAGAATTTCGATGAAAAACATGCGTAAAACGCGTTTCTTTCAAAAAGACGCTTACATTTCAGTTGATTTCCTGGAGAAAAAATGCGAAGTAGTCCGCATGAAAGATGCCCCTGAAATTCCGGGAGATTTTGATATGATCCTGCAAAATGCCGAAGGCGTAAAAAAACAGATTTATTTCACCAATCCTGATGTGGAGCAAAACAATGCCATTTTAGATGAATTAGAATCATTTGCAAATGCAATCAGCACCAACACTACACCGGTTGTAACACTGGAACAAGCTACTGATGCTTTACGTGTGGCTTATCAAATCATCGATTGTTTCAAAAAATAACACAATAAATATACTCTTATTTTTTAAGGTTTAAAGTTGGCTTAAAACCCGCTTTAAACCTTAACTTTTAAAATTTAAATACCAAAATTAAATGAAAACTATAGCTGTAATTGGTGCAGGAACAATGGGTAACGGAATTGCTCATACTTTTGCACAAAGTGGTTTTGTTGTAAAACTAATTGACGTTTCCGAGAAATCATTAGATAAAGGAATGGCAACTATTGCTGCCAATCTGGATCGAATGCTGGCAAAAGGAACTATTTCTGCTGATGATGTTGCCAAAACAATCACCAATATTATTACTTATACTGATATAAAGGACGGTGTAGTTGGTGTGGATTTAGTAGTGGAAGCGGCTACTGAAAATGTCGAATTAAAATTGAACATTTTCAGACAATTAAATGAAGCCTGTTCGCATAATACGATTTTAGCTACTAATACTTCTTCTATTTCCATTACCCAGATCGGAGCTGTTGTAACACATCCGGAGCGTGTAATCGGAATGCATTTTATGAATCCGGTGCCGATTATGAAATTGGTAGAAATCATTCGCGGATACAATACCAGCGACGAAGTAACAAAAACCATCATGGATTTATCTGAAAAATTAGGTAAAACCCCTGTTGAAGTAAACGATTATCCGGGTTTTGTAGCCAATAGAATTTTGATGCCCATGCTAAACGAGGCAATCGAAACGTTATACAATAAAGTGGCCGGAGTTTATGAAATTGATACCGTAATGAAATTAGGAATGGGTCACCCGATGGGACCGCTTCAATTAGCTGATTTTATTGGACTTGATGTTTGTCTGGCTATTTTAAATGTAATGTATGAAGGTTTTAAAAACCCTAAATATGCTCCTTGCCCGTTATTGGTCAATATGGTGAGAGCCGGAAAACTGGGCGTAAAATCCGGTGAAGGTTTTTATGATTACAGTGAAAGTAAAAAAGCAGAGAAAATTTCTAAGCAATTCATCCTTTCATAAAAAGAAAACAGCATGTCAATCGCATCAAATTTAGATTCTATAAACGCTTCTTTGCCGGAAAACGTAACTTTAGTGGCTGTTTCTAAAACAAAGCCCGTAGCTGACTTAATGGAAGCTTACGAAACCGGTCAGCGTATTTTTGGAGAAAACAAAATCCAGGAAATGGCCGATAAGTGGGAACAAATGCCAAAAGATACAGAATGGCATATGATTGGCCATGTACAAACAAATAAAGTCAGATTTATGGCTCCGTTTGTGAGTTTGATTCATGGTGTTGACAGTCTTAAATTATTGCAGGAAATCAACAAACAGGCATTAAAAAACAATAGAATTATCGATTGCCTGCTTCAAATACATATTGCTGAAGAAGAAACTAAATTTGGTCTTGATGAAAACGAATTGAATTTACTTTTATCTTCAACCGAATTTAAAGAGATGAAAAATATTCGTATATTAGGTTTAATGGGAATGGCAACATTTACAGAAGACCAAAACCAGATTAAAAAAGAATTTACACATTTAAAGTCTATTTTTGATTCCATTCAAACATTGCAAACTGAAAATTGCGAGCTGAATACTATTTCTATGGGAATGTCCGGCGACTACCAACTGGCTATTGCATGCGGAAGCACAATGGTTCGCATTGGAAGCAGCATTTTTAGAGGAAGATAATTTTTCAATAATCAATTGCAAGAGTCAAAAATTAATAACTTAAATGGAAAAAATATTCAATTTTGAAGACAGACTGGTTCGTTTTGCCGGAGAATGTATTTTCTTTACACGACAATTACAAAGATTATTTGAAAATGAATATTACAAAAATCAATTAATTAGATCATCAGGAAGCGCGTCTTTAAATTTTGGAGAGGCACAAGGCACAATTACGGATAAAGATTTTATTTTTAAAGTTTCATTAGTTGTAAAAGAGTTAAAAGAGTCAAGAAACTCATTAAAAATTCTAGATTACATTAAAGAAGGTGATAACGATAAAAGAAGTACACTTTTAATAGAAGTAGAACAACTTATCGCAATTTCAGCAAAAATGATAATAAATAAAAAATAATTCAATTACAATGACAATTTCAATTACAATAACAATTTTCAAAAATTGAAATTGATTTTTGAAATTGAAATTGCCATTGATTTTTGAAATTGACATTTAAAATGTACGCAATACTAGACATAGAAACTACCGGAGGCCAGTTTAATGAAGAAGGAATTACCGAAATTGCCATTTATAAATTTGATGGCCATGAGGTAATTGACCAGTTCATTAGCCTTGTCAATCCCGAAATTCCAATTCAGCCATTCGTGGTGAAATTAACCGGAATCAACAATGCTATGCTCCGTTCTGCGCCTAAATTCTTTGAGGTAGCCAAAAGAATTATCGAAATCACTTCTGACTGTATTATTGTGGCGCACAACGCTTCTTTTGATTATAGAATTTTGCGTACCGAATTCCGTCGTTTGGGATATGATTTTGAAGCCCGAACGCTTTGTACTGTTGAACTGGCTAAAAAATTAATTCCGGAGCAGCCTTCTTACAGTTTAGGAAAATTGGTCCGCGCACTCGGAATCCCTATGGCAGACAGACACCGCGCCAGTGGTGATGCTATGGCAACGACAAAGTTATTCAAAATGCTTCTGGAAAAAGATTTAGAGAAAACCATTGTAAAAGATTTCATAAAACTGGAAGTTGAAAAAGGAATTGCACCCAAATTCCTGGATCTTTTATCGCAAATGCCTACAAAAACCGGAGTTTATTACATTCATAACCAAAGTGGAACGCTAATTTATATCGGTAAAAGCCAGAATATCAAAAAAAGGGTCAATCAGCATTTTACCGGAATTACGACAAAAAGCAAAAAAATTCAGGCTGAAGTTTTTACTATAACTTATAATGAAACCGGAAGCGAATTAATCGCACTGCTAAAAGAAAGCGAAGAAGTAAAAATAAACAGACCCAGATACAATCGTTCTCAGCGAAAAACAATTTTTCCATATGCCTTATATACCGAAAAAGACAGTAATGGCTATCTGAATCTAAAACTGGAAAAAGCAGATGGCCGTAAAAAAGAAGTCACCTCTTACGCCAGTTTGCAGGAAGGTAAAAATGCCCTTTTCGCGCATACCGCCAAATATCATTTGTGTCAGAAACTGACCGGATTGTATATCGCTAAAAAAGAGTGTTTTCAATATAAAATAAAAGAATGTGATGGCGCCTGCATTGGTCAGATAACTCCGGAAGCATACAATATCAGGGTTCAGCAATTCATCTCCGAAAACAGTTTCGAGAACAAAAGCATGATTCTGATTGACAGAGGCCGAAATATAAACGAACGAAGCGCTGTCTTAATCGAAAACGGAATTTATAAAGGATATGCGTACTATGATTTGAATTACCAAATCACAAATATTGAAATCCTGAAAAATATTCTTATTCCGATGCAAAACAATCGGGATGTCAAAAATATTATTCAAAGTTACATCCGTAAAAGCAAATCGCTGAAAATTCTTCATTTTTAATACTTACAAACTTTACGTATCTTCGTAGGGATGACAAAAAATAAATCAAAATACGAGGTTTTCAGAGAAAAAATAAAAATCATTCTCTACGGAACAAACACTATTTTAGGGCGTATGTTCGATTTAGTGCTTCTCGGATTAATACTTTTAAGTGTTATTCTGGTGATGCTCGATACCGTAGAAGGAATAAATCAGAAGTACCATTCACAGTTGTTAATTTGCGAATGGATCATTACCGTTTTCTTTACAATCGAATACCTGCTGCGAATTATCTCTATTCAGAAACCGCTGAAATATGTCTTTAGCTTTTATGGAATTATCGATTTGCTGGCTATACTGCCCATGTACATGTCCATTTTTTTTCCGGCGACAAATATTTTGACTATCGTAAGGGTTTTGCGTTTTTTCAGGCTGTTCAAAATCCTGCACATTCCGCAAATATCGCATCAGTCCTACCAATTAAAAGAAGCACTGGAAGGCAGTAAAGAAAAAATTCTCGTCTTTATTTATTTTGTCGTGATTAGTGCCGTAATTATTGGTGCATTAATGTACTTCGTTGAAGGCAAAGAAAGTGGCTTCACCAGTATTCCTGCCGGTATTTACTGGGCCATAGTAACCCTCACAACAGTAGGTTACGGTGATATTTCACCGGCAACGCCATTAGGCCAGTTTTTAGCATCATTAGTAATGATTATGGGATACGGAATTATAGCCGTCCCTACAGGAATTGTAACTGCCGAATTTGCAAAAAGCAGCCTTAGAAATAATGCCGTTAGTACAAAAAAAACATGTCAGAAATGTAATTCACAAGTACACTTTGACAGCGCGAAATATTGCTATGAATGCGGAACAGAATTACCGAAAATTTAAATTATGAGCCAATCCGGCTGTACACTGCAACTCCTCCTTATACTTGTAGTTTTTTAAAGGCATAAAAGGAGCTTCCGCTGGTCGCTCTTGTATCCCAAAAAAAAACGAACAATTATAATTCCGGGGTTTCCGTTTCCATCCGGGCTAAAAAATATGAAATATCTAATTACCATCGTAGGCCCGACAGCTATAGGAAAAACGTCCTTAAGCATTGCTTTGGCACAACATTTCAACTGTGAAATTATATCTTGCGACAGTCGTCAGTTCTTTAAGGAAATGACCATTGGCACAGCCGTTCCGAATCAGGAAGAATTACAAGCTGCCGGACACCATTTTGTTCAAAATAAATCGATATTCGAAAATTATACTGTTGGCGATTATGAAAAAGAAGCTTTAGCAAAAATTGAGGAACTTTTTCAAACGAGTGATTATGTCATTCTTATTGGAGGTTCCGGTTTATATGTGGATGCCATTTTAAAAGGTTTTGACGAGTTTCCTGAAATTGATCCTGAAGTTCGTACTGCAGTAAATTCAAATTACGAAAAACTCGGAATTACTTATTTACAAGAACAATTACAACATCTGGATCCTGAATATTATCAAAAAATCGCGTTGGAAAATCCACAGACTTTACAAAATCCACAGCGAATGATGCGTTTTACAGAAGTCTGTATTGGAGCCGGAAAGCCTTATTCTTCTTTTCTGAATCAAAAGAAAAACAACCGCAACTTCACTCCTGTTTTAATTGGTTTAGATGCTGACAGACCTGTTATTTACGACAGGATTAATCAGCGTGTCGATATTATGATGAACGAAGGTTTACTGGAAGAAGCAAAAAGCCTATATCCTAATAAAGCGTTAAATGCGCTCCAAACGGTCGGTTATAGAGAATTATTTAGTTATTTTGACGGAGAATTTACATTGCCTTTTGCCATAGAAGAAATCAAAAAAAACACACGAAGATTTTCTAAAAGACAATTAACCTGGTTCAAACGAAATGAAAACACAAAATGGTTTGATTACGCAACAGACAGAAAACAAATTATAGCGTACGTAGAAAATTTTATAAAGTAATCCAAATCTATTCTCTTTATTCTATACTCTTGACTCTATATTCTTTATTCTATACTCCCAAATCAAATCTAAAAATCTAAAATTCAAAAATGCCAATATCTCCAAATTTCACATCCGTTTTAAGCAAAGACTGGGAAATTAATTTTACGCAATGCACACCAAACGGTTATTTAAAGTATACCGATTTGTGCAACCTATTACAACTAACGGCTGCCGCACATTCTGAAATTGGAGGAATTAGTTTCGCCGATATGCAGGAATTTAATCAGGCCTGGGTTTTAAGCAGAATGCGTGTAGAAGTAACTGCTTTACCTAAATGGCAGGATATTGTAACGGTAAAAACATGGATCAACAGCCTTGAGAACTCCCGTTCTGTTCGTGCGCTTGAAATGTATGTAAACGGAAAAAAGATTGTTGGAAGCGAAACATTCTGGGCTGTATTCAACACCAAAGCGCGTCGCCCGGAAGCTTTAGCTTTGCCTTACGAACATTTTGAACTATTTCCTGATAACAGAGCTACGACAGAAGGTTTTTCGAAAATAAATGTCAATCCGGAGAAAGAGTCTGTTTTTGAAAAAACGGTTTATTTATCAGACTTGGACATTGTCAATCATGCTAACAATGTAAAATACCTGGAATGGTGCCTGGATCATGTTGATCCTAAAAAAATACTAAATCAGAAAATTGCCAGTTTCGAAATGAATTTCATGAAGGAATTATCACTGAATGATGCTGTTATCATTCATGAGAGTGAAACTGAAACTGATTCTACTTTTAGCATAACCAAAGAAGATAAAACATGTTTCGCACTACAGCTTAACTGGAAATAAATATACAAGAAATTGAATCCATAAAAAAAGCTCTGATAAATCAGAGCTTTTATTCTTTTTATAGTGTGAATTATTTATTCAGCAATTTTGCTTTTAACTACTAATCTGAAACCTTCTCCGTGAATGTTTAAGATCTCTACATCTTCATCAGATTTTAGATATTTTCTAAGTTTAGCAATGTAAACGTCCATACTTCTTGAAGTAAAGTAGTTATCATCTCTCCATATTTTAGTCAATGCTAATTCTCTTGGCATTAAATCATTTTCATGAAGAATCAACATTTTAAGCAATTCATTTTCTTTTGGAGACAATTTAATTGCTTCATCGTTTTCAAAAGTCAAAAATCTCAATTTAGAATTTAAGTGGAATTTACCAATATTAAATTCAAACTGAACTTGTTCTGCTTTTGTATCCGCAGATTTTCTCTGAATAATTGCTTTGATTTTCATCAGTAAAACTTCTGAATCAAAAGGTTTATTCAAATAATCATCAGCTCCGGCTTTATAACCTTTTAACACATCCTCTTTCATAGATTTTGCTGTTAAAAATATAATAGGCACTTCACTGTTCTTCTCTCTAATTTCTTTGGCTAAAGTATAACCATCTTTATAAGGCATCATTACGTCAAGAATACATAAATCATACACATCCTTCTTGAACTTCTCGAAACCTTCCATACCGTTTTTAGCTAAAGTAACTTCAAAGTCATTTAACATTAGATAATCTTTAAGAACTGCCCCGAAATTAAGGTCATCTTCTACTAAAAGTATTCTTTTGTTATTATTTTCCATATTTTAATTTATTAATGGTATTTTTATTATAAAGGTGCTACCTTTTCCTTTTTCGCTTTCAACATATACTTGACCATTGTGATCTTCTACTATTCTTTTTACATAAGCAAGGCCCAAACCGTGTCCTTTCACATTATGCAAGTCTCCGGTATGCTCCCTGTAAAATTTCTCAAAAACTCTTTTTTGAGCAATCTTACTCATACCTAATCCGTTGTCTTTTACTTTTATCAGAATCATGTCTTTGACATTTTCTGTAAAAATTTCAATTTCAGGAATATCAGGTGAATATTTTATGGCATTTTCTAAAATATTAACCAACACGTTTGTAAAATGTACTTCGTTGATCAAACAGGTTGTTCTTGCAGCATTAAAATGCTTTACAATTGTTCCCTGCCTGTCTTCTAAGATTAAATTTACATGCTCAATTGCATCATCAATTATATCATGAATAACAGTGGACTCTTTTGTAATATCCAGTTCCCTTTTTTCTAATTTCGAAATACGAAGAACATTTTCGACCTGGGCATGCATTCTTTTATTCTCATCCCGTATCATTTGAAGGTATCGGAAAACTTTCTCCTTATCTTCAATAATCTTAGGATTCTTAATCGCATCAAGTGCTAAATTTATTGTTGCAATTGGAGTTTTAAACTCGTGGGTCATATTATTTATAAAATCTGTTTTGATTTCAGAAATATGTTTTTGACGCAATAATTGATTTAACGCACTAGTATAGGCAACTATTATAATTAATGTAAAAATTATCGATAGTATGGTTATACTTAATAGCTCTGATAACAGAAATTTCTTTTTATGAGGGAACGTAACAAATAATTCATATTTACTGTTGCCTTCATTGTTTGTATATATGGGAACATGGTAACTTGCATCATTATCAAAATGGAAACCATCCGATTTAATTTTAGTAGCAATTCCATTACTGTAAACCCCAAATTCAAATTTGGTTTTTACTCCGTATTCCTCCAGTTCTTTCTTTAAAAGAATAAGTAATTTTTGTTTCGAAATTCTTTCTTCCAGAGGTAAAGCGTCAGCAACATCTTTTATAGTGATTTCCTGCTGCACTTTATTTAATATATCTAAACTTCCTGATTTTTCAATTGTCAGATCTGGTATAATACTCTGTCCTAACGCATTGTTATCAATACTATTGTTATTATTATAAACTTCGGTAACTCGTTTCGAGCTAAAGTTCTTAAACCTCTCGCTGCTGAATTTTTTATTAAAAAGTGAATTGCTTATATCGTAATCTTCAGAGGTAAGTGTATTGGAGTATATAATTGTTTTATTTGTCTTTTTGTTTCTCTGAACAAACAAAACCTGCAATAAATCTTCTTTTTTGGGAGTCTTACCGGTACTGTCTTTCATTTCGTTTGCCTTATATGCAAAACTATACAATTCTTGTTTTTCTAATTTGTCTGCCACATTGCCAATCACCTGCGTCACATGATATTTAAACTGGTCGTCATTATTCTTAAATGAAGAATTGAACCAATATACCTGAACCAGAATTATCCCTATTAAGGACAAGCTCATGAGCAAAACAAGTATTCTAAAAAATAATTTATTCATCGCAACAAAATTAATATTTTAACAATATACTAAATAATACATTAACCAAATATTAACATTTAAGACCGATTTTGTTTTATATTTAAAATTTTAAGAATTTTAACAACTTCTTCTTTAGCTTTTTTAAGATTATCGTTATTTATTACAAAATTGCTTCCGGAAATACGTTTTTCATCATCCCATTGCATTTTCATACGGCTTAAAACATGGTCTCTTGTGGTATTATCACGCTTTAAAACTCTTTCAATCCTTACTTCTTCAGGAGCAGTTACTGTTATTACAAGATCACATTCTTTATAACGACCACTTTCGAACAAAATTGCGGCTTCGTAGATTACATATTGGCAGTTTTCGTGTCTCAATAACCATGCCTCGAAATCCTCCTTAACAGCAGGATGAACTATCGCATTTAATTGGCTTAACTTATCTTTATCTTTAAAGACAATCTCAGCCAGTTTAGCTCTGTCTAAAATATTATTTTCAAAAATTGCATCTCCAAAAGTTGTTTTTATTTGTTTAATAATCTTTTCAGACTGCATGACTTTTTTGGCTCCGTCATCTGCTATATAAACAGGTACTCCCATTTCCTCAAAATAACGGGAAATAGTTGTTTTACCGCTTCCGATTCCGCCTGTCAAACCAATAACTTTTGTCATATTATACTTTAAAAAACATACGAGGAAAAGCTTCTTGTGGTTTTTTCTTCAAGAGGATAATTTTCACAAAAGATTCCAAAAACCCCGTTCCATAACCATAAAATTGTTTCCAGACGGCTACTAATGAAAGTAATCCAATCTTTATACTCTTATTCTGAACACTGGATGTAAGAAAAATTATACCGAAATATACAAAATATAATTGTAAAAAAAGGTCTACACTAAAAATTAACAATAAAAAAGCTATTAATAACCCTAAAATAAAGAATGTAGGAAAGAAAAATGTGATTTTATTATGCTCCGGATACCAACTATTTAGGATTGGCCTTGCAATTCCGAATTTGTGAACCTGCACAGAAAATTTACCCCAGTCTATTCGACGTTTGTGATAAACGAATGCTTCAGGAAATAATCTGGTTTCAAAACCTAGATTCCACAAACGAATTGAAAGATCGGGATCTTCGCCCGGATGAATATTTCCAAAACCTTTTGAAATTTCAAAGGCTTTCTTTGAAATCCCCATATTAAAACTGCGCGGCTGAAATTTATTGATTTTCTCAGAACCACCTCGAATACCGCCGGTTGTAAGAAATGAAGTCATGGCAAAATTGATCGCCTTTTGAATGTCTGAAAAGCTTTTCAGCGCTTTATCAGGGCCTCCAAAACAATCTACATAATTGGCATTTAACTCTTTTCGAACTTCGGTCAGATAGTTAGACGGAATGATACAATCCGAATCAAAAATGATAAAATAATCACCCCTCGCCTTTTGCATTCCAAAATTCCTTGAGTCTCCGGGTCCTGAATTTTCTTTGAAATAATAGGAAATATTAAGTTTTCCCTGGTATGTCATCACCACATCTTTACATGGTATGGAGGAACCATCTTCTACAAGGACAATTTCAAAAGCTTCATTATAATCAGATTGGGTCAGACTTTCTAAAAGTTCATCAACTTCATCTGGTCGATTATACACGGGTATAATTAAAGAAAAAATCATAATGGAATATGAGGTATTAAAGTAGTAATTATTTAAACTGAAAAATTTTAACAAAGATATGGTATATTCACAAAAAAACCATCAACTTTTGGCTGATGGTTTTTATTTATGGTAATCTGTATTTTTATTTTATACTTTCAATTTCAACTACTTCATTTGCTTCGGCTTTGTAGTCGACTCCTGCAAATTCAAATCCGAATAAATTCAGGAAATCATTTCTGTAACCTGCCAAATCTCCAATTCCAGGTAAAGATTCCGTTGTTGCTTCCAGCCAAAGTTGTGCTACTTTCGCCTGAACATCTTCACGCATTTCCCAATCGTCAATTCTGATTCTTCCTTTTTCATCTACAGGAACTTCAGCCCCACTGTACAGTCTGTCCTGAAACAAACGTTGAATCTGCTCAATACAGCCTTCGTGAATTCCTTCTTCTTTCATGATTTTGTACAGAAGAGAAATATATAAAGGAATAACAGGAATTGCAGAACTTGCCTGAGTAACCAGGGCTTTATTTACGGATACATACGCTTTTCCGCCTACTGATTTTAGACTATCTGTAATAGAAAATGCTGTAGCTTCCAAATCATCTTTTGCACGGCCAATTGTTCCTTTACGGTAAACTGCTTCTGTCAATGATGGTCCGATATAAGAATAAGCAACTGTTGTAGCTCCTTCTGCCAGCAAATTTTCATCTTTTAAAGCATCCATCCACATAGCCCAGTCTTCACCTCCCATTACTGCAACAGTATTGGTGATGTCTTCTTCATTAGCCGGAGCTATAGAAACCTCAGTAACGTTTCCGGTATGAAAATCAACTGTTTTGTTTGTAAATGTTTGTCCGATTGGTTTTAAAACGGAGCGGTGTGTCACTCCTGTAACAGGGTGTAAACGCACTGGTGATGCCAAACTATAGATCACAAGATCAATCTGTCCTAAATCAGCTTTTATTAAATCTAATGTTTGTCTTTTAATTTCGTTTGAAAAGGCATCTCCATTGATACTTTTTGCATACAAACCTGCTTTATGAGCTTCAGTTTCAAAAGCTGCAGAATTGTACCATCCAGGTGAAGCTGTTTTTCCTTCAACCGGTGGTTTTTCAAAAAAAACTCCAATTGTCGCAGCATCAGATCCGAAAGCACTTGTAATTCTTGAAGCCAATCCGAAACCTGTTGAAGCACCAATAACCAGTACTTTTTTTGCTCCGGCGATCGGACCTTTTGATTTTATATATTCTATTTGATTTTTTACATTTTGCTCGCATCCTTTTGGGTGGGATGTCAAACAAATAAATCCTCTCATTCTAGGTTCTATAATCATCTTGCAATTATTTTATTGTATTAATTCAATTTCAGTTTTAATTTTTCAAAAATAGACATTTTATCTTTAACCCTTTTCATGTTGGCGTTCATATTGTCTATAAAGTTTGGGTTTAAGGCATTTTTCTTCGCTAGTTTATAATAATTATAAGCTGTCATGTACTCATTTTCATACTCCGCCATTCTTCCTAATTCACTGTGGTAGGTCGAATAATCAAAATTTTCAAGGCTTTGCATCGTAGTATTGATATGGTCTTTGGCTTCAGCATAACGACCAATATCAATGAGCAAATAGGTATAGTTGATATAAGGCGGCGGGTATTTGGGTTCAAATTTCATAGCCAGTTTATAATGATAAATTCCTCTGTCATGGTTACTTAACTTGTTATAATAAATCCATCCCAAATGATTGTGCGCTTTACCAAAGTCAGGATATTGAGCCAGTATTTCCTCCAGCAGTTCTTTTCCGTCAGCTATATTTCCGTCAGATATTAAGGAATCTGCTTTAATAAATTGATTTTCATAAAAACTCAGGCTTTCCATATCTAACGTATTCTTAATTTAATAATTCTTTTGCATGATTTAGTGCCGAATCTGAAATGTTGGCACCAGAAAGCATCTGGGCAATTTCTATAATTCTTTCTTCCTGAGTTAAGAGCTTCAATTCTGATTGTGTATCCTCATCAACCGTAGATTTGAAAACCTTGAAATGAGAATCTCCTTTTGCGGCAATTTGCGGTAAATGCGTAATCGCAAATATTTGCATTGTGGTGCTCATTTCTTTCATAATCTCTCCCATTCGAATGGCTATTTCGCCGGAAACTCCGGTATCAATTTCATCAAAAATCAAAGTCGGTAATTTTGAGTATTTGGCTAATATTGCTTTAACAGCCAACATAATACGCGACATCTCTCCTCCGGAAGCCACTTTCTTAAGCAGTCCGAAATCTGTTCCTTTATTGGCTGAAAATAAAAACTGTAATTCGTCTTTTCCGTTTTGAAAATAAGTTTCAGACGGCAGCAGTTCCATATTGAAACGAACGTTTGGCATTCCTAAAGTCTCCAGAATCGAAACGAGCTGACTGGATAAAACCGGAATCGCTTTTTCCCTGTTTTGATGAATTGTCGCAGAGAAAGCATCCAACTCCTGTGTTTTTTGTTCTATAGCCTGCGTTAAAATTGTAATTTCTTCTTCGATATTTCCTAATTCGACAACTGCAATTTCCAAATCAGCCTGAATCTGAAGCAGATCTGCTACAGAAGTGACCTGATGTTTCTTTTGAAGATTATAAATCAACTGCAATTTCTGATTCGTTAATTCTAACTTTTCAGGATCGTTTAATAATTTTTCTGAAGCATTTTGCAGTTCTTTAGAAACGTCATCTACTTCGATGGCTACACTTGTAATTCTTTCGAATAAACTCTGATATTCGGGTGAAAAAAGGGCTATTTTTTGCAATGAAATTTTAATTTCATTCAGATTATGAAAAACGCCAAATTGTTCTTCGTTGGTAATCACCAAAGATTTATCAATTGCTTCTTTTATAATTTCGACATTATTCAGCTTCTCAAAATCAGCTTCCAGTTCTTCCTGTTCCCCTGATTTCAGCTTTGCTACTACCAGTTCATTCAACAGAAAAGTATTGTATTCCTGCTCTTTACCGGAATCGCTTTGTTTTTTCAGCAAAGCATTTAGTTTTGACTTGTCTGATTTATAGGTTTTCAGAAGTTTTTGATAAGATCCGATTACATCTGAATTGTTCGCAATTGCATCAATTATGTTAAACTGAACGTTTTCATCAGAAAGTTCCTGAGTCTGTTGCTGCGAATGAATATCAATCAAAAACAAACTTAAATCCTGAAGTTCCTGAAGGTTTACAGGGCTATCATTAATAAAAGCACGTGATTTTCCTGAAGGCAAAATTTCGCGTCTGATGATTGTTTCGTCTTCATAATCAAGGTCATTTGCTTCGAAAAATTCTTTTAAATTGTACTTCGAAATTTCAAATTGTGCCTCGATTACACATTTTTCTTCTTTATTTTTCAATGAAGTCAGATCGGCTCTTTTTCCCAAAACCAAACCTAGTGCTCCTAAAATTATAGATTTACCAGCACCTGTTTCACCTGTAATTATAGAAAAACCTTTTGAAAAATCAATAGCAAGTTTTTCAATCAGAGCGTAATTTTTAATTGACAGTGAAGTAATCATAAGAAAAAATATATAAATATAAAAGTTAATGAAGGGAGCAAAATTTAAATCTAATTAAAATTTGATTTGCGACCATTTTGTAGAATTCAATGGGGACACTTTGTTTAAAACATCTGTTAAATCGGTAACGGGAATACTTGGTCCTCCTGAAAAAATGGACACAATTTCATCTGATTTAGCATCAAAAAATATCCGTGTTAAAAAAGCATTTGGCTTCACCGAATTTAATTTGCTTATGAGTACTATTGAAGATTTTATTTTTTCTTTGGCCGCTTTCAAATCCTGATTCATATTATCTAAACCGGAATGGTATAAAAACATGGTTTGTCTTAAGTCGCTGTAGGTTGGCGAGAGCATATCGTTTATTAAAAAGTAACGGTTCTGAACTCCGTCTGCCTGGCTCCAGCCTTTAAAACCTCCCTGTTGCGCTACATTTGAAATATTTTGGGCGGTTTCAAGATAAGAACTTCCTCCACCCAATTGAAACGTATCGGCGTCTATTCCTAAAATCATATAGCTGTAAAAGGAAACTACAGAAACCAGATTGGATTCAAAAGTGGTCGGATTAAACAATAGCGGCTCATATTCTGTATACCTGAAGCTAAAGTCTTTATCATTAAAATTAAAAATCGGAGAGGAATAGGTCGAATTATAGATCAGTCTTGACGCCTGAATCTGAATGGTACCCGAAAACTGATCTGAACTATTCGATGATAAAGTAATATACATCGAACAATTAATGCGTTCGTTTTGTTTCAATACAGAACCTGTCCAGTCTGTTTTATTTACAAATTCTGATAAGGAAGTCTGCAGTGTTTTAAAAACCTGCTGATTTGGATTGGGAAGTCTGTCCGTATTTATAGTTACCGTACAATTTAGCTGTTGTGCCTGCGTAAAGCCAAAGATTAAAAATACTAATAAAGTAACTATTTTATTATTCATACGAAGATACTATTTGCGTTTAGCGAAATGTGGTTCCGCTATTTTTTAATTCAGTGTTTGATTTGAAATCAATTCTGCTTTATGAAAAATGTGAAATCACTTTATTCAAAATATCGGCAGCAACTGATTCTTTTGATTTCAATTCCATTGGTTCAATTTTAAAATCCTTATCGATAAAAGTTACTTTATTGGTTTCTTTTTTAAAACCGGCCCCTTCATCCTGCAAGGAATTTAAAACAATCAAATCTAAGTTTTTTTTCTGAATTTTCAACTTCGCATTCTCAATTTCATTTTCAGTTTCTAAAGCAAATCCAATCAAAAATTGATTTTTTTTGCTATTTCCCATCGACAATAAAATGTCTTTTGTTTTTTCGAGTTCAATCGAAAACTCATCCGGAGCTTTTTTGATTTTCTGTAAAGCTACCGTTTTAGGCTTATAATCAGCTACTGCTGCGGCTGCAACGGCAACATCAACCTCATTGTAATAGAGATGGCAGGCATCGTACATTTCCTGTGCAGATACAACATTTATCACCTGGATTACTGTATTTTTCACCTTGAAATGTGTTGGTCCGGAGATTAAAATAACACTTGCCCCTAAATCTGCTGCTGCATTTGCGATATCAAAACCCATTTTTCCTGAGGAATGATTTCCTATAAAACGTACAGGATCTATTGCTTCGTATGTTGGTCCGGCAGTAATTAGTATTTTTTTTCCTTTTAAGGGTAATTTACTTTCTAAATCAGCTTCCAGAAACGCAATTATGTTTTCGGGTTCTGCCATTCTTCCTTCGCCTGAGAGACCACTTGCCAGTTCACCGCTTTCTGCGGGAATCATGACATTCCCAAATTGCTTTAAGGCCGTAAAACCTGAAATTGTAGAAGGGTGTTTGTACATATCCAGATCCATTGCCGGAGCAAAGTAAACGGGACATTTAGCCGATAAATAAGTTGCAATTAGAAGATTATCGCAATTGCCAGTTGTCATTTTAGATAATGTATTGGCAGTTGCCGGAGCAATAAGCATCAGATCAGCCCAAAGTGCCAATTCAACGTGATTGTTCCAAACAGCATCTTCATCATCCTGATTAAAGAAACTGGAATGTACCGGATTTTTAGATAAGGTAGATAACGTAAGTGGCGTTACAAAATCCTTAGAAGCAGGTGTCATTATCACTTGGACATGTGCACCTGCTTTTATAAAAAGTCGTACTAATGAGGCTGTTTTATAGGCTGCAATTCCACCAGAAACTCCCAGTAAAATTTTCTTCCCGTTTAAAACTGACATTATACTCTATTATTTGTTTGAACTTCTGTGGTATGTTTTACCATCTAACCATTCCTGAACCGCTAAAGCGTGTGGTTTTGGTAATTTTTCGTAAAATTTAGAAACTTCAATTTGTTCTTTATTTTCAAAAACTTCTTCAAGACTGTCATTATAAGTAGCAAACTCTTCTAACTTCTCTGTTAATTCTTTTTTGATTTCAGAATTAATCTGATTTGCTCTTTTAGCCATAATGGTAATTGCCTCATACACATTTCCTGTTGGCTCTTCAATAACTGTTTTATTGTAAGTTATTGTGTTTACAGGAGCATTCGTCTTTTTTAAATCCATGACTTTTTTTTATTTATTATATTTTTGTAAATCAGTTTCAACTCTGACGTTCATTTCGTCAGCCTGCACTTTGTATTTTGTGTCGCTTTTAAACTTAAGCAAGTTATTGTAAGCTACTTTGGCAATATTTAAACGATCCTGCATTTTGGAAGGAACGCTGTTTATGGCCAGTTTGTATGCAGAATCATATTTATAGAACAATGCATCTTCTTTAAAAGGTGTTCCCGGGAAATCAGCAATAAAATTATCAAAAGCAATTAATGCGGATTTATAATCTGAAATCGTGTTATACCCTTTGGCATTTTCGTATGCTTTTTTCTCCAGCTTGCCATTCAGAATTTTCACTGCTTCATTTGCCTGGGCAATGTATTCTGAATTTGGATAATTATCAATAAAAGCCTGTAATTTTTCCAGTGCTTTTACCGTATCTGTCTGGTCTAAACTGTAAACAGGAGATAATTTTGAATAACTAAATGCTCCGAGAAAAGCAGCTTCCTGAACTTTTTCACTTCGCGGATAACCTGATACGAAACTTTCAAACTGGTAACCAGCCAGGTAATATTGTTTTGTTTTATAATAGGACTGAGAAAACATATAAAATAATTTTTCAGCCTGAGGTTTACCTCTGTAAGTAGGCGCTAATTGCTCAAAAAGACGGATGGCTTTTGAATATTTTCCTGCCTCATACATCTTTGTTGCTATTTCAAATTTTGCCGCAACATCTTCATTTTTCAATGCTTTTTGGTAATCACTACAAGAACAAAAAAGGACAACAACAATTAACAGAGATACTAATTTTTTCATTTTATTACTTTTATTATGATTACTTAGACAATTGTGCCAAAGCAAAATCACACCGAAGTTCCGGTGGCAAATTTAGTTATTAATTTAGCTACTACAAAATATTTTTTTGGTATAATAAAATACCGTTAATCCTGTTCTACTTTAATGCTTTTTTTAACAAATTCATTCAATCTTCCTGCCAGTGAATCATCTACTGACACTAATGGTAAACGTACCGTGTTTTCAGCAATACCAAGGGCTTTGAATACTTGTTTGATTCCGGCAGGATTTCCCTGCTCAAAAATCATATCAATACAATCGGATAAAAAGTATTGCGTTTTAAAAGCTTCATTTACTTTTCTATTCAGTCCCAAACGAATCATTTCTGAAAATTCTTTAGGAAAACCCTGTCCAATTACAGAAATTAC
The DNA here is from genome assembly GCF_013112255.2 of Flavobacterium sp. CLA17. Taxonomy (NCBI): domain Bacteria; kingdom Pseudomonadati; phylum Bacteroidota; class Flavobacteriia; order Flavobacteriales; family Flavobacteriaceae; genus Flavobacterium; species Flavobacterium sp. CLA17. Next base: position 3,781,675 of record NZ_CP068294.1, read on the forward strand.
CCCTGCTCCGCCAGCCAAAACTATTGGTAAGGCAATCATATCATCACCTGAAATTACAAGGAAATCTTTTGGTGTGTTTTTAATCAGTTGAAAAGCCTGCACGATATCTCCTGCAGCTTCTTTTATTGCCACGACATTTTTAAAATCATTTGCCAGACGAACTACTGTTGAAGGCAACATATTGCTGGATGTTCTTCCCGGTACGTTATATAAAATAACCGGCAGCGGAGAAGCTTCGGCAACTGCCTTAAAATGCTGATAAATGCCTTCCTGGGTTGGTTTGTTATAGTAAGGGGAAACAGAAAGGATTGCATCAAATGCCGAAAAATCCCTGGTTTTTAATTCTTCTACAACCTGCATGGTATTATTACCGCCAACACCAAGTACAAGAGGTAATCTTCCTTTATTAAAATCAATTACTGCATTAATAACCAATTCTTTTTCGGCTTGGGTTAAGGTAGCATTTTCTGCTGTTGTACCCATAACCACAAGATATTCAACTCCTCCATCAATCGAAAAATTAACTATTCGCTGTAATGCTTCAAAATCAATTGAGAAATCTTTTTTAAATGGAGTTACAAGAGCAACGCCAGTACCTATTAATGATTGCATATTCTAATTTATATTTTATTTTAAACTTTTTAAATACTTAAACAATTCGAAAACGAAGAGTTTGTAATTCTCTGTAGCGGTCTCTATCATCCATCTGTTCAATCTTTTATCGACGGATGCAAAACCAACTTTAAACTTCGCTTCTGACTTACTTGTTATCAGCATCAAAATTGCTTTTTCGATATCATAATAACTAATCAAAAGGTCAAATTCTGTCTTTATAAATTCATTTAGAAAATCTACGGTTACATTTCCGTTCCAACTGATGTCTTTTTTACCGAAAGTTGGTCTTGAATACGCTGTTTTTTCTTTGAATTTATCTCTGTACACCACAATTTTGATATCCTCCGCATTGATTCCATTCAATGTTAATTCTTTAATTAACTCTTTTGAATGTTGAAATTTACTTTCATCAACCAGTAAACCAATTGTTTGTATCTTACTTGTAAACACTTCGTTTTTGACATTATACAAGTTATTTTTTAATGATTTTTTTACAAAAAATTCCTTTATATAATTTAAAAACATAGTACTTTTGCCAGATTACAAAATTAATTATTTAAGTCGCATTTAAGATGGTAAAACTAAAAAAGTATAACGGATTTTTGAAACTTTTTGTTATATTCTTAACACTTTTTTTTATAACTTCTTGCAGTACCAAAAACTACAATTTAACGAAGATAGAAGGTAAACTGCTTCCTGTAACGGAAAAGGCTTCTGAAACGCCTGCAATTGAAAGCTTTATTGCTCCGTATCGAAATCATATTAATAAGGATTTAGACAGTGTCTTGGCTTATTGCCCTGAAACACTTGACAAAAGCACTGGAAAATGGCAGTCGACTATTGGAAATCTCATGGCTGATGTTTGTGTCGAAAGAGGAAATCTGGTTTTTAAAGCCCGTGAGAAAAAAAGCATTGATCTGTGTTTATTGAATCATGGTGGAATAAGAGCCATTTTACCTAAAGGAAATGTGACCAGCAGAACAGCATTTGAAATTATGCCTTTTGAAAACAGTATGGTTGTTATGGCGCTAAAGGGAGATCAGATTTTAGAAATGTGTTCTTATATTATTAAGGCACAGAAAGCACAGCCATTATCCGGGATGACTTTTACAATCGCAAAAGACAAGACTCCAAAAAACATTATGATTCAGGGAAAACCTCTTGATCTTACTTCAACTTACTATGTTGCAACCAATGATTATTTGGCAAATGGCGGAGACAGCATGACTTTTTTTGCAAAAAGTGTGCAAAAGTATGATCTGAATTACAAACTTAGAGATGTATTGATCGATTATTTCAAAGAAGTCGATACCATTCCGGTACCAAGAGACATCCGTATTACAGAAGAATAATATAAGGTTGCCACGAATTTCACGGATTTATACCAATCCTGATGTTGATAAAAAATACCCAATTCGCGAAAATTAGTGAAATTCGTGGCCAAAAAAACATTACAAATTACAATATCGTTTCAGTAAAAAATATAAAAAATGAAAAGAAGAGAATTTATCGAGAAAACAGCTGCCACTACTGCCTTATTAAGCTTAGGCCTGTCATTTAGCAGTTTTGAAACTAACGATATTAAACACTTAACTATTTTACATACTAACGATGTTCACAGCCATATTGACCCTTTTCCGGCTGATGATCCGCGTAATGCAAACAAAGGTGGTGTATCCCGCAGAGCTGCTCTTATAGAAACTATACGTAAAGAAAATCCAAACGTACTTTTATTAGATGCAGGTGATATTTTTCAGGGAACTCCGTACTTTAATTATTATGGTGGTGAGCTTGAATTTAAATTGATGAGCATGATGAAATATGATGCCTCAACTATAGGAAATCATGATTTCGACAATGGTCTGGATGGTTTATACGCTCAGATGCCGCATGCCAGTTTTGAATTTATAAATTCGAATTACGACTTTAAAAATACGGTAATGAACGGACTTGTTAAACCGTATAAAATTTTTAATAAAAACGGAATCAAAGTTGGTGTTTTTGGCCTTGGAATTGAACTTGCAGGTCTGGTAGACAAACAAATGTACAAGGAAACGGTTTACAACAATCCTGTAGAAATCGCACAGGACATGACGCAATTATTGAAAAAAACAGAAAAATGTGATCTGGTTGTCTGTCTTTCGCATTTAGGTTATAATTACAAAGATGACGCAACTAAAATCTGTGATTTGAAATTAGCGGAATTAACCCAGGATATTGATTTGATTATTGGCGGGCATACGCATACTTTTTTAGACAAACCAACTATCGTAAAGAACAAAGGGGGTGAAAATGTTTTGGTCAATCAGGTGGGATGCTACGGCATTAATTTAGGCCGTATTGATTTTTATTTTGATAAGGACAAAGCGCATACTAATCAGGGGAAATCGATTATTGTATAATAATCCTTTTCCCGGTTTTTAGTTTAGTCTTTTCAAGGAAATATTCCGCCATAAAGTAGTAAGCCAGAATTTGGGTAATGTCACGAATCAGCACGAGTACCACTGAAAAGGAAAAATACTCATTGAAGATATAAAATATGTCTGAAAATATATAGCTTATCGCCATTAGAGACATTAGCAATGTAATGTGGGTTCCTTTTGTGATGTAACTTACAAATGAAAAATAACTTAAAATACTTAATACAATTCCGTAAAAAGTATAAATAAAATTAAACTTTTTTATACTGTCTGCCTGCAGACTCAGTACTGAAATCAGTAAGTATATTATAAAAACAACCACTATAAATACCGGCAAAATATCTTTTCTTCTGAGCTTTATTCTTTTATGATTTACTATAAAAAACTGAAGCAATAAGATATAAACGATTAAGAAACTAAGTACTACCCCAATTTTAGAGACTTCTACTTCCATCAGATCAAAGACCTGACCCACAAAGCAAAAGAAAAAAATAAAAGCTTCTGTTTTTCCAATTTTGTAATTGCTGCTAATTAAAAAGTAGAAAAAAATTGCAGGAAGTACAATCGCTTTTGCATAAACGGCCAAAAAATCCTGTCCTGTACAATCAAAAATTATGGTACAGAGTAATGCGAGAAAAAACAGGATTAACGACGGTTTATTCGCTTTCATTTAGTTTCGTTATAAAATCTTCTTCAGACAATATCGGAATATTTAATTTATTTGCCTTTTCTAATTTGGCTGGTCCCATGTTATCTCCTGCAACCACAAAATCTGTTTTGGCAGAAATGGAGCTTCCAACCTTTCCTCCGTTGTCTTCGATGGTTTTCTTTAATTCATCTCTTGAAAATTGGGCAAAAACACCTGAAACTACAAATGTTTTTCCGATGAATTTCTCTGTTGCATTTGGGTTTATTTTTTCGACAACTTCAAACTGAACGCCATGATTTTTTAAGCGTTCTATGATTTTTTGATTCTCTTCATTTTCAAAAAATTCAATGACACTTCTGGCAATACGCTCGCCTATTTCATCTACTAAAATCAATTCCATCAGGGAAGCCTGACTTAATGCGGTAATATTTTTATAATGTTTGGCTAATTTTTTGGCTACTGTTTCACCCACAAAACGAATTCCAAGTGCAAACAGAACACTTTCGAATGGAATTTCTGTTGATTTTTGCACGCCATTTACCAGATTTTCAGCAGATTTTTTTGCCATTCTTTCTAAATGCAAAATGTCTTCTACTTTCAATTCATATAAATCGGCATAGTTATGAACCAATCCGTTTTTGAAAAGCAGCGCGACTGTTTCACCTCCAAGACCTTCAATATCCATTGCTTTTCTGGAAATATAGTGTTGGATTCTTCCAATAATCTGTGGAGGACATCCGTAGAAATTAGGGCAGTAATGATTGGCTTCACCTGCATTTCGTACCAATTCGCTATGGCATTCCGGGCAATGTGTGATGTATTGTGTTCTTTCTGAATTTTCCGGGCGTTTTTCTAAATCTACTGCGATAATCTTCGGAATAATTTCTCCTCCTTTTTCAACAAAAACGGTATCGTTTATTCTGATGTCTAATTTTTCGATCTGATCTGCATTGTGCAAAGAAGCTCTTTTTACTATTGTTCCCGCCAATTGTACGGCTTTTAAATTTGCTACAGGCGTAATAGCACCTGTGCGACCCACTTGATAGGAAATCGATTCTAATTGCGTAGAAACCTGCTCTGATTTGAATTTATAAGCCATTGCCCAACGTGGCGATTTTGCCGTATACCCCAACTCTTCCTGATGCTGGATACTATTTACTTTGATTACTACGCCGTCTGTTTCGTAAGGCAAATTATGGCGGTGTACGTCCCAATAATCGATAAAATCGAAAACTTCCTGTAAATTATGTACCAGTTTTGCTTCATTGGGAACTTTAAATCCCCATTTTCTGGCAGATTCCAAACCTTCAAATTGTGAAGGAAATGGCAAATTATTACCGGTTACAAAATACAATAAGCATTCTAAAGGGCGCTTGGCCACCTCTGCACTGTCTTGCAATTTTAAACTTCCTGATGCTGTATTTCGTGGGTTGGAATAAGGCGTTTCCCCAATTTCAATTAATTCCTGGTTCATTTTTTCGAATCCGGCGTACGGCAGAATAATTTCTCCGCGTATATCAAATTTGGCAGGGTAATTTCCCTTTAATTGCAGAGGTATTGATCTTATGGTTTTGATATTATTGGTGACATCATCTCCCTGAAAACCATCTCCACGCGTTAAAGCCTGAACTAATTTTCCGTTTTCGTAAGTGATACTTATAGAAGCTCCGTCATATTTTAATTCACAGGTGTATTGCAAATCAACATTTCCGAGTACTCTCTGAATTCGGTTTTGCCAATCTTCCAAATCATCTTTGGAGTAGGAATTATCCAGCGAATACATGCGGTATTGATGCGCTATAGTTTTAAAATTCTTGGTAATGGTACCTCCTACTCTCTGGGTTGGAGAATTTTTATCAAAAAATTCCGGATTTTTACTTTCTAAATCCTGAAGCTCTTTTAACTTAACATCAAAATCATAATCTGAAATTGTGGCATTATCAAGTACGTAGTAATTGTAATTGTGTTGGTTAAGTTCATTTCTTAAAGCCTGAATTGTCTCTTGAATATTCATAAAATAGTAAAATGATGCGGATTGTGATTTTAAATAACTGTAAATTCAAAATTAGGATTATTTTTGTTGAAAAACATAAAAACACAAAAGTTTTAAAAATCAAAAATCAAGTTGCAAAAAAATGCAACTTGATTTCCTTTTTGTCCATTATTCTTTAAAAAAGAATTAATCAAAACCAACTTCCAAATGGTTTTTAAGTTCTATATTTTTACACTGGCTATAAGCCAGTTTGGACATAAATATAGAGTTACTTTTGAATGATAATGAAATCTGAACGTCTGTTTAGCAAGTGCTCCGCTTCGGTACATTTCACACCATTTTTACATTTATTAATCAACCGGCTTTCGCCATAACCTATCGCACTCTCGATTCTTGAAGTATCTATTCCCTGAGAAATAATATAATCGCGGGTTGATTTGGCTCTGTTATCGGATAGTTTAAGGTTGTAAGCGTCTTTTCCGCGAGAATCGGTATGTGATTCTATTTTGATTCTGATGTTAGGAAATTTCTGCATGATAAAAACTACTTTTGTCAGCTCTTCTATTGCCAAAGGTGTAATATCATACTTATCATAATCAAAATAGATAGGGTTAACATCTACTTTTTCAACCCCTTTTTTCTTCACTACTAAGTCGTCATAATTGCTAAGTTCAAAATTAATATCCTTAATTTCGCCCTCATTATCATTTCCCGTTTGAACTGTTTTTTCGTCATTACTATAGTTCTGTTTTGCTGCCAGCAGTTTAACGACTTTTCCACACGGCACTACGATTGCATACTTACCCTCATAATTGGTCTTTGTTTCATTCAGAACGTCACTATAGGAATTGTATGCCATGATTACAACATCGGTAAGCGGTAATTTGGTTTTTCTGTCAACGGCTATACCGGAAATATTCTGATTGCAGACCGGTTTTCCTTTTACAAAAGAATAAATGTCATCATCACCTTTTCCATCTGCTCTGTTGGACGAGACATAACCGAAATTATCGGCTTTGTCAATTATAAAAGAAAAATCGTCTTTGTTACTGTTTATTGGCTCTCCCAGATTACGCGGAACAGAAAATGTTCCATCTGCCAGGAATTTGCTTTCGTAAACATCTAAATCCCCTAATCCGTAATGCCCGTCTGAAGAGAAATAAAGCGTTCCGTTGCTAAAAAAAGGAAAAAGATCATTCCCCAATGTATTAATTTTCGGCCCCAGGTTTACAGGGGAACTCATCGTACCGTCATCAGAAATTTTCACATAATACAAATCGGTTTCGCCGTATCCGCCAGGCATATCTGATGCAAAGAAAAGCCAACGCCCATCATCGCTTAACGAAGGGTGTCCTGCAGAATAATCATCACTGTCAAAAAAAACTTTTTCAGGATTTTCTAATTTGTTGTTTACAATTGCCCCTTTAATTATCTGAAAATTATTGGTTTTTGTCTCATCGATAACCAGTTTATTTTTCTTGACGATGTTGGTCGAGTAATAAATGGTTTTGCCCTGGGCATCAAAAGTAGCCGTTGCTTCATGATATTTTGTCATTACGTTTGGTATAAACAAAACTTCGTTGAACAAGCTTCCGTCTGCCGGATTACGATCTGCTACATAAAGATTTAAAAAAGGCTGGTTGTTCCAGGTATATAATTTTTCACTAAATTTTGTAGTATCCCTTGCGGAGGTAAACACAATTTTATCCTGAAAAAAAGTAGCCCCAAAATCAGATTTACTGGTGTTGATATCGAGATTTTTTATGTTATAAAGAGATTTGGCTTTAGAGAGACTGTCCAGCTGCTTCTTTTGAGTGGCGTATCTGTTAATTTCATTCTGATCTCCTTTTTTATCCAGATATTCTTTGATCATTCTGTTGGCCTCATCATAGTCCATCACTCCTTTTAAGGACTGAATGTAACGCAAATAGTAAATGTCTGTCAGATTGTTACCTTGTGCTTCGTATAATTTTTTGTACCATTTCAGCGCATTTCTTGCATCTGAAATAAAATAATACGAATCGGCCGCATTCTTTAGCGTCTGTGTGGACGGGTTCTTGATGTTTTGTAAAATTTCTTCGTAAGCTTTAGAAGCATCTACATAAGAATAGTTTTTAAACAACGCATCTGCCTTTTTTAAATTAGTCTGAGCAAAACCAATCGTAAAACTCAGGACTAAACTTAGGATATATAATTTTTTCATAGAGTTTGTTTTTAGAAGAATCGAGGAGATTTGATTTTGCTTTCACCTTTATTAAACTGATAGCGCAGGATGATTTCATGTGAACCATCATTGTATTTGTTCAATTGGCTTACTGTGTAGTCAAAAGCGTATCCGATATAAAAGCTTTTTGCTATCTGGAAACCAGCCAGTATGCTCACAGAGTCGTCTGTTCTGTAAGCACCACCAATTACAAATTTTTCTGCAATCATGAAATTTGCTGAAACATCAGCAGTAAGCGGAGCTCCGCTTACTGCTTTTACCAAAAATGCAGGTTTGAATTTTAAATTCGGATTCAAATCAAACACATAACCTCCCATTAAATAATAATGCAAACGATCATAATCTATAGATTCCTGAACATCATCATAATAATTATTCTGAATAAAACTTGGAATTGAAACTCCCAAATACCATTTATCGGTATAGTAATAAATACCTGCCCCGACGGCCAGTTTCATCTGATTATTAATATTCTGATTTAACAGATTATCTGTATTATCATAATATTTCCCTTTGGACCAGTCTATATTCAGCATTCGCATACCTGCTTTTAATCCAAAGGCCAGTCTTTTTTCATATCCAAGAGGTATTGAATAGGAAAAGTTTCCATCAACATACAATTCGTCAGATGGCCCGATTTTGTCATTGACAATACTTAAACCGAGACCGATTTTTTCATTTCGAAGTGGTGCATGAATAGAAAATGACTGTGTTTCCGGAGCACCATCAATTCCAACCCATTGTGAACGATACAAAAGTGATGCTTCTAATGATCCGGTAGATCCTGTATAAGCAGGATTTACTGACATCGTATTATACATATACTGCGTGTATTGCGGTTCTTGTTGCGCAGTAGCGCAAAATGTGATAAAAGAACATATTAAAATGAAATACGTTTCTAATGATTTTATATATAGTTTCATAACGATACTTATTTAGTTTAATTAATTAGATAAGATTAATAATGGAATTATCTCATTATAGATAACCATCCTTTTTTAACCGTTCCACTTCCGGTATCTATCACATAAAAATAAGTACCTGTAGGCAACATATCCCCTCTATTAATAACTCCCGATACATTCGCAGTTCCATCCCAATCGTTTTCATATTTCTTTTTGCTATATACTAACGCACCGTATCTGTTGAAAACTTTTAATTCATTATTTGGGTGTGTTTCGATACAATCAATTCTGAAAAGATCGTTTTGTCCGTCATTATTTGGAGTAAACTCATTGTAGACTGTCAAACAAATTGGCTCCACAAAAGCCGTAGCCGAATTATTGGTAGGATCAACATCTAAAGGAGTTGAAATTTCGATTGTTGCAACGTTGTTATAGTTTCCACCTGGCAATACCAAAAGTTTAACTTCCAGGGTTTCACTTTCTCCGCCAGCTAAAGTTGGAATTGTCCACAACTGAGTTGCAGGATCATAAACTCCGGCGGATGTCGTGAAGGATACCAGACTGTAACCGCTAGGGATTAATTCACTTACCAGTGTATTGATAATAGTACCCTGTCCAACATTATTTACCGTTATGGTAAAGACAACCTCATCTCCAAAATTCGGAGTTGGATTATTAACTGTATTTGTTATGGTCAGATCTGAACATGTTGCTACTGTAACATTTAACGATTTAGTTGTCGTTTCGTCACAAGTATTCACATACGTTACAGTAACTGTTCCTGGACCAACATCAGACCATGAAACGGTTACAGAATCATCTGATGTTCCACCTCCGGTAAGAATGGTTCCGTTTGAAACGGACCACACATAATTCGATTTTCCGTTTCCAATAGAATAAGTAACTCCCTGGAATACACATGGCGTATCATCACTAGTTGTAATTTGTACAAGAGCGTCATTTGCAAATTGTACTGTTATTCCCAAACGTGAAGTATTTACACATCCATTGGTTGTATTATTAAGCGCTACGGCGTAATAAGTTGCAGCGGTAAGCGGTGTGTTTGCAGCCAGTGGTGTTCCTCCTGTTGCTGAAGAGTAATAAACAACATTAGCTTCATTTACTACTATATCTTCAACTGTTGGTGTATCGGACAAACAAAATGTTTGTGTTGTTCTTGGAGTAGTAACTGTTCCCGGTATATTTACATTTACCACAACTACTAATCTTACCGGATTCTCACAACCTACATTGCTGGCGATAGCACCATAATAGGAGCCTGTTATCAACGCTGTTGTTGCAGGAATTGCAGTTCCACCTGTTGAAGTACTGTACCAAACTACATTTCCTTCATTTACCTGGATATTAGCAACTGTTGGCGCATTTACCGAACAGAAGTTTTGAGTTGCTGAATTTGTAGTTGGTGTTGCTGTAGTGTTGTCAATTGTAATTATGACCTGCAATCTTGTAACACTTTCGCAACCTGTCGTTGGATTTGATATAGCACCGTAATACGTACCATTTACTAATGGCGTATTGGAAGCAATTACTGTACCGCCTGTTGGAGTACTGTACCAAACTACATTTGGTTCATTTACCTGAATATTTGCAACTGTTGGCGCAGCTGTTATACAGAAACTTTGTGTATCATCTGTAGTTGTTGGCGTTGCCGGATCATTTACTGAAATAGTTACCAATAGGCGAACTGAACTTTGACATCCGGTTGCAGCATCTAACAATGCAGCGTAATAAACACCACTAGTCAAGGCTGTCGTGGCAGGAATCGCTGTTCCGCCTGTAGCAGTACTATACCAAACCACATTAGGCTGATTGGTCTGAATACTTGCAAAAGTTGGTGCATTTACCGAACAAAAGTCTTGTGTGGTATCTGTGGTAGTTGGCGTTGCCGGATCGGTTACTAAAATTGTAACCAATAGACGAGCTGAACTTTCACATCCTGTGGCAGCATCCGATAAAGCAGCGTAATAAGTACCACTAGTCAAAGCTGTTGTAGAAAGAATTGCTGTTCCGCCGTTTGCAGCACTGTACCAAACGACATTAGGCTGATTGGTCTGAATGCTCGCAAAAGTTGGTGCATCTACCAAACAGAAATCTTGTGTTGAATCTGTGGTTGTTGGTGTCGCCGGATCAGTTACTGAAATGGTAACAGCCAATCTTATGAAACTTTCACATCCTGTGGCGGCATCCAATAAAGCAGCGTAATAAGTACCGCTAGTCAAAGCTGTTGTCGCAGGAATTGGAGCTCCACCGTTTGCAGCACTGTACCAAACCACATTAGGCTGATTGGTCTGAATGCTTGCAAAAGTTGGTGCATTTACCAAACAGAAGTCTTGTGTTGAATCTGTGGTCGTTGGAGTCTCCGGATCAGTTACTGAAATTGTAACCATTAGGCGAATTGAGCTTTCACATCCTGTTACAGCATCTAATAGAGCAGCGTAATAAACACCGCTGGTCAAAGCTGTTGTGGCAGGAATTGCTGTTCCACCTGTTGAAGCACTATACCATACCACATTTGGCTGATTGGTCTGAATGCTCGCAAAAGTTGGTGCATCTACCACACAGAAACTTTGTGTATCATCTGTGGTTGTTGGTGTCGCAGGATCGGTTACTGAAATAGTTACCAATAGACGAACTGAACTTTCACATCCTGTGGCAGCATCCAATAAAGCAGCGTAATAAGTACCACTAGTCAAAGCTGTTGTGGCTGGAATTGCTGTTCCGCCGTTTGCAGCACTGTACCAAACGACATTAGGCTGATTGGTCTGAATGCTCGCAAAAGTTGGTGCATCTACCAAACAGAAATCTTGTGTTGAATCTGTGGTTGTTGGTGTCGCTGGATCAGTTACTGAAATTGTAACAGCCAATCTTATGGAACTTTCACATCCTGTGGCGGCATCCAATAAAGCAGTGTAATAAGTACCACTAGTCAAGGCTGTCGTGGCAGGAATTGGAGCTCCGCCGTTCGAAGCACTGTACCAAACCACATTTGGCTGATTGGTCTGAATGCTCGCAAAAGTTGGTGCATTTACCAAACAGAAATCTTGTGTTGTATCTGTGGTCGTTGGTGTCGCCGGATCAGTTACTGAAATAGTAACAGCTAATCTTACTGAACTTTCACATCCTGTGGCAGCATCCAATAAAGCAGCATAATAAGTACCGCTGGTCAAAGCTGTCGTGGCAGGAATTGGAGCTCCGCCGTTCGAAGCACTGTACCAAACCACATTTGGCTGATTGGTCTGAATGCTCGCAAAAGTTGGTGCATCTATTAAACAGAAATCTTGTGTTGTATCTGTGGTAGTTGGTGTCGCCGGATCAGTTACTGAAATAGTAACAGCTAATCTTACTGAACTTTCACATCCGGTTGCAGCATCTAACAAGGCAGCGTAATAAACACCACTGGTCAAAGCTGTTGTGGCAGGAATCGCTGTTCCACCTGTTGAAGCACTATACCAAACCACATTTGGCTGGTTGGTCTGAATGCTCGCAAAAGTTGGTGCATTTGCCAAACAGAAGTCTTGTGTTGTATCTGTGGTCGTTGGTATCGCCGGATCAGTTACTGAAATAGTTACCAATAGACGAGCTGAGCTTTCACATCCTGTGGCCGCATCCAATAAAGCAGCGTAATAAGTACCACTAGTCAAAGCTGTTGTCGCAGGAATTGGAGCTCCGCCGTTCGAAGCACTGTACCAAACCACATTAGACTGATTGGTCTGAATGCTCGCAAAAGTTGGTGCATTTGCCAAACAGAAGTCTTGTGTTGTATCTGTGGTCGTTGGAGTGGCCGGATCGGTTATTGAAATTGTAACCATTAGGCGAACTGAGCTTTCACATCCTGTTGCAGCATCTAATAAAGCAGCGTAATAAGTACCGCTGGTCAAAGCTGTGGTGGCTGGAATTGGAGTTCCGCCGTTCGAAGCACTGTACCAAACCACATTTGGCTGGTTGGTCTGAATGCTCGCAAAAGTTGGTGCATCTACCAAACAGAAATCTTGTGTTGAATCTATTGTTGTTGGTGTGGCCGGATCGGTTACTGAAATTGTAACCAATAAACGAACTGAGCTTTCACATCCTGTGGCCGCATCCAATAAAGCAGCGTAATAAGTACCACTAGTCAAAGCTGTTGTCGCAGGAATTGGAGCTCCGCCGTTCGAAGCACTGTACCAAACCACATTTGGCTGATTGGTCTGAATGCTAGCAAAAGTCGGTGCATTTACCAAACAGAAATCTTGCGTTGTATCTGTTGTTGTTGGCGTGGCCGGGTCGGTTACTGAAATAGTAACAGCTAATCTTACTGAACTTTCACATCCTGTGGCAGCATCCAATAAAGCAGCGTAATAAGTACCACTGGTCAAAGCTGTCGTGGCAGGAATTGGAGCTCCACCGTTTGCAGCACTATACCAAACCACATTTGGCTGATTGGTCTGAATACTCGCAAAAGTCGGTGCATTTACCAAACAGAAATCTTGCGTTGTATCTGTTGTTGTTGGCGTGGCCGGGTCGGTTACTGAAATAGTAACAGCTAATCTTACTGAACTTTCACATCCGGTTACGGCATCTGACAGAGCAGCGTAATAAGTGCCACTGGTCAAAGCTGTCGTAGCAGGAATTGGGGCTCCGCCGTTTGCAGCACTGTACCAAACCACATTAGGCTGATTGGTCTGAATACTTGCAAAAGTTGGTGCATTTACCAAACAGAAGTCTTGTGTGGTATCTGTGGTCGTTGGAGTCGCCGGATCGGTTACTGAAATCGTAACGGCCAATCTTATGGAACTTTCACATCCTGTGGCTGCATCTAATAAAGAAGCATAATAAGTACCACTTGTCAAAGCTGTCGTGGCAGGAATTGGAGCCCCGCCGTTTGCAGTACTGTACCAAACCACATTTGGCTGATTGGTCTGAATGCTTGCAAAGGTTGGAGCATTTACCAAACAGAAATCTTGTGTCGTATCTGTGGTCGTTGGAGTTACTGGATCGGTTACGGAAATAGTTACCAATAGACGAACTGAACTTTCACATCCTGTGGCAGCATCTAATAAAGAAGCATAATAAGTACCACTGGTCAAAGCTGTGGTGGCAGGAATTGGAACTCCGCCGTTCGAAGCACTGTACCAAACCACATTTGGCTGATTGGTCTGAATGCTCGCAAAAGTTGGTGCATTTACCAAACAGAAGTCTTGTGTTGTATCTGTTGTAGTTGGAGCTGCCGGATCGGTTACTGAAATAGTTACCAATAGACGAACTGAACTTTCACATCCTGTGGCAGCATCCAATAAGGCAGCGTAATAAGTACCGCTAGTCAAAGCTGTTGTCGCAGGAATGGGAGCTCCGCCGTTCGCAATACTATACCAAACCACATTTGTCTCATTGGTCTGAATGCTGGCAAAAGTCGGTGCATCTACCAAACAGAAATCTTGTGTCGTATCTGTTGTTGTCGGCGTGGCAGGGTCATTTACAATTATGGTTGCTGATTGAAGTGTTCCTGCAATATTCTCACAAGTGACATCACTTGCCACTGCAACAAAATAAGTAATTGGACTTACTGCACGTGTTAAACCTGTTACTGTTAAAACACCTGTACCGCTTATCGCATAAGTCACTCCGCTTACCACAAGGCCATTTGTTATAGGCTGGGTTTTATTGGCATCAAAATACCAGGTAAATACCGGATTAGTCAGCGTAGTTGCTGTTGGTGTTAGTACTCCAGGTACGTTGTGACATACAGCGATATCAGCAACTGAAATATCATTTGTTCCTGAAGGAGGTAAAATTGTCAGTGTAATCTGTTTTCTGTCTGTGGCTGCAGTTTCACAAAATTCAGTAGAGCTTACTCCAACATAATACGTATAGGTGCCCGGTGTTAAACCATTTACAATCAATTGAGAAGTAGTTTCTCCCGGAATTAACTGACTTGTTGTTCCGTCAAAACTATACCAATAGTATATTGGATTTGTCAATGCCGGAGTTCCACTCAGGCTTGTTGCTAATGTTATAGTACCGGTTGGTGAACAAACTGAAGTAGCCGTTCCTCCATTTAAGGTAATATCTGTTAAAGCATTTACCGGAGCTGAAGCTTTTACTTCTACAGTTACTTCTCCTCTTGCTAATGCCTCACAGCCGTAACGTACCGGCTGTACATAATATTTGTAAATTCCTGCTGCCAATGTAGCTGGTACTGTATACGTAATACCATTAGCGACAACATTTCCTCCAACAGGCGAGTCGTACCATGTGTAGGTTGAACAGGCATCAGCCGGTATCTGGAGCGTGACAGGACTTCCCGGACAGACTATTACTTTATTATTAAGGTCTCCTCCTATTACTTTTGTATTGGCTACACGTTCAACGGTATGAACTCTAAGGAATTCTAATACTCCTGCAACTCCGCCAAAACGAATGCGAACTCGATCATAAGGTTCTGGTTGAGAAGATACAAGTACCATAGACATCGTATTTCCCGGCAGCAATCTTACACTTAACAACGTACTTGTATTCTGAATTGGAGCCCCAACTGCAACATTACCTAAATAACGTTGAATACTGAATCCTGTTAGCAAATTAACATCTAAAAGAACTCCTGGTTTTGAAACCACAATTCTTAAGGTATCGCTCACGATTGATGGTGTTTTAAATGCTACTGTTAAATCTGCAGCAGCAAGAGCACCAACTCCGCTATACATTGTTGCAAAAGTGGTGATATCATTATCCGCGACATTTAAAGCATCACTAACCCCCACAGTGGCAGTTAAAGCCCCGATCGGAAGACCTAAATCTGTAGCTCCATAATAGATGTCTTGTATATCCCCCGGAGTACAGGTTACTGTAGCTACTGGTCTGGTATAATAAGCATCAAATACTTTTGTATTCTGAGCAACACTTAAAAGTGATGCGGACTGAATTCTTATTCCGTCATAATCCTGAGGTCCTGAAGTATTTGATGGAACAAAAGTATATTCGAATGAATTATCTCCTGATATCAAATTCACTAATGATCCTGAAATAGATTGCATCGTTCCGATATCAATCCCGCTTTTAGTTCCAATAATGGACAGATCTTGTCCTACCGCTAAAAGACTATATTCTGATCCTAATTTTATGGTTACCGGAGTTCCTTTGACAATATTGGCAGGCCATGTCAGATTTTGCCACGTTGTTCCTACACCCAAAAGTCCAACTCCTGTGGTAATGGTGGAAAAAGTTTGCGGATTACCATCTACAGCTGCAGTAGGGTTCGTAACTCCTCCTGTTATAATTGAGCCCTGGGTTTGTCCTGTAGCATACACTCTTTCCGACAGTAATGGACAGACACCCGGATCTATAACATTCACAGAAACAGTTCCTGTAACCGAACAATTAGCATTACTGGCCACCACTGTATACGTATAGACTCCCGGTGTATTCAATACACCTGTTGTATACGGTGGTCCTGCCAAAGTATTCCCCTGAGGATCAAACCAGGTTAATGTGCCGTCTGATGTTGCAGATAAGGTTACATCGGAACCTGCATTTACTGAAACAGATGGAGTTACAACCAAACTTGGCAACGGATTAACGGTAACTGTTACTGGTAATTTAACAGATGGACATGTCACACCGTTACCTTGAGCTTGAATTGAATAAACACCACTTGCTGTTATATTTCCTGCTGCATTTTCGGTTATAATATTATCTGCTGCATCATAAAAAGTATAGGTTGTATTTCCTGTTGTGTCAAAACCTATGATGGCATCTCGTAAGTTTACACTTCCGCAACCTGCCGGCAAAGGTGTCGTTACTGCTAAAGGTGTCACTGTAGGAATGGTAACGCTTACTTGTTTTAAAGTATTAATGGCATTCTCACAGGTAATTCCGTTAGTAACAGAAACATAATAATTGTAGGGAGCTCCTAAAGCAGTAAGACCCGAAACCGTAAGAGCACCAGTTGTAACATCTTTTACAAAAGTTACTCCTGGCTGGGTTGCTACAACAGATCCTGTTATAATTTCCTGATCTTTATTCTGATTGGTATAATATCTAAATTGAGCTCCCGTTAAGGCAGAGGTCGGAGCCAATACAACAGCTCCGGAGCAGGAAGCTTCCAGAGGGCTTGTTATAACCACATCGGCAGGAGTTGCTAACGGATTTACAGTTATTGTAACAGGCTGACGAACACTATTGATACAGGCACCACGCGCTGATTCTACATAATAGGTTGTAGTACTACTTAACGGAAGTGTTGGATTAACAGCCACTATACTTCCTCCTGTTGGTGAATCGTACCAGGTAAACGTTTCTGTTCCTGTTGAAGTAGCGGTTAATAAAGCTACATCTCCTGCACAAATTGTTGTGGCTCCGGTTATTACCGCATTTGGATATCTGTAAGAAGCGCCATAAATATTCACACTAGTCAATAATGTTGCTACACCGCCTAAACGAACTTCCACTCTGTCAAAGACTGCAGCTGTAGTAAAACTAGCTTTGAATCGGTTTCCTGATAATAATTGTACATTCAATAAATTATTATTAATGGCAACTCTGTCATTATTATAAGTCACTCCGTTATAGGTTGCCAAAGTAATATAAGATAAAGCACTTATATCAAGAAGTCCACCCGGAACTTCCAATTCGACGTCTATAATATCTCCGGCCTCACCTGCTGAAGCGAAAGTTAAGGTTTGCTGAATATAACTTCCCAGTACTCCAATTGGTATGGTAAGAGTAGCGGCTGTATTTATATTTCCGTCAACAGAACCACCCGGATTGGTTGCTCCACATCCAACACATAAAAGCCCCGGATCTAAAGTGGTAACCTGCGAATTAGCCTGCAAGCAATTACTAATCGTATTAATTACTACAACATCAATTACTGCTCTCGAACTACTTACACAACCTGTAGTTATATCTGTAGCTTCCACATAAAATGTTTTATTTGCCGTTAAAGCCGGAGTTGGCGTATAAGTACTTGTATTAGTTGCTAAAGCAGTTCCTCCTGTTGGAACATCGTACCAAACATAAGATATTCCGGGATCAGGATTTGAAATGCCTAACATTACATTCTGACCAGACTGAATAACCACATTCGATGATAATGGTACCGGAACTGCTGGTAATGGATTTACAATAAGGTTGAAGGGACTACGGTCAGCTGTACAACTTCCTATTGAAGCTTCAACAAAATAAGTAATGTCGGCTGTTAAGGCAGGTGTAGTAAAAGAAGTTCCTGTAAACACTAAGTTCCCTCCTATATTTGCATCGAACCAATTGTAAACTGTACCCGGAACCGGTGCCTGAATACTTAAGTCAGCAGTCTGTCCGCTGCAAATTGTTGTTGGAACAGCCGTAATCGTTGGAGATATAGGGCTTTGCACTATTACCGATACAGGATTACGCTCACTGTTTAGACAACCATTTCTGGTAATGGCTACATAATAAGTGGTATCGGCATTTAAAGGCGGTGTTGTATACGACGCTGTATTTACTAATGGGACGCCGCCGGTTGCTGCACTGTACCATTCAACTGTTTCACCCGCACCTAGCGTGGCTGTCAGTGTAGTGGTCTGTCCATTACAAATTGTTGTAGTACCTGTAATGGCAGGAGCTTTATATCGGTAAGCAGCCTGATAAATATCTAAGCTTGTTACGGCTGAAACCAGACCGCCCAATCGCACTTCAACACGATCAAAAGCGGCACCTGCAACAACACTGGCTCTAAAACGGTTTCCACCTAATAATACAATATCAACTATATTATTAATCGAAACTCTGTCATTATTAAAAGTTGCTCCATTGTAAGTTGCTAAACTGATGTAATTTAATACACTTAGATCCAGAATCCCTCCCGGAACTTCCAGTTCTACGTCAACAATATCCCCTGCTCTGCCGGGATTATTAAATTGGAGTGTTTGCTGGGCATATCCGTTAATTAAACCAACAGGAATGGTAAGCCTTGCTGCAGTTGCCGGATTTCCGTCAACTGAATTATTAGGGTTTGTCGAACCACATAATAAACAAAGACCATTAAAATTGGTTTGCTGACTATTCGCTTCTAAACATGTTCCCAAAGGATTGCTGACAACTGTTACCGTTACCGGTACTCTAGAAGCACTTGCACAACCTCCGGCTGCGCTTTGGGCTTCTACATAATAGGTCTTAGTAGCAATTAATATAGGTGTTGTAAATGTTGCCGAATTAGTCAGAAGCGCAGTTCCGCCGGTGGCAACATCATACCAGTTTAAAGTAACGCCTGCTCCGGTAGCGGCAGCAGTTAATGTGGCATTCTGACCTGATTGTATCGTAACACTTTGTGTCAGAACTGTTGGTAGTGCCGGTACAGGATTTGATGTTACAACCACCTGAGTTCTTGCCGGACTTACGCAGGAACCAATTGCTGCTTCTACAAAGTAATTAGTAGTACCAACAGGTACTGTTGGAGCGTATGTATCACCGGAGGCTAAAATCGTTCCTCCACTATTTACAGAATACCAATTGTAAGTGGTACCTGGAATAGGATTAATTACAGACAAAGTAGTTTGCTGTGTAGCTCCTGTAGAACATATTGCGGTTCCTACTGTACTGATAACCGGAGCAACAGGATTAGAAACATTAACCACAAGTGGTACACGTTCACTGCCTTCACAGCCGGCGGCTCTGGTTACACCTATATAATAAGTGGTAGCTGTCGTTAAAACAGGTGTTTGATAACTATTAGCAGTTATCAAAGGAGTGGTCGAAGTTGCAGAACTATACCATGACAGCGAAGTGCCTGCTGCAGGAGTGGCAGTTAAAGTAGTAAAATTTCCGGAACAAATAGTTTGACTTAAACCTCCTGATACAGTTGGTTTTGCAAAATCTAAACGAACATCATAAATTCTTAAACTTACCAAAAGGCTTAAAAGCCCGCCTACTTGCACCTGTATCTGATTCGTATCAGCTGTAACAGTAAATCGAACTGCTGCAATTGAGTTACCGGATAACAAACTTAAGTTTAAAAGCGGGCTGTTTAATGCCACACTTGGACCTACATTTGTTCCCGAAAGTTTAGCCTGAATAGTGGCATTAGATAATAATCCAACATCAAGTAAACCATTTCCTGTACCCAGATAAAGTACAATTTGATCTCCGGCTTTTGCCGTCTGATTCAGTGTTAATGTCTCCTGGACAAAACACCCGACCCCAACAGCGTTTGTCAGGGTTGCATAAGTAGTCAGGCCTGCGTCATTGTCGTAGGCACTGGCGGGACTATCTATATCTAATCCTACACATAATAATCCACCCTGGCTATTCGTTTGGGACACAGGCCGACAAACTGTTTGCGAAAATGCATTAGTACATAATAGGAATAAAAATAATAGTCCGAATAATCTCTTCTTTGGAATGAGATTACAAAAAGTAAAGATTTTTTTCATAATTTGGAAGATTAGAAAATGGACAATAAAATACCTGCTGCCATAAGTACGTATACTCAGGCAATTTAAAAAACGTTAATAATCAATAGATTAGAGTTAAACTTAAAACCTAACAAGCAAAACTTAAATTAGATTTCCTTTAAAAAAAAATAATTATGTAATAGTTATACAATGAAACACTAAGAGTCTTTTTATTCACTTTGAATAAAAAAATAACTCAAAAATTTTGAGGAACATTGACCTGAATCAATTTTCCGGACGGAGTGATTTGTTGTAGTGCAAATTTTCAGAAAAGAAAATTTTATTAAGCCAAATAGAATTGGGGAGATTCTATGGATTGATACATAAGAATGATTCAATATTAATAGAAAGTTGATTAGTCAATCTGTTAATTGGTTTGATTAGAAATAAATTCTAAAAAATTGAAACCATGATTTTATATCAATGAATTTAAAATTAGAACATAGCAATGCATTTTATTACCAAAACTAATGACTGGGTTTTGGCAGCAAAAATGAAAATTTAATATAATGTTGGAATTTATAAAACAAATTTGTTGCTAAACTAAAATTCAATTTGGGAATAAATTTCAGTTTTTTGAAAATTAAAAGATTTAAAGCTAAAATGATTAGGACACTTAAAACAAATTTGATAAAGAGAGTATTTGTCAATTCCATAAGCAACTTAATTAAGTTAGTAAAAAATTTTAACTTTAAAAATTATAGAAGGAAAATCAAAAAAAAGGTTTCATTATATTTTGAAAAAAGGCTGTAAAAAATTACTTCCTTTATAAATGTTTATAGAAAAACCTAAAAACCATTTTGTTTAACTTTCTTTTACTAAAATTAGTTAAATTTAAAATACAAAACAAACCTAAAATTGTTGTTTTTTTGGATTGGCTTAAATTTTAAAAAGAAAAAAAACAGCTCAAGCACAGGAATTACTGATATTTTAAGCTTAAAATGAAGCAGTTACATATATCACATTTTTTTTAACTATTTTTTGTGAAATATATAAAAAGTAGGTTTAGTACTACTTTTAAGCATTTTGAAAACTATTTTTATTAACACAAAAGCAGTATTTGAAAAGTAAAACTTACAGAATTAATGAAAAAGTTAAAATGATTAGCTATTCGAAAAAAACACGTAGAAATACGGGTAAAAAAAAATAAAAAAGATTAAACAAAAGTTAAAACACTAAAAAAAGGTAAATAATTTAACACCAATCATTTACCTTTTTCAATTTAATAGTTTCTAAATTATCAAGATTCAATAATCGTATTGATTTGTTTGAATAATTGTCCGTCACTTAAAAAAGCACCCTGCTGAATTAATTCAAAAATAGATATATTACGATCTTCAGTAAATACTTTTTTTCCGACCTTCATTTCTATGTTCTCTGTAAACATATTATCGCTCAGCCACTGCAAACCTTCCTGCGTCAGAAAATCAGTTTCAGGAACCAATGATTTTAAAACGATAGACTGCACATGACTATCAAAACATTGAAATAAGAAAATATGGTTTTTAGAAAAATGTTCCAAAAACTCAGCTCTGGACAAAACACCTTCCCAGATCAAATCTGAAAAAATGTCCAGTTCCTGCTCTGCTACTTCGGGTTTATTTTCTTTTATGGAATCCCACTCTGCTTTGTCAATTGCCTGCGTTGCCAAAAAACTGGAAAATTCTGCATGCAATTCGTCAAATTGCTCTTTTGTTAATCTTGCGTATTTCATTATTATTTTTTCAAATTAAACCTTTGTACAGCTTTATAAGTATCTACATTTTTAAACAAAAAAAGCCCCCTCAAATGAGGGGGCAAATTTACAATATCTTTATTCGATTAGAAAATATATCTGATACCAAATTGCATTTGCCATCTTGAATTCAGACTGGCATCATAACTAAAGGTTTGTGTCTGTGTATTGGTAAAGGTATACGTTGGCGTATTTCCAACAACCGTAACTCCAATTGGCTGTACACTGGTAGGAACCTGAACAACTCCCCAGTCAGAATTTAACAAGTTTCCAACATTTAAAATATCAATACTAAACTGTATGGTATTCTTTTTTTCTGAAGCAGATGAAAACTTGAAATTATAATCCTGTAAAAGTTTTAAGTCCCATTTTCCTCTCCACGGAGAAATTGCCCCGTAACGCTCTGCATACTGACCTCTTCTGTCTCTTAAATAATCATCCTGTTCAATAAATTTATTAAAAGCATCACCTTGTGCCACTCCTCCTGTAAACGTCATTTGTCCGATTTCGGCTGCTGTAGGCACATAGATTAAGTCATTTACCGCCGATCCGTCATTATTGATGTCACCTCCATAAGTATAACTAAAACGACCTCCTCTGGCATATTCGAAGAAAGTAGAAATTGTCGTAGACCACTTATCGTTCCCGTATTTCCATTTCTTTGACCCCACACCAATGAAACGGTTATTGTCTCCGTATTTAGAGTTAGAAAGTACATCTTTATTTACATTACCCAAAGCAGGATTAAAGGCAAAGGCATCTCCGGTAATTTCAGCTTCGATAGAATTCACATCTTTAGACACTAAATAATTATAAGCTAAACTCGCATACAAACCATTTTCAAAAGTTTTCTGGATTTTAACGGAACTATTAAAAGCAAATCCTTTATCTGAGTTAGTCATCACATAGGCATTATTTGCGCCTTTATCAGCAGCAGTATAGATCAATCTGCCGTCTACACCTCCCAAAGTTCCCGTTGGATCTTTTAAACCCCAGTTTTGCACATGAACGCCATTAATATCTTTGTTATAAGACATATCAATAGTCAAAATATAATTACTTTCAAATTTATGATCATATCCTAAACTGGTTCTCCACACTTGCGGCCATTTATAATCCGGATCCATAATCTGAAAAAAACTGTCATCGGCACCACTTACCTGATTACCTAACCAAACAAAAGGAATCCTGCCCGTAAAAACTCCGGATCCGCCTCGAAGCTGTGATGTTTCATTACCACTGGCATCCCAGTTAAAACCAATTCTTGGTGACCACAAAATTTTATCGCTTGGCAGGTCAGTAGAAATTAATTTTACGGCTTTTCCTGTTTCAGGATCAAAATAATCTATATTATTATTTCTTTTCGATCCGCCATTATTCGTATCAATATATTTCTGAATTAAATCTGACGTATTAAAGTACAAGGGTTTATCTGCTCTTAAACCAAATGACAACTTGAAATTATCGGTAACACTCCAGTCATCCTGAGCATAAAAAGCCCATTGGCCTACATTTAACTCTGCCAGCTTCCAACCATTATCGGCACCAACAGCATAATTATTTTTCGAGTTATACGTATCAATCGCATTCTGCATATTCTGGGCTACGGAACTGGATGCAAATGGCAAAGCCGCATCTGCTAAAAAGTCCGCTACACTTGCATAAGGTCTAAAAGTTCCGTAATAAGGAACCGGATCTGTATTAGCACGAAACTTATCGTAACCCGCTAAATTAAAGGAATTTTCGAAATTAAATTTTTCAAAAGAAGTCCCAAAAGTAAAGGCATGGCTGCCTACAGTATAATTCAGATTATCGGTAATCTGAATTACTTTCTGCTTCAGTGTGTTATTGATGGAAAATGGCTCATGCCCTGCAATGATATAATTTGATCCGGCACCGTCCTGTATATTAATCACCGGAGCGGGAGATGAAAAAGGATCCCTGAAATCATTGAAATACGTATAACCGGCCTGCAGTTTATTAGAAACAGATTCGCTGAATTTTGAATTTAACTCCAATAAAAAAGAACTCAGTTTATTGTTAATCTGATATCCTGCATTCTGAAACTGAAGAATTGAAGCATTTGGCCCCCTGAACCCTAATGCTGTCGGATGTGCCGGTTTATCTTTGGAAGCATCCAGAAAATTATAAATAACAGCTAATTTATGATTGTCATTAATATTCCAGTCTACTTTTACAATTCCTTTTGTAGAATTTGAATTGTGTACAAAACCCTGGTAAGCGCCGGGATTATAATTAAAATTATTACCATTGGCATCTTTTAGGCCCGCTAAGGCATTTGATACTGCAATTAAATCAGACTCCAATACTCTGGATTCGTTAATTCCGGTAACACCATCATTATTATTGGCCACGAAATTAGATCCCAAATCGCTTCTTTTATCAATTTCAAAATTTCCGAAAATGAATAATTTATCTTTAATAATTGGAGCTCCCAAACTGAATCCGGCCTGGGTTTGTTCTAAAGAAGGTACAAATATTTTTTCTCCTTTTATTTTACTCCCCGTTAAATCCTGGTTTCGGTAAAAAACATAGGCAGTACCATGAAATTCGTTACTCCCCGACTTTGTTACCGCATTTACAGAAGCTCCTGTAAAACCGGACAAAGTAACATCGTAAGGAGCGGTTGCTACCTGAATCTGATCAATTGCATCTAATGAAATTGGCTGGGAACCTGTTTGCCCACCCGGAGTTGCCGCATCCAAACCAAATGGATTATTAAAAATAGCACCATTTAAAGAATAATTATTGTACTGGTCATTTCTTCCTCCAAACGAACCCCCGCTGGCCGTTGGCTCTAAACGTGTAAAATCTTCAGCTGATCTCGAAATAGTAGGTAAAGCAGTCAGCTCTCTTCTGCCAATTGTGGTTTCGGCGCCGGTTCTTCCGCTTTGAAAAACTTTATTTTTAGAAACTACTTTGACTTCTTCTAAAGCCTGGCTTTCATTTGCTAAAATAACATCTAAATTAAATACCTTTCCCAAATCAAGATAAACATCATTATATTCCTGATTTTGGTACCCTACAAAAGTAAAAATGATTTTATATGGCCCGCCAACTCTCATATTCAAAATATTAAATCTTCCATCTCCATTAGAGAGAGAAGAATATTTTGAACCAGTCGGAGTATGAATTGCCTGAATAGTCGCTCCCGGCAAAAGTTCGTTACCCGAACTTTTTACTATACCTTTAATACTCGATGTCGTAGTTTGCCCCATACTGGCGGTAAGACCTAAGACACATAACAATAATGCAAAGATTTTTTTCATTTTCTTGGTTTTGAGTGAGTTATTTCACTCAAAATTAGGCAAAAAAAAATCACTCCAAGGAGTGATTTTTATATTTTATTAACAAAAAGTTAACAATCTGTTATTTCTCTGCAATAATTTCGTAAGGTAACTCAACTATTACATCTCTGTGTAAACGGATGTTTGCAGTATATTTTCCAGTACGTTTTACGATACCACTAGTGATGAATTTTCTATCAATAGCGTTACCGGATTTTTCTAAAGCTTCAGCAATGTCGATGTTTGTGATAGAACCAAAAAGTTTCTCTCCACCAGCTTTTGCAGTAAGTTTAATTTCAAGAGCTTTTAAAGTTTCAGCTAATGCTTTTGCATCACCAACTACTTTAGCTTCTTTGTGTGCTCTTTGTTTTAGGTTTTCAGCCAAAACTTTTTTAGCAGAAGGAGTTGCTAAAGCAGCAAAACCCTGAGGTATTAAAAAGTTACGTCCGTAACCCGCTTTTACAGATACTACATCATCTTTAAATCCTAGATTCTGTACGTCTTGTTTTAAAATAAGTTCCATGTTGTTGTCCTTATATTTGAGAAGTTAGGTTCCGTTTTAACGGGAAACCAACAACTGAGTTTTTAAATTATTTTAATAAATCGGCCACGTATGGCATTAAAGCTAAGTGACGCGCTCTTTTTACAGCTACAGACACTTTTCTTTGGTATTTCAATGAAGTTCCTGTTAAACGACGAGGAAGAATTTTTCCTTGCTCATTAACGAATTTCAATAAGAAATCAGCATCTTTATAATCGATATATTTGATTCCTGATTTTTTGAAACGACAATACTTTTTAGTTTTGTTAGTTTCAATATTTAAAGGCGTAAGATATCTGATATCCCCGTCTTTTTTTCCTTTTGCAGATTGCTCTATTGTAGACATAATAATTAAGCTTTAGTAGATTTTAATTTGGCTCTTCTTCTTTCAGCCCAAGAAATTGCATGTTTATCCAAACTTACAGTCAGGAAACGCATAACTCTCTCGTCACGTCTAAATTCAGTCTCAAAAGCAATTAGGACTTCTCCTGCTACTTTGTACTCAAACAAGTGATAAAAACCACTTTTTTTGTTTTGGATTTCGTAAGCCATTTTTTTTAGGCCCCAATCCTCTTTTGATACCATTTCAGCTCCTCTGCTAGTAAGAAATTCTTCAAATTTCGTTACTGTTTCCTTCACCTGAACCTCAGATAAAACGGGATTTAAAATGAAAACAGTTTCATAATGATTCATAAATATAATATTTATTTGTTAAAATTGGGTGCAAAAGTAGTGAATATATTTATATCCGCAACACTTTTTTACGTTTATTCGCCGGAAAATGAAAAATAAACTTCAATTTTAGTTTTTTTTCTAAAAAAATAATATATTTACTACTGCTATCCTGAATTTATACTAAACTTAAATGTTATGAAACTAAACTGTGTTGTTGTGGATGATAGTTCTATACAGAGGACAATTATTGCAAAATTAGTAAATAATCACCCAGGCTTGCATTTGATTGGTGACTTTTCGAACGCAATTGAAGCGAAAAGCTGTATCTCTCTTAATAATATCGACTTAATATTTCTTGATATAGAAATGCCCGTTATCAATGGTTTTGATTTCCTGGACGGGCTAAAATCCAAACCGCAGATCATTTTTATTACTTCTAAAGCTGAATATGCCTTAAAAGCATTTGATTATGATGCTACCGATTATCTTCAAAAGCCTATTGCTGTTGATCGTTTTAACTCTTCCGTTAAAAGAGCGGTTGATATGCATTTACTTAAAAAAGAGGTAAAAGAAGAAGAAGGCGAACATATTTTCATCAAAAGCAACCTTAAAAAACTTAAAATTTTCACTGCAAAAATCAAATGGATAGAAGCTTTCGGAGATTATGTAAGAGTGGTTACCGAAGATGACAGCAATCTGGTACTTTCTACGATGAAATCTTTTGAAAATGATTTATCTAAAGATAAATTTATTCGTGTACACAAATCCTATATTATTAATATTGATAAGGTAGAACGCTTTAACAGCAAATTTGCAGAAATTGGTATTACAAAAATTCCGTTAAGCAGAAATAAAAAGGAAGACCTTGTAAAAGCTCTTTCTACTTCTTCTTAATTAATAGAAATCGACATTTATTACCACTTTTATAGCTCTGTATTGAGCAACGGCCTCAAAACTATTCAACATTTTCTGAATAGTTTTTTTTGTACCCCCTAATGGCAGATTTTGAGGAATCTTAATCAAAATCGTACGTATGTACTCATTTCTTATTCTACTGATAGCCGGCTCTTCAGGCCCCAGTACCGGCATAGCCAGATTCTGGCTCAGCACCTGATACAGCCACATGGAACCTTCTTTGAGTTTATCAAAATCACGATGTTTTAAAGTCAGTTTGATAATCCTGAAATAAGGAGGGTATTTATAGATCTGGCGATCGTACAATTGCTCCTTATACATACCTGCATAATTATTGTTTGTTACCTGTTGAATGGTATTATGATTGGGATTATAAGTCTGGATCACCACTTTACCTTGTTTTTCAGCTCTTCCAGCCCTTCCCGCAACCTGTGTCATCATCTGAAAACTACGCTCGAAAGCCCTGAAATCCGGATGATACAGCATGTTATCAGCATTCATGATTCCGACGAGACTCACATTATCAAAATCCAGACCTTTGGCTAACATTTGTGTTCCTACCAGAATATCTATTTCGCGATTTTTAAACGAATCAATAATTTTTTCAAAACCAAACTTTCCACGGGTTGTGTCCTGATCCATTCTGCCGGTTTTCGCTTTCGGAAAAAGAGTCAGTAATTCCTGCTCAATCTGTTCTGTCCCGAAGCCTTTTGTCGTCAGGTCAATACTGGAACAGCTGTGGCAGTGTGTAGGTTTTGCAATCGCATAACCACAATAGTGGCAACGCAATTGGTTTTTATGCTTATGAAAAGTCAGACTCACATCGCACTGCTGACAATGCGGAACATGGCCACAAGTCAGGCATTCAATTACAGGGGAATATCCACGTCTGTTTTGAAACAAAATCACTTGTTCGCCTAATTGTAGTGCTTCAGCAATTTCTTCGATCAGGAGGTCACTAAAATGTCCGGTCATTTTTTTTCTGAAATGTTTGTCTTTCAGATCAACCAGAACAATTTCGGGCATTCGGACATTATTGTAACGTTCCATAATCGACACCAAACCGTATTTCTCTGTTTGTGTATTAAAGTACGTTTCTATACTTGGTGTTGCGGATCCTAAAAGTACTTTGGCATTATGAAAATTTGCCAAAACTACCGCTGAATCCCTGGCATGGTATCGTGGTGCGGGATCTGCCTGCTTAAAAGTCTGCTCGTGCTCTTCATCTACGATCAATAAACCTAAATTGGCAAATGGCAGAAACAATGCCGACCTTGCCCCTATTATAATCTGGGCTTTATCCGCATTTTCGAGTGTTTGTTTCCATACCTCAACTCTTTCATTATTACTGTATTTCGAATGAAAAACAGCAATTTTATCTCCAAAATGAAGTCGCAAACGAGAGACCAACTGTGTAGTCAGTGCAATTTCCGGCAGCAAATACAAGATTTGTTTTCCGGTAGCCAGATATTCTTCAATTAATTTGATATAAATCTCCGTTTTTCCGCTTGAAGTTACACCATGAAGCAGACAAACGTCTTTATCTATAAGATTTTCTTTAATCTCAGTAAAAGCCTTTTTCTGGGCTTCACTTAAGTGTAACAGCTTTTCTGAAGCTTTCCCTTCAAAATTAACCCGGTCGTGCTGCAGTAAATATTCTTCTAAAATTTCTTTGTCTACCAATGCTTTTACAGCCGCTGAAGAAGACTGCGAAGCTTCTACAATTTTCTTCACCGTGATTGGCTTTTTTTCGGAAGCTCTCAACTGAAAATAAGCCAGGACTATTTCCTTTTGCTTATTGGCATTTTTAAGTACTTCCAACAACTGTCCTAAACCTTCATCTGTTTCGTATTTAGGATGCAATTTTACATATCGAATCAGTTTGGGTTTGTATCCTTCCTTTATTTCTTCTTCTAAAACAATAATACCTTTGGCAATCATTTTTTGAAGAATCGGGAAAATATTTTTCTTGTTCAAAATCGCAATGATATCCTGAACTTTAAGAGAACTTTGTTGCTGCAATGCTTCATAAACCAAAAATTCTTCATCTGAAAGTTCGTTTTGGTTTACGGAAACATCCGCTTTATGCGAAATAATAGTTTCACTTTCTAATAACAATCCACTTGGGAATGCGCCACGATACACATCGCCAATACCGCACATATAATAGCTTGCTACCCAAAGCCAGTGTTTTATCTGGATTTCTGTAGCAATTGGTTTTTCGTCTAAAATCTGGTGCATTTCTCTGGCTTCGTATAAAGTTGGTGCATTTTCATGAATATCGAGAACAAGTGCCGTATACATTTTGCTCTTACCAAAAGGTACCGCCACTCTCATTCCTTTTTTTATAAAATGGAATTCAGCCTCAGAGACGCGATAGGTAAAGGTTTTTGCTAGGGAAAGCGGTAAAATAACTTCAATAAAATACATTGACTTTTTTATAGTTTCGAAATAATTAAAAACTAATTCTTTTCGATTTGGATTTTTCTGTACTGCCTGTAAGAACCGCTTTCGATAAATAATACACAAAATGAACCGGATTCCTGACAAAGTTAATACTCCGTCAGTAAGTACCCAAAATATTTACCGAAATTCCAATAACAGGAATTCCCCAATTACTTTTTCTCTCCTTTATCCGAAGCTTTTAAAATATTATATTCCTTCACCATTTTTAAAGTATGATTCAGCGATGCTGTATTTTCCCAGCCTTCATGCCCCGGAATAATATATATTGGATTTTTAAATTTGGCCTGCACTTTCTTAATTGACTTTTCCCATTCCTTCACATCAGAATCTCCCAGATAGCCAAGATCCTTTGCTTCGGTACTCTTTATAAAACAAGCACCATAAAGTACTTTTTCTTTAGCAAACCACGCCACAATATTATCTGGCGCATGTCCTTTTCCGGGGTAATATACTTCAAACTTATATTGCCCTACGGTAAATATGCTGTCGTCCGGAATTACAAATTCGGCTCTGGGCTTATTTTCTTTCTTTAAAATTTCATCCGTGAGTTTTCCGGTATAGGTTTTAATTCCTTTTTGTCTGTAGAATGCTATCCCTCCTGCTCTGTCATCATGGGAATGCGTTGCAAAACACATAATAACATCTTTATGATGTTTCGCTTTTATGCTGTCTAACAAGGGTTGAAATTGCGTTTCGTCCCAGGGAGCATCAAACAGCACAACGCCCTTATCTGTAACCAGATACATGGCGTTGGCAGAAATCAGGGTTCCTTTATAATCGTGAAATGTTTTATAAACATAAAAGTCACCGGTTAGATGACTTATGGGTAATGCTGTATTTTTAGATTGTCCAAAACTGTTTGACAATGCTAATAAGAATACGAGTATGGATACTACTTTTCGCATGTTGAAGAATCAAAAAGAAATTAATTTTTTACTCTTGTCCAATATTGCGTTCTGCCCATTATGGCCACGCCAACATAACCGCGAAGTTTTAGTTTATCAGCAGAATCTAATGTGATATAACATTTGTATTTTTTACCATTTGTAGGATCCAGAATACTTCCTCCGTTATATTCATCACCGTCTTTTTTAAGACCGTTAATAATAATCATCCCCAAAATTGGTTTGTTCTTTTCAGCTCCGCTGCATTTTGAACAGATATCTTTTTTATGGTCGGCACGAAGTATTTCTACTACCTTTCCATATACTTTTCCTGATTTCTCGTAAACCTCTACAATTGATTTCGCTTCACCCGTTTCGTCGTCAATTGTTTTCCATTTTCCAATGACACTCTGACTCTGAATAGTGCCTAATGTTAGAAAAAACACTCCAATTGTTAACATCCAATTTTTCATAATATTATTTATTTTTTTGTTTTAATTTTCTGACAGTGGCATTCAGTTCAAACCCCAAAAGCAGAATCATACAGTTTATCCAAATATAAAACATTAGAATTAATAATGTCCCAATTGAACCATAAAGTTCGTTATATTTTGAGAATTTTATAACCCAAATCCCAAAAAAGAACGAAGATATAACAATTAGGATCGTCGTAAAAACAGAACCTATGCTGATAAAAGGCACTTTATTATACTGTTTTGTACCATAACGTAATAATATTGAGGATGTTATAAGAATCATTAATATAACGAAGGCATAACGCCCTAATATGATCAGCGGAATGCGGTCACTCAGCACATCCTGAATGATTGTTTTCTGAATAAAGACCTCGAAAACGACAATTGTTGCCACTGTTACAAACAGGATAATGGTCATAAGAAGCGAAATGGCCAGTGCTGCTAAATACTGACTGAAAAAACCTCTTTTATCAAACACATGTTTGGACGATTCAAAGCCACTCAAAATTCCGTTAATACCGTTTGCCATCAAGAAAATAGAAAGCAAAAATCCGGAAGATAATAAACCGGAGTGACTATTATTTAAAATATCGCTTATAATTTTACTGATCGCATCGTAGGTATTTGGAGGAACACCCTGTTGTACAAACTGCAGGAAATCTGCCTGAAATCCTTCAATCGGAATAAAAGGAATTAAGTTTAAAATAAATAACGCAAAAGGGAACAACGCCATAAAAAAACTGAATGAAACCGCGCTGGCGTGATAGGAAAAAGCACCTTCCAGAATTCCTAAAGTGTACAATTCCAGCAAATCGTATAATGAAAACCCTTCTAACCAGGGCAACTTTATTTTCTTGAAAATCCCAATTACAGAGCGCAATACCGGAATTTTTTCGATCCGGTCTTCTATCTCTTTAGACATAATTATTATTTTAGATTTTGGATTTTAGACTGTAGATTATTAGACTTTAATTTTAAATTTCAATTCATAACTTATAACTCAAAACTCATAACTCTTTTTAAAACGCCTTCAAACTTAAATCCATGTTGTAAACGGAGTGTGTCAAAGCGCCGGATGAAATATAATTCACCCCACATAACGCATATTCACGGATGGTTTTTTCGTTGATATTTCCGGAAGATTCCGTCTGACATTTAGTACCGATTAATTGTACGGCAGTTTTGGTATCTTCGTAATTGAAATTGTCAATCAGGATTCTGTGAACACCATCGCTGAGCAAAATTTCACGTATTTCATCTAAATTCCTGGCTTCCACAATAATTTTCAAATCTAAATTATTGGATTTCAAATATTCCTTAGTTTTCTTTATGGCAAGTGTAATTCCGCCTGCAAAATCAATATGATTGTCTTTTAGCATCACCATATCATAAAGTGCAAAACGATGATTTTCACCTCCGCCTATTTTCACCGCCCATTTTTCAGCAGCCCTGAAATTTGGAGTCGTTTTACGTGTATCCAGTATTTTGGCACCGGTTCCTTCTAAAAGCTGAACATATTGGTTTGTTTTAGTTGCAATGGCAGACATACGCTGCATTGTATTCAGAACGACTCTTTCTGCTTTCAGAATAGATTGGGAGCTGCCAGAAACTTCAAAAACAACCTCACCATATTCTACGTGTGTACCGTCTTCTATAAATGTTTTAATTTTTAAAGCAGGATCTACATATTCAAAAACCATTTTTGCAAGCGTAACACCTGCAATAATTCCCTGATCTTTTACCAATAATTTAGCCTGACCGTGCGCTGATTCCGGAATACAAGCCAACGAACTGTAATCGCCCGTACCAACATCTTCCCTGATGGCATTGCTGATCAATAGTTGTAATTCAGTTTGAAATTGTAATTCGCTAATCATTTTTTAAAATTTTATGAGATGCTAAAGTAGGACATATTTTGTGGATTTGAAAATTGAACTCAAATGAAAAGTTTTTTTAACACATCAAATACTTCTTTTTTTTAACCGATAAGAGATTTCGTTTTCTGTCCGATAAAGCTTCATTTTCCTATTTCCAAATCGTTTAAATTTTTTCTTTTTTGTTGACTGTGAATTAAGAACATTAAATATCTTTGAAGTTCATTCAAACAAAATCATGGGATTAATTAAAGATATTTATTCGGTTACTTTTTACGAAAAATTGGGTCAGGCTGTAGCCGAAGTACATCCTGCATTTAATAAACAAAAATTCATCGCTACTATTTATGAAGGTGATTTTGCCCAAAAAGAATGGAAAGACCGCATGAAACATACCACAGTAGTTTTCCATCAATTCATGCCTGAAAACTTTCCGGAAGCCGTTTCTTTAATCGATAAAATCATTGAAAATCTAAAAAATAAATTTACGGAGGGAAATCTGGCGTTTATTTTCTTTGCTGATTATATAGAAATGTACGGTCTGGACGATTTCAAAACTTCGGTAAAAGCCTTTGTTTCCATTACGCAGTTTATCAGCTGTGAATTTGCCGTCCGTCCTTTCATTTTAAAATATAAAGAAAAAATGATCGAAGAAATGATAAAATGGTCGCTGCACCAAAACCATCACGTACGAAGACTGGCCAGTGAAGGAAGCCGTCCGAGATTACCGTGGGCAATGGCAATTCCGTACTTAAAAAAAGATCCCGACTATATTCTGCCCATCCTGGAAAATCTTAAAAATGATCCATCAGAATATGTGCGCCGAAGCGTTGCCAATAACCTGAATGATATTGCCAAAGACAATCCTCAGACCGTTCTGGAAATTGCCCAAAAATGGAAAGGTTTGAGTAAAGAAACAGACGGAATTATCAAACATGGCTGCAGAACTTTACTTAAACAGGGACATCCTGAAATTCTGAGTCATTATGGCTTAGAAAGTTCGAATATTGAACTTTCTGCTTTTGAAATCAAAACGCCCATTGTAAAAACCGGGGACGCTTTACAGTTTCAATTTCATTTAAAAAACCTCAACAAGGAACCTAAAACAGTTCGTTTGGAGTATGCTGTTTATTACAAAAAAGCAAAAGGGCATCTGGCGAAAAAAGTCTTCAAGATAAGCGAGAAAACCTATCAGCCGCACCAATTGGTAAAAGTTGAAAGGAATCAGTCGTTCCGGATCATTACTACCCGTGTTTTTCATACCGGAATTCATGAATTATCGATTATTATAAATGGAACAGAAAGCGAAACTTTGCGTTTTGAACTGATTTAACTTTACAAAAATCTGATCTATTAAATAACAGGATTATAATTTTGCCCTAAAACATTTATCCTTATCTTTACCTCCGTGAAATGGATTAACATCATATTATCAGTTTATTTAATCGTGCTATCGTCTTTGCCGTGCGCAGATTCCCTACAAAGTGAGGGCATTGTGCATACCAACGAAACGGTATCGCAAACTGACAGTACCTCTCACGAAAAGGAATCAGATCTTTGTCCTCCTTTTTGTACCTGCAGCTGTTGTGCTGCGCAAGTACTCAATACAACTCCGGTGATTACGTGGTCTTTTGATGAAAGTATTCCTCTCATTAAAAAACCATTATCGTCTTACCATTCCATTCTTACTTCCAATTTCTACGGAAGTATCTGGCAACCGCCTCAGATCGTATAATGATGCCCCGATAATTTCGGGTCAGGATGTTGTGGACTTACCACAAAAAAACAGGCGTATTCCGTCTGATTTCTCATTCATTATATTCAAAAAATGCTCGATAAAATTATACAATTCAGTATAAAGAATAAATTCATTATACTTTTACTTACCCTGATTCTTATCGCCTGGGGAAGTTATTCGCTTAAAAATTTACCGTTAGACGCTCTTCCTGATATTACCAACAATCAGGTACAAATTATAACGACTGCTCCAACACTGGCGAGTCAGGAAGTAGAACAGTTAATAACATATCCGCTGGAACAGGCCGTAAAAACAATTCCAAAAGTCATAGAACTCCGAAGTATTTCCCGTTTTGGCTTATCGGTCGTAACTGTTGTTTTTGAAGAAAATGCAGATACGTACTGGGCCCGTGAACAAGTTTTTCAGCGGTTAAAACAAGCAGAGGAAAACATTCCAAAATATGCCGGGACACCGGAATTAGCTCCAATTACAACCGGTTTAGGTGAAATCTACCAATACGATGTGTATGCCAAAAAAGGCTATGAAAACAAATACAATGCCACCAGTTTAAGAACCATTCAGGACTGGATCATTGTGCCTCAGTTACAGGGTGTGAAAGGTGTTGCTGAAGTAAGTACCTGGGGAGGAAGTGTCAAACAATACGAAATTGCCGTCGATCCCAACCGCTTAAACAGTTCCGGAGTAACCATCACAGAAATCTTTGATGCTCTCGAAAAAAACAACCAGAACACCGGCGGGGCTTATATCGAAAAAGATGAATTTGCTTATTTCATCCGTGGTGTCGGTATGGCTTCCGGAATTAAGGATATTGGCAATATTGTGGTTAAAAACCGAAACGACACCCCTATTTTAATTCGTGATGTCGCCACCGTTCAGCCCGGAAACGCCATTCGTTTCGGGGCAACCACCAAAGATGGAAAAGGGGAAATCGTGGGCGGCTTAACGCTAATGCTCAAAGGAGAAAATTCGAAAGCCGTTGTTGAACGTGTGAAAGAAAAAATGATTCAGATCAACAAAATGTTACCCGAAGGTGTTGTGGCCGAAGCCTTTATTGACAGAAGCAAACTGGTTGATAATGCCATTGGAACGGTTACCAAAAACCTGCTTGAAGGGGCTTTAATCGTAATTTTTGTCCTGATTTTATTTCTCGGAAATCTTCGCGCTGGGTTAATTGTCGCCTCTGTCATTCCGCTGGCCATGCTTTTTGCGGTGATTTTAATGAATGCCTTTGGCGTAAGCGGAAACTTAATGAGCCTGGGTGCCATTGATTTCGGAATCATTGTGGATGGTGCGGTAATTATCGTGGAAGCTACGATGCATCATATGCAAAGGCTAAAAAGGAAAACCAGATTAACACAGCCTGAAATGGATGAAGAAGTATATGCTTCAGCATCCAAGATACGGAATAGTGCTGCCTTTGGAGAAATCATTATCTTAATCGTCTACCTCCCTATTTTGGCTCTGGTTGGAACCGAAGGAAAGATGTTTAAACCTATGGCTATGACGGTTGGCTTTGCGGTAATTGGTGCTTTTATTCTTTCGCTCACCTACATCCCGATGATGAGTGCTTTATTTTTATCTAAAAATCCGGAACATAAAACCAATTTGAGTGATCGAATGATGGCTTGGCTGGAAAAAATATACACTCCGTTTTTAGAAAAATCATTACGCTTTAAAAAGATAGTTTTAGGAATTGCTTTGTCTTTGTTTGTTTTCGCTATTGTTATTTTTCAAAATATGGGAGGCGAATTTATTCCAACCATTGAAGAAGGGGATTTGTCTATCAATGCCACCATCATGACCGGGAGTTCTTTATCTCAAATGATCAAAACAACAACCCAGTATGAAAAAATGCTGAAGGCCAAATTTCCGGAAATTCAAACCATTGTTACTAAGATCGGAAGCGGGGAAATTCCAACCGATCCGATGCCAATAGAAAGCGGCGATTTGATTATTGTCCTCAAAGACAAAAAAGAATGGACGAGCGCTGATAACTGGGAAGATCTGGCGCATCTGATGAAAGCCGAAATGGAAAAAATCCCGGGTGCCAATATTGAAGTTTCGCAGCCCATCCAGATGCGTTTTAACGAATTAATGACAGGCAGCCGAAGTGATATTGCGATTAAAATATTTGGCGATAATCTGGACGTTCTCGAAAGAAAGGCCAATGAACTGATTCAGAAAATCAATACAATTGAAGGCGTTGGCGATTTAAAAGCCGACAAAGTAACCGGATTGCCTCAGATTACCATAAAGTACGATTACGATAAAATTGCACTGTATGGTTTAAACATAGAAGATTTAAATAAAATCATACGCTCCTCATTTGCGGGAGAAGCGGCGGGCAAAATCTATGAAGAAAACAAACGATTTGATATTGTCGTCCGCATGAATAAGGAAAACCGAAATGATATTAATGATGTCAGTAATTTGTTTATTCCGCTACCCAATGGGCAGCAGGTACCTCTTTCGCAGGTGGCAACTATTGACTATGAGCAGGGTCCCGTGCAGGTAAGCCGTGAAGATGGCAAACGCCGGATCACCATCGGATTAAATGTTCGCGGACGTGATGTAAAAAGTGTTGTGGAGGAAATTCAGCAAAAACTGGACAAAAAATTCGAGCTTCCCGCAGGCTATTATGTTACATACGGAGGTCAGTTTGAAAATCTTATCGAAGCCAACAAACGGCTTTCTATTGCTTTGCCTATTGCCCTGAGCTTAATTTTGGTGCTGCTTTATTTCACTTTCAAAAGCATCAAACAGGCAGCATTAATTTTTACCGCAATTCCACTTTCAGCTATTGGAGGTGTATTTGCTTTGTGGCTGCGCGGCATGCCTTTTAGTATCTCGGCCGGAATTGGTTTTATTGCGCTGTTCGGAATCGCAGTTCTTAACGGAATTGTTTTGATTTCGTATTTCAATCAGTTAAAATCGGAAGGAATTGACAATGCCTTACAACGCGTTTTAATTGGAACAAAAACAAGATTACGCCCTGTTTTGATGACTGCGGCTGTAGCCTCTTTGGGTTTCCTGCCGATGGCTTTATCCACAAGCGGTGGTGCCGAAGTTCAGAAACCATTGGCTACTGTTGTCATTGGCGGCTTATTTTCAGCAACCCTCCTGACACTGATTGTTTTGCCTATACTCTACTTATTGTCCGAAAAAAGAATTAAAATCAAATCAAAAATGATAAAACCTATAGTAACACTTATGCTATTAGTTATAAGCAGTTTCTCATTCGCCCAAAATAAGCAGTCCGTTACATTAGAAAAAGCTATCGAAATGGCGAAATTCAATAATCTCAATTTAAAAATTGCCGATAAGGAAATAGAGAAACAAACGATACTTAAAAAGACCGCTTTTCAGGCAGATCCTTTGCAGGTACAATATCAGGGCGGACAGTTTAATAGTGTTGATTATGACAGTAATGTTTCTGTACAGCAATATTTCCCCGTTGGAAAAATCACCAGAGCCAATCGGCAATTACAGGAAGAACTGGTCAAACTGGCCGAAAAAAGAAAAGCCATGTCTGAATATGAAATTGAAAAGGCGGTTACATTAGCCTATTATCAATATCTCCACGGACTTTCTATTCAAAAACTAAACACCGAATTACTGGATGTTTACGCTTTGTTTTTAAAAAATGCAGAGCTTCGTTTTAAGACTGGCGAAAGTGGAAATATTGAAGTCATTAG
This sequence comes from Flavobacterium sp. CLA17, assembly GCF_013112255.2. Classification (NCBI taxonomy): domain Bacteria; kingdom Pseudomonadati; phylum Bacteroidota; class Flavobacteriia; order Flavobacteriales; family Flavobacteriaceae; genus Flavobacterium; species Flavobacterium sp. CLA17. The sequence goes on from NZ_CP068294.1 coordinate 3,820,232, forward strand.
TGCAAAGGCAAAAGTGAAGGAAATTGAAACCCAAAAAGAGCAATTAGAATATGATCTCACTATTTATCAAAAACAGCTGCAATATTTTGTTCAAACCAGGGAAAACATAGTTCCCGATGCTGCCAATTCTTTGCAATTTACGATACTAACGGATTCCAATAAATCGAAGGTAGAAAACTTAGTGGCAGACTATCATCAGCAGCAAATTTCGGTTTATCAGAAAGAAGCCAATGTGTATAAAGCACAACGAACTCCTAAAGTAGGCTTGGGTTACTTTGCACAAACCATTGATACCAAATCCTTGTTTCAGGGATTTACGGCAGGTTTGCAGATTCCGTTATTTGGCGGCGTGAATACGGCAAAGGCGAAAGCTGCAGCCATAAACATTACACAATCAGAATTGGAATTAGAGAAAGACAAATTCTCGCTGGAGTTACAAATGCAGGAATTGCAAAATGAATTTGAAAAACAACAAAAAGGATTGTCTTATTATCAAAAAGAAGGTTTACAATATGCGGAGCAAATTATTACAACAGCCCAGAAAAGCTACGCCAATGGAGATATGAGCTATTGGACGTATATCAGTTTTTTAAATCAGGCCATTGACATAAAAAAACAATATGCCGAAACAATGCATACGTACAATCAAAGCGCCATTCGATTACAATTTCCTTCCATTTCTACTAACTAATCTTCATTATCCATGAAAAATATAAAAAATACAAGCAACCGTTTCATCCTCCTGCTCTTCCCTGTTGCCCTTTTCCTCTTGTTTTTAACTTCCTGTAATGAAAAAAAAGCGGAAGAAATTCACGAAGAAGAAGAATCAGAAAATGAAGTAGCCTTAACCGCTGTACAGTTTAAAACAGTCGGTATTCAGTTTGGAAATGTAGAAAACCGAAACCTCAATACCATCATTAAAGCCAATGGTTATACGACGGTTCCGCCTCAAAATTCAGCCAAAATTGCGACACTGCTTGGCGGCACCGTCAAAGACATTTTAGTACTGGAAGGCACTTATGTCAACAAAGGCAAAGTACTGGCTACCATTCAAAATCTGGAAGTCGTAGAAATGCTGGAAGATTATAAATCGGCCACGGCTAATATTGAGTATTTACAATTGGAATACAACCGTCAGAAAACATTGTCTGATGAAAATGTAAATCCACGAAAAACATTTCAGGAAGTAAAAGCAAAATTAGCGGTAGAAAGGGCCAAAGCACAAGCGGCAAAAAGCAAATTACAGGCCCTTCATATCAGCCCTGGCAGCAACAGTGCCTTAATTCCGATTGTATCACCCATAAATGGCTACATCGGAAAGATTAATATTGCCAAAGGAGCATTTGCAGAAACCGGAATTCCATTATTTGAAGTCACCGATAACAGTCAGATGCACCTGGATTTAAATGTATATGAAAAAGATCTGGGTTCGATTTCAATCGGTCAGGAAGTCGATTTTATACTGACCAACCAATCCAATAAATCCATAAAAGGAAAAATATTCGGTATCAATAAATCTTTTTCCAATGAAAGCAAAACCGTTGCCGTTCACGCCAAAATAAATCCCGATGATGCCAAAGGATTAATCTCCGGAATGTACGTTTCTGCCAATATAAATCTCAATAATGCAACCGTAAAGGCGCTTCCAAAAGCTGCCATTGTAAAAAACGGTGATAAATATTTTATTTTTATTAAAGAAGACGAACAGGCCGAAAAAGAAACAAAACCCAAATCTGCAGCGGAAAACGAAGAAATACATTTTAAAGCCATTGAGGTGATTCCCGGCACCACAGATATGGGATTTACCGAAATAAAATTTGTAACTTCAATCCCTGATAATAGCAAAATTGTTACACAAGGTGCTTTTTACCTTTTATCTGCCCAAAAAGGCGGTGGAGAGCACACCCATTAATTTAAATTTATGATACATAGCGACGATACAGACTGCTGCGAAACCAAACAAAATGCAGCAGTCAAAAAAAACAAAGCTGCCAGTTGTTGCTCAACTCACGATCACGGACATGATGATCACGACGGGCATGACCATTCCATAGGAGATCAGACTACTTTTCAGCTTTTTCTCCCTGCAATAATCAGTTTTCTACTGTTGATTATTGCAATTGTTTTAGATAATTATATGCCGCAAACCTGGTTTACAGGATGGGTACGGATAATCTGGTATATAGTTGCCTATTTACCCGTTGGTTTTCCTGTATTGAAAGAAGCGCTGGAAAGTGCCAGAGAAGGATCTTTCTTTTCGGAATTTTTACTGATGAGCATTGCCACGGTCGGAGCTTTTGCTATTGGTGAATATCCCGAAGGAGTGGCCGTAATGCTTTTTTATGCCATTGGCGAAACGTTCCAGACCCTGGCAGTAACACGTGCCAAAGCCAACATCAAAACGTTATTGGACCAGCGTCCGGATGAAGTGACCATTCTTGAAAATAACCAGACCAAAATTATTAAGGCTGCAGATGCCCAGGTTGGAGCTGTCATTCAATTAAAACCCGGAGAAAAATTAGGTCTCGACGGCGAACTGCTTTCCGAAACGGCTTCCTTTAATACTGCAGCCTTAACAGGAGAAAGTAAACCGGATACTAAAAACAAAGGCGAAAGTGTTCTGGCCGGAATGATCAATCTGAATTCCGTAACCGAAATTAAAGTTACTGCTTTATACAAAGACAGTAAATTGTCTAAAATTCTCGAAATGGTTCAGGATGCTACCGCCAAAAAAGCGCCAACCGAATTATTCATCCGTAAATTTGCAAAAATATACACACCAATTGTGGTGTACTCCGCAATAGCGATTTGTTTGCTTCCCTACTTTTTTGTGGAGCATTATATTTTCAGGGACTGGCTGTATCGCGCCCTGGTGTTTTTGGTAATCTCCTGCCCTTGTGCATTAGTGATTTCTATTCCACTGGGTTATTTCGGTGGAATCGGGGCTGCAAGTAAAAACGGAATCCTGTTCAAAGGTTCGAGTTTTCTTGATATTATGGCGGCCATTCAGGTCGTTGTAATGGACAAAACCGGAACATTGACCAAAGGTGTTTTTAAAGTTCAGAAAGTTGTTGCTGTTGGGGTTTCCGAAGCAGATTTAATACAATATACGGCGGCACTCGAAACCAAATCAACGCATCCTGTCGGGACCGCTATTATCGCCTATTCGAATGGAACGGAGAAAAACAGCCTTGTTACGGCTGTTGAAGAAATTGCCGGTCATGGCCTGAAAGGTACCATTGACGGGAACGAAATTCTGGCCGGAAATACCAAATTACTGAAGAAATTCAACATTGCTTATGATTCCGAAATTGACAATACGCCTTTTACAATAGTCGTTGTTGCCATCAATCAGAAATACGCCGGTTATTTTCTCATAGCCGATGAAATCAAAGAAGATGCAAAGGATGCCATTCAAAGTTTACATCGCATACAGGTAAAAACAGTCATGCTTTCCGGAGACAAAACCGCTGTTGTAAATTCCGTTGCCAAAGCATTAAATATTGATGAAGCTTACGGCGATTTGCTGCCGGAAGATAAAGTTGCCAAAGTGACTGAACTAAAAAACAAAAACCTGAAAATTGCCTTTGTGGGCGATGGTGTGAATGACGCCCCTGTTGTCGCACTCGCACATGCCGGAATCGCGATGGGTGGTTTAGGAAGCGACGCTACTATAGAAACGGCAGATATTGTCATTCAGAACGATCAGCCAACAAAAATATATACCGCGATCAATATTGGTAAAAAAACCAAACAAATTGTATGGCAGAATATTGGCCTCGCGTTTGTCGTAAAAGCAGTTGTACTCGTTCTTGGTGCCGGCGGCCTGGCAACAATGTGGGAAGCTGTTTTTGCAGATGTCGGAGTGGCTTTACTCGCCATATTAAATGCCGTAAGGATACAACGAATGAAATTTTAATACAAAACCGAAAATTTAGCCACAGATTAAAAGATTCTCACAGATTTCTCAGATAAAGTCAAATAAAAATTCGTGAAAATTCGTGAAATTCGTGGCAACCTTTTCTAATCCGTATAATCCGCGAAATCTGTGGCTAATATAATAATAATCAGCAGCTAATAAAACACCGGACTATTAGCCAAAGATTAAAAGATTCACACAGATTTCTCAGGTAAAGTCAAATAAAAATTCGTGAAAATTCGCGAAATTCGTGGCAAACTTTAATCCGTATAATCTGCGAAATCTGTGGCAAAAAGAATAAAGAAATCTTAATCTAAATTAAGTTATAGCTTTCCACTACAACTGTAATTTTGTTTTCAACTCAAATAAACCATACCATGTCAAACATCAGCTTAATTATTGAAGAACGTGCCGCCAATATCGGCAATTTTATGGTGGGGAGATTATTGCCCTTCCGTGAAAAAAGAGCTGTCGGGCCCTTTGTATTTATTGATCATATGGGACCGGCGCATTTAAACCAGTACCAGAATATGGATGTCCCGCCCCATCCGCACATCGGACTTTCCACTTTAACTTTTTTGTTTGAAGGAAGCATCATGCACCGTGACAGTCTGGGAACGGAATTAGAAATAAAACCGGGAGCCGTAAACTGGATGACCGCAGGAAAAGGAATCGTACATTCCGAAAGAACGCCGGAATATTTAAGACATTCTGATAAAATGCTTCACGGATTACAGATCTGGGTAGCGCTACCAAAAGAATTAGAGCAAATGGATCCGAATTTTGCACATGTGGAAGCAGAGGATATTCCGCATTGGGAAGAAAACGGGGTTTCTTATAAATTAATTGCCGGAGAAGCTTTTGGAAAAAAATCACCCGTTCCGGTGTATAGTCCGTTGTATTTTATTGAAATTAAAAGCGAAACCACCCAAAAAATAAACATCGGAAAAGATTTATTTGGCGAAAGCGGATTGTATATTCTGGAAGGAAGTATCAAAAGCGGCGAACATGTTTACGATCCGAAGCAAATCCTGATTACCAACGACAGTACTTTGTGTGAGTTTGAAATTACGGCCAATTCAACCGTTTATATTTTTGGAGGAACGCCTTTCCCGGAAGAACATTTTATCTTTTGGAATTTTGTTTCTTCGGATAAAGAATTAATAGAAAAAGCAAAAAAAGACTGGACCGAACAAACTTTTCCGAAAGTTCCGGGTGAAACCGAATTTGTACCTTTACCTGAACCAAGAATTAAATAAATATGGATACTATTAAAGCAACAATCGATACCCGAAAATATCGTACCGAAATAACCTCTAAAACCGGCAATACACTTATTTCGGATGAACCGCAGGAAATAGGCGGAAAAAATTTAGGTTTTAGTCCGTTTGAACTTCTCGCTTCATCCCTGGCTTCCTGCACTTTAATTACATTGCGAATGTACATTGACCGCAAAGGCTGGGATGTTTCAGAACTTACCATCTGGGTTGATTTTGATAAAAATGAAGAACATACCGTTTCTTTGTTTTCGACGAAAATCTTAATTACCGGAAATGTAGACGATGCACAAAAACAGCGGATTTTGAAAATTGCAAACAGTTGTCCGGTTCATAAAACACTTGTAAATACAATTAAAATAGAAACTTCATTAGTATAAATAATCATGGAAATTCAACAAATAAACGATATAAAAAGAGGCCATTTTGAAGCACTTGAAGACGGAAAAGAAGCCGGAAAAATGACCTATACCTGGGCCGGGGATTCTAAATTCATCATCGATCATACGGAAGTCGACGAAGAATTCAGCGGAAAAGGGGTTGGCAAAAAACTGCTTATGGCTACCGTAGACTATGCCAGAAATAATAATCTAAAAATCATTCCGCTTTGCCCTTTTGCGAAAAGCGTTTTTGATAAGACGGAAGAAATTCGGGATGTGCTTTTTTCTTAAAGTTGCAGAGTTGCAAAGGTTCAAAGTTTTTTTTTAGCTGCTGAGGTTCTTAGTTGCTGAGGTTCTAAGGTTTTATTTTAGACGCACGTTGTGCGTCTTTTTTTTTCTTTCCAAACAACTGCCAATTTTCAATATTAAGAACGAATTAATTCTTTTGTTTTACGCCAGCGTGTCATTTCGACGAAGGAGAAATCGCACTAGCAGCTCTACAAAGATTGGCAGATTTTGATTGTGGAGTTACTAGTGCGATTTCTCCTTCGTCGAAATGACAAAAAATGCGAAAAAATTCTCTCTTTGCGGTTAAGCTCTTGCCAATTTCAAGCCGCATTTTCAAATGTCCTCAAAATCCATTACATTTGCATGTAATTTAAACCTAGACTATGACGAGGATAATTACACTTTTCTGTTTTTTTATAGCGCAAATCGGCTTTTCTCAATCAGCTGAACGCTATTTAGAAAAAATCAGAAACAATGAAGCACTCTCTACTGCTTTTTTTCAACAAATGCCCAAAGGAGGCGATTTACACCATCATTTTTCAGGATCAATTTATGCGGAACCTCTTCTGGAGAGAGCCATTGCAGCAGATTTTTATCTGAATTTAGAAACGATGGAAGTTTCCAGATCAAAACCTGCTAAAGGAAACTGGGAAACTTTTTCTACTCTTAAAAACAACGGAAAACTCGAATTCTACAAACAGCAGGTAATGCAAACCTGGTCTGCTAAAGATTACAATGGTGTATCTGTTCCTTCCGATGATTTGTTTTTTGATTCATTCAATAAGTTTTCCCCAACAATCGAAGGTCATTTTGCTGAAGGAATGCTTGAACTTAAAAAACGTGCCATTGCTGAAAATGTAAGTTATATCGAAACACAATTATCCACAATCCCATGTGATATGAATGTTTCCGATTTAGGGGAATTTAATGCTAAACTTCGTCAGGCAGCAATGCAAAAAAACGAAAAGGCAGTTCTGAAATATTTAGATGAATTGTACCAATCACTACAGCAAAAAGACGCTAAAAAATATGCCGAAGACTTCAATACCAACTTTATAGCAAAACTGCACAAAGACCTGAAAATTGACGATGACCGTTTCACCATGCGTTATCAAAACTTTGTGCTTCGCTTTATGGAACCGGTAGATTTGTTTAAAAATCTGGTGATTGCTTTTATTTCGACTAACGAAAGTAAATTGGTAGCCGGTGTCAATATCGTGTCACCCGAACATGGCGAGAATTCAATGAAAGATTACTGGTTGCATATGGTGATGTTTAAATATTGCCATTCGAAATTTTCTGATGTGAAATATACGCTGCACGCAGGAGAATTAACTTTAGGATTGGTACAGCCGGAAGATTTAACCTGGCATATTAACGACGCCATTTATGTTGCCGGAGCCAACAGAATCGGGCACGGCGTTGATATTGCCTACGAAGCAAATTCATATGATTTGTTGCGTTACATGGCAAAAAATACGATTCCGATTGAAATCAACCTGACGAGCAACGAATTCATCTTAAAAGTTAAAGAAAACAGACATCCCTTTTCACTTTATAAAGAATTCAATGTACCAATAGTCATCAGCACAGACGATGCCGGAATTTTAAGAACCAACATGACCGAACAATATGTTTTACTGGCAAAAAGATATCCTGATGTGACCTATGCAACAATCAAACAATATGTTTACAACAGTATAAACTATAGCTTTATTCAGGATGCATCGGTAAAAAAACAATTACTGAAAGATCTGGACGCAAGATTCAAAACCTTCGAAGAGAAATTTTCTAAAAACTAATAAAAATAAAATCTGCTAAATCTGCGAGAAAAAAATAGCTCCCGCAGATTTAGCAGATCAGGCAGATAGAAATAATTTGTAATATGATTCTGGAAGTCGTATTTCTTTTATAAAACCCGAATTAGTAAGTCGATTCGAAAACCGTTTTTTAGAATAAAAAATAGCGTATTTTACCACAGATTAAGGGATTTAAAGGATTTTTAATCTATGAAAATCTTTTAATCCGTGGCAAAAAAATAAAAAAAAAGATGAACATCAAACTTATCGCCATTGGCAAAACCGACAATAAATCGCTTCAAACCCTGATTGACGATTATACCAAACGTTTGTCTTTTTATATCAAATTTGATCTGGAGATTATTCTGGATATCAAAAACGTAAAGAATTTGTCGGAGAGCCAGCAAAAGGAAAAAGAAGGCGAACTGATTTTATCCAAATTAACACCAACAGATCAGTTGATTTTGCTGGATGAAAACGGGAAAAACTTATCCAGCGTTGGTTTCTCGGAAGAATTGCAAAAGAAAATGAACTCCGGAATCAAAACGCTTGTTTTTGTAATCGGCGGTCCTTACGGATTTTCAGATACGGTTTACAGCAAAGCACAGGGGAAAATTTCGCTTTCACTAATGACGTTTTCACATCAGATGGTACGTTTGTTTTTTATCGAGCAGCTGTACCGCGGATTTACGATTTTAAGGAATGAACCTTATCACCATCAATAAAAGTTTTTGTTTCAGGTTTTCTTTGTTTCAGGTTTAAAAAACGAATTCTTCTTCTTCATTTATAAAAACAAGTGGAATCTTTTTATCAATTATAGTTTTCACTAAGATTTTACATTGAATGTAATCTCCATAAGTCATGTTTTTATCATAAGAAAATTTAATTTCAGCTTTTGGATTAATTACTAAACTATCTAACAATGGCTTTAAATTATTTTTAGGAAAATCATATATTTTTCTACCGCTATATTGTATCAAACCGTTCTTTTTAAAATACAACTGACTTCTGTTATTGGCAATTTCCATTTTATAATACACTTTCGTGAACGGCAGAAAGGCTAAATTCTTTCCGACAGAATCAGCGTAGGAATAATAGTTTTCGGCTTTTTCGTTTTTATGCGCTTTCTCAGCACGCTTTTTTTCCTGAAGTTTCATTACTTCCGGAATCACCAGTTTTAAAGGCAGACGTTTGTCTATATTGAAAATCCAATTGGTTGAAATGATACTGTTTTTCCGGTTTAATTCAGCAATGGTATCTTTGCCTTTGGTTTTAAAAAAGATATAAATCGGCGAAAGATCTTCTACATTTTTAACGATACTAACATTTGATTTTGGTAATAAAACGTCTTCTTTTTTTCCACAGGAGAAAAGAAGAGCAATAAAGAGCAGAAATAAGTATTTCATATTTACAAAGTCATTTTATTAAACAAAGTCACACATTCCATTGCTTCCTTCACATCATGAACACGAAGGATTTTAGCACCTTTTGTCAAGGCAATCGTATTGATCACAGTGGTCCCGTTTAAAGCTTCCTGAGCTATAATATTCAGTGTTTTATAAATCATTGACTTTCTGGATATTCCTGCCAAAACGGGCAAATCTAACACATTAAAAAGCTCCATCTTTTGCAGCACCTCGTAATTCTGCTCCGTAGTTTTGGCGAATCCGAAACCCGGATCCAGAATTAAATCATTGATTCCAAGACTTCTGGCTTTTTTTACTTTTCCCGAAAAATAAAACAGCATCTCTTTTACAATATCTTCGTATTGCGTCATGGTTTGCATAGTCTGCGGATTTCCACGCATGTGCATCATGATGTAAGGCACATTATAATGGGCGATTACGTCAAACATTTTATCGTCTAATTCACCGGCCGTAATATCGTTTATAAGCGCAGCGCCGCTTTCTATACTTGCTTTTGCCACTTCTGCCCTGAACGTATCGACCGAAAGCAGTGCCTCAGGAAAGTGTTTTAGAATTATTTCAATAGCAGGAACAATGCGATCAATTTCTTCCTGTTCCGACACAAAATCGGCACCAGGCCTGCTGGAATAAGCTCCAATATCTAAAAATGTTGCACCTTCGGTTAAAATTTTTCCCGCACGCGTGACAATCTCATATTCATTTTTATATTTTCCGCCATCAAAAAAAGAATCCGGCGTGACATTCATAACTCCAATTACTTTAGGAGTCGATAAATCAATCAGTTGGCCTTTGCAGTTAATTAACATTTTGTTTGAAATTTTTATTTGTTTCAGGTTTCAAGTTGTCCGATATTGCAAGTTCTATTTTAAAAACTTGAAACAAAGAAAACCTTAAACTTGAAACTCTTTAATTTTATCCTTATTTTTGAAGAAATTTAAGCAAATATACAGCAATAAATGAAGAATACTTCCTTAGAATATGATAATGTAGTCACGGTTTGCCGTACCTTATTTATCAATAAAATGAAAGATTACGGCAGTGCATGGCGTATTTTAAGACTGCCTTCCCTTACGGATCAGATTTTTATAAAAGCACAACGCATCAGAAGTTTACAGGAAAATGAAATCCGTAAAGTCGATGAGGATGAAAAAGGAGAATTTATCGGAATCATCAATTATTCGATTATGGCTTTAATACAGTTAGAATTAGGTGTGGTGGACCAGCCGGATCTGGATTTAGAAAAAGCAACCGAACTGTACGACGCTAAAATTAAACTGACCAAGGAATTAATGGAAGCCAAAAACCATGATTATGGTGAGGCCTGGCGTGAAATGCGCGTGAGTTCGCTTACGGACCTGATCCTGCAAAAACTGCTTCGTGTCAAACAAATTGAAGACAATAAAGGTAAAACTTTAGTTTCTGAAGGGATTGATGCCAATTATCAGGACATGATCAATTACTCGGTTTTTGCGTTGATTTTAAACCCTATGAAATAAAAATTTCCAAAATGAAATTCCAAATTCCAATCTTGTTTTAAGAATGTAAAAGGAAATGGAATTTTAAATTAAACTATACTTATGAAAAACATTATTACCCAATTCTCAAGACTATTTGTCGGCGTATTATTTATCATTTCAGGATTAATTAAACTCAATGATCCGGTTGGTTTCTCTTATAAACTGGCAGAATATTTTAGTGAACCGGTTTTCAATATGCCTTTTTTAGAGCCTTTGGCTTTAGGATTAGCGATATTCTTAGTGATTCTGGAAGTGGTTTTAGGAGTAATGTTATTAGTGGGTTACAAAGCAAAAGCAACGATCTGGTTTTTATTACTATTGATCGTCTTTTTCACCTTCCTGACCTTCTACTCTGCTTATTTTGATGTAGTGAAGGATTGTGGCTGTTTTGGAGACGCTTTACATCTTACACCGTGGCAATCGTTTACAAAAGATGTTGTTTTACTTTTCTTTATTCTGATTTTATTCTTCAATAAAAAATTGGTTAAACCTTTATTTTCAAAACTGGTAACCAATATCATTACTTTAATAAGCGTGATTTTGTGTGTGTTTATGGCCGTTTGGGTATTAAATCACAATCCGATTAAAGATTTCCGTCCTTTCAAAGTGGGTAATAATATTGAAGAAGGAATGAAAATTCCCGACGGTGCTCCCAAATCGGTGGTTGAAATGATTTTTATCTACAAAGTAAACGGAGTGGATAAAGAATTTACCGAAAAAGATTTAGCCAATATTCCTGCGGGTGCCACTTTTGTAGACAGAAAAGACAAAGTAATCACAGAAGGTTATGTGCCGCCAATTCATGATTTTACAATGGTAAAAGACGATTCTGATTATAAAGAAGAATTACTGAAAGAACCGAAATTAGTGATTTTTGTGACCTACGATTTAAATTTATCAAATCCAGAAGGAATGAAAAAACTGGAAAAAGTAAATCAGGAAGCAAAAGCGAAAGGCTATAAAGTAATTGCAATGACGGCTTCGGGGCCTGATGAAATTGCTAAAGCCAAAAAACAATACGGTTTAAATGTGGATTTCTATTTCTGCGATGCAACGGCTTTAAAAACCATCGAAAGAGCCAATCCGAGTATCGTAGTTTTACATAAAGGAACTGTGGTTCAGAAAGTACATTACAACGATGTGGATGATTTAAAATTATCCGATATTGCTTATGGTCTTTAATAAATAACAGATAATATTACTGGCGCCAATATTCTATATTTTAGAGGTATTGGCGCTTTTTTTTAAAAAAAAATTCCAAACCAATTAAACCGCCATGAAAAAACCATTTCAACTTCTTACTTTTTTGCTTATTACGCTTTCGTGCTTTATGAGTTTTGGCCAGACACCAACCAAAAACACCGATCAGGCGTATATCTTTTTCCTGCACAATAGATTCATCGAAGAACATGATTTAAACGAAGCCCATCCGGAATATGGCAGAGCGGAATACAATGAAATCCTTAATTCTTTTAAGGCCGATAATTTTATTGTTTACAGCGAAAAAAGGAAAAAGAACACCAATGCGGCCGAGTACGCAGAAAAGGTGGTCAGACAAATTCACAAACTATTGAAAAAAGGAGTTAAGCCCAATAAAATAACCGTAATCGGAACTTCAATGGGCGGTTATATTGCACAATATGTTTCGACTTATCTGGCGAATCCGGAAGTTAATTTTGTATTTATCGGCTGCTTTCGTGATATTGATATTGAGGAAATTCCGGATATTAATTTCTGCGGAAACATTCTGACCATTTATGAAAAATCAGATGTTTTTGGAGTATCAGCCATTAGACGAAAAGAAACTTCCAAATTGAAGGTCAATCACTTCAGGGAAATTGAATTAAATACCAATTTAAAACACGGCTTTTTGTACAAAGCTTCAGACGAATGGATTGTTCCCTGTAAAAAATGGGCCAACGGAAATTATGATCTGAATTGATTATTGAGCGTTCAAAAAAAACAAATCAGCAGCGTTTTTCTAAAGTTTTTTAAACCTTAAAAAAGGAAAAACCATCCTTTTTCCACCGATTTAAAAATCCATAGCCTGAAATTTATTCAAAAATTGAATTTTCCCAACGAACTATTACGATTTCAGGGGCATTTTTTTAACCGAAATTTCCTCTTTTGTGATAAAGTAAGGGAGTGTTCAAATTTTGTTAATCTCCATTTGGCATTCGATTTCTTTGTTTAACTTTGTGAATTCAGTATTGAAATAAAATTTTATAATCCTATTATGAAACAAATAGCCCTAATCGTTATTGCATTTGTTACCTTTTCATGTTCACAAGCTCAGAAAACGAGTTTTTCTAAAGAAGCCTTATCTGAAAAATTATCAGCGACTGATGGAAGCCAGGTTGCTTTTAAAAACATATTAAAAAAATACAAAGGAAAAACCCTGGTAATCGAAGTCTGGGCTTCCTGGTGTGGTGATTGTGTAAAAGCAATGCCAAAAGTAAAAGAACTGCAAGCCAATAATCCTGATGTTTCTTATTTGTTCCTTTCTGCTGACAAAACAGCTGATAAATGGAAAATCGGAATTGAAAAACACGAACTAAAAGGAGATCATTTTATGATGAATGACGGTATGAAAGGTGTTTTCGGAAAAGCAATTGATTTAGACTGGATTCCGAGATATATTATCGTCGACAAAACCGGAAAAATTGTTTTATACAGAGCGATCGAAACAGATTTTGATAAAATCAATGCCACTTTACAAGGATTAAAACAAGTGCAATAAAAATTGCTATTTCATCTAAACAAAAATTAAAAGAATAAATAAAAACTACCAAAATGAGAAAAAAGATTGTTGCAGGAAACTGGAAAATGCATAAAAATGCCGCACAAACTGAAGAATTATTAAATGAATTAATTACCAAAATACCAGCACAAACTACCGCTCAGGTAATTGTTGCACCAACATTTGTAAATTTACAGGCAGCTGTTGCCAAAGTAAAAAACACAACAATAGGTGTTGCTGCTCAAAACGTTCACCAGGCTGAAGGTGGTGCTTTTACAGGAGAAATTTCTGCTGAAATGCTAACCAGCATTGGAGTAAATACAGTAATTCTTGGTCACTCTGAGCGCAGAGCTATTTTTCATGAAACAGATGCTTTGATCGCGAACAAAGTAGACACTGCCCTGAAACATGATTTGACTGTTATTTTTTGTTTTGGAGAAGAATTAAAAGACCGTCAGTCTGAAAACCATTTCAATATTGTTGAAAACCAACTACGTGACGGATTATTTCATATCGCAAAAGAATCATGGTCTAAAGTTGTTTTAGCTTACGAACCGGTTTGGGCGATTGGAACAGGAGAAACTGCTTCTCCGGAACAAGCACAGGAAATGCACGAATTCATCAGAGAAGTGGTTCGTAAAGCTTTTGGTGCTGATATTGCCGATGAAGTTTCAATTTTATACGGTGGTTCTGTAAAACCGGACAACGCTAAAGAGATTTTCTCTAAACCGGATGTTGACGGTGGTTTAATCGGAGGTGCTGCTTTAAAAGCAGAGGACTTCTTAGCTATTGTAACAGCAATCTAAAAATTATTTTGCAACAGATTACAAAGATTTGGACAGATTTTTTAAAAATCATATTAATCTTTTAATCTGTGGCATTAAATACAGAGCGATACTTCAGGTATCGCTTTTTTTATGTTTATAAATTATACTTAAAATAATAAGGTTCTGCCGGATTTGTAAACAACTTCTGCTTTGGATTCTTACCTTTGCAAAAAAAATAGTTATGTCGAATATATATTTAGGATATCATTTTACCATTGAACCAAAAGAACCGGGTTCGGAAATTTTAATTGCGGAATTAGGCGAAAAAGCGTTTGAGACTTTTACAGAAACAGAAAACGGAATTTCGGCTTTTGTAAAGAAAGATTTATGGGATTCGACTATTCTGGATGACATTTATATCTTAGAATCAGAAGAATTTAAAATTGAATATACCATTGAAGAAATCGATCAGGTAAACTGGAACGAAGAATGGGAAAAGAATTTTGAAGCCATTGATGTTGACGGAAAATGTCATGTTCGTGCGCCTTTTCATCCAAAAACTGATGCCGAATTTGATATTGTAATTGAACCAAAAATGAGTTTCGGAACGGGTCATCATGAAACTACGCATATGATGATTCAGCATTTGCTTGAAACTGATGTTGAAGGTTTGAAAACTTTAGACATGGGTTGCGGAACTGCAATTTTGGCTATTTTGGCCGAAATGAAAGGTGCACAACCTATCGATGCCATTGATATTGACAACTGGTGTTATTTGAATTCGATCGAAAATGCAGAACGCAATAACTGTAAACATATTACCGTTTATGAAGGCGATGCTGCGTTGTTGGCCGGTAAAAAATACGATCTGATTATAGCCAATATCAATCGTAACATTTTGTTAAACGATATGCAGGCTTATGTAGATTGTTTAAATCCAAAAGGGACTTTATTATTAAGCGGTTTCTACGAAGAAGACATTCCGTTTATTGATGCTTCCTGCACGGAAAAAGGTTTGACATATGTTAAAAAGTTTCAAAGGAACAACTGGGTTTCATTAAAATACGTAAATTAGATTGTTAATTATTTCCAGGTTAAAAGGGCTCGGAATTAAACGAGCCAAACGGATTTTCACAGATTCTGAGTTTTAAAATCTTTACAATTCGTGTAATCTGTGGCAAAAAAAATAGTAATTACAACAGTACAAAAACTTAAAAAAATGAGTACTAAAGAAAAAGTAAGAGAAAGAGTTCGGGAAAAAGAAGCTACAGGTTTCAATAACGAAATCATTGTTTATAACGACGATGTAAACACTTTTGATCACGTAATCGATACTTTAATGCGCGTTTGCAGTCACACGCCCGAGCAAGCAGAACAATGTTCCTTAATTGTACATTACAACGGAAAATGCACCGTAAAGACGGGTCCGATGGACAAGCTGAAACCGCAATGCACGCAACTTCTGGAAGCTGGTTTAAGCGCCGAAATTGTTTAAATTGAGAATATTTTAAAAAACATTCAATTTTATCTATATTTGATAAAAATTGAATGTTTTTTTTATGGAAGAATATGGAAAAATATTAATTATTGCCACACCGATTTTTTTAGTATTAATCATAATCGAAAAAATATATGGCATTTACAAAAAGGACGATACTGTACCTTTAATAGACAGCGTATCGAGTATCAGTTCCGGAATTACCAATTCGGTAAAAGATGTTTTAGGCCTGAGCCTTACTTTTATTTCTTATGAATGGCTGGTTTCTAAAATTGCTGTTTATCATCTGGAAGCAAACGTTCTCTCCTACTGCATTGCCTTTTTTGTGATCGATTTTTATGGATACTGGAGTCACCGATTGGCACATCAGATTAATTTCCTCTGGAACAAACATGCAATCCACCATAGCAGTGAAGAGTTTAATTTAGCCTGTGCGCTGCGACAGCCTGTTGCAAGCTTAGTCAATTTGTTTACTTTTTTACTTATTCCTGCCGCTTTGATTGGTGTTCCCGCTACTGTCATTGCCATTACCCTGCCTCTTCATTGGTTTTTGCAATTTTGGTATCATACCAAGCATATTAAAAAAATGGGCTTTATTGAACACATTTTGGTAACGCCCTCCCATCATCGTGTGCATCACGCTATAAATCCGGAATATTTAGATAAAAATCATTCGCAGATCTTTATTTTCTGGGACAAACTTTTTGGGACTTTTCAGGAAGAATTGGATGATGTTCCTCCTGTTTTCGGAATTACCAGACCTGCTAATACCTGGAACCCGATCCGGATTAACTTTCAACATTTGACTTTGCTGATTAAAGATGCCTGGCGCGCTCCGAAATGGAAAGACAAACTCACCATCTGGTTTAAACCAACAGGATGGCGGCCGGAAAATTTCGAAGAATTATTTCCTGTAAATAAAATCGAAAATGTTTTTGAGTTTGAAAAATACGGAACACAAAATTCGCAAAAATTGATTTATTGGTCTGTTGCACAAGTCTTACTCACCCTTTTGTTTGTCACGTATCTATTTGACAATATTGCCAAAATTGGTTTGCCTAATATTTTTATTTATGGCTTTTTTATTCTGATTACGATTTACAGTTACAGTGAGCTTATGGACAAAAGTAAATATGCTCCTTTCTGGGAAGGTTTTCGTTTTATAACAGCGATTGCAATACTCTCTTATTATGGAGACTGGTTTGGACTGAACAGTATTTTTCCATTCGCCAATTCTATTATTATCGGCTATTTGACTTTATCTTTTTTTGTCTCGGTATATTTTGTCTCGGTCGATTTTAAAACTGATTTAAATCAACTTATCAATTCATAATCCCCCAATCTATGAAAAACACCTTATTCCTTAAAATTTATATTGGTTTTAGTATTGTTTACCTAATGCTTTTACTTTCCGGATACGAGAGTTTTGATCTTTTCCTAAAGCCAATTCTAATTCCTTTATTAGGATTTGGAGTTTATCTTCATAAAAAATTTCCTTCCAAAAATATTGTTTTAACTGCCTTACTTTTTTCGTGGATTGGTGATGTCATTTTGCTTTTTGCAGACATAGCGGAGATCTATTTTATTCTCGGATTGGTTGCTTTTCTTATTTCACATGTTATTTATTCTGTTGTTTTTAATAAACAAACCAAAACCCGCAATAAAAAAACAAAGGCCGCTTTTTTAATTGGAAGCCTTGTAATTGCTGGTTATTTAATTGTAATGTTATCACTTTTATTACCCACTTTAGGAGAATTAAAAATTCCTGTAATTGTATATGCGACAGTAATTTCACTAATGTTATTGTTTGCCTTTAATGGATTCCTGACCTGGAAAAAACCCGGAAATCAATATGTTTTTGTTGGTGCGATTGTCTTTGTTGCTTCAGACAGTATTTTGGCAGTGAACAAATTTCACTCTCTAATTGAAAAAAGTTCATTTTTCATCATGTTAACCTATCTTGTGGCACAGTATCTGATTATAACTGGTATTTTAAAATTGAATTCAAATCAAAACCTGACAATAGAAAATCAGAAGATTTAAACTTAATTTACGCATTTCAGGCGGCATTTTTCTTAATCCAGATTATTTTAAAAACCGTTTTTACAGCTTACATTTGTACTACAAAACACGTATTTAACATGAAAAAAACAGCTCTTTTTATCGTTTTACTTATTTCGGTAACTTCTTGTATCAGCACCAAATCTACTTTGAAAAATGTAGATGACAATGCTCCGGATTTAGTTTTGAAAAAAGACAATACGTTTGTCATTACTTTATTCAGCAATGATAAAAAATACGGTTATGATCCGGATTACCCGGTGAATATTTTTTACCGAAACACCAAAGATGAAGCGCTGAACGAAACCCGTTTTTTAAATGCCCTGGCCGGACCAAACGGAGAAAAAATCACTTATATACGATTAGAAACCTGCTGTCCCTTCCCGACCAAAAGAAGTGATATGGGAGCCGGATTCCTGAATGTTTATGAACTGAAATGGGACGGACAAAAGAAACCAATAAAACTGTACCTGAACATTTATGAAAAAGGAATTTTAATGGTTCCGATGGGATTGCGTCTGAAGAAAGAATAAAGCCTTAAATAACATGATGAAAACAAAAACCACTTTTTTAATTTGTATCTTTTTATTGGTTCTTTTATTTCCTTATTCAACTTTATATCTGACTTCTGATTTTTTATCATCAGTCATACCCGGATGGCATACCACGATTTATCCTTTGGCAACATTGCTTAAATTCATTATCTTATTAATTGTAGCTTTTTATTATTGGAAACTTTCAAAAATTATAACTGACGTAAATTTCAAAAATGTCATCATTTATTTTTTATTAACCCTTCCTGCGATTATAATTACAAAATTGGATCTTTATACAATATTACATTTTAGATCAAACGATCCTGAGGGCGTGATGACAACCATCAGGGCTGTTATTTTTATAAGAATTTTTACAAATATTTTATTTTTTACCGGACAAATTTTGTTTGCAGTTTACTATAAAAAGCAAAGCAGGAAATTAACTTAAATTCTCATAATTCCACTAAAGTTCAATCACAATAGAAATGAAAATCATTTTTATTGAGCAAACCTGTTTTTTCAAGTGAAAAACACCGGAGTAAATCAGTGTTCCGATACGTATCGGACTCATAAAAAAAACTTAAATCTTCATCTTCGATTCATAAATCATAACTACCTTTGCACAGTCAAAAAAATCATACTATGAACATACAACATATTCCACAAATTAAGCATACTGATAGCGGAAATTTCTTTTTACTTGCCGGGCCTTGTGCCATTGAAGGAGAAGAAATGGCGCTTAGAATTGCTGAAAAATTAGTTGGTATTACCGACAAACTTCAGATTCCTTATGTTTTTAAAGGATCCTTTAAAAAAGCAAACCGTTCCCGAATTGATAGTTTTTCCGGAATTGGTGATGAAAAAGCATTAAAAATTTTAAGAAAAGTTTCAGAGACTTTTCACATTCCTACCGTAACAGATATTCATACCAATGAAGATGCTGAAATGGCGGCACAATACGTAGATGTATTACAAATTCCTGCTTTCCTGGTACGCCAGACAGATTTAGTTGTCGCGGCTGCCAATACAGGAAAAGTAGTGAACCTGAAAAAAGGGCAATTTATGAGTCCGGAAAGCATGAAACACGCAGTTCAGAAAGTACTAGACTGCCACAATGAAAATGTAATGCTTACAGATCGTGGAACCATGTTTGGTTACCAGGATATGATTGTGGACTACAGAGGTATCCCGACTATGCAGCAATATGCGACTACGGTTCTGGATGTTACGCACTCTTTGCAACAGCCAAACCAGACAGCTGGTGTTACGGGCGGAAGACCGGATATGATCGAAACGGTTGCCAAAGCCGGTATCGCAGTGGGAGTTGACGGTATTTTTATCGAAACTCATTTTGATCCTGCTAATGCAAAAAGTGATGGTGCCAACATGTTGCACTTAGACTATTTTGAAGGTTTAATGACCAAATTGGTTGCCATTAGAAAAACAGTTAACGCATTTTAAATTTTAATACTTAAGTTCTTTGAAAACAAAAATTTTATTTTTCCTTCTGACTTGTGTTTCTTTAAACACATTTGCTCAGGAAGAAATACCTGTACAAAAATATGCTGCTCACAACAAAGGAAAATTCTTTGTTATGTGGGGAGGGAACAGAGAAAGTTACTCAAAATCTGATGTAAACTTTAGAGGTAAGGATTACAACTTTACAGTAGATAATATGGCCGCTCATGACAAACCAAAAGGATGGCATGTAGACTATATTAATCCGGCAAATATGACTATTCCGCAAACCAATTTGAGATTAGGCTATTTTTTTAGTGATCATTATAGTGTTACAATTGGTGTTGACCACATGAAATATGTAATGACACAGAATCAAATTGCAAATGTTAACGGATATATCAATTTACCTGTAGATCAGACCGGAGCTATTTATAACGGAGATTATAATAACAGACCTGTAGATATGTCTCAAGGTGGTGCCAATGAAGGTGGTATGCCGGAGGGCAGTACTGGTACTCCTTTTTTAATTTATGAGCATACTGATGGTTTAAACTACATTAATAGTGAGGTTTCGAGATTTGATGATATTTCGAAATGGTTTAGTCTTCCCAATATTGATAAAGTTCAGATTAACTTAACCGAAGGTCTTGGAGCAGGAGTTTTATATCCTAAAACAAATACTACTCTTTTAGGTAAAGAACGTCATGATGATTTTCATGTTTCCGGTTACGGTGTTTCTGCAAAAGCGGGTATGAACATTACTTTTTTCAAACATTTCTATGTTCAGGGAGAGTTAAAAGGCGGTTATATCAATATGCAGGACATTAGAACTACAACAAGTAGTGAAGACAGAGCTTCGCAGGATTTCTTTTTTTTCCAAAGAATTATTGCTGTCGGAGGGATTTTCAGACTTTAAAAAATACTTTACTTTATTTAAAAATAGCTGTCAATTTATTTGGCAGCTATTTTTTTTATCATTTACTTTGTACTGCAAAGTACTTTAATTCATGCTTCATGAAATCTAAAAAATATCTATTTCCGGTAATCACCTTCCTAATCAGTTTTGGATTGGCGTTGTTTATTAGTTTGAAGGTTTTTCCGAACAATCCATTTACGGGAAATAAACTGGAAAAAACAGTATCCGGCAAGTACAAAGATGGTGATGTAATTTTTCAAACTTCGGAATCTAAACAATGTGAAGCAGTTCGTATAGCAACTCATTCAAAGTTTTCACATTGTGGAATTATTTACGATATAAATGGAAAATGGTTTGTTTTTGAAGCCGTTCAGCCCGTTAAACTTACTCCGCTCGAAGAATGGATCAAACACGGAAAAAATAGCAAATATGTGGTTAAACGATTGAAAAACGACAGTGTCCTGAAACCTGAAGTTCTCCAAAAAATGAAACAGTACAGCCAGCAATTTGACGGCAAAGAATATGACGCTTATTTCGAATGGACTGACGACAGAATTTACTGCTCTGAATTAGTCTGGAAAATTTATAAAAACGGAGCAGGCATTGAATTGTCAAAACTCCAACATTTAAAAGATTTTAATCTGGAGGATGAAAGGGTCAAAAAAGTACTGAAAGAAAGATATGGAACTACTATTCCACTCGAAGAAGAAGTTGTTTCTCCCTCTAATCTTGCCGATTCTAAACTGTTAACAACCATCATAGATAACTATTAAAAAACATAAAAGCCAATTGAAATACTGATTGGCTTTTTATTTATTAAATTACTTTGAAATTCAAAGAGCTTTTAAAAATAACCAACTCATGAAAGACCAGATTATTGAAAAAATATACGAATACAGCAAACAGCCTTACCAAAAGTATTTCAAAAAAAATAAACCGTGGGAAATTGACAAAACTGCCTTATTAAACTACCCTGAAGGAAGTTTAGGTTTTGGATTAGGAAACTTTCTTTCTAAAAATCATTTTGATATGCAGCCCAAACTGGAAGATCATGATATGATTCATGTCCTCACCAATACAGGTATTTCGGTACGCGAAGAAATCGGAATGCAATATTATCTTTTGGGGAATGGCAAAAAAAGTTTGTATTTATTTTTGGTGATTGCCTCCGGAACGCCCTTTTATATGAAAGAAATCAATTATTTTATTGAACAGTACAAAAGAGGCAAAAAGGCATTACCGTTTCATTACCTGGACTTTTCAAAGATGTTGTTCACGTCAATTCAGTCTATTCAGAAAACTTTTAATATTTAATCATGAAAACTACCGACAAAAAAACTTTCAATGAAACAGAATCAATTGATTTAACTATCGGATCGTTTATAATTAGTACTCTGTTGTTTGTATTGTACATTCTTTCTAATGAAAATTCGAATGTTTTGGTTATCGCAAGTCCGTTTGTCTTTTCTGCCATTGTGCTGAATACGATAATGCTATTGCACCTGACAGACCATTTTATACGAATGCCGGAACTGCGAAAAGACATCGGAATTAAAATCCTGATTTTACTTTCTAATATTCCGGTCACCTTTTTATATTACTGTATTGTTATGAAAGTCTGATCACTTTCGACTACTTCCAAAAAAAAAGCTGCAAGTTATCCACTTGCAGCTTTTCTATTTTATTGATGAAAGCTTAATTGGCCTTAGGCGCATCAATTCCGTTTTGGTCCATCAGGTACATCAGAGCTGTCATTGTTGCTGCCCCAAGTTCTAATTCTCTTTTGTTGATCGCATCAAATTTATCATTTGCTGCGTGGTGATAATCAAAATAACGCTGTGAATCCGGTTTTAAACCTGCTTTTACAATCGCTTTAGACGTTAGATGATCAATATCCGATCCTGCATGTCCTATAGTAAAACTGTGCACTAAATAAGGTTCGAAAAAGTCTTTGTAACCTTGTATCTTTTTAACATTGGCATCATCCGCTTGTATTGAAAATCCTCTTGGGCTAAATCCTCCTGAATCACTTTCTAAAGCAAAAATATGGTTCTCGTTGTTTTTCTTTGAAACTTCTTCATATTTCGCTCCGCCTTTTCCACCATTCTCTTCATTCATAAACAAGACAACACGAATCGTATTTTTAGGTTTGTAGTTTAAGTTTTTAAGAATACGGATTACCTCCATACTTTGTACTACTCCTGCCCCATCATCATGTGAACCGTCTGCTAAGTCCCAGGAATCTAAATGCCCGCCGACAACCATAATGTTTTCCGGGTGTTCTTTTCCTGTAAGTTCACCAATTACGTTATAAGATAAAACATCCGGTAACGTTTCGCAGGATTGTTTGAAATAGAATTTTAAAGCCGGATTATTTTTTAAGGTTGCACTCAGTAATTCTGCTCCGTTAGTACTAATTGCAGCTGTTGGAATGTATTGCTCTTTTGGTAAATCACCATAGCTTTGCGCTCCTGTATGAGGAAAATCGTCCAGACGTAAATTCATCGAACGAACAATTGTTCCTACCGCTCCTAATTTAGCCGCTTCTTTTGCTCCTGCAAATCTTTGATCTACACAAGCTCCGTATGATTTAAACGTTTCGATATTTTCAGGATCCATCGGTCTGTTAAAAAACACAATTTTTCCTTTTACTTTGTCTGCTCCCAGTTCTCCTAATTCTTTAATTCCCTGTACTTCGATTACTTCAGCAGTAAGCCCTGTTTTTGCAGTCGCCACTGATCCGCCCAAGGCACAAATCGGAACTACCGTTTTTGTTTTATCATCCAGGATATAAGCTGTTTCTTTTTCGCCTCGTACCCAATGCGGCACCATTACTTCCTGAAGGTATACTTTATCAAGTCCTAATCTTTCTAATTGTGTTTTTGTATATTGCACTGCAGCCTCAGCAGTTGGAGAGCCTGATAAACGACTTCCGATATCGTTAGACAAGTATTCAAGCCAGGTATAACATTTGGATTCGGTTAAGGCTTTTTTGTAGAATAATTTAATGTTTTTTTCATCGTTTGATTGCGCAAAAGATGTCAATCCGTTTAAAACTAAAACAGTTAAAAGAATCGTTTTTCTCATGGTTTTTATAGCATTTTGGGTTACTTGTCCGCTTCTTTTGCGAACAAGACAAAGGAACAAAATTCTTTACAACCCAACGTCTTTTTCCGAAACCTTTTCTCAAAAAAAAACGCTGATTAACAACTTTTTTGTTGTAATCAGCGTTTTAAAAAATTGATTATAAAAAAATTATTTTACCTCAATAATCTTATTTTTTATACCGATTCCATTTTCATTAAAAGGTTCAATTGTAAAATAATACTTTGTTCCCTTATCCAAACCTCTGAAATCATAAGAACTGTCTCCGTAGACCATTATGCTGTTGTATAATTTATCGGGAGTAATTCCATAATAAATATTGCAGCCAATAGCGTCTGCCTGCGTTTTCCACGAAATAATGGCATTACGGGAATCGGCTGTATTTCTTTTGACTTTAAAATCAGTAACTGACTTTGGTTTTTCTGCTAATCCGTTTCCAAAAACCCTGAAATCTGACACCGCAAACATTCCTGAAGCATTATGAATGTTTACCATTTTAATATAACGCGCTTTAATCGTTTTTGTTAACTCAACATAATCGTGTGGCACATCTTTATCGTTTTTTGATTTATCGATAACTAGAGTCCAATTTAGGGCGTCATCTGACATCAGGATTTTATACTGATAATAAATGTCCATCGCTTTATTAAACTGTGTCGCTTTATGATCTGCATAATTGATTTGCAGCGCGCTGATTTCCATCTTTCTGCCTAGATCAAGCTGTAGCCACTCGCCCGGTTTATCGGATGTTGCAGACCAGTAGGTCTGAATATTTTCATCGGTTAAATTGGCCGCATCGTAGCATATTTTTTCATATACTTTTTTACCTCCATGATCCATTCTGTGTGTCTCAACATCCTTGCATTCTTCAGAAGAAGAAACCGTCACCGGCTTTTTATAGGATAATAACATCCAGCCGGAAGAAGCGCCTTTTGTCTGTTCTCTTTGTGCTGTGGGCAATACAATTGGAAAATCACCGTAAGCCGTAATGGAATACATCACATCGTCTTTATCGAATCCTGCCGGAAACATATCGATACGACGTTCGAAGCGGTCTTTTATCGAAATTTTACAGGTTCCTGTATTCCAGTAGTTCCCGTAATTGTCGGCAAAGGTATTTCCGTGTCCGGCACCAATTACAAATCCGCCTGGTTTATACGACATCGGATTGTGCTTTTGGTATACGAATGGCCCTAAAGGATTATCCCCCACGTGAACACCATTGGCATAGCCTTTAAACTCGGTAGCCGGAGCGCCGTATTGCATGTAATATTTTCCGTTGTGTTTGGTCATCCAGGCTCCTTCTATAAAATTTCCCCAGGGCGCAGGTTCCATATCATTGTTGGGACCGAAACGTTCCCAGCCATGTGCCGCAGGATCTAAACCAACCACCGCTTTTGCCTGTCCGTAAGGTTTCTGAATATCTTCTACTTCCGTAGCGGCGTATAATTGGGCATAATCAGCCTGATTCCCTTTTGGAAGCCAGGTATTGTAATCGACTTCTACACCAACCAATGGTAATTTTCCGCTTGAACCGTAATACATATAGACTTTTTTGTCATCATCCTGAAAGATAGCAGGATCCCAGGTGGGCAGCATGGCGGTATTCACATGTCTGGTCCATCTTCCTGATTTCGGATCCGATGTTTTCCAGACCGGATGATCTTTTTTCCAGGTCGAACCTACGTAAAATAAAGTATCATTTACGACCCAGGCTGCCGGTGCGCACTGATCGTCATCGCCCGGATTTCTTTGAAAACTTCCATAAACGAATTTCCAGTCTGACATGTCTTTACTCCAGAAAAACCCCGCCTGATTGGTCGCAAACAAATAGTATTCTCCTTTGTAAGTAATAATTACCGGATCTGCACTGGAACGTCTGGATTCCGGAATACCATTATGATTCTGAGTCGTGTAATTGTATCCAATGTTTATGGGGTTACAATAGGTTGTGGCGGGCCTGTCCGGATCAAACCACGCTGTTTTTCCGGAAACATTTTGAGCGGAAACATTGCTTACAAACCCAAAAAGAAACAGCCAAATCGCTATGGAATACCTTTTATATGTTTTCATTGTGATCTTATTTTGTTAAAATATTTTAAATTTTTAGCTTAAAAAAAGCCCCTCGGTTAACCAAATCCGAAGGGCTAATTACTAATTAACAAACCAATTATTTAGTTAACTCAAAACTAACTTTCTTATCGGCATTTGAATTTGTTCCCACGAAAACATCAAACCGCCCCGGTTCTGCTACAAATTGTAAATCAGAATTATAAAATTTTAAATCTTCAACCGTGATTTCAAAAGTCACCGTTTGTTTTTCTCCCTTTTTTAAGGCTATTTTTTGGAAACCTTTGAGTTCTCTAACAGGTCTTGTTACGGAACCGATTAAATCTCTGATATATAACTGAACGGTTTCTTTTCCGTCAAAATTTCCTGTATTGGCAACATCAACGGTCACTTTTACTTTTCCGCTAAAGTTCATTTTATCGGATGAGATTTTCAAATTTGAATATTCAAAAGTGGTATAACTTAACCCAAATCCAAATGGAAATAACGGTTCGTTTCTTTCATCGATATAATTGGATCTGAATTTTTCAAATTTTCCTTCGGTGTTAGAAAGTGGTCGCCCTGTATTTTTGTGTGCATAATAAATCGGCACCTGTCCTACGCTTCTTGGAAAAGTAGCGGTCAGTTTTCCGGAAGGGTTAACATCTCCAAACAAAACATCTGCGATAGCGTATCCTGCTTCACTTCCTGCAAACCAGGCATTCAGGATAGCCGGAACAGTTGCATTTTCTTCATTTAAAACCAACGGACGACCATCGAATAAAACTAAAACTACCGGTTTCCCTGTTTTAATCAAGGCTTGTAATAAATCTTTCTGGGCTTGTGGAATTTCCAAATTGGTACGGCTACTGGATTCTCCGCTCATTTCAGCAGATTCTCCCAATGCTGCTACAATTACATCAGACTGATTGGCTACTTTTAATGCTTCCGCTAATAAATCTTCTTTCGAACGCCCATCACGGTGTAAAGTTTTACCAAACATCGTTGCATTCGTTTCAAAAGTTTCATCGTAATCTAAATTGCTTCCTTTGGCATATAAAACTTTGGCGGAAGGACCTGCAACTTCTGTAATTCCTCTTAAAAGTGATACTGCATTTTCCATTTTTGTCGCGACACTCCAGGTTCCCGGCATGTTTTCTTTCGCATCCGCTAATGGTCCGATAAGCGCAATAGTCCCTGATTTTTTAAGGGGTAATGCCTGATTTTGATTTTTTAGCAAAACCAGTGATTGTGCTGCAATCTGACGTGCTTCTTTTCTGCTGGCTGCCGTAAAAATTTCGGTTTTTGCTCTTTTTTCATCGCAATATTTATAAGGATCTTCGAATAATCCTAAATCGTATTTAGCGTCAAGAATCAGTTTAACAGCATGATCTATTTGCTGGATCGTTACTCTTTTCTCGTCTAAAGATTTTTTCAGAGTAGTCAAGAAACCTTCGCCCACCATATCCATTTCCACTCCGGCATTTAAGGCTAAAGCAGATACATCCTGAAGATTACCCATTCCGTGCTCGATCATTTCCGGAATTCCCGTAAAATCAGTGACCACGAAACCTTTAAAACCCCACTGTTTTCTTAAAACATCGGTCATTAACCATTTGCTTCCGGTTGCAGGAATTCCATCTACTTCATTAAAAGAAGCCATAACAGAACCTACACCTGCTTCAACCGCAGCTTTGTAAGGCGGAAAATAATCATTGAACATTCTGATATGACTCATATCAACTGTATTGTAATCACGTCCTGCTTCCGGCGCACCGTATAACGCAAAGTGTTTTACACAGGCCAGAATCGTATTGTTTTTGGATAAGTCTTTTTGCTGGTATCCGTTTACCATCGCCTTTGCGATCTGACTCCCTAAGTACGGATCTTCACCTGAACCTTCAGAAACTCTTCCCCAGCGCGGATCACGTGAAATGTCTACCATTGGTGAGAAGGTCCAGTTGATCCCGTCGGCACTTGCTTCCTGAGCGGCAATCTGGGCACTTCTTTCGATTAAATTCATATCCCAGGTACAAGATAATCCTAACGGAATCGGGAATGTTGTTTCGTAACCGTGAATAACATCCATACCAAAAAGCAACGGGATTTTTAAACGGCTTTGTTCAACAGCAATTTTTTGTACTTCCCTAATTTTTTGAACCGATTTTATATTGAACAATCCACCGACTTTACCTTCCGCAATATTTTTGGCTACATTAGAGCTGTTGGCTTGCCCTGTCGTAATATCACCGGATGTTGGCAAATTTAGCTGGCCCAATTTTTCGTCGAGCGTCATTTTTGATATCAACTCCGCTACAAATTCAGACTTTGGTTTAATTTTTACTGTGTTTTTAGTGTTCTTTTTTTGAGCGTAACCCAAAACAGCACATCCTAAAAAAAGTAAGACTAATTTGTTTTTCATGTGTATATAATATTTATTTTTTAACGGAAGATGGAATCGCTTTTCCTGAATCCCTTTGTAATTTTGAATAAAAGCGATTTCACTCTATTGTATTTATTTTTCTTATTCGTTTTGATCTGTCTGAACATTCAGTCATAAATTTCAGGATTTCGTTCGCTTTTCTCCATCATTGTATATAAAAACGACTTTTAGAATCCATATTTAGTTGAACTAAATCCAAGTTTTACAAGACCTTGTTGTACTTCCGGAGCATTCATAAACAATTTCCACAATAAACCGGAACGATAATTTTCGATCATTACAATTTCGGGTCCCTGATCTATTGCCAGATAGCGTTGTGCTGCCCATTTATTCTGCAGATCAACTGCATCATAAAAACCTGCGCTTCCCCATGCTTCTTTCTTATGATTTTCGTATAAATTTCGAATCACAGCCAAAGATTCTTTGGGCGTATAGACGATTGAACTAATTGCTGCCGTTGGAGAAATTACTCCTTTGTCATTGCCTGGCATGTGCGCATCATATCCGATCGATCCGTCAGGATTTCTGGAGTAAGAAGCGGTTAGCCCCCAATAATTGGCTCCGTAATACCCGAATTTTTTAGGATTCTCAAGACAATACTGATAATCGATTTTGACCTGATTTACATTCAGATCCCAATAATTAGCATATTTATCGCTTAATTGATTTGGATCTAATCCAACATAAGAATAGTGTGCCCAAAAAAGCGGACCGCCAAATTCCTCTGCACCGTTGTGTTTTAAGATCAACGGAAGATTGTAT
Organism: Flavobacterium sp. CLA17; assembly: GCF_013112255.2. Classification (NCBI taxonomy): domain Bacteria; kingdom Pseudomonadati; phylum Bacteroidota; class Flavobacteriia; order Flavobacteriales; family Flavobacteriaceae; genus Flavobacterium; species Flavobacterium sp. CLA17. Next base: position 3,849,177 of record NZ_CP068294.1, read on the forward strand.
TTCGTTTTAGCAGAAACAATGCCGCCACTTCTGGCCCAGCCTTCGTGATAAACTTTTGCATCAATTGGGTGTGTTGGCGAGGAAGCTGCCATGATATACGTAATCAGACATTCATTATATCCTTCAAGCGGAAAATTCATCTGCCAGTCGTAGGTTGGTGACCAATGCCAGTACAACACATTTTTATTATTGGTAAACCATTGCCATTCAACACCTTTCCAAAGTGCGTCATATTTCTGAGCTACAGCTTTCTCTTTTTCAGAACCGGTTTTTAAATATTCCCGAACGGTAATCATTCCTGAAATTAAAAATGATGTTTCGACTAAGTCTCCTCCATTATCTTTGATTCCAAATGGTTTTACTTTTCCGGTATTTCCATCAATCCAATGGGACCATGCGCCATGAAAACGATCTGCTTTTGCCAGAAAATCGGCAATTTTATCTAATCTTTGTACGCCTTCTTCTTTTGTAACATAACCTCTTGACATTCCGGAAACGATAGCCATCAATCCAAAACCTGAACCTCCTGTGGTAACTATATTTTTATCATTATCAGGGTAAATTCCATCGGGATGAAAACGTTCTCTTGCTAATCCTGAATTGGGTTCAGCATAATCCCAGAAATATTTAAAAGTTTCTTTTTGAACGGTATCTAGAAGTTCGTCGTCTGTTAATTTGATTTCAGAAGATACACTTTCTTTTTGCTTATCTAGACTGGTTGTGCTACAGCCAAAAAAAGTAAGTGCTAAAAATATAAGTGAAAATCGAATCATTTTCATTTTTTTAGGATTGCTTAATAAAAATCACTTCCTTCTTTCGAAGGAAGTGATTTTGAAATTATAAATTAATAACCAGGATTTTGTTTTGATAAACCGTTGGCTTGTATAATGAATGTTGCCGGAATTGGGAACAATTCATTTCTACCTTCTGTAAATGTTCTTCCATTAGGAAAAAATTCATTTTTATCAGCTTCAAAAGCCGCTTTAGCCTGACCAGTTCTAACCAGATCAAAGAATCTGTCAAACTCAAAAGCCAATTCTACTCTTCTTTCTTTCCAGATTGCAGTTCTGACAGCTGCCTGAGAAGTTGCAGGAGTATCTCCTAAACCAGCTCTGTGTCTGATTTCATTCAATAAAGGAATCGCAGCAGAGGTTTGGTTTAATTCGTTTAAAGCTTCCGCTTTCATCAACAATACTTCGCCATATCTTAAATATTTGATATTTGCATCCGTTTCCCATGCATCCGTAAACGAGGAAGAATAGGCTTTGAAGTTATACATTGCATTTTCTACTGTGGCCGGAACTACTCGTCCATCATATAAAGTTGAATTTCTGAAAATAATAGTAGCGTCTTTTCTAACGTCACCTGCTTCATAAGCATCCAGCAAACTTTGCGACGGAGTGTTGAATCCCCATCCCCATCCACCGGCACCACGAGCACCCTGAACGTTAGAATATCCTATAATTCCTTTTGTAGGTACTGTACCGTGTCCGTTAATTTCGAACATAGATTCAATATCATTTTCACCTTCTAATCTAAACATTTTAGCATAGCTTGGGTTTAAGCTGTATCCTGTAATTAAATTACAGTTATCAACTACTTGTTGCCATTTCTTTTGGTATAAGCTAACTTTCGCTAACAAAGCATAGGCAGCTCCTTTTGAAGCCCTCTCTTTTTCATCAGCTGAATAAGAAGCTTTTAATGGCAATACCGCAATTGCATCTGCTAAATCTTTCTCAATAAAAGCATAAACTTCAGCAACTGGTTTACGAGTAAGCAACATTATTTTGTCTTCTTCAGAAGTTGGATTTTGCAAACGATCTACAATTGGTACACCTCCGTAACATTTTACTAAAGTAAAATACATGAAAGCTCTCAAAAATTTAGCTTCTCCCATTAATCTTTCTCTTAAGGCCGGATCTACTTTATCTAATTTTGGAATAATACTTAAGGCTTGATTACATCTGTTAATACCATCGTACTGCGCAGTAAAAGTGCTTTCTGCAGATGGATTTGATGAGTTATAGCTTAATGCATCCAAAACATCTTTGTCTGTTCCTGCATCTCCTGGTGATGATCCTTTATCGGCATCATCTGAAGTAATACTGGCTAATCCTATCCAGCCAAATGAACTCATGTCCCAGTCAAGGAATTTGCTGTAAATGGCTGTTACAAATGATTTTGCTCCATTGTCGCTATTATACAATTCAACATCCGTTGTTGGTATAGCTTGTGTTGGGTTAACATCTAAAAAGTCATCCTGACAACCTGCAAAAAACAATGCTGACAATGCAAGCATTGATATATATATTTTTTTCATAATATTAAAATTTTAAATTAGCACCTATAACGAAAGATCTTAAAGTAGGATAAGCATCAAGCTCGATTCCTTGAGTTCCGTATGGGTCACCATTCCCATTAAGTTCAGGAGAATAACCAGAGAATTTTTGTGTAATAAATGGATTAATAGCATTTACATATATTCTGCAATACTGAATAAAACCATCTGTAATAGGAAGTTTATATCCTAAAGTAATGTTATTGATTCTAAAGAAATCACCCGATTCTAAATAGTATGTAGAGGCAACAGGCACTTCATTAAATGGTTTTGGGTTTGATGCAGTTGGATTGGCTGCTGTCCAGTAATCATTAGTTAATGATGCCTCAACATTCTCACCTGTAAAACGTTGTGCTTTTTTACCGTTATATACTTTAGCTCCGCCTGTACCATATCCGTCAACAGAGAAATCAATGTTTTTATAGTTTATTCCTAATGATACGCCATAATTGCTTTTTGGCAAGATTGAGCCAACATACTTTTTATCTTTAGTTGCATCTAAAGCACTTTGTACTACTTTATTACCAGCTGCATTATAGTACAACATTTTACCATTTGCAGGGTCTATTCCAGCATATTCATATACATAAAAGCTACCTAACGGCTGTCCGACAGACGTTTTGTTCAACATTTTGGTATCCTGTCCATTTCCTAAATTCCCACCAATCACTGGTGAAATATCGAAATCTTTTAAAGCAGAAAGCTTGTTCGTATTTTGAGAAAAATTTCCACCAACCCAGTAACTTAAGTTGTCTGAAATTTTATCATCCCAACGCAACGAAAGTTCATAACCTTTGTTTGACACTTCGCCAACATGAGCAGGAGTAGCTATTGTTAATCCTGAAGACATATAAGGTTTTGTGTTCAAAATTACGTTGCTTGTGTTTTTATCATAATAATCAACGGATCCTTTTAATCTGCTGTTTAATAATTCGAAATCAAGACCTACAGAAGTTTCTTCTGTAATTTCCCAAGATAAGCTTGGATCAATTTGTGAGTTAATTGTAGTCCCCGGATATAAGATAGAACCTCCTAAATAACCATCTAAACCTGAAGCATAGGCCTGGCTGTTTAATGGAACGTTTTGGTTTCCTAATTTACCCCAGCTACCTCTCAATTTAATTAAATCAATACCTTTAATATCTGATAAGAAGCTTTCTTTTGTCATAATCCATCCTAAACCAAAAGACGGAAAAGTTCCCCAACGGTAATCTTTAGCAAAATTTGAAGACCCGTCACGTCTAATTGTCCCGGTTAATAAATATTTGTCCATTAATTTATACTGGAATCTACCAAAATAAGATGACAATCTGCTTTCATTATACGTTACATCATATAAACTTGTAATATCTCCTACATATTCAACTCCATGAGCATCTTTAGCATTATATAAAGACCAGTAATTTGAATTTGTACTTACATTTTTTCTTGCAATCGATAAAGTTTCTCTAGGCCCTTTTACAGAAGCCTCCATACCTGCAGTTAATTCAAGATCATGAATACCTCCAAACAGTTTATTATAGGTAAAATAGTTAGATAAGTTCCAGTTAAAATACTGCTCTCTGCCTCTTGTTAATAAGTTCACAGGATCACTTTTATGGCTGGCTACATAATCTGCGGCTGTTGTATTTGGGTTAGCTGCCATCCAGATTCCCTGTTTATCCTCATAATTGTATTGTTTCCAGGAATAATATTCTCCATTAAACTGAGAAGTGAATTTTAATCCTTCAATAATTTCATAATCTAATTTTAGACCCCCTTGAAGCGTTACACTTCTCTGTTGCTCATTATAAAAGTCTAATTGAGCTACCGGATTACCAACATTGTTGAATGAAGATCCTATTTGACTAGCGACACCACTTGCATTAACGCGTGATACGCCATACTGTCCGTCAGAAAAACGTACTGGAACTAAAGAAGATTGTTTATAAGCATTTGTAAAAGCTCCTAAAGGTTTTGGTGATGAATTAGCTGAAGTAAAACTTAAATTTTGAGATAAAGTTATTTTTTTAGAAATTTTAAATTCATTATTATTTCTAAAAGTAGTACGACCATAGTCTAAACCATTTAAAATAGCCTTCTCTTCGTAATTACCTGCACTAAAAAAATACTTAATATTTTCTGAAGCTCCGGAAATAGAAATATTGTTTTGTGTGTAGGAACCTGTTCTCGTAATTTCATCAAACCAGTTTGTATTAACCGGCTGATTTGCAGCAAATGTATTGGTACCTAAAGCTGCATTAGAATATGCTGCGTATTGGTTTGCATCTGCCATTTTAACTTTTTTAAGAGGCTCTCTGAAACCAGCAAAACTTTCGATTTCTACTGATACTTTATCACCTTTACCTTTTTTGGTTGTAATAATGATAACTCCATTAGCTGCCCTGGTACCGTAAATAGCTAAAGATGAAGCATCTTTTAGAATTTCATACGAAGTGATATCATTAGTATTAATATTATTGATATTTTCCGTTGGCATTCCATCAACAATATATAAAGGAGATCTTCCGCCTAATGCAGTTCCCAAACCTCTAATAACTACTGAAGGTGTACTTCCCGGCAAATCAGATGAAATAACCTGAACACCGGCTGCTTTTCCCTGAATAGCCTGAGAGGCGTTTAAGACTTTTGTTTTTGTAATTTCCTCTGCTTTTAAAGAAGTGATAGCAGAAGTATTATCAATTTTCTTTCTGGTACCGTACCCAATTACTACTACTTCTTTTAAGGCAGTATCACCGGATTCTTTTAATGTAATGGTCATTGGTGCTGAAGTTGCAGGTACAGAAACAGCTTCAAAACCCAGCATAGAGATTTTTAACATCTCCCCTTCTTTGGCATTGATTGTAAAATTACCATCGAAATCAGCATCAGCAGAAGTTCTTGATTGAGGTGCACTAATAACAGCTCCCGGAACTCCCATTCCGCTGCTATCTAATACTTTTCCTTTAATTGTCTGTCCGGACATATAAGCCGGCAGCAATAAGAGTGCTAAAAAACTAAAAATAAAATTTTTCATACAGTTTGTAATCGTTTAAGTTAGTAGAGCCAAATTAAACAATTACAACGTTGTAGTACATCAAATACCACTACTACACAGCTACATCACTACATCAGAAAAGTTCATTAAATAGCTACAAACAAAGACTTTAAGAAGTTTTAATTTTTCATTAACATAACGTTATGATGTAGTAATGATGTATTGGAATTATGTAAAAAAAGAATCAGAAAAATAAAATATGTTTAAAAAACACATACGAATCTTACACAGTCAATAAAAATTTGGACAGGTTTTCATCCTGATTAAGGTTTAATTTCTTTCTCAGGCGGTATCTGTGTAATTCAACACCTCGAAATGAGATGTTCATCATAGGTGCAATTTCCTTAGAAGAAAGGTTCATTTTAAGGTAAACACACAGTTTTATATCTTTTGGAGTCAGACTTGGGAATTTCTTTGTCAGATTAATAATAAACTCATTGTGAATTTGATTCAGATTGGTTTCGAAAATTTCCCATTCGTGTTTATTCACTTCATTGATTTTAATCGCTTTTTTAATTTCGCTTTTCAGTTTATTAAAATCTTTTTCTGAATCTAAGATGTTTTGTATGTTTTCAATCATTTCACTTTGCTTGGCTATCGATAAGGATTTACCCGCAACTTCAGATGATTTTGTCTGCAATTCAAGTTCTAAAATATGTTTTTCATATTCCTGCACATTTAATTCATTCTCAGCCTTCAGCTCCATTTCCAGAATTTCTCTTTGATGTTTAAGTTCTTCGGCCTGCAATTTTAACTTTTGGGTATAGCGAAGTTTGTTCCATTTATAATACAAAAACAATACTGCGGCGATTAAAAATAAATAGAGTAAAATCATCCCCAATGAAAAATACCAGGGCTGGGCTACTTTAAAAGAAAAATCTTCTACTTTTTCATAACTGGCACCATCGTGCTTATAAATAACGATAGAATGATAACCACTGCTTAAATTATTAAGTAAAATTACTCCATCAGAAATTGGAGTAAAATCTTTGCTTTTATTTAGTTTGTAAAATAGGTTCGGTTTACTGGCTCCATACATTCCGGAGATTACATTTATTTTTAACTCTTTATTGAATTTAATTTTAGAATTATCTGCAATTAGAACATTATCACTAAAGCCTTCTACCCTTAATGCTTTATGTTGTTTGTTTTCGTACTTCAATTGAAGGGAAATAAATCCGTCATCAAGATTTAACAGATAATGATTGTCGTTTTTAAAAATTCGCAAATTTTCATTGATCAGCTTTCCTTTATAATATTTCTCCTGAATAATATTCCAGACAAATTTATTTCCGGTCGCATAAATATGGTATAAAATTCCGTTTTGAAGTACCATAAAATGATCTTCATCTATTGCTACAACATCCGAAACATTCCTGAAGTTAGCATTAAATAATTCATTTTCTTCCAGTTTATTGGTAATGGAATTATAAGTGTACCAGGAATTATCGATTAGAAAAAGTATTTCTTTTCTGAATTCAAAAATCTTAATGCCAAAGTCATTTTTTATTTTGCTTTGCTGTGTGACATTCTCTATTTTTTTTGTTTTATAGTCATCGTCCAGCAAGACACGATATAAACCGCGATAATTATCCGCTGCCCAGATTTCATTTTTTTTATTTTGGGCAACATACTTGATAGGTTTCGCAAGATCTTTGATTATTTTATAATGAGATAGATTGGATAAATCATCATACACCAGGATACCGCTGTAAGTCGACTGAAAATACGTATTGTTAATACTGCTTTTAGATAAATTCCAGCCACCACTTACGCCATTAATTTTAGAGAGGGAGCCATTATCATAAGAAAATGTTCCGTCATTATGTCCAATGATATACTGAGTGCCGATTTTGGTAATATTCCAACCTTGTCCCTGCGTATTGGGCAGCATATTAAACCTGCCGGAGCCAAACTCAAAAATACCATGATTGGAAGCAATCAGATAGCCTTTATTTGTAGTTGCCACCGAATAAACAGATCCTAATATGCCTGAATTATCATAGAAAAAGGAGATTGGAGAATTGACTTCAACATGAGCAATTCCGTTATCCAGCCCCAACCATAAATCATCTTCCTTATCAAAACCTATACTCAGAATCGAATTGTTCATTAAAACATTATTACGATCAATGTTTTTATACAAATTTGAGTTTAAGTCTAAAATAATAACGCCTTTATTTCCGGTACCAATTATTAGTTTATCCCCTTTAATAAATTTGGCAACATTTATAGTGGTTGACTTTAAGGTTTCGTTCAGGGGATTATTCCACGGTCTGAGTCCCTTCTTTTCAACTATAAAAACTCCTTTTTTCTGTGTAAAAATGTACGTTTCGTTTTTGTATTTTTCGATAGCGTGCACTACCGTGTTTTTCAGAATGTTCCATCCTTTTGGATTTGCGATCCTTTTGCCGTTCATCTTAAAAATACCATCCTGAACAGAAGCCACATATAGGTTTTGATCTATAAAAAAACAATAGGATATGAGAAATGGAAATTTTATTTTTTTAATGGTTTTTCCATTATAAATAAAAACATCATTGAAGGATTGAAAATAAAGTGAACCATTGAACCTGAATATTTTCCAGATTTCTTCATTGTCTTTTTCATCAAATAAACGCAGGTTTTTGGTAATCGAAACGTAATGCATTTTGCCCTGTTTACGGTACCAGTAACCAAATTCTTTATAAGAACCGGAATATATTTTATCGCCTTCAATTAAAATAGAACGGATAATCGTTTTATTGGGTAATGTATATTTCTCCCATATCACCCCATCATATCGCAACAAATAATGATTATTGGCAAAATACATGGCATTATCTTTTCCCTGTGCTACATTCCAGATCTGATTATCGCCCTGATAATCTGATTTACTGTAATTTTCAACAAAGGGAAGTAATTCTTGTGCCTGAATTTGTGAAGCTATGAAAAGGAAGAAAAGTAATTTTAAAAGTATCGATTTCAAAATATTCGGATTTATATTCAAAGATACTGACAAATAATTAATTTTTGAATGTAAAAAAGCTCCTCAATTGGGAGCTTTTTCTAGGTATAAAATATGTTTTTTAATTCTGAAGCAGTTGATACACCTGATTTGCAATCTCATATTCCTCGTCTGTTGGAACGACCAAAACTTTAGCCTTAGAATTAGAATTATTGATTTCTCTTATTTCTTTAGAACGAACTGCATTTTTTTCATGATCTAATTCAATTCCGAAATACTCCATATCCGTACAAACCAATTTACGCATGTAGGATGAGTTTTCACCAATTCCTGCGGTAAAAATAATCGCATCCAGACCATTTAAAGCAGCGGTATAAGCACCAATCGTCTTTTTAATTCGGTACGCATTCATCAGCAAAGCCAGCTGACAATCTTTATTTCCTTTTTCAGCTTCCGATTCTATATCTCGCAAATCGCTGTATCCTGTAAGTCCTAGCATACCGCTTTGTTTTAGTAAAATTGCATTTACTTCATCAGCCGTATAATTTAGATTTTTGATCAGGTAAAAAATCACTGACTGGTCGATATCTCCGGCTCGGGTTCCCATTATTAAACCATTTGACGGAGAAAAACCCATTGTCGTATCAATACATTTTCCGTCTTTGATAGCTGCCATACTGCAGCCATTTCCTAAATGAATGGTAATTATTTTTGAATTGCGCTCCAAAAAATCAATTGCTTTTTCAGAAACATATTTATGACTGGTTCCGTGAAAGCCATAAACACGTACTTTATTTTCTGTTAGAAGATAATTCGGAATGGCGTATTTAAAGGCGGTTTCGGGCATTGTCTGATGAAAGGCCGTATCAAAAACAGCAATTTGCTCTGCGGAATTAAAAATTTCTTCTGCCACATTAATTCCCTCTAAATTGGCAGGATTATGTAAAGGTGCAAGTTCAAAAAGCTGCTTGATTTTTAATTTTACTTTCTCATCAATTTTTACGGTATCTGTAAAATCACTTCCGCCGTGAACGACACGATGACCAACAGCTGCAATTTCCGAAGTCGATTTTATAACTCCTTTTTCCGGATCTAAAAGCATTTCGGCTACTTTCTGCAAACCCACTTTATGATTCGGAACAGGAAGTAATTCTTCTACTGAATCTGATGCTGTTTTAAACGTAATATTTGAAATTTCCAAACCAATTCGATCAATCATTCCCGAACAAATCACTTCGTTTTCGGGCATAACCATTAATTGATATTTGATGGATGAACTTCCTGAATTTATAATTAGTATTTTCATTTTTTTTTAGGTGCTAAGGTTCTAAGATACTGAGTTACCTTTTTTAGTTTTTAATTCCGGTTTTTTAAGTAATAACTCAAAACTCATAATTTATAATTCACAATTCATAATTATTTAAAGTCCTTGTGCCTGAATCGCCGTAATCACTACTGTGTTTATAATATCGTCTACGGTACAACCACGGCTTAAATCGTTTACGGGTTTGTTTAAACCTTGTAACATGGGTCCGATGGCCAAAGCTCCGGTTTCTCTCTGAACGGCCTTGTACGTATTGTTTCCTGTATTTAAATCGGGGAAGATTAAAACACTAGCCTGACCTGCTACTTCAGAATCCGGCATTTTACTTTTCCCGACAGTAAGGTCAACTGCGGCATCGTACTGAATGGGTCCTTCGATTTTTAAATCAGGGCGTTTGGCTTTTACAATTGCAGTGGCGGCTCTTACTTTATCGACTTCATCTCCTTTTCCTGAAGATCCGGAAGAATAAGAAAGCATCGCTATTTTGGGTTCAATTCCGAAAGCCAGACTTGATTCTGCTGACGAAATTGCAATTTCTGCCAGTTGTTCAGCGGTTGGGTTTGGATTAATGGCACAATCTCCAAAAACGGAAACCCGATCTTCCAGGCACATGAAAAATACAGAGGAAACGACAGATGAATTGGGTTTTGTTTTTATGAATTGCAAGGCCGGTAGAATCGTATGCTGTGTGGTATGTGCAGCTCCCGAAACCATTCCGTCTGCATGGCCTTTATACACCATCATGGTTCCGAAATAAGAAACATCTTCCATTAAATCCCTTGCCATTGTAATACTTACGTTCTTGGCTTTTCTAAGCTCGTAATAGGTATTGGCATAATCTTCATAAAGCTTAGATTCTATTGGATTGATGATATTAACTTTCGAAAAATCAAACGTAATTCCGAGTTCCGCAACTTTACTTTCAATTTGTTTTTTATCTCCAATAATTGAAATATCAACCACATCCATATCCAATAATCTTGAAGCGGCCATAATGATCCGGTCGTCATTTCCTTCCGGCAGCACGATATGTTTGCGATGCTGTTTCGCTCTTTTCACCATATTGTACTGAAACATTTTTGGTGTCATTCCTTCTGCCACAAAAGTGATTAACCTTTCCGATAAAGCGTCCACTTTCACATATTTTTCGAAAGTACTGATCGATGTTTCTATTTTATGTGTGTTGTTGGCATAGATTTCAGATCTTATGCTGCCAATTTTATTAGTGATGTGGTAAGTTCCTCCGTCAACTGCAATGATTGGCACAACTGCTGAAAGTCCTTCGATAAGTTTTAATATACTTTGTTCGGGAATTATATTTCCGGTAAGGATAATTCCGGAAATCGTCGGATAATTAGCTGACTCATTGGCCTGTAATGCCCCTAAAATAATATCCGAGCGGTCACCGGGCGTAATTACCAAAGCGTTATTCTGCAAATGAACCAGATAATTATGCAGTTGCATGGCTCCGACACTGTAGTGTCCGATTTCATTGTTTAAATAGGTTTCTCCAAACAGCACTTTAGCATCCAGTTCGTTGACAATTTCCTGCATGGTCGGATTGTTCAGACTTGAGATCAGCGGAATGGTGTTTATCAAAACATTGGGCGGCAGACTTTTCTGGAGACTTTTGGTTACCAGTTCTATATTTTCAGGCTGCACTTTATTTGCAAAAACAGACAACACCTCCACTTCTTTTACTTTAAAGGAATCGTAAACCAGATGCAGACTGTCGACCAGTTCGTCAAGCGTTTTTCCAATTCCGGATCCTATAATTATGGTTGGAATTCCGAGGTTTTTCGCAATTAAAACGTTTGTATCCAATTCAATAGAAGTTCCTTCTCCGGTAAAGCTGGTACCTTCTACCAGAACAAAATCAAAGCGTTCTTCAAGGCGTTTGTATTTTTCAATAATTAAATCTAAGACCTCTCCTATCTTCCCTTTATTTTTCTTTTTAATCAGTTTGCTTTTCGTAATCGCATAAGCGTCTTCAAACTTAATATCAAGATTAAAATGCGAAAGAACTGTTTCAATATGATTGTCTACCCCTCCATCGACAAAATCTTCAACAATAGGCCTGAAATAACCGACCTTGGCGGTTTTCCCGATCAAAATACTCATCAAACCCAGTGTAATAATTGATTTTCCACTATTCTGATCACTGGTGGCTATATATATTGCTTTACTCATAATTTATATTTTGAAACGAAACAAATGTCGTACAATTAATATTTTTTTATAGATAAACTAACGTTAAAACCAACGTCTTTTTTTGAAATAAATAATTAACGCGATCACTAAAAAAAACATAGCAACCATAACACTATGATAGCCATATTTGTAATGCAGTTCCGGTATATTTTCGAAATTCATTCCATACACTCCAACAATGAATGTTAAGGGAATAAAGATGGCCGAAATGATGGTAAGTGTTTTCATGATTTCATTCATTTTACGGCTTTGTTCCGAAAAATAGAAATTTGAAGCACTTTCCAATGAACTCATATCTGACTCAATCTGTTCTAAAAGCTCTAAGCTTTTCTGGTGTAACCGAACGAAAAAATTAAAGGTATCTTTTTGGATTAAAGTACTCGTATCATCGTCTTTAATCGTCTTTAAATAATACAACGAATCCCGAAGCGGAATTATGGAACGTTTTAAAAAATTAAAATTATCTCTGTGATTTTCAATCTTTTCCAATATTACCGGATCTGCACCTTTCTTGGTTAAATTGATCAATTCTTCAATTTTGCCTTCTTCATCTTCTATGGTAATGTAAAAATTTTCGATCACGGCATCCAACAATAAGTAAAGCAGATAATCTACTTTTTTAGTTCGTACAATTCCCGCATGCGTGCGAAGTCGTTCCCGAATGTGTGTAAAGAAATCGCTTCGTTTTTCCTGAAAGGAAATCAGAACGCCATCTTTCAGAATAAAACTAAGTTGCTCAACGCTAATATTATCCGAATATTCGGAAGGTAATAGCGATTTTATATTAAAGAATAAAACATCCTCCTGTTCTTCCAGTTTCGTTCTTTTGGTCGTATTTAAAATATCTGCCAGTAAAAAATCACTCAATTTGAAATGCGTACCTATTGTTTTAAGCAGACTAATATCATTTAAACCGTGAACATTAAGCCAGTTATTTTTTGTATAATCAAAGCAGGAATTTAATGCTGCCACGGTAAACTTTTCATATTCAACTACATCTGCATCATCATATACGAAGAGCTGCAGCTCTGTTGCAAGTTCTTTATGGGTTCCTGTATATTCTAAAGTAATGTGTTGCAGCTTGCGCCCTTTCTTATATTTAATCTTTCTCATTCAAAATTATTTACCTAGTAATATTACAAAAAAGAATCCGAAAAGGAAATGACAATTGTCAGTTTGTCTCTATATAAGTGATAAAAGGGCATAAAAAAACCGGGGCATTTCTGACCCGGTTTTCAATCTTAATACTTTGTACTAATTACTTAGTACTAAAGAATTATTTTACTTCTTCGAATTCAACGTCTTCAACATTGTCACCTTGAGACTGCTCTTGTTGAGGAGCCGCTTGTTGACCTTGTTCACCTTGAGCATACATAGCTTCTGTAGCTGTTTTCCAAGCTGCATTAATATTGTCAAGAGCCGTTTGAATAGCTGGAATGTCCTGAGATTGGTGCGCCATTCTCAATTCAGTTAAAGCGTACTCAACAGCAACTTTGTGGTCGTCAGCTAATTTGCTTCCTAACTCTTTCAATTGACTTTCTGTTTGGAAAATCATGCTGTCAGCTTCGTTTAATTTCTCAGCTCTTTCTTTAGCTATTTTGTCAGCATCAGCGTTAGCTTCAGCATCTTTTTTCATTTTTTCGATTTCTTCAGCTGTTAAACCAGAAGAAGCTTCGATACGGATATCGTGAGATTTTCCAGTTCCTTTATCAGTTGCAGAAACTTTGATGATACCGTTAGCATCAATATCAAAAGTAACCTCGATTTGAGGAACTCCTCTTGGTGCTGGTGGAATACCGTCTAAGTGGAAACGACCGATAGTTTTGTTATCAACCGCCATAGCTCTTTCACCTTGCAATACGTGAATTTCAACAGATGGTTGAGAATCAGCAGCAGTAGAGAAAACTTGTGATTTTTTAGTTGGAATAGTTGTGTTAGACTCAATTAATTTAGTCAATACACCACCCATAGTTTCGATACCTAAAGATAAAGGTGTAACGTCAAGTAACAATACATCTTTTACATCTCCGGATAAAACTCCACCTTGAATAGCAGCTCCAATAGCAACAACTTCATCAGGATTAACTCCTTTAGACGCTTTTTTACCAAAGAATTTTTCTACTTCGTCAGCGATTCTTGGCATACGTGTAGAACCTCCAACAAGAATAACTTCGTCAATATCAGATGTAGATAAACCTGCATCTTTTAATGCTTTAGCAACTGGCTCCATAGAACGTTTAACTAAAGAATCAGTCAATTGCTCAAATTTAGCTCTTGATAATTTTTTAACTAAGTGTTTTGGTCCTGAAGCAGTAGCTGTAACGTATGGCAAGTTGATTTCAGTTTCTGAAGAAGAAGACAATTCAATTTTTGCTTTCTCTGCAGCTTCTTTCAAACGTTGCAATGACATTGGATCCAAACGTAAGTCAATACCTTCTTCAGCTAAGAATTCATTTGCTAACCAGTCAATAATTTCGTGGTCAAAATCATCTCCACCTAAGTGAGTATCACCGTTTGTAGACAATACTTCAAATACACCATCTCCTAATTCAAGAACAGAGATATCAAAAGTACCTCCACCTAAATCGTAAACAGCAATTTTTTGATCAGTTCCTTTTTTATCTAATCCGTAAGCAAGTGCCGCAGCAGTTGGCTCGTTGATGATACGCATCACTTTAAGACCAGCAATTTCACCAGCTTCTTTTGTAGCCTGACGTTGTGCATCGTTAAAGTAAGCAGGAACAGTAATAACCGCTTCAGTTACAGTTTGACCTAAATAGTCTTCAGCAGTTTTTTTCATTTTTTGAAGAGTCATTGCTGACAATTCCTGTGCAGTATATAAACGACCGTCAATATCCACACGTGGCGTATTGTTGTCACCTTTTACAACTGAATAAGAAACTCTTTTTGCTTCGTTTGTAGTCTCAGCAAAAGTGTGTCCCATAAAACGTTTAATAGAAGCAATCGTTTTTGTAGGATTCGTTACTGCTTGTCTTTTTGCAGGATCACCTACTTTAATTTCGCCACCTTCAACAAAAGCGATGATAGATGGAGTTGTTCTTTTTCCTTCTGCGTTAGGAATAACAACTGCTTCGTTACCTTCCATTACAGAAACACAAGAGTTCGTCGTACCTAAGTCAATTCCGATTATTTTACCCATTTTTTATATATTTAATTTTTGATATACATTTTTAACTCAGGTGGCATAAGTCAATCTTTGTGCCAATATAAAAAACCAAAGTAAATTGTCAGTTTTAATGTTGTCATGGTAAAAATCAGCTGACAACATGACATTTTCAAAACCTGACAACTGTGGCATATCAGTACTTTAGGTGTCATTTATCAGGAGCTTTTTCCTGCTGTCCCTCCAATCTTTCGTGCCGAACCCCTGCACAAAAGGATTTTCCCTCCCATCAGGGCTATGGCATCCTTTTCCATCATAAAACTTAATCTTAATATGATCGTATAAAGTCTTCCCATATTTTTAATTAAATTCCGAAATACTTACATTAGCAACTTTCTTCAATTCAATAGCAGTCTAAATGGAAAACTACAGTATCATCATATTTATTCTGGCCATCGTCATCGGACTATCCGCTTTTGCCGACACCATAAAATTGCCGCAACCTATTTTACTGGTTATAGTAGGAATCGCAATTGGATTTATTCCAACCATGAACGAAATCGAAATTAATCCGGAAATTATATTCCTGCTATTTCTGCCACCTTTATTATATGATGCCTCTTTTAATATTTCTCCTAAAGATTTCAAGACCAATCTGAATACAATTGGCACACTCGCTATTTCATTAGTTTTCCTTACTGCCTTAGGAATCGCGGTTTTAGCCCATTTTATAATTCCAGGAATGACCTGGCCGCTGGCATTTGTACTTGGAGCAATTCTCTCTGCTACAGATGCCGTAGCCGCAATAAGCATTACAAAAGGACTGAAAATATCCCATAAAACGATAACTATTCTTGAAGGTGAAAGCCTGATTAATGATGCCTCTGCATTGGTAGCTTATCGTTTTGCGGTCGCTGCCGTAATGGGATCCGCTTTTGTCATCTGGAAAGCCACGCTGGAATTTCTATTATTACTAGGAGGAGGATTTTTAGTAGGCTTTGTTATAGCTAAAATTCTGGGGTACATCTTAACGCGTGTGCATAAAAACGTAAATGTAACGATTAGCTTCCTGCTGTTAATGCCTTTTGTCACCTATCTTATTGCTGAACATCTGCATGTTTCGGGAGTAATTGCAGTAGTAATTTTAGGACTGGCAATTGCCCGATTCAGTAAAAAAATATTTCCCGAAAGTTTAAAAAATCAATCCAGAACTCTTTGGGACATTATCATTTTTCTACTCAACGGATTAATATTTATTCTAATCGGACTCAATTTCCGTTACATTCTGAAAGACATAGACAACAGTATGATTCTGCCCTATATTGGTTACGCGGCAATCATTACTATTGTAGCTTTAGTGATTAGGATGATCCGAATCTTTTTGCAGAAAATCAATCTCCAAAAAGCATTTCAAAATACAAAAAGGAAAAGAAAAGTAAGCGAACATGCACTTTTAGACTTCAACAACAGTATTATTTTAAGCTGGTCCGGGATGCGCGGAATTGTTTCGCTAGCCATCGCCATCGGATTACCAAAATTTCTGGAAGACGGAACGCCATTTCCTGAAAGAAATGCAATTATTTTTATTTCTGTCGCCGTTGTATTGCTTACTCTTATCGGGCAGGGTCTTACGTTGCCGTGGATTGTGAATAAACTGACCCTAAAAGAAAATAATGATCCTGCACAATCGTTGTAAGATTATATGTTTTCGTAACGATTACAAAAACTAATATTGTACAAATATGGAAAATCGCATTGCAATTTATGGCGCTTATGGTCACACCGGAAAATTTATTCTAGCGGAACTTTTCAGACAAGGTTATAAGAATCTGATTCTTTCCGGAAGAGATCAGGAAAAATTAATGCTTCTCCATCGGGAATATCCTGATTTAGAAATAAAAGCAGCAGACCTTCATGATCCAAAAACACTGGACGATGCTTTTTCCGGAGCTAAAATTATTATAAACTGTGCCGGACCTTATTTAGATACTGCAAAACCTATTATAGAAGCTGCTTTACGATCAGGCAGTCATTATATCGATTTAAGTGCTGAACAAAAGGCCGTATTAGATGTATTTGAACAATTTGCTGAACCAGCAAAAAACAATAAAATTCTAATAATCCCTGCTGCTGCCTTTTACGGTGGCTTAGCCGATCTGCTAAGTACCGCATTAACTCAGGATTGGAACGAAATTGATGAAATTAATGTTTACATAGGTCTTGATTCCTGGCATCCTACAAAAGGAACAAGATTAACCGGAGATCGAAATCATTACAAAAGATTAACATTCAAAGACAATCGCTTACAAGAACTTGAAGCCGGGATTTCAAAAGAATGGGATTTCAAAAATGCAATCGGAATTAAGGAAGTTGTAGCTTTACCGCTCTCTGAAATCATTACGATTTCACGCCATTTAAATGTAAATACCATCAATACCTTTCTTAGTCAGAACTCTTTAAATGATCTTAGAAATAATGATACTCCGGAACCAAAACCGGTTGACAGTAAAAACAGATCATCTCAGCAATTTTGTGTAGAAGTTATTGCTGTAAAAGGCAACATCAGGAGAACCATTTCGGCTCAGGGTCAGGATATTTATGCCGTTACAGCGCCTTTGATCACAGAAAGCATAAATAGAATTTTATCGGGCAGCATAAAGAAAAACGGTGTAACGACAATGGGAGAAGTATTTGATGCTTCTGATTTTTTAAAATCCTTAAATGATGATGATATTAAAATAACAGCCATCGAAGAATCTACCTTAAATTAAAAACCTATTACACCATTAAACAATGCAAAAACTTATATTCTTCTTATTGTTTCCCATAGCCTTAATGGCGCAAAAAGATAATTTCAATAAAAAAATCACTAAAGTAAATGGCGATCTGAACAAAGATGGTTTAGCTGACTATGTTTTAGTTTCACAAGATACTTTAAGCGACAAAGCTCCGTATAAACTCGAAATTTATTTTGCTGAAGCTAATGGTCATTACAAACGTATTCTTTCATCAGTCAAAGCGATAGATCCTGCTTTCCCTGAAGGCAAAAAGGGCTACTACAGCGGAAATGCTTTTTCAGAAATCACCATAAAAAAAGGTATTCTTAGTATTAAAAATGAACTTTTGCGTGGTCATTATGAGCATAAATTCAGGTATCAGAATAATAATTTCGAACTCATTGGTTTCTCTGAAGTCTATTCGGACGGACAAGGAACGATGGGTCAAATCGATTTTAATTTATCTACCGGAATTCGTATTAAAAAGACAGAACCTTATGGCGAAGATAATTTTCCGGTAACGAAGACTCAAAAGAAAATCATCATCAGGCCGCTTCCAAAACTACAGGATTTTGCTCCTTTCAAAACGGAATATTTTTAAAAACCAGAAGCAATACTTCTCTTTTGCCCTAAATGGTCTGGGTTTTTATTTGTAATTTCGATTTCCTGAAAATGACTGTTTTTCCAACCCAATAAAAACAGTCTGAATAACATTAAAATAAAACAAAAATGGTTTCATTTATTAAAGAATTATCTTTTCGCTGGTCAGATTTAGATCCCAATTTTCACGTCCGTCATAGTGCCTATTATGATTTTGGAGCACAACATCGTATCGAAATATTAGAACAGTTAGGTTTAACCCTGCGTGTCATGCAAACACAGGGTTTTGGCCCGGTTTTGTTTAGGGAAGAATGCATCTTTAGAAAAGAATTAAAACTTTCAGATAAGATATTCATGCATACCAAAACTTCAAAAATGAAAGCCGATGCTTCGCGTTGGTCCATCGTTCACGAATTCAGAAAAGAAGACGACACCCTTTGTGCTGTTATTACAGTTGATGGTGCCTGGATGGATACCAAACTTCGCAAACTAGCTTCTCCGACTCCTGAAATTGCTATTGAAGCTTTAAGTATTTTCCCTAAAAGCGATGACTTTGTCGGGCTTTAAAATAAAATACGATTTGTTATAAATTACAAAAATCCAAAAAGCACCTTTTAAAAAATAGTCGTTTTTTGGATTTTTTTCAAACTTGCAACCTATGATTGATTATTTAAAAGACTTTAGAATAGGTGTTTTTATTGCCATTATATTAATTATTACAATAATACTGGGTGCCATTACCGACAAAGTATTACGTTATTTCCTGTATCGCAAACTAAGCAATAAAGAATATGATGCAACTGGTTTTCGTTTTTTAAAACATTTAATCATAACCGTAATTTATATTTTAGGTTTTGCTTTTGCCCTAATCCAGATTCCGGAATTCAAAATCATCGGGCATTCCTTTTTAGCCGGGGCCGGAGTAATTTCGCTGGTTGCGGGTCTGGCTTCACAGCAGGCTTTGAGTAATATTGTCAGCGGAATTTTTCTGGTAATTTTTAAACCTTTCCGAATCAATGATAAAATCACCATCAATGGCTTCGTAGGTAAAGTCGAAGATATAAATCTGAGACAGGTAGTGCTCAAAGATGCAGAAAACAACAGAATCATTATTCCGAATTCGGTTATCAGCAATCAGATTATTGTAAATACCAATATGCACGACACCAAATGCTGTAAAATAATAGAAATTGGTATTAGTTATGAATCAGATGTCGAAAAAGCATTAGAAATCATGAAAGACGAAGTCGCCAAACATCCTTTTTTTATTGATACCCGAACAGCAGAAAATAAAAAACTAAAAACTCCTTTGGTCGTGGCGCGTGTTGTAGCACTCGCAGATTCAAGCGTAACGCTGAAAGCATGGGCATGGGCAAAAAATTCTACTGATGGTTTTGTAATGTATTGCGATTTATTGCAAAGTATTAAAAAACGTTTTGACGAAGCTGATATTGATATTCCGTACCCGCAGCGCGTTGTTACGCTGAAAAAATAATCCTGTAATAAACTTTCGGTTTTTTCTGATAATTTTAAGAGTATATTTTTTGCATTTAAAGCGGTAAGCCTTACTTTTATTATAATTGCAAATTAATATCCTTCGAAAATGAAAAAAATACAAATCATATTGCTGCTGCTTCCCTTTCTATGCCTGGCGCAGCAGGAAAAGATAAAAGCACTCGACATCAATTTAACGAATTATGAATATCCTT
This sequence comes from Flavobacterium sp. CLA17, assembly GCF_013112255.2. Classification (NCBI taxonomy): domain Bacteria; kingdom Pseudomonadati; phylum Bacteroidota; class Flavobacteriia; order Flavobacteriales; family Flavobacteriaceae; genus Flavobacterium; species Flavobacterium sp. CLA17. The sequence goes on from NZ_CP068294.1 coordinate 3,869,244, forward strand.
TTCCCGTTCACTTTTTAGAATTGAACAATCAGCGTCAGCCTTTAAAAATGGCTTACATGGATATCAAACCCGATAATTACAACAACAAAAATATCATTTTGCTTCACGGCAAAAACTTCAACGGAGCCTATTGGGAAACCACAATCAAAGCTTTGACTAAAGAAGGTTTCAGAGTGATTGTTCCTGATCAGATTGGTTTTGGAAAATCTTCAAAACCGGATCATTTTCAATATACTTTTCAGCAACTGGCAGAAAATACCAAAAAATTACTGGATCATTTGGGAATTCAAAAAACAACCATTTTGGGACATTCCATGGGCGGAATGTTAGCCACAAGATTTGCGCTGATGTACCCGGAAACTGCCGAAAAACTGGTACTTGAAAATCCAATTGGCTTAGAAGACTGGAAATTGGTTGTTCCGTATAAACCTGTCGAATGGTGGTACGAATCGGAATTGAAACAAAATTACGAAGCCATCAAAAAATACCAGATGGAGAATTATTACGACGGAAAATGGAATACCGATTTTCAAAAATGGGCCGAACTTGGCGCCGGGTGGACTACCGCTGCGGATTATTCAAAAGTGGCCTGGAACTCTGCTTTGCTGTACGATATGATTTTTACACAACCTGTTTTATACGAATTTAAAAACCTCAAAAGCCCGACACTTTTAATCATCGGAACGAGAGATAAAACCGCTTTAGGAAAACCGCTGGTATCCGAAGAAGTCAGAAAAACAATGGGGAATTATATGGAATTAGGCAAGAAAACACAAAAAGCCATTCCGAAAGCAAAATTAGTCGAAATTCCAAACACCGGACATTTGCCACATATTGAATCTTTTGATTCTTTTATAAAACCATTAATCGTATTTTTGAAACAATAAAACTTTAACTAAAAACGAACTATTATGTTTACTATAGACCAAATAAAAGAAGCACATGCCAAAGTAAAAAGCGGTGCAGATTTTCCAAATTACATACAGGATTTAATTATTTTAGGCGTAAAAGGCTACGATACTTTTGTACACGACGGCCATGTTGAATACTATGGCGTAAACAATTATAACGTTACCGCCGATGAAAAATACAACGAAATTAAAATCTCCACCTCTGTAAACAAAGAGCTTTTTATCGAATTTCTGGTCAAACATCAGAATGGTGAAACGGATTATCTTACGTTTTGTAATCATTCCGCGCAATGTGGTATTGCCAAATGGCGCGTGGATATCATCGAAATGACTTGTACTTATTTTGATCTGGCAGCCAACGAAATATTAATTGAAAAAATCCCGGGTTAATATTTTAAAAAGAATTTTTAATTTTCATTTAAATGTCACATATGATTTCACCAATTATAAATCCTGAAGAATTAGTAAAACTGCAGGAATCATCAGAAATTATTTTAATTGATGCACGAGCCGGAATCAATGCGGAAGAAAATTATCAAAAGGAACACTTAAAAGGCGCGAGATACGTTGATTTAAATAAAGACTTAGCAACCGTCGAAACCAATCCTGCAAACGGAGGAAGACATCCTTTACCTTCTTTTGAGAAGTTTTCGGAAGTACTTTCAAAACTTGGCATTCAGCCATCAGCCCATGTGATTATTTATGATGATAAAAGCGGAGCAAATGCCGGAGCAAGATTCTGGTGGATGCTGCGTTCCATTGGCCATGAAAAAGTGCAGGTTGTAAACGGAGGTCTGCAAGCCGCCATAAAAGCCGGTTTTCCGGTAAGTTCAGAAATTGAAACTTTTGAAACCGCTGAAAAATATCCGGTTTCAGAATGGAAATTGGCTCTAGCCGATATCGAAGCAGTCGAAAAAGCACGAAATAACAACGAAAATATTGTAATCGACGTAAGAGATAAAAACCGTTTTGACGGGCTCACAGAACCCCTGGATTTAATCGCAGGACATATTCCGGGCGCAATCAATGTTCCCTTAAGTGAAAACTTAAACGAAAATAGCTTTTATCATTCTGCTGAAATATTACATCAGAAATACAGCCAAATTTTAGGCGATGTAAAACCTGAAAACACAATTGTACATTGCGGTTCGGGCGTTACAGCCTGCCATACTTTGTTAGCAATGGAGTACGCCGGTATTCCGATTCCGAAACTGTACATTGGCTCCTGGAGTGAATGGTCGCGAAACGATCGCGACATGTTTACACAGCAAACAAAATAACTGCGAAGTAAAATTCATAATTATTAGCCACAGATTACAGGATTAAAATGATTTTAAAATCTATATTCATCTTTTAATCTGTGGCAAAACATAACTAATTAATCTCTGTTTATGTTTGTTAAAGATATACGCACAGATAAAACAATTATATTAAAATACAGAAATGCAGCATTGGGATATTCTTTTATCGAATCAGGTCAATAAAAAAGCTTTTATAGACACTTTACTTTCCGGCTGTGCCGAAGGAGAATTAGCCGCTTTTAACTTTCAAAAGGGTATTCTTTTTTCAGATATTGCAATAGAAAAATTTATCGAAAAAGAATATCAATACGATATTGTTGAGGCCTCTACTGATTCCCACAGGCAATTACGAACCTTTTCTTCCGGTGAACGCAAAAAAGAGTTTTTAAAATACTGCATCAGTCAAAAACCCGATTTTATCATTTTCGATAATCCGTTTGATCATTTAGATCAGGCTTCACGTGTCATTTTAGCCGAATCTTTAAAAGATTTAACAGAGCAGATTGCCATTATTCAGATCGTAAACCGTGTTACCGATGTACTTCATTTTGTTCCCAATAAAGCACAAATCAAAGACAATACATTTGAATTACACCCTCTTTCAAAAATAGAAAAACTGTATAAAACCTTAAATACAGCGGCAATTCCAAAAGCTTTAGAATCGCATTCCTTCGACGAAAATGTCTTAATCAAAATGGAAAATGTTTCCGTAAGCTACGACGACCGAAAAATTGTAGATCAAATTTCATGGACCATAAAACAAGGTGAATTCTGGCAGTTAATCGGCCCGAACGGTTCCGGAAAAAGCACGATTTTATCCTTGATCACCGGCGATAATCCAAAAGGTTTCGGGCAGGATTTACATTTGTTCGGAAGAAAAAAAGGAACCGGAGAAAGCGTCTGGGACATCAAAAAGCAAATCGGAATCTTCACGACTTCCATGACCGATTTATTTCAAAAAGGACATACTTTGGAAGAAATGATTCTGTCCGGATTTTTTGATTCCATCGGTCTATACACCGAACCCACAACGTTGCAAAAACAAACCGTAACGCAATGGCTTGAAGTAATTGAAATGAGTAGTTTACGCAAAAAACGTTTTATCGATCTTTCTATAGGTCAACAAAGGGTCGCTTTAATTGTCCGCGCCGTTTTAAAACATCCGCCTTTGTTAATTCTGGACGAACCGGTGGAAGGTTTAGATGACGAAAATGTTGATTTGGTCATTCAGCTGATCAATACCATCAAACAGGAAACAAACGTCAGTATTTTATACGTTTCACATCGCATCGAATCCGGCCTCGCTCCTACTTCGGTATTTGAATTGCTTCCGACTTCTACAGGATCAATCGGCAAAATAAAATACCACTCAGAGTTAAACTAAAAACAAAAATGAAAATTAAATATCCCATATTATTAGTACTCTCCCTAATAATCACTTCCTGTTGTAGCAGCATTGCAACAACAAAAAAAGAATACAAAATCGCTCCTGCTTCTGCTCTGCAATCAGACTGGAACTTAAATCCGGAAGAATGGTCTCTTGAAAAAGATACTTTAAGGGGAACCGGAGGTCCAATGCATTGGGGCGTTATAGAATCTAAAAAGAAACTTCCTGAAAATTATGAAATCGATTTTAAGGTAAATATGACGAAAGAATCTTTATTCGAGATTATGCTGAACATCGATAAAGAACAATATATCAGAACCTATCTCTATCAAATCGACCAGAATATCGTGATTGGAAAAGGCGTTTATCACAAAAAGAGCGATGAATACGAAAAACGCGGAGGCCCAACCTTGTTTAAAAAACCAATGCAGTTAGAAAATAACAAATGGTATTCTGTAAAAATAAAGGTACTGCACAATCAGTTATTTTTCTCTGTAAACAAGGTAACTTTCTTAGAATGTTCCCTCGAAAAAAGCAATTTAAGCCAACAAGGCAAATTAGGTTTTCTAACCAACGGAGAAGCAAAAATCACCGACTTAACAATTAGAAATATTCTGTAAACAATAGCAAAAAAAAAACTCCAAACAGGAGCTTTTTTTTTAATATCAGGAATTATCTAATTTTCTAATTAAAAAATTATCTAATTAATTTTCCTCTTCTTCCATAGTATGCGTCTTCCCATAATTGCGCCATTTCTCGATACAATCCTGAAAGTCTTGTGGCAATTCAGTATCAAAACGCATCATTTCACCGGTAGTCGGATGTACAAAACCAAGTGTTTTAGCATGCAGCGCCTGACGTGGCAAAGCTTTAAAGCAATTTTCTATAAACTGTTTGTATTTCGTAAACGTAGTTCCTTTCAGAATCAAATGACCACCGTAACGTTCATCATTAAATAATGGATGTCCGATATGTTTCAAATGCGCACGAATCTGGTGCGTTCTTCCTGTTTCCAATCTACAGGAAATCAAAGTCACATAACCAAAACGTTCCAGCACTTTATAATGCGTAATGGCAGGTTTCCCAATTTCAGGATCAGCAAAAACAGCCATTTGCATGCGGTCTTTTAAGTGTCTGGCAAGGTTTCCCTCAATGGTTCCTTCTTCTTCAGCCACATTTCCCCAGACAAGGGCAATATACTCACGTTCCGAAGTTTTAGCTTCAAACTGTTTGGCTAAATGTGTCATGGCCGCCTCCGTTTTGGCTACCACCAAAAGTCCGGACGTATCCTTATCAATTCGGTGAACCAGACCTGGGCGTTCGCTGCTGTTCAAAGGCAGATTATCAAAATGATGCGCCAGGGCATTCACCAAAGTTCCGGTATAATTTCCGTGACCAGGGTGTACAACCATTCCGGGCTCCTTGTTAATCAGTAATAAAGCATCATCTTCATAAACAATATTCAACGGAAGATCTTCCGGAAGAATATGGTTTTCAAACGGAGGATGGGTCAGCATCACGGTCACCACATCCAGTGGTTTTACTTTATAATTTGACTTTACCGGAATATCATTTACAAAAATGTTTCCTTCAGTGGCTGCGGTCTGAATTTTATTTCGGGTCGCATTCTGAATCAAGTTCATTAAATATTTGTCAATACGCAACAGCGCCTGACCTTTAGGGACTTCAAATCTGAAATGTTCGAATAATTCGTCTTCCAGATCTAAATTTTCATTATTATTGTTCATCTTTTGGGGTTTCAGTTGTCGGTACAGCTAAACTATCTGTCGCCTGACTATCGTCTACATACGATGCTTTTCCGTCTCCTAAAACCAAATCAATTTTAGAAGCTTTAAGCACGCGGTCTCCTACTTTTAAGTTTCTTCCTTTATAACGCATCTCCAAAACCATATCTTTTCCAAGGTTCGGAATATAAGTAATGATTCCCTCCTGAAGTCCCAGAGCTTTTAGAGTCGGAACTGCTTCACGGTAGGTTTTCTCAATTAAATCCGGAATTTTAACAGATGAAAAACCCGATGCATTAATTTTAATATATATTTTTCTGCCTACTTTAACCTTTGTTCCGGGCAATGGATCCTGCTCTACCACACTGTATTTAGGAAATTCACTTCGGTAATCAACACTATCCAAAAGCACATAATCCAGGTCTAATTCGTCCAGTTTACTTTCAACTTGTTCTTCCGTCAGTTTAGATAAATTCGGAACCGTTATTTCGTTCCCGTGATCCGTTGTAAAAGTCAGCCAATGCATAAACAAATACCCCAAAACTGCAATAATAGCAGCTGCACCCAATACTTGAAGAAAAAACACACGGCTTGTTAAATACTTACATAAACTCATAAATTTATTTTTAGTTGTGGCAAAGATAAACCTATTTCGTTTCAAAAAAAATGATAATTTTGTTTAAAACAAGAAACTATTACGATTGTCATCCTGAGCGAAGCCGAAGGATGGTTTTCAGGAGCTGTTTCCTGCTGTCCGCTGTATCTTTTATGCCGAACACCGGCACAAAAGGATGCCGCTCCCATCAGGGCTAGTAGTTCAGATTTCATAAGAATGTTTTTTTTTGTCATTTCGACGAAGGAGAAATCGCATACAGAGAGCACGCACTTTACGTGAGTTACGAGTGTGATTTCTCCTTCGTCGAAATGACAAGCAGATCGAAAATTGTAAACAAATTTAAATTCAATTCGTGGAATTCGTGTCAAAAAACCTGAACCCTAAAACAAATAAACGATTAAACAAATAAACCTCAAATCAATGAAAAACATAGCCATCATCATGGGCGGATATTCAAGCGAATATAAAATTTCTCTTATCAGCGGAAACGTCGTACACCAATACCTTGACAAAACAAAATACGCCGGTTTCCGTATTCATATTTTCAAGGAAAAATGGGTTTATGTAGACGAAAACGATGCTGAATTTCCAATTGATAAAAATGATTTCTCGGTAACCGTAAACGGACAAAAAATCACTTTCGACTGTGTTTTCAACGCCATTCACGGAACTCCGGGCGAAGACGGATTAATGCAGGCTTATTTCGAATTATTAAACATCCCGCAATCTTCCTGTGATTACTACCAGTCAGCACTTACGTTCAACAAACGCGATTTGCTTTCGGTTTTAAAACCATACGGAATCAAAACGGCCATCTCTTATTACCTGAACAAAGGTGACGTGATCAATACAGCCGAAATTGTAAAAAAAGTAGGTTTGCCTTGTTTCGTAAAACCAAACAAAGCAGGTTCAAGCTTCGGAATTTCAAAAGTAAAAACAGAAGCAGAATTGCCAATTGCTATTGAAGTAGCCTACAAAGAAGACAACGAAATCATCATCGAAAGTTTCCTTGACGGAACAGAAGTTTCGGTTGGTGTAATCAATTATAAGGGAGAAATCAAAGTTTTACCCATTACAGAAATAGTTTCTGACAATGATTTCTTTGACTACGAAGCCAAATACGAAGGAAAATCACAGGAAATAACACCTGCCAGAATCTCAGACGAATTAACTCAAAAAGTGGGCGAAACTGCAAAACGCGCCTACGAAGTGTTGAAAATGAAAGGTTTCTCCAGAAGCGAATTCATTATCGTAGACAACGAACCGTACATGCTTGAAATGAACACCATTCCGGGATTAACAACAGAAAGTCTGATTCCGCAACAAGCCAAAGCTGCCGGAATATCCCTGGAAGATTTGTTCACGAATGCAATTGAATTGGCTTTGGTTTAAGATGCTAAGGTTCTGAGATTCTAAGTTACTAAGATCTCAGGACCTTATTTTTTTACCAAAATATTGTCAGACTGAGCGAAGTCGAAATATCAGATTGCATGAAGTCGAACTGTCAGACTGAGCGAAGTCGAAGTCCCGTAACAATTTATGATGTGTTGCTCTCTGGATGCGATTTCTCCTTCGTCGAAATGACACAAAAACTTAAAAACTTTCCAGCTCAAACACTAAGAAACTCAGAACTTAAAAAAAAGTCTTAGTACCTTAGCAACTCAGAACCTTAGAACCTCAAAGAAAAACCTTAGAACCTCAAAGAAAAAAAATGAAAGAAATATTCGAATGGAATAGATTATTATTCAACGACTTGCCAGCCAATTTCATTTTAGAAGTTATATTTCGTTCTACAGTGATGTTTGTCATTTTACTTTTAACTCTAAAACTGGCCGGAAAACGGGGCGTAAAACAACTATCTATTTTCGAAACCGTAATTATTATAGCATTAGGTTCCGCAGCCGGAGATCCCATGTTTTATGAAGATGTTGGAATTGTTCCCGCAGCCATCGTTTTTACTGTAATTATCATTTTATACCGTTCTGTAACCTGGCTTACCGGAAAAAGCAAGAAATTCGAAGAATTCATTGAAGGCAAAACCGAATGTTTAATCAATGACGGCAAGTTTTCTGTCGCTACTTTCAAAAAAGAAAGCCTAGCACAGGATGAATTTTTCTCGGAACTTCGAATCAGATCCATTGAACACCTCGGACAGGTAAAACATGCCTTTATAGAAACCAGCGGTGAGGTAAGCGTATTTTTTTATGACGATAATGAAGTGAAATACGGTCTTCCCATCTTACCGGCCCAATTCAATAAAAAAAGTAAAATCATTGAAAATGAAGGTATTCAGGCCTGTACTTTTTGCGGCCATACTGAACAACAAAAACCAGGCATCGCAAAATGTGAAGTTTGCAAAAATGACGAATGGGTACCGGCCATCAAAACACTTAGAATAACGTAATATCAAATTCCAATCCCGAAGCTATCTGGAACAAATTTCAAATTTCAAATTCCAATAAAAAAAAAATAAAGCGCTAGCATGGTTACTTAAAAAACTTTGAACCTTTGTAACTTTGATTCTCTGTACCTTAAAATAAAAACCAACAAAGCTTCAGCACCTTTAATTAAAATACTCTGAACCTTTGTAACTTTGAACCTCTGAACCTTAAAAAAAAATGAGAAAAGCCATATTCCCGGGATCGTTTGATCCGATTACACTGGGCCACGAAGATATTATCAAAAGAGGAATTTCCCTATTCGACGAAATTGTAATTGCGATTGGTGTCAATGCCGAAAAAAAATACATGTTTTCACTGGAAGAAAGAAAACGATTTATCGAAGAAACTTTCAAAGACGAACCCAAAGTAACCGTGATCACGTACGAAGGCCTTACTATCGATTTGTGCCATAAATTAAAAGCCCATTTCATCTTAAGAGGTTTACGTAACCCTGCCGATTTCGAATTCGAAAAAGCCATTGCACACACCAACAGACGCCTTTCTAAAATAGAAACGGTCTTCTTGTTAACTGCTGCAAAAACGTCTTATATCAGTTCAAGTATTGTCCGTGACGTCCTTCGAAATGGTGGTGAGTATGAAATGCTGGTTCCTGATGCTGTCAGGGTGAAGAAGTAATTCAATAGAATTTTTAACTTAAAATATAAATTTGTAGAAGTAAGATATAGCTCTATTTTTGCAGGATTAACCAAAAAACAAAAAATGGTATTTTATTACGGAACCAAAGCTACGAATTTAAGAAACGGGCAAATTATTAATGTAGAATGTCCAAATTGCAACACCAATGTATCAATGATTTACAGCGTCTTTGGAAAATATGGACACTTGTATCTTATCCCTTTTTTTCCAATCAAAAAATTAACTTTTGCGGAATGTAACTCTTGCAAAAAAACATTCGAACAAAAAGAATTACCATCTCCAATCCAGCAAAAACTGGAAAGAGAAAAAGAAAAAAACAAAGTGAAGATCCCGATCTGGATGTTTTCAGGATTGTTTCTAATCGCTGCTATTATTGGCCTTGTCTCCTACAGTTCACATCAGACAGACTTAGATACTGCAAGTTTTATTAAAAATCCAAAAGCCGGAGATATTTATTATTTAAGTTTCGTTGAAGGTCACTATACAACTATAAAAATAAATCAGATTTCAAAAGACAGCCTGAATATATTTGTGAATGATATGGAAATTGATAGCAAAGCATACATTGACAATATTGATATTGACAAAAATTATACAAAGAAAACTAACATATCTAAAAAAAATATGCTAAAACTTTATGATGAAAAGAAAATTTATGAAGTTAAACGCAATTAGTTTTTAATCTATAGACATAATTTGCGAAACGTAGTATTTAAAACTATACTTTCGCCAAAAATAAGATAATAAAAATGAGTATCGAAAGAGAATTAAACAAACGCAGCGGATCTAAATGCGAACTTTGTGGAGCTGAAGAAAACCTAAAAGTATATCAGGTATTACCTACCCAAAAAGGAGGTCTTGACGAAAGTATTTTAGCGTGTACTACCTGTATTGACCAAATTGAAAACCCGGATAATGTTGATTTAAATCACTGGAGATGTCTTAATGACAGCATGTGGAATGAAAACGCAGCTGTACAAGTCGTAGCCTGGAGAATGTTAAGCCGTTTACGTGCTGCCGGATGGCCACAGGAATTACTGGATATGCTGTACTTAGACGAAGATACGCTGGCATGGGCACAAGCAACAGGTGAAGGTGAAGAAGATGAAAACAAAATTACACACCGTGATAGCAATGGCGTAATTTTGGAACACGGAGATTCTGTTGTTTTAATCAAAGACCTGAAAGTAAAAGGATCAAGCATGGTGGCTAAACAGGGAACTGCCGTTCGCAACATTCGTTTAGACCATGAAAATGCCGAATACATAGAAGGAAAAGTAGACGGACAACAAATTGTAATTATAACGCAATACGTGAAGAAGATATAATTTTTAAAGGTACAAAGGCTCAAAGGAACAAAGTTGCAAAGGTTTTATTTTTATAACCTGAAACTAAAAAACTTTAAACCTAAAACTAAAAAAGGCTATTCAAAATATGAATAGCCTTTTTTTAGTTTTATACTTGAACTAAAATTATTTCTGGAATAATTTACTGATCTGATCTTTTACGAATGGCTCAGAAACACTGCTTGTTGCAGAAGAAGCTTCTTTTGAAGAAACCATGAACTGAACTGTAGCTTTCTCAGGAATAACGCTTCCTGTGTAGTGCAACCAGATGTAGTTATTAGGCAATTCTAATTTAATATCATACAAAGGGTTTGCAGTAAAACCTCCCATAATGATATTGTAAAGACTTGTGTAATCATTATTTACGTTTTTAAACGAAAACTTTCTTAAACTTGAAGATTCATCATCGTTCTGGATACTAGTATAATAAACAGTATATTCATCTCCAATTTTTTGAATATAATTGTTATTTACTTTTCCCAATTTTTCAACTGGTACAGTTTCAAGAACTTTAATTTGTGCAAACGAAACAAAACTAAAGAGCAAAATGGCAAGGGTAATAATTTTTTTCATAACGAATTTGGGGTTAATTTTTACTAATATTATAAACGCCGAAATTATGAAAAATTACCTCTAAAACTGCTATTTTATTAACATTAAATTGTGAATATTAGTTAAAATTACACAATAGCAAAACAAAACAAACGTAACCTCTTAATAATCAGTAAAATAAATCAAAAATAACGACTTAGAACTTTGCAAATTTTCGTAAAAACTTGTCAAAATTCATTGCATTTACCTCTCCTCTTCCTTTTTAACGACTTTTCTGGCCACTTCAATTTTAAATTTTTTGCCTTTCATTTTCTCGTCTTTGATATTTTTCAGCAACTCTGTTACCTTATTATATTTCACTGCTGCAAACGAAATAAAGTCTTTTACTTCAATCAGGCCTAAATCTCCTTTTTCCAGTTTTCCTTTTTGAGAAAAGAAACCTACAATGTCAATTTTATTCAATTTTGTTTTCTTTCCGCCACTAATGTAGATCGTTTGAAATTCGGGTGGTTTTGGTAATGTCGTTGTACTTTCTACATTCAGAACCTCCATTCCGTAGTCAATATAATCCAGTTTTTTTTCACTTTCGTGAATCAGTATATAAGCCGTTCCCGAAGCCAGCATACGCGCTGTACGACCGTTACGGTGTGTAAATTCATCTTCTTTTAAAGGTAAATGATAATGAATTACATGTTTCATTTCCGGGATATCCAGACCACGGGCAGCCAGATCTGTTGTGATTAAGTAACTCACACTTCCGTTTCTGAACTGAATCAAAGCGCGTTCACGCTCGTCCTGATCCATTCCGCCGTGATAATAAACCGAGTAAATTCCTTTTTCGTTCAGGGTATCACTAATACGCTCAGCGGCATCACGATGGTTACAGAAAATAATAGCCGATTGTGATTTAAACGAACAGATTAAATTGAATAAACTTTCCAGTTTATCTTTTGAAGGAGAAACCACCATTTTCATCGAAAGATTGGTCTTTTCTTCTTCCTCAGGAATAAAATCTAAAATAGTAGGATTTACAACTCTGGTATATCTCGGAATCTCAACATCTGAAGTAGCCGAAACCAGAACTCGTTTGTTTAGTTTCGTTAATTTACCAATGATAAAAGACATTTGTTCATGAAAACCCAACTGCAGTGACTTGTCAAATTCATCCAGAATTAAAGTCTGAACTTTATCCAGGCGAAAAGTTCCTCTGTCAATATGATCTGCAATTCTTCCCGGAGTTCCGATTAAAACTGCCGGTGGATTGCTTAAATTTTTAATTTCCGTTTCTATTGAGTGTCCACCGTAACAAATATTTACTTTATAATCTGTTCCCATTTTTTTCCAAACCTGTTCGATTTGTAATCCCAATTCACGGGAAGGAACTAAAATTAAACATTGAACGGACAGAATTTCAGTCTGCAATAATTCCAGAACAGGCAATAAAAATGCCAGGGTTTTCCCTGATCCTGTAGGCGAAAGTAATAAAACATTATTGTCGTTAAGAATTGCATCCTGTGCAACTTCCTGCATTTCGTTCAGGCTCTCAATACCTAAATTCGAAAGTATATTGTTGGAATGGTGTTTTTTATTCATTTTGCAAAAGTAATCAAAAAAAGTGGTTTCAGGTTTCAGGTTGAAATAGGAATAAAATTTTAACCGCTAAGAACGCTAAGAATTTTATTGGATTGGCTTACAATGCGTAAAGCTTTTAAAGCTTTTTTATTCAATCACGCAAAGTCGCAAAGTCGCAAAGTTTATTTTCTTTGCGACTTTGCGACTTTGCGTGAAATAAATTAGTACTCTTTGCGGTAAAATATCAAAGTTTCTGTATTTATAATTCACAAAGTTCGTAAAGCTGCTTTTATTCAATCACGCAAAGTCGCAAAGACGCAAAGTTTTGATTATAAAGCTTTTCGGGCTTTGCGTTTTTAAAACTTGCTATATTAAAAAACTTTGCGTGCCTTGCGTTTAAATTCCAAAATTGCTCTATCCTCATTTCAACTTAAAACTTGAAACCTGAAACAAATAAAACTTTATATTTGACTTTTCTATTAAAACCCAAATCATGAGACTTTTTACCATTGTCATTTCACTTTTTACACTTACTCTTTTCGCACAGAATACCAAAAAATACGATACCTTTTTCGAAAAAGGAAATGGAAATCAGGCGGCAGACTACCCCGAAACCATCAACTATTACACCCTTTTATCTCATGATTTCCCGACAATTCAGATGCAGGAAATGGGTCTGACCGATTCCGGATATCCTTTACATATGATTATCTTTAATCCGGAGAAAGAATTTGATTTTAATAAAATTCAGAAAAATAAAGCCGTTTTATTAATTAATAACGGAATACATGCGGGCGAACCGGACGGGATTGACGCTACCATGCAATTGTTCCGGGATTTGGCTTTAGGAAAAATCAAGGCTCCAAAAAATACGGTTATCGTAACTATTCCGGTTTATAATATTGGAGGTGCTTTAAACAGAAATTCTACTACAAGAGCCAATCAGGATGGTCCCGAAATTTATGGCTTTCGCGGTAACGCCAGAAACTATGACCTGAATCGTGATTTTATGAAATCGGATACCCGTAACACCAAGAGTTTTGTAGAGATTTTCCAGAAAACAAATGCAGATGTTTTTATAGACAATCATGTGAGTAACGGATCTGATTATCAGTACAAATTAACGTATATCATGACACAACACAACCAATTGGGAACTGTTTTGGGTGATTTTATGAATACCGAAATGATGCCTGCTTTGGTAAAAGACCTGCAAAATAAAAAAATAGAAACAACACCTTATGTCGATTCGTTTAAAGATACGCCCGATAAAGGTTTTGGTCAGTTTACAGATAGTCCGAGATATACTACCGGTTATACTTCGCTATACCATACCATTGGATTTGTCGTTGAAACGCACATGCTTAAAAAATATGCCGACCGTGTCAAAGTAACGTACGAATACATGAAATCGACAATTGATTTTATGGATGCCAATTATCTAAAAATCAAAGAACTTCGATTAAAAAACGAAGAGCAATACAAACCTAAAAAAACTTATACTTTAAAGTGGGAAATGGACAGTACCAAAACAACTACTTTTTCATTTCTGGGGTATGAAGCGGGTTACAAAAAAAGTGAAGCGACAACCGGAAATCGTTTGTTCTATGACCGCAGCAAGCCTTATAAAAAAGACGTTCCCTACATCAAAGAATTCAAATCGGTTAAGGAAGTTGTGATTCCGACCGCTTATATTATTCCGCGTGGGTATTGGAATATTATTGACCTTTTGAAAAACAATGCCATAACGTATTCTACCTTAAAAAAGGATACGATAATAGAAGTTGAAAGCTATAAAATTGCAGATTTCAAAACAGTTCCGTCAGCTTATGAAGGGCATTATTTGCACCGAAATACAACCGTTACTTCTAAGGTTGTAAAAGTTGCTTTTGTGAAAGGCGATTACTTCGTTCCGACAAATCAAAAAGGGGCAAAATATTTGCTGGAAGCTTTCGAACCGGAAGGGGTTGATTCCTTTTTTAACTGGAATTTCTTCGATCCTATTTTACAGCAAAAAGAACATTATTCGGAGTATGTTTTTGAAGATACCGCTGCAAAACTTTTAAAAGAGAATCCAACTTTGAAAGCTGAACTCGAAGCTAAAAAAGAATCTGACGCCACGTTTGCCAAAAATCCTGAAGCCCAATTAGAATGGATTTACAAACATTCTGCTTATTATGAAAAGGCGCATTTGCAGTATCCGGTTTATCGTGTTTTATAGTTTTTCTTAACCGCAAAGTTCGCTAAGTTTTTTTGCTTTTGATTGGGCTGAAAAACGCGGAAGGACGCAAAGTTTACGTGAAGATCTATGCCAAAATTTTGAACTCTGACAAAGATAAAATTAAATATATTTGATCATATAAACAAAGTAACCGAAAATTATGAATAACCAAACTGGTGATACCATTGCAGGTGCAATTATTGAGGCATTAGGTTATTTAGGTGCCATGGTTCACTGGCTTCTGTTCTTTGGAAAGAAGCCTTTTCAAAAGGTACTTCAAAATAATATAATTAATGGTTTTGTTGGCCTGCTGCTTATAATTTTAATCATTGTAGTATTTAAAAATGAGGTATTAAAACTCCTCTTATATTTAATTAATAATCGCCAAAACCATAAATAAATGAATTCACAATTTTCATCAGGAAATCCAAAAATATTTGCTGTAATCGGTCTTATTTTTGCTATTTTTTCTTTTCTTTTTTCCATTGTTCCGTGTATCGGATTTTATGCAATCGGGCCAAGTATTATGTCTATTGTTTTTTGCGGAGTCTCCTTTTTAGGGTTAAAGCAAAAAAATCAAAATACCGGAGTTTCAACCGCAGGTTTAATTGTTGGCGTAATAGCAATATCAATAGGGATATTCCAATATTATAAGTATAAAACAGTGTTTGATGCAAAAGCAGAAATTGAAAACTCGCTTAACAATATAGAAGGTCAAGTTTTAGATACGATAGAAAAAAAGGCTTTGAAACAGGTTAAGGAAAAAATTGAAAAAGAAATAGAGAATGATTCAATTGAAAAAATCAAGAGTGATTCTATTAGTCAATAAAGAATATCATTTATTTAATTTTTTGATATTTGTTGCAATACTAATTTTAGTCCTCTATTTAAAAACAGGCTTTACAATTATTAAATGTCCTTACGCTGAACTGGGAATTAAATGCAAGACTTGTGGTCTTACAACTTCTTTTAGAAAAATAATAAACAACGACTTAACCCACTTAAATTTTGGTCCTTTTTTATTATGTATGACTTTTTTGTTACAACTTTTTATCAGGCCCTTTATTAGCTTAATCTTGTTATATTCATCAAAATCAAAAATAATTCGGAATATCGATATTATTTTTTCAGCTGCTTTAATTGGATATGCATACGTAAAACTGATGCTGAATTAATTTTAAAACTGAAAAGAAATTATAGCCGAAACAAAAGCAAAAACCCCGAAATTCAAATGAATTCCGGGGTTTCAAATTTTATAATCTAAAAGAAACAGCAGTTTTATTGACCGCCAAGTCCCACTAGAGTAGGATATTGTCCAGCTGTAAATTTCCAGTTGGCAGACGTCCAGGTACTCGTGTAAGGAGTTCCTGTTTTCATATCACCTGTCTTTTTTCCAACTGCCTCACCTCCATCATCTGAAGCGGTTTGTCCTGTAGATTGGGTATCCCAAAAACAATTTGGAGCCGAACTCCAGTTAAAATTGAAACCAACCAATCCACCGCCAATTTTTATATTTCCTGTAGCATAACAATTCATAATCTCGCAGGCGTTCTTCCCGATAAGAGCTCCTCCGTATTTATAAGTACCGGATACTGAACCTGTAGCATAGCAGTTTTGTACATCGCAAAGGTAGTTGTACCCTATTAATCCGCCAACTACAGAAGCACTTGGCCCTGCTGCAGAAACGTTTACCGTACTGTAACTATTTAAAAGTTTACCGCCTATACCGTTAGCATCATTATTAATTCCAACCAGACCTCCTACTTGCGTGTTCGCCTGGATTCCTGTAGAACTAACCGTTCCGCTGGCATAACAACGGGATATAGTACCTCCCACATTATTAGCAACCAGAGCACCTACGGTACCGCCTCCCTCAATTTTTACGGAGACAAGTCCCAGATTTTTCACCACACCTTTAGATCCTAAAGTAGAAACAAATGCAACATCATCGGTACTACCTCGCTTGATGGTTAGATTTTTTACTACGTGATTATCTCCGTCTATCGTTCCGTTAAAAGTTTCAAAATCTCCAATAGGGCTAAAACCCATTGTTGCATAACCTTCACCAATCGGATATTCAGTACCATCTACAGCAGGCATCGTGATATCATTAATCAGCTTAAAGTTGTCATTAAGATATAAATTTGGTGTCCAAAGTTGTGCCGGGGTATAGATACCATAAGGATTTGTAGTCTTGTTGTAAACCGGTATTTTTATCGTATAGGTCTTTTTAGTCTTTCCATCAGCAGCCGTGATAGTAAATGTAAATCCTGTCAAATTGTAGTTACTGGCTTCATTATCTCCTGCTGCTGTAAGTTCTGCTCCCGAAGGCAAAATTGGAATTCCTGTAATAAAGTCAAGATTAGCCGGAGCATTGTAAAAGGTATTAACACCCTCTTTAAGCGCAGGAAGTTCCCAATAGATTTCAGAATTTGAACCTTCGAAAGTAAAACCCAGTACAGCTGCCGAGTTAGGAGGAGTGATTGTATAATCCTGCTTGCTTCCGTCTTGTGCCGTAACGGTATAAATTAAAGTTTTGCTAAAATCATTTGGCGTTGTACCACTTACCTGAGCAACAGTCCCAATTGTAACTTTCGTGCCTGTAGTAGCAAAAATAGCCACTAAATTAGTTACGTTTACTCCCGAAGGATACGTAATGGCGATAGTGTGTGCCGTTTCGTCAATAGTAGCTTTTATAGCCGTATTTGAAAAAGTGAAAGACGTAATCGCCTTAGTAGTGCTTGCTGGTATCGTTGGTTCTTCTGTTTTACCAGGTTCATCACTTGAGCAGGAATACCCCACTACAATAAATAAAGCAAGCATCGTTGCATATTTAAAAAAGGGTACAATTGTAGATTTTGTTTTTTTTGACATTTTTTGATTAGGATAAAATTTTGGAAATGATAGCTGTTTTGGTTCAGCTATCTCTGATTTTTTAAATTTTCGTAAAATTATTTTTACATTAAAGTAGAGTTAACTCATAGAGAAATTAGTTTTTAGGTTTGTTAATTTGTTCTTTTTTTGAAAATTATTCTTACCAAAAATATCATTAAATTTCTTTAACACAAGCTTAGTAAGAGAATTTTGCCGTAAATAATTTGTGTAATGTCTTTTATTTTAAACAATAAGAATTTTCTTCTTTCCTGTTAACCAAACGCAAAGAATAATAATCTTTAGAATAGCATTTAATTACTGAACTTTAAAGCAGGATTAATTATAAAAAATTCCCCATTAAATATCAGCAAATTTCAAACGATAGAACTTGCCTCAGGCATTACACTATAAGTTGTGACAAAATGAAAATGAATAAAAATTTTGTCACGTTTTTTTTGTGACAAAAACAAACAAAAAAAAAATTTGTCACGGATTTTGTGACAAAAAATAATTTTTAAAAAAAATGTCACAACTTTTATACACAACGAGAATCAAAAAAAATAGTCATGATATTTGGCGCGTATCACTTCTAAAATTTCCTTTTTGAATCATTTTGAAGAGGGGAAATTATTTATTTATTACAAACTTTTATGGAAAGTTATTTTGTAAATCATTTTTAGAAAAGCCGTTTTTGCAACATCACCTAAAAAAAATAAAAATAATACTTTTTAAAATTGAAAGTTTTTTCTTAGTTTTGTAATTCTAAACTACGACATAGAATTAAATATAATTTGCTCTTGAGATAAGGTTGCGTTATTGGAAACAATAGGAATGCATTACTCTCGCGGGTTTAATATTCACTAAAAATGTAGTTTATGAGTACAAACACTTTTTCAAAAGAAGCCGAAAAAAGGCTAATTGATTTTTTTAATCACGCGATAGCCCCGGAAGATATGGCTAAAGTAATCAGGCAGGTCAATTACACACTGGCTTTAAGTGTAATGAAGGAACAGGAAACCCCACCAAACGGAATAGAATCCAACTTTTATTGGCTCAATGAATTAGCCGAAATTCTAAATCCTTATCTGGAGGCCGAATAAATTTAACTGATATTATTTAAATGAAAACCCTGATCTCAAAAAGATCGGGGTTTATTTATTTAAAGTTATTGCATTTACGAGTAAAACGCTCACACAAGCAGCGAATTGTTAAATCACTAAAATTATTTGATCTTTTTATAGATCAGAAAAACAATATAAAGTATTAAAGAAAATAACAGTACAATTGTTGCCACAGGCAAATAGGTAAAGACATAATATGTATCATGAATATTAATATCTAAACAATATTTACTTGGATAAATGTAACCATAAATTAGCATCCCAATACCTAAAATAAAAAAGAAGTAAATAAAATATTTCATAGTCTTGTATAATATTCATCCAAAAAATTACTGCCTAGTTAATCTCATTTTAACCTCTGGAAATAATTGTGCTGCAGCCCCATTGGGACAATCCTTTTCAAGCATAATATCTCTTTTTGGTATTAAAACTAGTTCCATTATAGAATCCGAATTTTTAGTTAGCATAACATAAAGTTTTCCTTCTTGTCCACAATCAAATTGACGTCCTCCATACAATAAAACAAAAAATGTTTTATCATAATAATAGCTTGTAACCACATAACCACTATCATCCGGTTCTGTTCTGGTATCCTCTAAAAATCTGCCACTTGCATCTTTTATTAAGTAACGCATTAGTAATCTGTCTTTAGTATATCGAACTGGTTTATATGTAATTTTAGAAAATATCAGTTCGTAATTTTTGCCACCATAAAATCCTTTCCAGGTTCCGACATATTTATCCCGAATTCCATTTACATCCTTTAAATAGGTTACACTTTCTGGAAAGTCCGTTTTTGCACGCACATACTCTATCTCTTTTTCGATTGGAAGTATTGACTGGGCTTTGCATGCTGAAATACTTGCTATTGTCATACCTATAATAATTATCTTTTTCATGTTATTTACAATTTGAAAAACATTACTGCCTAGTTAATCTCATTTTAACCTCTGGAAATAATTGTGCTGCAGCCCCATTGGGACAATCCTTTTCAAGTATGATATCGCGTTGGGGTATTAAAAACAATTCCATTACAGAGTCATAATTTTTAGTTAGCATAACATAAAGCTCCCCTCTTTGTCCGCAATCAAATTGACGCCCTCCATATGATAAAACAAAAAATGTTTTATCATAATAATAACTTTTAAGAACGTAACCACTCTTATCTGTTTCTGCTCTTGTATCTTCTAAAATTCTGCCATTTGCATCTTTTATTAAATAACGCATTACTAATCTGTCTTGAGTTATTCGAGAAGGTTTGTCTGTTATTTTAGAAAATATTAATTCGTAATTTTTTCCCTCATACGTTCCTCTCCAGGTTCCGACATATTTATCCCGAATACCATTTACATCCTTAAAATACGTTACACTCTCAGGAATACCAATACCCGCATTTATGTAATCTATCTTTTTTTCGATTGGAACAACTGATTGGGCTTTGCATGCTGAAATACATGCTATTGTGATACCTATAATAATTATCTTTTTCATATTATTTCCAATTTAGAAAAACATTATTGTTTTGTTAATCTCATTTTAACCTCAGGAAATAATTGCGCTGCAACCCCATTGGGACAATCCTTTTCAAGCATAATATCTCTTTTTGGTATTAAAACTAGTTCCATTATAGAATCCGAATTTTTAGTTAGCATAACATAAAGTTTTCCTTCTTGTCCGCAATCAAATTGACGTCCTCCATACAATAAAACAAAAAATGTTTTATCATAATAAAGACTTTTTACCACATACCCACTATTATTCGGTTCTTTTCTCGTATCTTCTAAAATTCTGCCATTTACATCTTTTATTAAGTAACGCATTAGTAATCTGTCTTTAGTATATCGAACTGGTTTATCTGTAATTTTAGAAAATATCAGTTCGTAATTTTTGCCGCCATAAAATCCTTTCCAGGTTCCGACATATTTATCCCGAATTCCATTTACATCCTTTAAATAGGTTACACTTTCTGGAAAGTCCGTTTTTGCACGCACATACTCTATCTCTTTTTCGATTGGAAGTATTGACTGGGCTTTACATGCTGAAATACTTGCTATTGTCATACCTATAATGATTATCTTTTTCATAGTGTTTGTTTTTAAATATTAAGAACATGGTATTGTTGCTATTTTATCATTGTTATTCAATGTTTTTTTAGCACTAGTCCCATTTTTGTTTATTTTGAATAAGGAAATACCGTTAATACCAATTTGTTCCTTTATGAATTTTAAAAACCCAACTTCCCTTGAGCCCTTATTATCCTCCATAACTTCCTCATATTTTTCTCTCATATTTATGTCAAAATTTAATCCCATATTAAGATCACTATAAACTCCTTCAAATCTTAAAGTATAATCTCCTTCACTTGAAATCATCGTTCCATACACATTATCTAAAGCAATATTATTTCTATGGGCATTATCTAAAAGCGCAATAAACGATTTCACATCTGAAGGTGAAAACATTTTAATCGGTGAGTTTATTGTTGGATCACCATTTGGATCAACAGTTCCAGAATCATAATCATTAATATGTGTATGCATATAACCAATGGTATTGGGATCTTTGGGCAAGCTCATACTGTCATTACTCAAATTATCAAGAGGTGTAAAAGGACCGTTTTTGCTTTGTGAATATCCTGTTTCATTTTTTAGATCCGTTTTCTTTCTTAATTCTTCCTGTTTTGCCAAAAAGTTAGCATTAACCATCTGTGTCTTAATTTTATCACAGGGGTTTGCAGCCGTCGCAGGAGGGGGAGCCGTGCCACCACCGCCATTACCACCACGAGGAGAGGTATAACCACTGGGAGTTGTTCCTCCAATTACAGGAGAACGTGGTCCATAGTAGGCCACAGGAGTTCCCAATTTAGGTTTAGGTCCGGTATAAGAATTAATCTTAACAACTTCTCTTAATTCAGTTGGTAGTATTCTTGGCACTGGTGTTGGATTACCACCACCAGGACCATCATTGCAACTACCATCAACACAAGGATTAAGAGAAGGTGCCCTGTAAGTTGTCTTATCTTCTCTGGGCAAGACTTCTACAATTCCGTCTTCCACAGCGTGATTGTCTTTAAATTGAGCTGCTTTTACAAAACCTTTCTTGAGATCCCAGACGCTTATGTATCCGTTAAAATTCCCGCCCTCCATAGACTGGTACTCTTGTGGGGCAGCTTTGTCGGGATAGATTTCAACCAGTGAGGCTTTGTAACTGCCATCGGGTAATTTGTACAGGTACAAGCGCTGTTGCCAGATTTCTGAATGGTCTATTTTTAATTCTTTTATCGGGATTACAATCACCTCAGTCCCGTCTTCAGCTTGTTTCACGATCGCCCCCGGCCACTCATAAATGAGGTTCTGGAGGTAAACATAATTATCTCCTTTTGCCTCGTACTCTTTAAACCATTGTTTGGCGGAAGACAATGTTGTGCCCTGCGTACCTACTTCTTCATCTTCCTGCTGACATCTTGTAAAAAAAACAGAAATCAACAGCACAGTAATTACACTTACTGCTCTTTTAAAATTTTCTTTCATCACATAATTCCTTTAGGTTATAATTTTGATTTCTTCTGAACAAAAACACCCTGTTAAGCTGCTGCAGCTAAGGCTTAAAAGGTGTTCTTTTTATAAAGTAAAACAATAATTTTGTAGTCCGGAAAACCGATTTATAAGTGGAGGGTTTCAATTGATATTCGTAGTTAAAGTATGTGATGCAACCAAAATCCGGCTGGGATTTTAATGAAAAAAGTGTAAGACTGTTTTTTTGCTACTGTGCTTTTTTCAGATTTTTATCAATTACTGATGCCCAAAGCCGAACTAGCAAAGAAAAACTACAGCCTGAAACAAAATTTTCTAGTCAAAATGCAGCTTCCGCGTGAGGGATAGAAGCTTTCCGCCGCCGCGGAGCGGATAGCCCGACAGCATTAAAAAAAAGGCCTCATAAACGCAAAGTTTGTCAGGCCTTTTTTTTAATGGTGGCACGCTCAGATAACCGACAATTTCATTTTTAACATTTTAATACGCAACTATTCTTAGCATATGCTACTAGAGAATATAACTTAAAACAAAATGAAATGAAAAAGCTAATCGCATTATTTACTGTACTCACAATTGTTTCCTGCTCAAATGAAGAAATCACTAACTCAGAAATTAAAACGAATCTAAGTTCTATCAGGTTTAATGATTATTATAAAAATTCACTGATGTATTATCAGGATATGCAATTTGAAAATGAGAAAATTACAACGGTTAAAAGTTCTGACAATAAGCATAGTGACTATACTTATAACAATCAGAATCTGGTTTCGAAAATAATTGATTACAATCCTTCGGAGGAAATTTTACTAACAACCACTTTCCTGTACAGTGATGCCGGAAAAATAACCGAAATAAAACAATTGTCAGGTCCGGCAAATGAAGAAATTTTGAATGCGAAATTTGTTTTTACACATCTTGCAGACAAAATAATTTTGACAAAAACTACCGAAAATAATCCAGTAGAATCTTTGGAAATTTCGCTTAATTCGAATAATGAAATCGAAAAACGAACGGTATTTTCAGGAGCTTATTTTTACAAATATGACTTTGTGAACGGTAATTTAGAAAAGTTTTCTCAAATTGGAGATAACGGAAGTTTAAGTGAACATTTCATCAGTTGTAAATACACTAATCTGAAAAATAATTACAGTTACAAAAAAATGCTGTTTGGTAAAGAATGGAAACTCAACAGCTTTTTAAACAGTTTCTTAAATTTTAATCACTCCATAATCATTGACCTTTCTGAAAACTTAATTTCGGAATACACTGATACTTTTGTTTATCAAAGTTCAAATTACAGTGTTGTTTATACCACAAAAACAGATTACACTTTTGACAATACAAACAGAATGACAAAAATGACCGAAAACTTTAGTACTGACAATGGTGGAAAAATAGCAAACGATTATAAATCGGAGTTTATTTTTAATTACAAAGAGTAAAACGATGCTCTAAAAATGGATTTAAATCGCAATATACCATTGCGATTTTTTTTATTGGTATTGATTTTCTTCTTCAAATAACAATTTAATATTCTCATAAGAATTTTTAAGTGCATCTTTGATTTCCTCCGGATTTAGCCAGGCCACTTTTTCGATACCTTCCTCAATCTGGCCTTGCGGAATTCCTTCAAAATCAGATTGCATTTCGAACCAATGCGTGATTTTGAGTTTGTATTTTCCGTTACGTTTAAAAACATGATAGGTTTTCTGAAGTTTTTCGATAATAGTCAATTTTCCAACACCTGTCTCCTCTTCTACTTCACGCATGGCGGTGTCTTCAATTTCTTCGCCTTTTTCGATTCCACCCTTAGGAAGATCCCATTTTCCGTTTCTGAAAATAAATAAAACTTCGCCTTTTTTATTGTAAACCAATCCTCCTCCGGCTTTTGTTACGGGAATTTTAGCTTTCAGGGTTTTCATTATTTCCCTTTCATCTGGATGATATAAATAGGCTTTTTGAATTTTATTTTGAAATATTTTCACTATAAGCTGCTCAATATCAATACTCTCTAACAAGAATAATTGAAAATTAGTCTCTTTGGAGATTTCATTTGTCAAAAAAAGTGGTTTGTCGTTCACAAAAACTTTATACATTTGTACTATGATTTTTAATAAAGATACTGCCGAAAAAACAGCCGAATTGCTTTTGCAAATAAATGCAATTAAATTGAATCCAGAAAATCCTTTTACATGGGCTTCTGGCTGGAAATCTCCTATTTATTGCGATAATAGGTTAATTCTTTCATTTCCAACGATCAGAAATTATGTTCGTGATGAGTTTGCAAAGAATATTGAGAAACAATTTGGAAAACCGGATGTCATTGCCGGAGTTGCGACTGGTGCTATAGGAATTGGTATTCTCGTGGCCGAAAGCCTCGGATTACCTTTTGTATATGTGCGCCCGGAAGCAAAAAAACACGGAAGACAAAACCAGGTAGAAGGCTTTTTGCAAAAAGGCCAGAATGTTGTTGTGGTAGAAGATTTAATCAGTACCGGAAACAGCAGTCTGATGGCTGTGGAAGCTTTACGTAACGAAGGTGCTAATATTAAAGGGATGGCAGCAATTTTTACGTATGGTTTTAATGTAGCAGAAGAGAACTTCAAAAATGCTAATATTGACCTGTATACCTTAAGTAACTACGAAAATCTATTGGATTTAGCGGTTCAGAAACAATATATCACCGAAGATCAACAAGCTACACTGCAGGAATGGAACGTGAGTCCGTCTACCTGGGGACAGGAAGAGGAGTAATTTTAGATTTTTAGATTTTTAGATTTTTAGATTTTTAGATTTTTAGATTTTTAGATTTTATACAAAAATCGCTTCGCTCTTTTTTGTAAATTGTGATTTAATTTAGATCTAACTTTGCGAACATAACATTTACTATCGTTTTACAATATAAAAAAACCTTGCGCCCTCTGCGGTGAAAAAAAATTATAAAAAAGAAAAATATGAACTTAGAAAGTCCAAAAGTTACTGTTCAGAAATCAGCACAGGATTTATTTGATTTGTTGACTGATGTTAAGAATTTCGAAAAATTAATGCCGGATAATATTGCTAAATTTGAAGTAACCGGTGAAGATGCTTTTATTTTTGGACTGAAAGGTATGCCGGAAATAAAACTTAAAATGAAAGAAAAAGTGGCTCCAAACAAGATTGTTCTGGGTGCTGCAAGTGATAAGCTTCCGTTTACACTGGTTTCTAACATTGATAGTATTTCTGCTACCGAAAGTGCCGTACAATTGCAATTTGAAGGAGAATTCAACGCTATGATGGCCATGATGATCAAAGGACCAATCAGCAAGTTTATCGAAACTCTGGCCGCTAATATGACAAAACTATAAGTATTTATTATTAATGCTTAAATTTTAAAGTCCGATTTTACGATCGGGCTTTTTTTTGTTTCACGCAGATTTAGCAGATTTATTTCTCTTAAAGTCACATAAAAGCTAAGTTTTAATTTCTTTAAAACTGTACAAGAGCACCTCTCCCTCTTTGCTACTTTGAGCCTTTGCAACTTTGAACCTAAAAACCTTAGCAACTCAGTACCTTAGTCCCTCAGAACCTCTAGTAAAGCATCTGAATTTCCTTAATATCAAATTCGGAAACCGAATCATCTTCAAGCAATATCCGGATTTTTCCAACAGGAGAAACACCCTGAATAATTCCCATGAAGTTTTGTCCCGAAGTGCCGGGATGGAGATTTTTAAAAGGCATTGGAATTCCTTTTCTGAACAGCGAATTAAAATATTCATCCCAAAAAACTGCGGAATTAGCCTGCCAGAATTCAATTTTTTGTTCGATCTTTTCAGTAATTAAAGAGGGCAAAACATCCTTATCAAACGTCTTTCCGGAAAGTACTGCCAATGACGATGCCAGGGGTAAATCATCAAAATTAGTCTGATTTACATTAAGGCCTAAGCCTGCGACTGACACGATCCTGCCATCACTTTTGATGGTATTTTCGATTAGTATGCCACCAATTTTTTTATTGTATGACATAATGTCGTTTGGCCATTTTATACTTAAATTAGAAATATCCAACGCTTTTAAGGTCTCAATTACCGCTAATGAAACTATTATACTCAGATTAAAAACCTTTTCTTTATCAAACAAAAAATCCTTCACCAAGACACTCATAATTAAGTTTTTACCGGATTCCGACTGCCATTTAGAGCCCATTTGTCCCTTTCCTTTTGTCTGATTTTCAGCTGTTACCACTGTAAAATTATCAAGCTCTTCCTGACTGGCCAAAGCCTTAAGAAAATCGTTTGTTGAATCTATGGCATCGAGTTTGATTAGTTTCATTCAAATAATTTATTTATACTTAATTTAATATTTTGTTAAGGTTCAAAATTAATCACAAAAATTGGTAACTTTACAAAATCATATAAAATAATTCATGGCGAAAAAGACTATTAATAATGATGTTCTATTGGCGAACATAATCAAAGGAATTGAAGAAGTAAAAGGAAATGATATAGATATTCTTGACTTAAGGGAAATAGACACGGCTGTTTGTGACTATTTTGTAATTTGTAACGGAAGTTCAAATACCCAGGTTAATGCCATTGTAAACTCAATTCAAAAAACAGTATCCAAAGACTTAAAAGATAAACCCTGGCACGTAGAAGGAACCGATAATGCGGAATGGGTTCTTATGGATTACGTGCATATCGTGGTACATGTTTTCCAGAAACACATTCGTGAATACTATAATATCGAAAGCCTTTGGGGTGACGCCAAAATAACTACAATCGAAAACAAATACTAAAGAAAATTTTTTCTAATGGCTAAAGATAATAATCCAAACCCGAGTAAATTTAAAATAAGTCCCTGGTTAATATATACTGCAATACTTCTAGTTTTTTTATTTATAAGTTTTGCAACCGGTGGATCTAACTTAAGCGAACCTGCTCAATTAACTTCTTCTAAATTCAACACTTTATTAGAAAAAGGACAAATTGAAAAAGTTATCGTATACAATAAAGCAGAAGCTGAAGTGTATTTGACAGCTGCAGCACTAAAAGACGCAGCAAATAAAAAAGTAGCAAAAGATATTTTTGAAAGACCGAATAAAGGTCCTCACTATACTTTAGAAATTGGTAACGATCAGATTTTTCAAACTAAATTAGAAAAAGCAGTTGGCGAAGGCAAACTGAAAGATTTTAATTTCCTGCAGAAAAACAACTGGAGCGATATTCTAATCAGCCTGCTTCCAATTATCATCATTATTGGTGTATGGATTTTCATTATGCGTAAAATGTCAGGCGGTGCCGGTGGCGGTGGCGGACAAATTTTCAACATTGGAAAATCAAAAGCCAAATTGTTTGATGAGAAAACAGATATCAAAACAACATTTAAAGATGTTGCCGGTTTAGAAGGTGCAAAAGAAGAAATACAGGAAATTGTAGAGTTTCTTAAAAACCCTGAAAAATATACCAACCTTGGAGGTAAAATTCCAAAAGGAGCTTTACTTGTAGGACCTCCGGGAACTGGTAAAACTTTATTGGCCAAAGCTGTTGCAGGCGAAGCCCAGGTTCCTTTCTTCTCCTTATCAGGTTCGGATTTTGTTGAGATGTTCGTAGGAGTTGGTGCATCACGTGTACGTGATTTATTCAAACAGGCAAAAGAAAAATCTCCTGCTATTATTTTCATTGATGAAATTGATGCTGTTGGTAGAGCAAGAGGAAAAAGCAATATGTCAGGCGGAAACGATGAAAGAGAAAATACACTGAACCAATTATTGACAGAAATGGATGGTTTTGGTACTAACTCGAATGTAATCGTTCTGGCTGCAACCAACAGAGCTGATGTACTGGATAAAGCTTTAATGCGTGCAGGTCGCTTTGACAGACAAATTTTTGTTGACTTACCGGACATTCGCGAAAGAGCTGAAATCTTTAAAGTACACTTAGCTCCTATCAAAAAAGTTGAAGGTCTTGATTTAGATTTCCTGGCCAAACAAACTCCGGGTTTCTCCGGTGCTGATATTGCAAACGTTTGTAACGAAGCTGCATTGATTGCTGCCCGTAACAATAAAACGGCTGTAGACAGACAGGATTTCTTAGATGCTGTTGACAGAATTATTGGTGGTCTTGAAAAGAAAAACAAAATTATTACTCCCGAAGAGAAAAGAGCAATCGCTATTCACGAAGCGGGTCACGCGACAGTAAGCTGGATGTTAGAGCATGCTGCACCACTTATTAAAGTAACAATTGTTCCTCGTGGACAAAGTTTAGGAGCTGCATGGTACCTTCCTGAAGAAAGACAAATCGTAAGAACAGATCAAATGTTAGACGAAATGTGTGCTACTATGGGCGGAAGAGCTGCTGAAAAAGTAACTTTTGACAGAATTTCCACCGGAGCATTAAGCGATTTGGAAAAAGTAACTCGTCAGGCTCGTGCGATGGTAACGATTTATGGTTTGAATGATAAAATAGGAAATGTTACTTATTATGATTCAAGCGGACAAAGCGAATACAACTTTTCAAAACCATATTCTGATGAAACTGCAAAAGTTATTGACAAAGAAATTTCAGAATTAATTGAAGGCCAATACAAAAGAGCTATTCAAATTTTAGAAGAAAACAAAGACAAGCTAAATCAGCTTGCCGATATATTAATTGAAAAAGAAGTTATTTTTAAAGATGACTTAGAAACAATTTTCGGAAAACGTACTTTTGATAAAAATCTGGAAGAAGTAGTTTCTTAAACTATTCGGAAATATTTAATATTTTTTAAAATCTTAATTCAAAATAGCCTTTTGAATTAAGATTTTTTTATCTTTGAACGTTTTCAATTAACATGTAAAGTATTTCATATAAAATGAATTTTTTCAAAAAAATATTTGGTTCGAGCGATGCCGCTTCTGATGAAGAAACTGAAAGCGAATATGGAGGGAATCCAACAACTCCTGATAGTCACTTATCTATTGACGAAAGATTCATTTTTAATTTTAAGAAAAACGGAGGCAAATTTTTGTATTGTGAAAACAAACAGGAAGTAGCAGAACAATTTGAAAATATTTTAGAAGAAAACGACTGGTTTGAGAATGAAGTTTTATGTTACGAACCGGGTTTATTTACTTTATTGGAGGAAAATAAATTAATTTATATTTCGCCCAGAAATCCTAAATTTTTACTTGCCACTTGTGAAAGCCTTATTGCTGATGAAGGTTCTATCTTATTTTCATCCAAACAAATCAGACAGGACAAACCAAACGAATTACCGGCCAATATTGTCATAATAGCCACAACCAGCCAGATTCTTTCTATTAAAAGCGATGGACTCAGTGCTATTAAACGCAAATACGAAAGAGACTATCCTACCAATATTACCACAATAAAATATTTCGAAAAAGCAAAAGAAGAAGATTTTACACAATACGGAAGTGTTGCAAAAAATCTGTACTTATTGCTTTTAGAAGATCTTTAACATGAACGAAACACTCAAGAGGACCATTTCTGGTGCTGTTTATATCGCTTTGTTACTAACTTCGATCTTGTTTTCTACCGAAAGCTTTATTATCCTTTTTGGTATTTTCCTGGTTATTACCATTTATGAATTTTCCAATTTGGTTCATCTCAATAAAATCTTTTCGATTCTGTTTGGAATCTTGTTGTATTCCGTTATTGTACTAATAAGCCATTACAACAAAGAAACTACCCTGTATCTTAACAATCTGTTTAACGCAGACTTTTATTTAGAAACTAATATCCAGCAATTAGATTTGGTGCTGCTAGCCGTTACGATAGTCATCGCAATTAAATGTATTTTATTCTTGTTTTACGACTCTGTTCAGAAAATAAGTATTTCTTCCAAATATCTATATCTGTTAGGATACATCACTTTACCTTTCGTCTTTATTGTAAAAATTTCTTTTGGGACCAATGATTACAATCCAAAAATTATCATTGGACTATTTATCCTCATCTGGACAAATGATACATTTGCCTATCTGGTTGGAAAATCGATAGGAAAACATAAATTATTTGAACGTGTTTCTCCTAAAAAAACCATCGAAGGATTCTTAGGCGGTGCTGTTTTTGCTGCATTCGCAGGTTTTTTGATTTCAAAATTTTACATTCAGCCCAATCCCGCTTTTAGCAGTAAGTCTATTTTAATATGGACTATTATTGCACTAATTGTCAGTATTTTCGGAACGATCGGTGATTTGATCGAGTCAAAATTTAAAAGAATTGCCGGTGTAAAAGACAGCGGTTCCATAATGCCCGGACACGGAGGCATCTTAGATCGATTAGATAGTGTTATATTTGTAGCACCAATTATATATTTATTTTACCAAATTTTATATTATGTTTCATAAAGAAGGAGCCCCGTCCATTTTATTAGGTACTGTTTTTACTGTTGCCGTGCTTTTGATCGCTGATCGTTTTATTGATATCAGCTGGCTGAGAATGCTAGTTCAGATAGCAGCTGTTTTGATTTTGATTATTATTTTGCAGTTTTTTAGAAATCCTAAAAGAATTGCGATCAGAGAAGACAATCATATCCTGGCTCCGGTAGATGGAAAAGTGGTCGTAATTGAAGAAGTTTACGAAGGCGAGTTTTTTAAAGATAAACGTTTACAGGTTTCTATTTTTATGTCACCAATAAATGTGCACGTAACGCGTTATGCTATGGATGGTGTTATCAAATTCAGCAAGTATCACCCCGGCAAATTTTTGGTTGCATGGCATCCAAAAGCAAGTGAAGAAAACGAAAGAACAACTGTTGTAATCGAAAATGAAACTTTCGGACAAATTCTATACAGACAAATTGCAGGTGCTTTGGCACGCAGAATTGTAAATTATGCAGAAGAAGGAATGCAGGTTGTTCAGGGAACAGATGCAGGTTTCATTAAATTTGGCTCAAGAGTAGATTTATTTTTACCTTTAGGTACACAAATTAATGTAGAATTAAACCAAAAAGCAATTGGCGGAAAAACCATTATTGCTACAAAAGCTTAAATGACGATCAAAGATTTAGATACTCGTTTCTCAGAGGCAGTAGAAATTGCCTTAAAAATGACACAAGCCTCGTTACCGCAAGATGTGCAGCTAAGACTGTATGCCTATTATAAACAGGCTACTTTTGGAACTGCAGTGTACAATCATCAATCTGAAAATTTTGATTTACGTGATGCTTTCAAAACAAATGCCTGGATGCAAATTAGTCATTTATCCGTCGACGAAGCAAAAGAACAATATATCGAAATCATAAATTCACTAACAGCGAAATAATTCATATTATGAAGAAAAACATTGTCCGTTTCAGTATTTTAGCTTCATTCTTAGCATTATTTTCTTGTAATGACAATAAGCTAACCGAAGTTGTAGAAGTTCCTTTACCAACAAAAGAGGAAAAAATAACCATAGGAAGTCCCGATGAAGTAAAAGCAGATCCGGGATCTTTTGCGCTTACAAAACTGGCTTTCCCTTATGATGGATTAGCGCCGGCCATACGATCTCTTACTTTAGAAACACATTATTCCAAACATTATTTAACGTATACCAATACCTTAAACAAAGAAATTGTTTCTACTGAATTTGAGAATATGTCTATTGAAGATATTCTTAAAAAATTAGATCTCAATAATGCCAAGCTTCGTCAAAATGCAGGTGGATATTACAATCACACGCTTTATTTTAATATTCTGACGCCAAAAGAACAAACTCCAAAGGATACTCTTTCAAGCGCAATCAATAAGGAATTTGGCTCTTTTAATAATCTTACCAATCAATTTAAGGGACAGGCCACGAAGCAATTTGGATCTGGCTGGGTCTGGCTGGTTGTAGATAAACTGGGAAAACTCCAGGTAACCACGACCGATAATCAGGATAATCCTTTAATGAAGAATGCCCTGATACCGGGAACACCAATTATGGGTATTGATCTTTGGGAACACGCTTACTATCTGGACTACCAAAATAGAAAAGGAAGTTATATCGATGCTTTTTATCAACATATCAATTGGGAAAAAGTAAACGAAAATTACATCGAAGCCTTAAAGAAAGTCAAAAAAGTATAATTATAAAAAAAGCTGATACCAAAAGTATCAGCTTTTTTATTTTTCGATTCATTCCGCTTTTTATTCTACTTCATAAATAAAAGATTCTGAAGGCCCGATTTTAACTCTTGCTAATCCTACTCATTCTTTACCGTAAAATAGGTTTTATTTTGCAGATACAACTGGTCTAAAAGGACATAAGAACCATCTTTTAATTTCCATTTTAAAATAACATCAGAAGGGATTTTCAATTCAAATTCGCTTGTTTTCTCCGAAGAAAAATTAGCGACAACAATTAGTTTTTGCTTGTCTGACCAACGAACATAGGAATAAAGTAAGTCATGATAACCCGTATTAGCTTGAAAGTTTACCGATTGTACTTCCTGAAAATTGCCCATCAAAGCCGAGCTTTTAATCGAGAAATTCAACAATCTTTTATAAAAATCGCGAAGACTTTTTTCTGATTCAGAAAGTTGCCCTCCGTCAAATTTTCCATCGTTCATCCAACGCTGATGATTGGGAACGCCGATATAATCAAAAATTGAAGTTCTGGAATGTGTTCCAAAACCGGCATTTTCATTTCCGGCCTCTCCCACTTCCTGTCCGAAATAAACCATTGTTGGCGATGTGCTGATTGTTGTAGAAACCACCATCAAAGGTTTCCCTCTTTCGGGCGTTCCTGCAAATTCAGGACTTGCCAGACGCTGTTCATCATGATTATCCAAAAAATGAAGCATATGGTGTTCGATGTCCTGCATTCTGGTTTGAATTTCAGACAAACCATCAGTGGAAGATTTTCCGCGAATAATATCTTTCAGTTTATCGTAGGTTTCTACCTTATCATACAAATAATCCATTTTTCCCAAACGAATATAATTGCGGTATTCATTCGGATTATAAACTTCAGCCAGTAAAAAAGCATCTGGGTTTTTCATTTTGATAGCTGAATTCATGTAACTCCAAAATTCATACGGAACCATTTCGGCCATATCATAACGAAAACCATCCACTCCTTTTGCAGTCCAGTACAAAGCGATTGATTTGAATTTTTTCCAGGAATCCGGCACGTCTTTGTCCTGCCAGAAGGCAAAATGTTCGGCATAGGATTTTTGGTCAAAACCAGCAGGAAGTTCAGGAAAATCTTTCGAACCATCCGGACGGATTCCGTAATTTACTTTTACAGTTTCGTACCAGTCATTTTGATCTGGTTTTACTTTACGCGATCCGTTGCCGGTCCATTTTGCCGGATTTTCATCGAAAACACCATCAACAAGAGGATTTTTTTCTCCATTTAACGGAACATCTCCGTCAGGAATCTGAAAATGTTCATTCGGAATATAATAGAAATTATTATTTCTGCTGTATTCCACCTGCACATCATCACCAGCACCAAAATCCCGAACACCCTCCGGATTGTTTTTTCCTTCGTATTTACGGGCAATATGATTGGGTACTATATCAATAATTAATTTCAAACCTGCTTTGTGTGTGCGGGTTATCAACGCTTCAAACTCCTCCAGGCGATGTGCAGGGTCGACTGCTAAATCAGGATTTACATTGTAATAATCTTTTACGGCATAAGGAGAACCTGCCCTGCCTTTTACCACTTCGGGATCATCATTTGAAATCCCGTAAGCGATATAATCCCGAACCAAAGCATGATGTGGAACACCGGTGTACCAAATGTAAGTAACGCCTAAATCTTTAATTTCATGTAATGCTTTATCTGTAAAATCATTAAATTTTCCAACGCCGTTTTCTTCAATTGTCCCCCAGGGTTTGTTGGTTGTATTTTTATTTCCGAATAAACGTGTAAAAACCTGATACACGACAATTTTCTTATCTGTAAGAACTTCTTCCTGAGCTGCATTCATTTTTAAATCTTTTGTTTTACATGCTGTCAACAGCATTGTTACAGCTATTCCTGCAACCAAAATTCTTTTATTTATCATATTCAATTTATAAACTGTTTCATAGAAAAGAAAATCCAATATTTAAATCCCAAATTGCAATCTTAATAAAATTGAAATTTGTTTTTTATTGGCTTATTTCATCTAATCGTTAGAAACGATGTTTTAAATTTAAACTAATTTTTAAAAATCAAAAGAAACTGAAATCAATTTATGCCTGTTTTCATTCAAAAAACCAAACTACAACGAAAGAGTGTCCTGTTTTGTTGATAACTTAGGAAGTAAGTTACAAAGATTCAGAGGGACAGAGGGGCATAGGAAGAAAGCCAAAAAAAAATGACTTGAAACAATTTAATAGTTGATTTAAAATCTAAAGAATCTGAGACCTTTGCCCCTTTGAACCTGTGTCCCTCTGAACCTTTACAGTACCAAACCTCCTAAAAAATTATAAATTAATACTAATATTAAGAAAGGTTGTAACCTTTTTCATAAATTTGACAAAAATTAATCCCTTGACGAAATCATTCTTTTTCATATCTTATTGTTTGCTTCTATTAAGTGTTCAAAGCATTTTTGCGCAGGCACCCAAAAAAATCATTATTGAGAATGCAGACAATTCGTATGTAAATCAAATCGCAGTACCTGATGCTCTATTACTAGCCGGCAATGTAAAAATCAATCATGATGGCGTTGTGCTTACCTGTAACAAAGCTTATTTTTTTCAAAAGGAAAACTATTTAAAAGCGTTTGGAAATGTACAATTAGTACAGGGAGATACTTTGTACCTTAACAGTAAATATGCCGAATATAATGGTAACATAAAAAAAGCATTTGCCACCGGAGATGCCGTTATGACCTCACCGGATGCCACTTTACAAACTGACACCATTAATTTTGACCGTAATGTTCAGGAAGTTTTTTATAATTCGAAAGGAACAATTGTTAATAAAGATAATACCCTGGTAAGTAAATCAGGCCGCTATTATGTCGCCCAGAAAAAATTTCAATTCTTAACCGCGGTTGTTCTTACCAATCCAAAATACGTTATCAAATCAAACCATCTGGATTATTACAGTAATTCGGGACACAGTTATTTATTTGGCCCATCGACTATTACCAGTAAGACGAATTATATTTATACTGAAAAAGGGTTTTATGACACCAAGAAAAACCTGGCGCACTTACTTCGAAAATCATACATAAAATACGACGATCGCCGCATTGAAGGAGATAGTTTGTTTTATAACCGGAACACTGAATTTGCATCGGCAACCCGAAATGTAAAAATTACCGATTCTGTAAATCGCGGCATCGTAAAAGGGCATTATGCGGAAGTTTACAAACTAAAAGATTCGATGTTTGTAACCAAAAGGGCTGTTGCGGTTAACTTTGTAGACAATGATTCGGTTTATATTCACGGAAAAAAACTAATGGTTACCGGAAAAGAGGGCGAACGAATTCTGAGAGCTTATAATAATGTTCGTTTTTATAAAACGGATATGAGCGGAAAATGCGATTCGATTCATTCCAATTCAAAAACTGCTTTAACAAAACTAATCGGAAATCCAATTCTCTGGAATGGTGAAAGTCAGATTACCGGCGACATCATGCATTTAATCGGAGATAACACCACCCGAAAAATAGATTCCTTAAAAGTACTCAACAACACGTTTATTGTCTCGCGGGATACGCTCGGAACCGGCTTTAATCAGGTAAAAGGCCTCAATTTATTTGGAAAATTCAGAGAAGGTAAATTACATGATGTCGATGTGATAAAAAATACCGAAGTCATTTATTATATGAGGAATGATACTAATGAACTTATCGGTATCAATAAAAATGTCAGCAGTAAAATCAATATGATTTTAGAAAACAATGCTATCGAAACTATTACATTTTTCAACAAGGTCGACGGAGATATCTACCCGGAAGCAGATTTACCTGAAAATGCCCGTAAATTAAGAGGTCTGGTCTGGCGCGGTGACGAACGAATAAAATCGAAAGATGATATTTTTACTGCCGAAGAAAATGAACTCAATGATAAATTAATCAAAGAAGGAAAAGCCGAAGACGCCAAAGAGAATGTTCCGATGAAAATCAGAAAAGAAACCTTAGATTACGATAAAAAGAAACCGGCTGTGAAGACAAGTACAGCTAAGTCAGCGACGACTAAAGGTACTTCTAAGGATAAGAAATAGTCGCAGTTTTCAGTCTCAGTTTTCAATTTCAAAGCTTTGCGATCTTTGCTTTTTAATAATGTAAACTTGATTTAAAACTTTGCGAACATTGCGTAAACTTTGCGATCTTTGCGGTTAAATTTAATCACAGTTAGGCAGTCACAGTTTTTACTGAGACTGAAAACCGAGACTGAGACAAACCTCAGAACCTTAGCAACTCAGCCACTTAGAACCTCAAAAAAGAATGAATTCA
The DNA here is from genome assembly GCF_013112255.2 of Flavobacterium sp. CLA17. Lineage (NCBI taxonomy): Bacteria > Pseudomonadati > Bacteroidota > Flavobacteriia > Flavobacteriales > Flavobacteriaceae > Flavobacterium > Flavobacterium sp. CLA17. Next base: position 3,905,876 of record NZ_CP068294.1, read on the forward strand.
GATTTTATAAAATACCAGGCGCAAACATCCCCCTATCCTTTAGGAATGGAAGTTTCTCATGCAATTGGTTCCTATATATACGACACCAGCAATAAAAAATATTTAGACTTTGTTGCCGGAGTTTCGGCCTGCACGTTGGGTCATCAGCACCCCAGAGTTAACCAGGCAATTAAAGATCAGTTAGACAAATATTCGCACGTAATGGTGTATGGCGAATATTCACAAAGTCCGGCTGTTCAATATTGTAAATTACTGGCTTCCCTCCTTCCGGAATCCCTCAATAAAACGTATTTGGTTAATTCGGGTACAGAAGCAATCGAAGGAGCACTGAAACTCGCTAAACGAACCACAGGCCGCAGTCAGCTTATTTCGTGTCATAATGCCTATCATGGGAATACGATGGGATCCATGAGTGTTATGGGTTTTGAAGAACGCAAGCAGGCTTATCGACCTTTGCTTCCTGATGTTGATTTTATAACATTCAATAACGAAGAAGATTTACAAAAAATAACCACCCGAACCGCTGCGATTCTTTTAGAAACTATTCAGGGAGGGGCCGGATTCATTCAGCCTCATGATAATTTTCTGCAGAAAGTACGCCAACGCTGTGATGAAGTAGGCGCCCTGATGATTGTTGATGAAATTCAGCCCGGTTTTGGAAGAACCGGAAAACTCTTCGGCTTTCAGAATTACGATGTAGTTCCTGATATTGTAGTAATGGGAAAAGGTATGGGCGGCGGAATGCCCGTTGGTGCTTTTACGGCTTCGGCGGAAAAAATGGACCTTTTAACTGAAAATCCTAAACTAGGTCATATCACTACTTTTGGAGGCCATCCTGTCATTGCGTCAGCCTGTTTAGCCACTTTGCAGGAATTAACTGAGACAAACTTAATGCAGGAAGCTTTAGAGAAAGAAAAACTCTTCAGATCTCTTTTGGTACATCCTTTGATAAAGGAAGTTAGAGGAAAAGGATTAATGCTTGCCGCAATGACCGAAACTGCCGAAATAACCAATCAGGTTATTTTAAATTGTCAGGACAAAGGGCTCATATTATTCTGGCTGCTCTTTGAAGGATGCGCCATAAGAATAACACCGCCATTAACCATTTCTGAAGAAGAAATAAGAGAAGGCTGTGCCATAATTTTAAACGTTATGGATGAAATAATGAAAAAAGAACAAGTAGTTTAATCAGGAGCTATTTCCTGCTGTCCGCTAAATCTTTTATTTTTTAAAGAAAAAAAACAAAAGGATATCGCTGCCATCAGGGCTAGAACTCCGGATTAGAAACAAAAATAGAATAATAATTAAATTTAATCTTTTAAATATCAAAAAGATTATAACTTAAAACAGAGTAGAAATTCTGTCCATATTGTTAATTAAATTGTTCAAAACAATTGATTCCCGTTCCTCTCAACACGAATATGGTTGCCTAATTTTATAACAGGCTAATTTCAAATAAAACAAAGTATGCAATTAAGCAACGAAGAAGAAGATTATAACCTATCCTTATCCAAATTTGAGTCGATGTTAAAAACTAACAAAGTACTCTTTTTTGATTCTGAAGAATTTGAAGAAATAATTCTTCATTATTTAGATATAGGCAAGGCTAATTTAGCAAAAAAGGCCTTAAAACTTGCATTAGACCAACATCCAAAATCTACAGGCTTAAAATTAGTTCAAGTAGAAATGCTGGTTTACGACGACAAACTTGACATTGCTGAAAAGCTTTTAAACGAGTTGTATGCAATTGAACCTAACAACGAGGAAATTTACATCCAGAAAGCCAATATCTGTTCTAAGAGAGATCAACACGAAAAAGCGGTAGAATTGCTTAAAATCGCCCTGCAATATACAGACGATTACGCTGACGTGTATAACTTAATCGGAATGGAATATCTTTTTATGGATAATCTCGAGATGGCAAAAGACAGTTTTATCAAATGTCTGGAAGAAGATTTAGAAGATCAGTCTGCGCTGTACAATGTGGTTTATTGTTTTGAATTTTTAGATCAAAATCAGGAAGCCATTGTATATCTTAACGATTACATCAATAAAAATCCGTACAGCGAGATTGCCTGGCACCAGCTAGGACGCTTGCATTATGGCGTGAAGGAATATGAAAATGCCATTCGCGCTTTTGATTATGCCACCCTGATTGACGACGAATTTCTGGGCGCTTTCATGGAAAAAGCAAAAGCGTACGAACGCCTTAAAAAATACAACAAAGCAATTGAAAGCTACAACCGCACCATCGAGTTAGACGATGCGACTTCGTATGCTTTATTGCGTATTGGAAAATGCTATGAAAAATTAGGCAATTCTGCCAAAGCATTACAATATTACAATCAGACGGTACATGAAGATCCGCTTTTAGATAAAGGATGGATTGCCATTACTGACTTTCATGTTCGCCAGAAGAACTTTCAAAAAGCATTATTTTTTGTCAACAAAGCATTGGCAATTGACAATCAGAATCGTTTGTACTGGAAACGCTATGCAACGATAAACAAACAAATGAACTTCTTTGAGGAAGCTGAATTTGGATATAGAAAAGCGGTTGAATTTGGGGATTATGCCTTAGATACCTGGTTATTCTGGGTTGACATCCTGCAGTTTTTAGGTGAATTTGACAGTGCCATTCAAACTTTATTGCAGGCATCAGAATATTTCCCTGAAGAAAACGAAATCGAATATCGTCTGGCAGGACTGTATTTTATGATTCAGGACAATACCAAAGCAAAATTTCATTTAAGCAACGGATTACGTCTAAATTTTGAAAATTATATTCTAATCGAGGATTTGTTCCCGGTGGTCTGGTCAAAGAAAATGGTGAAAAATTATATTGAGAAACATAGAAAAGAATAATGATTGATACTTTAAAAAGACGATTTGGCTTATTGGGCCGCAATATTAGTTACTCTTTTTCGAAAGGATATTTTACAGAAAAATTTAATGATGAAGTTTTTGCAGGCAACACCTACGAAAATTTTGACATTTCTGAAATTAATCATTTCTCCGGACTGGTTAAAAATAATCCCGATTTAAAAGGCCTTAATGTTACGATTCCGTACAAAGAACAAGTCATTCCCTTTTTAGATAAACTTTCAAAAAAAGCATCTTTAATAGGTGCTGTCAATACCATAAAATTCACTAAAAACGGAAAATTAAAAGGGTATAATACGGATTACTATGGTTTTAAAAAATCACTGAAACCACTATTAGAGCCACATCATAAGAAAGCACTCATTTTAGGTACCGGCGGCGCCTCAAAAGGTGTTGCTTTTGCTCTGGATGAACTTGATATCCTGTATACTTTTGTGTCAAGGGAAGCCAAAGAAAATATTATCGATTACGACCTGATCAATGCCACAACTTTTGACAACTTTCAGATTATAATAAATTCTACTCCCGTAGGAACAAGCCCAAATATTGAAGCTTGTCCCAATCTTCCTTACGAGTTTTTTACCAGTAAGCACATTGCTTATGATTTGATTTATAATCCGGAAGAAACACAATTTCTAAAAAATGCAAAAGAACACGGAGCAATTATAAAAAACGGTTATGATATGCTTATTTTTCAAGCTGAAAAAGCATGGAAAATCTGGAATAAATAAATCCTCACATAAAACAATTAGTGTCTTCGTATCTTCTATTCATAATTAAAAAATTGAATTTAAGAATCGGTCTTCCTGCTTTATAATCTCAACCAAAACAGACATTGCAAACATAAGCAGATTGCTGCAGCTATTACTTTTCGACACACCCTGCCTTAAACGGATTTCAAAATAATGCGTTTTTAAAATTCGGCAGAAAAACCATTTCGTTTTAAAAGATTCCTTAAAATAAAATCAGAATCAGAAGGTTAAAAACAATCATTTAATATGATTTTTCTAAAAATACTGGTCATTCAAATTTTATATTAACTTCAAAAAAAAGGATAAAAAAATCAATATCATATTTGCTAAACAGAGCAATAAATAAGAATTTCATTGCAAAATAGCGTATAAACAAACGATTTATTTTGTATTTAGAAACACCTTTACTATCTTTCGCTCTGTTTAAAAACAATAAACCTTATACATTTAAAATGTTAGAAGAAAAGAATGATAACCTGCAAGAAGCAGACGGAAAATCAGGAATCGAATTAACTGATTCTATACAAGACGATGCAACTGAAACATCAGATTCTGAAGTAACAGCTGAAGACTCTGTTTCAAATACTGAAACTGAGCCAGAAAATACAGTTGAAGCTACAGAAACAGACCATCAGGAAGCATTGGATGCCATAACCAATTCAAATGCGGAAGAGAGTGAAGATGAGACGCTGAAAGAGCGCCATGATATTCCTATGCAGGATTATGATACTTTTTCGTTAGATGCACTTGTTGACGAATTGAAAAATCTTGTCCATACAGATAAAGCGATGTCTGTAAAAGATCATATTGAAGAAATCAAAAAAGCATTTTTATTACAATACAATCATTTGATTGAGGAAAAAAGAGAAGAATTTAATGCTTCTAAACAAGATCCAAATGAAGAATTTGAATACCATTCTCCGTTAAAATCTAAATTTGACGAATATTATAATGTTTTCAGGGAAAAGAGAAATGTTCATTTTAAACATTTACAAACCAACTTAAAATCAAATTTAGACAATCGCCTTGCTATTGTTGAAGAACTAAAAGAACTTATAAACCCGCAGGAAAACATCAAAGACACGCTTAAACATTTTAATGATTTAAGAGAAAGATGGAAAAATGCAGGACCAATTCCAAAAGACAAATACAATCACGTTTGGAATAATTATCACTTCCATGTAGAAAATTTCTATGATTATTTACATTTGGACCGTGAAGCCAGAGATTTGGATTTTAAATACAATCTGGAGCAAAAACAAAAAATTATAACCCGCGTTGAAGAATTAGTAAATGAAACTGACATCAGTAAATCATTTAGAGAATTACAGGATTTACACAGAATCTGGAAAGAAGACATTGGGCCTGTTTCGAAAGAACACCGCGATACGATCTGGAATAAATTTAGTGAACTGACTAAAAAAATTCACGATAAAAGGGAAGTTTTATTTGAAAGTCACAGAGCCAATGAGCAACAAAATCTGGAAATAAAAAAAGGAATTATTGCTACATTGGAAGTTTTAGGTACCGAAAAAGTAGGTTCTCACGCGCAATGGCTGGTTCAGATTCAAAAAGTAGAAGCCCTTAGAAATGAGTTTTTTGCTGCCGGAAAAGTTCCATCTGAAGTAAATGAGCAAACCTGGGCTGCTTTTAAAACTGCCGTTAGAAATTTTAATTCTTTCAAAAATTCGTTTTATAAAGACATTAAGAAAGATCAAAACGATAATTTAAATAAAAAAATGGCACTTGTGGCGAAAGCCAAAGAGTTACAGGAAAGTACCGATTTTACTGCCACTACTCCAATCATGAAGCAAATTCAGGATGAGTGGAAACAAATTGGCCACGTTCCTAAGAAATATTCAGATAAAATCTGGAAGGAATTTAAAGACGCGTGTAATCATTATTTTGACAAATTAAAAGAACATAAATCTGAAGAAAATGGTGATGAAGTAGCTGCTTTTGACAATAAAAAAGCCTATTTGGATATCCTTAGAGCTTATCAGCTTACCGGAGACCATAAAACAGATTTAGATGCTATAAAACTGCATATTGAAACCTGGAAAGGATTTGGAAAAGTACCATTCTCAAGACGTCACATTGAAGGAAAATTCAATAAAATCTTAGATGCTCTTTTTGAAAAATTAAGTTTGAGCAAAAAAGAAACGGAGATGATGCGTTTCTCTAACCGAATTGATTCATTATCCGAAAGTAATGACACGAGAAAGCTGGACAACGAGAAAATCTTCCTGATGCGTAAGATTGAAGAAGTTCAAAACGAAATTTTCCAATTAGAGAATAACATTCAGTTTTTTACGAATACTAAAAACGCAAAAAAAGAGAATTCCATTGTTCTTGAAGTTCGCAAAAACATTGCTATTCACAAAGAGAGCCTGGAAGTCTGGAAAGATAAACTAAAGCAATTACGTAATCTGAATCAATAGCAATTGTCAGGTTAAATAAACATAGCATTTTACTGCAAGGGCACGCTAAGGTTTATTTATACGTAAAATTCTACAAAAACGCAAAGTTCGCAAAGCTACATAAGTATAAGCCTTGCGAACTTTGCGTTTTAAGCGTAATATAAAAAACAAACCTTAGCGTGCCTCGCGGTTAATTCGTCTACTATCATTTCAACCTGAAACCCTAAACTTAACATTGTCCTTAACTTTCCTAAAACAATTCTGTAAAATATTGATTATATTTGATAGTACATTATTTACTGAAGATCAATTAATTAAATAATTCTAAAAAATACTAATATGAAATTTACAAGAAAAGCAAATGCCAACTGGAAAGGAACGGGCATGGAGGGAACAGGAACTATAAGTACACAAAGTACAACACTGGATAAGGCTCAATTATCCTTTAAAACAAGATTTGCAGACGGCGTTGGAACAAATCCTGAAGAATTGGTTGCCGCAGCTCATTCCGGCTGTTTTACGATGCAATTAAGTTTTTTGCTAAACGAAGGAGGGTTTACGGCAGATGACCTGGCTACAGAAGCAACAGTAACTTTTGAAGACGGAACCATAACTTTGATCCATCTGGACTTGAAAGGAAAAGTTCCCTCAATTTCAGCTGAGGAATTCGAAAAAACAGCTCTTAAAGCGAAAGAAATTTGTCCGATTTCCAAACTTTTAAATACGACAATTACACTTTCTGCTACATTAATCAGTTAAGGGACATACTTAAAAAAAAACAATAAAAAAAATCCAAATTCCAATTATGCCGAGCATCTTTTGGAATTTGGATTTTTAAAATATTGTCTTTTTGTGCAAAGAACTACATTGTAGCTTTCAAAGCTTTTGCTTCAGCTGTCATTTCTAATGCTTTATAAACCCCTAATAATGTTTTAGCAACATCTTCATTTTTAGGATCTAATTCATTTGCTTTTTTAAGGTAAGGAATCACACCTTTAAAAACAGACTCTCTTTGTGCTTTTAACACATCGTAACGCTTCATATCTTTTGCAGAATTACCCAATTTATTCATTTCATCAATAATTGGTTTTTCAGCTTCTAATTTTAATGCGGCAAGATTAAGGTAAGCATTTGTATAACCTGGATTAATTTCGATCGCTTTCAAATAGTATTTTTCAGCGTCAGCAGGATTTTTTGCATTCCCGCTAATTACTCCAAGGTTGAATAAAAGATCTGCATTGTTTGGATCTTTCTGCAAAGCCTCACCCACTAATTTTTTGTAGGTATCAAAATCTTTGGTCTCAAGGTATAAATTTGCTTCTGTAAGCAACAAAGAAGAATCTTCCGGGTTTGTTTTTCTTGCATCGGCAATTGCTTTTTTAGCATCTTCGATACGACCTTTCTGAACTAAAATTAAAGCAAGATTTTTGTAAATCTCTCCTCTTTTAGAAGGAATAGCCTCTGTTTTAGGTTTTTCGTGAGTCCCTAATTTTACAGCTAAATCTCTTTCGTTAACCGTATTAAAACCGTCTTCGTTACCAGAAGCTTTATTTAAAGCTGTATAACTAGTCCCTTTTCCGGAGTAATTAATTTTTTTCAGCTCTTCGTACATTGGTAAAGCCAAATCATAATCCTGAGCATTTACCGATGTTGAAGCCGCATAGTACAAATTGATTGTATCCTTTTTATCTAATAAATAGGCATCATACAATTTTTTTGCTCCTTCAGCATTTTTGTTTGCCTGAGTATCTGCAATTGCTGAATTAATTAAATTTCCTTTAATCTGAGTAATTGAAGTAGCTGCCTGAGTAGAATATTTTAGCTTCCCGGATTCTTTTTCAACGTCAATTAACTTTTTATAACTTTCGGCTGCAAGAGACAAGCTTTTGCTTTCATCTACTTTTTTAGTAGCTAAATCAAGATAAGCATTCCCTTTTACAAAATAGTATTGTGCCTGTTCAACATCTTTGGCATTTACTACTAAATTTTCAGCATCTTTCAATATCGAAATTGCTCCTTGGGCATCTCCGTTTTTTAATGCTTTCTCTGCACTTTTAATCTGATCTTTTTGAGCAAAAGTAGCTACTGAAATCAATAATGCTGACGCAAGTATTACATATTTACTTTTCATAGTATTCAATTTGTATATTTAATTTTATTTTTTGTGGTTTTCTTTTATTCTTCAGATTCCTCTTCTTCTTCTTCAGAATCATCTTCGTCTTCTGTTTCTTCATCAGAATCGTCGTCATCATCTTCGACTACGGTATCATCTTCAAGAACTTCCAGATCAGGCTTAACTCTTTCAATAGCTGATTCTATAACGTTTCCGTCTTCATCAACAATAACTTCGGCTACATCATCTTTCATGACTTTTGTAACTGCAGCGATAGAATCTTTTCCTTTTAAGTTAATTAATCGAACCCCTTGTGTTGCACGACCCATTACACGTAAATCTTCAATTGCCATTCTGATAGTTAATCCTGATTTGTTGATAATCATCAAATCATCAGCATCTGTTACAGCATTAATCGAAATTAGTTTTCCTGTTTTTTCAGTGATGTTCAATGTTTTAACTCCTTTTCCACCTCGATTCGTGATTCTGTAAACATCTTCTCCGTCGTCGTCTACTAATTTGGTACGTTTACCGTATCCATTTTCTGTAACCACTAAGATTTGTGAATCGTTAACATCATCTTTATCAACAGTAACCATACCAATTACTTCATCGGTATCGTCTTTTAGCGTAATTCCACGAACTCCGGAAGCTGTTCTTCCCATTGGACGTGTCTTTGTTTCCTCAAAACGAACTAATTTACCGGATTTAACCGCCAAGATAATCTGGCTTTCTCCGTTAGTTAATTTCGCTTCCAGTAACTCATCCCCTTCTTTAATTGTAATAGCAGCAACCCCATTTACCCTTGGTTTAGAATATTTCTCCAGAGAAGTTTTCTTAACCTGACCTTTTTTGGTTACCATTACCAGGTTATGACTGTTGATATAATCTTTGTCTTTTAAGTCCTGAGTACAAATGAAAGCTTTTACTTTATCATCGCTTTCAATATTTACCAGATTCTGAATTGCTCTTCCTTTTGCAGTTTTACTTCCTTCCGGAATTTCGTAAACACGCATCCAGAAACATTTTCCTTTTTGCGTAAAGAACATCATATATTGGTGGTTGGTAGCAACGAACATATGCTCAAGGAAATCCTGATCTCTTGTTCCTGCACTTTTTTGTCCAACTCCGCCTCTGTTTTGAGTTTTGTATTCTGTTAAGTTGGTACGTTTGATATAACCGGCATGAGAAATGGTAATAACCACATTTTCATCGGCAATTAAATCTTCGATACTTACATCTCCACCGGAGTATTCAATTTGAGAACGACGGGCATCTCCGTATTTCTCACGAATCTCTTCCAGCTCTTCTTTAATCAGATTAGTTCTTAGATCCACATCAGCCAATAAAGCTTTTAAGTGCTCGATTAACTTCATTAATTCTTCATACTCAGCTCTTAACTTATCTTGTTCCAGTCCCGTTAACTGACGCAAACGCATCTCAACAATCGCGCGAGCCTGTATATCAGATAAATTGAATCTTTCGATTAATTTCTCACGGGCTTCTTCCGTATTTTTCGAACCTCTGATGATAGCAATTACTTCATCGATATTATCAGACGCAATAATTAAACCTTCTAAAATATGCGCTCTTTCTTCTGCTTTACGCAATTCAAAACGAGTTCTTCGAACTACAACATCATGACGGTGCTCAATAAAATAATGAATCATATCTTTTAGATTCAACATTTGCGGGCGACCTTTTACCAGAGCAATATTGTTTACACTAAAAGAAGATTGTAATGAAGTGAATTTATATAAGGTATTCAAAACTACGTTTGGCGTAGCATCCCGTTTCAGGATATAAACGATACGCATACCGTTTCTGTCTGATTCGTCACGAATATTCGCAATACCTTCAATTTTCTTATCATTAACCAAATCAGCCGTACGTTTGATCATTTCGGCTTTGTTCACCTGATATGGAATCTCGGTCACAATGATACATTCTCTTCCGTCAACTTCTTCAAAACCAACTTTGGCACGCATTACGATACGCCCTCTACCGGTTTTAAATGCTTCACGAACACCTTCATAACCATATATTATACCCCCGGTTGGAAAATCCGGAGCTTTAATATGTGTCATTAATTCGTCAATTTCAATATCGTTATTACCAAGATACGCTAATGTACCGTTGATAACTTCAGTTAAATTGTGTGGAGGCATATTGGTTGCCATACCTACTGCGATTCCTGTCGCTCCATTGATCAGCAAAGTAGGAACTCGGGTTGGCATTACTTTTGGCTCATATAATGTATCGTCAAAGTTCAATTGAAAATCAACTGTTTCTTTTTCGATATCTGCCATGATGTCTTCTGAAATCTTACGCATTCTGGCCTCAGTATAACGCATTGCTGCAGGACTGTCACCATCGACAGAACCAAAGTTACCCTGACCGTCTACTAATAAATAACGCATACTCCATTCCTGAGCCATACGAACCATTGCGTCATACACAGAGGTGTCTCCGTGTGGGTGATACTTACCCAAAACCTCCCCTACGATTCTCGCCGATTTTTTGTGGGCAGATCTTGAAGTTACTCCTAAGTCATACATTCCATAAAGAACTCTTCGATGCACTGGTTTCAAGCCATCTCTAACATCAGGAAGTGCTCTTGATACGATTACTGACATCGAATAATCGATGTAAGCTGATTTCATTTCATCTTCTATGTTAATAGGAATTAACTTTTCTCCTTCAGACATAAGTTGTTATATTAAATAATTATATTAGTTTCAAAGCGTGCCAAGATACGTTTTTTTGAAATTTTTTCAGCTATTTCCTTACACTTATTTCAATGATTTATTAACAACTTTATTTTAGCTTTTGGTTAATAAATTAAGCGTTTTTTAACGCTTTTATTGTCTTTTTTTTTGTCTCTTAGCTGTCATGAGATTGTGAAGGGTACGGTTTTTGTTTTTCATACAGTAATTCACTAAATTTACAATACAATTAATAATATTATGGATGATAATTTTTCACCAAGAGTAAAAGATGTTATTACTTACAGTAAAGAAGAAGCCTTACGTTTGGGTCACGACTTTATTGGTACTGAACATCTAATGCTGGGCATTTTGAGAGATGGAAACGGTAAAGCCATTCATATCCTCAATAACCTTGCTGTTGATTTAGATCATTTACGCAGAAAAGTAGAAGTACTGAGTCCAGCCAATCAAAGCGTTGAAATCAATGCCGAAAAGAAGAATCTTCATCTAACGCGTCAGGCGGAAAGAGCACTGAAGACCACTTTCCTTGAAGCAAAGGTATTCCAGAGCTCATCGATTAGCACGGCGCATTTGCTGTTATGTATCTTACGAAACGAAAACGATCCAACAACCAAGCTGTTGAATAAACTAAAAATAGATTATGACATAGCTAAAGAACAATATTTAAATATGACTCCAAGCGAAGAAGAATTCTTAGAAAACTTGCCAAGAAACGAATCGTATAATGATGATTCAGGACAAGATGACAGTCTGAAAGAAAGTAGTTTCAACAATCCCGCCAATAAGTCAAACAAAAAATCAAAGACTCCGGTTTTAGATAATTTTGGGAGAGATTTAACAGAAATGGCGGAAGAAGGAAAACTGGACCCTGTGGTAGGGCGTGAAAAAGAAATAGAACGTGTTTCTCAAATCCTGAGCCGTAGAAAAAAGAACAACCCGCTTCTTATCGGAGAACCCGGAGTGGGTAAATCTGCTATTGCAGAAGGTTTAGCTTTACGTATCATTCAGAAAAAAGTGTCGCGTATTCTTTTCAACAAACGTGTGGTAACGCTTGACCTGGCCAGCTTAGTCGCCGGAACAAAATACCGCGGTCAGTTTGAAGAAAGAATGAAAGCCGTAATGAACGAGCTTGAAAAAAACGATGACATTATTCTTTTTATTGATGAAATACACACCATTGTTGGTGCCGGTGGAGCCACTGGTTCCCTTGATGCCTCAAACATGTTCAAACCTGCTTTGGCAAGAGGAGAAATCCAATGTATTGGAGCTACAACTCTTGACGAATACAGACAGTACATTGAGAAAGATGGTGCTTTAGAAAGACGTTTCCAGAAAGTAATAGTGGAACCAACTTCTGTTGAGGAGACTATTGCTATCCTAAACAATATCAAAGACAAATACGAAGATCACCATAATGTAACCTATTCGCAGGAAGCTATTGAAGCTTGTGTTAAATTAACAAACAGATATATGTCTGAGCGTTTTTTACCGGACAAAGCTATTGATGCTCTTGACGAGGCTGGTTCTCGCGTACACATTACCAATATTGATGTCCCGAAACAAATTTTAGATTTGGAACGTCAGTTAGAAGAAGTGCGCGAAAACAAAAATATGGTTGTTAAAAAACAAAAATATGAAGAAGCAGCCAAACTTCGAGATGATGAAAAACGTATCGAAAAAGATTTAGCTGTCGCACAAGAACAATGGGAAGAAGATTCTAAAAACAACAGAATTGAAGTTACAGAAGACAATGTAGCCGACGTTGTTTCTATGATGACCGGAATTCCCGTAAACAGAATTGCACAAACAGAAAGCAATAAACTGGCTAAATTACCTGAATTAATTCAGAACAAAGTAATTGGTCAAAACGAAGCCGTTCTTAAAATTGCACGTTCTATTCAACGTAACAGGGCCGGACTTAAAGATCCGAACAAACCCATTGGTTCGTTTATTTTCTTAGGTCAGACCGGAGTTGGTAAAACGCAATTAGCCAAAGTTTTAGCCAAAGAATTATTCGATTCTGAAGATGCGTTAGTTCGTATCGACATGAGCGAATACATGGAGAAATTTGCTATCTCGCGTTTAGTTGGAGCGCCTCCGGGATACGTTGGTTACGAAGAAGGTGGTCAATTGACTGAAAAAGTCCGCAGAAAACCATATTGCGTTGTGCTATTAGATGAAATCGAAAAAGCACACCCTGATGTATTCAACATGATGCTTCAGGTTTTGGATGATGGTTATCTGACAGACAGTTTAGGTCGCAAAATCGATTTTAAAAACACGATCATTATCATGACTTCTAACGTTGGTGCACGTCAATTGAAAGATTTCGGACAAGGTGTCGGATTCGGTACTGCTGCTAAAGTCGCCCAGGCCGATGACAATTCAAAAAGCATCATTGAAAATGCATTGAAAAAAACTTTTGCTCCTGAGTTCTTAAACAGAATTGATGACGTTATCGTTTTCAACGCATTAGAAAAAGCAGATATTGATTTGATTATAGAAATTGAGCTTAAAAAACTATATTCCCGTATTGCTGAATTAGGATATAGTTTAAGTCTTACTGATAAAGCGAAAGCATTTATCGCTGAGAAAGGTTTTGACAGACAATTTGGTGCAAGACCACTAAAAAGAGCTATCCAGAAATACGTTGAAGATTTGTTGGCTGAAGAAATCATAACTTCAAAAATACATTCAGGTGATGAAATTTTAATGGACCTGAAAGAAGATTCCCAGGAACTTTCTGTAGAAATACACAAAGCCGAGGAACCGACTAATCTGTAAATTAGTTTAAATTTATAACAATTATAATTTACCCGTTACGTTTTCATAACATAACGGGTATTTTTTTTAGATAAATCACTATCTTTAGTAAAAGCAAATAGCTATTTTTGGCTATTAAATTCTATAAAAACAAATAATAAAGTATGCTTCAAAACAAAGTCATTTTAGGTAGCGAAGAATGGTGCTCATTTCCGGAATTAGGAATTCCAACAATTAAAGCCCGTGTAGATTCCGGTGCCAAAACCTCGGCAATGCACGCTATAAACATAGCTCCTTTTATAAAAAATGATGCCAATTGGGTAAAATTTGATATCAATCCTATTCAGAATAATATCAAAACTGTCATACATTGTGAAGCTCCGCTGGTTGACAAAAGAATTGTAAAAAGCTCAAGCGGTTTTAGAGAACATCGTTATGTGATCCAGACCAACCTTAAAATTGGCGATGTAAAATGGCCTATAGAAATGACATTGACCAATCGGGATTCAATGGGTTTCAGAATGCTTTTAGGTCGTGAAGCCATGAGCGGACGTGTGCTGGTGGATCCCGAAGAAAAATACTTATTAGGGCAGCCAACTCCGGAAGCATTAAAAGAATTGTATCAAAATTCAGAAAAAGCAACCTCCGGCTTAAGAATCGGGCTTTTGGCGAGTAATCCTGAATTATACAGCAATAAAAGAATTATGGAGGCCGGCGAAATGCGCGGTCACGAAATGCATTTCCTGAATATCAAGGAATGTTATATGAAACTGGATGCCAAGACTCCTGAAATTCATTACAGAGGCGGAAAAATCCTAAATCAGTTTGATGCTATTATTCCGAGAATCAGGCCAAGTATTACCTTTTACGGTTGTGCTTTAACACGTCAGTTTGAAGCTTTAAAGGTTTTTTGTCTGAATTCGGCAACTGCCATAACACAATCACGTGATAAATTATATTCGCTGCAATTGTTGTTAAACAGCGGTGTTGATATTCCAACCACCGGTTTTGCCAATTCTCCCTTAGATACAGACAATTTAATCAAAATGGTGGGTGGTTCTCCGTTAATCGTAAAATTACTGGAAGGAACTCAGGGAAAAGGCGTTGTTTTGGCAGAAACCAAAAAAGCAGCAGAAAGCGTTATTAATGCATTCAAAAGTTTAAATGCAAACATTTTAGTGCAGGAATTCATCAAAGAAGCAAACGGAAAAGATATTCGTTGTTTTGTTATTGACGGAAAAGTAGTTGCAGCAATGCAGCGTGAAGCAATGCCCGGTGAATTTAGAGCCAATATACATCTTGGAGGAACGGCTTCTATTATAAAAGTAACTCCCGAAGAGAAAAAAATAGCTATAAAAGCCGCAAAAGCAATGGATTTAAAAGTGGCTGGTGTTGACATTATTCGTTCTTCAAAAGGGCCGCTATTACTTGAAGTAAATTCTTCTCCGGGTCTTGAAGGGATTGAAGGCGCAACTAATAAAGATATTGCAGGAGAAATGATCAGAGCGATTGAGAAAAATTTTAAGCTTATATAAACAGTTCATTTAAACTTAATACCGAATAATTAATTTAGCAGCTTTGTCAGAGTTTAAACTTTGACAAAGCTTTTTTTAAATTCAAAATAAAATGATGTTACCTTTAATTCCTTATCTAGATATTATTGGCCGAAGTGCTGCGGTTTATTTTTTCATGACCATTGCCTTACGAATCTTCGGAAAAAAAGAACTATCGCAGCTAAATACAGCTGATATTATCCTGATTTTACTGATTAGTAATTCGGTTCAAAATGCAATGGTTGGTCCGGATACGAGTTTGTGGGGAGGTTTAGTTGCTGCTTTGGTGTTGTTTATAATCAATTTTGTCATAAAAAAATTAACCCACAGATACAAACTGCTCAATGATTTGCTTTTAGACAAACCTGAAATTTTAATTCACAACGGAAAATTAGATTTCAAATCTTTAAGCAAATTAGACATTTCTAACGACGAATTAAAAGAAGCGATGCGAGAACACGGATTAGAACATTTTACGGATGTAAAGCTTTGTATGCTCGAAATTGACGGTACCATTAGTGTAATTTCAGAAGACAAAAAGAATCTTAAGCAAACTCATTACAAGCGAAAACACAATCATAAGAATTTTAGAAAATAATTTAAATAAAAATTTCAATCTTTTAAAATTCCAAATCCCAACTATACGCTTTCATTTTTGGAATTTGGAATTTTAAATATTGGTATTTCATTATAACCATTACAAATAAAAAAGCTGGTTTCAAATAGAAACCAGCTTTTTTATTTCCAGAACTCAAACCATTTCTTCTCGTTCATATCAATCATTTTAAATTCATCAATATTAACAGCTTTAATGGTTGTTGCAGACAATCCGAATAATTTAAGATTATGATTCAAATTTGATAAAATATAATCTTGTTCGTTAGTGAATTTCTCTGCAATCATTTTATAATGAATTAAAAGTTTTCTATCTATTACTCCATTTAAAGCCTGTAATGCCGAATGAATAACCCTATTAGAATTATCGTTTAAGCCTACAATAAAATTATCGATATAATTAGCCTTATTTTTTAACTGACCAAGCGAATAATAAGCGCTAATCTTTATGTTTTCACTTTCATTAGAAGTAAACGGGACAATAAAATTACCATAATCAATATTCATTTCTTTTAACAAATAAGTACAAAATCGAAACGTTTCCTCGTTATTAATTTTTTCAGCATTAGCTTCTATAATTTCCAACCAATCTGAACTTTTATCTTTTGCATACCAAAATACAAACTGAAAAACGCTCAATAAACTTTCTTTTGTAAAATCAATTAAATAAGGCTTTGCCCGCTCATAATCAAATTTGGCAAGGATCTGAAGAAGTTTCTCTTTTATTTCGCCATTACTTATTTTATATTGCACCTCTATTATATCAATATCTTCAAAACTTATTTTTTGCTTGTTTAAGATTCCCTCCAGACATTCTATTTTAGTTTCATTTTCTGTGGCTGAAATATATTTTTCTAAAATATCGGCTGTTAAACCACCCACTTTGTATCCAAACCAACTTGGTGTATCTATTATCAAATCTCCTGATATTACTTCATCAAGCCATCTTTCATACCAGTCCAAAAAATTGAACTCAAAAGCAAATCCTGGTTTTTGCCTGTCACAATCAACATTAATAACCCTGCCTTTAAACTCACCATTTAAAATAAGCGCATGATAATAACTACAACCCTGAGTGCCAAGAGGCAATATTCCTGAATATATTTTTCCTAATTCTGTATCAAAATCTTCATCTGAAATAGCATCATTTTCTTCTATGTTTTTGGTTAGTTCGTACCAAAATTCATTTGTCATTTTTGGATATAATTTACAATCCTCTTTCAAATATTGCTTTGTATTTTCATAGATCAATTCCTTGATGTTTTCACCAAAAGAATAAATTCCGTAAAAAGGTCCTGCTCCAGAATTTGAATGCGAAATTCCTCCATTTCCAATATGAAGTAAAAATGATCTGTAACACTCTGGAAGTCTCAAATTATAATCTTTTTCAAATTCTGAAATTTGAAACTCGCTTACCGTTTTTCCTAAAAAATATTTATGATATCCTGCACCAAATACTTTTAAATTCCTATCTGTATTTTTGGCTATAATCAGCTTACTTTTAATTCTCTCTATTTGATTTAACTCATTCATTTTATCACTTATTTCAAAGTAAATATAAATACATTTACAACTTTAAAACAATTTATTATCTGACAAAAAAAAAGCTGGCTCCAGAATGAAACCAGCTTTTTTATTATATAGATAAATTCAGATTTTCACATCTCACATTTCACATAAATCATTTTACTATTAAATAAATACACTTAAAATAAAGTATACCAAACCTGCCAACAAAGCCGATATAGGAATCGTTAATATCCAGGCCCAGATCAAACTTACCGTTACACCCCAACGAACGGCAGATACACGTTTTGTTAATCCAACCCCGATGATAGAACCTGTAATTGTATGTGTTGTACTTACCGGAATTTTTAAATGTTCTGTAAAATAAAGTGTCAGTGCTCCGGCAGTTTCAGCAGCCACACCTTCAAATGAAGTTACTTTTGTGATTTTAGATCCCATTGTTTTTACAATTTTCCAACCACCACTCAAAGTTCCTGCTGCAATTGCAGAATAACACGCTAAGGGAATCCATCCCGGCATTACTCCTTTTATACCTAAGTCATCGTTTGGCAACACAACATCTAACCAGGAGTCCATATGAACACCAGGATTGGTGTGAATATATACCGCTACAGCTGCAGCAATAATACCCATTACTTTTTGAGAATCGTTTCCACCATGACCTAAACTAAAAGCTGCAGACGACAATAATTGCATTTTTTTCAAAGCAGCATCTGCCTGATGTAAATTTAAACTACTGAATATCAAACAAAAAGCACTTACTGTTAAGATGATAAAAGCTACCAAAAACCATTTAATATTATGCGGATCGAAAGCTACACTCCAAAAATGAGATGCAAATCTTGGTTTATCGATTTCTTCATAAGGCACCATTAGACTGCTAACCAACCAAACGGTTGCTATCATTAGCACTACTGTAAATATTTTTGGACCAATAACTTTACGGGAAGCATTTAACAACCAGATTGAAATTAAGTACGATGCCAACGCTCCTAACAATGGTGCTAAAACTATAAAAGCAATAATAATTAAAACTCCTGAAGGCATTCCGCCGTCTTTTCCTGCTTTATACCAGCTTACGATTTCGTACCAATAATGTGTAACTCCATCTTCGCCCATGTAACCTGAGAAACCGTGTACTGCTATAGCGTGAGCAACTGCTGCTCCTGCAAAACCACCAATCAAGGTATGAGAAGAACTCGAAGGGATTCCAAGCCACCAGGTCAATAAATTCCAACAAATCGCTGCAATAACACCGGCCAGAATAACAACCAGGTTAATTTCCATGGTATGCGCTGTTTTTGCAACAGTATCCGCAACACCAAATCCGAAAACCCAATAAGCCAGAAAGTTAAAAAATGCTGCCCAAAGTACGGCCTGAAAAGGCGTTAATACCTTTGTCGCAACAACTGTAGCAATAGCATTTGCCGCATCATGAAAACCATTGATGTAATCAAAAATTAAAGCTAATACTATAATAATTATAAGTAGCGTCATAAAATTATAACTTCAGAATGAAATAAATTAAATTTAAGAATGTTTTACAGAAATAGACTCCAGTATGTTTGCAACGCTCTTACACTTGTCTGTAGCTGATTCTAAAACAGATAAAACTTCTTTATATTTAATAATATTTTTAGCGTCTGTTTCGTTTTCAAAAATTTCAAAAACTGCTTTGTTATAAACGGTATCTGACTTGTTTTCCAGTTTATTAATTCTGGCACAAGCATCTTTAATAACTTTGAAATTATTTAAATTTCTCAATTCTTTTACTGCACTATCAATATTCTGACAAGCCTCAAGATTGATTTCTGTCATTTTTCTGATAGATTTTGTAATCTTGTCAACCTGATACAATCTCATTCTGCTGGCAGCACCATGCAAGTAATCGGCTACGTTATCTATAGAAGTGATTAATGTGTGAATGTCTTCTCTGTCAAACGGAGTAATAAAATTTCTACTCAATTCTAAATTGGTCTGACGCGTAATGTCTTCTCCTCTTTGCTCTAATTCATCAATTTTTTGAAAAAGAACTTCTCTTTCTTTTAATGGAAGATTTACAGCTTCGTGTAAATTAGAAGCCAATTCAATTAAATTGCTTGAAGCCTCTTCAAAAAGTGGAAAGAATTTCTTGTCTTTCGGCACTAAAAATTGGAAAATACTGTTTATTGACATTTTTATATTTTTGATAGCGCAAAATTACTTCAATATTATTTTACAATGTTAAGCCATTGTTAACAAATCATTTTCAATTTGGAAACTACTCAGGAATTCAACGGTTTTTTCAATATCATAATGCAAAATTCGATCTTCCTTTACCAAAGGCACCACTTCTCTGTAACTGCTTAAAAACATTTCGATAAATTCGCTTGACTTTAAAGGTTCTCTGTACGCAATAGCCTGAGATGCATTCATCAATTCAATTGCCAGAATACGCTCTAAATTATCCATTACACGCAGCGCTTTTGTCGCTCCGTTTGCTCCCATACTTACGTGATCTTCCTGACCATTACTCGAAACAATACTATCTACACTTGATGGTGTTGCCAATTGTTTGTTCTGACTTGCAATACTGGCTGCTGTATATTGCGGAATCATAAATCCTGAATTTAATCCCGGATTATCAACCAGGAATGCGGGAAGATTGCGCAATCCTGAAATCAATTGGTAGGTTCTTCTTTCAGAAATACTTCCTAATTCCGCCAGGGCAATTGCCATAAAATCCAGAGCTAAAGCCAAAGGTTGTCCGTGGAAATTTCCGCCCGAAATAATCTGATCGGCTTCAATAAAAATATTTGGATTATCTGTAACCGAATTGATTTCTGTTTTAAATACTTTTCGAACGTAGTCAATTGCATCTTTTGAAGCACCATGCACCTGAGGCATACAACGGAAAGAATAGGGATCCTGAACGTGCTTTTTCTCCTGCTCAATAATTTCACTTCCTTCCAGAAATTCATTAATACGCTGAGCGGTAACAATCTGTCCTTTGTGAGGACGTATAAAATGAATCAATTCGTTGAATGGTTCGCTTCTACCATCAAAACCTTCCAAAGAAATAGTTCCGATTAAATCTGCCAGATACGAATATTTATACGCTTTAATTAAAATATGAGCTCCATAAGCACTCATAAACTGTGTTCCGTTTAGCAAAGCCAAACCTTCTTTTGATTGCAAAACGATTGGTTCCCAGTTAAAATGTTTTAAAACTTCGCGGGAATGTACTTTTTTACCTTCAAAAAACACTTCACCTTCTCCTAATAATGGTAAAGATAAATGGGCCAAAGGTGCTAAATCTCCGGAAGCTCCAAGCGAACCCTGCGTATATATTATAGGTAAGATATCATTGTTATAAAAATCGACCAAACGATTTAAGGTCTGCAACTGAATTCCCGAATGTCCGTAGCTTAAGGATTGAATTTTCAGTAACAACATCAATTTTACAATTTCAGCCGGCACTTCTTCTCCGGTTCCGCAAGCATGTGACTTTACGAGGTTTTCCTGAAGTTTTGATAAATTTTCGGTAGAGATTTTCACACTATAAAGCGATCCGAAACCCGTATTGATCCCATAAATCGGTTCAGAGTGTGTTGCCATCTTTTTATCTAAATAGTCACGGCATTTCTGAACATTTACTTTTGCTTCCTCAGATAATTCAAGTGTTTTTTGATTCACAATGATCTCTTGTAAAGCTTCTAAACTTAAGGTTTCAGTACTTATATAATGGATTTCTCTCATGGTGTTTGTAATTTTAGACGCCAAAATTCAGCAAATCAATATTAAAAAGCAACATTTGTTCATAATAATTAAAATTTGACAGAAACAAATTCTTCCCTTTTATTTATTTCACAATAGTAATCATACAAATAAACCCCTTTTCAATGAAAAAATTAAAAATACAAAGCCCCGCGAAAAGATCGAAAAAAAAAAATCCTACTAATTTCATAGACTAAACTCATCTTATTGATAAACATTTTTATTAAAAATCAGACGATTATCTTCTGTAAATAGTCTTTCAAACCAGAATAAATATACGAATACATCAATTTATCAGATTCAATCCTGACAAAAATTCAATATTAATTTCATGAGATTTGAATTATTAAAATATTCGTAAAAAGGCAATTAGGATTTTTTAGCTTTTATAAAAATCTGTACTTTTGAAAAATCAAAAATGAAAAGTAACAGCACAAAATATCAATCTACAATGACAACTCAAACAAGAGTTGCGATTGCTGCTACAACAACTTCTACTACAACAACTACCCCGTAGGGGTATACATTTTACATATAATCCTGGTTATCTATACTTTTTTCTAAAAAGAAGAAAGGTATTGGATACATAAAAATATTTGCGTAAAAGAAAAAAAATATCAAAATGAAAGTATTAAAATTTGGCGGAACTTCGGTTGCCAATGCACAAAATATAAAGCTCGTTCTCGAAATTATAAACCAAAAATCAAAACAGGGAAAATTAGTTGTTGTTGTTTCTGCTTTAAGTAAAGTAACTGATTTACTTCAGCTGGCGGCTGGAAAAGCAGCTGCCAATGATGAGAGTTTCAGCGAAATTGTTGCCGAAATCGAGAAAAAACACCTGGACACCTTAAAAGAATTGATTCCGGTAAGTGAACAAAGCAGTTTGCTAAGCCATGTTAAAAGAATCATCAACCATTTAGAAACATTATTAGACGGTTGTTTTTTACTGGGGGAATTATCTCCAAGAACTGCCGATACCATTTTAAGTTTTGGAGAATTGCTTTCCTCTTATATCATTGCACAGGCGTATCAGCAAATCAATAAAAATGTCGTTTATAAAGACAGCCGCGAAATCATTAAGACAAATGCTGACTTTGGAAAAGCAGCTGTAAACTTTGAAATTTCAAATCAGCTGATTCAGGAATACTTTGCCCAAAATGAAGCCCAAATCAATATTTTACCCGGATTTATTGCTCTAACTCTTGATGGAATTACTACCACTTTAGGTCGTGGCGGTTCTGATTATACTGCCGCTATTATTGCCGGAGCACTTGATGCCGAGCAACTGGAAATCTGGACTGACGTAAACGGAATGTTTACTGCTAATCCGAAAATTGTAAAACAGGCACAGCCTATCGCCACTATTTCATATCAGGAAGCGATGGAATTATCACATTTCGGAGCGAAAGTGCTGTATCCGCCAACCATTCAGCCTGTTTTACGAAAAAATATTCCCATTTTAATTAAAAATACTTTTGAACCGGAAGCTGCGGGAACTTTAATTTCGAGCCATGTTTCGTCAAAAGATACCGTGGTAAAAGGAATCAGCCATATTGATCATATTTCGCTGGTAACATTAGAAGGTCCCGGAATGATTGGAGTTGCGGGTTCATCAAGACGTTTGTTCGAAGTATTATCTCAGGAAAAAATCAATGTTATTTTCATTACTCAGGCTTCTTCCGAGCATTCGATTTGTATCGGAATTTTAAATTCAGATGCTGAAAATGCTGAAGCGGCAATCAACAGGGCTTTTGAAATAGAGATTCTTCAAAACAAGATTGATCCGTGTATCGTCGAAAAAGATCTTTGTATCATCGCTTTGGTCGGTGAAAACATGAAAAATCACCAGGGTTTAAGCGGTAGAATGTTTAGTACTCTTGGTAAAAACAACGTGAATATTCGTGCGATTGCGCAAGGTGCTTCCGAGCGAAATATTTCGACTGTAATTAACGAAAGAGATGTTAAAAAAGCGTTGAATACACTACACGAAAATTTCTTTGAGGAAAACACCAAACAGCTTAATTTATTTGTGATGGGCGTTGGAAACGTGGGCGAAAAATTCATCGAACAAATTCACAACCAGAAGAAATTCTTAAAAGACAACCTGAAAATTAATGTTCGCGTAATCGCTTTGTCCAATTCCAGAAAAATGCTTTTCGATGAGGATGGAATTTCTTTGAAAGAATGGCAGGCTGATTTAGATAAAGGGGAACCTGCAAACAAGGAAGCTTTTATAGAACGTGCCAAAGAACTGAATTTACGTAACAGTATTTTTGTAGACATTACCGCCAATGCAAGCGTTTCTGAAACGTATGAGAATTTCTTAAAACAAAGTATTGCCGTTGTAACCTGCAACAAAATTGCCTGTTCCTCTGCTTATGACAATTACAAAAAACTAAAAAACCTATCACGTCAATATAATGCCCCGTTTTTGTTTGAAACGAATGTTGGAGCGGGATTGCCTATTATTGATACCGTTAAAAACTTAATCGCTTCGGGTGATAAAGTGCATAAAATACAAGCGGTTTTATCCGGAAGTCTGAACTTCATTTTCAATAACTTCGATAAGGATAATTCTTTTCATGATGTGGTTAAAGAGGCCGGAGTTCAGGGATTTACAGAACCTGATCCGAAAATTGACCTGAGCGGAATCGATGTTGCCCGTAAAATCCTGATTCTTATTCGCGAAAGTGGTTATGAAATGGATATTGATGCGATCGCCAACGAATCCTTTTTGCCGGCAGAATGTCTAGCAACCACAAACAACGAAGACTTTTTTGCTTCCTTAATCAAACACGCTCCACATTTCGGGGCTATTTATCAAGAAGCTCTTAGTAAAGATTCAAGGTTAAAATATGTTGCTAAATTCGAGAACGGAAAAGCAAGCGTTGGCCTGCAATTTATTCCAAAAGATCATCCTTTCTACAATTTAGAAGGAAAAGATAATATCGTTCTGTTCTACACAGACCGCTATATAGATCAGCCGCTGCTCATAAAAGGTGCCGGAGCCGGTGCTGCCGTTACCGCTTCGGGGATTTTTGCGGATGTAATTCGAATAGGAAATAATTAATTGAGGTACAAAGGTGCAAAGGTGCAAAGGGACAGAGGTAAAATCTTTGAACCTCTGAACCTCTGCCTCTTTGAACCTTTAAAAATAGAGTAGCGAAAGCCTTTGTGCCTTTGAACCTTTGCTACTCTGAACCTTTAAAGAAATGACTGAAATAAAACTATTTTGCCCGGCGACTATTGCGAATCTTTCGTGCGGATTTGACGTACTTGGACTTTGCTTAGACAATGCCGGGGATGAAATGATTGTTCGAAAAGTAGCGCAAAAAGGAATTCGCATAACAAAAATTACGGGTGCCGATTTGCCTTTAGAAACCGAGAAAAACGTTTCGGGTGTTGCAGCTGTTGCCATGCTGGAAGCTTACGAAAGAGATTTTGAACCCATAACTCTTGGATTTGAAATCGAAATCTACAAACATATCAAAGCCGGAAGCGGTATCGGAAGCAGTGCTGCAAGTTCTGCCGGAGCCGTTTTCGGAATTAATGAATTATTGGGAAAACCTTATTCGCGCAAAGATCTGGTGCAATTTGCGATGCAGGGCGAGAAATTAGCCAGCGGAAACGCGCACGCCGACAACGTTGCCCCTGCCCTTTTAGGCGGTTTTACTTTGGTGAGAAGCTACAGTCCGTTGGATATTATTAGGATTGATAGTCCGGAAGAATTGTTTGCTACGGTCGTGCATCCTCAAATTGAATTGAAAACTTCGGATGCACGTTCGGTATTAAAACAAACCGTTTCGCTAAAAAGTGCCATTATGCAATGGGGAAATGTGGGCGGATTAATCGCAGGATTATACACCAAAGATTACGACTTAATCGGAAGATCACTTCATGACGAAATCGTAGAGCCCTTAAGAAGTGTTTTGATTCCGGGTTTTGATTTAATCAAACAAACGGCTTTAGAAAACGGAGCCTTAGGTTCGGGAATTTCGGGTTCCGGTCCGTCGATTTTTGCTTTAAGCAGAGGTAAAGAAACCGCCGATAAAATTGCTAAAGCGATGAGTGAAGTGTACGAAAATATGAATTTGCCGTATGAAATTCACGTCTCGAAAATTAATCCCGATGGCGTTAGGATTCTTTAAAAAGAATTAAAAATTAAAAATTTAGAATTAAAAGTTATGCGCGCTGTTTGTCAGACTGAGCGAAGTCGAAGTCCCGCAAAGTGAGACACAAAGCATAAAAATAAAACATAGAAATAAAGTTTGTCATTTCGACGAAGGAGAAATCTTCGCAAGATATTTCCATACTGTGAGGAGCTTCTTGTGAAGATTTCTCCTTCGTCGAAATGACACAAAACCGAATACTAATTATTGGAATTTGATAGTAAGAAAAGTCTATTTTCTATACTCTATTCTCTTTCTTCTAAAATCTAAAATAACCAATGAAATACTACAGTTTAAACCACAATGCACCCGAAGTTTCGTTTAAAGAAGCTGTCATACAAGGATTAGCAAGCGATAAAGGATTGTACTTTCCAAAAATAGTTACGCCTTTAAATCCTGCTTTTTTTAATGTAATCGAAAACCTGACCCACCATAATATTGCTTTTGATGTGATTCAGCAATTTGTAGGCGATGATATTCCTGAGGATTATTTAAGAGAAATCATTGCCGACACTTTATGCTTTGATTTTCCGCTTGTAGAAGTTGAAAACGGAATTTATTCACTGGAATTATTCCACGGACCAACAATGGCTTTTAAAGACGTTGGAGCGCGTTTTATGTCTCGTTGCCTGGCTTATTTTAACAGGGATAAAAAAAACAGCAAAAATACGGTTTTGGTGGCCACTTCCGGAGATACAGGAGGTGCTGTTGCCAGCGGATTTCTCGGCGTTGATGGTGTTGATGTCGTGATTTTATATCCGTCCGGAAAAGTGAGCGACATTCAGGAAAAACAACTGACAACTTTAGGAAAAAACATTAAAGCCCTTGAAGTTGACGGCGTTTTTGACGATTGCCAGGATATGGTTAAAAAAGCATTTTTAGACGAGAGTTTAGCGCATAAAAACCTGACTTCGGCAAATTCGATTAATATTGCGCGCTGGCTGCCGCAAATGTTCTATTTCTTCTTTGCCTATAAAGCTTTGAAAAGCCAGAACAAACCCTTGGTTTTCTCTTGTCCAAGTGGGAATTTCGGGAATATTTGTGCCGGAATTATGGCTAAGAAATTAGGTTTGCCAATTGAACATTTCGTTGCGTCTACCAACGTAAACGATACCGTACCAAGATTCCTCGAAAACGGAAAATACGAGCCAAAACCTTCAAAAGCGACTATCTCAAACGCTATGGATGTTGGAAATCCTAGCAACTTTATCAGAATTCAGGAATTGTATAATAATGATTTGAAAGCTTTCGAAAAAGATTTCTCCTCCTACAGTTATACGGATGAAGAAACGCTTGAAGCCCTAAAACAAATTTACAAAACCGATGGTTATATCGCAGAACCACACGGTGCTGTTGGCTATTTAGGTTTGAAAAAAGAATTGCAAAAACATGAGAATGCAATTGGTGTTTTCTTAGAAACAGCACATCCTATTAAGTTTCTCGATGTGGTTGAACCTACTTTGGGCATTACCCTTCCGATTCCGGAACAAATTGAAAGTGTTATGAATGAGGAGAAAATTAGCGTGAAGATTTCAAGCTATGAGGAATTGAAGGCGTTTTTAGGATAACATTTTCTTTATTATAAATTTTAAACCACAAATTACACTAAATTGTATATGTAATTTGTGGTTTTCTTTTTTTAGTGTAGAATTAGTTTATTATGTTTGATTAACCAATCAACTAAAAATTAAATTAATTAAAAAAAGCTAATTCAACCAAATGATAAAAAAACTCACCCTATTTTTATTTATAGTTTTAACTTCTTGCGGAGGAAACGAAACCAAAAATGAAAACACAAAAAATGAAATTCCTAAAGCATTACAAGACGGAGCAGCGATCAATATTGGAAGATACAGAAGTAATGATGATTTACCCGAAGAATTATATCAGGAACTTGTTTCTAAAAATATCGAATTAAAAAAACTGGAAACCCAGCTTGAAGATTTTAATACTAGAGATACGCTAAATATATTTTACAACTATAATGGAAAATCTGAGAATTATTATACTTCTGCTAAAAGCTACGCAAATTCTATAAAAGACAGCATTTTGAAAAATAAAGTCTTGGATTTATTAAAAAATAGCGATGAAAAATACAACAAAAAAATTACTGAATTAAATCAATTAGTAGAATCAATTTATCAAAAGCAAAGAGATATTAGAGATTATCATAGTGCGTTGAAAATTGTTTTAACAATTCCGCTTATTGAAAAATATCAAAAGGATAATCTACCTAAAAAATCTCCATTTGAAAAAGTAATAGAAAATCAAAACTTATTACTTGAGAAAATAAAAAAAAATACTCCAAAATATTAAGAATTAACGAATGGCAATTTGGCAATATCTTTTAATTGTTGTTCCTGAAAATTCGATTGATAGTAATTATGAATCTATTTTTAAAAATAACGAAACAGAATTTTTACCTGAAACCAATTCTTTTTGGGAAAATTTTGACGGCAACATTTCTACAATCATTTCTGAAATAGATAAAATTATTCCAAAAGCTAATTGGGGAAATGATACTTATTTGAATTGGAAAGGAAATGGAAATAACGATGAGGATAATGATGCTTGTATTTGTTTAAATGATGATACAACCAAAATTGAAGAGTTTCAATTTCGAATTGATTTAAGGAAAGCATCAAATATTACAAATACTCTTCAAGCATTATTAAATCTCTGTCAAGAAAATCAATTTGTTTTGATTGATTTAAAAGGAGAAATTTTTAAACCAGAATTAGACGATATTTTCAAAAGTATGACTGCTTCAAACGCAACAAGATTTCTCAATGATCCAATAAAGTTTTTAGAAAATATTTCAAATGATAAAAGAACATAAACTCATACTTAAATTATTAGAATCTTATTTAGAAAAAAATCCAAGTCAACGATTTGGACAAGCACTTTTTAATCTAAATATTAATCAATTTCAAAAGACTACAGATCCTCGAAATCCGAATTATAATTTGAGAGATATTTACAATGACAATGATTTAGATATCGTTGAAAGAATTAAGAATCGTTTAGATTTAATTGAATCTCAAAGAAACAAATAATTAAAAACCTTTATTTAGGCTAGGCCTTGTGCTGGCACGAGCGTCCCGCTCGTGCCAGCACAAAAGAACTCAAAGTTTTTTTCAAGTTAATAATCCTAATAACTATTTTTTCAATAACAAATTCATTAATTAATTTTAAAAGTCATTTCTGGTTTCGTTTACCTACTTGATATGTAAAACATTTTTCCTTAAACTCAGAAATTTCATCTTTTAATTTTTTATTGGTGTTATGCAATAATTCATTCTGTAATTTCATTATAGACAATAAATCGTTCATAGCGTTTAGATTTTCTAATTGCATCATGACTATCTCTTCCAAATTTGCTTTAGTGTATGCTTTCATAAACTTATATATTAAATTTCAATACAAATATATATCAAATTATAATATTTTACAATATATTTTTATATCATAATTTAACACATCGAAAAAAGATTATTAATAGATAATAATTTTCTATACTAAATAGCATTATAAAAAAGTAATTAATGGCTGATATTCAAATGAACAGAATCAAAGAAGTTCTAAAAGAACAAGGAAGAACACAAACGTGGTTAGCAGAAAAAATTGAAAAAAGTTACGTAGTGGTGACGAATTATTGCAATAATAATGCTCAACCAAGCATTGACGTGTTAAGGAAAATTGCTGAAGTATTAGATGTAGATGTTAGAGAATTATTGGTTTCTACGAAATAAAGAGTAAATGAATGAAAATATCCTGTTGGTGCATCCCGACATTCATTTTAAAATACTAAAAAATGGACATACGTCTTTTCCCTAAAAAAGATACTACAGCCTCTGTTTGGAGTGGCGGATTGACATCTGAATATATGATATATCCAGAAACAGCACGCTATAATGATAGAGATTTTGTATTCAGAATAAGCAGTGCTACAATAGAGGAAGTGCCTTCAGCGTTTACCAAATTTAAGGGCTATCACCGATATCTGGTTATGCTTGATAACTCCTTACCTATTGAGATAAACAAAGAGAAAAAAGTATACGAGAAATATGAAATCATAGAATTTAATTCGGATGATGAAGTAACTTCTTATACAAAAGGTATTGATTTTAATTGGATGGTTTCTGAAAAAACAGGCCATCATAAATTAACGATAACGAATGGTAATAAAAATTGTAATGCTCAGATCATACTTTTATTTTCTTTACATACAACAGTTATTAAAATTAATGAGAAGCCATATTATCTGGAACCCTATGATTTATTAGCCATTGAAAATAAACAAAGGCAAAATATAATGATTGATTTTTCTAATGAATGCATCTTTGGAATATTGGATTTTTAATCGATAATATATTAAAAATTCATAGAGAGCAAAGTTTTTGAATAGCATTTAAGATTTAATAAAAAGGCTTTATTCAAACTAGTAAAAGTTTGAATAAAGCCTTCAAGTGACTTATTTTTATTTATTTATACTCAAAAATTACTTTTTCATCTGTAAATTTGCCAAGAGGATAATAAGCTGCATTACTAGTAATAGAGTTACCTGACAACAAAATTTCTTTAATTCTTCCTGATTTATCTAAAACTCTTTTGTAACTAATTTTTTCATAACATATTTGAAACGGTGTTTCTGTAAATACGTTTTCCATTGTAACAATATTATTTGCACTTCTTTTCCCTAGTTTATCATGCATTAGAATAGTATATCCTCTAACTAAAGATAATGGTGTTTCGTATGCAAAATCTCCCATTAAAATATTTGGCGTATTATCATAAGTGTAATTGGTAACCACGATGCCGTTATATGGATCATTAGTTTTAACTTGCGTGATATTGCCATTAGTAACCTGAAAATCCATTTGTCTCTCCAAACGATATTTTCCATCACCAGTAATAGATCGTTTTTGGTAATGTACAATCTTAGAAATGTACTCATTTTCATAGCTGTAAACTGTAGAATCCCTTTCGATACTATACGTTTCTCCAGTAGTTCTTTTATAAACTGTATTAGAGATAATAGAAGTAATATTTTTATTTTTTAGTGTAATCGATGATTTCGTTTCGATATCAGCATTAGATACATCATCTCCTAATGTTTTGGTTTCAATCAATTCATCATTTATATAAGATATGGAAAAGTAATATCCAACTAAATTAACTCGTTTTTGATCGTCGTATTTAAACTCTTGTTTGTCCTGCATATAGGCCATATTACTGCCTGAAGGATTGGAAACTGAAACTAACTTTTCTTCTGCCGGAGTAACTATTACGACTTCTTCATCTGATTCTGAAGAATCATCTGATGAGCAGGAATAAAGAGAAAAAACCATTAAGGCCAATGATAACAATGATAATTTTTGAAATTTCATACTTTTTCTGAGGATTTTAAAAGGGGAATTTAATTTAATTTGGACTATTTTTTTTCGAGACAAACTTAAAAAATTAAAGACAATAACAGGTATTTTCTTTATAAAGATTTTATACAAAAATTAACAAAGAATCTCTCCCGCTCGTGAACGCAAAAAAGAGAACCTTTCGAAATCGCGACATTAATTTTAGCAAACAAATGAAATATATTTTTAAAATTACATTCTTCTGTTTTACTCTTTTTATAGTATTTTTTTACATACTGTTCCTATCAGATAAAATCAACTATCCAAATATTAAAAACTTATCTACGGAAGGATTTATTGAATTGGGAATTATATTAGCAGTAATGTCATTCTTCAGTATAAAATGGCTTCTTTCTGAATATAGAAAGTAATTTTCGGCTGAAGCCAATCTTAAATATCCTAATTTTGTTCCTCCGCTTAAAGCAGGAGCAATTAAATAAATACAGCATACTAATTACCAATGATCACAAAAGCAACCTTACAAGACATTCCGGCATTATTAACCTTAATCAATTCTGCCTACAGAGGCGAAACTTCCAAAAAAGGCTGGACTACCGAAGCCCATTTGTTAGAAGGCAAAAGAACCACTGAAGAAGAATTAACAGAAATTATTTCAGATCCTAAAAATACATTTCTCAAATATACAGACAACGACAAAATCATCGGTTCGGTTTTACTGGTGGAAAAAGAACATCAATTGTATTTGGGAATGCTGACCGTTTCACCTGAATTGCAAAATGGCGGAATCGGCAAAAAGATGCTCGCTGATGGCGAAAAACATGCT
The DNA here is from genome assembly GCF_013112255.2 of Flavobacterium sp. CLA17. NCBI lineage: Bacteria > Pseudomonadati > Bacteroidota > Flavobacteriia > Flavobacteriales > Flavobacteriaceae > Flavobacterium > Flavobacterium sp. CLA17. Next base: position 3,937,354 of record NZ_CP068294.1, read on the forward strand.
AAAGCTGTGGGACTATCCAGAATTGTGATGACGGTTGTTTCGGTTCGTTCGGAGCTTATCGCGTGGTACAAACGACACGGCTATGTTGAAACCGGCGAAAGAGAAGCTTTTCCGGCGAGCGATATTCATATTAATATTTCAGATCAGCCATTGGAGTTTATCTATTTAGAGAAATTACTTTAAGGGGTTAACTGCAAAGTTCACAAAGTTTTTTTTATACTGAATTTCATACTCACGCAAAGACGCAAAGTCGCAAAGTTTTATTTTCTTGGCGGCTTTGCGCCTTTGCGCGGTTTTTCAAATAATACGTTACACGCACTGCTGCGCGCCTCTACAGAAAACCTCTGAACCTTTGTTACTCTGCACCTTTGAACCTCTTTTAATTTCATTTAAAAACTCAGAACCTTAACATCTCAGAACCTTAGCAACTCTTTTTAATCTTCGACAAAAACTCGTGCGAAACTCCCAGATACGATGACAAATTTCTGTTGTTGATCTTATCCACTTTGTGTGCGTACTTCTCGATAAATTCCAGATATCGTTGTTTGGAGGTTTTGTTTAAAACATCTATAAGTCTTTGCTGGATGGCAATGTTCGCTTTTTCGACCATAATAATATGAAACTGGATGAGCTTTGGCACTTGCTCAAACAAGAGTGTTTTATTGGTCTTGCTAATGACCAGGATTTCGCTGTCTTCTATCGCCTTGATATTGTAGGTGGTGGGCTTTTGATGATAGAAACTTTCGAGATCACACATCCATTCGTTTTCGAAGGAGAAAAAAATAACACTTTCGGTGCCGTTGTCGTTCAAAATGTAGGTTTTGAAAGCACCTTTTAAAATAAAGCCTTCGTAGGAACTGTTTGAATCCTGAATTTGCAGGTATTCATTTTTTTTGAGTTTGATAAACTCGGCTTTTTCAACGACAAATTTCCATTCTTCATCTGTTAATGGAATTTTGCGTTCAATACTTAATCTGAGGGGGTTGTACATGTGTTTTTACTTTTATTCTTACTTGGGGCGTAAGTATTGGAATGAATTAAAAAATAATGTAATCGATTACGCAAAAGTACTTTATTTAGATCTTTTTGTCACTTAACAATTGTTAAAAAAATATTTTTAGTAGATTTTTTTTCAAAACATTGAACTTGTTCAACTTTTTTAAGTGCAATTATCCGCAGATTTGTATTGTTAAATATTTTATAAACCCCCAAACTTAAATTATGAATTTTAAATCAAAAATCTCAGTGTTCTTACTAACATTGGTCTTCGGTTTTACAGCATGTAATACCGAAGAAATTGGTTCATCACAAAATGATGAAAACAGTATTGTATCTGCTACTTCTGCAGGAAGCGACTTAACCGCTAAAGTAGGAAACTGTGCTCAGGTTCCGGGATGGGCCTCTCAAAATGGCGGAACAACCGGAGGCGGAACTTCTACAGAGACGACAGTTACGACTTACGCTCAATTAAAATCAGCTATCGAAAATACAGCTGTAAAAGTTATTAAAGTTAGCGGTACGATTACGGTTACCACAAGATTGTCCTTTCAGGATCAGACTGGTAAAACTATTTACGGTGCGAGCGGTGCAAAACTGGTTTCTACGAATCAAACCAAAGATGCTTCGGGTATCATCAATATTAAAAGATGTAAAAACATCATTATCAGAAACCTGATTTTTGAAGGTCCGGGCGCTTATGATACTGACGGTTGGGATAATGCTATTCTTGACGAATGCACAAATGTATGGGTTGACCACTGCGAATTCAGAGATGGTGTTGACGGAAACTTTGACATCAAAAACAAATCAGATTATATTTCGGTGACGTATTCTAAATTCCATTACCTGAAACCACCAAAAGCAGGAGGTTCAGGAGGTTCTGACGATCACAGGTATTCCAACCTGATTGGTTCAAGTGACGGTGCTACAGGAGACCGTGGAAAATTGAGAATTACTTTTGCCCGTTGCTGGTGGGCTCCTGGCTGTAAAGAAAGAATGCCAAGAGTTCGTTTTGGAAAAGTGCATATTATCAATAGTTACTTCAACAGTACAGTAAGTAACAAATGTATCGCAGCTGGTTTTGAAGCTGATATTCGCGTAGAAAAAAATGTTTTCGAAGGTGTAAAAACGCCTATCGATTTAATGACTAATTATACAGCAGTTACAGCAGTTGATAACATTTTTACAAACACAAGTGGAAATACGGCAGGAAGCAAAACGGCTTTTACACCTCCCTACTCTATCGTAACACTTGCCGCAGCTGCTGTTAAAGCAGATGTCAGCGGTGGTGCCGGTGCAACATTAGGAGGGAATACTTGCGGTTCGTTTTAATGTAGAAAATCTTTATTGCCCTAATTTCAAATCATTTAACTGAAGTTACGGTTATTAAAATCTGAGTTAGTTAGTTTTAGTTTTAACCACGGATTACACAATCGCAAAATTGTTGTAATTCGTGGTTATTTTTTATAAAACCGTCCATAGTCTCCATCTTTCTTCTATTCTCTATTCTCTATTCTCTATTCTCTATTCTCTATTCTCTATTCTCTATTCTCTATTCTCTATTCTCTATTCTCTATTCTCTATTCTCTAAAAAACCTAAAGCACCAACTCAGCAAACAAACGCTGAATCGTATTTTCCAGGTCCTCACAAAGTCCCGGATGTGGCCTTGAAGTCTGAATTGCCGAACTTCTGATCGCCGTCAACCATCGAAAACGGGACGGAATATCCATTTCGGCAATCGGGCCGCCATCTTTGGCTCCGTTGGCAATTTTCTCTAATGAAGTTAAATTACATTCCAGTTGTTCGATATCAAAATCATCCGAAAGTGCTTCAATCTTAGTGGCATTAATATGAAAAAGTACCTTAATGAATTTAGCTCTTTTGCAGAACAAAATGATTCCGATATTTAGAAATTCTTCGCGCTCCACTCTTGGTACCACACGAATTACGGCATACTCATATAAGTGATTATCTTGCATTTTGAGCTTGGTTTACAAAGATTTCGGAATGATTTAATCGGGTAAGTAAAAATTGTAAATATACATTGCGCAAGGCCTCAGGAGTTTCTTCTGTATCTTCCCATTGCAGCCATTCGAGCGGAATTGTATTGGTAATTTTCTCGAGAATTTCCGGAGTCAGAAGTGCTTTAAATTCTGTATCAACTTCTTTTAAAAGAGAAGCCTGGGGTAATAATACGTGATCTTTTATCAACGCAAACGGACTTTTGGCATGCTGTTCCCAATTGTTCCAGGAATGATGAAAATACAAACAGGCACCATGATCGATAAGCCATAATTCTTTATGCCAGATCAGCATATTGGTATTTTTAAAAGTACGGTCAACATTGGTGATATAAGCATCCAGCCAGACAATCTGCGAAGCCAGTTTAGGATCAACTGTAGTTACGACAGGATCAAAAGTAATGGCACCGGATAAAAAATGAAGTGCGAGATTCAATCCCTGGCTTCCCTGCAGCAAATCCTGAATTTCCTCATCGGCTTCGGTTCTTCCAAACGCTTCATCCAGATTTGCAAAAACCAATTCCGGAAGCTGCAATTGTAAAGCTTTAGCAATTTGTCCGCCGATTAGTTCGGCAATCAGCGCTTTAACACCATGTCCGGCTCCTTTAAATTTTAAGACATATTTAAAATCGTCGTCAGCCTCTGCCAAAGCTGGTAAAGAACCGCCTTCGCGTAAAGGAGTAATATAACGTGTTACATTTACCGTTCTCAGGTCAAAATTGTTTTTCATAAGCAGTATTTACTGAAATACAAACTTACGAATTTAGATTTCTGATTTTATAATTTAAAATTCCAAAAATCAGAGCAATTCAACGTTCCAAAAAATATTGGTCAACTAAGAATCCAAAGATAAAAACGCCTTTCCCAGATTTTTAATAATATCAGACGCGATAAAAGATTGATAACCTGTTTCCGGAAGTGCAATATCGGCTGTTAATCCGTGAATAAAAACGCCAAGTCTGGCAGCGTGGTCCGGTGAATAGCCCTGTGCCAGAAAACTGGTAATAATTCCCGTTAGAACATCTCCGCTTCCTGCGGTTGCCAAGGCTGCATTTCCGGTTGTATTTTGGTAAATTTTACTTTGGTTGATGATAAAGGTCGGTGCGCCTTTCATGACAATAATAGCTTTATACTGCTCTGAAAAAGCAATTGTTTTTTCAAATTTTTCAGTTTCGGAATCCCACTTGCCTATCAGCCGTTCCAGTTCTTTCGGATGCGGTGTTAAGATTGTATTTTCGGGTAATAAATTAAGCCAGCCCTTATTCAGTGACAAAATATTTAAGGCATCGGCATCTATAACTAAAGGACTTTTATTGGTATTTAAAAACTCTAAAAATGCTTGCTGTGTCTGTTTTTCCTGTCCCAGACCCGGTCCAATTCCAATTGCTTGCGGCTGTATTTTTAAATTTATTCCGGAAATAAAATTTTCATTTTCATCAGTAAGCACCATAACTTCAGGATTACTTATCTGAAGTATGGCATAACCGGATTTTGGTATAAAAGCAGTCACCAGTCCGCAACCGGATTTCAGGCATGCTCCTGAGGCTAAAACCGCGGCTCCCATTTTCCCATAACTCCCACCGATAATTACTGCATGACCCTGAATTCCTTTATGTGTTAGAGGATTTATAAGTTTGTAAAAAGTTAAAATTTCCTGTTTTGTGATCTGAAGTGGTACTTTCATCTGATTTGCTTTGCGCTTTTAAAATTACAAAAAAATCTATGAGAAGAATTTTCTTATATAAAAAAGTTTTGCTTATGAAGATAAATCCGTCCTCCTTTTTTCCGTTCAAAAAAGCAAAAGAAATAACGAATTAGCGAGAAATCAGACTTAATCTTTACGGATTTTATAATTTAGACTAGTATATTTCGATATTTTTTAAATAAATTTGCGACACAATTTTATAAAACAACACAATGAAAAATACTGCGCTTACGCACATACATGAAAGTTTAGGAGCAAAAATGCTGCCTTTTGCCGGGTATAATATGCCAATTACTTATGAAGGTATTAATGCTGAACATGAAACCGTTCGTAACAGCGTAGGCGTTTTTGACGTTTCGCATATGGGCGAATTTTTACTGACAGGACCGAATGCTCTGGCTTTAATTCAAAAAGTAACTTCAAATGATGCTTCGACTCTAACAATCGGAAGAGCGCAATATTCTTGTTTACCGAATAACGACGGTGGAATTGTAGATGACCTTATTGTGTATAAAATGAAAGAAGAAGAAGAATATTTACTTGTTGTAAATGCTTCTAATATTGAAAAAGACTGGAACTGGATTGCAGCACACAATGATTTGGGTGTTGAAATGAAAAACCTTTCCGATGACTATTCCCTATTGGCCATTCAGGGACCAAAAGCGGTTGAAGCCATGCAGTCCTTATCTTCTATAGATTTATCGGCTATTGCTTATTACCATTTTGAAGTGGCTGATTTTGCAGGTTTTAATGATGTAATTATTTCTGCTACAGGTTATACCGGTTCCGGCGGATTTGAAATTTATTGTAAAAATGCCGATGCTGAAGCGATCTGGAATAAGGTTTTTGAAGCTGGCGCAGCTTTTGGAATTAAACCAATTGGCCTTGCTGCCCGTGATACTTTACGTCTTGAAATGGGATTCTGCTTGTATGGAAATGATATTAATGATACGACTTCCCCACTTGAAGCAGGTTTAGGATGGATTACAAAATTCAATAAGGAATTTACCAATTCTGAAAGCCTGAAAAAACAAAAAGAAGAAGGCGTTACTAAAAAATTAGTCGCTTTTGAAATGCAGGAACGCGCAGTACCAAGACATGATTATGAAATTGTTGATGCAGCTGGTGCTGTAATTGGTGTTGTAACTTCAGGAACAATGTCTCCTTCTATGAATAAAGGGATTGGTTTAGGATATGTTACCGTAAACAATAGCGCGATTGACAACGATATCTTTATCAGAATCAGAAAAAATGATGTCCCTGCCAAAGTGGTAAAATTACCATTTTATAAAAAATAGATTTTTAAAAACCCTGATTTTCAACGATTAATTGAGGTTTACTTTATAAATGCATTACACCGGAAAGTGTAATGCATTTTTTTTGCCGTGAGATCATGAATTAAAAGATTTCACAGTTCATTTAAATAAAATCCGTGAATTTCCGGCTGTTTTATTTAACCGGAAATTTTACCTGATGTTGCTGCTGTCAGATAAAATTATGGAGTCTCCGACATTTTAAAGAAATTACTGTCGTTTATCAAAAAATAACCGTAATTTTAGTGTAAACGATGACTTTCTCCTTTATGAAAAAAATAATATTAGTATTTATATTGACAACAAATGCCCTGTTTAGTCAGAATAGCGACAGAACCTGCGAAATACTAAATAAAATCAATGTATTAATTCAGACTGAGCATGTTCGTCCGAAACCTGTAAACGATAGCTTGTCAATGTTTGTTTTTGATAATCTTATCAATGAATTAGATCCTTCCCGAAATATCTTTTTTCTGGGTGAATACAATGAAATGTCTCAAAAATATCGCTTAAACTTAGACGATTTGATTCTACAGAATGATTGTAGTTTTTTAGCCGATATAAACTCTAAATATAAAGCCGGACTTCTCAGAACCAAAGCGGTTCTGCAAAAAATCCAGGCAGAACCGATCGACTATACTAAAAAAGATACGATTCGGTTTTACAAAAAAGCATTTGCTTTTTATCTCCAAAAAGAAAACCTGGAAAAAGTATGGGTTAAGAAACTCCGCTATCAGATTCTGGATGATATTGCAGAAACCAGTGACAATTTAGATTCCATAAAAAGCAATTTCAAATCGATTGAATCGGCTTCAAAAAATATGATTTTGACTAATGAAATCTGCAGGATAAATACCCTCCTGGAAGAAAAAAGTACACAGGAAGAAAAACTATATAATTTCTTCTGCACTTATTTTGATCCTCATACGGCCTATTTTAGTGATGATTCCAAGTCGAGTTTTGTCGCTTCCTTATCGAAAGAGCATCTATCGCTGGGAATGACCGTGAATCTGAACGAGAAAAATGAAATCATAATTGACGAAATCGATCCGAATGGCCCGGCATTTAAAACAGGACAAATCAAAAAAGGAGATCAGATTGTTTCCGTTTCCAATCAGAAGGAAACACTGCAGGTTTCCTGTGCTTCATTACAATCTGTTTCGACTATGATTTTATCAGAATCGAATAAAAATATAGTGCTCACCTTAAAACGAAATTCCGGTAAAAGCTTTGATGTCCATGTGGAAAAGCAAGTCATGAAAGATGAGGATAATTCTGTTTTTAGTTTTATAATTGGCAAGGACAGTAAAATTGGCTATATCAAGATTCCAAGTTTTTATGCTGATTTAGACGGGAATAGTCGAAAAGGCTGTGCCGACGATGTAGCACGCGAAATAATAAAACTCGAAAAAGACAACATAAAAGGTTTAGTCATTGATTTGATTGACAATGGCGGCGGTTCTATGGAAGAAGCTATAAAATTGGCCGGAATGTTTATTGATTACGGTCCGCTTTCTATTGTTGTTGACAATAAACAAGCTGCATCTGTGATCAATGATCCGTATAAAGGACTTATTTACAAAGGTCCGATCGTAATTTTGGTTAACAGCAATACAGCTTCGGCGAGTGAATTTTTCTCTTCCATTTTACAGGATTACAACCGCGCTTTATTATTAGGCAGTACTACACTCGGCAAAGCAACAATGCAAACGATTCTTTCGCTTGACGAAAATAAAAATACTGACTTTGTGAAAATTACCATTAATAAATTCTATCGGGTTACCGGCAAAAGCCATCAGTATATTGGTGTCACCCCGGATGTTGTACTTCCGGAGTTTTATGAAGATGTTTATCAAAAAGAAAGTGATTTTCCAACTGCCATTAAAAACGACAGCCTTGCCCCTTTTTTAAAGTATAAGACTTATGTAAAACGAAACGTAATCGATAAAATAGCAAAAAACAGTTCGGTACGATTAGCAGATAATTATTATTTTAATGACATCAAAAAAATCAATCAGAAAATTGATCAGTTGATAAATGTCCCAAAATCAGAAATTCCAATGACTCTGGATGCTATTTTTGAACAAAAAAAGGTAATAAACTCTCTTTGGACGGAAATTCACACTTTTAACGATGACAACAATCCGCTGGATGTTTATAATTCAACTGTAAACCAATTTTTGCTTGGCGTTTATCCAACTGAAAAAACCATAAATCAATACCAGATAGACAATCTTAAAACAAATCCGTACTTAAATGAAGCAGTGAATATTATTACGGAGTTTAATGGATATAAATGATTTTAGCCCACAATAGCTATCGGGGTTAGATTCTTAGATTCTTAGATTCTTAGATTCTTAGATTCTTAGATTCTTAGATTCTTAGATTCTTAGATTCTTAGATTCTTAGATTCTTAGATTCTTAGATTCTTAGATTCTTAGATTCTTAGATTCTTAGATTCTTAGATTCTTAGATTCTTAGATTCTTAGATTCTTAGATTCTTAGATTCTTCATAAAAAATCCATTCGTTCTACGAATGGATTTTTTCTTTTATTGTTTCCCGGAAAACCTGAAACATGAAACCTGAAACTTTTTAATCTATAAACTTCTAACTATCTCCAAAAAAGAGTAGTTTTGATTTTGGAAAAATAAGGAATAACCGTATTTTTGCATCACAAAATAAAAAATCAGTAATGGGAAGAGCGTTCGAATTTAGAAAAGGAAGAAAAATGAAACGTTGGTCTGCAATGGCCAAAACATTTACCCGAATTGGTAAAGACATCGTTATGGCCGTTAAAGAAGGCGGACCTAACCCTGATGCCAATTCCAGATTAAGAGCTGTAATACAAAATGCCAAAGCGGCCAACATGCCTAAAGACAATGTTGAGCGCGCTATAAAAAATGCCAGCAATAAAGATACTGCCAACTATAAAGAAATTTTGTTCGAAGGATATGCACCTCACGGAATTGCCATTTTAATTGAAACAGCATCGGACAACAATAACAGAACAGTAGCTAACATCCGCAGCTATTTTAATAAATGCAACGGAACGATGGGAACTCAGGGGTCTGTGGAGTTTATGTTTGACCATACGTGTAATTTCCGAATTGCAAAAGGGAATCTTGATCCTGAAGAATTAGAACTGGAATTAATTGATTTTGGTGCAGAAGAGGTGTTTGAAGACGAAGACGGGATCTTAATCTATGCTCCTTTTGGAAGCTTTGGGGCTTTACAAAAAGAATTAGAAAACAGAGGACTTGAAATTTTATCTTCCGGTTTTGAACGTATTCCTCAAATTACCAAAGAACTTACTGAAGCTCAAATTGCCGATGTAGAGAAATTAATCGAAAAAATTGAAGAAGATGATGACGTCATGAACGTTTATCACACGATGAAAGAAGAATAAAAAGATACTGCATAAGGATAAAAGCTCTGAAATTTCAGGGCTTTTTTTTGTTTTATATGGTTTTAATTTTAATTATGAAAAACCAGATTAACTATTATATTTGCAGCAGTCAAAATTCTTTAAATAAAAAAACCGATCCAATGAAAACATCAAAATACACGAAATTCGCTGTAATTATTCTGGTAATACTATTTGTAGTACTTAGCGTAATTAGCTAAAAATGATAAAATTAAAAAGCCTTCTGATGAAAACTTCAGAAGGCTTTTTAACGATTACAAAATCCAATTAGTTCTGCAAACCTAAAGACTTGTTTTTACTTTGGAGCTATTTTTTTAAGGGTGTATTAGTGACCTTCAACAAATAGGTTCCTTCAGGTAAATCGCCAATATTTGTAGCATTAGTCCCCATTATTTTTTTTCCCTGCGAAAAAACCTCAACATTTTTAGCACCGTTATTTGTCTCAGCTGAAAGTACAGTTGCTGGCATTTTTACCGGAGTTATAGCTTTTACAGTGACAGGAGCCGCTTTTTTTAGTGTATTTGAAGCAGGAATACTTTCGGTTAAAGCCGGAGCAGTTGGTTTTGAGCTGTTGTAAGACTCCATCACCTGCTCATCTGTCATTGCCACACTGTATAATCTAAGATCGTCGATATCAGCATTGATACCAACTGTTGCGTTTAATTTTCCTAAATTCAAAATATACCCTTTCGTTAAGCGCGAAATTCCATCTACTGACTTTAATAATTCACCATTACGGTAAATTTTCGACGTATTGCCATCGTACGTAACGCTGTATTGATACCAGACCTCTTTTACAAGCGGTACCGAAACAATAACATCGTTTCCGGCTCCCCAGCCCGACAGGCTTAAATCGGAATTTCCGTTAGAAGAAGCGTGTTGCAATAATCCAAAATACTGGGCATTTACCGCACCGCCATACCCCAAAATATAATTTGGTGCAGTAATAGTATTAAATTTCACCCAAATCGATATAGAGCGTGGTTTATTACCTTGAGGAAGATCACCCACTACAGCCTGAAAAGCTTTGTTGGTAAGTCGGAGAGCACTTTTAGGAACTCCCATTCTGTCGGTTACAAAAACAGGGGTTCCCAAAAAGGAAATTGTATTATCTGTATTATTTAAATTCCCATTGAAATTAAATTCCTGAACAGGATTCTGCGCACTCGTATTTAAAAAAGTTACAAACATTAAAGTGAGTAATAATTTTCTCATATATATAAATTTTAGGGGCCTGTTTTTAACTCACACTACTTTTTAAGTACCTTTTATCCTGGCAAAATAATAACCAAAATGATAGTTTTAAAATATTAATTATATTTATTAATACTTTTTAAAAATCTGTTAAAACTATAAATTTAATTCAATATTACCAAACACTTCTTACATATAAATAGAGAATTCTCACATAAATAAAAAATATCAACACTACAAAAACAGCAATATCAATTATTTATAAAAACACCGCAAAAGCGCTCCATCGCTCTGCTGACGGGGTATCTTAGTATTACTTTTTTTTAAGGAAATGATAATTTATAAAAATCAAAAAGCCTGCTGATGCTACAATTCAGAAGGCCTTTTTTTTACTATTCAAAATTTAAAACTTAAAACAACATAAAAAACTAACTAATCTATACTAATCAAAATCTTATACTTAATTTGAAGTTATTTTTTTTGAGGCAACATTTGTTATTTTCAATAAATATGTTCCTTCCGGTAAATCATTAATATTCATTCCGTTCCCATTATTTCCTGCTACTTTTTGCCCTTGCGAAAATACCTCAACATTTTTGGAGACATTAATATCCCCGGCAGAACCAATTGTCGTTGAAGGATTTTTTAAAGCTGCTTTAGATTTTGAAGCTTTTACAGCTGCCTTTTCAGCTGTTGTATTTTCTACTATCATAACAACAGAAGGCTTAGAACTTGTATAGGATTGTAAAACCTGTGAATCTGTTAAGGCGACATTATAAATCTTCAGGTCATCAATATCCGCATTAATACCAATTGTAGTATTTATTTCTCCGAGTCTGAAAATATTTCCTTTGGTTTGGCGTGAAACTCCAGTGACCGATTTCAGTAATTCACCGTTACGGTATATCTTAGATACAGTTCCGTCAAAAGTAATGCTATACTGATACCAGACATCTTTTAATAACGTCGCTGAAACAATAATATCATTGCTTGGTCCCCAGCCTGCCAAACTTAAATCTGAGTTGGAAGAAGCAGTACCTTGCTGTAATAATCCGCAATATTGGGCATTATAAGCTGTCCCGTAACCCCAAATATAATTAGCAGAAGCAATATCATTGAATTTAACCCAAACCGATACTGTTCTGGATTTATTATTTTGTGGGAGATTGTCGATAACAGCTTCCATCGCTTTATTAGCAAGACGCTGTGCTCCTTTGATAGCTCCGTTCCTGTCCGTAACGAAATTGCCTGTACCAATAAATGAAGTTGTATTATTGGTATTATTTAAAGTAGCATCGAAATTGAATTCCTGAATTGGTGTTTGCGCATTAACATTCAAATAACTTACAAACAATAATGTAAGTAGTATTTTTTTCATAGATGTAGGTTTAGGGTATTATAAAACAGTGTGTCATTTTAACATTACTAAACTAAATTATAATGCATTTGGACAGAAATTTTTCCGTTAACGAACCTAAATAATCGTTTAAATAACCAAATTTGATGATTTTGACGATTCAATTATATTTATTTATAACCTAGGTCTTTTTGTTAAAATACTAATTTTACTTCAAACAAAAGAATAAAGTCTTACGTATAAATACGGTATTCTCACTTTAAACCAAATTATTAACATTTAAAAAAACCGGAACTAAAAGCCATTATTTAGATTTGATTAAAAAAAAAACTCCATCCGCAGAAACGGATGGAGTTTTGTATCTAAAAGTTTTTTAAACTATTTTATAAATTCAATTTTTTGAACTTCTTCTTCATTGACACTGTCAAAGAAGCCTTGTTCGTTCATCCAGTCATCACTAAACACTTTACTCATGTAACGTGATCCGTGATCGGGGAAAATAGCAATAATGTTACTGTCCTTTGTAAATTCGCCTTCTTCTGCATATTGCTTAATGGCCTGCATTACCGCTCCTGAAGTATAACCGACAAATAAACCTTCTTTTCTGGTAATCTCCCTTGCTGAGTGGGCACTTTCTTCATCTGTCACCTTGATAAATTTATCAATAATATCGAAATCTGTAGCAGACGGGATCAGGTTTTTACCTAAACCTTCGATACGATAAGGATAAATTTCTTTATTGTCGAACTCTCTTGTTTCGTGGTATTTTTTCAATACGGATCCAAAAGCATCCACACCTAGAATTCTAATATTGGGATTTTGTTCTTTTAAGAATTTTGCTGTTCCGGAGATAGTTCCTCCCGTTCCGCTGCAGGCAACAAGATGTGTGATTTGGCCTTTTGTCTGTTCCCAGATCTCAGGACCAGTAGTGTTGTAGTGCGCATCAATATTTAACTGATTAAAGTATTGATTAATGTAAACCGAACCTTTCGTTTCTTCGTGTAATCGTTTAGCGACATTATAGTAAGATCTTTCATCATCTGCTGAAACGTGCGCCGGACAGACATATACTTTAGCTCCTAAACTTCTTAGCATGTCAATCTTATCTTTCGATGATTTTGAGCTTACTGCCAAAATACAGTTGTAACCTTTTATAATGCTTACCATTGCTAAGCTAAATCCTGTATTTCCAGATGTTGTTTCAATTATGGTGTCTCCTGGAGAAAGAATTCCTTTTTTCTCGGCTTCTTCAATAATATATAACGCTATTCTATCTTTTGAGGAATGTCCCGGATTAAAAGCTTCGACCTTTGCGTAGAAATTTCCTTCTAACTCTTCGGTGATTTTATTTAGCTTAATAAGTGGGGTGTTACCTATTAACTCTAAAACATTATTATAAGCGTTTATTTCTTCTTTCATAAAAAAATAGTTAATCAAAGGCATTTTTAAATAACCTCGATAGGTTGCAAATTTAACAAAAATTTTCTAATTAGCTTTTAATTTTTTCTAAATCTAATAAAAAACTAAATTCTTTTGCTAAGTCTTTCAGTGCTTCAAATCTTCCTGAAGCACCACCATGTCCGGCGTCCATATTGGTATCTAAAAACAAAAAATTATCATTTGTTTTCAGTTCTCTCAATTTGGCTACCCACTTGGCCGGTTCCCAATATTGCACTTGTGAATCGTGCAATCCTGTAGAAACGTACATATTTGGATAATGTTGTGGCTGTACATTGTCATAGGGCGAATAGGATAACATATAATCATAATATTTTTTATTGTTTGGGTTACCCCATTCATCATATTCTCCTGTTGTTAAGGGTATACTGTCGTCAAGCATTGTCGTAACGACATCAACAAAAGGCACCTGGGCAATAACTCCGTTGTACAATTCCGGGGCTTCATTGATGATAACTCCCATCAATAATCCTCCTGCTGATCCTCCTTCTGCATACAAATGTTTAGAAGAAGTAAACTTTTCGTTAATTACAAATTTAGAGCAATCGATGAAATCTGTAAAGGTATTTTTCTTTTTTAACAGTTTTCCGTCTTCATACCATTGTCTTCCTAAGTCCTCTCCTCCCCTGATATGGGCAATTGCGAAAACAAATCCACGATCTAACAAAGAAAGTCTGGTTGACGAAAAATAAGTATCCATTGTCATTCCGTAAGAACCATAAGCATAAAGCAAAAATGGGTTTTTTCCGTTTTTCTCAAGGCCTTTTCTGTAAATCATAGAGATCGGAACTTTTACCCCGTCTCTGGCAGTAGCCCAAATACGCTCTTCAACGTAATTTTCTTTATCAAACTTTCCTCCTAAAACCTCTTGTTCTTTTAAGATTTCTTTGGTTTTAGTTTTCATATTAAAATCAATAACAGAAGAAGGCGTTGCAAGCGATTGATAGCTGTAACGCAAAATATCTGTATCAAAATCTATATTTGTTGTGGTGTACGCATTATAAGTTTCGCTTCCAAATGGCAAATAATAATCCGGTTCGCCATTCCAGGGCATAATACGAATATGATTTAATCCGTTTGAACGCTCTTCAACCACTAAATAATTCCTGAAAATTTCGATATCTTCCAGCAAAACATCTTCGCGATGCGGAATAAGATCTGTCCAGTATTTCTTTCCGGTTTTGTTTTCAGGCGTTTTCATCAACTTAAAGTTCGTCGCCTTATCTTTATTGGTTAAAATGTAAAAGGAGTCTTCATAATGCGAAATACTGTACTCTAAGCCACGTACACGAGGCTGAAACACTTCAAACTCTCCATCCGGATTATCGGAGTTCAGAATTCTGTATTCCGTCGTTAATGTACTTCCTGAACCTATTACAATATATTTCCTTGATTTTTCTTTGCTGACGGAAACATTAAAAGTGTCATCGGTTTCATTATAAACCAACACATCTTCTTTTGAGTCGGTATTTAATTTGTGTCTTAAAACCTTATCAGCTCTTAAAGTAACTTCGTCCTGTTTGGTGTAAAAAATAGTATGATTATCATTGGCCCATACAGATCCTCCTGTAGCATTTTCGATTTTATCTTCCAGGATCTTCCCGGTTTCCAAATTCTTAAACTGAATCGTGTAAATTCTTCTTCCCACAATATCAACACCGAAACTTGCGAATTTATTATCCGGACTGATGCTTAAACCTCCCAGTTTAAAGTAAGCATGACCTTTCGCTAATTCATTACAATTGAATAAAATTTCTTCCGCAGCGGAAAGGCTGCCTTTTTTTCTTGAAAAAATCGGATAATCCTGTCCGGTTTCAAAACGTGTTATATAATAGTAGCCATTATAAAAATAAGGAACAGAAGCGTCATCCTCTTTAATTCTTGCTTTCATTTCGTCATACAAAGCATTCTGAAAATCCTTTGTATGTGCTGTCATACTTTCGTAATAAACATTTTCCTTGTTCAGATAATCAATAACCTCTGGATTCTCACGATCATTGAGCCAAAAATAATTATCGATTCGGGTTTCTTTATGTTTCTTTAATTTTTTAGGAATTTGATTGGCTTTTGGAGCAATTATATCGTTTGGCATGAATTAAGCATTAGTTTTTATATAAGAAGGAGCAAAAGTACTATAAACACAATAGAACAGAATTAATATTTTCATAAAATATTATATTGATTTCATACAGCAATATACTAATTTTGTATGAAATAATTTAAAATCAACAAAAATGGATTTAATGGGAATGATGGGCAAACTTAAAGAAACCCAACAAAAAATTGAAGATACAAAAAAGCGCCTTGATACCGTCCTAATCGATGAACAAAGTGCTGATGGATTATTGAAGGTAACCTTAACCGCTAACAGAAAAGTGACAGCCATCTCAATTGATGACTCTTTACTGGAGGACAAAGAACAACTGGAAGATTACTTAATTGTAACGTTAAATAAAGCGATTGAAAAAGCAACAAGTGTAAATGAAAAAGAACTTGATGCGGTTGCAAAAATGGATATGCCAATGATTCCGGGAATGGATGATCTTTTTAAATAAGGTTATGAGGAACAAAGGTTCAGAGGGACAAAGGCGCAAAGGTCTTGATTTTGTAAACTTTGAACTTTCTAAACAAAAAAAAGACGCACTTTGTGCGTCTTTTTTTTAACCCTTTGTACCTCTGAACCTTTGCTTCTTTGTACCTTTTTTTTTAAATTTTCGAAAGTGTCTCAAGCACATACGTATGCATAACTTCCCTGTAATCTAAATGAGTTACAATTCGGAGTTTATTATGACCCATTGAACTTATGGAAATATTTTTCTGTTTTAATTTTTCTATTAAAAGCTGGTCACTGTAACCTTCCGCGAGCGAAAAAATCAAAATATTCGTTTCAACAGGTTCTACAGCCGATACCCAGGGTTTTGTGCTTAGAATTGCACCGATTTCCTTCGCTCTTCTATGGTCTTCTGCCAGTCTTTCGATATTATGTGCCAGGGCATACAAGCCTCCCGCAGCCATATAACCTACCTGACGCATTCCTCCACCAAGTATTTTTCTGATTCTCAACGCTCTATGAATATCTGCTTTGGTTCCTAATAAAACAGAACCAATCGGAGCCCCTAATCCTTTAGACAAACAAACCGAAATGGTATCGAAAATAGCGCCAAATTCTTTCGGATTTTGTCTTTTAGCCACTAATGCATTCCAGATTCTAGCGCCATCAAGATGAAATTTCAAATTATTGGCATCACAGACTTTTTTTATTTCTCTTAAATCTTCTAATTCATAACAGGCACCACCACCTTTATTAGTGGTATTTTCCACACAAACCAAAGTGGTCAGCGGACTATGATAAGATTCCGGATCATTGATAGCCGCAGCCACCTGGGCCGCATTTATCATTCCACGGTGTCCATCGATCAGACAACAGGAAACACCGCTGTTAAAAGACACTCCGCCACCTTCATAATTATAAATATGTGCGTATTTGTCTGCAATTAATTGCTCTCCGGGCTGCGTATGTAATTTGATTGCTGTTTGATTGGCCATAGTTCCAGACGGAAAAAAAAGTCCGGCTTCCATTCCAAAAAATTCTGCTACTCTGTTTTCAAGTTCAATGACTGTAGGGTCTTGTTTATATACGTCATCGCCAACCTGGGCGTTAAACATATACTGCAACATTTCGAGTGTAGGTTTGGTAATGGTATCGCTAATTAAATTTATTTCCATATTCTAAAAACTATGTCTTATTTTTGTACAACAAAATTACGTATTACTGATAGTTATTCGAGATAAGTTTTAATAAACTTTAACGTGTGAATATCCCAGAACCAAATTAACGTAATATTTATAAAAAACATATAAAACTAGTATTAATTTATGACAACTACCGAACAAATAAAAGGTATTGTGGAGCGCCTTGGTGCGTTGAGGAGGTATCTTTGACGTTGATGCCAAACTAATCGAAATTGCCAACGAAGAAGAAAAAACCTTCGCTCCTGACTTTTGGAACAATGCCAAAGAAGCTGAAATCATTGTAAAGAACCTTCGAAACAAGAAAAAATGGATCGAAGATTACAATAAAGCCATCGAGCTGACAGATGAATTACAGCTGGCGTATGATTTTTATAAAGAAGGGGAACTTTCTGCTGAAGAATTAGACGAGCATTACAGCAGTACACAAACGCATATCGAAAACATAGAATTCAAAAATATGCTTTCTGATGAAGGCGACAGTCTGAGTGCTGTGGTTCAGATTACGGCTGGTGCAGGCGGAACTGAAAGTTGCGACTGGGCCGGAATGCTAATGCGTATGTACATGATGTGGGGAGAAAGCTACGGATTCAAAATAAAAGAACTTAACTTCCAGGCCGGTGAGGTAGCAGGTATCAAAACCGTTACTTTGGAGTTTGAAGGCGATTATTCTTTTGGATACTTAAAAGGAGAAAATGGTGTTCACCGTCTGGTCAGAATCTCACCTTTTGACAGTAACGCCAAACGCCATACCTCATTTGCATCTGTTTATGTGTATCCGCTTGTTGACGACAGTATCGAAATTGACATCAATCCGGCTGATATCGAAATTACAACTTCCCGTTCCAGCGGTGCAGGAGGACAAAATGTAAACAAGGTTGAAACCAAAGTACAATTGGTTCATAAACCAACCGGCATTCAGATTCAATGTTCTGAAACGCGTTCGCAGCAGGATAACAGACAACGTGCCATGCAAATGTTACGTTCCCAGTTATATGAAATTGAGCTAAAAAAGCAACAGGCTCAACGTGCTGATATTGAGGCCGGAAAAATGAAAATCGAATGGGGCTCGCAAATACGAAATTACGTTATGCAGCCTTATAAACTGGTAAAAGATGTTCGTACAGGCTATGAAACCAGCGATGTTGATGGTGTAATGAACGGAAATATCGATCCTTTCCTGAAAGCATTTCTAATGATGATGGGACAAAGGGAGGAGGAATAAGTTTGCAGTCGCAGTTTTCAGTCACAGTACCGTAAACGTAAACTGAGACCTGAAACCTCAAACTTGAAACCTCAAACTTGAAACTTGAAACTAAAAATAAAGTTATGATAAAATGGGCAGATGTAATTCGTTTTACGAATAAAGGAAATCCGGCTCCTGAAAAAAGAGTGGAAAAAACGGAAGAAGAATGGAAGCAGCTTTTAACCACTGAAGAATATCAGGTAACCCGTTTAAAAGGAACTGAAAGATCTTTCAGCTCTGAATTATGCAGCTTATTTGATCCCGGAATTTACGAATGTAAATGTTGCGGCACTTTACTTTTTGATGCCAGCGAAAAATTTGAGTCCGGAACAGGATGGCCCTCATTCACGCAGCCTATCAAAGAAAATGCAATTGGTTATCATGCAGACAAATCATACGGAATGATTCGTGTTGAAGTAATCTGCAATAGCTGTGATGCACATTTAGGACACGTTTTTCCTGATGGCCCTGAACCAAGTGGATTACGTTATTGTATCAATGCTATTTCTCTTTCTAAAATAAAAGAGTAATTATAATTAAGTATTCTGAAAAGCGATTCCTTTTACAAAGTGAATCGCTTTTTTTGCTTTATCCTGATTTTAAAAATCAATTACTAATTGAGAAGAACTTCAAATACTAATCTTGCTGATAACGATACAAAATAAAAATAGCTTCCTTTTTAAATTTATCGTATTAATACTACTATTGTTTAAATAATTTTACTATTGTTAGAAAAAAACATTTAGTCGGTATATTTTTGTTTGATCCTTATTTTGAATGAATTACAAAAAAACAGAATCCAATTCATTTTAGAATCAAAAATCTGCAACTTACTTTTCTTATCCTGTCCTGCCTCTTTTATATAGAAAGTGAACAAACAAACCTCCTGAGATTACCAAACAGCTGAAAAAATTTTAAGATACACATATGATAATCAACGAATAAGGTATTATTTACACATTATTTTCACAGTTCTTTTTAAGTTTAAATATCAAATTTATTACAAATTCAAAAACTCTTACAGCCTTTAAAATTATACATCGCTCAGGAATTTAGTAAGTTTTATGTTAAATTTGTAATATTTAAACTATTATTTAAAGAGTAGCGTAAAAAACTTCAAAATAAGATTAGGTAATTCGAATCAAATTTATTTTATTTGGCAAAAAATAACCCCATAATCAATTAATTAATTCTATGAAATCCTATTCAATTCAAGAGATTAACGAAGTCATACAAGGTGTAATTTACGGCACTACTTCTCAAAGTGTAACAGCAACAGAGCAGTTGGAAAAAGCAACAACTTCTGAAATTTCTTTCATAGGAAATAAAAAATATGAAAAATTATGGGAAGCTTCAAAAGCTCCGATAGCAGTTGTTAACGAAGACATTTCAATTGAACCGGGAGATAATCGTGCTTTTATTAAAGTAAAAAATGCGGACTTGGCCATGTCTCAGATTCTTGCTCTTTTTGCACCACCTACCCCGTTATTTCATAATGAGATTCACAAAACAGCAGTGATAGACGAAACCGCTATTATTGGTGAAGGAAGTAAAATTGGTGCTGGCTGTTATATCGGCCCAAAAGTAGAAATTGCAGCAAATGTTACCATCTATCCAAACGTTACTATTTTAGACGAATGTACTATTGGCAAAAACACAGTGATTTGGTCTGGAGCAGTAATTCGTGAGCGTTGTCATATTGGTAACGACTGTATTATTCATCCCAATGCAACAATCGGTGCAGATGGTTTCGGATTCCGTCCTTGTAGTGAAAAAGGTCTGGTAAAAATTCCACAAATCGGAAATGTAATTATAGGAAACGGTGTTGAAATTGGAGCAAATACTTGTGTTGACCGTGGAAAATTCAGTTCTACAATTCTAGGAGATGGCTGTAAAATTGATAATTTAGTTCAGATCGGACACAACAGTAAATTAGGTAAATTTTGTATCATGGCCGGAAACAGTGGTTTGGCTGGTTCTGTAACTCTTGGAAATGGAGTAATAATTGGTGGAAGCGCCTCTATCAAAGATCATACGACTATCGGTGACGGAGCCATTGTTGGTGCCGGATCAGGAGTTGTCGGAGATATTCCTGCCGGAAAAACCATGCTGGGATATCCTGCTGTAGAAGCTCGTGATGCCTTAAAACAATGGGCAATCCTAAAAAGAATGGTTTGCGATTCTAAAAAATAATTTAAAAAATAGAAAAACATACAAAACAGGAGTTCGCTTCTGTTTTTTTTTGCTCTAAATTGTCAAAACGGTCAAAATTTCAATTGTAAACAATTCAGTTTATTATATTTATTTCAATTGATTTTGTAAATTAGCACACACTATTTTGTAAAAACATCAATAACTTATGGATTTAAACTTCAATAAAAACGAAGATCACAATAAACTATTACTTTCTGATTTAAAACAAAGATTTGCCAAAGTCAAATTAGGCGGAGGCGAAAAACGAATTGCAAAACTTCACGCAGAAGGCAAAATGACTGCCCGCGAACGCATCGATTACTTATTGGACGATAACTCCAAAAGTATCGAAATCGGAGGATTTGTCGGAGATGGAATGTATGCCGAACACGGCGGCTGTCCTTCCGGAGGTGTTGTAATCAAAATAGGATACATAAAAGGAAAACAATGTATTGTTGTCGCCAATGATGCCACTGTAAAGGCCGGAGCATGGTTTCCAATCACAGGAAAGAAAAACCTGCGTGCCCAGGAAATTGCAATGGAAAACAGATTGCCAATTATATATTTGGTAGACAGCGCAGGAGTTTACCTGCCGCTTCAGGATGAAATTTTTCCGGACAAAGAACATTTCGGCCGTATTTTTAGAAATAATGCTCAAATGAGCAGCATGGGAATCACGCAAATAGCCGCTGTAATGGGCAGTTGTGTTGCCGGTGGAGCCTATCTACCCATTATGAGTGATGAAGCTTTAATCGTTGATAAAACCGGAAGTATTTTTCTTGCTGGAAGCTATTTGGTAAAAGCAGCCATTGGAGAAACGATTGATAATGAAACTTTAGGCGGCGCAACAACGCATTGCGAAATTTCGGGCGTAACCGATTATAAAGCAAAAGATGATGCAGACGCTTTAGATAAAATAAAAAACATTGTAGACAAAATTGGTGATTTTGATAAAGCCGGCTATAGCAGAATCAAAGCCGAAAAACCTGCCTTAGACCCGACAGCTATTTACGGGATTTTACCAAAAGCCAGAAACGAGCAATACGACATGATGGAAATCATCAATCGTCTGGTTGACAATTCTGAATTTGAAGCCTACAAAGAGGGATACGGACAATCACTCATTACCGGTTATGCCAGAATTGACGGCTGGGCTGTAGGTATTGTAGCCAACCAAAGAAAAGTAGTAAAAACCAAAAAAGGCGAAATGCAATTTGGCGGTGTTATTTATTCAGATAGCGCCGATAAAGCAACCCGCTTTATTGCCAATTGCAACCAAAAGAAAATTCCATTGGTTTTTTTACAGGATGTGACCGGTTTTATGGTGGGATCAAAATCTGAACATGGCGGAATCATTAAAGATGGCGCTAAAATGGTAAATGCGGTAAGTAACTCAGTAGTACCTAAATTTACGGTAATTGTTGGTAACTCTTACGGAGCCGGAAATTATGCAATGTGCGGAAAAGCCTATGACCCAAGATTGATTTTTGCCTGGCCAAGTGCAGAACTTGCTGTTATGGGAGGAACTCAGGCCGCAAAAGTACTGGCTCAAATTGAGGCTTCTTCACTTAAAGCGAAAGGAGAAATTGTAGATGAAGCCAAAGAAGCAGAATTATTTGCAAAAATAAAAGCCCGTTACGACGAGCAGACTTCTCCATATTATGCAGCTTCAAGATTATGGACAGATGCTATTATTGATCCGTTAGACACCAGAACCTGGATTTCTATGGGTATAGAAGCAGCCAACCACGCTCCTATTCAAAAACCATTTAATCTGGGTGTCATTCAGGTATAATTTTTAAGGGATTCTTAAAATGGGTTAAATAAAAAGTAAAAAACTTATTTTCAGGCACTTAAAATTAAATATATGATTAAAAATTATTAACTTAGTGGGTAATTTTTAATCACGTAGTGTCATGGAAAATGTAAAAAGTTTAAATAAATGGGCCAATGCGCACACTTATTTACCAGTAGATTTAGTACGTATTGTATTGGGTGTGTTTTTATTTATGAAAGGGATTTCGTTTGTAACCAACGTTCAGTATCTGCATGATTTAATTTCTCCGATAGACCAGTTTGGAGGCGGAATGTTTCTCTTACATTACATTGCGCCGGCCCACATGATTGGTGGAATTATGATTTTCTTCGGATTACTTACACGTTGGGCAATAGCGGCACAATTACCCATATTATTTGGAGCTGTTCTTGTCAACTCTTTGGGACATATGCACTCTGAAAGTTTAATTCTGGCAGTAATAGTATTGCTGGTTTGTATTTTCTTTTTGTTTTATGGAGGAGGAAAACACTCTGCTGATTATTATTTCAAAATGCAACAATAACATTATTTTATCCTCAATGGTATCAAAAAAGCGTTGAGGATAAAATAATAAAGCGTCTTTTGAGCGTTAATTAATTCTATAAAATTTCTTTAATTGTGTTTTATGCGTTAATTTCGCCAGTATGAACCGGATTCGTAAAACCGTTATTTTTGTTTCACTTTTGATTATAGCTTTCTTCGCTTCTCAGGCGAATGAGATTGCTATAGAAGAAATCGAAAGTCAAAAAACGGATACAACGTTCTCTGCAGAAACACCCGATTCTTTAGCTTTTATACAACCTCAGGCAAGTTATCAATTTGCTGCAAATATCAAAACCAACTACCCTGTCGTATCAAAATGGTTTGATTCTATATTGATGGTCATTCCAGCTCATCAGGCGTTACAATCAGTAACCAATTTCTCCAATCAACATTTAAACCAGAGTAAAAGAGTCTTACTTCTGCTCTTTCCTTTCCATTATTTTTGGTAGTTAATTTTTTGAATCTTTAATCGGAAGAATCCTTTCTTTCCAAGTCATTAAACTGTTTTCAAAAGGAAAACCGTTTATTATTTCATTCAATTAATACAACAAAAATGGATACAAGTGTAACTATAATTGGTATTGTGATTGCGATCATAGTAGCCATTCCCGTATATTTTTCTGCCAGGACAAGTGCAGTCAACAAAGCAAAAATTTTAGATATAAAAAGAAGATTCAATCCAAATCATCCGCAGGATTTTGATGTAACAGAATCTCAAAGCAACAAAACGCTTACCATAGATCAAAAAAACAGAAAATTTATTTTAATGAATTTCAATCCAAATCAACAGGAATCTATATATGTTGATCTGAAAACGATTTCATCCTGTAAGCTGGTTTTAACTTCTGACTCCAACTCAGATACTATACTAAAAATTGATTTTGAATTTCACGAAAAAGAAAGTTCAAAGAAAATCATAATTCCTTTTTATGATTTCGATGACGACCGTATCAAACAAATAAGTGCTTACCAAGATCATATGTTTGCAAAAAAATGGCTTAAAATCATTCAGGATTCTATTTAATGTTAGTTATTTAATTCACCGGAGAGACTCATAATTGGGTCTCTTTTTTTATACCTCTAATATGACAATTATCATTTTATCTGTTGGTCTCAATAAGTATTTTTGATAAATCCAAAAGACAATTTTATGAAAATTTCTCTCACTCAAAAATACAATGTTCCAGGCCCGAGATATACCAGTTATCCAACAGTTCCGTATTGGGATGAAAGTAATTTCACAGAACAAAAATGGGTAGAATCCTTTCAAAAATCATTCGCAGAAAGCAATTCTGAAAACGGAATCAGTTTATACATACATTTGCCTTTTTACGAAAGTATGTGTACGTTTTGCGGGTGCAATAAACGAATTACAAAAAATCATTCTGTTGAGGAAACTTATATCAAAGCACTTTTAAAAGAGTGGAGTTTATACTGCGGGTTACTTCCGGAAAAACCACTTATAAAAGAAATACATTTGGGCGGAGGTACGCCTACCTTTTTTTCGGTAAATAATTTAGAGCATCTTATAAATGGCATTTTTTGCTTTGCCAATAAAGCGGAGCATTATGAATTTAGTTTTGAAGGCCATCCTAATAACACCACGTATGAACAACTTAAAAAACTATATGATTTAGGTTTCCGCCGGATAAGTTTTGGTGTTCAGGATTATGCCGAAAAAGTTCAGAAAGCAATTCACAGAATACAGCCTTTTCACAATGTAGCGAAAGTAACTTTTTGGGCAAAAGAAATTGGCTATACTTCTATCGGACACGATCTGATTTTTGGTCTGCCTTTTCAAAATATCGAAAATATAGTAGATACCATTGAGAAAACAAATTCTTTAAAACCGGACCGACTTGCTTTTTACAGCTACGCACACGTACCCTGGATAAAAGGAAATGGCCAGCGTGGTTTCAATGACGAAAACCTTCCTAAAGATATCGAGAAACGAAAACTTTATGAAGTTGGAAAACAATTGCTTTCTAAAAACGGTTATCATGAAATTGGAATGGATCACTTCGCCTTGACTTCTGATAGTTTATACAAAGCGTCACAAAATAATAAACTACATAGAAATTTTATGGGTTATAGTGCTTCCAAAACTCAGCTCATGATCGGATTAGGAGTTTCTTCCATTAGTGATAGTTGGTACAGTTTTGCACAAAACACTAAAAATATCGAAGATTATTATCAACTATTGGAATGGGATAAACTGCCTGTTGTTAAAGGTCATATTCTTACTAATGAAGATCTGATTATTAGAAAACACATCCTAAATTTAACCTGTGAATTTGAAACTTCCTGGACAGGCAAAAACCTTTATTTTAATGAACTTCCGGATGTTTTATTAAGTTTAAAAGAAATAGAAAAGGACAATTTAATTTGTATTGAAGAAAATAGAATCAGAATTACAGAAGCCGGAAGACCTTTTGTCCGTAATATTTGTATGGCGTTTGATTTACATCTAAAAAGAAAATCACCGGAAACCAATTTGTTTTCGATGACTATTTAAATAAAACTTTTTTTAATGACAATTTGGAGTCTGCTGTACAAATAAACTGAGATTAGACGGAGATACATACGGAATTCCCAGACCTAAACCCCTTAATATAAACAGCACTCCAATAATTACAGCTATATAAGGAATTACTTTTTGAATTCTATTTCTAAAAGATGCTGTTATTATGGAATTGATGTATAAAACAATCGTCATTAACGGTATTGTTCCTAATCCGAATAAAAGCATATACAAAACACCAAAGCTGGCACTTTGCATTGCTATTGCTCCAAACAAAGCGACATATACCATTCCACACGGGAGAAATCCGTTTAATAAGCCAATTATGAAAAGTGACTTGTAACTCCTGTTTTTAAATTGAGTTCCTAAACCTGATTTTATTTTTGAAATGACTTTATAGACTGGTTTCGAAAAGTTGTATTTTGAAAATATTTTTTCCGGCATTAAAACCACAAGTATCATGGCCAAACCAATAAAAATCGATAGTTTTTGTTGTAAACCAGCCAGGAAAAAAAACCTTCCTAACAACCCGAAAATTAGTCCGATAGTTGAATAAGCTGTTAATCTTCCTAAATGATAGGTTACAATTTGGGTTACTTTTTTTGCCTCATTCCGGCGATCGACCGGTAACATCATAGCAATTGGTCCACACATTCCAATGCAGTGAAAACTACTAATCAGTCCGAATATAAAAGCCGAATACAACATTTTGCTCTTTATTAATTTACGTAAATTACTTCCTTAGACAAATATTTTATTCCATTGTATTGCCATTCCATAGTGACATCCCAACGTCCTTTAATTAATTTTTCATGAGAAATCAACAAAGAATTGCCTGTCAGGCTAATGGCGGTATTAAAATCAAATTTTTTGTTTGATGGACGGTACAGTAATATATTCCCTTTTATTTTTTCACTTGCAAATGTATTGGGGAAAGTTATTTTCAAACCTTCAGCCGTATAAACCATAGCAGGTTTATATTTTAGATCATGTGCATTTTGAATTCGTGCCATCTCTTCCTGAAAATGCGAATCATGTTTGTAGTATTCTTCGACAACCAAGTCGTTATCGTATTTACTATTCGATTGGACTTCAAAAACAAAGTACAGAATAAAGGTCATAAATAATCCAAAAGCGATTACTATTCCTGTTCCCCAGTTAATTTTCATGGTATTATTTTTTTAATTAAAACTCCTTGGTCCCAGAAAATTTGTTGTGGAAGTTTCCAGCAACTGTTTCCCGT
Source organism: Flavobacterium sp. CLA17 (assembly GCF_013112255.2). Taxonomy (NCBI): domain Bacteria; kingdom Pseudomonadati; phylum Bacteroidota; class Flavobacteriia; order Flavobacteriales; family Flavobacteriaceae; genus Flavobacterium; species Flavobacterium sp. CLA17. The sequence goes on from NZ_CP068294.1 coordinate 3,964,139, forward strand.
TATAAATTCCGATTTTCACTTTGGTCTTGTCACTTTCTAAAAGCGCCTGATCAATTTCTATGAAAAGAGTTCCTTGTGAAATTCCTTCTTTCAGCACTTTAAAATGTTGATTTCCTACGTTTTTAATATCGCCTTTCTGCTCTATTAACTCAAAATGAATATCATTGTAGTCTTTCATCGTTTTATTTACAATCTTATACGTATACACATTGCTGATTTTATCTCCTTTGTGTTGAAAAAGTTGGCCCGGCAAACGTAAAATAATAGCCTGAACATCTGTTCTTAAAAACAACATCCCTACAAAAACACTTAACAAAATAAACAGGACTGCTGTATACCCCTTCATTCGGGCAGTGAATTTAAAAGGTGCTTTTTTCTCGATTTCATCTTCAGTAGCATATCGGATAAGACCTTTGGGTAAACCCACATTTTCCATGATAGCATCGCATTCATCAATACAAGCAGTGCAATTGGTACATTCTAACTGTGTTCCGTTTCTAATGTCAATTCCCATTGGACAAACGTGCACACACTGGTTACAATCTATGCAATCCCCTTTTCCTGTTGAAACTCTGTCTTCTTTTTTATTGAATTTTGCACGACCGGCTTTTTTTTCACCCCGAACAAAATCGTAGGCAACGTTTATTGATTTATTATCTAAAAGTACACCTTGTAAACGACCATAAGGACAGGCGATAATACAAACCTGCTCCCGAAACCACACAAAAACAAAATAGAAAACAGCTGTAAAAATAAGCAGGGCCATAAAATTACTAGCCTGTTCAACTGGCCCTTGTTCGATCATTAGAAATAATGTATCACTTCCGACTAAATAAGCCAGAAAAACATTCGCAATTCCAAAAGAAATCAAAAAAAACAGAAACCATTTTAATACTCTTTTACGAATTTTTTCGGTGTCCCATTTTTGCCTGGATAAACGTAATTGTGCACCACGATCTCCGTCAATCCAATATTCAATTCTTCGAAAGACCATTTCCAAGAAGATCGTTTGGGGACAAATCCATCCGCAAAAAATTCTTCCAAAAACAACTGTAAATAAGATGACAAAAACCACTCCCACCAGCATCGATATCACAAAAAGATAAAAATCCTGTGGCCAAAATGGGAACCCGAAAATATTAAACCGACGTTCCAGAACGTTGAACATCATAAACTGGTTCCCGTTTACTTTTATAAATGGGTTCGCAATTAATATGGCAAGCAATACATAGCTAACCCATTTTCTGTATTCATAAAACTTACCAGACGGTTTTTTTGGAAAAATAAATTTTCGTTTACCACCTTCATCAATTGTTCCGATGGTATCTCTAAATGCTTCGTCTGGTAAATTTGACATGACTTTTATTATTTAACTTGGGTACTATCGACCTTTTTATTTGCTGCTGCCTCATCTTTTGGTGCCTTTTCATCAACCCAAATTTCACCTTCGGCTTCTTTTGGATCTTTTGGATTGCTTCCCTGCAAAGACAAAATATAACTTGCCACTTTTTGAATTTCTTTAGGTTTTAAAGTTCCTTTCCAGGAAATCATTCCTTTTCCGTCACGCCCGCCATTGGTTATGGTATGGAATAGATTTTTAATTCCACCCCCTAATATCCAACGATTATCGGTTAAATTGGGTCCAATTTGCCCGCCTCCGTCAGCACGGTGACAAGCTGCACAATTGGTTGTGAAAATTTCCTTTCCGGCATCTAAACTTGGTGCGTCCGTTAATAAAACAACTGTTTTTTCATCCATTAAATCCGGAGCAGTCTTTAGATATTCTTCTACATCAATTTTTGCCTGCGCCATTTCTTTTTTGAGTTCCATTTCCTGATCATCTCCTCCGAAAACGTCATAACGCGCCACATAAACTACTCCAAAAACAATACAGATGTAGAACAAATAGACCCACCATGGTGGTAAATTGTTGTCTAATTCCTTAATGCCATCATAATCATGATCCATTAATAAATCGCCCTCTCTTTCGATTGGCTGTGTCTTCGTCAGTTTTTGCATCAGGTTTTTATACCAGTTGCTTTCCTTAAAAGGCAAGCTATTTTCATACGCCTCTTTTGCCCTTTCTTCTGCTGTCATCAATTGGTACATCACGCGATTAACGGCACTTAACGTAATCTCTATCGCAATGAGAATAAATAGGAATACAAATAAAAAGACCGAAACCATAGGGTATTTTATAAATGCAGCCCTGTCACCGGAGTCTATAAAATACTCTAACAAAGCAAAGACTATGAAGAAAATTACAGGGACTCTTACATATACCGGGAAATATTTTTTCATTTTATTTATGTTTTGAAAATTAAACTAATCCTTCATCCAAAGGGATTTCACTCATTTCCTGTATTTTTTCTTTTTTATAAGAGAACACCCAAAAAGCCAGGCCTACAAAAAAGAAAAAGAATATCAGAAGGGAAAGAATGGGGTAAATTTCTATACCCTTGATATTCTCCATATTGTGTTTTATTTGTTCGAACATAACCCTTATTTTTTAGCGGTTTCTTTTACTTTAATATCTGTACCGAGTCTTTGTATGTAAGCGATAAGAGCTACAATCTCCCTTTCATTCATCGGTGTAAATTTCTCACCTTTGGCAGCTGCTTTTTTCTTACTATCCTCATAACTTTTCACAAAATCAGGATCACTTTCTAAGCTTTTCTCTATCGCTATTGCCTGAGTTCTCAATGTTTGTTGTGCGTTTGCCACTTCGCTGTCTGTATAAGGAACCCCAAGTGAAACCATTGCTTGCATTTTTCTTTGAGTTAATGAAATATCCATTGGTTCATTGTCAAACAACCATTTGTAACCCGGCATAATTGAACCTGCCGAAGTACTTTGCGGATTCCAGAAGTGATTAAAATGCCAATTATCATTATATTTTCCTCCCACTCTCAGCAAATCAGGTCCGGTACGTTTTGATCCCCAAAGAAACGGATGATCATAAACAAATTCACCTGCCTTAGATTGTGGTCCGTAACGTTCTACTTCACTTCTAAACGGACGGACTGATTGTGAGTGACAGCCAACGCAACCTTCACGGATGTATAAATCGCGCCCTTCCAGTTCTAATGGTGTATAAGGTTTTACGCTTGAAATGGTTGGAATATTTGATTTGACCATAATTGTGGGTACAATCTGAATTATTCCTCCAATTAAAATAGCGACTGTAGCTAAAATGGTTAACTGAATTGGTCTTCTTTCTAGCCAGGAATGGAATTTTTCTCCTTTAAGCCTGTTTGTACTGATTCGTTGTAAAGCGGGAGCCTGAGCTAGTTCGTCTTCTACGGTTTCACCTGCTCTTACTGTCATTATAATATTATAAACTAATATAAGCATACCCACCAAATACAAAGTACCACCGATGGCTCTCATCCAGTACATTGGCATAATCTGAGTTACTGTTTCAAGGAAATTTCCATACGTTAAAGTACCATCCGGATTAAATTGTTTCCACATGGATGCCTGAAGAAAACCGGCGACATACATTGGTAAAGCATAAAGGATAATACCTAAAGTTCCGATCCAGAAATGAAAATTGGCTAATTTATTTGAGAACAATTTAGTTTTGGTCATTCTGGGAACGAGCCAGTAAATAATACCAAATGACATGAATCCGTTCCAGGCTAAAGCTCCAACGTGTACGTGGGCAATAATCCAATCGGTATAATGGGCGATAGCATTTACATTTTTTAAGGAAAGCATTGGCCCTTCAAAAGTGGCCATTCCGTATCCTGTAATTGCTACTACAAAGAATTTCAAAACCGGTTCTTCACGAACTTTATCCCAGGCACCTCTCAACGTTAAAAGACCATTAATCATACCTCCCCAGGATGGAGCGATAAGCATTATAGAAAATGCTACTCCTAAATTCTGAGCCCAATTGGGTAACGCAGAATACAATAAGTGGTGTGGTCCTGCCCAGATATAAATAAAGATTAAGGACCAGAAATGTATAATCGATAAGCGATACGAATAAACTGGCCTGTTGGCTACCTTAGGAATGAAATAATACATCAGGCCTAAAAATGGTGTAGTCAGAAAAAATGCAACAGCATTATGTCCGTACCACCATTGTACTAAGGCGTCCTGAACTCCGGCGTAAACGGAGTAACTTTTTAACGCTGAAACCGGCAGTTCGATATTATTAAAGATATGCAAAACAGCGACGGTAACAAATGTGGCCAGATAAAACCAGATAGCCACATACAAGTGACGTTCACGACGACGCAATATGGTACCAATCATATTAATACCCATTACCACCCAAATAAGTGCAATTGCGATATCAATCGGCCACTCCAGCTCAGCATATTCTTTTGAAGAGGTATATCCTAAAGGCAACGTAATTGCAGCGGCTACTATAATAAGCTGCCATCCCCAAAAATGAAGATTACTTAGAAGATCACTAAACATTCTGGCTTTTAGCAGACGCTGCAGCGAATAGTACAAACCTGCAAAAAAAGCATTCCCTACAAAGGCAAAAATTACAGCGTTTGTATGCAAGGGTCTCAATCTACCATAGCTTAACCACGGAATCCCGTCGGTCATGTTAGGAAAAAGATACATCACTGCTAATGTAAGCCCGACAAGCATTCCGACGACACCGAATAGGATCGTAGCGTAAATGAATTTTTTTACAATTTTGTTGTCATAATAAAACTGTTCCATTTCCATAATTAGATTTGTTTTTCTTCGTTTATTGATTTATTTTTTTTGGGAGTAATTTTGGTTTCGTCGTCAAAAAGCATTCTGACCGAAGGTGTATAATCATCATCATACTGTCCGGATTTGACAGCGATAATAAAAGCAATAAAGAACCCTATTGCTACGAAAATACTTACTGTAATTAATAGATAAATGACACTCATAACTCAAAATTTATATCAACAAAATTATTGTGTAACAGGCAGATAAAATATGATAATTATCATGACGGATTATAAATGTTAATTGCCAAAAACAAGCTCTATTTTACTTTAAACTAACTTAAATCTCTCTTACTGAAATAGTTAGACATTAATGACACAAAACTCACAATCGTGATTGTGCTTAACGGCATAATGATAGCGGCTACTAAAGGAAGAAGATTACCTGTTACAGCAAAAGACAGACCGACTACATTATAAAGCAACGACAAAGCAAAACTCATTTTGATGATAAGAATTGATTTATGTGAAAGGTTTAAAAAGTAATCTAAGCGCGAAAACTCTGCAGCATCTAAAATTGCATCACAGGCCGGCGAGAAAACATTGACATTTTCAGAGATCGAAATTCCGACATTACTTTGAGCCAAAGCTCCTGCATCGTTTAAACCATCTCCCACCATCATTACATTCTGCCCTCTTTCCTGCAGGCTTCTGATAAACTCCAGTTTTTGTTCCGGTTTTTGATTGAAGATTAATTCTGTATTTTGAGGAAGTATCGCTTCCAGATTGGCTCTTTCGCCGTCGTTATCACCCGAAAGCACTTTTATCTGATACTTTTTACTTAAAGATAAAAACAGCTCTTCCAGACCATCACGATACTGATTATGAAAAACGAACCTACCATAATAAACAGAATCTATTTTAATATGCAGGGAAGTTTTTTCTGTTTCTGACCTTTCAGGAACGGGTGCACCAACAAATTCTGAAGAGCCAATACAGATTACTTTATTATCAACAGTAGCCTGAATTCCTTTTCCATTTATTTCCTGGAAATCATCTATTTTTATTTTTTTATTTTCCGGCAGAAAATCATATAACATCCTGCTTAACGGATGATTTGATGCGCGAAGTACATTTTTTATCAGGATATGATTTTCAGCAGAAATTACACTTCCTTCATAATTGATAGTTGCTTTTTTATTGGTTGTGATTGTCCCCGTTTTATCAAAAACTATGGTATCTACTTTTGCTAATTGTTCAATAACCAAAGCATTCTTCAGGTATAATTTCTGTTTTCCTAAAATTCTGAGGATATTTCCAAAAGTAAAAGGTGCTGTTAATGCGAGCGCACAGGGGCATGCTACAATAAGTACGGCAGTAAAAACATTAAAAGCTGTATTGGCGTCAATAAAAATCCAATATCCAAAACCGGCAAGTGCAATTAATAATAATATAGGAGTAAAATAACGGCTAATAGCGTCGGTAATCGTTTTATGCTTTTGCTGTACATTTTTTTGAAAAATCTCATTGCTCCACAACTGTGTCAGATAACTTTGTGAAACGGAATGCAAAACTTCCATTTCGATTACTTTTCCAATCTGTTTTCCTCCGGCAAAAACTTTATCACCGGATTTTTTGGTAATCGGAACAGCTTCACCTGTCACAAAACTGTAATCGATTTCGGCTTTTTCGCTCATTAAAATACCATCAACCGGAATTAATTCCTGATTTCTGATTATTAACCGATCTCCTTTTATGATATCATAGACCGGAACACTTTCTTCAGATGCGTTGGGATTAATGCGGGTAACTGCAATAGGAAAATAGGATTTAAAATCTCTTTCAAAACTTAAGAAACTGTAGGTTTTAATCTGAAACATTTTTCCGAGCAGCATAAAGAAAACAAGACCTGTCAGACTATCAAAGAAGCCAGGACCGTAATCCATTGCAATATCGAAAGTACTTCTGATAAACATCACAATAATTCCCAGGGCGATAGGAATATCAATATTGAGCATTCCGGCTTTTATACTCTTGTAAGCGGAAACATAATAACCGCTTGCCGAATATAAAAAACTAGGCAGCGACAACATGAAAATCAAAGCCCTGAAGAATGGTTTATAATTATCGAGCCAAAACTCCTTAATTTCAAAATATTCCGGGAATGATAGTAACATGATATTTCCGAAACAGAAAAAGGCGACTCCTAATCTGTAAGTCAGACTTCGGTCTACATTATTTTTACCTGTTTCATAGTTTTCAAGGCTAATATAAGGTTCATAGCCTATGGAGCTTAACAGATAAACAATGGTTTTAAGCGAAACAAGATCCGAATTAAAAGTAATTCTGACTTTCTTCTCCGGAAAATTAACCTGAGAGATACTTATTCCGGATTGAATTTTATTAAGATTTTCTAAAATCCAAATGCAGGAACTACAATGTATGTGCGGAATATTTAAGGAGACAATAGCGGTATTTCCTTCCTGAAACTCCAATACTTTAGATAGTATCGTTTCATTTTCCAGAAAGTCATATTTACCCTGAATATCTTGTGGAGTAGCACCGGGTGATTTTTCAAAATCATAATAGGAAGTTAAATCATGAAGGCTGAAAATTTCATAAACGGTCCTGCAGCCGTTACAGCAAAACCTTTTTTCATCAAAATTGACTTCTTCATTTTTGGCAATAATTAACCCGCAATGAAAACAACTTTGCTCGCTCATAATTTGTTTTTTTTAACTTATGCAAAGTTTATAAATTGTAAAAGATTTTAAATATGACATTTATCATACTCCGATAAATTATAATTTTAAATTTCTTAAAACAAAAAAGATAAAATACAGTTAATAAATTATTTCCTGCATTTTCTGTAATAATTAGGACTTCTAACGCGAATAATGGTTAATTTTGCAGGAAATACTTTTTGCCATGAATAAATGTGATCAATGCATCGTAAGACAGCTTACTTCTCTAAAAGCTCTGAATAAAGAAGAGGTTATTAAATTGGCTAACAGTAAAACAACTTATAGCATAAAAAAAGGGGAAGCCATTTTTGAGGAAGGCGAAATCACTAATGGTGTTTTTTGTGTGAAAGACGGAATTGGAAAACTTTCCAAATTAAGTGCTAACGGAAAAGATCAGATTGTAAAACTCGTTAAATCCGGAGAGCTTTTAGGACAGCGTTCCATGATTAGCAATGAACCGGCTAATTTATCGGCAAAAGCGGTTGCCGACATGGAAGTTTGTTTTATTCCAAAAGCAGAAATTATTCATTTTTTCAACAACAATAATCAGTTTTCAATGAACCTGATGCAAACGGTCTGTGAGGATTTGAAAGAATCTGAAAACGATAAGATTGCACTGGCACAAAAAACAGTAAAACAAAGGCTGGCCGAAACCTTATTGTACCTTCATGCTACTTTTGGCGAGAACACTGATAAAACCTTAAAAGTTCAGCTTACACGAGAAGAATTAGCCGGAATAATTGGTACTGCAACCGAAAGCTGCATCCGGTTATTATCGGATTTCAATAAGCTGGAATTAATTGAATTGGTTGGTAAAAAAATTGTGCTTAAAAATGTAAAGGCCTTAAAGAAAATAGCGGAATAATTATAGCTTTTTCGCTTCGTTCCAAAATACGTCCATTTCGGCTAACGTCATATCCATCAGCGGTTTTCCGAGTTCACCTGCTTTGCTTTCGAGGTATTGAAAACGTTTAATAAACTTTTTATTGGTGCGTTCTAAAGCATCTTCGGGGTTTACATTTAAAAATCGGGCGTAATTAATCATGGAAAATAATACATCTCCAAATTCAGCTTCAATTTTATCCTGATCCCCTGCTTTTACTTCTTCCTGTAATTCTTCTAATTCTTCCTGGACCTTATCCCAAACCTGATGTGGTTCTTCCCAGTCGAAACCTACGCCTTTTACTTTGTCCTGAATTCTGCTTGCTTTTACCAAAGCCGGTAAACTTCTCGGAACGCCTTCCAAAACAGATTTTTTTCCTTCTTTAAGTTTCAGTTTTTCCCAGTTTTGCTTTACTTCTTCTTCATCTTTCACGACTGTATCGCTGTAAATATGCGGATGACGATGAATTAGTTTTTCGCATATTTCATTACAGACGTCAGCGATATCAAAATCGTTGGTTTCGCTGCCTATTTTAGCATAAAAAACAATGTGCAATAATAGATCGCCAAGTTCTTTTTTAACTTCATTCAAATCATTGTCCAGAATGGCATCTCCTAATTCATAGGTTTCTTCAATCGTTAAATGTCTCAGCGTTTGCAAAGTCTGTTTTTTATCCCACGGACATTGCTCACGAAGTTCATCCATGATAATTAATAACCTTTCGAAAGCCTGAAGTTGAAGTTCTTTACTCATTTTTGAAGTGTTTTTTGGTTTATGTCCGAATACTGTAAAAGTAAAAAATCCTGTCAGGAAAACATCTTAACAGGATTATTATATTTTGAATGTAAAACTTACTATTCTTCTTTTTTAGTAGCCTCTTTTTTCACTGGTGCTTTTTTAGCTGCCGGTGCTTTTTTCGGCTTTTCTTCTGCAACCGGAGCTTCTTCTTTAGTTTCAGCCGGAGCCGGAGCCAAATCAGTCACTAAACCTTTTGCCTGAAGTGTATTGTACCAGTTTAATACTTTTTTAATATCAGACGGATATACTCTTTCTTCGTCATAATCAGGTAAAACTTCTTTAAAATAAGCAGCCAGAGTTGCGTTATCTTCTTTGTGAGAAATCGCCTGACCTTTGTTTTCTTTAGCAGCAATAAGTTGCATTACCTCAGTCAATGGTTTTTCGCCATCCTGTGTATAAATTGAAATTTCAGACAATAAACTTACATTGCTTTTTAAGCTTACAGTGATTTTTTTTCCATCTGTTAATGATTCAGCTACAAATCCTGTACGAGTCTGTACTTTTAAAGCATATAAACCTGGTTTCCCGGAAACAGCTAATATTTTTTCTAAATTCATGTTTATTATAATTTGTATTAAGAATTTCGTTTATTTTTTATCGTCTATAATATTTGTCAAAAATAATTATCTCCCTTTTTTGGCAGCAGCAAATTTCATTTTGTAATCCTGAAAAGTCTTGCCTTCGGTGATATTTTTTAATTTCTTTTGAATCAAACGCTTTTTTAAAGAAGATATTTTATCTGTAAATAAAACGCCTTCAATATGGTCGTATTCGTGCTGAATGACTCTTGCAATCAAACCGTCAAAAACTTCTGTTTTCATTATAAAGTCTTCTTCGCAATATTCAATTGTAACAGTTGGTTTTCTGTAAACATCCTCACGAACATCAGGAATACTCAGACAGCCTTCGTTGAAACTCCACTCTTCGCCTTCTTCTTTAACAATTTTGGCATTGATAAAAGTTTTTTTGAAGCCTTTTAATTTATTTTGTTCTTCTGCTGATAAATCTTCATCATCGCTAAAAGGATTTGTATCGATTACGAACAAACGAATTGCCATCCCTACCTGTGGCGCAGCAAGCCCAACGCCATAAGCATTGTACATGGTTTCATACATGTTTGCTAAAATCTCTTTTAAGTTTGGATACTCAGGCGTAATTGCCTCACCTACTTTTCTTAAAACAGGATCACCGTATCCTACAATTGGTAAAATCATTTGTATTTTTTTATGTATTATCTACTGAAAACACTGAATTTTATTTTCATAATTCAGCTGGCAAAAATAGTAAAAAATAGTCAATGAATAATTCTAAACCACATATTAATATCAATTTTGCATGCTTATTAAAAACTCAGCTATAATTGTGCCAAAATAATTCGTACAATTCTTACCTTTGCTTGTAAACCACAATATATGTTTGATCGTGTCGCGAAATTCACCAATAGTACTTCTTTTCTAAATGCTTCAAAAGTAACGATTGCCTCCGTTGTTCCGGTTGTAATTTTAAACTTTCTGGGACATTTTGAAATCGGTTTTACGATTGCTTTAGGGGCTTTCTATACTTATCCAAGTGATATTCCGAGCACTTTGGTGCATAAGATAAAAGGTCTTATTGTTGCATCACTTATCGTTTCGGGAGTTAATTTACTGGTCAATCTTGCCTATCCTTTTCCGCTGTTATTTTATCCTTTTTTAGGTTTACTGCTGTTTTTATGCTGTATGATTTCTGTTTACGGGCAACGAGCGACCTTAGTGTCGTTTTCTGCTTTGCTTTCTATTTCATTATCTTTTGGCCATTTGCACGAAGGCTGGGATGCTGTTGAATATTCGGGTTTTATTTTTGTTGGCGGTATTTTATATTTGATTGTATCTCTGGTATTTCATTTTGTACAGCCTTATAAATATGTGGAATTACAAATTGCGGAAGGCATAAAGTTAACAGCCAAATATTTAAAATTAAGAGGCGATTTATGGAGCCCTGAAGCCAATCGTGAAAAGATAACGGAGAAACAACTGGCACTTCAGGTTGAATTGAATTTAATCAATGAGGATCTGAGAAAGGTTTTAATTGGCAACCAGAATACTTCTGCCGCCACAAGCCAGAATCGAAAAATGCTGCTTGTCTTTATTACTTTGATTGAAATTCAGGAATTGGCCTTATACACGTCGTTTGATCATAACAAGCTATTGGAAAAGTTTGATAAACATCCCGAAGTGTTGCGAACGTATCAGAATGTCGCTTATAAACTGGCTTCGACTTTAAAAAAACTTTCTAAAAATGTCAATCATATCGCTGCTTACGTAGACAAAAACGACCTGAAAAATGAAATAGATGCGCTTGAATTTGCGATTTTTGATTATGAAAAAAGTCTGGGTAAAGAGGAAGCCGGCGAAGGTGTTCTGATGCTGACCAATATGCTGAAATATGCTAAAAATCAAGTTGGGAAAATCAAGATTATCCAAAGGGCTTTTTCGCTTGCCATGCAGTCTTATAAATTAAAAGACAAGGATAAAGAGCTCGAAAAGTTTTTGACCCCGCAATATTATCCGTTGCGCACACTGACGGAGAACATGAGTTTTTCATCTTCTATTTTCAGACATTCGCTTCGGTTGACGATTACTATTCTGATTGGTTTTTTTATTGGAAAATTTCTTCCTTTTCAGAATGTGTACTGGATTTTACTGACTATCGTTGTCATTATGCGACCGGGATACGGACTGACAAAAGAACGCTCTTACAATAGAATCTTCGGAACTGTCTTAGGCGGCCTGCTGGCATTCGGGATTGTATCGCTAGTTCAAAACCATATTGCCCTGAGCATCTTTTCTATTGTCTGCATGCTTCTTGGTATTTCTTTTACACAGATTAATTATAAAATAAGTGCCACTTTCGTAACGATGTATGTCGTTTTTATTTACGGGATTCTGACTCCGGATATTGTAGAAGTAATTCAGTTCAGAATACTGGATTCGCTCACGGGAGCCATTCTGGCTTTTCTTGCCAACCAGTTTTTATGGCCTGCCTGGGAGTTTATAAATACTCCGATACATATTGAAAATTCGATTCGTGCCAATAGAAATTACCTGAGGGAAATTGCCGATTTTTATAACAAAAAAGGAGAAACGCCCACTTCGTACCGATTATCGAGAAAGAATGCTTTTGTGGAAATTGGCAATTTGATGACCTCCTTTCAGCGTATGATGCAGGAACCGAAATCTAAGCAGAAAACCCTTCCGCTGGTGAATAAACTGGTCGTGCTGAATCATTCTCTGCTTTCTGCCCTGGCTTCGTTATCGACTTATATTCAGTCGCACCAGACAACATCGGCGTCGGAATCCTTTAATTATATTATAAAAACCATATTACTGAATTTAGATCATTCGATTTCAATTTTAAAAAATGAAACCATTCTTACCGATACTTTTTTTGATAAAGAAGATGTGACTTTACAATTTGAAGAACTCAAACGCATTAATTTCACACGTCTGGCAACAGATGACGAACTGGATAAAGAAACGCGTCAGGCCAAGATGCAGGAAGCGCAAATGGTTATTGAACAATTGATCTGGATGAGTAATCTGGCAGAAAAAATATTAAAAATTACGAAAGATATAAAAGCAACAAATCCAGATTAATTCATCTGGATTTGTTGTTTATAGCGATACGATCTGATTCTAATTGTTTAGTTTTAAAACTTCAGCAGTATGTTTTCTGGTTGCTGCTAAAAGTTCTGGATTGTCATTTAAGGTTTTACCGTAAGAAGGAATCATATTCTTCATTTTTTCTTCCCATTCCGGCGTTTTCATCTGATTGGTAAAACATCTGCTCACTAAATCTATCATGATAGAAACCGCTGTAGAGGCTCCCGGGGAAGCTCCTAACAAAACAGCTAAAGTTCCGTCATGCGTATTGATTACTTCTGTACCAAATTCTAAAATCCCGCCTTCTTTTTCGTCTTTCTTGATCACCTGAACACGTTGTCCGGCTCTTTCTAATTTCCAGTCTTTAGAACGTGCCGTTGGCAAGTATTCACGAAGTGCCTGCATTCTGTCTTTCGGAGACTGACGCACCTGCTCAATTAGATATTTAGTTAAGGGTATATTATGAAATCCCGCTGATAACATCGGAATTAAATTATTTGCTTTGATGGATAACGGCAAATCAAGGTAAGATCCGTTTTTCAGGAAACGTGTCGAAAATCCTGCGAAAGGCCCAAAAAGAAGTGCTTTTTCGCCATCAATTACACGGGTATCTATATGAGGAACCGACATTGGAGGTGCTCCAACACTTGCTTTTCCGTACACTTTTGCCTGATGTTTTGCAATGACTTCCGGATTGGTACATTTTAACCATTGTCCGCTTACGGGAAAACCTCCGTAGCCATTTCCTTCGGGAACGTTTGCTTTTTCCAATAAGGGCAATGAACCTCCTCCCGCTCCGATAAAAACGAAATTGGTGTATGCTTTTCTTTTTTGACCTGTAGACAAATCAGTTATTTTAATTCTCCATGATTTATCTTCACGCTGATTTAATTTTTTAACCTCATGGTTAAAGTATAAAGAGACACCGTCCAGTTTTTCCAGATAATTAAACATGCTTCTGGTAAGTGCACCAAAATTTACATCGGTACCAATAGACATGTGGGTAGCTGCTAATTTTTCATTATTTTCACGGCCTTCCATCACAAGCGGCATCCATTGTTTTAGCTGTTCAAAATCTGTACTAAAAGACATTTGAGCAAAAATTGGATTGCTTTGTAAAGCTTCAAAACGTGTTTTAAGATATTCGACGTTTTTATCTCCCCAGACAAAACTCATATGAGGAACGCTTTTAATAAAATTTTCAGGAGACGGAACTTTATTTTGCTGTACTAAATACGACCAAAACTGACGGGAAACTTCAAAAGATTCCGCTATACTTATTGCTTTTTTAGGATCAATACTTCCATCAGCTTTTTCGGGAGTGTAATTTAATTCGCAAAAGGCAGAGTGTCCGGTTCCTGCATTATTCCAGGCATCTGAGCTTTCGGCTGCAGCAACATCTAATCTTTCGTAAATTTCAATCTTAATATCGGGTTGTAACTCCTTCAAAATTAATCCGAGAGTTGCACTCATAATTCCAGCTCCAATAAGCACTACTTCACTATTGGAACGTATTGTATTGTCAGGCATAACAGTAATTTGTTTTTAAAGTGCAAAGGTACTTTTTTCAATCGCAAAAAAAAACTAATTTTTACATGATAAAAGTTAGAAAATTATAATTTTTTCCTAAAAAGTAAAATTAAATCCCATTACAGTTAAAAACGTTTAGAAGAAAGATAGTCCTGAAGCATAATGGTAGCAGAAATTTCATCAATCAGCCCTTTATTCTGACGTTGTTTTTTACTTAATCCACTATCTATCATGGTCTGAAAAGCCATTTTTGACGTAAATCTTTCATCTACACGAACTACTTTCATCTCCGGAAAAATATTCGAAAAATGGGTAACAAATCCTTTGATTACCGAAGCACTTTCAGACGGAAGCCCGTTCATTTGTTTGGGTTCGCCAATTAATACGGCTTCGACTTTTTCTTTGGCAAAATAGTCTTTCAGGAAGTCTATTAAAGTGTTGGTCGGAACGGTTGTCAATCCCGAAGCTATAATCTGCATTTCGTCTGTAACGGCAATTCCGGTACGTTTTTGTCCGTAATCTATGGAGAGAATTCTTGGCATTTTGTAATTTTTATCAAAGATAGAAAGGAAAATGCACAAACGGGAAAAGAAATATTTCATTTTACAAAAAAATCCGCTTTGATTTCTCAAAACGGACTTCCACCAAATATTTAAAACCTAAAAAAATGGGATTATCTACCAAATAAACGACCGAAAAAGCCTCTCTCGTCTTCCTCTTCTTCTTCCTGATGAAGGGATTTTGATTGCGCTTTTTCATGTTCTAAGATCAGTTCTTTGATATATTCAACATAAGTTCTTTTCTTTTCTTCCAGGAAACCGATCAGGTATTTTTCGCTAAATTCCATTCCGCTTACACCCTCAATTTGCAGTAGTTTTTTATACAAGGGTTCTATATGCATGGCGATAACTTCCTGAGGTACTGCCTGTCTTCTTCCAAAATAATTGACAATGACGCCATTTTCATCTTTGGCTATTTCAAAATCAGTAATCACCCAATAATATCTACCTGACTTTGCCAGGTTTTTTACAATGGCATGAAAGTTTTTCCCCGCTTTAAGATTTTCCCAAAGCACCTTAAAAATAACTTTCGGCATATCCGGATGCCTGATAATATTATGAGGCTGTCCCATAAGTTCGTAATCTTCGTATCCGCAAACGTCTATAAAAACCTCATTGGCATATTCTATAATACCAAAGGCATTTGTTTTACTCATGATAACCTGGGTTTTATCCCACGAAACTTCCTTATCAATAATGGTACGGTTCTGAAACTGATTTTCCTGATTCATATCTCAACAGATTAATTTGTTTGTTTTGGATTGGTAATTGGTATTTGATAATTCCGATTTTTAAGACTCTGAATTATGGCGCAAAACTAACCCGAAGTAAAAATTCAAAATCTGACTTTTATCATATTATGGCAGTAAAAAAACAGATAACGAAAATCATTGTTTTGAGTTTCATTAGTATTGAAGTTTTTATTTATCAAATTAAAAACAAAAAGTTACATCTGTAACATTTTCAAATGGTTTTACTTTTTTGCTTTTAGCCAAATACTATATCTTTGCAAAAAATTAAAACTTATGAATTCTTTACAGACGATAATTGAACAAGCTTGGGAAAACAGAGCTTTATTACAAGAAACTACTACAACTGATGCTATCAGAGAAGTTATAGAATTATTAGACGCAGGAAAATTACGTGTTGCTGAACCGGTTGGTGACGGATGGCAGGTAAACGAATGGGTAAAAAAAGCAGTTGTCATGTATTTCCCAATTCAAAAAATGGAAACGTTAGAATCGGGTATTTTCGAATATCACGATAAAATGTTACTAAAAAGAGGTTACGCTGAAAAAGGAATTCGTGTAGTACCAAATGCTGTAGCGCGTTACGGAGCTTACATTTCAAGCGGTGTTATTTTGATGCCGAGTTATGTAAACATCGGAGCTTATGTTGATGAAGGAACTATGGTTGATACCTGGGCTACTGTTGGTAGTTGTGCACAGATTGGTAAAAATGTTCACTTAAGCGGTGGTGTTGGTATTGGTGGTGTTCTGGAGCCTTTACAAGCTGCTCCTGTAATTATTGAAGACGGTGCTTTTATTGGTTCCCGTTGTATTGTTGTTGAAGGTGTTCACGTTGGTAAAGAAGCAGTTCTTGGCGCTAATGTGTGTCTTACTGCCTCTACTAAAATTATAGACGTTACCGGTGACGAACCTGTTGAAATGAAAGGTTATGTTCCTGCACGTTCTGTTGTAATTCCGGGAAGCTATACAAAGAAATTTGCTGCCGGAGAATTTCAGGTTCCTTGTGCACTGATTATTGGCACCCGTAAACCTTCTACAGATTTAAAAACTTCATTGAACAATGCGCTTCGTGAATACGATGTTGCTGTATAAGTTTTAAAAAATCCAAATAAAAAAAATTCCAAATCCCAATACTTATCAATTGGAATTTGGAATTTTTTATTTTTGTTTTATAGTATTTATTTTTGTTTTTTCTGAAGTTTTAAGAGCTTCGCATATTTCATGTAAGAAAAAAAACTCTGAATCATGGCAATAGACAATCCGTCGATACCATTGAATATTCCTTTCTTAAAAAAGTAGCAGCGAATAAAAGCTACCGTACCGTTAAGAACGGGTTTAAAAGAATTAACCTTTTTTCCCTGATCCAACAGTTGCTGCGCGTGCCAGCCTGAATATTGATTTTTTTTGGCAATAATCTGATCTAAAGAATCCCATCCGTAGTGCAAAATATGAACGGCTACTTTTTTCTCGTTTTGTGCTATTATTTTCTGATGCACTATAGAATCTGAAGGTCTTGCTGTTTGTTTATTAAAAAAACGAACTTTATGATCCGGATACCAGCCGGAAAAATCGATAAGCTTATTTCCTAAAAAGTTTTTAACCCTGAAGCTGAACGCGTCGTAGTTCCCTTCTAAATATTTTTGATTTAATATAAATTCCTCAGCATCTTTGTCCAGAAATTCATCTGCATCAAGATTCAGAATCCAGTCATTTTTACAATAAGGCAAACCATGTGTACGCTGTGGTCCGTCTCCTAAAAAAGACTGTTCTATCACTACAGCTCCTTTTTCTCTGGCAATTTCAGCTGTACGGTCTTTACTAAACGAATCTACGATAATTACTTCATCGCAGACTTTTTGTAAAGCATCAATGCATTTACCAATGTTTTTTTCTTCATTGAAAGTAATGACAAGACCGCTAATTTTCATTTTGGGAGGAGTAAATTTGTTTGCTGCAAAAATAGAAATTTTTATTTTAGTTCCCTTATATCTTATCAGGAGTTTGTACACTTCATATAATTATTCGTAATTTCGCACATCAATTGAATTTTAAATTAGATGAGAATATTAGTCATTCAGCAAAAAAGAATTGGAGATGTATTAACCAGCACCATAATTTGTAACAACCTTAAAACAAAGTTTCCGGAAGCCGCAATTGATTATATGTGCTATCCAAATTCTGTTGATGTACTAAAAGAAAATCCAAATATTGACACCATTATTCCATTAACGAATAAGGTGAGAAAATCTATTCCTTCCTTATTTAAATTTATTTTCCAGATTCGAAGAAAAAAATACGATGCTGTCATTGATGTGTACTCTAAATTAGAGACTAATCTGATTACCTTATTTTCAGGAGCAAAGTATAAAGTTTCGTATCGTAAATGGTATACCAAAATATTCTATAATTATACTTACGAACGTTTTGATGCTGTAGAATCCGAACACGGACTGGCAATCGAAAACAGGCTGCTGCTTCTTCAGCCTTTTATTTCTGAAAAAATCACAGATGTAAAACCGAAGATTTTCCTGAAAGAATCTGAAATTGAAGAGGCTAAAAATCTTCTGAAAAAGTACAACATCAATACTGAAGACAATCCTCTGATTATGTTTGGAATTTTAGGCAGCGAAGTCTACAAAACCTATCCTTTGGAGGGGATGGCAAAAATCATTGATTTTACAGTAGCCAAAACCAATGCCAAAATTATTTTTAATTATATCCCGGATCAAAAAGAACTGGCCCTTGAAGTATATAATTATTGCACTGAAGCGACCAAACAACACATCATTTTTGATTTATATTGTACAGAATTACGTCCGTTCCTGGCCTTGCTTTCACAATGTGATATGCTGATCGGAAATGAAGGCGGTGCTGTGAATATGGCAAAGGCCCTTGACATTCCTACTTTCTCTATTTTTACACCTTCAGTGCGAAAAGAAACATGGCAATTATTTGAAAATGAAGCCAAACACTCTTCTATTCACCTAAAAGATTTAAAACCGGAAATATACGAGCAGCATACTGAGCAATATATCAAAGAGCATACTTTTGAGTATTATGATGAATATCCTCTATCATTAATGCTTGAAAAACTGGATACTTATTTTCAGGAATATAAAAATGGAGAACAGTAAAAATCATTAGATGAATACTACTGAAAAGCAAAAGTTATCCGTTTTGATTATTACTCTTAACGAAGAATTGCATATAAAATCACTACTGGAGGATATCGATTTTGCTGACGAAATAATTGTAGTAGATTCTTTTAGCACTGATCAGACCGTGCCCATAATTGAGTCTTTTACAAATGTTCGATTAATCCGGAATCAGTTCCTTAATTATACTTCTCAGCGTAATTTTGCCTTAGACCAGGCCAGAAATCCATGGATATTGTTTATTGATGCCGATGAGCGTTTAACACCTGAGCTGAAAACTGAAATTATTTCTACAATCAATAGTAACAGTCCAGCCAGTGCTTATCTAATCTACCGTACTTTTATGTTTAAAAACATGAAATTGCGTTTTAGCGGCTGGCAAACCGATAAGATTTTCAGGCTTTTTAATAAAACAAAATGCAGGTATACCGAAGACCGAATGGTTCATGAGAAGCTAATCGTGGAGGGTGAAATTTCTATTTTAAAAAATAAATTAATCCATTTTTCTTATTCGGGTTATGAGGATTATAAAAAGAAAATGCATCAATATGGCTTATTAAAGGCCAATGAAAAGCTAAAAAAAGGACAGAAATCATCTCTTTTACTGATGATTTTCCATCCTGTTTATACTTTTTTGTATCAATTTTTAATTCGTCTTGGATTTTTGGACGGCCTGAAAGGAGTTACAATCTGTTATTTAAACGCTTATAGTATTTTTATCCGATATAAAGAATTACAAAAAATTACTGCTTCTTCCAGAATTTAAGTTTCTTTTTCAAACGTTTTTTTCTGTAGAATTGTTCCTGAAAATCAGCGGTGTACTTCCATAAAGTATCAAATGTTTTTTGCTCCGATTCTCCGTACAATTTGGCGTATTCGTTACTCATTACGGCAACCATTTCTTTCAGGGGAGTCAGGCGGCACAGATTTTTCATTCGCATTTCAAAGGACATGGTGTCATGAAACTCCATTCTGTTGAGATCAACCAGAAAAAAATCATACTTGCCTTCTGTACTTTTTTTGATTAGGGTATTTCCGGGTGAATGATCTAAGAATTCAATTCCCTTTTCATGAAGATCAAAACTAAATCGGGTAAATTGCCTTAATATATTTTCATTATCGGGATAATCCGGAATTTCCACCAGTTCTCTGTAAGTCAGTTCTGTCACTAAATGTTCGCTCACATAATAACTGTCTCTAAGCCCAAGCCAGTTAAAATTTTCAAGAAATGCAATAGGCTGCGGCGTTCCGATACCTTTTTCGAGCAAAAGGGTAGCATACTCGAAAGATCGTCTTGCTTTTGATTTTCTAAAATACTTATAGGCTACTTTATTGATTAGATTTGGAATTTTAAACGACTTTATATTGATCGTTTTATCATTCCATTCAAATAGCTTTATAATATTACGTTGTCCATTACCAAAGATCGTTCCTGAGGTATTAAATGCCTTAATAATAGCAAGTATCGATGTAGTTTCGTCAGCAAAAATTGGATTTATTTTAAAATTCATTGGGTCTGGTTATAAACCAACAAAAGTACGTATACAATTTAATTCTTCAAATTAATATTGTATTTTCGTAAAAAAAAAATAATGCCACATTATCAGAGTGTTTTTTTAGAAACTCATAATATCAATAATAGAGCGGGCGGTTTAGGAACTTTTAACTATGAGTTAATTAAAGGTTTGTCAGCATTGAATTTTGAGAATATGAAACTAACACTCAATGCCAGGGATATAAAACTGCTTGAAAGTGAATTTGGCGAAAAATTCAATTACCACAAATATACCAGCTTATCCAGATTAGGTTTTTTCAGAACACGAAAAAAATATGATTTATGGCATTCTGTAAATCAAAATACAAAGGTTGAGCCTTTTCATTGCAATAAATACTTACTTACCGTTCATGATATCCACTTTATTGAAGAAGGATCTTCCGATTACAATCAGGAATTAAGTACCCTTTTTGAGGCTAAGTTAAAGAAAGCCTCCGCCATTACCTATATCTCTGAATTTGCAAAAAAACAAACCCATGCTTTTTTTGATGTGCCGAATGTTTCCGAGTATGTTATTTATAATGGTAATCCAATTTCTACGCTGTTAAATACTGCTGCCTATGTGCCCAATGTTCCTGTAGACAAACCTTTTTTCTACACTATTGGGGATTTTATAGAGCGAAAAAATTATGAGTCTATAATTACCATGATGAAATTTATTAAAGATTTCAACTTAATTATATCCGGAAACGATAACAAAAAATACGGCGAAAAGATTAAAAAAATGATTGTGGATAATGGCTTATCGAATCAGGTTTTTCTAACAGGAAAAGTATCTGATGAAGGCAAGCAATTTTATATGAAAAACTGTACTGCTTTTCTTTTTCCATCGATTCGGGAAGGTTTTGGCCTTCCTCCTATTGAAGCTATGAGTTTTGGAAAGCCTACATTTTTATCAGACCGGACTTCACTTCCTGAAATTGGCGGAAGCGAATCGAATTACTGGACCAATTTTGATCCGGAATACATGAAAGAAGTTTTGTTTACAGGTTTAGAAGAGCATGAAAACAATAAAACCGAAAAAGAAACTCTCCTTAAAAAAAGAGCTGCCAGTTTTAACTGGGATACATCGGCTGCCGAATATTTTAATATTTACAAAAAAATATTATACTAAAAATACTGCAATAATGGTGCGGTTTTTGTGTTTATAAAATCGAAGCAAAATAAAAATTCCAAACAAAATCACAATCCACCTTTTATTGTTAAATTTTTCTTAATTTCGCGTCGTCGTTTCAACAAATTCACATTATGCACATAACCTTAATAAGCCTTGATAATTGGGGATTCAATAATCATATCGCTACTGCCTTAGAACAACAGGGCCATAATGTACACCACATTAATTTTAATAAATACGAGTATAAATACTCGAGTATACTTTACAGAGCTTATAATTTTTTCCTGAAGACATTCCTTAAGAAAAACCTTAAGACCATGTATTTCGGTAAAAAAATAATTGAAAACCTAAAAGAAATTGATAAAATACAGGATGTAATCGTAGTGATTAAAGGAGATTTTATCGATCCGAAGAGTGTTGCGGAATTAAAAAAATACGGAAAAAAAACTATCGCTTATTTTAACGACAACACACATCGCTGTCCTAAGATAATTCGGGTTATTCCGCATTTTGATGAAGTTTTTTCTTTTGAGAAAGAAGACTGCAGAAAATATAATTTAAAATTCGGTACCAATTGGATTTACAATTCGACCTGTGTCAGAAACGAAAAACCATTTGAATATCAAGTTTTCAACATCATATCAAAGGATAAAAGGCTTTCCATTCTCTCTAAAATTGCCACTGATTTAAAAGCAAAAAATATTACGCATAAGATATTTGTGTATAACAAAAAGTTTCAGAGAAGGACGTCAACGATTGAATTTATTACCAATCATATTCCTTTATCAGAAATAAATGAATACATAAGCCGCTCTCAGGTTTTACTTGATATTAACCGAAAAAAACAAATTGGATTAACCTTCCGCGTATTTGAAAGCATCGGGCTTCAGAAAAAGTTAATCACTACCAATTCAGATATTGTAAATTACGATTTTTACAATCCGAATAACATTTTGGTGATTGATGAAAAAAATCCTGATATCCCGGTTTCCTTTTTCGAAAAAGAATATCAAAAAATACCTGAAGAAATTTTTAATAAATACACTTTAGAGGGCTGGATTAAAAATGTAGTTTATAATAATATCTCCAAATAACTATGTCACAAAATATATATATCATCTGTCCTCCCAAAAAAGCTACCGGAGGGCCGGAAGCATTACATCAATTGGGTTACATTCTTAATTCACTGGGATATAATGCAAAAATGTTATACACCAAATACAAAAAAGACCCTGTTCATCCTTTTTACAAAAATTACAATGTTCCGTATGTAAGAAGAATAAAAGACAGCCTTGATAATGTTATTATCATACCGGAATCAATGACCAATCTTATTGCCAAATATCCTTTGTCGGAGAAAAAAGTATGGTGGTTAAGCCTTGATTTTTATGAGGTTTTAATGAACAGCAGAGAAAAGAAAAAAAACTGGATCAGAAAGATTTTTGTTCCTTATAAACATACTGAATATCGTTTTGAGCCTAATAAAACGGTAACACACTGGTATCAGTCTCAAAGAACAAAAGAGTTTTTACTGACCAAAAAACTGGACAATGAAATCGCTTACTTATGTGATTATGTGACGGAACTTTTCTTTGACAACCTTCCTGAGACATTCACAAAAGAAAACATCATTACCTACAATCCTAAAAAAGGACTGGATAAGATCGAAAAATACATGGAACTTCTTCCTCAATACCAATGGACACCATTGTCCGGCATGACGAGAGAGGAAATGAGAGATACTTTACGTAAAACCAAGCTTCATATTGATTTTGGTTATTTTCCCGGCCGTGATAAAATTCCGAGAGAAGGACTCGTTTCAGGCGTTTGTTTGCTAACAGGCCGTGATGGTACTTCGGCATTTAAAGAAGATTTGGGAATACCCGAAAAATACAAACTGCATGCCGATGACAGGCAACCTGAAAAAGTAATTGAATTAATTAATCATACCATGAATAATTATGAAGAAGTTTTTCAGGAATTTTCAGCTTTCAGAACGTTTGTTATGAATGAAAAAAGCAGAATGACCGAAGATGTAAAACAACTTTTTAATAAAAAATAACTTGAATACGATGTTTGTAAGTGTTGTAATGATTACCTATAATCACTCCGGATATATTAAGCAGGCAATAGAAAGCATCTTGTCTCAGAATACTGATTTTGAGTTTGAACTTGTGATTTCTAATGACAATTCAACAGATGACACAGATGCCATTATTAAAGAAACAATCGCCAGTAATCCTAACGGACACAAGGTAAAGTACTACAATAATGAAATTAATCTGGGAATGATGCCGAATTCTGTTGCTGCTCTTGAGAAAGCTTCGGGAAAATATATCGCTTTATGCGAAGGGGATGATTACTGGTGTGACGATCAGAAACTGAGTCTACAGGTTGAATTTTTAGAAGCCAATCCCGATTTTAGTATTTGCTTTCATAATGTGTATCTACTGACCGATACGGAAATGAAAGAAGACAATCCGAGGAAGAGAATTCCGGAGGTTTCCACGATTAAGGATCTTGCCAAAAACAATTATATTCACACGCCAAGTGTCGTTTATCGCAACAATCTTTTTGGCGAATTGCCAAAGTATTTCAGTGAAGCTCCTATTGGCGATTACTTTCTGCATATGCTTAATGCGCAGCATGGAAAAATAAAATACATGGACAAACTGATGTCTGTCTACCGTATTCACAACACCTCGTACTGGTCTTCGAAAAAGGATGCCGAGCAAAGGGTAATCATGATTAATTTCCTTACCCAACTGAAAACCTATTTTGATTCTGATGTTCAAAAAATATTAAACAAGCAGATCTTAAAGATCCGATCTAAAGATGCTTCGTTTTTTGAAAAACTAAATTATAAAATAAAGGCTCTGTTGCAATAACAGAGCCCCTAATTTATATAGTTTTACTTTTTACTTTTCAATTTTCACAAAAAAAATTAGAACTCCAGTTTTTTAGCAGGAACGCCAAAAACAGTTATTCCTTCTTTTACATTTTTAATAACCAGACTCGACGCCCCGACTGTAGCTCCTTTACGGACAATTACATGCGGCAACACCGTAGCTCTGGTATTTAAGAGCACTTCTTCTTCTAATACTACGAAACCTCCCGTAAAACTATAAGCGCTGAGATGCGACCATTTATCGATTCTCGTATCATGGCCTAAACCTACATAACCTTGTATGGTCACAAAATCGCCAATAGTACAATCGTTACTGATATTGGAATTCATGAAAACAATCAGACCGGTACCTACAACAGCATTTGTATTCAAAGCTGTTGTTGGATGAATTAAATTAATAAACTGAGCTCCCTTATTCAGAATTAGCTCGGTATAATGTTTTTTCCATTTGATACTTCCTAAGGCACACACGAAAACATCATTTTCTACAATTTCATAATCTTCGACAGATGAAATAATTTCAGGATAATTTTCGAAACCCGCTAAAGCATCTGATTTATCATCTAAAAAACCCTTTATAACGTATTCTATATTAAATCCGGCACATTGTACGGCAAGATCATAGACCTCACGTCCGAAACCTCTTGCTCCTATTATGATTAAATTCTTCATTATTCTACTATTAAATTACAGGCTGCCCAGGAATATCCGACACCAAATCCTGCCAGTATTAAGTTTTTGCTGTCAGCTACTTTTCCCTGCTTCTGCGCTTCATATAAGGCGATCGGAATGGTTGAGGAAACTGTATTTCCGCAATCTTCCATCGCGATAAAGAATTTCTCTTCCGGGATTTTTATTTTTTTCCTTAAATGATTCAGCATGTATTTATTTGCCTGATGAAAAACAAACAAATCAATATCTTCCTTGGCTAAATTGGACTTTTCTAAAATGGCTTCTGTCAGTTTTGGAACAAATTCACCTGTGAAATTAAAGATTTCAGCGCCATTCATAAACAGGTTTTTATCATTTCGGACATTCCCAAATTCATCAACGATATCTTCATTTTGATCGGAAACCGGAAAACGCATTCCACCCTGTTTTACAATCAGGTTTTCAGCACCTTTACCGTCTGTTCCAAAAATAAAGTTGCCCAGCGTACAAAATCCGTTTTCACTCGTAATAAGTGTTGCTGCAGCGGCATCTCCAAAAATGGTTTTATTGCTTTTATCTTTGGGATGAATAAATTTCGAGTAGGTTTCTGAAGTGATCAGCAAAACATTTTTCGCCATTTCTCCCGCAATCAATCCTTTGGCCAAACTTAAACCATACACAAAACCGGAACATCCTAAGTTAAAATCCAATGCGCCAATTGTCGTTTCCAGACCTAATTTTTCCTGAATGATACAGGCTGTTGTTGGCAAAAAATAATCGGGGCTCTGTGTGCAAAACAATAAAAAATCAATTTCTGATTTGTCGATATTATGCTCCGCGAATAATTTTTCGGCAGCCTTAACCGCCATATCGGATGAAAACTCGTCTTTGGCACTTATATGACGCGCATTGATTCCCGTTTTTGTACTGATTTTTTCAATACCCCATTCCGGAAATTCCTGATGGATCAGATCATTGGATAAAACTGATTCAGGTAAATAATACGAAATGGCTTTTATATTGGCTTTCATTGTAATTTATATCGTTGAAGTTCTTCCTCCGTCTAAAACTATATTCTGTCCCGTGATCCAGCTGCTGGCTTCAGCCAATAAAAACACAATCGGATTCGCCACCTGAACGGGGTCACCATAGCCTAAAGGATATTTTTTTTCATCTTGCTGAATGACTTCCAAAGATAAATCTTCAATAGATCTTGCTGTTATTTCTGTTTTTACCATTCCCGGCGAAACACAATTTACACGAATTTTACTGTTGGAAAATTCGCTTGCCCAAACTTTTGAAATCGCAATTAAGGCCCCTTTTCCTGCGGCATAAATTCCGTTTCCTTTCATTCCGAACAAACCTGCAATCGACGAAACCAAAACAATGGAACTTCCTTTGTTTATTTTTTTCTTTTTGAAAATCAGGTTTACAAGATATACAATCGAGTCAAAATTTATGGATCTCATTTCGTTCATTAGGTCTTCCGTATAGAACTTAACCGGGGCTAAGGATACAATTCCTGCAGAATGCACAATGCCGTCAATATTTTCGATAGTATCTACAATAGCCTTAATATCTTCCATTTTAGATAAATCGGCTGCGATAAAACTATTTTCACTTCCGCATTCTTCAATTAATTTTTCGAGAAAATCCCGGCGTCTGGCGATCGCTATAAAGGTTCCTCCCTGTCTTGTAATGGCCAGACAAGTTTCGTAACCAATGCCCGAAGAAGCTCCCGTTACTAGTATTTTTTTTCCTGATAAATCAAATGGATTCATTATATATCGTTTAATTCTTTTTTATTAAAATAGTCATAGAATTTTAAAATCCTGAACTCTTCATCACCAAACATGGGTGAACTGTCTTTAAAATGGACCAGATTGGTCTGAATATTTTCGACTATTTTTTTGTCTTCATTCAAAACCAAATCCAACGATTCGTTGGAACTGTTGTTAATGAAATCAATAATATTCTGTTGTGATTCGCTTGGTTCTTTTTCAAATTTAGGAGCGAAATAACGCACTCTTAAATTGGTTTTTGAAGGTGATTCCGGAAACATGAATCCAAAATAAAATCCTTTTCCTTCTACTGAACTTATAAATGCATTGGGATAACTGTAAAAATGCAAATATCCCTGTGTTTTGAAAGTTCTGTCGGCTAATGTTTTTTCTATGATTTTATTTGGTTTGATATCTTCTCCTTTTGGAAATTCACACCAGCTGTGCGCCTCAAAAAAATCAAATTTTTCGGGAGCGACCGATCCAAAACCCATTTTTGCAAATGAATTTTCATGAACGGAAGTACAGTGATAACATTCCAGTACATTTTCTACCAAAAGTTTCCAGTTGACTTTATGTTCAATGGTATAATCGATGGTTTTTGCCCCAAAATGCTGGCTGATTTCTGCTAAGGGACTGAATACGTTTCCTAAATAATCGCTTAAACTCCTGTCCAGCTCATCGTTTAATTTTATAAAAACAAAATCACCGCAATAATCAATTTCATATTCTTTTAACCTCAATGCATTGATATCGTCTTTCTCGAATGAATTTCGACACATTAATCCGATTACGTTTCCTTTTTTTCCATACGTCCAGTTATGGTATAAACAGGAAGAAACCCTGTTTCCATAAGGTTCTTCATGAATCGTATTAAATCGGTGTAAACAAACATTCTGAAAAGATTTCAGGGTACCATTATAGTTTTGGACAAATATTTTATTTCCAAAATATTCTAAAGTAACAAAATCATTGTTGTTTGCTAATTCATTTTTATGCGCAACTAATATCCATGATTCCTTAAAAAACAAAGATTTTTCTTTTTGAAAAACGGTTTCATCTATGTAATTTAAATTTTTTATCATAGTTCAATTAAATCTGAAATTACAGCATTATTCAGTGTTATTTTTGCTGTTCCCCAGGATAAACCTACTCCGAATCCGCAAAGGATTAAATCCTGAGCAGCGTTGTTCAGCTTGTCTTTTATGGCTGCTACGATAGTTAACGGAATGGTTGTAGAAGAAGTATTTCCAAATTCTTTTAGGGAATAGGGCACTTTTTCGACCGGTAATTTTAATTTTTTAACGATCATTTTATTCATCATTAAATTGGCCTGATGAAATACAAAATGATCGATTGTTTCCTTATCAATCTCAAATTTTTCAATCAGTTTATTGACCGTTTTCGGGGCTTGCGATATTCCGAAGCTAAAAACGTCCATTCCATCCAGGATCAACTGGCACGCATTTCTTTCGATTCCTGGTGAAATAGTCTGATACGTCAATGAATCAGCATTGATTCTGTTTCTGGACCCACCGTCATTTACAATTATGGTTTTGTAACCTGAACCATCGGTACCTAAGTCAAAAAATAAATCCGCCGCATCTTCATCAAATTCAAATGCAGTGGCACTGCCTCCGTCTCCAAAAAGCGGAACTGTACTTTTATCCGATTTAGAAAGAAGTTTGCTGCTCGTATCTCCGGCCAGAAGCAATCCTTTTTTTAAACCGGTTGCTTTCATCATACCCGCTATTATTGACATTCCGTAAACATATCCTGAACATCCCAAGGGAACATCAAAAGCCATACAGTTGGTAGATAATCCTAATCTGTCCTGAAGTATAGCCGCAGAAACCGGTAAAATATAATCGGCAGTTTGAGAAACAAAAACTAAAATTTCTATTTCGTCTTTTTGCCAGTTCAGGTCTTTGATTAATTTTTCAGCAGCTTCAGCGCACAAATCAGAAGTACAGATTTCCTTAGTTGCAATCCGTCTTTCCTCTACTCCGGTTGCATCAATAAATCTCTGAATTTCTTCCTGTGTCAATATATCTAAATCAATATTGCGTTCCAGATTTTTTGGAACGCAACACGATATACCTTTTATTGCAATATTATTTACTGAAAAAGTAGCCATTCAATTACCCTTTATTTTTTATTATTTCGAAGATATCATTTAATGAATTCGAAGATTTAATATCATCTCCTGTTAATTTTACTGCATATTCTTCATCAGCCATAGCAATCAGTGACAAAGCTGTCAGTGAATCCCATTCTTCCAAATCTCTAAAAACAGTTTCTTGTTTTATTAATGTTGCATCTGTATCATCTAAAAGATCTGCAAAATTTTGCAAAAAAGTGTTGATTTCCATAGTATCCCTAAATTTATTTTGTTTTTATTGTATCTCTTAATTTTATAAAAATTCAAAAGGAAAGGTATTTATTTTATCGAGCGAAAACTATTCCTAAAATCTTGTTTTTCAAAGCA
The DNA here is from genome assembly GCF_013112255.2 of Flavobacterium sp. CLA17. Classification (NCBI taxonomy): domain Bacteria; kingdom Pseudomonadati; phylum Bacteroidota; class Flavobacteriia; order Flavobacteriales; family Flavobacteriaceae; genus Flavobacterium; species Flavobacterium sp. CLA17. Next base: position 3,993,363 of record NZ_CP068294.1, read on the forward strand.
TCAGGCATCCCAAATAATTGCTCTGCTTTTTATAATTCCCGCTTATGCCAATAAATCAGCATTCTTTTGTTATTTTTACCCCGCAAATATAACAATAGTTTACCCTTAAAGGTTAATTAAACTTACTAAATACATAATTAAATGATTCCAGTAACCAAAACTTTTCTACCTCCGCAAGAAGAATACAATTCTTATGTAAAACGGGCATGGGATAAAGTTTGGCTCACAAATCGCGGTGAACTGACAATAGAATTGGAAGATAAACTTAAAAATTATCTGAATGTTCCTCATATTACTATTACTAATAACGGTACCATACCTTTACAAATTGCCTTAAAACTATTTGGCAAAGGCGGAGAAATAATCACGACTCCTTTTTCCTATGTGGCCACTTCGGCTGCCATTGTATGGGAAAACTGCACACCCGTTTTTGTGGATATCAATCCGGATTACCTGACAATAGACGAAACCAAAATTGAAGCTGCCATTACTTCAAAAACAACGGCAATTCTGGCGACTCACGTTTTCGGGAATCCATGTGCTATTGAAGCTATCGCAGCGATCGCCAAAAAATACAATCTGAAAGTGATTTATGATGCCGCACATTGTTTTGGGGTTACTTACAATAACGAATCGATATTTCAATTTGGGGATGTAAGCACCTGCAGCTTTCACGCCACGAAATTGTTTCATACCGGAGAAGGTGGTGCCATGTTCTGTACGGATAAAAAAATACAAGATCAGTTGTTTTATAGTCATAATTTTGGACATAACGGCCCTTTGGCATTTCACGGACTTGGCATCAATGCTAAAATTTCAGAACTGCAATCGGCGATGGGACTGGCTCTTTTTCCGTATATGGAACATATTATTGCGGAAAGAAAAAAGGTAACTGATTTTTACAATAACCATTTGAATTTCAATAATCTTAAAAACATAAAAATAAGGGAAAATACCGAGTGGAATTACAGTTATTATCCTTTGGTTTTTGAATCTGAAGCCATTTTACTGAAAGTTCAGGAAGCGCTGGCAAAGGAAAACATACAGCCAAGACGCTATTTTTATCCTTCTTTAAATACGATTACCTATACAAATGGTGCTGAGATGCCGGTATCGGAATCTATAGCTTCAAGAGTAGTGTGTCTTCCTTTATATGTTGGACTTCCTACCATTGATCTGGAAAAAATTGTTGCCATTATAAATAAACTAACATCTTAAAACTACCCAATTATCAAGTTGTTATTAAGTAAAATTCTTCTATTATGAGTCAGGATATCAATCAGGAAATAATCAATGCTTACGAAGTTATCAAAGAAGGCGGAATCATTCTTTACCCTACAGATACAGTTTGGGGAATTGGTTGTGACGCTACCAACCCTGAAGCTGTTGCCAAAATATACAAACTTAAACAACGTGCGAAAACACAAAGCATGATTGTATTGATGAATGGTGAAAAAATGATGTACAACGTCTTCAAAAACATCCCTGAAGTCGCCTGGCAGCTTTTGGATTTATCCGAAAAACCAACTACATTAATTTTAGACGAACCCAGAAATGTGGCTCCAAATATCATTGCAGCCGATAATTCGCTTGGAATACGTCTGGTAAAAGAACCTTTTTGTTTCAAATTACTGGAACGAATGAAAAAGCCACTGGTTTCCACTTCAGCAAATATTTCAGGCCAGCCCACTCCTATCGCCTTCAAGGATATCAGTCCCGAAATTGTAAAAGGTGTTGACTATGTAGTGAAATTAAATCAGGATAAAGTCGCCGGAAAACCATCTACTATCATCAAGTTAACGAATGATTCCCAAGTGAAAGTGATTCGCAAGTAAGTTTTTTGTTTCAGGTTTAAAGTTTCAAGTTTCAGGTTCAACCCATTGGAATTTGGATTTCAACCTCAGAACCTTTGCCACTCTGCACCTTTGAACCTTTGAACCTCAAAAAAAAACTAAACCATTTTCAAACTTTCCACGAGCCAGTCGATATCTTCTTTGGTGTTGTAATGACTGAATGAAATTCGAAGATTGGGCAATTTCAAATCCTCCTCTGAAAGCATTTCTTTTAAAACATGCGAAGGTTTTATACTTCCGGACTGACAGGCGCTTCCTCTCGAAACCGCTATTCCTTTCATATCCAGGCTAAACAAAAGCATTGAAGTTTTATCTGAAGAAAAAGGAAGAATGATATTGATGATATTGTAAAAGTCCTCTTTTTTACCGTTAATTCTAAAACCCGGAAAATGAATTCCAAGCTGATCGATAAGGTATATTTTCAAGTCCGAAATGTAGTTTCTTTCCTCGTCCAGGTTTTCATACGAAAGTGATAATGCTTTTGCCATTCCGGCAATTTGATGAACCGCTTCAGTTCCTGCGCGAAGTCCTTTTTCCTGCTCACCGCCAAATATGAGCGGCTGCAAACCTGTATTTTTTCGAATAAAAGCAAAACCGACTCCTTTTGGCCCGTGAAACTTATGCGCACTGGCTACAATAAAGTCAACGGAGGTCTTTTGCAGGTCAATTTCTGTTTTCCCAACAGATTGTACCGTATCAGAATGAAACAAGGCATTATACTGCCTGCAAATAACAGCGACCCTGTCCAGGTCCAGAATAGTTCCGGTTTCGTTATTTACATGCATTAAACTCACAATTGTTTTTTTCTCCTGAGCCAGCAAATTCGACAAATGTGTTAAATCGATTGTGCCGTCAGGGTATATATTTACATAGTCCACCTGAATATTATAATCGGATTGTAAAGCCAGAACACTGTACAAAACAGCATGATGCTCTGTTTTCGCAGTTATAATACGTTGTACTTTAAGATCTTCTACGGCCGAGCGAAGAATCCAGTTATCAGCCTCTGTGCCGCCGGAAGTAAAAATAATTTCCTGTGCCGTACAGTTTAAATGTTTCGCAATGCTTTTTCTGGAAAGTTCTAAAATAGTCTTCCCGTTTCGGCCAAAACTATGGGTAGAAGAAGGATTACCAAAATCCTCTGTCATCACTTTTGTAATTTCCTGAATCACTTCAGGACGCAGGGCAGTTGTAGAGGCGTTATCGAGATATACTTTTTTCATTACGGCAAAGTTATGAAATATCAATTGTGAATTCTTAAATATCAATTGCGAAATTTTTCACTATTTTTGACCCAAATAAAATTATGATGAGAAAATATGCATGCCTTCTGTTATTCGCACTCTTATTAAATGGCTGTGATGATGGTGATATAACTGTTGAGACCGTAGACTTTAAAGATGTTACCTCTGACGTTTGTGACCTTACAACCAATCAACTAATTTTCAAACTAAAAAGCCAGGAATCATTGCTGTTACAACTGGCACCGGGAACGCTCAAAAACGAACCGACCCCAGTAGGAGTTCCTAACAAATTCAGTATTGACAATAGTAGTTTCAGACTTGTTTATAGAGGTTATGACGGAGCTGTGGCTAAAACTAATATTTGCAGCCTGATCCCACCGACAACCCCTAATATCATTAATGAATGGTATGCAAAATCGGGAACGATTGAAATTACTACTACGGCACAACCTGACCCAAACCCAACTACCGGCGCTATTACAATTAAGGGATATACGCATAATATTGTTATTAAAAATGTTACGTATTCAATACCCAGCTTAGATGTTACGCAGCCTCAGGTTATTTTTGGTGATTTTGTAACGATTTTAGGAGATGCTGACAAACTGAATTTTACTTTCACTAAAGAAGTTAAACAATGTGCAAGTGGAGGACAAGTTTACACGTACAATGATAATTCGGCTATGACAATTGACAATATTGACCCTGCCTTAATTCAGAATGTTGTCACTCCGGCAAATGCTCCACGAACAGGATTAATAGGTACGACTGTAAACAAACTTTTATTTAAGGTTTATACCGGTAGTGCTCTTAGTGATAGTTATTTTTGTACGGCAACGCCACCATCCACAGCAGTATTAAAAGAAACCTGGGCGGGAGTTGCAGGTGTAGCCAATGAAAGCGGAATTATTGAAGTAACCACTACAACCGATGTGGCAAATACATTTAAACATACTATCAGACTTAGAAATACTAAGCTGCAAAAAACAACAAATACTGTTAATTTAGGTACCAGTTACGTATTGGGTGACATCTATACCAAAACGACAAATTAAACCGTTTTAATTTCAGGTCTTCAGAAGTTAAAAAAGCGCTTTATTCCTACAAAAAAAATACCCGTTTTCATTCTAATTTATAATTGAAATTAGTTTTGAAAACGGATGTTTTTTTATGCTTTAAACGGAACTGTTCGGGGTAGCAAAAATCTCTTATTTAATGTTTTGCCTGAAATAAACTTCTGTGGCTCCCAAGCCATATTTTTGATAATTGGCATCCTGAAAATCAATTCCGTCATAACGGCCCAGTAAAAAGTCAAGTTCCGCTTTTAGAATTCCTTCACCAACGCCATGAATAAAAACAATCTTTGGAATACGATTTCTGATGGCAAATTCAATATGCCTTTTTGCTGTTTCGGTCTGTAAAGTTAAAATATCATAATTCGACATTCCGCGTTTGTTCGGAACCAGTTTTTCGATATGCAAATCAAACTCAGGAGCCGAAATTTCGCGTTTATCTTTGCGCTCTTTTACAAAACTCCTCGGTTTTGGTTCTGTTTTCTCTTTTGTAACCTGATCTAAATCTATTCTTTTAATAGAATTCATTAAATTGCTGGAATCCTGAATTTTAATCAATTCATTGACAAAAAATGTCATCATAAATCCGTCTTCAGTTTCAATCAAAACCTCCTTGTTTTTAACGGAAACCACTACTCCGTTGATGGCTTCATCCAGCACGGAAACCTTATCACCTTTAGTTAACATCTTCTTCTTCTTTATCTTGATTCTTACTCGGTGTTTTTGCACTCAACTGCATCATTCCATACATGAAAACTGCAATTGCAATTAACATAATATAGATATTTTTTTCTGGCGATACCTGTTCATATAAGGCCACGGCAATGGCAAGTATCATTATTATAATTTTAAAAGCTTTCATATTTTTAAGTCTAAGGATCCAAAAGTAAGAAACTTTAAAATAGTACTTCTTACCTTCCTGAATTGTTCTCGTCTTTTTTTCGTAAAATTGTAAAAATTATCACTCGTGAATGTAGAGAAATTTATGCTGCCCTGTTTATTCAAAACACTGTTCGGAATCGAGTGTCTCGGATGTGGTTTTCAGCGCGCGTTATTCTTACTTTTTCAGGGTCAGTTTTCAGCTGCTTTCCAAATGTATCCGGCTCTTTATTCTACGCTAATTTTTCTGGGTTTTGTCGTTTTATACTTTTTAGACGAATCCAAAAATTATACAAAAGTACTTTGGATTTCCGGAATCATAAATGTTATTTTCATGATCGCCGGATATTGGTACAAACACTTTTAATTTTTGTACGGTTCTTTTTTTTTGCCACAGATTACACAGATTCGCTTAGATTTTTTTTGTAAATCTTTGACTGTTTTTTTCACGCAGATTTAGCAGATAATGCAGATTTTCTATTACTATAAATCCGGGCTGTATTGCTAAAATCATTTTTTGATCTGATTCAGAATGTCGTTCATCATTTCGATTTGTACTTTCTGAATTTCGATTAATTCCTGCTGCTGGTGCATAATCAAATGATCTATTTTGTCGTGAATCATCCTGATTTCCAATTCCGATTTTAAGTTAATCATATAATCTTTTTTAGCACGCGTACGGTCTTTTTCTTCCTGACGATTCTGACTCATCATAATGACCGGAGCCTGCAATGCAGCAATACAGGATAAAATCAAGTTCAGCAGAATAAAAGGATAAGGATCAAAACCTTTATTTACCAATATCAAAATATTAGCACTAATCCAGATGACGATAAAAAGCAAAAATGAAATTATAAAAGTCCAGCTTCCGCCAAAATCAGCCACTTTATCGGCTATTTTTTGCCCAAAATTCCTGGTTTCTTCTTCATCTTCCAAAATACTAACAATTGATTTATCTTCCTTAAGAGACGCTACAACATTTTTTTCAAGCTCAGAAAGTGCCCCGATTTCTGTAGATAAATAGTTTGAAATGTATTTCTGACGATACGCATTTAATTCTTTCACAGCAATAAAATCGGCATCGCAAAAAGAGGGATGATCTTCAATAATAAGTCCCAAAATAGGATCATGAATAGATTTTCCTGAAATTTTTTCTTTTGCAGGAAAAGACAGGTTAGAAATAGCGCTTTTAAAAGTCGGATTATTTTTCATTTGGGATATATTTTACCCGCTAATTTAAGCATTTAACTTCTTATGAATCATATAAATTATTTCTGTTTATAATTCTTTTATTTATCACAAATACAATTCACAAAACAAAATTTCTTTAAGGAAATCGTGCCTTTATTTACAAAAAACACCTTACTTTTAACGCTTCAAAACATTCATTCAATTTTACAATTGTGTCAAAAGATCTTATCATACAAAATATAAAAGCTTTAAAAAGCCATTCCAATATAAACTACGGAATCAAAACTAAAACCGAAGATTTTACCGAAAAGCTTTTTTATACCCTTTTTGATTCGAATGCGGCTTTAGATGAAAGCATCGATGAACTCGAAATACGATTTAAGGAAATTGCAGTTATGGCCTGCAATAAGCCTGAAAACTTATGTGAATCTATCTGGGACCGCTTCCTTGAAAAATTGCCCGGTGTTTTGGAAAAGCTAAATCAGGATGCCGCATATATTCTGGAAAATGATCCGGCCTCCAACAGTATCAATGAAGTTTATTTAGGATATCCCGGTTTTTACGCCATTGCGATTTACAGATTAAGCCACGAATTATATCTGCTGGATTTATTACTTTTTTCGAGATTAATGAGCGAATATGCCCATCGGATTACAGGAACCGACATTCACGCAGGTGCAAAAATTGCTTCCCCCTTTTTTATTGATCACGCTACCGGAATTGTAATTGGTGAAACTACCGTAATCGAAAAGCATGTAAAAATTTATCAGGGTGTTACTTTAGGCGCTTTGAGCGTGAGTAAAGACATGAAAAACGCAAAACGACATCCTACCGTTGAGAAAAATGTCTGCATTTATGCGAATGCAACCATTTTGGGAGGAGAAACCGTTATTGGTAAAAACAGTATTGTAGGTGGAAATGCCTGGATTACCAAATCGATTCCGGAAGATTCTATTGTACTCAATACCACCACTACGGAAGTTAAAATAAAAGAAAAAAAATAATATGGGTCCACAGAAACTGCTAAACCTAATTGGAAATACGCCATTGATGGAAACAGTCCATTTGGTAAAAAATAAAAACGTAAAACTTTTACTGAAGCTTGAAGGAAATAATCCGGGAGGAAGTGTCAAAGACAGAGCCGCTTATAATATGATTGCGTCGGCTCTGGAAAGAGGCGATATCATAAAAGGAGATAAACTTATTGAAGCGACCAGTGGTAATACCGGAATTGCCCTTGCAATGATTGCCCAGTTGTTTCAAATCGAAATAGAACTGGTGTTACCTGAAGATTCTACAAAAGAACGAACCCAGACCATGCGTGCTTATGGCGCTACCGTTATTTTAACGCCCGCCAGCGAAGGAATCATCGGTTCACGTGACTATGCCGACAAAAAAGTCGCTGAAGGCGGTTATCTGATGTTAAATCAGTTTGCGAATGATGATAACTGGAAAGCGCATTATAAAACGACAGGGCCTGAAATCTGGAACGATACCGAGGGAACTGTAACTCACTTTGTTTCAGCCATGGGAACCACGGGAACGATTATCGGAACTTCGACGTACCTGAAAGAAAAAAATCCAAATATTCAGATTGTAGGCGCACAGCCCAGCGACGGCTCTCAAATTCCCGGAATCAGAAAATGGCCAAAGGAATATTTGCCTAAAATCTTCGATGCTTCAAAAGTAGATACTGTTATTGACATCAGCGAAGAAGAAGCCCGCAAAATGACCAAACGTTTAGCCCTTGAAGAAGGTGTTTTTGCAGGAATGAGCAGCGGAGGCTCCGTTGCCGTAGCCCTAAAAATCGCAGAACAGCTGGAATCCGGAGTTATCGTAGCCATTATATGCGACCGTGGCGATCGTTATCTTTCTTCTGATTTATTTGATTGAAAAATTAAGGTACAAAGCGGCAAAGGTTCAGAGGTACAAAGTTTTTCTAAATTTACTACCACCACCTTTGAACCTCTGAACCTTTGCAACTTAAAAAAAAAAAAATGAACTACCGTAAACTAGGCAAAACCAATTTTAATATCTCAGAAATCTCCCTTGGCACCTGGCAAGTTGGAGGAAAATGGGGCTCTGCTTTTGACAATAAAACTGCTGACGAACTTCTAAATACTGCTATTGACAATGGTGTTAATTTTATTGATACCGCCGATGTTTATGAAAATGGACTAAGTGAAACTGCTGTCGGAAGAGTGGTTCGTTCCCGCTCTGAACGTATTTATGTCGCTACAAAATGCGGGCGCCATATTAATCCACACGTCAATGAAGGATATCAGCCTAAAGTGCTTCAGCAATTTGTGGAAGACAGCCTGAAAAGAATGGGACTGGAAACGATTGATCTGATTCAGCTGCACTGTCCTCCTACTGAAGTTTTCTACAGACCTGAAATTTTCGAAATGTTTGACCGTTTAAAAGAGCAGGGAAAAATTTTAAATTTAGGAGTGAGCGTAGAAAAAGTCGAAGAAGCCTTAAAAGCAATCGAATTTTCGAATGTCACTACGGTTCAGATTATTTTCAATTTGTTTCGTCAGCGTCCTTCCCAATTGTTTTTCTCTGAAGCCAGAAAGAAAGACATTGGAATAATTGCCAGAGTTCCTTTAGCAAGCGGACTTTTAACCGGTTTATTTGATTCAAAAACCAGTTTTGATCCACAGGACCATCGTAACTTTAATCGTAACGGAGATGCTTTCGATAAAGGCGAGACCTTTTCAGGAATAGATTATGAATTGGGTCTTAAAGCGGTACAGGAATTAAAATCCTTATTTCCTGAAGCTTCCAATCTGGCTCCTTACGCTTTACAGTGGATTTTGAGTTTTGAAGACATAAGCTGTATTATTCCGGGCGCGTCAAAAACAAATCACGTCTTATCTAATGTATCGGTATATGATTTACCTAAACTGACTTCAGAGAAAATTGCAGCCATGAATAGCATTTATGAAAAATACATCAAATCTTCCGTGCACCATCTTTGGTAGGTTTTTCTAATGAAAAAGGTTCAAAGGGACAAAGGTGCAGAGGGACAAAGTTTTTATAAACTTCCCTTCTAAAAACCTTAAAAAAGGTTCAAAGGGGCACAGGGACAAAGTTTTATATACTTTCCAACTAAAAGCCTTTGCAACTTTGTAACTTTGAATCTCTGAACCTTAAAAAAAGGAACAAAGTCCTTATAAAATTTTCCTGCAAAAAAACCTTTGCATCTCTGTAACTTTGCATCTCTGAACCTTAAAAAAATGCTTACAAAATCAAATTTCAAGGAATGGTTTAACCGATATAAATATGCTGAACTGGCAAGTACGACAGCGGCACTGCTCACTTCTTTTTTCAGTAGAATTTACAGCGGATTAACAACAGCCTATCTGATTACTTTTGCAGAATATCTCGCTTTTTACGGTGTTATTCTGATTTCTTCTTATAGGAAAATGGCACTACAGAATAAGATTCAAAACAAAGCAACAAGTTTTAAGGAAATTCTTTCGCTTGTCAAAAATTTGGTTTTGGAATTTGGATATCCGGCCTTTTTAGATTTTTTAGTCGTCCGTCCGTTTTGTATGTACTGGATGCCGATTTTGTGCGGAAATTATTTTTTCGGAATTATCCTGGGTAAAATCACAGCCGATTCCTGCTTCTATTTTTTCACCATTATCAATTATGAAATTATCAAGAAAAGATCCTGATTAAAGGTCAAAAACTATTTTAAATTCGGCCCCTTTGTTTTTTCCTTCACTGGCAGCACTTAATTCACCACGGTTTCTTTCTATGATTTTCTTGCACAAATATAAACCAATTCCTGTAGAAGCTTCTTTTGCAGTACCTAATCGGCTCATGGTCGTGAATTTCTTGAATAATTCTTCGATCTGATCTTTGTTAAAACCAATTCCCTTGTCAGTAACAGTGATCACTAATTTTTCTTTTTCGAAGTAAATCCGAACTTTGACTTCACTGTCAAAATAAGAGAATTTAATGGCATTACTAATCAGATTCACCAAAACCTGCACCAATAAACCTTCATCGATTCTTAGCCTGGCTTCGTTTACTTCTAAACTCAGAGACAGCTTTATATTTTTATCAATCAGTCGTTGTTCTACCTGCTCGTTGATAAAAGGCAGAATATTAGGGAATACAATAGTCCTTACTTCCTGATTGATTTTGGCAATCTGATCCTGCTCATTCAGTAATTTTATAAAATTCTCGATGTATCGAAACTGCAAATTAGTGGATTCACAAATTAATCCCGCCAGATTTTTTACCGAGTCCGATGGATTTTCACTTATAATTAAATTGGCGAGCCCCTGGGGATTTCCGGCAAAATTCTTTAAATCGTGCGAAAGCATATAAATCAAATCCTGTTTTTCGTTGATATAACTTTCTGCCTCATAAATTGATTCCTGAATATTACACATCAAAAGACCTGCCTCATCGGGATATTCGGTTGGCAAAACAGACAATCTTCTGTTATTCCTGTAATCGTCTAAAGATTTTGAAGCAATTGCAATTGGTCTTATCAGCTGCTTTAAAACTAAAAGCGTCACTAAAGTAGCCAATAATGTCATTATCAGGGAAAAAATTAAAATAGAAGCCGGCGAAATTTCAGTATCAAAATAGAGCACAAAGAATAAAATTCCGATTAATGGGATGTGTATACCTATAAAAGCAACAAACAGGAATTTGAAGGCATAACTTTTTTTTAAAAAGCCAATTTGTGAAAGATTGTGATACAACTTCATAAAAAAATAACAAAACGATAGGTTAAAAATGTAGCATTTGGGATTTTGCTAAAACAAAGTTACCTTTTAAACTCAATTAAACTAGCAAATTAAAAAAAATGGTAAAATATTTTAAAAATTAAATTTATAAAAGTTTACAAACCCTTATTTTTGCGCTATGGGAAGAAAAATTACAGACAAAGTTGTCTTTCATCAAATTCAGGTTCTTGATGCCGGAGCAAAGGGAGTATCCGTAGCCAAGGCTCCTGACGGAAAAATTATCTTTATTCCGAATGTAGTACCTGGTGATGTGGTTGACGTACAGACTTTTAAAAAGAGAAAAGCCTATTATGAAGGTAAAGCCGTAAAATTTCATGAATTATCAGAACATCGCATCGAGCCGATTTGCGATCATTTTGGAGTTTGTGGAGGATGTAAATGGCAAAACATGAAATACAGCCAACAGTTGTATTATAAACAAAACGAAGTAAAAAATCATTTGCAGCGTATTGGAAAAGTTGAACTTCCTGAATTCGAAACTATTTTGGGTTCAGAAAAGCAGTTTTTCTACCGAAATAAAATGGAATTTTCATTTTCTAACAGCCGTTGGTTAACTGAAAAAGAAATTGATAGCACTGAAGATCTAGGAAACAGAAATGCCTTAGGTTTTCATATTCCGAAAATGTGGGATAAAATTCTAGACATCAGCAAATGTTATTTACAGGAAGATCCTTCAAATGCAATCAGAAACGAAATCAGGGATTTTGCAAACGAACATAATTTAGCCTTTTTTAACCCGAGAGAGCAGTCCGGTTTACTTCGAACTTTTATGATTCGTACCGCTTCTACCGGTGAAATAATGGTTTTGATTCAGTTTTTCGAAAATGACAAAAAAAATCGTGAGCTTCTTTTAGATCACCTTTACGAAAAATTCCCTCAAATTACCTCGTTACAATATGTCGTAAATTCAAAACAAAACGATACCATTTACGATCAGAATATTAAACTGTATAAAGGAAGGGATTATATACTGGAAGAAATGGAAGGTTTAAAATTTAGTATTAATGCTAAATCTTTTTACCAGACCAACTCCGATCAGGCTTATGAATTATACAAAATAACACGTGACTTCGCAGGTCTTTCCGGTGATGAAACGGTTTATGATTTATATACAGGAACAGGAACTATTGCACAGTTCGTTTCTAAAAAAGCAAAAAAAGTAATTGGTGTAGAAAGTGTTCCGGAAGCAATTTTAGATGCTAAAGCCAATGCAGAACGCAATAATATTACAAATTGCGAGTTTTTTGTTGGAGATATGAAAGTTGTATTTAACGAAAGCTTCATTGCCCAGCATGGCAAACCGGATGTTATTATTACAGATCCGCCAAGAGACGGTATGCACGCTGCCGTTATTGATCAGATTTTGAAAATTGCTCCTAAAAAAATAGTTTACGTAAGTTGTAATTCGGCTACACAGGCACGTGATTTGGCTTTGATGGATGAAAAATACAAAGTAACACGCGTTCGTCCGGTAGATATGTTTCCGCAAACACATCATGTTGAAAATGTTGTACTTTTAGAACTTCGATAACAAAAATTATACATGAAAAAAATAATCTCATTTTTATTGGTTTTTGCTTTTGGTTTATCCAGTTGCGAGAAAGATGATATTTGTGACCCGGATACCCCAACAACGCCACGATTAGTAATCACTTTTTACGATATAAACAATTCAACCTTACGAAAAAGGGTAAATAATCTTAGGGTAACCGGAAAGGATCAGGCACTGAGTGTTGTTTTTAATGAAAGTGCCCTTGATGATACAAAATACCTAACCAGTGCCGACTCGATTGCTATTCCGCTCAGGACGGATACAGATATAACAACCTATACATTTATTAACAATTATGGCAGTACGAATGCTTCCCTTGTTAATTCTGATGAAATAAATTTCGTTTATTCCCGTCAGAATTCTTATGTTTCCAGAGCTTGTGGCTTTAAAACCATCTTTAATTTAAGTGCTTTTCAAAGAACGGATCCTACCGGTGACGGAGTTTGGATGCAGGACATTTTTATAATAAACCCTAACATTGAACTCGAAAATGAAACACATATTAAAGTATTTTTTTAGTATTCCTTTATTGTTTTCAATGTTTTTGGTTCACGCTCAGGAAACAGTCAAAACAAAAGAAACTGCTCCGGAAAAACCAAAATCAGAAATCAAAAAACCAGCTGGTCAGGAAACTGCCACAGATACTATTCTTCCAAAAACCAATCGATATGGACTTCGGGTTGGTGTTGACTTGTACAAACTGACACGCGGTTTTTACGACAAAGATTATAAAGGCGTCGAATTTGTGGGAGATTTTCGTCTAACGAAAAAGTATTATCTGGCTGCAGAACTTGGTTTTGAGGATAAAACCACAGATGACGACAGATTAAACTCAACAGCCACAGGAACCTACATAAAAGGAGGTTTTGATTACAATACGTATCAGAACTGGCTGGACATGGAGAATCTTATCACGATAGGGCTGCGCGGAGGTTTCAGTACTTTTAGCCAGCAATTGAATACGTACAAGATCTATAATCCAAATCCGTACTGGGGACAGCAAACCCCAATTGTTTCAGGAGAAAAATACAATGGACTTACAGCGGCCTGGCTTGAAGTTGCCATGGGGCTTAAAGCAAAAGTCTTTAATAACGTATTCGTAGGTTTCGGAGTTCAGTTGAAGCTTCTGGTAAGCAACAAAGAACCTGGTAATTTCGAAAATCTTTATATTCCCGGCTTCAACAGAACGTACGACGGAAATTTCGGAGTAGGTTTTAATTATACCGTTTCTTACTTTATTCCGCTTTACAAGAAAAAAGTAATTGTTCCGGAACTGAAGAATGTCTCTCCTAAAAAATAGTTTTTTTTTAAAAGGTGCTAAGGTACTGAGGTTCTAAGTGACTAAGATAAAATTAAAAGCCACAAATTCAAAGATGAATTTGTGGCTTTTAATTTTGTTGTTTGCAGCTTTTTTTAAACCTTAGAGCCTTAGAATCTAAGCACCTTAGCACCTCTGAGAAACTCTAAGAACCTATTTCCCTAATTCCTTTTAGAAAAATCCATTTCATAAATAGTTTTTCGCCGTCCTTGGTTTTCACAGCCTGAAATTTAGGCGAAATCAAAGTGGCAGCGATAAAAGCCGTCATTGGAATCCAAAGTCCCGTTAATCCGGTGTAATTAGCCACCAAATATCGTCCTGCTATAAACAAAATAGCAAAACATCCTAATTGATATAAAAATCCTCTTACTTGTAGTTTAGTCATTTTTTTCTTTTTTAAGGTTCAGAGCTACAAAGGTTCAAAGGGACAAAGAAAAAACTCTGTTCCTTTGAACCTTTGCCTCTTTGTAACTATTCGTTTACCTGAAACTTCGTTCTCTTACTTCCCTCGTACATTTCGTACTTAACCAGACGCGCTTCTAAACTTGCGTTGAAAAGTTTGATTTTTCTGGAAGGTTTCAGGCCTACGAATTTTAGGGCTTCAAGGTTGGCCGTGATAAACCAGGCGTTAGTGCCCGGGTAACTTTTCTTTAAAGTATCTCCAATATTTTTGTAGAATTCTTCCATGTGAATGTCCAGACGTTCGTCATAAGGCGGATTGAAAACCATGTGTAACTTTCCTTCAACCGCTTTTTCACTTTCAAAAAAGTTGTTTTCAGAAATGGAAACATAATCCTCCAAATTGGCATTCTTTATATTGTCTTTAGCTTTGTTTACGGCACTTGGCGCTTTATCAAAACCTTTTATGGTATAATGAAATTCCTTTGTTTTTTTCATCAGGCTGTTTACAATGTCATCAAATAAATCGTTATCCCAGTCTTTCCATTTCTCGAATGCAAATTCCTTACGGTTGATGTTTGCCGGGATATTACACGCAATCATGGCTGCCTCTGCCAGAAAAGTCCCTGACCCGCACATCGGATCAAGAAAATGGCTCTGCCCTTCCCAACCGGATAACAATAAAATTCCTGCTGCCAAAACTTCGTTAATCGGCGCAATATTCGTGGCTGTTCTGTAACCACGCTGATGCAGTGAATTTCCGGAAGTATCTAAAGCAACCGAAACCTGATCTTTATCAATATGAACGTTAATCCTTAAATCCGGAAACGCTTTATCAATACTCGGACGCTGTCCCGTTCTTTCTCTGAACTGGTCTACAATAGCATCTTTACATTTTTGAGAAACAAACTCGGAATGATTAAAATAAGTCGAATGCACGGTGGCATCAATTACAAAAGTCTGATTGGCGTTCAGCAATTTAGACCAGTTTACTCCGGAAATTCCTTTGTACAAGGCCTGCTCGTTGTTGGCTCTGAAAGAGTAAATGGGTTTTAAAACTTTAAGGGCAGTACGCAACGATAAATTGGCTTTGTACATAAAACCCTTATCGCCTTTAAAGCTTACCATTCGAACTCCTTTTTCTACATCCTGAGCACCAAGCGCACGCAATTCATTCTCTAATATTTCTTCAAAACCAAAAAAACATTTGGCTATCATTCTAAAATTTTCTTCCATTTTCTTATTTGAATTAAAACAGATTTCCGATCAAAACCGAATCTGCATTAAAAACTTTCCCTTAAACACAACGATTCATGAGGTATCGTTGCGAAATAGTTATTTTTCGGCAAAAATACACTAAATTTGCGGGACTTTGAATTAATTGAAATAGAATAAATGTCTGACGCATCGAACTCCTCAACACCGAATCAGGAACGTAACACCGAAAATTGGTTTACTTCATGGTTTGACACTCCGTATTATCACATTCTTTATAAAGACAGAAACTACAGGGAAGCCCAGATTTTTATGGATAATCTGACGCATTACCTGAACCTGCCCGAAAAAGCAACAGTACTGGATCTTGCCTGCGGAAAAGGTCGCCATTCTATTTATTTAAACCAATTGGGTTTTAATGTTTTAGGTGCCGATTTATCAGAAAACAGCATCGCTGAAGCAAGCAAAAACAGTAACGAGACACTTCATTTCAAGGTGCACGATATGCGTGAACCTTTTGAAGAAAAATTTGATGCCATATTCAATTTATTTACCAGTTTTGGCTATTTCGAAAGTGATGAAGACAATCTTACCACCCTAAAAGCCATAAAAGACAGCTTATCCGAATATGGTTTTGCCGTAATTGACTTTATGAACGTGAATCAGGTGATCGAAACGTTGGTGCCTGAAGAAGTAAAAACCGTTGATGATATCGATTTTAAAATCAAAAGATACTTGAAGGACGGACATATTATTAAGGAAATAGACTTTGAAGATCAGGGAAGGCAATTTCATTTCACCGAAAAAGTAAAAGCCCTAACGCTAAAAGATTTTGAAGACTTAATGGCCGAAGCGGGTATTTTCCTATTAGATATTTTTGGGGATTACAAACTCAAAAAATTCCACAAAACGGAAAGCGAACGATTAATCATGATTTTTAAATAAATTGGTTAATCGTTTAATTGTGTAACCGTTTAATCGCTTAGACAAAAAAACAATTAACCGATGAAACGAATCAACGATTAAACAAAATACAAATGAACTATTTATTACCCTTATTTTCTGTACTTTTAGGTTATCTTGTAGCTTTGTTTTTAAAACCGAAGAGCAAAACCAATCTAAAATTATTACTTGCTTTCAGTGGTTCTTTTTTATTATCCTTAACGGTAATGCATTTATTGCCGGAAGTTTACGAATCCCACAATCACCATATCGGACTCTTTATAATGATCGGGATTTTATTTCAGATTATTCTTGAATTTTTCTCTAAAGGAGCCGAACACGGTCACGTACACGGACATGCACAAATGTCCCAGATTCCGTGGCTGCTTTTTATCAGTTTATGTATCCACGCTTTTCTGGAAGGTTTTCCTGTAAGCCATCACCACGATTTAGCCCTCGGAATTGCGATCCATCACTTACCGATTGCTATTATCTTAACGACATTTTTCATCAATGCAAATTTAAACAAGAAAGCCATTTTTGTGTTCATGCTTACCTTTGCCGTTATGACTCCGCTGGGCACAATCGCATCCGATTATCTGCCTGTTTTAAATGACTATTACACCGAGATTACTGCCATCGTGATCGGAATCTTATTTCATATTTCCTCTACCATTATTTTCGAAAGCAGCGAAGGACACAAGTTCAATGTCGCCAAAGTATCCATGATCGTAGTTGGAATCGTTCTCGCCTTTTTCCTGTAATCAGGGCGTGTCCCCATTTACTAAAGGCGCCATGTAACAAACCGCTGACAGGTGCCTTTAGTAAATGCGGTCTGGCTATCCGCTCCGCCGCGGCGGACAGCTCCTGTCCCTCACGCAAAAAACTCCGTCCTTACCACATATTTCGTTGTTAAAAGCCTTAAAACTTTGTAACTTTGAGACCTTGCAACTTAGAACCCAAAAAACACAATGACTTTTACTAAAACCACGGAACAGGCATCCAAATACGAACATTTAGAAAAAATGTCCGTTCACGAACTGCTTACCAATATAAATAACGAAGACAAAACCGTTCCGCATGCCGTAGAAAAAGCTTTACCACAAATTGAAGCCCTTGTGGCACAAGTGGTAAACCAATTAAAATTAGGCGGAAGATTATTTTATATCGGCGCCGGAACCTCAGGACGCCTGGGTGTTGTGGATGCCTCTGAATGCCCTCCTACTTTCGGGGTTCCATTTGATCTGGTTAACGGAATCATTGCAGGCGGCGACACAGCTATTCGTCGTGCAGTAGAAAATGCCGAAGATAATGCCACACAAGCCTGGATTGATTTACAGGCGCATAATATTGACAAAAACGATGTTGTTATAGGCATCGCAGCTTCCGGAACCACTCCGTATGTTATTGGAGGACTGGAAAGCTGTAATCAGAATAATATTGTAACGGGTTCTATTAGCTGTAATGCCGGAAGCCCTTTGTCTTTAACAGCGCAGTTTCCTATTGACGTTGTCGTTGGACCGGAATTTGTTACCGGAAGTTCCAGAATGAAAGCCGGAACAGCCCAAAAATTAGTTTTGAATATGATTTCGACTGCAGCCATGATTCAGCTTGGAAAAGTAAAAGGCAACAAAATGGTTGATATGCAATTAAGCAATGTCAAATTGGTCGATCGCGGTGTAAAGATGATTATGGGAGAAATTCCGGTTTCCTATGAAGAAGCGTCTGATCTGCTGAAAAAACACGGAAGCGTACGAAAAGCAGTTGACAATTATAATTTATAGGATAAAACAAGTGTTTTTTAGTGAACCGCAAAGTTCGCAACCTGAAACCTGAAACTTCAAACCTGAAACAAAAAAATGGCAACAAATAAAGAATTACTGGGAAAAGGCGTGAAATATCTAACAGGTTCCTTACCTCTTTTGTTTATTGGTCCTTCGTTGATTTATAATGCATTTATGAATCAGCATACCAATTGGCACTATCTGGTTTTGGGAATCGGAATTCTAGCTTGTTTAAGCGCCATGTTTTTAATTTTTTACGGATTGAAAACCATGATGAGAGGGTTGTTTAATGACTAAGTCACTTACGCAAACCCGACAGGTTTTAAAAACCTGTCGGGTTTAATCAATTTTCAAGTTAAAAATTCTTTTATCCAATAGAAAAATGGAAAGTTTAATACACATTCAGAAAACATTCGACAAAGTCATTTATATTGACAAAAAAATAAACAACCGGGAGTTTGAAGATTGTGTCTTTAAAAACTGTGATTTTTCCAACAGCAACTTTGCGTACAATACTTTTTTGGATTGCGAATTTATCGATTGCAACCTGTCCATGACCAGTTTAGCGGGAACAAGTTTAAAAAATGTGACTTTCAAAAACTGTAAACTCCTGGGAATTGCATTTAGTGAATGTGATGATTTTTTATTTCAGGTTTATTTTGAAGAAAGCGCTTTGGACTACGCTATCTTTTCGAACAAAAAAATGCCGAAAACCAAATTTATCAATTGTTCGGTGCGGGAAGTTACTTTTATCGGAACCAATCTGACCAGTTCGCTTTTTGATCATTGCAACCTTGAAGGTGCCATTTTTAATGAAACCCAATTAGCCGCTGTGGATTTCAGAACGGCTTATAATTATAAAATCGACCCTGAATTTAATCCGATGCGAAAAGCACAATTTTCGACGCAGGGAATTGAAGGTCTTTTAGATAAGTATGATATTAAAATTATATAAAAAAGATACACGTATTTGTGAATTTCCATTTCAGTAAGAAACAATTAATAATTTTAATTTGTGAAATTCGTGGCTAAAAAAAAACAATCATGGAAGCAACCAACTCCTATTTAGAAAGCGTTAAAAAACAATTTCTATATTATAAAACATTAGGCGAAAAAGCAATGGCACAACTGGAACCGGAGCAGCTTTTTACCACCGTAAATGAAGACAGCAACAGTATAGCTACCATTGTAAAACACGTTTCCGGCAATATGTTATCACGCTGGACCGATTTCTTAACGACCGATGGTGAAAAAGAATGGCGTAACCGTGATACAGAATTTGAAAATGACTTACAGTCAAAAGAGGAAGTTATAGTTCTTTGGAATAAAGGCTGGGATTGTTTTCTGAATACATTGAACAGTTTAAAAACAGAACAGCTTTCTGAAATAATTTATATCCGAAACGAAGGTCATACCGTTATAGAAGCCATTAATCGTCAATTGGCGCATTATCCGTATCACGTTGGACAGATTGTTTTTTATGCCAAGCAATTAAAAAAAGACGATTGGGACAGTTTATCAATTCCGAAGAATAAATCAGGAAATTACAACGCTGAAAAATTTGCCAAGGAAAAAGAAATTAAGAACTTTACCGAAGACGAATTAAAAAAACTGAAATAATCATTTTTGTCCGTCTGAGCGAAGTCGAAGACCTACTGAAACGAAAAATTCCATCGCCTTAACTCAGGTGAAATGAAAACGAAAGCCCTAGCCCTGATTGCAATGGAAATCCTTTTCATTTTTTTCTTTAAAAAATGAAAAGATTGAAATGGAAAGCAGGAATTAGCTCCTAAAAAAAATAACTTACATTAAAATGAAAAAAATTATATTCTTTTTACCATTACTGGCTTTACTATCATGCTACGATGCAGAACACAACTGCAAGGACTTTAAAACCGGAAAATTCAAATTTGAATTTGAAGTAAACGGCGTAAAAAAAACAACCGTTTTTGAACGTAAAGACAATATTGAAATTGAAACTTTTGAGGGTAAAACCGATACTTCTATCGTACGCTGGGTAAGTGATTGCGAATATATCCTGCAGAAAAAACACCCGAAAAACATGGCAGAGGAAAAAGCAATCAGCATGAAGATTTTAACGACTTCTAAAGATTCTTATACTTTCGAATTTGGAATGGTAGGTTCTGAGGAGAAACAACGCGGAACTGTTTTTAAAATTGACTAAATTTTCGCATTACATCTATTAGAAAAGTTCCTTTGGAGCTTTTTTTTATATACTTTTCTGAAAAATAAACTTTGGCTTTAAATCCTGGAAAAAGTTAAAGGTGTTTCTTTTACATTTCTATTTTTAGCACTACATTACAACCTAAATCTGAAGCATGAAAAATACCATTTCGCATAGAGTTGCCGACTTCCTGAAAAATTATCCGCCTTTTAGTTTTTTGCATCAGGCCGATCTTGAAAAACTATCCGAGCAGATCTCTATTGTTTATAAGGAAAAGGATGCCGTGATTTTTGCTGAAAACGAAAAAACACACGATTCTTTTTATGTGGTGCATAAAGGCGCAGTGGCTTTAAAGAAAAATCAAAAAAATGTCGTGCTCGACATGTGTGACGAAGGTGATATTTTTGGACTGCGTCCGCTTTTGGCTCAGGAAAACTATATCATGGAAGCTGTTGCCCATGAAGAAAGCATTCTCTACGCAATTCCGATAGCGGTTTTTAAACCATACGCACTCGAAAACAGAACGGTGGGGAATTTCCTGATTGAAAGTTATGCTTCCAATACCCGAAATCCGTATTCTGATATTCATAAAGACAAACTTTACGGTGACGATCTGGTTTCCGAATCAATGCATTCAGAAAGTCATTCCTTTGACTTACAGCCTATCAAATATTCAAAGAAAATTGTAACCTGCAGTCCGTCAACAACAGCAAGAGACGTCGCAAAAATCATGAATAAGAAAAAAGTCGGAGCCATATTGATTGTCGATGAAATGCTTCCGATTGGGATTATTACCGATAAAGATCTTCGAAATAAAATTGTGACGGGTGACTATTCGATCCTGACCACCGCAGAAACTATCATGACTAAACCTGTTGTGACGTATCCTAAAAAAATGACGGTTACGGAGGCGCAGATGGCTATGATGAAAAGCAATATCAGTTATTTGTGCCTGACCAAAGATGGAACCAATAATACAAAAGCGGTTGGCATCCTGTCAAAACATGATGTCATGGTAGCACTCGGCAATAATCCGGCTGTTTTGATAAAAGCGCTGAAAAGAGCTAAAAAACCCAAAGACATTAAACCCATTCGTGCCCGCATCATGCAGTTGCTTCAGGGATATTTGGACCAGAATATTCCAATGACACTGATTTCAAAAATCATCACCGGATTAAATGAAGCCTGTACGACCCGTGTTATTGAAATGTCAATCGAAAAAATGAGCAGTCCGCCGCCTGTAAAATTTGCCTGGCTGGCTTTGGGAAGTCAGGGACGAAGCGAACAAATGCTGCATACCGATCAGGATAATTCTATTGTTTATGAAAATGTTTCTGAAGTTTTCAGGGAAGAAACAAAAGTCTATTTCCTGAAATTTGCCGCACTGGTAAACAAAGGCCTTTTTGAAATTGGTTACGATTATTGCCCTGCCGACATGATGGCTTCGAGTCCAAAATGGTGCATGAGCCTGGACGATTGGAAAAATCAGGTGCATCACTGGATTACGAATCCGGGAAAAAATGAGGTGTTGTTGTCTTTTATCTTTTTTGATTACAGCGTAACCTATGGTGATGCTGAAATAGCCAATGAACTTTCGGATGCTATTTTTGAAAACATAAAAGCAAATCCGATTTTTTATGTGCATCTCGTAAGCGGTGCTCTGCAAAATCCTTCCCCAACGGGTTTTTTCAGGCAGTTTTTAGTCGAACAGGATGGTGCCAACAAAGACAATTTCGATATTAAAAGAAGAGCATTAATGCCGCTGACAGATGCAGCGAGGGTTTTGATTTTATCACATTCCGTAAAATCCATAAGCAATACGGCGGAACGTTTTGAAAAACTGGCAGATCTCGAACCGAATAACAGGGAGTTGTATTTGTCCTGTTCGTACTCGTTTAAAGCCTTATTGAAATTCAGAACCAAACAAGGTCTTCTGCACAATGACTCCGGACAATTTATCGCTTTGGAATCCCTATCCAAAATGGAAAAAATAAAACTCAAAAGAACTTTTAAAACCATAAAGGAACTTCAGGAACTGATTAGCGTCAGGTTTAATATTTCAAATATCGTATAAGCATGGGTTTATTTAATTTTTGGAAGAAGGAAGAAAAGCTATTCGATGAAACTATCTCAGTCGAAGAAACCCGTTTTGTGGTTTTAGATACGGAGACTACCGGTTTTGATTATGAAAAGGACCGTATACTGTGCATCGGTGCTTTGGTCCTTCAAAATGGTATTATTTCGATACGGGACAGTTTTGAAATTTATATTGAACAGGATCATTACGACAAAGCAACGGCTCAGATTCATGGTATCCTGAAAGCCTTTGTCGTTCAGCGTCCGACAGAATTAGAAGCTTTACAACAGTTTCTGGCTTTTCTCGGAGATTCGGTTATCATTGCCCATCACACCATTTTTGATGTTACGATGATCAATCGCGCTTTAGAAAGAAATGGACTGCCCCTGCTAACCAATCTCACTTTAGACACTGCTGTTTTATATAGAAAGACCTTAATCAAATCGCATCTTTTTGAGCGAAAAGACCATTATACTTTAGATGATCTTGCCGATAAATTTGATATTTCGAAAAAAGACCGGCACACTGCGTTGGGAGACGCCTATATTACTGCCATTGCCTTTTTGAAAATTGTCAAAAAACTGAAAGAGAAGAAGGCCATTAATCTGAATTATCTTTTCAAATAGTCATTTTAAGCTTTTTTTACAAAGCTAAAATTTACAATTAAACACCACAATTTACAATTTAGTAATACATACCTTATTATTTATTAGCAATTATAAAAAATTGGCATAACATATATTTTGTTTTTGAAGGATAGCTTTGTTAAAAATAAAAAACACAAAATACTATGAAATTTAATTTTTTAAAATCAATGGCATTGCTGAGTATTACAGGTCTTTCTGTAATCAGTTGTCAGGATGATGACAACAAGAACCCTTCTAACGAGGTCAACGCTGAAATCGATTTTACATCACATTCAAAAGTTCCTGCTTTTGTATTCCCAATGAGTGGTTTCGAAGGTCTTAAGATCAGTACACTTATAAGCAGTACCGATGTTTTACCACAATCACCTGCATTTGTTTACGGAGCCCAGCCAGATGGTGCCGGATTTATGAAAAATCCAAATGGAGAAGGTTACATTATGATTACCAATCACGAGATATTACAATCCGTTTCCAGAGTTTATCTGGATAAAACGTTCAAACCGGTAAAAGGAGATTATCTGGTAGACGGAATTGGAGGATTAACCCGTTTGTGTTCTGCTACTTTGGCAACACCGGAAATTAACGGATTTGGCCCTATTTTCTTAACTGCGGGCGAAAGTGGCCAGGAAAGTATGGTACACGGAATTAATCCGTTAGGATTATCTTCGGATAAAAGCAAAACCGACAGAGTTTTACCAGCTTTAGGAAAAGCAAGTATGGAAAACGCAGTTCCGTTACCAAAGGAAGCTTACCCTGGAAAAACAGTTATCCTGATCGGAGAAGATCAATCTTATGCGACTTCACACGTAAGTGCCGGACAATTAATCATGTACATGAGTAATAGTGTAGGTGATTTATCAAACGGAAAATTATATGCTTTAAAAAGAACGGACGGAAATCAGGTAGAAACTGCTATGACTTTAAACAATTCATACCCAGTTTCATTTGTTGAAATTCCGGATGCCAAAAACCTTACAGGAGCTGTAATTAATACTACCGTAAACGCATTGGGAGCCATTCGTTTTTCAAGAGTGGAAGATGTTGATTACAGAAAAGGAAGTGCAAGTAATAACAGAGAAGTTTATTTTACTGCCACAGGACAGGCGACATCAAATGCTCCGGTTGACGGGTACACCATGTGGGGAAGAGTTTATAAATTGAAAATGGATGCTGCCGATCCTCTAAAAGGAACTCTTGAATTAGCAGTTGAAGGTGACAGTACGCCTGGAACAGGAATCATCAATCCTGATAATCTTTGTGTAACTGAAAACTATGTTTATATTCAGGAAGATGGTGACAGTTATTATGCAGCTGCTAAACATGATTCCTATATCTGGCAATATAATATTGCATCGAAACAAAATAAACCTTGGTTAAATATGAACCACAAAAGAACAGATACTGCCTGGAATACTTTGTACAACCAGACTGGTGAAATGAGATTTGGAAGCTGGGAGTTTGGTGCTATGGAAGATATTTCAGATTTAATTGGTGTTCCGAACACTTTTACGGTAAATATTCACCCGCATACCTGGCAGCTTGACGCGTTTAAAAATGCAGACGGTTCAGGTATCAACACCAATAAAGAAGGTGGACAAACTGTTATTATCAGAGACGTACAGCGATAATAATTTCAAACTAAAATAAAATTTATGACCCTTATTTTTTCAATAAGGGTTATTTTCTTTTTAAGTATTATGAAACAATTAAAACACTTTACCTTCCTGTTTGTATTACTTTGCCTGATTTCCTGCAAAGATAATCCCAATTCTGAAACTACTGTTAAACAGGATTTAATCATTGATTTAAACAAATTAGATAACGAAATCATACAATTTCAAAAACTGGTTGTTGAAAATAAAGCGCCGGCAGCAATTGTAGCCCAATTTAAAAAATCCCGCCTGGCTTATAAAAAAACAGAATGGGCGATTGAATATTTCATTCCCGAAACGGCCCGTTTTATGAATGGCCCGGCACTGGATGAAATGGAACTGGAAGAAAACAGGTCTTTCGAACCGCATGGTTTTCAGGTAATGGAAGAGCTTATTTACCCCGAATACGACACCAAAAACAAAGAGGATTTAGTTCGGGAATTAAAGATTTTTATGTCGAATATTAAGCAGGTAAAAAGCACTTTTGAAGTAATTGCGATCAGTAATGATTATATTCTGGATGGTATTCAGCAAAACGTGTTTAGGGTGATTGCTTTGGGAATTACCGGATTTGACAGTCCGATTTTGCAGTCTTCTATTCCGGAAGCGGGTGCCAGTTTAACTGCTATTCCGAAAGCACTCGAAAAAATAAATGCAGACAATACAACATTACCGGATTTAAAAAAACTAACACAGGAAGCCCAAAAGTACTGTACAGCAAATATTGATTTTAACTCCTTTAACAGAGGTGTTTTTATAACAAAATACCTGAATCCAATTTCTAAAAAGATAAAAGCTTTTCAACAGGAAGAAAAAATCAAAAATGTAAAGAAAAGCAGTCCGCTTAAACCAACGGCAATAACTCTGTTTGATAAGGATGCTTTTGATGTAAACGGATTTGTGCTGTCTGAAGCTTATAACTATACAACTGATAAAGCCATTTTGGGAGAAAAATTATTTTATGACAAAAGCCTGTCCAAAAATAGTGACCGAAGCTGTGCTACCTGCCATCATCCCGAAAAGGCTTTTACCGATGGCCTGAAAACAAATGTATCGCTAAACGGCAGTAACCTGATGAGAAACACGCCTACCCTAACCTATGCTTCGTTACAGAATGCACAATTTTGGGATATGCGTCAATTGGATTTAGAAAAACAAAGTGTTGATGTAATCGAAAATACAGACGAAATGCATGGCTCCCTGAAAAACATTCACGCTCAGGTTTTACTGGATGCTGCTTATATCAAACTTTTCAAAAAAGCCTATCCTAAAACGGCCAAACCGGAAGCCTGGCAAATTCAAAATGCCATTGCCAGCTACGTAAGATCGCTAAATGCTTTTGATTCCAGATTTGACGATTATATGAGGGGACAGGAAAACAAACTGACCGATCAGGAAATTGAGGGAATGAATCTTTTTATGGGAAAGGCAAAATGCGCCACTTGTCACTTTACCCCTTTATTTAACGGAACTGTTCCACCAAATTATGCCAAAACCGAACATGAAGTGATCGGAACTCCGAAAGACGCCTCCGGAAAGGCCCTGAGCCCGGATACCGGCCGTTATTTATACAATAAAATGCCGCAGTTAATTGGAGCTTTCAAAACACCAACTGTTCGAAACATTGCTGTTACAGGACCTTATATGCACAATGGCGTTTTTAAGACTCTTGAAGAAGTAGTTGATTTTTACAATAAAGGCGGAGGAAAAGGTCTTGGTTATGCCGTAGAAAACCAGACGCTGCCTTTTGATGAATTAAAACTTAATCAAAAAGAAGAACAGGCTTTGGTCGCTTTCATGAAAACCCTGACGGATAAAAGATACCAGAAGAATTAATTTTTTCTCGCAGATTTAGCAGATTAGGCGGATCTATTTAAAAAAAGAAAATCTGCTTAATCTGCAAAATCTGCGGGAGAATTTAATCACAAAGATTTTGAATAGCCTCCAGCTAAAGCTGGAGGTTATTGAATTTATTTTGAGGTTTTTTTACTAATTTTCTCTACTTCTTTTGGACTAAGATTTAAAACAGTTGCAATTTGTTCAATGGTCATTTTCTGTTTTAATAAATTGATTACAGCAGTTTCAAGTCTTTGCTCGATTTCAATTTTTAAAGTTTTTGTCGTTTCTTTAAGTTTATCCGTCTTTTGTTTTTCTTTTTTAAGTTCCTGTTCCTGTTTTTTTCTAATTTCGACGATTCGTTGCTCTATTAGATAAGGAGGAACATATTTTAGGCTTTTTTCTAATTGCGCCATCAATCCGGTATTTAGAAAACTCATGTACTTCTCGGTCGTAATGATAAGGTGGTCTGTAAGTTTTATATCCAGAATTCTGCCCACTTGTATCAATCGGTCTGTAGCATCTTTATCTTCTTCAGACGGAGTCAGGCTACCACTCGGATGGTTATGAAGTGCTATTACACTTGTTGCGCCTTTAAGAACCGCAACCCTGAATACATTCATTGGTTCTACTTGTGTCGATTTCACACTCCCCATACTCACTAATTCTATATACAGGATGATGTTTGCCATGTTTAGCCCTATCATCCAGAAATGTTCTTTTTCGCGATCTATTTTATTATCGCGCAAAAGAATGCGTCGCATGATTTCGTATAATTCATCAGGATTGGTTACGCTAATTTTATCTTTATCGGTTATCTTCACATTCATTTTTATTCCGCTTTTTTAAAGGTAGTAATGTACACAAACATAATCATTTTTTTTTAGCTATATAAATTTTATTAAGTTTTTACCTAATAAAATTTATATGTACTATTTGTGCACTTAATAAATATTCTCACGCAGATTTAGCGGATTCAGCGGATCTGCTTTAAAAGAAAATCTGCCCAATCTGCTAAATCTGCGAGAGAATTTAACCTATAATCAGCAGTAAAAAAAACCGCCTCTGGTGTTGAGACGGCTTACTTTATTATTTTATTCCAAAACCAGCCCGATCTGGCCGTCGTCGTCTAATTCGGTTTCTACTGAATCATCCTCTTCTAATTCCGGTTTTTCCGGAACTTCTTCAACAGGTTCTTCATAAGGCAACGGATCCAGTAAATTGACTTGTTTAATTTTATCAGCTGTCAGTTGATTTCCTAAAGCTTTAAAGCCTTTTACCGCTATAAAGTCCTCCACATCTATATGTAAATCTTCTTTCTGGACTCCCTTTACTTTAGTAAAAATCAATTGCGCCACCGGACGGTAATCTGTCGATACGATTTCTAATTGCGAATTCGGATGTTCTGTAATAAAGCTCTCTTCTTTTTCGGTTTCTACCAGAAAACGTTTCAGATAATAGCGCTCTTTTTCCCCATCAAAATAAATGGCAGAAATTGGTTTCTTCGGATTGAATTTCTCCAGAACAATCATATCTTCGTCAAAATGCGTTGATAATTCGGGAATAATAACCTTCAATTTACCGCTTTGATTGATGACTAAGATTTTATCACTTGGTTTAAATTCGCCTAGTAATTCTCCTCTGGCATCAACGTTTAAACGTTTTACGGTATCATCAAACCAAACTTTTCTTGGCAATAAAGTCGAAATTCCTTTTTCTTTCAGTTCGATTTTCTTGATCGGATATTTCGTAACCAGATTTCCTTTCGAAGCACGTCCTTTAATGGCTAATTTGGCGAAATCAATGTCGAATTTCAATTTTTTGATCGTTCCGACCTGACGTAATAAAATCGTGATTACTTCTGCTTCCCCATTCGGATTATGCGAAAAATAAACCACTTGCGAGCCTGCCGTTTCATTGGTTAAATCATACGGTTTATCGCGTGTTACACCCGAAACATTGAAACGTTTGATGTACGATGGCCCTGATTTTCCGTCACGGTACATCATGTTGTAAATCGTACGTTTATCGCTTTTATCAAAAATCGCAACATGTATAATATCTTTCCCCACAAATGTTTTAGCATCGACTTTGGTGACCAGCATTTTTCCATCACGCAAAAAAACAATTACATCATCAATATCAGAACAATCGGTCAGGTATTCGTCTTTTTTCAGGCTGGTTCCAACAAAACCTTCTTCGCGATTTACGTATAGTTTTGTGTTACGCAGCACTACTTTTGTAGCCTCAACATTATCAAAAACACGAAGCTCCGTCTGGCGTTCGCGGCCTTTTCCGTACTTCTCTTTTAATCTGGTAAAATAAGCAATCGCAAAATCTGTTAAATTTGCTAAATGATGCTCTACTTCTTTCATTTCGTCTTCTAACTTCGCGATAAAATCATCGGCTTTGTCAGAGTCAAAACGGGTAATACGAATCATCGGAATCTGAGTGAGTCTTTGTAAATCCTCGTCGACAATTTCTCTGACGAATGATTTTTTGAAAGGTTCAAATCTATCATACATGTATTTGTAAAGCGCTTCCCTGTCTGAATACAGTTTGAAATCAATATACATTTCTTCACGAATGAAGATTTTTTCCAAAGTAGAGAAATGCCATTTATTTTTTAATTCCTCTAACTGAATTTCCAATTCCTGACGAAGCAAATCTACGGTTCTGTGTGTTGATATTTTCAACATTTCAGAAACTCCGATGAACAACGGTTTATTGTCTTCAATAACACAACCTAAAGGCGCTACAGAAGTTTCGCAGGCGGTAAAAGCAAACAAAGCATCGATCGTTTTATCCGGAGAAACGCCCGGAAAAAGATGAATCAAGATCTCAACATCTGCTGCTGTATTGTCTTCGATTTTCTTGATTTTGATTTTACCTTTATCGTTGGCTTTCAAAATACTGTCAATCAAAGTCGTCGTATTGGTCGAAAACGGAATCTGCGTAATCACCAGTGTATTCTTGTCTAATTGTGCAATTTTAGCACGTACACGCACACGTCCGCCACGAAGTCCATCGTTATAATTGGATACGTCAGCGATACCCTGTGTCATAAAATCAGGATATAAGGTAAAAGCTTTTCCTTTTAGAATCTTGATCGAAGCATCAATTAACTCATTGAAGTTGTGCGGTAACACTTTAGTCGAAAGTCCCACTGCAATTCCCTCGGCTCCCTGTGCCAGAAGCAACGGAAACTTTACCGGAAGATTGTTGGGTTCTGCACGACGACCATCATAGGAAACGCCCCAATCAGTAATTTTTGGAGAATATAAAACCTCTAGAGCAAATTTTGATAAACGTGCCTCGATGTAACGAGAAGCAGCTGCTCCGTCACCCGTTAAGATATTTCCCCAGTTTCCCTGACAGTCAATCAATAAATCTTTCTGACCAATTTGCACCATCGCATCGCCAATACTCGCATCTCCGTGTGGGTGATACTGCATGGTGTGCCCTACAACATTGGCAACCTTATTATAACGGCCATCATCTAATTCTTTTAAAGAGTGCATAATACGACGCTGAACGGGTTTAAAACCGTCTTCAATAGCCGGAACTGCACGCTCCAGAATTACGTATGAAGCATAATCCAGGAACCAGTCTTTGTACATACCCGTTACTTTTGTAATAACGTCTTCTCCTTCTTCTTCCTGGTTTTCGTAAAAATGCTGTCCTTCGAAATTTTTAGCATCTACGTTGATAATTTCATCGTCCTCTCCTTCCTGATTTTCATCAAGTTGATTCTCCTCTGAAGTATTTTCGTCGTCGTTTGGAATTATGTTATCGTCTTCTTCGTCTTTCATATATTTTGTTCAGTATAACTACTAAAAAATTCTTCTATAATTCTTTTTCTAAACCTCCTCAACCGCATCCAATTCCACCTTCAGGTTCTTGATGATGAATTCCTGTCTGTCCGGCGTATTTTTTCCCATATAAAAGGACAATAATTGCTCGATAGAAGTGTTTTTATCCATCATAATCGGGTCCAGTCGAATGGTTTCTCCAATAAAATTTTTGAACTCATCCGGCGAAATCTCTCCCAAACCTTTAAATCGGGTGATTTCCGGTTTTGGTTTTAGTTTTTCTATGGCATCTCTTCTTTCTTCTTCTGAATAACAATAGATCGTTTCTTTTTTATTACGAACCCTGAAAAGTGGTGTCTGCAAAATATACAAATGCCCTTCTTTGATTAATTCCGGGAAAAACTGAAGAAAAAAGGTAATCAGCAGCAAACGAATGTGCATTCCGTCGACATCAGCATCAGTTGCGATTACGATGTTGTTGTAACGCAATTTTTCCAGTCCGTCTTCGATATCCAAAGCAGCTTGCAGTAAGTTGAATTCTTCATTTTCGTACACAATTTTTTTGGTCATTCCGTACGAGTTCAGAGGCTTACCACGTAAACTGAAAACGGCTTGTGTATTCACATCACGCGATTTGGTAATCGATCCCGAAGCTGAATCTCCCTCGGTAATAAAAAGCGTGCTTTCTAAATTTCTCGGGTTTTTGGTATCCGGAAGATGCGCGCGGCAATCTCTTAATTTTTTATTGTGAAGATTGGCTTTCTTGGCACGGTCTGTAGCCAGTTTTCTGATTCCTGATAATTCTTTACGTTCTCTTTCAGCCTGTAAAATTTTGCGTAATAAGGCTTCAGCTGTCGGAGGGTTTTTATGTAAATAATTGTCTAATTTATTCTTCACGAAATCATTTACAAAAGTACGAACGGACACTGCCGGTGTTCCGTCATCGGATCCCATATCAGTTGAACCCAGTTTGGTTTTGGTCTGTGATTCAAAAACCGGTTCCATCACCTTGATACTAATCGCACTCACAATCGATTTACGAACATCAGAGGCTTCGAAATTTTTGTTGTAAAACTCTCGAATGGTTTTTACGATGGCTTCTCTGTAAGCCGCTAAGTGCGTTCCTCCCTGCGTGGTGTTCTGACCGTTGACAAAAGAGTGGTATTCTTCGCTGTATTGTGTTTTACTGTGAGTTAAAGCGATCTCGATATCATGATCTTTCAGGTGAATGATCGGATATTCTAAATCCTCTGCACTGATGGTTTCTTCCAATAAATCCCTAAGACCATTTTCGGAAATGTATTTTTCGCCATTGAATATAATCGTCAGGCCATTGTTCAGGTAACAATAGTTCTTCACCATCTTAATCACATATTCCATACGGAATTTGTAATTTTTAAAAATCGTTTCATCGGGCGTAAAAGTCACTTTTGTTCCTTTTCGCTTTGTAGTTTCAATTATATCTTCTTCCAGAACTAAATTTCCCGCAGAAAACTCGGCTCCTTTTTGTTTGTCGTCACGAACTGATTCTACCCTAAAATAATTCGATAAGGCATTCACCGCTTTTGTTCCGACACCATTTAAACCCACTGATTTCTGGAAAGCTTTAGAATCGTATTTTCCTCCGGTATTCATTTTCGAAACTACGTCAACTACTTTTCCTAACGGAATTCCGCGTCCGTAATCACGAACCGAAACCGTTTTATCCTTGATAGTCACCTCAATAGTTTTTCCGGAGCCCATAACGAACTCATCGATACAGTTGTCTAAAACCTCTTTTAAAAGAATATAAATACCATCATCCGGCGAAGATCCGTCTCCCAATTTCCCGATATACATTCCGGGACGCATACGGATATGTTCTTTCCAATCGAGTGATCGAATATTATCTTCGGTATATTGATTTTGCTCTAGCATAAATGAATTGGATTTTTGGCTAATGTACCATTTCTGCGTAAAAAATAAAAGCGTATTTTCTTTTTGTTATAAATAATAACAGCTTTAAATCCTATTTAAATTGATTTTAAAAAAATACAAGCTTTAAAAACAGAAGAAATCAATTCTAAAACAAAAACACACTATCTGATTCCGAGTACTTGTTTTGCCAAAGCAATCATTTCGGGCGTTCCCGTATTTTTGTTTTTTTCGTCAGAAAGTTTCACGACACCCTGCCAGTGCACATTGTCAGGTTTAGTTTCGGTTAATTTGATGACCATATTCATCGGCGGCAGACCCACATCGTTGGTAAAATTGGTTCCGATTCCAAAAGACATCCTGATTTTATCTTTACAAAAATCGGATATGATTTTTACTTTATCGAAATTGAGGGAATCTGAAAAAACAATACTTTTTGATTTAGGATCGATTCCCATTTTGGTGTAATGTGAAATCACTTTTTGCGCAAATTCTACCGGATCACCACTGTCGTGCCGGACTCCATCAAAAAGCTTGGAATATTTTTTATCAAACTGGTTGAAAAATATATCGGTGGTATACGTGTCTGTAAGTGCAATTCCGAGATCTCCGCCGTACACCTCTGTCCAATGTTCCAGACTCATAAAATTAGCCATTTTAAAACCATACTGTGCGGCATGAAACATAAACCATTCGTGTGCGTGTGTGCCTAACGGACGCTTATTGTTGACCATTGCAAAATGTACATTACTGGTTCCGATGAAACTTTGGTTACCAAAAGCATTTAAAGTTTCATTGACTAAAACATGTACATCATAAGAATGGCGACGCCTGGTACCAAATTCCAAAACAGGAACACCCAGTTTATTGTAATTGTCAATTTTGTCTTTCGTATGACTTTTGATCGCTTCATCATTTAAACGGATCAAATGATTTGCTTTATAAAAAAGCTCCGAAATTAAAGCCATCAAAGGAACTTCCCATAAAATGGTGCGATACCAAAACCCTTCAATGGTGACTTTTATTTCTGATCCTTCCTGTGTTATTTCAACTTCGGAAGGATCATAAGCGTACCCCTGTAAAAAATCTAAATATGTAGGATCGAGATAAGAGCAATGGTGCGACAGGTACCGTTTTTCTTCTTTTGTTAATCGCAAATCTGCCATAGAATCGACCGATTTTCGAAGTAATTCAGCAAAGCCCGGCGGAAAAAAATGCTTTCCACGATTAATAAAAGCATAACGCACCTTTGCCCTTGGAAAAAGCCTGATCACGGCATGCTGCATCGTAAATTTATAGAAATCATTATCTAAAATTGATTTCAGAAATGTTGCTTCCATCTTATCATTACTATAACATTCTTAATTGATAAAGATACGGCAATTCACTAAAAGAAGAAAATCAGGGCTTTATTAATTACTTCATGATCACTTTAAAAGAGACAATACTGTTTTCACCAAGATAAAAAGTAATAAACTGCCCTATATTTTTATCAAAATTGACCTCAAATTCCAAACTGCCTTTTCTTTCTTTTGGATTTTCAATTCTAACGGGCTGGTTCTTTTTATTCAGATAAAAAAACTGGGCTGTTTTCGAAATATTTTTTATTCTGAAAGTCACATTTTCGCCATTTTTAACCTCAATAAGACCGGAATTAGGAGCTGTAATTTGATGATCGCCATCGATGGTAATGTTATAAATCAGCGGGCCATTGAGAAAATCTTCCTTCCTTAATTTTTGTCCCAGATAAGTTCCGGAATCGGGAAAATGTTTCTGAAAAAAGTAATCCGGATCGGTGTCGAAATAAATCGGCGCAAAGTCATTGACCATTCTTCCTTTGCTGCTGTCATAATATCCCTGTCCCCAGGTAACATCTACCAGTATCCATTTTTTATCAATCAAAACCATATTCCACGCATGATTGGAAGAGGTGTTTTTTCGGC
Source organism: Flavobacterium sp. CLA17 (assembly GCF_013112255.2). Classification (NCBI taxonomy): domain Bacteria; kingdom Pseudomonadati; phylum Bacteroidota; class Flavobacteriia; order Flavobacteriales; family Flavobacteriaceae; genus Flavobacterium; species Flavobacterium sp. CLA17. The sequence goes on from NZ_CP068294.1 coordinate 4,027,651, forward strand.
CAATATCATCTAATCTGGTTTTGGAATCTCCCTTTATTATTTCACATTTTAACCCTGTTAAGCCTGCCAAATGCTGATACAAAGCTGTAAAACCTTCGCAAACTGCTTTTTGAGCCGTAAATGCCTTCTGAATCAACTTATCATTCAGCTGTTGTATCTTTCTTTGTTTTTCGGCCTCCGTGGAATAACTAAATCCCTGCGTTCGCGGCGGATTTAAAAACGAAGCATAATCGTATTTGATATTAAAAGCAATCCAACTGTAAATAGCACGTGCTTTATCCGATTCTGAAGTAAAATCTTTTTGAATTCTTTTTGCCAAATCTTCTGTCGAATTGAAGCGTTTTGGATATTTTAAAACTATTTTATCTACATCATTGTACTTTTGCGAGTAAGATGAATGCAGAAAAATAAAATTCAGGAAAAGAAACAGGACAACAATCTTTTTTATGGCCATTGATTAAAAACTAGACTTAATAATATCTTTTAATTCTTTATCTAACTCGGCATTTGAGATTTTATTTTCCTCTAAATCAAAATTAGCATTAAATGCGGGTAACGAAAAAGTCCCTTTTATTTGCGCACCGTATCTTGGCAAGGCATTATTGGCAATTTCTAAAACTGATGCCCCGCCTCTTGCTCCGGGCGAAGTAGCCAGTAATAACATTGGTTTTTGCTGAAAAACATCTTTTATAATTCTGGAACTCCAGTCAAAAATATTTTTGAAAGCGGCAGAATAGTTTCCATTATTTTCCGCTAAAGAAACTACCAAAAGATCAGCCCCTTCAATTTTTTTCAGAAATGCTTTTGCGATTTCATGCTGACCGATTTCTTTTTCCAGATCAACACTAAATAAAGGCATTGCGTAATCGTTTAAATCCAAAACTTCAACTTCTGCATTTTCAAATAAGCCAGCGGCATAAGTTGCTAAATGTTTATTGATAGAATGTCTGCTGTTACTTCCTCCAAAGGCTATGATTTTCATATTTGTTCTTTTTTTGCCGGTTCTTTTTTCCCCGATTTATCAATCTCGAAAATTTCTTTTTTGATTTCCACCGAGTATTCATTCGGGTAAATTTTACCTCCGTATGATTTTGCATACACCTTGGTAAATTCTGCCCCAAAATACAGAATAATTGCGGAATAATATACCCAAACCAGAATAATTATTACGGAGCCTGCTGCTCCATAGACTGAGGCAACTGTAGAGCTTCCCAAATAAAAGCCTATGGCAAATTTACCAATCATAAAAAGTATGGCCGTAACTGTTGAACCTATAAAAGCATCTTTCCATCTTATTTTTCCGTCGGGTAATGTTCTGAAAATAATGGTAAAAAGAAGTGTAATACTGGCCAGTACAATAAAAATATTGACTACGTAAAATAAATAAACCGTGCTTTCAGGGAAGTACATTTTCAGGCGTGAACTCACTAAATCGAGCGTTGTATTGACAAAAAGACTGACCAGCATTAAAAAACCAACAGAAGCAATCATTGAAAATGACATCAAACGATTCTGAATGAATTTTTTAACGCCTTTATCCGGTTTGGCGCGGAGTCCCCAAATAAAGTTAATAGAACTTTGTATTTCTGCAAAAACTCCGGAGGCACCAATTAAAAGCATCACAATTCCAAACGTGGTGGCGAAGACATTGTTTCCTGACAGTTGCACATTCTTTATCGCTTCCTGAATCTGAATGGCGGCACCGTTCCCTACCATACCGTTAATTTGTCCGTACAATTGTCCCGTTACGGCATCTTCACCAAAGAAAAAACCGCAAATGGTAATGATGATAATTAATAATGGAGGTAAAGCGAATATGGTATAATAGGATAAAGCAGCACTAAGCTTGATCGCATTATCATCATTAAATTCTAAGAAGGCGTTCTTGATAAGAAACCAGGATTTGGAGAATATACTTTTAACTTTCACGATACTTCTGATTTTTAGATAATGGCTCAAATTTAAGGAATAATTAAAAAATCTGAATTCTTGCATTATGGAGAAATTTTACATTTTTACCATGTCATTTTTAAATTTGTGATTTTTATTTTGAAACCTTTTTATATTCCTTATCAGTCCCTAAATGTTTAATTTTTAATATATTTTTAAATTCACGAAGTGTTGATTTGATTAAATAGGAAGCAGAATCCAGCATTTTGCCTTTAATGGCTGTTATTGAATCCAATTTCTTTAAATTTTCCCGCTCATAAATATTTTTCAATTTGATGGTTTTATTTTCTAAAGATAAAATTTCTATTCTCCAGAACGCAGAATCTCTTGTGCTTAAAACCAATTGATTCTTAATTCTCTTCGCTTTTTGATTATACGAAAATCTAAAAAGAGTATCAATATGGTTAGTTACTAATTCAACCGAATCTCCTTTTGGATAAAAATCAAACTTTTCTTTAGTTTCTCGATTTACTAATTGATTATTAACAACATCATATTCCGTTTTTAAAGAATCCAAAAAGTTTTTATGAATTCTATATTTAAAAAAATATTCTTCTAAAATCCGATCTTCTTCAATTTTTATAAAAGCAGAATCCTCACTCATATATAGACCTTTAAATCTATTTGGGAAACCACGTAATTCGGAAACATTAATAGGTTGAGGATTCTCAAAATAAAAATCCATACAATCTTCACATGCCGGAGCATCTGATTTTTTACAGGCTAGTAAAATACTGCCAGCAAATAAAATTAAAATGATTTTTTTCATGGTCCTTTTTTAGTGTAAGGTTAATTTCCTAAAACTAAAATCATACCAAATCTTATGTACTAGACCAGATTGAAATGGAAAGCATTTTTTTGTATGTTTTAATTTTCTCGCAGATTTTGCAGATCAGGCAGATTTATTCTTTTGGAAATGAATGTCAGACTGAGCGAAGTCGAAGGCTCATTACTTTGAAGAGCTTCAACTCCGCTCCCCACGACAATCATAATTTGGAGCATAAAAAAACTGCTGAATTTCTCCAGCAGTTCAATCTATTCTCTTTATTCTTTATTCTTCAAAAAAAAAAAAAAAAAAATTAAACGTTAAAACGGAAATGCATCACATCACCATCTTTTACGATATATTCTTTTCCTTCTACTTTGAATTTCCCTGCTTCTTTTGCTTTTGCTTCTGAACCGTAGTGAACGTAATCTTCGTATGAAATTACCTCTGCACGGATAAAACCTTTCTCGAAATCAGTATGGATAACTCCGGCAGCCTGTGGCGCAGTTGATCCGATATTGATCGTCCAGGCACGTACTTCTTTTACACCGGCGGTAAAATAAGTTTGTTGTTTTAATAATTTGTAGGCGGCACGAATTAAAACTGATGCTCCCGGCTCTGTTAATCCCATGTCTTCAAGGAAAACCTGACGCTCTTCGTAACTTTCTAATTCGGTAATATCAGCCTCTGCTCCTACTGAAAGGATAATTACTTCAGCATCTTCGTCTTTTACCAGTTCACGAACCTGATCTACATATTTGTTCCCGTTTACTGCTGAATTTTCATCGACATTACAAACGTATAAAACCGGTTTTGCAGTAATCAACTGAAATGATTCCATTAAAACTTCTTCATCAGTACCCTGAGGCACAATAGTACGAGCCGATTTAGCTTGTAATAAAGACTCTCTGATTCTGTCTAAAAGTGCTTTTTCAGTTTGCGCTTCTTTATTTCCGGTTTTAGCGGCACGGTTTACTTTCTCCAAACGTTTTTCAACAGTTTCCAGATCTTTCAACTGAAGTTCGATATCAATTGTTTCCTTGTCACGAATTGGATTTACATTTCCGTCAACGTGCACAATATTATCATTGTCAAAACAACGCAATACATGAATAATAGCATTACACTCTCTAATGTTTCCTAAAAATTGGTTTCCAAGACCTTCCCCTTTACTTGCTCCTTTTACCAAACCTGCAATATCTACGATATCAACTGTTGCCATTTGTACACGCTCTGGTTTTACCAACTCCTCTAATTTATTGATTCTCGGATCCGGAACGTTTACAACACCAATATTAGGCTCGATAGTACAAAAAGGAAAGTTGGCACTTTGCGCTTTTGCATTAGATAAACAATTAAATAATGTTGATTTTCCAACATTTGGCAATCCTACAATTCCTGCTTTCATCTGTAGATAAATTTGTTTTTTATTTGATTTCGATCGCTTCAGACACCATTATTATTGAGTTAACCCCCAATTCTTTAGTAATGATTTAATCGTACTATGCTTATTTTTTTATTCCAATTTAATTTTTGTCAAAATGTTACATTTTAACGCTAAAATTTTGCAAATATAAGATTTAATCGCTCGTAACTAAACAAAAAATGACGATATATACTTTTTTAGTACTATTCTTAAAATAAATCAAACTTTTTAATAATATTTTGTTAAATAGTACTAATTTTATCACAATATTTAACAAACCACATACAAATTTTTTTAACCAAAACAAGTTTTAACATGAAAAGAATTGCAATTTTATTTTTTCTATTTAACACCGTCATTATTTTTGCACAGCAGCAAGTAACAGGTGTAGTAAAAGACAATACGGGTACCCCTCTGCCCGGAGTGAATATTGTTGAAAAAGGAACTAACAACGGCGTATCCACCGATATTGACGGATCGTATAAAATAACAGTTAAAGAAGGCGCATCGCTAATTTTTACTTATGTAGGTTACAACAGCGTTACCAGGCTGGCCAATGCCTCTCAAATAGATGTTGCATTATCGGAAGAAGGCGGACAAAATCTTGATGAAGTTGTCGTAACAGGATCCAGAACAGCCCAAAGAAGTAATACTACTACTCCATTGCCAATTGATGTAATATCATCCAAAGATTTAACTTCTACCGGACAAGCTACATTTGATAAGGCGTTGCAGTATAAGATTCCATCTTTTAATACGGTACAAACTCCTGTAAACGATGCTACTTCGTTACTGGATCCGTATGAGATTAGAAACTTAGGACCAAGCAGAACTTTGATCCTTATTAACGGTAAACGTAAAAACTTAAGTTCTTTGCTTTATGTACAAACTTCTCCGGGACGTGGAGAAACGGGTGCAGATATCTCTGCCATTCCAACAGACGCGATCGAAAGAGTAGAGATTCTTCGTGACGGAGCTTCTGCTCAATACGGTTCTGATGCGATTGCGGGGGTAATGAACATCATTTTAAAGAAAAACTACACAGATGGATCTATAACAGTAAGAAGTGGAATTACTTCTGAAGGTGATGGAGAAATGTTGGGTGTAAGTTTAAATAATGGTACAACTGTTGGCGAAAAAGGTTTTTTAAATTATACTATAGATTTCTCTAAAGTTAATTTAGCCAACAGACCAGGAAATGTAGATGCTCAGGGTGAAGCGGATGATTTTTTAGACGGATCACCTGCCGCTGTTGCAACAGTAAACGAATTTTTGAGCAGACATCCTGATGCCAGAAATATTAATGGTTCACCTGAAACAGCAGCTGCGAAATTCTTAATTAATGGTGGAAGTCCTATTAGTGACAATACTAACTTGTATTATAATGCTGCTTATGTTTACAAAAAAGTAAACTCATTTGCGAATTTCAGAACACCTTACTGGAGACCTTTAAGTGGTGATCCGTATTTGAATGATTTATTTGGAAATGGTAATGACGCAAATCCATCTTATGATGGATATGGACCAACTTTTGAAGGAGATTTAAGTGATTATAATGGTACATTAGGTTTTAAAAGCGTGAAAAATGGCTGGAATACAGATGCCAGTGTTACTGTTGGCGGTAATAAACAAACATATACCGTTAATAATTCTGTAAACAGATCTAGCATTCTTGATGCAGATGGTAATGAAACTTACAGAGAAAATAGCCCTATTTCGTTTAAACCCGGAGGAACTTCCTTTAATCACGTTGTAGGAAATATAGATATTTCTAAGATTTTATCTGATCAAATTAGTATTGGATTTGGAACTGAGTTTAGATCAGAGTATTTCACCGTTATGGAAGGTGATCAAGCCTCTTGGGATGGAGCCGGAGCAGATTCTTTTGCTGGAAACTTACCTGAAAACTCAGGAAAATGGAATCGTTATAATGTAGGGGTTTATTTGGATGTTGCTTTTGATATTACAAAAGACTTCTTAATAAACGGAGCAGTTCGTCATGAAGAATATAGCGATTTTGGCGGAGCAACCGTTTGGAAAGCCAGTACAAGATATAAATTTCTTGATGATAAAATTACTTTAAGAGGATCTGTTTCAACAGGTTTCAGAGCGCCAACATTACACCAGATTTATACTCAAAAATCACAATATTCTTTTGTACCAGGTGAAGGAATTCAAGTAAGCGGAATTATCAATAATGTTTCACCTCAGGCTCGTAAACTAGGCGTTTCTCAATTACAGCCAGAAAAATCAACGAGTGTTACAGTTGGTTTTGGAGCAAAACCTTTCAAGAATTTCAACATAACCGTTGATTACTACAATATCAAAATTGAAGACAGAGTAACATTAGGAGACAGACAGTATGAGGTTATACCTGCAACTGATCCTGCCGAACAGGATGAAATTATTGGTGAAGTTGCTTATTTTTCTAATGCTTTTGATTCCAGAACTTCTGGATTGGATGTTGTTACCGGTTACAATAATATTGGTATAGGAGAAGGTAAATTAGGCTTTAATTTATCTGGAAATATTACTTTTCAAAATGAAAGAATTTCTGCTATTAAAAATAATAGTTCATTCAGTGATATTTTAAATTCCCTAACATTTACATCAAGACCTAAAACAAAATGGATTTTAGGAATCAATTATGAAATTGGAAAATTTGGTTTTTCTCTTAATAATACTTATTTCGGAGAATCCACTTTTAATCAGGATGGTTTAGCTTCTAATGAAGTAAGAGATGCTGATGGAAAGCTAGTAAGAATTCCTGGATCTACCGAAACAGAACGTGATGATTCAGCTAATCTTAAAACCGAATTCCTTGCTAAAATTGTTACTGATTTAGGTGTTAATTTTAATGCTACTGAAAAACTAACAATCGCGTTAAATGTAAATAACTTATTTAACATTTTACCAGAATGGAAATTTGTAGCTGAAAATGAAGCGGGAGCTGCATTGTTAGCTGATCCCGCAGCTGTAAAAACGCAGTCTAACTTAATTACTTTCAACCAGCGTTATTCCAGAATGACCTATGATGGCTCACATTTCAGCCAGTTAGGTACTACTTTTAACTTATCTGTTAACTATAAATTCTAAGTTCCGCTTTGTTTAAATAATTTAAAAGGGTTGTCTTATGACAGCCCTTTTTTTTATAATTTTATAATTAAAAACCAAATTGTTATGGCAAATTTATATGACGGAAAAATGGCTGCGATTTACGATGCGATGTATCAGACTTTTGTGAATTATGACGAAGAGTATGCTTTTTATAATAACTTAATTCAGGAAAATGGCTGTTCTTCTATTTTAGAAATAGGCAGTGGGACGGGAAACCTGGCGAAACGATTCGACGAAAACAAACAAAACTATCAGGGTCTTGATTATAGCGAAAGTATGATCGAAATCGCAAAAGAACGAAACAAAAATTGTTCTTTTATACAAGGTGACATGCGTGATTTTAAACTTGATAATCCGGTAGATGTTATTTTAATTACGGGAAGATCTACCAGCTATCTCATCACCAACAGCGATATCAATAAAACTTTTGATGCACTTTACAAAAACAGCAAGGATGATGGCATTATAATTTTTGATTTTATCGACGCGAACCGCTTTATTCCTTTCATTAAGGAAAATTTGCTGATCACACATGAAGCAGACTACGAAAATGTAAATTACAAGAGAGACAGCCATTGGGATATCAATGATTCACAGGAAAACTTCATGTTGGATTGGAGTGCAGAATATTACACTGTTGTAAATGGCAAAAAAGAAGTTATTGAAAATGATTTTTCGACTGTTCGCGTTTTCACACTCAATGAAATAGAGCTGTTCCTATATCTAAATAATTTTGAAATACTAAAAGTCATCGACAGGAAAACCTATGCCTACGATACTTATGTGATTGTAGCAAAGAAAAAAACATAAAAAACCGGATGGTAAATCAGGTTTTTATCTACATTTTAAATTCTAAGGAATCGATTAATGTCTTTTCTTCATCAGTCGCGGTAAATCCTGAAATATTCCAGTAATTGGTCAGGATTTTATTTTTTTTATTAAAAAGAGTCTTGTCTTTAAAAACATCACTTTCACTATACGTAAATTTCTGCTTATTGAAATTTGTTGTAATAAAATTATTGCGTACCTGAATATTTTTGACCTGATCTTTCAGTACAAGATCATAAGCGATTTCTTCATTTGAACTCAGTACATAATAATCTGAACCATCCAATCTGTAATTTACCTTTACCAGCGATCTGGTCACATTCTTAGAGCCTACAGCGGCTTTATCTACTGTCGCTGCTAAAGTTCCCGGAGTGATGATAATGGAGAATTCAATTATTAATTTTTTCAAAGGATCATATACAATTTCGAAATTATCGACTGCTGTTTTAGATTTATCCAACGGCGTAATTTTCATTACATAATAATCTTTATTCACAGGATGTCCTCTGGTTATAAAGTCGTATTCTTTTTTTGCTTTTGGATTTAAAATAGGGTCAAAATAGCTCAAATTCGAATATTTTTCCATGATATCATTCAAATTATATCCTTTTAAATCAGCGCTTATATCCTTTTCCAGCAAACCATAAGACCGGTTTTGTTCTACCAGTAAAGTAGTGGAAACTTTTTTCTGGCTCACGCCAAACTGAAAATTCACAAGTCCGTCGTTATAATAAGAATATTGGTTGTTAAGCATAAAAAATTCCCTTACATAGACTTTTAGCCGATAAGGCATTGCTAGTTTTCCACGCGAATTGAGGACAATTTTCCGAAGGATTTTCTGGGGAGATTCTGTAGACAAAACAATTTCATCTAACTTATTGTTCTTACTTTTTAAATAAACTGTAAATTCATTCTCTTTTAAACTTGCCCAGCGAATGGTTAAATTTTCATAATTTGTTTCAGAAACCTGAACATTGGAGCCTCCGGTTAACATAAAATTCGCTTTACCTTCTTCATTACTTAATAAAATTTGTTTGGTCTTCATAATTACAATAGTTGCATTCTCTATAGGAAGCTGTGTTTCTATATCCTTTACAACAATAGAATATTCCGTATTTTGAGCAAAGACACCTCCGCTAAAAAATACAACAAACAAAATTATTAATTCCTTCATAGGCTATTCTTTAAAATTAACAAACAAAGTGTTAAAAAATCAATCAAATTAACAAAAATAAAACATTAAATCCCAATTTAATACGAAATACTTACAAATTGAGACATAAAAAAACCTGAGTTACAATACTCAGGTTCTTTTTTATCTTGACAGGACAAAACTTATTCGTTATGCAGAAACGCTTGGCGCGCGAGCAAAGTCTCTTCGTCTTCTACGTGATTATCATCTGGTACACAGCAATCTACAGGACATACGGCAGCACATTGAGGCTCATCGTGAAAACCTTTACATTCTGTACATTTTCCAGGAACAATATAATACACTTCATCCGAAATTGGAGTTTGTGCATCATCTGCATCCACTTCAGTTCCGTCTGGTAAAATTATTTTTCCTGAAAGGGCTGTTCCATCTTTATATCTCCAGTCATCAGCTCCTTCATAAATTGCTGTATTTGGGCATTCTGGTTCACAAGCTCCGCAGTTAATACATTCGTCGGTTATAATTATCGCCATTTTTATATTATTTTATGCTTTAAGTTTTAGGCTTTAAGCTATTTCTAAAATATTATTTTTCAAAAATTAAAGCTTATTGCATAAAGCTTACCGCTTACCGCTAAAAAAACTTATTTTTGTGCAAAATTACAATCAAAACTATTCATAAACAAACATTATGACATTAGAAACAAAAAAAAGTGTTTTTGTTGAATTAGGCAAATTCTTAAAACAATTTTCTGAAAACAATACAACTAAAAAATCGGATGTTTTACACAACGATTTATTTTTTGATGATTTCGAAAAGCTGATTCACTTATCACAATCTCATAATGGATGGTATACTCCTGAACAGGTATACTTTGCACTTCAGTCATGGGCAGACGCTTTAACAGAAGAAAATATTACAAAATGGCTTTCTAATTATTCCTTTGAATTATCTGTGGAAAAAGAAAACGGAAAAAATGTGGCACTGATTTTAGCCGGAAATATTCCGTTAGTCGGTTTTCATGATTTTTTATCTGTTTTAATAAGCGGAAATACTGCAGTCATAAAAACATCTTCAAATGATCAGCATCTGTTACCGTTTTTAGCTAAATACATCATTGCCGGCAATCCTGACTTTTCGGATAAAATCAATTTTGTAGAAGGAAAATTAGAAAATTTCGATGCCGTAATCGCTACAGGAAGTAATAATACAGCGCGTTATTTTGAATATTATTTCAAAGACAAACCTTCTATTATCCGTAAAAACAGAAATTCAGTTGCCGTTATAAACGGAAAAGAAACCAAAGAACAACTGGAAGCCTTAGGGGAAGATATATTTAGATATTTTGGATTAGGCTGTCGAAATGTTTCGAAGCTTTTTGTTCCGAAAGGCTATAAATTTGATGCTTTTTTCGAAGCTATCTTCAAATATCAGGACGTTATTCATTATGAAAAATACGCTAACAATTACGACTATAATAAGGCTGTATTTTTAATGAGTAATTTCAAATTACTCGACAATGGCTTTCTGACTTTAAAAGAAGATCCAAGTTATGCTTCTCCTATTTCGAGTGTTTTTTATGAATTTTACGAAAGCCGTGAAGATCTTGAAAAGCGCCTTGAAGCTGATACTGAACAAATTCAGTGTATTGTCAGTGCAGATTCAGGCAAAAACAATATTCCGTTTGGACAGACCCAAAATCCGCAATTGTGGGATTATGCAGATAACGTAGATACTATAACGTTTTTGTTAACAACAAAGTAAAAAAATGTTTAATTATTTCGAATAATTTATCGCTTTTTCAGCTCCTATTGCCGAAATTTGCGTTTTTAAAATTTTCGTCTATTAACTATATCATGAAAAAACACAACTACAGCGCAGGACCAAGTATTTTACCACAAGAAGTTTTTGAGAAAGCTTCAAAAGCCATTTTAAATTTCAATGATTCAGGACTATCTATCCTTGAAATTTCGCACCGAAGCAAAGATTTTGTTGCTGTAATGGATGAAGCCCGATCGCTTGCTTTAGAATTATTAGGACTTGAAGGAAAAGGATATCAGGCCTTATTTTTACAAGGTGGTGCCAGTACTGCATTTTTAATGGCGCCGTACAATTTGATGAAAGAAAACGGAAAAGCCGCTTACTTAGATTCAGGAACCTGGGCAACCGCTGCCATAAAAGAAGCTAAAAATTTTGGAGAAACTGTTGTCGTAGCTACTTCAAAAGAAGAAAATTACAATCATATTCCAAAAGGATACAAAATACCAGCTGATGCAGATTATTTTCACTGTACCAGTAACAATACCATTTTTGGAACTCAGATGCATGATTTCCCAACTACAGATATTCCTGTAGTTTGCGATATGAGTTCGGATATTTTTTCACGTAATTTAGATTTTTCTAAATTTGATTTAATCTATGCCGGAGCCCAAAAAAATATGGGACCTGCAGGAACAACTTTGGTCGTTGTCAAAGAAGAAATTCTGGAGAAAAACGGAAGAACTATTCCAAGTATGTTAGATTACGCTAAACATATCAAAGCAGAAAGCATGTACAATACACCTCCTGTTTTTGCAGTATATGTTTCGTTATTAACGCTACAATGGATCAAAAATAACGGTGGTGTTGCAGCGATTGAAAAATTAAACGATGCCAAAGCGGCTTTGCTTTATGCTGAAATCGACAGAAATCCTTTATTCAAAGGAGCTGCCGCAGCTGAAGACCGTTCTAAAATGAATGTTACTTTCTTATTGAACAACCCCGATCACGCCGCAACTTTTGATGCGCTTTGGAAAGAAGCCAATATCTCAGGATTACCGGGACACCGTTCTGTTGGTGGTTACAGAGCTTCAATTTACAATGCGATGCCGATCGAAAGTGTTCAGGTATTGGTAGATGTAATGAAAGCGTTGGAATCTAAAGTTTAGTTCGCAGTTTCAGTCTCAGTTTACAGTTTTCAAACCGAATAGTGCAAACTGTAAACTGAGACTGAAAACTGAGACTGAGACTGACCGAATTCCTAAATCAAAAAAAATATAATAGATGGCTAATCAATTAAACCTTTAAACGAATAAACGATTAACCAAATAAACACATAAACACAAATGAAAGTATTAGCCAATGACGGAATTTCTAAAAGTGGAATTCTAGCTTTAGAAAAAGGTGGATTTGAAGTTATAACAACAAAAGTGGCACAGGAACAAGTGGCTAATTTTGTAAACGAAAACAATGTAAGCGTAGTTTTAGTGCGCAGTGCGACTAAAGTTCGTAAAGATATTATTGATGCCTGCCCGGGGCTTAAAATCATTGGCCGTGGTGGTGTTGGTATGGATAATATCGATGTTGATTATGCCAAAAGCAAAGGAGTTCACGTAATTAACACACCTGCTTCATCATCAGAATCTGTTGCTGAACTGGTTTTTGGACACTTATTTTCCGGTGTTCGTTTTTTACATGATTCTAACCGAAATATGCCTCTTGAAGGAGATTCAAACTTTGACGGTTTGAAAAAAGCCTACGCAAACGGGGTTGAATTAAGAGGAAAAACGCTTGGAATTGTTGGTATCGGACGTATTGGCCAGGCTACTGCAAAAATGGCACTTGGTTTAGGTATGAAAGTGATTGCTGCCGATAGTTTTATTCCGACTGTAGATGTAAAGGTAGAGTTTTTTGACGGTCAGTCTATTACGACAACAATTGTTTCCCAATCTTTGGAATCGTTGTTTAAAGAAGCCGATTTTATTACCCTACACGTTCCTGCTCAGGATGGTTATATCATCGGGGAAAAAGAATTTGCAATTATGAAAGACGGTGTTGGAATCGTAAACTGTGCCCGTGGTGGTGTGATTGACGAAGTGGCATTGGTAAAAGCTTTGGATTCAGGTAAAGTAGCATTTGCAGGACTGGACGTTTTTGAAAGCGAGCCAAAACCGGAAATGGCAATTTTAATGCACCCTAAAATTTCATTGACGCCACACATCGGAGCTGCAACGGGAGAAGCACAAGACAGAATTGGTACTGAGTTAGCTTCACAAATTATCACTTTGTTGAGCTAATTAACTGTAATTAAATATCTTAAAAGGGATTTATTAACATTGTTTAATAAATCCCTTTTCTTTTTTATTAAATTTGAACTTACCAATCTAAAAAAATCTAAATCATGTTTGAACAATTAACACAATTAGTGCAACAATATGGAGGCGATGCAGTTGTCAATAACAGTGCCGTCCCAAACGAACATAATGAAGCGGTAGTAGCTGAAGCCGGCAACTCCATTTTTTCAGGACTGCAGAAAATTGCTTCAGAGGGTGGTGGTGCAGAACAGTTGGCTGGTTTATTTAACGGAAGTTCTCCAATAGACAATTCGAATCCGGTGGTACAGCAAATAACACAGCAACTCACAGGTAGTCTTGGTGAGAAATTTGGATTAAGCAATGCAGATTCTTCAGGTGTTGCCTCCAGCATTATTCCACAGGTATTAAATTCATTGGTGAATAAAGCAAAAGATCCAAATGACAGCAGTTTTCAGATTTCAGATATCATTGGAGCCATTTCCGGAAACAGCGGACAGGCATCCGGTATTATGGACACCATCTCTAAATACGGAATGCAGTTTGGCCTGGACCAAAATGCTGATGGAAAAGTTGACGTAGCAGATGTTATGGTCATCACCAAAAGCAAAGGAGGCATCTCAGGCTTTATCGGTAAATTATTTGGAAGATAAGTTTTTTTAAGGTTCAGAGTTGCAAAGGTTCAGAGTTGCAAAGGTTTTCTTTGCGATCTTTTTTAATAAAGTCAGCCTTTGTACCTCTGAACCTTTGTCCCTTTGTCCCTTTGCAGCTCTAAACCTTAGTACCTTTGCAACTTAGTACCTTAGTACCTTTTTTTTCCGTAACTTTAGGTTCAAATTAAAAGTCATGAAAAACTTCGTTTACATTCTTGCGATTTTGTGCACCATTATAGCCTGCTCAACTGCCAAAACAAATGCAATTGAACCGGTAAATAATAATGGAGTAGCATTAAACGATACGATACGAATTGCCAATGACTCTTTAGAATACGAAGTTATCATTATCGACAACGGTTTTAGCACCTGGCTGGCTTCCCGAGCTTTTCCAAGAAATTATCACTCTCAAAGCTATCTGGAGTCGAAAAATATTTTATACGTAAACGAATGGAATAATCGTGTTTTGCAGCCGCAACGTTACAGTCCGAATTTATATGAAATGAATATCAATTATAACCCTGCAATCAATTATGGGTACGAGGTAAATTACCTCATTTATAATTATATGATTTATTTTCAAAATACTTACAAACAAAAACTTTGGGGTTATGTTCCTTCCAGATAATGTTGTTATATTTGTAATCATTACAAATAAAAATGAATAAATTAAAGCAACGCTGGGGAATCTCCTCAAACTTCCAACTCATTATTATATTTATTGTTTTTGCCATCACCGGATCGGCATCGGCTTATTTATCCAAGCCTTTTTGTATTTGGCTGGGAATCAGCAAAGAAGATTTTGGCGGATGGTTTACCTTAATCAGACTGATTATTATTTTCCCTATTTACCAGGTTTTATTAGTGGCAATAGGAACCCTGTTCGGACAGTTTCGTTTCTTTTGGAACTTTGAAAAAAAAATGCTCAAAAGTATGGGGCTTGGATTTCTGTTTAAAGATTAATTAGTTTTATTCCTTTCTCTGGATGTAATAGGTGTAAATCCACGTTAGTGTAAACGACGGAATTACATCTGTAAAAGGCAGAATTTCTTCTACAAAAGTCAAAATACCCGCTACTCTCCCTACTCTTCCTTTGTACATATAAGTCATTAAAAAACCGGCCAGCGGTGCCCAGACAACATCGGCAAATTCCCCAACAAGCGGAATTGTAAAAGTCAACATTCCCATTGCATCAAAAAGCAGACCCAACAACAGCTTTTTGGTTTTTTCGTCTTTCACCATTATTTCTTCTTTCATATTCCTAAATTTAGTACTATTTTATTTAAAAACCAACTGGTTATAAATCAGACTTTTTACATTTATAAAATTGTCCTCAACCTAACAATCAAATATTGTTCCTAAAATTCTGTTAGAACAGCTTACGATTTCAACAGAATCTTTGTTTCTTTGTAAAAACAGTTTCATAAATGATACACGCAAAAAATATACATAAATTCTACGATCAGCTTGAAGTTTTAAAAGGAGTCGATTTGCATATTAAAAAAGGAGAAATTGTTTCAATCGTTGGAGCTTCCGGAGCCGGAAAAACAACATTACTGCAAATTTTAGGAACATTAGATAAACCATCAAAATCACAAACTGAAACTTCATTAATTATAAACGGAGAGAATATACTGGGTTTCAATGATAAAGCATTATCAAAATTCAGAAATTTAAATTTGGGATTTATTTTTCAGTTTCACCAGTTATTACCGGAATTTACAGCCTTGGAAAATGTTTGCATTCCTGCTTATTTAGCCAATAAACCTAAAGCTGAAACCGAAAAAGAAGCTAAAAGGCTATTAGAATATCTTGGTTTGTCGCACAGAATAAATCATAAACCAAGCGAACTTTCGGGCGGGGAACAACAACGTGTCGCTGTTGCCAGAGCCCTGATTAATAAACCTGACGTAATTTTTGCCGATGAACCTTCCGGAAACCTGGATACCCATTCTGCCGAAAATCTGCATCAGTTATTTTTTCAGCTTCGTGACGAATTCGGTCAGACTTTCGTGATCGTGACCCACAACGAAGAATTAGCCAATATGGCCGACAGAAAATTAATCATGGTCGATGGCCAAATTAGTAATTAGGAGCTATTTCCTGCTGTCCGCTCTATCTTTTCCTTGCTAAAGAAGCAAGAAAAAGGATGCCGCTCCCATCAGGGCTACGACACCAGAATAACAAGAACTTTCATTTTAAGCATGAACCAAAAAGAACTCAAAGAATTTCTGGACGAAAAAGTCATTCAATACAACAATCAGGATTTTATTGAAAGCGATCCGGTACAGATTCCGCATTTGTTTACTCAAAAAGAAGACATCGAAATTGCCGGTTTCCTAAGTGCCACCATTGCCTGGGGAAATCGTAAAATGATTATTAAAAATTCGCATTCCATGATGGAATTAATGGGTAATACGCCTTATGATTTTGTTATGTCCCATTCTGGTGAAGATTTGGCAAGACTGGAGAATTTTGTTCACAGAACCTTTAACGGAAATGATTTTGCCGGTTTTATAAAAGGATTGCAGCACATTTATAAAAACCACAATGGCCTTGAAGCCGTCTTTGCTAAAAATCAGGAAAATGAAAGCCTGCAAAAAAGCATTCATGAATTTAAAAAGATCTTTTTTGAAACAGATCATCTTCCGCGAACTCAAAAACACATTTCAGATCCCTTAAACAATTCCGCTGCCAAAAGAATCAACATGTACCTGCGCTGGATGGTACGTCAGGATACAAAAGGAGTCGATTTAGGAATCTGGAAAACGATCTCACCAGCTGCCTTATCCTGCCCTTTAGATGTACATTCCGGCAATGTTGCCCGAAAGCTGGGCATCCTGACCCGAAAACAAAACGATGGAAAAGCTTTAGCTGAATTAGACCAAAAACTAAGGAAAATGGACGCTCAAGACCCTGTAAAATACGATTTTGCCCTTTTTGGCCTTGGTGTTTTTGAAGGATTCTGATATTGATAATCAAGCAATTAAATACCTGAATTTCTCGAATCATCTGGTAATCTAACAATCAAACCGTTATTTTAACGTACATTTGCACAAAATTTAATGTAAATGAGCACTTTCGAAAAATTCAATCTTCCAAAATCACTACAAAAAGCAATCGACGAATTGGGTTTTGTTACACCAACTCCAATTCAGGAAAAATCCTTTGCTGTGATTATGTCAGGTCGCGATATGATGGGAATTGCACAAACCGGTACTGGTAAAACATTTGCCTATTTACTGCCTCTTTTAAAATTATACAAATTTACGCCAACCAATACCCCAAAAATTGTAATTCTGGTTCCTACCCGTGAATTAGTGGTTCAGGTTGTAGAAGAAGTAGAGAAATTAACCAAATACATGTCGGTTAAAACACTTGGTATTTTTGGTGGTGTAAATATCAATACACAGAAAAAAGCCGTTTACGAAGGAGTTGATATCCTGGTTGGAACCCCTGGTCGTACTATGGATTTGGCTTTGGATGCGGTAATTCGTTTTGATGAGACTCAGAAATTAGTAATTGATGAGTTCGATGAAATGCTGAATTTAGGTTTCCGTACGCAATTGACAGCATTGTTGGCGATGATGAAAACCAAACGTCAAAACATTTTATTCTCCGCAACCATGACGGATGAAGTAGATGCGGTTCTGAATGACTTTTTTGATTTTCCGGAAGAAGTCACACTTGCTGCTTCAGGAACTCCACTTGAAAAAATTACACAGATTACCTATAATGTTCCGAACTTTAATACCAAAGTAAACTTACTGAAACATTTATTGGAAACCAATGAAAGCATGGAACGTGTTTTGGTTTTTGTGAATAATAAAAAGATTTCAGACATGCTTCACACACGTATCGAAGAAGATTTCGAAGGTCAGTTTGGAGTAATTCACTCCAATAAATCTCAAAATTACCGTTTGAGTACGATGGCTGAATTTCAGGAAGGAAATCTTCGCGGACTGATTACCACAGACATTATGGCGAGAGGTTTGGATATTTCTAATATTTCTCATGTTATTAACTTTGAGCTCCCGGAATTCCCTGAATTATACATGCACCGAATTGGCCGTACTGGTCGTGCCGATGCTACAGGAACTGCAATCAGTTTTATCACGCCACGTGAAGAAGAATTTAAGGTAGAAGTTGAAGTTTTAATGAATCAGGAACTGGCAATAGCCGATTTTCCTCAAGAAGTAGAAATTTCATCTAAACTGATCGAGCCTGAAAAAGACCGCCAGCCTATTAAGTTTTTAATGAAAAAACAAAAACTCAACGGAGATGGTGCTTTCCATGAAAAAGACAAAAAGAACAAAAAAGTGAATCTTGGAGGTCCATCAAAAACCAAAAAGAAAACGCATGGTTCTGTTAACAGAAATATGTTGAAAACGAGAGATAAGAAAAGAAAAGATAAGAATAAATAGGTTTTTTCTAAAGGTTCAAAGGCTCAAAGGTGCAGAGGTTCAAAGTTTTTAAACTTATGCTTCTTCACTTTTGAGCCTTTATTTTTTAATCTTTGAGCCTTTGTTTCTCTGTAGCTCTGAACCTTGGTAACTTACATTTTCGTAAAAACCAGTCCAACCGGCGAACAAAGTTCTATTTTTTTACCAGTATCGGTCAGCTTTCCGGTAGTTTTGTCTCTTTTAAAAATTATGATATCATTCGTATACTGATGTGCTACTAAAAGGTAATTTCCTGTTGGATCCATTGCGAAATCTCTTGGGCCTTTCCCTAAAGTACTTAATTGTTCGACCAGTTCTAATCCTCCGTTTTTAAGAATTTTATAAACCGAAATAGCATTAACATCTACGCGGTCTGATACGTATAAAAATTTTCCGTCAGGCGAAATTTTTATAGCCGCTGCTCCGGTTCCTCCTTTAAAATCTTTTGGAAGAATACTGATTTCTCCGACAAGTTTTAAACTTCCGTTTTTATCATACGAAAAAGTAGTCAGTGTTCCGTCTAATTCCTGAACCAGATACACAAATTTGCCATCTTTGCTGAAAGTTAAATGTCTTGGGCCACTTCCTGCTTTTACGTCAACTGTTCCTTTTAGTGTTAGAATTTCATGTTTAGCAGTCGGATTGTATTTATAAATAAACACCTTATCCTCGCCTAAATCATTCGATAAAACAAACTTTTTATCCGGTGAAAAAACCACCATATGGACATGTGCTTTCTCCTGACGCGCTTTATTTGGACCTTTTCCTTCATGCTGAATTAACTGTTGCCCCTCCGTTATACTTCCATCAGCATTTTTCTTAAATACAGCAATACTTCCGCCTGAATAATTGGCTATAATTACATTCTGAGCATCATTAATTAAATGACACGGATCTGCTCCTAAAGCATCATTTTTATTTAAAAAAGTAAGTTTTCCTGATTTGGCGTCATATCCAAAAGCACTTGCGGTACTCTGGGTTCCGTTTTCGTTTACGGCATAAACAAATTTATTATCTGCTGAAACAGACAAATAACTTGGACTTAAAACATTTTCTGAGTTATTTTTCAATTTAAATTCACCTGTAGCTGCATTGAATTCGTACACATAAATCCCCTTACTCTCACAAGTGTTCGTATAAGTTCCCACCAATAAATTGAATTTATTCTGAGCCTGGAAAGTAGTAAAAACTAAAGTTGAAAAAAGAAACATATATAATCTTTTCATATTTTTTGATTTGTTTTTTGAATTAGCTAAAATACTCAATATTCTCTTTTGGAAGTCCATTTTTTATTACAAATGAATTTACAAAAGTTACATTTTTCAAATATCTGCACTGAAACCATATAAGTAGTTGAAGAGATTATAAGCAAATGTTTGTTTGTTGTTTGTTCAAAAATTATATGAACTTAAATTACTTATATGGTTTAAGCAACATATAACTTAGGGTTTAACCAATATTACGTATTTGGTTTAACTAAAAATTTGTATTTTTGACCAGTATCTTCACGAAAAAACAAACGTAGTGAAGTAAATCAAAGCCAGAATGCATTTTAAACACCCCGAAATTCTATACTTTCTGTTTTTATTGATTGTTCCTGTTTTGGTTCATTTGTTTCAATTACGACGTTTTAAAACCTCCTATTTTACGAACGTTCGTTTCTTAAAAGAACTTTCCATTCAAACCCGTAAAAGTTCTAAAATAAAAAAAAGACTATTGCTGGCCACCCGTTTGCTCTTATTGGCTTTCGCTATTTTTGCCTTCGCACAGCCTTTTTTCGAAGCCAAAGACAGTAAAAATGCATCGAACGAAATGTATATTATTCTGGACAATTCCTTTAGTATGCAGGCAAAAGGAAAAAAGGGTGAATTACTAAAACGAGCCGTTCAGGAATTACTGGAAAACACCCCTGAAACTGCTAATTTTTCACTGCTTACCAATACCGAAAACTATTGGAATACCGATATTAAATCTTCCAAAAGTGCTTTACAAAATCTAAAATACAGCGCAACTCCGTTTGAGCTTTCAGCTATAATAGCAAAAATTAAAGCGCATAAATCTGCTCATAAAAAAGACATTGTAGTCATTACTGATGCTGTTGGCCTTACTGAAAAAGATATAAAAAATATTGATCCTGAAGAAAAACCTTATTTTATAATTCCGGAAGCGGAACAAAAAAATAATGTCGCGATTGACAGCGTTTTTATCAATCAGACCCTGGATCATTTTTATGAAATCAGTGTGAATTTATCGGCTTACGGAGAAGATTTCAAACCAATTTCGATGGCACTTTACAATCAGAACAAACTGATTGCCAAAACCATCATCAATTTTGATAACAGGAAAAAGAAAATCAATTTTACGATTCCGAAAGAAGCTTTTCATGGTTATGTAACGATTGAAGATAATGGCTTGAGTTACGATAACAAGCTTTATTTCAGTATTTCGAAAACGAAGAAAACAAACGTCATTAGTATTGGAGATCCGGAAAAAAGTAACTTTTTGTCCAGAATTTACACGCAATCTGAGTTCAATTATAACAACTACTCGCTCAGTAGTCTGGATTATAATAGTTTAGAAAAACAAAATACTATTATTCTGAATGAACTGGAAGAAGTGCCTCAGGCTTTGCAGACCACTTTAAAAGCATTTGTATCAAAAGGCGGGAATTTAGTAATCATACCTTCTGAAAAAAGTTCGATTAGCAACCTGAATACTTTTCTAGGTAATTTTGGAAAAATTCAATTTAAAAACCTTCAGAATACCAGTAAATTAATTACCAAAATCAACTTTGATCACCCTTTGTTTGCTGGTGTTTTTGAAAATAAAATTACGAATTTTCAATATCCTAAAACCGCTAAGTCATTTGACATTTCGAGTCCGTATCCGGCAGTTTTATCTTATGAAGACCAAAGCGTATTCCTTACAATGGTTCAAAATGCGGTTTCGGGAGTTTCTGTTTTCTCAGCACCTCTTAATGCTGTGAATTCAAACTTTCAGCAGTCGCCTTTAATTGTTCCTCTTTTTTACAAAATGGGGCAGAACAACCAAAAAACGGGAGTTAATGCATTGACTATTGGTAATAATCAGCCGTATTTCGTGGATGTTTTATTGACGAAGGATGCTATTTTAGAGATAAAAGGAAATGACGATTCTTTTATTCCGATTCAGCAAATATTGAATAATAAAGTAAAATTAATATTTAACGACTTTCCTGAAACAGCCGGAAATTATAGTGCTTTTGATAAAAAAAACTGGGTAGAAAACCTGAGCTTCAATTACAAACGAAGCGAAAGTGATTTAAGCCAGGCCAATACAAGTGTGGTTTCGGATTTTAAAACTGCCGATACCCTTTCAACTATTTTTAACACCCTGCAAACTGAACGAACTGACAGCCAAATTTGGAAATGGTTTGTTATCTTTGCACTGTTATTTTTAGCATTAGAAATGGCCATTATCAAATTTGTAAAGTAAAGTTTGTACAGCATTGTCATTTCAACGAAGGAGAAATCGCACAAGCTGAGAACGCACTGCAAGGAGCATTGGATGCGATTTCTCCTTCGTCGAAATGACACAAGATAACCTCTGAATGTTAAGCAGCTACGATTTCAATTTAAAATAAATTTATCTACATATGAAAATAATCATCAGAAGCGCCAGAATTATCGACTCAAAAAGTTCTTTTCACAACCAGACCGTTGATCTTTTAATTGCAGATGGTATTATAGAAAAAATAGGACCTTCAATTCTTGATATTGACGATACAACCGAAGTAAAATTCGATAATCTACATCTCTCACAAGGCTGGTTTGACAGCAGTGTTTCTTTTGGAGAACCAGGTTACGAAGACAGGGAAACCATCGCAAACGGATTGAAAGTTGCAGCCAAAAGTGGTTTTACCGGCATTGCGCTTCAGCCCAACTCCTTCCCTGTTATCGACAATCAATCGCAGATTAATTTTGTAAAAAGCAAAGCAAATGGTTTTGCAACAGAACTTTTCCCAATCGGAGCTTTAACCAAAGCCAGTGAAGGGAAGGATATGGCAGAATTATTTGATATGAAAAAATCGGGTGCTGTCGCTTTTGGAGATTATAACAAAAGCCTTGACAATGCCAATCTTCTGAAAATCGCCTTGCAATATGTGCAGGATTTCGATGGTTTGATCATTTCCTATTCGCAAGATGCCAACATTAAAGGAAATGGTGTCGTAAACGAAGGAATTGTTTCTACGCGACTAGGTTTAAAAGGAATTCCAAATTTAGCGGAAGAATTACAGATTTCCAGAAACTTGTTTTTACTGGAATATACAGGAGGAAAACTTCATATACCAACCATTTCTACCGCAAAATCGGCTGCCATGATTAAGGAAGCTAAAGCGAAAGGCCTGAACATAACCTGCAGTGTGGCTGTTCACCATTTGGTTTTAAACGATGAAAAATTAGAAGGTTTTGACACACGCTACAAAGTAACACCGCCATTGCGAAATGAAACGGACAGGATTGGCCTTATCGATGCTGTCCTTGACGGAACAATTGATATGATTACTTCCGATCATAATCCGATTGACATTGAATTCAAAAAAATGGAATTTGATACGGCTAAAAATGGTACCATTGGACTCGAAAGTGCTTTTGGTGCTTTATTAACTGTTTTACCTTTAGAAACTGTAATCGAAAAACTAACTTCAGGAAAAGCGGTTTTCGGAATTCAAAACAATGCAATTACAGAAGGTGCCAAAGCTAATTTTACACTTTTTACCACAAAAGGAAAATCAACTTTTACAAAAGAAAATATTCTTTCCAAATCCAAAAATTCTGCGTTCTTAGGAACAGAAATTCAAGGTGCTGTTTATGGAATTTTAAATCAAAATCAACTTGTTATCACAAAATAATCACATGAATAATTCGATCGAAGAGGGAAAAACTGCTGCAATTACCAGCTACATTTTAATTATAGGTGTACTTATTGCCATGTCTATGAACTCTGAAAACAAAAATAGTTTTGCTTCATTTCATATACGCCAGGCTTTGGGACTATCGCTGGCTTTCATTTCATTTGGAGCTATTATCAGCAATTTTGACAGCTTTTTCATTACTTTCCCGATGTGGATCTGCATTTCAGTTTTATGGAGCTATGGTATATTTAGTGCTATACAGGGACATACAAGACCTATTCCTTTAGTTGGAGAGCTTTTTCAGAAATGGTTTAAAAGCATTGGTTAGAATAAATTCCAATCCCGAAGCGTTGGGATAAATTCCAAATTCCAAACCTGAAAAACGTTGTCAAGGCGAATTTTTGGCAAAAGGGAAAATTTCCAACTCATAACTCAAACTCAGAACTTTTACAAGAAATGAATCTATCTTTAGAATATAAAATACAAGAACCAAAAGTTATCTTAGACAAGAATCCCGTTTTGCTTTTATTACACGGATATGGCAGCAACGAAGCTGATTTGTTTTCATTTGCTTCTGAACTTCCGGACAATTATTACATCATTTCGGCAAGAGCACCTTATGATTTGCAATATGGAGCCTATGCCTGGTACGCCATTAATTTTGATGCGGATCAGAATAAGTTTTCAGATAACGAACAAGCTAAAACTTCACGTGATTTAATCGCTGCATTTATCGATGAATTAGTAGCGAATTATCCTATCGATCCCGCTAATGTAACTTTAATTGGCTTCAGTCAGGGTTCTATTCTGAGTTATGCCGTAGCGCTTTCGTATCCTGAAAAAATTCAGAAAGTGGTTGCGATGAGTGGTTATTTTAATGAAGAAATCATCAAGGAAGGTTTTGAACAAAATGACTTTACAAACCTGAAAATATTTGCTTCTCACGGAACTGTAGATCAGGTTATTCCGATTGAATGGGCCAGAAGAACTCCAGCAATCTTAGAGAAATTAAATATTCCTGTTACGTATAAAGAATACCCTGTTGGTCACGGAGTTGCACCGCAGAATTTCTTTGATTTTAAGAACTGGCTTGCTTTATAGTATTCAGTTTACAGTCGCAGTTTTCAGTGTAAAACTGCGACTGTAAACTGTAAACTCTATTTTTGATACAGCAAAGACTGGTTTACTTCAAAAGTAATGCTTTCATCATCAGCAACAAAGTATTTCAACAACACTTCCCCCCAATATTCGCCATTGCTGTAATCTGCAATAATCCATCTGTGATTCAGTATTTTAACTTTATTGATGATAAATTTTTTACCCTCAATTTTGTCCTGTCCTGTATACGGATTTCCGTCTGGACTGGAATTGTAATCCAGTAATTTTTCGGTTACCACCGGAATCAGTTTTTCGTAAAGAATCACTTTACCTCCCGAGGCACTGTTATCAAAATAGTTCTGTGCATTTTCGTTATTTTCCAAAGAAAAATAATTCGATTCTGTCAGTTTTGTTGTAACCAGATTGATACTGTCTCTTAGCTTTTTGGTTGTTTTATCATATCTTTCCTGCCCAAATTTTACTTCACGGCTGTAAAACATATACGTAAAAACATTCATTAATATCGCAAGGATAAAAAGGTAAAGCATTAAGGATTTTTTCATTTTTGGAATATAATTAAATTGTAATTTCTAAATTATCGTAAGCCAGAAAGACATTTTCAGGAAGTTGCTGCTGCACTTCTTCGTGAAAACCCAATACATGGCTGATGTGTGTTAAATAAGCCACTTCAGGTTTTACCAAATTGATAAAATCAAGGGCTTCCTGCAGGTTGAAGTGTGTCTCATGAGGTTCTACACGCAAAGCATTTACCACCAAAACTTTCAGGTTTTTGAGCTTTTTAATTTCGGTTTCGTGAATGGTTTTTACGTCTGTGAGATACGCAAAGTCATCTATCCGATATCCGAAAACCTGCAAATCGCCATGCATAACATTTACCGGAATTGCCATTTTGTCCCCAATGGCAAAAGGTGCATCGTTTTTGACTTCGATTGTTTTTACACTTGGTGCTCCGGGATATTTGTTGACAGTTTCGAAAACATAGTCAAAACGACGTCTGAGATTGTCTATTACCCGCTGATGGGCATAAACAGGAATTTCACCCTGTCTGAAATTAAACGGGCGAATATCGTCTAAACCTGCCGTATGATCTGCATGTTCATGCGTAAATAAAATAGCATCCACCTTGCGGCATCCGCAGGAAAGCATTTGCTGCCTGAAATCAGGACCACAATCTATCACGTACGAATGTGTGTCCCACGTAATCCAAATGGACACGCGGAGCCTTTTGTCCTTAGCATCAGTGCTATTACAAACAGGATGATCGACCCCAATAATTGGGATACCCTGAGAAGTACCGGTACCTAAAAAATAGATCTTCAATTGAACTTAATTTTTTTACAAAAATAGGATTATTTCTCTTTCATTAGAAGCCTAATTTGCTAACTTTGTAACAAATCTATTTAAAATAAAATGGGTACAGAAATAAAACTCAAAGGTGACAAGGTCATCGAACAGATTCCTTCTATAAAAGACAAAGCGTTACGCATTAATTTAAACGAGAATATTTACGGAACATTTGCTGAAATTGGTGCTGGACAAGAAACGGTCAGGCATTTTTTCAGGTCCGGAGGTTCATCGGGAACTATTGCAAAAGCAATGTCTGCCTATGACAAAGATTTTAGTGACGCCGTTTACGGAATTGAAGGTGACGGAAGGTACGTAACCGAAAACCGACTCAAAAAAATGTTAACCTTTGAAGGTGAACTTATAGAAGAGCGTCTGAGCCGAGAAAAACATCCCAACAAACTTTTCTTTAGTTACGCCAATACCGTTGCAACTATTGACTTTGCCAAACAATTTAAAGGTCACGGCTGGGTTGGAATACGATACCAGATAGAACCGGACGAAGCTTACAACGAAATTATTCTGCACATTCGTTTTAAAGAAACTGACGCAAGACTACAACAGGAAACACTGGGAATTTTAGGTGTAAACTTAATTTACGGTGCTTTTTACAAATACAACGATCCAAAACGATTACTTCGTTATTTATACGATCACTTAGATAAAGACCAGCTTGAAATTGACACTATTAACTTCTCAGGACCCCGTTTTGCAGATGTTGACAATCGTCTGATGAGTTTACAACTGGTTAAAAACGGAATGACAGATGCTGTAATGTTTAACCCTGAAGGGAAAAATATTTTACCGGCTGCCATTTTATACAAAAAGAACCTTTTGGCCTTTAGGGGAAGTTTTCGTCCGGTTACGAATGTAAACCTTGACATGTACGAGAAATCATTGAAGATGTTTCTGGAAGAAAATAAGGTTGAAAAAGAGAATACTCTGGTTGTTTTTGAAATTACACTATCGAATTTACGTTCTGATGGTGAAATTGACGAACGCGATTTCATGGACAGGGCAGAATTACTTTGTTCGTTAGGACAAACCGTTATGATTTCTAATTTCCAGGAATATTATAAAGTAGTGGAATATTTTGCTAACTATACCAAAGCCCGAATGGGATTGGCGATGGGAGTAAATAACTTAATTGATATTTTTGACGAGAAATATTACCGTCACCTGAGTGGTGGAATCCTGGAAGCTTTTGGAAAATTATTCTACCGCGATATGAAAGTATTTTTATATCCGATGTTGGGTGAAAATGGAGAAATTATTACTTCTGAAAACCTGAAAGTTCATCCTAGAATGAAAGAATTGTATAAATTCTTCAAATTCAACGGAAAGGTAGTGGACATAAAAGATTACAATACCGATATATTGAACGTATTCTCACGCGAAGTTTTAAAAATGATCAGTCAGGGGAAATCGGGCTGGGAACCTATGTTGCCTTCCGGAGTTGCCGAAATTATAAAGGAACATCATTTATTTGGTTATCATCCTGAAACTGAATTGGAGCAAAATATATAACGATTATTTGTTCAGAACAAAAAAAGTCCAAAAGAGAAATAATTTCTTTTTTGGACTTTTTTTGTTTTCAGTCTCGGTCACAGTTTTTCGCAATTTTGTCATTTCGAGGAACGAGAAATCACATTAGAAAATCCGTAAAGAAAATTTGCCAATCTTTGTGGATTAGCAAGTATGATTTCTCGTTCCTCGAAATGAACAAACTGAACGCTAACTTTTTTTTTGCAAACAAACGGCTACTTCAAAATTTGCGATGCGTGTTCTTTTGTTTTTACATTTTCAATTACTTCTTCTATAATTCCGTTTTCATCAATTACGAA
This sequence comes from Flavobacterium sp. CLA17, assembly GCF_013112255.2. Classification (NCBI taxonomy): domain Bacteria; kingdom Pseudomonadati; phylum Bacteroidota; class Flavobacteriia; order Flavobacteriales; family Flavobacteriaceae; genus Flavobacterium; species Flavobacterium sp. CLA17. Next base: position 4,055,257 of record NZ_CP068294.1, read on the forward strand.
AGTGGTTCTGTGGATTCCGTCGTATTCTTTTCCCATGAATTTTTTAGGCCCCCAAACACCAAAAGCATTGATTACTGATTTATCTTCGTCGGCAATTAACGGAAAAGGGAATTCATATTTGTCTTTGAATTTCCCCTGTGCTTTCTGGCTGTCGGCACTTACGCCTAAAAGCTCGTAGTTATTGGCTTTAAAACGTTCGAAATTGTCTCTTAAATCACAGGCTTCAGCTGTGCAGCCTGGTGTGCTTGCTTTCGGGTAAAAGAAAACTACCAGCTTTTTTCCGGCGTAATCTGCCAATTTATGGATGTTTCCGTCCTGATCTGCTCCCGAAAATTGTGGTGCTTTATCTCCTTGTTTTAATGTTGTCATTTTTTTTATTTTAGATTGTTGATTTTAGATTTTTAAACCGAATAATAAAGAGGAAAGAGTAAAGATTGTTGAATTGGATTTACATTTGAAACTCATCACTCACAACTTATAACTCATAACTCATAACTCCTTACTTTTAACTTATAATTCATTATTTTTACGGGATTAAAAATACGGAAATGAATAAAGAAGCTCGCGTACAATTTGTTATAAATACGTTAAAAGAACTCTACCCTACTATACCTGTTCCTCTTGATCACAAAGATCCTTATACTTTACTGATTGCTGTTTTATTATCGGCACAATGCACAGATGTCCGTGTGAATCAAATTACACCTTTACTTTTTGCAAAGGCTGATAATCCTTATGATATGATAAAAATGTCTGTGGAAGAAATTAAGGAAATTATTCGCCCTTGCGGATTATCCCCGATGAAGTCGAAAGGAATTTATGGCTTATCGCATATTCTTATTGACAAACATGACGGAAAAGTACCGCAGAGTTTTGAGGCACTTGAAGAATTACCTGCCGTTGGCCATAAAACAGCAAGTGTGGTCATGTCCCAGGCTTTTGGAGTTCCTGCTTTTCCGGTTGATACACACATTCACCGATTGATGTACAGATGGAATCTTTCGAATGGAAAGAATGTGGTACAAACAGAAAAAGATGCCAAAAGGTTATTCCCACGCGAATTATGGAATGATTTACATCTGCAAATTATCTGGTACGGCCGTGAATATTCCCCTGCCCGTGGCTGGAGTTTAGAGAAAGATATTATTACGAGAACGATTGGAAAGAAATCTATTATCGATGAAATGAGCAAGGTTAAGTAATTTTCAAATGAGGTAACTTTAATTGCTTAAGAATTCCGGTTAAACTTTATTATTGTTTTATAAAATACAAAGGTGCAAAAGTTTAATAGTTGATTTTTCTCTAAACCAGAAACCTCATCAAGCTATTCAAACCTTTGCACCTTTGCGACTTTGTACCTTTGCACCTTTATTATTAGCCTCAACAACCTACATTCCGGCTTTTAAAGAATTGTATTCCATAGTCATGTCAAGTGATCTGTAAACTCCCAAAAGTGTTTTTGCAACGGATTCATTTTTAGGTTCAATAAGAAGTGCTTTTTTAAGATAGGGAATAGCACTTCTGGCAATATCATCTTTTTTAGCATTTAGTTTATCGTATTGCTGCATTTCTTTTGGACTGGTTCCTAAAGCGGAAATTTCTTCTGTTAAAGCTTTTTTTAGTTCCAATTTTAAATAAGCCAGATTAACGTACGCATCAACACAATTTGGATCTATCTCCAAAATACTGTTATAAGTTGTTTCTGCTTTGGCAAAATCTTTTTTCTCCAGATAAGAATAAGCCAGATTTTTATTTACCTCTATTTTTTTCGAAGGAACAGATTCTGTTCTTGGTTTCTCATAAAGACCGGCATCAATAGCTGATTGTCTTGCTTTTGGCGAAATAAAAGTATCTTCTTCTTTTGTCTTTTTATTCGTAGCGTAATAAACAATTCCTTTTCCTGAAAAGTTGATTTTCTTTAACTGCTCGTAATATTTAATTGCCGAATCATAATCTTCTGCATTTACAGAAGCTGCCGCTGCATTATACAAATTCAGGGTGTCTTTTTTATCAAACAAATACACCTTAAAACTCTTTTCTGCGCTTTCTTTGAACTTACCTGCCTTAAAATCATTCATTGCACCATTTACGAGATTGGATTTCATTTGTTTTAATGCTGCACCGGCTTTTACACTGTATTTATATTTTCCGGATTCATTTTCATATAACATCACATCCTGATAGGCTTGTGAGGCTAAGGTAAAGTTATTGGCTGCATCTATATCTTTGGTAGCTAAATCCTTTAATACATTTCCTTTCAAAAAATAAAAATCAGATTTGTCTTCATCAGGGGCATTAAGGATCATGTATTCTGTTTTATTCAAAATCGTCATTGCAGCCTGGGAATTACCTTTTTCAAAAATAGATTGCGCTTCTTTAATTTGTGCATTTTGGGCATACACGCTAACATTCATCAATACAATTGATAGTATTAAATATTTCATTTTCATTTGAACTTAGGTTTGATGGTTAAATAAAGTTTTGGTTTTTATTTCCTGAGCAATTTTGGCAGAATATGCCGGCTTAAAAGTGGTTATGACTATTTTTAAAAAATATTTTCATCTCCGGACAAAACAGGATTGTTGTCTGGTTTCTTTTAAGCAAAATTGCATGCACTCTTAATTTCCACTTATGGATTTAAAAGTTTATCAAACTGAACAAATTAATTAGTGTAGTTTTTTATCATATTAAACATTTTAGGGGTTAAAGATTCTTTCATTACTTTTAAAGCATACTTATAAAAAATACATGATTTTAACAATATTTAAACTATAAATACCTTTTTATTAATTATTTGTTACAAACAATTTATTTTTATCTAAAATAAAATTAAAAACTGAATAGACAAATAAAATACAAACAATTTTTTAACCAAAATATAACGTTTCGTGCAAAATAAATAATAACCTACAATTGTACAGAATAAAAAATGTTATTTACTACAAAATACCCTTAATACAACGACTTCTACAGTTTAAGACAGTAATTGAAAGTCTTATAATTCTTATATAATTAAACGCAGAAAGGGTTCTGAATTTGATTTAAACAAAAAAAACTCACTATCTGTATTTGCATACAAATAGTGAGCTTTCAACCAAAACGACCATTTGGTTTTTCTTTCGAAATAAACATCCGACCAAGGCAGCGGGCTGTTTAATTAGCTATAATATCAAAACTTTTATCTTTAATCTTCACAACTGTCAACGCTTGTGAGTAATTTAATAAAAAAGAAACGACTTCTTTTTTTGGTTTTAAGTTTTTAGAAGCTAATGCTTTTTTAGAGTAAATTTTCGCCATACCATGAAAGTGTTTTATAATAGTATAACGGGCTAATACTCAAAATAGTATTAGTTGGTTAAAATAATTTGATGTTTATCAATAATTTTTCTCAAATTCATTAAGGCATAACGCATTCTTCCTAATGCGGTATTGATACTTACACCCGTAAGTTCCGATATTTCCTTGAAGCTCATATCCTGATACATACGCATTACCAAAACCTCTTTTTGATCCTCAGGAAGCTCTTCAATTATTTTTTTAAGATCCACTTCGACCTGATCAAAAATCATCTTATTTTCAATGGTTAAAGAATCATCCGACATAACAGAAAAGATAGAAAACTCTTCTGTTTCTCTGTACATGGGCATTTTTTTGTTTTTACGGAAATGATCTACGATTAGATTATGGGAAATACGCATGACCCAAGGCAGGAATTTACCTTCTTCGTTATATGAATTGCTTTTAAGGGTTTTGATTACCTTGATAAAAGTATCCTGAAAAATGTCGTTTGAAATATCTCTATCAGCAATCTTTGAATATATAAATCCATATATCTTAGACTCATGTCTTTTTATTAATGTCGCTAAAGCATTCTCGTTGCCTTCAACATAATTTTTCACCAATAGAGCGTCTGGAATATGCAGATCAGCCATAATACTACTTTTTTAGTTTCTGTTTAAAATTTGGAGTAATTTTTTCTAAAAAGTAATTTTATATAATAGGCGGATCTTTTTTTGGTTTTGTTAATAATCTGTTCAAATTTAACAAATAATTATTTTAAAAAGCAAATACAAACAACAAATAATTAATAATAAAATGGTAATTAATCTTAATTAAAATTAATAAATCCTGTCAAAGTCTTTAAAATTACCAAATAACAGTAAGGTTTTAACATTTAAAAAAAGAAGACAAACTCACCTAAATCACTTAATTTAAACCAGTTACATCTTCTTTTTTTAATACTATTTATAGTATTTTAATGATTATTCGTAGACGCGAACATAGTCTACATAATATTTTTGTGGCAATACAGTATCGTCTACATCAGGTCCTCCAAAATTTCCGCCGATTGCCAGATTGACAATAATGTAAAATGGTTTATCAAACGGCCAGGTATTTTCGTCCTTAACTTCGGGATTAAATGTATATACTAAAGTAGTGTCTACAAAGAATTCTATTTTATCTTTCGACCACTCTATAGCATAGATATGATATCCTTCTTCAATGGCAGGGAATTCTGTTCTTTTGGTATTGATCGTATTGCCATGGCTGTCCTGAGTATGCAGGGTGGTATATACCATATGCGGATCTCTTCCTATATATTCCAAAATATCGATTTCTCCTGTTTTTGGCCACTTCACCTCATCGATATTGGCTCCTAACATCCAGAATGCGGGCCACAAACCATGTCCGACAGGAAGTTTAGCCCTTGCTTCTATTCTTCCATATTGAAATTGTTTTTTACCTTTGGTTGTAATTTTTGTGGAGGTATATTTAGTTCCTTCTTTTCTGGCCTCTATAATTAAATTTCCGTCTTTTATCTGGTGATTCGTTTTGGTATAAATTTGCCTTTCGTTATTTCCGTAACCACATAAATCCGGACAACCGTCTCCGAGTTCGAAGTTCCAGAAGGATTCGTTTATTTTCTTTTTATTAAAATTTTCTTCCCAGATAAGCTTTCGATTGGCTTTTTGCGCGAAACAAAAGCTGCTGATCAATAATAATACAACTACTTTTTTCATAGTATCGTTTTAAAATTACTAAAATTAAGAAGGTCAGCCTCAAACTGACCTTCTCATTTCATTCTTACTAATTAATTTACAATCTATTGATACACTCTCACATAATCAATCTCCATAGAAGATTGTGTAAAAGCAGGGTCAATATTACCTCCGAAATTACCTCCCATGGCCACATTCAGGATCAGGAAAAAGTCCTTGTTGAATGGCAGGGAAGCATCATTTGCAACGGAATGAATCAATTCATCATCTACATAAATTTTTACAGATGAAGGTGACCAGATCGTTTTATAGACATGAAACTCTGTAGAAACATTCGGAACAGTTTTAGAACCTGAATTGGCGTTTCCACCTGAACGCCCCGGATAATGAAGTGTTCCGTGAATCAGGTTTTGACTGTTCCCTACATGTTCCATAATATCTATTTCGCCACAAGACGGCCAGGCATTAGTCGCATAATTAGCCCCAAGCATCCAGATTGCCGGCCAGGTTCCTCCTCCTGTTGGAAGTTTGGCACGAACCTCAACTTTACCATAAGTAAAATCATATTTACCTTCTGATTTTAATCGGGCTGATGAATAATTAAACCCGCCTGAAACTTCTTTTTTAGCTGTGATTTTTAAGTTTCCTCCTTGTACAATTACATTGGCAGCAGAATTGGTATAATTTTGTTTTTCACTGTTTCCCCATCCATTAGTACCATTTCCTAAGTCATATACCCATTTTGCAGCATCAGGAGCTCCATCTGTATTGAATTCATCAAACCATACCAAATTAGTATAATCTGTCACCGGATTCTGAATTGGTGGTGTTGTAGTGAAGATATGATACCAGGCCAGTGCGGGATTTCCTCCCATTACGGCTCTAACGACCATTCTGTTTGCTGTAATGGACAGAATTTCGTATGAACTTTGACCGATATAATACCCCATAAATCCATCATCAGAGAAGTTTAACATGGTTCCGCGGGTTTGTGTTGCGTGATCAGGGTTTTTCGAAACAACAGATTCCGATGGACTTAATGAAACTGTTTTTATTCCCCCGGTATTGTAGCTTAAACACGCATCGTCTGGTGAACTTCCTCCTGCCACACTTGCAAAAGAAGCATTAAAAAACGTTGATCCGCCATTGTCTAACTCAAATTTCAACTGACCTCCATCAAGAGAGAATGTCAATACATTTTCGTATAAACAGCTGCTTGTTGGTGAAGCCGCTTTTTCAAAGGCTCCTGCCTGATAATAATTCGCATAATAGTTTTTAGTAGCATCCCCGTCATTTTGACCTACGCCTAAATGTCCCGGCTCTGATGCTGACCAATACCATTTTTTAGAAGTGCCGGCAGTCAAAAACTGAACGGCTTCGTCATCGTTGAAATTACTTAAAACCTCAACATCAATTGTGGTATTTGATGCCACTCCGCCTTTACCCGTTGCTATAAGCGTTACGGTGTACGTGTTTCTTCCTGTTTTGGTAAAACGCTTTGTAAATTTACCTGTTGGCGAATTTTCTGAAGTTCCATCGCTAAATACGTATTTATATGAAATAGCGTTATCTGCTGTACCCACTAATTTTATCATTCCTGAACCGTCCCCGTAAGGCGCATCGGCTGTTTTCCCAACAATCTCGGCTGTTACCTTTAGATTTGTTGGCGTGTCTATTGATCCAAATGTGAAATCATCTTTCTGACAACCCGCCATAAGAAGAATCGTAAATAAGGATACTATCTTTATGATTATTTTTTTGTTCATGATTTCTTCTTTTAATTGGATTGTTTTATGTCATCAAAGTAAAAAGTTTGCCCTGCTCCTGTTACACCAAAGTCCGGGAATAAAATTACTCTGTCATATTTAATAGTTGTACTAAAGCCCGGTGCAGTTGTAAGATCATAGGTTAAAACCTGCCACGCATTTTCTACTGTCGTTATTGCATGAACTTCAATTGCTACCGTTGGATTACCGTTTCCGTCTTTTGGAGATGTTGAAAGCTCCATTTTGTACAAGATATCAGCACCCACTTTTGGTGACCAGACATTTATTTTTACGGTTGTTCCTTTTGTATAATCAAGTGTGTTCTCGAGATTTAAACTTGCTCCGCCCCAAACTTCTGCACCTGATTTTTTGTCTAATTTTAAAACTTTATCAGATAAATTAATTCCGGTTTTATTTGGATTTGCTATAATTGCTGCATCAACATTTCCAAAACCACCCCAAACATATGTTAGAGAAGCTGATTCAAAATCAAGTGGCAATTTAATAGATTCTGCGGCTGTTTTATAGAAATAAATATTATCAATATAAACATTTTTTCCTGCCGGAGTTCCCACCAACTTCAATTGAAAAATATCGGCAACCGTTAAATTCTGACTTGTAAATGCCGAAATCGGAATATCAATGCTTGTCCATCCGTTTGCTGTAAGGTTTGTCGCTACGGGTTTTTCTCCATTAGTTTTACTAATTAAAAATGTGTCGATTTTATCTAAATCTGTCGTCCAAACATCCATATGGAAATATTCCATTCCCGAAACATCGATTGTTACTCCATCTGCCAGCGCAATTCCCTGATAATTCAGATTATTGTAGTTCAGCATTTTATCTCCGGCTAAAATAAATTCTGATAAAGTAGTCGATTGTCCCCAATTTGGATAAAAATCAGTTCCGGTTATATCGGTATATTTAGCGCTGTAAATAGAAATTACATCTCCGGCCTGTCTGCTTGGCTGAGTTGGTGCCGATGTTGTTGGGTTAAGAACCAGTTTGGCTGTAACTTCAATCGTTTTTTCGGTAGTTTTTATCGCAGCACTTTTAGAAACCACACGAACGGTGTAAATTCCAGCTTCCTGATACGTATACGAAATTGATTCGCCATTGTTTGCCGAAATTGGATCCGGTTTTCCTGTTTCTCCAAAATAAACATCATAAAACAAGGCAAAATCTGCAGTTGCTTTAATCGTTATTTTTTTAGATACCGATAAATCATTGGTAACCTCAACTACTAAATTTTCAGGGGCTCTAAAAGAAACTACGACTTCTTTTTCAATTTCGGTAGTTTTTCCGTTCAGTCCCATTGCAGTAATTTTAGACTTGTAAATGCCTTCTTTATAAACGTGTGAAACGTTTGATCCGGCTCCAATATAATCAGAATCCGGGGTTCCGTCGCCAAAATTAATTTTGTATTGTGTTACGCCTTCGCCTTTAGGCACAAAAGTAACTTTACCTGTATTGTCCTGTGTTACTGTGGTCAGAGCCGATATATTTGTTGGTTCACCCAGACCATCTAAATCAATATCGCTGTTATCGCTTGAGCAGCTAAAAAATAGTGCTAAAACAAAAAGACTTATAATAGAATGTATTTTTTTCATAATTGCTGTTTTTTTAATATCCGGGATTTTGTTTCCAATTTCCGTTTGCAAACTGAATTTCTTCGATTGGAAGCGGAAATAATTCGTTTTTATTCGCTTTAAAACCAGGAATTGTTCCCACTGCTTTTCCGGTTCTTACCAAATCGAAAAAGCGGTGTCCTTCTCCAAAAAGCTCTACTCTTCTTTCGTCTGCAATAAAATCTGTAAGTGCCTCTCCGGAAGCTGAAATATCATGATTATTGTCTCCAAAAGCACGTCTTCTTACCTGATTTAAATATTCTCTTGCTTTTGCGTCATCGATTCCGCCTCTGTTGTAAGCTTCTGCAGCCATTAATAAAACATCAGCATAACGAATTGCCCTGTAGTTGTTTGGATTCGTTAAATTCAAATCTCCGGCAGCTACGTCGCTTCTTTTTCTTGGCAAATATTTTCTGTTGAAAAATCCTGTATCTTCATTTCCTTTTCCAAAGGTTACATCAGCATTTGCTGCAGCCCAGGCCGCAATATCCAATATAGCAACAGCTTTACGTTTGTCTCCGGTTTCAAAAGCAGCTGCTGCCTCCTGAGTTGGAATATTAAAACTAAATCCGGGAGAAAATAAAGGCCCTGCATAATTTCTAACGCCGCTAAAACCTACTGCAACGTTTCCTTCGCTACATTGCAAACATGGAAAACCGGCACCTTCAACATCTGTGTACTGAACTTCAAAAACAGATTCGGTTCCGTTTTCTCCTTCAAATTCAAAAATTTTATTGTAATCTGTTACTAATGAATAGGGTGATGTATTTATTAAACCCTGTAAAGTAGTTGCTGCCTGTGCAAATTTGCCCTGAAACAAATACGCTTTTCCTAATAATGCCTGAGCAGCGCCTTTTGTAACACGGCCTTTTTGAGAAGCAATTGGAGATAAATTTGCCGATGCAAAAATCAAATCAGCTTCAATTGAAGAGTAAACTTCTGCAGCTGATGAACGCGGAATCGTTTTTTCATCTCCAATTTTAAACCTCGCATCGCCTTTCATTGGTATACCACCAAACCACTTTACTAATTCAAATTGGTAATATGCTCTCAGAAAACGTGTTTCGGCTATAAGCTGTGTTTTTCCTGCAAAATCTGTTTTATTTTGAAATTCAAGTATATAATTCGTTCTTTGAACTCCCGCAAACATCCAGTTCCAGACATCTTTTAAATTGCTATTCACTTGTGTATGAATCATATCGTCTATTTGCTGAAAACCAATTACATCTGTAGGGCTTTCTCCTCCTGCCAATGTGTTATCTGAGGCAATTTCTCCCAACAAAACATTTACGTATGTTGACTGAAGCAAGTCGTAAGCAGCAATTAATGCCTGATCGTAATCTTCTTTAGAATTAAAATAATTCTCAGAATCGATCGAATATTCAGGTTTTGGATTAACAAATTCATCTGAACAAGAAGTTGTTACAGTTAGAATTACGGTTATCGTTACCAGAGTAGTAAATAAATATTTTTTCATTTTAATTGAAATTAAAAATTAATGTTTAAGCCCAATAAATAAGTTCTTGGAACAGGATAAAACCCGTAATCGATTCCGGCGCCAATTGGCGACTGTGAAACTCCGTCCTGATTTGTTGGTCCAAAGGAAGCTCCCGGATCAAAACCTTTATATTTGGTAAAAGTGTACAGATTATTTACGCCGGTATAAAGTCTTAGCTTTGTAATTCCAGCTTTTTGGGTCACTTTTGGATTGATTGTATATCCTAATTGTACATTTTGAATTCTGAGATAAGAAGCATCTTCTACAAAATAATCTGATAACACATTATTTGCTGTAGCTCCCGTAGTTACTTTTGGCACAGTAGTACTTGTTCCTTCGCCCGTCCATCTGTCTAAAACATAATCAAGACGATTGGCATCTGAAAGTACTCTTTCGTAGTTACGAACCATATCGTTTCCTACTGACGCAAATGTATATACTGCAAAATCAAGGTTTTTATAATTTAACTGAATATTGAAACCCATTGTAGCATCTGCAATTGGGTCGCCAATATCGGTTCTGTCTTTGGTATCAATTAAGCCATCATTATTGATATCTTTATAACGAATATCTCCTGCTGAAGCATTTGCTCCTAAAGCCAATTGAGACGGATGTGCATCAACTTCTGCCTGATTTTGAAAAATTCCATCGGTTATATATCCATAAAAATATCCAATTGGTTTTCCGGCTTCCATACGTGCTGCGGCCGGCTGTCCTACTCCAAAAGCACCTTGTTCGATAAAACCTGTTCCGTTATTTACTTCTAACACTTCATTTTTAAGAAAAGTCACATTATAACCTAATGACATTGAAAATGAATCTGAAAATTTCTCTTTATAATCTATCGCAAATTCAAATCCTGAATTTCTCACTGTTCCCGCATTCATTGTAGGTGCACTTGCGCCCGGAGCACCAACTCCGATAATTCCTGAAACAGGGATATTTGGTATCAATAAATCTTTTCTGGTATCGATAAAATAATCTGCTACAACAGAAAATTTATCATTGAATAATTTTAAATCCAAACCAACATCGAATTTTTTGGCTTCTTCCCATTTTAAATTTTCATTTGGTATTTGTCCTGTTGCGATTCCGTTTACTAATACACCATCAAAAACATACGTTGCTTCACCATTCAAAATACTTAAATAACCATTATTCGGGATTTGATCGTTTCCTAAAGTTCCGTAACTGGCTCTGAATTTTAAGAAGTTAAGTGTTTGGGATTCTCCAAAGAAACCTTCATCAGAAACCACCCATCCTGCTGTAAACGATGGAAAATAGCCCACTTTATTACCCGGACCAAATTTTGTCGAAGAATCTCGTCTGATCATTGCTGAAAAAAGATACTTTCCTTTATAATCGTATTGTGCTCTTCCAAAATATGAAATTCTTCTTTGATCGTAAACGTAACCACCGGTATTTAAGGCAGTTGGCAATCCTTTAGTTAAAGAAAGATCAGCAAACTCCCATGAGTTATTTGGCACATCAAAACCTGTTGCAACTGCAGAATTTCCCCATTGTTTATAAATGGTATTTCCTAATGTTGCCGTTATGTTATGGTTGTCTGCGATTTTCGTATTATAAGTTGCATAAATATCAAATGAGTAATCGTTGTCGTTTACGGTTCTTTGTGTTACAGAACTTCTTTGTACATCAAAAACTTTTCCACCATAACTTATCTGCGGATCAAATGTTTTGTTTTCACTGTTTGCTGTATTAAATCCGATAGAACTTGATAACACAAATCCTTTGAAAATTTTATAATCCAAACCAAAGTTTCCGTTTAGTTTTTTATAATTATAATCATTGTACGTATTTTCAATTTGTGCCAACGGATTTATAATTTCTGTTCCAAATCCTGTAGTACTTGGCACTAAGGTAAAATTGCCATTTGCATCATACGGACTTAATGTAGCCGGTACGTTTAAGGCGTTAAACAATACAGATCCCAGTCCGTTTTCATTAATTGTTTTTCTATTAAAATAAGTATAGATTACATTTGTTTTTAGTTTGATTTTATCACTCAAATCTACTCCTAATCCTATTCTGGCTGTATTTCTTAAGTAACCGGATTTGTCGCCGCCCACAATACCTTGCTGATCAAGGTGTGAACCACTAATAGAATAGGTAATTTTTTCAGATCCTCCTGAAATTGTCAAATCGCTGTTTAGCAACGGAACTCCTTTCCCTAAAACTTCTTTTTGCCAGTCTGTTCCTTTTCCTAAACCGCTTACGTTTGGATAAGGAAGCGCTTTTCCACCATTGGCATAACTTTCATTCAATAATAAAGCATATTCAGTAGCATTAAGAATTGACAATTTTGTCGACGCTTCCTGAAATCCTGTATAGCTATTAAAAGAGATTTTTGTTTTTGAATTTTTCTTTCCCATTTTGGTAGTAACCAAAATGATTCCGTTTGCACCAATAGTTCCGTAAATGGCTGCCTGAGCATCTTTTAAAACGGTTATAGATTCAATATCATTCGGGTTTAAAACATTCAGTTCTCCCACGTAACCATCAATAATAGTGGTTGGTCCATTTTGTCCGTTTGTAGCGATACCACGAATACGAACATCTATAGGCGCACCCGGAGCTCCGGATTGCGTTGTAACATTTACCCCTGAAATGGTTCCTTGCAAAGCCTGCTCGATTCTTGCCGGTTTCAGGATATCAAGCGTTTTGCTATCCAAGACAGAAACCGCTCCAGTTACTTCTCTTTTCTTTTGGCTACCATAACCTATCACGACCACCTCATCTAACGATCTGGCGTCGTCACTCATTTTTACGGTAATTTTGGTACCCGAAACCACAACTTCCTGTGTTCGAAAACCAATGTAACTGAAAACAATTGTAGTTCCTTTCGGGAGACCTGATAATTTAAAAGATCCGTCAAAGTCCGTGGTTGTACTTTGCGATGAACTTTTAACTTTTACATTCACGCCAGGCAATGATAAACCTGAGCCATCCAGTACGGTTCCTGTTACATCCAAAGTCTGCGAAAATGCAAAAGATGTAAACAGCAGCAATACCATTAGTAATAATTTAGATTTCATAATTAGTTAGTTTTTATTGAAAGCTAAATTTATCTTATCCTTTTAAGAATAAATCAAAATTAACCTCAACAAAAAACATACATCATAAAAAAAACCAATTAAAATTAAGATATAACAAAACAAGCCTACATTTTATAAGAAATTATGAATGTTAATTTTATTAACATTTAAATGTAAAAAGTACAATAAAACGTTAATGTTGTGGTGATGTATAGGTATTTTTAATAGAATTTGACTTTCCTATACAGCCAGAATATACTCCACTAAACCGATTTCGTGCTGTAAATCCATTTTTTTACGCAAACGATATCTTTTTATTTCTACGCTTCGAACAGAAATATTAAATAAAGGTGCTATTTCTTTTGACGAAAGATTCAGTCTTAAGTATGCACAAAGGCGTAAATCATTCGGCGTTAATAAAGGATGGATTTGTTTAATTCTTTTTAAGAAATCCTTATCGGCACTATCGAAGGCTTCCTTGAATATTTTCCACGAATCCTCCTCGGTTATATTATTATTAATGGTTCTGATTACCGATTTGATATTTTTGTTGTCGTCCTGAGTGGTTTTCTTCAAATCCTCTTTAATAAAGGCCAGCAGCTCATTTTTACTGTTTAAACTCATCGTCGAAACAGCCAGTTCCCTGTTTTTATTATCAACATCCTGAGACAATTGTTCGTTTCGCAGTTTCATGAGCTGTTGTTCATTCTCCAGCTCTTTTATCTCTAATAAAAGATTGTTCTCTTCAATTAGCTTTTCTTTCTGTTTCTGATAGAAATTACGGTACGACTTGTTGATAAAATAAGCCAGGACTAGAATCAGCAGAAAATAGATAAAACAGGCCAGATTCGTCAGGTACCACGGTTTTAGAACCACAAAGCTATAAACAGCACTGTTTTGCAAAATGGTATTGGCATATTTCGCCCTTACTTTGAAAGTGTATTTCCCGGGTGACAGATTTTTAAAATTAACCGACGATTTGGTACTCCATTCACTCCAGTCATTTTGAAATCCTTCCAGAAGATACTGATATTCGGTATTGATGTATTTATTGTACTCGGGAACCGTATAGTTTAAAGTGATATTATTTTCGGTTGATTTAAAACTTCCTTCTTCATTTAAAGCAACATTATGTAAGATTTGGTTTTGCTTATTGATTGAAATTTCAGCAATAGAAACACTATAGTTCTTAAAGCTTAAATCATCAATGTTAAGAATGTAATAGCCATCTGTAGTTCCGATTAAATAAGTTGATTTTGAAATCTGCCTTATATTCTCAAAACCCAGCATCGAATTGGTTAAGGAAGACGGAATCGGGATGATATTTTGTTTTAACTGATTACTAAGTTTACTGGCAGAAAAATAATGAATGTAGTTCTTGGAAAAAAGCCATATCCGGTTAGAATCGTCTACAATCAATTTACCGGATGTATATTCGTCTTTCTCGAAAATAGAACTTAATAATCTATCTTTTTCAAATTGTTTTGATTTTGAATTTAATTTAAAAATTCCTTCTTTACAGGCATAATAAATAGAATTATTAAATTTTATTAAACTTGCATTTTTTCCTTTTTTTGGCGTAGAATAGGCATAGACTTCTTTTGTTTTTAAAAGAGACGGATCCAGTTTCAGCCTAAAAATACCTTTGTATTCATGGCTGACATACACTTCAAGAGTATTGGTGATTTCAAAATAACGGGAAGAATAATCAAAGCCTTTTATTTTATTTTTAAACTTCCATTCACTTCCTGTTTTTTCCAAAACCGAAATCCCATAATAATTGCCCTGTAACAATTGATTTTCAGCATTAGGAATCCGCTCTAATTTCCAGGTGCCGGAACCCGAAAAAATACTTTTTGCAGCGGTACGATCAATAATAAAAGTTCCCGAATCATGCCCGCAAAAAAGCGTATGATCGTAAACAAACAAGGACCACACCTGACCTTTTGTTCCGCTTATAAACTGAAAATCTTCATTGCTTTTGTATTTCCTGCAAAACAACCCCTGATTTGTTCCTACATATAATATGCCGTTGTATTCAATCGAAGCATATACGGTTCCCAAAACTCCTGTGTCATCCGTAAAACTATGCACTGGCGTCTGTAGGTTGATACAATTGATTCCGTTATCAAGGCCGATCCATACATTTTGGTCTTTATCTTCAAACAAAGACAAAGCGGTGTTGTTACTCAGGCCTTTACTTTGTGAAATGTGATACTTTAACTGGCCTTGGTCTGATAAAATAAAAACACCGTTCGAAACTGTCCCCAGTGCATAACTCCCATCCTGAAGACGCTGGCTGCTGTACACAAAACTCGATTTTAATTCTGTGTCGACAGCGGTTCTAAATGGTGTTAAAGTTGCTCCCGAGAGTTTATAAAATCCATCCAGTTGGGTTTGAATCAGCAAACCATCGTCAAGGGTAAAAACATTTACAATAGTATATTTTTTTAAAACAGGATGATCAGAAATTAGTTTTCCTTTTCCGGCTTCTATCTCAAAAAGACCCTCATTTATCGTCTGATAATAAATAGAGGTTTTGGTACTAAACGATTTTATAACACCGTTTTTAGGGGAAATAATTTTGAAGCTTTTCGTTTTGGTATCGTAAATATAAATTCTGTTTAAGGACTGAAATAAAATCCAGTGATCGTATTTTAAAATGTTCCAGAACTGCTCATCGTCAAGAATTTTAGCTTTTATTGTATCACTTAGCGAGGTATATTTCAGTTTCCCGTTTGCCTGCCTGGTCCAGTAGCCAAAATTCATGTAACATCCCGTGTAAATCTTATTATCGATTACTTTCACGGAACGCATGATCGTTTCATTTGGAGTTGGATATAATTTCCAATTGGTTCCGTTATATTCCAGAAGACCTTCGTTATTGGCAAAATACAGATAATTCTGTTCATCCTGCGAGATCATCCAGCTTTGGTTCCCGGCCCCGTAAATAGTCGATGGGTATTTTACAATTGGTGGAAGTTCCTGAGAAAACAGGATTACATTCATCAAAAAACAAAGTATAGAAAATTTAGTTTTCAAGTTTAGCCGTAGTATTAATTTATTACAAAAACAGTTCTAAAATAGCTTATTTTCTATTGAAACAATGAATTTTTAGTAAAAAAAAGAGCAATGCCGAAAACATGGCAATTTTGGAACAATTAGTTAAAATTTGGAACAATGGGATTAACAAAACTCAATTCAAAATTGATTACTTTTGTAGAAATTGACTTTTTTTTATGCAAACTGACCTTTCTACACTCGACCCGAAACATAATATTATCATTAAAGGAGCACAAGTACATAACTTAAAAAATGTAGATGTAGCGATTCCCAGAAATAAACTTGTTGTCATTACAGGGCTTTCCGGATCCGGAAAATCGAGTCTGGCATTTGATACTTTATATGCTGAAGGACAAAGACGTTACGTGGAGAGTCTGTCTTCTTACGCGCGTCAGTTTCTGGGACGTTTAGACAAACCCAAAGTAGAATATATCAAAGGAATCGCTCCGGCGATTGCGATCGAGCAAAAAGTAAATACGACCAATGCGAGATCTACAGTAGGGACTTCGACTGAGATCTACGATTATATGAAACTTTTGTTTGCCCGGATTGGCCGAACCTATTCGCCTGTTTCCGGTCAGGAAGTTAAAAAGAATACCGTTTCAGATGTCGTTTCAGATGTAAAAACATTAGAATTAGACAGTAAATGGCTTTTGTTGTCGCCTATTCACCTCGAAGAAGGCCGACAGCTGGAAGACAAATTAAAAGTACTTTTACAACAAGGTTTTGCCCGTATTTTAGTCAATAACGAAATGGTTCGTCTGGATGAATTTGAAGCTGCTGATCTTCATCAGTTAGACAATAAAGATATCCTGCTTATTATAGACCGAATCGTGGTCAAAGAAGAGGAAGAATTCTATAACCGTCTGGCAGATGCCGTACAGACTGCTTTTTTTGAAGGAAAAGGAATTTGTTATTTACAGGAATTAAACTCAGAAAAACGTTTTTCGTATTCTAATAATTTTGAATTGGATGGTATTACGTTTTTAGAACCAAATGTTCATTTATTTAGTTTTAACAATCCATACGGTGCCTGTCCGGTTTGCGAAGGATACGGAAATATTATCGGAATTGATGCTGATCTGGTTGTACCGAATACTTCGCTTTCTGTTTTTGAAAGTGCTGTTTATCCCTGGAGAGGCGACAGCATGAGCTGGTACAAAGACGAACTGGTCAAACATGCCTACAAATTTGATTTCCCGATTCACAAACCTTTTTTTGAATTATCTGAAGAACAAAAAGAGGTGCTCTGGAAAGGAAATCAGTATTTTCAGGGGCTAAATGATTTCTTTAGGGAATTAGAAGAAAAAAATTATAAGATTCAGAATCGGGTGATGCTGTCCCGTTACCGCGGAAAAACAAAATGCCATGCCTGTCGTGGAAAACGCTTACGCGTAGAAGCATCCTATGTAAAAATAAACGGTAAAACAGTTTCCGATTTAGTCGATTTACCGATCAAACACCTGGTTACTTTTTTCCAAAATATCGAATTAAACGTTTACGAACAGCAAATCGCAAAACGTTTAATGATCGAAATCAATAATCGCCTGTCATTTTTGACGGAAGTTGGTCTTGATTATCTTACCCTTAACAGAAACTCTGCCACACTTTCGGGAGGAGAATCACAACGAATCAATCTGGCGACCTCTTTAGGAAGCAGCCTGGTCGGGTCTATGTATATTTTGGATGAACCAAGTATTGGTCTGCACCCAAAAGATTCTGAACGATTGATTAAAGTCTTGCTTTCACTTCGTGATTTAGGCAATACGGTTATCGTGGTAGAACACGACGAAGATATTATGAAAGCGGCTGACATGATTATTGATATAGGTCCGGAAGCCGGTACCTATGGAGGTCATCTTGTCGCTCAGGGTACTTATGATGAAATATTAAAATCGGAATCCTTAACGGCCCAATATTTAAATGGTGATTTAGAAATAGCGGTTCCCAAAAAGAGAAGAAAATTCAAAAATCATATTGAAATTATCGGTGCGAGGGAAAACAACCTGAAAAATATCAATGTTACTTTCCCTTTGGATGTTTTAACGGTGATCACTGGAGTTTCAGGAAGCGGAAAAAGTACGCTGATCAAAAAAATCCTGTTTCCTGCCATGCAGAAAAAGCTTGAAAACGCAGCAGAAAAAGCAGGTCAGTTTAGCGAAATAAAAGGCTCATTTTCTCAGATAAAACATATCGAATACGTAGATCAGAATCCAATCGGAAGGAGTTCGAGATCTAATCCCGTTACTTATATCAAAGCATATGATGATATTCGTGATTTGTATGCCAAAGAAAAACTATCTAAAATAAGAGGATACCAGGCCAAACATTTTTCTTTTAATGTTGATGGAGGCCGTTGCGAAACCTGTAAAGGAGAAGGCTCTATAAACGTCGAGATGGTCTTTATGGCCGATGTGCAGTTACCTTGTGAAACCTGCGGAGGCAAACGCTTTAAAAAAGAAGTTTTAGAAATTACTTTCGATGATAAAAACATCAATGACATTCTAACGATGACTATTGATGATGCGATTGCTTTTTTCGAAAAAAACAAGCAGGCAAAAATCACTCAGAAATTACAGCCGCTTCAGGATGTAGGATTGGGATATGTTCAGTTAGGACAATCCTCTTCTACGCTGTCAGGGGGTGAAGCGCAACGTATCAAACTAGCCTCTTTTTTAGTAAAAGGTGCCACAAAAGACAAAGCTTTGTTTGTATTTGATGAACCTACAACCGGATTGCATTTTCACGACATCAAAAAACTGCTGGCTTCTTTTGATGCCTTAATAGATAAAGGGCATTCCATTATTGTAATTGAACACAATCTTGATCTTATAAAATGTGCTGACTGGATTATTGATTTAGGCCCTGAAGGCGGAGAAAACGGAGGCCATTTATTAGCCGTTGGAACTCCGGAAGATATTGTGAAGGTAAAAGAATCGGTTACGGGAGTTTATCTGAAGGATAAATTATAAGTTCCTCATTAAAAAAATAAAGCGGCCAGAATCCTATTATTCTGGCCGCTTTATTTTCTAATAGCTTGTATTAAGCTACTAAACACCTTTCTTCAAAAGGCAATCCATCTTCATCAATTGCAACTAATATTTTTTTCTGCTTTGAGGCTTCTATAGTAAGATAAAGCCAAGCGAATGACCATAATCCTAAAGTCAGACAAAAAATAATAAAATTCAAACCATGATTGACAACCTTCCCTCCTTTTGACAGAACTGCAAAAAGCAATTCGTCATTTCTTTCCTCTAATGTAAACCCCTTGTGAACTTTCTTTGATATCATATTAGAAAATACCTGAAAGCTCTGTTCCTGACTCAGTTTATTGTTTCTCATAATGGGCAGATTAAATTAATCCAAATTGTGGTATATAAATGTTAATTATTTCTAATACAGATAGGGATCTCCATATTAAGCAAACACGTTAAAATTACTTTTATTGCATTTTCTAAGATATTTTCCATTAGATCTTCATACTAATATCAAATTCTTACATAAATTTAATTTTTATTAATCAAATAACAAAAAAAAAATATGTTAAAATTTAAACTTTAAAGAAGAAAATCAACAACTTAGCTCTTATTTACGACCTCAAAACAGTTGGATTACAATTCCTTTTTAAATAATTTTCAGGAATTGTTGTTGTGTTTCTATCCCTTAACGCTTTATAATGTAGGAAATAATCTCCAGTACTGCGACATTATAATGAATTCTGAAGAATTAATTTGACGAAGAATTAAACTGAAACAATATTATACGTTATTTCTTATAAATATTTATTTAGAAAAGAAACATACAATCAATCACAAGTTTTTTTTGCACAAATGCAAACCTTAAAATTTGAGAATATTGAAGGCAGACATTGCCTAAATCGCGGTAAATGTGGTCAAATCTTGTGTAAAGTTCTCTTTAAATTTTAATTCCAACTCTTTTTAAAAGTCCCTGGATAACCTGATTAATCTCCGGCGAGATATTAAATTTATAATTCAGGTAAATATAAAGAATCGTTACTAAAACCGATTTTAATGCGATGCTGATCAGCTGATAAAAAGGAAATTCCCAAAAATAAAACACTAAGAATAATGCAAATGTGATCAGAATAGAATGTATGGTCTGTTTTGTAAACGGATACAAATGAAGCTTCTTAACCACAAACTGCAATTTGGCCAGACTGTATAATGTAATGGACAATAAAGTAGCAAAGGCCGAACCTAAAATACCTTTAATGGGAATAAAAATCATATTTAGAACAAAGGTTAAAAACACCAACATCAATCCTAAATACAAGACCATACGATAATATTTAGTATTAAAAATAATAGCATTATTGTTCCCTAAAATCAAATCGAAGTATTTGGAAATTCCAATCATAAATACAACCGGAATTCCTCCGCTATACTCTTTCGGCACCAATTCGTACAATTGATTGATATTTACAAAAATACACAGCATTACAAAACCACCCACAAACTGAAGGTTTATTGAGGTTTTCTTGTATAAACTATTTAATTCGTCGTGTTTGTTTTCATGCATTAATTTTGCAGTAATCGGATATACAATCTGGTGCATGGCCCTACTTGGAACCGAAATTACCAACGCAATATAAGTCGCCACCGAATAATAAGCGATGTTTTCAATTTTCATATACTGATTCAGCATCAATTTATCTCCGTCTAAAAGCAGATTCGCTACACTTCCCGATAAAATAATAAAGAAAGTATACTCCATTACACTTTTTACATTTTCCGGAATTGTAATCTGGAAATTGGGCCTTTTAATATAAAAAGCATAAAACATCGTGATAATAAAGGCAACAAAATAAATTACTGCTGTAACATAAACAAATTGAACCAAACTGATCCAGTGAAAATATAAACCGATCAAAGCAACAGTAGAAAATAACCTTAAACCGACTTCTTTTATAAAATTGCCAAAAACAGAATGCATATGCACTCTCGCCCACGCATAAAAAATCTCAAAATAGGCCATACAAATCCCAATAAACGGAATGAGGTACATAAATTCCTTAACAACGGGATTTTCTTTCGAAACAAAGGCTGTAATATCATCAAAGAAGAACAAACCAATGATACCTAACGGAATACACATAAGGATAGGAAACAATGCTGTAAACGACAGAAACTGCTCTCTTTCTTCTTCCGTTTTGTATTGGGAGTAAAACTTGACTAACGTATTTTGCATTCCGATAGCGAAAAGAGGCATAATCACATTTGCAGCAGAAAGAATATAGTTCGTTAAAGCATAATAGGTTGCGCCTAAAAAAACAGGATATAAGTAAAGTGTATTGATAGCCCCAATTCCGAAGCCGATATAAGTAATAATGGTGTTCTTGAAAGACTGGTTTAAGACAATACCCATGTTTTGATTGCAGAGTTTAGATTGCAGAGTTTAGATTTTTGATTTTCTACTCTTTTATGATTTTTGAAATTATTATTGCCTTTGAAATGGTTCTCTTAACTAATCAATTCTACCAATTGTCTGGTAAGATTTTTTCTCGAATATTGCTGTAAACCAACACCATTCGCTTGTAATTTTCCTTCCAGAAATTGATTATAAAAGTCCAAAATTACACTTTTTAGCTTCGCTTTTTCAGAATAATCGAAAAATACACCGGTATTTGTTTCTTTTACAATAGCTGCAAAATCAGAACCTTGCGGCCCAATCGCTACTATAGGACGATTTGATACCATGTATTCAAACAATTTTCCGGGAATGATACTTTTGGTATCTTCCGAATTGATTTCGATCAACAGCAAAACCTGTGATTTCTTTTGATGCGCAATAGCTTCATGATGTGAAACATAACCCAAAAGATTCAAATAAGGATTGAGATTAAATTGAGCAATAGCATCCAGTACTTCCTGACTGACGGCACCAATTAATTTAATTTCCAGATGAGCTTTAAAATCCGGAATTTCATTCAGTAATTCTACCAGAGATTCCCATAAAAATTCAGGATTCCTATCGGATAAAAAGGAACCGATATGCGCCAGCGTAAATTTGGTATCTAAAGCCTGTTTTTCAACATTTTCGATATCATAACCATTAGTAATTACCGAAATTGGTTTGTTGGTAATGGCCTGAAACTCTGTTTTGGTCGTTTTACTCGTTACAATTATGGTATCTGCCGAATTAAGTACTTTATGTTCTAAATTTTTATGTCTTTTAGCTGCGTAAGAAGATAAGCGCAGTGCTTTGTGATACCCGATTGTTGTCCAGGGATCACGAAAATCTGCCAGCCATTTTATGTCTAGTTTTTGTTTTAATTCCAAACCAATCAAATGAAGGCTGTGCGGTGGCCCGGAGGTTACAATGGTATCAATATTATTATCTCTAATATATTTTTCAAGATAAACTACCGAAGGTTTTACCCAAAAAGCCCGTGCATCCGGAATAAACAGATTACCACGAATCCAAAGAAAGGTTTTATCTAAAAAGGTTTGTTTTTTCTTTTGAGGAAAAATTCCGGAACTGATTTTTTTGGTTTTATTTTTTGAAAAAACAGAAGCCAATTGGTAAGGTTCCCAGATTTTATTTTTCAGGACAATTACCTGATCAGAAATTTCACTGACTAAACCTTCATCTACTATTGGATAAGTTGGATTTTCAGGAATATACACAATAGGCTGAACATTAAATTCAGGTAAATATTTGACGAATTTCAACCAACGCTGCACGCCAGGACCTCCAGCAGGGGGAAAATAGTAGGTAATTATTAAGAGTTTTTTTTGTTTCAACTTATTTAATTTCTGAGAAGCCAGCTCTTGCCAATTATGTGTGTCTTTATCTATCATTATTTACCTTACCTAATTCCTCAATGTCTAAAATATCCTTAGGTCTATTTGCTGCTTTTTTAGCAATAATTAAATTATCATAATCAATAAAATAAACGGGAGTTTCGCCTATCATTACAATTGTAGCGTCTTCTAATAATGAAGAAAAAGATTTATGTTCTAAACCCTTTACTGTAGTCATAACATCCAATCTCAGACCATAATTTAAACTGAAATCGGTCCAGCCAGGAATGAATTGCATAGTTTCGATAGTTTCAAAATCTCCTAAATTAATTGACTTTAACGCCTTTCTTAAATTAACCCGATTTTCAAAGGTATCTTCTAAATAAATATCAATATCTCCAGTGTTTCTATTGTAGCCATATATGTTTACTGCAAACCCACCAATAGTTATATATTTAACTTTATTTTCGAAAAAACTATTCCATATAGCAACTATTTGCTCATTCATCGTTTTTTAGATTGAATTACTGTAGCCGTTTTTAAAGTATAAGAAACTTCAATAATTGCCATCAATCGTTCTAATCTTTCCAAATAAGAAAGAGATTTTATTTCAGCTGTTCTTTTAGCTTCCAACTCTTTTGGAGTACCAAAACTTAACACGTTTTTTTTCATTGTTCAGTCTTTAAAATACATCTGCAAAGATACTAAATGAATTTGTCAGTAAATTAAAGTTTCTATTCTTTCTTCTTTTTCCTTTCAAAATAAACCCCGCCAATCAATAACAACAACATTCCTATTGTACTTATCAATGTTATGGTACTTCCTGTTTTTACGACCTGTGGTTCAAATTTAAACTCTACAGTATGTTTTCCTCCGGGAATTTCCATGGCTCTTAAAACATAATCTACAGGAAAATGATCTGTTAATTTACCATCAATATAAGCATTCCAGCCATTTTTATAATACATTTCAGAGAAAACAGCCAAACCGTCTTTTCCGTTATCTGACTGATATTTGATATAATTGGGTTTGTATTCCACCACTTTAATCGTTCCGGTAGTATCCCATTCTTTTTTTAAACGGGCGCTTCTAAATTTACCTTCATGTTCACGAACATTAAAAACGGCCACTTTTTTAGTATCCAAATGATCTAAAGCTTTCATGACATCGTCCGGTTTATTGACAAGCCTTACATTGCTTACAAACCATGCATTACCATTCGTATCAGGATTGACTGTTGGAATTTCATTTCCTTCTTTATTAGTTTGGATAACATACTTAACATTTAACATATTAAGAACTTCAATGTTATTTTTCGCGATTTGATAATCGTACAATTGTTGCATTCTTCTTGGCCTTACAGCACTGTAACCACCAATCGTTTTATGAAAATAAGACGATCTTCCCTGTAATTGTCCCTGTGTATCAAAAACACGATAAATTGAAGTATCTTTTAATATCTGTGAATCGGTTGGTGTTTCCTGAAATGGCGCTGCAATTTGTACCGGACTTACAAAATCTTTCGCAGAAACATATCTTTTATCGACAAAAAACAAATCAAAAATCATCAAAAGACCCACGATGATTAAAGTCGTATTTTGTGAAAATTTATTTTTAATAAACAACCATAAAATTCCAAAAGTAACTACGATAAAAAAACCAGAACGCAATAAATCAGCAGAGTACAAACTCATTCTGTCTTCTTTCAAAGCATCAACAAAACCAGGTCCGTAACTTTCCAGGAAATAACTGTCGCTGCTTCCTGTAAAATGAAACATGCTTTTGGCAAAAACTAAAATCAGCAAAACCCCAAGTCCGAAAGCTCCTGTCTGAACCAGGGCTTTTTGTTGTAATTTTGGTTCGTCTTTCGCTTTAAAAAACGATTGTAATCCCATAACAGCCAGTACAGGAAAGCACAATTCGAGAATAACCTGAATCGATGAAACTGCCCTGAATTTATCATACATAGGAATGTACTCAATAAAGAAATCAGTTAATAAAGAGAAATTCTTTCCCCAAGAAAGCATTAAAGTGAATAATGCGCCTGTAAGAAATACATATTTTATCTTTCTTTCATCAATAAATAAGGCTAAAACGCCTAAAAAGAAAACTACAACTCCTATATATGCCGGTGCAGAAACTATCGGCTGATCTCCCCAATAAGTTGGCATTCCTGAAACAAAATCCTGTGCTTGTGCAGAGGGAACTCCCTGTTCAAGCATAAAAGAATACATGCGGCTATCCATACCTACATTTTCATGACTGGAACCTCCAAAAATTCTTGGAGCAATTAAATTTAAACTTTCTGCGATACCATAACTATATTCAGTAATATAATCTGTAGTCATTGCAGCGGTAGTTAAATTTTTAGAACCATCCGGATTAAAAGTTAATTCACTTTTATCACGAATACTATATTTAGCATATTCGCTTGTTGCAAGCAAATTACCGGCATTGGAACCAATAGCAAAAATTCCGGCAACTAAAAGAACACCAAATGAAATTAAAAGTGGCTTATATTCTTTTTCTTTAAAGAAGTTAAAAGCAAAATAACCGGAAAGAATCAATAGGAAAATCAATAAATAATAGGTCATTTGAAAGTGGTTGGCATTAATTTCTAATGCAACCGCAAACATGGTGAGCAAGCCTCCCCAAATATATTTTTTCTGAAAAACCAGTATAAATCCGGCAATAACCAAAGGCATATAAGCTATGGCATGCGCTTTAGCATTATGTCCGACTCCTAAAATAATAATTAAATAGGTGGAAAAACCGAAAGCGATCGCTCCGATAAAAGCTTTTAACGGATCTGTTTTTAAAACCAGTAATAAGCCGTAAAAACCTAAGAAGTATAAAAATAAATAATCTGCAGGACGTGGTAAGAAACGCAATGCATCATCTAATTTGCCAACGTAATCGTTAGGATAGTTGGCTCCAAGCTGATAGGTCGGCATTCCGCCAAAAGCAGAGTTTGTCCAATACGGCTCAACATGTTCTGTGGCTCTAAAATCATTTTGCTCTTTGGCCATTCCGGTATATTGTGCAATATCGGACTGGAAAATTTGTTTTCCCTGTAAAACCGGGTAAAAATAAATTAAAGAAACGAGAATAAAGCCCAATATAACAAGGGCGTGCGGATAGAACTTATTTACTATTTTCAATTTAGGCAGGTTTGGTTAAATGATGAATCCTATTTTATTTAGGACACAAACTTAATCTATTTCTTCGTAATCAACATAATCTCCCACTTTTTTGGTTTCACGGGGATTTTTTGCATTCGCAGTATTGATAATGATCTCATCATTATTGCGTTGCGTTTTTTGCCATGAATTATCCTGGCTATATTGTTGTTGTCTCTGAAAATTCTCCCCTGCTTTTTCTACAGCCTTTTTTACCAATACAGGCAAAAAGATTCTAGCTAAAAATTTAAAAATATAATAAAAAGCCACGATGTAACAAATAGCTTTTATTAAACCTGAAAAAGATGCTTCTTGCATAATTGTATAATTTTTTTCCAAAATTAATAAATCCATTGTTTAAAATTAAAATATCAATCTTAAATAAATAATAAAATATAGTACATTTGAAATGCGTTATTACTTTTTAATCAAAAATTACGTTTATGTTAAAAGCTAAAAACTTATTTATTGCTGCTTTCTTTTTTACACCACAATTATTTTTCGCACAATATACCGATGTCATCAACTCCAACCGTCCCGGTGAAACCATGTCGGCTTTTGCTGTCGGGAAATCTGTTATTCAGGCAGAAATTGGTATTTACGGGATAAAAGAAAAGCATGATTTATTAAATTATGATGCAAATGGTTTTGGTACTGATTTAACATTCAGATATGGCGCTTTTCTCGAAAAACTGGAATTTATCCTTGATTTACAGTATCAGATGGAAAGTTTTGATACTCCCTACAACAATTATAAAAAAAATAATTTCAGACAAACCGTTTTGGGAGCAAAATATTTAATTTATGATCCTTTTAAAAACTACGAAAAGACAAAAAACATTTACAGCTATAAAGCCAATCACAGATTTGACTGGCATCAGTTAATACCTGCAGTTTCTGTTTTTGCAGGAGCCAATTTCGTTGGTAAAAACAATCCTTACTCTTTTTCTCCGGAGTCCAGCATTTCTCCAAAAGTGGCCTTAATTACTCAAAATCAGTTTGGAGGCGGAAAATGGGTTTTTGTGACTAATATTATTGCCGATTATATTTCTACAGATTATCCGAGTTATGGTTATGTATTAACTTTAACGCACGGTTTTAATGATAAATGGTCCGGTTTTGTTGAAAACCAAGGTTATAAAAGTGACTATTACAGTGATGCTATCGTTCGTGGCGGAGCAGCCTACCTGCTGAATCCCAATTTACAGGTTGATGCTTCTGTAAGCACTAACTTTAAAGGTACGCCTTCTATATTTTATGGAGGAGTTGGTGTTTCATGGCGCTATGATACCAAGTACAAAGAAACCCAAATGGAGTTTAAGAAACAATCCAGAAAAGACAAGAAAAAAGATCCTAAAGATCCGGAAGGTGTGAAATCCAAAAAGGAAAAGGAAACAGATTATCAGGAACAGGAAAGAAAACGTAAATCTAAGTACGAATAAAAATAAATAACCAAATCTCTCTTAGGAGATATTTTACAATACGATTTAATGATTACAATTAAAGAAGCCAAAACAAAAAAGGAATTAACAGAATATATCAAATTTCCGTTTTCATTATACAAAAACAATCCATACTGGGTTCCGCCCATAATTGCTGATGAATTAGAGTCATTTGATAAAACCAAAAACCCTGCTTTTGATAATGCGGAAGCTTATTTTTATCTGGCCTATAAAAACAATGAAATTGTTGGAAGAATAACAGCAATCATCAATTGGTCTGAAGTTAACAATCAGCATAAAAGAAAAGTCCGTTTTGGATGGTTTGATGTTGTTGATGACATCGAAGTTACAAAAGCTTTGCTCGAGAAGGTTTACGAATTAGGAAAACAAAACAATCTGGAACATGTAGAAGGACCAATGGGATTTTCGAACCTGGATAAAGTGGGCGTTCTTACCGAAGGTTACGATCAGATGGGAACCATGATTACGTGGTACAATAACCCGTATTATGTCACTCATTTTGAGCAATTGGGTTTTCAGGTGGAGAAAGAATATATCGAAAGTATATTTCCGTTCTCGAATGTGAAACCCGAATTTTTCCTTAAAGCGCAGGAATTAATCAAAAAAAGATACGGCTTACGATCGTTAACCTTCACCAAAACAAAAGACATTATGCCACATGTGGACAAAATGTTTGATTTGTTTAATGATTCTTATGCCAAACTAGCTTCATTTGTAGCTATTTCAGATGTTCAGAAAGAATATTTCAAAAAAAAATATATCAGTTTCATCAATCCCGAATACATCAAGTTTGTTGTAGATAAAGACGATAATCTGGTGGCTTTTAGTATAGTGATGCCTAGTTTTTCCGAGGCTTTACAGAAAGCAAAAGGTAAACTGTTCCCATTTGGATTTATTCATTTATTACGAGCACGAAAAAAGAGTAAAGATGTCGTTTTTTACTTAATCGGAGTTCATCCGGATTATCAAAACAAAGGGGTTACTGCTATTATTTTTGATGAATATTTTAAAACGTTTTCGGAAAAAGGAATTCAAACCTGCATCAGAACGCCGGAATTAGCAGAAAACACCGCCATTCATTTACTTTGGAAAAATTTTGATCCCAAAATTCACTGTCAGAGAAAAACGTATTTGAAATATCTTTGAAAAAGTATTCAGTCTCAGTCTCAGTTGACAGTATGGTAGCCACGTAAACTGAGACTGAGACTATAAAAAAAATCCATTCGCCTCAACGAATGGATTTTTTTATAATGGAAGATTTTTTTATTCTACTTTACAATCAACTTTTGACAATACAACTTTCGGGTCAAACTTTAATTTTGTTTTATCTTTAAAGCTTACCTTATTATTGGCATCGACGATATCTCCGTAACCTTCAATAAAAGTATTTTCCCTTTGAAGAAAAGCAACTTCTCTCACGGACGAAACTCCTTCTGACATGAAAGTGTAATCTGCAATCAGCGTATCTCCTTTCATATTTCCTATAATAGTTCCTTCATTTTTATCCTTACCAGATAAAGCATAACTCAGTTTTCCGTTCACTTCCTGGTGGGAGTTCACATTAAAACTTAATTCAACTGTACTATTATTTGCAGTTGAAGCATAACACTGATCTCCCGATGGCTCAACAATTTCAGCCTCTTTTGGCGGACTAGGAGCTATTTCTACTGGTTCCGGTGCTTTTTTACAGGAAGTAAATAAAGCCAAAGCGATTATGGTTAATGCGAGTAGTTTTTTCATAATATTTGTTTTTAGTAATTTTAATATAAATTTAATTCAAAATAAAAAAAAATCCATTCTTTATCAGAATGGATTTTTTTACATAATTCCCACTATGGAAATTTATTCTTTAGAAATTAAGCGTCTAAATCTACTTTAGTTCTGCTTGCAATTTCTTTATAGGTTCCATTTTCTAATTTCTCACGAATCGCTTCAAAAGCAACCAATGTTTCATCAATATCAGACAAAGTATGGGAAGTTGTTGGAATCATTCTCAACAAAATAATCCCTTTTGGAATTACCGGATAAATTACGATCGATAAGAAGATACCGTAGTTTTCTCTTAAATCATTTACCATTACCATCGCCTCAGGAACACTTCCTTCTAAGTATACCGGGGTTACACAAGTATTGGTATCACCAATATTGAAATTTCTGGAACGCAAACCATTTTGTAATGCATTTACGTTTTCCCAAAGTTTATCCTTTAGTTCCGGGTGATTACGCAGCAATTCCAGACGTTTCAAAGAACCAATAGTCTGAATCATCGGCAATGCTTTCGCAAACATCTGAGAACGCAAATTATATTTTAAATAATCAATAATATCTTTATCTGCCGCTATAAAAGCTCCGATATTAGCCATTGATTTTGCAAAAGTAGAGAAATAAACATCAATTTGATCCTGAACTCCCTGCTCCTCACCTGCTCCGGCTCCTGTTTTCCCAAGAGTACCAAAACCATGTGCATCATCTACCAATAAACGGAAATTATATTTTTCTTTTAAGGCAACAATTTCTTTTAATTTACCTTGTTGTCCTCTCATTCCAAAAACACCTTCGGTAATAAATAAAATTCCACCACCTGTTTCTGTTGCCATTTTAGTAGCACGCTGCAGGTTTTTTTCCATACTTTCCAAATCATTGTGTTTGTAAGTAAAACGTTTTCCCATGTGCAAACGTACACCATCGATAATACAGGCATGAGAATCTACATCATAAACAATAATATCGTTTTTAGTTACTAAAGCATCAATAGTAGACACCATTCCCTGATAACCAAAATTCAATAAATAAGCTGATTCTTTCATTACGAAAGCAGCCAGTTCATTTTCCAGTTGTTCGTGATACTTGGTATGACCTGACATCATACGGGCTCCCATTGGGTAAGCTGCACCAAACTGAGCAGCAGCATCAATATCTGCCTGACGCACTTCCGGATGATTTGCAAGACCTAAATAGTCATTTATACTCCAGTTCAAAATATTTTTTCCGCCAAATTGCATTCTCGGACCAAGTTCTCCTTCTAATTTAGGGAATACAAAATACCCCTCAGCTTGTGAAGCCCATTTTCCTAATGGCCCTTTATTGTTTTGAATTCTTTCGAATAAATCTTTTACCATAATATAATGATGTAATAATTTTAATTTTAAACAGCGTGCAAAAATAAATATTTATTCCATGTTATCATAATAATTTAAAAATGAATCGAATTCAAAATCAATATTCGTTAAAATTTTACAAAAAACCAGTTTACACGCCGCTAAAAATCCTACAAAAATTACATCTAAAGTATAAAACCACCTAATTTATACCTGTTATAAATTCTGTGCAAAGAACCGTTATTGTTTATTTTTTACTAATTTTAAATGCTTTTTTAAAAGAAATATCATAAATCATAACACCTTTATATAATGGCTTTAAGCAACTCAAAAGATTTAAAACTAGCCGTTCTTATTGATGCCGATAACGTACCTTACAGTAATGTCAAAGGTATGATGGAAGAAATAACAAAATTTGGCACGCCAACCACTAAACGTATTTATGCCGACTGGACCAAACCAAATTCTAACGGATGGAAAGGAGTTCTGCTCGAACATGCCATTACGCCTATTCAGCAATACAGCTATACGGTTGGTAAAAACTCTTCAGATTCTGCACTTATAATAGATGCAATGGATTTACTTTATTCGGGAAAACTGGATGGGTTTTGCATCGTTTCAAGTGACAGCGATTTTACGCGTCTGGCGATTCGATTACGAGAATCGGGCATGAAAGTAATCGGTATTGGAGAAAAGAAAACACCCAACTCGTTTATTGTAGCCTGCGACCGTTTTATTTATATTGAAGTTTTAGACGGTGCCATTCAGAAAAAGAAAATAAAAGTTATCACAGACGTTAAAAAACCTGTTGAAAAACCTGCCGAAAAAGCATTGCACAAAATCGACAAACAGACTATTGAACTTATTGAAGCCACCATTGAAGATATCGAAGACGACGATGGCTGGGCATTTTTAGGTGATGTCGGAAATTTAATCGTAAAGAAAAAACCCGAATTTGACCCTAGAAACTATGGTTTCTCCAAACTGACGCCTATGCTGAAATCGTTAACTGATATTCTCGAAATTGATGAAAGAGAATCAGATAAAAAAGGAATTAAACACGTTTACGTTCGTTTAAGATTCAACTAATCATCACATTTATCCCCTATTTAATTTTTTAAAAACATGAGAAAAAAATTCTTCATCTACGGATTCTTATTGTTTCTGGTTGTTGCTGCAGTCTATTATTATTCCGGACGCGGTTTTTTACTCGTAATTATTTTACCCATATTACTGGTTGTTGGAATTTATAATGCCATTCAGACCAAACACGCTATTTTAAGAAACTTTCCGGTTTTGGGATATTTCAGATATCTTTTTGAAATGATTGCTCCGGAAATTCAGCAATATTTCATTGAAAGAGCTACTGATGGAAAGCCATTTTCCAGAAATCAGCGCTCAATGGTATACCAGAGAGCAAAAAACATCGATTCCAGTACACCTTTCGGAACACAGCAAAACTTAAATCAGGACAGTTACGAAGGAATCAAACATTCTATTTTTCCGGCGAAAGTGAATGAAGAACTACCTCGTGTTTTAGTGGGTGGAAAAGATTGTAAACAACCTTATTCTGCTTCTTTATTTAATGTTTCGGCCATGAGTTTTGGTTCGCTGAGTGAAAATGCAGTACGTGCTATTAATTTAGGTGCCAAAAAAGGAAATTTTTATCAAAATACCGGAGAAGGCGGTTTAACCGAATTTCATCTTGCGGGTGGTGGCGATATTACCTGGCAAATTGGAACAGGATATTTTGGATGCAGGGATGCTGAAGGGAATTTTAATCCTGAAAAATTCTCGGAAAAAGCCAATCTTCAAAATGTGAAGATGATCGAAATTAAATTATCCCAAGGTGCAAAACCCGGTCACGGAGGAGTACTTCCGGCGGCGAAAAATACCGAACAAATTGCTAAAATCAGAGGGGTTGAACCGCATACAATGATCCTTTCTCCTCCCGGACATCATGCTTTTTCAGACAGTAAAGGACTGATTCGTTTTATTGCACAATTGCGTCAGTTATCCAATGGCAAACCAGTCGGATTTAAATTATGTATCGGAAACACGGCGGAGTTTGAAGCCATCTGCCATGAAATGATTGCAGAAGATACCTATCCGGATTTCATTACCGTTGATGGTGCCGAAGGGGGCACCGGAGCAGCACCCTTAGAATTTGCTGACGGTGTGGGAATGCCTTTTGAACCCGCTTTGATATTCGTAAATAAAACCCTGATCGGATTAAATATCCGCGATAAAATACGCATTATTGGCAGTGGAAAAATCCTTTCCGGCTATTCTATTTTACATGCTGTTGCTTTGGGAGCAGATATGTGCAATAGTGCCCGTGGATTTATGTTTTCCTTAGGTTGTATCCAGGCGTTGCGTTGTCACAATAATGAATGTCCGACCGGAGTTGCCACTCAGAACAAAATGCTGATGAAAGGTTTGGTTGTCACCGACAAATCAGATCGTGTCTATCATTTCCATAAAAATACATTGCATTCTGCTAACGAACTTCTTGCAGCAGCCGGCAAAAACAGCTTCGCCGATGTAGACATTAATATTTTCATGCGCGGTGATGAATTTAGTAATTTATCCGATTCTTATTTTCCGGATATTTTAACGAATGTTACCAAACGATAAAAAAAAGCCTCTTTGAATAATCCAAAGAGGCTTTTTTAACTAATTCAAATTTCAAAATTACAGTTTTGCAGTTACCTTTTTAGATTCACTTGCGCTTTCTAAAACTGCAAATTCTTCTTTATCTACTATTTTCTGGGCAAGAATGGCGTTATTATAGGCTAAGAAATAAACATCAAACTTTACTCCTTCATCGATTAACTCTTTAGAAATCTGATCGTTCTTAATCATTTCTTTCAGTAAATCAGGAAAGGACTCTTTGTATGTCAATTTATTGGTATCGTTCTCCTCTAAATTGGTTTCAATTCTAATTTCAATTTTATTGTCATTAAGAAATGCCTTAGCGGTCGTACTGGTAATTCCAGTACCATTAATTGACGAAGAATTATTATAGGTATTTACATGTTCCTGAATTTTTTGCTTGGTATTTTTACAACTTACCAATAACAATACAACAACAAAAGCAAATGCGATTTGAGTAATTTTTTTCATAAATATTTAGGTTTTAGGTTATTTTTTAACTCAAACATAATGAACTTTTTAAACAATAACAACTTTAGCCTACAAAAATAAAAAATGTAATTATTTGATTACAAATTAATTATCCAAAATAAAGCAAAAACATACACAGCAAAATTGAAAGGAAGTATTCCATTAAATCCATCCCATAAAATCATAAAAAAAGCCACTCTGAAAATGATTTAGGTGGCTTTGGTAATTTTAACTTATTTTAGTAAATCTGGTAGTGATTCTGTATTTATGATCTCTTTAAGAAGAACAGTATTGTCACTCGCCAAAAAATAAGTATCAAACTGAACTCCTTCTTCTACAAGTTCTTTAGGGATTTGATTTTTAAGTATCATTTCTTTTAACAACTTAGGAAATGAGGTATTTGCTTTTAATTGATTCGCTTGTGTTTGTTCTAAATTGGTTTCAAATCGCAACTCAATTTTGTTATCGTTTATATAACCTCTGGCGGTAGTAAGCGTAACATCATCTGCTTTAAAACCTGGCGCAGTGCTATTGTAAGTCGTTACATATTCCTGAAGTTTTTGTTTGGTGTTTTTACAACTGACGATCAGCAGTGCAAAAAAAACTATTAATGGGATCCTGATTAATTTTTTACTCATAATTTTAAATTTAAATTTTTACTTTTTTAATTTCTGAAGCCTTAAAAGCGCTTCCAGATAATAATAATCCGCATAATTTATCGAGCAGTCAATTTCACTTCCGGCAGGTTTATGACCTGTTGAATGAAGTAAAAAAGCCGAATTAACATCGTGACTCTGATACTGATCTGAAAGCGAAACAATCATCTTTTTAGCTTTTGAAAGATACTCCTTTTTAAGAGTTGCTTCTTTGGTGTACGAACTCAATTCGATAAGTGCCGAAGATACAATAGCTGCTGCCGAGGCATCTCTTGGTTCATTTGGAATTCCGGGAGCATTAAAATCCCAATACGGTATCAGATCTTCGGTAGTCAGTTGATCTAAATAGACGCGCGCCAGTTTGTGGGCAAAATCCAAAAACTTCCGGTCTTTGGTTTCCCTGTAAACCATAGTAAATCCGTAAATGGCCCATGCCTGGCCTCTCGCCCACATACTGCCATCACTATAACCCTGTGCCGTAATTCCTTTTATTTTTTTACCGGTTTCATAATCATAAACCAAAACATGATACGAGGTATAATCCGGTCTAAAATGGTTGTTCATTGTCGTTTCGGCATGTTTTAAGGCAATTTCATATAATTTTTTACTGCCGCCGTTTTTAGAAGCCCAAAAAAGCAATTCCAGATTCATCATATTATCGATGATCGTATTGTGCCCACCATATTTATTATGCGGCCACGAAAGAATGGTTCCTACTTTCGGATTAAAAAGCGTTGCCAGCGTATCTGCCGTTTTAAGGATGATTTCTTTGTATGCTGCATTTTTGGTAAGGCGGTATCCATTTCCGAAACTATTAAAAACCTGAAAACCCAAATCGTGATCAGCCGCTTTGCTTACCGATAAAGGTGTTAGAAAGCGACTAAATTTATCAGCTTCCTTTTCCCATTTTTTATCTCCAGTAGCTTCATATAAATACCATAATTCTCCGGGCCAGAAACCGCTTGTCCAGTCTTTATAGTCAACAAATTTCCATTCTTTGCTTCCTGTCGGAATGCTTCTGGGAGAAGATCCGTTATCCGGAATCACTTCTAATGTCTTTGAAGCCTGTAAAGCGCAATATTCCAATTGTCTTTTTATATCAAATGTTGTAGTTTCCTTTTTTTCCTGTGCCTGACTCATCGTTACAAAAAACAGAAAAGCAGATAATAAAGAAACAAATTTAGGATTGAGATTCATAGTATTGGTTTTTGAATGCTAAATTTAGAAAATTAGAAAAGAACTAAGGCCTTTTTATCTTTTGCACCTACCAAACCTGTACTATTTTCTACCTTTTTATATCTTTGTTTCGTAAAACACCACAAAAAAATTCAATCGTGCCATTGAAAAAATCAAGAATTTATTACGGTCTGGTATTTTTTTTCGTCATTGGACTCGGCATTCTTTCCAGGAAGATCGCCATAATTCCGTTATATTTTGGAGATTTACTGTATGCTGTAATGATATATGTATTGGTAAGAATAATATTCATTGACAAAAAAGCGCTTCAGATTATACTTATTTCTTTGTTAATCTGTTATAGTATTGAATTCTTTCAGCTTTATCAGGAAAGCCGGATTATCGCAGTCCGAAAAACCCTCTTTGGAAGATACGTCCTCGGACAGGGCTTTTTATGGAGTGATCTTGCAGCTTATACTTTTGGAGTTGCCATTGCTTTTATAATTGAAAAAATTACCTTAAAATAGTATAATTATGAATCTGGTTTTCGTCTCAAACAATAAAAATAAAATTAAAGAAATACAAAGCATTCTTCCCGAAAGCATAAAAATATTGAGTCTTGAAGAAATTGGCTGCCATGAAGAGATTCCGGAAACCGCAGCTACTATTGAAGGAAATGCAATCCTCAAGGCTGATTATGTAACTCAGAAATATGGCTATGATTGTTTCGCCGATGATACAGGACTTGAAGTTACCGCTTTAAACGGTGAACCTGGCGTATATTCAGCTCGATATGCAGGTGAACAGCGTGATGCAAATGATAATATGAATAAACTTTTAGAGGCTTTATCAGACCAATCAGATCGCAGCGCCCAGTTCAAGACCGTTATTGCTTTAAATATAAACGGTGCACAGCATCTTTTTACCGGAATTGCCAAAGGGAACATTACTTTTAATAAAACCGGAAGTCAGGGTTTTGGTTACGACCCTATTTTTCAGCCTGAAAATTATACGGAAACTTTTGCCGAGTTGCCTTTAGAAATTAAAAATAAAATCAGCCATCGCGGAAAAGCAACTCACCAACTGATTGATTTCCTGAACCCCACAAAATAATTGTTTTAAATACAACATTTTAAACGCTAAAGTTTATATTTCACGACGTATTTTTTTTGATTTTTCTTCGTTTTATGATCAAAATGATTTCGTCACAAACATAACTTTTTGATAATCAAATCATAACAAATACATAAATCTTAAAATTGCATTAGTTTATCTGAATAATTAACAGTAATTTTGCACCCTATTTTAAAAATACATATGAATAAATTTGAACAATTAGGATTGAATGAATCGTTACTGAAGGCGATTTTAGATCTAGGATTTGAAAATCCGTCAGAGGTACAGGAAAAGGCGATTCCCCTATTATTGGAAAAAGACACAGATATGGTTGCGTTGGCTCAGACAGGGACAGGGAAAACGGCAGCTTTCGGTTTTCCGCTAATTCAAAAAATTGATGCTGACAACAGGAATACACAAGCATTAGTTTTATCGCCAACACGAGAACTTTGTTTACAGATTACCAACGAACTTAAAAACTACTCAAAATACGAGAAAGGTATTAATGTGGTAGCAGTTTACGGCGGGGCTAGTATTACAGAGCAAGCTAGGGACATTAAAAGAGGAGCACAAATTATTGTAGCTACTCCGGGGAGAATGCAGGACATGATCAACAGAGGTCTGGTAAACATTAAAAATATAGATTACTGTATTCTTGATGAGGCTGACGAAATGTTGAACATGGGGTTTTATGAGGATATCGTGTCTATATTATCAGATACTCCGGACGAAAAAAGTACATGGTTGTTCTCTGCAACTATGCCACAAGAGGTTGCCAGAATTGCAAAACAATTTATGAGTGACCCGGTTGAAATTACTGTTGGAGCTAAGAACTCAGGTTCTGCAACAGTTTCTCACGAATTTTACTTAGTAAATGCCCGTGACCGTTACGAAGCTTTAAAACGTTTAGCCGATGCTAACCCGGATATTTTCTCTGTGGTTTTCTGTCGTACTAAAAGAGATACACAAGCCGTAGCTGAAAAATTAATTGAAGACGGATACAGCGCTGCTGCATTGCACGGAGATTTATCTCAGGCGCAACGTGATGGTGTAATGAAATCTTTCCGTGGAAGACAAATTCAGATGCTCGTTGCAACTGACGTTGCTGCACGTGGTATTGACGTTGATAATATTACTCACGTAGTAAATTACCAACTTCCTGACGAAATTGAAACTTACAATCACCGTTCAGGACGTACAGGTAGAGCAGGAAAATTAGGAACTTCTATTGTAATTGTTACAAAAAGTGAGTTGCGTAAAATTTCTTCTATCGAAAGAATCATCAAACAAAAATTCGAAGAAAAAACAATTCCATCCGGAATCGAAATCTGCGAAATTCAATTATTGCACTTAGCAACTAAAATTAAGGATACTGAGGTTGATCACGAAATTGACAACTATTTACCAGCTATCAATAACGTTCTTGAAGGTTTATCGAAAGAAGAACTGATCAAGAAAATGGTATCTGTAGAATTTAACCGTTTTATTGCTTACTACAAAAAGAACAGAGATATTTCTACGCAATCGGGAGAAAGACGTGAAAGAAGTGATTCTGCTGAACCAAGAGAATTCAATAATAACGGAGCAGTTCGTTATTTTGTAAACATCGGTTCAAGAGATAATTTCGACTGGATGTCTCTTAAAGATTACCTGAAAGAAACATTAGACTTAGGTCGTGATGACGTTTTCAAAGTAGATGTAAAAGAAGGTTTCTCTTTCTTTAACACTGATCCTGAGCACACTGAAAAAGTAATGGAAGTATTAAACAACGTACAATTAGAAGGACGTCGTATTAATGTTGAAATTTCTAAAAATGATGGTGGCGGAAGACGTGACCATAACGGACGCAGCGGCGGAAGCAGCGGTGGACGTAGTTCTGCTCCAAGACGTGAAGGAAGTTTTGCACCAAGACGTGAAGGTTCTGGTGGTGGTTTCAGAAGCGACAGAAACGTTGCTCCAAAAGAAGGTGGTTTCAGAAGTGACAGAAGTTCATCTGCTCCAAAAAGAGAAGGTGGTTTCAGAAGCTCAGCTCCAAGAAGTGAAGGTGGTTCAGACAGAGCACCAAGACGTTCTGAAAGCTTTGGTGATTCGCCAAGACCAAGAAGACCAAGAAGAGATTAATACTTTAATATCTTAAAATATAAAATCCCAAATTCCATACATAATTGGAATTTGGGATTTTTTTTATTAAAAATTTTACTTAGAATTGATGAGTGTTGTGATTCAAAAAATTTAATTTAAATCTGTATTATTCCTTTTTCACGTAAATATTAAAAGCAACACTTCTTTCCTTTGTTAATTTTCTGATAATTATATTCGGAGACTGCGAAATATTTAATCCTGATTTACTACTTTTAGTGCTTTAAATCAGGATATGAAATATTTCGCAGTTTTCTTTTTTACATTATTATCTACCATGGGTTTTGCTCAGGACGCTCCGTCTACAATTCCGCAAAGAGTTTCGGGTTATATTATTAATGACAACAGCAAACAGCCTCTTTCGGGTGTTAATGTTATTAATACGAATAAAGTGCGAGGCGCAAAATCTGATGAAAAAGGATATTTTGAAATTGATGTACAGGTAAATGATACGTTACACTTCTCAATTTTAGGATTTCAGTCTCTTAGAATCAGAGTTACCAATGACTGGATAAAAAATAAAGTGACCAGAATTCAGCTTACCGAAAAAGCAATTGCACTTGAAGAAGTGGTGATCGCTCCTTTTAACCTGACCGGTTATCTTGAAGTAGATTCTAAATTAATTCCAACCAGAGAAAATTATCGTTACAGTATTTCCGGCCTTACGCAAGGCTATGAAGCAGGTGAGTATTCTCCAAATGCTTTTGGAAAAGTACTGGGTTCTATATTCAACCCGGCCGATATGCTTTATAACTTCTTTGGAAAGAACGGAAAGGAACTCAAGAAGCTTAAAGAAATGAAGAAAGACGATACAGTTCGAAATCTGTTAGAATCAAAATACGATCGCGAAACCGTTGCTGTGCTATTAGGGATCAGTAAAGATGAAATTCCCGAAATCATGCACCGCTGTAACTATTCAGATGCTTTTATCCAATCTGCTAACGATCTCCAGATTATGGATGCTATAAGCGGCTGTTACGAACAATATAAAGTATTAAAACGAAATTAATTTATTCCCTATAAATCAATCCTCAATTATCTAATTGGGGATTTTTTATTTTAAATGACCTTTAATTATTAACTCAAAATAAAACTATGTCTGCAATACTTTTTCAAACGATTGACTGGAGCCAGGTTGAAAAAACAGAACACAAAGGCGAAACAGGAAAAGCATTTTGGCAAACAATACAATCCGGAGGCTTACGGATCAGAAAAATTACATGGCCGATCACTGGTGCCAAAAAGGACATATTGTACATTGCCTTGAAGGTGAATTCATTAGTGAATTAGAGAATGGCGAACAATTTAAACTTACAAAAGGAATGACCTATATGGTTTCTGATAATACAAGTTCCCATCGCTCCCTAACTGCCAAAGGAGTCGAATTATTAATTATAGATGGTGATTTTCTGAAATAATATTGGAAGCAAATTAAAATATTGTGTGTACATTTACTTCTACACAATAGAAACATTTAATTTTAAAAGATATGGCAAAGAGTCAGGATGCAAAAAAGACAGTAAAGAAAGAACCTCTTAAAACTGCAAAAGAAAAAAAAGAAGAAAAGAGAGAAAAGAAAAATTCTCCTAAAAGAGATTAATTTTTAGTATTCAGTCGCAGTCGCAGTTTTCAGTTATGTATACTGAAAACTGTGACTGGCAACTGAGACTATATTACTTAACCGGAATATTTGAAAGAATTTCCAGTACAAATTTCCAATATTTCTGCGCTGAGGAAATACTTGCTCTTTCATCAGGAGAATGCGCTCCGTGAATGGTCGGGCCAAAAGAAATCATATCCATTTCAGGATAGTTTGTTCCTAAAATTCCACATTCCAAACCTGCGTGACAAGCCACTACTTTAGGCTTTTCGTTGTTTTGTTTTTCGTAAATTTCTTTTAAGACTTCTAATATTTCAGAATTTACATTTGGTGTCCATCCCGGGTAAGAACCTGAAAGTTCAACTTCACAGCCCACTAACTCAAAAGCGGAACGCAATGAATTCGCCAAATCAAATTTTGAAGTTTCTACAGAAGAACGGGTCAGACATCCGATTAAAATCTCCCCGTCTTTTACGATAACACGTGCAATATTATTTGAAGTTTCTACTAAATCTTCCATATCGGCACTCATTCTGTAAACGCCGTTGTGAGCTGCGTAAATCGCTCTGATAATACCTTCCTGAACCCCTAAATCCATTACTTTCTCCGGTAAATCGCATTTTACGATTTCAATTGAAAGATTAGGTTCCGTTGTTTTGTATTCCGTTTTAATGTCGTTGATAATTTCCTGCATGTCAAAAATGTAAGCTTCATCAAACATTTCAGAAATGATCACTTTGGCAACACTTTCTCTTGGAATTGCATTTCTTAAACTTCCACCGTTTATCTCCACTACCTGCAAACCAAAGTTTTCGAAAGCATCAAACAACAAACGGTTCATGATTTTATTAGCATTCCCGAGACCTTTATTGATATCCATCCCTGAATGACCTCCATTTAGCCCTTTTACGGTAATAATATGCCCGACAGAACCTTCCGGAACTTCTTCTTCATGATACGTTCTTGTAGCCGTTACATCAATCCCTCCTGCACAGCCAATATCAATCTCATCATCTTCTTCTGTATCCAGGTTCAGTAAGATCTGCCCCTGAAGAATTCCGCCTTTCAGGTTTAAAGCTCCTGTCATTCCCGTTTCTTCATCAATTGTAAACAAAGCTTCAATGGCAGGATGCGGAATGTCTTTGCTTTCCAGGATAGCCATAATAGTAGCCACTCCTAAACCGTTGTCAGCACCAAGTG
This sequence comes from Flavobacterium sp. CLA17, assembly GCF_013112255.2. Taxonomy (NCBI): domain Bacteria; kingdom Pseudomonadati; phylum Bacteroidota; class Flavobacteriia; order Flavobacteriales; family Flavobacteriaceae; genus Flavobacterium; species Flavobacterium sp. CLA17. Next base: position 4,096,785 of record NZ_CP068294.1, read on the forward strand.
TAGTGCCACGCGCACGAACCCAGTCCCCATCTACATACATATCGATTCCCTGTGTATCGAAATCAAAAACGGTATCGGCGTTTTTTTGGTGCACCATATCCAGATGCCCCTGCATTACAATCGCTTTGCGGTTTTCCATTCCCGGAGTAGCCGGTTTTCTTATAATTACATTTCGAATTTCGTCTTCAAAAGTTTCTAAACCTAAACTGTTTCCAAAGTTCTTCATGAACTCGATTACGCGTTCTTCTTTCTTTGACGGACGCGGAACGGCATTCAAATCGGCGAATTTATTCCATAGCGCTTTAGGTTCCAGATTTCTTATTTCCTGACTCATTATATTTTGTTTGAAGTTTAACAATTAAGAGCACCAAAGTTACAAAGTTTAAATTCTTTTTCAGCGGTAATTCAGATTCATTTATATTTACGTATTCAAAATTTATATCGTGAAAAGAAAATACATTTTACCTTTATTCCTTCTCGTACAGATTATCATCTTAAAAATCCTTCCCTTTTTCCCGGAATTCACTGAACGCTTTTACAGCAACGGATTGTATGTGAAAATTTCTCATTTTTCAAGATTCCTTTTGGGTAAAATTCCGTTTTCTGTTGGTGATTGCTTGTATACTGTTTTGGTTTTATTTCTGATTCGATGGATTTGGAAAACGCGAAAAACATGGAAATTACAATGGAAAGATCATGTACTAAAAATGCTAAGCTGCGTTTCTGTACTTTACTTTTTCTTCCATTTTCTTTGGGCATTTAACTATTACCGGGAGCCACTTTTTGAAAAAATGAAAATTCAAAGAGAATATACCGATGCCGAATTATTAGCCTTTACTAAAAAACTAATTATTAAAACCAACGAAATTCAGTTTCAGATCACAAAACATGACAGTGCTAAAATTGTTTTCCCTTATTCGCAAAAACAGGCTTTTCAGATGAATTTAAATGGCTATGAGAATCTTTCGAAAGAGCATCCTTATTTTAAATACGAAATACCAAGCGTTAAAAAATCGCTTTTTAGCGTGCCCCTGACCTATATGGGTTTTGCCGGTTACTTAAACCCGTTTACAAATGAAGCCCAGGTAAATTATTTACTGCCAATGTACACTTTCCCGCTAACAGCGAATCACGAAATGGCACACCAAATGGGATTTGCGAGTGAAAGTGAATGTAATTTTATTGGCGTTTTAGCTTCTGTTAAAAATGAAAATTTATATTATCAATATGCGGGGTACAGTTTTGTTTTGCGTTATTGCCTGGGAATCTGGCATTTTAAAAATGAGAAGATTTTTAATCAATTAAAAAAAACGGTACATGTCGGGATCTTAAAAAACTATCAGGAAAGTGAAGATTTCTGGACGCAATACGACACTTTTATCGATAAAGCTTTTCATTTTCTTTATGATAATTTTTTAAAGACAAACAATCAAAAAGATGGAATGGAAAGTTATAGTAAATTTATTGATCTGATGGTGAATTATTACAAAACAAAAGAATTATAGCTTTTTTTGCCACAGATTACATGATGAAAGGGATTAAATCTTTTTAATCTTATAATCTGTGGCAAAAAATAAAAATAAGTGTAACAAAATAGATTTCAATACTACTAATACTTTATGAGCGATAATCTAGAACAGTCATTTGTTGCGCAATTGCAGGCAAATCAGAATATAATCCACAAGATTTGTAGATTATATACTGCTGGCGAAGATGCTCACAAAGACCTGTTTCAGGAAATCACCATTCAATTATGGAAAGCGTTTCCTAAATTCAGGGGCGATAGTAAATTTTCGACCTGGACGTATCGCGTTGCTTTAAATACAGCCATTACCTTATATCGAAAAACCAAAAGGACCATATCTACCGTAGATTATGAAAGCCATCAGCATTTTGTAAAGGATGTTGATTACAACTATGAAGAGGAAGAACAGATTAAACTGATGTACAAAGCCGTTTATCAGCTGAATGACATCGAAAAAGCATTAGTTTTTATGTATCTAGAAGAGAAAGATTATCAGGAAATAGCAGAGACCTTAGGAATCAGCGAAGTGAATGCACGTGTGAAAATGAATCGAATTAAAGGGAAACTTAAAAAAATACTAAATCCTTAAAAATTATTATGAAAGAACTGGATTTACTAAAAAAAGACTGGAAAAAGAATGCCGATTCTTTTCAACAAATTTCTGAAAATGAAATTTACAAAATGATTCATAAAAAGTCCTCTTCCATCGTGAAGTGGATTTTGATTATCAGCATTTTGGAAATTTTATTCTGGACAGTTTCAAACCTCTTTTTCAGTACGGATGAAATGTTAATCAAGATAAAACATCCTGAAATGATTTTTTATCTGGAGGTTTTAACGTACTTCAATTATGTCGTTGTTTTGATTTTTGTATACTTTTTCTACAAAAATTATAAAACTATTTCTACTATTGAATCTACCAAATTATTAATGAGCAGCATTCTGAAGACCCGAAAAACGGTTCAATATTACGTTTGGTACAATTTGGGAATGGCTGTTGTCAGTTCGATCATCAGTTTCTTCATCGCTTTTGTATACAATCCGGACATGACCTATTTAAGGGAAAAATTAGCTACAAGCGGTAAAGCAATGTTTGTTACAGGCGGAATATTACTTCTGGTTACATTAGCCTTTCTGGGTATGTTCTGGTGCTTTTACAGATTATTGTACGGAACCCTTTTACGCAGGTTGTACGCTAATTATAAAGAGCTGAAAAAGATTGATTTGTGATTTTTTTAAGGAGCAAAGGTTCAGAGGTGCAAAGGTGCTAAGTTTTTTTTGAAAGGTGCTAAGGTTCTGAGATACTAAGCTGCTAAGGTTTTTTTTTTAAAACCTGAAACTTGAAACAATTTCAAACCTGAAACAATTTCAAAATCTAAAATTTAATAATCCCATCTTCTCATTTGATTCAGTTCTTCCTGGACTTTTAGTTCTTCTGCCGGGATAACTTTTAGAAATGACGGATGTTGTTCTATTGCGTATTCTACTTTTTCTACGATTTCATCAATAGTATCGTTTTCATAATCAATATCGAGAGGTTCTTTTATGATGAAAGATTGCAGAATACCTTTCTTTTTCATTCGTAATCCTTTTTTATCAAAGGAACGACGGAAACCGTCAATTACAATTGGAATTACAATAGGCCTGTGCTGTTTTATAATATGGGCGGTTCCTTTACGAACCGGTTTAAACGATTTTGTAGTTCCCTGTGGAAAGGTAATCACCCAGCCATCTTCAAGGGCAATTTTGATATTTTCAGTATCATTTGGATTTATTTCACGTTTTTCGGTAACATCAACACCTTTGGCACGCCAGGTTCTTTCTACTGTTATCGCTCCGACATAAGCCAGAATTCTTGGCAGTAAACCTGCCTGCATGGTTTCTTTGGCAGCAACATAATACAAATTCATTTTGGGCTGCCATAAATAGCCAATATTCTTAATCGTATCCTGACGACCGGACAAACTCGCATTAAAAACATGAAACATTGCTACTACGTCAGCAAAATAAGTCTGGTGATTGGATATAAACAAAACATTAGTATCCGGCAACGTTTTTATGATTTCAGATCCTTCAATCTGTAATTCATTAAAACCTCTATATCTTCGGTGAGTCATGGCTCCCAAAATTCGGATTAACCATTTCTTGATGAATAATATATGTCCGAAAGGATTTCGTTTAAACAATCCCATAGCTTTATAGTGTGTTTTCTAGTTAAGTCGCAAACATACAAAAATAATTCATTTGGCAACACTAATAAGTAATTTCCAAGACAAATGGTTATTGTAATGAATATCAAATTGTTAATTTATTGTTTTTGGAGATTTTCTTCAAAAGTTAATTTTAAAACATCCCTTAATTCATTTAAAATCATCGCAGTTGCTCCCCAGACAATATGATTTTGAATATTAAAAGCCGGAACTAAAATATTAGAACCATAAGAAGTTGACAATGTGGCTTCGATGATAATTTCGTCATTTAAAAAAACAGACAGCGGCAATTCTATCACATCTGCCACTTCCCTTGCATCCGGATAAAACGAAAGTTCATCTGAAGAAATTCCCAGAAAAGGATGCACCAGAAAATTACTTGGCGGAATGTACATTGGCGTAAACTGTTTAATCACTTCAATTTTCTCCCGGGCAACACCCACTTCTTCCTGTGTTTCTCTCAGCGCTGTGTCTTCGTAGCCAGAATCAGTAGTTTCGTATTTTCCACCGGGAAATGCAATTTGGGAAGAATGAACCCCATTGTAAGCATTTCGAACAATTAAAACCAAATGTGTTTTTTCATTTTTTGGATAAAACAGCATCATTACTGCTGCAATGCGCGGGTTTTCTGCTTTGAAATCTTGATTTTTCAGGGCTTCAATTCGTTCTTTTGGAGCCATTTTTATATGCGCAGAGACTGCCGGCAGTTCAACTGGAATTAAATTTGGAACATATTGCAAAAAATCCTGAAAATCCATAATCAAAGTTTATTTTTGTACTTTCAAATAAAATATAAATATAGTTTAGAAAAGGCGGTTCTACAAACTTTCTAAAATCAAAGCCATAAAAATGTACAGTAAAGAAGAATCACAAAAAATAAAAAGAGAGTTCTGGGTGGCTTTCGCCGAAAAATATCCGCGTAAATGGGTTCTTTATGATACTAAAATTAAAGATTTCTCTTTTAAATTTTTTATTGATAACAAAAAAGCACAAGTTTTTATTGATATCGAACCTCGTAACGACGAAAAACGATTTGCTTACTACGAAAAAATAGAAGCCTTAAAAAATATCCTCGAAGAAGAATTTATAAAAGATTTGGTTTTCGAAAAAAACTACACACTCGAAAGTGGTAAAACCATTAGCCGTATCTGGATTGAAAAACAAGGTGTTGGTTTTAGCAATCGCAATAATTGGGACATTATTTTTGATTTCTTTTTTGAAAAAATGAATGCTTTAGAACTGTTTTATCTGGAGTATGATGATTTTATTAAGGATATTGAGTAGGAAAGGTACTGAGGACCTAAGGTTCTGAGATTCTAAGGTTTTTATATAACAAACCCGACAGGTTTTTTGAAACTTGTCGTACTTATCATTGTCTTAATTAATAATCTTACCTTTTTAATGAAAAGTGACCTGTTTTATTAGTACCATTCTCAAATATTATTTGAAACCAATAATCTGATGATGGTAAAGGTTTACCATTAAAATTTCCATCCCAACCGATGTTAGAACTCAATTTTTTTAAAAGCATTCCATATCTATCATAGATATAAATAGTATAACTTTGATCAGTTATTCCATTAACCTCCCATGTGTCATTTATACCGTCCTCATTTGGAGTAAAAAACTTTGGTATAATATACTCTTCCGGTAATTCGCAATCTAAATCAAGATTAGAAACATTTAAATATATCTTAGTTTTTACTATACAAGATGTATTTATCTCTGTAACTCTAACCGTTATCTCTTCATGATTTTTAATTGAATTCTTATATATTTCATTTATAGTATTAGTAATATCTTTTCCATTTTCATCAAAATATGAAAAAGTATAAAGCGAGGGTTCAACGACTAAAAGAGAATTGATTTTTGATAGATTGAATATAGCATATCCTGTACCATCAGAATCACATGCATTAAAATCTGGAATTTTATTTAAATTAAAAGAAGCTTTAGTTTTTAATTCAATCTTGGTTTCTCCATAGCAGCTAGGATTGTTTTTATTTCCAACTCTAACATTAATTATTTCATTAAAAGGATATTTATTAGCATAATTAAGCGGTAAAGGAGAAGGAAGAGGATTCCCCAATTGATCTTTATAAGTAAAAATAAAATTATCTGGATTTTGTACCAAATCTTTTTGCAGAGATGACATATCAAAACCTGAAGAAAAGCCATTTCCTAAATCAGCACATGATTCCAAAACAGGTACCGAATTCAGAACAGGTTTTTGTGCATTAATATAATCGTAAGTATTAAAAATATAAACAGATCCTGCATAAGCAATATAATTTTGATCATTAGCATCTAAACCATCCCAAAAGGCGCCAATAAATAAATCTTCTTTGAATATAGAAATTGAATTAGCAAACCAATCACTATTATGTTTTATTTTTGATTCAATTATTTGATATTCTTCCCATTTATCATTATCCCCTTTTTTAAACATATATACGCGACCAAAAACTTTCGATAAATTGCCATTATTATCATATTCATATTCGGTTCCTCGTATAGCTATTTGATCGCTATAAATTTCCATTCTGTCACCAAAACCGAAATAGTTAACCGAACCATCAGAAGCTCTAATTTTCTGATGCCCAACCCATTCATTGTTCGAATTTTTCTTAAAAATATAAACTGAACCTAACGCCGTTAGAGGACCTCCTCCATCACCGCTTAAGTCAGAATCATAATCGTCTTCTTTTGGAGCCGCAATCATAATTCCATTTTCATTAATCCTAACAACTTCGCCAAATCTATCTTGCAGTGATCTATAATCGTAAGCAACTAGCTTTTTAACTTCATTCCACTTATTCGAATTAATTCCTTTTTCAAATACGTATGCCGCGCCTGCCCAATTACTCCCTTCTTCTACTGCTCCAACTACAATAGTGTTTTCGAAGATAGCAACAGAATTGCCAAAAGTATCTCGTCGTTCTCTATCGCTTGGTACAATTTTTTGCATTAACGACCAAATACCATCAGCATCTCTATGATAAATATATGCTGCTCCGGCATTTTCCATGTAATTTGCCAAAGAACTATCAGTACTGTTATAGTTTGCACCAACAACCATATAATTATCAGATATCGCAAAATTAGAACCAAAATTATCCGATAAAGCATTTTCAGGCTTAGCTATTTTTTGAGTAAAAACATAAAGATTATTAACATCTCTTTCATAAATATAGATCGCATTTCCTTTATTTGGATTCGCAGAATCACAACCTAGGATAGCAAGCGTTTTTCCTTCCATAAATAGTGTGGAACCAAAGCCACAATTATCATTTGTATCTGAAAGTGTGAGCTCCTGATAAATAGACCATCCATCGCAATCCTGTTTAGCAATATATACTTTACCAGCATTTTCAACTCCTCCTACCTCTACTTGATCAGCACCATAAGCTGCAAAACCATCGTTAGTAAAAACAGAAAAAGCAAAACTATTATCTCTAACTCTTATAGGTTCAACAACTTTAAAATTTTGTTTCCATTGTTGAGAATACAAAACAATAACGTTAAATAATAGTAATAATATTATTGTAGATTTTTTTTTAAATTTCATAATTAAATATGAGAGAAGTATTAGCATGAATAGCTACGCACTCACAATATTATACACAATAATCTGATTGTCGTAATTAATGTAAAGCTGCTTGCGGTAGTCTTGTTTTTTTCGGGTGATGATCGAGAGTTTGCAATCATTTCCACTATTGTCTTTGCATAAAAAAGAATATACAATGTCTGTATCATTTTCTTCACGTTCGATATATTCACTAATACTAAAAAGCTGGATTTCCTGAGAATATACCACAATCCGGTGCTTGTCGGTATCCAGAATTACAGAGAGATTGACCAGGTCAAGACTGGACCATTCGCCCCAATTTCCTCTTTCATTTTTTTCCAGTACGCTAAAACCCGATGTTTTAAAACGATAAGACTGACTGTAAGATTGTTGCAAACCTAGTCCTAAAAAAAGGATTATTATATAGTTACGTAAAGTATTCATGGTGTATTCGGGGCTATTAAAACTCAAATTTAGCTTTTTCCTTGCTTGCAATCTCAAAATCAGCCATCATTTCTTGAATAATTTTTTCTACAGGCAAAATTTCATGAATAATTCCGGCAATTTGTCCAATTTCAAGTTCGCCTTCTTCGAGATCACCTTCAAACATCCCTTTTTTGGCTCTTGCCCTACCCAGAAGTTGTACTAAATCTTCTTTGGAAGGCCCTTTTGCATAAAGTTCCTGAACATCGTTATAAAACTTATTTTTGATCAGTCGCACCGGAGCCAGTTCTTTTAAAGTCAATTGTGTATCCCCTTCTTTTACATTAAGAATGGTCTGCTTGAAATTATCGTGGGCAGATGATTCTACCGAAGCTGCAAAACGGCTTCCTACCTGCACACCATCGGCTCCCAAAATCAGGGCAGCCAGCATTCCTCTTCCGGTTGCAATTCCTCCGGCAGCAATAATCGGAATGTCGATTTTTTCTTTTACCATCGGAATTAAAGTCAACGTTGTGGTCTCATCTCTACCGTTATGTCCGCCTGCTTCGAAACCTTCGGCAACGATGGCGTCTACACCCGCTTCCTGCGCTTTTAAAGCAAAAATACTGCTGCTCACCACGTGAACTACCGTAATTCCTTTTTCTTTCAGGAAAGAAGTCCATGTTTTAGGATTTCCCGCTGAAGTAAAAACGATTTTAACGCCTTCTTCAATAACAATATTCATAATTTCTTCGATGTTCGGATATAGCATTGGGATATTTACTCCGAAAGGCCTGTCTGTTGCTTTTTTACATTTCTGAATGTGTTCGCGCAATACTTCCGGATACATAGAACCTGCACCAATGAGTCCTAAACCTCCTGCGTTGCTCACGGCACTTGCCAGTTTATAACCGCTGTTCCAAATCATTCCACCTTGGATTATTGGATATTTTATATTAAAAAGCTGTGTGATTTTATTCATGCAAAAATGCTGTTATTGTTTGATAATCTTTCCTGTTTTGTGTATTCCTTCTGCATCAAAAACATAAAAGTAAAGTCCGCTTTTTAAGGACTGTAAAGAAAGAATCGGATTTTGATTTGTAATTTGTTTCTCGATCACTTTTTGCCCTAAAACAGAATAAATGGCTACTGAGGCTGTACTTTGATCCGGAAATGAAAATGAAACCGTAGTTTTAACCGGATTTGGATAGACCGAAAAAACAGGAATTTCAAAATTCTCCACCCCTAAAGTAGTCCCAAAATTTGGAATTCCGTAACCATACGTATTGGTCGGGGCACTATAGCGATCTGAAGATTCGAGAAGCATTTGTCGGATCTCCTGATTGGTTTTAGACGGAAAAGCCTGCCACAAACAAGCAATCATACCGGCCATAATAGGACATGAAAACGAGGTACCGTTAATCGTGACAATAGAGCCGGAAGTATCCGAAACAACCGCTGCTGTTCCCTGTGCCATAACATCGGGTTTGATACGATTGTCAAAACTTGGACCTACAGAACTAAAAGAGGATCTCACTTTTGAAGCTGTAACGGAACCGACTGTAATCACTGAAGCTGCATCTGCCGGCCCACCAATATGCGGCTCTGCTGTATTTCCTTCATTACCGGCCGAAGCGACTACAATAATTCCTTTGTTAAAAGCCATTTCAGCACCACGGGAAATAAAATTGGTTGTTCCGTTCATATCACTATAAGTGTGGCTGTAATTGACATTGTCAAACTCAAAATAACCCAAGGATGTTGTAATAATATCTACGCCCAAACTGTCGGCTTTTTCTGCTGCTTCAACCCAAAGTGATTCTTCAACCGGGTTTTCTGAAGCATCATTTTCTGTAATGAATAAATAATACGAAGCATCAGGAGCGGTTCCTACTAAAGCGTTTTCTTTATAGCCTCCCATGGTTGAAAGTACCATGGTACCGTGATCATCTCCCGTATAAAAATTTTCATTTCGGGATACAAAATCATAACCTCCGAGGATTCGGTTATTACTTATAAGATTCTGAAAAGGCTGAGCCGTATCTACTCCCGGGAAACCGGCATCCAAAACAGCAATTACTTTACCTGATCCGGTATAATTTTGCTGATGCAAAACCTGACCGTTTAGCATTTGTATTTGATTTGCCGAAGTTCCGTAGGCATAATTAATGGCCGTTTTGAGCTTATCTTTGGTTTGTGCCCTTTTATTACTTTGTACTTTTTTTGAAGTCGTATTTAACGTTTTATCTGCAAAAACCACTTTATCCACAAAGGCTAAGTTTTTTAAAGCATTGATATTCGCCTGAGTTCCGCGAATGTGGAGTGCGTTCAGCCATTTAGATTGCGCCATTATGGTAATTCCCGTACTTAATTTTACCTGGCTGACATACGTTTTTTCTATCGGAGCATCAGTAATACTTAAGGCAATGTTTTGATTGGTACGACGATCTAAAGACCGCTGCGTAAGTATCTGCAAAGGAGTATTCAAATACGTTTGTGCGTTTGGTTTGGCGTTAAAATACACCCAGGCATCTTCTTCCTGTGCAAACATTGCAGAAGAAAGTAACAATAACAAAAAGAGGTAGTTATATTTCATAGTTTACTTTTTAAAGGCTAAAACCTTCTTAAAAAGTATAAAGCTAAGAAATTACTCCCGAACCAACTAATTCATTATCGAAATACCAGGCTGCAAATTGTCCTTCGGTTATGGCAGATTGCGGTTCGTCAAAACGAATATACATTCCGTCTTCAAATTGATACAGGGTTGCTTTTTGCAAAGGCTGGCGGTAACGAATTCTGGCCATTACTTCCATGCTTTCTCCTGCTTTCAAAGCAAGATCAGTACGAATCCAGTGTACTTCGGATTTTTCTATAAATAGGGCTTTCTTAAATAAACCAGGGTGCTGGCTTGTTAAACCGGTATAAATAGTGTTGGTTTCAACATTAGTCGCAATTATAAATAGCGGGTCTGTTGTTCCTCCTACATTCAATCCTTTTCTTTGTCCGATTGTAAAATAATGCGCTCCCTGATGTTTCCCTACTACTTTTCCCATTGTCGGAACATAGTTTAGTTTCTGAGCTTCTAGTTTCAACTCTTCCTCTAAAGACAGACCAACAGGTTTTTCGATCGCATAAATCGGATCGTTTTTGTCAATCTGAACAATTTTACCTTCTTTCGGTTGTAATTTTTGTTGTAAAAATTCCGGTAAACGGACTTTTCCAATGAAACAAAGTCCCTGGGAATCTTTCTTTTCAGCAGTTACCAAATCCATTTCGGCAGCAATTTCGCGAACTTCCGGTTTGGTTAAAGCACCAATTGGAAATAATGATTTTGCCAATTGTTCCTGGGACAGCTGACATAAAAAATAGGACTGATCTTTATTGTTATCTGCACCTGCTATTAATTGGTAAACCGGTTTTCCGTCAACTTCGATTTCATTTTTTTGACAATAATGCCCTGTTGCTACGTAATCCGCACCAAGACTTAAGGCAATTTTCATAAATACATCAAATTTGATTTCGCGGTTACAAAGCACGTCCGGATTTGGAGTTCTTCCTTTTTCGTATTCATTGAACATATAGTCAACGATTTTTTCTTTGTACTCTTCACTCAAATCAACGGTCTGAAACGGTATTCCGAGTTTTTCAGCTACTAATAAAGCATCATTACTATCTTCTAACCACGGACATTCATTAGAAATAGTAACCGAGTCATCATGCCAGTTTTTCATAAAAAGACCAATAACTTCGTATCCCTGCTGTTGCAGCAAATAAGCGGCAACACTAGAATCAACTCCTCCGGAAAGTCCAACAACTACACGTTTCATCTTAACTCGTTTATATTTTACAAGGGTGCAAAGGTAAGCCAAAATCTATATAATTGTCATTGTTTTGATTAGTTTATATAATCCTGCAGTAGATAAAACTTATTGCTTTTTTTAATTACTTTTAATCAATCAATTACAGCACCATGTCAAAACAGGTTTACAGTATTATTTTCTTTATCGTTTTTACCACTCTGAATGCTCAAAATTATACGCCGACCCTACAAAATTATCAGTCGTATAAAGCATTCAAAGGAAAACCGTTGTCTGATAAATTCTCCAATATTGAATCGGTAAAAGTGATTTATGATCTGAAAAGCCAAAAAATGTATTATTTTAATAGTACTCTTATTCGCTTACACTATGATTTTGTTACGGACTATTTGGGCTATACCAAAGGTCTGGATGTTTTTAATGACGATAATTACAGCGACACGGAAAAAGGCAGGGATTTTTTATTGGGAAATCTGAATCATATAAAAGGAACAGAGAAATGGGTTTTCGAACTGGCTGCTTCAGATCACATGCCTATTGTATTGATAGAGCGTTTTTACAATCTGGTTGTTCAGTCTGCTTTTATGGGTAAAGATTTAAAATTCTATCTGAACAATCCTGAAAAACTGCAGTGGAATCAGGAAAATAAATTTAAAATCCCCTGCGTCAGATCGAATTATATTTTTGATGAAATCACTTATCAGGAAGTGGTTTCCGGAAGCAATGTTGGGATCTTAAAACAATATAAAATCAAGGAATTAGAAAGTATCACGCCTCATGCGGATGAAATTATTATTCTGGATGGTACGCCGGATATCTTACCTAATGTAAGAGGAATTATTGTAAACGAGCTGCAAACTCCCTTAAGCCATTTAGTCTTATTAGGCAAAAACAGAAAGATTCCGATTATGGCTTATACTACTGTTTTGAAAGATGCCAATATCAAAAAACTACTTTCAAAAAAGGTAGAACTCAAGATTGCTGTTGACACTTTTTATATCAAAGAATCCACCAAAAAAATAACTCAAAAGACAATTAAGAAAAAGAAAAAGTTAATTGTTGACAATAGCGTGACTAATTTGGTTGATTTGGATAAAATCCAAAAAAAAGGCGTGAATTACATTGGCTCGAAAGCACAAAACCTGTCCTATTTAATCGCCATTTCAAAAGAAATTCCGTTTAAGACACCCGAAAACGCTCATGCGATTCCGTTTTACTTTTACACAAGTCATATTCAGAAAAAATCTATTTCCCCTTTAATTCAGGAACTTCTGGCTTATCCACACAAAGATTCTGTGCTATGGATCCATAAACAATTGAAAAAAATACGCGATGCCATAAAGAAAGAACCTATTGATCCTCATTTAATAGCAAAACTGAATCAGACTTTCAAAAATACTGCTTTCAAAAATTTCAGATTCCGATCTTCAACGAATGCAGAAGATATGGCTGATTTTAATGGTGCGGGATTATATGATTCTAAAACTGGAATAATCGGTGACAGTGTAAAGACTTTTGAAAAAGCGATCAAACAAGTCTGGGCAAGTACGTGGAATGAAGCTTCCTACACGGAAAGAGAGCTTTTTGGAATCGATCAGCAGAGTATTGCCATGGGCGTACTGGTGCATCGTTCTTTTCCTGATGAACTGGCCAATGGCGTTATTATCACCAAAAACATTTTCAGGAAAAATTTCTCAGGCATTACAGTCAATGTTCAAAAAGGAGAGAACTCTGTTGTAAAACCGGAAAAAGGGGAAATCTGCGAGCAGTTTGTGATCTATCATTTTAATACCGGAACCGGCGCTGACGATTTTGATGTGGATTATACGTCTAATTCAAACCTGAATAGGAACGAACCCTTACTGACAAGAAAGGAAATCAGTACTCTTTTTCTTGTCAGCAATAAAATTGATTCTAAAATGTATCGTTACTGGAGAAAAAACTTGTTTCATCCTGTTGATATTGAATTCAAGATTGTTGGAGAAAACAGAGATTTGTACATCAAACAAGTTCGCCCATTTAATGAATAATTAATAAAAAACCAAAAGATCAATTTCGTTTGAAATGCTATTAATCCTAACAATTTTAAAATCGAAATCGTCAATTTTAATTTTGTCCTGAATAGATTTCCTGATATTTTCAGGAACTAAAACAAAGCTGTTTTCTAACACAATTTTCAACTCAACAGTATTCAGGAATTTAGACGCTTTTTTATTGACCAGTACCGAAGCAATGATATAAAAACCGATGATAATCAACTGAAAAAACAGCAGCACTTCTATTTTTTCATACGGATACATAATATCCAAAATAGAAAGCGTAATGGTAGCAAACAGAAAGATGATGGCATTTACTGTAAATGACTGTGTCCTGAATCTTAAAATAGAAAAAATAGCAAACAGACCAAAGCCAATTCCGACTCCTATTTCTATTTTGGTAAATAAATAACAGAGCGAAAAAGTACAGAGTCCCACGATAACCATCAAGGGATTTATGGTTTCATTATCTTTTCTGTTCGAAAAAAAGTAAAGAATCAGGATTGAAAAAAACAGCAACAAAAATCTTCCGGAAAGCTCGCTTAAATCCATTTACAGTAAATATTAGTGAATCAAATTTAGAAAAAAGTTTGCCACGAATTTCACTAATTTTCCCGAATTTTTGTAATTTCTGCTTATAATAATATAGTCATACAAAATTCGGGGCAAAAAAAAAGTCCGCATCGCGGACTATTATAAATCTATTCCATCTTAGGCTTCGAGTCCGCCTTATAACTGCTTTTAGGATCACTCATATTAACTTCTTTGGTTAGTTTTCCTTTTAAGTAGAATTTCCAAATTCCTGCTTTTTTTCCATTAAGAAATTTTCCTTCAGAAGCCACTACTCCATCAGAATCATAGAAAACAGCATCACCATTATACTGATTATTTTTATAAGTAGTCTTTTCTAATATAACTCCGTTCTGCCCGTATTTTTTATAAATTCCTTCTTTCTGTCCATTCACATACGTTATCTCTTCCGCTATTTTAGCATTTGGATAAAAAACAGTTCGTACGCCTTCCAACTTCCCATTTTTATAATTTTCAATTGTCATTAGTACTTTCGAGGCTTTATGGTAATACTTCCACTCTCCTTCGTAATTTTTACCAATTACCTTTCCTTCACTTACTTTATTCTTACTCTGATCGTAAAAAATATTGTAAGCACTTCCATCGTTAGCACTAAAATCGCGCGTGGCCACTACATCGCCTCTTTTGGTATCATCAAAAAACTTAAATATTCCCGATTCTTTTCCGTGAATAAACGTTCCCTCATATCGGGGACGTTTGGAAACTTCATAAGTACCTTTCCACAGACCGTCTTTTTTACCGTTGGCATCCAGTTTATTAATGTCTGCCTGGGCACTTACCAGGAACGCGTTCAATAGTGCCAGTCCGAATATTATTTTTTTTAAAATCATCTTATGTTCAATTTAAAGATTAAACGAAATTGTACTTTATAAAGTATATCACAGGTATAAAAAAATCCCGATAAATCGAGATTTTTTTAAGAACTTATTTCTTTTTATTCTGAGCTTTTGTAGCTTCCTGTTGTTCCATTACTTCCTGAAGACGTTGTTGAAATTTGCTTTGTTTTTTAGGCTCTTTCAATTTGTTTTCCTGAATCTGAGCGTGGATTTTATCCGTATCCACAATATAATTTTTAATTACAAACATAATTCCGATCGTAATTAAGTTTGATATAAAGTTATACAAACTCAAACCTGCACCATAACTGTTGAAGAAGATCAACATCATTAATGGGGAAACGTAAATCATGATTTTCATCATTTTAGCCATATCCGGCATACCTTCCTGCTGAGGCGCTGCCATTTGCTGATCTCCTGATGTCATTTTCATGTAGAAGAAAATTGCAATTGCTGCCAAAATTGGAAACAAACTGATATGATCTCCGTATAACGGAATATGAAACGGCAATTTTACAACGGCATCAAAAGAAGATAAATCGTCTGCCCAAAGGAAACTTTTTTGTCTTAACTCAAAAGCTGATGGAAAAAACTGGAATGACGCATACATAAACGGAAGCTGAATCAATGCCGGGATACATCCTGCCATTGGGTTTACGCCCGCTTTGTTGTATAATTTCATTGTTTCCTGTTGCTTCTTCATTGGGTCTTTTTTGAATTTTTCTCCCAACTCTGTAATTTCAGGACGTAAAACTTTCATTTTAGCCTGTGACAGGAATGATTTATAGGTAATTGGCGACATGGCCAATTTAATAATAATTGTAAAGATGATAATCGCAATTCCGTAAGCGATATAAGAGCTTAAGAATCCGAATAACGGAATGAAAATCCATTGATTGATCCATCCGAAAATCCCCCATCCTAATGGAATAATTTTTTGGAAATTTTTATCGTAAGATTTTAATGTTTTATAATCAGCTGGTCCAAAATACCAACTCATTTTGTAGTCAATCTCTCCATTAGAAAAAGCCAAAGGAATGATTGCTCTAAATTGTTTAATAAAAGCCGTATCAATTTTTTCATCTTTAACTAAATCATCCGATTGTAATTTAGATGTCGCGAATGGCTTGTCTGTAGATAGAATAGTGGTAAAAAAATGTTGTTTGAAAGCTATATAACTTACTTTTTCAGGAGTTTCTTCTTTTCCTACACCATTAGGACTTACATAATTATATTTTTCATCATCATATTCATACTGAATTTCAGCAAAACGCTTTTCTATAGAAACACTTTTTTCATTTCTGTACGTTTTTAAATCCCATTGTAAATCTAATGGTTTAGCAGAATTTAAAACTTTATTCAAACCTTGGGAACGAATATCAAAGCCAACTAAATAATCGTTTGGTTTTAAAATATATTTGTATTCCAAAAATTCGTTAGCTCCCGCTTTTAAGCGCATTGACAAAACCTGATCAGCACCAACTTTCGTTAATGTTGGCTCAAAAAACAAATCTTTAGAATTTAAAGTCCTGTTATCAGTGGTTTGTAACTCAATATTTAAATTAGAGTTATTGTCTTTGATTAATTCTACTAATTGTTTTGAACCTTTTTCAAATCTTTCGAATTCTTTTAATGTAGCTTCCACTATATAACCACCTTTATTAGCGATTTTAAGTTTTATCTTATCATTTTCAAGAGTAGTAAAACCTTCTTTTGCAGTAGGAAGCGTAGCTGAATAAGCAAAACCACCTAATGTTTTTTGCAATTGTGCCAGCTGAACGGTATCACCCGGTGTCACTGCAGCAACTGGTAAAACGGCTGTTTTAGTTTTATCGGCTTTAGCCTGAGCTCCTTGTTTCGCTACTAATTCTTTCTTGGCTTTTTCAGCAGCAATCTCTTTATCAGAAGGTTGATTTTGGTACATAATCCAAATCAAAATTCCAAATATCAATACAAAACCAATGATTGAATTAAGGTCAAATTTTTTTTCTTCCATTATATTTAAAAAAGTTATTCGTTAAGGTTATTGGTCTGAGTTTTACTCAAAAGTTACATCCTCTCAGAATATTAATTATTGTTTTTTATGTGAATTTACCGCTGCGGCCACAAAGTTTACGAAAATAGGATGTGGATTGGCAACTGTACTTTTGTATTCCGGATGGTATTGTACACCAATGAAAAACGGGTGATCTTCAAGCTCTATAATTTCAACTAAACCAGTATCCGGATTTACTCCCGAAGCAATTAAACCTGCTTTTTGCAATTCGTCGGCATATTTATTATTGTACTCATAACGGTGACGGTGACGCTCTGAAATTGTCTTTTGACCGTAAATTTTATGTGCTAAAGTATTGGGTTTAATATCACATTTCCAGGCTCCAAGACGCATTGTTCCGCCTTTGTCTGTAATCGTTTTTTGTTCTTCCATCAAATTCACCACAGGATGTTTTGTATTCTCATTCATCTCTGTAGAATTCGCTTCTGCATAACCTAAAATATTTCTGGAATATTCGATAATTGACATTTGCATTCCTAAACAAATTCCGAAAAACGGAATTTTATTTTCACGTGCAAAACGAACTGCTTCAATTTTTCCTTCAATACCTCTTTCACCAAAACCAGGTGCAACCAAAACTCCGTCAAGAGTTCCTAATTTTTCTTCAACGTTATCAATGTTAATGTGTTCCGAATGTATCGAAATTACATTTACTTTAGTTTCATTTGAAGCTCCTGCATGAATAAATGCTTCCAATATAGATTTGTAACAATCCTGCATTTCAACATATTTTCCAATCAAACCAATATTTACGGTATGTTTTGGATTTTTTAATCGGCGTAAAAAAGTATTCCAGTTTTTTAAATCCGGTGCTGCTTTTTTAGGAAGATCTAATTTTTTTAAAGCCACAACATCTAATCCTTCTTCAAGCATTAAATTAGGAACTTCATATATCGTTGAAGCATCAATAGACTGAATTACTGCTTCTCTTTTTACATTACAAAATAAGGCTAATTTATTACGCAATTCATCTGAAAGTTCATGCTCTGTTCTACAAACCAGAATATCAGCTTTGATACCACTTTCCATCAATGTTTTTACGGAGTGCTGCGTCGGTTTTGTTTTTAACTCCCCTGCAGCAGCCAAAAATGGCACTAATGTTAAATGAATAACAATTCCGTTGTTTTCTCCCAATTCCCAAACCAGCTGACGAACAGACTCAATGTAAGGCAGGGATTCAATATCACCAACCGTTCCGCCAATTTCAGTAATCACAATATCATAATCGCCGGATTTACCCAACAATTGCATTCTGTCTTTGATTTCGTTTGTAATATGAGGAACAACCTGAACCGTTTTTCCTAAAAATTCTCCTCTTCTTTCTTTTTCAATAACGGAAAGATAAACTCTACCTGTAGTAACGTTATTGGCCTGAGAAGTAGGAACGTTAAGAAAACGCTCGTAGTGGCCTAAATCTAAATCAGTTTCAGCACCATCATCAGTCACATAACATTCTCCATGCTCATATGGATTTAACGTACCCGGATCTACATTTATATACGGATCAAATTTTTGAATAGTTGTACGATACCCTCTTCCTTGTAACAATTTTGCTAAAGATGCTGCGATAATTCCTTTTCCTAAAGAAGAAGTCACACCGCCTGTAACAAAAATATATTTTGTCTGATTCATTCTGTTGTTGTTTGTATTGTAGTTGTGTAAAAAACTTGGCAAAAGTACAAATTTAATTGGACAATTTATCAATTACAGAATGAGATAATTTGCAAATTTATAAACAGATTGATTACTTGTTTCCGTAATCCGTAATTTTAGATTTTAAACGGACTAATTTTTAATTAATCTGTTTATTTGTTTCTGGAATTTCAGGGTAGAATTCTTAGGTTTGAGAAAAAATTAAGAGTTTCATTTTTATTTCAATTTATAGCGAAGATTATCAAAGAACCGCTCAATTAATCTTCTGTCTTCGGTCACTATTTCGGCAGATCCTTTGGCTTCGGCACGAAAATCTAGTGCTACACCGTAATTTGTTTTTAAACCATACGGCAAATCCACATCCACAAGATAGGAGTTTACTTTCTTTTGATTATCGGAAAGCGTCTGCTGATTTGTAGCGAGGGATATTCTTCTGACCTTCCCTTTTATGGAACCATATTCATTGTAAGGATAATTATTAAGTTTTATAATTACACTTTGCCCTTTTTTGACTTTCCCTGAACCATTCTCAGGTAAATTTACCTGCCCAATCATTTGATTTTTATCAGGCACTATTTTGAACAATTCCTCACCCGTCTGAATGTAATCGTTGTCTTTCAGAAAATTCAGGAAATCTACTGTGCCTTTTATTGGTGACAGGAAAACATAAGTACGCTCCCATTTTTTTATGGCATCAATCAGATCATAATAACTGTTAAACATTCCAATAATCAATTCTCGTTCCCTGGCGGTTTTTTCAATTGCAATGACCTGTGCTTTATTATGAGCTTCGTTGATTTGATAATTTGTAGTATTAATTTCCATATCAATTGCTTTAAAATCCAGTTCACTGTTTGCTTTTGCTATAATGGAATGTTCAATATCTGCTTTGGAAGTTACATTTTTGCTGAACAGTGTTGAATCTTTGTAAAAAAGACTCTGCGAAACTTTATATTTAATCTTTTGATTTTCAAAATCATTTTTTAACTGCTCAAATTTTCGGGTCTGTAATTCCAGTAATTTTTGATTAATCTGTTTTTGAACCTCATAAGGCTGCTGATTGGTATAATCCAGATATTGGTACAAGGCATTTAAAAAATTATAATATTTGTTATTTATATCTCCTAAGGAAAAATTTTCAGGAAATAAATGACGGTGTTTCTGAAAAGTAACTTTATGAATGTTTATGGTACGGAGCAAAGTATCCAGTACTCTAACATCTTTTAAATTTGCTTCATTTTTTATATAAGCGAGATATTGTCCTTCCTTTACATTAGCACCAGAGTTCTGTTGCAGTAACATAATATTTCCGGATGCCATGGCAACTAATTTTACAGGCGACTGTCGTGTATTGATCACGATCTGTCCCATTAAAACTTCCGGATATTTTATCAACCACCCAAAAAGCAATAACAGCAAAACCAAACCTATTACGGTGGCGCTAATAACAGTTCCAAATTTGGTTGGCATTTTTTCAATTATTGAAGCCACCTCTTCCGTTCTGTTTTCATTGAGTGTTTTATGAAATCCTTTAGCCATTTACCGTATCTCCTATTTGCGTTTTTACCAATTGATAATAATGTCCGCCTTCTCTGGTCATCAACATATCGTGATTTCCTATTTCGCTGATAAATCCATTTTTAAGTACTATAATCTGATCTGCTTTCCGAATTGTACTTAATCGATGTGCCACGACAATGACCGTTTTATTCTTAAAAATTTCTTCTAATGCCATGACAATTTTTTGTTCATTGATAACGTCCAGCGCATTAGTTGCCTCATCAAAAAATAAATAATCAGGATCTTTGTATAACGCTCTTGCAATTAGTACACGCTGTTTCTGCCCACCGCTTAATCCTCTTCCGTTCTCTCCCATCATGGTTTGATATCCTTTTGGCATTGCTTCAATTTCTGTTGCTATATTGGCTGCAGTTACTGCTTTTTTCAATCTTTCATAATCTATATTTTCGTCATCTAAAACAATATTGTTCTGAATCGTATCACTAAAAATTTTCCCATCCTGCATTACGGCGCCGCAACTTTCTCTCCATTGTTTTAAATTGATATTCTGAATATTCAAATTTCCCATAGAAAGTTCTCCGTGAGTAGGCTTATACAATCTTAAAATAAGTTTTAGTAAAGTCGTTTTACCACTGCCACTATCTCCTACAATGGCCGTTACTTTTCCCTCCGGAATCATTAACGAAATATTGCTTAAAATATAATCACTGTTTCTGCTGTACTGAAAACTGACATTCCGCAAAAACAAACTTTTATCTTCCGGAAGTCTGATACTGTTATTGACTTCGTTTTCTTCCTCTTCTTCTAATTCATGGATTTCATTGAGTCTTAAAAAACTGATTTTAGCATATTGCGCCGACTGTACAAAAGAAATAAATTGCATAATAGGGCCATTTAGCATCCCGATTATAAACTGGGTTGAAATCATCACTCCGAAAGTAATGTCCCCTTTTATTACTGCTTTGGCACAATAAAAAGTAATGATTAAATTGGTCAACTGATTGATAAATTGGGCTCCGAGATTTTGAGCATTTGTAATGCGTAATATTTTTTGATCAATTTTAAACAGCTGAACCTGTAAAGCTTCCCATTTCCATCTTTTTTGCTTTTCGTAGTTATTGATTTTAATGTCCTGGATACTGCCAATTGTCTCCACCCAGTAACTTTGGTTTTTGGTATGAACATCGAAATATTCCCAGTCCAGTTTTTTTCTGAACTGAAGAAAAAACAAAACCCAGGCAATAAATAATGTACTGCCTAACACATAAATGAAACACAAAACAGGGCTGTAAATAAACAGGATGATTCCAAAAATGAAAAACGTTAAAATCGAGAATAAAAAATTGAGTGAATTATTCATGATAAAGTCCCGAATACGCTCATGATCCTGTGCCCGCTGTAAAATATCTCCAATTAGCTTATTTTCAAAAAAAGTAATGGGTAATTTCATCAATTTAATCAGATAGTCTGAAATCAGAGAAATATTAATTCTCGAGGTGAGATGCAGTAAAATCCAGTCCCGGATCATATTGCTCAATAATATGCTTACAATAATGGTAATATTGGCAATTAAAACAAGATCTATAAAATCTAAATCATTGGTCTGAATCCCAACATCAATAACGGCTTTGGAAATAAAAGGTAAAAAGGCCTGCAAAATTGTTACTATAAGCATCACTACAAAAAGGTTTACAAAACTCTTTTTATAGGGAGTGAAATAGCCTAAGAAATTTTCAAATGTTTTACGGCGTTCTAACTTATCGTTTATAGAACGTTGTTGAAAATCGGCCATGGGTTCTATGGCCAAAACAGCTCCTGTTTTAGATTCCTTTAACCAGCCTTTTTGAAAATCAGCCAGCGTATATTTCATCAGTCCTTTTGCCGGATCGGAAACCAACACCTGCTTATTCGTTATTTTATACACGACTGTAAAATGGCCATCCTGCCAGTGCACAATACACGGCAGAGGGATAGTTCGCAATGTGTCGAAATCGATCTTAATACTTTTTGTCCGCAAACTAATGGCTTCACAAGCATCGCTAAGATCTAAAAAACTGACACCTTCGCGTGTAATACCGCATAAATCTCTCAAAAACGGCAGGCTGTAAAACCTGCCGTAGTATTTGGCTATTATTTTTACACAAGTAGGACCGCAGTCTTTTGAGTCGAGCTGAAACTCGTGTGGAAAATTGAACATTTGATTTTTTTATATAATACCAGATTATTCTTTAACAATTTGAAAATCGAGAGGCAGAATCCATTTATCCCATAAATCCACTTCTTTTCCCTTATTTTTAGCTGCAGCGTAACGCACCATATTCGAAAAAACAAAAGCAATTTCATATTGTAGAACAGGGTCATTTATTTTTATTTCCGAATGTGCCTCAATGACTTTAACTTCAATTTCATTGTTTTTATTAATTCGAAAAACTACGCGCATGGGTATTCTCTCTTTAACTTTCTGAACAATGATTTTAGAACTTTCCAATTCTTCAATTAAAATTTCTTTATACAGTGGATTGATATCATTTTTAATAAGGAGTTCATGCTCTATTCCTCTATAGAAAAATTTTGGCTTTTCTTCAACATCCTTTAAAAACATTACCGTTCCATTTCTAAAATTGGGACAGCTTTTCTTCATCATTTCAAATGCAGCTTCATGATATAACAAAACAGCCTGATAAAAATGCTCACACGCATTCTCATTCTCACCCAGTTTCAATTCTGTAACTCCCAGATCGTACCAGCAATTTTTATTTTCCGCATCAAGATGTACTGCTTTCGTATAAATTTCTTTTGCCAGCAAAAAGTTATTCTCTAAAAATGCTTTCTCTCCATCCATCAATAATTGTTTTACTTCAGGAGTTTGTGAAATACAGATTTGAGTAAAAAATAAAAACAAAAAATTAATTCTCACTATCCTTTGTATTATAAAATCTAACCTCATTTTTCTTAATTATTTATTCTAATACTTTTTTAGTAATTCAAACACTTCTCCTTCACTTGTATCATATCTGATCAAACCCTCTTTTTTATCCCAGTCAAAGGATTTCAAGTAATAATTCCCCCCATTACTCGTATTTATGCCATCTTCAAAATGATAAACCAAATTATACCATGTATTTGTTGTTGTTAACTTCATTGTTTTTAATTTCAAAATATCATTTTGAAGATCTCCCTTTTGATTTAGACCAAAAAGACTAAAACTTGGTAAATAATTTACATCACTTTTGTCTTTGCTAATAAATACCTCTCCGTTGCAATATGGATTATTATGACAACTATTAGATTTAATAGTCATAGACATGATATTAGGTTGTGTAGATCCTATACCATAGTAATTGCAATCTTTATTATTATGGGTTTCTATTTTTTCTATTACGACGAGCGTATCAATATTCCCCAAATTACTTTTGAAAATAATGGTTTCACCTTTATTATAAACTGAAAACCATTCTTTCTCAGCATAGGTTAATTGTGTCTCAATGCATTTTCCACACGAATTTAAAAGCATTAAAAATGTAACATGAAATACAATAATTATTATTTTTTTCATATTATTTTTAATTTGGAACTATTCTTAAAGCTGCAATCATTGCATCTATACTATGACCGCCAGAGCTTGTTCCGTTTTGATTAACAAAATGCTTTTTCCCTCCTGCCGTTGTAAGACCGGGAGTAACCATTTGTGCAATATTTAAAGGGTCATTATTCATAATATAGGAATGGGTATCTGATACAAAACCTGTCCCCAAAATTAATGCTGTATAATAGCTTAATCCCGCAGCATTAAAAGTTGTAGCACTTTCTCCTGTAATTCTGGCATTAGCTTCAGCCATGCCACCTCCCAATGAATGTCCTGCAAAGGATAATGCATCCCCAAACTGAGCTTTTAATATTTTTGCATTATTCACAGACTGCTGATACTGCAACGAAATTCCGGCTGTTTGTAGCGCGTCGGCCGCGTAGTCCCCAATATCTCCCGGCTCAGTTCCAGCCGTTACATAACAATATTCCATTTTTCCATTCAAACCAACTTTTTCATATAATTGTGATTTAAATCCTGATTTCGGGTCATTGTACAGAACACCTGCAACTGGCTTAGAAATAGCCCAATGTCCTAAATCATCAGCGCTAACTTTATCTCCATAAACTGCTTTAGACATTACAGCTGCTTCTAATACTGTCGGTTTATATAAACTGCCATGTATTGGCATGATGTACCATGAAGCATTATTTGTTCCTGTGCTGTTTCCTCCGGTACCAGTTGCCCCGCCACTTATCCCAGTGCCAGAATTATCAACAAAGAGTGACATATTGTTTATTACCGTCCCTTTCGGCACTTTGCTTGGTCCCTTATAATTATTTTGCACTGGGACATTGTTTAATACTGTCCCCGGTAATTGAATAATATTATATTGTTGCGTGTTGCGTTGTTGTCCTGTTGTTGTTAATTCATTATTCAAAAAATTAAAAACCTGATTGTTCGTCACTACACCTTTCTGTGAATATATAAACTGAAAAAACCGATCAATAGTTACTGAATCATTAGTTGTTTTTCCATTGTTATAATTGGTATACCAACCACCTCCATATCCATTCCTTAAAGTAGACGAATTCAAATTGTTTGTCCCGGAACCAGAACTACCATTATAATAAGGAGAACCGGGAAAACTGCTTCCTCCGGCTCCTGTAACAGAACCGCTGCCATACACACCACCTCCAACAGCATTCGATCCGCCGAATCCTCCGTAATTAGATCCTGAAAAACTGGTTCCAAAACTACTGCTACCACTTAATGCAGTAGCACCGCCACCGCCGCCAAAACCATAATTCGCATCAGAACCGGTACCACTGCCGCAGCCACCAATTATCTCTCTCATTTCATCTACTTCCAACATCCCGACAATGTCAGAAAATTTTATTTTTTTAAGACTTTTCATTTTATAAGTTTTTAGTTAGATTTTTCAAATATATAAATATTTTTTTTTAATTGTAGTGTTTTTACTATTAAATATTAATCAATAATTACTTTTATAGACTTTACATGAATTCCTAATTTTATTCTTCCAAAAATTAGCTTCTCAAATTCAGCAGGGATTTTAAACAATTCATCTGTATCGAAATATTCTTCCAGTGCATCAAATAATTCGCGAATTGTTTTATCAGTCTTTAAAATTTCCAAAATAACCAAATCCAGCTCATCAATATAAGTCAGCGAAAATTTGTTCTGGTCACATTCCGGAACTATCAGTGTACTAATCCCTGCATCTGATTTTTCAAGTTTAAAGAATTCATATTCCTTGTTGTCCTTTTGTTTTTCAATGAAGGAACTCCAGTTAAAATCACTTTTAATGATTCTATAATCGTCTCCTCGCACTATCTTTTTATTGTAGATATCACTTTTATCCTCAAACAGGCACTGAAAATAAAAATTTGCAAGACAGTCTCTGGCATACAAATAGTCTTTAGAAATAAATAAAAAGTCTATTTTGATGATGGAATTAATCCTGGAGTTAAATATTTCAAAATCTATAAATTGCTCTTTATTCAATATAATATTTCCAATTTCCTTTCTTAAATCTCGTTTAAAATCAAAACTTACTGCCTTAACTGCTTCCTGTTTTTCAATCGCTAAAGCATTATTATTTAATCTTTTATATCTCTGAACTAAAAAGTCTTTAGTTATGTTTTCCAAATTGTAATAATCATTATAAAGTGACAATTTATTCGTTTTAAATAAATCAATTATTCTGTAGTAATATTCAGGATAATCTTGTCGAAGCCTGGGAGCCATTTGTTTACAAACAAATTCATTCCTTTTATAATTGCCCAATAAATGCAAATATTGCTTTTCATAAGGGACTCTGGCGAAGTCGCCAAATCCTTTGTACTGATTATCTCCAATTGTCTCTGAAAGAAGCACATTCACTTTTTTGTTGTATTTCTTAGTGAGGCAGTAAAAAAGATATTGTTCAAAAAAAATATTAAAACTTGAAATATTAATCTTCGGTAGATTCAGCACATTTTTATTTACAAATTCAAATGCTTTCGATGCATACTCCTGAAAAAAGGAAATATCACTTCCACCAAATATTCCGGCATTGTAAGCCAAAATCGGTTTTTGTGATTTTCTCTCCTTTTGAATTTCATCAGGAAAATAGTTTAGTGACGCTTCTAAAGAGATCATTATTTTCTCATAGTAATCCGTTGCTGCTTCTTTGTTTTGGGTTATTAGTTCCGAACTCAATAACCTATCTTCAAACTTTTTCCAAATAAATACATCGCCATCAACGTGCAAAAAAGGCTTTTCCTGCTGTGCGTAAGAATAAATTTTAGGTAATGCCCAAAGTTGAGGGTGGTATTTATTTAGTATATCTAAATTACAAACTACATCACTGTAAGGCAATTCTAAAGTATCTATAAACAACTTTGCGTAAGTGCTATCACAATACAAAACAAGTTCAGGATAATATTGCTTTAATTGCAAACAACTTAAAGTCCAGGATATTAAGTTATACTCCGGAGATAGCCAGCCCGAGTTATTCCTCAATAAATCCGATTTATTACAGGCCCAGGCACTTTGAATGATTCTCATCTTTTTACTATTTGTCAATTATTTTAGTTCTTGTAAAACTGTATTTAAGTGGTATTGGTTGTAATACCTTTTTTATCGAACAGGAAGTTTTAAACTGGTTTAGATGATAAAACATAACTTCAAATAACTGTTTATAAATTAAGATCCCTCTTTCCCATTCAATATTCCCCGGTACACCTTCTATAATTACAAAATCAAAAAAGGCTTTTAAACGAGATTCTTTCTCTTCCTTCTTTACAATATAAGTCATGCTTTCTATGGGATTGTTTATTTCTAATATTGATGTTCCTTTCTCTAATTCTTTAAAAAGAAAATTACACTCGTCAAAGCAAAAATGGGTTGGATTACTAAAAACCATTTGATAATCTTTACTTTTCATAAACAATTGGTTGATGTATTCCTTATTCCTAAATAAACAAAATGAACCTGTTACATAATTATAATGACTGCTAATGACGTCATATTGTTTTAAGATTCTTTCGGTCATGAAAGTTCGAATTGATCCAAAAACGATATCAAGATCACTAAAGCCCCAAAAATCATATTTCCGAATAATTTCGGAAAACAAAAAGCCATAAGCGGGCTTAAAATCGCATAATTTACGGGGGTAATCAATGCTTACGGCAAAACCAAGTTTTTTGGAGGCTAAAACTTTTACTTCTTGAAGGGTTTTGAAGACTATCTTAACATTTTGCGGCTTATTTTCAATTTCTTCTAAATTGTCTGTTATGATATAAAAATCAACACTTGGATTAAATGAACAGGAATGTAAAAAATAGGGAAAGTACCACGGATATTTTCCGTACCAGCAAGTAAGACTTGCTATTGAAGTAAGTTTTGGCATATAAATAATTACAGTTTTCAAATTAATTGATGGCAATTTTAAATTGCGATTGTGGTATTAATTTGTTTTTGAAAACTGTAATAATTTTCACTTCAAAAATAATAAAATAAATCAATAAAGAAAGTTTTTTCCTTCTTTTTTAATAAATTTTATATCCTATTTATCGATAACTAATTGTATGCTTCTATTTTTTTAATTTTTTCCATCCGCTCTAAAACAAATTTTATGTCAGCATCATTAGCAATACCTGTACAAGCAGTAGCTCCAGAACAGCCTAGCCAAACATTGTCATAGTTTAGTGCTCTCATCTGTTCCCAAAGTTTTTGAGATTTTACGAGATTATTTTTCTGTCCAATATTGATTTTTAAAGCCTTAACAAAAAACATATTATCTTTTACTTGTAGAACCATTTCCTTATCTATTTTTATATACTTATCAAGCATATTTAGTTTACTTTTCAAAAGTTCGTTTAAGAGGCTATCTGCAAATTGAAGCCTCTCACCGGTATTCATATTATAATCATAACTTGTATAACCTGAATCACGAGGAAATTTATGAGTGTTATAAATGTAAATAGGATCGCTTTTATCAATAATCGAGTCTATTTTTTCACTACTATTTATTGTTATTTTACTTTTCTGGTGAATTTCCAAGTTATTTTTAATATCACAATATTTATTATACAGCAGAACACTATTAACTATTAATACTATATTTAGCAACATCGAAACAATTGCAATTTTTTTCATATTTTTTTTAAAAACTTATCGTATATATTTATTTCATTATTGAAGGTTTTATTTTTTCAAACCTAATTGTCGTAATTCTTGATCCGCTTGTTCAGGAGTTATTGATCGTCCATTCACAAATGCTTGTGCTTCAAAATATCTTCTATCTTTTAGACCTCCATTATTTTGGTTAATATAAGAATCTGTTATTATCTTATTTGCAGCATCAACTCCACCTGATTTCATTCCATTTAGAACTGCAACTAATATACTGTCAGAAGAATTACCACCATTATATGCCATGTCAACTAATGCAAAATATTGATTTCTATTAAATTTACCCGTCAAATCCATATTTTCTATTTTCTGATTTAAGACACGTTCTGTCTCAATTATATCAGTAGAAAAAAAAGATACAGCCTGATCAAAAGTTATTGATTTTATATCTCCAGATTTTATCGCTCCAGGATGAAGTAAATGTCCAAAACCTATAGTAGCATTTTGTCCCGTATTACTATCTTTATCATATAAGGTTAAAGATAATTTTTCATACAAAGCAATAACCGATGCTCCGTCAACGTTTAATTTCATATCAGCCTTAAATCTGGTAGCATTATTATATTGTCCCTTAACCGGATCCCAATCCTCAATAAAAGGTCGCGTCATACCGGAAAAACCAACCTTATTAAAACCATTAATTAGCTCTTCTTTTGTAAAAGGAACGAGTACTGCGGGTGTTTTAACCTGTAATATTTCTGATGAGCTTCCACTATTTCTAACCAAAACACCATGACTCCCCATCGCAACTCCCAATGTCAGTACTCCATTATCATAAACCATCCCTTGTGGAATTGTACTTGGTCCTTTGTATTTATTAAGGACAGTTACATTATTAAGCTGAACTGGTCCATACAATGCATCATTGGTTGCGCGGCCGGAAGCTGTCAGTTCGTTATTTAAAAAACCTGCTACCATATTCCAAGTGACTGCGGTTTTTGAAACGGTATTGGAATACATAAAGTTCAATACCCGGCTGATATCATTCTCGTTTGTTGTTTTTATACTGTTTCCAGTACTTGTCCATCCTACGCTATTACTCAAAGGTTTACTTCCGGAGCCATAATTGTTCGTATTATAACTAGTACTTCCGTAGCCATAACTGTTTTGATTACTTGAAATTGATGGTGCGGAATAGTTACCATTAGGCGTATACAATAGAGTTCCTGCCGGAGTGAAATTCGAAGACATGCCTCTGTCCGAAGCATAATAGCCCATATTACCAGTAGAATATCCTCCAATACTACCACCTGATCCGTAATAACTACCATTCATAACGGAACCACTACCGGCTAAAGTAGATTTTTGCTCTTCCATTGACATGTTTTCAATCAAGGCATTAAAACTCATTTTTTTTAAAGTTCTCATAACATTCATTTTTAAGTTGATTTAATTAAATTTTATAAAATATTTGCTATCCCCTAACTTGTAAGAACAAAATATCCTGCTAATGCGTAATTTTTACCGGACCAATTTTATAGGTATTGGGAATTTTCTTCGGATGCATCTTGGGAGAATATGTTTTTTTAATCCAGAAGAGATGAAAGAGCAGCCCTTCTAATGCGTCTTTATAAATAATTTTACCATTTTCAAAAACAACATTTCCCGTATAGCCTTCTATGATAATAAAGTCAAAATGAGCTCTTATCTCTTTTGTGATTTCCGCTGCTTTTATTAAGTGTGTAAAACTGACTATTTCGGTTTGAATTTCAAAGATCGATTTCCCAAAGGCCAAAGCGTCCCAGGCAAAATTGCATTCATCAAAGCAAAAATGTTGTGCGTTAGAAAAAACAAGTTTATAATCTTTACTTCTCATGAAAAAAGTATTCATTTTTTCATTATTCCTGTATAAAGCAAAACATCCTGAAGTGTAATCATGCCTCATGCTTATAAAGTCATACGAGTCCAGCATTTCTTCTGTAAGAAACAAGCGGATATTTCCAAAAATAACATCGAGATCGCTTTGCGCCCAAAAATCATACCCCTCAATGATTTCCGGAAACAAAAAGCCATAAGCGGGCTTAAAATCGCATAATTTATAGGGGTAATCAATGTTTACGGCAAAGCCAAGCTTTTCAGAAGCCGAAGCTTTTATTCCATCAAGTGTTCTGTAAACTAACTTTACATTATCCGGCTGATGCTTAATTTTGGTTTTATTATCGGTTATGATAATAAAATCAACCGTTGGGTTAAAAGAGCAGGAATGTAAAAAATAGGGGAAGTACCATGGATATTCTCCGTACCAGCAGGTAAGACTTGCTATGGAAGTAAGTTTTGGCATAAAAAAAATTATTATAATTTTAAAAACAGTGATTCTCCGATACAGCTTTAAAAATTTAAAACTGCAGTTGTGGTATCAACTTGTTTTGAAAACTATAATAATTTCTATTTCAAAAGTAGGAAAAAGAACTCAATAAAAAAGATTTTTCTTACTCTTTTTTACGGTTTCGGATATCTTTTCTTAATATTACGGATTAATTCTTCCAAACCGTTTAGTTTTAATTCGTAGATCAATTGTAATTGCTGACCCAGTTCTCCTTTTGGAAATCCTTTATTCTGGTACCAAACGACATAATATTCGGGTAAATCAATTAAGAAACGTCCCTCGTATTTTCCGAAAGGCATTTTGGTATGGGCTAATTTTATGAGAAGTTTACTGTCTTGTTCCATTTTTTTTAAAGAAAAAAGAAGCAAGAGAAGAGAATACAGATTGATTCTCTTTCTTGCTTCTTGTTGGTACAAAGCTATTATTATTTTTTATTTTTTGCCACAGATTAAAAAGATTAAAGTGATTTTCTAATCTGTATGTGTGTTTTGCCACTAATTTTACGAATTAACCCGAATTTAATTAGTGTAATTGCTTCGCATGCTCGCTATCGCCAGAGTCCTGGTGAATATTTTAAAACTAAAAAACTTAGAATCTTAGCATCTCAGAACCTTAACAACTTAGTAGTGCCATCTCACGAAAGCTTCCATTGCAGCGTAGGTCGCTAAACCTAGTTCCTGATATAAAGCTGCTGTTTCGTGATTTCGGTCCTCGGCTCTCTGCCAAAATTCCCTGGCGTCCGTTCCCTGAAAAACAACACCGTCTTTTTGTGACTGGTGTTTGAAAATTCCGTGGCGTTTTGCCAACACCTGGTCAGGGCTCATGGGTACCGCCATTTCGACTTCGTCAATTCCCCATTCCTGCCATGCTCCTCTGTACAGCCATAACCAGCAGTCGTCCATAAAGGGTTTTGGTTTTAAAGCTTTTACCGCTTCAAAAATAGCATCCAGACAAACTTTGTGCGTTCCATGCGGATCGGCTAAATCTCCGGCTGCGTATATTTGGTGTGGCTTGATTTTTTCAATCAAATCGATGGTCAGTTGGATGTCTTCTTTTCCGATTGGTTTTTTCTCGATGGTTCCGGTTTCATAAAACGGAAGTTCCATAAAATGAATCTGATCATCGGTCAAACCCACAAAATGACTGGTTGCTCTCGCCTCCCCTTTTCGGATCAGTCCTTTGATGTAACGAACTTCGGGAATGTCAATTTCGCTGTTCTTTTTATTCTCCAGAAAGGTTTGTGCTTTTTGATAAATCGTATCAGCTTCGGCACTTTTGATTCCGAATTTTTCATTGTAGTCTATTACGAATCGCGCAAAACGTAAGGCTTCGTCGTCGGCAACAGCAATATTTCCGGAGGTTTGGTAGGCTACGTGCACTTCATGTCCCTGCTCCTGCAGACGCATGAAAGTTCCCCCCATACTAATGATATCATCATCCGGATGCGGACTGAAAATCAGGACACGTTTTCTGGCAGGTTCTGCTCTTTCCGGACGGTTGGAATCATCAGCATTGGGTTTTCCGCCTGGCCAGCCTGTGATCGTATTTTGTAATTTATTGAATATTTTGATGTTGATGTCGTATGCCGGACCGGAATCAGCCAGTAAATCACTCATTCCATGCTCAATATAATCAGCATCAGTAAGCATTAAAATTGGTTTTTTAAGCTGTAGTGCCAATCCTAAAACCGCTTTACGGGTTAATTTATCGGTCCAGATTACTTTTTCTACCAGCCACGGTTTGTTGATTCTGGTAAGTTTCGAAGAGGCTTCTTTATCTAAAATAAAAACAGCGTTGTCATGTTCCTGCAAAAAGGAAGCGGGTACTCTGTTCGTTACTTCATCTTCTACTGATCTTTTGACAACATTGGCTTTTCCTTCTCCCCAAGCCAGCAGGATGACTCTTTTGGCTTCCATGATTTTTTTTACTCCAAGTGTAATCGCGGTTCTGGGCGTATTGCTTAGTCCGAAGAAATCTTTACTTGCGGCTACTCTTGTAATATGGTCTAAAGCTACCAAACGTGTTTTGGAGTTTTGAAGTGAACCGGATTCGTTAAAACCGATATGTCCGTTTCCGCCAATTCCGAGAATCTGCAAATCGATTCCGCCCAAGGCTTCAATTTTAGCTTCGTAATCATGACAGTAATCGGCTATTTGTTCTTTTGATAGAAGTCCGTCCGGAACATGGGCGTTTTCAGGTAAAATATCGACATGATCAAACAACAGTTCTTTCATAAAACGAACATAGCTGTTGATGGAATTGGGTTCCATCGGATAATATTCGTCCAGATTAAAACTGATTACATTTTTAAAACTTAATCCTTCTTCTTTGTGCAAACGAACGAGTTCCGCATACAATCCTTTTGGGGAAGATCCTGTTGCAAGTCCTAAAATACAAGGCTGGCCGATTTTTTGTCTGGACTGGATTAAAGCTGCAATTTCCCGGGCTACTGCTTTTGAAGCATCTCCTGAATTTTCAAAAACAACCGTATTGATGTTTTCGAATCGTTTCTCAAAACCTGTCGCTTTGTCTATTTTACTTTTTAACATGATATAGTTTTTTTACTTTTCTAATTATAATTTTCAAATAAAAATTTTATTTTTCACTGGCAGAATTTCACATCAATACATCGCTAAAAAATTAGCAAGCAGAATTATACAAAGATAAAATCTTTATAAAAGTAATTCAGTAAAATTTAAAATTATTGATTTGAAGCAGAATTTGGAAAACCTTTTTTTATCCTCTTATAAAAAAAATCCAAAATAAATATTGAAAACAGAATCTCATTTCAGTTTCAATAGATTGCGTTATTTTTGCATTAAACTGCATTTTTTTTGCAAAACAAAGATACTACATTATATTTTTACTGACCAAAATTAGGTATGAATATTTTGTTAATTTTTTAGTACTATAAAAAAAATGCAAAAAAAAAGCCGTCAAAATAATGACGGCTTTCCATTTTATTTTATAAAATTACTTCCAGTTAAACGTAATTTTCTTTTCTATATCTGCATTCAGACTCAAAAAAACCGGGCAGGTCATAGCAGCACGTTCCAGAATGGTTCTGTTTTTTTCATCTTCAGTACCTTTCATTTCGAAAACAATTTCAATAGCACCAATTCGTCTTGGTTCAGCATTCATTATTTTGGTTACATCGGCTGTTGAGTCGTTAATATTGATTGCCATATCACGGGCCTTGATTCCCATAATAGTCATCATGCAACTTGCCAAAGCATTGGCAACGGTATCTGTTGGGGAAAATGCTTCTCCTTTTCCGTTATTGTCTAATGGTGCATCAGAAATGATTTCACTTCCTGACTGCACATGAATTGATTTTGTTCTTAAATCCCCTAAATAGGTTACTTTTGATGTCATTAGTTGGCTACTTTTAAAGTTAAGTCTGAATCGTAATATAAGATGTACACTCCTTTATTGGCGTGTCCTCCATCTTCTTTTTTGTAGTATTGAAATTTATTATCAACCTGTTCTGTTGTGATTAAATCTGTTGTTTCCTGATATGTTTTTCCCTGAACCAAACGCATCATGGTATCAAAAGTTACATCAAAACCACGGGTAGCGTACGTATTTGGATTCACTTTATTTTTCAGTCTGTATTCTTTTTCAAATATTAATACTGCTGGCTCATTACTCTCACGAGTTACTGATGGGTACATTAATTTCAGTTTCACCAGGCTTTCAAAACTAATTTCATCTGTATCCAGCGTACTGTTCGGTTCTAAAATCACCAGCTGCACCTGACAGGTTTTTTGTGCATCTAACAAAGCTTTTATGGTTGTTTTCACCATGGCGGTATTACCGGTTTCCATGACTACATAATTCATTCTGTTAGGCAACAAAAGGCTTTTTAAATTGGCAACATCCAAGCCTCCCGTTTCCGATAAGGCAGCAAAAACAACTCCTTTTTGGTTTTGTTTTATGTAATTGATCACCGATTCTTTTTTCTTGTCTACAACCGCAACGATGTTTCCGTTTTTAGAACGCATATAATCAAAAACAGCACTTTTGACCACATCATTTGTTGGAATGGTCTGATACAAGTTATCAATTGGGTTAGCGGTATCTTTTGATAGTGGAGAAATCACAGGTATATTGTATAAACGAAGCGAATTCGCTGTACTCTCGGCATTACTTTGGTAAAACGGGCCGATCACAGCATTAGCTCCCTGTAATTTATTCTGAGAAATTAAACTAGAAACATTTGAGGTACTTTTTGTTTCCTGCGAATCAAAAATACTGACATCAATTGGTAATTTCAAGACTTTTGCCGAGTCAATTGCCATCATGGCCCCTGAATAAAAATCAAGCGTCATATTCAAAAACTTATCATTTTTAATTCGATTGGCTGAACTTATGGTGTCCGATTGCATTTTTGCCAGATTAAAAGGCAGCAATAAAGCCAGTTTTTTACGCTCGTTTTGCCCTCTTACTTTTGTCAGTTCAACCACTTCCGGATCTGCAGAAACGGTTTCTGATTTTACTTTTTCAAGAATTTTAATCCCGCCCGAAGCTGAATTATCAACTGGTTTTTCTACCTGTTTTTCAACCTGTTGTGGCTGTTGCTGGGCAATAATCGGAGCAGGTGCCAGGAATCCGGACGGAACTTTCAAAACCATTCCTTCTTTTACGCCTTCAGAAAGTGACGGATTCAACTCTGTTAATTCTGCCTGCGTTAACTGAAATGTTCTGGACAAACTGTACAAAGTTTCTTTTGGCTTCACCTGATAGTCCATGTACGTAGTTCCTTTTTTTACAGCTTCATCTGCTTTTTTAGTTTCGGCAGCTTTAGAAACATTGGCAGCAACAGCAGTAGTTGTATCTGTTTTGGGAGCCGTTCCTTTAATGGTTACACGGTATCCTACAGGCAAACTGGAAACAATTTCCGGATTGCGTTTTTCTAAATCTTCGACGGTCGTTTTATACTCTTTTGCAATTGAATATTTTGTTTCTTTTGCTTGTACATCGTGATATACATACTTTTCCGGACCAGCAGTTTTAACAGCTTTACCGGCTGTCGATGCAGCACTTTTTACGGCCGCTCCTTTTGAAGGAATGGTAAGCGTCTGACCTATTTGTAAACCATTGGTCACCAAAAACGGATTTGCAGCTTTTAAGGCTTCATCAGAAATGCCATATTTTTTCTCTATGCCAAAAAGTGTTTCTTTTGGCTGCACTTCATGTGTAGTTGCTTTTCCTGAAGCAGTATTTTTTGTTGCTGCAACTTCTTTTTTTACGGCACTGGCTTTTCCTCCAGTTGGAATTAGTAAAACTGTATTAGGCACTAATCCAGTTCGCGCATCAGGATTTAAAGAGTAAATATCATAAGGCGTAACCTTAAATTTCTCTGCAAT
Organism: Flavobacterium sp. CLA17; assembly: GCF_013112255.2. Lineage (NCBI taxonomy): Bacteria > Pseudomonadati > Bacteroidota > Flavobacteriia > Flavobacteriales > Flavobacteriaceae > Flavobacterium > Flavobacterium sp. CLA17. The sequence continues at coordinate 4,132,944 of NZ_CP068294.1, forward strand.
CTGATTGATGGTTTCTCCACTTGAAACTTTATACTTAACTACTTTTTCCTGGGCAAAAGCAGAACAAGTAAAAAAAACAAGAGATAATAATGCTAAATAATATTTCATAATAGGGCTTAAAACAATTAATTTTTAATTCAAAAACAAGTTACTCATTTTGTCAAAGCAAGATTCAGGCCACTTGTTATTTTTTCGATTATTATCTCAGATCAATTTCAACCTTTGCAATAATAATGTTCTTATATAACTCATCTTCTTCATTTTTCTTGCCTTTATATAAAACTTCTTCCATATTTTGATACTTATCCGAGTAAACGTAGTACGAAAGACTGTTTATATTAAAGAAAAAACTAGCGTTAAAATCACCAGAATCAATAAGTTTCATAATCAGCTTATCCCTTGGTACCGCATCGGTAAATATACCTAAAACTAAGTAATAGCCGTTTGAAACTTCTTTAAGATTATCATAAACTTCTATCTTGACATTCTTTTCATTTTTAAACGGATTTTCTTTCAGTTCGCGTTTCATTTCTTCCGGCGAAACCAATTTTGAAGTGGCATCCGGATCTGTTTTTTGATTTTTAATCGCTTCGTCCTGGTATTTTTTTAATTTCATCAAAGCCACTTTATCATCAAATTTTCTGGCTTCCATACTGTAATAAGTTGCCTTACTGATATGGCGTTTGATTTCGATGGTTTTCTGTGTATCAAGGGAATCAATTTTAGCAATTAACAATTGATTTTGCGCATCGCCTTGTTCCTGCTCGATTTTGTACCTTTTTATTTCGTCAAGCGAAAGACGCTGCTGCAGGGAAGTGACATTATTATTCTTTTCGCTTTCGCGGATTTTCTTCTTGTATTCCTGATTTTCCTCGACTGCAATTCGCTCTACTTTGTTCATTAAACCGGCATAAGCTTTTCGGTTTTCAGCCAGTTCTTTCTTGAGTTGGGAAGACAAATCACTGGTTTTGCTGATGCTTTCATACGATTTTTTTTCTAATCGTTTGGATTCATCCACATTCAAAACATCCATTCTTTTCAATTCGACTAAATCATTGTTCATCGTGTTGACTAACGAATCTAATTTGGCCATTAAAATATCCTGAACATTTTTATTGGCTTCCAGAACCAATCGTAATTTTTCAACCGAATTCTCTTTGGAACCATTCATATCATTCAGATTGACTTTCAGATCATTGATCTTTATAATCTTCTGATTCATTTCTTTCTGAATAACCAATCTGTCTTTTAAATCTTCCAGTTCAACGGTTTTGGCTTTTCCTTTTTCAACTACAACTTGTTTTTCCGCCAGCGCCAGCATCAGTTCTTCTCGCTCATTTGTTGGTTTAACTTCCTTTGTATTAATGGCCAGTTTATTGCCGACAATTAATCCGTTTACGATTTCAGGATTTTGAGATTCCAGTTGCTCAATTGAAATGCCGTATTTCTTGGCAATCGAGAATTTGGTTTCTTTGGGTTCCACCACATGAAAAACAGTTTCCTGATTGATGACACGAACTCTTCCGTCTAATGTTTTTCTTTTGTTTGGAATTGAAATGGTCTGACCAATCTGCAATCCGTTTTGAAGCAGCTCTTTATTCAAATTTTCCAGATCCTGAACCGAAACATTATATTGTCTCGCAATACTGAATAAAGATTCTTTGGCCACTACCTCGTGGGTTACTTTTGAAGATGCTGAGATTTCAGTTTTAGGAAGATTGGCAGTATGCTGCGGGATACTTAATTCCTGACCAATCTGAAGTCCGCCGGCAAGAATTGGGTTGGCATTCTGAAGCGCTTCAACCGAAACATTATATTGTTTCGATAAACCGAACAGTGTTTCTTTTGGACCAACAATATGGGTAATTTGCGGGTTTGATTTTTGCTGTTCTGCGGAGTGAACGGGAACCTTAATAATTTGATTGTCTTTGATTCCGTTCTGCGATTCGGGATTGAGTTTGTAAATTTCCTCAACAGAAACTTTATATTTTTGGGCAATAAAATAGGCAGTTTCTCCTTTTTGAATTTTGTGTTCAATAATTGAATCTTGCGCAGTTATTTTGTTAAAAGACAAAATAAAGACAAGAGAAATCGTTAAAAGTTCTCTCATAAATAGTAGGTTATAAAAATTAAGGCGTTACAAATGTAACGCCTTAATTTGAAAAATAGTACTATTCCCATTCAATTGTTGCGGGTGGTTTTGAACTTATATCGTAAACCACACGATTCACGCCTTTTACTTTGTTTATAATGTCGTTTGAGACTTTCATTAAGAAATCATAAGGTAAATGAACCCAGTCAGCAGTCATACCGTCTGTAGATTCAACTGCTCTAAGCGCTACTACTTTTTCGTACGTACGCTCATCGCCCATCACACCAACACTGTTTACAGGAAGCAGAATTGCTCCTGCCTGCCAAACTTTATCGTATAATCCCCATGATTTTAATCCGTCGATAAAGACAGCATCAACATCTTGTAGTATTTGAACTTTCTCCGGAGTAATATCCCCTAAAATTCTGATCGATAATCCTGGTCCCGGGAAAGGGTGTCTGCCTAACAACTCAGGATCTATTCCTAAAGTAGCACCCACTCTGCGAACTTCGTCTTTAAACAACATTCGAAGCGGTTCTACAATTTTTAATTTCATATAATCCGGCAATCCGCCCACATTGTGGTGTGATTTAATCGTTGCCGATGGTCCTTTTACAGAAACCGATTCGATTACATCAGGGTAAATAGTTCCCTGCGCCAGCCATTTTACGTCTTCTATTAAATGTGATTCATCATCAAAAACTTCGATAAATACACGTCCGATGGTTTTACGTTTGGTTTCAGGATCACTGATTCCGGCTAATTCACCTAAGAAACGATCTCCGGCATCTACTCCTTTTACGTTCAATCCCATTCCTTTGTACTGATCCAGTACGTTTTGGAATTCGTTTTTACGAAGCAATCCGTTATTTACGAAGATACAGTATAGGTTTTTACCGATAGCCTGGTGTAATAAAACTGCGGCTACAGTAGAATCTACTCCTCCAGACAATCCTAAAACAACTTTATCATTCCCTAATTTCTCTTTCAATTCTCCCACCATTTCTTCTACGAAAGCACCTGGTGTAAAGTTTTGAGGCACTTCGGCAATGTTTACTAAAAAGTTCTCCAGCATTTTTGATCCATCTGTAGAGTGGAAAACTTCCGGGTGATACTGAATCGCATACGTAGTTTCGCCTTCAATTTTGTAAGCTGCATATTCTACGTCATGCGTGCTCGCTAATTTTACCGCATTGGTCGGCAAAGCCTTGATACTATCGCTGTGACTCATCCAAACCTGACTGTTTTCTGAAACTCCGTTAAAGAAAACTTCATCCTCTTTAATATAGGATAAATTAGCCCTGCCGTATTCTCTGGTGTTTGAAGCCGCAACTTCTCCGCCACTAAAGTGTGCTAAATATTGTGCTCCGTAACAAACTGCCAGCATAGGAAGTTTGCCTCGAATTTGAGATAAATCAGGATGTGGCGCATCTTCTGCACGAACAGAAAAAGGGCTTCCTCCTAAAATTACGGCTTTATAAGGTGATAAATCACTAGGAAAGTGATTGTAAGGGAAAATTTCGCAGAATATATTTAATTCGCGAACTCTACGCGCAATAAGCTGTGTATATTGCGATCCGAAATCTAAAATAAGTACGTTGTGTTGCATGCGCAAAAATACTTTTTATATTCGAATTTGAAAAATCAGAACACTGAAAAAAAAATATTTTTTTTCAGTGTTCTGATTTTAGCTGCAAAGGCTCAGAGGTACAAAGATGCAAAGGTGTGAAAATGGAGATACATTATTTTTCCTTTACATCTTTGAAACTTTGTACCTTTGTAGCTTTGTACCTTGAAAGAAAAAACCAAATCCCTCAAAAAATCGTATTTATACAAAACCCATATTATGAAATCAAAATTAATTGCCTTTTCTTTTTTCCTGTGTTTATTTTTAACCTCTTGTAATGCTGTTGATGATTTACTGACTTTTACCATTTCGAATAATGCGTCAATTCAGATAAAAAGTACTTCACCTATTAATTTACCGTCGGAAATTATAACACCCGATGTGACTACAAATTCCTCAGCTGAATTTAAAAACAACAATACTCAGGCGAGTCTGGTAAAAGATGTAAAATTAAAATCGCTAAAATTGACAATTACAGATCCTGAGGGAGAAACATTTACGTTTTTAAAATCGATTCATTTATATATCTCGACAACTGATTCAGATGAAATAGAATTGGCCTATCAGGATAATATCAATTCAACAAGTAATACGATTGATCTGATTAGCACAGATGCCCGATTAGATCAATACATCAAAGCTGATAAATATAAAATCAGAACAAAAGTTACGTTAAAAGAAACACTTACAAGAGATGTAACGGTAAAGGCAGATATGAAGTTTAATGTTACTGCTGATCCGTTTTAATTTTTCTAAAAAGGTTCTGAGGTGCTGAGTTACTAAGATTCTGAGATTTTATTTTGGAATTCTTAAAACAATAAGTGATCCTTTATAACCTGTATCTAAATTATCCCAAAAATATGAATTTATAAATTTTCCTTCTGCATCATAAATCTGAAATTCAGCTGTATTTCCTCCAGAAGCACCAGTAGTAATCGCTTCAAATTCTAATTTATTGATTCCCAATGGGAGTGTAATTTTAAATTGCTTATAGTTGCCTTCCATTTCTATTGATCCCTGAATTACTTTAAAATTTTGTGACACTCTGACCAAATCTCCATCGACAACAATAAAGTCTCGATATTTAACAATAAAATATTCAGATTTTGTTGTAAATTCTCCAAAATCAATATTTTTTCTAACTAATTTTCCTTTATCCTCTTTTAGTCCCGCCTCTTTTAACGCCTTATCAAGATCTTTTTCCATTTTCGCAACATAACGGTCCCCCGGATTAGCAAAATCAGTTTCCGTAGACATTGTAAAAGTACTTTTCTGCTCTCCTATCTGAAGTTTGGATTTTTGGGTTATAGTGGTGTTATCAAAAACATTGGGTGTTTTGATACTTGGAATATCTGAAGTGTTAGCTTTTGGATCTTTAACTTCCGGAATGGAAAGTTTTTTAGGTTTTGAGCTAAATTTAGGAGCCGGAATAGCCTTGAATTTTGTACTAAATTCAGTTTGGGCGGATACTGTTATAGCAGTACAAAATAGTATGAAAAATAAAATGTGCTTCATTGAAAAAAGTATTATCGAATGGGCATTTATAATTATTACAGAATTAAAGTATAGCTTCACAAAAATAGCATAATTTAAACAGGCGCTACAACTTTAAGAGTTTTATAACAATATATTAGGCTAATTTTTGGAAAACAAAAAACCTGCCAGAAATTAAAAACCACTTTTGAAGGTTTACAAAATTCTGCATTTCAGAAATATAGCGTTTTGATAATTAGTAACTTATTCCTAACTTCAGTATTTTAATTTTCATTTAGTAAAAACCGGAAAAATGGATTATATAGACTATTACAAGATCTTAGAAATTACAAAAACTGCCACTGAAGCCGAAATAAAAAAAGCCTATCGAAAAGCAGCCCGTAAATATCATCCTGATTTGAATCCGAATGATAAAGAGGCGGAGAAGAAATTCAAGGAAATAAATGAAGCCAATGAAGTTTTAAGCAATCCAGAAAATCGAAAGAAATACGACAAATACGGCAAAGACTGGAAACATGCTGACGAATTTGAAAAAGCAGGCTACGACCCTAATCAACAGCAATCTTCAAGACAACAGCAAGGCAGTCAAAGTTATACTGATTTTGGCGGAGGAGATTTCTCAGATGGCGATTTTTCTGATTTCTTTAATTCCATGTACGGTTCTTCCGGAAGAAGTTCGAGAAGTCAGGCGAAATACAGAGGCCAGGATTTCAATGCCGAATTACAACTGGACCTTGCTTCTGCGTATACGACGCACAAACAAAACCTTACCGTTAATGGCAAAAACATCAGGATCACTATTCCTGCCGGAGTCGAAAACGGACAGATTATAAAAATTCCGAATCATGGGGCTCCCGGTGTAAACGGCGGACCGAATGGCGATTTATACCTTACTTTTTCAATCGATAACAATTCCGACTTCAAACGGGAAGGTCATAATTTGTATGCAGATGCCGACCTGGATTTATATACGGCAATTTTAGGAGGAGAAATTTATGTGACTACTTTTGATGGAAAAGTAAAAATAAAAGTCCCTGCCGAAACCCAGCCCGGAACCAAAGTAAAACTGAAAGGAAAAGGGTTTCCGGTGTATAAAAAAGACAATCAGTGTGGAGATTTGTACATTACGTATACTTTAAAAATTCCAACGAACTTGTCCGCAAAAGAAAAAGAATTATTCCAAGAATTAGCTAAATTAAGAAATCATGAATAGTAAAGACTTAATTCAAATAAAACAGTTTTGTGTATACCACGAAATTGAAAATACCTTTATAACCGAGCTGCACAATTATGGTTTAGTACAGATCATCATGCTCGAAGAAGACGAATACCTGCAGCCGGAACAACTGCCTGCTGTCGAAAAAATGATTCGGCTGCATTATGATCTTAAAATTAATCTGGAAGGGATTGATGCGATTGCCAACCTGTTAAACAAAATCGAAGTATTACAGCAAAACCTGACTGCTGCTCAAAACAAACTTCGTCTTTATGAGCAGCATCAAATTGAACCATAAAAAATCCGATGAATCATAATATCACAAAAAAGAATGATTTTCTGCGGGATTTCAAATGAATAATTGGTTTTGTCAACCGTATATTTTATAAATTGCAGCGAAATTAACTAACCCGAATTTGATTTAAAAAAAAATAAACAAATTCAATAAAACAGAAGAAATGAAAAGAGAAAACATCTTAACAGGATCTCCCTGGGAGGACAAAATGGGATATTGTCGCGCCGTACGAATTGGCAATATTATCGAAGTTTCGGGAACTGTTGCGATTGTTGACGGTGAAAAAGTAAAAGCCGACGATGCCTATGCTCAAACCTACAACATCCTGGAACGTGTTGAAAAAGTTTTGCAAGATTTGAATGTTGGAATGAAAGATGTTATCAGAACCCGGATTTTTACCACTGACATTACAACTTTTGAAGAAGTAGCAAGAGCGCACTCTTTCTTTTTTAAGGATGTAAAACCGACCACAGGCTTTTATGAAATCAGCAAACTGGTGGCTCCTGAATATTTAGTTGAAATTGAATTTACAGCTGTTGTGCAGTAAGTTTTATTTTTGCCTCTGATTACACTAATTGTGCTAATATTCTTTTGCCACGAATTTCACTAATTTTCGCTAATTTTATTTTGCCACTGATTACAGGATTAGAAAGATTCTATAATTTTATGTATAAAAAATTAAATTCGTATCCCGATAATAGCGAACAGACGAAAAATTTGTCTATAAAATTGGATCTCAAAAAAACAACTAAAATCTCAAAAAAAAAATCCTTTTTAATCCGCTAATCTGTGGCAAAAAATTCGTGGCTAAAAAAGATTACTCCAGTTACTAATGAACTATCAAAAACCTAAACAAATACTTTTTACCCTGTTCAAATGGATTCTCATTTGCCTTTTAATTGGTGTTTTGTCCGGATCTGCTTCCGCCTTTTTTCTGGTTGCGCTGGAATGGGTGACACAATTTAGAATCCACCACGATTGGATTGTATGGCTTCTACCTCTTGGCGGATTACTGGTTGGATTGAGTTATTACTATTGGGGCGAATCGGTCGCAAAAGGCAATAATTTATTGTTAGAAGAATACGAAAATCCTAAAAAAGTAATTCCTTTGAAAATGGCTCCTTTAGTGCTGCTCGGAACCTTACTTACTCATTTATTTGGCGGTTCTGCAGGTCGTGAAGGTACCGCGGTACAAATGGGAGGTGCTATTGCCGATCAGTTTACCAAACTTTTTAAACTCGATAATAGTGAACGCAAAATTTTAATCATCCTCGGAATCAGCGCAGGTTTTGCCTCTGTTTTCGGAACACCGCTGGCAGGTGCCATTTTTGCCCTGGAGGTTGTCTATTTTAGTAGAATCAATTTAAAAAGTGTTTTTCTGTCTTTTTTAGTAGCGTACGCCGCTTATTTTACGGTTGAATTCTGGCAGGTCAAACACACCCATTACAGCATTCCGGATGTTCCTGAAATCAATCTGACCAACCTTTCTTATACCATCGTAATAAGCGTATTGTTCGGATTTGCTGCCTTATTGTTTTCCAGAACTACTCATTTTTGGGGTTCCCTTTTTTCAAAATATATAAAATTCCTGCCGTTGCGTCCGTTTGTAGGAGGAATTATTTTAGCCATTGCCATTGCTGGTTTCGGATTTACAAAATTCTCCGGACTGGGCGTTCCTGTTATTGTGGATTCTTTTTCGAATGTAAATCCGTGGTATGACTTTTTACTGAAAATTTTATTTACCGGTTTTACGTTGGGTGCCGGTTTTAAAGGCGGTGAAGTAACTCCGTTATTTTTTGTCGGTGCTACTTTAGGAAGCGCTTTATCACTTGTTGTACCTATGCCAATTGCGCTTCTCGCCGGAATGGGTTTTGTAGCCGTATTTTCAGGAGCTACCCACACTCCTATCGCCTGCACCATTATGGGATTAGAATTATTCGGGATGCAACCCGGACTTTTTATCGCGATTGCCTGTAGTATCGCTTACTTTTCTTCCGGTTCTGTAGGAATTTATAAATCGCAAATCGTAAAAGGTGCTAAGTATAAACTGTATCGAAAATTAAATTCCAATTTTTAAAATCCAAATTCCAAACACGTATTTTCAACGGATTAAAATCTGTTACTACAAAATAAATCGTTTCTCCAGAACTAAAAAAACCCGAATAAATCCGCATTTTCGCTTTAGCGAGCCTATTTCATCCGTGTATTAATTTAAATTCCCGGAATAAAATTCCAAATTCCAGAATAAAACTCATAACCCATAACTCACAACCCATAACTTTATAAAACTGTGTTAATCTCGAAAATGTTTTCAGGTTTACGTTAAAAAAATGTAAATTCGCACACTATGAAAATACAAGATATTCAGGCGATACAATTATTACTCGCAACCCCAAAGAAAATCGCTATAATTCCGCATAGAGGTCCTGACGGTGATGCTATGGGTTCTACCTTAGGTTTATACCATTTTTTACTAAAAAACAACCACCTGCCAACGGTGATTGCCCCTAATGATTTTCCTGATTTTCTGGCCTGGCTGCCAGGTTCCGAAACCGTAAAAATCTTTGAAAAAGACACCGAAAACTGTACTAAAATATTAGAAGAAGCTGAAATAATATTTACACTTGATTTTAATGCTTTTCACCGTACCGGAGAAATGGAACATACTTTGGCAAAGCTAAAAGCGCCTTTTATCATGATCGATCATCATCAGAAACCGGATGATTATGCCACCTACATGTATTCCGATACTTCCTTTGGTTCTACCTGCGAAATGATTTACAATTTCATTTCGTTTTTAGGCAAAAAAGAAGATTTAGACAAAACCATTGCAACGTGTATTTATACAGGAATATTAACCGATTCAGGTTCTTTCCGATTTCCGAAAACAACCGGAAATACGCATCGAATTGTGGCGGATTTAATTGATTTAGGCGTCGAAAATACCGAAATTCCGGTTTTATTATTCGACAACAGCTCCTACAGCCGCTTACAATTATTAGGTTGCGCATTACAGAATATGAAAGTTTTTGAAGAGCATAAAACTTCTTATACAACATTGACTCAAAGCGAACTGGATGCCTTTAATTATATAAAAGGCGATACCGAAGGAATTGTTAATTACGGATTAAGTATAAAAGGAATTGATTTTACAGCTATTTTTATAGAAAATAAAGACGAAAAAATCATCAAAATTTCCTTCCGTTCGCAAGGAGGATTTGATGTGAATCAGTTTGCAAGAGATCATTTTAACGGTGGAGGACATACCAATGCCGCTGGCGGAAGATCGGAAGTTTCTATGGAAGAGACCATTAAAAAGTTTGAAGACTTAGTAACTAAACTAAAAATATAACCTACTATGAACTACTTAAAACTAAGCATTTCTGCCCTGCTGTTTGCTGTTCTATGTGTTGGCTGTAAACATCATGAAGAAGCCAGAAGACCTATTTCAAGAGCTTCGGGAACTTTCATGAAAAAATCGGCTGACCGGAATAAAAAACTGGTTGCCAGTGAAGAAGATGTCATTAAAAACATCATCAAAAGCAATCCGAAAGTAAAGTATTATGCTTCCCAAAAAGGATATTGGTATTCGTATGAAGAACAAAATACCGCTGATACTTTAAAACCGAAAAGAGGCGATATCGCTTATTATAATTTAGAAGTAAAAGACATCAAAGGCAAAGTTATTTATGCAGAAGCAGAATTAGGCCCGCAAACCTACTATGTTGACAAACAGGAAATCATGATGGGATTGCGCGACGGTATTAAACTGATGCACAAAAACGAAACTGTCAACTTTTTATTTCCATCACACATGGCCTATGGCTATCACGGAGACAACAAAAAAATCGGAACCAATGAATCCCTGATTTGCACGGTTACCCTTCGTAATTTTGTTCCTGAAGAAGCACCTAAGACAGCCGTTACCGGAACACAAACGCCAAAAGCGGTAACTCCAAAGGCAGCAGTTCAAACTAAAAAAGACACTTTAAACCCATAAAAAAACATTTAAAAAATGAAAAAAAGTATTTTAATATTACTATTAGCCGCTACCTCGTTTTATTCTTGTAAAGACAAACACAGTGACCTTCCGGATGGCCTGTATGCCGAAATTGAAACGAATAAAGGAAGTATTATTGTTGAATTAGATTATAAAAAAGCACCCGTTACGGTTGCCAATTTTGTAACACTGGCTGAAGGTAAAAGTGAATTTGTAACGAACGAAGATCTTAAAAACAAACCCTTCTATAACGGATTGAAATTTCACAGGGTTATTGAAGATTTTATGATTCAGAGCGGTGATCCTTTAGGGACAGGTTCCGGTGATACAGGATACAAATTTAAAGATGAAATTACTGATTTAAAATTTGATAAAGGCGGCGTATTAGCCATGGCCAATAACGGTCCCGGAACAAACAGCAGCCAGTTTTTTATTACTCATGTTGAAACACCCTGGTTAGACGGAAAACATACTGTTTTCGGTCATGTAGTCGATAAAGGAATGGAAGTAGTAAACAAAGTAGTGCAAGGTGACAACATTGTATCGGTAACGATTATCAGAAATGGTGAAGCCGCTAAAAAGTTTGATGCTGTAAAAGTATTTCACGACTATTTTTCTGAAATAGCAAAAGAAAAAGGGAAGTTTGCAGGAGTTCAAAAAGAAAAAGTAGCCTATTATGCTTCCTTAAAACCAAAAGCTACCAAAACAAGCAGTGGTTTAGAATATGTAATTACTGAAAAAGGGGCAGGTAAAAAACCGGCAACCGGAACTCAATTATACATTCATTATGCAGGATTCCTGGAAGACGGAACTTTATTTGATACCAGCATTGAAGACGTTGCGAAGACTTTCGGAAAATTTGATCAGGCAAGAGCCGAAGCAAAAGCCTATCAGCCAATTCCTTTTCAGGCAGGTCGCAAAGATGGTATGATCCCGGGATTTATTGAAGGAATCGAAAAACTTTCTTTTGGAGACAAGGCGGTCCTTTTCATTCCATCACACTTAGCTTACGGACAAACAGGTGCCGGAGATGTTATTCCGCCAAATGCGAATATCATTTTCGAAATCCAATTATTGGAAAAACCACAATAACTAACTATAGACAGACTTAAATTCGAAACACCATGAAATTTAAATTTCTATTCTTATTCTGCCTTGCAGTACTAAACATTCAGGCGCAAACAACAAAGAAAACCACTGCAAAAAAACCGGCCGGAAAATCAACGACAGCCAAAGCAGCTCCTAAAACTGTAAATCCTGCTGAAGGAATTTTTGCAACAATTTCTACGACTAAAGGCAATATCGTTTTGTCTCTGGAATATGTAAAAGCTCCCGTAACGGTGGCTAATTTTATCTCTTTGGCAGAAGGTAAAAATCCTAATGTAAAAGTGGAAAAACTGAAAGGAAAACCATTTTATGACGGACTTAAATTTCACAGAGTAATCAATGACTTTATGATTCAGGGTGGTGATCCTGACGGAAATGGTTCGGGAGGTCCTGGATTTTCATTTAAAGATGAATTTGTACCGGAATTAAAATTTGAAAAAGGCGGCGTTTTAGCCATGGCCAATTCAGGTCCGGCTACAAACGGAAGTCAGTTTTTCATCACACATAAAGATACACCGTGGTTAAATGGTAAACATACTATTTTCGGTCATGTGGTTTCAGGAATGGATGTTGTCAATAAAATTGTTCAGGATGATATCATGACCAAAATCACGATTACCCGTAAAGGTACAGCGGCAAAGAAATTTGATGCTTTAAAAGTAATTAGTGATGATGCCAAAAAAGGAGAAGCTAAAAAAGCGGAAAGTCAAAAAGTAGTTACAGAAAAAGCAGCTTACTTTGCAAGCACTAAAGCGACTGCCACTGCAACCGCATCAGGCTTAAAATATAAAATTACACAAAAAGGATCCGGTACAAAATTACCGGAAGGATCTAACATTTACTTTCACTATGCCGGTTATTTTGAAGATGGAAATCTTTTTGACAGCAGCATTGCCAATGTAGCAAAAGCGTATGGTAAATATGATGCCAACAGAGATGCTCAGAAAGGATATCAGGCTTTTCCGTTTGTAGTAGGTAAAAAAGACGGAATGATTCCTGGTTTTATTGAAGCCTTAGATATGATGACCGATGGCGAAAAAGCCATATTCTTTCTTCCTGCAAATTTAGCCTACGGAGAAAAAGGTGCAGGAGGTGTAATTCCGCCAAACGCCACTTTGGTTTTCGAAATCGAAACGTATAACGCTCAGCCTGTAAAATAAGTATTGCACACTGAATTTTCATACCAAACCATCAGGATTTATTTTCTGGTGGTTTTTTTATTGCACTCTCTCCGTTGTTTTAGGGTTTAATTTTTTAATTTAAATTGAAAGAAAAATCGTATTTTATTTATATCTTGCGCTCTAATACCAAGGAATATTATTGGGAGCATTTCTAATATAAACCCACAGCAGCAAATTTGTTTTTTACCTAACTTGTATTTTTTTATTCATAATTATTATCTTTGAACTATGAGCACAGCAACAAAACCAAATCATATCGGCCGAAAAATCAGCCGTATTCGTGAACTGAAAGACATGAAACAGGAAGCATTAGCGCAGGCTTTAGGAACCAATCAGCAGGCTGTTTCTATTATGGAAAACAGTGAAACTATAGAAGATGAAAAACTTGCTGAAGTGGCAAAAGCTTTGGGTGTAAGTGTAGAAGCGATCAGGAATTTTTCAGAAGAAGCTGTATTTAATATTATTGGAAATACAGTAAACAATCACGATAATGCCTCATTGAATTCAAATTTTCAATACCAGCCAACATTTAATCCAATTGATAAAGTAGTTGAACTTTACGAGCGTTTGGTTCAGGCGGAAAAAGATAAAAATGAATATTTAGAAAAAATTTTAAAGGATAAATAAGCCTTAAAAAATGATACAGCATTCGTAAATAGACTTCTTTGAAGTCTATTTTTTTTACGCAAGGTTTGTCATTTCGAGGAACGAGAAATCACACAAGAAACTCCCTCCCCATAATAGCCAATCTTTGTCGAATTGCGTGTGTGATTTCTCCCTTCGGTCGAAATGACAATGTTGCGCAAGCAGAAGTCACATCAGAAACTCCATCGCTAAAAGTCACCAATCTTTGTCGAATTACATGTGTGATTTACTTCGTCTGTTCGCTAGCGCTCGGGTCTCCCTTCGATCGAAATGACAAAGTTGCGTAAGCAGAAGTCACATCAGAAACTCCATCGCTAAAAGTCGCCAATCTTTGTCGAATTACGTGTGTGATTTCTCCCTTCGGTCGAAATGACAATATTGCGCAAGGAGAATCACAAAAGAAACTCCATCCTCACAACCACAAAGCTTTGCGAACTTCTCCCCCATTTACCAATCATCATTATCAATTTAATTTGCGTTCCTTGCGGTTAAAAACAAACAGCCATTTCCTGCCAAATCAATAATTTCAACCTCAAATCACACCTTCACATTATCACTATAACAAGGTTTTTACAGATTTTATACTAAATCCCAAACAAAATACCTTACCTTTGCCGGCTTGAATTTTAAAACTAAATGAGTTAGGATGTTACAAAATAATGTATTAAAGGGAGTCTTTTTTGTTGCTTTAGGAGCTACAACTTACGGAATGTTAGCCACTTTTGTAAAAATGGCCTATTCAGAAGGATATACAACTGCCGAAGTAACAACTTCTCAATTTGTACTTGGAATTATTGGTATTTTACTGATCAATGCTTTTCAGAAAATAAAACATAAAGACAACGTAGTAAAAGCTACTCCCAAAAACATATTTAACCTGATGCTGGCAGGTACTTCATTAGGTATGACGAGTTTATTCTATTATCTAGCCGTAAAATTCATTCCGGTTTCCATTGGTATTGTGTTACTGATGCAGACCGTCTGGATGGGTGTTTTGCTTGAAATGATTTTAGAAAAAAAATTACCTTCCAAACAAAAGGTGATTGCCGTATGTATTGTTTTAGTCGGAACTGTTCTGGCTACCAACATTATCCATAACGATATCGCACTGGACTGGCGAGGCCTTGCATGGGGAATTATGGCTGCAGCTTCTTTTACCACTACCATGTTTACCGCAAATCGCGTGGCTACCGAAATTTCATCGGCACAACGCAGCTTGTATATGCTTTTGGGTGGGGCAATAATTGTATTTACATTTGCTTTTTTCACTCAGGTTACTCCTTTCAACCTTGCGATTTTCCTGAAATGGGGAATTGTATTGTCCTTATTCGGAACTATTATCCCGCCTATGTTGATGAACATCGGTTTTCCGCTAACCGGAATTGGCTTAGGAAGTATTGTCTCTGCACTGGAACTTCCGGTTTCTGTAATGATGGCCTACGTTTTATTAGACGAAAAAGTAATTTTCCTGCAATGGGTTGGAATTCTGCTCATCATTCTGGCAATCATTATAATGAACGTAAATTTTAAGCGCAAAAATTAACTTATATTGTATAGTTCTAAAAAAATGAACTTAATAATATATTATTTGTTAATTTTTTTATAAATTCGTGATAAACTATACTATCATGAATTTACCGTGGCATTTATATGTAATGGCTTTTCTTTATATAATTGCCGGAATCAATCATTTTAAAAATCCGGGAATGTACATCAGAATCATTCCTCCCTTTTTTCCAAATCCCAAGTTATTAAATATTTTAAGCGGAGCTGCAGAAATCATTCTGGGCCTTCTGCTGACGCTTCCTTTTTTTACGCCTTATGCAGCCTGGGGAATTATAGCTTTGTTAATTGCTGTTTTTCCTGCTAATCTGTATATGTTTCAAAAGAAAAAAGGAGGCTATTCTCTATTAAAATTTATTTTATTAATACGTTTGCCCTTACAGATTGTATTGATTTTATGGGCATACCAATACACTCATTAACATACACTCATTAACAATCAACTATTAATTAAAATTATTTTATCATGAAAAAATTATTTGCTGAGTTCTTCGGAACATATTGGCTGGTTTTTGGAGGTTGTGGAAGCGCCATTTTTGCTGCCGGATTTCCCGAATTAGGCATTGGATTTGCAGGTGTCGCACTTGCATTTGGACTGACCGTACTGGCAATGGCTTATGCAGTCGGACACATCTCAGGCGGGCATTTTAATCCTGCCGTTTCCTTAGGCCTTTGGGCCGGAGGTAAATTTCCTGTCAAAGATCTTATACCTTATATTATAGCACAATGCGTTGGAGCCATAGCGGCAGCAGGAACATTATATACTATAGCATCCGGAAAAGCTGGTTTTGCAATTGACAGCACCAAAGCAGGGGCTTTTGCCTCAAACGGATTTGGAGCATTTTCTCCTGATGGGTATTCTTTACAATCTGTCTTTATTGCCGAATTTGTACTGACTTTATTTTTCATCCTTATCATAATGGGCGCTACAGACAAGTTTGCAAACAGTAATTTTTGTGGAATTGTAATCGGATTGACGCTAACCGTTATTCACTTAATCAGTATCCCCATTACCAATACTTCCGTAAATCCCGCGAGATCTTTATCTCAGGCTCTTTTTGTGGGTGGCGAACCCTTATCTCAGGTCTGGCTTTTCTGGGTTGCTCCTGTTTTAGGTGCTGTCTTAGGCGGATTTATCTATAAAAATCTGTTACAAAAGGATTCTGAAGAATCACAAATAAATAAATCAACTATTAACCCTTAAAACATAAACTATGGAATTTTTCTATTTCTTACTTATCGAAGCAATCTCAGGCGGCGGTTTCGGGCCTTCCTGGTAATATCGCTGTTGGTATCATTGGCGGATGCGCATGGAATTACAAAAGCATTCTGAAGAATCACAAATAAACAAATAAACAAATCAACTATTAACCCTTAAAATATAAACTATGGAGTTTTATTTCTTACTTATCGAAGCAATCTCAGGCGGCGGTTTCGGACCTTCCTGGTAATATCGTTGTTGGTATCATTGGCGGATGCGCATGGAATTACAAAAGCATTCTGAAGAATCAAAAACAAACAAATCAACTATTACATAACGCTTAAAACATAAACTATGGAGTTTTTATATTTCTTACTTATCGGAGCAATCTCAGGCTGGTTAGCTGGTCAATTATGGAAAGGCGGCGGTTTCGGCCTTCTGGGCAATATCGTTGTTGGAATCATTGGCGGAATCTTCGGAGGATGGCTGGCTCCTAAACTTGGCATTGGCGGAGGCGGATTGCTTTGGCAGATTGTTATAGCCGCCGGAGGCGCATGGATTTTGTTGTTTATTATTAGCCTGATCAAAAAGTAATACTAAAAACAGATCGTATTTAGTACGATATCCTATACACATAAAGGGAAAAGTGAAAATAAAATTTCACTTTTCCCTTTTTTTATACTAAACAACTATTAAACAATTACATATCTGTTAAAATTCATACCTTTATTTCATTAAATTAATTAAATTTGATCGAATATACTATACGATCATGAATGAAATAATTGCCTATTTTAGTACGATTCCTTCCTCTCATAGAAGTTTAATTCTGGTTGGGGGAATCACTCTTTTTTGGTTAATTGAGAATACGTTCCCTTTATTTCAGATGAATTATAAAAAATGGAATCATGCGGGGATTAATTTCTTTTTCACCTTTACGACCATTATTGTCAATTTTGTACTGGCGTTTATTCTAATTAAAACGGCTGAATGGACCACTCAAAATCATTTTGGAATTTTAAACTGGCTGCCTGAAATTCCAATTTGGCTGTATACTATTATCGGATTACTGCTGTTAGATCTTATTGGCGCTTATTTAGCCCATTTCACCCAACACAAAGTGAAGATTTTATGGCGTTTCCATCTTATTCACCATACGGATACCTGGATCGATACCACAACGGCCAACAGGCATCATCCAGGCGAAAGCGTGATTCGTTTTATATTTACCGCTTTTGGAGTACTATTCGTTGGAAGCCCAATGTGGATGGTCTTTTTGTACCAGTCACTATCGGTTGTAGCGTCTCAGTTTAATCATGCCAATATTTCACTGCCCCATAAGCTGGATGTGCTGCTGAGCTATTTTATCGTTTCCCCCAATATGCATAAGGTACACCATCATTATGTCCTGCCTTATACAGACAGTAATTATGGGAATATATTTTCGATTTGGGATCGTCTTTTCGGGACTTTTACAACATTACCGAAGGAAGATTTAATCTATGGCGTAGACACACATATGCTGCCGGATGAAAATAACAAACTGCAAAAATTACTTCATATTCCCTTTCAAAAAACCAGATCTGCAAAAAACAATTAAAAATCATAAAAAAAGTAGCACCGATCGCACCAAGTAGTTATTTTTTTTATTAATATTGATATATAAATTGAAAATCAATCTACTAATCATTAACCCCTATTTTGAATTAATTTTCACGTGATGAAAAAGAGTAACCGCAAAGAATTGAATTGGGAACAAACGGAAAAGTTGGTTTCGTTAGCCCTGGAAGAAAAAAATCCATTTGAAATTATAAAAAAAGAGTTTGGATTGGCAGAAAAAGAAGTACTGGAGATCCTGAAGAAGAAAATGCCTCTTGAAAAATTTGAGATGTGGAAAAAGAAAGCTTTAGCAACTAAACCAAAACCAAAACCCGTTAAAATAGATGATTTTGATGAAGATTTGGATGGCAAATATTATATAAAGAACAAATTAGACTAAAAAAAACTCCTGCAATTCAGGAGTTTTTTTTTATTTTTATAAGTTTTATAAGAATTCTGTAACAATTTTACGTTTTGTAAGTCAAACACAAATAACTAAACTCAAGCAAATGAAAAAAATAATTTACACCTTAGCGCTCGCAGTAACATTCTGGAGTTGTAAAACCGGTTCTGCCGGAGCTGCCAAAAAGAATACTGTAGACGTTAACATTAATCTTACTGATGTAAAAGACGATAAAGTTCTGGTAACCGTAACAGCACCGGAAATCAAAACAGATGAAGTAATTTACAGCATTCCAAAAACAGTACCCGGAACATACTCTACCGATAATTACGGTAAATATTCTGATGATTTTAAGGCATACGATGCTAAAGGAACTGCATTGACCGTAAAAAGAATTGACGACAATTCATGGTCTATTTCAAATGCAAAGACATTACAAAAAGTAACCTACCTGGTTGGGGATACTTTTGACACTGAAAAAGGAACCGGATTTGGTAATGATGACGTTTTCTCACCTGCAGGAACCAATATTAATGCCGGAGTTAACTTCATGGTGAACACACACGGTTTTGTAGGTTACTTTCAGGACAAATTAAATGTTCCTTATAAAGTTACCATTACACATCCTGAAACACTTTGGGGAGCGACTTCAATGACAGATGAAGATGCTAGCAAAACCAGCGATGTTTTTACAACACCGCGTTATGCCGTTTTGGTTGAAAATCCAATCATGTATTCTAAACCGGATTACACAACGTTTAACGTAAACGGAATGGATATCCTGATTGCTGTTTATTCTCCAACAGGAAAATTTACCGCAGAAAGCATCACTCCGGAAATGAAAACAATGATGACCGCTCAGAAAAACTTTTTAGGAAAGGTAAACGCTACTAAAAAATATACGGTTTTGTTGTATTTATCAAGCATGGCCAAAGACGATGCACATGGTTTCGGAGCTTTGGAACACCCAACAGCAACAACAGTTGTTTTACCGGAATCTATGCCGAAAGAAAAACTGGTAGAATCTATGAAAGACGTTGTTTCTCATGAGTTCTTCCATATTGTAACGCCATTGACTGTTCACTCCAAAGAAATTCAGTATTTTGATTACAATGCACCAAAAATGTCAGAACATTTATGGATGTACGAAGGGGTAACGGAATATTTTGCCAATCTTTTCCAGATCAATCAGGGATTAATTAATGAAAGTGAATTTTATACGCGTATTGCAGATAAAATCCAACAGTCAAAAAGCCTGAATGATACTATGTCATTTACAGTAATGAGCGCTAATGTTTTAGAGCAGCCTTATAAAGACCAATACTTAAATGTATATCAAAAGGGAGCTTTAATCGGAATGTGTATCGATATTATCATCAGAGAAAAAAGCAACGGAGAAAGAGGAATTCTTGACCTAATGCACAAATTATCGAATGAATATGGTATCGAAAAGCCTTTCAACGATAATGAGCTTTTTGCTAAAATCACAGAACTGACATATCCTGAAGTGGGAGAATTTTTGAAAACTTATGTACAGGGAACAACTCCAATTCCTTACGATGTTTATTTGGCTAAAGTGGGTGTAACAAAATCACTGGAGAAAAAACCAGGTCCAATTTTCCTGAAAGGACAAACACCTTATATTAGTATTGACAAACAGACAAAAGAAATCGCTGTTCGTCCAGATATTGAATTAAACGAATTTTTCAGGAATTTAAACTTAAAAGGCGGTGATATCATTGTGTCCGTAAACAGTAAACCCTACTCGTTAACGAACATCTATGATTTAATTACAGAAAGTGAAAACTGGAAAGAAAACGATCCAATCACACTGGAAATTAAACGTGGTGGTGCAGCACAAACGATAAAAGGAACTGTAAAATTACCATCTGAAGAAACAGAAACGTTTAAAGCTACAGATGCTTCAAAAGACAAACTTAGAAATGCATGGTTGAAAGGGTAATCTTTTAATCTTAAACATAAAAAAAACCGACAAGTGATTGTCGGTTTTTTTATGTTTTAATTTCCGCTTGTCATTTTGACGCAAAGATAAATCTCATTACGGAATTACAAGTCGTTGCTCTCTGAATGCGATTTCTCCTTCGTCGAAATGACAAATTGAGCGCAAAAAAAGACAAGTGATTATCGGTTTTTTTTTATGTTTTTAACTTCTGCTTGTCATTTCGACGAAGGAGAAATCAAATCAAGTTGATAACGTTGCGTTATTCCCGTTATGTGATTTCTCCTTCGTCGAAATGACACAAATGAGAATAATTATTTCTTAACCGGGAACTTCCAGTCAAATTCATCTTTATCATTGATTATGGCTCCGATTTCAAACTTCACCACCTCATCAAACTCAGTCTGAAGAATAAACCAGTTGTCTTCATTGAAATAATTCTCGAACGTATCAAAAGTCTCCTGAGTGTATTTCGTGATTCCTTTTGTAGCCAGATCTTTCTTTACATCCGCAATTTTTCTTCCGATTAGTTTGTATCCGAAAATTTCCAGATCATTTCCTGAAGCTACCAAATAACCTAATTTCAGGTCTTCTTCCTGATAAAAAGTCAATCTTACTTTTTGGGCATTGTATACGAAAATTACATTATCATCTTCGTCTGTATAATTTTTATCCGGTTTTCCCAAAGCAGCCGTTACATCATTTTGCTTCATTCCGAAAAGCAATTTATCAATTCCCGATTTTAGATTTATTTTCATATGGATTGTCATTTTATTTGAAGTGCAAATTTCGTGAAGTTTTTACAAACTCTGTTATGTTTAATCTTTTTGTTTGCCACGAATTACACAAATTTTCTCGAATTTTATCACAACCCTGACAGGTTTAGCTGATCAACCTAATAATTCTTCTTATTCGGCTTATCACTCATATAAAAAGTAATTTTACCTCCATTGATAACCTCTGAATGTTTCAGAAAAGGTTTATCTAATTGTTTTCCGTTCAAAAGAACTTTACTCACAAACACATTTTTATCGGACTGATTTACCGTTTCCACTTCGAAATTTTTACCGTTCTCTAAGTTAAAGACCGCATTTTTCACCAATGGACTTCCTAAAGCATATTCATCAGAGCCCGGAGCTACAGGATAAAATCCTAAACTACTGAAAATGTACCAGGCACTCATTTGTCCGAAATCATCATTACCGCCCAGACCGTCTGCCCCGTTTCTGTACATTTTTTTCAAAATCATTCTGATCTTATCCTGTGCTTTCCAGGGCGAATTAGTCCAGTTGTATAAATACACCACATGATGTGAAGGCTCATTGCCATGAACGTAGTTTCCAATGATTCCGTCTCTGGTAATATCTTCCGTGTTTTCGAAATATTTATCCGGAAGATGCATATTGAACAACGAATCTAATCGTACATTGAATTTGTCATTTCCACCCATCATTTTAATCATTTCTGCAGGATCCTGCGGCACATACAAACTGTAATTCCATGAATTTCCCTCAATGAAACCCTGTCCGTGGGTATCTAAAGGATCAAACTCTTTCTTAAAAGTTCCGTCATTTAATTTCGGGCGCATGAAACCTGTTTTGGCATCATACACATTTTTATAGTTTTTAGCTCTTTCTATGAATTCCTTATAAATTTCCGTTTTACCCAATTTCTTGGCGGCCTGAGCAATCGCCCAGTCGTCATACGCATATTCTAAGGTTTTAGAAACTGATGCTCCGTTTTTGTCTTCGGGAACATAGCCCATTTTCATATAATATTCCAAACCATCATAATAAGGCACTTTGGCGGTATTGACGCAAGCCTGAAGCGCTTTTTCAGGGTCAAAACCGGTATTTCCTTTTACGATGGCATCAGCAATTACGGAAACGGAATGATACCCGATCATACACCAGTTTTCATTGGCGTAGTGGGACCAGATGGGCAGCATTTTATGCACACTCTGATCGGAATGCGCCAGCATCGAACTAATCATATCTGAATTTCGACCGGGCTGCACAATATTAAATAAAGGATGCAGAGCCCTGTAGGTATCCCATAACGAGTAACTGGTATAGTTTTTAAAGTTTTCGGCTTTATGAACATTCATATCCAAACCTTTATAGTTTCCGTCGAGATCCATGTATTCTGTAGGGCCTAAAAAGGCATGATACATGGCGGTGTAAAAGTTCACCAGATCTTCTTTCTGAAGGGTTTCGATTTGAATTTTATTCAGTTCTTTGTTCCAGACTTCCTGACTTTGTTTTTTAACACGTTCAAAATCCCAGTCCGGAATTTCTTTTTTCATGTTTTCAAGAGCTCCGGCGGAACTTACAGGAGACAAAGCCATTTTTATTTTGATCTTCTCCCCTTCGGCTGTGTCAAAGTCAAAGAACAATTTGAGATTTTGTCCTGCCATCTCCGGAAAATTTTTGGTTTGGTCAAATCTTCCCCAAAAACCTCTGTAAACACTTTTTTCTAAAGCTGCCTGTCCGTAACTTTTAATGGGTTTACTGAAAGACATGGCAAAATAAACGGTTCTGGTTCTTGCCCAGCCATTGGTCTGGCGGTATCCGGTAATCAGGGTATCATTTTCGACACGAACAAAGGTCCAGACATTCTTTTTATCGTAGTTATAAATCCCCGAAGTTAAGTCCAGAATAATATGTGCTTCATCTGACTTCGGAAAAGTATATTGATGCATCCCAACGCGCGTGGTGGCAGTAAGTTCCGCTTTAATGTTATGATCTTCCAGCAGCACGCTGTAATACGCCGGCGCTGCTTTTTCTGTAGCATGAGAAAATACGGAACGATATCCGGATAATGGTTTTGAAGCGGTTCCCGGATTCAGTTGCAATTTTCCGGTGGTTGGCATAATTAAAAAATCACCCAGATCAGAATGTCCTGTTCCGCTAAAATGAGTGTGGCTGAAACCAACAATCGTTTTGTCTTCATATTGATAACCTGCACAGTATTTATAGACTTCTCCATTGTATTTTCCGTTTAAGCCGTACGCGATGGTATCGGTTTCGGGGCTTAATTGCACACTTCCAAACGGAACGGTTGCTCCGGGATACGTATGACCCATTTTGGCCGTACCAATCATAGGATCCACATACTGAATTAAATCTTTAAGTGTATTTGCTTTTTTCTGTGCATGGATCGCAGTTACACCACACATTAAAATTAATGATCCAAAAAGGTTTTTTTTACTGTTTACTATATTCATTAAGTAGTTTTTTTTAAAGAATAATTATCCGAATTTAAATCAATAGCAATGAAATTACCACCAAAATTTAAATTCAGTTTCATGTTTGAAAATTACAATAAATTATGGCTTTTAAAAAATATAAATATGCTTCAATCTCTATTCCTTTTGAATATCTTTGGTCTGTTAACAAGACCATTCCATTCATGAAAAATTATATTTTAATCGTATTTCTTGCTTTTTCTACCTTCAGTTTCTCGCAAAAAACAAATAGTTATATATTAGATAAAGAGCAGATCATCCAGAGAGAACTCAATGGATTAAGTGATTTTCCTATTTACAGGGCTTACGAGTTTCACGATAAAAGTGGTGTTTGTGAATTGGTTTTATTTGAAAACAGGAAGGTTATTTCCAAAAAAGATACTTTAAACACTAAAATCCAGGCCATTTGCGCGATGAATGATCACGGTGGTTTTCGGGAGAGATGGACCATTAACGATTTAGTTGATGCCGAAGAGACCAATATTTGGTTCTGGACTAAATATTGCTCTGCCAAAGATCTTGACGGGGACGGTTACACAGATCCTGTTATAGTGTATGGAACCAGAGATGAAAACGAGTACATCAAACGCGTTAAAATCATTACGGTTTATAAGGACAAAAAGTATGCGATAAGGGCGGTGGAATCTGATTTGGATTACGGTAGAAGTTTTAAAAAGGATGCCAACTGGAAATTATTGCCCCAGAAAATACAAGTCTCTATTACTAAATTGGTGGAGAAAATAAGAAAAGAACAGGATCTTCTTTTGAAAGATGGGTAAAATAAATTCCAAATTTTAAATTCCAAATTCCAAAATGGGAATGGTAAAAATCAATTGTAATGGCAAGGTAATTCGGTATTTGATTAATCCTGAAATTAACGTTTTACAGTTTTCTTTTTAGGTTTTCTTTTACTTCATCAAACCATTCGTTTCTTAGAATACTGAGAACGATGGAATCGCGGCGGATTTCGCTATTGGCAGTTGGCATGTGACTTCTTAAAACGCCTTCGACTTTACAGCCGATGCTTTTCATCGCGGCAATACTGCGCTCGTTATTATTATCGGCACGGAATTCTACACGTTCCATTCCGAGTGTTTCGAAAGCAAATTGTAATAATAGAAATTTACAGTGTTTGTTCAATCCGGTTCCCCTAAATGCAGAGCCGTACCATGTATACCCTAGTTGTACCGTTTTGTAGTCAAGCTGAATATCGTAAAAACGGGTTGAACCGGCATATTTTTGAGATTTTTTATCGAAAACAATGAATGGGAATTCTTTTTTATCCTCCCGGTTTTTTATTGCCGACTGAATGTAATTGATCAGATTTTCTTTCCCGTCGGCACCGACTAAGGAATATTTCCAGGTTTCCGGTTCGTTGATCGAGATTTCTACTAAATTATCGACGTCTGATTCCTGCAAAGGACGCAATAAAACGAAGTCGTCTTCTAAAATGATAGGGTCTGAGAAATTGAAATTTGATGTTGTGCTCATACTTTTTTATTCTTAGTGTAGCGCTGTGATATCTTTGTGTGACTTTGTGTTATAGCTATTTCGCAGAGCTACACTAAAAATATCATGAAGTTTCGCAAAGTTTAATTATTCACTCATTTCATCATAGCGCTCCGGCACCTGCGGATCGTACAACGGACATTTGAATTCTTCCATCAGACTTACGAGCTGATTCATTGTTTTACCTTCGGTTCCGTAGCAGTCGATTCTAACACTTTGTGGCGTAGTTATAACCTGAAAAGCGCCTTTCTCTGCGGTATTTTTCCAGCTGTTGTCATCTACTTTTTCCCATTGCGAAAATACCGATCTGATTCGGTTCATGATCACATCAACCGGAAGTTTCTCCAGGCCTTCTACTTCCTGTTCTTCCACAAGGGCTTCGTAAACCTCGTGATGGTTCAGGTAAATTTCGTCTAAATATTTCCAAAAAAGTAATTCGTACATATGCTTGTTTTTTTTACCATATTAGTGATTATAAGATAATATAAGCCATTGGCATTCTAAACGAAGCCTATGGTCTTGTAAATTAAGAATGGGCTTCGACTTCGCTCAGCCTGACACTTGAATTCATTTAGCCTGACTTTGCTCAATCCATATTAAACTTTAACCGCTCATACATTTACCACTGAGCCTAATTCTTACATGAACTTATATTACTTATATGGTGAAATAAATTATATTTAAATATTTCGATTAGCTCGTAATAGTTAAACGCACTGCTGTGCGCCCTACAGCGATTAACCTTAGAATCTTTGTACCTTTGAACCTTTGAACCTCAAAAAAAAACTAATATTCAAATGTTCCGTATTCGCTGGTAATGGTCAGCTTTTTAACATCAGCTGCTTCTACTCTGCCTACGATTTGTGCCTCCACATTGAATGATTTTGAAATCGCAATGATATCCTGAGCAATGTTTTCGGATACATAAATTTCCATACGGTGTCCACAGTTGAAAACCTGATACATTTCTTTCCAGTCTGTTTTGGACTGCTCCTGAATCAATTTGAACAAGGGTGGAACCGGAAATAAATTGTCTTTTATAATGTGTAAGTTCTGAACGAAATGCAGAATTTTAGTCTGTGCCCCGCCACTGCAGTGCACCATTCCGTGAATTTCGTTTGGAGTATACGTATCTAAAATTTTCTTGATAATCGGTGCGTAGGTTCTGGTTGGTGACAATACCAGCTGACCTGCGTTTATAGGGCTGTTTTCAACTTCATCCGTTAAATTTACCTGACCTGAATAAATTAATTCTTCGGGTACAAGCGCATCGTAACTTTCCGGGTATTTTGTAGCCAGGTATTTTCCGAAAACATCGTGACGTGCAGAAGTAAGTCCGTTGCTTCCCATTCCGCCATTATAGCTTTTTTCGTAAGACGCCTGACCAAAAGAGGCCAAACCAACAATAACATCACCGGCTTTGATATTGGCATTATCCACTACATCGCTGCGTTTCATGCGGGCTGTTACCGTAGAATCTACAATTATGGTACGAACAACATCACCAACGTCTGCAGTTTCCCCGCCTGTTGAATGAATCGTTACGCCAAAAGATTTTAACTCGTTGATTAATTCCTCGGTTCCGTTAATGATCGCAGAGATCACCTCGGCAGGAATCAGGTTTTTATTTCTTCCTATTGTAGAAGAAAGCAGAATATTATCGGTAGCGCCAACACATAATAAATCATCGATATTCATGATTAAAGCATCCTGAGCGATTCCTTTCCAAACTGAAATATCACCGGTTTCTTTCCAATACATATAGGCCAGAGAGGATTTTGTTCCCGCTCCGTCTGCGTGCATAATCAGGCAGTGTTCTGAATCCTGAGTTAAATAATCCGGGACAATTTTACAGAATGCCTGAGGAAATAAACCTTTATCGATATTTTTTATGGCGTTGTGTACGTCTTCTTTTGATGCCGAAACACCTCTTTGTGCGTACCTTTTGCTAGAATCTGAACTCATGAAAATTAGTTTGTGTTGATGTGGTGCAAAGATAATCCCTTTTTTTAATTCTTCGAATGATTCGTAAGTGGATTGTAAAAAGTTTTGCCACGAATTACACGAATTTTCACTAATTTTTTTCTTTTGAAAAACAAAAATCATCCTTAGCGGATGATTTTTGAATGTTTAAACTTTTTAGAATTGTTTAAAAAAGACAGTTTACTTTAGATCGCACTATTTACAAAACAAAAAAACAGATTCGTGAAAATTCGTGCAATTAGTGGCTAAAAAAACCTATTTCGTAAATAACAATTCTCTGTATTTGGTTAACGTCCAGCTTTCGTCGTCCACCAATAATTCTAATTTGTCACAGTGATTGCGGATATCTTCAAAATACGGTTTTACTTTATTGCAATACGTCTCTGCCATTTTTTGTGCGTCGGTCAGCTGATTGGCTGTTTTTCTTTCATTTGTCATGGCCAGAACTTTAGAATTGATTCCCTCAATATGGCCTGAAATTTCTTTTATCAAAACAATCTGCTCTTTTGCAATCGTTTCAAACTCTTTTCCGAAGATTTCTTTTAAACCTTTTACGTTTTCAATTAAAGTATTCTGGTAACGAATAGCAGTCGGAATGACATGATTTCTGGCAATGTCGCCTAAAACTCGTCCTTCAATCTGGATTTTCTTGGTGTATTCTTCCAATTCAATTTCATAACGGGCTTCGGCTTCAATATGGTTTAAAATCCCTAACTCTTCAAATAAATCCAATGCTTGTTTCGAAACTTTAGCTTTAATGGCTTCCGGTGTGGTTTTAAAATTACTTAAGCCTCTTTTTGCTGCTTCTTTTTCCCAGGCGTCGCTGTAACCGTCACCTTCAAAAAGTATTTTTTTAGATTGTTTAATGTATTCTCTTAAAACATTAAAGATGGCATCATCTTTTTTCATGTCTTTCGAATCAATCAAATGGTCCACTTCTGTTTTGAAATCTTTCAATTGTTTGGCTACAATGGCATTCAGCGTCGTCATGGCATTCGAACAGTTGGCATTGGAACCCACAGCCCTGAACTCAAATTTATTTCCTGTAAAGGCAAAAGGCGATGTTCTGTTTCTGTCGGTATTGTCCAGAAGAACGTCCGGAATTTTACCCACTACATTCAGTTTCAAATCTGTTTTTTCTTCAGGAGATAATTTTCCGGTAGTCACACTTTCAAGTTCTGACAATACTTTTGTCAACTGTGCCCCGATAAAAACCGAGATAATAGCCGGCGGTGCCTCATTAGCCCCTAGCCTGTGATCGTTACTTGCTGTCGCGATCGAAGCTCTTAACAATGTTTCGTAATCATTAACGGCTTTAATCGTGTTAATGAAAAAAGTTAAAAACTGCAAATTACTCATTGGTGTCTTACTCGGACTTAATAAGTTGACTCCTGTATCGGTTGCCAGCGACCAGTTATTGTGTTTTCCGGAACCGTTTACGCCTTTAAAAGGTTTTTCGTGAAATAGTACTTTAAAATCATGACGCTCTGCTACTCGCTGCATGACATCCATCAGTAAAGAGTTATGATCTACGGCAAGATTGGTTTCTTCAAAAATCGGAGCCAGCTCAAACTGATTGGGTGCTACTTCGTTATGGCGTGTTTTTACCGGAATTCCCAACAGCATACATTCCTGCTCTAAGTCTCTCATATACGTTAAGGCACGAGTTGGAATAGATCCAAAATAGTGATCGTCTAATTGTTGCCCTTTTGCCGAAGTATGTCCCAATAAAGTTCTTCCTGTCATCATTAAATCGGGACGGGAATTGGCCAGCGCTTTGTCAATAAGGAAATATTCCTGTTCCCAGCCTAACGTTGCGGTTACTTTTTTGACATTTTTATCAAAATATTTACACACTTCTGTTGCCGCCTCATCCATAGCCGATAAAGCTCTCAATAACGGAATTTTATTGTCTAATGCTTCTCCTGTGTAAGCAATAAACACTGTTGGTATACATAAAGTGGTTCCGTAGATAAATGCCGGAGAAGTCGGATCCCAGGCGGTATAACCTCTGGCTTCGAAGGTGTTTCTGATTCCCCCGTTCGGAAAACTTGAGGCATCGGGTTCCTGTTGTACCAGTTGTGCACCTCCGAATTTCTCTACAGGATCACTGCCGTCGTAAGAGGTCTCAAAAAAAGCATCGTGTTTTTCTGCCGTTGTTCCCGTCAGTGGCTGAAACCAGTGGGTATAATGGGTAACACCTTTTGCAAGCGCCCACTCTTTCATTCCCATGGCAATGTAATCGGCCAGTTTTCTGTCTATTTTAGTTCCGTGCTGAATGGCGTCCCGTACTCCTTTTAAGGCATCTGAAGTTAAATATTGCTTCATTGCTTTTTCATTAAACACATTTGAACCAAAAATGTTAGACTTTCTGTCTATTTCTTCAAAATGTACCGGCTTTCTGGTAGAAGCTTCTTTTAAAGCTTGGAAACGTAATGTTGACATGTATATAATTTTAAAATATTCATACTGATTTTAACTAAAAAAAGAGGAACAAATATAAGCAATTAAACCCCCTGTTTTAAACATAAATAATAGAATTTTATGCGAAGATTTTGCAACAGAAGAAGCTTTTTACCAAGAATAATGAATTTGAATTAAAGAAATATAACAAATTATGACAGTATTCCTGATTAAATAAACAATTTTTCGCAATTGATGGAGCACTAAATTCAAAAAACATGCTTAATTATTACGAATTTATTTTTAATAGCTATTAAAAATTGCTTTTTTAAAAATATACCCCTCTGAAAATTGCGCTTATCCAAAAAATTATAGTCAGCTAAACAAAATAGCCCCCTAATTTTTAGGACTAAAAAAATAAATCTATATTTGACCCAGCGAAAAAACAAAAAAAAATAAATTTATATTATTATGGCTAAAATTAAGTTAGAGTACATTTGGTTAGATGGATATGAACCAACTCAAAATCTTAGAAGTAAAACTAAAGTTGAAGAACACGAAAATTTCAAAGGAACATTAGAAGAACTTGGAAACTGGTCATTTGATGGTTCATCAACAAAACAAGCTGAAGGAGGATCTTCTGACTGTTTATTAGTGCCTGTTGCAATTTACCCGGATCCAACCCGTATTAATGGTTGGTTGGTAATGACAGAAGTTATGTATGCTGATGGTACTCCACACGCTTCTAACGGTAGAGCTACTATTGATGACGATGGTGATTTCTGGTTCGGTTTTGAACAGGAATATTTCATTATGGACACTAAAACTTTATTGCCATTAGGTTTCCCTGTTGGAGGATATCCTGCTCCACAAGGTATGTACTACTGTTCTGTAGGTGGAAAAAACACACACGGAAGAAAATTAGTAGAAGAGCATGCTGATTTATGTATTGCTGCAGGAATCAACTTTGAAGGAATCAACCAGGAGGTTGCTTGCGGACAATGGGAATTCCAATTATTTGCTAAAGGTGCTAAAAAAGCCGGAGATGAGATCTGGGTTGCCAGATACTTATTAGATCGTTTGACTGAAAAATATGGTTACTATATAGAATATCACCCAAAACCACTTGGAGATACAGACTGGAATGGTTCAGGTATGCATGCTAACTTCTCTAACGAGGTGTTAAGAACATGTGGAGACCAGGCTACTTACGAAAGAATTTGTGAGGCTTTCAGACCTGTTACTGCTGAGCATATCGCGGTTTACGGAGCTTACAACGACCAACGTTTAACTGGTAAACACGAAACTGCATCTATTCACGATTTCTCTTATGGAGTATCTGACAGAGGTTGTTCAATCAGAATTCCTTTAATGACAGTTCAAAAAGGATGGAAAGGCTGGTTAGAAGACAGAAGACCAGCTTCAAACGGTGATCCATACAAAATTGCAGCAAGAATTATCAAAACTGTAAAATCAGCACTATAATTCATAGTTTATAATATATACTTAAAGAGACTGCCCAAAAAGGCAGTCTCTTTTTTTTCGCAATTATTTGTCATCCCGAGGAACGAGGGATCACACTGGCAACTCTACAAAGATTGGCGAAATACTATGCAGAATTTTCAGTGTGATTTTACTTCGTCTGTTCGCTATCGCCCGGGCCTCCTACGTCGAAATTGACCTATATTGAGAATAGATTGCTACTATCTAATAAAGCAAACGGGAAAAGTTTTTAAAACCTCCCCTATTTATAAAATTTCAGAGTAAGTTTCTTATATTTAATTTTTAAGTTAAAATTCAAAAACTATCTTTGTAAATCATTAAAAAAATATATCATGATAGTCTGGATTTTGTTTTTGTTAGCCGTTGTTTTTATTCTTGCTTTAGACTTGGGAGTTTTCAATAAAACACCTCATATTATTAGCACCAAAGAAGCCAGCAAATGGACTCTTATCTGGGTAACACTTTCTTTTTTGTTCTCCGGCGTAATTTACTGGCTGTACACCACCGATTATATTGAAAATCCGGACAACCTGAAACCTGCAGTCGCTTCCATGAAGTTTATTACAGGTTACTTAATCGAATTATCGCTGAGCGTTGATAATATTTTTGTAATCGCTATTATTTTTGCCTCCTTCAAAATACCCCAAAAATACCAGCACCGTGTCTTGTTCTGGGGAATTTTAGGCGCTGTGATTTTCCGTGGTTTAATGATATTCTTCGGCGTTATGCTGATCAACAAGTTTGCCTGGACCACTTATGTCTTCGGCCTTTTCTTAATTTTTACTGCTGTGAAAATGCTATTTTCAGGAGATGATGAAGATTTTAATCCAAAAGATTCCTTTGTGTACAAAACTTTAGGAAAAATTATTCCGATTACTTCTCACATGGAACATGAGAAATTTTTCATTTTAACCGAAAAAGGAAAAAAAGCAGCAACCCCATTATTTGTAGCTTTAATAGTTATCGAAGTTATGGACGTTCTTTTTGCTGTAGACAGCGTTCCGGCCATTCTTGCCATAACATCTGATCCGTTTTTAGTATTCAGTTCTAATATTTTTGCGATTCTTGGATTGCGTTCTATGTATTTCTTCCTGGCCAATATGCTGGCAAAATTCAGTTATTTAGAATACAGCCTGGTGGCTATTTTAGCTTTCGTAGGACTAAAAATGCTGTTGCATGATTTTATTCAGGTTCCGGAATGGGCTTCTTTGGCGTTTATTGCTTTGTCACTTTTGGTAGGGATTTTGGTTTCTTTAAAATTTGGAAAAGAAAAAGAATTGACGGATTCAGATATGGAATAGTTTCTTGAAAAATATAGATATAAAAAAAAAGGAGATCATTAGATCTCCTTTTTTATTTCTATTCTAACAATCAGTTTAGACTCTTAACATTACTATCATCAATATTATATTTTGCAATAACCGCATTATAATCTGAATAATCTGCTTTTACTTTTTTTGCATTTATTCCATCATCTCCTGGAATAATAACAACCCTGAATGTTTTTCCTAACCTAAAACTAGCTGGCAACTGAGATAAATCACTTAAACTTCCATCAATAAAAACTGTAACTCTGTTTTTAGAAAAGTTAAAGTTATATTGAGCAGTTTCTAAACCATCATTAAAGTAATATATCTGAGGCAACAATGCCCAGCTGTCTCCTCCCGTTGTGCTAACTAGCTCATATACCAAAACATTATCTCCCGACAACATTCCTGACGGTGTGCTAGTCACAGCAAAATCTGGGCCAGCAAAGTTAACATTATTCATTTCATAAACATAAGGGAGTAAAATTCCGCCATCTTGTCCAGGAGGCCCTTCTGGTCCTTCACAGCTTGAAAACATTATTAATCCAACAACTGCGAAAAGCGTAAGTATCTTTTTCATAACTTTTATATATTTTTAGGTTTATATATAAAGGTATTCCAAAAATCAAACCAAAAAAAGCAAATGCAACTAATTTGTTATAAATTTTATTACTTTTTACTATTTCTTATTATATCCTTTAATGCTATTTCTTGACAACTACCTGATTTTTAAGCAGTATTTTATTAAAGAACAACAAATGATACGGCAATGAATTTTCCCAATACTCCCAGGTATGCGCTCCCGGTCGTTCGGTATAATCGTGATCTACCTTATTATAGACTAATCTTCGGTGTAGTTCTCTGTTGGGTTCTATTAAAAAATCATCAACCCCGCAATCTATAATTAAAGATAATTTGTTCGCTTTTATTTTGTCCAGCATTCCCATTACGGAATTCTGCTCGTACAATTCAGAATTACTGCTTTTATCACCAAAAACAGGCTGCATTAATTTTATTACCTGAGCCGAGGAGTCTCTGTTGAGCATCGCGCCCATGTCTACCGCTCCGCTCATGCTTCCGGCAGCACAAAACAAATCAGGATGCCTGGCCGACAAATACAATGCGCCGTGACCTCCCATAGAAAGTCCTGTAATCACACGTCCGTTTCTGTTACTTATCGTTCTGTACGTTTTATCTACTTTCTGAATGACTTCCTGCGTAATAAATGTCTCAAACTGACTTTCTTTATTTACCGGACTGTCCAGATAAAAACTAAAATTCTCTCCCTCCGGCATCACAATAATAATATTGTACTGGTCGGATAAGCCTTGCACTAATTTTTTGTTCGGCGTGTTTTTTAACCAATCGCTAAAGTGCCCGTAAGCACCGTGCAACAAATACAGAACCGGAAAAGTCGATTTGCTTTTAGCGTAAGAGTTCGGTAATACAACTGCGGCTTTGTAGGTTTTGCCCATAGCTGTACTTGCAATTTGTAAAGTATCTACTTTTGCAGCATAACTCATTGAGGAAATGCACAATAAAAATGTAAACACTAAAAATTTAAAGTTTTTCATATTGATATTTTTTCTGATTAGGGATTGTAAATATAACTTTTTCAGAATATAGTATATGAAAAATCTGATTCCTTTTTTTGATAAAGAATGAGTAGATTTAACCGCAAAGGTCGCAAAGATATTTCCTGTAATTAATTATTGAGTTAACCGCAAGGTTCGCCAAGCTGGATTTTAAAAAACTTTGCGAACCTTGCGATAAAAAAGTTCAAACCTTTGCGAACCTTGCGGTTAAAAAAAAAGCCTTGCGGTTAGCCAGGCTTTACTTAATAATAATCTTATGCTCGTTTCGGTATTGCGAAGCACTTTTACCGGTATACTGTTTAAAGGACTTACTAAAGTGACTGAAATTATTAAAACCGCTTTCGTAGCAAACTTCATTTATCGTAATCGGTTTCTCGGCCAAAAGTTTGGAGGCATGCACCAAACGATATTCGTTTACAAACTCCGTAAAGGTTTTGTTGGATATTTTCTTGAAGTACCTGCAAAAAGAAGGCGTTGTCATGCTCACTAAACTTGAAACTTCATCTATAGCAATCGATTCCTGAAAATGATCTTTTACATAATTAAAAACCACATTAATCCGATCACTATCCTGTGCATTCAGTTCGAGAGAAAAACCATCGGCATTAAGTATCGTGTATTCGTCTGAAGATTCTAATTCATCTAAAATACTCAGAAGTGTCATCAGACGTTCTAACGGAAGCTGATTTTCCATCATTTCAATCTGGTCTCCTATTCTCTTTTTGGTTTCTCCGCCAAAAGCGATTCCGGCTTTCGACTGACTCAAAATATTCTGAACCTTTTTCATTTCCGGAATTCCAAAAAAGTCATTCCCTAAGAATTCAGGTTTAATATGAATCACAATTTCGTTTGTATTTCCTGTCTGTTCATTGGTAAAACCGCAATGTGGCAGATTAGAACCAATCAAAATCAAACTGCCATTTGTATAATAGGAAACGTGGCTTCCGATTTGTCTTTTTCCTGCGCCTCCATTGATATAAACCAATTCAATTTCGGGATGATAATGCCATAAATGGGCTTTACTGTTCGTCTTCTGAGCATGTTTGGTATACGCAAAAGAACTTCCGTAGGAATTAGAAATGACTTCAAGAGCCGGGGCGATAGTCTTCATGATCAAATCTTTAAAAAATAATAGCAAATTTAACAAAATTACCTAAAATAATTCAAATTTTAACCTATAACGGTTTCGCAATTGAGAATAAAGCATATAATTTCTAAATTATTCAATTGTGAATTATCGGCAAAACTGTCCTTTTTTTGAGGTCTCATTTTTTTTCCTGCTTATTTTTTTATAAATCGTATTTATTTGGGTGTTTTTATGTGCATATCACATAATTGTAAGAAAAACAGAAAATTTTAAGGAACTTCATTTTTTAAAAAACATTGAAAAATATTAGCCGAATTAACAAAAACACCTCAAATAATTCAAATTTTAACCTATAACGGTTTCGTAAATGAGAATATAGCATATAAATTGGCAAATAGAGTTGTGATAAAAAATGTATTGTTGAAGTAATTTAGCATCAACAAATAAGAACAACAATTTAAAAAAATAAAGCCATGAAAAAGATTTTAAAACTTAGTATAGTATGTGCAGTACTTTTTACAGGAATGAGCACTTATGCAATTGACGGGAATGAAGACTTTAATCTTCATGTATTAAAAGGAAATGGTAAACTAATAACATTTGCTCTTAATCAGGTTAAAAAAGCAAACCTTGCTATATATGATACAAACGGAACTTTACTTTATTCTGAAAGTGCTTCAGGTAAAGACGGGATTCTTAGAACTTTCAGCTTAGAAGAATTTCCGGCAGGAACTTACTTCTTAGAAGTGCAAGACAATGCAAAAAAAGTAAGACATGAAATTACTGTTACTGATGAAACATCTGTTTTATCTACAAAAGCAGTTTCTTCAATTTATAAAGCAGATTCTGCTAAAAATACAAGCGTAGCAACGCGCTAGAAAAGTTTATACTCGCATACAGTATAAAAATGAGGTTAGATAGTTAGTAAAGTTTAAAAACATTCAATTGTTTTTTAAAACAGCTCTTTGTGGTTATTGAGCTGTTTTTTTTATGCCTTTTTTTTAACCGCAAAAGGCGCCAGGGTTAACGCAAAGTTCGTAAAAGTTTAATAATGATAAGCTTTGCGAACTTTGCGTTTTATTTCATTGCGGCCCTTGCGGTTAAATTTTACAATGGTATTTTTTTTGTAAGAACCACAGGTAAATTTACATTTTCTTAATTCAAACAAAACATTGAAAAATAACAAGCTAATTAACTAAAACGATAAATATAATTTAAATTTTAACCTATAACGGTTTCGTAAATGAGAATACAGCATCGAAATCAGCCAATAGAGTTGTGCAGGATTCTGTAAGATATAAGTAATTTAGCATCAGAGAATTAGAACTATTAATTTAAAAACGAAAATCATGAAAACAAGTTTAAAATTAAGTTTAGTATGTGCAGTGCTTTTTGCAGGAACAAGCTCTTATGCAATCGACGGGAATGAGGATTTTAATCTTCATGTATTAAAAGCGAATGGAAAACTAATTACGTTTGCCCTTAACCAGGTTAAAAAAGCAAACTTAGCGATTTATGACAAAGAAGGTACTCTAATTTATTCTGAAAGCGCTTCGGGTAAAGATGGAATTTTGAGAACTTTTAGTTTAGAAGAATTTCCTGAGGGAACGTACTTCTTAGAAGTAGAAGATAATGTAAAAAAAGTGAGACATGAAATTACCATCACTGACGAAACATCTGTTTTATCAAAAAAGGCAGTTTCATCGGTTTACAAAGCTGGTTTTAGTGCTAAAAACAGCAGTGTAGCAGCGCGCTAAAAATTTTATACCCGCATAGTATAAAAATGAGGTTAGATAGTTAGTAAAGTAAAAACTGATTGTTTTAAGAACAGCTCTTTGTGGTTATTGAGCTGTTTTTTTATGCTCAAATTCCACTAAACGATCATCGTTATTTTTCAATTGAAAAATTATTCTTAATAATTTTAAAGAGCTGTCTTTTAAAGTATTAAAAAAAATCACTTTAAAAACATCCAAGAGCCCAGCAATTGCGTACATAGTTCAGACAAAACACAGAAAGAGTTTTAATTCAGCAACTTATGTCTGTAAAAAAGATATTTTTTTGCATAAAATTCAATTTCTTTTTCTAGTTTTGCGCAACCACGATTAATACTAAAATTTAAAAAAAACATGACAAAATTTACCAAATTTGGCCTAGTTGTAGCCGTATTTTTAACAACTGTTTTAACCTACGCAATTGATGGAAAAGGGGATTATATCTTGTATATAAAAACCGGTAACGGAAAAGTAATCAGCTTTACTTTAAACACCGTTGAAAAATCAAGTTTTTCAATCTTCGACGTAAATAATAATTTATTGTACACAGGAACATCTGTTGCAGATAAATTAGAAATTTCAAAAACATTAAGTTTAGAAGCTTACCCGGCTGGAACTTATACTTTGGAAGTTAATGAAAATGGCAAAATTGCAAAGCATGAAATCACCGTTTCAGCTAAAAAATCAAAAACAAGTAAACTTGACGAATCTGTAAACGAAAGTCCGGCATTCCGTCGTTAATTTTTGGTTTTAACGAAAACGTAAAAAAGACAGCTTTTCAAGAGCTGTCTTTTTTTATTATTAGAGTTTATTACTAATTAACTATAATATTCCCCTGAGCATCATAAACAAATGTCCAGCCCGTTTCTTTTGTTGAAACATTGTCGTAGTAATATAAAGTCTCGGTATATTTTCTGAAATTATTTCTGGAAAGCGAACGATAAAAATATTCCTCTAATAATTGCATCCTCTTAAACGGATTATAAGAAGTATCATAATCTTCAAAAGTCCTTACGATTTTCTCGCCTTCGCTCTTTCCATTATGCAACTCTGTATATTCTGTCTTCGCTAAGTTATTATTGGCATCGTAGTAGAATTTTTCAGAGAATGTCAGTATATAATCGGTTGGATCCTCCGGATAGTAGGTCATATTAGGATAGGTGGTTATCACCTCTGTAAGTTTTCCTTCTGCATATTTATAAACCTGCTTTCTGGAATTAATAGCGATCCTGTTGGGTACTTCTTTTTCGGCAATCAGATTAGCACTGTTTAAGGTATAATAAATGGTTCCTTTAGCTACTGCATAAATATCCGAATCATAAAAATTTTCAACGGTAACCTTATTAGTGCTGTACACCAAAGATGTATATGCCTTATCTGTAAAAAATGCATCAAAAAAGGTTTCAGGAGGAAGTGGTAAATAACCACCAATTTTTTTGGTTAATCTATTACTGCTATCATATTCAAAATTAAAGTTTACCTCTGAAGAAAGAGGACTGAAATCCAAATGAGCTCCCTCAAACTTTATTTGTTTCACCAAAGGATCTGTATTTGTATCTGGTGCGTCCTCATCAGCACTGCTGCAGGAAGCCAGACAAATTCCGACAACTAAAATTGTAAATAAATGTTTTATACTTTTTGACATATAGGCTGTTATTTTTTAAGCAAGATAATAATTACTGTCAGAAAAAAAGTTGTGACAAAAATTAATTTATTTTTATTTTGTCACAGCCACAACTTTTTTCTTTAATTAGTTTCCGTAATCATTTTATACAATTCCTGACAATACGCAAACTTCTCATTTTGCTGGTTTCGTTTATTTTCCTGCCCGGTTTCATAAACCGAAACCTGAAACCAGTTTAATATCCGGATAGCCATATTTTGGGCTAACGGATTTTTGTCGTCTGCTTTCATCACATTCAGCTCGTTAATTTCAGATTTCCAGAACTTAAAATTAGTAGTAAGCTTAGCCGGTTTTAATTCCTGGTCAAAACGATGCCAGAGTTTATCTAAAATTTCGTTTTCTAAAACCTTTATCTTTTCTGTTTTTGCTGTTTCCTCTTTGTACGCTTTGGATTTTTTGATTTCGGCAATCTGAGCTCTTAGAAAATTGTCATCCGTTGTATTCAAAAAAGTAATTCCTCTTTCATAGGCATTCACCGAAAGCACCAGTTCGTTATTCGTCCTTAAACTATCGGCAATTCGCAAATTAGCTTCATAAATTCTTTTCAGAATAGAATCGTTTTTGGGTCTTATATTTTTCCTGTAGGCCTGAATTTCGAGCCATTCAAAGGCGCGGAGCATTTCAGACGGTTTTGGCCAGACATGTTCGTCATGCACTATAAAAAGCGTGTTTATAATTTTTGCGTTGTCCAGCCACGCTTTGTTAGCTGTCATTTCCTGATAATTCATATCCCTGTCTCCCACCATACCCACATAGGAGAAATTATTAGAAGGCGGTATAAACTTATCCATATCATTAAAAGAAGCGCCACAAGCAATAACCCCCTGGAAAGCGCCCGTGGAGATCCCGAAATAACTGGCCAATCGTGCACCACCCGAAAAACCGGCGATATACAGTTGCGCAGTATCAACGGTATAGTTTTCCAATACGGCATCAAACAATCGGTTGGCGATCGCAATATTGTTTTGAATGGATCCGTTTTTTAACTTATTCGAGCATACCAAAATATACTGGTACGTTTCTGCTGCCGGAATAAAGGGCGCAATTCCTTCTTTACCCCTCGCAGCCGGTTCGAAAATAAAAACCGCTGCCAATGGCGTTTTACCATCGTATTTTTTAGGGAAATATAGGGCATACGATTCTGTTGGAGCAGTTGCCACTTTTACCGAATCGATAATAATGCCCGTTGGCAACAATGGCTTGTCCTGCGGATAACCAAAAACCGTAACCAAAAGAAAGAGAATAGAATAGACCGCGTTTTTCATAACACTAAAATAAAAAAACCTTTCATTTCTGAAAGGTTTTTGGTTTAATATCTTTATTTCTGATGTAGTAATTTTTCTAAATATTCGATTTTATCTTTTTCAGATTGCAGTAAACGTTCGTACAATTTTTTGTTCTCCTCTACTGTTTCCATTAATTTATCTAACGGATTAAAAGTAAGAACATTATTATCGCCAAAACTATTATTCCCAGAATCGTGAAAAGTATTAAAATAGTTAATAACTCCTTCTTCTGAGAAATTCTTAATAGCTTCCACCGTTACACCCAGTGCTTTTGCTACTTCAATCAATTTTTCCTCATCAATCGTTTCACTATTTTCTATAATAGATACAGCCTGTTGGTTGGTTCCTAAAGCTTGCGCCAAAGCTTCCTGCTTCATATCACGAAGTTCACGAATACGGCTGATTTTTCGCCCTATGTGGTTTGGTTTTGTTAGTGTGCTCATAATTCAAAGATAATAATTAAGTGTAATAACTGGCAAGATGTAAAAAGATATTTAAAGCGGTACCCTACGACTAAAAATAATTTGGTACAGTAGAAATCCATTCGTTTTCTGCAGTGTTTTGCAAATATAAGATTTTACTTATAATGAAAACCAGCTACTCTATATTTTTACACGCTAAAACCTAGTTGAACAAGCAAAGGGATTACTCAGTAAGCACAACCACGATATTGTCATTTCGACGAAGGAGAAATCTCCACGTGTTGAGCATGTCCTGTTGCGGAGTTTCTTGCGAAGATTTCTCCTTCGTCGAAATGACAAACAATGTGGGATTTTATTGTTTACAATCACTGCTCAATTAAGCATTCGCAATTGCTGTGCGAAGTCTCCAGACTTCGTACCCGTCACTATATTCCGTTCCAATTATTTTTTTATTCGCTTTGTGGATTATTGGAGCGTGTACGAAGTCAGGAGACTTCGCAGAGCCGAGGTAATCCGATAGAACAACCACAATATTGTCATTTCGACGAAGGAGAAATCTCCACGTGTTGAGCATGTCCTGTTGCGGAGTTTCTTGCGAAGATTTCTCCTTCGTCGAAATGACAAACGGTTTGGAATATTGTTGTTTTATTCTTGATTTTATTTACAATAATTGCTCGACTAATTGTCCGCAATTGCGGTGCGAAGTCTCCTGACTTTGTACCCGTCACTATATTCCGTTCCAATTATTTCTTTTTACAACAAAAAACCTCCCATTATCTGAGAGGTTTCCTTAAATCTATAAAAAAATAAATTCTACATATTCCTTCTATACTGCCCGCCCACTTCAAACAAGGCTGAAGTAATCTGACCGAGCGAACAAACCTTTGTAGCTTCCATTAAATGGGCGAATAAGTTTTCGTTTTTAATCGCGGCTTCCTGTAGTTTGTTTAAGTGCTCGTTTACTTTTGCTTCGTGAAACTGATGCAGGTTATCGAGCATCGTAATCTGATATTGTTTTTCTTCTTCGGTGGCGCGAATGACTTCTGCCGGAATTACCGTTGGTGAACCTTTTGAACTCAGGAAGGTGTTGACACCCACAATTGGGAAATCTCCGTTGTGTTTCAGGGTTTCGTAATACAAACTTTCTTCCTGGATTTTAGAACGCTGGTACATGGTTTCCATGGCCCCAAGAACACCGCCACGTTCTGTGATGCGGTCGAATTCCTGCAGAACGGCTGCTTCTACCAAATCGGTTAATTCTTCGATGATAAACGATCCCTGAATCGGGTTTTCGTTTTTCGCCAGTCCTAATTCTTTATTGATAATCAACTGAATCGCCATGGCTCTGCGCA
This sequence comes from Flavobacterium sp. CLA17, assembly GCF_013112255.2. NCBI lineage: Bacteria > Pseudomonadati > Bacteroidota > Flavobacteriia > Flavobacteriales > Flavobacteriaceae > Flavobacterium > Flavobacterium sp. CLA17. Next base: position 4,174,477 of record NZ_CP068294.1, read on the forward strand.
CTGATTCTTCGGTTGGTGTGGTAATCGCTTCGTCGTAAGCATTCGTGTGCAGGGAATTACAGTTGTCGTAAATCGCATACAAAGCCTGCAAAGTGGTTCTGATATCATTAAAATCAATTTCCTGTGCGTGTAACGAACGTCCGGAAGTCTGAATATGGTATTTCAGCATTTGAGCTCTTTCGTTCGCGCCGTATTTGTTTTTCATGGCTTTCGCCCAGATTTTACGTGCCACACGACCAATTACCGAATATTCAGGATCTACTCCGTTCGAGAAGAAGAACGATAAGTTTGGTCCGAAATCGTTGATGCTCATGCCACGGCTCAAATAATATTCCACGTAAGTGAAACCATTCGAAAGCGTAAAGGCCAATTGTGTAATCGGGTTGGCTCCTGCCTCGGCAATATGGTACCCTGAAATCGAAACCGAATAAAAGTTACGAACGTTTTGGGTAATAAAATATTCCTGAACATCGCCCATCAATCGCAACGCAAACTCTGTTGAGAAAATACAGGTGTTTTGTGCCTGATCTTCTTTCAGGATATCAGCCTGAACCGTTCCTCGAACTTGTGACAGCGTTCTGACTTTGATTTCGTTATATACTTCCGAAGGCAAAACCTCATCTCCGGTAACCCCCAAAAGCATTAAACCTAAACCATTGTTTCCTTCCGGTAAATCGCCCTGGTATCTCGGGCGTTCCAAACCTTTGGCTTTGTAGATCTGGTTGATTTTAGCATCAACTTCTTTTTCTAATTCGTTCTCCTTAATATAGTACTCACATTGCTGATCGATTGCGGCATTCATAAAGAAACCTAACAGCATAGGTGCCGGTCCGTTGATGGTCATACTTACCGAAGTCATAGCATGCACGAGATCAAAACCGGAATACAGTTTTTTGGCATCGTCCAGACAGCAGATGGAAACTCCGGCATTCCCGATTTTCCCGTAAATATCAGGACGAATATCCGGATCATTTCCGTATAAAGTCACACTGTCAAAAGCAGTTGAAAGTCGTTTTGCAGGCAAGCCCGCACTTACGTAGTGAAAACGTTTGTTGGTTCTTTCCGGTCCGCCTTCTCCTGCAAACATTCTGGACGGATCTTCGCCTTCACGCTTAAACGGATACAATCCTGAGGCAAAAGGAAATTCACCCGGTACATTTTCCTGTAAGTTCCAACGCAGGATATCGCCCCACGCCTCATATTTAGGTAAAGCAATTTTTGGTATTTGCAGGTGCGATAAACTCTCGGTATGGGTGGCGATTTTGATTTCCTTATCACGAACTTTAAACGAGTATACCGGATTTTTGTATTTGTTTACTTTTTCGTCCCAATTCAGGATAATTTCCCAATTGTACGGATCTAAATCCATTTTTACTTTATCGAACTGATTCAGTAAAAGATTTAGGAAGATTCTGTTTTCGTCATGTTCCTCGACTCCGCCCGGAAGGACAGTCGAGTCATCGATTCCGGCTTTGGTAATTTGCGGTACTTTTCCGGAAACCGATTCTATGGTTTTAAAAATTCCGTAGAGTTTCTGTGCGACTTTTTGCTGTGAAAGGGCAATTTCATCATACCCTCTGTTGCTCTCGGCAATTTCAGATAAATAACGCGTACGGTGTGGCGGAATCACGAAGATTTTCTCGCTCATTTCACGCGTAATTTCAAAAGTCGAATGCAGGCTGGATTCCGTTTTTTCGACGATTTTATCCATAATCGCTTTGTACAGCGTATTCATTCCCGGATCGTTAAACTGCGAGGCAATGGTTCCGAAAACCGGCATCTCGTCCGGATTTTTATCCCAAAGATTGTGATTGCGCTGGTATTGTTTTTTGACATCCCGAATGGCGTCTAACGCTCCTCTTTTATCAAATTTATTCAACGCTACGAGATCAGCAAAATCAAGCATGTCGATTTTCTCTAATTGTGTCGCCGCACCAAACTCAGGTGTCATTACATATAAAGAAACATCGGAATGATCCATGATTTCGGTATCCGATTGTCCGATTCCGGAAGTTTCCAGAATAATCAAATCGTATTTAGCGGCTTTCAAAACCTGAATCGCTTCGGCTACATATTTAGACAAAGCCAGATTGGACTGACGTGTCGCCAATGAACGCATATAAACGCGAGGATTATTAATAGCATTCATACGGATTCGGTCTCCTAACAATGCTCCTCCTGTTTTTCTTTTGGATGGATCGACAGAGATTAACCCGATTGTTTTTTCAGGGAAATCAATTAAAAATCGACGAACCAGTTCATCTACCAAAGAGGACTTTCCGGCTCCACCTGTTCCGGTGATTCCTAAAACCGGAATTTTAGAATCGGCGTTATTGGTATGAATCTGATCGAAAACCGGTTTTGCAATTTCGGGAAAATTCTCTGCTGCCGAAATCAAACGGGCAATTGCGGTTGGAATTTTATTTTCTATATGATCAATCTCTCCGTTTAGTTGGTCTCCAATCGGATAATCGGAACGTTCTACCAGATCGTTAATCATTCCTTGTAGCCCCATAGAACGGCCATCATCGGGAGAGTAAATTCTGGTAATACCATATTCATGCAGTTCTGAAATCTCGCTTGGCAGGATGACTCCGCCCCCGCCTCCAAAAATCTTGATGTGTCCGGCTCCTTTTTCCTGAAGCAGATCATACATATATTTAAAGTATTCATTATGTCCACCCTGATACGATGTCATGGCAATCGCATTGGCATCTTCCTGAATGGCGGTATTGACCACTTCTTCAACACTTCGGTCATGACCCAGGTGAATTACTTCTACACCCGTTGACTGAATAATGCGTCGCATAATATTAATTGCAGCATCATGTCCGTCAAACAGTGAGGCAGCTGTGACAATTCTTACTTTATTTTTAGGATTATATGGTTTTTGTTGTTCCATTTTATGAATATGATAATTTTAAGGGAGCAATTTACAAAATATTTTAATATTCGATCACTACGATAGCTTTATGTTAACAAAAAAAATACGTTTTTTTTCATTATAAGGGTAACAATTTAAACCATCGCTGTATTTATTACGTACAAGCTTATAGGACATGGAAATTTCGCAACATTTAAATAAAATATAACAACTTGCTCCTCAAGTAACTAAAGTAATTTAGCAGTGTAGAAATGCCCCAAATTTTTACCCGATACTTTTCATACTTAGTAAGTAGAAACGTAAAAATTTAATACAATGAAAACATTATATCCAATCGCCGTAATTCTATTGATCGGATTTACAACTTGTTCTTTTGATTCGATAAAAAATGATTTTGCAGAGAGTAAAAAATCAGAAGAATTTTATTTTGAAGTCGTACATGATTCTGATCCAGTGATAGATAATGACGTCCTGAATGATTTTTTTAAACGCTATACCGATTTAAAAAAATACCAAAATAAAATAGCCGCCCTGTACCAAAACAGATCTTACGAGTCTATTTGGTATGAAGACAATAAAATTAACGAATTTGGTAAACTATTGCACCAAAAACTAAAACTGACACATGAGGAAGGACTGGAAATTGAAATTCCTTATGAAAATGAAATTGATAAAATCTTTAACACAAAAAGTAAAGAAAGACCATCAAAATCAGATTCAGATCTTTTGTTAAGTGCCGCCTACATTATTTATATGAGCCAGGTTTATGAAGGACTTGATGCCGAAACGGTAAAAAAGACGGGCTGGATGCTGCCTAAAAAACAATTGTCTTACGAGACTTTATTAGATTCTCTTATTGTAAACCCTGCTTTATTGGAGAAAAATGACGAATTGCTTTTTGATCAGTATTATAAATTACAAGGTGCGTTGGAAAAATACAGACAAATTGAAAAAGACGGTACATGGACGCCTATTGAAACGGCAACTCCCTATAAAGATTTACGTCCCGATGCTGTTTTCAAAACAATTGCCCAGGTCAGAAACCGCCTGTTTGTAATGGGAGATTTAGAAAACGATTCTAAAAGCGATATATACGATCGTGAAATGATGGATGCCGTGATGAAATACAAATTAAGAAATGGCTTTAAACCCAACTATATTTTAGGTGAGGAACATATTAAAGACATGAATACGCCAATAGCCGATAAAATAACAACACTGTCTGTGAATATGGAACGTTGTCGCTGGATTTCTCCAAAATTGGTGAAAGACAAAGAATATATTATGGTGAATGTTCCTTCTTTTGAATTGGTGTATGTGAAAAACGGAAAAACAGAATTGGCATCACGTGTTTTTGTGGGTTCGGCATTGACCAAAACATCCATCTTTAGCGGAAATATTGATAAAATCGTTTTCAGTCCGTACTGGACCATTCCGCAAAGTATTGTGGATAATGAACTGAAATCAAAAATAGCCTCTGATCCTAATTATCTGGCAGAACATAATATGGAGATGAAAAACGGTCAGGTGAGACAAAAACCAGGCCCTGAAAACTCTCTTGGATTAGTGAAATTTATTTTCCCGAATCCGGAAGATATTTACATGCACGATACACCGGCGAAAACATTGTTTGACTTTGAAAAAAGAACGTTCAGTCACGGTTGTATCAATGTAAAAGAGGCTAAAAACCTGGCCATTGCCATGCTGAAAGAGTATCCGGAATGGACTGCTGACAGAATAGACACAGCAATGGAAGGTAAAGAGGAAATTACATTTAAATTACCAAACAAAGTACCAATTTATATTTGTTATTTTACTTCATGGGTAAATGAATCAGGCGAAATAAGCTTTTTTCAGGATGTCTATGAAAAAGATAATGATTTGAACAAAATCATGTTTCAGGAATCTATGGCGTTTAACAATTAGTATATAGATTTTTTTAAAACTGATATTTAAGTTTTTTACCGGGTAATTTTAGGTTTGATTTAGAATTTGAAAGAAAAAAGAATATCTTTCAGGTACTAAACTCAAATTTAAAATTACCCTTTTTTTATTATGGAAGAAAATCATACTGAAGTTAAAAAAAATTGGTGGGACAGAAACTGGAAATGGTTTGTTCCAACCGGATGTTTAAGCCTTATTGTCCTTCTTGGACTTTTTATAGCAGGAATTTTTTTCGGAGTCACTTCGTTAATGAAAGATTCTGATGTTTATAAAGACGCGATGCATCAGGTGACACAAAACAAAGTAGTGGTGCAGCAATTAGGCAGTCCTGTTGAAACGGACGGAATGCCTTCCGGAAGTATTAATGTGAGTAATAATACAGGGGAATGTGATCTGGAAATTCCGATAAAAGGGCCTAAAGGAACCGGTATTTTATTTGTAACAGCACATAAAAAAGTAAGATGGACGTATGATGAATTGTCTGTTTACATTAATGCCACAGAAAAAGAAATTAATTTACTGGAGAAATAAAATTACAACATTCAGATCACTTTCAATTTATGAATACACACTTTCTCGCCCTGCTCCTCTTTTTAAGTCTTAATGCTGCTTCTTTTTCTAAAACATCATTGAGGCATCAGGTTCTTCCTTTACATAAGAAATCTTACGCTCCGATACTTTCAGACCAGGATGTTAAAATATTCTGGCTGGAAAATGATACTTTCCATATAAATGAAAGTTATCTTAAAACCATAACCCAGCAGCAACGTGCCGCTTTGGGATATATTACGACTTTTGTAGGCAATGATTGTGACTGGGACGGGGATAAAAAAACTGACGAAAGTAATTTAAAATGTAAATTACTCGCAGCTCTTGATCTGGGGTATCAGTGTTCGGAGAAACATTTGTCTTTTTTAAGAGAATGGTTTAAAGGAGATCAAAAAATTCTTGAAGATTTACAGACTTGCAAAAGAACGCCCGCTTCGGCCAATATTCAGGACAGTTTTATCGAACTCCGCATGCTTACCGTTGATAATACTATTACCATCACGTACAGTGCCGTTGGTTTCGATTTTAATGCAAAACATACATGGAAATGGACTGAAGAATCTATCTTTACTTTCACTAAAAATGAAATCAAACGCACCGGCAGAAAAAACATTGAAGGCGGATTTAATTAACGATCCGCAATTTAAAATAACATCCTATGAAATCATTATTACTTTTATGTATTGCCCTACTGAACACTATTTTAGGATCAGCACAATCTGATGCACGATATCATACCCATACCGAACGAATTGCACAATTTTCAAAACCCAATAAACTTTTATCCAGTACCATCGATGCGGAAGGAAATGGGTCGCTGGAATATACCAATCCTAAAAATCAGGTGCTCCGTTTTCGATTATTGAATCATAGACTTCAAATACAACATGGCGGTATTGCTTTTCAATTGTTCTCTTATCAAAATAATTATCTGCAAAAAATAGAAACTTTCGATCTGCAGGGAAAACGGGCCGGTGAAAGAGAATCTCAAAATGAAGCCGTAGTGCAATTTATAGTAGAGAAAAAAAACGAATATCTCCAAAAAAAGAAATTGATAGACGATGCTGAAGGAAATATCGATCTGAAAGACGATAGCAAAGAGCAAATCATCAGAATTAAATTGTTTGACACTAATAATCTTCCCTTATCAGAAAAAGAGCCTGCTTATATTTCAAGCAAAACTTATTGGGAATACAATGTGAGAATGTATTGGCCTTAAAAAAAACGCTCCGTTTTACCGACATTCTGTACAAAAAACAGAAATCTGCTTAGTAATGTTAATTCTAAAACAAATTGTTTCTGCTGCTGAAATAAAATTGTGGCTTTGTTTTTGAATAAGTAGTATTTTTGAAACTTAATAAATCCCCAATAAATGAAAAAGATCATCATTCTGGCATTTGCATTTTCGCTTACTTCATGTGCCCAGGTACAACAAACATTAAACCAACTACCACAATTATCTTCACAGATTCCCGGAATTGGAGTTGGCGGCGTTGATATTGCTTCCGGTTTAAAAGAAGCTTTAAATAAAGGAATTACACAACAGGTAAGCAAACTGACCGCTGTTGACGGTTTTTACAAAAATGAAGCCGTAAAAATCTTAATGCCGGAAGAACTTCAAAAAGTGGATGCTACTTTACGAAAAATAGGATTAAGCTCTCTTGCCGATGAAGGGATCAAAGTGTTGAACCGCGCAGCAGAAGATGCCGTAAAAGAAGCAACCCCGATATTTGTTTCGGCAGTAAAAAATATGTCTTTTACAGATGCTAAAAATATTTTGCTTGGAAACGACAGTGCTGCAACCAGCTACTTGCAAAACAGTACAACAACAGCTTTGTACGGAAAATTTAATCCGGTGATCAAAAGCTCTTTCGAAAAAGTAGGTGCCGATGTGGTATGGTCTAAGATTATCAACAAATACAACACTATTCCGTTGGTTAAAAAAGTAAATCCGGATCTGACTGATTACACGACCAATAAGGCTTTGGTGGGTGTTTTTAAAATGATTGCCGTTGAAGAAAAAGAAATCCGTAATAATATTAGCGCAAGAACAACCCCTTTATTAAAAAGTGTTTTTGCCATGCAGGACGGGAAATAATTTTTTAGCTGAAGAGTTGCAAAGTTGCAAAGTTGCAAAGGTTCAGAGGTTCAGAGGTGCAAAGGTTTTAAAACTTTGCGCTCCCAGCGTATATCGATAGCTATGGGCATTGCGAACTTTGCGGTTAAAAAATAAAAACAAAAAAACAACCAGAAAAATGCAAAAAATAACGATTCTGATTCACTGCAAAGACCAAAAAGGAATTATTGCTGCAATTACTACCTTTATCGCCAAAGTGGAAGGAAATATTATTTATATCGATCAGCATGTTGATGTGGAGCAAAACGTTTTTTTTATGCGTCTCGAATGTGAATTTGCCAATTACAGCAGCAGTATCGATGCGATAAAAAAAGAGTTCCAGGAAACCATTGCTACCGATTTTAATATGTCCTGGGATTTGTATAATCAGGAGCAAAAGCCTAAAATGGCTTTGTTTGTATCTAAATACGATCATTGTTTGTTTGATATTCTGGGGCGTTACAGTGCCGATGAACTCAATGTTGAAATTCCGGTAATCATTAGTAATCATAACGACTTACGATCGATTGCAGAACGTTTTGATATTCCGTTTCATTGTGTACCGTTTACAAAAGACAATAAAGAAGAAGGTGAAGCGAAGCAAATTGAATTACTGAACCGGTATCAGATTAATTTTATCGTTTTGGCGCGCTATATGCAGATTATCACCCCAAAATTGATTTCGCTTTACGAAAATAAAATTATCAATATCCACCATTCGTTTTTACCTGCCTTTCCGGGTGCTAAACCCTATCATTCGGCTTTTAAACGTGGTGTGAAAATTATTGGTGCCACCAGTCATTATGTGACGGAAGAATTAGATGAAGGTCCAATCATTGAACAGGATATTGCCAGGGTTTCCCATATTCATTCCGTTGAAGATTTTATCATGAAAGGACGTGACCTGGAACGAATTGTACTGGCACGTGCAATCAAACTTCATGCAGAACGCAAGACGATGGTGTATAGTAATAAAACAGTTGTTTTCTCTTAGAAAATTTAACGGGCAACTTAATAAAACAAACCCGACAGGTTTTTAAAACCTGTCGGGTTTATTGTAAAAACCTTTGAACCTTTGCATCTCTGAACCTTTGTACCTAACCTCAAAAACCTCTCGGATCTCATCCATTTTAAACAGTCTTCTTACTGCAATTGTTAATTTTTACAAGAATCTAGAATACTGACATTTAGCATTTTACCAACCGAAAACAAAAAGCCTTTCGATATTCATAAGAAAATTTGATTGTTATTATATTTTAATAATCAAAAGTAATTTAATGCTACAGATTACTCAAACGGACAGATCGAAAAATCTTAACTTATGTCCAACAAAGTAATAACAAAACCTTAACAGCTTACGATTCATATATGTCTGATCTTTGTAATGTAATAAACTGGTTATTTATTATTTTGGTTTTGGTTAGTTAAATGATGCCGGCGTCTTCGAGATGCCGGCATTCTTTTTTTGTATGAGTTTTTGTTTTTTTGTTTCAGGTTTAAAGTTTCAGGTTGCAATACTTTACGAGATTTAACCGCAAAGTTCGCAAGGTTTATATCACATAGCTTTGCGTTTAAAAAAAACCTGCTATGAAAAAAAACCTTTACGTGACTTGCGGTTCAATACACAATCCAACTTTCCTCATTTTGGATACAACTAAACGAGATTCAGATACTTCACAAAACTATTGTTGTAAGATCTTTGCTGTATTACTTTTCGATCTAAAAATTTAAAACAGCAATTATGAGTACAATACAAAAATTTAAATTAGGAAATCAGGGCCTTATTGTTCCTAATATTGGTCTGGGCTGCATGGGTATGACGCAGATTGCCGGAATGGATATTTACGGGAAAGCCGATGAAACAGAAGCAATAGCCACTATTCACCGTTCGCTCGAATTAGGTGGTACTTTTCTCGATACAGCAGATTTATATGGTCCGCTACACAACGAAAGACTGATTGCAAAAGCCATAAAAGGCAATCGAAACGCCTATACCATCGCCACAAAATTTGGGTATGAAATTGACGATAACGAACAACTTACCTGGCAATTTAATGGTAAAAAAGAATATGTGAAAAAAGCCGTAGAACGTTCCCTGAAAAACTTAGGAACCGACTATATCGATTTGTACTATTTACACCGCCTCGATCCTAATACTCCGATTGAAGAAACAGTTGAAGCAATGTCCGATTTGGTAAAAGAAGGTAAAATAGGGTATATCGGACTTTCTGAAGTTTCATCGGAAACGATTCGTAAAGCACATCAAATTCATCCTTTAACAGCGGTACAAACAGAATATTCTCTATTCGAAAGAAGTGTTGAGGAGTTTGGTATTCTGGATACACTGAAAGAATTAGGAATTGGATTTGTAGCGTATTCGCCGCTGGGAAGAGGTTTTATTTCCGGAGACATTAAAAGCCCGGATGATTTTCCTGACAATGATTTCAGAAAAAGCATCCCGCGTTTTCAGGGAGAGCAATTTCAGAAAAACATTGAATTAGTAAACGAGATACAAAAATTAGCGCATGAAAAACAAATTACAGCCTCTCAGCTTGCTCTTTCGTGGATTGCTACTAAAAATATCCTCGCAATTCCGGGAACTAAACGGGTAAAATACGTCGAACAAAACATTGCTGCCGCCCAAATGGTTCTGACCGAAGATGAAATGAAACGTTTAGAAAATATTATTCCGCTTGGTACGCAAACCGGCGCCAGATATGACGAAGCCAATATGGCCGGAATTGATCAATAAAAATCATCAGGAAAAGTTATCTTTACGATAGCTTTTCCTTTATTATTTCTTCACCTATTTCTTTAACTATTTTGCTATGAAAAAAGAGGCCATCACCCCCTATACGATTCATTCGATTTCAGAAATGCATTCGCTGCTAAAAATTCCAAAACCGGAACATCCTTTAGTAAGTTTTGTAGATTTGAGCAAGATTACCTGTCATTTTGATGATAATTTAAAAAGTGTGGTCTACTCTTTTTATACCGTCTGCATCAAAAAAGGTTTTACGGGAAAAATGAAATACGGACAAAATTTTTATGATTTTGATGAAGGAGTAATGACTTTTATGGCTCCGGGACAAGTAATTTCTACCGAAGTTACCACAGACAGTGCTGTATATGGCGCCATGTTGGTCATTCACCCCGATTTTATTCAAAACTATGCTTTGGCGAAAAAGATAAAAGAGTACAGCTATTTTTCTTATGCCGTGAGTGAAGCACTCCATCTTTCTGAAAAGGAACAAACCATGATTACCGGAATTATGAAAAATATCGAGCAGGAATATCGTTCTTCTATCGATGCCTTTAGTCAGGATGTGATGGTTTCGCATATCGAATTGCTCCTTAATTACTGTAACCGATTTTACAACCGACAATTTATTACCCGAAAAAACGCCAATAACTCGCTCTTAAGCAAACTGGAAAATCTGTTATCCGATTATTTTGAAAGTGATAAAGTACAAAGATTAGGTTTACCCACCGTAGCGTATCTCTCTGATGAGTTGAATGTGTCCCCCAATTATTTAAGCGATATGTTACGTTCCTTAACAGGCCAGAGCACACAGCACCATATTCACGATAAAATTATAGCAAAAGCAAAAGAGCTGCTGACCACTACTTCGTTAAGTGTCAGTGAAACGGCTTTTCAATTGGGTTTTGAATATCCGCAGTCGTTTAATAAATTATTCAAAAGCAAAACCAATCTTTCGCCTTTAGAATTCAGAAGTTCGTTTAATTAACTTTTTAATCTTTCGTGCAGTAATTTAAAATACGGGAAAGCCTTTAGCAACCGGCTTCCGTGCCAGGAGAACATTTCACCGTCTACGAAGATTGTTTTGGCGTGATGTGTAAAACGCCCTATTTCAAAAGCATCTTCTTCTTTAAAAGGATAAGGTTCTGACGAAAGAAAAACCAAATCGGGATCGCCTTCCAGGCGCATCTTTTTGAGTTCTACTTCAGGATAGCGTCCTTTGTCTTCGTAGATGTTCTGAAAATGATTCAGTTGTAATAACATATTGATATATGTATCTTTTCCGGCCACCATATAAGGATTTTTCCAGATAAAATAAGCTGCTTTTTTAACCGGAATATCGGCTATGTATTTTTTGAAATCGCTTAAGGCGAAAGCCAGTTTGTTGTTCCACTTTTGCGCTTCGGTTCTGCAATTGAAGATTTGTCCAAAATCTGAAATCATCTGAAAATTATCTTCGAGACTTACGATATTGGTCACCCAAACCGGACAGATGGTACTGAGCTGCGCTACGATCTCAGCTGTATTTTCTTCTTTATTACAGATGATAATATCCGGCTGTAACAGTTTTATTTTCTCAAAGTGAATTTTCTTCGTTCCGCCAACCACTTTCTTCGTTGATTTTAAATGATACGGATGCACACAGAACTTGGTTATGCCAATGATTTTTTCCTCTAAACCTAAATCATATAATAATTCGGTTTGGGAAGGAACCAAAGAAATAATACGTTTTGGTGCCGTTTCAAAGGAATGCAAAGTGCCAAGCTGATCTGCGAATTGTTTCATTTCTTTTTTTTTGTTTCAGGTTTTCTTTGTTTCAGGTTTCAGGTTATTTAACCGCGAAGTTCGCAAGGTTTTACACTAGGAACGCAAAGCTTTGCTTTGCATTCCTAGTGTAAATTATGTTCAAAGTAAAGCAACCTGAAACCTGAAACCTTAAACAAAAAAAACTATTTAGCACCAATAATCGATGCCATTTCCTGTTGTACTTTCAACGCTTCTTCTCTCGCTTTCGCTGCAAAATCAGTTCCATTGGAAGCGTAGATAATGGCTCTGGCAGAATTGACCAAAAGACCAATTTTATCATTCATTCCGTATTTGCAAACTTCCGATAAACTTCCGCCCTGGGCACCGATTCCGGGAACCAGCAGGAAGCTGTCCGGAACAATTTTCCTGATATCTGCAAAGTATTCGGCTTTGGTAGCCCCTACCACATACATTAGATTTTGGCTGTTTTTCCATGTTTTAGAAGTTTCCAAAACCTGTTTGTACAGTTCTTTTCCGTTTGTGGTTAAGGTCTGGAAATCGAAAGCACCTTCGTTTGAAGTCAGCGCCAGCATAATCGTATGTTTATTCTCGAAAGCCAGGAAAGGTTCTACAGAATCTTTTCCCATATAAGGTGCAACGGTTACACTGTCAAAATTTAAATCTTCAAAAAAAGCTTTGGCATACATGCTTGAAGTGTTTCCGATATCGCCGCGTTTGGCATCGGCAATGGTAAAAATATCAGGATACTTTTCGTTGATATAATTTATCGTTTTCTGAAGTGAAAGCCATCCTTTAATCCCATACGCTTCAAAAAAAGCAGTATTGGGTTTGTATCCCACCGTTAAATCGTGTGTCGCATCGATTATGGCTTTATTGAATTCGAAAATAGGATCTTCGGTTTCTAATAAATGAGGTGGAATCTTCGTTAAATCAGGATCCAGTCCAACGCATAAAAATGATTTTTTCAGAAGAATTTGTTCGTGTAGTTGTTGTGTTGTCATTCTTGATTTTTTAGTCCTTCAGATTGGTAAGAAGCAGTTCTTTTTTAGAAGTATGCAAAAATAAAAAAAGCCACTCAATTAAGAATGGCTTTTTGGTATTATATTCAGTAAGGTTTACAAATTCCCTAAATAAACAATTTCAGTTCTTCTGTTTTCAGCTCTTCCTGAAGCAGTTTTGTTTGACTTAACCGGTTTTGTAGCTCCAAATCCCTGAGAAGTTAAATTAGCAGGATCTACTCCTTTACTAATCAGAAGATCCATAATTACTTTTGCTCTGGCTTCCGATAATTTCTGATTGGCTTTTGCATTCCCAACATTATCAGTATGACCGTTGATCGCAAATTTAGCATTTGGATAATTTTTCAGTATTTCTTTAATAGCGTCTAATCTTCCTGATGTTTCTCCTTTTCTGGCATCATTAAGAGTCGCTTTTCCTGTTGTAAAAAAGATCGATTTTGCCTCTACACGCAATTGCTCTAAAGTAGCTTTAGAAACTTTCGGACAACCTTTGTTTTCTATCGGACCTGCCAATAAAGGACAATCATCTTCCTTATCGTTGATACCATCTTTATCCGCATCTAAAACCGGACAACCTTTGTTTTCTGCCAGACCCGGAACATCGATACAAGCATCGTCTTTATCCAAAACTCCGTCTTTATCCGTATCCGGCCAAGGGCAGCCTTTGTTTTCTACCGGACCGGCAATTGCAGGACAGGCATCAACATTGTCTAATAAAGTATCTCCGTCAGTATCTTTCCACGGACAGCCTTTATTTTCTACCGGACCTTTTGTATCAGGACAGGCATCGTCTTTATCAAAAACTTTATCGCCATCCGTATCCGGCCAAGGACAACCGTTATTTTCTGCAGGTCCGGCTACTTTTTTACAAGCATCTTCCTTATCGATAACGCCGTCTCCGTCTGTATCTTTAAATTTCTTTTCATATACCGGAATCTTAACTCCTAAATGAAAATCAGCTCCTTTAGATTCCTTAGAAACTAAATTACTCACAATAGAACCCGAACCAATAAAGAACGCTCCTACTCTGATTCCGGAACCAACCTGCATTCCGCTATATTCCATCCAGGTCACTGGCAGATAATAACTAAACCATCTGCTCTCGTAACGCGGCGTCAGGCTTACTCTGTCCGCAATACCGTAAGCGTTTACTTTGTTGGCAGACACCATATTGATATCTCCATTCAGATTCAAATAGAATTTTTTGTACATATTCCAGTCCACATCTGCATGAAGCGCTGTTGGCAAATTGGTCTTCGCTCCTTTTGAAGTTGAGGTTTTTGTATAATGCTCGTTTAAAAAGTCGTATAAATTATCGGCATCATCAATCATCTGTTGCGTTACAATACCCGTTACATTATAGGTATCCTGTTTGGAATTTCTATAATCTATAGATCCAATGTCTGTAACAGACAATCCGAAACGAACTTTATATTTATTTAAGTCCCTAAAATTATTATCGGCTGGTTTGGCATTACTTAAATCATATTGCTCATAATCAGGTCTCCATTCGTACACAAGTCCGAAATCAAAACCAAATCCTCTTGAACCGGAATCAAAGTCATAATCCTCGTTGGCTTCAAAGTCCTGGCTTGCCCCAATGGTAATTTCGCCGCTCGATGCCAGAACACCCGCCTGCGGATTAGTCGTGTTTTCAACGTACGTTACTTTAACATCTTTACCCTGAACATATCCGTTTACTCCGCCTTGTAAATACTTAGCCGTTAAACCCCCTTTCAGGAAATGCTGATTCTTCTGGTATAAAACGGCAGCATAAGAAATGCCAACTTCGCCCCATGTATTTGAAGCTCCGTTTATATTCCCGGCATTGTAGTTAAAATTGCTGGATTGATCCAATCCGTCTTTCACCTGATCGATAAGATATCCGTTTACATTTCTGACATTGCTTACAGATCTGGCTCTTGTAAATACAGCCAGAGTATGTTTTGGAGCAATATTAAACATAAAGGAAGGCCCCATAACATCAAAATTAGCCTGACCGTTATTAGCATCAGAAGGAGTTCTTTTGGCCTGGGTATTTAAATCGTAGCCATCTTTATAAACATCAAAAAGATTAACGCCATACAAATCATTTTGTACCGATCCGCTTACTGAAAATATATTAATATCCGTTTTAAAACGGGAATCGGCTATAGAAGCCGGATTAAATAGAACACTTTGTACACCGGCGTAATTGTCCTGAAAATAACCCAGGTAGGATTGGGCTTTTACGGTAAGGGAGGCGGTAAAAAGTAATAAAATAAGTAATTGTTTTTTCATTCAAATTTTGGGTTTTAGTTTTATTCGGCGGCAAAACTACAATAAATGATTCATTAAGATGTTACCAAAACATTGAATTCATGTAACATCTTCCACAAATTATGTAAGAAATAAAATGGAACGCTATTCTATTTTTGGAACGAACCGGAAATCAAACAATTATGAGCCCAAACATTGGAATTACAACAAAAAACTTAAAGAAAAGTGCCACCATATTAGCCACGATTTTATCTAACGAAATGACATTATACGTGAAAACCAGAAAATTTCACTGGAACATTTCAGGAAACAGCTTTATGGAACTGCACAAATTGTTTGAAGACCAATACAGGCTTTTAGAAAACAACATCGATGAAGTAGCAGAGCGTATCAGTCAGCTGGGTGAAAAAACAATCGGTACAATGAAGGAATTTATTGAAAATTCAACCCTGAAAGAATCCCCTCAAGAATATGCATCGCAAAAACATATGCTGCAGGAATTGCTGGAAAACCACGAACAAATGGTAACGGAATTCAGAGAGTATATTCCGGCTTTTGAAAATGACAATCACGACATAGGTTCTGCCGATTTTATTACCGGTTTATTGCAGCAACACGAAAAAATGGCCTGGATCCTGCGTCGTTATCAGGCTTAAAAGACCAAATGTGAATTATAAAACATTCTCAGAAATTGATATAAGAGCTAACCGATGATTAATTTGCAATTTTACAATACTATTAATCATTAAAACAAAATATCATGAATACTACAGAAATAAAAGGAAACTGGAACGAGTTAAAAGGGAAATTGAAACAAAAATACGCCGATCTTACAGATGATGATCTAATGTATGCTGAAGGAAAAGAAGACGAAATGTACGGAAAACTGCAGCAAAAATTAGGTAAAACCAAAGAGGAGTTTAAACAAATGTTATCAGAATTGTAAACCTTTTTTGACCCCAGAGAAAATACCGTCTAAATTATAACCTTAGACGGTATTTTTTTGGTTAAGTCAAATAATGACTTCATAAAATATAAATATATTTAAACCTATAAGCCGTAAAAACAAAAAAAAAAATAATTATCTTTAACCCTATTTTAATCCTATGAAATTATTTATAAAGTTCGATATCAACACGATTTGTTCTCTTTTTCTGAAAGAAAAACTGGAAGAAGAAAACTTAAATTTCAGCACCTTAGGCTTTGGCGAAATTGAATTGGATGAGAACCTTGATATTGAAGGACTTGACAATTTAAAAAGCAAACTGGCACCTTTTGGTTTTGAAGTTGTTGAAAATCAAAAAAGTGTTTTGGTCCAGAAAATTAAGGATGCCATCATTGAACTTGTTTATATGGATGATAATAATAACTTTAAGAGTTCTGTTTTTTTAGCAGAGAAACTAAATCACAGTTACGGTTATCTATCGAATGTATTTTCGGAAGTAACCTATTCCTCTATTGAGAATTTTATCATTTTACAAAAAATAGAAAGAGCCAAACAATTGATGTTAGTCAATGAAATGAGCCTGACCGAAATTGCTTTTTTACTGAACTACTCGAGTGTTGCCCATTTGAGTACACAATTTAAAAACACCACCGGAATAACGCCATCGGCTTTTCAGAGGATTATTAAAAAGAGAAGAGAAAATTTAAAATAAAACCCAAATACCCGAAAAATCAATGCAAAAAAACGCATTACACATTTTACTCGCTGATGACGATGAGGATGACAGACTTTTTTTTAAAGATGCCTTTGAAGAAGTAAGAGTTCAAACCAAAGTAACTTTTGTCCATGACGGTCTTCAGCTCATGGAACACCTGATGACACCGGATATTAAATTACCGGATATTTTATTTCTGGATTTAAATATGCCAAAAAAAACAGGTAAAGAATGTTTGATCGAAATCAAAAAAACCGAGCATCTTAAAAATATAATTATTGCTATCTATTCTACTTCCTCTTCAGAAGAAGATATAGAAGACACCTTTATTGAAGGTGCCAATATTTATATCAAGAAACCAAGTGATTTTAATACCCTGAAAAAAATTATTAATGAAGTCGTTACCTTAAATTGGCACTATCACACCTCCGGTCTGAACCGGGATAACTTTTTGTTGCGCCTAAAATAATAACATCCCATGAAGTTGTTCCCCAAGTTTAATTCTTCAAACTCATTGAGAGTTATTTTTGTGATCGCAGTTTTCATTCTGTTATTTCTTTCTTCTCTTGGATACAAGCACAACCAGGATCTGAATGCATCCAGTAAGGTGGCCATGCATACCTATGAGATAAATATTCAGTTAGAAAGATTAATGTCAGCTATAAAAGATGCCGAAACGGGACAGCGCGGTTATATCATAACACGCAACAGTCGTTTTTTGGCTCCGTACATTTATTCGCGCGATAAGGTCAACACTTCATTTATTACTTTAAAAAAACTTACAGCCGATAATCCGGTACAACAGGAAAACCTTCGAAGATTATTCAAATTAATCATTCAGCGTTTTACTTCGTTTGAAAACTGCTTCAAATACAGCGATCCCAAAACATATGATAAGCGAAAACTCGACAATCATATGTTTGGTGGCCGTATCCTGATGGAGAACATTCGTTTTCAGGTCGATAAAATGAATGATATCGAAAAAAAATACCTGGACAGAAGACTGAAAATTTATGATCAGGAGATTTCCCTGAGTCCGGTTTTCTCTATTTCCTTATTTCTTGCCGCCCTGCTTTTTATTCTCTTAGCCTACCGACAAATCAGTAAAGACATCCAGCGCCTTAAAGTTTTTAATAAAAAACTGCTGATCTCTTCCCGATTAATGTCTGAATCCGAATCGATTGGTAAATTCAGCACCTGGCAATGGGATTTAGATACCCAGAAAATTGACTATTCCGACAACCAGTATCGTTTGCTGGGCGTACGGCCAAATGCTTTTGTTCCCGTTCAGGAAACTTTTCTCGATTTTGTACAT
Organism: Flavobacterium sp. CLA17; assembly: GCF_013112255.2. Lineage (NCBI taxonomy): Bacteria > Pseudomonadati > Bacteroidota > Flavobacteriia > Flavobacteriales > Flavobacteriaceae > Flavobacterium > Flavobacterium sp. CLA17. The sequence goes on from NZ_CP068294.1 coordinate 4,192,752, forward strand.
CCTGATGACAAAGAAGCAATTGCTGCTTCTATGGAAGAGATTGTCACTAAAAAACATTTACCTTTTATCTATTATAAGGTATTACGTGCCGATCGTGAAATCAGATATTATAAATCAACCGGAAAATTACTAACGGACAAGCAAGGCAGTAAAATTTTACTCGGAATCAATTTTGACATTACGGATGAACATTTATTGAATATAGAACTTCAGGAACGTAATGATGAATTGGAAAAAAGCAATAAAGAACTGGCTTCTTTCAATCACGTAGCAAGTCATGATTTACAGGAACCGCTTCGAAAAATCCAGACTTTCATTTCCCGAATTCCTGAGGCAGAAAAAGCAGGAATGTCGGACAGTGCCAAAGATTATCTTTATAAAATTGAGGTGTCGGCCAAAAGAATGCGCGTTTTAATTGACGATTTGCTTTTATTCTCCAGAACAAACACCACCAAAAAAGAATTTATTAAGTCCAATCTGAATGAACTGGCCGAAAACGCCAAATCGGAATTACTGGAAATTATTGACGAGAAAAAAGCGGTAATCACCGTTTCTAAATTACCTAAACTGTCTGTTATTCCCTATCAGATCGAACAGCTTTTTATAAACCTGATCGGAAATTCCCTGAAATACAGCCGTCCGGATACTATTCCTGAAATTCATATTGAAAGCGAAAAAATCAATTCTTCCGATTATCCCGGTTTACTGGATCAGAATACCAGAAAATTTCATAAGATCACTTTTAAGGATAACGGAATGGGTTTTGATCCACAATTTAAAGAAACCATTTTTGTACTCTTTCAACGTCTGCATTCCAAAACAGATTATCCCGGAACAGGAATTGGTTTAGCCATCTGTAAAAAAATAACAGACAATCACAAGGGCTACATTATAGCAGACAGCACACCTGATAAAGGCTCAGAATTTACCGTTTTCCTCCCTGAGTAAATCCTACAAAAAAACACACCTTAAAACGTTATATAAATCCATTATGGGAATTATATAACGTTTCTTTTTTATGCTGTAAAGTAAAATATTCATTTCGTTAGCATCTTTGCAATGTAATACTTTATGAAGTAATTGATGGAAGCAAAACCCATAGTAAAAACAAAAATCTTGAGAGTTCTTTTTTTATTGATCGTTATAATATGCAGTACATCATGCAGAGAAAATAATCCGATAGAAACCAGCTTAAAAAACGAAGTTTTTATAAAAAATGACAAAGAACAAAGTGAAGCTTATTTTTTAATTGCGACGGCAAATATTAGTAAGTCCATTATTGCGAAAAGTCAGATTGCCCAACAGGAAAGTTCAGAAAGTAAGATCGGGGAAATTGGTAAGAGATTACAAAATCAGCAAAATCTTTTGTTACAGGATGTAACGAGAATGGCCAATAACAGGCTCGTGGTTGTTGCAGGTATAAATACCGATAATAAAGGGGATTTATATGAACAAATTGAAAAAAATGACAACAATTTAAATAAAGCTTATGTCGATGCTGTCGCAACATCATTAGCAGAACAAATTAAGTTATTCGAATCGATTTCCAGAGACACAAATGATAGGATGATTTTAAAATTGGTATTACAGTATTTGCCTGAGAGTTACCAGCTGCTTAGAGAAGTAGCACAAATTAGAGAACAAATTAATTAAAAGCCCGTAATGCCCATTTATTAACTAAAATTATTTAAAAATTATGAAAATTCAATCAAAATTATTATTCGCCGTAACACTTTTTATGACAGCTGCATTTGGAGCGCTACATGCACAAAGTGAAAATGTAACCACAGAATTTGGTGTAAAAGGTGGTTTCAATATGTCTAACCTATATGATGACAGCAACGGTCCTGACGACAACAATGTATTATACGGTTTTAATGCCGGTGTATATGCTACATTACCAATATCAGATTTTATCGCTATTCAGCCAGAACTTTTATTTACAACCAAAGGTTCAGAGTTAAAATACAACAATGCTTTCGCAGAAGGAAATGCAAAATTCAAATTAAATTATATAGAACTTCCTTTATTAGTACGTGTAAATGTGACTAAAAACTTTAACATTCAGGCCGGTGGTTATGCTTCATACCTGGTAAGTTCTAAAGTAACAGGAAGCGGGGATTTCGAAGGTAGCGAAGATATAGATACTGATGATCTTAACAAATTTGACGCTGGTATAGCTGCAGGTGTTGGTGTTGACTTCAGCCCAATAAGTATAGGTGTACGTTACAACTACGGTTTAACAACTGTGGGTAAAGAGAGAACTGTTTTAGGAACTACTTATACTTTTCCTGATGCAAAAAACAGCAATTTAACGGTATACTTATCGTATAGATTAAACTAAGAAACAAATTAATCATTAATCATTAACCATAAATAAAAATAACACCATGTCAAATTTATTATACACAATTGCAGTAATCCTGGTTATTCTTTGGGCCCTTGGGTTCTTCGTTTACAGCCTTGGAAGCATTATCCACATTTTATTAGTCATTGCAATTATTGCAATTCTGTTCAGACTTATCAAAGGTCGTGGCATTTAAAAAAACATTTATTAAATCAATTATATTAATCCATTAAATCAAATATTATGAAAACTAGTAGCACACTTTTAGGAATTTTAGGAGCCGCAGCGGCGGGAGCATTTTTAGGTGTTTTATTTGCACCGGACAAAGGTTCAAATACAAGAAAAAAAATCTCAGATAAATCTAAAGATTACGGAGATAATCTAAAAACAAAAGTTGACGGAATTATCAGCACAATTACTTCAAACGGTAAAGATATTATCGACGAAGGAAAAGCAAAATTCAATGCTGCAAAAGAAGACTTCAATTCTATTAAAGAGGAAGCAAAAACTGTAAAAACGAACTATTAAAAAGTGAGATTTTTAAATCCTAAAATACCTTTATCATGGAAACAAATGCAACAACAAATGAGAACCTGAATCTTTATGAAAAAGCAGAAGATTATGCAAAAACGAGTTTAGAGTTAATTAAACTCAAAACCATATCGGCTGCCGCTGACGCATTGTCGACAGTAACATCTAGAATAGCGGTTGGAGCTGTTGTTGCATTTTTTACCTTGTTTCTGAATATCGGACTTAGTTTATGGATTGGAAAAGAACTGGGTGAGTATTATTACGGTTTTTTTATAATAGCATTGTTTTATCTGATTGTCGCCATTATAATTCATAAAGCGCAATACAGTCTTATAAAAATACCAATTGGAAATATGATTATTTCCAGCATTTTAAAAGAAACTAAAAAAGAAGTCAATCCTGATTTAAATTAATTGATAATTAAAAAAGACTGTTATGGAAACTGTTTACAATATTGATACATTAAATCAGAGGATTCAGCTATTGGAAAATCGACAGACCGAAGAATGGTGTTCGATAAAGGATGAGATTGAAGATATAAAACAAAATCTGAAACCTCTTAACCTTATCCGAAACACTGTTGAAGAAATCAACGAAACCGTTGGTTTTAAAAATCATCTGGCGCAATCTGCAATGAGTATCGCAATCGGATACCTGGCCAAAAGATTTGTAGTCGGAAAAAGCGACAATATGTTCAAAGGCATCCTGGGATCTGTTTTACAACTTGTTGTAACCAATTTAGTTTCTCAACCACATCATGACGATTCGAAAGAAGAATCATCACAACACGAATCATAACAAAGAGTATTGTCTAAACTTAAATTTATGTATTATGGAAAAGTTAAGCGAAATAGTATTAAAGAACGGTGTGTACATGTACTCTAACCTATATAAATGTTTTGAATTTACAAGAGTATTTTTAGGTATCTAACTCGCTTTATACGTTTCTCAAACAAACGGTTAAACAGTTAATATCCTTCACTATATTTTTTTTCTTCTGGTTAACTTTAAAGGTGCTGAGGTACTAAGACGCTTAGGTGCTGAGTTTTTTAGGCGCAGAGGCGCAGAGGTCCAAAGGTACAGAGGTTTTTTAGGGGAAATAAGAAAAAGAGATTGTTTCATTTGAGGCAGTCTCTTTTTTGTTTTTTTTTAAGGGGCAAAGGTGCAGAGGTTCAAAGTAACAAAGGGACAATTTAAATAAAAAGAGAGAGATTATTTCACAAATGAAATAATCTCTCTCTTTTTATTATTAGTGGCAGTCAAAGTATTTCAGGACTTTGTACCTCTGTAGCTTTGAACCTTTTTTCGTTAGAAAACTTCTGACGCTTCCTTCAGTTTCTCCATATTGTTTACCAATTGTAATTCGGAAACAATTTTGTGGATATCACCGTTCATGATGTTTCCAAGATCGTAAAGTGTTAAACCCACTCTGTGATCGGTTACACGACCCTGAGCGTAATTGTAGGTACGAATCTTAGCCGAACGGTCACCGGAGCTTACCTGTGATGTACGTTTGGTAGCATCTTCGGCTTCTTTCTTGGCCAATTCCTGTTCGTATAAACGGGAACGTAAAACGTTCAGTGCTTTATCTTTGTTTTTATGCTGTGATTTCTGATCCTGACATTGCGCCACCAATCCCGTAGGAATGTGCGTTAAACGTACCGCAGATTTCGTTGTATTTACCGATTGTCCTCCAGGTCCTGACGAACAGAAGAAATCTACACGAACATCGTTCATATCAATTTGTACGTCAAACTCTTCCGCTTCCGGTAAAACCATTACCGTCGCTGCCGAGGTATGCACACGACCCTGAGTTTCGGTCTGAGGTACACGCTGTACACGGTGTACTCCTGCTTCAAACTTCAAAGTTCCGTATACATCTTCACCTGAAACTTCAAAGATGACCTCTTTGAAACCTCCCGAAGTTCCTTCGTTCATATCTACTACCGAAGTTCTCCAACCCTGGTTTTCGCAATATTTGGTATACATTCTGAAAAGATCTCCAGCAAAAATACTGGCTTCATCCCCACCCGTTCCGGCGCGGATCTCGACCATGACGTTTTTGGCATCTTCAGGATCTTTTGGGATCAGCATAAACTTGATTTCTTCCTCAAGTTCCGGCAATCTTTCTTTTGCTTCATCCAGCTGCATTTTGGCCATTTCGGTCATGTCTGCATCACTTCCGTCTGCAATAATTTCGTTTGCCTCGTCTATATTAGCCATCAAAAGCACGTATTCATCACGCTTTTCAGCCAATGCTTTCAGGTTTTTGTACTCTTGATTCAATTGTACATAACGTTTCTGATCCGAAATAACATCCGGCTGGATAATTAAGTCCGAAATCTCGTCAAAACGTTGTTTTACTATTTGAAGTCTATCTAACATTTTCTAATTCCTTTTATTGGAGTGCAAATTTACGAAATTTTTGTTTAAAATTCTATCATTAACTTTTTGAGTTTTTTAGGGTTGAAATTTAGTGGAATCAGGATGGTTTTAAGGAGCTGTTTCCTGCTATTCGCTATATCTTTTTAGGCAGAAGGTTTACGGTTGAATTTTAGCTGTTTTGGTTTGCCTAAAAAGGATGCCGCTGCTATCAGGGCTAGGGATTTTGATTTTATAAGAAAAATTTGGTTTCTTGGAATATAAATCTATCTTAAAATAAAACCCCTCTTTGAGGGGTTTTATAAAAAATCAAATTAATAATTTAAACCAAAGTCAAATCACTTAATTCATCAGCTAATTTATGTAATCCTTTAGAAATTTGTAACATCTTGTCGCTTGATAAATTGGTTAAGCCTTTTGTATATTGTCGGAATAAGCTTTGATTCATTTCTGCATAATGTTCTGCAAAAGCTGATTTGTTAATTACACTAAAATAATCAAAAACCTGTTCTAAATCTATTTGATAACTAATATCAAAACCAGTTATTGTAACATTTTCTCCTTGTTCCTGTAGATATTCTACATGATATTGAAGGACTTCGTTAAAATTTTCTTTTATTTCGGTTATACTACTTCCAACTGTAGCTAAACCATCAATTTCTTTTGCATAAGCTGAAAAACCTGTAGAAGTTTTTTCAATAACAACAGAAATCACATTGTTTTTTGAATTCATATAATTTAAAAATTTACATTTAAAAAAGCTGCAGAACTATTTATTTAAGTCCTGCTGCTTTTAAAATACTATTTAAAGTACCATTTGCCATTTCTTTACTGCCATGTCTCGGAATCGTAAGCTGATTCTTTTTCGTCGCATGTCGATACAAATCATGGTTTGCACCGTTTTTATAAAGAACCCAACCATCTTTTTTGAGAAGTTTCAACAACTCATTTACTGAAGCCATTTGCTTTAATTTAAATTAATAAAATAGATCTGTCTTTTCTCATATTTTTTGGTTTTAGGGATTTAATTAATTTTAAGATCATACAAATATATAACAATTTTGTTATATAACAAAATTGTTATATATGAATTTATTAAGGCATTTATGTTTTTCCTTAAAATCATTAAATTAGGAGATTTACTTTAGTAAAAAAATCAGGTGTTTTTACTTGGTGATTAATTTAAATTAAAGACGATGTTTGTTTTTTATAAATATTTTAGTTGAATCCACCAGCTCTCCGAAGTGTTCCTTCTAAAAAGTCACAATAGCTGTGCGAAGTCTCCCGACTTCGTACCGACTCCAATAAGCCACAAAGAAAGTAAAAAATATTCTATACGGAATATAGCAACGGGTACGAAGTCGGGAGACTTCGCACAGCGGGGTCGGGAGACTTCGCACAGCAGATTAAAAAAGCAAAAAAAAAAATGTGCAAAAGTCAAAACAGACATTTGCACATTTTTTATAAAAGACTTTTTCGAGTATTATTTTCCTTTCAGTAATTCCACCTTTTCTCTTTCGGCCTGAACCAATTCTTTTTCAGCCTGAATCAGACGTTCATACAATTCAATCACTTTATCTAAAGGATTAAAATTACAAGTACTTTGCGGACCAAAATTACTACCAGAAACAGTTTCATTAAAAGTGTTGAAATAATTAAACACCCCTTCTTCCGAAAAGTTTTTAATAGCCTCTACAGTTACACCCAGAGCCTTTGCTACTTCCACTAATTTTTCTTCCTCAATAGTCTCGCTGTTTTCCATAATAGAAACGGCCTGTTGGTTGGTTCCTAAAGCCTGCGCTAAGGCTTCCTGTTTCATGTCTTTCAGTTCACGAATACGGCTGATTTTTCGCCCTATGTGATTTGGTTTTGTTGCTGTACTCATAATTCAAAGATATTTAAAATTCTTTTAAAAAATAATACCCGCCCAAAAACAAGATTGTTTTGGTGCGATACTATTCCATTGCTTGTTAGGGAGTCAACAAAAGTACATTTTTTCGTACATAATTTACTACATCTGCTTATTTTTTATTCTATCTGATCTTTTTAGAAGCCCGCTCGTGAACGTAATCAAAATAACGCAGTAAATGTCTTGTTCTCAAATAGGTTTGTACTTTTGTGTAAACCTATTTGAGGGCAAGACAGGGGGTATGCCGTTGCCGAAGACAAGAAAAAAGAAATCGTAAAAACCAGAGCAATCGAATTACAACAATATTATAAAATGTTAGGCTTTTAGATGGTTTCGGTTATAGAATATCTTTCCGCTCCCGAAGTATTCTAATAAAATGCCGCAAAGTCAAAGACATTTGCAACCGGATATATTACTTTTGGGAATAATAACTTTTGAAAGAAAACTTCAAATGAGAACATTCTTTTTTATACTTACGTTACTTTTTTTGCAAAAAACGTTTGCTGATCAACCGAGGACTAGATATTCTTTTAAAAGTCTAAATTCCAGATATGAGTTAAAACCTTCTGACACTCTATTTTCGGATAATAAAATTTATACAGACTCCATTTATAATAGCAAGACAAAAACCTATTATACAATGTCCTATTCCTATCCTGATAGATATTATTGGGGTTTATACGACACGCAAACAAAACAAAAACTGTATACAATAAAAAATGACAGTTTATTCATAGAATCTAAAACCGCCGTCATTTCAAATGACGGACAAAACATTGTTATCGTTGATGATTATTCCGGAGCATTTGGTTATAAAAGATTTGAGATTATGACTTTTTATGAAAAGGATAAACTCATAAAGCGTCTTAACCTTGGGGATTTAATTCAAAACGTGTGCGCTTTAAGTTATTCTGTAAGCCACATGACTTGGTGTTCTACTAATTTTGATTTCAATGATAGGAATGAAATAACAATAAAAACACATGAATTTTACAATTATACATTCAACAAAAATGGGGAATTACTTAGTAAAGAGAGTGACAAATTAATTCAGACGAATGATGTTTTGGCCGTTGGAAAAATAAAAAGAGAAAGCCGAAATAAATACTTAGTAGAAATTATTTTTTGTATCAGAGGAAATTTAAAAGCCAAAGAAATTCTAGAATTAAAATGCAAAGACAGTCAAATGAAGAAAGTTTACGGAAACCTATATGGTTTTCTGAGATCAAAAAAGAAGGCCATGAAGGAGGAGTTTAGCAGAACTTTTTTGATAAGAAATTCTAAAATCCGCAATTTAGATTTTGCAAGACCAACTTACAATTCTTATGAAAGTTGTAATGATGTAAATTTAATAGAATAAACAAAACTGTCTTGTTTCTTTCGGGTGCATTAAAGCCATAAGTAGTCTTTCAAAATATTCAAAACAAACTAATTTGTTTTCATTTTATCTGTTTAATTATATATATATTTGAAGAAGTTTACTATTAATTAATCCAAAAACATTTATGCTAAAAAAATTACCTCTTCTATTTTATTCTTTCTTATTCTTATTTGTCTTTTTTAGCGGAAACATTCTAAATGCAAAAACAATTAAAGTTGTTGCAGGTCCAACTCCCGATGCAAAAGGTATTTTGTATGTAAAAACAGGGGGCACCGGCGATGGCTCTTCGTGGAGTAATGCACTGGGAGAATTAAGAACTGCAGTAGAAAGTACCAATTCTGCAATTCTTCAGATTTGGGTAGCAGCAGGAACTTATACTCCAATGTACGGCAAAACTTTTCTTTTAAAAAGAGATATCAAAATTTATGGCGGTTTTACAGGAACCGAAAATGATATTCAGCAACGTGATCTGAAAACTAACATCACCATTTTAAAAGGCCTTTCGAACACCATTATTAAAACAGAGGGATTAACCGAGGTCTCCGTTTTGGATGGTTTCACGATGATCGACGGATTTACAGACTATAACACAAGTGGTACACCGGGATTTGGTGGTGCAATTAGTAATCGTAGCTCTTCTCTTACGATATCAAATTGTATTTTCAAAGATAATAAAGCATCGTCAGGAGGTGCAATTTATAGTTTTAGCGGTTATCCAAAAATTAAAAACTGTACTTTCATTAATCATAAAAGTAATACTATTTACAATGATTCAAATTCAGCTTTAATAGCAGATTGTACTTTTGAAAAAAACATGTCCTTAACCAGTGCAATCAAAAACGAAAAATCTGTAGTTGAGATAACCAATTGCAATTTTACAGAAAACAAAGGTGAAGATGGTGGTGCTGTCTACAATGAAAGATCAACAGTTACCTTTACCAATTGCAATTTTTCTAATAATATTTCTTCTTACGGAAGCAGTGGAAATAATGGTGGAGGGGCGATTTTTAACGCCTGGATCAGCACGATAAAAATCTATAATTGCAGTTTTGTAAAAAACAGTGCTTCACGTCATGGCGGTGCTATAGTGAGTAATAATTATTGTAATGTACTTATTGTAAACAGCATTTTTGCTAATAATTCGGCTAAAACAAAGGCTAACGAAATTTACAGTACTGCTGACAACACACTTAATATCATCAACAGTACTTTTGTTAATGCCGGTGAAGATGCGATCACTCTGGACAGTGGAAGTGTGAATTTTACAAATTGTATTGTGTGGACTGACATAAACATCGATCATAGTTCTACTTATACTTCAAAAAATTCAATAATTTTAGGAAAAACAGATAGTACTAATGGTAACCTTGATGCAACGGGAATTAATGATACTCAAATTTTCAAAAATCCTTCTACTGAAGACTATACACTTCCTGAAGGAGGAATTGCGATAAATAAAGGTAATAATTCATTATACGATTCTTCAATTTATGGTACTTTAGACCTGTCGGGAAAGACTCGAATTAACGAAACAGTTATTGATTTGGGTGCTTATGAATTTTTTAACGGTTCACTGGGTATTGAAGATACAGCCAAACCAACTTTTATAGCGTATCCAAATCCTGTAAAAGGTGGTATTTTCACGATCGAAAACTCTGCTACAGATGGGATTGCAGTACTTTATGACATCTCAGGAAAACAGGTAAAAATGGTAAAAATAGAAAATGGTAAAGCCGAGGTTAATATAACGAATCTACCTAAAGGAATATATCTACTCAAAACTTTTAATGGAAAAGCTTTTAAAATTATAGTAGAATAAAAATTGCTTTTAATTTAAAGATCAGATCGCGCAGACTGTCTTGTGACCGCTGCGCGAATGTTCTTTACTTTTAGTAAAGCGTTATTTTTCTTAGAAATTATATTTAAACCAATCGTTGTGAGAAGTCTCCCGACTTCGTACCAACTCCAATAATCCACAAAGAAAAGCAAAACTATTATATACGGAATATAGCAACGGGTACGAAGTCGGGAGACTTCGCACTGCAAAATACTTTGCAACGGATTTGAGCATAAAACACCTAATAGACAAAGCTATATTTTGAAATTAGGTAACCACACATTCCATATTGTTTTCTTCCATGATCTGCATATCCATTATTTTTTGAGCGACAGTTCCTCTTTCGAATAAGCGAATGAACTTGAAAACGGCACTCACAAAATATCCGGGGTTTGACACTAGTCGGGCAATTTCTGTGATTCGTTGATCTCTTAGCTGTATACAGGCTTCTATTTGATTTTCCGGAACGACCACAAATTCGTTGGCAAATTTCCAGGCGCCATCTCTTGCGGTTTGCATGCTAAAATCAATAAAGAAGGTGTCCATTTTGCCTGTCCATTTTAGTATCATGGTGAGCGTTGGCCAAATTTTGATTAAACATTTTTCGACACCACCTACCAAATTGCTAAGAATAGCGTTTATCTGATCGAAATCAGATTTCAAGTCCCCGATATTTTCTATTGTACTGACTTGGGCTGAAGCGATTCCTAAATCAAGATTCACATGTGCATTAATTCCCAATAGTAAATGCTGCAGTACTATGGGCCAAAATTTATCTGCCTGTTCAAAAGCAAATCCCCAACATTCAGATGGTTTTTCTTTAGCCTGATATTGATAATACGCTTTTAAATACCGATTGGCAAAAATGACATCCAGTTTTTCCATTCGTTCACCATTCTGAAAAGAACCATCGCGAATACCTTCTTTCACTTTTACAGTAACTTCACGGTATAAAATCGCAAACAAACCTATAGCGCTTTGCTCTAGTTTTGATTTTTCTATTATTTCATCCAGTAACTGAATTACTTCGTCTATAGTAGCTGCTTGTTTCATACTCATTTATAGTGGTTTATAGTTAAATTACGAAGAACGAATATAATTATTTTAATCTTTTGATGAGTATTTTTTGAAGCAATTATCTTGTTATTTTTTTATTTTAACGCTTATAGAAACTTTAGAGGAGAGGAGACTCCAAACTGTCTGAAGCGTTCTTTCTTAATAAAGAGAATTAAAACAATTCTAAACGGAATATAGCGGCGGGGTACGAAGTCGGGAGACTTCGAACAGCAGGCTATTGAACCTTCTAAAACCGCAATTGGATTCTGAAAACTAGCCCTGCAAAAAATCATGCATTTTTTTTATATTTACAGAAAACAAAAAATGATGACATTAATTGCAATTTTCTTTCCATGTGTTTCTTTCTTTTTGAGAGGAAAAATAGTAACTTCAATTATTTGTCTAATCTTGCAAATAACTTTAATTGGCTGGATTCCTGCAGCAATTTGGGCCGTAATTTCTTTACAAAATTCAAGAGCTGATCAACGTAATAAGCAACTAATAAGAGCGATAAAAACCAAATCTTGAAAAACAAAGAACATCTCCATCTCACTGCTGTGCGAAGTCTCCCGACTTCGTACACACTCCAATAAGCCACAAAGAAAATTAAAATCATTGCAAACGGAATATAGCAACGGGTACGAAGTCAGGAGACTTCGCACAGCGGATGTTTTTTTGAAGCAATTATCTTGTTATTTTTTTATTTTAATACTTATAGAAACTTTAGATTGTAGAAGACTCCATGCTTTCCGAAGAAAAGTAAAACTATTCTAAACGGAATATAGCAACGGGTACGAAGTCAGGAGACTTCGCACAGCATTGGTTGTTGAACTTAATTTGTTGTAGTTTTATTTTTCAACAGAAGTATTTCAACAGAAGTGTTGTAAAAAATTTTTTTATTTCTTTAACTACAACAATCCGGACTTTAAACAAAGACAAAGGATTTTCAATAAGAAAAGGTAATTTCTAAAGACAAAATCTGCTTCATTATTAAACTTTTTCCTATATATTTGTTTACAAACTCAACCAGGCCTTTAGGGGTTACAGAAACTGTTGTCAATGAAAAAAACACTACTCTTACTCGCTCTTTTTAGTATTATCATCACTCAGGCGCAGTCCATTCAATGGCAAAAACCGCTCGGAGGCCCTCAATTTGAAGAAGGCCGCTGCATACAACAAACCAACGATGGAGGTTATATTGTAGCCGGATATAGTCATTCAAGTATCGGAAATCGAAACGAAGAGGCCTATATCGTCAAACTAAACGCCTCAGGAACGATTGAATGGGAAAAAAAATATGGCGGAACGGGTAACGATTTTGCCAGAAGTATTCAGCAAACTGCCGATGGTGGTTATATGATAGCCGGAAGCACCACTTCAAACGACGGCGATGTGAGCGGAAATCATGGAGGTGCCGATTACTGGATCGTAAAACTGGACGCTGCGGGAACGATTGCGTGGCAGAAAACCTATGGCGGAACGTCTTATGATAAGGCCGAAAGCATTCGTCAAACTTCAGACGGAGGTTATATTATGGTGGGCTATGCGTATTCTAATAACGGAGATGTGAGCGGAAATCACGGAGAGGCCGATATCTGGATCGTAAAAATAGATGCAACAGGCACGATTGTATGGCAGAAATCTCTGGGCGGAACCCGTGACGATTTTGCCGAGAAAATTATACAGACCGCTGACGGTGGTTATATTATGGCCGGAGGTACTACTTCCAACAATGGAGATGTAAGCGGAAATCATAGTTTGGGGTTAGATTTCTGGATCGTCAAATTAGACGGAACAGGCACCATTACCTGGAAAAAATGCCTGGGCGGAACCGATGAAGATTTCCCCACAAGCATTCAGCAAACTACCGACGGTGGTTATATTCTAACCGGAAATACAGGTTCGACAAACGGAGATGTGGTCGGAAATCACGACATTATTGATAACATTAAAACAAATGATGCGTGGGTCGTTAAGCTAAACGCCACCGGTACGATACAATGGCAGAAGTGTCTGGGAGGAACTGCGAGTGAAGACCCGTCCAGCATTCAGCAAACCAGCGATGGGGGTTATATTGTAGCCGGAGACACTAATTCTAATGACGGAGATGTGAGCGGAAAACATGGGAATACCGACGTCTGGATCGTTAAATTAGATGTAACAGGAAACATTCAGTGGCAGAAGTGCCTCGGAGGATCTTCCCATGAGACGGTTTACAGCAATCAGCAAACGTCTGACGGAGGTTATATTATGACGGGCATCACCAATTCAACCGACGGAGATGTGATAGGAAACAATGGAAATTTTGATTTTTGGACGGTTAAACTCGCTCCGGTTATTTTAGGGCTAAACGACAATACGAAATCAATCGTAAAATTATATCCCAATCCGGCGCATGAAAGCCTTCAACTGCAAACCACAAATCCTGTAACCGCTATAAAAATTACAGACGTGACGGGTAAAATTGTCAAAGAAGAAAATGTAAAGGGAAGCAGCAATACTATACATCAGATTAACATCGAATCGCTTCCTCAGGGGTTATATATACTGGAAGCTTATACGGGTACGGAAAAATACACCGAGAAGTTTTTGAAGAATTAGAAAAAACTTCCATAGCTGTGCGAAGTCTAACAATTAAATCAGTTATGCAAACCCAAAAAAAACCGCTAATAAAGTCTTTACGAGGAACGAAGCAATCACATTTAGGATATCTCCTGAATCTTATCGTTTTCAATTAACTAAAAAATTATATAGATTTATTTTTAACTTTATTTCCTAAAACAACATAAAATGAATGATTCAGGTTTTAGTTTATTACTCTTCTTAGGTATAATAGCATTTGTATGGCTTTTACCGATATTTAGTATTCTATTCTCCCGAAAAACTACCGGAAACGAAAAATTCGCATGGATATTGGCTGTGGTTTTTATATCCTGGTTTGCCTGGATTTTCTACTTGCTGCTCGCTCCTATTAAAAAGAAATAATTATAATGAACTTAAATAAAGAATATAGTATAATTTTCGTCATCACTTTTGTTTTCTTCATGTTTTACAAACCTGTAATTTGTTTCTTAATGTTCGGAACACTAGCATTGTTTTATGCAATTTATAGTGTTTTATCTTTAATTCATATTACCAAAAATGGAGTCGAAAATCATGGAAAAATTGTATCCTATGAATCAGATAATGAAGGCTATAAAACGCCAATTATTGAGTTTCAAATTTCTGAAGGGAAAAATTTTAAGGGAAAACCATTATTACATACATCGTCAGATTTAGACAAATTTCAGTCTTACCAGAAAAACATAAATAAAACTATCAAAGTAATCTACGATCCAAAAGATCCCGAAAAATTTGTTCTAAAAAACAATTCTAATTATTTTGGCTTGATAATCCTGATCATTGTAGGTTTTGTTTTTTGTAGTATTTCAATTGGAAATTTGCTAGGATATAATGATATATTTTAGCTAGCTAAATTAAAAAAAGTATAATCTTACTACTTTCCTTTCGTAAAAAACATACTTTTCTTCATTCCAATACGCAAAACATTCTAACTCATTTTATGAAAAACCGGAAGTCAATATTTAAAGTACTCCTCACCCTATTCCTGTTATGGTTCTTTGGACACGTCCTTTATATTACCATTGATGGTTTGAGTGACAACGGGGGAAAAAGCAGATATTGCGGTTATTCTTGGGAACAAGGTAAATGAAGACGGAACACTGTCGGAACGTCTGGAAAAACGCCTGGAATGCGGGCTTCGTTTATACCAAAACCACCGCATAAAAAAAATAATAGTAAGTGGCGGTTTCGGTAAAGAAGGGTATTATGAAGGCGACAAAATGAAAGAATATTTAATTGCCAATAAAGTTCCCGATTCTGTAATAATTGTAGACAATCTGGGCAATAATACACGGGCAACTGTAGACAATACAATGAGATTGAAAGACAGCCTTCATTTTGAAAGTGTACTTGTGGTATCCCAATATTTTCATGTCACACGAACAAAAATGTTATTTAAAGAGCGCGGCTTTCAGAATGTCAGTAGTGTAAGTCCTGATTATTTTGAGTTTAACGATATTTATTCCCTACTACGGGAATTTGCGGGTTATTATACACAATAAAAATAAAACCTTCCAAATATTAAATAACTTAGCGACTTCGTACCGTAGTAGCTAAACCCTATTTGAAATGAACAACGACTTCTATTACAAATTTATCCTGCCGGAAAAGCCACTAGCTGACTTTGTAGAAAACATTGGAATGATTCATAACCAATCCGATAAAGCAAAAGAAGTCATTCTGATGCCCGATGGAAGGGTTGATTTATTTTTTTTAGAATCTGAAGCAGCACCTTTTCAAATTGCACTTATTGGTCTGGAAACAGTTCCGGAACAACAGAATATTCCGCCACACACACTGGCTTTCAAAGTCAGTTTTAAACCGCTGGGTGTCGAATATCTTTTAAATACTTCTATTGCCGGACTTTTAAACAGCGCCAAATATTTACCGCAGGATTTTTGGGGCATCACTGTTGATGATTTAAAAGATTTTGATGCTTTTCATGAAAAAATACTGCTCAAACTAAACGCCCTTTTGCCTAAAGAAATCGACGAAAGAAAACGTCAGCTTTTCGATCTGATTTATACTTCAAACGGCGAAATAAAAGTACAGGAGCTGTCAGAACGAATAGACTGGAGCAGCAGGCAGATCAACCGCTATTTCAATAAACAATTCGGACTTTCGCTAAATGCATTCTGCAAAATTTTACGCTTCAAGGCATCCCTGGAGCATATTGCAAAAGGCCGGCTTTTTCCGGAACTCAATTTCACCGATCAGACCCATTTCATCAAGGAAATCAAAAAATTTTCGGGCGTAGTACCCAGCGAATTATTAAAAAATAAAGATGACCGATTTATACTATTAACCGTACTCAAAGAGCTATAATTTTGTTCCGACATAAGGCTGATAAGCCAACGGAAATAAAATTAATCTAAAATTGAAACGGAATGTTACTAGAAAATAAACAAGTTGCCATCGTTGGCGGCGGTCCGGGCGGACTTACCTTAGCCCGACTTTTACAATTGCAAAACGTAGCGGTAAAAGTGTATGAAAGAGATTTAAATAAAAATGCGAGAGTGCAGGGTTCGCCGCTGGACATGCATGAGGAATCGGGTTTGGCAGCGATTCACAAAGCCGGTTTATTTGAAGAATTTAAAGCCAATTTTATGCCGGGTGCCGATAAGACGCTCATTCTGGACGAAAATGCGACGATACACCTGAGTGACCACGACACGAACCGTGAGCAAGATTTTGGCAATGCCTATTTCAGACCTGAAATCGACCGTGGTACGCTGCGAAAAATGCTATTGGAATCCTTACAACCCGAAACCGTAGTATGGGACAGTCATTTTCTTTCGATGGAACCACAAAATGAAGGCTGGCTATTGCATTTCAAAAACGGCACGCCGGTCTACGCCGATATTGTAATTGGTTCTGATGGTGCTAATTCTAAAATACGTCCTTACATCACCGACATTAAACCTTTCTATTCCGGTATAACGATGGTCGAAGGAACGATTTACGAATCTGAAAAAGCAGCACCTCATATCCATTCCTTACTTAAAGGCGGTAAAATAATGGCCTTTGGCGATACCAAAAATATCCTGATGGGACAAAAAGCCGACGATGCTCTTGGCTTTTACGCCAGCTTTAAAACCGATGAAAACTGGGCCACAAAAAGTGGTCTGGACTATGCTGATCCAACACAAATACTGGACTGGTTTAAAGAAGAATATCCGGAATGGAGCAGTATCTGGTACGAATTATTCGAAAATGTTTCAGTGCCTTTTATCCCACGTCCGATTTACTCGATCCCTTTAGATCAGACCTGGGCATCTTTGCCGAATGTTACCATCATTGGTGATGCGGCACATGTCATGCCGCCCTTTGCAGGTGAAGGCGCTAATATGGCCATGCTCGATGCTTTGGAACTAAGTGAATATCTTACCTCCGATCACTATAAAACCATACCCGAAGCTATTGCAGCGTATGAAAGCAAAATGCGTGAAAGAGCAGCAAAAGCAGCACAGGAATCACTGGAAAATGGCGAGAAAATGCATTCGAAAGACGCATTACAAACAATGTTGGGCTTCTTTGGTGGAGAGTAGAGTTACTGAGTTACTAAGGCTCTAAGTTGCTGAGGTTCTGAGAAAAACTTTGCGTCTTCGCGACTTTGTGTGATTCTAATTTTAGCTTTTTAATATAACTGCGAAATTTTCACGCAAAGGCGCAAAGTTTATAGATTAAAGATTAAAAAAAAACTTCGCACCTCTTCGCGAAACAAAACAAACCTTTGAACCTCTGCCTCTTTGCTCCTATGAACCTATATACTTTACCTATATAACCCAGTCTCTTTGCACCTTTGTACCTCCATAATTTCAATACCAATTTCTAAATCCTTAATTTCGCTCTCAAATAAGAAAGAGAAAATGAAGGTCTGTATTGCTGAGAAACCAAGTGTAGCACGTGAAATCGCATCTGTTTTGGGCGCCAATACCAAGCACGATGGTTATTACGAAGGCAACGGTTATGCCGTGACCTATACCTTTGGACATTTGTGCACCTTAAAAGAACCCAACGATTACAAACCACACTGGAAAAGCTGGGATCTGAACAACCTGCCGATGCTTCCTGAAAAATTCGAAACCAAAGTGGTACAGAATGCAGGAATCGAAAAGCAATTTAAAATTATAAAAAGTCTGTTTGACAAAGCCGAAGTAGTCATAAACTGCGGGGATGCCGGACAGGAAGGAGAACTCATCCAGCGTTGGGTGATGAACGAAGCACATTACAAAGGCGAAGTGCAGCGCTTATGGATTTCGTCCCTGACTACAGAAGCCATAAAAGAAGGTTTTGAAAACTTAAAACCCTCCGCTAATTACGATAATTTATTCTACGCCGGTTTTTCCAGAGCTATTGGCGACTGGTTATTGGGAATGAATGCCACACGTTTGTATACCGTAAAACATGGCGGTTACAAACAGGTACTGTCTATTGGCCGCGTACAAACGCCAACACTGGCCATGGTGGTAGACCGGTTTAAGGAAATTGAAAACTTTAAACCACAACCCTATTGGGAATTGCAAACCTTATACAGGGAAACGCTTTTTAGCTATGAGGAAGGCCGCTTTTTGAAAAAAGAAGACGGAGAACTTCTGGCGAATAAAGTCAAAGAAAGTGAATTTGAAATTGTCTCTGTCGAAAAAAAGAACGGGAATGAATTTGCTCCGAAGCTGTTTGACCTGACGGGATTACAGGTATTCTGCAATACAAAATTTGGATTTTCGGCAGATGAAACGCTTAAAATTGCCCAAACTTTGTACGAACAAAAAGTAATTACCTACCCCAGAGTGGATACTACTTTTTTACCCAACGATATTTATCCGAAAGTACAGGGCATTTTGCAAAAACTAACGGATTATGCTGTTTTAACGCAGCCCATTTTAGAAAAAAAGATCAAAAAATCGCCTAAGGTTTTTAACGATAAAAAGGTGACCGATCACCATGCGATTATTCCAACAGGGGTACAAAGCAATCTGCAATACAATCAGCAGCAGGTTTATGATATTATCACCAAACGCTTTATTGCCGTTTTTTATGATGATTGCCTGGTTGCCAATACAACCGTAATTGGAAAAGCAGCTGACGTTATGTTTAAGACTACCGGAAAGGAAATCTTAAAGAAAGGGTGGAGAATTGTTTTTGAAGACCCAAACGCCAAAGAAAAAGAAGCCGATTTGTTACCGAGTTTCGTTGTTGGTGAAAAAGGGCCGCATGAACCTTCGTTTTTAGAGAAAGAAACGAAACCACCCAATCAGTTTACCGAAGCGACTTTACTACGTGCTATGGAAACTGCCGGAAAACAGGTAGATGACGAAGATTTGCGCGAGCTGATGAAAGAAAACGGTATCGGCCGTCCGTCAACACGGGCAAATATTATCGAAACGCTTTTTAAAAGGCAGTATATTGTTCGAAACAAAAAACAGGTATTGCCCACACCAACGGGAATCCAGCTTATAGAAACCATACAAAATGAATTGATCAAGTCGGCTGAACTGACGGGCTCCTGGGAAAAGCAACTGAAAGATATTGAAAAAGGAACTTTTACCGCAGCAGCATTTATCAAAAACATGAAACGCATGGTTGAAGCTTTGGTATATGAAGTACGAAGTGAAACGAGACATGCTAATATTTCGCACGCAGCAGCGACTGAGAAAGAAGTTGTAAAAACAGAAAAGAAGAAAGCCGCCGGAATTTTGGCAGAAACCTGTCCGAAATGTAAAAAAGCCACGCTGGTAAAAGGAAAATCTGCCTACGGATGCGGCAATTACAAAGCGGGTTGTGATTTTCTTTTACCATATACTTTTGCCGATAAAAAAATATCGGAAAACCAGTATTTAAGATTGGTTCAAAAAGGATCAACCGTCAATATTAAAGGTTTTAAAACCGATGCGGGCACTGTAGAAGGCCTGATCCGTTTTGAAGAAAACTACAAACTCAAATTAGAACATAAAAAGACGACTCCAAAAGCAAAAGCAGCAACCACATCGGATGCTTTAACCTGCCCGAAATGCAAAAAAGGAACAATTCTGAAAGGAAAAACCGCTTATGGCTGCGGCGATTATAAACTGGGTTGTGATTTTAAAGTCACTTTTGATGCCGTACGGGCGAAACTAAAAGATCAGAAGCCGACAAAAGAACTGGTGTATTCCATTTTGAATGAAAGTGTTTAGATTTTTTTGCCACAGATTATAGGATTAAAAATATATTTTTTTGCCACGAATTGCACTAATTTTCACGAATTATTTTTAATAGCTGATGCGCAAAACGCATTTTAAAATCATTTTAATCTTCTATCCCAATAGCTATTAGGAGTGGCCAGTTTTAGCATTACAGATTAATTAATTCGTGAAAATTCGTGAAATTCGTGGCAAACTTTTTTTTCATACTTTAGTACTTCCATTTAACATCAAAAACCTAACAAAATATGTTTCAAAAAATCACACTTTTAATGCTTTTAGCAGTCGTTGTTTCGTGTCAGAAAAAGGAATCTGTTGAAAAAGATAAAATCAAAATAGCGGACTGGCTGATCGGGAACTGGGAAAACAAATCACCGGACGGATTGCTGATCGAAAACTGGCAGAAAGTAAACGATAGTACTTTTAGTGCGACTTCTTATTTTATAAAGGGAAAAGATACTTTACATTTCGAAAAGATAGTCTTGTCTCAAAAAGGAGAAAAACTGACTTACAGCGCTACAGTAAACGGACAAAACAATGACAAAGCCATTGATTTTCCTTCTACCAGCGAAACTGAAACTAAATTGGTTTTCGAAAATCCACAGCATGATTATCCTCAAAAAATTTCGTACACCAAAGGTGCAAATAATACTTTAACAGCTGAAGTTACAGGAAAGTTACAAGGAAAACTGACTACGGAACGATTTATTATGGTGAAGAAGTAATTTCCTTATCAGAATTTCACGCAAAGTCGCGAAACTTTTTTTAAACTTTGCGACTTTGCGTGAAAATTTCGCACTGCTATTGAAAAGTAAAATTATAATCACGCAAAGTCGCAGAGTCGCAAAGTTATTTTATTTGTGGCTTATGGGATTACTACAATCGTTAGAAATACCAAAATGAAGCACTTCTATGTAATTTTTTAAACCTGAATGCAGACCCAATTAAAAAATCGAAACTTCAACCATCACACAAAAGAAATAAAACTTAGAACCTCAGAACCTTAGCAACTTAGTACCTTTAAATAAACCTACTCCTTCTCCCCGATCTTATTGACCATTACAATCATCAGTATACCTAAAAGCGCCATTACTAAAAAGGCCCATTTCATACTTAAGTATTCAGAGATAAATCCCACCATTGGCGGTACCAGTAAAAAACCAAGATAACCAATAGTAGAAATAGAGGTTAAGGCAGAACCGGTGCTTAGTTTTGATGATCTGCCCGCAATGCTAAATACTAACGGAACGACGCAGGAAACACCAATTCCGATTAAGACATACCCAAAAATAGTGGTATAGACGTACGGCAGAATAAAACAAATGGAAAATCCTAAAGTGATAAAAATACCGCTGTAGAACAGAATTTGTTTCGTTCCAAATTTCATTACACCATAATCTCCGAACAACCGCCCTAAAGTGACAGCTGTTGCAAAAAACACAAACGCAGCACTGGTTAGCTTTGGAGAAGCATGCAATATATTTTCAAAGTAGATGCCACTCCAGTCGTACATCGTATTTTCACAAGCCATAGAAACAAAACAAATCACGGCAAACTTGATGAGGTTTTTTTCCGGCATTGAAAAGAACTTCTTCTTAACCGGTACGGGCTCATTATGAATACTCAACGGATAAAAACAGGCTGTAAGACCCATCATAAAAATACTTACTCCCAATAAATGATGCGCTGGTGCAATTTGCTGCGTGACCATTACATACCCTAAACCTGCGCCCGAAAAAACGGCTATACTCCAAACGGCATGAAAACGCGTTATGATAGATTGTGTGTATAATTTCTGAACCTCTAAAGATTGTGCATTAATAGACAAATTGAAAATATTACGAGACGCGCCAAAGATTAAAAGTATAATGACCAGCTGCCATACAAAAGCAGCCAAACCCGGTAATGACAGAACAATATTAAACATAATTGCACCTAACAACATAATATAACGGCTGCTGTATTTATTTAACAACCTTCCTGTAAAAGGCATTGTGAGCATTAAACCAATCGGAAAAGCAAATAAAACAGTTCCAAACTGAGCTTCAGATAAATGCAGCTGGTTTTTTATGTGCGGAATTCGCGATACCCAGGAAGAATATCCAAATCCGGAAAGGAAAAAAAACACAGTATTGGCCAAACGGAATCCTTTGGGAGAATGCTGTATTTTTTTTAAGAAGGGTAAAATCATGAGGAGCATGTCATTTTAAGGCCACAAAATTAAGGCTTTTGAAGTGTAACTTCTACACCTTTTAGTTTTTTTTGAAAATTAGGACACAGCAATAAATTGTGAAGTGAAAAATTCATTTTATGAAATTTTATTTTTAATTATTCTAAATAAGACTTAAGTTTGTAAAAAATAATTCTACTAATACTTTAAACTTCATCTTATGAAATCTAAAACTTTAAAATCAGTCGCTTTTTTATTATTTATGTTAGTGGCAAGTCCACAACTATTTGCTCACGCACTTTGGATTGAAACTAAAGCGACCGGAACAAAAGGAAAGGCTCAGGAAATTTCAGTTTACTTCGGAGAATTCTCTGAAAATGATATTACCAAAGCAGATAAATGGTTTTCTGATTTAAAAGACTTTTCTTTAATACTGGTCAGCCCTTCAAAAAAGGAAACAAAACTAACTGCAAAAGCCCTTGACAATAAGTATCAGGCCTTTTTCACACCCGATGAAGATGGTGTTTATACTATTGTGATGCACCATACAGTTGGTGAAGTTTATGGAACAATGAAATTAGATTACAATTCGAGTGCAACTGTAGTGGTTGGAAACAAAACTGCCGGAAATTATGCAACGGCCAATAAAAACCAAATCGGTTTATTCTCTGAAAATGCTGATGTAGCCAAAAAGAACGAAAAAATATCCGGATTTGCTTTGTATGATGGTGCTTCAGCAAAAGAAACAAAAATTAAGGTAATTGCTCCAAACGGCTGGGAAAAAGAATTATGGACAGACGATAAAGGTTTATTTTCTTTTACTCCAATCTGGTCCGGAAATTACATGGTTGAATATGCTCATACCGATAAATCTGCCGGAGAACATAACGGCAAAAAATATGATGAAATCTGGAAAATGGCTACTTACCAAATTACTGTTAAGTAAAAATTCTAAAAAAGACATTTCTCTTACTGAAAACGGGACTTATTGAAAAATAGGTCCCGTTTTTCATAAATGACTCATTTACTTTAAGTTGCAAAAAAGCAATAGTAATATTTAGCCTTTCTTAAGCTAATCTTAAGACAACCTTAAGACAAATAAATTTAAATCACCTGAAGTCAGGGTTACTTTTGCGGAAATTATTTTTATTTATTCCAAATAAGACAGTATGAAATATATTTTACTTTTCACATTTTCATTTTTAAGTCTGGCTTCCTATAGTCAGGAATACACCAGCAATGATTCCGGTCATGTGAACGATACCGTAAAAAACAAAAAAGGAGAAATCCTTAATGAAGTTTTGATTACGACCAACAGAGAGCCTAAACCTGTTACAGCGGTTCGTTCGGGATTAAAACCAATGGACAATCCGCAAAGCATACAAGTGATCGGATCTGATGTAATCGGACAGCAGCAGGCAATTCGTCTGAGTGAAGTTATAAAAAACGCCAATGGTGTTTACGTAGGTTCTGCCCGTGGCGGAGCTCAGGAATCTTTTTTCTCCAGAGGATATGACATGTCTGCCAACAATATGTTTAAAAATGGTTTTCGTTATAATGCCGGTTCTATTCCTGATGTTTCCGGCTTGGAAAAAGTGGAATTTCTAAAAGGAGGTTCTGCATTATTATTCGGGAATGTGGCACCGGGCGGAATTTTAAACCTGGTAACCAAAACACCATCCTTTAAAAAAGGCGGTGAGATTGCGATGCAAATGGGAAGTTATGCTTTCTACAAACCTTCTTTTGATTTTTACGGGCCACTTAGTAAATCTATTGCTTTTAGAATAAACGGTTCTTATGAAAACTCAGAAAGTTTCAGGGATGTGGTGAAAAATGAGCGTTTGTATGTGAATCCTTCTTTGCTTTTTGCCGTAAGCCCTAAAACGCAAATTACCGTTCAGGGAGATTACCTGACTGCAGACTGGACTCCCGATTTCGGAACGGGAATTGTCGGAAAAAAAATCCTGGATATTCCACGCAGTGAATTTTTCGGATCTCTTTGGTCTAATGGAAATACCAAGTCGGCCAGTGCTTCTGCATTACTAAACCATGATTTCAATAAAAACTGGAAACTTAATTTCAATAGTTCTTTCCAGACCTACGACAGAACTCAAAAATCAACAGCGCAATTATCGACTGTTACAGAAAATGGCGACTGGAACAGAGGATTGACTCAAAATAAAAACTTAGAGCAAATATTGGGAGACCAGTTAAGCTTGCAGGGAATCTTTAATACGGGAGCGGTTAAACATCAGATCTTCACAGGAGCGGATTGGGAAAATTCGTTTGCAACGGCTTATACCTATGCTTTTAATGAAAAGTTTCTGGTAACTGCCACAAATCCTGACGGATCTCCAAAAACATATGATCCAAGCATTTATGATAAAATCAATCTTTATAATTTCGATCCTTCGACACAAAGAAATTATATTCCTAATGCCCGCGCTACCCAGATTGCAAAAACAGAAACCAATCGTTTTGGGGTCTATTTCCAGGATTTAATTTCGATTACCGAAAAATTAAAAGTGCTGGCAGGTATCCGTTGGTCCTGGCAGGAAGCAGAAGTAACTACGTATAAAGAAATACTGACTGGCGGAGTTCAAACGACAGCACCGGAAAAAACAACTCCTGTTGTTGGTGCTAAAAAACTGGACAACGCTTTTTCTCCAAAAGTTGGATTGATCTTCCAGCCAATAAAAGAAATCTCATTATTTGGTAGTTATTCAAGTTCCTTTACACCAAACACCGGAACAACTGTTGATTTACAGCCTATAGAATCGTCTATCATTGACCAATACGAAGCTGGTATCAAAACCGATTTCTTAAAAGGATTATTAAGTGCGAACGTAACGGTTTACCAGATTACGAACAGTAATTTAGCACAAACAGCCCCTAACAAAGCAGACGGAAGTTTAAACACCGATACTACTTTAAAATTATTAGGCGGAGGCACAAAAAGTAAAGGTATTGAAATTGATCTTACTGCAAAACCTATAGACGGATTAGCAGTAAGTGCGGGGTATAGCTACAACGATATGCGTTATACCAATACTTCGGGTACTAACGGAAGTTTTGTTGAAGGGGATCGCGTAGCAAGAACACCAAGAAACACAGCAAATCTTAGTTTCTTCTACAAAGTACCCGAAGGAATGTTAAAAGGGATAACTTTTGGCGCAATAGGCAATTATATCGGTGACCGTTTAGGCGGATGGAATGATGATTACCAATGGACAGCCGTTAAACCAACACCTGCCATTCCAAAACCGGATCCGGCTTACATTGTAACCATCAGAGATCGTGATATTCCGTTAGAAGGCTATACTACAATTGATGTTTCTGCGGGTTATGAATGGAGAAAATTTTCTATCCTGTGCAAATTGTCCAATATTACAAACGAATTAAACTATACCGTGCACGAAAATTACAGTGTGAATCCGATAGCGCCTCGTCAGATTTTGACAAGCCTTCGTTATAAATTCTAAAAATCTGAATTCAATTTACTTTCAGCATACAAAACCTCATTTA
Source organism: Flavobacterium sp. CLA17 (assembly GCF_013112255.2). Lineage (NCBI taxonomy): Bacteria > Pseudomonadati > Bacteroidota > Flavobacteriia > Flavobacteriales > Flavobacteriaceae > Flavobacterium > Flavobacterium sp. CLA17. The sequence continues at coordinate 4,218,691 of NZ_CP068294.1, forward strand.
GTAACAGATGAGGTTTTTGCTTTTAACAAATGAAAGTGTTTTAATTATATTTACTTTTGCCCATCAAATCAAAACAAAACCTTTAACATGTCAGATTCCAAAAAGAACCAACTTAAGAAAACCCTTGGCCTAAGTTTTAATATTGCTGTATTAATCGGAGGTACCATCGGAGTTGGGATTTTACGAACGCCGGGCACGATTGCGGGATTGTTGGATAACTATTGGCTCATCATTGCCTGCTGGCTTTTCGGCGGTTTGTTCGTTTTGATAGGTGCTAATTCGTATGCGGAACTGGCTACGATGCTCCCTAAAGCCGGAGGATCTTACAACTATATCAAAAGAGCTTTTGGTAATTATGCCGGCTTTTTATCCGGCTGGTTTGATTATATTACACATGCCATTCCACCCGCTTTTTACTGTATTGTCATCAGCGAATATATCATTATTTTGTTTCCGGAACTGGCAAATTATTCGACCGTAATTGCTATTTCGTTATTAGTGGCTTTCGTCTTACTGCATTTAAGCGGTGTAAAAAACGGAAGTGCCTTTCAGCAAATCACGAGTTTTCTAAAAGTGATTTGTTTTGTCTGTCTGGTGGTTGCCTGTTTTATGTATTCGGGTGTGAAAGTACCGGTTATTCAAAAAGACAATTCTTTCTTTCAGATTGGATTATTATTTGGAATTTTCAAATCGCTTCAGTTAATCATCGGAACCTATAATGGCTGGAACAGCGTTTGCTTTTTTGCAGAGGAAAATGATGATCCGGGTAAAAATATTCCACGCTCTTTGTACAGCGGCGTTTTACTTGTAATTACCATTTATGTTCTTTTGAACCTTGCTTTTTTCCACGTTTTATCAGTTGAAACGATCGCAAAATCTAATTTGGCGGCGGCTGATGTTGCTAACATTATTTTTGGGAAAAACGGAGCCGTTATCGTGATCGTCATTTCTATTTTTTCACTGATTAGTATTTTGAATGCTTTTATGATGATCCCTCCAAGAATCTTGTTTGGATTAAGCAGGGATGGTTTTTTCATTGAAAAAGGAACACAAGTCAACAAAGGCGGTACTCCAATCGTTGCCCTTTTAGTTTCGTCCTTATTCAGTTTATTTTTAATTTGTATCGGTTCGTTTGAAGTATTGTTCTCATTCGCCGCCTTTACTTCTATTATCGTTTGGGGACTGGCTTATTTCTCGCTTTTGAAATTAAGAACTACAGAACCTGATCTGCCAAGACCCTACCGTTCGAAATTTCATCCCTGGCTGACAATTTTAGCTATTGTTGTTTCACTTGCCTTATTACTTGGTTTTATCTACAGTGATCCTAAAGGTTTCGGAATTATAGTCGTGATTACCTTAATTTCTTATCCTTTGTTTTTGGTTTTGAAGAGAAGGAGGAAATAATTTACATAATCTTGTCATTTCGACGAAGGAGAAATCACATGTGCTTAATCCACACAGTACTTTACGCGCTGGATGTGATTTCTCCTTCGTCGAAATGACAAACAGTAAAAAAAACAGGCTGTCTTAAAAAGACAGCCTGTTTTTTATTTAGAGAAAACTTTATTCTTACTTCAAACCGGCTAAACTTTGCTCAATTGTAGCAATTTTTGCCAATGCATCAGCTTCTTTTTGTCTTTCGTTAGCCAAAACTTTTTCCGGTGCTCCGGCAACAAATTTTTCATTGGCCAGCTTCGACTGCACTGATTTTAAGAACCCTTGCGTATACACTAATTCGGCATTCAGTTTTGCAATTTCAGCCTCAACATCAATATTTCCGGTAATCGGAATAAAATATTCATTTGACTTTACACGGAAAGATAATGCACCGTCTACTTTATCAGAAACATATTCTAAGGAAGTAATATTTCCTAGTTTCGTGATCACCGAATCAAAGTAAGTGGAAGCTTTATCGTTGTTTACCGCTTTCAATTCAATAGCATCCTTAAACGGAATATTCTTGTCTTTACGAATGGTTCTGATTCCGGAAATTACTTCAATTGAATTTTCAAAATCACTTATTAATTTCGCGTCAAATGATTCTAATTCCGGCCAGGTTGAAACAATTAAAGCTTCTTCAGGAGTTCTTTCAGCAATTAAATGCCAGATTTCCTCTGTTAGGAAAGGCATAAACGGATGCAGTAATTTCAGGTTGCTTTCTAACATTTCAATTGCTTTATCAAACGTCTTTTTGTCAATTGGCTGTTGGTAGGCAGGTTTGATCATTTCAAGAAACCAGGAACAGAAATCATCCCAAACCAATTTATAAATGGCCATCAATGCATCTGAAATTCTGTATTTTTCAAAATTATCTTCAATATCCACTAAAGTTTGCTGCAATTTCGCTTCATACCATTCTATGGCTACTTTTGAAGATTCCGGCTGTGGAATAGTTGCTGAAACTTCCCATCCTTTTATTAGTTTAAAGGCATTCCAAATTTTGTTCGAAAATGCTTTTCCCTGATTGCATAGTTCTTCGTCAAACATAATATCGTTTCCTGCAGAAGCGCTTAAAAGCAATCCTACACGAACACCATCGGCACCGAATGTATCGATTAGATCTAAAGGATCAGGAGAATTTCCTAACGATTTAGACATTTTACGACGTTGTTTGTCACGTACTAAACCTGTCAGGTATACATTTGTAAATGGCTTTTCTCCGGCATATTCGTAACCTGCAATAATCATTCTCGCTACCCAGAAAAATAAAATGTCCGGACCGGTTACCAAATCATTGGTTGGATAATAATATTTAAAATCTTCGCTTTCCGGATCCATTATTCCGCCAAAAACAGACATCGGCCATAACCAGGATGAAAACCAGGTATCTAAAGCATCAACATCTTGTTTAAGGTTGCTGGTTGTTAGCTGTTGGTTGTTGGTTTTTTCTTTCGCTAATTTTAAAGCATCTTCAATGTTTTCAGCTACTACGAAATCTTCTTTTCCGTCTCCGTAATAATAGGCTGGGATTTGTTGTCCCCACCATAACTGACGGGAAATATTCCAGTCACGAATATTGTTTAACCAATGCGCGTAGGTATTTTCGAAACGCTTTGGATGCAGTTTAATATCTCCGTCAACCAGTACAGACTGAATCGCCGGTTTTACCAAATCTTCCATTTTCAAAAACCATTGATCAGATAATCTTGGTTCGATTACTGCTTTGGTTCTTTCAGACGTTCCCACTTTATTTAAATGGATTTCGGTCTTCGCCAAAGCTCCGATTTCTTCTAATTCTTTTGCAATTTCGGTACGAACTACAAAACGGTCTTTCCCCTGATACTGCAATCCGAAGCTATTTAATGTAGCGTCTTCATTAAAAATATCAACGATTTCAAGATGGTGTTTTTCTCCTAATGTTTTATCGTTCATATCGTGCGCCGGAGTTACTTTCAAACATCCGGTTCCGAATTCGATATCTACATAGTCATCTTCAATAATCGGAATTACTCTTCCACAAATAGGAACGATTGCCTTTTTACCTTTTAAATGGGTAAAACGTTCGTCATTTGGATTGATACATATGGCAGTATCCCCAAAAATTGTTTCAGGACGTGTTGTGGCGATGGTTAAGAAATCTTCAGAACCTTCGATTTTATATTTTAGGAAAAATAATTTCCCCTGTTGTTCTTCGTAAATTACTTCTTCGTCAGACAAAGTGGTTTTCGCTTCCGGATCCCAGTTCACCATTCGGTATCCTCTGTAAATTAATCCTTTGTTGTATAAATCAACAAAAGAACGAATTACAGAAGCCGACATGTCCGGATCCATAGTAAATTTGGTACGTTCCCAGTCGCAGGAAGCACCTAATTTTTTAAGCTGGTCTAAAATTACACCACCGTATTTATCGGTCCATTCCCAGGCATGGGCCAAAAATTCTTCGCGTGTTAAATCATTTTTATTGATTCCTTCCGCTTTCAGTTTCGCCACAACTTTTGCTTCTGTAGCGATTGAAGCGTGATCTGTTCCGGGAACCCAGCAGGCGTTGAATCCTTTGAGACGCGCTCTGCGTATTAAAACATCCTGAATTGTATTATTCAACATATGTCCCATGTGCAGGACTCCTGTGACGTTTGGCGGCGGAATTACAATTGTATAAGGTGTTCTATGATCTGGTTCTGAATGAAAATAGTTGTTTTTCATCCAGTAATCATACCATTTATTCTCGATCGTCTTAGCGTCAAATTGTGCAGGAATACTCATTTATAGGTTTGTTTAATCGTGGATATGTTTAATCGTTAATTCGTATATTGTTTAATCGCTAAATTGTTGATAATCGTTGATTTGCTTTTAGGTTGTTTTGAACCACAATTTCAGAAATCAATTAAACGATTAAACAATTAAACCAAAACAAAATTGGTTCAATTTTTGTAATTGTAACTGACAGCAAAAGTAAATAATTAAGTACATTATAAAAAGAGAAATAATAATTTGTGTATTAATTAAATCAGAGTATATTTACTTACAACTTAAAAAAAAAAATTCGAATGAAAAATGTAGCCACTTTTATTATAATCGCATTGTTTACTACAATAGGTTATGCACAAAAAGGCCCAAAAATTGAATTTGCAGCCCCGGAGAATACAATTGATTACGGAAAAATCTCAAAAAATGATAATGGCCTTCGATCTTTCGAATTTACCAATACAGGAGATGCCCCCTTATTAATCATCGGAGCAGAATCTACTGTTAGTTCTATAGTGGTAACAAAACCTGCTGCTGCCATTCAACCTGGAAAAAAAGGAAAAATTGATGTAAAATACAATATGGCTGCCGGTCCGATTCGCAAAACCATTACAGTTGAAACCAATGCCGTAAATTATCCTGATGGCAGAGTCGCCCTTAAAATTAAAGGGGAAGTCTTATAAAAAATTAAATTCTAAAAATAACAAAAGCCGTTTCTAATAGAAATGGCTTTTTTATGAAATAAATCCGACAGGTTTTGAAATGTATATTTTATTTTGATTTCTCTGTACAGTCAGCAGTATCAAATTTATATTTCACACGTTCAAAATCGATAGGTTTATCTTTAACCAAATAAGTAACTCCCATCGTCGTCTGCATGGTTCCGTTTCCTAAAATAAGTTGTTTCTCACGTTTTAGGAAAGCCATTGGATTTTTGAACGTTTTATTTTTATTGGTTATTTCCTGGAAAGTATAATCTGCAAACAAGGTATCTCCATGAAATTCTCCGGTGATTTCCCCTGTTTTTTCAGGCGCACCAAAAACCTTCATGATCATGTTCCCGCTTAATTTTCCGCTTTTTAAGGTATTCAGTTTTAAATCAATAGTATCTTTTTCGTACACTGCTTTATAACATTCGGTACTTACTATCTTTTCGGCATCCGCCTTAGCAGCTCCTGCCTCTTTCTCGTTTTCATTTTTTTTACAGCTTTGGAGTCCGATACAGGCTAGTAGTAAACAGGAAATCGCTAGATTTTTCATAATTATTTTTTTAAAGGTCGTTGTTATCCTATAAAATTAAATAAAAAAGAAGCTAAAAAAAAGCTTCTAAATTAAAATTTCAATTTATTCAAAAAACAAACCCGACAGGTTTTGAAAACCTGTTAGGTTTAGTTTAGTACGTACGATTCGTAAATCTACAAATTCTTAATTACGAATTCGCTTCGTCTGTTCAGTTCGTGTTCTTCTTCTGTACAGGAATCATCTGTTTTACATTTTATAATAGGTACTGATTCTCCGTAGCCTTTTGCGATTACCCTATTGGCCTCAATCCCTGACTCCAGTAAAAATTCTCTGGTTGAAGAAGCTCTTTTCTGAGATAAATTTTCATTAAACTTCGCGTTCCCTCTGGAATCTGTATGCGATCCTATTTCGATAACCATTCCCGGATATTTTTTCATCAGGGTAACAACCCTTCCTAAAACCACTTTAGATTCTTTTCGGATGTACCACATATTATAATCAAAATAAATAGGATCGGTCTTTATAATCAATCGGTCTTTATCTTTTACAACATCTTTTTCCTGCTTTAAAATCTGCTCTACTTTTTCTTTTTTCTTAATTTCGGAGGCTATCATTTCATCTGCTTTTGCTTTTTTCTCTGCTTCTTTTAAAGCAATAACAGCCAAGGCTTCTTTCTCTTTTTTCTCTTCCACGAGACGCTGCTCTTCTTTCTTCTTATTTTCTGCCAGCTGCTGCTCTTCTAATCGAATTGCATCCAAAGATTTAAGCGCCATCGAAGCATCGTTGCCAGCATTTCTCGTTTTGCCCGAAGATATGGCTCTGGATTCATTCGTATACTTTTCCTTAAACGCTACAACAGTAAAGGAACTTTCGCAGGCAACCGTAAAACTAAATTTACCATCTGCAGAAGTAGTACTTGTACTTAGTGTTTTTTTATCAGCATCCTGCAACATTACAATGGCATTCTCCAGAGCAAGTTTTGTACTAACATCTGTAATAGTACCGGTAATAAATTGTTTGCAGTCCTCTACAATCAGTTCTTTGGTTTCTTTGAATTGATAAATATCGTCACTTCCCTTTCCTCCTTCTCTGTTCGATGCAAAATAACCTTCTTTGCTGTCTGAAATATTAAATGAAAAATCATCTGAATTCGAATTTAAGGGCAAACCAATATTGACTGGTTTTGAATATTCATTTCCGTTAATTTCGGAAACAAATACATCGAGGGAACCATATCCTAAATGTCCATCCGACGAAAAATAAAGTTTATTATCCGGCGAAGCAAAAGGAAACTGTTCTCTTTTATTGGTATTGATAGCGGGTCCGAGGTTTTTTGGCGTGTCAAATGCTCCCTTATTGATATTGACGGAATAAAGATCAAACGAACCTAATGAGCCGGGCATATCAGAAGAAAAATACAGCACTTTTTCATCGGCACTCAGAGCCGGATGTTCTACCGAATAGTCTGCACTATTAAAAGGCAGTGATGTTATATTTGTCCATTTACCCTCGACTAATTCTGCTTTGAAAATTTGAAGACTGGAAATTTTCTGGTCATTTTTTTTCTTCTTACCGTTTTTAGAATTATTACGTGTAAAATAAATTGTTTTCCCGTCTTTTGTAAAAATGGCATTGGATTCGTGCATTCCGGTTTTTAATTCCTTAGCGAAATAATGCACTATAGAATCTGCCGAATTCATGTTTTTTAATGGTACTTTAACCAAATTCAGATACGTCTCATTATCCCATTTAAACTTTTTATCCAGCAATCCGGGTTTTAGTTTTACTGCGGCAAAGACCAGATTATCCCGGTACTTAACTGCTCCAAATTCAGAGTTAGGCGTATTTACAGCCAGGTTTTTAATTTCAAACCGATTACCAATTGCCGAAACATTTTCTAATTCTTTTAGCTCTTTTTCAAAAGAAACAAGATCTTCCGTATTGGCAGATTTTGCATAATATTCTTTCAATGCACCATTGGCATCATCGTAACTATTACTTGCTTTTAGGGTTTGTGCATATCTGTAGTAATATTCCCTGTCTAAATCTTTATCATAACTTTTAACCAAAAGTCTGTAATATCGCTGTGCTTTTATTAAATCATTGGTATAATAATAAGAATCAGCCAGATTTTTGATGACCTCTTGTGAAGGTTTTTCTTCTGCCAGTTTTTCATATAAAATAATAGATTCACTGTAATAGGTTTTATCAAAAAATCGTTTAGCTCTCACCAAATCCTGATCCTGGGCGTTTATAAACTGTATTAAAAATACGAATATAACAACGAGTATTTTTTTCATATTTTTCATTTTAGAAGAATCTTGGTGATTTATCATAGCCTTTTCCTAATAAATCTAAATCAAAGAGCAGCATAATTTCGTGTGTACCTGAATTAAACTGTCCCAGATTTGAAAGTGTATAATCGTATGAATATCCTACCCTGAGTGAAGGTGTAACATTAATATTGACTAAGCCGCTCACCGCATCACCTAATCGGTATGCCGCCCCTAATTCAAACTTGCCGTTGTATAAAACATTTGCCGTTACATCGACAGTTATTGGTGCCCCTTTTACAAATTTTGACATAAATGCGGGTTTTAATTTTACCCTGTCATTGATTTGAAAAACATATCCGGCTGTTAAAAAAGTATGAATTTCTTCTGATCCATAGGCGTTTATTCCAGATTTTTCTTCAATATGTTTTGAACTCAATATATTGGGAGCTGATAATCCGGCGTAGAAATTATTTCTGAAATAATAGGCACCAATTCCAATATTGGGCCGGGTCACGTTGATGTTTTGAGCGAATGCAAGATCAGTTTCCGTATCAGTAAAACGAAATCCGTTAAAATTGGTCTGCAAGGATGTAAACCCGGCTTTTAGTCCGAGTGAAAGTTTATTTTTTCCACCTAAATTCAGGACATAAGCAAAATCAGCATAAAAATTATTCTCTTTTTTGGCACCATCACCAATATCATCCGAAATTAACGACAAACCAACTTCTATCTTATCACTTATGGCGGTATGTCCGAAAAAGGTAAACGTTTTTGGAGCACCATAAGCACCAACCCATTGGGTTCTGTAGAGTCCTCCAACATTCAGCATAGCAGGAGTTCCTGTCGCATATGCCGGATTGACCACACTCATATTATACATATAATGGGTGTATTCCGGGTCCTGCTGCGCTGAAACTGAGGTTATATAAAAGAGAAAACTTATAAAAAGTATTATTTTTTTCATTTGAAAATCATATTAAAGAAGGCAACAATGAATCATCTATTTAAATAAAGACGCCCCTGCCTAGGTGGCTTATTATCTTTATTAAAATGGAGAACGTAAAAATAAACCCCGTTAGCTGCTACTCCGTTACTAATACCGCTTGTTTCATAATTTATTCCATCCCATCCCAGTTTATCTTTAAAGCCTTTATACATTCGGCTTCCATATCTGTTGAAAATTTCAAGTACATAATCGGGATACAAAAAGTCGATATCCGGAATGACGAAAACGTCATTTACCCCATCTCCGTTAGGAGAGAACCCATCGGGGATAAAAAGATTTTCGGGAGCGTCACAATTCGTTAACGATACGACAACTTCAATACTTTTTTCTGAAATACAATTGGTTGCGTCTGAAAAATCGAATCCGTAATATCTTCCATTTTGAACCAAAGGTGTGGTTGAGGGCAAGAGGTTTCCATTAGTTGCGGCATCATACCAAACTACCGAAGCAGGTGAATTGGTTCGATTAGTCAGATCTAAAATCGTAGGATTATCCAGTCCGCAAAAACCTGATCCCTCTGAATTTAATTCGGGAGCAGCAGGATCATTTATGGTAACCGAAATCATCGTAGCTGGGGATGTACAGCCAGCCGCAGAAGTTTCTTTTACATAATAATTCTCTGATTGTAAAACATATGCAGGATCAAGAGGTGTCGCTGCCGTTTCAGAAGTATACCATTTGTATTGCGCTCCATTGGGCTGCAAGTTGGCAATTGTTGCGTCATCGACCTTACAAAAAGACTGAGGTGCTGCGGATGGGGCAGCCGGAATCGCATTTATTAAAAAGCTATGCGACAAATTGCTTAGATTAACACCACAGCCATTTTTATTATCCGTTAAATTCACAATATAAACGGCATAAGACCCCGGATTTGAAGCCGAAGTGGAAGGAATTATAAAACTGGCATTCCCTCCTGAAACTAACAAATTAATTGTTAGCGGTGTAGATGTTGTGTTATCGGAAACAATATAAGATAAAGAGATATCGGTTAAGGCCCCTAATCCCGTAAGCGAAACGGTAACAGGTTCTTCAAAACATACATTCTTAATCTGCATTCTTAAAGCTGCTGTGTAAGGTATATGTTTTATTACAATAGCACCACTCACATTTGCGGCATTAGAGCATTGAGAAATTACATGGATAATATTCGTAATCGTTATTACTGCATTTCCGGGATTAGGACTTAAATTAGGCGGAAGCGTAAAACTTGCATTCCCTCCGGTAAATGTAACTCTGGCTATTTGTCCGGATGCCTGATTGTCTCCTGATAAATTATAAGTAAGGTCATAGATTCCATCGCCAATTTTTACTGCATCGGAAATTTGTATCAGTGCACCCTGATTTTGGCAGGTTGTGGTTTGTGCAATTTTTGCGTTATCCAAATCCGGCAATGGATAGATAATTAAGTCATCCGACAAATTACCCATGATATTAGCACAGATTTTCAAACTATTTGTTTTATAAATACTTATAATATTTACGTTATAAGTTCCGACGTCCTGAAAATAATTTGGATTTATTGGAAATACAAGCGTTCCATTATTAAAATTTGCTGAGGCAATTTCAGTTCTTCCATTGAGTCCTGACACCTGAAATGTTACATAATAGGCACCATTAGGAATAGCTGCAGGTCCTTTTTTAATGGTAACGGAATAGTTTGCGGTTGGTATTTCGGTTTCACAGATATCACTATTGACTGTAACGGTAGCCCCTGTAAAATCAAGCTTTTTCTCGAGTCTGATCCATGCTACTTTTTCGTCGTCGGGACAAATTGGTTTTTGAGATAAAACCTTATAGCCAAAATAATAATATCCTTCACCAAATCTATCATATATTTTTTCAATATCAACAAAGCGGTCTCCGGCAAATGTCAATTCTCCTGTACTGATACGATTTCCGTCTCTCCAGGTTCCCTCCGGATCCTGGCCTGCCAGTAAATTATTAAGATCAAAGTTCTTGTAAGCTGATAAACCATCTGATGCACACAAAGATAAATTTATTTCTTCACCTGCTTTTGGAGCCCTGACAACCGTTATGACTGCCGTTGAAGATACCTCAGGGCAAGTACCGATAGCAGGTATCGTATAGGTAAATCCATAATCACCTTCTAATTCAGAAATATTAATAACGGGATCTACTTTTTTATTGGTAGTGTTATCATACCACTGCCCATAATCCTGTGGCCCTAAAAAGAGTCCGTTAAAAGCCTCGGAAAGATTAAAAGTTATGTTTGCACTACATTGCGTAGAATTTGAGGCAACACCGGAATATCCACCAATAGTAACTGTTACCACTGAAGAATTATCGGTACAGCCTGCAGCACCATTTACCGTATACGTATAACGGTACGTTCTGCTTTGGCGAATAAGATGCGCATTTAAAACTCCCGTATTTGCATCTAATCCTCCGGATTCATCATCGTCTGACCAAGTTCCTCCAGCCGTTGGCGTTCCTCCCAATACTGCATATAAGTTAATGGATCTATTAGCAAGGTTCGGAATATCACAGACTGTAAGTTCACCATCATCACCTGCACATTGTGCATGAATGTTGCCGGATAATAATGAGGAAAAAACAAAAAATAATATAAATTGTAAGAATTTGATGTAGCTTTTTACCATAGAGTATTATTTTTCTGTAAACATAAGGAAATAGCGGGGTCTTTCAAATAAAAAGAGTATTTTTCTTATTAATTTCAATTATATTTAAATATATCATTAAAAATAAGACTAATTTAATGTTATTTCAACCAACAACAGATTTATTACAACATTAAAAATTATAGCTCATCCTCAAGTCTAAATCTGAATTTTAAGATTAAGCTGTTTCTTTCTACTTCTAAATTAATCCAGATATCATCTTCTGATTTTAAAAGGGCATTGATTTGCTGCAGGGTAAATTTGTAGGGAACTACTTTATTGATGCTTACTATAATATCGCCTTTCATCAGACCACATTTTTCAGCAGCAGAAAACTTCCGGATATTTACGATTTCATAGACTGGTTTTAATAAAAATTTATATCTGAAATTATCATTTTTACTTAAAGTTTCATTGACATCCGACATAGACGTAGCCACTTGTACGGTCTGTAGATGAACCGTTTCCTGTACCCATTGCAAACCATTATGCTGAACAGTGATTCCGCTTTTATTATAAGTAAACGGTTCTGAAAATTTGCTGTTTTTTTTTAGGTATAATTTCTGATCTGCATAATCTAAAACTACTGTAAATCTTTTCAAAATTTCCCCTCCCACAGAACCTATTCGACCCGGAACCATTTTTACATTTCGAATCGATGTCGAATCAGGAAAAGCAACAATAGAGTTTTTGAAATCAAAATCAGCTATAGAAAATTTTGAAATTTTAGCCCGATGTCCTTCAATGTCCCCACTAAAACCTTTTCCTAAAAAATCGGGGAAATTCTTTTTGGGCAATCTTATTTTATCATTTTCAAAAACCCAAAATGCATCACTATTACCAATGTCAATCAGTAATTTAGCGGTCACATCCTTATCCTCTACAACCGCTTTTGCCTGAATATAGGGCTTTGATTTTTCTATAGTTATCGGGATAGATTTGAATTTTTTCTGAAGTCTGTTTCTGACCTTTTCGTTATTGGAGTGTACGATCACTTTCTTCTTCTGATAATTGATTTCGACTAAATTATTTTTAAAAAATTTGTAGCCAATAATTCCATTGACAGGAATCCCGATATGGGAAGACAAATTAAAATTCTGATCCAGAATGATATAAACTAAATGGTTTGTTGATTTTAAACCATGAGTTTCTAATATATTATTTGTTGATTTCAGCCCTTCAATTTCTTCCTCACTTCCCAGTCCTCTGAGCTTTATTTTCTCAATATTATTAAAGCTGACTTCCTGCTTCTCTTCCATACTGAACAAAATTGTTTCTTCGACCCCCGAATCCAGTAGGAAATTTAATTCAACCCCGTTAACTTTTATAGGAATAAAAATAAGATTGTTTATCAATTTAAAGGGAATAGTAACTTTTGAATGATGGCTGTCCATCAAAAAATCATTTTGCGCATTAAGCACAAAAGGTGTTAAAAGTCCAAAAAACAATACAATATATTTTTTCATTGATAATTTTTTACCATAAAATTAATAAAAATATTGATAATTGTTACATTTTAATAAGTCCACTTATTGTTTACGCTAAATTCGAAAAAAAAATGCAAATTTGCACTTCAATACTAAAGCACATGCCAACAATTTCACTAAAAGGCACAAACATGCCCGAATCACCGATACGCAAACTTGCTCCTTTTGCAGATATTGCAAAACAAAAAGGACACAAGGTGTATCATTTAAACATTGGTCAACCGGATATCAAGACACCCGAAGTGGCCATCGAGGCGGTAAAAAATATTGATTTAACTATTATAGAATACAGCCCTTCTGCCGGATATGAGAGTTATAGAAAAAAATTAGCTCAGTTTTACCAACGCCAGAATGTAAATGTCAACCCGGAAGATATCATAATCACTACAGGTGGTTCTGAAGCCTTGTTATTTGCCTTGGCCACGATAACAGATCCTGGAGATGAAATCATTATTCCTGAACCTTTTTATGCCAATTATCATGCATTTGCATCATCGACAAGCGCAACGGTTATTCCTGTAATTTCTTCTATCGAAAATGGATTTGCGTTACCAAGCATTGAAGAGGTAGAGAAATTAATTACACCTAAAACCAAAGCCATTTTAATTTGTAATCCCGGAAATCCAACGGGTTATTTATATACAGAAGCTGAAATTAAGCAATTAGCAGGTCTGATCCAAAAGCACGATTTGTATTTAATTGCTGATGAAGTTTACCGTGAATTCCTTTATGATACAGACGATGTTCATTATTCTGTCATGAATTTAGAAGAGGTACAACAAAATGTAATCATGGTAGATTCTGTTTCTAAACGTTACAGTATGTGTGGCGCAAGAATTGGTTGTCTGGTAACGAAAAACAGAGATGTTTTGTCAACGGTTATGAAATTTGCACAGGCACGACTGAGCCCTCCGACTATTGAACAAATTGCCTGTGAAGCAGCGATAGAAACACCTCAGAGTTATTTTGATGAAGTTATTTCAGAATACAAAAGTCGTCGTGATACTTTGATTACCGAATTAAATAAAATTGAAGGTGTCATCGTAACCAAACCAAAAGGTGCTTTTTATTGCATTGCGCAATTACCAATTGATGATGCAGATCAATTTGCACAATGGCTTTTAGAAAGTTATGACCTGAACGGAGAAACTGTAATGGTCGCTCCCGCAGCAGGATTTTATTCCACTCCGGGAATGGGATTAAATCAGGTTCGAATAGCCTATGTTTTAAATAAAAAAGATTTAATAAGCGCTGTGAATGTTTTAAAAGAAGCGCTTTTGGTTTATAATAAAAAATAACCTGAAATAAAACAGACAAAAAGGCAATAACACGTTGATGTTATTGCCTTTTTTATTTTAAAAAATATCGATTTGCTTTTATTTTAAATTATATCCAAAAACTAACCACTAAATAGTAATAACGATAGAAAAGGTTTGCTTTTTATTAATTATCTTTACCGCCTTAAAAAGATATACCCATTATAATAGTAGTTTTTAATGATAAATAACGAAGATTTTTTAGACGAAATAGGAGACAATCATTTTAGCAGCAATGCACAAAACCCTGTAAGACAGGATGCATTTGATCTAACTGATGATGAAAAAATAGAAAAAATAAAAAAAGATGTTGAAAACATCCTGCAAACCCTGGGAATGGATTTGACAGACGACAGCATAAAAGGTACTCCAAACCGAGTAGCTAAGATGTTTGTAAAGGAGATTTTTGGTGGTCTTCATCCTTCAAAAAAGCCAAAAGCTTCTACTTTTGACAACAATTACAAATACGGCGAAATGTTAGTAGAAAAAAACATTACGCTTTACTCTACCTGCGAGCATCATTTATTACCAATTATAGGAAGAGCCCACGTAGCTTACATTTCCAGCGGAAGAGTGATAGGTTTATCTAAAATGAACCGTATTGTCGAATATTATGCCAAAAGACCTCAGGTTCAGGAACGTCTTACCATGCAAATTGTTCAGGAATTACAGAAAGCGCTTGGTACGGAAGATGTTGCCTGCGTGATCGATGCCAAACACCTTTGCGTTAATTCAAGAGGAATTAAAGATATCGAAAGCAGTACCGTAACGTCTGAATTTGGCGGAAAATTTAAAGATCCTCAAACCAGAAGAGAGTTTTTAGATTATATTAAATTAGAAACTCAGTTCTAGTTTTAAACAATATTTCTATTATATTTATGGTCTAGCCCTGATAGTAGCGGCATCCTTTGATGGTGGAGTTCACCATCAAAGATACAGCGGATAGCAGGATTTAGCTCCTAAAAAACATCAATAAACTAAATATGCCTTTATACACGAGTCAACATTTAAAAATATACAATTCGCTTTCGGGTGAAAAAGAAAGTTTCAACCCTATTCATGAAGGAAATGTTGGAATGTATGTTTGCGGACCTACGGTTTACAGCAATGTACATTTAGGAAACGTCAGGACTTTCATGTCTTTTGATGTGATATTCAGGTATTTTTTACATCTGGATTATAAAGTGCGTTACGTAAGAAACATTACTGACGTTGGACATATTGTAGATGATGTCGATGAAGGTGAAGATAAAATTGCCAAAAAAGCACGCTTAGAACAGTTAGAACCTATGGAGGTTGTACAGCGCTACACGGTAGATTTTCATGATATTCTGAAAGCTTTCAACTTTTTACCCCCAAGCATTGAACCAACTGCAACCGGGCATATTATTGAACAAATTGAAATCATTAAAAAAATTATTGATACAGGAATTGGTTACGAAGCCAATGGTTCTGTATACTTTGATGTTGTAAAATATAATGAAACCAATAATTACGGAATCTTAAGCGGACGAAATATCGAAGATATGTTAGCCAATACCCGTGATCTTGACGGGCAATCCGATAAAAGAAACCCGCAGGATTTTGCGCTTTGGAAAAAAGCGGAACCGGAACACATTATGAGATGGCCTTCTCCATGGAGCGATGGATTTCCGGGCTGGCATCTTGAATGTACAGCGATGAGCACCAAATATCTTGGGAATCATTTTGATATTCACGGAGGTGGAATGGATTTAAAATTTCCGCACCACGAATGTGAAATCGCTCAAAATGAAGCTTGTACCGGCCAGTCTCCTGTAAATTACTGGATGCATGCCAATATGCTTACTTTAAACGGTAAGAAAATGGCAAAATCAACCGGAAATAATATTCTACCGGGGGAAATTTTAAGTGGAGAAAACAATATACTAAGCAAAGCTTTTTCTGCTTCCGTAACCCGTTTCTTTATGTTACAGGCACATTACAGAAGTATTCTGGATTTTTCTGATGATGCAATTGTGGCCGCCGAAAAAGGATACAAAAGACTGATGGAAGCCGTTGACGCTTTATCGGGAATTTCTGCAGGAACAACAAGCTCTATAGATATTGCATCTTGGAAACAGTTGTGTTACGACGCCATGAATGACGATTTTAACACCCCTATTTTAATCGCTCAGTTGTTCGAGGCTGTTCGTTATGTTAATCTGTTAAAAGAAGGAAAAGAAACCATTTCAACTGAAGATTTAAACACATTTACAACTGCAATTAATGCTTTTGTTTTTGATGTTTTAGGTTTGAGTGACGAGAAAGCCGCTGACAGTAATAACGATAAATTAGAAGGCGTTGTAAATATGCTTATTGGTATGAGAAATCAGGCGAGAGCGGATAAAAACTTTGCTCTTTCTGATCAGATTCGCGACCAGTTAATTGGTTTAGGCATTCAGTTGAAAGACGGAAAAGAAGGCACCAGTTTCTCCTTGTAACAAATTCAATTTCTAATAAACCATGAAAGTAATCACTCCATTTGTTTTATTAGTACGCTTTTATCAAACTGCCATTTCGCCGTTTACACCGGCAAGCTGCAGATTTGAACCAACTTGTTCAAGTTATATGATTCAGGCATTACAAATACACGGATTATTTTACGGAGGTTATCTGGGAATAAAACGTATCCTGAGTTGTCATCCTTGGGGAAAAACCGGTTATGATCCTGTTCCGGAAAAGAAATGTTCGCACAAACATTAACTTTTCTTAAAGACTTACTCTGTTTTAAATATTTATTTTTACCACACAAAAAAAATTAACATATGACACACGCCTTAAATATCATTTGGAATCCTTCAGAAGGAATCGATTTAGGATTTTTTATGATTCGTTATTACAGTTTAATGTTCGTAATCGCTTTTGGATTAGGATGGTACTTAATGAAAAAGATTTTTGAACGCGAAAATGAACCCATCGACAAATTAGATTCTTTATTTGTATGGACTGTTTTAGCAACTTTAATTGGCGCACGTTTAGGTCATGTTTTATTTTACGATTGGGAATATTTCAGAAATCATTTACTTGAAATCTTTTTGCCATTTAAATTTGAACCAAAATTCGAATTTACAGGCTTTCAGGGATTAGCCAGTCACGGTGCTGCTATTGCCATTATCATTGCCATGTATTATTACAGCAAAAAGATCCTGAAACGTCCTTTATTATGGATTTTAGACAGGGTTGTTATTCCGGTTGCCAGCGGTGCCATTTTTGTTCGTTTAGGGAATTTTTTCAATTCTGAAATTATCGGACATGAAACTGCTTCTGCATTTGGGATTCGTTTCCTTCACGATAAATACAGTAAGGCAGAAGCTGTAAATGCTACCAACATTCCAAATCCAAAAGAAGCTTATAATGCTATTGTTACAGATCCTAAATTCGCTGATTTATTGGCACAGGTTCCGGCAAAACATCCAACGCAGCTTTATGAAGGATTTTGCTATATTTTTGTATTTGCAATCTTATTCTTTTTATACTGGAAAACCAATGCAAGACTCAGATCCGGATATTTATTCGGATTATTTCTGGTACTCTTATTTGTAGTTCGTTTCGTGGTAGAATTTGTAAAAGAAAGCCAGGGCGGATTTGAAAATGACTTAGGTATATTTTCAACAGGACAATGGTTAAGTATTCCTTTTATTATAATTGGTCTTTTCTTTATCATCAGGGCTAAAAGAAATCCTTTAGCCACTTCATAATTCAAATAAAATCAAAATATAAAAGCGTCCGGTATTTCAAATATACCGGACGCTTTTTTTTTATAATGAATAAGAAATCCCAAACTCTATATTTTTGGTATTATAACCTGCGTTTGAACTACCCAAACCCGCATTTGAAACATGTCTGACCGACGGACGAATATCAAATTGAAATCTCTGGACTTTAGCGGAAATACCAATTGCCAATACATCCGCAAAAGCAAACCCCTCAGACATCCGTTCTGTTTCGGTATCTGTTATCATTGGTCCAATACTGCCTAAAGCATAAAAGGAGAAGCTGTCACTGATTGGTTTTCTAACTAAAAAACCAATATTTAATACGTATTCATGAACATCTTTTAATTGTACATATTTAGCACGCTTTTGAATATAATCAGGTTCTTCCGGTTTAACAAAATAGAAATTGAGCAATTGATGTGTTCCAAAATTAACTTCCGGCTGGACCAAAATTTCATATTGAAAATTTTTGGTTTCTTTTAGCCTGTAATACAATTGGGCTTTATAAAAATGATTGGTAAAGGTGTAATTCCTATTATTGAATTCACTTCCGAAACCATAATTGAACCCAATTGAAAAATTACTTTTCCCCTCCTGACCATTCATTCTGAACACGCAAAACAACAACAAACCTAATAGTAATCTTCTATTCATAAATTTTCTTTACGGATTAAATATAGCACAAAAAAAAGATCCAACTTTCGTTAGATCTTTTTTTTTATATAAAAATAGCTTATTATGCTTTGTTATGCTTGTCTTCAATAGTGTGTTTATCATCTTTAGAAATCGTGTCAACCAATACCGGTGTCGCGATGAATAATGAAGAATAAGTACCTACAACAATACCTACTAACATGGCAAAGATAAATCCTCTGATTGACTCTCCACCGAAAACAAACATTGTCAATAATACAATGATCATCATTAATGAAGTATTCAATGTTCTTGATAATGTAGTATTAATAGAAGCGTTTACAATATCTTCAAAACTACCTTTACGGTTTCCGATAATGAACTCTCTGATTCTGTCGAATACAATTACAGTATCATTCATGGAGTAACCGATTACGGTAAGGATTGCAGCAATAAAGTGCTGATCCATTTCCATGTGGAAAGGCATGAATTTATAACATAAAGAGTAAATTCCTAATACGAAGATAACGTCATGCGCAACAGCTGCAATCGCACCTAATGAATATTGCCATTTACGGAAAGATACCATTAAGTATAAGAAGATCGCTGCCATAGCACCTAAAACGGCCCAGTAAGAGTTCGTTTTGATATCCTCAGAGATAGAAGCTCCAACTTTAGAAGCCTGTAGTACTCCAACTTTTTTACCGTCGTACGTGTTCGTAAATTTATCATATGAAGTGTTAGGATAATATTTCGCTAACGCTTTGTATAATATTTGATTTACTTCTTCATCAACTGCTACTCCGTCTTCTTTAATTTTGTATTTCGTTGTAATTTTCAACTGATCATCATCACCTAAGATTTTAGCTTCTACAGGAGTTCCGAAAGCAGCAGATAATTCATCTGAAACTACAGTTGCATCAACCGGTTTTTCAAATTTAACCTGGAAAGTTCTTCCTCCGACAAAATCAACACCCTGATCTAATCCGTTAACGAAAAAGATAGAAATCAAACTTACTACCACTACAATTGAAGAGAAGATATAAGTAAATTTCTTGATTTTGATAAAATCAAAGTGGAAATTAGTAAACCAGTTTTTAGTGATATTCGTAGAGAAAGTCAAATCACCTTTTCCGGCAATATTTCTGTCAATAAAAATTCTTGCAATAAAGATTGACGTAAACATAGAAGTTACGATACCAATCAATAATGTTAAAGCAAAACCTTTGATTGGTCCTGTTCCGAAAATAAACAAGATTGCTCCGGTTAAAACGTGTGTAACGTTTGCATCAATGATAGAACGCATTGCTCCGTGCCATCCGTAAGATGTAGCTACTGCTTCAGACAATGACTTGCCTTCACGTAATTCCTCTTTTGCTCTTTCAAATATAATAATGTTAGCATCTACTGCAGTACCTAATGTTAATACGATACCTGCAATACCTGGCAATGTTAATACAAAACCAAAACTTGCCATAATTCCAAATAAGAAAAGTAAGTTTAATAATAAGGCAAGGTTAGCATACCAACCTGCTTTACCATAATAGAAAACCATCCATAAACAAACTAATAAAAATCCAATTATAGATGACATTGTCCCTGCATCAATTGCAGCCTGACCTAAAGATGGTCCTACTACTGTTGATTGAAGAATATCTGCAGAAGCCGGTAATTTACCTGCATTCAATACGTTTGCTAAATCTTTAGTTTCAGCTACATCAAAAGAACCTGTGATTTCAGATCTTCCTCCTGCAATAGGTCCACTAGTAACACCCGGTGCAGAATAAACAATATTATCTAAAACAATAGCGATATAACTTTTTTGAGAAAAAGCTCTTCCTGTCAGTTCTTCCCAAACTTTAGCACCCTGACTGTTCATTTGCATAGAAACAGCCGGTTTACCCATTTGGTCAAAGGTATCTTTTGCATCGGTTACAAGACCACCGTTCATAGCCGGGATATTGTCTCTGTTTCCTTTTAAAGCATATAATTCAACTACTTCAATATCTTTTGCTTTTGCATCTTTTATAGTAGTTGGTTTACTCCATACAAATTTTGCATAATGCTGATCAGCACCCAATAAAATTCTGATTTCAGGTCTTTTGAAGTATGCATTAACAGTTGCAGTATCTTTTGGAGCGAAATAACCTAAAACCGGTCCACCACCCTGACCTAAAATTTTGTCAAATAACGGGTTGTTTCCTTTTTTAGCTTCAGTCGAATCTTTAGTATCAGTCAATAAAGCATTCAATGAATCTTTAGCAACTGTTTTAGTTTCTGTTTTTTTGATTTCAGTCTTTTTCAGTGCTTCGTTTGCAGCTACTAAAAAGTTTCCGATTTCTTCTATTTTATAAGTTTCCCAGAACTCTAACTGAGCTTTTCCACCTAATAATTTTTTAATTCTATCTACATCTTTTGCACCTGGAAGCTCCACTAAGATTCTTCCTGTAGCACCTAATTTTTGGATGTTTGGTTGAGTCACACCAAATTTATCGATACGCTCTCTAAGTACTTTGTAAGCACTTTCGATAGACTCATCTACTTTTTTTCTAATCACTTTTTGCGCTTGAGCATCAGTCATTTCAAAAGCAATTCCACCTTCACCCTGTAAGTTTCTGTTGGCAAAAATTTCAGGTGATGCTAATTTTGTTGTACCGTTTGAATTTGCATCAAAAGCCTCAAAAAATTTATCTAAATAACTTTTGTTTCCTTCTAAATTTGCAGTCGCATCAGCTAAAGATTTATTAAAAACAGGGTTTTTAGAATTATTAGCTAATCCTTTTAAAACATCTTTAATAGAAATTTGAAGAATAACGTTGATTCCTCCTTCTAAGTCAAGACCTTTATTGATTTGTTTGTTTTTTACTTCATTGTAAGTAAAATCCGTAAATCCAAGATTCACCACTTTTTCTTTACCAATAGAATCTAAATATTTTAGCTCTTTATCAGGATTATCTCCTGCAAAAGCCTTAGCCTCACTTTTGACATTGCTTGCCACATAAGTGAACGAAAGTTGGTAAATACTTACCAATGCAAATAGAATTGCGAAAAATTTAATAAGTCCTTTATTCTGCATTATTACTAAAAATTAATTATGTTTTATTGTTTGTTTTTGTTTTAAAGTCCCATAAAATAAGCCCTGACATGATTTTTTCAAAACTAAAAAACTAGATCACGAATTACAACATTTTTTTTAAACCGAGCAAATATATAATTTACGAAAAGATTAACCAATTTATTTATTAATTAATCTCAAAAAAAAGACTGCAAAAGTGCAGCCTTATCTTTTTTTTACCAAAATCATTATACTAAAATCGATTTTAGGGCATCATTCATACCTCTAACTGCATCTGCACTTTTAGCGAATAAAGCTTTTTCCTGCTCGTTTAACTGGATATCCAAAATTTCTTCCACTCCATTTTTACCAATTATACAAGGTACTCCTATACATATATCGTTTTGACCGTACTCTCCTTCTGTAAAAACAGAACAAGCAATCATTTTCTTCTGGTCATTTAAAATACTGTCAACAAGGTATGCTACAGAAGCTCCGGGTGCATACCACGCAGAAGTTCCTAAAAGACCTGTAAGGGTCGCTCCGCCTACCATAGTATCTGCAGCTACTTTTTGTAATGCTTCTTCCGAAAGAAATTCTGTTACCGGAATTCCGTTGTAAGAAGCTAAACGTGTTAACGGAATCATAGTCGTATCACCATGACCACCAATAACCATTGCAGAAATATCATTTGCCGGTTTGTCTAAAGCCAAAGACAAATAGGTCCTGAAACGGGAACTGTCTAAAGCTCCTCCCATACCAATAATTCTGTTTTTCGGCAATCCGGTAGATTTTAAAGCTAAATAAGTCATCGTATCCATTGGATTCGAAACTACAACGATAATTGTATCGGGTGAATGTTTTAATACATTCTCCGCAACTGTTTTTACAATTCCTGCATTTATACCAATTAATTCTTCACGTGTCATTCCGGGTTTTCTTGGAATTCCGGATGTAATAACCACTACATCACTTCCGGCAGTTTTAGAATAATCATTGGTTACTCCGGATACTTTGGTATTAAAGCCTGTGTTTGTTGCACATTGCATAATATCCAATGCTTTTCCTTCAGCAAAACCTTCTTTAATATCCAACAACACTACTTCGCTGGCAATTCCTCTATAAGAAATAACATCTGCACATGTAGCTCCAACATTTCCTGCTCCTACAATGGTAACTTTCATATTTTATACTTTATCGGTTATTAATTAATTTGTTTGTTTTATAAATCGACAATTCGTTTAATCGTCTAAGTAAATTTAAACAATTAAACGAATTGATGATTAAATATTGTTACGCATCTATATTAGCGTAAACTGCATTTTTCTCAATAAATTCTCTACGTGGCGGAACTTCATCTCCCATTAACATGGAGAAAACTCTATCGGCTTCTGCCAGACTGTCAATGTTTACCTGACGTAAAGTTCTGAAACTCGGATCCATGGTAGTTTCCCACAATTGCTCCGCGTTCATCTCTCCAAGACCTTTATAACGCTGAATAGCAGCACTTCCACCCATTCTTTCGTTCGCCTGATCACGTTGCACATCATTCCATGCATATTCCTTTTTATTTCCTTTTTTAACTAAGTATAAAGGCGGAGCTGCAATATATACGTGGCCTTCTTCGATCAGTTCTTTCATGAAACGGAAGAAGAACGTTAATATTAAAGTAGAAATGTGACTACCATCGACATCGGCATCACACATAATGATTACTTTATGATATCTAAGTTTTTCAAGATTTAGGGCTTTACTGTCTTCTGCAGTACCAACGGTAACTCCTAAAGCGGTAAAGATGTTACGAATCTCTTCGTTTTCGAATACTTTATGATGCATTGCTTTTTCAACATTCAGAATCTTACCACGTAAGGGTAAAATCGCCTGAAACGCACGATCACGACCTTGTTTTGCCGTTCCACCAGCCGAATCTCCCTCGACAAGGTAAACTTCACATCTTGCAGGATCCTGTTCAGAACAATCTGATAGTTTTCCCGGCAATCCGCCGCCACCCATAACCGTTTTACGCTGTACCATTTCACGTGCTTTTTTAGCAGCGTGACGTGCCTGAGCGGCCAAAATTACTTTCTGGATAATGATACGGGCATCATTTGGATTTTCTTCCAGATAATTCTCTAACATTTCTCCAACAGCCTGAGAAACAGGAGAAACTACTTCTCTGTTTCCTAATTTTGTTTTAGTCTGTCCTTCGAATTGTGGTTCTGCAACTTTTACCGAAATAATAGCGGTTAATCCTTCACGGAAATCATCTCCTGCAATTTCGAATTTCAATTTATCCAGCATTCCGGATGCATCAGCGTATTTTTTAAGGGTTCTTGTTAAACCACTTCTAAAACCTTGTAAATGCGTTCCTCCTTCGTGCGTATTGATATTATTTACGTAAGAGAAAATATTCTCTGTATAACTTGTATTGTAAATCAGCGCAACTTCAACCGGAATTTCACCTTTTTCGTGATCCATGCTGATAACGTGAGAGATAATTGGCTCACGGTTACCATCTAAATAACGGATGTATTCTTTTAGACCTTCGTCTGAGTGAAAAACTTCAACTTTAAATTCGCCTTTATCATCAACTTCTCTCTTATCGGTAAAAGTGATGGTGATTCCTTTATTTAAGTACGAAAGCTCACGCATACGTGCTGATAAAGTATCATAAGAAAACTCTGTAGTCTGGGTAAAGATCGTATTGTCAGGATAAAAAGTCTGACGTGTACCTCTTTTATCCGTTTCTCCAATTTGTTTTACCGGATATAAAGATTTACCTCTTTCGTATTCCTGCTCATAAATTTTACCGTCTCTAAAAACCGTAGATTTCATATGAACAGAAAGGGCATTTACAACTGAAACCCCAACACCGTGCAAACCTCCGGAAACTTTATAAGAATCCTTATCGAATTTACCTCCGGCACCAATCTTAGTCATTACTACCTCAAGTGCCGAAACACCTTCTTTTTTATGTAAATCAACCGGAATACCACGGCCATTATCTTCAACTGTTACTGAACCGTCTTCGTTGATTGCAACACCAATAGTATCACAATGTCCTCCCATCGCCTCATCAATAGAGTTATCAACAACCTCATAAACCAAATGGTGTAGCCCTCGAACCCCTACATCTCCAATATACATCGATGGACGCATTCTTACGTGCTCCATTCCTTCTAATGCCTGAATACTATCTGCTGAATAATTGTTCTTCTTGATTTCTTCGCTCATATAATTTATTCTAAAAAAATGTAATTATTGTCTAACACGCAAATATATAAAAACGCAAATTATATATCCGTTAAATTACGATTTAAAGCTGGTAAGTTATTAACATATTGCCAAAAAAAGTCAATAAAAAAAGGAACAATCGATTTAAATTTCAATTTTTTAAAATTCCAAATTCCAAAAGTCGATTATACAAAAAAACCGAAACAAACATCGTGATGTCATTTCGGTTTTTGAAGTTTTTATTTTTAAAATTTCAAATGCTAAATTGGAATTTGGAATTTTAAAAAATTGGAATTTATTTTATTGTTTTTTATTAAAATCACCTACATAAATAGAAGTCATTTTATCCAGACTTAAGTACTTTTTCAATGCACTGTTTACTTCTTGTATTTTCAATGCTTTGACTTTGGTTTCTAAATCATCATAATCTTCCAGTGGTATTCCGTAAGTAAGATGTGTATTAACCAGACTCATCAAAGTATCATCACTTCCTAATCTGGTTTTTCTCTTATTCTGCCAGCTTACCAGATTTGTTTTCAGTTCTTCTTCTGTAAATCCGTCTTTTAATGCTTTTGTAATTTCCTCTTTTGTGGCCACTTCAACAGCGGTTTTTTTCGTAGGATTTAAAAATGCATAATATTCCCAAAAAGCAACATCATTTGCAATCGGAACATCAATAAATGAACCTGCCCCGTAACTGATTCCTTCTTTTTCTCTTAATCGCATTGGAATTCTTGACGTTAAGAAACCTCCGCTTCCAATAATTTCATTAACCATAATGAAAGCTGGATAATCCGGGCTTTTCGTGTCCATTTTTAAACTGATTTTCCCAATAGCCACAGCGTTCTCCTTATCGGGAGTGCTATAATCTTTATCTAATTTCTGAGTATCAAAATAGGCTGGTTTGGCAAGTTCGTATTTAGATTTGGAATTCCATTTACCAAAAGTTTTTTCAAGAATTTCAGCGGTAGTTTTAGCATCTAAATCTCCTATCACACAACCTGTCCCGTTCTGTCCTCCTAAAATATTTTTGTAGAAATCTACTATTTCAGATTGTTTAATCTTCTTAAAAGCATCTATTTGTTCCTGGATTGTTGATGTATAAAAAATACTTTCTTTCGGATATTTGGAAGTTACTCTTGCAATTTCCGTAAAAGCTACCGACTGAGGATCATTCAGATTAGATTCCAGGTACGTGTTGTATTCCGTAATAGTCTTTGTTAATTCATTTTCCGGAAAAGTAGAATTCACCAGCAAATCAGATAAAATATCCATTACTTCTTTAAAGTTTTCTTTATAAGTATTGATATTGATCGATAGGATTTGTCTTGAAAAACCAAAATTTATACTAGATTTCAACTGATCTAATCTATCCTGAATTTGTTCTTTTGTTCTGGTTTTGGTACCTGTTTTCAGCAATTGTGCCAAAATTCCCCCTACATCAGATTTACCTGCCAGATCTTTCTCGTTACTTACAGGGAATTTAAAACTTGCCTGAACTTTTCCTCCTTTTATTTCTTTTTTAACCAATCCGTATTTCGCACCATTACTCAACTTGCCTTCTACCAGATTTTGTTTTAAATTTTTTATGGAAGCTTCAAATGCAGCTGTTTCTTTTTCTAAAGCTTTTCCTTTATAATCTTTAGTGATCGCTGCTATTTGTTCATCTGTAATTTCTACAGTCTTTAATCGCTGCTCTTCTTTAGACGGAATAAAAATCCCTACAGTTCTGTTGTTGCTATTGAAATATTTTTCTGCAACTCTTTGTATGTCTTCTTTTGTTAATTTCTCAACAGCATCACGATAGATAAACCCAAGTCTGTAATCTCCCGCTCCGATAACTTCTGTCAGATTGATTGCATATGAAATTGTGTTGTTTTTTATGCTTTCGATCTGTTTAATAATTTTGGCCTTAGCTCTGGCTACATCTTCATCTGTATATTTTGTTGCAGGGATTTTATCCAGCTCTGCCCTTACGATATTTTCCGTTTCCTTAATGTCTTTATCATTCGGTACCGCTACTCCAAAATACACAAAACTTGCATCTCTTACTGTTGGCTGCCAGCTGTAAATACTAGATACTTTACGGGTTTCCACTAACGTTTTATACAGGTAACCCGACGGATCTGCTGTTAAAATTTCTGTCAAAGCATCAATTGCAGCATAATCTTTATCAGCGTAAGGAGCTGTATGATACAAAGCACCTACATTTTTACTATCCCCCGCTCTTTTTAATTCTACAAATTTCTCTCCATCCTGAGCTGGCTCAATGGTGTAGGTTTTATCTAAAACTCTTTTTGGTTTTGGTATCACTGAAAAATACTGTCCTATATATTCCAGTGCCTTTTGCTCATCAAATTTACCTGCAATAACCAAAGTAGCATTGTCAGGCTGATAATATCTTTCGTAAAAAACCCTTAAAGTATTTGCTTTTACACGCTCGATATCTT
Organism: Flavobacterium sp. CLA17; assembly: GCF_013112255.2. Classification (NCBI taxonomy): domain Bacteria; kingdom Pseudomonadati; phylum Bacteroidota; class Flavobacteriia; order Flavobacteriales; family Flavobacteriaceae; genus Flavobacterium; species Flavobacterium sp. CLA17. The sequence continues at coordinate 4,245,951 of NZ_CP068294.1, forward strand.
CTTTACTTCCAATCGTACTATTTCCGTAATTATGCCATAAAAAAGCGGTCGAAACTATTCTCTCCTGCAAAACGCCGTCCGGATTGTTTTCTCCAATCTCAAATTCATTTCTTACTACAGAAAACTCTTTATCCAAATCTGTTTGCAGAATGGTAGAATTAATCATTCTGTCCGCTTCCATCTCAAGACTCCATTTCAGGTTTTCATCGTTGGAAGGGAAAACTTCATAATAATTGGTTCGGTCCAGCCAGGTAGTTCCGTTGGCATTTCCGCCTTTATCTGAAAGCATTTTTTTTATATCTCCAAGATTTTTTGTACTCTTAAAAAGCATATGCTCCAGTAAGTGAGCCATTCCTTTTTCTCCGTACCCTTCATTTCTGGAACCCACATTATAAATGATATTGACCACCATGTTGCTTTGAGAAGCATCTGAAATCAACAATACTTTCAATCCATTATTTAATGAATATTCTTTCACACCTTCTACATTTGTAATGTATTTAGGGGTTTCCTTTTTTTGAGCATAAACAGAACTCATTACGCCCAGTGAACAGCACAAAATTCCTTTGAGTAATACTTTTTTCATATTTTTCATTCAATTATTAAAACAAGATTAATTATTTATGACTAAATCAAATATAGTACTTTTCTTAGATACAACGAATCATTTAAAAAATTGAATCGCATAAAAAAATCCGAAACAAACATTTCAATGTCGTTTCGGATTTTCAAATAATCTCTTAAAGCCAACTATAATTCGGAATTATTTATTTTCTATTGAAAATTTTATCTCTAAACTCCCACGCCTGATTTTGCAATTTTAACATCTGCTTTCAGATGGGCTGCATTTGCTCTTCCGCTTGGATCCTGATTTTCCTGCCATTTTGGAATCCATTTTCGAACGGTTTGCGCCGCACTGACCTGTGGATAATGTTTATGGAAGATCGATCTGTATAAATAAGCTTCTTTTGTGGTTGGTGAATTGTATGGGAATTCTGCATTTGCACCTTCCAATTGTTGATCCGTTACCTGCGTAGCACAATATGCAATTAATTCGTCAATCCAGTTATATCCTACCCCATCTGAAAACTGTTCTTTCTGACGCCATAAAACCTCTGTTGGCAAGTATGGATTCTCAGGCGTATCAAATGCTTTTCTCAGAATATATTTTTCAATTCCGTCATAGGTCTTAGGCTGTTTTTCTTCCGGTTTTATTAACATATTCGCATCCAGGAAATCTTTGTCTAAAAACGGAACTCTTGTTTCGATACCGTTTGCCATTGTCGATTTATCAGCACGCAATAAATCTGCCGTAAACAATTTCTGAACCCTTTCGATCGTTTCTTTTTGAAATCCTTCTGTCGACGGAGCATTTCTAAAATACAAATGACCTCCGAAGATTTCATCAGCACCTTCTCCGGAAAGAATGGCTTTTATTCCTTTTTCAGCTATCGCTTTCGACAATATAAACATGGGTACACTCGCTCTTACCGAGATTACATCGTATGTTTCAATATTCTGAATTATTTTTTCCAGAACTTCAATTCCTTCCTGAACAGAAAAATGAATTTCGTGATGTTCTGTTCCTAAAAATTCAGCTGCTTTTCGGGCAATTTTATTATCCGGAGCGTCAGCATTTAATCCAATGGAAAAAGATTGTATTTTTTTTCCGCTTCCGGCCAGTAATCGGGCAGCAATTGAAGAAATCAAAGAGGAATCCAATCCTCCCGAAAGCAAAACTCCAACCGGTAAATCGCCCATTAAACGTTTACGGACTGCTTCTGTCAGCGTCTCTCTTATTAAAGACAAATCAAGGTCGTGACTGGCCTTTTCATAATCCTCATATTCAGGCTGATAATATTTTACAAAACCTGTTTTTGGTGTGTAATAATGTCCCGGAGGAAAAGTTGAAAATGTTTTGCACTGATCTGCAATTGGTTTCATTTCGGAAGAAAAATAAATCCTTCCTCTTTCATCCAGACCATAATACAAAGGCTTAACACCCAATGGATCTCTTCCGGCAATATAATCGTCTCCGTCAATAATTACAAAAGCAAAATCCCCATCTAACTTATTGCAAAAATCATATCCGAATTCTTCGTACAAATGCACGATAACTTCTGAATCTGATTTCGTTCTGAACGTATACTCTTTTAAAAGTCCGTTTTTTAATTCCTGATAATTATAAATTTCACCATCATGTGCCATCCAGGCATTCTTAGTTCCCTGAATAGGCTGTTTTCCAGAATTCAAATCTATAATCGACAAACTTTCATGGCAGATGATACTGCCATTTTCCAGGATCTGATACCCTCTTTCATCAGGACCACGGTGCGACATTCTTTTAGAAAGCTCCCTCACGAGCTGTGGGTCTTTTCCTTTACCTATAACGGCTAATATTCCAGACATACCATTCTTTTTTTTATTTCTATTCTTTTTAAGTAATCTTAAATTTTATTTCACAATACTTTCTAAGTTAGTTTTCAGCTATTCTTTGGGGAATGTCAAATATAAAAAAGAAAGTTAAATAATTGTCAATAATTATTTTTAAGTACCTGAAATAATACAATTTAACATTTAACGAAGAAAAACGTTCCCGATAGGAGAACGTCTTTCTGATTAACAATTTTTAATTTAATGATTCTTATGCTTTTACGTAGGCATCATCGTGTACACTTGCCACTGCTCTTCCGGAAGGATCATTCATGTTTTTGAAAGCTTCATCCCACTCCAGTGCAATTTTTGTACTGCAGGCCACACTTGCTTCCTGAGGCACGCACAAAGCGGCTGCATCACTAGGAAAATGTTCTGCAAAAATAGAACGATAGTAGTATTCTTCTTTTGAAGTCGGAGTCTGTAATGGAAATTTAAATCTCGCATTTGACAATTGTTCATCTGAAACTTCTTTTCCGACTACTTCTTTCAAAGTATCAATCCAGCTGTATCCTACTCCGTCAGAAAATTGTTCTTTCTGTCTCCAGGCAACACTTTCCGGCAACATGTCTTCAAAAGCTTTACGAACTACCCATTTTTCCATCGGGTGTTCTTTGTTGATCATTTTATCCTGTGGGTTGATGCGCATGGCAACATCCATAAATTCTTTATCTAAAAAGGGTACACGGCCTTCAATTCCCCATGCTGCCAGACTTTTGTTCGCACGAAGGCAATCGTACATATGCAGTTTGCCTAATTTACGAACGTTTTCTTCATGGAATTCTCTGGCGTTTGGTGCTTTATGAAAATACAAATATCCTCCGAATAACTCATCTGCTCCTTCACCGGACAATACCATTTTGATTCCCATTGACTTGATAACTCTCGCCATCAGCCACATTGGAGTTGAAGCTCTAACTGTGGTGACATCATACGTTTCCAGGTTATAAATTACATCACGAACGGCATCTAAACCTTCCTGAATGGTGAATTTAATTTCATGGTGAATGGTGCCGATATGTTTCGCTACAATCTGAGCAGCCGCTAAATCCGGAGAACCGTCTAATCCTACTGAAAAAGAGTGCAATTGCGGATACCATGCATCTGTGGTATCATCTGACTCGATACGTTTTTGCGCATATTTTTTGGCCACGGCCGAAGTAATAGACGAATCTAAACCTCCTGAAAGCAATACTCCGTAAGGAACGTCACTCATCAATTGTCTGTGAACCGCTGCTTCAAGTGCTTTTTTGATTTCCGGAATACTGGTTTCATTGTCCTTTACGGCATCATAGTCTGTCCAGTCTCGTTTGTACCATTGTACAAATTCACCATCTTTACTGGTCATGTAGTGCCCCGGAGGAAACAATTCGATTTTGGTACAATATCCTTCTAACGCTTTCAATTCGGAAGCAACATAAAAAGTTCCGTCCTGATCCCAGCCAATATATAATGGAATGATTCCCATGTGGTCACGAGCAATAAAATACTCATCTTTCTCAACGTCATAAATAGCAAATCCGAAAATTCCGTTCATTTCATCAATGAAATGAGGTCCTTTTTCCTGGTAAAGGGCTAAAATTACTTCGCAGTCACTTTCTGTCTGAAAGTTATATTTTCCTTCAAATTGTTTGCGCAATTCTCTGTGGTTGTAAATTTCACCGTTTGCAGCTAAAACCAATTTTTTGTCTTCTGTAAATAATGGCTGTTTTCCTGAAGCCGGATCTACAATTGCCAGACGCTCGTGAGACAGGATTGCTTTATCATTGCTGTAAATTCCGCTCCAGTCCGGTCCGCGGTGGCGAATGATTTTAGACATTTCTAATACTTGAGGTCTTAATGTTTCAGCTTTTTGTTTTAGATCAAAGGCACATACGATTCCACACATAATTATATATTTTTATTTTTAAATTTTATTTTGATAGGGCAAAGATGCAGTAATGGTTATAATTGAAAAACACAAAAGCCTATTTGAGTTACAATTTAAAACCATAAAATCAATTTTACATATAAATTGTAAAATTTTATCACTAAAAAAAGCTTTGAACTTGAAAATTTTAATTTTGAAGGTAAACAAAGAAAAAAACTCAATATTTTAAAGAGATCGTTGAATTATAACGAATGATGTTTTAAAAACGATGAAAGATTACGAATAGAAGAAATACATGTTCTTTAAAAAATGTGTTTTTCTAAAATCTTGTCCTGTGGATATGCTCACAAATACTTTTATTGTTTTAGAGGTAAGCATATTTCTAGGCTGCAAATGTGGCACGCAGATTTGGCAGATTAAGCAGATTTATCGCTGTTTTTTAATTATCTTAAAAAGAATAAATGACGGGGATTTTTATAAAACACTCTCGATCGTATAATGCGTTTTATTAATTTCAAACTGAAACCCTACCTTATTTCCCATTAAATGCGAACCTAAAGGGGATTGAGGTGAAAGTGCAATCACGTTTATATCGTCAATCGTGATTTTGGGAAGGGCAACGCTTAAGTACAGGTAAATTCCGTTGGCTTTGACCAGACTTCCGGAAATAATATTTTCTGTCGTTTTTGAGGCATCAATTTTATCTAAAATCGCTTTTTGGGTTATCGCTTCTTTTAGTTTATTGGTTAGTTTTTCCTGTTCGATATGCATCATCGACAGCGCCGTTTCGTGCTTATCGCCGGCGGAACCTTTTGCATCGTTTTTTGAGTCTTCGGTCAGAGCCGAAATCATGTCCCTGAAAACATCTATCCGGTCCTGGACCATTTGTAAATAATGGGTATGTATTTTTTGTTTGAATTCCATTTTTTTAAGGTACTGAGGTTCTAAGGTACAAAGATGCAAAGGTTCTTGTTTCTTTGCCACGAATTACACCAATTTTCGCTAATTTTTTTTGCCACTGATTAAAAGAATTAAAATGATTATTTTATTTCCTTTGATTTGTAAAGCTTTAATTCGTGAGAATTCGTGGCTAACTTAATAGTTTTATTTTTGCCGCGAATTACACCAATTTTCGCTAATTCTTTTTTGCCACTGATTAAAAGAATTAAAATGATTATTTTATTTCCTTTGATTTGTAAAGCTTTAATTCGTGAGAATTCGTGGCATTCTTGGCTAACTATAAAAGCAAAATTCGCTAAATCCCTATAAAAGACTTAGCGAACCTTGCTTAAAACGTAGCGCCCTTTACGGTTAATTTTATTAAAAATCGAATTTATAATTGGCACCGCCTAAGACCTGAAATCCCTGTACAGGATAATTCAGCCATTTTTCGTAAGCCTGATTTCCGATATTATTCAGTTTTAAGAAGAAAGTCAGACGCTCGCTGTATTTGTATCCTAAATGTGCATTGGCATCAAAATAGCTTTTTAAAGTTACAATAACAGGATCTGTAGCAAAATCTAAATTCGACTGCATATCCTTACGTTCTCCCACATAAAAAACATTCAGGCCGGCATACCATTGTTTGGTGATATTTACATCCAGATTTGAACTTAATTTGATTGTTGGCAAATTCCAGGCTTCTAAAGCACCGTCATTTTTGTAGCTGTTAAAAGTTCCGTTGATTCCAAAAGTAACATTTTCAGAAAAATCAGCTTTTAGTTCCCCGTAAAAACGAAAGGTTCTTACGTCCTGATACACCACTCCAAACGAGTTTCCGTAAGCATAGTTTTCATTTGAAAAATCTTCTGTATAGTCATTGCTTTTAAACAATGCCTTATTTTTTTCATTCAGATAAGAACCGGTTACATTATAATTGATATTATTGGCCAATTTTCCTTTCAAGCCTGCAAAAACAGTGTATTGATTGCTGGTAGGTCTCATATTCAGCGTTGGCGACAAAAACGGATTTTCGGTCACAAAATCAGCGTAGGAGTTCTGATTCAGGCTACCATTTGCTCCTGCATAAAAAATCATTAAATCACCTACTAATTTATAGGAAGCATTTACTTTTGGATAAAAATAAAATTTATTCCCGCTGTTTTCAGAATCCAAACCGTAAAACAATCCTGCTCCTAACTCTAACGTCCAGTCGTTTTCAAGAATTACAAAACTGGGCTCAATTCCAAAATTAGTCAGGCTGTATTTTAAAGGCTCCGTATTATCCTTCGCATAATTGTTTTCGAAACTTCCGCTTACATGATCTACAATGATATTGGTATTAATAGACCGGTCCATCACGTCTACTTTAAACGATGGTTTTACGTAAAACCGATTTTCAGAAGAAGAAAAATTATCCGAAAAATGCGTGAATCTGGTAGTTATTTTACTAAAAATTCCTTCCGTGAAATCAATATTTCCGCCTAAAGAAATGGTATTGTAAGAATGATTGGGATTAATTTTATTTACTAAATCCATACGTTGTTCGGGAAGCAAAGTCGAACCAAATGCAGCCGGTAAACCGTACCAGTTGTAGATCTGGTTTTGATACCCCAAATCAACAGCCCAGGACATATCGCGATTGTTTGCGCCGTAACCAATATTCAAAGCAGTATCATAAAATTCATCATTTAACTCTGCGTCTTTTATTCCGCCCTGAGAGGAATGATGACGGAACATTCCGGAAAGATAATCGTTGTTTCCTAAATCCTGCGTGACAAACAATTCCGCATTTAGAGTGGAATAATTACCCAATCCTACAGTCGCATAATTGCTAAACAAACGTTCCTGTTTTGATTTCTCTACTCCTTCTGCTTTTCCTTTTGAAGGCGTAAAAGTGGAAGCCACAGGAACAGACAAAATACTGTATTTAATCGTTTCTTTTGGCTGATTTCCCGCATCGTCCAGCGAAGGGGTTTCTTTTACTTTAAAAGCATCCAGGACTTTTGGCGAATAGGGTTTTACAACATTTACCGTTTCTGTTCCGATGCTTTCTTCTTTCGTCTGCGAAAAGGAAAGCTGAAAAACAAACAGCAAAATCAAAATGATGGTTTTATTCTGGAAATTAATTTTCATATTTATTTTATTTTGTAAAATGTAAAATGTGATTTGTGAGATGTAAAATATTTTTACGACTTACATTGTACAATTATTTACTACATTATCTAATTTTCTAATTCTCTAATTCTCTAATTATTATGCTTCCCAATCTCCTTTTGCTACAAATTGAGATTTTCCCCCTATTTTAATATCAAATTGATTTTCGGTTAATTTTCCGTTGAAATAAATTTGAGACGGGCGATTGATATAATCTCCCTGATAATTAATCATTTCAATTTCAGCTGAATGATACTTCAAAAGAAAAGCTTGTAAACAGGTACTTGCACTTCCCGTCGCGGCATCTTCTACCAGCTGATTGTGTTCGACACAAAGCATTCTGCTTATAATTTTTGAATCTTCCAGACAATAAAAATATAAGGCCCTGTGATTTGTTTTGCAATTCCTGATCAGCCAGTCATTCATTTTGTCTTTGTCTAAAACCAACGCTTCTAAAGGTTTTTTATCTTTTAGCGGAACAATTACAAAAGCACTTCCCGTTGTGACTTCCTGAATGGGATACTGATCATCAAAATCTGTACTTTTCAAACTGCTGAAGGCCACAAAATCTTCTTTATCAAAAACATTTAAAAATTCCGGCTGAGCGGCTTTTAACCAGATCAGATCTTCTGTTTTACGAATCGGAATTTCTCCAATCGGAACTTTCAAAGTAATGGTTTCAGGCTCATTCCTGAATATTTTATGGATCAGAACCCAGGATGTTCCAATAATGGGATGACCTGCAAATTTCATTTCGCTTGCCGGAGTAAAAATTCTAATCTCAGCACTATTGTTTTCAAAATCCAGCTTTGTAATAAAAGTGCTTTCGGCAAAATTTATCTCTCTGGCGATACGCTGCATTTCTTCCGGACTTAGATTTCCTGCATCTGAAAAAACCGCCAATTGATTCCCGGCATATTTATTTTCAGCAAAAACGTCGATGATATAAAAAGGTAAACTCATTGTTCTATTTTTTTGAGATCATAGAAAAAAGAACATAGAAAATAAATTTTTCACCCAATCTAACCTCTATTTTCTATGCTCTGTAATCTATATTCTTTCTTCTATATTCTTTCTTCTATATTCTTATTTCGTAATCGAGGAATTCGTTTTAGACTCTTCCAGTTTAATAGCGTTCAGTTCTTTTTGGGCTTCTTCTACTACATCCGGATAATCGGTAAAATTGTTGATGACGTTATCTAAAATATAAGTGGCCTGATAGCTGTCTTTCAATCCGTAGAAATTTCTCGCCATCAAAACCAGACTTTTCGCACCGTAATATTTATAAGCCGAATAACTCTTGGCTAATTTTTGGACTGCTACATTCGAAGCGTCAAATTTGCCTTCCTTTGTTTTAAAATACGCATCATAATACAAAGCTTCTGCTGCAAGTTCTCCTTTTGAAGTTGTGGACAATTTCGCATAGGCTGCTTTTGCTTTATCTTCATCACCGGTCTGCATTGCGGCACGGGCTACGATAATCTGCGCATCTGCTTTTACGTTTGCATCTGCTTTTAGATTTTGCAGTACTTTGTCAGCGTAGACTACTGAATTCGTATAATCTTTTTTATCGTAGTAACACTTCATCAGGTTGGCCTGTGCAAAGTTTTGATTCTGAGCTAAATCGGCTTCATCATCTAAACGAACCAATACCGGAATCGATTTATCACAATCTTTGGCTTTCAGGAAAATCTGGGCTAACCTGTTTAAGGATTGTTCCGTAAATTCATTTCTTGGCTGATCTGTTACGTATTGGTAATTCGCAACAGATTTCGTTTCTGAACCTTCTGCATAATACAATTGTGCTAAATAATAGTTCGCCTCCAACGCATGAATTCCGGTTGGGAATTTGCTGATGTAACCTGTAAAACCAGTGATAGCAGCCTTGTTGTTCTTCTGACTGTATTGTTTGAAAGCGCCTTCGTAAGTATCATTATCAAGTTCTGCATCTGTAACAGCCACAAAATCCAATGTACGGACCCAAGTTGCATATTCGTCTACTTTTCCGGAATCTACATAGATCAATCTCGCGGTAGAGACTGCTTCCAAAGCTTCGGGTGTTTTTGGAAATTCAGCAGCAACTTTTTTAAACTTCAGCAGCGCTTCCTGATCGCGATCTGTGTTGTAATACACCAAACCTTGTTTCAGGATTGATTTTGAAGTAAACGCTCCATTTTTGTATTCAGAAATTAACTGATCGTATGTTTTAATAGCCAGATCGTTCTTTTTCTGCGCTACATACGTATTTGCTAATTCATACAAAGCATCATCTCTGTATGATGATTTTTTATACATCAGCAGAAAATTATTCAGCTCATCAATTTTTTTATCATTTTTCGACATCAGACCATAAGAAAGTGCTTTCTGATATTGGGCATAATCAGCGTCAACACCTTTCGCTTCCATTGCCTTTGCATAAGCTTCCATCGCCGGACCGTATTTTGCACTCACAAATCGGCAATCTCCCAAACGCAGGTACGAATCATTTAAACGTACTTTATCTTCTTTTGAAGTATCAATTTGTGCCTGGAAAGAATTACCGGCCTGATCGTATTCTTTCAGTTTAAAATAAGTGTAGGCAATGTTATAATTGATGTTTTTGTATTCTTCAGTAGTTTTTGCACCAGCCAGTCCCGCAAATTGTTTGTAACTCAGTAAAGCAGCATTAAAATCATCGGTCACATATTCTGATTCTGCTTTCCAAAAGGTGGCCCTGGCCGTAAAGTCAGGATTTTTTTGTTCTTTAATAGCACTATTGAACATTTTTAACGCTTCACTATAATTAGCTTCATTGTATAATTCCACACCTCTGTAGAAAAGAACTTTTTGGTAGGCTAATTTATTTTCAGGCGTTCTGTTTTTCTCCAGTAAAACTAATGCTTCCTTATAATTTTTAGAAGAAATATAAGAATCAACCAATAGTTTTTCTACCTCTGATTTACTGGAATTGTTGGGGTATTTTTTTAAGAAATCAAGCAGAATACCGGGAACTGTCTGGTAAGCGTTTCCAATTTCATAACTCAGTTTAGCATAATTTAAAGCAGCATCTTCCTGAATCTGGGTATTAAAATCCATTTCGGAAGCATTTTTAAAAGCATTTAATGCTTCTTGTTTTTTTCCGGTATTCAGGTAACTCAGACCTAAGTGATAATAGGCGTTTTGGGCTACGAAATCTTTTCCTTCAATAATTTTATTGAATTGGGAAATTGCACTTTCGTAGTTTTTTTGCTCATAATAAGCATACCCTAACTGATAAAAATCGGTGTTGTTCCATTTTCCTTTTCTTCCTTTATATTCCTGTAAAAACGGAATCGCTTTGTCATATTGTTTTAAATTGAAATAACTTTCCCCAATAATTTTATTCAGTTCCGATTGTTCAAGGGCATTTGATTTTGCCATTGCTTTTTGACCCAAATCAATCGCTTTTTGGAAATTCCCTAATTTGAAGTTCATATCGGCCTGATAGTACGAAAGCTTTTCCTTATATTTTTCTTCGCCTGAAACTTCATCAAAATATTTAGTAGCTTCTTTGTAATCGTCTCCTTCATACGCCATAAAACCTAAGTAATATTTGGCCTGAGAACCAAACTCGGGAGAATTGACCACTTTATTAAAGTAGGTTGTGGCTTCTTTTTTGTTCTTAGCATTAAAGTAGCTGTATCCTTTTTGAAAGTTGAATTTATCCAGATCAGACTTGCTCATATAGCTTTCATCTACCTTGTCAAACCACTGCAAAGCTTTAGGGTAATTTCCCTGTTCGAAGAAAAAATGAGCCACTTCTACATAAGCCTGGTTTTGTTTTGTACTTGTCGGATAATCGGTTACAAACTTCTCCATCAGCGCATCAGCATTGGCCTGATTGGTTCTGATGGCGCAATTGGCGATATAATAGGCACAATCAGACTGAACCTCTTCTGTTGTTGCGCTATTTTTCACATATTCGAAAATATGCTGTGCCGAAGCGTATTGTTTGTCGTTGTACAAAGCCAGTGCTTTGTCAAAATCCTTTAAATCGTAAGTATATATAGCTGATTTTTGTGCTGAAACTATGGTTGAAATAAGGACAATTGGTAATAAAAAGAACCAGAAAAGTTTACGCATTTTATTTTTATTTAGTATTCAAATTTATCATTTAATACCGTTTATAACGAAACGTTTCCGCCTTTTATTATAAAAAAACATTTTAAAAACTTATATCTGACAGGTTCTGCAAGTATATCTCTTAACCATATAAGTTGTGTAAGTTATTATAACTAAGACTCTTTAACAAAGCGTTCAATGAGATTGAGAGTATATCAATTTCATGAATAAAAACCTTACCCATCATTTCCTAAAATGAACTTACATCACTTATATGGTTCAATTTTTCACGGGCTAAATGCTTTTATAACGTACTTATTCCTTCAGAATTCAATACCAACAATCTTCAGCACCATTTTCTAAAATGAACTTATATCGCTTATGTGGTTCAATTTTTCACGGGCTAAATATTTTTATAACATACTTATCCCTTCAGAATTCAATACCAAAAACCTGTAACACCATTTTATAAAATGAACTTATATCACTTGCAGAATCTGCTTTTTTATTTCTTTCTATTATAGCTTTTCTTCAGAAATGATTGAAATTTATTTTGAATCCAACCGTTATCTTACTACTTTTACCATTCAAATCAATTTATTATGTCACAAATCGTACTGTCTCTTAAAGAAGTCACTATATATCAGGAAGGAAGAAAAATTTTATCTCATATTAATTTAGATGTTCAGCATGGTGAATTCATTTACATCATTGGGAAAACCGGTTCCGGGAAAAGTAGTTTCATGAAAACGCTGTACGGTGATTTACCTTTAAGTGAAGGAGAAGGTCATATTGTTGAATTTGATCTGGCAGCTTTAAAAGAAAGTGAAATTCCGTTTTTGAGACGTAAAATCGGAATCGTTTTCCAGGATTTTAAATTACTTCCGGACCGTTCTGTAAAAGACAATATGCTTTTTGTGTTAAAAGCAACCGGATGGCATGAAAAAGATGCCATGGAACACAAAATCGATGAAGTTCTGGACAAAGTGGGTATGAAAGAGTTTGTAAACAAAATGCCGCACCAGCTTTCGGGAGGAGAACAACAACGTGTTGCCATTGCAAGAGCGCTGCTAAACGATCCTGAATTTATTCTTGCCGATGAACCAACCGGAAACCTTGATCCTCAAACCAGTTCTGAAGTATTGGAGGTATTGAAAAAAATCAACGCCAATGGTAAAACCGTTATCATGGCCACTCACGATTATGCCTTGTTGATGAAATTCCCGTCTAAAACCTTAAAATGTGAGGATGAAAGAATTTTTGAAGTAGTGCAACGCAGTGTGTAAGACCCGATTATTTTTTATAAACATGTGGATTTTCACGAATTCCCTTTTTAAAGAACTTTCTCAGATTCATTCTTAAAAAAGTATCTATTTTTAAAATTGCATCCGTAAATTTATGTTCCGGTCTTCCTCTAAAGGAAGTAACGTGAAATTGGTCTGTTGCGTAAACCGGTACTTTTGAAAAGTAATAATTGGAAATACAACATCTGAATCCGTCAAAAACGATTGGTGACACCGAATGTAACGATTGATTGTGCGTCACCATAATGACCAATCTGTTAAATTTACTGTGAATTGTCGTGGGGCTTTTCTGCAAACCGTCGGGCCACAACTCCAGATTTCCGCCATATTCCTCTTTCCAATCCGGGGTAACGTAATACAATAAATTCAGTACACGCCAACGCTCCCTGTCTTTATCGTGCGAGTTATCTAAATGCGGATTTAAAAACTGCTTGTTTCCCATCATCGAAAGCCCGCCGGCATACAAAAACTCATCCGGAATGGGTGATTCAATCTGGCAGATTTCTCCAATTAAATCTACAATTTTACAATCCTGAAAGGCATAAATAATCTCTTCCAATACAGGATTATAACGGTTCATCTGGACCGCTACGTACTTATCTTCCTTGATGCTTTTCTTTAAAACCATCTCTTCTTTCTTCGGGAAAACATTGTATAGACTAACAGCTATTGCTTCAGGAAGCAGATCATCGATAAAAAGATAACCAATTGCCTTTTTTGACGCGGCAAACTGGCTGGCTAAAAGAGTTTTATTAGCGTTGATTTTATTATAAATAATTTCAGCAAGCTCAATTCTATTTATAAATTCCATACTTTTGAATGTTCTGTTACGTTGCAAATATATTACTAAAAATTGCTATTAATGCTCTCCATTCTTATCCCGACATACAATTATACCATCTATCCGCTTGTTTTAGAATTACACAATCAATGTTTAGGTTTAGGGATCATATTTGAACTTATTGCAATTGATGATGCTTCGACAATTCCATCTGCTGAGAATGACAAAATAAATACTTTAACATACTGCAACTATGAAGTACTGAGCACCAATATTGGCAGAAGCAAAATCAGAAATTTACTGGCCCGAAAAGCAAAGTATGACTGGTTACTTTTTCTGGATGCCGATGTTTTTCCAAAAAATAAAAACTTCATTTTAAATTACATAAATCACCTTAACGATGATGTAAAATTAGTAAATGGCGGTTTATTGTATCCTGATGAAAAACCAGAAAAAAGCAAACTGTTTCGATGGGTTTACGGAAAAAACAGAGAGGCATTAGATTATAAGATAAGAGAAAAAAAACCTTATCTGAGTTCTCTGAGCCTTAATTTCATCATTCATAAATCGATCTTTAAAAAAGTTTCGTTTAATGAAACCATTCCAAATTTAAGACATGAAGACACTTTATTCTCTTATAGCTTAAGGAAAGAAAACATTCAAATAGAGCACATTAATAATCCGGTTTATCACTATGGAATGGATGATTTTGAAGTGGCCATTCGCAAAGAAAATGAATCATTGCATGCTTTAAAATATTTAATTGACAATCAATTACTGTCTCCGGATTATGTCCGGATTTCTAAATTATTATTGAAAATTCAAAAAACACACCTATTATCGGTTTTTGCCTTTTTTCATAAAATAACGCTGTCTCTTTTTCTTAAAAATTTAAGCGGTAATAATCCTTCTTTGTTTATTTTTGATTTATACAGATTGGGTTATTTATGTCAACTTGAAAAAGAACAAAAGGGTCTCATTTCAGCCCGTTAAACATTAAAAAAAATGCCGTTTTTTTCTATCATTATTCCGTTATACAACAAAGAAAACTTTATCGAAAATACGATACAAAGTGTGCTGGCCCAGACTTTTCAGGATTTCGAAGTGATTCTTATTAATGATGGATCGACAGACAAAAGTGAGGCAAAAGCACTTCAGTTTAAAGATCCCCGAATTCACTATTATTCCAAAAAAAATGAAGGCGTTTCACTAGCAAGAAATTTCGGCATCGAAAAAGCTAAATCTCCAAACATCACTTTTCTTGATGCCGATGATTACTGGTACCCTGATTTCCTGCAGGTAATGTTCGAAAAAATCAGTCAGTTTCCGGAACAAAAAGTTTTTAGTGCCGCCATCGAAATCGAAACTTCAAAAAAAACATTTCCTGCTCAGTACTCAATACCTAAAACTAGCAGTTCCGAACTTGTCAATTACTTTCGTGCCAGCACAAAAGAACCTATTATCTGGACTTCATGCGCTGTATTTCACAAAAGTGTTTTTGACGAAATCGGAGTTTTTGACCCTAAAATAAAAAGCGGCCAGGATACCGATCTCTGGATCAGAATCGGATTGGTTTATCCTGTTTTGTTCTCATGGAACATTCTGGCACGTTATGTCTATGATAACAACAGCTTGTCTAAAAACGATACATTACTGCATGCAAAAATGGATTTCTCTAAATTTACAGCGCTTGAAAAAACGAATGCTGACCTGAAGTATTACTTAGATTTAAATCGGTTCTCGCTCGCCATCAAAAGCAAATTAACCGGTAATAATGCCCTTTTTACTCACTTTTATGCTGGAATTGATTTAGGGAAAATAGGTTTCAAAAAAAGAATTTTATTAAGTCTTCCCTCCTCTTTATTATGGCTTTTGATTCAGCTAAAATTAAAAATGGCTGACCTGGGTCTAGGTTCATCGGTTTTTAAATAGTTTGAAATTTTTATATTCCCTGATGTAATCTTCTTCGTCAAATTCGTCCGAAGCCAAAACCAGACAAACGGCCCCGGAAGAAAAATTTTGCAGTTCCCGCCATATTCCGTCCACAATTAACAAACCTAAGCTGGGTCTGTTTAGCGTTACCGTTTGTGATGATTTTCCGTCTTTTAATACCACGTCAAAACTTCCGCTTAAAGCGATTAAAAATTCCTGTTGTTTTTTATGGGCGTGCCCACCGCGTTTGCTTCCACCTGGAACATCATACAAATAATACACCCGTTTTGAGGCAAACGGAATGGTATCTCCTTCTATAACCGAAAGATTGCCGCGTCTGTCCTGAATTTTTGGAATTTCGATTAACTGAATATCAGTATTTGTAGTCATAGTTTATGTTGCGTTATTTCTCTGAATTTTGCGATTCCTGCTAAACCGCTTTTATATTTTTCTCCAGCTTCAGAAAAGCGAATGTACTTTTTTCTAATCAAAAAAAAGATATATTTTGCCAGCCAGATGTAAGCGAAGCTTCTATGCAATTTATAAAACAAAGCCGCTCTCGAATAAATTAAAGTATCAGATCCTTCGTTTTTTCCGGATGAAAATTCAGGATGTGAAACTATAATTTCCGGGCTAAAATAAACGTTCGCTTTTTGATTTAAGGCTGTTTTTAAAAATAAAAATTCTTCGGCAGTTTCAAAAAAGGAGCCAAGTCCAAAATTGGTGTCAAAAGCGATATTCTTTTTTTTAATCTCTGCTACTTTAAATGCAATTTCAATGGAACTCACATTCCAGATTGTTTCCGAAGTATGTCTAAAAGCTGAATCCCACTTTTTTTGCGGCTGCACAGCACCAATTCTCTGGTGATTAAAGGTAATGATATCTGCTTTCTCCTGATTTTGGAACGCTAAAAGAATATCTTTTCTGAAGTTTTCTGCAAAAACAACATCGTCATCGGAGATTAAACAGATTTTTTTTGAAGCATTCTGAATGGCTGTGTTCCTGCTTTTAGACAATCCCTTTTCAGTACTATTAATCACCCTAACGGAATCAAAATCAGAAGACAAAACCTTATTTAAAGATTGGTTTACAATCAGAATATTGAAGTTTGAAAAATGTTCAGACGGAAACATAGGCATCAAAAAATCAAAATTGCTTCTATCTTTGGTAGCAATTAAAATTTCGAAGTCCTTTTCAGAAAAAACATTTAACATTTTCATATATATTTACGTAAATATAAATATTTCGACACAAATGAGAATACTATTGGTAGGAGAATATAGCCGACTGCATAATTCTTTAAAAGAAGGATTGGAAGTGCTGCAGCATGAAGTGAGCATTATTGCAACAGGGGATAGTTTTAAGCAATTTCCTGTGGACTATTCCATTTTTCCCAGGTATTTTATGGACAACAAACTTTTAGTATTTTTAAACAAAATTTTGTTCCGTCTTTTCAAACTAGATTTGCCACTGGCGGAAAAAGGAATTCGTTTCTGGTTGTTTTTACCCCGATTAAAAGAGTATGATGTTATTCAGTTAATCAATTCCAATGCAATTGAAACCTATCCTTTTTTTTCTAAATTTTTATTAAAAAAACTCTTTCGTCAGAATAAAAAAAGTTTTCTGCTCGTTTGCGGAGAAGACACGCCCATAATCGATTTCATGCTAAAAGATTCTTTACCATATTCTATTTTGACACCTTTGTTAAAAGACAGAAAACTTGGTTCTTATTATCGTTTTTCACTAAAATACACTCAAAAAAAGTATCGCGATCTCTATGATTTCGTAAGCGAAAGCGTTTCCAAAACCATAGTTTCTGACCTAGATTATAAAATTCCATTGCGGGAAAAAACCTTAATTCCGAATCCGGTAAATACCGCTAAAATTGCTTTTGAACCGTTGGATAGCGTCCAAAAAGTCATCATTTTTTTAGGAATAAATAATACGAGCAGCATAAAAAAAGGAACTCCTTTTTTCGAAGAAGCACTTGAAATTATTCAGCAAAAATATGGCAACAAAATAGGTGTCATCAAAACTGAAAACGCTCCTTATAAACAATACATAACGCTTTACAATCATGCTCAAATTTTATTAGATCAGGTTTATTCGTACGATCAGGGATACAATGCACTCGAAGCAATGGCAAAAGGAAAAGTGGTTTTTACAGGTGCAGAAACTGAATTTACAAACTATTATAACCTTACCGAAAGAGTCTGTGTAAATGCGCTTCCGGATGTAGATTATCTGGTTCAGGAATTATCGTATTTAATAGAAAATCCTGAAGAAATAATGGCAATAGGTAAACGTGCCAGAGCTTTTATCGAAAAGGAACATGATTATGTGAAAATTGCTGAAAGGTACCTGAACGTTTGGAATGAAAGTGAAAGAAAAGTTTATTAAAACTACCTCATAACCTCTACCAATGTTATTGCTGTTTTAATTTTTACTTCTTATTTTTTGACATTTTGACATTGTAGGTTTGTTAGGTCATTTCTCCGTCACCGGTCCGTCACTCTTCCGTCACCGCTCCGTCGGTCTTATATCTAAATTTTGTTGATAAACTTTAGAATATTTGTTCTTTTTGCGTCATATTGTCACGTATTCTAGAATTTATATCTCAAAATTAGTTTTTATTTTAATATTAGCAATGAAATTGTATTGCCGTCTTTTTGAATAAAAATAGTATCACTATTTTTATTTTTGCTAATTATAAAAGGAGCTTCAATATCAGATATTCTTGGTTTATGTTTACTCCCTTTAGGTCTCCATATAGCGTCATCCTCTATCTTAATTGTATTAGTTCCAACTATAAAAGTGGAGCTATTTAAGTAATATTGATCATTTAAAATGTATATACCTCTTTCATTGTAAGCTTTTTTAATCTCTAGACTATTTATCTTATCCTCATATTGAATAGCTCTTATTTCTGATTGAATAGAATTATTAATTGAAATTAAATACATAAAAATTATTATTCCGAAAGTGAGCATAATTATAAAGAATGCCTTTTTATTCATAATCTAAATTTTAGTTTTTATCGCTTTGATGATAGGATCATTAAACAAGTCACAATAATTCAGTACTCGCTCGCTCCCTGCCAGAAATTACCTCCTGTCAATTCAGCTCCTACACCTCCGCTTAATGCTCCAAAGGCTATTGTTCCCACTGCGCTGTTAGCAAACTTTCCCGCTCCTGAACTCCATGCCGTCGCTCCCAGACTACCAAAAAATCCTGCTGCTGCTCCGCTCAGAAAACGTGAACCACCGATTGTAGCATCGCCAAAGCATTTTGTTTTAAATTAGGTGAACTCTTTTGAGTAAGAGACAAAAAAAGAGTTTATTGCTGCAATGTTTAATTTTTATTCTAAAACTTTAATTGGAACTTTATTTTTTGATTCAATAATACCATTGTAAACTTTTACATTGTTCTCTTTTATTGTTTCTTGAATATATTTTGGTAAACTTTGATACAAATCTGAACTATCGGACTTTATTTCCATTTTCAGATAATATTTCTTGTTTTTTCCTAACTCTGTGTAATAATTTCTTATTGGAAAAAAAGCAGAAGGTTCATTCAAATTAATAATCTCTTGAAAATATAAAGTTTCATTAGGATGTATAATTATTATATCATTTTCAATATCCTTGAATTTTTGATTATTCCATTTTTTCAAAATTTTATTTTCAAAATTTTCCTTATCTAATAAAAACTTATGCAAACTATCATTTATAAGAAGAGGTTTAATTTTATAATTCAATTCCTTATTGTTAGAATCAAAAACTCTAAAATACAATTTATTAGAAATTATACTTCTTTTAGAATCAGCTTCAAAACTTACAGATTTTTTTATTAAATAAATAGTGTCTGAATTATTTTTTATTTTATAATTCGCTGTTACAATTTCTAATTTATTGTCAACAATTAATGTATTAACTTCTTTATCAACTAATTCTAAACACAAACTAGTATTTTTGCTTTTATCAATACAACTAAATAAGCTAAAAAAGCATAAAAATAAAATTATCGATTTCTTGTCCATATACTTAACATTTCATTATAGTGTTTATCTATCCTACCTAAAACATAACTACTTGTATCTCCCATTTGATATTGCAAAGAATAAGCATCCAATTCTCTCCTAGATTGTAGTCCCACATTTCCATAAAGATTCTCCCAAGCATCAACACGATTTGCAGATCCCATATAAGGTGCAAAATATTGAAATGCATGTCTATATTCGTGAAAAATTGTTCCTGCAAACTTATAAATACCACACGAAAAGATTTGTGCGGGAGCATTATTGTTTAAGAAAGAGAATCCAAACAATTTTTAAAACTATAATAATTATCATCATTATAGAAATTATCTTTCCCAATTTTGCTTTTGTATTGAGATAAGAACTATACTTAGGATTTGAGTCTATTCTATTTTTATATAAATGTTTTTGTTTATCTTTTTTTAAAAAATAATTAGAAAAAAAGAAGATTAAAAAAGTTATAATAATACCAGGAATCATTGAAATTATTTCTTCCATAATTTAAAGTTTTAATCTATTTGGCGTTGTTATTGGCATAGGTTTATTTTGAGGAGTATTAGATTTATTCCAACTATCTTCTAAAGCAGGCATAACATAAGTTTCAGAAAAAGATTTAGCAGAGTTAATTAGATAGCCTGCTGTTTGTGGTAAGTGATCTAATGCTCTTCCCATTCCTAACCCTGCACCAAATTGAATTCCTCTCCATGCAAAACTATCCCATTTACCCTCAATAGCATCCATTGTCATATTACCCGCAGTGCCAAATCCACTTATAAAAGCTCCTTCTTCGGATATTGCCAGAGAAGCTCCACCAGTAAAAGGTGCTGCAACAAAACCAGCTATTTCCATAGTACCTCCTACAATTTCAGCACGATCAAAAATTTGTCGTAAACCAACTTTATTGTTATCATAAAATGTTTCTGCTTGTCGTAATTTATTTTGAAAATACCTTTTATATTTATTTGGCGGGTCTCTAAGAGTCATCTTATGCATCACGTGATTCAATCCGCTAACGAGACCACCCGTAATCGCTCCCTGCCAGAAATTACCTCCGGCAAGTTCAGCTCCTACTCCTCCGCTTAGTGCTCCAAAGGTTATTGTTCCAACATCGCTACTGGGAAATTTACGTGATCCTGATTTCCAGGCTGTGGCTCCTAAACTACCGAAAAAACCTGTTGCTACTCCGATCAGAAAACCTGAACCACTGGACTACCCCAGTGTCAAAGCACTTTGTATTAAAATAGTCAACTTTTTACGTAACGCAAGAAATGGAGTCTGCTGTTACGATATTTAATTTTCACTCTAAAACTTTAATTGGAACTATATTTTTTGATTCAATAATACCATTATAAACTTTTACATTGTTTGCTTCAATAGTTTTTAAAATGTCTCTTGGTAAGACATTTTTATAATTTGAAGAATCACTAGCGATCGATAATTTACAATAATACTTTTTATTCAAATCAAGACTCACATAACCTTGTCTTACTTCATCAGTAATTGTCGGCTTATTTAGATTTAATATATATGCAAAATATATTGTTTCATTTGGGTGAATAAAGAAAATGTTATTTCTTTCATATAAACCAAAATACCTTGAACTATTTTTATTACCAAGTCTAGCTTGATTTGCATGAAAATTTTCAATCATAAAATTCACGCAATCTCCTATTTCCGAGCCTTGATGTCGATAACGTTTATTCTTATATTTAACTTCAATGTTTCTTTCGTCATAAACAAGTAAATTTAGTCCATTATTATAAATGGCTTCTTTTGACAAATTTTCCTGTTCTGTCAAATTATTTACAAAATAAATTTTGTCAGAGTTGTTCTTTAAACTATACTTAACAATATTTATAGAATCTTTATCACTATCTTTTGAATAGCAAATAATATTTTCATTTAATAATGATAATTCTAAATCATTGCTTGTGCTTTCCTTAGTACAAGATGTAAAAAAGAATAATATATATAATCCGATTATTTTTAAGTTAATTTTCATCTTTTTATCCATTTATTCAACATGATTTTATAATAACTATCCATTCTTTCTAAAACATAAGATTGATTATCTCCAAAACGATATTGAGAAGAGTAAGCATCTAATTCCATCATATTCCAAACACCTCCTTCTCCTTTATACCCTGGACCATAAAGCGCTGAATTAGACCATGCTTCGTATCGACTACTATATCTTTTTCCTCCAACTGAATATGGAGCAAGATATTGAAAAGCATGTCTGTACTCATGAAATAAAACACCAGCGAAATATAGATTAGTTTTATTTGAAAACAGTCCCTTATTTAAATTCACGTTACCATTTTCCGTAATAGCAAAATAATCATTCCCTTCTAAATCAAATGTATGTGATGGCGAACCCCCTTCTTCATATCCCTGTGCTAATCCATCTACATTTTGATGTAATTTAGCTATGCCCTCATCAGAAACATCTGCTTTCTGAAAAGCTAAATTTTTGTTTTTAAATCGAGATAACAAACTACGTCTTTTATGCATCAATTCATTCAACCCTGCAATAAGACCTCCAGTAACCGCTCCCTGCCAGAAATTACCTCCTGTCAATTCAGCTCCTACACCTCCGCTTAGTGCTCCAAAGGCTATTGTTCCCACTGCGCTGTTAGCAAATTTAACCGGTCCTGAGCTCCATGCTGTGGTTCCTAAACTTCCACAAAATCCTGATACTGTTGCACATCGACAATAGTACTTTGCGCTAATGAGAGTGCGCTGGCATTAGCGAAGGTACCTAATCCCTATTCTATAAATTTAATCGAAACTCTGTTCTTAGATTTGATTACACCATGATAAACCTGATATCCATTTTTTTGAATAGTTCTTAAAATCGGTCTTGACAACATTTTTTTATAGTTGGTAGAGTCACTAAACATCGTTATTTCAGCACTATATTTTGCATTTTTATCAAAATCCACATGAGCATTTTGGATTGGATCTCCATAAGGAAGATTTACAAACCCTTCAAAATAAAGAGTCTCATTTGAATGAATTATAAAATTTGAATTGTCAAAATATTTTTCATTATCCGTAGTAGAATAATTTAACATTTTTAAAATATAAACATTCCTTTTATTCGATATAGAATTTGGATTAAGATTAAAATTTGGATGACCGTATCTCACTTTAACTCTTTCCTCATTATTTCTATTATCTTTATAAAAATAAATTGTAGCTTGATTTATTGTTAAACCGTCCAAATTAGAATATAATTTACCAAAATAGTTCAAATTAAAATAATAACTTTTGCAATCATAATTTGTCAGTTTAAAAACGATAATTGTTTTTGATTTATAATTAGTTAAACTGTCATCCATATTATTATATGTATTCTTATCTTCAGGAACTAAGGAAAGAATAGATTTATTAATTATCTCAAGTTCTAATCCTTCCTTCCTTTTGCATCCTAAAACAGATAAGCATAACATAATAATTAATATATTTTTTTTCATAATTTTTTATATTTATTAATTCCTTCCGAAACATATGAACTGCGATTTCCTAAATACCATTCAAATTCATATGCGGCTCTTTCTAAATATCTTTCACCACCCAAAGGCACTTCACTAATATAACCAAATGGTCCTTCTTTCGCTGCTAATCTATATGCCAATCCTCCCATGAACACCTCTTGAAAGGCATGATAAAATTCATGGAACATTGTAGACGCTAGTTTAAAATTTGATGTAAACGCATCTTCATAAAAATAGTGTGTTTTATTATCCGTATAACCTCTCATGCCAGAATTTTTTCTATCACTTACTTCGATTTTATAATTACTTTTTTTATGAAGTGCATCCAAACCATCAACATCTTCTAATAAAGCATTTATTGACTCCTCATTCATTTTTGGTTTTGCAAATGGATTTGTTTTATGAAATCTTTTTAAAAAAGCCATTCTTGCCTGTTTTTCCATCGTTGAGTGCATCACTTCATTCAACCCGGTAACAAGACCACCAGTAATCGCTCCCTGCCAGAATCAAGGTAACTTTTTAAGCAACAGAACAATAGTTAAACCGGTTCTACTACATATACATCTTACCTAAAAACAATTGGTATTTTTTGAGTTTCTATTTCTCCTTTAAAAATCTCAATATTATTCTCCTTATAATTAGACAAAATTTCTTTTGGCAGAATTTTATCTATATTATCTTTTAGTTTGTACTTCAAACGAAATGTATATTTTTTTTCAGGATTTAATTTAAAATAAATTGGCCTTCTTAAGTTCTCATCTTTATCTTCAACCACAAATGGAAGGGATAAAGATGTTTGAAAAATATAATTTTGTTTAGGAGAAATAATAACATCCTGATTATAAAAATTTAAATTTTCGCTTTTTATATTATAGCCATTTTTTTTTAGTAATAGCTCTTTTTTAGTTTGATTATAAAAATCCTGTTCCATTAAACTACCCAATTTACAACTGTATGAAGGATCAATTAACGGTGCGTTTTTTTCAAACAAATTACCTTTTTCATCTTCAATGATTATATCCATATTGTATATATCGGATAAGTTTAAATCTTTAATAAAAAGTAGATATTTTTTATCGGTCTGATTCGATACTTCAAATTTTACAACATTAGTAAAGAGATATTTTTCATTTTCACTATTAAACATAGTATGATTATAAAAAGTTTCCATTGTATCTGTAGCAAATCGTTTACTTACAATTTCCTTATTTATTAATTTTAGCTCTAATTTTCCTTCCTGACAAGATGCCAATAGAGTAAATAATAGAGATGTCAGAATGTACTTTTTCATTTTATTTATCTTTGAATATTATTAAAAAATATCGGATAACTTTGTATATTAAAATTATTAAATCCAGATTTATTTGCCATTTTAGAATATAAATTGTAAAAATGCGAATGATCACCATTGCTAAAAACATTATTATCAAAATAACGCATCATTTCATAGGCTCTTGTTTCAGTTATTGCTCTTGATTTAGAACCCCAAGCAGATACTAATCCGTGATAATAATCCCAAGCGTGCATCCCCTCATGCATAATTGTTAAAAACAAACCCTTATTTGTGGTAAAAGCTTTAGAATAAATAGTTACTTCTTTGTTACTATAACTTCCATAATCACTCAGTGCTGAGTCATATTTAATATTAGGATTTCCCGCATCATTATATAAAATATCTGCTGGATATACATTTTTACGCATACCTTTCACATATGCATCTCTACCACTTTCGTCCATACCAGAGATATCTCCATCAGCATCATAACCTCCGCTTGCCAACCATTCGTTTGCATTTGAGTGAATTTTAATTTTTTGCGCAATACGATGCATCACATCATTCAACCCTGCAACAATTCCTCCCGTAACCGCTCCCTGCCAGAAATTACCTCCGGCAAGTTCAGCTCCTACACCTCCGCTTAATGCTCCAAAGGCTATTGTTCCAACCCTGCTATTAGCAAATTTAACCGGTCCTGAGCTCCAGGCTGTCGCTCCGAGACTACCAAAAAATCCTGCCGCGGCTCCGCTAAGGAAACCTGAACCACCCGATTGTACCATCGCCATTACCCCTTGCGCTACTCCATGCGCCGCTGCCTGTACCAAAAATTTGGCACCTTTCAAACTTGACGCAAATACCGTATTAGCTCCTGTTCCTGCGACCGTAAAACAACTTCCAATACCAAAGGTAACTGCTCCCGATACCGCTCCCCAAAAAGCTGATTTTAGCATTCCGGATAAACTTAAACTGGCATCAGCACCATTCATTATGGCCGCCGTAACCCCTATCATATAACTTGCCGTACCTATTATCGCGCCAATAATAATAGAAGCAAGTATTCCCTCGCCTAAACCAATTTCTCCACTTGGGTCATTAAACAACAGCGGATTGTTCGTTACATAGCCATATTTATTGTAACATTGTGTATTGTAAGGATCCTGAATGTTTTCATCGGCATTCAGAAAACGCCTTTGCAACGGGTCATACAGCCTGCCATTCATATGGATAATACCTAATTCTGTAAAATGCTCGTGACTTGTATAGCCGCGATCCAGTACCGTTAATGCACCATTTGTCAGAATACCCCAGGCATCAAAATGGCGTTGTTCTACCAGATTACCTGCTTCATCACTTATGGCCAGAATGCTCCCCAAATAGTCCTTATGTAAAAATAGGTATTTTGCAGTAGCATCAGCATAGTTCTTTGTGTAAATAATATCGCTGCCATAAGGTGTGCCTCCCAGATACAGTACATGTTTTTCCTGTCCTGTAGTATTGTCTGTCGTTATTTCATAACTGCCGTCTTCGCTATAGTATTTGGTGAATTTACCCTGCTTGTCTTCCACAAAATTACCTCCATAAGTGACCATTTGCCTCATGTCGGTAAGTCCGTAACCAAATTGTGCATCCCCTTTTTCTCCGTCAACATAGATGGGGTCGTTATTTTCGTTATAACTTATCGTCAATGGTATGTTATTGGTATAATTTTGCATCCCCACCGCATTAAGGAGCTGCGTGTCGGCCTGATATATTTTATCTGTTCTAAAAGTGGTCGTTCCGGTCTGATCGTTTTCGAGAATACGCCCTTTATCGTCATAACCGTTACTGGACAGCAATCCGGTTTTAGGGTTGGTCCAGGTTTTTAGTCGGTTATTATCGTCATAGGTAAATACTTCATTTACCACTATGCCCCCTTTTCGGGTTCGGTTTTTTAATTCATTTTTTATCGCATCAAAAGCATATGTCATTTGCAGTACATTGGGCTGTATTGTTGAAACATGCGCTACAGTTGTCAGAAAATTATTGGCATCGTACTTATTATCTATCGCCACGGCACCTAAATTGGCTTTAAGTACCTGCCCGTTGGCATTTGCTTTGTTCAATTGCCATAGTACTTTTCCTGTGTTTTTATCTTTTACCTGATACAGGATACCACTCCACGTACTGTAAACGTTCTCGAGAGTCGTTTGGGTCATCTGTCCCGAGGAATAGAGTCCTTTGTCGTAACTGATTACACGTCCTTTATCGTCATACGAGATATTCTTTTTAAAAAACAACTTTCCATTACTGCTCTCACTTGTGGTCAGTACACGCCCGTTTGCATCGTAAGTCAGGTAGGTCAGGTAACTTTTACCATTGGCAGTCCCTTTTTTATCCGTTACCATTCCGGTGGCATTGTAAATAAAACTGATAGCTTTGTTGGTTGCCTTACCATTATCTGCTGTTGACAGCTCTTTTTGGGTCATCAACAGGCCTTTGGTATCATAGCTATATTCCTTGCTTCCTTTTGGGCTGGTTTCTTTGATCAGGTTTCCAAACCCGTCATAATAATACAGATAGGTTCCGTTGGACGGATCGGTAAATTCTGATTTTCTTCCCCAGGAATCATATTTGGTTACCACCGTATTTTGTGCGTAAACAGCCGAAGTATTCTGCCCTGCCGCATTGTACGTAAATTTTATAATTCCTCCTTTGTCTTCCGATTCCGTCACATTACCCATTACATCAGTAGTTTTTCGGGTCGTCCGATTGTAACCGTTTAATTCTTTTACCGTTATCGTCAGCCCTTTGACTTCTGTTTGTACAATTTTTCCATTAAATCCTGTTACGGTCGCTTTTGGAGGAAAAACCGAATCATCATAACTGAACACATTCCATTTTGGTGTTTCGGCCTGATCATAAGGCTCGCTCTCTTTTATTTTTCTGCCTACTGCATCATATTCTACCTGTTTGGCAATATAAGATCCCGACTCAAATCCTTTGGATCTCACTAGGTATTGTTCTCCTTTTTTGTTGGTACGGGTTTCTTTGATATCTCCTGTCGGACTGTATGCTGTAGTAACGATATCGTCCCCTTGTTTTTGATAAGTATATGTAGTAGTTCCGCTTAAGTTGTGTTTAGATTTCGTCAATTTTCCCCATCCGTCATACATATTGGTTAACGTGTTTCCAAGCGGATCAGTTTGCGTAAGCACTTGCCCCCAGTCATTGCTGGTCGTCTGGGTAATCAAACCTAAATTATCCGTAGTTTTTATCACAAACAATCCCTTAGCATCATACTCGTTTTTGACCGATTGCGTCTGGCTGTCCTGATTGTTGGTTTTCTTTTTTTCTGTAACATTACCAAAGCCATCATACGTGTAGGTCTCAGTTACCGATTTCGAATAATCCTGATTGAATGTGGTTATGGTTTTAGGCAGGCCATTTTCATACGTATACCCCACCTTGCTTTTTTTGGTATCCCCATAAGCGGTTACAATATCTTCTTTTTCCTTAACTCTTCCTACATAATAATCCTTGCCTGTTCCGGCAGCGTTGTCCGGTAAATAAGTAGTATTCGAAGTTAATGTAGCAAAACCATTATTGATTTTGGTTTCTACTTTAGTAAGCAGATAAAAATCACCATAGGTCATCGTCGCCACTTGAGTTTTGTTTTCCAGGAAGTTTTTTTCTGTAGACTGTTTTGGCACTATGGCTTCGACTCCCGTGGTAGCCGATTTAGTTGTTGTATATTCTAAAAATTTAAAAGATAGCAACTGCAGATTATTTACAGAAACATCCGTTGGAAAAACATCACTATCCTGTCTGGTACTCCATTCTTTGATGACTGAACCACTTTGAAGCGGATCGATCTCCAGACCGTACCAGATTTTGGTATTTTCGAAACCTGAAGCATACCAATTGGAACGGGCGGTTTTACGAAAACCAATCATTCCCTTACCATTGACGTGCGCCAAAAGTCCGCGGTATTTAAAATCCTGCTTTCTGTCGAGTTGACGCAATTGCGCTACTACAAAAGATTTTGAAACCCTGTCTAACTCTACAAAGGGATATTTTTCTTTTTTGACGGCAGCATAAAAATCAGGATCTGCCTGTCCATCCAGTTCCTTGTAGTCAATTACTGTAGGGATATTGCCCTGTGTGATGGTATTGATACGTGCTGTTTTTGAAGTGTCGTAAAGATTGAAAGTATACATAAAACCTTTAGTAACATCTTCCCGATTTTTGCCCAAAAGCACAATACTGTTGTTGATTTGATTGATATAAAAATCACCAACGAGTTCGTTATAATCATACAATCCATTATTTTTGAACGTGTAAGTAACCGGAGCCTTAAAATTAACATCTGTTGTGCTGCCGGCCCCGCTATCTCCAAATATATTTACGGTAGTTTCTGAATATTTACCGGCAGAGAGTTCAGAATTTATGGTATAAAAATCAAACTGAATGAATTCACTTTTTCCATCTTTATCCAAATCTAAAGCCTGATAGTTTATTCTTCTGGAAGCAGTTACATTGGGTAAATTTAAAGGCTGAAAAGGATACCACTTGCCCAGTCCTGTTTTATATTCTTCTTTAAATCCGTTGCCCGTAGAGGTATAAAGTCGCCAGTCTCCCGACAGTGCATCCGCTTTATAGTTTATTTGCATGTTGCTGGTTGATACTGCAGCGCCCAGTGCCACCGGTATCATCAGATCGGTTTTTTTGTCTCCGTTGAAATCGCCAACCACTGCATTCTCTGTTAACCCATTAAAGACAAAGGAAGTCGGACTGGTTTCTTCTGTAAATTTTTGTGTCGTTTTATCTTTCTTAAACGACGTTATGGTGGTGGCATTACCGGCTTTAAAATTAAGAATTGCAATTTTTCCGTCTCCTTTAAAATCACCCATTACGGGTTTTCGAAAAAGATTGGTATAATAAGAGGTTTCAGAAAAAGAATTCGCAGCGCTCAGATTATAATCAAGATTCAGAACGATATAGCGGTATTCTTCTCTTGTATTGGTATGAATTTCATATCCTACAGGAGGCGCGGCCATTTTCTTTAACTTACCAGTCGAATTATCAATCGTCTCATACACCGATGTTGTATTTTCTTTGATATGAATGATTAGTTCAGAAACGCCGTCACCATCTAAATCCAGCTGAGTAGGATCTAAAACAGTGGTTACTACTTTGTTGCTCTGATAATTACCTGTTCCCCTTGTTCCGGATTCCGTAAAGGAATCCCGGTAAGTCTGATTATTGGTTAATGGTTTACTGTATTCTAATTTTAGCTGGTTGTTGGCATCTAAAGAATAGATCTGACCTTCTATAGCCCCTTGTGTTCCTGATTTCTTAGGAATCAAAATACCTTGTCTGGGACTAATTTCGTTAGCACTGTTTTTGAAGGTAATGACTACGGCTTTATCAAACTCATCCTTAGTAAATGTCGGCGATGCCATCACAGTAAGGCCTTCATTTACTGTGTTGTCCATAAATGATTTAAAAAATCGTATGGCTTTAGGCTGTGCCGGAATTTCATTATATTGTAAACATTCGTAATTATACTCCTGCATTACCCATTGATTGCATATTGTTGCGGCTGGCGTTGCTTCAAAATACTTTAAATAATCCAAGACACCGTCTCCATCAAAATCCCCTACAATTTTATTGTTTTCATTATCTGCAAACGATTTGGCTGCCCAGCCCGTTGCACTCGAGCCTTCATAGCTTAGGGCTAAAGGGTTTGCAGCCTGATTTTGGGAATTGTACTCGGTTATATTTTTGGCATACTGATAATTCGTTCCGTTTGCATCTTTACCATAGCTGACTACATATTTTTTAAATTGTTTATTATTAGCGTTGACTACAATGTCTGAAAGTATTTTGTCCTGCAAAAACCGGATCCCGTGTACATAGGAGACTTCCGGGAGCTCTCTCGTGACATAATTAAAAACAATAGAGTTGAAATGCGGTTTTCCTAAAGTTTCATTACCGCCCCATTGTACACTTGAAATTACAGAGACATTATTGCTTTTTTTATAATTGTAGGTGATGTAGTTGCCCTGAGCATCTTTCCATTTTACAATATTATATTCCACCGGAGTTTGCGCATCTGTTGCTGTACCATACCAGGCCTGAGCACCATTATCAAAAGTAACTTCAAATGAGCCTGGTCCCGCATACGTCTGACCACTAATTGCACCAACAGATTTTATTTTCAGAGTCGAAAACTTCTCTGTAACGTATTCGGTACCATCTTTTCCGTATGTTGCCGGGGCACCGGGTGTTTTTAATAATAGCCTTTGCCCATTAAACTCATAAAAATCAGTATAGTCCAGCTGTACCCCTTTTGATTCACCATCTTTTTCGATATTTTTACCCACTCTCCTGATACTGGTAACGCCCGAAAGCGAAAAACCCATACCGGCAACCCCTACACCGAAACCACTGGTATAAAATAAATTCATTTGTGGTGCCACATCATTGATACTCGGGGGCAATGCAATGGGCAGCATAAACTGCAGCTGTCCATCACCTCCAACGGCAATTGTACCTTTGGTATCGTGAAAACTGCCTGTTCCTACTTCTCCCGAAAGATTGTTTTCTCCAGCAGTTGAATTCGTTGTTCCGCCACTCACAAACGGATCTGAGCTTGTTCCGATCTTAGCAGTAAAAGAACCCGCTGTTGCTGAATTGATACTAAAACCACTTGACAAAATAACTGTCTTGGGATCAGAAACCGTTCTTGATACTGTTTCAGGTTTATTAAGTATTTGCTGAGAAAAACTTAAATTTATAAGTAATAACGAAAAATAGGTAAATAGATGATGCTTCATTACAATGTTTTATTCCCTGGCAGTTTTAACTTCATTTAAAAATGAGGCATAGACTAAAGGTTATTTTTAAACTGATAGTATGATTTTCTAATAAGAAAACTGAATTTTTAGAATAATTTACCCGTTTTGTTCAGGAATTATAATCTTAAAAATTACAATCAAAATTTATTTTTTAATGATTTTAATAGTCTTTTGCCGGCCATTACTGTAATTCAGCACCACTAAATAGAGGCCTGAAGGATAGGGTGCAAAAGCAAGAGTCTGAGTAGTCAGTTGCTGCAGATTCGATACCGTCTTTAAAACCTGACCATTGATGTTATTTACATGTATAGAAGACACTGTATTATCGCTTGAAAATTCCCATTTCAGATACAATTCCTCTTTTACGGGATTTGGATAATAGGAAATCACATCTTCACTATAAAATTTCTGTAAATCTTTTTCTGCAAGTGAATCTATTTCCTTTACATCAGCCGTTTTTTCAGTTGTCGTGCGGCAATTTATACACAAATAGCGTTTAATCTGATTTCCGGCAGCATCATAGTCAAAGCCAATTTTGTTTGTTTGCGCTTTTGTTAAGATTGAAAATCCTAACACAAATAGCGTTATGTAATATCTCATAAATTGTAATTAAAAAACGTGACGTTTATTTTGCAATTAATAATGCTTTAACCTGTGCCTTTAATTCTTCAATTTCTTTGTGCTGCTGAATTAAATACAAGGTAAGTTCTTCGATTTTTTCCTGTTGAATTTTGGTCATTTCTCCCAGTTCCAAACCTTTTTCCGTAATTTCCTTAGCTGATGGTACATTTGGTAAATGACCGTTTTTTTGGATAAAAGTCTCTACCGCATTTAAAGTTGGCAATTCATAGAATGGACTAAAAACGTAATCAGCCCAGGTGTTATAAACTTTTATCTCTTCGGCTCTTATTTTTCCTTTTACGGAAAGCTTATACGTAGTAGCTCCATCTGTAAAACTTGAAGTACCAATGCATAGATTAGTATCTATAAATACATTATTGTCAAATTTTGCTGTCCCTGTTTTAACCCAAAAATTATGTGCTACTGGCCATACAGCTATACCACCAACTGTTAAATAAGAGCCTGGTTTAGTCAAATCAATAAAGGCATTTGTACCATCCTCATAAATCTGAAAAACATTCTTTTGAGTTTTATCACTAAGTCTAAAAAGACTTTCTCCATTAGTAATTGCAGTATGCCTTAACCTATTTGCATCATTTCTATCTTCTACAGCTAACATAGTTCGCGCATTGCCTGAAATATTAGAAGGAGGTATATCATAAAAAGTAAGTAATCTGTAACCACCAGTTGCAGTTGAATTTTCTCTTAAAGTACCAATATTCAATAAAATACTTTTTGCAAAAGAGTCTGCATCATCTACAAAAGTGTAGGTTTGGCCCACAGCAGGAAATCCCGCAATTTCTAACTTGCCTTTGGGGTTAGTAACACCTATGCCTATATTTTTATTTGTAGTTGGGTTATTAGGCAATAAACTTCCTGCACCACCTGTTCCCGTGCTAATTTGGGCACTTGTTTGTAATGCCATTAAAAAAATAATTGCTAAATAAATTTTTGTAGTAATTCTTTTCATATTAAACTTTCAAGACTAAATTAATTGGCGCAAAAGTAGCAAAAACTTTATACCGTGATGATAAATTATTGTTTTTTTTATTCAGAAATTCATTAAAAATTTAATGTTAAAAACATCTATATAATTATATCAAACATTAAACAAAAAAGTAAAATTTGATACTATTAATAGTGCTTAAAGAAAACTCTTAATGAATGTAATTAAATAGTAATAAGTCATTTAAGTCGAGCTGGTAAAAATAACTTAGGATAGCGTTTTCCAAGTAATTATATTATGTTTTAATTACAAATGATAAATCTCCAAAACATCATAGAATTACAAAGAGAAATAACAGCAATAGGCAAACGTGCCAGGGCTTTTATCGAAAAGGAACATGATTATGTGAAAATTGCTGAGAAGTACCTGAATGTTTGGAATGAAAGTTAAATCAAACTCTTCCTAAAATACAAACACAAAACAATCCAATACATAAAATTATCAAATGCCTGAGCCATTACTACGCCTTCAATTCCGTAATAATGCATAAAAAATAAACTGGCAAAATATAAAACGGTAAGAGAAAATAGTTCCGAAATTATAAAAGCTTTCGTTAGCTTTTTAGCAAAAAACTGATAGCCTAAAATAAGGGAGGCCACTTTAAAAACATCACCAATCAATTGCCAAAGAAACAAATTGGTAACCGGTAAAAACTCTTTCGTAAACAATACGTGGATTATGAAAAATCTTAAAAAATAAACGACAATTAATCCTCCGGCAAAAACAGGTAAAATTGATTTATAAAATCTCCAAAAAACAGTTTTAGTTTCTTCATTAGTTTGTGCTATTGAAAGTTTCGGTAAAAAATAGACGGTCAAAATTGTACTAACGAACATTAGATAATAAGAAGATATGCGAGTCATGGTTTCCCAGAAACCTGCCTGATCCATACCTAAATTTTCAATAATTTTATTACGGATAGCCAGAAAAACAACAGGTCCTAAAACAGAGGAGACCAGCGC
This sequence comes from Flavobacterium sp. CLA17, assembly GCF_013112255.2. Taxonomy (NCBI): domain Bacteria; kingdom Pseudomonadati; phylum Bacteroidota; class Flavobacteriia; order Flavobacteriales; family Flavobacteriaceae; genus Flavobacterium; species Flavobacterium sp. CLA17. The sequence continues at coordinate 4,279,687 of NZ_CP068294.1, forward strand.
CATAAGAGAATAAGAAGACAGATTTTTAATGATTTTGAAATCAAACAAATGCAAACGAACCGAACCTAAAAAGTTAATTTCTCTATTTAGAAAATAAAAAGTGACGAAAAACAATACTGCTGGTGTTAGTACAATTGCCAATAAAGCACCAAGAGTTTTAAATTGGAAAATCATAAAAACAGATACAAGCAAACCAATGGCATTGCCAATAATATTGATCCATATTACTTTTTTAAACTGGCTCAATCCATTTAAAATAGCGAGTAAAAATACCGAAACGGCATACCAGGGTAAGGCTAAAGCTAAAATTTTAAAAACGAGGGAATAATCCAATTGATCGCTGAAAATTTTAGCATTCCAGAATGCTGCAAAAAAATATAAAAGAAGACTTAAGATAACAGCAACGGTAATCAAACTTATAAAAACAGTGGCGATTATCTTTTGAAGTTCCCTTTTATTCTTTTGATTTTCGGCTACATATTTTACTATTCCGTTCTGAAAACCAAGTGTAGAAATACTCTCTAAAGAAGTTAAAAAATTACGCAAATTCCCAACCAAAGCCATACCGCCCGGACCAACAAAAATGGCTAATATTTTAGAGGTAATAAGCCCAATTCCTATTTTTAGCGCTACACTAAAACTGTTTAAGGAAGTGATTTTAAACAAGGTTGTCTGCGTTATTTTTTTTAAGGAATTCAAATTAATATTTATTTAAAACCGCAATAATAAAATCCACTTCGCTTTCTGTCAAAACCGGACTCATGGGCAAACTCAAAACCTCTTGATGAATCTTTTCCGTAATCGGAAAAGATAAATGATTCCAGTCTGGAAATGCTTTTTGCTTGTGTACCGGAATTGGATAATGAATAACGGTCTGAATAGTATTTTGGGTTAAATATTCCTGTAAATCTTCGCGATCTGAAGTCCGGATAACAAACAAATGAAAAACATGACTGTTCGAAAAATCCCAAACCGGAAGAACTATTTTTTCGTTCTTGATTTCAGATAAATATCTTTTGGCTATACTTCTTCGTCTGTTATTATCCGCATTTAAATTCGGTAATTTTAGATTTAAAAAGGAGGCCTGAATTTCATCCAGCCTTGAATTTACACCAATATATTCATTATAATATTTTTTTTCAGAACCGTAATTCCGCAGCGAAAAAAGCACTTTTGCTAATGCTGAATCGTTTGTAGTTATCGCTCCACCATCTCCTAATGCACCCAGATTTTTCCCGGGATAAAAGCTGTACGCCATTGCCCCCAAAGACTTTTCAACTTCGATCAAAGTGGTATTGTTGGAATTTGGAATTTTCACCCTATTGGAATTTTCAAAAGCTCCATGCGATTGCGCGGCATCTTCCACCACCAGCAAATTATTCTGGTTTGCAATTTCATTAATTTGATCCATTTCGGCCAATTGCCCGTACAGATGCACAGCCAAAATAGCTTTTGTTTTTAGAGTGATTTTTTCCTGAATCAGATCCGGGTTAAGATTGTAGGTTTCTAATTTTGGTTCGACCAAAACCGGTACTAAATCGGCTTCAATAATGGCTAAAATACTTGCAATATAGGTATTTGCAGGAACGATAACTTCATCGCCTTTTTGGAGTTTTCCTAACGCTACATATCCCATGAAGATTAATGTCAAAGCATCAAAACCATTGCCTGTTCCGATACAATATTCGGTCTTGCAATAGGCAGCGAAAGCTTTCTCAAATGTTTCCACCTCTTTTCCTAAAATATACCAGCCGCTATCCAAAACCGATTTCAGTTTTTCCTGAAAAGCAGTTTCATAGGGTTTGTTTATTTTTTTAAGATCCAGAAAAGGTATCATGTATTTGTTTGATTAGATAAAAACCGTTTCTAATTTACTATAATTGGCTGTTTCAACTTCATAAAAATCATGAATTATGGTACCGGCACCAAAACTTTCTTTCCAGTACGATAATCCTTCATTAAGATTTTTACCCTGATTTTCATTCGAAATTCCAAAATCGAAAAATCTTTTCCCGGCAAATCTTTCCTGAATTAAATACTGAAATAAGTAATCTAAACTGCCCAGGTTGTCACGCTTTTCGTTTTTCGAAATATATTGACAATGCGCTACCGTTTCGGTTTCAAAAATAGTAGTTCCTGCCACAATTTTATCAGCTGCATAAACATTAAACTGATAAATATTATTCGGAAAATGCGCTTTTAGCTGATTCATTTCTACTATCGAATGAACTGGTTTTGCATGATGTTTATATGCTAAATTCGGAATTAGGACTTCATTCCAAAAGGATTCAAAATCATTTTCTTCCTTAATGATCAATTGATTTGAAATGGCCTTCTGAAAACCTCTTTTCCTGATTTTGGAAATGTTTTTTTCCTGTGATAAATCAATTACAGAAAGGGAATCGCGCCGAACTAATTTGGCATCAGCTAAAAACAGACTGTATAAAATTTCTTCAGCGGGCTGGAGATGATAAATGGAGGGAATAGTTTTGTAATGCAATTTTTCGAATTCATTTTCATTCAAAAAAAACAAAATAGCCTTAAAAATTTCGATTACTGATGCTAGTTTTGTACTTCCTTCATACACCAATCCGCCATATGTTAATCCCTGATGCGAATACAACAAATTTCCTTGTTTATTAACGGGTAAAACTGCTTTTACTTTTTGATTTTCGAATACCAAAAGCGAAAAATCTTCAAAACGATCTGCATGATATTCCATGAAATCCCGGTGAAATAAAAACGTAGCATTTTTCGCCTGAGCAATAAACGCATTCCAGGTTGTATAATCACTTTTTTGATATTTCCTTACGGTATACTTTGTCATTTTCCTGCCACAGATTTTAAGGATTCTAATCCTTTAAAGTGGCTAATATATTATTTTAAAATCTTATTTGTGGTCAAATGCCGGTAAATACCATTTGAATTTTACTGCCATTAATCGAACTGAAATAATTACAACGGAAGTAACTATATATAAAATATCATTTTCCAGATTCAGCTTTTTCAGAATAAAGAATACAATTCCACCCAAAATACAGATCGTGGCATAGATTTCCCGTCTGAAAATAGTTGGAATTTCATTACATAAAATATCACGGATTACACCGCCAAAACAGGCTGTCATTGTTCCTAAGGCGATACAAATTACGGGATGCAGTCCGATTGAAATTCCTTTTTCCAAACCAATTAAAGTAAAAACGCCCAACCCAATCGTATCAAATAAAAACAAGGAGGTTCTTAGTTTATCAAATTTTTTCCGGAAAAGAATTGCAAGTCCAAAGCCTAAAATAATCACATAGACATATTGCAGATCCTGCATCCAGCCTACCGGCGTTCTGCCAATGAGAACATCACGAAGTGTTCCGCCGCCCACTGCAGTAACAAAAGCAATAATAAAGACCCCAAACGGATCGAGCTTTTTATGCATTGCCGTTAAGGCACCGGACATGGCAAAAGCCATGGTACCGATTATATCTAATAAATGGAACATTTTATATTTTTAACAGCCGGAATTTGAATTCCCCGGTTTTATTTAATTTTCTATCTTTTTACGTAAATCGGACTTCTTTTTAATAAATACGAAACAGAATCTATCCAGCTGTCTTTTAAATTTAAAAAAGGCTTTCTGGTTTGTGAGTAAATTTTACTGCCGTTTTTGTACATATCAAAATACACCGTATAATAGTAGTACATCTGAGTGTTAGCAGTGGTTGTAGAAATATCGTTTGTTTTTATTTTTTTGTCGTTGTCGCTAATTTTTGCATTTCCGCTGTTATAAGTGGTAGCCGTTGAACTTGAAGACATGGTAAACGAAACTTTGGCAGCCACAATATTATCAACGCCTAAGATTCTTTGAAGGTCCTCGATCGGCGTATCATCAATATTAGTATGGTCGATTCCGGCTTTGTGGAGTAAACTATTGGTAGTCCTTAAATCCTGAACGGTAAGCGGCAAAATATTAGCCGACTTGTCTAATAATTTATTGTAAAGGTCATTCTGTGCAAATTTTGACATGTCTTCCGAGCTTTGCAGATTATCCGAATTCACATAAGGAACCGGCAGTACAGCAATCGTATTGGTTTTCATTGGTGCATTCGCGATCACCTGATTTGATGAACTGCTATTGCTAACAGGATTACTGTTCGCAGCAACATCGAAAGTCTGGGAACGGCCACTCGAAAAATCAATTCTGGCAATCTGGGAAACATCCAGTGAAATTTGTAAAGTTTCCCCGGGTAAGGAATATTCGACTGTTTTATCAGACATTTTCGAAATTGTACACTCAATAATCTGATAATCACGTTTTATTATTTTGTCTAATTTTTTACTTCCCTGAGCAAAATTTGCTACTGAAAAAAGCAACATTATAACCGTAAAAATTTTTGTAATTCTCATAATCTTTATTTTTTAAGTTACCCTACTCTTATGGCTTTTCGGTTACGCCGTGATGAATTCTTTATTGTTTTTATAGTTATAGCACTACATATTCTGTGTGTAAAAATTATAATCTTTTAAAATCACCCGAAGGAAATCACGCTCATTGCCGGATTGATTTTTAATCCCGGAAACAGTTTCAATTTTAGAAACCAGTTTATGAATCGTTTCGTAATCATTTCTACTATCTGCTTTTTGAAATGTTTCCTTAATAATTCGCATATCATTATCAGACAATTTTATCACCAAAGGATAGGTTGGCACATATGCTTCCCCTATTTCTTCGAGAATAGTATGGCTTATATTGATTGTGTTTTTTAAGGTAATCACAGCGGTACCGGCCACCATATCGCCCAAACGCTGTCCTTTTTTACTGGAAACCACGGTTATCACAGCAATAATTCCGCTCAGAATTGAGATATCTACCAGCCTGAAAAACCATCGCATCAGATAATCTCCGAAACCGGCCTGATAACCATCAATTTTTACTACTTTTATTTTAACCAGTTTCTTTCCAATGGTCTGTCCTTCAAAAATGCTCTCCAAAGTGATCGAATAAATTATAATCGGAAAATAAAGGAACAAAAGAATTGACATTCTGGACCAGGTATCTAAACTATCTAATAATTTTCCCAATTGTAACGCATAAAAAAAGATAAGCGAAATCACTATCCCGTAGGCTATTTTAATCACTAAATCGATAAAATAAGAGCCTATCCGCTCGCCGGCAGAAGCTGCTTTAAAATTTATTTTGACATTTTGCGTCGTATTAATTGATAATTCTGACATATTTTATATTTTAGCCCTTAATGAGAGAAATCGCCTTCATAAAACAAAATAAAGAAAAATGGCTGGAATTTGAGCTAGCTATTTTCGGTAAAGCTAAAAAAAATCCTGATGAGTTAGCTAATTTATACATTCAAATGATGAATGATTTATCTTACGCCCAAACTTATTATCCAAAAAGTAAAACGGTGGTTTACCTGAATCACCTGGCTTCACAGATTTATCAGAAGATTTACAAAACCAAACGCGCTGAAAAGAACAGGTTTACGGAATTTTTTAAAACGGAAGTTCCATTGCTTCTTTACGAATACAGAAGGTATCTGCTGTATTCTTTCGTCCTCTTCTTTGTTACCGTTGCCATTGGTGTGATTTCTGCGCGATACGATCAGAATTTTGTGCGGTTGATTTTAGGTGATGGTTATGTCAATATGACTTTGGAAAACATCAAAAAAGGAGATCCCATGGCTGTTTACGGAACCGGAAGTAACTGGGGAAGCTTTATCGGCATCACCATGAACAATCTTTATGTAGGTGCCAGATGTTATATTTACGGAATTTTTGGCGGAATTGGAACTTTTTATATTTTCCTTCAAAACTGCATTATGCTCGGGTCTTTCCAATACTTTTTTTACGAGCAGGGTGTTTTCTGGAAAAGCGTTCGCGGCATCTGGATTCACGGTTCCATGGAAATATTTGCCATTGTAATTGAAACTTCTGCCGGATTTATTTTAGGGGCTTCTATTCTTTTTCCTAAAACTTTTTCGAGAGTAAATTCTTTTAAAATTGGTTTTAAAAACAGTTTCAAAATATTCCTGAGCACCTTTCCTTTTACCATAAGCGCGGGATTCCTGGAAGGTTTCATCACCCGATATTCTATCGATATGCCCAACTGGCTCAGCAGTTTTATTATACTTTTTACTTTAAGCATAATTTCTTTTTATTATCTGGTTTATCCCTATATTGTTCACAAAAAGACACAACCACTATCAGCCAAATTGACTTAATCAGAACCGATAATGAATAAAATTTTCTTTGTTTTATCTTTTCTTTTTTTCTTCAGCATTTCAAATGCTCAGGATTCTTTGACCGTTAAAACCGATCCTCCTGAAATTTCATCCGTAAAATATACCGAGAAAGATATTAGAATCGATACCACTACGGTTGAACGGAAAACCTTTTCTAAAAATTTCAAAAAAAAATATACCGACTCCGATTTTGTATACGAATACAAAGCGCCGGAAAAGAATGCCTGGGATCATTTTAAGGAATGGCTGGCGGGAATTTTAAGAAGCCTATTCACTTTTAACAACCCTGCAGCAGCACTCCATTTTGTATCAATTTTGTTGAAAGTACTGGCTGTCCTGATTATTGTCTTTGTGATTTATCTGATTGTAAAAGCCTTAGTTGGTAAAGAAGGAAGATGGATTTTTGGAAAAGATTCCAACAAAAAAACAATTTACTATTCGGAGCTCGAGAAAAACATTCATCTCTTAGATTTCAAAAAACTCATTCAGGAAAGTATCGAAAGAGGTGAAAAAAGAATTGCCATCCGTTACTATTATCTTTGGTTATTGAAAGTTATGGCGCAGAATCATTATATCGAATGGGATATCGAAAAAACCAATTCCGATTATTTGTATGAGCTTCAAAGTCCCGTTTATAAAGAAGAGTTTACGTATCTGTCTTATTTGTACAATTACATTTGGTATGGTGAATTTGAAATTGACGAAACTACTTTCAAAAAAGCCGAAAACCGTTTTAAGAATTCCATAAAAACCTTTGGCAATGAATAAATCTATCAAAATTTACATCGCTATACTGGTTTTTGTGTTTGCCATAATTCTAATTGCAAGTTCCAACCAGCAAAAACCTATCGATTGGAGGCCAACGTATTCTGTCAATGATAAAATCCCTTACGGATTGTATATTTTTGATAAGGAAATCAATGGCGTATTAAAAAATCAAAAGATTGAAAGGGTTTCCACCATAACACCCTATGAATTTTTAGATTCAAAATATGTACCGGATACAATTGACGGGAAATATAAAATAAAAGGCACCTTCTTAAACATAGCTCCATCCGGAGAAATTGACAACCAGTCGGTAACGGAACTTTTCTATTTTGTATCTCACGGAAACAATGCTTTCCTGAGTATGAAAACATTTCCGCAATCTTTATTAGACAGTCTGAAAATTGAATTAAATACAAATTTTCAAAATCCTGATCCCAACGTAAAAATGTGGATAGCTAATAAAAAAGTAAGTAATAAGAAATACCCTTTTAAAGACATTGATACAGAAAATTATTTTGCAAAAATTGACACTGCAACCACTACGGTCTTAGGATATCAGGGCAATGAAAAACAAAAGCATGTTAATTTTATAAAAGTTCCTTACATTAATGGTTATTTTTACCTGCACATGCAGCCTGTTGCTTTTACCAACTATCATCTTTTAAAAGCAGATCATTATCAATATACTCAAAACGTGCTTTCTTATGTCCCAAAGGGGAATATTTACTGGTATACAAAAGGGCAAAACAGTGAATCGATTTCTGATTCTCCTCTACGGTACATTTTAAGTCAGCCGGCACTAAAATGGGCGTGGTATTTATTTTTAATCGGAATGCTGATTTTTATTCTTTTTAATGCCAAACGAAAACAACGAATTGTTCCAATACTAAAACCTTTACCCAACTTAACAGTCGATTTTACCAAGACAATCGGGAATTTATACTATCAGGAAGGGGATCATTATAATATAATCGATAAAAAAATCATTTACTTTTTAGAAAGAATGAGAAATGAATATATGCTCGATACCACAAAACTCGATGATGATTTTATTACAAAACTGCATCATAAGTCCGGAAAAGACGAAAATGATATCCGGGAACTTGTATTTTTGATCAACGAACACCGGAAAAGTTATCACGGAAGCCTCGAAGAAGATTTAATCCGGATTAATAATGCCATCGAGAAGATTTTAAATTAATATTTTTAACAGAAATTCATTCAAAGAAAAACATACCAAACATGGACGATTTTAATACATCAGAAACAGAAGTTACCAACGAAAACGTAAATTTTGAAACCAGATTAAATTTAGCACCACTTTTAGAGCACGTTAATACGATCAAAAAAGAGCTTGAAACGGTAATTGTTGGTCAGCATAAAATGATCGATCAGCTTTTGGTTGCTATTTTATCCAACGGACATGTTTTACTGGAAGGTGTTCCGGGAGTTGCCAAAACGATTACCGCTAAATTATTATCCAAAACTTTAAATATTGGCTTTAGTCGAATTCAGTTTACGCCGGATTTAATGCCTTCGGATATTTTAGGAACTTCTATATTTAACCTCAAAAATTCTGAATTTGAATTTAAAAAAGGACCTATTTTCTCCAATCTGATTTTGATCGATGAGATCAACCGTGCCCCTGCCAAAACACAGGCCGCCCTTTTTGAAGTTATGGAAGAACGCCAGATAACCATTGACGGATCGGCCTATATTCTTGAGACTCCTTTTTTGGTTATTGCTACACAAAACCCAATTGAGCAGGAAGGAACCTACCGTTTACCGGAAGCACAATTAGACCGTTTTTTATTCAAAATCACCATTGATTACCCTAAACTGGACGAAGAAATTCTGATTATACAAAGAGAGCATTTATTGCAAAATCACGGTAAACTAGAAGCGATAAAAACGATTCTTTCCGCTGAAGAAATCAAGGCATATCAGGCACTGATCAAACAAATAAGAGTAGAACAGAACCTGTTGGAATACGTTGCCAGAATCGTAGTGAACACCCGTGAAAATGCCTTCTTATATCTGGGAGCTTCTCCACGTGCCTCAATAGCAATCCTAAACGCATCCAAAGGTTTTGCAGCCATTCGTGGCCGTGATTTCGTAACACCGGAAGATATCAAAGAAGCAGCAGTTCCCGTTTTACAACACCGTGTTATTGTAACACCGGAACGCGAAATGGAAGGAATTACAAGCGCTGAAATCATTAAGCAGATTATAGAAACTGTCGAAATCCCGAGGTAAAAAAGATTCGCAGTTTACAGTTTTCAGTCGCAGTCTGCACACTGAAAACTGAGACTGAAAACTGTTACTGAGACTGAAAACTGCTAAAAAACATAAAACAAAAAAAATTGAAATTCATAAAAAGTCTATACCTCAATAACTTCTTTTTCTACGTGCTTTTAGGCATTATAGGAATGTTTGTTTGCGCTTTTATTTTTCCGAATTTATACAATGGCGTCTGGTTTGTCGTTTTGGTTTTAAGTACTTTTCTGCTGCTTGATATTTTGCTTTTATACCTGGCCAAAACGGGTATTGAAGCAACAAGGAATACTCCTGAAAAGCTTTCGAATGGTGATTTGAACCCTATTAAAATTGTACTAAAAAATCACTATACTTTTTCAGTTTCAGTGAAAATCATTGACGAGATACCCTTTCAGTTTCAGGTGCGGGATTTTAAAATTCTGAAAAATATAAAAGCTTCTGCCCAGGAAGATATCAAATATGATTTGCGTCCGACAGAACGTGGTGAATATTATTTCGGAAACCTGAATATTTATGTTTCTTCCCCGTTAAAATTAATTTCCAGAAGATTCACTTTCGATAAAGACCAGATGGTTCCTACCTATCCGTCTTATATTCAATTGAAAAAATACGATTTGTTTGCTTTTTCGAATACGCTGTTTCAATACGGAATTAAGAAGATTCGCCGTATTGGACATACGATGGAATTTGAGCAAATTAAGGAATATGTTCAGGGCGATGACCTTAGAACCTTAAACTGGAAAGCAACGGCAAAGAAAAATGCGTTAATGGTGAACCAGTTTCAGGACGAAAAATCGCAGTCGGTTTATCTGGCGATTGATAAAGGCCGTATCATGCAAATGCCTTTTAATGGCTTAAGTTTGCTGGATTATGCGATAAATTCGACTTTGGTTTTATCCAATATTATCCTGAAAAAGCAAGACAAGGCAGGGATTTTTGCGTTCTCTAAAAAGGTTGAAAACCGGGTTTTCGCTGAAAAAAGAGGTTCACAGATGCAAAAAATACTGGAAACATTATACAACATCAAAACTGACTTTTTTGAGAGTGATTACAGCAGATTGTATGTAGACATCAAAAAAAATATCAATCAGAGAAGTTTGATTATTCTGTACACCAATTTCGAAACCATGGATGGCCTGAACCGACAGTTACCCTATTTGAAAGGAATTGCCAAAAGCCATCTTCTGGTGGTTATTTTCTTCAGTAATACCGAACTCAACGAAATCATCAACAAAAAAACCGACACGATTCAGGAAGTCTATGATAAAGTCATTGCCGAGAAATTCATGTTCGAAAAGCGTTTAATTGCCAATGAACTTAAAAAATACGGCATTCATTCGATACTTACACAACCGGAAAACCTGACTCTGGATGCCATTAACAAATATCTGGAAATTAAGTCACGTGGAATTTTATAGCTGATCCTTTTGTTAATTTATGGTTATTTTTAAAACATAAATTAAAAACACTTTTATTGTTTCGAATAATATTGGTTAGTTTTGAATTATTTATTGGTACCAATTCTTAATTTTAAACTTCATCTAAAATAATAAAAATGAAAAAATTACTTCTAATTCCATTCATTTTAATCAGCTTTTTGGCAACGGCACAAAAAACAGAAAACATTATTATCATAACCACAGACGGTTTTAGATGGCAGGAAGTTTTTAAAGGAATGGACCCGGCAATTGCGAATGATAAAAACTTCAATCAGGGAGACAGTACTTACATTTACAAAAAATATTACAGCACCGACAGCAAAGAAAGCCGCAAAAAGCTAATGCCTTTTTTGTGGTCTGAAATTGCTTCCAAAGGTCAGATTTATGGCAATCGTGCTTTAGGGAATAAAGTAGATGTTGCTAACCCGTATTGGTTCAGTTATCCAGGATACAGCGAAATCATGACCGGAAATGTGGATCTTTTGGTCAATTCCAATTCCTATATGGCGAATCCAAATGTGAATGTGCTGGAGTTTTTAAATCAGCAGTCCAAATTAAAAGGAAAAACAGCCGCTTTTGGCGCCTGGGATGCATTCGATCGGATTTTAAATGAAAAAAGAAGCAATTTTCCTGTAATTTCAGCCTTTGATGCTGTTGGAGGAAATAAACCTACGGCTGTTCAGAAATTATTAAATGAAATGCGTGATAATTCGTTTAAGCCGTTTCATGAAGATGAATCCCTGGATGTTTTTACCCATTATGAAGCTTTAAACGAACTGAAAACCAACAAACCAAAAGTACTTTATATTGCCTACGGAGAAACCGACGAATGGGCACATGCCGGACATTACAGATCTTATTTGGATGCGGCAAATCAGGTAGATACCTGGATAAAAGAAATCTGGAATTTTGTACAAAATGATCCCCAGTACAAAAACAAAACGACACTCTTAATCACAGTAGATCACGGACGTGGCGATAAAATAAAATCAGAATGGACAAGCCACGGTGACAAAATTGCCGGCGCCTCCGAAATTTGGTTCGCCGCAATGGGTCCTGAAATTGCCCCAAAAGGCGAGATCAAAACAGAATCTCAATGGTATCAAAAACAATTTGCCCAAACCATCGCCAAAATCATGGGATACACTTTTACGGCAGAACATCCTGTTGCGAGTGAGATTAACGAAGTTTTTAAGAAATAAACTTATGGGATACAGTGCTTTTTTTTGCCACGAATTTCACGAATTTGCACTAATTTTTAATTCGTAAAAATTCATTACCGAACGATAGCGAACAAGCGAAGTAAATTCGCAGCTAACTTTATATTTTATCTCTTAAATACCTATAACGTTTTAAAGACCTTGCAAAAGAAACCTCTGAACCTTTGCACCCTCAACCTTTGCTCCTATTTTAAAAAAATCTCAGTACCTTAGCCCCTCAGAAACTTAGCCTCTATTTTAAAAAAACCTATGAACCTTTGCAACTCTGAACCTTTGCTCCTATTTTAAAAAAATCTCAGTACCTTAGCCCCTCAGAACCTAAGTACCTTTAAAAAAAATGAAACAAATTACTTCAGTACAAAATCCTTTTATAAAATCACTTGTTTTACTGCAGGAAAAGGCAAAAGCCCGTAAACAAACCGGAACTTTTTTAATTGAAGGATTACGTGAAATTTCAATAGCCATAAAAGGCGGCTACGAAATCGAAACGGTTTTATTTTTACCGGAATTAGTTACTGAAAATCAAATCAATACATTAGTCGGCACACCGGTTCCATTAATAGAAATTAACAAAGAAGTGTACCAGAAACTGGCCTATCGCGATACCACCGAAGGCATTCTGGCCATCGCCAAAACAAAATCAATGCAGTTATCCGATTTAAAATTATCGGATAATCCACTAATCCTAGTAGCCGAAGCCCCTGAAAAACCGGGAAATATCGGAGCCCTTTTGCGTACAGCTGATGCTGCAAATCTTGATGCCGTTTTAATCGCCAACCCCAAAAGTGATTTATACAATCCGAATATCGTTCGTTCCAGTGTCGGCTGTCTGTTTACCAACCAAATTGCAACAGGAACTACTGCCGAAATTATTGCTTTTCTGAAAGAAAAAAAGATTGCTTTTTACTGTGCTACCTTACAAGACTCCACTTCCTATCATACACAGGACTTTACAACACCAACAGCTTTAGTGGTCGGTACGGAAGCCACTGGCCTGACGCAGGATTGGCGTGATGCTGCCACAAAAAACATCATCATCCCTATGCAGGGCGAAATCGACAGCATGAATGTATCTGTTGCAGCCGCCATTTTGATTTTTGAAGCCAAACGTCAGAGAGGGTTCTGATTTTAGATTCTTAGATTCTTAGATTCTTAGATTCTTAGATTCTTAGATTCTTAGATTCTTAGATTCTTAGATTCTTAGATTCTTAGATTCTTAGATGAAATTAAAAGCCTGCGGCTTTACTTTTTTTGCTTTTAAATATTTTTACTATTTATTTTTGAACAAATAATAAACATTTCTCTTGTCAGACTGAGCGAAGTCGAAATCCTTTTTAAAAGGCAAAAATCTAAAATCTAATATCATAAATCTCCAATCCATTCCCTTGCGTATGTTCTAACTTATGCTTATTTTTAGTACTTGAACTATGCCGTTATGATAGAAATAGATATTGAAAAAGAAAATAAAGCAATTGCGCAGGAATACAAAGAATTACTTCGAATTAGCTACCAGACTTTATCCCCTGCCGACAAAAAACTGATCCGAAAAGCTTTTGATGTTGCAGTTGATGCCCATAAAGAACAACGCCGCAAATCCGGAGAAGCGTATATCTTTCATCCTATTGCAGTTGCAAAAATTGTGGCCTCAGAAATTGGTTTGGGAGCGACCTCAATTGCAGCCGCTTTATTACACGATGTAGTGGAAGATACGCCAATAACGGTTGAAGATATTGAACGATTATTCAATCCCAAAGTGGCACAACTGGTCGAGGGGCTTACCAAGATTTCGATGGTTCAAAAGGATCTTAATGCCTCCATGCAGGCTGAGAATTTCAGAAAAATGATCCTGACTCTTAACGATGATGTACGTGTTATCCTGATCAAACTGGCCGATCGTCTGCACAATATGCAAACCATGGATTCGATGGCGGAATATAAACAAACCAAAATCGCCTCCGAGACGCTCTACATTTATGCTCCGCTCGCCCACCGTTTAGGTCTTTACAACATTAAAACGAAACTTGAAGATTTAGGTTTAAAATATACAGAACCGGCTGTTTACGAAGATATCGTAAGTAAAATCAGGGAGACTAAAGAAGAACAGGACGCTTATATCAAAGATATTTCAGATGTTTTAAAGAAATCTTTAGACAACGAAAATATTGACTACATCATCAAAGGCCGTCCGAAATCTATTTATTCGATTCGTAGAAAAATGCGTGCACAAAGTGTAAGCTTTGATGAAGTATACGACAAATTTGCCCTTAGAATTGTCTATAAATCAGACCCTCACGATGAAAAATTCGTAGCCTGGAAAATATATTCTATCGTAACAGATCATTACAGACCAAGCCCAAGTCGTTTGCGCGACTGGATTTCATCTCCAAAATCAACCGGTTACGAGGCATTGCACATCACCGTCATGGGGCCAAAAGGCCGCTGGGTTGAAGTACAGGTTCGAAGCGAGCGTATGGATGAAATTGCCGAAAAAGGTTACGCTGCCCATTACAAATATAAAAATGGAGCTACAGAAGAAAGCGGTTTGGATGTCTGGCTGAATTTACTTCGTGAAGCGCTGGAAAATCAGGAAACCAATGCAGTTGATTTTGTAGAGGATTTTAAAATGAATTTATATTCAAAAGAAATCTTCGTGTTTACCCCAAAAGGAGAAATCAAATCCCTGCCAAAAGGTGCCACTTCACTTGATTTTGCTTTTAGCATTCACTCCGAAATCGGAATCAAAACCAGAGGAACACGTGTAAACGGACGTCTTGTTCCCTTAAATCACGAACTAAAAAGCGGTGATCAGGTCGAAGTTATTACCTCTGCCAATCAAAAGCCAACCGTAAACTGGCTGGAGTACGTAACGACTTCAAGAGCTAAAAATAAGATCAAAAACGTTCTTAACGAGAACACCAAAAAAATTGCCGAAGAAGGAAAGGAATTGCTTACCCGAAAACTTAAACATCTAAAAATTACAATAAGTGAGCAGGTTATCAATGAATTGGTTAACTTCTTCAAGCTTAAAACGAGTTTAGATTTATTTTACAGAGTTGGAATTGGTGCTATCGAAAATCAGCAGTTAAAAGATTACGCTGCACAAAAAGGCAACACGTTTATCAATTTCTTTAAAAATAAAATCAAAAGAAATAAAGATACTGCTGCCGATGATATTCATAAACCCGTCATTAGCAGTAATTATGATATGTTGGTTTTTGGAACCGAACATGATAAATTAGATTATAAACTTTCACAATGCTGCAACCCAATTCCGGGTGACGATGTTTTTGGTTTCGTAACGATCAATGAAGGAATCAAAGTCCATAAAAAAGATTGTCCGAATGCGATCGGAATGCAGTCGAATTACGCGTATCGTATCATGAGCGCGAAATGGATTGATTCGTCTCAGGAAGAATTCAAAGCGATTATCAATATTACCGGAATGGATGTTTTGGGACTTACCAACCAATTGACCAGAGTGATTTCGAACAATATGAGTGTGAACATTCAGAGTATTTCCCTGAGTACGGATGCCGGAATTTTTCACGGTCAGATTGCGGTAATTGTCAAGAATAATACGATTTTGAAAAAGATGATCAATGCCATCAAAAAAATTGACGGCGTTGACAAAGTGACCCGAGAATACAGAACGTAAGCCTTAATAAAAAAGATCTCATGAGAAAGGACCATTTAAAAATACCCGAATTAACTTTTGATGAAAACGGAGTACTTATCATTACAGCCTCTGATTCTTCTTCTAAAAATGATTTTGATTTTTTTAAAGGCAAGTCCAATATCATCAATAAAAAACTAAAAAAGAGACTTTGTAATTGTACAGAGTGGATTGAATTTCCGTCGACTCAGGACATGTATACTATTTTGAAGGGAATTGGCAACATCGATAATTTTCTGGCCACTTTTGATGGAGAACCTTTTGAAGGAATGACCGTCCGTTTATTTAATCCGTTAACAAAACTATGGAGTATTTATTGGTCAGATTCGAACACAGGAGTTTTAGACAGGCCCGTAGTTGGTTCGTTTGAGCATCATGTGGGACACTTTTTTTCAGAAGACACTTTTGAAGGCCAAAATGTAATTCAGGTATTCCGATGGGATGCCAGAGATGAAAAAAATCCGGTGTGGAGCCAGGCGATGAGTGCTGATAAAGGAAAAACATGGGAATGGAACTGGTACATGTTTATGACAAAAACAGAATAAAAATTTTGTTAGTTTTATCTCATATAAAAATAAATATGTTAATAAAGTTTCTGCAAATCCATAAATAAAACACGATGTAAAACCCTTAAACAGGAGTATTGACAGCGTCTAAATCGAGATTTGAAAGTTAAACTTTGAACCTTAAACTTTTATTCATTAAAATAAAAAATTATCTTTGCCAGATTATGACACTAATTTCAACTGACAATACTAAAAATCAAGAAATTGTAAAAAATGTTTTTACAATGTATCTTGAGCAGAAAGGGCATCGCAAAACTCCTGAGCGTTATGCTATACTTCAGGAAATTTACGATAGCGAAGAGCATTTTGACATAGAAAACCTTTATATCAAAATGAAAAACAAAAACTACCGTGTGAGTAGGGCAACTTTATACAACACGATCGAGTTACTGTTAGACTGCGCTTTGGTTAGAAAACATCAATTTGGGCAAAATCAGGCTTACTACGAGAAATCTTATTTTGATAAGCAGCACGATCACATTATCATGACAGATTCCGGTGAAGTGATTGAGTTTTGCGATCCAAGAATTCAAACCATCAAAAAAACAATCGAGGAAATCTTTGACATTGAGATCACCAATCATTCATTGTATTTCTACGGAAACAAAAAACAAAAACAATAGTCCGGAAAGGAATTATTCAAAAAATAAAAAAAAGAAAATTAACTACATTAATCAGTAGGGCAACTTAAATTGTCTCAACGCAAATTAAAACAGAATGACCGTAGATTTATTACTAGGATTACAATGGGGAGATGAAGGTAAAGGAAAAATTGTTGACGTTCTTACCTCAAATTATGATATTATTGCACGTTTTCAGGGAGGACCAAATGCAGGACATACATTAGAATTTGACGGAATTAAACACGTTCTGAGAACGATTCCTTCCGGGATTTTTCATAAAAAATCAATAAACATCATTGGAAATGGTGTTGTAATAGATCCGGTAGTTTTTCAAAAAGAAATTGAAGGTTTAGAAAAATTTAACCTTGATATCAAAAGCAAATTGATCATTTCAAGAAAAGCACATTTAATTTTACCAACACACCGTTTGCTGGATGCTGCTTCTGAAGCATCAAAAGGAAAAGCGAAAATTGGTTCTACCTTAAAAGGAATCGGGCCAACTTACATGGACAAAACCGGTAGAAACGGATTGCGTGTAGGAGATATCGAGTTAGAAGATTTCAAAGAAAGATATAGAGCTTTAGCAGACAAACATGAAGCAATGATTGCTTTTTATGATGTTGCAATTCAATATAACCTCGAAGAACTTGAAAAAGAGTTTTTTGAAGCTGTTGAAGAATTGAAAAAATTAGATTTTATTGACAGTGAAGAATACATTTATCAGGCTCAAAAAGCTGGTAAATCTATCTTATGTGAAGGTGCCCAGGGATCTTTGTTAGATGTTGATTTCGGAACTTATCCTTTCGTAACTTCATCCAATACTACTGCTGCCGGAGCTTGTACCGGTTTAGGAATTGCTCCTAATAAAATCAAAGAAGTTTACGGAATTTTTAAAGCTTACGTTACACGTGTGGGCAGCGGACCTTTCCCAACGGAACTTTTTGACGAAGTTGGTGCTACAATGGCAAGAGTCGGAAACGAATTTGGATCTGTTACAGGAAGACAAAGACGTTGCGGATGGTTAGATCTTGTAGCTTTAAAATATGCTGTTCAGGTAAACGGAGTAACACAATTAATGATGATGAAAGGTGATGTTCTTTCCGGATTTGAAACCTTAAAAGTGTGTACCGAATACAATTATAAAGGACAAAACATTTCTCACTTTCCTTATAACATCGAACCTGAAAACGTAACTCCGGTTTATAAAGAATTTAAAGGCTGGAAAGCGGATCTAACAGGTTTGACTACTTACGATCAATTGCCAATCGAGCTAAAAGAATATATTGAGTTTATTGAAGAAGAAGTAGGTGTACCAATCAAAATTGTATCGGTTGGGCCAGACAGAAAACAAACAATAACAAAATAACAAACACTAAACGCTCTGATAACCAGGGCGTTTTTTTTATATAAAACTATTTTCGCCATGAGAAAAAACCCAGAAATCAAAATAACAGAAACTAAATTATTATCTGACAATTGGTATGTACTAAACAAGGTAACTTTTGATTACCAGAAGAATGATGGTAAAACAGAATCGCATATTCGTGAAGTTTATGACCGCGGAAACGGAGCAGCAATTTTATTGTATAATACGGCCAAAAAAACAGTTGTTTTAACAAGACAATTTCGTTTGCCTACTTACCTTAACGGAAATAAAACCGGAATGATGATCGAGGTTTGTGCGGGACTTTTAGATAAAGATAATGCACAACAAGCCGTGATTCGTGAAACGGAAGAAGAAACGGGGTATCGTTTAAGTAAAGTTCAGAAAGTTATCGAAACCTACATGTCTCCGGGTTCTGTAACAGAAATTCTATACTTATTTGTTGGAGAATATGACGAAACAATGAAAGTGAACGAAGGCGGCGGATTAGATGCTGAGCAGGAAAACATCGAAGTGCTTGAATATACTTTCGACGAAGCTTATGCGATGATTGAATCCGGTGAGATTTCAGATGCTAAAACGATTATGTTGTTGCAGCATGCTAAGATTAAAGGACTGATTTAATTTTTTTTTCCTATGCAATGTGTTATTTTTAGATAACATAAACTATGACATTATTCTAAATGAAATTACTTAAATACGTAAAAATAATTTTCACAATACTATTCGCTATTTTTATAATAATGAATACTATTGCTTTTTTTCATGCATACAAATTCACCCATTTTTCGAATAGCAAAGCTGAAAAAACTAAAAGCCCGGAAAAATTAACTTCGTTTGAAAAAGCGAAAATTTTATTTTTTGGTGTTAATAACCCGAAACCAAAAAGCACAAAATTCCCTTCTCAAGAATACCAAACTTTAAAATTGCAAAGTAATAAAGAAATTGAATGCTGGTTAATTAAAACAGAGAAGTCAAAAGGAACCGTAATATTATTTCATGGCTACGGTGGTGAAAAATCTTTAATGATTGAAAAATCAGATAAATTTATAAAATTAGGTTATAGCACAATGCTTGTCGATTTTATGGGAAGCGGAAATTCAGAAGGAAATCAGACTACAATTGGTTATAAGGAATCTGAAGAAGTTAAAACAACATTCGACTATTTAAGGCAAACCGGAGAAAAAAACATTTATCTATTTGGCACTTCTATGGGAGCTGTTGCCATAATGAAATCTATTCATGATGACAAAATAAAACCAAAAGCAATTATACTTGAATGTCCGTTTGGTTCGATGTACGAAACTGTATATGCAAGATTTAAAAGAGCCAATGCACCAACTTTTCCGATGGCCAGAATGCTGTTATTCTGGGGAGGAATTGAAAATGGATTTTGGGCATTTAGCCATAATCCGACTGCCTATGCAAAAAGTATAACTTGCCCCACTTTATTACTGTATGGACAAAAAGACAAAAGTGTAAGCCTAACAGAAATAAATCAAATTTATGCCAATTTGAAAGGTTCTAAAAAACTCAATACTTACAAAGATACAGGACATGAAAACTATTTGATTAAAAACAAAATTGAATGGGTGAAAGATATTTCTGGTTTTCTAAAATCAACTTAAAATGAAAATATAGCAAACAATTCAAAAAATTGTGTAAGCGATTTGAGAGGTGATTAAAATAACTTTACACCAATCAAAAAACCAATTTATGAAAAAGTTATACTATACATCCAATATCCTTCTTTTACTTGTTTTAGGCTTAGTAGGTTCTTGTAAAAAAAATGAAACTGCCAAAGAAAAAAACGGAGCAAAACCACATAAAACTGTTGAATACAAGAAACCAAAATCAATCGGTTTTCATTTTGAAAAAACAAAACAATGGCTTGAAGCCAACAAAAGCGATTCGACTAAACTGGATATCGTTTATGCTATAAACAGAACGGACAAAGCTAATTTTGCTAAAATGGATTCCGTTATTGTTCCTGCTGACTTTAGTGGTGATTTACCTTCTTATCTCCCTTTCCCGATTCATGTTTCTAATTTAGAAAATGTTGATAAGGTTTTAATTTTCTCTTACCCGGCCCAAATTTTTGCTGCTTACGAAAATGGCGAATTGGTGTATACCGGTCCGACCAATATGGGAAGAAAAAACGACCAGACGCCAACCGGGTTATTTTTCACCAACTGGAAAGCCGAAAAAACAACCAGTACTTTTAATGACGAATGGGACCTAAAATGGAATTTCAATATCGAAAATAAATTAGGAGTTGGTTTTCATGAATATGAATTACCGGGCTATCCGGCTTCGCATTCCTGCCTGCGTTTATTAGAAAAAGATGCTAAATATCTGTACAAATGGGCCGATGAATGGATTTTGAAAGACTCCGAAAATGTAAAAGTAAAAGGAACTCCGGTAATTGTTTTCGGAAGCTATCCTTTCGGTTCACCAAAACCCTGGTTTGAATTAGTTAAAAATCCGAAAGCTTTAGATATTTCTGAATCAGATCTTGAAAGTCAAACAGCTCCTTTTATTCAAAAAATAATAGACAATCAAAAAATTAGAACAGGAGATGAAACTGCTACACCTTAAAAAATCTTGACACTCTATATATACTTACGAAATCAGCTACAACAGTATTGTTTAGCTGATTTTTTTAATCATTACCAATTGTAGAGTGTTTGTTTGTGAACACGAATTTTTAAAGAAAGTTAATGCTGTTTTGACAAGAAGTCTCTTTAATTTTCCTATTTTCGTTAAAGAAATTTACCCTCAAGGAAATAAAAAAGACCGGAGAAAACTTAAACGCCTAAACCCATAACCAAAATGTTAAATAAATTAATGCTGTTATTTCTGCTGTCCGCTGCCTGCATGACAGGACAAACTAAAAGCAATACAAAAGTAGAAACGTACACTAGTCGAAAAAAACTTTATGAAATAAAATATGCCCCTGAAAGATGGATACGTGCAGATACATCAGATTGGGATGTTGAATTTCACGATCAATACAATTTAGTGACTGCGTATTTTATCGAATATGATTATTTCATCAGCGATAAAAAATTAAAAAGCACCATTGAAGAGGAATACAAAGAGTTTGGTAAAATCAAAAATCTTAAAATCTACAAAAAGAAAATAAATGACTTAACGGTTAATTATTTCGAATGTGAACTGGATTATAATGATATGCTATACAAATATCAGGGTTTTATCTACAACGGAAAAGGTGGCTCGATACAAATGCAGTTTGGCGCACAGGCCGAAGCCATAGAACAAAATAAGGACATTATTGATGAACTGAGTAATGGAATTTCGATCGTTAAGTAAAAACAAAAAAGGCGTAAAAATAAATTTTACGCCTTTTGTTTTATATGGAAAACTGAAAATTATCTGGAATAATTTGGAGCTTCTTTTGTAATCGTAACATTATGCGGGTGACTTTCCGTAATTCCACTTGAAGTGATTCTCACAAAACGCCCTGTATCCTGCAAAGTCGGAATATCTTTTGAACCACAGTAACCCATTCCGGCACGAAGACCACCGATGAATTGAAGCATACTTTCATTTAATTCTCCTTTGTATGGAACACGCCCTACAATTCCTTCCGGAACCAATTTTTTAACATCATCTTCAACATCCTGGAAATAACGGTCTTTAGAACCTGTTTGCATCGCTTCTACAGAACCCATTCCGCGGTAAGATTTGAATTTTCTTCCTTCAAAGATAATAGTTTCTCCCGGAGATTCTTTTGTTCCTGCTAATAGAGAACCCAACATTACACAGTCAGCACCTGCAGCGATTGCTTTAGGAATATCTCCTGTATAACGAATTCCACCATCTGCGATAACCGGAACTCCGGTTCCTTTTATAGCGGCTGCAACTTCAAGAACTGCAGAAAACTGAGGAAAACCAACACCTGCAACAATACGTGTTGTACAGATAGAACCGGGACCGATTCCAACTTTTACACCATCGGCACCATTTGCTACTAAATATTTAGCCGCTTCCGGAGTCGCAATGTTTCCAACGATTACATCTATTTGCGGGAATCTTGATTTTACTTCTTTCAATGTATTTACAACACCTTCCGTATGTCCGTGAGCAGTATCGATAATGATGGCGTCAACACCCGCAGCAACTAATGCAGCGGCTCTTTCGACAGCATCTCCGGTAACTCCAATGGCAGCAGCAACTCTCAAACGTCCAAAGATATCTTTGTTTGCGATTGGTTTTTGAGTTAGTTTGGTAATATCCCTGAAAGTGATTAAACCAACTAATTCGTATTTATCATTTACAACCGGTAATTTTTCGATTTTATGGCCTTGTAAAACTACTTCAGCCTGCTCTAATGAAGTTCCTTCTGCTACAGTAACCAGATTGGTACTTGTCATTACTTCTACAATGGGTCTGGCTCCGTTTTTTTCGAAACGTAAATCACGATTGGTAACAATTCCTTTTAAAATTCTGTTTTCATCAACGATTGGAATTCCGCCAATTCCGAATTCTTTCATGGCATTTTTAGCATCTGCAATGGTAGAAGTCATTGGTAAAGTTACAGGATCAATAATCATTCCTGCTTCAGCACGTTTTACTTTTCTAACCTTCGCCGCTTGCTGCTCGATCGTCATGTTTTTATGTAAAACACCAATTCCGCCTTCCTGTGCCATAGCAATAGCCATTGCACTTTCAGTAACAGTATCCATAGCAGCTGATACTATTGGAACGTTTAGTGTTATGTTTCTTGAAAATTTTGATTTGATACTCACTTCGCGTGGAAGCACATTCGAGTAGTTAGGTACTAATAATACATCGTCGTAAGTTAAACCTTCGCCGATAATCTTGGAGTTGTGTGCTATCATGTTGCAATTTCTAGTTGAATTGCGTGCAAATGTAGTGAATAAATCGGCAACTTGTTCACTAACTTAATCATAAAATTGTATTTACAGGAAAGGTCTTACAATGATTTAAGCGATAAAATCCAATTTTTAAATTCCAAATTCCAATAAAGGCGAGGAAAATTTCAATACTAAAAAAGCCAGATTTGGTATTTGAAATTTTGAAATTGGATTTTATATTTTTATTAATCTTCGGAATCCTGAAAAACGAAATTCAATCCGAACTGAAAGGCCAGACTATTGGCTTTGGTGACATCTTTGTACTCTAAAACATTGTCGACAAGAGCATAGATGTTAAATTTCCCAATCGTTCCGGCGACTCCTAAACCAATATTTTTCTTCGAAAAGGAATCGAATGTATAGGTGGCTTTTATATCTAATTTCTCCAGAATACTGCGTTTGTAAAAAACGGTGAAAGCTGTAAAAGGTGCTCTTGGCATTGTCATCAGAAATAACTGACCTCCAACTGCATTCAGGTATCTTCGGCCCACTTTTCCCTTACAATTACAATCGGCATCAGATCGGTATTCTCCAAACGAATATTGCATTGACGAATAGAATTTTACAGGCCGCCAGGTGGTGTATTTGTTATAAAGTGTGTCACGTGGAATGGCTTTTTCGAAATCATCAAAAACATTTTCAGGTTCATTCGTATCAGAGAAAATAGGGTTTACGCCTTCATATTCATAATACCCTTTGTAGGTTAATGTCTCGACATCTTTGGACTGTTTTATGAAACCCACATCAACAACACTTGCGGTAAATTGAAGGTTCTCTTTGAAATAGTACGTAATTCCGGCATCGAAACCCAGGCCTAAACTTCCGTTAAAAAAAGTATTGTGTGCTATATCTCCCGCAATACTTCCTTCGTATTCGTCTTTTGTAAAACTTGCAATTCCTGAGGTTTTAAGTTCTAAATCAGAAGAAATGATCTGATTATAAACATTAGCAGTTCCTGCATCTTTACCGGTATAAATATAACCGGAATTCTTTGTAGATGTTGCATTGGCGCCACTCGAATAGATTTTGGCACGACCACCCAAAACCAGCTTTTCATTTACTTTTTTATGAAATCCAATATGGAATACGGAAAGTACTTCGGCTCTAAGGTTTACATCCCTCAGATTGAATAATTTACCGATATAATCGCGGTTCCCGTCTAAGGCAAGGACACCAATATCTTTTGGGAAGTACATTAAAAAATCGAATTCCTGATAAACTCCAAAGGAAACATAAGATTTGCTTTCTTCCCCTCCTACTCTAAAACCGCCCGAAAATAATTCAAGCTGCTGGTTGATCTGGGTCTTATCATTATTGGATGACCGGTTTACGATTCTTCTGACTTTCTCATTAAAATCAACTCCATTATTAGCAAATAAATCATAAGCCGAAAAGCTTTTGGAACCGATATTTGCCGAAATCCCGGACAATACCGGAACTCCGAAATAAAATTTGTAGGAAACATCGGCACCCGGATTTACAAGTGAGGACTGTGGAATAGAGGTAAAATTATACAGCACTTCTTTATTTTGGGAAAAAGAAGCAAGCTGAAAAAGCACAGTTAAAATACAGAGTACCTTTTTCATTCGATTTCCAGATAAGCGGTTGCACCAGATTGCAATTTTAAACTTCCCGGACTATTTTCGTCCAGAGGAGCTCCCGACCCCATTGTTACTACAAAACCGATTTTAACAGTTTGTTTTAATAAATCCAATCGTTGGCCTTCGAATATTTCAGTAGTATGTTTTATAATGTTAGAATTTCCTGAATACGCAGGGGTTTCCAGTGTTATCGTTTCAAGGACGTCATCATTTTCATTAAAAAGTAATAAATCAATCGTAAAGGCACGTGCTATGGTGTTTTCAGTTTCGCAATCCAGCTCCAGTTTTACGAGATTATCTGTGAAAAATTTCTTTTTGAAAACATCAAATTCTTTTTCGTCAAAAGCAATTAGCTGTTCTTGTCCATTATCTGTAAATTCATTTGCAGGCACATCAAAATGAGCCACATTGGCAACAAAAACAGGCTTTAGTTTCAAATCATCCACCTGATCAAAATCTAAATCACTGGAACATGAAATAAATAACAGAGGAAAAAAAGCAAATAGAAAGATTTTATTTTTGAGGTATAATCCCATGACTGTAGACAATTAGATTTAAACTACAACGGATGAAAGTTGCTGATTATTATTCCTTTGTCATAAAGATACTTTATTTTTAATGAAATTTCCCAAACAATTTTGACGCTTCATTATAAGCACTTTCAAAACTTAAAGAATTGAGTCCTGTTATTTTTTTGTTAGCCGTAAAATATGAAATGAGTTTTTCTGTAGGCATATTTCCGGTCAGTTTATCGGTTGCCATTGGACATCCTCCAAAACCCTGGATAGCACCATCAAAGCGGGTACAGCCTGCCTGGTGTGCAGCCTCTATTTTCTCAAACCAGCTGTCTGGTGTGGTATGCAAATGGGCTCCGAATTCTATTTGGGGATATTTTGGAATTAAATTTGAAAAAAGATACGTAATAACCTCCGGAGTAGAACTGCCGACTGTATCCGAAAGGGATAAGATTTTTACGCCCATTTTAGACAATTTTTCAGTCCATTCCCCTACTATTTCTACATTCCAAGGGTCTCCATACGGATTTCCGAAACCCATAGAAAGATAGGTAACCACTTCTTTATTTTTTTTATCGGCAATTTCAAGGATTTCTTCCAGTGTAACTAAAGATTCAGCAATGGTTTTATGTGTATTCCGCATCTGAAAATTTTCTGATATCGAAAAAGGAAATCCCAGATACTGAATGGGTTCATGCTCTGAAGCGGAGGCTGCTCCTTGTGTATTCGCAATTATGGCTAAAAGTTTACTCTCGGTCTGAGACAAATCGAGTTGCGCCAGAACCTCTGTTGTATCCTGCATTTGCGGAATAGCTTTTGGCGAAACAAAACTCCCAAAATCAATGGTATCAAACCCTACCCTCAGCAAAGCCTGGATATAGGAAACTTTATTTTTGGTGGGAATAAAATCCTTGATACCCTGCATGGCATCACGTGGACATTCGATAATTTTGATTTCTTTATTCAAAGCTTATTCTTTAGTGAAGGCTAAGTTAGTTTCTTTTTTAAAGAAATAAAAGTTATAATTTTCTTTAATTACAATATTCCGTAATAGTGTAACATTTCAAAATGTTACTTAAAAACGTAACAATTAATAATGTTACATAAAAAAGTAACATTAAAAAATATTATCTATATTTGTACTATTATTATTATCTATTTATTTTAATTATATTTGAATCTATGACCAGTGTAATTACAGGAGACCTAATTGACTCGAGAAAGCAAAAATCCAAAGACTGGGTAGAAGGTTTAAAAAAGATCCTCTCCCCTTTTGGCGAAACCCCTGCAGAATGGGAAATTTACAGAGGTGACGAATTTCAAATTGAAATAAAAAACCCTGAAGATGCATTGTTGTCAGCTATCCTGATAAAAGCACATTTAAAGGCAATCAAACTGGACGCCCGTATGAGTATCGGTTTTGGGGATAAAACACATGGTGCCGAAAAAATATCTGAAAGTAATGGCTCTGCCTTTATAAATTCAGGAGAACTTTTTGAAACTTTAAAAAAACAAAGAATGACTTTAGCCATGCGAACAGGCGACATGGTTACAGATGAAAAAATGAACCTGATGATCCGGCTGGCTTTAACTTTTATGGACAACTGGCCTGCGCCATCTGCAGAATTTACAGCCATTGCAATAGAAAACCCGGGTTTGTCGCAAGAAGAATTAGCTCCGAAATTAGGTGTTAAAAGAGCTGCCGTAAGCCGAAGACAAAAACGTGCCCAATTTGATCTGGTTATGGATTTAGATCGCTATTTTAGAAAACAAATAAACAATTTATAATCTTATGATTTTATTTATAAAACTGCTTTTAGCACATTTACTGGGCGATTTTATATGGCAGCCCAATTCATGGGTAGCTGATAAAGAAGCTAAAAAACACAAAAGCATTTATTTATATCTTCACATCCTGCTGCATGGGACTTTAGCAGCAATTCTTGCCGGAGAAATTCAATTTATACCGTATGCTGTTCTTATTGCCGTTACACACGGAATTATTGATCTGATCAAACTAAATTTTCAGAAAAATAAAACAAAACGCATTTGGTTTATAGCCGACCAACTCTTGCATATCATCGTGTTAGCCGGAATAACAATCCTTTATCAAAACAAATCCATAAACCTGAACTGGTTTGACAATCAGTTCTGGATTTTAATAACGGGAATTTTGCTGATAACCAAACCCACTTCTATTTTTATCAAAATAATAATTTCGATATGGAGTCCTGAAAGCAGCACTACTGACAGTGATCATTCGCTTGCCAATGCGGGAAATTACATTGGCATACTAGAGCGATTGTTTGTTTTCTGTTTTATCCTGACCGGTCATTTTGAAGCAATAGGTTTTTTATTGGCAGCAAAATCTATTTTTAGATTTGGAGACCTGAAAGAAGCCAAAGACCGGAAACTTACCGAATATGTTTTAATCGGTACTTTGTTAAGTTTTGGAATTGCAATACTTACGGGATTTATAGTACAGGCGCTACTTTTACAACTGCTGTAAAACCTTTTTATTTATAGCTTTAATCAAAGCCGGACCTTCATAAATAAAACCGGTATACAATTGCACCAGGCTGGCCCCCGCATTTAACTTTTCGATCGCATCATCGGCGGAATGAATTCCTCCTACTCCAATAATAGGGAATGCCTTATTGCTTTTCTCAGAAAGAAAACGAATAACTTCAGTAGAACGATTTGTCAATGGTTTGCCGGACAAACCTCCCATTTCAGTTTGATTTGCAGCTTGTAATCCATCACGTGAAATTGTAGTATTAGTAGCAATTACACCGGCAATCTGAGTTATTTTTATAATATCAATAATGTCTAACAATTGTTCGTCTGTTAAATCCGGAGCAATTTTCAGAAGTATTGGCTTTATTTTTTGAGTGCTTGTTTTTTGCTTTTCTATGTTTCTGTTCTGCAAAGTCTGGAGTAAAGCCGTAAGCGGTTCTTTATCCTGTAAAGCTCTCAAATTAGGTGTATTGGGCGAGCTTACATTCACCACAAAATAGTCTACATGATCAAATAAGGCATCAAAACAAATGATATAATCATCAACAGCATTTTCGTTTGGGGTAATTTTATTTTTACCGATGTTTCCACCGATTAAAACACCTGAATTCTTTTTCAAACGTTCTACCGCTTCCAGAACCCCTCCGTTATTAAACCCCATTCGGTTAATAATAGCCTGATCTTCCTTTAGTCTGAACAATCGTTTTTTAGGATTTCCTTCTTGTCCAACCGGGGTTACAGTTCCTATTTCTATAAAACCAAATCCAAAATCAGAAAGTTCTTTATACAATTTGGCGTCCTTATCAAATCCTGCTGCAAGTCCAACCGGATTTTTAAACTTAATTCCAAAAACTTCCCGTTCTAAACGAGTATCTTTTACTTCGTAAACAGACTTTATAATCGACGAAACGCCAGGGATTTTTGACAGGAATCTAATAAATGAAAAAGTAAAATAATGCACTTCTTCCGGATCAAACCAAAAAAGTATCGGGCGAATTATCAATTTATACATAGTAAGTTGTTGTTGTTTTTTCGGTTGCAAATTTAACTATAATAGTTGAAATCTCCCTATATACTTTACCACTGAAGTTAAAATAATTTGCACAAAAAATATTTATCCTATAGAATAAGTAGAATTTTTATATCTTTGAAATAAAATTATACAACCTTATTAAATAAATCCTATTTGATAAGGTTATTTTTTTATTAATCGAATTCTATTTAGCTGTAAAACAACCATTTTAAAATTAAAATTTGCCCTGATGAAAAATAAAATTTACTGGATATTTGCCATTCTGATCTTAGCTGCTATTTCAGTCGCTTACAGCTTCACCAAATTTAATACGCCAAAAGAAAAATTAACCGCAATGGATTGTACAGAGGCTCCAAATACTACAGCGGTATCTGAATTCGAACCTACCATCATTAATAAAAATTCAGCCCCCTCCAAAGCTCCAAAAGGAATGGTTTGGATTCCCGGAGGTGAATTTTCGATGGGCAGCAATGTTGAAGACGAAAGTTTGTGCAGCATAAAAGGCGTTACAAAGGATGCCGCTCCTATTCATCGCGTTTATGTGGACGGATATTTTATGGATGAAACCGAAGTGACCAATGAACAATTTGCGAAATTTGTAAACGCTACCGGTTATGTGACTGTCGCGGAGCAAAAGCCAACTCAGGAAGAATTCCCGGATGCTCCGCCACAAAATCTAATTGCAGGTTCTGTAATATTTTCTCCAACACCGGCAGCTGTAAATCTCAATGACTTCCTTCAATGGTGGTCTTACGTAGGCGGAACCGACTGGAAACATCCCCTGGGCCCTGAAAGTTCGATAAAAGGAAAAGAAAAATATCCCGTGGTACAAATTACTTATGAGGATGCTGCTGCTTATGCAAAATGGGCGGGAAAAAGATTACCAACTGAAGCCGAATGGGAGTTTGCCGCCCGCGGCGGAAAAACAGGAAATCTGTACGCGTGGGGAAATACGTTAAAACCAAACGGAAAATTTCAGGCTAATATCTATCAGGGGCACTTTCCTATTAAAGACGGAGATACGGGAGAAGACGGCTTTAAAGGAATTGCACCCACTGCCCAATTTAAACCAAATGCCTATGGATTATATGATATGGCAGGAAATGTCTGGGAATGGGTAAACGACTGGTACAGCACATCCTATTATAGTGAATTAAACAAAGACGGAAAAACAGCAAAAAACCCTCAGGGACCCGATAGTTATAATGATCCTAATGATCCAACTGAAAAAAAACGGGTACATCGTGGCGGCTCTTTTTTATGTACCGATCAATATTGCACCCGATACATGGTGGGCACAAGAGGAAAAGGAGAAATACGGTCTGCCGCCAACCATCTTGGATTCAGATGCGTCAAAAGCATTTAAAAGAGAAAAATAAAAAGGATTCTATAGTAAACTGAATCCTTTTTTATTTGAATTTAGATATTAGGAGCGGCAATAATACAGCTCATAAAAATGCCTATATTTGCTAAAAAATAAAAAATGCAACATATTATAGATCGTTTTATCAGTTATGTAACAATTGATACAGAATCTGATCCGAACTCAAAAACTACCCCAAGTACAGAAAAACAATGGAATCTTGCCAACAAATTAGTTGAAGAACTAAAAACAATTGGATTACAAGAGGTTACCATTGACGACAAAGCCTATATCATGGCAACCCTTCCGAGTAATGTTGATCATGAAGTTCCCGTAATTGGATTTATTTCACATTTTGATACTTCACCGGACTTTAGCGGAGCTAATGTAAAACCGCAGATTATTGAAAATTACGACGGAAAAGATATTGTCCTGAATGCTGAAAAAAACATTATTTTATCGCCTAATTACTTCAAAGATTTAATACAATATAAAGGCCAGACCATTATTACAACAGACGGTACCACACTTTTGGGTGCTGATGACAAAGCCGGAATTACCGAGATTGTTTCTGCTATGGAATATCTGGTGCAGCACCCTGAAATCAAACACGGCAAAATCAGAATTGGCTTTACACCTGATGAAGAAATCGGTCGTGGTGCCCATCATTTCGATGTCGAAAAATTTGGTGCTCAATGGGCGTATACGATGGACGGAAGTCAGATTGGTGAACTGGAATATGAAAACTTCAACGCTGCAGGTGCTAAAATTACGTTCAAAGGAAAAAGTGTTCATCCGGGTTATGCCAAAGGAAAAATGATCAATTCGATGCTGATAGCAAATGATTTTATCAATGAACTTCCAAAAGGAGAAACACCACAGGAAACAAAAGGATACGAAGGTTTTTTCCATGTGCATCATCTGAAAGGTAGCATCGAAGAAACGGTTTTGGAACTTATTATTCGCGATCACAACAAAATCAAGTTTGAAAAAAGGAAAAGCTTAATCGAAAAAATCGCGAAAAAAATCAATAAAAAATTCGCAAAACAATTTAGTGAAGATATTGTAACTACTGAAATAAAAGATCAGTATTACAATATGAAGGAAAAAGTACTTCCGGTGAAGCATATTGTTGATATTGCCGAAAAAGCAATGAGAGAATTGAACATTAAACCGATCATCAAACCCATTCGTGGCGGAACTGACGGATCTCAATTATCGTTTATGGGATTACCTTGCCCGAATATCTTTGCGGGTGGTCACAACTTCCACGGGAAATATGAATATGTTCCTGCAGAAAGCATCCAGAAAGCGACTGATGTGATTGTAAAAATTGCGGAACTAACTGCTGTTCCCGGAGCTTTCGATACAACTGAAAAAGCTAAAAAAAGATAATACTTTGGAACCGGAATCCGATAAAAAACACGTTTGGGACAAAGTCAATAATTGGGAAGAGGAATTGCTTTTCCTCAAATCAATTATAGACAAAACCGAATTGACCGAAACCACAAAATGGGACGGTCCGGTTTATGTTTACAATACAAAAAATGTTGTCGGAATTGGTGGCTTTAAAGACTATTTTACCATTTGGTTTTTTAATGGCGTTTTTCTGAAGGATGAAAAAAAGAAACTGATCAACGCCCAGGAAGACAAAACAAAATCTTTACGCCAATGGCGATTTACTTCTAAAGAAGAGGTCAACGAAAAGGAAGTGCTGGAGTATATTCTGGAAGCTATTGAAAACGAAAAGCAGGGAAAAATCATAAAACCGACTAAAAAAGAAACCATTGTTTCTGAATTATTGGAAAAAGAAATGAATCAGAATCCGGCTTTATTAGAGGCTTTTCAGAAATTCTCTCCTTATAAACAATATGAGTTTTTAGAATATATTGAAACAGCTAAACAGCAAAAAACGAAACTTTCGAGAATTAAAAAAGTGATTCCGATGATTCTTGGAAATATTGGACTGAATGATAAATACAGATAGTTGTAAATTCCAAATTCCAATTGAAGCTGTCACTCTGAGCGAAGTCGAAGAGCCAAATTCCAATTTTGCGGATATTAAGAGGAATCGAAATACATATGTCACATCGAGCGGAGTAGAGATGCACAAAGGTTCTCGACTCGGCTCGAACTGACAAATAGAACAAACCTTTGTCAAAGTTTTAAAACTTTGACAAAGGTTTTTTTTAGCTCTTTTTGAACATGAAAAATCCCAAACTCCAATCGTTAATTGGAATTTGGGAATTTTATCCCGACGCTTCGGGATTGGAATTTTATAAAAAACTTACGCTTTTTTATTCAACGCAGAACTCATTTCCAAAGAAATAGCAGAACGCTCAATTTTTAATTTCCCAGACATGGTTTCGATGATTACAGAAGTTTCACCAAGTTCAACAACTTTACCGTGAAAACCACTTTTTGTAATTATTTTATCACCTACTTTCAGGCTGCTTTCAAATTCTTTTTCGTTTTTAGCTCTTTTTTGTTGTGGTCTGATCATAAAGAAATAGATCACTACAAACATTAATAGAAATGGCGCAAATTGAGTTAATTGTCCCATAATTTAAATTCTTTTTTTTGTTTATTATTAATATTCTTTTGGAATTTGGCTTTTATTAATTGAAATTTCTTCCCGATTACATCAAACCTCTTCCCACTTTAATCATTTTTTTGTTGGCTTCCAGCTCTTTAACCAGATTATCTAAAATTCCGTTGATAAAAATACTGCTTTTTGGCGTAGAATACTCTTTAGCAATTTCTAAATATTCGTTCAGCGTTACTTTTACGGGAATAGAAGGAAATTTTAAAAACTCGCAGATCGCCATTTTCAGAATAATCGTATCAATCTCTGCAATACGATCGCTGTCCCAATTTGGTGTTTTGTCTTCGTATTCTTTTGCTAAGATCGATTCGTTTAAAACTGTTCTTCTGAACAAATCTTTTGCAAAATCTTTATCTTCAACATCCTTATACAATTTTGGCACTCTGAAATCATCCGGATCTTCGGTTTTGATAGCTTTCAATTGTTTGATAATATGCGTATTCACAACAGGAATATCATCAACCCATGTTAACTTATCGTCTTCCAGGTATTCATACAATTTATCATTCGGAACAATAACATCGGCAAACAAATCAACAATAAATTGTCTGTCTTCCTGAAATGTATTCACGGAAGTCTTCATGTAGTTGGCGTACAATTCACTTGCTTTAATATCATTTAAAAGCAATAAAATATAATCATCATTTAATGACCAGTTATTGATTTTACGATTTTCTAAAGCGATACTAAGTGAATTACTTTCGGCAAGTAGCTGAAAAATTTTGTTTTTGATAAATTTTTCATTTGGATTACGTTCTGCAGCAGTTGCAAGATGTTTTTTACTTGACAGATGTAAAAAAACAGATTCTTTTTTACAGATCTCTATCAATGAAGATAGCATTATTAAATATAAGTCCTGAATATTATCAATACTGTAAAAAAGAAACTTCTCTTCTTTTTCCATATTGTCAGAACCGCTTTGATGCATTGCATAAATGGACTGCATTACCTTAACGCGTATGTGTCTTCTATTTACCACCTTGTAAGAACATTTAAAAATTAGTCTGCAAAAATAAGTATTTAAGACCTGATATTAAAATTTAAATCCATTAATTTTCGAACAAAAAGCAGTCGCAGTGTTCAGTCCCAGTTTTCATTGCAAACCGGTTAAAGAGCCGCAGTCGCAGTCTGCAGTATAAAAAAGTCTCAGTCTCAGTCACAGTTTTCAACTTATACCGAAAACTGAGACTGATACTGAGACTGTGACTAATTACTAAGACTGAGTCTATAAAAAAACTACTTCTTAGCTGCGTTTTCAATTTTTCTCAAATCGATACGATTCTGAGCAATTGTAAGTGCGGCTTTATGCGTTGTCATTCCGTTTTTCACGGCATAATCGATAATTTCTAAAGTAGTGTTGTAGATATTTTCGGTTTTACGCATGATTTCTGCTTTACCATAATGCTCTAATTCAGCATAAACATTGATAATTCCACCAGCATTGATCAGGAAGTCAGGTGCATATAAAATACCTCTTTCTGACAATCTTGCCCCGTGAATATTTTCATCAGCCAATTGATTGTTGGCAGCACCGGCAATCACTTTAGCTTTTATTTTATTTACTGTATCATCATTGATTGTAGCTCCCATTGCACATGGCGCATAAATATCAACATCGGCAGTATATATATCTTCACCTGTAAATATTGTTGCGTTGTATTTTTGAGCTACTTCATATAATTTCTCTTCGTTGATATCTGTAATGAAAACCTTTGCTCCTTCTTTGGTTAAGTACTCCACCAAAGCTTCACCAACGTGACCAATTCCCTGAACCAAAACTTTTTTACCGTCTAAAACATCAGAACCAAACTGACTTTTTGCAGCCGCTTTCATTCCTAAGTAAACGCCATAAGCCGTTACGGGAGAAGGATTTCCGGAACCACCTCTTTCTTCTGAAATACCTGTAACGTAAGGCGTTACATCTCTTACAGTATCCATGTCTTTAGTTTCCATTCCAACATCTTCAGCTGTAATATATCTTCCGCTTAAAGAGTGCACAAATTCACCAAACTTACGCATTAACTCGGGTGTTTTTTGTGTCTTGGCATCCCCAATAATGACTGCTTTTCCACCACCAATATTAAGTCCTGTAATGGCAGATTTATAAGTCATACCTCTTGAAAGACGCAAAACATCGTTTAAAGCTTCCCATTCCGTATTATAATTCCACATTCTAGTACCTCCTAAAGCCGGGCCCATAACTGAATTATGAATACCAATAATTGCTTTTAAACCTGTATCTTTGTCATTGCAAAATACAATTTGTTCGTGATCGTTAAAAGATAACTGACCAAAAACAGGATCCATTTTTTGAAGTTCCTTTCCAGTTGCGAAAGTTGCATCCATAGCGTTACTGTTTATTTGTTAAAATTATGAATTTGTCAAAAAGACATCTCAAACATAAACAAAAAATACACATGTGCTAATATTTTATCTTTATAATAACAAATTAACAATCCATTTATATTGATTAAATTACACTTTCTATTGCTTTTAATTGAAAGTAATTTATAAAATCAATATCATTTCAACATTGAATATCTTAAAAAAATGAAAGAATTACGCTATTTAAACAAATATTTCATTAAATATAAATATAGTTTTTCACTAGGAATTTTAATCACCATAATCGCACAAATATTTTCCTTATTTACTCCCAAGCTGATTAGCAAGTCTTTAAACGCAATTGAAAACTTTGACAAACTGTCAAAAGCCGATCAGAGCTCAAAAGTGATCATCGCTTCTTATCATCAGGATTTAATTCATAATGTATTGCTAATCATAGCGACTACAATTGTTGCGGGTTTTTTGACCTTCTTAATGCGTCAGACTTTAATCGTGATGTCACGTCATGTCGAATTCGATTTAAAAAACGAAGTCTTCAGACAATATGAAAACCTTTCTCAAAATTTTTACAAACAAAACAGGACCGGGGATCTAATGAACCGAATCAGCGAAGACGTTTCAAAAGTCCGAATGTATGTTGGTCCGGCCGTAATGTATACGATCAATACCTTTATTCGTTTTGCCATTGTTATTATCTACATGTACAATGTATCGCCATTATTGACGCTCTATACCATATTACCGCTGCCGATACTTTCGTATTGCATTTTTAAACTGAGTTCGGAGATCAATAAAAGGAGTACTATTTTTCAACAATATTTATCTAAAGTTTCCAGTTTCTCTCAGGAAATATTTTCAGGAATCCGGGTCATTAAGGCGTATTCTTTAGAAAATCAACATCAGAATAACATGATCGCTCTTGCTGACGAAAGCAAAAGCAAAAGTTTAAACCTGGCGAAAGTTCAATCGTTGTTTGGTCCCCTGATGATTGCGCTAATCGGAATCAGTAATTTGGTGGTGATTTATTTTGGAGGTGTTATGTACATCAACGGAACGATCCGGAACATAGGAACAGTTGCAGAGTTTATTCTCTACGTAAACATGCTAACCTGGCCTGTAGCATCGTTGGGATGGGTTTCTTCGATGGTTCAGGAGGCAGAAGCTTCCCAAAAACGTCTGAATGAATTTTTAAAGATTCAACCGGAAATCAAAAACAACAATGAAAACTCATCTGACATTCAGGGTTCCATTTCTTTTGAAAATGTAAGTTATACGTATGAAGACACTAATATCACCGCTTTAAAAAATGTAACTTTTACCGTTAAAAAAGGAGAAACTTTAGCAATCCTTGGAAAAACAGGTTCCGGAAAATCAACCATATTATCCCTGATCTCCCGTTTGTATGATGTTACGGATGGAAGAATAACAATTGACCAAAATGAAATAAGTACTTTAAACCTAAATGACTTAAGAAATAACATCGGAATTGTTCCTCAGGATGCTTTTCTATTTTCAGATACGATTAAGAATAACATCAAATTTGGCAGCCGCAATGCTACAGATGAAGAAGTAATCAATGCAGCCAAAAACGCTGTGGTTCACGACAATATCATTACTTTCAACAAACAATATGATACCATTTTAGGAGAAAGAGGCATCACACTTTCAGGCGGCCAGAAGCAGCGTGTTTCTATTGCGAGAGCCATTATTAAAAATCCTGCAATTTTACTTTTTGACGATTGTTTGTCTGCTGTCGATACAGAAACAGAGGAAACCATTCTGAATAATTTGTTCGAAATTTGTAAAGATAAAACTACAATAATAGTCAGTCATCGGGTATCTTCCGCTAAAAATGCCGACAAAATAATCATTTTAGAAGATGGTAAAATCATTCAACAAGGCTCTCATAATCAATTAATAAATCAGGAAGGGTATTACGCATCGTTATATTTAAAACAACTTTCGGAAAAAGAATTACTTTAATTGTTGCGTAATAGATAAATTTTTATGATTTTTGAGTACTATTAATTCCAAAAATGATAGAACGTATTATGAGAGAAAATGACATGTTAGAAAAAGAAGAGATTTTTTCTAAAGTATTACGAGCAGGGAGAAGAACTTATTTCTTTGATGTAAGAGCTACGAAAGCTGATGATTATTATATCACGATTACTGAGAGCAAAAAATTCACTGAAGAAGATGGTTCTTTTCATTTTAAAAAACACAAAATTTACTTATACAAAGAAGATTTTGGTGCTTTTGCTGAAATACTCGAAGAAATGACTTCCTATGTCTTGAACCACAAAGGCGAAGAAGTAATTTCTGAAAGACATCAAAAAGATTTCAAAAAAGAGTACGGTTCTGATAAACCAGAAGGACAAAGATCCAGCTTTACTGATATTGATTTTGACGATATTTAGTCCTAAATAACTTTTTAAAAAGTACGAGTCCAACATGTATGTCCTGCATTTTGGGCTTTTTTTTATATATTTAAGTTTAGATTTTAGACCATTCAATTTTTAAAACCTTCCTAAAACCACCATTGCTGGTTAATACGTTATAAAAATGAAAAAAATACTTCTTTTATTTAGTTTCTTCTTAATTGCAGCTTCTTCTTTTGCTCAAAAATTAGAATATGAGACCAAATCGAATATTCAATATTATAATTCAGCTGCCAGTAAAGCTGACGCTTATAGTAATGAACGTTGCGTATTAGACATTTATTATCCTAAGAACAGTAAAAATTTTGCTGCTATCGTCTGGTTTCATGGAGGAGGGCTGACGGGAGGAAACAAGGAAATTCCCGAAGCCCTTAAAAATAAAGGTTTCGCTGTTATTGGCGTAAATTATAGATTATCCCCAAAAGTAAAAGCTGCAAAAGCTATAGAAGATGCCGCTGCTGCTGTTGCCTGGACCTTTAACAACATTGATAGTTATGGAGGAAATCCGTCTCTGATTTTCGTCTCCGGGCATTCTGCAGGAGGTTATCTAGGGACAATGATTGGCTTGGACAAAAAATGGCTGCAAAAAAAAGGTATTGATGCTAATAAAATAGCAGGACTTATTCCGTTTAGCGCGCAATGCATCACTCATTTTGAAATCAGGAGAGAAAACGGAATTCCGGATACACAACCCACAATTGATGCTTTTGCACCGCTTTTTCATGTTCGTGCTGATGCTCCGCCCTTATTATTAATAACCGGGGATCGCGAACTCGAAATGTTAGGCCGTTATGAGGAAAACGCTTATATGGCGCGCATGATGAAAGTTGCCGGACATAAACAAACCCAACTTTTTGAGCTGGACGGCTATGGTCACGGAATGACTGAACCTGCTTTTCCGTTACTATTAAATGAAGTAAACCGAATTATAAAAGAACACCAAAAAATAAACTAAACTTAAAATCCACGGTAATGGACACCAATTTATTAATACTACCGGGACTAGGAAACTCAGGCGAAAAACACTGGCAAACTTTCTGGCATGAAAAATTTAAAAACTCAAAAAGGATTGTTCAGGACAATTGGGTTGAGCCAGTCAGGGAAGAATGGCTCGAAAGATTAAACGAAGAAATTTCAAAATTAGACCAACCGACGATTCTTGTGGCGCATAGTTTAGCTGTTTCGCTGGTTTTACACTGGGCAGCTTCACATACAAACAAAAATATTGTCGGCGCTTTATTGGTTGCTCCAGCCGATGTAGATTCACCTCAGCATACTCCGGAATCCATTCGCAATTTTTCTCCTATGCCGACTCTTAAATTGCCCTTTCCATCCATTGTTGTAGCAAGTGAGAACGACCCTTATGCATCATTCGAGAGAAAACAATATTTTGCAGCCATGTGGGGAAGCGATTTCATCAATGTGGGACAGCAAGGACACATCAACTCTGATTCAGATTTAAAATACTGGGAAGAAGGACAGGTGATTTTACAACAATTAGTTGCAAAGATTAATACTTTTTAAAGCAGTGTTCAGTCACAGTCGCAGTTTTCAGTCTCTGTTTGTGACTGTAAACTGTGACTGTAAACTGAGACTGTAAACTGAGACTGAAAAAACTACCCAATCCTCAACCCGTTTTCTATTTTAAAATCGGGAGCTAATAAAACAACATCTCCCTCCTCGCCTACTGCGCCCAGCACCAGGCATTCGCTCATGAACTTTCCGATTTGTTTTTTAGGGAAGTTGACAACAGCAACGATTTGTCGGTTTAGTAAATCTTCTTTTTGATAGCGTTTTGTAATTTGTGCCGATGATTTTCTGATGCCAATTTGGGAACCAAAATCAATCGTAAGCTGATAGGCCGGTTTTCTTGCTTCCGGAAAATCATTTACTTCTAATATTGTTCCAACACGCATTTCGGTTCTTTCAAATTCATTCCAGGTTAAATCCATAGTGTATTTCGTTTGATAGTTACAAACCTATTAATTTTGTAAGTATTACTACTAATTGTATAACCCTTTTTTTTGTGTAGCTTCTACTTTTACAATAGAGATTAGCATGCTAACGTTAAAAAAGAAAAAAATGGAAAATAATATCATCGACTCAACACTTTCTGAGAAAAATTTCGAGTCCAATCTAAAACAAATTCACACCGACAAATATATAGAAACAGCCCAAA
The DNA here is from genome assembly GCF_013112255.2 of Flavobacterium sp. CLA17. NCBI lineage: Bacteria > Pseudomonadati > Bacteroidota > Flavobacteriia > Flavobacteriales > Flavobacteriaceae > Flavobacterium > Flavobacterium sp. CLA17. Next base: position 4,319,386 of record NZ_CP068294.1, read on the forward strand.
ACGTAAAACTTTACGTAAAGGATTATGGTCAGGGTAAACCTGTAATTCTTATTCACGGGTGGCCGCTTTCTAATGAAATGTGGGAATATCAAATCGAATTCCTTGTTCAGAACGGATTCAGAGTAATAGCGTATGACCGTCGCGGATTTGGTAAATCGTCACAACCTTGGGATGGTTACGATTACGATACCTTATCAGATGATTTACAGGAAATTATTGAACAATTAGAATTAACAGATACTACACTTGTCGGTTTCTCTATGGGCGGTGGTGAAGTAGTTCGTTATTTTAGCCGTCATGGCGGAAAAGGAGTCTCAAAAGCAGCTTTGATTTCTTCTGTCATTCCTTATTTGCTAAAGACCAATGACAATCCTGAAGGACATCCAAAAGAGAAAAGTGAAGCCACTGCAAATGCTATTAAGGAAGACAGAATTGCTTTTATTGATAATTTCGGAAAAACATTCTTTGGCGTAAACATCATCAACAAGCCTTTAAGCACACCTTTATTGGAATATTACAGAAATCTTTGTTCTGTTGCATCTCCCCGAGCAACTTTAAAATGTGCAGAATCTTTTTCGTTTACTGATTTCAGGGATGAACTGAATTTTGTAAAAGTTCCAACCTTAATTATTCATGGGGATGATGACAAAATTGTTCCAATTGAACTGACGTCAAAAAAAGCGGCTGAAGGTATTCGAGAAAGCACTTATATTGTGTATGAAGGCGCACCGCACGGCTTATTTTACACCGAAAGAGAAAAACTAAACAACGATTTACTGAATTTCTTAAATTCATAATTTACATATAAAAATATCCAAAGAGTATTTTAAGGTAATCCTGAACTCTTTGGATATTTTTTTTAATACTATTGTGCTTTTATTTAAGGAATATTAAGTTTATTTTTGAGAAATCAATTCTCTTTAAAATGGCACAAACTCCTTCAAACATGTTACCTCTTGGAACGATTGCTCCGGAATTCAGACTGAAAGACACCAATTCTAATGACACCTATTCGTTTGAAGATCTCAAAGGATCAAAAGGGACACTTGTGATTTTTATGTGCAACCACTGTCCTTATGTACTTCATGTAATCAATGAAATCATTATGATTGCAAATGATTACCGTGTACAGGGAATAGGAATAATTGCCATTTCAAGCAATGATATTGAAAAATTTCCTCAGGATTCCCCGGAAATGATGACTGAATTTGCTTTTCAGAACAAGATCGATTTTCCTTATTTATTTGACGAAACTCAGGAAGTAGCCAAAGCTTTTGATGCTGCCTGTACTCCTGATTTCTTTTTATTTGATAATAGAGACCGCTTATTTTACCGCGGACAACTGGATGATTCGAGACCCAATAACGGAATTCCGTTAAGCGGAAGCGATCTGCGCAGTGCTATAGATGGACTTATTTACAACCGAAGCTTAAAAGATCCTCAAAAACCAAGTGTGGGCTGTAATATCAAATGGAAATAAAAATTCAAACACCTCATCTGTGAAGGTGTTTTTTTAGGCTTGATCCCAAAAAAAGTATCCCGGTTAAGAATGCTTCTTTTATTTTTTTTACAATTGCGAATTGATATAATTCGTAATCGATGTCATTTGTGCAGCATCTAAATGTGCTTTTTTACCCATTCTCACAAGAATTGGCGTCCATTCTTCCTGAGTAAATTTTTTCGGCTGAAACAATTCGTGGCATTTTGCACAATTGTTTGAGTACAAATTTTGACCCTCTGCAAGTTCAGGAGTCAGTGTTACAGCTTTAGCACTTTCAGTTGGTGGGGTGGCTGGCTCAGCTGCTGCAACCGGAGCTGTCTTTTGAGTACCACAGGAAACTACAAATAAAGCTAGCGCTGCAAGAGTTATAATTTTTGATTTCATCAGGTATATTTTTGAAGTAAATATAAAAAAAATCCCATTCGGCAAGCGAATGGGATTCTTTATTTAAGACAATTTAGAAGTTGTCTAATTACTTATTTTACTTCCATTAATTCAACGTCAAAAATCAAAGTTGCATTTGGTGGAATAACTCCTCCTGCACCGGCAGATCCGTAAGCTAAATGAGAAGGAATAACAAAACGGGCTTTGTCTCCAACCTGCAATAAAGCAATACCTTCATCCCATCCTTCGATAACCTGACCCTGACCTAATCTGAATTCGATTGGTTTTTTACGTGGGTAAGAAGAATCAAAAACTTTTCCGGTTTCTAAAGATCCTTCGTAATGAACTGCAACTGTTTTACCTGCTTCAGCTCTTTTGCCATCTCCTTTTTGAATCATTTTGTAACGTAAACCACTTTCTGTTTTATCAAAACCAGCAGCAAGTTGTTCCATTTTAGCTTCAGCTGCAGCTTTTTCATCAGCATCACGTTTTGCACGGGAACCTTCAAAAACTCTGAAAGCTTCAACAGCATTCCATTTTTCAGCTTCTTCTCCTACTCTTACAATTTCTAAAGTTTCAAGAGCATCTCCCTGAGCAATTGCATCAACGATGTCCTGTCCTTCTACTACGTGACCGAAAACGGTATGTTTTCCGTCTAACCATGAAGTTGGAACGTGTGTAATATAAAATTGAGATCCGTTTGTTCCTACACCGGAATTAGCCATTGCTAATACTCCCGGACGATCATGTTTTAAACTTGGATGAAATTCATCATCAAATTTGTAACCAGGACCACCTGTTCCTGTTCCCTGAGGACAACCTCCCTGAACCATGAAATCAGGAATTACACGGTGAAATGATAATCCGTCGTAATATTTGTTTCCTTGTGGTTTAATTTTATTTTCTAAGTTTCCTTCAGCCAGTCCTACGAAGTTACCCACTGTTCCCGGTGTTAAATCGTGTGCCAATTTTACTAAAATCGACCCTTTGCTGGTATTGAATTTAGCGTATATTCCGTTTTCCATTGTTGTTATTTTTAATTTGAATGCAAATTTACAAATTAATTTTATATCAATTTGTGCTTTCTATTGTTTAATCCGATCCCGAAGCGTCGGGACGGGATGATTTATAAGTAAGTCCGTAAACCAGTAATGCCAGTATCGCCAGAAGTGCACATCCGATGGTGACACCATGCCACCCGCCTAACTTCCATAGTAATAATCCATACGCAGATCCGGCAGCAGTGCCCAGGAAACTAAAGGACATAAATACAGTATTGAGTCTGTTTCTGGCTTCCGGCAAAAGTGAATATACTCTTGTTTGGTTGGAGATATGTACCCCCTGAATTCCGATATCGATAAAAACGATTCCTATAATTACTCCTATCACGCTTTCGATTGAAAAATAAAAAGTGATAAAACTGATCAGCATCAATAAACAGCCGTAGCCCACTGCAACCCTTGGATTTCCTTTATCTCCCATTTTACCAACCAATGGCGCTGCCAAAGCTCCTGAAGCTCCCACAATCCCAAAAAGACCAATTGTTGCACTATTAAATTTAAAAGGTTCTCCCGAAAGCAACAATACCATTGTAGTCCAGAAAGCACCAAACTGTGCAAAACAAAAAACATTGATTAATGTAGCTTCACGCAGAACAGGCTGGGTTTTAATCAATGTAAAAAGTGATTTTATCAACTGACCGTAGGAACCCTGAAATTGAGGTTTATTGACCGGAAATTTTTTCTGAATAGCAAAAAATATCAAAAGACAGATTCCGGCAGCGATCCAAAACATAGATCTCCATCCAAAAAGCTGACCGATAAATCCGCTTAGCGTTCTGGAAAGTAAAATTCCCACCAGCAAACCACTCATAATAGTTCCTACTACTTTCCCACGTTGTTCCGGCGCTGTTAATGATGCTGCCAGAGGTAAAATAAGCTGAGGCACTATAGAAGTAATCCCTAAAAGCAATGAGGCAATTTGTAGTATAAAAAAACTTTTGGCCGTAGCGGCGATAATTAAAGCAATAACAGAGGCAAAAGTGGTCATCAGAATTTGTTTTTTACGCTCGATTTTGTCTCCAAGCGGTACCATAAAAAACAAACCAATTGCGTAACCTGCCTGAGTAAGATAAGTTATCGTTCCGGCATTGGCTTCCGGAATTTTAAATTCGTTGGCAATTAAAACAATTAGGGGTTGGCAGTAATACAGATTTGCAACTATAAGTCCAGTGCAGGCTGCCATAAATAAGACATTCGTTTTGGATAGATTCATTTTGCAAAAATACTATTCTAATTCTAACCTAAACTTAAAAAAAAGTATAATTTTTCCTGAAGTTATGGTCAAAACAGTTCTTTATTTTATCTCTTCTAGTGCCATTCAAAACTTTACAGTTTCAAAAAATCTTCACGCATCGGACTGAAAACATCTGTCAAAGTACCGCTTTCCAGACACAACACACCGTGAATCGCATGGGGCGGAATATAAAAACTGTCTCCTTCTTTTAAAGTCTCTGTTATTCCACTGATCGTAACATCAAATTTGCCACTCGAAATATAAGTTACCTGCGTATGATAATGCTCGTGCAAAACACCAATCGCCCCTTTTTCAAAATGAACATTTACCAGCATGGCCTGATCATTATAAGCCAGAATTTTTCGTTTAATGCCTTCTCCAACCACTTCCCACTCTATTTCATCTCCTTTTATAAATTCCTTACTTGTCCCTGAACTTTGCATATTCTTTTATTTTAATTTAACTCCTCGATTTCCTCTTCAAAATTCCGAATGAATGCTACAAGATTATGCAGTGTTTTTTCATCCGTAATCGTTCCGTCAATACTTAATTTTCCTCTTATGCCTTGTATCAAAAGCTTCGTTTAAAATTACTGAAATTCTTTCTGGTGCTTCCTGGAACGGTATTTTTTTCTTTTGATCTGTCATTGCGATTTACTCTGCTGAAACAGCAAAATGCACCGCTGCCTCCGAATGAATTTTCGTCGTATCAAAAACCGGAACCGACACATCTTCCTGACTTATTAGCAACGGAATTTCGGTACAGCCCAAAATAATTCCTTCCGCACCGTTCTCAATTAGTTTTTCAATAATGGAAAGATAAGCTCTTTTGGTTTGTTCTTTTATGATTCCGCGTCCTAATTCTTCCTTTAAGGTCTGTTGAATAAAATCTCTTTCGTCCTGAAGAAAAGGAACAATGGCTTCTATATTATTTTCTGCGAGTTTTTTAAAGTAAAAATCCATTTCCATCGTGAATTTTGTACCCAATAAACCCACCTTTTTTAATCCCTGCTTATTAATTGCGTTCGCCGTAGCTGTTGCCACGTGAATAATAGGCAGGTTAATTTCCTGTTCCAGCTGGTCTGAAACCGCATGGGCCGTATTGGCACATAAAACAATTGCATCAGCACCACTTTTTTCCAGACTTTTGCAGGCGTTTAAAAGTAATTCGAAAGTCGCATCCCAGTTTCCATTGGTATTATTTCTTTGAAAGTCATCAAAATTCAAAGAATAAATAATGCATTCTGCAAAATTAAGCCCTCCTAATTTTTCGTTGATTCCTTCATTTATAAATCGATAATAATCAATTGTCGAAACCCAGCTGATTCCGCCAACAAGTCCTAGTTTTTTCATATTTGTATGCTCTGTTATGAGTTTTTATTTTACGTTATTAGGTATTGCTTTCTGACCGTTTACTATCATCTGTACACCAAATAGTTAAATTGTTCAGCAAATACTAACGATTGCATCATGCGGCAATGTTTTTTTTTAATTTTGATTAGTAACGAATTAGATTATTCAAAATAAAATCACAACTTGTTTTTATAGAATCAAAAGAATTAATAGCAAAATTGTTCTCCTGTTCTACAAAAAAGTGTTCCATTCCGGCAAGTTTTGCTTCCTTAAAAATGGGTTTAAAATCGATTGATCCTGAACCCACTTCCGTATTCAGGGCCGGTTTAAGTTTATCCATGTCTTTTACATGCCACAATTTAAAACGCCCGGGATTTTCTTTGAATATGTGCAACGGATCTTTCCCGGCACGCACGACCCAATATAAATCCATTTCAAAATACACCAGATCCTTATCGGTTTCCTTCAATAAAATTTCGTAGCCTGTAACTCCGTTATGATCTTCAAATTCAAAATCATGATTATGATACGCTAATTTCAAACCTGCATCCTGACACATTTTCCCAGCTTCGTTTAAGCGGCCGGCAATTTTTTTGTAATCTTCGCTGTTTTTTCTAAAAGGCGGATCTATCCATGGAATGGTGAGATATTCACTTTTTAAAGTTCTCGCAGCAGCAATTGCGGCTTTAAGTTCAGCTGTGTCTCCATCAGCCAGAAAAGAGGCTATCCCATAATGACCACTCACTGCTTTTAAGTGGTTTGTGTCCAGTATTTCTTTGAACTCAGCCGGTGATAATCCCCAAAACTGATCCCTGATCGAAAAACCGTACGTCTCCACAGTTGTAAATCCCGCTGAAGAGACTTTCTCTAAAGTCTCTTTTATATCTTTCGGAATTTCTTCACGCAAAGTATACAATTGCAGACCAATTTCTTTTTTGTTCATAGTAAAAGCGAATGACGGCACAGCCAAAACCGCCGCAGTAGCCAGGCTGCTGTTGATTATAAAGGTACGTCTGGAAGTCATTTGTTGTTTTTCTAAATTAATAAAGTAAAACTAACTTTATTTATTAGATTTTGAATCATCGAAATTATCAAAATAGGTAAAATCTTTCGTTATTTTTCCGTTCTCGATGGTGAAAATGGTACAAATCGGCAGCTTAAATTTCGAACCGTCCGAAGCCGTTCCGGTTGAAACAAATTCTACAATGATGTGTTTCTCATCTGAAGGATAGATATTGATAATTTCATCATGCAGATCCGGAAAAACAGCCTGAAGCGAGGCGTATTTATCGATAGTTTGTTTCCGGGTCTGTGTAATCATCTCTTTTCCGAATGACGGATCTTTAAAATCCGATATTGGAGCATACATCTCTGCCAGTTCTTTCCAATGGTGTTTATTGAAATACTCAAAATATTGTTTTACTATTTTTTCTTTTTCTGTTGGATCTAAATTTGGTGGTTTTACCTCATTATTGCAGGAAACAACTAATAGCGCTGCGATTAATATTAAAAATATTTTCTTCATAATTTCAGGATTTAGAGAATTTTATATCTTATCCTAAATTAAATAAAAAAAGAAATCATTTTACAGAAGATTTTTTTATTTGGCACTAATTGCATTAGTTCCTTTTAATAAGCTGGCATCTATTTGTTGCGGTGGAAAATTTTGCTTTTCATTTCTCAGGGAGGTCACTTTTCCTTCGTTATTTACATATACATACAGGTATTCCCAGTTGTTTGAAGCATGCATTGGAGATCCGTTCGTATTATCTGCTTTTTTATAGACCTGATCGGCATAAATAAGTATTTCTCCGTCAGCATTCTGTAATGTCCGAACAGGTGGCCCTAAAGTTATAATGAAACTTTGTTTTGTTTTTCCGACCCAGCTATCCATGGATTTTTTAGTACTTGTACATGCTGCGTTAATCAACAACACAACAATTAATATGTAGCGCTTTTTCATGAGGATTCTGATTTGTTAGTGGTATGATAATTTTCTTACGTAAAAGTAATATTTTTTATCAAACAAAAACACAACATAATGTTTATCAGCATGTTATTTTTTAATTTAAAAAACAATTCTCACAAAATAAATACTTTCTGTTACATCCCAAAACGGATATTTATTGCATTATTTACGGAATCTTTAAATCTTTAAAATTCCCAATATTTACTTTGTATATTTGCCGCTTACACTATTGAAGAGAAAAAATGCGAATTGACATTATAACGATTTTGCCGGAATTATTAAAAAGCCCGTTTGAGGCTTCGATTATGAAACGTGCTATTGACAAAGGCTTAGTAGAAGTTCATTTTCATAATTTAAGGGATTACACGACCAACAAACAAAAAAGCGTTGACGATTATCCGTTTGGCGGTGGCGCCGGAATGGTAATGACCGTACAGCCAATCGATGCATGTATCACACATTTAAAAAGTGAGCGCGAGTACGACGAAATCATTTATATGTCACCTGACGGAGAAACGCTGAATCAGAAAATGGCCAACACCATGTCGATGTATGAAAATATCATCATTTTATGCGGTCACTATAAAGGTGTGGACCAAAGAGTCCGGGATCATTTTATTACCAAAGAAATCTCGATTGGAGATTATGTTTTATCCGGTGGCGAGTTAGGAGCTTTGGTTTTATCAGATGCACTAATCCGATTAATTCCGGGTGTTCTAAGCGATGAAACCTCAGCATTGACAGACAGTTTCCAGGACAATTTACTTTCAGGACCTATATACACAAGACCCGCAGACTATAAAGGATGGAAAGTCCCTGAAGTTTTAACCAGCGGCCATTTTGCCAAAATCGACAAATGGCGCGAGGATATGGCGTATGAACATACAAAGAACAGACGTCCGGATTTGCTTGAAGGACAGGAGTAGTTTCAGGTTTCAGGTTATTTTTGTTTCAAGTTCCAACTTTGCGCAATCCAACCTGAAACTTGAAACCTGAAACAGAAAAACACTCTAAATAACTTTTTATCAACAACTTAAAATAATTTATAATTTACAATTTATAATTCATAATTATTTTCTACATTTGCACCCAAATTAGACTAACCTCTGGCGAGATCCGTGAATGTTGCTCTATTATAAAAAACCATAATTAAAGATATCATGGCAGATTTAATGAAATTCGTTCAAACCGAATTAGTTGAGAAAAAAGATTTCCCTGTTTTTGGAGCTGGAGACACTATCACAGTTTACTACGAAATTAAAGAGGGTGAAAAAACAAGAACTCAGTTTTTTAAAGGAGTTGTTATTCAAAGAAGAGGTTCTGGTAACACAGAAACTTTTACTATTCGTAAAATGTCTGGTGCTATCGGAGTTGAGCGTATCTTCCCGGTAAACTTACCAGCTTTACAGAAAATTGAAATCAACAAAAAAGGAGCTGTTCGTAGAGCTAGAATTTTCTACTTCAGAGAACTTACTGGTAAAAAAGCTAAGATTAAAGATAAAAGAAGATAATCATTTATCTCTTTGTTATAAAAAAGCTCGTTTCATTTATTTGAAACGAGCTTTTTTTGTGCTTAATTTTTAAAAAGGATTTCCACTTCTATCGGGGCTAGGCCAATCATTTTCAGAACAATATTTTCGTTTAGTTTGTCATTTCGACGCAGGAGAAATCTTCGCAAGTAACTCCGCAAAGAGAATCAAATCTTTGTCGAGCTCCTCGTGGAGATTTCTCCTGCGTCGAAATGACAATATTGGGCTGAGGCTTCGACTTCGCTCAGCCTGACAAAAAGTTCTTGTTTACGCTTTACGTGAGGGATAGAAGTGGGAAGCCCACAGCCTGACGAAGGAAGTACGAGGACTTGAAACGGATAGCCCGATTCGCCGCGGCGAACACGCCAAAATAAAAAAACCGACACTTATAAAGCATCGGTTTGTATTTTAATGAAAAATGGGCATCCTATTTTTTCAATAGTTTTTCCAAATACTCAATTTTATCTTTTTCAGCTTGTAGCAATCGTTCGTAAAGCTTTTCTTTTTCATGAAAAGTTTCAATTAATTTATCTAATGGATTAAAAGTGCAATGATTATTTGCAAAATGACCGTTATTGATACTATTGTCGTGGAAACTATTAAAATAATTAATCATATTTTCTTCTGAAAAATTCTTGATTGCTTCTACGGTTACGCCAAGCGCTTTTGCAACTTCTGCAAGCTTTTCTTCATCAATAGTCTCACTGTTTTCTATAATTGAAACAGCCTGCTGATTAGTCCCTAAAGCTTGTGCTAAAGCTTCCTGTTTCATATCACGCAGTTCACGGATACGACTGATTTTTCGGCCAATATGACTTGGTTTGGTTAGTGTGCTCATAATTCAAAGATAATAATTAAGTTTAATAACAAACAACTTGTAAAAACATATTCTACAATGTAGCTACGCTTTATTGTCTGTGTTTTTTATTGAGACAAACGTACAATTTTTCATACAAAAATACAAATTTAAATTATTTTTATATAACTGAAAAGCTTTCGCTTTTTCAAAATCGGCGACTTTTATCCGTGATTCATCAAAACTGTAATTTTTTAATATCAAAATCATCGATTTGACAATTAAATGAGCGCGAAATAACAATCTGATAATTTCGGTATTTCTTGGGAAAACTACACCGTTTTCGGACTGATTTTATTATATTTGCTCCGCTCATTCTGAGCCGAATATATCTTTTACATCACCATCCCTTGGCGATACGATTATAAAAAAAAAAAAAAATGACACAGAATTCAAAAATTTTTTACACCTTAACTGATGAGGCGCCATTATTAGCGACCTATTCTTTGTTACCAATTGTTCAGGCTTTTACTGCTACTGCCGGTATCGCTATTGAAACCAGAGATATTTCTTTGGCAGGTAGAATTTTATCTAACTTTCCTGAAGTTCTTACCGATGCTCAGAAAACGGGAGATGCATTGGCAGAATTGGGTCAGTTAGCGACACAACCTGAAGCTAATATCATCAAATTACCAAACGTTTCAGCATCAGTACCACAATTAAAGGCTGCTATTACTGAATTGCAATCGCACGGATACAATATCCCGAATTTCCCGGAAGATCCACAAAACGATGCTGAAAAGGAAATTAAAGCAAAATATGCGAAGGTTTTAGGTTCTGCCGTAAATCCTGTTTTGCGTGAAGGGAACTCAGATCGTAGAGCTCCAAGAGCCGTTAAGAACTTTGCAAAAGCAAATCCACACTCGATGGGTGCCTGGTCTGCTGACTCAAAAACTAAAGTAGCTTCAATGCCAAACGGTGATTTCTACGGAAGTGAAAAATCACTTACTTTAAATGAAGCAGATGATGTAAAAATCGAATTCGTAGCCAAAGACGGTACTACAACTGTTTTAAAAGCAAGTACGCCATTAAAAGCAGGAGAAATTATTGACAGCTCTGTTTTAAGTGTAAAAAAATTAAAATCTTTTGCTGCTGAAGCGATCGCTGATGCAAAAAAAGAAGGACTTTTACTTTCTGTGCATTTAAAAGCTACCATGATGAAAGTTTCAGATCCAATTATCTTTGGCGCTATCGTTGAAGTTTATTTTGCTGATCTTTTCAAAAAATATGAAACCTTATTCACTGAATTAAACATCGACACCAGAAATGGTTTAGGTGATATCTATGCAAAAATTGCAGGAAGACCGGAACAGGCTGAAGTTGAAGCTGACATTACGAAAGCAATCGAAAACGGACCGGCTTTGGCAATGGTAAATTCTGATAAAGGAATTACTAACTTACACGTTCCGTCTGATGTTATTGTTGATGCTTCTATGCCGGCAATGATTCGTACTTCCGGACAGATGTACAACAAAGAGGGAAAACAACAAGATACAATTGCGGTTATTCCGGACCGTGCTTACGCCGGAATTTATACTGCAACTATCGATTTCTGTAAAAAACACGGTGCTTTTGATCCTAAAACAATGGGAAGTGTTCCTAACGTAGGTTTAATGGCTCAAAAAGCAGAAGAGTACGGATCTCACGACAAAACTTTCCAAATAAAAGGTGATGGTGTGGTTCGCGTTACAGATAACAAAGGAACTGCTCTAATGGAACAAAACGTTGAAGCCAACGACATTTTCAGAATGTGTCAGGCTAAAGACGCTCCTATTCAGGACTGGGTTAAACTGGCTGTAAACAGAGCACGTTTATCAGATACTCCTGCGGTTTTCTGGTTAGACGAAAACAGAGCTCATGACAGAGAATTAATTGCAAAAGTTCAGAAATATTTAAAAGATCACAATACAACAAATTTAGATATCCGTATTTTAAACCCTGTTGCTGCAACTGAATTTACTTTAGACAGAATCATCAAAGGTTTAGACACTATCTCTGTAACAGGAAATGTTTTACGTGATTATTTAACTGATTTATTCCCGATTTTAGAATTAGGAACTTCGGCTAAAATGCTTTCTATCGTTCCGTTGATGAATGGTGGCGGATTGTTCGAAACGGGTGCAGGAGGTTCTGCTCCAAAACACGTTGAACAATTTACAGAAGAAGGTTATTTACGTTGGGATTCATTAGGAGAGTTTTTAGCGCTTGGTGCTTCATTAGAGCATTTAGGACAAACTTTAGACAATTCTAAAGCCATTATTCTATCTGAAACTTTAGATCAGGCAAACGATAAATTCCTGGCAAATGACAAATCTCCGGCTCGTAAAGTAGGTCAAATTGACAACCGTGGTTCTCATTTCTACCTTGCTTTCTATTGGGCTCAGGCTTTGGCTGCTCAAAATAAAGATGCTGAATTAAAAGCAATTTTTACTCCAATCGCTGCTCAATTTGAAGCGAACGAAGCTAAAATCAACGAGGAATTAATCGGTGCTCAGGGAAAACCACAAACTCTTGGCGGTTACTATCAGCCGACTCCTGAGTTAATGAGCAAAGCAATGCGTCCTAGTGCGACATTCAATGCAATTCTTGCTGAAATAAAATAGTACAATTACATATACTATCCATATCTAAAAGGCAGCCTTAATCGGTTGCCTTTTTTCTTAACTAATGTTTAACAATCGTTCCGAGGTAATATTTCGTAAGAATTCCTAACTATGTAATTCAAAACCAATACAATGATTTCAAAAAATAGCTTCATATTTCTTATCATTATTTTATCTTCATTTGCATCCTTCTCTCAGGAAAAATTTACACTAAGCGGCACTATAACGGATAATAAAAACAATGAGACCTTAATTGGTGTCAATATTTACATTCCATCCTTAAAAATAGGAACTACAACCAATGAATATGGTTTTTATTCGCTAACCGCTCCTGCCGGGGAACAACAAATTGAAATAAGTTATGTTGGCTACCAACCCATTCAGAAAACAATAAATTTAAATCAGAATATTAAAAATAATTTCTCCCTAAACGAAGGCGGCGAAGAACTTCAGGAAGTGGTAATTACAGACAATAAAGGCAAAGCCAACATTAAATCTCCTGAAATGAGTACCAATAAACTCTCTATTGCAGCCATCAAAAAAATGCCGGTGGTTTTGGGTGAAGTGGATGTTTTAAAATCAATTTTATTATTGCCCGGTGTGACAAATGCAGGCGAAGGTGCTTCAGGATTTAACGTCCGTGGCGGCGGTGCCGATCAGAATTTAATTTTATTAGACGAAGCTACTATCTTTAATTCTTCTCACGTATTTGGTTTCTTCTCTGTTTTTAATCCCGATGCCATTAAAGATTTAAAATTGTACAAAGGCGGAATTCCTGCCCGTTACGGAGGGAGAGCTTCTTCTGTTTTAGATATTTATCAGAAAGACGGAAGCAGCAAGGATTTTCATATGAATGGCGGAATCGGATTAATCTCCAGCCGGCTTCTTGCCGAAGGGCCGCTGGTAAAAGACAAAGGTTCCTTTTTAATTGGCGGAAGAGCTTCCTATGCCCATTTATTTTTAAAATTATCTGAAGACAACAAAGATAATGCGGCCTATTTTTATGATCTAAACACCAAATTAAGTTATAAAGTAAACGACAATAATAGTTTATACTTATCCGGATATTTTGGCCGTGATGTCTTTAGCATTAACAAAAGTTTCTCTAATACTTATGGAAACGCAACCCTGAACCTGCGTTGGAATCACTTGTTTTCTGATAAATTATTCTCCAACCTATCCCTGATTTACAGCGACTATTATTACGGACTGGATCTGGATTTTGTGGGTTTCAAATGGGATTCCGGCATCAAAAATTACAATATCAAATACGATTTCAAACATTATATTTCAGACAAATTCAAACTCAATTACGGATTAAGCGGTATTTATTACGAATTCAATCCCGGAACGATCAAACCAACAGGAGAGGTTTCCGGAATTAATCCTGATCAGTTAGATAAAAAATATGCTTTTGAACCTTCTGTCTATCTGGATGCCGAAAGTCAGCTTTCAAAAAAAATAACCGTTTCCTACGGATTGCGTTATAGTTTATTTTATCGTCTGGGCGCTTCTACGATTAACTATTATGCCAATAATAATCCGGTCGTTTTTAATACCAGCACAGAGATCTACGAAAAAGGCAAGCCAACTTCAACAGCCTATTTTGGTAAAAACAAAGTAATTCAGGATTATAATAATTTGGAACCGAGGTTTGCTATTTCTTATCAATTAAATGACGACCAGTCTATTAAAGCGAGCTACAACCGAATGGCGCAATATCTTCAGCTAATTTCGAATACCTCATCGCCTACTCCGCTTGACGTATGGATGCCCAGTGACAAATACATAAAACCTCAAATTGCAGATCAGGTAGCGCTGGGGTATTTTAGAAATATCAAGAACGGGGCTTATTCTGTCGAAGTAGAAACTTATTACAAAGAAATTCAAAACAGACTGGATTATATTGACGGTGCTAATTTAATTGCCAATGAGGCTATTGAACAGGTCATTCTAAACGGACAAATGAGAGCGTATGGTCTGGAAATTATGTTTAAGAAAAATGAAGGCAAATTTAACGGATGGATTTCGTATACGCTGTCAAAATCAGAACAGCAAACACCCGGAAGAACACCGGAAGAAACCGGAATCAACAACGGGCAATGGTACAGTTCTGCTTATGATAAAACACATAATCTAGCCATCACCTCTGCCTACACCTTAAACGATAAATGGTCGTTTGGAGCTAATTTTGCGTTACAATCGGGACAGCCGGTCACCTATCCGAATTCGCAATATGAATATTTGGGAATTAAAGTTCCAAACTACGGATTAAGGAATGAAAATCGTCTCCCTGCCTATCACCATTTAGACATCTCAGCCACATTAACTTCAAGAAAAAATAAAAACAGAAATTGGAAAGGCGAATGGGTTTTCAGCATTTACAACTTGTACAATCGCCAAAACGCCGCTTCGATAAATTTCAGGCAAAATGTGGACAGCGGAGCAAATGAAGCCGTGCAGACCTCCATTTTCGGAATTGTACCGGCCGTTAGTTATAATTTTAAATTTTAAAAAATTCTTCCGTAAAAAGAAAACAAAAAATATAGCATGAAAAAAGCAACCCTATTAATCGTATTTTTTATATCACTATTCTTTACAAGTTGTGAAGAAGTAGTCGATGTCGATCTGGATACTGCTCCCCCTAAATTGGTTATTGAAGCGTCAATCAACTGGAGAAAAGGAACAAATGGCGCACAGCAATCCATTAAATTAACTACCACTACCGGTTATTTTGAAAATCAGATTCCGGTTGTTTCAGGTGCAGTTGTTTTTATAAAAAACAATCAAAACGAGCAATTCAATTTTATCGAAGTTTCGAAGACCGGACGTTATGTCTGCAATAATTTCAAACCTGTAATTAACGAGCAATATACCCTGACCGTCGTTACTAACGGCACAAACTATACGGCAACTGAAACTATGAAATCCGTAGCTCCAATTACCCGAATAGAACAAAACAACGAAGGCGGTTTTACCGGAAAAGATATCGAAGTCAAAGCCTTTTATAATGATCCGGGAAATGAAGATAATTTCTATTTATTCAAATATACCTATTCCAGTAAAGTGACTTCTACATTTTATGCCTCCGAGGATAAATTTTATCAGGGGAACGAAATTTTCAGCAGCTCCGATGATGAGGATTTAAAAGCGGGCGATCAAATTGAAATCATACATTACGGAATCTCCGAACAATATTATAATTATATGAATATCTTAGTGAGTATTGCAGGAAACAATGTTGGCGGGCCCTTTCAGTCCCCTCCCGCGACCGTAAAAGGCAATATTATCAACACTGCCGATAAATCAAATTATCCGCTGGGTTATTTTTCACTGAGCGAAATTGATGTCAAAAAATATATAATCGAATAATAAACAGAAATCAGAGTTATGCTAATCGAAACCCTAAAATCACTTTTTAACCGTGATCTTACCAAATTGAAACTGGAGATTGAATCGTATCAAAATGAAACCCAAATCTGGGCAATTGACAAAAACATTTCCAATTCAGCCGGAAATCTTTGCCTGCACCTTATCGGAAACATCAATACTTATATTGGAGCAGAAATTGGAAAAACCGGTTATATCAGAAATCGTGAACTCGAATTTTCATTAAAAGACATTCCGAAAGCCGAATTGATTCAAAAAATTGAGAATACCATATCGGTAGTAAATACAGCATTAGATAAGCTGATCCCAGCCGATTTAGAAGCTATTTATCCCTTAGTTGTTTTCGAAAAAGAAATGACGACCGGTTTTTTTCTGGTCCATCTTTCGACGCATTTAGCCTATCATTTAGGACAAATCAATTATCACAGAAGATTATTAGCTTAGGTTCTCGGAGACTAAGTATCTCGGATTCCCTATCTTTGAATTTTAAAATCAAAACCTCAATTCAAAATGTCTTCACACCATATCGTACGCGACGACCAGGAACCCGCTTTAATTATTGCTAACGGTGCCGCCTGCGATCCGGAATTATTAGGTCAGTTGCTCGAATGGTCACCGTTGGTTATCGTTCTCGATTCTGCTATCGAAAGAGTGATTGATCTGGGTATAAAAGTAGACGTCCTTCTGGGAGATTTCGACCGTGGTTTTGATCCTGAAAGCTACAAAATAGCTCAATATCCGCTTGAGATTGTACATGCACCGGACCAAAACAAAACTGATTTAGAGAAAGCTTTTGATTATTTAATTGACCGCAAAATCCCTGCTGCCAATGTGGTTTGGGCTACCGGAAAACGTG
The DNA here is from genome assembly GCF_013112255.2 of Flavobacterium sp. CLA17. NCBI lineage: Bacteria > Pseudomonadati > Bacteroidota > Flavobacteriia > Flavobacteriales > Flavobacteriaceae > Flavobacterium > Flavobacterium sp. CLA17. The sequence continues at coordinate 4,336,121 of NZ_CP068294.1, forward strand.
CTGATCATACGATAACGAATTTAACCAACATTGTTCGGTACCGAAATTTACTTAAAATTGTCATCCTCGACGATCATTCCAAAATATTCCTGCTGCCCCATAAATTCGAAAAATGGTATACGGCCAAAACCCCCATATCACTAATTCCAATCGGAGTGGTAAACGGTATTTTCTCTACCAATTTAGAGTATCCGCTGGAAAACGATACACTGACCATTGGCTACAGAACCGGCAGCAGCAATTCCGTTACAAACGATGGTCTTGTAACCATTACATATTCAGACGGTGATTTACTGCTCATGGAATGTATGGATTAGCAACGAGACATTTAGAGTTTGGAATTTGGAATTTAAAAAATTGGATTTTCAATAATCCCTTTCCTCCAAAAGGAATGACTATCTTTGCACCCAAATTCACAAAATGAAAACAATAGACAATTCCGAAAAAAACAATTTACATCCCCGAAATCTGCATCGTTCGCGATATGATTTTGAACTTCTTATTTCGAATTGTCCGGAATTAAAAAAGCATGTAGCCATCAATGCTCATGGCATCGAAACTATTGATTTCAGTGATCCGCAGGCAGTAAAAATGCTCAACAAAGCATTATTACAGACCTATTACGACATTCAGGGCTGGGATATTCCGGCCAATTATCTTTGCCCTCCTATTCCCGGACGTGCCGACTATATTCATTATCTGGCCGATTTATTAGCCGAAACCAATAATGGAATTATTCCGGAAGGGAATTCTGTTTTAGGTCTTGATATCGGGACAGGCGCAAACTGCATCTATCCGATATTAGGGAATGCTGTTTATGACTGGAGTTTTGTAGGCACAGATATCGATTTGAAAGCGATTGAAAATTGCAGCAAAATCATCGAAGCAAACCCGAAACTAATTGATGCGATCAGTTTGCAGCAGCAAACCGAAGCGCGGTTTATTTTCAAAAACATTATAACGCCCGAAGACCGTTTTACCTTTACCATCTGTAATCCGCCCTTTCATGCCTCCGCTGAAGATGCCAATCAGAGTACGGTAAGGAAAGTTTCCAATCTGAATCCGAAAGAAAAGAAAAAAATGAATCCTGTTTTAAACTTCGGAGGTCATAATGCTGAATTGTGGTGTGACGGCGGTGAAATTGGCTTTGTAACCCAAATGATTTACGAAAGTGCCAAATACCCAATGCAATGTTTGTGGTTTACTACTCTGGTTTCCAAAAGAGAAAATCTTTCGAGTATTTATAAAACGTTAAACAAAGTAAACGCAGCTTCCATAAAAACGATAGACATGGCTCAGGGCCAGAAAACAAGCCGCATTATAGCCTGGACTTTCTTAACCGAAGCACAACAGAAAACCTGGAAAATTTAAATAAAATCGTTAGGGATAATTCAAAATTGGTGTCAGGCTGAGCGAAGTCGAAGCTCTTTCCATGTATAAAAGCCTTCGACTTCGCTCAGGATGACATTGATTAAAAAAAAAAATAAGGTTTCAGTGAATTACACGCAACGCATTAAATGATTACATTTTAAACAGTATAACATTGTAATTTTGATACTTTAAATTAAAATTCTAATATCTCCCCGGACTTTTTTGAAGTACCTTTAGACTAAATTGAATTTTATGAATATTAAAAAATTACTCTTCATCTCTTTATTATTTATTTTACTTTCAGGCTGTTCTTCAACAAAAAAAGCCAAATTTGACGATTACATCTTTCAAACCAAAAAAGATAAAAATTCCTATATTACTTCATACGACAAATCCCTGAAACTTTGGGGGATTGCGTATACTGAAGAAAATCTAAAAACCTCATACGGAACCGCTCATATTGTAATGGCCGGACCTAAAAACGGTAAAGATCTCGTTTTGCTTCACGGTATGGACGCAAGCTCTACGATGTGGTATCCCAACATTAAAGCTTTAGCAAAGACCTACCGCGTCTACGCCATTGATTTTCTTATGGAACCCGGAAAATCTACGATGACCTCAAACCCTCTTTCATCAGAAGAAATTGTAATTTGGTACAACGAAATTTTCAACCATTATAAGCTAAAAAAATTTGATATTATCGGGGCTTCACGAGGGGGATGGATTGCGACTTTACTGGCGACTCAAAAATCAAATTCAATTGATAAAGTCGTTTTACTGAGTCCGGCACAAACCTTTAAATTTATTGATCAGGTCGGAAAAACAACTTCTGCCCTAATGCTCAAACTTTTTCCAAGTGAAAAGAAATTCGGAAAAACATTAAAAGCTTTTGCTACACATCCCGAAAATATTAGTCCGGTATACAGAAGACAATTTTATCTGGCCAACAAATATGCCAAATCGAATTCGAGCCTGCTTAAAATGCATCCTTTTTCAGATGACGAGTTAAAGTCAATTTCAAATCCTGTTTTGGTTTTAATTGGCGATAATGATGTCATAAACTCACAGGAAAGCTTAGAAAGAGCCCAAAAATATATGGCGAAAAGCAAGACTAAAATCATAAAAGATGCGGGTCATTTTTTAACCATTGATCAACCCAAAATTGTAAACGATGCCATTATGGATTTTTTAAAATAGACTGAATTTTTAAATTCAACTACCTATTTTATAGAATTCAAACTTTGTATCTTTACAAAACTAAAATTTTCATCAAGCAAAAATGGAGTTTCAAGTTACCTCAGATTATAGTCCAAAAGGCGATCAGCCGCAAGCCATTCAAAAATTAGCACAAGGAGTTGTTGATGGCGAAAAATATCAAACTTTACTGGGTGTAACAGGTTCCGGTAAAACATTTACGGTAGCCAATGTTATTCAGGAAGTGCAGAAACCGACTCTGGTTTTAGCCCATAACAAGACTTTGGCGGCGCAGCTGTACTCGGAATTCAAACAGTTTTTCCCGAATAATGCGGTGGAGTATTTTGTTTCGTACTACGATTATTATCAACCGGAGGCTTTTATGCCGGTAACAGGGGTTTTTATTGAAAAAGATTTATCGATCAATGAAGAACTTGAAAAAATGCGTTTAAGCACCACTTCTTCCCTGCTTTCAGGTCGTCGTGACATTTTGGTTGTTGCTTCCGTTTCCTGCCTGTACGGTATCGGGAATCCGGTAGAGTTTCAGAAAAACGTCATTGCCATAGAAAAAGATCAGGTCATTTCGCGCACCAAATTATTACACAGCCTGGTACAAAGTTTATATGCCAGGACAGAAGCAGATTTTACACCCGGAACATTCAGAATAAAAGGAGACACGGTTGAAGTGTATCCGAGTTATGCTGACGATGCTTTCAGGATTCACTTTTTTGGAGATGAAATCGAAGAAATAGAATCTTTTGATGCCAAGACTTCCCAGGTCATTGAAAAATTTAAAAAACTGACGATCTATCCCGCCAATATGTTCGTGACTTCTCCGGAAGTTTTACAAGGCGCCATCTGGGACATCCAGCAGGATTTGGTCAAACAAGTCGATTATTTTAAAGAAACAGGTAAACATCTGGAAGCCAAACGTCTCGAAGAGCGCACCAATTTTGACTTAGAAATGATTCGGGAACTGGGGTACTGCTCCGGAATTGAGAATTATTCAAGATACCTTGACGGAAGATTACCCGGAACAAGACCTTTCTGTTTATTAGATTATTTTCCTAAAGATTATTTGATGGTTGTTGATGAAAGTCACGTAACCGTTTCTCAGGTTCATGCCATGTACGGAGGTGACCGCAGCCGAAAAGAAAACCTGGTGGAATACGGTTTCCGTTTACCGGCTGCCATGGACAACAGGCCTTTGAAATTTGAAGAATTTGAAGCTTTGCAAAATCAGGTGATTTATGTATCTGCCACTCCGGCCGATTATGAATTGGAAAAAACAGACGGTGTTTACATAGAACAGGTGATTCGTCCGACAGGATTACTGGATCCCATTATAGAAATTCGTCCGAGTTTAAATCAGATTGATGATTTAATCGAAGAAATTCAGGTTCGTTGTGAATTAGACGAAAGGGTTTTGGTGACCACTTTAACCAAAAGAATGGCCGAGGAATTAGCCAAATATCTAACCAAAGTAAATATCCGCTGTCGCTATATCCATTCTGATGTCGATACCTTAGAGCGTATCGAAATCATGCAGGATTTACGAAAAGGTATTTTTGATGTTTTAATTGGTGTCAATTTACTTCGTGAAGGTTTGGATTTACCCGAAGTTTCGCTTGTTGCGATTCTTGATGCCGATAAAGAAGGTTTCCTGCGAAGCCACAGATCCCTGACGCAGACTATTGGTCGTGCGGCAAGAAATCTTAATGGTAAAGCCATCCTGTATGCTGATAAAATTACGGCCAGTATGCAAAAAACAATCGACGAAACGAATTACAGAAGAACCAAACAAATTAATTACAATACGGAACATAATATTACGCCGCAGGCCTTAAATAAAAAAATCGAAAGTGCGTTTACTAAAAATCCATTAGTAGATTATGAACTGGGCCATATTTTGACAGCAGCTGCCGAACCGGATACCAAATACATGTCCAAGCCGGATCTGGAGAAAATGATTCGCGAGAAACGAAAATCAATGGAAAAAGCTGCTAAGGATCTAGACTTTTTACAGGCCGCGAAATTGCGCGATGATATTAAAAAACTACAGGAACAATTGCCTTAATTGTGCTGTTCCTGAAAAACTTTCAATAATAATTTAGGGTTAATCATAGCATTTGGTGCTTTGTGCATCAGATCTAAAATGCGTTTTGTAGCATTGGGGTTCAAACCCATTTCTATGGCGATTTGCTGGATCGCTTTAGCTTCTTTTTCATGCAAAATACCATCGCAATGCATAATCAAAGCCAATCTGTAGAATTGCTGAATGCGCTGAACTCTGATTTTATGTTTAATGGAGGGGTTTCCTGATGAAATAAATCCTGAAAATCTTTTTTATCGATATTTAATTCCTGGGCTACCAGCCACAAAAAGTCCAGTTCCCTTTTATGCAGCTGACCATCGACTGTTGAGAAAGCAATCATTTCTAAAAGTAAGCTTCTCTTTTGTTCTTCGGTATCCATCAATTTATTATTTTTAGCTAAAATATTGTTTTTAAATCTAAAACACAATAAAACATATGATTCGGTTATTCTCCTTTTTTATTTTTCTGGGCATAATCTTTAGCGGAAATGCTCAGGAAAACACAGCGTCAAAAAATGTTTCTACTTTTACGATTGAAGCTCCACAACTCAAAACCACCAAAAAAATCTGGATTTATCTACCGGAAAATTATACCGCTTCAGACCAGAAATACAGCGTAATCTATATGCACGACGCCCAGAATTTGTTTGATGCCAAAACTTCTTATGTCGGCGAATGGAATGTCGACGAAAAACTGGACAGCTTAAAAGCAAAGGTAATTGTTGTCGGAATAGAGCATGGAAACGACAAACGAATCGATGAATTAACACCTTTCAAAAATGAAAAATACGGCGGCGGAAATGCCGATAATTATCTCGATTTTATTGTAAAGACAGTAAAACCATACATAGATAAAAACTACAGAACCAAAACAAAAGCCAAAAATACCATTATTATGGGAAGTTCACTTGGCGGATTGGTATCGTATTATGCCATCTTAAAATATCCGGAAGTTTTTGGTAAAGCGGCTGTTTTTTCTCCTTCTTTCTGGTTCTCGAAAGACATTTATACCTTAACAGAAAAAACACCCAAAATTAAGACCAAAATTTACTTTTTATGCGGTGACAAAGAGGATGAGAACATGGTGCAGGATATGACCAAAATGGAACGTTTATTAGACACAAAACGTTGTTATTGCCTTCACCTTACCAAATCAAAAATTGTAAAAGGAGGAGAACATAATGAAAAACTCTGGCGCGACGGCTTTGTTGGTGCACTTTCATGGCTGAAATATTAAATTAAAAACAACAAATTATGGAATTGATTTTAAGAGCATACAACCTAAAACTAAAACATACTTTTACTATTTCCAGAGAATCCATTGATTTTCAGCCTTCGTTGATTGTTGAACTCAAAAGTGATGGTTTTTCCGGTTTTGGTGAAGCCACCTCCAATCCGTATTATAAAACAACAGTTCCGGTCATGATGCAGGATTTAGAAAAAATCAGACCTCTCATTGAAAGTAACGAAAACGAAACTCCAGAAGCTTTTTGGACAAAAATATATCCTTTTTTAAAACACGACATGTTTGCTTTATGTGCATTAGACCTGGCTTATAATGACTGGTATGCCCGTAAAAAAGGGAAAAAATTATATGAATTATGGGGCTATTCTCCAGATAAAAACCCAATGACCGATTACACGATCGGAATTGCTTCAATCGAAAAGATGGTCTCAAAAATGAAGGAATTACCCTGGCCGATTTATAAAATTAAACTGGGAACCCAGGAAGATATTGCCATTGTAAAAGAATTGCGCAAACATACCGATTCCATTTTTAGAATCGACGCCAATTGCGGCTGGGGAGTTGATGAAACGATTAACAATGCAATTGAATTAAAAAAATTAGGGGTTGAATTTTTAGAACAGCCTATGAAAGCAGATAATTGGGAAGCGCACAAAGAAGTGTACAAACATTCTGTTTTGCCTGTTATTGCCGATGAAAGCTGTATTATTGAAGAAGACGTTGCCAAATGCCACAACTATTTTCATGGTGTAAATGTCAAATTGGTCAAATGCGGCGGACTGACTCCGGGGAAACGCATGATAGAAGAAGCCAAAAAGTTAGGTCTCAAAACCATGGTGGGTTGTATGACGGAATCTACGGTTGGAATCTCTGCAATCGCTCATTTATTACCGCAACTCGATTATGTAGATATGGATGGCGCACTGCTTTTAGCACAGGATATCGCAACCGGAGTAACGATACAAAATGGTGTCATCAGCTATTCTGAACTAAACGGAACCGGTGTAACTTTAATCTAGTTATATGAAAGTCAGCCAATTTCCGGATCGGATTATCGAAATAGACCAGGAACAGTATTTGTATTTTGGCGGAACGGCCTATTTGGGCTTATCGGTCCATAAAGAATTTCAGCAATTGGTCCTTAAAAATATTTTAAGATGGGGAACAACTTACGGAAGTTCCAGGAACGCGAATGTAAAAGTCACTGCTTATGATGATGGCGAAGCATTTTTAGCGCAATATATCAAAGCAGAATCAGCCGTTACGGTTTCGTCGGGAATGTTGGCCGGAAAAATGGTAATCGAGGAACTGAACAAGGAAACAGATTGTTATTTTCATTTTCCCAACGCACATCCTGCAATTAAAGCCCATGATAGTCTTCCCTTTTTTGAAGCTGGTAAAATCAATCCCAGATTATTCAATCCTAAACCGGAGAGAATTACCATTCTTACCGATGCCGTTCCTTCCTATCAGACAAAAGCAGTTGATTTATTGGTTTTAAAAGAAATCCCTAATCATAAAGAAATTACCCTGGTTATTGATGAATCCCATTCGCTTGGAATTTTGGGCAAAAATGGCAGTGGAATTTATTCGGAAATCAATCTTCCAACAAAGAGAAAAATTATGGTTTCCTCACTTGGGAAAGCTTTTGGGTTAACCGGAGGAGTAATTGCAAGTGACGGAGCTTTCATTAATCAAATAAAAAAATCAGGCACTTTTATTTCCGCAGCCGGAATGAATCCTGCTTTTGTGCAAACGCTGGCAGAAGCTGCTGAAATTTATCCGATTCAACATCAGAAACTATTAGAAAACCTGAAGTATCTGGATTCCAAACTGATCAAAAATGAAAACATCAAATTTGACAAAACCTATCCGTTGATTTATATTGAAATTGAAAGTATTACTGAAATCCTGAAAGCAAATAAAATTATTATTACCAATTTCAGGTATCAGGAAAACGCCAAAGACATCAATAGAATTGTAGTTACGGCAAATCATCTTAAAGAAGATCTGGATAAATTAGTCAATATCTTAAACGCCTGTAATTCTAAATAAAGTAAAAAAGTGTGCCACGAATTACACCAATTTCCACGAATTAATTTTTAAATACAATGCAATTCGTGGAAATTGGTGTAATTCGTGGCAAAAAACAGTAGCCCGACTCAATAAATTGTAATCAAATTACTTTTAAAACGTACCTTTGTAAAAAATTAAACGATGACGAATAACGATATCCTAAAAAAACTTCGCGTAGCTTTGATGCTCCGTGATGACCAAATAGTTGAGATTTTAGAATTAGTAGATTTTAGAATTACAAAATCAGAATTAGGAGCTTTTTTCAGGGCCGAAGATCATGAAAATTATATGGAATGCGGTGATCAGGTTTTACGTAATTTCTTAAACGGATTAGTAATTCATTTAAGAGGAACGAAAGAAAACCCTAAAAACCCGAATGATGTTTTAGCAAAGCATAAAGCAGAAATTCCGAAGAAAGACAGCACAAAAGACAGACCTGAATTTAAAGCAAGCGCAAAAGATGCCGAAAAAGGAAGAGGCGACAAAGCACCTTCTAAAAATGGTCCGGCTGCTAAAAAACCGTTCAAGAAAAACAACACCAAAACAGCTCCTAAAGTACAGGTAGTTGAAAAAGTGATTTACAAAAACGGGAAGAATAAAAAATAATAATTTTTGTAAAAGGTAAAATGTGAAATGTGAAAGTTTAACCGCAAAGAACGCTACGATTTTATCCTGTTATTAAACTTATAAACGCAAAAATTCGCAAAGCTTTTTTAGCCACAGATTATCAGTATTAAAAGGATTTTTAAAATCTGCGTTAATCTGTGTAATCTGTGGCTAACTTTTTTATACAATCCTTTGTTTTTTTGCAGTTAAAATGATTTCAAAAAAAAAAAAAAACCATTCCGTTAGGAATGGCTTTTTTTTTATATAATCGATTTCTTATTTGATTAAGATAATGCAGCTTTAACCTGATCAGCAGCTTCCTGAAATTGAGTAGCTGATAAAATTGGCATACCTGAATTGTCAATTAATTCTTTTGCAATTTCAGCATTTGTTCCTTGCAAACGAACGATAATTGGCACATTGATAGCATCACCCATATTTTTGTAAGCGTCAACAACTCCTTGCGCCACACGGTCACAACGAACGATTCCACCAAAAATATTGATCAAAATAGCTTTTACGTTTGGATCTTTTAAGATAATACGGAAAGCAGTTTCAACACGTTTTGCATCAGCAGTTCCACCAACGTCAAGGAAGTTAGCAGGCTCAAAACCAGCGTATTTAATTAAATCCATAGTTGCCATTGCAAGACCTGCTCCGTTTACCATACATCCTACAGTACCGTCAAGATCTACATAGTTCAAACCTACTTCTTTAGCTTCAACCTCGATTGGATTCTCCTCACGGATATCTCTCATCTCAGCATATTTTGGTTGTCTGTATAAAGCATTATCAACGATATTTACTTTAGCATCAACAGCCATAATTTTGTTATCTGAAGTTTTCAAAACCGGGTTGATTTCAAACATAGAAGCATCAGAACCAATGTAAGCATTGTAAAGTGAGTCAATGAATTTCACCATTTCTTTGAAAGCATTTCCTGAAAGACCTAAGTTAAAGGCAATTCTTCTTGCCTGAAAACCTTGTAATCCAACAGTAGGATCTACTTCTTCAGTAAAAATTAAGTGAGGTGTGTGCTCCGCAACTTCTTCAATATCCATTCCACCTTCAGTAGAATACATAATCATGTTACGACCAGTAGCTCTATTTAATAAAACAGAAACATAAAATTCAGAGGTTTCACTTTCACCAGGATAGTAAACATCTTCTGCTACTAAAATTTTGTTTACTTTTTTACCTTCAGCAGAAGTCTGAGGCGTAATCAATTGCATTCCGATAATTTGTCCTGCAATTTCTTCAACTTGTTGTAAGTTCTTAGCAAGCTTAACTCCACCACCTTTTCCACGGCCACCTGCGTGAATTTGGGCTTTAATTACGTGCCATCCTGTACCGGTTTCGGCAGTTAATTGTTTTGCAGCAGCTACAGCTTCAACTGCATTGTTAGCCACAATTCCGCGTTGAATGCGTACTCCGTAACTCGCTAAAATTTCTTTTCCTTGATATTCGTGTATGTTCATAATATAGAATTTGTCTGGTTCTGAATTTATTTCAGAATAAAAGTGCGACAAAAATAGCAAAATTCAACTGAATAGTAAAATCTTTTTTCAATTAAAAAATGCCTTAAACCGACATTAAACAGTTATTCATTTTCAAAGAAAAGGAATCGTTAAACTATCGCTTCTAAAATGTTAACTAAAAAACACTAAAAAGTTTGATATTTAACAAAAACCTCACTGATTTCAAAGCCTTACGCCCAATTTCATTCCACATATTACAATGTAAATTGTGATTTTATCATTTCACAATGCTTTCTGCAATATTATTATCATTTAAGAATCATTTTTCTAATATTACAACAAAAATGAAAGCGGAATTACATTTTCAATACATTATGTTTAACGAAATCTCTATTTTTGTAGAAAAAATATCAAGAATGAGAGTTAAAGAACAAGGGCTTTATTTGCCTGAATTTGAACACGACAATTGTGGTGCAGGATTTATTTGTAATTTGAATGGTATTAAATCTAATGACATCATTCACAAAGCATTGGACATCTTAATAAAACTGGAACATCGTGGTGCAGTTAGTTCTGATGGAAGAACTGGAGATGGAGCCGGAATTTTATTTGATATCCCACATGACTTTTTCAAAAAAGTATGTGATTTTGAAATCCCTGAAACACGTGAGTATGCAGTAGGAATGGTTTTTTTACCAAAAAGCAAAAACCAGGTTTCTTTTTGCATGAATGCTTTCGAATCAACAATCAAAGATCAGAATTTAAAGGTTTTAGGCTGGAGAGACGTACCCGTTGACGTAGAAAATTTAGGGCAGATTGCCGCAGAAAAAGAACCATCTGTTAAACAGGTTTTTGTTAGCAAAAACGGTCAGGATTTAACAGAACAGGAATTTAATGCAAAACTTTTTGCAGCCAGGAAAATTGCAGAACACGCGATCAGAGGATCTAAAACCTCCGAAAGTCACATGTTTTATTTTACCAGTTTATCGACAACTACTATAATATATAAGGGCTTATTGATGCCGGAAGACATCAGCCGCTATTATATTGACTTAAAAGATCCCGATTTAGTGACGCGTCTGGCGTTAGTTCACCAGCGTTTCTCTACCAATACTTTCCCTTCATGGGACTTAGCACAGCCATTTCGATACATGTGTCACAATGGAGAAATCAATACGCTTCGCGGAAACGTAAGCAGAATGCGTGCCCGTGAAGAATTAATGGAAAGCAAAATTTTTGGGGATGATATCAAAAAATTATTTCCGATTATCTTAGAAGGAAAATCAGATTCTGCTTCTATGGACATGGTTATTGAACTTTTATTAATGACCGGACGTTCCTTGCCTGAAGCCATGATGATGGTAGTTCCGGAAGCCTGGGAAAAACACCAGACGATGTCGGCAGAAAAGAAAGCGTTCTATGAATTCAACTCCTGCATCATGGAGCCTTGGGATGGACCGGCTTCGATTCCGTTTACAGATGGAAACGTAATTGGTGCTTTATTAGACAGAAACGGATTGCGTCCTTCCCGTTACACCCTGACAAAAAGTGGTTTCGTAATCATGTCATCAGAAATTGGTGTACTGGATATCGAACCGGAAGATGTAATTCAGCACGGTCGTTTAGAGCCGGGAAAAATGTTCCTCGTAGATATGAACGAAGGCCGTATTATTGAAGATGAGGAGATTAAAAAAGCAATTGTAACCAAGCGTCCTTATAAAGAATGGGTTGAAGCTAACTTGTTGCCATTGGCTAAAGTTCCCTACACCAACAACCCTGTTCCGGTTGAAAAGCTTGATTTTCATACCAGACAGCGTTTGTTCGGTTATACTATCGAAGACTTAAAAACGATTATCAATCCAATGGGATCAGATGGTGCTGAAGCCATCAGTTCTATGGGTAATGATACGCCTTTGGCCGTTTTATCAGATCAGCCACAATTATTATACAACTATTTCAAGCAATTATTTGCTCAGGTTACTAATCCACCTTTGGATGGTATTCGTGAGGAAATCATTACCGACATCAGTTTAGCCATTGGAGGTGATTTTAATATTTTCGAAATTGAAGCAAAACAATGTAAAAAATTAAAAATCCAGAATCCGGTTATTTCGAATGAGGATTTGGATAAAATCAAAAACATTGATCACGAAGATTTCAAATCGGCTACCATTTCTACTTTATACAAAATAGAAAAAGGAGTTAACGGTTTAGAGCGTGCTTTAGAGAAATGCGTTCAGGCTACATTCAAAGCAGTTTCTGAAGGCTGTAATATTATCATCCTTTCCGACAGAGGTGTAAGTGAGCAGATGGCTCCAATCCCGATGTTATTGGCTTGTTCTTACATCCACCACTCTTTAAACATCCTGAAAGTTCGTTCTAAATTCGGAATCATAATCGAATCTGCAGAGCCTCGTGAACCGCATCATTTTGCTTTATTGTTCGGATATGGTGCCAGTGCCATTAATCCATATATGGTCAACGAGATCATTCACGATCAGGTCAATCAGGGATTCATTACAAAGGTGAAAGCGGATTACGCTATTATCAACTATAACAAAGCGATTGCAAAAGGTATTCTTAAAATCATGAACAAAATTGGTATCTCTACTTTACATTCGTACAGAGCTGCCCAAATTTTCGAGATTTTAGGTTTAAATAAAACATTCACTTCAAAATATTTCCCTTACACCCCTTCCAGAATCGAAGGAATTGGTTTAATGGAAGTGGAGAAAGAAGTAAAGAAACGTTTCCAGAAAGCATTTCCAAATTCAAAAATCGCCAACTTATTGCCTTTAGAAATTGGAGGTATTTACAGATGGAGAAGAGGCGGGGAAAAACACATGTTCAACCCAACTACGATTTCTAAATTACAACAGGCCGTTCGTCTGAACAGTCCGGAAAGTTATAAAGAATACTCCGATATGGTCAATGAGCAAAGCTCAAACTTAATGACGATCAGAGGTTTGTTTGAATTCAACAATTTAGATCCGATTTCTATTGACGAAGTAGAACCGTGGACAGAAATTGTAAAAAAATTCAAAACTGGTGCCATGTCTTACGGATCGATCAGTAGAGAAGCCCATGAGAATTTAGCGATTGCCATGAACAGAATTGGCGGAAAAAGTAATTCCGGAGAAGGTGGAGAAGATCCTAAACGTTTCCAGAAAGAAATTAACGGAGATTCCAGAAACAGTGCTATCAAACAAGTGGCTTCGGGACGTTTTGGTGTTTCGATCAACTATCTGACAAACGCGAAAGAAATTCAGATTAAAATGGCTCAGGGGGCTAAACCCGGAGAAGGCGGACAATTACCGGGAGAAAAAGTAGTGCCATGGATTGCTGAAACCAGAAATTCCACTCCTTATGTAGGTTTGATTTCACCTCCCCCACATCATGATATTTATTCTATTGAAGATTTATCCCAGTTAATTTTCGACTTGAAAAACGCCAATCGTGAGGCACGTGTCAACGTAAAATTAGTTTCTGAAGTGGGAGTTGGAACTATTGCTGCGGGTGTTGCCAAAGCAAAAGCTGACGTTATCCTGATTTCAGGTTATGACGGAGGAACAGGTGCTGCACCTTTGACTTCCTTACAGCACACCGGTATTCCGTGGGAACTAGGTTTAGCCGAAGCACAACAGACTTTAATTTTAAATGATTTAAGAAGCCGTGTCGTTTTAGAATGTGACGGACAATTGAAAACTGGTCGTGATGTAGCGATTGCTGCCTTATTAGGTGCTGAAGAGTTTGGTTTTGCCACTGCTCCGCTTGTAGCTTCAGGCTGTATCATGATGAGAGCTTGTCACTTAAATACTTGTCCGGTTGGTATTGCCACTCAGGATCCTGAATTGAGAAAAAATTTCAAAGGAACTCCGGAGCACGTGATCAACTTCATGTATTTTATTGCTGAAGAGTTAAGAGAAATTATGGCACAGTTAGGTTTCAGAACCCTGAAAGAAATGGTGGGTCAGTCACAAAAATTAAATGTGAACAAAGCGATCAAGCATTACAAAGCCAATGGTTTAGATTTATCATCGATTCTGTACAAACCGGAAAAAGCAAAAACAGAACCAATTCACAATACAACTACGCAAGATCATCAACTTGAAAACGTATTGGATTTCGAAATTATCAAAGAAGCGATTCCTTCTATTTACAGAAAAGAAAAAACAAGAGTTACGTTTAAAATTAAAAATACAGACCGTTCTGTAGGTGCTATTCTGAGTAATGAAATCTCAAAAATATATGGCGCACAAGGTTTACCTGAAGACACTATTTTAGTTGATTTTGAAGGTTCTGCCGGACAAAGTTTTGGTGCATTTGCTACCAATGGATTGTCATTTAAAATTCACGGAAACTGTAATGATTATTTAGGAAAAGGACTTTCAGGAGGAAAATTAATTATCAAAGTCCCTCCTACTGCCACCTTCAAACCTGAGGAAAACATCATTATTGGGAACGTTGCCCTTTACGGAGCGATTACCGGAGAGGCGTATATTAATGGAATGACCGGAGAGCGTTTCTGTGTGAGAAATTCGGGAGCAACTGCGGTTGTGGAAGGAATTGGAGATCACGGATGCGAGTACATGACAGGTGGTACAGTTGTAGTTTTAGGTAAAACAGGAAGAAACTTCGCAGCCGGAATGAGCGGTGGTGTTGCTTATGTGTACGATCCTAAACAACAATTTGATGCAACAGTGTGCAACATGGAAATGGTTGCCTTTGATCCTATCGAAGCAGAAGATGTGACCAAACTACGAAAACTGATCAAAAACCACTCTTTGTATACCAACAGTCCATTAGCAAAAAGAATTTTGGCAGACTGGGAAAATCAACAAAACAATTTCGTAAAAGTAATGCCTACCGATTACAAAAAAGCATTACAACGAATTGCAGAAGAGAAAAAAATAGAAGAATTAATTGCTTAATAAAAATCAATTTCAAAACCAATAACAATGTCTTCCTGAACGTCCCGAGAATTCGGGAGAAGGATTGGAATTTGGAATTTAAGAAATTGGAATTTTAATTAAAATGTCATGGGTAAAATAGGCGGATTTAAAGAATATAACAGAGCCGACGAAAGTAATTTAGCAGTAGCAGAACGTGTTTCGAACTACAACGAATTTACCATTCCGTTAGCAGAAGATAAGAAAAAAGAACAAGGTTCAAGATGCATGGATTGTGGGATTCCTTTTTGCCACAGTGCCTGTCCGTTAGGAAATTTAATTCCTGATTTCAACGACATGGTGCATCAGGAAGAATGGCAGAGTGCTTTAGCGATTTTACAATCGACTAATAACTTTCCGGAATTCACAGGCCGCTTATGCCCTGCTCCATGTGAGAAATCATGTGTATTAGGCATCATCAAAGAACCGGTTGCGATTGAAAACATCGAAAAAAACATCATCGAAAGAGGTTTTGCCGAAGGATGGATCAAACCACAAGCGCCATTAACCCGAACAGGGAAAACTGTAGCCGTTATTGGATCCGGCCCTGCAGGTCTGGCAGCTGCCCAGCAATTGAACAGAGCGGGTCATACCGTTACAGTTTTTGAAAGAGACAATGCTATCGGAGGTTTACTGCGTTACGGAATTCCGAATTTCAAATTAGAAAAAGGAATTATCGACAGGCGTGTAGCCATCCTGGAAGCTGAAGGAATCACTTTTAAAACAAATGTAAATGTTGGCGTTAACTTTAGCGTTGCAGAATTAAACGCTTTCGATTCTATCGTATTGTGCGGTGGAGCAACCGAAAGAAGAAGTTTACCAACCAAAGGAATCGAAAGCAAAGGCGTTGTTCAGGCAATGGATTTCTTAACACAGCAAACTAAAGTTTTATACGGAGAGTCCATTCCGGACCAGGTTAAGGCAACCGGAAAAGACGTCATCGTAATTGGTGGTGGAGATACCGGTTCTGACTGCGTTGGAACATCAAACAGACACGGAGCAAAATCAGTTACTAATTTTGAAATTTTACCAAAACCTCCGGTTGGAAGAAGCGAATCAACGCCTTGGCCTTTCTGGCCGTTGCAGTTGAAAACGTCCTCTTCTCACGAAGAAGGCTGCGACAGAAACTGGCTAATCAATACCAAAGAATTTTTATCTAATGATAAAGGAGAACTGGTTGGATTAAAAACGGTTGAAGTACAATGGAAAATGACTCCGGGTCAGCGTCCTGAATTAATCGAAAAAGAAGGTTCCGAAAAAATCTGGCCTTGCGATTTAGCTTTACTGGCTTTAGGATTTACAGGACCTGAAAAAACGTTAAGCGAGCAATTAGGACTTGAAATTGATATGAGAAGCAATTATAAAGCTAAAAATTATCAAACAAACGTTCCTCACATCTTCACTGCCGGTGATATGCGAAGAGGACAATCCTTAATCGTATGGGCTATTTCAGAAGGCCGCGAAGCAGCAAGAGAAGTAGATCTGTTCTTAATGGGTTCTACTAATTTGCCTACTAAAGGAAATGGGGATTTACCGAGTTTATAGTTTTTAGGCTCAAAGGTTCAGAGGAACAAAGGGTCACTCAGAGGAAAAAACTTTGTTCCTCTGAATCTTTGTCCCTTTGCACCATAAAAAAGATTTACAAAAATCTTTTTTAACCGAATTTTTGTTTAAAAACAAACAATTTGTTACAATTTGTTATTTTTCTACAAATAATTTGCTGTTAGTCAAAAGTGTAATAACTTTGCTCAAAATAGTTTAAAAATGCAAGCAAAAGATTTACTGCAGTTAGCAGACCAATTTGGAAGTCCATTATATGTTTATGATGCCGAAAAAATCCAGTCACAGTACAACAGGTTAACCAAAGCTTTCTCTAAGGTAGAAAACTTGAGAGTTAATTACGCCATGAAGGCATTGTCTAACGTTGCGATTCTTCAGTTGTTAAAGAACATGGGGTCCGGGTTAGATACTGTATCAATTCAGGAGGTTTTATTAGGACTTCATGCTGGATATGAACCTGAAAAAATCTTTTTTACACCAAACGGAGTTTCTCTGGAAGAAATCGAAGAAGTTGCCGCAATGGGTGTACAAATCAATATTGACAACCTATCTATTCTGGAGCAATTCGGAACAAAATATCCTCAGATTCCGGTATGTATTCGTATTAATCCGCACGTAATGGCGGGAGGAAATGCTAATATTTCGGTAGGACATATCGATAGTAAATTTGGAATTTCAGTACATCAAATACCGCATATATTGCGAATTGTTGAAAATACAAAAATGAGTATTGTCGGAATTCACATGCACACAGGATCTGATATTCTTGATATCGAAGTATTCCTGTATGCCGCTGAAATCTTGTTTGATACGGCTAAACATTTCAAAGATTTAGAATTTTTAGATTTCGGAAGCGGATTCAAAGTCCCTTACAAAAAAGACGATATTGAAACCGACATCGAAGAATTAGGTAAAAAATTATCTAAAAGATTCAATTCTTTCTGTGCGGAATATGGCAGGGATTTAACATTGATTTTCGAGCCAGGTAAATTTTTGGTGAGTGAAGCAGGTTTCTTCTTAGCCAAAGTAAACGTAGTAAAACAAACAACCTCAACGGTTTTCGCCGGAGTTGACAGTGGTTTCAATCACTTAATCCGTCCGATGTTTTACGGTTCACAGCACTATATCGAAAACATCTCTAACCCAAAAGGAAAAGAGCGTTTTTACTCTGTAGTAGGATATATTTGCGAAACGGATACTTTTGCCAACAACCGCAGAATTTCAGAAATTACAGAAGGTGATATTTTAGCTTTCAGAAACGCCGGAGCATATTGTTTCTCAATGGCTTCGAACTACAATTCAAGATACAAACCAGCTGAAGTTTTATGGATGAACGGAAAAGGAATCTTGATTCGTCAACACGAAACTTTCGAAGATTTACTTAAAAATCAAATTCCGTTGCCACAAGAAGTTGCTGCAACAGTTTAAAATAAAAAAAAGAGAATATTGTTAAGTCCCGTTTCATTTTGAAATGGGATTTTTTTTGTTTTTGTTTCACGCAGATTGAGCAGATTTTATTCTACAAGCTTGTCAGGCTGAGCGAAGTAGAAGCCCACGCAAAGTAACCACAATATTGTCATTTCGACGAAGGAGAAATCCTCGCAAGAAACTCCGCAAAGTAATAACCATAGATTCATTTCGAAATCAAAGCTACACAAATTAACACCATTTTGTCATTTTGCCACAAAGAGAAATCTTCGCAAGAAACTC
This sequence comes from Flavobacterium sp. CLA17, assembly GCF_013112255.2. NCBI lineage: Bacteria > Pseudomonadati > Bacteroidota > Flavobacteriia > Flavobacteriales > Flavobacteriaceae > Flavobacterium > Flavobacterium sp. CLA17. Next base: position 4,354,405 of record NZ_CP068294.1, read on the forward strand.
CGCAAAGTATAACCATAACATTATTTCGAAATCAAAACCACACAAAGTAACCACAATATTGTCATTTCGACACAAGGAGAAATCCTCGCAAGAAACTCGACAACGGATATCGATTTTTAAATTTTAATTATAAGAAAAATCTTAAAAAAAATCCATATCTTTAGCCCAAAAAAAATGCAAAATGCAATTACAAGAAGGCTATCATACTTACTACATATACATCATAACGAACAAATATAAAACTGTTTTTTACACCGGAGTTACCAATAATCTGAGAATTCGCTTAAATCAACATACAGAAAACAAAACCAATGGAAACAAAACCTTTGCATCAAAGTATAATGTTACGTACTTGCTTTATTATGAAAAATTCACCTGGATTCAAGAAGCAATTGCACGTGAGAAAGAAGTAAAAGACTGGCGCAGGGAAAAGAAGATCGAATTGATAAAGACTATTAACCCCAATCTGGATTTTTTGAATGATTTATTTGCGTGATTTTATAAGCGGATCTTAGGGTACATTTCCTCGCTTTGTAGAGCTACTTGCGAAGATTTCTCCTTCGTCGAAATGACATACTTTACGCATAACAAACTTAAAAATTTAACGTATCCCTGACGCAGTCAAGTTTTCATCAGAAGCTAAACATTCATTATGATATAAAAATATTATATTTGAAAATGAAACAAACCGAAGATAAAAAGCAAATCTATTTTAACCAGGTTTATGATAACATAAAAAACATTGGCTATCATACAACAGCAGTAATGGAGGCAGAAAACTTCACTCCTTTTGCATACTCCACGGGAATATTTGAAAATTTCAAAATCCCTGAATTGTTCATTTCCGGTCTCGGCCCGAACCTATCCGGGGAAATAATTAAAAACTACGCAGAAAAATATAAAAACAGTACAGTTCCCGTAAATAAAAAAATAGACGATTTAACAGATCGCTTTTCGATTTACTTTATAAAAGTTCATAATGAAAACTTAGAAGAATACGTCCTTACTTCAATAAAATTTTATGAAAATCGCAATTATGAATACTTACAATTGGTGTTTCCTGACCTAAATGGAAAATTTCCAAATGAAATTAACTATGATTACGACCAAAAAATAATGGGAGAATTTAATCTATAAATTAACCCAATTCGAAACCTATCAATTCAAAAATGAAAACAAAAATTCTAATTACATTTATCCTATTAAGTTTTATAAGCTGTAAGGATTCCGATAAAATCGAAAGAGAAAACCAGCCTACAATCTACAGTGTTGAAAATGATGATAAAGAAATGTCTGAAGCAATAGAAAAAGCGAATCAAACATTAACAGATTTTAATGCTGTCTTATCAAACCCGAAAATTGATGTTAAGTCACTGAAAGTTAAATTTGAAACTTCGGACGGAGGCGGCGAACATATCTGGCTCACTGATATTGAATATAAAAACGGGAGATATTCAGGAATTTTAGACAATGAACCTGAATATATTACGGAGTATAAAGTTGGAGACAAAATCGAGGTAGATAATTCAAAAATCAGTGATTGGATGTATATTGAAAACGGAAAATTATTTGGTGGCTATACCATAAAACTTTTGAGAACCAGAATGACTGAAGCCGAACGAGAACAATTCGATAGAGAAAGTGGAATGCAAATAGATTAGAGTTTTGATAAATAAAATATTATTTAGTTCTATAAATTAAACCCAAAAACCATGAAAAAACTAACCTTTCTCTTATTTATAATTTTACTTTCCTTTTCAAGCAAAGTAAGTGCACAAAATGCTCAGTCAATCTTTCTGGAAAACCTCGAATCATTTGAAAGATTAGCAAAAAGCGAAAATGAGTCAATAAGTTTAAACATGGTTTACGAGGCTCGAAAGTTTTTAATAGATGTAACCGGCATTACTTATAAAATGGAAAAACCATTTGATATGCCTGTCTTTCTACCAGATAAAACTATAAAAAAATGGAGATCTTGGTTCGAGAAAAATAAAGACCTTCTATATTATGATGAAAAAGAGAAAGAAGTTAGAGTGAGAAAAAAATAAAAAAACTATTTTAGCAAGCCAAACCAAACCCTACAAATCATGAAAATCACGATTCCCCTATCGCTATTATTCCTGTTACTTACTACTACTGTTTTCAGCCAGACCATTGCTGATTTAAAACTAAAAAGCAAAGAAATCCCTAAAGGCTATACTTTAAGCGACGGTCATATTTGTGTTTCTCCTCAGGCTTGCACTTTTTATACTGATATTGAGACGTACAGCAACATGACGGGAGTCTTAAAAAGCAAAGCCGTTCAAAGTTTCAAAAATAAAACAGATAGCGGTTCTATCATGTATTTTGAGTTTGAAAACAGATTCAAAGGAGATCGGTTCCTACAGGGAATGCTTTGGGGAAAAGACGGAGAACCAACAGACGAGCATCCGGAAGAGTATCTTGCAACAGGAAAATTTCTGATCATCTGGAGTTTTCATCCGAACAGCAAGATCAAAGAAAAATCTGAAACCAAAATAGATGCTATTTTGCAATAAAGAATAAAATTATAAAAGCCGCCAGCTGAAATTAAAAAACAATTTCAAGAAGTATCTCATCGCCGAAAGAGTATATAGTAAAATATCAAAAACCATTTCTAATACATTTAAACTTCAAGAAAATGAAAAGAGAAAATTCAATTGATATAGTTCGTGGAATTGTGATGATTATCATGGCATTAGACCATGTTCGTGACTTAATGCATATAGATTCTATCACACAAAGTCCAACCGATTTAACCACCACAACCCCTTTCTTGCTTTTTACGCGCTGGATTACACATTTGTGTGCGCCTACCTTTGTTTTTCTGGCAGGAACTTCTGTTTATCTTTCGTTAAAAAGGAAAAACAATTTTACAGCAACAAGACAACATTTAATCAAAAGAGGTTTATGGTTGCTATTGCTCGAATTTACGGTTGTTAATTTTGGATTATTTTTTGATATTGGATTTCACACCCTTTTATTTCAGGTCATAGCCGCAATAGGTTTCGGGTTTATTCTTTTGGGTTTATTGCTAAAAATCCCGGCGAAGCAATTAGGAATTATAGGCTTAATTATTATTTTTGGTCATAATCTTTTGCCTCTTATTCCGTTTGCGGAAGGCTCTGTTGTGAAAGCCGTTCTATCGCCATTTTTTAGTCCTGTAGTAATTCCGTTTAGCGATCGTGCCTTTATTATGGGCTATCCTCCTATTCCCTGGCTAGGAATTATGTTAACCGGATTTGGATTTGCACGCTTTTTTGAAATGGCTTTCGAGCAACGAAAAAAACTCTTCATCAAACTTGGTTTCGGTTCGTTAGCCTTATTTGTCCTTCTTCGGTTTCTAAATATTTACGGCGATCCGGTACAATGGTCTCTTCAAAAAGATACCGCACTTACATTTATATCGTTTATGAATGTGACGAAATATCCGCCTTCACTTTTATATTGTTTGCCTACATTAGGCATCATGCTTTTGCTGTTGGCTTTTGCGGAGCAGTTTACCAACGGTCTAAAAAAAGTGACTATCGTTTACGGAAAAGTACCTTTGTTTTACTTTATTCTGCATTTTTACCTGATTCATATGCTAACCCTTGCTATGCTGTTTTTGCAAGGATTTAACTGGTCGCAATTAGAATTTGCAACCGGATCTTTTGGAAGACCAAAAGGCGTAGAAAGTGGTTTGCCTCTTTGGACGATTTATTTAATCTGGATCGCCGTAGTAGCAGTACTCTATAGACCGTGCATTTGGTTTGGTGAATATAAAGCGAAAAATAAACATTGGTGGTTGCAATATATTTAATGAAATAAAAAAGAAACTTACTTTTTAAGCATTAATCAATAAAATCCATACTTAAACCCATCAAAAACTCCCTGACAAAAAGACAGAAAAAGAATACAATTTAGTAAAAGTTTTCAATAATTTTCAGATATAGGAGCGACGGAAGAGCGACGGAAGAGCGACGGAAGAGCGACGGAAGAGTGACGGAAGAGTGACGGAAGAGTGACGGAAGAGTGACGGAAGAGTGACGGACCGGTGACGGAGGAATGACATATAAAAAAAACAATGTCAAAAGGTCTGAATAAAAGTAAAAAATCTATCTTGATAAATTTTCTCAATAGCATAAACACGCTAATCGCATCAATAAAAGAAAACTCAAAAAATTATAATTCTAAATAAATCTATTAAATTATATAAGAAAAAGACTATATTTGTTACGCGGAAAATCCAAACAAAAAAATAGTATCGCTACAAAAACTTGTTTTTAGCAACCACTATTTTTTAAAGAATTTTAAATATCTTTGAATTATGAGCACAGCAACAAAACCAAATCACATAGGGCGAAAAATCAGCCGTATTCGTGAACTAAAAGACATGAAGCAGGAAGCACTGGCGCAGGCTTTAGGAACCAATCAGCAGGCGGTTTCGATTATGGAAAACAGCGAAACCATTGAAGACGAAAAATTAGTTGAAGTAGCAAAGGCTCTTGGCGTAACTGTAGAGGCCATTAAGAATTTTTCGGAAGAAGCGGTCTTTAATTATTTCAATAACTATTACGATACAAAAGATAGTGTATTTAATTCAGGAAGTCATGCAACTAATCACTGTAATTTTAATCCTCTTGATAAAGTAGTTGAACTTTTCGAACGTTTGGTTCAGTCCGAAAAAGAAAAAGTAGAGTATTTAGAAAAATTACTAAAAGAAAAATAATTGTCTCTCTAGAGAACTTTTAATAAAAAATGTGCAAATGTCTTCTCTGACTTTGTACTTTTTTTGTTTTAAGCCCAAAATCAACCATCCCCCTAAAAATTTCAAAATGAAACTACAAATCCGATTCCTGATCTATTCCATATTATTTCTTACCTATAGTTTTTCGACTTCGTTTTTACTATTACTGGGCGAAAAATTAAAAGACCACCGATTTATAACCCTGGGCTGTGGATTTTTCGTGATCAATATTATATTTTCCCTTTTTGTATTAAAATGGACGCCTTTGTTAAGTATTCTTACTTCCCTTATCATTGCTGCTTTAGCCTTATTTCTGGCTTTAAAATTTGGAGATTTGCATCTGTTTTCACAATATGATGCGTATGGCGTTAAAACTGCTTTAATGGCCAACGCTGTTTTTTCGGTGCTGTTTTGGGAAATTGCGTATCAGATAAAAAACAGGAAATAATGAAACTATGAGTAATCGCATTATTTAGCACCTCGTTTTACGTGTCATTTCGAGGAACGAGAAATCACATCTCAATATTCCGCAAGCAATATAAAAAACATCTTGTATGGCTACACTTTGCGTACCTACTTTATGTGATCTCTCGTTCCTCGAAATGACACAATTATGTCTCTTATGGAAAACTAAACCGTCTAATGTAGCCCCGATAGAGCCGGTATCCTCGCAATGAAATGGAGAGATAAAGGCGAAAGCGGGACAGAGGGTTGTGGTGAAAACAAAAATTACTGCTTCTTAAATTTAAAAACTGCATGGTCTGAATTTAGCTAAAAACAGATATATTTACACCTTCAAAAGCAAGCCTTATGCAAAAAATTACTTTATTCGTTTCTATCCTGTTCCTGGCTTTTTCGTGTGGTGTAAAAACTACGCAGTCCCTGTTAAGCGATGGCAATTATGATGGCGCAATAGACCGTGCCGTAGACGCATTGAAAACCAAAAAGGACTCCAAAGGAAAACAGGATTATGTGTATTTGCTGGAGGAAGCTTTCGCCAAAGCCAAGGACCGTGATTTACGAAGTCTTGAACTGATGGAAAAAGAAAAAAATCCGGCCAATCTGGAGCGCATCTACAATACATACGTGCAGCTTACTAATCGTCAGGAAAAAATCAGGCCTTTAATGCCGCTTCAGTTGTTAAAGCAAGGCAAAAATGCACAATTTCCGTTTGACAATTATTCAGATGAGATCGTGAGCAGCAAAAATGCTCTATCAAAATATTTGTACGATAATGCAGTAGTACTTTTAAAGTCAACGAACAAACTCGATTCCAGAAAAGCGTACGATGATCTGGCGTATATCGAAAGCATCAATCCGAATTATAAGAATGCCAAAAAACTGATGGATGATGCGCAGTTTAAAGGAACCGACTTTGTGAATGTGTACGCGACAAACGAAACAGAAATGGTCATTCCGAAGCAGTTGCAGAACGATTTATTGGATTTCAGCACTTACGGACTAAACGATAAATGGACTGTTTACCATAGCTTAAAACAAAAAAATGTCAAGTATGATTATGGCTTAATTCTGAATTTCAGGGAAATCTACATTTCACCGGAACAAATTAAAGAGAAGGAATTTATCAAGGAAAAACAAATTAAAGACGGTTTAAAAACACTTTTCGACAGCAGGGGAAATCCTGTAAAAGACAGTTTAGGCCGCCCCATAAAAGTGGATAATTTTAAAACCATCAAAATCAACATTTACGAATACAGACAATACAAAGCCTGCCAGATCACTGCCAAAGTAGATTATGTAGACCTAAAAACCAATCAGTTGATACAATCTTTTCCTGTAGCCAGCGAGTTTGTTTTTGAGAACATTTATTCTACCTATCGCGGTGACAGAAACGCCTCCGACGAAAGCTATCTGGGTTATTTTAACAAACGCGCCGTTCCGTTTCCGAATAACGAACAGATGGTTTTTGATACCGGAGAAGATTTAAAAGCCAAACTCAAAGACATCATCGTCAGAAACAGATTCAGGTAAGATACAAATACATTACTTTCCTCCCATTTGCCACAAGCAGGTGGGATTTTTTTTGCCTGTTATAAAAAAAAATCAAAGAAACATAACGCGAAACCAAAAAGTTGCATATATTTGCAACTGATTGATTGCGTATTAAAATAAAACCAAAATGAAACGAGATATTTTTCAGGCCATTGCCGACCCGACACGCAGGGCTATTTTAGTATTGATTTCGTCTACTGCATTGACACCGAATGCAATTGCGGAACAATTTGATACTACCCGTCAGGCGATTTCAAAACACATTAAAATCCTTAACGAATGTGAATTACTGCAGGAAAAAAAGATGGGAAGAGAAATTTACTATCAACTTAAAATTGACAAAATGAAAGAAATAGATCAATGGCTGGCACAATTTAAAGAAATTTGGGAAAACCGTTTCAGTCAACTGGATCAAGTATTAATGAATTTAAAAGCTAAAGAAAATGGAAAGTAATCTTTTAATGGATTTTACCGTAGACAAAGAAAACAGTATGGTACACATCAAAAGGGAGTTCAACGCATCGCTCGACCATGTCTGGTCGGCCTGGACAGAACCTGAAATATTAGACCAATGGTGGGCTCCTGCCCCATTCATTTCTAAAACAAAAAGCATGGAATTTAAAGAAGGTGGACGAAGATTGTATGCAATGGTTGGTCCTGAAGGTCAGGAAAAATGGAGTTTTTTTGAGTATAATTCCATTTCTCCGAAAACTAATTTTAAACATTCCTCAACTTTCTGTGATTCGGAATCGAATCCGGATCCCAATATCGGGAGTTCTTACTGGGATCTGACTTTTTCCGAACAAGGCGATTTGACCATTGTTGCTATTGCGATTAAACGAAATAGCCTGGCGGAATTAGAAAAAATAATTGAAACCGGTTTCAAGGAAGGATTTGCACTTATCCTTAAAAACCTGGATACATTGCTGGAAGAAAAAAGTAACTAATCTCTTCTACAAACAGCTCTTGATACTATTTCTAATTTTAAAATTGAACTAAATGAAAAATAATCTTTTAATGAATTTTACGGTAGATAAAGAAAACAGTACCGTTCATGTAAAACGAGAATTTAATGCCCCGGTTGCAAACGTGTGGTCAGCCTGGACACAACCTGAAATCCTGGATCAGTGGTGGGCTCCCGCTCCGTGGAAATCTAAAACAAAAAGCATGGATTTTAAAGTGGGCGGACGAAGACTTTATGCGATGCTAGGGCCGCAAGGCGAAGAACACTGGGCTATAGCTGATTTTACTTCCATCAGTCCGAAAACGAACTTTAAATACCTGGATGCTTTTTCTGATGCCGAAGGGAATCTAAATACCGGTTTTCCTCGTTCGGACTGGAATGTGACTTTTTCTGAGCAGGGCGGTTCTACTATTGTTGATGTGGCCATTAAACATGATAACTTATCCGATCTGGAAAAGATCATCGAAATGGGCTTCAAAGAAGGATTTACCATTGCGATGGAAGGTCTGGATAAAATTTTTGAAGAGGCAAAGTAACTTTTTGCGAAATGAAATATAAACAATACTTTTAATGAAATATAGAGCCGTCCTGAATAGTCACGGCTTTATATTAATTAAAAAAGAACAATTTTATGAATTCGAAATTAATTAAACTCCTCTTACGCCTTGCCATCTCCGCTGGCTTCCTCTCTGCTGTTGCAGACCGATTTGGATTTTGGAGCAAAGAAAATTCGGCATGGGGAAATTGGGAAAACTTTCTGTCTTACACTAAAGTCCTGAATCCCCTGGTTCCCGAAAGTTTGTTATCTCCCGTTGCCATCATTGCCACGGCTCTTGAAATCATTTTTGCGGTTTTTCTTTTAGCAGGTTTCAAAACCGAATTGTTTGCGAAGCTAAGTGGTTATTTATTATTGCTTTTTGGTCTTTCGATGACGTTTACTATCGGAATAAAAGCACCACTGGACTACTCGGTTTTTACAGGTGCGGCAGCCTGTTTTGCTTTGAGTTTACTTAAAGAAAAATATCTGGAAATAGATACTGTAGTTGCTAAAAACTAAAATAAAATAATACTTTCTGAAGCTTTTAAGGTGCCTGTAAAGCTATAAAGGCCAAGATTAATTGTAAACTATTTTGATTATGAGTATAAATAAACAAACTGTAGAAGAATATATGGCTGCTTTCAGACTAAGCGATCACGAAAGAGTGCTGGCTTGTTTAACTGACGATGTGATCTGGGAAATGCCCGGAATTTACCAGCATGTTGGAAAAGAAGCTTTCGATAAGGAAATTGAAAATGAAAATTTTATAGGAAGTCCAACGATTCAGATTATAAAACTGGTTGAAGAAAATGATGTGGTTATTGCCGAAGGCGCCGTACAAGGCAACATGAAAAACGGAAATATATTAGACGCCGTATTTTGCGATGTTTTTGAAATGAAAAATGGCAAAATCAAAAAACTGACTTCTTATCTGATGTCCAGAAATGCTTCTCTCAAATTTGAATAATTTCAAAAGCAGTTACCTCCTTTATAAAATCCCGATTCAACAGAATTGGGATTTTTTTGGACCAGATAATTGAGACTTCATAGAAAAGTCAGCTGTAGTTATAAATTTATCCCGTTCTTACGCGACTTCACCTCTATTTACAATTTTAAGTTGTATTTTCGATAAGTAAAAGTCCGTCAGAAAAAAATAACCTAAAAAGGATCTAAGAACAAATGATTAAAAAAGTACTCCCGTTTGAAGAATTAACCTATCATTCCACATTAACAAAAGAGGCCCTTTTGGCGCATCTTCAAAATGAAATTGAAGCCGAAAAATCTTTTGGTATTGGCTTCAACAGAATTTCATATGGCAAACCTTATATTGGTAAAATTAGCAATCCAACATTTGAACTCAAAAGAGCCATAAGCTACCGAAATTCGTTTTTACCCATTATAAAAGGAGAAATCAGAGACGATATCAGCGGTTCAAAAATAGAGGTAAAAATGGGGCTGCCCGATTTTGTTAAAGTATTTATGTGCATTTGGCTGGGAATCGTTTTTTTGGCCAGCTTAGGAACATTGTTCGCTTTAGTGTACAATAACGGCCTTAAAGAAGGACCTTTTATATTTATTCCTTTCGTAATGCTTTTTGCAGGAGTAGCCATGGTTGTTCTGGGTTTTAAAACGGAAAGCAAAAAAAGCATCACCGATCTCGAGCAACTGCTTCAGGCGAAAAGAATACAAAACAACAGCCGTCATTAAATACCAAAAAATGAATAAATTTTTCACCGTCATCCTTTTACTTTTTTCCTCTGTTTTACTCTTTAGCCAAACCAGCAAACCTTTTGTTCTGGGGGTTGTAGAGGAAATACAATCGAAAGAATTAGGAGAAAACAGAATCCTGAACATTTACCTTCCCGAAGATTACAAACCAGAAAATGCCACAAAATATCCGGTAATTTATCTCCTGGATGGTTCTGCAGATGAAGATTTTATACACATTGCAGGTCTGGTACAATTTAATAGTTTTGAATGGATCAATCAGGTTCCGAAATCAATTGTGGTGGGGATTGCCACTGTGGACCGCAGAAGAGATTTTACGTTTCCAACCAGCATCGAAAAAGATCAGAAACGTTTTGCAACCTCTGGGCATTCCGAAAAGTTTATTGCTTTTATCGAAAAAGAATTACAGCCTTTTATCGATAAAAAATACAAAACAACGGCTTCCAAAACCATCATCGGACAATCTTTAGGCGGATTGCTGGAAACCGAAATCTTATTGAAAAAACCAACGCTTTTTAATCATTATGTTATCGTGAGTCCTAGCATATGGTGGAATAATGGTTCGATCTTAAATCTGGACAGTCCAATATTTCAGCAGAATTTCGCGCAGGAAACCGCTGTTTACATTGCAGTAGGCAAAGAAGGATTAACGCCAACCGAAATCCCAAGAGTGATGGAAGTAGATGCCAATCTACTGGCTGAAAAAATCAAAGCTCCTAAAAGCAAAAACATAAAAGTATTCTTTGATTATCTTCCCCAGGAAAATCATGGGACCATTTTACATCCTGCGGTTTCCAATGCCTTTAAATTCTTTTATCCGAAAGTTCAGGAATAGATAAAGTTTCAAAAATCCCATAAAAATGAAAACGACAGACAAACATCCATTAGACAATCCGGTTTGGAATGCTTTAGCAGAAACCCATCAGGAATCTGCTATTGCTTATGAAGGGACCAAATTTTACAATCCGGAGTATTGTCCTTTTGGTGGTTTTGTAAAACCGGAAAACACTGCTGATACTGTAAAACAATATGCGGCATTAACGGAGAACTTTTTTATTGTTGGAGAAAAACCGCTGCTTCCGGATTCTTTAAAAATCAATAAAGAACTGATTTGCCTTCAAATGGTTATTGATCAAAAAATTGATCTGCCTGTTGACTTAGAAATTGTGAAGCTTACACCAGAACATAACGCAGCATTATCCGAATTGGTCAATTTGGTACAGCCGGGTTATTTCAAAAACAAAACCTTTTTACTGGGTGATTATTTCGGAATTTTCAAAGAAGGCCAATTAGTCGCTATCACCGGAGAGCGAATGAAAATGAATGATTTTACAGAGATTAGTGCCATTATCACACATCCCGATCACACCGGAAATGGTTATGCAAAACAATTAATAACGCATTGCGTAAACGCTGTTTTTGACCAGCATAAAATTCCGTTTTTGCATGTGCTCGAAAGTAACACCGGCGCCATTTATCTCTATGAAAAACTTGGTTTTGTCACCCGAAGAAAAATAAGTTTTTGGAATATTGTGTCAAAATCAAATTCCAATCCTGAAGTTTCGGGATAAATTCCAAATTCCAATAATCCCGATAGCTATCAGGACCAAATTCCAATTTTTCAACTTCGCAAAAAAATCCAAAATTCATCCTTCGACTTCGCTCAGGACGACATCGAACATAAATCTAAAATCTGAACTCTGTAATCTAAAATCTAAAATCTAAATTACCCCAGCCAGCCATCGCGATCTAAACTTCGATACTGAATGGCCTCGGCAATATGCGAGGTAATAATCTTTGCAGAATCATCTAAATCAGCAATTGTTCGGGCTACTTTTAAGATTCTGTCGTAAGCGCGGGCAGAAAGATTCAGTCGTTCCATGGCGGTTTTGAGCAATTATTTTGATTGTTCGTCGAGCGCACAATATTCGCGAATTAGCTTGCTGCTCATTTGTGCGTTGTAATGAATATTTTCTATGGTTTCGAATCGGCTGGTCTGAATTTCACGGGCTTTAGTCACCCGTTTTCGGATTTCAACGCTGCTTTCGGCTTTTCGGTCGTCAGCTAGTTTTTCGAAAGGAACCGGCGTCACTTCAATATGAATGTCGATCCTGTCCAATAAAGGCCCTGAGATTTTGCTCATATAACGCTGCATTTCGTGTGGTGAGGAAGTATTGGGCATACCCGGATCGTTAAAAAAACCACTCGGACTCGGGTTCATACTCGCCACCAGCATAAACGACGACGGATAGGTAACCGTAAACTTGGCCCGCGAAATAGTGACCTCACGATCCTCCAGCGGCTGACGCATCACCTCGAGAACATCCCGTTTGAATTCCGGCAGTTCGTCTAAAAATAAAACACCGTTATGCGCCATCGAAATTTCACCCGGCTGCGGATAACTCCCTCCGCCTACCAGAGCGACATTGGAAATCGTATGATGGGGACTGCGGAATGGCCGCTGATTCATTAATCCTACCTCTTTTAATTTACCGGCAACACTATGAATTTTAGTCGTTTCCAATGCTTCCCGCAAAGTCATGGGCGGCAAAATACTGGGTAATCTTTTGGCCAGCATTGTTTTTCCGGCTCCGGGCGGACCAATCAGAATGATGTTGTGTCCGCCCGCAGCAGCGATTTCCATGCAACGTTTGATACTTTCCTGTCCGCGTACGTCCGAAAAATCAAATTCAGGGAAATCCAGGGTTTTATAAAATTCGGACCTGGTATCGATAATCGTGGGTTCCAGAGTTCCTTTTCCTGCAAAAAAAGCAATAACTTCCTGTAAGTTTTCAACTCCGTAAACATCCAGTCCGGCAACAATTGCGGCCTCTTTTACATTTTGCTTCGGCAGAAAAAACCCTTTATAACCTTCTTCCTTAGCTTTTATGGCAATCGGCAAAGCTCCGATTATGGACTGCAGGCCTCCGTCAAGCGAAAGTTCTCCCATGATGATATATCGATCCACTTCGGGTGCTTTGATCTGATCGGATGCGACCAAAATTCCAATTGCCAGTGGCAAATCGTAAGCAGAACCTTCTTTTCGCAGATCGGCAGGAGCCATATTGATGGTTATTTTTTTTCCAGGAAGCGAATATCCATTGTTCTTTAAAGCAGCCGCAATCCGGTAACTGCTTTCTTTTATGGCATTGTCGGGCAAACCCACCAAATGATATCCAATTCCTTTATCTATATTTACCTCGACGGTAATAGTTGTGGCTTCTACTCCAAAAACGGCACTTCCGTAAACTTTAATCAACATAATATTCTTTATTAAATATTTTTAAAACTAATTAAAAATATTTAATTTATAGCTTTTTTACTACAAAATATTAATTATTAAAAATCCAACCTGATCTGTTGCTTCACTTCTTCCACCATTCTACTCAAATCCAGACTGTTCTGATGTGACCATAACTTGCTCTCTATCTGATTGTTTTTAATACAGTTATGACATTCTATAGCTTCATGTGTATATCCTTTGCCTAAATTGGGTAAACTAAAAGTTTCTTCTTTTTCATTTTTAAAAAGTGTATAACCATCGGCAACATACCAGGGAGAGTTAAGTTCAATTCGACCTTTATTTCCGCTAATGGTGGCTTTCATATCAGCATCATAAACGATAGAAGCCTGCAAAAGTGATTGTGCGTTTTCATATTGCAGCAGCATGGAAGTCTGCAAATCGATTCCGTTTTTATGATAAATCGATTTTGCTGTTATTTCTTTCGGAAGTCCAAGCAGTACATAAGACAGAAACAACGGATAGACACCAATATCAAATAAGGCTCCGCCGCCCAAATTTTTATCAAAAAGCCTTCCTCCTGCTGCTTCATTGGCATAAAAGGCAAAATCGGCTTGTACCGCTTTTATGTCACCAATTACTCCCTGATTTACCTTTTCCAACACTTCCTGAACTGTCGGAATAAAACGGGTCCAGAATGCTTCCATAAAAAACCTGTTGTGCTTTTTAGACGCCTCAACCATACGAACGGCATCCTGATAAGAGAGTGCCATTGGTTTTTCACATAAAACGTGTTTACCGCTTTCCAACGCTTTTATAGCTAATTCGGCATGGGAATTATGTGGCGTCGCGATGTAAACAATATCCACCTGATCGTCTTCAAAAAGCGCTTCGTAAGAATCATAGGCTTTTGTACAGTTGTATTTTTGGGCGAATTCAGTTGCTTTATTCCTATTTCTGGAGGCAACCGCTGTTAATTCGGCATCATCGAGCAAAAGTAAATCAATCGCAAACTGATTGGCAATATTTCCAAGGCCTATTATCCCCCATTTTATTCTGTCCTTATTTGTCATAAAATTCTTTAAAGCCCTAAATCAAAGGGTTACTTAATAATGTGTAAAATAAAGAAAAAAAACATCTTAAAAAAACAAAACAGTATAACATATATTTCATATTTTTAGCATCAAATCATTAAATAACCTATGAAAAAAGCCTTACTCTTATTCTTTTTCGCTGTTTTTTTAACAAAAACGCAGGCACAAAATTATTTCCCAGTTAATGAAAGCGTGCAGAACAAAAATAAAAACTACACCGTCTTTACGAACGCCACAATCTATGTTTCGCCAACGCAAAAAATCGAAAAGGGAACTTTACTGATTCAGGACGGCAAAGTAGTGGCTGTCGGAAATACCGTTTCAATTCCAAAAAATAGTATTACAATTGATCTTGAAGGAAAAACAATCTATCCTTCTTTTATTGATATTTATACCAATTTCGGTATTGAAAAACCCAGAAGAAACCTAAATCCTGACGGTGACCGCAATCCATTATACGATACTAAAAGAGTGGGCTATTATTGGAATGAAAGTGTTCGTTCTGAACTAAACGGATATGAAACTTTTAAATATGATACCGCAAAAGCCGAAGAATTATTAAAAGCAGGTTTTGGTGTTGTGGGTACGCATATTCCTGATGGAATTGCGCAGGGAACCGGAGTATTGGTTGCCCTGAATAATACGGAGAACAGCAAACAAATTATAGCGGACAAAATTACCAATCATTTTGCTTTTTCAAAAAGTGCCTTAACCAATCAGGCGTATCCAAGTTCTCTGATGGGTATGATGGCCCTGCTGCGTCAGATGTATCTGGATTTGGACTGGTACAAAAAAGGAAATTCTGAAACTAAAGATTTATCGCTGGAAGCACTGGTTGCCAATGAAAAACTGGTTCAGATCTTTGCCACCGAAGATAAGCTGAACAGCCTTCGAGCCGCTAAAATTGCCAAAGATTTTGGTTTAAACTACGTTTTAAAAGGCAGTGGAAATGAATTTGAAAGAATCGAAGAAATCAAAAATACAAAAGCCCAGTTCATTATTCCGATAAGTTTCCCTGAAGCTTATGATGTCTCCAATCCTTATTTATCGAATCAGATCGAATTAGCCGATATGCGTTTTTGGAATCAGGCTCCTTCCAACCTTAAAGTACTCTCAGACAACGGAATTGTTTTTGCTTTAACAACGGATAAACTGAAAAAAACGGAAGATTTTAAAGTTAATTTATTAAAAGCGATCAAATATGGTTTCGACAAAACCAAGGCTTTAGAATCGTTAACAACAATTCCGGCTGCGATTTTAGGAAAAAGCAATGAAATCGGGAGTTTAAAAACCGGCAGTTATGCCAATTTTGTCATTACATCCGGTGAAATTTTCGACGAAAAAACTGTTCTATACGAGAACTGGGTTCAGGGAACCAAATATGTAGTCAATGATATCACGGTGAAAGATATTCGTGGTAACTATGATCTGACCATCGGAAATGATACTTACAAATGGAAAATTGACGGAACTCAACTAGCCACGAAATCTGAAATAACGACGGTAGCTGTTGCAAAAGTAAACAGCACGTTTAACTTTTCCAAAAATTGGATTTCTATGGTGTTAAAGCCCGGAGATACTATTAAATCTAACTTTACACGTTTAACCGGATTTGTAGAAAAACCGGAAATTCTATCCGGAAAAGCGGCGCTTTCAGACGGCAGTGAATTGATTTGGACTGCTAAAAGAACAAGTATTTTCACAGCTGTAAAAGACACGGTTAAAGCAGAAAAACCAAATTTAATCCTTCCGACAACGTATCCTAACGTTGCTTTTGGTGATTCAAAAAAACTAACGGCACAAACCTTACTTTTCAAAAATGCGACCGTTTGGACCAATGAAAAAGAAGGTATTTTAACGGAAACCGATGTTTTAATTAAAAACGGAAAAATTGCCGCAGTGGGCAAAAACCTTTCAGATCCTTCAGCTGTTGTAATTGATGCCAAAGGAAAACATATTACGAGTGGTATCATTGATGAGCATTCGCATATTGCAATTTCCCGAGGAGTAAACGAAAGCGGCCACAACTCCACAGCAGAAGTTACGATTCAGGATGTAGTCAATTCCGAGGACATTAATATTTACAGAGATCTGGCCGGAGGCGTAACTATTTCACAGCTGCTACACGGATCTGCAAACCCGATTGGCGGGCGTTCTGCTATTGTAAAATGGAAATGGGGTGCTGCACCGGACGAAATGTTATATAAAAATCAGCCTAAGTTTATCAAATTTGCTTTGGGAGAAAATGTAAAACAAGCCAATTGGGGAATTCAGAATCCAACTCGTTTTCCACAAACGAGAATGGGTGTTGAACAAGTTTTTACGGACTATTTTCAACGTGCAAAAGAATACGACGAAAGCTGGAAAACTTTTAATTCGGGTTCTAAAAAAGGAAAAGCTCCGAGAGTCGATCTGGAATTGCAGACCTTAGCTGAAATCCTCAACAAGGAAAGATTCATTACCTGCCATTCCTATATTGAATCTGAGATTTTGATGTTGATGAATGTTGCTGAAAAATTCAATTTCAGGGTCAATACGTTCACGCATATTCTGGAAGGGTACAAAGTAGCTGATAAGATGAAAGAACACGGTGTTGGTGCCTCTACGTTTTCAGACTGGTGGGCTTATAAATTTGAAGTGAATGATGCGATTCCGTTTAACGGACCTATCATGCACAATGCCGGAGTAGTAGTTGCTTATAATTCTGATGATGCTGAAATGTCCCGAAGATTAAACCAAGAAGCGGCAAAAGCTGTAAAATACGGAAATATCTCTGAGGAAGAAGCCTGGAAGTTTGTCACATTAAATCCTGCTAAACTTTTGCATATTGACGATAAAACAGGAAGCCTTAAAGTAGGCAAAGATGCCGATGTGGTATTGTGGAGCGACAATCCTTTGTCTATTTATACCAAAGCCGAAAAAACAATTATCGAAGGGGTTGTTTATTTTGATATTGAAAAAGATGCAGAAAAGCAATTGTCTATTGCGAAAGAAAGAAGCCTTCTGATTGGGCAAATGTTACAGGAAAAAAACAAAGGAGCAAGCACACAGAAACCGGCTAAAAAAGAAAAAAAGGAATATCACTGCGATACTTTAGAACAATAATAATGGCTTCGTCAGATAATTTCAAAGTTAAAAACAAATAAAATGAAAAATAAACACCTCTATATAATGCTGCTCGTTTTTTGTGCCTGGCTTCCGATAAAAGCGCAACAAATACCTGCTCAGAAACAAACAAAATCAATTTTGATTTTAAACGCCACGGCACACTTAGGCAACGGAACCGTGATTGAAAATAGTGCCATCGGCTTTAAAGACGGCAAAATTACTTTAATCGCTGATGCCACCACGATCAGACTTGCCGCTGGTGCCTACGATACCACAATCGATGCCAGCGGTAAACATATCTATCCCGGATTTATTGCCCCGAACTCTACGCTGGGTTTGGTAGAAATTGATGCCGTAAAATCATCTGATGATCAGGAAGAGATTGGAAGTTTTAATCCAAATGTAAGGAGTGTTATTGCTTACAATTCAGAATCAAAAGTTGTTGAAACTGTACGTCCAAATGGAATTTTAATCGCGCAGATAACACCTCGCGGAGGCAGAATATCAGGTACTTCTTCTGTGGTACAACTGGATGCATGGAGCTGGAAAGATGCTGTTTTAAAAGAAAATGATGGAATTCATCTTAATTTTCCCTCTAACTTTAGAAGATCCGGATCCTGGTTTGAACCCGGAATAGTGGAACCCAATAAAGATTATCCGAAACAGGTGGAAGAGATCAATGCTTTTCTGGCTAACGCCAAAGCCTACAACCAAACTGTCTCAAAAGAAAGAAACATAGTTCTGGAAGCTACAAAAGCCCTGTTTGACGGATCGCAAACACTTTACATACATGCAGATGAAGAGAAACAAATTGTGGATGGAATACAACTGGCCGTTAACAATCAGATTAAAAAAATTGTAATCATTGGCGGATTTGAAGCCTATAAATCTTCGGATTTACTACAGAAGTATAATGTTGGAGTATTATTAAGACGTGTTCATGACATGCCTACAAGTGATGATCAGGATGTAAACCTGCCGTATAAAATGGCCAAAATACTTACGGACAAGGGTATACTTGTTGGTCTTGAAAATAGCGGAGACCACGAACGCATGAGTACAAGAAATTTACCTTTTCTGGCGGGAACCTGCGCCGCTTTTGGTTTAGACAAAGAGAAAGCTTTACAGTTAATAACTTCAAATACGGCAAAATTATTAGGAATTGATTCTATTTGCGGTACACTGGAAACAGGTAAAGATGCTACGTTGTTTATTTCTGAAGGAGATGCTTTAGAGATGAGAACAAATAAATTGACAGCTGCCTTTATTCAGGGAAGAACTATTAATCTGGAAACCTTCCAAACCAAACTAAATGACAAATTTAAAGCAAAGTACAATCAGCAATAATTAGATCGGATGTAAAAATACGGCGTCAGGTGAGAAATCATTTGGCGCCTTTTTTATTCAAAAAAAATCAAGTTTTAAACCAAATCATTACACATCTGCGCATAATTACTCTTAAATTTAAAATTATTGTATTGATTTTATGTTAACACATAGCTTAAATCTTTCATTTTACGACTTCAACATTAGCAAATTGTAAATTTTATATCTATTTTAACAAATACACGCAAAACAATGGGGGTTAAAATGAAAAATTAACAAAAATTAAACATTAGACTCTATTTTTCATAGGGGTGTCGAATGATTTTATATTTTTATCAAAAATTTAAAACTAAATAACTATGCGAAAAATTATTTTAAGTGTGATTCTTATCACTATTTTGGTACTAACCTTTGTCTCGAACTTCATCTTAACAGATAACCCAATACCTGCAGAAGCCGTAAAGTTTGATACAGGAGACACAGCCTGGATGATCGTAGCAACTGCATTTGTATTGCTGATGACTCCCGGACTTGGTTTTTTCTACGGAGGTATGGTCGGTAAGAAAAACGTTATCAGTACGATGCTACAAAGTTTTATGGCCATGGTAATTGTTACTATTCTATGGGTAGTAGTTGCTTTCGGATTAGCATTTGGTCCTACTATCGGAGGAATTATAGGTGATCCAACTTCTAATTTATTCTTTCAGGGTGTTGGCACTAATACTGCATGGAGTCTTGCTCCAACAATTCCTTTTATGTTATTCGCATTATTTCAGGCTAAATTTGCCATCATTACACCGGCTTTAATCACAGGTGCTTTTGCAGAACGTGTTCGTTTCTGGGCGTATTTATTATTCATGGTTTTATTTATATTAATTATATATGCTCCGTTAGCGCACATGACATGGCATCCTGATGGAATTTTCTTTAAAATGGGAGTATTAGACTTCGCCGGAGGAACAGTAGTACACATGAGTGCTGGTTGGGCTGCATTGGCCGGAGCGATCTTCTTAGGAAAAAGAAAAATTCAAAAAGTTAATCCTGCAAGAATTACGTATGTATTATTAGGAACAGGTTTATTATGGTTCGGATGGTTTGGTTTTAATGCGGGTTCTGCATTAGGTTCAAACGGATTGGCTGTACAAGCCTTAGGAACTACAACTGTTGCTGCCGCAGCTGCTGCAATGGCATGGGTTTTCCTTGACAAAATAATAGGACACAAATTATCAGCTCTTGGAGCTTGTATCGGAGCCGTTGTAGGTCTTGTTGCCATTACTCCTGCTGCCGGTTTCGTAAGTATTCCTCACGCCATTTTTATCGGAGCTTTTGCTGCTATCGTAAGTAACCTTGTGGTAAGCAAATTCCCTAAAGGAAAAATTGATGATGCATTGGATGTTTTTGCCTGTCACGGTGTTGGTGGAATGGTCGGAATGTTGTTAACAGGTGTTTTTGCTTCAAAAGCCATCAACCCTGTAGTTGGAGACAACCAAGGTTTGATTTTCGGAACCCCAACCTTGTTTATCAACCAATTGATTGCTTTGGTAGCAGTTTCTATCTTTGCTTTCGTAGGTTCATACATTTTATTCTTTGTTGTAAATAAAATCACTCCGCTAAGAGTAACTGAAGAAAAAGAAGAACTAGGTCTGGATATCTCTCAACACGGAGAATACCTATAAGAATTAATTTTTCAACACTATACCAAAAACAAAACAGCCCTCTGATTAAACCAGAGGGCTGTTTATTTGAATTAAATTCAACCTGACATAAATCCGAAACTCTTTATTCTATTCTCTTTATTCTATTCTCTATCCTCCCTAAAAAAAACTTACTTAAAATTCCCAATCCCTTCATTCAGCCATTGCAAATATTCCTCAACCCCAACATAACTAATCGTAGGTTTTGAAGTATGCAAATTTTCACCTTCCAGATCCGTTATCACATACAAAGGCTGCGTGTTTGTTTTGTATTTTGAAATCATAAAATCAGTCCATTTATCACCAACGGTAATGATTTCATCACCTGAAGCGGTTTTAAACTGTTCATTTTTAGGCAATTCTCTTTTATCATCTACGTAAAGAGAAATCAATACCACATCATTTTTTAATATCGGTAAAATTCTCTCGTCCGACCAGACATTGTTTTCCATTTTACGACAGTTCACACATGCATAACCTGTAAAATCCAGCATAATGGGTTTGTTTACAGATTTTGCAAAAGCGAGTCCGTCTTCATAATCATGAAAAACCATTATGCCATGTGGTCCTAATTCTGCTCCTTTCGGTAGTCCTTCTTGTGAACCCGCATTTGAAACACCTGATCCTCCTACGCCAAACGGACTTTCACTGTATTGCGGAGGTGGCGGGAATGCACTGATCAATTTCAAAGGTGCTCCCCATAATCCTGGAATCAGATACACCGTAAAAACCAGCGTAAGCAATCCAAGATATAATCTTCCTACAGAAATATGCTGCAGCGGACTATCGTGTGGCAAGGTAATTTTGCCAAATAAATACAACGTCAGGGCGGCAAATATCGCGATCCAGATTGATATAAATACTTCTCTTTCCAGGAAATGCAATTGTAAAACCAAATCGGCATTGGATAAGAATTTGAAAGCCAGAGCCAGTTCTAAAAATCCTAAAACCACTTTTACCGTATTCAGCCAGCCACCGGATTTTGGCAATGAATTCAACCAGCCCGGAAACATGGCAAACAACATAAATGGCAATGCCAAGGCTAATGAAAATCCTAACATTCCGATTACCGGAGCAATTCCGCCATTGGAAGCTGCTTCAACTAATAAAGTTCCGACAATTGGGCCTGTACAGGAAAAAGAAACAATAGCCAGTGCTAAAGCCATAAACAATATTCCTACTAATCCGCCTCTGTCTGCCTGCTGATCTACTTTGTTCCCCCATGAATTTGGAAGCATGATTTCAAAAGCGCCCAAAAATGACGTAGCAAAGATGATGAGTATAACAAAAAATATCAGGTTAAACCAGACATCTGTAGACAACGCATTTAAGGCGTCAGCCCCGAATATTTTGGTTACAATTAAACCTAATATTACATAAATAGCAATAATGGAAAGGCCGTAAATAATAGCATTTCGGATTCCCTTTGCCCTGCTTTTACTTTGTTTGGTAAAGAAACTCACTGTCATCGGGATCATCGGAAACACGCAAGGCGTTAACAATGCCGCGAAACCGGACAAAAATGCAATGAAAAATATAGACCATAAACTCCTCTGTGGAGCCGGAGCGGGAATTTGTTCTTTGTCTAATGTCTGCGCAACTTCCGCTTTTGGTTTTTCTGCTGAGGGAGCAACAACTGTGTTCTCTATCGTATCTACAACTAAACCCGGTCTTTTTGTTTCATCCAGTTTCACTCCTGAAACGGTAGCAATAGCATCCATTTTAAATGATGACGGAACGGTAATGGAGAATTTTTTATTGGAATTGATACAAACTTCTTTACAAACCTGAAAGTCAAAATCTACATCAACTGTTTTTAAGTTTGGATTTATGATCGTAATTTCCTGTTCGATATGGGCTTTCCCTTCAAAGAAAGTTTCATTCACACCAAAAATATCATTAAAGGCCGTTTTGGTTTTTCCTTCTTTGGCTTTGCCTACTAAATTATAATTCCCTTTTTGGTTTTTAAACACAATTTCCAAAGGAAGCGGGCCTCCGTCCGGCGTAAATTGCGAGTACATATGCCACTCTTTTTCTATCGTTCCGTCAAAAATCAAAACAGCATTGCTTCCTGATTTCTTTTCGATTTTAGCAGTCCATTTTACGGGTTCAAGAATTTGGGCATTACCTTTTGCAAAAGCAAAAATGAAAAATAACAAAAATACAATGGTTTTATTCCAAACATTTTTTGATATAATCGCTTGACGGGATTGATTAAAGTTCATTATTGTAATTCTATTTTAAGTATTCTGTTTGTAGTTTTTTCTATTTTGAAACGTTCATCCTGACGAATTCCGACAACCCAGACAATCTGGTCATCAGAACACAAAATCCAGGTTTTTTCTTTGTCTAAAAGGGATAATTTTTCATCTTTAAAAAGTTTACTTACTTTTTTAGATTTGCCCTGCATGCCAAAAGGATGAAAAACATCTCCTTCATTCCATTTACGTAAAATCAAAGGAAACCGGATTTTTTCTGCGTCCACAAAGATAGCTTTATTTGAATCTATTGTAATGTCATCTACCTGACAAAGCTTCAATTTTAAGGGAAAATTAACGTCTGAATCATTTGCATTAATCTGATATTCTTCTTTTTTATCCGCTTCCAAAACCGGGCTTAAAATCAACACCTCTCTGTTTTTCAACAACCTGAATTCTTCGGCAAACACTTGTTTTCCGGACTGTCCGTCAACCAAATCATAAATATCATTCCACGCCAAAAATCCAAATTCATTCAGCCATTGGTACAAATACGATTTATAATTGGGCAATTTTTTAAGCTGATTCAAATTGAAATGAATATTCTCACCTTCTTCTTTCGCCACCTGCTGATAAATCATAATCGATGCATCTTCGACCATTTCCTGTGCTTCCTGCAAAAAAGACTGTGTTTTTTGAAACGCGTTCAAGAAATTAGGATTGATCTCTTTTAAAATCGGGACTAAATCATGGCGGATTTTATTGCGAAGATATTTATTGGAGGCATTACTGCTGTCTTCCCTCCATTCTATATTATTTTCCGAGGCATATTGGAGAATTTCATCTCTCGAAAAAGGCAAAAGCGGACGAATAATTTTATCATTCTGTTCCGGAATTCCCGTCAGGCCATCCAGCCCGGTGCCTCTGGTTAAATTGATAAGGAAAGTTTCCAGATTATCATCGGCATGATGTGCTGTTAAAACATAATCGAAATTATGGGTTTCTAAAAGCTCATAAAACCAGCTGTAGCGCAATTCACGGGCAGCAACCTGAGTCGAAAGTTTATAATCTTTCGCAAAAGCTTCCGTATCAAACTGAGTGATAAAAACGGGAATATTATTTTCATCGCAATACTGTTGAATAAAGTTCTGATCACCAAAACTTTCTACTCCGCGAAGTTGGAAATTGCAGTGCAAAACAGCAATTTCGTATGGCATTTGCTTTAATAAATGCAACAAAACCATACTGTCCAATCCTCCGCTAACAGCCAGAAATAGTTTTTTTTCTTCCAAAAACGGGAACCTTGAAGTGATATGATTTTTAAATTTTGAAAGCATTTTATAAATGTAAAATTAAATTCTAATACTTATGTTTTTTTTCTGCCACGAATTTCACGAATTATTTATTCTCGCAGATTGAGCCGATTGAGCCGATTTTTTTTTGCCACTCAACATAACTATCCGGATAAAAGAT
The DNA here is from genome assembly GCF_013112255.2 of Flavobacterium sp. CLA17. Lineage (NCBI taxonomy): Bacteria > Pseudomonadati > Bacteroidota > Flavobacteriia > Flavobacteriales > Flavobacteriaceae > Flavobacterium > Flavobacterium sp. CLA17. The sequence goes on from NZ_CP068294.1 coordinate 4,378,529, forward strand.
TTACACAGATTTTTAATCTTTTTAATCCTGTAATCTGTGGCACAAAAAAAAGAAAATTCGCGTAAATTCGTGAAATTAGTGGCTAACTTTTTTTTAAAAATCTACTGCAAAACTTCATGCATTGCCTTAGCTTTCAGCAAACATTCTTCGTATTCTTTTTCTGGAACAGATTGCGCTGTAATAGCACTTCCTACTGAAAACGAAACATATTGATTTTCCTGATTGTACAAAATACTGCGGATTACCACATTAAAATCAAAATCACCTTCCGGCGTAAAATAACCCACAGCACCACTGTACAAACCCCGCTTGGTTTCTTCCAGATTCTCAATGATTTTCATGACCGAAATTTTTGGTGCGCCGGTCATACTTCCCATCGGAAAAGTTGTTTTTAAAACATCAACAGGAGCATATTGCGGATCTATTTTTGAAGTTATGGTCGAAATCATCTGATGTACCTGCAAAAAAGAATAAATTTTGCAGAGTTCCTTCACTTCAACGGAACCTTTTTGAGCCGTATGCGATAAATCATTTCGTACCAGATCGGTAATCATGATATTCTCAGCGCGTTCTTTGGCATCGTTTTCCAGATTATGTTTTGATTTTGCATCTTCCGCAGGATCAGAAAAACGTTTTGAGGTTCCTTTTATGGGTTGGGAAATCAGATTGTCTCCTGATTTTTTTATGTAGCGTTCAGGTGACGCAGATAGCAAAAACTGTTTATTATTTTTAAAGAAAACCGAAAATGGTGCCTGCGAAATTGTATTCAGTTTTTGAAATTTCTCCAGTGGATTTATAATCGCATCTTCAGCGAAAAATTCCATACAAAAATTGGCTTCATACATATCACCTACATGAATGTGATCCAGCATTTTCGTCACTTTTTCTATATATGATTCTTTTGAAATTCTTTGTTGAATCAGGATTTTATTTAATGTTTCAAAAGCATCAGACTGACTTTCGATAATTTCTACAAAATCATCTTCTGCCTCATCATCACAAACAAACAAATATTGAATTTCGAGTTGGTTTCCTTTCAATAAAAATATTTTTTTAGGCTGAAAGAAAAACAAATCCGGAAAATTCAACCCGTCAAAATTAGCGGATTTTAAATGCTCTACATTGTTTTTCAGATCATAGGCCAAATAGCCCAAAAGCCAGTCTTTTGTATTGGATTGGTATTGTTTTAAATCGTCGAAAGCGTTATGAAAATCGGTTTTTAAAGAAGTAAAAGCATCGACAGCAAGCAGACAATCGAAACTTGAATATTCTTGCGGATAGGAATTACTATCCAGAAAGACAATCTCCCGAAATTGTTGTGCCCAAATTAAAAGCTGTTGTTTAAACTGCTCCGGATCCGCAATATGTTTATGGATTGTAACTCTCAAATGTAGTATGTTTTTTTGCTTCAAAATTACGATAAAAAAAATCCTTCGATAAAATAATCCTCAAAAATTATTGGCACGCTTTTTAGTACACGAGATTAATACCGGTATTAAACTTATTTCGCATTTGATAAAGAATTCTAAAACAAAAAAAGTATTTACAACGTGTAAATCACTTCCTTATTAATCAACCTTTTAACCTTTTATGAAAACAATTACAAAATTAAGCCTGGCAACATTGGTCGTGATCGCATTACTCTTTTCCTGTAAAAAATCGGATGGCTCTACCGGCGATCAAACTGCAGATTATACTACCGAGACAGCAGACAGTACAGTAGTTTCATCTTCTGCAGCAGTAGAGAAAAAAGACAGCAAACAAAAATTCATCCGAACTGCTGATCTGAAATTTAAAGTTCGAAATGTGGCAAAATCAACTTATGCCATTGAAAATGCTGTTCAGAAATTTGGAGGCTTTGTGACTTATACCAATCTGCAAAGTAACATTCAGGAACAAATTAAAACTAAAATCAGTCAGGACAGCACTTTGGAAACTACAAAATATACGGTAGAAAACAATGTTACCATTCGTGTACCCAATACTCAACTGGACACCGTGATCAAGACCATTGCCAGACAAATTGATTTTCTGGACTTCAGGGTAATCAAAGCCGATGATGTTTCGCTTAAACTGTTATCCAATCAGCTTTCCCAAAAAAGAAGTGCTGTTACCGAAAAAAGAGTAGAGAAAGTCATTGACACCAAAGGCAAAAAAATAAACGATATTATGGAAGCCGAAACTACTTTGGCGAGCCAAAAAGAAGCAAAAGATTCTGCTGTAATTGATCATTTATCGATGCAGGATCAGATTAACTTTAGTACCATCACGCTTCAGCTTTATCAGAATGAAACGATTAAACAAGAAATAACCGCAAGCGAAAAAGATAGTCGTGAATACAAGCCTAATTTAGGAATTCAGGTGATTGATTCTTTAAAGAGCGGCTGGTATATTCTTGAAGCTATTTTTGTTTTTCTGCTGAATCTATGGCCGTTTATCTTATTAGGTGTTGCAGGCTGGTTCTTATATCAAAAATATAGTAGAAAATAATCCAAAAGTGTTAATAAAGCAGTAATTTAATAAGAAAAAATTCATTATATTTGATATAGGCTTAGATTAATCCCAAAATAGGATTGTATTGATTGAAGAATTCTTAATAAACGACCTAAAAAATAATCTTTATTTTATTACAGGATTCAAATTGTGATGTTTATCAGCAAATAATTTATATTTTTTTAACCTAAAATCCTAGTATTATGAAAATTGCTACCATTATTGTCCGAGTTTTGATTGGTCTCTTATTACTTTTTGCTTCTATCAGTTACTTTTTCAACTTAATGCCTGCAGAGCCAATGACTAATGATAATTTCAAAGCTTTTAATGTTGGTTTAATTGCCTCCACTTATTTAATGCCTTTAGCTAAATCAATCGAATTAATATGTGGGTTAGCTTTTGTATCAGGCCGTTATGTAACATTAGCCAACATTTTGATCTTACCCATTACCATCAACATCCTGTTTATCAATTATTTCATGTCACCGGAACATTTACCTATTGCAGGATTACTGTTTTTAGCTAATATATTCCTGATTTACAGATATTGGCATAATTATAAAAGTGTTTTCACTGTATAAATCCTTTTCCATTACAAATAAAAAACCCGACTGATTTTTTAAATCGTCGGGTTTGTTTTTTTAGTGTCTTTGTCGTGTTTTACCCAAACCAGATCTGAAACGGTATAACCTATTTCGCGGGCTTTGATCAGGAAATCGGCTTTTACGCTTTCAGGAATCGTGGTTTCCCTGGAAAGAATCCACATGTATTTCAGGCTTTCTCCTGCAACAAGTGCATACTTGTAATTATCCTCAACTGCAATGACATTATAACCTGCATAAAAAGGACCAAAAAATGAGACCTTAAGCATACCAACATTGTCCTTTTTGACAAACTTGGCTTTCCCGATACTCTGTTCCCACTTGTCTTTTTTGACATCATAGCCCCTGTTATCCACTTTTATGGTTCCGTTATCATTCAGAGAATACTCTGCCGTAACATTGTTCAAACCTTTTTCATATTTAAAATCCAATCTCGCAATTTCATACCACTTGCCAAGATATTTTGCTTTGTCAAAATTAGTGACGGCCGCTGCTTTGTCCGGAATAGTAGAACCGCAGGAATAAAGTGCAAACGCAATTCCAGCTCCTAACAAAAGCGGAGCTATATATTTACTTTTCATGATGTTGTCTTTTATATTTTCACAAAGCTAACACCACAATCCACAAATCATTTTACAGAATTATTTTTGATTTTTATATATTATAAAGTTACGAATCAATACATTACAAAACAAAAAAAAACCGCCAGAATGTAAATTCCGGCGGCCAAATATATTTTACGTAAAAATTATACGTGTAATGCTCTGTTGTCTGTTGCGGCTAATGCTGCTTCTTTTACGGCTTCAGCAAAAGTTGGGTGTGCATGACTCATTCTTGAAATATCTTCGGCAGAAGCTTTAAACTCCATTGCAGTAACTGCTTCTGCGATTAAATCTGCTGTACGGGCTCCAATCATGTGAACACCTAAAACCTCATCTGTTTTAGCATCCGCAATAATTTTTACGAATCCGTCTAAATCTCCACTCGCTCTGGCACGGCCTAAGGCTTTAAACGGGAAGCTTCCAACTTTATATTCTGTTCCTGAAGCTTTAACCTGCTCTTCCGTTTGTCCAACGGCAGCAACTTCCGGCCAGGTGTAGACAACACCAGGGATTAAGTTATAATCAATATGTGGTTTTTGACCTGCTAAGATTTCAGCAACCATAGTTCCTTCTTCTTCTGCTTTGTGCGCCAGCATTGCTCCACGAACAACATCTCCGATTGCGTAAATGTTAGGAACATTCGTTTGTAAATGATCGTTTACTTCAACTTGCCCTCTGTCAGAAATTTTAACTCCGGCTTTGTCAGCGTTTAATCCGTCTGTATAAGGACGACGACCAACAGATACCAAAGAGTAATCTCCTTCAAGGGTAATTGTTTCTCCTTTTGCATTTTCAGCCTGAACAACAACAGCATCACCGTTTCTTTCTACTGATTTTACTTTGTGGGAAACATAGAACTTCATTCCTTGTTTTTTCAATACTTTAGTCAGTTCTTTAGACAAAGAAGCATCCATTCCCGGAATGATTCTGTCCATAAATTCTACTACGGAAACCTGTGCTCCCAAACGTAAATAGACTTGTCCTAATTCGATACCGATAACGCCTCCGCCAATAATAACTAAGTGTTTTGGAACTTCTTTTAAAGCCAAAGCTTCTGTAGAAGTAATAATTCTTTCTTTATCAATTGTAATGAATGGCAAAGAAGATGGTTTTGAACCTGTTGCAATAACAGTATATTTTGCTTCGATAGTTTCTGAAGTTCCGTCTGCTTTAGCTACTGCAATGTGAGTCGCGTCTACGAATGAACCTAAACCATTAAAAACCGTAATTTTATTTTTATCCATCAGGTAGTTGATTCCGCCCACGGTTTGATCTACAACTGCTTGTTTACGGGCAATCATTTTCTCTAAATTGATTTTTACCTCTCCGGAAACTTCAATTCCATGATCGGCAAAATGTGCAATTTCTGCATAATGGTGAGAAGAAGACAATAATGCTTTTGATGGAATACAGCCTACATTAAGGCAGGTTCCTCCTAAAGAGGTGTACTTTTCTACTATTGCTGTTTTGAAACCTAATTGTGCGCAACGAATTGCTGATACATATCCGCCCGGTCCTGAACCTATAATGACTACGTCAAATGAACTCATAGTTTGTCTGTTTTATTTTTAGCGATACAAAATTAAGGAATAAACTTTTGTTTAAAGTTTAAATCTCAATGTTTTTTGTGTGAAATTTAAGTTGTCGGTTTTACCGCAAAGAGCTTTAAGAAGTTTACGCAAGGTTCGGTAAGTTTTTCTTTTTTAATCTCGCAGATTTAGCAGATAAAGCAGATTTTTGTTATTTGTAAGGTATAGTTTTAGCGTCTCCTTTTAAATGTGACGATTCATGAAAAACCTTTGAAGCTTTGTCTCTCTGAACCTATGAACCTAAAAACTCAGTATCCCAGTTTTTTTCACGCAAAGTCGCAAAGACGCAAGTTTTAACCTGAAACTAAAAAACCTTTGAACCTTTGCAACTCTGAACCTTTGTAACTAAAAACTCAGAACCTCAGAACCTCAGCAACTCAGAACCTTAAAAAATAACCGTAGAATTCTTCACTTCACTAATCATAAACATACTTTGTGTACTGCCAATGTGTTGTAAACTTGTAAGTTTTGTTACGAGGAATTCGCGGTAGGCTTCCATGTCTTTTACCAATACTTTGAGGATGTAGTCGTAATCGCCGCTTACGTGGTGGCATTCTAAAACTTCGTTTAGTTTAATGACTTCGCTTTCAAATTTGGTCAGGAATTCTTTGGTGTGCTGAATGAGTTTTAGATGGCAGAAAACTACAAATCCTTTGTCGATTTTGGTTTTATCGACCAAAGCCACGTAGTTTTTGATAATTCCTTCGCGCTCCAATTTTTTAATTCGTTCGTAAACCGCCGTTACAGAGAGATTGAGTTTTAGGGACAATTCTTTGGTTGTCTTTTTACTGTCGGTTTGTAATAAAACGAGGAGTTTTTTATCGGTGGCGTCTAAAGTCATTTTATTGTTTTTTGGAGATGAAAGAAAATCTATTGATTTAGGTTTTACTAATCAAATTTAGATAAATAATCTTTATTTAAAACTATAAATAGTTTTAAAATCTAATTACGAATCACATCATTGATTATTTTTCTGATAAACTGTTATTTTGACCTGTATTTCTTGTGAAAACAAGAGCCCTAGCCCAGATTGAAGAGTAAAGCCCGGAATAAAAAAGGCAAAAGTTTCCTGTTCTAAAAAAGCGACCAGCGGAAGCTCTTTTTGGAACATTAGAAACTTGCATTTTTTATGAGGACTTGAAACGAAAAGCTGGAATAGGTCCTTATCCTTCGACTTCGCTCAGGATGACAATTACAAATTTCAATGGCAATTATAAAAACGATAAATAGAACTCAAAAAAACTATGAAAGACTTTAACCCAGCAGACAAGATTCAGGATTTACAATATTTTGGTGAATTTGGCGGTGTGAATCCGTCGATTTCAGATTCATCGACGTATACTTTTCTTTCTGCCAAGACTATGTTTGATACTTTTGAAGGCAATATGGAAGGCTGTTACCTGTATTCACGTCACTCCTCGCCCAGTAACTTATACCTGGACCAGGCTTTGGCCGCTATGGAAGGTACGGAGACAGCAAACGTTTCGGCTTCGGGAATGGGTGCCATTACGCCTACGTTATTACAGTTGTGCGGCGCGGGAGATCATATCGTTTCGAGCAGAACCATTTATGGCGGAACGTATGCTTTTCTGAAAAATTTTACGCCTCGTTTTGGCATTGAAACCAGTTTTGTGGACATTACAAAATTAGATGTTGTAGAAGCTGCCATTACTCCCAACACAAAAGTGCTGTATTGCGAAACCGTAAGCAACCCGTTATTGGAAGTGGCCGATATTGCCGGCCTGGCCAAAATTGCAAAAAAGCATAATCTGAAATTAGTGGTTGACAATACGTTTTCGCCTTTGTCCGTTTCTCCTGCAAAACTGGGTGCCGATATTGTAATTCATAGTTTAACGAAATATATTAACGGGAGCAGCGATACGGTGGGCGGTGTGACTTGTGCTTCTAAGGAGTTTATCAATTCTTTGAAAAATGTAAATAGTGGCGCGAGCATGCTTCTGGGACCGACTATGGACAGTTTACGTTCTGCGAGTGTCATGAAAAATCTTCGAACTCTTCATATCCGTGTGAAACAGCACAGTCATAATGCTCATTTTCTCGCCGATCAATTTGAAGCCGACGGTTTAAAAACAGTTTATCCGGGATTAAAAAGTCACCCGAGTCATGAATTGTATAAAACAATGATTAATCCGGAATATGGTTTTGGAGGGATGATGACAATTGATGTGGGCACTCTTGATAAAGCCAATGAATTAATGGAATTAATGCAGGCCAGAAATTTAGGTTACCTGGCCGTGAGTTTAGGTTTTTACAAAACGCTGTTTAGCGCACCGGGAACTTCGACTTCCAGCGAGATTCCACTGGAAGAACAGGCAGAGATGGGACTGACGGATGGTTTAATTCGTTTCTCTATTGGCTTAGACAATGATATTCAGCGTACTTACGAGATGATGAAAGCCTGTATGGTCGAGCTTGGGATTTTGTAAAATTGGAATAGTTTGTTTTTTGCCTCGAATTGCACGAATTTTCGCGAATTAAAATAGTTCATTACTCCAGGCGTAAAAAAGTTTTAGCCACAGATTGGAAGATTTAAAAATCGGCGCGAATCTTTTAATCAGTGGCAAAAAACATATAAACCGTTTTACCCTGTAAAAAACAGCGTGCCAAAAAAGTGGCAGAAAAAATAATTCGCGAAAATTCGTGCAATTCGTGGCAAAAAAACACCCAAAAAAAAAGCCGTTCTGGAAATAATCCAGAATGGCTTTTTTTTATTTAGTTTTGTTCGTAATGCCTGAACGATTGCCAATACTTGTCTTTATAAATGTCATAACTTATTTCAGGAGTCTGACTGTACTTTTTGATTATGGTATCTAAAACTTTTGGCGGTTTTCTAAACTCCTTACAGGCAAAAAAGATCTCTCTTTTACCATCTGCTGTTTCTCTTCCAATATTTAAATAACCCTCTAAATCTTTCAGCTCAGCGCTAATTTCATCTTCAATTTCATCTAACAGCTTATAAGTTTCGCGATCAGGCAAACCGCTTTCATCAACAATCTTAAATGGAATTGATATAATAAAAATCCAGGGATGGGAAGCTTTTTTATCCCATTCTAAGATTGTTGTGTTGATTAGTGCTAAAACAATTCCACCCTCATTTCTTTTTCCTTCAAAATTTGCATAACCATCATTTTCAGTATTGTGCCTGATTCCTTCATATTTTTCAACAAATTCTTTTTCCCTCCAGATTAAATAATCCTTTAATTTTTCTATCGGAATTAACTCTTCCGAAGTACCTTCGTTTCCGACTACTTTCATATTATCTATTAAAGTAACGGCATGCAATTCACCTAAATAATTATCCAGGAAAATATAAACTCCATTGGCTGCCGCAGCTTTTTTATCCTCTGTAAAATCATCATAAACAATCGTCAGATCAATTTCATCCGGATAATTTTTATGCAAATTGGGATAAAATTTTAAATTCTTTGAATTAAATTTAAAGCCCTCATAATTGATACTAACATCTTTAATATCTGATGCTGGCTTCAGAGCCGTAAATGTCCAGCCTTCAATTTTAGGGGCGGCATTAATAAACTCTTCAATCACATAAATATTTTTTATTGCTCCGTCCGGTGTCAGGATCAGTTCAGCAGTTTGATCGTCGAGCATTCCGGTCAGGTAATAAATGCCATCATGAATTTCGTCCAGTTTTGGAGATAGTAACTCAAAGAAATCCTTATGTATAGTATCGCCTTTCTGTACCACTTGAAAAAACTCTTTCTCGTGCTTTAAAAACCAATCCCAGAAATCGCCGTATGATTTTATAGCTTGCTCTTTCTTTCCAAATATATTTTTAAGAAAATTCATGTATTAAAATTAAGTTTAAAATTTACCGTCGGCAAATTAAGGGAAAAATTTGTTGCGGTAATATGCAAGAATATTTTTATATAAAATAATTTTATGTATAAAGGAAAAACCCCGTGCCAAAAAAAAGTTTTAGCCACTCCCGATAGCTATCGGGATAAAGAATTAAAGGGATTAAAAATCTGCTCGAATCTTTTAATCAGTAGCAAAAAACGTGTAAACCTGTTTAATCCCGCAAAACCTGTGGGTCAAAAAAAAGCTTTAGCCACAGATGGAAAGATTAAAAAGATTAAAAATCGGCGCGAATCTTTTAATCAGTGGCAAAAAAAAAACCAAAAAAAGCCGTTCTGATTGAGATTCAGAACGGCTTTTTACCTATAACTTTTTACTTCTATTTTTTTAGTTTCCAGTCTCTTCAATAAAATTCAATTTACTGTTTTTTCGGCTAAAGCCAAAGTAAATACAAAGCCCTATAAGCAACCAAACCGTAAAATAAATCCAGTTCCAGACACTTAATTCAGCCATCATATACAAGCAGCAGATCAAACCTAAAAGCGGAATTAATGATAATTTTTGTCTGAAAGCCCAAACGGTTAATCCAGCCAGAACAAATAAGAAAATCCACATTGGAATTTTGTGTTTGAATAAGCTAAATCCGCTTTCGTATTTTAAGGAGTCATCTATTGGCAAGCCTTTTACAACCTCAGCATATTTCGCATCATCCGACTGATATTGCCCTAACAAATGTTCTAAATCTGATGTTTCGGCAGTTTTATTCTGAACATCAATGCTTTTTAAATAATGGAATACTTTTTCAGAATCGTTTTTATCCAGTGAAGTAATAATGTCCGCTGAACTATTGATTTGAGTTTCGTTCGTAATAAAACTCATGGTGGCTTTTTTATTATATCCAAAAGCAAAAACCAATCCGATGATTAATAAAACCGGCATGATATATTGTGAATTGATATAAGGCGTCTTGAATTTTCCTCTTGGTATCTCCGGTTTATTTTGTAAAACCAAAACCCCCGCGCAAACCAAAACGAAGGCGAATAAAGTTCCGATACTGCATAAATCTGTTACCATAGTAAGATTTAAAAACAAAGCCGGAACCGCAACTACAAAACCGGTTACGATAGTCGCATAAGAAGGTGTTTTATATTTCGGATGCACTTTTGAAAAACGTTTTGGCAACAATCCGTCACGGCTCATACTCATCCAGATACGCGGCTGACCCATCTGGAAAACCAGTAAAACACTCGCCATAGCAATTACAGCACTTACGGCGATAATTCCGGACATCCATTTCAGGTCTAATTTTTCGAATACAAAGGCTAACGGATCACCCACATTTAACTGATTATAACTTACCATTCCGGTCAGCACCAAAGCAATGGCAATGTATAAAATCGTACAGATAATAATCGCCCACATCATTCCGCGTGGTAAATCACGCTGTGGATTTTTACATTCTTCTGCCGTTGTAGAAATAGCATCAAAACCTATATAAGCAAAAAATACGGCTGAAACTCCTTTTAGAACCCCACTTACACCATTTGGTGCAAACGGATCCCAATTGGCCGTGTCTACATAAAATACACCTACCGCAATTACCAAAAGTACAATACAAAGTTTTACCACAACCATGACGTTACTGGCGTTACGGGATTCTTTCATTCCGCGGTAGATCAATGCGGTAATTAAGATAATGATTAATAAAGCAGGAAGATCGGCCACAAAGTGAAACGAACCAAATAAGACCGGTGACGTCGTCCAGGCCGTGTAAGCCGATTGTAAAGCGGGTTCTAAATTTGCGAATGCTTTTCCGCTGTGCATTAAAGCTGTTGCGTTATCAAATCCGTTTGAAGCGGTTAGGTAATCCATCTGAACCCATTGCGGGAGCTGAATACCTCCGCTGGCGAGGAGTCCTGTAAAATAATCACTCCACGATATGGCGACGGTTATATTTCCGACCGAATATTCCATAATCAGCGCCCAGCCAATTACCCAGGCTATTATTTCTCCAAAAGCTACATACGAATAGGTATAGGCACTTCCTGAAACCGGCACCATCGATGCGAATTCTGCATAGGCAAATGCCGCAAAACTACAGGCAACTGCTGTAAAAAGAAACAAGAAGATTACTGCTGGTCCTCCGTCGGCACTGGCTTTACCGATTGTACTAAAAATTCCTGCACCAACGATTGCAGCAATACCAAAAGCAGTTAAATCACGTGCTGTTAAGTGTTTTCCTAAAGCATTATGACCGTCTGCCTCGTTTTTTGCAACTTGCTTCAGGATATCCTGTACGGTTTTTTTCCGAAATAAACTTGAAAATGCCATATATGGTTTTACGATTAAAAATTAATATAATTCTAACTTTATGCTTTTATTTTGCAAATAATGCAAATTTTATCCTGAAATCAAATATATAAAACGATTTTGTTTTAGCACGATTTTTTTCAACACAAATTGTTTTAATTTCCGGAACCTGTTTTTTATGGCACGCGGGTTTTACGGATTAAACAGGTTTACGCTGATTGTTTTTGCTGCAGATTAAAACTCCCGCAGATTTTGCAGATTCAGCAGATTAAAATCCGTGTTAACCCGCTTAATCTGCGTCATTCGTGGTTATTCTTTTACCTAACGATCTAACCGATAAAATAGACCAACGCGGGTATATCTTTAGACTTTGCCAAAAAAAATCTGCTAAATCTGCTAAATCTGCTAAATCTGCCAAATCTGCGGGAGTATTTTTACATTCACAGACTATAGAGAGTGCTAAAATTTTCTCCCGCAGATTTAGCAGATTTCGCGGATAAAAATCCGTGTTAATCCGTGTTAATCCGTGTTAATCCGTGTTAATCCGTGTTAATCAGTTTGATCAGTGTCATCCGTGGTTATTCTGCTACTTCAGACAGCTTTTCAGAATACTTACCGGATGTTGGGCTTCCCTGCTGGTTCCGTCAAAAATTTGGTGACGGCAGCTGGTTCCGGCCGCTGCAATCTTTACATTTTCAGCAGTGGCACGCACTTTAGGAAACAAAGTGTCCTCGCCCATTTGCATACTGACCTGATAATGCTCTTTTTCGTATCCGAAAGAACCTGCCATTCCACAACAGCCTGAATTATAAATCGTAACTACATTGTTCGTCGGTAAATTCAGCATCGCAAAAGTCGCTTCTACAGAACTCAGTGATTTCTGATGACAGTGTCCGTGAATTTTGATTTCTCTTTTTTCTTCCGAAAATGACTCCGCTGTAATCTTACCGTCAAGAATTTCTCTTTTAAAGAATTCCTCTATGGTCAAAGCACTCTGAGACAACTTCTCAGCCGCTTCCTTATCATCGGCCAGACGCAGGTATTCGTCCCTGAAAGTCAGAATTGCCGATGGTTCAATCCCAATTAATGGCGCTTTTGTGGAAATTAAATCCTTAAAAATACCAACGTTTGTATTGGCGATCTTTTTGGCTTCTTCCAGAAATCCTTTCGACAAATAGGTTCTGCCGCTTTCTTCGTGATCCACAACCAAAACTTCATACCCTAACTTTGTCAACAATTCGAAAGCGTCAATACCAATATTCACGTCGTAATAATTGGTAAATTCATCATTAAACAAATACACCTGCCCGTTCGGGAAATCATGGTTTTGCTTTTTCTGATTGTCGTACCATTTTCTAAAAGTCTTTTTCGCCAGCAACGGAACCTGTCTTTCCGGCGCAATACCCATGCTTTTCTTCACCAGCGACTGATTCGAAATGAAATTCGTGATCGACGGAAAAATACTTCCCATTTTATTCAGTTTGGCATTGTGCGCAAAAATTTTGTTTCGCGTCGAGAATCCGTTTGCTTTTTGGTATTGGTATAAAAATTCGGCTTTCAGAGTGGCAACGTCTACATTACTCGGACATTCGCTGGCACACGCTTTACAGCTTACGCACAATTCAAAAACTTCGTATAATTCTTTCTGGTCAAATTTGTTTTCTTTCTCCGAATACGTCAGGTATTCACGCAATGCGTTGGCTCTGGCACGCGTGGTTTCTTTTTCATTTTTTGTCGCACGATAACTCGGACACATCGCTCCTCCTGCCGACGGCAATTTTCGGCAATCCCCCGATCCGTTGCATTTTTCGGCCGCACGCAAAATCCCCAAACTGTCTGAGAAATCCTGAAACGTTTTAATATCCGGCTCTTCCCTTCCGGAAACTACACGATGGTTTTCGTCCATTTTTAAGGCGTTAACAATTTTGCCGATATTCAAAACCGAATTCGGGTCAAACGCTAATTTGATTCTTTTCAGCAGTTCATAATTGGTTTCCCCAATCATAAACGGAATAAATTCACCGCGAACGATTCCGTCACCGTGTTCACCGCTTAGCGAACCTCTGTATTTTTTGACCAAAATTGCCACATCGGTCGCAATGGTTCGAAACAATTTTAAGTCCGATGTTTTCTTCAGATTCAAAACCGGACGCAAGTGCAATTCTCCTGCACCGGCATGCGCATAATAAATCGCTTCCTGACCGTGGCTCAGCATCATTGCCGAAAACTCCGCAATGTATTCCGGCAGGTCGTTGACCTCAACCGCCGTATCTTCAATAGAATCGGCTGCTTTATTATCGCCTACAATACTTCCCAAAAGTCCTAATCCGGCTTTTCTGAGTTCGTTTACTTTATCTATATCGGCTCCGTAAATTTTTACAAGTGCGTAACCAAAATTATTTTTTTCTAAATCGGCCACCAGGGCATTGGCCTGATTTTCGGCATCTTCAGGATCATTCGATGCCACTTCAAACATCATAATCGCTTTGGGCTCACCCACCAAAAAGAACCTGTTTTTAATGTGTTCGCGATTCGTTTTGGTACAATCCAAAATCGTATCGTCGATCATTTCGCAGGTATACAAATGGTGTTTCATAGCGACCACAACCGATTCCAGCGATTCGTGAATGCTGTGGTAATGCGCCACTACCATAATATTATTTGCCGGTGGCAAATCATCCACCTTCAGCGTAACTTCGGTGGTAAAGGCCAGCGTCCCTTCGCTGCCGCAAAGCAGTTTCCCCAGGTTTATGGTAGGTTCCGTTCCGCCAAACAAATCCGATTTGAGCAAAATATCGACGGCATAACCGGTATTTCTGCGGTGAATTTCCGGTTTCGGAAACTCCTTTACAATTTCGTCCTGTGTTGCTTTTACAGACAATTCGTCGTAAACGCTTTTGTATATTTTATTTTCTAAAGTATCGCCTTTGGTTTTTTCAATAAACTGAGCCGAAGTCAGTTCCTTAAAAACAACTTCAGAACCATCGCTCAGAATCGCTTTAATCTCCACAATTTTATCGCGTGTCACTCCGTATCGGATCGAAGTCGTTCCCGAAGAATTATTCCCGACCATCCCGCCAATCATGCAGCGGTTGGAAGTCGAAGTATTAGGTCCGAAAAATACGCCATGCGGTTTCAGGAACAAATTCAGTTCGTCGCGAATCACACCGGGCTGCACCGTAACGGTTTTTTGAATGGGATCAAAATTCAGGATTTTGGTAAAGTTCTTAGAAACATCGACCACAATTCCGTCGCCAACCGTTTGTCCGGCCAGGGATGTTCCGGCTGTTCTGGGCGTTATCGAAACCTGGTGTCTTGCCGCAAAGCGAATCAGCTTTGTAATATCCTCATTGGTTTTAGGCAATGCAACCGCTTTGGGTTTGATCCGGTACACCGAAGCATCGGTCGAATAAAGTGTTTTATGAAGATCATCGTATAAAAGTGTTCCTTCAAACGATGCTGATAATTGTTCTAAATCCTTAAGTATTGACATTATTTATGACCTGAAAATGAATTACAAAAATAGTTTTTTTTTAGGTTCTTTTAATAGGTACAGAGAAGCAAAGGTTCAGAGGTTCAAAGGTTTTTTTACGATTGTCCCCTGAGCGAAGCCGAAGAGTTGGAATTTGGGATTTTTTTTAGTGGAATTTAACCGAATTGTCACCCTGCGATCCTGATCGCTATTGGGAGAAGGCTTATGGAACAAAAACCTCAACATACATAAAATGCTGAAATTACTTAGCCAATCCATACAAGTATAGAATTGCTATTAAGGAAACAAGGAGAGGTTTTGTTATTGATTATTACATTAGTGAGAAGCTATATAAGCACTCCGTGATAGATTTAACAAAATGCCCATAATAATAAAATCGACAATTATAATTGTACTGATAGTAACTTTTTGCGTTAGTGATATTGAATATTGATTTGCCCCAATTATAATCTCTTTTCCTGAAAAAAACATTCAAGAGTATTAAAGGTAGTATTATAAAAAGGGCATAATAATTATTCAAATAAAAAAACTGAAGTAAAACAATTTCAATATTAATCATCAAAATTGTTGACATGATTACTATTGGAAATATTTTCCAATAATTTGATTTCTCTTTATAAAAGAAAATATAAATTTTTGAAAAGAAAATAAAAATAAGCTCTATAAATTTAAACATCCATCATTATATTAATTTCAAACTCGGTTCTCCGAAGTATTGTCATATGAAGTCTCCTGACTTCGTATGACAATAAATATTCACAATAATATCTTTAAACTAAAAACATGATAGCTAATAATTTAACAAACAATAACCCCTTAAAATTCCCTATAAAAGTAATAGGTTAATACTGCCAAAGGAAAAGATCCAAAACCAAAAACATCAAGCAAAAAAGAATACTTTCCTAATGAATAAGTTTCATCTTTAATTATAATTTCACCATTACCCTTTTTAGTGAAGAAATAATAATTCAGAAAATATAATAAAATTGGTGCGACAAGAGCAATTTTTCTAACATCGTAATTAATATTAAGTCTTGTAATTAACATAATGATATTAGTAATTGTTATTAGATTACTCGTCTGAATAAAAGACAGCATAGTATATACCGGGATTTCAGGCACTGCATTCTTTTTAGAGCTTTTTATATAAAAAAAGTAATAAATATATTTGTAAATTCTCATGGCACATTTCAATAGCTATGTTCAATGTTGTTAGAATTCCTTATAAAAGAAATAAGATATAACAACAAATATAAATGACGAGTAGGTAAATAAATTGAGAAAATAAGAATATTTACCTAAACAGTAACTTCAATCCTTCATAATTATTGAACCCTTTCCTTTCTTCGTAAAATAATAGTAATTCACAGCATAAAATAGTGTAGGGCAAATAATTGCAACTAAACGTAAATCATAATTAATTTTTATTCTTGTGATAATTAATATAATATTTACAAGAGTTACTAAATTGCTCGTTTGCGTAAAAGACAGAAGACTATATGCATTAAATTCCGGCGCATTATTTTTTTTAGAACTTTGCGAAACTGAATGATAATAGATATACTTATAAATTTTCATAATATTAATCTTTAAAAATCTTACTTTCATACCAGTTGTTAAACCTGCTCTGCGCTTTATAAGTCGATGAATTTTTCAGAAAAAGAAACTATTATCTAATAATGTTAATTTTAAAATTCTACATAAAAATAATATGTCACAATAAGTAATAGTAAAGACATAATGATATATAAATATAATAGAAAGGAATATTTACCAATATTATAGGTACTATCTCTAATTATAATTTGTCCATTCCCTTTTTTAGAGAAATAGTAATAGTTAATAAAACAAAATATGATTGGTCCTATAATAGCAACTTTTCTAATATCATATATATTATTGATATTTAAAACAATGAGTATGATATTAATTATAGTTAGAAAATTATTTGTCTGTATAATTGATAGCATTAAATACACTGGAACTTCAGGATCGTTATTTTTCTTTTGACTTTTAAGAAAAAAATGATAGTAAATTAATTTATATATCTTCATAATATTTAATCTTTAAAAATTTGGCTCTCATACCAGCCGTTAGTTCTTGCTCTCTCCTGATAAACTGATGAATTTTTACCAAAAAAGAAACTGTTATATGCCTCAGTATTTGTTAGCCAAGGACCAAGATATTCCAGCCAATTGTCCAAAGCTAAGCCGACAATATTCCCTTTTTTAGTAGTCAATTTTACAGAGAGTTATACAATTTTAACGATACTTACTCCAATCTACTTCACCCATTAAATAGAATGCATAAATCAAATTACTGATTACAAGCAAAATTATCCCAAATACGATCCAGCCTCCAATTCTATTTTTTCTCTTAGAATAATTGGCAAATTCAACATTATATTTTTTCCAATTATCTTTATACTCTATTGTTAGATAATTAAAAGCTATTATTATCATTAATGGTATATTGCAATAGGCATTGAAATAGAAAGTCCTATAAATGTCTTTGTATAAATTGCATAGTAAGCACTAAGTGATATCAATATCCATATTTCTAAGGCAATCATAACAGCACCTGCTTTAAACAATGTAAGAAATTTTCCTCCTGATAATTCTGAAGTATACTCTATAGAACGGTAAATCCTGTAGAAAAAATAGTAATAACTTTTCTTTATAAATTTCATGATATTTTTAGTTTCATTGCACCCGGAAAGGCTTAGTAATTCCGATTTATAGCTTTGTTTTTCTCTATATAATCTTTCCTAATCTATTCCTAATCCCACCCAGACTGCCGGATATCGTTTTGGATATCCGGGCGATCGGGTGTGGTTTATACAATTTTAACGATATTGGTTCCAATCTACCTGACTCATTAAATAAAATGAAAAAATCAAATTAAATATTATGATTAAAATTATTCCAAATACAATCCAGCCTCCAATTCTATTTTTTCTCTTAGAATAATTGGCAAATTCGACATTATATTTTTTCCAATTATCTTTATAGTCTAATGTGAAATAATTAAACCCGACAATAATTAATAACGGTATATATATAATCGGCATTGAAAAGGTAATTTCCACAAACGTTTTTGTACAAATAGTATAATAATTACCAAATGAAAAAAATATCCATATTTCTAAAGCAATCATAACAACACCCGCCTTAAAAAATGTTAGGAACTTCCCTCCTGATAATTCTGAAGTAAATTCTATAGAACGGTAAATCCTGTAGAAAAAATAATAATAACTTTTCTTGATAAATTTCATAATATTTATAGTTTCATTGCACCCGGAAAGGCCTGATAATTTGGATTAATAGCTCTGTTATCTTGATATAAACTTTCCTGATCTATTGCTAATCCCCCCAGCCTTTCGGATAAAAAGCATCTATGCCAAAATAAAGTGTAGAAGGAATAGCACCAATAGTCCCTCCCCAGTTTCCCATAGCTCCCATAATTGTATTTAATACAGCTTTTGCCGGATGAACAGCATTGGGAGAATTTGGATTTTTCATATAAATCCTTATACCCACTAAGTCCATTGAAACACCTGCTCCAAACGAGGCATTACCTAATATACCTCCCCATGCCCCCACTTTCGATATCGGAATTGTAGCTTTCGTCATTGGAGCCTCTCTAAACAAACTAAGGTTTCTTCCTGTTAGCGGATAATTTCCAGAAAGCCCTCTTCTGATACCTTCAGCATACATTCGCTCTGAGTTTAGACTTCCTTTAACGATTCCTATCGCAGAAGCAGTCCCAAAAGCCCAATTCGCTCGACCGCCGGTCTCGTACCAATTACCTAAATTTAAGTTATTATCATTTACCAGTGCTCCTACACTACTAGTACTACCTACAAAAGAGTGAATATCATTCCCCGGCCCTACAGCACTAAATCCCAGTACCGGAGGTTTATTATAATTATCCAAATAATTATTGGTCAAGTTTGTCGCCACTGCTGAGGCTCCTGCTGATGCCCCTGCTGCGCCAATAGTAATAAAAGCCGAAGAATTCCATTTGGCAGGGTTTAATTCGCCTCCGCTGGCATAGGCACCTATTATATATCCTGACAAAAGGTAACCCGCAAATATGGTCCAAAATTCACCTGTAGGATCGGTATATTTTAAAGGATTGTTTAAAACATAGCCGTAACGGTTGTAATTTCCATTATTTTTTATGAGTCTATCAAAACCTTGTCACCGGAATTTTTAATTTTTGATATTGCATTACAATCATTCCATCAAATTTAAATGCTCTTTTACGTTCAGTGGAACATCATTTAAATGAGGCCTCTTCTTTAATTCATTTATTAAATCTTGTTCGGTATTAATAATCTGCATGCTGGAAATTATTATTTCGAGCAATATCTTTTTTAACTCAGTAGTCCGTTCATTGATTGAAATATCATTTTCAAGATTTAATAGTTCCAAAATCCAATTTCTCTCTTCAATGTTTGACGAGGTTAATCTATTGTAAATATGCATCATTCCAGTTAATGGAATTGACTTTAATACATAGCCATAATTAATGTAAAAACTATTATTAAATTGGGATTTTTGAAGATTAATAATTTTGATAATTATATCTTGATTTAAAACCCAATAATCGCTTTTCTTCTTAAAGCCAAAAGGCAGAAGTACTTCACTTAAAATATTAGATAACTCTTTTTTTTCCATTCAGTTATTATTAATAATGATCTAAAACTGTATTCCAAACTCCTCCATAATTCTTTTCAAAATGAACTTTATAGTTAAACAATTGCCTTGTACCTACTTTTATTTGATTAGGATTGTAAGGCTTAACTCATAGATAGTTCTTGTACTAAAATCTACAAAATCAGGTCGAATTCCTTTGATTCCAGTAAATTCTTTAAATTTAGTGATATTATCAGCTAAATTTGCTTTATACGCAGCATGCATCTCTCTTCCTAGCGATAGACTGGACTTAGTATAAGTTCTAGTAATAGCTATTTCCTCAATAATTCCTACATTACCAATCTTTGATACTATTCCATCAGCAGCATAAGGAACAGCAAAAGATGCTGCCATATCAGGAGCACTGTATCCAGCAGTATATGCCCAATCGTACACTGACATATTTACTGCATTATTAAACAACTCGTACTGATACGCATCACTGGCATTAAAGAACAAGCTTCTGCCATTCTTAACATCATTTCCAAAATCAGTTATCGTATTCGCCCAATAAGATGAACTCGAAACTTCATGGTCAAAAAAATCATAAACATCAACCACTCTTTGATTAAGACCGTTTTCAAAACTATCATTAATTTTAGGAAAAAAGTTAAGGACATCCACTGCACTAATCCCCAGTTCCGGTGGTTTATTATAATTATCCAGGTAATTATTCGTGAAATTTGTTGCCACTGCTGAGGCACCCGCTGATGCCCCTGCTGCGCCAATAGTAATAAAAGCCGAAGAATTCCATTTGGCAGGGTTCAACTCGCCTCCGCTGGCATAGGCCCCCATTATATATCCTGATAAAAGGTAACCCAAAAATACGTTTATAAATTCACCGCTTGGATCTGTATATTTAAGAGGATTGTTTAAAACATAGCCGTAACGATTGTAATTCTGGGTATTAAACGGATCCTGAATATTGTCGTCCGGCTGTAAAAAACGACGCAAATTAGGATCGTAGATACGTCCGTTCATGTTGATGATACCCACACTTTGCAAATGTTCATGACCGGTGTACCCTCTATCTAAAACGGTTAAACCCGATAGCGGCATACCAGCTCCGTTCTGTACGTTTTGTACACCACCCCATGCATCAAACAATCGCTTTTCTACAATTACTCCAGACTGATTGGTAATGGCCACTATAGACCCCTGATAATCGCGGTGTAAATATAAATAATTTTGACTGCTTCCTCCATCACTTCTTAATACTACAGGCGCCGTATAACCATCACCTCCTATATAGGTGGTAAATTCAACTGCTCCTGTTGTTTTATTTTCCTTAATCTCCATGGTACCGTCAGCAGAATAGTGTTTTCGGTAAGGTCGTAAGAGCTTATCCTGCACTCCGCCGTAAAACATCGTACTTCGATCATTATGATCATTGTAATTAAAACTTACTTTCTCCAGACCCACTTCTTCTATCTGATCGGGACTATTAAAAGTGTTATACGTAATAATCTGAGTGGCTTTGCCCTGATAATAAGGCAAGGCTTTTGGGGTAAGGTCAACAGACGAGTGTTGGTATACTTTTCCGCTTGTTGGATAATTGTAAGTGCCCTGCTCATTTGACGTAATTCTGCCTTTGGCATCATATTCCTGGGCAATCGTACTTTTTTCTTTCCCTATCACATTATCAATCAGAATTACATTGTGAATAGAACCACTCATTTTCTCTATTATTAAACTTAAATCTGTATATTGGTTAACCTTGTGGCTTATGTTTATCTTTGTCGATGAAGTTATTGTTGTTTTAAAAATTTTATTTTTTTTCAGCGTTACCGGATCCTGTTCCTCGATGTAAGCAATAAAAGGGTCGAAACCAACCACTTTTTGTAAATCAAAACTCAATGTTATTTCATCTCCAATAGATTTTCCGGTTGCTAACGTTTTTTTAAGCGCAACACCAGTATTGGCGATGACCGCAACAAGCCTTCCTCCGGAAATACTCAATGTACCTTTTTCTGACTGATATCCTTCTGTACTGGAAGTACTGAAGGTGTTATTTAAAAATGGTACGCCGGTACCAATAGCCGTAAGCCGGTCTAACGAATCATAGCTAAAGTCCTCAGGGAAATCAAAAAGACTGGTTTTTCTATTTTTCAAATTTCCGGTCTGAGCATCAAAAGAGGTTTCCAGTTTCAGTACGCTTGTTGTTCCTAAACTAAAATCTTTACTGTTTACATAGCCTTCATCATTATAAGAATTCGTTACTTTTATGCCATTGCCAAAGGTGCCGGAAAGTAATGATCCGTATCGGCTTGTATCGTCCGTTTGCCATAACACGGTTGCATTGTCCTTTATTTGGTAAGGGCTTCCGTTTTTATAAGTTTTTGTGATCGTTTTGGTACTTGTTTTACCGCTAACTGTTGCCGCAGTATACGTTTCCGTGCTTACTCTTCCAAAAGCATCGTACCCGAAAGTTTTAGTAAAAGTGGCATAGGGAGTCGTTTCAATCACTTTATTGACTCTTTGCCAATTGTCGTATGCATACGAATTACTTATAGTTGTACTTCCGTTTTTAAAGTCCGTAAAGGTACTGCCCGTTAACAGTTTTGTCGCAGCATTATAGACATAAGTGGTCTTGGAATCCGTTTTTGGTCCTGCAATTGTTTTCTCTTCCGGCTTTCCTGAAGCATTTAATTTATAAGTGGTAATTCCGTTTTTATTCTCCTCTTTAATAAGTTCATCAAAGTCATTGTAAGTATATTTAATGATACCGGCAGAAGGGTCGTCAAGCTGTGTTTTCCTGCCCCATTTATCCTGAAGTATTTTTGTTTTTATGCCGTCATAATCGGTTTCTTTCAGATTACCGTTTGCATAATAACTATAATTTATTGTACCGCCCGGAGTATCGGTTACAGCAACCACATTTCCGATGGCATCCTTAACTGTCGTTTTTGACTTTGTGCCGTCATTTACCGTGGTACGCAAACCGGAATAAGTAATTTTGGTGGTTTTTCCGGTGAACGAAATGTTTTCTGTAACCCTGCCGTAACTATCATATTTAGTTTCGTTCCATTGGCGCGGAACGTTTCCGAAATAGAGTTCACTTACTTTATACTGTCGATCGTAAATGTCATACAGATAATATACGAAAGAGAAATTTCCGGCAATGTTTTTACTGCCTTCTCTTACTTTTCTGCCCCAACCGTCAAAGCTTTCCATTGTGGCACTGCCATCCTCTGCGGTTGCGGTAATGATGGTGTTGTACATAAGGTTTGAATAGGCATAAGTGATGGTCTTACCCAGATAGTTTGTTGCTTTTATTTTTCGGAACCAGGCGTCATACTCATATGTTGAAGTTTGTCCGTACGGATTGGTCTCTGTTTTCAGCGTGCCATTTGGATAGTACGCAAAAGTGGTTCTTAAGGACTCCATATCTGTTTTTGCTGTCAGAAACCTGCCCGAAGCGTCATACGCCCAGCCTGCAGCTCTGGAATTGGGTCCTGCCGTTATTTTTTTAGAAATGATATTCCCATATAAATCATAGCTGTTGTCTTCTGTAATGTAACTGGTGGTGGCATCAGCCCTCTTTTTAACCTGGGAAAGTAATTGCTGCGGATTATAGCTATATACTTCTTCGCTTGTTGCCACATCGCCGTTGTAAAAAATGGTTTTCATTTTACTTTTAGGCCTGCCCACAAGGTATGGAGATCCAACAGGATTCTGATACCCGATATTCGTTTCTGTTTTTTGTACTATAGCTAATGCTCCATCTTTTACTACACTTGTTATTTTTACCGGATTATTCCAGAAATCATATTCTGTTGTGGTTTCCGTGCGGGTCCCGGCCAATCCATCAAAATCAGCTGCTGCTATATTTACAAGCTTAAAAACTTTATTAGGCTGTAAGGCTTCTTCCGGTCTGTTATATCTAAATTTCGATTGTGCTATAAAAGATGCCGGCGTTTCAGCAGAAGGCAATACCATGCCTTCCACGCTGTAATTTTCAACATTCGCCCCCCTTAAAAGAAAATTATTTTTGGAAACAGTTGAAATTATTGGAGTGTCAGCATGATCATACCTATTGGTTCTCATGGTTGCCTGAAAACCTAAAAACCCTAAACCTTCCACATTTAGCATAGCACCATAATACTTAAATTCCTTTTTTGATTGTCCATCACTGGGATAATCGATTTGAGATACGACCTTAAACTCCGGGCTGTATTGAATAGTCAGGTTGGGATAAAGCTGTGGGCTGCCTGCTTCATAAACGCCATTCCCGTTTTTTAAGGCACTGTACGTTACTTTTTCCTCTACTCCATTCCCTAAAGTAATATTTTTTAGTAAATGCTGATCTGACATATAATTCGTACAGGAAAAAACTGAAATTCTTGCAGTCCCTTTATTTTCAGCTGCACCAATCAGAACCAATTCCGTTTTTAAAGGATTTTTTTTCTTTACGTTAGCCAATACCATATAATTGAATGCATTATCATCCGATGGATTGGTATCGTTTTTATAGGTTTTAAGCATCTTGTCAAAACCAAAGGAATTCCAGGAAGCCGCATTGACTCCGGGTCTGTAATAAGAGTCGATTTTAATTCCATAATCGTAGTAGTAATTGTATGCCTGTACATAGCGTACATAAAATTTATCTCCGGATTGGTATATTTCCGGAGCGGTATATTTTTCTTTATATTCCGTTCTTTTGGGTTCTAACCGAACGATATCGGACTTGCCGTCATTATTGGAATCTACTGCCATAAAACTTACCGTATACGGATATTCCAGCGCAGGAAAATATTCAGGCAAAAATTCCTCTATAAAATATTTACCCGCTGTAGCAATTAATACTTTCTTAAGCGCCACCAATAAAATATCACTTTTACCATCGCCATTATAATCACCGATTACAACAGGAAACCTTTGAATTCCTGTTCCTATTATGGTAGTATTAATATTAGCCGTATGTTGCTGAAAAAAACCGCTGCCAAGATCTCCCGGCAAGTCCTGTTTCCAGCTAATGATTTCTGCTAATTTACCTTCTATTAGGGTATAGCCTTTAATATCATTGTACGGAGCCCCCCTAAAAAGAATTAAATCCATTTTTCCATCGCCGTTAATATCTCCTTGTTCAAGAATTGAGGAACCGGTAATGACGGCCAATCCGTTAGAAACATTAGGAACCAGATTAAACGTTTTAACTCCAATATCCAGAGAGCCGATGTTGGTTACCCAATTTGAAGTAACTCTCCTGTCAAAATTAAAAAATTCAACCTGACTGACACCATTCACTTCATTATGTACGCGAATCACGTCCGTTAAATTATCCCCATCAAAATCACCCGTAAATAATCCGCCGGTATTTTGATTCTCTCCTCTTAGTGCCACTGTTGCACCGGAGTGAAATATTCTTTCATAATCCAATACCACTTTTTTTGAATCGGGGTTATAATTAAAAATCTTATACCTGTAATCTGTTTCACTGTTACTTACATTAAGGGAATAAAATCTCTGGTTTTTAGGGATTTTTAAGTCCTTGTCCAACACATTTATAATTCCTCTTGGAAACTCTTCTGTCGGAAGTCCTAATGACAATAAACCGGTACTGGAAACCTCCTGAACGGAGTAATCATCAGCTATTTTACCCAGGGTAATGCCATTTTTTCTAAGTAACAACTCATTTTCACCGTCTCCGTCAAAATCACCTGACGGGGTTCTTGCAATACCTTCTGTGGTAAATTTATTCAAACCGGTACTGGTCAGTTCCATTGACGGTGTATAGGCCGTTTGATTTTCGGCATAGGTGAAAACGGTTGGGTTGAGGCTTTTAGCATTATCCCCTGTTTTTTCCGTAAGGGCAGTTAATCTTTCATAGCCAAGCGAGGAACGATCGTAGCTCAGGACATAATTGCGAAAACCAACTCCTGAACTTTTCGTAGTGATACTGCTTAACAACAAATCATCGCGTACTTGCAGTCCGGCAACGATCTGAATTTCCTGTTTGAATTTATTGGTATAAATAAAATTTATTTCATGTGGAGCCGTACCATCATTTCTCGCACCATATTTAACAGAGGCAATATTCAGGGCATTGTTATAATGCGGAAAATAGGAATAACTAATCCTCAGCCCCTGGGCATTCTCCCAATAGGTAATAGCATAATGAATGGCACCGCGGGAATTAGAATTGTTTCCTCTTTCGTATCCATAATACGCTTTGGAACCATCCGGATACTCTGCCACAAAAAATTCCGGACCGATATCACGGTTAGATGATACGACACCATAGGAGGTCACTTTTACATTAGAATAATTTTCCGTTTCATATACGGTGCCGTTTCGGCCGTAAAGTGATTGTTCGCCGTTTTTCACCAGTAAACGCTGACCGTCTAAGGCATAATTATCTGAAATAGAATAATTAATCGTGCCTGCATTGCCATTGTGAAATCGGGTTGACGGGATGCGCGTAATGGTTGAAATACCGCCGATATTCCAGCCGTAGCCTGCAGCTCCGTTTCCGGACTGGCTATTGTACGATAAATTTATTTGGGGTACCACACCGTTAATTCCGGGTGGTACCTTAATCGGAATTTTGTAATTAGCCGCACCGCTAAGCGAAACAGACAATTCTCCTTCCGTCACACCCACTTCTGTTGAAGAACCTGTTGGTGTTGTCTGGGCATTGACGAATAAACCCAATAAAAAAACAAGGACAAAGTAAAAATTTTTCATATCGTTATTCTTTGAT
Organism: Flavobacterium sp. CLA17; assembly: GCF_013112255.2. Lineage (NCBI taxonomy): Bacteria > Pseudomonadati > Bacteroidota > Flavobacteriia > Flavobacteriales > Flavobacteriaceae > Flavobacterium > Flavobacterium sp. CLA17. Next base: position 4,404,858 of record NZ_CP068294.1, read on the forward strand.
AATTTTAATAGATTTCTGAGAACCATTACTGTAGTACAGCACTACGATATAAATTCCTCCGGAGTAATTTTGAAAAGGGAGACTCAGCTCATGGACACCTGAGCCAACGGAATAGGTTCCTAAAACCTGACCTAAAAAAGAAAAAACCTGAACGGAGGTCACCCCATTATTTTCCTGCTGTTTCCATTTCAGGTATAAAGCTTCTTTGACCGGATTGGGATAATAAGAAAGAACCTCTTGCGATGAAAAGGGTACTATCTTTTCCTCCACCAAAGCCCCGGCTTCTTTTGTCTGATCGCTTTTACCCGTTGCCGAGGGACATTTTAAACACAAATACCTTTTGGTCTGATTGCCGGCAGCATCATATTCAAACACAATTTTAGGGGTTTGTGCATGGGAGAATAAGCAAACGAGGAATACCAGAAGTAGTAATTCTTTTTTCATTTGTAAGATTTATTTTTATAAAAAATTATTGTATCGTACGAAATAAGCTTAAAAATAAAAATGACGCAATACCCACTTTCCGTGATTTTTTCAAGCTACCGGAAACTGGGTATTTTTGACCAAATGCTGTATTAGAAAGGGGTAGAAGCCAATTAAAGCAAATCATTGCTTTGTTTTTTCTGAAGAGATTCCAGACATGGGTGTCATTTCGACGGAGGAGAAATCGCATCCGGGTATTCGCCAACAGTGCGTGATTTGCGCATGCGATTTACTTCGTCTGTTCGCTATCGCTCGAGTCTCGTGCCTCGGAATGACAAGCTGTGTGTAAAAGGTAGAAAGTACATACCGCATCCCCACTGATTTGTCATTTCGACGGAGGAGAAATCACATCCGGGTATTCGTCAACAGTGCGTGATCAGTATATGTGAGAAAACGAAAATAAAAATTAACTTTCTCACGCTTTCTGTGAGAAAACAAAAATAAAAATTCAGCTTCTCACAACTTCTGTGAGAAATTGAAAAGCAAAATAAACTTTCTCACAGCAATAAAATACAAAAAAAAAGCCCCGTACGTGCGGGGCTTTGTGGTATTTGTAAAATTGGAATTCTACTCCTTAACTGCTACAGCCAGGAAGGCTTGCTGAATCTGCTCGTCTGTAAACGGAGACAACGTCTCTGCCAGATTCCTGCTGGTTCTGATACAGCTTAGCATTTTTTGCCGGAGCTCCTGATCATTGCCGAATTCGGTTTCGAGCATTAACTCGAAAATTTCCTGCAGGTACAAAGGCTGTTCTTTAAAATCTCCCTCAAACCAAAGGTCGGAAAGGAAACGGACTACGGACGGCACCACCTCCTGGTGTGATGCTTTTTGATTTTCTTTTTGCATAATAGAAAATGTTAGATACACAAATACCTCACTTTAGGTGTGCAAAACATTCATAGGAATGATTTAGGACAGTTTCCCGTTCCTTCACCGTGGCGAGGTATTCGCTTATGTTAACTTTAAAAAAGTTCAGGATTTCTCCTATGATTGTTTTGCGAAGTAAAGATATACTTTTTTTAATTAAAATAGGTATTTACTTACAAATAAATTAATCAATATTCAAGAAGAGAACAAAAGTATAAAAATGATAATAGAATGAAAAAATTATTAATGATTATAAGTCTAGATTCTTTCACATATCCTTGTGATAGCGAAGATTTTTGATGCCAAAGTATTCTTATAAATAAAAACTACCCATAAAAAAGCCGCTTTATTAGAGCGGCTATAAATTAAAGTTTACTACAACGACTGCAAAGAGGCTTTCCTCCAGTTCCTGGTCTAAGATTTTCTTTCTCAATGTTGTTTCCTTCCGTACAACTACTGTTGTTGTGATACACAGTTTGTTTTACACTGTGAAATGGAGATACTTTTGCCATAAAAATTTATTTTTATAATTAATATTGCGAAAGTTAGGCCTACTTTTTTGTGTCATGATACGGAAATCCATAATGAGTTATTATTTATTACAAGAACTGACTTTTTTGTATCAATTATTTAAACCTGTTTGTTTTCTTTATATTTTCCAAATAATTTGTGTAAGGTTTATGGCTAGGAGGATTATCTATTTCAAGCTTAGCTTTGTCTATTATTTTCTTTGGTGCAGCAATTTTGTTCAAAAACACTTTAATTCCAGTTATCAATTGATTCCCTTTATAATGAGTTTTTCTATAACTTAATTTAAAATCATTCGCGGTTACAATATCTAAGATTTCATTTAATAGATGTCTAAAATCTTGTTGAGAAGAGAAAGTCAAATCATCAACATATCTTGTATAAGTTATGTTATTTTGATTACAAAGCTCAATCAATTGCATATCCGTTTTTAAAAATACCAAATTAGCTATATGTGTACTAGTTGGAGTTCCTTGAGGTAATTCATATTTCCATGTTGTAAGTTTAGTAAGCCAGTGAGCAAAATGAGTCGAAAAACCTAATTCTAAAAAAGTATCATAAACACGTTTAGATGTTATATTAGGGTAAAATTCCTGTAAATCAGTAGTAAATTGGTACTTATTTCCTTGATGTGGTTTAGCATTAGTTACATTACTTTTTTTCTTTACACCACCATGTACATTCGAAGGCAAATCGATAGGCACTAAAATTTTGTCTTTTATTCTTCTTTGAATTACTTTTAATTCTCTTAATGAAGGTCTTATAATTCGCTCTTTTACAGTACCATCTTTATATTTTTTAAAATCTCCAGTTTTCTTGTCAATCTTTTTCTCAATCCATTCATCATAATATGAGTCCATATTATTAGCTATAAATTCTACTTCAGGCTGTTTGAAACCAATAATCGAATAGAATTTTTTTAATTCATATTTTTTAAATGGAGAAGAATTCATTTACTAATGATTTAACTGAAGGACTTATAATTTCAAAAGCTTTTCTCTTGTTTGGCTGAATATCTTCCTCTGTCAATGATTGAAAAAATAAAATTGGCAAAGGAATATTAAGTTTTTCACTAATAGTTTTTAAAATAGAAAGATTAGGTTCTTTATGATTACCCTCAATTTGTGAAAGATACGTCTGTGTTATACCACATAAAGAAGCGAACTCACTCTGAGTTAACTTCCTCTGCTTTCTCATATTTTTAATTACAATACCTAAATCCATGTGTTTTTGAATAAAAAAATTTAAGGAGTGTTCGGATAATTCTACATCTTGACCTCATAATCTAATTTCTAAACAAAAAAAGTAATTAGTAATTCAATAATTTTAGCAACTTCATCAAGAATTTGCTCATTTGTTTTACCTTTCTTTTGTTTTAAATTCTGAAGTCTTTTTAATGCTTCATTTAAGACAATTACGTCTTTTTCCGAAAGAGAACACTGGCTCTGTGCGACAGTATTAATACTCTGTATTAAACTATCAATGCTTTGATTTTGTTTTAATCTACTCATAATTACTTAGTTTTAAAGACAACGACATTGTTGCCTGCTTGTTTCAACTAATATCGTTAAGTAATATAGATTGTGTCTTTTCCCTAAGTGCGTATACAATGTTCTCACACACTCACTTAAAATCTCCTGCTTGAATAAATAAATAGCATTAATTAACAACAATTTTACAAATCTCATAAGAACCGAATAACAGTAGAATAAATTATCTAGAATTGAGCAATGTCATAATTTGACAAATGACCTCATCAAGAATATTTCATCTTAGGCGATAGCGATATCAGATAAAAGGTGTGCGCGCTGTTAAATACCCGTACGGGTTGTCCTTTCAGACGGTCAAGTGAACTTCACTTAGAAAGAAGACATCAAAAGCATTTTTTCAAAGAACTAACACTGCAAATATATAAATAATATTACTATGAGTTAATAAAAAGTAGATTTATTTTATTAACAAGTAATAATAAAATTGTTAATAAAATAAATCTACTTTCCAAATTCTCCTGACTTAGTATCGACACCTATAGACAAAAAATATTCGAACGTTTAAGAAGTGGGAAAACTCCGCACAGCATCAAAATTTGAAGGAATATTTATTTTGAGAAAACTTCGAAGAGTTTTAAATAATAATTATTTAGTATCAATCAAAAAATATCTTTTTAAAAATCGCATAACGATCTCCAACTACATCGGAATTCTAGAATCAAACTCATCATCGGGAGCAGCAGCTTCCAATGCTGTATTTTTAGAACTTCCCGAATTTAAAATATCATGCGTCGTTTTAGAATAGTTATCGGAGATTTTATCTAACGATTTTAGAATTCTTCTCACGGCTAAGATTAAGATTACCGCACCGATAAAGATGGCCGATACACCAACATTCTCTGAAAAGAACTTTTGTCCGAACAATTCGAATTCGGTTTTGCCGGAGCTTTTCAGGGTTATCAGCCAGATGCCAAGCCCCGCAATGAGTAAGGCGAAAAAACAAACTATTATGCCAAAAATTAAGGTCGATTTGTGAAACGAATTGTGCGCTTCTGTATTTATTTGCATAGCTTTAAGGTGTTTAAAATTAATTTATAAATAATCTATTCCTCAGTATTTTACAACTTCATATAGATTGATCTTCAAAACAATTACAGTAGATCTTAATGGTAAACAAAGCAATGGGGATTGCACAAAATTATCAATAAACACATTCAAATATTCCCGTATTTATACCCTTTTTAGCACCGTATAAAAACCCTTTTTTTCTTAGCTTTATTTGCAAAACATTCCGATTTTAGCACAACCAAATAAAAGTCTTCGTACAATGAATAAAAATATAAGTTCACTTTACACCATAGCCCAAAAAGAAACCCGAAAAATAATAGGCTTAATGTCCGGAACTTCTCTCGACGGACTGGATATTGCGCTTTGCGAAATCACCGGAGCGGGCGGAAATACGGCGGTAAAGATTCTCGAATTCGAAACCATCAGTTATTCCGAAGACATTAAAACCGAAATCCGTAAAGTGTTTGCGAAGAAAACAGTCGATTTTCAGCACTTCGCCTTACTCAACGAATGGATCGGTCTTTTGCACGCCGGCATGGTCAACGATTGCCTCCAAAAATGGAATGTTCCCGCTATTGAAGTCGACCTGATTGCTTCGCACGGACAAACGGTTTTGCACGCCCCGAAGTTTTTGCATCAGCAGGAAAAGTTTCCCAATGCGACTTTACAAATCGGCGATGGCGATCATATTGCAGTCAAAACGGGCATTATCACCCTGTCTGATTTCAGGCAGAAACAGGTGGCTGCAGGTGGTGAAGGGGCACCTTTGGCTGTTTATGGTGATTACTTATTGTTCAGGAAAAAAGGCGAAAACCGTATTATGCTCAACATGGGCGGCATTGCCAATTTCACTTATCTGCCCGCTTCGCTCGATGCCGAAGCGGTTTTTGTAACCGATACGGGTACCGCCAATACTTTGATTGATATCTACACCAAACATTATTTCCCGGAAAAAAGTTACGACAAAGATGCCGAAATTGCCCAAAGCGGAACGGTAAATCCGGAACTTTTAGCCGCATTGAAAAGCAATGCTTTCTTCCAAAAAAGCTTCCCGAAAACGATCGGTCAGGAATTGTTTAATTTTGATTTTGTACAAAACGCGCTTTCCAAAACGAACCTCACCACTATTTCGGCACCAGATTTGCTGGCTACCTTAACGCGCCTGAGTGCCGAAACGATTGCCGAAGCGATTTTGTTTGTCGTGGAAAACAGTTCGTATGCACTGGAAGATTTCAAAATTTATATGTCGGGCGGCGGTATTCATAACCCGCTACTAGTGAAATGGCTTGCTGAATTATTGCCCTGCGAGTTCTTCAAAAGCGACGATCTGGGTATCCTGAGCGATGCCAAAGAAGCTGTTTTATTTGCCATTTTAGCCAATGAAACCGTAGCCGGAGGAAATTATAATTTCGGCACCAACAAAGGAATCCCGTCGGTTACAATGGGAAAAATTTCGTTTCCGGATTAAAAAAGGAGGTTGCCACGAATTATTTTTTGCCACAGATTACACAGATTAAACGGATTATTTTACTTTTATTGGAAAAAAGATTGTCACGACCCGACCTAAGGGAATAGGCGAAGCAAATTCGCGGCAAAAAAAAATCTTTTTAATCCTTTAATCTGTGGCTAAACTTTTGCAGACCTATTAACACACAATTTTAATTAGCGAAAATTCGTGCAATTCGTGGCAAAATAAATCACGGATTAATAATTTACAACATTAATCATTTTAATCTGTGTAATCTGTGGCAACAAAAAACACACTATACCGTTAAAATTATAATTTCTGAATTGTTTACGATACTCATCTAAAAAAACTATTTTTGGTTTTTGTTAAAACAGATTACAATGCATAAAAAGACGCCACTACTATTCTCTATACTATTATTACTGTTTCTTGGACTGAATGTTCATTCGCAGGAAAAAGTAACGCATCCTAAAACTGAATTTAGAGGTGTCTGGATCGCGACCGTAGTAAACATTGACTGGCCCAAAACAAGTACGGACAATGTGGAGAAAGAAAAAGCGGATTTTATCGATATTCTGGAAACGTACAAAAAACTACATTTTAATGCTGTAATTGTTCAGATCAGAAGTGTAGGTGATGCTTTTTATCCTACAGAACTGGCACCTTGGTCGCGTTTCCTGACCGGAAAAGAGGGTCAGACTCCTGCCCCGTCTTACGATGCACTCGCCTGGATGATTGATCAGGCACATATGAGAGGTTTTGAATTTCATGCCTGGATGAACCCGTACCGTGCGACTTTCGATTTAAACAAAAACCTTTTGAGCCCGAATCACGATATCTTCAAACATCCGGAATGGATGATCGAATACGGCGGAAAATTATATTACGATCCTGCCTTGCCTGAAGTTCAGGAACATCTGACCAAAGTGGTCAAAGAAGTTGTGGACAAATACGATATTGACGCGATTCATTTTGATGATTATTTCTATCCGTACGCTGTACCGGGCAAAGTTTTTAATGATACGGCTTCTTTCAAAAAATACGGTTCCGGTTTAAGCCTTGCCGACTGGAGACGTGCGAACGTGAGCAATTTTGTACACAGCATTTCGACTACCATTAAAGCGAGCAAACCGTGGGTACAATTCGGAATCAGTCCGTTTGGGGTTTGGCGTAACAAATCGGTGGACCCGAAAGGTTCCGATACCCAATCGACTGCCAACTACGATGATCTTTACGCCGATCCTGTGTTATGGATGGACCAGAAATGGATTGATTATATTATGCCACAACTCTATTGGAGCATGAATAATCCGAGAGCTTCTTATTCGAAACTCGTAAAATGGTGGGCCGAAAACTCCAACAATACCGCTGTTTATATCGGACATGCTTCTTATAAAATAAGAGGTGATGGCGACAAAAGCTGGAATTTTTCGTCTGAGATTCCAACACAGATTGATTATGCAAGAAGCTTTAAAAAAGTAGGCGGAAGTGCTTATTTCAGTGCCAAATGGTTTATGAATAAAAACTTCGATATCGTGCGTCTGCTCGAAGAAAACCAATACAAATATCCGGCATTACCACCGGCCGTTCCGAATTTAAAACGAATTGTAATTGATATCCCGACGGTAACCGAATTTGCCAAAGACAGTTCCTTTTACACCTTTACGATCAAAGCACCACTGAATACAAAAGTGCGTTATATGGTGGTTTACGGAGCCGATCATATTTCGAAAATCAATACCAACGATGCAACGCAAATAATTGACAAAATAAGAGTTAACGAAATGAATGACTCTATTACCTTTTCGATCCTTACCCAAAAAATGAATGCCTATAAAGCTTGCGCTGTAACATTTATTGATTATTTTGCAAACGAAAGTACCCCAACTACGATCGACTTAAAAAAGACATTTAAAATATATTCACCTGCTCAGCCTAATGAAAACAGATAATAAACCCTGGTTTTGGATTCCGCTTTTAAATTTTGCATCCGGCTTGCCTTACGCCGTCATTATTTCCGTTTCTGTAATTATGTACAAAAACCTGGGAATTTCAAATGAAGATATCGGAGTTTATACCAGTTTATTATACCTTCCCTGGGTCATAAAACCTTTGTGGAGTCCCTTTATCGAATTGAACGGAACCAAAAGAAAATGGTTTCTGGCCATGCAGTTCGTTATTTCCCTTGCTTTTTTACTGGTAGGGTTTATTATTCCCCTAAATCATTTCTTTCTGCTGAGTTTATCCATTTTTTGGGTCGCCGCCTTTGCTTCGGCTTCGAATGATGTGGCCAGCGATGGTTTTTACTTATTGGTTTTACCCAAAGAACAGCAATCTTTCTTTCTGGGAATCAGAAGCACTTTTTACCGAATCTCATTATTGGCCGGAAACGGATTGATCGTATTATTTGCTGGTTATCTGGAACATAAATACGGAGACAATACCAAAGCCTGGTCGTATACCATGATCGCTGTAGGTTTATTAATGGCGGTGATCACGCTTTATAATTTTATTTTCACTCCAAAAAGCGAAGTAAATGCAATAGCAACCGATAAAGAAGCGCATGATAAGAGTTTTGGTTCTGTGTTTGCCAGCTTTTTTAAGAAAAAACAAATTGGCCTGATCCTAACTTTTATTCTGGTCTTTCGATTGGGAGAATCACAATTACTAAAAATGTTAAGTCCGTTTCTGCTCGATAAAAAAGAATTGGGCGGTATGGCCTTAGATACAGAATCTGTTGGAATTATTTATGGAACATTAGGAATTATAGCATTGACCATAGGCGGGATTTTTGGCGGAATTGCCATCTCTAAACATGGTCTTACCAAATGGATGCTTCCTATGTTTCTGGCAATGCACCTGCCGATTATCGGTTTTATCGGATTGGCTCATTTTCAGCCGGAAGCACTTTTTCACCTTCATTTAAATTTATACTTTTTCGAAATCAATTCCCCGCTTAATCTCTATACGTGCATAACGGTTATACTGGAACAATTTGGATATGGTTTCGGATTTACCGGTTTTATGATGTACCTGATTTATGTTGCCGAAGGAGAATCTAAAACGTCACATTATGCACTTGCAACCGGTTTTATGGCATTGGGAATGATGCTTCCGGGAATGATCAGCGGTTATATACAACAATATTTAGGCTATCAGAACTTTTTTATATGGGTTTTCATAGCCACTATTCCAGGTCTTATTTTATCACGTTTTTTAATTTTCCCGAAAGACTTTGGGAAAAAATCTGAAGAAGTTTAACCCCAAATCAAACATCTTACCTATGGAAATCAATGAGAATTTGCAGGCCGAACGAAATCTGAAAGGAGCTGAGTTCGAGAAAACAGGAAACCTTGAAAAAGCAGTTGAATTGTATGAAGAAAATGTAGCAGAGAACTTTAAAGGAAACCATCCTTACGACAGACTGGCTACGATCTACAAAAACCAAAACGATATCGAGAACGAAATCCGGGTTTTAGAAAAAGCAATTATTGTTTTTGAAGAAATCACCCTCGAAGACCGACTGGAAGGATTGCCAAAACTCTTTCGATTTAAAAACCGACTGGAAAAAGCGGTTCACACCCAAACCCAGCTTGCCAAACTTGCCAGACAAAAGAAAAGCAAACTCAAATAAATAAAATTTTACAGCATTCGATCATGACCAGCCTAAAACGCACTAGCTCTGACGATCCTGATTTTATAAATCTGGTGGTTTTATTAGACCGGGATTTAAAAATCAGGGACGGAGAAGATCATAGCTTTTACAATCAGTTTAATAAAACCGATACCATAAAACATGTACTCGTTTATTACGAAAATGATGTTGCGACGGGCTGTGGTGCTTTTAGGGAAAAAGAAAGCGATACGGCAGAAATCAAAAGAATGTATGTACACCCTGATTTCAGAAAAAGAGGAATCGCCTCGGCCATTTTGAAAGAATTGGAAATCTGGGCCGCCGAAGCAGATTATACCTGCACTATTCTGGAAACAGGCAAAAATCAGCCTGAAGCCATTTCTCTATACCTAAAATCAGATTATATTATAATTCCAAATTATCCGCCTTACAAGGCAATGGATAATAGTGTCTGCATGAAAAAGACTTTATACTAATGAAAATGACAGCCGAAGCATTAAAGCAAAAAGTGGGACAATTCTTTTTTCCCGCTGTTTTTATCAATGATACCGAAGAAAACATTCAGGAAACCGAACGTTTAATAAAAGAACATCATATTGGCGGACTGACCTTTTTTCACAGCCGTGCCAGTGCCGCAACGAATTACGAAAGCAGGAAAAAAGTGGTTTTTAATGATGACAGCTACGAGAAAATCAAAGCGTTAATCATCCGTTATCAAAAATCTGCTGCTACCCCGCTTTTAATTAGCATTGACGCCGAATGGGGCCTGGCGATGCGTATCGAAAAAACACCGCAGTACCCCTACGCCATCACCCTTGGTGCTTTACCTGAAAATAAAGCAGCTTTAGTGTATGAAGTGGGAAAACAAATTGGTTCTGACTTAAAAGCAGCCGGAATTCATTATAACCTTTCGCCTCTGGCAGATATCAATAACAATCCGAATAACCCCGTGATTGGCTATCGCTCTTTTGGTGAAAATAAAGAAAAAGTAGCCGATTTTGCCGTGGCGTATTTAAAAGGATTGTCTGATGCCGGAATTTTAGGCTGCCTGAAACACTTTCCCGGACACGGAAACACCAATGTAGATTCGCATTTGGGATTGCCGGTTTTAAAGGAAAGCTTAGCAGAATTATTAGACAACGAATTGTATCCTTTCATTAAAGGAATTGAAAATAAGGTCGACTCGATTATGATCGGGCATTTGGCGGTTCCAAGCTTAAATAACGGAAAAGATACTTCGGCAACATTGTCAAAACCTATTATCGAAACCCTTTTACGCGAACAATTAGGATACGACGGACTGGTTATTTCTGATGCGCTCAACATGCACAGCGTTTCAAAATTGTACACAACAAAAGGCGAACTGGAATGGGAAGCCTTCAACGCCGGAAACGATGTTTTGTGTTTTGCTGAAAATGTTCCCGAAGGAATTGAAGCTATTCTGAAAAATGCTTCTCCCGAACGTATCGAAGAGAGCTACAAAAGAATTATGAAATGCAAGGACAAGGTGGGAATCCTGACCGATAAAGCATTTACATCAGGAGATCTGGATTTTGAAAAAACGGCAGCTTTAAACTTTGAAATTGCCAAAAACACCATCACCAAAATCATCGATAATTCAAATACAGCACTGGCTTTTGAAGCGCAGCAGAGCAATCAGTTAGCCAAATTGAGTTTATATAAAGGTGTTGCCAATACGTTCTTCACAACCTTAAATTCAAAACTAACTTCTCCGGAATTTGCTTTTGAAAACTTAGAAAACTCTAGTATTCCGGAAATCAAAAAAGCGCTGGAAAACTTCGAAACCATTATCATTTCGTTATTTGTTCCGAAGGCAAAACCCATGAATAATTTCGAAATACATACTGAAGTTTTGGATTTACTTTCACAGCTGCTGCAAATCAAAAAATGTATCGTTTATGTTTTCGGAAATCCGTACGTTCTACCTGTGATCCCGAATCTTAAAAACGCTTCAGGACTCGTACAGGCCTATCAGGATTTTGAAGAATTTCAAAAAGTGGCAGGAATTCAATTTCTTGAAAATGGCAATTGCAACGGAGCTCTTCCTGTAAATATTGACATTCAGTAACTTACATACAATCTATTCTTAGTCATAATAAAAAGTTATCATTAAATAAATATTAATAATTACATCTTATTGTAAGTCCCCTTACTTATACCCTACTTTTGCACCAAATAAATTTTTAACTTAAAACGAAAAATATGTCTTTAGTAGGAAAGAAATTCCCAAGTATTGCAGTAGATGCTATCTCAGAAATGGGTGACAACTTAAAAATCAATATTTTTGAAGAAGCAGTAAACAACAACAAAAAAGTACTTTTATTTTGGTACCCAAAAGATTTTACTTTTGTATGTCCAACTGAATTACACGCCTTCCAAGCTGCATTACCAGAATTTGAAAAAAGAAATACGATCGTAATCGGAGCTTCATGTGATACAAACGAAGTGCACTTTGCATGGTTAAACACTCCAAAAAACAACGGTGGAATCGAAGGTGTTACTTACCCTATCCTTGCTGATACCAACCGTAACTTATCTAACATTTTAGGAATTTTAGATATCGAATCTACAGAATACAGCGAAGAAACTGACTCTGTAATTGTTGAAGGTTCAAACGTAACTTTCAGAGCTACTTACCTAATTGACGAAACTGGAAAAATCTTCCACGAAAGTGTTAACGATATGCCATTAGGACGTAACGTAAACGAATATTTACGTATGGTTGATGCTTATACACACATTCAGGTTAAAGGAGAAGTTTGTCCTGCAAACTGGGAAGCCGGTAAAGAAGCTATGAGTGCAGACAGAATCAGTACTGCTGAGTATTTGAGCGCTAATTAAGAAAAATAAATTCCAAATTTTTAAAAATTCCAAATTCCAATTTTGGGATTTGGAATTCTTTCTCAAAATCAATAATATTTCAAAATTTAAATTTTTAAATTCTACATCGGAAGATTTGGAATTTGGAATTTAAAATATTGGAATTTAAATTCAAAGATATGTTAATCGACTTAAACGAAGATACGTTAGCAGATTTAGTTGCTAAAAACGAAAAAGTAGTAGTACAATATTCAGCTTCATGGTGTGGAAATTGCCGTATTATGAAACCAAAATTCAAAAAATTAGCCACAGAAAATGAAGCTATCACTTTTGTTTTGGTTGACGCTGAAAATGCTCCGGAATCCAGAAAATTAGCCAATGTAAGCAACCTGCCTACTTTCGCCACTTTTGTAAACGGAAAATTAGTTGGTGAAACACAAACCAACAAACAAGAAGTTTTAATCGATTTAGTTAACGCAATTGCCTAAATAGAGTATTAGATTTTTAGACGTTTAGATTTTTTGAATCTTATCTAAAAATCCAATAATCCAGTAATCTAAAAATCTAAAAAATGAAATTACCCGTAATAAAGCAATTAACGCAGTTTATCGAAGAAAACGATCAGGATTACATCATCGAAACTATTGAAGTTTTAGAAGCTATGACTGAGATTCCTTCTCTAAAAGATGAAGAATTAGATGTAATTGGCGAATTAATTTCAAATATGTATGGTGCACTTGAGGTACATAAAATGGTCGTTCAGGGCACTGACAAAAAAGAAGCCTTAAATGCGTTCATGAAACGTGTTTTGGGTTCGATCGATAAATAATCGGCCTCTCTCCTGAGAATAAAAAAACATGACTAAAGAAACGCTTTCATTCCAAGGGAGCGTTTTTTTTGTTTTCAGGTTTCAGTGTTCAGTTTCTGTGTTCAGTCTCTCCCGATAGCTATCGGGATCAGTCTCAGTTTTCAGTCTCAGTCTCGGTTTTCAGTTTCAGTTATCAACACAATCTTGTCACCCTGAGCGAAGTCGAAGGGCGCACATTAGCTCTGCAAAGATTGAAGATTTACAGGGTCGGAATTTCTTGTATTCCTTCGACTTCGCTCAGGAGGACAAAAAAAAGCTATTTGCTTTCCTTCGACTTCGCTCAGGAAGTCACAACAGATGAAATCTAAAAACATAAAACAAAGTCTACATCGCAAAGACAAATAAAACAAGCAAAAGAAACCTGTTAATCCGCTTAATCCGTGTCATCCGCGTACCAAAAAACCCTAAACTCCTATAACATTCTCCCATTGTATACAAAGACAAATACAAGTCTTAATCTATACTTAAACCCACAACAAATACTTTTAGATTCAAATATTAATCCTTACTTTTGAACCTCATTAAATTAAACAAAAATCATGGCTTCAATAACATTAGGCGGAAATCCCGTTCATACCTCAGGTGAATTACCGGCAGTTGGATCACAACTAGCTGATTTCAAATTAGTACAAAATGATTTATCAGTGGCTTCATTAAGCAATTTCGCCGGTAAAAAATTAGTTTTAAATATTTTCCCAAGTGTAGATACAGGAACTTGTGCCACTTCTGTTAGAAAATTCAACGAAAGTGCCGGTAATTTAGAAAACACAACTGTTTTGTGTATTTCAAGAGATTTACCATTTGCCCAGAAACGTTTTTGCGGAGCGGAAGGATTAGAAAATGTAGTGAACCTATCTGACTTTCAGGAAGGAAGTTTTGGTAAAGCAAACGGACTGGAAATCCTTGACGGACCTCTGGCAGGTTTACATTCCAGAGCCATTATTGTGGTTGATGCTAACGGAAAAATCACGCATACCGAACAAGTTGCTGAAATTGCAAACGAACCCAATTATGAAGCCGCTTTAGCAGCACTATAATAACCGAAATGGAGTTTCAAAAAGACAATACTTTTGTTAAAGGCCGACTTAAAAGCGTAACCTACGCTTTTAAGGGAGCTGTAAAACTAATCAGTACCGAACATAGTGTTATGGTACAATTTTCACTGGGAATACTAATGACTATTGCCGGTTTCTATTTTCATATTTCTCATGAAGAATGGCTTTTTCAGACCCTTGCAATCGGTCTGGTATTAAGCGTAGAGGGATTAAATACAGCTGTGGAAAAAGTAGCTGATTTTATTCACCCTAATTATCATGAAAGAATCGGATTTATTAAAGATATTGCTGCCGGAGCGGTATTTTTTGCCGCAATGACCGCAATCGCAATAGGTTTGATCATTTATATTCCAAAATTTGTATAGGCAATACTAAACGCAAGAATGGCAAAAACAACCAAAAAAGAAACTTTAGACAAAAAAAATACGGCAAAGACAGAGACCTCAAGATCCTGGAGACCAAATAAACAACAACGCTTTGTTTTAGGCTGTCTTCTGGTATTATTTTCTATTGCACTATTAGTGGCATTCATTTCCTTTTACATCAACGGACAAACTGACCAAAGTGCCGTCAGCCAACTCGGCGACCGTACGGAAGTAGTACAAAACTGGCTCGGAAAATTCGGGGCTTTTTTATCCGATCTGATCGTTTATAAAGGTTTTGGATTGGCTGCTTTTATATTTGTGCGCCTCTTTTTCCTAACCGGAATGTTTTTGGCATTGGAACTATCCCTCAGAAAACTAAAAAACATTTGGTTCTGGGACCTGTTTGCTATCATTATTGTTTCTGTTTTATTTGGATTCTTTGCTACGTCTGCACCTGAACTGGGCGGAACCATTGGTTATGAACTTAATTTATTTTCACAGGATTATATCGGAAAAACCGGGACTTTACTGGTCTTGCTTTTTGGACTAATCGTGTACCTGATCTTCAAAATAAAATTATCTCCTGAAAAGATCCAGTCTTATTTTGATTCGACCAAAAACGAAATCAAGTCTGAATTAAGCGCTCTTAAAACGCAGCCACAAGTGGAAAGTGCTTACAATTTAGAAGAATTTGCCGTTGAAGAGCCGGATGAGGAATTAGACAACATTCACTTAAAGACAGAAGACACTCAATTCGAAATCAACAAAGAAGCTTTAAAACCCACTATTTCAAATTCATCAGAAATTGATTTAAATCCGATTTTAAAGCCCCTTCAGATGAATATAAATCCAGTAACACAAACTACTCCGATACATACCGAAGAATTTGTTGTTGAAAAACCGGAGGAAGAAGATATTATCGAAGAAAATCTTGCTTCCCGCCTGGTAGCTGATTTTGGCCTTTTTGATCCTACCCTGGATTTATCGAATTATAAATTCCCAACGATTGATTTATTAAAAGAATATTCAACAGGCGGAATTACCATCAATCAGGAAGAACTTGAAGAAAACAAAAACAAAATTGTAGATACCCTTCGTAACTACAAAATTGAAATTGCACAAATCAAGGCAACCGTTGGTCCATCGGTAACTTTATACGAAATCGTACCGGAAGCCGGAATTCGAATTTCTAAAATCAAAAGTTTAGAGGATGATATTGCGTTGTCATTATCGGCATTAGGAATTCGTATTATTGCGCCAATTCCAGGAAAAGGAACTATCGGTATTGAGGTTCCGAACAAAAACCCTACTATGGTTTCGATGAAAAGTGTCATTGGATCGGCTAAATTTCAGGAAGCTGAAATGGAGCTGCCTATTGCTTTAGGAAAAACCATTTCTAACGAAACTTTTGTTGTCGATTTAGCCAAAATGCCCCACTTACTGATGGCCGGAGCTACAGGACAAGGAAAATCAGTTGGACTGAACGCGGTATTAACTTCCCTTTTATACAAAAAACACCCTGCAGAAGTAAAATTCGTTTTGGTGGATCCGAAAAAAGTAGAGCTTACTTTATTCAACAAAATAGAAAGACATTATTTAGCGAAACTTCCCGATACGGAAGATGCTATTATTACCGACAATGCCAAAGTGGTCAACACGCTGAATTCCCTTTGTGTTGAAATGGATAATCGTTATTCGCTACTGAAAGATGCGATGGTTCGTAATATTAAGGAATACAACGAAAAATTCAAATCCCGAAAATTAAATCCGGAAGCAGGACACCGTTTTTTACCATACATTGTATTGGTCGTCGATGAGTTTGCCGATTTGATTATGACTGCCGGAAAAGAAGTCGAAATTCCGATTGCCCGACTGGCTCAGCTGGCGCGTGCTATTGGTATTCACTTAATTATTGCCACACAAAGACCATCTGTAAACGTAATTACAGGTTTAATCAAAGCCAACTTCCCGGCTAGGATTGCTTTTAGGGTAACTTCAAAAATTGACTCGAGAACTATCCTTGATACCCAAGGAGCCGATCAATTAATTGGACGCGGAGATTTATTATATACCAACGGAAATGATGTAGTTCGTGTTCAGTGTGCTTTTATCGATACACCGGAGGTAGAAAAAATTACGGATTTTATTGGCGGACAAAAAGCATATGCCACCGCTTATTTGCTTCCTGAGTTCGTTGGGGAAGAAACTGGCATCAATCTTGATATGGATATTTCCGAAAGAGATACTTTATTTAGAGAAGCTGCCGAGATTATTGTAAACGCACAACAAGGTTCAGCTTCATTATTGCAAAGAAAATTAAAATTAGGGTACAACAGAGCAGGTCGTTTGATTGATCAGCTGGAAGCTGCCGGGATAGTAGGACCTTTTGAAGGCAGTAAAGCCCGAAGTGTAAACATCTTAGATTTAAGTGCTCTTGATCAATTTTTTAATAATGAACAAAATTAGCCCCATCATGAAAGCAAAAATTCAGGAAATCAACAACAATTCTATCACTAACATGACTAAAAAGTTTTTTCAAATAGCAGTTCTATTGCTTTTGAGTTTCACTTCTATTCAGGCTCAGGATAAGAAAGCCAAGGATTTATTGAATCAGGTAACAGCCAAAATAAAAAGTTACGACAACATTGCAATCGATTTTAAATATTCCCTGAACAATGCCAAAGAGAATATTAATCAGGACAGTAAAGGAAATGTAATTATGAAAGGTAATCAGTTTGTCTTAAATTTCATGGGCGTTACTAAAATTTTTGACGGGCAAAAAACATACACTATCGTTCCTGAGGACGAAGAAGTTACCATTTCGAAAGTAAACGAAAAAGATGATGCTGCGATTACACCTTCAAAAATGCTTACTTTCTTTAATTCCGGATACAAATACAATATGGATATTGTTCAAAATGTCAAAGGAAGAAAAATTCAGTATATTAAATTAGCTCCTACCAATACTAAAGACCAGAGAAAAGAGATTCTTTTAGGTATTGATGTACAGACAAAACACATCTACAATTTAATTGAAACCGGAAAAAATGGAACAAAAACCACTTTAACCGTTAATTCTTTTAAAACCAACCAGCCTTTATCAAAAAATCAATTTACATTTGTAGCGAGCAAATATCCAAAATACTACATCAATAAATTAGACTAATTCAAGGTTGAAAATTTTAGACAAATACTTACTAAAAACTTTTCTGATTACATTTACTACGGTATTTGTAATCCTTTTTTTTATATTCATTCTTCAAACCGTCTGGCTTTTTATCTCAGAACTTGCAGGTAAAGACCTTGATTTGATACTGGTTGTAAAATTCCTCTTATTCTCGATGCCCCGAATCATACCTTTGGTTTTACCGCTTTCGGTGTTACTGGCTTCTATTATGACTTTTGGTAATCTGGCTGAGAATTACGAATTTGCTGCTATGAAATCTTCCGGAATATCACTGCAAAGGGCTATGCGGGTTTTAATCATCTTTATATGTGTGCTGAGTATCGTTGCCTTTTGGTTTGCCAATAATGTAATTCCTTACGCCGAATATAAATTTGTAAACTTCCGAAAAAATATAGCGCAGGCCAAACCTGCTATGGCAATTGCGGAAGGCCAGTTTAATGATGTCGGCACTTACAATATTAAAGTAAATAAAAAGTCCGGTGAAAATGGTAATATTCTGACCGGAGTTACCATCCATGAAAAAGCGAATAGTTTCGGCGAGAACAAAACCGTAATCAAAGCTAAAAATGGAGAATTGATTAGTAATGAAAAGTCCAGTATTTTAAAACTGGTTTTAAATGACGGTTATTATTATCAGGATGTAACGCCAAAAAAATACGAGGATCGTGCTAAATTGCCTTTCGTAAAAGGAAAATTCAAAAAACAGATTATCAATATAGATTTATCAGAATTAAACAAAACAGATGATGATAGTCCCGAAAGCGTCGGCAGCACCAATGGTATGCTTAACGTTAACGAATTACGCTACACCTTAGATTCCCTGAACAAAAATCTAAACAATGAAATCATCTCTTTTTCGGAAAATATCAATCAAAGGGTTGGAATTAAAACTGCTCCAAAAGCAGTAAAACCCGAAAAAAAGAAAAAAGCGATTCCTAACGACATTTTATCGTTATATACCAACAAACAAAAGTCGGATATTATAAAAATGGCGAGCAGCACCATTACCAGCAACATCTACTCTATTGACTCAACTCAGAAAGAACTAAAGGACAAACAAAGGGAAATCAACAAACACTTAACTGCACTATACGAGAAATTCGTTATTGCTTTTGCCTGTTTCTTAATGTTTTTTATTGGTGCACCACTTGGCGCTATTATACGAAAAGGCGGGCTTGGCTTACCAATTGTATTTGCTGTTTTGATTTTTATCACTTTTCACTTCATTAATACTTTTGGAAAAAGACTTTCACAAGAAGGCGGAATGAGTCCTTTTATGGGATCCTGGATGTCTTCCTTTATCTTATTGCCATTAGCCGTGTTACTTACGTATCGGGCTACAAATGATAACGGATTAATCAATTTTGATGCGATTACAACTCCGATATCACAACTATTTCAAAAAATTTCCGAACGGTTTTTCCCTGTTCAAAACAAACAATAACTATGTCAACAACAAAAATACAATTGAATACCATTGAAGAAGCTATAGAAGATATTCGTCAAGGTAAAGTAATCATTGTAGTCGATGATGAAGATCGTGAAAATGAAGGTGATTTTTTGGCTGCAGCCGAAAAAGTAACTCCGGAAATGATCAATTTTATGGCCACACACGGGCGTGGATTAATTTGCACACCGCTGACTGAAAGCCGTTGTAAAGAACTTGATTTACGTGCCATGGTAAGCAATAATACAGATCATATGGAAACTGCTTTTACGGTTTCTGTAGATTTGAAAGGAAATGGCGTTACTACGGGAATCTCTGCTGCTGACCGATCTAAAACCGTACAAGCTTTGGTTGATGCCAATACAAAACCACATGACTTAGCACGTCCCGGACATATTTTTCCCTTAGTAGCAAAACAAGGTGGTGTTTTAAGAAGAACCGGACATACGGAAGCCGCAATTGACTTTGCAAGATTAGCCGGTTTTAAATCTGCCGGTGTTATCTGTGAAATCCTGAATGAGGACGGAACAATGGCCCGTTTACCTCAATTAATAAAAGTGGCTAAAAAATTCGATTTGAAATTAGTTTCTATTGAAGACTTAGTGGCTTACAGAATGCAGCACGACAGCCTGATCGTTAAAAAAGAAGATTTTGATATTGAAACCCGTTTTGGAACTTTTAGACTAAGAGCTTACGAACAAACTACAAACAAACAAATACATATTGCCTTAACGAAAGGAACCTGGAATCTTGGAGAATCCATCTTAACGAGAATAAATTCTTCACAGGTTAATAATGATTTATTAGGTACTTTAACCAATAATGCAGAACAGCAGCTGGATGATATGTTTAAAGCGATCAATGAAAACGGAAAGGGAGCTGTTATATTCATTAATCAGGATATGCAGGCCATAAATCTGTTAAACAGAATTGCGGAGCTTAAAACATTACAGGCGGAAGGCACAATGAAAGCACCAAAAGTAATCATTGACAGCAAAGACTATGGAATCGGAGCTCAGATTCTTCATGATATTGATATCTCTAAAATCAGGTTAATATCGAATACGGAACAAACCAAACGTGTCGGAATGATTGGTTATGGTCTTGAAATTATTGAATACGTAAGCTATTAATACATGGGAACATTAGAAGAAAGAATTACAAAATCGGAAACTCGTATTTTTAAAGCTGTTTTTCCGAGTACAACAAATCATTACGATACTTTGTTTGGAGGTACTGCTCTTCATCTCATGGATGAAGTGGCTTTTATTTGTGCCACGAGATTCAGCCGAAAAAAAGTGGTAACGATATCAACCGGTCAAATTGATTTTAAAAAAGCAATTCCGGCCGGAACGCTAATCGAATTAGTGGCAAAAGTAGTTAGTGTAGGAAGAACAAGCTGTAAAATTCACGTTGATATTTTCATGGAACAAATGTATTCCGAGCTTCGTGAAACGGTAGTTTCAGGAACTTTTTCGTTCGTGGCTGTTGATGAAAACAAAAAACCGGTGCCTGTTTTAGACTAAACGCTTTATTTAACGTAAAATTGTTTTTAAAATAATTACTGATTATGAAGGACTTAAAAATTAATTTAAAATAATCCGTAAAAAAGCTCCCAAAAAGTTTTTATAATCGAAAAAGCACACTATATTTGCACTCGCAATCAGCAAATGATCGCAACATACTGGAGAAATGGCAGAGCGGTCGAATGCGGCAGTCTTGAAAACTGTTGACTGTAACAGGTCCGGGGGTTCGAATCCCTCTTTCTCCGCGAAGGCCCGAAAACAAAGGAAAATAAGATTTTTAAAGTTTTCAAAAAAGGCCAAAAAGAGCGGTAAACCCTGCAAATCCAACGATTTGCAGGGTTTTTTCTTTTATACCGCTTTTCAATATTTATAAAATCGCGCAAAATCTTTGTGGCAAAATCTTGGCACATGGTTTTTTAAGAATTAAAAAAACAGTATTGACAAGGGTTACAGAAGATGGGTTCGGATATATTATAATTGAAGTTCTTTTTATTAGTCACTCTAAATAAAACAATAACTTTTTTACCGCTCAAATTATACCACACGACTACTTAACTTGTGTTCCTGGCTTTTCTCCTGGAGCAATTTGATGTAGTAATCCATCTCCAATAAAAGGATTTCCCCAACCATTTCTGGCTGTTGGATCAACAACAGTTGCGGCCATTATATTCACCATACGTTTAGTATAGGAATTAGTGGGTATCAGATTCAATCGATAATAAGCGTGATAAACCATATTACATACTGAGCCTTGTTCTATAGGCTGACCTCTACCTGTATCAGAAATTTTAGACCATGGTCCCCATCCAGCTCTGCATCTGTAAACGGATACATCAAAAGATATGTCTTGTCCTAAATTATACCTGCACCAATATTCTACACCAGTCAACAAGCGATTTGAACCCAAAGTATATGGTTCTAATCCTTGATTATATGCAATTTCAGCAATCCCTGCCAACATTTCATAAGATGACCAACTATGCACTTGATCACGTCCCGATTCTACATTTTGTCCATTTGCTACAATATTCTTATAAAGTGAGTAATCATTTGGACATCCACTTTTTGAATTAAAAGCTTTCCATGCGTCATTGAATTTTGTTACATTATTAGTAAATACTGCCATTGCCATTGTAGCATACATACAGGATGTACTAAAATTCGCTCCATCGGCAGGATCAAAGCCATCAATAGCAGGGAGGAATATATTAGTCATCATATTCTTGGTTCGTATAATATCTGATTCTTTCCATCCGGAATTGGTATATGCAAGGATTTCACCGGCCTGTGCCCAAAGTGGAGCTTGAATTCCTACAAGAAGTTCTACATAGAAACCAGGGTATTTGACCAGGAATTAATGATGTTTATTGCATTTTGAGTATATTTAGTATCTCCAGTGATGTATCCCAATAATGCCTGTACATAACAAGCTGTAGCATCTTTTCCATGTGCAGCCCAACCAGTAAGATTACTAGTTTCTCCTGAACCGGTGCGAGAAATATTTGGGAAAGGCCCTTTCATCGTATAGTTTAAATTACCTGATGCAGATGCTTTAAGTGCTGCTAATTCTGATTTCCAAGGTTCAATGTTTTGGTTTTCCTTAACAATATTTAATTCATCAAGAGTGGTTAACAAACCAAGATGAACCATTTTTGTTATTGAAGTTCCTTCTGAGTTACCCCCATCTTTGGTGTTACCATTATCTGTTACCTCATCATTGTTTTTCTCACAATTGAGAAAAAAAACAACTAAGCCTGAAAAAAATATAGTTAAAATTCTATTCATAAATATTTGTTTTTATATGTTAAATTTATTCGTCAACAATATTGTTGAGTAAGTCAAACGATTACTAACTTGCTTAATCCACTCACGAGCCATCAGTTCATGACCAAATACAGTTGGATGCACACCATCCCAATACTTTATTCAGGCTTCCTTTTTTTAATTGAACAACATAATCTCTAATAAATGTTTTATTAGTTTCAATCAAATGGACATCGCGGGTTATACCTCCATCAGGGCAAACCATTATGCAAACGCTGATTATCCACTTTAACAATCAGGGTATTATCTTCTTCTTTTACTTTTTCGGTAATTTCGAATTGACAAGGAGTAAATTCTCCTTTGACTTCCTAATTTTTTCGCCATTCAAATATACTTCTGCCAAATAATTTACCACCCCAAAATGGAGAAATAACTTTTTCCCATCTTTAGACTTATGATGAAATACTTTTTTGTATCAAACAAAGCCTTCATAATATGTCAGCTCACATCATTGGGAGTTAAAATCACCGGGGGCTTTTAAAAATGCCCTCCATCAAAGGAACACTCGATAAAATCACTCTTCTGTTGCGGCTTTTTTTTCATCTAAACCTGTTTCCAATCCCTGCTCTGAGTGGGGCAAGAATAACCTTCCAGTCCCCATTCAAACTTGACAAATGCCGGGAATCGACATTGACCATTGCTGTTTGGGCTTGTAAATAACTACCCTAAAGAAGAAAGATCAGAGCAATCAACATCTCCTTTTAAACACTATTTTCTCCCTATTTTTGTTCATCTTACTTTTGGTTGTTTTTACTAATCACTTCGCCTGGACGAAATACCATTAAATTCACATTAATCTAAATTGCCTGGTTTATATATGAACTTATCAAAATCAGCATAAGCTTTAGTATTTTTACTTTGAGATGCGGCATATAATCCAATATAAACTCCGGTGAAACCTCCATTGGTTTCAGAACTCAGATACCATACGTTTATCTTGTTTAAGAAATTAAATTGCTTACCATCAAGGGAATAATAAAACGAGTAAAAATCTTTATCTCCTTTTACTTTTAAATAAATTTTATTATCTGGAATTTCCATCTCGTATGCAATGTGGTTCAGTGCTCCTATATGATAACGTACTAATAGTTTACGTTTACCCTTTTCTGATTTTTTTAAAAAGATGTCATAATGTGCCTGACTCGAATACAAAATTGTCATTCCAGCTTCGTCACCTTCCTTTGCATCATTTAACGACAGTACAGTGGTAGCCGAAAAATCAATATGCTCTTGTCTGCGTCCCACGAAAGTGGGTGAATCGTTATTATCCAAAGAAACCGGGCTTGCTTTCAGCCTAAATGAACCTTTTTTCTCTGTGAGAGAATAATTATTCATAAATGGGTTTCTAAGGTAGTTCCAATCAACACTTAACTTCGTTTCATCAAAATCGGTAGATAAGTCTTGCTGCTTTACTGGTTTTAAAGGTAAAGTAGGCACATTCATATTTATGTCAACTGTGCCGTTACCATTTATCACGGGCCAGGCATTTGCATCCCATCTTACCGGAGCTAAAAAAGTTTCACGTCCCAATACATGATGCAATAAGCTTTGTGGACGAAAGCCCAGAAGTACCATCCACCACGAACCGTCATGAGCCTGAATAAAATCACCATGTCCGGTACCTTGAATTGGATTGTTTTGAGAAACTTCATTCATGTGCGTAAAAATCGGATTAGAGGGATTCGACTCATACGGCCCATAAATAGCTTTGCTTCGCGCAATTGTCATTTTATGTCCATATTCAGTACCGCCTTCAGAAATAAGCAGGTAATACCATCCGTCTTTTTTATAAATATGCGGTGATTCAGGATAACGCCCTCCTGTACCGTTCCATACAATTCTGCTTTCAGTAAGCTTTTTTCCTGTCTTAATATCTATTTCAGAAATGGTGATGCCTTTGCCATTTGACACAAAGTAACATTTACCGTCTTCAAAATATAACGTAGGATCAATACCTCCCTGATCCACATAAACAGGTTCTGACCATTCACCGGCAGGATTATCTGTATACACATAAAAATTCCCACTGGATACATTTGTGGTCACCATATAAAAAAGACCTTCATGATAACGGATTGTAGGTGCATAGATCCCCGCAGAAGGCAGGCATTTGTCTAATTTGAGTTGGGAAGGACGGGTCAGGCAATGCCCTATTTTTGTCCAGTTAATTAAGTCTTTGCTATGAAAGACCGGAACACCCGGAAAATATTCGAAACTACTGGTTACTAAATAATAATCATCACCAACCCTGCACACACTGGGATCCGGATGAAAACCGGAAATGACAGGGTTTTTATATCCCTGGGCGTTTGAGTAGTGATAGAAACCAAAAACACAAACTAAAAGAATAATTATTTTTTTCATATTAATTTATTTAAAATCAATTACAATGTCCTATTTTAAAATAAAGTCGACTGTACCTCTGATATCGGTAGCCGAAGCTCCAATCATAATTTTGAATTTACCGGGTTCTGCAACCCATGCCTTTTTTTTGTCATCATAATACAAAAGAGCCTCTTTTGTTAAGGTGAAACTCACCATTTTTTCCTCTCCCGGTTCTAAAGAAATTTTCTCAAAACCTTTTAATTCTTTAACCGGACGGGGCAAACTTGACTTTTCATCGTTAACATACAATTGAACTACTTCTTTTCCCGCAACTTTGCCTGTATTTTTTATTGGAATTGTCACCACTAATGAATCGGCTGCTGTAATTGATTTTGAAGAAACTATAGGTTTCCCATATTGAAATGTAGTGTAACTCAATCCATATCCGAATGGGAAAAGAACAGGCATGTTTTTAGTATCATACCAACGGTATCCAACTAAAATATCCTCTTTGTAATACACGTTGACACCATCACCCGGATAACTGAGTTTATCAAAGGCATGAGCTCCTGCATCTTCCAGTTTTTTAGGAAATGAAATAGGGAGTTTTCCTGAAGGGTTTACTTCACCGGAAATAATATCTGCCAAAGCATTTCAGGACTCAGAGCCCAGATACCATCCCTGCACCACAGCAGGAACTTTATCTAGCCAGGGCATCAAAACCGCATTTCCACTTAGTAAAATTACAGCTACATTTTTATTGACTTTCTGTATCTCTTCAATTAATTTATCTTGCCCGAATGGTAAACTAAGAGATTTACGGTCACCACTTTCACAATCCTGAAAATAATTTTTATTCAACCCGCCGACAAAAAGAACCACATCGGCATGACGGGCAACGGCAACAGCTGCGTTTTGCAATGAGTCTATATTTAATTTAGAGGGTTCTTCCGCTCCATAAAGCGGCGGACCTGAAGCATATCCCATGCTGTAAACAATATGATTTTCACCATATTTATTCTTTAATCCCTGTAATGGTGTAATTTCATAAGCAGCTTTCAGCGACGTAGAACCTCCCCCAACAATCAGACTGCGTGTAGCATTTTCGCCTATCACAGCAATCTTTGTGTATTTGCCCTCCGGGATAGGCAAAAACTGTTTATTATTTTTAAGAAGGACAATGCCTTCATCTGCTATTTTTCGGGCCGCTAAGCTATGTTCAGGCGATACAAAACGACCAAATGGGCGATTGGCACTCATGGTAGTGCGAAAAATCATCCGCAGGATTCGGCTTGCTTTTTCATCAAGTTTCGATATTTCGTATTTCCCCGATTTAATTCCTTTCAAAAACGGATCGGCCAAATAATAGCTGGAAAAAGGGAAATGACCTTGTGTCGTTAATCCATTGGTATAGGTACCCATTTCAATATCAAGTCCACCATTGACGGCTTCATCGGTATTGTGTACACCTCCCCAGTCACTGACTACCACGCCATCAAAATTCCAATCCTTTTTCAGAATTTTATTCAACAAAAAGTCGTTATGACAGCAATGCACACCCCATATTTTGTTGTATGCACCCATGATTGACCAAACATTCCCTTCCTCAACCGCAGCCTTAAAAGCGGGAAGATAAATCTCGTGCAACGCCCGGTCACTTACATTTACATTAATTTCGCCACGGGAAATTTCCTGATTGTTCAATGCAAAGTGCTTTACGCACGCAGCAACTCCATTAGACTGTACACCCTGAATGTACGGAACCACCATGCGTGAAGCCAAAAAAGGATCTTCACCCATATATTCAAAATTCCGGCCATTGAGCGGTGTACGATAAATGTTGACTCCCGGTCCTAACAACATGGTTTTGTTTCGGTATCGGGCTTCTTCTCCAATAGATTTACCGTAAAGCTTCGATATCTCAGGATTGAATGTTGCCGCAAGACATGTTAAGGCGGGAAAAGCGGTGCAAGAGTCATTTGTCCATTGCGCCCCACTCCATTCATCCCATAATTTCTCATCGCTCACGCCATGCGATCCATCGGCAGACCATACATCCGGAATACCCAGCCGGGGAACTCCTTTTGAACTGAATTTTGACTGCGCATGACAGAGGGCTACTTTTTCTTCTAACGTCATCCTTGACAATGCATCCTTTATACGAGCTTCTACAGGTTGGCTTTCGTCTAGGTATACAGGCTCCTGTGCCCATCCGTAAACAGACAACAGCGTAAAAGATAGTAATACTAAAACGTTAATTTTTCTTTTTTTCATGATATTGTATTCTCTTCTATTATTTATCAAACTACTTTCATTTTACTTTATTTATGACGGAATTGATGGCTGAGTCGGAGCATTCAATTAGCTTTAAAACAGACTATTTTTTATTTTATTTCGTTAGTAATCACTTTATAGAGCGCAGGAGTTGGAACTTCTGTATTCCTGGCTGATCCTAATAAAAGTTTTGTTTGGTTCATTTGTATCATTAAGAATGTCTGAATCGTAAATAATACATTTTATAATAATTCTATTTTATCTCCCCAACAAACCCTCCTCTTGGAAGACAGTCTATTTTCAATGTATCCCCTTTTTTAACTTTTATTATTTCTGAAGAAAAAGATTTATCATCCTTCCCGTCTTTGATAAGCTGAAAACTATGGTTTCCTTTATCTAGAAAATCAAATTTCACCAGTAAGGTCTGAGCAACATCTTTACCGTTCAATCCGGCGATATACCATTGATTTACTTTTTTACGGGCAACAATGACTTTTTCCTCTGGGTAACCGTCAATTAGTTTTGTATCGTCCCAGGCAGCCGGAACTTTTTTCAAAAAGTCTTTTGGTTCTGCCGGCAAAGATTCATATGCTGACGGCCTGTCGGCAAAATGCTGTAACCCTGATTCAAATACAACAGACAAAGCCAGCTCGTGAGCATAAGATGTTATATGTGTATGCTGCGAATTTGAAAACGTAACAGGGGTGTAATCCATAGAACCAATTACATTTCGTGTAAACGGAAGCGTAGTATTATGACCTGCTGCTTTATTGGTCAATACCTGATCATTATTGTACCATTCTGCGCCATAAACTGCTTCTGTTGTCATCAGGTTAGGATAAGTGCGCGCCCAACCACGGGGAATTGTTGCTCCATGAAAGTTTACCATTAAATGATATTTTGCAGCTTCTTTTAAAATATCAATGTAATACTTCATCATATCCTGGTGGTCACCAGCAAAAAAATCGACCTTAATTCCATACACACCCATTTTATTCAGCCACGCAAATTCTTTGGCACGTTTTTCTACTGTAAGTAAACGATCATAAGGGGTCGGGTCGAGCCAGATTGAACCGGAATTATACCATATCAATGGTTTTATTCCTTTACTTTTTGCATAGTTTACCGCATCGATTATAGTCCCTCCATTGCTCATTACATCCCATTCCCAATCAATTAGCACATAAGGCCAATTCATTTCCACTGCTAAATCAACATATTCAACTATCTTTTTGTAATCCTTGGAACCGTGATTGTTTGCCCAATAAATCCACGAAACCGCACCTGGTTTAATCCAATCAGTATCTTTTAATTGGCTTGGTACGCTAACATCGGTAATTAAAGTTGATTCAACAATATCTGATAATTTACCAACGATAATTGTATGCCACTGAGAATTCCATGGTAATGTAGTCTTGACTCCCTCCTGTTTAAAATTATCACGAGCTGAAGGGTACGTAACCTGATATTCATTACTGTTTTTTAAATTAATTAGCTTTGCTCCGCAATTATTTTCTGTTATATCTGCTTCAGAAATTAATCCCCAAACTGGCTGATTATTCACTTTGTATAAAGCAGGAAAACCCCATTCCTGATATTTATTAATATTCAAACCCGTTTTGTTCAATGGATAAAAACCTTCATATGCAAGATTGAAAGGCTGCATCCAACGGGATGTACTGTCAGGCAAAACATACGTTGTAGCCTCACTTATAACATTAACTTTTAAGTCTGACTGATTTGGAAAAATATAACGAAATGCAATACCATCATTATAAACCCTGAAAACAATATCTAATGGCTGCTGATTGGAATTTTCAAAACTGAATGTTTTTTGGGTGCCTAAATTCTCACACAATTGGCGTTTACCACAAACCATTTTGTACGTATCGTGTATTGAGACAGGTTTTGATGTGGCAATCAAATGCAAGTTATCTGCAAACTGCTCATCGGTACGATTAATACCTAGTTTAGAATCCGGTAATACTTCTGTAAACTTGTTTTCAATTTTATACAATACTTTAAAAAAAAGATGGTGTGCAGCATTTTTATCGTGCAAATTCAAAATAACTTTTATTTTTCCGTTAGGCGAAATTATTTCCTGTGCATTTATACTAAATGAACTTAAAATAATAAATAGAAAAAGGATAATATGTTTCATTGCTATTTTATGCATTATTTATTTTGAGTTGATCTAATACTTATACTATTTCCTTCCAATTGATCGGATGTTACAGTTAATTTAATTTCACCAGCCTGATGATTGCTTTTAATTACTATTAAAGCCCTGCCATGCCATGCTTTGCGTGTATTGCCTACATATTGTTCGAAGTCTTTCAAATCAGCATTATCTACTCCGGCAATGACACCCGGTCCATCAATTTTAAAATTCAAACGGTTGGTGGCGTTAGGTTGAAATGTCCCATCCTTATCAGTCATTTCAATAGTTATGAATGATAAATCCTGTCCGTTGGCCAGTATTTCTTTTCGATCGGCTATCAATTTTATTTTTGAGGCATCACCGGCCGTTTGAAGAATTGTTGATTCAATTTCCTTATCATTTTCTACTCCGACAGCTTTAAGCAAACCTGTAGCATATGGAATCGGAAAAGCAGCTTTAAATTGCTCCTCTTTAGTGGTTTTTTGCTCACCAATAAGTTTGTCGTTCAGGTATAACCTTACTTTTGGATATTTTGAATATACTTCAACCTGAACAGTTTTCCCTTCAAAAGCAGGCCAGGTCCAGCTTTCCCATGTTGGATAAACCGACCACAGTGTTTCTTTGATTTCTAACGGTTCCGGGGCTGGTTCACGAACTGCCATGTAGAGTTTTTCGTTAGTATTACACAACATGCTTCTGTAATGCGAAATAGGTTTTCTCCAGCCAATCAGATCGATATCACCGCAATAAGCACCATGATAAGGGAAGAAATCATTTTCCCAATGCTGGCCGGGAACTTCTCCCGAATAATAATAACGCCCGATACCTGACTCACCCAAATAATCCATGGCTGTCCAAACGAAATCCCCGATTACGTAATTGTTTTCCTGTACCAATTTCCAATTATTAAAAGCATCTTTTGGATAGGATTCGGTTTGAACGATGATACGTGAGGGCACTCTTTTATGATCGTCCGGAGCAGTATGCAGGTTGTAATTATAACCTGCAACATCATGTACCGCCATCAGCGGATCAAACACTTCCCACTTTCCGTTAGCTACAATTGCGGATGTAACAGGACGGGTATTATCCATTTTCTTTACTGCTGCTGAAAGCATTTTAGCCGTTTCAACAGCCTCAGGATCTGCCCTTTCGGGTATTTCATTGCCTATACTCCACATGAAAACCGAAGGGTGGTTACGGTCACGCAATACCATTGCTTCTAAATCGCGTTGCCACCACTCCTTGAAATATTTTGCATAATCATAGGTGGTTTTTCCAATTTTCCAACAATCGAAAGATTCGTCCATTACCAGTAAACCTAATCTGTCGCAAGCGTCAAGAAATGCCTCAGAAGGGGGATTATGGGAAGTCCTCACGGCATTAAATCCACCGGCTTTAAGCAATTCAACTTTACGTTCCTCGGCACGGTCAAAGGCAGCTGCACCTAAGCAGCCATTATCGTGATGTACGCAACCGCCGTTTATCTTCACTGTTTTTCCATTAAGCTGAAACCCATTTTCGGCAGTAAATTTGATGGAACGGATACCAAAATTGGTTTTTGTGTCGTCCAGTATTTTTTTGTCTTTTACTACCTGAACCCGGCCCTGATACAAATACGGCGTTTCCGGTGTCCAGAGCATTGGATTTGATACTTCTATAGTTTGGGTGATTTCTTTCTCGCTATTGGCAGGAAGCTCAACCTTCATCTGATCATCTCCCGCACTTTTAAAGCTCCTGTTCCAAAGAAGAGTTTTTACAACAACGCTTTGGACTGATGCTGTTTCATTTTTAACCTTGGTTTTCACCAGTACAGTTGCTTTTTTTGAAGATACTTCGGGAGTTGAAATAGCAACACCCCAATTTGCAACGTGTACAGGATCGGTAACCATCATCCAGACATGGCGATAAATTCCTGATCCACTGTACCAGCGGCTGTTCATCTGTTGTGAATTGTCGACACGTACCGCAATAACATTCTCTTTTCCAAAATTCAGATAAGGTGTAAGATCGTAACTGAATGATGAATAACCATAAGGATAAACACCAAGCGATTTTCCGTTGATAAAAACTTCGGAATTCATATAAACACCTTCAAAATAGATAGCTGTTTTTTTTGCTTTCCAGCTATCAGGTACCTGAAAAGTTTTGCGATACCAGCCAATTCCTGACGGAAAATATCCTCCATTTGGACCAGTAGTATTTTTAGGATGAACTTTTCCTTCGATACTCCAATCGTGGGGCAAATCAAGTTTGCGCCAGCCTGAATCATTAAAATCATTTGCTTTGGCTTCAGCAGAAGCATCGCCTAAAAAGAACTTCCAGTCATAGTCAAATAACTGTTTTCTTTCTATCCCATTTTGTGCATAGCCTGAAAAAAAGCTTATAAATAGTATAAATACAAATACTATTTGTTTTGCAAAATATTGTCTTTTGTATGAATTTAAGCCCTTCATTTTGTTGTGTTTATATTTCTATTTTGTATTATGAATATGAATATTCATTCATCGGTATGTTATGTGTAATTATAACAAAGACTTTACAATGCCTTGCAGAGGAAACTATTATCTTAATGCAAAGATCCGGTACAGTCCTGCACCATGCTGTGGCAAATCTTGCTCAAAGCTCCCCCCAAAAGTTCCGAGATCTTTGTGATTCCACAAATCGCGGACTTTTACTTTACCTTTTATATTAATAGCTTCAAAGTTTACTTTTACATTGGCTTTGTCGGGGAAATTTAATGTTCCTTTATCAACCAAAACTCCAAAATTCACTGAGCCTATTTCCTGTGTAACGTAGCCGGTTGCTGTAAAAGAATCATATCCTTCCGGCAATTGATAAACGATCACAGACTCTCCATGAGCACCAATTCCTTCTCGTGTTTCATTATTTATAATAATTGGGTTATTGTCGCAGGTACGATTGACATTCGCTTCTCCCCAGCCTGAGGTTGCGCTAAGCCATTTGAGGCTGGTCAGTTTTAAATCGCCTTTGGAACCATGAAGAACAGGATCGACCCAAACGATATGATCCCAATCAGAACTGTTTCCACCATCTTTCACAAAGAGAACAAGTTTTTTACCCTCTTTTACCGATACTTCTATCTTTTGCGAACTTCCTTTGCCGGCAATTATTGGACTTACATAATCGGCATTGTTTAAATCAAGATTCTCTCCCTTGCTTTGCGCGTTGAAAAGCGCTACATACTTGTCTTTGCTATCAGGTACATCGGCTGTCCACACAATCAGATTCTTTTCGCGAGACACCTGACGGTTATTTATACTGTGTTGATTTACTTTGAGCATTTCGGGATTGGTGAGCATTTCCGTGGTAAAATCGTCTAGCCTGGTCATATCTCCTCCAAAAATAAGTGGCGAACGACCAATAGCCCAAAGACTCATAAGCGTATATTGTTCATCTTTGGTGAAATTGGTTGGGCGTTTGAATTCAACAATTCCAATGGGGAGCATATCAGCATCGGGGAAATGTCCGGGGCCACGAAAAGGTGTCCACACATCCATTCGCTCAAACATGCCTTGCAACAATCCCCAGCGATCCCAAAAATCATCGGTGATACGCCACATATTGGCATGATTCATAACATGATCGCCCATTTTAACCGGCGTTGCTCCCGGAGATAAACTTAACAGAATATGACGCCCGGTTTTATCTATTGCTTTGCGGAGAGCTTCAATTTCTGCTTTTTGCACATCATCGTAAGGTCGTGAAATATCGTCACACTTAATAAAATCCACTCCCCAGTCTGCATACATCTGCACAATGGAATTATAGTAAACCTGACCTTCAGGGCTATTAGCATTAACGCCATACATATCAGGATTCCAACCACAGGTAGCGCTTTTAATGGCAATATCCTGAGCTTTTACTTTTGTGCCGAGTACCGGTGTATTTTTTTCGACAGCCTGACGAGGAATTCCGCGCATAATATGAATGCCGAATTTCAGTCCTTTGGAGTGTACATAGTCTGCAAGGTGTTTGAAACCTTTTCCATCTGCAGCCGAAGGAAATTTTTTCAAACCTGGCGTTAAGCGGCCATATTCATCCATGGCAAGTATCGCCTTCGGGTCGTAAGAATGTCCTTTTGAATCAGGCTCATACCATTGAATATCCACTGTGAGATAATTGTATCCGCTTGGTAAAAGATATTTTGCCATCGCATCTGCCTGTTCTTTTATTTGCTGTTCGGTAACGGTTGTTCCAAAACAATCCCAACTGTTCCACCCAAGAGGTGGTGTAGACGCCCATTCGTGATATTTTTTTGGGGCTGTTTGTGCATTTATAACACTAAAAACAAGTGCCAAAAACAAGGTAAGTTTATATTTCATTTTTATTTTAATTTGGTAAAAAAACAAATATTATAGTTTTTTTATTTTAGTTTAATTATTCGGTATTAGGAACGTAAGCTAATCCCTAATACTCATTTAGTATAGTCGCATACACTCCGTACGACTCATTAGTTACTTTGTAAAAAGGCAGAAGCGTATATTCTTTTCCATAATTTTTCAATGCAAAGGACATAGAATTCTCCCGTTTAGATATATTTTTCAAAATATCTGTCTCATTTCCTTTTAATATTGTTTCTTCATTAACTTGAAATGCTAATAAAACCGGTCCATAAAACAGTGCAACTACATTTGGATTATCAGGCATTTTTTTAAAATTAAAATGATACTTAAAACGTATTTCTATCTTATCCCCGTTTTTCCATTTTCTGTCAATTATAAAATAAGACATCGGAGTTACATTAGTTGTAATGAGTTCTCCGTTTACCAAAACCTGAGTTTGTTCGTCAGCCCAGGACGGGATAAATAATTTCAATGCAAATGGCGTCGTTTTATTAGCCGTTATGTTAAATTTTACAATAGAATTATCCGGAAAATCGGACGATTGTGACAAATTAATTCCTTTAGATTTCCATTTCACAGTCGAAGGAACATACAAATTTACCCAAAGGTTATCATCGTTATGAAAATAAATATTAGCATTTAAGTTCGTAAACGCTTCAATAGTTGTTCCGTTACAACAAAAAAACTCACTGGGGCCGGCAAAGCCTTTCTTATTCGGAGAACCCAATGGCAAAGAATAAACATTCCATCCCGTTTCGGCATTTTGCAGTGCAAAAACAGAATTATAAAGCGTATTCATATATACATCAGCATATTCGGGTTGGGCAGTCCAACGAAACAAAGTACTTGTGATTTTTTGAGTGTTATGTGAAACGCATGATTCAGATGTTTTGTCAGTAAGAGTTGTACTTAAACAATCTGGTTTTCCCCAATGTTCTGAAGTTTGAGCAGTTGGAGTTGTAGCAATAGGCCTTGGACCACTACTAGAACCATTGACATAAGAATGATGATGTTCCAGCATATCCCAAAAATGGGAAACAACATCACGATAATAGCTGTCTCCG
The DNA here is from genome assembly GCF_013112255.2 of Flavobacterium sp. CLA17. Lineage (NCBI taxonomy): Bacteria > Pseudomonadati > Bacteroidota > Flavobacteriia > Flavobacteriales > Flavobacteriaceae > Flavobacterium > Flavobacterium sp. CLA17. The sequence goes on from NZ_CP068294.1 coordinate 4,439,700, forward strand.
GTATTTTCATACCTTTTGGCAAATCCAATTATCAAAGGCAAATGAGTATTAGAATGCAATCCCGACAAAATATCTTTTCCCTCATACAATGGCTGACTGAACCATTTACGGTCAAAAAGACAAGCCAATTTGTAATGAGTTGAATCTTTGGAAATTTCAAATAAATTCTGTAATACATCATTCATTCCACCCGCTTCATTTGCGGGATTTGCCTGAGGAGTATATAGCATTTTTTCAATCGTTTCAGGCGAAAGTTTATCCGTACGCTCTTTTACATAAGCAGCCATATTAACAACTATTGCATAGGCTTTTTTATTTCCTGTATGCTGATAAACATCTAGCATTCCCTGCATAATTTTATGATAAGTATAGTAGGGGGCCCAAACGCCAATAAATTGTGTTTCCAGTACAGTAAAATCTTTTTCGGGGAATGCGCTCAGGTATTTGCCGCCCAATTTTTGCTGACAGTCTTCAAGCGCATCAACCATATATTTCACACGTTTTTGAAGCAAAGTATCGCCCGTTTTTTTAATCAAAGAAGCAGAAGCCGACAAATAATGACCTACAAAATGCCCGCGCAATCCCACTTTAGGTGACTCCCAGCCTTCAAGCGGTTTCGCTTTCGATTCAATTCCGGCATTTATTCTAAAATTGTGTAATAGCCTATCCGCATCAAACTGATAAATATACTTTGTATTGACAGTCTCCCGCTGCTTTATCCATGACTCAGACAAAATAACATCTTCATTTAAAAATGCAATGGGCCGCTTCGCCTTGTCAAGGAATGATTGTCCAAAAAAAGTCTGGCAAACCAACAAAAATAACCCAATATATTTTGCCTTATTTTTCATATTGAAAATTGAATATTAGAAAAATTGAATTATAATATTGAAACTGTCACTCTAAATTTAGAAACAATTACTTCATAGTTATTTTAAAAACAATTGCAATATTATTGGGAATAAATTTTGGTTTTATAATTACCAATGCATCTGCTACTTGTTTCCAGGAAATTTTTTCTTTACTGCCAAGAAGTTCAATTTTTTTGATTTTTCCTGTTCCTTCTTTTTTTGCTAGGGACTTCAATAAAATATTTTCTGTAGGCTTATCCATCACTGTAACATACAATACATTTCCTTTCTGATTGTATCGAATATCTTTTGCTGAGTATTGTATTTTTCCTTCATTAAATCCCTGGCTATTAATAGGGTTCGATAGATCAACGGCTGGTCCTTCACCGTACAGTTTCCAAGGGCGGGTGTCGAATATGCTTTCTTTGTTTATGTCCATCCAAGCTGCAATACCCTCAAGAACAGCAACTTCTTTGTCATCAATTGTACCATCTCCACGCACAGGGATATTAAGTAATAAATTTCCATTTTTACTGACAATATCTACTAAAGCAAGAATGACACTCGCAGCCGATTTATAACGGTTTTCATCATACACCTTTCTATTATAATGCCAATCACCAATACAAGTACAGGTTTGCCATGCTTTTTCTTGTGGTTTGTCAGGTGCTCCACGTTCTACATCCCATACCATACATTCCTTTTGTTGTTCAGTGAGTATTTTACCAAACAGAACCGCTTCAAGCTTACCTTTGTGGCTTGCCATATTATGGTTGTAGTAGTGAGCTGCTATTTTTAAACCAGCATCGCTAACCGGATACAATGGGAGTGCTGTATCATCAAAATAGAGCAGGTCAGGGTTGTACAAATTAATAAGGTCCATAGTGCGGTTATAAAAATTTTCACAGTACGCCTGGGAAGGCCATGAGCTTTTATCCTGCCATTCCCAATTCCATCCCTTCCCCTTGCTTACTTCATGATTTTGTGCATACAATTCCTGAGGATCCAATCCTTCCCACCAAGTACCTTTTCCTGCTGCTTTTGTAAGTTTTCCATCGTACGGAATACCGATAAATTCTCCAGATTTATCGGCGCCCTGTGCCGTTTCGTACCACATCCATGCATGGGCAGCATGTACACTCAATCCAAAAGGAAGCCCCTCTTTTTTAGCGGCTTTTGACCAACCATTTATAATATCCTTTTTAGGACCAACACGAACTGAATTCCATTCCTGGTACTTGCTGTCCCATAAATCCAGATTGTCGTGATGATTCGCCATCGCAAAGAAATATTGAGCACCTGCACGTTTGTATAACTTTACCAGTTTTTCAGGATCCCAATTCTGGGCTTTCCAGTCTTGAATTACATCTTTAAAGCCTACTTGGGAAGGGTGACCATAATGAGCAACATGCCACTTGTAGTAATCAGAACCTTCTTCATACATACCACGTGCATACCAGTCGCCCTGTTCAGGCTGACACTGTGGCCCCCAATGTGCCCAGATACCAAATTTGGCATTGCGAAACCAATCAGGAACTTTGTATTGGCTAAGAGATTGCCAAGTTGGCTTAAACTTTCCAGCAGCAACCTGTTCCTTAGCTTCTCCCACAGGCAATGGAAAATTTTCCTGAGCCTTCAGTAAACATGAGAATAGCATAAAAACTGCTATGGACAGACTAACTTTCATTGAAATTTTTAAATTCATAATACTATTATTTTGCTTTTTACCAACGGGTATCTGTTGATGACTTTGTCTATGTTGTTTTATCAGATTATATTTGAATTTTTTAAAACTACTTTTTCCTCCTATAAAGTACAAAGGCTTATTTTTAAACTCGAAAACCTGAATTCAATGGTCGGTTTTCTCATAGGATAAGATGGTCCATTACACACTTGCAAACGGTATATTAGACATCAAAATCAGGTTATTACATTTATTTTTACAAAAAAAGTAGCTGTATGTTTTATTTTTTTAACTGCCTGTCATCATCTAATGTTGCGTTTCCAAACGTAATATCGTTAATGAATTTCCAGGAAAAGAACGTGTAAGAGTGGTTCCTGAAAATTTCACATTTTCTGTTTTTGGAGAAACTTTAGTAGGTTGTTCCATTGTATTTTCATCCAACGGAGTGGCCGATGTAAGCACAATAGCTTTTCCTTTTCCGGTCAGCTTTTCGGCTCCTGACAAATTAATTTCTGTTTTTAGATTGCCGGGTGCTGCATTAACAACTTTTAGGATAATATCTCCCGAAAGTTCATCATTAGCCGCACTTACACAAATGCTGTTGGTTTTTAGATTTGGAGTTGATATTTCTTGTATAAGTTTACCATCAAGGTACGCTTTAATTGTGCCTCCTTTAACTTCCACTTTAATATCATACCATCGGTCTGTTTCTATACTTCCGGGAATGATTTGCTTGCTGAATCCATTGTCCAACGTAAAGCCAGTATTTTTATTACAGCCGATTTCCCATCTCATCTGATCTTCTTTATTCTGATTTCTGAAATAAATCTGGATACCATTCTCTCCGGAAATTTTACGCCCTTTGAAGGTAACTGTATAATCGGTCCATGATTTGTCACCGAAAAAAACTGAAGCATTAACAGTTGTTGCTGACTGACGAAGTACGCCGTCTTTTACCTCCCACTCTCCTGCTGTTTTTTGCCAGTCATCAATGTTTTTTGTAAAATCCGATTGAAACAAAACACGTCCATCCGATGCAAGTACTTTTAAGTCTTTAAACTCTGCCGAATTGTTTGAAGTACCAAATCCAAGCCCTCCTTTTTCATAAAATGCCAGGAGTGGTGCACCTGCTACTTTTACAGGGAGAGAGACGGTACCTTGGTTTTGGGCGAACAACTGTTGAGCATAATAGCCTGGTAGACCATACCAGTGTTGACTATCAAAATTAATCAGGTTAATAGGCCATGCTCTATGGTTCACATTACAAAACAGAGGCGCATAAGCACTCATGTTAACCACGTCTGAGTTTCGTTCCAGACCCGTCATCCAGGCAGCCTCACCAATAGCACCACGCAGATTGCCCTTACCTGTTTTACTCGTTACAGCATATTCACCAACGAATATTTTCGGGCTTTTTCTGTCGTAATTGTCATACTTGTCAGCATTCAGAATAAACCACTCAGGATTATCATAATAATGCTCATCAATCAAATCTGGCATGGGGTCTTTGGGATATGCTCCCCAACTGTTGGCAATAAGTGTAATATCAGGATATTTTGTGCGGATGGCATTAGCAATAAGCTTCCATCTCTCTGCATACTGGTCGCCTCCATTTTCGTTTCCTATCTCAATATATTTCATATTGAACGGTTTAGGATGACCATTTTTAGCACGAATGCTCCCCCACACCGAATTCTCTGCCCCATTTGCATATTCTATTGCATCAAGCGCATCCTGCACCCATTGTCCCATTTGATCCATGGGTACAAAATCTCTATGCGACATTCCGACATTGATACAAAACAAAGGCTCAGCACCAAGATCTTCTGCCAGCTGCAGATATTCGTGATAACCTAAACCCTGAGTAGCATTGTAGCCCCAGAAATTCCATGACGAGGTACGTGTATCGATGTTCCCAATTGTTTTTTTCCAATTGTGCATTTGCTTGAAACTATCTCCTTCTACCCAACAGCCGCCTGGAAACCTGAAAACCTTAGTCTGCATAGCATTAAAGGCTTCCGCCAGATCTGTCCGGAGTCCATGGTTTTTCCACGTTTGATCGGGCATGAGCGAAATCATATCCATATGTAAGCGGCCATTACCTTTCGCGCTTATCTCAATATGGGCTTTAGGGTCGCTGCCTGTCGCCGTTAAACTAACGGTATAGTATTTCCATCCCTCATCAAAGCCTTTCACTTCAGCATTAGCCAGCTCAATACCGGCAGCACTTACAATACTAACCTTGAGCGGCGTATTGAAACCTTCAACACGACGTGTTGCTAATTTGAAGGTATATGAATTCCCTTTAACAATATTCATTCCCCAGAAACCATAATTTTCAAGCTTAAATTCTCCTTTGGCCTCAATTGAAAGATATTTTCGATTGAATACGTTTAACCCTCCAACTTGTGGATACAAAGTATCTACATTAATAACTGAAGCCTTGCTGGCATCATTCTGATTTATAAATTTCCAGTTTTCAAGCGTATCAGAATCCTCAAACGAACGATTCCTTATAAGCTCGGGATAAAGACGGCCATCGGTGGAATGGTTAATATCTTCGAAAAAGCTTCCGAATAATGTTGATGGAATACGATGTCCAGGTGTGTTGACTTCAACCGTAATTTTAGCTTTACCCGCTTTGGTAGTCTGCGCATTCAGAACGGTACTCAATCCGCAAAGCAATAAGCTCGTAACAAGATGTTTATTTATGTCTTTTTTCATTAGTTTTTTATTTTTTTCATTTACAGCTAACTGTAACAAAGGCAGCAGTTATTAACGCTTCCCTATTATCGGCAGTTAATGCCTTATGTTCGTTTAGCTTTATCTGGGCTTTTTATAGCTGATCCATTTTATAAATTCGATCCATCAATTGCCATTTTTGGTCGGCGGTTGCCTCAACGGAGCTGTCCTGAAATTGCGACATATGTGCTTCCCATTCGCTTTGACGTGGTTTTAGTGCTAATTCGATCATCGCCTTATCGTGATCAAAATCAGCTACTGTATCCATAATCATGAAAAGCTTTGTTCCAAGAAGATAAATTTCCATATCAACAATCCCTACCTCTTTCATTCCTTGTGTTATCTCAGGCCAGGCAGCTTTTAGCATGCGCTTTTTTATAGGCTTCAATTAATGTAGATTTGTTAAGCAACTCCATGGTTTTGCAGTAACGTTTAAATGAATTTTGCATTTTTACAATTGTTATTCTATTGATTAGCGAATAGTATTTTTTTTGTTGTTTTCAGATTCTTGTTATTACATAGAAGCTTTAATATCCATTATAAAACATGTAATTCTTTAAAATTCTTTCCTCATTAAAACCGATTAAAACTAAGAAGTCCACATATATTCTTTATTTATTTTATCTTAAGCACTATTGCTATATCGTTCGGGATAATCTTCGGTTTTATAATTACCAATGAGTCCGCATATTGCTTCCATGAAAGTTTCTCTTTACTTCCAAGTATCTTAATACTTTTAATTTTATCCTTATTTTTATTCTTGCCAAGCGATTTTAAGCAGATATTCTTGGAAGGTACTCCTAAAAGAGTGGCGTAAAGAATTTTCCCATTTTGATTATAACGAATGTCATTGGCAGAAAACTTTACTTTTCCTTCATTAAAACTTTTGTATTCACCAGGTTTTACAGCATCTGAAACTGGTCCTTCACCATAGTATTTACAAGGACGTGTATCAAAAATGCTTTCTTTGTTCACATCCATCCAGGTCGCTATTTTTTCAAGAATTGCAACTTCCTTATCATCGATCGTGCCGTCTCCCTTAACAGGAATATTAAGCAGCAGGTTTCCATTTTTACTGACAATATCAACCAACATGTGGATTACTGTAGCCGCAGACTTGTATCCGTTATTTTCATAAATTGACTTACTGTAATGCCAGTCTCCGATACAGGTACAGGTTTGCCATGGCAAATCTTCGATTTTATCCGGCGCACCTCTTTCTACATCCCATACCATACATTTTTTTTGTTCAGCGTTCAGCATTTTTCCGAACAGGACAGCCTCCAGCTTTCCATTGTGGGTTGCCATATTATGATTATAGTAATCAGCCGCAATTTTTAATCCTGCATCGCTTACCGGATAAAGAGGCAGTACACTATCATCAAAATAAATCAAATCGGGATTGTACTTATTGATAAGGTCTATGGTACGATTATAGAATTTTTCACAGTAAGCCTGCGAAGGTATTGATGCACCATTGCCCCAATCCCACTGATTCCAAAGAGCAAATATATCTTTGTCACTTTTTTCACTCAAAGGATGATTTTGGGCATAAAGCTCCTTCGGATCGAGTCCTTCCCACCATGTTCCTTTACCATCGGCTTTAGTAAATTTTCCGTCGTACGGAACACCTGCCAGCGCTCCATTTTTATCTGATCGTTGAGATGTCTCAAACCACGTCCATGTATGTGAAGCGTGTACACTAAGTCCGAATGGAAGATTATATTTTTTGGCTGCTTTTGACCAACCACTGATAATATCTTTCTTAGGTCCCACACGTACTGAGTTCCATTCCTGGTATTTGCTGTCCCATAAATCCAGATTGTCATGATGATTTGCCATGGCAAAGAAATATTGGGCTCCAGCACGTTTGTACAGCGCTACAAGTTTTTCAGGATCCCAATTTTGGGCTTTCCAATCCTTAATGACTTCTTTAAACCCAACTTTGGATGGATGTCCGTAATGTTCAACAAACCATTTGTATTGGTCACTGCCTTCGTTATACATAAATCTCCCAAACCAGTCTCCTTGTTCCGGCTGGCATTGAGGTCCCCAATGTGCCCATATTCCAAACTTGGCATTTTGGAACCAGTCAGGAGTTTTATATTGCTGCAGTGATTGCCAGGTTGGCGCAAACTTTCCGGCAGCAACAGGTTCATTACCCTCCCTGATTGGGGATACATAATTTTTCTGAGCTGCCAAAAAATTTGAAAACAGGATTAAAACCATTATAAACCGGTTCATTTTCATATGTCTTTTATACTTTTATATTAATAATTTTTTCAAATCTCAACAAACAGAACTATTTTTTAAGAATCTTAAATGATTTTGAGAAATTTGAACTTACTCCTTCAACTTTCACCATGTATAATCCTGGTTGCAATGAAGCCCCCATTAACAATTGCGCAGATTCAGGAGAGGATTCTGCTGCTTCTACTTTTTTTCCCATCATATCAAAAATTCTAACACGAATTGGTTCATTCAATTTTTTAGCTTCAATCTTAAAACCATTAACAAATGGATTTGGATAAAAATCTATCGAAAAGTTTGACTCCCCTGAAATATCATCTATAGACAAGGTAGTATTATCCCAATAAATTAAACCTCTTCCTCCGCTAGCACTCATGTATACTCTTCCATCAACATTCATATCTCCGATCAGCATTGGCGTTCCTCCAAACTCATGGGCATCATCATTCATTCTGAGCCATGTAGCGCCCCGGTCAGTTGATCTGAAAAGACCCGTAACGCCTGACACGGTTCCCCAGATAAAAATGGTAGGATAGCTGGCTCCGGTTATTGCTTTTCCTATCCCAACCGTTGTACAGTAAGGTACATTGGAAAGAGTAGTATAAGTCGCTCCATGATCGGTAGAATATTTTAAACCATTGCCGCCAAGAGGCACCCAAATATGTCCTTCCAAGCCGGGTACTGATCGGATCAGGGTTGTTGCTACCCAGGGCTCAAATGTATTGGTACCAGGAGTACCTGCTACTGAAAAGCTGACCCCCTTATTGGAACTTGCAAGCATCTGCCCGTTCGTTGGATTATAGATATAGAAGTAATTTGAGTTTACCTGGTCGGCCACCGGAACGGCGTCTGGAGACGACACACCCGAACAACCGGACCAGCTTCCTCCATTGTTGGTCGTGTAGTAGGTAGTTGTGGAACCTCCGGGGCGGTGCAGAATCGTACCTCCATCAGCGCTGATGGCAACCCTGCCGTTTGCCCCCATATTAGTAGCGGAAGCTGTCCATGTAGCCCCCTTGTTGGTAGAATAGTACATAACGCTTCCCCCATTAGAAGCTCTTACTACTTTGTTTGTGTTGCCGGCAGCATAAGCAATGCTCTGGTTGTTCCCATCTGTAGGAGAAAGTTTTGCTGATGGAAAAGAAGTCAAAGGATCATGTACAAAGCCACATACGTCTCCGAAAGAGGAAATAAATGGCCCTCCGGGTATACTTATCCCATCGAGGAATGCGGTCTCTTCAATTCCGATCACATCACACTTCCATGAAGGGTTCGTGGCTGTAATATCGGAACAGGTATATACACCACCACCGCCTATTACCCGTACTATTGAAGGATTAGCGGGGTCAAATTCTATACAGTCCATCCAGTTAACTGCACCATCGCCTGTCCATGCCATACCGTTATTGTTATAAGTGGCGTTAGTACCATTCTTAAGAGTCCAGGTCGATCCTCCATCGGTAGAGAGGAAAACAAAGTCTCCCCAGCCACCGCCGTACTGGTTGTTAGTATAACTACCACAGGAAGAAACTATTACCCGGTTTACATTAGTTGGATCTATACTTACTCCGCCGTATGAATGGTCCTTCCAACTAACAGGGGTAACGTTTGTCCACACACCGGTAGCCGTGTTGAGCTTATATAACTTCCCATCGCCATTGGTGGCCGGACCTGCACCATCCGCATAGGTAGCATACATGGTAGTTCCCTGCAAAGCAACCCGATGCGGCATAAAACTGGTTGTTGGTGAAATGTCTGTAAAGGTAGCGCCTCCGTTGCTACTTTTATAAATGTTAGCACTGCCCGTGCGGGAAACTCCAATGTAAATTGTTTGAGTCGCCCCGCTTACTACGCTGCCTGAAGGATCAAATTGAACAAAACATATCCCGTTTCCATTCGAAGTATTCGTAACGCCGTTCCATGCCTGGTTCCAGGTAACGCCGCCATCTGTACTCTTCCATAATCCATTGGCTCTGGTTCCGCAGAATAAAATGTTACTGTTTTTGGGATCTACTGCAAGACGTTCTCCGTTCCCACGTCCGTTCCCATTTCCATGTGTCTTGAATTTAGCCGTAACATCCGTATAGGTGAAAGTATTTCCTTTGTCGGTGGATTTCAATATAGCTGTTCTTCCATTTTTCATATACTCGGTGCCACAGAGCATATACACATTATTGGCATTCTGCGGATCAATGGCCAAAGCGTCCACGCCAATAAATCCACTTTCCGACTCGTTGAGCCAGTCCAGTAATTGAATCCATTTACTGTTGGCTGCATCCCAGCGGTAGGCTCCGCCTACATCAGTTCGGCAATACTTATCGCCGGATATTTGGTGGCTAATAATTCCTGTCACAAATCCGCCTCCACCAATGGGTGCGTTCTTCCATGTATAAGTCTGGGCGTTTGTTAAAACCGGACTAAATACCAAAACAAGGTATAAAAAGAAAATTTTTAGATTATGTATATAGTTTTTCATATTTAATATTTTGATATTATTACTCTATTTTTTCTGTTTCAAATTCTGAATCATCTGAACTCAAAAAAGTGTTATTACATAAGTGCTGTTAGTTACAAGACCAGCAGCGGAATTAATAAATAAATTTCCACTCATCAAACAAAAAATCCTCTCCACTAAACACAAAATAGATATTCGCTGTTCCTTTATCTATTTTGTGTTCTATTTTCTTTGAGAGCGTAGTCCAATCCTTTCCATCACATACAAGGGAAACAATAGCTCTACCTTTAAGATTATTTACATAAACATCAATTCTGCCTTTTCCCTTCACTCTGGCTTCAAATTTGGCAGGAAGCTGTTTACTGAAATCGGCTCCCCGGACCATCAGACATTGTTTATCTGTTTTTCCTTTGGCAACCATATTGCCCACATTACCAATAGCTTCGAACTTGAGTTGTCCCGAAGTACCTCCGGTAGTTTCTGCCTGTTGAAGAACGAATGGATTTAATGGGTTAATTTGAGACGGACCTTTAAAAGTTGCTTTGCCCATAGAGATATTCACATTCTCTTCATCCACCTGCATTTCTTCGATACCTACATTACGAAAACCACCTTTAGTTCCAAAATAATCCTGTAAATACATAGCATGGTAAGCAATATAATATTTCTCCTTAAACTTGAACAGATGCGTGTGATTGTTTGTCAAAGGCCCCACATTAACATCGCCGGTATTCTTAAAGTAATTATCGCGATATTTCCAACTATCCGGATTTAACGGTGTTTTACTCGTCATATAGGACATACTGCATTGGGTTGGTTTATCAATATTCGTATATGGCCATTCTGTACGCTGTTCCCAACTCGTATTATAGGTATAAGCCCAGGTTCCATTGATAAAGTTAAGGTCGCTGGCCTCAAAAAAATAAGGAGCGGGTATCTTAGCAACATCGCACGCCAAACTGATCATATCTGCTCCTAATTTGACAATTCGGGAATTATCCGGCATATATTTCGTTTTAGGCGTTCCGCCTCCAAAAGTCAGCCAGCCTGTACCCTTGTCGTCAATCACAACTCCCGGATCGAAAGGAGCTTCGCAATCCACTCCCGGAACAGAGCGGTCGACTATATTCTTTCCTAATGGGTCACTCCATGGGCCAACTGGAGAGGTGGATGTAAGAACGGCTGAACCAACACCGCTATTGGAGTAATACAAATAGAAGTGCGTCTTACCATCTGCTTCCAATCTGGATGTAATGGAAGGTGCCCAGGAATTCTGACTCCATGGTGCGAGCTTTGCGGTATCGATTAGACCATGATACGTCCAGTTGACCATATCATCGGTAGACATCATGACCAGTGTATGGATATGCTCGTATGAATTTTTCCCATCCTTTCCTACATGCTCATACTGTTGATGATCATTCGTGCCATACACATAAATTCTTCCATTGTATTCTACAGCGGTCGGATCGGCCGTAAACATAAAATCTAATAATGGATTCGCATTATTGGTGAGAAGTTTCGGCGAAACATTTGCGAATTTTTCTTCCAGGTTTTCTTTAACCTTTTTTGGTTTACCTGCATTAGTCTGAGCTTCTGCGGATTCTCTACCTCCAAGAAAAGCCATAATAACGACTGTACTTAACAATACTTTTTTTCTAAACATGCTTTTTTTATTTTCCCCAAAAAACGGATACTCGTTAAGGGCTAATTTCAATTGATTTATTTTTCTGTAAGCTATTGTAACAAAGAGTTAATCCTTCCCGGGAAATTGGCAAATGCTTAAATTTCAGGGAAGGAAAATAACCTTATGCTATAATTGACACTATGCATGATACTGTCAAAACTGTATTTTTATTTAGTTATAGTGTCTTACTTTTACTTACCTCCTTCAATAATCGCATCTAACATAGCCTGGTCTTTTACCTTATTATTAGCTCTGTCTAACATAAAACCTATCTCCCACCAGAATGGCACAATACCATTCGCTTTAGCCTGTTTTGTCACATAATATGACCAATAATCCACAGACTTGTTGTGCATATCCATATCCTTAGGAACAGGCTTGCCAAGGCCGGGAGTTCTTCTCCAGGTTGCATACTCGCCCAGCATCACAGGGATACCTTTATCAACAAATTTTTGTTTCATCTTTTGGAATTCAGAATTAATCACATCCTCTTCTCCAAAGGTGGCGTTGCGTTCCGGCTCAATAGTAGAATGATTCCCAGCTCCCCAGTAATAAATCATCTTACCCCAACTTACATCTGCATCCGTTACTATTGTAAATAAAGCAGGCGTGTAGTTATGTACCTCAACCATCAATTTGTTAGGGATGTTGTCTGTTGGCATCGTATTCATCAGATCATAAGTTAGAGAAGCATCAGTTCTAGGTCCCTGCACAACCAGCACCCGGTAACTGTTTTTACCTCCGGTAGCACGAACTGCCTTAATGAATGTTTCGTAGTAACCATTAAGTATCGTCATCTTTTCGGCATTATCAGCCGGAGGTTCATTTGCACCGGCAAATATAAGATGCTCATCAAAATCACGCATGGTTGTAGCAATCTGTTCCCAAATCGCCTTTTGCATTGCATTAATTGACTCTTGCTTTGCCTTAGTGATATTATTATCAAGCCAGCCATTATCCGCGTGGGCATTTAGTATCACATACATATCATTATCCACACACAATTTAACAACTTCTCTCACGCGGTGAAGCCACGCAGGGTCAATTTTTGCTTTTGCCGGATCGCTTAAATGTGTCCAGACCCAGCCACATGGAATCCTTACAGAATTGAAACCTAATTCTTTTACAAATTTCACATACGATTCGGTAATTTTACTATTCACCCACTCAGCTTCGGTTGGTGCTTCCATGGTATTGCCAAAATTTATTCCCAAATGCATTTTTGCAGACAATTGCATCGCTGTACTGCTCATTCCTGTTGCATCGGGAGCTTTAGGCGATAAATTATAGGTTGGGTATAAATTGCCTCTTTGTGTAATCGTAATTCTTCTTGCCTGACCATTTTCCGCTTCAATAGTTAGCACAATAGAGCGGGTAAATCCGGTTTCATTACTTAAAGCTGTAAATTTTGTTGTAGTAGCTCCACTACTGCCGCTTGTTGTCGTTAATTGCAGCCAGGATGCTGCCGAATTGCTAACACTCCATGCACTGTTGGCTTCAATGGTGATGTCTTCTGATGTACCACCATCTGGTTCAAAAGAAACCGTTTTTGCTGAAACCGTTAATTGTGGGGCTTCGTCCTCATTTTTTGAACAGGAGACCGAAAATGCTGTAATGATCAGCAGCAGTACAATTTTATAAAAATGTTTAAGTTTCATTTTTTATTTTTTAGAATTAATAAATTTTTATTTAAGACCCGCAGAAAAGTGTAACTTTCATGAAATAGCTACAGGTCTTTATTTTACTATTAATTGTTATTGAATTAAAAGATTTTTGTTATTTGATTTTCACAATCCTGATATTATCAATTCCTGCGCGAAGACCAGTTGTGCTTGATTTGTCAGAGGTATTAACAGCAAGGAAATTTATAGTCTTCTTTTTTGAACCAAATAATTCTGAAAGGCTTGTTGCCGAATTACCCGTACCGTCTATTCCATCCTTTTTTGTACGGAATTCAGTCAATGGGATTGTTACTGTTGCCCATTTTCCTTTTGTAGTGAAATTAGCTGTTTTAGTTCCTGAAAGTTTCCATGGCTCAAAACGTGCTAAAAAATCCCAATTGAAATCTCTAACAATAAACATAGATATGCCATTCCAATCTCCGGGAACATTAAGTTCAAACTTAAGTACAAATTGATCTATATCTAAACCTAAATCAGCTGCCGAAACCCATTCTGATCCATTTTCGATGTTAATACTTCGACCGCCTTCCCACCAGGCTCCGTTACCAGCATTAAGAATACCAGTATCTAAAATAGGATACCATCCATGGTTACCCGGGAAATCGGGATCATTATTGCTAGTCGATGTACCCCATGCCATACTGCCAATAGTATCAAAATTACAAAGCATGCCTGTCGTAAGATCATTTACATTAAATGTTGTTAGAATTTCACCTGATGCTGTAATTATTTTTAAGGGTCCGCTTGTAGTATTAGATACTGGAAAGCTAATTGCCGTTCCATCATCTTTTGTTACATAATCAGTTATTGCCGTGCCTCCAAAACTGAGTTCGCTTATAAGGAATAAATTTGTTCCAAATACAGTAACAATCTCACCTTCAACCGGATTTTCGTTTGAAATACCAGCAAGCGAAGGTGGTCCGGCAACGATATTAATATTGAAAATTGTGGAACCACTTGCAGTGACCACCTCAATAGTATTTAATTGATTTTGAGGAACTGAAGGAAATGGAATTACATAAGGCAACTGTACAACAGCATAAGTATCTGAAAACAACCCCACATCGAATGGAATTGATACGCCATTGAAAGCGATCTTAACTGCATTTTTTAAATTTGATCCCTTTAAAACTATCCACTGACCAGGCACCAATTTATTTACAAGCGTATCATTAGGAGCAGCTGCATAATTCCTTACTTCTGTAACAACAGGCGCACCATTTAAATCATCATCAATATTACAAGAGGTTAACATTATAATAATCAACATCATGCTTAAAAAAAGCAAATGAGTAACACGGTTAATTAATATTTTTTTCATGTTTATATATTTTTTATCACTATTCATAATAAGATACTGCTGGTTCGTTCAATTTAGGATTAGCAATCACCTCTACTGCAGGCACCTGTAAAGTAAAAGTAGCGAAGGTAGCAGGTGAAATGGGTCCAATAGGATCATTAGGGTCAGCTACTTCTGTAGCACTATCATATTCAAAGGTTACTCTTTGTTGATTACTAAGAAGACCAACTGCTTTTTGAGGATTATAATAAGAAAGTCTTACCAGATCAAACCAATACTGTCCTTCACAAGCAAATTCAAGCCTCCTTTCATTCAGAATAACATCTGTATTTAGTACTGTTACCGGATCAACACCTGCTCTTGTTCTTATCTTATTGAAATACAATAAGGCATTGGCATCACTTGTAGATCCATTATTACCAAGGATAGCCTCAGCATATACTAAATAAACATCTGCTAATCTTAATAATGAATTATGCTCTATAGAACCTAAAAATGTCATTGCAGGAGCATTGTTATCTGCCTCATTACCAATAATATGTTTCTTCATACCTGATCCCGTGGCAGTGTAACCGCCACCAGCAGCATTTAATTCGGCATAATAGTCTCCGGGCAGCATAAAAGTCGCTTTACGTCTTATAGAATCCTGCGTATGATAAGCCAAATACAGATCGTAACTAGGGGACGGAGCTCCCCATGCTCCATCTTTTTGAGGATTAATATCTTTACTCGG
Source organism: Flavobacterium sp. CLA17 (assembly GCF_013112255.2). Lineage (NCBI taxonomy): Bacteria > Pseudomonadati > Bacteroidota > Flavobacteriia > Flavobacteriales > Flavobacteriaceae > Flavobacterium > Flavobacterium sp. CLA17. Next base: position 4,455,084 of record NZ_CP068294.1, read on the forward strand.
CGAGTATGTTAATAATTGATTCCCTTCCATCCAGCCACTGGAAACAGACCATTGTAGTGCAAATAATGATTCCGGATTGTCATTGAATTGTGTTTTAAAAAGATCCGGATAACTTGGAAGCAAAGTTAAACCACTGTTTTCGATTACATCCTGTGCATACAGTTTTGCCTTGTTTAAATATTCCTGATTACGATTACCTCCGAGCTCTCCTAATCCGGACATAGTTAAATATACTTTACTTAACATTCCCTTTGCTGACCAGCTGGTAACCCTGCCTTTACTATCAGTTGCAGGAAGATTCTCGACAGCAAAAAGTAAATCTTCTGTAATAAATCGGTATACATCTGCTGTTTTGTTTTTATTTATCAAAGGTGATTTTATCAACTTCGTATTATCTTCAATAATAGGCACTTCTCCCCACAGCATTACAAGATGATAGTATGCCATGGCACGTATAAATCTTGCTTCAGCCAGTCCGGCATTTTTATCTGCGGCAGAAACTGTTGCCGGCGTATTTTCATTAATACCCTTAATGGTGCCATTACAGTGTGCCACTATAGTATATAGTCCTGTCCATCCGTCTGTTAAACGTTGGTTAGATCCTGAAAGGGTAAAAGTATTAAGCTGTACCAGATCTGCACCTTGCCATGGTATAACAAGGTTTCCGCTTAATATATCTCCTAATGGAATGTATGCGATATTATTCCATTGTGCCCATACTCTGCTATAAAGTGCAGCCGTACCTAACCTGATCTCTTGTTTTGTCTGATAAAAATTTTCAGTGCTTATCTCCGACTGAGCAGGGCGATCCAGAAAATCCTCCTGACAACCGGTCAAAACCATTATTCCCAAAAGGGTTGAAACCGTTATTTTATATATTGACTTCATATCTCTCTATTCTGTTAAGTTTATTTTTATTTAGTTAATCCAACATTAACTCCCAAAGTAAATGTTCGGGCCTGTGGATAGAAGCCATAATCAATTCCTGCTTCTAACGGGTTCCATGAACCTATTTCCGGATCCATTCCTTTGTAATTTGTAATAACAAAAGGATTACTGACATTAACATACACACGTAAAGAACTTATGTGTATTTTTTGTATCCAGTCGTTTGGCATCGTGTATCCCATAGTCATGTTTTTACATCTAAGAAAAGATCCGTTCTCTACGTACTTGTCAGAAAAACGATGATTTCTGTTACTATCGTTATTTTTAAGTCCTACAATCGTAGTGTTTGGATTGGTAACATATACGTTATTGACATCTGAAGATGAACCATTTGGATCAATTAAAGCCAGATTGGCATGATCATTTAATGATTTTAGGAAGCCAAATTGTGTCGAAGGATTTTCTCCGTTAATCCTCAATCCATTTATTACTTTATTACCCATATTGGCACTAAAGAAAATATTCAGGTCAAAACCTTTATAGGTAAAAGTATTACCAAGTCCTAATTGAACAACAGGAATAGGAGAGCCTAAATAGGTCCTGTCCTTTTCTGTAATTACACCATCACCATTTAAGTCTTTAAATTTCATGTCTCCATACCATACGCCTCCCGGGTTTGGTGTAATTGGCAAAACTGCACCATTTGTATCTGTAGGCAAAGCATGCGTTTCAAAATCCTTCGCAGTTGCAAATATCCCATCTACTTTATAGCCATAAAAGTCACCAATAGACCCACCTACCCGGGTTTCAGAAACTACTTCGTTACCACCATATTTTCCAAGCAATGAAGCCCCGTCTGTATTTAATTTTAATACCTTGTTTTTGTTATGTGATAAAGTAAAATCGGTAGTCCAGGTAAATTCATCTCCGTTTCCGATTATATTTCTTGAACTCAAATGAAGGTCTATTCCTCTGTTTCTAACCACCCCGACATTTACAAATGGAGGATTAATCACTCCTGACCCACCAATTGTTCCGGAATATAATGGTAAAGGAAGTTGCAGCAACAGTCCATCTGTCAGACGATTATAAACATCAACGGAAAGATTAAGTCTCCAACCGAAAAATGCTCCGTCGATTCCGGCATTACCATATTCTGTTTTTTCCCATGAAACTTCACGGTTTCCTAAATTATTAATAATTTGTGCATTACCAGCCAAAGCGGTTGAAGTAGTCCTTAATGTAGTTATATAAGCATTGTCCCTAACATTTTGATTATTAGTCGAACCATAACTTACCCTAAGCTTTAATTCATTGACAGTTTTTGAGTCTTTTAAAAATTTTTCATTATTTAATTTCCAGGCAAATGCTCCTGAATAAGTGGTTACCCAACGATTTTCTGGCGCAAATTTTGAAGAACCATCTGCACGCGCATTTACGTACAACAAATATTTATCATCATAAATAAAATTAACACGACCAAAAAAAGATTCCTGTGCATTGTCTCCTCTGGTTCCACCATTGGTTGCTGTTGCCGGATCACCACTGCCTATATTAGTAACACTGTTTGAAATGAAATTTTTTCGTGCTGCAGAAACATTTTCAAATTGGAACAACTGTGCCTCATGTCCTGCCAGTATATTAACATTATATTTGCTTTTAAACACTTTAGCATACGTTAAGAGACTTCTAAAAGTGGTAAAATACTCCTGACTATAAGAATAATAGGCATCATTTACTAATCTCTCCGCTAATCCAAACTTGTAAGTAGGGCTAAATCGATCTTCTGTTCTAAATGAAAAATTCCCTGATACTTCATTTCTAAAGGATAAATCCTTTGTAAATGCTATATCTGCATAAAAATTAGCAAAGAGCTGATTTCTTTTGGGAGTATTTACATTGGTAAGTGCAAGAGCATACGGATTTACACGTTTATTAATCCATCCTTCACTGCTTTCTTCTCCTGCAAAACTACCATCAGGATTTTTTACAGGAATATCCGGTGTCTGACTTAATGCCTCTGCAATAACATTTGAACCTGTTGAATTTACATTCTCTTCAATATGGGTTAACTGTAAACTAGTTCCTATTTTTAACCAGTCAGTAGTTTTGTTGTCTAAATTTAATCGTACCGAAGCTCTTCTAAACTCAGATCCCAATGCTATACCTTCCTGATCAAATAAAGATCCCGATAATAAATACTGCGTTTTATCATTACCGCCGCTTAAAGTTAGCATATGACTCACTACAGGGGCCTTTCTGAATAATTCTTCTTGCCAGTTTGTACCCTCTCCTAAATAATTTGGATTAACAAATTCCGGCCTTTTATCAAACCCCCAAACAGCAGCCCTGTCGTTAATAAACTTAGCATATTCTCTTAAATTCATAGTGGGATATTGCTTAATCAGCTCCTGATATCCGGTCGAAAATTCATAAGTAATTTTTGGAGCTCCTTCACTTCCTCTTTTAGTGGTAATGACAATTACCCCATTAGTTGCCTGTGAACCATAAATTGCTGTTGCTGATGCATCTTTTAATACATCTATAGATTGAATATCCGAAGGGTTAATTGTGGATAAGGGGTTTGTTCCATTAGCTCCGCCATAACTTTGACCAATTATAACGCCATCAATTACATATAAGGGAGAGCTGCCACCAAAAGAGGATAAACCTCGTATCTGTATATTAACTCCTCCTCCCGGCTGACCGGAAGTTTGCTGCACTACTACCCCGGCTACTTTACCTTGCAAAGCCTGGTCGATTGTTGTGGGACGCGTTTTCATAAGGTCTTGTCCCGATATCGAAGATATCGCCCCGGCTAGATCTTTTCTTTTTGACTTACCATAGCCAATTACGACCACCTCATCAAGTGCTTTTTGGTCTTCTTTAATACTTACCTTTAATTGGCTGCCCGTAATTTTTACTTCCTGTCTTACATAACCAAGATAACTTACAACAAGTGTTTCTCCAATTTTAGCATCAATAGAAAATGAACCGTCCAAATTGGTAGATACACCAGTTTTAGCTCCTTTGAGATTAATATTGACACCAAAAAGTGGTTTACCTTCTGTCTCCTCTATTACAGTACCCGTAATTTTTACATTAGAATTTTGAGCTGATGCCAGACTAAAAGAAAAAAACAGAACCAGTAAGGCATATTTTTTAAAGAGTTTTTTTGCTTTTACAAAGCGTTGAATTACATGCTTTTCATTCATAATTAATTGGTTTTGGTTAGTTAGTCAAGTGGTTATTTTCTAAATAAAAAATATAGTAGTCTGAAATAATCTTATCCCCTATTCATTCATAAGTTTTCGATCTATTGGGAACAAATTAACAATAATGGAACACTAAACGATGGTTCATTTTGTATCTAAAAACGGTATCAATTGTTTCATTCTTTGTATTTGTAATAAAAAAACACATTTATTTATTATATTTTAATATTTTATATCATAATAAATTATCATTTCAACAAGAAGATATTTTCTACTAGAGTACAGAGAAGACTTGTTTTTAACATTAAGTTCACACTTGATGGTTCTTTGCCGTGAACACAACTTTATCCGATTTTTGAAGAGAGAACAAATTAAAAGAACTGGAGATTTTTACAAACAGGGGATACTTTTATTTGCTACCAGATTAGTTGTAGTAGTAGAAATAATTAACGCTGTTTTCCATTCCTCAAACCAACAATGTGAAGGATGGAATTTGTTGACAATACAATTCCTGAAGGTTTTTTTTAATTTTTTTAAAAACGGAATTGATTTATGGGAAGATAGTAATACACAAAGTGCAAATGAAGCTGAAAAATCTTCGATACTTCTAAAATAGAAAAGAGAAATTTAAATTAGTAAAGCATTGAAATTTTTCTTGGACTAAAGTCTAAAACTGGTAGAATCAATTCCGGAAACCAATATCAAATACCGAATTCTATTTGACTATTTTTATGATCATGATAGGTTAATCTTTGTTTGTACAAATTATTTTAAGAATTTCCAATAGTCAAAATGCAGTATGTCGGTATTGGCTTTTCCTTTAAAAACAAAATATAAATCGTGAATTCCTGACACTTTTTTAACATCAATTGTTTGTAATGTCCATTTGCCATTGCCTCCCGTCATTGGTACATTTATGGTTCCAAGTAACGCTCCGTCTTTAGTGTTCAATCGTATTTCTATTGAAACATTTTCGTTTTGCGTTGTGCCAATTCTTGCGGTGAATTTAGAAGCGCCTTTTTTACCAAAATCCACTTCTCTTACTTTGGTAAAAGCGTCATTGTGTTTTGCTGTAATAAAATTGCCAACCCCATTATCATTCATTGACTTCACCCCTTCAGACCAGGCAATGGTTTCTGCTTCAGTTTTGACATAAGGATTTAATGGATTTAAACTCTTTTTAATTCCTTCTGTCATATTCATTTGCACGATCGAACCATCTTTATTAAACATGGCTTCTTCTACACAAACTGAACGGGTAAAACCACCACCTCCTGGCAATACACTATTGTGATATAAAAAATAACTCTTTCCCTTAAAATCAATTACACCAGGATGATTGGTAAAAGAACCTCCCTGTGTAGGCATAACAACACCCTGATATTTCCAGGGTCCTGTTATACTTTTACTGGTTGAATAGCCAATATGTTCTGGTATTGGCCCTGCGGCAAAAAACAAATAATACAGACTATTGCGTTTATACAACCATGACCCTTCCTCATAAGTAGTAGGTCTTAGGTCATTTTTTTCTCCTTCGCGTTTACCAAAAGATGCTATAGTATTGGGTATTTGTTTAATTTCATCCGAATAGGATATCATGTCCTTATTCAGTTTTACGTAATACAAGCCGGGATTTCCCCAATACAAATATGCCTGGCCATCTGCATCCATAAATAGAGTTGGGTCGATATCGTTCCAGACATGATCAGAATTGATAAGTCTCTTGCCAATAGGGTCTTTAAATGGTCCATAAGGACTATCTGAAACCAAAACTCCTATGCCTCCGCCATGCATGGGACAATATAAATAAAATTTACCATTTCGTTCAATACACTGCACTGCCCATGCACCATTATCCTGCTTTGCCCAGTTAAAATCTTTTAGAGAAGCAACTATTCCATGGTCTGTCCAATTGACCATGTCGGTTGAGGTATAAAGTGACCAATTGAGCATTTTAAAACCCTTGCCATCGGCATTGGCATCGTCTTCATCATGGCTTGTAAACAAATACACTGTGCCGTTATGCACCATTGGTGCCGAATCTGCCGTATAGTTGGTCTGCACAATAGGATTTTGTGCTTCGCCAATGGAACAATTTAATAGCGCTATTAGTGTTGCTATAAGTGTATAGGTATGTTTCATTTTATTTATTTAGTTACTACAAATAGTAAGTTCGGTTGCATAATTATTTATAATTCATTTTAGTTTTTAATTCTAAACCAGTCAAAATCAGCATAACCGCCAATTGCTTTTGTTGCATAATTAAACAAGCTAAAACGATACCCCATAAAATGCGGAATGCTATATTTCATCTTCAAAGGTCGACCTATCGGTTTCCAGACTTTTCCATCAAGACTGTAAAAGAAACTCGCTTCATCTTTCCCATTAAGAGCGTAAAGGTTATTAGCTTCATCGTTCATACCAGTAAAATCACAATCGATTCTGAAGAAAATTTGGTCTTGATCCAATAGAATTCGCTGTACTTCGACAGGCTTATCATTATCAGTAGTAATCATTACTATCGACTTTTGACCCGCGTCAATTTTAACCCCCACTGCTCCATACTCTTTTTGGAGAGCCGATAATCCGGCAAAATCGCCATCTTTCATTTTGGAAACATCCAGGGCAACAGAAGCTGAGCTGGCTGGACCAATAGTGCGCTGTGTAAGAGTGTTTCTGGCCTGAAGAAAATCAGTGTCGATTCTTCCTGTTTTGAGGCGCAGAAATCCTTTTCTTTCAGTTACAGACCACAGCGCATTATCCGGATTATGATTCCATTGCCATACTAAAGGCAGTGCCGCTTGTCCTTTTTTTCGGTTGAATTCATCAGAAGCAACCAAACCCGGAATCAAACCTTTACTGGCTGGCAAGTCTAATGTTTCCGGGACTTTTCCGTTTTCTCCTAATACAGGCCAACCGTCTTCCCACTTAACAGGAACAAGATAAGGAACGCGGCCAACAGCAGCAAAATCCCGGAAAAGATAAGAGAACCAACGTCCATCTGGAGTGTCTATCAATCCTCCCTGAGCAATTCCTCTATCCTGTAAGCCAACTTTTCCTTCCCAGGGACCGTTGATATTATCTGCCCTATGTATAATTACAGTTCGCATTTCACCGCGTGGTGCGCAAATATTAAATAGATAATATTTGCCTTTTACTTTAAATAATTGAGATCCTTCAGCTGCAAGACCTACTTCTTTTCCTGTTGGTGCGCTCGCGTTCTCAATTAGAACACGCTCGGGAACGCCTTGTTTAACTCCTGTCAGATCCTCATTTAATTCAACAATTTTAAGTTTGTCTGCGCCATGAATTAAATATACCTTGCCATCATCATCAAAAAACAAGGAATTGTCATGATACGCTGGCTTAAAAGAAATTCGTTCCCAATTTCCTTTTTCTATATCTTTTGTTTTAAAAATATAAGTTTCATCTGTGGTGTATGCAAAAGTGGTTAGATAATATATCTCCTTGTGGTAGCGCAAACTACTTGCCCAGGAACCCTTGCTGTATGCGTTTTGACCGTCTGTCAAATTTAGCGCCGGCAGATCTGCCAAAGTATCATAGGCATAGTTGATTATTTTCCAATTGACAAGATCAGTCGATTTCATAATGGGCACACCCGGGTTCATATGCATCGTGGTACTGCTCATATAATAATTTTTACCAACCCTGATCATAGACATATCAGGCACATCAGCAAAAATTAATGGATTTTGGGCTTGCGCCAAAGCAGCGGCCTGAACAAACACAATAAGAAAGGCAAAAATAGGCCTGATTTTTTTTTTCATAATTTAAAAATTGGTCAATAGTGATAAATGGTTTCTCCTAAACAAAATAACAAGAAAACAATGCCATACTACGTTTCCTTTTGTATCGAGAAAGTGTGCTAATTGTATTAAATAAGGACTTATACTATCAAATACATTTATAAATTAATCTGAAATTATGGCAATAAGATTTGGAAATAGTATAATTCACTGACCAGGTTAAAAAAAGTAGTATCAAAAAAAAAAAGTAGAAAACCTAAGCTTACTACTCTTTAAAATTGTTGTTGTATTTGTTATTTAATCCTGCATAACATTTTTAGGATTAGGTATTCACTAATCTCAGCATATATTATTGCTGTTTATATATGCGTAAATACTCAGAAGGTAAGGAACCAAACTCTTCTCTAAAATACTTGGTAAATCTTTTTGGGGAATTAAACCCTACTCCATATGCTATTTCGGCAATTTGCATTTGGCTTTTTTCTAGAAGCTGGCGTCCACGTTTTAATCGTATGGTTCGAATAAATTCGATTGGTCCTTTACCAGTAATGGCAATTAACTTTTTGTATAAATGACCGCGGCTCAGGCCTAAAGCCATGCTAAGGGCCTCAACAGAAAACTCAATGTCGCTTATATGTTCCTCTACCACCTTGATGGCTTTGGCTATCAGGGCTTCATCCAAAGAGGTTATAGTAATTTCTGCGGGAGAAACATCTAATTTCTGGCTAAACGAAACATGACTTTTCTCTGTCCATTCTACAAATTTTTGAATGCGCAGTTTTAGCAAAATAAAATTAAAAGGTTTGGTTATATAATCATCAGCGCCTAGTTCTAAACCTTCCATTACATGTTCTTCGGCGGTACGTGCCGTCAATAGGATGACCGGAATATGAGACCAGTAAATATTAGTTTTTATCTGCTTGCAAAGTTCTATTCCGTTCATAACAGGCATCATTACATCACTTACAATAATGGTTACGTTAAACTTATGCAGCAATTGCAGCGCCTCTTCTCCATTATTGGCAGTTATTACAGTATATACACCTTCAAGATTATCTTTAATAAACTCACAAAAATCATTATTGTCATCAACAAATAATAATATTTTTTTACTTGCAATCCTATTAGCTTTTTCCTCATCCTCAGCAGCAAATTCATCTAAAAGATTTTCTTCTAAATATTCTTCTTCTAAATCAGTTATTTTGATTGGAATCTGAAAGGTAAAAATACTGCCTTGTGGAACATTGTCTGTAACATTTATTGTTCCTCCGTGAAGATTAATATACTCACTTACAATATGTAAACCGATTCCTCCGCCTGTTTTTTCCTGTTCTTGCTGAGCTTGATAAAACCGTTCAAAAATATGTTTTTTATCTTTTTTACTAATCCCGGGTCCTGTGTCAGAAACACTAACACAAACGTAATCATTTGCTTGTCTTATATGAATACGGATTGTACCTCCATCTAAAGTATACTTGAATGCATTTGAAAGTATATTTGAAAGTATTTTTTGAACTTTATCCCGATCAAATGACATTGGCAAACTTTCCATATCACTGAACAACAATAAATTAATATTTCGTTCTTCTGCATAAACACAAAATGTAGTGTAAATTTCATCAATAAAAATGACAAAATCACCAGACTTTAAATTCAGTCTTTCTACTCCAACATCCAGTTTATGAAAATCAAGCAGTGAGTTTATTAATGCCATTAGCTGTTGTGCATTTTTATACATAACACTCAGCTTTTTTCTCATACTTTCATTCGTCGCATCTTTCAATAAAATTTGCAAAGGGGTAATAATGAGCGTGAGAGGTGTACGCAAATCGTGGCTAATATTGGTAAAAAATCTTAGCTTAATCTCGTTAATGTGTATTTCCTTCTCATGATCCATTTGCAGACGATGCTGTTCCAGTTTGATTTGATGTTTTTCTTTTGTCTTACGAACAAAAAATATTAGGGCGCCAATAATCAAAATGGCATATATGATAAAAGCCCAAATTGAAAAATAGAAAGGAGGCATTACATTAATAGATAATTGTGTAGGAATATTGTTCCAGACACCATCACCATTACGTGCTTTTATTAAAAGTTTGTAATTACCTGTTGGAAGTGAAGATATTAATATCTTATTTTTTTGAGTTGGCAGCCATTGTGTATTAAAACCTTCTATTTTATAAACATATTTTACCTTATCGGCATTTAATAAATTTCCTGTTGTAAACTGTAAGGAAATAAGTCTATCATCATGCCTGAAGTTTAATTCTGAAGTTAATTGCATTGAATGGTCGAGCAGCTTGCGACCATCGTAATAAGAGTCGGCCTGAATAGTGTTGTTGCCAACTGTCAATTCAGTAAATATAACTTTGGATGTAGAGGGGTCTTTTTCATACATTTTATTGGGGTTCAAAACTGTATATCCTTCTACATTACCAAGGACAATATCATTATTTTGCAATTTGTAAAAAGCGCGATCATTAAAAAAATTATTCATAAGACCGTCTTTGACCGAGTAATTTTTACTTGAAAAAGTAAATTCTCCATTTGATGCCGGCGTAACAGTAAGTATTGAAAGTCCATTACTTGTTGTTACCCAAATATTATTGAAATTATCTTCTGTTATCCCTTTAATTGAATTATCGCATAATCCGTTTTCTTTATTAAAATAATAAATAGTGTCCTTTTTTTGATTCCAGATAATCAGCCCTTCATTATTACCTAACCATATAATGCCACGTTTGTCTTTATAGACATTTGAAATCTGAGGTTGGGAAAAAGTTTGATTTCGTTTTTTATTGCCAAGATATAAAGTCTTTTTGTAATTCGTAATATCAATTACCAAAAGGCCGAATACAGTACCAACATACATTTTATCACCACCATCATAAAACATATCCAACGCATAAACAGTATCGTCAAATGGGGTAATCACAGCATTAAAATTATCCGAGTCTGATTGTAATACCTGAATTTTTCCACCTAATGATCCTATCCATACATTTCCATACCTGTCTTGCTTTAAATTCCAAATACTATTACTGGTCAGTTTACTGTTTTTTGTCGTATAATGGATCATTTTGCCATTTTCATAACAAAAAAGGCCTTTTTGATAGGTTCCAATCCAAATGCGATTTTTCCTGTCTTCCAGTATAGATATTATCGCAATGTTTGGAATTGCGAGTTTTCTGATGGTCTCTGACTTTTTTTCTTTTATATATAATCCGTTACCATCTGTTCCCAACCAAATATTTCCATGATGATCTTCCATTATAGACATAATATCGGAACATTCAGGGTGTCGGAAATTGATAAAATTCCGGAAACTTTCATGATAAAACGAAAGTCCCTTTTTATTGTATCCAATCCAGACAGTCTCCTTGTTGTCTTTGTACAGACACTTTACACTATTCGACATTGGACCTGTCTCAACCCATGGATCAGATGCTACATTTTTAAACAAATCTTTTCCCTTGTCATAGATAAACAATCCTTTGTGGTCTGTTCCTATCCAGATTTGTCCTGGTTGATTTTCGATAATACTTGTTATATGATTGGCTTCAGTTTTTAATTTTGAAAGCAATTCTAATCTTTTCCACTCTTCAATTGAACTCTTTTTGTAAAAAACCTGTTCACTTTTGTCCGAACAAAGCCAAAGCCCATTATTACTGTCTATATAAATTATATTAATGGCATTAATAGTATTCTGTACTATAAAATCAGGTAATTCTATGGAGGTTAAAACCCCGGAATTTTTATTCAGTTTCCAAAAAAGTCCTGAATCGTATTGAATTGCGTACAGAAATTCACCATTATCAGCAACAGAAATTTCCTCTGTTAAAGGAGTCTTTAATTGGAATACAGAAGTTTTCTTTTTCCTGAAATCATAAAAAAAAATTTTCTTTTTGTTTAGCACCCAGAGATTACGATTTTTATCGATAAAAACCTTAGCATTAAAATCCGGCTTTATGCCCAGATTAAGCAACAACAATTTTGGGTCTGAAAAAGAATCTTTATCTCTCTTATAAACCATATAAGAGTATCCTAAATCTATCCAGATATTACCTAAGCCATCTTCCTGCAATTCAAATATATCATTTGAAGACAGCGTATTAGGTACACCTGAATGCGTTTTATAAACCTTAAATCCGTATCCGTCATATCTATTTAGACCAGACTCTGTACCTATCCAAAGAAATCCATAACTATCTCTTAGAAAAGCTTTTACATTATTATTTGAAAGACCTTGAGTAGTTTCTAAATGATGAAAAATATAGGACGACTGCCCTATAATATTTTGAAAAGAAACAATCCAAAATATTACGAGTATGTGTATGCAGATTTGTCTTGTATTTTTTTTCATACTAGAATGGTCAATAGAAAATTAAAGTAGATTGGTAAATATGTAAGCTGAATTTTTTCTGTATTTATTTAAAAAGATTTTATTTTTCTAAATTAAATCATGATAAAAATTTTATTTGTCTTATCAGGAATGCTTTTATATCCTGCTTTATTTCAACAAACTAAGATTCATTAAGGAGCGATTATAAAACTGTCTTCATAATTTTTATCAAAAAGGCATTTTGGATTTTCCTTTCATTTTTATCTTTGACCCGCCGACAACATTCAAATATAACAAATGTTTTTTAGCTATCTGCCATGCCATTACTTTCAAAAAGTACATCATACCCTTTTTGTATTCCTATTACAATCGAATTAACTCCGGCCGCTGTCTATTAAAAGCCAAAAATAACAACAAAAAACTAGGGAGACTATAAAAACTCCCTAGTTTAAAAAGTAAACTAACTTAAATTTAACCATTCAACTTAAAAATTGCTATGCTTAATGCGTATTGGAGGAGGCTCAATTCAGCTCCTTTTTACATTAATTCTACAGCAAAGAAGTGGATGTTTCTATAATTTCAAAATCCTTACTCATTCTCTGGCGGAGAGTGAAGAACTTATTAATCCAAATAAAACTTCAATTAAAATGATAATGAATACGCTTCTTAACGAATTCAGTTAAAGTCAATATTTAAAAACACCATTCCTGTTCAGCCGGGCATGCAATAAAAAAGTTGTATCTGCAAACCTCATTAAAAATTCGTTATTGTATGGTACTGTTTTGTATCAGAAAGCTACCTCATTTGTTGCAATTAGGAAGTGAAAACAGAAAATAAGTCCCATTAAAAAATTTCCAATATCAAATAGACTTTGGAAGCTTTTTTATAACTGATAATAGATTCAAACCCAAATAATGGCTAAATATTTGTTTGTTTTATTTGCAATATTTTGTTCACCTATGTACCTTAAAATCTGTAAACTCTTTATAAAACAAAGCTTCAGAGAAATCTGGAACTTTGTTATTATAATAATTTCTTCTTTTGCCATCCTTAAAAAGTCGAAAGACTTTTATTAGATTTACCCTTCACAAAACAAAAAAATTACGCAAAGTCTATTCTCGATAGTTTTTATATGAAAAAACCGCCTCAAATTTTAGGTTGAGACGGCTTTTAAAAATAGTAGGTACCCCTACCCAGAATTGGGATTGTTTGATCTCGCGTTTACGGGACAAATAATGGTATAACGCGGATCGTTTTATATCAGATCATAATTTTCTTCATCAGGAATGTGACCGATTTTGTTTTGGAAGTTCTTGTCCAATCAAATTAGCCTGTCCTGACAACAAAATTTATGGTGTCTTTTTTTTTAATCATGTTTAAATTAAATTTTTAAAGGGAGCTAGCAACCATTCTAAAATGAGTTGTTGTACTTGTAAAAGTATAACCCCTATAACCAGTAGTCGGTATCTCTGCAAAATAAAGACCATTAGGATTCATAAATTCATCATCAAGCGCTTTCAGGAAAGATGGGCGTGAGATTGCTGGCCCTTCCGGAGCAGTCCCTGATTCCCCCGCAATAGCGGTACTTGATTTCCAAACACCTGGAATAAATGTAACGGTTTTGTTTACATCATCTGCTTTTATGGTAAAGAAGTGATAATATCTTACTTCTGTTTGGTCGTCACCGGATCTGTATTCTATATAATTAGTCCCATCGATATTATTAAACCAAAACTGCGCTCTTATAAGTGGTACTCCACTGGCTTTCTCTATGTCTCCTAATAACGATAAAAATAATTCCGAGTTTGGCCCTTCAGATTCTGTAAAACCGTGCATATAAGCATAGACATTATTTCCGCCTCCGGGTAATAGTAATTTATAATCATCTGTTAAAATCAAAGGTTTTTTACTATATTTAATTGTAGCACTCACTCCATTTGTACCGGTTGCAGTAAAATCCCCAGTACCGTCATCATAAATAAATTCGGTTAATTGCTGGTTATTGACTTCTACAGCCGGACTTACACTAATACCTGTTTTTGTGAAAGCAATGCCCATATTATAACTTATACCATAGCCCTGTTCTACAGAATTTGCAGTTGCAAATCGAGCTTTTGAAGCATAATTAAAATCCAATTTATGAATATCGGTACCATCATTAATTTCCAGTAATCTAAAAAGAGGGCGCTTATCTGAACCTATTACATTTTGAGCCATTTTTGTATTTAGTTCGAGATCTGTCCAATCTTCAGCTGTTGCTTTTATGAAGCGTAATTCTTGAAAACTACGATTGGTTTTAAAAATTATTTCACCATTTTCCTGTCCGTAATATAAAAATTGGAAATCTCCTTTATATCCTCTCCCTTTTAGTCCTACCGTAGGCGAATTATTTGAATCAGACAACAGGTGTATTCTGTTTTTGGTAGAGAACAATAAACTAACCGTACTTCCGATTTCAATACTGTAATCACTATTATAAATACTGGTATCGCTATCAAAATCAGATGCCATCGCTACTTTTCCGTCAGCAGAAAATTTAAACAGATGTGTAAATCCACCAAGTTGCGTATTATCGGTGTAATAAACTGCCTTCCATCCAAATTCAGACGAAAGCAAAACATCATTAAGCTCTTTTTTTTGGGCATTTATTCTTTCTGTTGGCGTCTTTTCAAATTTTTGTTCTGCTTCATTCTTGTCGCAGGCTCCTAATTGTGTTGCCAAAAAAGCAATAATCAGAAACTTAAATATATTTTTTATTTTCATAATGTTTTCTTTTTTACGTTAACCTAATCTCAATTAGTTTAATTTCAATTTAGTACAGCAGTAGTATTTTTTTCTGCTTCATCTCTTAAAGCATAAAAATCCAAATTGAACTCTTTTTTGAAATATCCGACAATAATAGCTTCTTTGGTTCTTATCGCAGCAACAGCTGTCTCACTAGTAATACCTGCCAAAATAGCGTCATATTCATCTTTAGAATTAGTTAGCATCATAGATGCCATTTCAGCAAAATCCTCATTAATATTTGATTTCGCATAAGCTGTAATAAACCCTTCTTCATTAGCTTCCTTATCTGAGGAAGCATACCAGTTTGCTGTGTACCCAAATGGTGTTATTTTTGCCATGGCATTTTCATCATATGGCTTATGCTGATTCAAAATATGAATGTATTCATGCTGGATCGTATGTATAAATTGTTTTACGTTTTCCTTATCTTTACCATCTACATTATCAGTTTCAAAAAGTGTGACTCTTTGCCCGCCTTCTGCCAAACCCAAAGTAATAGTTCCGGTTAAATCCAAATTCATTCCCCCAACCATTACAATTTCCCGTGGAGCAATTTTCTTTACGAAATCAGGACCGGCAATTGTTGTATAACTATCCAACCAAATTTTTTGTATAATTTCTAAAACAGGCTGTACTTTATCTTCCTGAGGCGGATACAGGTAACGATTATTGTCAACAGCATTCTGATTCCATTTATATTGAATATTTATATTATAAGGATTCAGGTAATTAACCGTAATCCAATTATCTAACGCTGATTGAGGAGGATTTATAAGATCTAATTGACTACCTTCAAGCTGATCCTCATGTGTACATCCCGAAAAAGCAATTGCAGCTATTGCCAAAAAAGTTATTGTATATTGTTTTACTATTTTCATGTGTTTGATATTAAATTATCTTGGATTTTTTTCGATACCATTTGTTGATGCCTGAAGTGGTATTTGTAATGCCCTGCGATTGTCATCTTTAGTTAAAATATCTGTGGGCTCATTGTACGTTTCATGTTTAACCTCTAAATTAAATCGTTTAATATCAAACCATCTGGTGCCCTCCTGGACAAAGTCTTTCCTACGTAATTCTCCTATAGCATTTATGTATGATTTTTGCAAATCAGTCAGAGCATAAAAGGGAGTATATTTATTCTGGATTGCAGGATATTTATTAACTATTAGTTTATCAGTTAAAATATCGGTTTCCGGATCATAATCCGTCGTTCTTGTTCCAATGAAATATTGCAATGCTGTTCTTGCCTCATCTGTTCTGTTTGCCATCACAAGTGATTCTATCCTGTTCAAATAGAATTCATCGTTACTCAATAATACTATTGCAATATATCCGTAACCAATACCTGCATTGGCATTTGTATATTTGAACTGTTCATTAAACTTGGGTATAAATGATGTATTATTATTGTAACTTAAGGATGAGTAAAGCCATTCTTTATTGAAAATATTTGTTACGGAACCTAAAATTTCATCTTGTCTGGCTAATGTAAGCTGAAACCTGTTTAGATAAAAAGATCTTGCATAATAAGACGTTGCTGAAGCAATCAATAAATTTGTTTCCTGAGTTGGCTCTGCATAAATTCTTGATCGAGTATCATAATCAAGACTCAGATAAGATTTAAAATCTCTTAGTTTTCCATCCGGATTAGCTGCTAATTGATCTGTAAGTTCAATAATCCTGTTCCAATTTCCTTTTATTAAATAAAAACGTGATGCGAAAGCTTTAGCAGCCTCTTTATTAAAATGGAATTTTGGCTGAATGTATTCGTTTGTAATGTATTTTAAACCTTCTTCTATATCACTTTCCAGAAAGTCAAAAACTTCCTTCATAGAATTTCTTTTGTATTTTTTGATCAATTCATCTTCCGGTTTTCTTACATAGGGTATTCCCAAATCTGTATCAGCAGTAGCCGGATCATAACGTTTAGACCAAAAAGAAACCAACATAAAATGTGCATAAGCCCTAGCCATCAGGGCTTCTCCTTTCTGCGGATTGAGGCTTGCCGGGCTGCCTAGCTGCTCAATAGCATCAAGTGCTTTATTAGCATGGGCAATTGCATTATAACAAGCATTCCAATAATTGGCCTGAGTGTCCGTACCATTACTATTGTTCATTTCCCAGTTATAGTTTTCTGAATTTATAGTTGTAAATAATCCAGCATCACCACTATCAAAAACATTGTCAGTCATAGTTTCGGCAAACTCTGCATAACATGCATTTGGGTAAGCATTAACCAGCAATTCAGAAATTTTTTCAGGTGTATCTATTTGTGTCCTGCTATCAGGGGTTTCAGAAAGAAATTCATCACAACTACTAATACTTATAAGTGGTAACAATGTCAGTAGAATTTTTAATTTTTTCATACTATTTATAGATTATAATGAAACGTTTAGAGTAAATGTATATTGAGTTGTAATTGGTAAAGCCACACCTCCCGCATTGCGAAATTCCGGATCCTGGCCGTTTAATCTTTTATCGGAATAAATTAATAATGGATTAACTGCTGATCCTTTTAATGTAAAATTCGATACTCCTAATTTTTGTTTGAAAGCTTTCGGGAATTCCCAACTTAGAGATACATTTTTTAATCTGACAAAATCTCCGTCTGCGATACGCACATCCGAAAAATTGTATGTGTTATAAGCAATTCCCAATGTTTTAGACTGGGCATTATAATTATTAATCAAAGCTTTATCTGCTATTACGGGTACATTAGTATTATTTTCATCTCCCGGATTAATCCAACGATTCGTAAAATCTTTTGTAAAAACAGTTAAGTCATTGTATTCGCTGGAATAAACAGGATTCAATCGAACTTTATTTCCTCCGGAGGCAACGACAAAGATGTATAATGACCAATTTTTATAAGTAAAAGTATTCGAAAGTCCAAAAGATTTATTAGGTTCTATTGACCCCTCATATTTTAAATAATTTGTTATATTTTCATTATCATAAAAATTTGCTCCGGCAATGTTATCCGATTGTCCATCTTTCATTACAAAAGTTGGCAAACCCTGATTATTTAATCCTGTAAAATGATAAGAATACAGGGAGTTTCTTGGATGACCAATAGTATTTCCTCCTGTTCCTTCAATTAAATCAAAAGCTGATGCCTGGCTCGCTAACTTTGTAATTTTCTGATTATATACAGAAAAATTAAAATTAGTTGACCATTTAAAATTTTCGGTAGTTATATTTTTAGAAGACAAACTAATTTCAAAACCTTTAGTTTCCATATCTGCATTATTGCCTTGTTTCATTGTTTGTCCACCAATTCCTGATGTTATTACATAATCAACTAAATCAAAAGCTTTACGGCTGTATATATCAGTTGTTAATTGTAGTCTGTTATTAAACACCCCAAGATCAAAACCTAAATTGGTTTCATATTGTTTTTCCCATGTTAAATTTTTGTTTTGTAATTGGTCTATACTAATCGCGGATTCTCTGTCGCTAAGATTTAAACGATCAGTGATAGAACTTTTATAAATTGCCAATGAATTAGTAGCCGGACCAGCCGTTGCGGTAAGTCCGTAGGAAGCTCTTAATGCTAAATTATTTATAGTTTCAATATCTTTCATGAAATTTTCTTCCTTAACATTCCATTTTCCACTAAGGGTATAGGTCGGCAGCCAACGGGATGAATTATTACTACCCTGCCTGTTTGAACCGTCATAACGTCCGGTAACTGATGCGGTATAACGTCGATCATAGGTGTACCCTGCTTTTCCGAAAAAACCTACCGTTCTTTCTCTCTCTTCATTAAATCCAAAATACGAAGCTCCTTCGTTCATAGTTTTCTCCAATATTCTTGGATCTGTAAAACTAGTAAGACCTTTATCGTACTGTATTCCATAAGCGGTAAAATTGTCGCTGTTTCTATTTAACGACCTTAGCTCTGTACCAAACAACCCCTCAAATTCATGTTTAAAATTTAGAGTACGTCTATAGTTCACGCTATTTCTTACATAATAGGAAGTCATATCGTCTGTATATTTTCTTAATATTCCACCATTAGAAAGAACCGCAACTTTTGGAGCTGTTAAATCATTTGGATTCTGATACAGAAAAATATTAGCATCTCTGACAGCAGTTGTTTCCTGGGCATTATAAGCTCCTACTATATTTGAATTTTCAAGAATTTTATGTTCCCTGCTAGTGTTTGCATAACGTGCGGAACCCGCAAGATTATAAGTCAGGTAAGGATTAACTTTATATTCTAAATCCATTTGGAAACGAATATCTTTTACCTCAATTTCCATAAAATTATTTTCAAGTTCATTTAAAATATTAAGAGGCGCCCAATTACTCCTGTAATATTCCAAATTCCCATTATCATCGTAAGGTCTTAGAGTTCTGTTTGTATTTAAGGCATATTTAAAAGGATTAATATCAAAATTTCGGGTCGTCGTTCCAAAATAACCATCTATTTCACTATCATAACTTCCGGGAGCACCCTGGTCCCTTATAGAATTTTGTGTAGTCAGCGTAATATTTAAGTCATCATTAATATAAAACGTTCCTTTTAAATTCGATGAAAATTGTTTTACATGATCGGCAATACTCCAGCCCGGATCACTATAATAAGCTAATGAAGCGTACATTGTACTTTTTTCTCCTCCTCCCGAAAAACTCAGGGAATGATTTTGGGCAATCGAAGGTCTAAAAAGTACCTTAAACCAATCTGTATTGGCTAATTCATATTTTCTTAAAAAAGCATTACGTCCAGCAGGGTCATTACTTACTAAATAGCTGTCTGTTTCGGGAATATAAGTATTAATTCCTCTTGCTAAAATATTATAAACACCCCCGTACCGCCCTTGTGCAGTTGAAGGCAGATCTAAAAATCCTTTAGCCTCCACTTCTTTCAAAATACTCATTGTTTCTTTTGAATTCAAAATATCATACTGGCTATAATTAGGGGTTGTTCTAACTGTTTGTTCTGATGAATATGTTATCTTTAATGGAGAATCTTTTCGTCCTTGTTTTGTAGTTACAACCACGACTCCATTTAAAGATCTTGATCCATAAATCGAAGTTGCAGACGCATCTTTCAGGATTTCAATGCTCTGTATATCATTAGGATTAATTCCGGCAACAGAAGAACTTAATACCGTTGAAGAATTACCGGAAGCCAAATCAGATACAGACACGTTAACAATATCTTCCTGCACAACACCGTCAATAACCCATAATGGTTTTGTATCTCCAAAAATTGAAGAAGATCCACGAATTGTAATTTTTGGTGTAGTACCAAAAGTTCCTGAAATATTCTGTACAGTAACCCCAGCTGCTTTTCCTTCTATCGCCCTGCTCATATCTGCTAATCCATTAACTTTAAGTTCGTCAATAGGAATTTTACTATACGCACCTGTAAAAGTTCTCTTCGAGGTTTTCTCATAACCTGTTACAACTATAATTTCTTTTAAAGTTTGCCCCTCTTCATTTAAAACAATTGTTGGGGAATTATTTTCTATTCCAATTTCTTTGGTTTCCATTCCAACATAAGAAACAACCAGTTGGTGACAATTAGCTGGTACGTTGATCGAAAAAGTACCATCAAAATCAGTTAATACAACACTTTTAGTTCCTTTGGCAGTTACTGTAACGCCCGGTAGAGGTACTCCGTTTTGGTCAGTAACTTTTCCCTTAATAACAGGGTCTGTAAAACTATTTGATTTTATATTATTCTGCAGAATAATCTGATTGCTTACTTCTATGTAATTAATATTGAGCGGTTTCAGAATTCGATTAAGAACACTTGACAATGGTTCCTGATTGGCCACGATAGTGACTTTTTGATTTAGTTGCGGTAATCTTGAATTATAAGAAAATTTAACGCTTGCAGACTTTTCGAGTTTAGACAATACATTATCCAGACTTAAATTTTCAACTGCAATAGTGACTTTTGTATCTAATTTCCTTTGCCCATTCAGATTGTTTGCCAGAGTAACACTTGAAAATACAAGCGCCAAGACGAACTGAAATAGCGTTATTTTCAAGATTCGATAAAGTAATCGTTGTTTACCAACTGATTTTTTCATAATTTTGATTTGTTTTGATTAATACTGTTCAAGCGTATTTTGTAGAAACACAATAAAATGACTCTTTCCAGAGAGTTATTCTATTTTATCAAGTGTCGGATATGCTACAACATTTCGACACTTTTTTTTTGTATTTTTTTCACATAGGCAATAATTGGGTTTTATTAAAAATTATTATATAGTTTGATTTATTATTACTTAATAACAGCCTTGTGATGTTATTACAATTTGATTGCCATTCATTTCAAAACTGGTATCGTTGCCAATACTCTTACAAATAATTCTAAGTTTTTCTGATAATGGCTGGTCACTTAAGGAAGTTGTTAAGTGACATTTTTTTAATTTATCCTTAGGGAAATCAATATCAACCAGATATGCCTGTTCTATTGTTTTAAAAATCTGATCTACAGGGATATCTGTAAATTCAAAACTTAATTGCTCAATATTCCCAACACTCGCGGCCAACATTTTGTCTTCTGTAATATTGGTTATCTTATTAAAACTTAAATCACTTCTTAAAAAGCGCAGAGCTTCATTAGGAAGTAAGACCACTTCGATCATTCGTTTTGAATTTGCAGCCAATTCGTTTGAACTTACCCTGACTTTACCGGTGCGAACAAGCACTTCAATATTTGGCTGATCTGAATAAGCTTTTACCCGAAAACTTGTACCAACTACTTTTGTAATAATTTCGTTTGCGTAAACAAAAAAAGGCTTTTGGGAATCTTTAGTAATTTCAAAGAAACCTTCACCGGATAAATAAACTTTCCTTTTGTTTCCTATAAAGATTTTAGGATAACTTAATTTACTTTTGGGTTCTAATAAGACAGAACTGCCATCAGACAGAGTAATTACTTGCGGTTTATCAGAATTGTTTGTTTGCTCAACAAGTCCTTCGTTATTATCATTAACAAGTTCTTTATATGTAACAGCAGTATTATTGGTTTGAAATTGATTTTTGAAAAACCAAACCGATAAAAAAGCAAAAAATAAAGTAGCTGCAACTCCTGTTAGCCAATACTTTTTTAAGTATCTGCCAGCATTGCTTTTAGTTGATTTATTGCGATTTTCTATCTCTTCAATCTTAATCCATGTTGATTGTAATGCAGTATTTAATGCTGAAGAAGAAATAATAGTATAAGGTACTTTCATCGCCAGCAATAAAAGCCGGGCATCTTCAACTAATTTAGCACGTTGTTGATTTTCTAAAGTCCATTCTTCCCAGCCTTGTTCATCAACTTTGGACAAAATCCATGTTCGGAATGATTCATCAGATAAGAAATCTTCAATTTCGATATAATAATTACGCTTTTGCATCTATAAATAAGGTTACAAAAACACAGAGGACAACTTGGTTATTAAGTACTCAGTAATTTATATATTTATTTTATTTTAAATAAATTTAAAAACACTGGAAGACAGCAATGCAATAATCGAAAAACTTCCCTTCCATTCCTTTCGAAGAGTCAGTAATCCGCGATGCAAAATATTCTTTGCCGATTGATAATTAACATCTAACATTTCTGCAATCTCTTCTACACCCAACCCTTGGCTATACCTTAAAAATAAAGCCTCTTTTTGACGTGGAGGTAAATCGTTTAATAATTTATTGAGGTAGAAAACACTTTCCGCAATTTCTTCATCCTCAATAAGTTCTTTCTCAACCGAAAAATCAAAAAGAAATTCAATTGAATCTGTAGTTGTAGTTTTTCTAAAAATACGATCCCGTTCATACAGACGTGCAATTCTCTTTCGTACACTTGACAATAAATAAGCCTTAACCACATTTGGTTCCTGCAGGGATTCGCGATATAACCAAACATCTGCAAACACGTCCTGGACACAATCCTCAACTCTTTCAGGAAAACGATAAAATGAGTTTCCATAACTAATTAAATCACCATAGTACTTTTCAAAAAGCAGAGAAAATGACTTTTCTTCACCTGCTTTAAGTTTATTCCAAAGTTCGTGATCATCATAGGTTCTCATTGTCAGAGCTCGGGTCTTCATAAGGAAATATTTTTTAGTAACAATGTCATTCTATTTTTTAATCATCAGACAAAATGAACATTATTCAAAGAATTTTATATCTTTAATAATTACTATTCCAAAATGTGAATTCTAAAAAAAACCACTATCAATTGGTGTAATAAAATATGATTAACGTATTTATAAGAATAAGAAGGGAGACTATAAAACTCCCACGTTTAAAAAGCAAACTAGCTTAACCATTCCTATTCAGCTTGTCATTCAAAAAAAAAAATCATCTGCAAACCTCATTAAAACTTCGTTATGCTATGGTACTCTTTTGTATCAAAAAGCTGCCTCGTTTGTAATAATATTGACTAAATCATCGGATTTATAGTTAAAAAACCTTTTGGCGATGGTATTCAAGAGAATTTTAGTCGGGATAAAGGACATCCGCACTTACTACTATTTATCATACTTATTGCTAAAGCAGTAAACAAAGCATTTATAACCAATGAAGTATGTAAAAACGGAGATAAAACGTTTTTTTTTATCGCCAAAGCAGTAATGTGTAAGAAATATCGAAACAACATTATACCAATAAAAACCAACAAGAAGAACAAGAAGAAAAATATAAACAACATAAAAAATTGCTTTCCTATTTGATGAAGGATTCTAATTTGTAAAATTGTTAAAACCTTCTTTTAATCATTTCATTCAAATTTAATGGTTGCGTATTTCCTTTTTTCATAATTACAGTTATCTCCTTCATAAATTCTAATTTCAAAATAATCCCAATATCACTGAGTTTTATGCTGAGAGGAAAGATCTTTCATAAATGGAATATAAACCCCTTAAAAGAAAATAATATAATCATTTAGAATATTTTACGCCTGTTAAGATTAGTACAAAAAGAAAAATATAGCCAAATTTGTAACTGCAATCGCAGCAATTCTATTTAAGATATTGATAAACTTTTTTGGGGGAAGTTTTTGATTATTCATATAAAATTTTCATTTTTTGAAGGTTTAATTGAATAATATCAATAATCCAAAATTCAATTTTAATGATTAACCTTGATTTATTGGAATAGATATTCAATTGCTGGTCTTTAAAGCCAGCAATTGAATTATAAACTAAAATAGCACAGATGCTTAAAGAAATAATTATAAATATTTTTTCTCAGATTGCTGATAGTGATATTTTATTTATCTGCCTTGCAATTGTTTATGGGTATTTTATTACTATGAAGAAAAAGAAGAAGAACTAAGATAAAGATTTACGTAATGGAATATTATATTAATAAGTCTCTGAAAATTGGAATCGTTTCAAGATATGGGAAATTTCAAATGAACATAACAAATTTGGACTTTACCTTTTACTGTTAAATTAAACTTTAATACAGCATATTACCTATATAGAAACGTAAATTTGGAAGATTATGTTTTTATGGACGGCCGTCTTATAATTTTATAAGACGGTTTTTTTTAGATTTTAGTCCTGCCAAAAAAAAACAACTAATTCAAAATATTTGTAAAGACCATTAAAAATTTATTTTTAAGATTGCCTTCCATTTTATTCTGTTATTTTATTGAAGATTGATTGTTTTTGCCTGCATTATGATTTCAACTTTATTGGCTTGCAGAAGTACCTCATTTGCATATTCTTTGCTGTCTTTTACCGTAATACTTTAAATCCATATTATTTTGTTACGATAATTTATTTCAACAACAGGGTCATTATCAGCACACCAAAAATGAATATCTTTGATATTTACCAACTTAGATGATGATAACACCAAAATACAAAAGAAACATTAATCGGATTTTTCCATTTGGTTTAATATGGCTGGTATTTAGTTTAATTTATACTATACTTGAACGAGGGCTGTTAGGCGACCTGAACTTCTACCCTTCATCAGGTCTTAAGTATATTTTTGGCCGAAATATTATAATAATTCCAGTACTGGCTACTCTATTTGGAACAATAATAGGTATACTGGAAATCCTTTACTTTAATAAATGGTTCATCCAAATTAGCTTCACAAAAAAGATTATATATAAATCTTTTGTTTACCTTCTTATCATTTCGTTCCTTCT
Source organism: Flavobacterium sp. CLA17 (assembly GCF_013112255.2). Lineage (NCBI taxonomy): Bacteria > Pseudomonadati > Bacteroidota > Flavobacteriia > Flavobacteriales > Flavobacteriaceae > Flavobacterium > Flavobacterium sp. CLA17. Next base: position 4,480,200 of record NZ_CP068294.1, read on the forward strand.
CATCATAATATTTCTTACAGCCACGAGTGAAGCCACTAATGCAATTTCCAGCAAGGAATTTTGGATTGTTATGTTTTCCTATTTCACTGATTACTCCTTTCTTGGAATCCTAACATATATTGCCAGTATTATTCTTATGACTCAGTTCTATACTGAGGTTAGTGAAAGTATGGGGACAGGCCTTCTCAGTAATTTTTTCCTCGGAAAATACAATAAACCTGTAGAAGAAGAGAGGATATTTATGTTCCTGGATATGAAATCATCTACACGAATTGCAGAAAAGCTAGGACATGTGGTTTATTTTCAGATGCTCCAACAGTATTTTTCAGATCTGAGCGGTCCTGTAATTGATTATTCTGGCGAAATATATCAGTATGCCGGAGATGAAATGATTATATCCTGGAGATTAGAAAAAGGGCTAAGAAACAATACTTGTATACGATGCTTTTTTGCTATGAAAGAATCTTTAATGGACAAATCATTTTCCTATAAAGAAAAATATGGCTTAGTGCCACAATTTAAAGCAGGACTGCATTGTGGAAAAGTTACAACCGGAGAAATAGGTGTGTTAAAAAAAGAAATCATATTTACCGGCGATGTACTTAACACAACAGCACGAATTGAAGGGCTATGCAATCAATATGATGTTGACATTTTGGTATCTGATTCACTTGCTCAGAAGCTAGACCTTAGTCCTTACTACGAGGTAGAATCAGTAGGAAAAAATACCCTGAGGGGTAAGGATGGGCAATTCGAATTATTTACCGTGAATTAAATGTAATCAAGAGAAAATAATTATCCTTAATACTTAAGTGTTACTAATTACAGGCAAACTGCTTTTGGTCTTACCAAAATTGATACGTAAAAAGCAAATTATCAAAAATTTACTTATGGATAGACCTTTTTTTAAACTGTTTTGGAAACCTAACCAGCAATAGGATTAAAAATGGGTTCGGAATGCTATTGCTTAAAAAAAAACGAAAAATAGTATTGCTTCAAGATTTGCTTCTTCGATTACCTGCGAATGCTGCAAAGGAATACTATATACATCTTCGGCTAATACGATAGTTCTCAAAATCAGGGATGATTTAATGCTTAAGCCCTCTTCTGTCAAAATTATTTTAGATACTATTATCAAATGTTGTCTATTTTAAGTGCTTCAAAAAATCAACAATCAATTCGGTTACCTGTTCAGGTTGTTCCTGCTGTACCCAGTGACCAGCACCCTCAATAATATGAAAGCTTTGCATTTTTGTGCAGGCTTTTTGCTGCATCTGCTCTAAAGCGCCTGCAGGACGGAACCTTGCCCAATCGGCAATCCCTGAAATAAAGCAGGAAGGCACATCTATTGTGCGGCCTGAAAAAAGTTCGAGATCAGACCGGTTCAAGCCGCCCGTGGTGCAGCGGTACCAGTTTAAGCCGCCCTGGAAACCGGTACGTTTAAATTCCTGCGTATATACATCAAGATCGCTATCCGGAAGCCATTTACAGGCGTCTATCTCTTTCTGTGAGGGCATATCAGGAGCAACAGATTCCGGCATTGTTTTATCGAGATCCATAACATAATAAGTTGGCAGTTTGGCAAATTCTTCCGCCTTGCCCGAGGTAAGCGGAAATGGTTTATTCTGGCTCCAGTCCGCACTCTTTACATGAAAATAAGCCCGCTGAAAATCGTGTAGTCCCTGCTTGCAGTTCAGCATCTCATCATTGGCATTGCGTGATGAAAAGTAGCTGGTGCTGTCCTTACGGGGCCTTGATAAGGATACAAGTGGATCCTGTAAAGCAGTTTTCTGTTGCGCAATCGGTGCAGTTTGCAATCCAACGCCAAAAGGTAACGGCGGTACCCCACCGAAGGGACAGCTTAGCAAAACGACTGACCGAAAAAAGTCTGGCCTGACAAGCGCGCAGTAGGACGCTATGATGGCACCCACGTCGTGTCCGACGATAGTGTGGACAGATTCGTGCCCTAAAGCCATGATTAAACCGAGGGCATCTCGGGAAAGTTCATGTGTCCTAAAAGAAGCAAAATTTCCATCATATGTATTGTCCGATCCTGTTGTGCGTCCATAGCCACGCAGATCAGGGGCAATCACATGGTAACCGGCAGCTGCGAGGGGCAGCATTACTTTCCGCCAGCTGTAGGCAAGTTCCGGAAATCCGTGCAGCAGTAGTACAGCAGGGCGTTCTGGTGTTTCAAAACCTGCTTCCAGGACATGAACCGTCAGGCCATTGACTCCGGGAACATACCGTTCCCGAATGCCTGCCGGTAGTTCGATGTCCTTTAATTGTTCTTTTGTTGCAACTGAACTTGTTGTTTCTTCTGCCAGTACCTCCAAAGGGCGAAGCAGAACCGCTCCCAAAGCAGTAAGCGCTGTCGTTTTTACAAAGTTTCTGCGTTCCATATTTGCTGTTTATTAAAAGACTTTTTAGTCTTATTTTGATTATAAAAAAATGGTTTACCTGACCCAATCATTTAAACCCTGTAGCTTGACTATACTTGCTTGATCTCAAAACATTTCAATTCCATTTAAGTATTTTTATGACTGTCTGCATCGGCTTAACACTATCGGTTACTCTCGAAACCAAAGTTGCTCCCTCGAGCATCACCAGTACTTTTAAACAATACTCTTCAGGATTCAGTTTCTCTGATAATTCTCCTTCTGCTATACCCTGTTTTAAAATATCAATAAAAAGGATAATCGAGCCTTCGATCATTGCCTTTACCTTCTTTTTGACCGCTGGATTTGTGTTATCCGAGTCTACCCCGAAATTCAAAATTGGGCATCCGCCTTCAATAAACGGTACGAGAGGATTTTTACGAAGATCGATAAACGCAAAAAGTTTTTTAACCGCCGTTTTTTCTTTGGATATAACAGAATAAGTTCTGGCGGACATTTTACCGAAAATAAAATCTACACTGGCGATCGAAATCGCCTCTTTGTTTTCAAAATTTCCGTATATGCCTCCTTTAGCCATCTTTGTAGCTGCGAGTATATCATCTATAGTGGTTCCGGCTATTCCTTTCGAATTGAATATTGGCGCCGCCTGTTCAATGATAAACTGTTTGGTTCTTTCCGCTTTTCCCTTTACATTCATAAGCTGTAAAATAAGACCAAAAAGTCTAATTTTGAACATAAAAAAGAAAAAAAATTAACAAATTTTTAACATTGTGAAAATAAAAAATAATTCGTAAAATAGGCTCAAAATCAAATCAGTATCTCTATTTTAGTTTCAAACCTAGTTTACACACAATTTATTCTTCAATTGACTTTACAAGCTCAATCTGCAATTAATTCGACAGAAGTATTCCTCCATTACAGGGAATTTTAATTTCAGCTTCCTGATTTTTTTTAACTTTTAATATTTCTTTTTTTCCATTTAATTGCGCATCATCTGAATAATATTGTAAAGCTGTTCCCGAAACAATCATGGGCAGTTTTAATTTAATTTTCAGGGTTTCTTTCTGAGCATTTATACCGGCAATCCACCATTTTGTTCCTTTTCGGCGGGCAAGAATGACATATTTACCGGGATATCCTTCCAGAAAACGAACCTCATCCCATGTGGTTGGAACTTCTTTCATAAAATTAATAGCCCAAACCGGAGCATCGGTTAAATTGTTTGGTGCCAATGCAAAATGCTGCACGCCACTTTGAAAAAGCACGGCTGTAGCCAAAGCAAACACGTCAGAAGTAATTCGTTTTGAACCTTTATTGGGAATATTATCACTGTTGTAAAATTCATTCAGTGCGCTGCCGCCAAAATCCATGCTTCCTACCGTATTTCGAATAAAAGTATGTGTCGCCGCACTCTTAGCTTCATTGTCACAACTTGCCTGCCCAAAATGCAGGTTTTCACTCGCCAAAACCGCCTCGCTTGCTGCATAATTTGGATACATACGCTCCCAGCCTCTTGGCAATGTGCAGCCATGAAAAATAACCATGATACCAAAATCATTTGCATCCGTCAGAATATCTTCGTATAATTTCATTGTGACTTGTTTGTCTCCTCCAAAAAAATCTACTTTAATTCCTTTTACGCCAATACTTTTCATCCACGCCATTTCCTGACGGCGAATTGCGGCATTATCCATTATTCCTCTTGGTCCTTGAGGCGCATCGTTCCAATACCCATTTGAGTTGTACCACAAGTACAAACCAACATTTTTAGACTTTCCATATTCGGCAAGTTCAACGATTTTCTCTTTCCCAATTTGCGTATCCCAAAGGGCATCAACCAAAATGGTTTCATATCCCAAAGCTGCACTAAAATCGATGTATTGTTTTTGTATCGAAAAAGTGGTGTTGTTGTCCATTTTCATAATCCAGCTCCATGTACCTTTTGTATATTGGTATTCTTTTGAGGCTTTATATTTGGGCTGGACCAAATCAAACGGAATCGTAGTGGCTACAATTGGCGCAAGCGTTTCGCCAATCGTAATCGTTCTCCAAGGCGTTTCGCCCGGAAGCGCTATTCCAGGCGAAGTTGTTCCGTTTCCGTTGTTTTCTCCCGGCATTGGAAATCCAATCGTGTACAATCCTTTTTCACGACCGATTAATCTGCTGCCACAATAATTTCCGTCAACGCCTGTTTCAGATATTAAAACCCAGCCGTTATTATTTACTTTAAAAAGACACGGAAATGTATAGCCTTCACCAATGCCGTTTTTGCCCATTGCATCATCTAACGCATACGATGTTTCATAACTCGGCGCACTTCTGGCAAATCCTGTCATGGGTTTACTTTGTGGACAAAGAAATGTTGTGGTTCCCTGAGGCAGCATAAAACCCGAAGCTTCTTCCTCAACCACACAAGACATAATTTCCTTTTGTGGATGTATTTTATATTTGAAAGCGACGTTGTTATTGCTGACTCTGAAAATTACATCAATCGCAGGTTTGTTTTCTTTAGTGAAAGAAAAGACAGCTTCATTAGCTTCATAATACACATTACTTTGCTTGATATTAGGCAATTGATATGTTTCATCAATTTTGTTTTGATCCGGATTTTGCTTTAAAACCAATCCTGTTGAAAAATCGCCCACATTTGTTTTTAAGCCAAGTGGAGAATTTTCTAAGAATGTTTTTGCATTGTATGAAATACTATACAAAGGCATTCCGCTTGAAATCGAAACAGAAACATATAGTTTTCCATCGGGACTTTTTACGATTGTTTGTGCGTTTAATTTTAAAAAACTAAACAGACATAAACATAAAACATACTTAAAATTCATAACGCACATTTGATTCATTACTTTATTTTTATTGGTAACAGAATAGATAGTTTTATTGAATTGACACTTTCGTCATTTTTAAATCTTTAGCGTCTGAACTCGTTCCGTAAAACACTTCATATTCGCCTGTTGTTACCTTCATTCCTTTGCTTTTTACCTCATAAAATTCAAATGACGAAGGCGGTAAATCGATTGTTACATTTTGACTTTCGCCTGCTTTTAATTGAATTCGCTTAAAAGCTTTCAGTGTTTTCAAAGGACCATCGATATCGTTTATTTTTCGAACATAAATCTGAACAATTTCTGTTCCTTCACGTTTACTTATGTTTTTTATCGAAAAGTTTAATTGCGTATTTTCATTCGCTTTTATTTTTGTCTTTCCCAGATTTGCTTTTCCAATTTGGAATTTAGAGTAGCTTAAGCCAAAACCAAACGGAAATAAAACATTGGTCGTGTATCTGTAAGTACGTCCTTTCATCGAATAATCTTCAAAATCGCCTAAGATGTCTGAATTTTTATAAAATGAAACCGGCAGTTTTCCCGCGGGATTATAATCTCCAAAAAGAACATCGGCCACAGCCTGACCTCCTGATTCTCCCGGATACCAGGCTTGTAAAATGGCATCGCAGCTTGCCGTTTCAGGAGCCAGAGCAATTGCAGAACCGGAGCAGTTTACAAAAATAACTTTTTTGCCAGCTGCTTTCAATTCCTGAAGACATTTTCTTTGTACCGAAGGAAGTTCGATATTGGTTCGATCACCGCCTTTAAAACCCGGATAAGACACCGGCATTTCTTCCCCTTCCAGCAATGTCGAAAGTCCGCCGACAAAAATTACCGTATCAATGCCTTTTAATTTTTGAAGTAAAGCTGTAAAATTTATATCATGTTCTTTTCCAAAATCAAATTCAAGATTCGCCTGCCAGTTGTTAGATTGCGCATACAAAATTTCGATTTTATATTTTTTTCCTGCTTCAACTGCAAATTTAATTTTGCCTGGAAGCGTGCGCCAATTGGTATATTTTGCCAAAGATTTGCCATCGACCAATAATTCAAAAGCTCCGGTCGCACCGGTTTTAAAAACAAGTGTATCCGTTGTTTTAGCCACAAATTCTGTTTCATATTTTGCCGAAAATCCTTCTAATTTAACGCCCGAAGCAAATTCATGCTGTCCCGCCGTTGTCATTTTTATCGGATTTACAATTTGCTGTGCTGTAATACTGTTTCCTTCTCTGTTTGGATTGTTCCAATACGTGGCTTTCATTCCTTTTTTACTTTCAAACGAAAGCTGGTCAAAATAACTTTCGTTGACTTTGTCCTCGACTAAATCGCAGGCTTTGTCATACACCATTTTATTTGCCGTAACTTTTGATTCTATACCGCTTTTAATGGTGATAGTTTTAACGGGAGTTCCGTTGTAATTCCCCCATAACATCGGTTCATTATCCGCATTCGGGCCAATTACTGCTACTTTGTTTATCGCTTTATTTAAAGGCAAAATACTGTTTTTATTTTGCAAAAGCGTCATCGATTTTTGCGCCATTTCGAGCGCTAACTGTTGATGTTCCTTGCTATTCAGTACAGAAGCCGGAATTTGAGCCCACGGCACGATGGCATCATCATCCATTTCGCCCAAATCAAAACGGCCTGTTAAAACACGAAGCAGACTTTTATCAATATCAGCTTCTTTTATTAAGCCTTTCTCTACCGCTTCCGGAAGGTTTTTAAACGGATATTTCTCCCATACACATTCAACATCAGTTCCTGCCAGAACGGCTTTTGAGGCCGCATGCGTTGCATCTGACGAAACTTTATGTGTGGTGTAAAAATCAGTAACGGCACCGCAATCGGAAACTACAAGGTATTTATAACCCCATTCATCGCGCAAGATACGCTGCAATAAACGAGTATTGCTACAGCAAGGTTCATCATCCAGACGCTGATACGCACACATAACCTGACGCACATCGGCATCTTGCACCAATGCTTTGAAGGCCGGCAAATAGGTTTCGTATAATTCACGTGGATTTACATTATTTAAATTGAGTTCATGTCGGCTCCATTCGGGTCCGGAATGCACGGCATAATGTTTGGCACAGGCCAAAAGCTTGCGGTATTTGGCATCGGCCGGACCTTGAAGCCCTTTCACAACTGAAATTCCCATTCGGGAAGTTAAATACGGATCTTCTCCATACGTTTCCTGACCGCGTCCCCAACGCGGATCCCTGAAAATATTGACGTTTGGTGTCCAGACCGAAAGACTCAAAAATCGTTTGTTTTCGTTACCGCCCTGAATCCATTGATTGTATTTTGCACGGGCTTCATCAGAAACTGCATTAAAAACAGTATAGAGTAACTGATCGTCAAATGAAGCTGCCATGCCTATAGGTTCTGGAAAAACAGTAACATTGTCGTTATTCGCATACCCATGAAGAGCTTCACTCCACCAATTGAATTTTTTAATGCCGAGTCTCGGTATCGGATCGCTTTGATCACACATTAACGCCGCTTTTTCTTCAAGGGTTAATCTTGAAATTAAATCCTCTCCTCGCTCTTTTGAGCTCAAAGACGCATCCTTAAAACGGTATTGCTGAGCGTTTACACTAAAAACAGCAACTAAACTTATGATAAACAGATAACTAATTTTCATGATTTTCTGAATTATATGATGAATATTTTGCGACGTCAAACCAACTAAATATTTTTTAAAATCTAATCTGCAATATGGAAATAATCAAAGTCAACAAAACCTCCCGCATTTTTAGTGGCATAATTGAACAGGCCAAATCGATAACCCATAAAATGCGGAAGGGTATACGGGAGTTTTATTGTTTTTCCAATACTGATCCATTTTTTACCGTCTAAACTGTAAAAAAATTGGCCTTCATCTGCCTTATCTTTAAAGTTGCATTTTGCTTTGAAATAAATTTTATCCTGAGTTAACGGAATACTTTCTATTTGTGTTGGAATATCGTTCAGTGCTTCAATCATTACGATTTTCTTAGAATCTTTTTCTGCTTTTACGCCAATTAATCCGTACTCTTTTTGTAATAAAGAAAGTCCTGCAACGTCACCTTCTTTCATTTTAGAAACCTCAACCACGATAGTCCCCGTACTTTCTGGTCCAAAAGTTCTTTGTGTTAACGTATTTTTCGCCTGAATAAAACTGCTGTCGATTCTGCCAGTTTTCAATCTTAAAAAACCTTTTCTTTCTTTTACCGACCAAAGCGAATTATCCGGATTGTGGTTCCATTGCCAGACCAAAGGTAAATCGGGGTCATTCTTTTTTCGATTAAAATCATCTGAGTTTACAATTCCGGGAATCAAACTTTTGTTTGCCGGTAAATCAAGATTTTGCGGCACTTTATTATTTTCGCCTAAAATTGGCCAATCATTTTCCCATTTAACCGGAACGAAATAAGGAATGCGCCCCACACCGCCGAAATCCCTGAACAGGCAGGAAAACCATTTTCCCTCAGGTGTATCGATAAGTCCGCCCTGCGCCACACCTAAATCCTGCAACCCTACTTTTCCTTCCCACGGACCTGAAATTTGATCTGCTCTGTGTATAAGTACCGTTCGCATTCCGTCTTTTGGCCAGACAATATTAAACAGATAATATTTTCCTTTAACTTTAAAAAGCTGTGAACCTTCAGATTGCAGCATAATATTGTTTCCGCCAGGAGCGCTCGCATTTTCTATTAAGACTTTTTTTGTTTCTTCTTTTACAGCTGATAAATCTGAATTTAACTCGACAATCTGCAATTTTCCTGCGCCCCAAACCATGTAAATTTTTCCATCATCATCAAAAAAAACAGAATGATCATGATAAGAAGTATTCAAAACTGTTTGTTTCCAAGGGCCTTTTTCTATATCATTTGTCGAGAAAATATACGTTTTACCGGTTGTTCCGGAGAAAGTGCTCACATAATAAATACCGTTGTGATAATTGAGACTGCTCGCCCAGGAGCCTCTTCCGTAATCATTTCTTCCATTATCCAGATTTAGTTTATCGTTATCATTTTCTAATGTCTGATAGGCATAATTGACAATTTTCCAATTGACTAAGTCGTTAGATTTCATAATGGGAACACCGGGATTCATGTGCATTGTCGTGCTGCTCATGTAATAAATATCGTTTACCCTAATAATCGACATATCGGGAACATCGGCAAATATCACCGGATTTTGGGCTTTATTTTGTTGCGCATAATTGGTCTGGACTAATACAGCCAGCAACATCACAAATAAAAAGGCTTTACTTATTTTCATCTTTTATTGTATAATTGAATTAGAAGAAACACCTCATCACTATCTGTTTTTTAGAGATACAACTTGTTCTGTCCAGGTCGGGGGATTTATGTAAAAGGTACCGTTGGCATAATGGACAGGTTCAATTCCCATTTGCGGAAATTTTTCCCATGATTCGAATGTCTGACTGTAGGGATAGGGTCTTTTTTCATCCATAAAATAATGACATGAAGTCCATAAAGTACCGTCAGGACCTTCAAATAAAGCATTGTGTCCTGTTTCCTGATACGGATCCTGCGTATCGGTAAACTGCAGGTGATCGTAGCCTCCGCTAACCGCCAATTCCGGACGGTACCCTTTTTTTCGTGTACCGAATATAGGTTCCTGAGAAACTAATTCCCAGGGGCCGAGCGGTGACTTTGATTTCAAAAGTCCGTCCTCATAGCCACGGGTCCAGGTAGAGAAAAACATAAAATAGGTACCTTCTTTTTTAATCACATAAGGGCCTTCAATTCCGCCAATCATCCACTCCGGATAACTGGGTTGTTTTTTGCCTAAAAATTTCTCAATCGGACTGGTTAATTTTCCCGATTTTAAATCAATTTTTGCCTGAAAAAGTCCATTACCGCTGCAATACAAATAAGTGTCACCATTATCATCTTCAAATAAAGTAGAATCATTATTATACTGGTTAGTCAAAGGGCCATTAACCAGTTTGTAAGGGCCTATGATTTTATCTGCTGAAAACAGCCAGATACTATGTGTGCTCATTCCTTTCGGATCTTCTCTGGTAACTTTACCGCTATTTACCGTAAGCCAGTATTTATTTTGAATAAAATGAATTTCAGGTGCCCAGAAACGGCCATTATACGGGCAGTCCTCCGGCAATTTAGCGGCATCAATTAAATAGGAATGAAATTTCCAGTTTATTAAATCATCCGAAACTAAGAGTTTGACACCCGGGTTAGGCCCTGTCCATACAGGATTAGAAGTTCCTGTAGCATACCAATTGTCACCTACTTTGCTGATCATATAATCCCGCATAGAAAGTATGGAATCTCTCGTTATGGGATTGGTATATTTAAATACTTTTTCGACGTTATTGGTTTTCAATCCTTTGGTCATGTCTTTTTTTTGCGCAAATGAAACAGCGCAAAAAATCATAAACAATGTAATAAACTGGTTTCGCATATTATTATTTTTAATCGTTTACAATTCTTAATTGATAAAACATGGGGCTGTTGATCAGGTTTTTGGCTATTATTTTAATATTTACTACTTCCATTTTATTTATATTTAACCGGATTACTTTGTTTTCTGCCGCAACTATCTGAGCGGGTTTTTCATTTATAAGAATTGAAATGTTATCCATTTTAAGCTCTTCTAAAACCGTTATATCCAAAAAATTACCCAACTTGTTTTTATTTAATAACTGGTACGAAATATATGAACTCGTATTTCTCCAGAACTTCCCGTCCTCATAGCCAAAATTACTTTTCTCGCCTTTATAGAGATGATCTGCTTCCGACTGCTGTTCCCCACAATTAATCTTGTCTATTGTTTTCGCTTCAAGAGCCCTTGCCTCAATTTCCTGCCGGATCAGTAAATCATGTTTTTCTTTGAACTGCTCTTTGGAATAGTTCTGAAAATACATCTGATAACGTGTGTCATGTACTTCAAAAAAAGGTTCTAACTCTAATGAATCCAGACGAAAATGCAGGTTGCCTAATTCCTTAAGTCTTGAGAGATAATCTGCCTTTTCCCCTATAAATGTGTAAGCCTGATCCAGGGGATAATATTTACCGGCTGCGATATGTCCCATACGGCTGTCATCGGCAAATAATCCGTCTAAATCTTTATTGGATGTTTTCGCAGCCAATACAATAGGCCCGTTTACAAAAGCACTCCAGTTGGAACCGTCTGGCAAATTTTCCAGATGTGTCGAAGTTTTAAATGTAACCCTGATCTGATCTCCGGATTTCCATTTTCTATTGAGCATTATATAACTGGATGGCTTTGCTTCTGTTTTTTGAATTTTTCCATTAATTGAAATTTCAAAATTTTCTGCCCATTCCGGGCAGCGGATATTCATCGAAAATGTCTCGCTTTTCTTTAATTTCAAAACAAGATCTGTACTATTTTGATAGGGAAATTTTGTGCTTTGTTCGATGTAAATATTCTTTTCTTTCCAATCTAAAACAGACGGAATAAAAAGATTTACAAAAACATCATTTTCCGCATGGCTGTAAATTAATTCTCCATATTTAGAATGATTTTCAAGCCCTGACCCCACACAACACCACATGCTTGTTTCGGGCTTGGAATAAACGCGATAATGATTGGGTCTGATGGGCGTAAAATAAACAAAACCGCCTTTTCCAGGATGCTGGCTCGAAAGAATATGATTGTAAAGCGTGCGCTCATAAAAATCAAGGTAACTTACCTTGTTTTTATCCAAAAATAAAGCTTTGCTCAAACGCTCCATGTTATAAGAATTACACGTTTCCGGTCCCTGATTTGATTTTAACATACCGCTAAAATCCTCGGTTGGATTAAAATGCTCGGCAAAACTGTTTCCACCAAAAGCTACGCTTCGCTTCTGAGTAACATTTTCCCAGAAAAACTGTGCAGCATCTGTCATGTCTTTGTTTCCGGAAAGTACGCCAATTTTCTCAAAACCAATCACTTTTGGTATTTGGGTATTGGCATGCAATCCTGTTAGTTTATCTTCTTTTTTCTCCAGCGGATTTAATATGGCTAAGTGAGAAACTTTTTCGGCAGTTTCCAGATATTTTTTGTCCTTGGTGATAATGTATAAATCGGCAAAAGATTCGCTTATTCCACCGTGTTCGGTTTTTAATATATTTTGAATCTGCTCATCAGAAAGCGGACGAATTAATTCGATAAACCAATCGCCTAGTTTTATTAAAACCTCTTTTGCTTTTTCATTTCCTGTGTAATGATATGTATCGGTTAAACCGGCAAAAAGCTTGTGAATATTGTACAGCGGAACCCAGGTATTGTTTAATCCAAAATTGCTTCCGTCAATGTCTCCGTTATGAATTCGGTCCCAAAAAACTTTTCCCTGCGGAATTCCTCCCACATAACCATTACCGTTTTTTTGCTGACATTTCTCCAATTCCGAAATCATATAATCCAATCGGTTTTTAACTTCCATATTTCCTGTCGAAGCATACATCATAGCCAAAGCAGAAAGATAATGTCCGGCAATGTGCCCGTCAAGTCCTATGCTTTCCCAATTGCCGTAACGTTCTGCTTTTACGGGTATTCCAGACGTGATGAGATACGGCGCTAAAAGCCGGTCTGGATTGAGTTCTAAAATATACTTGAGATCTACATCCTGAGCATTTTTAAAAGGGCCTTCTTTTAGTCTTACCTCTTTTAAATCAAACAATTGCATTTGAGCTTCTGCCACATGGGACAGTAACAGTGTACAAAAACAAAATATAAAGCTGTATTTCATTCTAATTTTTTTTTAATCTTTTAGATATTTTTCCTTTTTCTTAATAACAGATTGACCCTATTTATTTTTTAAAACAAGAATAAGACTAAAGAATACTATTCTTAAAACTAGAAAATGAACTAGTTCTATCGGTTGTTTGTTAAAAGTGTAAAAATAACACTTTTTAAAACGTGAAAAATAATTCTTCAATAAAAAAGCTATATTTTTATCATTTATGTTTTTAAATCAAATATTTTCAAGAAAACAACTCAAAATAAAAAGAAATCATTTATATATTACATTTTAATTCAAATACCAGGCAAATAAAATTTTGCTTCCTGCGCAGATAATGAAAATCCGAAAACCTACGATAATTTAATATCGCAGGGTAAATATTCTTGTAGTCCAGCTCTAAAGCCACCATTATTTTAGGAGGCTTTGCAACTCTTTTCTTATCCTGTTATCCTGAATTCTAATCTTATTTTTTTACAAATTTTCTACTTATTTTAGATTTATCGTTTGTTCCATTAATAAAATAAACTCCTGCAGGCAGTGATTCTATTTTTATTCTGGTATTACCGTTTTTCAAAGTCCCTGAATTCACTAAAGTGCCCTGAACATTAAAAATTTTATAATCAAAATCAGCAGTCATCTTATCAACAAAAATTTCCTCCACCGCAGGATTTGGATATAATGTGAAACTAGCTTCATTCAATTCATTTTGAACAATGCCTAATGTGGTAAACTCCAACGGAAGCACAGTCGCATTATATCCGCTTTTTTCACTTAAGTAAAAATTAAATGATGAAATTAAAGGTTCACTTCCTGCAGTTACAGGATAAAATGCAGTAACATTATTTACTGTCTTCAATGTATAACTTCCTGCAGGCGCTTTAACCCCAATGTAAACCGGATTCATTTGATCAACTGTTAAGGCTTTTGGTGTTGAAACATTTCCTGTACCACTAAAAACAAATGTACCGGAACCACTCAGTAAAACAGGTGTATTTGCCGGAATTACACCTTCAATTTTATTACAGATTATTTTAGCAGAGGAAGGTTGTAGCGTGTACGCTATTACCCCTTGAGGTATACTGGCTTCATATGGAAGAACCAGAACATCATTACCTGCAATAGTTTTGGTAAAAGACGCCGCTAAAGCTGAAAAACCGAAAGGAACATTAAAATCTCCTCCCTGATCCATAAGTTTTAGATTGTTACACGTTGTTCCTGATATTACATTGTTAGCAGTATTATTATCAGCCACATAAAAAATACTGTTTTTATTTACTGATTTGGCATGCCAATCGGGAGAGGAACTGATACCGGTGGCGTTTCTAAAATCTAATGATACATAGTTGGGGCTTTGCAGTGCGTCCATCAAAAGGCTATCATCATCTGAATATATTCCTCCAAATTCGGCTGCTTTTTCATCGGCAATATTAAAATATACATCACCCAAATTTAAAGTAAGTACCGAACTGTAATTTGAATTTCGCAAACCAATAATTCCGGTACATCCATCTGTAAGAACGGATTTAGAAATATCAAATGTCAAATCAAATTCGACCCCGGTTGGGAAATTAAATTTTCCATAATTTTTAGATTTTACTTCGCCATTGTCATTGATATAATATAGTGTTGTATTATCAGTATTGGCTTGATTTGCAGTAGTAAAACTTTTAACATGCAGTATAAATTTATTGTAACGGTTGTCTAATTTCAAATATCCGTTAGAACCGTCCATATTGGTACTTATCAGAGGATTTGCGTTTGCAAATGTCACTGTTTTACCGCTCATCTGATGGGTTGTTCCAAATGCAGGACTTGTAACAGGCTGATTTTCAATTTTAGCATAATGCACTTCTTTACTGGTCATTTGTGAAGGCACTCTTTCCTTACTTTTTTCAAATATTAAAGTAATAAAACTGGAAGGGTTAATACTCACTACCGGACGAAATGTTTCTGCGAAACCTATTGCAGTACTTTGTATATCAATACTTTGGCTAGTAATGGTTTTAGTCCCTTTTACAGAATAAAATGGCAAATCTACAGTAAGATTATAGTTGTTTTGTGATGGATTAATTATAGTAAGAACAATTTTATCACCTGCATCATTTATGTATGAGGAACCTTTAAGCTGTGCAGTGGCATCACTCCACGTTGATTCTACACGTGTTGTACCTGTAGTGAATTTTGCATATTGCGAAAGTATATGCCCTCTTTTTGTCATTTCTCCGGATACCGTTCCGTTTGTTCCATCACCCATTAATGCGTAATATCGCTTAGTGGCATAATGAATCCAGGCATTGACATTTCCTAACATGGCATCATTTACACTGTTTGCGAAACTAAAAGCATCAATTCCCCAGTTAAAATCACGAACCGTGCCTCCGGAATTCCAGTTAATAAGGTATTCTGTCATCCAGATCTCCTTGTTATAATTCTGGAATTGTTTGTATTTAGACTGAATACCACCATACTGATGAACTCCGTAAACTTCAAAATTCTGCATGACATCAGTATCCAGAAAAGCATTTGAAAAAGTATCTGAATAGCCAACACTTTCAGGCGCAATAACCTTACAATTAATAAGATGACCGTAATTTTTAACAAATGTAGCTATTTGTACAGGTGTCCATATACAGCCTTGATAAGTCGCTTTTTCATCAGGTTCATTTTGAATTGAAATATAATCGAGTTCTACTCCATTATCATGAAGATAAGTTACATAACGATTAAGATACAAAGCATAATCTTCATAATGTTCTTCTTTCAGGTAGCCAATTTGCTGAACTCCATTTTCATCTGTGTAAACTGCAACTTCACTGTTGTTCGTTTTCCATTCTGCAGGCATTGTCCAGGGCTTGCAAAAATCTTTAATTCCAAATCATTTTTGGCTAATTTTGCAGTTTCAAGCGTTGAGGACCAGTTAATCTCTCCCGGAATGTAAAGACGCATAATGTTATAACCGCCTTCACTGTTTGTTCCCCACATTTTTTTGATTTCGTCAGTAGACATGTAATTATAACCAAACTGGGGACTGCATACAAAACCTCCAAAACCAGTAACTTTTTGATATGTCTTATTTTTATCAATTTGTACTTTCGCATTTTGTGCACTTAACTGAGCAGATGACACAAATAAAACTGCAAACAATATTGAACTTAATTGGTATAATTTTTTCATATTCTTTCCTATTGTTAGTTAGTAAAATTTAATCAATTAAAAAATTTAGAATTTATTCTGGTGAAATAATATTACTCTCAGGCGGACCGAGATAAGACGGTTTTAATCCTCCCGTATTGATTACAATTTTCTCCAGCACAATTCCAGGATCTAAAACACGAAAGCGTAAAATATGTTTTCCGGGTTTCGAAATGGTATGTTTAGTGTTCGAATGAATTAAATGTTCGGCCTGCCATTTTCCTAATTCACCACGGTAATGTCCGTTAAAATTTATTATTTGCGGTTTTTCTCCATCAAAAGAAACTTCATAACGAAGGCCTTTGTTGCTGTTAAAATTAAGTGTAGGAGCCAAAAGCAGTTCTACATTAAATTCTCCGGTTGAAGCAAAATCAATTTCATATTCCACAAAAACATTCTCGTTTTTGTCCGGATATTTATTCTGCGGAAAAGTAGTAATCCCGCTTTTTGTTTTTCCAAAATCAGGAATCACTTCCCAGTGAATAGTATTTGAATTATTTACTTTAGAAAAATGTTCTGCTTCGATGGAAACATAACCGTCTTTTTCTGCGAATACTTTTCTTTTAATCTGCTCTTTTTCTGCAACATAACTGATTTCAGGCAAAATGTTTTTCGGAGTATCGTGCCATGCCTTATATCCAATTCGCATCTGATCCATAATATGTGTCCATTTTCCTCCAGAAATTTCATTGTTGTATTTGTTTTGAAGCACAGAATCTCTGGCAAAATTGGTTTTCACCTGATCTGCAAAAGCATTAGCAAGAGTGTTTTTCTCTGCCGCCAGTTTTCTGTTATTGGCTTGTGCAAAATACATTTCATAAAGATTGCTGCAGGCATCTATAGGATACAAAACCAATTGAAAATAAGCATCCTGATATTCTTTTGGAATATCATCGTAAATTCGATACGCATCAAGTGCCAGATTTTTATACTCATTGACAACCGTCTGAAATTCATTGTAATTCTCCAGACTGTAGGTTTCGCTGTCCAGCATTTCGGGCGTCACTCTTCTGTTGAATTTTGGATAGGTGTTTAATAATCTTGCGATTTTTTTGGCATGTTTTGTTCCGAATTGATCAGCCGCCCATTTTTCTGTAAATTCAAAAAGATTCTGAGAATTGAACTTTTTAGGATTCCACGCCATTTCTAAAAAGAAACTAATTGGAAATTCCATCGGTTTAAGATCTCCAACATTTACAATCCAGATCTTATCAACGCCATGTTCGTAGCTCAGATTCATCTGTTCCCAAACTCTTTGTATCGGACTAATATTGATCCATTTCGAATTTCTTGGCCCTCCCACATAATCAAAATGATAATACATACCGTAACCCCCTTTGTGCAAAGGTTTTGTGAGGTCTGGAAGCTTGCGCACATTTCCCCAATTGTCATCACAGAAAAGCAAAATTACATCATCGGGAACACGCATTCCCTGATCATAATAATCCTGAACTTCTTTATACAGAGCCCAAACCTGAGGTGTTTTTCCGGCTTTTTTTTGTGTAACGTCAGCAATAATTTTTCGTTGTTCTTTTACTATATTTTCCAGCAAAGCGATGTTGGTTCCTTCGCTCATGGCTTCATCGCCGTCGCCGCGCATTCCTACCGTTACCATCTTTTCCCAATTTTTGCTGCGCTCTATTCCGCCTTTCCAGAATTCATCGAGAACGGTTTTATTTTTAGCATAATCCCAAACATTCGGGAGATTATTTTTTTTAATATACCGATGCCAGTCTGTTTGCGCCAAAGCCATTGGTTCGTGATGCGATGTACCAATGACAATTCCCATTTCATTGGCAAGAGGTCCGCTGGCGGAATCATCATCATAAAATGCATTTCCCCACATCGCCGGCCAGATGTAATTGGCTTTTAACCTAAGCAGTAATTCAAAGACTTTTTCGTAAAACTTACTGTTAAAGCCACCAAATGTTGCTTTCGACCAGCCACTTAATGCAGGTGCTTCATCGTTGATGAAAATTCCCCTGTATTTTACTGCAGGTTCGCCATCGCTATAAATTCCTTTTACAAAATAAAGATTCTCTTTTTTATCGACAGGCACATCAGCCCAATAATACCAAGGTGAAACACCTATTTGCTTCGATAATTCGTAAATGCCGTAAATCGTCCCGCGTTTGTCGCTTCCGGCAATTACAATGGCATCTTCTACTCCGCTAAATGGATTTTTAATGTTTTGAATACTAAATTTTTCATTTTTGCCTTTGAGCTGTTTTCCGTCGATTTTATTCGCTTTAATTAAATGATCAATAACAGAATTGGTTCCGACTGTTCCAATAATAATTAATGGTGATGAAGCATTTGGTTTCTGATTTAAGATTGATGGTTTTTCTCCCGTAACTTTCTCAAAATCAAATTGTAAATTAGTTATAGCGCGAAAAACACCTGCATCAGATCCGTTGCTAACAAGGAAAGACAACTGTGAAGATTTCTCTTTCAGTACAATAACGTTGTCCGCTTTTTGAGTTGTAATAAACGACTGCGCTTTTAAAAAAGTACAACTAAAAACGATAAGAAGTGTGAAGATATATTTTGAAAATGTATTCATGAACTTTATTTATTATACGATTCAATTAGTATTTTTTTCTTGAAATTATCGTTTTTAATTTGAAGATATTGTGTGACGTAGTAAGTCTCACAAAATAGTATAACATGCAAAATTTGACGGATCGACAGGCTTAAATAAAAACTGCGAAAACATATACAAACCATTTTTCCAGACCTTAAAATCATGCACTCCGGGTTCGATATAATAGATGTGCGGAACATCATTTTTATATAAATAATCGTGCGTTCTCTTACTATTTTCGATAAGCCAGTCTTTATCTCCACACGAAATCCAAAGTAATTTTAATTTCTTTTTTGCTGTTTCCGGATCAGGAAGTAATTCTTCCGGTATTTTAGTATTTGGAGCCGCTGAGAAAGCACCAACCCAGGCAAATTTATCTAAATTCCCTAATCCGAAATTTAACGATTGCCCGCCTCCCATTGACAATCCGGCGATGGCGCGGTGTTCTCTGTCTTTCAGAACCGGGTATTTTTTTTCGATAAACGGAATCAGGTCGTTTAATAAATCTTTTTCGAAAGCAGCAAAAGCCTGCACTTTATCGGGTGCCATTATGTTCCCGGCTGCACTGTCAGCTTTCATTGCCCTTCCGTTTGGCATGACCACAATCATAGGTTCAATTTTTCCTTCTGCGAAAAGATTATCTAATATAATCTGTGGATTTGCTCCGTTTAGCCATTCTTTTTCATCGCCGCCTATTCCGTGTAAAAGATACAATACAGGATATCTTTTCTTTTTAGTGAATCCCGCAGGTGTATAAACCGTTGCTTTTCTTGCAGAACCAACCGTTTTAGATTCATAACTGATCGTTTCTATTTTTCCTGCCGGAATAGTAACGTTTAGCTGATCAAAACCAAGGGGAGCCTGAACTATAAAAGGCGTTTTTCCGTCAAAGAATTTATATCCCAATAACGAAAGCATTTTATCGGCATAACGGCGTCCTAATTCTCTGTAACCTGCGGCATTAAAATGTAAAAAATCAGGTTCAGCTGTGCATCCTTTCGATGAAATAACATAAGAATTGGGAATCGTTTTTGGCAGTGTCGCAATAATTTTATTCATGCTTCCGCATTTACCGTTCTGGTCTTCGTTTACGGTTTCTCCCGATAGCAACGGCACTTTTTTCGGATCCAGATTTAAATCTTTCATTAAATTATCGTAGACAATTTTGACCTTTTTTGTCCAAAGTGTATCTCCTGTATTCGATTCTCCCTGGTGCAGTAAAATGCCTTTAATGACGCCTTTTTTCTGTGCTATTCTAGCCAGCTCCACCAGTCTTTCATAAGGATTTCCTTCGTATTCCTTAAGAATTACTTTCATCCAGTCTGGCGCTGTTGCTACATATTCTGCTACTTTATTTTTATCAAAAAGTTCAATTTTACAGCCTCCAACCGCTACATTGATAACGCCTACTTTCACATTTTCAGGGAGATTGGACACCAGATTTCTACCAAAATAATCAACCGGTGTTAGTCCCGTATTACAACGACACAATGGCGGGATGGCGGTATACCAATTTCCTTTTTCCCGTTTAAGATCAGGGCAATTGACTGCCTGTAAAACCTGAAAACGATCATCGACGCCCACTTTATCCTGTGTTTCTATTTTGGCATATCCTGCCATATTGGACTGACCAAAACTCAGATAAACATGAAAATCAGGATCTTGAGAATATCCTTTTTGGACTATTGAAAAAAGAACTACAAATGCGCAAAACCTAATTATTGATTTCATTATTGATCTGTTTTTTATTATCAAAAAATAATTTAAATCTGGGATTGAAATTGGTAAAGAATTGAAAGAAAAGCAATTATTTAAATAAATCGAGGTTGATTGCTTCTCCCATTTTAACATAACCTGCTTCGTTTGGATGTAAAAAATCACCGTCGTGCAGGTTAGATAAAATTGTTTTGGAACCTTCTTCTGAAACCATTTCTTTATCAAAATCAATCACGGCATCAAAGGCTTTACTATTTCGAATCCAGGCATTTACAATATCACGAGCTTCTTGTTTGTATGGAGCATCATAAAATGATTTGGCAAATGGCAAAATGGTACAGCCGTAGACTTTAATTCCTTTTGCATGCGCTTTGTTAATCATGACTTTATACGCTTCAATAAGTTCCTGCGCTTTTATTGGTGCATCTTCGGGATTTTTAATTCCTCCAATATCGTTTATGCCTTCCAGAAGTATCAGCCATTTTACCCCTTTTTGGGAGAGTACATCTCTGTTAAA
The DNA here is from genome assembly GCF_013112255.2 of Flavobacterium sp. CLA17. NCBI lineage: Bacteria > Pseudomonadati > Bacteroidota > Flavobacteriia > Flavobacteriales > Flavobacteriaceae > Flavobacterium > Flavobacterium sp. CLA17. The sequence continues at coordinate 4,501,168 of NZ_CP068294.1, forward strand.
ACGATTTAAAGCCGTAGGACCTAATCCGCCTTTAACGACACAATTCCCTCCAATACCCAAATTCAAAACACCTGTTTTTTCTGTTTTTTTATTAGCCGATAATCGTGCCGATAAAATATCTGTCCAGCGATTTTGTTTGTTGGTTCCTGAGCCACGGCCGTCTGTAATGGAATTTCCCAAACAAACGATATTCGCACCCCATTTATCAGCCACAACATTCAATCCCATAATGGAGTACCAATGATCTGTTTTTATGGCACCATCAAAAGCTGCATTTTGAATTTGATCCCCTTCAAGAATATAAGAAGTGGTGCGTGAACCGGGATGTCCCGATATTTTTTGGGATGTATTTCCGTAATGAATAGTAATCGCTAAAAGCTGTCCGGATTGTAATTCAAAATCAAAAGCATCTGAAAAAACTTCTTGTTCGTGATTTATGGTGATGCCGGGTTTTCCATTAAAACTAAGTTCTTTTTGTGTTTTAAGATCAACAATCGGCGCATTGACAACATTGGCCACGCTAACCGATTTTAAAACCGTTGACTGATCGCTGAAAATATTAGAAAAACGCAATCTCATACGTTTTCCGCCAATTGAAACCCTGATAATTTGTCGAAGTGTATTTTCTGAAAGTCCCGGAGCGGGCGGCATATTGTTGGGTTCGACCAGCATTTGCGCGCAGGCCCAGGTACCGACCCAATTCTCCGTTTTTGATTTGTCCTGCGCCATTACCAGCGACTGATTGGACTGACAACCCAAAACCAAAAAGAAGAGTTGTACAAACAACAACCATTTAAAATGTTCCTTTTTCATATTTCATTTTTATTGTGGCTGAGCATCATTTGCAGCCGTTGCATACAATCCAACCAAAGCTCCTGTAAAACCTCCGGCCATGTTTGTTGAAAGAATATCGCCTGAAACACTTTCGCCTAAATTTTTAAAATCAGTGCCGTTTAAAGCATAACTAAATTCGTAATTGTCTCCGTTGGCTTTTACCTGAAGTCGAATGTTTTTTTTGATTTCGATTTTAGCGCTTACAATTATTTTAGATTGTCCTTTTTCTGTTCTTTGTAATAAAATATAAGTGTCTTTTCCTTTTTTTGTGATGCCAAATACATAATTAAAACGCTCGTTTTGCAGACATACAATTCCGGCAAGATCTTTTTCAGATTCTGGCCTGTAATCTATTGTTGTGGCAAAAGAAAACGTGTTGTGCATTTGTCTGTAAAAAAGTGTCGAAGTGGGTTTAACTTCTTTAATATTGACTTCGAAAGGATTAATCTGAAGTCCTTTTTTAGTTATTGAAATAAAATTTTCACGAGGGCCTCTCAATCCGATCCATCGATAATCTAATTTATCAGAGGTAAAATTTTCGGTAAACGTAAAATTCCCATTTGGGAAAAATCCGTCTTTGCCTGTTTTGTTTTCGGTAACGCCTTTTGGCATTTTAATTTTTGGTTCTAAAGGCACTAATCCGTTTTCAAAAACGGGAAAAGTTCCTGACCAGTCTACCGGAAGCATAAAAGTTTCACGTCCTGTATTTACTCGGTCTTTATCATTCGGGCGAATGCCTAAAAATACACCATAATATTTATTATCAGGTCCAAGTACTAAATCGGCATGTCCGGCCCAGTCTACTTTATCGGTTCTGTTTTGAGGAAAATATCTTTGGGTAAGAATCGGATTGTTTGATGCCGGTTTAAAAGGCCCTTTCGGACTGTCACTGATAAAAATAACTTCACTATGATTTCCTCCTGTCCCGCCTTCGGCACACATTAAATAATAATGACCGTCTTTTTTATACAAATGAGGCGCTTCTATCCAGATTGGTTTTTTAGAAAGATCTACTCCACCATCTACAATAATTTTATCCGTTCCCGGAATGACCTGATCTTTTTCCAGATCATATTCCCAAACTTTAATAACACGATGTCCCTGATAGCGTTCTTTTCCTTTATCGGGAGCGTCATTATGAACGATGTATCCTTTTCCGTTATCATCAAAAAAGATACAAGGATCAATTCCGTCAAAACCTAATTTTATCGGACTTCCCCAGCCTCTCATGGGATCTTTTGTTTTTACTATAATATTGCCCAAACCTCCTGAAAATGCTGTTACAATCATATAGAAAGTGTCATTGTGAGGATTATAGGTTATTCCCGGAGCATATACACCCTGGCTGATACCTGTGTCATGCGGATTGAATTCTGAAACGTTATTTAATACCCCTCCCATGTCAGTCCAATTGACTAAATCTTTAGAATGGAAAATGGGTACCCCTGGAAACATAGCAAATGAAGAACACACCATAAAATAATCATCGCCTTTTCTGGTAATGGCCGGATCCGGATAACATCCCTGTAAAACGGGAGAATAAAACTCATCTGGTTTTAAGGGATTCTTTTTATAAATGTCGTCGTTTCCCTGATAAATAACATTAGAAAAAACAGGCGGCTTTTTGCTTTGTTTTTTTACAAGAGTGTCATTTGCACCTATTATTTTGAAAGAGAAAAGAAACAATAATGGTAATAAGAAAAATATTTTTTGTGGCTTCATTTGTAACTGTTCATTAATTATTAAAAGCTCTTAAAAACTAAAATGTAAATTTAAGAGACCTGAATATTGTAACTGAATTCATAATTTAAAAGCCGAGGGAATTCCCCCGGCTTCAAACTAAAGCAAATTTACAAACCAACTTATAAGCTATTCTGTAAAATTAACACCTATAATTACTGTAAAATTTGCTTCTTTTACCAAGATATTAATATCCTGGATTTTGATAAGCAGTCTTGTCTGCTGCTGACATTTCCATACCATCTATCTGACCCTGAGGTATTGGGCGCAAGTAATGATACGGTTGTATAGTTCTTGTAACAATCTCTGGTGTATGCTGACCGTAGTTAGATCCTCCAATTGAATATTTACCTGCAATTTCATTCCATTTTTGAGTTCTTACCAAATCGTACCAACGGTAACCTTCACCATAAAATTCACGCGAACGTTCAGCCAGAATATAATTTATATCGATTAATGCCGGAGTTGCGCTGGTTAATACATTACTATAGTCTGTAGTTTTTGCCTTTTGACCATTATTATCCCAACGCCATTTTCCTGCACGGGCTCTTATTACATTGATAAGAGCTCTGGCACTCATAGTACCAGTTGCTCCTTTTACTGCAGCTTCTGCGGCCACAAAATAGAGTTCTGAAAATTTAGCCACCGGATAAGGTCTTGTGCTTCCTGCATTTGGCTGTCCTAAACCTCCTGCATTATCTGTACGGTATGGTCCTAACTTCCATAAACCAGGGTATACTATTCTGCTTATTCCATTTGGAGAAATTACATAATCTGATCTGCCTGGTAAAACTCCGGCACCCACACCATTATCGCCTGCTCCTGCAGGATATGTAATGGGTGTCGCTGGCTCATCATTAAGAAACGTTACAATGGCATCGCCTGGTTTTACCGCCAATCCGTTTGCATTATACAAGGTTGCTACATCTGTTAAACCAGTTCCCTGTAAATTCCAATTTCCACGATATACGGCTGCAAATGTTCCGTCGTATCTTGAATCGTTTGTTTTATCTGCAAATGTTTTGGTAAAGACTTCGATAGGTGGTACCATTCTCACCCAGGGACGTCCTAAAAACTGATCTGCTGCTCTTTGTACAGTCGAAACTGCAGCTCCCGAAGCATTTTTACTTCTTATCGAAGTGTAATTAAAAGTTCCCATCCAGCCTGCAAAATTATCAGGCGAACCGCCACTTCCGTACGTAAGACTTGCTCCATTGTAATATTCGCTTTCCTCGGTATGATCTGCGTAAAGCATTACTTCTTTGTTACGATCATTAGATCCCAGGTTTACATCATAATAGTAAGGTAACAATCCATAAGAACCCGGATTATTGATTCCTTCTAAAGCGATGTTGTAAGCTTGTTGAAAATACCATTGAGCGTTGTGTCCATCAGGATCTGTTCTTGGTGTATCCGGATAGGTTGGAATATTGTTTGGATTTTCTAACCACCAGGCATATGTTAGATATGCTTTTGATAACATTAAACGAGCCAACGTTTTAGTTGCTGTTCCTGTTAATCTTGAAGCATCTGGCAGTTCGTTTACTGCTGCTACTAAATCTGGAAAAATAGCTTTGGTGTAAACCTCAGGTACGGTATTTCGTTTTGAAGATCTCGATGGTCTGCTGTTAAATTTTAACTCGCCAGCTCCTAAATCTAAAGGAACTCCTCCAAAATTTTGTACCAATAAAAAGTAATCAAAAGCTCTAAAGAATTTAGATTCTGCAATTAAGTTACTGGCGATACCTACTGCGGCAGCGTTTTCGATAATTCCGCTTGCGGTGTTAATATCGTTATACGAATTATTCCATACCACATCGGCTCTGCTTGAGGTAGCATTTATAACCCCAACTCCGGATAAATCATGATCTTTGAAATTTCCGTCGGCTTGCTGCCCATATGTATTTTCATCTGTACCGGTTTGAACTGAGTTGTAGTAATAAGCCTGCCCGTATATCCAGCGTAAATGTGCGTAATGTGACGTTAATCCCTGTATAACTCCCTGTTCAGTTTTAAAATAGCCAGGTTCATAAAAATCATGTGGTTTTTCTTCTAAAATATCAGAGCAGCCCGCAAAGGAGAACAAAACTGCTGATCCTATAATTAATCTTTTAAAAATATATCGTTTCATAGTTCTTTTGATTAAAATGTGAAATTAAGTCCGAATAAAAAGTCTCTGGTAGAAGGTGTATTGGTTCCAATAACCAAAAACCTGCGTTGGTAAGTACCTGTTACTGCCTGGTTTTCATCTCCAAAAGAATTGGTTTCAGGATCCATCCCTGATTTTCTGTTGTAAGGAGAGAAAAGTACAAACGGATTTTGAGCTGTAAAATAAAGTCTCAGTTTCTGAATCCCTAAATTTCTCATAAATTCCTGATCTAAAGTATATCCAAGCGTTAAGGCTCTAATTTTTACATAAGATGCATCAAAATATCCCATTGTAGAAATGTATTTTGGATTATCACTGCTTCTGATACCTCTTGGGTTAGGAAATTCTGCATCTCTGTTATCCGGTGTCCAGTAATCTACATCGACATTACTTCTTCTTCCGTTAAGAAGATTCAGGTAACTGTTCCCTCCGTAAAGTGTACTAATTAAAACACCGCCACTTTTAAAGGCTCCAACAGCAGAAAAATCAAAACCTTTATACGTTAAGTTCGTATTAAAACCTCCCTGAAAATCAGGATCAGTTTCAATGATTTGTCTGTCGGTTGCGTTAATAGCACGCGTTGGTGTACCGTCCGGGTTAAAATCTCCTGTATATTTCACTTTGATAGATCCTACTACTGTTCCTTGCTGGTTTACACCAGTTGGTCCAGGTTCTAATGTAGACATGTACGGATCGCCTTCCTGCCAGATTCCTACTTTTTCATAATCGTAAATTGAGTTGATATTATAACCTACAAACCAAGAGTTTGCCTCATCTCTTTGTGCTCCGGAAGCCAGTTTAACTAACTTGTTTTCGTTGGCATAAAAGTTAACTCCAACCGTCCAGCTTAATCCTTTTGGATTATCCAGAATTACTCCGTTTAAAGCAATTTCGTATCCTTTATTTTCAGTTTCACCAACATTGCCAACATAACTGCTAACTCCTGATGTTGCGGGAAGATTTACGCGTTGCAGCAAATCTTTTGTATTTGTTTTGTAATATTCGATTGTTCCTGATAAACGATTATTAAGAAATGCGAAATCCAATCCGTAATTCCATGTTGTCGAATATTCCCATCCTAAATCCGGATTAGGCAATGTTGTAACATATACACCTGTAGAATTTGTAGTTCCAAAATTATAAGGTCTTGTACTTAAAGCTCCCAAAGTTTGATAAGGATCTACGGCCTGATTGGATGTTTCACCATATCCTGCGCGTAATTTTACTAAATTAACCCATGAAAGTTTTTTCATAAAAGATTCATTTGAGACTGTCCATCCTGCAGAAACCGCCGGATAAGTTACCCATTTATTTCCTTGTGATAATCTTGATGAACCGTCTGAACGAATTGTTCCTGAGATAAAGTATTTATTATCGTAAGAATACATGGCTCTTGCCATATACGAACTTAAACCCCATTGCGTATAATCCTGATCTGCCGGATTTATAACTGCTTCTTCTTCACTCTGCCCTAAGTTGTAAAACTGAAATGCATCAGAAGTGATTCCGTTTCTGGTGATTCTGGAAGTATTTCCCGTAAACTGCTCATTTGAATACAATCCCACAAAATTTACCGTATGTTTTTCGGCAAAAGTTTTATCGTATGAAATCAAATTCTCAATTAACCATTGTGTTGACAATGTATTGGTAATAGACGCATTTGAGATTGTCGTTGGATTTACATCAAAAACACCTTGTCCTTCGTAGTAACCGCCATTCGATAAACGTAAATTTAATCCGGTATTCATACGGTATTTTAAACCTTCTACCCCCGGTATTTTAACTTCAGCAAAAATATTATTGTAAGAACTAAAAGCTCTGGTTTGATTTACATAAGAATCTCCCAAATTATTGATGGTATTTCTGGTATAAACCCAGTTTTCATCTCCACCCATTCTCACGGTTCTTTTTAAGGATCCGTCCGGATTATAAGGATTTGCCAAAGGAGAAGTTGCTAAGGCTGTACCTGTACCAATGTTATCTCCATTTGTAACGGCGTAGTTACTGTTTGTATTAAATCCCATGCGAAAAGCGCTTCCTAACTGCTGATCTAAACCTGCTCTTAGGCTGAAACGCTCGTATTTTTGACCAGGTAAAACAGACTCTTCTTTATAATATCCTAAACCTGCATTATAAGCACCGTTTTCACTACCTCCTGAAACACTAACATCATGACTAATCATTTCGCCAGCTCCGTAAAGTGAATCCTGCCAATCTGTATTGGTGTTTCTCGATTCATCAATACCATCTGTATATAAAGTTGAATAATCACGAAGTGCTGCAAATTTAGCAGCATCCATCATATCGTATTTACCAAAAACCTGCTTAATACCGCTAAATCCGTTGTAATTAAAAGTAGCTTTTTGATTTTTACGTCCTTTATTACTTGTTATCAATATTACCCCGTTGGCTCCACGTGAACCGTAAATAGCCGTTGCAGAAGCGTCTTTTAAAACGTCTACCGATTTAATATCTACCGGATTTATATCACCTATTGAACCTGCAAAAGGAACACCATCTAAAACAATTAAAGGATCGTTACTTCCGGTTAAAGATCTTGTACCACGTATACGAATCTGCATTGCTGCTCCCGGTTTTGTAGAAGTTTGTGTTAAGTCGACACCCGCAAGTCTCCCTTGTAAAGCCTGAGTTACGTTTGCAGCCGGAACTTCATTTAATTCCTTTCCTCCAATAGAAGCTACAGATCCTGTTACGGCTTCTTTCCTTTGCGTTCCGTACCCAATAACAACCACTTCTTTTAATTGAGCCGAATCTTCTTCAAGACTTACATTAATTTGGGTTTGTCCATTTACTATTACTTCTTTGTTCGTTAAACCTATAAAGCTAAAAACAAGAACACCGTTAGAAGGTACATTGATAGTATAAGTACCGTCGAAACCGGTGCTTACTCCATTTTTTGTTCCTTTTAAATTTACATTAGCTCCCGGAATTGGGCCATTGGCATCCGATACAGTTCCTGTAACTTTTGTCTGGGCACTTGAATGGAGTGATAACGCAAACATTAAGATCAAAAAACAAAAGCATTTGAGATGCTTTGCTTTACTTATAACAAAAGAGTTAGTCATAAAAATTGATTTAGATAGTTAAAATTTAATTTGGTTTAGTTAATAAGTGTATTTAAAACAAATATAAAAAAAAGCAATTAATACACAATCGGTTGTTTGTTATTTTTTTAGATAATCAATAAAAAAACACAGTTTAAAAAACATTGTAAATAATTATAAGCTTAAAATAATGAAAAATATCTATTATTAGAATTGGTTTTAACCAGAATTTTGATAATATTACCATATTATTTCTATTTAGTTAAAAAAAAGATAAAAGAAAAAAAAGTAAGGAGGCTAACGTCAAACATGCAAAAAATGATAGTTTTTAAAGTAAAAATATTATTAAAATAAAAAACAATCGAGGAGTAAACGTGGTATTTGCTTCTGATCACTAAATATTTAGCCACAGAAATTATTAAAAAAGCACTAAAAGCAATCGGTTGTTATAAAAAACAGAAAAACTCCTTTCAAATTTAACTTCAAAAGGAGCTTTAAGACATAATATTTAATAAATCACTAAAATTGAAGTTATCAAACTGGTATTAAGGACATTATAATTTTACTTTTTGCATCTTCAATAAATTGATTTATCCCAATATCAGTTACTGTATGTTTTAATAATCCTTTGATAGCAGAAAGAAAGTGGTCCCGTCATAACATCAGAGCCTGCTTTTGCACAATTTACAATATGCATCGTATGTCTGATCGAAGCCGACAGAATATGAGTTTTGTATCTATGATTATCATAATTTCCCGTATGTCTTCAATTAAGTGCCTACCATCTGCTGAGATATCATCAAGCCTTCCTGAAAAAGGCGAAACGTAGGTTGCACCTGCTTTTGTAGCTAATACTGCCTGTCCCGCAGAAAATATTAAAGCAACATAGGTTTTGATTCCTTTTGATGAAAAATACTTACCTGCTTTTACAAAGCTGTCGTCACTGTGAATAGTTATTGTGTAATCTTTGTCAAAATTTTAAAATTTGACAAAGATTACACACAAAATAGTTATCAAAATCATTATTCAGATTTTAACTTTCTATAACTATCACATCAATTATATATATTGATTAATAATATTCTCAAACAATTCCTGTTTACCGCTTTTTAATGACAATTCACCATTTTGGTTTGCGATATCATACAAATCCTTAAGGTTTAATTTTCCATCTGCAAAATCTTTTCCTTTTCCGGAATCGAACGAACTGTATCTTTCTTTTCTTAATTTTTCATATGGAGAAGAAGTAATAATTTTGTCAGCCGTTAATAATGCTCTTGCAAAAGTATCGGCACCACCAATATGCGCTAAGAAAACATCTTCGAGATCTGTAGAGTTTCTTCTGATTTTTGCATCAAAATTTACTCCACCGCCTTGCAATCCGCCCGCTTTCAAGAAAACCAGCATCGCTTCTGTAGTTTCCTGAATATTGTTTGGGAATTGATCCGTATCCCAACCGTTTTGGTAATCGCCTCTGTTGGCATCAATACTTCCTAACATCCCTGCTTTTGCAGCCACTTCAAGTTCATGCTGAAAAGTATGTTGCGCCAATGTTGCATGGTTTACTTCAATATTGATTTTAAAATCTTTATCCAGGCCATATTCTTTTAAGAATCCAATGGCGGTTGCCGAATCAAAATCGTATTGGTGTTTTGATGGTTCCATTGGTTTTGGCTCGATAAAGAAAGTTCCTTTAAAACCCTGCGCTCTTGCGTAATCTCTGGACATCGTTAAGAATTGTGCCATATGGTCTAATTCTCTTCCCATGTCGGTATTTAAAAGAGACATATACCCTTCTCTTCCTCCCCAGAATACATAGTTTTCACCGTTTAATGCAATTGTTGCATCCAAAGCTAGTTTTACTTGTCCGCCCGCTCTTGCCACTACATTAAAATCAGGATTTGTAGCGGCTCCGTTCATAAATCTTGGGTTCGAAAAACAGTTTGAAGTCCCCCAAAGTAATTTAATTCCAGATTCTGCTTTTTTCTGTTTTAGATATTCCACAATCGTTGCCAGACGTTTTTCAGATTCTGCGAAAGTTGGTCCTTCAGCGACCAAATCATAATCGTGAAAACAGAAATAATCAAATCCCATTTTACTGATAAATTCAAAAGCAGCATCGGCCTTATCTTTTGCAGCCTGAATTGGATCTGGTGATTGATCCCATGCAAAATTTTGAGTGCCCGGTCCAAATGGGTCACTTCCTTGTCCGCAGAAGGTGTGCCAGTAGGCGATTGCAAACTTAAAATGTTCGCGCATTGTTTTTCCGGCCACAACCTGATCCGGGTTGTAATATTTAAATGCCAAAGGATTATCAGATTCCTTGCCTTCAAATTTTATCTGGCCAATGCCTTTGTAATATTCTTTATTTCCTAAAACTACCATTTCTTTATTTTTTATGTGTTAATATCAATTCTAATTCCTGTTTCCATTTTTGATATGCCTTTGCATACGGTGCTGCATTTTTTAGTGGTAAAAAGGTCATTACGTGATCGTTGGTCGTAATACTTGAACCAAATTTATTGTAATCACCATCTTTTAAGCCAACAGCTCTCGCCGCTCCTACCGCACCGGTTGTATTGTAAATTTCGATTTCGTGACCAATTAAAGTGGCCACCGTATTCGAAAAAATCTCTGAACGAAATAAATTATCATTCCCGGCTCTGATCACATTAATCGTCGCATTATCGTCTTTTAAACATTCCATTCCGTAAACAAAAGAAAAAGCAATTCCTTCAAGAGAAGCCCTAAACAAATGTGCGCTGTTGTGAATATTTAAGTTGAGATTTAAAAAATGTGTTCCGATGTTTTTATTATTGAACATACGCTCTGCACCATTGCCAAACGGAATCACGACAACTCCATCAGAACCCACATCAATTTTTGAAGCTTTACGGTTCATCGATTCATATGTTTCGTCGCCCATATTATTACGCAGCCAGCGATACTGAATTCCGGCACCGTTTATGTTTAAAAGTTTTCCAACTCGTGGTGTTTTTTCTTCGTAATTAACATGAACAAAATTGTTTACCCGTGTACTTTTCCCGGATGACATTTCGCTAACAGCATAAAATACTCCCGAAGTTCCACCGGTCGCAGCTACTTCTCCCGGATTCAAAACATTTAAAGCCAGTGCATTATTCGGCTGATCTCCGGCTCTGTAAACTATCGGAATACCAACCGGAAGTACGGATTCTTTAGCACCTTTTTCGCTTAAAACTCCCTGATCGGTAAAATTCTCAACAATATCTGCCGTTAAGGAGGGATCGATTCCGTAATAATCCAATAACCAGCTCGCTACTTTATTTTCTTTATAATCCCAGAGCATTCCTTCGGATAAACCATTTTTTGTGGTTGTAATTTGTCCTGTCAGTTTAAGCGCAATAAAATCGCCCGGCAACATGTATTTGTAAATCTTATTGTAGATTTCAGGTTCGTTTTCTTTGACCCATTTTAGTTTTGAAGCCGTAAAATTTCCCGGTGAATTCAGCAAATGTTCCATGCATTTTTCTTTACCAATTTCAGAGAAAGCCTTGTTCCCAATTTCAACCGCACGGCTGTCGCACCAAATAATCGAGTTTCGCAATGCATTTCCGTCTTTATCCACAATAACCAATCCGTGCATTTGGTACGAAATTCCAACTCCGGTAATTTTTGAAGCCTCGATATTCGCTTCACGAATCGCTCTTTTTGTTGCAGTGCAAATGTGTTGCCACCAAATTTCGGGATCCTGTTCCGCCCAATCAGAATGAAGGGCAACAATTTCCATTTCGTTTTGAGGCTCGTTCAAAACAATAATTTTTTTCCCTGTCTCGGCTTCGACTAAAGCTACTTTTACAGACGAACTTCCAATATCATATCCTATATAATACATAACTTATAATGATTCTCTTAAAATTAAATTTTTGAATTCAATTGCTCTCTTTTAAATCCGCGTTAAAAATTAAAATTGATTTCCCTTTGAGATAAAACTTCGTGCTGCTGCATATTCAAACTGTAAAATCTTGCGGCTCTGTGCGATACATCTTCTTCTTTTTCATTTGAATCATGTACGATTCCGGTTTGCAAAAGCTTTCTTCTGAAATTTGATTTGTTTATTTCGATTCCAAGGATTTCTTCATACAGGTTTATAACCTGCAACAAGGTGAATTTTTCCGGTAATAAATTAAAACCTACGACGCTTTTGCAAATATTTCGGCGTAATTCTTTTAAACTAAAATCCAGGATTATTTTATGTTTATCGTTTAAACCGGCAATTTCATTAATACCAACCCATTTAACATCAGTATTAAGCATATTATCTTTGCTGTCATCTCTTTTTACTAAAGCATAATAAGCAATCGAAATATCTTCCTGCAACGAAGAAGATGACTGATAACTGAATGCTTTCAGCTGCTCTAAGAAAAATTGATCGCCGCCAATATAATTTTTCAAAATATTATGAGCTGTACTCAATATCGTTTCGCCTTTTTTGATATAATCGCTAGCCAATTTCCAGGATACAATTCCTTCATTGTCTTGCTGTTTCACCAATAAAACCTTAAGAGTGTTGTTTTCAAAATTGAATATTACACAATCAATTTCTATTTTGTTTGTACTATATTGTCTGGCGATTTTTCTAATTTTTTCATCTCCTCTTTTCATAGAAAATAAAATTTAAACCTATTACTGTTCTTCCACTTAATCTTCTGATCTTCTCATGCGTAAGGATCTATTGTAATGATTGAACCATCTTCCAGATAATCAATTTTGGTTACTTTCATACTTCGCAAATGCGTTACGCCTTTTGATAAACTCGAATCATGATAAAACAAATACCATTCATCTTCGACTTTACAAACAGAATGGTGCGAGGTCCAGCCTACAACCGGATTTAAAATTCTACCCTGATACGTAAATGGCCCATAAGGATTATCGCCGATTGCGTAACAAATAAAATGCGTGTCACCTGTTGAGTACGAAAAATAATATTTATCATTGTATTTATGTACCCACGAAGCTTCAAAAAAGCGACGATCGTTATCTCCGGCTAATAAAATTTTTCCGTTTTCATCCAGAATTTTAATCTCTTTTGGTTCTTCTGCAAATTCCAGCATATCATCTTTAAGCAATGCTACAATTGGTCCTAAAGCAGATTCATTTGCCAGAGGTTCTTCATGATTTACATCATAATTATTGTTTCTGTATTTTTGAAGCTGGCCGCCCCAAATTCCGCCAAAATAAATATAATGTTTCCCATCTGTATCTTCAAAAACCGCCGGATCAATACTATAACTTCCTTTAATAGCTTCTGGTTCAGGCAAAAACGGTCCAATTGGAGAATCACTTACCGCAACGCCAATCTGGAAAATTCCGTTGGAACGTTTTGCCGGAAAATACAAGTAGAATTTTCCGTTTTTACAGGCTGCATCGGGTGCCCACATTTGCTTTTCGGCCCAGGCCACATCATCGACATGTAAAGCAATTCCGTTATCAACCGTTTCTGCCTTAATGTTTTCCATTGAAAATACATGATAATCTTCCATTCCAAAATGGTCACCATTATCGTTAAACGGAATCCCGGCATCAATATCATGAGACGGATAAATATAAATTTTGCCATTAAAAACATGTGCCGATGGATCTGCGGTGTAAATATGAGAAACCAAAGGCTGAGAGATGGCTTTTTTATTAATTTGCTCGAAATTAATTTGTTCAGTACTATCTTCAGGCATAGTCGTTTTTTTGTTTTATAAAATAATTTAAGTTCTTCTTTCTTTTAAATCAGTTTCGATTTTCACTTCCATATTTTTATCGATTTTATAGAAAAATAATAGCGTAACACCTATCAAAAAGGGTATCGCAGGAAAAACACTTACCAATAATTTGATTCCGTTTATAGCCATATCGGTTTGGCTTAGAGAGTTTGGCACGTAATGAAAATAACCTAAAAATGAAGTGGTTAAAGCGCCGCCAATACTCAATCCTGCTTTTAATCCCACCATCATGGCTGAGAAAATAATGGCAGTTGCACGACGGTTATTCAACCATTCTGAATAATCGGCCACATCTGCAATCATTGCCCAGAGAAGTGGAATTGTTATTCCGTAGAAAAACCCATGTAAAATTTGAGAGAAAAACATAAAACTGATTGCCGTTGCCGGAAAGAAATAAAATGCAATAATAAACAAGGTCGAAATGAATAAAAACAATCCGAAAATATTTCGTTTGCCGTATTTATCAGCCAGACTTTTAGACAATGTGATTCCAACAATCATAAAGATAATTCCGCCTGCATTAAACAATCCAAAACCAGCAGAAACAGGATCACTTCCAAAATAATTCAGTTTTAAAGCTGATAGTACCTCTAAAATGGGCTGGATAAAAATTGCAAGCTGGTCTTTGTCTGCATAATTTTCAAAATAATATACATAGGAACCGCCTTTCATTGCCAAAGTAATGAATACTAATGTGGTAAGACTCAGCATAATTACCCAGGGCTTGTTTTTCATTAAATCGCTCAAATCTTCTTTAATGCTTGATTTTTGTTCCGGCTTTGGAATAATACGTTCTTTTGTAGTTAAGAATGTGATTAATAGCATGATCGTTCCAATGATTGCTAAAACAGTCATTACTTTTTCGATACCAATGGCTTTATCGCCATTTCCGGCACTTTTAATAATGCCAAGCATAAAAACCTGGACAAAAAACTGCGCAAACATTACGGCCACAAAGCGATAAGATGACATACTGTTTCTTTCGCCCATATCACCTGTGATAACCCCGCTTAAAGCAGAATAGGGTAAATTATTACTGGCATAAAAAAGCAGCAATAACGTATAAGTGACAACGGCATAAATTACTTTTCCGTGATAGGAGAAATTTGGTGTTGTAAAAGCCAGTAAAGCAATAGCACCAAGTGGAATTGCTGTTATTAAAATCCAAGGTCTAAATTTTCCCCATTTTGTGCGGGTCCTGTCTGCCAAAACACCAATAATTGGATTAAATACAAAAGCAGCAATCAAGCCTACTAACAGCATAATTATAGAAGAATCTGTTGGAGATAATCCGTAGATATCAGTATAAAAATAAGCGAGGTAGGTCATTAATGTCTGGAAAACAAGATTTGCGGCCAAGTCGCCTAAGCTGTATCCGATTTTTTCTTTAATGGATAATTTTTGTGAAATGTAATTCATTATTTATGTGGTTATTTTTGGCTTGAAATTAGATTTTCTTTTTCCAATTCCGGATAGTTATGTGATGTTTTACACCATTAGACGTTAAAACAATCGGTTGTGTAAAATTATATAAAAAAAGAGGATTTGCAAGTCCGTTTTCAATTATTTCATTATATAAACCAAAAGACACATTCGGTTGTTTAGTTCGCAAAAAAAACTTTTTTTACGGCACAAATTTTATTGTTTTATTTCTTTTAATTGTATTACACTGTTATACGCTTTTTTGGGTTTTAAGTCTTTATCAAATAACAATGGATAATTTGTCCTTCCTTTTACAGGCCAGTCGTTTAACCACGATTGCCCATCATGAACACCCCAAAATGTTACACGGCTAATTTTGTCTTTATGTTTTAAAAACAATTTAAAAATAGAAGCATAACGTGCTGCAAGTTTAACCTGTACAGAATCCGGAAGCGTTTTAGGATACGGATTCATTTTAGGATCTCCTTCGAAATTCTGATTTACATCAGCGCCATTTAAATCCTTTGGATTTGGGAGGACAGAAATATCAAGTTCCGTAAAAGCAACTTTAACACCAAGGGCCGAATATTCTAAAATGCTTTTTTCAATTTCTTCTAATGACGGATAAGTCAATTTCCAGTGGGCCTGAATCCCAACACCATCAATTTTACCGCCGGCTGCCTTTATTTTTTTGATCAAATCAATATTTCCAGCTCTTTTGGCCGGTTCCTCATTATTATAATCATTGTAATACAAATCTACTTTTGGATCCGCAGCTGCGGCATATTTAAAAGCATCTGCAAGATATTTTTCGCCAAGTGTATTTAAAAAGATTGATTTTCTTAAGGTGCCATCTTCGTTTAAAGCTTCATTGACTACATCCCAGGAACCTATCCTGCCTTTGTATTTCGTAACAATTGTAGTGACATGATCTTTCATAAAAGCGCGCATTTCTGTGCTGTCTTTAATTTTTTCGATCCATGGTGCAAGCTGGCTGTGCCATATTAAAGTATGACCATGAATAAACATTTTATTTTTTTCACCATACGCCACAAATTTATCCGCAAGAGCAAAATCATATTTGTCTTTTTGCGGATGAATAAACATTGATTTCATGATATTTTCTGCCGTAATCGCATTAAATTCATTCTGGATCAATGAGTCTTCTTTGGCATTTTTTTCTTCAATCTGATCAGCGCTCAGGGCAGTCCCGATATAAAAATCATTTTTATAGCTGTCTTTTAAAGAAACAGCATTTTTTTCTTTTTCTTTTTTTGCATTACAGCTGCTTAAAATTACAACGGATAAGAGCAGTAAAGAGCGGTTAATTAATCTCATTTTTATTGGTTTAAGGTTAGTAGTAATTATTAATTCCTAAAATAGATAGGCTTATATCAATTCTTTTAGTTTGTAAGCTATACCCGCTTCTAATCCTCTTAATTCAGCAAGACCTTTTAATCTTCCTGTCAAAGAATAACCGGGATAAGTTTCTTTTTCTTTATCCACTTCGTGTAAAAAACCGTGATCAGGACGCATTGGCAAACTTATTTTTCTGGCATTCATTAGCAGCAGAATTTTTTCGACAATCGTTTCCATTTTTGTATCGCCTTTTAAATGTTCTGATTCCCTAAAAATAGTTTCGCTTTCGCGGAAAGTGTTCCGAAGATGCAAAAAGTGAATCCGGTCTCCGCAATCATCAATAATTCTTTCCAGATTATTTTTCGGATCTGCTCCCAAAGAACCGGTACAAAAACACAATCCATTTGAATTAAACGGAACTGCAAGCAATAGGGTTTTAATATCTTCTTCCGTAGAAACAATTCGGGGCAGACCTAAAACTGAAAACGGCGGATCATCAGGATGTATGGCCAGCTTAGCATCATATGCAGCAGCGACCGGAGCAACTTCTGCTAAAAAGCAGATCAGGTTTTCTCTTAGTTTTTCATTATCGATATTGGCGTAATTATCTAATAAAGAAAGAATTTGTTCTGCTGTAAAGTTGCTTTTACTTCCCGGTAACCCTAATAAAACATTTTTAAATAATAATGCTTTTTCATCTTCTGAAAGTTTATTTCCAAACTGTAATGCGTTTTCTTTCTCTTTTGCAGAATAATCATTTTCAGCATTTGGTCTTTTCAACAGGAAAACATCAAAATAAGTAAAAGCATCCTGATTGTATAAAAGTACCTTACTTCCGTCTTCATTAATAAAATTGTGATCGGTCCGAACCCAGTCTAATATCGGCATAAAATTATACGTGATGATCTTAATACCGCAATCTGCCAGGTTTCTGATACTTATTTTATAGTTGTCAATGTATTTTAAATAATTTCCGGTGGCGCGTTTGATCTCTTCATGAACCGGCAGACTTTCTACTACTGCCCATTCAAGTCCGGCATTTTTAATAATTTGCTGTCTTTCCTTAATATCTTCAAGTGTCCAGATTTCTCCTACAGCAATCTGATGCAAAGCCGTAACAACTCCAGTTGCCCCGGCTTGTTTTATATCTAATAAACTTACGTTGTCCTGAGGCCCAAACCAACGCATCGTTTGCTGCATTTTTATCATACCATTATTCTTAATTTGTGCTGAATTATTTTAACCACATAGACACATAACTTACTTTGTGATGTGAAAACTTCGACAAAGCTATAATACTCGCCGAGACAATTAGAACCCAATACTATTTCCACCATCAACTGGCAAAACGGTTCCGGTTGTGTATTTTGATTCGCTAAGGGCGAAATAATAAACGGCATCTGCAATGTCTGAGGGTTCTCCCAAAAAGCCCATCGGCGTTCTCCCAAGCACTTTATTTTTTCTTTCAGGATCGTTATCAAGTGCCGCAGAAGACATTTTAGTTTTGATAAATCCCGGCGCAATGCAATTGACACGAATACCAAAAGGCGCCAATTCTACGGCCATTGCTCTGGTCATCGACTCGATCGCGCCTTTACTGGCCGAGTATGCAATTACTTTTGGAATTCCGTATTGCGATGCCATCGAACTGATATTGACGATACTTCCTCCGTTTTTTTCTTTCATGTTTTTCACAACGGCTTTACTTACAGCAAAAACGCTCAAAAGATTGGTATGAATTACAGATAAAAAATCTTCATCGGTAACATCGGTAAATTCTTTTTTCAGATTGATTCCGGCGTTGTTTACCAAAATATCAATTGGGTTTTCTTTAGTTAACTTTTCAATCATTTCCGGAATTCCGCCCAAATTATTTAGATCATAAATAACCGGAATGGCATTTTTGCCAATTTCTTTGCAAGCCTCTTCTGTTTTTTCTTTTGACCTTCCGATTATATAGGTTTTAATACCATTATCACATAATTTTTTTGCTGTTGCAAATCCCAAACCCGAATTTCCTCCGGTTACAATGGCTGTTTTTGTACTCATATTTTCTTTAATTTGAATATTAATTTCCTGGTGCAAAAGGAAATTTCAATGATTTAAAATAGTCTAAAGACTGTGTTGCTTTTTCGACGCCTAAAGGTAATTCCCTTCCTGAATATTGCTGAAAATAGAGCAAACACGCATCCCGCCACCATTTTGCTTCTTTATGCTGAATTTCCAGCAACATCTGAACCTCCGTAAAACGTTCATCATCAACATATTTTTGCGATTTATTCCAGACGTTTTTCATTGCTGCTACCTGATTTACGCCTTCCTGATATTTCAATGCCAAACCATTCCAAAGTGTCTGACCGTTTTTTAATTTATAATCCCAGGAAGCATGATGAAACCATAACAAATCCTTTTCAGGACAGGTTTCGAGATTATCAAACATTTTTTGAACTTCGGGAGCGTATTGCGCTGTAGCATTGGTTCCGGTTTTGGAGCGGTCGAAACCAATTCCGTTTTTATCGGCTTTGTGATAATAAACGGGATTCCATTCTGGTCTTGACAAATTTGAAACCCACGGCCCCGGACCGTAATGATGTCCCGTATCCATAATGTGATGCAAACCAAGCGGTGTCATATAACTTGCAACGGCTTCCCGTGATTGCATCATCATTTCTTTTACCGGTTTTATAAAATTTACATCGTTAGAAAAAGTGCATCGCAGCCATTCATCAGCAATGGTTTCCGAGTCTAAATACGGATTCCAGGCCAATCTTCCAAAGCCGTACCAATTTGCCTGCGCAAAGGGATGTCCCGTCCAGTTTAAATCATTCCCAATATTAGAAACTCCGGCAATTCCGGTTAGTTTTGTTTTTGTTAAAGAACCATCAATAACTTTAGCGACAGTTGTCCCTTTTCCTTTTTGATAGGTATCTGATTCTAAAACTTCCTGAAATAATTTGGGCAGAAAAACCAGATGTGTGCTAAAACCCAAATATTCCTGAGTGATTTGAAATTCCATCATCAAAGGTGTTTTTGGCATCGCGCCAAACATGGGATGAAAAGGTTCACGAGGCTGAAAATCAATTGCTCCGTTTTTTACCTGAACAATTACATTGTCTTTAAATTTTCCATCATAAGGCACAAATTCGGCGTAAGCCTGTTTGGCACGATCGTTTGCATCATGTTCAGAATAGACAAAAGCACGCCACATAATGACACCTCCAAAAGGGGCAACAGCATTGGCCAGCATATTGGCGCCATCTACGTGATCTCTGTTATAATTTTGCGGTCCGGGTTGTCCTTCTGAATTTGCTTTTACCAGAAACCCTCCAAAATCAGGAATCCTTTTATAAATTTCTTTGGCTTTATTTTCCCACCAGGTAATGACTTGTGTATCTTTGGGATCGGCTGTTTTTAAACCTCCAATTTCTATTGGTGCCGAAAATCGTGCGGTTAAATAGACTTTTATTCCGTATGGTCTGAAAACATTGGCCAAAGCTTCAACTTTTTCTAAATATTGAGGCGTCAGAATTAGAGCGTTTGCATTTACATTCGTTAAAACCGTTCCGTTAATCCCGATTGAGGCATTTGCCCTGGCATAATCGATATAGCGCTGATCGATAAAATCAGGCAATTTTTGCCAGTTCCATAACGAAAATCCGGCGTAACCCCGCTCTACAGTTCTGTCTAAATTATCCCAATGATTTAAGATTCTGATGTTTGTTATGGGTGAATCAGTAACGTTTAAATTTTTAATGGATTTGTGGGTTTGAATCAATCTCAGGAAATTGTAAACGCCATATAATACGCCAATATCTTTTTTTCCTGTAATGACAAGTTGTTTTTTGTTTTTTATCGAAATGGATTTAAGGATAAAACCTTCGTCATTTATTTGATCGAAATCCCCGATTTCCTTTTGAATTTCAGGAGTTAAAAATTCTTTTGAACCGATAATAATGTTATGATCTCCCGTAATTACTGAATTATTTTCAAATTTCTTTCCTAACATTTCCTCCAAACCTGATTGCAATTCTGTAAAGGCAATTTTTACAGTCCCTGATTTTTCCAGAGAAACAATTTCTTTAATAGTAGCAAGGTATTCTGTTTTTAAATTGGCGTTAGCAACCTTATTGTATTGCAGCCATAATTTATAATCTTTTTGAGCTGATGAAGACCAGCAAACTATAAAAAATAGGGAGATAAATTGGAGAAGTTTATTTTTAAGATGTGCCATTTTGCTTTTCTATCAATTTAATATTAAAGTGCAAATCACAAATTCTATTCAAAATAATTATAATTAGCAAAAAAAGTGCTAAAAAATATGATTTTATAAAAAAATAAGTTAATTGCAATCGGTTGTGCTAAAATACAAAAATATGGGAATAAAAAAATAAAAATTGATTTTTTTAATTTTGATCAGCTTATTTATAAATAGAAAATGAAAATCTCAGCAAAAGAATTATAAGAGAATTTGACATAAAAAAACCTGCCAATATTTAAATTAACAGGCTTACAGTATATTTAAAAAGAGAATATTATATTCTTCTGGAGGATTCACGTATAAGAACTTGTGTATTTAAAAATGTAATTTCTTTAGCATCTTCTTCCTTCACCGATTTTAAATTTTTAATAATAAGTTCTGCTGCCGCTTTCCCCATTTTTTCGGCTGGATGCGTTATAGTAGAGATATTGGGTTCAATAATTTTAGAGATTGGATCGTCGTTAAAACCAATAACCGCAAACTCTTCCGGTATTTTAATTCCTCTTTTTTTAGCTGTCTGTACGGCACTTACAGCCAAAATATCTCCGGGCGCAAAAAGACCATCGGGACGCGTTTTTAAATCAAATAATTGATTACAGGCCTTTACCCCATCTTCATAAGTCATTTCCTTTAGATTTATAATCAGCTTATCGTCGATAGGAAGTTCGTGTTCTAATAAAGCATCGACATATCCCCTTTTTCGCTCATTATAAAGTGTACCAAATTCTGATCCTGCAGTTAAATGTGCAATTCTTTTACAGCCTTGTTCAATAAGATGTTTCGTTGCTTTGTAGCCCGCCAGGTAATTATTTATTACTACACGAAACGTATCATAATCTCTGGGAACTCTGTCTACAAATACAAGGGGAATATTATTATTAGAAAATTGTTTAAAATGAGATGTATCCTTCGTCTCCATGGCAAGAGAGCAGATCACTCCGCTTACTCTGTTACTATATAAAGATTTAGCCAGATTCACTTCCATTTCGTAGGAATCATGCGATTGCATAATAATAACTGAATATTCAGATTTTTGAGCCGTAATTTCGATACCACTGATTAAAGAAGACAAAAAAGGCTGTGTTATGGTTGGAATTAAAATACCAATAGTTTTTGATGTGTTGCCACGCAAACCTGCCGCCAGAGTATTGGGAACAAACCCCATTTCCTTCGCCGTCTGCTTAACTTTTTTAATGGTCTTATCACTAATAGTATGATGATCTTTTAAAGCCCTTGAAATCGTTGATGTCGCAAGATTAAGCTTCTCTGCAATATCATATATCGTTACATGTCTGTGTTCTTCCATCATTATAATACTAAGATCGTAAATGTAATTATTTTAATGATATATTAATACATTCTGTACGGATTTTGCATATTGCAAACCTCTAATTGGTTGCCTGATACAATGTCCTTTTTTAAATATTTCACCAAACATAATTTTTTTATTTTAAAAAAAGTTATTTCTTTACACAATCGGTTGTTTTTTTACTTAAATTTATAATGCTGCATTTTTAATATTAAAAACTAAAAAGTTTATGAAATCACCAAAATCCAGATACCTTTTATTATTTTTTATCACCTGTTTTTGCTTTGGACAAGAAAAATCAGGAAAATTTTTATTTCAGGACCCTAACCTCTCTTTTGAAGAACGGGTAAATGATCTCGTGGGCCGGTTGACACTGGAAGAAAAAGTGTCTCAAATGCTCAATTCAGCTCCTGCAATTCCTCGTTTGGGAATAATTGCCTATGACTGGTGGAATGAAACCTTACATGGTGTAGCCAGAACTCCTTTTAAAACAACGGTTTACCCGCAGGCAATTGCTATGGCGGCAACATTCGATAAAAATGCTCTTTTTAAAATGGCCGATTATTCCGCGCTGGAAGGCCGCGCCATTTACAATAAGGCTTTGGAATTAAACAGAACCAATGAGCGTTATATGGGTCTTACTTACTGGACGCCTAATATTAATATTTTTCGCGATCCACGCTGGGGACGCGGACAGGAAACCTATGGTGAAGATCCTTATCTAACGAGTATTTTGGGTGATTCATTTGTGAGAGGGCTTCAGGGAGACGATCCTAAATATTTAAAAGCAGCGGCATGTGCCAAACATTATGCCGTACACAGCGGTCCGGAATCGTTGCGACATACCTTTGATGTTGACGTAACGCCTTATGAACTTTGGGATACTTATCTTCCTGCTTTTCAAAAATTAATAACAGACTCAAAAGTAGCGGGCGTGATGTGTGCTTACAATGCCTTTAGAACACAGCCGTGCTGCGCCAATGACGTTCTGATGACAGATATTTTACGTAATCAATGGAAATTTGATGGTTACGTAACCTCAGACTGCTGGGCAATTGACGACTTTTTTAAGAACCATAAAACGCACCCTGATGCAGAATCAGCTTCAGCAGATGCTGTTTTTCATGGCACTGATATTGACTGTGGTACAGATGCTTACAAAGCTTTGGTTCAGGCAGTGCAACATGGAAAAATCAGTGAAAAACAAATTGATATTTCTGTTAAAAGGCTCTTTATGATCCGTTTCAGACTCGGAATGTTTGATCCTGTTGCCATGGTTAAATATGCGCAGACACCTGCATCGGTTCTCGAAAGCCCTGAGCATGGTCAGCATGCGTTAAAAATGGCCAGAGAATCAATGGTTTTACTGCGCAATGAAAAAGATATATTGCCGCTGAGCAAAAAATTAAAAAAGATTGTAGTTCTCGGTCCCAATGCAGATAATGCTATTTCAATATTAGGAAATTACAATGGAACTCCCAGTAAATTGACAACGGTTTTAAATGGCATCAAAGAAAAGCTGGGAAATAATACGGAAGTTGTTTATGAGCAAGCTATTAATTTTACCAATGATACTTTGTTAGTATACCAAAATCTAAAAAATCAATATCATTACGAAGGAAAAGCGGGGTTTAAGGCAGAATATTTTGACAATGTCGATTTGTCCGGGAATCCTGCTGCGGCAAGAATTGAACCGGAAATTAATAACTTTTGGCAGGAAGGTGAAGCTGTTCTGAAAAACATTAAGGCCAATCATTTCTCTGCCCGTTATACTACAAATTTTACAGCAGACAATGATGGCTCGATTACATTTGAACTCAGCGCTGACGATGGCTACCGTTTTTTAATTGATGGAAAGGAAGTGATTAATGCATGGAAAAAAAACAGATGGGGAGAAAAAACATTTCAATTAACTACCAAAAAAAATACAGTTTATAAGCTAGTTTTAGAATACTGGCAGGGCGAAGGAAAAGCAAACGTAGCCTTACGTACCGGAAATTTTGTAAAAACTGATTTTGCGAAATTAACAGACCGAAACAAAGATGCCGATGCTTTTATATTTGTTGGCGGAATATCACCTCAGCTCGAAGGCGAAGAAATGCCAGTTAATTTTCCAGGCTTTTCTGGTGGTGACCGTACCTCTATCCTGCTTCCTGAAGTACAAACTCAATTAATGAAAGCGCTAAAAGCCTCAGGAAAACCAGTCGTTTTTGTAATGATGACAGGAAGTGCCATCGCAATTCCGTGGGAAGCAGAAAACATTCCTGCAGTGCTGAATGCGTGGTACGGAGGTCAGGCAACAGGAACTGCAGTCGCTGATATTCTATTTGGAGATTATAATCCGGCGGGCAGACTACCTGTAACTTTTTACAAAAGCGATTCAGACTTGCCTGCTTTTGTTGATTACAGCATGAACAACAAAACTTATCGCTATTTTAAGGCGAGTCCGCTTTTTGGTTTTGGATATGGCTTGAGCTATACTTCTTTTAAATACGATCAATTAACTATTCCTTCTAAAATAAAAAAGAATGAAATTGTTCCGGTCTCGGTAAAAATAACCAATACCGGCAAAACAGAAGGCGAAGAAGTGGCCCAATTGTATATCATCAATCAGAATCCGGCTGTAAAAGCACCACTGAAAAGCCTAAAAGGATTTGAACGTTTTAATTTAAAACCAGGCGAAAGCAAGACCGTCACTTTTAATCTTTCTCCCGAAGACCTTTCTTATGTTACTGCCGAAGGAAATTTACAGCAATACGAAGGTAAAGTTAAGCTTGCTATTGGCGGTGCCCAGCCAGATGAAAAAAATCAAATGAAAAGTAACATCCTGTCTCAAATGATTCTGATAGAGAAATAAGCAGGCATAACAAAATCGAATGGTCTTCTTTAAGGTTATGAGTTGTCCTGAAAAAGGTTGACTGGTTAGTAATAATAAAATTAGTTAAATCGGAGCAGAATTAGTTTCGCTGAGAACAGCGCCCTAGGTTTTCCTTCTTTATCGTTAA
This sequence comes from Flavobacterium sp. CLA17, assembly GCF_013112255.2. Lineage (NCBI taxonomy): Bacteria > Pseudomonadati > Bacteroidota > Flavobacteriia > Flavobacteriales > Flavobacteriaceae > Flavobacterium > Flavobacterium sp. CLA17. The sequence continues at coordinate 4,526,065 of NZ_CP068294.1, forward strand.
AATGATCCTATAGAAAAAGCAAAAAAAAGCAAAACAGAATAACTTCCATTTTGCTTTTTCGTACTTAAAAGTGACCGTTATTTTTTAAATCTTAGATTTTTCTGGTTTTGTTCAGCTCGTCAATAAAGGGAATAGTATCCTGTATTTCGGCCCTGATAGCGGTTTGAAAATAAACTTCCAATTGAATGAACTTAGCGGCATCTTTGGCACCAATTACTTTTTTAGCCTTTTTGTACGTCTTGGTGTAGAGCTTTTCATACTCCAGGTTATTTTTTAGGGCAGCTGTCGCCAGCTCGTCTGCTTTTTCATCGGTAAGCTGTAAATAATTCGCACCATAATTTTCAATAATCTGCAATTTCTTAACTCCAAGATTGGTGCGTTCTGTTTCATAATCCTTGTAGATTTTATCGAAAAGGCTCAATTTAGGTTCTGTTAACTGCATGACTTCGTTGATAATCTCAGCCTTTGAGTGGCCGTATAAATTTTGGATTACCGTGATGTCATCCTGTGTCTGGGCGCTTAGGGTATACGAAAAAGCGAATACCAATAATAAAAGTAATTTTTTCATAATTTTTAATATTTAAAAAGTGAATAATAATTGAATCCTCTTCTAACCGCTACTGAAGTATCTCCTGCGTATCGGTTTCAGGTGTATCGGTTTCGTTCAGCCAGGCAATAAATAATTTATATCCAATTGAAAATACAATAGGTCCGACAAACAATCCAATAAATCCTGACATGATAAAACCTCCAATGACTCCCAAAAAGATGATCAGCATGGGAACCAAAGCACCTTTTCCCAATAAAAGCGGTTTTAAGACATTATCAGAAAGTCCGCTGATAATAAAGAAGACCGTCCAGAAAATCGCATAACCGGAATCCCCCGTTGAAAAAAGATAGGCAATAACACCGATATTAATAATAATTGGTCCTATCTGTAAAATGGAAAAAATCAGGCATAGCAATGTAAGTATCCCGGCATACGGAATTCCTGCCAGATAGAAGCCAAAAGCCTGGATAATGGTCTGAATGATGGCCACTCCAAGAATGCCTTTTACCACCTGATGAATAGTCGAAACCGCTATAACCAGAATTTCATCTCCCTGTTCTCCGGCAATTCTTCGAACAAACTTTGTCATTAGATTTTTGGCACTAGTAGAAACCAATAAAATCCCGGCAATGATTACAGACAGGAGAAACTGCAAAAAAGCCATTGTTGAACTCAGCACATTACCCATAATTCGGGAAGAGACTTCTTTTATTTGCACTTGATATTTTAATAAGCCCTGCTGCAGGTCAGTTGACAGTGAATGTAAAAACTCATATGCCGATTTGCCGATTACAGGCCAGTCTTTGATTTTATCGGCAGGTGGTGCCACTTTAAGTGTTCCGGCTTCAAAACTGTTTTTCAATTCCGAAAAATTAGCTGTCGCGGCATTTAAAAAATAAACCACAGGCAGGAGCATCAATGCAATTATGGCAATTGTAATGAGTATGGAAGCCAAAGTTTTACGGCCTTTTAGTATTTTTTGAAGGAAATTAAAAAGAGGATAAAAAGCCACAGCCAGAATCGCTGCCCAAATCAGGGGCATAACAAATGGCAGCATCAGTCTGAAACAAAAACCGACAATCAGGATTATAAAAAACAATTGTATAATTGTTTCCAAAAGTTCTTTTCGTTTATTCAAATTAGTATTTTTCATTGTTTATATTTTTATAAAACATTAAAATATTATTGATTTACTATTCTTTATTCTGGAAAAAATTAGCGTCAGAAACCAGTCGGCCTATCAGAATTACGGGGAATAAAACACCAATAAACGCTTCAATCTGAACGAGTGATCTTGCAACAGGATGTAACGGCACAATTTCCCCAAAACCTGTAGAGGTTATAGTAACATAACTGAAATACATAAAATTAGCCTGATCACTATTTATTTTAAATTGGGAAGGCGTTAACTGAAAAGATCCTTCTATTTGTTCAAAAAGAAATAAATAAGCAACACACCAAAGATTAGCGAGTAACATATACACGGCTATGGAACCAATAATTTTATAAGCCGTTACAGGCCCCGGCTCAAAAACTTTAATTAAAACTAATACAATGAGTAAGGAAAGTGTGGCGATTGTTAAAACAAAATCGGCAACCAGTATAACAGTACTTTTGTTAAACATGCTGATCCATTGACAGACTATAAACAAAAACGGCAGGATTGAAATACGAATGGCCTGTTGTTTATTTTTGGCTAAGGAGTAAATTCCTGCCAACAGCAATAACATCCAAAAGAGGTTTAAAATCACCATAAAAGAGGCACGACTGCCAAACAACGGAATTACTATAAAATGCATGATAAACAGAAGTATTAGCATACCGCTAAGTCCGCTTTCTTTGATCCAGAAACAATAGAAAAACCGATTTTCTTTTGGCTTTATCATGATGAGCTGATTTAAATAGGTATTGGCTCCAACTCCACTCTTCTAAGTGGTCTGCGCCAGAGTTTAAAAAGCAGGATTATAAAAATGGGTAAAAAACAAACGGCCGACATGACCAGATAAATGTCTTTGTACGCCAGTAAAATGGATGCCTGCGAAGTTTTATTGGACAGACTTTTCTCTGCTTTTTTCTGTGCTTCCGCTTCCGACAATCCCATAAATAAATAATTTCTTTTGGTATTGGCCAGTTGTTTCTGCGCTAATTGATTCACTGCTGTTAATTGCTGGCTAAGCCCTGTTTTATGCTGCACATTCAAATTGGAAATAAAAGTTCCTAAAATGGCACTTCCGAGTAAACCTGCAAAAACGGCTTGTGCAATGATTCCGGTCATCATGCGCGAAGCACTGAGTTTTGGAGGAACCCCTTCTGAAATATAAAGCAATGAGATCGGAAAAAGAAACCCCATTCCGAGTCCTTTAAAAATCAAGGGAAGAAAGAAATCCGAGGAATCAATTCCGGGATAAAACCTGAAAAAAAGAATCATATGATAAAATCCATAACAGGCAAAACCCATAATCCAGATCGTGGCAAGATAGGTTCTTTTGTATAGGAGATAAGTCGATAACGGAATCGAAATGCACAAACCAATCAGTAAGGCCAGGTGTGTTCTGGCTCCGGACACTGAATCAAATCCGAGAACATTGGTCATATATCCGGTGACTACACTTCCGGTTCCGTTCATGACGCCAATATAAAACATTAAAAAAGCGCCTATAACCACATTTTTATATTTATAGACACCGGGATCAATTACAGGATCTTCGGTAAAACGGGCATGTATGAGATAAATGCCGAGAATTAGGAATAATAACGCTACTGCCAGGCCTATTTTAGGATCGCTAAACCAGTTTCGGCTTTGTCCTTCGGCACTTAGAAAAAGGACAACGGTAAAAAATAGAATCAGGATAATCCAGCCCCGCCAGTCAAATTGAAAATTAGTTTTCATGGGCGCAACATCGGCTTTATAAAAATACCACGCCAGAATAATACAAATTAAAAAGTTGATATTCAGAAAATAAATTCCAAAAGTCCAATTGTAAAAACTGGTAAAATGTGCCCCAAAATACTGGTAAACATGCTGACTTCCTTTTTGAATAAACTGCAGGATTCCGTATAGCAAAGCCATATTAAAAGCCGGATTGTATTTTAGCAAAATAGGCACCATCGAAGCAAATATGCCTATTACCGAAATAATTGCCAGAAGAGAGCGCCAAAACGTAAACCACTCGATACTACCTGCAAACAAAGAAGCCGTATTGAATATAATCGATAAAAAACTTGCCGATAATATCATGGTGCGTACCTTAATTTGTTTCCCCAATTTTAACCCCAAAGGCATAAAAGCAAGCATTACAAAAATTGGAATGTAGATAGAATATGTAAAAACGGTGGTAGATTCGCCGAAATGACCCAGAATCTGAGAATTATCATAAGCAGTCACATTCAATCCGTTAAAAAAAGGAATGGTCAGGACATATAATCCGATGAGAGTAAAAATGCTTCCTTTTTTTCCTGCGAACATCTTTTATTTTTTTACGTCGACTGTTACATTCATTCCCGGTTTCACTTCTTCCAAATCCTTGGATGAAGCCTCAAAATCAATTCTAACCGGGATTCTCTGTGTGATTTTTACGAAATTTCCGGTGGAGTTATCCGGCGCAACCATCGAAAATTTAGCACCGGTCGCGGGAGAAAAACCGGTTACTTTTCCTTTAAATTCTTTACCGTTAAGGGCATCTATGGTTATGGTAACGAGTTGTCCCTGTTTTATCTTCTCTATCTGTGTTTCTTTAAAATTGGCGGAAACCCATAATTTCTGTGTCATTACAATGGTAGCAATTGTTTGGTTGGCGTTTATCAATTCTCCGATAGACAAATTGCGCTCGCCCACAAAACCATCGGACGGAGCCAAAATAGCGGTATAAGACAATTGCAGTTTTGCGGCATCCAGATCTGCTTTTCTTCTGGCTACGGTTGCCCGCGAGGCTTCCAGATTAATGCTGCTTTGTCTCGTAACAGAGCTGCTGGCCTCTACTCCTTTTTCGCCTGCTTTCAGATAGGCTTCTTCAGCTCGTAATTTTGATACTACCTGATCGTATTGGTTTCGTGTTACGGCTGAATCGGCATACATTTTTTTGAAACGTTCATAGTCTTTTTGGGCTTTTTCCAAACCAGCCCTGTCTCCGGCCAGTTTTTCTCTTCCGGCGGCCTGATTGGATGCCGACGTCGTTATGGTTTGTTCCATCGAATGAAGGTTTCCTTCGGCTATAGCCAAATCTGCCTCGGCCTGTTTTACCTTAATAAGATATTCCTCAGTATCCAGAATTACAAGTGTATCTCCTTTATGAACCAACTGATTGGATTCAAATCTTATTTCCTTTATATGACCCGTTGCCCGTGCCGAAACATTATTAATATAGGCTTCGACCTGAGCATTATTGGTCGTTTCATACGTATTGAAATCAAAAAATAAACTCAAAATCCAGAAACCTCCTGCGATCAAAAAAATAAAAGAAAGAATCGTTAAGATCTTATTTCGCTTTTTTTCTTTTTGAATGGTTTCATTTTGTAAGTCTTCCTCGCTCATAATATTCTTTTATTAAAGTTTACCCATTGCAAATTGCAGGGAATAATACTGAATGATTAAATCTAAATTGGCATTGACAAGTGAAATTTTTGAATTATTTAGTTGTAGTTCAGCATCTACCATATCGCTGATTAACGCAAAATCATTTTCGTATCTGCTTTTTACAATTTTATAATTGCTTAATGACAGCTCAACATCTTTTTTATAGGTTGCTATGTTCCTTTTACTTTCGGCATACTTGACAAACGCAGTTTTGACTTCTCGATCGATTTGATCTTTTGCAGCGCCTAAAGCAATATTGCTTTTCTCAATTTGCAATTTATCTCCTTTAATACGATGTTTTAAATTATAAAAACTGGAGATGTCCCAATTTAAGGAAATGCCTGCAGCCCAATAATTAATAATATTGACATAATTAGGCCATTGCGCAGGGTACTCGGTATTCAGAATCAGATTGGCATTTAAAGTCGGTTTAAATCCGCCTTTTGTGATATCTAAGGAGGATTGGGAGAGTTCTATCCCTATTTCAGCCCGTTTTATTTCTTCCCTGTTTTGATAGGCTTCGTCTAAACTTTTTTGCAGGTCGACTTCTTCTAATGGGATTGTATTTTCAGAAACTTGTGGTTTTAAAATGGTATTTGTCGGAAGGCCAATTAAGATATCCAGATAGTTGCTGACCAATTCTATATCGTTTGTATTCCTGAAAACCGAAACTTTAAAATTCGATTGCTGTAATTCGCTTCTGAGTAAATCGCTTTTTAGATTCTGTCCATTTTCTACACGGGATTTCAACTGATTAATTCTAAGATCTGTATTGATAATATTTTGCTTCGTAACTTCTATTTGTCTGTATAATTTTTCAAGCGTAAAATAATATTGCGTTATAGCATGCTTGACATCTGCCTGCGTCATTCGAACCACTGATTCCTGCATCCTGGTAATCAGTTTTTGCTGTTCGATTTTGCTGTTAATTACACCACCGCTATAAATAGGCATTGTAGAAACGATATTGGCAAAAGCCTGCTGATTATAATAATCTACCCGAATGCTCCTTTCATAAAACCCTTCGTATATTTTAGGATCTCCAATATAAGTGTAGCCTCCGCTTAATCCCAGACGGGGAACTTTGGCGATTTTTGACTGACTGACATTTTCCTGTGCAATGGCAACATCTGCGTTAGCCATTTTAAGTTGCCGATTATTTTGAATCCCTAATTGAATTGCTTCCTCCAATCTGATGTTTTTTAGTTGGCCAGGACTATCATTCTGGGCAAAATTTTTCGCGCAGGTGAAAAAAAATAAAATTAAAATTACAGGTTGAAATTGTAGTTTTTTTAATAACAATAGATTCATCGATTCTTTCATTTTAACAAGGGTCATGTATTACATAAAACAAATAACTATTATTATGCGTAAAAGAGTTAAAAAACACAGACAACGATTATTCGTTTCATCAATAAAGACTAGATTAACACAATTTTATGTTAATTTTTACGAATATAAAAGTAGTAAAAATTTCGTTATATAAAAATAAATTACTAATATTGAGGTACTTAAAAAAATTAAAACTATGCTAATAGAACTTGCTTTAACAGGAAAATTCATTGTTGACATTGTGAAAAGATTAAGAAATGACAAAACATTTCGAACTTTAGGTTTTTTACTTTTTGTACTTATTTTGGTCGGTACCATGTTTTTTTGGCTGGTCGAAGATTTGCCTTTTCTAAAAGCAGTCGCCTATTCTGTAGGAACGCTTTCCATGAACAGTCCTTATGACAGTACCGTAACATTCTCGACCATAGGTGTCGTTTTTAATATCATTTACATTTTTATTGGTGTTGGTGTTTACTTAATTTTTGTGATTGAAGCCGGAAGAACCATTATTGCGGCACATGAAGATTTTGAGAAAAAACAGGCTGAAAAAAAAGCCCTGAAAAAAGCCCAAAAAGAAGCGGGACTACAGAAATAATTCAATCTATTTTTTGTTTAGATAATATAGATAATGATTTTAAAGATACCTTTTTGGTTTGTTTTGCTGTTCCTATTAAGTTGTTCTCTTGATAATTTTTAAATAAGAGAAAGCTTTTAATTTCAGTACTATTAATTCTTGTTTTATCGCTCTTACCGTATTCGTATTATAGCACTACAGAAAAAAGAAGCCGGATTTTAAGGTTAAAATATATTGAATTAGGTCTCTGGCTGTTGTCTCACAAATTCGTCAATTAAAGTTTCTATGTAATCATGAAAAAAATAATTTTGTTCTATTGTATCGTAGCGACAATCTTCCTTGTACAGCCTGCCTTTTGCCAGACTGATGAAGATACTCCGCTACTGGGTCTTCCGGGTGATAATCTGGATCTGTATGCTGTTTTGGATTTATTTCAAAAATCAAAAACCATCGAAGATTTTGAGAAATCCTTAAATGAAAAAAAATCAGAGGTAAACAATCTCGATTTGGATCTTGACAAAAAAGTCGATTTTATCAAAGTAGTTACCAAAAAAGAAGAATCTTCTTTTACCTTTATTCTTCAGGTAGCGGTCAGCAAAACCGAAACACAGGATGTAGCGGTTATTTTAGTAGACAAGGATAAGGATGGGAAAGTCAGTCTGCAGATGGTCGGTGACGAAGATCTTTATGGCAAAAATTATATTATTGAACCTAAAGCAACAGGATCTTCTGCCGTTACAGCCAATCCTGCTTATTCAGGGCCCGAGCCTGTAACCAAAAGTGTTCCGGCCACAACAACAGTCATAGTTGAAACGGTTCCCATTGTACAGTATGTCTATTCACCGGCTTACGTACCGTATTATCCGCCTTACTATTACGGATATTACCCCCCTTATTTTGCAGCCTTTACAGTAATGGCTGTTGGAATTTATCGCCATCATCATTATCATCATCATGGGGGTTATCACGGAGGTCATTACGGAGGAGGCAACACCGTAATTATCAACAATAAAAACATCTACAACAACTACAATAATAACAAAATGAGATCCGCCACTGTGACCAACAACAGGACCAACGGCAGATACAATAACGGAAACAGTGCCACTAATCGCGCAGCAACAAGACCTTCCGCAGGAACATCAAATCGGGCATCAACAGGAACGTCTGCCTCTAAACGTAATTCTAATCGTGCATCGAACAGTCCTTCTGCAGGAACTTCCAACCGGGCATCCTCAAGGGCTTCAGCTACTAACCGTGCCTCGGCTAAAGGTTCCTCAACGGGAGCAGGCCGAACCAGAATCAATGGGGGTGCAGGTGCAAGATCGGGAGGACGCAGAAGATAAAACAATTATCATACATACAAGGAAAGCCGGACAAATTTTGCCCGGCTTTTTTATGACTGATTATCCCGTTGGTTGAATCCACTATTTTAAATACCCGCCCACAACCTGCATCACCTGATACAACTCTTATTGTCGTGTTTCAAATGGTTTTCTTTTCCCAAAAGCATACGAAGCGGTTATCGTTGGTCCGTTATACCCCCATTTAAGGAAACCTTCCGTTCTGGTTTTGAGCACATCAACAGTAAAATTCATTCCTGTATACCCTAAGGCCAGACTAAGATCCGGAATTACCTGATACATCATTGACAGGTTATAGCTGACGATTTTACCGTCGATATCATTTATTTTTATTGAAAAATAATTTACGTTTCCGTTCAGAGCCAGTTTGTCTGTAAAGGCATACCCGCCCCAAATTCCGATATCAGGAAGAGGCGCTGTAAAATCAAATTTGTCATTGTAACCTACACCTGCAGTCTCTCCTATCAGATTAATACCAACACCTGTTGACAGGGTATGTATTCCCAACTGAAGACCCAATTCATATTTTGGCCCCAGAAAAAAAGCATAGCCGTAAGAGAACTGATAAATATCGACTTTGAAATACGAACTTACCGTTGCATTTACCGGATAAGTATGATCTCCAAATTCAATAGTCTTTTGTAACTGCTTGCTGGTGTTGCGGTCGAGATGAAAAAAACCCAGATCAAATCTTGACCTGCGGGAAGCGCGCCATTGGAAATTCCCTAAAAAGGTAGTAGTTGACTTTTTAAAACCCAAATCATCTTCAAAATCAATCTCTGTTCCAAAAGACCCGTCGCGATTTCCAACTTCAATTTTGGTATTGTTCACCGGAAAAAAGACTCCGGCTGTAAGCTTAAATCGTCTGACAAACCATGGTGGTGTCGGTTTTGGCTTTTTATATAAATTCAGATCATCCGTAGTATTGTCTGTTAAGATGGAATTTTGATCCTGCTCTGCTACAGTATTTCCAAATTTCGCTGAAGTATCAGCCGTTTCCTGTGAAAAAGATTCTGCAGAGATTAACAAAATCCCAAGAATCAAAATGCTTTTAAATGTAGTGGTACCGTTCATGATTTCTTTTTTTTTTTGCACCAAACCAACTCTTACAGAATTGGTTGTAGTGATGTGAATAATAAAAATAGATGGTTAACAGCTTATAAAATATTTATAATAATATCAAAAAGAATATTCAACCGTTGCATAATAAGCGATGGTTCTTTCCTTTTTTATTCAGATAATCTCTTTTGTCGCCATAGACAAATTCAAACCCCACTGCCACATTTTATATGGGGTTAAAAAACATATTTATTTGTATACTCTCAATATTAATTGTTGACTCTTCCTTGCGCCAATCAACGTTTTTTTTTAAAAGGTCTCTCCCGCATTCAGATAAAATCCTTTTGAATGTCGCCCCCATGCATAATCAACTATCAGGTTGGTGCGGGTTGCTTTATCAATTAAAATGCGAAGACCAATTCCTACTGCAGGCTGGATATAATCAAATAACCTGACATTCGTATCGATATTACTTGCTGTCACAAAATTGGTAAAAACAGTTCCACTCAATAATTCATTACAGGTAATGGGAAAACGAAATTCAGTGGAGAGATAAATCATATTGCTTCCACGGAATAAACCCTGCGTATATCCCTCACCGCTTCTGCTTCTTTGGTCCCAGCCAATTGCCGGAAGGTTCAGATAGGGAACCTTACCGCTGGTAAGAAATTGCCCGTATACCCAGAGTCCTAATATATAGCGGCTGCTTTTGGAACTTAGCGGAATAAATTGGCGATATTCGGAATATAACACTGAACTGCTTTGCTGATCGTTGAATAAATCCGGATTAATCCGGTAATTAATGTTAGCAAACGTTCCGCGGGTAGCATTTACCTGATTGTCCCTGGAATCATAAACTAAGTTAAGACTGAAACCATTTAAAAAATATTCCAAATCATTGAATCCGTACTTTTGACTGTAAGTGTAATGATAGGTATATGCTCCGTTTAGCACATCCAGATTTTTATCTTTAATAGACGAATACCAATCAATGTCAATCCCGGCACCTACATAAAAATTTTCCCGGACCTCCCATGAAACGGATTGATGAAATTTAAAATAATTATAATCCATTGGCTGCCCGATACTTTCCAACGCAAAATCCGGATTTTCCCTTTCCGTAGGAATAATGTTTGTACCAAGTCCATAATTCGACTGAGAAAAAAGATACAGGCGATAATCTCCGTTTAAATAGATTTTATTGTTGCGCAGCAATACGCTGTTTTTGGCATTTATCAGAAGTTGCTTTTTAGTCGTATAGGTCACCCCTAAGTTTATTATAGAATATTTATCCTTAAGTTCTTTACCTTTAAATGTATATTGTGCAACACCACCAAACACAAATCCTGTGGCCGGCTGAGATCCGATAACAGGAATGATTAGAAAAAAACTGTTTTTTACAGGCTTTACAACAAGCAGCGAATCTTTTTTCTTAAAAAGTTCAAATAACGTTTTAGGTTCACATGAAATACTATCATGCACCTTTTCCTGAGCTTCTACTACAGTATGAATACATAAAATAAAAATCACGACCGTGACAATGAAAAATTCACTTTTAAATTTTAATAGCATACAAAATACTGTTTTTAGATAAACATTATTAAATATTTAAAATGACAGAAAGCGTAATTTTGTAGTAGTAATAAAACAAATATAATAATATTTTGTTAAAAATGTTAAAATTTTATATAAAAAATAAAATTACATTAACACTTGTTAAGTGAATTTATAAAGATTGTATTGGGCGAAAAAAAGGTACTTTACGATTGTTATCCTTTAAAGATTATAATAATTTAAAACGTATACCAAGAAGGGCTCAGTAAATTAATTGAATAATTATTATTTTTCACTCTTGGAATAGTTGATATCGGTTTCAAACTTTGTGCCTGTGGTATGTGCCACTACGGTCATTCTCTTCTTTTTAATTGACACTGTTATCTTTCTCCCATCGTCATGAAGAAGCTCATAGGTTTTGACTGTCGTCTGAGGATCTTTATTTTCACTTACTATTTTAAAAATTTGTGGCTCTTTATAATCTATACGGACACTGCAGGTTTTAGCTTCTTCATTAAGAAGTACTGCTATTTCATGTTTTTCAACGCTGCTGGTACCATCAGCTTTTTTTACATATAATTTACCAACTTCATAATAATGCTCCTGAGAATAGGAAATCATCCCCACTAATAAAAAAACCATGACTAATAATTTATTTTTCATAATTAATTTTTAATACAAATATACAATTATAATAGATTTATAATCAACACTTTAAATAAAATATTTTTGTTTATTTTTTGTAATTTTTAACTTTAATCTTTTAAAATATACAATCCGGTAATTTAAAATTTAAAAAAATTATACCCCGAAAGTTAAATATGTTAGTGTGTGTTTTTTGCTTAAATTGCTGTACTATATCCAAAATCATCACTCTAAAAATAAATAAAATGGATGCAAGTATCTTAAATCAGACGGAAGCCTGGATTATCGCCCTTATACTTTTTACATCGATGCTTATTTCAAGCTTTATTGGGAAGCTTACGGGAAATTATATTAAGAATAAAGAGAACACGGAAGAAAAATCGACTGAAACCTCTGCACTCATTGCATTGCTTTTTTTCTTACTGGCATTTACATTTGGAATGAGCGGGGATCGTTACGATTCGCGAAGAAAAATTGTTGTCGAAGAGGCCAATAATATTGGTACTGCTATATTGCGAAGCGATTTATATCCTGACTCCACAAGAACTTTATTCCGTAAAGATTTCAAAGAATATGTGGAAACGAGAATATCTTATTACGAGGTGCGCGCAGATGCAAAAGGAATTGTAAAGGCTGATAGTTTATCTCAGGTTATTTCCTCAAAATTGTGGAAACGCGCTACCCAATTATCTCACGATCCTGCTAACCTTGCTGCAACGCAACAGATGATTCCCGCTTTAAACGACATGATTGACGTAACCACTTCCCGTCTTGCCGGAGAGAAAGCAAAAGTTCCTCAGAGCATTTTAGTCATGTTGTTTTTTTTGGCTAGCATAATCGCATTTTACGGCGGTTACTCGGAAGGCCGAAAAGGAAAAATTGACTGGTTAGTCCAAATCGGATTTTGTCTTATCGTGTCTTTAGTTGTTTTATTTACAATAGATTTGGACAGACCCAGAAGAGGCTTCGTAAATTTAGACGTACCCAATCAGACCATAATTGATTTGAGAAAGAATTTTGAGTAATTTTTCCATAAACCCTGAGCCCGTATTTTTTTAATACCTGACATCCTTTTGAAAAACACAGAAGGAATGATTTTCTTTACGATCCTTAATTCAATTTTAATCTGTATTTTAGTTTTAAAGAAAATTCAAAAGCCTTAAAATAATCTTTAAATTTTAAAAATATGCGTGCTATACTCATTCTAACATTCTCGTTACTCTTGTTCTCTTGTAAAAATGAAACAAAAACGGAAACTCTTTTCGACTATTTTACATACAAAGAAAATGACCCGATAGAGTCAGCCGGAGTAAAAATGATTCCAATTAAAACTCCTGTCGGAGAATTCAAAGTCTGGACAAAACGTTTTGGTAACAATCCAAAAATAAAAATATTGCTTTTACATGGAGGCCCGGCAATGACTCATGAGTACATGGAATGTTTTGAGACATTTTTTCAGCGTGAAGGATTTGAATTTTACGAGTATGACCAACTGGGATCCTATTACAGCGATCAGCCAAAAGACAGCAGTTTATGGACTACTGAGAGATTTGTTGAGGAAGTCGAACAAGTCCGAAAAGCTATCGGTGCTGATAAAAATAATTTTTATGTATTAGGAAATTCATGGGGAGGAATCTTGGCCATGGAATATGCACTAAAATATCAAAAAAACCTTAAAGGACTCTTAGTTTCCAATATGGTAGCAAGTGCCCCGGAATACGGTAAATATGCCGATGAAGTCTTAGCCAAACAAATGAAACCAGAGATATTGGCAGAAATTAGAGCTTTAGAAGCTAAAAAAGACTTCAATAATCCACGCTATATGGAACTTTTAATTCCTAATTTCTATAAAGAACATCTGTGCAGATTAAAAGAATGGCCAGATGGATTAAATCGCGCAAGTAAACATGTCAACGGAGAAATCTATACATTAATGCAGGGACCAAGCGAATTTGGAATAAGCGGCCGTTTAGCCAAATGGGACATTAAGAATCGCCTGCATGAAATTACAATTCCAACCCTAATGATTGGTGCCAAATATGACACTATGGATCCCAAAGCAATGGAAGCACAAAGTAAATTAGTTCAAAATGGACGTTACTTATATTGTCCAAATGGAAGTCATCTGGCGATGTGGGACGATCAAAAAGTTTTTATGAGCGGTGTTATCCAGTTCATAAATGATGTTAACGAAAATAAGCTATAAAATCTTAGTAAAAAAATAATCAAACAGTTACAAAAATATTGTAACTGTTTTTTTTTTAACCTTACATTTAAATTCTATTTTGAGAATGGTTTTAATTTACTTTTTACGTATCCCTAAATTACTGCGCCTGAGGATATCAAAAAAAACTACTGCATAATTTAAAAGAACGAACCTCAGTTATTGTTTGTGGGCGTTTCCCTGTGGGTCGGGCTCTACGCTAAATCTTTTGCGGGATTGGTTTGGGGTGCTTTTAGAGATTTACGTTCCCCGCAAAAGGATACCGCTGCGATCCCTAACGCACCTTTAAGGGTAATTTGAGATCTGTTTTCCAAAAGAATCCCAAAACAGCCCCTCCAGCCTTGCGCCCCTTGCAATTTAATTTTTACTGCTCCTCAGGTTTTCGTATTGATCGTCTTAAACAAAGAAATCTAGTCAAGGAAATCACCCTGGATATGGCTGGAAATATGGGATTGATAGCTAAAAAGTGTTTTCCTAATGCTACTCGCGTTACAGACCGATTCCATGTTCAAAAGCTAGCTACAGAGGCCCTGCAGGAAATCAGGATTAAACATCGTTGGGAAGTTATCGATCAGGAAAATGATGCTAGTGAAAAAGCCAAAAAATCAAAAGTAAATTTCGAATCTATAATACTTTCAAATGGGGATACTCTTAAACAATTACTGGCCAGAAGTCGCTATTTCTTGTACAAAACCAAATCGAAATGGACTCAAAATCAAACAGAACGTGCTGCGTTACTATTTGAATTGTATCCTGATATTCAAAAAGGATACAATCTAACTCAAGAGCTCCGTAGCATCTTTGAGAATACAAAAGACAAAGTCATTGGTTTTGCAAAATTAGCCAAATGGCATGAAAAAGTAAATCAATCTGGGTTTAAGTCTTTCGGTACAATTTCTCGTACCATTATGAATCATTATCAAACCATATTAAATTATTTTGACAACAGAAGCACTAATGCCTCTGCAGAATCATTCAATGCTAAAATAAAAGCATTCAGATCAAAATTCAGAGGTGTTAGAAATATAGAATACTTCCTTTTTAGACTAACTAATATTTATGCGTAATTTTTACTGCTCCTCAGGTTTTCGTATTGATCGTCAAAAACTCCTTTGCGGGCTTTGCGTTTAAATTCCACGATTCAACATAAAACAAAAAACCCTGTTTCGTTTGAAACAGGGCTTTTAAAAAGAAAGGCGACGACATACTCTCCCACATAACTGCAGTACCATCTGCGCAGGCGGGCTTAACTACTCTGTTCGGGATGGGAAGAGGTGAGCCCCGCCGCAATAACCACCTTAAGGTCGTTGTTACTTGAGGTAACTTGCAATTAATTAAAAATTTAGAATTAAAAATTAAAAAAATTGCAATAATATCTTAACATACTGAGATAAAGAAAGTTTTTTATTTTAGAAAGTTTCTCCCCGAGCCTTGCGGCCCGGGAAAAGGGTGTACATAAGCTTACGGATTATTAGTACTACTCGACTATGACATTACTGCCTTTACATCTATAGCCTATCAACGTGGTCATCTTCCACGATCCTTAAAAGAAATCTCATCTTGTGGTGGGTTTCGCGCTTATATGCTTTCAGCGCTTATCCCTTCCAAACGTAGCTACTCTGCGATGCTCCTGGCGGAACAACAGATACACTAGAGGTTTGTCCAATTCGGTCCTCTCGTACTAGAATCAGATCCACTCAAATTTCTAACGCCCACAGTAGATAGAGACCGAACTGTCTCACGACGTTCTGAACCCAGCTCGCGTGCCACTTTAATGGGCGAACAGCCCAACCCTTGGGACCTTCTCCAGCCCCAGGATGTGACGAGCCGACATCGAGGTGCCAAACCCCCCCGTCGATATGAGCTCTTGGGGGAGATCAGCCTGTTATCCCCGGCGTACCTTTTATCCTTTGAGCGATGGCCCTTCCATGCGGAACCACCGGATCACTATGCTCTACTTTCGTACCTGATCGACCTGTATGTCTCTCAGTCAAGCTCCCTTATGCCATTGCACTCTACGCACGGTTACCAAGCGTACTGAGGGAACCTTTAGAAGCCTCCGTTACTCTTTTGGAGGCGACCACCCCAGTCAAACTACCCACCAAGCAATGTCCCCCACGTTTGTGGGGTTAGGCCTCAGATAAACAAAGGGTTGTATTTCAACAATGACTCCACAACGCCTGGCGACGCCACTTCACAGTCTCCAACCTATCCTACACATCATTTATCCAAGGTCAATACTAAGCTATAGTAAAGGTGCACAGGGTCTTTTCGTCCCACTGCGGGTAAACGGCATCTTCACCGTTACTACAATTTCACCGAGCTCATGGCTGAGACAGTGTCCAGATCGTTACACCATTCGTGCAGGTCGGAACTTACCCGACAAGGAATTTCGCTACCTTAGGACCGTTATAGTTACGGCCGCCGTTTACTGGGGCTTCAATTCAATGCTTCTCCGAAGATAACATCTCCTCTTAACCTTCCAGCACCGGGCAGGTGTCAGGCCCTATACTTCATCTTACGATTTTGCAGAGCCCTGTGTTTTTGATAAACAGTCGCCTGGACCTCTTCACTGCGGCCCTGTATTGCTACAGGGCGACCCTTCTCCCGAAGTTACGGGTCTATTTTGCCTAATTCCTTAGCCATGAATCTCTCGAGCACCTTAGGATTCTCTCCTCAACTACCTGTGTCGGTTTACGGTACTGGTACTAATTACCTGAAGTTTAGAGGTTTTTCTTGGAAGCCCTTAGGCGCACTATCTCTTTGTCCGAAGACTCCGAGTACTATCGTATTTCCCCAAGCCGCGTGGATTTGCCTGCGCAGCTTATAGGTAGGTACTTCAACGAACTATTCCGTCAGTTCGCGGCGCTTTCATCACTCCGTCACCCCATCACAGTAATTAGTAGTACGGGAATATTAACCCGTTAGCCATCGACTGTCCCTTTCGGGTTCGCCTTAGGACCAGACTAACCCACAGCTGATTAGCATAGCTGTGGAAACCTTAGTTTTTCGGTGTGCGGGTTTCTCGCCCGCATTATCGTTACTTATGCCTACATTTTCTTTTCTAACCAGTCCAGCATACCTTACGATACACCTTCAACCCTGTTAGAATGCTCCCCTACCACTTAGAGTAAACTCTAAATCCATAGCTTCGGTAATATACTTATGCCCGATTATTATCCATGCTCGTCCGCTCGACTAGTGAGCTGTTACGCACTCTTTAAATGAATGGCTGCTTCCAAGCCAACATCCTAGCTGTCTGGGCAGACAAACCTCGTTCTTTCAACTTAGTATATATTTGGGGACCTTAGCTGATGGTCTGGGTTCTTTCCCTCTCGGACTTGGACCTTAGCACCCAAGCCCTCACTGTTATCAATCATTATATAGCATTCGGAGTTTGTCAGGAATTGGTAGGCGGTGAAGCCCCCGCATCCAATCAGTAGCTCTACCTCTATATAACTAAAATAACGCTGCACCTAAATGCATTTCGGGGAGTACGAGCTATTTCCGAGTTTGATTGGCCTTTCACCCCTACCCACAGGTCATCCGAAGACTTTTCAACGTCAACCGGTTCGGACCTCCACTGTGTGTTACCACAGCTTCATCCTGCCCATGGGTAGATCACACGGTTTCGCGTCTAACACTACTGACTAAAGCGCCCTATTCAGACTCGCTTTCGCTACGGATCCGTGACTTAACCACTTATCCTTGCCAGCAACGTTAACTCGTAGGCTCATTATGCAAAAGGCACGCCGTCACCCCACGAAAGGGCTCCGACCGCTTGTAAGCGTATGGTTTCAGGATCTATTTCACTCCGTTATTCACGGTTCTTTTCACCTTTCCCTCACGGTACTGGTTCACTATCGGTCTCTCAGGAGTATTTAGCCTTAGCGGATGGTCCCGCCAAATTCAGACAGGGTTTCACGTGCCCCGCCCTACTCAGGATACCACTATCTATTATACTCATTACTTATACAGGGCTATCACCTTCTCCGGCTTTACTTTCCAGTAAATTCTAATTCTTTGTACATAAAATGTCGTGGTCCTACAACCCCAACATTGCCGTAACAACATTGGTTTGGGCTAATCCGCGTTCGCTCGCCACTACTTACGGAATCACTTTTGTTTTCTTCTCCTCCGCCTACTTAGATGTTTCAGTTCAGCGGGTTTGCCCACCTATCGGTGTACTATGTCTTCAACATAGTGGGTTGCCCCATTCAGGTATCTACGGATCAATCGGTGTGTGCCCGTCCCCGTAGCTTTTCGCAGCTTATCACGCCTTTCATCGCCTCTGAGAGCCAAGGCATCCCCCATACGCCCTTATTTTGCTTATTGTACCAATCATAAAATCAATTATGACCGTTTTTTTTGTCTTTTACTATAAATAGTAAAAAACGCTTTCTACTTTTTATTATTTCTTATCTCAATATGTCAATGAACTTTGTTTAGCTATAAGCTTTAGGCATTACGCCTTAGGCTTTTTTGCTTACGGCTTAAAGCATATAGCTTAAAACCTTTTGTGGAGAATAACGGAGTCGAACCGTTGACCTCCTGCGTGCAAGGCAGGCGCTCTAGCCAGCTGAGCTAATCCCCCTTTTTAATTAAAAATTAAAAATCGTGAATTAAAAATTATGAACTTTTTGATCCTTAATCTTTCAACTTCTAAAATTTCCTTTTTTTAAGTTTAAATAGTTGTCTCGGACAGACTCGAACTGTCGACCCCTACATTATCAGTGTAGTACTCTAACCAGCTGAGCTACGAGACACTCTTATTCCTAAAATTTATTATTTGAACTAACAGCAAGAGTAAAATAGTCTTAAAATTAAAACCTTTAAAGCTTCTTCTTTTTTCCTCAGCGTGCACAAGTGCTAACACTAAGGCTCTAGAAAGGAGGTGTTCCAGCCGCACCTTCCGGTACGGCTACCTTGTTACGACTTAGCCCTAGTTACCAGTTTTACCCTAGGCAGCTCCTTGCGGTCACCGACTTCAGGCACCCCCAGCTTCCATGGCTTGACGGGCGGTGTGTACAAGGCCCGGGAACGTATTCACCGGATCATGGCTGATATCCGATTACTAGCGATTCCAGCTTCACGGAGTCGAGTTGCAGACTCCGATCCGAACTGTGACCGGTTTTATAGATTCGCTCCTGGTCGCCCAGTGGCTGCTCTCTGTACCGGCCATTGTAGCACGTGTGTAGCCCAAGGCGTAAGGGCCGTGATGATTTGACGTCATCCCCACCTTCCTCACAGTTTGCACTGGCAGTCTTGTTAGAGTTCCCGACACGACTCGCTGGCAACTAACAACAGGGGTTGCGCTCGTTATAGGACTTAACCTGACACCTCACGGCACGAGCTGACGACAACCATGCAGCACCTTGTAAATTGTCTTGCGAAAGATCTGTTTCCAAACCGGTCAATCTACATTTAAGCCTTGGTAAGGTTCCTCGCGTATCATCGAATTAAACCACATGCTCCACCGCTTGTGCGGGCCCCCGTCAATTCCTTTGAGTTTCATTCTTGCGAACGTACTCCCCAGGTGGGATACTTATCACTTTCGCTTAGCCACTGAAATTGCTTCCAACAGCTAGTATCCATCGTTTACGGCGTGGACTACCAGGGTATCTAATCCTGTTCGCTACCCACGCTTTCGTCCATCAGCGTCAATCAATTAGTAGTAACCTGCCTTCGCAATTGGTATTCCATGTAATCTCTAAGCATTTCACCGCTACACTACATATTCTAGTTACTTCCTAATAATTCAAGTTCAGCAGTATCAATGGCCGTTCCACCGTTGAGCGATGGGCTTTCACCACTGACTTACTAAACCGCCTACGGACCCTTTAAACCCAATGATTCCGGATAACGCTTGGATCCTCCGTATTACCGCGGCTGCTGGCACGGAGTTAGCCGATCCTTATTCTTACAGTACCGTCAAGCTGGTTCACGAACCAGTGTTTCTTCCTGTACAAAAGCAGTTTACAATCCATAGGACCGTCATCCTGCACGCGGCATGGCTGGATCAGGCTTGCGCCCATTGTCCAATATTCCTCACTGCTGCCTCCCGTAGGAGTCTGGTCCGTGTCTCAGTACCAGTGTGGGGGATCTCCCTCTCAGGACCCCTACCCATCGTAGCCTTGGTAAGCCGTTACCTTACCAACTAGCTAATGGGACGCATGCTCATCTTTTACCGTTGTGACTTTAATAATATCTCGATGCCGAGTCATTATACTATGAGGTATTAATCCAAATTTCTCTGGGCTATCCCTCTGTAAAAGGTAGATTGCATACGCGTTACGCACCCGTGCGCCGGTCTCTGGTTCCGAAGAACCATACCCCTCGACTTGCATGTGTTAAGCCTGCCGCTAGCGTTCATCCTGAGCCAGGATCAAACTCTTCATCGTATATTGTTGATCTGATTAATCAGATCGTTTTGTTATTCGAATCAGTCTCTATCGGTTCTTTCTAATCTCTCGATTATCTTACTCTTTATTCTTTTGCCTTAACATCTCTGTTAAAGCGGCTGTCAATTCAATATGTCTACGAACGTGTATTTCTTCTTTTCGCTTGTTTCTCAAAGCGGGTGCAAAACTACAACTTCTTTTTTAATTAGCAAGAACTTTATGAAGATTTTTTTTGAAACTTTTTTCAAGTCTCGCATCCTCCAAATCCCTACCAATCTATCAATGAACTTTCCGTGTTTTGCGGGGTGCAAATGTAACATCTGTTTTCAAATCTCACAAGCTTTTTTAAATCTTTTTTGAAAATAAATTTTCCCTTTGATTTGTAATGCCTGTCAGTATTTCGATGAACGCCCGTCGCTGTTGCGGGTGCAAAAGTAGCCCCTTTATTTACATTTACAAGGCTTTTTATAAACTATTTTTAATCTTTTTTCTAAGTTACTGGTTTTATGTTTTTTACAAACCGATCTTTTTTCCCTTTTGGTTGATTTTTGATGGTTCTGTCAATTTTGGCCGGATTTGCCATGAAGGTTTTAAGAAGAGAAGTTTTTTTTTAAACCACATTTACCCCCTTTCACGTAAAGTCGCAAGGGCGCAAAGTTTATTCTTTATACTTATATATAGGTATACCTCTTATGAAAACCACTGCCCTAGCCCCGATGGAAGTGGAAATCCTTTTGATTTTTGCTGCCAAAAAGCAAAAGATTGGAACGGACAGCGGGATTAAGCTCCTCATTTAAACTAAATTCCAAATACCTAAATTCCAATACTCTTCATTATATACGTATAAAAACAAACCCGAGAGGTTTTGAAAACCTATCGGGGTGGATATTCGAAATAGTACCTTATATATAGGAGTGAGAAAACCGTCCTTAATATATAGGTATACTATTTAGTTCATACTGTCTATTACTTCTTTTGTAATACGGATACTTTTTAGTTTTGCCTGATGATCAAAAACTGGACTGGTTGCCATTAGTTCATCTACACGCGAGTAGTCGATGAATTTTTTAAGATCTGTTTTCAGTTGTTCTTTGTTTCCTGTGAAGGTACATGCGGTCATTTGATCGACATGAAAACGTTCTTCTTCGCTCATGATATCATCCAGAGAATCTACGGGCGGCTGCAAACCTTTGCGATCGTTTCTAATTAAGTTGAGAAACATCTGATACAGGCTTGTAGATAGTCTCTCGGCTTCTTCATTTGTATCGGCTGCAATGATATTAACGCAGGCCATGGTTTTGGGTTTCTCTAAAACTTCGGAAGGCTGAAAGTTTTCGCGGTAAAACTCAAAAGCCTGAATCATTTGGCGTGGTGCAAAATGTCCGGCGAATGCATAGGGTAATCCGTAAGCGGCGGCAAGAGCTGCACTTTCCATGCTTGAACCTAAAATCCAGATGGGAACATTTGTGCCTTCAGCTGGAAATGCTCTTACTTTTGCTGTTGCATTTTCGGCGGAAAAATAGTCCTGAAGCTTCGTTACATTTTGAGGAAAACGTTGTGCCTGCTCAAAAAAGTCTTTTCGGATGGCTTCGGCTGTTGGCTGATCTGTTCCCGGTGCTCTTCCTAATCCTAAATCGATTCGGTTTGGATAGAGTGTCTCCAGTGTTCCGAATTGCTCGGCTACTATTAAAGGAGAATGATTCGGCAACATGATTCCGCCTGAACCTACCCGGATATCTTGGGTCTGACTGGCGATGTAACCAATCAAAACGACTGTTGCAGAACTGGCCACATGTGCCATATTGTGATGTTCGGCCAGCCAAAAACGCTTGTAACCTAAGGTATCTGCCTCTTGTGCTATTTCTTTTGTTTTCTTAAATGTTTCAGTTGCGTTGCTATCTTGTGTAATGATAGCGAGTTCTAATATGGAGATTGAAATTGGGTTTTTCATATATAATGTAACTTTTATGCAAAATTAATTCATTTGATACAAAGCCCGGATTCTTTCGTGTTAATAGAATTATAATATTTGTAGCTACAAATGTCGTTTTAATTTAATTGAAGGTTTATCAATTTATATTTTGTTTTTCCGTCATGAGCAATTGTAAAATTTGTTGAATGAGAGTCTATTTCTAATTTTGAATGCGTATCGATAATTAATCTAATCGTACGACATGCAAAAGTTTCCTGAATCTGAGGAAGTTCTATGCTAACGCTAGCTTCCTTTATAAGGTCTATTTCTTTATGAAAAACAATTTAAAAAGAGGACATTTCAATACTCTAAAATGCTTTTTACAAAATTTATGAGGAATACTAAAGTCAAATGATTTAAATCCTAAATTTGTATTTCGAAATACTATTCGATTTTAGCAACATCCTCAAATGACACATAAAATTTTAATTATAGACGACGAAGAAAAACTCAGAAGTCTGTTGGCACGTATTGTAAAATCGGAAGGCTTTGAAGTCCTGGAAGCCAAAGATCTGAAATCGGGTTTTAAAAAACTGGAACAAACCGATATTGATGTCGTTTTGTGTGATGTAAAATTACCCGACGGAAACGGAGTTGCTTTTTTACAGCAGATAAAAGGAAGTTTCCCTCTTACTGAAGTTATTTTGCTAACGGCGTTCGGGAATATCGCAGATGGGGTTCAGGCCATGAAGAATGGTGCTTTTGATTATATTGTAAAAGGAGATGACAATGACAAGATTATTCCGCTTCTGTATAAAGCTGTCGAAAAAGTGCATTTGCAAAAAAAGGTACAGCAGCTTGAGAAACGTATTGGCGATAAATACTCTTTTGATATTATTATAGGGAAATCCAAAGGAATTGAACAGGTTATTGATCTTGCCAAAAAAGTCGCTAAAACTGATTCGACCGTTTTACTCACTGGTGAGACCGGAACAGGAAAAGAGGTTTTTGCACAGGCCATTCATGAAAACAGTAATCGTGTTGGTAAATCTTTTGTCGCTTTAAATTGCAGTACTTTCAGCAAGGAAATTCTGGAAAGCGAACTTTTCGGTCATAAACAAGGTGCTTTTACCGGTGCTCTTAAAGATAAGAAAGGTTTTATTGAAGAAGCCAATGGCGGTACTTTATTTCTGGATGAAATTGGAGAAATGCCAATTGAACTGCAGGCCAAATTATTACGTGTCTTAGAGACCAGCGAATACATTCCGGTTGGTGATACTACTCCAAAAAAATCCAATTTCAGATTAATTGCTGCCACAAACAGGGATTTAAAAACCGAAAGTGATGAACATCGTTTTCGATCTGATTTATATTTTCGTCTGAATATTTTCGAAATTAAACTTCCTCCACTTCGGGAAAGAATCAAAGATATTACCGCATTGACCCTCTCTTTTGTGAAGCAGTTCTCTGAAAAAACAAACAAGAAAACGCTTGAAATCTCAGATGACTTTCTTCATAAATTAGAAAATTACTCGTGGCCGGGAAATATCCGGGAACTCAAAAATATTATTGAACGCTCTGTTATTTTAAGCGATACCGTTTTAACCGCCGATGTCCTGCCTTATGAGATGCAGCATCAGCCTGAAAAACCTACCAAATCGATGTCGGCTTTTTCCATGCAGAGTATCGAAAAACTGCATATTCAGAAGGTTTTAAACTATACGAAAGGCAATAAGGCCGAAACAGCACGTTTACTCGAAATCGGAATTGCGACTTTGTACCGAAAATTAGACGAGTACGGGATTCAATAACAAAGTTAAATTCCAATCCTGATAGCTATCGGGATAAATTCCAAAATTGAAATTCCAAATTCCAATTGAATTTGAATTTGACCTATCATTTTAATAAAAGCTTATCATTTTGATAGGCTTTTTTTGTGCCTTATTTTTGGCATAATACGGCAACACTTTTATTGACAAGACTTTAGCTGTCTTATCCATTTTTCGGAACAGCTTTTGGCATAAGTGGGAAGAACATAAAAATTCATTCTCATGAAAAATCAAGTTAATTCTATTTACAAACAGGCAGAGCGTTTTGCAGATATCACCAAAAAATCAATTGTTTCCGGTAACATCGTTCGGGCAAAAAAATGCTTGGCACTTGCTGAACGTTTGTTTATTACCGGAAGTATCGAAACTAAAAATGCCATTTCTAATGTGTACATTTTCTCTGTTTCTTCTTTTATGGAAATGCGTCACTGCAACATTTCACATCTTTTTCCTCAAACGCTGAAAGCCGAATATATCAAACAAGTTAATACCTCTGGTGTATAAAATGTTTAATCGGTTAATCGTCTAAAATCTAATAATCCAACAATCTAATAATCTAAAACCTATGTTAATCACTTTTCTTTTAATCGCACTGGCCGTTGTGCTGTTTGCGATCTGTTTTAAATCAGTTGAATTTTTTGAAAAAATCTAAATCATGACTGCACTATTTATTATTTCCATCGCCGTTTTTTGCTATTTGGTTTATGTATTAATTAAACCTGAAAAATTTTAAAAGATGAAAAAGTCACAGTCAAAAAAAATGCTGCTGGTATTTGTTTATGTGGCCTGGACATTCGCTTTTATAACGCTTGTTATGTTTTTATAAAAGCCGAAAAATTATTTAACTTCTAATAAACAAAATATGAACACAGAGTTATTTGGTGTCATTAGTATTTTCATCATTTCGATAGTTTTAGCCATTCCAACAGGAAAATATATTGCTAAAGTTTATTTGGGTGATAAAACATTTCTTGACCCGATTTTCAATCCAATTGAAAAATTTATTTTTAAAATCAGCGGTATCAATTCCACTGAAGAAATGAACTGGAAACAACACTTAAAAGCCCTTTTAAGTATCAACATGATTTGGTTCTTTCTTTGCTTTTTTATTTTGTTGTTTCAGGGATCGTTGTTTTTAAATCCGGATAACAACCCGTCAATGACTCCTGATTTGGCCTTTAATACCGCTATTTCATTTTTGGTAAATTGTAATTTACAGCATTATTCCGGAGAAAGCGGACTATCGTATCTTTCACAAATGGTTTTGATGTTTTTGCAGTTTGTTTCGGCTGGTGTCGGAATGGCAGCAGCAGCAATGGTTTTTACTGCAATGCGTGAAAGAACCACAGATAAACTAGGAAATTTTTACAACTATTTCATCAAAAGCTGTACCCGCATTTTACTGCCTCTTTCTGCTGTTGTTGCAATTGTTTTAGTGTTTAGCGGTACTCCTATGACTTTTGAAGGTAAAGATGCGATTACAACTCTTCAGGGAGACAACGTAGAAGTTTCGCGCGGTCCTGCAGCGGCATTTATTGGAATCAAACATATTGGTACCAATGGCGGGGGATTTTTCGGAGTTAACTCAGCACATCCTTTAGAAAACCCTACTTATATTACCGATGCTGTTGAACTTATTGCGCAACTAATCATTCCTTTTGCAATGATTTTTGCACTTGGCTTTTTCCTTAACAAAAAGAAATTATCATACATCATTTTTGGTGTAATGACTTTGGGATTCTTATTGCTGGTAATTCCAACGGTAATTAGTGAGATGAACGGAAATCCTGCCATCGAAAAAATGGGTATTGCCCAAACAACCGGTGCAATGGAAGGAAAAGAGGTTCGGTTTGGCCCAGCGATTTCAGGTTTCTGGAGCATTGCCACAACAGTAATTTCTACCGGTTCTGTTAATAGTATGCACGATAGTTCAATGCCTGTTTCCGGTGCTATGCAATTACTGGCTATGATGGTAAATGCCTTTTATGGCGGCTGTGGAGTGGGTTATCTTAACTTTTACATTTTCATCATTCTGGCTGTATTTATTTCCGGATTAATGGTAGGCCGAACGCCTGAATTCTTAGGAAAGAAAATTGAAGCACGGGAAGTTAAAATTGCTGCTTTTATTGCAATTCTTCATCCTTTATTAATATTAGCAGGTACTGCTTTAGCTTCTTATTTTGCTGCACATGACACTGCAATGGGGTACTGGTTCAGCGGAAACGCAACAGGCTGGTTAAACAATCCGGGACACCACGGCTTCTCTGAAATGTTATACGAATATACTTCGAGTGCCGCTAACAACGGTTCCGGTTTTGAAGGTTTGGGAGATAATAATCCGTTCTGGAATATTACGACGGGAATTGTATTACTGTTGAGCCGTTTCATTCCTATCGTTGGCCCATTGGCAATTGCAGGATTACTGGCTAACAAAAAATACATTCCGGAAAGTGCCGGAACTTTAAAAACAGACACTACAATTTTTGGTGTAATGGTTTTCGCTGTGATTGCAATTATTGCTGCTTTATCATTCTTCCCAGCGTTGGCTTTAGGTCCATTGGCAGAATATTTTACTTTAAAATAATATACAAAGAAAAATGACAACTAATAAATCCACATCGTTATTTGAGAGCAAACAGGTAAAAGAAGCTTTAGTGCAGTCTTTTGTGAAGCTGAATCCAAAAATGATGATCAAAAATCCGGTAATGTTTACCGTAGAAATAGGAACTGCCATTATGTTTGCTGTTTGTGTTTCCATTTTAATGGGCGCAACCGATCAGGGTAGTTTTATCTATAATTTAATTGTGTTCTTAATTTTACTCGCAACGCTTTTGTTTGCCAATTTTGCTGAAGCCATTGCCGAAGCCAGAGGAAAAGCACAAGCAGATAGTTTAAGAAAAACACGTGAAGAAACTCCTGCCAGACAAATTCTGTCAAATGGAGAAATCAAAAACATCAGTTCATCTGAATTGAAAAAAGGAGATGTTTTCGTTTGTGAAGCAGGAGATTTGATTGCAACCGATGGTGAAATTATCGAAGGTTTAGCAACAATTGACGAAAGTGCCATTACCGGAGAAAGTGCTCCTGTAATTCGGGAAGCAGGTGGTGACAAGTCATCTGTAACCGGAGGAACCAAAGTATTGTCTGATAAAATTAAAGTAATTGTAACCTCAGAACCAGGCGAAAGCTTTCTGGATAAAATGATTGCTTTGGTGGAAGGGGCAAGCCGTCAGAAAACACCAAACGAAATTGCCTTAACTATTTTATTAGCCGCATTTACCTTAATCTTCGTGATTGTGTGCGTTACACTAAAACCGTTTGCCGACTATGCAAATGCACCCATCACGATTGCGGCTTTTATCGCCTTGTTCGTTTGTTTGATTCCAACGACAATTGGTGGTTTGTTATCTGCAATTGGTATTGCCGGTATGGACAGAGCGTTACGTGCCAACGTGATTACAAAATCCGGAAAAGCGGTAGAAACTGCCGGAGATATTGATGTATTGCTTTTGGATAAAACCGGAACCATCACAATAGGAAACCGAAAAGCAACGAATTTTTATCCTGCAAAAGGCGTATCTGAAGAAGATTTTATTAAATCTGCTGTGTTAAGTTCACTGGCAGATGACACTCCGGAAGGGAAAAGTATCGTGGAACTGGCAGGAGCCGAAACTGCCAATAAATTATCCATTGAAGGTGCTACTTTAATCAAATTTACCGCAGAAACCAGAACTTCCGGAGTTGTTTTAAAAGACGGAACCAATATTAGAAAAGGGGCTCAGGATGCTGCAAAAAACATCTCCCTTCAAGCCGGAAATACTTTCCCTGAAGATACCGCTCAAAAAGTAATCGATATTTCGTCTAAAGGAGGAACACCACTCGTTGTGATAAAAAACAATCAGGTACAAGGTGTTATCGAATTGCAGGATATCATTAAAACCGGAATGAAAGAACGTTTTGACCGTTTGAGAAAAATGGGTGTCAAAACGGTAATGGTAACCGGAGATAATCCGCTTACGGCGAAGTTTATCGCTGAAGCTGCCGGTGTAGATGATTTTATTGCCGAAGCGAAACCTGAGGATAAAATGAACTACATCAAAAACGAACAAAATCTGGGTAAACTCGTTGCCATGATGGGTGACGGAACCAACGATGCTCCTGCCCTTGCACAAGCCAATGTGGGTGTTGCCATGAACAGTGGAACTCAGGCGGCCAAAGAAGCCGGAAACATGGTCGATCTTGACAATGACCCAACCAAATTAATCGAGATTATTGAAATTGGAAAACAGCTCTTAATGACTCGGGGAACTTTAACTACTTTTTCTATTGCAAATGACGTTGCGAAATATTTTGCTATTGTTCCTGCTCTTTTTATTACTGCGATTCCTGCGCTTGAAGGTTTGAACATCATGCGTTTGCATAGTCCTGAAAGTGCGATTCTGTCAGCCGTTATTTTTAACGCGATTATCATTCCGATATTGATTCCACTGGCTTTGAGAGGTGTTGATTATAAACCAATCGGTGCAAGTGCAATCCTTAAAAGAAACTTACTGATTTATGGTTTAGGCGGATTGATCGTGCCTTTTATCGGAATTAAATTAATTGATTTGTTGGTTGCCTTATTTATGTAAATATTAAGGTTCTAAGTTGCTAAGAGACTAAGAAAAAAACTTAGAAACTTAAAACCTCAACATCTTAAATAAAACATATAGTTCTAAGTCTTTAAGTTACTAAGAGAAAAAAACTTAGAAGCTTAGCAGCTTAGTCCCTTAGAAACTTTAAAAAAAACTCAAATGAAAAATATATTTTCACTATTAAAATTGACGCTGCTTACCGTAATTCTGTTTGCAGTTATTTATCCCCTTGCCATTTACGGAATTGCACAATTTGCTCCGAATCACGGAAAAGGAGAAACTATTTCGGTTAACGGAAAAGTGGTTGGCTACCAAAAAATCGGTCAGAAATTCGATAAGTCGAATTATTTCTGGGGAAGACCTTCGGCTGTGGATTATAATGCTGCCGGAAGTGCCGGAAGTAACAAAGGACCTAGTAATGCCGATTACCTGGCTTTAGTTCAAAAAAGAATCGATACGTTTTTAGTTGTTCATCCTTATTTGAAAAAATCGGAGATTCCATCAGATATGGTGACTGCTTCCGGTAGTGGACTGGATCCGAATATTTCGCCGGAAGGTGCTTTGATTCAGGTGAAACGTGTTGCCAAAGAAAGAAAATTAGCAGAGGATAAAGTAAAAGCTTTGGTAGAATCTAAAATTAATACAGCTGTTGTTGGACCAGAAACCGTTAATGTTTTGGAATTGAATGTGGCTTTGGATCAGCTTTCTAAAAAAGGTTCTGAGATTCTAAGTCGCTAAGGTTCTAAGGTTTTGAAAACCTGTCGGGTTTGACAACTATTGTAGCCAGTTTGTGTCATTTCGACGTAAGGAGAAATCTCCGTTGCCAGATCGACACAGATTGATATTCTTTGCGGAGTTTCTTGCTAAGATTTCTCCTTCGTAGAAATGACAAACCAGAAGACAAAATAAATTACTGTAAGGTTTGAAAATCTTGCAGGGAAAAAAAAAGCCCTTTTTTACCCCAAAAGGCCTAGCCCCGATAGAAACGAAAATCCTTTTGTCCGCCGCGGCGGACAAAAGATTGTAGTGGATAGCGGGAAATAGCTCCTAAAAAATCTATTAAATAATAAACTAATGAGGATGAAATTCCTTTCGCCCCGCCGAACAGGTCGTCCCTCGAAATGATTAAAAAAATGAAAAAAATAATACTTACTGCTTTAATCGCTTTTGGTTTTAGCAATTTACACGCTCAGGAAGAAACAAAAAGTCCGTTTACATTTTCAGGATATGTAGACGTTTATTATAGTTATGATTTTGCAAAACCTGAAGATCATACACGTCCCGGCTTTTTTTACAATTATAATAAAAGCAATGAAGTAAACCTGAATCTGGGTTTGGCAAAAGTGAATTACAGCAAGGATAATGTTCGTGGAAATTTTGCACTAATGGCCGGAACGTATGCCGAATACAACATGACTGCCGAGCAGGGTTTATTGAAAAATGTATACGAGGCCAATGTGGGCGTAAAGATTTCGCAAAGTCATAATCTATGGATTGATGCGGGAATTATGCCGGCGCACATCGGTTTTGAAAGTGCGATTGGAAAAGACTGCCAGACTTTAACCCGAAGCATTTTGGCTGAAAACTCTCCGTATTACGAAACGGGAGTTAAAATTGGCTATACTTCTGAATCCGGAGCATGGTATCTGGCCGGAATGTATTTAAACGGCTGGCAGCGCACCCAGAAAGTAGAAGGCAACCATACGCCTGCTTTTGGAACACAGCTTACCTACAAACCATCTGACAGAGTGGTTTTGAACTGGAGTACTTATGTGGGAAATGAGCAGCCTGATATCGACAAAAAATGGCGTTATTTTAATAACTTTTACGGGCAATTTAAAGTAACGGATAAAACAAATATAACGGCTGGCTTTGATGTCGGTTCACAGCAAGCAGCTAAAAGCAGTAACAAGTACGACACCTGGTTTTCGCCCGTTTTGATTCTGCAATACAAACCAACGGATAAGATTCAGCTTGCGGCACGTGGCGAATATTACAGTGATGAAAAAGGTGTGATTATCGCAACTGAAACGCCAAACGGTTTTAAAACGTACGGATTTTCAGCTAACTTTGATTACTTAGTGACTGATAATGTAATGTTTAGAATAGAAGCCAGAAATCTTTCGAGTAAGGATGAAATATTTACAAAAGACAATCTTCCAACGGATACGAATACGTTTGTAACGACTTCGTTGGCGATTTCTTTCTAACTTTAAGCTATAGGCTTTAGGCAGTAGGCTTTTGAAAGTTCTATTGCTTAAAGCTTACGGCTTACAGCGTAAAGCAAAAAAAATGGAAAAAGAAAATAACGCACAGCACTTTCTCGATTTAATTCAGAAATCACGGAAGGGAAAGTTCAAAGTCTACATTGGAATGAGTGCCGGTGTGGGGAAAACGTATCGCATGCTGCAGGAAGCACATTCGTTGCTGAAGAACGGGATTGATGTAAAAATTGGTTACATCGAAACGCACCTTCGAAAGGAAACACATGAGTTATTGTTTGGTCTGCCGGTGATTCCGAGGCGAACTATTTTTTACAAAGGAAAAGAACTCGAAGAACTCGATGTGCAGGCGATTATCAACCTTAGGCCAGAAGTGGTCATTGTAGATGAATTGGCGCATACGAATGTGGAAGGAAGCAAAAATGAAAAACGCTGGCAGGACGTTTTAGAGATTCTCGAAGCTGGAATCAATGTAATTTCGGCCGTTAATATTCAGCATATTGAGAGTTTAAACGAAGATGTAAAACGCATAACAGGCATTGATGTTCAGGAAAGAATTCCGGATAATGTTTTGCGAATTGCCGATGAAGTCGTTAATATTGATTTGACTGCAGAGGATTTGATTGCCCGTCTGAAAGAAGGCAAAATTTATACGCCCGATAAAATTCAGACTGCTTTAACCAACTTTTTTAAATCGGAACAAATCCTGCAATTGCGTGAATTGGCTTTGAAGGAAGTTGCCAGTCAGGTAGTCCGGAAAGTAGAAAGTGAAGTACCGCAGCTACAGGCTCTGAAACATGAAAAACTATTGGCCTGTATTAGCAGTAACGACAAAACAGCTAAAATTGTAATTCGGAAAGCGGCGCGTCTGGCGAGTTATTACAACGGAAGCTGGTATGTGATGTATGTGGAAACTCCGAAAGAAAGCAGTATCAAAATCGCTTTAGACAAACAGCGTCATTTGATTAATAATTTTAAACTGGCCACACAATTAGGCGCAGAAGTCCTTAAAACAGAACATAAAAATATTGCTGACGCTATTCTGATGATGGTGGAAGAAAAACATATTACAACTGTCTGTATCGGAAAACCACATTTGAATTTATTTAAAGTAATTTTGTCAACAACGATTTTCAGACGTTTATTAAACAGACTGTCTTTATCGAATGTTGACCTTGTTATTTTGTCCTGAGAAATTAAACCATATAAGTTATATAAGTTCATTTAAATATTTTAATCGCAAAGTTCGCTTACGTTTTTTTGCTTTGGCTTAATTATGCGCGCCACTCTTATATTTCCTTATATTACTGATATGGTTCAAAAAAAATAAAATGTTTTAAAACAAACATCATGAGAATTAAAACCAAATTGAATCTGGGTGTTGGATTGTTATTTTTAATGATCATCATACTCTCTTTAGTAAGTGCTTATTCTGTTTTTTTGATAAAAGCAGACACCGAGAATATTCTGAAAGCCAATTATAATACGCTTGAATATTCCAGAAACATGCTTTTGTCGTTAGATGAAATTAGTACTGATGCGGATCATGCGATTATTACTTTTAAAGAAAATCTTCACAAACAAACGCAGAATATCACGGAGTACGGAGAGAAAAAAGTAACCGATAACCTGAAGGGAAACTTTGCTCTTTTAGAAAAAAACAATCTCGATGAAGCTGCCAAAACACAGATCAGGAGAGACATTTTTGAGATCATGAAACTCAATATGAATGCCATAAAACAAAAAAGCGATATTGCGAAACATACCGCCGAAAATGCCAATTTACTGATTGCAGTTGTGGGTACTTTATGCTTTTTGATTGCTTTTAATTTACTGATCAATCTACCGAATAATATCGCGAACCCGATTAAAGAACTTACACTGAGTATTAAGGAAATTGCCAATAAAAATTATTCAGAACGTGTGCATTTTACCAATCATAACGAATATGGTGATCTGGCCAAATCGTTTAATACCATGGCGCAAAAACTTCAGGAATACAACAACAGTAATTTATACAAACTTTTCTTTGAGAAAAAACGACTGGAGACACTTATCAATAATATGCACGATCCTATTATTGGTCTGGACAATCAGGGTATTGTTTTATTTGTGAATGATGAAGCTCTTAAAATCATTGGTATGAAAATCGAAGATGTTATTGGAAAATCGGCTTCTGACCTGGCTTTGTCGAATGATTTGATCCGGTCATTAATTTTCAAAGAAGAAAATGATAATTCAAAAAAACAGCCTTTGAAGATTTTTGCCAATGGAAAAGAAAGCTATTTTGATAAAGAAAAAATCAATATTACCATAACGCCAACAGGCGAGGAAAAAGAAATCAATATTGGCGATGTTATTATTCTTAGAAATATTACGTCTTTTAAAGAACTTGATTTTGCAAAAACCAATTTTATAGCGACAGTCTCCCATGAATTAAAAACCCCTATTGCCTCTATAAAACTAAGTTTACAATTACTTCAAAACACCAAAACAGGTGCCATGAATGAAGATCAGAATCAATTGGTTGAAAGCATTAAAGAAGACAGTCAGCGCTTATTGAAAATAACCGGCGAATTACTCAATCTCTCCCAATTAGAAACGGGAAATATTCAACTGAATATCGAAAAAAGCAATCCGTACAACATTGTAAATTATGCAACAGAAGCTGTAAAAGTACAGGCGGATCAAAAGCAAATAAAATTGATTATTGATGCCAATGAAAGTTTACCAGATGTAAAGGCGGACAGTGAAAAAACGGGCTGGGTTCTGATAAATTATTTATCAAATGCCATTACGTATTCCTCTGAAAAAAGTACTATTATCATTAAATTGAAAAACGAAAACAATCAAATCTTATTTCAGGTTATCGATACCGGAAAAGGAATTGATGCGCGATACAAAGACAAGGTTTTCGATAAATATTTTCAGATTCCGGGAAGCCAGAAATCAGGAACGGGGTTAGGGCTGGCGATCAGCAAAGAATTCATCGAAGCCCAAAACGGAACCATTGGCGTAGAAAGCAATTTAGGATTGGGAAGTACCTTTTGGTTTGCGCTAAACGTATGAAAATCAAGCAGGAGTTAACATTTGCTTAAGGTTGAATTAAGCCAGAAATAGTGGGTCAAATCCTTTGTTATTTTGCTGTATATAACGAGAACCTATTATGATTTACAAAACGATTTCCCTGGTATTTCTATTCAGCATTTTTTCTGCAACAGCACAAAAAACCGATTCTATTGCGGCAATCGACGGCACTGTGGCGCATCATATTAAATTCAATTATAAGCAGCTGATTATTCCGGGTGTATTAATTGGTTACGGTGTAATTGGTCTGGAAAGTGATCAGCTTTTAAATTTTAATTCGCAGATCAAAAAAGAAGTTACAGAAGATATTGACGAGAAAATCACCATTGATGATTTCTCCCAGTATGCGCCCGCAGCCTCTGTTTTTGCGTTGAATGCTTTTGGCGTAAAAGGGAAAAATACGATGCGCGACCGATCTGTAATTTTTGTGACTTCCTATGTCATTATGGCTTCTACTGTTTTGGGTCTAAAGTCGATCGTACACGAAGAAAGGCCTGACGGAAGTTCTAATAATTCTTTTCCGTCCGGACATACCGCCACTGCTTTTGCGGGAGCTGAATTTTTATGGCAGGAATACAAAGACAAATCGATTTGGTACGGAATTGCAGGTTATGCCGTAGCAACAGGAACGGGATTATTCCGGATTTACAACAACCGCCATTGGTTAACCGATGTTGCAGCCGGAGCCGGAATCGGAATTTTGAGCACCAAAATTGCGTATTGGATGAATCCGTATATTACCAAAAAACTATTTAAATCCTCTTCTGAAGGCCATTCAACTTCTATGATTGCTCCTTTCTATAATGGCCAGCAATACGGATTGAGTTTTGTAAAAGTTTTTTAAAGATTCAGTTCCATAATGGGCATAAACCTGTTTTTTATTGAAGTTTCAAATTCCCCAATTTTTTTAAATCCAATTTTACCGTAGAACTTTTCAGCGTTTGGCTCTGAATCGAGAATGATTTTTTGGCATTTTTCAATTCTCATTCTTTCCAGGAAATCATTCATTAGATAAGTTCCAAATCCTTTTCCGATATATTCCGGTAAAATAAATAAGTTATCCAGTTTCACCTGCTGATTTTCTTGTCGGATATAAGAATAATAACCAACAATTTCGTCTTTATCGATTAATTTGAAAACAGGATTATTTTCAATATACAGCATAGTAACCGTTAAATTATTACTCCAGTTCAGAATTTGCTCGTCAGAATATCCCCAATAGGCTTTTGACTTTTTTGTAATTTCCGTTAAACGGATGTTGTCTTCCGGTATGGCTTTTTCAATATTCATTGGATTTCACTATAATTTTTATTAGCTGCCACTCAGTGTATTATTCCTGATTTCCATAACTTCCCGTTTCACCTCCAGCAGCAGATCTTTCATACTCTGGGTTTCTGTTATTTCATGGCGTTTATCGCTGCGGCCGATATTGCACTCGTATTCCCAAATTTCCAGAATATCCGAAGCTTTCACTTCATAATTCGGATAAAAACGATTGTCGGATTCTAATACCAATGCATTTTTTTTGTTTTTGTTCAGACGTTTGTACACCATGCCTTCGTTTTTGGTAATCAGGATATACGTTTTTCCGTCGAGCACCTCTCCCAGCCTTTCTACGTAACGGCCAATGATGATACTTCCATCTTCGTGTGGCGGCATCGAATCTCCTTCTACCGGAAATCCACGGTGTTTTCCAGGTCCTAAAAACGGAAGGGAAACTTGCTGCAGACTCTCGATATATTCCGGATCGGCATATCCGTTTAGGTAACCCGCTTTTGCTTTTTGAGACACAATTTCGATATAATTCTCCCCAAAACTATCGACTTGTATGGGTAAAATAAGTCGGTTGCCTTCTAATTTTATAAGGTTTTCTATATTGATTTTACGGATGTCGACAGACAATAATAAGTCAATGCTCATATGAAAATATAAAGCAATCTGCTTTAAAATATCATAGGGTGCTTCGGAGGTTCCATCTTCGTATTTAACGTATCTTCCTCTGGTAATTCTAAGGTTTTCAGCTAATTTCTCCTGAGATATTTTATGCTTAACCCTCAATGCTCTGATGTTATCTGAAAATAGGGACATAATTTAATTTGTTATAATTTGGAACAACAAATATAATCATTTTTGTTACAACCTGCGCTAATTTTGTCACTTACAAAAACAAAAAAATGACACGGGCAATTGTACACATGGATTTGGACACCTTTTTTGTGTCCTGCGAAAGGCTCACCAACTCCCAATTGAGAGGTATTCCCCTCATTATCGGTGGTGGTGATCGCGGTGTGGTTGCCTCTTGTTCCTATGAAGCCCGCGTTTTTGGAGTTCGCTCTGCCATGCCTATCCATATGGCCATGAAATTATGTCCTGATGCTAAAATCATCAAAGGCGATATGGAATTATATTCGCAATTATCACATGATGTTACGCAGGTTCTACAGGAAAAAGCACCGGTACTGGAAAAAGCCAGCATCGATGAATTCTATCTGGATATTACCGGAATGGACAAATTTCACGGAAGTTATAAATGGACAAACGAGCTCGCACAATGGGTAATTAAAGAAACCGGACTTCCGATTAGTTTTTCTTTATCCATCAATAAAACGGTTTCTAAAATAGCCACCGGAGAAGGCAAACCAATAGGGAATCTCGAAATTCCGGAACAGGAGGTACAGGCATTTTTAAATCCGCTTTCCATTCAGAAAATACCGATGGTGGGAAATGTGACTTTTCAGCTTTTATCCCGAATCGGAATCCGTACGATCCAAACCCTATCAGAAATGCCTGCCGAAGTGCTGCAGCAGATGATTGGCAAAAACGGTCTGGATATCTGGAAAAAAGCCAACGGAATTGATCATACGCCTGTAGAACCTTATTCGGAAAGAAAATCTATTTCTACCGAACATACTTTTTCTCAGGATACCATCGATATCATCATGCTAAGATCGATATTGGTTGGTATGGTCGAAAAACTCGCTTTTCAGCTGCGATCAGAAGAATGGCTTACCTCAACCATTACCGTTAAAATACGTTACGCCAATTTTGACACCGAAACCAAACAATGCAAAATTGCTTATACCTCAGCCGATCATATTCTAAATAAAAATGTAAACGATTTATTTGATAAACTCTACCAGCGACGCATGCGTATTCGTCTGATCGGTATTCGCTTCAGCGGACTGGTTCGCGGCACGTATCAGATTGATCTTTTCGAAGATACACAGGAAATGCTGTCGCTTTATGCTGCAATGGATAAAATGAAAAACAGATACGGTTTCGATGCCGTCATGCGTTGCGCCGGAGCTTCTTTTAAACCGAATAACAAAAACGAAATTTTAAAACGTATTCCGTAAATCATGTATCTCAACTGTCATTCTTTTCATTCCCTGCGCTACGGCACGATTTCTCTTGATAAACTTATCGGGCAGGCTGTTGCGTACGGTGTAAAAGCAATGGCCCTGACGGATATTAATACGGTAACCGGAATCTATGATTTTATAAAAGCCTGTGATGTAGCAGGAATAAAACCATTGGTAGGAATCGAATTCCGCTCCGATCATCAATTTCGATATATTGGGCTTGCCAAAAATGCTGAAGGACTGGGCGAAATGAACCGTTTTTTAACGGAACATAATTTTAGTGGAGAGCCTTTGCCTGTAATCGCTCCCCAATTCGAATCGGTTTTTGTGATCTATACTTTAGAAAATGCTCCTGAAATGCTGCGCGAAAATGAATTTATCGGCATTCGTCCAGAAGAAATTTCCAAGCTTTTTACTTTAGAATTTAAAAGTAAAATTTCTAAAATGGTGATTCTTCAATCGGTCACTTTCACAAACAAAAGAGAATTTAATCTGCACAAAATCCTTCGGGCCATTGATACCAATATTATTTTATCAAAACTGACAGCGGCTGATTATTGTAAAACTTCTGAGAAAATGCTGTCCTTGGAAGCCCTTTTGCCGTATTATGAAAACTATCCTGAAATTATAGCCAATACCCGGTACATCATTGCTTCCTGTAATTTTCAATATGAATTTAAAACCCCTAAAAACAAGAAGTTTTTTACTGAAAATCGTCAGAGTGATATTGCCTTATTAACAGAATTGGCGCAAAACGGATTGTTGTGGCGTTATGGAAAAGAGAACGCTCAGGCAAAAGCACGTATCGAAAAAGAGCTGAAAGTTGTTGACGAATTAGAATTCAGCGGTTATTTTTTAATTACCTGGGATATTGTGCGATACAGCAACAGCAAGGGATTCATGCACATTGGCCGTGGCAGCGGTGCCAATAGTATTATCGCCTATTGTTTGGGAATCACCGATATCTGTCCGCTGGAACTGGATTTGTATTTTGAACGCTTTTTGAATTTAAACCGAAAAAGTCCGCCTGATTTTGATATCGACTGGAGCTGGAAAGAACGCAATACGATTTTAGAATACATCTTTACTAAATATGGCCGGGATTATGTGGCTTTTTGCGGAACGAATGTCGAATTTAAACACCGTTCTATTTTTAGGGAAGTCGGAAAAGTTTTTGGTCTTCCTAAAGAAGAGCTGGACATGCTGGCCAAAAATCCGATGGCATTACACGAAACCAATTCTATTGTAAAACTGGTTCAGGAATATGCAAAAATGATGATCGACGAGAAATACCCGAATCAGCGTAGTATGCATGCTTGTGGAATCATAATTTCTGAAGAGCCAATTACCAATTACACGCCTTTGGAAATGCCTCCAAAAGGTTTTCCTATTGTGCTTTTTGATATGCATATTGCCGAAGAAATTGGTTTTGAAAAATTCGATATTTTAAGTCAGCGTGGTATCGGGCATATTGACGACAGTGTGAAATTGATTGAGAAAAACAGGGGTATTAAACTTAATATTCGGGATACTTCGATTTCCAAAGATGAAGCGGTGTGCAATGTTCATTTGGCACAAGGCAGAACTATTGGCTGTTTTTATATCGAAAGTCCGGCCATGCGCGGATTGTTACGCCGGCTTAATTGTGATAATTATAAAATTCTGGTGGCGGCTTCTTCTATTATTCGTCCCGGCGTGGCGCAATCGGGAATGATGAAAGAATATATTTTTCGTCATAACAATCCGGATCAGTTTCAATATTTTCATGATGTCTTCAAGGAACATCTGGGCGAAACGTATGGTATTATGGTGTATCAGGAAGATGTGATTAAAATTGCCCAGCATTACGGAGGACTTGCAGCCGCCGATGGTGATATTCTGCGTCGTGCGATGTCGGGAAAAGGGCGTTCTAAAGAGGCGCTTCAAAAAGTTAAAGATAATTTCTTTGCTTCATGTGCTCAAAAAGGACATCCGTTAGGACTTAGTCAGGAAATTTACCGCCAGATCGAATCGTTTGCCGGATTTTCATTTTGCAAAGCACACTCGGCTTCATATGCTGTGGAGAGTTATCAGAGTTTATATCTGAAGATTAATTATCCTGTGGAATTTATGACAGCGGTAATCAATAATCAGGGTGGTTTTTACAGAACCGAAGTGTATGTGCACGAAGCCCGAATGTCCGGCGGTACGATTCTTAATCCGTGTGTAAACAAAAGTGAATATCAAACCACTGTATATGGTACCGGTATTTATCTCGGTTTTATGCACCTGCAGCGTTTAGAATCGAAAACCGCTCATTTAATCGAATCAGAACGGGAGAAAAATGGTGATTTTCTTTCTTTGGAAGATTTCATTAATCGTATTCCGATTGGGATTGAAAGCATGAAAATTTTGATTTTTATAGACGCTTTTCGTTTTACAGGAAAAACTAAAAATCAACTTTTAGTTATTGCGAGTTTACTTTTAAATAATTTCAAACCTGAAAACAGAAGTCTGATGCTATTACAGGAACCCGTTAAGGAATATAAACTCCCAACTTTGGAACGTTCTGTATTTGAAGATGCTTTTGATGAAATTGAACTTTTAAGTTTTCCTGTTTCCTGTACCGTTTTTGAGCTTTTGCAAACCAGGCATCGCGGCGACGTTATGGCAAAAGATTTAGTCGCCCATCATAAAAAACAAGTTCGTATGCTGGCCTATCTGATTTCGAGAAAACAAGTTCCAACCAAAAAAGGAAACATGTATTTCGGAACCTGGATCGATCATGAAGGTACTTATTTTGATACGGCACATTTTCCTGATTGCCTGGCGCAGTATCCTTTTCAGGGCGGAGGCTGTTATTTGCTTTTAGGAACTGTGGAAGTCGATTATCACTTTCCGACAATCACTATTACCAAGATGTCTAAAATGCCTTTTATTCCTGATCCTCGGTATATGGATGCTAAAGATCAGTATAAAACACAGCGGTTAATCAGGGAAGATGTTAGCCCTACGCATCGGGAACCTTATCCGCAGGGACACGAAATTAATCTGCCCAGACATCGAATGAAATTTTAGAACAGAGCTATATACTTAAAAAAATACATTATGACACTCTTTAATGATACCGAATTATTTACTTCAGGTCGTAGCGGAAAAACCGTATTTGAACTGCCTGACACCGAATTGATCCTGATTGACAATTTCTTTACCAAAGAAGAATCTGATCATTATTATGAAAAACTGCTTCACCAAACCAAATGGAGAGGATACGAGATGGAAATTTTTGACAAAACCGTTACGGCTCCCAGAATGATCGCCTGGTACGAAGACAAAGATAATCCCGGAGCCGATCTGAATGGTCCCGACTGGACTTATGAACTCCTGACCATCAGAAGCCGCGTAGAAAAAGAAACACAACTGGATTTTAACAGCCTGCTGCTTAATTTATATCGAAACGGAAGCGATAGTGTGGCCTGGCATAGCGATAAAGAGCACAATTCGGGCACAAACCCCATTATAGCATCTGTTACTTTTGGAGAAACAAGAATGTTCCGACTGCGACATAAGTTCAGAAAAGACATTGGTCAGGTTGAAATTCCGCTGCATCATGGTTCTTTTTTATTGATGTCAGGAACTACAAATAGTTTCTGGCAGCATCAGGTTCCCAAAACAGCCAAAAAAGTATTGCCGAGAATCAATCTTACCTTCAGAAGGACGAACAGAAAAGCAGAATAAGGTAAAAAACACCTTTTAATTCAAATAATAAAATGAGTTTTCCGTCAGAAAAGAATCTCAAAATCAGCTTTCTAAAATAAAATACAGCCTTCTTGCACATTTTATTAGGCAGCACTTATCTTTTTTAGTATTTTTCAAACTTTTTTCCAATATATTCCACCCCAAATGGCAAAATTAAACAATGATTTAACCCGTTTTTTAGAGGCACAAAACAAACTCTATCTTACAGCTCTTACTGAACTAAAAAGAGGAAAAAAAGAAACCCACTGGATGTGGTTTATTTTCCCTCAGATAAAAGGATTAGGAAGAAGTGAAATGTCCGTATTATATTCCATCGACAATCTTCAGCAGAGTGAGGAATTTCTCTCACATCCGGTTCTTGGAAAACATCTTATTGAAGTTTCTAAAGTATTGCTGGACTTTAAAATGAAATCGGCTGAGGCTATCCTTGGCGATTTAGATGCCCGAAAACTGCATTCCTGCATGACTCTTTTTACCTTAACAAACAATACCGATCCTGTTTTTCAGGAAGTATTGGATGCTTTTTTCTCCGGTAAATTTGATATGCTTACTTTGTCTATTATCAATGAAATGATACATCCGGCTTTACAGCAAGAAGTTTAAAATATTCAAAAACAATTTATAAAAAAAAGGAAGTTACGCGCATAGTAACTTCCTTTTTTTATGCCTGCAGATTTTGCAGATTCATCAAATTTATGCTAATTATTCTGAATATTTACAGTACAAAAAACGCCTTAATACATAAGGCGTTTTTGATTTATTTTATTTCCCGGAAAGTCGCAAAGGTAAAAAACTTTGAACCTTTCTTCCTTATTCCTTAGGCTTCGTCAGATAATAAACCGGAATTCCGGCCAGCATAATTAGAACGCCCCAGCCACAAGTGGAGAATTTTGTGAATAATAACGAAATACAAATTGCAGCAGCGATTATAATGTATAACATTGGTAAATACGGGTAACCAAAAGCTTTATAAGGTCTTTCTGCATCCGGCATTTTTTTACGTAAAATAAAGATTCCGTAGATCGTCAGGATGTAAAAAATCAAAACGATGATAATAACGAAGTCTAATAAATCTCCGTATTTTCCTGTCAGGCACAAAGCCGAAGCCCATACACATTGCGCCCAAAGAGCCCATGCAGGAACACTCGATTCGTTTAAAACAGCCGCTTTTTTGAAAAACAAACCATCTTTTGCCATTGTATAATAAACTCTTGCACCAGCCATAATTAATCCGTTGTTGCAGGCAAAGGTCGAAATCATAATCATAATCGCAATAATCAATGTTCCGATATCTCCAAAAATATAATCTGAAGCTACAACAGCTACACGATCCGATTTTGCAGTTGCAATTTCGTTAAGCGGAATCACAGCCAGATACATCAAATTCGTTAGTACATAAATAACGGTTACAATAAAAGTTCCAAGAAACAAACTGAAACCGACGTTACGTTTTGGATTCTTAATTTCTCCGGCAATAAAAGTAACCCCATTCCAGGCATCACTTGAGAATAAAGACCCTACCATTGCAGCTGAAATTCCGGTGATCAAAGCAGTTCCGCTAATCGGAAGCCAGGAACCCTTTTTTGTATTGTAGGAACTTGTGCTCCAGGCATCTGCCCAGTTGGCATCCCAAACCGAAGCTTTTGCAGCAAGTGTTAATCCAAAAACGATTAAGCCTAACAATGATAAAATTTTGATAATGGTTAGAACGGTCTGCAGGATCTTTCCGTTTTTAACGCCACGGCTATTAATGTACGTTAATAAAACAATCGTAAAAATCGAGACAATCTGAGCTGCATTAAGCTTAAAAGCTCCCAATTCAAATAGTATATTTTCGTCGCTCAAAGGCTCATAAAGATAAGCTGCAAACTTCGAGAATGCCACACCAACGGCCGCAATTGTTCCGGTCTGGATTACAGCGAAGAAACTCCAGCCGTACAAAAAAGCAATTAATTTGTTATAAGCCTCTTTCAGGTACACATATTGTCCACCAGCTTTTGGAAACATGGCGCTCAATTCGCCATAACTCACCGCGGCGATAATTGTAATCAATCCTGAAATAAGCCATATTAACGTCAGCCATCCGGCAGAGCCTACCTGTCTGGCGATATCAGCACTTACGATAAAAATTCCGGAGCCGATCATCGAACCTACCACAAGCATGGTTCCGTCTAATAATCCGAGTTCTCTCTTAAAATGTTCCTGGTTGTCTTCCTGCATTATTTTGTATTTTTTGGTTGGTTAAAGATATACTTTTTTCTCAAATTCCAAATCGTGAAACTCCAAATTCCAATAGCTATAAGGTTAAATTCGAAATTCCAAACGCGATACGGATCATTGTCCTAAAAAATAATTCGTATTTTCGTTTTGCACCTTAAAGACAAAATAGCATGACCTGAGATTCGAAAAAATACAACGAATTTAAAGAAGACCGATATAAACTGTCTGAGGCCTTACAAGCTATATAGTTGACAAACCAAATCTAAAAGTTATTGACTTGGGCTGTGGTGGCAGGGAAATGACCAAAACTGATCCGTATTTTCCAGTCCTCCTCTCTATTTATGCTTTTAAAAGACTGATTATGTACGCCATTTTTTAATGGAATAAATATTCTTTATTAAAGCTATTTTTCTGTAAATTCGTACAATTCAAATAACCCACCAAAACATTATAATCAGTAAAACATGAAGAAAATAGTACTATTGTTAGTGGCTCTTTGCAACTTAACATTTGTAATGGCACAAGATATCACCGGCCAGTGGAACGGAATTTTAAAAGTACCCGGAGCGCAGCTAGCTGTTGTTTTTAACATCAGCAATAAGGATAATGTGTTTACCGCTACAATGGATAGTCCTGATCAGAAAGCATTCGGGATTCCTACTACTTCAACCAGCTTTGAAAATTCGACTCTAAAAGTTGCATTATCAAACCTTCGAATTGAATACGAAGGTATTTTAGGAAAAGACAATATTATTACAGGAACTTTTAAACAAGGAGGCCAGGCTTTTCCGCTGAATTTATCCAGAGAAAAAATTGAAAAAGAAAAACTGGTACGACCTCAGGAGCCTTTAAAACCGTTCCCTTATTATACTGAAGAGGTCAATTT
The DNA here is from genome assembly GCF_013112255.2 of Flavobacterium sp. CLA17. Classification (NCBI taxonomy): domain Bacteria; kingdom Pseudomonadati; phylum Bacteroidota; class Flavobacteriia; order Flavobacteriales; family Flavobacteriaceae; genus Flavobacterium; species Flavobacterium sp. CLA17. Next base: position 4,570,231 of record NZ_CP068294.1, read on the forward strand.
TGAGAATAAAACCGCCGGAATAAGTTTAGCAGGCACTTTGACATTGCCTAAAAAAGAAGGTGTTTTTCCTGTTGTTATCTTAATCAGTGGAAGCGGTCCGCAAAATAGAGATGAAGAACTACTGGGACACAAACCTTTTCTGGTACTGTCTGATTATTTAACTAAAAATGGCATTGCCGTTTTACGCTTTGATGACAGAGGAACTGCTGCCTCAAAAGGGGATTTTAAATCGGGAACTTCTTTGGATTTTTCTACAGATGTTGAGGCCGGAGTTCAATTTTTACTTTCCAGAAAAGAAATAGACAAAAAGAAAATAGGATTAGTGGGGCATAGCGAAGGAGGATTAATTGCGCCAATTGTTGCAGGTAAGTCTAAGAATATTGCTTTTATCGTATTACTCGCCGGACCAGGAATAGAAGGAGATCAACTCCTTTTATTGCAACAGGAACTAATTGCAAAAGCAAAAGGAAGCAGTGATTCAGCTATTCAAAAAACAAAAGAAATGAATCAGAAGGCTTTTCAAATTGTAAATAAATACAAAGATCCGCAGGAATTAAAAACTCAAATAACAAAGTACATCACTGAAATATCGAAAAATGATCCGGACAAACCTGAAAATGTAACGCTGGAAGAGTATGTTAATTTACAAGTAGCTAAAATAACAAATCCATGGATGACTTATTTTTTAAGATATAATCCGGAACCGGTGTTAGAAAAAGTGAAGTGCCCTGTTTTAGCCCTAAACGGGGAGAAAGATTTACAAGTTCCTCCTAAAGAAAATCTGGAAGCAATTAAAAAAGCGTTAACAAAAGGCGGAAATAAAAATATAACCATAAAGGAGATTCCAAATTTAAATCATTTATTTCAGGAATGTAAATCGGGATCTCCTGAGGAATATTCAAAAATTGAACAAACCTTTTCTCCAATTGCAATGAACGAAATTCTGCAATGGATTAAAGTTCAAACAAAGTAACTTAAAATTAAGACAAATAAACTGCGATTTAATAACTGCAGTTTATTTGGTTCTGACTTCACTACATAATGATAACGCAACATGAACAAATAATCAACAAAATTGCACAAGATAAAATAGCTCAGCTTCCTGAAAACGAAAATAAAAAAACAATAATCTCCTTACTTTGGATTTTTAAAGTGACAGATACGGAAAGAAGAAATACAGAATGCAAAAATGGTTGTGGCCATTTTTGGCATGAATTCGAATAGATATAAAAAACAATCTCAAAAACAGATTCTATTCAAAATGGATTGTTAAACAAAAAAGATGTTTTGTTTGTTTTTTAGATTATTTAGAATTTTGCTTTGTTTCATATTATTTATTTTTTAAACTTAAAAAACAGAACACAAAACACTAATTACCAACACCTTAATAAAATTAAATAATTTAACAAGAAAAAATAGACCATTTGTAAAAACATACCTTTTTTTTGTTAAATTTGATATAAGTGTTCATAATCTTAAAAAAAGAAAGTTTTCATTAACAACTGTTCACTTTTTAGACAGTAAAAAACAGTTATCCCCAAAAGCTGATTTTTACAGAAATATACGTTACAAGTAAGCAAGCAGTCTGTCACACCTGAGAAGCCAGTACTAACCTACAAATCTGAAATTATGTCTAAGAGTCCGTTTTTTAGAAGCATACGTTTCCCCAATGTTTTCATTCTTCTGCTAATTGTATTTATTTCCTGCGCGCTGCTAATTTGTATCAATTTTTTTACCATCAAAATATTATCTGCCAACAGAGCTTATGTAAATGGAGAATCACATTATTCCAAAGGACAAAAAGATGCTTCAAGGCATCTTATTACGTATCTCTACACCCAGGAACCGGAACAATGGAAATTATATAATGAAGAATTAAAAGTTCCTCAGGGAGATGGCATTGCCCGAAAAACACTCCTCAAAGCAGGCGACAATAAAATGGCACGGAGTGGTTTTTTAACAGGCCGAAATCATCAGGATGACATTAACGATCTTGTCTGGCTATTTGTAAATTTTAAAGAGATTCCTTTTTTAGCAAAAGCCATTCATGAATGGGAACAAGGTGATAAATTAATTGATGAATTATTTATCACGGGAACACAAATCGATGCAAAAATCAAACGCAATATCTTAACAACTTCTGATCAGCAAAAATACTTACAACAAATAAGCGATATAAGCGACAAACTCACCATAAACGAACGTAACTTTTCAAATACACTTGGAGAAGGAACAAGGAAAATAAAAACACTCTTAACTATTACGAACATCTTTTTTATCCTGATTATCATCTGCAGCGTAAGTTGGTACTATTCGATAATGGTAAAAAGACTCGTTACTTCTAAAAAAGAAATCGAAGTAAAAAATGAAAATCTGTTACTGGCGAATCATGAGCTTGATCGCTTTGTTTATAGTGCATCACATGATTTGAGATCTCCGATAACTTCATTGCAGGGACTTATTGCGATCACACAATTAGAAGACAATGTGGATCAGATCAGGAACTATTTAAAGCTAATGCACCAAAGCCTTGTCAGGCAGGATCAGTTTATTAGCGACATTATTGATTATTCTAAAAACAAACGCAAACAAATAATTATTGAACCGGTAAGTCTTCGGGAGTTATTTGATGAAGCCATTTCCCAATTGATACACATTGAAAACGCCAACCGAATCGAAATTAAAAAAGAGATATTGATCGATCGTATTCAAAGCGATAATTTGCGCTTAAAAATTATCATTTCAAATTTACTTTCAAACGCAATAAAATATGCGGATAACAGTAAAGAGGAAATGTTTATCTCGATTAAAACTTATATTTCAGATGGTTTTAATCAAATTGAAATATCAGATAACGGAATTGGAATTAAAGAAGAATTCAAAGAACATATTTTTGAAATGTACTTTGGAACCAACAAAAATAAAGGCTCAGGATTAGGTCTTTATATTGTAAAAGAAGCCGTCGAAAATATAAGGGGAAATATTTACGTCTCCTCAGAAAATAGTGTAGGAAGTAAATTTATTGTAACGATACCAAACTTGTATGGAACTTAAACCAGTATTTTTATTAATCGAAGATAATCTGATCGATCAGCTTGTTATTAAGCAATTATTAACAAAGATGCTTGATGTAACAGAAACAGAAGTAAACATTACAAATAATGGCGTGGAAGCCCTGCAATGGCTTTCTACACATCAAAATCTGCAGCAGCTGATTATTTTATTAGATATTCAGATGCCTGTCATGAATGGTTTTGAATTTTTGAATGCTTACGATAAGCTAAATAATGAATTTAAAAAAGTAATTCAAATTTATGTACTTTCCTCGACTTTGGATCAGGATGAAATACAAAAAATAAATGAGAATAATTATGTTACAGGATTTTTAAACAAACCGCTCCCTATTGAAGAGTTAAAAAAAACGATTTATCTGAATACATAACGTATTAATTTATTGCAAAACACGATTTACCTGCGAAAAATTCCTTCCGTAATAAGCTTCTTTAGTCGAAGAAATCATAACTCCGCCATGAGTTGAAGAATGCACAAATTTGATTTCTCCATCGGCTACTTCTACCACCATACCAACATGGTTAATATGATGTCTCCCATTTGTTTTAAAGAAAATCAAATCTCCTTTTTGTGCTTCCTCAGCACTGACTTTCATTCCAATTCGCGATTGTTCAATAGAACTTCTTGGCAGCCTGATATCAAAATTATTAAAGGTGCAAATCATTAATCCCGAACAATCAAAACCTGCTTTAGTAGTACCCCCTGATCGATATCTTGCTCCTATATTTCCGGTTGCACTTTCAATCAGTCGATCGATTAAATCAGAACTGTTTTCTACCCTGATAACTTTAGATGAATCTTTCACAATAGTATTTTCAGCGACTAACTCAGGGTTCGATACCGGATCTTTTATTTGAGAAGTTTGACTTACAGCTTCTAAAGCATCTGCTTTTTCTTTAGAAGTGCGTATTGTAAGCACAGAACCAACCTTTAATTTTTTCTTTATGACAGGGTTTTGTTTTTCTAATTCTGCCACAGAGATTCCGAATTCCTTTGCAATGGCATATTTAGTTTCTTTCGGCTTTATCTCCCTTGATACCTCAACCTCTTCTGGTTTAGCGATATTTTCAACAGGACTTTCCAGATCTGCAACTGCATTCGATGGAATAATAATCTGCTGGCCAATTTTTAAACCTTCCGTTTCCAACAGCGGATTTGCTTTTTTTAAGTCTTCAACTGAAACATTATATTTTTTTGAAATTCCCCACAGCGTTTCTTTCGCCAGAACTTCGTGAGATCCAGGGCTTGGAGAGGGAGTCATATTCGTAATAGCAGGTGCAGATTTTGCAGTAACCGTTTTATTCTTATCCGGAATCAGTAAAACCGAATTTAATTTTAGAATTTTTGGAGCATTCGGATTTGCTTCTGCAATATCTTTTGTTTTTACACCGTATTTCTTAGCAAGCACACTTAGGTTATCTCCTTTTGATATCTTATGTCTGATATATTTATCCTGGGAAAAAACACTCAAACTAAAAAACAGTAATAGTACAGTAAATCTAAAAATCATTATTTGGGGCTTTTTTATTCTAAGTTTTGTGTTTTAGTTAGGTTAAAACACAACTCTTTTCACTCATAAAGCGAATTTAACTTTTTAAAGTAAAAAAGCCAATTTTTTAACAGCCATTTTTGCCTTAATTAACAATTTCGCAATATAAATTCCTTTATTTAATGGAAATTCACATACAAAATACTTTTACAAATTAAAAACGCCCTGTTTTCACAGAGCGTTTTTAGTATAATTGAATCTTAAAGATTATACTTTTCCGGCAGCAATTAAGTTTAATGCTGAACCTGCAACGAACCAGCCAATCTGACCTGCATTGTAAGTATGGTTAGCCAGAATGATATCTTTAGAACCATCGGCGTGAACGAACTCTAATGTTAATGGTTTTCCGGGAGCGAACTCCGTTAAATCAGTAAAATTGATGGTATCGTTCTCCTGAATTTTATCATAATCAGTTTCGTTAGCGAAAGTCAATCCTAAAAGTCCTTGTTTTTTAAGGTTTGTTTCGTGGATACGGGCAAATGATTTCACCAATACCGCTTTCACACCTAAGAAACGTGGCTCCATTGCAGCATGCTCACGAGAAGAACCTTCACCATAATTGTGATCTCCAACAACGATAGACGGAACTCCAGCCGCTTTATAAGCACGGGCTACAGCAGGAACTGCATCGTAATCTCCGGTTAACTGATTTTTAACTGAATTTGTTTTTTGGTTAAATGCATTTACAGCACCAATCAGCATATTATTAGAAATATTATCTAAATGCCCACGGAAACGCAACCATGGTCCGGCCATAGAAATATGATCCGTAGTACATTTTCCAAATGCTTTGATCAGCAATTTAGCACCTGTAATGTTTTTGCCATCCCAGGTATCAAACGGGGCTAATAATTGTAAACGCTCAGAGGTAGGACTTACAGCAACCTGAACTCCTGAACCATCTGCAGCCGGAGCCTGGAATCCCGGATCTTCAGCATCGAAACCTTTAGGAGGCAATTCGTCTCCTGTTGGAGCATCTAACATTACTTCTTCTCCATCTTCGTTGATTAAAGTATCTGTTAACGGATTGAAACCTAAATCACCTGCAATAGCCATAGCAGTTACCAATTCAGGAGAACCTACAAAAGCTAAAGTGTTTGGGTTACCATCTGCACGTTTAGAGAAGTTACGGTTGAAAGAGTGAACGATAGTATTTCTTTCTTCTTTCTCTGCTCCTTCTCTGTCCCACATACCAATACAAGGTCCGCAGGCATTCGCAAAAACGGTAGCACCAATTTTTTCGAAAGTATCAATAAAACCGTCTCTTTCAATTGTATAACGAACCACTTCAGATCCCGGGGTAATAGTGAACTGAGATTTGGTTTTTAAGTTTTTAGCACTTACCTGTCTCGCCAACGACGCTGCTCGGGCAATATCTTCATAAGAAGAGTTGGTACAAGAACCAATTAAACCAACCTGAATCTGTAATGGCCAGTTGTTTTTGATTGCTTCTTCTTTCATTTTAGAAATTGGAGTTGCTAAATCCGGCGTAAACGGACCGTTTAGGTGTGGCTCTAATTCCGTTAAGTTGATTTCGATAACCTGATCAAAATATTGTTCCGGGTTAGCGTAAACTTCCGGATCTCCAGTTAAGTAAGAAGCTACTTTGTCTGCAGCATCTGCCACATCAGCCCTGTTGGTAGAACGCAGGTAACGACTCATAGAATCATCATAACCAAAAGTTGAAGTTGTTGCTCCAATTTCAGCACCCATGTTACAAATAGTACCTTTTCCTGTACAAGACATGGAAGTGGCACCTTCACCAAAATATTCAACGATTGCACCAGTACCACCTTTTACAGTAAGGATACCGGCAACTTTAAGGATAACATCTTTAGGAGCAGTCCATCCTGATAATTTACCAGTAAGTTTTACTCCAATTAATTTAGGAAATTTAAGTTCCCAAGCCATACCAGACATAACGTCTACGGCATCAGCTCCACCAACACCAATAGCGACCATACCTAAACCACCTGCATTTACAGTGTGAGAATCGGTACCAATCATCATTCCTCCGGGGAAAGCATAATTTTCAAGTACTACCTGGTGAATAATTCCAGCTCCCGGTTTCCAGAAACCAATTCCATATTTATTTGAAACTGACGATAAGAAATCGAAAACTTCGTTACTTTGTGTTTTTGCCCTGGCCAAATCGGTTACAGCATCTACTTTTGCCTGAATCAGGTGATCACAGTGAACTGTTGTAGGAACTGCTACCTTAGCTTTACCTGCATGCATAAATTGTAATAGTGCCATTTGTGCCGTCGCATCCTGACACGCAACACGGTCCGGTGCAAAATCAACATAATCAACACCTCTTCCAAACGCCCGGGTCGGATTTCCATCCCAAAGGTGATTGTATAAAATTTTCTCCGTTAAAGTAAGTGGACGACCAACGATCTCGCGCGCTTTATCAACACGACCTGGCATGTTCTCATACACTTTTTTAATCATTTCAATATCAAAAGCCATAAGTATAATTGTTTTTGTTTTTTTTTATTTTGAACATGACAAGTTACAAATAATTGAGGAGCTATAAAAGAAAAAGCCCGAGTTTATCACTCGGGCTTTTTATATATAATGATTATAACTAATCGTATGTATTACATCACTAATTGCTTGTTAGAAGGCGCAAATTTAGTCAGACTAATACCTTCTACTGCAGTTTTATACTCATCCATCGTAGGAGTTCTTCCAAGAATTGTAGACAACACTACGACGGGAGTTGAAGAAAGCAATGATTCTCCTTTTTTACCTTCAGTATCTTCCACAACTCTTCCCTGGAAAAGACGTGTAGAAGTTGCCATTACAGTATCTCCTTTTGCTGCTTTTTCCTGATTACCCATGCATAAGTTACATCCCGGACGCTCCAGATACAACATTTTTTCGTATGCTGTACGTGCCGCACCTTTAGGAGCATTATCGTCGAATTCGAAACCTGAGTATTTCTGTAAAACTTCCCAGTCTCCTTCAGCTTTAAGTTCATCTACAATGTTATAAGTTGGCGGTGCTACTACAAGCGGCGCTTTAAATTCAACCTTACCATGTAAATCTTCTATATTTTTAAGCATTTGAGCAAGGATTTTCATATCTCCTTTGTGAACCATGCAAGAACCGATAAATCCAAGATCTACTTTTTTCACTCCCCCATAAAAAGATAAAGGTCTGATAGTATCGTGCGTATATCTTTTAGAAACATCAGCATTATTAACGTCCGGATCGGCAATCATTGGTTCTACAATCTGATCCAGATCAACCACAACTTCAGCATAATATTTAGCGTTTGCATCTGGTGTAAGTGCCGGTTTCTCAGCTGATTTAATCTCCGTAATCCTCTTATCTGCCTTATTAATCAATCCCTGAAGAACTTGTTTATGATTGTCCATTCCTTTGTCGATCATGATCTGAATTCTGCCTTTTGCAATCTCTAATGATTCAATCAAAGTATCATCCTCAGAAATACAGATAGAAGCTTTTGCTTTCATTTCTGCCGTCCAGTCTGTAAACGTAAATGCCTGATCAGCAGTAAGAGTTCCAAGATGAACTTCTATAATTCTACCCTGGAATACGTTTTCCCCACCAAACTTCTTAAGCATTTGAGATTGTGTTGCATGAACTATATCACGGAAGTCCATATAGCCTTTCATCTCTCCAACAAATGTCACTTTCACTGATTCCGGAATTGGCATTGAAGCCTCTCCTGTAGCAAGTGCAAGAGCAACTGTACCTGAGTCAGCACCAAAAGCAACACCTTTTGACATTCTTGTATGAGAGTCACCACCAATAATAATAGCCCACTCGTCTATTGTAATATCGTTTAGAACTTTATGAATTACATCGGTCATTGAATGATAAATGGCTTTTGGGTCACGAGCCGTGATTAAACCAAAATCATTCATAAATTTCATCAGTTTTGGAATATTTGCCTGCGCTTTTTTATCCCATACAGAAGCGGTGTGACAACCAGACTGATACGCACCGTCTACGATTGGCGAAATTACTGTAGCTGCCATAGATTCTAATTCCTGAGCCGTCATAAGACCAGTCGTATCTTGCGAACCCACAATATTAACTTCTACACGAACATCTGAACCTGCATGTAATACTTTACCCGGAGTTATACCAACAGCGTTTCTGTTGAAGATTTTTTCTACTGCTGTAAGACCTTGTCCTTCAATAGTGATTTCTTTTGACGGAGCAAATACAAGAGGAGCTTCAATATCTAAAATTTTCGCTGCCAATGTTTGAAGCTTTTTTCCAAATACAATTGCATAGGATCCTCCGGCTTTTATAAATTCCATTTTCTGAGGCGTGAATGCCTTAGAAATATCAATTAGCTCTTTGTCGCCGTTATAAAGTTTCTTCGTTTTTGTGTTTATGGTAAGTACAGTTCCGGTAGCGATAGAATATGCTTCTTCCAGGATAGGTTCATTATTTTCATTTCGAATAATATTACCGGCTGCATCCAATTTTTTAACCCAGTTTTTAAGATCTAAACCAATACCACCTGTAACATCAACTGTTGTCAGGAAAATTGGTGAAATACCGTTTGTCCCGGCAACGATTGGAGCAATATTAATGAACGGAACATATGGACTTGCTTGTTTACCGGTCCAAAGAGCCACGTTGTTTACACCTGACATTCTGGATGAACCTACACCCATTGTACCTTTTTCAGCAATCAACATCACACTTTTATCAGGATGTTGTGCCTGTAACATTTTAATTTCATCTTGCGCCTGAGGAGTAATCATACATTTACCATGAAGTTCACGGTCCGCTCGCGAGTGAGCCTGATTACCCGGAGAAAGCAAATCTGTAGAAATATCCCCTTCACCGGCTATATAAGTAACTACCTTAATCTCCTCAACTACTTCTGGTAATGAAGTAAAAAATTCTGCCTTTGCGTAACTTTCAAGAATCTCTCTGGCAATTACATTATCATTTTTAAAAGCTTCTTTTAAACGGTCTGTGTCTGCCTCATAAAGATAAACCTGTGTTTTAAGAACATTTGCAGCTTCTTTAGCAATAACAAAATCATCACCCAATGCTAAATCTAACAGCACTTCAATAGAAGGTCCGCCTTTCATGTGTGATAATAACTCAAAAGCAAAAGCAGGCGTGATTTCTTTTACTGCAAATTCACCAAGAATGATTTCTTTTAAAAATTTAGCTTTAATACCTGCAGCGTTAGTTGTCCCTGGTACAACATTATAAATAAAGAATTTAAGAGAATCCTCTCTGTACTCATTATTTACATCTTTAATTTGTTCAATGATGTCGCTCAATAATTCAGCACCATCAATTGGCTTTGGGTGAAGCCCTTGAATTTTTCGTTCTTCAATCTCTTGGATATAATCCTTATAAGTGTTCATAGTAGAAATCTTTTCTAATGTTAAAAAGGCAGGTTTATTTTTTTGATGCAAATTTAAAAATTAAAGACGAGAATTAAAAAGAATATAATAGAAGTCGCCTTTTCAAAAATTATTATTGTTAAAAAACGATTTTGATTGCCGGTTTTTGCCAAAATATTAATTTTGTATTAAAAAAATGATTTATTGGTAATTTAAAATATTTTCTTTAACAAAGTCGTAATTTGATGTTACGATGAATGTCGGATTTTACCTCGTTTTTAGCTAAGAACCTTTCTAAATTAGCATTTACAACGTTATAGTTGCTCCGTTTTCTCTCTTATCCCTTCTTATTTTTAGAAAAGTCTAGCATGCATTTTCAGCTTTTATAAACTTCAAAAAAAAATCAAAATTAAAACTTGCAATTCAAATTTTCTTATAACTTTGTATTTCAAAGTACTTTTAAAAAAATATAACTATGAAATACAAAATAGAACACTTAGAATATTATATTCAAAAGCCAGGTGTTACAATTAGTTTAATTGTAACACTTTTTAGTACTATCCTATTAATAGGAACTCTTGTTTGCAAAGAATTCCGAATTCAAAATTTTGAATCGGCTGCGATATTAAGTTTGCTATTTGAGGTTCTTTACGGAATTGGTCTATCTTTTATTATTCTTAGAAAAAAAGAAAAATACATTCATCTAACCCCATTCTTAATCCTGAACTGGCTTATTGGTTGTTTTTGCCTAAATATTTTTATTCCTATTTTTCACGACTTACCACTATGGGTTTATCTGACAACAGCAGCCTTTTGTCTATCTAATTTTTTTATCTATAGAAATTCAGATGAAAGCAGAAACATATCTTTTCCTTTTTTTATTAATGGTTTATCGTTTGCAATCATCTTGTACTTTGCAATATATTTAATTCCGATCATGCCATTATCTTGTTTAGGGATTTTAGCTTTAGGGTTAGGTTTTTATGGTTTGGTTCCTGCATTTGTAATTATTATTCATATAGCAACAATTATAAGATATTTCAGCAGGAATAAAAATTACTCTATTTATTTTGGTGCCGGATTTTTAGTTGTCTTATTTGGTTTAATCCTTTTTACAATTGGATTAAGCATTGAAAGCAGAAAAATAACACAATCAGCGACTATGAAATCATTCGATGAAAATGATGATTTTCCAAGTTATATTTCAATTTCACAAAACTTAAAACCGAATTTTTTTAATGAAATTTTACTAAAAAAAGACATTGTCTACATTCCGCTTCACAATATATTTTCTTTTGGAGGTTTTGATTCCTTTGGCACTAAACAATTTAACGAAAGAAAAACACATAATCCGTTTATATCAATTGCATACTTATTTTGCAAAGACCTCAATATTAGTAATGATGACAGAATTAACATTTTGAAATCAAACTTCGATAAAAGACTCGAAACTGAAGAACAGTTATGGAGTGGCGAAGATTTATTGACCAAAAGCATAAAAGAAGATGTAAAAATTTATGCCGATGCGCGATTGGCTTACACCGAAGTAACCATGAAAATTGCCTGCGCCGAAGATTCATGGAGAGATCAGGAAGCTATATATTCTTTTCAATTACCGGAAGGTTCTGTTGCAACGTCACTTTCTCTGTGGGTAAACGGAATTGAAAGAAAAGGCGTTTTGACAACTAAAGAAAAAGCTAAAGCAGCTTACAATCAAATTGTTGGTGTAGAAAGCCGGGATCCGTCGTTAATGCAATGGAAAGAAGGGAACAAAGTTGTGGTTAGAGTTTTTCCTGTAAATTTCAAGAATCCGCGAACCTTTAAATGCGGTTTTACAACTCCGTTAAAAGTTAAAAATAATGAAATGAAATACCAAAGCCTATCTATAAAAGGTCCAAACATTTCGAATGCAGAAACTATTTCAAGAATTCAGACCGTTGGAAATACAAAGGTAGAAACCAGTAAAGATTTTGAACTTAAAAATAAGTACTATATTAATGAATCAAAAGGATTAGACAATTGGGAAGCCTATTTGTCTTTAACCAAAGTACCCAGTTCATTTGCGTGGAAAAACAAAATTTATGAAGTTAAGAACATTCAGCAAACTGTAATTTCGTTTTCGCCTTCAGAGATTATATTAGATTTAAACAGTAGTTGGACCACGAAACAAATAGAATCTTTTGTAAACCTGGATAAAAAAAACTTCTTTGTTTTTATAAATAGTGAAAAGAAAGAAATCAACAAAGATAATTTTAAAGCTATTGCATTAGATTTTGAAGATTTGCATTATTCTCTATTGCCTCTTTATAAAATCTCACAGAATAGTTTAATCATTACGAAATGCGGAACTTTCTCTGCAAATTTTGAAGAACTTGAAAATTCAAATTATTTAAAAAAAATAAAAACCGGGACGAAAGAGAGACACTTAAAAGTGATTAATATTTCCTCAGATATTAATCCGTTTTGGCAGACTGTTAAAGAACAGAAATATGTAGATTATTTTCAGACAAGTCTAAATAACAGTTTAAAACTGATTAATCAAAATCATTTTGTTTTATTTAAAACAGCCGCGAATACTTTAAATATTGAACCTGCCAATATTGCTATTACAGAAAGTCCGCTAAACAATACTGCAAAAAGTACCGGCCCAGATCATATTTACAGAATGTACGCTTTTGGAAAAGTACTGGAAGAACAAGTTAAAATTGAGAATGATTCTTTGGTTCAAAATCAATATGTAGATCTAGCTAAAGATCCCAATATTGTAACACCAATATCGTCTTTGATTGTTCTTGAAACTGATGAAGACTATAAAAATAACGGAATTGAGAAAAACGTTGATACTCTCGGAAACGCTGCTGTCAAAAATGACGGTGCTGTTCCGGAGCCACATGAATGGTTGTTAATTATTCTTGGATCGACAATACTTTTCTTTTATTACAGAAAAAACAGAAAGCAAACTATTTAATGAAGCTCATATTTCAATACAAAAACACAATTGCGATCTTGATTCTAGCATTATTACTCGTCATAAACTCTAATATAGTTTTGTCTGGTCTTGATAGCAATCTTTTCGGAATTGTATTTTCAATCGTATTATTTCTAATCGGAGGTAGAAAAATTTCATTTAACCTGAACTATCCTCTTTTAGGATTCATTTTTCTATTAGAATTTATAAGTTATCGTTTACACACTAAATCTTTGCATTTTTTAGCTTTGGCTTTATTGGCTTGTTTTTTATATTATAGTTTCACTCAAAAATTCTCGTTCATTGCTTTTATCTGTATCTTTTTATTCTCATCAGTATTTAATACTTTTTTTGATTATTTAACTGTCGAAATCAAGCAAACACTTTGTTATGGTGTGTATTTAACTTTAAAAAACTTTATTCCGATTACAAAAATTGAAGGCGTAAATTTTTACATTAATAATGCAAAAATAACTATTGACACTGCCTGTATGGGACTATCGATGTTTAAAACTGGATTACTTGTTGGAGCTTTTTTATTGACTCTGGAAGAACGTAAACAATATAAATATTTCAATATCATACAAATTTTTCTATTTTGTTTTGTAATGATTTTATTAAATATTTTTTCAAACTATTTCAGAATTATAATTCTAATTTTATTTAATTGTACCGAAGAAAATACGCTACATCATAGTATTGGTTTACTTTGTTTTGCATTTTATCAAATTATACCCATGTTCTTTTTAATTCGTTTTTTTAAACCTAACTTGGAAGAAACTTCAAACCAAAATTCTAACAATCTTATTTTCCTGCCAATTACAATAGCATTCTTTATAGTATTGATTACCAGTTTAGAAATTAAGAAAGAATTAAAACATGATTTACTTGAAAACCTAAGTACAACTTATAATATCGAAAAAGGAATTTGGATTAACACCGAAGTTTTTAAAATTGCAACTCCTGAAAAGCTTATTTACATTAAAACGCCATCTCATAATCCTTTAATTTGCTGGACCGGAAATGGCTATAAAGTTATAGAATCAAAAGTGATTAAAAAGAATAGTGAAGAAATATGCTTTGTCCGAATGGAGAAAAATAACATTCAATATTATTCATATTGGTGGTACGAATGTGATCATAAAAAATACACTTCTCTCGTAGAAGTCCTTTTAATAAAGCTTTTCCAAAATAAATCTGTTCGTTTAATAAACGAAACTAGTCGTACAAAATTGATATAAAAAAGCCTGATACAAATTAGTATCAGGCTTTATATCGTTTACATCAGCTTCTGAATGATAATCTCTTCGGTAATTCCTTCAGCATCTGCTTTATAATTTTTAATAATTCTGTGACGCAGAATTCCGGTTGCGACTGCTTTTACATCTTCAATATCCGGAGAAAATTTACCATTAAAAGCGGCATGTGCTTTTGCAGCCAAAATTAAATTTTGTGATGCTCTTGGTCCTGCGCCCCAATCCAGATAATTTTTAACAAAATCTGTCGTCAAAGCATTATCCGGTCTTGTTTTACTCACCAGAGTTACGGCATATTCAATAACATTATCAGCCACAGGAATTCTGCGGATCAAATGTTGGAAATCAATAATTTCCTGGCCTGAAAATAAAGGATTTATTTCCGTTTTAACATCAGATGTGGTACGTTTTACAACCTGTACTTCTTCTTCAAAACTAGGATATTCTAATTTTATCGCAAACATAAAACGATCCAATTGCGCTTCAGGCAAAGGGTATGTTCCTTCCTGCTCAATCGGGTTTTGAGTTGCCAATACGAAATAAGGCAAATCTAACTTATGGTTTTCCCCTGCAATTGTTACAGAACGCTCCTGCATGGCCTCCAGTAAAGCTGCCTGCGTTTTAGGCGGGGTTCTGTTGATCTCATCAGCCAGAATAATATTAGAGAAAATTGGCCCTTTTATAAATTTAAACTTTCTGTTCTCATCGAGGATTTCACTTCCCAAAATATCCGAAGGCATTAAATCCGGCGTAAACTGAATTCTTTTAAAATCTAACCCTAAAGCCTGTGACAAGGTATTAATTAATAATGTTTTTGCTAATCCCGGCACACCGATTAAAAGTGCATGTCCGCCAGAAAAAATACAAATCAGAATTTGATCAATAACTTCATCCTGGCCTACAATAATTTTCGCTATTTCTGTTTTTAATTCATTTCTTTTCTGAACTAAATTATGAATTGCTGTTACATCAGACATTTAAGTATGTTTTAAAATTAAAAAGAGTTAGTTCTATGAATTCATAAAACTAACTCTTTTCTTTATTTAATAAAAATTATTTTTTCAACCAGTTATTAGCAAACGAGCAATCTCTGTATTCGCCAATAATCTTGATATAAGTATCTTTTATTTTTGTATCAAACCATTTAGCGATTGCATTGATTTGTTTTTCTTTTAATGCCAATTCTTTAATCTTGGTGTAATCTTTAGCATAGTCTGCCACATGCTCATCAATTCTGTTGGTAACCGTAATTAATTTGTATGTTTTTTTACCTTTATCATCTGTATTTAAAAGGGGCTGAGAAACTTCGTCATCTTTTAAGTTAGAAACCTGACTGTATAAAGTAGGATCCATTTTAGTCAATTCAAAACGAGTGTCCTGAGTATTAGGATTTACTAAAGTTCCTCCATTAGCTCTGGTTTCTTTTTCATCAGATTCAGTTCTGGCAGCATCAGCAAATGAAATTTCCTTGCTTACAATTTTATTTCTGATATTGATAATTCTTTCTTTTGCTTCTTTCAAAGCATCTTCAGAAACAGTTGGCGAAATTAAAATATGTCTTAATTCTACTTCCTGACCTTTAATTTTATCTACCATTATAATATGATAACCGAAAGTAGTTTCAAATGGCTCAGAGATTTCTCCCTCTTGCAAACTGAAAGCAACATCTTTAAATTCTTTTACAAAAGGCGTTTTTCGGGTCATTTTATAAAAACCACCATTTGGTGCAGACCCCGGATCCAGTGAATACAAAACGGCTTTGGTAGCAAAACTTGAACCTTCCAGAACATCTTTTCTGATCGCATTTAATCTGTCAATTACTTTCTGTTTATCTTCTTTTGATACTTTAGGCTCTATAACAATTTGTGCCACTTCCATCTCAGCTCCAAAAGTTGGTAATTCCTCTTTCGGTATTTTCTTGAAAAAATTACGAACTTCTTCTGGTGTAATCTCCACATCTTTAACAATTTTATCTCTCATTTCTGAGGCTAATTTTTGTTCTTTTAAGATGTCTGAAAAATAAGTTTTAAATTCTTCAACTGAATTTTTCTTGTAATAAGCCACTACTTTATTAATATCACCTACTTGTTGAAGCATATAATTCAAACGATCGTCCATCATGCTTCTTACTTCAGCATCACTAACAATGATACTATCCTGAATAGCCTGGTGTGCATATAGTTTGTCTTCCAAAAGTTTACCCAGCATCTGACATCTAGTAATATCTTTTACAGAACCTCCCTGAGCAGTAATTTCTAAAAATCCTTTGTCAATATCTGAATCCAAAACAATATAATCTCCAACAGTAGCAATAATTCCATCCACTTTTTGTCTTTGTCCCGAGTGTACTGCTTCAACTGGTTTTTCAGCCACAACATCTTTAATTATTTCCTGTGCAGAAATGACAGAGTTGAAAAAAAGTAAAAAACACATTGTTAACCCAAATCTGTAATCAATTGTTTTTAGCTGTAATTTTTTTAATAACATTATTTTAATTTTAATTTTAATGTAAAGATCTTGCTTTAAAATTTCATTTTCTTCAACCAAATAGTAATTCAGCATACTACTGAATCTTCAGGAAATACCAATTAATTAAAACCTGGTTTCTTCTAACTTATAACGAACAAAAATAACAATTCAATTACATAATACAACTATCAGCTATACTATTAACAAAAAATTATAGGATAGTTTTTAAATCCAACAAATAAAGCACTGTTTTTGAAGATAAAAACCTTTAAAAAAAGGCCTGAAAAATCAAAATTATTAACGATCCATTACATTTTATCTCACCATTACCCCACAAAAGATAAACTGCTTCTCTACAGCTCAATAAAAAAAAGTTTTCAACACTACAACGTTTTCGTAATATAAATATTTTCCTATAAATAGGATCTATACAAAAAATACATACTTTAGATGCGTAATTAATAATTTATTAGCTTTAAAATTACGTATTTTGCTTTTTTACAGCCAATAATTAATGATTACAACTTTACTAATCTAAACCAAATCTTATCATGAAAAAAACAACCGGAATTTATTCCTTTTTGGCGATTACAGCTTTTTTTTGGTCCTGTTCTCAAAATGAAATAAATGAAACTGACACAAAAGCTGAAAGCCAGCAATTTAAAATCATCAATGTCACCAATCACGACGGAAAACCTTTTAGCACCGGAGATTCGAAATCATCGCTTACCGGAAAATATGTTGACAATCCGGGTGGCGGAGTAATGATGCAGGCTTTTTACTGGGATGTTCCTGCCGGCGGAAACTGGTGGAATACCATAAACACTAAACTTACAGACTGGTCGAATGCGGGAATTGGATCAATATGGCTTCCTCCTGCTTCAAAAGCACAAAACGGACCTTTCTCTATGGGGTATGATCCTACTGATTATTTTGATTTTGGAGATTACAATCAAAACGGAACCGTAGAAACCCGATTCGGATCCAAAGCCGAATTGGTAAGTGTAATTACAAAAGCACATGCCGAGAACATGAAAGTGTATGCTGATATTGTGATTAATCACAACAGTGGAGGTCAATCAGAAGCCAATCCATTTACAGGAACAAATACATGGACTAACTTTAACGGAGTTGCTTCTGGAAAATTCAAGCGTACTTATAATGACTTTTACAAAAACAGTTACGGAAATAATGACGAAGGTTCTTTTGGAGGATTTCCGGACCTCTGCCATGCTAATCCGTATGTTCAGGACTGGTTGTGGCTAAGAGCAGACGGAGTTGGTAAATATTACAAAAACACCATGAAATTTGATGGCTGGAGATTTGACTATGTAAAAGGTTTTGGTGCCTGGGTTATCAATGCATGGAATGCTAATGTTGGCGGATTTTCTGTCGGAGAATTATGGGATTCGAATGTAAATGTATTAAATGACTGGGCCAATAATGCAAACAGTTCTGTATTTGATTTTGCCTGTTATTACAAAATGAATGATGCCTTTGACGGCAATAATCTTGCCCTGTTAAACGATGACATGATGTGGAAAAGAAACCCATACAGAGCAGTTACTTTCGTTAGCAATCATGATACTGATGAGATTTCAAACAAATTATTAGCGTATTCCTATATTCTGACACACGAAGGATATCCAACAATATTCTACAGAGATTACGAGGAATGGCTGGATAAAAGTAAATTAAATAACCTGATCTGGATCCACAACAACAAAGCGACAGGAACAACTTCTATTTTGTACTCTGATAATGATGAGTATGTTGCGCGAAGAAATGGCTATAATGGAAATCCGGGATTAGTGGTTTACATCAACAACTCCACGACGTGGCAGGAAAGATGGATTCAAACGAATTGGGCTAATACTCAGATCAAGGATTTCACAGGAAATTCGACTTGGTTCCCAACTACGCAGGCAGATAAATGGGTAAAAATACAATGTCCTCCAAAAGGATATTCAGTTTGGTCAGTTAATCAGTAATTTAAAAAATGACTATTCTAAGGCTGTTCTAAAAAAACAGCCTTTTTTTGTGCTAAGAATTTTCTTTTTCTAAAAGAAAGACTTCCAAATTAAGAAGTGAATATTTTTATTACCACTTAATTAATAGTACTTTTGCATCCTATTTATACGAAAATATGAGTTTTTTAAAAGAAATACAACGCAGAAGAACATTCGGAATTATATCGCATCCTGATGCCGGTAAAACAACATTAACAGAAAAATTATTGTTGTTTGGAGGGGCTATTCAGGAAGCCGGTGCCGTAAAAAACAATAAAATAAAAAAGGGAGCAACGAGTGATTTCATGGAAATCGAACGCCAGAGAGGTATTTCGGTTTCGACATCTGTACTTGCTTTTAATTATAAAGACAAAAAAATCAATATTCTTGATACTCCGGGACACAAGGATTTTGCAGAAGATACGTTTAGAACTTTAACTGCCGTTGACAGTGTAATCGTTGTGATTGACGTTGCAAAAGGGGTTGAGGAACAAACTGAAAAACTGGTTGCCGTTTGCCGAATGAGAAACATCCCGATGATTGTTTTCATCAATAAATTAGACCGTGAAGGTAAAGATGCTTTTGACTTAATGGATGAAGTGGAACAGAAACTTGGACTAACGGTTACTCCTTTGAGTTTTCCGATCGGAATGGGTTATGATTTTCAGGGAATTTACAATTTATGGGAGCAAAACATTAATCTTTTTAGTGGAGACAGCCGTAAAAATATCGAAGAAACTATTGCTTTCTCAGATGTCCAAAATCCTGAATTAGAAAAAATTATCGGTCAGAAACCTGCTGACAGGCTTCGTGAAGAATTAGAATTAATTGATGAAGTGTATCCAAAATTTGATCGTCAGGATTATTTAGATGGAAAAATCCAGCCTGTATTTTTTGGTTCTGCTTTGAATAATTTTGGAGTTCGGGAGCTTTTAGATTGTTTTGTCGCCATCGCACCTTCGCCAAGAGCCAAAGATTCTGAAACACGATTAGTTGATCCTAAAGAAGAAAAAATGACCGGTTTTGTGTTTAAAATCCATGCCAATATGGATCCGAAACACCGAGATCGTTTAGCCTTTATCAAAATTGTTTCCGGTACTTTCGAAAGAAACAAACCTTATTACCACGTTCGCCAGAAGAAAAATTTAAAATTCTCCAGTCCGAATGCCTTCTTTGCCGAGAAAAAGGAAATCGTAGACATATCCTATCCTGGTGATATTGTAGGTTTACACGATACCGGTAACTTCAAAATCGGAGATACTTTAACGGAAGGGGAAATCATGAGTTTCAAAGGAATTCCGAGCTTCTCCCCGGAACATTTTAGATACATCAATAATGCTGATCCTATGAAAGCCAAGCAATTGGACAAAGGTGTTGATCAGTTAATGGATGAAGGTGTTGCGCAGTTATTTACTTTGGAATTGAATAATCGTAAAGTGATCGGAACTGTTGGAGCGCTTCAATATGAGGTAATTCAATATCGTTTAGAGCACGAATATGGCGCAAAATGTACCTACGAAAACTTCCCGGTTCATAAAGCATGCTGGGTAAAACCTGATGATGCAAAGAATGATGAATTTAAAGAATTCAAACGTATCAAACAAAAATTCTTAGCACATGATAAATATGGCCAGCTGGTATTTTTAGCTGATTCTGATTTTACGATTCAAATGACACAAAACAAATATCCAACGGTGAAGTTATTCTTTACATCAGAATTTGATTAATCCCTTCTCTAAGAAGAAAAATATAAAAAGGCTGTTTAAAATATTTTAAACAGTCTTTTTTCTTTATAAATTTAGCAATTCCCTCTATTTATTTCCATTGTAATTGATTCCCAATCCCCCGGCAATATAAATTTTAGTAAGTTCTTCTGCTCCAATAATTATATTTTGGTTTAGTTTACTTCCTTTAACTGCTTTTTTAGTAAAAGCAATTTCCTTTGAAAGATAATAATCACTTCCTGTAATAGTAACCATAAACGTTTTGCTGCTTTCTAAAACTTGCGCCACTATAGAAAAATCCCCTGTTTCCGGATTTATTTTTACTGCATTTTGTGAATCATTTATAGTAAGGTTCAAATTTGGATAGGTTTCTTTATTCAATGGTCTATTGGTTTTGGCTTCTAATAATTTACCTTTTATTGTGATCAAAATTTCTTTTTCAGCAACTTGACTGTAAGCTACTTTCCCTAGCTTATATGAATTTGGTTTCGTACTGGCTATCTCTGTTTTAACTGGTGTTTTTTCTTGCGCAGCAATATGTGACGTTATCAAAACAGAGGCTGCTACAGCTGCATATTTAAAATTATTGATTCTGAAGGTTTCATTATATTGAAATTCTTCTTCCAGCTGTGTTACTTTTAATCGGGCACAAATGTTTTTATCTTTAGTTTCTGCCACGAATCTAGCAACTTCTGAATTTGTTTTTCCACTCAAATCAATTACATTTTTCATACAGGAATCGCAAAATGAACCACTTGAATTAGGAATCATTTTATCAAAATTTTCAGAACAAGGGCTTGCTATTTCTAAGGTGAATTTCTTTTTCATACTATACTTTGTTTAAGTTAAAAATCCTTCAGGAAAGGTTCTTACTTATATAGAGTATATTTTTTGCAAAAAGGTTGGGAAGAAAAAAATAAATAAATAAATAAATAAATAAATAAATCTAGACTTTAATACGTTCATTTTTAAGCATAAAAAAAGCGCTAATGCAAATAATTAGCGCTTTTTTTTAATGTGAATTAATCAACCTTTACTAAGTCATTATATTCCAAAAAATAAACTTTTCTATTAGGAATCGCCAAATTAGTACAATACGACCGACGAAAGAAATTTAGTCGATGAAAGTAAATAAAATCAGGCAAACTGCACTTTAAGTTAGATTTGCATTTTTTATATAAAAAAAGCCCCATTTCCGGGGCTTTTAAAATTTATGCTTGTCCTGTCGGACCAAAATTAAGTGGTATTGGTGCTTGTTCAGTGTCTTTGATCTCGCCGTGGGCTACTTCAAAACGATGAATATTTTCACCTATTGCCTTAAATAATCTTTTAGCATGTTGGGGTGTCAAAACAATTCTTGACTTTACCTTGGCTTTAGGAATACCCGGCATAATGCTCACAAAATCTAAAACAAACTCTGATGAGGAGTGATTTATAATCGCAAGATTAGAATAAATTCCTTCTGCAATAGTTTCATCTAACTCAATATTAATTTGCTCCTGTTGTTGTTTCGGATTACTCATAGTTTCCTAATTAATAGATATATTCTTCTTTATTAGCCATCATTTCATTGTAATCGTCTTTAGATCCTACGATAGTATTATCGTATTCTCTCATACCAGTTCCCGCAGGAATTCTGTGTCCAACAATTACATTTTCTTTTAATCCTTCCAAATCATCTACTTTACCAGCTACAGCAGCCTCGTTAAGTACTTTTGTTGTTTCCTGGAAGGAAGCAGCAGAGATGAATGATTTAGTTTGTAGCGAAGCTCTTGTAATACCTTGCAGAACTGGTGTTGCTGTTGCAGTAATTACGTCTCTGGCTACAACCAGATTTTTATCATTTCGTTTCAGCAATGAGTTTTCATCACGTAAATCACGAGGTGTAATAATCTGACCTGGTTTTAATACGGCAGAATCTCCAGCGTCTTCAACTACTTTCATACCATATAATTTATCATTTTGAACGATAAAGTCTTTAGTGTGAATTAATTGATCTTCCAGGAATAATGTATCTCCCGGATCCTGAACTCTTACTTTACGCATCATTTGACGAATAACTACCTCAAAGTGCTTGTCATTGATTTTTACCCCTTGTAAACGGTATACCTCCTGAATTTCATTTACCAAATACTGTTGAACAGCAGCTGGTCCCTGAATTCTTAAAATATCATCTGGTGTAATTGCACCGTCAGACAATGGTACTCCTGCTCTTACGAAGTCATTTTCCTGTACTAAGATTTGGCTTGAAAGTTTAACTAAATACTTTTTAATCTCCCCAAATTTAGATTCGATAACAATTTCACGGTTACCTCTTTTGATTTTTCCAAAAGATACAACACCGTCAATTTCAGAAACAACTGCTGGATTAGAAGGGTTACGAGCCTCAAGCAACTCCGTAATTCTTGGTAAACCTCCTGTAATATCTCCTGCTTTAGAAGAACGACGTGGAATTTTAACCAATACTTTACCTGCTTTAATTTTCTCTCCATTCTCAACCATAAGGTGGGCTCCTACTGGTAAGTTATACGAACGAATCAATTCACCTTCTTTACCGTAAACCAATAAAGTTGGAATTAATTTTTTATTTCTGGCTTCAGAAATTACTTTTTCCTGGAATCCTGTCTGCTCATCGATTTCAACCATAAACGATTGTCCTTGCT
The DNA here is from genome assembly GCF_013112255.2 of Flavobacterium sp. CLA17. Lineage (NCBI taxonomy): Bacteria > Pseudomonadati > Bacteroidota > Flavobacteriia > Flavobacteriales > Flavobacteriaceae > Flavobacterium > Flavobacterium sp. CLA17. Next base: position 4,593,295 of record NZ_CP068294.1, read on the forward strand.
CTAAATCTTCGTAAGCAATCTTACCTGTAAATTCAGAAACAATTACACCATTATATGGATCCCACTTACAGATAGTAGATCCTTTAGTAACTACTTCACCGTCCTTAACGAAAATACTAGATCCGTAAGGAATATTGTGTGTATTTAAAACGATTCCGGTTTTCTCGTCAACTAATTTTAATTCCGTTGAACGTGATACTACGATATCTACCGCATTACCTTCACTGTCTTCACCTTTTACAGTTTTTAAATCTTCAATCTCAAGTCTACCGTTGAATCTTGTAACAATACTAGACTCTTCAGAGATACCTCCTGCAACCCCTCCAACGTGGAACGTACGAAGTGTTAACTGTGTACCAGGCTCTCCAATAGACTGAGCTGCAATAACTCCTACTGCTTCACCTCTTTGTGTCATTTTACCAGTAGCTAAGTTTCTACCGTAACATTTAGCACAAATACCTTTTAAAGCTTCACAAGTTAATGGAGATCTAACTTCTACTTTTTCAATCGGAGAAGATTCAATAGCTCTCATAATCGCTTCCGTAATTTGTTGACCTGACTGAGCCATTACTTCATTAGTAAGAGGATTAATAACATCCTGCAATGCAACACGTCCTAAAATTCTTTCTCCTAAAGATTCAACAATTTCTTCATTTTTCTTCAAAGCAGATACTTCAACACCTCTTAAAGTTCCACAATCTTCGATGTTAACAATAACATCTTGTGAAACGTCATGAAGTCTTCTTGTCAAGTATCCGGCATCGGCAGTTTTAAGAGCCGTATCCGCAAGACCTTTACGAGCACCGTGAGTAGAAATGAAATACTCAAGAATCGAAAGACCTTCCTTAAAGTTAGAAAGAATCGGGTTTTCAATAATCTCACCACCACCAGCAGTAGATTTTTTAGGCTTAGCCATCAAACCACGCATACCGGTTAACTGACGAATCTGTTCTTTGGAACCCCTTGCTCCAGAGTCAAGCATCATATATACAGAGTTGAAACCTTGTTGGTCTTCTCTAATATTTTTCATTGCCAACTCTGTCAATTGAGCATTTGCTGAAGTCCATACGTCAATAACCTGGTTGTAACGTTCGTTATTGGTAATAAGACCCATGTTATAATTCACAGAAATACCTTCAACTTGCTCTCTGGCATCTGCAATTAATTTTGTTTTTTGCTCTGGAATTCTAATATCACCAAGAGAGAATGATAAACCTCCTCTAAAGGCAAATTTATAACCCATATCTTTCATATTGTCCAAGAAAGCAGCAGTAGTAGGTACATTGGTCACACTTAAAATGTGTCCAATAATATCTCTAAGGTTTTTCTTAGTCAATACATCATTGATATATCCGGCTGCTTCAGGTACTACTTCGTTAAATAATACACGTCCTGCAGTTGTCTGGATAATTTTGTACACTAATTCTCCGGCTTCATTAAAATCTTTTGCTCTAATTTTCACACGGGCATTCAATTCTAATCTTCCTTCGTTTAATGCAATATTTACTTCTTCAGCAGAATAGAAAATTAAGTCCTGACCTAAAATTACATGTTCTGGTGTAGAGATACGTTCTTTGGTCATATAATATAGACCCAAGACCATATCCTGAGAAGGTACAGTAATTGGCGCACCATTTGCAGGGTTAAGGATATTGTGAGAAGCCAACATTAATAATTGTGCCTCTAGAATAGCCTCTGGTCCTAATGGTAAGTGAACTGCCATCTGATCCCCATCAAAATCGGCGTTGAAAGCCGTACATACTAATGGGTGCAACTGGATTGCTTTTCCTTCAATTAATTTTGGCTGGAAAGCCTGAATACCAAGTCTGTGCAACGTAGGAGCACGGTTAAGTAATACCGGGTGACCTTTAATTACATTTTCAAGGATATCCCAAACTACAGGCTCTTTTTTGTCTATGATTTTCTTAGCAGATTTTACTGTTTTAACAATACCTCTTTCAATCAATTTACGGATTACGAAAGGCTTGTATAATTCAGATGCCATATCTTTTGGCAATCCGCATTCGAATAATTTTAATTCAGGACCAACAACAATTACCGAACGGGCAGAATAATCCACACGTTTTCCAAGTAAGTTTTGACGGAAACGTCCCTGCTTACCTTTTAAGGAATCTGATAATGATTTTAATGGTCTGTTAGATTCTGTTTTAACAGCAGAAGCTTTACGAGTGTTATCAAATAATGAATCTACAGATTCCTGCAACATACGTTTTTCGTTTCTTAAGATAACTTCAGGAGCTTTAATCTCCATTAATCTTTTCAAACGGTTGTTACGGATGATTACACGACGGTATAAGTCATTTAAATCTGAAGTTGCAAAACGACCTCCATCAAGTGGTACAAGCGGACGTAATTCCGGTGGAATAACAGGAACCACTTTCATAATCATCCATTCCGGACGGTTTTCGCGGTTTAAGTTAGACTCACGGAAAGACTCAACAACCTGTAATCTTTTTAGAGCTTCCGTTTTACGTTGTTTAGATGTTTCGTTATTAGCGCTGTGTCTTAGTTGGTAAGATAACTCGTCTAAGTCAATACGTGCCAATAAATCCATAATACATTCTGCTCCCATTTTGGCAACAAATTTATTTGGATCAAAATCATCTAAATATTGGTTTTCCTGTGGAAGAGTATCTAAAATATTCAAATATTCTTCTTTAGTTAAGAAATCTAATCTTTGTAATGATTCTCCATCTGCATTTTTAGCAATACCAGCCTGAATTACTACATATCTTTCGTAGTAAATGATCATATCTAATTTCTTAGACGGAAGACCAAGGATATAACCAATTTTGTTTGGAAGAGAACGGAAATACCAGATATGAGCAATTGGCACAACAAGATTGATGTGTCCTACTCTGTCTCTACGTACTTTTTTCTCTGTAACTTCAACACCACAACGGTCACAGATGATCCCTTTGTAACGAATTCTTTTATATTTACCACAAGCACATTCAAAATCCTTAACAGGTCCGAAGATTCTTTCGCAGAAAAGTCCGTCTCTTTCAGGTTTGTGTGTTCTGTAGTTGATTGTTTCCGGCTTTAAAACCTCTCCTCTTGACTCTTTCAAGATAGATTCAGGTGAAGCTAATCCAATAGAGATTTTGTTAAATCTTTTTACCGGATTCTTATCTTTATTATTATTTCTATTATTCATCATAGTTTTTACTATTGATTTATTTGCAATTAAAAAATTGATTTTCATCTAGTCTAAACTCAAATGTCATAAAATTTTTAAATCACGAATGACTTTCGACTTTTTAACTTTCAAACTTTCGACTTAAACACTACCTCGGATTACTTCTCTAAACTTCAGACTAATTCTGAAGTGCTAATTATAAAACTTTAGTTTCAATAAAAAATCGGAACGGGTTACGGGTATAAATCCTAAAAACTTTAATTCTGGTAAACAGTTTGAGTCCCAGCGTTCAGTTTAAACTGAATACTGAGACCGCAACTGATAACTTTTATTTATTCTTCTAAACGAATGTCTAGTCCAAGACCTTTCAATTCGTGCATCAATACATTGAATGATTCCGGCAAACCTGGTTCTGGCATAGACTCTCCCTTAACGATAGCTTCGTAAGTTTTAGCTCTACCAATAACGTCATCCGATTTAACTGTTAAGATTTCACGTAGCGTACTTGATGCTCCATAAGCTTCAAGTGCCCAAACCTCCATCTCTCCAAAACGCTGACCTCCAAATTGCGCTTTACCTCCAAGAGGTTGTTGCGTAATTAATGAGTATGGTCCGATAGAACGTGCGTGCATCTTATCATCAACCATGTGTCCTAATTTAAGCATGTAAATTACACCCACAGTTGCTGCCTGATGGAAACGCTCTCCAGTACCACCATCATAAAGATAGGTGTGTCCGAAACGTGGTACTCCAGCTTCATCAGTTAATTCATTAATTTGATCTAAAGAAGCACCATCAAAAATTGGAGTAGCAAATTTTCTACCTAAATTTTGTCCGGCCCATCCAAGAACAGTTTCATAAATCTGACCAATGTTCATACGTGAAGGTACCCCAAGTGGATTCAATACGATATCAACTGGTGTTCCGTCTTCAAGGAAAGGCATATCTTCATGACGAACGATTCTTGCAACAATACCTTTGTTACCGTGACGTCCTGCCATTTTATCCCCAACTTTCAGTTTACGTTTTTTAGCGATATAAATTTTCGCCAATTTCAGGATTCCGGATGGTAATTCATCACCAACTGTAATAGTGAATTTTTCTCTTCTTAAAGATCCTTGTAAGTCGTTCAGCTTAATTTTATAGTTGTGAATTAAATCATTAACCATTTTATTTGTAGCGTCATCAGCAACCCATTGACCTTTGCTTAAGTGAGCAAAATCTTCTACTGCGTAAAGCATTTTCTGAGTATATTTTTTACCTTTTGGTAAAACTTCTTCACCCAAATCATTCATTACACCCTGAGATGTTTTTCCGTTAACGATCAGGAACAATTTCTCTACCAATCTGTCTTTTAATTCAACAAATTTAGTTTCGAATTCCATTTCTAAAGCGCCCAAAGCATCTTTATCCTGAGTACGTTTACGTTTATCTTTTACGGCCCTTGCAAATAATTTTTTGTCAAGAACTACACCGTGTAAAGATGGAGAAGCTTTTAATGAAGCATCTTTTACATCACCCGCTTTATCCCCGAAGATTGCACGAAGCAATTTCTCTTCCGGAGTTGGATCTGATTCTCCTTTTGGTGTAATTTTTCCGATTAGAATGTCGCCAGGCTTAACCTCTGCTCCAATTCTGATCATACCGTTTTCATCTAAATCTTTAGTAGCTTCTTCAGAAACGTTAGGAATATCGTTTGTTAACTCTTCATTTCCTAACTTAGTATCTCTAACCTCTAATGAATAATCATCAACGTGGATAGAAGTAAAAATATCATCACGAACTACTTTCTCTGAAATTACAATCGCATCCTCAAAGTTATACCCTTTCCATGGCATGAACGCAACTTTTAAGTTTCTACCTAAAGCTAATTCACCATTTTGAGTAGCATATCCTTCTGATAATACCTGACCAAGACTAACTCTGTCACCTTTTCTTACGATTGGCTTCAGGTTGATACTTGTTCCCTGATTGGTTTTTCTAAATTTAATTAAGTTGTAAGTTTTCTCATCAGCATCAAAACTAACCATTCTTTCATCTTCAGTACGGTCGTATTTGATAGTAATGATATTAGCATCTACATATTCTACAGTTCCATCTCCTTCAGCATTAATCAATACTCTGGAGTCTGAAGCTACCTGACGCTCTAAACCTGTACCAACGATTGGTGCTTCCGGACGGATCAAAGGAACCGCCTGACGCATCATGTTAGATCCCATCAAGGCTCTATTCGCATCATCATGTTCCAGAAAAGGAATTAATGAAGCCGAAATCGAAGCAATCTGGTTAGGAGCAACGTCTGTATAATGTACTGCTGATGGCTCAACAACCGGGAAGTCACCTTCCTCACGAGCAATAACATTGCTAGCTGTAATTTTACCTGAAGCATCCATTTCAATGTTCGCCTGAGCAATCATTTTTCCTTCTTCTTCTTCAGCACTTAAATATATAGGAGTACTTTCTAAATCAACTACACCATTTGTAACTTTACGGTATGGAGTTTCGATGAAACCCATTCCGTTAACTTTTGCATAAACACCAAGAGATGAAATCAAACCAATGTTTGGTCCCTCCGGAGTTTCAATCGGACATAAACGGCCATAGTGTGTATAGTGAACGTCACGAACCTCAAAACCAGCTCTCTCTCTCGAAAGTCCACCAGGTCCAAGTGCAGATAATCTTCTCTTGTGTGTAATCTCAGCTAATGGATTCGTTTGATCCATAAATTGAGACAACTGGTTCGTACCAAAGAAAGAGTTGATAACCGATGATAATGTTTTAGCATTAATCAAATCGATTGGTGTAAACACCTCGTTATCTCTAACGTTCATTCTCTCACGAATAGTTCTTGCCATACGTGCTAAACCAACACCGAATTGTTGAGACAATTGTTCTCCAACTGTTCTAACACGACGGTTTGATAAGTGATCAATATCATCAATCTCTGCTTTAGAGTTGATCAATTCGATCAAATATTTTACAATGGTAATGATATCTTCTTTGGTAAGCACTTGCTTTTCCATTGGGATATCTAAACCAAGTTTTTTGTTCATTCTGTAACGACCAACTTCACCTAAGTTATAACGTTGATCAGAGAAGAACAATTTATCTATAATACCACGAGCAGTTTCCTCATCAGGCGGTTCAGCGTTACGCAACTGACGGTAAATGTGCTCTACAGCTTCTTTTTCAGAGTTTGTTGGATCTTTTTGTAATGTATTGTGGATAATAGCATAATCTGCCTGATTATTATCCTCTTTGTGTAACAAAATAGATTTAACGTTAGAATCGATGATTTCTTCAACATTATCTTTATCGATAATAGTATCTCTATCAAGGATGATTTCGTTACGTTCGATAGAAACTACCTCACCGGTATCTTCATCAACGAAATCCTCGTGCCAGGTGTTCAATACACGTGCAGCAAGTCTTCTTCCAATATATTTTTTAATACCTGTTTTAGAAACTTTAATTTCTTCAGCAAGGTCGAAAATCTCAAGGATATCCTTGTCTCTTTCGAATCCAATTGCACGGAACAAAGTTGTAACCGGTAATTTTTTCTTTCTATCGATATAAGCGTACATTACGCTGTTGATATCTGTAGAGAATTCTATCCAGGAACCTTTAAAAGGAATTACTCTGGCAGAATAAAGTTTTGTTCCATTTGCGTGGAATGACTGACCAAAGAAAACCCCAGGAGAACGGTGTAGTTGAGATACTACTACACGCTCAGCACCATTGATAACAAAAGTACCGCTTGGAGTCATATAAGGTATTGTTCCAAGATAAACATCTTGTACAATAGTTTCAAAATCTTCGTGTTCTGGATCAGTACAGTATAGTTTTAACCTGGCTTTTAAAGGCACACTATACGTAAGACCTCTCTCTATACATTCTTGAATTGTATAACGTGGCGGATCAACAAAATAATCTAGGAATTCCAATACAAAGTTGTTTCTTGTATCTGTAATTGGAAAGTTTTCCATGAAGGTGTTGTACAACCCTTCGTTGCCTCTTTCGTCAGATTTAGTTTCTAATTGAAAAAAATCTTTAAAAGATTTAACCTGAACATCTAAGAAATCCGGATAGTCAGGAATATTTTTTGTAGAGGCAAAATTCAATCTTTCAGTCTGATTTGTTATCATCAATGGACAAAATTTTGATTAAAAAAAAGTAATTTTTTGTGTAAAAACACATTGTTTAATCTATACTTTCTTATTATAATCAATACATCTTTAAAAATAAACTGGTAAAATTCAGTTCAATTTTTTTTCTTCGTATTGATCAAAAACTTTTTCGTATTTTAAACTATTTGATAATAAAACTTGATATATTTTATTATACGAAAAATGGTTTAGGCCATTGAGCGTTCACTCAAGACCTAAACCTAGTTCTTAAAACTGAGTTGAATTATTTAAGCTCAACTACAGCTCCAGCTTCTTCTAATGATTTTTTAAGACCTTCAGCCTCTTCTTTAGAAACACCTTCTTTAACGTTACTTGGAGCACCGTCAACTACATCTTTAGCTTCTTTCAAACCTAAACCTGTAAGTTCTTTAACTAATTTTACAACAGCTAATTTAGAAGCACCAGCTTCTTTTAATACTACTGTAAATTCAGTTTGTGCTTCTTCAGCAGCACCTTCTCCACCACCAGCAGCAACTACTACAGCTGCAGCAGCAGGCTCGATACCATACTCATCTTTTAATATTGTTGCTAATTCGTTAACTTCTTTAACTGTTAGGTTAACTAATTGTTCTGCGAATTGTTTCAAATCTGCCATTTTTTCTATCGTTTAAAATGATTTGTAAAATTATAATTTATTTGTGTGTGCGAATTTATTAACACAAAAGACAATAGTCTTTTATATTATGCTTCCTCAGTTGCTGCTTCTGATTCTTCTCCAGCAAACTTGTTTTGAAGAGCAGAAATAATTCTTTGAGCTGGTGATTGTAACAATCCAATAAGTTCTCCAAGAAGTTCTTCTTTAGATTTAATAGTTGCTAACGCATCTAATTGATCATCTCCAATATAAATTTCAGAATTTATATAAGCTCCTTTTAATAAAGGTTTAGCTGATTTTTTTCTGAAATCTTTAATTATTTTTCCAGGTGCATTTGCAATATCTGAAATAAAAATAGCACTATTACCAGTCAATACTGAAGGTAAATCACCATAGTCATTAGCAGAAGCTTCCATTGCTTTTGCAAGCAAAGTATTTTTTACAACCTCTAATTTAATACCTGCTTTAAAGCAAGCTCTTCTTAAGCTTGAAGTTGTTTCTGCATTTAATCCAGAAATATCAGATACATAAATAATATTTGTACCAGCTAACTGTGCAGTTAAATCTTCAATCGCGATTGATTTTTCTTCTCTAGTCATACTAAAAATTATTAACTACCAATTATACTGCTTTAGGGTCCAATGCAATTGCAGGACTCATAGTGCTTGTAAGGTGAATACCTTTAATGTAGGTACCTTTAGCAGCAGTTGGTTTAAGTTTGATTAATGTTTGAATAATTTCGTGTGCATTGTCATAAATTTGCTCAGCTCCAAAAGAAACTTTACCAATTCCTGCATGTACGATACCAGTTTTATCAACTTTAAAGTCAATTTTACCAGCTTTAACCTCTGCAACAGCTTTTGCAACATCCATAGTTACAGTACCTGTTTTAGGGTTTGGCATTAAACCTCTAGGTCCTAAAATACGACCTAATGGACCTAATTTACCCATAACAGCCGGCATAGTGATAATAACATCAACATCTGTCCAACCATCTTTAATTTTTTGTAAATAATCGTCAAGACCTACATAATCAGCTCCAGCTTCTTTAGCTTCAGCTTCTTTATCCGGAGTAACTAATGCTAGTACTTTAACGTCTTTACCTGTTCCGTGAGGTAATGTAACTACACCTCTAACCATTTGATTCGCTTTTCTTGGATCTACACCCAAACGAACTGCGATATCAACAGACTCATCAAATTTTGCAGAAGCTATAACTTTAATCAATGCAGCTGCATCTTTCAAAGAGTATAGTTTGTTCTTTTCAATTTTTGAAGCAGCCTCTTTTTGCTTTTTTGTTAATTTTGCCATTTCTTTCTCTTAATTAAAAAGGAGCATCTCCTGATACAGTTATACCCATAGATCTAGCAGTTCCAGCGATCATGCTCATTGCAGATTCGATTGTGAATGCATTTAGATCTACCATTTTATCTTCAGCAATAGCTTTGATAACGTCCCAAGTAACACTAGCTACTTTTTTACGATTTGGTTCACCTGATCCAGACTTTAGCTTTGCAGCTTCCAATAATTGGACAGCAGCTGGAGGAGTTTTTACAACAAAATCAAATGATTTGTCTTTATACACAGTAATTTGTACTGGGCATATTTTGCCAGGTTTATCTTGTGTTCTAGCATTGAACTGCTTACAGAACTCCATGATATTAACCCCAGCAGCTCCTAAAGCAGGTCCAACCGGTGGCGACGGATTCGCAGCACCTCCCTTAACTTGTAGTTTAACTACCTTACTAATTTCTTTAGCCATTTTTTAAAAAATTTAACACCATAATCATTGGAAGCGACTGTGGTGGTTATTATAGATGTAACAAAAATTATACTTTTTCAACTTGCATAAAACTCAATTCCAATGGTGTTTTTCTTCCGAAAATCTTAACCATTACTTCAAGTTTACGCTTTTCTTCATTGATTTTTTCAACCGTACCATTAAACCCGTTAAAAGGACCATCGATCACTTTAACAGTTTCACCTAAGTTAAACGGAATAGCGCGAGTATCTGTATTTACAGCTAACTCATCTACTTTTCCTAACATACGATTTACTTCAGAAAGTCTCAAAGGAACAGGTTCCCCTCCTTTAATCTCACCTAAAAATCCGATTACACTAGTAATAGACTTAATAATATGAGGTATCTCACCAATCAAGTTGGCTTCGATCATAACATATCCAGGAAAATAAACTTTATCCTTAGACATTTTCTTTCCTTCTTTTACAGTAACTACTTTTTCTGTAGGCACTAAAACTTGGGAAACATAATCACCCATACCTAGTCTGGCAATTTCAGTTTCGATATAAGCTTTGACTTTATTTTCTTGTCCGCTTACAGCTCTAACCACATACCATTTTTTCACATTATTATCTGCCATCACAAAAAAATTATCCTTTTAACCAGTTAAAAAATCCAGCCAAAGCTTTTGCAAAAAATTCGTCTACTCCCCATGTTGCCAAGGCGAATAAAACCGAAAATACAGCCACAACAATTGTCAATTTTTGAACCTCAGCCCAAGCAGGCCAAGTAACATTTGACTTCAACTCTTCGAAAGCCTCTGATAAATAATTAGTAACTTTTGTCATTTGATATATTTTATATTGCACGGGCGGAGGGATTCGAACCCCCATCAACGGTTTTGGAGACCGCTATTCTACCCTTGAACTACGCCCGTAATTAAAAGCCAGTGATTTCAGTTAAGAAAATCAACTGGCTTTTTATAGTTTTTTTTTATAGGATTATCCTACGATTTCAGTCACCTGACCTGCACCTACAGTTCTACCACCTTCACGGATAGCAAAACGTAAACCTACGCTCATTGCGATTGGGCTTAACAAAGCAACATTGATAGTCAAGTTATCTCCTGGCATTACCATCTCTACTCCTTCTGGTAAAGTAATAACTCCTGTTACGTCAGTTGTACGTACGTAGAACTGTGGACGGTAGTTATTATGGAATGGAGTGTGACGTCCACCTTCTTCTTTTTTCAAGATATAAACCTCAGCTTTGAAAGTAGCGTGTGGTTTTACTGATCCTGGCTTAATGATAACCATTCCTCTTTTGATAGATTCTTTATCAACACCTCTTAACAACAAACCTACGTTATCTCCAGCTTCACCTCTGTCAAGGATTTTACGGAACATCTCAACTCCTGTAATAGTAGAAGTTAATTTATCAGCTCCCATACCAATGATTTCAACAGCATCACCTGTATTAGCAATACCAGTTTCGATACGACCTGTAGCAACAGTTCCACGACCAGTAATTGTAAATACATCCTCAACTGGCATCAAGAATGGTTTTGCAGTATCACGAACTGGCTCTTCGATCCAAGAATCTACAGCTTCCATCAATTCAATAATTTTAGGAACCCAAGCAGGATCATTATTCAATCCTCCTAAAGCAGAACCTTGAACAACAGGACCATTATCTCCATCATATTCGTAGAAAGATAATAAATCTCTGATTTCCATTTCAACAAGCTCTAATAACTCAGCGTCATCAACCATGTCTACTTTGTTCATGAAAACTACCATTCTAGGAATACCAACCTGGCGACCTAAAAGGATGTGCTCACGAGTTTGTGGCATTGGACCATCTGTAGCAGCAACTACCAAGATAGCTCCGTCCATTTGAGCAGCACCAGTAACCATGTTCTTTACGTAATCCGCGTGACCTGGACAGTCAACGTGAGCGTAGTGACGATTAGCTGTTTCATACTCTACGTGTGATGTATTAATAGTAATACCTCTTTCTTTCTCCTCTGGAGCGTTATCGATTTGATCAAACGATTTTGCTTGACAGTAACCAGCATCAGACAATACTTTTGTAATTGCTGCAGTTAATGTAGTTTTTCCGTGATCCACGTGTCCAATTGTACCTATGTTTAAGTGCGGTTTGGAACGATTAAAATTCTCCTTTGCCATTTTACTTAATTTTTAATCTTAGTTATATATTAATTTTCAATTTCCTACTTACTTGAGCCAATGTCGGGAATTGAACCCGAGACCTCTTCCTTACCAAGGAAGCACTCTACCCCTGAGCTACACCGGCAGAATCCTTGATTTAAGAGTCTAATTCAGCATTTTTGTTTTATTCAAACACAAAATCCGAAAAACACAATCTAAAAATTCATTTTGTGGGGAGAGCAGGATTCGAACCTGCGAAGTTTACACAGCAGATTTACAGTCTGCCCTCGTTGGCCGCTTGAGTATCTCCCCTAATTTTTTAAAATTCCATTATTTTAAAAGAACCTGTTTCAAATCGCATTTGAAACCTTTTTTTGAGCCGGCGGAGGGACTCGAACCCACGACCTGCTGATTACAAATCAGCTGCTCTAGCCAACTGAGCTACGCTGGCAATAACATTAAAAAAGTCCGCTATTTCTAACGGACTGCAAATGTAGCTATTTTATCTTTGAATCAAAACATTTTTTGAAAAAAATTTTAATTATATGTGCGTTCTTATTTTTTCTTTCCTTTTTACCAGCAAACGTTCTAAAGATTCTGCCGAAAGCTCCACCGCTTCTTCAAAAGTTTTGCACTGCTTTTTAACCAAAAAATCATCCCCAGGAACATGAATCTTTATCTCTACCGCCTTATTTTCCTTATCACTCGTTCTTTCAACTTTTAAAAAAACATCTGCCGAAACCACACGATCGTAGTATTTTTCCAATTTATCCATTCTTTCCTGAATAAAATCTACCAACTTTCTGTCAACAGTAAAGTTAACTGCATGAACATCTACCTTCATAATATAAATTTTAGGGTTAAACATTAAGAATTACTATTTATTCCTTGGATGCGCCTTACCGTATACTTTTTTAAGCTCTGCCAGACTATTATGAGTATAAACCTGTGTTGACGCCAAGCTGGAATGCCCTAATAATTCTTTAACTGAATTTAAATCTGCTCCGTTATTCAATAAATGAGTCGCAAAAGTATGCCTGAGGACATGAGGACTTTTTTTTACCTTTTCAGAGACTTTACTAAAGTATGAATTTATTAATCGATACACAAAAGATTCACTTAATTTTAATCCTTTTTTAGAAATAAAAAAATAATCCTCATCAACGATTTTTTCAACAGAAACCCTTTCACTTAAATACAATTTAAACTGCTCCGCAATAACCGGAAGAATCGGAATTATACGCTCCTTATTCCTCTTTCCCAAAACCTTAATTACATTCGACGATAAATCAACATTAGAAACCATTAAATGTATCAGCTCCGCTCTTCGTATTCCTGTTGTATAAAACAAATCAACAATTAATTTATTGCGTATTTCCTCAAAACCAACCGGATTGTCAACCGCTTCCATCAAATCAGTAAGTTCTTTTTCAGAAAACGGAATCTGAATAATTTTAGGCGTTTTTAATGCCTTATGCTTTAACATGGGATTTATTTCTATCTGCTTGATTTTTAAAAGAAATCTGTAATATGCCTTTAATGAAGCTATTTTTCTATTTACAGAAACATTAGCAATATCCTGATCAACCAAAGAAACAATCCAACTCCTGACCTGACTGTAATGCGCCTGCTCTATACCTTCCTGTTCAAAATGAGTTTTATTGAACATTTCAAAAAATAAAATATCATTTAAATAAGCATGAACCGTATGAGGCGAATATTTCTTCTCTAATTGAAGATAATCCCGAAATGCTTCTTTATTTGTCTTCATAAGAATCCTGTACTTATATATATTATAAACAAAAACACAACCTTGCTCAACACCGTTTTAAAAACATTAACACCAGAAAAACACTGCCAATTAAGCATAAAAAAACCGTTAGCATCAAAGTTATAACTTTTTGATGACTAACGGTAATTATTTTGAAAGGCTAATACTAACTTTCTAAACCATCTCTCATGTTTTGAATGTAAGCAGCTTTTTGAATTTGAGCTCTTTTGACAACAGAAGGCTTAATAAAAGCAGTACGTGCTCTTAGTTGACGAACAGTTCCTGTTTTATCAAATTTTCTTTTATAGCGCTTTAATGCTCTATCGATATTTTCTCCGTCTTTAATTGGTATAATTAACATAATATAGACACCTCCCTTCGTTAAGGGTGCAAAAGTATATATTAATTTTGAATTATGAGTTATGAATTATGATTTTTTTTAAAGAAAAAAGAACATGGAATACAGAGTATAGATCTTATCGTAAATTCTTTACTCTTTACTCTTTCAGTAAATTTCTGGATATAACTAATTTCTGAATTTCTGTTGTTCCCTCTCCTATGGTACATAATTTAGAATCACGATAAAATTTCTCAACAGGAAAGTCTTTTGTATATCCGTAACCACCATGAATCTGAACCGCTTCATTCGCCACTTTTACACAAACTTCCGAAGCATACATTTTAGCCATTGCCCCCAATGTAGTAACGGGTCTATGTTCTTGTTTCAGGAAAGCAGCTTTATGCAATAACAATTCCGAAGCCTCAATTTCAGTTGCCATATCGGCTAATTTAAATGATATCCCCTGAAAACTACTAATTGGCTGTCCAAACTGATATCTTTCTTTCGAATATTTTAATGCGGCCTCATAAGCTCCTTTTGCAATTCCTAACGATAAAGCTCCAATCGAAATTCGGCCTCCATCCAATACTTTCATTGCCTGAATAAAACCCTGACCCACTTCTCCTAATCTGTTGGCATCCGGCACACGGCAGTTGTCAAAAACCAATTCGGCTGTTTCACTGGCCCGCATTCCCAATTTATTTTCTTTTTTACCAGATGTAAATCCGCTCATTCCTTTTTCAAAAACAAAAGCAGTCATTCCTTTCGAGTCTCCTTTTTCTCCTGTACGAACAATCACCACGGCAACATCACCCGAAATAGCGTGTGTGATAAAATTCTTAGCACCATTTACAACCCAGGAATCACCATCCTTAACGGCGGTAGTATTCATGCCGCCGGCATCAGAACCCGTATTGTGTTCTGTTAAACCCCAGGCACCAATAAATTCTGCAGTTGCTAACTTCGGCAGCCATTTTTTCTTTTGTTCTTCATTTCCAAAAGTCAAAATATGATTTGTACAAAGTGAGTTATGCGCCGCAACGGATAAACCAATAGAAGGATCTACTTTCGAAATTTCTTCAACAACTGTAATGTATTCGTGATATCCTAAACCACTTCCACCATATTCTTCCGGCACTAATACGCCCATAAATCCCATTTCTCCTAATTTTTTAAACAAGGGAACCGGAAAGATCTGAGCTTCGTCCCATTCCATTATATTAGGTCTGATATTTTTTTCTGCAAATTCCTTTATCGATTGTGCAATCATCGACTGTGTTTCGTTATAATCAAAATTCATTGTAGTCAGTTTTTTTTTAGAACTCCAAATATAAACTAATTATTTTTGCTTTATCAACAGGAAAACCTTTAATTTTTGCTAAATCCTCAATATTTTTAAAATCTCCATTCATACTTCTGTACGTAATGATTTGTTTTGCCAATCCGTATTTGAAATAATGGAACTGCGATAATTCTTTTAAAGACGCGTCATTTATTGGTATCTTTTTAAAATTGGGAAGGGAATAAATCCTGAAATTGGTATTTAATTCATATAGAACTTCAGGAGAAAGTCCCCAAACTTCACTAAGCTGTTCCATTGAAACAAAACCTCCCAAAATTTCTTTCTGCTTTAATATTCGTAGTGACAGGGCTTCACCCACTCCAAATATTTTGACCAAATCTTCCTGTGTAGCCTGATTTATATCTTGTAATGCTTTTTTTTCTTTTTTGACGAAAGTCTGACTTTTGTGCTTTTCATATCCTGTATACTCCTTTTTATTACTTACTAAGGTTTTTTTATTCGTCACCCATTCCGGGAATTTAAAAAGGGGCGAAATGACATTTAATAAGGAATCTGAAATTTTTGTGACCTGCTGAAACTCTTCTGCCGAATTTACATATTTGTTTTCTTTGCGAAAAGCCATCAATCTGTCAATCTCATCTACAGACATTCCGAGTTTGTAGCCTTTATAATCTGAAATAAAATTCGGATTGAATAAATAAACTTGTGGTTTGTTTTTATATTTTTCTTTTTTCAGAGCATCGATCTCGCTCTGTACTGCCAGCCATTTCTCTTTTTCAGGAAAATATTTTTCTGCCGAAGTGAAATTAACACAAAAATAAATCGCCTGTAAACCGATAATTATTATAAAAAGTGTAAAAATTCCAATTCGTTGTTGTTTTGTAAACTTAAAATAGATTCCTAAAGATTTAAAACTCATGTATAGATAATTTTCTAACTGTTGTGAGGTCTAAATTAAATCAAAAAAAAGCTGATTTTATTAAGAAAAGTAGTAAAAAATTATTTTTAACACTTTTTTCAGTTAGCAAATAGGAATAAAAGTGATGAATGATTTCGAGCAATAGCTGTTAGTTTTTCCTTATTAAATATAAATCTTAAACATTTTATAACTTAAAATTATATAATTGTTTTTATTTTTTATAAAAAACAATACATTTGGAACTTAATAACAATAAACCACTATTATAGTATGTCAATTATGCGAGTTAAACCAATATCTGCTTTTGAAGCGGATATGAAAAAAAGTGATTTAAAAAGGGTTCTGGGAAAATGGAGCCTAACTGCCATTGGAGTTGGTGCCATTATTGGTGGAGGAATTTTTGTACTTACTGGTACCGGAGCTTATTATCATGCTGGTCCTGCGTTAGCGCTTTCTTTCATTATTGCAGGTATTGCCTGTGTTTTTGCAGCTCTTTGTTATTCTGAGTTTGCCTCTATTCTACCTGTTGAAGGCTCTGCATATGCATATGCTTATGGTACAATTGGAGAAATTTTTGCATGGATTATTGGTTGGGGACTTATTCTTGAGTACGCAATGGGATCCATGACGGTAGCGGTATCCTGGTCAGGGTACTTTAACAAACTACTCAAAATGTTTCATATTCACCTTCCTGAATGGCTTACAACTGACCCTGCCAGTTACTCCGGAGAAGGTTTTTCTATGAATTTACCTGCTTTTTGTATCGTTATTTTAGTGATTTCACTACTTGTAAAAGGAACAAAAAGTGCTGCCAAAGCAAACAACATGATTGTTATTCTTAAAGTTTCTGCAGTAATATTTGTAATTGTTGCCGGTCTGTTCTTTATAGATACTGCGAACTGGCATCCATTTATTCCGGCTGCAACTCAGATTATTGAAAAAGAAACTACACACAATGCTTACGGAATAGGCGGAGTTGTATCGGGAGCTGCTGCAATTTTCTTTGCTTATGTAGGTTTTGATGCTGTTTCTACTCAAGCTGGGGAGGCTATTAATCCTAAAAAAGATGTTCCTTTCGCTATTATCGCCTCTTTACTAATTTGTACTACTTTATATATTCTTGTGTCTTTAGTATTAACAGGAATGATGAATTATAAAGATTTTAATCCACTAGGAAAATATCCTGAAGCTATAAAAGCACCTGTTGCATACGCATTTGATATTGCAGGACAAGGCTGGGCAGGTTTTATTATCACAATTGCTGCAACTATTGGTTTGGTTTCAGTATTAATGGTAATGATTATGGGACAGTCAAGAATTTTCCTTGGAATGTCTAAAGACGGATTAATTCCTGCTGTATTCTCAAAAGTGAATCCGCTTTCAGGAACTCCAAAAACCAACTTAATGATTTTGGGTGGTATTATTGCTGTAGTTGCTTCTTTTACTCCTATTAATAAGCTGGCGGATATGACTAGTTTTGGTACTTTATTTGCCTTTACAATGGTTTGTATTGCGGTTTGGATCTTAAGAGTAAAACAACCTCAGTTAACCCGAACGTTTAAAGTTCCTGCTTTACCAATAATTGCTGTTTGTGGTATTTCAATCAACACCTATTTAATGATTAATTTGAGCTTAGATGCACAATTACTTTCACTTGGATGGTTGGCTATTGGTATCCTTGTTTATTTTGGATACAGCAAAAAAAGATCAAAACTTAACAATCAAGAGACCGAATAGTTCTCTTTAGTACTTCATAAAAAAACTCCAAATTTTCATTTGGAGTTTTTTTTATAAATCAAAAACAGAAGTTCGTTTTGCCCTGATTAAATCTTTTAACCGAATCCAAAAGGCTAAGGTTAAATAAACTCCAAAGCCTAACCCAACGGTTACAAATGAAATGTAGATAAAAAACAATCGTACACTTGTTACACGCATACCCAGTTTATCTGCTAACCTGGAGGATACGTGAAAACCATATTTTTCCAAAAAGAATTTCAACTTTACAACTGCAGACATACTTAATTTAGATATTAGATGTTGGACTTTAAGCAAAAGTACAAATATCTAATTAACTAATTTTCTAATTAACTAATTGTTCTTTAATAATTCCATTCCAATGGCGCATTTTAGACAGGCTTTCTGATTACAATATTCATTTTTGAGCTGTAGTAAAACTTGTGTATCAAAAGCGCTTTTTGATATCAATCTGAAAGATTCAAACTTATCGATAATCGAGTTTTTTTCCGGAGCCACTTCCTTCATAAAATCAATCAAATCTTCGAAAACAAGTTCTCCTCTCTTTTGCGCATAAGCAAATTGAAGCGGAATTACGGTATTGAGAATTATTAGATCTATAAATGCTCTTGATAATACTTTTGGTTTTTTATGGCTTTGTTTATCAAACTGATAATGATTCTGCCAATATAAACCGGCTGAAACGGTAAGCAATTCATAGACTTTTTTAATCGATTTTAATTCCACTATTTTAGAAAATAAATTTTGGTGTTTGTTATATAAAGCGGCCAATTGAGACAGTCTGATCGTTGGAAAATTATCGGGCCGATGTTTAAAAAACTCAAGCGGATCTGCATAGGTTTTCACCAACTGGTATTTATTTAAAAGATAAAAATACCTGATTTTTAAATCTGTAAAGTAAACATCTTCTTTTTCCGCATCTAATAAGCCGGAGCCTCCAAAAAGTAAAGCTTCCAGATTTTCTGTTTCAAAACTTTCTTTTCTGATAATTGAAAACGGGATAGATTGGGCGATTTGAAAAAAAGTATTTCCATTTGTATTTAAACCAAAATTCTTCGCCAGTAAACAAAATAAAACAGCTTCCCAATCCTGATTTGTTTCTTCCAATAAATTAAAAATGAATTTTGATTTGCGTTCTAAGCGTTCAAAAAACAAACGTTCCTGCCAGTTTTTAAAAACAAATGGATTGATTTGAGCAATTTCTTTTTCACAAGATATCCATGATTTTGGCGTCATTAACAAATTATAATTATTAAGTATGTCAGGAGAAATAAAGTCCTTCAAAACCAAAACAGGAATCTCCGTATTGTTTTGCCTGAAAATCTCCGTATCGTGTTCCCAGACTACATGTAAAATTACATTTTCATAAGCCACATCTCTTTCATGACCGTGGATGTACCAATCGGATGATTTTAAATGCATTTCGACATTTCCCGCCCATTTCTGATTTCCAATTATAATCTGAGCATTAAAAAAATCAGGTCCTGAAGACTCTAAATAGTTCCCTGTTTTGATAATTGTGAGGGATTCGTTTTGAGTCGTCTGCAGATTCAGCGTCTCAAACTTCTTAAACTTCCATAAATAATGGAGAAAGTCTTCTTTCATTTTTAAAGTTTTATATTAATTCATAAAAGTTTAAAAATAAATAAAATAATACTAATCTTACAAATATATTTGTCTAAATTATTTCAACAGGTACAATTTAGCACAGGCACGCGCATCAGAAAGCGCTTCGTGGTGGTTCAGTTTAATATTCATTTCGCGGCAGCAATCACTTAGCTTGGTTGGTTTTAATCCCTTTGCTTTGTAAATTTTTACTGTACATTCCCATTTTTCAGCAATATTCAAATCTTCATACTGCAAGCCATGAAGTGCCATTGATTTGATTAAGACATTACGATCAAAGCTTTCGTTGTGGGCGACAACTACTTTATTTCTTAATCTTTTTTCGATCTCCGGATACACCTGCAAAAATGACTTTGCATTTACAGTATCACGCGGGTAAATTCCATGTACGCGAATCGTGAAGGGGTTGTATTCGTTATTTGGTGGTTTTATTAAAGTAACAAACTCATCTGTAATTATTCCGTTTTCTACCGTAACGATTCCAACAGAACAGGGATGGTAGGCGGTTGCCGTTTCAAAATCTATGGCTGTAAAATTCATACTCTTCTCCTTTTTAATCTAAAAAATCCATAAATCTAATTTTCAAAGATTAGATTTATGGATTGCAATTTTATTATCTGTGTTATTATTTTATAGATCCAATAATATCATATTTAGTTATAATATGGTGATTACCGTTTTCTAATTCAATCAGTACAGCGTCATTTTCTTTGGTAAATAATTTGGAAACTTCCTCAATTGGTGTTCCCATTTTAACAATAGGAAAAGGTTTTCCCATTACTTCTTTGATCGGTTTTTCGGCTACATTTTTATCTGCAACATAACTTCTAAACAAATCTGTTTCATCAACAGAACCTACAAATCCATTGATATCTACAACCGGAATTTGTGAAATTTTATACTTACGCATACGCTCAATAGCATGTGAAACCAATTCTTCGGTACGAACAACAATCAGTTCCTTATCGATATGATCTTTGATGACATCTTCTGCTTTTGTTACATTTTCTTCCAAAAAGCCACGCTCACGCATCCAGTCATCATTGAACATTTTACCTACGTAGCGGCTTCCTGAATCGTGAAAAAGAACTACAACTACATCTTCAGGCTTAAAGTGTTCTTTAAGCTGTAATAATCCTTTTATACAGGCTCCGGCAGAATTCCCCACAAAAATAGCTTCTTCAAGTGCAATTTTTCTCGTGTAAACCGCTGCATCTTTATCGGTTACTTTTGTAAAGCCATCTATTAAAGAAAAGTCAACATTTTTAGGCAGGATATCTTCCCCTATTCCTTCGGTGATATACGAGTAAATTTCATTTTCATCAAAAATTCCGGTTTCATGGTATTTTTTAAAGACAGAACCATACGTGTCAATTCCCCAAATTTTAATGTTTGGGTTTTTCTCTTTTAAGTATTTACCTACTCCCGAAATTGTTCCTCCTGTTCCCACTCCTACTACAAAATGAGTAATTTTTCCATCCGTCTGCCTCCAGATTTCAGGTCCCGTCTGCTCATAATGTGCCAAGGAATTGGACATATTATCATATTGATTTACATACCACGAATTAGGTGTTTCTGATGCTAAACGCTTTGAAACGGAGTAATAAGAACGTGGATCGGTAGGCTCAACATCCGTAGGGCAAACTACTACTTTTGCGCCAACAGCACGCAGGATATCCATTTTTTCTTTTGACTGCTTATCTGATATTACACAAATTAGTTTATATCCTTTGATAATGGCTACAAGTGCTAATCCCATTCCTGTATTTCCGGAAGTACCTTCAATAATAGTTCCTCCTGGCTGCAAACGTCCATCAGCCTCAGCATCTTCAATCATCTTTACGGCCATTCTGTCTTTTACAGAATTTCCGGGATTAAAAGTTTCGACTTTTGCTAATACCAACGCATCAATTTCAGCAACAATTTTGTTGAGTTTTACTAATGGCGTATTACCAATTGTTTCTAAAATATTTTTTGAAAAGTCCATTTTATTTGAATTTAATATTTGGTTTAAAATTGAAACAGATGCTGATTTTTATTGGAAGAAATTCCAAACTAAACCAAATCGGATTGTAAAATCACGATAGGGATTATCAGGAGCTGAGTAATAATTATTTTGCGCAAAAGCAGCATTAAAGTGTTCGGCTTTTAAATAGAATCTGGTCTGGCGAATTCGGCCATTTACAAAGAAATCAAAGTTGGCATAATTTCCAATTTTTTTATCGTTCTGGACAAAAAATTCTCCAACAACCGGATTATATGAATTCCCATAATATTCTGTAAAATAATTAAAGGTAATTCCGGTCTGAATGTATAAGGCTTTCTTAAAAAAGTAACTTGAGTAATAGAATGTATTTCTGGTGACAAAATCTGGAACATTTAAAATTAAATCAGACTGATCTACTTTCTGGTATAAAAGTGTATTGTCTAATGCAAATGGTCCAAATTTAAACTCACGGCTGGCTTTTAAAGACAAATAATTGATCGCATTACCATATTGGGCAGGATTTACAATTTGTGTCTGAGCGGCAATTTCTGCAGGATTAGAAACATCTTCAAAATATAAATGATCTTTTAAAACTGAATATTGTACCTCAGCATTTAACCAGGGGGTAAAAACATTAGCACTAATTGAATTTATTTTTTCGTTTTTAAAGTTATTCGACCAATTGTATTTTATAAAACTACTTTGATATAAGTTATAATTATTATTAGGCAGTTTATTAATGTTCTGATATCTAAAATCAAATTTGATTTTATCATTTAAAGTATATCTTAATTTCGCATCTAAATCAGACAGTGACTGATTGGTGATGGATCTTGAATATAAAAATCGACCATTCCATTTGTTTTTCTGATATTCATACTGCCCTCCAACATTATTGATCTGTCTGTAAAGATTATTGGGAATGGCAACAACTCCGTTTGTATCAAGTATCACTCTGTTATATTCATAGTTCGATCTGTAATCGTCTATAAAGAAATTGAATTTTCCTAAAAGTGAATTCTCATAAGCCAGACCCGCTTTGTTGTATAATTTTTCGAAATGCGTCTGATCGTTTATTCCACTTGTCAGATACGAATTTCCAAACCGGTTTACAGACCGGTTATCTACAGTAGAAGTAACAGTGGCCTGATTGTATTCGTAAAATTTATTTTCATAATTAAACTGATGTGTCACATACAAATTATTGTTTCCTTCTTTTGGATTAATTCTGAAGGCATGATCAAAAAATAAACGTCTTCCTTTTAAAAAGGATTTGGCATCTGTTAAATAAACCTGTAATCGCTGACGATTGTTAAAATCCTTATCACCGCTTTCGAAATCTTCGGGTGTTGTGATTCCTCCATTTTCTTCATTTAAAATATCCTGATAGGTGTAATGTGCCTTTAAAACATATCTTCTATCTGTTGTAAAATAACTTGTAGTAAACCTGAAATTTCCTGTACTTGCCAACTGATTGATATAATCTCCCTCTGAACGCAACCCTCTGTAGGCCATAGAAAAATTAAGATTCTTTGAGGTATTTAACGTAATAAACGAATCTACGTTCTGCCCTTTATTGATTGTTGTATTAAAAAACAGTTCTGTAAAAGGAGTTGCTGCAGAATAATACTGAATCTGGTTCGCCTCGAGAAAATTAAAATGTTTACCCTTAAAACCCAGTTCAGGATAAGGTGAGAAATCGGTTAAACTGTATTGTAAGGTATTATAGGTTTGTCCAATATTAGAAAAGGGCAAAAGTCCGAAATTATCTTTTCTGAGATAATTTTGCTTATAAGCACTTTTTAACGTTAATGAGGTATCGGCATAAGTGGTATCATGCTCCAGCGTAATAATCTGATATTGATCTATGGTCGCAATTTTAGCTTTTTTCTTTTTTAGCGTATCCGTAATACTTGAATATTTTGTATTCATATCCAAACTGCTTTTAGGAGTGTTTTTTTCCTGAGAAAACAATACTGCAGGCACTACTAATAGATATAAAAAAAAGAATATTCTCATGTGATCACTTTATAGATAATTATTTCGGCAAAAATTTACTGAGCAAAGGTAAAAGATAAAAACGTATAAAAAAACATATTATAAGTTTGCAACGTAAAGATAGCAGAGAAAAATAAACACTCCTAAAGCAAACGACAGAGAGTGGTGAAATATTTTGAACATATTCCTAAAAATAATTGTTTTACAAGAAATCTAAATCAGATATAGTCTAAAAAAAACTGAGCTTGAAGTAAATCAAGCTCAGCCTTTAAAAATTTTTATGCAATTATTTATTACCTGTTTGCATTTACAGCATCCTCAATAAATGGGTTAGCATCAATTTCAGCCTGTGGAATTTTTAAGAAAAATTTCTTGTCGTCTGCAGTTAAACTACCGGCAGCTCCAATTCTGTGGTTACCAGTTCTGGTAATACCTCTTCTCAAACGTTTCGCATCAAACCACTCTACACCACATTCAGCATAAAGTTCTTTTCTTCTTTCTACCAAAATTTCTTCTATCAAAGCAGCTCCGGTATTAGTCGATTCGATTGCATTTACATCTCTGTTTAACTGTAAGGTATAAAGCAAAGTTTTTGCTCCTCCGTTATCTCCTAATCTTGCTTTTGCCTCAGCTTCAATCAAAATCATTTCAGGAGATCTGATAATTACATTATCTCCTTCAAAAGAGAAAGTAAACTTATTCGTTATCCAATATCTATGATCATTCATATCTGTTATTGAAGCACTCTTTCTTGCGAAATAAGCTCTGACATCCGTAGCAGAAAACAAAGCTACAAAATCTCTATTAACATAAGTTGCATCATAAGGTCCTTTATGATCAATAAAAACGGCTGGTGCATTCCAATAATAATTAGATTGGTCAGGTGTTTGTGCACTACCCCAAATCCATTCAACATTATCAATATCATCAAATCCGGAACGGTAGCTTTCTGCATCTAATACTGCTTCAGGATCACCTCCGTAACAAGCAATTGCAGCATTTTTAGCACCTTCCCAGTTACCCATTACCTGATATACTTGCGCAAGGATTCCATTTGCAACATTTTTATTGATATATGATTTTCCTAATCTGTCTTCGGTTAATCCATCAACAGCAATTGTTAAATCATCTACAATTAACTTATATACTTCACCAACAGTAGACATTGGATTTCCAGTTGAAGAGGTCTCTGTATAAATAGGCGGTGCCGGAAAATTTATATCCGCAGAATAGGTTGGAGCAAATTCCATTACCAATTGATGATAGAAAAACCCTCTTAAGGCATGACCGTATGCAGCTAATTCTTTTTTATCCCCTTCAGATAATGCAGTACTTGCGTTAACACCGTTAATTAAAGTATTTGCCTGATTAATCATGTAGAAACAATAGTTCCAGGTAAACGTCGTTCTCCTGTAGGTTGGTTCACGATTATCATTCGCATAATCAAAACCAAACCAGTTGTCTGTTTCTATTAAGTCATTTCCTTTTACACTTCTTGCAAAGAACATAGAATTCAGACCCGCTGCATCCGTAGAGGTATACTGTCCTCTGAAACGTCTCATTATTCCGGAAATCAAAGCCTCTGTACCTTCTCGAGAGCCAAAAGCAATATCTGCAGAAACGGTATTAGTTGGTTTCGGTTCGTCTAGAAATTCATCACTACAACCCACTAGTATAAACAATGCCGTTATGGCAATGAAAAATTTTGAAATTAAAGTTTTCATATATATATTTTTAAAATTCAATATTAAGACCAAAAGAAATCACCCTAAGATTGTAAGATCTACTATTGGTAGTACCTCCAATATTTTGTTCAGGATCAATTCCTTTATGAGATTGGAACGTCAATAAATTATCTCCCTGGAAATACAATCTCAATTTAGAAAGCTTAGTCTTGTCAAGAACACTTTGTGGAAAATTATATCCAAAATTTAATGCTTTAAGTCTAACGTAATCATTTTTATATAAAAAACGAGTTGACTGACTATTAAAATCATTATTGGAAGCTAAGAACAAAGGAACATTTGTAACATCCCCGGGCTTCTGCCAACGACCTTCAAGATCCTGACTACCCGCTCTACCAGGAGATTTGAAACCTTCCATTAAACCAGCATAACTACTATCATAAATATATGATCCAACACTAAAGTTGAACAAAATGTTCATATCAAGATTTTTATATCTGAAATAGTTGGTAAAACCTCCTGTCACGTCTGGTAAAGATGATTTACCAACATAATATCTTGTAGCCTGAGCATAAGTTTTGGTAGTTACTCTTTCCCCTGTTGGTTTTCCATCAGTTCCTAGTACATCTCTGTACCACATTCCATAACCGGTTGCCGGATCTACACCTGCCCAATCCTGTATGTAAAACTCATACAATGAACGACCAACTTCATATCTTTTTGTACCAACAATAATACTTGCCTGAGGCTGTTCTGTAATTTCATTTTTCTCAGTAGAAAAATTCAATCCAGTATTCCATACAAAGTTAGGTGTTTGAACATTTTTACTATTTAATGAAAATTCCCATCCTGAATTTTTAAGTGATCCTAAGTTCGTAATAATATTAGTATTTCCTGTTGAACCTGGTGTAGGCTTGTTGTTAATTAAATCAATACTCTTTTTAGAATAATAATCTACTGTACCTGTTATTCTATTATTAAATAAACCAAAATCTACTCCAAAATCTATCGTAGCTGTTGTTTCCCACGTAAGTAGTTTATCAACCGCACCTCCTAGTACAATCCCTGTATTAGTTAATTCATTCCAACCTGTTTCATAAGCTTGTTGTCCCGGAAAATAATTAGCATTACCAGTAGCAGTATATAGAGTTTTCTGATTTCCTAATTCTCCATAAGATGCTCTTAATTTTAATTCACTAAGAATTGTATTGTCTTTCAAAAAGCTTTCTTCTGATACTAACCAAGATCCTCCAACAGAATAAAAATCACCCCATCTAACATCCCTGTTAAATCTTGTAGAGCCATCTTTTCTATAAGAACCTTCAACGAAATATTTCTCTTTATAGTTATAAGCTAAACGTGCCAAATAACTAGATATTCTTTCTTCAGAAATAGATCCGGACACATTTGTTGGTGTTGTACTACCATCTAAAACTTGTACACCAGGTAAATATCCTTCTCCCTGAGCTCCCAAAGCATCTATTTTAAACTGATATGCTTCCTGGATTAAATCTGCTGACAAATTATGATCTCCAAACGATTTTTTATAGTTCAGACCATTAAAGAAATTGACAGAAGTGGTAATATCTCTATTCTGAGTAACTCTTCCTCCTACACTTGCAGCATTACCAAATTCGTTACTGGAATATTCAAAATTGTCATATAAATATTTATCATAAGCTAAATTCGTTTTAAAAGTCAAATCTTTGGCTAATGTAAATTCTAAATATGCATTTGCAGTATAATTATCACGCTTATATCCTATTTTGTAATTATATAGCGCCCCAAGAGCATTTTCAGTACTTAATTGAGGTCTGGTAGCATTTAATAATTGACCTGTTGCTCCTGATCCATAATCATATATAGTATTACCCTTGTCATCAGTTACTAAATCACCAGCACCATCTCTTCTGAAAGCCGGGTATATAGATGGAATTGTATAAATCCACTGTACTGCGCTTTGAAAACTTGAACCGCTTTGTGTTGGGAAATTCTGATCCGATGTTGAATAAAACATTGTTACACCAGCTTTAAGCCACTCATTAACCTTCGTATCAATACTTAAACGAGTGGTCATACGTTCAAATTTTGAAGTCTTAACATTTCCTTCCTGAGACAAATAATTGGATGTAAAGAAATATCTTGTGTTATCACTACCTCCTGAAAGAGATAACGTATGCTCTTTTCTTACAGCAGCATCGTTCAATAATAAATCCTCCCAATTAGTATCCCATTTTTTATTGGTAGTAACTAAATTTCCATTGGCATCCACAGGTTGAGCAACTGTGTACGGATTATAACCTAATCTGGAAACTAAAGAGTTTGATGCATTTGTACCCGCAAGTGCCGGAGCTTGAAGATTAACATATTGGTTAGTATTTCTGATACCTTCCCATGTATATTTCATATAATCATCAGAGCCTAACAGCTCATGTAACTTAACTGCATTGTCAGCAAATCCAACTTGTGTGGTAAAACTAACTCTAGGTGCAGAATTCAATTTTCCTCTTTTAGTTGTAATAAGAATTACTCCATTTGATCCTCTTGAACCATATAAAGCTGTTGAAGACGCATCTTTTAAAACACTGATTGTTTCAATTTGATCCGCACTTATTGCGTTTAAATTTCCACCAAAAGGAGCCCCATCCAAAACAACTAAAGGAGAAGTCGAAGCATTGATAGAACCAGTACCTCTAATACGAATTACAGGATTCTCACCCGGCTGTCCACCTGCAGCAATTACGCTTACCCCCGCAACACTACCCTGCAAAGCTGACAAAACACTTGTTGCTTGTTGAGTCTGAAGTACGTCTGAACCTATTGTAGCAATCGAACCAACAATTGCTTTTGCTTTTTGTTTACCATAAGCAACAACTACCACTTCATCTAACGTTTTTTGCGATTCATTTAATGTAACGCTTAATGTAGATGCCGTTCCAACTGTAGCAGTTAAATCTAACATACCTACATAAGAGAACACAAGAACGTCCCCTGTTTTTGCTTTAATAGAATAACTTCCGTCAAAATCTGTTTGAGCACTGGTTTTTGCTCCTTTTACAACAACGTTTACTCCTGGAATAACTCCTGCATCACCAGAAACAACTCCGGTAATAACTCGTTCTTGTGCAAAAGAAAACTGCACAGACAACACTACTAAGAGTGTATAGATCCATTGTAATTTTAATTTCATTTGAATTTATTTTGAATTAGTATCTAGCAAACTTCTTAATTATTTCTTAAAATAACAAACATTTTCGACCCTTAAAGTTATTTTTTTTTAATGTAAGCTTAACACTTGATTAATAATTACTGCCTTTCCCTCCCTAAACATGTGTTATTCATAAAAAAATACCCAAAAAAATATATTCTTCACACTAAAGAATTTAACACATTTTAACACTTAAGTCACTTAATTATTTATGACAAAAAAAAAGAAACTACATTTTGTAAAAAACTCAAAATACAGGCGCCATTTTAAAATATTGACAAAAACAACACTGTTTTGAAAAGTATTCTGATATTTGCCCTCGTAATCACTCCATCAAAGTTATGCTTGAAAGAAATTTCTCAGGATTTGTTTTTGAAACTGGTACAGATGAAGCCGGAAGAGGCTGTTTGGCAGGCCCCGTAACCGCCGCGGCCGTCATTTTACCTCCTGATTTCAGCAATGAATTTTTAAATGACAGTAAACAATTGTCCGAAAAGGTCAGAGAAAAATTAAAACCAATTATAGAACATCATGCCGTTTGTTTTGCCGTTACGCATTTGCATCCGAATGAAATTGATGAAATCAATATCCTAAACGCGTCCATGAAGGGAATGCACGAATGTATCCTGAAATTAAATCAGATTCCTGAATTTATTATTGTTGATGGCAATCGTGCTATAAATGCCAAACTGGGCCTGAAAAATACTTTTGGAAAACAATTTTCTGCAATAGAGATAGAATTATTAAAGTCTATTCCGAGTCAGAGTATCATAAAAGGGGATTCTAAATTCCTGAGTATTGCCGCGGCTTCTGTTTTAGCAAAAACCTATCGCGACGAATACATGGATCAAATTCACGAAGAATTCCCGATGTACAATTGGAAAAAGAACAAAGGTTATCCGACCAAAGAACATCGTGAAGCCATTAAAAAATATGGCCCTACCAAATACCATCGAATGAGTTTCAGGCTGCTTCCCGAGCAACTGAGCTTAGACCTTTAAAAAACAAAAAGACTTATCGAAGGCATAAGTCTTTTTGTTTGGTAACAATGGGAAAGTACATCCAGCTGTGAATGCTTTAACTGCTTTATTATCTTTTACTTTTCAGGAATTCAGCAAATTGTTTTGTATCGAAATAAAAGGATCTGATTCCCGTAATTTTTCCGTTTTTCAAATCAAAATGTTCCGAAATCGGCATTGAAAGTGTTTTTCCTGATTTTTTTGATTTGCACTTCAGGGTACAATAAATAATTATTTCATTTTTGGAAGCATCGCTAAAATAAACAGGCTCCTTCTCTATTTGCATCTCAAAAAATTCAGCCGATTTGGCATACATTTTAGTCCATTCCTCAAAACCTGTATACGTTCCTCCATAAGGAAGTCCTTCCGCCTGGTTATAAATAGCACCTTGTTCAATTAAGGTTGCCATTGCTGTAAAATCCCTGGTTTTAAAGAGACATTCGTAATATTTTTCGACAACTTTCAAATTATCAGTCTCAAGATTTTTTAAAATATCCGATTCCGATAAAGTGGCTTCCGGATTCCAAAAACCAATTATTTTACTCACCTGACCTTTACCATTTAAACGAGCAAAATCACGACCGGACATTATAAGTTTATTTTTTGAATCCAGAATTTTCCAGTCCCAGCTTACATAATTGTCTTTTACAACTTTTACACCTGATGTTACTACAGCATCCGGGAATTTTTTATAAAATTCATTTATCACATTATTCAATGCAACTGCCCCTTTTATAGAAGCCGAAGGATCCTCAAAAGTACTGTCGTCCAGCCAGACTGTTTTGATTAATTTTAACCTCGCATCGCTATTGCGCTCTTGCCACGCTTTTTCATAAACCACAATCGGATTTAATTTATCTTTCTTTTGAGCAAAAAGACTATTAAGCATAAAAAGAAAATAAAGGAAGTAGATTTTTCTCATAAGTCATCAGTTTATTTAGTTAAGCTTGAATTAAAGTACCAACCCAAATTTAACATAAAAAAACTACTCAGAGCCCTGCCTCCAAACAATTCATCTTATATTTTTTTTCAAAATATTATTTCATCCAAAAACAGAGACCTGATCATTGAATTTAAAAGCCACTTCAATCTGATCTTTCCAATCTTCAATAGACTCAGCAGAAGCTCTGTCTGCTTTATCGAAATAAAAATGCTGTTGAATTTCTAAGCCGCAATACTTAAAAATACCGGTATCTGAAGTCAAAGCCAAAGCTTTATCCATTCCGGTCGCTTCATATTCTGCATTAGATTTTCCGTGGGAGTTTACAATGATTGCTTTTTTTCCTGTCAGTAAACCCTTTTGAATTCCTTGATCGTATCGGTATGCAAATCCGTAACTAAAAACGCGGTCGATATAACCTTTCATAATAGCCGGCATTCCGGTCCACCAAATCGGATAAACAAAAATAATCCGGTCTGCCCAGGCAATAAAATCCTGTTCTGTTTTTACTTCATCAGCCACTTTCCCTATTCGTTGTCCACTCATGTCATTTAAAGAAAGAACCGGATTAAAATTGATCTGATATAAATCACGAACCTCAATTTCCTGATTCGATTCCTGAAGACTTTCCACAATAGTTTGTTTAAAAAAATGATTTAAACTAGCTGAATTCGGGTGCGCATAAATGATTAAATTTTTCATGTTTTTATGTTTTTATGTTTTTATGTTTTTATGTTTTAAAGATTAACAGGACAAATGTAAAACACAGGTTTGAGGCACAATTGTAAGAAAACGAAATACCGAAATCAGCCCCAAACAAAAAAATCCCTGTCGAAATGATCAGGGATTTTTTTTGAAATTCTAATTTATTAAAAATTTGTTGCAATTGTCATCGCTTTCCACGCTTCCAGTTCAGCTTCAACTTCTTCAATTTTAGCATTTGCCATATTGTAGGCATCTTCACCTAAGAACAAATGCAGTGGCGGATTTTTTTCTTTGCTGATCTGAATTAAAGCCGCAACCGCTTTCTCAGGATCTCCCGGCTGATTTCCATTAATTTCATTTTGATGCGTTAATACAGACTGACGTGCTTCTTCATAATCCGCAATCGGATTTTTAGGCAATCCCATAGAATCCGAAGACAGGAAACTGGTTCTGAAATAACCCGGATAAACCAACGTTACCTTTACTCCGAAAGCTTTTGCCTCTGCTTTTAAACCTTCCGTCAGACCGGAAACGGCAAATTTAGTAGAACAGTAAATTCCCCAACCCGGAAAACCTCCGTGATATCCTCCAATAGAAGAGATATTGAAGAAATGACCTGATCTGTTGGCTCTGAAATGAGGCATTGTGTTGCGGATAACATTTAGCAAACCGAAAACATTAACATCAAAATTTTGTCTTGCTTCTTCATCAGAAAGTTCTTCCAATGTACCGATCTGTCCATAACCTGCGTTGTTTACCACAACGTCTATTGTTTTAAAATGACTAATTGTTCTGGCAACCGCCGCGTGAACACTGCTTTCTGTAACCAGATCCATTTCTAAAGGCAAAAACTGTTCTGATGCTGCGCTAACTTCTTTAATTAATGAATTGATATCTCTTGAAGTTGCAGCGACTCTAAAACCTTCTCTTAATAATTTCTGAACCAAGATTAAACCCAAACCTTTTGAGGCTCCTGTTACAAACCATACTTTTTTAGTTTCCATAATTTATATTGTTTTAATTACAAGGCAAAATTAGGCCGGAAGTACAGGTCAGGGATAACGAAATTCAAACCATTACTTACAAAATTCAAACAGTACGGAATTGTCGGGGTGTAAGCTGAATATTCTTTTTGAAAAAATTATTAAAATGCGTAGGCTCTTCAAATCCTAAGCTATAGGCAATTTCAGCAATATTCCAATCGGTGTGTTTCAAAAGAATTTTGGCTTCCTGTAAAAGACGTTCCGCAATAACTTCTGAAGTGGTTTTTTGAGTGGTTTCTTTTAAAGCCCGATTTAAATGATTCACATGAATCGTTAACTGATTGGCAAAATCTGCTGCAGAACGCAATGTAAAACGCTGTCTTGAATTTTCGATCGGAAACTGTCTTTCCAATAATTCCAGAAACAAAGATGAAATCCTGCTTGAAGCGTTAGAATGCTGATTTACCGAAAGATTGGCAGGCTGCATTTTCATCGCACTGTGAATCAATTCAAAAACCAGGTTGCGAAGCAAATCATATTTATACGCATAATCAGAATTAATTTCTTCCATCATCTGCCTGTAAATCAATTTGATTTTCTCTGTTTGTTCAGTGTCGATCGAATAAATAAAACTCCCGTTTGGTTTAAAAACCGGATATTCTTTCAAATTCCCGAACTGATGGAAAAAAGCTTCCGTAAACACACAGAAAAAACCGGTCTGGTGTTCTTCTAACTGTTCCCAATTATACGGAATCTGCGGGTTGGCAAAGAACAAGGCCTGTTCGTCGATCTCAACAATCTTATCGGCATAATGAACTCTGTTTTTACCAATAATCAAACTGATTTTAAAATAATCCTTACGGCTGTACGGAATTGGTTTTGCACTGCAGCCCATAAAATCATCCAACACAAATACATTAAAATGTCCGATTTCTTTTTTAAGGTTATCAGGCATAAAATTGAGTTTGCTGCGATAAAAATCTTCTATAGTTTCTGTCTTCTCCATTTCGCAAAGTTACGAAATTCAAACAAACTAAAAATCATTAGCGCTACAGATATCTTGTTGAAATTTCAGGAATTTTGTCGGAGACAAATTCATGTAGTGTTTAAAATCATGTATCAGCTGGCTCTGGTCGTAATACCCACAATCGGCTACAATAGCCAGCCAGTCTGTTTTTGCATCGGTCTGCGTATTTTTCTGGATTTGCTCAACCGCTTTTAAAAAGCGCTCATAACGACTGATTTCTTTAACGGTATAACCGAAAAATTTCTTCTGGTTCAGCTGAATATTCCTTTCTGTCTGGTTGGTTCTGGAAGCAATCGCTTTGATGGGATTTAAACTTTCATCCTTAAAATCAGCCAGAAGTGCCGTTATGGTATTTTGTTCTCGCAGATAAGGTTTACAAAAATCCAGGATATAATTTACGCGATCCCGGGTGTCCGGAATTAATTTTAATTCTTCCCATAAGGCACTGAAACAATTTTCAGCAATTAAAGCATCCGGATGAATCGGCAAAGAATGTGTTAAAAGGGCGTTTCCAAAAAATCTGTAAAAAGCATCTTCCTTAAAATTAGCCACCAGAATTTCAGAACCTGGCTCTAAAGTATAA
Source organism: Flavobacterium sp. CLA17 (assembly GCF_013112255.2). Taxonomy (NCBI): domain Bacteria; kingdom Pseudomonadati; phylum Bacteroidota; class Flavobacteriia; order Flavobacteriales; family Flavobacteriaceae; genus Flavobacterium; species Flavobacterium sp. CLA17. Next base: position 4,626,998 of record NZ_CP068294.1, read on the forward strand.
TCAAAAGCCTGTTTTATTGGGCCTAAAACAAGGCATTTTTCAGCTTCAAGTGTAGTATTGTGTTGTGATTTTAAAGATACGTTTACTCCAAAACTAAAAACCAGTATTGTCTGGAAATTGGGCAGCAGCGTTTTTATCACGGGGAAATCCGTTTTATTTTCAGCAAAATAGAAATGAGAAAAAACAGATTCAAATTCTGAAGGAACAGCAATTCTGTAATTGTTATTTTCTTCAGAATCTTTCATTCTTTTTCTTTTAAATAATTATTCCTGAATAAATTCAGCTTCAAATAAACGGGTAAGGTGTTTCATAATTTTGGCTTTCACTTCTTCTTCATCCACTTTTTCCACACCTAATTCTACTTGCAAAGAGGTAACCGCTTTTCCACGAATTCCACAGGGTATGATATTATCAAAATAACCTAAATCTACGTTGACATTTAAGGCAAATCCATGCATGGTTACCCAGCGTGAAGCACGCACACCAAGTGCACAAATTTTTCTCGCAAATGGAGTTCCAACCCCTAGCCACACTCCGGTTTCTCCTTCGCTTCGGCCACATTCCAAACCATATTCCTTCAATGTCAGAATAATAGCTTCTTCCAGAAAACGCAAATATTTATGAATATCGGTAAAGAAGTTTTCCAAATCTAAAATCGGATACCCTACAATTTGCCCGGGGCCGTGATACGTAATGTCACCACCGCGATTGATTTTATAAAAAGTAGCCCCTTTGGCTTCGAGTTGTTTTTCGTTTAAAAGCAGGTTTTCCAAATCACCGCTTTTACCTAAAGTGTAAACATGAGGATGCTCTACAAACAGCAAATAATTGGGTGTTGGCAAATCGAGCTCTTCTCTTCTGTTTTTTATTTTTAAGTCGACAATATCCTTAAAAAGTTCCTCCTGATATTCCCAGGTCGATTTATAATCTTTATTTCCTAAATCCTGAAGTTGAATTTTTTTATTCATTTTTATTATTTTTCAAACTCTACTTCAAAGTTGAGTTTGTCGGGATTCTCCATATAATCCGTAAAAGGGTATTGAATTGTAATTGTTTTTCGGTCTTCACTAAACAAAGCGTCCGGATTAGATACCTTTTTAATCTTTTTCGGGAAATGATATTTTAGAATATAATTAGACGAGGAAAAAATCATTTTAGACATATCCGCTGTCGTATCTTTTGCTTTTTCAGCCCCTTTTTGCTGGTCAATTACTGCTGTACGGGTAAATTTCTTTCCGTTGTAGGTATAACTTAGCTTGCTGTTATTATTGCCGAAATTACTTCCAAAAGGACTTGCAGCAGCACTTGCGCCCTGCTCTAATTTCTGAAAAGTACTTAGTGTCTGCAAGATATCCTGCAATTCATTTACGTTTTTAAAATCTGTAGAAAGTGTCATTAAAAACTCTTTCTTTTCACTGCTCATTTTAGTGTGAACTACAAAGTTTTCTATTTTTTTAAGTTCCTTTTGGGCTTCCGGGGAAAGCTTTGCGATACTGTCTTTTTTTGCTGCAAATAGTTGTTTGAAGGTAAACGTAGAATCAATATCCTTTTTTGCTTCAGCTCCCATTTGACTTCCAATTTGGTCACCGGCCATTGCCATTAGAGAAGAACCGTCCATATCTACAGAGAATTTCCCGGCTCCGTTATCGTTTACATAAATATTTTCTGTGAAAGTACAGCTTGTAAGTGCAGCTAGTAAAAAAGAAAAAGCAAGTAATTTATATAATTTCATCGTGGTTTATTTTTGCTCAAATATACGAAGAGTAATTTTAATTGTTCAGCTACTTTATTCCAAAACTACTTCCAGACTTGTACTTTCCGGATTTTGCAGACAGTCTGAAAGCACGAACTCTATTGTAACTGATTTTTTATCTGAACTTATTACTCCTTTTGGATTTGAAACTGATTTTATTTTTCCGGAAAAATGATACTTTAACGTATAAAGCTGCGTGAGTTTTAACGAAGCATATTTGGGATCAATCTTTTTAAATTCCTCTTTTGCTTTTTGTAATTCAGTTTCATTTGTAATAGAGACCAGACGTTTAAAAACTTTTCCGTCAAAAGCATAAGCAACTTTATAATAATGATTTTCTGCTGTTAAAGCATAGTTGTATTTGATATCATCAGCATAATTCTCGGTTTTATACAAATCAGGAACTTCTGAAATTTTACTAAAGTTCAGCGAAAACACGTCCCGAAATTCTTTTTCGAATGAACTCTTCTTAAGATGCACTTTCACATTGGAATATTGCTGAAATAACTTCTGTTCTTCGGGCGTATATTTTAAAAATGTTTCGTTGTATTTTTTGATATACGCACTAAAAACATAAGTGGTATCCTGAAATTCTTCTTCTCTGGAATAATTTTCACCTGCCAGCTGCATATAACTGTTTTCGTCCCGAAAAGTAACGACTTCAATAGTTCCGCTTCCGTCTGCATTTAAGTGAATGGTTTCTGTAATCCGGCAACTCGTTAGCAGAATTACTAGTATTAATATTGAAATGTATTTCATTTTTTTTCTAAAAGCTTCTGAGGTTTTGAATGGCTAAGATAATGAGGTTTTGCTTAATTCCTTACAGCTAATTTTCAAATACAGTGTTGATAACCGTCCCAGCCAAAACGTCTTTTAAAAAACTAAAATTTCTACCCTAGCCCCGATAGAAGCGGTATCCTTTTTTGCTTTTTCTGCAAAAAAAGATTTAGTGGATAGCGGGACAAAAGGCGATTGAAATACGATAAAATACTGCTGCAAAAAATCTGAAATCTGCATTCTGAAATCTACATTCTTTTGTTTATCTTTGCACACTTAAAAAACAGTATATAATGGCCTTATCTGAACAAGAAATCATTCGAAGAGAGAAACTTCAAAACTTACGCAACTTAGGAATCAATCCTTATCCGGCTAATCTTTTTCCTGTAAATCATACTTCTAAGCAAATTAAGGAGTCTTTCGAAGAAGGTAAGAAGGTGATCGTTGCCGGACGTTTGATGAGTGTGAGAGATCAGGGAAAAGCCTGTTTTGCTGAATTACAGGATAGCGAAGGCCGTATTCAATTGTACGTGAATCGTGATGTTTTGTGTGAAGGTGACGACAAAACTTTATACAATCAGGTTTTTAAAAAATTAACCGATTTAGGCGACTTTATTGGTATTGAAGGTGAATTGTTTACTACGAAAGTTGGTGCACAATGTATTCGCGTGGACGGATTTACTTTTTTAAGCAAAACGTTACGCCCGCTTCCTTTACCAAAAGTAGATGAGGACGGAAATATACACGATGCCTTTAACGATCCTGAGTTACGCTACAGAATGCGCTATGTAGATTTAACGGTTAATCCACAAGTAAAGGAAAACTTCATCAAACGTACGAAGTTGTACACCGCTATGCGTGGCTATTTTAATGATGCCGGATACCTTGAAGTGGAAACTCCGGTTTTACAGTCAATTCCCGGTGGAGCTGCGGCGAGACCTTTTATCACGCATCATAATTCGCTTGATATTCCGCTTTACATGCGTATTGCGAACGAATTGTATTTAAAAAGATTAATTGTTGGTGGTTTTGAAGGTGTTTATGAGTTCTCTAAAAACTTTAGAAATGAAGGAATGGACAGAACGCATAATCCTGAATTTACCGCCATGGAAATATACGTAGCCTACAAAGACTACAACTGGATGATGGAATTTGCAGAAGGTTTGCTTGAACATTGTGCTATTGCCGTAAACGGAACCAGCGAAGCTACTTTTGGTGAGCATCAAATCAACTTTAAAGCACCTTATGCCCGCGTAACAATGACGGATTCTATTAAACATTTTACCGGATTTGATATTTCGGGTAAAACAGAAGAGGAATTGTTTGACGCAGCAAGAGGAATGGGAATTGACGTTGATAAAACAATGGGGAAAGGAAAATTGATTGATGAAATTTTTGGTGCGAAATGCGAAGGAAATTATATTCAGCCTACTTTCATTACCGATTACCCTAAAGAAATGTCACCGTTATGTAAAGAACACCGCGATAATCCGGAGCTTACAGAGCGTTTTGAATTAATGGTTTGTGGAAAAGAAATCGCAAATGCGTATTCTGAACTGAACGACCCGATTGATCAGCGTGAGCGTTTTGAAGACCAGATGCGTCTGGCTGAAAAAGGTGATGATGAAGCAAATGGTATAATCGACGAAGATTTCCTGAGAGCACTTGAATATGGGATGCCGCCAACTTCCGGAATGGGAATTGGAATGGACCGTCTGATTATGTATTTAACCAATAACGCTTCTATTCAGGAAGTTTTATTGTTCCCGCAAATGCGTCCGGAGAAAAAACAAGCTCAGATTGAATTGTCTGATGAAGAAAAATTTATTGTAGATTTATTGAAAGGAAATGAAAATAAAATGGATCTTCAGCAATTAAAAATTACTGCTAATTTAAGCGGTAAAAAATGGGATGCATCAATGAAAAATTTATCTAAACATGGTTTAACAAAAGTGGCTGTTGAAGGTGAGTTTAAATTTGTGGAACTTACAGAGTAATTTTAAAATTCCAATTTTAGAAATACCAAATTCAAAAATTGGGATTTAACAATATCAAACCCGACAGGTTTTATCCCGAAGCTTCGGGACTGTCGGGTTTATTATTTTAAAACGAATACTTCTCCAATTTCTTTCCCTGAATATCCAAAACCTTTGTACTCTCTTTTGGTACATCACCTTTTACTTTTTCCTGAACGGATGGATTTGATGGATATTTACCATTCTTCATTTTTAATTGATGAAATTTTCCTCCAGTCTCAAATATAAGATCGTAGAATTTTTCCGTTGATGAAGTTGTTACAACAATTGGAAAATCGGTTACGGTAAAGGAATTGATTACACTTCCGTCATTGTTTAGAATATAACCGGAACAGCCTCCGCTTCCGCAGAAATAGGGATTTGAAAAACCAACGAAATATTCATTTTTCTTATCGTTGTTTAAATCGAAAGCATCGTAATAAAAAAAGCGATTGTCTTTTGTCATTGCCGGAAGCTCTTTCTTCAACAGGATATTTAGTTGTTTGCGAATCAGTTCGACTGCTTTATCATTTTTTGGAGAAGCCTTACTGACATCAGCAGTTCCGGCAACTGTTTTAGACAAGGTGTCTTCGGCAATTGTTTTAATGATACTTTTTGATTCGGTTTTGTCTTTGTTCTGACAGGAATATAGTGCCAGAATTGCAAATGCTATTACAATTTTACTTTTCATAATTATTATCTTTTATATGTTTAAAACCTAAATAATATTCGACTGATAAACCTGACAGGTTTGCCATTAAATTAAACCAGCAAAGCTGCTTTATTTTCAATATCATGTTCTGTCAGCAATGCTTTTATGTTATTGAAGGTGACCAAAGCAATCTGCGTTAAAGCTTCATTGGTAAAGAAAGCCTGATGTGCCGTAACCAAAACATTCGGAAAACTCATCAGACGCTGAATGGCATCATCCTGAATAATGTCTGCTGAAAGATCTCTGAAGAACAGTTTTTCTTCCTGCTCGTACACATCAATTCCGAGATAACCAATTTTGCCTTCTTTTAATCCTTCAATTACAGCAGCCGTTTCGATCAGTCCTCCTCTGCTGGTATTGATAATCATAACGTGGTCTTTCATCAAAGCAATTGATTCTTCCTTAATTACATGCTTCGTTTGTTCGTTTAACGGACAATGCAGTGAGATGATATCGCTTTCTTTGAAAACATTATTTAAGGTAGTAAAAACAACACCGTCTTTTTCCATTTCAAGATTGGTTACAATGTCATACGCCAATACTTTGCATCCAAAACCTAAAGCTATTTTAGCAAAAGCTTTTCCGATATTGCCTGTTCCGATGATTCCGATTGTTTTTCCGTATAAATCAAAGCCCAATAATCCGTTTAACGAAAAGTTCTGTTCCCGGACTCTGTTATAGGCTTTATGCGTTTTTCTGTTTAAGGTCAAAATCATGGCCATAGCATGTTCTGCAACTGCCTGAGGCGAATAGGCGGGAACACGGCAAACTTTAAGATTGTATTTTTTAGCAGCTTCTAAATCAACATTATTAAAACCGGCACAACGCAAAGCTATAATCTTTACGTTTTTTTCGGCCAATTGTTTGATTACAGCTTCGTTGACAATATCGTTTACAAAAACGCATACAATACTAGACTCCTGAATTAAAGTGACAGTCTGCGGATTGAGCTGTGTTTCGAAAAAGTCCAATTCGAAACCAAACTCATTGTATTGGTTAAAAAAAGTTTTATCGTAAGGCTGTGTTGAAAAAAAAGCAATTTTATTTTCATTTAATGATGCTGCTGAATTCATATATTGTCAGTTTTTATTTGCATTTATAATTTCTTAAATTTAAGAATTAATTCTGAATCTTATCCTAACAAAAATCAGTTAATCTCTTAATTAATGATTTTCAGTGCGTTAAAAATTTCACAAATACGACTAATCGATTAAACCTAAGGGATTTTACAAAGTCTAACTGACATAAACTTAAAAAACAAAATCATGAAAAAATTATTTATCGCAGCTATGCTATTCGTTGGACTAGCAAGTTTTGCACAAGACATGGATCAAAAACCTGCCCGCGATCAAAAAGAGAGAATGACTCCGGAGCAGCGTAATGAAAAGCATTTAAAGAAAATGACCTCTGAATTAAATCTGGATGCCAATCAGCAAACTCAGATCAAACAATTGTTAGCCGAAAGGAGTGCAAAGGTGGAAAGTCTTAAAGAAGCCCGTAAAGCAAAAAAAGAGAGTAATGTAAAACCTACTGCTGAAGAAAAAGCGGCTTTCAAAAAACAAATGGACGAAGAAGTTCCTTCAAATGATGCCAAAATGAAAGCCATCCTGAACGCTGACCAATATAAAAAATGGACCTCTCTTCAGGAAGAAAAAAGAGATAAGGTCAGAGAAAAAATGAGAGAACGCAAAGATAAAAACAACTAATTATAGTGTACAAAAAGAGGCTTCAATCGTCTCTTTTTTATTTTCGAACTGCATTATGCTTTCCTTAATACTTTCTGTTAATTAAAAGATAAATCTCACAATCTGATTAAACTTAGCAAACTTCTTGAAGTCTAATCAATATAAATCTTTAAAAAACGAATTATGAAAAAATTATTTATCGCAGCTTTATTATTCGTTGGAATAGTAAGTTTTGCACAGGACATCAATCAGAAACCGGCACGTGATCAAAAAGAAAGATTAACTCCGGAACAGCGTAATGAAAAACATTTACAAAAATTAACTGCTGAATTGAATTTAGATAAAAAACAACAGGATCAGGTAAAACAACTACTGGCAGAAAGAAGTGCTAAAGCAGAAAAATTCAGAGATGCTAAAAAAGACAGTAAAGTAAAACCTACTGCTGAAGAAAAGGAAGCGTTTAAAAAACAAATGGAAACTGAAAAAGCCGCAAACGATGCTAAAATGAAAGCGATTTTAAATACCGATCAGTACACCAAATGGACGGCTCTAAAAAAAGAACACAAAGGCGGTCATAAAGGCAAAAGAGATATGAAATCTCCACAGGAACGCGATCAGGCACATTTGCAAAAATTAACAACGGAGCTAAACCTGAATGCCGATCAGCAAAAACAAGTAGGCGAACTTCTATCTGACAGAAGTACCAAAATGGCCATGCTGAAAAAGAGCCGAAAAGATGCCGGTGCAGAACCAACTGCTGCGGAAAAAGAAGCTATGAAAAAACAAATGAAAGAAGATCGCAAAGCAACAGATGTCAAAATGAAAGCTATTCTGAATGCTGAGCAATATAAAGAATGGGCGGTTATTCAAAAAGCACATCAGGACAAAATGAAAGATCACCGAAAAGATAAAATGTAATTGAGATCAAAAAAAAGAGGCTTTAAAAGCCTCTTTTTTGTTTTTTATATTTCCTATTTTGGATTAAGTATTAAATCAATTCTTTTCATACAATCTTCATAATGGTATTTTGTTTCAGTGTTTACAGGTCTTGCTTTTGCTGCTGCAAGCGTACTTCTTAATGCGCCTAATTCCCCACGAACCAAAGCCCTTACATCAGACTGTGCTACATTGTAATAGATCACTGATCGGTCTGTTGGCTTAATTTCTTCAGTCATCAAAGCGCCCATTCTGTCGATATAACCGCGTTGCAAATTTCTTCTGTATATGGTTACATTCGTTGGCGTTACGGCTTCTTTCCAGATTCCTCTTCGGGTGTCTTTTAATAAATCCAGGGCTTTGTAAGTATCTGCACCCAGAATTTCATTATCCATTAATCGGCCAATGCGACCAATACTTAGTAAACTATTCAAATGTCGCACCTGCAAGCTTCTAAACCTTTCTGAATAACCCGCAAAATCGGTATTTTTTAAGGTATTAACATTTACAATCCACGTTGGCGAAGCAAAAGCATTTGTTTGAAGCCAGTTCATCGCTTCTGTTTGTTTTGCTTTCGGCACTACTTCGTAAACACTTCCCGCCTGATTTGGTTTTTTGGTATTTTCATAAACACCGCCCACATTGGTGACAACGTGACCTACATACCTGCTCCATACTTCCAGCATTTCCTTGTACAGCTCATCGAGATCTTCATAATTATTGGTTACAGTACTCGTCCATTCATTCAAATGTCCGGCTACATATTCCAGGTTTTTCATTCCGTAAGCGCTTGCTTTCATAGAATTATTTCCAATATCCTCTGTTTGGGAAGTCGGGTCAAAAGCACTGCTTTGTTTTCCGAATTTATATAATGGATTTCCGGCTTTCTCCAGAATCCATTTATCTAAAGTTGCTGCTTCATCCTGAGGAGATTTGGCATTCGGGATCACTCTGTATCCCCAATTTACTGCATACTGATCATAAGCACCCATTTTACGAATAAAACGAATGTTTTTGTCACCGGGTTGTGCGATATAATTAAAACGGGCATAATCCATGATACTTGCCGAGATTCCGTTTTGTTGTGTAAAATCTCCATTTCTGTAACTCTCCACATCATAAGCACAGCTCGCGCCCATATTATGCGGGAATCCCAAAGCATGTCCTACTTCATGAGCGATTACCATTTGCATCATTTCTCCCATTTCCTGATCACTGGTTTGTAATGTTCTCGCGGACGGATTTGCAGCTCCGGTTTCTAACAAATAGCGGTTTCTGTAAGAACGCAAATGGTTATGATACCAGATTACGTCGCTTTCAATAATTTCTCCGGTTCTGGGATCTGAAACACTTGGTCCAACTGCATTTCGGGTGGTACTTGCTACATAGCGAATCACAGAATAACGAACATCTTCAGGACTAAAGTCCGGATCTTCTTCTTTGGTTGGCGCATCTTTGGCAATAATGGCATTTTTAAATCCGGCAGCTTCAAATGGTTTTTGCCATTCTTCGATTCCCTGCCTGATGTATTTTCTCAACTTCTCAGGCGTTGCAGGATCTAAATAATAAACAATTGGCTTAATCGGTTCAACCAATTCTCCTCGGTTGTACGCTTCAGGATCTTTTGGTTCTAATCTCCAGCGGCGAATGTACGTTTTAAGGTCAGATTTCAATTCATTACTTCCGTAGTCGTATTGACTTACGGTGAACCAGCCTACTCTGGGATCTGCTAATCTCGGTTTCATCGGGACTTCCGGTAACAAAACCATGGACTGATTCATCTGAATACTGATTGATTCTGTATCTTCCAGCACGGATGGTTTTGAAGCATTGTAAGTCATATCCTGAATGACTTCGATATTCATCGGAAAACTTTTAATCGTATTGATAAAACTTCTCGAATCATCCAGTCCTTTTACTTTATACGTTTCACGCATTTCGGCTGATATTCCGCTGATTGCTTTTACGTCAGTACTGTAAAACTTCGTTACGTCAATAACCGTATTTGCGGAATCTTTGCTAAAAGCGACAATATCAAAAGCAAATAAGGTTGGTTCGTAATTGTTAGATTTTACCGAAATGCTAATCGGCAAAGTATCATTGGCAACCGCATTATATGATTTTGATTTGATTAGGATTTTATCCTGAAAACGCTGCCAGACTATTAATTGCTCATTGGTTTCTGAACCTGCGTTTACATATCCGCCTCCCAGATTAGAAGGCAATTTAGAAAGTCTGCTCACTAAAAGCATATCCTTGTTTAAATAATTATTGGGAATCTCGAAATAATACTTTTTCTCGACTTTATGAACCGTGAAAAGCCCCGGATCAGAAACAGCATCTTTCGTAATTACTTTACTGTATTCCTTAATTGTAGCTTCTGATTTTTTCTCCGGTGGCGCAACGACAGCTTCGTCTTTTTTAGATTTCTTTTTGTTGGATTGGGCAAATTGGTTAGTAGAAAACAGCATAAAAACTGCCATTGTAGTAAAAATGAAAAATTTCTTCATTTATTCTCGGTTTAGTGGTTATTTGATAAACAAAAATAATTTTTATTCTAAATACATAGCAAAAAACCTATTTATTAACTTTTCATTAACTAATACCATTCGAAATTTATATTGCATAAAAAAAGGTTCTGCTTTATTAAAAAAGCGGAACCTTAAATTGAAAAAATATATTTTAATTTTTAGAATCTCTTTGAAACCTTATCAATGGCATTAATCGTAAAATCTAAATCTTCATAGGTTAATACATCTGTAATAAACCAGGTCTCATAAGCAGATGGCGCAATATAAATACCTTCCTGCAATAAACCGTGGAAGAACTTCTTAAATGTTTCGTTATCTCCTTTTGCAGCGGTTTGAAAATCCGTAACCGGATTGGCATCAAAATGTACGGAAATCATCGAACCTACTCTGTTAATAGTGAAGACAACATTATTTGCTTTCAAAACCTTATCAATTCCTGCTTCTAAATAGGCTGTTTTTTCTTCTAAACGGGTAAAAATAGCACGATCATTATCTAACGATTGTAGCATCGCTAATCCTGCCGCCATTGCCAAAGGATTCCCTGATAACGTTCCGGCCTGATACACCGGACCAAGTGGTGCCAGATGATTCATAATTTCTTCGCGTGCTGCAAAAGCGCCAACCGGCAATCCTCCGCCAATTACTTTTCCGAAAGTTACGATATCAGCAGTGATATTATACAATTCCTGAACACCGCCGCGAGCCAGACGGAAACCCGTCATCACCTCATCAAAAATTAATAAAATTCCGTTTGCAGTACACAAATCTCTCAATCCCTGCAAGAATCCTTTTTGAGGGGGAATACATCCCATATTTCCGGCAACAGGTTCAATGATAATAGCTGCAATTTCGTTTTTGTTGGCTTCAATTAAAGTCTTTACATTCTCTAAATCATTGTATTTCGCCAGCAATGTATCTTTTGCGGTTCCTTCTGTAACCCCTGGACTATTTGGAGATCCGAAAGTTACGGCACCACTTCCTGCCTGAATCAAAAAGGAATCCGAATGTCCGTGGTAGCAACCTGCAAATTTGATTATTTTATCTCTTTTTGTAAATCCGCGAGCCAGACGAATCGCACTCATACAAGCTTCTGTACCTGAATTTACAAACCGTATTTTATCGATATTCGGAACCATCGAAACCGCCAAAGCTGCGATTTGAGTTTCCAGTTCTGTCGGCATCCCGAATGAAGTTCCTAATTTGGCTTTTTCGATTACAGCATCAACCACCGGCTGATAAGCATGACCCAAAACCATTGGCCCCCATGAATTGATATAATCAATTAATTTATTTCCGTCTTCATCATACAAATAAGCACCTTTGGCACTTTTTACAAAAATAGGAGTTCCGCCAACGGCTTTAAATGCTCGTACTGGCGAATTTACTCCTCCCGGGATTACTTTTTCTGCTTCCGCAAAAAGCTCACTACTTCTTTTATATATCATTTTTGACTTTATATTTTAGAGTTCTGATTTTAGATTATTTACGATTTCACTGAGACTGAGACTAAAAAAACTACATCACCTTCAACTTCTGTCCAACAGAAAGAGCATTGTCTGAAAGATTGTTTTTTCGTTTTAAATCATCAACCAATACATTGAATTTTTTTGAAATTGAATATAAGGTATCTCCTTTTTGAACTTCGTATAGATTGGGATCATTTGAAGCTGGCTCCGAATTTGTTTTTGTATTTGAGGTTCTTGTCGGAGCCGATTTATTAATTGCCGTATAGTTCTTTCCGGTAACCAGACAATCGTACTGATGCAGATTATAACTTTCTATGTAACTAATTAACTTATCCGGATAGTTAGGATCAGTGGCATAACCCGCAGCGCGTAACCCTTTTGCCCACGCTTTGTAATCATCCTTTTCGTAAGTAAATAATGTTGCATATCTGTTCTTGCCTACCAAAAACAAAGCATGATCGCGATAGGAATCTGAAGCTTCTGTATATTTTCGAAAACATTCCTGAGCGGAATCGTCATCATGGCGAACACTTTCGCCCAGCCAGTCCTTATGACATTTTATTCCGAAATGATTATTGGCTTCCAAAGCCAGATCTCCCCTTCCTGCACCGGATTCCAAAATTCCCTGTGCCAGGATAATGCTTGCCGGAATGCCATATTTCTGCATATTTCCCATTGCAATATCTTTAAACTGCAAAACATAATTATTGATCAAATCACTTGTAACAACAGTTTTTGAAGTAGACTGAATGACCTCAGTCGTATTATTTGTGGTGGGATATTTGCCTATAGGTTTGGAATAGGTCCCTTTTTTAGTCGAAGCTACTCTGGGTTTCTGAATCGCCGCCTGTTTTTTAGTTGTGGCAATAGCAGGCTTACTGGAAGAACAGCCAGCCAATGCTGCGATTATGAAGAGTAGTATTATTTTTTTAAACATTCGTTTTTAGTATTGGTAATTTCTTCTGCATTAACTTTAAATTCATTCCGTCAATTCCCTGCAATCCGCCGGTATGAATGAGCAAAATTTTTGAATGCGCAGGGAAATAGTTTTTATGGATTAAATCTATAACGCCAAAAACCATCTTTCCCGTATAAATTGGGTCTAAAGGCACTTTATTTTCATCAAAAAAAGCGTTGATAAATTCAATTAATTCTAAATTTATCTTTCCGTATCCTCCAAAATGATAGTCAGAAATTAAATCCCAGTTATCTTTTTTTGCAAAAATACGAATTTCATCCTTTAGAAAATCACCTTTTAACGCCGGAAATCCTAAAATTTTCTGATCCGGACCAGCACTATTTATCAATCCCGAAATAGTTCCGCCGGTTCCGACAGCACAGCAAACGTAATTGAAAACAGCATCTTCTGCAGTCAGAATCTCTTCGCAGCCTTTTACCGCCAGCTCATTTGTCCCTCCTTCGGGTACCAGATAAAAGTCGCCGAATTGCTGCTTTAAATTTTCTAAAAAAGAAATTTCATTTTTAAGCCGATAGTCTTCCCTGGAAACAAATTCAAATTGCATTCCGTTTTCCCGAGCAAATTTCAACGTTGGATTTTCTTCAATTTTACCAAAGAGTTCTTCTCCGCGAATCACTCCGATGGTTTTAAATCCGTATTCTTTTCCGGCAAATGCCACTGCTGCAATATGGTTAGAAAAAGCACCGCCAAAAGTCAATACCGTTTCCTGATTTTCCGCTTTCGCCTGAACCAGATTGTATTTTAGTTTCCGGAATTTATTCCCCGAAATAAAGGGATGGATTAAATCTTCCCGCTTTATGGTCAAAGAAATATTGTTCTGAAAATCGATATGAATTTCCTGGTTCAAAATCTATTTTTGTTTTAAAGTTAAGTAATTCCGGAATTTAAAAAACGGGCGTATTTTCAAATAATCATAATCGGTTTCGTTGGCATAGGCTTCTCTTTCAAAACTAATATTCTGATAAGCCAACGCTGTATTTTTATATTGAATTAACCGAATCAGATATTCTAAAAAATACCAGATAAAAAAAGGAAGGATCAGCATTTCCAGTTGTTGCCGCAAATGAATTTTTTCATGATTGACAAATGTCTGATTTGTTTTATCGCTGCTGTATTTCATCAGAACAAACGGAAACACGGCCATTCCACGATATCCATTCGGAATTAAATATTTAGCAACAATTAGAAACATTGACTGTAAAATTTATAAATTTGTAGAGGCAAAATTGTTTGTTTTCATTAAAATAATAATCAAAATTTGTTGATTTGATTTCAAAAACAAATAAATAGTGCACCAATAAGGATTATGAAAGAGCAAAGTAATGAAAATAAATTAACCGAGGGCGAAGATTTTTATTATACGCCCGAAGGTTACAAATGCTTTACCGAGAAACACCATTTAAAACGCGGGTATTGCTGTAAAAGCGGCTGTCGTCACTGTCCGTATGGATTCGACAAACGAACCGGGGAAATTAAGAAGAAGACTAATTAGAAAATGAGGCAATTTGAAAATTGGATAATTTCTCTAGCTTAACAATCAAAATCTAAACTCAACACTCTAAAATTATATGGATATTCTCTTGAGAAAATTTAGGATTAAAATCCACAAATCCTATCACAGGTCGGATATTCGTTATCCCTAGTTTTAATTAGAAAATGTGTCAATTTGAAAATGAGATAATTTCTGTCAGATTGAATTATAATAAACTAACTAAACCTTAAATAAATTAGATGGCTTAATTATTCAGCTTAAAAAAATCTAAGCAGTCTAACAATCCAATCATCTTACAATCTAAAAAAATGACTTTTAAAGAACAAATACAACAGGGAATCCCTTCTATATTACCACCAAAAGCAACATACGATTTAGCGATTAACCATGCGCCAAAACGAAAAGAAATTCTTTCTGCGGAAGAAAAAAAACTGGCTTTAAAAAATGCGTTGCGTTATTTTGACTCCAAACACCATGCTGAATTAATTACTGATTTTTCAGAAGAATTAGAAAAATACGGTCGTATTTATATGTACCGCCTGCGTCCGGATTACAAGATGTATGCGAGACCCATTGACGAATATCCTGGAAAATCGATTCAGGCAAAAGCCATTATGCACATGATTCAGAACAACCTGGATTATGCCGTAGCACAACATCCGCATGAGTTAATTACCTATGGCGGCAACGGAGCTGTTTTTCAGAACTGGGCGCAATATTTACTGACCATGCAATATTTGTCTGAAATGACAGATGAGCAAACGCTGACCATGTATTCAGGACATCCGATGGGATTATTCCCTTCGCATACAGAAGCACCAAGAGTGGTAGTGACCAACGGAATGGTAATTCCCAACTACTCCAAACCGGACGACTGGGAAAAGATGAATGCCCTTGGAGTGTCACAATACGGACAAATGACTGCCGGAAGTTATATGTATATCGGCCCGCAGGGAATTGTACACGGAACAACCATCACCGTTTTGAATGGTTTCAGAAAAATAAAACAAAATCCGGAAGGAAGTTTATTCGTCACTTCAGGATTAGGCGGAATGAGCGGTGCACAGCCAAAAGCAGGAAATATTGCCGGCTGCGTTACCGTTTGTGCCGAGGTAAATCCTAAAATTACCAAAATTCGCCACGAACAAGGCTGGATTAATGAAATTGTAACTTCGACTGAAGAACTGGTGAAAAGAGTGACTTCGGCGAAAGCCAATAAAGAAGTGGTTTCGATTGCATACTTAGGGAATGTCGTTGATGTCTGGGAATGTTTCGATAAAGAAAATATCAAAATCGATTTGGGTTCCGACCAGACATCGCTTCACAATCCGTGGGCTGGCGGTTATTATCCGGTTGGCATCTCTTTTGAAGAAGCTAACGAAATGATGGCCAATAATCCTGAATTATTCAAAGAAAAAGTACAGGAAACACTACGCCGACATGCGGATGCGATTAACAAACATACCGCAAAAGGGACTTACTTTTTCGATTACGGAAATGCTTTTTTACTGGAAGCTTCCCGCGCCGGTGCAGCTGTAATGGCCGAAAACAATATCGATTTTAAATACCCAAGTTACGTTCAGGACATTATGGGACCAATGTGTTTTGATTACGGATTCGGGCCTTTCAGATGGGTTTGTACTTCCGGAAAACCAGAAGATTTGCAAAAGACAGATACCATTGCTTCCCAGGTTTTAGAAGAAATGGCAAAGACGGCTCCAAATGAAATTCAGCAGCAAATGCAGGACAATATCAAATGGATCAAAGGCGCTCAGGAAAACAAAATGGTTGTTGGGTCTCAGGCCCGAATATTATATGCAGATGCCGAAGGGCGTATTAAAATTGCAGAAGCTTTTAACCAGGCAATTGCAAGAGACGAAATTGGAACGGTTGTTTTGGGCCGTGATCATCATGACGTTTCCGGAACAGATTCGCCTTACCGCGAAACCTCCAATATCTATGATGGTTCCCGTTTTACAGCCGATATGGCGATTCAGAATGTGATTGGAGACAGTTTTAGGGGTGCCACCTGGGTTTCTATTCACAATGGCGGCGGAGTTGGCTGGGGAGAGGTTATAAACGGTGGCTTTGGTATGGTTCTTGATGGTTCTAAAGAGGCTTCAAAACGTTTAGCATCAATGCTTTTTTGGGATGTTAACAACGGAATTTCAAGACGAAGCTGGGCACGAAATGACGAAGCTATTTTTGCTATAAAAAGAGCAATGAAAGTTCAGCCTTTACTAAAAGTAACTTTACCTAATATTGTGGATGAAAGTTTATTTTAGTATACAGTGTCATCCTGAGCGAAGTTGAAGGACATCCTGAGCAAAGTCGAAGGCTAATAAAAAAAGGGCTTCGACTTCGCTCAGCGTGACAAAGGAACAAGAACATTAAATTTTTATAAATATGAAAACATTCAAATTACTACCGATTTTTCTGCTTTTAATACTGACTTCCTGCAGTACAGTTAGTGTTTATTCCGATTACGACAAAAGTGTCGACTTTACGCCTTATAAAACATATGCTTTCTTTAAGCCAGGTATTGATAAGGTAGAGATTTCTGATTTGGATAAAAGACGTATTCTGCATGCTATTGAAGCACAAATGCAGGCAAAAGGTTTTACAAAAAGTGAAAATCCTGATATGCTGATTAACATTTTTACCAAATCAAGAGAGCAGGTAGATGTCAACCAATTTAGCGCCGGATGGGGCTATGGTTGGGGATGGGGATGGAATCCTTACATGATGTATGGAGGAGGACAAACTACGGTTTCTACTTCTACACAAGGAACTTTGTTTATTGATTTTATCGATGCGAAAAAGAAAGAAATGATCTGGCAGGGCGAAGGAATCGGAACGCTGACTAAAAACGCTGATAAGAAAGATGAAAAAGTAAACGAGTTTGTAACTAAAATTTTAGCGCAATACCCGCCTGTTAAAAAGTAGTTTTCAGTCTCAGTTTTTCAGTCTCTCCGGATGATAGACTATTGGGATCCGTTTTTTGTAAAACAAGAAAGACTTCTCCGGATACTTTACAAAATAATTAATACATTTGTTTTTCAAACAACAAAAAATGTCAAACTTAAATAACATTATTATCGTGATTAACATTATTGCAATTCAGCAGTAATGGCGAGGTGTTATATAAAGAAGTAAACAAATACAATTTATCAAACCTCCCATAATCGGGAGGTTTTTTTTATTTAGAAAATTTTGTCACAGATTTCACAGATTCTCACAGATTAAAACCTTTTAAAATCAATTAATCTGTGGCAAAAAAAAAAACTTAAACTATCATGAACTTATTTAACGAAGTACTGAATGCTAAAAAGCAGCTCGAAAATGTAGTTGCCGCTACTCCACTCACACAAAACCTGAATCTTTCAGACGAATTTAAAGCTACAATTTTATTAAAAAGAGAAGATTTACAAATTGTCCGGTCGTATAAGATCAGGGGTGCTTATAATAAGATTTCTTCGTTAAACGAAAGTGAGAAAGCAACCGGAATTGTGTGTGCAAGTGCTGGAAATCACGCCCAGGGAGTTGCATATTCCTGTAATTTACTCCATATACAAGGCAAAATCTATATGCCGAAAACAACTCCAAAGCAAAAAGTAAAACAGGTACAACTGTTCGGAAAATCATTTGTTGAAATTATTCTTACCGGAGATACTTTTGATGATGCTTATGCGTCAGCGACAGCAGATGCCATCAAAAACCATAAAATTTTCATTCATCCTTTCGATGATATAAAAGTCATGGCCGGTCAGGGAACTGTTGGATTGGAAATCCTTGATAGCTTTAAAGAATCTATAGATTACGTTTTCGTTCCAATTGGCGGCGGCGGACTGGCTTCCGGTTTGTCTGAAGTTTTTAAACAACTGAGTCCGGACACCAAAATTATCGGTGTAGAACCAAAAGGCGCGCCTTCGATGAAAAATTCCATTCAGGAAAACAAAAATACAGCCCTTACAGCTATCGATAAATTTGTTGATGGAGCTGCCGTAAAACAAGTGGGTGACATGACTTTTGAAATTTGCCGCAAAAACCTGGACGATATTATTCTGGTTCCTGAAGGAAAAGTCTGCACTACAATTTTAAGATTGTACAACGAAGAAGCTATGGTTGTCGAGCCGGCAGGAGCTTTAACGATTGCCGCATTAGATTTTTATAAGGATAAAATCAAAGGCAAAAATGTAGTCTGCGTGGTGAGCGGGAGTAATAATGATATCGAAAGAACTGCTGAAATAAAAGAACGTTCTCTCCTGTACGAAGGATTGATGCATTACTTTATGATTCAGTTTCCTCAGCGTCCCGGTGCGTTAAAGGAATTTGTAAACAATATTCTAGGCCCGGATGATGATATCACTTATTTTCAGTTTGCGAAGAAAAACAGCCGCGAAGTAGGCTCTGTTGTGGTTGGTCTGGAATTGAAAAACAAAAAGGATATTCTTGCGATTAAAATGAACATGACCAAAAATGGTTTTGAATTCCAATACCTGAATGACAATCAGGATTTGTTTACGCAGTTAATAGGTTAATTGAATGAAAATAAAAAAGGCTGTCTGATACCAGACAGCCTTTCAAATCAAATAAAAATTACTAACTAATTATAGATTTGAATTTA
The DNA here is from genome assembly GCF_013112255.2 of Flavobacterium sp. CLA17. Lineage (NCBI taxonomy): Bacteria > Pseudomonadati > Bacteroidota > Flavobacteriia > Flavobacteriales > Flavobacteriaceae > Flavobacterium > Flavobacterium sp. CLA17. Next base: position 4,645,971 of record NZ_CP068294.1, read on the forward strand.
TTGTTTCAGTACTTTTTTAGAATACGTGCCTTTATTGTCATTAATCTTAACAATATAAAGTCCTTTTGGTAATTTTGAAATTTCGATTTCAGATGGATTTCCTTTCACAAAACTTAGCGGTTTGCTCAATACACTCTGTCCTGAAATAGTAAATACTTCTACTGATCCTTCACCCTCATGATTGGTGCCAATTTTTAAGTAATCGTTCGTTTCATTAATAAAAATGGTTCTTTCATTACCTTCCGTTTCTGTAGCAACATCTTTTGTTATACCGTTTTTGGCGGTGGATTCGATCTGTACAAATTGCCATTGCTGGTTTAAACCTCCTGTGTAAGACCAAACCTGAATGTTGGCTCCATTGGCTGTTGAAACATTTTCCACGTCAAGAGATTTTCCACTGTTTACATTGATTATTTTGTAATAGCCGCCTCCCAGACTGGTAACCGTCCATTTGAATTCATTTGTAGCGGCGAAACTTTTTTGCACCACTTTTACGCCATCTCCGGTACCGTTATTTTCGGTGGTCAGGTACATTTGAGTTGATTTCACAATAATATAAAAATTGCCACTTCCCGCCGACACAAATTTCCAGCGCTGATTATTTCCTCCGCCGTTTGTAATATCATATTGCTGAATTCTGCTTCCACTTGTTGTAGCATTATCGGCTACATCTAATCCCTTGTTACTATTTCTGGAAATAATATTGTAATAGCCCGGAAAACCAGTTGGCGGCAGCGTTCCGGCGCCCCAGGTAAATGTCACTGCCGAAGCCGCAGGAACCGCATAATCAAAAGCAGATGATCCTGAAACGATTCTGATTGTATTGGATGATCCGCCTGAATTATAAACCACAAGCGCAATTGATCCGTCGGGGTTTTTGAATCCTGCGGAAATAATACTTCCATTTGTACTTGAAGAGGAAACCCTTAAAGCTCCCGGTTTTACAAATTTTGAAATCTGACCGATAATATAATACGCTACATTTTTAGTGTAACTTGTACTGTTATTCACTGTAATGGCCCCTAAACAAGTGGTGCATCCGCCAGGAGTACGTGGTCCTAAACTCGTATTATTTGCCGCGTTCCATTCCAAAACCGTTTTTGCCCAGTTATTGGTACTTCCGATCACCACATTTTGCATGTGCCAGCCAAAATCTCCGCTAAAACTCCCGCCCGATCCGGTGTATTGTTCTGTAAAATAAACGTTTTTATTGGTTGCATTTCGTACTGTTGACATCGCCGAAATATTTCCTAAATACAAATGAAATGCTGCGCCATCAACATAACTGCTGTTGTTTAAAACATCAATCGGATAAGCTGTATTGTCGCAATTATGATCAAAAGCTATGATTTTTACATTTCCATAACCTGCTGCTGCCATTTGAGGGCCAAGCTGGGTATTAATGAAATTCTTTTGTTCCGTAGCATTCATTAACATACTCGGTTCGTTATGTGGATTTTCAGGTTCATTTTGAGGTGTAATTCCCCAAATCGAAATTCCCTGTGCCTGCATGGCGGCAAAATATTTTACAAAATACCGGGCATAAGCAGCATAATATTGGGTCTGCAAACTTCCGCCGATCCATGAATTATTGGTTTTCATCCAGCGCGGTGCTGACCATGGAGTTGCCAGTATTTTTATGTTTGGATTAATGAGCAGAATCTTTTTTATAATCGGAATTAAATACGTCAGATCCGGTCCGTTAAGGCTAAAATTATTCATATTGACATCGCCCGAAGTTTCATTGTAGCTGTAAGAAGAGCTGCTTAAATCAGATGCTCCGATACTAATTCTCACCACACTGGCATTTAAACCCGTTGTCGTATTGTACAAATCATTTAATAATTGATTTTGCTGAGTGGCTGCCATTCCGCTAATCACCTCACAACTTCCTTCGGTAAGGGTATAACCAAATCCGTCCATGGTCTGGTAAGTCGTTGCCGCGTTAATGGTTACCGTTGAAGGATTACTTCCGGAATTGGTGCCAAAATTTACCGTAGATTGCTGCTGCAATAATTTGGACTGATCTCCTGTTGTCATCCATGGAATAACGGTCTGAGCGTTTGTTTTACCATTAAAAAGAAGTAACATAACGAGAGGGATCATTATAATACACTTCATTCGGCTTTTAGTTTTTGGGGTAGTTTTGTTCATTTTTTTTACGTTTTTAATAATTTAATTTTTCTTTATTTTTAAGATTAATTCTATTAATTACATTCAAAATTATGTTAATTTTTATTAAAACAATAATTTACAAACTTAACAAAAACACATCAAAAAAGACATAAAACCTTACAAAAGCATATCTTTTTTAAAAACAAAACATTGATTATCAATAATTTAAATTAAAATAATAATACTTTTGGAAAGCGGATTTTGCGTCAAATTCAATTTTAAACAAAAAGAGTGAAAATCCACCATTTTAGAGAGAATATAAAATCAAAAAATGCTGTTAAATGATAAATATCAGAAAGTAAACCCTTTGTTATATTGTATTTTTGTAATTGAATTTTACTCTTATAAAAAATGGCAACTCAGGATATTTCAAGCTTAGGCGATATTAAACTTTTAGTGAATACTTTTTATGCAAAAGTGCAGGAAGATGATTTAATCGGTCCGATTTTTAATGAAAAAATGTTAGGAAGATGGCCCGAACATCTGGAAAAGATGTATCGTTTCTGGCAGACTATTTTGCTGGAAGAGCATACGTATTCAGGAAGTCCTTTTCCTCCACACAAACATTTACCGGTAAATCAAACTCATTTTGATCGCTGGATGGAGATATTTAATTCGACTGTAGATTTTTTATTTGTGGGTAAATTAGCGGAAGAAGCTAAAATCCGTGCGGCAAATATGGCCTATATGTTCAATTATAAAATTGAATATTTCAGGAGTGCCGAAAATCTCTAGCCTGATAAGCAGGACAAAAAAGCTCTTTGCGATCTGATGGAGTGAACTCACGAAAAATGCAATAAAAAATCATTTCGAACAAAAAAATTGCAATGAATAGCAAAAAATAGCGGGCTAAATTCGTAATTTTACATTCTAATCTACAACGTTTTCGAAATGAATGCCAATATTGAAACAAATCCATTATTAGAAAGATTGCCTAAACATTTAAAGCAATTTATCAAACCTCAGGATTATAGCGATTACACTCCTGTTAATCAGGCCGTTTGGCGTTATGTGATGCGTAAAAATGTAGATTATTTATCTAAAGTAGCCCATCATTCTTATCTGGATGGTTTACGAAAAACGGGAATTGAAATTGATTCTATTCCCAGTATGTATGGTATGAACCGCATTCTGACTGAAATTGGCTGGGCTGCCGTTGCTGTTGACGGATTTATTCCGCCCAATGCTTTTATGGAATTTCAGGCATACAACGTTTTGGTTATCGCTTCAGATATCAGACAATTAGAACATATCGAATACACTCCTGCACCGGACATTATTCATGAAGGTGCCGGCCACGCTCCAATTATTGCCAATCCTGAATATGCGGAATATTTGCGTCGTTTTGGAGAAATTGGCTGTAAAGCTATTTCATCTCATAAAGATTATCAAATGTACGAAGCGATTCGCCTGCTTTCTATTTTGAAAGAAGCGGAAGATACGCCACAGGAAAAAATCGATGAAGCCGAAAAAGCAGTTGCTGATTTACAGAATAATATGGGCGAATTATCTGAAATGGCCCAAATCAGGAACCTGCATTGGTGGACTGTTGAATACGGCCTGATCGGAACTGTTGAAGATCCGAAAATTTACGGTGCCGGATTGCTTTCGTCTATTGGAGAAAGTGCCTGGTGCATGACGGATAACGTGAAGAAAATCCCTTATGATATCTCAGCAGCGAATCAGAATTTTGATATTACGCAATTACAGCCACAATTGTATGTAACGCCAAATTTCTCTTATCTAAGTTTGATTTTAGAGGAATTTGCCCATAAAATGGCTCTGCGTACCGGAGGTATTTCCGGTATTAATAAATTGATTCATTCGAATGCTTTAGGGACAATTGAATTGAGTACAGGTTTACAGGTTTCCGGTGTTTTTACCAATGTAATTGAAGACGAAGGAAAACCTGTTTATATTCAGACTACCGGAAAAACAGCTTTGGCCTACCGCGAAAAAGAGTTAGTAGGTCATGGAACTTTAACACATCCTGAAGGATTCGGAAGTCCGATTGGGAAACTGAAAGGCTTTAATTTAGCGATTGAAGATATGAGTCCAAAGGATTTACAGGCGTATAATATTGTTGAAAATGAAGCTGTAAAACTGGAATTTGAAGGTAATATTATTGTTGAAGGTGAAATCATCACGGGTTCCAGAAATCTCCATGGAGAAATTATTCTGATAAGTTTCAGAAATTGCACCGTAAAACATGGAGAAAAGACACTGTTCCAGCCTGAATGGGGAAATTATGACATGGCAATTGGCAAAAAAGTCGTTTCGGCCTTTTCAGGACCAGCTGATGTCAATAGTTTTGACCTGATTAATACTGTTCCGACAACCACAACCATTAAGGCAAAACATACTGACGAACGTGATGAATTAGAAAATTTGTATCAGTCTATTCGTCTGATCAGAGAAAATAAAAATTCCGTTTCAGAAGTAAAATCTATATTCGAAAAACTTAAAAATAAACATTCTAACGATTGGCTTCTTTCTGTAGAAATTGCTGAACTTCTTAAGGATTCAGATGAAAATCAATTATTTCAGGAAGTTTTAGTTTACCTGGATCAATTGAAAGTAAAACGTCCCGAAGTAGCACATTTGATTTCCGGCGGATTGGATTTGATTTTTGACAAGAAAGCGGTTTAATTTTTTTTACGAAGACGGAAGCTTTATACTGCTGAATTTTGTCCGCTGATTTAACGGATTTAAACTGGTTTCCACAGATTTTTTTCCCGCAGATTTGGCAGATTGAGCAGATTTTAATTTTTGACTTGCAAAGTTTTTGTCATTTCTACGGAGGAGACCCGAGCGAGAGCGAACAGACGAAGTAAATCACATGCGGTATTCGACAAAGATTTTGGAATTTCTAATGTAATTTCTCCTTCTTCGTCGAAATGACAAGAGTGTGGATTTATCTGTGACAAAAAACCTTAGAACCTTTGTCACTATGAACCTTTGAACCTTTTCCCTACAATTTCAAATCCTCGTTAAAATCAGCATCAGATTCAATGGTTTTTCCTTTGTATTGTAATTTCCAGCCCATTGAATTTGTTAAGATCAGAATCTTAGACAACTCACTGATTAATCGGTTTTGAGCGTTTGATTTAAGGGAAGATTTTTCGATTTTCTTAGCCAGATTGGCTTTGACTGATTTATTGATTTTATTGTAATCGTCTCCCGTAAATGGATTCAGTTTACTTTGTTCGACGTCATAAAACTGAATATCGGGATTGATTGTTATTTCTTCTTTTGGAATATTAAGAATGGTAATTGTTTTATTTTTTTCGTCAATATCGTATTTCATTTTATGCAAATCATAGGCTACCGTTACGTTTGCGTTTACGACTACCAGGGCTTTCTTCTCAAAAGAAACCATGTCCATCAGATATTTTTGTTGATTTTTATAGGTGATCACTTCTGAAAAATGTCCTTCAGTCACCACTAATTTTCCAACATTTACGATTTGCTGCTGAATCAGATTGGTGTTATAGTCGATTGTAGAATCATCTTCCTTTTTGAATTGGCAATATTTGAAAGCCAAAATCACAAGAACTACAATTACAGCTACGGATAAAATTCTTTTAAGTAAGTTTTGCATTCTATTTATTTATTAGACCAATTTACTTCTTTTTTTCAAAAGGCTTCCTGTAAGTTTTATTTTTTTGCACGAATTACACGAATTTTCACTAATCTATGCTTTTTGTTGATTGATAAATTTCAACAGTTGAAATTCGTGTTAATTTGTGTAATTCGTGGCGAAAAAAAATTCGTAGCGAAAAAAACTTTAAAAAGGATATCCAATCGCAATATTCAGAATCAGATTGTCTTTTCTCCAGGGGCCGCTTCCGAAGTTAATATCATCAATCACCCATCGCTGTCCTTCAGGCAGGTATGGAATTCTTAACGGAAAAGCCAAATCTGTTCTTAAAACCAGGAAAGACAGATCAAAACGCAATCCCGCTCCTGCTCCAACCGCAATCTGTTTCATGAAATCTTTGGTAATTTCCGCACCTTGCCTGTTTGGATCATTATGTAAGAGCCAGATATTTCCCGCATCGATAAAGACAGCACCTCTTACAATACTAAAAAGTTTGGCGCGGTATTCGGTATTGAACTCCAGTTTTAAATCGGCAGACTGATCCGGCACGTAATCATTTGAAGTTACTTCTGCTTTATAACTTCCCGGCCCCAGTGATCTTGCCCTGAAGGCACGAATACTGTTGGTTCCTCCAACTACAAATTGTTTGGATGTCGGAAGCGAATTTGAATTTCCGTACGCATATCCAACGCCAAGAATAACCCTGCTCGCCAATTCACTTTCTTTTCCTAATTTTAAATAATGCCTTAAATCCGTTTTTACTTTCACATATTGGCTAAACGGAACATCAAATATGTTTTTGACATTGTCTTTTTTAATGTTGGCACCTGTTACCAATCCGGTAATATTACCAGCCAAATCTACTTCACCATTAAAATAGAACGTATTTTTTTTACGCTTTTGCATCGTATTGGTGTAGGTATACGAATAGGTGGGGCCGAAAATCAATTGTTTTTCAATTACTTTTCCCAATGCCTGATCATCTTCTATATCTGCCAAATATTCGTCTGTTACATGATTTGGACTTACATAGGTGATATCGATAACATTTAGCTGATGTTCTTTACGAATGTTTTCTTTCCACAGATATCCGAACGAAGTATTAAACGAATTCAAAGCATACAACTGCGTTCTGTTTTGATATTCATATCGGATTGTAGCTTTGGTTCTCGGGACAAATTCGCTGTTTCCTTCAATGTTAAAGGGCGTTACAAATCTTGGCCAGGTCAGACTTGTTTCTGCTCCGAGTTTAAATATATTTTTACCACTGTTCTTTCCTGAAAGCTGAAAATCGGCCCCGCCAAATACAGAGACCGTAAACAATTCAGCCCCGCGAAAGAAGTTTCTGTTGTTCCAGTTGACATTGATTTCTGTTCCGGTATAACTCGCCGAATTGGTTTTTCCCAAAACCTCAACACGAATAAACTTTTTAGGCAAAAGCGTTAGGTAATAATAGGAATCTAAAGTATTCGGAATACTATCTGATTCCTTGAATTCGTTTTTCACGAAATTAAAAGTTCCAAGATTTACAAAACGGTTTAGGGTCAGATTGTGGTCTTTTCTGTTATACAAATCTCCTTTTTTAAAATAGATCGTTCTGTCAAAAACTCTTGGTTTAAAAGTATCTGCGGTATCTATAATCGTAAAATCATTGTACTGTTTGATATCTCTTTTTCGGTATACAGCACTGTCATTCGACAAGGAATAATTCGGATAAACAAATATATTACCAATCTTATACGCTGTCAATGCTTTTGACGGGGCTTCGTCTTTTATGACCAGTCTGATTTTAACTTCATGATCGCCTTTGCTGCTGTCTACTTTGGCCAGAATATAATCGGGATTAAAATAGTAATACCCTTTTTCTTTTAGGCGCGCATCAATTCGCTCTCTTTCGGCTTTAATAAGATCCAGATCGTAAGGTTTGCCAACTTTGAGCAGACTTCTTCTGGAAGATCTGGCAATAATTTTGGACATTTTCAGAGAATCGTCCGGAAAAGTCACGCTTTTTATAATGTATTGTTTTTTAGGCGTAACGGTATATTCTGCTGTTACCCTTTTATTTCTGACGGTAGAATCTGCACTTACCCTGGTTTTGAAATAACCACGATTTTCAGAGAAATTTCGTAAAACGGACGCATTATAGTCCAGATCGACTTTACTGAAAAGTACAGGTGGTTCACCAACTTTAGTTCTAAGCCAATATCGGATTCCTTTTTGTTTTTTAGGTTCTCCGGCGATATTATAAATCCAAAGTTTAGGTTTTAATCCTAATATCTGTTTATTCGGTTTAGGACGAAGTAAGCCTTCCAGTTCTTTCTCCAGTGCTTTTCTTTCTTTCTTTTTAATAATGGAATCTTTTACGGTTACAGAACCTCCTGTATACAGCAAATCACCTTCCGGTAAGTATTTCGTATTACTGCATCCAAAAACAAAAAATAAGGTCAGCCCTATAAAATACCGGATACATCGTGTTTCTATATTGCTATGTTTTTTGCTCATTTCCTTCAATTTGATTTTCCGGTTGGTTTTCTTTCTTTTCCTTTTCTTCTTTCTCTTTCTGTTTTCTTTTCTCCTTACGGACTTTTTCTTCTTTTATCAGTTGTCTTTCGGCTTCAGTGCGATGAAAGAGTTCGCGGAATTTATTGTAACTCATCGTGATTATAAAAGCGACTCCGGTTTCTACCACCTGACCCTCAACTGCTACCTGATATTGATTTTTTCGATACGCCCGAACCATATAGCGACCGTCTTTTGTAAGCTGATAATCTAAAGCAACGTCTCCCGCAATATTAGTACTTTCTTCGTTGGCGCGTTCCTGGCCTTCTACTCCGAAACTGCTTCCTACGGTAACTTTTAATCTATCGTCGAGTAATTTTTTAGAAACCGCCACATTCAGATCGGTTCTGTTTTCCATGGTTCCGGTCGTATAATCCTCTGTCGATTCCAGATCAAATTCTAACTGAACTCCTGTAATCAATTCTCCCGCAAGATCATTAAGTTGCTGGGATAAAATTTTGCTCACACTTTGTCTGGCCAGTGTTGCTGCACTTGTACCGCCACTTTCGCTCTCAAACGGATTTTCACCCACAAATCGATTCAGTAATAAAAGGGCAAAAACCTGTTTATTTAATTCGTTCGGATCTTGTTCTAACTGTTTCAGTTTGGTCTGCGTCAGTTCTACCACATTGGAGGCCACATCATAACTTCCGTCCGGCAAAGTGATTCCAAATGAAATTTCCGGTTTCAGTAATTCGCCATTCATCTTTAATAAAGTCTGAAAGGGAAGTTTTTGTTTGAACGTATTTTTTACGGCCGGATCCATACCTGACAATTGGTTGCCAAGCAAATCAATTGGGGCTGTGTTCACTTTATAAATGGCTGTAATATTTAAGGTTGCCATTGTCGGTTCGCCATTCCAGACGATATAACTTCCTTTCTGGATATCAAATTTTCTTCGGATTGCGTTGAAATTCATTTCGTAAGCTCCATCCGTAAATTCATATTTACCGGTTAGGGTTGTTTTTCCAGATTTGTCAATACCGCCAACCAGCTGTGCTTCTCCTTTCAAATTTAAATAATCACCATTTCCTTTGTCAATTACCAAAGTAAGTTCTGCTTCTTTATCGATCGTAATGGCCACATTGACATCCATGCCTTTTAATTCGGCCTGATCGAGTTTATTTTTCATGTCAACCGTTTGTTTCAGATACATATTATCTTCATTCACAAACTCAACAATTCCTTCTCTGTCTGCAAGTGAAGGATCAGACTGTGGTAAAACAACACTGAATTTTGTTTCTTTATTTATTTTGATTGTTCCGTCAATAACCGGACTTTCAAGGTTTCCTTTTATATTTAATTTAGTATCTAAAAATAAATCTCCGTAAAACAAATCATTATCCGGAGCTTTTGAATGAATCGCCCTGAAATCTTCTGCCTGAACGACTAATGCAAAATTAAAATTTCTGAAATCTGCCGACTGAATGTTTCCGTCAACAAATAATTCATTGTCATTTTCATCCAAAAGAGAGAATTTATCAAATGAAATGGTTTCGTTATTGAACGTGATTTTCTCGTTATTGGTTTTAAAATAAGAATTCAGTTGTGTAATTCTGAAACCGGTTTCATTAAAGTTTAATTCACCCGCAATTTTTGGCGCTGATGTATTTCCTGCAATTTTGAAATTCCCGGACAAAAACCCGGTCCCTTCCGTAACATTCCCCATTGTAAAACCCTGAATGCTTTTGATATTCAATTTATCAATAGACACATTAAAATCTAAATCTCCATCACTGATTCTGTAATTTCCGGTAAGGTTTACATCGTTTCCTTCACCACTCAAAACTACATTGGCTGCGAGTGTATTGGCCGTTTTATTATCTACTTTTATGGCAATATCTCCAACAGGTTCGGCCTTAAAAGCAAAATCATCTATTTTTAAATCTGAAGTAAAAACTGGAGATGTCATCACGTTTTCTACTACTGCCTTTCCGTTGATTAAACCCTGCATGAGCAGTTTGTCTTTTTTGACAATATTCAGAATAGTTTCAATTTTGAAGTTTACAAAATCAACTTCAACCGGTGCATTAACCTGATTGTTTTTAGACTGTATTTTAAGTTCGTTTCCGGAATTCGACAGAAAAAATTTATGGATGTAAAGTCGTTTATCGCCAAACTCAATTGCATTTTCAGGATCGATAGCCCATTTATCATAATTCAGTACAAAATTTTCAGGATTGATTTTCAGGATATTCTTAGCATCCTGACGCAGAAATTCTCCGGCAATAACATACTGCTCTTTGTCTTTCGTGTCTTTTACCTGCAACGCATAGGTGAGAATATTGTTCTCGACTTTGCCTGACAAACTGGTAAACGGAACTTTCAATTCACCGCTTTCAATGGTTGCTACGGAAATCTGATATTCCAGCGCGTTTTCTTTGCCTTCGATATTTATTTTTCCATCGGAGATGGTATTATTCGCGTACACAATTCGCGGAATCGTTCCCTTTATTTCCAAAGAATCGGTCACGTTGTTGTATTTCCCTATAATTTTAATCGGCTCCAGGCCTGTTAGTTTCGGAACGAGCTTAAATAATATGGGATCGTTATCCACGGTCAGTGTAAAAGCCAGGCGCTGTTCGTCTGATTCGCCGTTTACTTTCGGATTTTTCAAATCCATGTATTTGGAAAGCGATTTTTTTATAGCCGCTGTTAAGGTCGTCAGCTTGTACTTTCCGTCTACTTCAGCTTTTAAAAACTGCGAGCTTATTTTGATATTGTTTCTGGTATTATCAGAAAAAGCAATGATCCGAACCGAATCCAAAACAATTGGTTCTGCATCCTGCAAGATCTGAATATTCGAAAGAAATACTTTTCCGTTTAAAAAATCCGGGTTACTGTTGGCGATATCTGCATCAACATTACCACGCAATTTCATCGGGCCGGCATGAAGATTCAGTTTTTCGAGATCGGCAATATCAAGGTTTAATTTTAATTTTACCGATGGATATTTGTCTTTCGTATCGCCACTGGCTACCAGGTCAAAATTCAGATTCGGGTCTTTCATTCCTGATTTCACAGCAAAAGATCCGTTTTCGATATTTCCTTTTAAAGCCAGGTTTCTGTACGTGTATCTGTTGAATACTGCTTTCTGAACAATTCCGTCCAATTCCGCCTGAGCCGTTTTAGGATCTAATCCTTTTCCTTTAACTTTTGCTTTCAGCGTAATTTTCCCAATGGAATCATTTTTGATTAATCGTCCTAAATTAAAATCAAGCAAATAAACCGTTGCATCGTACTTTTCTCTTTTTTTGACACGCTGATCAAATAAGGCATCTACTTTTGCATTTCCGAAACTACTATTGAGCGCCAGATTGGTTTTAAAATTCTGAATGGAACCTTTAAATTTCCCCAATACATTAAACTGCGATGGCAATTGAATATTCTTTGGAATTGTTCCTGCCGGGACAAAAGCGTACACGTCTTTAGAAGTACTGGACAGTTTTTTGATATCCAGATCATAATAGGCTTTTTGAGCATCCGGCAATCCTTTGATTTTGCCCGAAAGAGAAACTCTTGTGGTTCCGATTCCGCTCATTTCGAACTGTGGAATATTCAGATCTTTGATTTTTCCGCTTAAACGGGTATTCAGATATAAAACGGCATTAGGGTTACTTTTAAAAGGATTGGACTTTCGTAAATCCGGAGCAAAAAGCAAAATATCTTTGAAACCAATTTTGGATTGATTCAGACTGGCATCCAGAGTCAGGTTTCCGAGCTCTTTTTTAAGTGCTGCAATTGACGTATAGCCGACCTGAATTTTATTTTGCAAAAGGGTTTGCGGCGTTCTCAGATACAAATCATTCAAATACGCTTTTTTAGGACCGTAAAAGAAATCTGTTTTTAACGACTGAATGTCTAAACCGCTTTTTTCCTTTACGGCAAGTGTTTGTATATTTCCGGAAATCGTATCATTTCCATAGTATATTTTTGCTGCTTTCAGATTGAATTTATCCAGATCCAAATGGCTGTAGTCAATTCCTTTTGCATTTGGTTTTGACTGCATATCATCAAACTGAAACGCTATATTCTGAATCGTAACCTCTTTCAGTTTTACTTTCCATCCCGACTGGCGAATTGCTGTTGAATCTAAATTCGGAGTTTTTATTTGTTTGTCTTTTGCCCCCAGACGTAAATTTCCTTTCAGATCTTTTAATTCGAAAGAATCAAAATCCAATAGCTGCTTATTTAAATCGACTTTATTAACAGCAAGTTCTAAATTTCCTAAACGTATTCCCGAATCCAGTTTAGAATCTTTATTATCATATGAAATATCAATTTTCGAAAGTTTGATTTTACCTAATTTCAATTTAAAATCTTTTCTCTTTGAAATGGTGTCCACCGTTTTTACCGAAACTTCCGTAATCTGCTCTACCACATCCTGATTTAACACTAATTTCAAACCGTTTAATTCGATGTTGGGAATATCAAAATCCATTTTGTCCAAATCGAATTTTTTGAATTTTGTGTCAAAATGGGTAAGGTTTACGCGAATGTCATTTTTAGAAAAATCATCTTTAAAATTAAATTTCACATGATCGAGATTGACATCTACCACTGCTATTTTAAAAGGTTTACTATCGGGATCTTTGGGTTTATCTTCTTTTGATTCGAATGCTTTAATGATGTAATCGAAGTTGAATACACCATCTTTATTTCGGGAGATATTGGCTTTTACATTTTCGAGCGAAACCGAATTGATTTCTAGTTCGCTGCTTATCAGTTTAAATAAATCGACATCGACTTCTAAACGTTTACCTGCCAATAAGGTGTCTTTGTTCTGATCTTCAAAATAAAAACCTTCCAGCACTACATCCTTAGGGAATTTTATGGAAATATGATCTAATGAAACTTTGGTTTTTATCTTGTTGTGAAGGTAGGTTACGGCTTTGTCCTTGACATAATTCTGCACCGACGGTACCTGAATTAAAATAATAAGAAGTAATAAAAGTGCAACAATAGAGCCTACGCACCAAAGCAGTATGCGTAGTGTTTTTTTAAGAAAATGAACTGATTTCTTATTCATATGTCAATAAAACACTTTTAGATTAGAATTGCGTTAGTATAAAGGCTGTTTTATACAGCCTACAAAATTGTAAATTTTAAACTTTAACAATTTACATAATTACAGGCAATTATTCTAAAATTTCACTGCCAAATAGTTAATTTCTTACTTTTATTTTTACCATGAAAGCGCTAAGAAGCAACCATTTTTTTCTTTATATGGTAATTTTATTTGATTTTTAAAATCTAATGTGTGGTAATTTTTCTCCCAGAAGATTCATTCTTTGTTGCAGTTTGGCTAAGAATTTCTGATGTTGTTCAGATTCGGGATTGAAACTTCTGTGACGCAGGCTTTTTTGTATTTCTTCTACTTCCTGCATTGTTGAAATACTGTTTTCTGAAATATAATTTTCGCCAAATCTCTTCCAGATATAATCAATTGCGACCTGGTTGGGATGCAGCATATCTTCACCATAAAAACGATAATCGCGAAGCTCATCCAGCATGATTTCATAAGAAGGGAAATAATTATGAGTGATGAATTGTGAGTTATGAGTTTTTAAAACCTGATGAAGTGCTGTAAACAGATGTGATTTACTTAGCTGGTTTTCTGCAAAACCGTCTTTGATATGTCTGACTGGCGAAATGGTAAAAATGAAATTAATATTTGGATTTAAAGTCTGAGTTAAATCAATAGTATTTTGGATGCATTTCTGAATGGTCTCAACGGATAATAATTCTTTTGAGAATTGCTTTTGAGGTACTTTGTGGCAGTTGGCTACGATTTCGCTGCTTTCTGTATTTCGATAAATCCAGGAAGTTCCGTAGGTGATTATGACATGCGTTGCGTTGCTTAGCTGCTGAACCAGTGTTTTTGTAATCTGATTTAAGTTCTCTAACAATTCTTGTTTATCGGAATTACTCCAATCGGAATGTATGTCAAAACAATGCCAGCGCTCGTTATGAAAGAACACGTCTTTTTCGGTAAATAATTCCTGCTTGAACACCCTTTTTATTATTTTCTCAATTGAAACCGGATTGAAGATAATCCCAAACGGATTGGTATGGTTTTCAAACTTAAAATAGTCCAGTTTCTCGGCCATATTTACAGCAAAACAGGAACCTAAAGATATTACTTTCGAATTATAATCTATTGGATTATTGGTTTTAGAAATGGGCACCTGTGTTCTGAATTGCATGTTTTTTTACTTTTAAACAAAGTTAAAGATTACTAACGACTCTTTTAATGCCTAATTTGATAATTGGCACATTAAAATTAATTAACAGACCTAATTTCATTTTTGTAATCTTAAGATAGGTCAAAACTTGTTTACCATGAATTTCACCAATTTTTTCAACTGATTTGATTTCTAAAAGCACTTTATTTTCTACGATCAAATCTGCCCTAAAACCAATATCTAACTTTATTGTATTCCATGTGACGGGCAACGGCTTTTGTCTTTCAATTTGTAATCCTTTCCGGGTTGGCTCGTAGTATAAAATCGCTTCATAAACAGATTCTAACAGTCCGGGCCCTAGTTTAAATGTATTCTGTAGCAAGTATCGACCACTATAGCTGCAATTTCATTTTCTGTCATTTTATTTTTTCTTACAAAATTAAAGAAAAAACTTACTAAAAACTAAATTTCATGCAAAATTAATTATTTAAAAAATTACTTAAAGTCGCAAAGACACAAAGTTTTTATAAAGCTTTATTCTTAAAGCTGCTTTCTTTCTTTGCGACTTCGCGACTTTGCGTGATTAAATTATGCCCAACAAAAACAAAAACTTCGCTCTTGGAAACGTATGGATTTCACGCGAAGTCGCAAAGATGCAAAGTTTTTACAAAGCTTTATCTCAAAACTAACTTCTGTTACTTTGCGACTTCGCGACTTTGCGTGATTAAACTATGCCCAACAAAAACAAAAACTTCGCTCTGGAAGCGTATGGAATTTCACGCGAAGGCGCAAAGACGCAAAGTTTTGGTAAAGCTCTATCTCAAACTAACTTTTTTTACTTTGTGACTTCGTGACTTTACGTGATTAAAATATGCCCCAACAAAAATAGAATCTTCGCTCTGGAAGCGTATGCAATTTTACGCGAAGGCGTAAAGACGCAAAGTTTTGGTAAAGCTCTATCTCAAACTAACTTTTTTACTTTGCGACTTCGCGACTTTGCGTGATTAAAATATGCACCAACAAAAATAAAAACTTCGCTCTTGGAAACGTATGGATCTCACTCTAAGTCGCAAAGACGCAAAGTTTTTAAAAAGATCTATCTCAAACTAACTTCTTTTAATTTTCGACTTTGCGACTTTGCATAAAATAATTAAAACAGACTCTGCGTGAAATAAAATTAAAACAGGCTTAATTAAGAATTTCAAATTTCAAAATATAAAATTTAGTTTTTAATAACTAAAAGCAACTTTACAAAGACAAACAATTCACTACTTTTGCATCTCCAATAAATTTAAATTCACTTATGAAATTACTATATTCTTATATAATCAAACACAAAATGCTGTTGCTTTTTGCTTTGATTATGGCTACTATTAATATCTGTTTCAGCTTATCAGATTCAATCATCACCGGTAAATTAATGCAGGACTGCGGGGTTGGACTGGCGAAATACAAAGGAAATGAAATGGGTTTTATCAGGTCTTTAGCCTTCTGGCTGGGACTTTCCCTTGGTGCTGCCATGATTTCAAGAATCACCAAAAATTTTCAGGATTACTTTACCAATATTGTCATTCAGAGAACCGGGGCCCAGATGTATACGGACGGGATTAAAAAATCCCTGGATTTACCGTATGCTGAATTTGAAGATCAGCGAAGTGGTGAAACACTGAGCAAATTAACCAAAGTACGTTCTGATTCTGAAAAATTAATTACACTTTCGATCTCACTAATTTTTCAGACTATTATTGGGTTTGTCTTTGTAATTCTTTACGTTTCCCGAATTGATTATCGTATCTCTGTAATCTTTTTAATTACCGCACCAATTATTGCTTTGGTGAGTTCTTATCTGGGCAAGAAGATTAAAATTGTTTCCAAAAAAATTGTGAATCAAACCAATGCTTTGGCTGGTTCTACAACAGAAAGCTTAAGAAACATTGAACTTGTAAAAAGTCTCGGGTTAACCTATCAGGAAGAAAAACGTCTGAATTTAAACACCTTTAAAATTCTTCAGCTTGAATTGCAAAAAATCCGTTTCATCAGAAGTTTAAGTTTTATTCAGGGAACAACCGTTCATTTTTTAAGAACGTGTGTTGTTTTTACGTTGTATTATTTCTTATTTGGAGGGAAAATTATCGTGGGAGATTTACTGACCATGGTATTTTTTACTTTCTTTATTTTTGGCCCCCTTCAGGAGTTAGGGAATTTTATTATAGCCCTTAACGAGACTAAAGTTTCAATGGAAAACTTCAGGGTTCTTCTAAATGCTCCGAAAGAATTTCGCCCGAAAAGTCCAAAACATGTTGGAGCAATTCAGTCTTTGCTTTTTTCTAATGTAAGTTTCAAGCATAAAACTGCGAAATTTAAAGCTGTAGAAAATATTAATTTTGAAATAAAACAAGGCCAGACTGTGGCTTTCGTTGGCCCATCCGGATCCGGAAAAACTACTTTGGTGAAATTATTGGTAGGATTGTATGTTCCGGCAGAAGGGCAGGTACTTTATAATGATATTGATTCAACTGAAATTGATTTACTGGATTTACGAAAACAATTAGGTTTTGTTACTCAGGATGCACAATTATTTTCCGGAACGATTCGGGAGAATTTATTGTTTGTAAAACCAAATGCGACTGACGAAGATTTGTATGATGCCCTGAAAAGAGCAAGTTGTGAAAAATTGCTGAAACGTGCCGAAGATGGCTTAAATACGACAATTGGCGAGGGAGGAATTAAAGTTTCCGGCGGAGAGAAACAGCGTTTGTCTATTGCCCGCGCTATTTTAAGAAACCCGAACTTATTGATTTTTGATGAAGCAACTTCTGCGCTGGATTCCATAACGGAAGAAGAAATTAATGCAACCATCCGAAACATTTCAGATAAAAACAGAATTACGGTTTTAATCGCCCACAGGTTGTCTACCGTTATGCATGCTGACAGGATTTTTGTCTTAGAGCAGGGTAAAATTATAGAACAGGGTAAACACGAAGATCTAATCGTTGAAAGAGGTTTGTATTACGCAATGTGGCGTCAGCAGATTGGGGAAAGAAAGTAAAATTTTAAGGTGCTGAGTCACTAAGGTGCTAAGTTGCTGAGCTTTTTTAGGCTTGAAATACAAAACCCGACAGATTTTTAAAATCTGTCGGGTTTTTGAATATTAATAAAAAATTTAAAGTAAGCAGAGTCAAAGGTTTCTTAAGCTTCGCTGCTTTACTTTAATTGAATGGCTAAGTTTTTGGCGAGTTTTTCAAATGCACCAATTACTCTTTCATACTCATCTATTTCTATTGTTTTTTTCTCCATCCCAATCACTTTTTCAAAATGAACTACAAGTAGTTTTTTCGAATTAATGGTATCGATAAACTCAATTGTTACAGACAATTTAGCAGGTTCTAATGCATAACCCGGATAAATCCAGGTTAAATTCACCTTCATTAAATAGGGAGAATCAACAACAATTTTACGTTCTCCTTTTTTAAAATAATTATTAAAATAATTTATAAATGCCGGATTATAATATTGATCCCGGTTTGAAAACCAATCCCGTCTGAAAGCTGCAGCTTTTTCAGGATTAGCTTTTCTTTTTTCCATTTTTTCTTTTAAAAAGTCTTCTTCTGATTCAAAACCATGAACTTGAATATTTTCATAATTAAACGCTACGTTGAAGGATTTAATATCACTTATGTTTTCAAATCCCCCTTCATATATTTGATATCTTTGAGCATAACTAAATGATGTAAAAACAATTGAAAAAATAATAATTACTTTAATTTTTCTATACATAATTTTTAAGTCTTCAATTTAATATCCTGAAAAAGCTTTCAAATACTCTTTTATTTAATAAACTCAACTGCCTTAACTAAAGCTTCAGCAATTCCGTTAGCATTTTTACCTTTTCCTGATGCAAAAAATGGTTGTCCTCCTCCATTTCCTTCAATATACTTTCCTAATTCCTTAATCACAGCATTTGCATTTAAGCTTTTGCCTGCTACCAATTCTTTAGCAATATAACAGTGAATGTTTGGCAAACCGTCTTCTACTGAAGCCAGGAACACAAACGAATCTGCTTTTGAACTTCCTAAAGCCGAAGCTAAATCTTTTGTCGAAGCCATGCTTAAATCTACTTGTTTGGCAAGGAAATTTACGCCGTTTATTTCCTGAAAATCTTTTTCAAGTTCCGTTTTTAAGGCTCCAACTTTTTCCTTAAGCAACTGCTCAATTTGTTTTTTCAGTTTCGCATTATCATCCTGCAAAGAAGCCACTGATTTTAAAATATCCTGTGGATTTTTTAATGTTTCTTTTATTTCAGCTAAAATATTCTCCTGATTTTGATAGAAATCTTTTACGGCATCACCTGTAATCGCCTCAATACGACGAATTCCAGCTGCAACTGCACCTTCAGAAATGATTTTGAAATGCCAGATTTCTGCTGTGTTTTTTACGTGAATTCCACCGCAAAGTTCTTTACTCTCACCAAATTCAATCATACGGACATTATCTCCGTATTTCTCTCCAAATAAAGCCATTGCACCTTTATCCAATGCTTCTTTAATCGGAATATTTCTGTGTTCTACCAATTGCAATTGTGCCTCAATCTGCGCATTTACACTTGCTTCAACCTGACGCAACTCCTCATCTGAAACTTTAGAAAAATGTGAAAAGTCAAAACGTAAATAGTTCGGATTTACCAGGGATCCTTTTTGCTCTACGTGAGTACCTAGAAGGTTTCTCAAAGCCAAATGCATTAAATGCGTAGCCGAGTGATTTTTAGAAGTTGAACCTCTCAAATCGGTATTTACTTTTGCTGTAAAACCAGCCTCAATATTTTCCGGCAATTGTTTTGCAAAATGCAGAATCAGGTTATTTTCTTTTTTTGTATCAATGATTTCGATAGTCTCATTGGCAGAAACCAACGTTCCCTTATCTCCAACCTGACCTCCGCCTTCCGGATAGAATGGCGTGTTGTCTAAAACAATCTGGTATAGAATTCCGTCTTTTTTACTGTCAACTTTACGAATTCTGGTAATCTTTACGTCATTCTCTAACTGATCATAACCCACAAAAGTCTCTACATTTCCCGGAATTAAAACCGACCAGTCTTCCGTTGAAACTTCTGAAGCGGCACGCGAACGATTTTTTTGTTCCTGCATTGATGCATCAAATTCCGCTTCGTTTAAAGACATATTTTTTTCTTTCAAAATCAAGGCAGTCAAATCTTTTGGAAAACCAAAAGTATCATACAATTCAAATGCTTTTGCTCCTGAAACTTCAGCGCCTTTCGTTTGCGCAATTACATTATCCAACAACTGTAACCCCTGATCTAAAGTCCTTAAAAAAGAAGCTTCCTCTTCACGGATTACGTTTGTAACCAATTGCTGTTGTGCTTTTATTTCCGGGAAAAATTCTCCCATCTGATTGGCTAAAACCTCTACCAATTTATTGATAAACGGCTCTTTGGTGTTTAAAAATGTAAATCCGTAACGAATCGCACGACGCAAAATTCTGCGAATCACATAACCCGCTCCTGTGTTTGATGGCAATTTTCCGTCTGCAATTGCAAACGCTACCGCACGAACGTGATCTACAATTACACGAATGGCAATATTGGTTTTGTTTTGTTCTTCGCTGATGTTTTTAATTTCATCAGAAGTATATTTTAATCCCGTAATTTGTTCTACTTTTTCGATAAGAGGTGTAAAAACATCGGTATCATAATTAGACGTTTTTCCCTGTAATGCCATACACAAACGCTCAAATCCCATTCCGGTATCCACGTGCTGTGCAGGAAGTTTCTCTAATGAACCATCCGCTTTACGGTTGAATTCCATGAATACATTATTCCAGATTTCAACTACCTGCGGGTGATCATTATTGACAAGGCTTTTTCCTGAAACCTGTGCTTTTTCTTCTTCAGAACGTAAATCAACGTGAATTTCAGAACAAGGTCCGCAAGGTCCCTGATCGCCCATTTCCCAGAAATTGTCTTTTTTATTTCCAAGGATAATACGGTCTTCATCGATTAATGTTTTCCAGATATCCCATGCTTCCTGATCGAAAGGCACATTATCTTCTTTACTTCCCTCAAAAACAGAAACATAAAGATTTTCTTTTGGAATCTTATAAACTTCTGTAAGTAATTGCCAAGCCCAATTGATCGCTTCTTTTTTGAAATAATCTCCAAAAGACCAGTTACCAAGCATTTCAAACATGGTATGGTGATAGGTATCAAAACCTACATCCTCAAGATCGTTATGTTTTCCTGAAACACGAAGACATTTTTGCGTATCGGCTATTCTTTTACTTTTTGGTGTTCCGTTTCCTAAAAAGTATTCTTTAAACTGGGCCATTCCCGAGTTGTTGAACATAAGGGTTGGATCGTCTTTAAGAACGATTGGAGCAGATGGAACGATTAAGTGTCCGTTGCTCTTGAAAAAGTCTAGAAATTGTTTACGTACGTCTTGTGATTTCATATTTTATTAATGTGCCAATTTGAAAATGTGCCAATTAGATAATTACTGAATATGCTAATTTGAAAATGTAAAAATTTTAAATTAAAAAACTTACGTCCTTAAACAATAAATCATCCAATTCATACATTATCTAATTATCAAATTAACTCAATTATCTAATTATTTTATTCTTGAAAAAAAGCGGCGAACAACTGAAACATTTATTAAATTTGTTCGACTAACAATTTTACAAGCTGCAAAAATAGGGTATTTTAAAATATGGCGAAAGTAAAATATTATTACGACTCAGAAAATCTGGCTTATACAAAAATAAAAACCAGAAAGAGAATCAAAATCGGTTATGCTTTGTTGTTTTTACTGGCCTCAGCGCTGTTTGGATTTTTAGTTTTCGTTCTTTTGGTTAACACTCCTTATTTTGAAACTCCAAAAGATCGTCTGCAGTCACGTGAAATTGAAAATTTGAAGTTGCAGTATTCGATTCTGAATAAAAAAATGGATGAAATTAATGAGGTAACGGAAGCGATAGAAGACCGGGATAATAATATTTACAGGGTTTATTTTAACAAAGCTTCAATTCCCGATTCTATACGAAAATCAGGTTTTAAGGACCTGAAGCGATATAAAGATTTAGAAGGCTATAACAATTCGCAACTGGTACTGAATACGACCAAACGAATTGATAAACTTTCGAAACAATTGGCCATTCAGTCCAAATCACTGGATGAGATTTTGAAATTGGCGAGTGTCAAAGGAAATTTGCTTTTGGCAATTCCTGCCATTCAGCCAGTCCGAAATGAAAATTTAAAACGGGTTGCTTCAGGATTCGGGTATCGAATTGATCCTTTCACGAAGGTGCGAAAAATGCATAACGGAATGGATTTCACGGCCAGTACAGGCTCTCCCGTGTATGCAACAGGTGATGGTGTCGTGGCAAGAGCTGACAATACAGCGTCAGGTTTTGGAAATCATGTGGTCATCAGGCATGGTTTTGGATATGAAAGTCTGTACGCGCATTTAAGCAAATACAACTGCAGAACCGGACAGCATGTCAAAAGAGGCGATGTAATTGGCTATGTAGGAAGCACAGGGCGTTCTGAAGGCCCTCATTGCCATTATGAAGTGCATAAAGATGGAAAAGTGGTGAATCCGCTGAATTTTTATTACGGAAATATTTCGGCAGTAGAATACGTTGCCATTTCACATATGGCCAATCAGGAAAACCAGTCATTAGATTAACACTGCAAAAAGTAGTAAGTTTGAAGTAAAATACAGAAAAATATAAATCATGCATATTGAGCTTTCTAAAGATAAAAGATATTTCAGCATTGGCGAAGTTGCCAAAGCCTTTAATGTCAACGCATCTTTGATCCGATTTTGGGATAGCGAATTCGATATTCTGAAACCTAAAAAGAATGCAAAAGGCAACAGGATGTTTACACCGGATGATATTACCAATTTACAGTTGATTTATCATTTGGTAAAAGAACGTGGTTTTACACTTGAAGGAGCCAAGACCCATTTGAAGGAAGGACAAAAGAAAACATTAGATAAATTCGAAATAATACGTAAATTAGAGTCCATAAAAACACAATTAACAGAAATCAAAAACGAATTATAACATAATTATTAAAATTAGAAACCAACTTAAATCAAACAAATATGAAAAAATGGTTAATCCCCGTAGGAATTATTGTAGCACTAGTTGCTATTATCGCTTTTTGGTCAATTGGAATTAAAAACACCGGATTAAAGTACAATCAGGCAGTGAATAAAGAATGGGGAAATGTACAAACGGCATACCAACGAAGAAATGATCTTATCGGGAATTTAGTAAATACGGTAAAAGGTGCTGCTGATTTCGAAAAATCAACTTTAACAGCAGTTATTGAAGCCCGTGCAAAAGCAACATCGGTAACAATTGACCCAAGTAATGTAACACCGGAACAATTAGCACAATTTAATCAGGCTCAAAGTGGAGTTTCTTCCTCTTTATCAAGATTATTGGTTTCTGTAGAGCAATATCCAACACTAAAGGCAAACGAAAATTTCCTTAAATTACAGGACGAATTAGCCAGTACGGAAAATCAGATTCTAACAGCGAGAACACGTTTCAATGAAACAGTTCAGGAATATAACGGTTACATCCTTTCTATACCAAACAAATGGTTCTTAGATTACAAAGAAAAACCATATTTCGAAGCCGTTACAGGTGCTGACAAACCAGTCGAAGTAAAATTCTAAGGTTAGATTCTTAGATTTTTAGACTTCTTAGAAAAATTAGATTAGAAGTTTGTAAATCTGCTTTTAAAAATCAAATAAGATAGTATCGATTAATTCTTTTAGAACTTTATTCTAACAAGAATTAATCTTCATTTAAAAATAATTTCAATGTCAAAAGTAGAAGATTTTTTAACCAAGGATGAAGAACTAATAATTGTTGAAGCGATTCGCGTGGCCGAAAAAAATACTTCTGGCGAAATTAGAGTACATATAGAAAAAACTAGTTCTAAAGCTCCGTTTGAAAGAGCTTTAGAACTTTTTCATGAATTAAAAATGGATGAAACCCAATTACAAAACGGGGTTTTATTTTATTTTGCTGTCGAAGACCAAAGCTTTGCCATTTGCGGCGATAAAGGCATAAATGATGCTGTTGCCGATGATTTTTGGGATTGTACAAAAGATGCAATGACAGAACAATTTAAATTAGGAAATTTCAAACAAGGCATTGTTGATGGGATCCTGAATGCAGGCGAGCAATTGAAAAAATATTTTCCGTGGTCTGACGGCGATACAAACGAATTATCTAACGAAATCTCAAAAGGTTAAATAAATGAAAATTTTCCCAAACAAAACATCCAATTCAAAAGGAATTTTTCAATTATCCTTTCTGTTTATAGCCTTTTTTACCTCTACTTGTATTTTTGCACAATTTACAATTCCGGAAAAACCAAGTTTTCAGACGTCAGTTTATGACTATGCCAACGTTTTAAGTAAAACGGAAAAAGCACAATTAGAAGAAAAGCTTATACGATATTCTGACTCTACCACCACTCAAATAGTTGTCATTACCATTGAGAGCCTAAAGGGTGAAGATGTCAGCCAGTTAGCAACCAAATGGGGACAAACCTGGGGAATTGGAGGAACAGCAAAAGAAGACAACGGGGTTATTATTTTATTGGCTAAAGCTGAAAAGAAAATAGCGATTAATCCAGGCTACGGAGTTGAAGATCGTTTAACAGCCGGACTTGGAGGAACTATAATTCGAAATATCATTATTCCGGAATTTAAAGCCGGAAGTTTTTACAACGGACTGGACAAAGGAACTGATGCTATAATCGATGTCTTTAAAGGAAAATTCAAAGGAGAGCGAAAACAAGCCAAAGGCAAAAGTTTCCCCATATTGCCCTTTATCATAATTGTTGTAATTGTATTAATTTTACTGTCCCGAAATAAACGAGGCGGAGGAGGAAATTCAGGCAATAATGGCGGAGGTCCGAGCCTGATGGATGTAATTCTGTTAAGTAGTCTTGGCAGAAGCAGTGGCGAAGGCGGATTCGGTGGCTTCGGAGGCGGATCATCAGGTGGTGGCGGTGGAGGCTTCGGCGGTGGTTTTGGCGGCGGAGGTTTCTCAGGTGGAGGCTCTAGCGGAGGCTGGTAGGGTTTTAGTCGCAGTATTCAGTCACGGTTTACAGTCGCAGTCGAAAACTTATAATTCATAATTTATAATTCATAATTCAATACAGATGTTATCACATAAAGCAAAATATGCCCTTAAAGCCTTACTTTATTTAGCAGAACAGGACGAAAATCACATTTCTAAAACAATAGAAATTGCTGATGGTGCCAACATTCCCAAAAAGTTTTTAGAGCAGATTTTACTGGATCTGAAACGAGGGCGTTTTGTGAGCAGTAAGCAGGGAAAATTTGGCGGATATTATCTGATAAAATCTAAAAATGATATTACTTTGGCTGAAATTCATCGTTTATTTGACGGTGCAATTGCGCTTTTACCTTGTGCTTCGTTAAACTTTTACGAACCCTGCTCCGACTGTAAAACTGAGTCAGAATGCAGCCTACATCATGGTTTAGTGCTTATTAGGGACAAAACTTTAAAAGCTATGGAAGGGATCACTATTGCCTCACTGGTGAAGAAATAAAAAAATATCTTCTAAACTATACTATATTTATAGAATTTATATATATTTGCAAAAAAAATTAACAAACAATTCCAAAATTCTAACCTATGAAAGTACATTCCAGTCTGTCAGATGTATTGAAAAATCTTTTGCAAAACAGTCAATTCACAACAGTGAAAAACCATTCTTCTTTAATGTGTATGTGTTGGTAAAAAAAATTTAATTTAAATTCTACTAATTACATATACTTAATATAAAATGAAAACATCTATAAAAAATATACTTACACTATTGTCTTTTTTAACCTTCTCTATCGCATTCGCTCAAAACATAGAAGGTGTCGTAACAACAAATGAAAATATACCTTTGGAAGCTGCCAATGTTGTAATAAAAGGAACAACTTTCAGTACCATTACAGATGCCAGCGGAAAATTCAGCATCAATACACAGGGAAGGCTTCCCCTGACGCTTTTAATTCAATACACAGGTTACACAACAGCAGAATACAATGTTTCTACTTTACCGGCAACTCCTTTACTGGTAACTCTTAACGAAGAAAATAAACTGGTAGAAGTAGTCGTTTCTTCAAGACGCCGTATCGAAAAAGTTCAGGATGTGCCAATTGCCGTTTCGGTTATTACGGGTAAACAGGCTGAGCAAACGGGTGCTTTTAACGTAAATCGTATTAAGGAACTGGTACCATCTGTTCAATTGTACTCTTCAAATCCAAGAAATACAGGAATCAATATCAGAAGTTTAGGTTCACCTTTCGGACTTACCAATGACGGAATAGATCCTGGTGTTGGTTTTTATGTGGACGGTGTTTATTATGCCCGTCCGGCTGCCACAACACTTGATTTTATCGATATCGAACAAATTGAGGTATTACGCGGACCACAAGGATCGTTATTTGGTAAAAACACGACTTCGGGAGCTTTTAATATTACGACACGTAAACCAAGTTTTACCTCTGGTGCAGACTTTGAAGTGAGTTACGGAAATTATGCTTTTTTACAGGCAAAAGCCTCTTTTACAGGAGCTTTGGGTAAAAAAATAGCGGGTCGTTTGTCTTTTTCAGGCACACAACGTGACGGTCTAATTGATAATGTCGCTACAGGAAGAGCTACCAATACACTCAATAATCAGGGAATCAGAGGGCAATTGCTTTATACTCCTACAGAAAATACAAATATTATACTGGCAGCAGACATTACAACACAGCGTCCTGACGGATATGCACAGGTTGTTGCGGGTGTTGCTCCTACTCAACGTGCTCCTTACCGCCAATTTAATGCAATTATAGCTGATTTAAATTACCAATTACCAAGTCAGAATGCTTTCGACCGTAAAATTGATCATGATACGCCTTGGCGTTCCGGACAGGATATGGGCGGTATTTCTCTTAACATTGATACTAAAATCGGAAGTGGAACACTTACGTCTACTACGGCCTGGCGTTTTTGGAATTGGGATCCTTCAAATGACAGGGATTTTACAGGATTGCAGGTATTGGCCTTATCTCAAAACCCTACAAGACAGACACAATTTACACAAGAAGTTCGTTATGCAGGTCAGCTTAGCTCCAAATTGAGCGGCGTTGTGGGTGTCTTCTTTATTGATCAGACTTCACAAACCAATGGTACCGAAGAATCCGGAAATGCACAATGGAGATTCTCTCAAAGTTCTACAAGCAATTTATGGAAAACTCCGGGTCTTTTTGAAGGATACGGAATCAAAACAGATGCCCGCATAAGAGCATCAAGTGCAGCCGTATTTGGCCAATTGGACTGGGCTATTACAGAACGTTTACATGTACTGCCAGGTTTACGTTATAACTTTGATAAAAAAGATGCAGATTACACCCGTACCACTTACGGAGGATTACAAACAACAGATCCGGCATTACTTGCTTTGAAAAAACAAGTGTACAGCGACCAGGCTTTTGCATCAAATACAGACAATACCGATTTCTCCGGAAACTTAACAGTTTCTTTTAAAGCTACAGACAAAATCAATGCTTATGCTACTTTTGCAAAAAGTTACAAACCGGTTGGTGTCAATGTAGCGGGACTTCCAACCAATTCAGCTGGTGCTCCTTTATTGGAACTTGCCGTAATTAAACCGGAAGAAGTAAATCATTATGAAGTTGGCGTAAAAACGTCTCCTTTTAAAAACTCAATTTTTAATTTAACGTTCTTTAATACGGACATTAAAAATTTCCAAACTAACGTTCAGGCAGCAGAATTAGGTGTCAATCGTGGTTATCTTGCCAATGCTGATAAAGTTCGTGTAAGAGGTGCTGAACTGGATGCGAGTTTTGTAGTGAGCCAGCATTTAACGATCAATGGAGCCGCAACTTATACAGACGGTACATATGTGAAGTTTACCAATGCACCGCTTCCTTTAGAAGAAACAGGAGCTTCAGTAGCCTTTAAAGACGTTTCAGGAACTAATTTACCTGGTGCATCAAAATGGGCAGGATCTTTAGGCGGTGAACTTTCTGATAATGCCCGATTCTTCGGAAATGCGGGTAAAGTTTTCGTAGCAGTTGATTCTTATGCTCGTTCTGAATTTTCATCAAGTCCTTCTGCTTCAAAATATTTAGTAGTTCAGGGATATGCTCTTTTTAATGCGCGTCTGGGTTTCCGTGCTTCTCAGGGATTATCAGTTCAGTTCTGGGGACGTAACCTTCTGAACAAGGATTATTATGAGCAATTATTACCTGCAGGAGGAAATACAGGACAATATGCAGGTGTTTTAGGCGATCAAAGAACGTACGGAATCACTTTAAAATATTCTCTGTAAACAATTTTGTTTTTTTGTTAATAGCAATTAACGGGATGCGTGATCTAAAACGTATCCCGTTTTTTTATAAGAGATCTGTATTGAAAATCACAAAATAGCTTTCAAAACGAATTTAAAAACCTATCTTAATTTCTGTAAATACTTTCGGGTTTGCCTATATTCGCAGCCTGAATTTATACAGATTAGATGAAAATCCTCCAAATAGTATTCCTTTTAGGGTTTACAAGTCCCTTTTTGCTGGCTCAGACAAAGACGGATCAACAAACCCTGACCTGGATTCGGTACTACAATATCTTTCCTCTAACCGAAAAATGGGCCATTCACTCTGAGTTTGACAATCGCAGTTTTGTCAATCCTGTTCATGAAAATCTTTTTGTGATACGTATTCAGGGTCGTTACAGAGCCACTAAAATAATAGATTTAGGCGGTGGATTTGCTTATTTTAATGTCAACACTCAAGATCCCTATACCGATCCAAATTTTTCAGTTCCGGAATACCGGGGCCAGCAGGATATTACCTTTATTACTGATAAAGCAAAAATCACTTTCCATAACCGTCTACAGCTTGAAGAACGTTTTATTCAAAAAGCGACTAAAACGGAACTACTGGACGATTATTCTTTTTCTCTTCGATTCAGATACCGATTACAGTCGATGTTTACACTTTGGGAAAAAGACAAACGCAGCATAAAAGGAACTATTTCTGATGAAATTTTATTCAATTACGGGAAAGACAATAAAAGAAATACCTTCGACCAGAACCGTATTTATGCTGCTTTACGCTATCATTTCAATCCCAATATCGGATTAGAACTGGGCTATTTAAAAAGCTTTCAGAGACGTTCAAGCGGTATCGATTTTTACGATCGTGACATTATCCGATTTACTGTTTATCATCGGATTAACCGAAAAACAAAAGCTTAAATTTTTACATTTCTCTTTGTCTTCTTTTTGATTCTTTTTCTTTCGAGGCAAAATTTCCAATTTTATAAGACAAGGAAAACATTACATATCTTTTTAGAACGGTATTCTCTTCATCCCGAATTGAGGTTGCAGAAATGGTTCTTACAGCACTCTGATTTTGATTCAGGATATCATATACTTTTACTTTTGCGTAGATTTTTTTATCAAAAAAGCCATACGACAAACTGGTATTCCATAAGAAAAAATCTTTCTTGAAATTACCTGAAATATTTGAATTGTAATTGTAACCGAAATCATTTCCAAAAATCAGATTGGCCGGCCAGTAGGAAGTCGTCTGCAAATTGATTCTGTGTACTACATTTGAACTCGCGTCCCTGGTAAAGTTCTCATATTTGGTTTCATTATAAGATAAACTGTACGATGGCGAAATCGTGAGCAAATCTCCGTATTCGTAAGTCAGGTAAACTCTTGGCGTTACTGCTGTAGATTTAGCCGTATAAACGACTGCATTTGTATATCCTTTATCAAAGGAATAACTTCCGTTGATTCCAAAGCCGTATCTCAAAGCGTGAGCATCTCTTTTTACAGACTGATTCCAATTGGCACCAACGGAAGCAATATAAGTTCCGGAAATATTGGCATAGGTTGTTGTTCTTTTTCCGCTATCATCGTAAATAGAAGTAGAAACTACATCATTATTGTAGTAATCCCCCTTTACATATAAGCTATAACCGGATCGCGTACGGAAATCGAAATTTTTAAAATCGATACTGGCCGTATTTTTTTCAATCGGATCCAGATCCGGGTTACCAATTAAGGTATTTAACGGATTCGTCAGATTCAGCACCGGCATTAACTGAACTGCAGACGGAAGTGCGTTCGAATAATCGTATCTAAATGTCAGGTTTTTTGATCGGCTGAATTTATATCGAAGCTGAAGGTTTCCAAAAGGCAAAGCATATTTTTTATTCAGATCGGTCTCCTTATTTTGGTATAAAGAGTAATTATCATAACCGATAATTGACGTTTTCGAATTCATGTTCAGGGTGAATTTACTTTTCTGCCACGTAATCCCAAATTTAGGACTTACCGAATTTTGACTTGAAGTGGTATAATTCGTCAGCGATTCATTCAAATCCGAATAAGAATCTGTTGCTGCGTTAAAATTGAACGTTTTAGCATCGTTTACGCTACTTGCCCAATCCAGATTAGAACCAAATCTAATTCTGAGCGAATCCGTAACGGGTTCTGTGTATTCCACATCAAAAGAATACGAATCAGAACTGCTGTTATTTTTGCTGTTCTGGTTTCTTTCATCATTTGGTTTGTTGTCCTGATAAAAAATGGTCTCAGAAACATTAAATCCGTTTGAATCACTTCTTGAATTGCTGTTGTTGAAAACCAAACTCAGGTTACGTGCTGCTTTCTCAAAAGTTTTATTGAAATTAATACTATTGGAAAAATTGGTGTTTGAGCTTTCGTTGTACGAATCTGCAGTACTTTCGTTTAAAGACTGTCCATTTTCATCTTCCGAAAAAGTGGAAGACGACGACTTGCTGTTAGCATGTGATTCATTCAGTTTCGGAGCCACAACCAGTCGGGTTGTCGGGTTGATTTTATATTCTAATTCAAAATTAGCATTATTCCCGGTGTTTTCATTTCTCGTTTTGGAATCTGCAGCTGTCAGGATATTTCCTGTTGGCAAAAAACTAATCTGATTGGACTTGCTTTCGTTTTTATTAACCGAATTCGAAAAATTATAACTGCTCATAAATTCCAAATCTTCCGTCCAGTCATCTGAATAATTAATTCCGGCCAGATTCGATTGTGTAATTCCTTTCCCGCTTCCGGAACCTGAACCCTTAGAACTAGTCTTACTATTTCTTCCGCCACCCATATTATCAAATACCTCATCTTGCGAAAATCCCGTAGAGTTGATATTATTGGAGGAGGCCAGAACACTTATCTTTTGTTTGTTTTTAAAGAAGTTCAGAATCAGACTGCTTTCATAACGATCGTCAGAGCCATATCCGCCGAGGATTTTCCCAAAGAATCCTTTATTTTTCTTTTCGTCGATAGTGATATTAATGCTCGAATAATCTGAAGTTGATTCCTGCTTAGAGAGTTCTTCTTTTTTAGTCTTAAAATCCGAAACCTGAATTTTCTTTATGATTTCCGCAGGCAGATTTTTTAAGGCAATCGCGCCATCTTTATCAAAAAAAGTCTTTCCGTTCACCAGAAGCTGTGTCACTTCCCTTCCGTTTACGGTTATTTTGCCATCGTTATCCACATCAAAGCCGGGCAATTGTTTCAATAAGGTTTCTACATTAGAATCCGGACGTACTTTGTAGGAAGCGGCATTAAATTCTAAAGTATCTTTTTTGATGGTAATGGGAGGTGCTTCTGTTTTGATGACCACATTATCAAGGGCGTTTACACTTTCAAGCAGGTATAATTTCCCAAAATCCTTACTTTCCAAAAGTTCCTTTTGTTCTTCAACCAAAGGCTGATATCCCATATAATTCACTTTTAAGAAAACCGGTTTTTCAATTTTTTTAGTATTAATCCTGAAAACGCCATTCTTATCCGTAGTAGCATATTCAAGTACAGTAGAATCTTTTACGGTTGTAAAATACACGGTAGCCATTTCGAGAGGCAATTGTGTATTGATATCAATTATAGTCCCTTTAATAGTAATATCATTTTGAGCACTTGCAGAAAAATAGGCTAGAAAAAAGAATACAAGGTAAGACAGTCTGGTCATAAGATAATTGATTTGAATAGTAAGACTACAAAAAAAAGAAAAGGTTTAATTATGACTTTAACATTTATTTAAGCCTTCTGAAAAGACATTTGAAAAACTCTTTTGAAAATCTTTTTCGCCTAATGCAATTTCAATATAAAAACCTGAAAAACAATATTTTAAATCACTAAAAAAGGGGGAAATTGCCCGATTAAAAACGGTATTTAGCCTGATCTCTATTGTATCAAAATACAGAACCTTTGTTATCAATAATTTAAAAAAATAAGGAGCGTTCAGAAAATCCTAAAAAGAGTATGACAGAAAAGTCGAAAACTGATTAGAGTAGGCAATTTAAAAACAAATAATTATGAACACTATTTTTAAAGGTTCCTTAAGGGGATATGTTTGCGAAGACTGTCGCGAATTTATATCAAATGTTGACGTTTTATTATACTTGCCGTATAAAGAAAGACGTTTACCAGATTCACCTGCTAATGCAAAAGACGCATTTCATGTAGTTACCAAAGAAGAAGCAGAACAAAGAAAAGGACTACTTATAGACAAAAAAACAACGGATATAAATGGAGATTTTGAGTTTGAAATTAACGAAAGATACCTTAATTCGGATTTCGATATTGACTTTGTCTGTGGTTCCGTTCCGCCAAAACATCCCAAACCAAAAAGAGAGGAACTGGTACAATTTCATATCACCACTTTATCGATGGAAGCAGAGCTTGAAAAACAAGCACAAGACCAAAATTCCAGATGGAATTATACCATCGCTCATAAATGGTGGTGCTACATTAGAGGTCACTTCTTTGATGCGTGGGTTATTTGCGGCCATTTGATGAACTGCAAAACAAATAAACCTATCGCCAATGCAACAGTTACGGCAATGGATGCGGATTTCCTGACCGATGATACTTTAGGAGCTGCAACAACCGATGCTAACGGACATTTTAGAATTGATTATTCGGCTGCAGATTTTAAAAAGACCTTTTTATCTCCGTGGATCAATGTAGAAACCGATCCCAATTTTCTTTCCTTCGAAAGTGGTCCGGATGTTTACTTCAAAGCCGAATTGGCCGGAACTAAATTAATTGACGAAACCAAAGCAGATGCACGCAAAAATGTGGGCTACTGCCTATGTGTCAATTTATGTTCAGAAATAGGGGTGACTCGTCCCGAAGAAACTTTTCCCAGTGCGTGGTCAGGAATTGGAAATGCGTTCAGTTCTTCTTACGGAACAGGTATTCATGATTTTGATGTTAATGGTTTTGCCGGTTCAGGTAAGAACGTTTTATTTTCAACAATACGTTTAACGGGACAGGCAGCTTTAAAATCAGCATCTGGTTATCCAATCGAATATCGTTTTAGAGTTAGCCATACAACCGATTTAAATACTGCGGCCAGCCTTCCCGAAGCAAATTTTACTAAAACTGTTGGCGTTACCCCTGGTTTGTTTGTTAAAAGCACTGTTTCTAAATTAAGCCGTATCGTTCCTGCTCCTCTTCTTAATGAAATTTTTGTGGAAAGCGATCAAAGTGATTTTGATGCTGAAGGCTGGTTTGATGTCAATCATGCCATTGAGAGAACCTTAATTAGCGTTGGTTTAACGCCCGCAGATTTAGCGCTGTACAATGTTATAGAAGAAGACACACTAATTTCATTGGATACCACTACGTTAACGACGGAGCCAAATGTTCCGAATATTTTTAATGCAGGGCAAATTGTTCCTGATGCAAACAAAATTGATATGGAAAAAATTGCCATACGATTTGAAATCCGTGAGGTAATAAACAAAGCCGCTAATGATTTTGGAGTGATTGGAGGCGATGGAAAAACGCTGAATTCTATTGTAATTAATAATAATCCGATATACAAAAAGCTAGCTATTAAAGAACTGGAAGACAGTACACTTTGCAGTCCGATTACCGGAATTATACATCTGAAATATACCTTATACCATCCCTATTTATCGACCTGCTCTTTAACAATAAAAAAGAATAGCGATACTGACGAAACCTATATCAATGATGGTGTAATTGATAATCCTGTCCTAGTGGATCAAAGAACCAATGCCAGTTCTGAAATTAACAATCCGCCGACTATGGCACGCTGTACTTACATCGTAAGGCTTTATTCCTCTACCAGAAAACACAATGGTGATTATGGTGATTCTGATGGCAGCTGGCCGGAAGAGCAATTATTCTTTTATAATGGTTAACTGATACGAATGACCTAAAACAAAAAGCAACATTTTCAAATTTGAAAATGTTGCTTTTTATCTTTCTGAAAGAGAATTTTATTTCTCTCTGATATAAATATCAATTGGCACTCCTGAAAAGTCCCAATTTTCTCTAATCTTATTTTCAAGATATCTCTTATATGGTTCCTTAACGTACTGTGGCATATTGGCAAAAAACACAAACTGAGGAGTCAATGTTGGCAACTGCATACAATATTTAATTTTCACGTACTTTCCTTTTGTTGCCGGCGGCGGATAAGCTTCAATCACCTTCAGCATAAATTCGTTGAATTTAGAAGTTGGGATTCTTTGTTTTCTGCTTTCAAAAACCTGAACCGTAGCTTCCAGTGCTTTCAATAAACGCTGTTTCGTCAAAGCCGAAACGAACAAAATCGGCACATCTGTAAAAGGCATTAATTCTTTTTTGATTTTCTCTTCGTAATCACGAGTTGACATGGTATCTTTTTCTACTAAGTCCCATTTGTTTACTAAGATCACAACACCTTTACGGTTTTTCTCTGCCAGCCAGAAAATACTTTGATCCTGACCTTCAAATCCACGGGTTGCATCGATAACCAATATACAAATATCTGCATGCTCAATCGCACGAACCGAACGCATTACAGAATAAAATTCTAAATCTTCCTTCACCTTCGCTTTACGACGGATTCCCGCAGTATCCACTAAGTTAAACTCAAAACCAAAACGATCAAATTTGGTATCAATTGCGTCACGTGTAGTTCCTGCAATATCGGTTACCATAAAACGTTCTTTACCAATTAATGCATTGATAAAACTTGATTTCCCTGCATTTGGACGTCCCACAACAGCAAAACGAGGTAAAACCACTTCTTCCTGAACAGGTTCCGGTTTTACCGGGAAAGATTCAATTAGAGCATCTAATAAATCTCCGGTTCCGCTTCCTGAAATACTGGCAAAAGTAAAATAGTCTCCTAAGCCAAGATTGTAAAACTCCAATGCGTCTTTCTCACGCATCGCATTATCTACCTTGTTCACAGCCAATAAAACTGGTTTCGTCACCTTACGCAACAAGCGTGCAACTACATCATCCATTGGTGTAATCCCTTCCTCAACATCTACCACAAAAATGATAACATCAGCTTCATCAATAGCAAGCTCCACTTGTTTACGGATTTCACCTTCAAATACGTCATCACTTCCGCGAACATATCCGCCGGTATCAATTACAGAAAACTCTTTTCCGTTCCACTCGCTTTTACCGTAGTTTCTGTCTCTGGTAACTCCTGAAACTGAATCTACAATAGCTTCTCTTCTTTGTATCAGCCTATTAAAAAGGGTTGATTTCCCTACATTAGGTCTTCCTACTATCGCAACAATGTTATTCATTTTTTTGAATTTTAGATTTTGGATTTTAGATTTTAGATTTTTAGTTCCCTAAAATTCTATCACTTATAAATCCAAAATGCTGTATTTTAATTTTTTGCAAAGGTAGGTAAAAAAGTGGCTAAGTCGCTAAGTTTCTAAGTACCTAAGTTTTTTATTCTTTTTCCTGTTATATTAAGGAGTGTTTTCAGGAGCTATTTCCTGCTATCCGTTTCAATCTTTTGTTGCGCTAAAGCTTCACAAAAGGATTTCCACTTCTATCAGGGCTAGGGATTCAGTTTTCAGTTTTAAGTCTCAGTTAAAACAAACGCCTGAAATTTCAAAACCTAAAATAATCTGAATATCCGTTTTTATAATTTCAAATCTGAAACCATTATCAATTCCAATTCAAAACTGAGACTGAACACTGCGACTGAAAACGCTCTTATTGGTTATACCCAAATCGTTTCAGCATGTTCGCGTTGCTTCTCCAGTTTTTATTAACTTTTACAACCAGTTCAATGTGGATTTGTTTTCCGAAGAATTTTTCCAGATCGGCACGGGCTTCGGTACCTACTTTTTTCAAAGCAGCGCCTTTATGACCAATGATGATTCCTTTTTGGGTTTCGCGTTCTACCATAATGATTGAACGGATTCTGATGATATTTTCGTCTTCAAAGAATTCTTCCGTTACAATTTCAACTGCATATGGAATCTCTTTACTGTAATTCAATAAGATTTTCTCGCGGATAGTTTCGTTTACGAAAAAACGTTCCGGTTTGTCTGTTAACTGATCTTTTGGATAATAGGCCGGTGATTCCGGTAACAATTCGATGATTCGTCCGAAAACTTCCGGCACATTAAAATTCTGCAAGGCTGAAATTGGAAAAATCTCTGCGTTTGGTACTTTAGCTGTCCAAAAAGCTACCTGCTCTTCCAGTTGTTCCTGATTGGAGTTGTCAATTTTATTCAACAATAATAAAACCGGGATTTTAGCGTGAATGATTTTATAAAAGAAAGCTTCGTCTTTTAAGTCCTGCTCCCCTATCTCTACCATGTAAACCAGAATATCCGCATCTTCAAAAGCCGACTTCACGAAGTTCATCATCGATTCCTGCATTTCATAAGCCGGTTTGATGATCCCTGGAGTATCCGATAATATAAGTTGAAAATCCTCGCCATTTACGATTCCAAGAATACGATGGCGTGTTGTTTGTGCTTTTGATGTAATGATTGATAATCTTTCTCCAACAAAGGCGTTCATCAATGTTGATTTTCCAACGTTTGGATTTCCTATGATGTTTACAAAACCTGCTTTATGTGACATTTGCGTAATATTTATTTTTACTCCGTACAATTCGACCTACGGTCTAGGGTGCAAAGGTAATCATATCAACTCAATACAGAAAATAAAACATTTTTTAAAGTTTTCGTTGTTTTTCTCAGAAATCGGCGTATCTTTGCACCCGAAACATCGCGGGATAGAGCAGTAGGCAGCTCGTCGGGCTCATAACCCGAAGGTCACAGGTTCGAGTCCTGTTCCCGCTACTAAGAAAAACACCACTCCATAAAAGTGGTGTTTTTTCGTTTACAACACTTTGTATTTATGGAAGAATTTGTGGTTTACATTCTTTATTCTGAAAAATTTAATAAAAGTTATACTGGTTATACTTCTAATTTAATTGAAAGATTTAAATCTCACAATTTTCTTGAAACAAAAGGATATACTTTAAAATTTAGACCCTGGACTGTTATTCATGTTGAATTTTTCAAATTTAAAGCTGAAGCTTTGAAAAAAGAAAAATATTTAAAAACAGGAGCTGGAAGGAATTTACTAAACAACTAATTCAAAAATCATAGCTCATCGGTCTCTTATCCGCCGCAGCGGACACAGGTTCGAGTCCTGTTCCCGCTACTAAGACAAAAAGCTTCAGAGAAATCTGGAGTTTTTTTTGTTTAATACTATTTGACACCGTTTCATTGTGTTCACGATCGGGACGCACTTTCCAGCCGGGGAAATTATATTTTTGAAATGTTGTGATTTATTCATACTTTACGTTAAACTTGCTGGTAAAGTCCTGACACTAAAATAGGTGTAATATCTGATAAAAAGGATGTTTTACCGGATATTTTTTTATCTTTGAAACTCACAATTTTAACCCAAATGGTTTTATCTTTGAGCCTTTAGAAAATGGATACTATTATGGAACAGAAAATACATCAGGGAAGAAACGTTAAGCGTTTCAGGGAAATGCTTGGCATCAAGCAGGAATCATTGGCTTTTGATCTGGGAAATGACTGGAATCAAAAGAAAATTTCTATGCTGGAGCAAAAAGATGTAATTGAAGACGATATACTTAATCAAATCTCGGAGGCATTAAAAATTCCCGTGGAAGCTTTTCAGAATTTTGATGAGGAACAAGCAGTAAATTTAATTTCGTGTAATTTCTCGGATAATGCAATGTTCAATAATAGAATTGAAGTTTTTAATAACAATCCGATTGAGGAGATCAAAAAACTTCACGAAGAAAAAATTGCTTTGTTTGAGCGTATGCTGAAAGAAAAAGATGAAATGATGGCAAGGCTTGAAAAATTGATTACTAAATAATCATTGATATAAGATATATTAATTTCATAAAGAGACTTTAAAGTCTCTTTATTGTTTTGCAACCACTTCATTTTACCTCCTAGAATTACCGTTGTTTATATTCTTTCTCCTTCCGATCTAATTTGTGTAAAGTCTTCATATTTGGTAAAATACTCTAGTCCTAAAACTAATAGTATCGCACTTGCATTATATACTTTCTGCATTATGACTGCCAAATCCAAATAACCAAACCCAAACAGGAAAAAGAAACAGTAAAAAGTCAATAAGCAAATAATACAGCAAAATTTAAGCAAATGAAGTTTTGACTTGAGGATAAATACAGTGATAATAAATAAACCAAACAAGGTTAAAATAATCGATATTGCTCCCAGGTCATGCAAGGGGGTTGCAATTAAGAAAATAAATAATATATTGGTCACGCCTATAAATTTTAAAATATTGGCCCATTGTCCTGAAGGTATTTTTTTTGACATATTGATGAAAAAAATTCCATATCCAACCGAGTAGAATGCCATTCCGACAATTGCCCAAATCCTGCCAGGGTTTTCTGAACCATTTATCGCCTTTGTTGCAAACAAATTGCTTAGGAAATTTTTTGACCACTGAAACCCTATAGAATTTTTGTCAAGCAATGAGCCACCCGGATAAAATAAGGTTGCTACTACTATCAAAATCACGGAAATTGCCAAGCATATTAAAACCGAATATTTCTTAATCATTTGCTTAATTCTTAAAATTTCCATTTTTCGACTAAGTGACTTGTTAGTTAGTTTGCAATGACCGCTAACATTCTTGTACTAAAGCGGGTTTGGGACTAAATTAAGCTCTATTTTCGGATTTGCCAAATCATTCCAAATACAAAATCCGATATGCGAAGTCTCCTGACTTCTTACCCTCTCCAATATTCTATTTTGATTGTTACTAATTTTTTCAGACTTCTCCTTGTCGATTGTCTTTATTGGTGAGAAGTCAGGAGACATTCGCCAGCTTTCCATAAGAATGTTTAGCGAAGCTAGTGACAACAATATTTTCAGAATCATTAAAAAAAAGTAAAATATTTTTTTGTGTATTTTAAAAATAGTTGCATTTTTGCACCCGCATTAGAAAAACAGGCCCGTTCGTCTATCGGTTAGGACGCATGGTTTTCATCCATGTAAGAGCGGTTCGATTCCGCTACGGGCTACTAAGACAAAGCTTCAGAGAAATCTGGAGCTTTTTTTTTAAATGTAAATTGTCGCGCCTGTATTCTGTTCCGGCACGTCATTGAATCCTATGTTTGAAAATAATTAAAAAAGCCCCAATTTGCCTAATTTTATTTTTAATCTAAAAGTAACCAAGTTATCCTGGCCTTTAATATCAATTCTTTTGATTTCGTAGTGATCTTTAAACGGAAAACTATTTGGACGATTCCCTATTCTTAAGCCAAATTTTATATTGTTCTTAGCCAATATTTGTTTAAAATGTGCATTCTCATTACCCTTTCTAGGATAATTGCCATGTGGGTAAGCCAGAACCGGATATACTTTTAAGTCATTATTGATAATCACTTCTTCACATTTCAGAAAATCGCTTTCTATTTCTAAAGTCGATAATGAACTGTATTTTTTATGCTCATAGGAATGATAACCTAACTCTATTCTATCGCTGTCTAATCCTTTTAACTGCTCGATTGTCATGATTTTATTTTTGAAAATCCCTGCGTTATTTATCCATAAATCTGTTTTTCCGATATAAAAAAAAGGGATAAAAAAACTAGCCTTTAAGTTGTATTTTTCTAATAGCGGAACAGCATAAATAAGTTGATTTTCAGTAACATCATCGAACGTGATTACAATGCTTTTTTTGGGAATAGCTTTCATTTTCTCCAATTCTTCAAAATGAAATGTTTGGAAATTATTGTTTTTTAAATACTGAAACTGCTGCTCTAATTTTTGCAAAGGAACGGTCAATTTATTGCTTTCAGTTTCACTAATGTTATGGTACATTAAAATGGGAAGTAGGGACATTATTATTATTTAATTTATGAGACAAAATCTTAAAACGCACTACTTGTTTTGTTTTTGAATTTTCAAAAGTTTTAAGTATTTCATATAAGAAAAGAAACTCTGAATCATGGCAAATGTTAGCCCATTGATGCCATTAAAAACACCTTTCTTAAAAAAATAGCAGCGAACAAAAGCAACCGTTCCGTTAAGAAGGGGCTTGTAAAATTTTATTCTTTTACCCTGATCGAAAAGCTGTTGCGCCTGCCAGGTAGAATATTGATTCTTTTTTATGATAATCTGACTAAGAGAATCCCAAGCGTAATGCAGAATATGTACCGGCACCTTTTTAACTCTATGGGCCACCACCCTTTGATGAACAATTGAATTGGATGGATGTGCTGTCTTTTTATTAAATAGCCGAACGGTGTGATCGGGATACCAGCCTGAGAAATCGATCAGTTCATCCGCTAAAAAGTTTTTTATTCTAAAGCTAAAAGCGTCATAATTGCCTTCTAAATATTTTTCCGCAAAAATAAAGTCTTCCGCATCCTTATCTAAAAATTCATCAGCATCTAGATTAAGAATCCATTCATTTTTACAATAAGGCAACCCATAATAACGTTGAGGGCCATCTCCTAAAAAAGATTGTTTAATAACAGTCGCTCCTTTTTCTTCGGCTATTTCAACTGTTTTATCTGTACTGAAGGCATCAATTACAATTATTTCATCACAAACTCTCAATAAGGCATCAATACATTTTCCAATATTTTTTTCTTCATTCAAAGTAATTACCAAACCACTAATTTTCATGTCTCCTACTTTTACAATCAATAACCAATTCTTCTACTGACCACCTTTTAAGGTGATTGTTTTTACTATTGTAGATAGTAAATCTGCACTATGTAAAACCGAAAAGATAGTTTCAAAGTTATGGGCAGTAAGGAGCGTCCATTTTATAATTGTAATACTTGGAGGCGTTTATGAAATAATCGGAATGTTTGTAGCTAAAAAAGGTAAAACTGATCAGATCAATTGTTTTGCTACTGCGCTTTTGTTTTATAATCCTTTTCAGGAGAATAACCAATAGTTGCTCTCCACAACAGTTGTGTGAAACTTAATTTTTATTTTCATTTTCACACAATAAAAAAGGCTTTATTAAATCTTTACAGCAAAAGGAAGTGAGCTAATTTTCGCACGTTATGAACTCCGAAAAACTATCCCAATAATTAAATATTATATTTTCCGATAACTGCGGTTATGTTCGTAAATGTTTTTATAAATTTGCAATCTCGTATCGAAAGCCACTATTTTGAATTCAAAA
This sequence comes from Flavobacterium sp. CLA17, assembly GCF_013112255.2. Classification (NCBI taxonomy): domain Bacteria; kingdom Pseudomonadati; phylum Bacteroidota; class Flavobacteriia; order Flavobacteriales; family Flavobacteriaceae; genus Flavobacterium; species Flavobacterium sp. CLA17. The sequence continues at coordinate 4,687,069 of NZ_CP068294.1, forward strand.
TTATGCCTTTCACATCATTAGCTTAAAATCTTTATTAAAAACAAATTATATTATAATCATAATTAAATCCAATGTTTAAGAACAACAAACCCCAACTTCTGCTTTTTATTTTTTTAAGTTTATTTTTTTCCATTCAATCATTTTCTCAAAAAAATCTGTATGCCGGAATTGAAATCGGGCGCAGAGCCATAAAAACTTCGGTTCTGGATGTAAGTAATATCAGAAAAGCAGATTATAAAATTCTCTACTTCTCGAATGAAAGAATTAGTCTTGTCGACCACGTTACGGCTCAGGGCGAGTTTCCTGTAGACGATATCAACAAAATTACTGCGATAATTGTTGAGCAGATCAACAAAATAAGAACCGAATTTAAAGTTCCGGAAGCCCATATATTTATAGTTGCTGCTCCCGCTTTTTCTTCTGCCCGAAACATTGACGTTCTAAAAAATAAAATTACGACCCTTACCAACAAAGATCTAGAGGTACTTAATGTTAACGAAGAACCCAAAACGCTTGTTAAGGGTGCTATTCCACCTGTTGATTATGCTAACGCTTTCCTGCTTGATATTGGTGCACAAACTACTAAAGGCGGTTACATTGATGAACTTGAGGACGACAAATTAGAGTTTATTCCTTTGGAACTTGATTTCGGTACCATGACACTTACCGATGCCGTAAAAAAAACAGTAGCAAATCCAAACCAGGCGAATGATATGGCAACCTACCAGGAAAAGTCTTTTGATTTTAACCCGGTATTGCGTAAGAAGATAAAAGTAATGCTGGATGCCAATCCTCTTTTATTAAAAAAAGAAAAAATGTATTTATCCGGTGGAGCTGTATGGGCGTTTGCAACGCTGTATTATAATGAAAACGTTAAAGAACATTATATCTCTTTAAGCCTTGAAGATGTTATCAATTACGATGCAATATTAAAGAATAATTTTGTCAAATATACGAACCTGGCTAAAACCAATAAGGAAGCAGCCAGAGTTTTGAGTACTTATGACCAGCAATATCTTATTTCAGCCAATAACATACTTTTGAGCTGTCTGGAAAGCATTCCAAATTTAGACACAAAGAAAATATATTTTGTAAAGGAAGGGCAAACCATCTGGCTGATCTCTTACATTGCAGACCGTTCTAAAAAAGTAAATACTAAGTTTTAAATTATATTTTTACATTTTTATAAAATCAAAAGGCTCCATATTTCTCTGGAGCCTTTTGATTTTATAGTTTTTTTCAAACTGAGCGAAATCGAAAAGTCCTCACATCATCAAACGTTGTGAAAATCTTCAATGCGTATTTGATTAATTTCACTTAATAGCTCAAATTCATCCAAAGGGAACATCTCGAGTACCATTTCTAAAATGATCGCTACATCAATAGCTTGATTTTGATTTATGTCAGAAATTTTATGCTCCTCTTGATTCAGTGCCAATACACACATTTTTAACATATTGGTAATGGCACAGCCCAGCTCATAATAATTCAGCATTTTAATTTGAGCCTTATAAGCTACGGATTTATCATTAACCGATTTTAAAGTGTTGAAATGCGAAGCAATTAATTTTCTAAGATTCTCTAATTTTTTAATTTCATTTGTTTCCATGATTGTATATTTATTTTTTTTCCATTTCATATTTTAGTTATCATAAAAGATAACCAGTTTGAGCAAATATATAACAAAATTTGGATTATCATAAAAGATAATTCAAATTGGAACAAACTATACAACAAAAAGTCGGAAAGAGAATTCAGGAAATAAGAACAAAGAAGAATATTTCACAACAGGATTTGGCCTCAAAATGCAATTTTGAGAAAAGCAATATGTCCAGACTCGAAAACGGAAATGCCAATGCAACACTTTCAACTCTCGAAAAAGTCTGCAATGCATTGGAAATAGATTATATCGAATTATTTACGTTTTAAAGTCTGAACAACCGGATTTTCTTATTTACTGCTCTTCAGCGCCTCTAATAATTCCACCATATCAACAGTAGCGTAAGTAGACGAATAATCGGATACCGCGTAAGGTAAGATAAGGCTGTTGTTGTGAATCATGGCTCCACAGGAATAGACCACATTAGGCACATATCCTTCGCGTTCGTCTTCTAAAGGCGAAAGTAAAGGTTCTGAAAGTCTTCCTATTTCTTTAGACGGATCATCAAGATCAAATAAAGAAGCCCCTATACAATAACGTCTCATTGTACCTACACCGTGGGTAATTACAAGCCAGCCTTCCGGTGTCCAAAGCGGTGAGCCACAATTTCCTATTTGTGTCAGTTCCCATGAAAAACGGGGTTCCTGAAGAAGAACAGGGTCATTCCATTGTGTGGCTCTGTCCGAATACATAATGTAATTGTTTACTCCATCAATTCGGGCAAGCATGGCGTATTTGCCTTTTATTTTTCTGGGAAACAGGGCCAGGTTTTTATTTTGGGCACCTGCTCCATGCAGCGGCATTACCCTGAAGCTGTAAAAATCTTCGGTAGAAATCAGTTTAGGCAGTATGGTATGTCCGTTATAAGCGGTGTAAGTTGCCATAATTCGAACGGAATCGTCATCGTCTACAAAGCGCACAAAACGGGCATCTTCTATACCGCGGCTTTCCGATTCGGATATTGGAAATATAACGCGTTCTGTAATATCAGAATCGTGCGTAAATTGTAAATCATAAAATGAATTGGCCAACCAGAGTATTTCCTGCAGTGCCATTTTTCTTTCTTCCCTGATTAAGGGATCACCCAGGGAGGTGTTCAGACTATTTTTGAGGATCGCAAACTCGAATTCATCCGGCAGATCCTGCATAATCTGAGTTATATATTTGTCCTCGGTATGCATTTCTGCCAACTTGGTTAAAAATCGTTCCTTGTTGAATAAAGTCTTGTGTTCGATCTCCGCTTTATCAATCTGATTCCCAATTTTCATTATCGTCAGATTGTTATCCTTATCCAGAATTCCTCTTCTGAAAACAATAGAGGAAATATGACCTTCACCCGTAGCCCTAAAAGAAATGACTACCCGTTTTTCGCCTGCTCCCAAACCAGTCTGGTCAAAATCTTCTACAATCGAAGGATTAAAAATAGCGGCCGATTCTATGGCATATTCCATGGTACAGAAAGAACCTATTAGCATTTTTCGATTGAGGGATATTCCTTCATAATCTATTTGCATGTCTTCGATTACAGGTCTTATTTTTTCGCAATGTTTAAAAAAAACGGCTGAAATATTTCGATGGCGTCTGGCAAACTCACGAAGCGTCTGCTCTAAAGTTTGCAGTACTTGTTTTTCATCGAGCAGCATTATACGAATTACCATTTGCTTGGTCCGTTCGTTACCATTCATAAAATATCGGGCAACAACTCTTCTGGAATCTGGTGTAAATTTTACATTTTTTCGTATTACTGATACTCGCATAATTTGTTTTTTATTTTTAATAATAAGGAACGGCAATTATCTAAAACAAGGAATTCATTTCTATTGCTATAACAAGTTAATAATTTTGTTAATTAAAAAGCTTAATTTTTTATTAAAAATTCTTTTTAGCGTTTTTAATTTTCATCAGATTGAGACCGACAGCTTCCTCAAAGAAATTGGAGTTCTGAGTTTTCGCGGCAAAATTCAATAAAAAAGGCACAGTATTAAACTGTACCTTTATTTGGCATTATTATTTCTAATCCGATTATTGCAAATCGATAATTATCAAATTAGGTTTTGTGTTAGAATATTTAATCCAGATGGAATCACCTATTTTCAAACTATTATTTCTTACAGCTTCAGACTCTTTGTATGTTTTATCCCCAACTTTGTATGCAACAGTAAGAGTCCATGTTTTATACGTTGATTTATTTGTAATCTTAGCTTTAACATAGGAGTAATCTGATTCTATAAATTTTACTTCTTTTTTATTTGACTTCCAACTATATTCTAAGAATAAAGCAAAAGCTCCAAACAAAATAATAAATGCAATCAGCAATTTTAATACTCCCCTGGTTGTCCATTCTACTTTTACCGGTTTTAATTTTAAAGTTGCTTTAGCTGCTTCGTTTTTTTTCTTTTTCATAAATCATTTGTCCTTACTATTTTTGTGAACACCGTTTTCAAAATTGGTATTACTTTTTCATTTGATTTCAATAGTATAATTTTTAATGACATAAGTATCAAAAATAGATTTGCTATATACGATATGCAATGTATATTTATCGATTATTTCTTTTCTGGTTAGGTGACTGGTATTATTATAGTGTACACTGTATCTTTTATCTTTAAAATAAAAATAAAGTAAATCTGTTCTTCCTGAAACAAAATTGTCTATTGGTACTTTTGTTTCTTCAGTTATTATTTCTTCTGCACTTTTTACGGTATAGTAGTTAATCGCTAATTTCAGCAGGATAAATATAAAAAATGCCAAAATCAGAATTCCTAACAGATCAATTATGGTATTGCTTTTATTCTTTGCCTTTCCGTTAATTGTATCTGCAAAGAAAAATTAATACGATACCGAACGACAGCACAAAAACCGATACATTTAGAGTCAATGGAACATTTAATATCATTCTGTCTTCTTTTAAAAACAGCACTAATAAAAGTGCCATGATTATAAAAATCCACTTTTTTGCAAATATCTTTTCTATCATTGTGTAGGGTTTCTTTCTTTACTTACTTTTTTAGCCACGCAGCCCGTGATTATCTTTTCAGCGATTTTAGTTTTTAACACCAAATGGTCTTCCCCCGCAAACTTAAAAAACAAAAGGCACAGAATTATACCGTCCCTTTGTTTTTAACATTAATTATCTTGATTTAAAATACTTGATTCTGAACTATAAAATGATCCTTACAACTATTCTTTTTTCTGTTTGGCTCTGTTAATACTTGGAAAAGATTCCAAATATTCGACCTTAATTTTATCCCCTATCTTATAGCCTCTTTTTTTAGAATCCCCATCATATAGTTTTCCATTTGCAGAAAATTCATATGAGTAGGTAAACATTTGTGTTATTACTCTCTTTCCAAGAATATTCTTTTCATTAATAATTGTTGCTTCTTTTTCAACAGCATAATTATCTAATAAAGAATTATAAATTGGCCACCTTACTATACTAAAAGCAAATACAAGATTGGACTTAAGGCAATTAACAGGTATATTCTTTTTTTTAATTTTTGGAGCATCTTGTGTTTATTTCCGAAGCAGTTATTATTCTATATTCTTGTATAGTTTTTCACTTTTTTTTATAAAAAATTGGCCGTTTAAATTGTAATCATAGGTTGAAACAAAAATCTTATCTCTAACATTAATAAAAATATTCATTGTCTTATTATTAGAAAAAACTAAACTATCAGAAAGATATAAAGAAACCGTGTTGTTTTTTTTATTAAGAAATAGTACTTTTTGGTTACCTGGATAAGAATTATATTTAATACTAGAATCTTCAAAAACAGCTAAATTAATTCCGTCTGGAATTAATTTAATTTTAGTTTCTTTAAATCTAGAAGTGCATTCTAAATCATTTAAATCATATTCTTTCTTTAATACTTCATGATATATTGTACTACTAGCATTTTTTGTTGAATATTTATATACTGAAAAAAAATTCTTTTCTCCTGAAAAAAAATTTTGTGTTGAATCAGGATATAGAGAACGTAAAACACTATCCGTTACGTTTCTTAGCAAGAAATGCTCATTATTTGTCTTTTCCACAGACATATATTTATTTTTATTATGTGTAGAAGTTTTTTTTTCTTGAAAAAAATTACACCCACAAATAATCAATGCAATTAACAGTACATTAAATTTTATATTAACCATAATTTTACTATTTATTTATTTAGCTTCATCAACCATTTTTATGACATCTTCTTTATAATCTTCTTTTCTTTTCGAACCATTATAATCTCTAATAGCATTTTCCCACTGTTCTCCTCCAAACCATTTCTTTGTTTGAGTAAGTCCTCCATTATCAGGATCCCTCAAACCTTTTTGAAATAAGATACCAATACCTGCTTTGATACTTTATGCAGGTGTTGCTCCACCTCCTTTTGTTAAGCCAAATTGTTTTTTATCTGAATTCCAATCATTACTTGTTGAACTATAATAGACATTTGATTGCATTATGTCTTGAGTTGGATCATTACTACCGCCACTTTTTCCACTTCCCATAACCGTTTCTTCCATTATTATTGCCTTTACAATTGTTGGATCTAAATCTGGAACCTTACTTGATGCATCTGACAACATTTTTCCTCCGGTTGTAGGTACAATATCCATTTCTTTATTTTGATTGAAAATATAGGTAAGTGCTGCTATCATGTAATCGTATTTCTGATATTTCGAACCTGTCGTATTTTTAGTATTACCATTACCATCTGTATAAGTCTGTATTGTTTTAGGCATTGGTACTTGAACAAAAGTGCCAAATGGCGATGTTCCTGGGTAAATTGAGCCTTTATTACTCGAAACATATGTTTCAAATACTTTATCATTCTTGATACGATTAATTTCGGCGCCCTGAGAAGTAAAGAAAACTATGTCTTCACCATTTGGATCAATTGCATTAATAGGATTATTTGCGACAAAAACATAAGATCCCATATCTGGATATTTCTCCATTTTAGGATCAACCGTTAGCCATAATGATGTTTTCATATCCAAATACCTAGCTCCATAATAACTTAGGTTGGTCTCACGATCTAATTCCTTTCCATTAAATAAATAAGGGCTAGAAAAACTAGAACTATGTTCCTCAAACAAAACTTCTCCAAAAGCAATATACTCCACATGCTGTGAAACAGAACCATTTTTAGTGGTAATATACGAAGTACTTCCCAAATGATCCGGATGAAAATAAAAAATATCATTCTCAGACAGACCAGTTCCCGTAGCTTCTACATTTTTTTGTTTTTTACATAAAAAAACCTCGTTTACGCGAGGTTTTTTACTTTTATTATCGTCACACACACGAAGGATTCACGGGGGAGCGGACGTCTGAAAAATTATCTATTTTTTTTAAATACAATTAAATTAAAAGCCACAATTAAAATTATAATACCACATATATATTTTTCCTGTTTTTTTGAATTATTAGGATAAAAAAAAGTATCGTACTTGTCACTATAAATTAATTCTATTTTGGAATTAATATTTAATTTATTGCCCTGAGCTTCGATAATGTACTCTTTTTTATTGTAAACAATAATATAATTTACGCCTCTCCCTGGGGAATATTTATTTTTCACAATATAAGTATTACTTTCTCTACTAACTATCTCTTTTACTTCTTGATAGTAATAAAAAGAATAAATTAGTGATACTAGAAAAACCATATTTAATATAAAAATTATCTTTTTATTAATCATCTTTTGTCGTATAATTCCCTGAACTTTCTCCAGTTGCATTTTTAATTATTTCTTGTGTCTTCTGTTTAGCTCCTTCAACAAATTTCTCAGCCTGTGCTTCTGATAATTGTCTTCCATACTTAGAATTATTCCCGCGCATTTTTACCACTGGTTTTAATTTTGCAATTCTTTCGGCAGCTTTATTTATACGTTTAGTATATTTTCTAGGTAGTGGAATACTACCAATACCTACTTCAACCAAAGCTCCTTTTATTGCTTTCTTAATGCTTTTTACAGTTATCTTTTCATCATTAAAATAATCTTTTGCAACGTTTTCTATTGTTTCTGCGACAAGATCAATTACTTTTTCAATCCCAAATTCTATCACTTTTCAAGCTCTTGGATCTGAAACTAGTTTAGCAATTTTATCATATCCCCCAGTTATAGAACCGGTAATTCCACCTATTGAAGCAGCGACAACAACATTTGAAATATCAATTTTACTCATAGAACTTTCGATACTATACTTATTAACAAACATATTGTAGCCAACTTGTGCTACAATTTCAGATAATGCACCTACTACAAATCCTGTTAAAGCTCCTGAAATAGCTTGTTTCCCATTTGGATCAACTAGAACAATTGGATTCTGATAACAATATCCGTATGCATTTAAATTTTTAGCATTATAAACCCCTCCGTTATGATCACCATCAAAATAAAATTCATCTTCTTTTGCTGGATTATATAATGCTAATGGATCCACATTCAACCAAAGACTAGTTTTCATATCTAAATACCTAGCTCCATAATAACTCAAATTTGTCTCTCTATCCAACTCCTTACCATTAAACAAGTATGGACTAGAAAAAGAACTGGAATGTTCTTCAAACAATACCTCCCCAAAGGCAATATATTCTACATGCTGGCTTATACTCCCATTTTTCGCTGTAATATATGAAGTACTTCCCAAATGATCAGGGTGAAAGTAAAAAATATCATTCTCCGGCAAACCAATCCCTGTAAATCCTTCTCCGGGTTTTACTGTCGTAGGTTCTATTGGCGGACCAAATTGTACGGGCGGTCCCGGAACATCGCCCGGAGCGTTAAAAATAGGATTTCTCGGCCAGCCTTCCGGTGGTTCCTGATTTTCTTCCACAGGTTTTAAAACTTCACTTGGGTATGGATCACCTGTAAATTCCGGTGTCGCGTAGATACCCTGTTGCGTAGGTGGTCCCGGAGGAACTCCTAAACTTTTTACGTATGTATCTAATGCTTTTTGTTGTTCTGCTGTTAGCTTGGTATAATTCACTCCTCCAGCTGTAATACCTAAAGGATAAGTGCAATGCTTTTATTTCGTATTTTCATTTTTAAACATAAAAAACTTCGCATTTCTGCGAAGTTTAATTTTTCTATTCTTTGTCGATTTTCTTTGACGGTTCGAAGTCGGGAGACTTCGAACAGCTGGGATTTTTTATTTTTATTCGATTTCTCTTTGTCGATGAGCTTTACAGGCATGGAAAGAATTTCCGCGCTATCGTTGCATATATTAATAGAAGTCGAGTTTTATAATAAGTTAAACTTTTTATGTAATTGCAAAGTTTCTCCATCATTATATTTTAAAAAATATGTTATTTCATTAATTTCATTTTGAATATATATGTACTTAATCTCTAAAGTACCATCATTAAATTTAATAATTTCACTTTCTATAAACCCATCTTTGTTTAAGACATATTGAAAATAACTTATAATAGAATTTTGAGGTATAAATCTCTCCATTGTAGATGGATTAAATGTAATGTTGAGTTTTATTCTTTTTGATTTAAATATTGTTTCACTATTTTTATCTACTTTTTTGAAAATCTTGTATGTTGCTTATTAAATTTTGAAGGTCACTTACCTCATTAACAATCATAAAAGGTTTATCAATTTTAATAGATTTCTCAATTAAAAATTTATTATACAATTCAATGTCTATATAGTAATTGGATAACCAATCATCTTTTGATTTATTAGATCCTAAAAATACAAAATCAATTTTATCATCTTTATACTCAAAATTAATTTCATTTTCTAATTCACCATTATTAAGATATTCACTAATTTTCATTAATCTACCTGAATTATTAAATTCATAATCAGCTCTCTTTTTACTATCTTCAATTAATTCAATGATTGAATAGTCCGTTTTATTTTTTATAACAGATTTTTTATTTTGAACTACAGAGATTTCATTTTTGACCGTATTATTACAACTTCCAACTGTTAGTAACAATATAAATAGAAATTTTGAGATTTGCATTTTTATTATTTTTTAAAATTATCTAAAAAACCAGGTTCAACTGGACGATTTGGAATACTCCAAGGATAAGCTTTAATTACATCTTTCCCTTTTAATGTTTGCCAAAAAATAGTTTTATTATAAACAGCTGTAGATTTAAGATTGATTCTACCAGCCTGATAATATTTATTGTATTTAGTATCTGAATAAGGAGTAAAACTCATTTGAGGAACTCTGCATTCACTAGCAAGATGCTCGCGCTAAATGAATTATCTTTTTCAAGTAAATATAAAACGAGCATGCTTTCAAAATAATGCGGTTATAATTTGCTTTTTGGAATTTCTAAAACATAAAAAAACCTCGCAATTTCCAAGGTTTAGTTTTTCTATTCTTTCGATGCGATTTACCCGCAGGGAAAGAATTCCGCACTATCGTTTTGCACAGCCGATACGTAAAATCTAACCATTATTTAACTCCCTGTATGCAATACGTTAGCAAATTCATTAAGTTTATAAGTTAATGAATATCCTTGTTCAAAAACAATTCTAACTTTATCTCTATATAGTTCAAATTTTTTAAACTTATGATTAAAAATCTCATTTGGTAATTTTTTAAAAAATAATTTTCCATTTTTTCTATTAAAGAAAAAAACATTACTATCCTTTTGAAAAAATAAAATTTCACTTTCCGAAATTTCTACAATTTCGTTTTCGAACTTATTGACATCTATCTTATCTTTTTCATTATTTAAACTACATGTTATTAAATATCTGTAATTAGTACTTGAACCTTGTGTTAAAACAATATAATCAGTTTTAAACAATAATTTTGGAATCATTCCATTATAAGAATTACAATCAAAGGAGTAATTACTAAGGGTATCAATAATCCCACGTATTTTTATTTCAATACCATAACTCTTCTTAAGAGGCACAAATCTAATATAATCTCCATTTTTAAAAACTGTATCCTTAGCTGTACTGCACTCAAAAAAAGCTTCCTTACTTAGATTCTTGTTTAAACCAGCTGGAAATTTACTTTCATCTTTTTTTAATTGATCTTTTTTTTGACAATTAAAAAAAAATAAAATACATACTAACAATAATATGTTATAAAGGCTTGCTTGTCCTCCCCTTAATCTTCTCATAATTTATATTTGGATTAAAATTTGTACTTTTAATAGAAAAATTTGGAGTTGCTTTCCAAAAAATAGTTCCTCCATATGCTGCAGAAGAATTATAAAGAACCATTCCTTTAAAATTTCCTTGGCTTGCCGGCGAGTATGTTAGTAAACTTCCGGTCATATTAAAATCTGAATTAAAAACAGCATTCTTATTCCCTGAATATTTAGCCAAATTTGCATCGGTCCAGAAGCCTTTAAATGTATTAAAATCTGATGTGCTAATTCCTAATCCAACCGTTCTAGATTTAATATGATCCCATCCTTTTGTTGCTAAATCAAACCCATCCCATCTTGTTGCACCATTTGAATAATCAATACCTCCCATTACTGCATTCATTGCAGCTTGCATACCATATTCTGAATTATTATTATATTTGGTAGAATTACCACCATTACCATAACCATATATTCCCTCAGTTTTTAGAGTAGACGCTATAGTCTTACCTTTATAATTGGCTAAATTAACAATTGAAGATGCTAAAGCAAAAGATTCTTGCATATTGCCACTTGATTCCTCAGCAACTGTATTTGCGAGTTGATTTAATACTGAATTTTTAACTCCTAATTCTAGTTTATCTTTAGCAGAAACAACATTTCCTTTACTATTTTTAGTTACACTACTTGCATAATATGCTTTGTCATCATTAATACCATCACTACCAATATTCTTTCCATTTTCATCATAAAAATCTCCTGCTAAACGTCCATCGGGATCAATAAATCGTACTGGATTATTAAAACTAAATACATATGCTCCAAAATTTGGCATTTTCTCCGCCAGAGGATCAACAGATAGCCAAAGTGAGGTCTTCATGTCCAAATATCTCGCCCCATAATAACTCAAATTCGTCTCACGATCCAACTCCTTCCCATTAAACAAATAAGGGGAAGAAAAACTAGATGAATGCTCCTCAAATAATACTTCTCCAAAAGCGATATATTCTACATGTTGTGATATAGAACCATTTCGGGCTGTAATATACGAAGTACTTCCCAAATGATCAGGATGAAAATAAAAAATATCATTCTCCGGCAGACCTATTCCTGTAAATCCTTCTCCAGGTTTAACTGTTGTTGGTTCTATAGGCGGGCCAAATTGTACCGGTGGTCCCGGAACATCGCCCGGAGCGTTAAAAATAGGATTTCTTGGCCAGCCTTCCGGTGGTTCCTGATTTTCTTCCACAGGTTTTAATACCTCTGTTGGGTATGGATCTCCCGTAAATTCCGGTGTAGCATAGATACCTTGTTGTGTTGGAGGACCAGGTGGTACACCTAAACTTTTTACATAAGTATCTAATGCTTTCTGTTGTTCTGCTGTTAGTTTGGTATAGTTTACACCTCCGGCTGTAATTCCCAAAGGCTGTGCAAAAGTTCCGTTTCCTAACTTACTTACAATACGTCCTGCACCCTCAAAATAATGTTTGGTAAACTTCCCTTTACTTATTACAAAATATGGGCTTACATAACCTGTATAATCATCAGTATGTACAATGGTTGCTGCTGTTTCTCCGTTAATGGCGACGTTTTGAGAATCTCCTGAGCTTTTAATAACTCTTTCTCCGCCTGCATCATAAGTAAATTGATGAATCCTTCCATTATCATTAATACCTGATAAACGGTTTTCTTCGTCCCATGTCATTTTTCTGAAACTCTTTTCTTCAGAGTAACTCGTTGGGTTTCCATTGCCATCGTAATCGTATTGCCTTGACCCTAATTTTCCTGTTTCTGCAATTTTACTTGGCGCATTAGGATGCAGTTCGTTATCGTAATTATAATCTAATATATAGCCTTTTTGTTCATTATTTACCGTATGTATTAAGTCTTTCCTGGTGATATTATGCATTTTGTTATAGCTCATATTTAGCTCATAACTCGCCTTGGTAAACTCTCCCTGATAGGTTGCTTTTGCCGATTTTAACCTGTAAAAATCATCGTACTGGTATTCATGATTCGAAGTTCCGCCCAAGGTGTTGTTTACTACCGGAGCGGTATTTTTAATACCCAAAATATTCCCCACCAAATCATAACTATACGAATTGTTCATGACTTGTCTGGTACCGCTCTTTACCTGCAATTGTTGTAGCCTTCGCATAACAGCATCGTAGGTATAGTTGGTCTCAGTTTCGTTCCCGTACTTTAGGTACTTGCGCTGCTCAAACTCATCATAACTCAATTGTTTGATGTAATCATAAGTATGGCTTTCTTTTTTACCCTGCATGCTTTGCAGGTTTCCTGCACGATTATAGGTATACTCCACCACTTCACCATCAGGATAAGTCATTTTCTGAATACGGTTCCAGGTATCGTATTCGTATTGCGAAATATAGGTCTGTATATCCGTTGGTGTAATACGAAGGGTACGAATTTCTTTTTCGACCTCTCCTAGTTTACCGTAGAAAAATTCCTGTCCTCCGCTGGCATCCTGTACAAACCATAATCTTCCTCTGCGCGCTACTGTTCCATCGGCTTTACCATAATTGTATCGTACATTATTCTGTGGGTTTTTAGGATATTTAATCGTTTCTAAACGGTTATAATTGTATACATATTCTATCGCGCCAGCATTTGGAACGGTATTTTTAATATCCTGCGTAATGCGGGAAATTAGATTTCCTGCTAAATCATACTGCATAGTAATAGTTCCCGCATCAGGATGTGTAAACTCAACTCGTCTGCCCAACCAGTCGTAACTGCTTTTGGTGATATGATCCATGGCATCGGTTACTTTTATGTTTTCTCCTAATGCATTGGTTTCAAACTTGGTCAGCAAATCATTTTGCAGACTGGCCATATTCTTGCCCATAACATCAGTATAGGTCTGATTTGTTTTGTTTAAAGCATCTTTTTGTGTGATGCGCAATACTGGAACTCCTTCATAATTATCAAGAGCAAAAGTTGTTGTATTAGAACTTCCGTCCGGGAGGGTTATTTTTACGGCACGTCCTGCGTCGTCATATTCTGTCTTAGTAGGTGCTACATTTGATAATGCGTTACTAAAGTTGTTATCTACGGTAGTTGTTGTCGTTGGGTAATAACTGGTTACTGGTCGACCCAATCCGTCGTAAATAATTTTTCCGGAAACAATCTGAGCTTCCTGATCTGCACTGCCAGCCGCTGTAAATAAACTGGCTGTTTTCTTTACCTGCAAAGCTCTTCCTAATCCATCTGTATACGTAAAAGTTTCGATGTCTTTGTCTAATTCCGGATCGTAATTTTTGGTTTTGGCATACGGTACTTTGGCTTCTGGGAAATATTCATACGCAATAGTGTATGATTTGCCTGAGGCAATTTCGTAAGGTCCTTTTAAAGTCGCTACACGTCCTTTTGCATCTAACGTCATGATATTGCCCTGATCGTTACGATCGGTAGTTTTAACAGGCACTCCAAAACGATAATCGAATTCTGTTTTGTTCTGGTAACCAAAAGCATCTTTGATTTCCGTCATGAACTGATGATTGTCCGTATCATACGTATAATCCAATGTCATACGCTGCCCTTTATGATTGGCAGGACCTGTTATTTTTTGCAGGTTTCCGTACGTATCGTAAGCAAGATCCGTAAGTGCAATTTTATCTGCCGCGCTGTAATTTTTTATTTGGGTAACTTCGGCTGTTGTGGTGTTGATTGTGGTCGCTCTTTTACGACGTAAACCTTCGTTTGTAAATACTTCCAATTGTTTTGGAATTCCGCCATAGTAAGGCGTTGTACTTTCGTAATAACTTATTTTTGCCGTTACTTTATCATTGGCTGTTCCATTTCCTAGATCTTCATATTGTGTGATATTTCCGTTGGCATCGTAGGTATTAAATGTATTGGTTTCCAGATAATCACTTCCGCCTTCGAACACTTTTTGATTGGCATGAATCATTCCGACAAAAATACGTTTATCATCACATGATGCTAAATTAAGTTCCGATACCGGTACACTAGCCTGCGTTGTAACATCTGTAAAACTATATTCGTTTTCAGATTCCTGACGCATTTTGTTATTTTTATCTAAAGCATAAGAACGCTTTACAAGATTTTTACGGAAATAATCCTGATTGTAAAATTCCTGAACTGTTGTTGCAAAAACGGAGTCATCAGCAGCATCAATCTGTTCCTGGATTACTTTTCCGAAACCGTAAAATTCTCTTTCACGACGATCGTAGTATCCGTCTTCGTACCTGAATTTTGCAATAGAGTGATCGATACCATCACCCACATACCCATCAAAAACATCTACGGATTGCAATACCCATTTGGCTGATGGATTTTCGTAAGTTGGTTTTATTAACTCATAATCTACTACATAACTATTTCCGGCACCATTGGTTACGCCTTTAAGTTTGTTGGTTCTTTTGATATTGGAAAGGCGTACTACTAAATTATCTTCATCTTTTGATAAGATATAATCTAAATTTCCATCACCGTCAATATCTGAAAAAGAAGCTTCGGAGCGAGAGGTATTAGCACCAAAACTTCCTCCAAAACTTGGTGTTAATTTCATTACAACAAATGGCGGAATTAAAGGAATATCATACGATGCCCCAACACTTCCTCCGTAACTTACCCCTGTATTTCGTGTCATCGCTTCGTATCGGGGATAAGTAATGGCAGGGGCAAATGAGTTCCCCATATTTAATTCGACCAAAACAGTATTGTCTCTATATTCGATCTTATCTGCAAGACCATCACCATTGATATCTAAAAAGGAATGGCTGTTGTCTGAGGTGCTTCTGGAATAATTAAGCCCTCCTGAAAAAGATCCGTTCATAACACTGTATCCGGCACTTCCACCAATATCAAGCGAAGTTCCTTTGTTAATTACATTCATGTTTTCCCAACGCTCAGCCGGTAAAAATCCGTAACCGGTATTAAACGAAACCGTTTCATTGGTTTCGATTCTGTCTGCAAGTCCGTCACCATTAATATCCGAGAAAATTTGTTCAGAGCGATCTTCTCCTTTTCCTACAGTACCTCCTAAACTAATGGTTCCTCCGGCTTTCAGAGCATCTTGTATACTACCATTTGCGCCTGAAGTAAATTTAACTTTCCCCTTGCTAACGGTCATTTGTAGCGAACTTTGTGGTGCACCATGATTGTAGCTTCCTGACAAACTTCCGCCGGTACTATTGGTCTTAGAATGACTAAACTCACCTATACCTGTTACATCGCTACTTTTTCCTCCAATTGGAGTTGTATACTGTACTTTATTATCTATGATATAATCCGGAAAACCATCGCCGTTTAAATCACTCATGGTTTGAACTACATAAGTATCACCCGAAGATTTCGTTAATCCTCCGCTAATACCACCTCCGGCGCCACCTACACCGGCACCACCACCAATACTGCGGCTTTTGCTTTCGTTGATCATATCAAGAGCTTCAGTTTCTCCTCCTGATAATGGACCAGTTAAAGGCGAAGAGAAATCAGTATATTCAGCAAAATCATCTTCCCCTAAACGATTGGTTCCCATATACTCGTTCTGAATAAAACTGGCTTTTTCACCTCCGTATAGAATGTTATCAGAATAAACAGCGCTCATTGGCAAAAAGTATTCTTTCCCTGTATCGAATTCTCCAGGCATATTCTCAGGATCTAAAGTATTTGGATCCGGAAAATTATTAGGATCAATACCGCTATTATTTTCAAATTTAAGTTTTGCCTGATCGATTAGATTGCCTGCAAGATTACCGTTTATAATAAAGCGTCCCCAATTTTTATATTGCAAACCAAAATTATTTTCGGTTTCACTTAAGTCGGTATAGATTGAAAAATCATTTGTAGCTTTTTCCCATAACACCGGAAGCGCAGGATCTGTAACTGAATCTGTTATTTCGTAATTAATGTTTAAGGCTCCTAGTTTAGGATATGTTGTTAAAACTTCATTCAGAACAGGATTACTTACATATACTTCTAAATCTATTGGTACATCTTTTTGAGCATCTGGATAGTTATAATTTAAATCAGCAGTAGAAGTTGTAAGACTTAAAATACCGTTAGTGACAGCATAAGTGACACGGCCAACCAATAAACCATTTTGTTTAGCAGTTATTATTACTTTTCCGCTATATTTAGATCTATTCAAACTGGTAGTCAATGTATAATCCGTAGTTTTCACAAACAGCTTCAATTTTCCTGTTACGTCCGGTTTTACACCGTCAATTATATAATTTCCATCTATTTTAGAATAAAAACTATGTCCAACATCAACTTTACGTATGTTATCCTCAGGTATTGAATTTGGAATATTTGGCAGAATCAATGACGGATTTGCAAATAATAGGTTAAGGTCAATATTTGTTGATGATTCTAAGGTTGTTGTAATGAATATATTGTCATCAGGTATTGAAAAACTCAGTGCTGACAAATCAAATTCAACCACTTCTGATGCTAAAAATTTTCTCTCATAAAGAATTGTCGTGCCGGTCGTATTGATTACATTTTTGACAATTTTTAAGGTAATATGATCTGAGGTAACCGGTTTTTTAAATGTCCCTGAAAATGATATTGTTCCCGCTTTTGGCACTACGATAGAATTGGCCTGGCTGGCAAAAAAATCTTCAGCTGCATGAAAGTTTTTCAATGTGATTAAATTTGCATCTTTTGCTGTAGCATTTATTGTTTCTAAAGAATTTGATGTTGTAGTTCTTTTTTCAACCTGAGTATATTCTATTTTAGGATCCCAAATCACTTTATCGTAATTTCCATCCTTAATAGAACTTATTCTGAAATACAAGCGTTCTCCTTTCTCTACATTAAGTGTTTGAGCTGGTTTTGTTTTTTGATTATAATCTAAAGCTGTAATGACTTCATCCCAGATTATAGCATTATTCTTCTGGAAATACAAATGTACTCCGTCAGCTTTATCCAAGCCATTTCTTGTTTTGTATTCCTGTCTTTCATCAGAAAGATCTTCAAGAAGCTGATAGTTTTGATTCACAATAATAGTACCTTTTACAGGAGCTTGCCAAACACGAACGACATCATGCAATGGATTTTTATCTAATAATTGTTGAAGTTCCAATGTACGGTCCGGCATAGTAAGCGCTAAATCTCCACCGCCTGAAACCGGTGAAGGCGTTTGTGCACTTGATGTCATGAATACAGGAATACCATTTACAATTCGGTTGTAATAAACCTTTCCATTGTTAACAAAATCAATTAGTCCGTCACCATTAAAATCCATAAAATAACTAAGCGTTCGATTGGTTGTACGCTGTTCGTCATAACCAACATTAGCTGAAGCTACTCCAAAACCTACACTGGCATCTACTCCCCAGCTAAATGATTTATTTTTGTTGATTCCCAGGTTTTTTATTCCCTCGATTTTTATCGCTTCTCCAAATAAATTTGGGTGCGTAGCATGTAAATTTTTACGGTAATAAATATCATTTCCTATTTTAAATATTTTATCCGGATATGAATCGCCATCTAAATCTTCCAGTATAATTGATGTCTCTGATTTTCCCCAATTGTTTCCTCCATGAGCACCAATCGTATTATTTTTGAAAGTGCCAAAAGTTGGTAAGCCTACACCTATTCTGTAATTAATACCCGTTGATGTTCCGTTGGTACTTCCTGCCAGCGTATGATTGCTTTCAAAATCTTTTATTCCCGTAAATCCCTGCTTGATATTATCACTCGGAACAGTCCAGACTTGTTCGGGCCCAAACGGATTGTATTTTCCCGAAGCATCACGAACATCATCAAAATAATCCAGTGTATTGGTGTAAAACAATTTAGACTCCGAATCGTATTCTGAAACCGATTGAAGCAATGTTTTCTTAAAAGCACCTTCTTTGTAATTCAGCTCGTAACTGCGGATCATCTGATTCTTATAACGAACTTCGATTTTTCGCAACAACTGATTGTTTAACTGCTTAAAACCAAGTCTGGCCGAAACCTGAACATCAGGCCTGTTGGTTTCACCCAAATCGCCATTGTTGATAAACGAAACGCTATAGTTTCCTTTCTCTGCACCAAAACCGGTGTAGTATACATTCTTAAGATAAATTTCGCCGTCTTTTTTATCGTATTCGTATTGTACGGTATTCCCTTTTAAATCGATTTGAAAGTAAAGTGCCCAATGTCCTATATTTCCGGAAGCATCCTGCAAGACCGCATTGGCAGCGAGTCCTGATTCATTTCCTCCGTAATAACTGGCGACACCGGATTTATCCCTTACTACCCAATAATAATTTTTAGGAGACGATCCTTTTCTGATAATCTGCTGAAAAGCACCTTCTCTTCTTGGATAAAACTGCTTGTCGGCTGTTCTTCCTACCCAGGCTGCCCTGTGCGTATTTGGAATCAGCTGCTCGCCTGCGATTGCATAAGTTTCGGTTTCGTTCTGGGCATCATAACGTGGTGCTCCCCAACGGGTTTCAATACTCACCGCAGGTACCGAAATATCCCAGCCCGTTCCCGCCCAGCTGTGTCCGCCATCACTGTCGTACTGCAGGCTAAACGATGGCTGCATACCGCCTCTTCCGTTTGGAATAACAATTCCGAAACCTGTGCTGGCCGTTCCTTTTCCGTTTGCTGATGGAGGTGCTATAGACTGAATGCCAACTAACGGACTTGCCGCTTTTAGATCTTTGATACTGGTTGGCGTATAGCCTGAAGTTTCCGGAGATTCAGGCATTTTTATAATTCCGGCAATAAAATCGGTAAAATGAGTGGTTCTGGCCTTAATAATTCCTTGTTTGATATCCAGTGAATCTTTGGTTACTTCCTGCCACAATCTTTTATTTTCATCAAAATAAAATACGTTGATGTCTTTCTCTGTATAACCTTCCGGGATTGTTTTTTTATCGTAAGGCAATGACAAGGTTACGGCTTTCTCGAAAATGGTTCCGTGTGGCAATAACCTGAAACCTGCATTGGTTCCCGTAACGTTGACCATGGCAGAATTTAGCGGGGCAATATCTATTTTACGTAAACCGCTTACCGATACCTGAACATTTGCTTTTAAGGCGCCTATTGGAAAAACGGCCAGAAATTCTTTATATTCCAATCTGTTTTCCGTTTGGAAATTGATGGTCTTAGCAAAACTTTCCTTTGCCTTTTCAAGCGGCCTGAAGCTGTCTACTTTTAAGAAGTCATTACTTTTAAGTTTTTCAGTAGTTATAACTCCTGTAGTAGTTTCTTTCGTCACAATAACAGATTGGCCGGAACTGAAATCTTTCTGCTCCAGAATCAATTCAAATTCGGGCTGATTTACATCGATGGTAACACCGCCAACCGTTAGTTTTTTTATATGGGAAGGAAAATTGGTTCCTTTGATATATAGTTTACTATCCGATTTTAATAAGGTATAAGGAGCAGCAACTTGTGTAGGCTTATATACAATTCTTACATTTTTTATCTTGTAATTATTGGAAATTCCTTCGGGTGCGGTAAATAATAAAACGTTGTCTCCCTGACGCAAGGATTGCTCCGAAAGCAATTCCGATTGTGAAGTCCATTCGTTGTTTTTTGATAAAAACTGACCTCCTATACTGGCCTGATTGTTTAAACTTCGCGAGATGGAAGCGGCCTGATCGTATCCGTATAATTCATATTCCAGAAAGGCACTTTCATAAACGGAAGGAAGAATATTCACCGCCAGATGAAACACGTTATCGTACGCATCATCGGTATCCGATTCGTCTTTAACACCAATAAACCCTTCTTTAATATCGGCATTAAATACCTGTGTGGTCTTAGCTGTTGCCGGAGGTGTCTTAATCGGATCTAAAACGGCTGCCGTGTTTTCATCTTCAAAAAAATCACGCGAAAATTTAGAAACTATATCGTAGTTTTTAAAATTTACGGCAAACAAAAATGAACTTACTAAAAGTACAAGAATTATAATTTTATTTTTCATACTATAATTAAATCGTCTATGAGGCAATCGTTTATTATTATTTTATCAAAACCGGATTATTTCACAATCACTTTAAAAGTCTTGGTTCCGAAATCTGAATTCACCGTAACGAGATACATTCCTGATGCTGCTTTTATCACATCATCGTAGATATAATTTTCGATCTGGGTAAACTGTTTCTGCTGAAGCAGCGTACCTGTAGGAGTATATACGGTTATGGTGGCATTTGTTTTATGTGCAAACTGCATGGCAATCGTAAAATGACCGTCGATTGTTGGATTGGGATATAAAATTAAAACCGTAGCCTCCGGATTTTCCTTTCCGTCTGTCTTCACTGCAATTTTACTGGATGTTTTACACTTCTGGTCACTCGATAATCGCAGTTCGTAGTTACCGGGCTGGTCTACTAAGATCTTCGGATTATTATCTAAAAAATTACCTTCGTAATACCATTCGTATTCATAATTCCCTTCCGGCAGGTCAAGGCTCGCATCGAGAATTACAGCGTTTCCGTTTGCCAGTTGGTATTCCGGTTTTAAATCAGGAAATGTTCCCTCTTTATCGGCCACAAAAACGGTTTCTGAATATAAATTGCCTTTCGAATCCCGAACGATATAATCATAATTCCCGGAAGAAAGGGAAACACTCGTACTGCTTTTTGCGGTCTGGCTCCACTGTTTTAAAACGGTGTCACTCCCTTGCTTTTTAACAGTCACGGTAAAAGGAGCTTCTCCGCCTTCAATGCTATAATTTAGTTCACCTGAAGCATTCACATTACAATTCGCCTGCGTAATCCAGACACGGCTGAACATTTGCGGTGCTACTTTCAATGTAAATTTGGTTGTACCGGACAGCTGTTTGTCCCAGTTAAAGTCTTTTAAATTCAGCTTTTCCTTACTCGAAGTGCTTCCCAACTTAATGTATTCGGAATTATTTTCATCGAAAGTCCCTTTTCCGGAATGGTCTACCAGCAGCCAGTAATAACTGTCTTTCGGAAGGGTTCCTTTTATAAATTTCGGATCAAAAGTCCAATCCAGCTTTAAATCTGAAGTGCGGGCAAAATCAATCTGCCATTGTCTGTCAACGCCTGTTGGTTCCCCTTGTTCCTGTTTTTTAACCAGTAGATTTTTTGCGTTATCACTCCAGAAAACAAAATAATGATCCGGAATTGTATTGCTCTTGCTTTTCAGTTCCATGGTCAGCAAACCTTCGTCGACCATATTACTGCTTTTTACCTGCAATAAGCCACTTACATCGTCTCTTCCGACTCCTGTGATAGAGGACTCAAAACCTTTATGCTTTTCAACATCCCAAATCGTCTGACCCAGACTGTTGAGATAATTTTTAATTTCAAACTGAGAAAGCGAAATACCGTATTTAACGGCCAGATAACTTGCTACTTTTTGGGTTTCGACTCCGGATAAAATGCGGTTGTACACGAGGATTTCACTTATATTGCCGTTGAATTCTTCCGGCGGTAATTTTTCAAATTTCGATTTTAAACCAATGGTCAGGGATGATGGCTTTGCAACACTGTCTGTGATATTTTGCTGAAAAAAGTGAATATTGGCTTTTTGTGGTTTTACCTTTTCGCTGTACGACTGGTAGTTGTATTTATTTAAATCGGCCAGGCGTTTATTTGTTGCAACAGAAACCGTTTTTTTCGCATCATTGATCGTCCATAAAAGCTGTTCTTTCAAACTGTCTTTTACTTTGTAAACCATAAATACGGTCTGTCTTCTTTTAGTGTCAGTACCCAAAGGCAGGATCAGGGAATCTTTTGCTTTATCAAAAGCGATACTCGGATTGAAATTAAAAGCGCCTCCTTTTTGCGTATTGGCGGGTATTTTTGCTTCTTTCTTTGTGAGGTTTTCCCAATAATAAGCATCGCCATTCGCTCTGGATTTGATCCAGAAAAAAGGTTCGTGAACATTTCCGGGCCTGATTTTTTGTTGTGAAAAAATCAAATTACCGGTCGACACCGATAGTAAAATTACCAGTAAAAAAATCTTCTTATTCATAATAGGTAATGATTTTTAAGATGATTATTTATTAAAAATTCCCCAGGTCGTCAAAGTCGAATGAATACCCGATAATCAATGAAATGCTGTTGATTTTATTTTTGTTTTCGCTGTAACGGTGTCCGTTTTCTTCTGTTGTCAAAGCATCTGTCAGACCTAAAGTATAACGTGCTCCAACAGATAGATTCGAACTGAATTCGTATCCTAAAGACAGCATCCCTGAAAAATAATTTTTACCGGTTAAGGATTCCTTTAAGACTTTCTGCACATTCGCATCCGGCTCAAAATAAGCCCCCGAACTGCCAAATACTTCCTGGCTGTTTGACGTGTACTTTATATTGTCACTGGCAATATTAAAACTAACGTAAGGTCCCACACCAATATAAAATCCTTCAACAGGATAATATTTAAATTGTGCACCAACATTAATATAGCTGTAACCAAAAGTCATTTTATATTTCAGTCCTTCTGTGTCTTCATAATTCAAATCGGTACTTTGACCGGAATACGAAACTTCGGTTTGAATACTCACTTTGGCATAAGGATATTTCCAATTGATAAAGAAGCCGCCTGTTCCTCCAAACTTGCCTTCTTCTTTTAAGGTATATCCTTCGTAAATACCTTTGGGAACTATCACATCAGGAAGATTAGATAATGTTGAATGAATACCTCCGGCAAAAATACCATAGGTGATCTCTCTGTCACCTTGTGCCAAAACAGCTTTTGTGCTTACTAAAAGAAGAAGCAGAATAAATTTTTTCATTTTTTTTATTGAAATTACCATTGATGAAAACTATAGCCTACAGAAAAACAAATCACACCACTTTTATTTTGATTTTCTATAAACTGAAAAGAAGAAGCATTACTTTTTACCACATCTTTTACGCCTAAATAATAACGTAAATCGAAGTGAATACTTTGATGAAGTTCATAACCTGCCGCAAAACACAGAGAAAAATCATCTGCACCCTCAAGTCCGTCCTGATAGAACTGCCTTGTTGCCACATCGTACATTCCTCCTGCTTCATTAGAAGTATAAGTAACATTATTTGGGGATAAACTGATGCCGTAAAAAGCACCAAAACCTAAATTTAATCCCTGGTATGGATATACTTTATACAAAGCTCCGATCTGTAAATACGAATAATGAAGTCCTAACTCAAATTCTTTTCCCACAGCATCGCGGTACGTAACTTTTTCTCCGGATTGCCTGAATAAGATTTCCGGCTGAATGGCAACGCGCGTATCATAAAGTTTGAAGTTTAAAAAGAAACCGCCTTCTAAACCATAAGCCCCTTTACTTTCCATAACACTGTTATCAAATGTATTGTCCCTTCCCTTAATACTTTCCGGAAGATTACTAATTCTGGATTGCAGTGCACCAAACTTCAGTCCATAGGTGATATTGGTTTCATTCTGACTATAAACGGAAGTGTTAAAAAAACAACAAAAAATTGATAAGTATAGTATTACTTTCATGCGGGAAAATTTTTGCGAATATATGTATTAATAATTGAAAGGTAATCCTCATAAGTCGACAAAATATCAAAATAATCGGTCTAAAAGATTCTTTTATCATTAAAAAATAGAAATAAAGATTTATTCTGATTTTATTCCTGCTGATCAGCGGTTCTTACTCTGTTTTCTATCCCTTAATGTCGCGGTTTCCATTAAAAGAAAATTATAAAACAGAAATCACTATTTTTGATTACGATTCAGTAACCAAAGCTGAAATTATCAAACCAACAAAACAACCTGAAAAAACCAACCTTCCATGACCAGAAAAACAATACTTTTAATTGGGTTTATTATTCTGAAATTTGTTTTGCAATGCGTTCTACTAAGTCCCGAATACGATTTACAGCGTGATGAATACCTGCATCTCGATCAGGCGCATCATCTGGCCTGGGGATATTTATCGGTTCCTCCGGTAACCTCGTGGATTTCTTATCTAATCTTTTTACTCGGAAGTTCTGTTTTCTGGGTCAGGTTTTTTCCTGCGCTGTTTGGCGTTCTGACGCTGGTTATCGTCTGGAAAACTATTGAAGCTTTAAAAGGAAATCTGTATGCTTTAATCCTGGGGGCAACTTGTATTTTGTTGTCATCGCTGCTTCGGATCAATATGCTGTATCAGCCCAATTCATTAGATGTATTGTGCTGGACCGCGTTTTATTATGTTATTATCCTGTACATCAAAACCGAAAATACAAAATGGTTTTATATTAGTGCTGTCGTATTTTCTTTCGGTTTTCTAAATAAATACAACATTTTGTTCCTGCTTATCGGTCTTCTGCCTGCTCTTCTGCTTTCTCCTCAAAGAAAGATTTTAGCCCAAAAAAAGATGTATTTCGCCTTACTCCTTGGACTATTATTAATCCTTCCGAATCTTTTATGGCAGTACAACAATCAGTTTCCAATTGTGCATCATATGAAAGAATTAGCGGAAACACAATTGGTCAATGTTGATCGCATGGGGTTTTTAAAAGAACAGCTTTTGTTTTTTATCGGCGCTGTTCCGGTTATTATTGCGGCACTGTATGCGTTATTATTTTATAAACCTTTCTCGAAATATAAATTGTTCTTTGGAACTATTATTTTCACACTACTTGTCTTTTTATATTTCAAAGCCAAAGCCTATTATGCCATTGGTTTGTATCCCGTTTATATTGCTTTCGGATCTGTTTTTCTTTCCGATATTTTAAAATCCGGCTGGAAACGGTATCTGCAGCCTGTCTTTATACTGATTCCTGTACTGTTTTTTATTCCGATCTACCATTTTGCTTTTCCCAATAAGAGCCCGGAATATATTGTACAACATCCGGAGCACTATAAAAAACTGGGAATGTTACGCTGGGAAGACGGAAAAAATCATGCCCTGCCTCAGGATTTCGCCGATATGCTGGGCTGGAAAGAATTGGCCCGCAAAACCGATTCTGTTTATTCCTATTTGCCTAATCAGGACAAAACGATAGTGCTTTGCGACAATTACGGACAGGCCGGGGCGATTAATTATTACACCAAAAAAGGAATCAAAGCAGTTTCTTTTAATGCCGATTATGTCAATTGGTTTGATCTTACCATAACATACAAAAACCTCATCAGGGTCAAGGAATATGAAGAAGAGGACAATGAGTTTAAAGAAACCAGTCCGTATTTTAAAACGTCACGGATCGCTGGTGCAATAAACAATCCCTATGCCCGCGAATACAAAACAACTATTTTTGTATTTACAGCTGCTACCGTCAACATCAACAAAAGGCTGGAACAGGAAATCAAGGACGAAAAAGATTATAGTAAGTAAAACCAAATGACTGACTTCACTACTCTTGACTATTTAAAAACCGGAAATACAAAACAAATCCGTGCCTACGAAGTCTTAACTCAAAATAAGATTTTGTCTCAGCTTGCTGAATTTGACCCTGTTTTAGTCGGTACCATTCCGATAAACATTGCTATCGAAAACAGTGATCTCGATATCATTTGTTATTGGAAAGATAAAACCCATTTTATCGAAAAGCTAACCGCTATTTTTGGAACTGAGGCTGAATTTACGATTAGGGAAACCAGAATTAATAATCAGGAATCGATTATTGCAAACTTCAGAACAGAAGGTTTCGAAATTGAAATCTTCGGACAAAATATTCCGGTCCAAAATCAGAATGGATACCGACACATGATCATCGAAAACAACATTTTACAATTAAAAGGTGAAAAATTCAGGCTTGAAATTATCCGGCTCAAACAGAATGGTTACAAAACTGAACCTGCTTTTGGTCTTTTGCTAGGGCTAAAAGACGATCCTTACACGGAATTATTGGACTATAAATTTTAAAGGTTTAACTTATTAAAGAGGCTCCTCGCCTATTATTCCTTTTAAACTACTAACCACCAGCAAATTAAAAACCAAAACTGCTTAAATAAAAAAAATCAGTAATTCCTTTGCTAAACTGTATTTACTACGTATATTTGCACCCACATCGCGGGATAGAGCAGTAGGCAGCTCGTCGGGCTCATAACCCGAAGGTCACAGGTTCGAGTCCTGTTCCCGCTACTAAGTAAAAACACCACTCCATAAAAGTGGTGTTTTTTCGTTTATAACATTTTGTATTATGGACTGTTGTTCATGTTGAATTTTTCAACTCTAAAGCTGAAGCTTTGAAAAGAGAAAAATATTTAAAAACTGGAGCTGGAAGGAAATTTATTAAACAACTAATCCAAAAATCATAGCTCATCGGGCTCTTATCCGCCGCGGCGGACACAGGTTCGAGTCCTGTTCCCGCTACTAAGACAAAAAGCTTCAGAGAAATCTGGAGCTTTTTTGTTTATATTACTTTTTTTCGAACGAGGCTGAAAAACAGCAAAGGAGATTAATTTTTATTTTCTTTTCTCCATTCTTCGAGCGACAATAATTTTTTACTTTTAGGATTAAAAAATTTTATCTCAAAAGTTTTTTGATAAATGTAATAATTGAATTCTTCCTTATCTTCATTTGTAACTCTAACCCAGTAATAATTCTTATCATTAATTTGTGGCGATTCTATAATACTTGTTCCAGCCCATTCTTGATTTTCTGGAAGGTTCTGCATTAAATTGAAAATTTTGGTTCTATTCTCATTGTCAGAATCTGCTGTTTCAAAATTTGGGTTTTGAGTAGGGTAATAGATTTCCTCTAGAAGTTTTACATTATTTCTCTGGAGTTTATAAAGCCTATTTACTGCTAATTTGTAATAAGCATAATGCTTTATTGTTTTGTCTTCTTTTATTTCTTTATATATTTTTAATGCCTCGGTTTTATTTCCGACACATTCATAATAATTTCCCAGAGCATAATCATAAATATAGTAACCTATTCCTATACTATCAATAAATGATTTTGCTTTTTTATAATCTTTTAATTTGATATAATTTGCTGCATAAGCGGCTGCGACATCACCGGATTTATATTCGTTATTATTTAACTCTTTAATTGATTCGTTGTGTTTACCAAGTTTATAATATAATTCAGCTTTAAGACTGTTAATACCTTCGTTGATATTAGACTTAATTTGAGACTTATATTTGTCTTTTTCTTTCTTATTGAGAGCAATTAAATTGTCTACCTGCAAAAGCACTTTTCTAGGATCTTTTTCTCCATCAATATAAAGCTGCACTAAAAGACTTTGAAATTTCTGATATTCCCTATCGACCTTCTCCATTTCTTTATGTAATTCCATATGTTCTTTTTCTCCATCCGTGTAAGGAGTTTTCTTATTATTACAAGACAGAACTGTAATGATTATTAAGATCAAAAAGAAATGCTTCATATTTTTTAGATAAATGGCAAACAAATATAATATATTGATGAATTTTATTTGGCTAATATAGCTAATTACTTAGAATTGAAATTACTCGGTTTTTTGATATTAAATTTAAGATGCTATTGCATAATAATCCTTAATAATCTGGTTAGATATTTGAATGCTTCCCACTACTAAGACAAAAAGCTTCAGAGAAATCTGGAGCTTTTTTGGTTTTAAACGAAAACGTAAAAAGTCGGAGACTTTTATCAGATTTAATTTTCATTAGAGAATAAAAGAAATACGCAAAGTCAGAGACATTTGCGTAGCTTTTCATAAGCAAAACTTCAGAGAGTAGGTATTTTATTTCAAAAACAGGTATTATCAACTATTTAAAAAAGAAAAACAGGTATTTATAGCACAATAAATTAATTAAGCCCTCTAAATAAGGTTTGCAAAACAAGATCTATCTTTGTTAAGATCTGTTGTGTTAACGAGCGGGACGCTCGCGTTCGCGAGAAATTTTAAATCAAGCTTAATGAAACAATTTGATATTATATACGATTTCGGAGTTTTGGAAGTGATACGAAAATCATGGTTCCTAGTTATACCTCTGTTTTTATATTGGCTAGCAGTTTATAAGCTCCGAAACGATGAAGATATAGAAGGAAATTTGATTCAGAATCTTTTATCGCAAAGCAAAAGCTTCGAAAATACAAAAATACAAATAATCAAATATGCTTCAATCATCATTTTTGTGTTTCTGGCCATTTTGCAAACAATAAAGATATACCGAACTTACAGCATTTTGAACAATGGCTTAAAATCAATAGAAGGTTATGTGAATGACTTTCATGGAATGCCTTCATCAGGACACGATACTGAACGATTCAAAGTTAGAAATGTAAAATTTGAATTTTCAGATTTCGACTTAACTGACTTTGGATATAATAACGCTAAATCAAAAGGAGGCGAGATAGATGAAAACGCCTATATTAGATTAAAATATTATCAATCAAACAATCGAAATGTTATACTTAAATTGGAAAAGAGAAAATAAAAACTTTAACTAACATCTGAAAAAACGGACATTTAAAGGATATTTTTTTATCTTTGAAACTCAGAATTTTTAAGCCAAATCGCTTTATCTTTGAGCCTTTAGAAAATTGATACTCATTATGGAACAGAAAATACATCAGGGAAGAAACGTTAAACGTTTTAGAGAAATGCTTGGCATTAAACAGGAAGCATTGGCTTTTGATCTGGGAAATGACTGGAATCAAAAGAAAATTTCTATGCTGGAGCAAAAAGATATAATTGAAGATGATATTCTTAATCAAATCTCAGATGCATTAAAAATTCCTGTAGAAGCGTTTCAGAACTTTAATGAGGATCAGGCTATAAATATTATTTCTAATACTTTTGGAGATAATGCTTGTGTTGGAAAAAATCCTACCTCTACATTCAACATCAATCCTATCGAAGAGTTAAAAAAACTTCACGAAGAAAAAATTGAATTATACGAGCGCATGCTGAAAGAAAAAGATGAAATGATGGCAAGGCTTGAAAAATTAATCAACAAATAATTTCAGAAAAAATTCTTATTCATTATTTGGAAATATTAAATGCGAAATAATACGTTATAAAAAGTAACACAAACAAAGCTTCAGAGAAATCCGGAGCTTTGTTTGTTTCAATAAACTTTATGCTATTACTGAGAGGTCCGAAATCTTCAAAATAAAATTTAAAGTTGCTTAGATCCACAATGACAAAGAGAGTTTTTTGGGTGGTTTTCTTTCATTTCACATGTTCATTTGGGAATATTACAGCTAACGTTACCTCGCTACAAGAGGTTTATAACTAAATTAGCGTTAGTTATTTCATTAGCAATTTATATTTTAATTTAGCATCATTGTCTTCCGGCTCTTTTTCAATGTATAACTTTAGATATTCAATCGCTTGTTTTTTTCGACCTGAAACCCTATATGCCTCACTTATATAATAATAGCCATAGGTTGAGTCTGGAAAAAGGTGATTATTTAACTTAAATAAATCTATTGCCTGATTAGTCTTTTTTTCGAACAATAGCTTATAACCATATCTTTCAATAACACTTTCTCTTAATGAATATTTTTTTGAATTTTGTTCTATTTCCTTTATGCCAGCTTCATAACCTTTATTGCATACTGTCTTTATTATATCTTTAGTGTAAAAAAAATTGTCAATTGATGGTGTTGAACCCACTAATTGTTTTTTAATCAGATTACTCACTTCCCAATAATTTTCGACTTCTCCATTTGTTAGAATAACAACAGTGTAGCCCAAATCCGGATAAATCATTAGTTCACTAGCAATACCATCATGCCCACCAGTATGTCCAATGACCCGATGTCCGTTTATTGTATCCTCCATAAAGCCATATCCATACATTCCATCTCTAAATTTCACCCTGCCAGAAGTGTAAAGAGCTGTACTTTCTTTGCTAAGTAAAACATTGTTTTGTAAAGCATTGGCAAAACTCAACAAATCGTCAACTGTTGAATAGCCACCACCAGCAGGAGTTCCTTTTGCTAGATTTGAGAAAATATTATTTTTCCATTGCCCTGGTTCTTCCAATGACATTGTATAGCCAGTAGCTAAATTTGGAATAGCATTATCCAATTCGTAAGCATCAGTGTTAATCATTTTTGCAGGTTTATATATATGTTCTTTTACGAAATCAAAATAATTTTGACTCGACACCTTTTCAATGATTAATCCTAAAACCATGTATCCAGAATTGCTATACAAGAAGTCACTACCTGGAGCAAAGGCTAGTTTTTTATTAACAAACAATGGAAGGTAATCCGAAACTGTTTTGAATTTTTCTTTTGCAAGCTTGTCGTATTCCTCCCAAAAACTGTTCATTCCTGAAGTGTGCGTTAATAATTGATGGATTGTCACAGAGTCGGCAACAGTTTTATTAGGATAATCCAAAAGATATTTGCCTACTTTATCCTGAAGTGAAATTTTGCCAGATTCCACCAATTGCATAATAGCCATTCCTGTGAACATCTTGTTTATAGAAGCTAAGTTGAACTTCGTGTCCGGTTTATTTTTAATACTGTCCGGCAAATTTGCAAAACCAAATGCTTCTCTATATATTGGTTTGCCATTTTTTGCAATAAGAACGACCCCACTTAAGTTATTTTCTTTTTCAAGATTTTTTAAGTGAGACCTTATCGGATAAACTATACTTTCCAAATTTTGTGATCTGACCACGATAGGTTGTAAAAGAGCTGTGAAGAAGATAGAGGTAATAAAATATATTTGACGGGTTGTCATATGGGTATCATTTTATGATTAAGTGACAAAAGTACTTTAATCATAAAAGGAAAAATTGTACAAATGTAAACCTGTCTATAAAAACAGCCAGTGAATTTGTTTTTTTTCTAGCGCAGTCGTTTTTTTAAAAAAAATCTTAGGAGAGAACCCTGTCAATGATTTGAATTCTCTTATCATATGGGACTGGTCAAAATAATCAACACAATATGCAATATCCGTTAAGTTGTTTCCTGCGTTACTTGATGCGTATTTATTAACCGCATTTCTAAATCTTAGTATCTTTTTAAATTGAGATGGTGTTTTGCAGATATGTCTGCCAAAGTGTTTGTTTAATGTTGTACGTGAAATAGCATTTTTTTTGCATAGTTCTGTAATTGTTAAAGCTGCATTTTCTTCACACATAATTTCAGACAAAATAGTTTCAAGGAAATTATGCTGAAACCCTATTAATTTGGATAACCAATAACTTTCAACAGCTTGAATTTTTTCGGTATCATTTTGCAAAGAAAGAATTTCTATCATAGCTTTTCTATAATCTTTAAAAGGTGAAAATTCAGAAAAACTTGAACTGTTGTAATGGTTTAATTCATGCTCCAAAAATGAATTAATAGCTAGCGGCTTAAAGTAGATAGTAATTTCTTTTATTTCCCCTTCGTACTGGACATACACCGGCTTATTGAAATTAGATACCAAATTTGTTTCAACCTTATTGTCGTCGCATTGCCTGATGATTAATTTATTCCCTTTATTAATAGTTTTTGATTTTTCACTTATTGATACAATGGTAAAAATAGATGGGAAGGTTATGTATTTGGCGGGTTTTTCTTCAGATGTATGTGTGAGTATATAAATACACTCTATGTATTTTTTAAGTAAAGGATTTAAAGGGGAATAAACTTTTATTTTCATAGGTTGTAATTGGGAGTTAGAGCCTAACTAACTGTTTGTACACATATTTGACTAAAATTGGATTCACTTGCTGTCAACGAGCCTTTTAATTTGTTATACATTAACAAGTCTTTTGTCGTTGGCTCACTAAAATTACCGCTAAGTTATTTATATGTGTGACAAAACAACACAAAGTCATCCAAATTTGGGTAGATATGTATGATAAATTTCATACATTATTTATTTTCAAATATTTTTTTTTCAGTACAAATTATCAAAAGGCCTTTTAATTTGATTGATGCTTTTTGGCATTTATATGAGTGGCTATGCAAACAAAAAGAAGAGAAAAAGTTAAGATCCGCATTCTAAAATATTGTACTAATCAAAGATAATCTGCTTGGATATTTGAATGCTTCCCGCTACTAAAACAAAGCTTCAGAGAAATCTGGAGCTTTGTTGTTTGAGACTTCTTTTTGCAAAGCTGTTTTTGACTTGATTTAGATTGCGGGTGCAAAGTCAGGGGACATTCGCAGCTTTCATGAGAACTCTTCTGGGAGCGGGTCATTTTAGTTAATCATTTCTTAATCCCTTAAGAAAGTTATCAGTATTACTATAAATTCGCCTTATCAATCCGTATGAAATAAGCTATGTTTTAAAGAATGACCTGTTACCATGATATCCCAAAACAAATCCTAAAAACAACTTTTATCTTAAAAAATTGATTTATACAACACTTTTAAATATTGCGATTTTTCAGGGAATAATCTTAGGCTTAATTATTTTAAAGTCTTCCTTATTCAATAGTAATTCAAATAAATATCTGGCATATTTACTATTCACACTTTCAATTATTTTACTGAATCATGTTTTTGAGATTGAAGGTGCCTTTACTCCCTATCCTTTTCTACGCTTTATTGACCACATCGAGTGGGTATTTCTAATACCTGCTTTCCTATTCCTGTTTATCATAAACCGGATTGATGATACCGTAAAAAGCAAACAAAAATTTTATTTGTGTTTTATTCCATTTGCCTATTCCGCTCTCCTTAACATTACATACGATCTTGATCGTATTGCAGGAATTTATACAATTCCTGAGTCGGGCATTGGTATCATTCAAATACTTGGTCTGATCCAACTTGCTTTAGCCGTTACATTCATACCATTCCTGCCGCTTTACTCTTATTTTATGATAAGACATTTAAAAGATTCACAGGAAAAAAAATGGATCATTACCTTACTCACAATTGTTTCTTCACTGCTAATTGTTTGGCTTATTACTGCTCTGGCCGGCTTATTTCTTCAATATGACATTTCTTCTACTATGAATGCTGTGGCTTTATCTGCAACATTCATCATTCACTGGACAGCTTATATAGGCATTTACAAATACAAACTTGCCAAAAACAAAGAAGCTATCTACAATTTTTTAAATGAAGATTTAGCTATTTCGCATACCCATCTGCAAATTGTAGAAAATAAAAGGCCAGAAGAATATAAGGAATCTATCACGGCAGATAATCTTTATTTTCAAAAACTGGAATTTCTTTGCAAAGATCAGCACATTTATGCAGACAGTACATTAAACAGAGAAAAAGTCGCTGAAAAATTAGGCATAAGCGCCGGATATGTTTCACAAATTATAAATACGATAACAGGAGAAAATTTTGCCCATTACATCACTCAATATCGAGTTGAAGCTGTCAAGGAAATGATGTCAAATTCTGAATATGAAAACTATAATTTGTTGACGATGGGATTAGAATCCGGATTTACTTCGAAAGCTACTTTTTATAAAGCCTTTAAAAAAGTTACTGGTCAGACACCAAATGAATATAAAAATACCAGCAAATAGGTATCAGTTTGTACATTTTTAAGCTTTTGATACCTTTTCCACTTTTTCTTATGCGAATTTTGGATTTAAATAATTCAAAACACTTTTTATGAGAAAATTTTTAGTACTAGCTGTAGTTACAGTTTTAGGATTTACAAATGTTAATGCCCAAAAAATTAAATTTGGTGCTAAGGGAGGTTTAAACTTTGCCTCTGTAAGCGGAGATAATACCAAAGGTATTGGTGCCGTAACATCATTTAATTTTGGTGTTTTATCTGAAATTCCCATCTCAGATAAATTTTCTTTCCAGCCTGAATTGATGTATTCTGGTCAGGGATATGATCTAAATGATAATACAATTGCTTTAAGTTACCTGAACGTTCCTTTAATGGGAAAATATTATTTAACAAAAGGATTGAGTCTTGAAGCCGGACCACAAATAGGTTTTTTACTTGCTGCTAAAAATGAAAAGACAGATGTAAAAAATTCGTTTAATACTTTTGATTTTGGCGTTAATTTCGGTGTAGGCTATAAACTTGACAACGGACTAAATTTTAGTGCAAGATATAATCTGGGACTAACAGATATTAATAATTTAGATAGTTCTTCGAGTAAAAATAAAAACGGAGTATTTCAATTATCTGTCGGTTATTTCTTTTTCTAAAACTTAATAATTTCATCACTTTTTTTTACCATGGTATGGACCAAAAATTAGAAAGCTTAAATAATTAAACTAAAAATCCTTATTCAAAAAAAGAATAAGGATTTTTTTATGATGCTTACAGGTTCTTATAAAGAAATAATCCGTTGACTGTTTTACATAAGTTAACCCGTTGGGTGTAATTAGTTTTTGATGATGATTTTTGGTCAGTTCGAGTGATTTTCGATAGAAAATAGTATCGAGAACAGAGAAATTATCATTAAAAACGGTTCTCGATACACGTCACTTCTAGTGCGAAGCGTATCGAGAAGTTTGTTCCGTTTTACTACACAAAAAGCACTCGAACTGATTTTTTAATAATTTCACCCAACGGGTTATAAATAATATAGTATTCCCCTGATACATATAGATTTGTTTTAAATTTTCGCTTTAGAAACGGTTTTGAAAGATAAACTTTACAGCCTTTTAGACCTTCATTTTAGTTTGTGTTTTAATAAATAAAATTATGTTAATTAATTTTGCTGTATTAATGCTTTATTGCAAATTTACCGTCAGATTACCAAACCAAATACTCAAAAACTACCACAACAAAATTGCTGAAAAATACATTTAAAAGATCACTTCATTTTTATTTTTCACTTGGGATTATTATTGTCTCAATGAGTTTTTTTATATCCTTTGGACAATCTGTTGATTTGTTTAAAAGAGATGTTATTTTAATCAAAAGTAGTAGTTTTGTTCCTAATTTTGTTTTTCAAAAAAAGACAAACTTTCCAATAGCCTTATCCAATCAGAAACATAATAATAAGAAGAGAAATTCTCGTAACAAGTCCCGCGTTAATAATTTCCTTAAAAAAAAGAATATAAAAATCTACCAAACAAATCTTTTTGCTGGTTTAATTATTTTGGCAAATCAGCAAAACAGGGCTCTTTCTGAAAACACTTATTATTATTACCACTTTATTTCTTCTATTTTTCGTCCGCCACATTTTTAATTTAATTATCCGCTAAATCTTTAGTTCAAAATCACTGATCAAGATAGATTAATCTGGAAGTAAGCTTCTATTTAAATCTCTTTTTGAATCTTCTTTTCATTGGTTTTTTTTAAAGAAATAAACAAAAACAATAATTAAATAAAAAACTTAAAAACGATGAAAACATATATTAAACAAATAAGTATCGCATTAATAGCAACAGTAATGTTCGTTTCTTGTAATAAAGATGAAACGAATGAAACGAATGAAACTAATACGGAATTTCCAGAAGGCATAGTAAGTTATAATTATCCTCTTGGAACAACCAATATCCAGGGGCAATCGCCTATTAGCATCAACACAAGTACTACCGAAAAAATGAATACCACTGATCCTGTTATTCATTATAATGCTATAACACTTAGCAGCGTAGAAAACACAACCGAAAATCTGAAAGTAAGTTTATCAACTACCGATAAAGCAAACAATTACATTACGATTAAGGGTATGAAATATGAATTACAGCAATTTCACTTTCACCGTCATAGCGAACACAATGTAAACGGAGAATATGGTACTATGGAAATTCACTTTGTAAACAAATCAGAAACAGGTGCTTATGCTGTTTTGGGTGTAGTTATCAAAACCGGAACTGTTAATAGTGCTTTGCAAACGCTTATCAATGGATCTCCAACAGATAAAGGTATAAATGCAATGACTGATACTTTTTACCTAAGTTCTATCATGCCTTCAGACACAGGAAAATATTATAGCTACAGTGGTTCACTGACAACTCCAAATTTGGATTCAACTCCAAACCAAGGGCCAGTTACTTGGATCGTGTTCAAGAATAATATTCAAATGACAGCTGACCAATTAGAAGATTATGCGGATATATATGAAGAAGAAAATTTCCGTGCAATACAACCACTTAACAGCAGAACTGTTTACGAAAACATTAGATAAATTATACCTTTAAAAGGCTTAACTAATTCATAAGCTTAAGTTTTAAAAAATAAGTTACTTGAGCCTTATAAAATCTTCTAAATCTGTGCACCAAATTTTCCGCGCAGATTTAGAAGATTTATCGTTTTACTTAGTCTGAAGAGACTATGGAAATTAAGTTATGCAACAATCCTAATCAGTCATTTTCTTCTTCTCCCAACTCCCTATTTCAATATTGAGTCACAATTCAAAGAACTTATAATATCTAAAACTTTAAAATATTTTTTTACTATGTTTGACATAGATATTGGTGGCCTATCTACTTCAATACACTGAGATTCATCATCTTGACTAATATCTAAGCAATGTTTTTTACTTCAAATAATTACACCTAACGGATTAAATTAGTGAATAACATTCATATTTCTTTTATGGTTTTGTTTCTTATTTTCATAAATGGTTTTTCTACTGTCAAGTGAAGAATATAGGCTCCTAAAACACAAGTAATCATACAAATTAGAAGCATGACATTATTCTCTATTTCAAATTCTTTTAATAGCTGGTGGGTTGTATGAATTATTCCTTTATGTGTCAAATAAATTGAAAAAGAAAGATGAGCTATAAAGGTTGTAATTTTTGAATTCATTTTATATAAAAAGCTAATAGGACTAATCGAACCTGCCACCATAAAACCAAAGCCAAGTGCAATTAATGGAAATCCAAAAACAGATGCCTTGAAAGTCATTAAGTCTTCACATAAAAAATAAGCAGCTGTCAAAATACATAAACTGAATAAAATAAATTGATTCCCATATTTTGAAAGTTTGATCCATAAATTTGGTAAAAACTGATAAATGCCTGCAATAGAAACACCAACTAAAAGTCCGTCTAAGCGATTATACGTCGGATAGTAAATAAATTTATACCAGTACATCCAACTATTTTGTTCACCAATTTTCGGCAGATACAAGTGATTAAAACTATAAAATCTAATCGCAAAACCGAATAAAAACAAGCCTATTAATAGCCAATATGATTTAGAGAACAGTTTTGAAGTCTGTAGAAATATTAAAATAATTGGCAAAAAAAGATAAAAATGTTCTTCTACACATAGCGACCAGCAATGTGAAAATGTTCCGTAGTCCTTTAAATTAAGATTAAAATTCTGAGTAAAAGTAAGAAATCTCCAAATTGCAGGTAGTGCTTCTTTTTCTCTGAAATACGGGAAGCAAAAATAAATCCCAACTGTTGCTAAAAATGCCGGCACAATTCTAAAAAATCGTTTGATAAAAAAAACTTTAAATGAAATTAATTGCCCTTTTTTAATTTGTAGAAATAGTTGAGAAGAAATTAAAAATCCGCTTAACACAAAAAACAAATCAACTCCTGTCCAACCAAATGAAGCTACATCAGGAAGCCATTCGGGTTCTCCGTCACTTAGAATATAATAATGAAAAAAGAAAACTAAAATAATAGCTAAAGCCCGTAAATGATCAAGCCCATATAGTTTTTCAGGAACTTTAATCTCTAATTTATCTGTCATTACATCTTTTTAATTTTTCGCTGAACTGTGAACAAACATAACATTTAACTTTTCAATATACACGAAAAAGAAAAGTGAAATTTAAAGTTTATCATTCAAGCTAAAAAAAAGTAAAATCTTGCTGCAGCTTTATAAAAATTCCCTGTAAAATGGTTAGCTATTTGACTGCTTCCCCTACAAAGACAAAGCTTCAGAGAAATCTGGGGCTTTTTGTTTTTATACTAATTCGTAATACTGAGTAAAATAGTTAACTATTTAAAAAACGATTTTTTTTAAATCCGATTCCACGTCTAATCAAATAGGCGTGATAAGAACTGGGAATATCATGTTGCCACTTTGGTAATATCAAAATAATCAGAATAACATCTGCATGGGAAATAACAGCCATGATGATTGCAACGGCAAAAGGTATTCCCGTATGCCCAAATCCGATCATTGATGTAAATGCAAATAAGAGCGTAAGTCCCCAAACTTTTGATAAAAAAGCATGAGTACAGGTTTCCTTTTGAAATTTTATGATACTGATTACATAACATAATCCTTCCATAGCAAAAACAGTGAAAATATAATATTTGTTTTCACTTATCAATTCAGGATAGAGTAACCATGAACTTATTCCTATTGAAACCCAGAATATCATGTCGACCTGACTATCTAATCTTCGCAATTTTTCAGTAGAGCAATTTTGTTTTCTGGCAATTATTCCATCCAGAATATCACTAATTAAACCCAGATACATTAGAAATAAAATTAGTACCGCTCCTTTGGTACCCCATTGCCAGGCAATAAGTAGAATTAAAGGTGAAAGAAGTAATCGTAAGAGAATAAGTTTTTGAGGTGTGTTCATTCTGTTTTTAATAAATTTCATATTCGGCTCTCCGAAGTTTTTTTAAAAGCTACAATTGCAGCATGATTTGTAATGATTCTTGAAATTCTTTTTTTTGATATATCATTTGCATCTGAATTGATCTTGGAATAGAAAATTAAAATGTGTCCAAGAATCCGGCTATAATCTTTACATTTAATTGTAGCATTTCAGAATAATAAGCTTTTTAAGCTTTTCCTTGTAACAAAACTCTTAACTCTTTTGCTCCTATTTCTTTTATATTAAAAATTTTATAGCTATCGAAGTCAATACTATCTTCTTTAAAATACGAAATGAAATATATTGTTTTTTCTTTATGTAAAAATCTCACATCTTCAACAATACTTACTATAGAATCAAAAGACAAACCAGCTGTTCCTATTACTATACAGTCGGTTTTCTTCAAAAGGTAATTAACAACACTGTACAATTCATTTGGTAAATTTGATGCAGAAATAAGTGAATTTTTAATATAATCTAATTTGTTCTTTTTAAAATACTGATTAACTTTAATTGATTTTTTAAGATTTAAATTAACAAAAATACAATCAGAGAGATAATTCAAATCATTCTCAATTAAGTTTTCATTTTCACACAGAATCAAATAAATACCTTTTTCTCTTTTTAATTTCATATCTATTAATTTTTTTAATTGTCGAATATTACGCTTTGAATTCGCGAGACGCGTCAAGTAAATCTTTATAAAAGTTAATTTCTATTTCAATATTCAATCTTGACAGGTTTTCTTCAATACTTTTATAATAAGTGAATGTGGAATTTTGCCCAAAGTGCTCTGTTTCATCAATTAACGTCCTTTCTCTTCGAGGTAGTTTTCTTCGTAAAAGTCCACAATAAATCTCCCCTGAAGAAATATTTATTTTTTTTGAATTAATTGGAACTTGATCATTAATGTTACAGACCGTAATGTTTTCATTTTTGGTTTGATATTCATTTTGTCCGGTCTTGCATGAAAATGAAATGAGTAATAAAAGGATAATGAGTTTTTTCATAATTATTTTATTAAGCTTAGTGATTCTTGCGGTTTTTTTTTTGAATCTAATTTTCAAATAAAAATTTATTTATTACTTCCTGCTTTTATGCAACCCTTTTTTGTACCATTTTTTATTTTTATAAAATAGTTTTGTACTGTCAGGTTTAATTTCCGTTTTATAAAATAGTAATGTCTTTGGCTTGTCTAATAACTCTATCTTTCTTAAATATGAATAGGACGAAAATAATTTAATCGTACTATCATTTACAATTATCCCTTTATCTTCTATAACCCATCTCCTAAAAAACTCATTATTATTAGCTCCAAATACTTGAAAACAAATTGTATCGTTTGAAATGGAATATTGACCAAATACATCAGGTTTTATTTTGTACTTTTCTTGATATTTTAGCATTCGATTATATTCTTCATCCAGATAATATTTTGGATTTTTCCAAAAATTCTTATCCTGTGAATTTGGCAAGCAAAGGCCATTATTATACAGATAATAACACTCTTTTGAATTTATATATCCATTTACAGAGTCAACTACATAAACTCCATTTGTTTTTAATTTTACTGATTTTTCAAACCGTACAGGTTTTTCATAATTGGAAAAACCTTCCCATTTAACGGGACCAATTCCACAAGATGAAATAAATAGTAAAATGAGCATATAAATTGTCTTTCTCATATTAATTAGAATATAGAGTCAATGGATTATATGTGAAATTTTGTTGAAATACACTTGGTAATCAGTATTGAATAAGGTCTTTTTTCTTTTTTTTATGAATCTCGTTTATAATTTCAAATCATATCCTATATCTCTTCTTTCATCTTGTACCAATCGCCAACCTTGCCTTAATTTTTCTTCCGCCTCTTTACCTGCGTAAAAACCGTCTATTAACTTAAACTCTTTTTTTATTTTTTTTGAAAAAAAATCATACAAATCTTTAGAAAATTTTTCAACAAATAAATAACTTATACTAGACTCAACTAAAACATTTTGCTTTGCAGTGTATATTCCAGCAAATCTAAAATTAATACTATCCTTATTAGAATTTGAGTCTGCTGTAAATTTTAGACCTCCCTTTATTTGAGGTATTTCTTCTATATTTAAAGATGCCGTTTTTGGAATTAATAAATAATTAATACCAAAATTATTCCCTATTTCAGTGTATCCTAAATTAGGGATTTGTAATATCGAATCGTATCGTGTAAAGACTTTATCGTCTGACAAATATCTTTTTGTGTCATAACATTGTATATCAAAAACACTTTCTACACATTTTATAATTGGTTCAATATCATTTAATGTTGCAAAAAATCTAGTTACTTTTCCTTTCATTATTTTTATCTTTTAGGAATTAATATTAGATATTCTCCCGCTGATATTTTGATCAAACACGAACGATTCGTGCAGAAACGGGAACCTTCAGAGAACAGAACTGTAACTACT
Source organism: Flavobacterium sp. CLA17 (assembly GCF_013112255.2). NCBI lineage: Bacteria > Pseudomonadati > Bacteroidota > Flavobacteriia > Flavobacteriales > Flavobacteriaceae > Flavobacterium > Flavobacterium sp. CLA17. Next base: position 4,728,505 of record NZ_CP068294.1, read on the forward strand.
AACTTTACAAAACTTCATGCGAAACTTCTTTACATTTAATAATAAAAGTTGAATTGGGATTTTCTTCTAAATAATCAAAATGATCTATTGGAAAAAAATCAAAGGTTATTAACCCATCATTTTCTTTGATCAAAACATCTTTTGGTGCAAAATCAATTACATCTTCTCTTTTAATTAATTTATAACTAATAATTTTGTAAATGAAATTTTTACTTTTTCGTAACTATAATTTTTATTTTTATTAGAACAATGAATTATTAATTCAAGAGCGTTTTCATTACTATCCTTTACTAATTTAACTTCAGAAATCCAAGAATCTGAAAACTCACCATAATCTTCTATCATTTTCTTTATCATAAAATTCAATATTTAAAAATTTTATTTTTTTACCATTATATTTTTCACTCAATAGTCTATTTAGTAAATTCCCTTCAAAAGAAAATTTATTATTTAATTTAAATACATCGTCTTGATAATTAAACCAAAACATTGTTCTATCTATAACTAATTTCGTTTCTTATTTTATTAAGCTTAGTCGTTCTTGTGTATTTTTTGAATCTAATTTTCAAATAAAAATTTATTTATTACTTCCTGCTTTTATGCAACCCTTTTTTGTACCATTTCCTATCTAAAAACCAAGCTTTTGTACTATCAGGCTTTTTACTTATTGGATAAAATCTATATATAATTGGTTCGCCAAGAAGTTCCTCCTTGTTTAAGGTATAAGATGACAAAATTTTAACAATAGTATCACTTAAAATAACATCTTTATACTCTAATATTTTCTTACTGTAAAATTCATTATTATTACTATAAAAATCTTGAATAATTATTGTGTCTTTTCTAATTATATATTCACCAAAATCATTACTATTTTCATAATAAGAACTTCTTTTCTTCAATTCTTTTTCTGGTGATAGCCAAAAGTTGTCGTCAAAATATTCATAGTGATATATTCCATTTTTATATAAGTAAAACCCTTTAATTCCCTTAAGGCTATTTCCTTCATTAATCGAAACATAAATTCCATTTGTTTTCAATGGAAAAATAGAATTATTTAAAATAATAACCTTTTTATAATTATCAAAACCATCAATTTTTTTCGGACCTAATCCACACGAATAAATACTAATAAGCGCTAGTAAACAGATTTTTTTTTTCATTTAATTAGAGTATAATGTCCATGGATTATAAGTAAAATTCTGTTGAAACAGACTTGGTAATGATCCTAAATTAGTATTAAAATAAGGCCCTTTTACAACGTTTTTATGAATTCCATTTTGAAATAAATCTTGTACTTCTGGCCCATCATAACCTAATCTTTGTATATGATTTCCTCTTCTGACTCCAATATACATTCCCGCAAATACACGACTACCTTTTGAATAAGTTGCCCTGAAATTTCCCTCTTTGTCATTAGAATTTCTTTCCCAAATGGGAGAGTTATAATTCCTATTACCTCCTACATGTGGTTTCGACTTATATTCACTATCAGGTGGTGATGATGTATATATATTGTACTCCCTTTTACCAATCAGGTTTTGTTATCCTAATTTTTTTAGGAATGCTTTCTTTTGCATAAAATGATTTTACTTGAGCATCTAACTCAATATTTCGTTTAGTTAAAACCAAACTGTCTCGCTCAATAGATAATATTTGACTGTATAATTCCGAAGCATTTGCATTACTATTATAAAATTGAACAATAAAATCCTCCCCATTATAATTATAGTAGCCCATATATCCCTTTTTAGCTTCTAGGACACCGTGTTTTTTTAAATCAACATTACGATCATAAAACTCTGCAATCCGACCATTAGAATAAAACTTATAATATCTTGCTCTAAAATCTCCAGTAGCGTTTATGCGTTCTTCTCTAACTAACCTATAAATAACATTAGTATCAATTATCGCATAAGCTCTATCATCAGAATTTGGGGTTATAGTAAACTTTGAGAAACCAACCCTGTAAAAACCATATTCTTTATGCCTCATGCAGGAATTACAGCATACGATTATAAACGCAAAAAATAAAAGCCTTACCATGATGTAAATTTATTTGTAGTTCTGTATTATGAATATCCCTTCCAGTCCCATGATTGGTTTTCAAAACCCTGATCATGAATTACCCTATCTTCAATAGCATGCCTACATATTAGCTATTAACCCGTCTTTATAAGCTCTATAATTCATTTTTAATTGCACTACCAATCTGGTTTATAAATTAAAAACTCCCTGGGTAAATCGAGAATGTTGTAAATTCTTAACTGATTATAACCCGTCAATATTAATTGTTCTTTATCAATTTTATGCAATTTATATTTTAACAAACCACCGCCTTGTGGGTGCTCGAAATAAGTTTGAACGGTTAGAGTTTTACCATCATAATTATAATATGCCATTTTAGCTTTTTTGGGGTCTAATGATTTAACATCACTCTCATAATAAACTTCAAATTCTCCAACCCTACCATTGGCATAGAATTTAAAAAAATTCTTCCTTATATATGGCCTCTCATTGTATATTGTATCTATAACATCCACTAATTGATATAATTTTGTAGTGTCAATAATTTTATAAGCATCGGCATTTGAGTTTGGTTTTATTGTAAATCGATACGGTTTAAATCTAATATTACCATAATCTGTTCGGGTATAAAAACAACTTACCATACAAAGTAAGAGTGCTGATAGAATTACTTTTTTTACCATGATGTATATATATTAGTAGTTCTGTATTGACTATAACCATTCCAATCCCAAGAAGTATTCATAAATTCATTATCTCCAATCATTAAGAAATTTATTCTCAATATTTGGCACATTTTCATCTAGTTCAAACTTATAAACCAAATCTATTTTTTTTATTGTGTTCTTACGATAATTCTTTAATTTAGTTAAGCGAAATGTTTCATTGTTTATAATATACCCTGTAAATTCATACAAGAAATAGTCATTAAACGAATCTTTTTTTTCATTTTTCATTTCTGCTTTATAATATTGAATTTTAATAGAATCATTTTCTATCGTAAAAAGGCCTTTTCCATCAATATCGTTATTTTTTATTTTACAAGAACTAAATTTAGTACTATCAAGTATCTTAAGTCTTGATTTATACTTGCTGATTGCATTATCAAATGAATTTTCATTATTATTAGTTGTTGTACAATAATTTTTAGCATTGCCAAAATAAACCCCATCATATATAACATACCCATCTTTATATAACAATAATGTCATAATGGCTTTCGAATCGACATTATTATTTAATTCTGAAAATTCACAATAATAAAAGCCATTTATTTTTATTGGGATAGATTGGTTTGATATTAATTTTGCTTTTATAAAATCGCTTTTATTATGAACTAATGAAGTACATGAAATCATCAGAAACAATATGACAATGATTAAACTTTTTACCATGATGTATATATATTGTACTCCCTTTTACCAATCGGTTTTGTTATCCTATTTTTTTTTATTTCTAATTTTTTTCCCACTTGTCAGGTATGATTGTCTTAATATATACATGAGATTTTTTTCCATTATTAATACTTGTCAAAGTATCCCCATTATTACTTATTTTATATTTTATAATTATATATTTACCTCCTTCAGCAATCACAAAAGTTTCATAATTAATGATATTTTCTTTCGAATTGTAGAAATAATAATCAGTCAATCTTTGTTTAGGTCTTAAATTATTTTCTTCTAGTTTCTCAGTGCCAAAACTAAAAGCTTGACCATTTCGGTAAAATTTTTTATAAACTGCCCACTTTCCAAAATTTAAATCTTTAACTAATTTATTATTTTCGTAATAGCCGTAGAATCTATACACATTTAAAGTATCTAAGGAATCGGGAAATATAAAACCCTTTTTATCTTTCAGTGAATAATTAGGGTGCTTCGGTTGAAAAAAGCCGTACTCATTCTCAGAGTATCTCACACAGGAATTTAATAATAGTATTACTAATATTAGAAAAATGACTCTTACCATAATGTAAATATATTAGAAGTTTTGTATTGAGAATAACCTTTCCAATCCCCACTTTGCATTTCAAACATTCTTTGATTTGCAATAAAAGTACCATGGATTGCCACGTTTTGTATTGAATGTCTTACCCATTCGCTATTTGTTCCAACTCGATAGGATTTGTAACTAAAATATGCTGCTCCCATTCTATAAGCTTGTCCCCTTTCATTAACGAATCCATTTTTATAATGTTCACCAAATTTTCCATTTGAAGCATAACCTAATTCGCCGCCTAAAAAATTTTTCTCCAATTCATAATCGTCTTTCGTTCTAGCTCCAGTAAATAAATTAAAACCTGTACCAAAACTTCCGACATTCAAAGACAAAGCCGCGGTCCTATATTGATCATTTCCGTCACCAGACACTCCTGAAAATGGTTTTCCATCATTTTCATAAATAGCATTAAAATCGCCGAAATGTAATCCCAAAACTCCTGTTTGCTGTTTAAATTCCTTCATTCCGCCATTTCCACTCCAAAAATTAGTCCCAAGACTAAACCCAGTGTTTCCATCATCGTAAGCTGCCAGAATAGATTTCCGTATTTCTAAACCGCTTTTCCCAAAGCCATTATAATTGCTATTACTCATAATGCCGACTCCTGCAGAAAAACTAAAATCACCATTATTGTAAGTTACTGCTACATTTGCTCCAATACCCATAGTGTTTCCAAATGCAATGGCCGGCGATATACTAAACCCCCAATGATTATTCACTTGAATTCCGATAGGAGGCATAAAATAACTTACACCCGCACCCGCCGCAGAAGATGCTATAAAATTCCACATTCCTGTATTTCCATTAACACAACTATCTGAAAATGTTGATGCCCCCATTGTGTTATACCCTATCCATCCCATAGCTGCACTTATAAGTCCGGATTTTACGGAACTCCAACCCCAATTCCCCGTACTAATTGAACTTGAGACATAACCAATAACAAAAGAAGTTGCAGCAACAACTAAATCATCCCACCCAAACCATTCTCCATTATAGTCCGCATATTTGAGTGGATTATTCCAGCAGTAACTGTATCTGTTAAAACTCTGCGTATTATAAGGATCCTGCACAAAATTATCCGGCTGTAAAAAACGATGCAGTTTAGGATCGTAGATACGGCCGTTCATATTGATCAGGCCAACACTCTGCAAATGCTCGTGTCCGGTGTATCCGCGATCTAAAACGGTGAGACCAGTAAGCGTATTTCCGGCACCATCCTGTACCTTTGCAATATTTCCCCAGGCATCAAACAGGCGTTTTTCGATCACTGCCCCGGCCTGATTGGTTATCGATAGTATTGACCCCTGATAATCGCGTTGTAAATATAAATAATCAGATGTTGTTCCGTTGCTTCTGAGTACGATTGGTGCTGAGTAGCCATCACCGCCAATGTAGGTAATGAATTCAAAAGTACCCGTTGTCCTGTTGTGCTTAATCTCCATACTGCCATCGGCTGCATAATATTTTCGTAAAGGCCTTAGCAGAATTTCATCCTCCAGACCTCCATAAAACATAGCACTTCGGCTGTTGCTGTCATTGTAGGTAAAGCTGATTTTATCTACTCCTGTTTCCTCTATTTGTACGGGACTTTTAAAGGTATTACAACTAATGCTCAGTTTCCTGTCGGCAGTAACCGGATTGCCTGTTTTGCGAATCTGAACATCATCAAACCACACATTGCCCAGGCCATTGTTGTCCAGACGGATATTCAGCTTTTTGATATTGGCGGGTACCAGAACTGTTTTTTCAATTTTGGTCCATTGTTTTTTAATCCCCGAAACCGCATTATCGATCCCTGTGAAATACCCCGCTTCGTTGTCTTTTTTCATAAACAGGAATATTTCGGCCTGCGGATTGTCACTATACACCCATGCCGAATAGGTATAGGAAGTAGCAACCGCATTGTCAATCGCAATCCATTTATCGGAGTGCAGGTATTGTTCTGTTGTGGTGGTATTGGCTATTTTCAGGGCTGTTTTACCCGTATGAACATTTGCAGTATCATACGTATACACCATTGAAGCCGGGTATTTTGCCAATCCGAAACCGCTCTTTTCTTCCATGCCGTCACTGTAAATTCCCTCGCGGTTGGCATAATAGGCTAAGGCATCTGCTTCCACCGGATTGATGGAGGTCTGCTGATACGGTTTCGCTTTTTGGGTGTACTGATAGGTTCCTAAATTATTTTGTGTTATCCTTCCCTGATCATCATAGGCCTGTTTCTCCTGTACCCCCTGACCATTGGTATAGTCAGTGAGGCGATCCTGGCTATCGTAGTCAAAACTTTCATTTCTGTTAAACATACTATTGGTGCGGCTGTTCAGATTTCCTTTTTTGGCATCAAAAACCGTATTTAAAGTCAGTATATTGACAGAGCCGGCAGTTCTGTCGTATTTCAACTGAGACACTAAACCAGAGCTGCCATAGGTATTGGTTACCGTAGTGGGTCCGTTTTGTGCGCTGGTGAGCTGCCCTCTTGCGTTTACGGCATTGGTCTGCCATAAAACAGCATTGGTATCGTTGTCCAGTATTTGCCAGTGCGCTCCGTTTTTATAGGTGTTTTTTATGGTTTTGGAACTTGATTTTCCTCCTGCCGTCGCGCTTGACTTTTCGGAAGCGACCCGCCCGAAACCATCATAGCTGAATTCTTTTGTAAACACGGCATAAGGCGTCTGCTCTGTTGTTTTGGTGATTCTTTTTGAAGCATCGTAGGTAATCGAATTCAGTATGGTATGGGCTCCGTTAGTAAAGTCTTCGAATTTACTGCTCAACAGCAATTTACTGGACGGATCATAAGTATAGGCCGTCTTGGAATCAGTTTTCGTACCGAAAATTGTTTTTTGCGTTACTTTTCCGAAGGCATCCAGTGTATAATTGGTCGTTCCGTTGGGAGTCGTTTCTTTTGTAGTTTCTCCAATTGCATTGTATTCATATCTATACGTACCTGCAGAGGAATCGACCAATTCTATTTTTCTTCCCCAGCCATCCTGCGAAATAGTGGTTTTTACCCCGGCATAACTGGATTCGTAAAGATTTCCATTTGGGAAATAGGTGTAGGTAATCGTACCTCCCGGAGTATCGGTGACAGCGATCACATTTCCGATGGCATCCTTAACCGTCGTTTTCGATTTTGTACCGTCGTTTACCGTGGTGCGCAAACCGGAATAGGTAATACGGGTGTTCTTTCCGGTAAACGAATTATGCTCCGTGACCCTGCCGTAAATATCATATTTAGTTTCGTTCCATTGCGTTGGAACGTTTCCGAAATAGGGTTCACTTACTTTATAATTTCGATCGTAAATGTCATAGCCGTAATCGACATACGAGAACGTTCCCATACTATTTTTACTGCCTTCCCTTATTTTTCTGCCCAGATCATCAAAGGTTTCCTCGCTGGCACTGCCATCTTCTGCGGTTGCGGTAATGATGGTTTTCTCCGCACTGCGCGTATAGACGTACGTATTGTTCTTACCCAGATAATCTGTTGTTTTGATTTTCTTAAACCACGAATCGTAGGCATAAGAAGTGGTTAAGCCGTAAGGACTTGTTTCGGACAACAATAATCCGTTGCCCTGATTATATATGAAATTAGTAGACAAGCCTTCTATATCTGTACTTCTGATTAAAAAACGACCTGAAGCATCATACAAATAACCGGTTACACGCGGTGCAAGTCCTGTTGCCAGTATGGTTTTTTTGGTGATATTGCCAAAGGGGTCATATTGATTGTCTTCCGTTATATAATCTGTGTTGGTTCCTTTCTTTTTAACCCGGGTCAGTAGATTTCCGGAATAGGAATACAGCTCTTCGGTAAACATTGTATTTCCGGCAACGGTAATGCTTTGTTTTTTACTGATCGGCTGCCCGACTATATAAGGTGTTGCTGAAGAGGTATTCGCTGATGAAGGAACATTATAGGCTATAGTAGAAACGCTGCTTTGTACAATCGTTTTTCCTTCCTTTACCAAAGTTGTTGATTTGAGAGGGTTATTGTACCCATCATAATCTGTAACCGTCTCCGTACCGGTGCCTTCCAAAGTATTTACTTGTTCTGTTTTTAAAGCTTTAAGTTTAACTACCTTATTGCTTTGCAGGGCATCTGCAGCCGTATTATAAGTAACCGCCGATTTTGTAATAAAGGTGTCGGACAGATAATTCGCAGATACAAACCCCAGTATTGAATAATTTTCGGTATTGGCGCCTCTCAGACCAACGTCATTTCTGGAGATAGTAGAGATAACTTGTGAGTTGTCCTTATACCAATTGGTTCTCATTGTGGCCCGAAATCCTAAAAAGCCCAATCCCTGACTATTGGCCACAGCACCATAATAATTGAAGGATTGTTTTTTAGAACCGGCAGCACTCATTTTCTCCAGCATTTTTACGACTTTGAAATTAAGAGCTGTCTGAATATCAATATTGGGGTATATTTCCGTTAAAGGTGCCGGCGAATAGATGGTTTCGTAGGGATCCTGCTTTAAGAGACTATAGGTAATTGACTCGGTAACTCCATTGCCTGTAGTCACTTTCTTCAAGAGCACATCTTTCCTATGGTCTACAGCACTATTGAAGGATTGAATAGCATTGTCACTAATTAAGGAATATTCTAAATTTAAATTTATTTTGTTATGATTGATAAAAACAGGAATTGGATATCTTTTTGCCGCCGCAAATTGTGCACTGGTGTTCAACAAATTAAAAGTGATTGTATTTCCCGTACACGATTTATTTTCAAGTAAAACCAATTTAGTAATCTGAGACGCTCCTCTTCTTGCATAAACATTTCTTTTTTCAGACAGGATATATTCTACCGTAAGATTCTGCTGGTATAAAATATCTGTTTTACCATCGCCATTAAAATCGTTTGCTACAAAAGATCCTTCGTTTAAGCTGTACGTGTCAAAAGGAAATCCAACAACACCATAATAGCCCATTCTTGAAGTATCGTACGCCAGACCAATTGCCGTATTTAATGTACTGAAAGTGGTTCCTGTAGAAAAATAGAAGTTCCAGCTATCTTGATTAGTGGTTTGAGGAATTACAAAATCTGTTTTGCCATCTCCGTTATAATCTCCCATCAGAATTTGTTTATCCAAAATAATCCCTTCATCTGTTTTCGCAAACAATAATTCAAATTGTTTAGTATCGTTCAGTGCGTAAACAGCAACCTTTCCCTGATCAAATACACCAATATCCGATTTACCATCTCCGTTAAAATCGGCCACTATTAATTTACTAGCCGATCCTGCATTGATTCGGCCTGCATCCGTAACAAAGTTTGAGGTAACATTCTTATCTAAATTCACTAAATAAGTTGTACCATAATGAGTGCTGGTGGCATTAAGTACCTGACCGTCACTGTCACAGGGCCCCAGATAAGAGTAGGATGTGTTTCTTTCGACAACAATAATATCGGTGATACCATCTCCGTCAAAATCTCCGCTTAAATTAGATTTTGCTATTTGCGCGGTAAGTTCGCGAGGTTTTCTGTTACGTTGTACACAGCTTAAAGGGTGTTCTGAAAAATACGTTATAACCGGAAAATCATATTTCTTTTCATCATATTGTACAATCCCCATAGTTCCCTGAAAATAAGTGGTAAAACTATTCTCCTTGACAACAACCCAGGCTTGCATTGGCATTACTTTACGATCATACCCTAACCATGTTACCGGAAAAATTTCCTGAAATGAGCCAACGGACTGTCTGGTGCCGAAATTCACATTTCGTGTCGTAATATCGGTATATAGGCTGTACTCCTTTTTTGCATTGTCTCCTTTTGTAGGATACAAAATAAGATCCAGCTGGCCATCACCGTCAAAATCACCCGAAACATATTCGGTGTTTGTGAAACTAACTCCTGAGAGATCCAGTATTCCGGAATTTTTAACCTTTAGGGCACCTCCGCCTGCTTCAGTATGGTATTCAAACACTGTTGGATTATAATTTTTACTGCTATATCCATTTTTCTCTGTAATACCAGTTAACCTTTGATAGCCTAAGGAAGTAGTATCGTAATTGAGTGCATAATTTCTAAACCCCACACCATTTCCTGTTATCTGGATCTTATCTAAAATAGTATTTCTTAGCATACTCTGACCACCCACATATTCCTGCTCAGCTCTTTCTTTCTGTTTATAAATAAATTTAATTTGGTTGATTGGCGTCGCCCCTGGCCCTGAACCGTAAGTAATACTGGAGATATTCAGGGTATTATTGGCTAAAAAATAAGCATAGCTAATTCTGATGCCCTGGGGATTTTCCCAATAGGTAATGGCCCAGTCTGTTATGGAGCAGGAATCTGCAGCACTGCCATAATACGCCTTTGAACCATCCGGATATTCTACAATAAAATAAGCAGGTCCATAATTTATTCCTTTAGAATGAACGCCATAGGAGGTAATTTTGATATTCGAAAAGCTTTCCGTTTCATAGGCCGTACCGTTCAGACCGTATATTTTATTCGTCCCGTTTTTAACCAGTAGTCGCTGACCGTCCAATGCAAAACGATCGAAAATATCAAAATCTACGGGATCAATAGTCCCATCGTGAAATTTCGTTGACGGAATTCTGGAAATCGCAGAAACACCTCCTATATTCCACCCATATCCGGCGATGCCGTTTCCCCCCTGACTGTTGTAGGTTAGGCTAATCTGAGGTACCACTCCGTTTATACCGGGCGGCACTGCAATAGGAATGGTATAATTTGCAGCTCCGGTTAAAGACACTGCTAACTGACCTTCTGTAACACCCACTTCTGTTGAAGAACCGGTTGGTGCAGTCTGGGCATGTACCCATACCCCAACTAAAAAAACAAGGATAGAATAAAGACTTTTCATATCGTTATTGTTTGATGATTTTAACAGCTTTTTGAGAACCATTGCTGTAGTACAGCACTATGGCATAGATTCCTGCGGAATAATTTTGAAAAGGGACGTTCAGCTCATTGACCCCTGACTGGATGGGATAGGTTCCTAAAACCTGACCTTAAAGAGCGAAAACCTGAACCGAAGTCACCCCATTATTTTCCTGTAGTTGCCATTTCAGATACAAAGTTTCTTTGACCGGATTGGGATAATAAGAAAGAACCTCTTCCGATGAAAGTGTTAGTCCCTTTTCCTCCGCCAAAGCTTCAACTTCTTTTGTCTGATCTTTTTTGCCCGTTGCCGAGGGACATTTTAAACACAAAGATCTTTTTACCTGATTGCCGGCAGCATCGTATTCGAATACAATTTTATTGGTTTGTGCATTTGATAAGAAGGAAACCAGGAACATCATAAACAGGACTTCTTTTTTTATATGTGAGATTTATTTTTATAAAAACTTATCGTATTGTACGAAATAAGCTAAAAAAATAAACATCCACAATACCCTCTTTCCGGTATATTTCAATCAACCAAAAGGAATATTTTTAACTAAATGAGGTATCAAAATGGCTATAAGGGCATAAAAGCAACCCTTTTTTATTAAAAGATTTTGAAGCTGTTTAGGACAGAAATGTTGTGCTTCTAAGTTTAGCGCACGGCTTCTCACTCCGATTGTTGGAAAATTTAAATTAAAATCAACTTTCTCAACTTCATGTTTTCAAAAATTTCTGTTGTAAATCTTTTGTTGTAAAAAAATATTCAACAAAAATATTTCAACAGCTTTGTTGTAAAATGAAAATCAAAATAAAATTTTCAACAGCAAAACTGAAAATAAAATCAACTTTCCCACACTTGAAAATGCATAACCAAAAAAAAAGCCCCGCAATAACGGGGCTTTTGTGGTATTTGCAAAATTTAAATCCCGACAAATTAAGTTGCTTTCGCAGCTTTAATAGCAACGCAGGCTTTCTGAATTTGCTTGTCTGTAAAAGGAGACAGGGTTTCTGCCAGATTCCTGCTGGTTCTGAGACAGCTTAGCATTTTTTGTCGGAGCTCCTGATCATTGCCGAATTCAGTTTCGAGCATTAACTCGAAAATTTCCTGCAAATACAGCGGCTGTTCTTTAAAATTTCCTTCAAACCAAAGGTCGGAAAGGAAATGAACTACGGATGGCACTACATCCTGGTGCGATGTTTTTTGATTTTCATTTTGCATAATCGAAAATAATAGACACACGAAACCCCCGCTTTAGATGTGCTAAAATACCCAATTCGGATAGATTTACCATTGTTTCCGCAGGTACATCATGGCGAGGGAATCGCTTATATTAATTAATAAAGTTATTCAGGATAGAATCCTTAGGTATTTTAGCAAAGCAAAGATACACATTTTAAATAAAAAAGATGTATTTACTTACAAATAAAAACCTGTTCTACTAATTATTTGTTCTATATATAGTGTTGCAAATTGAAACGACGACAAAAGTATAAAAATGATAAACTAAACAAAGCAAAATTTGTCAGGAATTTGCAACTTAAAATATTTAAGGGCATTTCATCTAAAAATCAAAAACGAATGTTTTGTTTTTTGAATTATTAAAGTTTAATAGTCATTACAACTGCTCAGGTTCTTTTATGACTGAAAATAAAACAACACCTTGTTTCACAAACAAACATTTAAAAATCAGTATTTTAACCTGTACAAAAAGGGTGTTTTTCCCCTTTTTTGATACCTCTTCCTTTGTATAACTTCGACAATTCAATTAGCACCCGATTTAGTACCAATTGAAAGCACGCCGGAAGCCCCCACTTCTTTATTTTAAAATCTAAGCCTTAGATCACATCCGTCAGCAAATTCATATCGAGTTATCATAAACGGGATGTCTTTAAAAAAATAAAAATACCTGCTTGATTAACAATACTATAGAATGTATTAAAACCCATTATAAGATGATTTTTGAAGTTATTCAGATAATTACAGAACAAGTAAACAACTATCTCGACGAAATCGGATTGGATAAAACCGTTGTGGCTGAAAATATTGCTTTTTTAGAGTCCCAAAACGAAATCGTATCGGCTAATTTAGAAGATAAAGTAGCACTGACCTTAATCAATCTGGATGAGGAATCTACCTTAAAGAACTTTCCGAATCATGCGATTGAAAACAATAAAACCATTTATAAAAACAGTGTTATTAATTTAAATCTGTATTTACTTTTTAGCGCCAATAGAAATAAATACATCAACTCGCTGAATGATATTTCGAAAATTATAGCCTTTTTTCAGGGCAAAAAACTCTTTACACAAGCCAACACTATTTACAACCGAAATAATGTTGCCATGACCAACATTGACAACTTCAGATTCTCGGTGGAGCTCTACACGCCCACTTTTGAAGAGCTGAACTATATCTGGGGAACGTTAGGCGGTAAACAATTTCCGTCGGCTTTGTACAAAGTGAGCATGATACAAATTGAACGCAATATCGCTCAAAGCGAAGGACAACTGATCAGCAGGGTCAAAGGTATAACAAAAACAAAAGAGCAATCATGAGTTTTCATCTTACATACGGATTGTTATTTGAAGTAACATTTTTACACAATTATTTTCTGAACAGTGGTGAAGATACCTATGCCGGTATGTCGACAACGGATAAGGAAAAGATGCTGCAAAAATTCGATTATGATTCCTTTGCCGCTATCACCCCAACCGTAGAAACCCAAACAAGGTTAAGAAACTACAAAATGGCGTTTAAACCAACCAAAACGGGAATCCGGGTCTACGTTAAAGTGAAAGAAGCCGATGAAACTGATCCCTATATAAGTCTTCCTCCTGATTTGAAACTGGACTTTATAGTGTCTGTCAAGGACTATCAGTTTGAGAATTACACCGATTTGGAATTTGTCCCGGATCAACTGTTTTTATTCAGCAACGTCAAGCCTTCCACTGAGCCGGTAACGTTTCAATACATTTCAAAAAGCAATGAGAATGTCCTGATTTCAAATGCCTATTTAGTATCTGAAAAAACAACAGCGCAATTCCTATCCGAACTTCATACCGCAGAAAGACAAGATGTTTTCGGAATCCTGTCCCTGAGCATGAAAGCCGATACTGCTGCAAAAAACATTGTGACTGATTCGGGCAAAATGATCACCCCAAATTTTAAGATTCATTTTGACAACAGGAAAACGCTTTGGAGATATATCAACAGGAAAACAGCCATCACAATTAGAACCAATGCCGTCAAGCCCCTAACCTATTCGGGTTTTGTTGAAATTGATCCGGCGGCAGACTTTACTCCCTCTCAATTACCAGACACTCAATATCCTAATCCATCTGTAAAATCAATAACAAAAAATGATGGTGATTATTATTCGGAAATATTTATTTAATAATTAAAACAATCAATTATGGCAACAACTTACAAAACACCTGGCGTATATATTGAGGAAATCGTAAAGTTCCCTCCGTCCGTTGCCCAGGTAGAAACAGCGATTCCCGCTTTTATTGGCTATACAGAAAAAGCTGTTAAAAAAATCGACAACGATTTAGACAGGGTTCCTACCCGAATTACTTCTTTACTGGATTATGAAACGTATTTTGGGTTCGCGTATCCTGAAGACTCTATAGCCGTAGAAATTACAGATGTAGTCACTGACAATGTTCTTACCGATAGAAAAATTGTAGTAAATCAACCCAGCGATCCTAAGCCTTTTTTGATGTATTATGCCCTTCAGATGTATTTTGCAAATGGCGGCGGACCTTGTTATATTGTATCTGTCGACAGATATGAAGATCTGAATGGTAATCAAAATACTGTTCTGTTTAATGATTTATTAAATGGAAAAAGCTTAAAAAATGGTCTTGAATTGCTAAAGGGTGAAGATGAACCAACACTGATCTTATTTCCGGATGCAAAGGCCTTAAGTGAAGCTGATTTTTATGCGCTCTATGGTGATGCCTTGACACAATGCCATGATATGCAGGATCGTTTTACAATCATTGACACCTATGCTTCTGATGATATTGAAGATGATGCTGCTGCTTTGAGAGATCAAATCGTGCTGGAGAAAGACTATCTGAAATATGGTGCAGCTTACTATCCGTACCTGGAAACTATATTGGATTACCGCTACAACGAAGATGATATTTTAATCCATCATATCACGAATGTTCCTGACGCGATAAGTACAGCATCAAACGATGTTGATAAGGCCTTATTAACAATTCCAACCAGCCTTTCAAGCATTGTCAGTATTAGTAATGCAGGCGGAACTCCCGCAGATGATACTATCGAAGGAAAAATAGCGAATGTCCTTTTATTTATAGATTCTCCTAATCCGACTGGTTTTAATGTAGCTGCCGGGCCTGCCAATTATGCCCTTAATTTAAAAAATGGGTTTGCAGACAAGCTGACTACATTAACTGCCGATTTAGGTTTATTAATTGCCGATAAAAAAACAGTAGAAAACGCAGCCAATTCGGTGATAGCCTCTGTTAAAGATGATAATCCCGGTGCCGAAGCTCCTCTTGTGGCAGCCCTGGCAAAATTTGTGACTTTATTTGAAGGCACTGATAAAATTGAAAGTGTAAAAACAGCCCTGGATGACATGAGAGCAAAAGTACTTGCTTCCAAAACAACCGCAGCATTAGGTACAGTGGTAGATAATGTAGTGGTTGAGATTGCAAAATTATTTAAATTTTCTGCTCCGGCTTCTATTCTTGATTTACCGGATGATACCCTGACAATTGGAACGGACGTCTTTAACAAACCATTGCCCGGAAAAACCATAACTGCACTGGTTAATGATATCAAAACCGAAATTAATGCTATTAATTCTGAAGACACCAACAACGGTGCCATGAACGGCCGTTACCTGGGTGATATTGAGGGCTTAGACAACAAATCTTACAATGCCATAAAAGCAGAAATCGGAGCGCTTCCTCTTACACTGCCTCCAAGCAGCGCCGTAGCCGGAATCTACGCCCGTGTTGATTCTAACAGAGGCGTTTGGAAAGCTCCTGCCAATGTAGGGATCAATTATGTGATAAAACCAACACTTAAAATAACAAATGGTGATCAGGACAACTTAAATGTTGATACTGTAGCCGGTAAATCCATCAACGCCATCAGAAGCTTTACGGGTAAAGGGACCTTGGTTTGGGGGTCAAGAACCCTGGCAGGTAATGACAACGAATGGCGTTATGTACCGGTGAGACGCTTTTTTAACATGGCCGAAGAATCCATCAAAAAAGCAACGGAACAATTTGTATTTGAACCTAATGATGCCAATACCTGGATAAGAGTCAGAGCGATGATTGAGAATTTCTTAATCCTTCAGTGGAGAGCGGGAGCTTTGGCCGGAGCCAAACCGGAACAGGCTTTTTATGTAAGGGTTGGACTGGGTCAGACGATGTCGGCTTTGGATATCCTGGAAGGCAGAATGATTATTGAAATCGGAATGGCAGTGGTTCGTCCGGCAGAGTTCATCATCCTTCGTTTCTCTCACAAAATGCAGGAATCTTAATTTAACTATCAACATTAAAAAAATATAAATCATGAGTTATCCATTATCAAAGTTTCATTTCTCAGTAGACTGGGGCGGAACAAAAATAGGTTTTACAGAGGTCTCCGGATTAGATGTAGAAACTGAAGTGATCGAGTACCGTCAGGGCGCAAGTCCGGAGTACAGCAAAATCAAGATGCCGGGTATGCAGAAGTTCTCTAACATTACGATGAAAAGAGGGACTTTTAAAAGCGATAATGAATATTACGCCTGGTGGAATACGGTAAAACTAAACACCATCGAAAGAAGAGACATCACTATCAAATTGCTGAATGAGGAACACGAACCGGTGATTACCTGGAAAGTAAAAAATGCATGGCCCACCAAAGTGCAGTCGACTGATTTAAAAGCCGACGGAAACGAAGTCGCTATCGAATCGCTGGAATTAGTGCATGAAGGTTTATCGATTCAAAATGATTAATCATGGCTAACTATTATCCACCTGTCGGTTTTCACTTTTTAGTTGAATTTGAAGGTCTTGGTTCACAAACCAAAGACCATCAGTTTCAATCGGTTTCCGGTTTATCTGTCGATATTGAAACTGAAGAGATAGCCGAAGGTGGTGAAAACAGATTCAAACACAAACTTCCGGTCAAGACCAAATATCCAAACCTGACTTTAAAAAGGGGAATGCTGATTGATTCTGCCGTGATCGACTGGTGTCGGGATGCGATCGAAAACTTTTCGTTTAAGCCTGTCAACCTGACTATCAAATTACTCGATGAGGAACATCAGCCCCTGGTTTCATGGAATGTAGTGCATGCTTATCCCGTAAAATGGGCCGTTGAGGATTTTAATGCGGAAGAAAGTAAGCTCGTTGTCGAAAACTTTGAGCTTACCTACAATTATTTCACTTTAATTAAAAGTTAGTCATGCCGATAGAAATAAAAGAGCTTCACATCAGGATAAACGTCGATGAGGGAGCAAAACCAAATGCTAAAGCAGACGCTTCAAAAAGCAAAGGGGAAGATCCGGTAGCCGAATGTGTGGAACAGGTAATGAAAATTATGGAACGTAAAAAAGAACGATGATATGGCTGGTGAATTAGAAAAACTTAAAGTTGTGGCTTATAGTGATCCGGAATTTAACAACAAAATTGCGGATGGTGAATTTTCTACTTTAATGAATCCGGAAAAGTACACCTATCATTATAAAATTGAAACCGATGAAACTCAGGCTTCCGGCACGAGTACGGTTTCTCCGAAGTTCAATAAAAAATTACCCGAAAATCTGGAACTCGATTTCGTGTTTGACCGTTCGGGAGTAATTAACGGCTATGCCAGTTCTGACGATGGAATCATTGACGACATTGAGAAATTCAAGAAAGTGATCCTGGATTACAATGGTGACGAGCACAAGCCCAATTACCTGATTATTTCCTGGGGAACCCTGCTCTTTAAAGGCGCACTGACCGAAATGAATGTGGAATTCAAACTCTTCAAACCCGACGGTACGCCAATCAGGGCGATTGCAAAAGCAAAATTCCAGGGTTTTGTGGAAGATAATTTAAGGGCTGCCAAAGAAAACAATAAGTCACCCGATTTAACGCATTACAGAACGGTAACAGATGGTGATACTTTGCCGCTGATGTCCTTTACGATCTACGGCGATTCCAAATATTATCTGGAAGTCGCCCGGGTCAATAACATTGTCAATTTCAGAAAACTAAAAACAGGGCAAAAACTATTTTTTCCACCCTTACAAAAACCATCCTGATGAACAACAGCGGAGTCATACAAACCAGTAAAAGTGCCGATTTAGTAACGCATAAAATTTTAATTGAGGGAGAAGAGTTATCTAAAACCTATCAGGTAAAAAGTGTTGTGGTACAAAATGAGGTGAACCGGATTCCTATGGCCCAAATTGTGCTGACAGACGGAGAAGCTTCTGAAAGAGATTTTAAATTAAGCAATGAAGAGCTGTTAATTCCGGGTAAAAAAATTGAAATAACGGCCGGTTATCACAACGATGAAGAAACGATTTACAAAGGCATTGTCATCAAACATTCGATCAAAATAAAAAGCGGTGCCTCTTTGTTGATTATCGAATGTAAAGACGAAGCTGTAAAACTTACGATCGGCAGAAAAAGCAAATATTTCTATGATGTAAAAGACAGCGAAGCCTTTGAGGAAATCATTGATGCTTACGGATTGGAAAAAGAGGTAGAAGCCACGAATTTCAGTCATAAAGAACTGGTTCAGTACAATACCTCCGACTGGGATTTTATAGTGTCACGGGCGCAGGCCAACGGCAAACTTTGCTTTGTGGAGAATGGTAAAATCACCATCAGCAAACCCAATGTAACGGCAGCAGCTGTTGAAACGGTAACCTTCGGATCCAGTTTATTGGATTTTGATGCTGAAATAGATGCCAGGAATCAATTTGCAAAAGTGTCTTCGTACAGTTGGGATTACAGCAATCAGGAATTGGTTGAAATTGAAGCGACTGATCCGGCTATTTCCTTAAACGGAAATTTAACACCATCAGATCTGGCCGGAACAATCGAATTGGAAAACCTGCAGTTGCGTCATGGCGGCAATATATCGGATGTGGAACTTCAGGATTGGGCCGATGCCAAATTGCTCTTTCAGCAATTATCCAAAATCCGCGGAAGAGTGAAATTTCAGGGAATCCCTGCCGTAAAACCCAACACCATTATTACGCTCGAAGGCGTTGGTGACCGGTTTAACGGAAAGGCGTACATCACCGGAGTTTTTCATGAAATAGCAGCAGGAAACTGGACTATTGATGCACAATTCGGATTGAATCCGGAATGGTTTTCTGAAACATTTGACATTCATACGCCTACCGGTTCCGGAATCATTCCCGCTATAAAAGGGCTGCACACCGGAATTGTAACGCAACTCGAAAGTGATCCCAATGGTGAGGACCGGATTTTAGTAAAGATTCCCATCATCAACAATGAAGAACAAGGGATCTGGTGCCGCGTAGCTTCTCCGGATGCAGGAGAAAACAGGGGAATTTTTTTCAGGCCTGAAATTGAAGATGAAGTAATCATCGGTTTTATCAATGAAGATCCGAATAATGCCATTGTTTTGGGAATGCTGCACAGCAGCGGAAAACCTGCCCCGATAACAGCTGCCGATGCGAATCATCAAAAAGGAATTGTAACCCGCAGCGAAATGAAGGTTTTGTTTGACGATGAAAAAAAATCAATCGGAATTGAAACTCCTGCCGGGAAAAAAATCACGCTTGATGAAGACAAAGGCGTCATTATTATCGAAGATGAAAATTCGAACGTGATCACGATCGACAGCAAGGGCATCAAAATGGAAAGCGCCGGAAACATCGAAATAAAAGCGACCGGAGATGTCAAAATCGAAGGAACCAATGTTTCAATCAGTGCCTCCGCACAATTTAAGGCAGAAGGAAGTGCAGGTGCGGAAGTATCCTCCGGAGCCACTGCCATCTTAAAAGGAAGTATCGTACAAATAAATTAGCATCATGGGAGCACCAGCCGCAAGAGTTTCAGATATGCATGTCTGCCCAATGGTAACCGCAACCGTTCCGCATGTTGGAGGTCCGATTTTACCTGCCGGCGTACCCACGGTTTTAATTGGCGGAGTTCCGGCAGCCTGTGTTGGCGATATGGCCACCTGCAGCGGTCCGCCCGACAGCATTGCAATGGGCTCGTCAACGGTTTTGATTGGGGGGAAACCTGCAGCCAGAATGGGAGATTCAACCGCACATGGCGGAACAATAGTAGCGGGATTAGCAACTGTTTTAATTGGTTAATTATGGAAAGTGAACAAGCTTTTTTGGGAACCGGATGGAGTTTTCCACCCGAATTTAAGAAAACAACAAAATCTGTTGTAATGATTTCTGATGAGGAAGATATCAAGAGCAGTCTCGAAATTCTATTGTCAACCAAAATAGGAGAACGCATTATGCTGCCTAAATATGGCTGCAATATGGATGAACTTCTTTTTAATCCGCTGAACAGAACACTAAAAACTTTTGTGTCTGAATTAATAAAGACCGCCATTTTGTACCACGAGCCCCGTATTGATGTGGAGAAAATCGACATCAGCCAGGGAGATGATCTCAATGGGGAGTTGTTAGTGGTTTTAGATTATAAAATAAGGGCAACCAATTCAAGAACTAATATGGTTTATCCTTTTTATATAGAAGAGGGAACTAATATTTAGTATTGAGTTATGAGTTATGAGTTTTGGGTTGTGAGTGGTGGGTTGATAATTCTTTTTGATCACTATCTGGCTGGCTGAGCAACTCAATATTTGTCAGGCTGAGCGAAGTCGAATTGTCAGGCTGAGCGAAGCCCAAGTACCAATTGGAACGCCCTTTGACTCCTCTCAGGGTGACCATTCATAAGGCAAAATATATGCTAAAATATTTCGCCACAGATTAAAGAGATGAGAATGATTTTTTTTATCTCCAAAATCTCCAAAATCTGCGAGAGTAATTTTTTCCCGCAGATTTAGCAGATCAGGCAGATTTTTAATCCATTTAAATCCTTTGTCCTGATAGCTTTCGGGCGTGGCAAAAAATTGCGGTCTGCGGGAAAGAAGTAAAGCTATGCTTCTAAGTTTTTAATGAAACGTTTAATGAATAATACCCAACAGGGTTAATATTTAATAGTATTATGTGTAACAACAGCGACCATACAAACGATATATTATTTAAAAGAAATGGCACAGATCAGGGCGATCGCCTGAATACTATTCTCGATCCCGACAATCTGAAGCTCCATGACTTTGATATGGAAGACTGGTTGCTTTTTACCTATAATTTCGCCAAACAAGTTAATTTCTTTGAAACCAACGATAGCGAAAATGCAGCCGGTAACTGGCAGGAGATTTTTGATCATTTTGGCTTGCCAAAAGATATCCCGTACAGAAAAGACAAACCTTATAATGTTTTAAAACAAAACATATCCAAAACCCTTAGCAGCATCGAATTTGAAGGTACGCTAACCCCTCACATGACCCTTTTTGTATGTTTCTTAAAGCTATTGGAATTATCTCAGACACGCTTTAATTTAATTACAAAAAAACACCTGGATTTCTTTTATAAAGACATTTTACAAATCGGAAAACTTCCGGCAAAAGCCGATAAAGTGCATATCATTTTTGAATTGGCCAAAAAAAGTACCGAAGAACGAATTGCACCACAAACGCAATTAGATGCCGGAAAAGATGCTGAAGGAAACAAACTTATTTATAAAACTACCGAGGAACTCATTGCTAATAAAGCTAAGATCGTACAACTTAAAAGTGTATATAATGACATTAATCTGGGAGAAATAAAATCCAGTGAAGTGGCTAATTCCCTTGACGGATATGGAGAAAGCCTTAAAGAGGAATCAAAATACTGGCTGCCATTCGGATATACGTCTGCTGAAAAAAAATATACGGAACTGAAAACTGCCAAACTGGGTTTTGCAATCGCTTCTCCGTTATTGGCATTACAGGAAGGGGAAAGAAATATTGACATCACCATCAATTTTGAAGAAGTCTTTACTTTTAAATCCGGCCCCTTTACGGCAAATGATCTTACCGATACTATCAGTATTTTTTGCAGTGGTAAAAAAGAATGGCTGGGGGATTTTAAGCTGAATGGTGCAGCTGGTGCTTCCAGTATTTCAGGAAATCAGTTAAGACTTGTCTTTCAGGTTTCAAAAGATACTCCTGCCATTGTCAACTATGATCAAAAAATACTGGGCGAATCTTTTTCCGTTACGCAGCCTGTTGTTCGATTTTTAATTCATACCGAAAATAAAAAAGGGCATTCTTTGTTTCGAAATTTAGTCAACAAAACCATTAATGACATTACGGTAAAAGTAGATGTGAAAGATGTTAAATCTTTAGCACTGGAAAGTGACACAGGTCTGCTCAATGCGACCAAACCTTTCTACCCTTTTACGACACAACCCACTAAAGGTTCTTCGTTTCTTATCAATTATCCGGAAATCTTTTCGAAAAAATGGAAAAATGTTGACATTACTATCAACTGGAAAAATACGCCAACTTCTTTCCAGACCCATTATGACGCTTACAAAAGCAAATACCTTACTACAATAAGCAAAAACATTTTTTACCAGGGAATGTTTATGGAAGAAATAGTAAAGGAATTATCGGCCAACCAGCCGGAAGATCCAGAGCCGAAAGATAACATTGTGGTCACTACTCCGGATAAAGGCAAGCTGGTACTAAATTCGAATACATCGGATCTTATTGTAGATTCAGATGCTTATTTTAAAGCGACTGTGTCGGTATTGAATAAAGAAAACTGGGAGGCTAAAAATACCAGCACCGTACTGTTTACAAAGAAAGATACGCTGTATGAAACCAAATTCTCCGTAGCAGGAAATACCTATGACATTGACAAAAGCGGCCCGATTCGACTGACTTTAAATCAGTCCTTCCTGCATTCTTTGTATCCGAAAATATATACGCTCGCCATCATGAGCAAAATTCCCGAAACGCTTATTCCAAATGAAGCCTATACGCCATTTGCAGAAGCGATCAGTTTAAATTATACGGCGGAAGAAACCACCGATTTTACCAATGAAGCCGAAGAAGAATACCGAACCGAACGAATAAAACTGTTTCATGAAGCCCCTTTTGGCCAGAGTGAAGAACATTCTTATTTAAAAAAACTGGCGAGACAAAAAGCGGTTCTGGCTGTAAATAGTGCGATTGCAAGCCATCTGGTTCCTGATTATTGTAATGGAGGTGAATTTTATATCGGACTTGACGAGGCAGAAACAGCACAGCAGGTTGCTCTATTGTTTCAGATCCTGGAAGGAAGCGAGAATCCGCTGGCCGAATCCTTTACCGGGAAACAAAAAGTGGAATGGTTTGTACTCTGCGATAACTACTGGAAAAATCTTGAAAATGAAATTCTGGGAAATTCCATCGATAATTTTTTAAAGTCGGGTATCCTGAAGTTTAACATTCCTAAACAGACAACAAAAACCAATACTTTATTTCCGGAGAACCTCATCTGGATCAAAGCAAAAATGCATAAAGCGTACGATGCAGTCTGCAAAGTGATCGATGTAAAAACACAGGTCGTTACAGCCGAATTTTTCAACAACGAAAATGAGTTGTCGCATTTGGAAAAGGGATTGCCTGCCGAAACGATTTCCAAACTTATTAGCCGTATCACACAAATCAAAAGTGTATCACAGCCTTTTAATTCTTTTAACGGAAAACCCCAGGAATCGGATGATACGTATTACAAACGTGCAAGCGAGCGTCTGCGCCATAAAAACAGGGCCATAACACTTTGGGATTATGAACATCTGATCCTTCAGGAATTTCCGGAAGTATTCCGCGTAAAATGCCTGAACCATACCAACAATGCCACCAATTCCTTTCTTTCACCGGGCGATGTAACGCTTATTGTCGTTCCGGATATTATCAACAAAAATGTATTTGATATTTATGAGCCGCGAGTGAGTACGGCGACCTTAAATAAGATTCAGAATTACATCAGCAACTTAAACAGTATGCATGTAGAAGCTGCAGTCATAAATCCGGAATACGAAAAAGTGGTGGTCAAATTAAATGTCAGATTCTATCCGGAATACGATGAGAATTTTTATAAAAAACAGCTCAATGAAGATATCGCAAAATTCTTGTCTCCGTGGGCATTTGACACTTCTCAGGACATTCTTTTTGGAATTGAACTGCACCGAAGCACTGTAATTGACTACATCGAAAAATTATACTATGTAGATTATCTGGCAGAATTAGAAATGGCGAAACTGGACGATACTGCGGAACCCGAAAATGTAAATGATCCTGCTTATCAGGCTGTGCTGGAATTTTTACCGGTAGTGTCGCCATCGAACCCGAAACGTATTCTTGTATCCGTAAAAAACCATATCATTTCTACCGATATCAAAACTTGTAAAAACCCTAATATTCAAGCACCAGAGACATGTCAATATTAAATCCACATAACACTATTCCCAAAAAAGTTGCCACCGGAGACGACCTGGACTTCTTTTACCTGAGAAAAAAAGGTATTCAGTATATAGAGGATCTTGGGGGCAAATTATGGACTGATTTTAACTCGCACGATCCGGGTATAACGATGCTGGAGATGCTTTGCTACGCCATAACCGACCTTGGCATGCGAATGGATCTTCCGATCGAAAATATTCTGGCTTCCGATGACAAGAGCAAAGGGATTGCTTCGCAGTTTTTTAAAGCCTCGGAAGTATTGCCTACCAGTCCGGTAACAGCACTCGATTACAGAAAACTGTTTATCGATATTGACGGCGTTAAAAATTGCTGGCCTGCGAAACATAAAAAAACAGTCTATGTCAATTGTAAGGATAATGAATTGTCTTATGATTATAAAGATTTTAATGAAGTTCCGAGAGGTTTTAAAAAGCAGTTTGAACTTAAAGGATTGTATGATCTTTATGTAGATTTTGAAAGCAAAAAGCCTTCCGAAATTAATAGTGTCAAAGAAAAAATCAGAGCAAAATACCATGCCAACCGCAATCTGTGCGAGGATCTGATCAATATTATAAAAGTAGAGGAATATCCGATAAAAATCTGCGCCAGTATTGAAGTCGATACGCAAGCCGATGAAGAAATGGTGCATGCGCTTGTCTTACAGGCACTGGATGGCTATTTATCGACTACCGTTAATTTTTATTCGGTTCAGCAAATGATAGAGAAAGGCTATTCTTCCTTAGAAATTTTTGACGGCCCGATTCTGGAAAATGGTTTTATAGATACCAAAGAGTTAATGGAAGCGGAACTCACCAGTGAAGTACGATTGTCTGATATTATAAAATTAATAATGAATGTTCCGGGTGTTATAACCATCAAAGATATCTCTCTGGGAAATTGCGGCGATGGGGAACCTGATGCCAATCAATGGTTAATCTGTCTCAAGGAATACCAAAAACCGGTCATATGTTATAAAAGTGTTTTCAATTATAACAAAGGTTTGCTGCCGCTCAATATCAACAAAGCGCAGGTTCAGGTTTATCTTGATGAGATTAAAGCTGTAAAAGACGAGGCGACCGATTTTTCAAGCCACAATAAAGAACTGAAACTGCCTGCCGGCAATTATTTTGAAATAGACAGCTATACCACCATACAAAACGATTTTCCGGATACGTATGGTATTGGAGAAACCGGTTTGCCTACCAGAGCTACAATAGCCCGAAAATCACAGGCAAAACAACTCAAAGGCTATCTTTTATTCTTTGATCAGATTTTGGGCAGCTATTTTAAACATCTGGGTCAGGTTAATGAAATGCTTTCGGTAAGCGGCAATCTCACCAAAACATTCTTTACGCAGGCTATTAAAGACATCGACGGACTTAGTGAACTGGTAAGCGACTATCCTGAAAACAACGATGCATATCTGACCGAAATACTTTTTAAACAACTGGACAATAACATTGAGAGAAGAAATGATATTCTGGACCACCTTTTAGGGCGTTTTGCAGAGCGTTTTTCCGAATATGTTTTCATCAACAAAAGTATCTACGGTACGGCTACAGACGAAGTAGTCCTAAAAACCAAAGAAGACTTTCTGAAAGATTATAAAATCGTAAGCAAAAACCGCGGCAATTCTTTTAACTATTACAAGCAGCCGCACAGTAATTTATGGGATACCGATAATGTTTCAGGTGTAAAAAAGAGGATTTCCAGACTTTTGGGGATCAAAGATTACAACCGAAGACATCTTTCAGATTCTTTTGTCGATTTATACCATTTTATCGATTCCGACAATCAGCTGGTGTATCGATGGAGAATCAGGGATACTGAAAATAATATTATACTCTCGGCAACTGATGAGTATTATGATACCTCAGCAGCCAACAGGGAATTGTATTTTGCGGTTTTACAAATTATCCAGACGCGGGAATACAATGTAGAAGAAGCCTTTAAAAACGGAATTTCGGATCCTGAAGTTATTGATAACATTCAGATTCATCAGGCCGATTCGGGCAAATATTCGTATGACATCATTAATCCGTTAATTACAGACGAAGACAATCCCGACCGCATTATTGCAAAGCGATATACGTACTATGACACTTTACAGGAACTAAAACAGTCTATTCTGGATTTAATATACTTCATGAAAGAAGTTTTTACCGAGGAAGGCATGTTTATAGTCGAACATATGATGCTTCGTCCGGATGTAAATCTGACTACGGTAAATCCGGCAACCTTTTTACCGATTTGTACTGATGAGTGCAAAAGCTGCGAACCTTTGGATCCCTACTCCTATCGCGTAAGCATTGTACTGCCCGGATACACTTTGCGTTTCGCGAACACCGATTTCAGGAATTATATGGAAAAAGTAATTAAGGAAGAATTACCGTCACATGTTTTGGCAAAAATCTGCTGGATCGGACATCGGAAAAATGAAATTGAAAACCCGGCAGAGAATGAACTTTTGCAGTTGGAAAACACTTATAAAGCCTATTTGTTTGCTAAAACGGCACTGAACCAGGAACAACCGGAAACAGAACTTATACCCTTTATTAAGTCCTTATCCAGCCTTAGCAATTTATATCCTACGGGAAGACTATTTGATTGCAGCGACGAAAATGAAAATCAATTCGAAAAAATAATACTAGGAAAAACAAATTTAGGATCACTATAAATACCATTCAAAATGTTAGCAAAACTTTCAACCATAACAACTCTGTACCGAAAATTTACAAAAAATCAGGTACTTACAGAAGGACATCTTAACGAGATTGTAGATTATTTTGATGATCAGGACCGTCTTTCCAGAATTGGCCTCAGTGGCGTAGGGATCATTTGCGGTTTCCAGGTTTCTTATAATGAAGCTGCAAAAAACATCTCTATAACACAAGGCAGCGGAATATCTACTGATGGTGATCTTTTTCATCTCTATAATACTATTCCCAACGGTGAAAAAGTCATAGATTTTGAAAGCAAACAATACACGCATTATAAAGTATACGACAATAAAAAGGCCGCATACAAACCTTATTTCTATAATGGTACGGATCAGCTTGAAATTTTCGAACTCTTAACTTTTGAACAGCAAGCGCTCGATAATGCCAATACTTTCCCGATACAATATCTGAAAGACAATACAAAATTAGACGTAAATGATGCTGTAGTGTTATTGTATATCGAATCGTATGAAAAAGATCTGGATCTCTGTGTCAGCCTTTCGTGTGATAATCAGGGATTGGAAATTATTGGCAATCACAAGGCATTATTGGTTAGTAAGGATGTTGCTACACAAATCAACAGCCACGATACAATTATTACGGCCACCAATTTCGCTAACCTGTACTATAAATTACCGGACGTCATATCCAACCGTATCGTACTGCAGCCTGAAAATTTCATCAATTACAATGAAGTTAAAAAGAAATTCACCAAGGGTCTCTTTAAAAACAATGTGGTTAACAAATTGCGTGATGGTTTTGAAATACTATTGAATGGTCTGCAAATGCCGCTAATGCTGGCTTCTATTAAAAAAAATCTGGGCGAAATCTATAGTTTTAACGATGCGAATGTCCCTCCGGATTTTCAATACCGATACGATCTTCTCAAAGATTTAATTGATACGTACAAGGAGATAAAACTCTTATTGTCTGCTATGGATGGCGAATTTTGCTGCCCGGACCTCAAATCGTTCCCCAAACACTTAATGTTAGGAGAAGTATTAAAAAGCGGGCCTTATTTTGAATACCGACATGCTTTTTACAAATCACCTTTGCTTACGGGTCAAAACCTGAGTACAGCCAACGATTGTTTACCCTATGACCCGCTTTTGGAACCGGGTGCTGAAGGTACGGTTGCCGAATTTGTTATCGATCTGGAAGGCAAGGAAATTAAAATCTGCTACGGAAAAAGCACGGACCTGCAGCAATTGTACAGCCTTATAAAACGCTGTGTACAACTGTTGGCCAACTATAATGTGAATTACAATGCGATAAAAATAACACCCAGTTTTGAATTAGGTGTTTTAGGTAAAAAAGCGATTCCGTTTTATAATAATGTGGGAAATCACCTTATTGAACTTTGGGATTACGAAAAAACAGCTATCGGAAAACAACGCAGCAACAGAAGTTATCACGACAATTTTTTAAACACAAAACGTCCGCTGGAAGTGGTTGCAGACTCTGATTTTTACAGAATTGAAGGACATCACGGCAAGAACTACAAAGAGGCCTTAAAAATTATTCAGGATATCAGACGTCAGAACGGTTTAGGATTTAATGTAGTTGTTCTGGGCATCAATGCCTATGAAGCACAGGAAGTTATTGAAAATTTTACTTCTTACTACCTGAACAAAAATCATGGATACGAACATAAAGCTGGTGTAGCACCCGGAGGCACCTTTGTCATGATTTATATTGAAGGCGAATACAGCCAGTATCCGTATTATTATGGCTACGGTTATCCGTATGAATTTCCACGAGGCAATTCCCTGGCAGGTGATTTTGAAAAGGAAGGCGATAATGGCGAATCCGTTGTATTAAATCCAATCATAGCCGACTTTACGCTGCCTTATTTGTGCTGCGATGATAATTTCATAGCGCTGTCATTACCGGTAGACAAACTTTGTTTTGATGAAGCAACTCCGTATTACCCGTTTCATGTAACACCAACCGGAGGATTTGTAAAGGCCGATATAGACGAAGATTTAAACGGAGGAGTTACCAAAAATCAATATGGTGAATTTGTTTTTGATCCGAAACTGGTCAGCGAAGAACTCATTGGAAAAACAATAACTTTTACGGTTAATAATCTTGACACAAAATGTGAAGTAACCATTTTCAGAAAACCAAAATTTGATTTCACCATTGTAATCACCAAATCAGAGAAAACGAATGAAGTTACGGCCGATTTTACCATTACCGGAGAAAATCAGGAAGGCATGAAATACGTTTGGAATTTTGGTGACGGAACCGATAGCATCACTACTACAGAGACAAAAATTCAGCATATTTATACCTATGAAGTACCGGCTAAAGACAGCTATAGTTTTCCGGTAACCGCTATCGGGGACAATGGAAATTGCAGTTTTCAGGTGAACCATTCGGTAACTTTTGAGATTACGGATATTAAAGTGAGCATTGAAAGTAAATACATCTGCAGAAATGACGATACCCCGTATGTTCTTACCATAGAATCCAAAAACAAGGTAATCTTAAGTGGTGACGGTGTATCTCAGGATGATTCAGGCCAGTATGTTTTTATTGGTTATGATGTTCCTGAAAATGTAGACAAAGTCATTATACTGGCAAATGGCAAACCTACAGATCTTGTCATTACCATACAAAATCCGCCGCTAGCACGCTTCAACTATGCCATAAAAGAGGATGATCTTACACTTACCAATAATGCTACAGATGCGGAAATATATACATGGGATATTTCGGGAGAAGTAATAGAAACAGAATCTAAAGACCCCATAATACGCTCTGTCTCTAAATATAACACCGGATCTATAACCGTATCACTTACGGCAATGAATAAAAGATGCGGTGAAAGTACAGATGCAAAAGAAGTAATCCTCATAGAAAGGGTTCCTGTAAATACCTGCCTGAAAAATGCCGCGCTGTTTATCAAAAAAACACTTCCGGGTTTTGAAGATATCAAACAGCAGCCTGAAGCAAATGCATATAGTAAAGAAACTATTGGTCTCCTAACCGAAATTGAAAATCAATTTAACACTGTTGGTGAAAATACAAATGAATACATCAATGGCGATTTTAATGGTCAGTTAAGTGAAATGTTCAGAGACAGTATTTACGAGAATTTATTACTGGCTGTACAAAATACTAAAATCGATGCCGAAAGAACTGCACTGAGTTTTATCACCGAAAGTCATATCGAACTGTTTTACACGATCTTGAAATGTCAGAAGAAAGAAAACTTTACAGCATTCGAAAAACAGATTACAGCGATTACAACCCGCATGGATACACTGTTAAAAGGTTTTGTGAAAATGAAGTACAATACCGATCCTAACGGAACATTAAAAAAATTCCTGTCAGGCCTGATGGTTTCGTTTAAAGGCACCCAGTATATTTTGGACGCCATCCAATCACAATCCAGTAATTTAAGCTAGGTGCAGGCTGCTAACCGACATATTATCAATAAATTATTTGTTGAGGTGAATACGTCTTCCAAAGAAAACGCGTATTACCTCAAAGACAATCTGGACACGTTTCTAAAAGACGAGCTCCTTCCTATTTTAGAAACGTATTTTGATACGCTTGATAAAAAAATGTCCTTCCGCAGTCTTCAGATAGAAAAATTAAACATGGATCTTTCTATTGCTGCTGCTTTTGATTTCGAAATTATAAAACTCGAAATTATCAATCAATTTCAAAAACAAATTGAGAAACAAATGGAACAGGGCTTTCCTGATACGAAACAGTACCAATTCATTGATAATAAAGAAAAAAGCCTCAATGAGTTTTTCTGTTTTTTAGAAACCGGATCCCATTCCTGGTGGGCTGATTCAAAAAACAGGTCAAACCTGACAGCAGCTGATCCATTTGAAAAAATGATCGGCGACAAAACGTTTGGTTTTAAATTACGAAATGTATTAGAGAGCCGCTCCATCAGAATCCGCTTTATAAAACAATTATCGGATGACCAGATTTACACCATTCTAAAAAACACATTTCTTTTAGCATCAGCTCCCGAAGAAACGACCTCGAAAAATATCGACAGGATTAAAGCCAATATGACGGCTGTTCTTTCGCAATCTAAGACAGGATTGCATCAGCGAAATCTAATCTGGGATATCATCCTGTCCCAATTATTGAAGCATACTGAAAGTAGTATCAAAGAGAAATTACTTCTCCTGATTACTTCTTTTGAAGCTGTTCGAAAATACGAGACAAAATTTGTTTTAGAACACCTCAACGCACAAATCAGCAACAGATCTGTTTTAGAAGTACTGGGTAATCTTACTCAGGAAATCCTGACAACCACCACCATTCTGGAACAAAAAGCGTTAGAAATACTTCAAAAAAACAGCAACACACCGCTACAATCCAATTCTAAAACCGATGAAGCTCCGGCGTCCGGTACTCAAAAGGATTTAGAAATGAATTCGGTATTCAATACTAAAGAAACCCAAGAGGCTGAAATTTTGGATCCTGCTTTATTTTTAAAGGAAGTAATAGTTCCTGAAATTCCTTCCAATCATTATGTAAACAATGCGGGACTGATACTGATTCATCCCTTTTTGAAACAGCTTTTTGTGAATTGTGAATTACTGAACAAAGACAATACGATAAAGGATCCGGAAGTTGCAGTACATCTTTTACATTATATCGCCACAGCGAAAGAACAGGATTATGAAAATGAAATGCTGTTCGAAAAATTATTATGCAACATTCCTCTCAACCAAACCATTAACAGAAACATCATACTGTCTGAAGCGTTAAAAAAACATAGTAATGAAATGCTTCGGGCGGCTTTAGACCACTGGCCTGTTATGAAAAACTCCTCTGTCGCCTTATTACAAAACGAATATTTACAAAGACCCGGGAAAATAATCCTCACCGGAGATAATCCTAAAATCCTTGTCGAAAGAAAAACACAGGACATCCTGCTGGATAAGATTACCTGGAATTTAGGAATTGTAAAACTGGCATGGAAAAACAAAGTAATTTTTGTGGACTGGTAATTTTAAAAAATATGGATACCGAAGAAAAAACATTCCTGAAAGAAGATGAAAAAAACATTTTCTATGAGCAGCAACAGGCTCTTAAAAATATTTTTGAAAAACTCGATTTGTCAAAAATTGCGTTTGTAGGCGGAATTGCAGATTATATCAATCTCCGCAGTTATTATGATATGCCCGTAAATGATATCGATATTATTTATGAAAATGAAGAGGATTTATTGCCTATTGAAGAACAGGATGGAATAACAAGGTATTTCAGCAGGTTTTATAATATAAATGTCGGGGAAGTTTTAGTCTCGGAATTCTTTGTCAATAACAAGAATGTTCACACGGATTATTACAAAAGAATTTTTTCCAAAATACAACTCACGCAATCACCCTTACTCGGCAGAATGGTCTGGCATGCCACTTTTAATGAGATGAAAGTATTTCATAATACGCAGTTACCGGAAGTAACCTCACAGGCGATGGGTCATAAATACGAGTGGAAAAGGCTTTACAAACACAGTAAAAAGGCTTCGTTATACAACAACATTTCCTATTTAGAAGAAAAGCAGCTGCTCCAAACACTTAAAAAATAATTTTATGAAAGAAGAACCAAGAATTATATACAGTCTGGATGCTTTTCCGCTGATCAATAACCGCTGGCAGATGGGCAATAAACTCAAGGAAACCATCTACATGACGGCTTTGAGTGTTTTATACAGTCATCTTTGGTACAAGGACATTGAACTTTATGCAGATGAAACGGCTTATAAATTTTTATACATGCTGCCGTGCAGAGTTACAAGAGTGAGTAATGAAAAAAATAAGGAACTCTGGATGAAATCTAAAATTCATGCCATCGAAAAACAGACCAGACCATTCGTTCATCTGGATACGGATGTATTTATAAAAAGAAAAATCGATTTTAGTTTCGACAGTATTATCCTGGAACGAAAAGAATGCGGCTATGAAATGCACTATAAAAAACAAATTGATTTTTTTAACCAATATACGCAGCATTTACCGTATTGGCATTCCAATTTAGGACACTCGTACAGTTGTGGAGTACTGGGTTTTAATGATCTCACGCTTTGCAGGAAATTTGTAAACGCCTACTATGAGCTGGAAGAAATTTTTACAGCACATCGCGAAGAATTTACTCCCTTAAAAGAACAAGGATTTGAACCGTGTATTGTAATCGAACAATACAATCTCGCTTCTATATTAGACCATACTAACATTACACCTACACTACTTCTGAAAGGAAGAAACATAATGGAGCAAAGCGTCTATGCCAATGAAATGGGGTATAGCCATCTCTTTGGCATTAAAAAGTACAAAAAAGACATTACAGACGAAATTGAACACCGACTGTTTAAAATATTTCCGTACTGGTATGCCCAAATAAAGATTGAATTAGAAAAACATCAGATCATCCCGAAAGAAGAGGCTAACGCTAAAACTATGGTAGCATAGGTTGTTTGAGAAAAAATTAACCCTGTTGAGGTTAACAAGAATACTTATTTGTTTCAAATTGTAAAACCATAAAGTTATGAGAACTTTAGAAAATAAAAAGCCGGACAATCACACCTCATCTCCTTTTTTTGGACCCAAAATCCAAAAAAAACTAACGACTGGTACCGTGGGAGACAAATATGAGGTAGAAGCAGATAATGTTGCCGATAAGGTAGTGAACAAACAAAAAGGCGGCGGATTAATACAATCCAAAGGAGAAGGCGTACAGAAAAAACCAATTTCCGAAACCATATCCACCGTTCAGAAACAAGATTTAGAAAAAGAAAAACCGGTACAGAAAAAAGGCAAGGAAAAAGAGGAAAACAAAAAGAAAGTACAAAAAAAGGCCGATAAGGAAGAGGACAAAAAAGTACAAAAAAAGGGCAAGGAAAAAGAAGACGATAAAAAGAAAATTCAAAAGAAGGCGGATAAAGACGAAGATAAAAAAGTACAAAAAAAGGGTAAGGAAAAAGAGGACGATAAAAAGAAAATACAAAAGAAAGCAGATAAAGACGAAGATAAAAAGATACAAAAAAAAGGCAAAGAAAAAGAAGAAGATAAAAAGAAGCCCGTTCAGAAAAAATCAAATACTGGTGAATCTACTGTAAATGACACCAAAATAGAAAACAATCTAAAAAGCAGTAAAGGCGGCGGATCACCTCTTGCTAAAGGGGTAAAAAGTGAAATGGAATCCGGTTTCGGAACCGATTTCAGTCAGGTTCGCATCCATACCGACAGCAATGCCATGCAAATGAGTCAGGACTTAGGTGCTCAGGCTTTTACGAATGGAAATGATATTTATTTTAACTCCGGAAAATACGATGCCGACAGCAAACAAGGCAAACATTTGCTCGCACATGAGCTTACCCATACCGTACAACAAGGTTCTAATGTTCAAAAGAAAGAACAGACTCCAATACAAAGAAGCTGGCTTGGCGATGCCTGGGACAGTGCAACAGATACAGTCAGTGACGGATGGGATGCGGCGACAGGAGCCGTTTCTGGTGTAGCCTCAGGTGTTGCTGATACCGTAAGTGACGGATGGAATGCAGCGACGGGAGCAGTTTCTGGTGTGGCCTCGAGTGTTGCAGGTGGTTTAACTGCTGCCTGGGATACCGCTACTACCTTTCTTGGCGATACAGCTGCTGCTGCCTGGGGTGGTATGAAATCCTTAGGAAGCGATGCACTCAATTGGTTATCGGGTGCGGCCTCTTATGTCTGGGACGGAATTAAGTGGTTTGGAAGTAAAGCATGGGAAATCATTAAAGTTATTGGTACTTTTTTATGGGAAAAACTATGTCTTTTGGGCAACAACGTCTGGTCCTTCATTTCTAATATTCCATCCCGATTATGGAGAATACTTGTTCATGGCTGGGATGCAATAACAGGCGTATTAGGCTGGGCCTGGGACGGACTGAGTGCCGCCGCGGGACATTTATGGGAAGGTGTAAAAGGTGTCTTTAGCTGGTTGGGAAGCGGTATATCGGGAGCAGCAAACTGGATCTTAGAGGGTGTAGTTGCCGGGTATGACTGGGCTGTCGATTTTATTACAGCACCAAGCCTGTCCAAACTCTGGAATGCCTTAACAGGAACTTTAGACTGGTTAGGGAAAGGTATCTCCGGCTTTGCACAATGGGGATGGAACGGTATCGTTGGCGCAGCAGTCTGGGCCTGGCAGGGCATAAAAGGTTTTGCCTCCTGGATATGGGACGGCGTGTTGGGCGGACTTACCTGGGCAGGAAAACTTTTATTATATATTATCGATTTACTTGGAATCTTTGAAATATTACAGCTGATATGGGGACTGATCTTCAGAATGCGAAAATTAACCGATGTAGAAATAAATGCTTCGCTGCAAGTACATCCGGCAGGAATGATTCCGTACGATCAGGTCTATGTAGATGAAGGTTCTCTGGTAGCGTACATTTCCGGTTATTTTTCCGGAGGAGGTTACAGAGCCGTAACCACAGCGCATATCATTCATGCGGCACCGGGAGAAGATACCGCAACCATGGTTCACGAATTGTCACATGTGGCACAATATGAGCACGCAGGATCGGTATACATGGCGCAGGCGATACATGCACAGGCTTTTGGCGAAGGTTACAATTATATGAATAGTGACGGAACCTTTAAACATGCCCATTTTAATGAATTCAACAGAGAACAGCAGGCCTCCATATGTGAAGATTATTACAAATCCCTAAATGGCGGAGGAGGAAGTGCTTCCGGTGCTGCGCTGCAGCCCTTTATAAATGAAATGAGAAGTGGTCAATTTTAAAATTCAGCAATTATGAAATTAGTAATTCTAAATTCCAATAAGTATAAATTCCAAATTCCAATTTTAAAACAAGCCGATCAATTGGAGTTTAAAAATTGGGAGTTTAAATTTTTGGGATTTGCAGCTGTTTTCTGTTTGATGTGTTGCTGCTTTTCGGGATGTGACACGATTTATAAAAACAACTCAAACCCTTTATGCCTAAAAGCTGATTCGTCCCTGTCACAATCGCTTAGAGTTGAAGGCGTGTTAGCTGTTTTTCCAAGTTTAAAAGAAGTACATATCAATGCTAAGAACAGCAAGATTTTAAAAGACAAAATTCTGGTCCTTATTTTTCATGATAAAAAAGAGCTGTTGGCCTTTAGAAATAAAATAAGCCGGGACAGTAGCCAATCGATTGAGACTGTAAAATCAAAAATTGACACTCAAAAGGAAAATTATGCCGTAGTTCCGGCAACCAGCACGAGTCCGTATGTTTTGTCTTTAAGTAACATAACGGTATTTAAAGAAGGATTGTGGATTGTTTTTTATTCGGAAACCAGTCAGGACATAGAAACCTTTTTAGAATTTAAGAGAATAGGAGTTAATGAAATTCCCAAAACAAGTATAATTCCAATTTAATATTGATAAAGAATGTCATCCTTTTCACCCAAAACAAAAGCAAGTTCTCCGCACTCCTCCTCTCATCAGGATAAGGGGCCGGACTCTTTTTTTGGGGTACAGGCAAAATTAAATATCGGAAAATCCAACGACAAACATGAGGCCGAGGCCGACCGGGTAGCAGACCATGTAATCGCCAATAAAAAAACGGCAAATACGGAAACCTTCTTTTCCCCTTCATCAGTAGTCCAAAAGAAACTGGCCGAAGAGGTACAAAAACAAGAAGATCAAAACCAGGAAATTCAGCAAAAAACAGTAGCCGAAACCATCACTCCGGTGGTCCAGCTAAAAGAGAATCCAATCCAGAACAAGCTGGATGCTAAAAAACCGGAAAAGCGTGAAATCAATACAGATTTTTCCAAACCAAAAACAGTAATTCAGAATAAACCTGAAAATAAGGTTCAGCAAAAAGAAGAGCCGCCACAAAACAAAAAGGAAGTCAAAAAAACAGAAACGGTTCCCACAAAAAAAGTGGAACTTAAACCTGAAATCCAGACTAAAACGGAAGAAGAGGTTCAGAAAAAAGACGAGAAATCCAAAGACGAAAAAAAGACAGAAATACAGCAAAAGCCATTGGCAGAAACTGTAACTCCGCCCGTAGTACAGCCAAAAGCAGAAAACAGTACTAATACTGTAGCCGCTAAAGCAGTGATCCAGCCAAAACCGGAAAAAGAAATCCAGGCCAAAGAAGAAGAGGAAATCCAGGCCAAAGACGACGAAAAAGAACTTCAGATGAGTGCGGGGGCAGATGCCAACCCTTCTGACACTTCTAATCTTGAAAGCACTTTAAACAGCAGTAAAGGCGGCGGTTCTCCCCTGTCCGGAAAAGTAAAAACCGAAATGGAATCCGGTATTGGAGCCGATTTCAGCAATGTCCGCATTCACAATGACTCCTCCGCCGTTCAGATGAACAAGCAATTGGGCGCGCAGGCCTTTGCCACCGGAAACAATATTTATTTTAACGAAGGAAAATACAATCCCAATTCACAATCGGGCAAGCACCTGCTTGCGCACGAATTAACCCATACGGTTCAGCAAGGGGCAGCCATTAGAAAAAAACCGGAGCCGACGATCTCCCCTGCTCCCGAAATGATTCAGGGTTCGTTCCTGGATTTAGTTCCCGACTGGATCATCAATGAAGCACGACACATTCCCGGTTACACGCTTTTCACCGTTATTATCGGTTATGATCCCTTACGCGAGGTGGATGTAGAACGAACCCCTATTAACCTGGTAGAAGGATTAATGGGACTTGTTCCTTTTGGAACAGCCATATTCGACAAACTTCAGGAATATGGAATACTGCAACAGGTTTTTGACTGGGTTGAAGGAAAATTAGGTGAACTCGGATTAACCATCGACAGTATTTTAGATCTGGTTGAAGAAGTCTGGGACGAAGTATCCTTTCCTTACACCGATATCATTGATTTGGTTACTGAAAAATTCAACGAATTAGTAAACAGAATAACTTCTTTTGTAAGTGCCACAGTAGATCAGGTAATCACCTGGATAAAAGAAGCATTGATTGGTGTGGCAGAACCTATACTGGCAGAAAACAAGGCCTGGTCATTAATCAAAAAAATAATCAAATACGATCCGTTACGAGACGAAGAAGTAAATGCCACAACGGTAGAAATATTAGAAGATTTCTTAATCCTGATCGACAAGCAAACCGAACTGGAACAAATGCGTGAAAAAGGCACGCTTCAAAAAACAGCCGACTGGCTGGACACTCAGGTCGGAACTTTTACTTCGTTGTTGGGGGAACTTCGCGGACTTATCACTTCAGCCTGGGATGCTATTCAGCCTTCCAATCTGGCCAACATTGCCGATAATCTCTCGGCGCTTGCAGCTCAGGCGGGAGGATTCCTGCAAAGAGTTTGGGATTTTGCTGTAGGTGTGGCACTCAAAGTATTAGAACTTGTTAAAGAGTCCTTATTAGGATGGCTGTCTTCTCAGGCGGCTACCGTAAGAGGTTACTCCCTGGTAAAAGTAATTATAGGACGGGATCCTTTCACCAACGAAACGGTTGAGCGATCCATTCCAAATCTCATCAGAGGTTTTATGAGCCTGATGGACGGTGGCGAAGAACAATATGCACAAATGGTTGAAACGGGCGCCATAGCCCGAATTGCAGGCGAGATTGAAGCAGCTGTTGCGACTTTAAACATGACGCCTGCCGCTATTATTCAGCTCTTTACCGATCTCTGGAACTCGTTTACAATCGATGATCTTATTCATCCTCTTGATGCCTTTGTCCGTATTATTGAAAAATTCGGAGAACCTATAGGACGCCTTATTGCTTTTGTGGCAGAAATCGTGCGAATTGTGATTGTGGCCATACTCGAGATCATGAATTTCCCATTCGACCTCATCGGAAATATCATAACCCGGGCCATGCAGGCAATCGATGACATCAAAAAAGATCCGATTGGTTTCCTTAAAAATATACTGCGTGCCATCAAACAGGGATTTGTTCAGTTCTTTGACAATATTGTAACCCATTTAATCGACGGTGTTACCGGCTGGTTAATGAGTGAATTGAAAGATGCCAATATTCCGGTTTTAACCGATTTTACTTTAAAAGGAGTGATTTCATGGGTACTGGAAGTGCTGGGAATCTCCATGGAAAAAATATGGGAGAAACTGGCTGCCCATCCCAGAATTGGTCCTGCCCGTGTAGCCCGAATCCGTGGAATGATCAATACGCTTGAAGGCATCTGGACCTTCATCAAAGATGTTCAGGAGCGCGGTATGGCGGCGATTTGGGATAAAATTCAGGAACAGCTCAGTAATTTATGGAATACCGTTCTTGATGCCGTGAAAAACTTTATCATGGAACGCATCGTCAACCGCATCACTGCGCGACTGCTGAGCATGTTAGACCCAACCGGGATTATGGCGGTGATCAACGGGGCAATGGCTTTATACAGTGCGATTCAGAGTTTTATAAAATACCTGCGTGAAATGCTGGAAGTGGTCAATTCATTTGTCAACGGTGTGGCCGATATCGCCCAGGGAAATGTAACTACCGCCGCCAATTATCTCGAAAGAACCATGGGTCAGGCGATGCCAATTGTAATCGGGTTCCTGGCCAATCAGGTCGGACTTTCCGGAATTGGCGCAAGGGTTGGCGAGATGATTGTTTC
This sequence comes from Flavobacterium sp. CLA17, assembly GCF_013112255.2. Taxonomy (NCBI): domain Bacteria; kingdom Pseudomonadati; phylum Bacteroidota; class Flavobacteriia; order Flavobacteriales; family Flavobacteriaceae; genus Flavobacterium; species Flavobacterium sp. CLA17. Next base: position 4,768,219 of record NZ_CP068294.1, read on the forward strand.
GGTTCGTCAAATGGTTGATGAAGCACTGACCTGGTTAGTGAATAAGGCTGTGGATACGGGAATGAATATGTTGGATAGGTTGATGGGGAATGGTGATACAGACAGTCTTGCAGTTGTGAAACAAAACCTTCATCAGGAAGAACAATCGCGTTTAACAAATGGAGGAATCAAAAGAGAAGAAGCTCAGGAAGTGGCACAAAATGTAGCAACTAGAAATAACACTTTAGTAAATTCTATACAAGTAGTTGATGGAGGACAGAACTGGAATTATAACATTGTTCAAAAAGCAGAAGAAGAAAATGGTCCAAGAAAAGAAGAAATTGTTAGCGATGGTGCAACTCTTGAAGTGGTTTTTGAAGGAACTAAAATACGACTGAATTTTTTAGACGAAGAAACAACAGCTGAAATAGCTCCTGCAGTTAGTGATGCCAGATTGCTTCAAGTTCTGCGACAATTAAAAATGGATATGCCACAGGCGATTTTATTTTTTAATGAGCTAAAAGGAAAAAATATAATAAACACCAGTGAATTCAGACAATTGTTAATTGCTCATGCCAGACCTCAAAGCGCAGGAATGGATCCTATTACGTTTTTGACAAACAAGCTTAATATGAATCAGTCAACTGCCGCCGCATGGAGCAGTCCTCAAGGAAGTAGCATGAGAAACAGAGGTGTAAATCTCGGTCCTGATGAAGAAGGTAATCAACGGGAAACTCTTTCTCAATATGCTCAGATTTTTTATGAAAAAGAAGTTGGAGATTGGATAGGCAGACCATTAGAGAGAAGTGCAGGTCCTGACGAACCTCGTATATTAGAATATATATATCAAAAAGAAGGAAACCCAAACGTGGTCTCTTTAGGGGTTGTTGAACTAAATGATGCTGGAGAGATTATAAGAATCGTTACAGTAAATTCAGCTAATATAAGTGGAGGTGAACAAGGCTTGATTCAATTACTAACAAGAAAAAATTGGAAAATGAAATTTTAATAAAATGAAGTAGCGACCGAACAATATATCGTTCCAAAAACAATACATCTTTCAACATAATACTTTTTCAAATTCTAAACAAACCATTATAAGCAACTTTTATAACCTTAAAAAACTTTAGCCATGCAAAAAACATTCTACCAAAAAGAACTGCTTATTAAAGCCGATCAACAAAGAAAAGGCATCAATAATAACAAAAAAGACGTTGAAAAAATTCAGTCCTGGCTTAACTTATTTGCCTTGCAAAATCCAGGCTCCGGAACCGCAACGGGTATCGATGGTGATTTTGGACCTGCAACAGAAAAAGCCGTGCTGAATTTTCAGAAATTTAATGGCTTATCCCAAACCGGCAGTGTAGATCAAAAGGTATTTGATATACTTGTTACACCACTCAAAAAAGCTTTTGAAGATCCTGTTTCAGGTACTAATTTGAGAGAATTAGTTCTAAATACAGCCAAAAGCCATCTTAAAAATCATCCTTTTGAACTTGTAATCAACAATCAGAGTAATACGGGTCCGTGGGTGCGAAGTTATATGGATGGTCATGAAGGAACCGAATGGTTCTGGTGCATGGGATTTGTTCAGGCCATCATTGATCAGGCGGCTTCTGTTCAGAGAAAAAACTTCAAAACCCTGATGCCGTTAACTTACAGCTGCGACACTGTTGGTACAACCGGGATTCAGAAAAAACTATTGACCCGTTATCAGGTGGCAAGAACGAATCCGGCTTTAATAAAACCTGCAGATGTATTTCTGATTCAGAAAACAACAAACGACTGGTTTCATACCGGAATTGTAACTGCCGTTCATGGTGATATAATTGAGACTATTGAAGGCAATACCAATGCTGCTGGTTCCCAAAACGGAAATGCCGTTATGAACAGAATCAGAAACTATAAACAATCCAAAATAGATTTTTTTTCAATCGAATCCTTAGTAGTATAAAATGGAAAATGTATTCACTTACTTAAAAAACCAATTCGCATTTCAGCTGGACACCCTTTTTCAGGTCGAAAACCCAATGGAAAAACCGGTTTTGAATCAAATCGATTCAACCGGATTTATCAACGAGTTCATCATTGAAAACAATCTGACTGAAATCGATATTCTTTTATTGGGACTGGCGCTTGCTCCACACGTAAAACCGGATTTCCTGAGTTCGGTTATTGCCGAATATTTACCTAATGGCGGCGAATTGCCTGAATTTGGCGGCATCAAAACGAAGAACCACCGCGGCATTTTACCAACTGGTGAAACGGCTCAGTTTTTAGTGGGCGGAAATGATCTGGACAACCGAATTCTGTTCTATAATTACCTGCACAATCAGTCCTTTCTTTACCATAAAGGAATCATCAAAATAGATTCCGTTCCGAATGGCGAGCCGAAACTGAGCGGTCTGCTGATTTTAGAAGACGAATACATCGAAAAATTCATCACCGGAAAAATTTTAAAACCGCAGCTCAGCAGTGTCTTTCCGGCACAATTAATAGAAACTTCACTGGAATGGGACGATTTGGTGCTCAATACTACTACGCTAAATAACATCAGGGAAATCGAAACCTGGCTCAAATTCAACGAGATTCTGCTTCACGAATGGAACATGAAAGCCAAGATAAAACCGGGTTTCAGAGTCATGTTTTACGGCGCACCGGGAACCGGAAAAACGCTTACGGCTTCCCTGTTGGGAAAATATACCAAAAGAGACGTGTACCGAATTGATTTGTCTATGGTGATTTCGAAATACATCGGGGAAACCGAGAAAAACCTTTCTTCTCTTTTTGACAAAGCGGCTGACAAAGACTGGATTCTCTTTTTTGATGAAGCCGATGCCGTTTTCGGAAAAAGAACCAACGTCAGGGACGCACACGATAAATACGCCAATCAGGAAGTTTCGTATTTGCTGCAGCGTATCGAAAATCATCCCGGACTGGTTATTCTGGCTTCCAATTTTAAAACGAATATTGATACGGCTTTTACCCGAAGATTTCAGTCTATCATAGAGTTTGAAGTACCTTCGTCCGGAGAACGTTTACAGCTTTGGGAGAACAACCTGCCTAAAGGAATTAAAATTGCTGAAGACGTCAATCTTAACGAACTTTCAAAAAAATACGACATTACCGGTGCGAATATTGTCAACATCATTCAATACGCCTGCCTGCGAACATTAGAAGACGAAAACGAAAGTATTAATCTCCATCACCTTATTCAGGGCATTAAAAAGGAATATGCGAAAGAAGGGAAAATGATGTGAGCAGGGCTTAATGCGTTTTTTTTAATCAGAAAAAGATCGAAGCTTCAAAGAAATCGGTAGCTTTTTGTCCAGAATAAAATATCCGCAACATTGTCATTTCGACGCAGGAGAAATCACACAAGCAGATCGACAAAGATTGGCGACATTCTTTACTGAATTACGAATGTGATTTCTCCTGCGTCGAAATGACAAACTGTACTAGTAATATACATAAAATCAGCCTTCAATCAGACAAATCACAAAAGTCGTTTTATCCTCGTGATTTCTAAAATCAAGATAACCGCCATGCGCTTCAATGATACTTTTGGAAAGCGTTAAGCCAATTCCGGCACCTTCTTTTCGGGTTGTGAAAAACGGAAGGAATATTTTATTTTCGATCTCAGCATCAATTCCGTTTCCGTTATCGGTAATTTTTATGAATAACCTGTTTTCTCTGACTTCAGCAGCAATTACAATTTGTTTGTCTTCCCGGTCTTCCAAAGCATGCATGGAATTGGTTAAAAGATTAATCAGCACCTGCTCGATTTGCTGATGGTCGACCAGAAGCAAATGATCAAATGAAATGGTATTAAGGACTTTTATCTGTTTGTTTTTGAATAACGGATTCATGACCTGAAAACAGTTCTCAATGAGTTTCCCCAGTTCTATTTTTTCTTTTTTGGGTGAAGGCAGCATGGCTAATTTCCGGTACCCTTCTACAAATTTCTGCAGGAGATCACTTCGCCTCAGCATCGTTCCGACACCTTCTTTGATGTCTTCCAGATCATCGGATGAAATCGAATCCTGTTCGACCAGTTCCTGCAGGTTTTGGGAAATCGAACGAATGGGCGTGATAGAATTTAAAAGCTCATGGGAAATTACTTTCATCAAATTGACCCAGGCTTCTTTTTCTTTTTTCTCGACTACATTCTGAATGGAATCCAGCAAAACGATGAAATAATCCAATTCGCAGATTTCTGTTCTTGAGGTCTGCATGACGAATGTCTGCGCATTTCGCTCATTGACACGGATTTCTAATGACGTTTTGATTTCCTGAAAATCCTGTTCCTCGATGACTTCACATAAAGACGGCAGCTGGCTTTTAAGCAATTTCCATTTGGAAACTTTTGGCACATCAAAATGTTTCGAGAAATAATCGTTCATCAAAAAAACATTCCATTCGTTGTCTTCTTTTCTCAGAATAATAATTCCGGTCTCAATATTGTTTAAAATCGACGTATAAATAATATCTCGCGAAACCTGTTCGTTCTGTTTGTTTTTTAAGATGTCATAGAGCTTAAAGAGATCATTCTGATTCGACTGATATCTGGAAAAATCCGAGGTGAAATCGTTTTGTATGATCGAAGAAATGGTTTTGTCATACACCATAATAAGGCTCCTTACATAAAAATACAATTCAATGAGCAGAAAGAGAACAATCAGAAAACCAAAAACAGGCGCAAAAACAAATTTGATTTTGTGCAGGTAAAGCGAAAATTCAATCCCCGCCAGAATCAAAAGCAGTCTCAGGAAAATAAGGTTGTATGTTTTTAACGATTTGAGCATATTAGTTCGTGCTGATGTTATATTTTTCTAAACGGCGGTACAACGAACCTCGTGACAATCCCAGTTCTTCGGCCGTTTTGCTGATATTATTGTTGTTTTTTAATAAGGCTCTTTCTACGGTTGCTTTCTCGACAGCAGAAAGCTGAATGTCATCCGGATTGTCTTCATATTCCGTGATCTGCTCCAAATCCAGATCTGTAATTGTAATGATATTATTTTCACAGAGAATAACCGCCCGTTCTATTTTGTTTTCCATTTCACGGATGTTTCCGTTCCAGGCGTGCTTTTCAATTTGTTCGCGTACTTTATGCGCAAAAGTAATTTCGTCCCTTCCGTATTTTTCGATCATTTTTGAAAGAAGATATTCCGCTAATGGAATTTTATCTTCGTTTCGCTCGCGTAAGGGAGGCAGCACAATTTCCATCGTATTGATGCGGTAATACAAATCTTCCCTGAAATTTTTATCTGCCACTTCCAGTTTCAGGTTTAAATTTGTCGCGGTTATGATTCGGACATTCAAAGACCTTGGTTTTGATTCGCCCAGTCTGGTTACCGTTTTACTTTGAATCACCTGCAGTAGTTTGGATTGCAGATGTAGCGGAACATTCCCGATTTCATCCAAAAAAATAGTACCGTTCTGCGCCATTTCAAAGCGTCCTGGTGTATCGGTTTTGGCATCTGTAAAAGCACCTTTGGCATAACCGAACAATTCGCTTTCGAAAATATTGGTATTCAAAGAACCTAAATCAACTGCGATAAAAGGCTGGTTTTTTCGTTCTGACTGGCTGTAAATATGATGGGCCAGTACAAATTTTCCCGTTCCGTTTTCACCCAGTATTAAAACGTTGGCATCGGTTTTGGCTACTTTGTCTGCCAGTGAATAGGCTTTTTTTATAATGGGAGAATGACCTGTAAAAAACTCATCCTTAATTTCAGTATTCCTCTCCTTTTTCTGCTCTTTACGGCTTTTATCAACGGCTTGTTTCACCGATTCCAGCAATTTTATATTTTCCCAGGGTTTTAGAATATAATCAAACGCACCGTTTTTCAGGCCTTCAACGGCAGTTTCGACTTTTCCGAAAGCGGTCATTAAAATAACAACGGTTTTTGGCGAAAGTGTTTTTATTTCCTTCAATAGATACAAACCCTCTTTTCCGTCCTCAAAACCAATCCTGTAATTCATGTCGAGCAAAACAACATCAATGGTATTTTTGGCCAGTAATTCGACGATGTTTTTGGGATTATTGAGCATATAAATGGTCTCAAAATACTTTTTCAGATACAATTTCGACGCAAAAAGGATGTCTTCCTGATCGTCTATGATTAATATTGAAGCGTTGGTCTTTTTCATTTTTGTTCGGTTTTGGACTAAAGGTGTCCAATTATGGACAGTGGCTCTTTTTTTCAAATACTAAAACTTTAAAAATAAGTTAGTTACGCTATTTAAATTTCTGGCACGAAAATCACATTAGAGCTGATAAATCATTCATTATTAACCCCTTTCAAAAGTAAAAATAACAAAATAAATAGCTTTAAAACATGGTTAATTATCTTAATTTTCAGACATGGTTCTTTTACTTCGAAAACTAAGATTATTACGAAATCAATCCAATCAAAAAACAGCAATTATGATCACTATTAAAAAACTTTCCAAAATTTTCAGAACAGAAGAAATCGAAACCAACGCATTAGCAGAAATTTCATTAACGATTAATCAGGGTGATTTTGTTTCAATTATGGGTCCGTCCGGAAGCGGAAAATCCACTTTATTAAATATTGTCGGATTATTGGACAGCGCTTCAGCTGGCAGTTATTTGTTGCTTGGCCGGGAAATGATCGGATTAAAGGAGAAATTGAAATCGAAAGCCAGAAAAGAGAACATTGGATTTATTTTTCAGAATTTCAATTTAATTGATGAATTATCGGTTTATGACAATATCGAATTGCCACTGATTTACAATAATGTTCCTTCTTCGGAAAGAAAAACAAAAGTGCATGAAATTGCAACCAAATTAAATATTGCACACCGGCTGAAACATTATCCGCAACAACTTTCCGGAGGACAACAACAGCGTGTCGCGGTGGCCAGAGCCCTGATCAATGATCCGAAAATAATTCTTGCCGATGAACCTACGGGAAACCTGGACAGTAAAAACGGAAACGAAGTAATGGAATTACTAACGAATCTGCATGCCAACGGCGCTACGATTTTGATGGTAACGCACTCTGACTATGATGCTTCTTTTTCTCAAAAAACAATTTTAATGAAAGACGGAATTATTCTTTCTGAAAAACTGAATCATAGAAATGTAGATGTTTTGGTAACCAATTCTAACCACTAGGATCATGTTGAAAAATTGGATAAACGTTTTTATTTACCACACCAAAAACAACAAGCTGTTTACCGCTTTGAATGTTTTGGGCCTGAGTATTGGAATTTCCACCTTAATTTTTGCCATTCTGTATTGGAATGAAGAGCACTCCTACGACCAGTGGAATCCTGAAAAAGACAACGTATATGCTGTCTTAAATGATATGGGAGGCGGAAGCATCTGGACAGTAAATCCAACGGCAACGGCACCAGCCCTAAAAGCAATTTCTTCTGATTTAGAAAGTTACTGTTACTTTACTACCAATTATGCTAAAGAAACAATAATCTATAACGGAAAAAAAGAATTAGTCAATAAGATCTTTTCAGCGCAGCGTAATTTTTTCTCCTTCTTCCCTTTCAAATTTATTTACGGAAATGGAAAAACCGCCATTCAGGATAACAGCAGCATTGCCCTTTCTGAGGAAACTGCTTTGCGTTTATTCGGAAATGAAAACCCGATGGGCAAACTCGTAAAACATCTCGATCGGCTCTTTACGGTTCGGGGTGTCTATCAAATCACTGAAAAATCTTCCGTGATGCCCGAAGCGGTTACAAGCACCATTGAAGATGAATTAGAAAAAAACAAAGGACAATGGGGCTATAGTTATGGATTAATGCTAAAAATAAAAAATCCGAAAGCAACTGCCTCGATCATCAAGATCCTGGATGATATTTATATTGAGAACAATGCCAAAGTACAGGCAAAAGAAGCCGGATTATCTCTTGAAGAATATGTAAAAACGTATGGAGATCTTATTAAAGCTGTTTTATTGCCTTTACCGGAAGCAAGACTTTATAACGGAAATTATATTTTCCCGGAAGAAAACGGAAATAGGCAGTTTCTCCTGATTTCAATGGGTTTATCAATCTTAATCTTGTTGCTTTCTATAGTAAATTATATCAATCTGGCTACGGCCAATGCCATAAAAAGAGCTAAAGAAGTAGGTGTAAGAAAGATTACCGGCGCTGGAAAAGGACAAATTATCGCTCAGTTTGTATTTGAAACGGCCTTACTTACTTTTTTTTCTGTGCTGCTGGCCTTGGTAGTTGTCGAAATTGTACTTCCTTATTACAATTCTTTTTTAAATAAAAACCTATTGCTGATTGGGGCTCAGTTTTACATTCAGTTAATACTGATTTCCCTGATAGTCATTTTTGTTTCCGGAGTTTTGCCGGCGGTATATGTTTCCAATTTTGAAGTTTTAAAAGTGCTGAAAGGAAATTTTTCCCGCAGTAAAAAAGGAATCTGGCTGCGCAACGGAATGCTGATTTTACAATTTGCAATAGCCGCCTTTTTTATCACCGGATCTTTTATCGTCTACAAACAGGTAAATTATATGGCCGCCAAAGACTTAGGTTTTAAAGGAGCGCAGGTTCTGGACATTGTTTTTAAAGCAAAAAAAGGAATCAGTCCATACGAAAGATATAAAACAGTACAACAGGAAGCTCTTAAAATTAAGGGTGTTGAAGCCGTTTCGGGAGCCTTATTCTCTATGGGAACGCGTGACAATTCGTGGTCCAGTTTTACGTATAAAAACAGTAAGGCAATCATGATTCAGGAAATGGGAATTGATTTTGGAACGCTGGATGTTTTAGGTATAAAACTAAGCAAAGGAAGAGGCCTGAGTCCTGCCTTTTCTTCTGATACGATTTCTTCTGTCTTACTGAACGAATCTGCTCTTAAGGCAATCGGCGAAAAACAGCCAATGAACAAAATGATTGACTGGAGAGATCGAAAATTCAAAATAGTAGGTGTTGTGAAAGACTTTAATTATTTTGGACTGGAGAGTGATATATCGCCCATGATTTTCTATCATCTGACGACAAAAAATGTGAGTGAAATTAAAGATGATGTACACCATGTTTTTATTAAGATCTCGTCCCGGAATGTATCTCAGACTATTGCTGATCTGAATAAATTCTGGTCCGAAAAAGTAGATCCCGATTATCCATTTGAGTATAATTTTGTAGATAAAAACTTCGCCAGAACGTATAAAAAATACGAAGACCAGAGAGACTTATTTGCGCTCTTAAATGTAATCGTTATTCTGATTGCCGTTTTCGGATTATTTGCTTTAGCGTCTTTTTCAATGGAAAGAAGATTACGCGAGATCGCCATCCGGAAAACACTAGGTGCAGAAACCTCTGTTTTACTCCGCGAATTGTCCGGACAATATGTGCTCTATTGTCTGATTGGTTTTGTGATCGGAATTATTCCGGCCTATCTGTTATTACAAAAATGGCTCGAAAATTTTGCTTTCCGAATCGACATTCCGGTGCTGCCTTTTATCATCGCTTTGGTGTCTTTATTATTGCTGACACTTGCCATCGTTTTGGCAAAAGCCTATCAGGTCACAAAAGTTGATGTTTTACATTATTTAAAATACGAATAAGCAACATCGTTAAACCAACAGTTATTTTTAAATCTTGCTTCAATTAGTTCACAGATTGTCCTTTTAGGATTAATAATTAAAGCTTCGGAGAAATCTGAAGCTTTTTTTGTTTTGGCTTTTCATAGTTTAAGTATTAATTCGAAGTAATCAGGGGCTTTTCCGGACAGGGCATTTCTTTTCAGTAGAAAATTGATGCTGTTCTTCAAAATCAGGCATAAAAAAAGACTGTCTTACAAACAGTCTCTCTTTTTATTTTTTTCAATGCAAAAGCCTTAAGCCACAAACAAAGCGTATTTATTATAGTTGTATAAAACCTGATCGTAAGGCACCAGTTTAGAAGCGATCTTTTCTGAAGAAGCGTCAAATTTGATTCCGTTATACTTTCTAAACAAATAGATTTCTTTCAGGCAATTGGACAAACTTTGGTGAATTGCCGTTGTAAAAGTAGGGATTTGTTTGTCCCCTACCAGTAAATCGATCTGGTAATTAGAACTGCTTTTTGAAAGGTTATTTCCAATAATTCGTATCGTAAACGTTGTAGACTTTCCGTATTGTTCTCCTTTATACTGTACTACCATAATTTTAGGATTAAAAAGTTAAAATTAATTATTTCGGCACTTCGGCACGCTACTGCTGAATTGAATAATAAAGTTATGAAAAAAAATCAAATTCCTATTCAGACTGATGTATAATTATTAAATCGGCACAAAGTTAGTTCGAAAATTATTTTAAAAAAGGATTTTCAATGCACAACTTTTAATAAAACGGGAATCCATTCAAAAAAAGACATAAAAAAAACCGTAACGGAGTACGGTTTTCAGTAATGAACTAAATATATTTAATCAACTTTGTTAACGAGAGTAATTTTCATTCGTAAGCCCGATTAATTTTGGGTAAGAATTGTAGTTTCTTTTTCAGTATTAATTTGCAATAAAACCGGATTTCCGTTTTCATCAAACATAGTCATATTCAGCGCATCTAATAGTGCCAGATTTTTAGAAACAACTCCCTTAAATTTATTATACGAAAGATTCATTTCCGATAAATGATGCAGTTTCTCCAACCCTTTGGGAATTTCACCTTCAAAGCTATTATCAAACAAACTTAGATTTTCGAGAGCAGAAAAATTTAGCACTTCATTACTTAGATTTCCTGACATCTTATTATTATTCAAAAGCAGCACTTTCAGGGTCCTGATTTTATATAAGGAACTGGGTAATTCTCCCTGCAGATTATTGTCAAACAGCGATAGTGTTTCTAAGCTTCCTAATTTGCCAATCTCCGGAGGCAATTCACCTGAAATTTTATTCTCAAAAAGCGCTAAATCTTTGAGTTTTTTTAATTCGCAGATAGAAACCGGCAATGTTCCGGATAACTGATTAATCGAAACATCAAAAACTTCAAGTTCCTTCAGGTTGTGAATCGTATTAGAAAGCTGCCCTTTCAGATTATTTTTATGCAAATCGACAGCAACTAAATTCACTAAATCATAAAATGCACCGGGTAATTCTCCCTGCAGATTATTGTTGGCTAAATTAAGCCCGACTACTTTTCCGTTTTCAGCTGTCACTCCATACCAGGTTGATACTGAAGATGATAAATCCCATTTTATTTTCCATTGTGATCCATTTGTAGCATGGTACAATTTAATAAGGGCATCTTTTTCTTTATCAGAAACAGTATCAGCAAAAATAGTATTAGAAAAAACAAGTGCTAAAAAAAGAGTGATAAAACTTTTCATAACAGATTTGGGGATTTGTTTTCAGGGTAAAATTATACATTTTACAGCTATAATACACAGAATGTCGATAAACTGTTGATAAGTAAATATTTAACATTACTTATACTACTTACAGCTAAAAGCGAAAGTTTCTGTTTTTTTGATTAAATTTGAACAACTAATCCTAAAAACCTCATATTATGGAATTTAACTTTATTGCATTACTACTTGCCGGGCTTGTAACACTTGTAGTTGGATTTATCTGGTATCATCCGAGTGTTTTCGGAACCATCTGGATGAGAGAAAACAACCTTACCCAGGAGCAGCTCAAAACGGGTAATATGCTTAAGATTTTCGGCTTCACGTACATTTTTTCTTTAATGATTACGATGACCCTAATGTCGCTGACAATTCATCAGTCCGGAGCGATCGGAATGGTTGGCGGACCTCCGTTAGTTGAAAGTGCAAAACATTCCTTCGCCGCTTTTATGGCAGATTACGGAACAGCATACCGTACTTTTAAACATGGTGCCCTGCACGGTTTTATCTCAGGCCTGTTTTTTGCTTTTCCGGTAATTGGCATTAATGCCTTATTTGAAAGAAAATCATGGAAATACATTTTTATCCATGCAGGATTCTGGATGGTAACCTTAACTTTAATGGGCGGCATTATCTGCGGATTTGCTTAGATATCCTAAATATAAAACCCGCTTGAAAACAAAACTCAAACGGGTTTTTCTTAATAATAACTTAAACCCGCTTAAGTATTACAAATATTATCTAATTTTGAACAAATTAGCTTCACTTTTGAGTACAACTTATTCTTTCCAAATTTACAATCGCGTCTCCTTACTGCCTTTAGAATGGAATTCGCTTGCTGCAGAAAACATTTTCCTGACCAGGGAATATCTTGAAGTGCTGGAAAACTCTTCTCCGGTAAATATGATCTGTCATTTTATTGGAATTTTTAATGAAGAGAAACTGGCCGGAATCGTCGTAACTCAATTTTTATTTGCAGAAAAACTGGATTCCTTTGGAGAGCGCGATCAGTGTTTAAAAACTTCTGTACGTAATTTTGCTTTTAAAAATTTCGCTTCGCATGTATTATTTGTTGGCAACAATATGCTGACGGGACAAAATGCCTTTTCTTTTGATCCGTCTGTAAAGCAGTCTAAAGCAATTCAGACACTTCACAAAGCAATTAACCAGCTCAAGAAAGACCTGAAAAAAAGCGGAAAGAAAGTGCACATTACAAGTATAAAAGATTTTACTGCCTTACAAATTGAGCCATTACAAGCTGAATTTAAAAACAATTATACGTTTTCGACTCAACCTAATATGATTTTTGAAATCAATAAAAACTGGAAGTCGGAACAGGATTACATTGATGCCTTGTCAAAAAAATATCGGGATCAGTACAAACGTGCCCGAAAAAAAGCCGAAGGGATTAAAAAGCAAAAAATGTCTTTGACTGAAATTAAACAGTATGAAGACGTTATATACGATTTGTATTTTCATGTAGCTAAAAATGCCCCTTTTAATACTTTTTTTCTGGCGCGGAATCACTTTAGTTTTTTTAAGGAAGTAATGAAAGAAGATTTCCTGTTTTATGGCTATTTTCTGGATGAAAAACTTATTGGTTTCAATACGCTCATCAAAAACGGAACCGTAATGGATACTTATTTTTTAGGTTATGATGAAACTATTCAGCGCGATAAAATGTTATACCTCAATATGCTGTACGACATGATTGCTTATTCGATCAATCAGGGATTTTCTGAAATAGTTTTTGCACGAACGGCCCTGGAAATCAAAAGTTCAGTAGGCGCAAAACCACAAAAAATGTACGGATTAATTACGCACAGCAACGCGTTGATTAATCACAACATTGCCACACTGTTTAATTATCTGGAACCCAAAACCGACTGGAAAGAGCGAAACCCATTCAAAGAACAACTTTGACCGATAGTTAGTTGTAAACTGAGACTGTAAACTGTCACTGCAAACTTAGAGTACAAACTCCAATCAAGGAACCGCAATCTTCATTTGCTTGTGCAGAATATGAATTTCCAAAAGGCGCTGCGCCCCGCAATACTCACCGTCAATCTGAAAGTTAACTGCATAATCGGTTTCAATAGTCGCTTTATCAGTGGAGATAATCACAATATCATCCGAATCAATTGGCATATTTCCGGTAATGATTTTCCCAAGTAATAATAAATCCAGGCTTTTTAAAATTACCAATTCAAATTTTCCATCGTTTACAGCTCCATTCGGATTGATTGTAACTCCGGTTCCGTATTTCTGCGAGTTCGCAATTACGATCATTCTTGCCGTATGTTGAATGGTTTCTTTATTTGCCGTGATCGTTGCTACAAAAGGCTCATTAGAATCTACCAACGTCGTATAGGCCTGCAGGGCATAACCCCAAAATCCTCTCAGATCACTTTCTTCATAATTTTTAACCAGATCGGCATTAATACCAATGTCACTCAGGTGAATACTTTTTTTGCCGTTAATGCAAATCATATCCATTTCTATATAAGAATTTAAAAATGCAATTTTCAGGTTCTCTTCTATGGTACCGGGTAAATTTAAATCTACAGACAGCCCGTTGGCAGAGCCAGCCGGCAGAATACCAATAACAACATCATGCTGCTCCATCGCTTCGGCGACCATTTTTATAGTGCCATCCCCGCCGGCTACAATGATTCTTTCCGGATCAAACTCGTCGTAAAGTCGATGAATTGCTTTTATATCCTGCTCGCCGGTTGTCTCATGAACAACCAGATTGAAATTATGGGTAATCGAAAACTCATGCACAGCATCTATTAAATCAGATTTATCCAGGTCTCCGGAAATAGGATTTACAACAAAAATGATATTCTTTTTCAAAATTTAATTTTTAAAACCGATTAAAATAATTAATTTACAACATATATAAAAATACACAATTAATGAAACCAATCCTACAATTATATCGCGGTTATGCTAATGAACAAGAATTAATTGTGATGGGTCATGTTTTTAAAAGAATGTATGATTATGATTTTCAGAAGAAAAACTTTAAAAATGCTACTTCCGTAATTAATCAGTTTCGAATAAAAACCATTCAGAATTTTGATATTTATCTCAAATACGGCAATCAGGAAATCCATAGCAAGACATTAGACGATGGTTATTTTAAATTTTGTATTCCGCTTGAAGAAGAATTTAATTTTGGATGGATGGAATATGAAGTCAGTCTCAAATACAATTCTGAGGTGATTATTTCAAAAGGAAGTTTTATCAGGCCTCACAAAGGAAATCTCGGCATTATCTCTGACATTGATGATACTTTTCTGATTTCTCACACGCATAATTTCTTCAAAAAAATATATATTCTTTTGTTTAAAAACGTCAACGACAGAAAAGTTTTTAAAGATGTTGTTCCGCATTATCAGGCCCTGAGTTCTGCCGGAAGAAATAATAAGGAAGAAGAAAATGCTTTTTTTTATATCTCAAGCAGCGAATGGAATTTGTACAATTTCATTATAAAATTCACCAAAATTCACCAATTACCGAGAGCGGTAATTTTATTGAAAGACATTAAGAGAGGCATTACTGATTTTTTTATGAGCGGAAGAGGAAATCACGATCATAAGTTTGACAAAATAAAGCATGTTTTAGAATTTTATCCCAATCTTAAATATGTTTTATTGGGAGATGACTCCCAGCACGACCCCGTTCTCTACGAAAGGATTTGCAAAATATTTCCGCTTACCGTAACGGCCGTTTACATCAGGCAAACCGGTAAAAGTCAAAAGAAAAAGACTAAAACTATTTTGAAAAACATGGAATCCCTGAATATTGCTGTTTGTTACTTTAAAGACAGCAGCGAAGCCATCATGCACTCCAAATCGATTGGAATTATTAAGTAGTTTGATTTTTTGTAAAATGTAAAATATGGGATGTAAACTGTAAAATGTAGCAATTTAAGACTAAAAAAAAAACCTTTGCGAAAGTCCAAAACTTTGGCAAAGGTATATGATGAATGTTATTTTCAAAAAGTAAAAAGTGAGACTGCGACTGACAACTTTTTTACAAATTAGCGTTATCTATTTCCTCCTGAACGATCTCCCAATCCAATAAAAACTGTTCAAGATCTGCTTTTTTCTTATTGTAAGCGGTAAAGAATGATGCGTCTTCGATATGTTTGTCATAATTGGAAGCCAGCATCTTATCGTCATGCTGAATGTCTCTTTCTAATTGCTTGATCTGACTTTCAATTTTACTTAATTTGTTCTGAAGTGCTTTGCCTTTTTTCTGGTCTTCGTAAGAAACTTTATTGCTTTCTTTTGGAGCAGCAGCTTTGGCAACATCTTTTTTCTCGACTTCACGCATGTTTTCCATATTGCGCTGTTCCAGGAAATAATTAATATCCCCTAAATATTCTTTGATTTTCTGATCTTTGAATTCATAAACGATATTAGACATTCCCTGAAGGAAATCTCTGTCGTGCGACACCAATAGTAAAGTTCCGCCAAATTTTTGAAGAGCAGCCTTTAAAACGTTCTTAGATTTAATATCCAGGTGATTCGTAGGCTCATCCATCAGTAAAACATTGATCGGCTGCAGCAATAATTTACAAAGTGCCAAACGGTTACGTTCGCCTCCGGAAAGTACTTTTACTTTTTTCTCTACATCATCACCGCGGAATAAAAACGATCCAAGCATATCACGAACCTTTGAACGATTGGTATCCATTGCTGCATCTTCCATCGTCTGAAGCAGCGTAATTTCGCCATCGAGATATTCCGCCTGATTTTGGGCAAAATACCCTAACTGAACATTGTGTCCTAATTTGATATTTCCCTGGTATTCAAACTCGTTTACAATCGCTTTAATGAAGGTTGATTTTCCCTGACCATTTTGTCCCACAAAAGCAATTTTGCTTCCGCGTTCTACCAATAAATCAATATCCTTTAAAATAACTTTATCGCCATACGCTTTCGTTACATGTTCAGCTTCAACTACCACTCTTCCCGGCTCTTTTGAAACTGGAAAAGAAATATTCATAACCGAATTATCGTCTTCATCAACTTCAATTCTTTCTACTTTATCTAATTTTTTAATTAACGATTGTGCCATCGAAGCTTTAGAAGCTTTCGCACGGAATTTCTCGATTAATTTCTCTGTTTCCTCAATCTTTTTGGCCTGATTTTTCTGCGTTGCTAATTGCTTTTCGCGAATTTCATGACGCAATTCCAAATACTGGGAATACGGTTTATTAAAATCGTATGCTTTTCCTAATGAAATTTCGATAGTACGATTGGTTACGTTATCTAAAAACATTTTATCGTGCGATACAATTACCACAACTCCGGGATAATTACGAAGAAAACTCTCTAACCAAATGATACTCTCAATATCTAAGTGATTCGTAGGTTCATCCAGAAGCAATACATCATTTGCCTGTAATAATAGTTTCGCCAATTCGATACGCATTCTCCAGCCACCAGAAAAGGTCTCGGTTTGATTATTGAACACTTCTCTTTTAAAACCTAATCCTAAAAGAATTTTCTCGGTATCACCTACATAATTATAACCTCCTAAAAGTTCAAAACGATGGGTATAATCAGAAAGGTCTTCAATGATCTGACTGTATTCTTCACTTTCATAATCGGTTCTGGTAACCAATTGATGATTGATATGTGCTAATTTTTTTTCAACAATTTTAATATCAGTAAAGGCTTCATAAGCTTCCTCCAAAACGGTTCTTCCCTGTTCAAAATCAATATCCTGACGCAAGAATCCCATTCTGACTTCTTTTTCGGTAGCAATCTGTCCGGAGTCCGGTTTAAAATCACCCGCAAGGATTTTAAGCATGGTAGATTTTCCGGCACCATTTTTCCCGACAAGTCCAACACGGTCTCCCGCACCTAAACGAAAAGTAACTTCTTCGAATAAATATGTACCCCCAAAAGAAACCGATAAATTATGTATATTAAGCATGTATTGTTATTTTATAACTAATTGATTGTGTAAATTTACACTCCCAACTCAATGGGTAATTTAATTTTTTGCAAATGTTAAAAAAAGGATCCAAACTAAATAGTATTTTAACAGGAAGTTGTCCAAAATGTCAAAATGAAAGTATGTATTCAGACAAAAATCCGCTTCATTTGACTAAAGTTCTCAAAATGAACGAAAATTGCAGCCATTGTGGATTAAAATATCAGATTGAACCTTCCTTCTTTTACGGAGCAATGTATGTGAGTTATGGATTAAATGTAGCTGTCGGAATCGCAGCTTTTATTATTTCATTTGTCTTTTTTAAAACTACAATCGAAAAATCTTTTTTAATAATAGTAATAAGTCTGATTGCACTGTTTCCATTTGTATTAAGGCTCTCCAGAAATTTATATATTAATATGTTCGTTTCATATGATCCTACGGCCGGTCAGAAATAAGGGTCTTTAAATATCTTTTATGAAATCGCTGAATGTCGATTTCAAGATCTAAAGGAATTTCGTTTTCAATCTTATCAAAAAGGGCTTTCGCCATTGCAGGTCCCAACATTACACCGCGGGTTCCTAATCCATTAAGAATATGAAGTGATTTACGCTCGTGATGTGTTCCAATTAAAGGCCTTCTGTCTTTAACAGTGGGGCGAACTCCGCCAAAATGCTTTACGATTTCGAAATCGCAAGTGATAATTTCTTTAATTCGATCAGTTAACTCCTGCTTTCCTTCCTCAGTAGGCACAGCTGTTTTATCCTGCCAATTGTAGGTAGCCCCCACTTTAAACAGATCATTACCCAGTGGTAATATAAAGACGCTTGTATTGACAATAAGATCCAGGTCTAACTCCGGAGCTTTTATTATAAATAGCTCTCCTTTTGTACCATCTAATGGCAAATAATTGAAAAACGGGTTTTTATGCAGGCCAAAACCTTCGGCAAAAATAATGTGACGCGCCTGAGTATTTTTATATTGAATTCCGTAATCAAAAAATTCTATCAACGTACTATCGAAAGACTTTTCTAACAATAGTTCATTTTCTTTTAAATATGCTGTATACTTATCTAACAACAAAGCAGTGTCGACATATCCGGTATGCAGCACTTCTCCATAATCATAAGGAGAATCAATACTATTGTATTTTTTGGTAATGAGTTTGGTAGATAAAAAGGGCGCCAGATTTTTCTTGTCTGAAGCAGCAAACCAATTATTCTGTTCCTCAACAGAGAAGAACTTTCTTAAAATCGGCAATTTAAAATTAAACTTCGTCTGCAATTTATCTTCAATCTGATTGTAAAAATCATTCATTAACACCAATTGTTCCTGTGCTTTCCAGACTTCACTAAAGCGTTTTAAAATAACAGGATTATACAAACCTCCCGCTACTCTCGATGAATTTTGAGATTTATTATCAACAACTAAAATAGTTTTATTGTTTTTAAGAGCAACTTCTGCAAAAGAAATCCCGGCCAATCCGGATCCGATAATGAGATAATCAATCATAGTAATAGGTAAAATAAAAAAACTCTTACTACAAAGGTAGTAAGAGTTTTTGTTATAATGTAAATTTAGAAACTTAGTAGTTCCACATATCCTGCTCGAAGTTACGAATCTTCTCTTTTACTCTTTCTGATTCTAACAACTGGTTCTGCGCGTTATCTTTCATGTATTCTTTGATCTCACGATCTCCGTACAAGTTTTCTTCTTTGTAGACAACAGCATTAAAACGTCTTGAGTTCAAAATCTGATCGAATGAAATTGGAAGAGCTGAATTGTTGTCATTAAAAGCTTTTGCTTCGTGCAAAGCTTCTCTTGAGTTTGGATAGAAAATCCAGAACAACTCAATATAATCCTTTTCATCACTGTTCATTGTATAAACATCCGGAGTTACAGGACAAATTCCAAGTAAACGATATTTCAATTCACTTTGACGTTTGTCAAAATACCAATATCCTTTTATTTTGTATTGTGTAACGTCTGCAGAAGTAAGATCTTGTTTCAAGATATATTCAGCAGGAACAGTTCTGGTAGCACCTACAGTTTCATCAACATAAGTTACGACTTTCTTTTTACCAGTACCGGTAACCACTTTTTTCTTCACAACGTGAGTTTTGTAGTCGTCCGGGTATTGGTTAATTAATTCTCTACCTGCATCTGTTGTATCGATACGTGATAATGATCCCTGGATGTCTTTCAAAGATTTTTTAGTATTGAAATAACTATCAGAATAAACTTCAGTTATTTTGCCATTTTTCATAGCTTTCGTCAAAACATCATAAAGAGAACGTCTGTCAGAACCAATATTAGCTGTGTCTACTGGAAAGTACAATGGAAAATTGATTTTTTCATTCAAATCAATGATCTCCCAAGTAGTTTTTCCCATCAATACATCTCTATCATCCACATAACCATAAGCCAAAGGTTTATCATTATCTGAGATAAGCTGTGCAGGAGTTTTAAGTCCTATCTGTTCTGGTGTTTTTGCATTAAGCAAATTCGATTGCGCATTAGAAGCAAAACCTCCGGCGATAGAAACAATAGCTATTAAAAAATTTCTTACTTTCATCATGATATCATTATAAGATATTGAACGTAGTTTTACCTACTTTATTATTGTATTTCGTAAATTACCGGAGCAGTTCTTGGTAATAAGTAACTACCAGCTCCGACAAGTTTAGTTTTAATTTCAGAAATAGTAACCTGATCTCCTTTACCTGCTCTTGAAAGTATTTGTTTACATTGTGCATTTAATCTGTTACCAGTAACTACAACAGTAGGCTGTCCGGTAACTTTAAGGTTAAATCCAACAACGTCTAAACCAACTTCAAAGTCAAAATCAAGTAATTTAGCACCAATTGTAGCAATTTCTAAGTTAGATTTTGGTCCTTTAACAACACCCATCTCACCTCTAATTGTTCCTGTTGGTCCAGGAATACCTTTAATTCTGAACGTTTTCTTATCTGTAACTTTATCTCCGTTTGGTAAAGTACCAGTTACAGAAATAGTAGCTTCAGTACCCTGACCCGGGCTCATGTTATATTTACCTGGTTTACCAGCAGAAGCTAATCCCGGAGCACTTGCAACAATTTTGTTAGCATCAACACCAGCAAATGAAACAGAGATTGGGTTAACAACTCCTCTGTAAACAACATTCATTTTATCAGCAGAGATTGTAGCAGAGTTTGGTCTTGGTACAACAACATACTTTCCAGCAAATTTAAGAGGGATGTTTTTTCCATCTTCAAGGAATGTAAATTGACCATTAATGTCCTGCTCTCCAACACCACCTGCAGTTAATGAGATAACTGCTTGTCCGTTTACGATTTGCCCCGGACCTTGGAATGAAGTTGGTTTTGTGTTTTCGTCATAACGACCTAAAACTACTTTACCAGTTACTTTTTCTCCTTGGAAATAAGCATTTTTATCTAAAACAACAATTGCCTGATAATTACTGTAAGATGCAGCAGCAACAGCCGCTTTTCCTAAAGCACTGTTATAAACATCAGCTTCAACTTTTTTAACGTCATTCTGCCAAGCTGAAAGTTTAGCAGCCGATGCAATTGCAGGGAAACCTTTAAAATGATATGATAAGTATTTTTCTTTTATACCTTCTTTGTTTTTAACTTCAGAAACATCAAATTTTTTCTCAACTTCAGCGATAATACCAGCGTATTTTTTATCTGTTCCTAAAGCTGCTTTAATGTCTGACTTGTATTTTTCAATTTTAGAAATGATTTCGTTACCTTTTTTAGTGTAACCGTCGCCTGTGAACCAGTCATCGATATTATCACCTCTGTCCATAGACTCGTAAGGTAATTTTCCGGTTTCTTTATCTACTTCAAATCCTTTAATAGACTGTGCTTTTAAAGTTGCGATGTAATCATAAAATTCCTTTGAAATTGTTTCAACTTTATGAGCAGTTACTGCAGCAATAGCGAATTCTCCTTTTGCTTCAGCAGCTTTTTGATCTAATGCCGTCAATAATGAAGTGTTTGTTTCATTTGAAGAAGTATTTGCACTTTCAAACTTTTCATTCATCAGACCAAAAGCAGAAATTACTTCTTTTGATACGTTCATTGCTAACATTGCGATGAAAACCAGATACATTAGGTTAATCATCTTCTGTCTAGGGGTTAATTTTCCTCCTGCCATTTTTTTCTAATTAGTTCTTATTAATAATTTTAATATAATAGTTAAAAACTAATTATCCTTTGTTACTCATTGCAGAAAGCATACCACCGTAAACATTGTTCAAAGAAGCAATGTTTGCAGTCATTGATTGCATTTGTTCTTTTAATTTAGATGCATTATCAGCAATTTCTTTGTTAGCGTCAGCATTTCTTGCAGCGCTTTCCAATTGTACTTTGTACAAGCTGTTTAATGATTCCATTTGAGCAGCAGCCATTGATAATTCTTCGCTGTATTTTTTAGTAGAAGCGATAGAATCTACAGTAGGAGCAATTCCTTTAGCAGCTGATTCGAAATTTTTAATACTGTTTCCTAAACTTGACATTAATTCTCCGTCAATTTTAGCTTCTTTTAACATTACGTCTAACTTTTGAGACAATAATCCTTGAGCATCAGAAGGGGTTTCTTTTTTGTCAGCTTTTGTTCTGGCTTGACCGTTAGCTAATTCAGGGTACACAAGAGTCCAGTCCAACTCTTCATCAACAGGTTCAAAAGCAGAAAGAGCAAAAATTAATGCCTCAGTTAATAATCCCACTGAAAGCATAACTGTACCTGTTAGAGGTCCAAGTTCAAAGTGCGTAATTTTGAATAATGCTCCAACGATTACCACTGCCGCTCCCATACCATAAGCGAAATTCATTGCTTTTTTACTTAATAATGCCATAATACTTTTTTTTAGGTTTTAATTTGAAATAGATTTGATTTGGTTATTGAATTTATTATAATTTACTTTTTTCTGTTTCCGGTTACCTGAGTTCCCATGTAATCTTGTACAGTTCTGAAACCGATATAACTTCTTGCTGAATCCGCATATTCGTGATCACGAGTACTAACCTGAAGGAAATAAGCAACATCTTTCCAGGATCCTCCACGAACTACTTTTCTTTGATTGTTTCCATCAATTACGTTTGGATTCATTGTTGAAACATATTCGTAAGCATTTGGATTATAAGCTGAATCTGTCCATTCTGAAACGTTACCAGCCATGTTGTACAAACCATAACCGTTTACCTCGTAAGATTTTGCTTCAACTGTGTACAAAGCCTCATCTGCAGCATAATCTCCTCTGCTTGGTTTGAAGTTTGCAAGGAAACATCCTCTGTCACTCTTAGTGTAAGGACCTCCCCAAGGGTAAGTAGCTGATTCCAGACCTCCTCTTGCAGCATACTCCCATTCTGCCTCTGTTGGCAATCTGAAAGCATTTACTAAGTCACGTCCTTTTTTCTTAGATTTAATATAACTGTTTTTATTTAAAGTTCTCCAGGCACAAAATGCTTTTGCCTGTTTCCAGGTAACACCAACTACAGGATACTCTCCGTAAGCTTTATGCCAGAAATAGTCATTATGCATTGGCTCATTATAAGAGTAAGCGAAATCTTTAATCCAAACTGTTGTGTCAGGATAAACACTAACTTGCTCCGTTTTAACGAAATCTTTTCTTTTTCCAACTTTAGCTTTTGCAGCAGCCTGAATATCCATCCAGGAATAACGGAATTTCAATTTATTTACATCAATTGTTCTTAAACCATTATATGATTCTTCAATTGGCAAATACATAGAATCCATTACTTCCGTATAATACTCATCCGGATATGCTTTAGTATCTTTGATTAACTTTACTTTTTTGTTTAATTTTCTTCCTGCATAAGGATCATCTGCAGTACCTACACTATAATAGTTATCATACATGTATTTGTCATACGCAGTCATTTTTTCAGGATCTGAATCGTTAAATGCATAATCAGCAATACTACCTGCTTTTTTACCTTTAGCGTCACCTGCTCCTTTTTGCCCTGTCTCATCAGCTAAAATAGCCAGACGAACTCTCATTGTAGAATCTTTTACCCATTCCACAAATTGACGATACTCGCTGTTTGTAATTTCAGTTTCGTCCATATAAAAGGAACGTACCGTTACTGTTTTAGTTGGAGCATCTTCTACATTAGCCAAATCAGCATCTGATTTACCCATAATAAAAGATCCACCTGGAACCAATGTCATTCCATAAGGTTTTTCAGGATGCCATTTTCCTCCTGTAACACCAACTAACTCACCTTTATCACCTGATTTTCCACAGCCAATAACTAGGGTTAACATTGCTGCAAATGCAATAAACTTCTTCATATAAATTTGGGATTATCTATTCATTATTATAAGTCCGTAAACGTATTTATTATTTAGCTAAAAAACAATACTACTCACGTAATTTATTTCACCGTTCAAAAATAATGTTAAATAAAATAAAAAAAAAATATTTTGTCGATAAACTAACTTAAAAAATCGACGTAAAACGTTAAATTTTATAATATATACTTCTTTTCTTACTAATATTTTTTAACTTTTTTTTAATAATTTTGAAAAATTCTGATTTCTGTTAAAATTTCCTTCTACAAAGCATTTTTTCGCTGCGCTTTCCACCATCTTTCCGGTAGCTCTTGGTTACAAGCGAGCAAATATTCGTCGTAAGAACATGGTAATAACGTATTTCTTTTCAGTTTATTATGGCCGTTAGATTCGTAAGGAATTTCTATCCACCAACGATCTGTCTTGTCACTTTTATAAAAAATTAATTCTTCCTCTTCTAAAGGAACAATATATTTTAAATAATTGGCTCTGCTTCCAAATGGATATTCTTTGGAACGATAATGATACCCCTCGATAAAATACCAGACGATCTGAGCAATAATACCTGATTCCTGTACGGTACTATTATGATTAAATATTCCAAATGAGGAAACTTTATCACTGATACCGGCATATCTCGCCAGAGAACAAATCTCTTTCCCATTAAAACCATTCGGTTCAAAGGAAACATTATTTCCTGAATCTGAAGACTTTACCGAATTCAAATCAATACTAACCAAATCGGCATCTCTGAAAACCGGTTCCGCCAGTGCAATTTTATTCGAAATCTCTCCTAAACGGTAGGCATCAAAAAACAGCTTTTCAATTAAATCAATCTCTTCCTGAGAATTGTAATAGGTCTGATAACCAATATTACAATAGTTAAACAGGTTATTAGGTTCGTCAATTATGATTTTTGTCAGATAGGAATTAGCCGAAACCAGTTCATTTTCTTTACCAAAATCAAATTTATTATCTACCGAAACCATGTTTACCATCTGCTCTAAATCATCATAGGCACGATACAAAGCATAGGTCAGATCCTGTGAACCTCCCAGAACTATCGGAATCACTTTATTCTTAATCAAAGCAGCTGTTACTTTCTTAAGCGCAAAATAAGTATCCTCTACTGAATCTCCTGCAAGTATATCTCCCAAATCGGCAATTGACGCATCCCAGTTACCGGGGAACATACCGTAAAATTTCTTTCGGACCGCATTCAGATTTACTTCATTGAAACCATCTGTATTGCGTCGATCCTCTAAAACTCCAACAATTGCGATCGTAATTTTACTAATATCAGGAAACTGGTCCTGTGTATGAAAAACAACTTTACTGCCCAATTCCTGAGAAGACAACAAACTAATGAATTTTAAAATTCCATCATTAACTGGTTCTAGAAAATCAAATTCCATTTTTTATTTCTTTTTAGCAGCTGTTTTTTTAGCTGGGGCTTTTTTAGTTGTTGTTGCTTTTTTCGCTGGTGTTTTCTTAGCCGGTGTTTTTTTGGCGATCATTTCCTGAACTTCTTCCAATGTCAGCTTTGTAGCATCAACATCTTTACTCAGTTCAATTTTGATTTTACCTTTTGTAATCACCGAGCGGCCCCAACGTGCTTTTTCAACCAAAATCCCTTCATCCTCCCAATTATGGAGTACTTTATCTATATTTTTCTGCAATTTATCCTCAATCAGTTCTTCAACATCAGATTGGGATAAATTATCAAAATTGTATTTTTTACTTACGTTTACAAAAAGGCCGTTCCATTTGATGAATGGACCAAAACGCCCCACACCTTTCTGAACTCCCTCTCCTTTATAAACAGCGATTGGCGCATCTGCAAGCGCTTTTTCGTCAATCAGTTCCTGCGCTCTTTCTTTAGAGACACCCAAAGGATCTTCTCCTTTTGGCAAAGAAATAAAAGCACTTCCGTGACGTATATAAGGGCCGTAACGACCATTACTTACCTCTACGTCCTCTCCTTTATATTCCCCTAAGCTCTTCGGCAATAAAAACAAATTAAGTGCATCTTCTAAGGTGATGTTTCCAATATTCTGATCCGACATTAAGCTGGCGAATTTTTTATCTTCATCATCTGCTTCTCCAATTTGAGCCATTGGCCCGAATTTTCCTAAACGAACAGAAACCTGTCTTCCGTCAGCATCCTTCCCTAAAATTCTTTCACCGCTTTCGCGTTCCGCATTAGCCTCAACTTCTTTTACATTCGGGTGGAATTTATCGTAGAATTCCTGCATCATGGTTGCCCAGTCAATATTTCCTTCCGCAATTTCATCAAAATCCTGTTCTACTTTTGCCGTAAAATTATAATCAAGGATGTTTCCGAAATTCTTAACAAGGAAATCTGTAACGATAGTACCGATATCCGTTGGAACCAATTTTCCTTTATCAGAACCTGTATTTTCTTTTAACAGCTTTTCTCCAACTTTACTATTTTGCAAAGTAAGTTGCGTATAGTTACGTTCCTGACCTTCAAGAGTTCCTTTTTCAACATAATTTCTGTTGATGATAGTCGAAATAGTTGGTGCATACGTAGACGGACGGCCAATTCCTAATTCTTCTAACTTTTTTACCAGCGAAGCTTCTGTATAACGTGCCGGTGGTCTTGAATATCTTTCGGTAGCCGTAATATAATTATTGGCTAATTTTTCATTTACTTTTAAGGCCGGAAGCATACCTTCCTGCTCTTCCTCATCATCATCATGTCCTTCTAAGTATACTTTTAAGAAACCTTCAAAAAGTAAAACTTCTCCGGAAGCTGTAAAGATTTCACCGTGATTATTAGCTTCAATTTTTACGTTTGTTCTTTCCAGTTGTGCATCACTCATTTGAGATGCCAGTGTTCTTTTCCAGATCAAATCGTACAAACGTGCCTGATCACGATCAATATTTACAGTGTGACGAGACATGTCTGTCGGACGAATTGCTTCGTGAGCCTCTTGTGCCCCTTTACTTTTAGTAGCAAAAGTTCGGGGCTTAGAGAATTCTTTTCCGTATGATTTTATAATTTCAGCTTCTGCAGCATCCATAGCATCTTTAGAAAGGTTTACACTATCCGTTCTCATATAAGTGATAAGTCCGGCTTCATATAAACGTTGTGCTAACTGCATCGTGATTCCAACGGGCAAATACAATTTTCTGGCCGCTTCCTGTTGCAAAGTCGACGTAGTAAAAGGTGCTGTTGGAGATTTTTTGGTAGGCTTGGTTTCTAAATCCGCTACCTTATATATAGAACCGATATTTTGTGTTAAGAAATCTTCGGCCTCTTTTTTAGTCGTAAAGTTTTTTGGTAATTTGGCTTTGAATGCTTTTCCGGCTTCATTAACAAATTCTGCCACAACGGAATAACTCGCAACTGCATTAAAATTCTGAATTTCACGTTCTCTTTCCACAATTAAACGAACAGAAACAGATTGCACACGGCCAGCAGACAAACCGCCTTTAATCTTTCTCCATAAAACAGGTGATAATTCATAACCCACTAAACGGTCTAAAACACGACGCGCCTGTTGGGCATTTACCAAATTATAATCGATTTCTCTTGGATTTTCGATTGCTTTAAGAATGGCACTTTTCGTGATTTCGTGAAAAACAATTCTTTTGGTTTTTTTAGTATCCAGTTTTAATTCTTCCGCAAGATGCCATGAAATAGCTTCCCCCTCGCGGTCCTCATCACTTGCCAGCCAAACCATTTCGGCATTTTTAGATAGTGCTTTCAGTTTACTTACCAGGGCTTTTTTATCCGGAGAAACTTCATATTTAGGTTTAAATCCATTCTCTACATCTACTCCTATTTCTTTTGACGGTAAATCGGCTATGTGTCCATAACTTGACTCAACCTGAAAATCACTTCCTAGAAACTTCTCTATCGTTTTCGCCTTTGCAGGTGATTCCACTATTACTAAATTCTTTGCCATTGTTCTATATTTCTGCAACAAAAGTATCTATTTTTTTTAAATATCAACCTTGCTTATGCATTTTTGAAGTATTTTGATAATATGTTTCTAAAAATTACAGATTTATCTGTAAAGCTGTCGATAATATATATAGGTATAACCTTTAAAGGTTTATACTCCGGAAATGTGCTTTTTTTAACACTTAAAATCCCATAACCTAAATTACATCTTCACTTTAGAAGCACAGAATAAGAACAAACATTGAAAAAAAAAGAAACCTTTTCCCGACAAATCTTAAACCTGAACTCTAAAATTACCTGTATTAAAAATCTATCAACATTTCTGAAAACATTGTTAATTCTTTATCTGACATCTTGTCATCTTTATAGGTTTTGCGTTATCTTTGCACTTTGAAATTACGCAATGGAAAAGATTATTGAAGAAAGTAAGCAAGGTGAAAATCTTGTTTTAGAAAATAAACCTGAGAATACTAAAAAGCTTTTTATAGAAAGTTACGGCTGTGCGATGAATTTTTCGGACAGTGAAGTCGTAGCTTCCATTTTATACGAAGGCGGCTACAATACAACTTCAGTTTTAGAAGAAGCCGATCTGGTGCTCGTTAATACCTGTTCAATCCGCGATAAGGCTGAACAAACCATTCGTAAGCGTCTGGAGAAATATAATGCCGTAAAACGTATTAATCCGAAAATGAAAGTGGGCGTTTTGGGCTGTATGGCCGAACGTCTGAAAAGTCAGTTTCTCGAGGAAGAAAAAATAGTCGATCTTGTGGTAGGGCCTGATGCGTACAAAGATTTACCCAATTTACTGGCGGAAGTTGAAGAAGGCCGCGACGCAATTAATGTAATTTTATCGAAAGAAGAAACGTACGGTGATATTTCGCCAGTTCGTTTAATGAGCAATGGAATTACAGCTTTGGTTTCCATCACCCGTGGTTGCGATAATATGTGTACGTTCTGCGTTGTACCTTTTACACGTGGTCGTGAACGCAGCCGTGAGCCACAAAGTATCATGAAGGAAATTCAGGATTTATGGGACAAAGGTTTTAAGGAAATCACGCTTTTAGGACAAAACGTTGACAGTTACCTTTGGTACGGAGGCGGCCTGAAAAAAGATTTTGTAAATGCTTCCGACATGCAAAAAGCAACTGCTGTTGATTTCGATCAGTTACTAGAAATGGTTGCTGTTGGTTTTCCTAAAATGCGCATCCGATTTTCGACTTCTAATCCGCAGGATATGCACGAAAGCATCTTGCATGTTATTGCAAAATACCCGAATATCTGTAAACATATACACTTACCTGTTCAATCCGGAAGTAACCGAATTTTAAAAGAAATGAATCGTCTGCACACTCGTGAAGAATATATGACGTTGATTGACAAAATCAGATCTATTATTCCGAATGCATCGATTTCACAAGATATGATTGCCGGCTTCCCTACAGAAACAGAGCAGGATCACCAGGATACCATGAGCCTGATGGAATACGTAAAATATAATTTCGGTTATATGTATTCCTATTCGGAACGTCCCGGAACTTTGGCCGGAAGAAAAATGGAAGATGATGTTCCGGAAG
This sequence comes from Flavobacterium sp. CLA17, assembly GCF_013112255.2. NCBI lineage: Bacteria > Pseudomonadati > Bacteroidota > Flavobacteriia > Flavobacteriales > Flavobacteriaceae > Flavobacterium > Flavobacterium sp. CLA17. The sequence continues at coordinate 4,797,310 of NZ_CP068294.1, forward strand.
AAACCAAAGCCAGAAGATTGCAGGAAATTGTAGACTTACAACAAAAACATGCCTGGTTCAGAAGCGAAGAGTTTGTGGGTCAGACGGTTGAAGTTTTAGTCGAGAAAGTTTCTAAAAAATCAACAGAGGAATTCTCAGGAAGAAATTCCCAAAGTATTACGGTCGTTTTTCCAAAAGAGAATTATAAAATTGGTGATTTCGTAAATGTAAAAATCACAAGCTGCACCAGTGGAACCTTAAAAGGAGAAGCTGTTGGGCTGAGTAGTATGAATTAATATTTTTTTTTGCCACAGATTATAAGATTAAAATTATTTTGTATTATTTTTCTTATTTTTAAAAACTGTGGTAAATAAATTAAATTATGCAATATTATAAAGAGAATGAAACATATAAGATTATCGGAATTTGCATGGAAGTGCACCGAAATCTTGGAGCTGGATTACTAGAAATAGTTTACAAAGACGCTTTAGAAATAGAATTTAAAGAAAATAATATTCTTTTTGAAAGGGAAAAAGAATATTCAATTGAGTATAAAGGCAAAATTTTGCCTCATAAATTTTATGCTGATTTTATTATTAATGAAGATATTGTTTTAGAGGTTAAGGCAATAAAAGAATTTTCAAGCGAACATATTGCTCAGATTTTAAATTATATAAAATTATCTAATTCAGAAGTAGGATTGCTTGTCAACTTTCAGACAAAATCCCTTCAATATAAAAGATATATTTTATAAAATATTTAAAAAAATCTGTGCTTATCATTTTAATCTGTGGCAAAAAAATAAATACATGGAAACAGTTCAGGCAATAAAACAACGATTTGAGATTATCGGGAATGACCCGAAGTTAAACCGCGCCATAGAAAAAGCCATTCAGGTTGCTCCTACTGATATTTCGGTAATGGTAACCGGTGAAAGTGGTGTTGGTAAAGAAAATATTCCTAGAATCATTCATTCGCTTTCACACAGAAAGCATGGTAAATATATTGCGGTAAACTGTGGAGCCATTCCGGAAGGAACAATTGACAGTGAACTATTTGGTCACGAAAAAGGTGCTTTTACAGGTGCAACCAGCACACGCGAAGGATATTTTGAAGTCGCTGACGGCGGAACAATTTTCCTGGATGAAGTAGGTGAATTGCCTTTAACAACCCAGGTTCGTTTACTTCGTGTACTTGAAAACGGAGAATTTATAAAAGTAGGTTCGTCTCAGGTTCAGAAAACGAATGTCAGAATCGTAGCCGCAACCAATGTCAATTTATTCAATGCCATCGAAAAAGGAAAATTCCGTGAGGATTTGTACTATCGTCTGACTACTGTAGAAATTACATTGCCACCACTGCGCGAAAGAAATGAAGACATTCATTTGTTATTTCGAAAATTTGTGGCCGATTTTGCACACAAATACAAAATGCCGCCCTTAAGACTGGACGACAATGCGGTGCTGCTCCTGCAAAAATTCAGATGGAACGGAAATATTCGTCAGTTGCGAAATGTGGCGGAACAAATTTCGGTTTTAGAAACCAATCGCGATATTTCACTGGCAACCTTGCAATCTTATTTACCAACTGAAGGAAGCAGTTTGCCTTCTGTAATCAATGATAAGAAAAAAGAAAGCGATTTCAGCACAGAAAGAGACATCTTATATAAGGTACTTTTTGACATGAAAAGTGATTTGAATGATTTGAAAAAACTGACTTTAGAATTAATGAAAAACGGTTCTTCGAAAGTACAGGATATCAACCCTAACCTGATTCAGAAAATATACGGTTCACAGGAAAATGAGAGCGAAATAGATTTCGAAGAAGAGCCAGGAACAGCCGTTATGGCCCCGGCAACCCGCGAAGATAATTATCACATACAAGATGATAACAATTATCTGGATGCCGAAACAATCGAGGAAGAAGAAATTTTACGCCTGGAACAAAAAGAAATCGAAATGATCAAAAAATCATTAGAAAAAAATAAAGGAAAACGTAAAGCTGCTGCCGATGAACTAGGGATCTCAGAACGAACTTTATACAGAAAAATTAAACAATTCGATCTCTAATAGAAAATTCCAACCCTGAAGCCCTCGGGATAAATTCCAAATTCCAAATTGCTATATTTGAAAAAAATTGGAACTAAACCCAACACCGGAGAATTGCAATGCAATTCTTAAAATTGGAATTTGGACCCGAGCGCTAGCGAACTGGCGCAGCAATTTAAAAAATTGGAATTTTTATTACCCCAACAATTTATGAAAAAAATATATTCTTTATTAGCCTTAATAAGCCTCTTTATGCTAAGTGGCTGCTCTGTTTATAACTTTACAGGGACAGGGAAAATTGATGCAAAAACGTTTCAGGTTAACTTTTTCCAGAATAATGCCGATTTGATCGAGCCGGGAATCGACAGGGATTTTACTTTGGCATTGCAGGATTTAATTCAGAATCAGACGAATTTAAACTTAGTCAGCAATGGCGGAGACTTGGTTTATGAAGGAGAAATCGTAGACTACAGAACAACTCCAATGACAGCAACTGCTGTGATATCAGGTGGTGATGTTGGAGCAGCACAAAACCGTTTGACAATCCGTATTAATGTGAGATTTACCAATAAGAATAAGGAGTCTGATGATTTCGAAAAAACATTTGAATTCTATAAAGATTACGCAGGAACAGAACAACTTGTAGGTTCTTCCCTGAATGCTGCCGTTAAAGAGATTTACGAACGAATTACCCAGGATATTTTTAACGAGTCATTAGCAAAATGGTAAAATATTGATTTGTACATCGGTTAATCGTCAAAGCGGTTTGCAAACGATTAAACAATGAAACGAATAAACGATTAAACAAACAAAAATGAATGTAACTGATTATACACACCTAATAAACAAACCCGATGCTATTACTGAAAAGCAAACGGAAGCATTAGGCAATGTTCTGAATGAATTTCCTTATTTTCAAAGTGCGAGGGCATTGCGATTAAAAGGACTTTACAATCAGAATAGTTTTAAGTATAATTATGCTTTAAAAGTTACGGCAGCTCATACTACAGATCGTTCCGTATTATTTGACTTTATCACTTCTGAAACCTTTGTCTCTATTCAAAATGAGTATTACGATCAAAAACTCAAAGATCTTTTGAACATTACTGTTTTTGAAAGTGAAGTTGTAATACCTGAAATCCAGAAGGTTCCTGCAATAAGAATTGATCCGATCGAACAATCTATTTTGTCTTCTATAAGAGAAGCCACAACAGTAGTTTTTGAAGAACATAAAAAACCAGAAGAAAAAACAGTTGATGTTGTTGTTGACCAACCTGTTCTGACTCCTGTAAAAGAAGAAGCTCCAGTTGTTATAGAAGAACCAATAGCAATCGAAGAAATCACTTTAGACTCTTTTGTAGAACAAATCGTTTCTCCTGCTGTCAAAGAAGAAGTTCCAATTGTTATTGAAGAACCCATTACAGTCGAAGAAATTACAATCGATTCTTTCGTAGAACAGTCAGTACCTACTTCTTTAGAAGAAGAAACTCCAATTGTTACGGAAGAACCAATCAGAGTAGAAGAGATTACAATTGATTCTTTTGTGGAACAGCCAGCTTCAACATCTGTAGAAGAAACCCCAACTCTTACGGAAGAACCAATTAGAGTAGAAGAGATTACAATTAATTCTTTTGTGGAACAGCCAGCTTCAACTTCTGTAGAAGAAACTCCAATTGTTACGGAAGAACCAATTATAGTGGAAGAGATTACAATTGATTCTTTTGTAGAACAGCCGGTGTCTGCTTCTGAAGAAGAAGAAACCCCAATTGTTACGGAAGAACCAATTATAGTGGAAGAAAGAGAACAAACTCCCGATATCCGTATTGAACCGATTGAAGAATCCGTATATAATTCTATAAAACAAGCTACAACAGTTGTTTTTGAAGATTTAAAAGAAACTGAAGTACCAAAAGAAGTTGAAGTTTCTGAAACAGTAAAAAATGCCGAGGAAAATCTGGAAATCGGAAAACCTTTGGATTTTTCTGTTAATGAAAAACATTCTTTCCAGGAATGGCTGCAACTAGCAAGAACAGAACCTATTGACAGAACAAAAGAAGGTCCTGCAGAAAATAAAGAAACCATAAAAGAAGTCGAAAAAACTCCTGAACCCATAACTCAGCCTATTGCTGAAACAGAAGAAACGGAGTCAATTGAAGAAGAAAAAAAGAAAAAAGCAGAGATTATTAATAAATTTATACAAACGAATCCGAAAATTCCGCCTATAAAACCAACTGCAATTGTTCCAACAGTAATGCTGGACCCCAACAAAAACGAGGACAATTCGTATTTAATGACCGAAACTTTGGCGCGGGTATATCTGGAACAAAAAAAATATACAAAAGCGATACAAGCATATGAAATATTAATTTTGAAATATCCAGAAAAAATTAGTTTCTTTGCAGACCGTATTTCGGATATAAAGATTTTACAACAAAATAACAATAATAATTAAACAATGAGCACATTTTCAATTTTTTTAGTTTTAATCACAATAGTTTGCTTTCTATTGATCGTAGTAATCATGGTTCAAAACCCTAAAGGAGGCGGATTGTCTTCTACTATCAGCGGAACTCAAATGTTAGGTGGAGTACAAAAAACAACAGACTTTTTAGATAAAAGTACCTGGACGTTGGCTACTATCCTTATTGCATTAATCTTACTTTCAAGCTTAAGCTTTACAGGATCATTAAGTGATACAGATTCTAAACTTATTGAAAAAACGGAAGCACCTGCGACTACGCCTGCAGCTCCGGCACAAGGAACTCCTGCTCCGGCAGCTCCAGCAGCAAAATAATATTTTTGATATAAAATTAAGATGCCAGCCTGTCAAAGCTGGCATTTTTTTTAGGAAATAATGTCAGTTTTTTGAGCATGGCACAATTTCTGAAAGTTTAATGAACGTTAAAAAAGTATAACCTAATATAAAATAAAATTATGGCTTTAAATATTAAACCGCTTTCAGACCGCGTACTTATTGAGCCTGTAGCAGCTGAAACCAAAACTGCTTCAGGAATTTTTATTCCGGACACTGCCAAAGAGAAACCACAAAAAGGAACTGTAGTAGCCGTAGGAAATGGATCTAAAGATCACACCATGACCGTGAAAGTTGGTGATACTGTTTTATATGGTAAATATGCCGGAACAGAATTAAAACTGGAAGGAACCGATTATCTGATCATGCGTGAGGATGATATCTTAGCGATAATCTAAAAATTGCTGTAAGCTGTAGGCTTTAAGCTATAGGCTTTTAAAAAAAGCTTAAAGCATATTGCCTAAAGCCTAATGCAAAAAAGATTGCTGTAAGCACTAAGCCGTAAGCTGTAGGCCTTAACAAAAAGCTTAAAGCATATTGCCTAAAGCCTAATGCAAATAAAGATTGCTGTAAGCTCTAAGCCGTAAGCTGTAGGCCTTAACAAAAAGCTTAAAGCATATTGCCTAAAGCCTAATGCAAAAAAGAATGAGAGATTTTAAAAAATATGATATCTGGCAATTAAGTCATTCTTTTACTTTAGAAATCTATAAAATGACTTCTAATTTTCCAAAAGAAGAATTATATGGATTGACGAGTCAAATCAGAAGAGCTTCTTCATCAATTCCAACGAATATTAGTGAAGGATGCGGAAGAAACAGTGACAAAGAATTCAATCAGTTTCTTAACATAGCTTTAGGCTCTGCCAACGAAACAGAATATCTTTTGATCTTAGCTAAAGATTTAAACTATATTCATAATGAAATTGCAGAAAATCATATAGAAAAAATCAACAGCATAAAAAGCAAAATTTACAAATTAAAACAAATACTAATTCAGCAGTAGGAAAAGCCTAAAGCTTAAAGCCTCCTGCCTAAAGCAAAAATAGAATGGCAAAAGATATAAAATTTGATATTGAAGCACGTGACGGATTAAAACGTGGTGTTGATGCATTGGCAAATGCTGTAAAAGTAACTCTTGGACCAAAAGGTCGTAACGTAATTATCGGAAAATCATTTGGTGGACCAACAGTTACCAAAGATGGAGTTTCGGTTGCAAAAGAAATCGAATTGAAAGACCCATTAGAAAATATGGGTGCACAAATGGTGAAGGAAGTTGCTTCTAAAACCAATGACTTAGCAGGAGACGGAACTACAACTGCTACAGTTTTGGCTCAGGCGATTGTAAAAGAAGGTTTGAAAAACGTTGCTGCAGGAGCAAATCCAATGGACTTGAAACGCGGTATCGATAAAGCAGTTGAAGCTATCGTTGCTGATCTTGCAAAACAAGCTAAAGTTGTTGGAAGTGATTCTGATAAAATCAAACAAATTGCTTCTATCTCTGCAAACAATGACGAAGTAATTGGTGATTTGATCGCTACTGCTTTTGCTAAAGTGGGTAAAGAAGGTGTAATCACTGTTGAAGAAGCTAAAGGAACAGATACCTACGTTGATGTTGTGGAAGGAATGCAGTTTGACAGAGGATACCTTTCTCCTTACTTCGTTACAAATCCGGAGAAAATGGAAGTTGAATTAGACTCTCCATACATCTTATTATACGACAAAAAAGTATCTTCTTTAAAAGAATTACTACCAGTTTTAGAGCCGGTTGCACAATCAGGAAAACCATTATTGATTATTGCTGAGGATGTTGACGGAGAAGCTCTTTCTACTCTTGTTGTAAATAAATTAAGAGGTGCTCTTAAAATTGCTGCCGTAAAAGCTCCTGGTTTTGGAGACAGAAGAAAAGCAATGTTAGAGGATATCGCCATCTTAACGGGTGGTACTGTAATTTCTGAAGAAAGAGGATATACTTTAGAAAACACTACAATTGAAATGTTAGGAACCGCAAAAAGAGTTTCTATCGATAAAGACAACACTACAATTGTAAGTGGTGCTGGTGAAGCTGATATCATCAAAAACAGAGTAAACCAAATTAAAGGTCAGATGGAAACCACAACATCTGATTATGATAAAGAAAAATTGCAGGAGCGTTTGGCTAAATTAGCCGGTGGTGTTGCTGTTCTTTATGTTGGTGCTGCTTCTGAAGTTGAAATGAAAGAGAAAAAAGACAGAGTTGACGATGCTTTACACGCAACTCGTGCTGCTGTTGAAGAAGGAATCGTTGCTGGTGGTGGTGTAGCGCTTTTAAGAGCTAAAGCCGCATTAGCAGATCTTAAAGCGGACAACGCTGACGAGGCAACAGGAATTCAGATTGTAGCCCGTGCTGTTGAATCTCCGTTAAGAACTATTGTTGAAAATGCAGGTCTTGAAGGTTCCGTAGTGGTAGCAAAAGTAGGTGAAGGTTCTGGTGATTTTGGATACAATGCCAAAACTGACGAATATGTAGACATGCTTAAAGCAGGAATTATCGATCCTAAAAAAGTAACTCGTGTAGCGTTAGAAAATGCTGCCTCTGTTGCGGGAATGATCTTAACTACTGAGTGTGCCCTAATTGATATTAAAGAAGAAAACGGAGGCGGAATGCCAATGGGTGGCGGTATGCCGGGAATGATGTAATCATTCTTCACTTCTTACTTATAAACGCCAGATTTGATCTGGCGTTTTTTTTTCCACAGATTTTATAGATTAAAATGATTTTTTTTGCCACGAATTACACGAATTTTCGCGAATTATTTTTTCTATTTATTGCGTATAAAAATTTATGAAAATTCATGTAATTGCTTCGCCTATTCCCTTCAATTGATCGGGTCGGGGCAAACTTTTTAGCCAAAGATTTAAAGATTTCCGCAGATCAATCTATTTAATCCGTTAATCTGTGGCAAACTTTTTTTACGTAAACATTCGTGGAAATTCGTGCAATTCGTGGCAAACTTTTTAAGCCACAGATTTAAAGATTCCCGCAGATTAATCCATTTAATCCGTTAATCTGTGGCAAACTTTTTCACACAAAACATTCGCGGCAAACTTTTTAAGCCACTGATTAAAAGATTTCCGCAGATTAATCTATTTAATCCTTCCATCTGTGGCTAAAAAATTTTCACACAAAACATTCGTGAAAATTCGTGCGATTCGTAGCAAACTTAACATTCCCTTTTTCATTAAAAAATCTGTTATGAATATCTTTGCAGTTCTATTAAATTACAAAATGAGAAAATTCACTACTCACCTATTAGCTTTTACATTCTTACTTCTAACCACGTTTTCACAGGCCCAGACCAATAAAGATACTTACGTAGTCTTAGTTTCTATGGACGGATTTCGCTGGGATTATGGTAAGCAATTTAATCTTCCGAATTTAAAGCAAATAGCCAAAGAAGGCGTTCATGCAAAATCAATGAAACCCTCCTATCCGAGCAAAACTTTTCCGAATCATTATTCGATTGTAACAGGTCTTTACCCGGACCATCATGGCATCATTAATAACGTTTTTTATGATGCTCAACTTAACGAATCCTTCTCCTTATCATCGAATGCTAAAAATGATTCCCGATTTTATGGCGGAAACCCCATTTGGAATGTTGCCGAACAACAAGGAGTAAAAGCCGCTTCTTTTTTCTGGCCGGGATCAGATACCGATCAGAAAAGACCTGGTATTTACAAAAAGTATGACGATAAAGTATCGTACGAAAGCCGAATTGACACCGTAATAAAATGGCTGCAGCTTCCTGAAAAACAAAGACCTCATCTGATTACTTTATACTTTGACCAGCCCGATCATACCGGACACAATTTTGGTCCGCTTTCTCCGGAAAATAAAAAAGTAATCATTCAGATGGATTCTATCATGGGACAATTGTCTGCAAAACTGGATCAATTGCCTATCGGAAAACAAATCAATTTAATCATCGTTTCCGATCACGGAATGGCCGATATCAGCAATGCTAAAAAGGTTGCCATTTTAGACTATCTAAAACCCGAATGGTTAGGGTACAAAGCTGTTATTAATCCGATTATGAGCTTGCAGGCCAAACCCGGTTGTCAGGATTCCATCGCAGTAGCTTTAAAAAAAGTACCGCACATCAAATTCTGGAGAGCCGGAAAATTGCCAAAAAGATTGCACTATGGCACCAATCCAAGGGTGCATGATTTTGTCATTGAAGCCGAGAAAGGATATAGTTTGGTAAATGATAAAGACCAAAATATAAAAGGAGGAACACACGGATACGACAATAAAAACAAAGACATGCAGGCTATTTTTTACGCAAAAGGCCCCGCTTTTAAAGTTAATAAAGAAGTCAGATCTTTTCAGAACGTTTCGGTTTATCCTTTAATCGCCCATATCTTAGGATTAAAAATCGATGAAGTGGATGGAAAGTTCAGCGAAGTGGAGGGGTTAATTAGGTAATTAGATAATGAGAAAATGAGATAATGTTTAAAATTTTCTAATTGCTTAATTTTCTAATTGACTCATTATCTAATTGACTAGTGAACTACTTTATACGTCGGATCCTCAATAACATTTACCGTAATAACTGCTTCGGCATTTTTGAGTAACAGGATGGAGTCAGGACTCAAATGCGTCAGTTCGACCGTTTTGTTTAACTGACTGTATTTTTTCGTCAGATTATTTAATGCTTCAATCGCAGACATATCGGCTATGCGGCTTTCTTTAAAATCAATAATCACGTGATTGGGATCATTCTGCATATCAAATTTTTCCATAAAAGCAGCTATTGAACCGAAGAATAAAGGCCCGTAAATTTCATAGTGTTTTACACCTTCTTCATCCGTGAAATGTCTTGCGCGGATTCTTTTGGCACTTTCCCAGGCAAAAACCAATGCCGAAATAATAACTCCGATTAATACCGCCAAGGCCAGATTATGCAGCAGAATTGTAATGAGGGCAACCAATATTCCAACAAAAATATCGTGTTTGGGCATCTTATTTATAATCCTGAAACTTGCCCATTCGAAGGTCGTTATCGCCACCATCATCATTACTCCGACCAAAGCCGCCATTGGTAATTTTCCGATTACGGGAGCTCCAAAAAGTATAATGATCAAAATGGTCAGTGACGCAATTATTCCCGAAAGCCGTGCTCTCGAACCTGCCGAAAGATTGACCAGTGTCTGTGCAATCATCGGGCAGCCGCCCATTCCGAAGAAGAAACCGTTTAAGATATTCGAACTTCCCTGGGCAATACATTCCCGATTGCTGTTTCCACGGGTTCCCGTAATTTCGTCCACCAGATTTAAGGTTAGCAGCCCTTCTGTTAAACCAACAGCTGCAACGATTACCGAATACGGAAATATTACTTTAAGCGTATCAAAAGAAAAAGCAATATTGGGAATATGAAAAGGCGGAAATCCACCCTGAACAGAAGCAATATCTTCTACCGTTTTGGTGTCGATATGAAACAAAAGTACAATAGCGAAAACCACCATTATGGCAACCAAAGAAGCCGGAACTGTTTTTGTAATTTTAGGAAAAAGAAGAACAATACCCACTGTCAAACCAACCAAACCCAACATAATGTAAAGCGGTGTGCCCTGTAGCCAGGAAACCTGCCCGTTTACAACCGTTTTAAATTGTTCCAGCTGCGACATAAAAATAACAACAGCTAGTCCGTTTACAAAACCAAACATGACGGGCTGCGGCACCAGTCTGATAAATTTCCCGAGTTTAAAAAGTCCGATACAGATTTGTACGATTCCACCGAGTGCTACGGCTGCAAACACATATTCAATTCCGTGCGATTTCATCAGGGCGATCAGAACAATTACCGTTGCTCCTGCCCCACCCGAGATCATTCCGGGTCTGCCGCCAAAAACAGCGGTAACCAAACCGGCAATAAAGGCAGCGTACAAACCAACCAACGGAGGAAAACCAGCCAGAATGGCGAACGATAAGGATTCGGGAATCATGGTCATGGCTACGGTTAGCCCTGCTAAAATTTCATTTTTATAATTAACCTTTTGCGAAAAGTCAAAGAGGGAGTAGGCTTTTTTCATAAGAGCACAAATTTAAAAAATTATGCGCATAAACAGAAGAAACCTTCTCAATACTGAAAAAGTCCGGAAATTTATTATCCGGAAGAAACCGTTCTTTTTAAAACTGATTCAATAATAACAATACAACCGAAAGGATAAAACTAATCATATAATAATTTATTGGATGCCTTTTTCTGGCTTGAATGTAACGTATGGTGAAGAAATTATGACAGCAAAAGTATCATTAATCTTTTATATAAAAAACGGGTATTTTCCCCTGATTTTGACCAGGAAAAATACCTCCGGTATGTTATAAATATTATTCTAAAGGCACACAGATATAGCCCAGGCAATTGACATAGTCGATTATATTTTTGGGTTCTAATGCAACACCTTCAACTCTCAGGATTTTGTCGCAATCCTCCAGGTCAAAATTGACTTTATAATCAGGAAACTGAGTTTGGATAACTGCAATAATGTAATTTTTGTCCAGCTCTCTCTGAACATTTGTTTTAAAAACCTCAACTGCCATAATCAATTATTTTAAGTACTAAAAAAACCGTAATTCTAATTTTCTAAAAAGGGTTGTACGATATTCCGAATCTAAAATACCCCTGGGTGTCTTCTTTATGATCGTAAACATATCGATTGGTTCGTTCTCCCTTTTCGGTAATTCTGGTGCTTAAAACGTTATTCACGCCGCCTTTTATCATGCCAATTACCTTTGGTGAGAAGTGATATTCATAAGTAATACCCGATTTTAGTTCCAGCTGGTTTAACTCATAAATTCCTTTTAAATTTGAGGTATTTAAATTTAAGTAAAAATTTTCTGAATTTAACTCCGTTCCTAAGGAAATTCTTCCATTTTCTAAAAGCTCCCTCCTGAACAGCAAACGCTGCGGAAGAATAAAATCAATATCCCATTTCGAATTTTCGAACTTATGGTTATACGTAAAAAGCGGTGTAACCGGGATAATCGCTGAAGGATCTAACATGGCCAGCGCTCCAATGGTTATAGTTGTACTGGCCGTTCTTTTAAGCACCAAACTGGCGGTTGCAAAACCTTTTACCCGTTGCACATTCTCCTCGTTTCCGTCTACCGTAGCGGTTGCGTTGTAAATAATAGGCTTCTTAAAAAGTGTAGACATATAGGTCGCACTTACAGCCGCCGCGAAGTAATGAAAATCCTCCTGATTCCGGGTATAAGATGTCGCTGTATTATAATTATAAATAGTTCCGAAATTGTAGGTTTCATATTTATAACGAAGCGAAGCTGTTAAAATAAAACGCTTCGAATCAGATACGTAAAACGGCATATTAAATGCTGCTTTTAGTCGACTGTGACTTTCAATTCTGCCTCTTTCCAAATCATTCCCAAAAAGCTCCGAATCATAATTGGCCGGGCCTAATTGTTCGTATTGTACATCAAAAGTCCGGGTGGCCGGGAATTTGTCGGTTATTGCTTTAGCAAAAGTTTTCATACCCGGTTCTTTTTCCTGAGCCATAATTTGCAACGATGTACAGACAAATAATACAGAAATGATTTTTGCTCTCATAAATTGGCGTAAAGTTTAATTGTTGCCGGGATTGCTGATTGAAACCCGGGATCAAAAGTAATGGAGATCCTTTTATTATAACAGCATAATTATACCAATGGCGTATTATTTATACCAACGGCGTTCGTATAATTTTCAGCTGACAAATACCTATAAACTATAATATTACCCTAATTTTGCCGTTATGACAATTCTTAAAATTTATCAGAATTTTTTCCTCCGGAACCTCATCATTAATACCATTATATTCGGAGTTATTTTAGCTTGTGCCTATGATGAAGTAAAGTTTGAGGGATACGACTTGACTTATATATGCTACAAAATTGCCATAGGCTATTTTCCGTGCATGATCTGGATTACTTTTTTTAACCTTTTTATTATAAAGCCCTTTTTATTCGAAAAAAAAATTAAAACATTCTTTTTCCTTTTGATCCTCTACTGGGTGGCTTTTTACTACTTTATGAGCTGGTATTTTCCGCTCGTCTTTTTAGGAAGATTCAAAACCCTGCCGGTTATATCCCTTGTAATAAACGGAATTGCTTTCTATTTACTTCATACAGGGATCATGAAAAAAATATCGCAGACCAATAAGGATCTTATCAATTTCAAGTCCGAACTTTCGTTTTTGAAACAACAGCTCAATCCGCATTTTCTGCTTAATGCGATGAATAATTTATACGGAGAATCCCTCTCTGATCCTGATAAAGTGCCGGACAGGATATTGAATCTCTCAGACATGCTTCGGTATCAGATTGAAGCTACTAAAAAAGATTATGTTTTCTTAAATGAAGAAATCGATTTTATTAAAAAATATGTGGAGTATTATACTTTTAGAAATGAAAGGCTTGTGATTACCCAAAATTTTGAAGGTACTGTTGACAGCATCGATATTCCGCCCTTGTTCTTTTTGCCTTTGGTAGAAAATGCCGTTAAATTTTCGGCAGAAATGCCGGAACCTTTTATCCATATTGATTTGAAGGTAAAATGCCAGAATTTGTCTTTTACCATAAAAAACAACTATCTGGATTCCGGTTCGCGGCTTTCAAGCACCGGAATTGGAATTGAAAACCTGAAAAGGCGCCTTGAAGTGTACGGACTAAAACATGAGCTGAGCTGTAAAAAAGAAAAAAATACCTTTATTGTAAAATTAAACATATGGCACTTACCTACCGCTGTCTCATAATAGATGACGAATCGCCGGCACACAAGGCGCTCGCATCGCACATTTCGAAGTTTGACGAACTGGAACATTCCGGAAGTGCCTTCAGCGGAATGGAAGCGGTAAAAATGCTCAACGAAAACAACTACGATATTATCTTTCTGGATATCAATATGCCCGTAATTTCGGGTGTTGAATTGATGGAATTACAGCCCAATCGCCCGCTTACGATTGTCACGACGGCATACTCTGACTACGCTCTTTCGGCTTACCAAAACGATGCGATCGATTATTTACTCAAACCCATTTCGTTTGATAAGTTTGCCAAAGCCATCGAAAAAGCCAAGATTTACTTTTCCGGAAATACGATTAAAAAAGGGACTACACCTAACGGAAAAATGCTTTCGCAACGTGTAAACGGCCAAATGACGGATATTCTTCTGAGTGATATTCTGTATATTGAAAGCTTAGGCAATTATATGAAACTCTATAGCGCAAGGCTCAATCTGCCACTCATTATTTACGGTTCGCTCTCGAGCATTGCGGCAGAAATAGACAGCGCTAATTTTCTTCAGGTACATCGTTCTTATATTGTAAACATCAATAAAGTGACCACTACGACTTTCAAAACCTTAACGATGTGTAATAATGAAATTATTCCGGTAGGAAGAAAATACCAGATTTTACTGGATAGTTTTTTCAAATAATTGTTAAATCTTGCTAATTTGTCCTATTTTATTATAAATATGCCTTTTTAAGGCTGTTCAATTCCTTAATTGACCTTTAGTTTACTGTTTCAATTATTTTTAATTAAAACCATAAACTATGGCAATCGAAAATTTAAATTCCCTGCACTACACTGCACAGGAAAAAACTATTGTAGCAAACGCTCTGGCCACTATTGAAGGTTCTCTTGCCGCAAAATTCAAGAATCTTACACCCGAAGAGCGAACGAAGTACGGTAGTGTAAACGAGCAAAACAAACTTGTAATCAACAAGGTAAAAGATTTCAGAACCAATCAGCCTGCTTTGAGCAGTCCGGATATTGACTGGGTCGAATTTCAGAATGATGTGGACTCGAGAGAGTTTCTTCAAAGTATCATCTCCCGTTTAGAAAGTCTGGCCAGCAGCCTTAAAAACAATAAAATCCTGCACGATTTCGATTGTTATCAGGCCGCACTTACCGATTATGATTTCAGTAAATACAAAGTCGGCACAAAAGCCGCTGGTTTTCAGGTCAAAGTAAATGAGTTGGCACAGTTCTTTAAAAAAACAACCCCAGCAAACGAAAATAAACCGGACGATCCTACCGTAAATAAGAAAGAATAACAAACAGCCTCTCCAGCGTAAAATCCGGGGAGGCTGTTTTATTAGAAAGGTGCTTCTCTGAGGTGCTATGACCTATCATTCGGGTTCTGACAGGCAGGATTGGCGTCCGGCAACGTATTATTTGGCGTTAGCAAACCCATCCGATACGTTCGGAACGCCAATCCTGGCGTATTAAGAGGCATTTTTGGCGTACCCAAACGTATATTTTGACGTTTAAAACCCCATTCGACAACTGCGGAACGCCAATCACGACTGATCGAACGTATCCTTATACGTTGGGGAACGCCATTGATGATTGTTTTTGATAGTCAGGTAACTGATTTCACGTCATCGCTTCTTTATCAAACCTCGCTGATGATGCATTTCAATAGTTAGTCACACATTTCATTTCGACCGAAGGGAGCCCCTAACAAACAATACTTAACCACAATATTTGTCATTTCGACGAAGGAGAAATCTCCGTTAGAAGCTCGAAAAAGTTTTATACCCACTGAAATGGAGTTACTTGCGGAGATTTCTCGTTCCTCGAAATGACAGAACTGCACGACAAACAATACTTATCCGCAATATTTGTCATTTCGACCGAAGGGAGAAATCTCCGTTAGAAGCTCGAAAAAGTTTTATACCCACTGAAATGGAGTTACTTGCGGAGATTTCTCGTTCCTCGAAATGACAGAACTGCACGACAAACAATACTCATCCGCAATATTTTTCATTTCGACGAAGGGAGAAATCTCCGTTAGAAGCTCGAAAAAGTTTTATACCCACTGAAATGGAGTTACTTGCGGAGATTTCTCGTTCCTCGAAATGACAGAACTGCACGACAAACAATACTTAACCACAATATTGTCATTTCGACCGAAGGGAGAAATCTCCGTTAGAAGCTCGACAAAGTTTTATACCCACTGAAATGGAGTTACTTGCGAAGATTTCTCGTTCCTCGAAATGACAGAACTGCATGACAAACAATACTTATCCACAATATTTGTCATTTCGACGAAGGAGAAATCTCCGTTAGAAGCTCGACAAAGTTTTATACATACTGAAATGGAGTTACTTGCGAAGATTTCTCCTTCGTCTAAATGACAGAACTGCACGATACAGGGATTTAACTCATACAAAAAGAGGATGCCAAATTTGACATCCTCTTTTATGTTTAAAATTAAATTATTCCTTACGGCTTGCTTTCTCCTAATGTTAGCGGTAATGAATAAAGAAATTTTACCGGCATACCTCTTACAAGTCCAGGGTTCCATTTTTTTGCTTTCTTTATTATTTTCATTGCCTTCTCATCCAGCATGGGGTGAACTCCTCGTATTATTTTAGGCTCAGTCAGGCTGCCGTCTTTCGCTACAATAAAACTCAAAAGCATTTTTTGTCCGTTAAAGCCCTCAAAGTTCATCATGTATGTTGACATTTCCCTTGCTACATAAGTATAAAAAGATTCTATACCTTTTTTGGGGACTGCACCCTGATTTACAACATTGTAAGAATGCTCAACATTCAGACTATCAATACTAACTCCAGATACCAGCTTCCCATTTTCATAATTCTCTGTAAAACTATATTTCTGATCGATATTTTTTCCTTTCCAGATCCCATCAGGATATCCGTTTTTTACTTTTCCTCCTTGTTCAAAATGGCCTTTACTATATTCATAGTCACCATTACCATTCGTTACCTTTTGCTCTTTTTGAGGATTCCAGTAATTGTTTATCTTAAATAGGTGTTGTCCACCTGTGTTTTCAAAATATTCAATTTCAGATTTTACATTTCCGTTTTCATACCATGAAAATTCTTTTCCAGTTTTCTTTCCATTCAAATAGCTAACTGTTAATTCCTTATTCCCGTTTTCATAATAGTAGATAAATTGTCCTTCCTCAATTATATTATCTCTACTTGATGACGTACCGATCATCTGCAAAGTCTTTGATTTATAGTAATCTTTAACTTTATACAGTTTTTTATCAGAGTAATAATCTTCAACCAGCCTAATATACTGATAGTTTTCACTGTTTGTCTCTGCCCATGCAGCGTCTAAATACGTTATTTTATTTTCCGTTGCCGGAGCCTGGCCGAATACTTTTGCCGTCAGGAACAAAAAACAGACTGCCCTAAAATAATAATGAACAAGAAGTTTCATAAAATGTGTTTTTAAAATTATAGAAATTTATTATTGTTAAAATAGATTATACTCCCAATCTACCTTGTATTTAAATAAAGTATTTTGATGTGTTTTTTCTAAAACAAATATTATAAAATACTTACAGAAATCTGTCGGAGGATACATAAATTGTTTCTTTTTATTTAGGAGTTAAATTATCCCCACTGCTGGCACGAGCGTCCCGCTCGTGAATATTGAGTTATAATACTAGTAACTTATGAACAAGCCTTCGTTACCTTTAATAATATAATCGAAGGAAATTATCTTATCATTTATCAAAGAAAAATACATTATAGGCTTATTCTTGCTTACTAAAATAAAAACATTATCTGTTCTTTTTTCAAAAACAACTTTATCGCCTTTATAGTCATTGTATGTTATAACATAGAAATCTGCAGCATCCAATAATGAGCTTTTTTCCTCCTTTATTTTTTTCAAATGTTTATCAAGAATTTTTACTCTTTGCGAAAGAGAATACTTTGTATTATTGATTGGTTCAAAATATATATAACTGTCAGCAATAGACTTTGCTGTATTTTTTTCAAAAAAAACTGCTTTTACAAAATCGTTTACAAGTAATTTCTCCTCCGTTTTGTTTTGACTTACAGAACTAACCGTTATCAATAACAATATAACTAGTAACATAGATTTATTTATTTTCATTTTAGCATCCTCCTTTCTTTTTCGGGGCATTCCCTTTTGTTACACTTTTTGTTGCACCACCAGGTGTATTCATATTTCTAATATCTTTACCTAAATCGCCAGGATTACGTCCTTTAAAATTCACAATAACCGCATTATAGGAACCGGTAGTCTTTAGTAATTTTAACCCTCCTTTTTCTGCAGCACCTATTGCAAAGTCACTACAATTATAATTATTTAAGTCATATGTTTTAGAGTAATCATTAATATAATTAATGACACTTGATAATTTGTCTGCATATAGTTTATTACATAATAAATACCATATATATTAAAAATAAAATCACTGCTTTATCTATCCTTTTTTACTAATGGTTCATATAAGATATATTTTCGAGACAAATCTCTTATGTAATATTTTTTGCCGCCAACATTTTTGAAAAGCAATTCTTCATTAACTATTTTGATTTCTTTCAAATAATACTTTTGCTCGGATATTTTTAAATCCCAAATTTGCTCGGGGTTAAAAACACCATCTCCAGGATAGTTATAACAAATGTCGATGGCATAAATTCTATTACCAAACCTTTTGATGTCAACATCGTTAATTACCTCAAAATCTGCGACAAAACCTATCCGTTTACAATTTGTTGTATCACTACATAATACTTTATTATGATCCGATTTTATCGCTCTTACTTTGATCGCATAATCTTCAAGAATAAAAGGCTTATTCTGAGCATAATTTATGCATGAAAACAAAGAAAGAATCAGTACTAAAAAAATATTTTTCATAATTTTGGTTGATATGGTAAGTCAAAATAATTTCAAAGTAAATAAAACAGCTTTCAAAATATTGAAAGCTGTTTTTATTTATTGCTATTGTTTATTTAATAACATTGATTTGGTTGGTAATATTTGCTCTGCTACTTTAGGGCATTTACTACCATCTATTATATCCTGATAAGCTGCTAAGTATAACTTCATTTGTTTATTATCTTTTGAAGTAGAAATGAAAAGATCGCCAGTTTGACCGCATTGTGAATTCTCGCCAATATAACTTAATACATAATAACCAAAATTTTTACCAAAATATAAGCCTGCTATTACTAAATTATTGCCATCTGGTAAACTTCTGGTATCTTGCAAAATAACTCCTGTATTTGAAGTGATTAAATAACGTATTGATAGTATATCACTAAAGACGCCCCTGAACTCCTTTTTGTATGGTGTTACTATAAAAGTGTAATTTTTATTTTCGTACGTACCTTTCCATGTTCCGATATATTTAGTAAGTAAACCATTACTATCCTTAAAATATGTTCCTACCGGGGCTTCATCTAATTTTGTCTCTAAAGCTACGATCTGTTGCGCTTTGCATGATAGAGTAATTAAAATTATGGTTAATCCTATTATTATCTTTTTCATAGTCTTATTTTTTTTAAATCCTCAAGTATAAAAGAATATTTGAGGATTTTAGACACAAACTATTGTTTGGTAAGCATTATTGAGTTCTGACGTGGAAATGTGAGTTCTGCTAATTTAAAACCGGGACAGGTTTTCTCAGAAATCATGATTTTATTTGGCTCAAAACCCAATGACATTAGTGTATTTGCTGCATTTTTGGTACGAATAAATACTGTTCCTGCATTTCCACACAGAGAATTTTTACCAGTAAAATCTGATGCATACGAAGTTAAATCCTTGCTGAAATAATTTCCTTTTATCACATAAGTATTGTTGTCCGGTACATTTCTAGTATCTTCCAATACAGTACCATTTGAAGACGTAATTAAATAACGTGTCAACAATATGTCTTCAGTTATTTTATCAAATTTTGAAGTATATTTGATTATAAAAAGCGTATAGTTTTTGCCTTCATAACTACCTTTCCAAGTGCCTACATACTTATTAAGTAAATTATTAATGTCTTTTAAATAAGTATTGTCTGGTATTCCATTTTCTGATGTTCTGTAGTCGATCGCTTTTTCGATAGGTTCAATTGTTTGTGCTTTGCAGGATAATGCAAATAGCAGAATAATTCCTAATATGAATATTTTTTTCATGTTTATTTTAATTACAATTAATAGTTGATACTTTTCCGTTAGTATCCAATGTTTTTCGAGAATTTCCTGAGGCTTCAATTTTATACAATTCAATACCGTTAATCCCTATTTGTTCATTTAAAAATTTTAAAAAACCCAATTCTTTATTTCCTCTCATTGCTACTTTATAGAGGTCATCTAATGCGTCCCAATTCATACTACCGCCTTTTAAACTAACATCAGCTATATTTCCTGTAAATCTCAGTTGATATGTTGCTGAACTGGAAACCATTGTTCCGTAAATATTATCAATAGGAATGTTGTTCCTACTGGCATTAAGAAGCAAAATTACAAATTGTTTCACATCTCCGGGAGAAAACATTTTTATCGGCGCTACAGATTGTGTCTCACCATTTGGCAGTACTCTTTCATAGGGGTCAAGATGGGTATGGATATAGCCTACTGTATTCGCATCTGATGCAAGACTTATCTTATCTGAATTTTCCGTACTTGAAGTTCCTGTAAGGGGTGTAAAGGGACCATTTTTACTTTGCGAATATCCAGACTCAACTTTCAAATTTGTTTTTTTAAGAAGTTCCTCTAGTTTAACAATAAAATTAGGGTTAGCCATTAGTATTTTCATTTTATCACATGGATTTAACGCCGTCGCAGGAGGAGGAGCAGAACCACCACCTCCATTTCCACCACCAGGTGAGGTATAACCCCCGGGAGTTGTTCCTCCAATTACAGGAGAACGTGGTCCATAGTAGGCCACAGGAGTTCCCAATTTAGGTTTAGGTCCGGTATAAGAATTAATCTTAACAACTTCTCTTAATTCGGTTGGTAGTATTCTTGGCACTTGAATTGGGTTGCCCCCACCTGCCCCATCATTGCAGCCATCACCACAAGGATTAAGAGAAGGTGCCCTGTAAGTTGTCTTATCTTCTCTGGGCAACACTTCTACAATTCCGTCTTCCACCGCGTGATTGTCTTTAAATTGAGCTGCTTTTACAAAACCTTTCTTGAGATCCCAGACGCTGATATATCCGTTAAAATTTCCGCCCTCCATAGACTGGTCCTCTTGTGGGGCGGCTTTGTCGGGATAGATTTCAACCACTGAGGCCTTGTAGCTGCCATCGGGTAATTTATAGAGATATAAGCGCTGTTGCCAGATTTCTGACTGGTTTATTTTTAATTCTTTTATCGGGACCACAATCATTTCAGTCCCGTCTTCAGCTTGTTTCACGATCGCCCCCGGCCAATCGTAAAGGAGGTTCTGGAGGTAAACATAATTATCTCCTTTTGCCTCATACTCTTTAAACCATTGTTTGGCGGAAGACAATGTTGTGCCCTGCGTACCTACTTCTTCATCTTCCTGCTGACATCTTGTAAAAAAGACAGCAATCAGCACAACAGTAATAACACCTGCTGCTCTCTTAAAATTTTCTTTCATCATGTAATTCTTTTAGGTTATTGTTTTGATTTTTTCTGAACAAAAACGCCCTTTTAAGCTGCTGCAGCTAAGGCTTAAAAGGTGTTCTTTTTATAAAGTAAAAGAATATTTTTTGTAGTTTGATACACCAATTGATAACTGTAGGGAACCAATTGATAAGTGTTGTTAATTGATTCGATGCAACCTAAATTTGGGTGGAATTCTCCTGAAAAAAGTGTCAAACGCTTTTCTGTCCCTGCTCTTTTTTTCAGGTTTTTATCAATTGGTAATCTTTCAAAAATTAAGAAGTAAAACCACCAACTATTAGTTGATTTTCATAGATTTGTAAAATCTATTTTCCGAAAGTCATCAGGAGGAAAAAAATTATAAAATCTTAGAACAATGAAAGCTGTTTTTTTAACATTTTTATTTTTAACGTTTGCCTGTTCAACTTGTTACTCGCAATTGAGTTCAGATAAAATATTCGAAAGTTTTAAACAGGGAGAACGCACCAACTGTTCTTCGATTGCTTTTATTAAGGCCGCTTTAAATATTTACGGACTGGATAATCTTTATACAGCCGAAAAAACAGCGGACAGTCTCTTTTATATCCGATTAAAAAACAACGCTTCCTTTCAGCTGAAAAAGGACGAACTGGAGAAAGCTCAGTTTTCTGCCGGTTTTGTATTTATCAAAACGAATGAAGAAAGCAAAAGAATAAAAGACTACGCCATACTGACCTATGCCGTGATGGCCAAATACAAACAAATTATCGACCGGGAGTCGACTTTTGACAAGGCCTTGGAGGATTTGGAAGATGGTGAAGTATATACCCCTACCATTTATAAATATTTGGGTTTCGAAAAAGACAAACAAATACTACCCTTAAAGCGACTATCCGGAAGTGAATATTGCGGCGTTGTGGCCTGGTCTACAGCACATGCCGTTTTTGTTTGTGAAGAATACATGGACTATTATGGCAACAAAAAAAACATCTGGGGAAAATATCCCGGGCGTTTTAGAATTGTCAATACGGAACCACTACTACCAAAAGTTTCAGAAAAAACAGATAACGCAGATAATTCAGATTTGTAATTCGTACCTTCTTATTTTTAAAACACAGCCCATTCATTAAAGTCCCCAACTGAATATGACACGAGAAAATTATATTCCGTTTAACAAGGAATTCTTGCTCGAACAACAAATAGCCACGTTCTCTGAAGACAAAAAAAAGGTTGATGATTTTAAAAAGCTTTTCGATATTGTCGAACACTACTTTCATTACGAGGCTTTTAACCTGAACCGGAATCTGAAGCAGCATTATGCTTTATTCGATCCCGACCTGAGTCCGAAAGAGCGGGAAGCGTTTATTGGTAAAAGTGATTTTTCGGTGTTTAAGGAAACTCTTCTCACAGTTTTAAAACATGGAAATTATACCCGCATAGATCAGGAAACTTTAGACAGGGCTTTTAAGGAATCTGATCTGATTGGCCTGAATCTTTCTATTGATTTTAATGCTTTTAAAGATTATGAATTGTACGTTCGCGGACATCATAAAGCGAAAGAAACGGTTAAGAAATTTATTTTCTGGAAAAAGGAAATACAAGTCGAATATTATGACCGCGTCATGATTTACCTGAACTATAACGAAGCCGATTATCTGAAAGAAAAGAAAGTAAAACTAGGAAAAATGCCTGTTGATCCGGGGTCCATCGGATTAAAGATTTTTAAACGGGTTCCTAAAAACGATCTTGAAACGATATTTCCTAATGCCATTCCGAGAATGTCTACCAGAGATAAGTTATTCTTCTGGGTTCCTGGAATCGGAGGCGGCATCTCTTTATTGAGTACCACCGTAATTCCGGCTTTAATTGGTATGTACGCAGCGTATCAGTCCGGTGAAGCAATTGATTTGTTAAACAGTAAAGCTTCGCTAAATCAGGGTTTAATTGCTTTGGGAATCTTGTCTGCCTACTTGTTTCGCCAGTACAGCAACTTTATCAATAAAAAAATCAAATACGGAAAAATGCTTTCTGACAGTCTTTACTTTAAGAATCTCGGAAACAACAGCGGTGCTTTCTATTCGCTCTTAAATTCTTCGGAAGAAGAAGTGCTTAAGGAAACGATACTCGCCTATGCTTTTTTAGACCGTAGTCCAAATCCGATCACTGCGGAAGAACTCGATCATCAAATTGAATCCTGGTTCAGGACTAAGTTTCATGCTGACCTTGATTTTGATGTAAAAGATGCTTTAGACAAGCTAAAAAATATTGGCCTGGGTTTAGAAACAAACGGAAAATGGGAAGTTATCGCTCTGGATAAAGCCCTCGTGAAGATTGATGCATTATGGGATAGTGTTTTTGAGTATAATGAGAAATAAGCGTTAAATGCAACTACGTTTATAAGTAAAAACAAAAAAGAGAACCAAATAGTTCTCTTTTTTGTTGTATAATATTGTGAATTATTCGTTTTCAACCTCAATAAGATCTTCTACGGTTTCTCCCATGTCACCAACAGCAACCAGTTCCGGTTTTGAAGCTTTTAGTGCATTGAATCTTTCCAATTGTTCTAATTCTCCTTCTTCTCCGCTAAAATAAGGGAAAACATCCATAATCGGCGACTCTGAAATAGCAGGAATAGTGTAATCTCCCATTGTATTTTTCATTACCGTAATGGTATTGTCATAGGCTTCTTTTACATCGTTGGCCTGAACCAAAAGATACATATTGGTTTTTCTTTCTTTACCGCTTTCTTCGTCATAAGCCATTAGCGTAACTTTTGACTTAAACCAGCGATCAGCATTTTCAAACGGGTGTATCTCGGCGTAATTCGCCACTTTTATATTGGTGATTTTAAATTCTTCACTCACATACGCCCCCATTTCTTCATTGATTCTGCTTTCTGCTTCTGTATAAGACACAGCGTCTACCAAATACGGCTCTGTAGTAACTTTTTGTCCTCCAGTCTCATCGGTCTTTCTATATTTTACTTTGCATTCGTACCAAATTGCGCTCATTTGTTCTGTTTTTTAAGGTTGCCAAAGATAGATTTTAACGGGCATAAAATCGACAAATCCCAAAATAGATATTCACAATTTCGAATGAATTTCAGGATAGATTATTCTTTGTTTTGTAACTCCTTATCTTTCAAACAGAAGCATTTTGCTATAGGGTCAAAACAATTAAAACCCTTCCGACCAGGTTAATAACCGAGGTGGTTAAAGCAAGGATTTCATTTACATTATTGAGTTTTTTCAGGCTCTTGGCCAAATTGTCGGCTTCTTCTTTTGTCGCAGTGGTGAGCTGGGTGTAACGGGGATTGTTTTGATCCAGTTCCCTTTTCAGAATTTCAAAATACGCATCCCGAAGTGCATCGTATTCTTCTACCAGTTTATCCAGTGCAGGTTCTCCTCCTTCCGTAAAGGCATCCTGCAAAAGCTGTGTTCTTCTGTTATTAAACTGGGTAATCGCTTCTGATAATGATTTTTTTAATTCTTCCTGCATTTTACTTGTCTTTTAGAAGTTCTTCGATTTTGTTTAAGGATGAAATAACAGTACTGATATCTGTGCTTTGTTTGGCAATTTCAGCATGCGCTTTGTTCAATTCTTCAAGTGCCTGACCGAAAGTGACGAGTTGCTTTTTCAGATCATTTTTTTGCATCAGGATGTCATCCCTGTTTCGCAGTCGGTACATCAGGATAATGGTGGCACTATCACTATAAGGCTCGGAATTGCTCTGAGAAATTTTGTTGACATCATACCGTTTGGAATCAACGGTATTGAGCCCTTCAGCATAGGAATTATAAATCAGATCGACATATTCGTTCCAGGTTTGTTTATCGGCATTCCATAACTCCAAATACACTTCGGAAAGGACATACAATATTTCATTATTTTTTTTCACTTCTTTTGCCTGAACGGCTTCTCCAACCATTTTCAAAACATTGGGCAGTTTTGTTTTGACATCAGCCGGTAAGTCGGGCATTTTTTCGATTGCGTCGTAACTATCCTGCAGGGCTTTCATCGCGTCTTTTGTTTTGTCCGAATACTTTGGGTCTGCTAAAAGCGAAAATGCTTTGTAAACCTCAAATAAATTTTGATACGCCTGTATTCTTGGTTGTAATTGTTTCGAAAAATCCGGGGCTTTGGTGTCCGGTAATGCCATAGTAGAAGGGCTTGGATGCGTAAGCACTTTTACTTTGTCCTGCTGCGACTTATCAATAGCAGACTGCTCTGATAACGTTGCATAAATTCCCTGTGCTTTTTGCGAGACATCCATCCCTTTTGTGGCTGTCGCACTTCCCAATTCAATAATTTTTGAGGAGGAACATGACGTTAAAAACACTACTAATAGTACAATCAGACTTTGTTTCATTTTTTTTGTTTTGGGGGTGGAACAGTGTTTTACAACTCCTTACTGTGAAGGAATAAAATTACAAAAAAAGTTTTTACCTATTAAAATAAATCAGGCTGATTCTTTGCCTTAAAATCTATTTAATCTTTGAAAGATGAACATCTGGCCGTCAAAAAATCTACTCGAAATTTCTGTTGCATAGTTTTATCCGGCCTAATGCTAAAAATGCAAAATATTCAATAGCTTTGTTAGATACCTAAATCCAAAAATATGAGAACATTAGAGCAATGGTTTGAAGAATATGCAGTAAGTCATCAGAATCCAAAAAACAAAGCGATTCATTATGTCTGTGTTCCGGCGATTTACTTTTCGATTGTTGGTTTATTAATGAGCATTCCGAGTGGTATTATTGCTTCTGTTTTACAATTAAACGCCCCTATTATAGAAAACTGGGCTTTTATTGTGCTGCTTTTTGTACTTGTTTTTTACATTCGGTTATCGGTTGCGATGGCGATGAAGATTGCTATTCTTTCTGCTGTTTGTCTGGTTATAAATTATTATATCGGACAGGTTTTACCTTTATGGGCGTTCTCAATCGGCGTGTTTGTAATCGCCTGGATCGGACAATTCTACGGCCATAACATTGAGGGTAAAAAACCTTCTTTCCTGAAAGATCTTCAGTTTTTAATGATTGGCCCGGCCTGGGTGGTAGAGAATTTGTTTTCCAGAAAGGGATGATTGTCTGTAACTTTTCTAACCAAAATTAATGTAATTGTTCCGATGATGCCCTAGCCCGGACAGGAACGGCATCCTTTTGTGGCGGTCCCGAGGCTTCGGGATGGCCACAAAAGATACAGTGGATGGCCAGAATCAGCTCCTAAACAAAATGGGGACAAAAAACTGCTTCTTTGTCTCCCTGATTATGATAATCTTTTAAAGGATTTTTTTAATTCCCGGAATTTGCAAAAGCAATGCTCCCAAAACATAACTTGCGATGACTATTATCGGTGCAATGATAATGAATTTGAAGGCCGGATCGATTTGCCAGTTTCTGATCATTAACGTTAAGCCTACAATTACCAAGGGATGAAAGATGTACACGACAAAATTACTGCGGGATAATTTAGCGCGTAACCCGGAGGTGTGGTTCCAGCTTTTTCTTCCTTTTGTAAGAAAGACGATTATGATGGAAAGTCCGATGCATTGTTCCCAAACGGCATACAACAGCGACTGCCAGTGAAATCCGCCTGAATACCACGAAACAGGCATGTCTAATTTTGCACGGATCAGGAAAAATATGGGAAAGAACAACAAAAATAACCATATTGATTGTTTCAGGTGTTTTCCGGTCTGGTCTGTGATCTGATCTAACCAATTGTTTCTGGCTGCCAGTATACCAATTATAAACAAGGAAATATATTGTGTAAAATGTCCTAATTGAAAACCAACCGACTCCAAAACCCATCCAACCGGAAATACTATTCTGACGATAAAACTGATTGTTCCTAATACAACTGCAAATGCCAGTATTTTAAATGCTCCTAGAGCGGGAATTGCTTTTTTAAAATCGGTTTTGACAAACTGCTGCACGAAGACATAGAGCATCGTGAAAACCAACAATGCCGCTACGAACCACATTACCCCAAAATCGATCCAGCTGTCGTAGCCTGAAAGATATTGAAGAAAGGTAATATGATCCCCTTTTGCAAAATAATACACCAAATAGCTCAATATCGGAGAAAGTACAAAGGAATAAAACAATAACGGTATTCCCAGCCTGACCAATCGGTCTGTAATGAATCTAGCGGTGCCTTTTTTGAGATAGGAGGACTCGGTAAAATAAGCGGCAAGCAGAAAGAAAAAGCCCATGAAAAAGGACTGGTTTATACTGACAAACATGGTCATTGGAACAAGTGCTGCAAAACAACTTGTTTTCTGAACCCAATACCAGCCGCCTGAACCTCCGTAGGTAATAACGGTGTGATGCAGAATGACCAATATCGTCAGTATTATTTTGATATTGTCTATGTATACTAATTTGTGTGATGAACCGGAAGTCGAAATTGCTGATGACATGATGGTTTGTTTTTACCGTTATTTTGCAACCGGCTATCGGTTGACTGCCGCAAACGTACAACAAGAAAAAGGCTTGTAACCCGGGGTTGTTATCAGCAACTAGCTTTTGTGATGAACAACAAGGTTAAGCTATATAACGCTGTCTGAGGCGTTGGTAACAGCTATTGAAACTGTCCAGCTGTTTTCTGGAGACCGGGATTTTTTCGTTGGTATCTGCAAACGATAATAGATATCCTTGTGAATTTCCGGTGACTTTTTGAATCCTGAACATGTTGACTAAATAGGTTCTGTGGCATCTGAAAAAATGAGGATAGGCCGAAATTTGCTTTTCAAATTGGGTGAGGGAAATTCTTTTTAATTCCGTTTCTATTTTAGTATGGACTGACTTTGTTAATTCGATATAATTTCCGTCTGCTTTTACAAATAATAAATCGTCTATATTCAGACTAAAATCATCTTGCTTTACTTGTGTATTGATGAAAAGTATGGCTGGAATCTCTTTTTTATCGTGCTCAGTTTGGAGTGGCTGAAATTGAAGCACAAATGGTGCTCCTTTCTGTGATTGAAAATAAAAACTTACCACTCTAAGGAAAAAGTAAAAGAAGATCCCGGCAATAAAACAGTTTCTGATTTCTTCATATAAATAAAGAAGCGACCAATTACCCGAGTTATTGTAGATGAGATCACGCATTAAGAAACTGGCCAAACCTGATAAAATAAGAAAACCTCCAATATTGAGATATTCTTTGAGCAAGTTCCAGTTATGAGATTGATCTTTTCCTTTTATGAAATAATTGACAATGGAGAAATAAACAACGAAAAGCAACGCAGGCGAAAAAGCATGCAAACCACAGATAAAAAAGTAATTCATTTTATGCTCGGGTTCATACACTCCAAATGGGGTAAACAGCAAAAGAAAAACCAAGAGCGTAACAAAAACAACAACAGCACTTTTGAGCAAATTTGCAGGCTGAAATCTCAGGGGATATTCTATTTCTTTAAGTAAATGTTCGCTGTTGATGTAGAATGGCATAATGATAAACGTGCTTTCGGTTGCTTTTTATTATACTCTGTTTTTGATATCACTGATCACTCTTTCTTCCGTTGGCCTTAACGCAATAAGATATACAATTAATAGTATTCCAGCCAGCAGGAAATCAGGTTTCAGGAACAATATGATAAAAGCGGCTCCTTCCAGAATCACCCAGCGCATAATGGAAGCCGTTTGGTAAATGGGTAAGTTTTCTTCGGGTTTTAATTCGGGATCGGTCTGTTTTAATTGTGATTTGAACATTAGATTACTCACCAACAAAGCTACAATTGGTATAATGAGATAGATTGCAGATGAAGCATCAATAGTTGGAATTTTCAGATGTGCCATAGAAGGCTGTTCTACAAGAAAGTAAGCAATACTCACTCCGGCGCTAACGGCAAGATGAACAATCTGCAGGATTTTTATTTTTTCTTTCATTGAAGTTTTGGTTCTGTAGATTTTGTAAAACGAATATAGGAAATAAAACGAGAATTTGTTTTAAATGTCAATTGTGGGAGACTTCAGGTTTAAAAGTTTATTTAAACTTATTTACATACTATAGAGAAATTTGTTGTTTAATAATTGAGTCCAAAAAAACAATTCTACTTGTAAAAATATAGTTTATATATTAGCACTTACAAAAACGAAAAATCAACTTTAATTCATAAATTTTATACATATGATTAAACTTAAAAAAGTAATTATTATTGGTGTTGCCATATTATCCAGCTCTTGTAATAAAAAAGATGAAGTTGTAAAGCCAAAGAAAGAGCATAATACAAATAAAAGAGATTTAGTTCTACACTATCATGAAAACTACTTTAAAAAGTTACGAAAAGAAATGGATAAAATAGAAATTTCTCTATATAAAATTAAAGATACTGATTCGCAGGACACTACCAAACTTGTTAGAATAGATAGAATTCTAGATGTAAAAAAAATAAAAGAATTTGATTCATTGTTTGATTCAACAAGAAACGGAGGATATTGCTGTTGTCCACAAACTCATTATATAATCGATTTATTCAAGCAAAAAAAAAGATTAAAAAGGTTCAATGTTGATACTTTAAGAGTAAAAGACAAAGCCTTTATTTTTGATACGAGTTATCAGACATCGTATATAATTCCTTTAAATGTCTGGAACAATTTCATAAGTGATTCCAGAGTAAACGCAAACAATCATTTACATTGAAAATTCCCGAAGGCACAATAAAGAGAATATTCTAAATAGTTTATAATTCTGCCCATTTAACCGCAAAACCATTCACCATTACTTTTATAAAAAGCCATAAAAAAAACCTATTTCATTACGAAATAGGTTTTTAGTGACCGCGACAGGGTTCGAACCTGCAACCCTCAGAGTCGAAATCTGATATTCTATCCAGTTGAACTACGCAGTCAATATTGTGAAAATTTCAATTTTTTTAAAACCCAAATCCCAAGTTGGAATTTGGAATTTTCTAGTTTTTTTGAAATTTCTACTAAACTAATAATTTCTTAACGATTGTAGAAATTGTTTTTCCTTCAGCAGTTCCGCCTAATTGTGCAGAAGCTAATCCCATAACCTTACCCATTGAAGCAATTCCTGAAGCTCCGGTTTCAGCAATAATTTTAGCAATTACAGCTTCTACTTCTTCTTCGCTTAATTGTGCAGGTAAGAATTTCTCGATTACAGCAATCTGAGCCAATTCAGGTTCCGCTAAGTCAGGACGATTTTGTTCTGTAAAAATTCTGGCGCTTTCTTTACGCGTTTTTACTAATCGCTGCAATAATTTAACTTCATCGTCTTCCGTTAATTCTTCTTTAGATCCGGAAGCCGTTGCTGCCAGTAACATTTCAGATTTAATGGCTCTTAATGCTTCTAATGCTACGGTATCTTTTGCTCTCATGGCTGTTTTAATCTCATCCATGATTTGTATTTGTAAACTCATTTTGTTTTTTTATTTAAATAAGCAGCAACGCTTATCGATTGATTATTTACCTGAAATTATAACTTCTTTAATACCTTAATCATTTGCATTCGGCTTTGCTCAGGATAAACTTAGTCGAAGCCTTTTTAGGTAATTAACCTTCGACTTCGCTCAGGGTGACAATATTTGTTAAATATAAACACTTTTAAAGTCAAATTTCTAAATTCTGTGCGAAGATAAAAAAAATAACCCGAAAATTAAATCCAATTTTCGGGTTATCCTGATATTGTGATTCTAATATTAATCTACGTTATCGTGCAAAAATGAATTATTTGAACGCAATTGC
Organism: Flavobacterium sp. CLA17; assembly: GCF_013112255.2. Lineage (NCBI taxonomy): Bacteria > Pseudomonadati > Bacteroidota > Flavobacteriia > Flavobacteriales > Flavobacteriaceae > Flavobacterium > Flavobacterium sp. CLA17. The sequence continues at coordinate 4,828,244 of NZ_CP068294.1, forward strand.
AAATCATTATTACTGTCAGTACCCACAGAGATTCTTGAATTGGTTGTATTTGACTGTGTATTTGAAAGATCGATACCTAATCTTTTGTAAGCAGGTTCTTTTTCAAGTTCATCAATTCTGGAAACATTATTATGGAATTTATAATTAAATTCTTTTAGTTTCTTTCTTCTTTCTTCTGCTCTCAGACGTAACGTTTCTTCGATTGTTAATTCCAGCGGGGAAACATGATCTGTTGTTGTAAAAGCTGGCTCCTGAGCAAAATCAACTCTTGGTTTCAACGTAATATTCAGTTCTTCAGGAACAACGTCTTCAATTACTTTTTCAGCCGGTTTTGAAGTGATCAGGTCATTTTCAACTTCCATGTATTCTTCCAGCGAATATTTGATGATTCCGTTATCCGAAAGTTCAGTTACCGGAACAAACTGTACCGGATCGTTTACTTTGATATTACGGGTATCACTTGTCAATTCGAACAAAATCTTATTGTCTTCAAAAACTGCCGGTTCTTTTTTCACTTCCGGTTCTGCTCTGAAAAGAGGCAAATCGAATGAAAAAGTGGTTTGTTCTTCTTTTTCGAAAACTCTTTGCTGAACAGGTTTTATTTCCTGAAAAGCGGGAACTTCCGGTGTCGAAATTTTAAAATCGATATCTGTAATTGGCGAAACGATTTCGAAAGTTACATCAAGGTTTTTGATAAACTCTGACATTACCACTAATTCTTCCTGATTCATTGTAGGAGCAACAGGCACCGGAGTAACCGGAGGAGCTATTACGGGAGCAACCGTATCTTCCATCAACTCAAAAACAATTTTTTGTTCTGATGAAGCACTAGTTGTTTCTGCATTTAAATCAAAAGAAGTTAGCGTTCTGTTCGTTAAATTATGAACGCTTCTTTGCTCATCTTCTAACGTATGAATGATTTTTTTAGGTTCTGTATTTACAATTTCGTTTTGCTGTTCAACATCAAAACCTGTCGCAATAATTGTCACGGCAATAGCTTCACCAAGAGTTTCGTCTTCACCAACTCCCATGATAATATTAGCGTTAAATCCGGCTTCAGCCTGAATGTGGTCGTTAATTTCTCCGATCTCATCCAATGTAATCTCATCTGATCCAGAAACGATAAGCAACAATACGTTTTTGGCTCCTGTAATTTTGTTGTCGTTTAACAACGGAGAATCCAATGCAGAAATAATTGCATCTTTTGCTCTGTTCTCACCTTCGGCAACAGAAGATCCCATGATCGCTGTTCCACTGTTTGACAAAACAGTTTTAGCATCACGTAAATCGATATTTTGAGTATAATGGTGCGTGATCACTTCAGCAATACCTCTTGAGGCTGTTGCCAAAACTTCATCTGCTTTTGAGAATCCTGCTTTAAAGCCAAGATTTCCGTATACTTCTCTTAATTTATTATTATTGATTACAATTAGTGAATCGACCTGCTTACGCAATTTTTCGATTCCTAAAAGTGCTTGTTCCTGACGTACTTTCCCTTCAAACTGAAAAGGAATTGTTACGATACCAACAGTCAGGATCTCTCTTTCTTTGGCCAGTTGTGCAATTACCGGAGCTGCACCAGTACCTGTTCCTCCACCCATACCAGCGGTAATAAATACCATCTTAGTACCACGGTCTAACATTTTTTCGATATCGGCGATACTTTCAATAGCAGACTGCTGTCCTACGTCAGGATTTGCTCCTGCTCCAAGACCCTCGGTTAAGTTCATACCTAACTGAATTTTATTTGGTACAGCACTATTTTGAAGTGCTTGTGAGTCTGTATTACAAACGATAAAATCTACCCCTTTAATACCTTGCTTGAACATGTGGTTGATTGCGTTACTTCCGCCTCCGCCTACACCTATTACTTTGATTACATTTGATTGGTTTTTCGGTAAATCAAATGAAATACTTCCAAATTCTGAGTTGCTCATCATCTTTTTGGTTTTGAAATTCTTATTAAATACATTTTTTACTTCTTGACTTGGGGCAAAAAGTAATCCTCTTCTTTTATTTTACTTATTCTGCGTTGTCTAAAAAATCTTTGATTTTATCGACATAGCGATCAAAAAATGATCTTCTTATTTTTGTTTCGGTAGATTCTTCCTGGCTCACGGCATTACTGACTTCTCTGTGATTCTCGAAAGTTTCTACTCTTTCAACGTAGTTTTCCTCCACTTCGTATCGTTGCTGTACAGCTTGCTGCGGCGGAGTGTTAACATTTTTGTAGACCACTCTTGGCTGCTCATTTACAAGTTCCATTCTAACAGCACTTTGTGTACTGTTTTCGATACTATTCATTACAAGACCGACTGCTGTTGCAAATAACGGACTTGAAATTTCTTCGCTTGAATTCCCTGCCAGATGCTCATTTGGATATCCGATTCTGGTATCCATTCCTGTGATATACTCTACTAATTGCTTAATATGTTTCAATTGCGCTCCACCACCGGTAAGAACGATTCCTGCAATTAATTTTTTACGCGGATCTTCGTGTCCGTACGCTTTAATTTCAGCAAAAACCTGCTCTACAATTTCTACCACACGGGCATGTATAATTTTAGATAAATTTTTAAGCGAAATCTCTTTCGGCTCTCTTCCTCTTAAACCCGGAATAGAAACAATTTCGTTATCTCTGTTTTCTCCCGGCCATGCTGATCCGAATTTTATTTTTAAAAGCTCTGCCTGCTTTTCTATAATCGAACATCCTTCCTTGATATCTTCTGTAATCACATTTCCTCCGAAAGGAATTACGGCAGTATGACGAATGATACCATCTTTAAAAATGGCCAAATCTGTTGTTCCGCCACCGATATCGATAAGTGCTACACCCGCTTCTTTTTCTTCCTGGCTTAAAACCGCATCAGCAGAAGCTAACGGTTCTAATGTTAATCCTGACAATTCGATTCCGGAACTCTGAATACATCTTCCGACGTTTCTGATAGAAGAGGCCTGCCCTACTACTACGTGAAAACTGGATTCGAGTCTTCCACCGTACATTCCGATAGGTTCTTTAATTTCAGACTGCCCGTCGATTTTGAATTCCTGTGGCAAAACGTGAATAATTTCTTCTCCCGGTAACATGGCTAATTTATTGACCTGATCAATTAAAAGCTGAATATCATTTTCACCGATTACTTCTTCCGGATTACTACGACTGATATAATCTGTATGCTGAATACTTCTGATGTGCTGTCCGGCAATACCCACAACTACATCTTTTATTTTATAACCTGAATTGTTTTCTGCTTCAAGTATTGCTTGCTGAATGGATTGAATGGTTTGCGTGATGTTGTTTACAACTCCTCTCGCAACTCCTAAACTTTTGGATTTACCAATACCCAAAATTTCCAGCTTTCCATACTCGTTCTTCTTGCCGATCATGGCAACTATCTTTGTCGTTCCAATATCTAGACCTACTGCAATGTTATCTTTTTCCATTTTCTATTATTTTGTGCAAACTACTTGTTCCGTAAACCTAAGGTCAATTTTTTTGTAATTGTATAACGAACTATCTAAAACTGCTTTTTGAAAAAAGGCTTTATAGTTTCTGAATTTTTTATCAACATTCATCGTTCTGCCAAAATCGATGAAGTAATTATAATTTCTGTTAAACATTTTTAAGCTGCCATTAGGCATAATTTGAATTGCAATGATGTTTTTTTTCAAAAACGCATCGTCATAAATTGTGCGAAACAGCGTAGCTAAATCTTCGTTATTTTTTTCATTTATTGCCCCGGAAACAAGCGGAACCCGAGCCGTAAAATTGTCCGACAAAGGCATTTTATTTCCCTCATAGTCAATATAAAAAGACCGGTCACCATCGTAAACACGGGCGATCGGAGTCTTCTGTTTTACTACCGCTTTCAGAACACCATCGATACTTACAAAAACGTCTGACTTTTCAATCATGTCCTGCGTATCGAGGTTTTTTTCTATCTTATTCAAATCTACTTCATCTTTTCGGATACTGGAAGCGTCTGTTTTATTTTCTATCAACAATTTATTAACCGTTTCAGGCTTTACAAACAGCGTATTTTCTCCTACAAAAACAACTGCAGATTTCTTTAATTTCCGATTCCCGTTTCGATGCTGGGCAAACGAATACAGAAAAAGTACCAGCCCAAAAATGAGAATTAACCGAATATTTGTCCAATTAAATATTTTCATTTAGCATTTTTTTAATTGACGGAACCATTTCACCAATATCACCAGCTCCTATTGTCACAATTATTGGCGCATCACTGGCTTCGATGGACGCTAATAAATCGCTTTTTGCAACAATTCTTTTGTTTGAATTTGTCATTTTACCTAGCAGCCACTCTGATGTAATCCCTTCCATCGGAAGTTCGCGTGCCGGGTAAATATCCATTAAAAACACTTCATCAAAAGCAGATAAGCTTTCGGCAAATCCATCAGCAAAATCTCTTGTCCTGCTGAACAAATGCGGCTGAAAAATCGCCAGTACTTTACGATTCGGATATAATTCCCTAACCGCCTGATGTACTGCATTTATTTCTGTCGGATGATGTGCATAATCATCTATATAAACTAACTGATCGGTCTTGATCTGATAGGAAAAACGTCTTCTGATTCCGTTGAATGAGCCAATAGCTCTTGCAATGGACTCGGTCGGGGTGCCAAAAGTTTTTGCCATTGCAATAGCCATCAGTCCATTCATCAAATTGTGTTTTCCAGGCAATCCGAAACGTAAATTTTCTATCGTTTCTGATGGCGTCTGCACATCAAAAACATAATTGGCATTTTCGATGCGAACATTGAATGCTTTGTATACGGCATCTTCATTTATAGCACACTGAACGCCTTCAAGAGGTAATTCCTTAGTTATAAACAGTTTACTTTTATCCTCAACTTTTGAAGCAAATTCCACAAACGAAGCTTCTATAGCCTCACTGGTACCGTAAATATCCAAATGATCCGCATCCATAGAGGTTATGCAGGCAATATTGGGGTGCAGGTGCAAAAAGGATCTGTCGAACTCATCTGCTTCTACAACGGTAACGGTTTTTCCGTTTCCGATTAAATTAGAGTTGTAGTTCTCTACAATTCCACCCACAAAAGCCGTTACATCAGCACCGCTTTCATGCAGAATATGCCCTAAAATACTTGATGTTGTTGTTTTTCCGTGTGTTCCGGCAACAGCGAAACAAAAAGTGTCTCTTGTAATGATTCCCAAAACTTCAGCACGCTTTTTAACCTCGTAATGTCTTTCTATGAAAAAATTCCATTCGGAATGCGTTTTAGGCACTGCCGGTGTAAAAATGACTAATGTATTTTCTACATAGTAATCACTCGGAATTAAACTTATATTATCTTCAAAATGAATATCAATACCACTTTCAATCAACTCATTGGTAAGCATTGACGGCGTTTTATCGTAACCTGAAACCTGTTTCCCTATGTATTTGAAATAACGGGCCAGGGCACTCATTCCGATGCCTCCAATACCAATAAAATAAACGTTTTGTATTTGATTTAAATTCATTTCAATTTATGTTTTCGACTTAAAACCAGACTTTTATATTTTATAAAAAACTAACCTTTAAGCCTTTGTATTTTCTTTTGTTTATGAATCAAAAATGCCTAAAATAACATAGTTCAATTCCTTTGATGTTCTACAATTATTATAAAAAATTACATTATAACAACTTTTTAATTTCCTCTACAATAACTTTTGTAGCATTTGGCATTGCCAGCTTTTTGATATTGTCGCTGAGCTGTTTTTGTTTGCCGTGATCTTTTAGTAAAGCTTCAAAAACAATACTAAACTGACTGTCTAATTCTGATTCTTTCAGCAAAATTGCTCCTTTTACATCTACAATTGCCTGGGCATTTTTGGTTTGATGATCTTCGGCTACATTGGGTGAGGGAATAAAAATTACCGGTTTTCCAACAATACATAATTCCGAAACTGATGATGCTCCTGCACGTGAAATAATCACATCTGCTGCAGCATATACAAAATCCATTCTTTCAATAAAATCAATGACCCTTACGTTCTGTTGATTGTATTTTTTATAATCTTCAAAATATAATTTTCCACATTGCCAGATGACCTGAACATCTTGTAAAAGCATATTTTGTAATTCTTTCTCGATTAACTGATTAATTCTTCTGGCTCCTAAACTTCCGCCTAAAACCAACAATGTTTTTTTACCGGGATCTAAACCGTAAAAGGTGATTGCTTCGTCCCGTTTACTTTCAATATCAATTAAATCCTGACGAACCGGATTTCCAGTGAAAACAATTTTTCCTTTAGGGAAAAATCGCTCTAAATTTCCATATGCCACACAAATAGCATTCGCTCTCTTGCTCAGTAATTTATTGGTAATTCCAGGAAATGAATTTTGTTCCTGAATTACGGTTGGAATTCCTGCTCCTCCGGCTGCCTGCAATAAAGGTCCGCTGGCAAACCCTCCCGTACCTATGACTACGTTAGGTTTGAATTGTTTGATGATTCGTCTTGACTCCAGCAAACTTGTTGCCAACTTTAACGGAAACATCAGATTTTGCAGGGTTAATTTTCTTTGCAATCCCGCAATCCAAAGTCCTTTTATCTCATAACCTGCCTGAGGCACTTTTTGCATTTCCATTTTATCCTGAGCGCCTACAAAAAGAAACTCAGCATCAGGGAATTGTGTTCTTAATTCATTAGCAATAGCAATTGCAGGATAGATATGCCCTCCTGTTCCGCCACCACTTAATATGAATTTATAATTTGCCATATTTTTAAAAGTTATTCTTTTTAAAAATTATTCTTTGTAATCTTATTTATTTAAAACTGCATGCATTGGATTTCTGGAATTATCTGCAATGGAGTACAGCTGCTCTTCTTCGTATATTTCTTCTCTTTCGTCAACAGGCAAATCTTCTTCGGCCAGTTCTTTATCAATCAATCTTTGAAGTGCTTCTTTTCTTCTTTCTTTTTCCTGTTGTTCTTCTACAATTTCTTCCTCTTTCTTGGTTACGCTAATGATAATTCCGAGAGAGAAACAGGTCATCCAGATCGAACTACCTCCACTACTGATTAACGGAAGTGTCTGCCCTGTTACCGGTAATAATTCAACGGCAACCGCCATATTGATCATCGCCTGAAAGATCATTGGAAAACCGAGTCCGACGACTACTAATTTTCCAAATAGTGTATTGGCTTTGTGTGATGCGATCACAAATCGAAACAACAGTAACAAGTACAAAAGCAATATCGAAACACCGCCAACCAAACCATATTCTTCCACAACAATGGCATAGATAAAATCTGAAGAGGATTGTGGCAAAAAGTTTTTCTGAACGCTTTTTCCAGGCCCTAAACCTCCAAATCTTCCGGATGCAATTGCAATTTTTGCTTTTTCAATCTGATAATCATCTTCATCGGGTTTATCTGTCGTAAAGTTTTCAATACGACTTCCCCATGTTCCTACCCTGCTGAAAAATCTTGATTCCGGAAATGCTTTTGCAATCAGAAGGAAAAAAAGCAGCATTGCCACTCCTGAACCTATAATGAATGCAATGTATTTTAAGGGATATTTTCCGATAAATGTCAGCATAATTACCATTGAAAAAATCAATGCGGTGGTCGAGAAATTCGCCGGTAAAATCAATGCCAATGTTATAAAAACCGGCAGCCAAAGCTGTACTAATGACGTTTGAAACGGCTCATTTTCTTCTTTTGTTTTTGACAAATAACGGGCAACATAGATGAACAATACTATAGAGGCCAGCGTTGACGTCTGAAACGTGATTCCGATAAACGGAACCTGAATCCAACGACTTGCATTTGCTCCTGCAATTACTGTTCCTTTTAGCAATGTATAAAGCAGCAGGATCCATACAACGGGCAATGCTATTTTAGAAATGGCCCTGAAATAATGGTACGGCACTTTATGCACCCAATAAATAATCAGGAATCCGATACAAATATGTGCCAGATGTTTTACCAGATAACCTAATGTATTTCCGGTTCCATGACCAATATAAGCCAGATTACTACTCGCACTAAAAACAGGCATAAACGAAAACAGCGCTAATAAAGCCACGAATGACCATATTACCCTATCTCCTTTTAGTTTGTTTACCAGCTCTTTCATAATTTTTTGTTTCAGGTTTTTCTTGTTTCAGGTTTCAAGTTCCTCGTAATGTGAAACCTGAAACTTTAAACTATTTTCTACAAGTTGTGTACCGCTTGCTTAAACTGCTTCCCTCTATCTTCGTAGTTTTCGAATAAATCGAAACTGGCGCAGGCCGGAGACAATAAAACCGCATCTCCTTTTTCTGTTAAACGCTGTGCTGTTTTTACGGCATCGCTCATATTGTTTACTTCCACCATGATGTCAACAACATTTCCAAAAGCTTCAATGATTTTTCTGTTGTCTACTCCTAAACAGATAATTGCTTTTACTTTTTCACGGACTAATGACATCAGCTCGTTGTAATCGTTTCCTTTATCAACTCCACCAACAATCCAGACTGTCGGAACGTTCATACTATCTAAAGCAAAGAATGTAGCGTTTACATTTGTTGCTTTTGAATCGTTGATATATTGTACGTTCTGAATTTTTAATACTTTTTCCAAACGGTGTTCCACACCTTGAAAATTAGATAAACTTTCGCGGATTGTTGCATTTCTAATTTGCATCAATTTTGCTACAGAGCTTGCTGCCATTGCGTTTTTCGTATTATGTTTTCCTTCTAACGCAATGTATTCTGTTTCCATTGTAAACTCTTCTTGGTTGATCTTTATTTCCATTTTGTTGTTATTTATAGAAGCTCCCTCATCGAATTTTTTTGACAATGAAAAAGGAATTAATTTTGCTTTTGTTTTGTTATTTTTTAACCATTCTGCAATTGCCTCATCGTCTGCATCGTAAATAAGGTAATCGCTTTCGGTCTGATTCATTGTTATTCGAAACTTTGAATCGATGTAATTTTGATATTTATATTCGTACCGGTCCAAATGATCCGGACTAATATTGGTAATTATGGCAATATCAGGTCTGTATTCTATAATTCCGTCGAGCTGAAAACTACTTAACTCGAGCACGTAGGCATCGAATTTATTCTCGGCTACCTGCCAGGCAAAACTTTTTCCGATGTTTCCTCCTAAACCAACATTTAAACCTGCGGATTTCAACAAATGATGTGTTAGCATCGTGGTTGTCGTTTTACCGTTACTACCCGTAATTCCGATAGTTAATGCTTCTGTAAAAGGTTTGGCGAACTCGATTTCTGAAATTACTTTAATTCCTGCAGCGATCAGTTTTTTTACTATGGGCGATTTTTCCGGAATTCCCGGACTTTTCATCACCACGTCGGCGTTTAAAATCAGGTCCTCAGTATGTTTTTCTTCTTCCCATGCAATCCCGTTAATGATAAGAACTTCTTTATAGCTTTCTTTTATTTTTCCAAAATCAGACACAAAAACATCGTACCCTTTTTTCTTCCCGAGAATAGCGGTACCTACACCACTTTCTCCACCTCCTAAAACAACTAATCTCATACGCTATGTAATTAAAAATTGAGAATTAAAAATTAAAAAACTTTTCAAATCAGGCTTTCAATCCAATTCTTATTTTCCTTTTAGGGTTATTATAATTTTTGCTAATATTCTGCAGATTTCATCAGCCTCACCAAAGATGCTGTCGAATTCACTTACAGAGATATAATCTGTTGCTTTTAACAATTTCAGCCAATAAATTGTTTCTCTCGCTTCTTTATATGAAATTTCAAGCTTAAATAAAAACTCTTTATCAGAACGTCCTCCAATTGACTCTTCAATGTTTGCCCCAATTGAAGTTCCACATCTTAAAATCTGTTTACTCAAGACAAATTCCTTTTTTTTAGTGGTTAGATATTTGTACAAATTGATTATTCTAACCGCAAAAAGAAATGATTTATCCTGAATAATATTTTCTTTCATTTTATAAGAACTGTTAACTTTTAATTTTTAATTTTTAATTCTCAATTTTTCATTGAACATTATCTTAATTTTAAAGTAACGATTGATAATATGGCTAACATGATCGCGACAATCCAAAATCGGGTCACAATTTTACTTTCGTGATATCCCTTTTTCTGATAGTGATGGTGCAATGGCGACATCAGGAAAATTCTGCGGCCTTCGCCGTAACGTTTTTTGGTAAATTTGAAATAACTTACCTGCAAAACCACTGAGAAATTTTCTACTAAAAAGATACCACACAAAAGCGGGATCAATAATTCTTTACGAACTGCAATTGCCAGAACTGCAATAATTCCTCCAATTGTCAAACTTCCCGTATCTCCCATAAAAACAGAGGCGGGGTAAGAATTGTACCAGAGAAATCCGATCAGCGCACCTACAAAAGCAGATATAAAAACCGTCATTTCTCCCGAATTGGGGATGTACATAATATTGAGATAGTTTGAAAAAAATATATTTCCTGATACAAACGTAAAAATCCCGAGTGCCAAAACGGAGATGGCCGAGGTTCCTGCGGCGAGTCCGTCAATTCCATCTGTTAAATTCGCTCCGTTAGAAACAGCCGTAATGATAAAAATAACCACGGGAATAAAAATAAGCCAGGCCCATTTCTCATATCCTTCACCTGTAAAAGCTAAAATTTCAGCATAATCAAACTCGTTATTTTTGACAAAAGGAATTGTTGTTGCCGTTGATTTTTCTTCAACCGGTGCAGGCAAAACTACTGTTGTGCTTACATTTTTATAAATATCTGTTTTTCCGGTATCTGTTCTTACTGTTACAGCCGGATTGAAATACAATACTGCCCCGACAATAATTCCTAAACCTACCTGACCGATAACTTTAAAAATCCCTTTAAGTCCTTGTTTGTCTTTTTTGAATATTTTAATATAATCATCCACAAAACCAATAGTTCCCATCCAAAGGGTAGTAACAATCAGCAGCACGATGTAAATATTATGCAGACGTGCAAATAACAAAACAGGCACAAGTGTGGCAAAAATGATAATCAGTCCTCCCATTGTCGGAGTTCCCGCTTTTTCATTCTGACCGGCAAGACCTAACTCACGAACCGTTTCACCCACTTGCTGGTTACGCAAAAAGTTGATGATTCTTTTTCCGTAAATCGTAGACAAAAGCAACGAAAGCAAGAATGCCAAAGCCGATCTGAAAGTGATATACTGAAAAACACCCGTTCCCGGTATGTCTAATGTTTTGTCTAAATATTCAAATAAATAGTATAGCATATATCTTTTATTTTAAATTTCGTTTTTGAAACTTAAATTCCAGTTTTTTAAATTCCAACGTTTCAATTGGATTTTGGAATTTGAAATTTGAAATTATTATTTTGTTATTTCCCCAGTTGATCTAATATTTCTTTGATGGTTTCCATATCATCAAAATGATGGCGAACACCATTTATTTCCTGATAGGTTTCATGACCTTTTCCTGCAATTAATATAATATCATTGGGCTGAGCCAATTGACAGGCTGTTTTAATAGCTTGTTTTCGATCGGTAATTCTTACTGTTTTTTTATAATTATGAGCTTCAACTCCTTTTTCCATTTCATCTAAAATCACCTCCGGATCTTCATTTCTTGGATTGTCAGAGGTTAAAATTGCTTTGTCACTAAGATCTGTAGCAATTTTTGCCATAATGGGTCTTTTTGTTTTATCTCTGTTTCCGCCACAACCCACAACGGTTATCAATTGTTCGTTTTTGGTACGGATATCATTAATTGTCTTTAAAACATTGTCCAAAGCATCCGGTGTATGTGCATAATCCACAATTGCTGTAATGTTTCCTTCTGAAACTATATACTGAAAACGGCCCGAAACACTTTCTAAATCAGACAGTAAGCGCAATGCCTCGAGACTGTCCATTCCTAATTCTACGGCAGTTCCGTAAATTGCCAGAACGTTGTATGCATTAAAAGTTCCGATTAGTTTTACCCAAACTTCATTATCATTTACTTTTAACAATAAACCTGATAACTGACTTTCTAAAATCTGTGCTTTAAAATCAGCATACGATTTCAGGGCATAGGTAAATTTTCTGGCAACGGTATTCTGTAACATTACCGCTCCGTTTTTGTCATCACTATTGGATAAGGCAAACGCTGTTTTGGGCAGTGAATCAAAAAATGACTTTTTCACATCTCTGTATTCTGCAAAAGTTGGATGGTAATCCAAATGATCGTGTGACAGATTCGTGAAAATTCCACCCACAAAATGCAAAGCTTCAGTACGTTTCTGATGAATTCCGTGTGAACTCACTTCCATAAAACAATGTGTCACTCCCGCTTCAATCATTTCATTTAAATAATGATTGATGGTGATCGAATCCGGCGTAGTATGTGTTGCTTTATATTCGGTTGCATCCACCATGATTTTTACCGTTGACAACAAACCAACCTTAAAACCTGCTTTTTCAAACAATTGAAACAATAAGGAAGCAATGGTTGTTTTTCCGTTTGTACCTGTTACGCCCACTAATTTTAATTTTTCAGAAGGATTTCCGAAATAATTAGCCGCCATAAAAGCCAAAGCCGAATTGGTGTCTAAAACTTTTATGTAAGTAATTCCTTTTTCAAGATTCGCCGGCAGCTCGTCACAAATAATCGCAACAGCACCCAATTGAATTGCTTTTTCAATAAAATCATGACCATTGGAAAGCGATCCGCGAATGGCTACGAAAACATCCTTTTCTTCGATTTTTCTGGAATCAAACTCAATTTTGTGTATATCGATATCCGTCGAACCTGTTACAGATTCAATAGCTACTTTGTATAATATGTCTTTCAGTATTTTCACGATAATTCTAATACTATTGTTTCGTTTTTACTAATCTGCTGTCCAGCCTGCAACGACTGTTTCTTTACTTTTCCTACTCCGTTTACTTTTACTTTTAAACCTAAGTTTTCCAGTAAAGCAATGGCATCCATCCCCGGCATTCCTTTTAAATCAGGAATTTGTTTTGTCTTCTTTTCCGCTTTGGCGTAATATTCGTTATAACTGTTTTCCTGTTTTGGAATTCTCAAGTCCAGTTGTTTGATTTTATTGGTGGAAGGCGCATCTGTAAATATTTTCTGGGCGATTCTTTTAAAAACCGGCCCCGCAACGTCTGCTCCGTAATAATTATTTTTTGATGTATTGGGTTTATGAACCACTACAATACAAGAATATTTAGGATGATCCGCCGGAAAATAGCCCACAAAAGAAGAGGCATAATACAATGCTGATTTTCCTTCTTTTCCTCCATAATTCATCTGGGCCGTTCCAGTTTTTCCTGCCATCGAAAAATCTTTCGAATACAATTTAGAAGCCGTTCCTTTTTTAACCACATTCAATAAAACAGCTCTTAATTTTTTAATCGTTTCCGGTGAACAAATCCTTGGATTAATCACTTCTGTATCGAATTTTTTAATTGTTTTGTTCCATTCTTTAATTTCAGATACAAACTGCGGTTTTACCATTACGCCGTTATTGGCAACCGAATTGTAAAATGCCAGTGTTTGCATTGGTGTAACTGAAACTTCATATCCAAAAGCCATCCACGGAAGTGAAATTCCTGACCAATGTTTGTCTCCGGGTTGTGGTATATAAGGCCTTCCTTCTCCTTTAAAATGCAATCCTAATGGTTTATCTAACCCATAACTCTTAATGTGATTCACAAACCTGGATGGATTGTTTTTGTAATTTTCATAAACCGCCTGAACCATTACTGTATTGGACGAGAGTTCGAAACCACGTGCTAATGAAACTTTACCATAACCTCCTCTGTGTGAATCAGTAACAGAACGGCCATAATATTTCACTTGTCCGTTGTGACTATCAAAAACAGTACTTGTATCGGCTACTTTATCTTCTAAAATTGCCATTAAATCAACTAATTTAAAAGTCGATCCCGGCTCATGAGATTCTGCAACAGCGTAATTTGTGGTTTCATAATACGATCCGTCTTCTGCTCTTCCTAAATTCGAAATTGCTTTTACATGTCCTGTTTCTGTTTCCATAACCACGACACAACCATGATCTGCTTCATAATCCTGAAGTTGTTTCAACAAAGCGTGATGCGCGATATCCTGGATAAAAACATCAATTGTCGAAATCACATCAAAACCATCCTGAGGATCCACTTCATTGACATCACGAATAGGCTTCCACTGTCCTTTTGCAATTTTTTGTTTTAAAATTTTACCGTCTGTCCCATTCAGGTAACTTTTGAAAGCCCATTCAATTCCTTTACCGACTTCTACTCCTGTTGCAGGGTCAATTCGGTCGTAACCAATAGTTCTTTCGGCAATTTTCCCGATTGGATGTTTTCTGACCGTTTCCTGTTCGATGATAATCCCGCCTTTAAAAGCACCTAAATTGAATAATGGAAAACCTTTAATTTTTACATAATCCGTGTAACTCAAATTTCGGGCAATCAAATAATAACGATTTTTATTGGCTCGGGCTTTTCTTAATTCCTGCTCGTAATAACCTCCCGGCCTGTCTAATACAGTTGCCAAAGAATCCGATAAGGCTTTTACATGTTTTTCGAAAGTTTCTGTTTTTGGCGCTTTGGCATCAAATCGAATTTCGTAATTCGGAATAGAGGTTGCCAGTAAACTCCCGTCTGCCGAATATATATTTCCTTTGTTTGCCGGAATTACAAAATTTCGAACGGTACGCTGTTTTGCCAATTTCCTGTAATAATCCCCTTCCACCCATTGAATATTGGTCAATTTAACAACAATAGCAATTGCCATCAAAAAGATGAAAACTGCTACGAGGTAAATTCTGTAGGATATATGTTTATCGTCTACTGCCATATTCTTTTAAGGAAACTTTTATCTTCTTCTTTTTTGACTTCTATTTTCACAGGAGGTACGGTTGATGGGAAAATTTGCTTTTCGAGCATCTTATCCGATATCGTTGACTCCATTTTCAATTTCATTAACTCTGAACGTCGATCTACAAATTCTGATCGCAATTCTTTTACATCATTATTCAATTTTGCAATTTCAAACACTTTTTGCTCGTATCGCTGCGTATTAGCAATCATTATTATTGCTAGCAAAATGATAAAAACAATGAATCTCCAGTTTTTTACTGCGTCATCGTTAATCAGAAATCTTGCTTTTAATATGCCAAATACTCCACCTTTCATCTTACCTATACATTATGCCTTTTCAGCAATTCTTAATTTTGCACTTCTTGCCCTGTTGTTGATCTTGATTTCAGCATCATCAGGAACAATCAGTTTTCCGATTGTTTTAAACGGAACCGAGAAATTTCCAAAAAAATCACGTTCCGGCTCCCCTTCAAACATTCCGTTTTTAATAAATCTTTTTACCAGCCTGTCCTCTAAAGAATGATACGAAATCACAGATAATCTTCCTCCCGGATTCAGAATCTCTAATGATTGTTCTATAAATTCTTTCAGAACGTCCATTTCCTGATTTACTTCGATTCGAATCGCCTGATAAATCTGCGCCAGTATTTTGTTTCGGACTCTTTCCGGTAAATATTTGGCCAGCACTTCTTTCAGTTCATCTGTCGTCTTAATGGGTAAATGCTCTCTGGCTTCTACAATTGTTCTTGCCAAAACCGGAGCGTTTTTCAATTCTCCGTAATCATAAAAAACACGACGTAAATCCTGCTCTTCATATTCATTCACTACGCGATACGCATTTAAATCATTTTTCTGACTCATTCTCATATCCAGTCCGGCATCAAAACGTGTTGAAAAACCTCTTTCGGGAACATCAAACTGATGGGATGAAACGCCTAAATCGGCTAAAATTCCATCTACCGATTTAACACCGTGAAAACGCAAAAATCTTTTTATGAATCTGAAGTTCTCATTAATTAAGGTAAACCTTTCGTCCGGCAACGCATTTGCCAACGCATCTTCATCCTGATCGAAAGCAAATAATTTTCCGTTTGGCCCCAGTCTGTTCAAAATTTCTTTCGAATGACCACCGCCGCCAAACGTAACATCTACATACACACCATCAGGCTTAATATTTAAACCATCAACTGTCGGATGAAGCAAAACCGGATTATGATATTCCATTGTCGTCGTCATTAATATTTCCCATTACTTCTTCGGCCAGATCTGCAAAATCCATATCTTCGCCGCTTATTGATTTTTCATATAAATCTTTATCCCAAATCTCTACAATATTAACCGCAGATGAGAAAACAACATCTTTAGCAATACCTGAAAAAGCTACTAAATCCTTCGGAACCAGTAATCTTCCCAACGCATCAATTTCTACCACTTTCACTCCTGCCGTAAATCTTCTGATGAAATCATTGTTCTTTTTTACAAAACGATTCAGTTTGTTGATTTTCTGCATCATCAAATCCCATTCTTCCATCGGATACAACTCCAGACACGGTTGAAAAACAGAGCGCTTCAAAACAAATCCGTTTTGAAGAGAAGAAGCCAATTGCTTTTTCAAAGGCGCAGGCATCATTAGCCTCCCTTTAGCATCGACCTTACACTCATATGTTCCTACAATTGTGTTCAAGAAAATGTTTTACTATAGTTGTACAGCAAAAATATAAAAAAAAATACCACATTCTACCACTTTATACCACTTTGTTGATAAGTTTAACCACTTTCACCCCTGAACGATTAATTAATAGACAATCAACACGTTAGATATAAAATATTTTGAAGACATTATTGTTTAACAATTGCAAAAAATAGATAGCCTTTCTCTTAAAAAACTAACAATTATGCAAATGTTTTAACATTCTATATCAAGTCAAATACCACCTCTAAAAGCTGACTTTTAAGGACTTAGTAATTCGACAAAAATTATCTAGTTAAAAAAGGGTGGCAAAAATTCATTTTTATTTTTTTAACCCTATATTTGTCCAAATTGAAATTGGCATTAAATTAAATGGACAAACACTACAAAAAAGAAGGCAAGTACAGCTATTATGAAGCTGGTGAAGGAACTCCTATCGTTATCTTACATGGCTTAATGGGAGGCCTAAGTAACTTTGATGCTGTAGCGCAATATTTTCCAACAAAAGGATACAAAGTCGTTATCCCTGATTTGCCAATCTACACTCAGAGCATTTTAAAAACTAACGTAAAGAGTTTTGCGAAATACGTAAAGGACTTTATCACTTTCAAAGGTTTTGACGAAGTTATTTTATTAGGCAATTCATTAGGCGGACATATTGCACTTTATCACACCAAATTATATCCTGAGAAAGTTGCCGGACTTGTCATAACAGGAAGTTCCGGTCTTTACGAAAGCGCTATGGGAGACAGTTATCCGAAAAGAGGGGACTACGAATACATCAAAAAGAAAGCTGAAGATGTTTTTTATGACCCGAAAATAGCTACTCCGGAATTAATCGATGAAGTATATGCTACTGTAAATGACCGCATCAAACTAATTAAAACACTGACTATTGCCAAAAGCGCAATTCGTCATAATATGGCAAAAGATTTACCAAAAATGACAGTGGAAACCTGTATTATCTGGGGTAAAAATGACGCCGTAACGCCTCCTAATGTGGCTGAAGAATTTGATAAATTATTGCCTAATTCAACTTTGTATTGGATAGACAAATGTGGGCACGCTGCTATGATGGAACATCCTCAGGAATTTAATAATATTCTTGAAGAGTGGCTCGTTAAAAAGAATTTATAGCACTCAACTTTCTTCTTACAGGAGGTTTTAAAATTAAACATCATGAAAATTAATACCGCCGAATTTATTATCAGCAATTCTGAAGTTGCAAAATGTCCACAGGATTTTTTGCCGGAATATGCTTTTATCGGCCGCTCAAACGTAGGTAAGTCATCGTTAATCAACATGCTTACCAATCATAAAAACTTAGCTAAAACTTCAGGAAGGCCCGGAAAAACACAGTTAATTAATCACTTTAAGATTAACAACAATTGGTTCTTGGTCGATCTACCCGGCTATGGTTATGCTAAAGTATCCAAAAAAACAAAATCGGTTTTCCAGCAATTTATTACGGATTACTTCGAAACAAGAGAACAACTGGTTTGTGCTTTTGTACTGATTGACATTCGTCACGAAGCGCAGAACATCGATATTGAATTTATGTCATATATGGGAGAAAGCGAAATTCCGTTTTGTATCATTTTTACGAAAGCCGACAAAATCAGCAAGACCAAAATTGATTCTCACATTGCTGCCTACAAAAAACAAATGTTTGCCAATAACTGGGAAGAAATGCCACATTATTTTGTGACATCCGCCACAGAGCAAACCGGAAAAGACGAGGTTTTAAATTATATTGATGAAGTGAATCAGGAAGTTTTTAAAAACAACAGTCAGTTTTAAATTCCAAATTTTTAAAATTCCAAATTCCAACATTTTTAAAAATTACAATAAAGAAATCCCAAATTCCAGTCTTACAATTGAAATTTGGGATTTTTTATATTGGAAGTTGCACAATGCAACCTCAATATTGTCATTCCGAGGAACGAGGAATCGCATGCGCTGAGCACATACTGTTGTCGAATATTGGATGTGATTCCTCGTTCCTCGGAATGACAACAAATAAAAAAAAATCTAAATTCCAAACCTTCGACTTCGCTCAGGGTGACAGACAGGAAGTTTCACAAAATAAAAAATCCCAAATCCCACCTTACAATTGGAATTTGGGATTTTTTAGTATTGGAATTTCCTTTCGATGTTGGAATTTGGAATTTATAACGAGGCTTTGGGATTGGAATTTCCTGAAAGAATTTATTTTGTCAATTCCAGCTTTTCTGCAAAATAATCACAGAAATCTTTCATTGTATCTGACATCTTCTCGTCGTCTGTAGCACGTTTAAAAGTATCTGACATGGCAACTAATGTCTGGTGAAAGAAAATTTTCATTTCATCTACCGGCATATCTTTTGTCCACAAGTCAATACGCATCGTTTCTTTGGCTTTACTGTCCCAAATAGACAACATGATGGCTTTGGCTTCTTCCGCCTGAACTCCTCCGTCCTGAGCGCTCCACGTTAGTTTTTCCGGAACACGGTTTTCATCTAATTCTATATTGAATTTAATTTCTGAGTTTATTGTATCTGACATTATTTCTTAGGTTTATATTTTGACTTTTCGAAAATCTCTTTTGCATTTGTTTTTAGCAATTCCGAAAGGGTTGCTTTATTATTTTTTATGTAAGAACGTACCATTTGCCAGCCAATCCAGGATCCGACTCTTCCCGGAGAATCATTATCGATTTCAAGAAAGAATTTAGAGAACGGTGCAGGTGCTATAAATCGGGTATTTAATTTTGGATCATCGCTATACAAGAGTTGATTTTCTATAAAGTAACGCCACATATAGCTTTCGTTTTCTTCACACCACTTAATTTGTTCCGGTGTGTAGCCCATTTTTTCAGCATCTGTATATTGTGGTAACAGTAAATCTTTTGCGTACAATTGCTTTCCTTCAAAAATCATCTGGGAAAGCAGGCTTCTGTCGGATGAGCCTGAAATTTTTCTGAACGCAAAACTCGACACCACATCGGGCATAATTTGTCTTTCTTCAAAATTTTGTTTCAGATAATTGGGAAACTCATAAAACTTATGCTCTTTTCCCAGATACAATTCCAATGAAACAATAACCAGACTATCTGCGTAAATTGCTTTGGCATTGTAATCCATCTCAGAAATTACAGTGATCACTTTAGGAATTTTAACTTCTGGAAAATAATACTTTACGTGCTGAAACAAGCTGTTAAATTCTTCTCTTACCGGTTCAAAATTCGAGTATTTTTTCTGAACTTCCGTATACACTTCTCTCCAGATCGGATCCTGCATTTTTTTGAGCCAGACACCATCATCATTGCCCGGAGGAAAAAAGAACGGATATTGTCTTTTTACCTTAGCTAAATCTTCGGGTTTGGTTTCAAAAAACACTTTGTCAAAACGTTCCACTTTAATATCTACAGGAATTTCTTCAACTTCTTTTTCGACTTTGCTTTTTTGATCACAAGACAAAAAAAACAAGCACAGAAGCACTATAAAGCGATAAATTTTCATTTTATTTTAATTAGATTTGTGTTGCTGGAATTCAAGTATTGTTCATACTTAAAAAAATAATTCTGCAAATATACATTCCTGTATCTTAAAACCTGACCTATTATGACTAAAAAAAGTACCATTCAAACAGAAAAAGTAAATATTCACATCGTAGAGTGGCTAAAAGATTACGCTACTAAAGCAAAAGTAAACGGATTTGTAATCGGAATTTCGGGCGGAGTTGATTCTGCGGTTACTTCTACCTTATGCGCCCAGACAGGATTACAAGTTTTATGTGTTGAAATGCCAATTCACCAGGCAGAGAATCAGGTTTCAAGAGGAAGAGAGCATATTGAACAATTAAAAAAGCGCTTCCCGAATGTTTCGAATACACAAACTGACCTGACTGCTGTTTTTGAAGCTTTTAAGACCTCTGTACCCAAAACAGATGATCATGCTAAAGTAAGTTTAGCATTAGCGAATACACGTGCTCGTTTGCGAATGACTTCTTTGTATTATTTAGCAGGAATTAACGGCCTTTTAGTTGCCGGAACAGGAAACAAAGTAGAGGATTTTGGTGTAGGATTTTATACCAAATATGGCGACGGCGGAGTCGATTTAAGTCCAATTGCGGACCTAATGAAGTCAGATGTGTATGCTTTGGGGGCATTTTTAGCAATTCCGGAATCAATTTTAACGGCTGCACCCACAGATGGATTATTTGGGGACAACAGAACAGATGAAGACCAATTAGGCGCCAGTTACGATGAACTTGAATGGGCGATGTTGGCCGCGGAGTCAGGAAAGACGCCAGCTGACTTCAACGGGAGAGAAAAATCTGTCTTTGAAATTTATAACCGTTTAAACACCAGCAACAAGCATAAAATGGATGCAATTCCGGTTTGTTTAATACCAAAAACGTTAAAATAAAACTTTTTAACATTTGTGTGTAATTAATTACAGAATTTATTTATTAATTTTACCGTTCCAAAAAACATGAACAATTCTAAAAAGGTAAAATTATGATTAAAGTATGTCTAGCAGACAATCATCCTGTTACGCACTTTGGCGTTAAGTCTTATTTTAAAGACCACGATCAAATTTCAATTGTTGCCAATGTCGGCAATTTTTCAATGGTTAGAGATATTCTTCAGACGAAGGAGATTGATATCCTAATTCTAGACTTAGAGTTAGAAGGTCTTTCGAGCATCTTTGAAGTTAAATCGATCCTAAAAAATTTCCCAAAGACAAAAATTGTGATTTTCAGCGACCTGGCTGAACAAATGTATGCTCCAAATGCTATTAAAGCAGGAGTTTCCGGGTATGTACACAAAACAGAAAAACTTGAAACATTAGGTCTTTCTATTATTAAAGTACATGAAGGAAAAATCATTATCAACGAAACTGTTCGCAAAAACATGGCCCTTATTGCTAAACAAAGCAAAAGCGAACGTCTTTACAGAAAACTTTCGAATCGTGAAATTGAAGTTTTACGTTACCTGAGTGACGGTAAGAAAAACAATGAAATCTCTAAAATCTTAAATCTGAACGAAAAAACGATCAGTACTTACAAACTAAGATTATTGACTAAATTAAATGTTACTAATTTAGTTGACTTAGTTAATAAAGCTAAGACTTTAGAAATTATTTAATGGTATCGCGACATTACTCTTCCTAGTTTTTTTGAAAAAGCATTAACTAACTTCGAGTAATCAACGACCATAGACAAAAGCTCTGTATTATCTGAATTATCAGGTTGTATAGAGCTTTTTAGTTCCTCTATGATTTTATCAACCAAATACCAGCGCATAGACATAATGGTTTCGGTCACATATTGACTGATACCCGCCTGTTTGTCTTTCGCAAAAATATTCTGTCCTTCCCAATTGTGCAGTGACACTTTTTCATCTTCCATTAAAATATCAGTTACTTCCTGAGCAAAATCAGGCTGCAAACGCATTAAATATTGTTCAAGACTGAATTTTTCATTTTGGTGATAGAAAGCCATGATATCCGTAAAAATATCCCGAAACAAATTATTCGAAAGCTCTACTTCATCTTCCTGCAAACTCAGATAAATGCGTTGATGCACTTTATATTCCCTTTTTTCAGAAACCATTTCGATTTCGCCTTCTTCATTGCTTTTTAAAAGTACATCTTCAAATATTTCCGTTTTATCTCCGTAAAGCAAAAGAATCTCAATCACTTTTCGTTCTAAACGGTACAATATATCAACTTTTTCTGTGGTTTGTTCCAGAAATCCCGGCTCTCCCGGATAATCCTCCGGTGGCCCATTTCTTGGATCTTCAGGATCTCCTCCTGAATATCCGGTATTTTTTGATTTTTGGTTTCTGTAAACTTCAAAAGGTTTTTGTTCCTGCTTTTGCTTTTTATTAACTTCTGCAAGATCTTTTTGAATCAACTGAGACAAAGTACTGACCAATACCTGCTCGGAAATATCCATAATTCTAGCACATTCCTGAGTATAAATTTCACGTTGGATACGATCCGGTATTTTAGAAATACTCGTTACCATATCCCTGATCAAATCGGCTTTCTTTATCGGATCGTTTTTAGCATCTTTCATTAAGAGCGAGGCTTTAAACTGGATAAAATCTTTGCTGTTTTCTTCCAGATAAGCCACTAAATCGTCATGCGAATTTTTTCTGGCAAAACTATCCGGATCTTCTCCGTCAGGAAAAGCACAAACCCTTACGTTCATTCCTTCCTCCAGAATCAAATCAATTCCACGGATCGACGCGCGCAATCCGGCAGCATCTCCATCAAAAAGAACAGTGATGTTTTTAGTCAGTCGATTGACCAGCCTGATCTGATCCGGCGTTAAAGCTGTTCCGGATGAAGCCACAACATTTTCTATTCCGGCCTGATGAAACTGAATTACATCTGTATACCCTTCAACCAAATAACAATTGTTCTGTTTTGCTATGGATTGTTTGGCCTGAAAAATTCCGTAAAGTACTTTACTTTTATGGTAAATATCACTTTCCGGCGAGTTTAAGTATTTCGCCGCTTTTTTATCATTTGTTAAAATACGCCCTCCGAAACCCAATACACGTCCGGACATACTTTCTATAGGGAACATCACACGACCTTTAAAACGGTCAAAAGGACGATCTTCTCTGGCAATTGTCAGACCGGTACTTTCCAGGAATTCCAGTTTGTATCCTTTACCCAAAGCTTCTTTGGTCAGGGCATCCCATGTTTCCGGTGAATAACCTAAAGAAAACTTTTTGATGGTTTCATTGGTAAACCCTCTTTCCTTAAAATATGAAAGTCCGATTGCCTTTCCTTCCTCTGAATTTAAAAGTGTTTTATGAAAATATTCTTTTGCAAATTCCGAGACCAGATACATGCTTTCGCGAACATCGGTCATGGCTTTTTCAGCATCGGTTTGTTCTGTTTCTTCAATCTCAATATTGTATTTCCTGGCCAGATAGCGAATGGCTTCCGGATAGGTAAACTGGGAGTGCTCCATTAGGAATTTAACAGAGTTCCCTCCTTTTCCGGTACTAAAATCTTTCCAGATTCCTTTGGCAGGCGACACCATAAACGACGGAGAGCGCTCGTCAGAGAAAGGACTCAATCCCTTGAAATTACTTCCGGCTCGTTTTAAATTGACAAAATCACCAATAACCTCCTCTACACGAGCAGTTTCAAAAACAGTATCAATTGTATTTTGTGAAATCAAAACGTAAAATATTTTTAAAGTTGAGAGCCTGTAAAAGTAAACAAAATCTTCCCTGAAATGTAACGATTTCAAATAAAAAAAAGTGCTTCTCCCGAAGCACTTCTCACTAACTAAACTTACTCATACTTAATTCAAATCAAATCGTAACCCTAGTGAAATATTATTTTCATCGATTAAATTATCCTGAAATAAAGGATTCAAATCATATTTTAAATACAAACTCATTTCTTTATAACCAACGTAGGAACTCAGTCCGTAAATAAAATTATTTACATTATAATCGCCTTTTATAGTGGTTTTATATTTTAAATCTTCCTCTTCAAATTTTAGGATTTGCTTGGATTTTACATTAATTCCCGCGTAACCTCCAATCCCGAAACGGAAACTTTTATGTGTTTTGAAATAGGTCTTTCCATTACTTTCTTTTGGTCTTGTAAAATCAAATTCCAAATGCACCGGCAAAACGATATACACATTTCTAAAACGAGATTCATCCATATTTATCGCGTTCACTTCAAGATTAGTCTGATTTCCGTCTACCACAAAACTGCGGTTATCCGTTGGACGAATATTGTTATACATTACCGAAAGACCGTATTTGGCATGTAACAAATTATCATTTTTCATTAATCTTGAATTATAGGTAAAACCCCATTCGTAAAAATGCGACCCTATAAAACTATACCTGGAATCCTGAAGTTTTCCGTCGATCATTGTATTGTTTAAACCCATTGCAAATACAAACTGCGAGGTGGTTCTTTTTTCACCGTGAATAGAATCTTTGCTTCTTTTCTTACCGCTCCAGTCTTTATCGTTCCAATGAATAATCAGAGTATGTTTGTTGATCGAATCTCCTTCTTTGATTTTGCCATCTACTTTTTGCTGTACCAAATCATTAAGTTCGTTTTGGGCTAAAGTAACTTTTTCTTCAATAATTACGGCTCTTGCTTCAGCCAGTTCTTTTTTGCGTTTATCCGCTTGCTCCTGCGTAATTTTGCCTTCTGACAACTGAACATTTACAGCTTCGATTTCTTCTTTTAATGCTTGTTTTTCTTCTTTGGTGACTTTCTCGATTTTATTGGCAATTTGCTTTGCTCTTGACTCAAAAGTTTCCTGACCCAATACCTTACTTACAAATAAGAAAACAAGGATTACGAGATAAATAGTAAAATTTTTCATGATTGATTGATTTTTTAAAATTGATTGATGATTGATGATATTTTTTAATTGTTTGATCGTTTATGGTTGATTGTTTATTTTTTATTCCTTCTGATTTCTGTTTGCCAGCGCGACTTTTACGGTTTGGTAGTTTTTATTGACTTTGGTAATTACTTTTTCTCTAAACGAAAGTTCCAATTCGCCATCGACCTGATTTAATAAATCGCTGGCGTTGACTTTAATTTTTGTTTTGGGTTTAACCGTATTTTCTGCAACCACAGTTTTTTCTGCAGTGTTTAGCAACTGATCTGCCGTTTCGTTTTTAACTGTTTCAGGTGCCGTAATTTGATTGTTAAGGGATGGTGATTGTTGATTTTTTTGATTGATGACTGAAAACTCCGCTATTGTATTGGTACTATTATTAACTGTTTTATGTGTTTTTTGATTTGAAATTTTTTCTTCTTTTTTTGAATCGCCTGCGTCCTGAGTTGGTTCTTTTTCTGAAACTGCTATTTGGTCTTTATTCGCATCTGTCTCTTTAAAACCTAGTTTAACAACGGAATCTTTTTGACTATTATCTTCAATAACCACTTGATTTTTTTGAAGTTCTACCTTTTTTTCCTGATTAAAAAAGAAAGTCCCTACCATTAAAAACCCCACAATACTGGCGGCGATATACAACCATCTGTTTTTCTTTTTTGGTTTCTTTTCTTCGGCGACACTCAACATGGCATCTAATCGGTCCCAGGCTTTTTCGCTTGGTTCAATCCTGCGCTGATTTAGTTTTTCACGGAAATCCTTTTCAAAATTATTCGGTTCCATTATCTTGTTTTTTTAAAGTATTAATTTGTGTTTGCAGCATTTTTCTGGCGTGCGATAATTGCGATTTCGATGTTCCTTCATTAATTCCTAACATCTTTGCGATCTCATTGTGTTTGTAACCTTCGATCGCATATAAATTGAAAACCATTTTATAGCCATCCGGTAAAGCATCTATTAAAAACTGAATCTGATCTGTCGAAAACTGGCTGTCGATGGCATTAAAACTTTCTTCCGTATAAAGCTCATCTTCGGCAAATTTCACTTTCTTCTGAACTCTTAAATATGATATACATTCGTTAACCATGATTCGGCGGATCCAGCCTTCAAAACTTCCTTTGTTTTCAAATTTGTTTAAATTGGTAAACACTTTCATAAAGGCAGTTATCATTACATCTTCAGCCAACTGAATGTCTTTTATATATTGTCGGCAAACGCTCAGCATTTTTGATGAAAACCGACTATAAATCTGTTGTTGCGCTTGTCGATTATTTTCGACAGCCAACTTTATGATTTCGGTTTCTTCTTGATGTAAACGAATAATTTTCATTAATAAGCGTTCTGGTTTTGTTTTTGGAATAGTCTTCTATTAGCATAGACGAGTGAAGTTGTAAAATGGTTGCATGAAGGGAAAAATATTTAAATTCCAAATCCAATAATTATCGGTAAAACTCCAAATACCAACATTACAGTATTGATAGACAATTAAATACAAATTTTCATAAAATTCAAAAAATGTAATTATTTTTACCGGAATAATACCACTCGGAAACAAAGTTAATCGAAAGTTATCCTTTGAGTTGCAAACCGTATTCTAATTTGGTATTTTTGAATGTAATAAAACTGTAGAAATTACAGCTAAAATCCCATAAAGAAACACTTCAGCATAAAATGAAAAATATTGACATCCGAAAAGTAACCCTAAACGATATTGATCAATTACAGCAAATAGGCAAGCAAACTTTTTCCGAGACTTTTTCAGGAGACAATTCTGAAGAGGACATGAACAAATATTTAGAGGAGCATTTTTCAATAGAAAAGCTGACGGCTGAGCTCAACAACACCGACTCTGAATTTTATTTCGCTGTTCTTGATACTGCTATCATTGGATATTTAAAACTAAACTTCGGAGCATCCCAAACAGAATTGAAGGACAGCAAAGCATTGGAAATCGAAAGAATTTATGTGCCAAAAGAATATCACGGTCAAAGTGTAGGTCAGATTCTTTATGAAAAAGCAATTCAAGTGGCCAAACATAAAAATGTAGATTATGTATGGTTAGGTGTTTGGGAAGAAAATCACAGAGCACTGAGTTTCTATAAGAAAAATGGTTTTACAGAATTTGACAAACACATTTTCAGATTAGGAAATGATGAACAGACGGATATCATGATGAAGTTGCAATTGAAACCGTAAATTACTTTAAAGCAAAAGGAATAGGATTTCTGAATAAAAACCTGACCTTATTTCTTTCGCTCAATAACATAATTCACCATCAAAATCAAAGCGTCTTTGTATTCAGAATCTTCAAAGTTCTGGAGTAATGCAAGTGCTTCCTGCTGGAATTCGACCATTTTGTTTTCGGCGTAAGCCAAACCATTATTATCCTTTACAAAAGCAATCACTTCTTTGACGCGTTTTTTGTCTTTATTGTGGTTTTTGATGGAGTTAATCAGCCACTTTTTTTCCTGAGGTGTGCAGGTGTTTAAAACGTGAATTAAAGGCAAAGTCATTTTTTGTTCCTTAATATCAATTCCGGTTGGTTTTCCGATGGCTTCTTCGCTATAATCGAATAAGTCATCTTTAATTTGAAAAGCCATTCCGATAAGCTCTCCAAACTTGCGCATGTTCTCGACCTGAATATCGTCTTCAATTACCGATTTTGCACCAAGTGCACAGCAAGCTGCAATAAGTGTTGCGGTTTTTTTTCGGATAATTTCGTAATAAATAGCTTCGGTAATGTCCAGTCTTCTGGCTTTTTCGATTTGAAGTAATTCTCCTTCACTCATTTCGCGAACGGCAACAGAAATAATTCGAAGCAAATCAAAATCGCCATTATCAATAGAAAGCAGCAGTCCTTTTGAAAGCAGGTAATCTCCAACCAAAACCGCAATTTTGTTTTTCCAAAGTGCATTGATCGAGAAAAATCCGCGACGGCGGTTACTATCGTCCACAACATCATCGTGTACTAAAGTTGCTGTATGAATCAGCTCAATTACGGATGCTCCGCGATAGGTTCTTTCGTTTACAACACCTCCTGAAACCATCTTGGAGGTTAAAAAAACAAACATCGGACGCATTTGTTTTCCTTTCCTGTTTACAATATAATAGGTAATACGGTTTAGCAGTGCGACCTTTGAAGTCATCGATTCGTGGAACTTTTTTTCAAAAAGTTCCATCTCGTTAAAGATGGGCTGTTTTATTTGAGAAGTAATATTCATTTCGATTTCAAATATACTATTTTAAATAAAAAAACGTTGTCTATTTTAGGTTAGTATACTAACAATTTACAGAATAATTAAGAAAACAGACCAAAAGCATTCCTGATTTAATACCAAAACTGACTTCTACTTTTATTACGGAAACAAACAGAGCTGAACAATAATAATCCTTTTTTGCCCAAAAAAGCATTAAGAACAAGAATAACTCTCGTTTTTAATGCTTTTTATTTATTTTGAAATTAGAAAACTTATCCTTCCTTATTCGCCAGTTGTCCGCAGGCAGCATCAATATCTTTTCCGCGGCTTCTGCGTACTTTACAAACTACTCCAATATTATCTAAGGCTTTTATATACGCCAGAATAGATTCTTCTGAAGCCTGTTGAAATTCACCGTCATCAATTGGGTTGTATTCGATTAAATTGACCTTACAAGGCACATATTTACAAAATTTAACCAGGGCATCAATGGAAGCTTTATCGTCATTGATTCCTTTCCAGACCACATACTCGTAGGAGATTTTGTTTTTGGTTTTTCTATACCAGTATTCTAATGCTTCCCGTAAATCCGCTAAAGGGAAATTTTTACTGAAAGGCATGATCCGGGCACGAATCTCATCAATCGCAGAGTGTAAAGAAACTGCTAATTTGAATTTCACATCGTCGTCGGCCATTTTTTTAATCATCTTCGGAATTCCGGATGTTGACACCATGATTCGTTTTGGTGACATTCCCAAACCTTCCGGCGAGGTAATCATATCGATGGCTTTGATAACATTATTATAATTCATCAGAGGCTCACCCATTCCCATAAAAACAATATTGGAAAGCGGATGATTGTAATACAGACGGCTTTCCTTATCTATTGCCAGAACCTGATCGTAGATTTCTCCCGGTTCCAGATTTCGCATTCTTTTTAATCTTGCGGTCGCACAGAAATTACAATCCAGACTACAGCCCACCTGGCTTGAAACACAGGCTGTTGTTCTGGTTTCGGTAGGAATCAAAACAGACTCTACCACCAGACCGTCATGTAAACGAACGGCATTTTTTACGGTTCCGTCACTGCTGCGCTGCATGGTATCTACCTTAATATGGTTGATTACAAAATTATCCTCCAACATGGCCCTGGTAGGTTTCGCTACATTGGTCATATCATCAAAACTGTGTGCTCCTTTACTCCATAACCATTCATAGACCTGGTTACCACGGAAAGCTTTGTCGTTATTGGCGACAAAAAAATCCCGTAATTGATCTTTTGATAAAGCTCGTATGTCTTTTTTCTCGATTTGCATGGTGCAAAGTTAATCACTTTTGTTATTTTTTCCTTATTTTATAACCATTCTTATTGAATATCAAAAATGCGAAACTTATTTTCCTGAAAATTTCCATCGTTCTACTGAAACCAAAACCTGTCAACACTTACTTCTTTTTTTACGAATTGTTTCTTTTTTCATGTTTCAAAAAGAAACACTGCGCCAAAACCACTTCTTTGTTTTTTTAGTATAAGTTTTTAATAAAATACTAACCATTAGCTAAATTTTTGAATAATTAAAACAAATCTCTGTACTAAGGTGCAGAGACTTATTTTTTATAACCCAAGCTGCTTAAGAGAGAAAACGTTGTAGTTATTAATTAAATATTTTAATAAAATTTTAACAATGATTTTTATCATAAAACCAACCGTATTATGGGCAGATCTTTGAATCGAGTTAAGATAGAAACCTTAGTACTAAATGAAATCGATCCCTTTTTAACTTATACTTTTTTAAACAAAAACATGACAAAATGAAAACTAAAAAAATCAAATTATTCGCATTTATAGTGACATTCTTAGGAATTACGTCATTTGTATCGGCACAGCGATCGTATACATTAGATGCTAAATCCGCTTTTTCCGTATCCGGAACTTCAACATTACATGATTGGGAAATGAAGTCGGGTTCCGGAACAGGAGCGGCAGGTTTTACAATTGCCAATTCAAAATTAACGGATATTGAATCGCTCTCTATCACCCTCCTGGCTGAAAGCATTAAAAGCGAGAAAAAAAGCATGGATAAAGTGGCTTATAAAACTTTGAAAACAGATAAAAACAAAAACATTAAATATGTTTTGAAATCTGCAGAAAAAGTAAACGAAAACACTTGGGAATTAACCGGAACGTATACTATTGCCGGGATAAGTAAAGATCTTAAAACAACTGTAAAAACAACTATTATCAAAGGAGGATTAAACCTGCAGGGATCTAATAAAATCACTTTTGGGGATTTTGGAATGAAATCACCAACTGCAATGCTTGGAACCATTAAAACGGGACAAGATTTAACCTTAAAATTTAATTTGAACTTTAATTTATAAACGCCATGAAAAAAAATTATATCCTGTTTATAGCATTCGTAAGCACATTTACTATTAGTGCACAAGTTAATTTTGGACATATCCAAAATCAAATTCCCAGAAATCAGAAAGGCATTAATCAATTTGACGTTAAAAAAGACACCATTGCTTACAAAGGAATTAGTGTTGATATGGGAGCGGCTTTTGCACTTCAGTTTCAGGCTTTAAATTCGTTTAACGATCAGAAGAATTTGGCTTCTGCGCCAAATTACAGATTAAACAATCTGGAAAACAATTTTAATTTACCAAATGCCAACTTCACGATTGGTGCCCAACTATATGATGGTGTTCGCGTTAACTTAGATGTGTATCTGGCTTCAAGACATCATAATGAAACCTGGGTTAAAGGAGGTTATTTGCAAATTGATAAACTGGACTTCATTAAAAAAGATTTTCTGGCTGATTTTATGCAATATACAACGATCAAGATTGGTCAGATGGAAAATAACTATGGTGATGCTCACTTTAGAAGATCTGACAACGGAAATGCAATTATGAATCCATTCGTAGGGAATAACATCATGGATGCCTTTAGTACAGAAATGGGAGCCGAAGTTTATTATAACAGAGGTGGATTTGTGAGTATGATTGGAGTTACGAACTCTAAACTAAATCAAAATGTTCAGGAAATTGTTCCGGCAGCTGCAACGCCTGCAAAACCGGATTCCAACACCACTATCAGCCCTTCTATTCTGGCAAAATTAGGCTGGGACAAACAAGTTAATGAGGATTTAAGAATCAGACTAACAGGATCTTATTATCACACGGCTAATTCCAGCGGAAATTTATATTCTTCCGACAGAGCAGGAAGTCGTTTTTATGGTGTAATGAGCCATTCTGAATATGCTATCATAGATCCTGCTACAGGAACTACAGTTAATACTGTTGCAAACAACTTTGATCCTACAGCAAACAAGGACACAGGAAGATTTAATCCCGGATACGGAAACTGGGCAACGTCATACATGGTAAACCCTTTTATCAAATATAAAGGTCTTGAGTTTTTTGGAACTTTGGAGTTTACCTCCGGCGGTGATTTTAAAGGAACTGATGCTACCCGTAAAATAAATCAATATGTAGGGGAATTAGTGTATCGTTTTGGAGAAAATGAAAGATTTTATGTGGGCGGTAAATACAACTTAGTCGACGGAAAACTTTCGAACACAAACGCTCAGTCTATTCAAATAAACAGATTTGAAGGCGCAGCGGGCTGGTTTATGACTAAAAATATTCTGGCAAAATTAGAGTATGTAGATCAAAACTATAAAAACTTCTCTCAGTTTAACGGAGCCACTCCAAACGATCTTTTTGGCGGCAGCTTTAAAGGACTTATGTTCGAAGCAGTAATTTCATTCTGATAAAATGTTCAAAAAGTCTCTATTTTTACTTATGGGTTTAGCAACTTTCTTTTTCTTAGGAAGTGCTAAACCCACTTTTTTCGCAGACGATGCAACTTTGGTAATAAATAAAATTAAAATAGAAATTACCGGACTATCAACTGTGGGCCATTACAATTGCTCCAATACTTTTACTACAAAAGATACCATTTTCTTAAATTCAAATAAAAAAAACATTTTTAATACCGCTATCAAAATGGCTAATTTTGATTGTCGCAATAAAATAATGACCAAAGATTTACAAGGTACCGTTAAGGCAACAGAATTTCCTAATAGCACCGTTTCTATCACAGATATAAAACAATGTGGCAAGAATTACAAATGCAGTCTAAGCTTTTTTATTACGGATAAAACACTAAAATACAAAGACTTTCCCTTATACACTACTAACGACAGAATTCAGGGAACACTAAATCTCAAATTTTCTGATATTGGACTAAAAGCTCCGGTAAAGATGGCTGGCTTAATAAAAGTGAAAGACGATATCGTAATCAATTTTTATCTGTACAAGGACTAGAATCTCAAAAAGCATCATATCTATGCTATTCTCTTTCTCCTTCAAAAAAAAAATTACTTCAACTTTACAAAACTTAAAACTTTGGCACGAGAATTGTCTTTCTGTCGACAGAAAGATAATCTTACAAAGAGCTCAATCATTTTAAAATTTGTACTTTTATTTTTTCAGCTTTATAACCTTTATATTTTATCAACTTTAAAAATTTAATTAATCATGAAAAAACAAATTTTAAGCTTAGCTCTTGTTGCTCTATTGGGATTCACTGCACAATCGTGCGGAGATAAAAAAGAAACCAAACCTGAAGAAGAATTAACCCTTGGCAACAAAGTAGATACATTGACAAATGATATCGAACAAGTAAAAGACAGCGCTGTAATCAAAGCAGAAAATGCTGCAGCTAAAGCTAAAGAAGCTTCACAAAATGCTGTACAGGACGTAAAAGATGCCACTAAAAAAGGGGCTGATAAAGTCGAAGCAGCTGCAAAGGCAGCTAAGGACGGAACTGTAAAAACAGCTAAAGATGTAAATGAAGCTTTGAAAAAATAATTTTTTTAGAATTCAAAATTAAAACCATTCGTACCAACGAATGGTTTTTTTATGCAAAAAAGTTACCCGATATTTTTTGTATTTTTGTGCTTTAAATTTAGAAGATCATCCCATGCATTTTATATCACAGGAATTAGAAGATTACATCGAACAGCATTCTGAAAACGAACCGGAATTATTGGCGAAATTAAATAAGGAAACGTATCAAAAAATACTTTTGCCGAGAATGTTGAGCGGGCATTTTCAAGGTCGTGTTTTAAGTATGTTATCCAAACTGATTCGCCCTGTAAACATCCTTGAAATTGGAACCTACACAGGTTATGCCGCTTTGTGTCTGTGTGAAGGAATGCAGGAAAACGGGCAACTGCACACTATTGACATTAAAGAAGAATTAGTTGATTTTCAACGAAAGTACTTTGATGCATCTCCCTGGGGAAATCAAATTTTTCAGCATTTAGGAGAAGCAGTCGATATCATTCCGGGGCTGGAGGTAAAATTTGATTTGGTTTTTATCGATGCTGACAAAGAAAACTACCTCAACTATTGGGAACTGATTGTTCCGAAAATGAATAAGGGCGGAATTATTCTGTCTGATAATGTTTTATGGAGCGGTAAAATCCTGGAACCGGTACATCCTAATGATGTGAGTACAAAAGTGCTTCTGGAGTACAATTTACTTCTTAAGAATGATCCGAGAGTTGAAACGGTTTTATTGCCGATTCGTGATGGTTTGACAGTGAGTAGAGTTTTGTAACATTCAGTTTGTATCTCATTCGAAGAACGAGAAATTACATCTAGTGTTCGACAACAGTGCGTTCTCTAGTTATGTGATTTCTCGTTCCTCGAAATGACAAATCTTACTTAAATTGTTCTTTAAAAAACCTTAGAATCTTAGCAACTTAGAACCTTCGAATCTTTTTCAAAAACTATCCCGGAAAATATTGTGGTTTTAATTTTTTATAAACTAAATAAAGTAAAAAACCGAAAAGTGCCCCAAAGAAATAACCCGTAAGAATATCTCCCGGATAATGTAGTCCCAGGTAAATACGGCTGTAAGCGAAAATTAAGGGCCACAAGAACAGGAATCCCAAATATTTAAAATGGCGTTTTAAAACTAAGTACAAAAAAGTGGCGACAGCCATTGTATTGGCAGCGTGACCTGAGAAAAAACTAAAGGATGTCCTAACCTGAACAATTCTTATAAACGATTTGATTTCAGGATTGTTACAGGGACGCAGACGCTCAAAAGTATGTTTAAACAAGTTGGTGGTCTGGTCTGTAAAAGCAATTAGAATGGCAATAAAAAGTAATAAATACAAGGTTTGTTTTCCTCCAATTTTTTTATAAATAAGAAAAAACAGGAATAAAAAAAACGGCGTCCAATACAATTGATTTGTAATGATCAGCCATAATTTATCGTAATTTTCAGAACCTAAACCATTAAGATACACAAAGAGTCTGGTATCTAATTCTTGTATTTTTTCGAGCATTATCCTTGGCGTTTTACAGGTCCGGAAATAGAGTCAATGTCTTCTTTTACTTTATTGATTTCTGTAGCAGTATCACCCAATAAATTACTTGATAAATTAGTAGTATCACCCAGCAAATTCGTTTTTGCATCGTTAATCTGGGCATTGATATTTCCGGTGATATCGGTCAAAGATTTCGCATCAAGACCATTAGCCTCAGCTCCTTTCTGAATTTCGCTTTTAATATCGTTGGTTGCATTTTTTAACTGCGCCATCGCCTTACCCATTGTACGGGCAATTTCCGGCACTTTTTCTGAACCAAAAAGCATTAATACTATAAACAATATAAAAACTAGTTCTCCTCCTCCTATACCAAACATATCTTTTATTTTTTATTGTGCCACAAAGATATTAAATTTTGTAGCCGAGAGTTTTAAAATTTACTTAAAAAGAAGCTCTAAGTACTATTATTTTAACCGCAAAGTTCACAAAGAACCGGAAAAACAGACAGAGGGAATTTCTACCTCAATACCTTACCAGCTTTGTGAACGTTGTAGCTAACTTTTTATTTTTAGTCAAATTTTGATTTCTGCTCTGTTTTTGGCCAGGAATTATTGGTTACATCAATATCAGCAGTCATTAATTTTGGATCGATCTGAATGCTTTTGATTGCTTTTTCAGTTGCATAAACTTTTTTAGCCGTATCATTGTTTTTTCTCCAGATTTGTGCCGGATATTGAAAGTTTTGAACAGAACCATCTTCGTAAGTGATCTCCACCAAAATTGGCATGATCATTCCGCCTGGTTTGTTAAACTCAACTTCATAGAAATATTTAGGAGATTTCAAACCTGCCTTCTCTTCCGCTGTAAAAGTCTGATCTACGTAATCCGCCAATAGCTTAACATCTTCTACTTTTAACGCTTTTTTCTTAGAAGCATTTACTTCGGCATTATCTCCGGACACTAAGTAAACGAATGGACCTTTTTCGAACCCGAAACGTCCTTTTCTAACTTTTACATCTTTAATATCTGCTGTTGGCGTATCAGAAACGTAATATTGTTTCACTTCTTTGATTCCGATATCTACAAAATCTGTTGAATAAAACCATCCTCTGAAAAACCAGTCCAAATCTACCGCAGAAGCATCTTCCATAGTTCTGAAGAAATCTTCAGGAGTTGGATGCTTGAATTTCCATCTGTTGGCATACGTTCTAAATGCATAATCAAACAATTCCCTTCCCATCACTACTTCTCTTAACATGTTAAGTCCTGTAGCCGGTTTTCCGTAAGCGTTATTACCAAACTGCGCAATGGTTTCAGAGTTTGACATAATTGGCTCTAAAAACTTTTGATCCCCACTCATGTAAGGAACAATGTTTTTCGCCGGACCACGTCTTGAAGGAAAATTAGGATCTAATTCCTGCTCTGCCAAATACTCTAAAAACGAATTTAAACCTTCGTCCATCCAGGTCCATTGACGTTCATCTGAATTTACAATCATCGGGAAGAAAGTATGACCCACTTCGTGAATTACAACACCAATCATTCCGTTTTTAACTTCTTTACTCGTCACTCCATTTTCATCAGGACGACCAAAATTCCAACAAATCATCGGATATTCCATTCCCTGGTCTTCTGCTGAAACAGAGACTGCTTTTGGATAAGGATAGTCGAAAGTATGTGAGGAATAACTTTTTAAAGTATGTGCCACTGTAATTGTTGAAGTTTCTCCCCAAAGCGGATTTGCTTCTTTAGGATAAACGGATTCTGCCATAACAATTTTACCCCCTAATTTTACAGCCATTGCATCGTAAATGAATTTTCTTGAAGAGGCAATTCCAAAATCACGTACGTTTTTAGCGCTGAATTTCCATGTTTTTTTCTTTTCAGAGAACCCTTTTTCAGTTGCTTCAGCTTCAGCCTGCGTTACAATTACTACTGGCTTATCAAATGATTTCTGAGCTTGTTCGTAACGTTTTACCTGTTCGGCCGTAAAAACTTCGGCTCTGTTGGTTAACTCTCCGGTAGCATCAATAACGTGATCTGAAGGAACGGTAATGTTCACATCAAAATTTCCGAAAGGCAGCGCAAACTCTCCGCTTCCCCAGAATTGCATGTTTTGCCATCCTTCAACATCGTTGTAAACGGCCATTCTTGGGTAGAACTGTGCAATTACATATAATTTATTTCCGTCTTTTTCAAATAATTCATAACCGGAACGTCCACCTTCTTTTCTGTAATTATTGATGTTGTACCACCATTTTATAGCCAATGCGATTTTTTCACCCGGTTTTAAGGGAGTTGCCAGATTAATACGCATCATGGTTTCATTAATGGTATACGACATTGGATTCCCTTTAGCATCTTTAACCTGCTCGATATTGAAACCGCGCTCTAAATCTTTTTTCAGATACTTGCCCGAAAACCCGTCAAGTGGTAAAACCTGATTTATTTTTTCGCTTTCAGCCAAAGAAGTCTGAGTGTTTGCTTTAGCCTGGTTCTGATCTAACTGAATCCATAAGTATTCTAAACTATCCGGAGAATTATTTGAATACGTAATAACTTCAGAACCCGTTAATTTTGAGTTCTTATCATCTAATTCAATATCAATTTTGTAATCTGCCTGTTGTTGATAATAAGCAGGTCCGGGTGCACCGGAAGCGGTACGAAACATATTAGGCGTTGCCAGTAAATCGTACATCTGGCTAAATTTGTTCGTATCGTATTTACCTTGTTGTTTGGGTGCAACAGGTGCCGACTTCTCCTGAGCTATCATCATAGCAGGGAAAAGTAGTAATAAAGAAAGCTTCTTCATAAATGCTTTTTGGTTTTTTTTGAGGTTGTGAAAATAACAATTAATATGATAATTCTACCTATCAATTAATACTTTAACACTTCTTTCCTTGAAGATTCTGTAAAAAGAACACTCTTTTTGATTCCAAATACTGAAACATGTGTAATATTCTGCTGTTCGCTATTCCAATCCACTAAAACAGAATTCGAAATTTCAATTGTTTTGAATTTATCGATGTCTTTTATTCGCGAATAACAAACTAAAACGTCACCTGCTTCTACTTCTTTAGACAAGAACGTAATCGTTTTGAGCTTACCGTCTGTCTTTACAGAAAAATTATCGGCAAGGTATTTTTTCAACAGATCAATATCAGCCTGAGTTTCCCTGTCTGTACCCACAAAGGTTTTTTTATGGTACTTTTTTTCCATCCCGTTATTAAGATCATCAACAAAAATACGGGAGGTAATCTGGATCATCTTTTTCTCAGTCACATAATTGACCTGAAAAACACCCATGTAAAACTTATGAAATGTAAACGCCGAAAGTGATAAAAATAAGACCCCGATTAAAGGATAAACTAATTTATTTTTCATTTTTGAATAATAGTAGCTTTTTTAAACTCTTTATTTTTATTGACCATAAAATCCATCAATTGGAATTTATCGTCCGGTTTTAAATATTTTTTTGATTCAGCATCGTTGGAGCAGTACATTAAAAACAGCTCAATTTCGTCCGGTTTTAAATCCAGGGTTTTACTGAAAAAATCTGGTGTAAAATTATCTTTCGCATATTCTGCAAATGCAATATCAGAAATCACATCTTCCTGTACATCTTCTTTTTTACGCAGCAGTTTCTTTACATCCTTAAAAATACGCACAAAATCGGTTCCGTATTTAATGGTTTGATCCGAGTACATCGCTGTATTTTTTGCGGTGGATTGTTTGTCATCTTCAAATTGCATGTCTACAAACTTCTGAGACCCGCCATCCAATGATTTCACTTTTAAATCTTTATGAACCACAACCTCTTTCAACTGATTGTTTACCAAATCTAATTTTACTGAAAAAAGTATCTGAGAGCAGTCTTTCTCTGTCAGAACAATCTTTTTAGACTGAAACGCCAAACCCGAAAACAACAATGTATCTTTTGGTTTCGCCATAATATCAAACAATCCGCCAGCTCCGATAAATGTTCTGACATTTGCATTGATATTCATTACATAACCACTTTCTATGGCAAGAAAATCATTTAATACCTGACCGTGCAATGATTTTCTTGAATTGCTCTGACCTAAAACGATTTGACAAAATAAGCACGCGATAAGTATTCCTAATTTATTTTTCATTTTCTAGAATTATTAAGTATTTTCTGGCTAGTTCGGTGATCAAAAACATGCTCATTGTTTTGTTCTTTGTATTCAAAGATACAGCAAATTCGGCATCATCTACACAATATAATTGAAATCCTTTTATATCATCCAACGGAATCCTCAAACGATTCGTATAATAATCCTCTTCAAAAAGATACTCTATTTTTCTGAAAAGAGCTTCTTTTTTCTCTACATTAGCTTCTTTTTTCAACATAGTAGTCCGACCCGAAATACTATTCAGCAGGTTATCTACCGAGGTTGAAGTTGCGGTATACACTTTTCTTTCAGCCGGCGTATATTTTTTTTGTCCATATGGAATAATCCCTAAATTTTCGGCAGTAATATTGGCATTTTCATTTACAATTACTTCTTTCAGTTCAACTTCATTAGCTGTCATTTTAATAAGAAGCGCAGCCTCACTTAAATCTTCTGTTGTAATGCGACGTTTGACCGGGTCTAAATTAACGGCTGAAAAAACCAGCACATCCCCTTCTTTCGCCACAATAGAAAATCGACCGTCTTTATCTGAAACCGTTGAAACCTGACTGTTATTATTGATAATATTCACTCCTTCAACTGTTACAGACTGCTGCAAAATCTGCCCAAGGATTTCTTTTGGCGCAGCCGACTGGCCAAAAGTGATTTCGGCAATGAAGAAAAAGAGGGCCAGTAAAATATTATTTGTTTTCAATAGCAAGTATTTCTTTATATTTCACCGCTAATTCGCCCAGCAAAAATTCAGTTGATGTTTTATTTTTAGAGTTCAAAACAATCGTAAATTTATCATTATCAACAGCGTAATACTCGAATCCTTTTACGTATTCAGCAGGAATTGAGAGCCTGTTCACAAAATGATCCAGGCTGAACATACTTTCCAAAAGTTTCATGAAAAATTCTTTTTTCTCTACTGCCACTTCTTTCTTCAGCATTGCCGTCCTGCCTGATAAAAAATTTAAGAAAGGGTCTGCCGAAATTGATCCTCCTGCCATTCCTCCGGCGCTTGCAGTTGGATTCAGAGCATTAGCCGTATGTAACTTTCTCTCTGCTTCCGTATAGGATTTTTGTCCCTGCGGAATAATTCCCAAAGAGACTGCATTAATATTATTATAATTTCGAACAATTACCTCCTGCAACTGATGTACTACCAAATTTAATTTTACGGAAAAATTGAGATCCGAAAAATTTTCCTGTGTCAATACGGTTCTGTTTTCTTTAAATTGTATGGAAGAAAAAACAAGTGTGTCTCCTGCCCTGGCTTTGATCGAAAAAGTTCCGTCGGCATTTGTTGTAACCATACTTTCTGTTTCGGCATTTACCACGTAAACACCTTCCAAATCATAGGTATTGGACGTTATCTTTCCATTAATAATGATACGTTCCTGATTTTGCCCCCATATAGTCTGGCTCAAAACAATAATAAAAAGACATAAAAACTTATCGCTCAAAATAAAAAAATTAGATTTACTCTTAAAAGTGTAAAAATATCTTAATGTCTTCCAAATTTAATACTAACGGCATGGTAAAAATATGTTAATTAAAGTTTGAAATTTCAACATCAAAAAGGAGTTTTTAATATCTTTAACGGCATCAATCTGAGTTAAAATTTTATGAAAAGCATTATCATCGCCAGCACTTCTACCTTACACGGAGGCAGCTATTTAGAATACTTATTACCTACACTAAAACAACATTTCGCCAACTGCAAAAGCATTTTATTTATTCCATTTGCGAGACCGGGCGGAATCACACACGACGAATACACTGAAAAAGCAGCCGCCGCATTTGCAACAATCAATATTGCCGTAAAAGGAATTCATGAATTTGAAAATGCAGAAAGCGCTATAAAAAATGCAGAAGCTATTTTTACAGGAGGCGGAAATACTTTTCTGCTGGTAACACAATTGTACCAACAAAACATCATGAAGCTT
The DNA here is from genome assembly GCF_013112255.2 of Flavobacterium sp. CLA17. Lineage (NCBI taxonomy): Bacteria > Pseudomonadati > Bacteroidota > Flavobacteriia > Flavobacteriales > Flavobacteriaceae > Flavobacterium > Flavobacterium sp. CLA17. The sequence continues at coordinate 4,868,780 of NZ_CP068294.1, forward strand.
CTTTCTGAGACAGTGAAAAACGGAACTCCCTATTTAGGAACCAGTGCAGGAAGCAATATTTGCGGCCTATCGATGCAAACGACCAATGACATGCCTATTGTTTACCCTCCAAGTTTTCAGACTTTAGGATTAATTCCTTTCAATTTAAATCCGCACTATTTAGATCCCGAAACACAGTCCAAACATATGGGAGAAACACGCGAAACAAGGATTAAAGAATTTCATGCCTTCAATTCCATACCTGTTTTAGGATTACGAGAAGGAAGCTGGCTGGAAGTAAAAGAAAGCAGGATTACTTTAAAGGGAGATCTATCCGCTCGTCTATTTTTAAAAAATCAAAATCCGGAGGAATTAGCAACTGAAAGTGATTTGAGCAATCTAAACTAATTTGTAACCCTATAAGTGGTGTAAACTCATTTAAATAAGGCTGACAAAAAACTTATAATAACTTACATCACTTATATGATTTAAAAAAAAAGCATAAAAAAAATCCCCAAACAATTTGCTTGAGGATTTTGAAGAGCGAAAGACGAGGCTCGAACTCGCGACAACCAGCTTGGAAGGCTGGAGCTCTACCAACTGAGCTACTTTCGCATTAACAGGGTGCAAATGTAAAACAATTAAATCATTTAAAAAAACAAAAATCAATAATTATTTTAACTTTGATAAAAAAACCGAAACAAATTAAGTTTCGGTTTTTTAGAGCGAAAGACGAGGCTCGAACTCGCGACAACCAGCTTGGAAGGCTGGAGCTCTACCAACTGAGCTACTTTCGCATTACTGTGGTGCAAATATAAAAAATAAGTTAAGTTCAAAACAAGCTTTTTTTCAAAAAAAATCAATTAAAAACAAGAATTTCCCATAACCCATTTAAAATTAAAAAGTTATACATTTATTTTATTTAAACAAATCATGAATATCATCAAAGAAATAGCATCAAAAGAAACTTATATTGTTCGTCATCCCGTTTTAAGAAAAGGAAAACCTCTGGAAAGTTGCCTCTTCGAAGGTGATGATTTAGAAACCACACATCATTTTGGCTTATTTTTTGACAGTGAATTAATAGGAATTATTTCATTATACTCAAAAATCAACACTACCTTTGCACAGAAAAATCAGGCTCAGATCCGCGGAATGGCGGTTTTAGAGCAACATCAGAAAAAAGGAATTGGTGAAGCTTTGGTCAAACATTGCGAAAACTATTGCCTGCAAAAAAACACAGACCTGATTTGGTTTAACGCCAGAACAGCTGCTGTTGGATTTTATCAAAAAATGAATTACAAAACTGTTGGCGAAGCATTTGATATCAAAGATGTGGGCGAACATTATTTAATGTTTAAAAAATTGTAACATGAAGAAACTTTATCTTTTATTAGTATTATGCATTTTTATCGGCTGTAAAGACGATAAGCAGAAAGCTGTCCCTGTCAAAAAAAGCCAGCCTGCAATCATACTTACTAATGAAAGAACAGTTCAAATCGATACCTCAAAAATCAATGCTTTTAAAAGCGAAACACTGAAACAATTTTATAATTCTTCTGAAAACAAAACGGTTTGGGGAAATCTTAAAAAAAGAACCTACATTTTATCTTTATTGAAAAAATCAGACGAACTGGGTTTAAATTCAAATGATTACAAAACTGGAAAACTCGAGAAACTGGAGAAAAGGGTAAGTGCCCTGAGCGATGCTGATTTAGCCACTTATGACATATTGCTTACTTATAATTTTGAATTATACTTAACCCATTTGTACAAAGGCAAATTAGATCCAAAAAAACTATACGGCAATTGGGATTTAGCAGAGAAACCATTTGATGTAAATAATGCACTGATAAAAGCATTCAATAAAAACAAACTGGACAGCATTGCAGATCGTCTTCAATCGAAATCAGATACCTACAAACAATTACTGAAGGCACTTGAGGTCATTAAAACTTTTCCGGAGGACAATATTGGCAAGATAGAATCTGCTGAAAAAATAACACTCCATGACACCAATCCTGCTTTAATAAACATCAAAAAAAGACTTTTATTCTGGAAAGACATGTCCGGAAGGAAGGATAGCCTCACCAAAATTTACGATCAAAAAACTTTCGAAGCTATTAAAAAATTTCAGGAAAGACATGGTCTGGCTGCTGATGGCGTAATCGGAGCAGGAACTATAAGCGCTTTAAATTTTTCTAAAACCAAAAGAAAGGAACAAATCATTGCCAATTTAGAACGCTGGAGATGGTATAATAATGAATTTGCCGAAAATTATTTCATCATCAATATTCCGGATTACAGTTTACATGTTGTTGAAAGCAAAGACACTACCCTGGTTCGAAATGTGGTAGTGGGAACCAGCAAGAGAAAAACACCAATCATAACCTCTAAGCTCAAAACAGTCGTTTTTAATCCTACCTGGACAGTTCCGCCTACAATCCTAAAGGAAGATGTTGTTCCGGCAATGAAACGTAACCGAAATTATCTGGCTAAAAAAAATATTACCATATATGACAGTTCCGGAAATGTAGTAGAACCTGCTGCGTGGAATGAAAAAAATCCCGGTAAATACCGTTATGTACAAAGTCCGGGTTATAACAATTCGTTAGGATTGATGAAAATATTATTTCCAAACCATCATAGTGTTTACCTGCACGATACCAATCATCGTAATTATTTTGTAAGAAATAATCGTTCGTTAAGTTCAGGATGTGTACGTATTGAAAATCCGTTAGAACTGGCAAGGCATATTTTAGATTCTTCGGATAAGTCGGTAAGTTGGTCGAAGGAAAAAATTGATTCCATTATTGAGACTAAAAAAACAGTTAACATTAAAATCAAAAAAAAATACGCTTTATATCAATGGTACTGGACCGCATGGAGCAAAAAAAATCAGCTCATTTTCAGAGCTGATATTTATAATTTAGATTCGGATTTGTATGCTAAATTAAGAAATTAGCTTTTCTTCCATCGCAAAACTTCTTGACGGATGGTAAATGTACAAACACGATTTGTTTTTAATAACTTCAATAATTTTATTAGTCAATTCAACCGGAAGAGCCGGACATCCCTGACTTCTTCCTAATCTTTTATTATTATTGATAAAAGATTCCGACACATAATCTGCACCATGAACCACGACACCTCTTTCGCGGGCATTGTCATTAACACCTCTTTCCAGACCGTCTAAACGCAACGATGCTCCGTGTTTTCCCTTGTAAATCTCACCAGTGGCATAAAACCCTAAACTGCTTTTGAAAGAGGAATTTGAATTAGAAAATGCCGAAGCAAATTCTTCTCCTGTATTCCTGCCATGCGCAACCAGAGAATGAAACAAAATGGTATTAGTAGACAAATCAATCACCCAAAGACGTTTGGTGTTTGAGGATAAACTAAAATCAATTAACGTTAAAATATCTTTTTGAACGACACCTTTCTCTTTCAATAAGTAAAAACCTTTTAAAGCTTCTGAGAAAGTCCTAAGTTCCGGTAACGAAAAATTGTTGGTTTTTAAAGTGCTGTACACACTCTCAATTTTTGTGTCAATTGCAAGTTTTTCAACTTTAGCAATACTCTTCGATGTTACCTTTTTTAATTCGATTGTGTTTTTTGAATCTTTACCAAAAGACAATAGTAAAAACACCAATAATGGATAAATTTTGTAAATCATTGAATTCCTTTAGGTTAATAAAAAATTTGGGCATGACAAAAATAGACAAAAAATACAGGGGACAAAATAAAAGTCTATGAATCAGTGCATTTTTGTTTAAACTTTAACAATTCTAAAACAAAAAATTAGCAAAAAAGCATGAAAATGTTAATTTTACCAGATATTTACTTACAAAAATTAAAATCGGGATTTTAATTATATAACTTTTTCTGAAAATAATATAAATTTGTTTCCTTGAAACACTCTAGATTAAAGTGTAACAATTATAAAAAAAGACTGTCTATTACTCCGACAATTAATTATTCCAAAAATTACGTTTTAAAAACCACATGAAAAAATTAGTCTTTTTTACTCTCTTTCTTTCCTCGATGTACTCTTACAGCCAAAAGAAAACTTTGCAGGCACAGCAAATTTTGCAAAGTATTTCCATAGATGGGAAATTAGAGGAACCGGAATGGGAGCATGCAGCTATAGCATCAGATTTTGTCATGTTTGAACCTGATAATGGAAAACCAATTCCTGAGGGAAGAAAAACAGAAGTGAAAGTTTTATACAATAACGACGCTCTTTATATAGGTGCTGTTATGTACGATGATGAACCTAATAAAGTATTAAAAGAAATTTCACAAAGGGATAATTTCGGAACAGCAGATATTTTTGGTGTTTTTATAAACGGTTTTAATGACGGTCAGCAGAATTTTGAGTTTTTTGTGTCTGCAGCCGATGTGCAGGGAGACTGCATCATGACGGATTCCAACGGTGAAGATTATTCCTGGGATGCTATCTGGATCAGTAAAGCAGTACTTACAGATAAAGGATGGACTGTAGAAATGAAGATTCCATATGCCGCTTTGCGTTTTTCGGAAGGCAACAAACAAACCTGGGGAATTAATTTTTTCAGGGAAATAAAAAGGGAACGAAAAAAATATACCTGGTCGTTAATTGATACCAAAATTGGCACTTTTACACAGCAAAATGGGAATCTGGAAGGAATTGAAAACATCAAACCTCCTACCCGATTGTTTCTTATGCCTTATGCTTCTTATTACCTGAACGCTGCTGATAGCCAGAAAACGTACGGCACTATGAAAGGCGGAATGGATATCAAATACGGTATTAACGATGCTTTTACGCTTGATGCTATTCTGATTCCTGATTTTGGACAGGCCAAATACGATGATCAGATTTTGAACCTGGGTCCGTTTGAACAACAATTCAACGAAAACAGAGCTTTTTTTACGGAAGGAACCGATCTTTTTAACAAAGGAGGAATGTTTTACTCTAGAAGAATTGGTGGCAAACCTTCTGTCGAACCGGATTTAAAGGAGAATGAAGAGATAATTGAAGATCCGCAAAGCGTAAACCTTATTAATGCTTTAAAGGTCTCCGGAAGAACCAAAAAGGGACTTGGAGTCGGGATTTTAAATGCCGTAACCGAAAAAACATTTGCTACTATAAAAGACACCATCACCGGCGAAACCAGAAAAGAGATCGTCGAGCCTTTAATGAATTATAATGTTTTGGTCCTGGATCAGCGTTTTCGTAAAAACTCGTCGGTCACTTTTATCAATACAAATGTCACCCGAAATGGTCATTTCAGAGATTCTAATGTGTCCGGTTTGGCCTGGGATTTAAACACAAAAGCAAATACTTACAATTTATCCGGAAATGTCAAGTACAGCACTATCAATGATACTGAAGACACAAAAGGGCTTTACGCCTCAATTGGCTTTGCCGAAACCAGCGGAAAATACCGCTACAGTGTAGGTACCGATTTAGTTACGAAAGATTTTGATCCCAATGATCTTGGCATTAATTTCTATACCAATTATTACAACTTTTACGGAAATGCCAATTACAGGATCCTAAATCCGACAAAGCTTTTCAATAGTTTTAAACTCAATTATAATATGTATGCTGAGTTTAATAAAGAGTCCGGAAAAGTTCAGGAAAGCGACGTAAATGTCAATCTGAACCTGACAACTGTTAAAAATAATTATTATGGAGCAGGGATAACCATATATACTGAAGGAAATGATTATTATGAACCAAGGGCAGATAACCGGTATGTCATTGTTCCGGGCAGAATAGAAGCAACCGGAAGTATCTCGACCAATTACAATCATAAATTCGCATTGGATCTAAATCCTTCTATTGCCCTTTTTGATGAAAGCGAACGAATGAATTATGGTTTTGATATTGGCCCGAGATATCGTTTTAGCGACAAACTGCTCTTAACGTATACGTTTAGCTTTTTCAGAAAAAACAACAATAAAGGATACATTGACAGTTTTGATAATGACGATAATGAAAACACGCCGGAGGATATTGTTTTTGCCAATAGAAACGTTATTACCTATTCTAATATATTAGGTGGAAAATATGCTTTAAACAGCGCCATGACACTTAATCTTTCCGTACGCCAGTATTGGTCTTATGCGGAGAATAAAGACATTCTGCAACTTGAAACAGACGGAACTTTAACACCTTATACCGAATATACCAAAAACAAAAACTCAAGTTTTTATTCGTGGAATACCGATTTATCTTATTCCTGGTGGTTTGCTCCCGGAAGTCAGCTTTCGGTTTTATATCGAAATAATGCTTCTAATTTTGAACGTGTTATTGATAAGGAATTCAAAACAAGCGTTACCAATTTGCTTAATAACGATGCGTTAAAACATATTTTTTCTGTAAGTGTCAAATATTTTATTGACTATAATGCTGTCAAAAATAAGATTAGAAACAGAGCTTAGTCTGAATTAATTTTAAAAAATAAAGACTTCTATAATTAAATTAGTATTTTTCAATACAGTTCATTTTATTAAATACAATTGTAACCTGTGCTTACCTGCGCATTTTATAAATGGTTTATCTTTGTAGAAAACAAAAAAATAATGAACAAGAAAGTAATCCTTATGATTTTAGATGGTTGGGGAAAATCTCCTGACCCTAAAGTATCTGCAATAGACAATGCAAATGTTCCTTTTATAAACAGTCTTTACCGAAATTATCCCAGCGCCCAACTTAGAACTGATGGTTTAAACGTTGGTCTGCCTGAAGGGCAAATGGGAAATAGCGAAGTAGGTCACATGAATCTTGGAGCAGGAAGAATTGTATATCAGGATTTAGCCAAAATAAATTTAGCGGTAGCACACCAGACACTTGCTAAAGAACAAGTTCTTGTTGATGCTTTTACCTATGCTAAGGAAAATAATAAAAAAGTACATTTTTTAGGATTAGTTTCAGACGGAGGCGTTCACTCTCATACTTCTCACTTACGTGGCTTAATTGATGCTTCGCAGGAATATGGTTTAGAAAATGTTTTTGTTCATGCTTTTACAGATGGTCGCGATGTTGACCCGAAATCGGGTGCAAAATACCTTCATGATTTAGAAGATTATATTAAAGATACTCCGGTAAAAATCGCCTCTATCATTGGCCGTTACTATTCGATGGACCGAGACAAGCGTTGGGAACGTGTAAAACTGGCTTATGATTTGCTGGTAAATGCAAAAGGAACTCCCTCTCACAATGCCGTTGCAAGCATTCTTGACAGTTATGCCAACCATGTAACTGATGAATTCATTGCACCAATTGTAATGGTAGATGAGCAGGAAAAACCATTGGCAACTATTATTGAAGGTGATGTTGTCATTTTCTTCAATTTCAGGACTGACAGAGGGCGCGAACTTACAGAAGCTTTATCGCAACATGACTTTCACGAGCAAAACATGCACAAAATAAACTTGTATTATGTTACGCTTACCAACTACGATGAAACGTATCAAAACGTAAAAGTGGTTTACAATAAAGACAATATTACCGAAACGCTGGGTGAAGTTTTAGAGAAAGCGGGTAAAAAACAGATTCGTATTGCTGAAACAGAAAAATATCCGCACGTGACATTTTTCTTTTCGGGAGGAAGAGAAACGCCGTTTGAAGGCGAATCAAGGATTTTAAGAAACTCTCCAAAAGTAGCCACTTACGATTTACAGCCGGAAATGAGCGCTTTCGAGCTTAAAGATGCCCTTGTTCCTGAATTAAACAAAGGTGAGGTTGATTTTGTCTGTCTGAATTTCGCTAATGGTGACATGGTTGGCCATACGGGAATTATGAGTGCTGCAATTCTGGCTTGTGAAGCTGTTGATGCCTGTGTAAAAGAAGTGATCGAAGCTGCTTTGGCCAATGATTACACCACGATTGTTATTGCCGATCACGGAAATTGTGAAACCATGATTAACCCTGACGGAAGCCCGAATACCGCACACACGACAAATCCGGTGCCTATTATTCTGGTTGACAAACAACTGAAAAATATCAACGATGGTGTTTTAGGAGATATCGCTCCCACTATTTTAGAGTTAATGGGCGTTCAGCAACCAGCTGCGATGACTTGTCATTCGCTATTGTAAAAAATACTTTGAAGCATAAAAAAAGAGACAAGTTTTATAATTTGTCTCTTTTTTGTTTCTATCATTACGTTATGTCACCCAGAGCGAAGTCAAAGGCTTTTAATACAAAAAGGGCTTCGATTTCGCTCAGCCTGACATTCGTGTCTTGAAATAAAGGTATTAAACCAAAAAATGGTGATACATCCATTCGACACTATAAATGATAATACCAATTAATCCGCCCACCAAAGTTCCGTTGATTCTTATATACTGAAGATCCTTCCCTATTTCTAATTCTAATTTTTCAGAAACTTCTTTTCCGTCCCAGCTTTTCACTGTAGAGGATATCAGGTCTCCAATTACTTTTTTGTTATTCAGAAGAACCGACAACAAATCGTTTTTGATGAAATTATTGATTTTGTCAATCATCACCTGATCTTCTTTAAGTCCGTTTCCAAAACTTTGAATCAAACTGGAAAGATTCTTTTTAATGGAAGACTCATCCCCTTTCTCTAAATCATTCGTTATCGATAGTTTAATCTCATCCCAAATTCCGTTGACATACTCCTGAACTTCTTTTTTTCCGGCAAAATCCATAATCATCGTATTGATTTTCACTCTCATTTCTTCAGAGTTTTTAACTTTATCCAGAAAATTATAAACGTATTCGTCTATTTTAATCCTAATGTCACTTTCCGGATTTTTAGCTTCATCCAGGAAATCCTGTAATCCATTAAAAACCCCTTCTGAAATACTTTTATCGGCTAAGCCAAAACTCAGAAAAGGGGTTGATTCTTTTACTTTTTTTCGAATCAGGTCTTTATTATTACTCAATTCGCCACTCATTACTTCCAGAAGATTGGTCAGCAACTGGTCTTTTACATTTCCTTTCTGCAAAGGTTCCAGAGCCAGCGCGACCCAGTTCCCAAAATTTATAGATTCCAGTTTTGCAGCAAACTGTACCTGTATAAATCTTTTTACATCTTCATCTTTTATGGTTTTCAGAATGCCGGGAATGATGTTTACGACAACTAAATCAGCAATTTTATTTGCATGCTCTTCCTGCGATAACCAATCGGAAGCTTTTGTAGCAAAGTTAAATTCCTCCAGTTTAATTTCTAATTTTTCACGATTCAGGAATTCTTCCGAAACAAAATTTCCCAGATTCTCCCCAATCTCATTTTTTTTCGTGGGAATAATAGCCGTATGCCAAATCGGAATTCCCAACGGATGGCGAAATAAGGCAACGACAGCAAACCAATCGGCAATTCCTCCTACCATTGCGGCTTCGCTAAAAGCCTGCAGCATCGGAATTTTAAAATAAATAGCGATGATAAACAAAAGAACTGCAACACCTAAAAGTGCCAGAGCATTTCTCTTCATGCTTTTAAGAGCTTTTTCTTTGGATATATTTTCCTGATCAACAGTAGTTTTCATTATTGAAATGTTTTTATTACTAATTTACATTTTTCTGTTAAATAATACGCTGAAAAAGCATTGAGTTTTTAAGGAAAGTAATGAAAATTAAAAAGGTCCGCCACGAATTTCATTAATTTCCAATAAATTATTTAAGGTGTGAATTTTAAATGCAATGTAATTTCTGAATTCAATTTTTCTATTAATATTCAATTCGTGCTAATTCGTGAAATTCGTGACGAAAAATTTATATTAAAATTGTACTTTTGCGAACTGAAAATCCGAAATTATGATTATTGTAAAATCACGTGAAGAAATTGAATTAATGCGCGAAAGTGCCTTGATCGTTTCTAAAACATTAGGAATGATTGCCTCTGAAATTAAGGAAGGCGTTACCACATTATATCTTGACAAATTAGCCGAAGAATTCATTCGTGATCACGGTGCAACACCTAGTTTTTTAGGTTTATATGATTTTCCGAATTCACTTTGTATGAGTCCGAATGCACAGGTTGTACACGGAATCCCTAACAATACCCCTTTAAAAAGCGGCGATGTTATCTCTGTAGATTGCGGTGCTTACAAAAATGGATATCACGGAGATCATGCCTATAGTTTTGAAATTGGAGACGTTGCTCCGGAAACTAAAAAACTTTTACAAGTTACCAAAGAATCTCTTTACGTTGGTATCAGAGAATTTAAAGCCGGAAATCGCGTGGAAGATGTTGGAAATGCGATTCAAAAATATACAGAGTCTCATGGTTACGGCGTTGTTCGCGAATTGGTTGGTCATGGTTTAGGACAGAAAATGCACGAAGAACCGGAGATGCCAAACTACGGGAAACGTGGCCGCGGAAAACTTTTTGTAGAAGGAATGGTGGTTGCCATTGAACCGATGATAAACATGGGAACAAGAAACATCAAACAACTAAAAGACGGCTGGACAATCCTGACTGCTGACGGAAAACCAAGTGCGCATTTCGAACACGACGTTGCCCTGATTGATGGAAAACCGGAAATTTTATCGACTTTCTATTACATCTATAAAGCTTTAGGAATCGAAAGTACTGAAGAAGATGAATTTAGACAAGTGCCGTTGGTATTATAACACAAATTCCACAAATTAGCACGAAATAATATTTTGTCGAAATTTCACTAAATGAATGATGAGTGAATTATATTTAAAAGAAGAGTCTTATAAAATTATTGGAATTTGCATGGAAGTCCATAAAATTTTAGGAAAAGGACATAGTGAAAAAGTTTATAGTGATGCTCTGGAATATGAGTTTCAAAGAAATGAAATTCCTTATAAACGAGAATTAAAATATAACATCGCCTACAAAGACATTATATTACCAAGCTATTATTTTGCAGACTTTGTTCTTTATGATGAAATTATTTTAGAATTAAAAGCAATTGCAGCACTGTCAACAAGTGAAATTAAACAAACACTGAATTATTTAGCTGCATCAAAAAACAAACTAGGTTTATTAATCAATTTTGGAGAAGATAGCCTTACATATAAAAGAATAATACTTTAACCCCAATCAAGGTTCGTGAAATTTCACCCATGCAATTAATTTGTGTTAATTTGTGAAATTCGTGTTCAAATTTATTTAACCGTGAAGAAACTTTTTAAATTAGTACTTAACACAATACCACGTCCATTATTAATTCGTTTGAGTTACGTGGCCCGTCCGATTTTGGCTCTTTCGTTAAAAGGGAATAAATATACTGATCCGATTGACGGAAAAAGTTTCAGGATGTTTTTGCCTTATGGATATAGCAAACAACGTCCGAATGTACTTTCGCCAAGCACCTTGTCATTAGAGAGACATCGTTTGCTTTGGCTGTATTTAAACGATCAGACTGATTTTTTTACAGCTCCAAAAAAAGTGCTGCATTTTGCTCCGGAACAGGCTTTTTATAAAAGATTCCGCAAGCAGAAAAATCTTGATTATACTACAACTGATTTACTTTCGCCTTTGGCAGACGTAAAAGCAGATATTTGTAATTTACCTTTTAAGGATAATGAATACGATGTGATTTTATGCAATCACGTTTTAGAGCACATTCCGGACGACACCAAAGCCATGCAGGAATTGTACCGCGTACTGAAACCGGGCGGAATGGCAATTCTTCAGATTCCGCAGGATTTATCAAGAGCGACTACGTTTGCTGATGATTCCATCACAGATCAGAAAGAACGTGCTGCAATTTTCGGACAATACGATCACGTTCGTGTATACGGCCGCGATTATTTTGACAAATTAAGAAGTATTGGTTTTATCGTAATCGAAGAAGATTATACGCATAAAATATCACCCGAACTGGTAGAAAAATATTGTCTGGCAAAAGGCGAAATCATTCCGCTTTGCTTCAAACAGGAAAACTAAATAATTCGATTTTTTTTCACCATATAAGTGATATAAGAAATTACAAGCATTTGATTTAAAGCTTTCTGCTTCAAATTTAAATAAACTTATATCACTTATATGGTTACAAAACTAAATTACTTTCTCCAATTCCAACAGAATTTAAATTATTACCCTTGGAACTTTCAAAATCATTTCAGTTTTGTTTTGACATCAGTTTTGAAAAAAATCTGAATGTTTATACTCCAACCGCTTATATCGTTGAAAACACCAATGAAATTAAGTATTTGAATAAAAAAGCAACTACGGATGTGCTGGAAAGTTTTGGAATCATTTTTGAAAATTTAGATTCCAATACAAAAAAAATACTAACGATTTGCGAAGCCTTAAAACCTGAATTTATTTTCAAAAAATTCAGTGCAAAAATCAAGTCCGCAAAAACAATTGCTGACCTGCAAAAAGATTCCAAAATTGATTTTGCAATTCGTCAGCATTTAAAAATAAATTTAGATTCATTTTACACCCTGATTGTACAGGAACATTTTCCGTTATCTGTAAACATGGGAGCTGAAAAGGATTTTTATCGCTCGAGGGTTGCTACGAATCCACTTTATTTCGAACCTCAGATTCAATTTGACAAACATGCCGACGGAATTACGTATACTTTATCCTTAAAAGAAAACGAAACTACATTCTTTCCCATGAATTGTAATGTAGAGGCGCTGCTGGATGAGCCTGGATGGTTGATTATCGACAAAAAGTTAGGCCACTTAAAAGAACTTAATTCTAAAAAAATTTCTCCTTTTTTAAAGAAACAATCCATCGAAATACCTTCAAAATTAGTCGATGATTATTTTAAAAATTTCATTCCGCAAATAGCCAAAAAAATAGATATCGAAGCCACCGGTTTCGAAATTGAACATCGGGATAAAATCATTTCCTGCACGATTCAGCCGGTTTATGATTTTTTTAAAAACTGTTATTACCTCAACCTTTATTTTGATTATAACGGTTATGTATTTGAGGCCGGTAAAACTAAAAAAACACATTCGTTTGTCGATTTCAGCGTTGCCAATGAACCCAAAATAATTCAGTTTAAACGCAGTTCTGATGAAATTTCATATACCGATAAATTACTTGAAATTGGTTTAACAAAAGTCAAAAACGAATTATTTGGATCTAATCCTGATGCGGAAATTCATGATCCTTATTCCAATATTCAATGGATTATTGATTATAAGGAAGAACTGGAAAGTTTAGGGTTTACAATAGAGAATTTAAAACTGGAAAGCAGGGAAATCAGCACAGAAAACTATACCATTTCAGCTTCAAGAGAAGAAATAAAAGAAGATTGGTTTGACATCCGAATCATCATTACGATTGGAAATTGCACGATTAATTTCAGTGAAATTATCCCGAACATAAAAAGCAAAGAAAGGCTGTTTCTATTACCTGACGGAAGTTATTTTCTGATTCCTTCAGAATGGCTCAGCAAATATAGCGCATTGGCAAAACTGGCGAAAACAGAGAACGGAAATCTCCTTTTGCGTAAAAGTAATTTTGCTGCTTTGGATACGATTCCGGAAATCAAAAAAGATTTAATTCACAAAGCAGAATATACTTCTTCTGATTTGCTGAAAGCAACTTTAAGGCCTTATCAGATCGATGGCGTAAAATGGCTTTTAGGCCATTTTAATTCTAATTTAGGCGCTTGTCTGGCTGATGATATGGGACTTGGAAAAACATTACAAACCTTAGCGGTTCTGGTTGCCGTACAGGAACAGTTAGGATTTACAACTAAAACCACAAATTTTGATTTGTTTCAAAACGAAACTGTTATTGAAAGAGAACCTTTAAAAGCTTTGATTGTTTTGCCTTCTTCATTGGTTTTTAACTGGTATAACGAGGCCAGGAAATTTACACCGCATTTTTCAAAAATGCAATATATTGGTAACGACAGGAAACTATTGCTGAACAGACTGGAAGCGTCAGATTTAATTTTTACGAGCTACAACATTGTTCATCGCGATATTTCAATTTTGGAAAAATACAATTTCCGCTATCTAATTCTGGATGAAAGTCAGTACATCAAAAATAAAAATTCTAAAATTTTCAAAGCCATTAATAAAATAAATACGGCTCATAAAATGGCGCTGAGTGGTACGCCTATCGAAAACTCACTGGATGATTTATGGTCTCAAATGCAATTTATAAATCCGGATATTCTGGGCAGTTATTCCTTTTTTGCAGAAAATTTTAAAATTCCGATTGAGAAAAAGCAGGACGAAAATAGTTTATCTGAATTAAAAAACCTTATTCAGCCTTATATTTTAAGAAGAACCAAAGAACAGGTTTTAAAAGACTTACCTGAACTGTCTGAACAGATTTATTACTGCAATATGGATCCTGAACAGGAAAAGTTATATGAAGAAGAAAAATCTAAAGCACGGAATTTTTTACTGAAGACAGACGGATCAACGTCTGACAAAATTAGTATCATCAACACGCTGATGAAGTTAAGACAACTGAGCAATCATCCAAAAATGGTAGATCAGGATTCGGAAATTGATTCCGGAAAATATCTAGCAGTCACTAATTATTTGGAAACTTTAGTAAAAGAGAAACAAAAAACGATCATTTTCAGCTCGTTTGTTACTAATTTGAATTTTTACACCAACTGGTGCAAAGAAAATAAGATCGCATTTTGTGAAATTACAGGTGCCACTCCTGCCGGAAAAAGAGAGCAGCAGGTCAGTCTGTTTCAGGAAAACGAAGAGCCTTTGCTGTTTTTTATTTCGCTGAAAGCAGGTGGTGTCGGACTGAACATCACCAAAGCGTCCTATGTTTTGTTCCTGGATCCGTGGTGGAATCCTTTTGCTGAAAAACAAGGAGTTGGAAGGGCGCATCGAATTGGACAATTAAATAAAGTAAATGTTGTTCGGTTTATTTCGAAAAACACAGTCGAAGAAAAAATAATCAAACTCCAGGAAAACAAAAAGCTATTGTCTGATTCGCTTTTAGAAGAAAGCTATATTAATGATGAAATCGAAGCTAATCTGGAATACATTCTGGGTTCTTAATAAATTGCAGCTCGCCTCTCATTACGTGGCATAAATTCTTATATTTACAATCTTACAACCTAATAAGATGCCTAAATTTTTGTTTCAGAACCTACTTTTGTTTTTCTTTTTTGCTTCGGTGACTGCACAGGAAGTACAAAACGAAGTTCCGCCTCCCTACAATATTAAAACGGTTTCGTTTGTTCAGAATGGTGCGAATGTTATTCCGATATTTGAATTGGGTTCTGCTTTTGAACTCCAGTTTGATGACTTATTTGGCAGTGAAGCCAATTATTATTTTGATATCACCCATTGCGATTACAACTGGAAACCAAGCGATATTCCGAAAACGGATTATGTTCTTGGTTTTGACAATCAAAGGATTACTGATTATTCCAATTCCTTCAATACACTTCAGATTTATTCGCATTACCGACTTGCTTTCCCCAACCAGTTTACAACGCAATTAAGAATTTCAGGCAATTACATTTTAAAAATCCTGAATGAGGATAAAGATGTGGTTTTTTCGAGAAAATTCATTTTATATGAAGAGCATTCGACCGTAACTGCTCAGGTAAAAAGGACAAGAAACCTCACCAATATCGATTATAAACAGAATCTTGATTTTGCCATACTCTCTAATGATATTGTTTTTCAGAATCCTTTGCAAAATGTAAAAGTGCTTTTGCTGCAAAATGGAGATTTTAACACGACCATTAAAAACATTGTACCACAATACACTCTCGGAAACCAATTGGTTTACAAGTACGATAAAGAAACACAATTCTGGGCCGGAAATGAATTTCTGTATTTTGAGAATAAAGACATCCGGTCAGCAAGCAACAATGTTGGAAAAGTGGGTTCTAACAGTGATATTTACAATTCTTACTTATATACCAATCAGGCAAGAGCCAATCAGATTTATACTTTGAATCAGGATGTAAACGGAAACTTTGTGGTTAAAAATATAAACGGGTCCAATAACCAGATTGAAGCTGATTATGCCTGGGTCTATTTTACACTTTCTGCCCCTGCTTTTAGATTAAATAAAGACATTTACATAACGGGCATGTTTAACAATTACAGTTTAACTCCGGAATACAAAATGGATTACAATGCCGATAAAGGGGTTTACGAAAAAGCCGTGATGATCAAACAGGGTTTTACCAATTTTGAATATCAGATTGCGGATAAAAAAGGAGTTATTGATTATGAAAATGCGATTGACGGAAACTTCTACCAAACCGAAAATGACTACATCATATTGGTTTATTACAAGCAAAGTTCGGATCGTTATGAAAGAGTTATTGGAAAAGGAACTGCTAACTCCGTCAATATCACCAATTAAAAACATTGTTAAAGGATTTCGGTCAAAGGATTTTTTTTTGTAAGTTTGCAACTATAACACACACATATATACTACGTTAGTATGGTTTCTCAGATAACACGAGGCATAAAAATATCTGTTTTAACTAGTTTTGAAGGTACTTACTTCAAAAACTACAAGATTCATTTTGCCTTTAGTTACGTTATCACAATTGAAAATCACAGTAAAGATTCTGTTCAGCTGACGTCTCGTCACTGGGAAATTTTCGATTCCTTAAATGATATTGAAGTAGTTGACGGCGAAGGTGTTATTGGTAAAAAACCAGTTTTAAAACCTGGAGAAAATCACACTTACAGTTCCGGTTGTTTATTATCATCTCCTTACGGAGCCATGAAAGGTCATTTTAATATGATTAATTTTACCACTACAAAAACATTCAAAGTTATCGTTCCTACCTTCAGGATGTGTGCTCCGTTTGCTTTAAATTAAATCTAAGTTAAAACTATATTTCTTATAGTTATCTTATTCACAAAACTATCAAATTATTAATTTATCCTTTGTACTTTTGTGCAGCGTTAGATTATTCGTAACAAATCAAATTTTCTAACCGTTAAATTGTCTAATTATCTAATTTTAAATAACATGCTAAAAGGATTCTTTCATGTACCAAAAGCGGTAAACGAACCAGTAAAAGGATACGCACCCAATTCACCAGAAAAAGCAGCTGTTCAGGCAGCTTACACTACAATGTGGAACTCTAAAATTGATGTTCCTTTATATATTGGGAGTGAAGAAATTAAAACTGGAAATACGAAAACAATATCAGCTCCTCACGATCACAAACATATCGTAGGAACTTACCACTTAGCTGAAAAACAACATATCGAAAAAGCGATTGCTAATGCTCTTGAATCAAGAACAGCCTGGGCAAACATGGCATGGGAACAACGTGCAGCTATTTTCCTAAAAGCAGCAGAACTTATCGCCGGTCCTTACAGAGCCCGCATTAATGCTGCAACCATGATCGGTCAGTCTAAAAATATTCATCAGGCAGAAATTGATGCCTCTTGCGAATTGATCGACTTTTTACGCTACAACGTAGAATTCATGACGCAAATTTACAACGATCAGCCAAAATCAGATTCTACGGTTTGGAATCGTTTAGAATACAGACCCCTTGAAGGTTTTGTTTACGCAATCACACCTTTTAACTTTACTGCAATTGCTGCAAATCTTCCTGCCAGTGCCGCTATGATGGGTAACGTGGTAATCTGGAAACCAAGTGACAGCCAGGTATTTTCTACACAAATCATTATCGAAGTTTTTAAAGAAGCGGGTGTTCCGGATGGCGTTATCAACGTTGTTTTTGGTGATGCTTTAATGATTACTGATACTGTTTTGGCAAGTCGTGATTTTGCAGGAATTCACTTTACAGGTTCTACTCATGTATTTAAAGATATCTGGGCTAAAATTGGGGCAAACATTCACAACTATAAAACATACCCAAGAATTGTTGGTGAAACTGGTGGTAAAGATTTTATCATTGCACATCCAAGCGCTAAGGCAAAACAAGTGTCAACCGGAATTAGTCGTGGTGCATTTGAATATCAGGGCCAAAAATGTTCTGCGGCGTCAAGAGCTTATATTCCGCAAAGTTTATGGCCGGCTGTTAAAGAACAATTAATTGCTGATGTAAAATCTTTTAAAATGGGTTCTCCGGAAGATTTCGGAAACTTTATTACAGCAGTAATTCACGAAGGTTCTTTTGATAAATTGGCCAGTTATATTGATCAGGCTAAAAAAGATGCTGATGCTGAAATCATCGTTGGAGGAAATTATGATAAATCTGTAGGATACTTTATTGAGCCAACGGTTATTGTAACTACAAATCCTAAATATACTACAATGGAAACCGAATTATTCGGACCTGTAATGACTATTTATGTGTACGAAGATGCCAAATGGGAAGAAACTTTAGAACTGGTTGATACTACTTCTGAGTACGCTTTAACCGGAGCTGTATTTAGCCAGGATCGTTATGCGATTGAAGTAGCAACTACCAAATTGCAGAATGCTGCCGGTAACTTCTACATCAATGATAAGCCAACAGGAGCTGTTGTAGGAATGCAGCCTTTTGGTGGAGCAAGAGCTTCAGGAACTAACGACAAAGCAGGTTCTGCATTGAACTTATTACGTTGGGCTTCTCCAAGAACGATCAAAGAAACATTTGTAACTCCGGAAGATTACAGATACCCGTTTTTAGGATAATATTCTAGAAAACACCAATAATTACAAACCCGTAAGTTTCAATGCATTTGAAATTTGCGGGTTTTTTATTTAAAATTATTTCTTACTTAGTTTTTAACTCTAATTAATATGTAATCCTTTTCTTATTTTGTTAAAAATTAATCATTTATAATCAAAAAAAAACCTTATTTTATTATTTTAAAAGCTTTTACAGACATATTCAAAAGATTACTAAGGATAATTTTGTCCCTGATTCTAAAACTAAACATCTGTGTAGGATTATACAATGTTTATAAACTGAAATTAATTTTAACAAATGAGTATGAATATGAGAAATTTAGAAAAAGTACCCGAAGTAATTCAAAAATCAAAGTGTATGAACCACATTATTGATTACAAGTGGAATGAAAAAATCATGTTAGGATTATTAGATCCTTTTGAAGGAAATGATGAACTGGACAATACACTAAACAAAATTGGCCACAAAGCCGCAATAGGCCTGACTGCCTCCTTGCTCGAATGGGTTTACTGGTATTTTAAAGATTACACCACAATGTCTGATGACATACACCACCGAATTGAATCATTGTGGTATTCTGTTGAAAATCCTGAAGACACCAAACCACTGCTCTTTGATGCAGAATTAGACATTCCTGCTTCCGGTTTTATAAACGGCCCGATATGGATTGCGCTTATGAATGTCAGGATGATTGATGTTTTGTACAAAAAAAGATCCTTTATGCTTCAGAGTGAATTGGTTGGATTAGTGCTATTAGTGCGACATGTAGCGCCTAAGAGAAAGAAATTTGACAAATGGTTTGAAGGCACAATTTCTAAGCTTGTCAGTCAATTTCCAAACCAAAATCCAGAAGTTCCATTTTCTGAAGATGCCGTTTACGACTCGTCCGGTGAAGCACTTATTTGTCGTGAATTTTTCTTCGAACCCATGTTTAACAATTGTAATGAAGCTACAAAATCAGCATTAAATGATTTTATTTTAAATATAGATTACGAAGCAAATCCATTTTGCAGCAAAAACAAAAAGTTTATAAATGGATAAACTCTACAATAAAATATAATGCGGGTATATCTTTTAAAAGATTAAATCCAATAAAACCGCACAAGTATAAAAACTGGTGGGGTTTTATTGGATTTAGTATTTATTTTAAAATTGGAATCTTCACGAAACTATCCGTGCACCATTTTATTTTTAAAGGTTCTTTCGCATCCTTTATGGTTTCTTCTGCCACGACTTTTCCAGTGCCGTAATTGAGTTCCGAAAAGGGATTTTTATTGACATTTATAACAACAGCTAAACGGCTTCCTTTACTCAGTTGTTTACTTACCAGATGCGTATTCGAAAAAGGAACTGATTCTATGGTATCTGGTTTTAGCAAATTTCTTTTCGTACTGTCTTTAGCATAACTCGCACGACCTAAAAAATAAGACAAATGGAAATATTCTCCATTTGGCATTATTTCATATAGCGTAACGCCAATGTCCATATCTCTTTTGTTGATACTTGCTTTTATTTCCCCTAAAAACGAACCATTAATCAACATGGGTTCGTTGAGCAGTTCACTTATAAAAACAAATCCGTTACTGGTATCAATTTCTTTCCTAATAATCGGATCCGGATAATATTCATTATTCTGTGTTTGCCGGTCCGCAAAATTAACCTCCTGGTACAGGTATTTTTTTTGAATTGGTTTCCTGTCCTCCAAGGTGTAAAATTTTCCTGATTTGCTATCGGTCAAATACAGCTTTAGGAAACTATTATGCATTTTATCCAAAGAAGGCGCACTTCTCCACTCATTCGCTCCCATCACTTCATAGTTGATTTTATCTTTCAGCATTTCAGGTTTAGTACCGTTTTTTAAAATATAATCAAACCACTGATAGGTTATTTCTTTTATATTGAATAATGCTATTGAATCAACTTTGTAGTCATACAATTCACTTTCACCGCCAACTTGCGTACCAAAGTGACCGTAGGGTCCAATAATTACATATACCGGAGTTTGCGGATTGTATTTCTGCAGTTCTCTTACATAATACAAACCTGAATTTTGAGAGTCGTTATAATAGCCGTCAAATGCTAAGACAGGGATATTTATTTGTCTAAATTCTTTTCCGTAAGGAGCCATTTTTTGCCAATAGGCATCAAATGAGGGATGCTCCAGCCATCGCTGGAAAAGCTTGTTTGGTGTACCGTCTATACTATCCATTTTTTTGTAGGCAGTTCCGGTTTCCCACCATTTAAACATCATCTTCCTGAAACGCTGCCTGTCATTCCCTGCAAGAGTATCTAAATATTTATTGTTCCCTACATAAAAAGACCATTCGTAATTTGGATTTACAAAAACATTGTTCTCCATCGGCAGCCCCATTCCGGGTCTGTTGGCCACATAAGGCACTATCGTTTTAAGTGCCGGATGCATTTTTTTACAGGCTGCCCATTGCGTAAATCCGTTATAGCTTCCGCCATACATTCCCACGCTTCTATTACACCATTTTTGTTTACTGATCCAATCAATAACATCATAAGCATCATTTCCGTCATTCTCATACGGAAATATTTCATCCGTACTGAATCGTTTTCCCCTGGTATAGGCAATTACACCTATATAATCATGATCAGCAGCTTCCTTTAAGGATTTAATATCTATCCCTTTGTCCCGTACATAAATCGTGTACTGAAGTATAACGGGTTTAGGAGTAACCATTCCTTTTTTCCGAACAACGATCGCTGATATAAAAGCACCATCACGTGTTTTGATCATCACACTGTCCTGAATATCATAAGCAGTTTTTAAATCTTCTGATTTTGTTACACTGGTCTGCTGTGCGAATGCGTTTGATAGTATTAAAATAAGGAATGCAAAATTTAAGATTGGTTTCATCGAACGGCTTTTTTCGGAGTTTTCTAATTAGGTTTTACTTTTATCAGCTATGCTTAAGCATTATAAAGATTCAATACTTTATTTATTAAATACTATTGAGGTTTTTGAATTTGACCGCCTGCCGGTTTGATACTTCCAATAGTTCTCCGGTCTTTAGTTTTACTTCTAACCTACCGCTGACTGCCCTGTTTACTTCCTGTATATATTTAATATTTACAATTTCGGTTCTGTTTATTCTGAAAAAAATACTTTCATCCAGTATCTCTTCCCATTGGCGGAGGGAACGTCTTTGCAGTGCTTTTTTACCTTCAAAATAGAGTCTGGTGTAATTTTCAAGTGATTCTATCCGGTAAATTTCATCTATCCGGACAAAGAATCGCTTCTCTCCATCCTTAATGAAAATTTTGCGGTCTTTTGCTACATTGTCTAAAGAATATTTTGGTGTAATGGTATTCCTTATTTTTTCAATTGCTTTTGCAAAACGTTCTTTCCGTATAGGTTTCATTAAATAATCCAGTGCATTTACTTCAAATGCCTGCACCGCATATTGGTTATAAGCTGTAATAAATAATACTGCCGGCACGTTATCCAAAGATTCCAGTAAATCGAAACCGGATTTCTCAGGCATCTGAATATCCAAAAAAATCAGATCAGGCATTGTCGTTTCAATCAAATCCTTTGCTTCATCGGCATTTTCGGCCTCACCTGTAAGAACAAAGTCTTCATACTCCTTTAATGCTATTTTGAGTTCTTCCCTCGATGAACGTTCATCGTCTACTATTATCACTTTTATTTTTTTCATTTCGACGGTATTAAAATAGTTGCCAAAACCGTTTCGTCTTCCATTTCCTTAATTTCAAAAGAAGCCTTTTCGCTATATTGCAACAACAGCCTTTCTTTCAGGTTATGTAGTCCGATACCTGAATCTGTACTTTCTTTATTTAGCTTCCCGGAGTTTTGAACACTGATTTTTATAAAATTGTTTTCCTTTTCCACTTTTACAGTAATAAATCCGCCGGCTTTTCTTTTTTCAATTCCGTGTTTTATTGCATTTTCAGCCAGGGACTGAATACTCAAAGGCAGGATTAAATGTTTCGATAAATCAATGCTTGTTTCGATTTCTATTTGCAAACGCTCTTCAAATCGTATTTTTTCTAATTCCAGATAGTCTCTGACAAGATTAATTTCGTCATTTAAGGGTACTACTGTTTTAATGTTCCCGTTTAAGGAATTCCTTAGTAAATCAGATAAAAGGTCTATCGCTCTTCTGGCTGAATGTGGATTTTCTAATATTAGGAATTTTATCGTATTCAAAGAATTAAAAAAGAAATGCGGATTCAGTTGTGCACTCAGGTTATTGAGTTGTGCTTCTTGTACTGCGACTGACAATCGTGCATTTTCTTTCACCGTTTGTATTTCAAGCCTGGAATAATGGTACAGATGGTACGCCAATATCCAAATAGACATGAGTCTGATACCCGTGATAAAAAGCTGCACTTGTGTTACTTTAAAAAACGTGATAAATGAAACCGGATTACTTTGTAGAACAAACAAGCGTATCAGATAAAGCTTGCTTACAATCAAAAACATGTATAATAAAGAAAGCACTAAAACACTAACTGCCATTTTTGGGACTAAAGTTTTCAGGTTTACTTTATTCCATCCTTTTTTTAAGGCAAAATTCCTGTAAATATGGGTCAGTGTAATACCAACAAATACGTCCATTATTACATCTGCAATGCCTATTTTCCAAATAAAATTACCGCTGAAAAAAGCCGAAATGCCCCAATACAGTGAAGTCGTAATCCATCCTGTGAGCTGAATTTTCCAATATGCCGATATTCCTGTACCTATTTTCAAAATAAAAGTTGTTAATGCTGTAGTAAAGATATTTCTCTAATACAGACTGGACAAATAAAAGTACAGGAAAGGAAAATAATAGGGGATGAATGAAATTTAGCACTCGCATAGCCAGGAGCTATTTGTTTTCTGTACGATACAAACAGGCGATTTCTTCCAGATAATCTTCCGGATGGAAACCCTGTGAGTTGGTTAAAATTATGACCGAAATATTGTCTTTTGGATAAATGTACATTTTCTTGTTTCGATTTTAATTGTTTTCGGCTTTTAAAATTCAGTTTTTAATTCAGTTTACTTCCCAGAAAAAGGACTATTAGCAGAATAATTTTAATCATGATTATTTATTTTTAATCGAATATAATCTTCAAATATTTATCCGGTTGTGTACGCAAATGAAAACACCGGTTTAGCATTCAAATACTAAATTTTCAAAGAATAGTTCATTCGTATGCTAAAGGGTTATTTTCGGAAGCTAAATCCTCTTATTTATCCTGACGAAGAAGACCCGTTCCTATATTTTATTATCTTGCCGCCACTTAAAACCGAATATGATTTTTCTGAAAAACTTTGATTTAAAAAGAGTCCTTATGCATTGTGTATATTGGATTTCTTTTTTGCTTTTATATATTTCCGGCAAGTCTGAAGAAGACACTTATTTTGTTTTCACATTTATTTATATGTGGAAAATTTTAGCCGAGGTTACGGCTGCCTACGGATTGATTTACTGGATTATTCCGCAGACACTTAATAAAAAGAAATATCTCCTTTTTATTGTAAGCGCAACGGGTTGGCTTTATCTGGTTTTTGCTCTTTTAATGACTTTTAAATATTACTATCTCCAACCCAGGTTCCCTGCTTTCTTTGACGGCTGGCTGGGTCAGAAAATGACTGTTCCCGAAAGACTGACTTCTTTTAAATTAATCTTCAGAGAGTTTTCTTTTATCACCTATCCTATTATCATCCTGGGGTTTATCAGTTTTAACCGCAAGCAGCAACGCCTTTTAAAACTGGAGGAAGAAAAAAAATCAATGGAATTGAAGTTCCTCAAAAACCAGCTCAACCCTCATTTTCTTTTCAATACTTTAAATAATCTTTACACGCTGACGTTGAAAAAAGATGATAAAGCCCCTGAAGTAATTGCAAAATTATCGGAGATTTTAGATTTTGTTCTCTACCGCTGCACTGAGGATTATGTCTCAATAGAAAAAGAAATTGCTTTAATTGAAAATTATATCGCCCTGGAAAAACTTCGTTATGACCAAAACAGATTAAACATTTCGTTTACAAAAGACATTTCAGAAAACAATACAATATCTCCGTTAATAATTTTGACTTTCATCGAAAATGCCTTTAAACATGGAGTCGTAAACGAAACCGAAAAAGCCAAAATTCAATTGAATCTGGAAAGTAAAAAGAACCAGATTGTATTTTGTATTGAAAACACAAAACCTCAAAATGAATCGGCTTTCCTTACAGACAAATCTCAAATTGGACTCGAAAACGTGAGAAAACAACTGGACTTATTGTATCCGAAAAAACATCAGCTGGAAATTGAAGAAACACAAACCAGTTTTAAAGTCAAACTTTATCTCAACACCTAATATGAAAAACCTTTTTTTAATTTCTATTTTAATTTTCAGCACTTTTGCTGCAAGGAGTCAATCTAAAGTCATAGATACACTGGTTGATGTTGGTCATCATAAAATTCATTTTAAGATTGTAAAAGGTACAGGGAAACCAATACTATTTGATTCCGGTGGCGGAAACAATGGCGCTGTCTGGAATTCTATTCTCGATCAGACTTCCAACATAACAAATGCCCCTCTGATCACCTACGATCGTGCCGGATTTGGGACAAGTACTATTGATACTTTACAAACCGATGATTCCAAACACGGAATTATGAGTAGTATTGAAGATCTGGAAATCGGATTAAAAAAACTGGGATATGATAAGGAAATCGTATTGGTATCACATTCTTATGGCGGTTACCTTTCGGCTCTTTATTCTTCCAGACATCCTAAATTGGTGAAAGGTATTGTACTTATTGATGTGAATCACAACTACTTTGAAGATGGTGTTATCGAAAAGGAATTAGCGAAACAGGAAAAGCTGATTCCGGAATGGAAGAAAAACAACAAAGGAACTTATTATATGTCAGCCACTATTCTTGAAACAGTCAGGATAATGAGCAAAATAGAAATTCCACAGCATATTCCGGTTGTTGATTTTGTAAACGGAATTCCTTTTTTGAAAGCACCTGAGGAAATTGAACGCTGGAAAGAATGCCATAAAAAATATGTAGAAAACCATCCTAACGTTACTGGCATTACAGCAAATGACTGCGGACATGGGATCTGGGTTGGCAATCCACCTTTGGTAATCACTACAATAGCAAAAATGTATGCCAATGCGTCTAAACAAAAAGCAGAGATTCAGGAACGTGCGCTGCAATATGCTGTAACAGCTTGTAATGAAGAAAAAGCGGAAGATCTGGCTTTTTATCATTCAGAAGATGATTTAAATACCTGGGGTTACGCCTTATTACGAAAAGAAGAAAACCAAAAAGCAGCAGCCGTTTTTAAATTAAATCTGACATTAAATCCAGCAAGTGCAAATGCTTACGACAGTTATGGCGAAGCTTTATTAAAAACAAACCAAAAAGAAGAAGCGATAAAAATGTACCGGAAATCTGTTGAATTAAATCCTGAAAATAAAAACGGAAAAGAAGTTTTAGAAAGATTGGCAAAAGACAATCCAATACAGTAAATTAGATTTTAGACATTAAAAAACCTTTATTTTTAAATGAAATACAAATGTATTATCGTTGACGACGAACCTTTAGCCAGAGAATTAATTGCCTCCCATTTGGTGAATTTTGAAAGTTTTGAATTAGTCGATTCTTTCGAAAATGCCTTAAAAGCCTATGCTTTTTTAGAAACAAATACAGTCGATTTGATTTTTTTGGATATCGAAATGCCCTTATTAAAAGGAAATGATTTCCTGAAAAAACTAAAAAATCCGCCTAAGGTAATTTTTACGACCGCCTACAGAGAATATGCAATTGAAGGATATGAACTCAACGTGATCGATTACCTTTTAAAGCCCATTACTTTTGATCGTTTTTTTGTTTCAGTAGAGAAATTCAAACAGTTACAGCTTCCAAAAAAGGAAATAAAACCAACCAACGAGAATCATATTTTTGTGACCAGCGGAAATAAAAACATTAAAATTATATTTGACGAAATTTTATACATCGAAAGCCTGAAAGATTATATTACCATTCACCTAGAAAACGGGAAATCACATCATATCAAACAAAATATTTCTGTTTTTGAGAAACTGTTAGATGCTAATTTTGTCAGAGTTCATCGTTCTTTTATTATTCAAACCAAAAAACTCACCGCGTATTCTAAAAATGAAGTTGAAATAAATACGATCGAAATTCCCATTGGAAATAGTTACAAAGAAAATTGGCTAAGTCATTTAGAGACAATTATTCTAAAATAAAGCAGACTGAATAAATAGCTGCCAGTAATAGTCGATTTTCAAACGACACTGAAAAAAAATAACCCGGAAAGAATATCTATTCTTTTCGGGTTTCTGCTTTTTAAGCATAGAATACTCCGAAGCATTACAACTACATCCAGTTTTTAAAATTGTCTTATTATAGTATTTTAATGTCCTTTCGGGTCTATCGAACACAATAAATAGTTATTTCTTTGAAAAAAAAATAAAAAAATGAGAAACTATTTATATTTTATGTATTTAGCAATACTATTCTCTTGTAGTACAGAAGACCGTTCTTCAAAATCAGAAATTCGAAATCATAAAGCTGATTTCATTTTAACTAAAAACATTGAAAGAATTGACTGGAGCAATATTCAAACCGGAGAGCTCCTGAAGTTTGATGTCAAAATCAAAGATTTTGACACTAGTCCCGATGTACAATATGTCCTTAAACCAATTACAACAGACGTAACAAAACATCAGCGCAATAAACTTGACTATAATTTTCAGGAAGAAATAAAAGTATCCGCTTCTGGTATCATTTCTTCTGCAAAAGACAGTATTCTTATTAGGAAAACTAAGGATAGTATCATCATCAAAAGACCTAATTCCTCCTTTTTTGTTTCCATTTTAAATCCCGGGAATTTCACACAACAATACGAATTACGTAAAATGTCAGCAAACAAGTATGTTGCAGGATCTACTCAGGAAATACTATTTTCTGCTGTAAAAATTGAAGTGTATACATGGAACGAACAAACGGACAATTCTACCCTGTTTTCAAATTCGAAGCACAGCCGTTATTACGAATTTATCATAGACGATGGAGATCAAACAAACGATACATATCTCACCAACAGTGACTCAAAAGAAAATACATATGTGGCATTATATAACGGGAATAAATACAATGGAAGTATTTCTATAAATAAGCCAATGACATTTAGTGAGAAAATAAACACGCAGAAAGGTGCCCAGGTTGTACCGAACTGGATATTATCCGAACTTAAAATAACACAAAAAAGAAATCATGAACCTGATAACATTATTAATTACAATAATTTAATCCTTATCCAGAAATAGTAACTTAAAAACCAAAATATGAAAAAGCAAATGAAACACGCAATAGTTTTAGCATTGGCGATTGGTTCAACTTTATTTACTGCTTGCAGCAATGAGAACAGTAAAGACAGCACAGAGAGCAATTTAAACTCTTTACAACCGGTAACTTTTGTAACTAAACCGGACAAAACGATCAGCTCAAAAAAAACAGGAGTGCAAGAATTAAACCCTACTACAGGAAACAATGAGTATGTATACCTTACTACTGTAGAAAAACAAACAAATCTATCGCCGCTTTCTATTATAAACGAAGCAAATTTAGACGTTATCTACCCGGGAAGTATCTTGCGCGGCTCAAGTTTTATAAATGCAACTTATGATCCTCTTGTCCTAAAAAATGCATTTAAACCTGTCACTTTATCTATGTCTTTAAGAGGGGATTTATCAATTAGTGCTAACTCATTGCCAACTCCCAGTGAAGTAAACACTGTTATTAACGGTCTTATAAGTAAAAATAAAAATTTAATTGATTATACCTCTATTCCCACTTATTATGAATATCAAAGTGATGAAATAACAACTGGGGACAGTTTTAAAAAAGCACTTGATGCGCATTTAAATGTAAATGTGTTGGGAGGTTTAGTGAAAGCTAATTTTGGCTATAGTCAAAATAGTGGCTCAACCAATACCAAATCTTATGTAATGGTAAAAGTCAGACAACGTTTGTACAGCATGACTATCGATCCAAAATATTACACCGATTGGATTGATGGAGATATCAGCGCTAACAATTTTGGAACACACGAACCTGTATATGTAAGTAATGTAGATTATGGAAGGGTTGCTTACATACTAATTGAGACAACTAAAAATGAGTCTTATAATAACACAATGGTAAAAGCATCTGTCGGGGTGGCCTTAAAAGTTGTAGATATTGGTCTGGATCTGAACTACTCTGAAGAGTTTAAAAAATTATTTGCACAAAATAAAATAAAAATAATGATTGTTGGAGGTCCATTAGCTTTAGGTGGAAAAGTAACCGATTATAGTAGCTTTGTAAAATTTTTACAGGCTCCTACTCCTTCAGATTTAGTTTCATCATCAGCCCCAATATCATATAAAATACGCAGATTAAAAGACAATACCGAAGTGGAAGTAAAAGATATGTATACTGAGCAATTCAAGGAACTAAAAGCTAATTAAATATTTTTAATAAACCAATCGTTAAAAGGACTGGATTTAACTATTACGCTGAGTCTTTTAATTTCAAAATCAAAAAAGATTTTTTATTGAAAGTCAATTCTTAATACATAATAGTAAAAGCCGAATTTGAAATCAAATTCGGCTTTTTAATTCATTAAATCTTTCAGATTTTATAGTCCAGAGAATACCTAAACAGTAAACTTCAAAGGCAAATGCACTACTTTTTTGGTTTCGAAAAATTCGTCTTCAAAGATGGTAGACAGATCGTATAAAGTAGCTTTTGGAAAATCTTTTAATTCTTCTGTCAAATCTCCACCTTTAAGATATAGAATTCCGTTTTTCAACGTGTGTTTGTGTTGTTTTTTGATTTTGTCTTTAATCCACGAAACAAAATCGGGCATATTGGTTACGGCACGGCTTACAATAAAATCAAAATCACCTTTTACCAATTCAGCACGCTTTTGTTCGGCCTTTACATTTTTCAATTCTAAGGCATCAACAACACCCTGAACTACTTTTATTTTTTTGGCAATTACATCAATCAGGTAAAAACGCGTTTCCGGAAAAAGAATCGCTAACGGAATACCGGGAAATCCTCCTCCGGTTCCAACATCCAAAACAGTTGCTCCCGGTTCAAATTTCATTATTTTTGCGATTCCAAGTGAATGCAAAATGTGTTTTGTATATAAGGCATCAATATCTTTACGGGATATAACATTGATTTTTTCATTCCAATCGTGGTATAAAAAGTCTAATTTTTGAAATTGTTCGATTTGAATATCGGTCAAATCAGGAAAATATTTCAGAATCTCGTCCATTGCTCTAATTTTTTAACAAAAGTAATACTTTACGATTGAAATATTTAACTCAATTTTGCAAATTGAAAATTTATAATAATTACCTTTGAGACCTATTTAAAACAATTATGAATAACACTGCGCCAACATTTGCCAAGCAAGACAATCTGAAGTTCTTCAGAACCCTTAACTCACGAGTAAACAATTACTTCAAAGAGAATAACATTCAGAAAACCGGAAACTGGAAGCTGCATTTAAAAGCCATTATTCTTTTTGCCATTTTTCTGACCCCGTATTTTTTGATACTAACACTTAACATGCCTTTCTGGGCACAATTATTATTAAATATTCTAATGGGAATCGGAATGGCCGGAATTGGAATGAATGTGATGCACGACGGAAATCACGGTTCATACTCTTCTAAATCATGGATTAACAAAATCATGGGAGGAAGTATTTATATTTTAGCCGGAAACGTACACAACTGGCAAGTACAACACAATGTACTACACCATACTTATACCAATATTCACGGTCATGATGAAGATCTGGATGCGGGAAGAATTATTCGTTTTACAAAAAATGCAGAATGGCATCGTTTTCATAAATTTCAACATTATTATTCTTTTTTCTTATACGGATTATTGACTTTCAATTGGGCGCTAACAACCGATTTCAAGCAAATGAAAAACTATCTGAGAAGAAAATTATCATACGGAACACCTCAGAGTCCTGCTAAGTTATGGACGGTTTTAGTAATCACTAAAATAATATACGTTTTGATCTGGATGGCTTTGCCAATGCTTTTAGGCGTAACATGGTGGAAAGTGGTTATTGGGTTTTTCGTAATGCATTACACTGCAGGATTAATTTTAAGTATCGTGTTTCAATTGGCACACGTAGTCGAAGAAACTTCAAATCCGATTCCGAATGAAGAAGGGGAAATGGAAAACACCTGGGCAATTCACCAATTGTACACCACTGCCAATTTTGCTCCTAAAAACAAAATTGTCAATTGGTTTACCGGTGGTTTAAATCATCAGATTGAGCACCATATTTTCCCACATATCAGTCACGTTCACTACACTAAAATTGCTGAAATTGTAAAACAGACTGCAAAAGAATGCAACCTGCCTTATTATGAATTTAAAACCATGAGAGGAGCTGTTCTTGCACATTACAAGCATTTGAAAGAACTTGGAATGAAACCTGAATTATCCGTATAAACCAAAAAATCTATTAATAATTAACCTTCCTTAGTTAGCGTAGATAATTAAGGACATTCAAAAATTTTATAATGAATCATATTCTTTCGGACAGAATCAACAACTTAGCGACTTCGCAAACCTTAGCAATGGCTGCTTTAGCACGCGAATTAAAAGCACAGGGAAAAGACATCATCAGTTTAAGTTTAGGCGAACCAGATTTTAATACTCCTGACTTTATTAAGGAAGCTGTTAAAAAAGCAGTCGATGAAAATTACAGTACCTATTCACCGGTAGAAGGTTATTTAGAATTAAGAGAAGCAATTTGCAGAAAATTCAAAAGAGATAATAATTTAGAATACAAACCAAGTCAAATCGTAGTTTCTACGGGAGCAAAACAATCCTTATACAACGTTGCGCAGGTAATGTTAAATGATGGTGACGAGGTAATTTTACCGGCACCTTACTGGGTTTCTTACTTCGAAATTGTAAAACTTTCCGGCGGAGTTCCTGTTGAAGTTCCAACGTCTGTAGATACTGATTTCAAAATTACTCCGGAACAACTGGAAGCAGCCATCACACCAAAAACAAAAATGATGTGGTTCAGTTCTCCTTGTAATCCATCCGGATCTGTTTACAGCAGAGAAGAGCTAACCGCTTTGGCAAAAGTTTTAGAAAAACACCCAAATATATATGTAGTGGCTGACGAAATCTACGAGCACATCAATTTTTCAGGAACTTTCTGCAGCATAGGTTCAATCCCGGGAATGTTAGAAAGAACAATCACTGTAAACGGAGTGGCAAAAGCATTCGCCATGACAGGATACAGACTTGGTTATATTGGAGCTCCGGAATTTATCGCTAAAGCATGTACAAAAATTCAGGGACAAGTAACTTCAGGAGCAAACTCGGTGGCACAACGCGCTACAATTACGGCTGTAGATGCTGATCCAAGTGTATTGAATCACATGGTTCAGGCTTTCCACACGCGCAGAGATTTAGTGGTTGGACTGTTAAAAGAAATTCCAGGTGTAAAAATCAACGTTCCGGAAGGAGCATTTTACGTTTTTCCTGACGTCTCTTCTTTCTTCGGAAAAACTTTGAGAGGTACTGAAATTAAAAATGCAAACGATGTTTCGATGTATCTTTTAGCTGAAGCCAACGTAGCAACCGTAACAGGAGATGCTTTCGGAAATCCGGATTGTATTCGTTTCTCTTACGCCACAAGCGACGATATCTTAAAAGAAGCATTAAAAAGAATCAAAGAAGCTTTGGCATAATTCAAACTTCTGTTTTATATACCAAAAGCCTTAGGAAATCCTAAGGCTTTTTTTATGGGGGGTTGCCTTCGGCCGGTCTATCCGCTATATCTTTTATTTCGTTGCTCTTCATAAAAGGATACCGCTTCTATCCCTAACCCAAATCGGTAAACACGGAAATTTTATTTTCAAAACAAACACTCACTTTCAAAATTCCCATTCTACAATATTATAAATAACATCCAAAATTCTGTAAGACATAACGCTTCATAAAACCCCAACTTTGTAATATACATTAATTAAAAATTATTGATCATGATACATACAGATGAAACCACAAAAGAAGCAGTTAGTACATTAGAAGGATTAATTTCAATTCTGGAAGACGGAAAACTAGGATATACCAATGCTGCAGAACATGTAGACAGTCCGGCAATTAAAACCGACTTTTTAGAATATGCCCGCGAACGCGCGTTGTTTATTGTAGAAATACAAGACGAAATCAACAAACTGGGAAAATCAACTGATACAGCAGGTGGAGGTCCGTTAGGAGCAATACACCGTGCCTGGATTGATATTAAATCCTCTTTCACAAGTGGTGATACAGAAGCGATCATCAATGCTTGTGTAACGGGTGAAGAAGCAGCAATTGATAAATATAAATCTGCTTTGGCGAAAAATGAACTTGAAGCTACTCAGATTGCTATTGTTTCAAAACAATTGAACAGTATAGAGAATACTTTGACAAAAATTAAAGCGAAAAGATTGTCTTAATAATTGACACTATTTTTTGAGAATGAAACTATCCGGTTTATTAAACTGGGTAGTTTTTTTGTTTTTGGCCAAAACTGAAAAATAAATCTTATTTTCGTCGCAACCAATTTCTAAAATAAAAACTAAATTTTATGGCATTAACTTTACGCAGTATTTTTATTTGCACCCTTCTTACAATTCTATTTCCTAACCAAACAAAAGCCCAGGCAACGGGTAATGCCATAAAAGCGTCAATAGGTTTTGGCTCAAGTAGCTCTTATTACATTGAAAATTACGGCAGTCAGGATGAAATAGATGTCATGGGAGGTGGTTTATATTTTCAGGGAGAATATATCATTGGAATAAAATCATGGCTTAGTTTACGTCCTTACGCAGGAGCCATATTTACATCCGTTGATAAAAATCAAAATTTACAAAATCAACCGCAATACAAAGTAACAACCAATGCCTTTTTACTTGGAGGAAAACTTCGTCTGTGTGCGCCAATTCCTTGGGTAGCGCCTTTTATTGAAGGAGGTATCGGTACGTCAATAGGTAAATTCGAAACCATTACACCCGCAGTTAATTTTAACAAAAGCGATATCTTATTGCATATTCCTTTTAATGTTGGATTAGCCATTGGTCGAAGAAATAATTTTGAAATTGCTGTTTCGGGCTACTTTCATCCGGCAGCTAAACAATCATCCGGGGTATTTGCTGTAGGATATACTTTTCCCTTAGATTAATTTACTGTAAAATCTCAACTATACGTTTGACTTAAAAAATGACAAACAAAAAAGTAATATTAAATTTAGCCTTACCATTAAGCATCATCACATTTATTCTTTTTACAAAATGGTGGATTGCTGATGTTGTAGATGGAACTGACGGTGTTATGTATGGATTCCCACTAATTTATAAATCTCCCGCATTTTACACTTCTATGGCAGAACAATATTTTATAATGGAACTCTTAATTGATTTTCTTTTTTATTTTGCCGTTTTATCGACAATATTATTTTTGATAAACATATATATATCTGAAATTAAAATAAAAAGAAACCTATTAAGGTTCATTTACGTAATTGCAGTACTATTATTGGGTGTTGAAATCTTATTTGCAACAGTTTTTGAAACCAGTTTTTCAATCAAACGAGATTTTGATATAAAAATAAAACAAACCGGATTTAAATTTTATTTTTCAAATGAAGAAAGAAACGAATTTAATAAGTTACATCAATAAATTAAAAAAGATTAACCATCATAATTCCATATTACTTAACTATTTCAAAAAAAGTCACTTCAGCATTAGTAATCCCGAATTATTTATAAGAACTTTGCACACTTTTTTCCGTGAATACCACAAAAGCTTAAAGTTTTAGAAATGAAGAAGAAGATCGAAATATTAGCTCCTGCTAAAGATTTAATCCAGGGAATGGCCGCCATAAATAGTGGTGCCGATGCTGTTTATATTGGTGCCCCACAATTTGGAGCCCGCTCAAATGCCACCAACTCGATTGAAGATGTTGCGGCTTTGGTCAAATATGCACACTTATTTAATGCTCAGGTTTTTGTAGTAATGAATACTATTTTGTACGACAATGAATTGGAAACCTGTCGTCAAATGATATACGAATTGTATGATATCGGTGTTGATGCCCTGATTATTCAGGATATGGCGATAATGGAAATGGAATTACCTCCTATTGTTCTTCACGCCAGTACACAAGCCAATAATCGCGATGCCGACAAAATCAAATTCCTGAAAGATGCCGGAATCAAACGGGTGGTTTTAGCACGCGAATTGAACTTACATCAAATAAAAGAAATCTACGACGAAGCAGATGTTGAACTGGAATTTTTCGTAACCGGAGCCTTATGTGTATCCTTCAGCGGAAACTGTTACATGAGTGTGGCTAACGGAGAAAGAAGCGCCAATCGTGGTTCTTGTGCTC
This sequence comes from Flavobacterium sp. CLA17, assembly GCF_013112255.2. Taxonomy (NCBI): domain Bacteria; kingdom Pseudomonadati; phylum Bacteroidota; class Flavobacteriia; order Flavobacteriales; family Flavobacteriaceae; genus Flavobacterium; species Flavobacterium sp. CLA17. Next base: position 4,903,760 of record NZ_CP068294.1, read on the forward strand.
AAAACTGCCGTTTACCTTATAACTTAATCGACGGAAACGGAGAAACTTTAATCAAAAACAGTCACTTACTTTCGATTAAAGATTTAGATGTTTCTGATCAGATTCCAAATTTGATTGAAGCCGGAATTGTTTCTTTTAAAATTGAAGGACGTCTGAAAGATATCGTTTATGTAAAAAATAATGTATCTTATCTGCGTCAGAAATTAGACAGTTATTTAGAAGGAAGCGATAAATATACCAAAGCTTCTTCCGGAAAATGTACTTTTACTTTTGACTCTACTTTAAACAGAACTTTTAACCGTGGTTATACCGATTATTTCGTAAACGATAGAAATAACAGTATTGGTTCTTGGGAAAGCCCAAAATCAAAAGGACAATATATTGGTAAATTAATCCGAACCGTGGGAAATGCTTACGAAATCGAAAATGGCGAATTATTAAACAACGGCGACGGACTTTGTTTTATCAACGAAAATAACGAAGCAGACGGAATTTATGTAAACAAAGCGGAGAACGGTAAAATTTATCCAAACGTTTTAAAAGAAGTAAAAGACGGAACCTTTATTTATCGCAATAACGACGCTGCTTTTATCAAAATTGTAGAAAGAGAAGACAGTGCGATCAGAAAAATTGGCACTACGCTGCTGCTTACAGAAAATGAAGAAGGTTTTGAACTAATCGCGACAGATGAAGACGAAAATGTTAGTATTGTAAAACTTGCACATGCCAAAGAAAAAACCAAAAACAACGAATCGATTGAAGAAAACATCAAGGTTCAATTGGCAAAAACCGGTTTTACACCTTACAGTGCCGATGAAATAAATGTAATGTTCTCTGAAAACTGGTTCCTTCCTATTTCTAAAATCAACGAAATGAGAAGAACCGTTTACGAACAATTATCAGAAATTCGTTTGGCCAATTACAAACGTGAAGAACATCAGTTAGTAAAAACCTCGCATCCTTATCCGGAAACGAAGTTAGATTTCATGTACAATGTTTCGAACAAAACAGCTCGTAAATTCTACGAACGTCACGGCGTTACCGAAATCGAAAAAGCATTTGAATTGCAATGGGACCCCGGAAAATCCCGTGTAATGACAACAAAATATTGTATCAAATACGAATTGAAAAAATGCCCGATACACCAAAAAGATATTATGGGCGTTAAAGTAAAAGAGCCATTGGTACTGAAACAGGGAGAATTGGAATACAAACTAAAATTCAACTGCAAACCCTGCGAAATGGAAATATGGGAAAAAGATGCTGAATTTGAAATAGAGGAAGATCATTTTCATTAAGAAATAGATTTAACTGCAAAGGCCGCTATCCCGATAGCTATCGGGATACGCAAGGTTCGCAAAGGTTTATTATAAAGCCTTTGCGAACCTTTTTATTTTTACTTCAAAACAAAGCTTTGCGTACTTTGCGGTTAAATTAAAATCTCCCGAATCTGCAAAATCTGCGTGAGAATAAAATCCATTTTTTTATCTTTACTCTCAAAACTAATTTTAAATGGAAACAAAAAACAGCATTACAAAATATGCAATTATTGCTGGATTTTTGACATGCGCTATTTTTCCACTATTAATATTTTCAAAAAGCTATCTTATTGATCTTTGTATTCAAATATCTGATTTTGGCACCTTTTAGAATCCTGTCTTTTGGGGAATTCTTTTTCCGTTATTCCTGGTTTTTCTTTTTTGGAATTCAGCAAAAAAAATAAGCCCTTCATTAAACCAAATCGGTTATTTTCAAGCTTGCTCTCAATTTTCTTTTGGAATAAGTTCAAAACTCATTATAGCTCTTTTTACTATTTATATAATTGGATTATTGGTTAATGGAATATCTGTTGTATTAAAATCAATGATTTACGATCAGATTCTATTTTCAATACTGATGATTTTATTCCTATCATTTATATTGATGATAATTACCTTTTTTAGCAGCTTAATAATTGTAAAAATGAGCCGAAACGCTCAAACCTTAAACGAAACAAAATGAAAATACTACTCCTCGGTTCAGGCGAATTAGGCAAAGAATTTGTCATTGCCGCACAACGAATCGGACAAACCATAATCGCTGTTGACAGTTACGAAAATGCTCCGGCCATGCAGGTCGCTCACGGATTTGAAGTCATCAACATGCTGGATGGCGAAGCACTTGACCGGATTGTAGCCAAACACCAACCCGATTTTATCGTTCCCGAAATAGAAGCCATTCGCACCGAACGTTTTTACGACTACGAAAAGCAAGGCATTACCGTAGTTCCTTCTGCCAAAGCCGCCAACTTTACCATGAATCGTAAAGCCATTCGTGATTTAGCATCAAAAGAACTCGGACTTAAAACAGCGAAATACCAATACGCAACTTCTGCTGAAGAGTTACAAAAAGCCGTTCAGGAAGTCGGAATTCCGTGCGTCGTAAAACCATTAATGTCTTCTTCCGGAAAAGGACAATCGACAATAAAAACCGAAAGCGATATCGAAAAAGCATGGCAATATGCCGTTGCAGGTTCCCGTGGCGATGTTATTGAAGTTATTGTAGAAGCTTTTGTAAATTTCAATTCAGAGATTACACTTCTAACCATTACCCAAAATAACAATCCAACGCTTTTTTGCGCTCCAATCGGGCACAGACAAGAGCGCGGCGATTATCAGGAAAGCTGGCAGCCCGCAAAAGTTTCAGACAAAGATTTATATGAAGCGCAGGATATGGCGGAAAAAATCACCGAAGCGCTTGGAGGCGCCGGCCTTTTTGGTGTTGAATTTTTCCTGACTGATGAAGGTGTTTATTTCTCTGAACTTTCACCACGTCCGCACGATACCGGAATGGTTACTTTAGCCGGAACCCAGAACTTCAATGAATTCGAATTGCATTTGCGTGCGATTTTAAGCTTACCGATTTTCGAAATCATACTCGAAAAAGCCGGAGCAAGTGCCGTAATTTTAGCATCCGAAGATTCTGCTAATCCAACCTTTACCGGAATCGAAAAAGTAGCGGCTTTACCTAAAACCGATTTCAGGATTTTTGGAAAACCAACTTCAAGACCCTATCGCCGAATGGGCGTTGTTTTAAGTCATGATTCATTGGCAACTCCAATTGAAGAAGTCACAGAACGTGCCAAAGCAACTTCAAAACTAATCACCGTAAATTCTTAAAAGATGAAAAAAGTATTATTTATGTTATTCCTGTTTATCGGAATTGCCACTCAGGCTCAGGATAAAAAAACAACCGAGAAACCTCAGATCGTTGAAACCGCTTGTGGCGAATGTCAATTTGGGATGAAAGGCAATGGCTGTAATTTAGCCGTTCGAATTGATGGAAAAGCTTATTTTGTGGACGGAACTACTATTGATGAACATGGTGATGCGCATGCAAAAGACGGTTTCTGTAATGCGATCCGCAAAGCCGAAGTTACCGGAAAAGTAGAAAACAATCGTTTCAAAGCCACATCATTCACTTTGGTAAAACAAAAATAATGGAGTTAATTCTTGAAAACATAGCCAAACATGTTTCGCTGACACCTGAAGAACAAGCACTATTTTTATCCAGAACAGAGACAAAAATCTATAAAGCCAAAACCATTTTACTAAATGCCGGTGAGGTATGCAAACATTCGTATTTTGTCAATTCCGGAATTTTAAGAAGCTTTAATATCAACGATAATATTGTCGAACATGTTCTGGCATTTTCATGTCCCGGATGGTGGATGAGTGATATGTACAGTTTCTTTTCACAAAAGCCCGGACAGCTTTTCATAGAAGTTTTAGAAGAGGCGGAAGTGGTTTCATTATCGAAAGAAAATCAGGAACAATTATACCTTGAAATTCCAAAATTAGAGCGTTTTTTCAGGATTCTAATCGAAAATTCATTAGTGGCCAATCAACAGCGCTTAATGGACAATTTGAGCTTGCCTGCAGAAGAGCGATTTGAGAAATTCTGTACCAAATACGGAACACTGGTTCACAAAGTTCCTCAAAAACAAATCGCTTCTTTTATTGGTGTTACGCCTGAATTTTTCAGCAAAATGAAAGCCAGGCTTTTGAAGAAATAATTTTTTTTTTTGCCACAGATTTCACAGATTAAACAGATTTTTTTTGTTCGCCACGAATTACACGAATTTTCACGAATTTTTTTTAATTGCTTTGCTTCGTGAAAATTCGTGTAATTCGTGGCAACATTTTTTTAATCCTTTTAATCTGTGAAATCTGTGGCAAAAAAAACACGGCTCAATTAAGAACCGTGTTTTTTATTGAATTAAAATTGCTCCACCTCTGTAGAATGTTTCATTGCTGTTGTGGTTGATTTTCCTATGGTTACCGTGTTTTGAACGGCATCAAAATAAGAAGTCCCTACAAAAGCCTGGTGTTTAACCGCTCGGAATCCGTTTTTCTGTAGCGCGAATTCTCTTTCCTGTAATTCAGAGTAACCCGCCATACCACGCTCTTTATACGCTTTTGACAATTCGAACATACTCGTATTTAAAGCATGGAATCCTGCCAGAGTGATGAACTGGAATTTATACCCCATCGCAGCCAGATCCTCTCTGAATGTTTCCATTTCAGCCACTGATAATTTTGCAGCCCAGTTAAAAGAAGGTGAACAATTGTAGGCCAGCATTTTATCCGGAAATTCTTTTTTCATGGCATCGGCAAACTTTTTAGCATAAACCAAATCAGGATTACTGGTTTCCATCCAGATCAAATCGGCATATGGTGCATAACTCAACCCTCTGGCAATTCCCTGATCGATACCGCTGTTTACATAAAAGAACCCTTCATTGGTTTTTTCGCCTGTAATAAATTTTGCATCTCTCGGGTCAGCGTCGCTGGTCAGTAAATTAGCAGCGTCAGCATCGGTTCTTGCTACAATTAAAGTTGAAACCCCCATTACATCTGCCGCCAAACGTGCTGCAATCAGTTTATTGATTGCTTCCTGAGTCGGCACCAAAACCTTCCCTCCTAAGTGTCCGCATTTCTTAGCAGAACTTAACTGATCTTCAAAATGAACCCCTGAAGCCCCGGCTTCAATCATGGATTTCATTAATTCGAAAGCATTTAGATTTCCGCCAAAACCAGCTTCGGCATCAGCCACAATCGGAACCAGATAATCTTTTTTATCTTCAACTTCATTTACCACCTGAATCTGATCAGCACGCAATAAAGCACTATTAATTTTTTTAACCACCATTGGCACACTATTTACCGGATAAAGGGATTGATCCGGATACATTTCTCCTGCCAGATTTGCGTCGGCCGCAACTTGCCAGCCACTTAAATAAATCGCTTCCAATCCGGCATCGACTTCCTGAATCGCCTGATTTCCTGTTAAAGCGCCCAAACCAGCAACATAATCCTGACTTTTTAACTTTCTCCATAATTTCTCCGCTCCCATTTTGGCAATAGAGTGCTCAATTTTATAAGAACCCTGAAGCGTAACTACTTCTGTAGCCGTGTAAGGACGTTCAACACCTTTCCATCTTGGGTTCGTGATCCAATCGTTAATCAATTCCTGAATTCTGTCTTCTGTTGTTTTCATAAATAATATAGTTAAGTTGGTTAGTAAAGCATTCAATTAAAAATTTTGAATTAAAATTAAAAATCTGTGCTATCTGCTAAATCTGCGTGCTACTAATTTTTTCCCGCAGATCTAGCAGATCGGGCGGATCTTATTTAGAATTTTGAGTATGTAATATGTTTAACAATAAATTCGGCGTTTTTTACATTAAAAATCTGCGTTATCTTCTAAATCTGCGTGAAAAAATATTTTTAATTTTTAATTCCAAATTTTTAATTATCTAAAGGTATTTGTAACACGGAATAGTTAAAAAGTCAACAAAATCGGTATTTACAACCAATCTTTCCAGTACTTTTTCAGCCAGAGGAAATTGTCTTTTCTCGTAATTCTCTTCTCCTAATTCCGTTTTAATTTTATCGAATTCATCTAATGCCAATTCGTGATAATAGGCCACATTCAGCTGTTTGTCATTGTCTAAAACCACTTTATTCTGAAGCCATTGCCACAATTGCGATCTCGAAATTTCGGCAGTTGCTGCATCTTCCATCAAATTATGCAATGCCGCTGCGCCTTGTCCGTTCAGCCACGAAGCCAGATACAAAACCCCTACATTGATATTTTTACGAACGCCGTTTTCCGTTATGATTCCGATTGGTGGTTCAATCAAATCTGCTTCCGTAATTTTGCGATGTTCTCTTTTAATGTGAATTTGATTTGGAGTTGGCATTCCTTTATCAAAAATCTCTTTGGCTATTGTAACCAAATCCGGATGTGCCACCCAGGTTCCGTCATGACCGTTTCGAACTTCGCGTTCTTTATCGGTTTTTACTTTGGCGAAAGCAACAGCATTGGCTTCTTCGTTATTCTTAATCGGAATTTGAGCGGCCATTCCTCCTATAGCATGAATTCCTCGTTTATGACATCGCTGAATTACCAGATTCGAATATGCATTCATAAAAGGCGAAGTCATGTTTACCTGATCCCGATCCGGCACAATGAATTTCGGGTTCCTGCGGAATTTTTTGATGTAGGAGAAAATATAATCCCAACGCCCGCAATTCAAACCAACAATATGCTCTTTCAATTCGTAAATAATCTCATCTAGCTGAAAACTTGCGGTTATGGTTTCAATTAAAACCGTCACTTTTATGGTGCCTCTTTCTAATTTCAAATAATCTTCGGTAAAATCAAGTACTGTATTCCACCAGCGCGCTTCCAGATAATGTTCTAATTTTGGAATGTAGAAATATGGTCCCGAATTATTCTCTAATAATTGTTTATGATTATGAAAAACATACAATCCAAAATCTACCAAAGAACCTGAAACTTCCTTTCCTTCTATTAAAAGATGCTTTTCTGTTAAATGCAATCCTCGTGGACGAACAATCAATGTCGCGATTCTTTCATTTAGCTGATAACTTTTATTTTTAGCGGCATCTGTATAAGAAATTGTCTTTTTTACAGCATCAATTAAATTCAGCTGTCCCTCCATTAAATTTTGCCAGGTCGGAGAAGTACTGTCTTCAAAATCAGCCATAAACGTTTTCGCACCAGAATTCAGAGCATTTATGATCATTTTACGATCAACCGGTCCGGTAATCTCTACTCTTCGATCCAACAAATCCTTCGGAATTTCTCCAGCCACCCAATTACTTTCTCTGACGGTTTTGGTTTCTGAAGGAAAAGATGGCATGAAACCCTTATCAAACAAAACTTGTTTTTGATTGCGTTGCCCCAGCAACAATTTTCGCTGCGATTCGAATTTTCGATGTAAGGCGGTTATAAAAACAATCGCTTCTTCTGTCCAGATCTCCGGATAAGAAAGGCTCTTTTCGGCTAAAAATTCCATTGCCGTGTCGGTAATCTCTAATTGGTTTTTCATAGCTGCAAATTTTATTTTTCATTAATCAGATACATTCGTATTTGCTATTTCTGCGTTATTAAAAAACACTTTCAGCAATAGCGAACAAATAGCTAATCAGTTTCACAGTACAATGTTAGGTAAAAGTTTTTTACAAAACAAGCGAACGTTCGCTAAATATTAAAAATAATTTTTTGGCGATTATTTTTTTAATCGCTATATTTGATTTATGGATATCGAAAAAGACTATATAAAGCTGATCTTTGGGCTAAAACTCAAGCAAGTCAGAACACAAAAAAATCTTTCTCTTTTTGGCTTGGCCAAATTGACAAATCTTTCAAAATCGTACTTAAACGAAATTGAAAAGGGTAAAAAATATCCCAAAACAGATAAAATTTTGCTTTTGTGCGAGCATTTGGATATTAGTTACGACCAAATGGTTTCTTTAAAACTCGATAATAACCTTGCCCCGATTGGAGAAATTTTAAAATCCGGAATTTTAAAAGAGATTCCGTTAGAACTTTTCGGCATTCAGGAAGCGGATTTAATAGACATTATTGCCAATGCTCCCGCCAAAGTCAATGCCTTTATCAGTACCATAATTGAAATTGCACAGCATTACAATCTTAGCAGGGAAAGTTTCTTTCTGGCTGCCTTAAGATCTTACCAGGAAGCCCACAGTAATTATTTTGAAGATCTTGAAGATAAAGTGATTGCTTTTTCAAAATCATTTCAGATTAATTTGGATTCTAAAATCACGATTGAAGAACTGGAGGCCATTCTTACAGAGGAATTTGATTACACGATAAAAGAAATCGCTTTTACAGATCAGGAAGCTTTGGAAGATTTACGATCTATTTATGTTCCGAAAAGCAGGACTTTATTGCTTTCAACAGAAATTGACCATCCGCAGAAAGCTTTTATTCTCGCCAAAGAAATCGCTTACAATTATTTAAAAATATCCGATCGTTTGTTGACTTTTAGCTGGATAAAATTCGAAAACTTCGATCAGGTCCTGCATAATTTTTACGCTTCTTATTTTGCCGGCGCTTTATTATTACCAAGACAATTGGTAGTGGGCAAAATCAATGACTTCTTACATAATGAAAAACCAAATCCGGAAGAATTTGTCGCATTGATCGAAAGTTTCGAAGTTTCTCCGGAATCTTTCTACCAGAGACTGACCAATCTATTGCCTAAAGATTTTCATTTGAAAAACTTATTCTTTTTAAGAATGTCTCACAGAATTGGATCTGATGTGTATCAGATCAAAAAAGAATTACACATCACCAATCAACAGGAACCGCATGCAAATGAGACCAATGAGCATTACTGCAGAAGATGGGTTTCAGTAAAAACCATAGATGAAGCCATCAGGCAAAACAAACCCCACTTTTTTGATGCTCAGATTTCCAGTTATATACATAGTGGAAATGAATATCTGGTTTTTTCATCGGCTACAAAAGATCCTTTTGTAGAAAACAACATTCGCAGCATTTCTGTCGGAATTTTGATTACCCCAACAATGAAAAAGAAATTTAAATTCATTGATGCAAAACCTCTTATCAAACGAATTGTTGGTGTCACGTGCGAAACCTGCTCCGTGAAAGATTGCTTAGAAAGAGCTGCTCCTCCTATTGCCCTGGAAATGAAAAAACGCCATGACAACACGGATTTTGTTGTTCAGCAGTTCATTAATCAATATAGTTAGAAAATCATGAAATATTTATTTACAATAATAACGCTGCTTTTTATCAGCTTAAACCAGGAAACAGACAAACTTACCGGACGTTATAGTTACTTAACAGAAGACAATAATTTGTATATCCAAAAAGACAAAATTACGTTTAAGGATAGTGTTTTTGTGTTTGATAACAAGTATTTGCCAAAAGGAAAAATTTCTTATGGCAACACAATACTATTAGACAATTTCATAAATACTGATTTAATTATAAGCATTTCAAAAGATCAGATCAAAAAAGATACTATTCTGTTTTATATGCATGATAAGAAAAGTTCGGCTGCAAATTATCTTAATGAAATAGTTGGGAAAGGGAAATTAATCAGGATTAAATAATTCAGGTTTTTTACTTTCAAATAATGATTCAACACAATCTTGTCATCTCGACGAAGGAGAGATCACATTAGAAACTTCGATCCAATAATCTCCAATCTTTGTCGAGCCGCTTGTGTGATCTCTCCTTCGTCGAGATGACAAACCAGATAGCAAAACCTTTGAACCTTTGAACCTTTGCACCTTTGCACCTTCCTATAAAAATAAAACTTATAATTTAGCCCCGATAGAAGTGGAAATCCTTTTGTGCCGGGGTTCGGCGCAAAAGATTGAAACGGATAGCGGGACCAGACGTCTTTTGAAAACCAAAATTTCTGCTACAAAAAAACCTTAGAACCTTAGCCACTTAGAACCTCAGAACCTTTTTTTCTTAATCTAGGTTAAGTGCATTTCATGTATGTTGATCGTAAATTTGTACTATTAAAATAACAAAACACTTATCATCATGGAAAATATAGTATTACATAAAGCGGAAACAAGAGGAAATGCAAATCACGGATGGCTTAACGCTTATCACAGTTTTAGTTTTGCAAGCTGGTACAATCCGGACAGAATTCAGTTTGGAGCACTTCGCGTCTTGAATGATGACACAATTGCGGGAGGAATGGGTTTTGGTACGCATCCTCACGATAATATGGAAATCATTACCATTCCGTTAGAAGGCGATTTAGCCCACAAAGACAGTATGGGAAATACTGAAATCATCAAAAATGGTGATATTCAGGTTATGAGTGCCGGAACTGGAGTTCAACATAGTGAGTTTAATCCAAATGCGGATCAGCAAACTAAATTATTGCAAATCTGGCTGTTTCCAAACAAAAGAAACGTAGCGCCACGTTACCAGCAAATTACCCTGGATGTTGCTGACAGACACAATAAACTGTCTCAAATCTTATCTCCAAATGCAGACGATGAAGGGGTTTGGATTCATCAGGACGCCTGGTTCAACATGGGGAATTTTGATGCCGGAATTGCAACAGAATACAAAATCAAAAAAGAAGGAAACGGCGTTTACGCTTTCGTTTTAAAAGGAAATGTAACAATCAACGGTCAGGAGTTAAACACTCGTGATGCTGTTGGAATTTCAGGAACTGATACTTTAAATATCAAAGCAACTACTGATGCTGAATTTTTATTGATGGATATTCCGATGAACTATTAATTCATAAACAACACATACTTTTTTTTCAGAAAACGATAATAAATCTGCTTATCAGATTGTTATCGTTTTTTTTTACAGCTTTCACGAAATCACCCCGAGACTTTGAAAAAGGTCATTAAATTTAAAAACAGGTCGAATGAAAAAGGTCTCTCGCAGATTTTGCAGATTGAGCGGATTTTTATTCCTTGTTTAGATAGATTTTTTTAGAAAAAATAAGCAGTATAAGCAGATCATTTATAAACGCACTCTACAAAATAGATCTGCCCAATCTGCAAAATCTGCGGGAAACAAAAAACATTCTTAATCCGGAAATTAGCAGCAAAAGAAATAAATCTAAAATTATCGGTTTTTCATTTCTTAATCTAGGTTAAGTGCGATACCGCTACTACCAGCGTAACTTTGTCCTATCAAAATGAAATTATTATTATTTAAAAAATAAAATTATGGCAACTACAAAATGGTCAATTGACCCAACACATTCAGAAATTGGTTTTAAAGTTAAACACATGATGTTTACAAATGTTTCAGGAAAATTTGGAACTTACGATGCAACAATTACGACAGAAGATAATTACTTCGAAAACGCTGCAATCGAATTTTCAGGTGATATCGCTTCTATCGATACCGCAAATGCAGACAGAGACGGTCATTTAAGAAGCGCTGATTTTTTTGACGCTGAAAACAATCCTAAATTAACTTTCAAATCTTCTTCATTCAAAAAAATTGACGCCGGAGATTATGAAATCACCGGAGACTTAACGATTAAAGGTGTTTCTAAATCAGTAACTTTTCCGGTAGACTTCAGCGGAATCATGACTGATCCATGGGGAAATACAAAAGTAGGTTTAAGCATTGAAGGGAAAATTAACCGTAAAGACTGGGGATTAAACTGGAACTCTGCTCTTGAAACCGGTGGTGTTTTAGTTGGAGAAGAAGTAAAACTGAACATAGAATTACAATTTGCGAAACAAGCATAATCAGAATATTAGGTTTTAATTTGGTTGGTTTTAAAAGCCTGCACTTTTTAGAAAGTGCAGGCTTTTGTTTTTTTTTAATTTGCCACGAATTGCACTAATTTCCACTAATTTTTTACGCATAAAAAGTAAAAGATAATTCTTGTAAATTCTTGTAATTCGTGGCAAAAAAAACCTTTAGCGAATAGTACTATTTCTAAATTCAGTTGGTGATAATCCGGTTTGTTTTTTGAAAACTCTGGAGAAATACGAATAATCTTCGTAACCAACGGCATACGCAACTTCATTTATGGCTAATTGTTTGTCGGCCAGCATTCTTTTTATTTCGAGAATTACACGGTCCATAATCACCTCTGTGACTGTTTTTTGTAAAATTTCGTTACAAATTCTATTCAGATGTTTTAAGGTGATATACAATTGTCCTGCATAAAATGAAGGCAGTTTTTGAGTTTTAAACTGTTTTTCTAAAAGAACTTCAAATGCGCTGATCTTTATATTATAGGAATGTGTCTGATGAGAATAGGTTTCTCCATACTTACGGGCAATTTCGATATGAATGCAGTCTAATAAATCCAGCATTTTATCCAGCTGATATTTACCATCCTGATTGTTTTCGTGAATTAGTAAATCAAAATAAGGCAGGATCTTCGGAATTTCTTTTTCTTCAAAAACCATTTCCGGCCGATTGTGAATGGAATGATAAAAATTATACTCATTGATATTTTTCTGTCCAAAATACAGATTATAAAGCTCCTGCGAAAAGATAACCACAAAACCTTCAATATCTTCAGACAAACTCCAATGATGCATTTGTCCGGGCTGCAAAACGAACAAACTCCCTTTTTTAATTTCGAATTGATCAAAATCTACTTCATGCTGCCCCGACCCATTTGTAAAAAATACCATTAAATATGAATCATGCCGATGCGGTTCTTCGATAAAACTGTGGCTTTTTAAATGCTCCTTAAAAATATTGACGTAGAAATCACGATGAATATCATTGCAACTAAAATTCTGAACAGTATAAACTGGGTATTTCTTCATAACAAATGTCTTTATTGTGCTATAAGTAGCGAAGATATAAAAAAGAGTTTTAATGGATTGTAAAATACCTTTGTATAAATAAAAAAACAACAAAGTCATGTCAAATACACTAGTCCATATTTTGAAAAATGAATGTCCGAATTGTCATAAAGGAAAAGTTTTTAAAGACAAGAATATTTTTCTGAATTTCGGTTTTCCAAAAATGAACGAATACTGCAGCCATTGTAATTACAAGTTTCAAAAAGAGCCCGGTTATTTCTTTGGTGCCATGTATGTAAATTACGGATTAACAGTCGCTCAGGGCATTGCAACCTATTGTATCGCACAGTTTTTCTTTGAAAGAAATTTCGACCTGAGAATCATTCCGATTATTGCCGTTGTCATTACTTTATGTACTTCTTTCAATCTCCGATTTTCAAGATTAGTGTGGATTTATATGTTTAAGGATTATACAAGCTAAAAAAAGTGTTATTTTTGCCTTTCAATTGAAACTAATTTTCAATTCAATAAAATTCAATCTTAAATTAGACAGATGAAAGCATACGTATTTCCGGGTCAGGGCGCACAGTTTACAGGAATGGGCAAAGACTTATATGAAACATCGGCTTTAGCCAAAGAATTATTCGAAAAAGCCAATGAAATTTTAGGTTTTAGAATTACAGATATCATGTTTGAAGGTACTGCCGAAGAACTGAAAGAAACAAAAGTTACACAGCCGGCCGTTTTTTTACATTCGGTTATTTTAGCCAAAACTTTAGGCGAAGATTTTAAACCGGAAATGGTGGCGGGACATTCTTTAGGAGAATTTTCAGCATTGGTTGCTAACGGAACTTTATCTTTTGAAGATGGTCTTAAATTAGTTTCCCAACGTGCTTTAGCCATGCAAAAAGCTTGTGAAATTACTCCGTCTACAATGGCTGCCGTTTTGGGCCTTGCAGATAATGTTGTCGAAGAAGTTTGTGCTTCTATTGACGGGGTTGTCGTTGCTGCAAATTACAACTGTCCGGGACAATTGGTCATTTCCGGAGAAACTACTGCTGTTGAAAAAGCTTGTGAGGCGATGAAAGCTGCCGGAGCAAAACGTGCTTTGATTCTGCCTGTTGGAGGAGCTTTTCACTCGCCAATGATGGAGCCTGCAAGGGAAGAACTGGCTGCTGCGATTGAAGCAACAACCTTTTCAGCCCCAATTTGCCCGGTATATCAAAACGTAACTGCAAGCGCGGTTTCTGATGCAAATGAAATCAAAAAGAACTTAATTATACAATTGACTGCTCCGGTAAAATGGACACAGTCTGTACAACAAATGATCGCTGACGGCGCAACTTTGTTTACTGAAGTAGGACCTGGAAAAGTTTTAGCAGGTTTGATTAATAAAATTGATAAGGAAGCTGTTACGGCTAATGCTTAAATTTTAGTAATCAGTCGCAGTTTTTAGTTTTCAGTTGAAAAGCTATATAAAAATAAACCCTCATAAATTTTCATTATGAGGGTTTATTTTTATAATTCCTTAGCTTCTTTGCAATAATTATTTATAATTCCGGTAATCAGATAATTTTGGTTTCTCTTTTCAAAGAATATGTACCAGGTCGTTTTGGCATTGGCTTTATAAAAAATATAATTTGAACCCAGATATAGGAGTTTTTCCGAAGTTTTCTTGTGAGGTGTTTTTTTAATCCTTTCCGGAACAGCATCGTAAATCTTAGAAACATATTCTTCTGCAGATTCAATAAAACTAAAATATTCTTTTTTATATAATGTAATCATCAAGATATCGAATAATGTCTGATGTAAAGATAACTTCTATTTCCCCCACCATTCTCTTATTCTTCTAATTGACTCTACTTTTGCCTGCTCTGGCGTTAATCCTTTTGCAAATTCAGCATCAAAATCAAAAGTATCAGGATCAATTCCCTTCAATTTTGGTTTCTGAACTTCGTATTCTACCGCAGGTTCTTCTACCTTATTATTTTTCTGATTTTCATTCTTCTCATTCATAATCCCATTCTTTAGATAACGAATTTACAACAATTTCGTTAAATCAAAAAATTCCAAATAGTCCATCCTGATCATTTGGAATTTCTTTTGAAGCCGCGATATACAATGTTGTTCTTGCCTAGAGATTCTTTTCTTTCTTTTTATAATTAATAATAAACACGCCTAAAATAATAAGTATTGTTGCAATGATGAAATCAACTGTAATTTTTTCATTTAAAAGCAACCAGCCTAGAAAAACAGCTATAATTGTATTTACATAAGACAGGATAGAAACCTGTACTGCCGTAACACGTTTTAAAGCATAATTATAACAGAAAAACGCAATCACAGATCCAAAAACAGATAAATACAAAGAAGCAAAAATACTTCTTGAACTCCATGAACTCAAATCCGGATTTGGTGAAAAGATAAAAGCTAAAACAAGCTGAATACAAGAAGCCATTGTAAATTGATAAAATAAATTGAGTGCAATATTATTAGATTTATAGGCATGCGTTTTTGTATAAATCGTCCCGGCTGCCCAAGCCAAAATCGCCAAAATCATAAATAATACTCCAATTTTATAATCCTCATCCAAAAAGGAACTAAGTCCGTCTTTAAATATAAAAATAACGCCCGAAAATCCGATAAGTACTCCTATAAATCCTTTTAAACTTGCTTTTTGCAGCCCAAACAAAATACTGCCAATAAAAATAAGTATCGGAGACATGGCACTTATTACAGATGCTAATCCGCTTGGTAAAGTCTGCTCCGCAATTGTTGTAAAGCCGTTAGCAATAACAATCATTAGTACAGACGGAACGAGTTGGTGTTTCAGGTTTTCCCAACCGATCCATTTCAGTTCTTTTTTAAACAACAAAATAGTCATTACGATCAGTCCTGCCAATCCCTGACGTATAGAAGTTACAAACCAGGGCGGAATTGTTTCTACCGCAACCCTAATTCCTAAAAATGTGGTACCCCAAATAATGCCAACAGCTGCTAAGGCAAAAATTAATTTATAATCTAAACTTTGTTTCATGATAATTAAATTCCTTTTTTAAATAAAAAATCCCAAACTATATTACTATAATTCGGGATTTTTTGTTTGCAGTAAAGATGCACTGCTGTGAGTCTTTACGATCGTACTTTTTGTTCCCATTTCCAGGCGCTTGCCATTGCTTCATCTAATGTTAATTGTGCCTTCCAGCCCAAAACATCATTAGCTTTATCGGTATTAGCATACGCTTCAGTGATATCACCTTCCCGGCGTGGCATAATTTTATAGGGTAATTTGGTATTACTTACTTTTTCAAAACTGTTGATGACCTCAAGAACAGAACTTCCTTTTCCCGTTCCCAGATTAAAAGTCTCGACTTTAGCCAGATTCTTTTTATTGAACAAACGCTGCAACGCAATAACGTGTGCTTTTGCCAAATCTACAACATGAATATAATCACGGACTGCAGTTCCATCCGGCGTTGGATAGTCATTCCCAAAAACTGATAATTCCTTACGCAATCCCATTCCGGTTTGTGTAATAAAAGGAACCAGATTTTGAGGAACTCCTAATGGTAATTCTCCAATTTCCGTACTTGAATGCGCTCCAACCGGGTTAAAATAGCGCAATAAAATAGCACTTATATTAGTCACTTTGGCGGTATCTGTAATAATTTCCTCCCCGATCTGCTTTGTATTTCCGTAAGGAGACATGGCTGCCTGAATCGGAGCATCTTCTGTAATTGGCATTTTTTCAGCCTGGCCGTAAACCGTGCAGGATGAACTAAAAATGAAACTTGCCTCTGGTTTTTGCTGCAATTGCTGTAACAAATAAACTAAAGTACCAATGTTATTTTCGTAATATAACAGGGGATTTTCAACACTTTCGCCAACTGCTTTCGAAGCCGCAAAATGAATAACCCCGGTAACATCGTTATGTTTTTTAAAAAAATCCTGAACTGCTGTTTTTTCTCTTAAATCTATTTTTTCAAACAATGGCAGTTTTCCTGTAATTTTCTCAATTCCTTTTAAAACATCTTCCGAAGAATTAGAAAGATCATCAATTATTACTACTTCAAAGCCTTCATTTTGCAATTCGACTACAGTATGCGAACCGATAAATCCTAATCCTCCTGTTACTAATACTTTCATTTTGTGGTTGTTTTATGGCTAATATTTTAGTTTTATTTATTTTAAAAATTCAATTACACTGTCTGTAATAAATTTAATCTGCTCATCGTCAAGCTCGGTATGCATGGGCAAAGCAATTACTTCTTTTACCAATTGATTGGTTACAGGAAATTGTTCTTCTTTGTAACGAACATCAACATAAGCCTTTTGTGAATGCAGTGGAATTGGATAATAAATCGCACAAGGGATTGCTTTATCCAACAAATGCTGCATTAACGCATTACGATCCGCATCAACAATCCTTAGCACATATTGATGAAAAACGTGATCATTTGCATTGGCATCAAATTCCGGTGTAATTATATTTTTATGACCCGCAAAAGCTGCGTTATATTTTGTTGCAGCTAAACGACGTGCCGTATTATATTCATCCAGCAAAGGTAATTTTGCATTCAAAACTCCTGCCTGAATACTGTCCAAACGTGAATTTACCCCTACTACATCGTGATGGTAGCGTTCGTACATTCCGTGATTCACGATGCCACGGATAATGTGAGCCAGTTTATCATCATTGGTAAAAATTGCTCCGCCATCTCCATAACAACCTAAGTTTTTAGAGGGAAAAAATGAAGTTGCAGCCACATGACCAATAACTCCTACCTTGCTTTTTGTCCCTGATTTAGAAACATAATCAGCCCCTATTGCCTGCGCATTATCTTCAATCACATATAAATTATGCTGCGCGGCAATTTCCATAATCGCATCCATATTAGCTGCACGACCAAATAAATGTACCGGAACAATTGCTTTTGTTTTTGGTGTGATTGCTTTTTTTATCGCTTCAATGTCAATATTCATATTTGTAACATCAACGTCGACTAAAACCGGAGTTAATTGCAGTAAAGCAATTACTTCTACAGTCGCTGCAAATGTAAAATCAGCAGTAATAACCTCATCACCAGGCTTTAAATCCAGTCCCATCATTGCAATCTGTAAGGCATCTGTACCATTGGCACACGGAATTACATGTTTTGCTCCTAAATAATTTTCAAGATTTTTTTGAAACTGATGAACCAATGGCCCGTTTATATAAGTATTTGTATCTAAAACTTCCTGAATTGAAGCGTCAACGGTTGTTTTTATTTTTTCGTATTGACTCTTTAAGTCAACCATTTGAATTTTTTTCATTTATCTTTCTTTATTTTAAAACTTAAGATTTGTTTTCGGAATTCAATCTTCAAAACGAAGAACAAAAATAGTTATTTAATACCTTCAAACAATGAAAATAATCGAAAGAAACGTATTTTAGCACCAAAATTACACCCATGCTTTTTCTATACAATTTAGCCGTTTATCTTGCTGCCTTTTTTCTAAAAATTATCGCACTGTTTAGTCCGAAAATCAAGCTCTTTATCAACGGAAGGAAAGATGTTTTTACCATTTTGGAAGAAAGAATAAAACCCACAGACAAAACCATCTGGTTTCATGCTGCTTCCCTTGGAGAGTACGAACAAGGTTTACCGGTTATCGAAAAAATCAAAGAAAAATATCCTTTACATAAAATCATTGTTACTTTTTTTTCCCCTTCCGGATACGAAGTGCGTAAAAACAATACCGTTGCAGATGTCACTTTGTACCTGCCTTTGGACACTAAAAGCAATGCTAAACGGTTTTTGAAATTAGCACACCCGGAATTGGCGTTCTTCATTAAATATGAATTTTGGCTTAACTATTTAGGAGAACTCAAAAAAAACGAAACACCCACTTTTTTAATTTCCGGAATTTTCAGGGAAAGCCAGATGTTCTTTAAATGGTATGGCGGATTTTATCGAAAAGCACTAAAAACTTTCACTTATTTCTTTGTTCAAAATGAAAGTTCAAAACAAAAAATAGAAGCTATTGGTTTCCACAATGTAATTGTTTCCGGCGATACCCGTTTCGACCGTGTCAATGCAATCTTAGAAAGAGACAATACATTGGATTTTATTGAAAACTTCAAAAACAACCAAACCACAATTGTTATCGGCAGTTCCTGGCCAAAAGACGAAGCAGTATTAGCCGAATATATCAATCACGCTCCGGAGAATGTAAAATTCATTATTGCACCGCATAACATAAAAGGAGATCAAATTGCAAGCCTTAAATCTCAAATCACAAAATCAAGCATTTTATTTTCCGAAAAAGGAAACGCTGATTTATCAGACTACAACGTCTTTATTATCGACACCGTTGGCTTACTGACCAAGATCTATAGTTACGGAACGATAGCGTACGTTGGAGGGGGATTTGGAAATCCGGGAATTCATAATATTTTAGAACCTGCAACTTTTGGAATCCCGATTATAATTGGTCCAAATTATTCCCATTTTGCAGAAGCTACAGAGCTGGTAAAACTTGGAGGCTGCATTGTTATTAACAACAAAGAGGAACTTAAACAAAATCTCGATCGCTTACTTTCAGATGAAAAGTTTTTTAAAGAAAAATCTCAAATATGCAAGTCGTTTATTCAGAACAATACGGGAGCTACAGACAGCATTATGAAAATCGTTTTTTAACAACTCGAAATATCAAATGACAGGTTTTGAGTCGTAAATTATAAAAAAGAGGCTCAAAAGAGCTTATTTGCACCTTTAAAGCCTGCAGAATAATCAATAAAAAGCAAAACAAACCATTGGTAAGAGAATCAAAAAAGCTAATTTTCTTATTGAATATTCAATGAAAAATAATTTATACAAAAAATACAATAATATAACATAATTTTAGTATTTTGGCATCTTATTTGATAACTAAGATATTCGTGAGCAATGAAAATATTTTAAAAAAAAAATAAAAAAATATTTTACATATTAAAAAATTTATATCTTTGCCACGAATTAATAATTAACCTTTTATAATAAAGTAAGATGAAAAAAGTATTTTTAAGTTTAGCTGTTGTTGCTGTTTTAACTGTTGTATCTTGTAAAAAAGCTGATGCTCCAGCTACTGACGCTGTAGATTCTACTGCTGTTACTGTTGATTCTGCTGCTGCTGTAGTTGATTCTGCTGCTGCAACTGTTGACTCTGCTGCTGCTAAAGTTGATTCTGCTGCTGCTAAAGTAGAAGAAGTAAAAAAATAATTAGAACCTAAGTTCTAAAAATTTTAAAACCATCCTTGAGATGGTTTTTTTTTATGTTAAAATTTTATTTTGCATAAAATCCATAAAAAAAGCGTTTTGAAAATTTCAAAACGCTTTTTTTTTATTCCAACACTTCCTCATCGACTACCTCATCTTCAAAAATCGAATCACTGGACGAGAAATCCAAAATCTCCGACCTTGCAGCATAAGTGACAATTTCCTTGATTCCTTTCTGCAAAAGCAATTCTGTCGTGTATTTACGGCTTGTTGCAAAATGAAGCTCTCCCAACATCAGCTTAAAAAAATATTTCCCTCCGGAACCTTTAAATTTTAAAAACCTTGCCTGATCTATACTCAATTTAAATTTTTCAATATCTTCTTCACATTCGAACTTCAATTCATAACTCAAACTTGTAAAGATGATTTTTCCTTTTCTGGAAGTAAAAACAAATTTATATTCATCATTAAATCTTTTACTAATTACAAAAGCACCCATTTAGAATTTTAGATTTTAGATTATTGACTTTAGATTATTGATTTTAAACCTGATAGCCATCAGTTAGATTCTTAGATTCTTAGATTCTTAGATTCTTAGATTCTTAGATTCTTAGATTCTTAGATTCTTAGATTCTTAGATTCTTAGATTCTTAGATTCTTAGATTCTTTAAAATAAATTTACTTCGCAAATTTATTTTAAACTGCGCGGGTTTACGCCATAAAAAAAGCCTCTTCAAAAGAAGAGGCTTTAGTACTCAGAGCGGGACTTGAACCCGCACGAACATTGCTGTTCACTGGATTTTAAGTCCAGCGTGTCTACCAATTTCACCATCCGAGCATTATATGGTTTTGAGCGAAAAACGGGGCTCGAACCCGCGACCTCGACCTTGGCAAGGTCGCGCTCTACCAACTGAGCTATTTTCGCGTTTCAAATTCTAGTAAGAACCGCAACACTTGATTTGTTCTGTATTGCGGTTGCAAATTTAAGACATTTATTGAGTTATACAAGCGTTTTTTGAAAAAAAATTACACTTATTTTATAACCTTCTGATAACCTAAACTTTAAATATGAAAATTATTTCTTTACCAGCATTCTTTTGATCTCATTCAGCTTCATTAGTGCCTCCACTGGGGTGATCGCGTTTATATCAAGACTCATAATCTCTTCTTTTATCTCTTCTAACAGCGGATCATCCAGATTAAAGAAGCTCATTTGCATTTCATCATTAGCCGCTTTTATTCCGTTTAGAGCATCACTCGAATGATTCTTCTCTAATTTCTTCAATAACTTCTGCGCTTTCAAAATTACAATCTGAGGCATTCCGGCCATTTTTGCGACATGAATTCCAAAACTATGGGCACTTCCGCCTTTTACGAGTTTACGAATAAACAGAACCGTATCTTTTAATTCTTTTACGGCAACATTATAGTTCTGGATTCTCGGCAACGATTCGGTCATTTCATTTAACTCGTGATAATGCGTTGCAAACAATGTTTTTGGTTTTGAGGGATGCTCGTGCAAAAATTCAGCAATAGCCCAGGCAATCGATATTCCGTCATAAGTACTGGTCCCTCTTCCGATCTCATCCAGTAAAACCAGACTTCGATCTGAGATATTATTCAAAATAGAAGCCGTTTCATTCATTTCGACCATAAAAGTAGACTCTCCCATCGAAATATTATCGGAAGCTCCTACTCTGGTAAAGATCTTATCTACGATTCCCATTCTGACGCTGTCAGCAGGAACAAAACTTCCCATTTGAGCCAATAACACAATTAAAGCGGTTTGTCTCAGAATAGCCGACTTACCGGACATGTTGGGTCCCGTAATCATAATAAGCTGTTGCGTTTCCCTGTCCAGAAAAACATCATTGGCAATATAAGGAGTACCAACCGGTAATTGTTTCTCAATTACGGGATGTCTTCCGTTTTTGATTTCCAGTTCAAAAGTTTCATCTATTTCGGGACATACATATTGATTTTCTACAGCCAGTTGCGTAAACGAACACAAACAGTCTAATTGCGCTACCAAATACGCATTCATCTGAACCGGCTTGATATAAGTGGCAATCCAGGCTACGAGTTGCTCAAAAAGATCGGTTTCAATTTTGTAGATTTTCTCTTCAGCTCCTAAAATCTTGGTTTCGTATTCTTTTAATTCTTCCGTAATATAACGTTCTGCATTTACCAGCGTCTGTTTACGAATCCATTCTGTTGGCACTTTATCTTTATGTGTATTTCGAACTTCGATATAATAGCCGAAAACATTATTAAAAGAAATTTTCAAAGAAGATATTCCGGTTCGCTCGGACTCTCTTTTTTCAATTCCTTCCAAATATTCTTTTCCGGATGTCGAAATAGCGCGCAAATCATCTAATTCCTCACTGATTCCTTTTGCAATCGCATTTCCTTTTGAAATGGCTACCGGAGCATCCTGGTTTAAAGTTGTTTTGATTTTCTCTCTCAACAAATCACAGGAATGCAGGCTATCCCCAATAACTTTTACGGCTTCCTGAGGACTTTGTAGCGCCAGGGTTTTAATTGGAATAATAGCATCTAATGATTCTTTCAGATACACAATCTCGCGAGGTGAAATTTTTCCTGTCGCAATTTTAGAAATCAGGCGTTCCAGATCTGAAATTTGCTTGATCTGGTATTGAATATTATGCAAAACCTCGGGATTTGATTTCAAATAGGAAACTACATCATGACGGCCTTTTATTTTAGTACTGTCTTTGAGCGGCAGGGCAAGCCAACGTTTTAACAAACGGCCTCCCATTGGGGAAAGTGTTCTGTCAATTACATCTAAAAGCGTAACGGCATTCGGATTATAACTGTGATACAATTCCAGATTTCGAATGGTAAATCGGTCCATCCAGACATAGGCATCTTCGGCAATACGCTGAATTGTCGTAATATGCTGGACACGATTATGCTGTGTTTCGGATAAATAATACAAAATAGCACCGGAAGCTACAACTCCTTCTTTCAGTTCCTCAATACCAAAACCTTTCAGGGAAACTGTCTGGAAATGTTTGGTTAAAGTTTCTAATGCGTAATCTTCTTTATAAATCCAGTCTTCCAGATAAAAACTATGAAAATCATCTCCGAAAGCGTCTTTGAAATCACCTTTATTGTTCTTCGGAACAAGAACTTCACTTGGATTAAAGTTCTGCAATAATTTATCGATATATTCAGCATTTCCCTGAGCGGTTAAAAATTCTCCAGTGGAAACATCCAGGAAGGAAATCCCTATATTATTCTTAGCAAAATAAACAGAGGCCAAAAAGTTATTTGTTTTGGACTGCAAAACCTCATCATTTAAAGAAACCCCCGGAGTTACAAGCTCTGTAACACCTCGTTTAACGATTGTTTTAGTCATTTTAGGATCTTCCAGCTGATCACATATTGCTACACGAAGTCCTGCCTTTACTAATTTTGGCAAATACGTATTAATAGAATGATGGGGGAAACCCGCCAAAGCCGTTTCGGTTTCAGAGCCCGCTCCTCTTTTTGTCAATGTTATGCCCAGAATTTTAGAAGCTCTAATGGCGTCTTCTCCAAAGGTTTCGTAAAAATCACCTACTCTGAAAAGCAAACAGGCATCAGGATATTTTCTCTTGATTTCATTGTACTGTTTCATTAAAGGTGTTTCCTTCACCACTTTCTCTTTCGCTGCCAAATTATTATATTTTAAATGATCAATTTATGACAGCGAATTTATAATATTTTGAAGGAATATCGAAGAGCTGCAAAAATTAAAATATTTTAAGATTTTTTTAAGCACAGATATAAGAATTTTATATAGATTTGTTCATAATTAAAAAAGACTCTATAAAAGATGAAAAAAATAATTTTATTCGCTATGCTTGCTGTAGTTGGAATTACAGCTTCTAACGCTCAAAGTACTAAAAAAACAACTTCTAAAGCAGCTAAAGTAGCTAAAGTTGAAGGAGCAGGAATGGCTTTCGAAACGGAAACAATTGACTACGGAACTGTCGCTCACAATGCTGACGGGAAACGTGAATTTGTTTTTGTAAACAACGGAACTAAACCACTTATCATCACTAACACTCAGGGATCTTGTGGTTGTACTGTACCAACTACTCCAAAAGAGCCAATCGCTCCGGGTGCTAAAGGTATTATTGGTGTAAAATATGCTACTGACAGAGTTGGTGCTTTTACTAAAACAGTAACTGTTACTTCTAATGCTGAAGGACAACCAACAAAAGTACTTACTATTAAAGGTACTGTTTTACCAGATCCAGTAAAAAGCTAATCTGAAAAACAATCTAAAATAATTGAAAAAGCTTCCTTATCTTTGGAAGCTTTTTTTATGACCTGAATTCAACCCTAATGAGAAAACTTGAAAATAGTGAACTGGAACGAAAATCGATTGAAGATTTTAAAGAATCCGAAAAAACTCCTCTGATTTTAGTATTGGATGATATTCGCAGTTTACACAATATTGGATCTGTATTTAGAACTGCAGATGCTTTTTTGATTGAAAAAATAATCTTGTGTGGTATTACAGCTACTCCTCCCAATAAAGAAATTCATAAAACAGCTCTGGGCGCGACCGAAACTGTAGCCTGGGAACACCATGAAAATGTATTAGAGGTTATCGAGAACCTTAAAAAAGAAAACGTCTTAACACTTGCGATTGAACAAGTCGAAAGTGCTGTTTTTCTTCAGGATTTTAAAGTAGTCAAAGATCAAAAATACGCATTGGTTTTCGGAAATGAAGTTTATGGTGTTGCACAGGAAGCGGTTGCCATTTGTGATGGCTGTATCGAAATTCCGCAATTAGGAACCAAACATTCTTTAAATATTTCTGTAAGTGCCGGAATTGTGGTTTGGGATTTGTTTCAGAAGTTAAACTGGCCTCAATAGAAATATATTTTTTTATCGTTATAAAATTGATACTTTTATAAAATGAAAAATATCAGTTTCGCAATAATATCTATAATATTTTTTGTTTTCAGTTTTTATTCCTTACATGCGCGTGAAAAAAATAATATTTTTAACAGAAATATCACACATGCCGCAAATGACAGTGTGAAATCTGCGAAAAAAAAGTTAGCGACCATTGACCCGCCAGTTCTTATAGCAGCAGGAAACCAGATATACTGCCCGCAAACCTCACTAAACATTGTAACAAGCATAACAATCAATCACGATATTGCTGAAACAGCAACACAGGCCGTTTATATTCAGATTTCATCGGGGTATTCAAGCGGTTTAGACCAACTTGAACTTTCAAATACGGCATCTCATCCGTCAATTGTAACTAACTGGGATGCTACTGCCGGGAAATTAAAATTATCGAGTCCGACTGGTGCTGATGTTTCATATTCGGATTTTGAAGCGGCTGTAAGGGACGTTGTTTTTTCGAATTCATCAGCTGACGCGTCCGGAACCAGAACTTTTTCTATTACTATTGGTCAGGCCAATTACCTGCCTTCTACACAACATTATTATTTATTTATTCCCAGTATCGGTATTACCTGGACTGCTGCAAAAACGGCTGCCGAAGCAAGTACTTATTATGGCCTTAAAGGCTATTTAGCCACTATTTTAGCTGCAGATGAAGCACAATTAATTGGGGAACAGGCTTCAGGAACCGGTTGGATTGGCGGCAGCGATGCCGAAACCGAAGGTACCTGGAAATGGGTAACCGGACCGGAAGCAGGCACCGTAATGAACTATACTTTCTGGAATAACGGCGAACCTAACAACCAGGGAGATGAGGATTATGCCCATATAACGCAACCGGGAATAGGTATTAAAGGCTCATGGAACGATTTATCAAATACAGGATCATTAAATTCCGGCGACCCCTATCAACCGAAAGGATTTGTAGTAGAATATGGAGGAATGCCGGGTGAATCGCCTTTACAAATTGCAGCCAGTACCAAAATTACCATTCCGGAAGTCCAGCCTCTTATTCCGAATCCAGTTTGTGATTCGGGAAGTTTCACCATAACGGCAACACCAATAACCGGAATAACCATTAATTGGTACGATGTTCCTACAGGCGGAACAGCATTAGGAACAGGAAGCAGTTTTACGACTCCAATTTTAAATTCCACCACTATTTACTATGCAGATCCGGGCTGTGAAATCAAAAGAAAAGCTGTTACTGTTACTGTAAATCCAACTCCGGATATCCCGACCACGACTAATCCGACTGTGCCCAGATGTGGTGCCGGAAGTGTCAATTTACAAGCCAGTTCTAATATTGGTATCATAAACTGGTTTACTACTGCTATCGGAAACACAAGCATTTACACCGGCAATAACTTTCCTACACCTACAATTGACACCAATACTACTTATTATGCCGAAGCCTCAAACAACGGCTGTATAAATAATACCCGTACTCCTGTTGACGTTATTATTTACGCCCCTCCTGCGGTTACAGATGAAAAAGATATTCCGTTATGTCAAGGTCAAAAGATAGTGCTGGATGCCGGAATTACCGGAATGGCTTATAAATGGTCTACCGGCGCCACAACCCAAACCATTGAAGTAATGACAGGAGGAACTTACACAGTTGAAGTTACGAGTCCCGCTCCTGAAAGCTGCCCAAATACAAAGACTATAACGGTTAAGGAACACCTGATTCCTAAAATTGACCGTATAGAAACAAACGGAACCACCGCTATTATCTATCTTACGAAAGAAGAAGATTATTATGAATATTCTGTAGATGGCTTTAATTTTCAGGATTCCAATACATTTTATAATATACCGGGTGGCTTACAAACTGCTTACATCCGGGAGAAAAATGGTTGCGAGGGAACTACACAAAATTTTGTCATTCTGGTTTTCCCTGCTTTTTTCACTCCCAATAATGATACTTATAATGACGTTTGGGAAGTAACCGGAATAGAAAATTATCCTCAGGCACAAGTCACGATTTTTGATCGGTACGGAAAGCTCCTGATAGAATTGAAACCTTCTAAAATGTTCTGGGACGGAACTTTCAATAAAATTCCTCTACCCTCTTCCGATTATTGGTATGCCTTAAAAATAGACAATACAAAACCTGTTTTAAGAGGTCACTTTACCTTGAAAAGATAAAAAACTATTACGCTATTTTCTTTTTAATTTCTTCCAGGATGAAAAGATAATCTTCGTGTTTCTTTACAAAGTCACGATCCGAGACATCAATAATTAAAACATTGAGATCGGTTTGGGATTTTATGTAGTCTAAATACCCCACATTGATTTTATCCAAATATTCTGCTTCAATATTCTGTTCGTAGGCACGGCCGCGTCGTTTAATATTCTCTAACAATCTTGTTGTATTTTGATATAAATAAACATACAAATCAGGCTTTTGCATTTCTTTATAAATAATATCAAACAGGTTTCTGTACAAACGATATTCATCTTCTGCCAGAGTGATTTTAGCAAAAATCAGTGATTTGAAAATATGATAATCGGCTACTATGAAATCTTTAAACAAATCAAACTGAGCTAAGTCATCTGATAATTGCTGGTATCTGTCGGCCAGAAAAGACATTTCCAGCGGAAAGGCATACCGATTTTGATCTTTATAAAACTTAGGTAAAAACGGATTGTCTGCAAAACGTTCCAAAACGGTTTTAGCATTAAAATCTTCTGCAATTTTATGCGCCAGAGTTGTTTTTCCGGCGCCGATATTTCCTTCAAAGGCGATATAATTAAACTTCTCCAGCGGAATTTCCTGCAGTGGATTTTTCAAATCCTGCACAACAGTACAAAGACTGTCATCGGGAGTAATCGCTATCAGTTCGGATATGGTTTTTTGAAATACAGGATGTTTCCAGTCTAATTTTAAATCCTGCATTGGCAGTAATACAAATTTCCTGTTTTGCATTAACGGATGCGGAATTTCCAGTTTTTCAGATTTAATAATTTCATTATCAAAAACAATCAGATCGACATCAATGAGACGGGATTGATATCCCTCCTGATTCAAACGGATTCTGCCTAGTTGTTTTTCTATTTTTAAAACCTGATTGAGTATTTTTTGTGCCGAAGAGCTAGTGTGTATAATAAGCACACAATTATAAAAAGCGTCACTCTCAAATCCCCAGGCAGGTGTTTCGTAAAGCTTTGAAACCTTAATTACAGTTCCCACTTCCTGATGTATAAGCTGAATACAACTTTCGATGTTTGCTAACCGATTTCCCTGATTACTGCCTATTGCTAATACGACCTGATGCTGTGATTTCATAATAAATGCAAATTAACTAAAACTATTTCAGAATTAATTACATTATTTTAATAGATACTATTTTTAGATAAAGAAAAAAAATAGTATTTTTCAGGTGAAATTCACTTTGAAAAAGTATTCTATTCCAAAAACAATCTTGTTTATCAGAAGAATAAATGTGATATTTTCAATTATATTTGTAACAAACCAGCCTTTTTTAATACTTATTAAAAAAATATATTTATGAAATTTCTAGGAAATGTAGTTGCCACAGTGATTGGTATTTTTGTATTCATTATGTTATTCTTTTTTGGAGTAATTCTTATCGGTGCTATTTTTGGAGGAGAGGATACTGTTTCCGTTAAAGGTGATTCTGTTATAGAATTAGATCTGAAGAAAATCAAAAATGATTACGCCGGAAAATATAAAGATCCCTGGGTAACGGTCTTTTCGGACCAAAAAGGAGTTGGTTTAACCGATGTGATTAATGCCATTGAAGCTGCCGAAACGGATAGTAACATTAAAGGAATTTCTATTTTGAACGACCAGTCTTCCTTAGGTTTAGCACAATATAAAGATTTAAGAAACGCACTTGAAAAATTCAAAAAATCAGGCAAATTTGTCTGGGCTTACGCTAATACGTATTCGCAAAAAGAATATTATTTAAACTCTGTTGCCAACACGGTTTATTTAAACCCTGCCGGAGATCTTGATTTCAAAGGACTTTCGTCTGAAATCATGTTCTTTAAAGATTTTCAGGATAAATCCGGTATCCATATGGAAGTGATTCGTCATGGAAAATACAAAAGTGCCGTTGAGCCCTTTTTGGAAAATAAAATGAGCGAAGCCAACAGAGAGCAGATTACGGCTCTTCTGAATTCAATCTGGTCCACTGTTTCGAATGATATTTCGAAAAGCCGAAATATTCCTTTAGCGAAACTAAACGAAATCGCAGACGGTTTATTAGCCCGAACTCCTGAAATGGCAAAAGCACAGCATTTGGTAGATATTGTTGCTTATGAGGATGTTTATCACAACGCTATCAAAAAGAAATTAAACGTTGCAGATGATGAGGATTACCATAAAATTTCAATCCTGGATTACACTCAGAATAATATCACAACAGCACTGACGAACACCTCAAGTGATCAGATTGCTGTTATTTACGCTCAGGGCGAAATTCAAAGTGGTGAAGGCGATGTAACTGTAATTGGCGAAGGTGCGATGCGCCGTTCTTTACAGGAAGCCCGAAAAAATGAAGATGTCAAAGCTATTGTTTTAAGAATTGATAGTCCGGGCGGAAGCGCACTGACTTCTGATTTGATCTGGAGAGAAATTGAAATTACCAAAAAAGTAAAACCTGTTGTGGTTTCTATGGGTAATTATGCTGCTTCAGGCGGGTATTATATTGCTTGTAATGCCAATAAAATTTTCGCGGAAAGCAACACCATAACGGGCTCGATCGGAGTTTTCGGAATTTTGCCGAATTTCAGTCCGTTAGCAAATAAACTGGGCATCAATACCGAACAGGTAAAAACACACGAAAATTCAGCAAACTACAGTCCTTTTGTACCAATTGACGAAAAATTCAAAGCCTTTACCTTAGAAGGCGTAGAAAACATTTATAAAACTTTTGTAACACATGTAGCCGAAGGCCGAAAAATGACTTTTGCCCAGGTTGATGCTATTGCACAAGGAAGAGTATGGTCCGGTTCTGAAGCTATAAAAATTGGTCTGGTAGATAAAATCGGCGGACTGAATGATGCTATTGCAGAAGCTGCAAGAATCGCCAAAATAAAATCGTACAGTACACAGAATTATCCGGAGTACGAAAAGTCATTTGATGATCTGTTATCAAATTTACCTTTTGCAAAATCCAAAGAAGCTTTTATCAAAGAAGAAATCGGTGAAGAAAATTACATGATTATCGAACAGGTAAAAAGATTTCAAAAACAAAAAGGAGTTCAGGCGATGCTGCCTTTCGGATTAAACATTCAATAAAAAATAAAAAACATATAACTAAATCCGCCTGAGTCGTTTCTTAGGCGGATTTTTCATTTTAATTAACCAAAAGTTAATTCCCGCTTAACATCCGCAACCTGTAATCTCCCCTATTTTAGCCAAAAATTAAAAACCCGTAAAAATAAAAAAACTGCTCTTTCATAAAGTTTTAAAAACATAGAAAATTAATTTATTTTTTTTTGATAGCTTGTCCTAATCGAAATTCGATCTAAGGCAGGCTATTGTTTTTTATAGTAATTTTAAAATAAACTCAACTATAAAAGTCTATTTTTGCAAGAATAGCATTCCAATTAAGAACCTTAATCCTCAAATCTATAATTAATTATGTTAAAGAAAATTTTAAAAATCACAGCCATTGTCCTCGTGGTATTTATTGCCGCACTTTTCGCCATTCCTTATTTTTTTAAAGATCAGATAAAAGCGAAAATTTCAGAAGCTATTAACGAAAGTGTAGATGCCAAAGTGAGTTTTGCAGATGCCGATTTAAGTTTGTTTAAAAACTTTCCTAATGCTACGGTTGCAATTGACAAATTAGTGATCATCAACAAGGCCCCTTTTGAAGGAGATACTTTGGTTTCGTTAGGTAAATTAAACCTAAATATGAGTATCAAAGAACTTTTTAAAGGAAAAGACGAACCTTTGAACATTCAGGGCATTAGCTCCGAAAATGGTCTGATCAATATCATTTTTAATAAAGACGGTGTAGGAAACTTTGATATTGCATTGAAGGACAAAGAAAAAACAGAAAAAGAAGAAGCCGGTAAACCGCTTGCTTTAAAAATTCAAAACTATAAGATTGAGAATTTCACTTTCAGATATATTGATCAGGGTTCTAAAATCAGAATGGTCATTGACAGTTTAAATCACGAAGGAACTGGGGATTTTACCAATTCAAAACTTGATTTAACAACCAAATCTACAGCTAAAGTTTCTTTGGATATGGATAAGATCAATTACATGAAAAACATATCCCTGACTTTAGACGCTGTCCTGGGAATTGATATGGAAAAAAGCAAATATACTTTTAAAGAAAACAAAGCTTTAATCAACCAATTGCCATTAGAATTTGACGGATTCATTCAGATGGTGGAAGCTGGTCAGATTTATGATTTGAAATTCAAAACTCCGACTTCATCCTTTACCAATTTCTTAGGCTTGATTCCTTCTGCTTATGCTTCAGGTTTAGACGGTGTAAAAACAACAGGAGATTTTACGGTAACAGGTTTTGCAAAAGGAGAATTAACAGAGACCACTGTACCAAAATTCAACATTGCAATTGCATCAAACAATGCTTCGTTTCAATATCCGAACTTACCAAAGTCCGTTCAGAATATTGTAATTGACACTAAAATCATTAATGAAACCGGTATTCTGAATGACACCTACGTTAATTTAGACAAACTATCTTTCAGAATTGACCAGGATGTTTTCAGCGCTAAAGCGAATGTGAAAAACATCACTGTAAATCCGATTGTAGACGCAGCCTTAAAAGGAACAATCAACTTAGCTAATCTTTCCAAAGCATATCCGATCAAGCTTGACAAACCTTTGGCTGGTATTCTGAAAGCCGATGTAACGACAAATTTTGACATGGCTTCTGTGGAAAAAAGCCAGTATGAAAACATTAAAAATGCCGGAACGATGAGTTTGTCAGGGTTTAAATACACGGATGAAAACAACAAATCAATGAACATCAGCACGGCTTTGGTGCAATTTGACCCAAGCACAATCAACCTGAAACGATTTGATGCTACTACTGGAAAAAGTGATATCAGCATTAATGGTGTTCTGGAGAATTTCTACGGTTTTATGTTCAAAAAACAAGAACTTAAAGGAAACTTCAACATGAGTTCCAACCAACTGGCGGTTGATGATTTTATGACTTCAGGCGAACCTGCAACGACTACAACAGCCGCAAAACCATCGGAAGCCATGAAGATTCCCGCGTTTTTGAATTGTACGATAAATGCAAAGGCAACAACCGTTTTATATGATAATTTAAAACTAAAAGATGTATCCGGGAAATTAATTGTTAAGGATGAAAAAGCAACTTTAGAAAACTTTAAAACTTCTATTTTTGGCGGATCCATCGGCCTAACAGGAACCGTTTCTACAAAAGAAAAAGTGCCCACTTTTAATATGAATTTAGGGTTCAATCAGGTTGATATTGCACAGACTTTTACGCAATTGGACATGATGAAAAAAATTGCTCCACTGGCCGGAATTATCAACGGAAAATTGAATTCGACTATCAAACTGAACGGAAATTTAGATGCCAAGGAATTAACTCCGGACTTAAAATCACTTTCGGGAGATTTACTGGGTCAGCTACTTTCGACTACATTAAACAGTAAAAATTCGACTGTATTAAATTCTTTGACTTCCAATATTAAGTTCCTTGATGCCAGCAAATTAAACTTAAATGATTTAAAAATGGCAGTAACATTTGATAACGGAAAAGTAAATGTAAAACCATTTGACATCAAATATCAGGACATTAAGATTACGGTTGGCGGAACGCACGGTTTCGATCAAACGATGAATTACAACTTAAAATTAGATGTTCCGGCTAAATATTTAGGAACTGAGGCCAACGCATTAATTGCTAAAATGTCGCCTGCAGATGCGGCAAAACTAGACAATATTCCGGTCAATGCCATGATTACAGGTAATTTTTCCAATCCGAAAATAGCAACGGATATGAAAAGTGCTGTTAGCAGTTTAACAACTCAATTAGTCAAGCAGCAAAAGGAGAAGCTGACTCAAAAAGGTACTTCGGCCCTTACGGATTTAATTAACAAAAACACGAAAGCAAAAGATACAACGAAAGCTGCAGCAACTGAGAAAGAAAAGAATACTCAGGACGCTACCAAAAAAGCAAGCGATCTATTGAACGGTTTGTTTAAGAAGAAAAAATAATAAAGCAAGGCAAAGCAAAAAAAAGGTCAATCTAAACAGATTGACCTTTTTTATTTTAAACTGCTTTTGAATATATTTTCAGTTTTCCGTTATTGAGTATTTTATTGAGTATTTTGAAATAATCTTTTTTTGAACGCTTGATGATATTCACACCAATACTACAATTATCATAGGGCTCGTATTTTTTAATTTCCGAGACCGAAAACAAGCCAACTGTCGGGGTCTGAACCGAGCTTGCCAAATGCATCATTCCGCTGTCAGCTCCTATAAAAATGTCGGTATTAGCTATAAATGCGCCTATTTCCCTAATATCTTTACTATAAAATGATGGGGCCTGAAAAGCAATTTGCGACACATTTTCGATGGGTAAAACTTCAATTATATTATAATCGGCATATTCCTTTTTTAGTGCTTTATAAAAATCTTCCCACCATATTTCCGACAAACATTTTGTCCCCGTCGCGTAGGTAAACAAGCAGATTGTTCTTCTTGAATTATTATCAACTAATCCGGCCAGAATCTTTTTTCCTTCGGCGAACTCAGACAGACTTAATTTGAGATCTAAAGGAGCTATTATTTTGTTGCTTTTAGGTAATCCTAATTTTGTCAGATAGTTTCTGAAGTTGTAAACCGGATATTTTGCAATATGATCATAATCGCTTTTTACAATTTGAGTTTCTCCGTCTGAGTCTCCAAAAAATTTATATTTAGCATTAGAAAACTGAACTGCTAAACGTCCGGAAGAAGAATTCTGATCTACATTGATTGCAATATCATATTTCCGTCTTTTTATTGAAATCCAGACATTAAAATATTTTAGTAAATTTTTGAAGGGTTTTTTGGGCAAGTCAATCACCTTATCAATATTCTCGTAATTCTCAAAAATTATTGGAGCTAATGTTCCCTTAACAAATAAATCGACTTTACAATTTGGAAATATTTCTGTTACTTCCTGAACGAGCGGTGTAATCAATAATAAGTTTCCTAATCTTCCATTTGGTCTGCAGATTAAAACTCTTTTAATATCATTTTTATCCACCAAAACAATATCCCTCTGAAAATTTGATTTCCCAATATTCTTAGTAAGATTGCGCATTACACTACGCCTAAAAACATTTATTTTTTTTAAAACACCCATTTTATTAAATCGCTTAGAATTATTAAATCTTCATTTAAATTTTAAAAAAATCGAAAGATTGAACTAACTCAAAACTAGTCCCTTTTTTTTTCTAAAATTAAATTCTTTCAATAAGTAATTATTACAAAATTGTAACCGAATGTTCCAACATTCACATTTTCAACTTTTTGAAATAAATTTAAAAATAATAAAATCATTATATAAACAGGAAAACAATATACCGTTACCAAATAACACTAGACGGTTAAGGAATATATCTAGACGTTTATGGTAACAACATACCCTTCTGAACTGCGAACATTAAAAACCGTTCCGTTTTCAAAAATTAAATACTGCCCTTTAATTCCCGTTAATTTTCCATTAAAGGATTGAGTTTTATCAAGGTTCAGACTCGCCACTTTTGGCGGAAAATTCAAAACCGGATACTGCAATTCATATAAATCATTCTTTTGACTGTAAAAATATTCGCGGGCTTCCGCCGGAATTAAACTTTCGACTTTTTCTTTTTCTTTAATTAAATCAAAAGTCTCCGTTCCATTCTGAAGCATTTTTCGCCAATTGGTTTTATCCGTATAATGACTTTTTAAGGCAACCTCGGTGATTCCTGCCAAATATCGATTAGGAACCTCAACAATTGCGATTGCCTGACTGGCACCCTGATCAATCCAACGGGTTGGAACCTGTGTTTTGCGTGTTACTCCTACTTTTATCTCGCTTGCTACCGCTAAATAGACAATATGAGGCTGCAATTGCACTTTTTGCTCGTAATCCAGATCACGATCTGCAATTCCTAAATGGGCTGTACTCAATTCGGGTCTCATAATCCAGTCGCCCACGGCGGGACTGGAGTAAAAGCAATCATAACAAAAACCCTGTCTGAATATTTTCTTTTTTTTATTGCAATTCAAACATTGGTAACCCACAAAATTGATCTCAATTTCTTTATTCAATAATTGATTCATATTGAGAAAACTATCCTCAAAAACCAGATAATACTGGATAGGATTTCCGATTTCTGTCTGCATTTTTGTAAGTACTCCCTGGTATGTCATTAGATTTTTGAATTGCTGATTTTTGATTTCAGATTACTTTTGAAAGTTAAATTTCATTTTTGAAAGTTTAAATTTTGAAACGTAATCTTTCCCTTAAATAAATTGTTTCTTGTAAAAAAACACTATTTTTGATACAACGCCAAAGTTAATATTTGTATATCGATATTCAAATTTTAAATTTCCTGTTTTTTAATCCAAATTGGAAATCTAAAATCTAAAATCTAAAATTCCCATGCCCTTATCAATAATCAACTCGTTTGCATCCTGGGTTCTTAAACAAAGAATTCATCAAATAGAGCTCTTTTTAAAATACCCGAATGAAGTTCAGGAAGAATTGCTGCACAACTTACTGACAGCTTCTGAAAACACGATTATTGGGAAACAATATGAATTTTCATCTATCAACTCCTATCAGACTTTTACTGAAAGAGTGCCGATCGCTACTTATGAAGAATTACAACCTCTGATTGAACGAACGCGTCAGGGTGAACAGGGCGTTTTTTGGGAAACTCCAATTAAATGGTTTGCTAAATCAAGCGGAACTACGAATGCCAAAAGTAAATTTATACCGGTAAGCACCGAGGCTCTGGAAGATTGTCATTATAAGGGAAGTAAAGATTTACTTTGTTTATACCTGAACAATAATGAGGATTCTGAGTTGTTTCTGGGAAAAAGTCTTCGCTTAGGCGGAAGCTCTCAGATTTACGAAAACAACAATACTTTCTTTGGGGATCTCTCTGCCATTTTGATTGAAAACATGCCTATCTGGGCTGAATTCAGCAGCACGCCAAGTAATAAAACTTCCCTAATGAGTGAGTGGGAAGCTAAAATTGCGGCTATTATCAATGAAACAAAAAATGAAAATGTAACCAGCTTTGCCGGAGTTCCTTCTTGGATGCTGGTACTGATGAATAAAGTTCTGGAAAATACCGGAAAAGAAAGTTTACTGGAAATCTGGCCCAATCTTGAAGTTTATTTTCATGGAGGCGTAAGCTTTTCACCCTACAAAGAACAATACAAAAAAATCCTGCCCAGCAAAGATTTCAAATATTACGAAATATACAATGCTTCGGAAGGTTTTTTTGCGATTCAGGATCTGAATAATTCGAGTGATTTATTATTGATGCTGGATTATGGAATTTTCTACGAATTCATTTCAATGGATACTTTTGAAACTCCCAACCAGAAAGTAATTCGTCTGGCCGATGTTGAATTAAATAAGAACTACGCTATTGTAATCACCACTAATTCCGGTTTATGGCGTTATTTAATTGGAGACACGGTTCGTTTTAATTCTTTAAACCCTTACCGAATTCGCGTAACGGGAAGAACCAAACATCATATTAATGTATTTGGTGAAGAACTAATGGTCGAAAATACCGATCAGGCTATTGCCAAAGCCTGCGAGTTGACCCAGACGGAAGTGATTGATTATACGGTTGCTCCTATTTTTATGCAGGACAAGGAAAAAGGTGCTCACGAATGGATGATCGAATTCAAGAAAAAACCTGCTGATGTTGGTCTTTTTCAGAAAGTGCTGGATGAAACACTGCAGACGTTAAACTCTGATTATGAAGCCAAACGTCACAATAATATGACTTTAAATCCTTTGGTGATTAATGTGGCACGTGAGAATTTATTTTACGACTGGCTTAAAGAAAGGGATAAACTAGGCGGACAACATAAAATTCCAAGACTTTCGAATCAGAGAGATTATTTAGAGCAGTTGAAGGAGATGTAGTTCAAAGATCACTTCACTTATTCTCTGTGATTAACTGATTTATATTTTAAAATGAAAAAGTACATACTATTTTTTATTATCCTGTTTACTCAAAACCTAATATCTCAAAATATTGAGCCATTAAGCCCCGTTCAAAAGGAGCTCTACGGGTTTGAAACAGTTCAAGTAAAACCAGAATTTCCTGGTGGAAAAGAAAAATTTCTTGAATATATAAAAGCGAATTTCAAAAAGGCAAATATTGATAAAAATACTAAGGGACAAGTACTCGCTACTTTTATTGTTGAAATGGATGGTTCAATAACTACTATTAAGATTATAAAAGATGATGGAATCAAAACAGGAAAAATACTCAAGAAAGTACTAGAAAAATCTCCTAAATGGCTCTGTGGTGAACACGAAGGATATCATGTTAGAACAAAAGTAGATTTTACTTTTGAGATAAATTAAATCATTTTCTGCTAATAACAACATAGATTTCTCCTTCGTCGAAATGAAACGAAAGCTGCAATAGATACTGATCGCATGAGGGATAGTAGTGGAAATCCTTTTTTGTCCCGAGGATTCGGGAGCAAAAAAGATTGCAACGGATAGCCCGACCCGCTTTTTCTGCGGGTCATGCCCATAAAAAAACCTTAATTCAGGTTCTGAACTAAGGTTTTTCTTTTTATTATAAATTTCTCTCAGGCGAAGTTGAAGTTCTTTTCGTTTCATAAGCCTTCGACTTCGCTCAGGATGACAGTCGTTTTATTACATCATATCAATATACCTGTCATGATATCCTAATAAGTACAAAACACCATCAAGACCTAAGCTTGAGATAGAAGTTGAAGCGCTCTCCTTTACTTTTTGTTTGGCATGGAAAGCAATTCCTAAACCGGCTAAGTTCAGCATCGGCAAATCGTTGGCTCCGTCACCAACAGCTATTGTCTGGTTGATATGAATGCCTTCTTTGTCCGCAATAGCTTTTAAATGCTCTGCTTTTTTCTGACCGTCAATGATATCACCAATATATTTCCCGGTTAGCTTACCGTCTTTAATTTCTAATTGATTGGCGTGAACGTAGTCGATCCCTAACTCTTTTTGCAGATATTCCCCGAAATAGGTAAATCCTCCGGAGAGAATGGCCGTTTTATATCCGTAATATTTTAGGGCTTTCATCAAACGGTGCGCTCCTTTTGTTATGGGTAATTTTTCAGCAACTGATCGCAAAACATCTTCACTTAAACCTTCTAACAAAGCCATGCGTTGTTTAAAGCTTTCATTGAAATCAATTTCACCATTCATGGCCAGTTCGGTAATTGCTCTTACCTGTTCGCCTACTCCGTTCAATTCGGCTAATTCGTCAATTACTTCGGTCTGGATCAGTGTAGAATCCATGTCAAAACAAACCAGACGCCTGTTTCTTCTGTAGATATTATCTTCCTGAAAAGAAATATCTACATCCAACGTTCTTGAAATATGCATAAAACTGGCCGTCATCACGATCTTATTTACAATTTCCCCTGTTACGGACAATTGTATGCAGGAACGCGGATTTTCTTCTATTTCGATGATAGACGTTCTGCCTGTTAGTCTTATAATGGAATCAATATTTAAATTTTGGTCGGATAATATTTTAGTTACTGCAGCCAGTTGTGAAGCTGCTAACTTCTCTCCCAAAATATTAATAATGTATCGTTGTCTTGATTGTGATTTTACCCAGGTTTCGTAATCTTCAACAGAAATCGGAATAAATTTTACTTTAATTTCCAATTCATATGCTTTAAACAATAAGTCTTTTAAAACGGGTCCTGAACTTGAACCGGCTTCAATTTCAAATAAAATCCCTAAAGAAAGTGTATCGTGAATGTCGGCCTGGCCAATATCTAAAATAACGGCATCGTAAGTTGCCAATACTGCTGTCAAACCAGCTGTAACTCCGGGTTTATCGTGACCTGAAACTTTTAATAAAATAATCTCTTTATCTTCTATTGTCATTTTTTCTTTATTGATTAAGAAGCGACAAAAATCGGCAATCTATTATTGATAAAAAAGAATAATCTTTGTTTTTTTGAAAAGAAAAAGCACATAATGATGTGCTTTTTCAAGTAATTTAACAATTATGTTCCGCTATTACAATAACTTAACTTTATCCGTTAGGCATTTGGCTGTTTCTCGTCAAAATTTACCATCCAGCCCACACCAAACTTGTCTTTGAACATTCCGAAATAAGCGCCCCAAAAGGTATCATTCATAGGCATTTCTACTTCACCTCCAGCTGAAAGTCTGTTGAAGATTTTGTCTGCCTCGTCTCTGCTATCTGTATTGATGGAAATTGAAAAATTATCCCCAATACGAAGATTTCCGAATTTTGGATGACTGTCACTTCCCATTAGAATTGTATTTCCAATGGGCAGGCAAACGTGCATAATTCTGTTTCCGTCTTCTTCAGACATTTTGTCGCCACCATCTTCTTCCGGCATATCTTTGAACTTCCCGATATACGGAAATTCACCTCCAAAAACGGATTTATAAAATAAGAATGCTTCTTCACAATTCCCGTTAAAAAGCAAATAAGGATTTATTGCTGCCATACTATTTTGTTTTTTGTTGTTTCTATATTCTATTCTCTTTACTCTATTCTCTTTACTCTATTCTCTTTACTCTATTCTCTTTACTCTATTCTCTTTACTCTATTCTCTTTACTCTATTCTCTCTACTCTATCCACATATCTCCTCCGCTAGTTCTCTCACTGTTTCCATCTTTAATTTTCTTGGGGTAATTTACTAAAATCCATATATAAAATATTCCAGCGATGTCCGTCTAAATCGGCAAAAGCAGCAGCATACATCCAGCCCTGACTTTCGGCAGGAGGCGCAAAAACAGTACCGCCGGCTTTTGTTACTTTCTCCATCAATTCATCTACTTCTGCTGCACTTTCAGCATCAATCGAAATCAGGACTTCTGAACTTGATTGCGTATCTGTAATTTTGTTTTTAGAAAAGCTTTCAAACAAATTATCTTCAAAAAGCATTACTACAAAATTTCCTTCGCCTACCAACATACAAGTTGAGTTGGGTGTATCGTGCTGTTCATTAAAAGAAAAACCTATTTTCCAAAAAAAGTCTTTCGCTTTTGCCACATTTTTAACGGGCAGATTCAGCCAAATTTGTTTTGCCATCTTTTATTTTTTTTTTAAGTTTTACTTTCTACATAACTTTTAAAATTATCCAGAATTGCCTGCCAGCCACCACGCTGCATTTCTTCCGGATTTTGTGTTTCGGGATCAAAACTTTCTATTACCTCTACTCCGTTTGGAGTTGCTGCAAAACTAATTTCGACCTTACGGCCATCGGCCATTGCATATTCTATGGCTTCATTTTGCTTTATTAAAGTATATTCCCCTTCAAAATCAAAACTCATACTACCGTCTTTTGCCGCCATAGTCGATTTGAATTTTCCTCCTTCTCTTAAATCATTTTCTGCATAAGGCGTATGCCAGTCCGGTGAAGCGAAACTCCATTTTGTAATATGCTCCGGCAAGGTCCAGAATTCCCAGACTTTATCTATTGCCGCATTAATCGTGTTTTGTACTGTAATCATAATGTGTTTATTAAAATTTATATTTTTTATAGCTTTCGCCTAAAACTTTCAACATAGTCTTTGAAATTAGCCATAACTCCTTTTAAAAATTGCTCCTGCATTGCATCCGAATTGTCTTTTTCAGGTTCAAATGTTTCAGAAATTTTCACATTGTTGCCCTCAATTTCAAAACAAACTGTTCCTGTTCTGTTATCCAGAAGTTTATATGCTATCAATGCATGCTTTTCAACTTTAGTGTAGGTCCCCTCAAAATCAAAACCCATGCTGCCGTCTTTTGTTCCCATGGTGTATTTGAATTTTCCTCCCACTTTTAAATCATTTTCCGCATACGGATTATGCCAGTCTGGTGAAGGTATATTCCAATTGATAATATGTTCCGGCAAGATCCAGAAATTCCAAACGGTATCGATGGATGCCTTAATAGTGTTTTGCACTGTTATCATCTTTATATTTTTAACGCTGTTTATAGCTTATCATTAACTCATTTCCGGAATCTGACTTTCATCCATAAAGAAAATTTCCCAATGATGTCCGTCTGTATCCAGAAAAGTACGTTGATACATCCAGCCATAATCTTTTGTCGTTCTGTATTCTGAGCCCCCGGCTTTAATCACCTTCGCAATCATTTCATCAACTTTATCACGAGTTTCAAGTGAAATTGAAATCAGTACCTCGCTGGTCGTGTCCGTATTGCAAATTTCTTTATGGGTAAAAGTTTGGTAAAACTCTTCAACCAAAAGCATTGCATTTATATTTTCGCCAATCACCAGACAAGTTCCTTTCTCATTTGTAAATTTTGAATTGAATGAAAAGCCCAGTTGAGTGAAAAATGCGATTGAACGATTTAAATCTTTTACAGGAAGATTTAAGAATATTTTTGTTTCCATATCTATAAAATTACAAATTATTTAAAACAAATGTAAAATATTACAAAAAGCATAATACTACAATAGAAGTCAACTTTAGGGTCATTTAAGACAAATTTTATATTTTTGTAAGGAAGTTAATTTCCCAAAAAAGAAGAACCATGAGCAAAAAAACAGGTTTAATTGTGCCGCATGACTATAAATTACTAAGCATTGCAGCAATTTTAGAAGTTTTTGAAACGGCTAATAAATTGTATAAAGGAGCTGAAAAACCCTTTGACATTATGGTTTTTCAATCGTCAGAACAGATGAATCAGGAACAATTAT
This sequence comes from Flavobacterium sp. CLA17, assembly GCF_013112255.2. NCBI lineage: Bacteria > Pseudomonadati > Bacteroidota > Flavobacteriia > Flavobacteriales > Flavobacteriaceae > Flavobacterium > Flavobacterium sp. CLA17. Next base: position 4,945,463 of record NZ_CP068294.1, read on the forward strand.
TTGGATATACGGTCAATTCAATAGAAACTTCCAATCTGGAACTGGATTTGATTTTGATTCCGGCTTTCACCACAGATGATATGAGTGAGATGATTGCAAAGAACAAAAAATTTATTCCATGGCTACAGAAACAACATAAGGCCGGAGCTGAATTGGCCAGTTTTTGTACGGGTGCCTTTTTATTTGCGGCTTCGGGTTTATTAAATGAAAAACTGGCCACCACCCACGTTGATGCCTGCAGCGCTTTTACGAAAGCATTTCCACTCGTTAAATTAAAATCAGAAGAAACTTTAACCGCCGATGGAAGTCTTTACACCAGTGGCGGATCGACCTCCACCTTTCATTTACTGATTCTATTGGTGCAGAAATATTGCGGAAATGAAATTGCCGTTCAGATCGCCAAGATTTTCTCTATTGATTTAAACCGTTACAAACAGAGTTATTTCAGCACTTTCAGACCCAATCATTTACACAATGATACTTTGGTAGCCATGTTGCAGCAAAAAATAGAGAATCAGTACAGTACCATCGAAAAATTAGAAGAAATCACTAAAGACATTCCGACCAGTACCCGAAATATGACGAGACGTTTTAAACAGGTTACCGGAATTCCCCCAATAGAATATTTACAAAATATCAGAGTCGAAAGTTCTAAAAAATACCTGGAACAAACCCAGCTTTCTATTTCTGAAATCATTGAAAAAACGGGATATAATGATCCGAAAGCCTTTAGAAAAGTATTCTATAAAATGGTTGGCATGAAACCGATTGAATATAGAGAGAAATTTAGAGTGCAATAAATAAATCCCAGCGATAAGCCGGGATTATGATTTAATTATTTGATTTAGTCTTCTTTCTTAAAAATTTAATTAGTAGGTATATCAGATAGATAATTAAAAGCAATCCAATAATGTTTATGACCTGCCATAGAAGTACACTCCAGTCTAAGTCTTTAATCGTTTCATTCATCATTTAAAATTTTAGTACTTACAAAAGTAAGGAACCGCATCGGGAAAAATAAAGGGATAATAAAAAAACCTGTTCAAATAAATGAACAGGTTTTAAATATTAAAATCAATTGCTAATTAAGAAGCAATCTCCATACGCTTCAATAAGTTTTTATTTAAAGTATGTTTTGCATAATCTTTATCGATTGTCAGTACTTTATCGTCTGAACTTGGTAATTCGTACATGGCATCCGTTAAGATCGCTTCACATAAGGAACGCAATCCACGAGCTCCTAGTTTGTATTCCAGGGCTTTGTCTACAATAAAATCTAAAGCTTCATCCGTAATGCTGAATTCTACTTCATCCATCAAAAATAACTTCTGATATTGTTTGATTAAGGCATTTTTCGGCTGCGTTAAGATCGCACGCAAAGTTTCCCTGTCTAAAGGATCCATGTGCGTAAGAACCGGCAAACGACCAATAATCTCCGGAATCAGTCCGAAATCTTTGATATCTTTCGGGATGATGTATTGCAATAAATTGTCTTTGTCTATGTTGTCTACATTTTTAGAAGTAGAATAACCCACTGCCTGACGGTTTAAACGTTTAGAAATAATACGTTCTACTCCATCAAAAGCACCACCGGCAATAAACAAAATATTCTGAGTATTAACCTCAACAAATTTCTGGTCCGGGTGTTTACGTCCTCCTTTTGTTTGTACGTTTACCCCCGTTCCTTCTCCTCCTTTCAACCATGCCTGCTGTACTCCTTCTCCGGAAACGTCACGTGTAATGGATGGATTATCGCTCTTACGGGCGATTTTATCAATTTCATCAATAAAAACGATTCCTCTTTCTGCTTTGGCTACATCGTAATCGGCTGCCTGAAGTAAACGAGTCAAAATACTTTCGACATCTTCTCCCACATATCCGGCTTCTGTCAGTACCGTTGCATCTACAATGGCCAAAGGAACGTCTAACATTTTGGCGATTGTTTTTGCTACCAGTGTTTTTCCGGTTCCGGTCTGACCCACCATAATGATGTTACTTTTCTCAATCTCTACTTCGTCGTCTAATTGCTGTTGCATCAAACGTTTGTAGTGATTGTAAACCGCCACTGACATTACTTTTTTAGTCTGATCCTGACCAATAACATATTGATCTAAGAAAGCCCTGATTTCTTTTGGTTTCTTTAAAATTAAGTCCCCAACCAGTTTTGAGCTTCCACTTGATTTTAATTCTTCTAATACAATTCCGTGTGCCTGCTCAATACACTTATCACATATATGTGCATTGATGCCTGCAATCAATAAATTGGTTTCTGGCTTTTTCCTTCCACAAAACGAACATTCTAATACTACTTTAGCCATTCTTTTTTAGTTACTAAGCTGCAAAGTTACTAAGTTTCTAAGATTTATCAATACAACCTTAAAAACTTAGCAACCTCTTAACTTTTTATTTTTTTACATTCTTTCTTTAAATTTCAAAGTGACAAATTAGAAACCTCAGGACCTTAGTCCCTTTGCAACTTTGAACCTTAAAAAATTATCCTCTTCTCAACACTTCATCAATCATTCCGTACTCTTTAGCTTCGTCAGCTTTCATCCAGTAATCACGTTCACTGTCTTTGTGCACTCTTTCAAAAGATTGTCCTGAATGTTGTGAAATGATGTTGTATAATTCATCTTTCAGTTTCAACATTTCGCGTAAGTTGATTTCCATGTCAGTTGCAACTCCCTGAGCTCCTCCTGATGGCTGGTGAATCATTACTCTTGAATGTGGTAAAGCGGAACGTTTTCCTGCAGCACCTGCACACAATAAAACGGCTCCCATAGAAGCTGCCATTCCGGTACAGATTGTCGCTACATCCGGTTTGATGTATTGCATGGTGTCATAAATTCCTAATCCTGCGTAAACACTTCCTCCCGGAGAGTTTAAATAAATCTGAATATCTTTTGAAGCATCAGCACTTTCCAAGAAAAGTAATTGTGCCTGAACGATATTCGCGATCTGATCGTCAATACCTGTTCCTAAGAAGATAATTCTGTCCATCATTAATCTTGAAAACACGTCTAATTGAGAAATATTCAACTGACGCTCTTCGATAATATATGGAGTCATATTAGTCGGGTTCATTGCAGCTACGATTTTGTCATAGTACATTGCGTTTACTCCCTGGTGCTTTGTAGCAAATTTTTTGAATTCTTTACCGTAGTTCATATTTTAAGTGTTCTAAGTTTTACGTTATGTCTATACATTCCCCATCAAAGGTTATACCTCTTTCTAAAGGATGTCAATTTGTCTTATTTTTGTTTTAAAAGTTTCAGGTTTCAAGTTTCAGGTTGCTTCACGTGCGTTCCAATAAAAACCTGAAACCTGAAATAAAAAATAAAAACAAAAAAATGAGCGTCAGGAAAAAAATCTCCTGACGCTCAAATATACTTATTTTTTTAGAAATTATTCTCCGTAAGACGCAGCAATAAATTCGTCGTAAGTTACTTCTTTCGTTGTTGGATTTGCTTTTTCTTTAAACACCTCTAACAATTTTTCAGCTACAACCTGCTCAGAAAGTCTTTTTACTTCTTCCTGGTTAGATAAAACTCTGGCCACAATTCCCTGTACTTCTTCGTCAGTTGGATTTGTTTGTCCAAATTGAGCCATTTGTTGTCTGATTGATTTTGATGTAAAAGCTTTCAGGTCTTCAAATGTAATCTGAATATTACTCTGCGCCATTGCTTTTCCTTCGATTAATTGAAAACGTAATCCTTTTTCAGATCTTGCGTATTCAACTTCAGCTTCTTCTGCAGAAAGTTTTTTCTCTCCAACCGTTTGCAGCCATTTTTTAAGGAATGCAGCCGGTAAATCAAATTTAGTACTTTCGATCAGGAAGTCCTGAACGTCTAATAATAATTTCTGATCTGCCTGTTGCGCGAACTGAGCTTCAGCATCTTCTTTAATTTTAGCTTTCAAATCTTCAAGAGAAGCTACTTTTCCTTCTCCAAAAAGTTTATCGAATAACTCCTGGTTTAATTCTGCCAATTCAGCACCGTTGATTGCTTCGATAGTAAAGTCTACTTCGATATCTAAACCGTGAACATCATCATGACCTACTTTTAGGTAATCCATTAATTGGTGATCATCTTCGAATAAACCTTTAGTACTTACTTTAACTACATCTCCCACTTTTTTACCGATGAATTGATCACCTGCTTTTTTGTTGAATGTAGTAACTGAAATTGTAGTGGTATTGTTGATACCGTTTTCTTCGTTTGAGAAAGTTCCTGTCAAATCAGAATCTGCAGCAACCACTTCTTGTGGAATTGGTTTTCCGAATTGTTTCTGGATACGCTCTACTTGTCCGTCGATTAATTTATCATCAGCCGTCACGATATATTTTACGATATCATTTTTAGCTTCTAAATTAATTTCGAAGTTTGGCACTAAACCAATTTCGTATTCGAAAGTTAGTTCTTCAGCATCCCAGTCAAAGTTTTCGTTTTCTTTTGCAAGAGGAGTTCCCAAAAGATTTAATCTTTCAGACTGAACAAAACGCTCTAAAGCCAAATCAACTACTTTTTTTACTTCTTCCTGTTTAATCGCTTTTCCGTATTGTTTTTCAACAAGGTCTTTAGGTACCTGACCTTTTCTAAAACCCTTAACGGTAGCCAAAGGCATTTTTTCGTTTATTCTTTTTGCTACCTGACCTTTATAATCCATGTGAACAACTGTCATTACAATCGTTTCATTCACAGCGTCTGTTGCTATTCTTTTAATATCCATCTTCTTCTTTAATTTACATAATAAAATTGGGTTGCAAAATTATAAAATTTTTGCAACCCAACCAAGTTTTTAATCTATTGTATTTGAAGGAGTTTTTCTCCCGTTTTTAATTTTGATTTATTTATCGTCTCCTACTATTTTATAAGTAATTGACTGAAGTACAGACAATATAACACTAAATATTAATGCTGTCCAGAATGAATCAACCGCAAAACCTCCAACAATATGGGTACAAAGCAAAATAATGATTGCATTAATTACTAATAAAAATAAGCCCAGCGTAATAACTGTTACCGGCAATGTCAGGATAACTAATATTGGTTTTATAAAAATATTAAGCAATCCTAAAACCACTGCAACAATTACAGCTGTACCAAAACTGGCAACGTGAACGCCTGACAATACATTAGCGATTAACAAAACTAAAGCTGCTGTAACGAGGAGTCTTAGTAATAATTTCATATTTTTTTGATTTAAAGTTTCAATAAATGTAATGAATTTTATAATTATCCACCACTGCATTGTTATTTTTGCCACAGATTAAAGGATTTTCTCAGATTAAGATTTAAGCATTTTGAAAAAAAATCACGCCAATCCTTATAATCTGTGGCAAAAAAACTAAATTAATTATTCTTTTAAAAACGCAGTAGTTAATTCAAAAAACATTTTAGGATTTTCGGCATGAAGCCAATGTCCTGCATTTGGAATGGTTTCGAACTTCACATCCTGAAAATGCTGGCGTATCGCATCAAAATCCGAATCTAAGATATACTCGGAATTTCCACCGCGGATAAACAATGTTGGCTGATTGAAAACTAAATTGTCTGCCAGAGGTTTTCCAATTTCGTCCAGATTATTATTAAAAACGGCCAAATTAAAGCGGAATGCCAATTGTCCCGGTTCCTGCCAATATAAATTCTTTAGTAAAAACTGACGGGTTCCAAAATCAGGAACATATTGTGCTACAATTTCCTCAACATCATTACGGCTTGGTTTTACCGAAAAATCAACAGCATTAAGGCCTGCCAAAATATCCTGATGGTGCTGTTTGTAAAACTTCGGACCAATATCTGCCACAATTAACTTATCTGCTATCTCAGGATAAGTCGTTGCAAAAAGCATCGCTACTTTTCCGCCCATCGAATGCCCCAGTATATCTATCTTATTTAATTGATTGGCCTGACAATACTCGAATACGTCTTTTGCCATGGCTTCATATGTAAATTCATCCGAATGAAAACTACGCCCATGGTTTCGCAAATCTAAAACATGAACCTGAAAACCTGCTTCTGCATATTGTGCGGCAAGTGTTTTCCAATTATCTGACATTCCAAGAAAACCGTGCATTATGATGAATGGCTTTCCTTCACCTTCTATTTTTGAGTATAACATTTATCGTTTGTTTTAAATATTACAAAGGTAAAAAACTTATTTATCAATTTATTGCAGAATAATATCCTGACCAACAACTTTAGACTTAAATTATTAAAAAAAAGTTTACATTTTTACGGGTTTCCGTATAGAAAAATAAATCCATAATAGTACCTTGCGGCTTTAAAAATCAAACCAAATCCTTTGATTTATTTAATTAATTTAAACCTTAATCATGATTAAAAAAATTGTTTTAATGTCTTTAGTTCTTTCACAGCTTGCAATCTCTTGTTCCAGCGATGACAGTAACGACGAAATCACACCGGAAACAGAGCAAACTCTGGCTGAACAGATTGCAAATATCGTTAAACAGCCTTACTCTAAATTAACACCTACTGAACAAAAAACAAAATTAGAAGTAGAAGCTAATGAAATGTTAGTTCAGCTAGACAAATCAAAAACTTCCGGAGCAATTGAGGCCATACAAAATTTAGGTCGTTTATTCAGCCTGAAACACATTGATCTTTTTGATGGGAAAACAGACAATGGAGTTGAAGAGGTTTTAAACATTTCAGGAGTTTATGGGATCTATACCTGGAATAACGCACAGAAAAACTGGACAAAAACAGCTTCAACGACTGAATTGAAATTCGTTTTTCCTGCTAAGGAATCACAAACGGCAAACAACGCTGTATTATCCTCTAAAAGCACGTCTTCTGATATAAAATTTAAAAACATAGATACTTACAGCCAATGGGTTTACAATCCTGAAACAGGACAAGGAAGCTATACTGAATCTATAAATGACTGGTTCTTTTTACCGACCTCTGTAGATGCTGTTTTAACAATCGACGGTACTCAGTCTGCAACTCTGGCTTCAACTGCCAAATATTCAGCTGTTAACAAATCTCCGGAAGAATTCACGTATAAAGTAACTTTAAATGATGGATACACTTGGGAAATGAGTGGTAAAAAAGGAACTGAAACAACTGCAAAAGCTGCTTTTACTTTTAACGGAAAAAATTTAATTGAATTTAATTCGGGCAGCACAGCACAAATTGATGCTTTGATTGACAACGATGAAATTGCAGCTTATAAAGGAAAAGCAAATGGTCTGATCAAAATAATGGATAATTTTATCATTGTTGCCGAAATGGATCTTGCTACCGCAGCAGCTGATGATATTGCATTAGCTAAAAGCGTAACGTATCCTGTTCATCCTGATTACGAAAAAGCTAACAGTGACTTTAAAGCGTATTATACTGCTATTAACACCTACAATCAGAAATATGCTGCAGGTACTGCTGCTAATTTCAATAAAAACATGAAATTAATTTTAGTTTCTAAAAAAGACGGAACTAAGATAGCAGATATCGTTCAACATGAAGAAAAAGGATACAGCTATAATTTTAACTTACCGGTTTGGAATGCTGAATATGAGTATTGGCAATCAGGTCAAGGGGAATCATTTACACAACAGTATTATGATGAGATCTCTTATTTAAAATTCAATGACAATACCGAAGTAGCAATGAGTGTTTATTTCTCATCAGGATTTGAAAATTTAGAAACTAAATTCGAGGATTTCGCAAAATCTTTTAAAAAGTAATAAGCGATACCATTTTACAGAGAGCCGATTTGAAATATTCAAATCGGCTCTATTTTTTTGAAGGTGTCTTAACTATTAGGGTACTGTGTCCGTATCCGGCCCAAATACCAATACCTCCCTTTATATTCGATTTCAAACTGGTATTAGAAGGATAAATTGGATTTTTGCTGTTAACAATCTCATTTTGCCAGCTGTTCCAGAAATCTAAGGCATCTTTGTTTTGAGTTCTTAATTTTACAAAAATCACATCTCCGTCTGCAAAGTAAGGAGTGAATTTGGCTCTCGGAAAAAGCAAAACGCCTCTGTTAACCTGCATTGAAACCGATGCTTCCTGAAAGTTTCTATCATCTAAATTTCCGTAAAATGCCGGAACAAAAATAGCTTCTTTTCCATCGATTTTTGTAGCCACCTGATAATAATTCTTTTCTGCCACAGGATCATCAAATTTCACAAAAACATAACCTGTTGTATCAGCCGGATTCTTTTTTACATACGCTGCACTTTTTAGCGTGACACTTTTTGGGATTGTTGTTTTCGCTTCTACTATACGATTTAAATATTCTATTTTTAACGAATACTCTTTTCCTGCCTCGCCTTTTAACGTGGAGCCAAAATAGACAAAGGGAGGTATTCTGTCTTTATCATTTTTTACTCTTAAAACTTCAGAAGTCTGCCCGTCAGAAATTGTGATTTTGGCTGATCGTATTACGTGATTTAAAACATTGGCCGAATCAATAACATTCGTAACAGGAATGCTGCTCGATAAGAAAACCTGCGCAAAATCGCCTTCCTCAATCCAGCCTTCGACTACAATTTTAGACTCCACATTATCTTGTTTAACAAAATCATCACCCGAACAACTTATTGTCAGTACCACCAAAAGCAATAAAAAACCTTTTTTCATTTGTTAAAATTTAAACCTCCAGCTTATGGAAGGCAATATTCGATATAAAACCTTTTTTTCCTGTTTTACAATCACACTGCTCTTATCCTCGTTGACCTGAACATTGAGTACTACATAAACCGGATTTTCTATATTAAAAGTATTGTAAATTGAAAAATTAAGTGCGCTTTCTTTTTTATTTGTTTTTAGGAAAAAGTAATTGACCGAAAGGTCTGTCCGAATATAATTGGGCATCTGCGCGTTATTATATTCTGAATATTCCTTGACAGGATTATTATTTACAAAATACCAGGAGGTCGGCATTGTAAAACGACTGCCTGAACTGAATATCTGAGTCAGTCCAAAATTCCATTTTGCATTTAAGTCGTACATCCCAACCAAAGAAAGATTATGGCGTCGGTCGTATTTTGCAAAATAAGTATTCCCATTATTGAGTCCGTCAAAATTCCGATCCGACCAGCTTAATGTGTAACTCAGCCATCCATTCAGTTTTCCGTTGTTTTTTCGCAACATCATTTCAAGACCATAGGCTTTTCCTTTTCCTCTCAGCAAATCATTTTCAAGAGTAGTAGTTTCATTAAACTGCGTTACGCCGTAAGGGTATTCGAGTAAATCTTTCATAGAACGGTAAAACCCTCCAAAAGAGGAAACTATATTTTTCGAAATGTCCTGAGCAGAACCAACCGAAAACTCATTTGATGATTGTGGTTTTATTCCGTTTGAACTGGCAATCCAAAAATCTGTAGGAATCCCAACGCTTGAAGTAGTGATCAAACTTAAATACTGATATTGTCTGTTGTAGGAGGCATAAAAAGAATAGCGGTCATTCGCTATATAATTCAACAGAACACGAGGCTGAAAATGAAGATAGGAATCTGATTTGCCGGAAGTATAATAATTGATTCGAAGACCTAACTCGGCATTTAAATGATCCGTTAACTTTGACTTTATTGTCGTAAAAACCGCTGCTTCATTAGCATTAATTTTATTATTCCGGGTACTATTATTTGCATCGGTCAGGTTTTCAACATTCACTTTTTGAGGCTGTAAATCATGATAAACATATTGTAAACCCGATTCAAATACAATATTTTTAAAGGAATAACGAACTGAATTGTTAAATCCAAAATCCTTTACATAAGACGAAACCCCAAACTGAATTGTGGCCTGCTCCATCTGCAAATCATTTGAATAGTGACTAAAATAAACCGAATTGGTCATATTTACATCAGGAGAAATCGTAGTTGCCAGAGTAGGAGAAACGGTAAAGTTGCTCCACTTTAAATTTGTTTTTAAAATAAGATTATCATCCTTAATTTTCAACTCATCAGCACTAACGAATGCAGCAACAGAAAAAAGGTTTTTTTCAGAAAGCCGAGATACAAAAGTCATATTCGCATCTGAAAATCCGTATTTCATGTCCTGGACATCATTATTTTCGGAACCTGCTTTTATAAAGGGCCCAACAACTTCATCTATATATGTTTTCCTTCCGGAAATATAAAACCCGGACTTTCCGGTTAATGGAACAGACAGTGTTAACTGAGAAGCTAAGATTCCTAGATTTCCCTGAACCGCAAATTCTGAAGGCACTTTTTTATACGGAACCAATAACGTAGTAGAACTAAGTCTTCCGCCATATTTTGAATTGGAGCTCGATTTATCAAATTCAACTTCTTTAATATGATCGGTATTATAAAAAGGAAAAACACCCAATAAATGTGACATTCCATAAACCGGAGTTCCATCATACAATATCGCATTGTGCCCGGGATCTCCTCCCCTGACATATAAATATCCGTTGGCGTCACCTGAGTTTTGTACTCCCGGTGTTAATTGCAGCAGTTTAATAATATCTGTGGTTCCCAGAAGTGTGGGTACAGATGATAATTCTTTTAGATTAAAGACTAATTTGCCGCCTGATAAGGTTTTAATGCCCTTTTTATTATCATTATCAATTACTACTTCTTTTAAAAAAGAAATATCTTTTTCCATGACAATTGAAATTACAGTATCTTTTACAAGATCGAAAAAAAGGTCTTTTTGAATGTAACCTGCCGGGTTGACGGTCATTTTTATTTTCCCTAACGCAATGCTTTCCGAAAAATGACCCAGCGTATCGGTTATGGTGGAATAGTGAAGATTATTTACTGTAAAGGAAATATTTATCCCTCCGAAATTTTCATTTTCAGAAGATTTTATATTTCCGGTTATTACAGCCTTTGTTTGCGCAAACAAACCGGAAAGGCAGCATAAGAAAAAGAAAATTATAGATTTCAACACTTCATTTTAATAAGAAAAGCGCGAAAGTAAACAATTATAACCCAATTACATCAGGTTATAATTGTTTTAATTTTAGATTTATTTTAGTTTTTGCAGGTACATATTAACCACATTATCCAGACCCAGATAAAGGGCCTCTGAAATTAAAGCATGCCCAATAGAAACCTCTAATAATCCCGGAATATTTTGTTTGAAAAACTGAATATTATCCAGACTTAAATCATGACCTGCATTAATTCCCAAGCCTAATTCGTTTGCTAATTCCGCCGCTTTCACATAAGGATCAATTCCGTTTTTATTTCCCAGCTCATATTCGTGTGCAAAAGCTTCCGTATATAATTCGATTCTTTCGGTGCCGGTTTTTTTTGCTCCTTCAATCATTTCTAAAACCGGATCAACAAAAATCGAAGTTCGGATTCCGTTACGCTGAAATTCCCGGATAACTTCACTTAAATAAGATTGATTTTTCAGGGTATCCCAACCTGCAGAAGATGTAATAGCTCCTATGGCATCCGGAACCAATGTAACCTGTGTCGGTTTGCATTCTAAAACCAGATCGATAAAATTATGCTGCGGATTTCCCTCTATATTGTATTCGGTATGCACGATGGCTTTTAAATCACGAGCATCCTGATAACGAATATGACGTTCATCCGGACGTGGATGAATCGTGATTCCCTGTCCTCCAAAATTCTGGATATCTGTTGCTACTTTCAACAAATCAGGAACATTTCCGCCACGCGCATTTCTCAGTGTTGCAATTTTATTGATATTTACACTTAATTTTGTCATATAAATAGATAATTAATTCTAGTAACATTATATTTGTTACCACAAAAATACAAAGTAAAACGTAGCAGTTTTTGCTATTTTTTGATTATTTTGCGTTAAATATCTACAACTGATTTATGACAGAAATTACCAACTATATCACAAACGATTTTCGAGCAATCGACAGCCAGGAAACGATAGCGTCGGTTCAGGACTTTTTTGCAGACGTAAGTTTTTCCCATTTTCCGGTTTTAGAAGATGGCATTTTCATCGGAAGCATCGCGGCCGATGATGTTGAAACTTTTGATACAGACAAGAAAGCTATCGATTACAAATATACCTTAGAACGTTTTTTTGCACGAAAATCTATGATCTGGCTAGATCTTTTAGAAGTTTTTGCTAAAAATCATACCAATACTATTCCTGTTCTGGACGAAAATAACAGCTATATCGGCTATTATGAAATGGAAGATATTATGAAGTTTTTTAAGGACACTCCATTTTTAAAAGAACAAGGCGGCATCATTATCGTTCAAAAAGGGATTGTAGACTATTCCATGAGCCAGATAACGCAGATTGTAGAAAGCAATAACGGCAAAATTTTAGGCTGTTTTATCTCCGAAGCTGATATGGAAAACGTTCAGATTACCGTCAAAATCGGATTGGGTGCCATGAACGAAATCATTCAGACTTTCAGAAGATATAATTACGAAATTGTCTCTGAACATCAGGAAGACACCTATATCAACAGCTTAAAAGAGCGCTCTGATTATTTAGACAAATACCTTAATATATAAAATTAGAAAATTAGATAATGAGTCAATTGAATAATTCCTGAATGAGCGACACATTATCCAATTATCCAATTGACTCATTATCTAACTGCAAAAAATGAAAGTAGCCATTTACGGACAATATTATCAAAACAGTACCGAGCCTATCATAAAAGATATTTTCTCGTTTTTCCATTCGAATAATGTTGAAATGGTAATTGAAGAAAATTTCCTGAAAATGCTTTATGAAAAGCAACTCGTTAAAAATGACTACGCTACTTTTTCACCGAGCACCTCCTTAGATGATAGCTTTGAAATGTTGATTAGTATTGGCGGTGACGGAACTATTTTGAGAGCGGCCACGCTGGTTCGTAATTCAGGCGTTCCTATTTTAGGAATTAATGCAGGAAGACTGGGTTTTCTGGCTACCGTACAAAAAGAAAATATTGATATTTTTTTACAATTCGTAATTGACAAAAACTACACTACATCAGAAAGAACCTTATTGAGTTTAACTTGTGAGCCGGAAAATGACGCTATTGCAGAGATGAATTTTGCGATGAACGAGGTAACCGTAAGCAGAAAAGACACCACTTCGATGATTACTGTCGAAACGTATCTGAACAACGAATATTTAAATTCTTACTGGGCTGACGGCTTAATTATCTCAACACCAACAGGATCTACTGGATACTCCTTAAGCTGCGGAGGCCCGTTATTAACGCCTGATGTAAAAAGCCTGGTCATCACGCCAATTGCCCCTCATAATTTAACCGCAAGACCACTTGTTATTCCGGATGATACAGAAGTAAAACTTCGCGTTTCGGGAAGAGAAGACCAGTATTTGGTTTCATTGGACTCCAGAATTTCTTCTGTAAAAAACGAATCCATTCTGACGATTAAAAAAACAGATTTTAAAATAAAAATGGTTGAAATTCCGGGCGAAACCTTCCTGAAGACCTTAAGAAACAAATTGCTTTGGGGAGAAGATAAGAGAAATTAATCTTTTTTCTGATTCATTGCTATACGATTATAGCACTTTTTCCCGTTCTGCCTGTATCGAATCTTCATTAAATGTCTCAAAATCATAATGTAAATTGAAAAAAAAGCACATTTAACTAAACAAACGTTGATTCGTATTGATAATTATTATATTTGCACGCAATTTTTAATTAAATGAAGAAAATTTTTAATTTATTGTTATGTTTTTTCCCCTTCATCACACTGAACGCTCAAATCAATGAGATCGGTGTTTTTCTTGGCGGAAGTAACTTTGTGGGTGACGTAGGGAATACATCGTATGTTTCTCCTGAAAAACCGGCATTTGGTATTTTGTATAAGTGGAATAAAAGCCCCCGTCATGCTTATCGCTTCTCTTACACACAATCAAGTGTTATCGGAAACGATCTTGATTCAGAAGAAACAGGACGAAGCAGAAGAGGTTACAAGTTTAAAAACAACATTAAAGAACTTTCTGCCGGTTTAGAATTTAATTTTTTCGATTTTAATCTTCATGATTACCATCCAAAACTTACACCTTATATATATTCAGGATTAAGTTTTTTTTCTTACGATGAGTTATACATATCGGGAGGACAGACCAGAAAAGAGAAAACTTCGACTTCATTGGCTATACCTATAATATTAGGTCTAAAATCGAATGTAACTCCAAATTTAGTTTTAGGAGCTGAAGTTGGTGTACGATACACATTTACGGACAATATTGACGGAAGTAATCCCGACAATGGAAATTTAGCCCCCTTACGTTTTGGAAATTTAAATAATAATGACTGGTATGTCTTTTCAGGTATCACTTTAACTTATACCTTTGGACAAAAACCTTGCTATTGCGCAGAATAATAAAATGAACTTACTAGACTCTATAGATCAAACAAATTTACCCAAACATCTGGCCATTATCATGGACGGAAACGGTCGTTGGGCAAAACAACAAGGTTTTTTAAGAGCCTTTGGCCATGAAAATGGAACAAAATCTGTAAAAAAAACGATTACCACTTGTGCTAAACTTGGCATAGAGTATTTAACCCTATATGCTTTTTCAACAGAAAACTGGAATCGCCCAAAACTCGAAGTCGAAGCTTTGATGAAAATCCTAATCAATTCCTTAAAAAAAGAACTGGTTACTTTACAGGAAAACAACATCAAACTTAACGCAATTGGAAATCTTGACAAATTACCAAAATCGGCTCAAAAAGAGCTTTTGGATGTTATCGAGAAAACAAAAAACAATACACGTCTTACGCTAACTCTGGCTTTAAGTTACGGATCACGCGAAGAATTGGTAAATGCCGTGAGAATCATCAGTGATAAAGTTAAAAATAATATAATTTCAATAGACACTATTGACGATTCAATTATAAATGAGCATCTTTACACGCAAAATTTACCAGACGTAGATTTATTAATACGAACCAGTGGAGAACATAGAATAAGTAACTTTTTGCTGTGGCAGATCGCCTATGCAGAATTATATTTTACTAATGTGTTGTGGCCAGACTTTAAAGATCAAGATTTATATGAGGCTATTATTAGTTATCAAAAAAGAGAACGTAGATTTGGAAAAACCAGTGAACAAATTAAATAATTTTTTAGTGTTACAAAAAAGAGTAAAAATAGTCCTTACCCTACTTGTTTTGGGTAGTTTTTCACAAATAAAAGCACAAGAAAAAGTTCCTTTTGATCAGGGAAAAAAATATATTCTTGCTAAAGTCTCTGTTGTTGGTAAAATAAGCTTCAATGAGCAAACTGTTGTCACTTTTTCCGGCCTTCAGAAAGGACAGGAAATAACTGTTCCGGGAGAAGAAATTAGTGGCGCGATTAAAAAATTAGGTAAACTTGGCCTTTTTGATGAAATTGCTTTTTATGTAAACAGAGTCGAGAATGACAGTGTTTATTTAGACCTTGATATTGTTGAGCTTCCGAAACTAAATGAAGTTAAATTTGTTGGTATCAAAAAGAGCAAAGTAGAAGGACTGATTAAGGATAACAATTTGACGAAAAGTAAAATTGTAAACGAAAACTTAATTACGACCACCAAAAATTACATCGAGAATAAATACAAAAAAGATGGTTTTTACAACACTAAAGTGACCATAACAACTACTCCGGATACCACTGCAGGAAATCAGGTGAATATGCTTGTCAGGGTAGACAAAGGTGATAAGGTGAAAATCAGCAGTATCGATTTCATTGGCAATACGCAACTTACTGATAACAAGCTAAGAGCAGCCATGAAGGATACGAAGCAAAAAAACGTACTTCGTGTTTTAAAATCTTCCAAATTCATTCCTGAAAAATACAAAACCGACTTAGAAAAAGTAATTGCGACTTATAAAGAAAAAGGATATCGAGATGCCCGTATTATTTATGATTCTGTTACTTACAACAAGGAAAAAAACATGCTTGCCATTAAAATTAAAATGGAAGAAGGCAATAAATACTACTTCGGAAATATTAAATTTTTAGGAAATACCGTTTACTCTGACCAGTTGCTGAATCGTTATTTAGGTATTAAAAAAGGAGAAGTTTACAACGGTGTCCTTCTTGAAAAAAGAATTGCAGATAAATCAAAACCGGATGCGGAAGATATTACCAATTTATATCAAAACAACGGTTATTTATTCTCAAACATCAATGCTGTCGAAGTAAAAACAGTAAATGATACCATTGACTTTGAAATTAGAGTTACTGAAGGGCCAATTGCCTATTTCAATAAGATAACGGTTGTTGGAAACGACAAAACAAATGATCATGTAATCTACCGTGAGTTAAGAACCAAACCAGGTGAAAAATACAGTAAAGAGCAATTAGTAAGAACAATTCGTGAAATTGGACAATTAGGATTCTTTGATCCTGAAGCAATCGATCCGAAATTCAAAAATGTAGATGCCGGTGCAGGAACTGTTGACATCGAATACAATGTTGTTGAAAAAGGATCCAGCCAGGTTGAACTTCAGGGAGGTTACGGTGGTGGCGGTTTCATTGGAACTTTGGGACTTTCGTTCAATAACTTCTCTGCAAGGAATATATTCAATAAAGAATCATACAAACCATTACCTATGGGAGATGGTCAAAAAGTTTCACTTCGTTTACAAGGAAGTACCTACTTTCAAACCTATAGTGTATCGTTCTCAGAACCATGGTTTGGAGGAAAAAAACCGGTTCAATTCAGTTCTTCTATATCGTACAGTAAACAATACTTAAACAATTATGTGACAAGAGATGTAGATAAAAGCAAAAGTTTTAACATCTTAACGTTACAGGTTGGTTTAGCTAAAAGACTTACCGTGCCGGATGATTACTTCGTATTATCACAATCGATAAGTTATCAGCATTATGACCTGAACAATTATAATACAGGATTGTTTACCTTTGGTAATGGAGCGTCAAGAAATTTAGCGTACACTATCGGACTTTCAAGAAGTAATAAAGGGGTTAACCCGATATTCCCAACTTATGGTTCGGAGTTTAGTATTTCTGCAAAAGTTACACCTCCGTATTCATTATTTAATGGTATTGATTATTCAAAACTGGGTGACCAGAAAGAATATAAAAGAACCGCTGAAGCAGATGCCACACAAGGTGATGCAAACGGTATAGTGATCAGAAAAGGGGATTATCTTGATGCAAACGGAAATAAAGTAAATACGTATCAGGAGGCAGCAGCAGATCCTGCGAAAGTAGATCAGAAAAAATACAACTGGTTAGAATATTATAAAGTTAAATTCAAAGCTGACTGGTATACTAAAGTGTATGGTAAATTAGTTTTAAGAACACTGACCGAATTTGGTTTCTTAGGAGCGTATGACCAGTCACGAGGCTTAGTACCATTTGAGCGTTTCTATTTAGGGGGAGACGGTATGGCCAACTATTCAATGGATGGTAGAGAGACTATTCAGTTGAGAGGTTATCCAAACAATTCATTGACACCAATTATTGAAGACAAAACAGATTCGAGATACGGGCAGCAAATTGGGGCAACAATTTATAATAAATTCTCAATGGAGTTACGTTATCCGATTACGTTAAAATCATCAGCGTCTATTTATGCCCTGACGTTTTTAGAAGCAGGTTCATCCTATCCAACGTTCAAGGATTACAATCCATTTGACCTGAACCGTTCAGCGGGTGTTGGTTTACGTGTATTTATGCCTGCATTTGGATTATTGGGTATTGATTTCGGTTATGGTTTCGATGCTTTACCAGGATCTGTTACGAATAAAGCAAATGGTTGGGAAACACACTTTATCATTGGACAACAATTTTAGAGAATTAACGTTTGGTTAAAAATCATCAAATAAAGTTATGTTATGAGAAGACAATTTTTATTTATATTTTTAGCCTTGATTGTAGCTAATACAAGTCAGGCACAGACAAGATCGACAAGGATTGGTTATATAGATATGGAATATATCTTAGAAAATGTCTCTGACTATAAAGAAGCAACAGCACAATTAGAGTTAAAAGCTCAAAAATGGAAACAAGAAATTGAAGGCAAAAAATTAGAAATCAATACACTTAAGGAAAGTCTTAAAGCTGAAAAAGCATTATTGACCAAAGAGCTGATTGACGAAAGAGAAACGGAGATTAAATTTCTGGAAACAGAGATGTTAGATTATCAGCAAAAGCAATTTGGGGCTGATGGAAATTTAATTCGTCATAAAATGGCTTTGGCAAAACCAATTCAGGATCAGGTTTTCACAGCGGTTCAGGATATTGCAGAAGCTAAAAATTATGATTTTGTTTTTGATAAATCTGCAGATTTGACAATGCTTTTCAGTAATAAAAGATTTGACATCAGCGATCAGGTGATACGTGTCTTAAACAGAACCGATAAACGGGAACAATTGACTAAAAAACAATTGAAACAGCAGGAGGCAAAAGAAAATATTGAAAATGCCATTGATGAAAATCCTGCAATGAAGGACAGGCAGAAAGTATTAGATGACAGAAAAGCGGCCAGGGAAAAATTAATCGAGGACAGAAAACTCGAACAGGAAGCAAAGAAAAAAGAATACGACGATAAGAGAAAAGCAATAGCGGCAGAAAGAGAAGCCAAAAAAAATGGCACGGTTTCTGAACCTGCTAAAACAGATGGCACCACTGCCAAACCGGGTGAGGTAACAGAACCAAAAACAACAACCGGAGAGCCGGCAGCTGCTACTCCAAGTAAAGCAGAAGAAAGACAAAAACTTTTCGAGCAGCGTAAAAAGGAATTAGAAGAGAGGAAAAAGAAAATTTTAGAAGAAAGAGAAGCGGCTAAAAAAGCAAAAGAAGCCGAAACACAAAAAACAAATACGACCAATAATTAATTAATATTTTAAAAATGATGAAACAAATCAAAACTTTACTAATTGCTGCTATGTTAATTTTAGGAGCGAGTAACTCAATGAACGCACAGGCTAAGGTAGCTCATGTTGATGTTAGCGAGATTATGTCGAAAATGCCTGCAATGCTTGACGCTCAAAATCAACTGCAAAAATTAAGTGGTACATATGATACTGAATACAAAAAAATGGTTGATGAATATCAGGTAAAAATTAAAAAGTATGAAGCTGAAGCTGCTACTGTAACTGAAGCTGTAAACGGTGACCGTTCTAAAGAAGTTCAGGACATGCAAAAAAGAATTGTTGACTACAGAGACAATGCTCAAAAAGAACTTCAACAAAAAGAAACTGATATCGTAAAACCATTAATGGAAAAAGTAAGAGCTTCTATCCAAAAAGTTGGAAAAGCGAAAGGTTTCCAATATGTTTTGGACGGTTCTACACTTTTATTAGCTGATGGTCCAAACATCACTGCTGATGTAAAGAAAGACTTAGGATTCTAGGAGAAACATTCTTATTATAAAAAACGGCTCAACTTTTTAAGTTTGAGCCGTTTTTTATTTTTTTAATTATCATCAGCAGAATTTCACCGTAAACCTCAACTTTTTTTACTTGAAATTAGCTCAGCCACTCTGCTTTTTAAAATTACTTTACCTGAAATTTTCACGATATCTATGTCTTTAAAACCAGACTTTACAATGGTATTTTATTCCTGCTTAAATCGTATTTTATTTAAAATCGGGATTGTAGAGCAACTAAGAAATATGTAACTTTGTCTTATGACGAATAATAATCCTATAGGCGTTTTTGATTCCGGTATTGGAGGAACTTCCATCTGGAGCGCCATTCACGAACTGCTTCCTAACGAAAAAACAATCTATCTGGCAGACAGCAAAAATGCTCCTTATGGACAAAGAACCAAAGAAGAAATTGTTGCTTTAAGCAGAAAAAATGTTGATTTTTTAATCGAAAACAATTGTAAAATAATTGTCGTGGCCTGCAATACCGCTACCACAAATGCTATTCGTGAGCTTCGTGAAGAGTATGACATCCCTTTTATAGGAATTGAACCTGCCATAAAACCTGCCGCTACTAACTCAAAAACACAAGTAATCGGCATTCTGGCTACAAAAGGAACATTAAACAGTGAGTTATTCAACAAAACTGCCGAAATGTTTCAGAACACTACAATAATTGAACAGGTAGGTCATGGACTGGTTCAGCTTATTGAAGACGGTAATCTTTATTCACCGGAAATGACTCAATTATTGGAAACCTATCTGCAGCCAATGATAGAGGCTAATATTGATTACCTGGTTTTAGGCTGCAGTCATTATCCGTACCTGATTCCACAGATTAAAAAAATCCTTCCTGAGCATATTCAGATTATTGATTCCGGAGAAGCTGTTGCGCGTCAGACACAAAATGTACTGCGTGAAATAGCCGGACTTTCGGATGCAGAAGAAAGTGAACCTGTTTTTTATGTCAATTCAGATTCTGCTGTTTTAAACTCTATTCTCGAAAATAAATATACGGTTATAGAAAAGGATTTTTAAATCCCTATTCGAATTTTCGCTTGACAAACCAAATTCCATCCAGAGATAGATTAAGCGATATTTTATGGTAATTTTCTTTTATCAGATTATCTGAGACACTCCCTTTTTGCCCGTAAGAGTACGAGATATTCAAAGCCGAAAAGGTGTTTTCTATTGGCAATGAAAGTCCGACAGACAGGGCTGCGTTATTGACCCTTTTGCCATCGACTTCAAGATAGCCGGTATCAAAATTTGCACCTGCTGAATACTGAATTTTATCCCAGTACTTTCGGGTATCTTTTTTTGCTTTAAAGGTAAATCCTAATGCAAACCTGTCCTGATTCACAAAATTCCCGAATAACTCCGATTGATTCGTATCATTCCAAAGACTTTTTTCATAATCCAAAGTCATGTTCAAATTATTTTTGAAACGTTTGCTGATTCCTACACCAATTTCTAAAGGTAAATAATAATCATCGGTATCAGAAGCTTGGTTATATTCAAAAATAGTTTCAATTCCACCAGTTACACTTTCCGCACTCTGCACCTTGGACGCCCTTACCCTACTGGGCGCTTTAAAAGTGGAAGCAATAGTAAGGGTCGAATCAATTTTGTACTGAGCGCCCAGAGTTGCACGCACTCCATGATAACTTGTTTCTTTATTGATTGTTGTAAGCGAATTTGAAATCAGGTAACTCCTTTCGTCGGTAGTGTTTCCAAATAACCAGGTGGCAGAAAGACCTAGGGCAAGTTTATTTCCTAATCGGTAGCCGTATGAAAAATCAAAATTATTTAATCCTCCGGAGCCTGCCGCGGTTAAATAATAGGATTCCTGACTATTTTCGATCGGCAATTTTAAGTTAGAAATTTTAAATGAGGCACTCGAATAAGGTCTCAAAGCGGCACTAAATCCGGATTTTTTAGTTACCGGAAAAGCAAAAGCAATATGCGAGAACTGAAAATTATTTCTCTTTTCTGATCTTGAACCACTCTGATAAGTAGTCGCTATAGCTTTTCCGCCAAGATCAAACATAAAATGATTTAAAGGCATATATCCTAAAGAAGCTGGATTGAGATTATTGATAAAATTATCGGATGGCAAAGCTATTCCTGATGACCCGATAGAAGGAATGGAACCAAAATCTGAATCATACAAACTGCCTACACCGTATAAGGAATAAGGTGAACTTGAAATACTTTGAGAAAACGAGCTCAGCGACATTAAAATGAAGCAACTAAAAAAAACTATTTTATTTTTCATTTAATAAGTGATGTAATAAATTTTCAGCTGGATTTTATTGTTCAAATGTTTTTGGTCACCTAAAACAATTCTGTTTACAGCTTTATTAATTCCGGGTAATGTTAAAATTAAAGAAGATCTTGAGGCAGATTGTTTCAGTATTTCCCTTTGCAGAAAATTTCCAATACGAAATGAGTATCCCATATTTTCATTAAACTCGTCACTTTTCTTATTCAATATGCCATACACTGAATATCCTGCAGGATCCAATAAGTCACCGCTAATTCTGTTCAGATTATCAGCGACATGTACCTGAATCGAATCGGCCAGGGGATATTGCTCTGAAAAGGAATTATTAACCGGTTTTAAAATTAATTCGGCGTCAACAATTGCTCCTTTATCTGCAATATATTTCAGCTGTTTGATGTTTGGAAAATCGATTCTGCAGGCTACTCCGGTTCCTGATTGTATAAATCCCTGCCTGTTGGTTAGGGAACTGGAGAGCTTACTGCTTGAAATGGGCAGACTCTGAAGTATGGTGCCGGATTTATCTAATGAAATGGAATTAAATTGTTTTCCTGTATCTGTAATTACAAAATCTATGTACAACGATTTTTCGTCGGTGCTCTGGTATTTGGAGTAATACATCCTGACCACACTTGTACTCGGGTTAAAACCAATAATACTGGCAGAATCAGAGCCGGATGGCACCAGAACCAAACCTTTTAAGTATTCCGTAAAACTCGTAAAATCAGTGATTTCCCTCTTTTTTATTCTTTGAAAAATTTCCGATCCAAAAACGGGATCCATTTTTATATTAATGGAATCTTTTTCAACAGGCCTCGGTTTGTAGGAGACAGAGCCTAAACTTGCCGCACTGTAACTTAAAGTCGAGTTATTATAAAAATTATAATCATCTGTATTGGGCTTTATTTTCTGAAGTACCCGATGAATATCAAATGTCTGCACTTTAGTCGTATCTCCATAAAAATAATTATTATACTTTAAAATCATGGAAATCGAATCAAAAACATAATTCACCGCTTCTGTATCAGATCCCGGACTTGGCAGAGCATACGCATCCGATTCTAATTGGAAATAACTATCCGATTGTACTTTTCCGAAAACGGGATCTGTATAATTTCCTACCAGAATCCTGCTTTGACCTGAAGTAACAAGTGAGTCAAAATTGATTGTTGACATTTCTACTGTAACCGTATCAATTAAAATTACTTTATTATTTACGGTCAGATAATCCGACCCTACTACAAACTCTCCCGCATCCGTATCTGTTCCGCATGAAAATAGTGTAAAGGCAAAAAACAACATTAATATAAACTTGTGCATAATCAGATTTTTGAACAAATATAAATGCCGCTCTTCTGCATCACACTATAACATATACAGGCAGGCCTTTTTGTACTATAAAAAGCGAAAAAACATCTATAATAGGTTTATAACTAACAAATAGATCATTCAGCCATAAAAAAGGCTGTTTAGTCTATCAAAAAGTGCCATACATATATCTTCTTTTTTTTAAAAACATTAGGCACCTACTTTTGAGCCAATAATTTAAGTAATGAAAATAAGGCTTTTAATAGGTTCACTTTTTTTGATTTCATTTTATAATATGAAAGCTCAGGAAAAATTTTCTGCAGAAATCAATGTCAAAACAGAACCAACAGCAAAAATTGATTTTAATGAAACAAATGCTGTACTGTCATTCCATAAAAAAATCAGTACGGCTATTACCGTAACCAATACATTAGCATACACGAATTTGAAAGTAAATTATGAATTAGGGAGTTTTAAGACCTTTGAAAGTCTGGACCATTTTAACCGGCTTCAAAACAAATTTGAAATCACGCAGGAGTTTTCCAGTACAACAAAACTAAATGTTGCGGTTACCCCTACGGTTAATTTTCAGCAAAACCTTGACGCTTCTGATTTTTCGGTTTTAGGAAGTCTTGAAATCAGGCAGCAGCTGAATTCAAAAACTAGTATCAATGTTGGAGCTGCAAGAACAACCATTTTTGGATCTCCTAAATTCATTCCTACGCTGTCGTTACTTTATGCTGTAAACGATAAAAGTGCTTTACTGATCGGATTTCCGGATTCCAGACTCTCTTATTCTAATAATATTCGAAATACGTTCAGCCTGACAAATACTTTTAACGGCAGCTTTTACCATCTGGATCATTTGATTGCTACTACTGACAATGCTTCTAAAGTTACTATGTCGCAAATTACGTCTGCATTGGAATATGAAAGAAATGTCGATAAAAACTGGTTTATAAACCTGAAGGCCGGATATGATTTTAATAAAAAATACAATCTTATCGACGATGATAATCATAAAGTCTATGATTTTAATACGGGTAACGGATACATTTTAGGAATTGGGATCAAATACAAACAATAAATAAATTTAATACACTATGAATAATCTAAAAAAAGGAATATTATTCGCGGCACTGCTTTCCAGCCTGTTTTTTATAAGCTGTAGTAACGACGACGACGATGACGATTTAATTGGAAACTGGATAAAAAAATCATCCTTTGATGGCCCTGCAAGATCCAGTGCCAGCAGTTTTGTTATTGGAGACTATGCGTATGTGGCTACCGGATATACCGGGGATGAATATTTAAAAGATTTATGGGCTTATAACTCAAACGGTGATTATTGGGAACAAAAAGCAGATTTCACAGGTATTGGAAGAAGTTCTGCCTCAAGTTTTACGCTAAACGGGAAAGGATATGTTGGTCTTGGCTATGACGGGACGAACAAACTGAAAGATTTTTATCAATACGACCCTTCAGCCAATAGCTGGACTCAAAAAGCGGATTTCGCAGGTACGGCAAGATATGCTGCTGTCGGTTTTCAGGCAGGTGGAAAAGCATATTTTGGAACAGGTTATGACGGAAATTATTTAAAAGATTTCTACCGATATGACGATCAGACCAATACATGGTTTCTGATGAACGGATTTAGCGGAAATAAAAGACGTAATGCAGCTGTATTTGTAATTGATGACAAGGCGTATCTAGCCACCGGAATCAACAACGGCGTTTATCAGGAAGACTTTTGGGAATTTAATCCGGCTACCGATGTCTGGACCCGAAAAAGAGATATCGACAAGGATGAGGACGACGATGACTCTTACAACGATGATTATTCTATTGTTCGTTCTAATGCATCCGGTTTTGCTTTGAATGGATTAGGGTATATTGTAGGTGGAGAAGGCCTGAGTACCATTTGGGAATATAGCCCGTCAACTGATCTTTGGACGGAAAGAACTCCAATGGAAGGTGCCTCAAGAACAGATGCCGTTGGTTTTACGATCAACAGCCGCAGTTTCTATATGTTAGGAAGAATAGGCTCGACTTATTACGATGATGCCTGGGAATTTAAACCTTTAGAGGAACAAAATGATGATGACAATTAATACCAAAAAATTCTTCCGGTGCAACGGCCGGAAGAATTTGTTATTGATTTTACTTGTTGCACAACTGGCAGCCTGTACCAAAAGCAGTAAATTAAAAAGTGAAACTTTTAAAACAGCCTCAGGCTGGGGATATTCTATTGCTTACAAAGATAAAATGATCATCAGGCAATCTATTATTCCGGTAATAAGCGATTCTAAAAGCTTTTCGACAGAAGAAGATGCCCTTAAGGTCGCCAATCTGGTCGAAAAAAAACTCAGCCGAAACATATCGCCAACGGTAACTAAAAATGATTTAATTTTATTAAAAATAAAATTCTAAATGAATATAGGTGCCATAAAAAATACCAGCTCAAACAAAATCCTGTTCCATGTTATTATATGGGTCTTCTTTATATTGACGTCATTGATCCAGTTTTACGAAAGTCCGTTTACTATCAATAATGATTTTTATGTACAGTGGTTTACCGGTATTGTTTTGTTTTATCTGAATTATTTTTATTTGGTTCCTGTCCTGCTTTTAGAAAAAAAATACTGGCTTTATTTTGTTTTTGTTTTAGCTTTAATCATCCTTTTTATGATTATAAGGATGAATTATTTCATGCCTGAATTTAGGCCGGCAAGACCACCACTTAGAATGGCGCCTCCTCCCGAAAGTGTGAGGTTATACTTAAAAGGCCACTCCGTTAGGGCGGTGATGGCAAAACAGCCTTTGTTTTTTAAGATTGGTCCTTCTCTTTTTTATATTCTGATTATTACTATTAGTGCTATTATCAGAACATTAACTGAATTTTACAACAACCAGCAAAACAAATTAATTGCCGAAACCCATAGGACTAATACTGAATTGATTTATTTGCGAAAACAAACCAATCCGCACTTTTTATTCAATTCATTAAACAGTATCTATTCACTGGCACACAAGAAATCTGATTTGGTCCCTGATGCCATCGTGACATTATCTGAATTAATGCGGTATATGCTGTATGAAACAGACAATCAAACGGTGGCTTTAGAAAAAGAAATCAACTACATTCAGAATTACATCGAATTGCAAAAACTCAGGCTTAACAACATTGAGGACATTGTTATAAATGTCCATGGCGATACCCGTCATCAGTTTATTGAACCTTTGCTGCTGATTTCTTTTGTAGAAAATGCTTTTAAATATGGTACGGACTATAAAGGTGCCGCCCATGTAAAAATCAAAATTTTCATATTAGACAACAACCTTGATTTCTGGATCGAAAACACGATCGAACATTATGTCAAAGACCCTGAAAATTCAGGAATCGGATTAGTAAATATTCAAAGTCGCCTGGACTTACTTTATCCAAATGCACATGAACTTACCATCAATCAGGACAGTAAATTCTATCGTGTACATTTAAATTTAAAATTAGACAGTATTCAAACCGCAATAAATTAAGAACGTTATGGACAGAAAAAAGTTTATCCGAAATGGTATTTTAGGAATTGCTTCATTAGCAACCGCTGCCAAATTATTAGAATCCTGTTCTAAAGATGACAATAACAACACTGATGTCAACGCTTCCGATGATGGAACCTGTACCGTTTCCCCTTCTGAAACCAAAGGCCCTTTCCCTATTAAAACGCCAAGTCAGTTAGTTTTAGAAAACATCAAATCGGATCGAATCGGAATCGCCCTTCTTATTAATTTAACGATCGAAAACAAAAACAATAACTGCTTGCCCCTAGCGGGCGTTTTGGTTGATGTCTGGCATTGCGATAAAGACGGGAACTATTCGGAATATGGAGGAACTACAATGCAGCAAACAGATTATACATCAGTTCATTTTCTGAGAGGCAGGCAAACGACAGATTCTAAAGGTGAAGCCTCTTTTCTTTCGATTTTTCCGGGCTGGTATCAGGGCAGAGCACCACATATACATGTTGAAGTTTTAACAAGCAGCGGCACTTCTTTATTGGTCACTCAAATTGCATTTCCCGAAAATGTTTCCAGTGCCGTATATTCAAGTACCAATTATGCTTCTCATGGACAGGCCGACACATCAAACACAAAAGACAATGTGTTTTCCGATAGCCTGACAAATGAATTAGCCACCCTAACAGGCAATTTAACAGATGGTTATACATTAAGCAAAACTATTATTGTAAGCGGGTAATTTAAGCCGTAAAACGTTTTTTATGAAAACTTTAAAACTTATTTTAGGGGTTTCAAACTACTTTTGAGCACCAAAACAAATTTAAGAATCTAATTTCCAACAGATGAAATGTGTAATTATAGACGATGAACCGTTAGCGGTTGAATTATTAGAAGATTTTGTGAGAAAGATAGATTCGCTCGAATTGGTTAGTACGTTCAACAATGCCATCGATGCTGTTTCTTTTATCAATCAGAACAATGTCGATTTAATTTTTTTGGACATTCAGATGCCGCATTTCTCGGGAATTGAATTTCTGAATACAATCGAAAAAAAACCTCTGATTATTTTTACTACTGCCTATTCCGATTATGCTGTTGAAGGCTTCAATCTTGGTGCTGTTGATTATTTGGTAAAACCAATTCCTTTTCACCGCTTCTTAAAATCAGTCGTAAGAGCGCAACAGATTTTAAATCCGGCGGCTGCACTTCAAAACATTACTGAAACCACTACAACTCCGGAATCAGAACAGGATTTTATGTTCGTTAGAGCAGAATACGAAAATGTAAAAATGAATTTTTCGGAGATCTTATTTATCGAGGGGCTGAAAGATTACGTAAAAATTTATACGACAGATAATAAATTTACACTGACCTTAATCAGTTTAATCAAATTAGAAAATTTACTTTCCAGCAAAGGGTTTTCAAGAATTCACAGATCTTATATCATTAACATAAAACATGTAAAATCAATTCAGAAAAATAAAGTCCTGATTAGTGATAAAAGAATTCCTATTAGTGAAAGCTATAAAACTGCTTTCTTCGAGAAGATCAATTTATAATCTTAAAAAATAAATTCCAAATCCCAATACGTCAAGATTGGAATTTGGAATTTATTTTTTGGATTTTATAAATTTCTTTATAATTTATTCTTCGTTTTTAAACCAGCCCGAATACATGACATAATTGTTAGAAATACGCTCGATTTCTCCCGCGAAGTCAGACTGATCAATCTCTTTTACTTTTTTTGCCGGAACGCCTGCATAAATGCTTCCTGAAGTGACAACCGTATTTTGTGTTAAAACGGCTCCTGCTGCAATGATAGAATTGCTTTCTATGACACAGTTATCCATTACAATCGCTCCCATTCCGATTAAAACATTATCGTGAACCGTGCAGCCATGAACAATTGCATTATGACCTATCGAAACATTATTCCCTATAATAGTCGGATGTTTTTGGTAGGTACAGTGAATAACGGCACCATCCTGAATATTGACTTTGTTTCCGATTTTAATGAAATGCACATCACCGCGTATAACAGCATTAAACCAAACGCTGCAGGAATCTCCAAAAGTAACGTCTCCAACAATAGTTGCATTTTCGGCCACATAACAATCCTCAGGAATGGATGGAGATTTTCCGTTTACAGATTTAATTAACATAACAAAAGATTTTAATTAATAGCAGGACAATTACAATCGTAACGTTCCTTTTTACAAAACAAATTGATTCCTAAAGTAATCTGATGATAACCTCCGGTATCAAATTTCACATCTCCCGTAACTTGAGAATACGTATAAGCAAACATGAAATTTTTATAATTTAAACCTATAATAGGTGTAATATATTGTAATTTTTGAGAAGCAACCCCGCTTCCGGCACTATATTGTGCGCCATCAAAACTTCGTCTGTACGATAAGGCAGCCCATAAGCTTCCGAAATCCATATTTTTATAGGCCTTTAAATTTACATCTATTGATTTTTCCTTCGTCTCATCAAAGAGCTGAAATAAAACGGAAGGTTCCCATGTCATACTTTCTCTTTTACCAAAAACATATCCTGCACTCAGGAGATACTTTCTCAAATTATTACTTTCATACTCTGTATATAATTCCCTTCTGGTTTCTAAAACACCCTGAACAGTAGCATGCGCATAAAAGTTCAAATAATTATACGATGCTCCAAAATCGACATTGAAATAAGAATCTTTCTGAATAGATCCGAAGACAACGGGATCAAAAGTAGTTCCAAATTGCGTTTCGTCTAACTGACTCTGAATTACTCCGCCGCTGATACCAAAGGAAAGCTGATTCAAATCAACTTCATCTCTTGAAAACATAATATGGTGTGCATAAGTAAGCTTCAGTCCCTTTTGCGAATGGTATCCATTTTTATCATTAAAGACAATAATTCCGGCTCCGGAACGCTCTCCTATCCTTCCATTAAAACTTAACGTCTGAAGAGAAGGCGCATCTTCCTGTCCAAACCATTGCTTTCTGGCTGTCAATCGTATTTTTGCACAATTGGCCGCTCCCGCCATAGAAGGATGGATTAGATAATAATTGTCTGATAAATAGTCTGAATAAACCGGAATGCCTTCTTGTGAATAAGCGTATAAAGAGGTAACCAAAAAAATAAATAAAACCTTGATTCTAAATTCCATAAAGGCAATTTTGTTTAAATATATTTTTGACTCTTCTATTTTAATACGATTAATTTGAAAAGAGTCTTAATTATTTTATTAAAAAACCAAATATAGGTATTAGTAGAAAATAACTTTACTAAATTTGCCAAAAAATACAGCTCATGACAAAAATCACTATAAAAGAAACTCAAAATCCAACTATTTTAAAGTTTGAGTTTGAGGATTTCATTACTCAGAATCAAAATTTTGAATTTAAAAATATCGATGAAGCACAAGCTTCACCCCTGGCACAGCAATTGTTCTATCTTCCGTTTGTAAAAACAGTTTATATCTCCGGTAATTTTATTGCTATTGAAAGATATAGTATCGTAGAATGGGATGACGTAAAAGATGCCGTTGCAGAACAAATTGAAGCATTTGTAGACAAAGGCGGCGTTATTATAAAAATCGACGAAAACGCTGCAAAAAAGCAACCGATTACCGTTTATGGTGAATCAACTCCAAATCCTTCTGCACTAAAATTTGTTGTAAGCAGAATGCTGACCAGAAACGCTGTAGAATATAAAAATATCGATCAGACCGCTTCTTCTCCATTGGCAAAAGAATTGTTTAAATTTCCATACGTGAAAGAGGTTTTTATAGATGAAAACTACATCTCCGTAACCAAATATGACATTAATGACTGGCAGGAAATCACACTTGAAGTCAGAACTTTTATCAAACAGTTTATCGAAAACGGAGGAACTGTTCTAGATGAAACTTTAATTGAAGTTGCAACAAAAAACGATATCACCAAAGATGAAGCTTTTGACAAATTAGACGTGACTTCCCAACAAATCATTAACATCCTGGAAGAATATGTAAAACCGGCAGTAGCAGCTGACGGAGGAAATATTGCTTTTGATTCTTATAATGAAAATGACAAAACCGTAAAAGTGATTTTGCAGGGTGCCTGCAGTGGCTGTCCCTCTTCTACTTTTACGCTTAAAAGCGGTATCGAAAATATGCTGAAAAGCATGCTGAACGATGAAGCTATTAAAGTAGAAGCGATAAATGCATAAAAAAACGGAAGCGCCTTTTATTAAGGCGCTTTTTTCATAAAATCATATCTCCCTAATTTTCAGTAAATTATTCCACTTATAATACTATAAATTCTGTAGAAATAGTTAATATTGTAATATAAACTAATCAAAAACCAGAAACTATGGGATTATCTTCATTCTTTAAGAATTTATTTGGCTCAGCCAAAGATTCAGTTACAGATTTGGCCAATCAGGCAGAAACCACTTTTGATCACGCTAAAGAAGCCGCTGCTCCTTATATCGACAAAGCAGAAGCTTTTGCTGAAGAGACTATTGCAAAAGCCAAAGAAGCCTCAGAACCAATCCTTGAAAGTGCGGCTGAATACGCACATCAGGCAAAAGAAACAGTGAGTGAATATGTAGAAAAAGCCTCAGAATCAATAAGTGATGTAATCGATTCTGTAAAAGAAAAAACAAGCGAAGTTTCCGGCGAGACTAAAACTATAATCCCTGAAACGGTAATAGATGCCAGTGAAACAACAACAACTGCAACAGACGAAATTATTGATACTATTCCTCCTAAGGAATAAGGACTGATTTTTTCTTATAAAATAAATATATCTATATTTGCAGCATTAATACGCCTTCTCTTTTGAGAAGGTTTTTTTATTCGAAAAAACATGAACCTTGATCCAAATCAGTTTAGCAATTACGTCACGAAATATGCTGACGTATTAGTTGATTATTCTCTTAAACTAGTTTCTGCCTTTATTATTTTATTTGTTGGTATCTACGCCATCAGATTAATAAACAGACTTATTACGAAGGTAATGGTACAAAGAAATTTAGATCCTACTTTAACAAAATTTCTTTCGGACATCCTGATATGGGCACTCCGAATTTTATTGTTTGTTACTTTCATTTCAAAATTAGGAATTGAGACATCATCATTTGTTGCCATTTTAGGAGCAATGGGTCTTGCTGTTGGTTTATCTCTGCAAGGTTCGCTTTCTAATTTTGCCGGCGGAATGTTAATTATCGTTTTCAAACCTTTTAAAGTGGGAGACACAATTGAGGCTCAGGGCGTTATAGCCACTGTAGTTGAGATTCAGATTTTCGTAACTAAAATGCTGACCGCCAACAATCAAACTGTGTTTGTACCTAACGGCGCATTGTCAAACGGAACGATTATTAATTATTCGATGCAGGGAGAAAGAAGAGCTGATTTAACTTTTGCTATTTCGTACGATTCAGATATTAAAAAAGCAAAGGAAGTGCTTTTGAATGTTTTAAACACCAATCCTAAAGTACTTAAAAATCCAGCACCTGAGGTTTTCGTTAAAAATTTAACTGCAAGTTCTATTGAATTTTCTGTACGTCCATGGGCTAAAAACGAAAATTTCGGAGTTGTTTTTGCTCAGACCTTAGAAAATTGCAAAACTGCATTAGATGAAGCGGGAATTGCGATTCAGCCGTACACGCTTCAAAAATAAAATACTTTTACTGTTTTTTAGCTGGCGTAGTCATGATAAAATCTTTCAGGTAATAAGGTTCAAAATAAGCGACATCTACGGTGTCGTTTATTTTGTATTTATCATAACTAATTTTACTCATTGCAGCCGCTGAAGGATATTTGATGTATTCTAAAAAAACAAAATTTTCCTTAGTCAGGACTGGCTTGCATTTTTCGGCACAATCGCCAACAAAATAAACAGTTTCAGTAATATCCTGAAACGAATTTTCATCTATCACTTCTGCCTGAACGGGTCTTTCGGTTTCTAATCCCGCGCTAAAAACGGCACTGTATACTTCCATTCTTCTTGCATCCAGCATTGGAATGATTTTTCCATCTGAAATTTTAGCCTGAGAGGCCAAAGTCAGTAAGGTGTCTACCGCAATCAATGGGATATTTAATGCAAAACACAGCCCTTTTGCTGCGGAAACGCCAATTCGCAAGCCGGTATAAGATCCCGGCCCCTGACTTACGGCTATTGCTGCCAAATCATGTACGGAAGTCCCTGATTCTTCAAGTACTTCTTCAATAAAAACATGTAGTTTTTCGGCGTGTGAATAACCTTCTTCAGCAATTTCTTTACATAAAATGGTTTCACCATTTTTTGCAATTGACACAGAACAATTTTTCGTAGCCGTTTCGATATTGAGAATAAAAGACAATATGTTTATATTTAAAATTAAAAAATTATGTAAAGACAAAAGTCAAAGCAAATGTAAATATCCAAAATAAGAGAGTAGCAAAACATAGATTTACGATTAAAAATCCTAAATAGATGAACAGCTTTCTAACTACGGAAAAATAAACATATTCTTCGCTGTAATATTTTGTTTTGTACATTTTATAGTGCGCGTATACAACAAATATCGCTGCCCCGATAAAACCTCCAAAAAGGCTGAAAAGTATTTCTTGAGTAGGTCCGCAGCTAAGTGCAATAATCATATTCTGATTGGTTATTTCTTAGCCGAATCTGCCTTTTTAAGCTTTACCTTATCACCGGAATTCAAGTCCTTGGAAACCGTTGTGTAAGGCCCTGTGATTACAACGTCACCCGCTTTCAGGCCAGACATTACTTCTATATTGGTATCGTCCTGAATCCCCGTTTTGATAATTCTGATTTTGGCTTTATTTCCTGATTTCACAAACACACATTCGAATTTTTTATCGCTTTTTGGTGCTGCTTTTTTATCTTCGTTAGGATCTTCTACTTTAAAATCTTTTACCGCTGTGGTATCGGATTTAACAACAACAGAACTAATTGGCACTGCCAAAACATTCGATTTTGTTTTTGTAATAATATCAACTGTTGCCGTCATTCCGGGTCTGAAAGGCGAATATGTATCTGGCTTGCCTTCTAATAAATCCTGATAAGATTCTTTTAAAATTCTAACTTTAACCTTGAAATTTGTTACCTGATCTGATGTTAATGTACTGCTTGCAGAGTTAGAAATACTGGTTACAATTCCTTTAAATTTTTTCTTTAAATAAGCATCAACTTCAACATTTGCCTCGTCTCCAATTTTAATTTTTACGATATCATTTTCATTCACATCAACTTCAACTTCCATATTGTTAAGGTTTGCTACTCTCAACAACTCTGTTCCTGCCATTTGTTGCGTTCCTAAAACTCGTTCGCCAAGCTCTACATTCAATACAGAAATAGTTCCGTCAGCAGGAGCATAAATGGTAGTTCTCCCTAAGTTATCTTTTGCTTCATTTACAGATGCAGCAGCACTTTGAACTGTAAAATAGGCATTTTGTTTCGTTGCTTTAGCGACTTCAAAAGAAGCAATTGCTTTATCCCAATCTGACTTTGAAATAACGCCTTTATCATACAAGGTTTTATTTCGGTCGTAATTTGCTTTTGCCTCTTTATAAGATGCATCAGATTGTGTTAAACCTGCCTTTGTTCCAGACAGATTGGATACGGAACGGTTATAACTTGAGGTATATAAATCAGGATTTATTTTAACTAATAAATCTCCTTTTTTAACTACCTGCCCTTCTTTTACATTTAACAAAATAATCTCACCCGAAACTTCCGGTGAGATTTTTACTTCAATTTCCGGCTGAATTTTTCCTGTTGCCGAAACGGTCTCAACAATAGTTGAAGCTGTTACTTTAGAAATTTCTACTTCTTTTCCTTCATCCTTATTTCCTATTGCTCCCGATTTCGAAAGACCAATTAAAATGGCAATAAAAATTATTGCACCACCCACTAAGAAATAAATTGTTTTTTTTGACATAGTAAATTATTTTGTGATAATTGGAATAATTGGAATTCCAAAGTAGAATTCAAGTATTTTAATTTTAAAAATATAATCGTATTTCGTTCTTATAACATCTGATTGCGCGTTGGTTAACAAAGTTTGTGCTTGTGTAAAATCAAATGAGTTCATTAAACCTACATCGTATTTTTCTTTCGCATAATTATATGCCTGTTGTCTTGCCTCTAAAGTTACCGTTGAAGATTCATAAGTATTTAAAGCTCCTTTTGCATCTGTAAAAGCCGTATAAACATTACGCTGCAAATCTAAACTTTTTTGCTCTAAATCTATTTTAGATTTTTCAAAACTTACTTTATTACGCTCCACATTATTTTTGGCAGAGAACCCATTAAAAATTGGAACATTTAATTGAAATCCAAAATTATGACCTTTGTTATCGCTAAATTGGGTAAAAATAGGATCCGGGCCAAAAGTAATCGGGTTACCATTTGCATCCGATCCGGTTCTGTCACTGTAACTGGCACTGGTACTAAATTGATAAAATCCTTTAAGTGTAGGCTGATAAGCTCCTTTTGCAATCGAAACATTTTTTTCGGCAATTTCCAGATTGGTTTGTGCTATTTTTAAATCTGTTCTTATTTCTTTGGCTTTGTTGTATATGTCATCCGGACTTTGCAAAAGGATGCCGTTTTCATCTTTAGCATTCGTATCATCAATTACATCAAAATCTGTAAAATCTTTTAATTGTAACAACTGGGCCAAGCTTAATTTAGAAATCAGCAAACTGTTTTCAGCCACAATAATTGCCTGCTGATCTGTTGCATTAGTAGCTTTTAAATCAAATAAATCACCACGCGGAATTGTTCCTGCATTGACCATTTCTTCAGAACGGGCCAAACGTTTCTGATCAATAGAAAGCTGTTCTTTTTTTACTTTTAAATTTTCTTTGTTAAAAAGAATTTCCAGAAACGCATTGGCTACATTTAAGGAGACATCTTCCTGCATTTTAACCAATTGATATTGTGACGAGATAATAGAAAGCTTCGCTCTTCTGTACGTATTTTGATTTTGCAATCCTTTATAGATGTCAACACCTGCATTCACTCCTAATGAAGAATATTGGGTGGTTTGGGTGGTTGCAATATTGGTAACCGGGTTAACGTTCAAACCAATATTCCAGGAGTGGGAAGCATTTCCGTTTACTGATGGAAGGTAACTTCCTAATGCCCCTCTTTTATCAATTACTGCATTTTTTACATCTAGTTCTGATAATTTTATCGTTATATTATTATCCAATGCATAACGAACACATTCTTCTAATGTCCATTGTTTTGTCTGTGCCTGGCCTGATAAACCAAACCCAAACAACATAGCAAAAACAAGACTATTATATTTATTTATTTTCATATATTTTGAATGAAGCACAGTAAAGATACTGCACAAATTTAACATTTTTTAAAACTGCAAAACCTCTTTTTTGCGTTCGGATTATTTTTTCTCACCTTCAGTAATCAAACCCTGATTCCAGATTTTGATTTTATCTGATTTTTTGATCCCGCTTTTCACCTGAACATATATTCCGTCACTCACTCCCAAAACTAAATCTTTTCTTTGAAATTTCTGAGGAGCAGTTTCAATTTCAACATAAGGTTTTTGTGTTTTCTTGTCAAATTGAACCAGTGATTCTTTTATGGCCAGCACTTTATCCGCTTTTTCTAAAATAATGGAAGCATTGGCACTTAAGCCGGCTCTGATAAAAGTTGCATCCCTGTTTTCCAAGGAAGCTTTAATTTCGAACTGAATCGCACCATTTTCTACTACACCTTTTGGAGCTATATCTGTTAAAACTGCATCAAATTTTTTATTTTCAATGGCGCCCACTGTAATTTCAATCTGCATTCTTTCTTTGATTTTACCAACTTCAGATTCGTCAATTTTTCCAACAAAAATCATTCTTCCCACATCGGCAACACTGGCAATTGTAGTTCCTTCATTAAAATTATTACTTTCAATCACCTGATTTCCTACTTTTACCGGAACTGCTAAAACCATTCCGTTTACCGTTGAACGAATTAGGGTATTGGCATAACTTCCTAAAGAAGTTGTTGTTCCTGTTTTTACGATATCCAAACTTTGTCTTGCTGCTGAATAATTTTGCTTAGCCTGGGTATAAGCCAGTTGTGCAGCATCAAAATCGTTGGCCGAAATAACATCCTTATCGAACAACGTTTTTTGTCTTTTATAAATTTTCTCCTGATTATCTAAAGCAATTTTAGCGGTTTGCACCTGATTTTGCGTGCTGCTTACATTAGAAACATTGGCCACAACCCTGATTTTTGCAATCATATCACCTGCCTTGATTTTTTCACCAGCCTTGATATACACTTCCTCGATAATTCCCGAAATGTTTGGCTTGATTAGAACCTCTTCGTCGGGCTGAATAT
Source organism: Flavobacterium sp. CLA17 (assembly GCF_013112255.2). Taxonomy (NCBI): domain Bacteria; kingdom Pseudomonadati; phylum Bacteroidota; class Flavobacteriia; order Flavobacteriales; family Flavobacteriaceae; genus Flavobacterium; species Flavobacterium sp. CLA17. The sequence goes on from NZ_CP068294.1 coordinate 4,982,227, forward strand.
TACCGGTGGCAATAGTATTTTTTACAATCGTTTTAATTTCTGCTTTTTCAGTTTTGAAGACAATTGGTGACTCCTGATTTTTAGCGTATAAATAATATAATGCGCCAAAGAAAACTACAGCAATAAAAATTAAAATAGTTACTGTTACTCCTTTTTTCATTTGTTTTTGGTTTAATCGATTATTTTTTGATTGATAATTCTATTCTGTTCGCAAAGCATCTACCGGCTTTACATTGATTGCGGTCTGAGCCGGAATAAATCCTGCCAGCAAACCAGACCCTACTAATATTAATAATGCTACAAATACAACTCCTAAATCTACGCTTGGGTTAGAAAACATCGTATTACTTCCCGGCGGCATTGAATCTAAAAACATATTCAGCAATGCTATAATTCCGGTTGCGACGGCAATACCCAGCATGCCCGAAATAATGGTTAGAAATATTGCTTCTGATAAAATTTGTCCGCGAATAGCAGCAGGTGTTGCTCCCAATGCCCTGCGGATTCCTATTTCCTTAGTACGTTCTTTAACTACAATAAGCATAATATTTGAAATACCAATTACTCCGGAAATCAAGACCAAAGTTCCTACAAAATAAGCTATAATATTAAGAATACTAAATAAACTTTGCACTTTGTTAAACTGTTCGTATAAATCAAAATTTCCAACGGCTCTGTCATCCGTAGGATTTACGGAATGAAGCGATTTAATTAATTCTAAAATTTTTGGTTTTAAAGATGTAATTGATGTTTCGTCCTTTGCCGTTAGGGCCATCCACCCTACTTTATCTCCATAATTAAAAGCTTGCTGAAAGGTAGTAAACGGGATAAATATATTTTTTTGTTCCTGTTCTGCATTTCCTCCTTGTTGTTTAGAGTGATAAACCCCTACAACCATAAAATTAATGCCATTTACTTTTATATAAGTTCCGATTGCCTCTTCTTCTTTTCCGTAAAGTTCGCTAATAACTCCTTTTCCAATTACAGCAATTTTCCTTCTCTCATTAATATCCTGCTGATTTATAAAACGTCCTTTGATAATATCCATGGGTTGTTGTTTAATCAACTCGGGATAATCACCATAAATGGTAAAAGAAGAAGTTTTTGTTCCGCGTACGACATTATTTGTTCCGTTAAAATCTCCCAGCTGATTACGTGGCGAAACATATAACAAATCCGGAAATGACGCCTTTAAAGCCGCTACATCACTATTTCTAAAATCATATCGGCGTGTTTTAGGCAATCCTTTATAAGCTTTTGACGTGGTCTGGCTCCACATAAACATGGTATTGGTGGCAATTCCGTCAAACCCTTTTTTAATTCCATTTTCCAGGCCATTCCCCGCAGCAAGTAATATTACGAGAATAAATATTCCCCAAAATACCCCAAAAGCAGTTAGAACCGTTCTGAAAACATTGGCTGTTAAAGCCTGTAAAATTTCGTCCCAATTATCTTTTTTAAACATAATTATTCGTCTCTAAGTGCTACAATAGGTTTAATTTTGGCCGCTCTGTAAGCTGGGAAAAATCCGGCAAGCGCTCCCGCAAATACCAGTAAAACAAGCGTGGTTAAAGCCACACTAAAATCGACTTCAGGATTTTGAAAATATTCACTCTGCACCATTGGCCCAACAAATTCCAGCAATAATAAACTTGCCAGCAACCCAACAAAACCAGCAATTGTGGTTATAAAAATAGACTCGTGCAATATCATCGAAATAATAGAAAACGGAGAAGCTCCCAGGGCTTTTCTAATTCCAATTTCTTTTGTTCTTTCTTTAACTATAATAAGCATAATATTACTTACACCCACAACTCCGGCAATAATGGTACAAATACCAACCCACCAAAAAAACAATCTGATATAGAGATTTAAATCATAAAATTGCTTGGCATCCTTAACAGAATTATAAACACCGATACCGCCATCATCATCAGGCGCAACGGTATTTCTGCTTTTTAGCAAATCCTTTAAATCTTTTGTGAATTTTTCAGACTGAGCTAAAGCTTCGTCATAATTATCTGTTTTTTTCATTGTAAAAAACAGATTACTAATTTTATCTCCATTCCCAAAAGCCCTTTGTACAGTAGTTAAAGGCAAATAGGCTCTCGTTTCTTCTCTTTCTCCTCCGGGATCTGTAAAAATCCCAACTACTTTAAAATTGATGCCGTTGATTATGATTTCCTTGCCTAAAGCATCTTTATCCTTAAACAAATCTGTTTTAACTTTCATTCCAATACAAGCCACTTTTTCATTGTTGGCCAGATCTTTACTGTTTATGTATCGTCCCTGAACTATTGTTAGATTTTCAATTCCGCCATAATCCGGAGTAACTCCTCTGTATTGATAACTTCCTGATTCTTTTCCGTACGAAAATGGCGCTCCCCAGTAATTATAAGTTGATGCTCTTAAATCTAACTTGTCATCAAATTTCTGTACAGATTGTTTATAATCAGCATCCCGATACTGAATTTGTCTTCCGGGATTCAGCCCTTTATACTCTTTGGTAGTGGTACCGGACCAAACCTCTATAATTCCCGCAGCATCACGCTCGAATTGTTTTTCAATTCCGTTCTGAAGTCCTTTACCGGCACCCAGCAATATCACCAAAATAAAAATTCCCGAAGCTACAGAAATCCCGGTCAGAAAAGTTCTTAACCTGTTTTTAGAAATGGCTTCAAATATTTCCTGCCAGCGTTCAATATTAAACATAAGATGTAGCTCTAACTTGTTCTACCATTTTATCGTCGATAATTAATCCGTCTTTCAGGACCACATTTCTTTTGCACATTGCGGCAATATCCGGCTCATGGGTAACGATAAGGATTGTTTTACCTTCATCGTTAATTCCCTGAATAAGTTCCATTACTTCATAGGAAGTTTTGGTATCTAAAGCCCCCGTAGGCTCATCTGCTAACAATACTTTTGGGTTGGAAGCCAATGCTCTCGCAATAGCAACACGTTGTTTCTGACCTCCGGAGAGTTCATTTGGTAAGTGGTGCGAATGCGATCCTAAACCTACTTTCTCCAAATATTTCATCGCTATATCGTAACGTTCTTTTCTTTTTACTCCCTGATAATACAAGGGCATAGCAACGTTGTCAAGTGCGGTTTTGTAATTGATTAAATTGAAAGACTGAAAAACGAATCCTAAAAACTTATTACGATATTTTGAAGCTATCGTTTCGTTCAGGTTTTTTATTGGTGTTTTATCTAAAATATAACTCCCTGAATCGGCCTCATCAAGAATTCCCAAAATATTCAGAAGTGTGGACTTACCGGATCCCGAAGAACCCATAATCGCTACCAGTTCCCCTTCTGCGATATTAAAATTAATCCCTTTTAACACATGTAATTGTGAACTTCCCATTTTATAGGACTTGTGCAAATCTTTGATTTCGATCATGGATTGTTAAATTTAAAAACAATAATAACATTTTTTATAAGTAATTTACCATAAGAAAACGTTAATAATTCCGTTTAGTTATTACAATAAGACTCAATTCCTTATCAATTGTTACACTTTTTAAGATAATATAATTCTTTTCTTAATTTTGCATCAATAAAAAAAATCCCAACGATGAAGTTTTTGTCAATTATCTCTTTATTTACAGTACTTACAGCTGTTACAAGCTGTTCTACCTCCCAGAAATTAGAAACTTTAAAACCGGAGCCGGACGATGCAAGTCCGCTGGTTTACGATAGCAATCCCTCTTTTATAAACTTACCGATCACGGTTAAGCTTAATGATATTGAAAACCAGACGAATTCAATTTTAAATGGTTTAATTTATGAAGACAACAATATCGAAGATGATGATATTGAAATGAAAATCTGGAAACTGGCTCCAATAAAAATTCAAAATGATCCTGCCAATCCGGATAAAAAGATAAAAACGGTTCTGCCTCTAAAAGCAACTGTTAAATACAGGATCGGCACCAAAAAACTGGGAATTGAACTTTATGATGTCCGCGAATTTAATTTAAACGGAGTAATCACATTATCAAGTGAAGTAGCGCTGACTAACTGGAAGTTAAACACCAAAACCGAATTCAAATCGCTGGACTGGAATGAGAGCCCGACCATGATGGTTTTTGGAAAAAGCCTTCCTATCACTTATTTAGTAAATCCGGCGATTTCCATTTTTAAATCCAAAATTGAAAAAAGCATAGATGATGCTATTGAGAAATCGATGGATTTTAAACCGAATGTCTTAGCCGCTTTAGAAAAAATATGTACGCCTTTTCAAATGAGTGATACTTACGAAAGCTGGTTACGAATTGTTCCTGTTGAAGTTTATTCTACGAATGCCAAACTTAAAAACGATCAGTTTTTACTGGATATGGGGATGAAATGTAACATGGAAACCATCGTTGGTAAACAGCCTGAATCTAAATTTAATGCCAGCAAAATTGTTTTGAAACCCGTAGCCAAAATTCCAAATCAGATTTCTGCGAATATTGCAGCCATTTCGACTTATATGGACGCTTCTAAAATCATGACCAAAAATTTTGCCGGCCAGGAATTTGGATCGGGAAGCAAAAAGATTACGGTAAAAAATGTAGCCATCTGGCATAAAAACGACAAAATGGTAATTGCCCTGGATGTTTTAGGGTCCATAAACGGAACCATTTACCTGAATGGGTTTCCTCAATACAACCCACAAACCAAAGAGATCTATTTTGATAAATTAGATTACGTATTAGATACGAAAAGCAAGTTAATGCGCACTGCTAGCTGGCTCGCTCAAGGATTGGTACTAAGAAAAATGGAAGAAAGCTGTCGTTATTCGATACAGCCTAACTTAGAAGAAGGTAAAAAAAGCATGGCTGCCTATCTTAAAAATTACTCTCCTATGCCGGGTGTTTTTGTCAATGGAAAAATGGACGATATTCAATTTGATAAAATTCAGCTCACCAATCAGGCGATTATTGCTTTCATCAAAATAAACGGAACGGTAAATGTATCGGTTGACGGATTAAAATAAGGAACAAAAAAAGGCAGAATATTTATTCTGCCTTTTTCTTTTTTGACTGGTACATTCTGTAAATCAGAATTCCGATTACGCCAACCAATAAATAGGGAATTACCATCAGGTAAACAATTCCGTCGTTTACAGCCTCAGCTTTTTTAATGTTACTATCACCTGCCAAAGCAGCACGACACATGGCACATTGCGCGTTTGCGCTCAGAGAAAAGAAAATAGAGAAAAGAAAATAGAAGCATTTCGTTGAGAAAAAATTCACGAATCTATTTCTATTTGCCATTCTATTTTCTTTATTCTTTATTCTATTTTCCATTTTAAACATAATACGGAGATATCATTAAGTATACCACAACACCGGTTACAGCAACGTACAACCAAAGCGGGAATGTTATTTTAGCTATTTTTTTATGTCTGTCAAAACTCTGGGACAAAGCCCTTACGTAAGAAATCAATACCAATGGAATGATTGCAACTGACAATAAAATATGAGTAATTAAAATAAAGAAATACACATACCGTATTACGCCTTCACCACCAAATTTAGTAGAATTAGAAGTCATATGGTACGCCACATACATTACCAGAAACGCAACCGACAATGCAATGGCAAAAGTCATTAAGCGCTCGTGAAGTTTACGTTTTCCTTTTTTAATAGCCAATACAGCCCAAACCAAAACAATAGCTGTAACACCATTTGTGGCAGCGTAAATTGGAGGCAGGAACGAAAGAGGTTCTACCTGTATTCCCAAATCTTTTAACTTAACCCCAAATAAAATAGCAACTACAAGCGGAATCACAATGGATACTGCAACAATAAATTTGCTAAACTTTTTTTCTAATGACTGATCTTCCATTTTATTCTGCTAATAATATTTTAATGTCTTCCTGAATATCTCTAACTCCTTTTTTATCTAATCCGTCGTAATATAAAATCGGATTTCCGAAATCATCTTTACGACAACGAATATTTCCATCTTTATCGATTAAAGCAAATAAACCGGAATGCTCGAAACCACCGTTAACTTTAGCGTTCTCTCCGGCATACAGATTAAATCCTTTGTTTGACAAATCCATAATGGTAGCTTTATCACCCGTCAGGAAATTCCAATTAGACGATTTTACCCCCAATAATTTAGCGTGGTCTTTCAGAATTTGTGGTGTATCATGTCCCGGATCGATTGTAATGGATACGATTCCGAAATTAGGATTGCCAAAAAAGGTTTTTTCAATTTCCAGCATGCTCAAATTCATCTTTGGGCAGATAGAAGGACAGGTAGTAAAGAAAAACTCCAATACGTATACTTTTCCTTTATACGTTTCATTTGAGACTTTAAGGTTGTCCTGATTGGTCAGTTCAAATTTAGGTGCCGGACCGATTGTCAGTAATTTGGCATCTGATTTTGAACTTTTCAGGCCAACATTGTCCAGACGGTTTCCTTTTACCACTTCTCCATTTTTTACTCTGTCTACTATTTTTGGAATAGCGTAAATTCCGAAGATTAAAATGATAAATGAAATCCCGATATATGATTTGTTTTTAAACATTATGATTGAAATTTATAGTTGTTTAGTAGCATTGTGATTCTTTTTAAGGGCAGCACGATATTCATACAGAATAATTTTAAAATCATCCAGCATCTCATTGCTCAATTGAGACGGATGAAAAGTATCATATCCTTCCTTATAGTCCTTTTGCTCTTTTCTCCCTCTTAAATTTCTTTCTTTGTCGATGATATAAACATAGGAGGTTCCTAAATCATCTTTCAGCTTTCCTTTTAAATTTAGCTGCTTATAAAAGGTTTTGATTTCATCAGGTGAAGCGAAAATAAAATTCCACCCTGAGACATCTGTAAAGGGCTTTAATGCATCTACGAGTTTCTGAGCTTCTTTTTCTGTCCCTAACGGACAAAGCACCACAAACTGAAGATCTTCAAAACCATGGTACCGTTTATAAATCTTTTCATTTAAATTGAAATAATTACCACGATTGTTCAAAATATCAGCACCTGAAAAACCCAAAACCGTTATCTTTTTATCCAGGGATACTTTTTTGCCGTCTAAAGATTTCCAATTGCCAAAATCAGCAATCTTAGGTGTTATGACGGGGAGCTTTGTAAAACTATTTACTCCGGATGCAAAAAACAAATAGGCAACGATTGGCAAAACAAAAAGTACGAAGAGAACGATATTTTTTTTCATTATTTCGGTAGAAGTTATTGAGGTACAAAAATAAAAAAAGCTCCGCAAAACGGAGCCTCTTTTCGAATTAATATCATGTTAAAAATTCCATTTAATAGTAGAATCTTTAAAAACCCCATAAATATAATGTCCTTCTGTCAACAGAATAAACAATAAATATAATACCAGGAAAATAACTGGTGATACAACAGACCATCTAAGGCTGCTTTTTTCACCTTCCATGTGCATGAATGCCCATACAATATAATATGCTTTGAATATTGTTAAGATATAAAATATCCAATTCAATAAATTCAAACCTAAAAAATGATTAAATTCTAAACTTTCAGGCTTAATAATACCTAAAATCACTTCTACTGTAGTTACTGCAGACAATAATGCAAAAACAAACCAGATTCTTTTTGTATTTGATACGTGCTCGTGTGACATAATAATTAAAATCTAAAATTAAACTAAGTAGAAAACTGTAAATACAAATACCCAAACTAAATCGACAAAGTGCCAGTATAAACCCACTTTCTCTACCATTTCGTAACTTCTTCTTTTTTCGTAAGTTCCAACCAACACATTAAAGAAAATAATGATGTTAATAATGATCCCTGAAAATACGTGGAAACCGTGGAATCCTGTAATGAAGAAAAAGAAATCAGCAAATAATTTACTTCCGTATTCGTTTCTGGTTAAGTTTGCTCCTTCTACTACATATCTTGCATCGTTCAGACGAGATTCAGATTCTGCTCTTGTCAAAACTGTTTTTTTCTTTTTCGCAGTAAGATTCTCTGTTCTGATTAACAAATCAGGGTGCGCTTTGAAACCTGCCTGAATCTCAGCAACTGAATAAGTTGGTGTTGACTCTGCATCTTCCATAAACCACATACCTTCTGCTCTTGTAAGGGCTACTCTTTGTTCCGGTAATTTTACAGCAAACTCTTCAAGAGCTACTCTTTTACCTTCTTTATCCACAAACTGCAACAGGCTTCCTCCTTTTGTTTCTACTGCGCCATATTCTCCTTTAATGAAGTTTTTCCATTCCCAGGCTTGTGATCCAACGAAAATGATACCTCCAATAATAGTTAAGAACATGTAAATTGCAACTTTTGTTTTTTTCAATTGATGCCCTGCATCAACAGCTAAAACCATCGTTACAGAGGAGAAAATTAAAATAAAAGTCATTAAGGCTACATAATACATCGGAGCCGAAACGCCGTGCATAAATGGGAAGTGAGTAAACACTTCATCAGCCAAAGGCCATGTTTCAATAAATTTAAATCTAGAAAAACCATAAGCAGCAAGGAATCCAGAGAATGTCAGGGCATCAGATACGATAAAAAACCACATCATCATTTTACCATAACTTGCTCCTAATGGCTGGATATCTCCGCCTCCCCAAGTTTTTTCTTCGTTATTTGCAGTAGTAACTGTCGCTTCCATAAAAGATATTCGTTAAAAAGTTCCCAAATTTACGTTTTTTTCTTATTTAAAGAAATATAAAAATAAAAATAAATATACCCATAATAAATCCAAAAAGTGCCAATACATCGCACCTAGTTCTATACCAAGAGTTTGAGTCGAATTGTATTTTTGTTTAAAATGATTATAAATTATAATTAAAAGTGAAATCAACCCTCCAGCCAAGTGTAATAAGTGCGTAACCGTTACCACATAAAGAAAAGTTGTAGTAATAGAACTACCTTCCCCTGTAAAATAATAACCGCTTTTTACGATTTGCCCAAAACCAACAAACTGTAAAACTACAAATAAAATCCCTAAAGCCAATGTCCCTAAAAGTAATGCTGTAGTGGCGCTTCTGTTATCTTTCTGAATTGCTTTTTTAGCCAGATAAAAAGTCACACTGCAAGCCATAATCACCACCGTACTGTAATAAAATGCCGACGGCAGCTCGAAATTCTTCAACCAGTCTGCTCTGGATTTACTCACCACAAAGGCACTTGTAAGCCCCGCAAACATCATGGTCATACTGACCATCGCGAACAACAAAATCAGTTTTGCCGATTTTGCTTTCGTTACCTGTTCTTCGCTTATTTTCATTGTCATTTCCATAACCTATCTTAAAAATTTATCTACTATATATACAATTTGTAATAATGAAATATACGATACACTGACCAACATCAATGTTCTTGCAGCTTTTGCTGTGCGCAGCTGATACAGTCGTACGGCATAAAACAACATCCATAATCCCAGCAAAAAAACTAAAATCGCAGCAATTGGCGTAATAAACAATTGCCCTGTATATCCTAAAACGGGTAATAAAGAAGCGATTATCAGCCAAATGGTATACAACATAATCTGCATCGCGGTTCCTTTATCTTTTTTTCCTGTCGGAAGCATAAAGATACCTGCTTTCTCATAGTCTTCGTATAAAAACCAGCCAATTGCCCAAAAATGCGGAAATTGCCAGAAAAACTGAATCAAAAATAAGGTTCCGGCTTCTATACCGAAATCTCCGGTTGCAGCAACCCATCCTAACATAAAAGGAATTGCACCCGGAAAAGCCCCTACAAAAACAGATAACGAAGTTACCGTTTTTAAAGGTGTATATACGCTTGTGTATAAAAAAATTGAAATCGCGGCAAACATTGCCGATTTTGCATTTATGGTGTACAGCAACGATATCCCGACTATGGTGAGCAAACTTGCTACAGCCAAAGCCATTTTTGAAGACATACGCCCCGAAGGAACCGGACGGTTTTTGGTACGATCCATTAACGCATCTATATCTTTTTCAATTACCTGATTGAAAGCGTTTGATGCACCGACCATGCAATAACCGCCAATTGACAACACTGCCAGAACACTCCAGCTAAAAGGGTGTTCAGCATTTACACCTAACAAATATCCCGCAATAGAAGAAAACAAAACACTAATGGCTAAACCCGCTTTAGTGATTTCTTTGAAATCGAGAAATATTGATTTTAATAAAAATGTATTTTTAGTAGTGCTCAATATGGTGATTGTTTGAATATTTTTTTTGAGTGGTGCAAATGTACAAATTGATTATAGAATCAGAACCTATAAAATTAGATTTTTTTCAATAAAACCTTTACAAAATAAGGACTTGCAGATTTTTAACACAATCATTTCGAAAAATCTTATTAAATATCCTAGTAATCAAAATACCAGTTAAAGATATCAGAACGAAGTCCTATCGTAAACCAGGTGGTACTTTGCTTAAAAGTAGTTGCCGTTTCCTGTGTAGGATCAAAATTCCTGTAAATAAAACTTCCGAAGAATTTCAGATTGGTCATTGGGTTTATTAAATAACCTGCCTGAATATCTGCAATAAAAATATTTGTTTTATTACCCTGACCGACTTTTACTCCTTTGTCGTACGGGCGTTTTTCGTCATAATTTTTATAAATGTTTCCACCGTAATTAAAACTGTCTTCTGCCGTATCAAAATCCAAACCTCTGGTACCAACTGTAAATTTGGCATCGGCATAATAACGTCCTGCATGGTAACGCCCGATTACCAAAAGCTCTTCAAAGTTTCCTCCCCATTGATGTCCCATGCTCTGATTATTATGAGCATAATTGGTAATTACCGCACTATGCGAGTACACATACGGGCGTACATGATTGTATTCGACCTGCAATAATAAATCCTTTACTTTAAACGCATTAAAGTATTTGGCACCAATTTGATATCCGATTTTATTTTTCCAGCTGTTATCGCCCGCTTTTACATCTCCGAATGAAAATTCGTCAATCAAAAGCTGACCGTATAAATTAACCTGATTGTTCCACTTGTATTTTGAAGTAATCGCTAAAAGCGCATTACCACTTTTGGAAGACGATGTAAATTCAACAGTACGATAAAAAATAATCGGATTCACGAAATTAACATCAAAACCTCTGTTATTGGTATCTGCCCAGACAACGGATTCAAAAAAGCCTAAATTCAGTTTATTCGAAACATTCCAGCTCAGATAATGATTGGCCATAAATTTTGTCGCATATGTTCTTTCGACTGTTACATCGGGGCGAACATCTTTAAGCCACATATAGGTGTTGGTATATTTAATCTTCCAGAAGTTCGTATTAATTTTAAAATACGGATACGGGCTCGCTCCGTCACTTTCAATCAGTGAACGATATCCATCTCCGATAAAATTTCGGCCATATCCTAATTGCAAATCAAAAAACTTGCTTGGAGCATACGTAATATTGGCTTCCGCTAAAGGAAAATCGTAAGCGTCTGTTTTAAATCTTTTGGCAATTCCGATTCCGGGTACAATCGCAGGATTTCCTCCTGAAGGTTTTATCGATTCTGCATAATCATTAAAATAACCTGCAAATCGTCCCTGGCTTTCAAAAATTGTGGTGGTAAAATTAATCTGTTTCCCTAAACCTCCTCTGAAATTCAGCGCTCGCGTATTGACATAAGTAGACGGATCAATATCGGATGCTTTACCCATTTGTAAATCAAGAATAGGATTTAAGGCCAGCCAATAATCTTCTCCCTGAATCTGAACCAGATTCTCATTCCAGAATTTCCTTCCTAACCAGCCGGATGTTTTTTTCTGAAGCGATTCATTTACCGCTTTTAAATTGTAATATTTTGAAACCTCAGCATACGTATAAGGTTTGGAAGCGGTATGATTATTACTGCCTACCTGATTCATGGCTCCATCAAACTGTGCATAATAGCTATGAGAAAACGGGATATTCAGATGACTTTCGAATTCCGGGTTATTGTATTTTTTATATACAATACTATCCAGTTCCGTCATTGGCTTTTCTAACGGTTTTAAAATCTGAGCCGCTGCCAGCGCTTCTTCTGCAATCTGATCAGCACTTTTTAAAGGTATATTTATTGTAATGGTATATTTGGAATATGTTGGCTGTCCATTATAAGTGGATGGCTTTACTTTAGGGAATTTACCAAAAACACGTTTTGACTCCTGAACCAATAGTTCGTCTGCTGCATTTACATAAATCACTTTGAATTCTCCTTTTTCGTCCACTTCAAAAAGAACTTTCACTTCTCCTTTATAATCTGACTGTTTCAGATGCTGGGGAACTTCAAAATTATGAAAGACAAAATCCTGAACTTCTTTGTAAAAACAATTTTCCAGCTTTTTGGATTGCAAATTTTCACAATTAGGAAAAACAGGGAATTGTTCCGATGTAAAAGCAGGTGCAATGGAGGAGTTGTTATTTTCCTGCGAAAAAGCAAATAAGGATGATAATGTAAGAATAAAAGATAAAAAAATCTTATTCAAGTAGGTTTGGGTTTTCATTTAATATTGATTTGAGGTATTTTCTCCGTTAGCAATTGCCTTTGCTGCGGAAGTTCCGATGCGTTTAACACCTAAACGGATCATTTCTATGGCTTCATCGTAAGATCGCACGCCACCGGCCGCTTTTACCGGCAAAGGTGATGCATTTTCCAACATCATAATAACAGTAGGGATCGTGGCTCCATTTGGCAAATTATCTTTTGTCTTAAAAAATCCGGTTGATGATTTTACAAATACAGCACTGTAATTTTCTTCTTTAAAATTTGACATTACAACATTTTTTATCAAAGCAGAAAGCTGAATAATTTCTTTATCACTCAAAGCGGCGACTTCAATAATCCATTTTACGGTTTTATTATGTGCCAGTCCGATTTGTGTTCCAATCAGGATTTCTTCCTTCACCAGAGTAGTGTCGCCATTTTTAAAAGCTTCGTAATTGCAAACAAAATCCAGATCATCAGCGCCATTTTCAATCGCTTCGTTGGCTTCTTTTATTTTTGTTTCCAGATTTGATTTACCTTCCGGAAAATCGATAACGGTACCAATAAGCAAAGTCGAATTGGCCTTCGTAATTAATTCTTTCGCCAGAGCAACATATTCGGGCCGAATCATAATCAGCTTAAAACTTTCTGCAATTGCCTCAGCAATCGCTTCTTTAACCACAACAAGATTTTCGGCTTCAGAAAGCCCGGCTTGTGAAGCAGTTTTTAAGTAAGTAGCATCTAAATATTGCTTAACATTCATGATTTTGAAATTACATAGCACCGGCGACAAAAATACATTTAAAATTCAGAAAAAAATACTGTTTATTGCGCTTGATTTTCGGGCAACAAAAAACCCACCGAAGCGGGTCTTTATTTTCTTATATTTTATTGATTTGCTTTTTAAAAGCTATGGCTGTAAAAATTGCGGTTGTACCTCCAATTGTATTGGCTAAAATGTCTGTGACATCTGCTGCCCTGGTGGTCGTAAAAACACTTTGCAGAATTTCTATCGTAATTCCGAAAAAAACCGAAAATATAAACGAAACGAGATAGGCTTTAAAATCATCCGCTTCTTTGCCTTTTAATTCTTTTTTGAAAAACAAAATCCAGGAAATTGTAAATCCGAAATGAAAACAGAAATGTACAATTTTATCTATGCTTGGAAAACTTACTGCGGGAATGTTACTTGAATCTGTGAGACAGAAATACGTTATAACTCCCGAACAGATTATTGCCCAGCAAAGCAATAGTTGTTTAGGCACCGATTAGTTGTTTATAAGCTTCATCAGACAAAAGAGAATCAATTTCTGATGCATCAGCGATTTTTATTTTGATCATCCATCCAGCTCCGTAAGGATCAGAGTTTACCGTTTCAGGTGCGCTTTCCAAACTATCATTAAAAGCAATGATTTCTCCTGTCAAAGGCAAGAACAAATCAGAAACTGTTTTTACAGCTTCAACAGTTCCAAAAACCTCATCTTTATCAAGTGTCTGATCTAAAGTTTCTACTTCAACATACACGATGTCTCCTAACTCTTTTTGAGCAAAATGAGTAATTCCTACAGTTGCAACGTCTCCTTCGATGCTAACCCATTCGTGATCTTTTGTGTACTTTAAATTTGCCGGTATGCTCATAATAGTTGTATTTGAAAATTGATAATTGAATATTTAAGCCACAAATGTAATAATCTTCCAATGAAATCTCCTTTAGAAACTCAAAATTAATTTCCGAAATTATATCGAAGTGTAAATCCGGACCGAATATTAGTTAATGGAAATGAGGTTGAAATTACGGCTTTCGAGAACGAATGATCGTAATAGAATATGGCTGTTAAGTTTTTACTAAACGCATAATCCGCTGTCATTTTCAGCGACCAGATATTTTGTCCGGCAGCCAGCTGATTGTTGTCATAATCCAGATAGCGCACTAATGTTTCGTTGTTCCTTAAAGAGAAATCTGCTTTTATATTGATATCACTCTTAATAATTCCTGTCGGATTATCGGCAAGTCTTGTCGAGAAAATAACATCTTTAAAGCGGTATCCCAGCCCTATTATATATTCCATCCCTTTTACTTCTGTCAATAAATTATTGTCAAAACTCATGGATAGCGCTCTGTCTTTTTTGATTTCCGTCAGTACTCTCAAAGAACTTTTCAATTCAAAATCTACTCTGATAAGCGGACTGAACTGCTCTACCAAATTGACATTTGACATGATCGTTTTATTAAAGAAATTGCCATTTATATCCTGTCCTTCCGGTTTTTCATAATAATCAAAATTGGACCTAAACTGATTGATTGTATAGGAAGCCCTGTAATTATGCTGTAAAGAGAAACGTTTGAATTTATCTTTAAAGTATTTATAGCGCATCAGTCCATTGTACTTAATGCTCCAGTTTGGAATTGGAAAACTTCTGAAAATATCCGTTGAGGAATTTGAGGCATCTTTTCCGGAGTAAGCCGCTAAAAATGCAGGCAATAATACGGCCTGATTACTTTTTCCGAAACCTATCGGATATCCCTGATTAGAGGCATACAACTCCCTTTGTTTTTTAAACGGATCCTCATCTGCCGGATTTACTGGCGGCGCCGGAACATCATTAACATCATATCTCGGTATTGGATTCCCTGACCCGTAATGGTCTTCAGCCAGTCTGTTCGCAATTATCAGACGATTGTTTCTAAAATCATCGAATGCAGCAGATTGTGTTTCGTTACTGGTAGAAAAAGACGTTCCAATTAACATTGTTGAAATAGAGAACATTCCGTACGTGTAGCGCGACAGCGGTTTGTATTCAAGATCGTCCTGATCAACACTATATTGTTCTGAAGAATTTTCAGAATACGATCTGTCCATCGCCAGATCAATCTTGAAATCAGGAAACAAATCGACATTGGCGGTTACTTTCAGAGTCTTGTTGGTTACTTGTGTAAAGTTCTGGTTGAACTCCTGATAATCGGTCAGCCAGCCATTTTTAGCGGCTTCAAAACGCACATCATCCTGACTTCCGAAAACAAAACCTAATGTTGGTCTTGACGTTCCAAAGAAACCAACGCCCGGCGTGTATCCGGGTAATACAGTTCCGTTATTTACCGTATAATTCACCTGAATATTTTTAACACTGGTCAAAACTCCAATCAGGCCGTCATAAAAGGGTCTGCTGGCCGTAACCGGTTTTGCCGTATTTACAATTTTCTCTCCGGGTTTTGGCGGTGCTGCTGTTTTAGGTTTTGCCGGTTTTTTACCTCCCGGTGTCAAACCTAAATACTTGTACAACATGCCCATATTAAAGGTTGTCGTTAATGTATTTGAATTGGCATTCTGAATTGTATTTCCCAGATTATATTCCGTTGATGATCCATCCGGATTTTCCTCCACATATTGAGAAAAAGCTGTTGATGAACGCTGCCAGCTGTAATCTGCCGTATAAGAATAATTTGCTTTCACAAAACTTAAAACCGGAATTTTATTGATCGGAATATCATAATTCAATATCAATTGCTGCACGTGCTGATTCGGTGTTCCGATATCCCAGTAATCATCCCAGATATTAAAATCTTCTTTTGGTGAGTTATCGTCGTTTAGAAAGTTTCTAACAATATTATTGGAGGCCGCCGTGTAATTCAGCTTTAATGATTTTGTCAGGTTATAACCAAAACCATACTGATAATTGAACGCAAAATTTCTTCTGTAAAGCGGATCAATTTCGATTCCTGCAACATCTACATCCCTAAATTGCTGACGATTACTTTGTCTTATGATATTCGTATTAAAGGTCACGTTAGACGGCAGATAATTGACATTGAAATCACTTAATATTTTCCAATATTCACTTTTTTTCATGAATTGGGTTTTCTTAAACGGAACTACTTCTTTAGGCTGAAAAGTATAGGCATAATTTACTGCTGTATTCGATTGTTCGTCGTTATAATCAGCCACTTCATAATCGTGACGTTCTACCTGATTGTAGGATTGTGAAAAGGTGAAATTTTCAACATCATATACATGTTGTTTTTGCTCGGGAGCCCTGTCTTTTCTTACTCCGATAAAGTTGATGCTTTTTCGTTTTGTATAATCAACGGCACGGGTTCTGATATTCTCTTTCTCATTCTCATCAGTCGTTTCTCTCAGCAGCTGTTCTAATTTTATATCCTGATTAAAAGGATCATATTCAGGTGTAATTACTTCTTCTCCAATCGCATAATTAAATGGCAGATTGATTCCCCATTTCGGAGGTAATAATTTCCCTAAATTCCAATTGGTTACAATATTATATTGCTGAATGTCTTCTCTGTCTCTTTCGTTTGCACCTTCTTCAAGTGATCCGAAACCAATTGTACTTTTACGTCCCGTTGCAGAAATGGTTGCAAAATCAGCCATATTGGTATCAACGCTCAGTATTGCGGCCATTCCGCCTTTATTCTCTAAATCGGCCATACGAAGTTCGTTAAACCAGACTTCACCTTTAACATCCCGACGCTCTTCCCTGCTTTTTACTCCAATCATCAGGGTTCGCACCAAACCAAAATTAGGATTTCCTTTTATCCCTAATCTCAATCTGCTGTCTCCATCACCTCCTTCTGCTGATGCATCATCATCCGGGTAATACACACCATTAATATCTCTTTTATCAGAATTAATATCAAGAGGCATGGCTTTAATTTTCATTTTGGTTAACAAGTCAAGTGCCAGATCAATATCATTTTCTTCCGGCCAGACCTTCTCAGCGCTTACCCTGCCTGAGCCTTCCGGTCTGGTTACTTTTAAAGGAATTTCGATCTGATAATAGTTTTGTGTAAAGTCATTTCCAAAACGAATAAATGCTGCCATTTCATCATCCTGCAATTCAGTCTCATTCGGCAATGATTCTGCGTGCAAAAACATTTTCAGTTTTTTGTACTGACGCATATCAACACTTACATTTTTAAAAACAGCTCTTGAATCCTTATATTCCAATCCGCCACCGGAAACTCGTAAAGCCAATGATTGTTCGTTCTGATTGATCACCGTATTATTATTGTACAATTGTTCTCTTTGTACACCGGGAGGGGCTACATAATTTACAGGTAATTTTGTATCATTCTCCTGAACATTGACGGCCAGCACATCAAAATCTGTGTTGTCATTCGTAAGATCCGTATCATTTGCATCAAGTGTTCCTGTATATCTTCTCCACTCGCCTCTTACCAAATCCAATGCTCCAAAACGTACGGTCATCTGTTCATTAAAACCAGTCATGAACATACGCATGAATCTTATCGATCTGAAATCTGTAATATTCCCAATCGTATTTTGAGGTTGGGAAACCGGGATTTTAAACTGGATCCATCTGGCAGTTGTTGTACTTCCGTTTGGCAATTCAATATTACTCACGTCACGAATATCTGTAATGTAGTTTTGACCTATAGCCATTCCGGGTTTGATATCAATGCTATATTCATAATACGCATTGATTGTATTCATCGTGTTATCCCGATTGATATCTTCTACATCCGGTAAAGTAGTCGCACCCCTATTCGGGTCGTCTATACTAACGGCAGAGTTACCATCAACACCATTATATCTTTTATAGCGCTCCTGTACGCCTCCTTCTGTATTTAAGTAATATTTATAGTTGTCTGCTGCAGGATCTTCTTCTCCGGCGTAATTATTATAAATCGCACCTTCACTGGCATCCGGCAAACCATCCAAACCAACATCCTGATTTTTACGATTATCCGCATTGGTATCGAATGCATAAATCAACGATTGCGAAGCCGGAACGTCTCCCCAAAGCGGTTGCGGATTGACCTTTACCTGATCCGGACCTAATCCGTTTTCGTATTGTTTTCTTCCGTCTTTTAAGACATCTTCGGAAACTTCACCTAGGTTAAAGTAGATTTTTCCCGTGTTATTTTGTTGTGCCTGACCCGCACCCACATAAGGATCCAGTACCCAGAATTGTACATACTCTACATTGCCCTGCTCAAAATTGGTTGAATTTAGAGATCGCATTATACCTCCAAAATTGGACGTTGCCGGCTCTGTATTAAAATTTTGATTATTATTATAAGGTCCTCTTTCAGATGGGTAATAACTTAAATCAAGTGTGTTAATAACCTGAATCTGACCCTGCGCAATATCGGTATTGGGGTACAGTTCTTTACTGTAAACCCTTCTTGTGGTATTTAAAGATAAATCATCATTTGAAATTCCGGACGGTTTTGAAGAAAAGAAAACCGGATCTATGGTGTACCATGCCAGTTTTGCCCTTTTATGTCCATAACTTAGTGTATTGGAATTCGCATTAAACGTAGCGTCGTTTATCGAATTTATAAATGGTGTTGAGGCTAAACTCCACGCATAAGCAGAACGCATATCGATTGTAGATTGCGAGCCTTCAAAATCATCCACATAAATGGTTGCTTCTCCTTCAAAATCACTTGCTTTTGGAGCATCTGGTTTTAAAAAAGCAACTTCACCGCGTATCGAAAGATTAGAAGGAACGTCTGTATCGATATTCGGCAGTTTGTTTGCCAATCGGGTCAAAAAAGGAACTTCGGTTGCATAGTTTCCGTTAAAACCGAAAATCGTATTGTTTACGGATTCCTGACCATAACTTGATTTTTGGGTAAAAGGCCTTTCTGTCATTTTCAGGAAAGTCCCGCCCACAACAAAATTATCAGAGATTTTATGTTCTACATTCAACCCCATAAATCTTCGGGTTTGCTGTCCGAAAATGGAATTGTTTTCTAAAGAAACTTCAATTGGCGTATTGGATGCCTGAAGCGAAGGATCCAGAATCTGAACTCTTCCTAATTGATAATCGACACTATAGTCAATTCCTTCTACCAGCACCCTTCCGGCTGCCGTTACTACAACAGATCCCTGCGGAACATTAAAGGCGCCAATGGGTATACCGTTATTTCCTGAAGATTTGTATTTTCCGCGTAATAAGAACTTATTTTTATCACTATCCTGCAAAGCGCCGGACTGTGTACTTTTATACATGTTTCTAAACACGTATTTCTGCTGATTTACGTTGTAGGTAGTCGTGTTATTATAATCTTCTACACCACCCGTTTGTAATTTCTTAAACAAAAGCTCTCCAAAAGGTTCTTTGGTTGTAAAAATAATTCGTCCGTTTTGGGCATCAACGGTTATACCGGGAATATAATCGAAGAATCCATCACCACCCTTTTGCGGATCATTGTTGTAATTTAACTGGTCTAAGTTAAACACATTCAATAATGGTGTTTTTGTAATATAATAATTATTCGGATCAGGATTAGCAGGATTATCATCCGGAAAATTACTTCCGGGAACAGCAGTAATATAATTGATTGGAGACGGATCTGTATAAAGAATATTCAGTCTGAAGTCATCCGGTTTTATCTGGTAAGCCTGAGGAATCTGATACACGTTTTTCATCATCAAATCCCAAACCGGATTGTTTACGTTTGTCAAACTGCTTTTCAGCATTTTCAAAATTAAACTTTGCGTGATAATAGTCTGATTCGAAGTGTTATTACCATTTACTACCGTTCCGTCAACACCATCACTACCAAACTCTCCTACCTGGTATATTTTATCTCCAACCGTGTATTCGAAAGCTACTGCTAAAATTTCATCGTTTGCCAAACGCTGTTGCAGGGAAATATATCCTAATTGCGGATTAAATGTATATTCGTTGCTGGTTAATTTTCGGGCGTTTTCAAGTACAGAATAATCGGTTCCTTCACTGGCTGTTACAGAAGTAAATCCGTTTTTTGCCGTTACGATTTCTCTAATATTTTGATTCAGAAAACCACCGGTACCTATTGTTGCCGGATCGTATTTGTTATTCTTATTATCAGTCGGTGAATCGATGCCTGCAACAAAAAAACCTGTAGTAGGATTTATAACCACGACTTCATTATCAGGAATTCCGGTAATTTGGGCTTCCCCTAAATCCTGAAGTGCAATAATGTTTCTTAAGTTATTACCGGTTGTGCTTACCCGGTTCTGTTTGTTCGTTACCCAAACTTCCAGTCTTGTAATCTGAACACGACTGTCTATAAAAGGATATTTCCTTAACGAAGCATCGTATTTGTTTCTGAAGTATTGCGAAAGGAAGAAATGTCGGTCATTATCATAGTCTAAAGCATACAGGTCAAAATTCTGAACGGTACCGCCACCTTCTGCAACTATACTTTTGGTCTGAGACTTCTGTTCTGAAAAAACTCCGGTAATAGTCGTCTTTCCAAATTGCAATTGGGTTTTTACCCCAAATAAACTTTGAGCCCCTCTGATTAAGGTACTGTTAAGCGGCATACTGACATTACCCACCTCTACTTTCTGAATGATATCATCTTCAGAAGGGGTGTAGGCCAGTTTAAATAAATTCTGAAAAGCAAACGTTGACTGGGTATCATAATTGGCATTTACCTCTAACCGGGTACCCACTTTCCCCATCAGACTCATACTGATTCGCTGATCAAAATCAAAAGTCAGATTAGATCGGTTTCTGGGAGAGAAAGACGGATTGTCCTGCTTGGTATAACGAATTCCTAAATCCATTTCAACAGATCCTGTGGGCTTTACGTCAATGGTATTGCTTCCAAAGATACTTTCGAAAAGACTTGAATTAATATAATACCTCGGGAGCAAATCTTTTTTGGCGGCTTCACTTCCTAATTTTTTACCGTCAATTGCATCTGATTTTTTTCTGAAATAATCTCTTCTGGATTCTTTCAGCACTAAAGCTTCATATTCTTTAGGTGTTAAAACAATAGGATAATCGATAGAAAAACCATCTACCGACTTCGTATAAATATACCGGTCTGTAACAGGATCGTATTTATAAGCCGAAAGTATACTGGGTGGGTTTTCCAACTCTAGTGCCCCTAAGGAATACTGAGTTTTTGTTGTATCTTGAACTGCTGGATTTACTTGCGCCCGCAAAACATTACCGCAAAATAAAACCAGTAAAAAAATACAAATTTTACGCATACAATTCGTTTATATAAATTGAGTTTATAAGCTTTTTAATGCTTTTTTAATGATCGTTTCGACAGTTGCCTCCGGATCTTCTTTTACGATTTTTTCGACTACTTTTTCTGACGTTTTACGAACAAAACCTAAAACCTCCAAAGCAGATAACGCTTCATCTCGGTTTGTATTGTTCTGAACTACTGAAACTTCATCTAAATCGTATAACTTTAACACTTTTTCTTTTAAATCAAGTATAACTCTCTGTGCTGTTTTGTTTCCTATTCCTTTTATAGACTGAATAGCGACTACATCTCCAGAGGCAATGGCGTTTATAATTTGTCTTGGTTCTATAGACGATAACATTGTTCTCGCAATGTTGGCTCCTATGCCGGAAACCGACAGAAGCATTCTGAATATTTCTCTTTCTGATTTTTCTACAAAACCAAATAAAGTATGCGCATCTTCTTTAATTAGAAGATGCGTATACAATTTTATAAAATCTGTTTTGGGAAGTAACGAAAAGGTGTGCAGGGATATATTGATATGGTAACCCACTCCCCCGCAATCAATTACAACTTCTGTGGGGTTTTTTTCTACTAATTTCCCCTGCAAATGTGCTATCATAGTATAATTTGTTACCGTCAAATATAATAAAAATAAGACAATATTGTCCCTTCCTTATTTTATATACTATTTAGCTAATTTATTTTTTTTACTTTCTTTTTCCTGAGCATCAATAACCGCAATAGCAGCCATATTAACCATCTCTTCAACACTTGCTCCTAATTGGAAAATGTGGACCGGTTTACCCATTCCCATCATAATCGGACCAATTGAATTTACTTTGTACAATTCTTTTAATAATTTATACGTAATATTCGCTGATTCTAAGTTTGGAAAAATCAGGGTATTTACCTTTTTACCGGCTAATTTAGAGAATGGAAATTTCTCTGCAAGCATCTCCTGGTTCAGGGCAAAATCGGCCTGGATTTCTCCATCGACAATTAGATCGGGATGATTTTTATGCAAATACGCTACTGCTTCTCTTACTTTTGAAGCTCCAGGACTTGTAGAAGAACCGAAATTTGAGAATGAAACCATTGCGATAACAGGCTCAACACCAAACATTTTGGCTGTTTTTGCCGTCATAATTGCGATATTAACCAAATCTTCTGCAGACGGATTAATATTGATTGCTGTATCGGATAAAAACATTGGCCCACGGGAAGTCAGCATCATGTTTGCTGTTGCAACCAGTGAAGCTCCGTACGCTTTTTCAATTAATTGTAACATTGGTTTTACCACACTTGGGTAACTTCTGGTATGACCTGTAACCAAAGCATCTGCTTCACCTTCGTTTACCATCATTGCGGCAAAGTAGTTTCTTTCGCGCATGAATTTTTGCGCATCAAGCAGCGAAACACCTCTTCTGTCTCTGGTTTCCCAGTACGAAGTGGCAAATCTGTTTCTTCTTCCTTCTTCTTCGTTTGTTTTAGGATCAATAATTTCCAGTTCAGCATCAAAGCCCAATTCGGCTTTCAGCTCTAAGATGACATCTTTATTTCCTAATAAAATTGGAAAACCAATTCCGTCCTCATAAACAATCTGAGCTGCTTTTAAGACATTCAACTGATCTGCCTCTGCAAAAACAATTCGTTTTGGATCCATTTTCGCACGGTTAGTCATCAGACGAACCATTTTATTATCGTTCCCCATACGTTCGCGAAGCACATCTTCATAGGCTGCCCAGTCTGTAATAGGATTTTTGGCCACTCCAGATTCCATTGCTGCTTTTGCAACCGCTGGTGCTACAATCGTAATCAACCTTGGATCGAATGGTTTTGGAATGATATAATCTCTTCCGAAACCTAATTTTGTTGCTCCGTAAGCTACATTTACCTGCTCCGGAACGGGTTCTTTTGCTAAAATAGCCAATGCTTTTACAGCAGCCATTTTCATCGCTTCGTTGATTTTTGTAGCTCTTACGTCTAATGCTCCCCTAAAAATATAAGGAAAACCTAAAACGTTATTTACCTGGTTAGGAAAGTCAGAACGGCCTGTAGCCATAATAACATCTTTACGGGTTTCTGTAGCTAAATTATAATCGATTTCCGGATTTGGATTTGCCATCGCAAAAACAATCGGATTGTCATTCATACTTAGTAACATTTCCGGCAAAAGAATATCTCCTGACGATAATCCGATGAAAACATCAGCTCCTTTTATGGCTTCTGATAATTCAATCTTAGCACCGTCTACCGCATATTTCAATTGCAGTTCTGATAGTGAAGGATTGTCTTTCGTTAAAAGTCCTTTACTGTTAAACATTTTAATATTCTCTACTTTTACGCCCAGTAAAACATATAAGTCCGTACATGCGATTGCAGCCGAACCTGCACCGGAAACTACCACTTTAACATCTTCCGGTTTTTTTCCTGCCAGTTCTAATGCGTTGATTAAAGCTGCCGAAGAAATAATGGCCGTACCATGCTGATCATCGTGCATTACCGGAATATCTAATTCTTCTACCAGTCTTCTTTCGATTTCAAAAGATTCAGGCGCTTTAATATCTTCCAGATTGATTCCTCCAAAAGTCGGGGCAATATTTTTTACCGTCTGGATAAATTCTTCAATATCCTTCGTTCCGATTTCGATATCAAAAACATCAATATCAGAGAATATTTTAAACAACAAACCTTTTCCTTCCATTACGGGTTTTGAAGCTTCAGGACCAATATCTCCAAGTCCTAAAACAGCTGTACCGTTTGAAATTACAGCAACCAGGTTTCCTTTTGCTGTATATTTATATACGTCGTCAATATTTTTTGCAATTTCTAAACATGGCTCTGCAACTCCCGGAGAGTATGCCAAAGATAAGTCTCTTTGTGTTGCATATTTCTTTGTTGGAACTACCTGAATTTTTCCCGGAGTAGGCTTTGAATGGTATAATAATGCCTCTTCTCTTTTACTGTCTTTACTCATTGTTTTTAGCTTTTATTCTAGCTTACAAAGATATAAGTCTTCACTTAAAATGGCATGTTTTTGTTGCTTTCTTTTGTTAAAATAACAAGGACAGCCCTCAAAAAAAAATAGTCCGGCAGAATCCGGACTATTTTTTAAGGCTTATTTTTTGAATTTTACTTACTGTGAAATATAAGAATTGAGATGATGAATGGTATCTTTTTGAATTTCGATAATGGCCTTCACCACATCACTTATGGAGATGATTCCAACGACGATTCCGTTTTCTAAAACCGGTAAATGTCGGATACGTTTGGTGCTCATGAGTTCCATGCAGTCTTCGATATTATTGGAAAGTTTTACCGAGAAAACCGTGCTTTCCATAATTTCATGTACAAATGTTTCTTTTGAAGATTTGTCTTTCAGAACAATTTTTCGGGCATAATCTCTTTCGGATAATATTCCTTTTAAATCGGATCCGTCTATAACCAGAATTGCTCCTATGTTTTTTTCTCCCATTACTTTCAGTGCTTGATAAACCGTTGTGGTGGAGCGTACCGAATAAACATTTTTCCCTTTTGCGTTTAGTATTTGATCTACAGTCATATCTGAAAAATTTTAGTTCTATAAAGTTAAAAAAAATTGCATACACACGACAACGAAATCGATTTTTTAAAACTTAACATATTCATTTTAAATATAATACATTAAATTTCAAGTTTTAAAAATTATACCATAATGAAAGAAAACTTTTATAAAGCTTTTTTGTGAAAAATTAAGTTTTTTAACTTTAGATTCGTCTTATTGCTGCATTTTTTTTTACTGCAAGAAAATCCAACCCAATTTGTCATTTCGACGAAGGAGAAATCTTCGCGACAAAATTCTACAAAGCTTGGAAATACTTTGTAGAGTTACTTGTGAAGATTTCTCCTTCGTCGAAATGACAAACTAGACGAATGTAAGGCGAAGAATGGGTTCAGGCTATAACTAAAAAAGACCTTTCTAAAATTTAGAAAAGTCTTTTTGGGTAAGTGTATGTTATGAGATTTATTTAAAATCAAGTAATTCTCCTATTGATATTTCTAAACCTTTACATAATACAAGAAGATAAAGATAAGTAGGATTGAACTCACCTGCTTCAACTTTATTGATCGATTGTTGGTCTTTAAGTATCAATAATCCCAATTTAGCTTGTGACAACCCTTTGGAATTCCTCAGCTCTTTAATACGAGCACCTAACCGCTTTAATTCTTCTGACTTATCCACTTGTTTTAATTTCAAAATAAGCTAGTGATTTTCAGAAAATATTTTACTTAATAATATACTTGGATTTATTTTCAATGCATCAGCTATTGTAAAAAGTAAACTAATTGTAATATTTTGTTTTCCTTTTTCAATTCGCTGAATAGTTCGTACATCAACATTACATAATGTTGATAACTGTGCTTGTGTAATTTTTTCTTTTATTCTGAGTTCCCTGATCAGCAAACCTAATCTGACAATCTCTGACTCATATCTATTTTTTTCCACAAACCAAATCTATTAAACTGTGGAAAAAAACAACACGACATATATGACGTGTTAAGAATATAATACTATATTTGTAATACTAAACCTTCAAATAATTAATAATATAAAAACAAAAAATTAATTATAATCTATAAAAAAACTATCATGGAAAAAAATGAAATTAAAAAATTAGAAAATCTTAAAAAATTAATTGCTCCGTATTTCAACCCTCAAAAACCGTATGCTGATAAGACAAGAAGTTATTATACTGCTCAAATTAAGTTATCGAATTATTACGAGCTTGGCTCTACCATCACCAATATGCTAAAAATGTGCATTTTGGCATTGGAACAACAAGAGCATAAAATTTCGGAGACAGACCAATACTCTTCTATTAATGTGATGCTGATTTTAGAAATGGTGTTGGAAATGTTTCCTTTGGATGAATTTGAGGTATTCGATGAAATTAATAAAATGTGCCTTGCAGATTCTTAAAACACTCCTTAATAAATATTGAAAAAGTTTTATTCTATTGCCGCACTATTCCTCTTTTTCAGCATTTGTGTCATTTCGACCGAAGGGAGAAATCACACACGTAATTCGACAAAGATTTTTGACTTTTGTTACGGAGTTTCTGGTGTGATTTCTCCTTCGTCGAAATGACAAGCAGGGCGAATTTAACTTATAAACACTTTGTAGATTTTTGACTTTTGTTACGGAGTTTCTGGTGTGATTTCTCCCTTCGGTCGAAATGACAAACTAGACGAACTAAACGCGCGGAATGCATTCAGGCTATAACTAAAAAATCCCTTTTCTAAAATTTAGAAAAGGGATTTAAATAAATAAAAATGAAATTATAAATTCGTAATAATAAATTCGCTTCGTCTGTTTTGCTGATGCTGCTTTTCGGTACATTTTACACCGTCGGCACATTTGTTGACCAATTGCGTTTCCCCGAATCCTTTTGGAGCCAGTCGGCTGTCGTCAATTCCTTTCTGAATGAGCCAGTCTTTGGTCGATTGTGCTCTTTTTTCGGAAAGGATCATATTATTCGAAGCCGATTGTCGGCTGTCGGTATGCGAACGAATATCGAGCTTTATGGTCGGATATTGTTTCAGCACATCTACCAGTTTCTGCAACTGCGGTTCTGATGTTTTTTTGATCGTGGCTTTTCCTAAATCGAAAAAGTTCATCGGGATATTCAGTAATTTTGCCAAATCTGTTCCAACCGCGATAGGCTTGAGTGTTACGGCATTGATCTTGATTTTTTTAACTTCGATCGTTTTGGCAACTATAGGTTTGGCTTTCTTTTCCAGCGCAATCATAAAGATGGTTTTTCCGGATGCTTTTTTTATGCTTATCGGAGCTTCCTTGATCTCATAATCGGTTTTGGATGTTTTGATAAAATACTTTTTACCGCATTTTACATTCGGAAAAACATAATTTCCATTCTGATCCGAAACCGCTTCCAGAGAATTCTGACGCGTTTCATCGAACAAAATCAAAGCTACTCCCGGAAGATTTTCTTTCGTTTCGGCATCTGTAATCGTACCTGATAATTCCTGCTCACAGATCAGTTTTCGAATTTCGGTAAAGCGATACACATCATCCAATCCGTGACCGCCTTCTCTGTTGGAGGAAAAAAATCCGTTTCTGTTTTTACTGTTTATGACAAAAGC
The DNA here is from genome assembly GCF_013112255.2 of Flavobacterium sp. CLA17. Taxonomy (NCBI): domain Bacteria; kingdom Pseudomonadati; phylum Bacteroidota; class Flavobacteriia; order Flavobacteriales; family Flavobacteriaceae; genus Flavobacterium; species Flavobacterium sp. CLA17. The sequence goes on from NZ_CP068294.1 coordinate 5,009,764, forward strand.
AAAATCGTCCTGCCTACTGTTTATGGGTTCTCCAACGTTTTGAACTTCTTCGAAAGTCCCTTCTTTATTTATTCTGGAAACAAACACATCCAGTCCTCCAAGACCCGGACGGCCGTCGCTGGCAAAATAAAGTTCATTATCAGCCGAGACAAACGGAAATGTTTCTCTTCCTTCGGTGTTGATTTCCGAACCTAAATTTTCGGGCTTGCCAAAAGTTCCGTTGGCCAGAATACTTACCTTAAATAAATCCGACTGACCGAGAGTTCCCGGCATATCTGATGTAAAATACAATGTTTTTTCATCAACACTTAGTGCGGGATGCGCCACACTATATTGATCGCTATTAAAAGGAAGTTCTTCAACATTGATCCACTCTTCATTGACAAGAGAGGCTTTGTAAAGTTTTAAAAAGGAAACTTTGTTTTCGTTTTCTCTTCTTTTTCCGTTTACAGAATTATTTCGGGTGAAATACATGGTTCTTCCGTCTTTTGTAAAAACGGGAGTGGACTGATTTAAATTGGTACTTAAATTCTTTTTGTGAAAAAACATGGTTTCTCCAATACTGCCGTCAGGCATCATTTCTACTGCGTATAAAGTCGAAATTGATTTATTCGTCCACTTAAAACTTTTCTTTACGATCGAACCGGTATCTCTGGCGGAGGTAAAGACTAATTTATCATTTAAAACCGTGCTTCCGTAATCAGAATCTTTCGAATTAATTCCGGCATCGGCAATTTCAAAACGGCCTGAATTGGTTTTAATATCTTCTAAATAATTTCTGTTTCTGCTAAATAAAATCGCTCTCTGATCCAAAGGCATTCTCTGGCTGAATTTTTCTAAAACCTGATCTGATTTGGTATAATTTCCGTCTGATTTTAAACATTGGGAATATCGGAAGATATAATCTGCTTCCTGGTTATCGTTCAATAGAAATAACTCGTCGTAATATTGTAAAGCTTGTTGTAAATCTCCGATAAAATAATACGAATTGGCAAGTCTTTGCAATATCTTCTCCTCTTTATAGCCTTTTTTAATTAACTTTTCATACGCTTTTACGGCATCAGCGTAAGCATAACTGTCATACTTTTTGTCAGCCTTTTTTATACTGGCAGTCTGAGCAATTGCATGGAATGAAAAGCAGAAAAACAAAAAGAAATAAAGTACGTTTTTAATTTTCATATTTAAATCAATTAAAAGAATCTTGGTGAGGTAATTTTATTGTAATTATTAAAAAAGTCAAAACGAAGAAAAATCTCATGCGATCCGGAATTGTATTTTCTCAACTGGGTAGTTTCATGATCGTACCCATATCCTATATACATGCCTTTCGTCACCTGAAAACCGGCCATTGCACTTACCGATGCACTCCAGCGATAGGCAACGCCAACCACAAACTTATCATTAAACATAAAATTACCCGAAACATCTACCTGCAGCGGGGCTCCTTCTACCATTTTTGCCAATATTGCCGGTTTAAATTTGATATATTCCAGACGATCTAAATTAAACACATAACCAGCCATCAGGTAGTAGTTTATTTTCTCTTTAAAAATAGCGGTATCATTATCGTCATAACGATTGGTTTCTAAAAAATTCGGGACGGACAATCCTACATACATTTTATCGGAATGCCAATAGATTCCTGCTCCGACGTTTGGCGTAATTTTGTTGCTTAAATCCTGAAATTGCGGATCGTTCTGATCTTCAAAACTTAATTTGCTTACGTCCAGATTGAAAAGATTTGCGGTTCCTTTTATTCCGAAAGAAAGCTTAAACGATTCGGAAGTCGGAATACTATAAGACAAATCGGCCGATAGCGTATTTTCATTCGTAGGTCCGATTTTATCGTTTACTAAAGAAACTCCCAAACCCAATTTACTGTTATTTAGAGGCGTGTTTATCGAAAACGTACTGGTTTCGGGCGCTCCGTCCAGACCCACCCACTGTGTACGATACAACCCAAAAACGCTTAATACACCACGAGAACCCGCATAAGCCGGATTGATTTCAATCGTATTGTACATGTATTGCGTAAATTGAGAATCCTGCTGTGCCGAACACACCACCGAGATAAACATAAAAACCAAAATTAACTTTTTCATTTAGTAAGCTTTAAAAACGGTTCAATTATGCACCAAACCGTTTATATTTTTTTATTTATTCATATACAGATACCCGCTTAATTCGTGTGAATTTGAGGCACTGTCTTTATATTTTAAAATGTAGAAATAGGTTCCTACCGGTAACCCGTCTGATTGTTTAACGGTGGCACGGCCTTCTGAGAATCCTTTGAATACTCTTTCTTCGTTGTTGTAATGATCAATATCATAAACCAAAACACCCCAGCGGTTATAAATTTCAACTATATTTTCAGGATAACATTCTATTCCACGAATGTAAAATCTTGCATTTTTATTATCTCCGTTTGGAGAGAATGCATTTAAAGGTTCAATCATACAACCGTTTAAGGCTAACACCGTTGGTTTATCTCCCAGATTGTCTTCGTTATCCGATTTATCATCAACCACAATTCCTCTGGCACTAACTCCCTGAGCGGTTGCCTGATTGCTTACACTTCCAAGATTGATATCAGACTGTTTTATTTTATACTGTGCTGTAAAAGTGTTCTCGTCTGTTTCATTGACATCCAGATCAATTGTCTGGCCTGAAACTTCAATACCCGGTAAAGGATCTCTAACCGTGATGCCTTTTAATGGAACGTTACCTGTATTGGTGATCTTAAACTTATACGTAATAGTTTCTCCTGCATTGGCATATCCGCTGGCATTTTCATCATTAAAGACTGCTGTTTTTATAATGGCAATAGCCGGAAATTCAACAAAAACATGTAATGTTGCCGTACTGCAATTTAAGGCACTTGCCTTTTCGCAAATCTGATACGTCAGGGTATAATGTCCGCCCGGAGTATTTGGCATTACATTTACAGTTCCGTCTGAATTCAATTCAAAATAAGGACTTGTTGACGTTTTGGTAATTTGTATTTCGGTCGGATTTATTGCCGCTCCGTTTAATAAATCATTATCCAGAACATTAATAAATTCAAGAGAACCGTTTATTCCATCGACAGCTACTTCTGCATCATCATTTGCCACAATTGGTGCTGTTGGAGTTATCGGATTCGTACTATTCAATACGGTAACAGTCACAATCGCCTGACTACAATTAGAAGGATTGGAAACATCGCAAATCTGATACGTAAACTGATATGTTCCTGATGGCGTTCCTGATTTCACATCAACAGAACCATTAGCATTTAAAATTAAATTAGCATTTGGAATCACCGTAGTTAAAACCGCATCTGCCGGATTTATTGCTGATCCGTTTAAAGTATCGTTATCAAATATATTCAATGAAGTACTTACTCCTTTGCTCGCGTCTATTGGGCCAGCCATATCATCTTTCGCCTGAATTATAAACGTTGGTGGTGCAACCACTGTGACTTTGATGGAAGCCGTGCTGCAACTTGTTGGATTTAACTTCTCACAGATTTGATAGGTTAACTCGTAAGTTCCTGCCGGTGCATTTGCTGCTAGTACCAGAGTTCCGTCAGAGTTTAATTTGACAAATCCTGTTGGATCTGATGTTAATACAGTCAGATTAATTTCGCTTACCACAATCGGTAAACCATTTTTAGTATCGTTTGAAAAAACATTCAAAAGATTTCTTGGCTGATTTGATCCAACTATTGATTCAAGTACATCCGCATTTGCTATCAATTCTGCTCCCGTCACAACAATTGTTGAAGTGGCCGTATCGCAATTCCCCGGATTGTTGATCTCACAGATCGTGTATTCTACATTATAACTTCCTGCTGCTGTATTGGCAGCAACTGTTACGGTACCATTGCTATTGATTGTAAGTCCTGCCGGTATCGGAGTCGTTACGGTTAATTTTACTTCTCCAGGGTTTGTTCCAATTACGGCCTGTGCTCCGTTTACGGTGTCATCTGCAATTAACGAAACTGTTGTGGTTCCTCCTGCATTTCCGTTTATGGATCCTAGGTTTTCTGCAACGGCATCGATTCCTGGTGCTGTAACCGTTACTTGTACTTGGTTTGAACTACAGTTGGTTGGGTTTAGCAACTCACAGATTTGATACGTCAATTCATAAGTTCCTGCCGGAGCGTTGGCGCCTAATATCGCGTTTCCATTTACATCTACTGTCAAATATCCTTTTAGATCGGCTGTCGTCACCGTCAGTTTTACTTCTGATGGAATTAAAGCTGCTCCGTTTTTAGTGTCATTGTCAAAAACATTAATCAGTGTCTTTGGCGCATTTGAACTAAGGGTTGAAGGAACGGCATCTAAATTGGCTATCAAAACGCCTGCTGCTACAACCACTGTTGAAGTTGCCATATCGCAGTTGCCCGGATTATTGATTTCACAGATCGTGTATTCTAAATTGTAACTTCCTGCAATTGTATTAGCGGCCACTGTTACGGTACCATTTGTATTGATAGTAAGTCCTGCCGGTATTGGAGTCGTTACGGTTAGTTTTACGTCTCCCGGGTTGGTTCCGATTACGGCTTGTGCTCCGTTTACGGTATCACCTGCTATTAAGGAAACTGTCGTTGTTCCGCCTGCATTTCCGTTGATAGAACCAAGGTTTTCTGCAACGGCGTCGATTGATGGAGCTGTAATAACAACTGTTGAAGTCGCGGTATCACAGTTGCCCGGATTATTGATTTCACAGATCGTGTATTCTAAATTATAAGTTCCTGCTGCTGTGTTAGCGGAAACTGTTACGGTACCATTTGTATTGATCGTAAGTCCTGCTGGTATTGGACTCGTTACCGTTAGTTTTACTTCTCCCGGATTTGTTCCGATTACGGCTTGTGCTCCGTTTACGGTATCACCTGCGATTAAGGAAACTGTTGTGGTTCCGCCTGCATTTCCATTTATGGAACCCAGGTTGTCTGCAACAGCATCGATTCCCGGTGCGCTAATCGTAACTTCTACTTTATTTGAACTACAGTTTGTTGGGTTTAGCAATTCACAGATCTCATACGTTAATTCATAAGTTCCTGCCGGAGCGTTGGCGCCTAATATGGCATTTCCATTGGTGTCTACGGTTAAATATCCTTTTGGGTCGGCCGTAGTCACCGTTAGTTTTACTTCTGATGGAATTACTGCTACTCCATTTTTAGTGTCATTGTCAAAAACATTTATAAGTGTTTTTGGTGTATTCGAACTAAGCGTTGAAGGAACGGCATCTAAATTCGCTACCAAAGTTGCTGCCGTTACTACAACTGTTGAAGTTGCGGTATCACAGTTCCCCGGATTATTGATCTCACAGATGGTATATTCTAAATTGTAACTTCCTGCCGGTGTATTGGCTGCCACTGTTACCGTACCGTTGGTATTGATCGTAAGGCCTGCTGGTATTGGAGTCGTTACGGTTAGTTTTACTTCTCCAGGATTCGTGCCAATTACGGCTTGTGTTCCGTTTACGGTGTCATCTGCAATTAACGAAACTGTTGTGGTTCCTCCTGCATTTCCGCTGATCGAGCCTAAGTTTTCTGCAACCGCATCGATTGATGGTGCTGTCACAACAACTGTTGAAGTTGCAGTATCACAGTTACCCGGATTATTGATTTCACAGATCGTGTATTCTAAATTGTAAGTTCCTGCAACTGTATTAGCGGCAACTGTTACGGTACCATTGGTATTGATCGTAAGTCCTGCCGGTATCGGAGTCGTTACCGTTAGTTTTACGTCTCCCGGATTGGTTCCAATTACAGCTTGTGTTCCGTTTACGGTGTCACTTGCTGTTAATGAAACTATTGTGGTTCCACCTGCATTTCCGTTGATCGAACCAAGGTTTTCTGCAACCGCATCGATTCCTGGTGCGCTAATGGTTACTTGTACTTGGTTTGAACTGCAGTTTGTTGGGTTTAACAACTCACAGATTTCATACGTCAGTTCATAAGTTCCTGCCGGAGCGTTGGCTCCTAATATGGCGTTTCCATTTACATCTACGGTTAAATATCCCTTTGGATCTGCTGTAGTCACGGTCAGTTTTACTTCTGATGGGATTACTGCTGCTCCATTTTTAGTATCATTGTCAAAAACATTTATGAATGTCTTCGGTGCATTGGAACTAAGGGTTGAAGGAACGGCATCTAAATTCGCCACCAAAGTTGCTGCTGTTACCACAATCGTTGAAGTCGCGGTATCACAGTTGCCCGGATTATTGATTTCACAGATCGTGTATTCTAAATTATAAGTTCCTGCTGCTGTGTTAGCGGCAACTGTTACGGTACCATTGCTATTGATCGTAAGTCCTGACGGTATCGAAGTCGTTACGGTTAATTTTACTTCTCCCGGATTTGTTCCGATTATAGTTTGTGTTCCGTTTACGGTGTCACTGGATATTAATGAAACTGTTGTGGTTCCTCCTGCATTTCCGTTTATGGATCCTAAGTTTTCTGCAACGGCATCGATTTCTGGTGCGCTAATCGTTACTTCTACTTTATTTGAACTGCAGTTTGTTGGGTTTAACAACTCACAGATTTCATACGTCAGTTCATAAGTTCCTGCCGGAGCATTGGCTCCTAATATCGCGTTTCCATTTACATCTACGGTTAAATATCCCTTTGGATCTGCTGTAGTCACGGTCAGTTTTACTTCTGATGGGATTACTGCTGCTCCGTTTTTAGTGTCATTGTCAAAAACATTTATGAGTGTTTTTGGTGCATTGGAACTAAGTGTTACCGGAACGGCATCTAAATTAGCTATCAAAACTCCTGCTGTCACAACCAATGTTGAAGTTGCCGTATCGCAGTTGCCCGGATTATTGATTTCACAGATCGTGTATTCTAAATTGTAACTTCCTGCCGATGTATTGGCTGCCACTGTTACCGTACCGTTGGTATTGATCGTAAGGCCTGCTGGTATTGGAGTCGTTACGGTTAGTTTTACTTCTCCCGGATTCGTTCCGATTATAGCTTGTGCTCCGTTTACGGTGTCACCTGCTATTAAAGAGACTGTTGTGGTGCCACCTGAGTTTCCATTGATCGATCCCAGGTTTTCTGCAACGGCATCGATTCCTGTTGCTGTAATTGTTACTTGTACTTGGTTTGAACTGCAGTTTGTTGGGTTTAACAACTCACAGATTTCATACGTCAATTCATAAGTTCCTGCCGGAGCATTGGCTCCTAATATCGCGTTTCCATTTACATCTACGGTTAAATATCCCTTTGGATCTGCTGTAGTCACGGTCAGTTTTACTTCTGATGGGATTACTGCTGCCCCGTTTTTAGTGTCATTGTCAAAAACATTTATGAGTGTCTTCGGTGCATTGGAACTAAGGGTTGAAGGAACGGCATCTAAATTCGCCACCAAAGTTGCTGCTGTTACCACAATCGTTGAAGTTGCAGTATCACAGTTGCCCGGATTATTGATTTCACAAATCATGTATTCTAAATTGTAACTTCCTGCAATTGTATTAGCGGCCACTGTTACGGTACCATTTGTATTGATAGTAAGTCCTGCCGGTATTGGAGTCGTTACGGTTAATTTTACTTCTCCCGGGTTGGTTCCGATTACGGCTTGTGCTCCGTTTACGGTATCACCTGCTATTAAGGAAACTGTCGTTGTTCCGCCTGCATTTCCGTTGATCGAACCAAGGTTTTCTGCAACGGCGTCGATTGATGGAGCTGTAATAACAACTGTTGAAGTCGCGGTATCACAGTTGCCCGGATTATTAATCTCACAGATCGTGTATTCTAAATTGTAAGTTCCTGCTGCTGTGTTAGCGGCAACTGTTACGGTACCATTTGTATTGATCGTAAGGCCTGCTGGTATCGGAGTCGTTACGGTTAATTTTACTTCTCCAGGGTTGGTTCCGATTACGGCTTGGGTTCCGTTTACGGTATCACTGGCTATTAAAGAAACTGCTGTTGTTCCACCTGCATTTCCGCTGATCGAGCCTAAGTTTTCTGCAACCGCATCGATTCCCGGTGCGCTAATCGTCACTTTTACTTGGTTTGAACTACAGTTTGCTGGGTTTAGCAACTCACAGATTTCATACGTCAGTTCGTAAGTTCCTGCCGGAGCGTTGGCTCCTAATATGGCATTTCCATTGGTATCTACAGTTAAATATCCTTTTGGGTCGGCCGTAGCCACCGTCAGTTTTATTTCTGATGGGATTACTGCTGCCCCGTTTTTAGTGTCATTGTCAAAAACATTTAGGAGTGTCTTTGGCGCATTTGAACTAAGGGTTGAAGGAACTGCATCTAAATTCGCCACCAAAGTTGCTGCTGTTACCACAATCGTTGAAGTTGCAGTATCACAGTTGCCCGGATTATTGATTTCACAAATCATGTATTCTAAATTGTAACTTCCTGCAATTGTATTAGCGGCCACTGTTACGGTACCATTTGTATTGATCGTAAGTCCTGCTGGTATTGGAGTTGTTACGGTTAGTTTTACTTCTCCCGGATTCGTTCCGATTATAGCTTGTGTTCCGTTTACGGTGTCACTTGCTATTAATGAAACTGCTGTGGTGCCTCCTGAGTTTCCATTTATGGATCCAAGATTGTCTGCAACGGCATCGATTCCTGGTGCTGTCACTACAACTGTTGAAGTTGCGGTATCACAGTTCCCCGGATTATTGATTTCACAAATCGTGTATTCTAAATTGTAGCTTCCTGCTGCTGTATTAGCGGCAACTGTTACGGTACCATTGCTATTGATCGTAAGTCCTGACGGTATCGGAGTCGTTACGGTTAATTTTACGTCTCCCGGATTTGCTCCGATTACGGCTTGTGCTCCATTTACGGTATCACCTGCGCTTAAGGAAACTGTTGTGGTGCCTCCTGAGTTTCCATTGATCGAGCCTAAGTTTTCTGCAACCGCATCAATTCCTGGTGCTGTCACTACAACTGTCGAAGTTGCGGTATCACAGTTCCCCGGATTATTGATTTCACAAATCGTGTATTCTAAATTGTAGCTTCCTGCTGCTGTATTAGCGGCAACTGTTACGGTACCATTGCTATTGATCGTAAGTCCTGACGGTATCGGAGTCGTTACGGTTAATTTTACGTCTCCCGGATTTGCTCCGATTACGGCTTGTGCTCCATTTACGGTATCACCTGCGCTTAAGGAAACTGTTGTGGTGCCTCCTGAGTTTCCATTGATCGAGCCTAAGTTTTCTGCAACCGCATCAATTCCTGGTGCTGTCACTACAACTGTTGAAGTTGCGGTATCACAGTTCCCCGGATTATTGATTTCACAGATCGTGTATTCTAAATTGTAGCTTCCTGCTGGTGTATTAGCGGCAACGGTTACGGTACCATTGCTATTGATCGTAAGTCCTGCTGGTATTGGAGTTGTTACGGTTAGTTTTACTTCTCCCGGATTCGTTCCGATTATAGCTTGTGCTCCGTTTACGGTATCACCTGCGATTAAGGAAACTGTTGTAGTTCCGCCTGGGTTTCCGTTAATGGATCCTAAGTTTTCTGCAACGGCATCAATTCCTGGTGCTGTAACTATAACTGTTGAAGTTGCTGTATCACAGTTACCTGGATTATTAATCTCACAGATCGTGTATTCTAAATTGTAAGTTCCTGCAACTGTATTAGCGGCAACGGTTACGGTACCATTGCTATTGATCGTAAGTCCTGACGGTATGGGAGTCGTTACGGTTAATTTTACGTCTCCCGGATTTGTTCCAATTACGGCTTGGGTTCCGTTTACAGTGTCACTTGCTATTAAGGAAACTGTTGTGGTTCCTCCTGCACTTCCGTTAATGGAACCCAGGTTTTCTGCAACGGCGTCGATTGATGGAGCTGATACTGAAATCGAAACTGTAGCGGTACTACAATTTGAAGAATTTAAATTTTCACAAATTGTATAATTAAATGTATAAGTTCCTACTGGAGTATTTGGCTTAACTACTACTGATCCTGTATTTGTATTAAAACTTAAAACAGAAGGTAAGCTACTTGCTAATGTAATAGTAACATCATTTCCATTGACAGCATTACAATTCAGAAGGTCATTACTCAAAACATTCGAAACAGCCGTTCCTCCTGAATAGCCATTAAATGAAGTTACGGTATCATCTTTAGCTAGAATTGGCCCTATGATATTTACATTCTGTGTACAACTTTCTGTATTTCCAGAATTATCCGTAACAGTCCACGTTACCGTTGTTACTCCAATTGGATAAGAATTTGGTGCATCGTTCGTAACCGAAGCCACTCCACAATTGTCTGCTGTCATTGGGGTTCCCAAAACAACTCCCGTTGCAGTACATGAATTGGCATCTGTTGTTTTTGTAACATTCGAAGGACAAGTGATTGTCGGTTTTTGGGTATCGGTTATCGTTACGGTTTGCGTACAAGTCTGCGTATTTCCTGAATTATCGGTAACGGTCCACGTTACCGTTGTCACTCCGATTGGATAAGAATTTGGTGCATTGTTCGTAACCGAAGCAACTCCACAATTATCTGCTGTCATTGGGGTTCCTAGTGTAACTCCCGTTGCAGTACATGAATTGGTATCTGTTGTTTTTGTAACATTCGAAGGACAAGTGATTGTCGGTTTTTGGGTATCGGTTATCGTTACAGTCTGGGTACACGTTTGGGTGTTTCCTGAATTATCCGTAACAGTCCACGTTACCGTTGTCACTCCGATTGGGTATGAACTTGGTGCATTGTTCGTAACCGAAGCCACTCCACAGTTATCTGCGGTGGTTGGGGTTCCTAGTGTAACTCCCGTTGCAGTACATGAATTGGCATCTGTTGTTTTTGTAACATTCGAAGGACAAGTGATTGTCGGTTTTTGGGTATCGGTTATCGTTACGGTTTGCGTACAAGTCTGCGTATTTCCTGAATTATCCGTAACAGTCCAAGTTACCGTTGTGATTCCGATTGGGTATGAACTTGGTGCATTGTTCGTAACCGAAGCCACTCCACAATTGTCTGCTGTCGTTGGGGTTCCTAGTATAACTCCCGTTGCAGTACATGAATTGGCATCTGTTGTTTTTGTAACATTCGAAGGACAAGTGATTGTCGGTTTTTGGGTATCGGTTATCGTTACAGTCTGGGTACACGTTTGGGTATTTCCTGAATTATCCGTAACGGTCCACGTTACCGTTGTGATTCCGATTGGGTATGAACTTGGTGCATTGTTCGTAACCGAAGCCACTCCACAATTGTCTGCTGTCGTTGGGGTTCCTAAAACAACTCCCGTTGCAGTACATGAATTGGCATCTGTTGTTTTTGTAACATTCGAAGGACAAGTGATTGTCGGTTTTTGGGTATCGGTTACGGTTACAGTCTGGGTACACGTTTGGGTGTTTCCTGAATTATCCGTAACGGTCCACGTTACCGTTGTTACTCCAATTGGATAAGAATTTGGTGCATCGTTCGTAACCGAAGCCACTCCACAATTGTCTGCTGTCATTGGGGTTCCTAGTGTAACTCCCGTTGCAGTACATGAATTGGCATCTGTTGTTTTTGTAACATTCGAAGGACAAGTGATTGTCGGTTTTTGGGTGTCGGTTACGGTTACAGTCTGGGTACATGTTTGGGTGTTTCCTGAATTATCCGTAACAGTCCACGTTACCGTTGTTACTCCAATTGGATAAGAAGTTGGTGCATTGTTCGTAACCGAAGCCACTCCACAGTTATCTGCGGTGGTTGGGGTTCCTAGTGTAACTCCCGTTGCAGTACATGAATTGGCATCTGTTGTTTTTGTAACATTCGAAGGACAAGTGATTGTTGGTTTTTGGGTATCGGTTATCGTTACGGTCTGGGTACACGTTTGGGTGTTTCCTGAATTATCCGTAACAGTCCACGTTACCGTTGTGATCCCGATTGGGTATGAACTTGGTGCATTGTTCGTAACCGAAGCCACTCCACAATTGTCTGCTGTCGTTGGGGTTCCTAGTATAACTCCCGTTGCAGTACATGAATTGGCATCTGTTGTTTTTGTAACATTCGAAGGACAAGTGATTGTCGGTTTTTGGGTATCGGTTATCGTTACGGTTTGCGTACAAGTCTGCGTGTTTCCTGAATTATCCGTAACAGTCCACGTTACCGTTGTTACTCCGATTGGGTACGAGGTCGGTGCGTTATTGGCTACCGAAGCCACTCCACAGTTATCTGCGGTGGTTGGGGTTCCTAGTGTAACTCCCGTTGCAGTACATGAATTGGCATCTGTTGTTTTTGTAACATTCGAAGGACAAGTGATTGTCGGTTTTTGGGTATCTGATACAACAGCAACAACATTACTGGTAATTGTACACATTCCAGCATTAGTCGCAATCACATAATAACCTGTACCTGCAGAAAGACCTGACCAGGTAAGGCCAGATCCTGTTCCTGCTTTTACTGCCTGAACAGCGGTATTCGCTGAATTGTATAATTGATAATTTACATTATTAACTGACGTTGTGGATGTAATTGTCCCTCCTGATGCAGGAATACAGATGGTACTTCCTGTTAGGGAAAGCGCTACTGGTAATGGCTTAGGGGTTGTTGAAACACTTGCCGAATTATTGGCCGAATTACTATCTACTGTAGAATTTGGTAATGCTGCCGTATTGTTATAAACTCCGGTAGCGTTTACTTTTGCGGTAATTTTTAATGTTCGGCTAACTCCTCCATCAACATCTCCAATACTCCATACCCCGGTTGTTGAATTATAATTTCCAATTGAGGCTACTGAACTTACATAAGTATATCCCGTAGGAAGCAAATCGTTTATAGAAACGCCTGTGGCATTGTTAACCCCTAAGTTGCTTAAAGTAACTGTAAATTCTACATTAGAGCCTACACATGGTGTTGCATTATCAACCGTTTTTGTAACTCCCAAATCTGTACATAAAGTAACTGAAACCGGTTTAGACTGCGTTTGAACACCACATGCTAAAGTGGAAGCTACTGCATAAGAACCTGTTTTGGTAGCTATATATGTATCTGAATTTGCACCAGAAATTGCTGTGCCATTATAAAACCATTGATAGGGTGCAAAACCGGAAGGAGTTGTTAGCGTTGCTGTGTTATTAGTACATCCTCCTCCAGAAACATACGCCATAGTAGGATCGTCAGGCAGAGCAGCAAAACTCGAGAAAAATCCTGCCATTGAGAATCCTCCTGCTTGTTGTACTATCGAAACGGTAAGTTTAGCATTACTTGCAATAGAAAGTACTTCCGGACTTCCAATTTGCACACTATTAAAGTTTATTAAATACCAGCCTGTTGAACCTATCTGATAACGGGCTGCAACACCAGAGATACTTGCAATATTAGTACCATTTACGGTTACAACTTCGGTAGCACTTCGTAAAAGGATGTACCCAAAATAATCTAAATTATTTGAAGCATAATTTTTAAATTTGGTTGTTTCTATAAAATTAGATCCTCCACATTCTGATACTGGTGCAATTGTTGAAATATCAACTTCACAATTCTGTGCAGTCCCTGAATACACAGCAACCCTCTTATCGGCAACGATATGAGATGCCGTAAAACTTGTGCCGGGAACACCATTTACAAAAGTATAAAACTTCCCTGCCTGCGCCAAAGTCTGAGTAGTTGTAGATATAAGTGCTCCGGTAGCTGAATAACCTTCTATGGTCACCTTGGTATTATCTTTTGTAGCTACTACAGTAGTCTGTTCTGCTGTATTATTTCCCGTTCCTCGTTCCAGAAAATATTCAGTTCCCAAAACGGATTCAGGAGGAATCTGATTAAAAGCGCCATCTCCACAACCACCCGGTACATCTATAGCAGCCGATGTATTCATCACTGATGGATTTGAAGACTCTACTAAAGTTCCCATTGGAGCCTTAAACAAATAACTTTGTCCCGCATTTAATGTCGCTTTAACAACGTTATCTATCTTTACAGATGTATTATCAACGGTAGCCATAATACTATAGATTGGCCTTTGATCTCCAAAGGTGCTAAAAGTTCCCAATGAACCATCTCTGTAATAACCTATTCGAAAACGGACTCCAATCCCTGCATCTCCAAAGCTTGTAAGTGCTGCATTTCCTTTTATATTAGCATCAACATTATCACCATTGGAATAATCATCCGAAGCAATATTTCGTAGATTTATAGCTACTGGTCCATCTGCAGTTACAATTAATCCCGCACCTGTAAGTACAGTATCTAAGGCATTCATTGGAAGATTTTTTGCTAAAAGCGGAAATCTGTAAACAGCCGGCGTCCCTTTTTTAGCCTTCAGTGAAGCTATAAAAGTGCCATCACTTTTCGCTACCGTTATATTTATTTCTGCAACAGAATTTGTTGCGATTACAATTTCATTCGCTTTACTAAAGTACTGCCAGGGTGCCGGCGCGATATAATGTTTTGTATAAAACTGAGCAGAAGCATTAAAATTTATAAAAAAGAAAAAAACTAAAAATGAGATTAATTTAAATAAACTAATCTTTTTAAAAGTAAAATTACGCATAGACAACCATTATTTGTGAAATAGAAATATCAGAAACCAAATAAACTAACTTAGTTTTCAAAATATAGAACACATACGATAAAAGGGAAGAATTGGTTTCTAAAAATCCAACAAAAGTCGTTTCAGAATTTTTAGCAGAATAACATCGCATGTGGACCATAAGGTTAAATAGTTTCAAGACTAAATAATACTGTCTAGGATTAAATTAGTAGTTTTGGTGCCGCGAAAATATGTAAAGTGCTCAATACTAAATACATTCGTCGACAAACTACCCATAAAGTCGTTGAAATACACCTTTTGTGAGTCCATATTCACATTTAAATAGCGAAAAAGTAATGATTTGATAACCAAAGACTAAAAAAATATTAAAATATTGCTGATATTTGACATTCTTACATATTTATCCGACAAAAACGTAAAATTTTTTCAAAAAAATAAAACTCAATACAAAATACAAATAATTATCTATCAGCATGTTAATTATTCAAAAGTAGACAAATACTTACTTTTGAAAAATAATTATGTTTGAGATAAAAATTAATAATTCTTATAAAAAGGGAAGAATGAATTTAAAAATTCAAGGTAAAATAAAACATAGAATTAACCTTACTGCAGAAATTTAATATTGCGTTTTAGACCATCAAACTTTGTTCTTTTGATAGGGGAATTCTTAAAGACCGCCCGAAAAGTTTCTTCAGTAATTTCAATCCAGTCTTTCTTTGAGAAAGAAAGCAATTCGGGATTTGGATTAAATAAGGGTTCTGCATGAGGTTTTGAGAACCGGTTCCAGGGACAAACATCCTGACAAGTATCACAGCCGAAAGCCCACTCATCAAATTTACCCTTCATTTCGGTGGGGATATTTTCTTTGAGTTCAATTGTATAATAGGAAATACATTTGCTTCCGTCTACCACATAGGGAGCAACGATTGCCTGCGTCGGACAGGCATCAATACAAGCGGTACAGGAACCACAATGATCTGTTGTGGCGTGATCATATTCTAAATCCAAGTCCAGGATAAGTTCGGCTATAAAGTAAAATGAACCTACTCTTTGGGTCAGTAGATTACTATTTTTACCAATCCATCCCAAACCGCTTTTTGCTGCCCAGGCCTTATCAAGAACGGGCGCTGAGTCAACAAATGCACGACCGGAAACCTCACCTATATTTTCCTGTATGGAGAAAAGAAACTCTTTTAGTTTGTCTTTTATAACAATATGGTAATCTTGTCCGTAAGCATATTTTGAAATTTTGAAACTCTCCTGATTTTGAGTTTCTCCGGGAAAGTAATTAAGCAAAAGCGAGACGACACTTTTTGCATCATCAACCAACAATGTGGGATCTAATCTTTTATCAAAATGGTTTTCCATGTAAGCCATCTGACCATTTCTGTTATTTTTCAGCCAGTTTTCCAATCGAGGGGCTTCTTGTTCCATAAATCCTGCTTTTGATATCCCACAGGATAAAAACCCAAGTCTTTTGGCTTCTGCTTTTATAAATTTAGAATATGTTTCTTTAGAATTAATCATTATCTCCTGTAAAAAACGACTTTAACACCTACAGGTTTTAAAGTGATTAACGGATTAAAATCAACCGTATTTTCAACCGAAACAACTTTGTAGTTTTTAACAATATGAGAAATTGCCAGACACATCTCATAAATAGCAAATCCTGCACCGATACACATTCTGGGTCCGGCTCCAAAAGGATAAAAATATTGCATAGAATGTTTTCTTTGTTCTCCGAGAAATCGCTCCGGATTAAACGTATCCGGATTTTCCCAATATTTAGGATTTCTGTGCAGCTCATAGAAAGAAACTCCAATCAAGGTTCCTCTTTTTATATTGAATTGTCCAAGGTTGTCGTCCTGTACATTTTGGCGATCTGTAATCCAGGCCGGGGGATAGAGGCGCATAGACTCATTTAAAACAGCATTTGTATAAGTCATTTTCTGAAGCTGTTCTACAACATCGTCCGTTTTTGACTGAATTTTTATAATTTCATCCAATACCTTTTGCTGAACAGCGGAATCATTTCCTAAAAGATGCAGTGTAAAAGTAAGCGCATTTGCTGTCGTCTCATGTCCGGCGATAAAAAGAATTTTAATTTCATCTATCAATTGACTAATAGACATGCCCTCTCCACTATCCTCGTATCGTGTTTCCAGAAGCATATTCAGCAAATCATTAACTTCATTCTTTGAAGTAATTCTTTCTTCGATAATTTCCTGAATTATGCTGTTATTTTCCCCTGCAAGTTCCAGATGTTTTTTTACCTGACCACTTAGCGAGAACCACCAGGCTTTATGCGGAAGTCTGATTTCCTTAATTAAAAAGTTTTGTACTTCTTCAATAATAAATTTAATCCGATTCAATTTCTCTTCCGCTATAGAAAACTGAAATAATGATTTAGCCACCACATTAAAAGCCAGTTCACTCATTAGAGGAAAAAGATCAACAACACTTTCTTCTACTAAACCATTTAACTCCAAAACGATCGTTTGCTGCATATTCTCAACCAGCTGATTCATCTTTTGTTTATGAAAAGCAGGTTGAATAAGTCGTCTTTGTTTTAACCAAAAATCGCCATCAACAGTTAAAAGTCCTTTCCCTAAATATTTCGAAAGATAAACGGACTGAAATTTAGACTTATGATAATTCTTTTGATTCTTTTGTAATATATATTGGGCAACGTCATTATCCCTGGATAAAATGATATGTTTTGACCTTCCAATTCTAATAGAAAAGGAATCACCCAATTTATCAAAATACCTCCTGTGAAACGGGATAGGATTTTTACGAACCCCTTCAGAATCCAAAAAAAATCGGGATATTGAAAGTTTTGCAGGATAATTATATTTATTATTCTCAGACATTTTGAATGAATTAAAACAGTCCTCCCTGAATATTTGTATTTATTTTTCCTAAGTGTTTATAAGCCTTATCTGTTACCTCACGTCCACGGGGAGTACGCATAATAAAACCTTCCTGAATCAGGAAAGGCTCATAGACTTCTTCGATGGTTTCGCTGCTTTCAGAGACAGCAGTTGCCAAAGTAGACAGTCCAACTGGTCCGCCATTGAACTTATTAATAATAGTAAGCAGAATTTTATTGTCCATTTCATCAAGTCCATGCGCATCTACATTAAGTGCTTTTAAAGCATAACGCGCAATTTCTAAATCAATGGTACCATTTCCCTTTATCTGTGCAAAATCACGAACCCTTCTTAATAAAGCATTTGCAATACGAGGTGTTCCGCGACTTCTTCCTGCAATTTCAATAGCAGCATCCAAAGAAATGGGCATTTTTAGAATAGAAGAACTTCTTTCGACAATAGTCGTTAAAAGTTCGGTGGTATAATATTGTAAACGGGATGAAATTCCAAAACGCGCACGCATAGGTGCAGTTAATAATCCGGAACGGGTTGTTGCTCCAATTAAGGTAAAAGGATTTAAATTGATCTGAACCGTTCTGGCATTTGGGCCGGATTCGATCATAATATCAATTTTGAAATCCTCCATCGCCGAGTATAAATACTCTTCAACAATAGGACTCAAACGATGAATTTCATCAATGAACAGAACATCCCTTTCATCCAGATTGGTAAGCAGACCAGCCAAATCCCCAGGTTTATCCAAAACCGGTCCTGAAGTGATTTTAATGCCCACTTCAAGTTCGTTTGCTAAAATATTCGCTAAAGTAGTTTTTCCTAATCCGGGAGGTCCATGAAAAAGGGTATGATCAAGTGCTTCGCCACGCTGATTGGCCGCAGCCACAAAAACTTTTAAATTCTCTAAAACTTGATCCTGCCCTGCAAAATCATCAAATGACAGCGGACGCAATTTTTTTTCAAGATCTAATTCTTCTGGATTATATCCGTTTGTAGTGGGATCTAGGTTCTCATTCATTTTACAAAGATAGACAAAGTAATCAGTTTGTAAAACAGTTAAATTCTAAATAAAAAAATGAAAATTCCAATATCTTAAATTCCAAATTTCAATGCTATGATGAACATGGCAGGAATTTGAAATTTAAGATATTGAAATTTATAGCTAAAAAAAAGACTGTCGGTTAGGACAGTCTTTTAAAATATTGTTAGTGGTGTAAAACTTCTTCACCTTCTTTCATCGGTACATTTTGCGGTACAAAATCTACATCGTGATTTGGGTTACTGTAGTCATACGGCCAACGATATACATGAGGAATTTCACCTGGCCAGTTACCGTGAATATGTTCTACCGGAGTTGTCCATTCTAATGTTGTAGATTTCCACGGATTCTGTACTGCTTTCTTACCGTAAAAAATACTACTAAAGAAATTGTACAAAAATACTAATTGGAAAGCACCTCCTACAAGAGCAAATGTTGTAATTAAAACATTCACATTTTGTAAATCATCAAATAATGGGAAGTTTGTATTTGTATAATAACGTCTTGGTAAACCAGCTAATCCGATAAAGTGCATTGGGAAGAAAACTCCGTAAGCACAAACTGCTGTTACCCAAAAGTGAATATAACCTAAGTTTTTGTTTAACATTCTTCCGTACATTTTAGGGAACCAGTGGTAAATACCAGCAAACATTCCGTAAAGTGCAGAGATACCCATTACTAAGTGAAAGTGAGCAATAACGAAGTATGTATCGTGAACGTTAATATCCAGTGTACTATCTCCTAAGATGATTCCGGTTAAACCTCCAGTGATGAAAGTAGAAACCATTCCGATAGAGAATAACATTGCAGGGTTGAATTGCAAGTTACCTTTCCATAAAGTTGTAATCCAGTTAAATGCTTTTACGGCAGAAGGAATTGCAATTAATAAAGTGGTAAAAGTAAATACAGATCCCAAGAAAGGATTCATACCCGAAATAAACATATGGTGACCCCAAACAATTGTAGATAAAAATGCAATTGCAAGAACTGACATAATCATGGCTCTGTATCCAAAAATTGGTTTACGAGAGTTCGTAGCCATAATTTCAGAAACAAGTCCCATTGCCGGTAAGATTACGATATAAACTTCAGGGTGTCCTAAGAACCAGAATAAGTGTTCAAACAATACTGGAGAACCCCCTTGGTAATGTAAAACCTCTCCTGCAATATAAATATCAGACAAGAAGAATGAAGTACCAAAACTTCTATCGAAAATCAATAATAATGCAGCTGATAATAAAACCGGAAACGAGATAACACCAATAATAGCTGTTACGAAAAACGTCCAGATTGTTAATGGAAGTCTGGTCATAGACATTCCTTTAGTTCTTAAGTTGATAACTGTTACAATGTAGTTTAATGATCCCATTAAAGAAGATGCAATAAATATAGCCATTGAAACCAACCATAAAGTCATACCTGTTCCAGATCCCGGAATTGCTTGTGGTAAAGCACTTAAAGGAGGATAAATTGTCCAACCTGCAGAAGCTGGTCCAGCCTCAACAAATAAAGAACATAACATAATTACAGCAGATAAGAAAAACAACCAGTATGAAATCATATTCATAAATCCGGAAGCCATATCTCGCGCTCCAATTTGAAGTGGAATAAGTAAGTTACTAAAAGTTCCGCTCAAACCGGCTGTAAGTACAAAGAATACCATGATGGTACCGTGAATTGTAACTAAAGCCAGATAAATATCATTAGCCATTACACCATCCGGTGCAAATTTATCCCCTAATAAAACATTAAATATTTTAAAAGATTCTTCCGGCCATGCTAATTGCATTCTAAAAAGTAATGACATTACAATACCAATAATCCCCATGATGATACCAGTAATCAGGTACTGCTTAGCAATCATTTTGTGATCAATACTAAATATATATTTGGTAATGAAAGTGTCTTTATGGTGATGTTCGTGCTCGTGATCGTGTTCGTGTCCGTGATCGTGTGCTTCTGCTGACATATATGTATACTTTAAATTTTCTTAATAAATATTATTTCATAGCCACTTTAGCTACAACAGCTTTAACAGTATCAATAACTGCTTTTACTGTATCTTTAGCTGTACTATCTGTAGTTGGTGCTTTTACTTCTTCAGCAGGTTTTTCAGCAGCAGCTGCAGCCTTAATATCCTGAGTTAACGTAGTTTTTTCGCTTAACCATTTTTTATAATCTTCCGGAGAATCAACAACTACTTTCATTTGCATGTTGTAATGAGAAGCTCCACAAATTTTATTACATAATAATAAATAATCAAATGTATAAGGATCTAAAGCTGTTCCGCCTTTAGCAACCAACTCTACACTTTTTTCAGCTCTAAGTTTATTGATGTTTGCCACTTTTTCAATCATAAATGGCAACTCTCTGTATTCAGCAGTTGTGTAAGTTGGAATAAAAGCAAACTCAGTAACCATCCCGGGAACACAGTTCATTTGTGCTCTAAAGTGTGGCATGTAAGCAGAGTGCAATACATCCTGAGAACGCATTTTGAAATGTATTTTTTTTCCTTTTGGGATATGCAATTCTGAAACTACGATATCATCCTGAGCATTAGGATCTGACATGTCAACTCCTAATGTATTAACACCTTCAATTAAACGAACATTGGCTTTTCCAAGAACATTGTCTTGTCCGGCATATCTTGCAGTCCATTTAAATTGTTGCGCATATAATTCTATTTCAATAACATCTTCATCTTTATCAACGAACATAATATTGTTCCATGCATATAATCCGTAAAGAATTAAACAAGCCAAAACAACAGATGGAATAATACTCCAGATTGCCTCTAATTTGCTGCTATCAGCAAAGAATAGCGCTTTTCTGTCTTTATGACCTCTATTTTTAAAAGAAAACCAGTATAATAAACCTTGCGTAATAAATTGTACTACAAAAATTAAAACCCAGGTAATATTCATCAAATTATCTACTAAAAGACCATGCTCTGATGCCGGAGTATGAAGTGCTAAACCACCCCATTTTAGTAAGCCGTAAATCGTAAATATATAGATGAATGCCAGAAAGCCAAACATAATATATCCCTGAATATTATTATCATTATCTGATGCAACCTGAGAATCGTCCGAAGAAGATCCCACTTGAGTAAGATCAAATATCTTGGTCAATTGCCATAATGCAACTGCTAATAAAACTAAAACTATAATTACCAACAAACTTGTCATCTGTTTACTTCTTTAAATATTAATAATGAAAATGTTTACTTTCTTCAATGAAAGGATTTCTTTTTGCTAACAAAGGAGCTTTAGTTAATGCAGTAAACACTACAAAAATAAACAAACCTAAGAAGAAAAGTATAGATGCAATTTCAGGAATTCCAATAAACCATTTATCTCCAACTGTACCAGGCATAATCATATTAAAGAAATCTACATAGTGACCTAATAAGATAACAATACCAGCCATTACAATAACCCAGCTAAGACGTTTAAAGTCTGTATTGATTAATATTAATAACGGGAAAACAAAGTTCATAACTACAGCTCCAAAGAATGGTAAGTTATACAACTGAATTCTTGTTATAAAATAGGTTACTTCTTCAGGAATATTAGCATACCAGATCAACATAAATTGAGAGAACCATAAATAAGTCCAGAAAACACTGATACCAAACATAAATTTAGCTAAATCGTGTATATGGCTTGTATTTACATATTCTAAATATCCTTTTGACTTTAAGTACACAGTAACTAATGCTATAGTAGTAATACCACTTACAAAGAAAGAAGCAAATACATACCATCCGAACAAAGTACTGAACCAGTGTGGGTCAATAGACATAATCCAATCCCAGGACATAATAGATTCTGATACAATAAAGAATACTAAGAAACCAGCAGTTAACTTGAAGTTCTTTTTGTAGTATAGATCATCCTTAGCATCATCCTGAGCCAAACAATTTTTTCTGGATTGATAACGATATAAGTTCCATCCTATTAAAAATATAGCAGCTCTGATAATCCAGAAATAAAAATTTAAATAACCCGCTTTACCAGCAATAATTTCATCATAATTTGCACTTGTAGGATCTGTAATTCCTTTGTCTAACCATACAAATATGTGATTAAAATGTAATCCGCAAAGAATTAATATGATAAAGAAAATAACAGAACCAACTGGCAAATAAGCTGTGATTCCCTGCATAACTCTAAACAAAACCGGAGACCAACCTGCCTGGGCAACTTGTTGAATAGCATAAAATGCTAAAGTTCCCATAGAAAGCAGTAAGAAAAAAATACAGGCAACATATAAAGCAGACCAAGGCTTATTTTGCAATTGGTGCAATACATGCTCTAAATGTTTTTCATGCTCATCGGCAACACTTACTTTTGCATGCTCACCACCTTCGTGTGATTCATGAGAAGCTTCTGCAGCTTCATGATGACCTGCTTCTTTGTGAGAAGCCTCAGCAGTAGCTTCATGCGCTGCACCATGAGAACCATGTGCATCTGCAGCTAGTATTTTTTCAACTTCTTGAATATCTTTAGGCGCACTTAAAAAACCATATCCAATTCCTAATATACCAACGGCCATTAGGATGATAGAAAAAGTTTTTAATTTACTTGAAAATGTATACATATCTATTACGATCAGTTTGTTCAACAATTATAATTGGCTTTTTAGTTTTAGAACATAGTCAGCAACTAACCAACGTTCGTGGGCACTTAATTGATTTGCATGTGAACCCATTGCATTTAAACCATAAGTTTCAACGTGAAAGATACTTCCTTCAGTGATTTCTCTGTCTTTGTAGCTAGGTACTCCAAGAAATTTTTCTCTTTCAACCAATTTACCTTTACCGTTTCCAGTTGCACCATGGCAACTAATACAATAAATTTCGAAAAGTTCTTTTCCTTTTCCTGAGTTTCTTTCGATAGAATCCAAAGGCGATTTTAGATTAGCTTTAGCCAATTCATAACCAGCAGTTGAATTTTCATATTCATAAGGCTCAAAACCTCTGTTAATAGTTCCGTCTACAGGAAGCTGTCCTTCTTTTCCTCCTTTAAATATTTTTGCTTCTGAATAGGTTTCATAACCTACAGACTCATACATATTAGGGAAATACTGATAGTTTGGTGCCGAATTATTGTGGCAAGATGAAACTAAAATAGTTATACCAACTAAAAGTGTTATTTTATATATCCTTTTCATAGCTACAATTAATTCTTTTCAATTACTTTAACTTCAACTGCTCCTGTACCTTCGAAGAAAGAAACTAGTTCTGCTTCGTTATCGTTTACGGCAACTTCCATTAAAAAATGGTCATCTGTTGTTCTTACATCAGGATTTTCAGCTTCTTTAAACGGCCATAATCTACTTCTCATATAAAAAGTGATTACCATTAAGTGAGCAGCAAAAAATACAGTCATTTCAAACATAATTGGCACGAATGCAGGCATATTCTGAATGAAACTGAAACTTGGTTTTCCACCAATATCCTGTGGCCAGTCATGAATCATAATGTAACTCATCATGGTTGTCGCAACAGAGATACCAACACATCCATACAAAAATGCGCAAATTGCTAATCTTGTTGGTGCTAATCCCATAGCTTTATCCAATCCGTGAACTGGGAATGGAGTAAAAACTTCTTCAATATGATGATGCGCAGCTCTGGTTTTCTTTACTGCATCCATCAAAATATCATCGTCATTATAAATGGCGTATATTACTTTATTACTCATGATGTGAATCTTTATTTGCTCTTTCTCTAATGTAATTATCTCCTGTTCCTTTCAAAATTGTTTTTACCTCTGCCTGAGCAATTACAGGGAATGTTCTTGAGTACAATAAAAACAATACGAAAAAGAAACCAATTGTTCCGATGAAAATTCCAATGTCAACAAATGTTGGTGAGAACATTGTCCATGAAGACGGAAGATAATCTCTATGTAAAGAAGTAACGATAATTACGAATCTTTCGAACCACATTCCGATGTTTACTACAATCGAAATAATAAATGAGAACATGATACTTGTTCTTAATTTCTTGAACCACATAAATTGCGGAGAGAAAACGTTACAAGTCATCATTGACCAATATGCCCACCAGTAAGGTCCGGTAGCTCTGTTTAAGAAAGCATATTGCTCGTATTCTACACCTGAATACCAAGCCACGAATAACTCAGTGATATAAGCAACACCAACAATAGAACCCGTAATCATAATTACAATGTTCATCAATTCGATATGCTGAAGTGTGATATAAGCTTCAAGGTTAGAAACTTTTCTCATGATAATCAATAATGTATTTACCATTGCAAATCCTGAGAATACCGCTCCGGCAACGAAGTACGGAGGGAAAATTGTGGTATGCCATCCCGGAATTACAGAAGTAGCAAAGTCCATCGATACAATAGTATGCACAGAAAGTACAAGTGGAGTAGCTAAACCTGCAAGTACTAAAGATACTTCTTCAAAACGTTGCCAGTCTTTTGCTCTACCGCTCCATCCAAAACTCAGGATCGAATATACTCTTTTATTGAAAGGTGTTATTGCTCTGTCACGCAGCATTGCAAAGTCAGGTAGTAAACCAGTCCACCAGAAAACCAGTGACACTGAAAGATAGGTTGAAATTGCGAATACGTCCCAAAGTAGCGGTGAGTTAAAGTTTACCCATAAAGATCCAAACTGATTCGGAATAGGTAAAACCCAGTATGCTAACCATGGACGACCCATGTGAATAATTGGAAATAAACCTGCCTGAACTACTGAGAAAATAGTCATAGCTTCTGCAGAACGGTTAATAGCCATTCTCCAACGCTGACGGAAAAGTAATAATACCGCAGAGATCAATGTTCCTGCGTGACCAATACCTACCCACCAAACGAAGTTAGTGATATCCCAGGCCCAACCAACTGTTTTATTTAATCCCCATGTTCCGATACCGGTAGATACAGTGTAAATAATACAACCCAGTCCCCAAAGGAAGGCCGTTAATGCGATTGAAAATACAATCCACCAATGTTTATTTGCTCTACCTTCAACAGGCGCAGCTACATCTACTGTTACGTCGTGATAAGATTTATCACCTATAACTAAAGGTTTTCTAATGGGTGCTTCGTAATGAGACGACATAATCCTTTATATTGTTTCTTAATTAATAATTCTTTGTACTACGTATTTCTAACTTTAACATGGTAAACCACATTAGGTTTTGTTCCAACATGCTCTAACAAATGGTATGATCTTTCATCAGCAGCTAATTTAGCCACTTTACTTTCTTTATCATTAACATCTCCAAATATCATTGCTCCAGAAGAACAAGCGCTGGAACAAGCTGTCTGGAATTCACCATCAACAACCGGACGTCCTTCATTTTTCGCTTTCAACTTTGTAGCTTGTGTCATTTGAATACACATAGAACATTTTTCCATAACACCACGAGAACGAACATTTACGTCTGGATTTAACACCATACGACCTAAATCATCATTCATGTGATAATCGAACTCACTGTTTTTGTTATACAAGAACCAGTTAAAACGACGTACTTTATACGGACAGTTGTTTGCACAATAACGAGTACCAACACATCTGTTGTATGCCATATGGTTTTGACCCTCACGACCGTGAGAGGTTGCAGCAACAGGACAAACTGTTTCACAAGGTGCGTGATTACAGTGTTGACACATTACTGGCTGGAAAGCAACCTGAGGATTATCTCCCGCTTTTTCCATTTCATTAAAAGTAGACAATGAACTGGATAAACCAGCAATATTCTCTTTTCTTTCATTATCACCTTCAAAAGTACTTTCAGAAGAATAATATCTGTCAATACGCAACCAGTGCATATCACGACTTCTTCTTACTTCAGCTTTCCCTACGACAGGTACGTTGTTTTCAGCATGACATGCAATAACACATGCACCACATCCTGTACAAGCATTCAAGTCGATAGAAAGATTAAAATGATGTCCTGTTGAACGATCAAATGACTCCCATAAATCAACAGTTGTAGCTTCAACTTCCTGGTGATCCAAAGACACCATTGGTTGTGGATTCCAATGTTCAGCATCTTTAGAATTAAATACTTCAAGAGTAGTTTCCTTAATAATATCTCCTCTACCCATCAAAGTTTTCTGACCCTGAACACAAGCAAACTCGTGTACTCCATTTGCTTTCACAATAGAAACAGCCTGAACACTATTAAAGTTTTTATATAAAGCGTAAGCATTTAAACCTACTTGCATTTCTTCTTTCAAAGCTGCTTTACGACCGTAACCAACAGCTAAACCAACTGTACCAACAGCTTGTCCTGGCTGAACAATTACCGGAACGTTTTCTAACTTAGTACCATCAGCTATTGTAATAGTAGCATAACTACCATTTAAACCTCCGTTAGCAACAATTTCATTTGTTAAACCCAATTTCTTAGCATCAGCATTCGAAACAGTAACATAGTTATCCCATGAAACTCTTGTGATTGGATCCGGAAACTCCTGCAACCAAGGGTTGTTTGCTTGTTGTCCGTCACCTAAACCTGTTTTAGTATATAATACTAATTCGAAATCACCAGCTGATTTTGATTTTGAAACTGCGTTTGCAGCAGCAGCATAATCAACAGCTCCACCTGCCAATGCAGCTGATCCAACTACAAAAACACCATCATGTAAAACTTTATTCCATGAAGAACCTACAGCAATACCAGCAGCATTAGCTTTGATATAATCATAGAAAGTTCCAGGAATTCCGTTTAACGATAATAAAACGTCTTGAAATTGTTTTGTATTAAATATAGGACGGATAGTTGGTTGTGTTAAACTATAAGTTCCTTTTGTTATCTCAACATCACCCCAAGCCTCTAAATAGTGAGCAACAGGAGCAGCAATCGTAGTAACTGATGCAGTTTCATCTTCTTTTAAAGAAAATGCAACTGATGTTTTTACTTTTTTCAATCCGGCTTCAAAAGAAGCAGAATCCGCTAATGTATAAACCGGGTTAACACCACTCATGATCAAAGTATGAACGCTACCTGCATTCATATCTTTTACCAATTGAGCAACAACCGCATTAGAACCTTTTCTAATCTGTCTTGTTCCAACAGTAGTAAAAGCTTCACTAGCTAATGCCTGGTTGATAGCCAAAACTAACAACTGAGCATTTTTATCTTCAATTCCAGATACTAAAACTCCTTTTGATCCAGCAGCTTTTAATTGCTGAGCAGCTTTAACAGCTTCTGTTTTAAATTTAGCTTCCAAAGAAACCGGAACAGAAGCACCTGCAACGATATTATATATTTGAACCAAAACTTGCTTCTGATCAGCTCCTGTCATAGGAATACGCTTATCAGCAGCAGCTCCGGATAAAGTCATATTTGATTCAAACTGAAAATGACGGGACATTTTTCCGTTTTGAGGAATACGTCCTTTTGCATATCCTGAATCATATCCTCCACCTTGCCAGTCTCCTAAGAAATCAGCACCAACAGAAACGATTAAAGATGCTTTTGAAAAATCATAATCAACTAAAGCTCTTTCACCATATACTGTTTGAAATGCATCTAAAGCATCTGAAGAAGATACTGCATCATAAACCACATGCTTAGCATTTGGATTTTTAGCAATAAATTCACCAATCAGTTTTTCAGTAGACGGACTCGCTAAAGTATTAGTCAACAATACAACTTGTCCACCTTTTGCCTTTGCATCAGCAATACTTGATTTAATTTTCAAATCAACAGCAGACCAGCTACTATTTTTTCCATCCAATTTAGGTTCTTTCAAACGCATACTGTCATATAGAGACAGGATAGACGCATGAATTCTGGCATTGGCTGAAAACTTAGCTCCGGAAATAGTATTGTTATCAATTTTAATTGGACGACCTTCACGGGTTTTCACCAAAAGGTTAGCAAAATCAAAACCATCAAAAACAGTAGTTGCATAATAATCAGCAACACCAGGAATGATTTGTTCTGGTTGCAACACATAAGGTATAGACTTGTGAACAGGGCCCTCGCAAGCTGCAAGCGTTACGGCTGCAGTACTAAACCCAACGTACTTTAAAAAGTCACGACGTGAAGTTCCAGATGAAGCTAATGCATCTGCGTTTCCTAAAAATTCATCAGTAGGAATCTCTTCAACAAATTCGTTATTTCTAAGCGCCTCAACAATAGAACTATTTTCTAGTTCCTCAACACTTTTCCAGTATTTTTTGTTTGATGACATTGTATATAAATATTAAAATCTTAATAATTCGATTAATAGTGGCATTTACCGCATTCTAAACCTCCCATTTGCGCTGCAGTCAATTTTTCTACACCGTATTTTTTAGAAAGTTCAGCATGAATTTTATCGTAATATGCATTTCCTTCCATCTTAACATCGGTTTTTCTATGGCAATCAATACACCATCCCATTGTTAATTTAGAATATTGCTTCATGATCTCAAATTCCTGTACCGGACCGTGACAAGTCTGACATTCAACACCTGCAACAGAAACGTGCTGAGAGTGATTGAAGTAAACAAAATCAGGAAGATTATGAATACGAACCCATTTTACCGGCTGCGTTTTTCCTGTATAAGCTTGTTTGGCTTTATCCCAACCAACCGCATCATATAGTTTTTGGATTTGAGCATCGTAAAACGCTTTGCTGTACTCAGGAGTAGCCGTAGTTTCAGCAACTTCAGAAATATTTTTATGACAGTTCATACAAACATTCAAAGAAGGAATACCAGCATTTTTACTCACACGGGCAGCAGAGTGACAATATTTACAATTGATCTCGTTATCACCAGCGTGAATTTTGTGAGAATAATGAATTGGCTGAATTGGCTCATAGTTTTGATCTACACCAACCTGCATTAAAAATCCATACACAAAATAGCCACTGGCTAAAAGCAAAAATATAGAAGTAACCAATACTAAAAACTGATTTTTAGCAAAAGCTTTCCAGATTGGCGTTCTCGTTTCTCTAGGAGCTACTACAATACCATTATTACTTGCGACCTTAGTCAATACTTTGTTCACCATGAACAACATTACCACTAAAATAGCCATTACAAGAGCAAGAGCCCCTAAAATGATATTGTTAGAAACACTTCCACTTTCAACGTTTGTTCCAGGAGGAGTAGCAGCACCACCGGCAACTACAGCAGGCTCAGCTTTTACTTCAGAAGTATAAGCGATAATATTATCAATATCACCTTCAGACAATTGAGGAAAAGCAGTCATAACAGACTTATTGTTTTCTTCAAAAAGCTTAACTGCAACAGCATCTCCTGATTTAATCATATCAGAGCTGTTATGCACCCACTTGTAGATCCAAGCCATTTCATGCTTAGCAGCAACTCCTCTTAAAGCAGGACCTGTTGATTTTGCATCTAATTTGTGACATGCAGCGCAATTTGCATTAAAAAGTTCCTTCCCTTTTACTGGATCACCACCTGAAGTTGCAGCCGGAGCAGCAGCTTCTGGCGCTGCAGGAGCAGCGGCATCTTGAGCAAATGAAGTTAGGGAGAAAATTAACGTTAGCGATAAGCTAAGTAATAATTTTCTTGAGATCGAATTATGGTTACCCACCTTTTTCATATAGTATAAAATTATCTACTAATTTTTGGTATGATTTTTTCTGTATTAAAACAATAAAAACCGAACACCTTCTTTTAAAACTTGCACAAAAATACGACTTATGAACTATTCTCAAAACCTTAAAATACTCTTAAATATCAATTTATATCAATTCTAAATAATATTGAAATTTTCAATATAAACTTTAAATACTATTTTTGCATAAAAACCATCACATTATGAGAATTTTAACCCCCACTAAAAGAGTTTTCTTAACACTAACAATGCTAACTTTAGCTTATAACATTAATGCTCAAGACCAAAATTTAACACTAAATCAAGACCCGAAATTTGAGCAATTACTGAATGACAAACGTAAAATTAACACATCAATAAGTACAAACGACACTTACAGAATTCAAATTTTTAGTGGAAAAAGCGATGAAGCCAAAAAAACGCTAACCGATTTTAAAAGAGAGTTTTATACCGTTGACGGCACTATAATTTTTAATACTCCAAACTACAAAGTACTTGTAGGTAATTTTAAAACCAGAATCGAAGCCGAACGTAATTTAGCCGAGATCAAAAAAAGATATAAAAGTGTTTTTTTATTGAAACCGGGTAAGTAATCACGAAACAAATTATAGCGAATCATAAAAAAAAGCAACTCCCGAATAGAGTTGCTTTTTTTGTGATTACCCAAAATTAAAAAAATACAAACTTCAGATAATTTTATCCTTTTACAAATCATACTAAACTAATTCATTGCAAAAATTCAAAATACACGACTAATAGCAACTACAGTTATTTATAAGGATCCAATACTCCTTCACAATTAATAAGTGGCCTATCCTCCTGTTCCAGATAAAAATCAATCTGCACCTCGTTTACATCATCAAATTCCAAATAATCTGTTCGAATGGTTTTATAACCCAAAGAAATTGCTTCAATGAAGAAATAATCTTCTTTAGAAAGTTTAATTTTATCTCCTTCTACAACTGTAAGTTTATAAGTGTATTCCCCTTCCGAGGAGGCCAAAATTTTAAAACACACTATATCCAATCGTGTTTCAGAATTTAATACACTACCCGTTTTAACATCAAACACTCTTCCCTTGATCATAAGTTCATTACGATTCTGTTTAGAGTTTTCTTTGATCACGGCTATTTTATAGCCTCTTTTATTACTTGTTGAGATCAGTTCATTTTTAAACATCGAACATCCGCCCAAAATAAATAAGAAAGCTAATGATAAACTATAATTATTCTTTTTCATGATAAATTAAGTATTAACATCCCGTCTTTTACCTTTTTGACTTTTTACATCTCCATCGACATCCTTTCCCTTCAACTCCACAGTGACACTATTTGAAATCCTTTTTTGATCACTTTTCGATAATGCTTTAAAGGCGTTTGTTTCATGTAGACCTCCCCAAGCCATATCCTGATAAAATTGCTTATCCAACTTATAACCTTTACTTAAACCATATGCTTCTAAAGCGTTACCAACATGTGCGACTAAAGTCTTGGCAATTTCTTCATGATGCGCCATATTAAGACCTCTAATTTACCAATCTTTAAGCATTTCAGGATAAGTAGCTTTCCAGCTTGACTCATTCACATTATAATACACAACTAAATAAGCGTGAATTGATTCATGTAACATAGTCCTGGCCCAAGACAAATCTGTCGCATTCGGCCAAGCATCAGAATCAAACGTAGTTATAACTCCAGTAGCCAGATTATAAGAAGCTAAGGTTTGAACCGTAGTAGACTGAACCCCTTTTATTCTTCCACTTTTCACCGTCCAGTTAAATCTGGTTGAATTCCAGGGGTCATTTGTAAAATTAGTAATCATATTACCAGGACTAGCACTTGTTTTTTTTAAATCATCAAGAATTTTTTGCAAACAAGGCGTAAGTTGAGAATCATTAATTGCATCATCAAAATTTTTAATATTCAACCTGCTATAATAAGCAGCATAAGCAATACCCATTGCAGAACCATTATTTTGCGTTCGCACAAACTGATAATTCATCCTTCTATAAGCATCATTTGTTACGGGGGCCTATGTAGGTATTTTTAACAACAACCTCTTTTAATGACACAGGATCCTTAATATAAGCCAAAGGACTATTCACACCAGTAATAATTCCCTTCTCCATTGTCGTTGGGCGCTCTTGCAGTTACAGAAGTTTTTCTGTTTTCAGAAATGCGATGGAACAAAACTGTCTGCACTTCTCCATCTATTTTGATTTGCAAAATTTCTGTCTCTACTCCTTCCAATCCGGTCGTAGCAGTCACAATATTTAATTTAGCATCTGTATCTGTGATGACCACTTGTTCTAAAGAGGATAAATCTATTTTTAGATCAATATAAGTATCTACTGCTTTTTTGTTTAATTGTTCATTATTTAATTCATTAAAGAAATCAAACGATTTTTCCAATGGCACTGCTTCCAGTTGGGGCGATTGAAAATCTAACTCAGCTATCGCATCGCTAGTGTCACGAGGCTCATCACTACAATTAAACATAAAAAATGTTAAAACAAAAAAGCCTCAACTTTCGTTGAGACTTTATAATGTAGTTATTTCATTTGAAATTGCAGCAAGCCTTAGTTTACCACCTTAATTCCATCAGCTACAAATCGAATTTCTTCTTTTGGTGCTGTAATGGCATCTATTTCTGATTGCGGTTTTTTAGCATCTTTTGCATAATGCTTTAGCTCTTCAACGGAGGTGATCTTTTTCTCGGCGACACCTTCTAAAACAACATTTTTCCCTTTTAAAGCTGTCGGCACAAAAAAAGCATAATCCTTCATTTTAACAAAAAACGAATTCCCTCCTTCTGTTTTAATTGTGAGCCAGCATCCTCTTTTTTCACAAACGTCGGTTACCACTCCTTTTACAGCAACATTTTCTATCTTTTTCGAATCCTTTAATCCGCTTTCCAGCTTATCAACCGGGATCGCTTTATTTTCAGATACTTTAGAAACATCGGCTCCATAATAATCTCCCACTAAAGCATTCCCTTCCGGCGGAGATTTTTTCTCTACGGCTTCTTGGGAAAAGGACAAAGTAGAAAAACTTACAAAAAGAAGTACTGTATATATTAATCGTTTCATAGTCAAATAATTTTAATCAAAAATAATATTAAAATTTGAAATAAATAAAAATATTCCTGCATTTGAAAATAATGATCTGGCACAAAAATATAAGAACAAAAAAAAGTCCCAACAAAAGCTGGGACTTTAAAATATAATTATTGAATTTTATTTCAATTTCTTTTTGATAGCCACTTCATGGTAGGCTTCAATAACATCTCTTTCTTCGATATCATTGTAACCTTTAATCTGAATACCACAATCGTAACCTTTAGCAACTTCTCTCACGTCATCTTTGAAACGTTTCAATGCCACAAGTTCTCCTGTATGCACTACTACTCCTTCTCTGATAACTCTAATTTTAGAAGTTCTCATAATTTTACCATCCATCACCATACATCCTGCAATAGAACCCACTTTAGAAATTTTGAAAATCTCACGAATTTCAGCGGTTCCTAAAATTTCTTCTTTCATCTCCGGAGCCAACATTCCTTCCATCGCATCTTTTAGGTCATCGATAGCAGCGTAGATAATAGAATAGTAACGAATATCGATTTCTTCTTTATCTGCCAGTTGTCTTGCATTTCCGGCAGGACGAACGTTAAATCCGATAATGATCGCATCAGAAGCAGAAGCCAACATAACGTCAGTTTCGGTAATTGCTCCAACACCTTTATGGATAATATTAATTTGAATTTCTTCTGTAGAAAGTTTAGAGAACGAATCTGATAATGCTTCAACAGATCCATCAACGTCTCCTTTAAGGATCACGTTCAATTCTTTAAACTGTCCAAGAGCGATACGACGACCAATCTCGTCCAGCGTAATATGTCTTTGTGTACGTACAGATTGTTCACGCATTAATTGAGAACGTTTAGATGCAATTTGTTTTGCTTCTTTCTCATCTTCAAATACATTGAACTTATCCCCTGCAGTAGCAGCTCCGTCTAAACCTAAAACCGATACAGGAGTTGAAGGACCGGCTTCTATAACGATATGCCCTCTTTCATCATGCATGGCTTTAATTTTACCATGATGTTTACCTGCTAACATATAATCCCCAACTTTTAAAGTTCCGTGTTGAACTAAAATTGTTGACACATATCCTTTTCCTTTATCCAAAAACGCCTCAACAACTGTTCCCTGAGCCGCTTTGTTTGGATTAGATTTTAAATCTAAAATTTCAGCTTCTAATAAAACTTTTTCTAATAATTCTTTTACTCCTGTTCCCACTTTTGCAGAAATATCGTGTGACTGAATTTTTCCACCCCAGTCTTCAACAAGTAAATTCATACCAGCCAAACGCTCTTTGATTTTCTCAACATTAGCATTTGGTTTATCAATTTTATTGATTGCAAATATAATTGGCACTCCTGCAGCTTGTGCGTGAGAAATGGCTTCTTTTGTTTGTGGCATGATATCATCATCCGCAGCAACAACAATAATAGCAATATCGGTAACCTGAGCTCCACGTGCACGCATCGCGGTAAACGCCTCGTGACCTGGTGTATCTAAGAATGCGATTTTCTGACCATTATCTAAAGTTACCCCGTATGCTCCAATGTGCTGTGTAATACCTCCGGACTCACCAGCTATAACATTTTCTTTACGGATATAATCCAGTAAAGATGTTTTACCGTGATCGACGTGACCCATTACAGTAACAATTGGTGCTCTAACTACTAAATCTTCTTCTCTGTCGGCAACTACCTCAATAGCTTCTT
This sequence comes from Flavobacterium sp. CLA17, assembly GCF_013112255.2. Classification (NCBI taxonomy): domain Bacteria; kingdom Pseudomonadati; phylum Bacteroidota; class Flavobacteriia; order Flavobacteriales; family Flavobacteriaceae; genus Flavobacterium; species Flavobacterium sp. CLA17. The sequence goes on from NZ_CP068294.1 coordinate 5,044,510, forward strand.
CGATATCAACTGTTATGAACTCAACTTCGTAACCAAATTCATCCGCTACAATCGTTAAGGTTTCAGCATCTAAACGCTGGTTCATGGTTACCATGATACCAAGAGACATACAAGTTCCAATTACTTTAGTAATCGGCACATCCATCATGATTGCAATTTCACCAACAGTAACGAATTCCGTAACTTTAATAGTTTTACTTCCTTCATCAATCGCTCTTTGCTCCTCATCAGATTTCTGACGGTGTGTATCTCTTTTATCTCTTCTGTACTTAGCCGCTTTTGATTTTCCACCTTTACCCTGAAGTTTTTCAAGAGTCTCTCTAATTTGGTTTTTTACTTCCTCTTCAGTAGGCTCAACTTTAGCAACAATAGCAGGACGGTTTCCTTTTACAAAACCAGGTCTTGCACTTCTGTTAGCATTAAAGCCTCCACCACCGGTATTTGGTGTAATTTTATTAGGATTTGGTGTTCCCGGCGCATTACCTGTAGCTGGTTTTGGCGCCCCCGGCGTTCCTGGTTTAGGAGCAATTCTTTTACGCTTATTTTTGTTAGCGTTATTTCCTGCACCCGGAGCTCCCGGTTTATTTGGTGTTATCTTAGGATCTTCTTTCTTTTTCTTAGGTTTGTTAAATTGAGATAAATCAATTGTCTGACCTGTAAGTGTCGTTCCTGATAACTTTTGATATTGAGTAGTGATCGTCTCTTCTGCAGTTGCAGGATCAGTTGATACAACCGGTTCCTGAGCTACTTTTGGAGTTTCAGCTTTTACTTCTTTTTTCTCTGTAATAATAGGTTTTTCAACTTTGTTCTCGGTAACTACAGGAGCTACTGGCTCAGGCTGTACTACTTCTTTTTGAACAGGTTTTTCCTCTTGAGCTGGAGTAGCAGCAACAACCTTAGGTTCTTCAGCTTTCACTGGCTCCTCTACAGGAGTAGCAACAGCCGCAGGCTTCTCGGGTTTCTTTGGATTTAAATCTATTTTACCAACCTGAACAGGCCCTGTAACAACAGCTTTCGCTTTTATAACTTCTTGTTGTTTTTGGCGCTCTTCGTCTTGTCTGCGTTTGTCCTCAATTTCTTTCTCACGTTCTACACGTAATGCTTCTTTCTCTTTTCTTTTCTCTTCTCCTACCTCTTTAGAAGCTTCCTTATTCCCCTTATCGCCCGCAAATTGGCTTTGTAGGATATTAAATTCGCTATCAGAAATTTTTGCATTCGGATTTGCGTCAATAGCAATTCCCTTATCTTTTAGATAATCAACAGCTCTTTCTAACGAAATATTTAATTCCCTTAAAACCTTGTTTATTCTTATTACTCTCTCTTCAGACATATAACCTTTTTATTATTACCTTTTTCGTTGTGTTGTTAGAGCAGATAACTAACTATCAAACTCTTCTTTTAGTATTTTCATCACATCAAGAATAGTTTCCTCTTCTAAATCTGTTCTTCTTACTAAGTCTTCTACTTCTTGTTTTAAAATACTTTTTGCAGTATCTAACCCTATTTTAGCAAATTCTTCTATTACCCAGTCTTCGATTTCATCTGAGAACTCTGTTAATTCAACATCGTCTTCATCTGCAGTTGCGCCAGCAACATCTCCTTCACGAATAACATCTAATTCGTAACCTGTCAGCTGACCCGCTAATTTTATATTATGACCACCTCTACCAATAGCTTTAGAAACCTCTTCTAATTTAAGGAAAACTTCAGCTCTTTTATTTTCCTCATCAATTTTGATAGAAGAAACTTTTGCAGGGCTTAATGCTCTGGTAATAAACAATTGAATATTACTTGTATAGTTGATTACATCGATATTTTCGTTTCCTAACTCACGAACAATTCCGTGAATACGGGATCCTTTCATACCAACACAAGCTCCAACAGGATCAATTCTGTCATCATAAGAATCTACCGCTACTTTCGCTTTTTCACCTGGAATACGAACTACATTTTTAACTGTAATTAAACCATCAAATACTTCAGGAATTTCTTGTTCAAATAATTTCTCCAGGAACTTTTCAGAAGTTCTGGACATAATAATCTGAGGTTTATTTCCTTTTAATTCAACGCTTTCAATGATTCCACGAACATTATCTCCTTTACGGAAAAAGTCAGATGGAATTTGTTTTTCCTTTGGAAGCACAATCTCATTTCCTTCATCATCAACTAAAATAACAACTCTTGGACGTACGTGATGTACTTCTGCGGTGTAAATATCGCCAATAATATCTTTAAATTGCTTATAAAGATTCGTATTATCGTGTTCATGAATTTTAGAAATTAAGTTTTGACGCAAGGCCAAAATAGCTCTTCTTCCTAAATCTATCAATTTAACTTCTTCGGAAACTTCTTCACCAATTTCAAAATCCGCTTCAATCATTCTGGCTTCAGTCAGGGTAATCTCTTCGTTTTCAAAATCCAGATCTTCATCAGCAACGATTACTCTTCTTCTCCAGATTTCCATATCTCCTTTATCAGGATTTATAATAATATCGAAGTTATCATCAGAACCGTATTTTTTCTTCAATGCATTTCTAAACACATCCTCTAAAATTGCCATAAGCGTTACACGATCAATAAGTTTATTATCTTTAAACTCTGAGAATGAATCGATTAATGCTAAATTTTCCATGCGAATTCTTTAATTAAAATGTTACTGTAACAATTGCCTCTTTAATTTCTGTATAAGGTATTTGTTGCTCTTTTTGAACTGTTTCTTTTCCTTTTCCTACTTTTTTCGGTTCTCTTGCTTTCCAAGACAAAATTATAAAAACATCGTTAGCTTCCACTAATTCTGCTTCAATTTTTTCAGTATTTGTAGTAACAATCAACGTTCTACCAATATTTTTAATGTATTGTCTGGTCAATTTCAAAGGAGATCCTACTCCAACCGATGCTACTTCAAGCGAAAAATCCTGCTCTTCACGATCCAGATTATTCTCGATTGCACGACTAATATCGATACAATCCTGCAGCGCCACTCCATTATCTCCGTCTAAACCTACACTAATTTTAAAAGAATCCGAAATAGACAAATCAATCAAAAAGACTGATGGCTTTTCCAGAAGAGCTTCTGTAATTAATGTGTTTACTTTTTCTTTAAATGTCATAATTTTATAAAAAGAGGGGACACTTAGTCCCCTCATTATTTAGATTTTAATAAATAACGGTGCAAATATAGTGTTTTTTTTATAAATCAAAATAAATAGATGGCGAAGAAAATATTTCTTATCTTTATGTAAGCATTAAAACAAAGGAAATTCACATTACTTAATCCCTAAAATTATGAAACGAATTCTACTACCTACTGACTTTTCAGAACACGCTGAAGACGCCTTAAAAGTTGCTGCTCAAATTGCCAAAAAAAACGGTTCTGAAATCGTGATTTTACACATGCTCGAACTACCGCATCAAATGAACGACGCTATTACCGGGGGTGCAAGCATTCCGGAAACCATGTTATTCATGAAAAAAGCCAACGAAATGCTTGACGAAGTTTCCGCCAGACCTTATCTGGACGGAGTTCCCGTGACTGAAATCGTAAAAATGGACAAACCGATACACGGCATCGCACAAGTAAGCAAAGATTACGAAATAGATTTAATCGTAATGGGGTCACACGGCTCTTCGGGTGTCGAGGAATTACTGATAGGATCGACTACTGAAAAAGTAGTTCGAAATTCAGAAATTCCGGTTTTAGTAGTCAAAAAAGACATTTCTAATTTCAATCCGGAAAATATTGTTTTTGCGTCAGATTTTTCGTATGAAACCAAAAAACCATTCGAAAAATTTCTAAACTTCACTAAATTCTTCGACTCAAAAATACATTTAGTTACTATTTGCACACCCAATAGTTTCAAACCTACCCATACGAGCGAAAAAGCCATGAATGAATTTGTTGCGGAATTCAATCTGACCAACTATTCTACTCATATTTACAATGACACAAATATCGAAAAGGGAATTATAAACTTCTCCAATTCCATAAATGCGGACATTATCGGAATGTGCACACACGGAAGAACCGGATTTGCTCATTTTTTTAACGGAAGCATCAGCGAAGGCTTGGTTAATCACGCTATAAAACCGGTGATTACTTTTAAAATCTAAACAAAATCTCCTATTTACTATCCCAAAGCTTCTCATCTGAGGGGCTTTTTTTTATTACCTCCCCAATCAAAACATGAGCTTTTAAACAAAGTTACATTGAGCTTTTCAACAAAGCCGACTCTTACATTCCTGCCGACCTTTGTCAAATAAAATCATAATAAAAAACAACATGAGAACAATTGACAAGATTTACATCAACGGAGAGTTTGTAACACCAAAAGGAAAAGGTCGTTTTGATCTTATTAGCCCCACTACCAATAAAAAACTAGGTGAAGTAGTTCTAGGAAACAATGAAGATACCTTTGCAGCAATAGACGCAGCAAAAAAAGCCTTCAAAACGTTCTCTAAAACTACTACAGCAGAAAGAATTACGTATTTACAAAATCTGCAGGCTTCCATCGAAAAAAGGAAACAGGAGTTTATTGATATTACAATTGAAGAATACGGTGGGACTTTTCAATTTGCCACAATCAGCTACCAGTACATGCTAAATAGTTTTACTTCGGCAATCAAACTTCTAAACACTTATTCTTTCAACAAAACAATGGGTGAATCTGAAGTTCAAATGGCTCCTGTTGGCGTCGTAGGGATTATTATCCCGTGGAACTCGAGCAACGGTTTTATTTGCGGAAAATTAGCAACTGCAATTGCTGCGGGCTGTACAGCAGTAATTAAACCAAGTGAAATGAGCGCCCAGCAAACCCAATTGATCCTGGAATGCTTTCACGAAGCCGGATTACCAAAAGGTGTGTTTAATATAGTGAACGGACTTGGCGAAGTTGTTGGTGCAGAGATTAGCCGTAATCCGGATATTGCAAAAATTTCATTTACCGGCTCTACTGTTGTGGGAAAATTGATTGCCAAAGAAGCGGTTAACACCATGAAACGCATTACATTGGAACTAGGCGGAAAATCACCGAATATTATTCTTGACGATGCCGATTTATCAAAAGCAATTCCGATGGCAATCGCTGCGGCTTTTATGAACAACGGGCAGGCTTGTATTGCAGGAACGCGTTTATTAGTACCTGAAAATAAATTAGAAGAGGTAAAAAAATTAGTGAAAGCTGTGGTATCAAAAACAATTGTTGGAGATCCGAAAAACGAAACTACTGCCGTCGGCCCGATGGTTAGTAAAAAGCAATACGAACGCGTACAAAATTACATCCAGATCGGGATTGATGAAGGCGCTGAAATACTGATTGGCGGATTAGGAAAACCTGAAGGATTAGAAAGCGGCAACTTTGTAAAACCAACCGTTTTTATACATGTAAATAATCAGATGAGAATTGCAAAGGAAGAAATTTTTGGACCGGTTTTATCTATTATCACTTATAAAACAGAAGAAGAAGCCATCGAAATCGCCAACGATACGACTTACGGATTACAAGCTTATGTAAGCTCTGAAAATGAAGACAGAGCGTACAGCGTTGCTTCACAAATAAATGCAGGACGTGTTCAGGTTAATATACTCAGCCACGATCCGATGGCTCCTTTTGGCGGATTCAAACAATCCGGAATTGGCAGGGAATTCGGAATTTTAGGCTTAGAAGCTTATTTGGAACCCAGAACATTGATTAGAAAATAATAATTTTAGACACAGAAAATTTTACAACCTAAATTCTCTGTGTCTTTTTAGTAACTTTACGGTATGTCATCCATCAAAGCAAATACAAAACCCAAAATTTTATACTCCTGTTATTATGCGCGTAGTCGTGAAGGAGAACATTTTATACCCGAGCATGTATTCAGCTATCAGATATCAGGCGAAATGATTGCTGCTGACGGAAAAAAATCCTATCACTCCAAACCAGGTGATTTTAGGATCAGTAAAAGAAATCATTTGGCCAAGTTTGTGAAAATTCCGCCGGAAGGAGCTGAATTTAAAGTCATATCGTTGTTTCTGGATCAGGAAATTCTGCGTGAAATCTACAAGGAATATCAATTTAAAATTGAAAAGAAACCTCAGGAAGCTGCAATAATTTCCTTAAATCCACATCCGCTTTACCAATCTTTTATGACTTCGCTCCTGTCTTATCTGGAAGTTGAACAGGAAAACAATGAAGTTTTATTTAATTTAAAAATCAAAGAAGCGGTTCATCTTCTACTCAAAGTAAACCCCGAACTTAAAGATATTTTATTTGACTTCAACGAACCCGGGAAAATTGACCTGGAAGCTTTCATGAACAGAAACTTTCATTTTAATGTACACTTAAATCGTTTTGCGTATCTCACCGGAAGAAGTTTAGCGACTTTTAAAAGGGATTTTCAGAAAGTCTTTCAGGAAACACCCGGACACTGGCTTCTGGACAAGAGACTTCAGGAAGCGTATTATCTTATTAAGGAAAAAGGAAAAGCACCTTCTGAGGTTTATATTAATGTTGGTTTTGAAGACTTATCACATTTTTCATTTTCATTTAAAAAGAAATTCGGGGTGGTTCCGTCTTCTTTATCAAATTCCAAATTTTAAAATTCCAAACTGTGTAAATTAAAAAACATTACACAGATAACACCACCTCTTAAAAACACCTAAAATTGAAATAAAACGCATTAAATTTCATGAAGAATATCCAGAAATTGGAATTTTAAAAATTGGAATTTATTTAAAAAACTTTATTCCATAAAAAAAGCCTCTCAATTGAGAGGCTTTTATGTTGGTCTACAAGGACTCGAACCTTGAAAGACTGCACCAAAAACAGTTGTGTTACCATTACACCATAGACCAGCAATGCTGTTAAGCGAGTGCAAACTTAAATCTTTTTTTTAGTTTGCGCAAATTTTTTAGCGCATAAAAAAAGCCTCTCTATTGAGAGGCTTTTATGTTGGTCTACAAGGACTCGAACCTTGAAAGACTGCACCAAAAACAGTTGTGTTACCATTACACCATAGACCAGCAGTGCTGTTAAGCGAGTGCAAATTTAAAGCTTTTTTTAGTTTGCACAAACTTTTTGATGAAAAAAAATCATTTTTTTTCATTTTATCTCCTTAAAAATCCGCAATCTTCACGCAAGTATTTCACAAACAATATATTACTCTTACCAAATACTTTTGCAGAATTTTTTGTTAATGCCCTATTCTTTACGCAAAAAAACATTTTCTTTGTAGGATAGAAAACAAACAAAATTTTAACATCTAAATATGGCACAATTCAATTTCAATAAATGGAATACAATTATTGGTTGGTTTGCATTTGCAATCGCTTTAATTACTTATACACTAACTGTTGAACCTACAATGAGCTTTTGGGATTGTGGCGAATATATTGCTACAGCGGCCAAATTGGAAGTTGGTCACCCGCCCGGAGCTCCTTTATTTCAAATGATGGGCGCTTTCTTTGCCATGTTTGCCATAGACAATCAGCATGTAGCCGTAATGGTAAATATGATGTCTGTTTTCTCAAGTGCCTTTACGATTCTGTTTCTGTTTTGGTCTTCTTCTATGATTTTGAAAAAAATTATAGCTCGTTTTGCTGAAATCGATCAAAATAATTCAATTGTCATCTTAGGAAGTTCTTTTGTCGGCGCTTTGGCCTTTACTTTTTCAGACAGTTTCTGGTTTAATGCCGTCGAAGCCGAAGTTTACGCAATGGCTTCTTTATTAATTGCCTTACTTTTCTGGCTTGGACTTCGTTGGGAACAAGACATGGACAAACCAACAGGAAACAAATGGTTATTGGTGATTTCACTTGTTATCGGTCTTTCGTTTGGAGTTCACTTCATGGCTTTGCTTACAATTCCTTCAATAGGATTTTTATACTATTTTAAACACTACGAAAAAGTTACGATCAAAAACTTTCTAATAGCCAATGTTGTCGTTATCGGTGTTTTGTTGTTTATCTTCAAATTACTTTTACCCTTAACAATGGCTTTCTTTGGAAAAACGGAAATTTTCATGGTAAACAGCATGGGATTACCTTTTAATTCAGGAACCATTTTTGTGCTTTTACTGTTTATCGCTTTCTTTTATTTCGGATTAAAATACACCAGACAAAAAGGGCTTGTTTTCTACAACACTATCATTCTTTGTGTCTTATTTATTTTAATAGGTTTCTCCACCTGGATGATGCTGCCGGTACGTGCTAATGCCAATACGGTAATTAATGAAAACAAACCATCGGATGCTACAGAGGTTTTAGCGTATTATAACCGTGAACAATATGGAGTAAATCCATTGTTTTACGGGCCTCAGTATACCGAAGTTTTTGCTGGTCTGGATGCTAAAACACCTTATTTGGACAAAAATCCAAACTACGAAAGAGATTATAAAACCGGTAAATACATTATTACCAACAATTATAAAAACGCGGAACAAAATACAGATGACAATCAAAAAACCATTCTGCCAAGAATGTGGAGTACTGAAACAAGTCACATTCAGAACTATATCAGTTTTACAAATCCTCCGAGTTTCAAAATAAATCCAAATTATCCTTACGAAGATGATTTGGCGAAATACGGAATCGACGCCAGTCAGTTAAGCGAAGACGAATACAATAAAGCTACTGCCCAATTGCGCAATGAAGTAGAAAAAACAGTTTCTGAATTCAGAAAAGCGTATGCTCAAAAACAAATTGACAACGAAGGTTACACCAAATTCCTGAAAAGTTATGGTGATTATTTAATTATTGAAAAACCATCTGCAGTAGACAACTTTAGTTTTATGTTCGAATACCAATTTGGATATATGTACTGGAGATACCTGATGTGGAACTTTGTCGGACGTCAAAACGACATTCAGGGGAAATACGATAATCTAGACGGAAACTGGATTAGTGGAATCAAACAATTGGACTCCCTACACCTAGGCTCTCAGGACAATTTACCTTCGGATGTACTAAATAACAAAGGAAGAAACGTTTATTTCTTCTTACCTTTTATTTTAGGACTGATCGGACTTATGTATCACGCTAATAAAGACCTTAAAAGTTTTTATGTTCTTTTAGCCTTATTTCTATTCACCGGAATTGCCCTGAAAATTTACCTGAACGAAAGGCCTTTCGAGCCTCGTGAAAGAGATTATGCCCTTGTAGGCTCCTTTTATGTATTTGCGATCTGGATAGGATTTGGCGTATATTCTTTATATGAAAGTATTCAGAAATATATCGCACCTAAGCTTGCCGGTCCGATTATTATAGCCGCAAGTTTACTGGCTGCTCCTGTTTTAATGGCTTCTCAGAACTGGGACGATCATGACAGATCCGGTAAATATACTGCTGTAGCAATGGCAAAAGCGTATTTAACTTCATGTGATAAGGATGCTATATTATTTACCATTGGAGACAATGATACGTTCCCGTTGTGGTACGCCCAGGAAATCGAAGGGGTGCGAACAGATGTAAAAATCGTAAATACGAGCCTTTTTATGACCGACTGGTACATTGATCAGATGAAAGCCAAATCGTACGAATCTGAACCACTGCCTATATCATTTACACATGCCGAATATGTGGGTGATAAACTGGATTATGTGGCTCACATTCCAAAAATAGAAACGCGCTGGAACATTAATGACTTTATCAGTTTTATTAAAAATCCAAAATCAACTGTAGGTCTACAAAATGGACAAACCATTCATTTTTATCCAACTAATAAAATCAGGATTACCGTTGACAAAGCTTTAATTATTAAAAACAAAGTGGTCAATCCTAAATACAATGACTCTATCGTTCCTTATATGGACATTAACATTAAAGGAAGCGCGTTATACAAAAACCGCTTAATGATGTTAGACATACTGGCAAACAATAACTGGAAGAGACCGATCTACTTTAGCGGAGGTGCTTTTGATGACGAAGATTATTTATGGCTGAAAGACTATTTACAATTGGATGGAATGGTTTACAAATTAGTTCCTGTCAAAAACACACCATCAAAAGACGGCGGACCAATGGACATGGGGCAAATTGATGCCGATAAAATGTACAATATTGTAATGAAATGGGACTGGGGCAACAGTGAAAGCACTAAAATCTATCACGATCCGGAAACAAGAAGAAACAGTATAACGTACCGCACTAATCTGTCTCGTTTAATGAATCAGCTTATTGAAGAAGGAAAAATTGACAAAGCTAAAAACGTTATCAATTTGGCCATGACAAAAATGCCTCTGGACAAGTTCGGATATTATTCATTAGTGGAACCTTTTGCCGGAGGATACTATAAGGTGGGAGAAAAAGCAAAAGCACAGGATCTGCTGAATAAACTGGTTCAGAAATACAAAGAAGAACTAAATTATTACGCAACCTTAAGCGCTTCTGACCAAACTGACTTAGCCCTTGATATTATTACTGAAATTGAGCGTTACAGAAGCTTATTGGAAGTAATGAAAGACAACAACGACAACGCGTTCTATGAAAAACATAAAGTAACTTTTAATACTTATGTAAATGTTTTCGAACGCTTTGGAAGAGAAAAGGAATAAAATACGAAAAACTTTGCAATTAAAAAAATGTAGCGCTGTTAGATAAATAGCGCTACATTTTTTATTTTTACATATCACTAAATCATTTTTGAAAAATGAGCTTCTATTGGGTAAAAACTAACACATTCATTAAAAGGGTATTTTCTAAATATTGTTGGGATATTCCGAACAATGAAAAGAAAATATACCTCACTTTTGATGATGGCCCAACGCCCGAAATTACGGACTGGGTTTTATCTGAATTGAAAAAATTTGATGCAAAAGCTACCTTTTTTTGTATCGGAAAAAACATAAAAGCGAATTCTTCCTTATTTGAAAAACTGATTACCGAAGGGCATTCTATCGGAAATCATACCATGAACCATATTAACGGATGGAAAAGTAAAACCAACGATTATATTGAAAATGTAAAAAATTGCGCTACCGTCCTGAATGAAGAAAAAAACTTAAATCCGCTGATATTTCGTCCTCCTTACGGGAAGATAAAAAAAGAGCAATCTAAGATTTTAAGAAATTTAGGCTACAAAATAGTAATGTGGGATGTTTTAAGTGCTGATTTCGATCAGAGTATTACCCCTGAAAAATGTCTTGAAAACGTTACTAAAAATGTAAAATCAGGAAGTGTTATTGTTTTTCATGACAGTGTAAAAGCATCACAAAATTTAAAATTTGCCTTACCTAAAACACTGCATTTCCTAAAAGAAAATGGATTTGCTTTTGATATTATTCACTAAAATAATATCCGGAATCTTTTATTATAAGTTAAATTGATCCTGAACAATTCCGATTATTGTATTGGCATCGAGTTCTCCTGACTGTCTCCAGATCATTTGTCCTTCTTTGTAAATCATTAAGGTAGGAAGTCCCTTTATACGCAAGGCTTCAGCAAGTTCCTGGTTTTTATCTACATCAATTTTAATGACTTTGGCCTTATCGCCAAGTGCAGCAGCCACATCCTTTATAACAGGATGCATTGACACAGATGATTCGTTCCAATCAGTATAAAAATCAATTAACACCGGAACCTGAGCATTTATAAGTTCTCCAAATTTTGACATAAAACCAAAAATTTAATTCTTTTAATCTATTAAAAAGAGATAGTTTAATACAAATGTAGCATTTTTAACGAATTAAGCCACATTCTTCCCTTTTTTTAGTTCAATGACCGTTATCTCCGGCATAATACCAACCCTTCCCGGATAGGCATGAAAACCAAAACCACGGTTCACATATACATATCGGCCAAACTCTTCATATAGTCCAGCCCATTGTTTGTAAATATATTGGGCAATACTCCATTTAAAATAGCCCGGTATTTCAATACCAAACTGCATTCCGTGTGTATGTCCGGACAACGTCAGATGAAAGTTTTTAGGATGGTTTTTAATTTCATATTCCCAATGACTTGGATCATGACTCATTAAGACTTTAAAATCATCCTGAGCTACATTTTGAGATGCTTTATTCAAATCTCCGGCTTTTTTAAAATTCTGCCCCCAGTTCTCTACTCCGATCAATGCAATTTTATCATCGCCTTTTTGGATGTAAGTATGCTCATTTAGCAATAAATTAAAACCAATCTGACCGTATAATTTTTTGATGTCCTGAAAATTTTCTTCTTTTTGCGTTTCCGATGGCCAGGTAACATATTCACCGTAATCATGGTTTCCTAAAACTGAAAATTTTCCGTATTTATAGTCTTTTATTCTATTGAAAGACGCTAACCAGGGATGCATTTCTTTTGCATGTGTATTTACAATATCTCCTGTAAACAAAATCATATCTGATTCCTGCTGATTGATCAGGTCAATAGCATAATTGATTTTCTCCGGATTATCAAAACTTCCACTGTGAACATCCGAAATCTGAGTAATTTTAAAACCATCAAAAGCATCCGGAAGGTCCGGAAAAAAGATGGTCTGCTTAATTACTTTAAAATTATACTTCCCTTCAAAAATTCCGTAAATTAAGGAAAGAAAAGGGACCGCAGCCAATCCTAAACCAATCTGGCTGATGAATTTTCGCCTTGACGGAATAGCTTCTGAACCACTTGAATTGTATACAAAATAATTCACTATTCCTGTTCCTGCTCTAAAAATATCTTCACCAAACATAATTAATGTCAGGACAATTTTAGGCACATAAACCATCAGCATCAGGCCAGTGGTTAACATAAACTGCCTCGTCTGTCCAACGGAGCGATCAACCTGCGAAAAAGAATAGATGATAAAAATTAAAAGCAGTACACTTATAATTTGATAACTGACCAAAACCCACCTTAATTTGATTAAAGTTCGAAAAGCCTGGTAAGAATAAAACTCAATAAATAAGAAAAGAGCACATAGAATTATAAAACGAACGATCATTAGTTATAGTTTTAAGCAAAGTAACAAAGAATGAATTTTTTATTGCTTTTTATTATCAAAAATTTAACTCAAAAATAAATCAAAAGGCTGATAAATTTCTTTACCAGCCTTTCTCTCTGCTCAAAATTATCTTTATTCATTATTAACAGCCAAACCAAAAGCTATGAAACCAAATAAAAATTACTTTTTATTTTTTTGTTTCTGCTTTAGCTGCTTCTGCTTTAACCTCCGCTTTCTTAGCTTTTTTCTCTGCCTTTTTCTCTTTTTTAGGAGCTTTTGCTTCTTTTACCGGAGTTGTTTGTGCCGGAGTTGTCTGAGCGTTTACCATTGCTGTTGTTCCTAAAACTGCTACTGCTAACATTACTAATTTTTTCATGACTTTGAATTTTATAAATTATTATTATTTGATTATTTATAAGCCAAAGATAGAATCAGTAAATGAAGATGAAATGAAGATTTGCCGTGTTAAAAAAAATTAACTTTAAATTAAGTTTTTGCAGTTTCCGGGAACAAAAGCAGAAATGTTGTTCCTTCATTAATTCCGGAGGTAACCTTAATTTCTATATGATGAAAATTAGCAATACTATCTGCAATAGCAAGCCCCAGACCTTGTCCGTCCTGATCTGAATTGATTCGGGTAAACCGGTTAAATATCTTTTCGATTTGAGAAGGATCCATACCAATTCCTGAATCGGTAATAGAAATAAAATAGTTTCGGTTTAGAAATCCGTCAGCGATTGTGATTTTTCCTTTTTGGGTATTGTATTTAATTGCATTTGTGATCAGATTATAAATGAGAATATGAATCAGTGTTTTATTTCCTTTAAAGCTAAAATCATGTTCCATTGTATTCGAAAACTCAATTTCTTTATCTTCAATTCTGTCCTGAAGATCTTCCTGCATGTCTGTTATGATTTCATAGAAATGAATCTCTTCTTCGGTTGTATACTGATTGTTTTCGATTCGGGAAATCAACAGCAGATTATTGATAATTTTTTTCAGCATATCCAATGTCTTCAGGGAACTCGCAATTTTATCAACCGCAGTATCATCTAAGGAATCATTCTGCAATAAATTTTCCAGCTTGTTTTTGAGTAAAGCGATTGGTGTAAGAAGTTCGTGCGAAACGTTGGAGATAAATTGTTTTTCTTTTTTAAAAAGCTCTCCGATACGATCCATCATCTGATTTAAAACCAAATCAAGTTCCCTGAAATCCCGTGATTTTGCTTTTATTGGCGTATGATCGAAAGTTTCGGGTTCATTGACCCGTCGAATTTTAGTATCAATTATTTTATAAAAAGGTTTCAGCAGATATTCAATATAAACTGTATCAGCCAGAAATGTAACCAGAAGAATAATCACCAAAACAATAATAATAAATAACCTGATAATAAACGTGAGGTCGTTTACTTCGCTAAGATCACTGCCAATTTCGAGTTGATATCCTTCCTTTTCATAGGTGAAATGATATTGGAGAATTCTGTACTCATTCTCTTCACCCTCAATAATCCGATAGTCATTACTAAAAGTGGTTTCTTTTTGACGAGGCTTTACGGGAACTTTCGAAAGTACCAGAAACTCACTGTGAAGCGTGGAAAATTGCGAATACGTTTCGGTTGAATCACCGGGATTTTCGATAAAATCATTAATCTCATTTTGATTTAAATGGTCAATAAATTTTTTCTTTTTCTCCAGCAATCCATTATTAATATGCCTGTAAACTACATTTTCGACCAAAATGGGCAACATTAACCATAAAACCAAAATGACCAACAATCTTGTCAGTGCATTAAAAATCGCCAATTGGTGTTTTATCTTCACAATATCTTATTTTACTCATTAATTCGATAGCCGACATTTCTGACTGTTTCAAACCAGCCGATATCGGTATGTTTGTCTAACTTTTTTCGAAGATTCCGAACATGAACATCTATAAAATTAGAATCTGAATTCACTTCCAGAATATCACCCCAAATATGCTCGGTTAATTGCAGCCGGGTAATCACCCGATTTTTATTCAGCACCAAATACTGAAAAATATCAAACTCTTTTTTGGTCAGATTAACAGGAATAGCATTGTAGCTTACCTTATAGTCCTGCAATTGCAGGGAGAAGCCATGAACTACCAGGTCATTCAATGTAAAACCATGCATTCTGCGAATAACCGCAAACAAACGGGCACTCAATTCGGTTAAGGCAAACGGTTTTGTGAGATAATCATCGGCGCCAAGATGCAAACCATTAATTCTGTCGTCTAATTCGCCACGAGCTGTAATGACAATGACAGCAATCTTTGATTTGGTTTTCCGAACAGCCCTCAAAACCTCAAAACCATCACCATCAGGCAGGCCAAGATCGAGCAGCATAGCATCATAATTATTACTGTTTACCTCTTCTAAAGCATCACCGCAATTATGAGTAATCTTGCACACATAACCCGTGTTGCATAAAAAATCATACACTTCTGCAGCGAGTTCCTTATTATCTTCAACAATTAAAATATTCATATATACAAATTCTAAGCGCAACTAAAATTAGGCAATTATAAAAAGCCCTGTTGCCTGTTATTAAAAAATTAACGAATCAAAAAAAGCTGATAAATCTCTTTATCAGCTTTCTCCATAATTATCCTTTCTGTTTTGCTCCCCTTACAATCCTTCGACAGCAAAACAAAAACAACTCTTATTTTTTCATTGTTGAGGCTTCTGATTTTGGAGCTTCTTTTTTATCTGATTTTGCTTTTTTATCAGATTTTTTTCTGGGATGTTTTGTAGCTTTAACCTCTTTTACGGGAGTTGCTTTAACTTCTTTTACAGGACCAGCTTTTAAAGCCGGAAATGCATGTACCATTGCTGTAGTTCCTAAAACTGCTACGAATAACATTAAAAAATTTCTCATGATTTCTACAATTTAAAATTAATAACCTTTTTAATTACAGATCAAATTTACTCCTGTAAAATGAAGACTAAATGAAGAAAAGATACTTCTCGGAAATTTTAACTTCAGATTAACTTATTAGTCCATTTGAGGCATTTTCGACCATCTAAGTTATATAAGTTTATTTCAGCTTATAAATAGGATACTGTTTTAAGCACGCTGCATTACGCATTTACTTAAATGAACTTATATAACTTACATGGTTAAAAAAAAATCCTGTCAGGCTAATTTTTGAGAACCCAATTGTTTATTTTTACAGACTAATATTTTTTTTATGTCAACTCAAAAACGTCTTTTTCTTCTTGATGCTTATGCACTAATATTCCGTGGTTATTATGCTTTCATAAAAAACCCGAGGATTAACTCCAAAGGAATGGATACATCTGCCATTATGGGTTTTATGAATTCCCTTCTGGATGTCATCAAAAGAGAAAAACCGGATCATCTGGCGGTTGCTTTTGACAAAGGCGGAAGTCATGTGCGAACAGAAATGTATACCGAATATAAAGCCAATCGTGACGAAACTCCGGAGGCTATAAAAATTGCGATTCCCTATATTCAGAGTTTATTAAGCGCAATGCACATTCCAATTATTGAATCTAATGGTTGTGAGGCCGATGATTTAATTGGTACCATTGCAAAACAGGCCGAAAAAGAAAATTACAAAGTCTACATGGTTACGCCTGATAAGGATTTTGCACAATTGGTTTCTGAAAATATTTTCATGTATAAACCGGCCCGAATGGGTAATGGAATTGAAATCTGGGGTGTTCCCGAAGTTTTGGCCAAGTTTGAAATTGAAAGACCGGAGCAGGTGATTGATTTTCTTGGAATGATGGGTGATGCTGTCGATAACATTCCCGGATTGCCTGGTGTTGGAGAAGTGACGGCAAAGAAATTCCTGAAAGAATTCGGATCAATGGAGAATCTTTTGGCCAATACGCATTTGCTGAAAGGAAAAATGAAAGAAAACATCGAAGCCAATAAAGAGAAAGGAATTCTTTCTAAAAAACTGGCTACCATTATTATAGACTGCGATGTTGTTTTTAATGAAACGGATTACGAATTAACGCGTCCGGATATCGAAAAAACAGATGCTATTTTTCAGGAACTGGAATTCAGAAGAATGGCTGAGCAGTTTGACAATTTGTTTAAAACAGGCGGAACTTCAACTGCAAATGAAGCCCCTGATGCCAAAGTATACAAAAAACCACAGCCTAAAAACGAAGATCAGTTTGATCTTTTCGGAAGTGCAACTTCAGATGAAAATCCTGAAACCGCAAGAACTTCTTTCTACACTACATTAGAAAATACCCCTCACTCCTATCAGGCTGTTGAAGGCGATTTGGGCGTCAAATTACTTTTGCAAAATTTACAAAAACAGCCTTCTGTTTGCTTCGATACCGAAACGACAGGTTTAGATGCGTTACATGCGGAGTTGGTTGGGATTTCTTTTTCGTATGAAAAAGGAAAAGGATATTATGTTCCGTTTCCGGAAAGTCAGGAAGAAGCTCAAACTTTAATCAACAAATTTATTCCGTTTTTTGAAAATGAAAACATCGAAAAAATTGGTCAGAATTTAAAATACGATTTAAAAATTCTTTCTAATTACGGCGTTACTGTAAAAGGAAAGCTTTTCGATACTATGATTGCACATTATCTGATTAATCCGGATATGCGTCATAATATGGATATTTTAGCAGAGACTTATTTAAAATATTCGCCCAAATCAATTGAAACCTTAATCGGTAAAAAAGGTAAAAATCAAATTTCCATGCGCGATGTTGCGCTTGAAGAAATCAAAGAATATGCTGCCGAAGATGCTGATATCACTTTGCAGTTAAAAGAAATTTTCACAACAGAATTAGACAAAACAGAAACTAAAAAGTTATTTGATGAAATCGAAATTCCGTTAGTAAGTGTTCTGGCTGCTATGGAAACCGAAGGAATTCGTCTGGATGTTGAATTTTTAAGTGCCATGTCTAAAGAAATGGATGTTGAAATTAAATCTCTGGAGCAAAAAATTTATGAAAGTGCCGGAGAGAAATTTAATCTGGCCTCGCCAAAACAATTGGGTGATGTCTTATTTGATAAAATGAAAATAGGAGGCGCCAAACAAAAGAAAACCAAAACGGGTCAGTACGCGACCGGGGAAGAAGTTTTAACCTATTTAGCCAACGACAATCCAATTGTAAAAGAGATCCTGGACTGGCGTCAGATGGTAAAATTACAGAGCACTTATATTTTGGCTTTACCGGAACAGGTAGACAAAAAAACATTACGTGTTCATACCGATTATATGCAAACCGTTGCCGCTACCGGGCGTTTGAGTTCTAACAATCCGAACTTACAGAATATCCCGATCCGTACCGAAAGAGGCCGTCAGATTCGTAAGGCATTTGTCGCAAGAGATGAAAACCATACGTTGATTTCTGCCGATTACTCTCAAATTGAATTGCGAATTATTGCGGCTCTAAGCGGAGAAGAAAATATGATTGCTGCTTTCCAGAACGGGGAAGACATTCACAAAGCAACTGCCGCGAAAGTATTTGATGTTCCGTTAGAAGAAGTTTCCCGCGAACAAAGAAGCAATGCCAAAACAGTAAACTTCGGAATTATCTACGGCGTTTCTGCCTTTGGACTGAGCAACCAAACTTCATTATCACGCAGTGAAAGTGCCGCTTTAATTGAGGCTTATTATAAAACATACCCACGATTGAAATCTTATATTTCGGACCAAATTGAGTTTGCCCGCGAAAAAGGATATGTACAGACTATTTTAGGTCGTCGTCGTTATCTGAAAGATATCAATTCGGCAAATGCAGTGGTGAGAAGTGCCGCTGAAAGAAATGCCGTAAATGCTCCTATTCAGGGAAGTGCTGCAGATGTCATTAAAATTGCCATGATCAACATTCACAAAAAATTAAAAGAAGAAAACTGGAAATCAAAAATGCTGCTTCAGGTACATGATGAGCTTGTGTTCGATGTTCACAATGATGAACTTGAAAAAATCCAGCCCATGATCAAACACGAAATGGAAAATGCTTTTAAAATGGCCGTTCCTTTAGAAGTGGAATTAGGAATGGGTAAAGACTGGCTGGAGGCGCATTAATTTTATTTTAGATTGTAGAGTGTAGATTGTAGATTTCTGCAATCTTGTCATTTCGACGGAGGAGAAATCACATAAAGTGAAGACATACAGTGTGCCGTACTCTGGATGTGATTTCTCCTCCGTCGAAATGACACAATAAAAAAAGACTGTCCTTTTGGAACAGTCTTTTTTTATATATCTCTTTTTTTGAACTATAATTTCCGAGTAGATTCTCTTTCTTTCAATACCGTCTTAATAACGATTGTTTCGTAATCCGAAGTTTCTTCTTCGTTTTCTTCCAGTCTTTTGATTAATCTTTTGGCAGCGACTTCTCCAATCTCAATTCCGTGCTGACTTACTGTAGTTAAACTTGGTGACAGACGTCTTGAAGCCAAAATTCCATCAGCAAAACCAATGATCGATAAATCTTCGGGAACTCTGTATCCTTTTTTCAATCCAACCCTTAGGGCGGCAACAGAATCATTTTCATCCAAAGCAAAAATTCCGTCGATTTTGTTGTTATCAAAAATCGCATCAATTTTAGCTTTCATATCCTCTTCAGAATCGGTACGAAGAATGATCTTTTCGTTTACCGGAATATTATTGTCTTTTAGAGCTTTCAAATATCCATCGGCCCTTAATTTTCCAACGCTCAGATTATCAACTGAAGAGATTAAGGCAATATTTTTACATCCTATATTGATTAAATGCTGAGTTGAATTTAAAGCCGAATCAAAATCATCAACGACAACCTTGTCACATTCTACTTCATCTGCAATTCTGTCAAACATTACAATAGGAGTTCCGTCATTTATAATCGCCGAGAAATGGTTGTATTCCTGTAGTTTTTGTGCTTCTTCCGAAACGGACAATATAAAACCGTCAATAGTTCCGTTACTAAGCATTTCAAGTGTATGAATTTCTTTTTCCAAAGACTCATTAGAAATACAGGTAATTACGTTATATCCTTTTTTGTCTGCTACTTTTTCGATACCGCTAAAAACCTTCGCAAAAAAGGAGTTTAATATATTAGGTATAATAACTCCAATTGTTTTTGTTTTACGATTCTTCAAATTCAGACCAATAACGTTTGGTTTGTAATTTTTTAGTTTAGCATACTCTTTAATTTTTATTTTAGTCTGCTCACTGATTTCAGGGCTATCATTAAGCGCTTTAGAAACTGTTGATACAGAAACATTAAGTTCTTTCGCGATTTGTTTTAAAGTTGCTTTAGCTTTCATTCTATCATAATTTATGGAATTAGTACAAATATAGTAGAATTAGTGAAATTACAACAAAAACCAAATAAAAGCTGAGTGAAATTATAAAGTAGATTCATTTCTTATTTTATAATGATTTAAAAAAAAACATGAAGAATCAGAAGTTTATTTCTTAAAAGCCATAAGTAATTTCTATTAAATTACGATGTAAAAACTTACTTATAATAAATATTTATGTTAAAAAAAGAAAATACAACGATCTGTTTTAAACTCAATATTTATAAAACTCTCCTGTAAATACATCAATTTCATAAGTAATCACGCACTCTTCTTCAGAATCACAGTTACTAAAACCCCTGAAAACAAAGGCATTTTACAGATTATCAGAAGATTAACCTATTTAAAAACGGAATTTTACTACAAAATTTAATCTGCCTTTAAGTAAGAAATAAGTATCAAAATTTTTACAAACTCCTAAAACCGCACTCTTTAAAATTTCGTTAATACTTATTTACAGATAATTATGATTTGCTATTAATAACCTTAAAAAATTTAATTATGAAAAACGAAGTAAGAATTCATGAGGTTGACACTTCATTGAACAACAGAAGGAATTTTCTCAAACTTAGCGGACTGACTGTTGTTGGTGCGGGGTTACTTATGGCCGGGTGTAGTGATAATGATAATGACGACCCAGTTGTAGATAATATGTTACCGGGAATCAGAAATGGAAAATTTGACTTAGGTGCCGGAGATTTTGGCGTTTTAACATATGCATATGCTTTAGAACAATTAGAAGCTGACTTTTATACTAAGGTGGTAAATGCTTCAAATTTCAATGCCACTTTTAATGAGATCGAGAAACAAGTACTTACCGACTTGTATTATCATGAAGTCGTGCACAGAGATTTCTTTAAGGCTGCTTTGAGCGGCGGACTACCAGATCCGAGTTCTCAACTATTGCCGACACTGGCCTTTAATTACGGAGCGTTAAACTTTAACAGCCGTACTGATGTTCTCGCGACTGCTAAAGCTCTTGAAGATACTGGTGTAGCTGCATACAATGGTGCCGGAAAACTGATCAAAAGTCCGGATTATCTATTATTAGCCGGGAAAATTGTTTCAGTAGAAGCAAGACATGCGTCTGCAATCAGAAGTTTAATTAATCCTAATTCTAAAGACTTTGCAGGAGATGATATCGTAAATATGACTACCGGATTGGATGATGCAAAAGACCCGTCTAAAATATTGGCCATTGCAGGTGGATTTATTACAACACAATTTACAGCTCAATTTTTACCTTAATATTAATGCACTTTAAAAACTAGAAATTATGAATATATTAAAATTTATAGAGTCATTTACTAATGAAGGTATTATGGCCAGCACAGGTTCAAGAAGAGACAGTTTTACACAATTTGGAAATCTTGGAAAAAATTTAGCATTTGCATCCATTCCATTCGGTTTATCAGCATTAGCAAATAAAGCAATGGCACAAGATATAACTGCCACTCCGGCAACACCAATCGGAGCTTTGCAATTTGCACTGACATTAGAATACCTGGAAAATGAATTTTATGCAATGGCATTAGATTCAGGAGTTATTCCGGCATCAGAAAATGGTGGTCGCGATTTAAAAGTTTTTCAGCAAATAGCAGATCATGAAGCCGATCACGTAAAATTTCTAATTGCCGGATTAGGAGGCACCTCGAGTGCTAACTTTGTTCCGAAACCAACTTTCGACTTTACGGTTGGCGGTGCTTTTGATCCTTTTGGAAATTATCAGACATTTTTGGCGTTAGCCCAGGCATTTGAAGATACAGGTGTAAGAGCCTACAAAGGTCAGGCCGCAAACCTGATTTCAGCTCCGGCTTTACTTACCGCAGCATTACAAATACATTCTGTTGAAGCACGTCATGCCTCTGAAGTACGAAGACTGCGTGGTTTAAAAGGATGGATTTCTAATAGCGACAGAGGTACCGGAATGCCAGCGGCCACACAAGCCGTATATGATGGTGAAGGACTAACCATGCAGGCAGGATATAATACTGCAACCTTATTTGGAGCTGCCGCCGGATCTGAAGCTTATGACGAACCACTTACTACACAACAAGTTGTAGACATAGCCAATATATTTATAGTGTAAATTATTTTTTTATAAGCCTTTTATAAACCATCTTTACTCCATTTTGTAAAGATGGTTTTTTTATTGTTTTAGATGAAAAAATAACTCCTGAAAATCAGCAGTTAAAATAATCATTTAAGGTATTTGGTTTTAAAATAATTAATTGTACTTTTGCATCCCCTTTATTGGGGATGGAATGTTTAATTAAAATAATATTATGGACGCATTAAGCTACAAGACAATTTCAGCTAGCAAAGCCACTGTAACGAAAGAGTGGATTGTTGTTGACGCTGAAGGTCATAACTTAGGTCGTCTTGCTTCAAAGGTTGCAATGATCTTAAGAGGTAAGTACAAGCCAAGTTACACACCGCACGTTGACTGTGGAGATAACGTAATTGTTATCAACTCAGAAAAAATTAACCTTACAGGTACAAAAATGAATGACAAAATTTACATGCGTCATACAGGTTACCCAGGAGGACAAAGAACTTTAACTGCTAAAGTATTGCAATCTAAAAACCCTGCATTACTAGTAGAGAAAGCTGTAAAAGGAATGTTACCTAAAAACAAATTAGGGGCTGAACTTTTTAGAAATCTAAATGTTGTTGTAGGATCTGAGCACAAACAAGGAGCTCAAAAACCTAGAACTGTTAACCTAAACGATCTTAAGTAATGGGAGTTATTCACAAAATCGGTAGAAGAAAAACCGCTGTTGCACGTGTATATGTTTCTGAAGGAACAGGAAAAATCACTGTAAACAAAAAAGAATTCGCAACTTACTTTCCAACTGCAACTTTACAATACAAAGTTTTACAACCAATGTCTATGACAGAAAATGTAAACAACTTTGATGTAAAAGTAAACGTTTACGGAGGTGGTTCAACTGGTCAGGCAGAAGCTGTAAGAATGGCATTAGCACGTGTTATGTGTGAAGTAAATGCTGAAAACAGAGCTATCCTTAAACCAGAAGGTTTATTAACAAGAGATCCAAGAATGGTTGAACGTAAGAAATTCGGTCAGAAGAAAGCTCGTAAGAGATTCCAATTCTCTAAACGTTAATATTACCTGTCTTGTTCAATTAGGACAAGACATGATCAATTATTTATTGAAATTAAAAAACACAGTTGTTGTTGCTCTCCTACCGAGGTAGGAAATAGTTTAGCATCTAAATGTATAAAGCCTGGGAAACCGCCATTTATACATTGCTAATCAACAGAACGTAAACTAGTACAAAAATGGCAAACAAAATAGAAGTTAAAGACTTACTAGAAGCAGGTGTTCACTTTGGACACATGACTAGAAAATGGGATCCAAACATGGCTCCTTACATTTATATGGAGCGTAATGGTATACACATTATCAATCTATATAAAACTGCAGCTAAAATTGAAGAAGCTAATGAAGCTTTGAAAAAAATCGCTGCATCAGGTAGAAAAATCTTATTCGTAGCTACCAAAAAACAAGCAAAAGACATCGTTGCTGAAAAAGCAAAAGCTGCAAACATGCCTTATATCACTGAAAGATGGCCTGGTGGAATGCTAACTAACTTCGTAACTATCAGAAAGGCAGTTAAAAAAATGTCTTCTATTGATAAAATGAAGAAAGATGGTACTTTCATGACTCTTTCTAAAAAAGAGCGTTTGCAAGTTGATCGTCTACGTGCTAAATTAGAGAAAAACTTAGGTTCAATCGCTGATATGTCTAGACTACCTGCAGCATTGTTCGTAGTAGATATCAAAGCTGAACATATCGCAATAAAAGAAGCACAAAAATTAAACATTCCAGTTTTCGCAATGGTTGATACGAATTCTGACCCAAGAGAGGTTGATTACGTTATTCCTGCAAATGATGATGCTTCTAAATCAATTGACAAAATTTTATCTTTAGTAACTGCTGCTGTAATCGAAGGTCTTTCTGACAGAGGTTCTGACAAAGAAACTGAAGTTTTTACTGAAGAAGCTGCTGTTGAAGCTGCTCCTGCTGTAGAGGCTGCACCAGCTGTTGAAGCTGCACCGGCTGTTGAAGCTGCTGCTCCTGCAACTGAAGAATAAATAACAATTTAAATTCCAAATTTTAAATTCCAAAATCCAAAAAAAAAAAATTAAAAACATTATGTTGATAATTTAATAAAATTGGAGTTTGGGATTTAAAAGATGGAATTTTTACTTTTAACATTAAAATTCAAAATATTATGGCAACAATTACTGCTGCAGATGTAAATAAATTAAGACAAACTACAGGTGCCGGAATGATGGACTGTAAAAAAGCTTTAGTTGAGGCTGATGGAGATTTCGATAAAGCTATTCAAGTCCTTAGAGAAAAAGGACAAAAAGTTGCTGCTAACCGTTCTGACCGTGAGTCTTCTGAAGGAGCTGCTGTTTCTTTTATCAATGCTGACAATACTAAAGGAGCTATCATTACTTTAAACTGCGAAACTGATTTCGTAGGTAAAAATGAGGCTTTCGTAACTTTGGCTAAAGAATTAGTAGAAAAAGCTATCAATTTCTCTTCTAAAGAAGAATTCTTAGCTTCAGATTTCAACGGAATTACTGTTGCTGAAAAATTAATTGAGCAAACTGGAGTTATCGGAGAAAAAATCGAAATCGGTGGTTTTGAAATCTTAGAAGGTGCTTTTGTTGGATCTTATGTTCACGTTAACAAAATTGCTGCATTAACTGCAATTTCTGCTGCAGTTCCTAACGCTGACGTTTTAACTAAAGATGTTTCTATGCAAGTTGCTTCTATGGGAGCTGATACATTATCTTACAAAGATTTTGATCCTGCTTTCGTTGAATCTGAACTTGCTGCTCGTATTGCTGTAATCGAAAAGGATAATGAAGAAGCAAAACGTTTAGGAAAAACTTTAAAAAATGTTCCTAAATATATTTCTTTCTCTCAATTAACGGAAGAAGTTTTAAAACAAGCTGAAGAAGATGCTAAAGCGGAATTAAAAGCGGAAGGTAAACCAGAACAAATTTGGGACAAAATTATTCCGGGAAAAGTGCAACGTTTCATCTCTGACAATACTACTTTAGACCAGGAGAAAGCTTTACTAGATCAAAACTTCATCAAAGATGACAGTAAAAAAGTTAGTGATTATGTTAAAGGATTCAACGTTGAAATTTCAGGTTTCAAAAGAGTTACTTTAGGTTAATATATTATTATTTCAATATAAAAAGCCCGAATATTTATTTATTCGGGCTTTTTTATTTGCTGATTTCAGGCTCTTAGTTTTTCTTCTCTACGATCGGAAAGTTTCTCGCACGCATTAAAGCATCAGACTTAGGGGCTCTTCCTCTGAAGTTCTCATATGCTTTTTCCTGATCGATCGTGTTTCCGACACTAAATACAGTATCATAAAGACGTTTAGCCACTTCTTTGCCATAAGGGCCTTTTCCTTCAAGGAAAGCTTCGTAGGCATCTGCATTTATAACATCAGCCCATAAATAACTATAGTATCCGGCTGCATATCCATCACTCGAAAAAATATGTCCAAATTGTGGAATCCTGTGACGCATTACAATCTCAGAAGGCATATGTAGCGCATCTAATGTTTCTTTTTCAAATTTATGAGGATCAATAGCTGTCGTAGTCAAATGAAGCTTCATATCTATTAAAGAACTTGAAATAGTTTCTACAGTAGAGAATCCTTCACCAAAGTTGGCTGCTCTTTCAATTCTTTCCACCAATGCATGCGGCAAAGGCTGATTCGTTTTGTAATGTAAGGCAAATTTATTCAAAACTTCAGGAGTAGCCAGCCAATGCTCTAACAACTGAGAAGGAAACTCTACATAATCCCTGGCTACCGATGTGCCGGATAAACTAGGATAGGTTACATTGGAACATAAACCATGAAGCGCATGCCCAAATTCATGAAATAGTGTTGTAGCATCCTCCCATGAAATTAAAATAGGCTCATTTGCAGTGCCTTTAATAAAATTGCAATTGTTAGAAACAATCGTCAGCACGTTACCATCCAGTTTTTGCTGATCCCTGTAAGAATTCATCCATGCTCCGGAACGCTTTCCTGTACGTGCATAGGGATCAAAATACCACAATCCGACCACTTTACCGTTTAGCTTATTACTTACCTCCCAAACACGCACATCCGGATGATATACCGAAACATTTGTAATTTGTTTAAAACTTAAGTTGAATAATTCACCCGCAACCCAAAACATTCCTTCTCGCAGGTTTTCTAACTGCAAATAAGGCTTCACCTCATTTTGGTCTAAATCATACTTTGCTTTCCTTACTTTTTCAGCATAGAAACGATAATCCCAAGGCTGAATTTTAAATGTACCGCCTTCCGCATCCACAATCTTTTGCATTTCAGCAACATCATGATGTACTTTTTCTACAGCCGGAGTCCAGACAGATTCCATTAGTGCCATTGTTTTCTGTGGGTCTTTCGCCATTTTATTTGACAAACTCCAATGAGCGAATGAAGGGAAACCAAGTATTTTGGCTTTTTCCGTACGTAATTGCAAAATAGAGACTAAAGTGGCATTATTATCATTCGCATTTCCGTTATCACCTCGTTTCACAAAAATATTAAAAGCCTTTTCGCGCAAATCCCTGCGATTGGAAAAGGTCAGAAAGGGTTCGATTGAAGAACGTGTATTGGCAACACATCCCATTACGCCCAATTTTCTTTCTTTCGCTTCTGCAATTGCTGCATTTTTCACTTCAGCAGGAAGGCCGTCGAAATCGGCTTCAGTCTTTAATTCCACATACTGATCATGTTCTTCTGCCAGCAAATTTTGACTGAATTTCGTAAAAAGTGTCGCCAGCTGCTTATTGATTTCAGCTACTTTTTCTTTATCCGCATTATTTAATTTTGCTCCTTCACGAACGAATTCTGTATAATACAACCAAATTAAGCGTTGTTGTTCACTCGTAAATTTTTTACTTTCTTTTGAATTATATAACGTTTCGATCCTTTCGAAAAGCTTTTTATTCTGATTGATCTTATCATTGAATTCAGAAAATTTAGGAGACATTTCCGTATCTACGGCATTAAACTCCGGACTGCTTAAATTTGATCTGTAAATTCCGTAAACTGTAGCAATTCTTGTAATTGTTTTTCCGGAAAGCTCTAAGGCGGCTATCGTATTGTCAAAAGTCGGAGCTTTTGGATTATTGGCAATAGCATCTACTTCGTTAAGTTTTTCCTGAATTCCGAACTCAATTGCCGGTTTAAAATCTGATACTTTATACTCATTAAAAGCAGGAACGCCTCCATAAGGGCCGATCCATTTTTTAAGCAGCGGATTCTCAGAATTGGTTTGTGCGTGTGACGCAAAAAAAGTTGTACCCATAAGAAAAATTCCTATTATTTTTTTCATTACCATTAATTTACTTGATCTAAATGAATTTTGTTAGTATTTCAAAAATAACTAAAAAACGCCATTGAATAGAAAAATTTAACTTTCAGTATTCTTAAATCGGCTATTATTTAATTTAAATTCAAACTGTTTTATGTTATAAAGAAAAAACTTAAATTTGAAACTTCAATCACAAAAAGATATGTTCAAAACCAAAAAAGAAATTGTCTTTGTTATTCTTGCAGGAATTTTTATCACTAATGCTGTAGTAGCCGAATTAATTGGAGGAAAATTAATTCAAATTGGGCCATTTGTAATGAGTATCGGAATTCTGCCCTGGCCTATCGTTTTTCTTACAACCGATTTAATCAATGAATATTTTGGAGAAAAGGGAGTTAAAAAACTTTCTTTTATAACAGCTTGTCTGATCGCTTATGCCTTTCTAATCTTATTTATGGCTATCGTAATTCCCGCGGCAAAAGGCATCAGCCCGGTAAATGATGAACAATTTCTCGCTGTTTTCGGACAAAGTATGTGGATTATTGTCGGAAGTCTTATTGCCTTTATGGCCTCTCAGCTTATAGATGTATGGATCTTTTGGTTTTTTAAAAGACGCACAGGTGAAAAAAAAATATGGCTGAGAACTACCGGATCTACCGTAGTCTCTCAATTATTTGATTCGTTTATTGTTCTCGGAATTGCTTTCTGGCTACCGGGAAAAATCAATTTTGACACTTTTATTTCTTCAGCCTTAACGGGTTATGTTTTTAAACTGTCAGTCGCCATTTTATTAACTCCGTTAATTTATCTGGGGCATCATTTAATCAAAAAATATTTGAAAGAGGATTCTTCTGTTAAAGATTAAGCGTACCTTGTAGTTATGAAAAAGATAATTGCCATCTTACTCCTTTCAATAGCCTGTTTTTTTACAGGCTGTGGTGACGATGCAAAAAAACAGGCTAAACAAGAAACCGTTTATCCGGTCAATAAATTAAACCCTGCTCCGGTAAAAATCTTAAAAAAAGCAACACCGAAAACTACACTTATTTCAAATTCCAAAAAAAGAGCTCTTGCTGAAAAAAAGAATATTTTTTCAGTAAAAGCAGAACATGATTTTGAGCCGCAAATTAAAAACCAACAGATTATAACAAACAGTCCTAAATTAGATCTTAGTGAAGAGGCAAATAAAACCCTGATGACGTTCGTTAATTTGCGCAAAATACTTTACGGAAGCAAAATTGGACAGACTTTAACTCAGGAGGAACTCACTCAAAAATTTGAAATTCCGGAAGAAGCTGTTAAACTTGTAAAAAGTATTACAAAAACCGACGATGATGAAATTGCCGTAAAATGGCGTTCGACATGGTTGGTAGAAAAGATTTCCGATGCTAAATTCAGAGACGGCCTGATGAAAATCACCTTTAAAGCCAATAAACTATACACTTCAGGGACTGCAATTGGCATCAAATACGACAAGAAGATTTATAATGAACTGGTTATAATTGGCCGTTCTGCTTATATTCCGGGCGTAAAAGGATATAGCTGGCAAATTGGAAAATGACAACGTAAGCCAATCTTAATTAAAAGATTTAATCACATTAATATTCTTAATAATCATAAAAATATATTTCTAAAAATTATTTAAAACCACAATGAAACAACTAACCATTTTATTTTTATTTATAACAGCACTAGGATTAACTTTTACAAGCTGCAGCAACGACAGTGATAATGACAACAATGCATCAATTGTTGGTAAATGGGAATTCTCACAATATGGAATTGGGAGTATCGGTCAAGAAATTTTAACAGACCGGATTAACGTAGTTGAATGCGGCAAAGATTATATGGAGTTTCTTTCTGACGGAACCTATAAAGTGATCCTATTTAGAAAAGAAAACGGAAAGTGTATTACTTTAGAAGACAGTGGGAAATACACAAAAAACGGATCAACTCTTTCTCTTATAAAAAATAACATAGAAGAACTGGAGCCAGCAGATTCTGAAATCATAATACTAAATAATACTACTTTAAAAATTAGAATTATATCTCAAATCGAAAAAGAAACGGTTTCAGAATTAGTAATATTTAAAAAAGTATAAAGGGGAAACAAAAACCTAATCAGGCGCGATTTTGTATTGAGCATGTGATTTTTACACAAAAAAACATCATGATAAAGAGTACGGCGATTTAATTTTTTTTAGAGAAGTACAATTATAAGTACACCGTAAAACAAAATTTAATAAATGTAAATCTTGAATTTTCACAAAATGTCATTATCGATTTATCGAATCCGGACAAAATTCGAATAAGTGATCAGATTATAAGCTGGATTTTAATTTTTACAATCTTTTACTTTATCAAACCTTAAAGTTTTAAACTACAACTTGTAGCAGCTACAAAATAGATTTATAAATCTCAAACTTACTAATTGAGATTCTTTATATTTGAAATAAAAAATGGAGCCTATTCGATGCGGCTGGTGTTCCGCCAGTGATTTATACAAAAAATACCATGACGAAGAATGGGGCGTTCCGGTATATGACGATGCCTCATTATTCGAATTTTTAATTCTGGAAACTTTTCAGGCAGGTTTGAGCTGGATTACCATTTTAAATAAAAGAGAAAATTTCAGGACTGCTTTTGATGATTTCGATTATAAAAAAATAGCCCATTATCCGGAAGATAAAATTGAATCTTTATTACTCGATACCGGAATTATCCGCAACAGGCTTAAAATTCGAGCTACCATTTCAAACGCTCAGGCTTTTATAAAAGTACAGGAAGAATTTGGAAGTTTCTCTGACTATATCTGGAAATTCACCAATGGAAAACCAATCATAAACAATCCGAAGACATCAAAGGATGTTCCTGCTACTACTCCACTCTCCGATGAAATCAGTAAAGATTTAAAAAAAAGAGGCTTCAAATTCGTAGGTTCAACGGTTATTTATGCTCATATGCAGGCTACGGGCATGGTCAACGATCACGTTGAGGACTGCTGGACAAGGACTTAGTAGACTGTCTTCACTCGCAGTTTTCAGTCTGTTTGCAAGTCCCCTTTCTCAGTCGCAGTTTCAGTCTCTTTGCGGGTTTCCAGTTTTCAGTTTTATGAAAATCTGAAAACTGCGGCTAAAAACTGCGACTGAAAACTTTTTTTCCTTACATTTGCTTCACACTTTAGGGGTGTCTGCAACATTGCAGGCTGAGATTTTACCCTCTGAACCTGATCTAGTTCATACTAGCGTAGGGAAAAGTAAGATGACTTCTTCGCGCATTTTTGTGCGCAATTGTAGCCATTCCTAAAGTATTATTATATACTAAACTCAAAAGGAATGGAACTAAAAATCAACCAACAAATCAAAAAATTCAATGCTGAAACACTTAGCGTTCAGGCATTGCTCGATCTCGAAATTCCAAACAAACAAAACGGAATCGCCGTGGCGGTCAACAGCACCGTAATTCCAAAACTACACTGGAATTCACACCTTATTCAGGAAACAGACGAGATTCTAATTATTTCAGCAACCCAGGGTGGATAAAAGTTAAATTCCAATCTTGAGGGTTTGGGATAAATTCCAAATTCCAATTTTACTTTGTAACAAATCCTTTCACATTTCACAACACACCTCTTACATAAAAAAGCTATGACGAACGAAGAACAAATATCCAGAACACCCTTTCCAAATTCTCAAAAAATATACATCAGCGGAGAAATACATCCGATAAAAGTGGCAATGCGTGAAGTAATTTTAAGCGATACAAGGCTTTCAAACGGCGGGACAGAAAAAAATCCGCCTGTAACTATTTACGACACATCTGGTGCTTACACAGATCCAAACATCACAATCGACATTCGAAAAGGGTTGCCCCGATTAAGAGAAGAATGGATTTTAGACCGAAAAGATGTAGAAATCTTATCTGAAATAACTTCCGATTACGGGCAAATGCGTTTAAAAGATGAGAATCTTGATCATTTAAGATTCGAATACCTGCATCAGCCAAAAAGAGCAAAAAAAGGGGCTAATGTCACACAGCTTTATTATGCCAAACAAGGAATTATTACTCCTGAAATGGAATATATCGCCATTCGAGAAAATCAGCGAATTGAACTTTTAAACGAACAAACCAAAGCCATGCAATGCCAGCATGCAGGTCATAGTTTTGGAGCAAATACACCCAAAAGTAAAATTACACCGGAATTTGTCCGCAGTGAAGTGGCTATCGGACGCGCTATTATTCCAAATAATATCAATCACCCTGAAAGCGAACCCATGATTGTGGGCCGCAATTTCCTTGTAAAAATAAATGCGAACATTGGCAATAGCGCTGTGACCTCAAGCATCGAAGAAGAGGTCGAAAAAGCCGTTTGGGCCTGCCGTTGGGGAGCAGACACCATCATGGATTTATCGACAGGAAAAAACATTCATGAAACCAGAGAATGGATTATCCGCAACTCCCCCGTACCCATCGGAACGGTGCCCATTTATCAGGCTTTGGAAAAAGTAAAAGGCATCGCCGAAGATTTAACCTGGGAAGTTTTCCGCGATACCTTAATCGAACAGGCAGAACAAGGCGTTTCTTATTTCACGATTCATGCCGGCGTTTTATTGCGTTACATTCACTTAACTGCTGATCGCGTTACCGGAATTGTTTCCCGCGGAGGATCGATTATGGCGAAGTGGTGTCTGTTTCATCATAAAGAGAATTTTTTATACACCCATTTTGAGGAAATCTGCGAAATCATGAAACAATACGATGTCGCTTTTTCCCTTGGAGACGGTTTGCGTCCGGGTTCTATTGCTGATGCCAATGATGCTGCGCAATTTGCCGAATTGGAAACACTTGGAGAATTAGCTAAGATTGCCTGGAAACATGATGTACAGGTTTTCATAGAAGGTCCGGGTCACGTGCCCATGCACATGATTAAAGAGAACATGGACAAACAGTTAGAACACTGCAATGAAGCTCCGTTTTACACACTCGGCCCGTTAACAACAGATATTGCGCCGGGATACGATCATATTACCTCTGCAATCGGAGCAGCTATGATTGGATGGTACGGCTGTGCAATGCTTTGTTACGTGACTCCAAAAGAGCATTTAGGCCTGCCCAATAAAAAAGATGTAAAAGACGGTGTCATCACCTATAAAATTTCGGCACATGCCGCAGACCTTGCCAAAGGACATCCGGGTGCTCAGTATCGGGATAATGCTTTAAGTAAAGCCCGTTTTGAATTCCGTTGGGAAGATCAGTTTAATTTATCGCTGGATCCGGATACGGCAAGAGAATTTCATGATGAAACACTTCCGGCCGAGGGTGCTAAAATTGCACATTTCTGCTCGATGTGCGGTCCGAAATTCTGCTCCATGAAAATCTCTCAGGAAATCCGTGACGTTGCTGCTGCCGAAAAAGGTATGCAGGAAAAATCAGAAGAGTTTATTGAGCAGGGGAAAGAGATTTATATCTGAGAAAGAAAATACAGAAAAGAGTAAAGATTAAAGAAATAAATCAGGCTATGATTGTTATTACCAATCCTTCTGCTATTGCAAATGAAATCAACCTGATCAATTCTCTTTTTGAGGAAGGATTAGGTCTATTTCATGTTCGAAAACCTGAATTTTCTGAAATTGAAATGGCAAAATTCATTCATCAGATCAAACAGGAGTTCAGATCTAAATTGGTATTACACAATCACCATCAAATTGCAGCAGATTTTGGAATTGACAGGATTCATTTTTCCGAAAAAGAAAGAAAAAAGACTTCGGAAATTTCATCAGAGAACAAAATAATTTCAACTTCTGTGCATTCAATTGAAGCTTTTAATGCATTGAATCCGAATTTTGAATATGCTTTTTTAAGTCCTGTTTTTAAAAGTATTTCGAAACAAAATTATGCATCCGAAACTGATCTTTTTGAAGCTTTGAAATCAAGAACAAATTTCAAAACAAAAATTGTTGCCTTAGGTGGAATTCATCCAGAAAACATTCAAAAAGTACTTAAAAACGGCTTTGATGACATTGCCCTTTTAGGAGCGATCTGGAATCATAAAAATCCTGTAAACCAATTTAAATTATGCCAGAAAATCGTCCATACGCACTCTCTATAGCAGGTTTTGACCCGACCGGTGGTGCAGGAGTTTTAGCTGATATTAAAACTTTCGAACAGCATCAGGTCAGCGGTTTTGCCATTTCGACAGCGAATACACTTCAGACCGAAAATCAGTTTTATGACATTCAATGGACTGATTTAAGTTTTGTTATCCGGTCTGTGGAGACCTTATTTCAAAACTATAAAATCAAAGCCGTGAAAATCGGAATTACTCCGGATTTACATTATTTAAGCCGAATTGTTTCAGCCATAAAACTTGCCTCTTCAACCACAAAAATTGTCTGGGACCCGGTTTTAAAATCAACAACTCAATTTGAGTTCCTTAAAATCACAGCTGATTTGAATCTTTATAAAATCTTATCTCAAATTGATCTGATTACACCCAATTACAAGGAAGCAGCGCTATTATTTCCGGACTTTTTATCGGAAGATTTTCAGAATAAAAACGAAATACCAACAGCTGTTTTAGTAAAAGGAGGACATAACGAAGCGAAAACCGGAACCGATTATCTGTTTCTTAAAGATGAAATAATAACATTACTGCCTTCTGAAAAAAAATGCTTCGAAAAACATGGTTCAGGCTGTGTGCTATCGGCAGCGATTGCCTCAAATCTTGCCTTAAGTCAGACCCACGAAGAGGCTTGTAAAAACGCTAAAATTTACATAGAAAAATACCTCAGTTCAACACCAACTTTAATTGGCTATCATTATGTACCATAAACTACAATACATTTCGCAGGGAAATACAATTGAAAAGCAGTTGTATAACATTCATGATGCACTGGACAGTGGATGTGACTGGATCCAAATGCGTTTCAAAAATCAAAGTGCGAGAAACTGTTTTGCTTTGGCGGAAGCAGTAAAATTTTTATGCGAAGAATACCTGGCCAATTTCATTGTAAACGACAATGTATATCTCGCACAACAAATTGCTGCTGACGGTGTACATTTAGGGCTCCTTGATACTAAAATTGAAGAAGCGAGAGCCATTCTTGGAAATACCAAAATCATCGGGGCAACTGCCAATACATTTGAAGATATTCAGAATCACATTAAAAATGGCTGTGACTATATTGGTTTGGGGCCACTGCGCTTTACAACAACAAAAGAAAAATTAAGTCCGATTTTAGGTTTTGAAGGGTATCATGCAATTCTTCAAAAATTAAAAGAAAACCACCTTGACATTCCGGTTTATGCCATTGGCGGAGTGACCTCTGAAGATATCGATCAACTGATGGAAATTGGACTCCATGGAATTGCTGTTTCCGGAATACTTACCAAAACTGATCAGAAAGAAAAACTCATTCAACAATTAAACGAAAAATTATATGCAAACGTCGTTATTTAAAATTGGTGATAAAACCTTAACCTCACGCCTGTTTTTAGGAACCGGAAAGTTTGGTTCTAATTTAGAAATGGAAGAAGCAATTTTGGCTTCTCAAAGCGAATTGGTAACGGTTGCCTTAAAACGAATTGATTTAGAAACCGAAACGGATGCTATTTTAGCACATTTGAAACATCCGGGAATTAATCTGTTACCCAATACATCAGGCGCAAGAAATGCCAAAGAAGCCATTTTTGCCGCTCAATTAGCCCGCGAGGCCCTAGAAACGAACTGGCTGAAACTCGAAATACATCCGGATCCCAAATACCTCATGCCGGATGCGATTGAAACTTTAAAAGCAACAGAAGAATTAGCAAAACTAAGTTTCATTGTTCTTCCCTACATTCATGCCGATCCTGTTTTGTGCAAACATTTAGAAAACGCCGGAACTGCAGCCGTAATGCCTTTAGGGTCTCCAATTGGCAGTAATAAAGGACTCAAAACTATCGATTTCCTCGAAATAATCATCGAGCAAAGCAATGTTCCTGTCATTATTGATGCGGGAATTGGCTCTCC
Source organism: Flavobacterium sp. CLA17 (assembly GCF_013112255.2). NCBI lineage: Bacteria > Pseudomonadati > Bacteroidota > Flavobacteriia > Flavobacteriales > Flavobacteriaceae > Flavobacterium > Flavobacterium sp. CLA17. The sequence continues at coordinate 5,080,117 of NZ_CP068294.1, forward strand.
GTCTGATGCTGCAAAAGCAATGGAATTAGGTGCTGATGCTGTTTTGGTCAATACAGCAATTGCTGTCGCCGGAAATCCGAAGTTAATGGCGGAAGCTTTTAAAGAAGCTGTAATCGCCGGGAGAAAGGCTTTTGAGGCTAAACTTGCAAATCAACAAAATCATGCCATTGCTTCTAGTCCTTTGACGTCTTTTTTATATGACTGATTTTTGGTCTCTCTCGTAGATTTGGCAGATTGCGCAGATTATTTTGACACGTTTAAATTCAAATAAATCTGCCAAATCTACGAGAAAACATTTTCAAACAAAAAAGTAAGAAATTTCGTTATATTTGATTTAAAAATTCAAATCATAATTATGTCAGAAAATGAAATTTCATATAAAGTAAGAGGAGCTATTTTTACAGTATACAACACATTAGGTCCTGGACTATTAGAATCAGTTTACGAAAGCGCTCTATATTATCAATTAAATAAAGATGGATTAAGCACAACTAAACAAATTAATTTACCCGTTAGATATGATGATGTAGAATTAGATATTAGCTTCCGATTGGATTTACTAGTTGAGAACAAAGTAATTGTGGAGTTGAAATCAGTTGAAGAATTAAAATCTCTTCATTTTAAACAATTAAATACTTATTTAAAACTAACAAATAAAAAATTGGGATTATTAGTCAATTTTAATTGTATCAATATTCTAGACAATATACATCGAGTAGTAAACAAAATTTAATCTGCCAAATCTGCGAGAAAAAAAACAAGCCCAATGAAAACATTTAAATCGGTTTTTGGCCAGTATGACTGGGATTCCATTCAATCTAAAATATATCAAACCTCGTCAAAAGACGTAGAACGTTCTTTGGCAAAAACCAAACGAAATCTGGATGATTTTTTAGCTTTGATTTCTCCTGCGGCACAACCTTATCTGGAGCGAATGGCCCAAGAGTGCCATGAGCTGACGAAGAAACGCTTTGGTAAAACAATTCAGATGTACGCACCTTTGTATTTAAGCAATGAATGTCAGAATATCTGTACCTATTGTGGCTTTAGTCTCGATAATAAAATCAAGCGAAAAACGCTCTCTGACGAAGAAATTAAGCTGGAAACCCAAGCTTTAAAAGCAGCGGGTTTTGACCATGTTTTACTGGTTACGGGCGAGGCTAACTATACCGTTAATATTAATTATTTCCTGAATGCAATTACCCAAATCAAAGAACAATTTTCGATTATTTCGGCAGAAGTTCAGCCCCTTTCAACAGAAGAATACGAGCGTCTGCATGAAGCGGGTGTTTATTCGATTTTGGTTTATCAGGAAACCTATCATCAGGAAGTGTATAAAAAGTACCATACCAAAGGCAAAAAATCAAATTTTGATTTTCGTCTGGAAACTCCCGACAGAATAGGAACCGCGGGGATTCACAAAATGGGCTTGGGTGTTTTGTTAGGGCTGGAAGACTGGCGAACGGATAGCTTTTTTAATGCCTTACATATCGACTACCTTCAGAAGAAATACTGGCAAACTAAATATTCCGTTTCATTTCCGAGATTACGTCCTGCCGAAGGAATTATCGAACCTAATTTTATTATGGATGATAAAGATTTAACACAGCTGATCTGTGCGTACCGTTTGTGGAATGAAGATCTGGAAATTTCAATTTCTACACGTGAAAACGAAAAATTCAGAAATAATATTATTCCGATTGGGACAACTAGTATGAGTGCCGGTTCTAAAACGAATCCGGGTGGTTATGTGGTTGACCCGCAATCACTGGAACAATTTGAAATCAGTGATGAGCGTTCCGCCAAAGAAATCGCCCAAATTATAAAAAATTCAGGCTACGAACCCGTCTGGAAAGATTGGGACAGAACATTTAATCCCACTATCAAAATTTAGAGACATCTCACTTTTCACATTTCACATCTCACTTTTCACAACCTCACACTTCCCTTTAAAATGAGCATTATACAAGAATTTTTACGCTACAACAGACAAACTATACTTCCTGAAATTGGAGATGAAGGACAGGGAAAAATCAAAAAAGCAAGCGTATTGGTTATTGGTGCGGGCGGATTGGGCTGTCCGGTTTTACAATATTTATCAACCGCAGGAGTCGGAACAATAGGTATCGTAGATTTTGACACCATCGAAATTCATAATCTTCACCGTCAGATTTTATATACCGAAAATGAGATTGGTCTGCCCAAAGCTTCGACTGCCAAAAAAGTGTTGGAGAAACTAAATCCGTTAATTCAGGTTATCGCTATTGAAGAGAAAATAACTCCGGAAAACGCCTCTGAGCTTATTCAGTATTATGACATTATTATTGATGGTTCCGATAATTTCAAAACGCGTTATTTAGTAAATGATACTTGTGTCAGTTTAAAGAAAACGCTGGTGTATGGAAGCATTTTAAAATTTGACGGACAACTTGCTGTTTTCAATCATAAAGGAAGCAAAAATTTACGCGATTTGTTTCCTGAAATGCCCGATCCCAAAGATGTTCCAAATTGTAATATGAATGGAGTTCTGGGAACTTTACCTGGAATTATCGGTACTATGATGGCACACGAAACTTTAAAAGTAATCCTGGAATTACCTTCTTTAAAAAATGAATTGGTACTTTTTAATACCTTAAACTGGAGTTTTACCAAATTGAATTTCTAAAAAACAATTGGATCACCAACCCTTATAATTCCTGAATTTAAACTTACAATATTAGTTCCGAAGAAAACTGAATTTTCTACTTTTCTATACGTGCTTAAAGTTTTTAAAGGTTCCTTTTTCAGATTTCCATTCTGCGGATCGTTATTGACCATAATACATCTTCCGCAGGGTTTTACATTTTTAAATTGAACTTTTCCGATTTTAAAAGTATCAAAGTCATCTTCTTCATGAGCTGTTTTTGAGCTGATGACAATGTTCGGGCGAAATCTTAAAACAGTGATTTTATCTTTTAATTTTTCATTTAAAAAATCCAGGCTTTCTGATCCCACCAATAAATAAGGATAGCCATCCGCAAGGCTAACGTTGAAGATTTCTTTGAGCCTTGAGCTTTCATGTTTACGGCCTCCAATTTTCATGATTTTGACCAACTTACACTCAAAACCTAAATGTTTGCTAAACCATTCTGAAGTTGTTTTATTCACTTCAACAACTTCGCTTTTATCCTCCCAGACCGTCGTTTCGATTGGAATGCTTAAATGCTCGTCTATTGAAAATTCATGTTTATGGTCTCGAAAAACAATGCTGATTTTTCCATCTGAAATCTGCGGATAAAACTGGCTCATGATTCGGTGTTCCCGTTGTGTTATCATTTGATTTTCAGCATCAAGTAACATCCATCTTCGATCGTTTTCGAAACCCATTTCTTCTGCCAGAGCTTCCTGGCAGCTAATTCCGGCCAGGCTTTTTACCGGATAAATATAAATTTCTTTTACCACATGAATTGTACTCATCTTACTCACTTTTTAAAATAGACATAAATGCTGAGCGGTCAATTTCGCAACAGCCTAAACTTTCCAAATGCGGATTATAAACCTGGCAATCCAAAAGTTTATAATTATTTTTTCTTAAATGCTCAACCAAAGCAATAAAAGCAACTTTTGAGGCATTGGATACTTTTGAGAACATACTTTCTCCGCAGAAAACATTTCCCAGATCAATTCCGTACAAACCTCCAACTAAAACTTCGTCCTGCCAAACCTCAACCGATTTTGCGATTCCGCTTTCGTGAAGCTTGCAGTATGCCTCAATCATTTCATTGGAAATCCACGTTCCGTCCTGATCGTTCCGTTTTATTTTCTGGCAATTCGAAATCACCTCCTTGAAATTTTGATTAAAACTAACTTTAAACTGATTTCTATTCAAAATATTCCGCATGCTTTTGGACACATTCAATTCATCCAAAAACAAAACCATTCTGGGATCGGGCGACCACCAAAGAATGGGCTCTCCTTCGTTAAACCACGGAAAAATACCGCTTTTGTATGCTAATTGCAAACGTTCCGGACTCAAATCGCCGCCAATAGCTAGAATTCCTTCTTCATCGGTTTCTGAAACTGGCGGAAAAAATAACGCTTCGGATAAATAATACATTTTTAAAAAATTCCAATAAAATTAAAAGGGGAATTCCAATATTGAAATTCCAAATTCCAACTTTTATGTGATTTCTCCCTTCGGTCGAAATGACACAAAATATATGCAAAAACAAAATTCCAAATTCCAAATACGTTATTGATTTGGAATTTGGAATTTATAATTTTTGTAATTTAAACTTTTAGAACGGCAAATCGTCCGGTTCGTCGTCGTTTACGTTTGTAGCCGGAGCAAAAGCTTCTGCAGCAGGCATTGGCGGAGCTTGTGAAGGAGCTTCAGCACCTGCTCTTTCAATTCTCCAACCTTGAATACTATTGAAATATCTGGTTTCTCCTTGTGGATTAACCCATTCTCTTCCTCTTAAATTGATAGAAACTTTTACTGCCTCTCCTTGCTTATAGCTACTTAACAAATCGCATTTATCTTGTGTAAATTCGATTAAAATATGTTGTGGATATTGTTCATCAGTAGTAACAACTAATTCTCTTTTTTTGAATGAGGCACTAACTTGTTGCTCCGGGTTAACCACTTTTACTTTTCCTGTAACTTCCATCTTCGTTTATATTAATTATTGATTCTTTTCTTATTTTTTTGCTAAAAGTACTTTCCAGGCAGATACAATATCATCATTGTTGAGATACTTCTTGGCCTCTAAATGTATTTTTTCCTGATCATCGGAGCTTAGAACTCCTTTGACTGAAAAATTTTCTTTCACAAATATACTAACTTCTTCCTTTGTAGGCAAGGCCTCAATATTTCCTAGTTTTCCAAGATCATTTCCGTCAAAAACGTGACTTTCCCTGATAAAATTCGGAATGACATCTACTCCAACCCCTAAGGTTGTAAGTGGTTTTGGCACTTCAAAAAGTCCCAGGTTTGACCTTGAATACCAATTATTTCCCAATCTAGAAACCAAATCAATTTTATGTTGGTCGATGGCTCCATTTTCATCCAGAACAGCCTCGTGAATGTGGATTTTTACGACTTCGCAAAGAATCAGGTTTCCAGCTCCTCCTTCGGTTCCCAACGGAATAATCTGCGTGATTTTACACTCAAATTGTACCGGAGATTCTTTTACGCGATAGGGCTTTACCAGATCTGAAGGGATTTGTGTTAAACCTGCCTTGATAAATTCATTTACACCCTCTCCGTATTCGGTACTGGCTAAAGAAGTCTGCTGTACCAAATCATAATTAACCACATTGATTACTACTTCACGGGTCGCTTCGGCATTGATCAGCGTATGTTTGACCGTATTGTCCCGGACGCGTCGTGCAGGCGAAAAAATCAGGATTGGCGGATTGGCACTAAACACATTAAAGAAACTGAACGGTGACAAATTCGGAATTCCTTTTGCACTAATTGTACTTGCAAAAGCAATAGGTCTCGGTCCGACGGCACTCTGCAGATAACCATGCAATTTTGCGGTCGGAATTTCTTTTGGGTTAATGCTGATCATATTTTCCTTTTTAACCGAATCTCTTTTCGGTAACTACAAAAGTATAGAAATCGTTACTGACTAAGAAATAGTTTTAGACTTAAAAACAAAAATCTTTCGCAGCTCACGAAATATTAAATGTGTTTATTTCGTTATATTTATACCTCAAAATTTAAGATATGTTTTTTTCTGACCGAAGAAATACTACCCGTTGGGTTATTATCAGCATCTCCTTTTTAATCATTTCCCTGATTCTCTGGAATACTTATACCTTTTTTCAAATTTTCAAAAATGAAGAAAGGATAAAAATGAAGTTACTGGCGAACGCACAGATTGCTTTAATTAACGCTGATGAGAATACAGATCTGGAACTTCCACTTCAGATTTCCAGCAACAACACTTCTATTCCGGTAATCCTGACGATGTACGACAAGATTCTAACGGCCCGGAATGTTCCTGAAGCCATCTTACTGGACGAAAAAAAATCAATGTCGTTTTTGAACAGCCTGCAAAACGAAAACGAACCTATCGTTTTTGAATATGCTCCCGGAAAATATCAGAAATTGTATTATGGCAATTCGGCCTTACTGAATAAACTTAAATATTATCCGATTGCTTTATTGCTGATTATCTTTTTGTTTGGCGCTTTAATCTATAATTTTTACAAAAGCACCAAAATGGCGATTCAAAATAAACTTTGGGCGGGAATGGCAAAAGAAACGGCACATCAGATCGGTACTCCGTTGTCTTCGTTAATTGGCTGGATTGAAATTTTAAAAACGGAGGAAATCGATCAGTCGATCACTGTAGAGATCGAAAAAGATGTGGACCGCCTGCAGACCATTACGGATCGTTTTTCGAAAATCGGATCTGTTCCGGTACTGGAGCTTCATGATATCGTTACCGAGACCTTAAATAGTTATGAGTATTTACAATCCCGTTTTTCTAAACAGGTTGCTTTTTCGCATCATGTTCCGAAAGAAGCAATTTTTGTGATGATCAATCCAATATTACACAGCTGGACCATAGAGAATCTGGTAAAAAATGCAATTGATGCCATGAAAGGAAAAGGCACCCTGGACCTTAAGATTGAACAGGATACACACCATATAAAAATCATTGTAAAAGATTCGGGTACGGGAATTCCGAAGAATCAGTTCAAAACCATCTTTGAGCCCGGTTACACCACCAAAAAACGCGGCTGGGGACTCGGACTTTCGCTAACGAAAAGAATTGTAGAGGAATACCATAACGGAAAGATAAAAGTTTTGCATTCTGAAATAGGAAAAGGCACTACTTTTCAGATTCAGTTAAATAAAAAAGTGCAGCAAAAATAATTTTACTGCACTTTTTTATTTCTGTTCGAATGTCAGACTGAGCGAAGTCGAAGCCTCTTTATGTTTTACAAATTCGCCTGAATACTTTTGGCCAGCGCTTCAAATTCTTCTTTAGAAAGTGATACTTTATTTTGAAAACGCATTTCATCCATTTCATTCAACGGAATTAAATGTACGTGAGCATGAGGAACTTCCAGACCTACAACGGCCATTCCGACTCTTTTGCAGGGAACTGTTTTTTCTAAAGCAATGGCTATTTTCTTAGAAAATTGCATTAACCCCAAATACAGTTCGTCATCCATATCAAAAATCTTATTGATTTCCTGTTTTGGAATACAAAGCGTATGCCCTTTTGCATTTGGATTTACGTCTAAAAAAGCAAGATAATTATCGTCTTCAGCTATTTTATATGCCGGGATTTCTCCGTTGACTATTTTGGTAAATATTGTTGACATTGTTTATTTTTAAAAATCTTAATAGTGAGATTGCTTGGTTCGTCGCAATGACTTAGTCCCTTGAAATTTCAAGGATTTCGAATTTCAAAACTCCGTTTGGCACCGTGATTTCAGCTACTTCTCCAACCGATTTCCCCAGTAAACCTTTTCCAATAGGAGACGTTACCGAGATTTTTCCGGTTTTAAGATCTGCTTCACTTTCTGCAACCAATGTATATTTCATTTCCATTCCGTTGCTTTGGTTCTTGATTTTAACATTCGAAAGTACCAATGCTTTAGAAACATCTAATTGTGATTCGTCTATTAATCTGGCGTTTGAATATACTTCTTCCATCTTAGCAATTCTCATTTCTAATAATCCCTGAGCTTCTTTAGCTGCATCATATTCTGCATTTTCAGATAAATCGCCTTTGTCTCTTGCTTCCGCTATATCCTGAGATGCCTTTGGACGCATTACACTTTTTAAATGCTCCAACTCATCTTTTAATTTTTTTAATCCTTCTGCTGTATAATAAGATACTTTACTCATAACTTCATCGTTTATATAAATACAAAAAATCCCATCAGGACGGGATTTCTTATTACAAATATACTATTATTTTTTATAGTACATAATTATATGTTAATCATATAGAATTCAAATCTAAATAATTTAATTTTGTTTCACTAATTCATATTAAAATAATGAAAAAAATCTGGCTCTTCATCGTATTAACTTCGCTGTTTTTATCTTGTAGCGATAAGGAACGTAGTAATAATAATCCTTACATACCCAATTATACTGTAAATTTATCTGTAAATATGAGTCTGCCCGCTTATTCAGATCTTAAATATGCAAGCAATGGCGTTATAGTATCTGGTTTTGGAGCAAAAGGGATTATTATTTTTAATACCGGCAGTGGTTATACTGCTTTCGATGCAGCATGTCCAAATCAGGAATTATCTTCCTGCGTTGCAATGACAATTAAAGGCATTAATGCTGTTTGTTCCTGTGATAAAACAGAATATAGTTTATTTACCGGTCTCGGAGGAAAAGAATATCCGCTAAAACAATATAAAGTAGACGTTGCCGGATTGGTAATTCGCGTTTATAACTAATAAAAAAAGCCTGAAAGTTTTAAATTTTCAGGCTTTTTTATTTTAGAATTTCAACGTCAATCCCAGAAGGAAATTAATTCCGGCCTGAGGGTAATAGTACGGATACACATCATACATGGCTCCGTTTGAAACATATTGTTTGTCTAAAAAGTTATTTAGCAAACCCGTTACCATAATGGATTTGAATACTGTTTTTGGTTTTATTTCATAAGATACATTCAAATCATTTACAAAATAATCAGCCAGTTTAGCTTCCGGTAATTCGATATTATTCATGTATTGTTCCCCGACAAATTTCTGCAATAAGGAAAGATGCAAGCTCTCAATCGGACTATAGACAATAATATTTCCCGCAATAACCGACGGAGAATAAGCGATGTCTTTTGTTCCGTAATTCTGCCCTTCAACAGCCAGATCTACATTTTTATTATTGCTTAAAGTAAAGTTAGGACGCAGTATTATTTTTTCCGAAAGCACAATTGTAGCATCAACTTCAAGACCTAAACGATAGCTTTTTTCGCTATTAGAACGAATCGGAGAACCAACATCGTCTAATCTTCCTGTTAGAATCAACTGATCTTTGTAGCCCATATAGTAGAAATTCGAATTCAATTGAAATTTCTCGGAATTGAACCTCCAGCCTAATTCAAAATCGTTTAATTTCTCCGGTTTTACATTCCCTCCTTCGTAATCTGTTCTGTTTGGTTCACGATTGGCTCTTGCGTAAGAGAAATATAAAGTGTTTTTTGGATTGATTTCATAATTTAATCCTGCTTTTGGATTAAAGAAATTAAATGCATCATCTACAATACCTGTTTCATAACTATTCGCTTTATACGTTACCCTTCTGTATTGTAAATCTCCGTAGAAACTTAATTTTTCGGTGAATTGATAATTTGCCTTTGCGAAAATATTCCCATCTGTCTTTGTTGAAAAATCGTCATAATAATGATCTTCCAGTTCTGTTTGTGAAGCATTTCTGGCCCAGATTACTTTTCCGAAATGATCTCCTTCATATTTATTCCAGCCTCCGCCAAAAATAACATCCAGTTTTTCATCTTTATATTTTACAGAGAAAGTCGTTCCGTAAAAATCATTGTCCAGCCATTTCTGACGAATTAAATCGGTTCCCGGAACCAATTCTCCATTACTATTTTCAACCATTTTAGTCGGCAGGATTGCTCCATAGCCTTCAACAGGTTCATCAAATTTATAATTTTCGTAATACCCAAGCCCCTTTGTATAATGCAGAGCCAGATTCGTACTCCATTTATCCGAAAACGATTCGCTCCAATGCAATTGGTAATGATCTTGTTTGTAGTTATCCGTTTCGTTATCATAAAATCGAATATTACCAGCCTCATCGGTAAACTTTCCTGCCGAATTGTAAGTCCGGTTATTGTTTAATGTTTCGGCATCAATTCCGTTCCAGGACTGGTATGTTTTTTCTGTTCCTCCAAAAACCAAGGCTTTAATCAAAGTGGTTTTACCTACATAGGTGGCCTGTAGGAAATAGGACTTTAAATCAGAACTTGCTCTGTCAACATAGCCATCAGATTTTAATGCAGACAAACGTCCGGCAATTTCAAAATGATCGTTTAACAAACCTGTACTAAACTTTACGGTATGTTTACGGGAATTGAAACTCCCGAAAGAATTTGAAATTTCACCGGTAGGTTTAGAAGCGTAATTATCGGTCAACATGTTTAAACTCGCCCCAAAAGCTCCGGATCCGTTAGTTGAAGTCCCAACACCACGCTGTAATTGCAGGCTCTCGACTGAAGAAGCAAAATCGGGCATATTTACCCAAAACGTACCCTGACTTTCTGCATCATTGTACGGAATTCCATTAATCGTAACATTAACCCTTGTAGCATCGCTTCCACGTACGCGTATCCCGGTATATCCCATGCCATTTCCGGCATCCGAAGTTGTAACTACCGACGGCAAATAATTCATAAGAATTGGAATATCCTGACCCAGATTTCTGAATTTAATTTCCTTTTTGTCCATATTACTAAAGGAAACTGGTGTTTTTGTAGTAACACGAACAGCTGAAACTAACACATCATCAAGCTTGTTGACTTTGGTTGAATCTTGTTCCTGCGCAAAAGAAAAAAGAGTTGAAAAAATAGAAAATAGAAAATAGAAAATAGATTTGGTTCCGGCTACATTTTGAACCTTAGAACCTTTGTAACTTAGTACCTCAGTACTTTTAATAATAGTTTTCATCCGTAAAAAATTACGAATAAAAGGGGGAATTATTCTTTTTGTTAAATTAATAAAATTGTTTCACGACAAAGTATAGTATACACGCTAAAATTTGTCGTTTTTTCCCTTAGCGACATTACTCGCTCAGGTTCTTTGGGTATGATCTCAGCTCGTTATTTAGAGCACCCCTTTGAGACGAGGCAAATGTAGTGTTTAAAAATTAAACTCCCAAAAATGAAAATTCCAAATTCCAAAAACCATTTTAGATGAATTTTTATTGGAATTTGGAACTTATAAATTGGAATTTAATCCAAATTCGGCTTTCTGCGGGATTGTTTTATCTCAGAAATATTCTTTTTGTCTTTGATTCGTTTTTTAATCACCGATTTCGGGATCTTGGTTGCTTTACGAATTTTTGGAACGAATAATCCTTTTTTGATGATTTCTAAAAAACGTTTTATGACAATATCCTTATTTTTAAGCTGACTTCTGTCTTCGTCGCAATTTAAAATTAAGCTGTTTTCAGAAGTTAAGCGTGACGAGATATTAGTTAGTAAAAGCAATTTTTCCTCGTCAGATAAAGCCTGAGAAGTATTCAGATCAAAAGTCAATACCACTTTTGAAGATACTTTGTTTACATTTTGCCCTCCTGCTCCACTGCTTCTAACGGCCTTAAAACTTAATTCTGATATGATTTTTTCGGTATCCATTATTGTGGCTGATGTGCTGGTTTTAACAAATCGTTTACTGTCTTTACAGGATTAAAAGTTATCAGCGGAACCGCTACAAAAATAGTTAGCCAATTTGCCATTGCACCATTCCATAATCCCGGTAATTCATAACTCTTTACCGTTTTTCCGTCAACACTTTTTTCTACAATAAAACCTGCTTTGGAGTCAACAAATTCATTCAGATCGAATTTTGTGTTTTTATAATTCTTTATTCCGCAAACTAAATCTACCGGATTAAAATGTGTGGCTGCCGATAAGATTCCGAGTTGCTTTTGATTAGTTAAATCGACTTGCGATGTTTCTACAATCTGAAGCGAAATTTTCCCTTTCTCATTCATCACCCAAAACGGTCCTCCACCTGGTTCTCCTTCATTTTTAACCATGCCGCAAACTCTGATTGGCCTGTTCAATAGTCCTTTAATTTTAATAATTTTATTCTCGAAAGTAAACTTATTAAAATCTTTAGTCATTTGAATATTAAGCTTTTTAGTCAAAAAACGAACAATCTCGTCGATATGATCTTCCTGGATTTCCTGCCTTTCAATGGCGTTCAGGTAACCGAAGATTTTTTTCTGAATTTCGATTAAAATCCCGGCTAAAGCTTTTTTATAGAGCGTAATTTTATCAATATGATTCTGAATTACATTGTCAATATTTTTTATAAAGATAATATCTGCATCCAGTTCATTTAAATTTTCAATCAAGGCACCATGTCCGCCAGGTCTGAAAATCAATGATTCTTCTTTATCTCGTACAATTTTATTTTTAGCATCAACAGTGATGGAATCTGTGCTTTTATTTTGATAGGAGTAACCGATATTTATCAGCGTACCGGAATCCTTTTCTACTTTTTCTTTAACAACTTCAATAGCTTTTTCAAACAGGCTTTGATGCGCTTCCGATACGGTAAAATGCAAATTCGAAATTTGATTTGCCGTAGCGTAATGCACACATTCGTTTAAATGCTCTTCAATCGGAATGGCAATATGCGTTTTATACTGATGAAATGGTAAAACTGCTTTTGGCTTGTTTGCAAAATCAAAGGAATCAGGTGATAAAAGCAATTTTATAAAATAGTAATTTTTATAATCCCTATCCAGAGTTTCAAAATCAGGATATACTTCTCTAAGTTTTTTATCTAAAGCTTCAAAAAACGGAAATTTATCCATAGCTACGATAAAAATAGACAAATTGCTGTCTTTTTTTCTATTGATATAGGCATTGATAGTTTCTGTCTGAATATCGAAATCGTTCAGAAAAGCAGTTAAAAACTTAAACATTCTGCTGGCAGCTCCCGAAGCCGGAACAAATTTTTTCAGTTTTAAACTCTCCTTCTGAAGATCAAAAAAAGCAGCTTTTTGTTCAAAATCGCTTTCTGTCAGGCTTAAAATTCCGTTGTTAATAGTTGCCGGACTTATTAAATTACTCTTTGCAATTCCATTTTTAAAAATCTCTAATTGTTTTACTATTTTTTCAAAAGGAATTCCATGTTCATAAATCTCAACAAAATCGGCAGATGAGAAACCTTTTTCTTTGGCTATCGTAAGAGTATTGATAATAGCGGTAGCTTTTGCCAATCGATTTTCTTTATTTCCTGAAAGCGTAATAAACGGCTTTTTGGCATTGATTAAGGTTTGTTTAAAGACGGAAAACACCGTTTCCCTTCCGTCAGGAGTATCTCTGATGTCATCTTTTTCCCAGGGCACATCTATATCGGTAAGAAAAAACAAATCATAATCATGTTCAAGTGAAGCTTCGTTCAGAAGCGGATCGCAAAGCCCGTAATACATTTCGGAAAAAACTTTGGTAACCATAAGATTGGTATCACAAAACAAATATTTCTTTGCCGAAGAAAGTTTTTGATTTTCTAATGCAACCTGTCCGTAAGCAATCGGCATCATATCATCAACTACACATATATGCTGATTCTCTTCCCATTTTTCCTGCAAATAATCACGTGCAAATTCCGGAACCCATTCGGTTTCATAATACTCTGCAAGCTGTTTTGCTAATGTCGTTTTACCTGTACTTTCAGGGCCAAACAAAGCAATTTTTATGATAGCTGTTTTTTGCTGTCTAAGATTTTTCTCCATTCTAAATAAGCTGAAATAGCCAAAATTGTAAAAATTAAATATTGAAGTGACAGCATCCCTAAGCCACGATGAGCGTAAAGAGGTACTACAATAATATCACCAATGATCCAAAGTGTCCAGTTTTCGATTTTTTTTCTGGCCATGTACCACATTCCTGCAAAAAATATTCCTGAAGAAACCATATCTACATAATTGTCATTTTTGATTTCGTAATTAAAATATTTATAAATCCCGAAGACTACAAAAACAGTTACAAAGAACAGTATAATCCCGATTATTTTTTCATTAAAATTAGTTCGTGTAATAGGCAGATTTTCTTCAACTGTTCCGCCTTTTGCCCAAACATACCAGCCATAAATGCTCATGATAGAAAAATATCCATTTATGATCATATCTCCAATATAACCTGCAACATATAAAAGATACACGGAGATTACCGTAGCAACTAAACCCGTTGGATATACCCAGATATTTTCTTTCTTCGCAAACCAGACACTTAAAATTCCGCACACAAAAACCAGAAACTCTAAAACAATATGCCATACAGGAGCATTTTTATAACTGTCGAGAAAAAAATCAATCATTATAGCAGGTTATTTTGGTTGTTGTGTAACTCTTTATGCTTCAAAAAAGTGGCTATTATTTTCAAAAGCAGTTCCAATCACTACTAAATCTGCACCTGCATTATATGCTTTTTGAATTCCCTGCAAATCTACAATTCCTCCGCCAACAATTATCGGAATTTCAATATTTTGCGCAATCAACTCAATCATTTCTAACGGAACAGCTTTTTTTGCTCCGCTTCCGGCTTCGAGATAGACTAATTTATTTCCCAACATTTCGCCAGCCAGTGCCGTTGCCAAAACCAGATCCAAATCCTTACGATCCAGAGGCTGTGTTTTACTCACTCTGGCTACAGCCGTTTCATTACCACTTTCTATTAAAATATATCCTGTTGACAGGACTTCGAGGTTTGTTTTCTTCAAAATAGGTGCCGCCTGCACCTGATATTCTATCAAATAATCAGCGTTTCTGCCAGACAATAAGGACAAGAACAAAATAGCATCAGCCTGAGCTGAAATTTGTGACGGATCTCCCGGAAATATAACAACGGGCAAGTTCGTTTTTTGTTTCAATTCCGTCATTAATTCTTCTAAAATAGTAGTCTGGACAATACTTCCTCCCACAAAAATATGAGTTGCAGGTGACTGGTTTATTTTAAACAAAAGAGCCTCTAAATTTTCCCAAACAATTTTATCCGGATCCAAAAGAATAGCAAGCAGTTTTCGCCCATCAATCTTGGCCTGGATAATTTGCTGGTAAATATTCGGTATTTTTTGTCTCATAATCGGGCGTAAAAGTAAAAGTTTTTTAATGCACAAGAACTATTTTGAATGAATTATATTTGCGTAACGCTTTTGACAACCTAAGAAACAAATTATGATTGCTGCCGATCTTTTAGAAAAATATGGTGCCTCAAAGAAATTTTACGAAAAAACAGCAACTGTTTTTGAAGAAGGAAAACTACCAACCCATTATTATCAGATTGTGTCAGGTGAAATCAAAATGAACAATTACAATGATGACGGACGCGAATTTATTCAGGGAATTTTCTACAAAGAGCAATCTTTTGGAGAACCACCCTTATTCTTAAATCAAAAGTATCCTGCAAGTGCTGTGGCTGTTGAAGAATCTCAGATTCTTTGCCTTCCCAGGTCAAACTTCATGAAATTACTGGAGGAGAACCCGGCAATAAGCATTAAAATAATCGAAAATTTAGCCCAGCGACTCTATTATAAATCGGTTATGGCAGCCGAAATGTCTACTCAGGAACCCGAACATCGTGTTTTGAAACTTATTGATCACGGAATAGCCTATTTTAATTTTAAGAAAGATGCAAACGGCTACCTCATCAATTTTACAAGGCAGCAGATTGGAGATTTAACGGGATTGCGTGTAGAAACCGTTATTCGGACTATTAAAACATTGGAAAAAAAAGGTGTTTTGAAGATCATAAACAGAAAAGTATACCGATAAAAAAGTTCCCGTTTTATGATTTAAGTCATAAAACGCAGCGGTATTGTGAGCGTATCTTTGTGGTATAAAAATCTCAATATCATGACACTATATCAAACAACATTCGAAAATTTCAATAAAAGTTATATGGGTTCTGCTGCAATGGCTGTAATTGGTCAGAGCTGTTTAGGAGGCGCTGCCGCAATGTACGTTCTGGCAAATGGAACTTCTATTCTTCAAATGACGCAACTGGCAATTGTTGTCTTAGCCTGTATTTTTGTAAATACTTCAATATTGGCACAAATGAAACACAAAATCGTTTTTAATCTTTTAATTCTAAGTGCATTTTTAAGTGTATCATTAATTGTTTTAAATAATTTTATTCTGTGAAAAAACAAATAGAAAACAGAGCTGATGTTTCTTTTTTAGTACATCAGTTTTATGCTAAGATAAGAGCCGATGAAGAAATCGGCTTTTATTTTAATACAATAATCCAGGATTGGGATGCACATCTGGAAAAGCTAACCGATTTTTGGGAAACGAATTTATTTGCCGTAAAAAAATACAAAGGCAATCCACATGAAGTACACAATGAAGTTGATGCACGTTTTGATGGAAAAATCACCTCAAATGAATTTGGAATCTGGCTTAACTATTGGTTTCAGACTTTAGAAGAACACTTTGAAGGCGAAAATGTCGAAACACTAAAAAGACGCGCCAGAAAAATGGGAACTTTTCTGTTTGTGAGTATGTTTGAGCATCGTAAAAAAATGGCGGAGGCAAACACTTAACTTTGTCAATTGCGGGTAATTTGGCAAAGTGAGATTGCTTCGTTCTTCGCAAAGACTCACTTTGGCGTTTTTTTACTGAAAACTGTGACTCAAAAATCACTTCTCAAAAGCATACACCAAAGTAAACTTTCCTTCAAAATTATCCGATTTGATTTCTTTATAATGCACATCAAAATCTTTAATGAGATCATCAAAATGAAGGCTCGCTTCTGTCTGGTTTTTGTTTAAAGAGAAATCTTCAACCTTAATATGATCCTTAAAGCTAATGCCTTTTTCGTTTCTGATTTTAAAAATGGCTTCTTTAGCTCCCCAGATTACGGTGAGTTTTTTTACATATTCTTCAATGGAATCAGGTTTTAAGTAATCGCATTCGAAATCGGTAAATTTATCGGCAATGCGAATAATTTTTTCCCGTTGTAATTCCATATCAATTCCAACCGTTTCATGACTGATGATGATCGCTGCAAAATGATACGAATGTGTAATCGAAATATAATTATGGCAATCGAAATAGGGTTTTCCAAACTCGTCATAATGCAAATCATGATCCGTAAAACCCATTTCCTGAATCAGCATCCGAACGCTCAGAAAAGCACGCTGATGCATTTGGGATTTCATTCCGTTCAGCCTTTGCTGCGTTTTTTCTTTTAAAACAACTTTAGCTGTTAACTCTTCAAAAGATTCCGTTGTTTCCCAAATTAAAATTTTAGTGGTTTCGTTAAACTGTATGGTCTGAAATAAAGGCATGCTTTTGTAATTATGAATTATGGCTTCGTGGTTTAAACCATATAAGTGATGTGAGTAAATATAATTTGTTCTCTGAAAAAATGTATTAGTAAATTTAAGCAATTAGCAATTAAGTTTGTTATAGAGAGCCTTTTTTAAATGAACTTAGATCACTTATACGGTTAAAAACATTTTACAAACTAATGTTCTAAAGATTAAGAAATTAAACATTTCACAATTCTTACATAAGATAGTAAAAATTCTAAAGTTATTACGTAAATTTGCAAAAATTTTACAATACAAATATACTATAAATGAGTACTACAACTACGCCTTTTGTGGCTTTCAAAGTAAAAGACATTTCTCTAGCGGCTTGGGGAAGAAAAGAAATTGAACTGGCTGAAGCTGAAATGCCAGGTTTAATGGCGCTTCGTGCTGAATATAAAAACGAACAACCTCTTGCAGGTGCTCGTATTGCCGGATGTTTACACATGACGATTCAGACTGCAGTTTTGATTGAAACTTTAATTGCTCTTGGTGCTGAAGTTACCTGGTCTTCTTGTAACATTTTCTCTACTCAGGATCAGGCTGCCGCTGCTATTGCTGCTGCCGGAATTCAGGTGTATGCCTGGAAAGGTCTTGACGAAGAGTCATTTGACTGGTGTATTGAGCAAACATTATTCTTTGGTGAAGACAGAAAACCATTGAACATGATTTTGGATGACGGTGGAGATTTAACTAACATGGTTATTGACCGTTTCCCGGAATTGGTTCCTGGAATCAAAGGATTGTCTGAAGAAACTACAACTGGTGTTCACAGACTTTACGAAAGAGTTAAAGCCGGAACTTTACCAATGCCTGCAATCAACATTAACGATTCTGTTACTAAATCTAAATTTGATAACAAATACGGTTGTAAAGAATCTGCTGTAGATGCTGTACGTCGTGCAACTGATTTAATGTTAGCCGGAAAAAGAGTGATCGTTTGCGGATACGGTGATGTTGGAAAAGGAACTGCTGCTTCTTTCAGAGGTGCGGGATCTATTGTAACGGTTACTGAAATCGATCCAATTTGTGCTTTACAGGCTGCAATGGATGGTTACGAAGTTAAAAAATTAAATACTGTAATTGCTAATGCTGATATCATCATTACCACTACAGGAAATAAAGATATCGTTCTTGGAGAGCACTTCGAGCAAATGAAAGACAAAACTGTTGTTTGTAACATCGGACACTTTGATAACGAAATTGATATGGCCTGGTTAAACAAAAACCACGGTGCATCTAAAATCGAAATCAAACCTCAGGTTGACAAATATACTATCGCCGGAAAAGATATCATCATTTTGGCTGAAGGCCGTTTGGTAAACCTTGGTTGTGCTACAGGTCACCCAAGTTTTGTAATGAGTAACTCATTCACCAACCAGACTCTGGCTCAAATCGAATTATGGAAAAACAGCGCTGCTTACAACAATGACGTTTATATGTTACCAAAACATTTAGATGAAAAAGTGGCTGCTTTACACTTAGCTAAATTAGGCGTTGAATTGGAAACTCTACGTGACGATCAGGCTGCTTATATTGGTGTTCCGGTAGAAGGTCCATTCAAACCAGAGTACTACAGATACTAAATCAATTTTAGATTTAAGATTGAAGTCCCGAAACTTCGGGATTAGATTTTTAATTCATATTCAAACCCGACAGGTTTTAAAACCTGTCGGGTTTTGTTTTTTTAAGTACTCCCATTGCAAAAACCGCGAATTTAACCAGATATTCTATATAGTTGTTAGAATTTAAGTTTTACATTTGAAACACAAATCCCAAGTTATAAAACCAAGTTATGAGAACACGCCTGATTTTAATGTTACTAATGCTCTTGCCATTTTTTACTAATGCTCAATCTAATATGCAAAGACAGATGCAGGTTAATAGCGCAATGTTTAGACAGCAAAACCAAATGTTTCTGCAACAGCAACAACAACAGCGCGATATGTCCCGCATGCTTACTAACATTCAAACTACTGAAGATAAACTGGCAAATGAAGAAAGAAAACTAAAAAAATCACAAACCAAGTTACTAGAAATAGAAACCGATTTAAAATCGAAAAAAGGAGAATTAGCTAATCTTGAAAACAATTCAAAAGATAACAATAGTGATCTTCAAAAAGACATCGAAAAGTCTAAAAAGGAAATTGCAAAGTCTGAAGAAAAATTAAGCAAAACAAATGGCAAAATACAGTTAAGTTCAAAAAAAATTCAGGATTTTCAAAAGAAAATTGAAACTTCTAAAGCAGAAAAAGAAGAACTAGCCAAAAAACACGAAGAGGAGAAAAGAATTAAAAAAGAAGAAAAAGAAAGAAAAGAGAAAGAGAAAAACTAAATTCTTAGTTGTCTTTTTGATAATTGAATATCAATAATATGATCGAAAAAGTTATATGTGAGCAACATGGAACAAAAGAAATGTCTTTCTCCTGTATTCATATTGCAATTGCTTTAGACCAAAAAGAAAAAGTTGGCTTTTTCTTTTCAGAGGCAGAAGATGATCTCCCGCAAATTGCATGGTGCGGAGATTGTGAAAAATGGCTATTAGAGAATGGTGAAGAATGGAATGATGCTTTTGAAACCTTAGCCGATTTTAAAATATTATGTTCTGATTGCTTCGAAGAAGCAAAAGAAAATCAGTTTGGAACTGATAAAATTTAAATAATCCTTCATGAAACAAACTATTTTGGTTTATATATTTCTTTCTTTAAACTGCGGTCTGTTTGCACAAAATAAAGACAGCTGGATTGCATTTTGGGATAAAGACACCACACATATCGGTTTTAAAGACAGCAGTGGCCATATCAAAATAGAACCCAAATTTATGAGTTTAACTATAGCCTATAAATTTGATGCTATTATTGCGGTGGCTGAAGATGTAAAAGATACCTGGAAAAGTTATTATATTACCAAAAACGGAAAAATAGTCGGACTTGACAGCATGTATGTTTACGACAATGGTTTTGATTGCGAAAACGAAGGTTTTATACGCTTTAAAGATCCAAGGACAGACAAAATGGGTTTGTTTAATGGTGAAGGGAAAATCATAATTCCGGCAGAATACAGTGCTTTAACAAAAGTTCGAAACGGAATGATTATCGCGCTGAAAGGTGCTGAAAAGATAAAAGATCCCGGCGGAGATGGCCATTTTAGCTGGGCTGGCGGAAAAGAATATCTCATCAATACGAATAATAAAATCCTAATTGAGAATTTCGGATATAATGACGAGCTGAATTTTTATTCTTTACAAAAATCAAAAGAACCGGGTAAAGAGGAAGTCAGAGAATATTTTCGTGGCATTGATGGCGAATACTATTCGTTTGTCAATTTTGACAAGGAATTCAAATTGTGGCTGAAAACGAATTTGCTTTCCGATTTATCCAAAGACAATTTACTACAGCATTCTTTTGATACCATAACCTACTGGAAAGAGCCGAATGGCTGGACTAAGGAATCGAAAACTAAATTTATCAATCAAAATTATAAATTTATAAAATCTAAACTTCAGGAACTTACCTCAAAAAATTGCGAGTATTTTATTTCAACTGATGGCTTAAACAGGTTTATTTTCGACACAAGCGAATTCGAAACTTATTTCAACAATTGCAATGAACCTAAAGAATGGATATATCCGGTGAAAAATATCGTGATCTCGCCAAAGAATAAATTAGATTCAGGACAAGATCATTTTGAGTTTTTAAGAACTGATAAGGGATATAAACTGATCAGTGTTTCAGCTGCAAAAAACAACCTAAAGTAATTTTTAGTATATTAAAACTCAAAAACAGAACACCGCAAGTTTCGGATTTTATTACTGCAAAAACCTCTTGATATTTGTATTATAAAATGGACCTAAAATGGATACACAGGAAAATATCAATTATAACCGGATTGCAGATGCGATCGATTATATCAAAGCCAATTTTCGCGAACAGCCGAATCTTGATGCCGTTGCCGAAAAAGTACATCTAAGCCCTTTTCACTTTCAGCGTTTGTTTACGGAATGGGCAGGAACAAGTCCGAAGAAATTTTTGCAGTATATCAGTGTCGAACATGCCAAGAAAATCCTGAAAGAAAACCAGCAGGCGACTTTATTTGATACAGCTTACGAAACAGGCCTGTCAGGCACCAGCCGCTTACATGATTTATTTGTAAACATCGAAGGAATGACACCGGCAGAATATAAAAACGGCGGTAAAAACCTTTTCATTAATTATAGTTTTGCCGAAAGTCCGTTTGGGAATATCATTGTAGCTTCAACTGAAAAGGGAGTTTGTTTTATGGCTTTCGCAGAAAATGAAGCCATCGGATTGGAAGATTTAAAACACAAATTTCCGAACGCGACATTTGCCCGAAAACTAGATTTAGTACAGCAAAATGCCTTATTTATTTTCCAAAACGACTGGAGTAAATTGTCTGAAATAAAACTGCATTTAAAAGGAACCGATTTTCAGTTGAAAGTTTGGGAAACCCTGCTTAAAATTCCAATGGGGCAACTTTCTACTTACGGATCGATTGCACAACAAATCGAAAAACCAAATGCCTCAAGAGCCGTAGGAACTGCAATTGGCAGCAATCCGGTAGCCTTTTTAATTCCTTGTCATCGCGTTATTCAGTCTTCTGGAACCTTTGGCGGTTATATGTGGGGTAATACCCGAAAAACGGCTATTATTGGTTGGGAAGGCGCTCAAATTAATTTATAACAGAGCAAGAAACAGATTTTATCTTCTTGGTTTCAACGGTACTTTTGTCTTATCAATAACAAAAAGTACAAAGATGAAAACATTTATTTTAATTCATGGCTCGTGGCATAGCGCCTGGAATTGGCACAAAGTAATTCCGGTTTTAGAAAGCAGAGGACATAAAGCAATTGCCATAGATTTGCCGGGAATGGGAAGAGACAAAACACCGATTCAAGAGGTTACATTAAAAACTTCAGTAGATAAAATTTGCAATTTAATTGATACTTTAGATGAAAAAGTAATTCTTGTCGGACACAGCAAAAACGGAATTATGATTTCGCAAGCTGCAGAATATCGATCTGAAAAAATAGAAAAATTGATTTACCTGGCTGCTTATTTAATTCCGGACGGCAAAACGCAAAGCGAATATTCGGCTCAGGATACAAATGGTGCATTAAAACCTTATGTAACGCGATACCCGGAGTTAAATGCGCATACTTTACAAGCGGAAATATACAAAGAGGGTCTTTATCATGATTGTGATGATTCTATAACGCAGCTGGCAAAATTATTATTAAGCCATGAACCTGTAGCTTCAGGAATTACGCCTTTAGCATTATCGGAAGAAAAATACGGCAGTGTTCCGCGATTTTATATAGAATGTACGGAAGATAAAGCTGTAACACCTTTTATTCAAAGAAAAATGTACACCGAAACTATTTGCGAAAAAGTGTACAGTATGCCAACCAGCCATTCTCCTTTTTTTAGCCAGCCGGAAGAACTGTCTGGTCTCTTTTGTGAAATAGCAACATTTTAAAAATGCAAAATATACCATCAAAAATTGCTTCTCTCAACTGGGAAAGCATCACTGAATCTATGCATGAAAATGGGTTTTCAATTATTTCCAATCTTCTTGATGACGAACAATGTGAAACTTTGAAAGAAGCTTATTCTCATCCCCATTTATATCGAAAAACGGTTGTTATGGAACGCTATCGATTTGGTTTAGGCGAATATAAATATTTCAATTATCCATTGCCCGATTTGATTCAGGATATCCGATCATCGGTTTATCCTAAATTGGCTCCGATTGGAAATGCTTGGATGAAAGCGTTAAATATAAACACTATTTTTCCTGACACACATGAAAAACTATTGGAACAATGTCACGACAATAACCAACTTAAAGCGACTGTTTTAATTTTAAAGTATGGCCACGGTGGATTTAATACTTTGCATCAGGATTTGTACGGTGATGTTTATTTTCCGATTCAAACGGTACTTTTCCTGAACGAACCTGACGAAGATTTTACGGGTGGTGAATTTGTTCTGACGCAACAAACACCGCGAGCACAGTCTAAAGCGATTGTTCTGAAACCTAAAAAAGGGGATATGCTGATTTTTACAACAAATTTCCGCCCCGTAAAAGGAACAAAAGGTTATTATCGTGTAAATATGAAGCACGGTGTCAGCGAGATCCATAGTGGTGAACGACATACACTTGGTATTATTTTTCATGATGCGTTATCTTAATCGAGAGGTACAAAGGCACAGAGGTTCAGAAGTACAAAGTTTTTTGAACATATCCCAAAACCTCTGAACCTCTGTTACTTTGGACCTTTTCACCTTAAAAAAAAATGATTCAACATTCTAAAATTTTAGACTCCGAATTACACCATAAAATTAAAAATGCCGAGATTTGCTTTGGTGGAAACCAAAAGCTAAAAATTTACGGAACACTGAAATGTTCTTCCGGCAAAAGAATGAAACGCGAAAACCGGGTTTTCTTTTGTTCCGAAGAAGAAGCTAAAAAAAACGGTTTCAGACCTTGCGGGCATTGCATGAAAACCGAATATCAAAAATGGAAAAATGGACTTATTTAATCCTGAAATAAACGAAAATACCAATTTATTACCCCAAGACGGAACCGTAAATTATTACGGAAAACTTTTTGAGAAAGAAAAAGCTAATTTCTATCGTGATACCTTATTAAATACAATCGAATGGAAAAATGACGAAGCGATTATCTTTGGAAAATTAATTTTAACCAAAAGAAAAGTAGCCTGGTACGGAGATCAGGAATTTGAATATACGTATTCTAAAACCACAAAAAAAGCCATTCCGTGGACAAATGAGTTATTGGAGCTTAAAGCCGTAATTGAAGAAAAAACAGGCGAAACATTCAATTCGTGTCTGCTCAATTTGTATCATAACGGTGATGAAGGAATGGCGTGGCACAGCGATGCTGAAAAGGATTTAAAGAAAAACGGAGCCATCGCTTCCGTAAGTTTTGGTGCTGAGCGCAAATTTGCTTTCAAACATAAGGAAACCAAGGAAGTCGTTTCTTTAATTCTCGAACACGGCAGTTTACTGGTTATGAAAGACACCACTCAAACACATTGGCTGCATCGTTTACCTCCAACAAAAACAACTGTAAAACCCAGAGTTAATCTTACTTTCAGGACTATTATTGTATAAAAAAGTCAGTAAATCTTAATTCGTAAATAGTAAGGAATCTATTTTTTACCGAATGCTACTGTATTGTACGAAAGCAACAGAGCATCCTGAAACATTTCGATGGGAACTTTGGCTAAATCTACAAAAGTCCAGCCTTGTTTTCCCCATTTGTTTGGAATTGGGTAAAAAATCATTTCGCTTGACGCGCAAAATACAGATTGATCAATTTCGTTCAATTTAAAAACGCCTCTGTTGTTTTTCTCGTCAATTGTGGCAAATATTTTTTTCTTTATCCGGAAGGAAGTCTTCTCAAAATGGGGTTCTTCAGTTGCTTCCGGAAAAGCTAACGCTAACGTTCTGAATGTTTCAATAGTTACCATAATCGTTTCGTTCAAATTAAACTTTTATCCTCACCAACCCTGATTCAAACCGTTTTTAAGGACTTCTTCGTATTTTTCTTTATCAAAAGTGTACAGATTCGGTGCTTTGTGTGCTACGTTGCTTTTCTTTTCGTCCAGCTTATTGAGAATTCCGATGTTGGTTATTTTTCGGAGAAAATTTCTTCTGTCGAGTTTTTTATCTAAAATGGTTTCATACAATTTCTGCAGTTCCGGAATCGTAAATTTTTCGGGCAATAAATTATATCCAACCGGCATTAAATTGAGCTCAGTCCGAAGAGTGTCTAAAGCCTTATCGAGAATCTCTTTGTGGTCTAAGATAAGTTCGGGAACCTCTTGATGATCAATCCATTCTATGATTTCCTGATTATTTCCTTTTTGTGGTACTGCTTTTAGAAAATCTACTAAGGCATAATAGCCAATGGTTACGAATCGCTGGGTGAACCATTTTCCTGCTTCCTCGGGGATTTTAAAATAATCTAATACTGCATTTCCAAAATGTTGATCGTTCCGTTTTACCCTTCCAAAAGTGGCAAATTGCCTTAAAAAAATTCCCTGCATTCCCGTTCGTTCATTTAAAACAGTAACGGCAGCAGTGTCAATATCCTGATTAAGGGGAACAAATCCACCGGGTAAAGACCATTTATTTTCATACGGGGTTTTAATCAGCAGCACTTTAAGCTGATTGTCATGAAACCCAAAAATAACACAGTCAATAGAAAGGCCCGGCTGGTAATTTTCGCTGTTCAATAGTATTCCTTTCAACATTTATATTTTATTAATTCACTATTCGTTCCTTCAAACAAACCTGCAATTTAAGCCATTTTTATAAAAGAAAATATTTTTTTACAAATCACTGTTTATGAGTACCCATTTTCTTAAAAAAACAGAAAAGTGTGTGAATCACAATTTTGACTTAAAATTACAATTGAATTGAAAAAATAAGTACATTGCGTCAAAATAACACACATGATAAAAAATGTTATTATTTTTACCTAAAAGAAAGAATAATACTACAAATAATGCTATATTTGTATTTTCTTACACAAAATTGAAAACTATAAAAAGTTAATGCAGGAGATATGATTACCAATGCGCTAAAAAATATAAATAAAAAAATTACAACTAAAATCTGGACGTCATTCGGATTTGTGTCAAAAACGTATCTTTTAGAGGCTTCTCTAAAGTATAGTGAAGAGCAGGAAAGAATTTTCAATGAAATGATTATTGAAACTGAAGCCAAAGATAAAAAAGCAAAACGTGAAGCTTTTGACAAAGCACTGTACGCCTCGTACAAAGGAATCGGAGCGATGGATTTTATAAATATTGTCCTGAAATAATTTTCAGTTTCAATTTGTTATCCATCGGGCAATTCTTGCTTTTACTTCAAAACAACTGTTTGACGATTACACTTTTCAGGATTAAGGCTATTTCTGTTTTTAGTCGAAATGCGCTTTGCAATTTTCTCAATCCTTTGCAAATTTCTTTAAATTATTGAAGATAAATTTTCTTTAAATTCAAATTACAGCTTATTTATTGTAAGAAAATAAAACTTACCTCAATAATCAATCAGGCTCTGTTACATATTAGTAAAATTCTATATTT
This sequence comes from Flavobacterium sp. CLA17, assembly GCF_013112255.2. NCBI lineage: Bacteria > Pseudomonadati > Bacteroidota > Flavobacteriia > Flavobacteriales > Flavobacteriaceae > Flavobacterium > Flavobacterium sp. CLA17. The sequence continues at coordinate 5,106,293 of NZ_CP068294.1, forward strand.
TTGTTAGAGACGAAAGATTTTACGTACTCAAATAAAAGCCTTACTATGGAACAAGCCATTCAATCAGAAAATTACAAAATTCAAAAACCGGAACAATGGGCAAGCAATATTAATGATGCTCAGCTTGTTGACTTTATCAAGGAATCTGAATTTTCTCAGAAACAAGCAGATGAAGGACGTGACTACTGCTACTTTTTAGATAAAATTTATTATACTACTGACAACGAAAACAGCGAATATGCTTGTTTAGCCTATACCTTAAACGAACCTTCCAATTTAGAAAGAGCTTCTGTAGTGGATGTCGTGCTGGAGGAAAACGAAACTTATGTGATACACAGAATCAGCGTTTTGAGAGATGGTGTTTTAGTAGATAAAATTCCGGATACCAAAATTAAAATACTGGACAGTGAAAACCAAAGTGGCGGAGGTGTTTTGAGCAGCAACAAAAAAATCAATCTTACCATAAAAGATCTTCGTCTTTATGACATTCTAATTATGGAAGATTCAAGGATTAAAATTTTTACGGAGCGTGATTTTTTACGAAAAGAATTCTCTAAATATGTTTGGGTAGGTCCTGATAGTTATTGGGCTTACGGAAAGTATAAATTCACTTTTAAAAACGATCGTGAAAAAACAATTGCGTACAAAAAAACCTTTTTCAGAGATGAGGACGGAAATGTGCTGGAACCGGAAATTAACTATTTAAAAAAAGGTGATCAATTTGTAATTGAAGAAGATAATTACATCAATTTTGTTGATACCAACAGGGAAGTTTCACCATTTATAGATTTTGCGACAGAAGGCAGCTGGAAAGAATTTTCGAATTATATTTCTCCTATTTATGAGGCTATTTTTGCCAAATCGTCAGTAACTGAATTTGCTCCCAACCTGGTTGAAAAGCTTGATGCAATTACTGATAAAGACGAACAGCTTCAATTTGCGATCGAATATGTGCAAAACCACATTAATTATATCTACAACGCCGATGAAATGAACGGTCACAAACCGCAGGAACCCGCTGTTACTTATGAGAATAAGCAGGGAGATTGCAAAGCAAAATCGGTTTTACTGAAAGTTATTTTAGATTATATCGGGATTGATTCCTCCATTATTTTGGTCAATTTTAGTACCGACTTCTACATGAAGTATTATTTGCCGTCTTTACTGACTTTTAACCATGTAATTGTAAAAATCAATTATAAAGGCGAAAGTTATTTTGTTGATGCAACGACCCGCGATGAATTTGGATTGATCGAGAACCGTGGCTTTATCTATTTCATGCATTATCTGGAGGTTAAACCAAATCTGGAATTACAGATTAAACCACCTCATCGTTTTTCGTATTATGCAGTTGATGAAAAATCAGAACTCTCTGTTGAAAATACTATTGGCAAACTCAAATTAACGACCATCTACAAAGGAAACCGCGCCAATAATATGCGCAAGTACTTTAAAAATACAAACAAAAGAGAAATTATAGACAGCTGGAATAATTTCTTCTTTTATACGCTGAACTACAATAATGACCGAAACGGAACTGATCTTAGAAATATATTTAAAGACGCTGTAATTGAAATTGTCAGTGATGACAAAAAAAGCAATGAATTTAAGATTGAATACAAAACAACTATCGAAAATCCGTATTTTACAGATGCTAAAAACAACCGTTTTTTAATGTATTTCGATCGTAATATCGTGAAGAACAGCGCCAGGGATTTTATACACAAAGACATTACTTTCTGGCACAATTTCGACAATGAAAGATATGAAATTTCTCTTTTCACGGATCAGAAAATAGATGTGACAGAAAAATTCACGATACAGGAAAGCACAATCAATAATCCGTATTTTGATTTTGTAAGCCGTAAAAAAATCAATAAAAACGGAGGAACCATCTTTATTGACTATAAACCTTTAGTTAATTTAGAAATTCCGGAAAAAGACTTTGAAGATTTCAGAAGTGCACATCACGAAGTTGCGGACAGTAATTTTGGAATCGGCGTTGATATTATAGAAGATGGTTTCATGAATAAATTGAAATTCAATTTCAAAAAACATTTTAACTAAGAATCAATTCTTTTTAAATAAAAAAAGCGGAGTATTTACTACTCCGCTTTTTTAAATTTATGATTTTAATTTAATTCAAAATCCGATTTAAGTTTAATATCTGCTGATGAAGATCCAATCATGACTTCAAAATCTCCCGGTTCCGCAATCCATTCTAATTTGTCGTTGTAAAAAGAAAGTTTCTCTTTGTCGATTGTAAATTCGATTGTTTTTGATTCTCCCGCATTTAATTTTACTTTTTGAAAATCTCGCAGTTCTAAAACTGGCCGCACTACAGACCCGAATTTATCTTTTAAATACAACTGAACCACTTCCTCACCTGCCACTTTTCCGGTATTCGATAACTGAAAAGAAACTTTTATCGTTTCATTGCTTTTTATTTTAGTCGAAGATAATTTCAAATCAGAATAATTGAATTTTGTATAACTCAATCCATATCCAAAAGGAAATTTAGGCGAATTTTTCAAATCAATATAAGAAGAAACATAACCTTTTGAATTTTCATCCGCAGGTGGTCTGCCGGTACTGAAGTGATTGTAATAAATTGGAATTTGCCCTACTTCTCTTGGAAAAGTCATTGGCAACTTTCCGGAAGGGTTGTAATCCCCAAATAAAACATCGGCAATAGCATTCCCTGCTTCTGTTCCCAGCCACCAAGTGTATACAATTGCCGGAACATTGTCTGCTGTCCAGTTAAAAATAAGTGGTCTTCCCGCGTTTACCAAAACGATAACCGGTTTTCCTGTTGCCTGAATTGCTTTTACCAAATCTTCCTGGACACCCGGTATATGAAGATCACTTCTACTTTTGGCTTCTCCGCTCATATCGCGTTTTTCACCAATACTCAGGATAACCACATCTGCCTGTTTTGCTGTGGCAACTGCTTCTGCAAAACCCTCTTTATTGTCTCCTTCAACCTCACAGCCTTTCGCATAAAGCAATTTGGTGCTTTTACCTACTTTATTCTGCAAGCCATCCCATTGCGAAACGACCCATTTCTCATAATCCAGATCCGGTAATTCAACGGACCAAAATCCCATATTGGCTTTGTATTCTTTCACCATCGGTCCGATAAATGCAATTGTTTTAAGGTTTTTAGAAAGTGGTAATGTTTCGTTATCATTCTTTAATAAAACAATACTTTTTTCCGCTACTTCTCTGGCTGCTTTTCTGTTTTCGGGATTATTCAGCACTTTTTCAGCTCTCTTTTCATCTGAATATCGGTATGGATCTTCAAATAAGCCCAATTCGAATTTTTTACGAAGAATACGTTTTACGGCATCATCAATCAGATCAACAGAAACTTTTCCTTCTTTTACCAATTCAGCTAAATTATAGCGGTATGCATTACTTTCCATATCCATATCACTTCCTGCTGTAATTGCAGATAGAGCTGCGGCTTTCAGGTCTTTCGAATAACCGTGCGCCACCATTTCCCCGATAGAGCCCCAATCTGACACTACAAATCCCTGAAAGTTCCATTTTCCTTTTAAAATATCACGCTGCAAATGTGCATTTCCTGTCGCGGGAATTCCGTTTACATCATTAAATGAATTCATAAATGTTGCTGCTCCTGCATCTAAAGCCGCTTTAAAAGGAGGTAAATAGGTTTCAAACAGCATTCTTTCACTCATGTCCACAGAATTGTAATCTCTTCCTCCGGTAGCGGCACCATACGCTGCAAAGTGTTTTACACAGGCCATAACCGAATTTAAATCTCCCAATTTATTTCCCTGAAAACCTTTTACTCTCGCGTAAGCAATTTTAGATCCTAAATAAGTATCTTCCCCTGCTCCTTCCATAACTCTTCCCCAACGCGGATCACGCCCGATGTCTACCATTGGTGCAAAGGTCCAGTGAATTCCACTTGCTGCAGCTTCTGTAGCTGCAACTCTGGCAGCCAGCTCTATTGCCCCTAAATCCCAGCTTGCCGCTTCGGCCAACGGAATTGGAAAAGTGGTTTTGTATCCGTGAATAACATCCTGACCAAATAACAACGGAATTTTAAGACGCGACTGCATCGCCAGTTCCTGATATTGTCGTGTATATTTTGTTCCGATGATATTTAACATCGAACCAACCAAACCTGCTTTTATCTCAGCTTGCTTATTGGGATTGATGGTAATTGGCCCCGTTGCAGAATTATCTCCTGTATACTGATTAAGCTGGCCAATTTTTTCTTCAATGGTCATTTTTTTCAACAGGCCATTTACTTTCTGGTCTATTGTTTCTTGTTGGGCTGTCGCAAAGAGCGAAACCATCAGCAAGAGGAATGTGGCATTTTTTTTCATGAATTTAATTTTAGTTACCAAACGTAAGTGGCGACTGCACCAGCGTTTAAAGTAGTGGAAATTTGTTTTTGGTTATATTTGATATTAAATGTTTCTGCTGCGGTTCCATCATTTTCTATCACCAGAACTATTTGTCCGGAGGGCGTTTTGAAAGCGACATTGTGTAGATTACCACTATTATTACTTCCAATTCTAACCGATCCTTCCGGAACAAATTTGGATGCATGGGCAATAATATAATAGCCGACTTCCCTTTTTATGTTTTGGTTTTGATCGATCATTAAAGCGCCTTTACAAGTAGAACAGCCACCTGGTGTAAACGGTTTGTAATATTCGTCATTTGCCAGTCCCCAGGAAAGTGCATTGACGCTCCAGTTACGCATAGAACCGATTACTACATTTTTTACGCTCCACTTCAAATCCGATTCGAAACTACTTCCGGATCCGGTGTATTGTTCTGTAAAATATACGTCTTTGTCGGGAAAAGCATCATGAACTTTTGAAAGCGCACTGATATCGCCTTCGTATAAATGGAATGCGGAACCGGCAACAAAAGGCAGTGCTTTTGGATCATTTAATATCGCCAAAGGATATTCCGGTTTGTTGCAATTGTGATCGTAAACTACGATTTTGGTTTTGATTTTTGCTTTCGCAAAAGTGGGACCTAAATTCGATTTAATAAATTCTGCCTGCTGCAAAGCCGTCATATACATACTAGGATTATTCCCGGGATGCAATGGTTCGTTTTGAGGTGTTATGGCATCAATCACAATGCCGTGCGATTTCATTGCCTGAATGTATTTTAGAAAATATTCCGCATAAACCTGATAATATTGTGGCTGTAAACTTCCTCCTTTTGAGCTTCCGTTGTCTTTCATCCAGACGGGTGGAGACCACGGAGAACCCATAATTTTTATCTTTGGATTTATAGCTAAAATTTCTTTCAAAAGCGGCACCACATCTTGTAGGTCCGGACCAAGATTAAAGTGTTCCAGTTTTAAATCGGTTTGGCCTTCCGGCCTGTCATCATACGAAAAAACTCTTTCATTCAAATCAGAAGCTCCAATACTAATGCGCAGATAACTCAATCCGATAGCGTCTTTTTTGTTGGAAAATAATTCCTCAAGCAGGGCTTCTTTTTTGGCTTTATCCAGTTTTAAAATAGCCTGCGCACTTCCTCCCGTCAGTGAAAACCCAAAACCTTCAATGGTCTGAAATTTTTGAGCCGGATTGACTTCGATCGTTTGGTTTGAATTGATTTCGGTATTAAAAACCAAATCATTTTGCTTTTGCAGTTTAGAGGATTCATCTGTAGTTGTAATCCACGCTTCCGCTTTACCGGAACTGGCCACTGATTGTTTTGAAATTCCACATTTTACCTGAACTGCAATAAGCGGCAGCAAAAGTAAAATCTGTAGTTTTTTGTTGATGTTTTTCATTTTAATCTATTTCTATTAACACAGGTAAATGATCCGACGGATATTTTAAATCTTTAGAATCACTTAAAACTGCGTGTTTTTGAATTTTAAGTCCGCTATTTTTAGAAACAAAAATGTAATCTATTAATAATGTTACCGGTTTGTCGTATTGGAATCCATTGAACGTTCCTGAAGGTCCGAACGGCTTTTCTTTTGAGACAGCTCTGGTGTCATCCATTGCTTTTTTTATTTCTACAATCTGCGGTGTATCAGGTTCTGAATTAAAATCTCCCATTAAAAAAACAGGATATTTTTTCGAATTAATTTCTTTTATTTTAGACAGAATTAGCTGCACACCCTTCACTCTTGCTTCATTCCCCATATGATCGAGGTGTACATTAAAAACCCAAAATATCTTTTTGCTTTTTATATCTTTAAAAAGACCGTACGTACAAACCCTGTTACAAGCTGCATCCCAGCCTTTTGATACTACAGCCGGCGTTTCTGACAACCAGAATGTATTCGATTCCTGTAGCTGAAAGCGGTCTTTTTTATAATAAATCGCACAGGCTTCTCCTTTTCCTTCACTTTCTCTTCCAATGCCAAATTTGTTATAATCCGGCAAAGCCGTAGCGATGTCAGCTACCTGATTTGGCAGTGCTTCCTGTACTCCAAAAATATCGGGACTGTAAAATTGTATCTGAGAAGTAAAAAAATCCTTTCGGTTGGGCCATGCGTTTTCTCCGTCCGAAGCAACATCCAAACGGATATTATAGGTCATAATTTTTAAGTTCTGACCATAAAATGAACTACTTACCAAAAGCAATACCAGTACTATAACAACTTTGTTTATCTTTTTCATGTTAAAAAATTTTTAGTCCTGTAAAGCTACCATTTCATTGGCCTTAATAAAAAAACAATGTTTAAAATTTATGTTAATTATCCCTTTTTATGTCATCCTTTTCAAAGGTTGTTACCCTTGTTTTGTTTTAAATATTCATTATTGTTTTTGAGACCTACAAACAGCTTACCCTCTAAAGTTGATTGTAAGCCGTTTTTTTCCTTTTTAATAACCCGGATTTTGGGTTAAATTAGGATTTGCATCTTTTTTAGTTTGTGGAACTGGCCACAACAATCTATTCTGATTCAGGTTTCCTGCATACGGTAAAATGATGCCTTTCCCATCTTTTTGTTTCGAAAGAATTTCAATTACCTTACCTGTCCTTTTTAAATCAAACCAGCGATGTCCTTCGAAGGCAAGTTCCATTTTTCTTTCTTTAAGAATTAAATCTAATGCATCTCCCTGACTGGCGGCACTAACTTTTGGTAAACCTACTCTTGCTCTTACCTGATTGACTAATGTCATTGCTCCTGCATTATCTCCGGTTTGTGCCAATGCTTCGGCTTTTAAGAGAATAATATCTGCTAATCTTAAAAGATAAAAATTTTGCTTACCATCCGTAATTCGCATTTTATAAGCAAACGGATAGTTGGAAGAGGCCCAATAGTTATCTGTCCAGCTTACATCTTTTCGAATTATTGATGATTTTTCCCTAACGACATCTCCTTCATTTGTAAAGGTTTGGATTAAATCATTCGATGGTGTCATGAATTTCTTCCAGTCTGTTCCATAAAACATTGAGGTTCCCCATGCTCCGATAGGAGATCCCCAGCCTTCTCCATTCGCTTCCCAGATCGATTCAGAATTTCCTTCGTGTGCCGTATCGAAAAGATTATCGTAATTTGTCAGAAGCGTGTATCCTCCTGTGATTACAGCATCGCTATATTGTTTTACTTTTGCCCAGTCGGGATTGTCTTTAGTCGCGTAAACTTTTGCTAAAAGCGCATTTGCAGCACCTTTATTTGCTCTGAATTTATTCGTTGACGCAGGCGCTTTTTGTATGGCTGTTTCGCAATCTGCAATAATGGCTGCATACACTTCTTGTCTGGGCTTGCGTGTAGGATATAATTGCGGATAGACCTCCTCAAAATTATCCTGATTTACATTTACAACTGCTTTTGTCGCAATAGGCACATCTCCCCATAACTGAACCGCATGAAATAAATTTAAAGCTCTTACCAAAGATGCTTCTCCTGTCATTTCTTCCTTTCTGGCTGCCGGTAAATCTTTTGGCTCATCGATATAATTCAAAATAAAATTACACTTATTGATGTTATCATAAATATATCCCCAATCTCTGCTGACATTTGTATTTGTTGATAAAATACGATATTCGTCCTGCTGAAAATTTTGCGTATTATCAGATCCTGCGTAGGCATTATCGGTTTGGGCATCTCCGTTGAAAAAATAATCCAGCTGCCAGTACTCTCCTCCAAAACTTGCATAAACAGAGGTCATTCTGCTTTCTGCCTCCGCTGCGGTTGCAATTACTTTTCCTGTACTTTCAACCGTTGTTTCTGTAGTAGGCTCTGTATTTAAATAATCAGAGCATGAACTTAAACTTAGCACTGTGAAAGCACTAATGATAAGCGTTATATTTTTTATTGTATTTTTCATCTTAATTTCTTTTTATAATTAACAATCGGCTAGAAGCTTGCTTTTATACCAAAAACAAAGGTTTTTACCTGAGGGTATGTTCCTAAATCTATACCGGGAGTAACTCCTTTATTATCATTAAAGGCACCTACTTCCGGATCAAAACCCTTGTATTTTGTAAAAGTGTACAGGTTTTGTGCCGTTGTATATATACTAAGACTATTAAGTCCTAAAATTGGTTTAGTAAATTTATATCCTATTGTCACGGCTTTGATACGCACATAAGAACCGTCTTCTACAAATCTGTCGGAAACATGCAATGCATTAGGATCATTTGCTCTGGGCGTATTGGTCACTTGTCCCGGAGTTGTCCATCTATTTAATACTTCTGTAGATTGGTTTTTAAAATCACTCATCAGGGTTAAGTCCATTCGGGATGCGTTGTAAACGTCGTTACCCTGTGAACCTGTAACCAGTACATCTAAATACGCTCCTTTATAAGAAAAGCTGTTAGTCAATCCGAAAACATAATCTGGCATGGCACTGCCTATTTCCGTTCTGTCGTCAGGGGTTACCTGGCCATCTCCGTTAGTATCTTTGTACAATAATGCCCCTGATGCAGCATCTACTTTATCTACTTTGTAACCGTAAAAAGTTCCCAGCGACCTTCCTTCTTTCAGGCGTACTACTTTTTCTCCGACCGAAGTCAGCGTTTGCAAATCAAGTGTTTTCTGAAGTCCTAATTTGTTTATTACATTGGTATTAAAAGAAATATTAAAATTGGTATTCCATTTAAAATCTCCTTTAAAATTTTGTGTATCGATAGAGAATTCTACCCCTTTATTTTCGATTTCTCCTACATTATAAAAGTACGGCTGACTGAATCCCGGAAAATAAATTACCTGAAGTAAATTTTTAGTATTCTTTTTGTAAACGTCGGTCGTAAATTTGATTCTGTTATTTAAAATGGCTAAATCGAGTCCAATATTAATGTCGGTATTGGTTTCCCATCTTAAATCGCTGTTTCCAATCTGATCTAATGAAGTGCCTCCGTTAATAGGGTCTGTATAATTTAAATCATATGATGAGTAGGCCGGAATTCCGGATACATTACCGGTCTGTCCCCAACCTCCACGGATTTTTAATTGATTTACAACCTTATTTTCTTTTAGGAAATTTTCGTTAGAGATAATCCACGCTGCAGAAACACCAGGAAAATAGCCCCATTTGTTATCTTTACTCAATTGCGAAACACCACTAGCCCTAAAAACTCCGGATAGAATATATTTATTATCAAAGGTGTAAATCGCACGTCCGAAAAAAGATGCGTTTGTTATTTCTTTTTCTCTGACCTGGTTTTCGGTTATTATTTTTGCTTTGTTAGTTTCGAAACTTCGTACAGCAGTATCAAATCCTCTTCCTGAAATTCTTGCCCAGTCTTCTTTATTTTTTTGCACAGAATTTCCAAAAAGTAAGTTTAAGTCGTTTTTGTCTTTTGAAATTTTATATCCCAGCGTATTTTCAAAATTGATATTTACATTTTGGCTATTGGTTACATTTCCATATCCTTTATCTACCGTACTATCGTTATCATTTACACGACCTGCTGAAGAGCGATAGGCATCTACAAAATATTTATCTTCCTGTACTTTTATGTCGGTTGATAAATTGGTTTTCCAAACCAGATCTTTTAAAAGGGTAGCTTCGAATCCGAGATTGCTTAAAACTCTGTTTACATTCGAAATATTTTGTCTCGCCAATAACGAAACCGGATTTTCCCACGCGGATTGATAGGGATTTTTAGCAAATTGCCCCTCTTTGTAACCATCAGTATAATTCCCTGAGGCATCTTTATCCCTTACTTTTAACTCAGAACCATAAGTCGGCATAAAAGCCGGAGTTACAAACAGACTCATTACAGCCCCGCCCTGACCTACACTATTATTATCGCCAATATTACTTAAATCAGAATTGATTATATTAAGACTGGCATTAAGTTTCAGCCATCCGGTAAGATTAGCGTCTACATTTAATTTTCCTGAAAGTCTTTTGTATTCCGATGGACTGATGACTCCATTTGTGTTTTGGTACCCCAAAGCTCCGTATATTCTCAGATTATCTGTTCCTCCAGCATACGAAAAATTATAATTCTGATCTACTCCGGTATCCAACACCTGATCTGCCCAATTGGTATTGATCCCTTCATAACGGGGATTATTTGCATTGGAAAGATAGGAAGGATTGATCTCTGATAACATTGTTTTGTATTGTCCTAAATTTAATACGTCAATATTTTTTACGACGTTAGAAATACCAACAAAGGAGTTAAACTCAAATATATTTTTGTTTGCTTTTCCTCTTTTTGTGGTAATAATTATTACTCCTGATGCTCCATTGACACCATAAATGGCGGTTGCGGAAGCGTCTTTAAGTATTTGCATATCTACGATATCATCTGTGTTTATACCGTCAATATTAGTCGTTTGTATTCCGTCAATAACATACAGGGGGTTATTTCCTGAATTAATCGAATTCAAACCTCTAATCCTGACATCTAAACCTGATCCGGGTTTACCGGAAGGCTGAGTTACCGTAATTCCTGCTGCATTTCCCTGTAAGGCCTGTGCTACAGAATATATGGGTCTGTCTGCAAAAGCATCTGCCCTCACAGTAGAAACGGCGGTGGTGAGTTTGCTTTTCTTTTGAGAACCGTAACCTACATTTATGACCACTTCTTTCAATGATTGTAATTCAGGTTCTAATTGAAAATCAATTTTTGTACGGTTGTTTACCATTTCATTAACCGTAACATATCCCACATAACTCACAATTATAACCCCGTTTGTCGGTGTTTTTAATTGAAAATTTCCATCCATATCTGATATTGTCGATCTGGCTGTCCCTTTTAATGAAACAATAGCATTTGAAACAGGCATTCCTCTTTCGTCCTTTATCCTACCACTCACGGTAACATCCTGAGCCATCGCAATAAGCGAAAACAACAAGGATGTAATGGAAAAAATAAGTGATTTTGTGAATTTCATCTTTTAAGATTTAAATTAATAATAATGTAATAATACTACAATATTACTAATTTATAAGTTATAATTAAAGATAAAATCCTACAAATAAGAATGAGCACAATGTTAAATATGCTAAAAATCAACTCTATTATCTCTAAACAACTACAACACAACATTTTAACCAATAAATCTACACTGCAACAGCATCGCAGTTTCTTTACTAAAATTATTTTTCACTCTTAGAAAACTCCAGATAATTCAAATTAAAGCCGCCTTTATCAAATACTACCTTAACTTTTTGTGGTCCTGCATTCAATTCTACTCCGGATAAAATAAGGGTTTTCCAATTGTCATTTCCTCCGGTTGGCGGAAGTGAAATACTATTGGTTTTCTTTCCGTTCTCTATTTCTAAATGAAGTTTTCCTTCTGCCTTATCCCCTGAATAGCGAATTGCTATATTGTATCTGTTTTGTCTGGCAACTTCAACCGTGTATTGCAGCCATTCTCCATCTTCAATAAAGGATACCTGATAGCCGTTGGAATCCATATCTTTACAGGGTAAAATATCAACTCCGTCATTTCGCATCGAATTTCCTTCATTCCATTCGTCAAATTTTCCCGTTTCCACTCTGTAATTCACGAAATCTTTATCTGAATAAGCATATTCATTAGTTCCTAAATCGTAGTATGTTGCCGCAATTCTTCCGGGAACTGCATTTTTCTTATATGGTTTTGTATCATTCGTCTCTACCTGTCTGAACATGGCATCGATTACATCGGGTTTAACGGTCACGTTTTCCATTTTGTAATTGTCTGCTATTTTCATTAACGTCTTTTTAGCAAAATCTACGGATGGTTTTTCTCCGCCGTCTTTCCAGTATTTCAATAAAACATCGTACTCCGGAATTTTGGTAACCGAAGTTACTCCTGCAATATTTTCGATCTTTTTCATGGGCCAGAACGCCCAGCCGATATTATTGCTTTCGACCAGGGAAAGAGCGTCTTTAAACCACACATTCGAATTTTCCCCGCTTTCTCCAAGCCAGATCGGAACGTTATATTGTGTTCGGTAATCCAGCATTTTCTGAATCGATGCGGTGGTGTTGTAATTCCAGTATTTATGAAAACTCAGTGCCATGTTTTCATCCCATAAAGGAAAGATTCCGTTGTAATTATTACCCCAGCAATTTCCTTCTATAAAAATTAAGTGATTGGTATCGACTTCCCGAATTGCTTTTGTAACGGCTACCATTAAATCTCTTAAGGGCCCGTTTGAATTTTCATCACAGCCATTTTTATTCGTTCCGGTAAAATTCCAGTTGGGTTCATTAATAATATCATAAGCGCCAATCCACGGATTATCCCTGTAACGGGAAGCCAGTTTTTTCCAAAGGGCAATCATCTTTTTCTGATTGGCTTCACTTTCCCAAAGAGATGGTTTTGTAGTATCAAAATCTGAAATGGCAGCGTCATTTCCCTGTCCACCCGGAGCTGCATGCAAATCTAAAATAAGGTACATTTTGTTTTCTGCACACCATTTCAGCAAATTATCGGTCATGAAAAAACCTTCTTCGATCCAGGTAATCTCACCGTTTTTTTCTGCTTCAATAGCAGGTGTGTATAAATTGTAGTGCATGGGCAGACGAATCGAATTGAATCCCCAGGCCGCCAGCGAATCAACATCTCTTTTGGTGATTCCGTTAGCTTTGTAGGCTGCATAAAATTCTTTTGTGCCCTGCTCTCCAATGACGTCCTGAATTTTTTGCTTAATCACATATTGCGGACTGGCAAAGGGCTGCGTTTGCAGCATATATCCTTCCTGTACCATCCAGCCTCCTGTACCTAAACCTCTTAGAATTATATCCTTTCCGGTTCCGTCTACAATTTTCTGTCCTTCCCTATGCAAAAAACCCTGCCCGAAAGTCGCAATTGAGCATAAGAGTTGTACTATTAGAATTGTTTTTTTCATTATTGCTTCCTTATGATAACGCCTTTGTTTTTTGATTTTCGTATAAAAACATCTTTCCTTTCAGAAAGATGTTTTATGTATTTTACGCTATTTTAATCTTTTTTATTTCAGCAAAAAATCCTTTTTAAGGTTGTCTATCTGAACGGTAAAAGTGCCTTTTTCCGAAATCCACTTTAGATCTTCATTCACAAATTGCAGGTCTTTTTGATTTAAGGTAAACTTCACTGTTTTGGTTTCGTTTGGCTCTAAACTGATTTTATCAAATCTTTTTAATGCCTTCACTTCCGGTGTTATGGAAGCAAAATTATCCGACAGATACAATAAAACAGCTTCTTTACCGGCTCTTTTCCCTGCGTTTGTGACATCAACCGTAATATTTATTTCATCTGTATTGTTAATTTCGGTTTTGTCGATTTTTAAATTGGAATAATTGAAAGTCGTATACGATAATCCGCTTCCAAATTCAAATTGCGGGGAATAGCTTTTTTCGTATTTCGCATCATTATTCTGCTCTTCGTCAGCTAAACTTTCTGTGTATTTTCTGTTGTATTTTTCTAATGAATTTGGATATCTTGGGTAATTGTAAGGCAATCTTCCGCTTGGATTTACGTCTCCGTATAAAATATCAACTATTGCTCTTGCACCTTCATTACCGGGCAAATAACATTGTACTACAGCACTCATTTTATCTTCGAAATCACTAATCAGTCTTGGTCTTCCTTCATTCAAAACTAAAATAATCGGCTTGTTTACTTTGGCTAAGGCCAGTGCTAATTTCACCTGGGATTTACTCATAAAAATATTGCTGATATCCCCGGGAGTTTCAGTATAATTTTTTTCTCCAAGGCAAAGCACAATTTTCGAAGCACTTTTGGCAAGTTCTACGGCTTTTTGAATTTCGGCATCATCTTCTTTTTCAATATCGGTTCCGGGGGTATACAATACATTTTCTTTGCCCAGTTTTGCCTGAAAAGCTTCTAAAATCGTTAATTTTTCAGCCGCATAGGTGTCTGCATTTTCACCTTGCCAGGTGTAAGACCAGCCTCCGTTGAGGTTTTTCATACTGTTGGCAGTTGCTCCTGTTACAAGGATTTTTTCGCTTTTGTTTAAAGGTAAAACGGCATCTTTATTTTTTAATAAAGTAATCGATTCCGCAGCTGTTTTATAGGCCTCCTGAATATGTTCGGCAGAACCAAACTTTGGATAGTCTTTTAAATTTGCTACCGTATTCTGAAATAAATTCAGTTCGAATTTCATTCTCAGAATTCTGGTTACGGCATCATCAATACGGGACATTGGAACTTCTCCTTTTTTAACTAAATCTACCAGATCGGTATAAAAAGTAAATTCTTCCGGTACCATACTCATGTCGATTCCGGCCATAACGGCGATACGAACGGCATCTCTTTTGGTTTCGGCAACTTTATGTCTGGTGTTCAGATAAATAATATCTTTCCAGTCTGTTACCACAACTCCTTCAAAACCTAATTCGTTTTTAAGAATATCTGTAATTAAATGTTTACTTGCGTGTACCGGAGTTCCGTTAATTTCACCTGAACTTACCATTACACTTTTAGCACCTGCTTTTATGGCAGCCTGATAAATGGTCAAATCATATTGTCTTAAAGTGCGTTCCGGGATAATACTTGGCGTTCTGTCTTTTCCGGTGGTTGTGCTTCCGTAACCGATGTAGTGTTTCATACAGGAAGCCACACTATATTTTGAACCTACGTTACCTCCTTCAAAACCATCTACTAATGCAACAGCCATTCTGGAAGACAAATAGGCATCTTCACCAAATGATTCCCACATTCTGGACCAGGCCGGGTTTCTTGGAAAATCTAAATCCGGAGAAAAAACCCATGGAATAGATGAGGCTCTGGTTTCGTAAGCCGAAATTTCGGCACCACGTTTCACTAACGCTGTATTAAAAGTTGCTGCTAAACCAATTTGCTGCGGAAATAATGTCGCTCCAGCCGTATAACTTGCTCCGTGTATCGCATCAATACCGTACAAAATCGGGATTTTAAGTCTTGATTTATTCGCTTCATTTGTAATAGCCGTCATTGTTTCCTGCCATCTTTGTAAAGTTGGGGCTCCCGGATTGGGTACATTCAGAATAGAACCTATATGATAGTCCTGAATTCCCTGCTTTAATTTAGCAGCATCAAAATAGCCCGGTTTTTTAGGATCTTCAAAAATAGTCACCGTAATCTGCGTCATTTGCCCCACTTTTTCTTCAAGTGTCATTTTAGATAATAACTCAGAAACTTTAGCGTCTATTTCTGATCTTGTCTTTTTTACTTCCTGGCTCCATGTTGCTCCGCAAAACAGGAAGGCAATCACTAGAAACTTTGTATTTTTCATTTTATCTTTTTATATTAATATCGTATTAAAAAACTCTAATAGACCAGAGTCTGCATCGCATGTGCTGGTATTGTAATTGTATTTTTGAAAGAATCAATTATGATTTCATACACCACTTCTTTGTCAGATGCATTCATCACAATTGTTGCCGTTTTTCCGTTTGTATTCAAAAAAGAAGTGCTTAATAAACTTTTATCACTTGTGGTATTGCTTATTCTTTTGGCTCCCGGTCGGATAAATTTTGATAAATGGCCAATATAATAATACATTGGAGTGTAGATTAATTCGTCTTTTGTCGTATCTGCATGAATGGGTGCGAAACAGAAATTGCCTACATGATTTGGGCCTCCGTTTTGGTCCAGAAGAATATTCCAGTCTGTCCAGCCTGTCGTTCCATTATTGAAATCATTGATCATATTGATTCCGTAACGCTCGGCATTTCCCCAAAACTGAAACTTTGCTGCATCAAATTTTTCAATACAACCTTCCGTAAAAAGTAAATTTTTCTCCGGAAAAGCTTCGTGAACCTTCCTTACTGATTCAAATTTCGGAGTTCCGCCGTTCCATGTTTCATACCAGTGAAATCCAATTCCCCATGCATATTTTGAAACTTCGGGATCTGAGAAAACAAGATTGGCTCTTTTTTCCAGCATATCTCCACGGTTGTGATCCCAGATAATAATATTTTTAGAACCCAGCCCGTCCTTTTGTAATGTTGGCCCAAGAAAGTTTTTCAGAAAGTCCCTTTCGGCTTCCGGAGTATAAATACAGGATTCCCATCTCTGACTTGCCATGGGTTCATTCTGAATGGTTAATCCCCAAACCGGGATCCCTTCTTTTTCGTACGCTTTTATAAATTTGGAATAATAATTGGCCCAGGATTGTGCAAATTCAGGCAATAAAACGCCGCCGTGCAAAATATCATTATTGTCTTTCATGAAAGCTGGGGGACTCCACGGACTAACAAATAAAGTTAAGTTACCGCCGGCAGTTTCAATTGCTTTTTTAAGTAAAGGGATTCGGTATTTCCTATCGTGATCAATATTGAAGGTTTTCAGGTCTTTGTCACCTTCTTCAATATACGTATAACTGTCGCTGCTAAAATCGCAACTATGAATATTGGTTCTGGCTAAAGAATAACCAATTCCTTTATTTTTATCATAGTAAGCGGTTAGAAATTCCTGTTGCTTTTTGGGTGATAATTTGGCGAAAACTTCAGCACTCGCATCTGTAATTGCCCCGCCTATCCCAAGAAAAGCCTGATCGGTTTTTTTACTGTCAATGGCAATTGAATGTATTGACTTTGTTTGTTGTGAAGTTGGATTTAAGATAAAATTACCAGATAACGACAATCTTAAACTGGTATTTTCGGCTGTCGTATAAACTTCTATCTTTTTATTTGATTTTGATGCAGAAACAGTAGAATTGTCCACAATTCTGGATGAAGAACAGCTTAATTGCAGAACGAGTAATGGTGCTATTAAAATTCTGTTTATAGGTTTCATGTACTTTCAGAAAAACGATTTATTTTAATTAAAAAAATGAGGGTTAAAATGGATGATCACATTAACCCTCTAACTAACTCAAAAAATGCTAATACACAAGCGTTTGTATCGCGTGTGATGGAATTTTTACAATTGCCTGCTCAGTTGCAATTATAAAATTGTAGGTAATCTCATTATCTGTATTATTCATTACTACGGTCGCCATTTTTCCATCCTTATTCAAAAAAGAAGTGCTTGAAAGATAACTGCGGCTTACCGATGTACTCACTCTTACTGCATCAGGGCGAATAAATTTCGAAAAATGACCAATATAATAGTACGACGGAGTGTAGATCAACTCACCGGTAGTGGTGTCTGCGTGTATAGGCGCAAAGCAAAAATTACCTACGTGATTGGGACCTCCAAACTGGTCCAGAAGTATGTTCCAGTCTGTCCAGCCAACAGTTCCATTATTAAAATCATTAATCATAGAAGTCCCGTATCTTTCCGCATTTGGCCAGAACTGGTATTTTGTAGCATCAAATTTTTCGACACAACCTTCTGTAAAAAGAAGCTTTTTGTCCGGATATGCTTCGTGTACTCTTGCAACATTGTCAAACATTGGCTGAGCACCTGTCCAGGTTTCATACCAGTGAAAACCAATTCCCCAAACATATTTGGAAGCTTCCGGGTCAGAGAAAATAACATTGGCTCTTTGCACCATTAAATCACGGTTATGGTCCCATGCAATTATTTTTACATTCCCCAGTCCGTCCTTTTTTAATGTTGGCCCAAGAAAATTCTTCAGGAAGTCTCTTTCTTCATCAGCAGTATACAAACAAGATTCCCAGGTTTGAGTAGCCATTGGCTCATTTTGAACGGATGTTGCCCAAATTGGAATTCCCTCTTTGTTGTATGCTTTTATAAATTTTGAATAGAAATTAGCCCAGGACTGAAAATATTCAGGTAGTAATTTCCCTCCTTTTAGTACATTTTTATTACTTTTCATGAAAGCATTTGGTGACCACGGTGTGGCATAGGTAACTAATTTTCCACCTGCGGTTTTAATGGCTTCCTTGATCATCGGAATGCGATATTTACGGTCATGATCAATCGAAAATGTTTTTAAATCTTTATCTCCTTCTTCGATATAGGAATAACTTCCGCTGCTAAAATCAGAACTTTGAATAGTTGTTCTTAGCAATGAATATCCGATTCCTTTTTGTGTATCGTAATAGGCATTTAAAAATTCCGTTTGTTTTTCTTTTGATAATTTGGCGAAAATTTCGGCACTTGCATCTGTAATGGCACCTCCGATTCCCAGAAAACTCTGAAAACGTTTTGATGGTTCAACAAAAACGGATATCTCTGTCTCTATTGGCTGTTTTGATGCGGTAAAATATAAATTATCTGTAGGGGTTAACCTTAATTTTGTATTAGCTGCTGTAGTGTAAACAGTAATTTTTTTATTGGTAGTGGTAAATTTTTGTTGTTGCTTTTGGTTTTTCTGTTGCGAAAAAACAGATATAGAAAAACATAAACAAGTAATAATAAAGCCAAATTTTTTCATTGAGTATGTTTTAAATAATTTAATAGCTTTTGAATTTCGTAGTCAAATCTTTAGCCGTCCTGATTAAAAAATAGCCCATACTCATAATGATTATGGGCTATTTACAACCAAACTTAAACTTAACTTATATTAACGTAAATTGAGATTTCTTTTAAAAACAGCTGACAAAACAGCTGTTTTTTGTTTCAACTCTTTATATTAATTTTGAATATATCCATCATTCTGTTCCATTTTAGTGTTGTTGAATTCAGTATATGGAATTGGGAAAGCTTCATTTTTATTTGGTATAAATCCTTTAAAAGCAAGTTTAGCAGCTGCCTGACCTGTTCTTACTAAATCATACCAACGGTGTCCTTCTCCTGCAAGTTCCAGTCTTCTTTCTGCGTAAATAGCATTTAAAGAAACCGGAACAGGTCCTAATCCAACTCTATTTCTAACAGCATCCAGAAGTGCCTGAGCTCTTGGCCCGGTTCCTCCTAAAGCTTCTGCTTCTAACAAATAAGTATCAGCCAAACGAATCACATAAGTATTGATAGCAAAATTTAAGAAAGGATTTGTTGCTGTAATATCTTTGTTTACGGCTGCATACTTTATAAAATGGTATCCTGTTTCATTATAACTATCTGTAAAAGTTATGCGGCCTGCAGCTTTTTCTGCATTAGCATCAAATATTGTAGATGCAAAGCGAGGGTCTGTTTTTAATGCATTAGCTAAATCTGTTGTAACAACCATGAACCCCCATCCATTGATGTAATCAGGCAAACCTGCCGCTTCTCCTGCATCAGTTCTGGAATAATCTCTCATTCCCATTAACTGTGCAGCCACATTTCCTTCGTCATTTCCTGTTTCAAAATTACCCCAGTCCGCATTTGATTTGTCAGAGTAAGCAATTTCAAAAATAGATTCTGTGTTGAATTTATTAGCATGATTCCATAATGAAGCGAAAGTCGGCATCAATTTATAACCAAAACTACTTGTACCACCTGGCGTACCATTTACTTTTTCTAGTTGAATAGCAGCTTCAGCTTTTTTGTTGTCGTATAAGTACACTTTTCCTAAAAGTGCTGTTGCTGCACCTTTTGTTAAACGTCCTGACTCATTTGCTGGTAGAGTAACAGGTAAATCTGCGATAGCCTCGTTTAAATCCTTTTCGATTTGCAAATACACATCCTGAGGTTTTGCCTGCAAAACATTGTGAACCTCGTCCTTAGTAAGTGGTGCTAATATTAAGGGAACATTTTTGAACATTCTTACAAGATCAAAATAATAATAAGCACGTAATGCTTTTACTTCACTCATAAATCTTGCTTTTTTAGCAGCATCCATAGGAACGGCAGGAAGTTTTTGAATCATAACATTACATCTAAAAACACCTTGGTAATAATTTGCCCAGATTGCAGGCGGAATATTACTAGGGGTCACAGTATAATTTGATGCCACCTGAAGACCTGGCTGATCACCAGAGTTTCCACCTCCCGCATAAAAATCATCTGAAGCCGAATTTAAAAATAACAATGGTGCAGTTTCCATGGATCCTGCAAATTTTCCTATTTTATCATAAGCCGCTACTAAACCGGAATACGCTTCTGTTTCATTTCTGTAAAAATCCTCCTCAAATACAACTCCATTTCCTTTTACATCTAACTTTTCGTCGGTATCACACGCTCCAAGTGTAAGCAACACTCCAAAAGCGATGAACGATTGTTTAAAACTAATAAGTTTCATAATATTTTATTTTTTAATTAAAATTGCAAATTAACTCCTAACATGTACGATTTTGCCTGAGGATAATATCCTCTGTCAACACCTTGTACATTGTCCATACCAGCCGCAGTTGGCCCTCCGATTTCTGGATCAAAACCACTATATTTAGTGATCGTGAAAAGATTTTCCCCTGTCAGGTACAACCTAACTCTTTGTAATGCAATACTTTGTATCCATTCTTTTGGTAATGAATATCCAAGTTGAATTGTTTTGAATCTAAAGAAGTCTCCTTTTTCCAAATTAAAATCAGATGGATTACTAAAGTTTTTGTTGGTATCATCTGTAGTAACTCTTGGATAACTGTTTGTAGATCCTGGTCCTGTCCAACGACCTAAAACGTCAGTTGAGTAATTTGCATTTATGATATCTAACCTTCTTAATCCCTGATAAATTTTATTTCCTCCGGCACCCTGACCAAACACCAACAAGTCAAATCCTTTATAATCCAGATTTAATGTAAATCCATACGTATATTTAGGTAAAGAAGTTCCTAAGAAAGCTCTATCATTTCCATCAATAACTCCATCATCATTTAAGTCTTTCCAACGGAAATCTCCTGGCTTAGCATTAGGCTGTATTACAGTACCTCCTGAACTTGTGTAAGCATTAACTTCTGCCTGAGATTGAAAAATACCATTTGTTTTGAATCCGTAAAATGAATTGTAAGCTTGTCCAATCTGAGTTCTGTTAATTTCATAAGAACTTGATTGCACTGTCTCGTCTCCTGCAATAAATCCGGTTCCTTCAGCGATATATGTGATTTCATTTTTGATGTAAGAGAAATTACCATTTACAGAAAGGTTTAATTCACCTATTTTTTTTCTGTAACCTAACTCAATATCAAAACCTTTATTCTCCATACTGGCTAAATTGGCATAAGTATCTCCGGTTGCTCCTACATATCCAGGGTTTGGCACTGGCATAATAATCCCTTCCGTTTTTTTGTTGAATAAATCTACGCTTAAATTGAAATCCTGAAATAAAGTAGTCTCAAATCCAACATTTGCTTGTTTTGTTTCCTCCCATTTCAAATCAGGATTAGGAATCGCATTTGGACTTTGTCCAGGTGTAGGTATTCCTCCTACAGTATAATTTCTTTTAATACCAACAGTTGAGATAAATAAGAATTCTGGTGAAGAGTCATTACCTGTTACCCCGTAACCACCTCTAATTTTTAAGTTGCTGATTACGTTATTTTCTTTCCAAAAACCTTCTTTTGATGGTACCCATCCTAAAGATACAGATGGAAAAGTTCCATATTTATGAGTTGGTCCGAATCTGGTAGAACCATCACGACGAATAATACCTGTAAAAATGTATTTTTCTTTGTAGTCGTAATTTAATCTTCCAAATAAAGACTCCACTCTGTGCTCATATGCCTGAGAATCATAAGCATTAGCAATTTTATCTGTTATAGGAACTTCTACATTAAAAGAAGCATCAGCATGAGTTGTTGCAGGAACCCCTTGATAAGTAACATCATTACCTGAAGTAATATTATCAACATAAGTCCCTTTTCCTACTAATACACTAAAATTATGATCACCAAATTTTTTGCTATAGTTTAAAGTATTCTCCCAGTTCCAGCTGAATGACTTTTTGTATGATCTGAATAATTCGTTTTTATCTCTCTTTGTAGCTCCGTTAAGGAAAAACACCGGAGTAAAATTATCTGATCCGTAGTAGGCTAATTTACCACCGGCAGTAGATCTGAATTTTAATCCAGGTAAAATTTCTGCTTCAACAAATATGTTACCAACAAAATTATCAGAAAAATCATTGTTACCTAATCTGGTTTGCGTGTAAGCTAGTGGATTTGTATTTTCCTGAGTTACAATAGTAGAAATACCATAATAATTACCATTTGCATCTTTAAGAGCATTAGGATTATTTTGATAAATTGGCTGATTTGGATTGGTCTCAATAATTGGAGTCAATGGATCTAAATTGATCGCAGATGCCAAAGGACCTCCAAATTCGTCATTCGTATTACCAATACCAATTGTTTTTTCGTTAGAATATCCTAAAGTCTGACCAATTTTAATATACTTCCCTAATTTATGGTTCGAGTTTAAACGGATATTTTTTCTGGTGTAGTTAGAAATTTCAGTTGTTACAATACCTTCCTGATCTAATAATCCAAATGACATGTAGAATGTAGAAGTGTCATTTCCTCCGCTAAAACTTAACTCATGAGAGTAACGTTGTGCATGATCATTAAATATAGCATCTTGCCAGTTTGTACCTTTACCGTAATTTGTTGTAGTTGAAAATGGTGCCGGTTTACCTCCATTAGTGTAAGCCTCGTTCATAATTCCAACATACTGAGTTGCATCTAGTAAATTTATTTTGTTAGAAGCTTGTGAAGTACCTGCATAACCACTATAATTTACTGAGATTCCACCCGATTTACCTTTTTTTGTAGTTACTAAGATAACCCCTGCAGCTGCACGGGAACCGTAGATTGCACCCGAAGCACCATCTTTTAGCACCTCGATAGATTCGATATCAGACTGATTCAGGTATCCTATACCTCCGTTATCAACGATAACACCATCCACTACCCATAAAGGATCGTTATTGTTTAAAGTAGTAAAACCACGAATACGGATCGTAGAAGCTGATCCCGGCTGTCCTGCATTTGCTGCAATAGAAACCCCGGAAACTCTACCTTGCAAAGATTGCTCGATTCTGGTTACAGGAAGATTCTCCAAAGCTTTTGCTTTAACGCTGGAAATAGATCCCGTCACGACACTTTTCTTTTGTGTGCCGTATCCTACTACTACTACTTCATTTAAACTTTGAGATTCAGCTTTCAACCTGATTTCTAGTTTAGTTCTTCCGTTTACAGCTTCCTGTACTGTATTATAACCTACAAAACTAACTGTTAAAGTACCATTTGACGGAACATTGATTTGAAACTTTCCATCAAAGTCAGAGGCGGTTGCCTTATTTGTACCTTTAATTAAGATTGTTGCCCCTGGGACGGGTAAGCCACTTTCATCATTTATAATTCCATTTACCGTAACATCTTGTGCCATTGCGATAACTGAAAACAATAGAGATGAAAAACAAAAAATAAGTAATTTTGTTAATTTCATTTTTCTAAAAATTTTGGTTAATTAATTAGTAATTTGATGCAATAATAAAGTTAAATTTTTACTATTTATAATTAAAATTCATTACAAAAACACATCAAAAGATAAAATTGCACATTACAAAAACACATCAATATATTTTTAAATAATTGATATAAAGCTATTTAATAATAAATTTATATTGTTATAGAATTGTTAACTAAACAAAATAAACACTACATTTAATGAAAATGAATTATTTTCGTTATTATTCGAAATTTTTCAAATAAAATACAATAAAGCATCTGCAATAATCAGAAAAAAAGCAGATTATAAAACATTACTAATAAAAATACCGATTTAAAATTATGAAATTCATAAATACATATATTTCTCTTTTTCTCCTTTTTATCGTGCCTTTTACTATTTTCTCTCAAGTAAAAAACATCGGACTTCCCGCAATTAAGAACTATAAGCGATCCGACTATAAGGGAGGCACTCAAAACTGGAATATTGATCAGGATAAAAATGGTAATGTGTACTTTGCAAACAATAGTGGATTAATCCAATTTGACGGCTCCACCTGGAACAAATATTCCCTTCCAAATAATACGGCAATCCGAAGTCTCAAAATAGATGGTTCAGGAAAAATTTATGTTGGAGGAAATAATGAATTTGGATTTTTTAAAAGTGATGAAAAAGGAAAGCTAAAATACCATTCCCTTTCTGACTTAGTCAGCAAAAAAGACAGCAGAAATATCAATTTAATCTGGAGAATACATATATATAAAGGAGAAGTAATATTTCAATCTTTTACGAAAGTCTTTTTTTACAGGAATAATAAGCTCATTGTTATAAATGCTCCTAATAAATTTCAATTTTCTTTTATTATAAATAAACACCTTTATTTTCAGGATAAAGTTTTAGGTATCCTGGAATACAAAGATCAAAAACTGATTGCCCTGAAAGGCACTACGTCCTTAAACGATAAAGAAATATGGGCGATGTTTCCATTACCCAATAATAAGATACTGTTTGCAACGTTAGAAAAGGGGCTTTTTGTTTACGACTACAATAGCGTTAAATCCTGGGAAACTGAAGCTAATACTTTTATAAAGAAAAACACGTCCCTTGGCGGATCGATCATAAAAAATAAATTCATTGTTCTGAACTCCGTTCTTAATGGCATAATTATTTGTGATTTAAACGGAAAAATAATCCAGCATCTCAACCGGCAAAAGGGGCTGCAGAACAATACTATTCTAACCTCATTTGTTGACAACAAAAACAACTTATGGCTAGGCCTCGATAATGGAATTACATTTATAAATCAAAACTCACCCTTTACCTTTTTCGACTACAGTTATAATATAGGCACTGTCTACGCTTCCGTAATTTTCAACAAAAATTTATACGTAGCAACTAATCAGGGGCTGTTTTACCATTCCTGGACAACTCCTTTTAAAGACGAACCTTTTACGCGCGTTGAAGGAACAATTGCACAAGCCTGGAATATTCAGGTATTAAACAACAATCTTCTCTGCGCAAGCAATAGCGGAGCATTGGTAATAAATCAAAATAAAGTTTCGAAAATATTAGACAGTAGAGGTTATTTCGGTTTCAAAACAATTCCCAGTCATCCCGGTTATATTATCGGGGAAAGTTATAATGGATTTTCAATCTTTAAGAATTCATCAAATGAAATTAATTTCATTAATCAGGTAAGTGGATTTGATGAAACAACCAATACTTTCGAAATTGAGCTGGATAACAATTATTTGTGGTTAAAAAAAGAGCCTTACTTGTATCAAATGAAATTATCTGAAGATCTGAAAAGATTTGACTATATCAAAAAACACATGCAAATTTCACCTTCCTATAAGGGAATAGGAAGTTTACAATCGATAAACAACAAAGTATATTTTCAAACCAAAAATCATTTTTACAGATATAGTGATGAACAGGAAAACTTTTTTGAAGACAAAAAACTAACCAATTTGTTTCAAAAAATCCCACCTATAAACACCTTAATAGAAGACAGCAATAGCAATCTATGGTATTCTTATAACGAATCTATTGGGGTTCTGTTAAAAATGAAAAATGGAACTTACAATAGCCAGAACGCACCGTTTTCTAATCTGACAGGTAATTTAGTAAACAATTACATTTCTGTTAATACAATTGACCCTAATAACATTTTCATCGGCCTGACGGATGGACTGGCCCATTATGATTCTAAAATATCGAATAATTTCATCACAACACCAAAAGTCTTTTTTGAAAGCTTTTCCTCTACCAGTGATACAATTATAACCGGAAATCTCGAAAAACAATTAACAGATCTTACAATTCCTTACAATTCCAATCACGTAAAATTCACTTTTTCGTCCCCAACTTA
This sequence comes from Flavobacterium sp. CLA17, assembly GCF_013112255.2. Lineage (NCBI taxonomy): Bacteria > Pseudomonadati > Bacteroidota > Flavobacteriia > Flavobacteriales > Flavobacteriaceae > Flavobacterium > Flavobacterium sp. CLA17. The sequence continues at coordinate 5,132,218 of NZ_CP068294.1, forward strand.
TGAAAATCAGGAAAACGTAACATACTCGTACAAATTAGAACCATTTGAAGAAAACTGGCGTAATTGGTCTACTACTTCTGTAAAAGAGTATACAAATTTGAGAGAAGGAAATTACAAAATGCAAATCAAGGCAAAAAACAGCTATGGTGTAGAATCGGAAGCTTCAGAAATTAATTTCACCATTTCACCTCCCTGGTACAGGCATTTTTTAGCGTATCTGACTTATTTTTTCCTTATTCTTGCCGGGGTGTATATTACCTCGAATAGAATAAAACTTAAAATCAGAAAAAATAAATATTACGAAACCATAGAACAAAGAAGATTGTATCTGGAAAAAGAATCCAAAATCAGGTCCGATCAACATGAGCTCGAAAAAGAAATTGAGAGACTAAAAAGTGACAAACTTCAGATAAAAATCCTGGCCAAGGACAAGGAGCTGGTAAGTAATTCGCTTCAGGTAGTAAAGAAAAACAAAGTCCTGAATGGCATTATTCAAAAAATAAAGGACATAGACACCAATACTTTGGATGATTCCACAAAATTTGAATTTAACAAGCTGCACAAAAGTATCGTCAAAGAGGTTAACACCGATAAAAGCTGGAAAGACCTGGAGAAACACATTAAAAACGTGCATTTTGAGTTTTTGAAAAGATTAAAAGAAAAATACCCAACCATTTCACCCCGGGAACTGGATTTATCTACTTATCTTTTAATGAATATGTCAACAAAGGAAATCGCCGAAATCATGAATATTTCAACAGGAGGTGTAGAATTAGCAAGGTATCGTCTAAGAAAAAAACTTGGACTGAATAAAAAGGAAAATCTTATCGGCTTTTTAATGAGCATATAAATCAAGCAAAACGCCATCAATGTTGATGGCGTTTTTACTTGATTTATTTAGATATATTCTAATGTACGTTCTAATGCCATTCCTCGGGAGCCTTTTATTAGAATTGTATTGTCGTTAAATTTAATCGTCTTTAAGTAATCTGCAAAAGCATCAAAAGTCTCAAAGAAAAAAACATATTCATTAGAAATTTTGTGCGCGTAGAAATCTTTTCCGATCAAATAACAAACCGATTGATTTTGACCGATTACTGAATCAACAATAATTTTGTGTTCCTGGCTGCTTTCGTTTCCAAGTTCAAACATATCCCCTAATATCATTATTTTCTTAGAATTGTCCAATTGTATAAAATTAGCAATTGCAACAGCCATACTACTTGGATTTGCGTTGTAAGCGTCCAATATAATCTGATTGGTTCCCTTTTTTAATAACTGAGATCTGTTATTGTCTGGCGTGTAACTTTCAATCGCCGCTTTAATATCGTTATTTCCAACATTAAAATAAATACCTATTGCAACTGCCGCATTAATGTTATTTGCGTTATAAAGTCCTATTAAATTAGAATTAACAACAAACTCTTCATATTCTATAACCACAAAAGGATTCGCTTCTATAGTATTGATTCTAACATTTGCTTCATTCTTTTTAATTCCAAAGGTAAAACGTTTGATCTCTTTAGATTTCTCTACCTGAATAGGATCTTCAAGATTTACAAAAACCGTTTTATCATGCTCCGCAAGATACTTATACATTTCACTTTTTCCTTGTATAACACCTTCAACACCTCCAAAACCTTCTAAGTGTGCCTTGCCAAAGTTTGTGATATAACCGTAATCCGGCTGCGCTATTTCACATAGGAACTCAATCTCTTTTTTATGATTGGCTCCCATTTCAACAATTCCGATCTGGGTATCTTTTGTAAAAGACAACAGAGTTAACGGAACCCCGATATGATTATTCAAATTACCGATAGTAGCTTTAGTCTTAAACTTTTTAGATAAAACGACATTTATAAGTTCCTTGGTTGTTGTTTTACCATTACTCCCGGTCAATGCAACAACAGGAAGATTTAAGTAAGTGCGGTGAAACTTTGCTAGTTCCTGTAAGGTGTGCAGGCTATTTTCAACCAGTACTGTTCTTTCATCAATAAAATAAGAAGCATTGTCAATAACAACAAATAAAGCACCTAAATCAAGCGCCTGTTTTGCAAAAGTGTTTGCATCAAAGTTTTCGCCTTTTATGGCAAAAAACATAGAATTGGTTTCAATTTTTCTTGTATCTATTGAAACCGATTTACATTGCAAAAATAAATTATGAATGTCCTGAATATTCATTTGTAAAATTTTTTATTATGATAAAAATAGAAAAAAAAGAATAAAAAAATTCCAAATTCCGTACTGAAGATTCAGCTTTTGGAATTTGGAATTTTTTTTATTGAAATTTTCTAAAACCTAGTTTCTAGGTGACTTTCTTTTTTCAGCTTTTGAACCTACTCTTGACATAGCACATCTGAATCCGATGTAATCTGTTGCCATATCCTGAGGGAAATATCTTCTTTGAGCCGGATCTAACCAGTAAGCTCTGTCTCTCCAGGATCCTCCTTTGTAAACTCTAACTTTATCATCGATTAAAGTAGTACGTTTACTAGAGTTGTCGTATTTTCTTACCATTTTACCTAAACTATCTGTAGTGATATTGTGTTTAGGAGAATTGTACATGTTTTGATCTGCTTTTGCTCCAGCTTCAGAATCTCCAAAGTCAAAATATTTAGATGATTGTTTATCACCATCTCTATAGTTGATATTGTCGCTTGTACTGAAATTAGTTCTCAAATAGGTCTCATTTTCGTCAACCGGAACCTGAGCAATTTCTCCCGGAAGGTTTCTTGCTACAACTTTACCATTACTTAAAGTATCGTATTTGATATTTTCTTTAGTGATAATTTCAAGTTTACCATCTTTACCAATTTTGTTTTTAGCATATTGATTTCCTCTATAGTAGTTAAAATCATTCGCTTCATTATCAATAATAGGTCTGTAAACGTCAGCTACCCATTCTGCAACGTTACCTGCCATATCATATAGACCGAAATCATTTGGCGCGTAACTTTTTACAGAGTTTGTAATATCTGCTCCATCATCTGACCAGCCAGCAATTCCACCGTAATCACCGTTACCTTGCTTAAAGTTAGCCAATTGATCTCCTTTGTTTTTACGTTTAGAAGAACGTGTATAATCTCCGGACCAAGGGTATTTCTTTTGTCCTTTATATATATTGTATTCTCTTTGTCCAACATCAGCAGCAGCAGCGTACTCCCATTCTGCTTCAGTAGGAAGTCTGTATTCCGGTAAGATAACACCGGAAGAACGTTGTGCGTACACATTTTTCTCATCTGGAACTACACCGTCTTTACCAGCTTTTGGTCTTCTTCCATTAGGATTTTTCTTTAATACCAATTCTTCATTACCACCATAGGTAGTAGATGGAGAAGCAACATAAGCCTCAGTATTAAACAAACTTTCTGCACTAACATCTTGTGTTTTTGCACCTTTTTTAATATATCCTTCTTTTTCTAAAACAGCTTCGTTTACACGGTCTGTTCTCCATTTACTAAATTCAACTGCCTGAATCCAGTTAACACCAACCACAGGGTAGTTAGCATAAGAAGGATGTCTTAGGTAGTTGTTTGTCATCGTTTCGTTGTATCCTAAACGATTTCTCCATACCAAAGTATCAGGAGATGCTCCTTCATAAATATTTTTGTAATTTTCTTCTGTCGGAGGGAAAACCTTTTTAAGCCACTCCAGGTACTCTAAATACATACCGTTCGTAACTTCAGTTTCGTCCATGTAGAATGATTGAACGTGTTGTTGAGTTGGAGTGTTATTCCAATCGTGCATAACATCATCCTGTACTTTACCCATAGTAAACGTACCTCCTTCAACAAAAACTAAACCAGGACCAGCCTGTTGTTTTTTCCCTGCATTTCTGGCAGAAGTTCCATTCTGACTATCTACATCCCAACCAGTTGCTCTGGAAGCGTGACTGGAACTCGATTTTTTGCTACAACTAGCCGTGCCCAACATCAATACAATTGACATCATTAATTGCAAGACTACAATTTTGTTTACTTTCATACTCATTCTTAGGTGATAAATTTAGGTGCTGCAATATAATAATTAACATTTAATTAGCAACATCTGTTCTCATAATTTTATTTAGCCGTTTTTTACCAGAAAATAACCTATAGTTACGAACGCAAAAATATACTTTTTATTATTTACTATAACATGAAATACTATATTTTTACTTACTAAAATATTTTAAATTTAATTTCGATTTTTCAGTCTATGAAACAAACCTTTTTTCTATATCTGTTTTTCATTTCATTTGCTTCATTTTCCCAGATAAATGGGAGCTTTACGCTAGATTGGCAAAGTAAAAAGGAGACAGGTTTCGGCGACAATAGAATTGTTATCCCCTACTTTTCAGGAGACGCTTTTCGACTGGATACTACTAAAAAAAGCATAACATTGCTACTTAGCTTAGCCGAATCAAGCTACTCAAACGGCAGTTCTCTTCAAATTACCAACATCACTTATGAAACAATTTCAATTACAGAGCTTGGAGATTTAACACTTAAAAACATACCTTTCAAACTAAATGAAGCGCTGGAAATCGCTTTGGCAAGAGATAAAACGCAAGCTTTTATTTCTCTTAGTCCAATTATAAAGGACGGAAATGGCTACAAACGTGTAAGATCCTTTTCCTATTCCATAAACAACTCAGCATCAAAAAGCAGCAACGCTTCTTCTTTTCAGAAATCAAAAGAAATCCACAATTCGGTTTTGTCATCGGGAGATTGGTATCGATTTTATATCGAAAAATCAGGCGTTTACAAAATTTCAAAGTCCTTTTTACAAAGTTTAGGATTTGATGCCGACAAAGCTGATCCAAAAAGAATCAAAATTTACGGAAATGGCGGTAAAATGCTTCCACTTGCCAACAATATCTATTATCCTGATGATTTAACCGAAAATTCCATTCAGGTTATTGGAGAAAGTGACGGAGCTTTTAACAATGACGATTATATTCTTTTTTATGGTGAAGGAATTGACAACTGGAATACAGAAAGCCAGACCAACATTAATATATTCGATACAAAATCGTACTATTATATAACAATCGCTGGCGGAGACGGAAAAAGGATTACAACCCTAAATCAACCCACAAGCAACAGCACGCTCGAATTAAATACTTACGACGACTATCAATACCATGAAATTGACAAAATAAATATTGCTCACACGGGGCGTCAATGGTTTGGAGAGGCTTTTGATATTGATACAGAGCAGGAATTCGATTTTAGTTTTCCTAACCTTGAAGTGACAACTCCTATAAAAATAGAATTAAATGCCGTTTCAGCAGCCTACACCGCTACTACGTTTACAGTTTCTGCAAACGGACAAAACATCAGCACTCTTAATTTCGCGCCCTTAGAATCGAATTCTGAAGTAAAATTCAGCGATAACAAACTTCCTGCTAACACTTCTTTTTCAGGTGCTGAAAATGTAAAAATCAAATTGGTATACAATAATAATGGTGTTCCGGGATCTAAAGGATATCTGGATTATATCAATTTAGTTGCCAAAAGGAAACTATTGGGAACTGGCAAACAATTTAAATTTCAATATGACCTGGCCGGTTCAACACCGGGAACAGTCAATTATACCATTGGCAACGCAACGGGTATCACGCAAATCTGGGACGTTACTGACCTATATAATGTATCAAAAATTGAAAATACAGGTCAGGCAAATTTCAGCTTCAAAGCTTCTTTAGGAGAAATCCGAAAATACATCGCAATTGATCCGGCAGATTACTACAGTCCGTTAAAAGAAAATCAGTCTAAAATTGCCAATCAGAATTTAAAAGGAACACTCTTCAAAAATGCACAAAACACATTTCAGGATATTGATTACGTAATTGTTTCCCCAAGATTTCTGCTTTCCCAGGCGGAGAATCTGGCCAATTTTCATCGTACGTATTCTAATTTAAACGTAAAAGTAATTGCATTGGAAAATATCTACCAGGAATTCTCCTCCGGAAAGCAGGATATTGCAGCTATCAGAAACTGCATCAAATACATATACGACAACGCTTCTTCAACAGATAAAAAAATAAAATACCTGAATTTATTCGGTGACGCCTCATTTGATTATAAAAACCGCACTCAAAACAACAATAATATTGTACCTATATATCAATCGCTAGTAAGCAATACAATTGGAGAAGCCTCATTTGCTTCTGATGATTTTTTCGGACTGATGGATTCCAACGAAGGGAACCTGACTTCTTTTGCCAAGGGAATTGACATTGCCGTTGGAAGAATGCTTGTTTCAAGTACTACTCAGGCTCAGGAAATGGTCAACAAAGTTTTAGAATACCACAATGAGAAATCGTACGGAAACTGGAGAAACAACTTTGTTTTAATCAGCGATGATTCCGATAAAGATTCTGACGCCAGTTTACAATCCAGACAAAACACCCTGGCAGATGTGATAGCCACAGAAAAACCTTTTTTCAATGTGGATAAAATCATCCTTGATGCCTACACCCAGGAAGCTTCTTCGGGCGGATCCAGATACCCAAAGGCAAGAACAGATTTATTTAATGCTTTTGAAAAAGGCGCTTTGGTCTTTAATTATTTAGGTCACGGAGGAGAAGACGGTCTGGCAAGCGAACGAATCTGGGAGAAAACCGACGGTCAAAACCTGAACAACCAATACAAATATCCTTTATTTATTACCATTACCTGCGAGTTCTCCCGATTTGACGACCCGACCCGGCCCACTGCCGGCGAGTACACTTTCTGGAATCCGAAAGGCGGTGCAATCTCCATGCTGACCACCATTCGTTCTATCGGACAATATAACGCTGAAAATTTCAACGACAGCCTAAGCAAAAACTTACTCGCATACGGATCAAATCAATATACAACAATTGCCGAAACACTTCGAATTTCTAAAAATGAAAAACCAAGTTCTTCCAGCAATGTTATCTTTTACCTGGGAGATCCTGCTTTAATGCTGGCTATTCCAAAACCCAGAATTAATTTAACAAAAGTAAACGATGTTGTTATTTCACAGCCCATTTCTGACTTTAAATCGCTGTCTAAAATGAAGATTACGGGTGAAATAACCGATGAAAACAACACATTGTTAAGCAATTATAATGGAGAATTATTTACCGCTATTTTTGATAAATCCATTACATCTACAACATTAAACAACGATGGCCTTAGCCCTGCGATGTACTTTAAAACTTTGGGAGAAACGATTTTTAGAGGAAATGCTTCTGTAAAAAACGGACAATTTGAGTTCAGCTTTATCGTACCAAGAGACATACGAATTCCGCTTGATAATGGCCGTATTAGTTTTTACGCAAAGAAAGACAGCCCTCTGGAAAACCAATCCGGCTACAATACCGTCATTAAAATTGGCGGAATAAATGAAAATGCACCTCTGGACAATATAAATCCAAAAGTGAAGTTATATATGAACGACGAAACATTTGTATCAGGTGGAATTACAAATAGTTCCCCCTTCTTACTGGCTTTTTTAGAAGATGAAAATGGTATAAATACCGCTAGTGGAATTGGTCATGATATTGTAGCGATTTTAGATGGAGATGTTAGTAATCCTTATGTTTTAAATGATTATTATCAAACTAAATTAGACGATTATACAAACGGAAATTTGCGTTTTCCGTTAAGAAATTTAACAACAGGAATACACACTATAAGTTTTACAGCATGGGACGTTTACAACAACCCTGTGACAAGCGAAATACAATTTATAGTGGCAGGAGATGAATCTCTGACCCTTTCGCACGTTCTTAATTATCCAAATCCGTTTTCAACCTATACCCAATTTTGGTTTTCGCACAACAGACCTTATGAACCGCTGGATGTTCAGGTTCAGGTAATGACCATTACCGGAAAAGTGGTATGGACTAAAAATCAAATCATTACAACAGAAGGATTTTTATCAAGAGAGATCACCTGGGACGGAAAAGATGATTTTGGAGACCGAATCGGAAAGGGAGTTTACATTTACAAACTTACCGTAAGGTCTAATTTAACTAATAAAAAGGCAGAAAAGTACGAAAAGCTTGTCATCTTATAAAAATATATATATTTGTACCATAAACATATTTAGCTCCCATAAATGAAAAAAATAGCACTCTTCTTAATTTGTTTTCTCGTTATTTCATACGCAAAAGCCCAGAACATCGTACCGATTACCACCGGAGTTCCATTTTTATTAGTAGCAGCAGATGCCAGAGCAGCCGGTTTGGCAGATCAGGGTGTTGCAACGTCAGCCGATGCATACTCACAACAATGGAATCCTGCCAAATACGCCTTTTCAGTCGACAAGCAAGGTTTCTCCGTTAGTTACACTCCTTATTTAACAGACTTAGCCAACGACATTTCCCTTGGACAAGTAACCTATTACAACAAGATCAACGAAAGAAGTGCCTTCGCGGGTAGCATCCGTTATTTTGGTTTTGGTGACATTGAATTAAGGAGAGATCCTAATGATATTCCAAATATTGTATCTCCAAACGAATTTGCTTTAGACGGTTCTTACTCTTTGAAATTGAGTGATGAATTCTCGATGGCAGTTGCGGCAAGGTATATCCGTTCTAATTTAAAAGTTGCTTCAGAAGATACTGATGCCTCAGCGGCGGGTTCTTTTGCCGTAGACGTTGCTGGATTTTATCAGTCAGAAGAAATTGCCTACAACAGCTTCAACGGAAGATGGAGAGGTGGTTTTAACATTCAGAATATAGGCCCTAAAATAAGTTATGATAATGACGATTTAAGTTCCAATTTCTTACCTGCGAACTTAAGAGTGGGTGGAGGTTTTGATTTTATCCTTGATGATTACAACAAAGTTGGAGTAAGTCTTGAATTTACAAAACTTTTAGTACCGACTCCTCCGGGACCAGGAACTCCTGTTGACACCAATGGAGATGGCGATTTTACGGATGCTGACGACATTACCCAGGAAGAAGCAAACTCAATTAGCTACAACAAATACAATGAAACAGGCTGGGCTTCGGGAATCTTTAAATCTTTTGGAGATGCACCGGGCGGTTTTAGTGAAGAATTAAAAGAAATTACCTATAGCTTAGGAGCAGAATATATGTATCAGGATTCATTCGCAGTACGAGCAGGTTATTTTCATGAAAGCCCTGAAAAAGGAGCCCGTCAGTTTTTCTCTCTGGGAGCCGGATTTAAATACAATGTAGTAAAAGTTGACGTTTCTTACTTATTTTCATCATCAAAAGTTAAAAATCCGTTAGAAAATACACTTCGTTTTTCTTTAACCTTTAACTTTGGCGACAAATACGAAGTTTACTAGACGAAATAAATAAAAGAATAATTACAATCCAAATTTCTACTTTATAGGAATTTGGATTTTTTTTCCCTTAAAAAGAATGAAAGAAATTAGTGTTACATCATCATTTACGGCATACGATTCCTTAAACGAACTCCCGAAAGATGTTCAGGATTTAATGACTGAAGCAGTCGAAATTCGCAAAAAAGCTTACGCTCCCTATTCACAATTTAGAGTTGGAGCCGCTTTACTTTTAGATAACGGAAAAATAATTTCAGGCTCGAATCAGGAAAACGCCGCTTATCCATCAGGATTATGTGCCGAAAGAACTGCTATTTTTTACGCAGGAAGCAAGTATCCTGAAGCCAAAATTCTAAAAATGGCCATTACTGCCGCTTCCGATACCAACCAGACCAAAGCGCCAATTCCTCCCTGCGGGTCTTGCAGACAATCAATTGCAGAATATGAAATTAAACAGGACACCCCTATAGAAATCTATTTTATGGGTGAAATTGGCGAAATTTACAAATCTGCATCCCTAAAAAATCTGCTCCCTTTTATGTTCGATAAAAAGTTCTTGTAAAAAAAGACCAAAAAGTAGCTTTTAAATTTTAGTTCTTAAACGGAATGTCTTATTTTTGCATCCCGACCTTTCGGGCGCAAATTTGTGGGAGGAAACTATTTTGCGTTATAGGCAACAATTGATAACACAAACAACTTTAGCAAAAGAAAGAATTCAGATGAAAGAAGTTACAAAAGAAGTATATTTAAAGTGGTACGAAGACATGCTGCTTTGGAGAAAGTTTGAAGACAAACTTGCAGCATTATACATTCAACAAAAAGTTAGAGGTTTTCTACACTTATATAATGGACAGGAAGCTGTATTAGCAGGTGCTTTACACGCTATGGACCTGACAAAAGATAAAATGATTACTGCTTACAGAAACCACGTTCAGCCAATTGGTATGGGAGTGGATCCAAGACGCGTAATGGCTGAACTTTTAGGAAAAGCAACAGGAACTTCTAAAGGTATGGGAGGTTCTATGCACATTTTCTCTAAAGAACACCGTTTTTACGGAGGACACGGAATCGTAGGTGGACAAATTCCGGTAGGAGCTGGTTTGGCTTTTGCTGATAAATACTTCAACACTGGCGGAGTTACCATGACTTATTTTGGTGATGGAGCTGCAAGACAAGGATCCTTACACGAAGCATTCAACATGGCGATGCTATGGAAATTACCAGTTGTATTTATCGTTGAAAACAACGGCTATGCAATGGGAACTTCTGTTGAAAGAACAGCAAACCATACTGATATCTGGAAACTTGGTTTAGGATATGAAATGCCATGTGGACCAGTTGACGGAATGAATCCTGTGAAAGTAGCTGAAGCAATGACTGAAGCTATTGACAGAGCCCGTCGTGGAGACGGACCAACTTTCCTTGAAATGAAAACATACCGTTACAGAGGACACTCTATGTCTGATGCACAATTATACCGTTCCAAAGAAGAGGTTGAAGAATACAAAAAAATTGACCCGATTACTCAGGTTTTAGATGTAATTATGGATCAAAAATATGCTACAGAAGAAGAAATTGAAGCAATTGACCAAAAAGTTAAAGATTTGGTTGAAGAGTGTGTGAAATTCGCTGAAGAATCTCCATATCCTGAATTGCAACAATTATACGATGTAGTATACGCACAAGAAGACTATCCATTCACACCTCATAAACTATAACATATTATGGCGATAAAAGTAACAATGCCTCGTTTGAGCGATACTATGACGGAAGGAACGGTAGCGACCTGGTTAAAAAAAGTAGGCGACAAAATCAGTGAAGGTGATATCCTTGCTGAAATTGAAACAGATAAAGCAACAATGGAATTTGAGTCTTTCAACGAAGGAACTCTTTTACATATCGGAATTCAGGCTGGAGAAACTGCTCCCGTTGATTCCTTATTAGCGATCATTGGTAACGAAGGAGAAGATATTTCTGCTCTTTTGGCGGGTGGTGATGCTCCTGCTGCGGAAACTCCAAAAGCAGATGCTGCTCCGGCTGCTGAAGCAAAATCAGAAGAAACTAAAACTGAAGCTCCTGCTCCGGCTGCAAAAGCGGCAACGGAATTACCTAAAGGTGTTGTAGTAGTAACTATGCCACGTTTGAGTGATACAATGACGGAAGGAACTGTAGCAACCTGGTTGAAAAAAGAAGGTGATGCCGTAGCTGAAGGTGATATCCTGGCTGAAATTGAAACAGACAAAGCCACTATGGAGTTTGAGTCTTTCAATGCCGGAACATTATTATACATCGGAATTCAGGAAGGGAATACAGCTCCTGTTGACAGCTTATTAGCGATCATCGGACCTGCAGGAACTGACATTTCAGGAATTGCAGACAATTATACTGCCGGAGGAACTGCAACTGCAAGTGCTCCAGCAACTGAAGAAAAAGCGGCTCCTGCTGCTGAAAAAGCAACTGAAGCTGTAGCTGATACTTCATCAAATGGAGGAAGAATTTTAGCTTCACCACTAGCTAAAAAAATCGCTTCTGACAAAGGAATCCAGTTAACTCAGGTTAAAGGTTCAGGAGAAAACGGACGTATCGTAAAAAGCGATATCGAAAACTTCACTCCTGCTGCTCAGGGACAACCTGCTGCAAACGCAACTGCTGCCGCACCAAAAGCGGAAACTGCTGCACCTGCTGCTCCAAAAGTATTTGTTCCTGCCGGAGAAGTTTTCACAGAAGAGATCAAAAACTCTCAAATGCGTAAAATCATCGCAAAACGTTTAGCAGAATCTTTATTTACAGCACCTCACTACAACTTAGTGATCGAAGTAAGCATGGATGACGCAATGGCGGCAAGAGCGACAATCAATACGGTTCCGGATACAAAAGTATCTTTCAACGATATGGTTATTAAAGCCTGTGCTTTAGCCTTGAAAAAACATCCAAAAATCAACTCTCAGTGGAAAGAAGATGCTATCATCATCAACCATCACGTTAATATTGGAGTTGCTGTAGCTGTTGAAGACGGATTGGTAGTTCCTGTATTGAAATTTACAGATGCTATGAGTTTATCTCAAATTGGCGCTTCAGTAAGAGACTTGGCCGGAAGAGCTAAAAACAAAAAATTAGGACCACAGGAAATGGAGGGAAGCACTTTTACAGTTTCTAACCTTGGAATGTTTGGTATTACTGAATTCAATTCAATTATAAATCAACCGAATTCTGCTATCCTTTCTGTAGGCGCAATTGTAGAGAAGCCAGTGGTTAAAAACGGTCAGATTGTAGTAGGAAACACCATGATGTTATCGTTAGCGTGTGACCACAGAACAATTGACGGTGCTACCGGAGCTCAATTTTTACAAACCTTAAAACAATACATCGAAAGCCCGGTAACCATGTTGGCATAATTTCCATGTCAGCCTGAGCGAAGTCGAAGGCAGCTTAAGAGAAGTCGAAGGCAGCGTGAGCCGAGTCTGAGGTAATTTATATTAAAATCCCGTTTTGAACTTTCAAAACGGGATTTTTTATTTAATTTAGATTCATAATTCAACTTTTAACCTATGAAAAAAATAGTTCTCCTCACTTTATTTATGGCGGCACTGGCCTGTCAGAAAAAAGAAACTACCAAAGAAACAGATAAAGAAACGACAATCGTTAAAGACGAACATACTTTCTCCAAACCGGATTTAGCGGTTGTAAAACATTTAGATCTCGACATCAAAGTTGATTTTGACACCCAAACCATTTCAGGAAAAGCTTCCTGGCAGATTGACAACATCAGCAAAGGAAATGAAATCATTTTCGATGAAAACACACTTACTATTACAAAAGTAACCTTAGGTGATGACGAAAAAGAGACCAAATTCGAGCTTGGTTCCGAAGTTGAATTCCATGGAAAACCACTTCACATCACAATCGAGCCCAGTACGACCAAAGTCAATATTTATTATAGCACCACGAAAGACGCGGTGGCATTACAATGGCTAAACCCACAGCAAACCGCAGACAAAAAGAAACCGTTTCTTTTTTCTCAGGGAGAAAGCATATGGTCCCGTACCTGGATTCCATGTCAGGATTCTCCGGGCGTTCGTTTTACGTATAACGCAAAAGTTACGGTTCCTAAAGATTTACTGGCTGTCATGAGTGCTTCTGTCAATCCGCGGAAAAAGAACGATACAGGTGTTTACACTTTCAAACAAGACAAGGCAATCCCGTCTTATTTAATGGCAATTGCGGTTGGTGACATTGAATTTCAATCTATTGACAACAGAACCGGAGTTTATGCGGAACCATCTTTACTAAAAAAAGCGGCATGGGAATTTGCTGAACTGGGAAAAATGGTTGGTGCTGCTGAAAAGCTATACGGACCTTATCGCTGGGGACGTTATGATGTATTGGTTTTACCTCCAAGTTTTCCTTATGGCGGAATGGAAAATCCAAACCTGACATTCTTAACACCGGGAGTCATTGCAGGAGATCGCTCGCTGACCAGTTTACTGGCGCATGAATTAGGACACAGCTGGAGTGGTAATTTAGTTACTAATGCCACTTGGGATGATATTTGGCTAAACGAAGGTTTTACAACCTATGTGGAACACCGTATCGGAGAAGAGATTTTTGGTGTAAAAGAGGCTAAAATGCAGGATGTACTGACCCGTAAAGACCTGGATGACAACATAGAAGAGTACGGAGCTACAAATCCGGATACCCGTTTAAAAGTGAGCCTTACCAACAGAAATCCTGACGATGGAATCAGCCAGATCCCTTATGTGAAAGGTTACAACTTCTTAAAAGTAATAGAAGCTGCCGTTGGGCGTGAAAAATTTGATCCGTTTATTAAAAATTATTTTAATGCACATGCGTTCAAATCCATCACAACAGAAGATTTTATCAAGTACCTGAATGAAAACCTTATCAAAGGCGACAAAGCTCTTGCTGATAAAATAAAAGCTGACGAATGGATTTACAAACCAGGAGTTCCTTCCAACATTACCCCATCCGTTTCGGAGGATTTTGCAGCAATCGATGCTATTCAAAAAAGCTGGAGAACAACCGGAGTTAAGGGTTTAAGTCAGAAAATTAAATCTACAACAGAAAAACAACATTTCATAGATTATTTACCGGAAGATGTAACTCCGAAAGAAATGGCGGAAATTGATGCCGAATTCAACTTCACGAAAGGCGGAAACTTCGTCATCAGACGTCAGTGGTTTGTTCCTTGCATCCGCAGTCATTATACTATTGCTTATCCTGCAATCGAACAATTTATGATTGGAACGAGCAGAACAGGATCTTTAATGACACTTTACAAAGAATTGGTAAAGACTTCTCCGGGCAAAGACTGGGCGAAAAAGATATTCGAAAAAGCAAAATCAGGTTACCACGCTACAACTGTTCAGGCGGTTGAAGGCGTTTTGAAATAGTTTTCAGTCTCAGTCTCAGTGTTCAGTCTCAGTCGCGGTTTTCAGTTTGCAGTTCACCGAACACTGAGACTGAGACTGAACACTAAAATTTTTCATCCCCGGTTACACCTCGTAATCGGGGATTTTTTTATAAAGAACTCCTGTGGGAAAATTGTCCATCACATAGCGTACATTCTCCATGTTCTAAAAACTGTGATCGTCGCATCTTTGTAATGTCAAAAGACAACAACCAATAATAACATTAAAAATTAAATAAGATGACACGATTAACAGCATTAAACCCGGAAGAAGTAACAGGAAAAACTAAAGATTTATTCAATGCCGTACAAGCGAAACTAGGAGTCGTACCCAACATGATGAGAACAATGGGGAATTCACCAGCAGTACTGGAAGGTTATTTAAATTTAAGCGGCGCTTTGAGCCATGGTAAATTAAGTGCAAAAACCGGTGAACTTTTAGCTTTAGCAATTTCAGAAGAAAACTCTTGTGATTATTGTCTGGCAGCCCACACTTTTATCGGAGAAAAACTGGTAAAAGCTGATCCTGCCGTTTTACACGCTGCAAGAACAGGAAACTCAACAGATGCAAAAACGGAGGCCATTTTGCAATTCGCCAAAACTTTGGTCAGCAAAAATGGTTTAGTAAATGATGAAGATGTAAACAACGTAAAAAATGCAGGCGTTTCTGATGCTGAATTAGCTGAAACTGTAGGTCATGTAGCGTTAAATATCCTGACCAACTATTTCAATAATACTGCCAATACAGAAATTGATTTTCCGGCAGTTCAAAGTTTAGCATTACAGAACTAATTACAAAAAATAACAATCCCTAAAGATAGTCATGATTCATTTCATGACTATCTTAGTATAAAAAAAATCATGGAAACACCAAGACATCCTTTACCACCATTTACAATGGAAACCGCACTGCAAAAAGTACAAATTGCAGAAGATGCGTGGAATACAAAAGATCCGGAAAAAGTAGCTTTAGCTTACACTATCGATACGGAATGGAGAAACAGAACCGATTTTATTAATGGACGTGAGGAAGTAAAAGCGTTTTTAACCCAAAAATGGCAAAAGGAACTGCATTACAAACTTAAAAAAGAGCTGTGGGGTTTCAAGGAAAACAGAATGGCTGTTCGATTTGAATATGAATGGCAGGATCATTCAGGTCAATGGTTTAGAAGTTATGGAAATGAACTGTGGGAGTTTGACGAAAATGGCTATATGCAAAAACGATATGCCAGCATTAACGATTTGGCCATAGAAGAATCCGATCGTACATTATAAAATAGTGAAGCCATGGCGCATCAGAATGTTTTTACTTTAATAAATCCTCAAAATGGCAATCTGGCATTCAAACTACTTTGGTTTGATGACAATAGCCATTTTGATCATTTACAGCGCAATAATTATTTCTCTTTAATCTGGATTACCAAAGGCAGCGGTAAGGTAAAAGCTGATTTTGCCGAACATCAGTTTGAGAAAGATTCGCTGCTTGCTTTTTCGCCCTATCAGCCTTTTATGATTTGCACAAAAGAAGACATTCAGGGGATTGCGATCAATTTTCATCCTGATTTTTATTGCATTCATATGCATCAAAAAGAAGTTTCCTGCAACGGCGTTTTGTTTAATAACGTTTATCAGCCTCCTTTTACCTCTATAACCGATCAGGCAAAAATAACTTTACAAATGGTCATTGATCAAATGAAAACAGAGATTCAGAATGCGGAATTAGCACAATATGAATTACTGATTTCGTACCTGAAAATATTCCTGATTACCGCTTCCCGCCTGAAAAGAGAACAACTGGAGGAATTAAAAGCAACACCGGATTCCAAAGAACCTTTTATCCTTCAAAATCTTAAAGATGCAATCGAAGATCATTTCAAGACCAAGCATTCAGCCGGGCATTATGCCGAAATGCTTAATATTTCGCCGAAAGCTTTAGGCAAATTATCTAAAAATTATTTCAACAAAACACTCACGGATCTTATCGCAGAAAGAATAATCATTGAAGCCAAAAGAGAATTGTATATGACCAACAAAACCGTCAAAGAAATCGCTTACGAATTAGGTTATGATGATGAACATTATTTTAGCAGATTCTTTAAAACCAATGCCGACGTTTCGCCGCAACTGTATCGTGAAACAGTAGGGTTTGGAAGAATGGTTTAGTTTTTATTTTTTGCTTCAATCCACTTTGCCATGTATTTTGTGCTTTTTAAAGTATGATGCTGCAGCAGGCTTCCCATAAAATTATGAAGACGATGATTTTCTGAATCAGCCATCAGGGAATTAATTTTATCAATCAATACTGTATCAAAGCTGCTTTTCTGATAACATTGATTTATAATTTCGATTCCGTTTTGCTGCGCTTGTTTCCAAAGTATTTCATTGTTATATAATTCGATCGCTTGTTTTGCAAAAAGTGCTGTATCATTTGTAATAAATCCATTCCATGGTAAATCGGCATGCATGGCTTCTGCCCCTGTTGCTGTTGTTATACTTGGTGTTCCGCATTGCATGGCTTCCAGTAATTTTCCTTTTAAACCTGCTCCAAAACGAATGGGCGCCAGAACAACTCTGGCCTTTTTTACAATTTCGTTAGCGTCAGCAGCTCTTCCCATTATAAAAAAACCATTTTTAGGCTGATGCAACTGCAATACTTTTTGCGACGGATAAGCACCGTAAACCCTCAAAACGGCTTCCGGAAAGTCTTTTTTTATGAAAGGCCAAATGGTTTCTTTTAGGTACTGTACCGTATTCCAGTTAGGCTCGTGAAGGAAATTTCCAATAAAGACAAAATGCTCCCGATCTTCGAATAAAGGTAAATTCGTCAGTTCATTTTGAGTCATTTCAGCAACCAAAAAAGGAAGATAAAACAATATTTTCGAATCAATTTTAAAAACATCGTTCAAAATTTTCATTTCGAATTCCGAAATAATAAACGAAACATCACATCTCAGAATACTGGCGATTTCCCTTTTTGCAACTTCTTCAGACAGGAGATCATTCAATTCAAAAGTTCTGTTTTCCCTAAAAGCTTTTTGTCTGGCTGCCCTCAGGCAATGTAAATCTTCGGTATCCAGTAATCGTATGGCGTTCGGGCAGTTTTCAGCAACTCTCCAGCCAAATTGTTCTTCAATCATAAAGCGATCAAATAAAACGACATCCGGATTTAATTCAATCACAAAATCATCAAAACTGGAATTATTGAGTGCAATGGCTTTTTTTTCAATTCCAAAAGAAGCCAGATCCACCATAAAATCACTGTCTAGTGCCGCACTGGCAAATGTAATTTCAAATCCATTTTTTTTGAAGACCGAAATCAACTGCATCATTCTGCCACCCGCCGCAGACGAATTGGGTTCCGGCCACACAAAACCAATAATTAAAAGTTTTTTTATCTGACTCATTTTAATTCTTTGAACCTGCAAAATAATGCTTTTTTGGGCGTAATAACACGATGTTTCCTGATTTTCGGTTGTAAAAAAGACTAATTTTGCAGTATTCAATTTTTCAATAAAATTATGTTAGGATTAAAATTAGCCACAGACCCCCGCTGGGTAAATATCGTTGAGTCGAATATCGAAGAAATTCTGACCGATCATGCCTGGTGTGAGCAAAAAGCAGCTTCAAATGCCATTAGTTTAGTTACCTACAACTCTGAATTAGAGGAATTAGTAACCGAAATGCTGGTTATTGCCAGAGAAGAATTAGAGCATCTGCAAATGGTTCACGACCTAATCAAAAAAAGAGGCCTGACATTGGGGCGTGAAAGAAAAGATCATTATGTAAATGAACTTTTTAAATTCATGAAAAAAGACGGAAGCCGTAAAGATGCGCTTTGTGATCGCCTCCTGTTCTCAGCTATGATTGAAGCCAGAAGCTGTGAGCGTTTTAAAGTCCTTTCCGAAAATATAAAAGACGAAGAACTGGCTGCATTTTATCGTGACCTGATGATTTCTGAAGCTGGTCATTACACTACTTTTTTAGGATTTGCCCGAAAATATAAAGACAATATAGATATTGATAAGCGTTGGAAAGAATGGATTGAGTTCGAAGGTTCCATTATTACCAATTACGGTAAAAGCGAGACCGTTCACGGATAATTTATCCTTTTTTTATCATCGTTTTTTATAAAATTTAATCTTAACAATTTTTGTTATGCAAAAAAATAAGTCCAGATCGATCGTATTTAAAATAGTAAAATACGTCGGAATAACGTTTGCTGTTATTTTAGGATTATTGTTTTTAACCCCTATACTTTTTGCCGATCAGATCAAAGAGCAGATTAAAAAAACGGCAAACGAAAGACTGAGTGCCGAATTGAATTATTCTGATGTCTCTGTTTCTTTTTTTCACCACTTCCCTTCCCTAACCCTGACTTTAAACGACTTAAAACTAAACGGATCAGCACCTTACAAAAACGAAAAATTTATCACGGCCAAAGAAGTCTCTTTTGGAATCAATGTCGCGAGTCTTATTTTTAGCAAATCGGTAAAAATTGACCAGATTTATTTATCTGACTCGTTTATTAATGTAAAAGTGAATTCGAACGGAGAAGCGAATTACAACGTTTACAAGTCAACATCAAAGACTTCAGCCTCAAAAGATACTACTGACACCGCATTAAAACTGGAACGAATCGAGATTCTGAACAGTAAAATTATTTATGACGATAAATCTACGAAGGTTCATTTTGATGCTTTTGGTTTTAATTACTTAGGAAAAGGAAATCTGGACAAAGCCGTCTTTGATTTGTATTCAAAAGCAAAAATTGAAAAATTAAATATCGTTTATGAAAATGAACCTTATCTGATGAACAAACAGATTGATGCTGATTTGATCACCAAAGTAAACGTAAACTCTTTATCTTTCTTTTTTGAGCAAAATAACCTGAAAATCAATCAGCTCCTGGTCGATTTTAAAGGAAAATTCGATTTCCTGAAAGATGGCTACAACATGGATCTTGTTCTGAAATCCGACAACAGCAAACTGTATGATGTTTTTACCGCTTTTCCTCCCAAATATATTACCTGGCTTTCCAAGACTGAATTAAAAGGAAACACGAACTTACTTCTAACTGTAAAAGGCAATTATATCGCTTCCCAAAACATAGCTCCTGATCTGAATTTAGATTTAAAATTAGACAACGGATTTGTGAATTATAACAAAAGTGCTTTCCCGGTTTCCAACTTAAATCTGGAAGTAAAAACAAAAGTACCTTCTTTAAATCCGGAGCTTTTAATTGTGGATGCGAAGAATTTATCTCTGAATGTAGGCAAAGATTATCTTAAATCTAAATTCTACATGAAAGGCATGACCACACCGGATATCAATGCTGAATTTAGAGCGAAAATTAATCTTGAAAAACTAAACAAAGCTTTGGGAATCCCTGATGTAGAACTGAAAGGAATTTTAATCAGCGATGTTAAAACCAACGGTAAATTTGATCAGAAAAACAAATTTTTTCCTGTCACAAAAGGAGTAATCGATTTGACAAACGGTTATTTGAAAACCAAATATTACCCCAATCCCATTACCAATATTGTGGTAAAATCTAAAATTGAAAATCAGAAAGGAACTTTCCAGGATCTAAAAGTCAATCTAAAACCCGCTCAGTTTACTTTTGAAGGAAAACCTGTTTTTGTACAGGCTGACCTGAGCAATTTTGATGATTTAAATTATGATATTAAAGCAAATGGCGAAATGGATGTCAATAAAATATATAAAGTCTTTTCTCAAAAAGGACTTGATCTGGATGGTTTTGTAAAAGCAGATTTGGTTTTGAAAGGCAAACAAAGCGATGCTGAAAAAGGAAATTACAGCAAACTACACAACAAAGGAACGCTTGAACTCAGAAATATCGGGATCGCTTCCGAATATTTACCTAAAAAGTTCATTATCAAAGAAGGTATCTTTAAAATCAATCAGGATAAAATGTCGTTCAATAATTTTCTGGCTGCTTACGGACAGTCTGATTTTACAATGAATGGCTACATGCAAAACGTTTTCAACTTCGTAACTACCAACACGGGGGTTTTAAGAGGCTCTTTTAAAGTTTCAGCAAGATATATCAATGTTGATGAATTTATGTCCAATACAGCTGCAAATACAACTGTAACAGAAGCGCAGACAAAACCTGAAGCAACAAAAACAGCAGCAAAAGAAACGGGCGTAATTATAATCCCGGCTAATCTGGATTTGCAATTATTGGCCCATGCACAAAAAGTAAGTTTCGACAAACTAAACCTTCAAAATGCTGTCGGGAATTTAAAAATGAAAAAAGGAAAACTCAGTATGCAAAATACCGGTTTTAATTTAATTGGCTGCAAAGTGACCATGAATGCGAATTATCAGGCTGTAACTCCTCAAAAAGCCAACTTTAATTACGGAATTAAAGCAACTGATTTTGATATCAAAAGAGCTTATAATGAAATTGAAGTGTTCCGAAAAATGGCCAGTGCGGCAGAAAAAGCACAGGGAATTGTTTCTTTAGATTATCAGCTTAAAGGAAGATTAACCGGAAATATGGAACCCGTTTATCCCTCCCTTGTGGGCGGTGGAACACTTTCGGTGAAAGATGTTAAAGTGAGAGGCCTGAAAATGTTCAATGCCGTAAGTAAAGAGACAAGTTCTGAAGCAATGAAAAATCCGGATCTTTCCAAAGTAGAAATCAAAACAACTATCAAAAATAATATCATGACTGTTGAACGGTTTAAATTTAAGTTTGCCGGCTTCAGACCCAGAATTGAAGGAACAACAAGTTTAGACGGAAAATTAAACTTAAAAATGCGTTTAGGCCTTCCTCCGCTTGGGATATTCGGAATTCCATTAACGGTTACCGGAACTCAGAATGCTCCAAAAGTAAAAGTGGGAAGAAAAACCCAAGATCTGGAAGAAACTAAAGATATTGAATAGTAAAATTCCAATAGCAAAAATTCCAAATTCTAATTTATTTGCAAGAAACACAAACCTGTTCATAATAGAGCAGGTTTTTTTTATGAATTTAGCTTTACATAATCTTGTCATCCGGCAAGAAACTAACACAAAGAATTCCTTAGATTGCCGGGTTACTTACGGCGATTCCTTGTTCCTCAGGATGACAAAAAAAGAAACATTACACATACAAATCAAACTTAAATTCTCTTATACAACTTATATGGTTTAAATTTCTTCAAATGGTTTAGCCTAAAAACAAAAAACCCGCTCTTTTCAGAACGGGTTTTGTAATAAGTAATCTAATGATTATGCTTCGAATGGAAGGATAGATACATAAGATTTGTTATCTCTTTTCTTTTGGAACTTAACAACTCCAGCTACTCTTGCGTGTAGTGTGTGATCTTTACTGATGTAAACATTTTCACCTGGATTATGTTTTGAACCTCTTTGTCTAACGATGATGTTCCCAGCAATAGCAGCTTGTCCACCAAAAATCTTAACGCCTAGACGTTTTGATTCTGATTCTCTACCATTCTTCGAACTACCGACACCTTTCTTGTGAGCCATGACGTATGAGTTTAAATATTGTTATTATTCTTTAGTAGCTTCTTTTTTTGCTTTTGGAGCTGCTGCTTTCTTTGCTTTTGGAGCTGCTTCAACTTCAGTTGCCGGAGCATCTTCTGCTACAACCGCTTTTTTAGCTGCTGCTTTTTTAGTTCCTCCTGCTGCAGTAATACCTTCAATTACAATTTGAGTAAGATATTGTCTGTGACCATTTCTCTTTTTGTAACCTTTTCTTCTTTTCTTTTTGAAAACGATTACTTTATCTCCTTTTAAGTGTTGTAACACTTTAGCTTCTACTGAAGCACCTTCTATAGCTGGGGCGCCTAAAGTTACATTACCATTATCGTCTAATAAAAGAACTTTGTCAAATGAAATACTTGAACCTTCTTCGTTAGCCAAACGGTTAACATAAACCTTTAAGTCTTTGCTTACTTTAAATTGTTGCCCTGCTATCTCTACGATTGCATACATACCAAATTGATTTATTGATTTTTAAGGTTGCAAATATACAATTAATAATTTACTGTGCAATCTCTTATTTCAAAAATATTTTTATCTGTCTAAAGGCTGTCTGTCAGGGCATTTTATTAAGCCATAAACTATTTTTATAGGTAAAATAGTACCAAATTTTAAAACAATTATTACTTAGTAAGTAAAAAAAAGTTATTTTTGATGTAACTAATATTAACTCTTAGCTACCTATTAACTATTAGGTAATTAAAATTATTAATCTTTATGAAAAATTCGATAATGATGTTAAGCGCTGCACTAATGCTCGGCGGAGTAGCTCATGCCCAAAAAGTAGCTTTTGAAGAATACAATTTAGATAACGGCATGCACGTTATTCTGCACAACGACCCTTCTGCTCCGGTAGTTATTACTTCTGTTATGTATCATGTAGGATCAAAAGATGAGCGTCCTGACCGAACGGGTTTTGCACATTTCTTTGAACATTTATTATTTGAAGGAACTGAAAATATAAAACGTGGCGAATGGATGAAAATCGTTACGGCAAATGGCGGCGTAAACAATGCCAACACTTCTGACGACAGGACGTATTATTACGAAGTCTTTCCTTCCAATAGCCTCGAATTAGGTTTATGGCTGGAATCGGAGCGATTGATGCATCCTATAATCAACAAAATTGGTGTTGAGACACAAAATGAAGTCGTAAAAGAAGAAAAAAGAATGCGTTACGACAATCAGCCGTACGGAAATATTCTTCCGGAAGTAAAGAAAAACATGTTCAAAAACCATCCGTATCGCTGGACAACAATTGGTTCCATGAAAGATCTGGATGCTGCAACCCTTGAAGAGTTTCAGGCATTTAATAAAAAATTCTACACGCCGAACAATGCCGTTCTTGTTGTTGCCGGAGATTTTGATAAAAGCAAAACCAAAGAATGGATTCAGAAATATTTCGGCCCGATTCCAAAAGGAGAAGAAGTAAAAAAACAAACCTTTACAGAAGCACCGATTACCGAAACCATAAAAGCAACTTACGAGGATCCGAACATCCAGATCCCAATGGTGGTGGCCGCTTACAGAACACCATCAATGAAAACAAGAGACGCCAGAGTTTTAGATTTAATCTCTTCTTATTTAAGTGACGGAAAAAGCTCGAAATTGTACAAGAAAATCGTTGATGATAAAAAAATGGCCCTTCAAATTGGTGCAGTAGGTTTTAGCCAGGAAGATTACGGAATGTATATTTTGTATGGTTTACCAATGGGAACTCACACGACGGCCGATATCTTAAAAGAAATGGACGAAGAGATTGTAAAAATCCAAACCGATTTGATTTCTGAAAAAGATTATGAAAAACTACAAAACAAATTCGATAATAATTTTGTCAATGCAAATGCAAGCGTTGAAGGAATTGCTGAAAATTTAGCCTCTTTTTATTTACTTTATGGAGACGTAAATCTTATTAATACCGAAATCGACCTCTATCACTCTATAACCAGAGAAGAAATCAGAGAAGTTGCCAAAAAGTATTTAAACCCTAATCAGCGTTTAATTTTAGATTATGTTCCTTCAAAAAAAGTTCAAAACTAAGAAAATCGAATCATGAAAAAAATACATACCGTTTTAATCCTTTTATTCCTAACTGGAATTATGCAAGCACAAGATCGTCCACAGCCCAAACCCGGAAACTCACCAGTTGTCAATATCAAAAAACCACAAACTTTTGTTTTGGCAAACGGCATGAAAGTTTTGGTAGTTGAAAACCATAAATTACCAAGAGTTAGCTTCAACCTTACTTTAGACAATGCCCCATTTACTGAAGGAAATAAAAAAGGTGTTGATGAACTAACCAGCAGTTTAATCGGAAATGGCACAAAAAAAACCACCAAACAAGCCTTCAACGAAGAAATTGATTTTTACGGTGCAAACATCAACTTTAGTTCCAGCGGTGCTTCTGCCAGCTCCCTGTCAAAATATTCAGGGCGTGTTTTAGAACTTTTAGCGGAAGGTGCTTTACAGCCTAATTTTACACAAACAGAATTCGACAAGGAAAAAGCAAAATTATCAGAAGGACTTAAAGCAGAGGAAAAAAGCGTTCCGGCGATTGCAAATCGCGTTGTAGACGTTTTAGCCTTTGGGAAAAACCATCCTGCAGGGGAATATATTTCTGAGGAAACCTTAAAAAACGTAACCCTTGCTGATGTTCAGGCTAATTATACTTCTTATTTTGTGCCTGAAAACGCGTATCTGGTTATAATTGGTGATGTTAAGTTCAAAGAAACAAAAGCAGCTGTCGAAAAACTTTTCGGCGGATGGAAAAAGCAAGCTACTCCAAAAAACACCTACCCAAATCCGGAAAACGTTTCAAAACTTCAAATTGATTTTGTTGATGTTCCGAATGCAGTTCAGTCTGAAATTTCACTGGTTAATACCGTGAATTTAAAAATGAATGATCCTGATTTTTTCGCTGCCGTAATTGCAAATCAAATTCTGGGAGGTGATTTCAACAGTTATCTGAATATGAATTTACGCGAACAACACGCCTGGACTTACGGAGCAAGCTCAAACATTGGAGCCGGAAAGTACACCACTAAATTCAGAGCTTCATCTGCTGTAAGAAATGCCGTTACAGATAGTGCTGTAGTTGAATTTGTAAAAGAAATAAAAAGAATCAGAACCGAAAAAGTTGCTGAAGATGTTCTGAAAAATGTAAAAGCAGGTTATATCGGAAGATTTGTAATGCAGGTTGAAAAACCGCAAACAGTTGCCCGTTATGCCTTAAACATTGAGACGGAAAAACTTCCTGCCGATTTCTACGAAAAATACATTCAGACTATAAACAGTGTAACTGCAGACGATATTTACCGTGTAGCCAACAAATATTTCCTGTTGGATAATATGCGTATCGTAATTGCCGGAAAAGGTTCGGAAGTAATTGCCGGTTTAGAAAAACTTCAGATTCCTATTTTCTATTATGATAAATACGGAAATCCGATTGAAAAACCGGTTACCAAAAAAGAAGCTCCTGCAGGAATTACAGCAAAAACGGTTTTCGACAATTATATCAAAGCAATTGGTGGCGAAAAAGCAGTTTCCGCAGTCAAAACACTGGCTATGACTGGTACAACAACAATCCCGCAAGCTCCTTCTCCGTTGAGTTTTACTTCTAAATTAGACTCTAATGGAAAAATGATGATTTCGCTTAATATGGGAAGCATGCCCTTAATGAAACAAGTGGTAAACGAAAAAGGTGCTTATATCGAACAACAAGGACAACGTAAAAACTTAGAAGGTGATGATTTAGCCGAAATGAAAGCAAGCGCAACTCCTTTTGAAGAATTACGCCTGAGCAAAAGAACAGATCTAAAAGTTGACGCAATAGAATCCATAAATGGACATGATGCTTATTCCATAAAAGACGGCAAAACCGTTTATTATTATGATGTAAAATCAGGCCTGAAGGTTGCCAAACTTAAAGTAAAAGAACAAAGCGGACAATCTACTACGCAAACTACCTATTTCAATGATTATAAAGACGTAAAAGGAGTAAAAGTGCCTTTCAATATAATTCAGAATGCAGGCTTTGAGTTAGACATCAAAATGTCTGATATCAAAATCAACGAAGGAGTTTCGGAAGCGGATTTTCTTTAGTGAAGGTCCTGAGGAACTAAGTTTCTAAGGTGCTAAGATTTTTAAAAGCTCTGTCAAAGTTTTAGACTTTAACAGAGCTTTTTTATATATTATTTTTGTCACGCTGAGCGAAGTCGAAGCGCCGTTCCAATTGGTGTGCGCTTCGACTTCACTCAGCGTGACATTGAAAATCTTTATTTTTTTGCGGATAAATAGACTCCGATTAAAATAATAAAAGCTCCGAAAAATTGTATTGGTGTCAGCATTTCATTGTCTAACAATCCCCAGAAAAAGGCTACTATCGGAATCAGATAGGTTACCGATGTGGCAAATACAGGCGATGACATTTGTATTAATTTAAAGAAAATAACATTTGCAATTCCTGTTCCTAAAACTCCTAAAATCAGCACAAACAAAATCGAATGCTGTGTAACTTCTAAATTTATTCTCTGTGTAATATCTGTTGTACTTAAAATAAGCAAAGCCGGTAAAAGCAAAACAGCGAAATTTCCGGTTGTAATGCTTAATGAATTTAAATCGGATAAATATTTCTTAATCAAATTGACATTCAAAGCATAACAAATCGTTGCGATTACGACTAAAATTACATAGTAATAGTTTTGACCGGGATGTGTGGAAGCCCCACTCAAAACCAGCAGTAAACAACCTATTAAGCCAATAAAAACTCCCAGAATCTGTCTTTTCTGAAATTGGATTCCAAAAGCAATTGTCCCTAAAACCAATGTATTTAAGGGCGTAAGTGAATTTAAAATGGCTACTATGGAACTATCGACTTCCGTTTCTGCAATAGCAAAAAGATAGGCCGGCATAAAGGTCCCGAAAAGAGAGGTTAAAGCAATAAATTTCCATTGCTGACGCGAAATCTTCTTTAGACTATTAAATCCAACGATAAGCAAAAAAAGAGAAGCGAAAATAATCCGGAACGAACCAACCTGAATCGCCGTTAACCCTACCAATCCCCTTTTAATTAAGATAAAAGAGCTTCCCCAAATTAGTGAAAGCACCAATAAGTAAATCCACTTTAACTGTTTTGTATCCATAAAACATATTTTAGACTGCAAATTTGTACTATTTTTATGAACTGACCTTCCGTTTTTTATTAATTTTGCAGGAAAGTTAATAGCAATTTAAAATCATATATAATGAAATTCACAAAAGTCATAACTGCTGCGGCAATTGCAGCTTTAATATTAGCCGGATGCAAAAAAACAGAATCCGAAAAAATAATACCAAACACAGCTGAAGTAAAAAAAGCTAAAGAACCTGTAGTAATCGCTCCAGAAAATGTGCAGACTGCAAGTTTTACTATCGAAGGAATGACCTGTGCGGTTGGATGTGCTAAAACAATAGAAGAAGAATTATCCAATCTGGAAGGAGTTGAAAAAGCAGCTGTTGATTTTGACAAAAAAACAGCCACTGTAACTTTTGACAAAACCATTCAAAACCCTGAAAACCTAGCAAAAATTGTTCAGGAGACCGGAGACGGAAAGACCTATAAAGTTTCGAATATGAAATCATAATCAAAGCAATTTACATAAAAAAAGCGTCCAACTCCGGACGCTTTTTTTATTTATTTCCACTTCAGGGTTTCCATCAATTGTCGCATGTCATTTTTGATATAACTCGCAGCTGGCATAATAGAATCAAAGTTAGGCTTTGCATAAAAATATACCGATCCTGTTATAAAATGTTTTGTACTGTCTGTCACATAAAATTGGGAGTTGGTAGCAGCGTTTCCATCGACCTGATAAAACATTCCGTACACTTTTTTTTCGGGGTTTAAATACGGCTGTTCTAAAATATCATCTGCTTTTATAACGTGCTCGTAAGTTAACTTCTGTGCATCTTTCAATAATTTCTCAATATCATTATTGACCGGTTTATATGTCAGGTAAATGGTCGCTTTCATTTTGGGATACGTAATAGCAAAACCGCAATTTTTTTCTCCTTTTATTACAGCGCCTTCATTCATTTCAAAAGTAAACGGACAATTATTTTCAAAATTCACATATTTAGCTTCCGGATAATCTAAACGCAAGTAACTGGATGGCTTAGGCAATACCTCATTTTTGCAACTTATAATTGTAAAAATCAGTAAAATTGTCAATGTTGAAATTATTTTTTTAAGCATTTTATTCTAATGTTACTTTTATTTGTTTTATGCGTTTTTTGTCCACTGCTTCGATTGTAAAGACACAGTTTTCAAACGTTACTTTCTGATCTTTTTTAGGGAAGTTACCCAGGATTTCCAATATAAAACCGGCTAAGGTTTCTGCTTCGCCCTTGCGGGATTCAAAAACATCTTCATCGACTTCAACAATCCTGTAAAAATCTTTCATGTTGATCTTTCCTTCAAACAGAAAGTTTTTTTCGTCTATTTGCGAGAAGTTTAAATTCTCATCATCAAATTCATCACTGATATCCCCGACAATTTCTTCAATAACATCCTCTAAAGAAACCAATCCCGATGTTCCGCCATATTCATCCACCACAATGGCCAAATGACTTTTAAGGCTCTGAAAATCTTTTAGTAAATTATCCAGTTTTTTATTCTCGGGAACAAAAAAAGCATCTCTTATTAATGAGGTCCAGTCAAATTCTTTTTTATCGATATGAGGCAATAAATCCTTCACAAAAAGAACGCCTTCGATTTGATCAATATTGTCTTTGTAAACCGGAATTCTCGAAAAGCCCTTTTCGACTATCTTCGGACAAATCGTTTCAAATGCCTCTGAAATTTCCAAAGCAAAAATATCAATCCTTGGACTCATAACCTGCTTTGTATCTGTATTTCCAAAAGAAACGATTCCTTCCAGTATTTTTTGTTCTTCGCTTGACGTTCCTTCAGAATCAGTAAGCTCTAACGCCTGTGACAACTGATTTATCGAAAAATTATTCTTTTGTTTCCCTAATTTATTTTGCAAATATAAGGTAAGACTTCGCATAGGCAAGCTGATAGGCGAAAGTAATTTATCCAGAAAAGCCATTGGATAAGCTACCCATTTTGCAAATTTTATATTGTTTCGGCTGGCATATACTTTTGGTAAAACTTCTCCAAACAGCAAAATTAAAAAAGTCACCAGAATTACTTCTAAAATAAATTTAAAAGCCGGCGATTCTACATTCGCGAAAATATTCTGTCCTATAAAGGAGAACAAAATAACAACTCCGATATTTAGAAAGTTATTGGCTACTAAAAGCGTTGCTAAAAGTTTTTTGGGTTTATCTAAAAGATTAGAAATGATTTTTCCTTTTGAAAGGTTTTCCTGAAGTGTCTCGTCAATATCTTTTTGCGACAAAGAAAAAAGTGCCACTTCGGCACCTGAGACAATTGCTGATAAAAACAGCAAAATAAATATTCCGACAAAACCAATGATTAAATTGATGTCTAGATTTGTACTAAAAAGTAAACTGGGCTCCGGGTCCAAACTGAAAAAAATTAGTTAAACAATCAAAAAGGCAAGTCATTTACAGGCAAGTCTTCGTTAGTCGCTTCAAAGTTAGTGTTTTTTACGGATTCTGAATCGGTATTTGGCTTCTGTATTGTAGTTTCTTTTTTGGTTGTCAGGAAAGTAAATTCCGTGACCTGAATTTCTGTAGTATATTTTGTGGTGCCGTCTTCAGCTTGCCACTGACGTGATTTTATACGTCCTTCAATATATATTTTATCTCCTTTAGAAAGATATTTTTCGCAAATTTCAGCCGCTTTATTGCGCACGACGAGATTATGCCATTCCGTCGAAGTTATTTTTTCGTTTGTAGTTTTATTGATGTAAATTTCATTTGTAGCCAGCTGAAAACGTCCGATGCAGTTTCCTCCATCAAAATAATGCATTTTTACATCATCGCCCAAATGGCCAATGAGCATCACTTTATTTAATGTTCCGTTCATGGTTTATTTGTGGTATTTATCCCAAAGATACATTTTTTTAGCAATTTATTTCCTGCTTTTCAATAAAATTATATACCACAATCGGAAAGGGAAATGTTTTCAAATTGTTAGCATTGATACCATTTTCGATTATTTCCTTAATTTTAATTTTCCAAAACTGAATATGTAAATGCTGATGGGACAGTTTATGAATTACCGTCTCATCACTACATTCTTCTAAACCTATTATTGTATAGGCGGAAAACAGGTCATTTTGAACCGCTTTTGAAACAAAATCAAAATCGGCAATTTCCTGAGTCTCCAAAAGAGGAAATTCATATAAATTGTGCCAGATCCCTTTTGCCGTTCTTTTTTGAATTAAAGTATTCCCCAAAACATCTTCCAGAATCAAATAATTAAAAAACCGATTGGTGACTTTTATCTTTTTGGATTTTACGGGCAATACATTTACTTTCTTCTTTTGCAGTGCGAGACAGCTGGCATTAAAAACACAAATAGTACAGTTAGGACTTTTAGGTACGCACTGCAAAGCGCCAAACTCCATAATCGCCTGATTGAAAATCGCCGGGTTATCTTTTGGCATTAATTCCCTGGCAAGCTCCGTAAACTCTTTTTTTGTGGCAGGCGATGCAATATCAGATTCTATATCAAAATAACGAGAAAGTACCCGAAATACATTTCCATCAACAACAGGCACTGCTTCATTATAGGAGAAAGAAGCGATTGCAGCAGCCGTATATTCGCCAACACCTTTTAGTTTTAGCAACTCATTATAACTGGGAGGAAAAACACCATTCAGCTCATTTGCCACATATTGAGCTGTTTTATGCAAATTTCTGGCACGGGAATAATACCCTAAACCCTGCCAAAGTTTCAAAACCTGCTCTTCATCAGCATTTGCCAAATCAAATACAGTAGGAAATTCCTTCGTAAAAGAAAAAAAATACGGCATTCCCTGCGCAACTCTTGTCTGTTGCAGCATAATTTCTGAGAGCCAAATTAGGTAAGGATTAGTCGTTTTTCGCCATGGCAAATCACGTTTGTTTTGTAAATACCAATTTATCAATATGTTATGAAAATTCATCGCAAAATACTTAGAATACAAAAGTAAATGTTTATGTAATTAAAATTTAACGAATTAGCTTGATTAATTATTTTTTTAATTCCTATATTTGCAAACTCAAAAAAATAGTACACCATTTATAAAATTAAATAGGAAAGAAAATGACGAAAGCAGATATCGTAGCGAAAATTTCAGAGAAACTTGGTCTTGAAAAAGGAGATGTTCAGGCAACAGTAGAAACTTTTATGGAAGAAGTTAAAACTTCATTAGAAACTGGAGACAATGTTTACCTAAGAGGTTTTGGAAGTTTCATCGTAAAAACCAGAGCTGAAAAAACAGGTAGAAACATTTCTAAAAACACCACTATCAAAATTCCAGCACACAACATTCCTGCTTTTAAACCTGCAAAAGTATTTGTAGAGGGAGTTAAAACAAACAACGAAGCAAAATAATACTATTAATTAATCATAAAATCGACACGATATGCCAAGTGGTAAAAAAAGAAAGAGACATAAGGTAGCTACTCACAAAAGAAAAAAAAGAGCGAGAGCTAACCGTCACAAAAAGAAAAAGTAGTTTTAAACTACTTTTTTCTTTTTAACCGTTCATTGAAATTGGAATTTAGTCTCAGTCCAAAGTCACAGTCCGCAGCTTAAACTGCCACTGATACCGAAAACTGCTTACTAAAATTCCCCCGGGTTCAATACCTGTTAAAAAATATTGTTTAATCCATCCTTACAATTCAGTTATGAGTTATAAGTTGTGAGTTATGAGTTGTAAAACCTGAAACTTGGAACTTAAAAACCTGAAACTAAAAGTCTGGATAAAAATTTACAGTGTGAATAAAGAATTAATCATTAGATCTAGTTCTGAAGCCGTAGATTTTGCCTTATTAAAAGATGGAAAACTAATTGAATTACACAAGGAAGAAGAGAAAAGCAACTTTCAGGTTGGTGATATTTTTATTGCCAAAATCAGAAAACCAGTTGCCGGACTTAATGCTGCTTTTGTAAACGTAGGCTTCGAAAAAGACGCTTTTTTACATTATCACGATTTAGGACCTAACTTAGCTTCCCAACTGAAATTCATAAAACTTGTAAGCGCAGGTAAAATAAAAGATTTCTCCCTAAAAACCTTTCAGTTTGAAAAAGAGATTGACAAAGATGGCATCATTACTGATATTTTAAGTGCCAATCAATCTGTTTTAGTACAAGTCGTAAAAGAACCTATATCTACCAAAGGTCCAAGGATAAGCGCTGAGCTTTCACTGGCAGGAAGATTTATTGTTCTCGTTCCGTTTTCTGACCGTGTTTCTATTTCTCAAAAAATAGAAGACAAAAAGGAAAAGGATCGTCTAAAAAGACTTGTGTTATCGATCAAACCTAAAGGATTTGGTGTTATTGTTCGCACAGTAGCCGAAGGCAAAAATACAGCCGAATTAGAAAAAGATTTGCAGAACCTGCTAAGCAGATGGACTGCAATGTGTAAAAAATTACCAACTGCTCATCATCCATCAAAAGTATTAGGAGAGCTTAACAGAGCTTCTTCAATATTAAGAGATGTATTTAATGATACCTTTAGTGGTATTCAAATAGATGATGAAGAGTTGTTCCAGCAAACGAAGGAATATCTGCAGGAAATTGCACCTTCAAAACAATCGATTGTTAAGTTTTATCAATCAAATGATACTCCAATTTTTGAGAAATACAATATAGAGAGACAAATCAAAACTTCATTTGGAAGAACAGTTTCGATGAGTAAAGGCGCTTATCTTATTATAGAACACACTGAAGCTCTTCACGTTATAGACGTAAACAGCGGAAACCGTTCGAATAAGGCGACTAATCAGGAAGATACTGCCATGGAAGTAAATATGATTGCTGCCGCTGAAATTGCCAGACAACTTCGTCTGCGTGATATGGGCGGAATAATCGTAGTTGATTTTATCGATATGTCTAATCCCGAAAACAGGAAAGTCCTGTTCGACTTCTTGCGAGAAGAAATGAGCGACGATAAAGCAAAGCATAAAATCTTACCGCCTAGTAAATTTGGTTTAGTCCAGATTACCAGACAACGTGTAAGACCAGAAGTAAATATTAAAACTAGAGAAGAAGATCCAAACAATGAACATGGCGAAATTGAAGCGCCAATTTTAATCATTGATAAAATCGCATCTGATTTAGAAAGAATTTTAAAAATCCACAAAAGTGTTGTGCTTAATGTACATCCGTTTGTGGCTGCATACCTCAGTAAAGGTTTTCCATCATTACGTTCAAAATGGTTTTTTGAACATAAGAAATGGGTGAAAATCATACCTCGTGACGCTTACACGTACTTAGAATACCATTTCTATGATAAAAAAGGAAATGTTATTTCAGAATAAATTAAAAAACCGCTTCCCGAAAGAGTAGCGGTTTTTTTATGTCTTTTTTTTACCTTTTTTTTGCCACGAATTGCACGAGTGGACACGAATAAAAACTATTATTCAATTGTCACCCTGAGCGGAGTCGAAGGCTTACTATCTAAGAGGGGCTTCGACTCCGCTCAGCCTGAGTATTACTCCCTTATAATTTCTACTTTTCTGCTGATTTCATTACCTGATTCATCAACAACAGTAACATAATGAAATCCCGCACTCATTATAATTGGTTTTTCATGAAAAACTTTGGTCACGCCTTTGTAAACATGATCTACATACCAGAACAATTGTTTTTCTCTTTGTGAATAAGCAATTTTAAAAATTACCGGCTGTACTTCGCTGTTAAAATCCTTCGTTAAATAAATTTTACTATTCGTTTTCGGATAAATAAAATCCATAGCAACAGTCTGTGTTCCCATACAATCTTCTTTAAAAGGAGGCAACGGTAGATATTCAATATGTTTGCTTTTGTAATACCAGGCCATGACCGGAGGCAATATGAACCAGTTTTTTGTCACTATATTTTCAACACTTTCACAACTGCTGTTTACCTGAAATTGCTGTGTCTGATCCAGATGGACTGTTTTATGATAAGGGCAGACCGTTGTCGTTTTTCCTTTTTTAGTAACCCACTGTTTTATTTTGGGACAGCCTTCTTTTGCCAGATGCCCGCTTAAGCTGCAGACCTCAACTTCATTTAAATCTTCATACGGAATTCCAAACCATCTTTGTCTGGGCAATAAATTAAATACATCAAATAAAATTGGTGCTGCGCTCGTCACTCCTGTTAATGTTGGTCTTCCCTCACCTGTTGCATTTCCAACCCAGATTCCGACTACATATCTCGAATTTGTTCCAATAGCCCACGCATCACGATTACCAAAACTGGTTCCTGTTTTCCAGGCAATTTTAAGCGAACTGTCGTAAAATTTCCAGGCTTCATCTCCTTCGGGGCGGTTTACTTCTTCCATTGCGTTATACGTAAGCCAGATTGATCCGGCACCCAAAATATTCTTCTGATCGCTTTCTGATCCGAAATCAGGCTGAAAATCAGCATTATAATTAAGTTCTGTAAATTCTTTTGTCCTGTACTTTCCGTGGCTTTTATTAAAATAATTGACTGTGGAAGACAAATTGGAATAGGTTCTGCATAAATCCCATAAATTACTTTCGGCACCTCCCAAAATAAGCGACAATCCGTAATGATCCGGAGATTTATCAATGTCTCTCAACTGAAATTTCTGCAGCTCTTCATAAAATTTATTCACTCCAAAATCCTGCAGCATCAAAACGGCCGGAATATTTAAAGAACGTGATAAAGCCCGGTGTGCCGGAACAGCGCCATCAAAAGTCAGATTAAAATTCTGAGGGGTGTAACCCGCAATCTGGGTCGGAACATCGGCAACTAAGGTGTTTGGCAGTAATTCGCCATCATCAAGCATTGCCGCATACAATAAGGGCTTAAGAATACTTCCCGTACTTCTTGGCGCCTCAATAATATCAACGTCTTTTTGGTGATCACCATCTGTTGGCGAATTTCCAACATAACTAATCACATTTCTATTCTGAACATCAATAACCAGAATCGCCAGATTGCTGACTTCATTTTGCCTGTATTGATTATAATAATATTTCGCAATTTGATTTACCCTGTTTTGCAGTGTAAAATCCAGTGTTGTTTTTACCCGGGTTCCTTCTTCATTTTTCGCCACACGTTCTAATAAATGGGAGGCAATTTGGGGCAAATTATAAGGCTTTTGCGGCAATGGCTCATCTACAGAAAGTTCATATGTCTGTCTATCAATGATACCTTCCTGATTTAGTTTTAATAAAAGCCGATTACGCTTCTCCAGTAACTTTATTTGGTTTTTCCCGGGATAAATTAAACTCGGCGCATTGGGCAAAACCGCCAAAGTCGCACTCTCTGCCCATGACAACTGATTGGATTGTACTCCAAAATAACGCCATGCCGCCATTTCGAGTCCGACAACATTTCCTCCAAACGGAGCGTGAGCGGCATATAACTCTAAGATTTCATTTTTAGAATATCCTAATTCCAATCTTGTGGCGAGAATGACTTCTATGAATTTTTCAAAATAAGTTCTTCCCTTTCCTTTTCTCGATAACCGTATCACTTGCTGTGTCAATGTACTGCCTCCGCGGACTACTTTTCCGGCTTTTCTGTTTTGCCGGATTGCATTTACCATCGCAACCGGATTAAAACCCGGATGTTTATAGAAATATTCATCTTCAAAATAAACAATACATTTTTTAAATTTATCCGGAACACTGTCCTGTGCCGGAAAACGCCATTGTCCGTCGCGGGCAATTTTAGCGCCTAACAATTCTCCTTCTTTACTCTCAATGACCGTAGAATAGGGCTCCTGAAATAAAGTTCGGGGTATGGAGAAATAATAAATCAGCAAGAGCAGAAATGCAATTGCTGATTTTATTTTATTCTTTTTTATCCAGTTTATAAGGCGTTGTGAGAACGCAATTAATTTATTTTTCAAAGTTTAATCATAATTTAACCGCAAGGAACGCGAGGTTATTTGCAAAGTTTATAAAGTTTTTTCCACGCAGATTTTGCAGATCTTGCAGATTTTTTTTATCTGCCAGATCTGCAAAATCTGCGTGAAACTTTATTTAACTACCTGAACCCAAAATCCTTTGGTTCTGGCCAGGAAAGTATGATCATACATGGCTTCACATTGCAAGCCCGGTAAATAATAAGTTCCCAGATACGAGGCATTCAGTAAAATTTTGAATGTTTTGGTTTCTCCGGCTTTCAGTCCAAAATAGAAATTCGTCCTGTCATCGCGTATATCAATATAATCGGCTGTATTGTTGGTCGCTTCCCCATAATCGGTAAAACGGGTGTTTACAATTTCGAAACCGGATGGCAAAATCTGAGACAAAGCAACATTTTGTACATATTCGTTTTTCAAATTTTTAATGGTAACCTCAGCAACAAACTCCGTTCCCTGAGCAATTTTCGAAACATCAATGACACTGCCTTTTCTGTTTCTGAAAACAATTCCGGCAGAAAGATTACTTTCAACCGCATTTTCCTGACCAATCGGAAGAATTCCGGTATTTAAGACACGGACATAAATCGTATTCTTTTTATTGTTTTTCAGAGTAATGCTATTAGATCCTGATTTAACCACCAGGTTTCTGTCCGCAACGGTTTTAGCGGTTTTTATGCTTTGTGCTTTTCCGTCTTTACTAAACTGAAGATCAATTCCTTTCGGGCCGTTATTTAATGAAAATTTCGACATGGCATACAAACAATAGGCAGTTGTCTGCGTACTCATCCATTGATCACTTGCCATGTTTTTAGCCAGTTTTTTGGCCATTAAAAAGGAATTTTCTTTTTGGTTTAGCAATAATAATGTTTCCAGTGCCATAGCTCTGTTTCTGTCTCCTGAACCATAGTAATAGTAATTATAATCACTGGAAGTATCATCAATTTTACTATGCAGCAACAAGGTCAATCCGGCACTTTTTTGTCCTGCCAGCACATAAGCCGCTGCCAGTCGTAATTTACTTTCGTTTGAGATTCCGGTTGTTTCGCGTAATCTGTTCATCGAAGATAAATCGGGAGAACCGGCCAATGCTAATGTATACAATCGATAGGCCTGCGCCATATCATTTCCATAACGTGGTTCAAAACGCCATTTTTTAGCTTCTTTTTGCTGATACGAAATCCATTTTGATTTGAAGTTAATAGGCAAAACATATCCTTTTTTCTCTGCTTCTATTACAAAATGTCCGGCATACGAAGTTCCCCAATCGTCTGCAATCGTATTTCCCTGCCAGTAGGCAAGTCCGCCGTTTGGCAACTGGAAACCTCCTAATCTTGTGATTCCTGCCGTTACATTCTTTTGAATAAGCTGTTGGCGAATGGCATCAATATCTGCTACATCACTCAAAAACAATTGCGGAAAAACAGCTGAAGTCGTTTGCTCTACACAACCATGCGGGTATTGAATCAGATATTGCAATCTTCCATTCAGATTAATGGTCGGCATAGAAGAAACTTCCAGCTTGGCTTTGTTACTTCCCGAAACGCCGAAGGTTTTCCAGGAAATCGTTTTAGAACTGCCGGGTGCTAAAATCACATCTGTATAGGTATTTGTAACCGGATTCGGATTGGTCATATCAATTTCGACCTCATAAGATGATTTTTCTTTTCCGGAGGTGGCGATAATCTGCACTTTTGCAATTCCGGTCAGGCTTCCCACTGCAAGATTGAAATATGCCATTTTCTCATCCGGCTGTGCAAAAGTTACATTTTGAGCAGCACTTCCGATTACCTGTAGCCCTTTGCTGGTTTTTATCTGAAGTTTTACATTTTTAACATTTTTCTCCGTTGCGAAAACCGTAACCGGAATGGTCACTTTTTCTGATGGTGAAATTTTTCTTGGCAACGAAGCCAGCACCATTAACGGACTGCGAACCGGAGTTGCTTTTTCTACACTTCCATAAGCGCTTGTTGCAGCATCACCCGCAACAACCATTGTTCGTACTGATCCTATATATTTTGGTAACGTAACCTGATGGGTTTTGGTCTGTCCTTTTTCCAGTTTGAAGGGTCCCAGATAAATTACAACCGGTTTAAAACGATTGGCTTTCTTAGCCTTTCCTCCGCCTAAATCCTGATCTCCACCAATACTGAAAATCTGATTTACTTTTCCGCCGTAAGCGCCAATCACATCATCGTAGACATCCCAGGTTTTTACACCTAAGGCTTCGCGAACGTAAAAACTATCCCATGCATTTGGTGTTTTAAATCGGGTTAAATCCAATAATCCTTCATCGACTATGGCAATGGTATATGTCATTTCTTTACCTGACTTCTCACTCACTTTTACAGGGAATGATTGTTCCGGTCTTAAAACATCCGACATGGTAATCGTTGGTTCCAGTTTTGTATTTTTATCGACTACTCCAATCGGAACAATTCCGTACATACGAATCGGAGAATCATTTTTAGTCGAGGCGTGCGGTTGCAAAAGTGTAATATTGAAATAAACATTTGGAGCCATTGCCGCCGTAATCGGAATTTCGACTTTTGTTTCTCCTTTTTTGGTTTCTACCCAAAGTGTCTGTACTACTTTTGATCCATTTTCGACAGAAACCAAAGCACGTCCGCCTGCACTTGAAGGGAAAGAAATCTGTGCTTTCTCGCCTACGGCATAGTCTTTTTTATCTGTAGAAAAAACAAGCATATTGGCTGTTGAAGCATCTGTATTCCTCGTTTTTCCGGACCAGATGGGCCAATCTATATTTACGGTTAGTGCTGTTGCATGCCCTCCGGTTTCATTAGAAACACGAATCATATAGCGTCCCCACTCTTCATCGGTTAAGGCGAACTGAATACTTCCCTTCCCTAATGAATCGGTGTTTACTTTAAAGGTTTTATAAGAAGTTGTAGCTTCGGATGAATTGTAATTGGATAAGTTATCACTTGAAGCATCCCACCACCAGCGCCATTCTACTTTATAAACTTTTACTTCCAGATCCCTTACCGATTTTGGTCTTCCGTTTTCATCAACGGTTACAATATCAAAACGATTGTTTGTTCTGGTTTCCAGCATTCCGTATTTGTTGACTTCCGGTGCTTTTACGCCCACATATGTTTTGTACGGAGAATAGGTCGTAGCCATTGCATCCATACTGAAATCCCCGCCTTCTTCATATACTTTTGTAATGAAAGAAGCTCTCAGCATTCCGGGTGCCTGTCCTTGTAACTTTGGATTAATATTGACCGATGCTTTTCCGTTTGCGTCTAATTTTCCGGAAAAAACATTCACTTCTTCGGTACTGAATCTGCGAACGAGGTCATCAAAGGTATATTTGTCATATCCTTTGAAAGTGGTTTTCTGTTCAGAGAATTTAGCCTGCATTTCCACATTCAGATTTTTAGCGATGGCGCCATGAAGCCACGTCACTTCAAGATTACTGGTGTTTGGATATGACGAAGACAATATGGTTCTTTGGAAACTATTCTTGATTTTTAAACGATTGGGTTTTATCGTTTCAATCTTTATGTTTTTATAAAATTTTGCTCCCCCAACACTTACCATTGCTTCCCAGCTTCCTGTTGGTGCATCGGGATCTGTCGGCACGATAAATGCATAATGATTTAACTCATTCGATTTCTGAACGGTCTGATAGGATACTTTTCCGTTTGGATCGGTTAGCCTGAATTTTATCGGGTGAGCTTTTGGCAATTTATTCGAAGCATCATTCAAGATAAAAGACAAGTACAAATTATCTCCCGGACGCCAAACGCCACGTTCTCCATAAATAAATCCTTTCAGCCCTTTCTGAAGCGTTTCTCCGGCTACATCAAAATTACTTACGGATAAGGAATTTCCGTCATCAAGCTTTACGTAAGTTGACTGATCTCCTAAAGTAACGATTGCAAAATAGGCGAATTTATGGATCTGGAAGGTGGCAATACCTTCACTGCTGGTCGATGCAGTTGCAATTTTTTGCTGCTGATAGGTGTATAAATCAACACGTGCGTTCGAAACCGGTTCGGTTGTAATGATATTATTTACGGCAAACAAATACGATTTATTCTCTCCTCTTTTGGCAATTACCCCTAAATCGGAAGCTAAAATATTGGTTGCAATTCGGGCATTGTAATAATAGGAACCTGTACAAGGATCCTGGCTTTCTCTCCACTGATAATCGTCGTAATAGTAGTCATCATAGGGATTCTCACTATAATTCACATCATCTTCATCCACTTCTTCTTCTTCCTCATTTTGATTGGAATCTTCTTCTGATGTTTCACATTTGTATAGAGAATATTTCTTTTTATAAGAGAATTCTACGCGGTAAATCGCTCCCGGTTCCGGCTTAATAATTTTAGATAAATCTAAAGCAAAGGTGTTCCATTTGCTTAGGTTGACCAACGTATTTTCTTTAAGATTAATGGTCGTTTTGGCAACGGGCTGAGAAACACGTTTTAAATTTTGAGATCCTTTTAGTTCATTATTCTGAAGAAACTGCAGAATGTTATTTTTATAGATTTTGTATACTTTTACGTCTACGGCACTAAGATTTGCAGCTTCAAAATTCAGTTTCAGGTTATTGGAACTTGGCAGAATCGTTCCGTTTTTTACAAATCGGACATTTGGTTTTATCTGGTCGAAAGAAATTTTCTGAGAATAACTCTCCTTCATTTTCTGGCCATACTGACTTTCTATTCCCTGAAAAACTTCAAGCAACAATTCGCCCGTTATATTTTGCTCCGGTGTGGCTTCTTCTTCTATCACTTCCGGTTCTGCTTCGACCGTTTCTTCCGGTGTTGCGACTGCTGCACTATCAACCGTAACGCTTGCTGAATCTACCGTAACTGTTGCAACCGGTTCTTCTACTACCACTTCGTGCACTACTTCGGGAGCCGGTTTCTCATTACTGAAATAAACTTTCAGCACATTTCCCTGTGTCGAAAATTTTAAATTATTGGTGTTCTGAATGGCGACCAGACCTTTAAAATCCTGGCCTTTCTCTAAAGGTTCCGAGAAATTGATTAAAACGGACTGATTATTTTCGTCTGGAACATCGACTTTTATAACTTTAAATTCATTTATGGAAGTAATCGGAAAGTCAATTTTTCCTTTTTGGTCAATATCAAAATCATTCCCGTCATAAGCGATTTCAAGTTCACTTGGCTCAGCAAAACGCTGAATACTGTCAAT
The DNA here is from genome assembly GCF_013112255.2 of Flavobacterium sp. CLA17. Taxonomy (NCBI): domain Bacteria; kingdom Pseudomonadati; phylum Bacteroidota; class Flavobacteriia; order Flavobacteriales; family Flavobacteriaceae; genus Flavobacterium; species Flavobacterium sp. CLA17. The sequence goes on from NZ_CP068294.1 coordinate 5,173,630, forward strand.
GATGAATTTGAATTCTTTTCCTGATTTTACATTTTTATCAAATTTAATTTTAAGCTGATTTCCTTTCTGGCTGGCTAAGATTAATTTTTGAGCCGTTTCAGCATCGATATCGTCTGCTGTTTTCAAGACGCAGTTCAGGTACTGATATTCTTTACTGTGGGATTGAATATCGAGCGTATTAATAGTAAAATCCTGTTTTATGGTTTTAACCGTAAAATTAAATTTCGAAAGCTCTTTCTCTTTTTCTTTGGGAAGCGTAATCAGTTTGTCTAAGTTCAGCGTAACCTGATACTCTGTTCCCGGTTTTAATTTTTTCTCCGGAATAAAAGCAATAGTATTGCCCGAAAGCGCCACCACTTTTCCATTCACACTTGGCGAAATATCAAATAAATCGTCATCTAAAACCTCATTGACTTTCCATTCTTTTTTTTCGAAAGCCAAAACGACGCGTATGTCCGAATCTGAAGGGACAATTCCACCCGTAAAACTACTTATGTACTCTTTGAATAATGAAAAATCGGAATTAAAATCGGCAGCTGATTTTCTACCGCAAGATTGAAAAATAAAAAACACACAAAACACGAGAACTAATCCTTTTGCTTTCACTTTTATTTAGAGTTATAAGGTTACAAATTATAGAAAATGACAGAACGTTTTAACATTTGACAGTTAAAGAGCATAACTATCGAAATGTCAAATATATTGTAGTAAATGTAGAATATTTTTTGAAATCTTTAAGAGGAAAATTCAGTGTAATGAATTATTTTTTTTGCACTGAAAAATGATCAATTATTTACGCCTTTCTATAAAAAATCGTTTCATCAAATCAGCCGCTTCATTGGCCATGATTCCGGAAACCACGGTAGTTTTAGGATGTAATTTGGTTCCCATGGTCATAAAACCGCGTTGCTCATCCCTCGCACCAAAAACAATTTTAGAGATCTGGCTCCAGTACAAAGCTCCTGCACACATCTGACAAGGTTCGAGTGTGACATATAAAGTACAATCTTTGAGGTATTTTCCGCCTAAGAAATTAGCCGCGGCAGTAATCGCCTGCATTTCGGCATGAGCCGTAACATCATTTAATAACTCGGTGAGATTGTGACTTCTGGCAATCACTTTATCGGCAACGACGATTATGGCTCCAACAGGAATTTCGCCTTTATCAAAAGCCATTTCAGCTTCCTGCAAAGCTTTTTTCATAAAGTACTCGTCGGTGAAGGGATTTATCATAGTTGCAAAAATAAGGTTTTTGAAATAATTTTCATTAGTTAAACATACGAGAACACACGAATTGTTTCTAAACTCACAGCTGCCAATTGTACTTCGCGAGGCATTTTTTAAATTTAATCACCTCAAATATTGAGCTTTTTTGAGGCGATTAACCGAAATAATCGCCTCATTTTACGTAAACTGCTATTTATGAAATCTACGAAAGGATTTATCACCATTGAAAAGTTCATTTTTACTTTATATTTTTTTATTACATTTAAACACTGATATTTCAAATAATGGATACAAAACCAAAAATCACCATTCCGGAACCCTGCAACGAAAACTGGGATAAAATGACTCCAAAAGACAATGGAAGATTTTGTTTAAGCTGCGCAAAAACTGTTGTGGATTTCACTACAATGCTTCCAGATGAAATTCAGCATTTTTTCATTCAGAATCAAAGTAACAGCGTTTGCGGCAGGTTTAAAAACACGCAATTAGATACAATCTCGATTCAGATTCCAAGCCGTGTTTTATATACTCAGACATCCTATTATAAAATGTTTGTACTCGCCTTGTTTATTTCTATGGGAACTACTTTGTTTAGTTGTGCCGATAAAGACGGCAATAAGAAAAAGATCAACAAGATAGAAGTTGTTGATAAAGAAGAAACTCCCAACAACTATGAAACGCTTGGAAAAGGATTACCTCCCAAGGGCTCTTCAGAACATACTCTTCCACCGCCTCCCCCGCCAAAAGTAGATCAGGTAAAATTTGTAAAACCAGTAACTAAAGATTGTACCAAACCGACTAAAAATAAAGTAAAATCCTCAAATGAAGGTCAGGAAGAGGAATCTGCATTTGTTACTGGTGCAGTAATGCAAACCAATGCGGAATTTCCGGGTGGCATTGAAGCATTTTATAACTTTTTCGGAAAAGAATTTAAAAATCCCGAAAATGTAAATGCTACAAACAACAAATTCAGGATTTCTTTTGCCGTTGAAAAAGACGGTTCTTTAACTTATCTGGAATCCACACCAGGTATGGATCAGACTATAGAAAAGGAAGTAATCCGGGTTTTAAAATTATGCCCAAAATGGCAGCCGGGAGAATCAAATGGAAAAAAAATAAAAATGCAATATTCTTTACCAATAACGCTGGAATAAACATTCGGAGCAATAACTGAGTAATAAAATTAAATTTAAAACCGTAAATTTGTTTTTTACAAAAAAATGAAAAGCAATTTACTCTCCAACATAAGCAATCCGGCCGATTTACGTTTACTTGACGAAACGCAATTACCACAATTAGCGAAGGAATTACGTGATTTTATCATTGACATTGTTTCGGTAAAAGAAGGGCATTTGGGTGCCAGTTTAGGTGTGGTAGAATTGACAATTGCTTTGCATTATGTATTTAATACACCCGAAGATTTATTGGTTTGGGATGTGGGACATCAGGCGTACGGACACAAAATTCTGACCGAAAGACGAGAAAATTTCGACACTAACAGACAACTAGGCGGTATTTCCGGTTTCCCTAAAAGAAGTGAAAGCATTTATGATACTTTTGGTGTAGGACATTCCTCTACTTCTATTTCTGCCGCTTTAGGAATGGCAATTGCCTCTCAGCTAAAAGGCGAAACCAACAAACAGCATATTGCCGTTATCGGTGATGCTTCCATAGCATCCGGAATGGCTTTTGAAGGTTTAAATCATGCCGGAGTTACGGATGCCAATTTACTGGTCATTCTTAACGACAATGCGATTGGTATTGATCCCAGCGTGGGCGCTCTTAAAAAGTACCTTACTGCTGTAAAAGAGGGAAAGAATCCGAAGAAGAACAACATGATCAAATCGCTGAATTTTGATTATTCCGGCCCGATTGACGGACATGATTTGATTGGTCTTATAAAAGACCTGAATCGCTTAAAGCATATAAAAGGTCCCAAATTTCTTCACATCGTAACCACAAAAGGAAAAGGCCTGCAACAGGCTGAAGAAGATCAGGTGAAATATCATGCTCCCGGAAAATTTGATGCTTCTACAGGAGAAATCCATTTGAAATCTGAAGAAAATTTACCACCTAAATATCAGGATGTTTTTGGTTTAACAATTTTAGATTTAGCCAGAAAAAACGAAAAAATCATCGGAATTACACCGGCAATGCCATCAGGCAGTTCCCTGAAGTTTATGATGGACGAAATTCCCGAGCGGGCTTTTGACGTTGGAATTGCGGAACAGCATGCGGTAACGCTTGCGGCCGGAATGGCGACTCAGGGCATGATAGTTTATTGTAACATTTACTCGACCTTTTTACAGCGTGCCTACGATCAGGTCATTCATGATGTGGCATTGCAAAACTTACCCGTAATTTTCTGTCTGGACCGAGCTGGTCTGGTGGGCGAAGATGGTGCAACCCATCACGGTGTTTTTGATATTGCTTATTTGCGATGCATTCCGAACCTGATTATTTACGCTCCTATTAATGAAATTGCATTGCAAAACATACTTTATACCGCACAATTAGGCTTAGATCATCCGATTGCGATCCGATATCCGAGAGGAAGAGGCGTCCTGCCTCGGTGGGAAGTAGAAAATTTCGGACATTATGAAAATGTTAAAATCGGGAAGGCAAATTGCCTGAAAAAGGGAACGAAAACAGCCGTTTTATCGACCGGAACTATTGGTAATAATGTGATCGCCGCCTTAAACGAATGTTCGAATCCCGATACAATTGCGCATTATGACTTTCCATTCGTTAAACCATTAGATATCAATTTACTACAAGTAATATTCACTACTTTCGATACGCTTATTACTATTGAAGACGGAACAATAAATGGCGGTTTCGGAAGCTCTGTTTTAGAATTTGCAGCAGCAAACAACTTCAATAATCCGGTGAAAATTTTAGGCATTCCAGATACGTTTATCGAGCATGGAACTGTACTGCAGTTACAACAATTGTGCAAAATTGACGTTAAAAATTTATCAAAACTTTTTTCAAACCATTGAAAAGAATTATTTTGCAAAGCCAAAAAAAAAATAAAAAGTCAAGCCTAATGAAATTATTTCGATTCACTCTCTTACTATTCCTTTTTACTTTTACCGTTACTATTTCTGCCCAGAGTATTATTAAAACCACTTTAGAACCCAATCAGGCTCCTGAACCTCCTTCCAACTGGACTAAAAAAAATCAGCTTGGTTTTGATATCTCCGAAATTGCTTTCGTCAACTGGAGTGCGGGGGGAACAAGTTCTATTTCAGGTTTGTTTAAGGGAGAATTTGCAAGAACCTACGCAAAAGGAAATCACAAATGGTTTAACGAATTAATTGTTAAGTACGGCTTAAATAAACAGGATGGTACGGAGCTTAGAAAAACAGACGATGCTCTTATTTTCAACTCCACCTACGGATTCCGAAAAGATACCACCTCAAACTGGTACTATTCTGCCAAATATAATTTCAGCACTCAGTTTACAGATGGTTACAATTATCCGAACAAGGACATTGCGATATCGAAACCGTTTGCACCTGCTTATATCTTTTTAGGAGCCGGAGCTGAGAATTCAAATAAAGCTAAAAACAGGACTTTCTATTTCTCCCCAATCACTTTAAAGACTACTTTGGTTTTAGATCAATATCTGGCAGACCAGGGAGCATTTGGTGTTAAAAAAGCTGTTTATGCCACAGACCCTCTTGATCCCACTAATACTATTCTAATTGAACAGGGACAAAAAGTAAAAGCGGAGTTTGGTATTCTGCTTACGGGCTACATGAAAAGTGAAATTTTCAAAAACATTTTTTACGAAAACAGACTGAGTTTATATACCGATTACCTAAACAGATTTGGAAACGTCGATGTTGATTACGATACGCGTCTGGACCTTGTTGTAAATGCTTATGTAAAAGCCAATATCGGGATTCATCTGGTGTATGACGATGATATCAAAACTAAAAAAGATGTTGTTGACCCGATAACCGGAACAACAAGTCAGGTAAATGACGGGCCAAGAGCACAGCTGAGACAGGTTTTAGGTGTAGGTCTTGTTTACGCTTTTCAATAATTAATTCGGTTTTCTTCCGTTAATCATTTCGAATAATTCCAGCGCATTTCCGTCTGTTAAAAGTGAAACATAGTGACAGATATGAAGCAAACGCTCGTATAAATTCGTTTTCTCCAAATGGTGTTTTTCCGGCAGCATTTTCAGAAGCAATTTATCATAATTGGATGCTTTTCCTTCATATTTGTTATTGAAAGCAATAATGAATTTATCCAGTAAAGTCTGGATGATCTGATAACCGACAATTTCTTTCTCGATTACTTCACGGCTCTGATAGATTTTTTCAACACTTAATTTGATAATATCGTCCATTTGGGCTTTGTACTTGCTTTTATCTGTTAAAGCGAAAGGAAATTTCCCGGCCAGGATTGCTTCTTCGTTTTCGATAAAAACATCAACGGCATCACTAATTAAGGCACCAATTGCTAAAGCACGCAAATAACTAATTCGATCTTCTTTGGTCTCCAGCAATTTATATTTCGCTACACCAATATTATCTTTTACGAGTTTAATCAGATATTCCAAAGCATAATCTTCAGACACCAGACCCAGATTTATTCCGTCTTCAAAATCTATGATGGTGTAACAGATATCATCTGCTGCTTCAACCAGATACGCTAAGGGATGTCTTTCAAAACCAATATCATCTCCTGATTTATTGGCGATCATTCCCATGTCTTTGGCTACTTCTTCAAAAAAGGCTTTATCGGTCTGGAAAAAACCATATTTTTTATCAGCAATATTTTGCGTTGGTTTTTTAGGCAAACTTTCTTTCGGATATTTCATAAAAGCGCCCAGAGTGGCATACGAAATTCTTAAACCGCCTTCAATTCCGGGACGGCTCGCGGTAAGGACTGAAAATCCGTTTGCATTTCCTTCAAAATCAATTAAATCCTGCCACTGCTTATCTGTTAATTCTTTTTTATACTGTTTTCCATTTCCTATCGAAAAATATTCACCAATAGCTTTCTCTCCGGAATGTCCAAAAGGCGGGTTTCCGATATCATGCGCCAAAGATGCAGCGGCCACAATTGCTCCAAAATCATTCATATGATAGCCATCAACTTCTTTTAAATAGGGATATTTTTCTATGATTTTTTTGCCAACCAAACGTCCCAGAGAACGCCCAACCACTGAAACTTCTAAACTGTGGGTAAGTCTTGTATGCACGAAATCTGTTTTAGAAAGCGGAATCACCTGCGTTTTATCCTGCAATGATCTAAAGGCTGACGAAAAGATAATCCGGTCATAATCTACCTCAAAACCTAATCGGGTATCGTCTTGTTCTATACGTAATCTTTTGTCTGTGTCGCCTTGCTTTTTAAGAGATAAAAGTTGTTCCCAGTTCATTTTCAATTTTAAATTTCAGATTATTGATTTTAGATTTTTGATCTAAACACCAAAAATACGTTTTATTTTAGGACAATGTTGAATAAAAATATGCCACTGATTAATTTGATTTAAAAAATTAAATGCTTTTTTCGCCACAAATTTCACGAATTAATTTAACCACAATGATTTGCGGCAATTAGTGAAATTCGCGGCGAAAAAACCTAAACACCAATTATAAAAAATCATTATAATCTGCGTAATCTGTGGCAAAAAATATTAAAACTCTAATGCCGTACTATGTTTGATTTCGCCCATTACAAAAATACTGTTGGTGTTTCCGATATTTTCGATAGTCGATAATTTATTCATTACAAAATCCTGATAACTAGTCATATCCTGCACCAGAATCTTCAGCATAAAATCATAATCCCCGGCAATATTATAACATTCAATAATTTCGGGAAGTGCCACAATATCTTTCACAAAATTGCTTCCGACGTTTTTGGCGTGCTCTTTTAAACGGACATTACAAAAGACGGTCATCCCGCGATTCATTTTTTTCTTGTCCAGAAGTGCCACGTATTTGGTAATGTATCCGTCACGTTCCAGTCTTTTGATACGCTCATAAACCGGCGTAACGGTCAGGAATAATTTTGCGGCGAGATCTTTTGTGTTGATATTAGAGTTCTCCTGAAGGTGCTTCAGGATTTGCAAATCGGTTTTATCGAGGTTTTCCATAGTAATTTTTACGGCTAAAGGTTCTTTTTAAAGAATTCATCAGTAATATAATCTTTAAAAACAGATTCTAAAAACACAATTCACTGAAATAAAACTCAAATTTAAGTATTATAATCTAATACAATACATTTGTTCAGTAAAAAATACTGAATCAAAATGAAAACAAACAACTTAGGTTATCCAAGAATTGGCAGTAACAGAGAACTTAAAAAAGCCAGTGAATTGTACTGGGGAGGGAAAATTTCGGTTGAAGAACTGATCCGGACCGGAAAAGACATTCGCCGTACCAACTGGCAATTACAAGCTGAAGCCGGAATAGATTTAATCCCGTCTAATGATTTCTCTTTTTATGATCAGGTGCTTGATTTAACTTTGGCAGTGGGAGCCATTCCGGAGCGTTACGCTGATTTTGCCAAATCAAATTCGGCCATAGATTTGTATTTCGCCATGGCGAGAGGGGCACAAAGAAACGGACAGGATGTGGTAGCAATGGAAATGACCAAATGGTTTGACACCAACTATCATTATATTGTTCCTGAATTTACAAAAAACCAAAAGTTCACTTTGTTTTCAGAAAAAATAATTACCGAATTCAGAGAAGCCAATGCTTTAGGAATTGCCACAAAACCGGTTCTAATCGGGCCTGTTTCTTATTTGCTTTTAGGAAAGGAAAAAGAAGAAGGCTTTCACCGAATTGATCTTATCGACGAATTGCTACCTGTTTATTTTGAAATTTTCGAAAAACTACAAGCCGAAAATGTCGAATACATTCAGTTAGACGAACCTTTTCTGGCTTTAAACCTAACGGACAAAGAGCGTAAGACTTTCACGGAAGTGTATAATGAAATTAATATCCGTTTTCCAAAAATTAAAATCATTCTGGCCAATTACTTCGATTGTTTCGGAGAAAATCTGGCCACGGCTCTGGCTTTACCAGTTGATACCTTACACCTGGATTTAGTACGTTGTCCATCACAATTAGATGATATTTTAGAATCCGGGCAATTGAATCCAAACGTAAATCTTTCCCTTGGAGTTGTGGACGGAAGAAATATCTGGAAAAATGATTTCAAAAATTCTTTAGGTCTTATCAAAAAAGCAACCGATGCCTTAGGAGAAAAAAGAGTGCTGGTCGGACCATCCTGTTCTTTAATTCACAGTCCGTGTGATCTGGATTTAGAAACAAACAATGCCACCCTGACGCCCGAAATCAAACAATGGCTGGCTTTTGCCAAACAAAAAATCCAGGAAATTGTAGCGTTGAAACAATTTGCCTCTAATGAAACTGATCCTACAACTTCGGCTGCATTTGAAGAAAATACGATTGCAAATGAAAATCGTAAGACTTCAAAATTAATTCATAATAATGAAGTAAAAAACCGTGTTGCCGGTATTTCCGTTTCTGACGACAAACGAAAAAGCACTTTTGCAACCCGAAGAAAAAGCCAGATTGAGGCTTTAAACCTTCCTTTGTTTCCAACCACCACCATTGGTTCTTTCCCACAGACCGCAGAGGTGAGAAGCTGGAGAGCCAAATTTAAAAAAGGAGAATTAACAGCGGAACAATACAATGACTTAATCGAAAAAGAAACCGAAGCAACCATTCGTTTCCAGGAAGAAACCGGTATCGATGTCCTCGTTCATGGTGAGTTTGAACGTAATGACATGGTGGAATATTTCGGAGAACAACTTGCCGGTTTTACGTTTACAAAAAACGGATGGGTACAAAGTTACGGCAGCCGTTGCGTGAAACCTCCGGTTATTTATGGTGATGTGTCGAGACCAAACCCAATGACGGTAAAATGGTCCCAATATGCGCAATCCCTGACGCCAAAATGGGTAAAAGGAATGCTTACCGGACCGGTAACCATCTTACAGTGGTCCTTTGTTCGTAACGATCAGCCGCGTTCTGAAACCTGTACGCAGATTGCTTTGGCGATTCGTGATGAAGTGGTGGATTTAGAAAAAGCCGGAATCAAAATCATTCAGATTGATGAGCCTGCGATTCGCGAAGGCCTGCCTTTACGAAAAGAAGAATGGGCTGCCTATCTGGATTGGGCTGTAAAAGCGTTCCGAATTTCTGCCAGCGGTGTAAAGGATGATACGCAGATTCACACCCATATGTGTTACAGCGAATTCAACGATATTATCCAGAATATTGCCGACATGGATGCCGATGTGATCACCATCGAATGTTCACGCTCCCAAATGGAACTTTTAGATGCTTTTGCCGATTTTAAATATCCAAATGAGATCGGACCCGGAGTTTATGACATTCACTCCCCGCGTGTTCCGTCAAGTGAAGAAATGGTAAAACTGCTTGAAAAAGCGGCGAATGTTATTCCGACAGACCAGCTTTGGGTCAATCCGGATTGTGGTTTAAAAACACGTCATTGGGATGAAACCAAAAAAGCACTTATCGAGATGGTAGCTGCTGCCCAGGAAATGAGAGCTGCAGTAGAAAGTGCTGTATAAGTAATGCCTTTTATTTAGATAATTTTGTTTTTTAGTGTCAACGGTGAAGTCGAAAATCTTGTAGTTATGATTTATTTCGGCTTCACTTATGTTGGCATTTTTTTAAGCAAATTATTTGTCAAGCGTTAAACATTTTCCAGAGCGCTTTACTAAAATTTATTTCAATTTTCAATGTATCACAGATTTTGTTACAAATAAATTTTATTTTTATTTTGCAACAGAAAGCGTTGCAAAATTATTTTTTTACTTTTTTGTAACAGTTTCAAAAAAGGATAATGTAGGAGATGTATCAGTGGCAAATTATTTCATGGAACATCGGAGAAAAGGTTTCAAGTAAACATTATTAAGCTTTATTGAATAAGCACCAATGCTTACTTTATACTATTTGTATCTGAATATAAATAGTTAAACTTTTAAAAAACCAGATATTACTTAAACAGCCTCAATTATAACATAAAATAAATCGAATTTTTCAAGTACAATATTAGTAAAACCTGAATTTAATATATTTATCCAGGCAATAAAATCGTTTTAGGACATTCTTATTTAAATAGAAAATTAAAAGAAGTAAGGTTTTATTCAAATGGTTGTAAATATAGAGTACTAATAATTTAAATAAATACAATTATGAAAAATTCGAAATCACTTTTGGCCCTACTGCTTTTTATCAATTTATTTTTTTCATGCGATGACAATAAAGAAAATAGTACAGGAAATGACACGGAGCAATTAGATTATTCAGAAATTAGATTATATACAAAAAATAAAATTGCTGAAATTGACAAAATAGCAATCGATGAAACTGCCCTAAAAAAAGAAATATCTAAATATTTTACTTTAAAAGAATCTAGTGAGAAACTAAATTCCTCAACAAATACGAGTTCGGAATTCAAAATTAATTTAGCCCCACATTATAATGTCAATGAAGCAAACTTTATGTTGCTCTTTTATCAGGATCTTGCCAATAGCTATGATAGTGATATCGATGATTTGATAAAATCGAAGAGAAAAATCCTTAATGGAAAATCTTTTAGCAATGCTTTTAAACAAGAGGCTAACCTTATTTTTGATGTGATTCATGAAGTGTCTGACAAAGTTTATTCCATCACAAAGAAAACAACTAAAAACACTTCTTATTCAAAAAGCAATGGCTTTTGGAGTTGTATGGCCGGTCAGGGTAAAAATATTGGAAGGGGAATAGCAGGCGGGGCTTTAAGTGGTGCGTATACTGGCGCAAAAGCTGGTCTAATAGCTGGTTCATTTACAGTTCCTGGACTAGGAACTGCAACAGGTGTAATTGGAGGTGCTGTGTTTGGGGCAGCAGCAGGGGCGGTTGGAGGTGCAGCAGGAGCAATAACCTGGGCTGCTGCTGATTGTCTTTCAGAAATAAAAAAAATAGAGACTTTTCCAGATGAAAATTTAAAATTAGCGGCAAAGGACATTCGCTTAATTAATTCTTTATTAGAAGTACCGGAAGACTCATCGATAACTTTTAAATTGTAAAAATGAAACTAAATTTAAATAAGTTTAATTTCTCAATATACTGGTGGATTTCTTATATACTTATTGGGACATTAGCCATGTTTTGGGCATACTTCTTTTCTGATAAAGAATTTAGCTGGAATACCATAATAAAACATTCCAACGACCCAAAAATGTATTGGTGCTTACTCTATTCTTTATTTTCAGCAATATTCAACTTTTATTTTGTGACTTTTTGGACAAAACCCACCCCCCCACAAGATCTATCAGAATAGGAATAGTATAATTTAATAGATATTGTTTCCCGTAAAACTTTTTTCAAAACACTTTAACCAGAAAACAAAAAAAGCACCCCAATGGAGTGCTTTTTTTTTGAATAAAGATCGATTAAGATTAGAAGTTTTTAGAAACTCCAATATTAAATGTTTGTCCAAAGTTGAAGTAAAAACTACTAACATCAGGACCGTTATTATCATAGCTTAATGTTTCGTAACCTAATCCTCCAATACTGAAGTTTAATCCGAAACCATCTTTCATATTAATGAAAAGAGCCGGAGTTACACCAACATACATACCATCTGCTTTAGATTTTGAGAAAGCATTTAAAGGACCGTATACTTTAGATTTAACATTTTGGAAACCAGCGCCCATATCTGCAAAAACAGAAAAAGTCTGGCTTAATGGCACTGAGTAACGAACAAATGCACCTGCTTTGAAACCATTATTTTTTATTTCTCTTGCACCGTTGTCATCATTTGATGAAGCTACTGTAAATTCACCCCCAACAGTCCAATTATCATGAAATTGGTAACCTACTCTTGGAGAAAAACTAAATGTATTTGTTTTTTCTTCGCCAAATTGGTCTTCTGTTTTATCAGAAGTGTATCCGATATTACCACCAACTAAGATTGTTCCTTTTTGAGCATTTGCAAAACTGCAGATAGCCAATGCAGCCATCACTAGAATTTTTTTCATTTTGAATTTATTTTAATTTTAGCAATGGTTTAACAATAACAATGCCGTCGTATCTGGGAATTTATATTTTTTTTAAGAGTTCTTTGAAACACAATTTCTAGCAATCGAGCATATTTCTGTTTACTTTTGCAGTAAATAAAAAGTTATGTCGATAGAAGTAAACAGTATATCAAAAAGTTACGGAGCACAAAAAGCCCTTAATGAAATTTCATTTAAAATTGAGAAGGGTGAAATCGTTGGATTTCTTGGTCCGAACGGTGCCGGAAAATCAACTTTGATGAAAATTTTGACTACTTATTTACTTGCCGATGGCGGCTCAGCCCTTGTAAATGGTCATGATGTCATGACAGACACTAAAGCGGTACAACTTTCTATCGGGTATTTACCGGAGCATAATCCGTTGTATCTGGATTTGTATGTTCGTGAGTATTTGGCTTTTAATGCCGATGTTTACCATGTTGAAAAATCAAGAATCGAAGAGGTAATTCAACTGACAGGCCTGTCAGCTGAAAGTCATAAAAAGATCGGACAACTTTCTAAAGGATACCGTCAGCGTGTTGGATTGGCCAATGCTTTACTGCACAATCCCGATGTTTTGATTTTGGACGAACCGACTACCGGTCTGGATCCGAATCAGTTAATGGAAATCCGAAATGTAATTAAAAATGTTGGAAAAGATAAGACCGTTTTTCTGTCAACTCACATCATGCAGGAAGTGGAAGCCATCTGCGACCGTGTCATAATTATTGACAAAGGACAAATTGTGGCCGATAAAAAACTGGATAAGTTAATTTCCGAAAACAAAGAACAGGTTATAGAAGTAGAATTTGATTATCAGGTAGAAGAACAGTTACTGGCCAAACTGGAAAACATCAGTTCTTATAAAAATACGCACGATATGACCTGGGAGCTTACTTTTGTTACTGAAAAAGACATGCGTCCGGCTATTTTTGATTTTGCCAACGAAAATGGTTTAAAAACACTTCAGTTAAATCAGAAAAATAAAAATCTGGAAGCGGTGTTTAGGGAGATTACTAAATAAGTTTGCAGTCGCAGTCTCAGGATTAGTTTACAGTCTCAGTCTCAGGGAGCAGTTTTGAGTACTCATAAAAAGAAGGCTAGTTTAAAATAAACTGGCCTTCTTTTTAAAATTATTTTTTGTTTTAATTATAAATTTAACTCCGAAATAATTGCTTTCATTTCTTCTATTACTATTTTAATATCTTTTTCAGAAGTTCTCCAATTGACAAACGAAGCTCTGATTCCTTTTTTGTTTTGATAAACTGTTGGGGTCATAAACACTTTTCCGCTATCATTTAAATGTGTCAGAAACGAAGCAACTTTTTCCTGATTATGATTGCCTTTCAACGTAAAACAAACGTTATTAAGACGAATTGGTGCTAAGAGTTCAAAATGAACGTCTTCAATAAGCGCATTTCCGAAATGTAATGCCAGATGCACGCTGTTTTCTACAATATCACAAAAACCTTCTTTCCCATAGGCCAATAAAGAAAACCAAACCGGCAAAGCTCTCAGACGTCTTGAATTTTCCGGTAATACATTCAAATAATTGAAATTCTCCAGCGGATTTCCTAAATAGGGTGCATTCGAGTTCTGGAAAGTTTCAATCTGCAAATTCACATGATCGTTTTTTACCAGATAAAAAGCACTTTCATACGGTACGTTAAGCCATTTATGACAATCAATTGTGATACTGTCTGCGTTTTCCCAGCCTTCGACCAAATGTTTGAATTTATCCGAAATAGCTGCAAAACCTCCAAAAGCAGCATCAATATGCCACCAGAAATTGTATTTCCCATTTAGTTTTGAAATCGCTTTAAAATCATCAAAATCTGCTGTATTTACTGTTCCTGCACTTGAAATTAAAACAAAAGGCTTCCCGTTTAATGCTTTTATTTTTTCTTCTAAATCAACAATATCAATAGCTTCCCTATTTCCTTCTATAGTTTTAATAACAGTATAATTCTGGCTTCCAATTCCCAGCATCGCTAATGATTTTACAGCCGAAGAGTGCGGTGTTGCCGTTAAAATATTTAGGATTTCAGAAATTCCGTTCTTAGCAAAATCTTTTCCAAATTGCGCTCCAAACCATTGTCTTGCAATTCCCAGACAGGTAAAATTAGACATCGTGGCTCCTGTTACAAATCCGCCTAAAAATGTTTTGGGCAGATCAAACAATTGTAACAACAGATTGATGGTTTCAAATTCAATTAATGCTGAAACTCCGCCTTGTGCTTTTATCGCCTGCGTGTTCTGGTCATAAACAGAAGCCAGCCAATCCCCGACAATAGATGCCGGAGTCGATCCTCCGGTTACAAATCCCCAGTATCGTGGTCCCGGTGAAGCAACCAGCAATGGCGCCAGTCTCTCGTTAAATTCTTTTAAAGCTGCCAGAGATCCTAAGCCTAATTCATTTAAGGCACGCGTCGGATCAATCGTTTCTTTGTTTGATGTTGGACTATTTTCAAGATTATTAAGAAACCCTAATCCCTGTTGTTTTGTTTTTTCAAGTATATTTTCTAAATCATTTAGATCTTGCTGAAGTACCGAATTCATTATATATTATTTTATGTGCTTAATCAATCGCTAAAGAAATTAGCGGGCGCATACTGCAGATTAAGCGGATTAACACTGATTTTTAATTATAAAAAAGATAGAAATTGAAGACTATTTATTACCATTTGGTTTTCTCGGAAAACCTGGAAATCATCATGGAGCAGATTAAATCGCCGTTTACGTTTAATAAGGTTGCAATCGGATCTACCAGAGTTCCCAGAATCATTGCTACCGGAAGCGCCTGTTCCATGGGCAGGCCGTAAACTGTAATGGCCAGAACCTCGCCGATATAACCTCCGTTTGGTATTCCGCCTTCTACAATAGAAACAATAACCGTAATTCCTAATGCCAACAGAATGGTACTCGGCTCTGTAAAATCTTTTCCGAACATGGCGAAAAGAACCGTAATTTTCAGAATGGAGGACATACTTGAACCATCCTTGTGTAATGGCGCACCAAGCGGAATCACTAAATTCCGGACATGATTCGGGATGTTCATTTTTTCTGCTGCTTCGAGATTTGCCGGGATTGTGGCAATGCTGCTGCAGGTTCCGACAGCCGTTAAAGCCGGAGTGATATTATTACTCCAAAACACAACAAATGCGCGTTTCCCTCCCGCTATAAGAGCGTATATGCTGAAAAAAGTAAAAAAGTAAAAGATACATGCCCCGTAATAAATACCTAAAGGTTTTGCATAAACCCCAAACAACTGCGGGCCAAAAACACCTACCTGATAGGCAAAATATGCCCCCAGACCTATTGGTGCCAGCTTCATAATCATATTCAGCAATTGTTTCATAACTTCATTTCCGGAATCCAGAAAACTTCTGAAACTGCTGCCTTTTTCTCCGGACTGCAAACTGGCGAAGCCGATTAAGAAAGAAAAAATAATAAGCGCCAGCATACTTTTTCGGGACAATAATTCGAAGAAATCATTTACGGTCAGTAATTGTGCTATTTGTTCTCCAATACTTCCGGATTGAACGTTCTCCAGAGGAATCTTAGAAATTATAATACTTTGATGAATCGGAAAGAGATAAACCGCCAAAATCATAATGATTGCTGATATCAGAACAGTTCCGAGGAAAACAAGCATCATAATGGTAAACAATTTTCCTAATTTTTCGGTTTTCTCTAGATTGGCAATGGAGGAAGAAATTGTAAAGAAAATAAGCGGAATAATTGCCGTAAAAAGTAAATTCAAAAAAATATCTCCAAGCGGTTTGATTACCTCAACGCCTTTACCAAATAATAATCCTAAGATACTTCCTGTAATGATACCGCCTAAAAGCAGTAAAATGCTGCTGTAGCTTTTTAGAAAATTGATTTTTTTAACTTCCATAATTTTAAAAAAGTATTAGGATTCAGAAATAGAAACGTGAAATAAAAAATCAATTAAATTACTTAAAAAAAGAGCACTAAAACGAAGACGCTGTTTTTTTTGTTATTTTTCTAATACAATAGTTGTAAAAGCCCTGTCCACCAATTCGCCCATTTTGCTTTTTACTTTTTCGGTTAAAGTTTCCGTATAAACAATTTTGAAAGCTGTTTTTTCGATTAACTGCTGTACTTTTTCGGTGCTGTAAAGGGTAAATTCGTATGCTGTAAACGGAAGCTGCTTCATGAAACTTTCCTCTGCAAATGTTAAGCAGAAATTGCCATCCGGTTTTAAAATCCTGTAGATTTCCAAAAGAAATTTTTCAGGCTCCTGCCAAAAATAAATGGTGTTTACGGTGAAAATCTTATCAAAAAATGAATCCTGAAACGGAATGGCATTTCCATCATAAAGCGAAAAGAAAGCCTGTTTTTGGGAAACATAATTCCGATTGATCTGTCTTGCTTCCTGAAACATTAACTCCGACATTTCGAGTCCGTAATAGGTTAATTTTCCGGCTTGCTGCATTACAAATTCCAGATGGGCGGCGTTTCCATGACCCAGTTCCAGAATTTTATTTTCTGCGGCAATATTGAGATTCTGAATCGAATGACGTGTCATATTGATGTTGGTTTCATGCATCATGTTGGCCATTTCAATTCCCTTTTCTCCTGTGGGATGTTTTAGTTGTGCCGCGATTGCTTGTAATTCTTCTTTTTTCATAATGGTAAAAATTAAATTCCAAATTAATCCAGAAGCTTCATGACCAAATTCCAAGCGGTTTTGTCATTTCGACAAAGGAGAAATCACATAAGAAACTCCTCAAAGAAAATTGTCAATCTTTGTCGAATCCCGAGTGTGATTTCTCCTTCGTCGAAATGACAACTTTGAACTCAAAATCCTAAAAAATACGACTCGCAATCTGGCGAATATTCTCTGATTTCCCCATTGAATAATAATGCAATACCGGAACTCCGGCCGCTTTTAATTCTAAGGACTGCTGAATTGCCCACTCAATTCCGACTTGTTTTATCGCTGCATTATCTTTGCATTTATCGACTTCATGAATTAAATCTTCCGGTAAATCTATTCGGAAAATCTGTGGTAAAATCTGTAAATGCCTTTTAACAGCGATGGGTTTAATTCCCGGAATGATCGGCACCGTAATTCCCATTTCTCTCGCTTTTGCTACAAATTCAAAATATTTTGTATTGTCGAAAAACATTTGCGTTACCACATAATCAGCTCCGGCATCTACTTTTTCTTTCAGTCTTTTTAAATCCGACTGAAGCGATGGCGATTCTAAATGTTTCTCCGGATAACCCGCAACCCCAATACAGAAATCAGCTTTGTTATCGATATCCATTACTTCATGCAGGTATTTTCCCTGATTCAGTAAGCTGATTTGTTTTACCAAATCGATTGCATAATCATTCCCTCCTGCTTTTGGGATAAAATATTGTTCGTCTTTCATGGCATCACCACGCAAAGCCATGATATTATCAATTCCTAAGTAATTACAGTCTACCAGAAGATATTCTGTTTCTTCTTTGGTGAAACCTCCACAAAGCACATGAGGTACGGTATCTACATTGTATTTATGTTTTATAGAAGCGCAAATTCCAAGCGTTCCGGGACGCATACGAGTCAGTTTTTTATCTAATAATCCGTTGCCTTTATCAATGTAGATATATTCTTCGCGTGAAGTGGTTACATCAATAAATGGTGGTTTAAACTCCATTAACGGATCGATATTGTCGTATAATTCCTGAATGCTTTTCCCCTTTTGAGGCGGAATAATTTCAAATGAAAAGAGTGTATTTCCTTTGGCGTTTTCTATATGTTCTGTTACTTTCATTCTTTAAGTTATGAGTTATGAATTATGAGTTTTGAGTTGTTTGTGTAAAAAATCTGAATCAAAAAACGTAAATCAATAATTTATGGTCAATAGTTTTTGGTTGATGGTTGTTGGCTCATTTTGCAACTGAAAAATAGCAACCTCAACTATATTAATTTTTTATAATAGTTAATAAACCCGTTTAATAACTTTTTACAAGTTTGAATCTGTTCAAGTGCAATCTTAAAGTTGCTTTCATCAATATATCTTTGATCCAATGCTAAATAATACTGGGTTTCTAATTCATACAATGACCCTCTTGAAATGTGAAGAAAGTGTATTGTTTCTTTTGATGTTTGTCGTCCGCACCCTTCAGCGATATTTGAAGGTATTGAAATTGCTGCCCTTCTCATTTGATTAGTCAATGCAAACAATTCTTCTTTTGGAAATAGTTTAGATGAATCATATAATAAATTCACCAATTTTCGTGCTTCCAGCCAAACTCCCAATTTACTGTATTCCATTTTTATTAGTTGTTTGTTGATGTTTGATAGTTTTGGTTTATATGCTAAAACTACATTCAATTATAGTTGAAAGTTTGTAGATCCTCAAACCTATCAACCAAAAACCATCAACCATCAACTATTTTTAATCTGCTATATTAGGATTTAACCATTTCATCGCGTAATCTGTGGGAACATTGCGTCGTTTGGCGTAATCGACCACCTGATCTTCTTTTATTTTTCCGAGTCCGAAGTACTTGCTTTTTGGATTTCCGAAATAATATCCCGAAACTGATGAAGCGGGCCACATCGCCATACTTTCGGTTAAGGTTACTCCAATTTCTTTGTCTACATTTAAGAGTTTCCAGATTGTTGGTTTCTCCAGATGATCCGGACATGCCGGATAACCTGGTGCCGGACGGATTCCTTTGTAATTTTCTTCAATCAGATCTTCTGTCGAAAGCGATTCTTCAGCATCATAACCCCAGAAATCCTGACGTACTTTTTCATGTAAATATTCGGCGAAAGCCTCTGCAAAACGATCGGCTAATGCTTTTACCATAATCGAATTGTAATCGTCAAGGTCTTTTTCAAATTCGGCTGCCCATTCGTCTACACCAAAACCGGTTGTCACACAAAAAGCGCCTATGTAATCTGTAATTCCTGAATCTTTTGGTAAAATAAAATCGGACAAAGCGATGTTTGGTGCCCCTTTTGTTTTTTGTGACTGCTGACGAAGTGTTAAAAATTTCTCCAGTACTTTTCCATTTTCATCACGCAATTCGATATCGTCGTCATCAATCTGGTTTGCCGGGAAAATACCGTAAATTCCTTTTGCGGATAATTTTTTCTCTGCCAGAATCACTTTCAGCATTGCCTGAGCATCAGCAAAAAGGGATGTTGCTTCTTTACCGACAACCTCATCCGTTAAAATGGCCGGATATTTACCAAACAATTCCCAGGTTCTGAAAAATGGTGTCCAGTCGATATACGGAACCAAAACGTCCAGTTCTACTTCAACAATTTGTTTGCCTATTACTTTTGGTTTGGTTGGCGTGTATTCATCCCAGTCCAATTGTAATTTATTTTTACGCGCTTGTTCAATCGTCAGGAAGTTTTTATCTCTCGAACGATTTAAAAACGTTTCTCTAAACGCGTCATAATCTGCCCGAATATCGCTTGCATATATTTTACGGTTATGATCTAACAGGTTTCCTGCCACAGTAACAGCTCTGGAAGCATCGTTGACGTGGATTACCGTTTCGCTGTATTGAGGTGCAATTTTCACGGCGGTGTGCGCGCGCGAAGTGGTTGCTCCACCAATCATAATCGGGATTTTAATTCCTTGTTTGTCCAGTTCTTTGGCCAGATAGACCATTTCGTCAAGCGAAGGGGTAATCAATCCGCTTAAACCGATTATGTCTACGTTGTGTTCAATCGCCGCAGCAATAATTTTTTCCGGGGGCACCATAACACCAAGATCTACAATCTCGTAGTTGTTACAAGCCAATACTACCGAGACAATATTTTTTCCAATATCGTGAACGTCACCTTTTACGGTTGCCATCAATATTTTTCCATTTCCTTGTTTGTCACCGGCTTGTTTGCTGGCTTCAATATACGGTAATAAATACGCTACGGCTTTTTTCATTACACGAGCCGATTTCACTACCTGAGGCAGGAACATTTTTCCGCTTCCGAATAAATCTCCTACGACATTCATTCCCGTCATCAAATTGATTTCGATCACTTCAATTGGTTTTGTTGCTGCTAAACGTGCTTCTTCGACATCAATTTCTATAAAAGCATCGACTCCTTTTACCAATGAATGCGTTATACGTTCCTGGACTGTTCCTAAACGCCATTCCTGAATCGCTTTCTCATCACTTTTTACTTCGCCTTTTACGTTCTCAGCAAAGTCCAAAAGTCTTTCCGTTGCGTCATCACGTCTGTTTAAGATTACATCTTCAACGTGTTCTAATAAGTCTTTTGGAATATCATCATAAATCGAAAGCATTTCCGGATTCACGATTCCCATTGTCATTCCGTTCTGAATCGCGTGGTATAAAAACACCGAGTGCATCGCTTCACGAACGTGATCATTTCCTCTAAAAGAGAACGAAACGTTACTCACTCCACCACTAATATGTGCGTGTGGCAAGTTATCACGAACCCATTTTGTCCCTCTGAAAAAGTCCAGCGCATTCAGGCGGTGTTCTTCCATTCCGGTTACAACGGGGAAAATATTCAAATCGAAAATAATATCCTGTGGAGGGAAACCAACTTTATCAACCAGAATATCATACGATCGCTGACAGATTTCAACCCTACGATCAAAATTATCGGCCTGACCTACTTCGTCGAAAGCCATGATAATAGCCGCCGCTCCATAGCGTTTGATTAATTTGGCGTGGTGAATAAAGGCTTCTTCGCCTTCTTTCAAAGAGATCGAGTTGACAACGCTTTTTCCCTGTACTACTTTTAGACCTGCTTCGATGATTTCCCATTTCGAGCTGTCAATCATAATCGGCACTCTCGAAATATCCGGTTCGGATGCAATTAAATTCAGGAATTTTGTCATTGCCTGAACCCCATCCAGCATTCCTTCATCCATATTAATATCGATGATCTGTGCTCCTCCTTCTACCTGCTGTCTTGCAATATCAAGCGCCTCGTCATATTTCTCTTCCTTGATCAAACGAAGGAATTTTCTGGAACCTGTTACATTCGTACGCTCGCCAATGTTTACAAAAACACTTTCGGGTGTAATAATTAAGGGTTCTAATCCTGCTAATACAAGGTCTCTTCTTTTTTCTGCCATTTTTTTTTAAAGTTACTAAGGTCCTAAGTTGCTTAGGTTCTGAGTTTTTTATTTTTATTCCTGCAAGGTTTTCAAAACGTTGTAGGTATTTTTCGTGTGCATGTCCGGTAAAAATCCGTTTAATCTGTGGTAAAAATTTAACGGTTTGTTTTATTAACTTATGATAAAATGTTTGCCACGAATTCCTCTAATTTCAGCTAATTTTTTTCTTGCCACAGATTAAAGGATTATTGCAGATTTTTTTTGTGCGTTTCCGATAAAATCCGTTTAATCTGTGGCAAAAACTTAACGTTTTATTTTATACCAATATTGGCGCTACTCTAGGTTTATAATCTTTCGCAACCTCAGCGATCAATCGAATATGATCCGGAGTTGTTCCGCAACAACCGCCTATAATGTTGATTAAATTGTCATCCAAATATTCTTTGATTAAGGCTTGGGTTTGTTCCGGTGTTTCATCGTATTGTCCGAATGCGTTTGGCAATCCTGCGTTTGGATGTGCCGAAACATTAAACTGTGTATGTTGCGATAATGTTTTTAAATAGGGCTTCAATAAATCGGCTCCAAGAGCGCAATTGAATCCCACACTTAATAACGGAATATGCGATACTGAAATCAAAAAAGCTTCTACCGTTTGCCCGGAAAGCGTTCTTCCGGAAGCATCGGTAATGGTTCCCGAAACCATGATCGGAATATCGATATTGCGTTCGTCTTTTACTTCTTCGATCGCGAAAAGTGCTGCTTTGGCATTTAAAGTATCAAAGATGGTTTCTACCAAAAGTAAATCGCAGCCTCCATCCATTAGGGCTTCTACTTGTTGTTTGTAGGCGATACGTAAATCATCGAACGTTACGGCTCTGTAACCCGGGTCGTTTACATCGGGCGACATACTTGCCGTTCTGTTTGTTGGTCCGATTGAACCGGCTACGAAACGGGGTTTGTCCGGGTTTTTAGCGGTGAATTCGTCGGCTACTTCACGGGCAATTTTAGCCGATTCGTAGTTTAATTCATAAACCAGGTCTTCCAGGAAGTAATCGGCCATACCGATTGTCGTTCCTGAAAAAGTATTGGTTTCTACAATGTCTGCGCCGGCTTCGTAATAAGCAGCGTGGACATCGCGGATGGCTTGTGGTTGTGTTATGGATAGTAAATCGTTGTTTCCTTTTAACGGATGCTGAAAATCTTTGAAACGCTCTCCGCGAAAATCTTCTTCGGAGAAATTATAGCGCTGCAGCATGGTTCCCATTGCTCCGTCAAGGATTAGGATATTTTTTTTTATTGCTTCCTGAATTGTTGTTGACATATTATTTATCTTTTAGCTGCTAAGACGCTAAGGTGCTGAGAGGCTAAGTTTTTATTAAATTATTAATTCCGATTAAAACCTGTCGGGTTTAAAAAAGCGTAAACAATTGATGGCAAAAATGCGCCAATGATTCGCTCGTGATACTGAATTCAGTAAAATAATAGTATAAGTTGTCAGGAAGAGTTTTGAGAAATACGTTTATGTATTTGTGTTATCTATCTTTAATACTAAGAATTAGTATAAAGTAGAATGTAGCACCTTCTTTATGATAAAGGGTTGCTAAGGTTTCATTGGGTCTTTCCCTCCGCCTTTCGTGATAACTTTCAATAATTTTAAGAACAGTGCAAAGGTATGAAATAGCATTGCTACTTGCAAGTTTTTTTTTCCAGACTCTCAGGGGCTGGGGTACTAAGCGCCTAAGGTTAAAATTTGGGGTATGTTTTTTTAAATATAGCGCACGATTTCAACCGTGGAAGACGGATCGTGATTATGCAACGTGACAATGCGTTTTGATATAAATTACGCTGCAGTGGTTGAAACCACTGGCTGTTTATCCTTTTCCCAAAAGCATTGATGTTTAAAAAACGAAAAAACTCAAATCATAAGCTCCAGTGGTTGAAACCACTGGCTGTTTATCCTTTTCCCAAAAACATCGATGTTTAAAAAAACGAAAAAGCCCAAACCATAAGTTTGAGCTTTCTGTATAAAAATCTTAGTGCCTTAGCAACTTAGAACCTTAGTACCTCCAAAACTAAACTATCGCTTTCACAACTGCTTTTGGAGCTTCTTTACGAGTTCCGTCGAAACCGTCGACACCTGAAACTGTGGTATATTTCAATACATATTTTTTTCCCGGATTGATGATTTGGTAGGCCGCCTGACACATTAAAGTGGCTTCGTGGAATCCGCAAAGAATCAATTTTAATTTCCCGGGATACGTATTCACGTCCCCAATAGCGAAGATTCCAGGAATGTTAGTCTGGTAATCTAATGCGTTGTTTACTTTAATGGCATTTTTCTCAATATCTAATCCCCAATCTCCAATTGGACCTAATTTAGGCGTTAATCCGAAAAGTGGAATAAAAAAATCCGTTTCGATTTTACGGTGTGCTCCGTTTTCTTCGATATCTAAAGACTCAACATGTTCAGCACCATTGATTCCGATTACTTCTGCAGGAGTGATTAATTTAATTTTTCCGGCTGTTTTTAGTTCCTGTACTTTTTCTACAGAATCTAAAGCTCCTCTGAATTCATTTCTTCTATGAATTAAGGTTACCTCTGAAGCTACGTTAGAAAGGAAAATACTCCAGTCTAAAGCTGAATCTCCTCCTCCGGCAATTACTACTCTTTTGTCCCTGAATTTCTCCGGGTTTTTGATGAAGTATTTTACTCCTTTGTCTTCATAAAACTCAATATCTTCAATAAGTGGCTTGCGGGGCTCGAAACTTCCTAAACCTCCGGCGATAGCAATTACCGGTGCGTGAAATTTAGTTCCTTTATTTGAGGTTACGATAAAACTTCCGTCTTCTTGTTTTTCGATCGTTTCAGCACGCTCTCCTAAAGTATAACCTGGCTCAAACTGTTTAATTTGTTCCTGAAGGTTATCAATTAAATCTCCTGCTAAAACTTCCGGGAATCCGGGAATATCATAAATCGGTTTTTTCGGGTACAATTCTGAAAGTTGTCCGCCTGCTTGTGGTAAAGCATCTAAAATATGACATTTTAATTTTAATAATCCTGCCTCGAAAACGGCAAATAAACCTGTTGGTCCTGCTCCAATTATAAGTATATCTGTTTTAATCATTATGCTTGTTGTTTATAATCATTCTTAATAATACAAAGAAACGAATAATTTATTCTTCTGACAATGATTTAAGTCATTGATTTCTTTGTGCAATTTTTTACTCTTTATTTTTTAATGAAGCCGTAATTTCGTTCATTCTTTTTACCTTTTCTTCAAAATCACCTTTCAGTGTTTTTCTGTATTCATTGAGGTTTTCAACCATTTGATTGATATCTTCCGGAATCACTTCTTCGAAAAACTCCCGCAATCTTTTGGCGGTTGTAGGTGATTTTCCGTTGGTTGAAATTGCGATTTTTACATTTCCTTTGGTGACGATTCCGCCTAAGTAATAATCACATAAATCCGGCGTGTCGGCAATATTACAAATCAAATAACGCTTTCGGGATAAATCGTATACTCTTTTATTGACTTTTAAATCATCGGTACAAGCGATTACCATGTGACGCTTTTTGAGCATTCTTTTTTTAAACTTCGCTTCGGTCAATTTAATTGACGGGTGCTTTTCGGCTAAAACTTTAATTTCTAAATGAAAGTCCGGCGCTACAACCTCAACATTGGCATTTGGACTCGACTTTAACAAAAAAGAAAGTTTTTCTAATCCAACGTTTCCTCCGCCCACAATCAACACGTTCAGATGGTGAAGTTTTAGGAATATGGGATATAATTCGTTTTGTTCCATTTTAATTTATTTTCATCCAATCAAAATTAGATGATTTTTATTTTATCGAACAATTTCCTGTGATAGAAATTCTTCGTAAAAACCTTTTAGTTTATTGCTTTCCCGTACCACTTCTCCCAAAACAATAATCGCCGGGGAACTTAATTGTTGTTCTTTTACTATATCCAAAATCGAATCTACTCTTCCAATACCAACTTTTTCTTCCGTTGTGGTTCCGTTTTGAATAATCGCTACGGGTAAATTTCCTTTGCCTTCCTTTTGAAACAAATCGACAATTTGAGGCAATTTGTGCATTCCCATCAAAATGACCACTGTCGCAGAGGATTGTGCTGCCAAAGCTACATCTGAGGATAATTTCCTGTCGGAAGTGGTGCCTGTAATGGCCCAGAAACTTTCTGAAACACCTCTTTTTGTAATCGAAATTCCCTGACTCGCCGGAACGGCAACTACAGAAGAAATTCCGGGAACGACAACTGTCGGGATTCCAAAACTTTCAACAAATTCTATTTCTTCGCTTCCACGCCCGAAAATAAAAGGATCTCCGCCTTTTAAACGCACTACATTTCCATACGTTAAAGCATTATCAACAATCAGCTGATTGATTTGATCCTGCGTGTACGCGTGATTTCCTATTTTTTTTCCCACAAAAATTTTGATGGCATTTTTGGGAGCGTGTGCTAATATTTCGTCATTGGCCAGGGCATCGTACAAAACCACATTTGCCTCAGCCAGCGCTTTTACCGCTTGGAGCGTAAGCAAATCCGGATCGCCGGGACCTGCGCCAACTAACGTTACTTTTGGTTTAATATTAAGCATTTGCTAATTCCTGGGCTCTGTATTTTTCTATAATATCAAAAAATGAAATTCCTTGTTGAATGTATTGTTTTGCAAATACTTCTGAAGGTTCATTTTGATTGATTTGATATACTAATTCTCTAAATGATGCAGGCGACAAATCTTTAGAGGTAACCGCTCCATTACTTTTATCTGATACCTCTATAAATGTTGTTGGCAATTTTATTTTTGAACTTGTAATGAAAACATTATCAAACAAATCAACAATTCCGGCGTGATGGTTTGTTTTTTCATTTTCTGAAAGTAATAATGCTTTTGCACCATTTACAAATCCGGCGTAAGCATGATAAATAGCATCTGACCATTTTCCTTCGTCGAATGATTCCTGAGCGAAAGTCAGTTTATCTTTGGCTTCCAGTAATAAAGTAGCAACCAAATCTATGACAACTCCAGCACATTCTCCTACTCCAACTGCTTTTACATAGTTGTCTGCATTCCCCCAATCAATAAAATCAGCTTCGGTTAAATTGGTTACATCTGCAAATGGTTTTAAAATTTCATAGAAATATTTCTCCCCTTTCAGATCGTAATAATTCAGGAATTTTTCTCCGTTGGCATTCGCATCAAAATCATTTAAAATGGTACGCAATGCATCCGGTCCTCTTCGGCTTGGAATTTTAATCACTTTGTCGGCAAAACGTCCTGCTCCGTTTCCTAATTTCCCACCGCCTAATAAAACCTGTAATGCCGGCGCTACCAGCTTTCCGGAGTTGATAGACATTCCCTGAAAACCAATTGCCGACATATTGTGTTGTCCGCAGGCATTCATACAACCACTGATTTTGATTTCAATTTCACGGTTGTTTTTGTACTGAGGATATTCTGCATTGATTACTCTTTCTAATTCTTCAGCTATACCGGTACTACTTGCAATCCCCAAATTACAAGTATCAGTACCCGGACAAGCTGTAATATCCGCTGTCGAATTATAACCTAAATGAACAAAGTCCAATTTGGCTAATTCCTGATAAAAGAAAGGAAGATTCTCTTCTTTTACGTGACGGATTACAATATTTTGACGCAATGAAAAACGCAATTCATTCGCAGCGTAATTTTTAATTAAATCGGCTAACAATCTCGCTTTATCGGTATAGAAATCCCCTAATAAAACTTTAATCCCGATCGCGTAATAGCCTGTTTGTTTCTGAGCGATTACATTCGATTCTTTCCACGCTTCATAAGCGGCTGTATCTTCGATTGTAACTTGCGGCACTTCTAATAATGGTTCCGGAATCGGGCCATCAAAAGCAGTTGTATCAATTTCGTACGTTTCAAAAGCAATTGCTTTTTTCTCTTTTTCAACCAAATCAAGGAAAACATCTCTTCCCATTTCTTTGATCAGGAACTTCATACGTGCTTTCATTCTTTTGGCACGCTCGCCATATCGGTCGAAAATACGGATGATTCCTTCTGCTGTTGGAATAATCTGGTTTACGGGAACAAACTCTGAAAGTAATTCCGCATGGGCCGGCTGGGAACCTAAACCTCCCCCGAACATGATTTTAAATCCTTTTTCACCATTTACAATTTTAGGAATAAATCCTAAATCGTGTAAATAACTCAAAGCGGTATCTTCTTCTGATGATGAGAACGAAATTTTAAACTTACGTCCCATTTCCTGACAAATCGGATTCCTTAACAGGTATTGAAAAAGTCCGTGTGCATAAGGCGAAACGTCAAACGGTTCGTTTACGTCTACACCTGCCAGTTCGCTTCCTGTAATATTTCTAACGGTGTTTCCGCAAGCTTCACGTAACGTAATATCGTCTTTAGCCAGATTTGCCCAAAGTTCCGGAGTTCTGTCTAAACTTACGTAGTGAATCTGAATGTCCTGACGGGTTGTAATGTGCAAACGCCCTGTTGAATATTCATCAGAAACTTTGGTAATACGCACCAATTGTTCGCTCGTCACTTTACCGTATGGCAATTTAATACGAATCATTTGTACACCTTCCTGACGCTGACCGTAAATGCCTCGCGCTAAACGAAGACTACGAAAACGCTCATCATCAATTTTTCCTCCACGGAATAAGTGAATCTTTTTTTCAAGATCGATAATCTCTTTCTGAACTATCGGATTTTCTATTTCTGTTCTAAAACTTTCCATTTCTCTTAGTTTATAGTTTATGGTTGGTTGTTTATGGTTGGTTGTTGGCAGGATAACTATCAACTAAAAACCAAAAACTATCAACTATCTAATAAATCCTACTCCTGCTGTGGTGTTTGTCGCTGTATCAATCAGGATAAACGCTCCGTTTGATTTATTGTCGTTGTAGGCATCAAAATATAAAGGCTTGCTTAATTTGATTGTTACTTCTCCAATTTCGTTGATGGCTAATTGTGTGGCTTCTTTGGTTCCGGAATAGTCCGTTGAGATCGTATTTTTGATACTTTCCACTTTCGCCAAAACGGAGTTGGTATTATGTTGTACAATATATTTGGTACCCGCAACCAGTTTTTTACTATCCATCCAACATACTGTTGTGCTGATTTCTTTGTCAATTTTTGGAAGCTCAGATGACTTTACAATCATATCGCCTCTTGTCACATTGATATCATTTTCTAATTCGATGGTGATAGATGAACCTGCAACGGCTTCATCATATGTTTTATCGAAAAAGTGAATTTTAGATACTTTTGATTCTGTTAAAGAAGGCAAAACTGTAACCGCATCTCCTACTTTTATTGAATTACCGTACAGTTTTCCGGCATATCCTCTAAAATCATGATACTCTTCTGTTTTAGGACGAATTACAGTCTGAACCGGGAAACGGGCTTTTCCGGCTTCAAAAACATCCGAAGAATGCAATCCTTCTAAATGTTCCAGAACCGTCTGACCGTCGTACCAAGTCATGTTTTCTGATTTATCGACTACATTTCCACCGTTAATCGCACTTAACGGAATGTAACTTACGTTTTGTTCTTTGAAAGTACTTTTAGCGTTTAATGCCTGGAAATCGGCTTTGATTTTATTGAAAACTTCTTCCGAATAATCCACTAAATCCATTTTGTTGATCGCTACAATCACCTCTTTTACTCTCAATAAATTATTGATAAAAAAGTGACGGTAAGTTTGCTCAATTACCCCTTTTCTGGCATCGATCAAAATAATAGAAACCTGAGAAGTTGAAGCTCCCGTAACCATGTTTCTGGTATATTCCACATGACCCGGAGTATCGGCAATGATGTAACTTTTCTTTGCAGTCGAAAAATAAATATGCGCTACATCAATCGTGATTCCCTGTTCCCTTTCGGCTACCAAACCATCTGTTGCCAATGAGAAATCAAGATAATCGTATCCTTTTTGTTTGCTGCTTTTTTCGATTGCTTCAATCTTATCCGTAGTCAATGATTTTGTATCGTACAATAATCTTCCGATCAAAGTACTTTTTCCGTCATCTACACTTCCTGCTGTTGCTATTTTTAAAACTTCCATTTTTTTTGTTATTGGTTGTTGGTTGTTAGTTGTTTGCTTCAAGCCGTTAACTAAAACCTTCAAATATTGAAACTACTTTTTATAAATTGGTTGGGCTAAACGATAAAACTATCAACTTAAAACTATCAAGTTAAAACCATCAACTGTCAACTACTAAAAGTATCCCTGTTGTTTTCTTTTCTCCATTGCGGCTTCAGAACGCTTATCATCAATTCTGGCACCTCTTTCAGAAATGGTTGAAGTTCTGATTTCCCCTACTACTTCCTGAATGGTTGCGGCATAAGAATCCACTGCGGCTGTACAAGTCATATCTCCAACGGTTCTGAAGCGAACAATTCGTTCTTCGATTTGTTCGTCTTCTTCCTGGTACACAAAAGGAGAATGTGACCAAATTAAACCGTCTCTCAAAAAAACCTTTCTTTTATGTGAAAAATAGATGGACGGAATTTCGATGTGCTCTTTCTCAATATAGCTCCAGACGTCTAACTCTGTCCAGTTTGAAATTGGAAAAACACGAACGTTCTGACCATTTTCTATTTTTCCATTCAAAATATCAAATAACTCCGGACGTTGATTTTTTTCGTCCCACTGACCGAAATCATCACGAACTGAAAAAATACGCTCTTTTGCTCTTGCTTTTTCTTCATCACGACGCGCTCCACCGATGCAGGCATCAAACTTAAATTCTTCGATGGCATCTAAAAGTGTGATCGTCTGTAAGCTGTTTCTACTGGAATATTTTCCGGTTTCTTCCACTACTTTTCCTTCATCAATAGCATCCTGAACATTACGAACGATCAGCTCTAGCCCTAATTCTTCTACCAATTTATCTCTGAAAGCAATGGTTTCAGGAAAATTGTGTCCCGTATCAACGTGTAAAAGAGGAAACGGAATCTTTGCAGGAAAAAAGGCTTTTTGGGCCAAGCGAACTAGTGTTATAGAATCTTTCCCTCCCGAGAAAAGTAAAACCGGTTTGTCAAATTGCGATATTACTTCTCTGAAAATGTATATGGCTTCACTCTCTAAAGCGTTTGTTTTTAATACTGAACTCATTGTGTTTTTTTGTTTCAGGTTTCAGGTTTCAGGTTTCAGGTTATTTTACCTTGTCTAAAATCTTAAACTCTCGTTATTCTGTTTTTTTGTTTCTTTTTGTTCAACAGGTTAAAAATCCGTTGCTCCAATCTTAATTCTTGATTCTTTACTCTTTGTTCTATTCTCTTTATTCTTTCCTCTATTTTCTCCAGCTGACTACTCTTTCTTTGCCCCATGCAAACCACATTCCTTATGACTCGATTCCCACCACCATCTTCCGGCTCTGATATCTTCTCCAGGAAAAATGGCTCTGGTACAAGGCGCACAGCCAATACTTACGAAACCTTCTTTGTGCAGGGCATTCTGCGGAACATTAAATTCTTTCAGGTGATTTTCTACTTCTTCTAAACTCCATTTTAATAGCGGATTGAATTTTATGATTTCAAAACCTCCGTCATATTCAAACAGATTTAAATCATGTCTGTTTTCGGATTGCTCGGCTCTTAAACCTGTAATCCAGACTGCATTTCCGGATAAAGCTTTTCTTAGCGGAACGACTTTTCGGATAAAACAGCATTCTTTTCTGTTTTCAACCGAATCATAAAAACTGTTCGGGCCTTTGGTCTGAAGTAAATTTTCTACCGCTGCTGCTTCCGGAAAATAAACCTCAATCTGTTTTTTATACTTTTTTAATGTTCTGTGAAAAACATCATATGTTTCCTGAAATAATCTTCCGGTATCCAAGGTAAAAACCGTGATTGCCAAATCATTTTTAAAGATAAAATCAGTAATTACCTGATCTTCCTGTCCAAATGAAGTTGAAAAAATTACTTTCCCCGGATATTCATCAGCCAAAAAAGCCAATGTTTGCTCCAGTGTAAAGTCTTTCGTTTTTTCTAATAATAATTCTGTAACTGTCGTACTCATATTCTCTTTCCCTTCTAAACTTATTTTATAATAATTTAGATAATGTTTTTAAACTCAATAAAATGATTAGTATTCCAACCGCAATCATCATTGGTTTTCTTTTGATTTTATTTATTAAAAATGCTGCTAATGGTGCCGAAATTACGCCTCCCAAAATCAAACCGATAATCACCTGCCATCCGTGGATTCCGCCAAAGAGCATGAAAGTGATACCACTTGCAAATGAAATCGCAAACTCTGCTGCATTTACCGAACCAATAGTGTATCTCGGATTTCTTCCT
The DNA here is from genome assembly GCF_013112255.2 of Flavobacterium sp. CLA17. Taxonomy (NCBI): domain Bacteria; kingdom Pseudomonadati; phylum Bacteroidota; class Flavobacteriia; order Flavobacteriales; family Flavobacteriaceae; genus Flavobacterium; species Flavobacterium sp. CLA17. Next base: position 5,205,340 of record NZ_CP068294.1, read on the forward strand.
CTTCCTAATAATGTTGAAGTCACAATTGGCCCCCAGCCACCACCGCCAACTGAATCCATAAAACCTCCAAAAACAGCTAAAACACTTAATTTTTTAGTTTTCTTTTTTATAATGTTTTTTTTCAGGGCCTTTTTGATAATGATAACAGCCAAAATAATCATGTAAACTGCAATAAAAGGCTTGATAACATCGCCATTAATGACATCTGCCAATAAATACGCTCCTGTTATGGAACCTAAAACTCCCGGAATCAGCAAATGTTTTACCAGCTTTTTATTGATGTTCCCAAATCGGTGATGTGAAAGTGCCGATGCTCCCGTTGTAAACATTTCAGACACGTGAACCGCAGTGCTGCTCACAACCGGCGGAACTCCGTAAGCCAGTAAAAATGAAGTGGAAGTTGCTCCGTAACCCATTCCTAAAGTACCGTCTACCAATTGGGCAAAAACACCAATTAAGAAAAAAACCAAAAGCTCCTGATTAAATCCTGCTACAAATCCATTCCAGGTAAATTCCGAATAATGATTATAACCCAGTGTTATCAATAAACCAATTAATAATACAACCGGAATGATAATCCATAATCTCTCTTTTAAAGAAACTTCAGACTTTACTTCAACTGCGTTTATTTCCAATCCTTTCTCCATATTTTTTTTGAAATGTCTTTTTTTTAATCCATTACCCTATCGGCTTAGTAGATTACTATGCAAAAATAGTATTTATTTGTAAATAACAAAATAATATTTGGATTTTTTAATTCAAAAAAGAGCTGAATCTCAAACATTTAAAATAAAACTTACTTTTCTTTATAAATTTGATAACAATTCAGAATCACATAGCCTATTAAAGAACTAAAAAACACAGGCTTAGCAAAGTATTTACGTAATACTTCATATAATGTCTATAAAATCGATAGGATTATAGTGAATTAGTTGTTATTTTTGGCAAAATTTTTATTTATGGATTTTCAAATAGGACTTGTAATCGCGGGTTTATTCGTGGGTTTTATAGTAGGATTGACTGGTGTGGGCGGCGGTTCTCTGATGACTCCGATTTTATTGTGGTTCAACATTCCTCCTACAACAGCAGTTGGTACTGATTTATTGTATGCCGCTTTTACCAAAATGGGCGGTGTATATGTCCATAATAAAAAAAGCAATATTAACTGGAAGATTACAGGCTGGCTTTCTCTTGGAAGTGTCCCGGCTGCCTTACTCACTTTATGGATATTAGAAAGTATCAAAACCGATATTACAACACTAAATGCTTTAATTAAATACAGTTTAGGCTGGGCATTGCTTTTTACTTCTGTAGCGATTTTGTTTAAGAATAGAATTATGAAGTTTTCAAAAAAACATGCCGGCGACAGATTTCACAAAGAGAGTACTACTCAGAATGTACTGACTGTTGCCATTGGTGTACTATTAGGCGCTACGGTAACGCTTACTTCGATTGGTGCGGGTGCATTAGGAACAGTGACTTTATTTTTCCTGTATCCTCTGCTGCCTACTCCTAAATTAGTAGGAACTGAAATCGCGCACGCTGTACCCTTAACGCTTGTGGCAGGAATAGGGCATGCCTCAATGGGAAATCTGGATTTGGTTTTACTTGGACAATTACTATTGGGTTCTCTGCCCGGAATTTACATCGGAAGCATGCTAAGCGGAAAAGTTCCTGATTTATTCCTCAGAAACGCTATTGCCGTAATGTTGTTTATGGTAGGTTATAAATTGATTTTTTAAACCTTTTTATTTTTATTTCTTAGAAAAGTTTTATGAATCTTAGAAAGCAATATCTGCCAACGAATTACTTTCCAGTATTTTAAGTGTATTATCTCTAACCTCAGTCATTAAGCGTCTTGCTGCGCAGTTTGTTTCATCATCGCAATCATCGCATTTTTCATAAAAATTGTGGCTTGCACACGGAAGCAATGCAATCGGACCTTCCAAAATACGGTACACTTTGGCCATACTGATATCTTTCGGATCTTTAATTAAGTAATACCCGCCGCCTTTTCCTTTTTTAGCACCAAGAAAACCGGAGTTTCTTAGCAGCAACAAAATACTTTCCAGGAATTTAATTGAAATATGTTCGCTCTTTGCAATTTCAGCAATTTGTACAGGTTCGTTATTCTCGCGTCTTGCTAAATAAGTTAAAGCTTTGATTCCGTATTTTGTTTTCTTTGAAAGCACTTTTAAATATTTTAGATTTTAGAGTGTTGATTTTAGATTTTTATCCAAATCATCAAACTGTATATTTTAAGTAACAAAAATATGCTTTTTATATGAGAATAATAAAAATATGAAATTTAAATTCTACTTTACCTATCAAATTACTTCTTTAACTCCAATTAAATTCAAATCCTGTAATTTCATTTCATCCTCTAAGACATCTTTTTCAACTACATATGTATTAGAAAGAGAATCATGCCACATTCTTCCTGATTCTCCTAAAAAGGATAAAGCATCAAAAGGAATAAAACGACATAATGTTCTTTTGAAAATAATACCAAAACCAGGTTTTAATCCATATTCATTAATTACAATACTACCTGTCATTATTTTACCTAAAGTTCTGCCGGAAAAACTCTCAAAAATAAAATAGTAAACCATTGCAAAAGAAAGATACGTTCCTACGAAGCCAAGATGAATCAGAATTTCTCCCCACATTCTATATATATCCAATTGTAAAATATTACCCGTAATTACAACAATCAATGTAACAAGGAATATAGTAATAAGAATAAAAGCAAAATCAATAATACAGTTAAAGAAGCGATCACGATCAGAAGTTAGTAATTTCTTTTCAAGAATATCTATAAAAGCACTCCCGTTTTGATCTTTATTTTTTAATCTAATAATTTTCATTTTTTTATGCTTCTATTTCCTGAACACCAATTAAGTTAAATTCATGGAATATTTTTACTTCTTCATCTAAAGCTTTTTTATTCACTACATAAGTATCAGACATTGAATCATGCCATCCTCTTCCTGAACTTCCTAAAAACGAAAGCCCGTCAAAAGGAATTATTCTGCATAAACTTCTTTTAAGAATAGTCCCAAAATCAGGTTTTTCACCATTTTCATCCACTACAATTGTACCTGTGATTAGTTTAGCCAGAGATCTTCCAAACAAACCTTCGGTAACGGTGTAATAAATAATCGTGAAAAGAATAAAAAGTATTCTTCCTTCTAAATCACCAATGTTACCCATCCGGTTCACGAATCCGTTCAACCCTAAAAGAGCTCCGAAAAATCCTAAAAAAGCAGCCAAAAGAAAGAGTAAGGCGAGAATAAAAATATTATCCAAAAGATAATTAAGAAATCTTTGTCCGCCTGAAACTAATAATTTGTCATCAAGAATGTAAGTAGCGTTACTCATGTTTGGTTTGGTTTTAAGTTTGTGATTACTAATACTATTTAAATTTTAGCCCAAACAAAAATATACTTTTTAGCCAAACCACAATAAAAAGAATAACGATTTTTAACCGTAATTAAATTACAGCCAAAAATCGTTATTTATAATTTGCTTTATGGATTTCTAACAATCTAAAATCAGAAATCTAAAGTCTGAAATTTATTTAAGAAAGCGCCTGCTCTAAATCGGCTATTACATCCTTTACGGTTTCTAAACCTACGGAAACACGCACTAAACCTTGTGTAATACCAACCGCCAGTTGATCTTCTTCAGACAACTTGCTGTGTGTTGTTGAAGCCGGATGCGTAACAATTGATCGGGTATCTCCAATGTTAGCAGAAAGTGAGCAGAGTTTTATTTTATCTAAAAACTTTCGTCCGGCTTCTATTCCGCCTTTGATTTCAAACGCAATAATATTACCTCCTAAAAGCATCTGCTTTTTGGCGATTTCATATTGGGGATGTGATTTCAAAAACGGATATTTGACACTACTCACATTCGGATGCGCTTCTAAAAATTGCGCTACTTTTAAAGCATTTTCGCAGTGTTTTTCTACACGAATGGCGAGAGTTTCCAAACTTTTAGATAAAATCCACGCATTAAACGGAGACAAAGCCGGACCTGTATTTCTTGAAAATAAATAAATCTGTCGGATCAAATCTTCGCTTCCTACTGTCACTCCGCCTAAAACACGACCCTGGCCGTCAATTAATTTGGTTGCTGAATGCACTACCAAATGCGCTCCAAACTTAATTGGCTGCTGCAGATAAGGTGTTGCAAAACAGTTATCAATAATTAAAATCAGATTGTGTTTTTTGGCAATGTCTCCCAACAATTGCAGATCAATTATATCTACACCGGGATTTGTAGGGGACTCCGCGTATAATATTTTAGTATTAGGCTTAATGAAACTCTCTATCGTTTCCGGTTTGTTGATCTCAAAATACGAAGTTTCGATATTCCATTTTGGGAAATACGTCATAAACAACGCATGCGTCGAACCAAACACACTGCTCGCAGATACAATATGATCGCCTGCATTTAGCAAGGCTGCAAAAGTGGAATAAACGGCTGCCATTCCGGTAGCAAAGGCATATCCGGCTTCAGCACCTTCCATTTTGCATATTTTATCTACAAATTCAGTCGTATTCGGGTTACTGAAACGGCTGTAAATATTCCTCTCTTTTTCTTCTGTAAATGAAGCTCTCATATCTTCTGCATCTTCAAATACAAAGCTTGACGATAAGTATAAGGGCACCGAATGCTCCAGATACTGAGATCTTTCTAATTGTGTTCTTATGGCCTGTGTTTCAAAACCAAATTCTTGTTCGTTCATTTTTTTTTTGTTTAACATGAATTGCGCTAATGAGTACAAATCATCACTTTTTAAATTTCACAAAGATTCACTAAGGAATTTGATGCGAATTTTCATTATTTGAGAATTATCTAATTCTCTAATTTCCTAATTCTGTATCATTCAGTACAACTTTGTATTGTATTGTAGCAGTTGGTTCAACCGTTTTGGCTACTGAACAGTATTTCTCGAAAGAAAGCTGTGCAGCACGATGTGCCTTTTCCGGATTGATGTCACCTTCTAAGTAGAAAACCACATTGATTTCCTTAAAAGGTTTTGCTTCGTCTATCTGAACACGAAGTCCTTCTACCTCAGCATTAAAAGAGGTTATTTCCTGACGTTGTTTCTTTAAAATCGAAATCATATCGATAGCACTGCATCCTGCAACGCCCATTAGAACAAGCTCCATTGGACTTGCGCCTAAATCGCTTCCTCCAAATTCGGCTCTGCTGTCCACATCGACTACATGACCCCGTTCATTTTTTAATTTAAAATGAAATGCGTCATTTACTCTGTTTAAGGTTACTTTCATTTTTTTGTTTTTTGTTGTGTTTTTTGTTTTTTGAATTCCAAAATGGGAACTCAGGAATATTTTAAATTTAGAAATGTGCTATTTCTTTTTAGCTTTTGTTTTAGCTTTTACTTTTGTTTCCTGCGTTTTAGCTTTAACTACTTCTTTTTTATTACAATTGCTTTTTTCATAAAGCTCAATAATACGATTGGCTAAAGTATTTTTTTTGAAATTTTCAGCATTTACAGCTTCTAAAAAAGCCGGACAATCTTTAAACTGAAGGCTTGAAATATTTCTTACCGCTTTATCCATTCCTACATTTACAGACATCATTGCCGACAACATATAGACAAAATAAACACCATCCTCTTTTTCCTTTCCCATATAAAGCATGGTACCTCCTCCGGATCCCGTTGAAGTACCGTTAACAGGATTATACCTGAAAGTGGATTGAAGCGCGTCTACCGTAAGTTTAATGCCATTAGCATAAATTACGTACAACCAGGATTTATCACTGCTTTTCTTAACGCCTTTCTCTCCTTTGTCCTGAAGAACAAATAATCTTTCTGCCTGATATTTATTCCCATCCTTATCCACATACTCGACTTTTTTAAGCTCTTCACTCAAAATTTTCTCTGTATCTCCCTTTTCAGTAAGCCTGAATTTAACTTTAGAACTATTTATTTCAACGAGCTCTGCAAATCCTTTTTTAACCGTTCCGTTTTCAAAAGTTAAAACAGCTTCATAATATTTTGCCTGCATCGTAAAAGATATCAGACATAAAAGGAGATAGATTTTTTTCATTATTTTTTTAGGTTGATTTATTTGGGGCATGGAGAATTTGAAAATTTCAAATTCTTTATTTTTTTAATTTTTAAAATTTACTTTAACTTCTCAACTGTAGAAATCTAAAATCACTACTCCTTGTCTGATAATCTCAAAATATCTCCGAAAACGCCTCTCGCTGTAACCGCAGAGCCTGCACCTGCTCCCTGAATTACGATTGGTCGGTCTCCGTACGATTCTGTATAGATTTCAAAGAAAGAATCAGAACCTTTCAATCCGCCTAAAGCAGTGTCTGAAGGAACTGAAACTAATTTTACCTCCAGAATTCCTTTGTCGTTTTGCAAATCACCCGACAATTCTCCGATATATCGTAATACGTGATTTGGTTTTTGATCCGCTTTTATCTTTTCGTAAATTAGATCGAATTCTTTTAATTTAGTCAGGAAATCGGAAACATTTCCGTCTCTTAAATGTTCCGGAATAAGGTTCTGAATTGAGATTTCTTCAAACTCATTTTGCAAATCCAGTTCCCTTGCCAAAATCAATAATTTTCTTCCTACGTCATTTCCGCATAAATCTTCACGCGGATCCGGTTCTGTATAACCGTTATCAATTGCTTCCTGTAAAATCTGGCTAAACGGAACGCCTTTTGCAGAGAAATTATTGAATAAGTAACTCAGGGTTCCGGAGAAAACTCCTTTTATTTTCGTAATATTTTCACCCGAAAGGTGTAATAGTTTTATGGTGTCAATTAAAGGCAATCCTGCGCCAACATTGGTTTCATAGAGATAATTTTTTTGATTGTCCGACAAAGATTTTCTCAGTTCCTTATAGAAACCATAGCTTAGTGTATTCGCCACTTTATTGGATGAAATAAGGTCAAAACTACTTTCAATCAGTGAAATATAATTTTCTACAAAAGTGGCACTTGCCGTATTATCAATTGCAATTAAGTTTTCTAAATGGTGCTCATCTGCATAGGCAATCACATCTTTTATAGTGTAGGCAACTCCCTTATTCTGAATCTCATTTTTCCAATCTGAAGTTACGCCTTTTTTGTTTAAAATTACTTTTTTGGAATTGGCAATAGCGAAAACATTAAGTTTAATTCCTTTGCGTTTTTCAATTGCTGTTGTTGATTCTAATATCTGATTGATTAAAGTTCCCCCCACTAATCCGTGACCAAAAATCGCAATATTTATTTTTTTGGAAACTCCGAAAATTTCTCCGTGAATTACACTTAGCGCTCTGTTCAATTCTGATTTCTTAACCACCAAACTCACGTTTTTACCGGTAACGGTGTTGTTGAAGAGTATCGGAACAATTTTATTCTTGATTAAAGCGGTGTAGGGTTTATGAAACGTACTTAAATCCTGTCCGATAATCGAAATAACCGAAACGTTGTCCGTTACCGTAATTTGATTTACGTCTTTGGAATAAAAGTCATTTTCGAACTCTTTTTCTAATTCAACCATTGCCAATGTAGCTTTATCAGTGGCCACAACCAGACCGATTCCTCTTTCTGAAGAACCCTGAGAAATGATACTTACACTGATATTATGATCGCCCATTACTTTAAAAATTCGGGCATCAACACCTGCTTTCCCCAATAATCCGCGGCCTTCAAGATTTACCAGCGAAACATTTTCAAGAACAGAAAGTGTTTTAATTCCTTCTTTCGTAGCATCAGAAGTAATTAATGTACCTCTGTTTTCGTGATTAAACGTATTTAAAATTCGCAACGGAATATTTTTCTCCAGTAACGGAATTATCGTTTTAGCATGAAGGATTGTTGCTCCGAAATTAGCCAGCTCGTTGGCTTCGTTGAAAGACAAATATTCGATTTTTTTTGCGTCGGCAACCAAATCCGGGTTTGCGGTGTAAATTCCGTCAACGTGTGTGAAGTTCTGAAGCTCTTCGGCATTTAAATAATTAGCAATTAACGAAGCCGTATAATTACTTCCGTTTCTTCCTAAAGTGGTGGTATCGTTATTGTTGTTTGAACCAATAAATCCAGTTACAATATTTACGGTTTCTCCGTTATGCTGTTTGAAATAATTGACCACATTTTTCTTGGAAAGCTGTTCTAAAGGCTGTGCATCACCAAATTTTGAATCCGTTTTCAATAATTCCCTAGTGTCTACAAAATTGGCAGGAATCCCTTTTTCAATCAAAATTGCAGTCAGTAATTTAGCCGAAAGCAATTCACCTTTAGATAAAATCTGATCTTTGATTTTGTTACTGTAATCACCAATTAGGCTGACTCCTTCAAAAAGTTTATCCAGCACATTAAATTCTTCCGAAAAATCAACCTGTGGATAATCTGAAATCTGATAGGTTTTAAAACTTTCTAATAACGGCTTGTAATTTCCATTTTTAGAGGCAATTGTTAAAATATCTTCTAATTCATCAGTAGCATTTCCGCGGGCAGAAACCACAACGGCAATTTTCTCGCCCTGATTTATTTTATCTGTAATAATCGAAACAACTTTGTTAAGTCCTTCTCCGTTTGATAGTGATCTGCCGCCAAATTTTAATATTTTCATTTTATCTTTTTATTGTTTCTGCCTTAAAAATATCGGCAAGTAAATGGTCTAATTGTTTGTACTCGATTAAGAAAGCGTCATGTCCGTGTACGGAATCTATTTCGCTGTAATAAACATTGTCTTTGATTTTTTTTAATTCCTGATACGTTTCCCGATTTTCTTTTGCCGTAAAAAACAAATCTGAATTGATTCCGATAATATGAATATCAGCATTTGTTTTAGACAACAATGTCTCAAAATCGGCACTGTTTCTGGTAATATCTATGGTTTTGAGCAATTGATTCATCAGTTTATAGGATGATAATTGGTATCTCTTTTGCAATTTTTCTCCGTGATGTGCCAGCCAGCTTTCTATATTAAAGATTGAAAGACTGGTATTGACAGTGCGTTGAAATTTTTCTTTGAAGGATTCCGGAGACCTGTAACACAGCATTGCATGAATTCGGGCATCTTCTATGGGTCTTGAGGAATTGTTCAGGATTTGTTCCTGTAAATAACAATTCGCAATCATCCAGTCTGTCGATTTCCAGTCTGTTGCAATAGGTATTAAATTTTGAGTAATGTCAGGTTCAAGTGCCAGCATCTCCCAGGCAATTCCACCTCCCACGGAACCTCCGATGATGGTATGCACCTGTTCTATTTTTAGAAATTCAAGTCCTTTTATAAAAATTGCGGCAACATCCCTGGTGGTAAAATCCTGATACTTTTCAATGACAAAGGAATCAGCTCCGTTACCCGGAACATTAAATGCTAATACGGTGTAAAGATTAGTATCTATGGTTTTATCAGGTCCGATTAAGTCATTCCACCATCCATTTTCACCGGTAACCTCAGCATTTCCTGTCAGGGCATGATTAACCAAAACAACGGGTGCGCTGTGTAAGGACAAGCCGGCAATGGTAAAACTTAAGGGTAACGAATGGTAAACCGCACCATTTTCTGTGGTGAAATTTTGAATGTCTATAGGGTTTGGTATATTTTCCAATTTCAAATCTGTTGTATTATTGATTTGTATGAGGAAATATTAGAAAGAAAGTCTGGACGGAACCAGACAAATTCTTGTTGTTATCTTTCCACGTTTGGCGTGGTAGAATGCAGCACCTTCTTCGAATTAACGAAGGGTTGCTAAGGATTCATCGGGTCTAATCCCTCGTCCTTTCTTTATAACATTTCAATACGTGTCTGAACTTAACGGTGCAAATTAACTACTATTTTCTTAAACAAGCAAATTTATCTGAATTGATTCTTCAAATTCCTGAATATAATTCAATCTAAAACTATGGTACGCAAAAAATCACCGAACGTTGCGCCCAGTAAAATTAAGCAGGATTACCCCTATCTGATGATGCTTTTCGATTTAAATGAAAAGTGTTTCATTTTCTTTAGAATACATCAAAAACAATAATGAATTTGGTGCTTTTTTTTCTGCGTTTTTATCTGTTTCCGTAATTCCGAAGCTTGGATGAGCCAATTCATTTACCGGCGGCGGCGGATTGTTTCTTTTTTCTCTCAGGTTTTTCAATGCAGAAAATTTCTTTGTCAGGTAGTTTAATGTGCTCATAGTATTTAAGTTTAAGTAAGTTATCGTTTTATCTTTATTATTTGTTTATTTAATTGTTACCCTGTCAAAAGGAATAAAAAAACCCTTTTGGGTCACAATACCAAAAGGGTTTAAGTTTTTTACAACTTGTATATTCTTTTAGTATCAACAGACGCATGCACAAATACGTGCGACGCTAAACATCTTGTTCATCTGTAGGGACTTATTCATCTGTGAATTATTTGTTATTTTAAAAAATTTCTGCATCTGTATAAATTTAAAAAGCCTCTCAAAAATTTCGGGAGGCTTTGCTATATTTTTATTGTTTTACAATTTTAAGCAATAGACTTCCCAACGGTTTTAACCGAAATGGCACAAAACATTTTGTAGACATTTAAATTCATTTGATTTAGTAGCTTTTGGGTTTAACAAATATGCAAATATTATTTTAATTACACAAATAAAAATGAAGAATTTAATTACAAAAAACGTTAAAAAACACTCTTTTAACGTTAAAAAACATCTTACAAAAAAATAATTTCAATATAACTAAGTTAAAACCTACAATTAAACACTTTTGTCTTTCTAATTTATCTTCTCAAATCAGTTAATCAAAGAACTTTTTTTTCTTATTTACTCATTAAGAATACTTTACAGCCAAACTGCTTCTTTATTTTTAATCTTCTCCGCTACTTTCAAAATGTCACTAATAATTCCGCGGGAGATTGCCTGCTTACAAGCTGATGCACTTTTGATTACAATTGGGACGTCCGCGTAAGACTGCGTGAAGATTTCAAAAATCGTGTCAGAACCTTTTAATTGTCCTATGGCCGATGTGACCGGTTCGGAGATCAATTTCACTTCAAGCGTATTTTTCTGAACATCAAATTCCCCCACATATCGAAGCACATGATTATCAGCCTGGGTAATTTTGGCAATCTTGAAGGATCTGTCAATCGCTTCTTTATTCAGCGTACCGTTTTTCTCCAGGTATTCTTCTTTTATCAATGAATTGATTTTAATGTCAGAAAGCTCAAAATCTTTTCCAATTTCCCTCGTTAAGATCAATAATTTTCTTGCCGTATCATTTCCCGATAAATCTTCCTTGAAAGTAGAACGCATGAAACCTAAAAGACTGGCATCTTTTAAGATTGAAGAAAAAGAAGTTTCATCTGACGAAAACCGATTAAAGACATAACTCAGGTTGTCTGAAAAAACGCCTCTTATCTTAGTGATTTTTTCTCCTGAAGAATACAAGTCCCTTAGCGTCTGTAAAACCGGAAATCCGGTATCAACCGAAGTTTCATACAAAAACTCTTTATCGTACTTTTTCAGATTCTGCCTTATTTCTTTATAAAGTTCGATTGGTAAAGTATTGGCTTTTTTATTTACCGCAACAATATTAAAACCGTTCTGAATTAAGGTGTTATAATGACTGATCAATTCATCACTCGCTGTGGCATCAACGGCAATTAAGTTTTCGAATTCATTTTCTTTGGCAAATTCAACAATATCCTCGACTCTAAAAGGCACTGCCAGTTGAACAAAATTGGTTTCCCATGCATATCCTACGCCTTCTTTCTCGAAAAAAGCAACGGTTGAATTGGTGATAATCGGAAAATGAAAATCAATGTTTCTGTTCTGAAGAAAAAACTCCTGACTTTCGATAATCTGATTGATTAAAGTGCTCCCGATATTACCAATTCCAAAAAGGATAATATTTATTCTAAGCTTTGACATAATTTTAATTTTTAAAAACCATTTTTAGGTTAAGTAAACTATTATAATTTCAGTTAAGTAAAGCAAGCCCAATTTTAAATGACTTATAATACTTATGGTTTAAAATTTTATTTTTCAAACCTTTATAATGAATGTTTTTCATAAAAAATCACCTCTAGCAAAACTCACATTGCTAAAGGCAATTTTTCAAACAAAAAACAAAAAAACCTAATTTTTAATGCTGTATTGCGATTGCGTAACGCTTGCAAAAACAGTTTGCAGATCGGCAATTAAATCCTCGATATCCTCGATTCCGACAGAAAGACGAACCAAATCTTTAGAAACTCCTGTTTCCAGTTGTTCCGCATCTGTCAATTGCTGATGTGTGGTGCTTGCCGGATGAATAATCAGTGATTTGGTATCGCCGATATTCGCCAGAAGAGAGAATAATTTAGTTTCGTCCACCACTTTTTTAGCGGCATCAAAACCGCCTTTTAATCCGAAAGTGATAATTCCGCTTTGTCCCTCAGGAAGATATTTCTGGGCCAGATCAAAATATTTGTTTGATTTCAGACCCGGATAATTTACCCAGACTACTTCTTCCTGTTTCTCTAGCCATTCGGCCAGAGCCAAAGCATTTTCGCTGTGTTTCTTAATTCGGATTGGCAATGTTTCTAATCCCTGAATGATCTGAAAGGCATTGAACGGACTCAAAGCAGAACCAAAATCACGTAAACCTTCTATTCTTGCTTTTGCAATGAAAGCTGCATTTCCCAGAGCTTCATGGTACACCAAACCATGATATCCTGCTGAAGGTTCCGTAAATTCAGGAAATTTTCCGTTGGACCAGTCAAAAGTTCCGGCATCAATGATAGCACCTCCTAATGAAGTTCCGTTTCCTGAAATATATTTGGTCAGAGAATGAATGACGATATTTGCTCCGTATTCGATTGGTTTCAATAAATAAGGAGTAGCAACTGTATTGTCTACAATAAAAGGCACTTGGAAGGCTTTGGCTTCTGCCGAAATCGCTTTAAGATCCAATACATCTAATTTTGGATTCCCTAAGGATTCTACAAAGAAAGCTCTTGTGTTTTCTTTTGCTGATTTGGTGAAGTTTTTTGCATCAGACGGATCCACAAACGTCGTTGTGATTCCTAATCTCGGCAAAGTCACTTTCAATAAGTTGTATGTTCCGCCATATAAACTGTTTGATGCTACAATATGATCGCCTGCTTTCAGCAAGGTCAGGAAAGTGGTTGCAATTGCCGATGCGCCGGAAGCGGTAACAACAGCTGCAATTCCGCCTTCTAACGCTGCCAGTCGTTGTTCCAGAATATCATTTGTAGGATTGTTTAATCGGGTGTAGATAAATCCGGATTCGGCAAGTCCAAATAAATTGGCTGCATGATCTGAATTGTTAAAGACATAAGAAGATGTCTGATAAATGGGCACCGCTCTTGTTCCCCCGTTTTTAGTAACATCGTGTCCTGCGTGTAGTGCGTTTGTTGCAAATTTTGGTGTGCTCATGATTTCTTATTTTTTATATTGTTAAATGGTATGTTGAATTGTGATTGGCTTATTTTAATTGGAAAGTTTTTTTTCTCCAAGTTCATAAATTTGAAACAGTAAAGACTTCCGGCCTCTTAAAGAAGACTCTTCCTTGCGTAGCGTTCTTTCTGTTTGTGTACCTGCTATCGAATTGATGCTGCTTTGAGACGCTGTATCCGACAACCATTGTATTGTTTTTGAATATTTATTTGTTGTTTTCATGATTTTGATTTTAAAAATGTTGAAATAAAAAACCCTTTTGGCTGGCTGACCAAAAGGGTTTATAGTTGTAACTATAACAAAGATTTATCTTTCACTTTTGGCAACAGCAGATCGGGGCGCATTTACGCATCATACAACATATTATCATTTTGTCTGCAATTGTTTTCATTTTATAAAATTGTATTAATTTAAAACACTTTATTTTTTAATTCTACTAATTTGATAGAGTAAATATAATAACTATTTTCTAACTACCAAACAGAAACCTATAATTTAACATTTAAAAAGAATTCAGCGTTGAAAATTTTTCTGAAATTCTTTGTAAATCCCTTTCAGATCAGGCTTTGCTGTATTTTGACCTGAAAGGGATTTTTTTATTTAAAATTTAAAACTCAAACGCGCGAAACCAAATCTTCCGTTTAACCCGAATTGCGAAACTGCTCTGGAGTATGCAAACTGATTGGCATTCGTTAAATCTGTACTCGGAGCCGGTGAAAATGTTGGGGTTGTGTTCGTAAAGGCCGGTGTTGACGGATTATTTCTGTCCGGATAAACATCACCTATATTATTAACACCAAGTGTCACTCTGAATTTTTCACTGATCTGATATCCGAAAGATAAATCAGTTACAATTTTTGCGCTGTATTCCGGATGCTCGTACACGGAAGAAAACCCGTCTAAGTTTACATCTGTCGCCCCCGGATCAGTCACTTTTCCGAAATAACTGTTTCTTAAATAAATATCCAGTTTTTTGATATTGAAAGTCGTTGTTAAATTGGCTTTCAGTTTCGGAATTGCTTCTTCCAGATACACTCTGCTGGACTCCGGAAAAAAGGAGTATTTAAAAGGTTCTCCGCCGGCATTAATAATAGACTGCGGAACATTTAAATCGCCTACTCTTTTAGTTTCATTATAACTGATTGCAAAATCATTTCTAATAGTGAAATCCTGAATCACATCATATTTCTGAGAAATCACGACATCTACTCCTTTTGTTTCAGAGTTGATTCCGTTGGTCCAGAAAGAAGCTCTTTCCACACCTTTTAAATCAAATGCTTCCTGAAATAATGTTAAGGCTTCTGCCTGCTCCGGTGATGTTGCCCCTCCAATTTGTGCGTCTGTTGGTCTTGAATACTGACCCGTTAAAACTACCCTGTCGTCGATTCTTGTAAAATAAGCATCAGTAGCAATCGTAATATTGGCCGATGGAATTTTGAATGTAAATCCTGTACTTACGCTTTTGGATTTTTCCGGTTTTAAATTTTCCACACCGATACTTTTTGCCGCATCAGAGTCATTTGTAAAATAACCTACCTGATAAGGGGAACCATTTATAAACTGAGTAGAACTGGATTCGAAATATTTTTGCTGCAGGGATGGCGCTCTGAATCCGGTTTGCCCTGAAACTCTCCAATTGATAAAATCATTTAGTTTTAAAAGAGACGCTAATTTAAAAATCACCATATTTCCAAAATCTGAATAGTTTTCAAAACGTGCTGCTCCGTTTAAAAGCCAGTTTTCTGTCGGGTTTAGTTCTAAATCGACATAAGCGGCAACACTCTTTCTGTCTTTTTCCTTAGCATCTGCGGGCTGAAAACCTGAAAATCCCTGTGCTCCTGCGCCACGCTTGTTTCCAAAGAAATCGGTCACAATTAAGGGTGAAGTCGTTGGCAATGCTCCGGAAACAAAATTCCCGTTGACGTCGTACAATCCATAAGAGGCTTGTTCTCCGGCTTTAATCTGATAATTTTCATATCTGAATTCGCCTCCAAAAGCAACATTCAAACCATTCAGTACATCCAGTTTTTTAGTAAAATCCAGGTTAGTGGTACTTTGCAAAAACGAAACCTTACCGGCATCAAAACTAGTGGGTGATGCCGTTCCTAACGTTGCATTTATGGTATTGTTTACGCCATATTTAAAAGAGTTTGTCCCAAGATTTGAGCTGATATCCGTATCAAATCCGAATAACTGAGTGGTGATTCCTACTGCCGCGGAAGCGTCTAAAATGTCTGATTCTATTTCCGGCAAAAATCCGTTGGAATACACTTGCGTGAAAGTTCCTGAACCATTTGGAAGTCTGTTGAAAGCATACGATTTTCCGTTTCTATAGGAAACTCCCCCAAAAGAATAAAGGGATGTCAGATCTGTTAAAGGATATTTTCCATTATAATACAATTGTCCCGTAGCCAGTTCTGACTGACCAACGCTCATATTATAATCGCTTCTTTGCTGACCTCTGTAATTAAGTTCGTTATTGGTAACATCAAAATTTAATGCCGTCTGAATCTGAGCAATTGTAGATGCAGAAGCAATAGCCGTCTGCTGTGCCGGTGTAAAATAGCTAACCTGTGGGGCATATTGCTGCAAAGTACTTATAATCTGAGCCGAATTGGGTGTCGTATTAATATTGCTGAACAAGGAATTCACCTGAACTCCGTTCTGAGCCGCTCTGTTTTCAACAGCATTGTAAGCATTAAAAATAGCATTATTCCTAATTCCGGCGCGGCTTGTTGCCTGTCTGGTAACGGCACTTCCCGTAAAATTCAGGTAACTTCCTGCTTTACCCAAAGAGGTTCCGTAATTTAAATCCAATTGCAAAGATTGCCCGTCGCTTCCGCCTTCAAAATTATTGGAACCGGATGACAGATTAGCTCCGTACTGGATATCGCCTGAAACATATTTTGCGTTCTTTTTCAGTACAATATTAATCACTCCGGCAATGGCATCTGAACCATATTGTGCGGCAGCTCCGTCTCTTAAAACTTCAATTCGCTCGATCGCATACGATGGAATTGCATTTAAATCCGTACCCACGGAACCTCTTCCCGGAGATCCGTTTATGTTTACCAAAGCACTGGTATGCCTTCTTTTCCCGTTGACCAGAATTAAAACCTGATCCGGTCCCAAACCTCTTAATTGTGCCGGATCAACGTGATCTGTTCCATCTGCAGTAGAAGTTGGATTACTGGTGAAAGAGGGTGCTACATAATTTAATATTTGCGTCACGCTTGTTTGTGGGGCACCTTTGGTTATTTCTGAAATGTTGAATATATCAACAGGAACAGGCACATCTGTTTTTACCCTGTTTTTACTTCTGGAACCTACGATTGTTACTTCAGACAATTCGTTGTTCTGCAAACTATCCGTTTCTGTTTTACTGTTCTGAGCGTACAATCCGGAGAAGGTAGCTAAGCCAAAAAGTACTAGTAATTTATTTTTCATCTTATTTAATTTGGATATGATTATTCTGGTTTATAATTGGATTTAATTCTTAATTTATTTCAGTTTAGAGCAAAAAAAAACCTCTGCAGCTGGCAGAGGTTCTTGTTTTATATCTTAAAAATAATCTACAATAATCTCTATGCGGAAGCTTCCGGCATCATACAAGACATGTTTTTGGAGATTGATTTCATATTTTCTTTTCTTTTGATTGGGCAAATTTGAGAACTTTTTTTGGAACCGCCAAAGAAAAGTCAAAAATATTTCTACTACCCTATCAAATTAGTATGATATGTTAAATTTATACTTAATAAAATAAAAAAAACATAACTTTAATTTGCAAATCAAAATGGTTTTATAACTTTGCACGCGAATACAGAGGAAAAATTTGAACTGATTGCAACCTCTTCATAATGAAATGGTTCGTTATGAATACTGAAACGTTTTTATTTCAGTAGTAAAAAATGCTAAAGCAGAAACTCTCCTTTAGCCTTTTTTAGCAATTTTTTTACCTCGCTTAATTTTAATTTAATAAATTATTATGGCTTATTTATTTACGTCAGAATCTGTTAGTGAAGGGCATCCAGACAAAGTTGCAGATCAAATTTCGGATGCATTAATTGACAACTTTCTGGCATTTGATGCTAATTCAAAAGTAGCATGTGAAACTTTAGTGACAACGGGTCAGGTAATTTTGGCCGGTGAGGTAAAATCGAATACCTATCTTGATGTTCAGCAAATTGCTCGTGATGTAATCCGTAAAATCGGTTACACTAAAAGTGAATACATGTTTGAAGCGAATTCTTGTGGAATTCTTTCGGCCATTCACGAACAATCTGCCGATATTAATCAGGGTGTTGACAGAGCTAAGCCAGAAGAGCAAGGTGCAGGAGATCAGGGAATGATGTTTGGTTATGCAACTAACGAAACCGAAAATTACATGCCACTGGCACTTGATTTATCTCATAAACTATTACAGGAACTTGCGATCTTAAGACGCGAAAACAAAGAAATCACTTATTTACGTCCTGATGCAAAATCTCAGGTTACTCTAGAATATAGTGATGACAATAAACCAACTCGTATTGATGCGATTGTAATTTCAACTCAACACGATGATTTTGAGGAAGAAGCTACAATGCTGGCTAAAATCAAAAAAGATATTATCGAGATTTTGATTCCGAGAATCATTGCCAAAAATCCGGCTCACGCTCATTTATTCAATGATAAAATTCAGTATCACATTAACCCGACAGGAAAATTCGTAATTGGAGGACCTCACGGAGATACTGGTTTGACAGGAAGAAAAATCATTGTTGATACATACGGTGGAAAAGGTGCTCACGGTGGTGGCGCTTTCTCCGGAAAAGACCCGAGTAAAGTAGACAGAAGTGCTGCTTATGCTACACGTCATATCGCTAAAAACTTAGTGGCTGCAGGTGTTGCTGACGAAATCTTAGTACAGGTTTCTTACGCAATTGGAGTGGCTGAACCAATGGGAATCTTTATTGATACTTACGGAACTTCTAAAGTAAACCTAACAAACGGTGAAATCGCTAAAAAAGTAGAGGCTATCTTTGATATGCGTCCTTACTTTATTGAGCAGCGTTTGAAATTAAGAAATCCTATTTACAGCGAAACTGCTGCTTACGGACACATGGGACGTCAACCGGAAGTGGTAACGAAAACTTTTTCTGCTCCGGGAGGACATGTAAAAACAGTTACTGTTGAGTTATTTACCTGGGAAAAACTTGATTTCGTAGATAAAGTAAAAGCTGAATTTGGATTGTAAATTTAGATTATTAGACTGAATTATATTGTTAGACTGACTTAGATTTTTTTGACAACTACTTTTCTTAAACATAAAAAAGCCCGATTTCTAAAATTAGAAATCGGGCTTTTATTTTATGTATCTCGTCCTAAAAAAAGCCTTTGAAATAGTTCAAAGGCTTTTTTATTTTAATTGGTTCTGTTTTTAATACGTTCCGTTTTGCATTTTTTCCAGTACTGCTTTCATGTCATTTAATGTATCCGGTTCATAAACTGTAGCGGAATATTGTAATGCTTTTTTCTGTAACTCTATCGCTTTCTCTTTCTGCCCGTCTTTGTAATACAACTGCGCCAGCGTATCTAAATAATACGGATTGTTTTTGGTTACGGCAAGGCTGTATTCTGACCACAAAATAGCCGTTTTAATAAAAGCCGCATTTGCAGGTTTCTCTACCACAGACCAGGCCGCTGTATTGGCTAAGTTAGAATGATATTCCTTAAATGAATTCCATCCGTTATAAGAATACTCGGAATTAGCATCGATTGTTGCAAACAACTGATCTAAGGTCTCGATTACATTTCCTTTCTCCGTAGACAAATAGGTATTAAAATAAGTATTGAATTCTTTTAAGAAAGCAGTATTATCCGCACTTTCATCACTATCCTGACTCAGGTAAGCAAAATAATTTTTATAACATTCAAATCCGCCTTTTCCGATTGCAATTAACTTTTTATAGATTGAAATTATCTTATCCTGATTTGCCGTTCCTTCAACACCTTCCTGCGAAACATAACTGTTTATTTGCAAGGCAGATGAAATATCACCGCTTAAGTTCGTAACGCTTACAGCCGGTGCAGTTGCATCAACAACTTCTGATCTGGCTTTTTCAATAGCATCATAATGTTTGATTAAATAATCTATAGAAAGAAAATCGGTATCATTTAACACTCTGTCTTCTTTGAAAAACTGTTTAGAAAAGCCCTGGTTTTTAATTTCTTTCAAAATTGTTTCTACCAGAAGCATGTTGGGTTTTGTATCTTTCTGATGGGCTTCTATCAATTTTTTCCAGGTCTGCGACACCTCTTTTTTATCTAAAGCAGTTTTTGGCAGTTTAAAATCGACTGTATTATTTTCTGCCGCAACAGCCACTTCATAATCTGATTCGTAGTCATACGGCAATTCAAGCACTGCAGCTCTGTTAAATGCAGCAATCAGATCGACATCTGTTGCTTTTTTATTTTTTACTACTTTATTAAAAGTATTAAAGGCGTTCACACGCTGTACTTTTTTACAAAACTCATCATAGTAATTGAATTTGGCTTTTTGATCGTTTAAAGTAGATTTTGCACTTGTCAAAACATCTCCTTCTCCATTTAAAACAATGACACTCGGGTTGTCATTAATTTTATTTGCCTTAAGCCATTTTTTATCATCGGCAGTAGCCAGATAATAATTAAATATATCATACTGAGGATCATAAACATCGTACATATTGTAACCCACCTGTACTTCCTGCTCTTTTACAAAAGCATCAAAATCAGCTTTTGCAGATGGATTTTTACTATCTGTATAAACCACCAGAAATTTTGTCTTTGCATTTTTAGTTGCAGCAATTGCTTCTTTTAAGCTGCTCTCAATTTTAAATTTAAAATTAATTTTAGGAGAAGCATAAGCACTGTCAACAGTAACTGCTGAGCTGTCAGCAACAGTACCAAAATCATCCCCTAATAAAATTTCTTTTCCTGGATAAGTCCAGTTTGAAATAGTTTGTTTTTCAATTGGCAGAACTTTTGAAGCAATGACTTCCGGAGTTTCTTTTTCATTTAAAAACACCAATGGATTTTTCCCTTTCTGTTCTGAAATTTTAAGTTCATTTGTTTTCCTGTCAAAAATCCCTGTAATGTTTAAATCCCCTAAAACATCAAGTTCATATTTAATAGTCACTTCTGAAACATCTTTTGGCAAAGCATATTTATATAGCCTCGATTCCGAGTCATAACCTTCATAAACCAAATACAAATAATCAGTTTTCTCAATCTCAAATTCCAAATCCGGATTTATCCAATCGGGATCTACTTTTGTTTTAAGGTCTGAAACTTTCTGATACTGAACTGGCTCAGAACCCTTTTGTGTTCCTATATAAAGTGAATAATAAGACGGTTCTAAAAATTTAATCTTAATTTTTTTTGCTTTTTTATCATTCTTAAACGCAAGGTTAAAAGAATCATCTGTTTTTACCTCCTGAGAAAACAACAACGAATCACCTTTAATCTTGTATTCGCCGGAATAAAACACCAGCTCGTACTTATTATTGTCCAATAAATTTAACTTGATTTTTTGTCCTTTGTTTGTTGAGATATAAGTCCCTTTTTCAATACTATTTGTTTGAGAAAAAGAAACAGATATTAAACAAAAAAACGCGAAGAAACTCGATATAAAATTGCGCATGCTTACCTTTTTTGGTTGTTAATACTAAGCACAAAGATATTTGATTCTGATCACAAATGAAGCAACTAATTTTTAATTTTTAGTAATCAAAATACTATAAGTTGTATTTCATCGAAAAAATGATGTAACGTGGCTGTACAGTGTATTGTGACACTCTTGTAGAAAACTGAGAAAAACTGTCATCGTTAAGATACCTTGTATTTAAGAGATTTGTCGCCGCAATTTTATATTCCCACTTGCTGTCTTTTTTCTGATAAATTAAACTGGCACTTAAAAAATCATATTCATTATCAACCGTTTTGCCTGAATTATAATAATGATAAAACTCATACTCGGAAACAAATGAAAAGCTTTCCAAAAAGTAATAATCTAATCGTGCAAAAGGTTTGTCTGTATAGAATGTCGAACCACTGTATTGATTGATTAAGGCATTATATCCAAATTCGATGTTCGGCAGGTTCTTATAATTTGTTGAGGCTTTTATGGTATAACTTTGACTAAAACTTTCAGTTGTGGCCGATTGATTATTTTGGATATTATTGAATTTAGACCAATTTAAACTGGCATTTACAGAAGCTTTATAGTTTTTGAGAAAGGATCTTCCGTAATTTCCCATCCCAGAAAAAGTTTCATCGGCAAGGTTAGAATTGTAAGGCGTAGAAGATTGGTTGATTCCTGTAAAATCTGCTTCTGTTTTTATGGCATCTACTTTTTTAGTGTAGGTGGCATTGGCGAAAATATTTTCAAAATTAAACATATTGTATTTAAAATACCGCAGGGAATGGACCTGCGAAGTCGCATTTTCCAGATAACGATTTCCGCGAAACAAACTGCTGTAGTCGGATATTACATAACCCGCAGCCAATTGGTTGATATCGGTAAAATCATTGGATAGTGCAAAATTGTACGTTAACGATTCTGATTTTTTGATTTGGTATAAAGCAAAAAAGTCCGGCAGTACTTTTGCGAAATTTTGCGAATAACCGGTCCCTGACTGCGTATTTTTCATTCCGTACGAATGCACACTAACACCCGGTGTGAGGGTAAATTTTCCGGCTAAAATTTTATAGTGAAATCCCAGGAATACATCATTAAAATTATAATTGACCTGATTGTTATTTTCGGCATTGTTCAGGTCATTTTTAGCTCCGTTATCTAACATTTGAAAAATATGGGAGTTAAAATCCTGATACGAATAGGTATTCCCGAAAGTAATATTGACATTACTTTTGGGCGTAACCATATAGTAATAATCCAGCTTAGCATCTATTTTGTTGGTTTTCACAAAACGATCCTGATTCAGATCATTTCTGGTTTGATTTGGATCATAACCTGACAAAACAAAGGGGCGGGATTGCAGGTTCGCGTTATAGAATGGATTTTCTTCCTGATACAAATGCTGCATTTCAAAGGCAAAAATATTTTTATCACTTTGCGTATAATACAAACTCAAATTCTGATTAACTGAAGTCGGATCCTGTTTTTTACGGGTTAAAATTGTTTCTGTCGCAGCAATAGTATTTACAACCGATTCGCGCAGCAACTCAGTATCTTCATCCTGTTTAGATAATTTAGTCAGGATATCATAATCAAACTGGAGTTTTGTATTGGGTTTATAACTGGAGCTTAATTTAAAAAGTCCCAAATCATTTTTCTGATGGGTTACTTCGTCTCGCTTTTGCTGATCTCCGGAGTCTAAAATCGTAGTCTGTGATTTCGTTTCCAGATCTGTTTTTGAGGAAGAAAGTATTCCAAAACCGCTGATATTCCATTCTTTGGTAACGGAATAGGCAAAATTGGTAGCACCAAATTTCGTTTCAATTTCTTTAGCGCGATTGTTTCTTAAAATCGAAATACCCAAATCATTTGATGAAACATTAAAATTACTGCCGCCTTTTTTCATCATATTCTTAAACCCTCCGCTGAACTTAAAATAGTCCTGGGCCGTAAGTGGTAATTCTCCGATATTATTAAAATTGGTGATTACGTTAATGCTGTATTTCGGACTGTAATAAAACAATTTCGGATTAATAATATACCGGCTGTCCAGTTCTCCAACGCCGGTTCCTGCTGTCATATCACCAAACCAAAAGTTCTTTTTACCTTCTTTCAGTTTAATATTCATCGCAACATTGTCCTGATCATTTTCCAGGCCTTTCAAAGCTCCGACTTCGTTATAATTTCGTAAAACCTGCACTTTATCAATGGCATCCGCAGGAATATTTTTGACGCCCAATTTGGTATCTCCGTCAAAAAAATCTTTGCCTTCCACCATTAATTTCGTGACTTTCTTGCCTTCTACTTCTATTTCGCCATCGGCATTTACCTCAACACCCGGCAGTTTTTTAAGAATATCTTCGAGTTTTTTTTCCGTTCCGGATTTAAACGAATCGGCATTGTATACAATGGTATCACCTTTTATGGAAACGGGCATTTCGCGCACAATTTCAACGCCTTCGAGTTCAATTCCCGATCCGTCGAGTACAATATTCTGTGCTATATTTGCAGTTTGCGTTGAAATTGCAATTTCTTTCGATTTCATTCCAAGGTAACTTACCTTAATAACATAAGAACTATTAGGTTTCAGCGTTAACTGAAACTTGCCCTTATCGTTGGTAATCCCGTAGGAATCCATTGCTTTTGTTACCGAATTGACAGCCATAATATTGGCCATTTCCAGCGGATTTTTCTGCTCGTCCTGAATAAAACCATCAAGACGAACGCTTTGAGAAAAAGAAATACAGGTAAACAGAAAGGTGCAGAAACAAAGTATTTTGTTCATTAAAATAAAATTAGAATAAGTAATTTACGGGAAATATCTATCTTCCTCCCATTATTGCAGGTCCTGAGCTGCGTCCGCGGTTCATCTCCCTGAATTCCTCCATTTTTTTAATTACTGTTTCATCATATTCTTTTTGAGAAACTACTTTACCTTTTGTGGATGCTTTTATGGTTACTTTGTCTTTAGCGTTCAAAACAATTTTAGAACATAAAATGGTGGTTCTTCCGTCATTTACTTCCAAAATCAGACCTGGTAATCCCCAGTAATTTTCCGGCCCCTGGTTTACGGGAATTTCCGGCGA
Organism: Flavobacterium sp. CLA17; assembly: GCF_013112255.2. Taxonomy (NCBI): domain Bacteria; kingdom Pseudomonadati; phylum Bacteroidota; class Flavobacteriia; order Flavobacteriales; family Flavobacteriaceae; genus Flavobacterium; species Flavobacterium sp. CLA17. The sequence goes on from NZ_CP068294.1 coordinate 5,229,510, forward strand.
ATACCAGGCTGTTACTATAATTTCTTTTGGCATTTCGAAATTATCTTCGAAATTGGTTTTCGTTTCTCCGGAAGTCTTTTTTACGTCGTCCTTTTTATCTTCAGGCTTTTTTTCGTCGTTATTTTTAGGCCTGAAATTTCTAAAATCCGTTTTACTGGCTTCTTTCACAGCCGTTGCTCTATAACAGGTATAACCGCCAATTTGTTTGGTTTCAGGTTCCAGTTTCCAGTTTAACTTGGGTAAAGAATCTATTACCAGGAATTCTTTCCCCATAAACTCTTTATCAACTGTATAGGATTTTGTTTTTACATCCTTATAAAAAATTCCTCCGCCTCCCATGAAAGAATTCATCATGACACGCATTCCGCCGCCTTGCTGTCCGGGAGCTTCCAGTTTTTCTTCTTCTTTATAAACAGAAGCTGATTTATCAAAGCTTAAGATAAAGGTTTTTTCGAGCATTTTTTTCATTCGCTCTTCTATGTTTTTTTGCATTTCGGGTGTCATATCCCTATTTCCGCGCATCCCTTCAATTTTAGGTGCCTGGGTTTTTGACTCGTAAACAGCCATTCCCTGAAAATCTTTCTGTGCGTGCAATTGGGTAAAAGCAAGCATCAAAAATAAATAATAGGATATATTTTTCATTGGTTTTTATATAAAGTTAGATAATCTTACAAACGTACATTCAAATGTATCATTAATTTTAAAAAGGTGAAAATTAAATATATAAACACCTGTAAGCTGTCTACAGAATGAACTATTAATTAGACCGTTAGAAATCATAAAGGTTTAAAGGCAAAATCCTGTCTGCTTTAACGGTTTCTATTATAGTTTTTGTAATTTGGCTGTTTACAAATCCAAACATCATGAGCAGAACGGTGCGTCCTTTTTTATTTATTCTTTTTATTGCCTGTTGCTCCCTGGTTGCTTTTGCACAAAATCAAAAAACAAAAACTGACATTATTTCTCATATTAAGACTGATGCAGATGTTTTTTTGGGATATGATTCTTTTGGATATTGCTATCTGATCAAAAACAATGTTTTCAGTAAAGTCAAAGAAAATGAAACATTTGAATATAAAAGTGTTTCCCTCGGAAATATCACTAAAGTCGATTTGCAAAACCCGCTTAAAATCGTATTATTTTATGAAGACTTTAATAGCGTTGTCTTACTAGACAATCAATTGAATAAAATTACAGAGATTAATTTTTCCCAAAACAATATCCCAATCGTAGTTACGTTTATTGGTATGTCGACACAAAATCAGCTTTGGATTTATAATTCCTTAAACCAGCAGATTGGGCTTTTTGATTATCTGAAAAATGAATATAAAACAGTATCTACTCCCCTGACAGAAACCATTAAATATTATCAAACCGATTTTAATACTTTTTATTGGATTGACAGGAAAAACAACTGGTTCGCGTGCGACATTTTTGGAAAAACAACCGCTTTAGGAAAAATACCTGATTTTGATACAATAGAAATTATGAACACCCATCAATATATTTTCAGCAAAGGTGATTTTTTGTTTTTTAAAGACATTTCTGATACAAATTCAAATACAATTTCTCAAATAGAAATTTTAGAAAAAACCTTTGATAAATTCTGTTACAAAGACCAAATTTTATCTATTTTTACATCTAAAGAAATCACAAATTATAAAATCGTAACACCGTAATGCACATAGCAATAGCAGGAAATATAGGCGCAGGAAAAACAACTTTAACTAAATTATTAGCAAAGCATTTTAAATGGGAACCTCATTATGAAGATGTAGTTGATAACCCGTATCTGGACGATTTCTATCATCAAATGGAGCGTTGGTCCTTTAATTTACAGATTTATTTCCTGAATAGCCGTTTCCGTCAGGTGCTACAGATTCGTGAAAGCGGAAAGAAAATCGTTCAGGACAGAACCATTTATGAAGACGCCCATATTTTTGCTCCCAACTTATATTCGATGGGATTGATGACAAGCCGTGATTTCGAAAATTATACTTCTTTATTCGAATTGATGGAATCTTTGGTGAAAGCTCCTGATTTATTAATTTATTTAAGAAGCTCCATTCCGAATCTGGTGGGTCAGATTCATAAACGCGGACGTGAGTACGAAAATTCCATTTCAATCGAATATCTGAGCCGACTGAACGAAAGATACGAAGCCTGGATTCAGACGTATGCCAAAGGAAAACTCCTGATTATTGATGTTGACAATATCAATTTTGTGGATAATCCGGAAGACTTAGGAAACATCATTAACAGAATTGATGCCGAATTGAACGGATTGTTTTAGAAACACCAGTTTATACGAAATAAAGAATGCCCCTTAAAAATTTTAAGGGGCATTCTTGTTTTTAAGGACATTATCTAAAATTTTTAATTTTGACAAAGTTCTTAAATTGTAATTAATTTCTTATATTTATGCCCAATTTTAAAAATTGGTAAAATGAAGATCAACGCCATTAGAACAGAAAAAGAGTATGATCTGGCATTAGAAAGAGTGAATGCTATTTTTGATGCTAAGCCTGACACTAATGAATCAAAGGAATTAGAAGAATTAGTAACTCTCATCGAAAAATATGAGAAAACTCATTATCCAATTCCAGAACCCAATCAAGATCAATAAAAAAATGCCTCTAAAAAATTAGAGGCATTTTTTATGGATAATTAGCACCAATTTTATTTTGCTGCTTCAATTTTTGCTTTTACTTCAGCTTCAGTACCTTCATAAACCTCAGTTGTTGTTTTACCGTTCTCCGTTTTGGTCACAGTTCCGACAGTAACACCATTTACGGTGGAGAGATTTACTTCCAGACGGTTTTTTTCATATTTTGTGGTATCAAAACAATCTGTTTTTTGATGTATGTATTTTCCGTTTGCATCATAATGGGCCAGACATTTTGCTGTTTCTTCAGCGGTACAGCCTTTTTCTTTACACATTTTAATGCATTCTTCTTTGGTCATTCCTGACAAATCTCCACATTTGGAAACACCTCCGGCATGCATTTCGGTTTTGGCACAACAGGAAGCTTTTCCAGTCATAGCCGAAGCAGCATGGCCTTCTCCTAAAATAGGTGCAATTACCAAACCAATTAAACAGGTCAATTTGATCAAAATGTTCATTGAGGGTCCTGATGTATCTTTAAACGGATCTCCAACCGTATCACCCGTTACAGCTGCTTTGTGTGCATCTGAACCTTTGTACGTCATTTCACCGTTAATCAGGACACCTGCTTCAAAAGATTTTTTAGCATTGTCCCAGGCTCCTCCTGCATTGTTTTGAAAAACGGCCCAAAGTACACCGGAAACGGTAACACCGGCCATATATCCTCCTAACATTTCAGCGATTAACTGATTATTGTCTGCGTAAACCAATTTTCCTAATAATACAATTGCAATCGGAAAACCAATGGTCAAAATTCCCGGCAGCATCATTTCGCGTAAAGCTGCTTTTGTTGAAATCTCAACACATTTGCCATATTCCGGTTTGCCGGTTCCTTCCATAATTCCCGGAATCTCCTTAAACTGACGACGAACTTCGTACACCATATCCATCGCTGCTTTCCCTACAGAATTCATCGCCAAAGCGGAGAAAACTACAGGAATCATTCCACCGACAAATAACATGGCTAAAACAGGCGCTTTGAAAATATTGATTCCGTCAATTCCTGTAAAGGTTACATACGCAGCAAATAAGGCCAGGGAAGTTAACGCTGCAGAGGCAATCGCAAATCCTTTTCCGGTTGCTGCTGTTGTATTTCCTACTGAATCTAAAATATCTGTTCTGGTACGGACTTCTTTTGGCAATTCGCTCATTTCTGCAATTCCTCCCGCATTATCTGAAATTGGTCCGAAAGCATCAATTGCCAATTGCATTGCCGTAGTGGCCATCATTGCCGAAGCTGCTAAAGCCACACCATAAAAACCTGCTAAAGCATAAGAAATCCAGATTGCTGCTGCGAATAGTAATACGGTTGGAAAAGTGGAAATCATTCCGGTCGCTAAACCTGCAATAACATTGGTCCCTGCTCCTGTTGAGGATTTCTGAACAATAGCCATAACCGGTTTTGTCCCTAATCCTGTATAATATTCCGTAACGGATGAAATTGCTCCACCCACTACCAAACCTACCAAAGTGGCATAGAAAACACGCATTGAAGAAATCTGTTGTGCTCCTTCTCCGAAGAACTCCATTGTCATTACTTCGGGTAGCATATATCTTACCAAAAAGAAACAGGCAATTGCCGTTAACACAATCGAAACCCAGTTTCCTATGTTTAATGCTTTTTGCACTTGTGCTTCTTTGGCATTGTCATCTGATATTTTTACCAGTGTGGTTCCGATAATCGAAAATAAAATTCCGAAACCGGCAATCGCCATTGGTAATAAAATTGGGCCAATTCCTCCAAAAGCATCCTGGATATTTCCACCCATATCTTTGATGACGTAGTTTCCTAATACCATCGCCGCTAAAACTGTTGCTACATACGAGCCAAATAAATCGGCTCCCATACCTGCAACATCTCCAACATTATCTCCTACGTTATCTGCTATTGTTGCCGGATTACGGGGATCATCTTCCGGAATTCCGGCCTCGACTTTACCTACTAAATCGGCACCAACATCGGCCGCTTTCGTGTAAATTCCACCACCAACTCTCGCAAACAATGCGATAGATTCAGCGCCTAACGAAAATCCTGCTAATGTTTCCAGAACTTTAGTCATATCTTCAGAGGAGGTCCAGACACCATTCATGAAGATCTGGAAGAAAACAATAAAGAAACCTGTCAACCCTAAAACTGCTAGACCTGCAACACCAAGTCCCATAACGGTTCCGCCTCCAAAAGAAACTTTTAAAGCTTGCGGTAAACTGGTGCGGGCTGCCTGCGTCGTTCTGACATTCGTTTTTGTGGCAATTTTCATTCCCATATTTCCCGCTAAAGCCGAAAAAAAAGCGCCAAAGATGAACGCTACTACTATTAAAATATGTGTGGTGGGAACAATAAATGAAATTCCTGCTAAAACTACACTGGCTGCGATTACGAAAAAAGTCAACAATCGATATTCTGCTTTTAAAAAGGCGAGAGCCCCTTCGTAAATGTGATCTGAAATCTCTTTCATTTTGCCGTCTCCGGCATCTTGTTTTAAAACCCAAGTCCTTTTTATTCCCATGAAAAGTAATCCTATAATTGCCATAACAATTGGCAAGTAAATCATAAATGCATTCATAATATTTTAATGGTTTTGGTTAATAGTCAATAAACTAACTAAAACGAATTTAAACAAAAAAGCAATACTCCTGACGGAGTATTGCTTTTTTTATAAAATAAGAGGCTTAAAATTATTTAATACTAAATAATCCCTCTGGTTTGTTTTCAATATCGTTAAAACGCTTTGTACATTCAGCAATAATAGCAAATGCTTCGTTTACGTCTCCCCAGCCTTCAACATCAACTTTTTTGTTTTCAAGATCTTTGTAAACCTGAAAGAAGTGCTCGATTTCTTTTACCAGGTGTGGATTCATATCTGATAAATCAGTCAATGAATTCCAGATTGGATCTGAAACGGGTACACAAATAATTTTTTCGTCCGGTCCTTTATCATCTGCCATGTGGAAAACACCAATTGGTTTTACTTCCATAACACATCCCGGGAAAGTTGGTTCGTTTACCAAAACCAATACATCAAGAGGGTCACCGTCAAGAGCTAAAGTTTCCGGAATAAATCCGTAATCAGCCGGGTACATCATTGAGGAGAATAACATTCTGTCAAAACGCATTCTTTTAATTTCAAAATCGTACTCGTATTTATTTCTGCTTCCTCTTGGTATTTCGATTAATACATCGAAAGTTGTTAGTTTGTCTGCGGTCATTTTTGTTTTTTATTATATCTTTAATTTCGGTTGCAAAAGTAACTAAAGAATCTATTTTTACAATAAAAAAACAGGTTAAATTATCTGCATTACCTTTTAAAAAACAAGCATTTAATAGATAATTTTACGATTTCGCTTATTTAAGTAATAATGCCAAAGCAAATAGGTTGCATAAGAGCGATACGGACTCCATTGTTCTGCATGAATTTCCATTTCTGCTTTGTCGTGAATATCCAGTAATTCTTTGATGGTATTGATGACTGCAATATCCCCAAGCGGAATCAAATCCGGCTCCTGAAGACAAAACATCAGGTAAATATCAATCGTCCAGTTGCCTATTCCCTTTAATTTAATGAGTTCTTCCCTGACTTGTTGTGCTGATTTTGTCGCTAAGCTTTCAATATCCAGTTCTTTGTTCAGAACGGCATCAGCTAAGATTTTAATATATTTTGTTTTTTGACGGCTTACACCAAGGCTTCTAAATGCTTCGTCTGAAAGAATTGCCATGTTTTCCGGATTGCAGGTTGTGTAAGCTTTTATTTTTAAGAATGTGGCTTTCGCCGAATCAATAGAAACCTGCTGCTCGAGTATTAGCAATACCAAAGTTTCAAAACCCTGCGGGCGTTTTGGAATTTGTGGTAATCCATACTTTTTGATGATTTCCTGAAATATTGGATTTTTAGTGGATAGAAAATCGATGGCTTCCTGCATAAGTTATTTTAAGTCTTTACCAAAATTAAATAAAAATCCCGCAGAGGGGGATTTTTATTTGGCTCGCAGATTTGGCAGATTAAGCTGTTTTAAAATTAATCACGCAAAGACGCAGAGTTGCCAAGTTTTTTGTACGCAGATTATTTAAAGCTTAAAATACAGATATAAGAAAATTAGAAACAGTACTAAAAAAATCCGCTTAATCTGCCAAATCTGCGAGAAATTAAGCTGTTTTAAAATTAATCACGCAAAGACGCAGAGTCGCCAAGTTTTTTGTACGCAGATTATTTAATGCTTAAAATACAGATATAAGAAAATTAGAAACAGTACTAAAAAAATCTGCTTAATCTGCCAAATCTGCGAGAAATAATAAAAGTGTCTTTTTAAGATATCTTTCTTATTAAATCGAAAAAACGCCAAACTGCAAGAAAATAAAACTTGCGACTTGGCGTCTTTGTATGATTATTAAAATCGGTTTATTCGATAACAAAGAAGTTCTAGAAATAGAATCCGAACGATCCTTTTACTGCAAATTTAGCAGCATCGGGAGTGTTTAAATAACTACCTCTCCAGGAGAAATCAATTCGGAATACTTTGAAGATATTTCCGATTCCTGCGTTATATTCCCAGTATACATTTTCCGGTGCCACATAAGGCTGGTCTGATGCATTTATTGCCCTGTTGGCATTAGAAATGGTTCCATAAACTCCTTTTACCCCCACAAACTCTCTCCAGTTTAGTTTTCTCATAAATGGAATTCTGGCGAACAATCTTCCTCCAAAATCATGGTTCCATTGTAACGTAGTATATTGATCTGTAATGAATTCGTAGAAATTTAGGTTACTAAAGGTATTTTCTATCGTAAAATAAGTCTGGTTTCCCGGAATTACGCTCATTAACCCTAACGGAATAGTCCCAAAAGTTTTTCCTGTTTCAAGAATAATATTTGATCTTCCTAATGGTCCGATAACAATTGGCTGTTTATAAAACAACTGTATTTTTTCGTAAGCAAAATCGCTGTCCATAACTCCTTTAAGACCATAACTGAAATTAACGAAGAAATGGCTGAACGGACTATCTACCAAATCGCGTTCTACTCCAAAACCAATTGTTTTTCGTTTCGGCATAAGTTCAAACTGAACATTGGCTTCGAACTGTTTTACGCCACTTGCAACGACTCCTGAAGGATTTGCTGTAGTTGGCAGCGTAGTATAATAATCTAAACTAAACGTTGGCGATGCCGATGCCAGTGTCCGGTAGGAAATACCAGCCTGCACAACAAAGTTTTTAATTGGCTCCATTTCTACAGAAACATTGCTCAGATTAATATTGGTTAGTTTTCCGTTACTTCCCGTTGTAAACAAGGCAGAAGAAGCAAAACTTCGCCCTAAAATATCATTTGTTGTCGTTAAACTCGCGCCAATCTGTTCAATGTCACGCCTGTTTCCTCCGGAGATAATAACGCGTTTTTGCTTATCGACCATCCATTTTCCGGATGCTCCGTATTTGAATTTATGATCATCAAACCCATAAGCCGTATACGCTTGTAAACGCCATGGATCATTTGGCCCAAAATAAGTTCGTCCTCCTACGCGTAAACGCAGACCTTCAACTTCATTGTAACCAAATGTGGAAAAAATAGGCCCGTAATCAAAGTTTTTAAATTCGACATAACCACTTCCCAAAATAGAAACCAGACTGTACAGCTGCTTAAACTTTTTTACCGTTTGCAGCGTATCAAGCATCTTGTAAATGCCTGCTTCGTCTTTGTTTAGTTTTTCGAAACGGTTCTCCTCCCAAAATTCAGGCGGTCGGTCATAGACTGCGTTATCAATAAAATTGACTTCTTCTTTATAAAATTTTTCCGGTTTCGGGATATTAAATTTATGATTTCTGAACAGTGTCGTTCGCTTACCGTAAACTCCTTTTGATTTTTCTTTTTTATTCAGAGCAAAATCAGACATCATATAATCACGTGTCAATAGAAAAACAGAGTCATTTTCTACATCAAACTCCTGCTCAATATAAATATCTTTTACCCAGTTGATATTGGCGCTTTTAGTAACACCCATATTTATTTTCTTGATGGCAAAAGTGGTATCGTTGACCCAAAAATCTCCTTTAAAGGTCAATTCGTTTTTACGTCTTGGATAAAATACAATGTTATAACACCATTTTTTGTCAATAAACGCACTGTCTTTCAATACATAATTGTAAACATCAATTCCTGTTCTTGAAAGCGGGCTTGTAAAACTTTTATCGAAGAATTTAAGGTGATTGTCGTAAATATTATAATCTGAGTAAAGATCTTTAACGAAAGCCAGAATTTGCTGGTTTCCATTAAATCCGGATGTTTTACTTCCTGTGATATTCTCTTTGGTCTTTTTAAGTTTATTGTCGCCATAAACATCATACACAGATTCGTTGATGAAAATTGGCAGATATGTTTTTCCGGTAACATCAGAAGTATCAACATGATCAAATACAAACTCCATTCCTTTGAAGAGTTTATTTTTCATGAAAGCACTGTCAATCGTATTCATATCGAATTCGACTTTTTCGTACTTCTGCATTTGATATTGATTGAATTGGTACAAACCGTTTTTACGCTTTCGCTCCCATATTTTCCTCAAAATATCTAAGGCAGGATTGTTTTTCTTTGATGTTTTTCCGGTAAAAATAACGACTTCATTCAATGCCTCGGCTTCGCCTAAAACAATTTTAAAATCATAATTCACCGCTTTTTCCAAAGGAACTTCCTTATCTGAAAACCCTGCAGACGTCACCAGTAAAGCGGTATAAGTAGTAGGTGATTCCAGATAAAAACGACCGTCCTCATTCGAAACAATTCCTGTATTAGAGCCTTTAAAAACCACATTAGCAAAGGGAATCGGCTGATTGGATTTATCCAAAACAATTCCACTCACTTTAGTTTGTGCAGTAACCCTATTTGCAAATGCAAATACAAAAAAGAGGCTAAGTAAAATTATTCTTTTCATAATCCGGCAAAAAAAAAACTTCATCAATTAATATGACTGATGAAGTTTTATAAGTATTGTTTATTGAACTATTTGTACATTACTTTTTTTACTGCTTTTACTACATCAGCTGCGTTTGGCAACCAGTCTTTTAGTAAAACAGGAGAGTAAGGTGCAGGCGTATCCGCAGTTGTAATACGCTGAATTGGCGCATCAAGAAAATCAAAAGCCTGTTCCTGAACAATATAGGTGATTTCAGAAGAAATACTTGCAAATGGCCAGGCTTCTTCTAAAATTACTAAACGGTTTGTTTTTTTAACAGAAGTAAGAATAGCATCTTTATCCATAGGACGAACTGTTCTTAAATCGATAATTTCACATGAAATTCCTTCTTTCGCTAATTCATCAGCAGCAATAAAAGCTTCTTTGATGATTTTTCCGAAAGAAACAATAGTAACATCTTTTCCTTCACGTTTCACATCAGCAACTCCTAACGGAATTGTGTATTCTCCGTCCGGCACTTCACCTTTGTCACCATACATTTGCTCAGATTCCATAAAAATTACAGGATCATTATCACGAATAGCTGATTTTAAAAGTCCTTTTGCATCATAAGGAGTTGAAGGCACTACAACTTTAAGACCCGGAGTGTTGGCAAACCAGTTTTCTAAAGCCTGAGAGTGCGTTGCTCCTAATTGTCCTGCAGAAGCAGTTGGTCCGCGGAAAACGATAGGCACATTAAATTGCCCACCAGTCATCTGACGCATTTTAGCAGCGTTATTTATAATTTGATCAATACCAACTAAACAGAAGTTGAAAGTCATATATTCTACGATAGGACGACAACCATTCATAGCTGATCCTACTGCGATTCCTGTAAAACCAAGCTCTGCAATCGGAGTATCGATTACTCTTTTTTCGCCAAACTCAGCAAGCATTCCTTTTGAAGCTTTGTAAGCCCCGTTATATTCTGCAACTTCTTCGCCCATTAAATATATGGATTCATCGTGACGCATTTCTTCGCTCATCGCTTCGCAAATGGCCTCTCTAAATTGTATTGTTCTCATATTTATATTGTATGTTGAATTTTCTGAAGAGCAAAAATAAATATTTTAAATAACTTAAAAGCATAAATTGAATTTAAAATCACACTAACTTCCCTATCCCTTTAGCTTTTAACTTTTAAAAATATATTATGCTGTTTACGAAATCGATGTAATTTCCCTTTTTTTTATTCCGCTGTCCTTTTTACACAAACTTTGGTGTATTTGTTTCTTTTTAACATGGTATTCCATTAATTCTTCTGAATTAAACAGGAATAATTGCGGTAATTCAGCTACTGCAAACCTGCTCTGCTTTGCAAAATTCCTAAGAATCAGTTGAAATGAATCTATTTTCATTTTCATTTTCCGATGAAAGTCCATCAAAATTTCATAATCTTCGAAAACGTAATAGTTTTTAAAAAATATTATGCATGCATAGTATATTATTCCGATTTTAATTTCTAAATTTGTAAAAGAATATTATAAATATAAAATATATACTTATGAAAATATTAGTTTGCATCAGCCATGTGCCTGATACTACTTCAAAAATTAACTTCTCAAATGGTGATTCAGAATTTGATACCAATGGTGTACAATATGTAATTAATCCTAATGATGAGTTTGGTTTAACACGTGCCATCTGGTTCCAGGAGCAACAAGGTGCTACTGTAACCGTAGTAAATGTTGGAGGTCCTGATACGGAGCCAACTTTACGTAAAGCACTTGCAATTGGTGCAAATGAAGCTATTCGCGTAAATGCAAATCCAACTGATGGTTTTTTTGTTGCAAAACAATTGGCTGAAGTAATTAAAACCGGTGGTTACGATTTAGTAATTGCAGGAAAAGAATCTTTAGATTATAATGGCGGAATGGTTCCGGGAATGATTGCAGGAATTTTAGGTTCTAACTTTTTAAACTCTTGCACCAGTGTAACTGTTGACGGAAATAATGTAAAAGCGGTTCGTGAAATTGATGGTGGAAAAGAAACAGTAAGCACTACTTTACCTTTGATTATCGGAGGTCAGAAAGGTCTTGTTGAAGAAAAAGACTTACGTATTCCGAACATGAGAGGAATTATGACTGCAAGAACAAAAGCGCTTACTATTCTTGAGCCGGTTGATGCTCCTCTAAATACAAAAGCAGTAAAATTTGAAAAACCAGCTCCTAAATCAGCCGTAAAATTAGTTTCTCCTGATAATTTAGATGAGTTAGTTAATTTATTACACAACGAAGCGAAAGTAATCTAGTAATCAGTTTTCAGTCGCAGTTTTCAGTCTTATAACCTGAAAACTTAAACTTCAAACTTTTAAACAAAAAAATCATGTCAATATTAATATACGCAGAATCTGCAGAAGGAAAATTTAAAAAAGTTGCTTTTGAATTAGCTTCTTACGCTAAAAAAGTAGCCGAATCACTTGGAACAACTGTTACAGCTTTAACTATAAATACCAACGACGTAAGCGAATTATCAAAATACGGAGTTGATAAAGTTCTAAAAGTAAACAACGATAAGTTAGCTGGTTTTACGGCTAAAGCTTACGCTGATGTAATCAAACAAGCGGCTCAGAAAGAAGGAACAAAAGTAGTTTTACTTTCGTCTACAACAGACAGTATCTACCTTTCTTCATTGGTAGCCGTATCATTGGAAGCTGGTTTTGCTTCAAATGTGGTTGGTTTACCGGTAAGCACTTCACCATTTCAGGTAAAGAGAAATGCTTTCTCCAACAAAGCGTTCAACATTACACAAATCGATACGGATGTAAAAGTTCTTGGTCTTGCTAAAAATTCTTACGGAATTTTTGAAAGTGCAGGATCTGCAACCGAAGAAGATTTTAACCCTGCAATCGGTGATAACGACTTTGGTGTAAAAGTAGAATCTGTAGAAAAAGTATCCGGAAAAGTTTCTATCGCTGATGCTGATGTAGTAGTTTCCGGCGGACGTGGACTAAAAGGTCCGGAAAACTGGGGATTGGTAGAAGATTTAGCGGCTGTTTTGGGCGCTGCAACTGCCTGCTCTAAACCGGTTTCTGATTTAGGCTGGAGACCTCACAGCGAGCACGTTGGACAAACAGGAAAGCCAGTGGCAACCAATCTTTACATTGCAATCGGAATCTCAGGAGCGATCCAGCATATTGCGGGTATTAACTCTTCAAAAGTAAAAGTAGTAATCAACAGTGATCCTGAAGCACCTTTCTTTAAAGTTGCCGATTATGGAGTTGTTGGAGATGCTTTTGAAATTGTACCGCAATTAATTGAGAAATTAAAAGCCTTTAAAGCACAACATTCTTAGAAATAAAATTCTCTGTAAAAATATAGCTGCCTAAAAATAAGATAATCGTATCTTTGTTTTAGGTAGCTTTTTTGTTCCATATTTTTTGATTAAAATTGCACCTTTATTTTCCAATCAAAAAAAGTATTAAAATGAGGCATTAATTGCCCTTTTTTACCCACATATATGAGTCTAGTAAAACTATCCATAAAAGGAATTTCATACAGTCAAACTCAAAATGGCGCTTATGCCCTTATTTTGAATGAAGTTGACGGCGAAAGAAAACTTCCGATTGTTATTGGTGCTTTTGAAGCCCAGTCGATTGCTATCGCCTTAGAAAAAGAAATAAAACCGCCCCGCCCGTTAACACACGATTTATTTAAAAATTTCGCGGAAAGATTTGACATTGTTGTAAAACAGGTTATCATCCACAAACTGGTCGATGGTGTTTTTTATTCCAGTTTAATTTGTGAAAGGGATAAAATCGAAGAAATCATCGATGCCAGAACCTCTGACGCTATTGCTTTGGCGTTGCGTTTTAATGCTCCTATTTTTACCTATAAAAACATTTTGGATAAAGCGGGAATTTATTTAAAATCAAATTCTGCAGAGACGGATCAGGGAGCGCAGGAAATAGATGATGTACTATCAAATCCGGAGACTTTCGGACGTGAAGAAGAAAGTAATCAGTCCGGCGATGTCTACGCAAAACACAGCTTACAGGAACTAAACGATCTTTTAGATCAGGCAGTCTCTCAGGAAGACTATGAAAAAGCAGCGAAAATCAGAGACGAGATCTCAAAAAGATAATTTTAAGGCTGAAAGCCATGAGCTTTACGCTATAAGCTAAAGCACAAAATATTAAAAACAAGCTGTAAGCATTAGGAAAAAGCCTAAAGCTTAAAGCCCAAGCTTAAAGCAATCATGAAGCAATACTTAGACTTAGTACAACATGTTTTAGAAAACGGTTGTCAAAAAGGAGACCGCACAGGAACAGGAACAAAGAGTGTTTTTGGATACCAGATGCGTTTTGATTTAAGTGAAGGTTTCCCAATGGTTACAACCAAAAAATTACACTTAAAATCTATCATCTACGAATTACTTTGGTTTTTAAAAGGAGATACCAATATTGCTTATCTTCAGGAAAACGGAGTGAAAATCTGGGATGCGTGGGCAGATTCAAACGGAGATCTGGGACCTGTTTACGGACATCAGTGGCGTAACTGGAACAGCGAGGAAATCGACCAGATTTCTGAATTAATAACAGAATTAAAAACAAATCCGAACAGCAGGAGAATGCTCGTTTCTGCATGGAACCCTTCGGTTTTACCGGATACCAAAAAATCATTTGAAGAAAATGTAGCCAACAACAAAGCCGCATTGCCTCCCTGCCATGCCTTTTTTCAGTTTTACGTGACGAATCCTGATACGGAAAAAGGGGAAACAAAAGGAAAATTATCGTGCCAGTTGTACCAACGAAGTGCTGATATCTTTTTGGGAGTTCCATTCAACATTGCTTCTTATGCACTTTTAACCATGATGATTGCACAGGTTTGCGATTTGGAATACGGTGAATTCATTCACACTTTTGGAGATGCACATATTTACAACAACCATTTTGAGCAATTAGAATTACAATTGACCCGTGAACCAAAACCATTACCAAAAATGATTTTAAATCCGGAGATTAAAAACATTTTTGATTTCGATTATAATGATTTTACACTTTTAGATTATGAGCCACACGCTGGTATAAAAGGAAGTGTTGCTGTATAAATATAAAATCCGCTTTAAGGCGGATTTTTTTATACTACCAAGACACTATTTTCACTTCCGGCAAAATCATTCCATTTATAGGAATCGGCTTCCGGTTCATTCACATAAGTTCCGTCAATTACGTATTTAAACTCGTAAATCGCATCTTTAACCAGGTCATAGGTCGCTTTAAAAGTTCCGTTTTTCAACTTACTTAAAGTTCCTTCCTGAGCGTTCCAGTTGTTAAAGTCTCCAACTACAGCTGCCGCACTGGCATCTTTAGCATCTATTGAAAACGTAACTTTACAAACTGGTTTCGTTTTCACAAATTGTTTTTTTAAAGCCATAACCATTTAATTTTTAGATTGATAGAACTAAATTACGCAAATTAACAGGAAGATTCGACACTCGGATAAACGATTTGTGATAATAGCAAAAAGCGCAACTATTTTTAGCCGCATTCATAATTAATTCCCGCTTAAATTTTGGATTTCAGATTCTTAGCGCATTTAAAAGCAAATATTCTGTGCTCAAAATATTGTCCTTTCAAAATAAATTCTAACTTTATAATCTCATTATTTTTGAAATCTTATGGAAAAAGAAGTGCACGAGCAATATGAATATGCCAGAAGGAGGATCAGACAAAAGAAAATATTGTATTTTCATTTTGTGCTGTTTCTTTTAGGCAGTTTATTTTTATTTATTGCGAATCGATTTTTTGGATTTGGTACTACTAACACCAACAGCGTTACCGTTACCGACACTACTCAAAATTGGTGTATCTGGGCGATCACAATATGGTTTTTTATTTTTATCCTTCATTTTATAAAAGTTTATATTACGGATAGGTTTATGAATAAAAACTGGGAAAGAGAGCAAATTGACCGACTTGTTGCCTTGCAGCAAAAAAGGATAAGCCAATTAGAATCAAGAATAGAAGAGAATACCGAAAATAAAATTTAGTTCAGCATACCATGATTATAATGATAGCAGCCGTTGCCGAAAACAATGCCCTTGGAAAAAACAATGAATTGGTCTGGCATTTGCCAAATGACTTCAGGAGATTCAAAGCATTAACTACAAACCATTATATTATAATGGGAAGAAAGACTTTTGAAAGTTTCCCAAAACCCTTACCAAACCGGACCCACGTGATTATAACCCGTCAAAAAGATTATAATCCGCAAGGCTGCATTGTTGTGGACAGTATTGAAAAAGCACTTGCGGTATGCCCTGCAGAGGAAGATTCCTATATTATTGGCGGAGGTGAAATCTATAATTTAGGTCTCCCATATGCCGACATTATTGAAATAACCAAAGTACATTATACTTTTGAGGCTGATACATTTTTTCCGAAAATCAACAAAAACGAATGGCAGTTGGTGGAGGCTGAGACGAATCTCAAAGATGAAAAACATCAATACGATTATACTTACGAAACTTACATTAGAAAATAATTTCCTTTTAAAGTTTTTAATAAAATATCATTTAGAATACTCATTTTTCAAAATTTAAATTTAGCTGCTCATTTTCTTTGGTATCGTTTAATTTTATCTCATAAACATATTTTTCACAAGTATTCTATCTTTTTGTTTTAGCTACTTGGTTCCTTTGCGGAATTATTTAATTTAGCCTCCGATTAAAAACTAAAAAATATCATGAAAAAATTACTTTATTTATTAAGTGCAATTATAGCAATATTAACATCTTGTTCCAGCGACAATGATACTGATTCACTTAATCAAGCACATATACCCTTATTACTAAAATATGTTATTACTAAAGATGGTAAGACGATTTACACGGGAGAAAATATTTACAATGGAAATAGAATCGTAAGCTTTAGTGACTCAAATGGAAACAAATCAAATTACACATATACTGGAGATCTAATCACAAAAATAGAAGACATTAATACTAAAGGAATGATAACTAGAGACTATAGTTACTCTAGCGGAAAGCTAGAATCAGTTTTATATAAATCCCCTTCTAGTAAAAATTTAAAAATAAAATACACTCATAATCAGGACGGTACGATATCTTACAAAAAATATCTCATTCAAGTATCAACAGGATCAGAAGAAGAAGAGGGTAGTACAGGAAAATACACTTTTAAAGATGGTAATTTAATAAAAACTGAAAGTTTCTATTATAATAGTCCTGAAGGCTTAACAATAAGCGAATATGATTCTAAAAATTCTTTTAATAAAAATATCCTAGGACTGAAACTATTACTAGATTACAGTTCCACTTCTATTAATAATTTAGTTAAACAAACTATTGTAACATTTTCAGACAACAATTCCACATCTATCATATCAACTTATGCTTTTACATATGACGCAAACGGTTACGCAACAGAAATGAAAACCTCAAAGAGTGACGGAGCCTCTAATACTACACAAACAATAAAATATTTCTATTAATTAAATCATTAAAATGAATTAGAATTTTCACAGAAACCTCATTTCATAAATTTAAGATAAAACACCAATTACAAGCTGCACTTACATTAAGAAATAAAAAAAACATCCTCAATTGAGGATGTTTTTGGCAAAAATTGATTTCTGGTTTTGGACTTTTCAAGAGTAGCATTGGATAGGAACAACAATTACCTGACGGGATTGTTATAACATTATTATTATTTTCTGAGAGCAAATCTCAAAAAAGCCTTTACTACCAAATACCACGAAGGCGTTAAAGGCTAGAAAATTAAAATTTCCAAAAACAAATTAATCCTAAGAACGTATTGCGCTTTAAAATTGAATATTGTCAACCAAAACAATATTTAAAAAACTACTACAAGAACAAACTACAGCCAGCGCAGAGGCATTCATTTGGTTTAAGTCACTAATCACCAGCAATCCGTAAAAATCTTAAACATTATCATATGACAAAATTGACTATAAAATCCTACATCTACAATACCCACTTACCGTGATTTTTTTAAAATACCCCCTTTTAGGGATGGGCCAAAAAAAGAATCTTCAGCAAAAAATAGCTGTTTGTAAAAACATTTGATTTACAAATTAAAAATCTGAATTACAGTTAAAGAAGATTTGTATTATATTTGCGTAAATAAAAAAAATGTCTGAAAAAATAACTCCGTATAAAAACTCTACATTAGGCAAAAAAGAACAAGTTGCCCAGATGTTTGACACGATTTCCGGGAACTATGATAATTTAAACCGTGTAATTTCATTTGGTATTGATATTAAGTGGAGAAAAAAGGTATTGAAAATAGTTTCTGACACAAAACCAAAAATTATACTTGATATCGCAACAGGAACCGGCGATTTAGCTATTTTAATGGCACAGACGAATGCAGAAAAAATTATTGGTCTGGATATTTCGGCAGGAATGCTTGAAGTTGGAAAAAAGAAAGTAGACGAAAAAAAATTATCAAATGTTATTGAGTTGGTTTTAGGAGATTCTGAAAACATCCCTTTTGAAGATAATTATTTTGATGCCATAACCGTTAGTTTTGGAGTTCGGAACTTTGAAACCCTTGAAAAAGGTTTTGGTGAAATCTTAAGGGTTTTGAAACCAAACGGTGTATTTGTAATTCTTGAAACTTCGGTTCCGGACAAAACACCTTACAAACAAGGATATCGTTTTTACACCAAAAATATACTTCCGTTAATAGGAAAACTGTTTTCAAAAGATAATTCAGCTTACGGATATTTGTCCGAATCTGCTGCTGCTTTTCCTTATGGAGAGGCCCTGAACAATATTTTACGAAAAATTGGGTTTATAGATGTTGTGGCTATGCCTCAAACTTTTGGAGTTGCAACCATTTATTCTGCTTCTAAAAAATAGTATGAAAAAAACAGTAATCTTAATTTTATTAGTCTTAACGACAAAAGGATATTCGCAATTTGCTAAAAATATGTTTAGCAAAGACCCTATTATTAATCTCGAAAACTGGCAAAAACAACGCCTGTACTTCGGTTATTATTTAGGTTTTAATAGTTTCGACTTTAAATTTGATTACAAAAACAAGGTACAGCAGGATATTCAGGTAAAAAAAACAACCGGTTTTAATGTTGGGGTTGTAGCCGATTTAAGATTGCAGGAATATATCAACCTGCGTTTTGAACCTGGTTTGTATTATACAAAACGTGATTTATATTATCCGCTTGAAAAGCAGGCTGATTATTTGCGAGAGGTAAGCAGTACCTACATTCACTTTCCTCTATTACTGAAATTTTCTGCTTTACGTACCGGAAATATTCGCCCCTATTTAGTGGGAGGGATGTCAACTACATTAAACCTTTCGAGTAATTCAAAATCTGTAGATGATAATCATGATCAGAAATTTAGGGTAAAACCCTGGACTGCGGCTTATGAACTTGGTTTTGGAATTGATATTTTCTCAGAGTATTTTATTTTCTCTCCTTCTATCAGAGGAATGTTTGGTATCACTGACGAATTAATCAGGGATAATCCGGCTAATGGCCCAAGCCCATGGACGGATAACATTGATTCCATGAAATCGAGAGCGATTTTAATAAATTTTACTTTTCATTAAAACAAAACCCTAACTATTTCGTTTAAATTCACTAAGAATAATTGCTGTTGCGGTGGCTACGTTTAAACTTTCCGTTTTTTGCAGTTCACCGAACCTTGGAATTGTGAGTCGGCTTGTAACCGTTTTTTCAATCTCTTCAGAAATACCATTGGCTTCATTACCCATGATAATGATCCCGTCTTGTGGCAAATTGGATTGATAAATGTTTTCTCCGTCCATAAAGGTTCCAAAAACAGGCAACTTTGTTTGCGTGATAAACGTTTTCAGATCGACATAATTTACATTTACCCTGGTGATAGAACCCATCGTAGCTTGTACTACTTTCGGATTGTAAATATCAACGGTTTCTTTAGAGCAAATAATTTGCTTAATACCAAACCAGTCGCAAAGACGTAAAATCGTCCCTAAATTTCCGGGATCACGAATGTCGTCCAGCGCCAGAATTAAACCGGTATCGGTAATTTTATTTTCGGAAGGCATTTTGAAAACCGCTAAACACGAATTCGGAGTTGCCAAAGCACTTATCTTTTTAAGTTCCTGCTCATTAATAAGCGTACGTTTTGAAGACTGAACGGCCTCAAAATCATTTTGTGTGGTGTATAAATGTTCTAATTCAAAGTTGGATTGCAAGAGTTCCTGAATTACTTTTACCCCTTCGGCAAAAAATAATTGATTTGCTAAGCGTTGCTTTTTTTGATGTAAACCGGATATAAGCTTGATTTGGTTTTTACTAACCATAAAATAATGTACTTTTGAATTAAATATTTAATATCACTTGAAAAAGAATTCCACAAAAATACTAGCATTTATTCTAATAGCAATACTTATTTGCGCTTGTAATGCTGTAAAAAGAGTTCCGGACGGAAAAAGCCTTCTTACTAAAAACACTATTCTTGTAAATGGAAAGTCTACCAATGATGAAACTGCTTCCAACCAAATGTACCAAAAACCAAATGGTACTTTACTGGGATACAAATTACGTCTGAATTTATACAACTTAGCCAACTTAAATCCGGATTCTACGTATCAGGCAAAATTTAAAAACAATCCGGGCTTATATGAGCGCCAGGCAAAAATATTATCTGCAAAACAAGTCGACCGTCTTGGACAGTCTTTTTTATACAAAGGAATTCACGAATTTTTGAAAAGTACCGGAGAACCACCGGTTATTATTGATACGACAAAAACAAAAAAATCTTTGCTGCGTTTGAAATTTTACTATTTCAACAATGGTTATTTTAATGTAAAAACCGATTATAATATTGACAGCGTAGGGCGCAAAAAAGCTAAAGTCAATTATAATATCACCACAGGCCCGGCTTTTCTTCTGGATTCCATCAGAACCAGTATTATGACTCCGGCTTTAGATTCGTTATATAAAACCAATAAAGAACCTTCCTTATTGAAATCGGGAAGTCAATATAAAACTTCGGATTTTGAGGATGAGAAAAACCGTATCACTACTTATTTCAGAAATCACGGTGCGTATTTCTTCCAGCCTACCTATGTAACTTATGACATTGATACGATTGGTAAAAAAAACAAAGCTGACGTTAATTTAATCATCAACAACAATAATATCCAGGAAAGGGATTCCAGCAGAACAGAGCCCTTTAAAATATATAAAATAAGTGATGTAAACATCTATACAGATTATTCACCGGCCAATTCAAAAACTCCGATCAAAGACAGTACGACGTACAACAACTTTAACCTGTACAGTTATAAAAAATTAAAATACAAACCGCGTGCTATTACAGATGCTGTTTTTATTTCAAAAGGAAGTACGTTTTCAGACACCAGAACAACGCTTTCGACACGATACTTAAACAATCTGAAGATTTTTAATTATCCGTCGATACAATATGAAGTGGACAAACGCGACCCATTGGGAGAATCGCTGATTGCGAATGTTTTTTTAACTCCCAGAAAAAAATACAGTTTCGGTGCGACTTTAGATTTTACCCATTCCAATATTCAGGATTTTGGAATCGGAGCCAGTGTTTCCGAGACTATCCGTAACGTTTTTAACAGGGCTGAAACTTTAGAGATTTCCGCGCGCGTAAATATTGGATCCTCAAAAGACATGGCCAATCCGAACAATAATTTCTTTAATGTTTCGGAATATGGTCTGGATATGAAATTAAATTTTCCGAGAATCTTATTGCCTTTCGGAACCGAAAAAATTATTCCGAAAAGAATGATTCCGTCCACAAGTATCTCTGCCGGTTTCTCCAAACAAAGGAACATTGGTCTGGATAAAGAAAATTTCACGGGTGGACTTGCTTACAATTGGTCTCCGAAGCGAAGCAACACTGCCAAACTCGAATTGCTGAATGCTCAATTTGTACGCAACTTAAATCCGGACAATTACTTCAATGTGTATACTTCCTCGTATAACGAACTGAATAATATTGCCAGTACTTATAACACAGATATTACCAATTTGGACGATAATGAAAATCTGATCATCACAAAAGGAACCGCAGGTTTCACCGATGATGTTATAAATGGACGAACTTTGCTAACACCCGGCAGTCCGGACTACAAACAAGTTGAAAGTATTGAAGAACGAAGAGTTCGTCTGACCGAGAATGATTTTATTCTGGCCACCAGTTATACGTTCACCAAAACAACCAAAAAAGATCTGGCGGACAATACTTTTTATCAGTTTAAAACAAAAATAGAATCTGCAGGTACCTTACTGACAGCGGTTTCAAACATTGCTAAGTTGCCTAAAAACATCAGTGGTAATTACGAAATATTCAACTTAGAATATTCAGAATATATAAAAACCGAATTTGATTACATCAAGCACTGGGATTTTGGAAAAGAAAAAGTAATAGCCGTAAGGAGCTTTTTCGGAATCGCGATTCCATTTGGAAATTCAGATTATATTCCGTTCTCCCGAAGTTATTATTCCGGAGGTTCAAATGATAATCGTGCCTGGCAGCCGTATTCATTAGGTCCCGGAACTACCAATGCTTCCAACGACTTTAATGAGGCCAATATGAAAATTGCACTTAGTGCCGAATTTCGATTTAAGGTATTTGGAGATGTAAAAGGAGCTATCTTTGCAGATGCCGGAAATATCTGGAATGTGCTCGATAATGTCATCGATGAGAAAGCAAAATTCTCTGGCGTAAACGATTTAGCTGAAATTGCTTTGGGTTCCGGATTTGGATTACGTTACGATTTAAGCTTCTTTGTTATTCGTTTAGATTTAGGCTTCAAGACCTATAATCCGGCGCATGACGAAGGAAATCGTTGGTTCAGAGAATACAATTTTGGTCACTCGGTTTTAAATTTTGGAATAAATTATCCGTTCTAATGCTAATTAATTCTTATTTTTGCAACCTAAAAACTAAAAACAACTATAAAAAAAATTACAATGGCACACAATATCAAACCAGGAGTAGCTACAGGAGATCAGGTTCAGGAGATTTTTAATTATGCGAAAGAAAAAGGATTTGCACTTCCGGCAGTAAATGTTACGGGATCAAGTACTATTAATGGAGTTCTTGAAACTGCAGCGAAACTTAATGCACCGGTTATCATTCAATTTTCAAACGGTGGAGCACAATTTAACGCTGGTAAAGGTTTATCTAATGCAGGTGAAAAATCAGCTATCGCTGGTGGAATCGCAGGAGCAAAACATATTCATACTTTGGCAGAAGCTTACGGAGCAACTGTAATTTTACACACTGACCACTGTGCCAAAAAATTATTGCCTTGGATTGATGGTTTATTAGATGCTTCTGAAAAACATTTTGCAGAAACAGGAAAACCATTATTCAGTTCTCATATGATCGATTTGTCTGAGGAGCCAATCGAAGAAAACATCGAGATCTGTAAAGAATATTTGGCAAGAATGAGCAAAATGGGAATGACATTGGAAATCGAGCTTGGAATTACAGGTGGAGAAGAAGATGGCGTTGACAACTCTGATGTTGACAGCTCAAAATTATACACACAACCGGAAGAAGTAGCTTATGCTTACGAAGAATTATCTAAAATAAGCCCTAAATTTACAATTGCAGCAGCTTTTGGAAACGTTCACGGGGTTTACAAACCAGGAAACGTAAAATTGACTCCGAAAATCTTAAAAAATTCTCAGGATTTCGTTCAGAACAAATTCAACACGGGTCATAATCCGGTAGATTTCGTTTTCCACGGAGGTTCAGGTTCTACATTGGAAGAAATCAGAGAAGGAATTAGCTACGGAGTAATCAAAATGAATATTGATACTGATTTACAATTTGCATACACAGAAGGAATTCGTGATTATATGGTTAAAAACATTGACTATTTAAAAACACAAATCGGTAACCCGGAAGGTGCTGAAGCTCCTAACAAAAAATATTATGACCCAAGAAGATGGGTACGTGAAAGCGAAGTGACATTCAACACAAGATTGGAGCAGGCTTTTGCAGACTTAAACAATGTGAATACACTATAAGTAAAAGTTTAAAGTTTCAGGTTTCAGGTTTCGCAACTTTAAACTTTAAACCTGAAACAACAAAAACAATAAATATGGCTTGGTTTAAAAGACAGGAAAAAGGGATTACGACCGCTACTGAAGATAAGATGGACGTTCCGAAAGGATTGTGGTACAAATCTCCGACCGGAAAAATTATTGATGCTGACGAATTAGCAAGAAACTTATTTGTGAGTCCTGAAGATGATTTTCACGTTAGAATTGGAAGCGCAACCTACTTTGAGATTTTATTCGACAACAATGAGTTTGTTGAATTAGATAAAAACATGACTTCTAAAGATCCCCTGCATTTTGTGGATACAAAAAAATATGCAGAAAGACTGAAAGATGTAATGGAGAAAACTCACCTTAAAGACGCTGTGCGTACCGGAGTGGGAAAATCTAAAGGAAAAGAACTGGTAATCTGCTGTATGGATTTCGCCTTTATTGGTGGCTCTATGGGAGCTGTTGTAGGGGAGAAAATCGCAAGAGGAATTAATCACGCGATCAAAAACAATCTGCCTTTTGTCATGATTTCAAAATCCGGAGGAGCCCGTATGATGGAAGCGGCTTATTCGTTAATGCAGTTGGCTAAAACCTCTGTAAAACTGGCACAGCTTGCAGAAGCAGGATTACCGTACATTTCTTTATGTACAGATCCTACCACCGGAGGAACTACTGCCTCTTACGCCATGTTGGGAGATATTAATATTTCTGAGCCGGGTGCTTTAATTGGTTTCGCAGGTCCGCGTGTGGTTCGTGATACTACAGGAAAAGATTTACCGGAAGGTTTTCAAACCGCTGAGTTTCTTTTAGAACACGGTTTCCTTGACTTTATTACGCCAAGAAAAGATTTAAAGGATAAGATCAACTTATATATTGATTTAATTCAAAATAATAACATCAGATAGTTTCTAAAAACTTCTAAAATACCCAACCCGACAGCCTTAAAACTGTCGGGTTTCTTTTTTACAAAAAAATCGAAAAATACAATTGTGACAAAATAAAAATTAAGTTTGTCACACTTTCTGTTTCAAAATTTCTGTTGTAATTTTTTTGTTATAAAAAAAATTACAACAATTTATTTACAACACTTTTGTTGTAAAATTTCTGTTGTAAAAAAAAAATACAACAATTAGTTTACAACAGTATTGTTGAAAAATTAAAATTACACTTAAACTTTCAACAACAATAAAACACAATACATACTAGTTCATCAATTAATCCCTGAAAAATTGTATTTTTGCCTGGTGCACCGTAAGTAATCGTTTTACCCCCAAAACGAACCAGCAAGGGTAACTTACAAAAGCAAAACCGTTTTTTACCAAAACCGATTTTTTTTAAAGCAATATAAATATCTTTGAACTATGAGCACAGCAACGAAACCAAGTCATATCGGGCGAAAAATTAGCCGTATTCGTGAACTGAAAGACATGAAACAGGAAGCTTTGGCACAAGCTTTAGGCACCAACCAACAGGCCATTTCGATTATCGAGAACAGCGAAACTATAGACGAAGAAAAACTTAAAGAAGTAGCAAAAGCACTTGGTGTAAGTGTGGAAGCCATAAAAAACTTTACGGAAGAAAATATGATCAGTTATTTAAATAATTTCTATGATAATAGTAGTGCCGGAAATGGCTTTAATGCTAACCCAAGTCATTGTACTTTCAACTCATTAGACAAAATGATGGAAATGGTAGATGAAAACAGAAAGCTGTACGAACGTTTGGTCCAGTCAGAAAAAGATAAAATTGAATATTTAGAAAAATTGCTCAAAGGAAAATAAGGTTTTCCAACGTTTGACTAAAGCCCTTTTTAACTGCTCTATATTTAAATCTCCAGCTAAAGCAGGAGGCAATTCAATATAAAAAACGCATAACAGCAAAACTGTTTTTTACCAAAATCGATTTTTTTTTAAAGCAATATAAATATCTTTGAACTATGAGCACAGCAATAAAACCAAATCATATAGGCCGAAAAATCAGCCGTATTCGTGAACTGAAAGACATGAAACAGGAAGCTTTGGCACAAGCTTTAGGCACCAACCAACAGGCCATTTCGATTATCGAGAACAGCGAAACTATAGACGAAGAAAAACTTAAAGAAGTAGCAAAAGCACTTGGTGTAAGTGTGGAAGCCATAAAAAACTTTACCGAAGAAAATATGATCAGTTATTTAAATAATTTCTATGACAATAGTATCAGCAATGGCATGAATGGAATATTCAATCCTAGTCATTGTTCCTTCAACCCACTAGACAAAATGATGGAAATGATAGATGAAAACAGAAAGCTGTACGAACGTTTGCTCCAGTCAGAAAAAGATAAAATTGAATATTTAGAAAAACTGCTCAAAGGATAATAAGGTTTTTCGAAACCTGTTCCTTTCCATAAAAAAATCCCGTGAAAAATTTTCCACGGGATTTTTTAATTTTGTCTTGTTCGAAAATGATACGTTTTAAGTGTACTATTTTTTGGGTCTGCCCCTTTTTAATTCTTTTTCGGCTATTTTAAAAGCTAATTTTTCACGCCATAGCGCGTACCGTTCCCTAAAAACTATTTTTACAGCGCTATCTACCGCACCATGCAGGAACAAACTCCAGACGCTGGCCATTTTTCGGGTTATAGAACTGTCCCATGCGCGAAGACTCAGCGAAAAAGAGCCATCAATATACCGCATCCAGTGCCACATTCCGGTAGGCATGAACAAGGTATCTCCGTGTTCCAGGAAAACTTCATACCCTTCGACGCCTTTCAGCGCGGGAAATTTTTTAAAATCGGGGTTGGTTACATCATACTCTTCTAAAGCGTAGGTCGTATTTGGAACACAATAAAGCCTTTTTTTCCATTTATAGTCAAACAAGATAACCTGTTTTCTCCCTCCAAAATGGGTATGGAAAAGATGAGGCAAATCGATATCATAATGTAAAAATGTGATAGCCTGCGAGCCTCCGAAAAACATGGCAGGCATACTTTCTATAAACCCTCCCATTAATTCTTTTGGCACTTTCACATCATTGACCAATTCGGGTTTGTGTTTAAAAAGATTGAAGAAAAAAATACGCAGTTGTGTTGGCTCTCTTTTTATCAGATCCAGATAATCACCGAATTTCATCGTGGCAATCGAGGCATTGATTACTTTTTTAGGATCTGCTTTGGAGTTGTCCACTAGTTTGACTTCAATATCCCCTGCAATTTCCTTAAAATAATCCGTGGACCATTTTTCTCTTGCCGGCCAGTCTTTTGTCAATCCTTTTATAATTAAAGGCTTTTTTTTATCTAAATAGTTCTTCTTAAAATCTTGTCTGGAAATAGACTCAACAACGTCGACAGGTTTTAGTATAAAGCTCATTTTTTTCCCTAATTTAAATTGTCAGTTTCCCAAAATTATCTAATTATTTTTATTCTATAACATTTGCAGTAAAATAGTACAAAAGAAAAACAGGCCGTATTCCTGACCGAATAACTTCAACAGGAGCAGCACTTACTTTCAAAAACATCAAATTTTCCAGTCCTTATATTTCAGGACCATACAATTTAATCAAAAAAAACCGAAGAATGATCTTCGGTTTTTTAAATTTTAAATTTATTATTCAATAGAATACATTCTTTCGCTAAAAAACACATCGTTTCTCTTAAACTTCTTATTACATTTCAAAAGAAACACAAAGTTTACCCAGCAAAAACCTCTGACCCTTTGCAACTCTGTCCCTTTGTACCTACTTCAAAGAAGCCATATCAATCACAAAACGATATTTCACATCACTTTTGTTCATACGTTCGTAAGCTTCATTAATGTACGCCATATCGATGATTTCAACATCTGACGTAATATTGTGTTCAGCACAGTAATCTAACATTTCCTGCGTTTCTTTAATTCCGCCAATCAAACTCCCAATGATACTTCTTCTTTTCATGATTAAAGTAAAAACAGGTATTTCTGCAGGTGCAGGTGGTGCTCCAACCACAATCATGGTTCCGTTTGTTTTTAGTAAATTCAGATACGCATTATGATCGTGTTTGGCCGAAACGGTATTTAAAATAAAATCGAAGCTGCTCGCTAATGATTCCATAGTTTCCGGATTGGAAGTCAGGGCAAAATGATGTGCCCCTAATTTTTTAGCATCGGCTTCTTTAGACGGAGAATGGCTTAACATGGTCACTTCGGCACCAAACGAAACCGCAAATTTTACGGCCATATGTCCTAAACCACCCAAACCTAAAACGCCAACTTTATGCCCCTTGCCTACTTTTAAATAACGCAGCGGAGAATAAGTAGTAATTCCGGCGCATAATAAAGGCGCCACTCCTTTTAAATCTAATTTTTCAGAAACGTGAAGGGTGTAATTTTCATCGACAATAATACTGGTCGAATAGCCGCCTCTTGTCGGAATATCAGTTCCTCGTTCTACACTATTGTAAGTTTGCGTCATTCCTTCATCACAAAATTGTTCCTCACCAGCCTGACAGCTCGGACAAGTTCTGCAGGAATCTACAAAACAGCCTACTCCGGCCAGTTCGCCAACTTTAAATTTAGAAACCTCACTCCCAACAGCAACAATTCGGCCCACGATTTCGTGTCCCGGAACTAAGGGGTAATTTACAGGTCCCCATTCTCCTTTTGCGGTGTGAATATCGGAGTGGCAAACACCACTATACAAAATTTCTATCTGAACCTGATGAGCACCAACTTCTTTTCTTTCAAACGTATAGGGTTTTAACGGATTTTCTGCATCAAAGGCAGCATAAGCTTTTACTGGTATCATGTTATCGTATTTTAATTAAGCTATTAAAATTACAATAAATTCTCCATCAAAATAAAATTTGAAGGGGCAAAAAAGATGTTTTTTTGAGTATTTGAATTTTACATTCCGGTTCTGATGGCCTCTACCGGATCCAAATTTGCCGCCGAAATTGCCGGCAGAATTCCCGAAATCAATCCGATAAGCGCGGCTAAGCTTGTTCCTAAAACTATATTTCCGAAACTTAAAACGAATTCAAAATCTAATAATTTGGTCAATAAAAGGGAGATCCCCCAAACCATCAGCAAACCAATTATTCCTCCGATTACAGACAGAATAATGGCTTCAAACAAAAACTGAAATAATATAAATTTGTTTTTGGCTCCTAATGATTTCTGAATTCCGATAAGATTCGTGCGCTCTTTAACCGAAACAAACATGATATTCGCAATTCCAAAACCGCCCACCAGCAGCGAAAATCCACTGATAATCCAGCCCACAACGTTCATCTGTCCTAAAATTCCATCAATAAAATCGGTAAACCCGGAAAGTACATTAATGAAAAAGTTGTCTATTTCACCCGCTTTCATCCCACGGATCCCTCTTATTTTTTGTGCTATTTCGGCTTTGTAAGCATCCATGTCAACGCCTTTAACCGGTTTCAAAACAATTACCGGGGTCATCGAATCGCTGTCGCCATACATTCGGCGTAAAAAATTGGCCGGCAAATACACAGAGGTGTCATTACTATCGCCAAAAAAACCTGCCCCTTGTTTCGCTATCACTCCGATTACGGTAAAACGCTGTCCGTAAAGTCTAATATTTTTTCCAATAGGATCTATGGTACCAAAAAGGCCGTCTGCAATTTCGTATCCCAAAACAATAACGGCGGTTCCTGAATTCGATTCCGATTCGTTGTAGAATCTTCCTTTATCAAAACTTAATCCATCAATATCGACCATCTCAAAAGAAGACGGTACAATATTTACATCGGCAACGGTTTTAGAATCGTATTTTAAGCTTTCATGATTGACAAAAAGCTGATAACCGACTTGTTGTGTATTGTTGAGTGAGTTTTTTAAAGCAATGTATTCATCGTATTTCACATTTGGGAACTGTTCTCTTTTCCATTGGGGAATTTCGGAAGGCCCGAAACAATACTTCATCAAATAAATCGTATTTTTATCTAAGCTGCTCAGATCTTTAGAAATTTTACGGTCTAAAGAATCAACTGCGGCGAGTACCGCAATAATCGAAAAAATACCAATTGTTACACCAAGCAATGACAATAAAGTACGCAATTTATTATTCCTTAAAGCATTTATGGCAAAGCTTAAACTTTCTTTCAGCAACCTTAGATAAACAATCATATTTTCGTATTTTTCAATAAAGTAAAATTCAATAATTTAAAATAAAAAACCTAACAAAACTTAACTTACTCATCAGTAGATTTTTTTACCATAATGTTACAGTATTTTTCTTTAAAATAATATTTAAAAAAACTACTTTTGCAGTCTGAAAATCATAACTACACAATGAGCACAACTAAAACAATACAATCGGCCTTAATATCTGTTTTTTCGAAAGACGGACTTGAGCCAATCGTTAGAAAATTACACGAACAAAACGTAACACTTTATTCGACCGGAGGAACGGAAGATTTTATTAAAAACTTAGGGATTCCTGTAGTTCCGGTTGAGGATATCACTTCTTTTCCTGAAATTCTTGGCGGAAGAGTAAAAACGTTACACCCGAAAATTTTTGGCGGAATTTTAAACCGTCAGGATAACGAAAGTGATGTTCAGCAAATGAAGGAATTTGATATTCCCCAGATTGACTTAGTGATTGTTGATTTGTACCCGTTTGAAAAAACGGTTGCTTCAGGTGCAAGCGAACAGGATATTATTGAAAAAATTGATATTGGCGGAATCTCCTTAATCCGTGCCGGTGCAAAAAACTTTAAAGACACTGTAATTGTAGCTTCAGTAAATGAATACAGTTTGCTTTTGGATTTGATTACAGAACAAAACGGAGCAACAACGCTTGAAAACAGAAGATTGCTTGCTACAAAAGCATTCCACGTTTCTTCTCATTATGATGGTGCGATTTTTAATTACTTCAATACAGATGAAACGATCTATAAAGAAAGTATTGACAACGGTCAGATTTTACGTTATGGAGAAAATCCACACCAAAAAGGATTCTTTTTTGGAGATTTTGATGCCATGTTCAAAAAAGTCCACGGAAAAGAGTTATCTTACAACAACCTGCTGGATGTAGATGCTGCGGTAAACTTAATTAATGAGTTTAAAACAGACGGGCCTACTTTCGCCATTTTAAAACATAACAATGCTTGTGGTTTAGCTTCAAGAAAAACAATCAGTGAGGCTTACTTAGCGGCGCTGGCTTGTGATCCTACTTCTGCGTTTGGCGGAGTTTTGATTTCAAATGTTAAAATTGATTTGGCTACAGCCCAGGAAATCAACAAATTGTTCTGTGAGGTTGTCATCGCTCCAAGTTATGATGATGAGGCCATTACGGTTTTACAGGAAAAGAAAAACAGGATTATATTGGTTCAGAATGAAGTGGAATTACCTTCAAGACAAGTGAGAACATGTCTTAACGGTTTGTTAATTCAGGACAGAAATAATATTACGGATACTAAAGAGCATTTAAAGACCGTTACTATTACCGAGCCGACTGCTCAGGAAGTAGAAGATTTGATATTTGCTTCAAAAATTTGCAAGAACACCAAATCAAATACGATTGTGTTTGCTAAAAACGGAACATTAATTTCGTCAGGAACAGGTCAGACGTCAAGAGTTGATGCTTTAATGCAGGCAATTGACAAGGCAAAAGCTTTCGGTTTTGATCTGACAGGAGCTTCGATGGCGAGCGATGCATTTTTCCCGTTTCCGGATTGTGTTGAATTAGCCAAAAAAGCAGGAATAACCGCTGTTATTCAGCCGGGAGGATCAATAAAAGACGAATTAAGCATAAATTATTGCAACGAAAATAATCTTGCAATGGTATTTACAGGAACACGTCATTTTAAACATTAATTTGTTTAACTTTGTTCAAAATAATTTATAACATTTTAAACCCCTAAAAAACTTATGGGATTTTTTGATTTCATGACCGAGGATATTGCGATAGACCTTGGTACCGCAAACACTTTAATCATACATAATGATAAAGTTGTTATTGATAGTCCGTCAATCGTTGCACGTGACAGAATATCAGGCAAAATCATTGCTGTTGGTAAGGAAGCCAATATGATGCAAGGTAAAACGCATGAAAATATCAAAACCATAAGGCCTTTGAAGGACGGTGTAATTGCCGATTTTGATGCTTCGGAAAAAATGATCAATATGTTCATTAAAAGTATTCCGGCATTGAAAAAAAGAATGTTTACTCCAGCGCTAAGAATGGTATTATGTATTCCTTCCGGAATTACTGAGGTTGAAATGCGTGCCGTAAAAGAATCTTGTGAAAGAGTAAACGGAAAAGAAGTTTACCTGATTCACGAACCAATGGCAGCAGCAATTGGTATTGGTATCGATATCATGCAGCCTAAAGGAAACATGATTGTTGATATTGGTGGTGGAACAACTGAAATCGCAGTTATTGCCTTAGGCGGAATTGTATGTGATAAATCTGTAAAAATTGCAGGTGACGTTTTCACTAACGATATTGTTTATTACATGCGTACACAACACAATCTTTTTGTTGGAGAAAGTACTGCCGAGAAAATAAAAATTCAGATTGGAGCTGCTATCGAAGATTTAGACGGTCCTCCGGAAGATATGTCTGTTCAGGGTAGAGATTTACTTACGGGTAAACCAAAACAAGTAGATGTTTCTTACCGTGAAATTGCCAAAGCATTAGACAAATCGATTCAACGTATTGAAGATGCTGTAATGGAAACGTTATCACAAACTCCTCCTGAATTAGCAGCCGATATCTACAACACCGGTATTTATTTAGCCGGTGGCGGATCGATGTTAAGAGGTCTTGACAAACGTATTTCCCAAAAAACAGATTTACCTGTTTATATTGCTGAAGATCCGTTAAGAGCCGTTGTTCGCGGAACCGGAATGGCACTTAAAAACATTGCAAAATTCAAAAGCATCTTAATAAAATAAGATTTAAAATAACAATTCTTATATTTTTATCAGAGTCAGATTGAATCATCTGACCCTGATAAAATTTGAACCCAATAGCATATCCTGAAACAAAATAACCGAACAAGAAATGCAGCAAATTTTTAATTTCATTATAAGAAACAGTAATCGATTGCTGTTTTTGCTGCTTTTAGGTATTTCGTTGGCTCTCACAATTCAATCTCATTCGTACCATAGAAGCAGAGTAATCAGTTCAGCAAATTTTTTAAGCGGAGGTGTTTATGAAAGAATTAATCGCGTAAACGAATATTTGAACCTGAGAACACAAAACGACGAACTGGTACTTGAAAACGCAAGATTAAAAAGTCTTTTATTCAATAAAGAAGATACCACAAAAATACCTTTGGCAGACAGTATTAAAGGCGTAAAACCTGCTGATATTATTGTTTCGAAAGTTATTCACAACTCCTACAATACACACGAAAACTATATCACTTTAAACTCCGGTGCAAAAGAAGGAGTGAAACAGGATATGGGAGTTATCAATAGTCTAGGAATTATTGGTGTGGTAGACAATACATCAAAAAACTATTCTACCGTAGTTAGTATTCTGAATATGAAATCGCACATTAATGCAAAACTAAAAAAGTCAAATCATTTTGGTTCATTAACATGGAGCGGAAAAAGCACAGGATTTGTTCAGCTTGAAGATGTTCCAAGACTAGCTTCTATTAGAAAAGGCGATACAATTGTTACAGGTGGGCAGTCCGTAATTTTTCCAGAAGGAATTAATATTGGTACAGTCGAAAAAATATACGTTAAAACAGGCACCAGCTATTATGTTATAGACGTTAAACTTTTTAACGACATGACAAACTTAGGACATGTATATGTCATTAAGAGTAAGGACAGAGAAGAACTTATTAATTTAGAAAAACAGGGAAAAGATGAATAGCGCATTGTTAGTCAATATTTTTCGATTTATTGTGTTACTGGCAATTCAGATTGTTATTTTCAATAATATGAATTTCCTGGGATACATAAGTCCTTTTCCATACCTGTTGTATATCATTCTTTATCCTGTAAACAGTAACAGATCCGGTTTAATTATCTCCAGTTTTTTACTTGGACTCACCATGGATATGTTTTGTAATTCTGGCGGAATTCATGCTACGGCCTGTGTCATTTTAGCGTATTACAGGCCCTATATTTTCAAATTTTCATTTGGACTGAGTTATGAATATCAAACTATAAAACTAAACGAATCCTTAACACCGGAAAGATTCTCTTTTATTTTAGTATCCGTGATTCTGCATCACATTATACTTTTTACATTTGAAGCTTTTCAATTTAAATTCATTGGTGACGTTTTACTTCGAACTTTATTCAGTTCCATATTTACCATAATTGTTTCAATCATAATAATATATCTTATTAAGCCCAATAAACGATGAGAAAAATTCTGCTGCCCTCTTTAATTATTATCGCAGCATCTCTGCTTGTGATGAGGGTATTTTATTTGCAAATTATAGACGATTCTTTTAAGTTAAAATCTGACAATAATGCAATCAAGAAGCAGTATGACTATCCGGAAAGAGGCTATATTTATGACCGAAACGGAAAGTTATTAGTTGCCAATCAGGCTTCTTATGACATCATGGTAATCCCGAGAGAAATCAAGGAAAACCTTAATATTGACGAATTTTGCGCATTGCTCAATATTACCAGAGAAGATTATGAAAAGAGAATTGCAAAAGCGAAAGTATACAGTCCGAGATTACCTTCTGTTTTTCTATCGCAATTAAACAAATCTGAATTTGCCGCTTTTCAGGAAAAAATCAGAAAATATGAAGGCTTTTATTTCCAGAAACGTTCTCTTCGTGATTATGAAGTAGATTATGGCGCCAATATTTTTGGTTCTATTCTACAGGTAAATGAAAAATTAATTGCTAAAAACCCTTATTACAATAGTGGTGACTTAATTGGAAGACAAGGTGTTGAAGAAAGCTACGAAGAAGTTTTACGCGGAATAAAAGGTGTAAAATACATCCAGAAAGACAAATACAATAGAGAAATTGGTTCTTATAAAGAAGGCAAATACGACACTATCGCTGTAGCCGGAGAAGACATTAATCTGACTATTGATGCTGAACTTCAAAAATATGGTGAAGAATTAATGATCAATAAAAGAGGTGGAATTGTTGCCATTGAACCTAAAACAGGTGAAATTCTGGCATTAGTTACCGCTCCTTCTTATGATCCTGGTATTTTGGTGGGAAGACAACGATCTAAAAACTATACGATTTTATATCATGATTCTATTGCAAAACCTTTATACGACAGAGGTCTTTTAGCGGAATATCCTCCGGGATCTCCATTTAAAATCCTAACCGGATTGGTTGCTCTTCAGGAAGGTGTCATTAACGAACAAACTACTTTTATGTGCCATCACGGTTTCAGTTATGGCAGAGGTCGTTTTATGAAATGTCACGGTTTTGGCCCGCACCAGTTACATAACGGAATTTACAATTCGTGTAATACTTATTTTGCTCAGTCTTATATGTTAACTATTAACAAATATGGTGACCCGGGCAAAGCGGTAGACATTTGGAGCAATCACGTAAAAAGTTTTGGTTTAGGCCAATTTATGGGATACGATTTACCAACGGGTAAAAAAGGAAATATTCCAACTTCAAAAACATACAAAAAAATATATCCCAACGGCGGCTGGAGAAGCACCACGATTGTATCAAACGCAATTGGGCAGGGAGAAGTTTTAATGACTCCTATTCAATTAGCCAATATGATGGCGACTGTTGCCAATCAGGGATATTACTATACGCCTCATATTATTAAAAAAATTGAAGGTAAAAAAATAGACGCTAAATTTACAACCAAACACGAAACTACAATTGACAAAAAATATTTTCCTCCGGTCATAAGTGGTTTGTTTGATGTATATAATAAAGGAACTGCTTACGCTTTAAGAGTGGAAGGAATCGATATTTGCGGAAAAACAGGAACTGCTGAAAATTATGCCAAAATCGATGGTGTGAGAACAAAGCTAAAAGATCACTCTATTTTTGTGGCTTTTGCGCCAAAAGACAATCCTAAAATCGCAATCGCGATTATGATTGAAAATGGAGGTTTTGGAGCAACTGTTGCAGGTCCAATTGCCAGTTTAATGGTTGAAAAATATCTGAGAAGAAAAATTTCAAGAACTGATTTAGAAATTCGGGTTTTAAATAAGAGCTTAGTCAGTGAATATGCGAAAGTTGGAGGAATCAATCCGGCAAGTTTAATTGAATCTACACCAAAAGATTCCGTTTTAAAAGCTAAGATTATTGTTCCAAAAACTCCAGCAGCTGCAAAAACAGTAACTCCGAAAACAGAGATAAAAAGAACTACAGTAGACACAACAAAAGAAAACTAACAAAGATTATTTCAAATGAAAAATCAAAGTGTAAAAAATAATATTGACTGGATAAGTGTTATTATCTACGCTGCACTTGTTGTATTGGGGTGGCTGAACATCTATTCTTCTTCATTATTATCTACTGATGGTACTTATGAAAAGCAATTAATTTTTATTGC
Source organism: Flavobacterium sp. CLA17 (assembly GCF_013112255.2). Classification (NCBI taxonomy): domain Bacteria; kingdom Pseudomonadati; phylum Bacteroidota; class Flavobacteriia; order Flavobacteriales; family Flavobacteriaceae; genus Flavobacterium; species Flavobacterium sp. CLA17. The sequence continues at coordinate 5,265,609 of NZ_CP068294.1, forward strand.
CTGTACAATTCCTTTAATTTTTATTGTTCTTTTTGTAGATGGTAAATTTTATGAAAAATACGCCAGTATTATCTTTGGGGTATCCTTACTGTCATTGGCAGGTTTGTTTCTTTTTGGAAAAACAATTGCCGGACAAAGATGCTGGTATGCTATTGGAAGTTTTACGATACAGCCTTCGGAGTTTGCAAAAGCTGCAACTTCACTGGCACTGGCAAAATACCTGAGTGACAGTCAGATTAACCTAAAAGAGACCAACAGACAAATTCAGGCTTTAGCCATTGTCTTTTTACCGGTTCTTCTGATCTTACCACAACCCGACCCGGGAAGTGCTTTGATTTATAGTATTTTCATCGTGGTTTTGTTTAGGGAAGGATTACCGGCATGGTATGTATGGACAGGATTTTTAGCTATATTACTCTTTGTTTTAACACTTGTTCTGGAACCTTATGTCGTAATTTTAATCTCTCTGGCAGTATTAACCATTATCTATTTTAAGGGAAGGGTCGTCGATCGAAACCTTCTTTTGAGTGCTATCTTACTGGCTATTATTTCAGGCTTTGTTCTTTCTGTTGATTATGTATTTGACAATGTTTTCAAACAACACCATAGAGACCGTTTCAATATCCTTTTAGGAAAAAGTGTCGATATGAAAGGCATCGGATACAACACAAATCAATCTGAAATTGCAATTGGATCCGGTGGATGGATGGGAAAAGGTTTCCTGGAAGGAACTCAGACCAAAGGTGGTTTTGTACCCGAACAGCATACCGATTATATCTTTACGACTGTTGGTGAAGAATGGGGTTTTCTCGGATCATTAGTGGTTATTTCCCTTTTTGTCGGATTGTTATTAAGAGTCATCTATTTGGCCGAAAGACAAAAGACAAAATTCAGCCGGGTATATGGTTATTGTGTGGCCGGAATTTTATTCACGCACTTTTTTGTAAACATTGCTATGGTTGCAGGGATTTTCCCAACGATTGGAGTGCCATTGCCTTTCTTTTCATACGGTGGTTCCGGACTCTGGGGATTTACTATTTTACTGTTTATTTTCTTAAAAATGGATGCTAATAAGGTTAATGAATGGTAATTTTAAAAAAACAAAAGTTTAAAATTCCAAAATCCAATTCCGAAGAAAATAACAAAAGAATTAATTAAGTTCTTAAACTAAAAAACAGCTCGTTCGTTATCCTGTAACAAACAAACTACCTTAAAAAACTCTTTTTAAATTTAATAAGTCATTCTAAAACATAAAAAAGTCCGAAGCTTAAAGCTTCGGACTTTTTTATATATGTTAACTATACTTATATTTTTTCGCTTGGTCTTTTCTTTAAGAATTTAAGTAAAACCGGGAATGTAGAGATGATTACAATGATAATAATAATGTACTCGATATGTTCTTTTAAATCTATACCTTGTTTTAGAAAAACGCCATATAAATAGTGCCCTGAAAAGATCAATAAGAATGACCAAAGAAATGAACTCAGGATATTATAAAACATAAATTTCTTTTTATCCATAGAAACTATTCCGGCTATAATTGGAGCAAAAGTTCTTAAGATTGGAAGAAAACGGGCATAGATAATTGCTTTACCTCCATACTTCTCAAAGAAATCTTTTGATTGCAATAAGTATTTCTTTTTGAACCAGAAGGAATCTTCTTTTTTAAACAAGTAATATCCGCTTTTGGCTCCAAACCAATATCCTGTCATATTACCCAAAACTCCCATCACCGCAACCAAAGTTGAAAGCAAAAATACGTTGATAAAATCGCTTGGAATATGCACCACATTCTGAATCAAATCACGACTGTAAATACCCGCTAAAAAAAGCAAACTATCTCCAGGCAGAAAAAAACCTGCAAAAAGTCCTGTCTCAGCGAATACGATAAACAAAACAATATATAACCCAATCTGAAATCCTCCGACACTTAACGTAATATAAAATTCAGGGTTAATTAATTGAGTCCAGTCGAAATTATTCATAAATGCGTTTGGTTATATTTATAAGTTCGTGAAAGTAACAATAATTTACTTCAACCACAATAAAATGCGGTATTTTAAAGATAAATTAACGATTCAAAAAAGCCCGGGTTCAAACCCGGGCTCTCAAAATTATTCTCTTTGATACTTGCAGCAAGTGTGCAAATTATCATAATCTGCCTGAGTTGCTTTTATCTCTTTGGTATCATGTCCAACCTTTGCGATTGCTTTATTTAAATCTTCCGGAGAAGACTTTTCTTCATTCAGAATTACGGTAAGCTGGTGCGAACTCATATCCCAGTTAGCCGTCTTTACGCCCGGCACACCAAAAGCAGCTTTTTCGATACGTTTCTTACATTGTTCGCAATTACCATTTACTTCTGTAGCGTATTTTAGATTCTTGTTCTTTTTAGTCTGCGCCTGGGCTGAAAATCCTAAAAAAGTTACCAGTACAATTAAAATTAAGTTTTTCATTTTAGTAGTATTTATTGTTATTGATTTTTGATATTGATTTTTGATATTGATTTTTGCTTTTATTTTATTTTATTTTATTTTAAATCGCAATCCTGCGTAATACATTTGACCAAAAATGGGTGCGTAAGCTATAGAAGCATCAAAATTAGGCCCAAAAGGATTGCTGGCTCCTAAAATTGCTTTTTCCTGCTTGTAATTCCCAATATTTTCCCCGCCAATGTAGACTTCAAATACCGGAGAAAAAACTCTGGTAACCTGTGCATTCATAACAGCGTAAGAAGGCGAAAAATCAGGAAACTGATCTGCTGCAGGATTTGATGCTGTATAGGGCAATTGCTGTTTTCCCGACCAGTTAAAGGTGTAATCAAACTTCCATTGTTTGTCGTTATTCATATTGGTTTCATATTCCAGATTTCCTAAAAAACGGTGTTTTGCCTGCAAAGGCCGTTGGAAAGTTCCTCTTAGATAATCGGTCTGAATGTCATAATATTTATAAGCGGTTCTCAAATTCAGATTATGAACCAATTCATAATTGAACTCCACCTGCAGACTATTTGCAAATGAACTTCCTTTAAGGTTATAGAACAAAGCTTCCTGAGGACTTTGCATCAAATCAACAACGGCCTGGTTTTGAAAATCCGTACGATACAAATCAAATCCCGTTTCTGCATTTTTACCAAACAATTTAAACTTCTGGGAAAAACTTAAACCGTAATTCCAGGCTATCTCCGGATTTAATCCGTAAATTTTTCCGTTCGTATCTAAAATTGAAAAAGTTCTTGAACTGGCAAAAAGCTGCTGGTTTTCGGCAAAGATATTAGCGGAACGCTTTCCTCTTCCTGCTGAAAAACGAAGCACGCCATCTTTCCACGGATTGTATCTCAGATGCAGACGCGGTGTTACAAAAAAGCCTAATCTGTTATGATTATCGACTCTTCCGCCTAAAATCAAACTGAAGTTATCGGTGTTATCATAGGTGTATTCAAAAAATGCCCCAACCGAATTATCGATTCTGCTGTAATCATTCACATTTACAAACTCCTGATACTGGTCGTACGAAAAATTCAGACCTGTTGTGAATTTATGCATCGTATTGTTGATAATGGAATTGAAAATCAAATTCGAATAATAACTGTTTTGCCTGATGTTGTATTGGTTTAAACCAAAGTACGATTCCTGATCGTGGCTATTAAAAGCATTCTGAAAACCAATACTCTGATACGGCATATTCTTAAAAACATATCCTATTTTTGTGGAAACTTCAAAACGTTCCGTATTGATTTCCGAACCCCAGTAATTAGTTGTTCCTCTGTCCCTGTCTTTATCAAAATTTACTTCACCGGTTTGCTTTTTATCATTCATATACCTGAAATTGATAAAACTTACCAGACCGCTTTCCGGGTTATAATATTGATAACGATTCAGTATATTGATTTGTTTCCCTAACGGATTATCCAGAAAACCGTCGTTATTCATGTCGTTCTTTGCAACACGGGTATTTCCGTGCAGAAACAGGCTGGTTGCCCATTTATCGGATAATTTTTTATTGAAATGTGTATTCAGTTCAAAACGGGAATCCGTAGACCCGTAAACGTTTAGAAAAAACGGAATGTCGCTTAGCGGTTTTAAAAGCTCTGTATTAATTTGTCCTGAAATACTTTCATAACCATTGATAACACTTCCGGCGCCTTTGGTAATCTGCACACTTTCGATCCAGGTTCCCGGGGTAAAGGACAAACCATAAGCCTGGGAAGCTCCACGGACTGAAGGAATATTTTCTTCCGTAATCATTAAATACGGGCTTGTTAAGCCGAGCATTTTTATTTGTTTCGTTCCCGTTAAGGCATCAGAAAAATTCACATCTATAGACGGATTGGTCTCGAAACTCTCGGCAAGGTTACAACAAGCCGCTTTTAGCAATTCTTTACTTGTAATGAGAGTTGTGTTGGCGGTAACGGTATAGGATTTTTTAATTCCTTTTTGCTTTTTCGTAATTTTTACTTCTTCCAGATCTTCTTGTGAGAAGACAGAAACGGAAAGCAAAAACATAACAAAAAGCATTATATTTTTTTGCATACAAAATAATTTTAATGTTAAAAGATAACTGCTTTTGAATGTTTCTCCACTAATAAGAGACAACTAAGCAGTACAATACAAGCCTAGAAAAGACTTGATCTTAAGCATTAAAATCAGGCGTAAAAAATATATTGACTGTATAATTTAAATAAGGGAGGCGCATTCGCATCTGAATAGTACGAAATGATCTGATTGCTTTTAAAATTTGGAATGGCCAGAAAAGCAATTGGCTGGAATTCCTGAAGTACAGCCGGAAAAGCAAGCTGAAAAAAGAATAACTTAAAAGTGGCGTTATCCGATTTTTTTTCGAAATGAACTACTTTATCTTTACAACAGGATGATTTTTTCTCAGACGATCCGCAACATTTCTTTTCAGGAGAAACAGAAGCTGTGGTATTTAAAGAAACGGAAGCAATTTTTCCTCCACAATAATGCACATCAAAAGCAAACCCAATGTTGGAAACCAACAAAAGGAACGCTAAAAATAATCCGGTGCACTTCTTTAAATTCATAATTGCAAAAATATTCAAAAGACCCTGAAAAAAATATAATAAAATGTTATTTTTTGAAACCCTGCATCTGATAATAAAAGGCAGGAATAAACAGCAATACAAAAATGGGCTGAATGATAAATCTTCTAACGTAAAAAAGCAACCAGCTCCCATCGGCAAAATATTCCAAAATCACAAAAAACACCCCGAAAAGAACCACCAGAAAACAACCGTACAAAAAGGCACTAAATTTAAGAATTACTAAATCCTGAAACAGTACATAAATAAGCAGGAGAGATAAAACCGTGTTTAGAAAATACCGCAGTAAAAGTCCCCAAAAAAGTTTAAAAACATCAACTTTGGGAAAAGGCAATCCTTTAAAATCAGAATCAAAATAAACCAAAAAAGGATCGTAAAACAAGATCTTTTCAAAAGCTCTTATTACACCAAAACCGACCACGATAAGAACCGCAAGTATGATTTTACCTTTATGATCTTTTATTTTATTTAGCATATTTTGAAAATTTGTTGACCCAAAAAACCCATAAACCAAAAACCAATCCGTAGATTATTAACGGAAAAAGGACTCCATGGAGAATATGTTCTTTCTCCCGAAAATGAAATAACAACACAGTCAATAATCCAATTCGGATAACATTCATAACATAAATCAGGAAAACACCAAACAGAATAAAAAGCAAAGTCGTCTTAAACTTTCCGGAAAATGCTATTACAAAAGAAACAAACAGAATCATAACGCTTACAGCATTACATCCTTCTACAATTATAATGGTAAACTTATTATTATACCGAACTTCTAAGTAAGGACCTGAAAGACTTTTAGCAATTTTAGTGTTTTCATTAAACAACTGCATCAGCTGATCTACATTATGACCAATCATTGTGGTTATTCCGTCAATATCATTTGCATGAAAACTGTTTAAGTAAAATTTATAAATAACAGTCAATCCGATATAAGCAGCGAAAAAAGTGCCTATAAAAATCAGAAAGGGTTTAAATTGAAGTAAATATTTTTTCAAGTGAAATTTTTAACAAATTTATGTATTTTTTAAATTCAGTATTAAATACTTTTGCATAAAATTTTGCATTATGACATTTCAGGAATTACAACCAAAGATAAGTGCTATTATAGCTGATACCAATACGGTTAGAGACGAAAAATTATTATCTGTCTGCCAATTATTAAACGAAAACGTTGAATATTACAATTGGGTTGGGTTTTATTTTGCGAATCACGAAAGCAAAACGCTGCATTTAGGTCCTTATGTAGGAGCAGAAACCGATCACACCGTGATTCCTTTTGGAAAAGGAATATGTGGTCAGGTTGCAGAAAGCAATGCCAATTTTGTGGTGCCGGATGTTGCTGCACAAGACAATTATATTGCCTGCAGTTTTACCGTGAAGTCTGAAATCGTTGTTCCTTTATTTGTTAACGGACAAAACATTGGTCAGATTGATATTGACAGTCACGTTATTGATCCGTTTACAGAAGCTGACGAAAGATTTTTAGAATTTGTAAATCAGGAAGTTGCTACTTTATTTTAAAAATTACGGGCCTCAAGAATTACCAGAATGCTATTTTTTGACCTAATTTATTGAAACTTTAAATTTTTCAGTCTATAAATTTATTTTTTCGGAAAAAAAATGTAATTTTGCACCCGTCTTACAAAAGATGTATGACATACATAAAAATCATTAAATAATATTGGAATGTATTTAACTAAAGAAAAAAAAGAAGAGATTTTTGCACAACACGGTGAAGCAACAAACACTGGAAAAGCAGAAGCTCAAATTGCATTGTTCACTTACAGAATTTCACACTTAACTGAGCACTTGAAAAAAAATCGTCACGATTACAACACTGAGCGTTCTCTTGTACTACTAGTAGGTAAAAGAAGATCTTTGTTGGATTACTTGAAAAAGAAAGAGATCAACAGATATCGTGAGATTATCAAAGTATTGAATATCAGAAAATAATCAATATAGAAAAGAGGTGCGAAAGTGCCTCTTTTTGTTTTTTACAGAATATATTTATTACAAGCATTTTATTAGAAAAAAAGTTTGGTTTTTCATTGGGTTTTAGAAACAACAACTACACACAACAACTACAACACAACTAAAACCCATTGTATAACCAATAAGGAAAAAATTTATGATTCCACAATTATTTGTAGAAAAAATCGATTTAGGTGATGGCAGAAACATCACAATCGAGACAGGACGTTTAGCAAAACAAGCTGATGGTTCTGTAGTAGTAAGAATTGGTAAAACTGTTATTTTAGGAACAGTTGTATCATCAAGAAAAGCGAGTCCTGGTATTGACTTTTTACCATTAACGGTAGATTACCGTGAAAAATTTGCAGCAGCAGGTCGTTTCCCTGGTGGTTTCTTCAAAAGAGAAGCTCGCCCTAGTGATAGCGAAGTATTAACAATGAGATTAGTTGACCGTGTTTTACGTCCGCTTTTCCCAAGTGATTATCACGCAGAAGTTCAGGTTATGATTCAGCTTATGTCTCATGACGATGAAGTTATGCCGGATGCATTAGCAGGATTAGCCGCTTCGGCAGCACTTGCTTTGTCTGACATTCCTTTTGAAACTTTAATTTCTGAAGCCAGAGTTGGAAGAATTGACGGTAAATTTATCATCAATCCATCCCGTGCACAATTAGAATTATCTGATATTGATATGATGATTGGAGCTTCGACTGATTCTATCGCAATGGTAGAAGGAGAAATGAAAGAAATCTCAGAAGCTGAAATGTTAGAAGCAATTAAATTTGCTCACGAACATATTAAAGTACAAATTGCAGCTCAGGAAAGACTGGCAGCTGCGTTTGGAAAAAAAGAAGTTCGTACTTATGAAACTGAAAAAACAGACGATGCTATTTACGCAAAAGTAAAAGCAGCGGCTTACGATAAAATTTACGCTATTGCAAGTAAAGGTTCAGCTAAACACGAACGTTCTGCTGCATTTGATGCCGTAAAAGAAGAAGTGAAAGCCTTATTTACTGAAGAAGAATTGGCAGAAAATGGAGATTTAGTTTCTAAATATTTCTACAAAACCAATAAAGAAGCGGTTCGTAATGTAACTTTAGATTTAGGAACCCGTCTTGACGGAAGAAAAACTACAGAAATCAGACCAATCTGGTGTGAAGTAGATTACTTACCATCTGTTCACGGTTCTGCATTATTTACACGTGGAGAAACTCAGGCTTTGGCAACAGCAACTTTAGGAACATCCAGAGAAGCAAACCAAATTGATTCTCCATCTGAACAAGGAGAAGAAAAATTCTATCTACACTATAACTTTCCACCATTTTCTACAGGAGAAGCTCGTCCGTTAAGAGGAACTTCAAGAAGAGAAGTTGGACACGGAAACCTGGCACAAAGAGCATTGAAAAATATGATCCCTGCTGAAAATCCGTATACTATCAGAGTTGTTTCTGAAGTATTGGAATCAAATGGTTCCTCTTCTATGGCTACAGTTTGTGCCGGAACATTAGCTTTAATGGATGCCGGTATTCAAATGATTCGTCCGGTTTCAGGAATTGCAATGGGATTGATTACTGATGGCGATCGTTTTGCTGTTTTATCTGATATTTTAGGTGATGAAGATCATTTAGGAGATATGGATTTCAAAGTAACCGGAACTTCTGAAGGTATTACAGCTTGTCAGATGGACATCAAAATTGACGGATTGAAATACGAAATCATGGAGCAGGCTTTGGCTCAGGCTCGTGACGGACGTTTACATATTTTAGGAAAATTACTTGAAACTCTTGCAAAACCAAATGCAGATGTTAAAGCGCATTCTCCAAAAATCATCACCAGAACTATTCCTGGAAACTTTATTGGAGCATTAATCGGACCTGGCGGAAAAGTAATTCAGGAATTACAAAAAGCCACGGGAACAACTATCGTGATCAACGAAGTAAACGAAGAAGGTGTTATCGAAATCTTAGGGACAGATCCTGCCGGAATTGAAGCTGTATTGGCTAAAATTCAATCTATTACTTTCAAACCGCAAATGGGCGAAGCTTATGAGGTTAAAGTAATTAAAATGCTTGATTTTGGAGCTGTAGTAGAATATACTGCTGCGCCAGGAAATGAGGTATTGCTTCACGTATCTGAGCTAGCCTGGGAACGTACTGAAAATGTTACCGATGTTGTAAACATGGGAGATGTTTTTGAAGTGAAATACTTAGGGCTTGATCCTAAAACCAGAAAAGAAAAAGTGTCCAGAAAAGCACTTTTACAAAGACCTCCGCGTGAGGAGAAAAAAGAGTAATCAGATCTTAGTTTACTAAAGGTTTATTCATAGAAAACCCCAATTCATTTATTTGAATTGGGGTTTTTCGTTTTAAATATTAGTGTTTTTATTACATTTTAACAGATTTTCGTGTAGCGTGTAGCATTTTTTTAATACTTTTGAAATCATCAAAACAAATCATCAAAACCACACAATATTTTGAAAAATTATCAAAATAAATCTATTTTCCTTATTTTATTTGGATTATTCTTAAACATCTACACCATACACAGCCAGACAAGCAATACTGCTTCTTTATACAACTGGTTTGACAAAACTGTTGGTAAACAAAACTTAGAACTGTATAATGGCCCCCGCCATGTTAATCTATACAGGACTCTCGATAAAAGTCATAGTTATTATTTCTCCAATAACTACAGCACCGGAGATCTTAAATACCAGGGTCAGAATTACTATAATCTGGATCTTAAATATGATATCAATAATGACATCATAGTATTGAAGGCTAATGGTGAATACGATTATTTGGGTATCAATCTGATTAAAGAGGAAACGGCCTGGTTTACTCTTAACAACAAAAAATTTATTAATATAAATTTCAATAACCCATCAAGCCCGGCTTACATGAATGGTTATTATCAGGAAATTATTTTCTCCAAAAACAATACACTTTATATCAAACACCATAAAAACAGGACAAAAGTTATTGATACCAGAGCAATTTCTGACGGAACCAATCAGAATAGTTCTGATGAATTTAAAGAAAAAAATGAATACGTCTTAAAGTACAAAGATGCCTACTATAAAATAAGTTCAAGAAGTGACATTATTGAAATTTTTCCTCAGTATAAAAGCGAAATAAAAAAATACTACAACTCTAACATTCAATTAGAAGAATCCGATAAGAAAGTTTTTATTGAAAATTTAATCAAAGAAATCAACAGTCTTATCCCTAATGAAGTCAATTAAAAAAATGAGAAAAATTATATTAGCCCTATTTTTATTAGCTTTTACATTATCGTTCAGTCAGGAAAAAAAGAACAATATATCCATTGAATTTAAAAATGCTGACTTAAAAACAGCAATAGAAAGTCTTGAAAAAGTGGCGGGCTACCGATTTTATTTCGATGAAAACTGGATCAAATCTGAAGCTGTTGTCATAAACGTAACTTACACCGATGCTTCACTGGAAGAAGTACTTAGCACTATTTTCGAAAAAACGACCCTGAATTATTTCATTACCGATAAAAAAATAATACTGACAAAAAATAGTATAATCCACAGTTCCTTACCTAGTAATTATTTTGAACCTGTACCTGCAAAAACCGTTATTGCAGAAAACAAAAGCACAACAAAACCCTTATTTCACCAACAACTCGATACAAAAAGACAAAATACTACCAATAACGGCATAACCTATATTGGTAAAGAGAAAAGGGGAGAAGAATTAAAATCATACTCCTTATCCGGCATCATAAAGAATGAAAAAACTAAAAAACCTCTTTCTAATGTCACCATAAAAGTGCGTGATAAAAATATCAGCACAACCACTAACGAACAGGGATATTATAAAATTGAAGTGCCGTATGGTCTCAATTATCTGGAAATAGAATCAATCAATCATAAAAAGGACACACAACCAATTATGGTCTATGACGATGGTAAACTGGATGTCACTCTTTATGAAAGCATCAATGAGCTGGACGAAGTAGTGATCAATAAGAACGCGAATCGAAATGTAAAAACTGCCGTAGCCGGGGTTTCCAGTATAGATGTCGAAGGAATAAAAAATATTCCGCTGGTTCTTGGGGAACGTGATATTTTTAGAGTTGCCACTACTTTACCCGGAATAAAAACTACAGGGGAAGGTTCTGCAGGATTTAATGTGCGTGGAGGAAAAGATGACCAGAATCTAATCCTTTTAGACAATGCCGTTTTATACAATACCTCGCATTTCCTCGGATTTTTCTCTGCTGTTAATCCATATACAACCAGCAAAGTAGACATTTACAAAGGGAGTATCCCGGCAAGGTTTGGAGGAAGATTATCTTCTGTTTTTGATATTACCACAAAAAATGGCAATCCTGAAAAATTCTCCGGTGAAGGAGGAATCGGATCTGTAACAAGTAATCTTTCGATAAGTACACCAATAGTAAAAAACAAATCAAGTTTATTAGTCGGTATCAGAGGAACCTATTCTGAATGGATTTTAAAACGATTGAAAGACGAATCTTTAAAAAACAGTGAGGCGTCTTTTTTTGATGGAATCCTAAAATACAATCACAAAATAAACACCAATAACAATATTGAGACAACTTTATATTACAGTAAAGATCGTTTTAGTATTTCTTCGGATTCTGTCTATAAATACAGTAACGCACTGGTTTCATTAAAATGGAATCATTCCTTCAATGCTAAAAGCAAAGCAGATCTTATATTTACCAATAGTGAATATAAATTCAACATTGACTATGACAACGGAGGAATAAATTCGTTTGATTATGGCTATAAACTAAATGAAACGCAGGTTATTCTAAATGGGAATTATAATTTAAATAAAAAGCACGCTTTTAATTACGGTGTCTCCAGTAAACTTTATAATGTTGATCCCGGATATCTGCATCCCAAAAAACCGGAAGATGCTACATTAATTGCAGTAAACATAGACGGCGAGAAGGCATTAGAATCAGCGGTTTATTTTGCAGACAATTATAATATCACCGAAAAACTATTGATCACTTTAGGCTTGCGCTATTCGAGTTATTCGGCAATGGGTGAAGCCACGGAAAGAATTTACCAAAACAATGCCCCTATCAACGACAATACGGTCATAGGTTCCAAATATTACAAGAAAAATGAAACTATTAAAACCTATGGTGGATTTGAACCCCGAATTGCAGCACGGTATTTATTTACAGACGATTTCTCTGTAAAAGCCAGCTATGACAAAACGTATCAATACATTCACTTATTAACCAGTAACACTACACAATCGCCTACTGATGCCTGGAAGTTATCTGATTTAAATATAGCACCTCAGAAAGCACAGCAATTTTCACTGGGCCTTTATAAAAATTTAGACGATGACAAATATGAACTTAGCCTGGAAGGCTATTATAAAAAATCCGATAATTTACTAGACTATAAAGTTGGTGCAGAATTGTTATTGAATAAAAATCCTGAAACACAACTACTTCAGGGAGAAGGAAAAGCTTACGGAGTTGAGTTTTTAATCAAAAAAAACACAGGCAAACTTAATGGCTGGCTAGGTTATACGTATGCCCGTACTTTTATTAAATCAGACAGTCAGTTTGCGGAAGAAAAGGTAAACAATGGCCATTATTTTCCAACAAATTTTGACAAACCACATGAGGTGAGTGCTGTATTAAATTATAAATTCACGAAAAGATACAGTCTTTCCAGTAATTTTGTCTATCAATCCGGAAGACCCATTACCTATCCTATAGGAAGCTATGTATACAATGGTTTAGAATATACCTTATATAGTGACAGGAATAAATTTAGAATCCCGGATTATTATCGATTAGATGTTGGTTTCAATATCGAAGGAAATCATAAAATTAAAAAGCTGTCACACAGCTTCTGGAATATATCAATCTATAATGTTTTAGGAAGAAACAATCCATATTCTATCTTTTTTGTAACGACAAATGGTGAGATAAAAGCCTATAAAACGTCTATATTTTCGGTGCCTATTCCAACTATAACTTATAATGTCAAATTTTAGTAATCGTTAAATGAAATTTACAATTCGACATAGTAACCTTCTTTATCAAGCAATTGTTTTAGTACTTTTTTGCCTTTCTATGGGTAGCTGTACAGAGCAATATGCTTTTCAAACCAATACCTTTGAGAGCATACTTGTTGTTCAGGCAAACATTACAAATGAATTAAAAAAGCAGGAAGTTAAGATTACCAGATCTTATCGTCTTGAGGAAAACGGACCAACTCCTGAAAAAGGAGCTACTGTGTACGTAACCGATAGCGAAAACAATAACTATGAATTTGAATTTGAAGACTTCTCTGGTCTTTACGTTTCAAACAATCCTTTTCAGGCAGTTCCCGGGCGATCCTATCAATTGAATTTCACCACCAAAGAGGGAAAATCATATTCGTCTGCAATGGAAACTTTGACTCCTGTTAGTGAAATTAATGTAGAGCCAAAAATCGAAACAGTCGACGGAGAAAAAGGAGTACAAATAAGGGTCACCAGTAATGACCCAAGTTCAAAATCACAATTCTACAGATTCGAATATGACGAAACCTACAAAGTAGTCGCTCCCGACTGGAAACCGAATAAACTTATTGTAGACCCAAGCAACCCGGGTCCGGAATATACTTTCCTTACTGTTCCAAGAAATAATGGCGAATCAAGAATATGTTATACCACAAAAAAATCAGATGATTTGCTTTTGATAAGCAATGTAGGCCTTAGCGAAGATCGTATCAATTTACCCATACGCTTCATAAACATCAAGGATCCGATTATTATGCAGCGTTACAGCATTATAGTCCGTCAATATGTTCAGAATTTGGCCTCTTATACTTATTATAAAACACTGAAAAATCTTTCTACTTCTGCAAGTCTCCTTTCACAAGTACAGCCAGGGTTTAATTATGGTAATTTAAAATCAAATGATGATCCCGATGAGAAGATAATTGGCTTTTTTGAGGTATCATCAATTTCATCAAAAAGAATATTTTTCAATTTCAGGGATATCTTTATAACAGATCAGCATCCTCCATTTTTTTTCAGTTGCACACCACTGGAATTATCGAATTGCTGGAATGTCGGTTGCGGCGGACCAAAAATATATTCGATAGTTACCGGATTAGGCCGAGAGTTTATTTTTTACGGATCTCAGAATTATATGGAAAATATCATATTTGTTCCATCACCCTGTGGTGATTGTACTCAAATTTCATCTAACATCAGACCTTTATTCTGGATAGATTAAAAAATAACACAATGCAATCCATAGTATTACACACATTGGTAATTGCACAAAATATTTCGTTAAGAAAAAAAAAGAGAATACAAATTACCTACTTATGAAATTTATAATTCAACATATCAACTTTTTAGGCAAGACAATTGCTTTAGTACTTTTTTGCCTTTTTATGGGCAGTTGTACGGAGCAATATGCTTTTCAAACCAACACCTTTGAAAGCATACCGGTTGTTCAGGCAATCCTTACAAATGAAGTAAAAAAGCAGGAAGTAAAAATCACCCGATCCTATCGTCTGGAGGAAAATGGCCCAACTCCTGAAAAAGGAGCAACTGTCTTCATCACCGATAGCGATAATAATACATATGAATTTGAATTTGAAGAATTCTCCGGTCTCTATGTTTCAAACACTCCTTTTCAGGCGGTTCCCGGAAAATCATATCAACTGAATATTACAACCCCGGACGGAAAATCATACTCGTCTGTACCAGAAACTTTAACTCCTGTTACCGAAATTCAGGTCGAACCAAAAATCGAAACAATCGACGGGCAAAAAGGGGTACAAATAGTAGTAACCAGCTATGACCCGACTTCAAAATCACAATTTTACAGATTCGAATACGACGAAACTTATAAAATAGTATCTCCGGACTGGAAACCTAATAAACTGATCTTAGATCCCAATAATCCGGGTCCGGACTTCACTTATCTGACTGTTCCCAGAGATAACGGCGAATCAAGAGTCTGTTTCACCACAAAAAAATCAGATGACTTACTGTTAATCAGCAATGTCGGCCTTAGCGAGGACCGAATCAATCTGCCCATACGTTTTATAGATATACAAAGTCCGCTACTTTACGAACGATACAGTATTATAGTGCGGGAATATGTGCAGAATTTAGCCTCTTATACCTATTACAAAACCTTAAAAAACCTTTCTACTTCCTCCAGTCTTTTATCACAAGTTCAGCCCGGGTTTAATTATGGTAATTTAAAATCAAATGATAATTCAGACGAGAAAATTATTGGCTATTTTGAAGTATCATCCGTTTCATCAAAAAGAATCTTTTTTAATTTCAGGGATATCTTTAAAGATGATCCCTACCCGCCATTTATTGCAGATTGCAGTCAGACACTATCCTTAGCGAACTGCTTTACGGACAAGTTCTGCAGAGGACCGCAAATATATTCTATAGTTACAGGGGCCGGAAGAGAGTATGTGTTTTTTGCCGCTCTTAATAATAACACAACCTATGTTTTTACTCCTGCACCTTGTGGTGACTGTACTAAAATTTCATCTAACATTAAACCTTTATTTTGGATAGATTAAAACGAATAACCAGCACAATAATGGTAATAGCAATAAATACTTTTGCTATTGCCCAAAATAGTTCATTAAACAAAAATGAAGCTATTAGTACAGCTACGACTGAAAATATATTTGTTCACTTAAACAACACAACATTAATTACCGGAGAGACGCTGCATTGCAAATTGTATTGTACCAATCCAGTCAATAATGCTTTGAGTAAAATCAGTAAAATTGCTTATGTTGATCTTATCAATAGTGACAATCAGGTTGTTTTTACCAACAAAATTTATCTGGATAACGGAAAAGGGCAGGGTGACTTTTTCATACCGACCACAATTGAAACAGGCAGCTATAAACTTATTGCCTACACCAAATGGATGTTAAATAAAAATGATTTTAAAACTTCCAAAACGGATCTTTTAGTAATAAATCCCTATTTAGCCGGTAAAAAATCTAACTCCGGTAAGAATTCTAATTCCCAGAGTAAAGAACCAAATGTGTTAGCGAGTGGATCTGCTGCAGAAAATGAAATTAAGGATAAAAATTTCGCAATAGCATTAGATAAAAACACATTTCACGAAAGAGAACTGGTTCAGTTAAAAATAAAATCGTTAACTCCTGAAATCAAAAAAGGAAGTTTTTCTCTTTCTGTAAAGAAAATTGATAATTTGCCTGCTAAAAAACAATTGAACGCTTCAGAGTTTGTAAAATTCAACTCTACTAATGAAGTAACAAACAGAATAAATGATTCGATCCAATTTATTCCTGAGCTTAGAGGTGAGATTATTTCAGGCGTTATTACAAATAGTAAAGACCCTAAGCAGGTAAGCCATAAAAACGTAGCCTTGTCTATTCCCGGTAAAGAATTCGCCTTTAAAATTGTTCAGACCAATTCAGTGGGAAGGTTTAACTTTATTCTGGATAAAAATCCAAACTATTCCAGTGTTGTTGTTCAGGTATTGGAAAATGATAAGAACGACTATAAAATAGAAATCGATAAAAACACAGGATACAATTTGTCTGACTTAAAAACCACCGATGAGCTATCCCTGACTGCTGATTATAAAGAAGCTATCGAACAAAGATCCGTTGCCAACCAGATAGAGAATTCGTATTACCCGCTAAAAAAAGACAGCATAGCGGCTAATCAGAGTACTTTTCCGTTTTATCATCCACTGGAAAAAGAATATGTACTGGCCGACTATACAAAATTCCCTACCCTAAAGGAAACCATTACAGAAGTTGTAAAAGAGATGTATTATCGCGAAAAAGACAATAATTATTCCTTAAATCTGAGAGATATCAATTACGACCTGGAATATTTTTCCGAACCTGCTTTGGTATTAGTTGACGGGCTTTTAATTCAGAATGTAAATGAATTATTTACTTATAAAACAGAAAACATCTATAAAGTCAGCATTGTTCCGGGCGTCTATTTTTATGGACCAAAAGCGTTTAATGGCGTTATCAATTTCACTACTAAAAACATGGATTACGTAACATCAGCAAATGGCAGTTATATTTTAAAAACTGAAATTCAAAGACCTCAGAATAAAATCATCGCTTTCAAAGAAGATTATACCGATAAAAGCAAATACGAAAGAATTCCGGATTACAGATATCAATTGCTTTGGCAGCCGGAATTAACTTTAGAAAACAAAGAAAATATAATCTCCTTTTTTACCTCTGATGTTGCAGGAAAATACGAAATAAACGTGGAAGGATTTACAAATGAAGGAATTCCTGTCTCTTTAAAAGAAACTTTTGAAGTAAAAGATTCAACTGTAAATTAAAAAATAGCACCTGTTTTTTCTCCTAAAAACCCTTGTTTCTAAACTTAGGAGCAAGGGTTTTATTTATTTTCTATTTCACAACGCAACCTTTTTAGTGTTTTAATACTATTAATTATAAACCGTAAGTTAGAATAAAAAATAAAATTTGAATTTAGACCAACTCATAAAAGACTGTTGCAAACAAAACAGAAAAGCACAAGAAGCATTATACGAAATGTATAAAAAGACTCTTTTTGTGTTAAGTCTGAAGTATTGCCCGAATGACGCAGAAGCAGAGGATAATCTTCACGACTCTTTTATTGAAATCTTTACCAATATAAAAAATTATAAAGGAAATGGAAGTTTTGAGGGCTGGATTAAAAGAATTACCATCAACAAGGCAATAACAAGGTACAAGCAATCATATACCCTGACTGCTATCAAAGACGATTATCCTGAAGACCATACTGTAAATGAAACTGAAATCGATCTGCCTCTTGAAATCCTCTTATCTTTTGTTCAGGAACTCCCTCACCAATATCGTTTGGTTTTCAATTTATATGAACTGGATGATTACTCACATCAGGAGATCGCAACGATGTTATCCATATCTGAAAGTACTTCAAAATCAAACTTACACAGAGCAAAACAAATTTTGAAAGAAAAAATTAAATCAAAAAGCACATTTTATTATTCTAAGCGAAAAAATGGAAAATAGAACTGAAATAGGAAAAAAAATAAAAGACAAGTTAGCTGATTTGGATAAAAATCCAAGTGAATTTGTATGGTCTAAGATTGAAACCGATCTTAATAAAAAAAGAAACAAAAGAATATTATCCTGGATAATTCCGGGCATAATCATTGCTATACTTTTTTGTACACTATTTTATTTTAATTCAGATTTCCAGGATAAAACTCAAAAATCGGATAATCAGGCAAAACAGGAAACGACAGCGAAAGCTCCTAGCCAAAAAACCAATCTTGTATCAGATCAAAAACTAAATCAGAAATCAAATCCAAAACTGCAAAAATCAGGATCAGATATCGTTACCAGAGTTAAAAAAACTAAAAGTGTAAAACTAGTTAAGGAATCGAGCAAACTTGTGACTTCTACAAATGAGTACGAAGAATACGAAGTCGTAAAAAAATACAAAGTCATTCTTAAAAAAGAACAGGTAACCACAAAACTATTAAAGTCGGGAACCGTAAAAAAAACGATCCGGCCAAAGGGTCAGGAAAATAAAGTGGTGATAAAAAAAAACAAAACTACAGAACCAAAGTCTAAAAAAAAGACTAAACGACATAATACAAAAGCCAACAAAACTGTTTATAAGCCAATAGCCAACGAAATTCCTAAAAAGACAGCCTTCGAAAAAGACGCTGCAACACAAACAAAAACGGAAAGCACTCCACGAATAATTGAAGCAAAAACCGATACCATTGCAAAAATTGACAGTCTCAAAGTAAAGAAAGACACGCTTCCGAAAAGAGCCTATAAAAAAACCGTTTATACTACTGAAAGCAAAGATTCAGATCCGGAAGTGAGCGTATCCATTTTTTACGGTCCGGCTATTTCCGGATCTTTAAACAGCGCATCGATGATCGATCCGTCTATGGATAATTTAGCGACAAAGCACCCGGTCACTTCACATTATGGTGTCTATGTAAAAACCATGTACGACAAAATCGGTTTTCGGGCAGGATTTTCTAAAATAAACTTAAAAACTTCAACCCGAATGGATAAAGATGAACTAATCCCGAATTATAACAATATCGCATTAAAGTCTGAAATCAATATAAAACAAACCTTTGCCGGTTCAAATGAAGTTGATTTAGTACAAAAGCTGTCTTATTACGAACTTCCAATAGAATTTGTGTATGCTTTCAAAAAAGATGAAAGTAAAATCGGAATGGAAGCTTTTACGGGATGCAGCTTTTTAATTTCAGATCAAAACCAGCTGTCCTTAAAATCCGAAAAAGTTGCTATGCAAAATATCGGCGAAGCAAAAAATATTTCAGGCATCAATTTTTCATACAATTTAGGAATAGGAATCAGCTATAAACTAAATTCCAGATTTAACCTGGATATCAATCCTCTCTTCAAATATTATTTGAGCACTTTCAAAGAAAGCGGCGACGCTAAACCCTATAGTTTCTCACTTCAATCCGGGGTTAGTTATAAATTTTAAAAATATTTTTCAGTTCGTTGTAACTTTTTCTCCACTTCCTACGTATAACTATTTGTACACTTTAAAAAATAGGGAGACAACAACATGAGACAACTTAAAATCACCAAGCAGGTAACCAATCGTGAAACTGCATCGTTAGATAAATATCTACAAGAAATCGGAAAAGTTGACCTGATTACCGCTGATGAAGAGGTAGAATTAGCACAAAGAATAAAGGCCGGTGATCAAAGAGCTTTAGAAAAATTAACAAAAGCCAACCTACGTTTCGTAGTTTCTGTGGCAAAACAATATCAAAATCAAGGATTAACTCTTCCTGATTTAATTAACGAAGGAAACTTAGGTCTAATTAAAGCGGCTCAGCGTTTTGATGAAACGCGTGGTTTCAAATTTATCTCTTACGCAGTTTGGTGGATTCGTCAATCGATCCTTCAGGCTCTGGCAGAACAATCACGTATCGTACGTTTACCATTAAACAAAATTGGTTCCATCAATAAAATCAACAAGATGTACGCTTTACTAGAGCAATCTAACGAGCGTCCGCCTTCTGCTGAGGAAATTGCAAAAGAACTTGACATGACCGTAAATGATGTAAAAGAGTCTATGAAAAACTCTGGCCGTCACTTATCTATGGATGCACCTCTTGTTGAAGGTGAAGATTCTAATCTTTATGACGTTTTACGTTCCGGAGAATCTCCAAACCCGGACAGAGAATTAATCCACGAATCATTACGTACTGAAATCGAGCGTTCGTTAGAAACATTAACTCCAAGAGAGGCAGATGTAGTTCGTTTGTATTTTGGTCTTGGCGATCAGCATCCAATGACATTAGAAGAAATTGGAGAAACTTTCGACTTAACCCGTGAGCGTGTACGTCAGATTAAAGAAAAAGCAATCCGCAGATTAAAACATACTTCAAGAAGTAAAATCCTTAAAACTTATTTAGGATAAAAAGCCTAAATTCCATTATTTAAATCCCAAATTCCAACTCAAAATTGGAATTTGGATTTTTTATCCTGGAATTTTATAGTAAACAACAGTTTGATTGACTGTTCGTTTTTTGATTGATGATTGAAACTCCGGCTGATTACCGGAGTTTTTTATTTTTATTTTTTAACCGCAAAGCACGGAAGTGGTTTACGCGAAGTTCGCCAGATTTTTTTTGCTGTTTATTTTAAAAAAAATAGGAAAGACACAAAGCTTTGCGAACTTTGCATTTTTTACAAAATCTTATAAGACAAAAATCTTTGCGCGCTTTGCGGTTAAATTTTACTGCAAATCATAAAAAATTTATCTTTGTAAAAAACAACACACAATACACAATGAAAAATACATTTATTGCTCCTTCCGTTCTTGCAGCAGATTTTGCTAATTTACAGCGCGATATCGAAATGATAAACAACAGCCAGGCTGATTGGTTTCATATTGATATTATGGATGGGGTTTTTGTTCCGAACATCTCTTTCGGAATGCCTGTTTTAGAGGCCATTTCAAAACATGCCAAAAAATATATTGATGTACATTTAATGATTATCGATCCGGATCGTTACATCAAAACTTTTGCTGATTTAGGAGCAAATGGACTAACAGTTCATTACGAAGCCTGCCCACACCTGCACAGAACATTACAGGCTATCAAAGCCGAAGGAATGAAAGCTGGAGTAGCAATGAACCCGCATACAAATATTGACCTGTTAGAAGACGTTATAAACGATATTGACGTTGTTTGTATTATGAGCGTGAATCCGGGCTTTGGAGGACAATCCTTTATTGAAAACACCTATGCCAAAGTAAAAAAACTAAAAGAGTTGATTACGCGCAAAAATGCTTCGACACTTATTGAAATTGATGGCGGTGTAACCAATAAAAACGCAAAACAATTAGTAGAAGCCGGAGCAGACGTTCTGGTTGCCGGAAGCTTTGTCTTTAAAGCCGAAAACCCTACAGCAACTATTGCTGACTTAAAAGTCATGACTGCTTTTTAAATTTTTTAAATTTGGAAAAAAATCAATTCCGGTCTTGTTTTCGATAGTTTCGATAGGAACTACAAAATCGTAAAGCGACTTATCACTATCTTCATTGGGAACCAAAAAAGCAATAGCTTTATGCTCATTTCCTGATTTAGCCAGAATGATTTTATAAAAATATTTGGGAACAGAAACCTTTTCTGTTCCTATTTTTTTATCTGAATCTTTCAAAATACCTCCTGTTACCACATAAATATCATTGTACTTTCCAGCCCAATAACGCGTCTTCTGCTCTATTCTATTCCAGATTCCGCTATTAAAATCATGTTTCTGAGGTGAAATATTTGAGGTGTAAAAAGTATCATTATAAGCACTTACATCAAACTCCATATCTCCGGCAGGGCAAAGATGCCCTTTGTCATATCCTGATTTTTTATAATTTCTCCAATCGGCAGAACCTGTTGTTACTTTTGGATCTTCAATGAAATACGGACGCTTATAATTTCCGTTTTTCAAATATTCTTTCTTTAATTCGTAAGCAACCCATTCTGCCTGCTCAAATTTTTCATTATAAGAGAGTGTATAATACTTATGAGTTACAATTTGTCTGGTTGTAGATGTTGGCAGATAAGCAGTCGTATACAATGAATCAGAGCTGTTTTTATTCGAAGAAAAATGAGGCTGCTCTTCTATCATCTGCTTCTTTATTTCTACTTCATTTTTACAGGAAAGAAACACAAAATTTATCAAACACAAAACAAGAAATTTTTTCATATTCTTATACTTAAAATAAATAAAAAAACGCTCCGTAAATATAAACTTTCGGAGCGTTTCAATAACAAATTAATTTTCAGAAAAATTAAGATTTGACTAATTTATCTTTTTTAATTTTCGAAGAATTATTTTTAACCATAGAGGCTTTAGTTTGTAAATCATCTAAAACATTTAAGGCTTCTTCTACATAAACATCTTTTGACAATGCCTGGTGCCAGGCTTCTCTTTTCTCTTTTAAAGTGGCATCATTTTTAATCTCAAGCTCTTCATAAGGCAAAGATTTAAATACCAGATTGTTTTTATACTCTGAAATAGGTTTGTATTTTTTACCTTCATTTTCAACCTGTTCCTGCGTTGCTTTAAAGCTTGTAATATTCAGGCTGTATGTATTCTCTTTGCTCTTAACATCAATCCATTTTGCGTTGTCTTCAATTAATTTAAATTGAGCATTTTGAGCAATTCTGCTTGTACTGTTTGCGATAGCCTGATTGAATTTTTCATTTGAAGTCCACGTGCTGTAATCAGCAGGGTCAATTTTATCCCAAGGCATTGCGTTATCAATATCACGCTCTCCCATTTTCAGGTAAGCATAACGATCCGGCATAACAACATCACTGTGAACACCTTCTAATTGAGTTGAACCTCCATTAATTCTGTAAAACTTTTGTCCGGTAATTTTCAAAGCACCTAAATCGCCATAACTTGTGTTACGAACAAACTGATTTAAATCAAGTACGTTTTGTACAGTTCCTTTTCCGTAAGTTTGTTTACTTCCGATAATAACGCCACGTTTGTAATCCTGAATTGCGGCAGCCAAAATTTCCGATGCAGAAGCTGAAAAACTGTTTACCATAATTACTAACGGTCCATCCCACTCGATTTTTTTATCTTTATCGTATAGAACTTCTTTCTTTTTACCTGCAGATTTTACCTGAACAATTGGCCCTTCTTCGATAAATAAACCGGCAATATCAACAACTGTAGATAAAGATCCTCCTCCATCGTCACGAACGTCAAGTACAATTCCGTTGATATCTTCTTTTTTAAGTCTTTCCACTTCCAGGGCAATATCTTTTCCGGCATCACGGCCATCTTTATTTTCAAAATCGATATAAAATTTAGGCAAATAAATCACCCCGTATTTCAATCCGTTTTTCTCAACAATACTGGATTTGGCATATGTTTCTTCTATTTCGACTACGTCTCTTATAATAGAAATAACTTTGATACTTCCATCTACTTTTTTAACTGTAAGTTTAACTTCAGTACCTTTATGTCCTTTAATTTTCTTCACAACATCATCCAGACGCATACCTACAACATCTACAGGCTCTTCGTTTCCTTGTGCTACTTTCAAAATTAAATCGCCGGATTCCAGTTGTTTTCCTTTCCAGGCAGGTCCGCCTGAAATCAATTCATCTATCTGGGTAAAGTCATTTTTCTTGGTCAGTCTCGCTCCGATACCTTCCAGTTTTCCACTGATGTTCACATCAAAACGGTCTTTTTCTTCCGGAGCAAAATAACTTGTATGCGGATCAAAACGTGTCATAATAGAATTTACATACACAGAAAACCAATCTTCTTTGTTTAAGTCCTTGATAAGGCTGAAATTATCATCCAAAGATTTCAAAGAACTCTCACGAGTTTCCTTTTCTAAGGTTTCAAAAGATTTTGCTTTGTAAGCAGGATCTGTTTTCTTTTTATCCTCTTCTAATTTTTGTTTTGTTACCAGTGAAGAAAGGGTTGAAAGTTTAATTTGCTTTCTCCATCTTTCATTAATTTCAACTGCATTTTTAGCGTAAGGTAAATGCTCATAATCTGCATTGAAAGTCTCATCAACATTGTAGTTGAAGGGCTGGGCTAAAATAGTTTTGTAGCGTTTTTTACTTTCTTCCATACGCTTCATCAATCTTGTATAGGTAAGATTGAAAAAAGTAAGGTCTTTATTCAAAAACTGGTCATCCAGCATCAGTTCATATTGCTTGAACTCATCAATATCAGATTGCAGGAAGAATCTTTTGGAAGGATCCAGTGCATCGATATAGTCTTTGAAAATTCCCTTAGAAAACTCATCGTTAATTTCTGCCGGACTGTAATGTCCTTTTTCAATCACAAAAGCAAGTAATTCTAATAGTGTTTTATCTCTGTTAGGGTCCGGATCAACTGTGTTATCTGCATTTATTTTGAAAGCAAATAAGGTCAACGACAAGCATAATACGGCTATAAGTATTTTATAATTTCTTTTCATAAATTTAATAATAGCATTCATCAATTTTTTAATCTAAGTTACGGTAAAAACTATGCCAGTTAAGCCAAGTTCACTATAATTTTTTGTTAAAGATATAAAAATGTTTCACTTCCCAAAGTTAACTTTTATTTAGTTGACAAATTTTATTTTATTTGTTATTATTCTAAGAAATTCTGTCACTACATTTGCTTTTCTTATCCTTTTAACTGCCAAATACCTGCAACATGAAACAAGAAAAACCACTTATATTAGTAACCAATGATGATGGTATTCTCGCTCCGGGAATCAGAGCTTTGATAAGTGTGATGGAAACAATTGGAGAAGTGATTGTGGTTGCACCCGACAAACCTCAAAGTGCAATGGGTCATGCCATTACTATCAACAATACGCTGTATCTGGATAAAATTTCCGGAGAAAATGACCCTATTGCAGAATATAGCTGTTCCGGAACTCCGGTGGACTGCGTTAAACTGGCCGTAAATGAAATCCTGAAAAGAAAACCGGATATTTGCGTTTCCGGAGTTAATCACGGTTCCAATTCTTCTATAAACGTAATTTATTCCGGAACCATGAGTGCCGCAGTGGAGGCCGGAATTGAAGGAATTCCTGCCATCGGATTTTCTTTATTGGATTATGACTGGAATGCGGATTTTGAACCCATCAAATCTTTTATAAAAAAAATTACGCTGGAAACCATTGAAAACAAACTTCCTAAAGGAATTGTTCTAAATGTCAATTTTCCAAAATTAAAGGAAAATGAAATCAAAGGAATCAAGATTTGTCGTCAGGCGAAAGCTTATTATGCCCAAAAATTTGACAAAAGACAAACCCCTTTCGGCAAAGACTATTACTGGCTGACCGGAAAATTTGTAAACGAAGACAAAGGGGAAGACACTGACGAATGGGCATTGGAAAACGGATACATCTCAGTAGTTCCTGTACAATTTGACTTAACCGCTCACCATACGATACAACAACTTAACACCTGGAATTTAAATGAATAAAAAAGATTTACTCATTGGTTTTATTGTCGGCATTTTTACTTCTCTTTTAGGAAGTTATTTATTTATTACGTTTTTTACTCAGTTTGACATTGCAACAGGGATTCAAACTATACGAGAACATGGTTATTTGGGAAAAATAATCACTTTAGGAACTATTTTAGACCTTGCCGTTTTTGCTATTCTCTTAAAAAAGGACAAAGAATTTATGGCTCGCGGTGTTATCTTAGCTGTGATTGTTCTGGCAATTTCTACTTTGTTTATTTAAATCTTATCTTTGCCTTGCAAAAAATTAGTTGTGTTGAAAAAAGAACACATTCTCAAAAATACGAATATGAAATACTATATAATAGCTGGTGAAGCCTCCGGAGATCTGCATGGTTCTAATTTAATGAAAGCGCTGTATGAGGAAGATCCTCAGGCTGAGATTAGATTTTGGGGCGGCGATTTAATGCAAAAGGCAGGCGGAACTTTAGTAAAACACTATCGTGAATTGGCTTTTATGGGTTTTATTGAAGTTGTTTTTAACTTAAAAACCATTTTATCGAATATTACTTTTTGCAAAAAAGACATTACTGCTTTCCAACCTGATGTTCTTATTTTTATTGACTACCCGGGTTTTAATATGCGTATTGCAAAATGGGCCAAAGCTCTTAATTACAAAACCCATTATTATATTTCTCCGCAAATATGGGCCTGGAAAGAAAGCAGAATCAAGGCCATTAAACAAGATGTCGACAAAATGTTTGTCATTTTACCTTTTGAGAAAAGTTTCTATGAAGACAAACATCATTTTCCGGTAGATTTTGTGGGACATCCCTTAATTGATGCTATCCAGAATCAGCCTGCTTTTGACGAAGCTGTTTTTAGAAAAGAAAATCATTTGAGCGAAAAACCAATCATTGCCGTTTTGCCGGGAAGCCGTCAGCAGGAAATTACCAAAATGCTGAGCGTAATGCTGAGTGTTGTAGATGATTTTCAGGAGTATCAATTTGTAATTGCAGGTGCCCCAAGTCAGGATTTCGAATTTTACCAGCAATTTATCACCAATAAAAACATCAAATTTATTTCGAATAAAACATACGATTTACTTCGATCCTCAACTGCGGCTCTGGTTACATCAGGCACTGCAACTTTAGAAACAGCTTTGTTTAAAGTTCCGGAAGTGGTTTGTTATAAAGGAAGTAACATTTCCTATCAGATTGCAAAGCGTATTATTACCTTAAAATACATTTCACTTGTCAATTTAATTATGGATCAGGAAGTTGTAACCGAATTAATTCAGAGCGACTGTACTACCAAACGCATTAAAGAAGAATTACAAAAATTACTAGAGCCTGCTTATCGTGAAAAACTGCTGAAAAATTATGATATTTTAGAGCAGAAACTGGGCGGGGTTGGTGCGAGTAAAAAAACCGCAAAACTTATTGTTGCTGATTTAAAACAACTTTAAAAGAATTCATTTTGAACAAATTACTCGTTTTAATCCTTTTTGCCAGCATGCTTTCTTTCTGCAAATCAGGTTCAGCAGTAGTTAAAAACGAATCGATACGGGAAAGCAAAAATACGGTAAAGCATTTAATTGATGTATCAACATCTAATCTCGGGGTGCGATACAAAGCCGGAGGCACAACTAAAAGCGGCTTTGATTGCTCAGGATTAGTTTTCACTACTTTTCAGACTGAAAATATTACAATGCCGAGAAGTTCCTACGAGCAAGCAAAAATTGGAAAAATAATCCAATTTGATGATGCCAAAAAAGGAGATTTGATATTCTTTAAAACCAACAAAAGCAAACAAATCAACCACGTTGGACTTATCACGGAAAAAACCGGCAATGAAATAAAATTTATACATTCCTCCACTTCAAAAGGGGTAATAATTTCCTCCACTAAAGAGCCTTATTACCAAAATTCCATTGTTCAGATCAACAGGATTATTGAATAATTATTTCTAAATAAAATATTATTTTTCTTACAAAATTTTAATACTTTTAATCCATGAAAGTATTAGATTTCCCTTTGACTAAAATCACAATCAGTTTTGTAATCGGTATATTGGTTTCGTACTACTGGCAGCCCACAATTTTTATTGCTGCCGCTATGACAATAATTACAGCCATTATTTTTTCAATTCTCTATTTCTTATCCTTTAAAAACAAAAGAGTAATCCTTGTTTTTGGTATAAGTACTTACCTTATTTCATTTTGGCTGGGTATTATTACCTTATTACTCCATACAGAATCACTTCAGCAGTCGAATTATATTCATTGCAAAAAAGCGTTCGAAAATGAGCAAAACATTTCTTTTACTTTAATGGAACAATTAAAAGGCAATAGTTATAATGATCGATATGTCGCTCTTTTAAACCATATTGAAAGCAGCACGTATACAGGAAAAATTATTGTAAATATTAAAAAAGACAATCTCCGTAATACGCTTATTATTGGAAATATCATTCAGGCAAAAGTAACTTTACAACACACAACTGCGCCAAAAAATCCCAATCAATTTGATTATGGTAAATATCTGGCAAATAAACAAATATATGCTCAGGTGTATCTTTCTAAAGCAGAAATAGAGGTTAGTAAAAAAATCAGAAAGAATGTTTGGTTTTATGCTGCAAGGCTAAACTCACGAATAATCCGCAATCTTGAAAAAGCACATTTCAATAAAACTGAAATGAATGTTGCAATGGGGTTGATTTTAGGCCAACGCCAAGAAATTTCATCTGATATCCTTAAGGACTATCAATATTCGGGAGCAACACATATCTTATCTGTTTCCGGACTTCATGTGGGCTTTATTATGTTGTTTATACTGTTTATTTTAAAACCAATATCCAATACCAGAAAAGGTTCGTTTATAAAATTAATCGCCATTTTGATTTCACTAAGCCTTTTCGGGATTATCTCGGGACTTTCACCTCCGGTTTTGCGTTCTGTTGTCATGTTCTCCTTTCTGGCAATTGGAAATCATTTGAGAAGAGGCAGCAATATTTACCATACTTTACTAATTTCAATTCTGCTGATTTTATTATTCGAGCCCTACTTTTTGTTTGATGCCGGTTTTCAATTAAGTTATATTGCCCTCTTTTCGATTCTCTGGATACAGCCCTTGCTTAAAGAAATATGGAAACCCAAAAACAAAATTTCGACTTACATCTGGGAAGCTTTAACCGTTTCTTTTGCCGCTCAGATCGGAACATTTCCTGTTTGTTTGTATTACTTTCACCAATTCCCTTGTCTGTTTTTTGTAACCAACATTCTCATTCTTCCTGTTTTATCGTTTACAATGATAACCGGAATTATAGTAATGCTAATTTCTGCGTTTTTCAGTTGTCCCGTTTTCTTAATTCAGATTTTTGAAAAAAGTATTTATATCCTAAACCTGATTACCCATACTATAGCTTCAATGGAATATTTTGTAATTCGTGATATTAGTTTCAATTTTTATTACTTAATCACTTTCTATTTGTTGACTATAGCTATCATTTTTTGGCTTAAAAAACCAACTTACCCTAAAGTAATAGCGATTTTTATTGCTGTTATTCTTGTTCAGTTGTCCTTCATTATGACAAAAAAAGATCTGGAAGAAAAACAGGAACTGATTGTTTATAACGTAAAGAAAAAAACGATTATCACAGAAAGAAACGGAAAAAAAATGCTGCTTTTTACAAATGAGGATTTGGGAAAAAATAGTAAAACCCTTTCTATAATTGGAAATACTGAATCTTTACAGGGTATACAAAAAATTAAAAACACCTTCTTTTTTAACAGTAAAAAAATCCTTTTGATTGACAGTAGTGGTGTTTACAAGAGAAACATCTCCCCGGACATTTTGATCCTTATACAGTCTCCGAAGATCAATGTAGATCGTGTTTTACTTGATCTGAAACCAAAAATAATAGTTGCTGATGCATCAAATTCTTATTCAATTCAGAACTATTGGAAAACCAGTTGTTCAAAAAAAAGAATCCCATTTCACGCAACCGGCGAAATGGGATTCTTCAAATTAAACTAGGAAATTAATATATAGGCAGGTCTATTCAGACGGATTTAAAATCAATTCAGATTCTGATATCCAGGACCTTGCTCCCTCATTTTTATAGGATAATTTTCCAAGTGCCTGAAACATTGTTTTACCATTCCTGGTGTTAGCGAAGGCAAAACACACTTCCGGTAAATCGACAATGCTAAAAGCATTTTTTAACTTAATATTTTGCTCCTTCACATCACTGGAGGTATCAGCAGATAAATCAAGTTTCACTAATATGACTTTTTTACGGGACCAGTTCTGAAATTCAGGAGTATTGAACACCTCTCTTTGGATACTTTCAGATGCACCTGTCCCGGTAAATAAAATTAGGAGTGGTTTTCTTTGTTCATTACTCAGTGTAATTGCATCAGTCATGTTTGTTGTCCAAACTCCATTCTGCGCCTTCATCAGAAATGTAACTAAAAAAAATAGTAGGATAAGTAGTTTTCGATTCATAAATGGGCAGTTATTTAAGTTAACAAATAAAAACTAAATTAACATAATAGGCTTAAAAAACAATACATATTGTTACCAAAAACCAAATAAACATGAAGTAAAACGATATTTATTATTAAAACGATAAATATTTCATATAATAAAAAAAATCAGAGTTTTAAATAGCAATAGTTCAGCTGCTATTTTTTAATTGTAAAAAAATATCCCTTTTTACTTAGCAGCAAAAAGGGATTCTACAAATTAAACTAAGAAACTTAATTTAAATTTTATTCATTCACTGGGATGCAAAATAGCATCTGATTCTGAAATCCATGATCGGGCACCGCCAGGTTTGTAAGCGATTTTTCCTAATGCACTAAAAGTGGTTTTGTTCTTCCTGATGGAGGCGCTGGCATAACATACCTCCGGTAAATCGACAACACCAAAAGCATTTTTCAATCTGAGGTTTTGCTCTTTGTCGCTATCAGATGCATTAATATCCGATAAATCCAATTTTACGAGGATAACGTTGTCTCTTGACCAGACAGCAAAATCAGGTGTTTTAAAAATTTCATTTTGAAGATTATCCGGCACACCTGAGGCGGTGAATAAAATCAGCATGGGTTTTCTTTGTTCATTACTTATTGCAATTGCATCGGTCATATTAGTTCGCCAGACTAAATTTTGGGACTGCA
This sequence comes from Flavobacterium sp. CLA17, assembly GCF_013112255.2. Classification (NCBI taxonomy): domain Bacteria; kingdom Pseudomonadati; phylum Bacteroidota; class Flavobacteriia; order Flavobacteriales; family Flavobacteriaceae; genus Flavobacterium; species Flavobacterium sp. CLA17. Next base: position 5,296,320 of record NZ_CP068294.1, read on the forward strand.
TTAAAAATGAACCTAAAAAAAAGAGTAGGATAAGTATTTTTTTAGTCATATCGTTTGGTTTTGGTTAGATTAGCATAACGAAATTAACATAATATTTTAATTTTCCAATTTTTATTAATAAAAAAAATACACTATTTGTTTTTTTTATTATAATTAAATATTAAAATAATAATTACATAAATACAAGTGGATACTTTTTCTTACTAAACAAAAAAACTCCTTACGTTACCGTAAGGAGTTTTACAAAAATTTATGAGTATTTATTCTTTTTAAGATTTCTTTGGATGAACAATTCCGTCAGCAACTGCTAACCAGGCAGATGGCCCTCCGGCAACATATCCTGTCTGACCAAGGCCTTTGAAATTAACCTTTCCGTCTTTGGCTTCGGCACTTGTAAAATAAATGGTTGGAAAACCTTGTATGCCGAAAGCTTGCTGCAATTCGTTGTTCTGACTTTTTAACTCCGGAGCCTGAGGTGTTCTTCTCGGATAGTCTAACTCAACTAAAATGACATTATCGCTGGCCCATTTTGTAAACTCAGGTGTTTTTAAAACTTCATTTTGCAATCGGATACACCAGCCACACCAGTCGCTTCCTGTAAAAAACAACAGCATTGGTTTGTTTTCCTTATTACTTATTGTAATCGCTTCTTTGACATCAGTATACCATTTTAATTCCTGTGCCTGTGAAGTAAAAGCACTTACTATAAATAAGGCTACTAAAAATATTTTTTTCATGATCGTTTTAATTTTTTACAAATCTAAACAAAATTTGAATTGTAAAATGTCGTCTATTTTACTTCTTGCATTAATTTTCTAATAATTGGCGAAATTGCAATTAAAATTACTCCGGCAACAACCGAATAAATAGCCAGTTGATAATATCCTTCTGTGTAAGATTGCAATTTAGAAAGCAAAGTATCACCTGTATTCGATCTGGATATTTCAGCACCTAGCTTTCCTGCGAATAATTGTCCAAACGCACTGGCTAAAAACCATAATCCCATCATCATACCAAATAATCTTTTTGGAGATAACTTCGTGATAATAGACATTCCGATTGGTCCTAAACAAAGCTCCCCGATAGTCGTTATTAAATAAGCAAAAGTAAACACGTTTAAAGAGGCAATACCTTCAGCATTCGCAAAGAACTTCGTAAGATAAAAAATATAAAAAGAAGCCCCTAAAAACAAAAACCCAATTCCGAATTTAATCAAAGTATTAGGCTCAATTTTTCTCTTGCCCAGCCAAATCCACAGCAAACCGATAAGCGGACTTAAAACCACCACAAAGAATGTGTTCGAACTATTATTTACGACATTAGGATCAATGCTAAAAAACAACAGCTTATTGCTTAAGTTATCTTTAGCAAAAAGTGATAACGAACCACCACTTTGCTCATAGATTGCATTAAACAATAAGTAAAAGAATACAAACAAAAAGGCTGCAAATAACTTTTTCTGCAATTTTACATCCCCTAACTTAATCAGTTCATATGTAAAGTAAAGAACGGCCACTATACCGATTGTGTACATGAAATAATCGGTATAATCCGTATTTTTTACCATTATAAAAATAAAAGGCAAACTTAAAATTGATACCGCATACACAGCTATCTCGCGAATTCTTCTCTTACCAGGCTCTAAATTTAACAACGGAGAATCTCCAATTGGGCCTAAGTATTTTTTAGTGAATAAAAAGGTAACTAAACCTAAAAACATTACTATGGCCGCAGATAAAAAGCACAATTGCCAGGAATAATATTTACCCAGATAAATACATAAGGCACCTCCTAAAAGGCCTCCCACATTTATCCCGGCATAAAACATTCCGTAACCTGCGTCTCTTCTGTTATCATCTTCGTGATACAACTCCCCTACCATTGAAGAAACATTTGGTTTAAAGAAACCGGTACCAATAATAGAAAATGCAATACCATAATAAAACATAGCTTGTGGCGAAAAAGCAATCAAAAGATTCCCAAGAATCATAACGATTCCACCAAAGAACAACGATTTTTTAAATCCTAAAACTTTATCTGCAAAAATACCTCCGATAAAAGTAAAAGCATATACGAAAGCCTGAATAGCACCATATTGTAAATTGGCATGTTCATCTTTCAACAAAAGCTGATCTACCATAAAAAATGTAAGCACTCCGCGCATTCCGTAAAAACAGAAACGTTCCCACATTTCAACAAAAAACAAATACCACAATTGCTTTGGATAGTTGCCCTTAAAATTCTGAATTTCTTCTAATGTTATTGTTTTCTCCATTTTATCTAACACCATGCATCATTTTTTTCAAGAATGGAGTCAAAGCAAATAACACAATTGCCGCGATACCTGTAAGAACAACAAACACCATAAAAAACTCATACAAATTGTGGATTTCAAATCCTGCAAAAAAGTGATTATGCGCACTAATCTGATGTTTGTCCAACAAAGCTATTTGCTCTGCCGTTGGTGTTATTTTATTATCTAAAACTGCCTGAAGATCGATTCCTAATTCTTTTGCTTTTTCAAATTTATCACCTGTTGCCGGTAAAATAGATCCTAAAGTTCCTCCTAAAGCATAACCTGAAGCATTCGACAAAAAGAAAACCCCATATAACAATGACGCAAAACGCTTTGGAGATAATTTACCTACTAATGATAAACCAATTGGAGATAAACACAACTCCGCACACGTGTTTAAGAAATATAATAAAATAAGCCATTTTACCAATAACAGACCAGAAGTTCCGATATAGGAAACCTGAGTTGCAATCATAAAGAAACTTACTGAAATTACTACCAAACCAACAGCAAGTTTAACCGGTGAAATTGGTTCTCTGTTATTAGCTCTCAAAGAATCCCATAAGATACTGAACGGCACAGCCATTATTACAACAAACAATCCATTAAAAATCTGAACCATTGAAGGTGGCATCTCCCAGCCAAAGAAATGTCTGTCTGTCTGATTATCTGCAATAAAAGTCAATGAAGAACCTGCTTGTTCAAATGCAGCCCAGAAGAAAATAATAAAGAAAGAAACAATATAGATTACAATAATTCTGTCTCTTTCTATTTTTGTCAAAGAAGTATCAGAAATAATTAGTCCTGCCAATGACAATCCGCTGGAGTAAATCAAAGTATAAATTAAATTCTGACCTACAACATAATGAAAAAAGAATCCTAATGCTATAAATGCAATCCCGGCAATCGTTAAGGCTTTACCGGAGAAATTAGCTTTTTGAGCTTCTCCTTCTTCAAAATCTTCTGCTACGTTTTTAGAAGGCAGACCTCCTAATGGTCTTCCTTCCGGAGAAACCACATATTTATTTTTCAAGAAATAGAAAAGAACTGTTCCGATAAGCATCGCTCCGGAAGCTGCCATAAATCCCCATCTGAAAGCGTGAATATCTCTAATTCCACCAGAATCTTTAACATCTCCCAACAAAGGACAAATAGACTGCCCTAAGAAAGCTCCAATGTTAATTCCCATGTAGAAAATAGTAAAAGCAGTATCCAGCTTTGTTTTTTCCTGTTTAGGATACAAACTCCCAACCATACTTGAAATGTTTGGCTTAAAGAATCCGTTACCAAAAACAATAACTCCCAAACCGCAGTACATGATCGCTTTAGCCAAAGGCAAATTACTTTCAAAAACACTACCGCTCGTAAACAATAACATTTGTCCGATCGCCATCAACAATCCGCCTAATAAGATACAATTCCTGTTACCTAAAAAACGATCTGCAACAAAACCACCCAACATTGGAGTCAGGTAACAAAGTCCAAGGAAACCTCCATAAATCAAAGACGCCTCTTCTTCCTTCATCAATAATGAATTCACAAGAAATAAAGTTAATAAAGCTCGCATTCCATAAAAGTTGAATCGCTCCCACATCTCCGTTCCAAACAATACCCAAAGCCCTTTTGGATGCCCGGTTTTTACTTTAGTTTCTCCCATATTATTCATTATTTTTAAGGTTAATAAGATTTCGATTATAAATTTTCTTTGATAAAGTTAGTCATTTTATTATAAAGCTGAATTCTGGTCTTCCCACCGTAAATACCGTGGTTTTTGTCCGGATATATCTGAGAATCAAATTGTTTATTCGCCTGAATTAACGCTTCCATCATTTGCATTGAGTTTTGCACATGAACGTTGTCATCACCAGATCCGTGAATCAATAAAAATTTACCTTTTAATTTATCAACATGATTTATTGGAGAATTCTGATCGTAACCGCCTGCATTTTCCTGAGGCGTCTGCATGTATCTTTCTGTATAAACGCTGTCATAAAAACGCCAGTTGGTTACCGGAGCAACCGCGATCGCCATTTTGAAAACATCGTTCCCCTGAAAAATACAGTTTGAAGCCATAAAACCTCCATAACTCCAACCAAAGATTCCAATTCTTGAAGCATCAACATATGGGTAAGTCCCTATTACTTTCGCAGCATCAATCTGATCTTCTACCTCGTATTTTCCTAATTCTTTTTGTGTTACTTTTTTGAAATCAGCACCTTTAAAACCGGTTCCTCTACCATCTACACAAACTACGATATAACCTTGTTGTGTAAGGGATAAAAACCAGTAATCATCGGTATTATTCCAGTCATTATTTACCTGCTGAGATCCCGGACCAGAATATTGGTACATGAAAACAGGATATTTTTTTGAAGCGTCAAAATCTTTTGGTTTTAAAATCCACGCATTTAGTTCGTTTCCTTTAGCTGTTTTTAAAACAAAAAATTCTTTTGTCGGCAAATTATACGCTGCTAATTTTGCAGCAAGTGCCTGATTGTTTTCAATAACCTGAACTTCTTTACCCGTTTTTGCTTCGTTTAAAGTATAAGTGGTTGGCTGAGATGCACTGGAAAACGTATTAATATAAAACTGGAAGTTCGGACTTAAGGTCGCCGCATTGGTTCCGGTATTTTTAGATAAACGAACTTTGTTTTTTCCGTCTAAAGCGATACGATAAATATCTCTGTTGATTGAACCATTTTCAGTAGACTGATAGAAAATAGTTTTAGTTTTTTCGTCAAAACCGTAGTACGAAGTTACTTCCCAGTTTCCTTTTGTAACCTGATTTTTTAATTTTCCGTTTTTATCATACACGTATATATGATTAAAACCGTCTTTTTCGCTTGTCCAGATAAAACTGTTGTCTTTTAGGAAAGTCAGATTATCCGTAACATCTACATAAGCTTTGTCCTTTTCATTCAAAACTACTTTTGCAGCAGCCGTTGTTCCGTCGACAAATAACAAATCTAAATTATCCTGGTGGCGGTTTAGCACCTGAGCTGATAATGTATTAACATCATTTGTCCACTGTAATCTGGCAATATAAAAATCATTGTAGTTTCCTAAATCAACTTTTTTAGTGGCATTTCCTGCAGCATCATAAATATGCAATGAAACTACTGAATTTTTTTCTCCCGCTTTCGGATATTTAAAAGTCTCAATGGTCGGATATAAATCTTTATGAAACATTGACATGGAGAATTCCGGAACGGCGCTTTCGTCAAAACGGATATAAGCTAATTTTTTACTGTCTTTACTCCAGTCGAATGCTCTTACAAAAGCAAACTCTTCTTCGTAAACCCAGTCCGTAATACCGTTGATGATCGCATTTTTCTTGCCGTCAGTTGTAACAGCCGTTGCTTTCTTTGAAGCTACGTCGTAAATGTATAAGTTATTCTCTCTGGCGTAAGCAATTTTGGTTCCATCAGGAGAAAAAGTTGGCTCCTGAATCTTAAAGTCAAACAGTTTCGTTAATGACTTTGAAGCAATATCGTATAAAAAGTAGTTGGCCGTAAAAGAGTGACGGAAAATTTTATCGGAGTTGCAGGCAATTAAAATCTTTTTTTCTGAAGCATCAAAAGTATAACTGTCAATTCCGTCTGCAAGTTCCTTATGATTTTTGGTATCAATTAGATTGGATACTTTTTTCAGCGTTGCAAAATCATATAAATCAATTTGCATGCTCCGGCTGGCCTGATCAACATTCAATACTGTATACTGATCTGTATTTTTCAGGGATTGCAGTTCATCCATTCCTTTTGCCCGGAAAGTCCCGCCATAAATATTCTCAACAGTGATTTTTTGTTGCCCGAAAACGGTACCAACTAATAACAAAAATATTACAGTAATTTTACTTGCATTCATTAGAATTATTTTAAATATAAAAAAGAGCCCAATTTTAGTAAAAAAAATAAACATAATACACATTTCAAGTGTTAAATGTTAAAAAAAATAACGATTGCGTAGTTTTCAATTTTCAAATAGATTGCAAACAAAACCCCAGAATTGGTATATTTGCGGCAACATTACTATTTAATATACTGAGAATGAACAACGCCGTTGCCGGATTTTCGAAATTATCCAAAAAAGAAAAAGTAAACTGGATTGCAGAAACCTATTTTTCCACTCCTGATGAGGCGCTTAAAATAATAGGAAATTACTGGAATTCAGACGACAAGCTCCAGCAACTGCACGATGAATTCATAGAAAACACCATTACTAATTTATACATACCATTGGGAGTTGCTCCTAATTTTTTGATAAACGGAAAGTACAAAACAATTCCAATGGCAATTGAAGAAAGTTCCGTGGTGGCTGCTGCTTCAAAATCGGCAAAATACTGGGCCACCCGAGGCGGATTTAAAGCAACTGTTATTGATACGCAAAAAATTGGTCAGGTTCATTTTACTTTCAACGGAGACGGGCAAAAATTACAATCGTTCTTCGATCAGATAAAACCGTTGTTTTTCTCCAATACGCAAAGCATTACGAAAAACATGCAACAACGCGGCGGCGGAATTCTTGATATTCAGCTCAAAGACAAACGAAACCTGCTGGAACATTATTTTCAGCTTCATGCCACTTTTGAAACCAAAGACAGCATGGGAGCTAACTTTATTAACTCTTGTCTCGAGCAATTTGCATCAACCTTAAAAGAGGAGTTTCAGAATTGTGATGCATTTGATGAAAATGAACACCTAAATGTAATCATGAGTATTCTGTCTAATTATGTACCAAACTGCATTGTACGAGCCGAAGTTTCCTGTCCTGTTGAAGATTTAAGCGAAAAACATATTGCAAATCCACAGGATTTTGCGGAACGATTTGTACAAGCCGTTCAAATTGCCGAAGTCGAGCCGTTCAGGGCAGTAACCCACAATAAAGGCATCATGAATGGTGTCGACGCTGTCATTCTTGCAACCGGAAATGACTTTAGGGCTGTAGAAGCCGGTGTACATGCCTATGCAGCAAAAAATGGCCAATATGCAAGTTTATCACATGCTAAAATCGAAAACGGAATTTTTACCTTCTGGCTTGAAATTCCATTAGCTTTAGGTACTGTAGGCGGATTAACTTCTTTGCATCCTTTGGTAAAACTATGTTTAGAGATACTGGAAAAACCTTCAGCTGAAGAATTAATGCAAATTGTTGCGGTTGCCGGACTGGCTCAAAACTTTGCCGCTCTACGATCGCTGACTACAACCGGAATTCAGGAAGGACACATGAAAATGCACCTGAACAATATCATCAATCAATTTGAAGCTACAGAAGAAGAGCGTCATTCGATTAAAACTCATTTTAAGAAAAATGTGATTTCTCACAGCGCGGTGGTTGAATTTATTGAAAATCTAAGAAAATAAAATAAATAAAAATTCCAAGTAGTATAGCTTCTGAATAAATTCCAAATCCCAGTTATTGGAATTTGGAATTTATCCTGAGGCTTCGGAATTGGAATATATTTTAAAATTGAAGCATGAAGACAACCTATTACAGTAACGGAAAACTTTTAATAACAGGCGAATATCTCGTTTTAGATGGTGCTGAAGCGCTTGCATTACCAACGAAATTTGGTCAGAATTTAATCGTGGAGAACGATTCTGAACACCAGATTCAATGGAAAAGTTTTGATTTTGATCAACAAATCTGGTTTGAAGACACGATTACTTTTACTGAGATTATAAACAATGACGGCCCTAAAGTCGAAAATGTAAAAAAGACTTTAATCAATATTTTACATGAAGCTTATCTTCTGAATCCTGATTTTATTGATTCCTCAGAAGGTTATAAGGTAAGTACAGCGCTTACATTTCCCAAAAACTGGGGGCTGGGAACTTCCTCTACTTTATTGAACAATATTGCACAATGGAGTAAAATTGACGCTTTTACATTGCTTAAAAACAGCTTTGGCGGTAGTGGTTATGACATTGCCTGCGCACAAAACAATACTCCTATTGTATATCGTCTGGATCAGAATTTCCCAACGGTAGACCTTATTAATTTTAATCCTGAATTTAGAGATCACATTCACTTTGTTTATCTTAATAAAAAACAAAGCAGTAAAGCCGCGATCAATGCTTATTATAACAACAAGAATGAACATTTAGCACAAAATATTGCGACGAATGATAAAATCACAGCTGCTGTTATCAATGCTAAGACAATAAAGGAATTTGCTTCTGCTATCGAGAAACATGAAATTCATTTAAGTACGATCTTAGAAATAAAAACTATAAAAGAGATTGCTTTTCCTGATTTTAATGGTGTCGTTAAGAGTCTTGGAGCCTGGGGGGGCGATTTTATAATGGCAATTTCGAAAGAAAATCCGAAGGACTATTTCGTTTCAAGGGGCTATGAAACTATTCTTTCGTATAATGAGATGATTTTGTAGGTAAATCATTTCTATTTTAAAATAAAAAGCCTTTTAATAATTTACTTTTTTGTTTTTATCATGTTTCGTCTCGAGTCGCCGGACTATCTGATTTTCCTGCTCATTCGGATCAACAGAGGAATTGGACTCAATAAGCGTATTATGTAAACGCTCTGCCATCTTTTCTATACTGTTGGTTATAGAATCGTAGACTACTTCCATTCTCCGGTGTTTTTCTTCTTTTACAGCTTTTAAAACATCCTCCACAAAAATCTTGTCGTATTTTTCAGCAACAGAATCACGAGTGTTTGTCAATCTGATTACATTATCGTGTCCTAGTATAGTTACTTTAAAGTGCTGTTCTTCGTTGCTTAAATAATACTTCCCTCCCAATTCATCACAATTAATGTCGGTACTACCCACTTTTAATAGTTCAGTGATGATTCCAAAAATATGATTTTCAATTTTGGAATATACTCTGGGTTTCTTTTTAAATAACTTAAACATAAAAATCATTAAACACTTGATTATTAAAGTATTTGTTCGTCATAGTCTCTTTTATTTATTGAACCTGTTTAATGTTTTAGACCATTTGCTAAAACAAAAATTCAGACAAATTAACATTAATATTTTGAAAAACCCAAATTTTTTAGATTGTATTTCTATTATTCCTATATAATTAAATAAAATCTGAGTGATAAGTATTACAAATGAAAACCCTCAAATAAATAGAAATAAAAAAGCCCGAAACATTCAAAAGAACATTTCGGGCTGTCTATTTTATTTTAAGTACTACATTAAAAACTAGTAGTTAAATTGTAATCTGTTATCTTCAATTTTTGCATTGTTTTTTAACGCTGGTAAAATTCTGCTTGCATCAGATGCACTTTGCGCTTTTACTTTTGCAACATATTCAGCATGATTAGCAATCGCCGGAGCTTTTACTACACTAATATTTTTAACAACATAAACACCTGTATTTCCTTCAATTGGAGCAGAAAGTTTATTTGCAGTTAAAGCAAATGCATTACCTACAACTTTTGGCTCTTGTCCTACTCCTCCAGGAAGAACCGGATTGTCCATAGTTACGTCAGCAGCTTGCTGAACAGCAACACCAGCACTTTTAGCAATTGCCTCAAGGGTTGAACCTGTCATTTTAGCTTTTAGCATTTCTGCTTTTTTCTTGTTTTTTAAGATTGACTCTACATAAGGTCTTGCCAAACTTACAGATACTAAACCTGATTTGTTTTCGCTTTTGTATTGTGCAATTACGTGCCCAATATTAGCCAGCTCAAATCTTTTTACATCCCCTTTGTTTGTTTCTTTGTCAAATGCCCATCTTACAATGTTACGTTGGTTTCCCAGAGGACCAAACGCTTCATCCATTGCTTTTGCCGTTACAGGTGCAGCAATTTTTAAACCTAATTCTTTTGCTGTAGCAGCAAAATCTTTATCAGCAGCTTCCATTTCAAATTTGGTAGCCAAAGTAAATACTTTATCAGAAGTAGCTTCAGAAGGCTCAATTTTCTGAGCAATAGTCGCTAAACGAATTCCGTCTTGTTTATCCGTGATTTTGATAATATGAAATCCGAAAGGAGTTTCAACTAAACCAATTTTACCAATTCCGTTACTGAATACGAAATCATTGAATGGTTTTACCATTTGGTTTGGGCCAAAATATCCTAAATCACCACCTTGTTGTGCAGATGAATCATCAGAGCTTGTAAAAGCCAGCATCATAAAACTATCCGGATTAGCCTGAACCTGAGCCAGAATTTCTTCTGCTTTTGCTTTAGCTTCTTCTTTAGTTCTTTTTTCTTTTGTGTTTGGAGTCTGAGACCCTGTATATCCAATTAAGATGTGACTTGCTTTTGCATTAACTCCTGCTTTAAATCCCTGAGATTTAGAAATGCAGTAGTATTTACCATAAACATAAGGTCCGTAGATTTCACCCGGAGCTAAACTGAATAATTTATCAGCGTCAACTGCAGGTAAATTATTTTTAGCCACGTAGGTAGAATCGTAAGGAATATCAGAATTTGAGTTTACAAATTCAGCAATGTTAGTTGCATTTCTGAAACCCGGCAAAGTATCATTTTTACCAGTTTTTGCGTTGTAAACAACACTTCCTGATAATAATGCAGTGATTCTAGCTTTGATTTCAGCTTCGTCTTCTTTTGACGCTTTGTCTTCTACTAAAACATATTGAATCTCACGAGTTTCATCTGCTTTGAATTTCTTCTCGTTTTTCTTCATGTAATCCACAATATCCGAATCAGAAATTTTCACGTCACTGTCTTTAATAGAAGAATACAATGCGGCAGCATAAGCAAAGTTTACTTTGTTCGCTTCCATTTCATATTTCAGTTTTCCTTCACTAGCCGTTGTATAAAGTGCTGATTTTACTAATGTATTGTAGATTTGAAATTTTGCATTTAATGTAGCATCTTTTTCTTTCTCAGAAATATATTGTGCTGCTTCAGGATTTGTTTTAAAGTACTCCTTGAATTTAGCGATATCAAACATACCGGCTGCATTCAGGAACATTGGATTTTTACCAATATTCGGATCTGCTTTTAAAACCTCCAAAAGGTGTTTTTCACCGACTCTTAATCCTAATTTATCAAATTGAGATGACAATAAAGCGATTGAAACTTCCTGATCCCAAACTCTGTTTGCAGCTTCAGTAGAAGAAATCCCTTGTCCGCTTTTTTCAACATTACTAACTTTAACTCTAAAGTCTTCAAATGAAATATCTTTTCCATCGATGCTTCCCACATCTTTTGAACTTTGACCGAAAGTCCCTCTAGTGAATAGATCTTGTATTATAAATGCAAATAATGCAAGTGCAATAACTCCTATTAATAAAGCGGAACGCTGTCTGATTTTTGCTAAAACTGCCATTTTTATTGTCGTTAATTTTTATATTCAGTTTGCGAAAATACAATTATCTAGTTAATAACAATACAACTAGTGTTTTATTTTGCACATTTTTTTTTAATTACTAAAAAAATTACTCTTTTATAGTCATTTTTACCAATTCAATTTTCTTGTTTGTCGCTTCCTGTATCACAAAATAGTAGCGACCAATAACGATTTCTTCCCCTATTTGCGGAATTTCTTTTGTTGAATTCACAATAAAACCTCCTAAAGTCCCGTAGGAATCTTCTTCAGGAATACCCAACTTATAGACTTCATTCAAATACTCCACATCCAGACGGGTCGAAAATAAATACTTACCTTCTCCTAACTCCTGCTCTATCAGTTCTTCGTCTAAGTCATGCTCATCTTCTATTTCGCCAAAAAGCTCTTCTACAATATCCTCAATGGTTATTATGCCAGAAGTTCCTCCGTGTTCATCGAGTACAACAGCTACATTTCTCCTTTTTTTAATCAGCAGGTTCAGGGCATCTTTTATCGAAATGGTTTCCGGAACAAACTCAACAGTCATCAAAACAGATTTAATGGTTTTCGGCTTTTTAAACAAGTCAAAAGAATGCACATAACCCACAATATCATCGAGCGAGTTTTGGCTCACTACAATTTTAGAATAGCCGGTTTCTACAAACAAATCCTTAAGTTCCCCAACGCTGTCAAATAAATCTATATCGACAATTTCCGTACGGGGCGTCATAATATCACGCGCTTTTACACCTGAAAACTCCAAAGCATTCTGAAAAATCTGAATTTCGGAATCTACCTCTTGATTGTCTTCAACAGAGCTCATTTGCTCTGTGATATAATTACCCAGTTCTATTTTACTAAAATACAACTGCACCTGATCTCCTTCTGTTTTGAAAAATTTCCTTAAAATAAAATCAGAAATCCAGATAAAGAAAGTCGAGATATAGTAAAACAAACGGTAAAAGAGATAGGCCGGAATGGCAAAAATCCTAATAAATGAATTGGCATAAATTTGAAAAAAGACTTTCGGAAAAAACTCTGCTGTTATTAAAACTATAAAGGTAGAAATAGCGGTCTGAATCAATAAACTGGTAAGATCCGAAAAATGGTATCCAAATTTAAGGAGCTGAGCCAGAATAAGATCACCCATAAAAAACCCGTAAACCACCAGTGCAACATTGTTACCAATAAGCATTGCGGCAATAAATTTGGAAGGATTCTCGGTAAGTCTGGTCAGAATTTGGGAAACAAAATTGTCTTGTTTTTTTTCTATTTCAAGATAAATTTTGTTAGAGGAAATAAAAGCTATTTCCATTCCTGAAAAAAAGGCTGATAGTATTAAACATAGTATTATAATACTAATCTCCATTTTTTATTGTTTTTTGTTACGATCGTCAAACTTCTTAGCATATTTTCTTCTGAAGAAAAACATAAAAACGGCTAAGAAGGCAATTATGAAACTTAAAGTTGAAGTATCATTTCCTTCATTTAGCTTTATAATTCCATCATAAATAAAAAAAACCGCAAACAATATGTAAACGTATTGTGTATATTTTAAGTAACCCATAATCTGTGTATTTATTCTTCGGCTTCTAATTCGCCTGTTATTCGCTGTGAATTGATCACTTTAAAGTCTTTACTAAAATCTATTCCCTGCCCGTAAGAAACTCCTTTTGCATCGGTAAGCTTAAATTTTCTTTCCGTATAAAACCATTCGTTCTTCTGATCAAAATACAGCTGTTCTGTTTCAAGCATCTGACCTGTTTCTGAAGTGATTTTTACTTTTCCCTGCAGGTCTATAATTCCGGTTTCTTTATACGAAACAGCATAATTCGATCTGATAAAAGTACGCTTTTGTTTTTTATCATATAAGGTGACATCAATACCTTTTGGGAATTCTGTAAACGGGAAGTCAAGATTTGAATAATCCAGCATTTTTGAACTGATCAGTACTCCGGTTATGCGTCCGGAATCTGTGTATTTTATATTAACGGTATCTGCGTCACTTCCGGGAACAAACTCTGAGAAGTTAATTTTCTGAACTTCTTTAAAATTACTTTCGCACCCAAAAAACATTGTCACAGCTAGAACTGTGACAATGGTTATTATATATTTCTTTGGTAAATTCATTTGCCAAATGTAGTAAATTGTAATGAGCTTAAAAAAACATTAAGTTCTGCTTAGTTGAATTTACTTTTCACGAACCATTTGTCGTTGAAAGAAAAACCTATACTAAAGTTCAGATAATTTTCCTTAACCAAACCTGAAGAAGTAGTTCCTCTTTTACCAAACTCAACTCCAAAATTCACATTTGAAAAAGATCCTGTAATCGGCAAACCTGCACCTAAACTCATCCCAACATCATTAACTGATTCATTATTTATTACTAAACCAATTTTTTCATATTTAAGACCTGCTCTGTATGTGATTCTGCTAAAGTAACTTGAAAACGAAGTGTAGTTGGGAATATAATAACCTCCAATAGCATATTTGGCATAATTTTCGTAACGCACATTGTCTACTGTATTGTAATGGTTATTAAGTTTTCCATCTCCCTGAAAAGCCAATGTAGTACCGATTAACCATTTTCTGGCCTCTCCAATACCAGCGCCAATCGTAAATTTACCAGGTAATTTCAATTCGGTTGCAACAACAGGATAAGTATAAGAAGCAGCATCACCGTCAACCTGGACAGTTCTGGTATTATCTGAATTTAAATTACCGGAAAAATTGTAACTCAAACTCGTATATAAATTCATTTTTTTATAAATCTTCGTTTGATACATGGTACCAATGTTAAAAGTAGCACCGGATATTTTAGAAATATTTTCTTCTCTGGTCGCATTTTGAACGTCTGTTACAAGCTCTATACTGGTGGTTGTAATTTTACCAAAATCATATTGCACATCTGCTCCAATGTTCCATTTAGGCGTAATTTTATATCCTAAACCAAAGAACACTTTATTAACGCCTCCTTTTCCTTCCAGCTGACTACTTACACCTCCGGGAACATCAGTATTATCATTTGCAATTCTGTATCCTACAGCCGACAAAGGAACCAGACCAAATGCTGCACCGAATTTTCCCATAGGAATTCCCACTGCCAGATAATCAAAAGTTGTTCTTTGTGCTTTTGAAGTTTCACCTTCTGTTTTTATCTTAGAAGTTCCAAAAGTTCCCCCTACAGAAAAAGTCGTTTGCCCCAAACTGGCATAACTTGCCGGATTTTCAATATTCAAATGTATACTATCCTGTTCTACTGCAACACCTGCCATAGACCTGAATTCAAGAGTTCCTTTGAACTTTACATCTCCAATTCCGTAGAAGGAATATGGTGAAGCAGTACCTTGTTGCGCGAATGAAACGAACGATATAAGTAAACAGGTACTTATTATAATTTTTTTAATCATTGTCGATTTTATATTGAAATGTTTGGCTCAAACTTTCCAAAAGGAAATTTGAATTGGCAAATATGGTATTTTTTAATCGTTTAGCCAAAAAATCTGCATCGCCACCCGTTAAAATTATTATAAAATTTGAAAAGTTTGCCCGATATTCATCGATAAAACCATCGATCTCATAGACGAACCCATTCACAACACCAGAGTGAATAGCCTCTTTTGTGGAATTTCCTATATAGTGTTCCGGACCTTCCAGAGTCAGCAAAGGCAGTCTGGCCGTGAAATTATGCAAAGCTTCATAACGCAATCGCAAACCCGGAGAAATTGCTCCGCCCAGATAATTATCCTTTTCGTCGATAAAATCGTAGGTAATGCAAGTTCCTGCATCGATTACTAATCTGTTTTGTTTTGGAAACTGTAAAGTGGCGCCGGCAGCCAAAACCATCCTGTCAATTCCTAACGTTTTTGGGGTTGCATATTTATTGTTGAAGGGAAAAACATCTTCATGCGTTAAAAAATGAATATTGAGTTCCTTTTCGAAAGCCAAAAAAGACTGTTTTTCGATATTTCCGACCGAAGCAACGACCAAATCGGAACAATTTTGAAATTTTTTTAAAATTTTTTTAATTTTTTTTTCAAGCTCATTTTTCTCAAAAACAAAATTTTCAACAACAGTACTTCCCTCAAAGACAGCAGCTTTAATTCTGGTATTACCAACATCAACAGTTAAAATCATGTTTGCTTTTTTATAAATGCAAAGATACGAATTGATTTTTTTTAAAAAATGTTTTGGATAAACGAAAAATGATTCTATCTTTGCACCCGCAATCAGCACGGTGCCTTAGCTCAGATGGTAGAGCAATGGACTGAAAATCCATGTGTCCCTGGTTCGATCCCTGGAGGCACCACCGTTAAAACCCGAATAGAAATATTCGGGTTTTTTGTTTTTAATATCTTTTGACAAATGCATTATTTGGAAAAATTCATTAAACGAATGAAAAGCAAAATCTTTAATAATAAAGTAATTAATGATCCTTCTATCTTAAAAGATATTCTTTCTAAAAGAAAATCATAATTTGTCCCTGATTCTCCCGAAGCCTCGGGACTGGAGGCGCCACCGTTAAAACCCGAATAGTCCCGAGGCTTCGGGATTCGGTTTTTTTGTTTTTAATATTTTTCTGAAAGTTTTACCACAATGAGCGCTAAGATTTACACAATCCCGATAGCTATCGGGAGCAAAGTATAGTTAAACCTTTGTGGACTTCTTACTGTTAAATACTTAAATCATTTTGTCATTTCGACGTAAGGAGAAATCACATTTGCAATTCGACAAAGATTGGCGATTTGAGGAACGGAGCTTCTATTGTGATTTCTCCTTACGTCGAAATGACAAGGTGCGGATTCCAAAGAACGCTAAGATTTACGCAATCCCGATAGCTATCGAGAGCTAAGTTTAGCTTAAGCTTTGTGAACCTTTGCGTTTTTACGTTGTACCCTTGCATTTAAATTAAATTTTACTTCCTCCTATTATAATTTTAACAAGGTTTATTACTGTTAAAAACACACTTGTTTTAAATTAATGTCTTTTTGTTAAAAAAGTATTAACTAAATAAAAAAATATCTCATATATTCGTGAAATGATACCTTATGATTTCATTTATTATTAAAACCACAAGACAGTTTATGAGTAAAAATTCTACAAAAGGCATTTGGAAAGTAATTTCGGCCTCTTCAATGGGGACTATGATAGAATGGTATGACTTTTATATTTTTGGAAGTCTGGCCGTCGTAATCTCCACCAAATTCTTTCCGACTGATAATCCGACTGCAGCTTTTTTATCCACTTTAGCCACTTTTGCCGCCGGATTTGTAGTTCGTCCTTTTGGTGCTTTATTTTTTGGAAGACTTGGGGATATCATTGGCCGCAAATATACTTTTATGGCTACCTTATTATTAATGGGTGGTTCGACGTTCTTAATCGGCTGTATTCCCAGTTATGAAACGATAGGCTTTTTAGCGCCGTTACTGGTACTTATCCTGCGTTTACTGCAAGGACTTGCTCTTGGCGGAGAATATGGCGGAGCAGCCACTTATGTTGCCGAGCATGCTCCCCAGGGACAAAAAGGATATTGGACCTCCTGGATTCAGACCACTGCAACTGTAGGTTTGTTTATTTCTTTGATGGTCATATTAGCCACAAAAAATGTGCTGTCAGCTGAAGACTTTGATTCCTGGGGATGGCGCGTACCGTTTTGGGTTTCTATTGTTATGGTTGGAGTCTCCTATCTGATTCGAAAAAACATGGACGAATCTCCTGTTTTTGCAAAAGCAAAAAAAGAAGGTACTACAAGTAAAAATCCTTTAAAAGAAAGTTTTGGCAATCGATATAACCTGAAGTTTGTATTACTGGCCTTATTTGGCGCTACCATGGGACAGGGTGTGGTTTGGTACACCGGGCAATTCTATGCCATGAGCTTCATGAAAACAGTAATGAACATCGATTCCTCGCAAGTTGATCAACTTCTTGGAATTGCTTTATTATTAGGAACTCCTTTTTTTATTGTTTTCGGGTGGCTGAGCGACAAGATCGGACGAAAATACATTATGATGGGCGGAATGCTGCTTGCCATTTTATTGTACAGACCTATTTATAAAGCAATGTATACTACTACAGATGTAAGTACCAAAACTGAAATTGTAGAAAAAAGAAGTCAAAACTCAGCAACAACAAAAAATAACGATGTAATCACCACAATTTCAAAAACCTACACTGACAGAACTTCGTATGTAGAGAAGAGAACGGCTTTTAACAATAAGAAAGAAGCCCAGACCAACGTCTCCATCACTATTAATTCTAATGATGAGTGGGCCTTGATTCTACTGGTTTTCATTCAGGTTTTATTTGTTACTATGGTATACGGACCGATTGCAGCATTTTTGGTAGAAATGTTTCCGGCCAAAATCAGATATACGTCTATGTCTTTACCTTATCATGTTGGAAATGGAATTTTTGGAGGATTGCTTCCTGCAATATCCACCTATTTTGTAACACATGCCAAAGAAACAGGAAAAGCTGATTTTTATCTGGAAGGATTATGGTATCCTATTATTATTGCTTCGGTATCCTTTATAATTGGAATGATTTACATTGATAATAAAAACAAAATTAATCACCTTTAAATTTAATAAAATGAATACAATCAAACAGACTTTAGGTGTTCTATGGGTGATACTGGCAATTGCAGCTGCGTATTTTTGCGTTTTTGAATTCGGTTTACCAAAACTGCTGTCAGACAAACAAGATGATCTTGTATTCGGGATTATAATCCTTTTTATCCTGACTCCTTTAATTGTTCTGGGATTGGGAACTTTTGGTTATTTTGCCGTTATTGGAGAATACAACGAAAAGAAATAAAGTAGTAAAAGCACAAAAATAAAAAGGCTGTCTATTTACAGACAGCCCTTTTACATTACTAACAAACTATTATTTTTTGATGAATTTCATCACTTGTGTTTTATTGTTTTCATCAACTGCTTTAACAAGATACAATCCTGTTTCCAGATCTGTTACCGAAAACTGAAAATCTGCATTTCCATTCGTTACAAAACTTTTTACCAATTGACCCGAAACGGAGTAAATCTGAACTTTTGCTGTACTTACATTTAAAGTAAAATAATCTGAAACCGGATTTGGATACAGATTTACCGTATTCCCTTTTTCAAAATCAGCTATTGCTAAACTTGCCTGTTTGTTACCGTAAATTCGGTATTCTCCAGCCGGAATATTTATTGGAGCTGCAGCATCTGTAACATTCATACTGGTATTATCCATTAAATTATACCAGGTTCCGGTGTATTGGAAACCTGTAGCAACATTTTGAGCCGTAAGTCCAAAGTTGGCCAGAATCAATACATCTTTTAATTGCGTTGCCGCTAAATTTGCATTGGTGATTTTTATGTTGACACTTGATGAACTTGCATTAGCAATTGTAGGTGTTCCCAAAAATACCGGTTCCGTAGTTTTTAGTGTAATCATTTTAGCCCAATCGTTATAGATTTTATTTCTGCTTGAATCACCCAGCCAATTCTCAACCCATTGAGGCTGTGGTTTGGTGTCTAATTTACAATCTCCCGAAATGGTTCCTGAGGAATCATTTACCGAACCATTCTGACAGGTGAAAATAGAATCATCCCAGCCTAATTCTCCAAAATGCCAAATCATTTTTGGACCCGGCACTAATAAAGATACGGCTCCTATAGCAGACATTCTTGATAAGGCTGTATTTAAGTTTTTAACATTATAAGTTCCGTTGGAAGCTCCGTATTGTACATTTTTATACATCAAACGCTCTTCATCATGACTTTCTGCGTAACCCATTAATCGATTTCCCGTAAAACCATGGCTACCGCTTGTCATTCTTGAAATATTACCACCATATCCCATTGACAATTCATTGTAAGGATCTGTCATTTTGCCCCACATCATGATTCCTTTACTTGGTGTTTCGGTGATTCTGTAATTGGCCCATTGCTGTTCTTCTGAATCAGAACCTAAGTGTTCGAAAATCGTGTAATGTGTAGGATCCAGGCTCCAGGAATAATCGGCATATTTTCTCAAAACATCTACTCTGTCCTGCTGATAACCGTTTGTACAAGATTCATCACTGGCAGTACAAGCTTGTGTAAATCCTTTGGTCAAATCCCAACGGAATCCATCTATTTTATATTCCTGAATCCATTGTTTGATAACGCGGTCTACATAATTTTGCGTTTTTAGGGATTGGTGGTTAAAGTCTTCCCCAACACTATAAGTATGTTTAGCCACCGTATTAAAATAAGGATTTTCAGCTGTTGGTGACCCAAAACCATCTCCATCCGGATCGTTCATCCACATTCTGACCATCGGATTTCTTCCGAAGGCATGATTTAAGGCAACGTCAAGAATAACTGCAATTCCGTTTTGGTGACACAAATCGATCAGCTCTTTTAATTTCTCTGAGGTCCCGTAAAACTTATCCAAAGCCATGTGAAAGGAGGTATTATAGCCCCAGCTTTCGTTGCCTTCAAATTCCATTACCGGCATTAATTGGATCGCATTTATTTTAAGGTTTTTAAAATAATCTATTTTGTCAATCAAACTTTGGTAGTTTCTGGCAGCATCAAAATCACGAACCAAAACTTCATATACTACCAGTTTCTCTTTCTCCGGTTTTGTAAAATTAGTCACCTGCCAATTATAAGGTGTCTGACCTGTTTTAAGTACGGTAACTTCAAAGTTTTGTCCTGTCGGATAAACCGGCATATTCGGATAAGAAGCTGAAGGAATTCCGGCATCATCATAAGGAGATAACACCAAAGTAGAATACGGATCAGCTGTTTTTACCAAAGAAGGCGAATTAGCAAGCGGTGTTGCATCAACCACCCAATATTGATAGGTATTGTTTACTCCGGAAACCAAACCTGTAATTTCCAGCCAGAATTTTCCTGAAGTTGGATCTTTTTTCATGGCGTATGCCGATGAAGGCTGCCAGTTGTTAAAACTTCCCGCAACGTAAACAAAGTCTTTTAGAGGTGCATCCAGAACCAAAGTCGCTTTTGTAGCATCGGCAGTATTATAGTTAATTCCATCCACTAAACCGGCTGGCATTGCTGCTGAAACCGTATTTGGATTTACAATTACAGAGAATTTTTTAAGAATAGTTGTTGCTCCCTGAACGATACTTAACTCATAGCTTTGATTATTTGTAATATTAGTATGAGAGTAGGAATAAGATGATGTACCTGCATTCGTATTGATTGTCGTTCCGTTTGCTTTCAGGGTATAACTTGCAGCACCATTTGTATTGGTTGCTGAAATAGTAAAATTGGAACCTGAGGCAATAACGCTGGCGCTATTTTCGGTCGGAGCCGTTAAAGTGGCCTGAAAAGAACCTACTTCAACCAGAATATCCTGAGATTGTTTTCCTCCTGATCCGTCTTTTGCTTTAACCAGAAAGCCCATTCTGCCGATTCCGCTTCTATTAAAATATACAGACGGGACAAAAGTTTTGGTATAGGTATCTGTTCCGGCATTATAAGTGAATTTACTGGCTTCATTAGAAACCGTCCAGGAACCGTTCGAAGGAGAGTCCATTTGAGCGGCATCGTTTACATTATAGGACCATGACCAAAGATATAAGGCATTTCCGCTAACACTCCACGTACTTTCATTAATACTTGAACCATTAATTGTTATAGTAATAGAAGTCGTATCCTCAAAAGGTGACGGATTTATGGAGTACGTAACTGTTTGCTGTTGTGCAAAAATAGCCGTCGACAGCAAAAGGAAAAATAAGTGTAAAGTTTTTTTCATAATGTGGTTGATTGGTTAGTTATATTAAAAAAGGGCCATCCTGAGACAGCCCTTTTACTATTTCAAAAATTATTAGTTTTTCTGAATAGTGTATTCTTTATTAGCGATATCAACGATAACAGTATAATTACCAGCTGATGTGATTGGAATATTAGCACCTCCGGCATCTAATTTCTTGTCATTACCATCATCTCCGTAATTAACAGCCCAGCCATCATCTAATCTAAACTTAATTTCTCCTACTATTAATGGTCCCACATAAGAATATTTTTTAGTAGCCAAATCATAATTTAAATCCGTGTCCGGATCATTCCATCCATTAGGAGTTGCAGAACCAATTAGACCCCAGTTAGCCCAGGCAGCATAAGGTGTTACTTTAATTGTAAATGCATTAGAATATTGAGGAAGACCTGTGGCTCCTACAACAGATTTAATACGAACATCAACATCATTCGACTGATATGGCGTAAAACCTCCATTAAGTACTGCAGAATTTAATTCTTCAACAGTCAATTCTTTTGAATTCGCTGTAGTATTACTTACCGTACTTGGATTTGCAAAATTAGTTCCCGCTTTTGCAATTTGAATAGTATAATTTACTACGGTTTGCTGTCCCGTGTAGGTTGCTTTATTCCAGGTTACTGTTGTAGCAATATCTTTCCCGGTTTCTTTTGAGAGCACGATACTAAAACCAGTTAATGGTGTTAATAATACAGGAGCTGTTCCTGCATCAACAACAGGTCTGTTTTCTACATCATCAGCATTACATGAAACCAGCAATACACCAATAAATGCGATTAAAATTTTATAACTATTTTTCATTTTAATATTTTATAAGATGTTAGTATTGCGGATTTTGCTTCAAGGTTGGATTTGCCTGAATGTTTCTTGCAGGAATTGGCATTAAATCCCTGTAAGACTCAGTAGCATTACCATTTACAGAACCACCTTTCCATTGCCAGATTTTAGATCCGCCTGTGAATTTTCCAAAACGAATCAAATCAGTTCTTCTGTGGCATTCCCAAAACAACTCTCTTCCTCTTTCATCTAATAGGAAATCAAGTGTTAACTGAGCCGTTGTAATAGTTTGCGCACCAGCTCTTGTTCTAATTTGGTTGATATACCCTAAAGCAGTATTAATATTTCCTGTTGATGCTCCTCTTACAGTTGCCTCAGCATACATTAAATACGCATCCGTTAGTCTGAACATTGGGAAATCAATATCCGGGATATCATTTCTTTGAGCAGCAGTACCATCAGAATTTTTGTTGATGTACTTTGTTACAGCATAACCGTCTGTAAAAGTTCCAACATTATTAATGTCTTTTGACTGACCAGCTGTATAAAATGTACCTCTTTTATCTCCGGTTCCGGTTTCGTCAGGGAAAAGATTTACAAACTCTCTACGAGTTCTGATTCCCTGCCATCCACCATCCATACCTCTTGAAGCAGCATCCATGCTACCTCCGATAGAAGCGTGCATGATAAAACTCATTCCTCCACCAGTTGCTCTAATGGCGTTACCATCTCCAACAATTGGAAATATAAATTCTTTTTCAGCACCATTTCTGTTATTATCCGCAGAGAATAAATAGCGGTAAGGAACATCTGCAAAAGCATATGTTGAATTAATGACTTCACTGCATAATGTAGCCGCTTCATTGTTTCTGTCTACACCTGTATATACTTTAGAATTTAAATAAATTTGTGCCAATAAAAATTTGGCCGCTATTTTATCTACTCTGCCATATTCATTTTGTCCCGAAGCAGCTAAAGTATTGTCAATGTCTTTTAATTCAGATTCAATAAAAGCAAAAACTTCCGCTCTTGATTTTTGCACCGGATAAAAGAATCCAACAGGATCATTTTCTGTAGTAATTGGCACATTTCCGAACAAATCCATTAAATTATAATAAGAGAAAGCTCTTAAAAAGCGTGCTTCAGCTCTAAATTTAGCAATATCCGTTTTCAGGTTGGCATCAACGCCTCTTGCTGTTAATTTATCATCAGTAGTTTGTCTTAAAAACTCATTGGCAAGACTAATGTGATAAAACGCTCTTGAGAAAGTTCCTTCCAGAAATTCATTTGCCGGAGCCCATGTCTGAGAATTAAGAGTTGGTAAAGTACCATCAGCCCAGGCAATAATTGCTTCATCTGTAGAAAATTCCTGTGTTACGAAAAGTAATCTTAAGTAACTGCTAAAGTCACCTCCAAGTCCTGCAATATCAGGATTTTTTCCTGGTTGAGAAGCATCACCATCACCATCATTTCCACCTACATACAAACCTGCGTACAATTTTGCCAGTACTTGTTTGTAAGATGCCGGATCCTGAAAAAAGGTCTCAGATAAAAATTCGTCATCATCCTTTGGCGTCACGTTTAAATCGTCCGTACACGAAGTAAGCGTCATACTTAATCCTAAAACGAATAGGAAAAAATAAGATATATATTTAAATGATATTTTCATTTTGTTTGTTTTTAAATTTTTGATTTTCAAGCTACTATTAGAAATTGGCATTTACTCCAAACAGGAAAGTTCTCGCTCTTGGGTAAACATTATTATCAATTCCGTTGAATTTTTCAGGATCTAAACCGTCATATTTCGTTAGAATGAAAACATTCTGAACACCTGCTGTAAATCTTAAAGAAGCACTTTTTATGATTGTTTTATCAAAAGTATATCCAAGTGTAACGTTATCTAATTTGATAAAAGAAGCGTCTTTTACAAAATAATCAGACAAATAACGTGATGTTCCGTTATCTTCAAAAGTAAATCCGGTATTGTAGTAATCGGAGCTTACGTTAGATAAATCAGTTTGTCTTCTTAATCCTGCATCGGAATATCCTAAGTTAGAACTTACGTTATCAAAAATTTTGTTTCCTACACTTGCTCTCCAGTTCATTGTAAAATCAAACTTTTTGTAGTTTAAAGTAGAGAACAAACCAAAAGTATAATCCGGTGCCGTTTTACCAGCTCTGTAACGGTCACCCGCATCAATTTTGCCATCCGCGTTTCTATCCACATAAGCTCCTGCAATTGGTCTCTTATTGGCATCATATAACTGCTCGTATACAAAAAATGAATTTGGCGCATATCCTACTGAGTTAATCAGGATTTTATTTCCATTTCCACCAGCAATATTATCTCCGGTTAAATACCCCTGAAAACCCGGAACTGTAATTCCTAATTCAGAAATATTCTGGTCAATGTAAGTCGTATTGAATGCTACATTCCAGGTCAGATCATCCGTTTTAACAATATCAGAAGCAATACTAAACTCAACCCCTTTTGTTCTTACGCTACCAATATTAAAGAAACCCTGGTTTCTTAGGTTGGCACCATCAGGAACTGCAATATCTGCTAATAAATCGGTTGATTTTTTATCGAAATAGTTAATAGATCCTGTAACTCTGTCGTTGAAGAGTCCGTAATCAATACCTACGTTCATCTCAGCCAATTCTTCCCATTTGATATTTTCGTTATATCCTTCAGGTCTCGCAGTAGAATAAACAGTATTACCAAAAACATACTGAGAATTTATGGTTCCTAAAGTTACTCTTCGTAAATAATCGTACTGAGCAGAAATATCCTGCTGACCTGTTGTACCGTAACCAACTCTTAATTTTACAGTTGAAAAAGTAGCATTATCTTTTAAGAAAGCTTCCTCAGACAGGTTCCATGCAAAAGCACCCCCTGCGAAGTTACCCCATCTATTATCTTCAGAAAAACGGGAAGTTCCGTCTCTTCTGTAATTTAAAGTAAGTAAATATCTGCTGTCATACCCTAAATTCAAACGTCCGAAGAAAGATTGTAAGTTAACATCCGGATCCGTAGCAACATCCTCATTTGGATTTGGCTGTCTTGTCTCACCAGAAGAATACTTTTCTTTTTGGAACAACTGGTAGTTATAACCTGCAGTCGCATCAATTTTAATTTTTCCTAAATCTTTAGTATAATTAAAATAAGCATTTAAGTTTTTGTTTTGAAGTGCATCCGTATAGCTTGAATAGTTTCCTAAATTTACGTAAGCAGGATCACTAAACGCTTTTGGCTGATATCCTAAAGCACTTTGAGTACTTACTTCAGTAAATCCGCTACTGTCAAATCTGTCAATACCTGCTTCAACAACAGCTCTTAAATCTTCAAAGAAATGCAGTTTATAATCTAATCTTACATTACCCCATTTTCTTGTAGAAGTTGCTCTTCTGTTATCCTGGTTTAATCTTGCAACAGGGTTTCTTGCCGGCAATAATGGTAAATTTCCTGTAGGCTCTAACCATTCGAAATAACCTCCGTAACGGGAACCTGCTTCGTAAACGGACTGCGTTGGATCAAATCCGATAGCACTTCCGATAACAGCACCTTCGTCCTGAAATTGATTTTTACCAAAAGATAAATTTCCGCTAATGTCAATTTTTAAATGATTATCAAACAAAACCGGATTTAACGATATCGATGTCGTAGTTCTTTCAAAAGAAGTGTTTCTAAGGATTCCAGGATTATCAACATTTCCAACAGATAAACGCACCGGTAATTTATTGAATAAAGAACCACTTACAGAGATATTGTTGTTTGTTGTTAAGGCAGTATGGAAAATTTCATCTTGCCAGTTTGTATTGGCAGTACCCAATAACGCTTGTTGCGCCGGAGTACCTTTTGTATTTACCAGTTCACGGTATTGATCAGCACTCATTACATCCACTGTATTGGCTACTGTATTTACCCCAATCTGAGAACTGAAATTCACTTTTACAGCACCTTTTGATCCTTTTTTAGTGGTAATAACAATTACACCATTTGCAGCTCTTGATCCGTAGATGGCAGCAGCAGAAGCATCTTTAAGAACTGTAAATGATTCAATATCATTCGGGTCAATTGTAGACAAAATACTTGTAGCTCCACTTGGAACCGCGTTGCTTAAAGGAAGTCCGTCTAAAACGATTAAAGGCTCATTAGAAGCGTTTAATGAAGATCCTCCACGAATTCTAATATCCGCTTTGGCTCCAGGAGAACCTCCTCCAACAACATTTACACCTGAAATACGTCCGCTAATCAAACTTTCCGGAGTTACGTTAATTCCTTTATTAAATTCTTTAGCAGAAATTTGTGATACAGATCCTGTCGCGTCTTTTTTCTTAACAGTACCATAACCTACTTGCACCACAACTTCTTTAAGCTGATTGGTATCTTCTTCTAAGGAAACACTTAATGTTTGTTGGCCATTATACGTTACAGTTGACGTTTTATACCCAATAAACGAAACAATAATTTTGTCTCCGTTTTTTACATTAGATAACTGAAATTTACCGTCAAAATCTGTTGATGTTCCGCCCGGAGCACCTTGTACATTTACATTTACTCCCGGAATTGGTTGTCCCGTTGCCAGATCGGCAACTGTTCCTTTTAAAGTACTTTGAGCTAGTACTGTAAACGGTAACAGTAAGAATAAAAATAACAACTTTTTGTAAATTGTTTTCATACTTTTTGTTTAAATTAGTTTGAGTTTTTGATTGTTAGTTTAGTTTTTAATTTTACTTCGAATTTCAAAATTAGGAATTTATTAACATGCTCAACGACTTACAATTTTAATAGGGTTACGAAAACGTGATAGTGTTGAAAACTTTCTATTTTTTGTAATCTTTTAAGTCAAAAATTATCAATTATAAAAATATTAGATACCTTTATTAACAATTAGATTTTTTTCAAATTAGTATATGAAACGTAAAATAACCCTAAAACAGATTGCAAGGGAACTTGACGTATCGATTTCAACTGTCTCAAAATCACTACGAAACAGTCTTGAAATCGGCGAAGAAACACGCGAAAGAGTGCAGGCTTTTGCAAAGTATTACAATTACAAGCCGAACAATATCGCCCTTAGTTTAAAAAATCGAAAAACGAAAAGTATTGGTATTATCATTCCGGAAATTGTACATTATTTTTTCTCTACCGTAATCAACGGAATCGAACAGGTGGCCAATGAAAATGGCTACAGTGTTGTGATTTGTTTATCGGATGATTCTTTTGACAAGGAAGTCTTAAATATGGAAATGCTGGCCAACGGAAGTATCGATGGTTTTATCATGTCTCTTTCTAAAGAAACCCAGTATAAAGGTGATTTTCACCACATTACCGAAGTCATCAATCAGGGAATGCCGGTGGTCATGTTCGATCGTGTGACCAACGATATTTTATGCGACAAAGTAATTATAGATGATAAAGCTGCTGCCTACGAAGCCGTTCAGAGTTTAATCGATAATGGCCGAAAAAAGATCGCCCTGGTAACAACTGTTGACTATGTAAGTGTGGGGAAATTACGTACTGACGGTTACGAAAAAGCCTTACTGGACAACGGATTACCTTTTAATGAAGATTTAATTATTAAAATTGAAGATGTCGATACCTGCGAAATCACCATCAGTCAGCTTTTACACGACAGGGCATTTGATGCCGTTTTTGCTGTAAACGAGCTTTTTGCCGTTACCATTATCAAAACAGCCAGTAAAATGGGCCTTAAAGTTCCCGAAGACCTGGCCGTAATTGCTTTTACAGACGGAATTATCTCTAAATACTCGACTCCAAGTATCACGACAGTGAGCCAGAGCGGTGAAAAAATGGGAAATAAAGCGGCTAAAATGCTGATCGAAAGACTGGAAGCCGAACACGATGACGACGACGAAGAAAACGAAAATTATACTACCGAGGTCATTGAAACTCATTTAATAAAAAGAGAATCTACTGACTAAAAATCTTAAAATCAACGTTTTCTAAAGCCGTAAATAATATTTATGGCTTTTTTGTTAGGCTATTTTAAAAAATAATTAATACTTTTACGCCTGCTCAAAGCTTTTACTTTTACTTCGAAAAAATAAGTAAGTTTTGATAAGCAAAGCGCTTATCGTCTAATTAATTTTTTAATTACGATAATGGAAAAGCGTAAATTAAGTTTCTGGGAAATTTGGAACATGAGTTTCGGTTTCTTAGGAATACAAATGGGATTTGCACTTCAGAATGCAAATGCCAGCAGAATTCTTCAAATTTTTGGTGCCGACGTACATGAACTTTCATGGTTCTGGATTATTGCTCCTCTTATGGGATTAATAGTTCAGCCCGTTATTGGTCATTACAGCGATAAAACCTGGGGACGTTTCGGCAGACGAAAACCCTTTTTTCTGGTTGGTGCTATTTTAGCTTCAGTTGGATTAATTTTAATGCCACAAGCTAATATTTTCATTTCAGTTTTGCCTGCTTTATGGGTTGGAGCCGGAATGTTAATGATTATGGATGCTTCTTTCAACATTGCCATGGAGCCGTTTCGCGCTTTAGTTGGTGATAATTTAAGAACAGATCAGCGTACTGCAGGTTTTAGTATTCAAACTTCATTAATTGGTTTTGGAGCCGTAATTGGGTCAGCTTTGCCTTATGTTTTAACGAAATATTTTCATATTTCAAACAATGCCGCTCCTGGAAGCATTCCTTTAAATCTAAAATTATCTTTTATTATTGGAGCAGCCGTCTTAATAGGTTCTATTCTGGTGACACTTTTTACAACAAAAGAATATTCACCTGAAGAATTAGCCAATTTTGAAGATCCTCAAAGTGAAGTCGACGTTCCTTCTGACGAAAAATCAAAACTTACAGACATTTTTACAGACTTTGCAAAAATGCCAACAACAATGCGTCAGTTGAGTTGGGTACAATTTTTTTCCTGGTTTGGATTATTTGGAATGTGGGTTTTTACAACTCCCGCCATTGCGCATCACATTTACGGATTACCTTTAGATGACACTTCAAGTCAGCAATATCAGGACGCCGGAGACTGGGTTGGGATTTTATTTGGAGTTTATAACTTAGTTTCTGCTATTATCGCACTGTTTTTCCTGCCTTACATCGCTAAAAAAATTGGAAGAAAATCTACTCATGCACTTTCTTTAATTATTGGAGGAATTGGATTAATCTCTATTTATTTCATGCCAAATGAAGACTGGGTTGTATTACCAATGATTTTAATTGGAGTCGCATGGGCTAGTATTCTGGCCATGCCATACGCTATTCTTGCAGGATCAATTGCTCCAAAAAAGATGGGAGTTTACATGGGAATCTTCAACTTCTTTGTCGTTATTCCACAAATTGTAAATGCACTTATTGGAGGTCCAATTGTAAAATACCTTTATAATGGCGATGCAATCTACGCCTTAATTACAAGTGGGATTAGTTTTTTAATTGCCGCTCTTTTAGTCTACAAAGTAAAAGATGTAGATGATACTGTACAAAAATCATAAATAAGAATCCCCCTTATAATGAACAAAAAAGCATTCATATTCGATCTTGATGGCGTAATCGTTGATACTGCCAAATATCATTTTTTAGCCTGGCAGAAAATCGCTGAGGCCTTAAACATAAATTTTACACACGAAAATAACGAATTACTAAAAGGTGTAAGCCGTGTACGTTCGTTAGATATAATTCTTGAATTGGGAAATGTTCAGGCTTCGCAGGAAGACAAAGACAAATGGCTGATTCAGAAAAATGAAGATTATTTATCTTATTTAGTTGATATGGACGAAAGCGAGATTCTTCCCGGAGTTTTTAAAATTCTGCAACTATTGAAAGAAAAAAATCAGGGAATTGCGTTGGGCTCTGCGAGTAAAAATGCCAGACCAATCCTTGAAAAAACCGGAATCCTTTCGTATTTCGATGTTATTGTAGACGGAAATGACGTCACCAATGCCAAACCGGATCCGGAAGTTTTCTTAAAAGCGGCTCAATTATTAAACATTGAACCCGAAAATGCAATAGTGTTCGAAGATTCAGTTGCCGGAATTCAGGCAGCAAACATAGGAGAAATGGTGAGTGTAGGAATTGGTGAGGAAACAATTTTACATGAAGCTGATTATATTTTTAAAGATTTCACAGAAATCGACTCGAGCTTTATAGAGCAGTTAATTGGATAATTTAGAAAATGTGTCAATGAGATAATGATCTTATCGACAAATTCTCTAATTAGCTTATTATTTCTGTTTTATCTAATGTGAAAAAGTTATTAAAAACCAAGGCAATTATCTAATTATCAAATTGCCATATTATCTAATTTGAAAAATGAATCAAGATTATATAAAACCAGACAATTGGTCCATCATAGAAGAAGGATTTGACTCTGAAAGAGTAAAATCGTCGGAAAGCCTTTTTAGTATCGGAAACGGTGCTATGGGACAACGTGCCAATTTTGAAGAAACCTATTCCGGTGAAACTTTTCAGGGAAGTTACATTGCCGGAATTTATTATCCCGACAAAACCAAAGTGGGCTGGTGGAAAAATGGCTACCCGAAATATTTTGCAAAAGTATTAAATGCACCAAACTGGATTGGAATTGACGTTGAAATCAACGAAGAAAATCTGGATTTACACCAATGTACCGAAGTTAGAAATTTCCGCAGGGAACTGAATATGAAAGAAGGATGGTACAATCGTTCTTTTGAAGCCGTGATGAAAAACGGAACTGAAATCGCCGTAAACGTTCGTCGTTTTCTTTCTTTAGACCTGGATGAAACGGGTGTAATCAAATTTGATATTACCCCTTTAAACAAAGATGCCAAAATTGTTTACAAACCTTACGTAGATGCAGGCGTAACGAATGAAGATGCGAACTGGGAAGAAAAATTCTGGGAGCCATTAGAAGTTAAAAAAGGCACCAATGAAGCTTTTGTAACCGCGCAGACTTTTAAAACGCATTTTAAAGTGACCACCTTCATGCACAATACGATTTTTGCAAACGGAGAAAATGTAAACATTTCCCCTTCAACAATCGATTCAACAACCGACAGGGTTCAGTATACATACGGGACTATTATCGCAAAAGGCCAAACCTCCTCCATTCAGAAAATTGGTGGCTATACCGTTTCTTTAAATCATGAAAATACGTTAACCGCTGCCGAAAAAGTTATTAAAGCAGCCTTACATTTAGGATACGATACTTTATTTCAAAATCAAATTGACGCCTGGAGTAAAATTTGGGAAATGTCAGATATTACGATTGATGGCGACGTAAAAGCGCAGCAGGGAATTCGTTTTAACATCTTCCAGTTAAACCAGACCTATTTAGGAAAAGACAGTAGATTAAACATTGGACCAAAAGGTTTCACCGGAGAAAAATACGGTGGATCTACTTATTGGGACACTGAAGCGTATTGTATTCCGTTTTACATGGCGACGAAAGATCAGCAGGTTGCCCGTAATTTATTAACGTACCGTTTCAATCAATTAGACAAGGCAATTGAAAATGCCAGGGATAATTTAGGTTTCAAAAATGGCGCTGCACTTTACCCGATGGTGACCATGAATGGGGAAGAATGCCATAATGAATGGGAAATCACACACGAAGAAATCCACAGAAATGGTGCGATCGCTTTTGCTATTTTCAATTATTACCGTTACACCGGAGATTACTCGTATATCCCTGAAAAAGGCTTGGAAGTTTTAATCGGAATTGCGCGTTTCTGGCACCAGAGAGCTTCTTTTTCTAAAGACAAAAACCAATATGTAATTCTGGGCGTTACAGGTCCAAACGAATACGAAAACAACATCAACAATAATTTCTACACCAATTATATTGCAAAATGGTGTATTGATTATGCCACAGAACAAATTAAAAAAGTGGCTTCAGAATATCCTTTAGACCACAAACGCATTATAGAAAAAGTAACTCTTTCGGCTGCTGAAATTCAGGAATGGAAAAAAGTGGCTGACAATATGTATTTCCCAACCTCTAAGGAATTAGGAGTTTATTTGCAGCAAGACGGTTTCTTAGACAAGGATTTAGTTCCTGTCAAAGATCTGGATCGTTCTCAGCGTCCAATCAATCAAAAATGGTCATGGGATCGCGTTTTACGTTCGCCTTATATCAAACAAGCCGATGTACTACAATGTTTTTATTTCTTCGAAAGTCATTTCTCTAAGGAAGAATTAAAACGTAATTTTGAGTTTTACGAATCTTTTACGGTTCATGAAAGTTCGCTTTCGCCTTGCGTGCACTCGATTCAGGCTGCCGCTTTAGACAAAATGGATATGGCGTATACGTTCTATCTAAGAACTTCCCGTTTAGACTTAGACGATTACAACAAGGAAGTGGAAGAAGGCTGCCACATCACCTCTATGGCCGGAACCTGGATGAGTATCGTGGAAGGTTTTGGCGGAATGCGTGTTACAAATGACCAGCTTCATTTTTCCCCGAAAATTCCAAAAGAATGGAAAGGATATTCCTTTAAAATTAACTTTAGAAATCAAATTCTGAAAGTGGCTGTCAATCATAATGAAACGACTTTTACAGTAGATGGAGATCAGGATTTAACAATTGTAGTAAACGGAAAATCTATAGTTGCCAATAAACAACTTGTTCAAATTAATTAAATTACAATACTTTAAAAACTAAAAAACATGAAAAACTTATTTTTCGCAAGTTTACTCTTGTTTGCATTTAGCTCCATTGCAAATGCACAGCAATTAAAATCACCCGAAGGAAAGTTCGTAATGGAATTTTCGCTTCAGAATGACGGAACTCCGACTTATAATTTAAAATACAAAAATAAAGAAGTTGTAAAAACCAGTAAATTAGGTCTTGAACTTAAAGACGACAAAAAATCTTTATTGAATGATTTTGCGATTGCTGACAGTAAAACAACAACTTTCGACGAAACCTGGAAACCGGTTTGGGGAGAAGTGGACCAAATTAGAAATCATTATAATGAATTGGCCGTTACTTTAAACCAAAAAGGAACAGATCGTCAAATCGTGATTCGTTTCCGTTTGTTTGATGACGGTTTAGGATTCAGATATGAATTTCCAACGCAAAAGAACCTTACCTATTTCGTAATCAAAGAAGAAAGAACTCAATTTGCAATGGCGGGCGACCACACGGCTTTCTGGATTCCGGGAGATTACGACACCCAGGAATACGATTACACCAAATCAAAATTATCTGAGATCAGAGGTTTGTCTGAAAAAGCTTTTACCGCAAATGTTTCGCAAAAAAACTTTTCACCAACCGGAGTTCAGACTTCCCTGATGCTTAAAACAAACGATGGAATTTATATCAACCTGCACGAAGCGGCACTGATCAACTATTCCTGTATGCATTTGAATTTAGATGACAAAAACATGATCTTCGAATCCTGGTTAACGCCGGATGCAAAAGGAGACAAAGGGTATATGCAGGCACCAAGTCATTCGCCATGGAGAACGATTATGGCAAGCGATGACGCGAGAGAAATCCTATCATCCAAAATGACTTTAAACCTAAACGATCCGTCTAAAATTGACGATACTTCGTGGATTAAGCCTGTAAAATATGTTGGTGTCTGGTGGGAAATGATTACAGGAAAAAGCTCCTGGTCGTATACTAACGATTTTCCAACGGTACAATTGGGAATTTCTGATTTCTCTAAAGCAAAACCAAGCGGAACACACGGAGCAAATAATGCCAACGTAAAAAAATACATTGATTTTGCTGCTGCAAATGGTTTCGATGCTGTTTTGGTTGAAGGCTGGAACGAAGGCTGGGAAGACTGGTTTGGTCACTCCAAAGATTATGTTTTTGACTTCGTAACCCCTTATCCGGATTTTGACGTGAAAGGTTTGCACGAATATGCAAAATCGAAAGGAATCAAAATGATCATGCACCATGAAACTTCAGGTTCTGTTCGTAACTACGAACGTCACATGGACAAAGCTTACCAATTCATGAAAGACAACGGATACGATGCTGTAAAAAGCGGATACGTTGGAGATATTTTGCCTCGCGGTGAAAACCATTACGATCAATGGATTGTAAACCATTATCAATATGCAATCGAAAAAGCAGCTGATTATAAAATTATGGTGAACGCTCACGAAGCAGTTCGTCCAACGGGAATTTGCAGAACATACCCAAACTTAATTGGAAACGAAGCAGCAAGAGGAACAGAATATCAGGCTTTTGGAGGTTCTAAACCAAACCATGTTACAGTTTTACCATTTACACGTTTAATTGGCGGACCAATGGATTATACGCCGGGAATCTTCGAAATGGATATCAGTAAAATGAATCCTGACAACAAATCGCACGTGAATAGTACCATTGCCAATCAACTGGCATTATACGTTACGATGTACAGCCCATTGCAAATGGCAGCTGATACACCTGAGAATTACAACCGCTTTCCGGATGCCTTCCAGTTCATTAAAGATGTAGCAGTAGACTGGTCGGAGAGCAAATATATCGAAGCTGAACCAGGTGATTTTATCACGGTTGCCCGTAAAGCAAAAGGAACAAACAACTGGTTCGTTGGAAATGTAAACGGAGAAACTTCACGTACGTCAAACATCGATTTCAGTTTCCTTGAAAAAGGGAAAAAATACACCGCAACAATCTATGCTGATGCAAAAGATGCGCATTACAAAACAAATCCGCAAGCTTACACCATCAAAAAAATTGCTGTAACCAATAAATCAAAATTATCACAGTTATCCGTTCCTGGCGGAGGTTACGCAATTAGTGTAATCGAAACTAAGTAATTTTTTCAAAGGCAAGTAATCCTCCCCAAGATTACTTGTCTTTTTTTTAACTCTATCTTTTTGTCAGTCGAGCGGAGTCAAAATGCCGCAAAGGTTCTCGACTTCGCTCGAACTGACAATTAGAATAATTACATTAAAACTATGAATATCCAAAAAACAACACCTCAGACCAACCATTTCTTGTATACAGTATTACTGCTTATTCTAATCTTTTCTGCTTCCGCGAAAGCACAAATCCAAAAAGTAGAACCACCCTTTTGGTATGCGGGCATGAAAAATCCGGAAGTACAAATTATGTTCTACGGAAAAAATATAGCGCAATACGACGCTTCGGTTTCGAACAATGTGACGATCAAAAATGTCGAAAAAACAGAAAATCCAAACTACCTTTTTGTTACCATCGATACACAAAACAGCAAAGCTTCTGAATTGGTTTTTTCTTTTAAATTGAAAAACAAAGTCGCTTTTACACAAAAATATTCGCTTAAGGAAAGAAGAGCCAATTCGGCCGACAGAAAAAGTTACGATGCATCAGACATGATTTACCTGATCATGCCGGATCGTTTTGCTAATGGAAACCCTAAAAACGACAGTGATGCCGTCTTAACCGAAAAAGCAAACCGCGCTGAACCTGGTGGACGTCACGGAGGCGATATCGAAGGAATCATCAAAAATCTGGATTACATTTCTTCTTTGGGTGCCACAACAATCTGGAGCACTCCTTTATGTGAAGACAACGACAAACAGCATTCGTATCATACTTACGGACAATCTGACGTTTACAAAATAGATCCGCGCTACGGAAAGAATGAAGATTATGCGCGTCTATCAGCAGAAATGCATAAAAAAGACATGAAACTGGTGATGGATTATGTAACCAATCACTGGGGAATTACACATTGGATGATCAAAGATTTACCAACAAAATCGTGGATCAATCAATTCGAAAACTACACCCAAACCCATCACAGACGTGAAGTAATTACCGATATTCATGCCTCAAAATTAGATCAGGAGGTTTGTGTTGACGGATGGTTTGTTCCTTCAATGCCGGATTTGAATCTAAGAAATCCTCTCGTTGCAAAATACCTGACGCAAAACGCCATTTGGTGGATTGAATTTGCCAATCTTGACGGATTCAGAGTAGATACTTACAATTATTCTGATGCTACCGCGATGGCCAATTGGGCAAAAGCAATTACCACCGAATACCCGAATTTTAATATTGTAGGTGAAATCTGGATGCACAATCAGGCGAATTTATCATATTGGCAAAAAGACAGCAAAATTGGTGCAATCGAAAATTACAATTCCAATTTGCCAAGCGTGATGGACTTTACTTTGCAGGATCAGATTGGTTCTGCTTTTAATGACAATGAAGCGAATTGGGATAACGGCATGATTAAATTCTATAACAATTTTGCTTTAGATTATTTATATCCAAACCCGAACAGTATTATGGTTTTTGCCGAAAATCACGATACTGATCGTATCAATCATACCTACAAATACGACTTCACGAAATACAAACTGGTCATGACTTTACTGGCTACCGTTCGTGGAATTCCGCAATTGTATTACGGTTCAGAAATTGGAATGGGCGGTGATAAAGGCAAAAGCGGCGATGCAGACATTCGTCAGGATTTTCCGGGCGGATGGGCCGGCGATAAAAACAATGCTTTAACCGCGGCAGGGAGAACTGCGGAACAGGCTAAATTTTTCGATTTTACATCCAAATTATTCAGCTGGAGAAAATCAAATGAAGCTGTCCACTTCGGCAAAATGACCCATTATATTCCGGAAAACAATACGTATGTTTATTTCAGATACACTGATGCTAAAACCGTAATGGTTGTTTTCAATAACAATGCAAAAGAGCAGACAATTAAGACAAATCGTTTTAAAGAAAATATTAAAAACTTTAAATCAGGAAAAGATATTCTTACCGGAAAAACATTCGATTTAGCTACTGAAATCACTTTAGAACCTAAATCGGCTGTTGTTTTAGAATTGGAATAAAAACGTTTAACCGGAAAGTCCGCAAGGGCAATCGCAAAGTTCGCAATATTTTCTGCCACAGATTACAAGATTAACTCAGATTTTAAAAAATCATTTTAATCTTGTAATCTGTGGCATTTTTTTAAATTTTATACTTTCCTTTCTTTATCTTTAATATTTATGGCTTAAAATTAGTTTTAATGAATAACGACAATACTTCAAAAGCACCTTTCGTCTGGGAAGGGGCAAATGTTTATTTTTTACTTACCGATCGTTTTTATAACGGAAATCCTGCTAACGATTTAAATTACAACCGAACCAAAACTCCAGGGAAACTCCGTGGTTTTGAAGGTGGGGATATTATCGGAATTACGAAGAAAATCGACGAAGGTTATTTTGAGCTGTTAGGCATAAATGCCATTTGGCTTACGCCGATTGTAGAACAAATTCACGATGGCGTTGACGAAGGAACCGGGCTGAGTTATGGCTTTCACGGTTATTGGGCAAGAGACTGGACGGCTTTAGATCCAAATTTCGGAACCAAAGAAGATTTGGCCAATCTCGTTAAAAAAGCGCACGCAAAAGGCATCCGAATTGTACTGGACGGCGTTATCAATCATACAGGTCCGGTAACTCCCGAAGATCCCATTTGGCCGGAAGACTGGGTAAGAACAGGAGTGGTCTGCGATTACAAATCATTCGAAAATACCACCATGTGTACTTTGGTCGATAATCTTCCGGACGTCAGAACCGAAAGTAATCAGGAAGTAGCGCTGCCTTCTTTTTTAATCGAAAAATGGAAAAATGAAGGCCGTTATGAAAAAGAAGTTACTTCCTTAAATGAATTTTTCGAAAGAACAAAATATCCCCGAACACCAAAATATTACATTATAAAATGGCTGACCGATTATATCCTGGAATTCGGAATTGACGGTTACCGAGCCGACACCGTAAAACATACCGAAGAAATTGTCTGGGTTGATTTCAGAAAAGAATGTGACTACGCTTTTGAAATCTGGAAAAAAAATCATCCTTCAGAGGTTTTAGACCAAAATCCATTTTATACCATTGCCGAAGTCTACGGTTATGAAATCAGTGGTGGGCAGGATTATGATTTTGGAGATAGAAAAGTAAATTATTTTCAGCATGGTTTTCACTGCATGATTAATTTTGAGTTTAAGTTAGATGCCCAAAACGATTATGAATTTATCTTTTCGAAATATTCGGAGAAACTTCAAAATGAATTAAAAGGGTATAGTGTATTAAATTATGTATCCTCTCACGATGACCCCACTCCTTTTGATGCGCATCGAAACAGAACGTTCGAATCCGGAACCAAATTATTGCTTTCGCCCGGAATGTCTCAGGTGTACTATGGTGATGAATCAGGTCGCTCACTGGTTATTGAAGGTACAGAAGGCGATGCTACTTTACGATCTTTCATGAACTGGGATGATATTCAAAATAATTCCGAGACACAAAAAATACTCTGGCATTGGCAAAAACTGGGTCAATTCCGTAGAAATCATCCGGCAGTGGGCGCAGGAATACACCACCTGATTTCGGCAAAACCCTATATTTTCTCGAGAAGTTATACGAATGGAAATTATACAGATGAAGTTGTAATTGGGTTAGATTTAGGAATTGGCTTAAAAGAACTTCCTGTCGACTCCATTTTTAAAGACGGTACCCCACTAAAAGATGCTTTTTCCGGAAAAGAAACAACAGTTCAAAACGGAAAAGCATTCATTGATTCTGAATTCGGACTTGTTTTATTGGAGCCTGCTTAGTTGCCAAAACGATTTCTTAAAATCTAGTGCTGGAATTTTTCGCTCGCAGATTTTGCAGATAAGGCGCATTTAAAAAATAAATGCATGTTTGATTCTAAATAAATCTGCTTGATCTGCAAAATCTGCGTGAACCAAAAAACATTTTAATTTTTTTATTCCGATAACTCTCGGAAAAGATTTTTTCAGCCACAGATTAAAGGATTAAAAAGGATTTCGAAATCTGTGTAAATCTGTGTACTCAGTGGCTAACTTTTTTATACAATCCTTGCGTGCTTTGAGCAAAACTTTGCGACCTTTGCGGTTAAACTTTTTAGACATGCTGAAAATAGCACATCGAGGTGCCAAAGCTTACGAACCTGAGAACACTTTAAAAGCCTTTCAGAAAGCATTAAATTTAAATGCTGACGGAATAGAACTCGACGTTCACTTAAGCTCCGACGGACATATCATCGTTATTCACGACGAAACCATCGACAAAATGACTAACGGAAAAGGGTTTGTAAATACGCTGTCTTTGCCCGAATTGAAATCGTTTTTAATTGACGGTCAGTACGAAATTCCGACTTTAAAAGAAGTTTTTGATTTGGTAAATAAAAAATGCCTGATCAATATCGAACTGAAAAATGCAGCTGCTTTAACGAAACTTGTTGCTTTAATCGATGAATATGTTTCCGAAAAAAACTGGAAGTATGAGCATTTTATCGTCTCAAGTTTTGACTGGAATGCTTTGCAGGAAGTACACAACTTAGATTCAAAAATTCCGATTGGTGTTTTAGCGGAAACCAATCTTGATTTGGCTTTGGCTTTCGCTGAGTTTATAAAAGCACGCGCCATTCATCCGTATTACCATTTACTGAATCCGGAAAATGTTCGCGAAATGCAGAAAAAAGGATTTCTCGTTTTACCGTGGACCGTTAATATTGAAGAAGACATTCAAAAAATAAAAAGTTATAACGTTGACGGAATCATAACTGATTTTCCGGACAAAATATAAAGTTAAAAATTTAGCCATTGCCGATAAATATTGGGATAAAAGATTATAATGATTTCAAAATCTGTGTAGTCTGTGGCATATAAAAATTAGTGCTAATTCGTGCAATTCGTGGCAAAAAATAAAATATGATCAAAAATTTCGACATAATCATCGTTGGCGGAGGCGCTGCAGGTTTTTTTACTGCCATTAATATTGCAGAGAAAAATCCGAAACTTAAAATTGCTATTTTAGAAAGAGGCAAAGAAGTACTTTCTAAAGTTCGTGTTTCCGGCGGCGGAAGATGCAACGTAACACACGCTTGTTTTGAACCGAATGAATTGGTTAAGTTTTATCCGCGTGGCGAAAAAGAACTTCGCGGTCCTTTTCATCAGTTTTGCTCCGGTGATACGATTGAATGGTTCGAAAAACACGGTGTTGAATTAAAAATCGAAGACGATGGCCGAATGTTTCCGGTTTCCAATTCTTCGCAAACCATCATTGATTGTTTTCTGGAAGCCACCGGAAAACTAGGCATTAAAGTCCTGACCGGACAAAGCGTACAATCGATTTTTAAAGCTGAAAATCACTGGAAAATTGACACCCAGGATGAAAATTATGTAACTGAAAAATTAGTGCTGGCCACAGGAAGCAACCCTAAAATATGGGAAATGCTACAGACGCAGGGCCACGCAATTGTAAGCCCGGTTCCTTCCCTTTTTACTTTCAACATCAAAGATCCCCGCATTAAAGAATTACCGGGCGTTGCGGCACAAGTTACCGTAAACGTAAAAGACACCAAATTGGAATCAACCGGACCTTTGTTAATTACGCATTGGGGAATGAGCGGTCCGGCAATTTTGAAACTTTCTGCCTGGGGCGCACGAATTTTATACGACAAAAATTACCAGTTTACCATTTTCGTCAACTGGCTGAATGACGTTGATACCGAAGATGCAGAAAAAATCCTGAAAGACTTAAAACAGGAACACGCCAAAAAAGCAGTTTCGAAAAAATCCCCTTTCGACTTTCCGAATCGTTTATGGGAAAGTTTAGTGCTCGCTTCCGAAATTGAAGCAGAAACAAAATGGGCAGATCTGTCTAGAATTCAATTGCAGAATTTAGCTTCCCAATTAACAAAAGCAAAATTTCAGGTCAACGGAAAAAGCACCTTCAAGGAAGAATTTGTAACTGCCGGCGGTATAGATTTAAAGGAAATCAACTTTAAAACCATGGAAAGCAAATTACATCAAAACCTTTATTTCGCCGGAGAAATAGTCAATATTGATGCAATTACAGGTGGATTTAATTTCCAGAATGCCTGGACAAGCGGATTTATTTTGGCTAACAATATATAGAAGGCTTTTTTTTAATTAAGACCGAATCGTACGGAGGGAAAAGTAGCGGTTTTTAGTCGCAGTCGCAGTCCCAGTTTTCAGTCGCAATCTGAGCAACTGTAAACTGGGACTGAGACTGAGACTGTACACTACACCAAAAACCGAATTAACAAGACTTTACGTCTTTGCTAAGTTTTCATTAAGACAATTCTAATAATTTTACTTTCAACTAAATACCACTAAATGAAAGTAAAATTACTTACTACAATTTCCTTTTTCACGTATCAGCTCTCTATTTCTCAAACCGAAAAATTGGTTCACGGAAAAGTTATTTCCAATAATAATCCGCTTAATAAAGTAGAGGTTATAAACAAAACAGCCAAAACAAGTACGAGAACAAATGATTTAGGAGAGTTTTCGATTCTTGTACGGGCTAAAGACAGTTTACTCTTTTTTTCAAAAGACTATTTTTTCAAAAGATTGAAACTTACTCAGGAAGAGATTGATCAGAATAATATTCTCGTTAATATGATTATAAAACCTGAGGAACTGGATGAAGTAGTCGTTACAGCGATAAAATTTGATAAAATAAAGATCTCCCAACACGACATAGATACCATAAAATTTACCAAAGATGTCGGTTCGCTGCAAAAATATACCGGCGTATATAACGGAACTATTACAAACGGTATGGACTTTACCAGAATAGGAACAGGGCTTTTAAATTTATTTAAAAACGATAAAGAAGAGCTCAAAAAGAAAACTTCGCAAACTGATTTCAAAAAACTTATAGCAGCGTCGATTCCTTCAGATTTTTTTACCCGAGATTTAAAATTAAAACCCGAAGAAAAAGAGTTATTTATCGAATTTTGTGACGCTGACCCAAGATCTAAAACTATTTTAGAACACAATAACGTATTAACTACAATGGATTTCCTTTATGCTAAAAATGAAATGTTCAAAAAACTGAAAACCGAGACTAAAAACTGAGACTGAGACTTAAAAAAAAATCACCTGTTCAGCCACCAGATACTCGCATTCAGAATTGCAGCAAAACTTACCCAGGCCATATACGGAATCAGCAGATATCCCGCCGTTTTATTGATTTTGAGGAACTTTAAATACGTTTCGTAAATCATAAGCCATAAAATTGCAATTTCGATTAAAGCCAGCATTGGGTTTTTTAATCCGAAGAAAAGATACGACCAGAGGGCATTCAATATTAACTGAACCACAAAGAAGCCTAATGCTTTTTTAACTTCTGTATTCTGTTCTTTTATTTTATCCCAAACCAATCCTGCAGCAACCGCCATAAAGACATAAAGCAACGTCCAAACCGGCATAAAAATCCAATTGGGCGGATTAAAAACTGGCTTTATAATTGTTGGATACCAGGTTTCAACACTCGGTCTTGTAACCATACTTGCCGAATATCCTACCATCAGACAAACTACCAGAGCAATTGCGATTTTGGCTATTTTGTTCATTTTATTTAATTTTTAGTCAAAAATAATCAAAAGAAAGGTTAAACCATATAAGTTATGTAAGTTCATTTTAGTGCTAACTGTTAGTTTGACGTGCATTTTTATTTTTGATTCAAAAAACACTGTTTATAAAATTGTTATACAAGTTAGATTTAGTTTGACTTATATTTTCTTATATAACTTATATGGTGAAATATTTTAAAAACTATCTTTGCCAAAATTTTATAATTCATGTTTACAGCAACTGATTTTATTCCAAAAAAATATACTTCGACTATCGAAAATGGAAACTCTGAATGGAGTGCTCCCAGCAATATTGCATTAGTGAAATACTGGGGAAAAAAAGACCACCAGATTCCGGCAAATCCATCGGTTAGTTTTACTTTAAACAATTGCAAGACCATTACGAAGTTAGGCTTTTCGAAGCGATATACTTCGGCTCCGCTGAGTGAGACAACAGCTATTTTTTCATTTGATTTACTTTTTGAAGGAAAACCGAAAGAAGATTTCAAACCGAAAATTCAGAAGTTTTTAGAACGAATTGAAATTTATTTGCCTTTTTTAAAAGATTATC
The DNA here is from genome assembly GCF_013112255.2 of Flavobacterium sp. CLA17. Lineage (NCBI taxonomy): Bacteria > Pseudomonadati > Bacteroidota > Flavobacteriia > Flavobacteriales > Flavobacteriaceae > Flavobacterium > Flavobacterium sp. CLA17. The sequence continues at coordinate 5,339,342 of NZ_CP068294.1, forward strand.
ATTTTACAATCGATACCCAAAATACGTTTCCACATAGCTCGGGAATTGCTTCTTCCGCCTCAGGAATGGCTGCATTGGCAATGAATTTCATGAGTTTGGAAAAAGTATTAAATCCCGAGATGAGTGATGAATATTTTTTTCAAAAAGCATCTTTTTTAGCCCGTTTAGGCTCCGGAAGTGCCTGCAGAAGTGTAAAAGGAAATGTTGTGGTTTGGGGAAATCAGGCGAATATCGAAGGAAGTTCAGACTTATTTGGTGTTGAATTTCCGCATACCATTCATGATAATTTCAAGAAGTATCAGGATACGATTTTATTGGTGGATAAAGGAGAAAAACAGGTTTCCAGTACCGTTGGACACGATTTGATGCACAACCATCCGTATGCTGAAAGACGCTTTGCCCAGGCACACGAAAACCTGGATCTGCTAATTTCGATTTTTGAAAGTGGGAATGTTGACGAATTCATAAAAGTGGTCGAAAGCGAAGCCTTGACTTTACACGCTATGATGATGACTTCGATGCCGTATTATATTTTAATGAAACCAAATACATTGCAAATCATAAATGCCATTTGGAAATTCAGAACGGAAACACAAATTCCGGTTTGCTTTACGCTGGATGCCGGAGCAAATGTTCATGTTTTATATCCCGAAAACGTTAGCGAAAAAGTACTTCAATTTATTCAGGACGAATTAGTTGTATTTTGCCAGAATGGTCAGTACATTTGTGATCAGATTGGAGACGGCGCAATTGCATTATAATTTTACGTATCTTTAGTTAAAATTTTGATTATGGACATTCAATTAGAAAAACTCGAGTTAATAAAAAAGCTAGTAGAGACTGAAGATCCAACTATTATAAATTCTATCAGGAAAATTTTTTCGAAAAAGAAAAAAGATTGGTGGGATGATTTAACTGAAGCCCAGAAAGAAGAAATTAAAGAAGGGGAAAGACAAATTGAACGAGGTGAATTTGTTTTGTATGAAGATATGATGAAAAAGCATCGTTAATGGAAAGAACGATAATCTTTTCAAAAAATGCAGAAAAAAGTTTATTTGAATTATTTGAGTACATGGAAATTAAATGGTCAAAAGAAGTAAAAAATAAATTTATATCAAATCTAGACAAAGTAATCTATCTAATACAAAGAGATCCTGGAATTTTTCCTAAATCGGAACTAAATAAAAATTATCACAAATGCGTTTTGTCAAAACAAACAACAATATATTATAGATTCAATACAAAAAGAGTTGAAGTAATAACATTTTTTGACACACGACAAGACCCAAATAAAATAAAGAAAGACATAAAATAAACATGAAAGGACCCTTATTTTACTCAAAAATATTACTCTTTGGAGAATACGGAATCATCCGCGACTCTAAAGGACTTTCTATCCCTTATAATTTTTACAATGGTGCTTTGAAGAAAACCGAAAATCCTTCGGCAGAAGCAATTGCATCAAACTTAAGCCTGAAACGTTTTGTAAGTTATCTGGAAACTTTACAAACAGAACAACCGGAACTGGTTACTTTTGATTTGACTTCCCTAAAAAATGATGTTGAAACCGGCATGTATTTCGATTCAAGTATCCCGCAAGGATATGGCGTTGGAAGCAGCGGTGCGCTTGTGGCTGCAATTTATGATAAATATGCACATCAAAAAATTACGGTTTTAGAGAATTTAACCCGTGAAAAACTATTACAGTTAAAAAATATATTTTCTCAAATGGAGAGTTTTTTCCACGGAAAAAGTTCAGGATTGGATCCTTTAAACAGTTATTTGAGTATTCCGATTTTAATTAATTCCAAAGACAATATTGAAGCAACCGGAATTCCGACTCAAAGTTTTGACGGAAAAGGTGCTGTGTTTTTATTAGATTCAGGAATTGTTGGTGAAACGGCTCCAATGGTGAACATCTTTATGGAAAACCTGAAAGACAAAGGTTTCCGTGCAATGCTTAAAAACCAATTTGTAAAATATACAGATGCCTGCGTAGAGAACTTTTTACATGGAGACATGAAGTCTTTATTTACCAACACAAAAAAATTATCTAAAGTCGTTTTAAACAACTTTAAACCGATGATTCCGGAACAATTTCACGGAATCTGGCAAAACGGAATTGACACAAACGACTATTACTTAAAACTTTGTGGTTCCGGAGGCGGTGGTTACATTCTTGGTTTTACAGAAGATTTGGAGCGTGCTAAAGTTTCGCTGAAAGATTACAAACTAGAAGTTGTTTATCAATTTTAAATTATAATTTTCCCTCCAATTAGACGTTACTATAGAGAGTGTAGCTCATTATTCCCTTTTTTTATTTTGTTACTTTGTCTGATTTTTTTTATTAAAAAATAACCCGTTAACCCAAAATGTTAAGCAGAAAGAATAAAATTTTAGCGATGAAAGTTATTAGTTTGTTCTCTGTGGTGAGAGGTTATAACATTCCTATTATCGTTTTAGCGCAGTATTTATCTGCAATTTTCATATTGGCTCCCGAAAAAAGAGCTCTGGATATTTTACTCGATTTCAATTTATTGTTAATTGTCTTTGCTTCTGCCATTACGATTGCTTCGGGATATATTATCAATAATTTTTACGACAGTCAGAAAGATCTAATCAACAGGCCAAACAAATCTATGCTGGATAGATTGGTGAGTCAGAAGACTAAATTATCGGTGTATTTTACCTTGAATTTTATCGCTGTTTTAATGGCCCTGATTGTTTCCTGGCGCGCTTTTTTATTCTTTTCCGTTTATATTTTCTTAATTTGGTTTTACTCCCATAAAATAAAAAAATACCCGATTATTGGTAATTTAACCGCTGCTTTACTGGCTGTAGTTCCGTTTTTTGCCATCTTATTATATTTCTATAACAAAATATCTTTCGAAGAAATCGAAAATCACATGAGTCATTTCGCGGTAATTTCAGCACATGCCATGTTCTTATTTTTATTGCTTTTGATTCGCGAAATGATAAAAGATCTGGAGAATCTGAAAGGTGACCTGGTAAACAATTACAAGACGATTCCCATACTATATAACGAAACAACTTCAAAACAAATCATTACGGTTTTAACCTTTTTGACGATTGTACCCGTTTATATCCTGATTAACATTTACGATGTGGGTTTTATGGATATTTATTTTTATATCTGTTTTGTGGTAATGCTTTTTTTCCTTTTATATCTTTGGAAATCAAACTCAAAAGGGCAATATTTACTGCTGCACAATGTATTGAAATTCCTGATTGTCTCCGGAGTTTTCTGTATTGTTTTAATCAATCCAAGTGTTTTGTGGCACGGGAAGAGTTTGCTGTTGAAATCTTAATTATCATTCACAGAGATTCTCAAAATTCACACAAAACTGCACAATAATTAAATATAATTCTTTGCGAATCTCTGTCAAATTCTTTGTCAATCTCTCTGTAAATAAGCCCAAAAAATAACAGCTATTAATCTAAGGACAATGAACTTAGGATTATTTAGCAAGAATAAACTATCTTTGCACAAATTACAGAATTATATGAACAATAAGGAAGGCAATAAAGACAGAGGCGGATCGAGACCAAATAGCTCCAGATCAAACTCTAACAAGCCAAAACCTGCCATGCAAAAGCGTGCTCAAGGGCCGAAAAAAGTGAAACCTGCTGTGAAAGCAGCTGAAGAAGAAGCGGCACAAAAACTTAAAAAACAGAATCAGGCGCCAAAAAGGCAAAAAGCTGCTGACGAAATTCGTCTGAACAAGTACATCTCAAATTCTGGTGTATGCTCGCGTCGTGATGCCGATATATACATTCAGTCCGGAAATGTCAAAGTGAATGGTGTACCGGTTACTGAAATGGGATATTTAGTAAAATTAAATGATGTTGTAAACTTTGACGGTGTTGTTCTGACTCCGGAAAAGAAAGAATACATCTTGTTGAACAAACCTAAAAACTTTACAACTGCCTTAGATGAAGGTCAGGAATATCGTAATGTTCTGGAATTAGTTCGTGGTTCTACTACCGCTAAGATTGCTCCGATTGGCAGAATGGATAAAAACACAACTGGTTTGTTGTTGTTTACAAACGATACGGATATGATTCGTAAATTTACTTTACCGAGTCAGAAATCATCTAAAATCTATCAGGTTTCTTTAGATAAAAATCTAAAATTTGAAGATTTAGAAAAAATCAGCAAAGGTCTGGTTCTTGACGGACACCGCGTTTTTGTTGAGGAAATCAGCTATATTGAAAAAGAAGCAAAAAGTGAAGTGGGTCTTAAATTACGTTCATCTAATGTAAAGGTGGTTCGTGCAATTTTCGAAAACTTTGATTATGATGTTTTACGTATAGATCGTGTTTCATTTGCCGGTCTTACCAAAAAGAATTTACCACGTGGTAACTGGCGTTTTCTAACGGATCAGGAAGTCATAAACTTGAAAAACGTTTAATAAAAACGATTTCAGACAATCCATATAAATCCTGTTTTACTGCTGTAAAATGGGATTTTTTATTTTAAGAATATTTTGAAAATATTAAAAGAAATTGTGACCGAAAAGTGTAAAGATTGATCTTCCTAAATTGGCCTGATTTTTATCATCTACTGATTCGTAACACGAAAAACCAAGTATAATTTTGATTCCAGGGTGAATACTATTTAGGATATCTCTTTTCTGTTCTTCCAATAACAGTTTTAAACTGTCTAAAAGCTGGATATTATTTTTAAGATACGAAACGACCAGTAGTGCTGAAAAATTTAAAATTTCTCTTGCTGTCTCGCTTTTGATTCCGACTTCATTTGAAATCATCTCAGAGATTCTTCCTTTTTTGTTGGTGAAAATTTCTTTTAATAAATCATTTCCCTCTTCACGATAACAATCATCTACTGATAAAATTCTTCCGGAAGTAAAATCAACTTCACCATAAAAGGTTGAATTTTCGTCAATTAATGAAACAATTTCTTTATAAAAACCTGACTCCTCTGATTTATTGTACAAGCCCATTAGAACTGTACCTATTGAAACATCAATTCCTTTTATTAAAAGGGCATCATTTTCAAAATAAAATTTATTCAGCTTTGAAACGACATTGGAAGATATAAAACGTCTAAGTTCAATTTGTAGGTTTGGAGTCATAATATTTAATTTTTTAGAAATTTATTTAAATCCATTCAAAATAATCGACAAAGTGGGGCTTTTAATCGTTTATCAGGATAAAAATATAAAATATTTTAACATTTCCAAAAGATAAGTTAAAAATTTCCCTATGCAATTATGACATATTTAGCACCAAATCCAAAAAGTCTCAATGAACATAACCCTTTCGTTATCAAAAACAAATAAAAAAAAACGAAAGAAAATTAAAATATTTTTCACAAAAAATAAAAAAATAAGAAAAAGCTTAATCCCTGAGCAAAAATTTAAAACAATCCACTTCGGTTTTGCCACACTATATTGATAAAAATACCAAGAAAAATAATACAAAACAGAAAATTAACAAAACTGGAAGCGAGAAATCCGAGTAAGGATCCTGTTGCCGCTTTTAACGCCCTGCGGTGATTTTTAGAATCATAAATAAGCTCCCCTATAAAAGCCCCTGCAAAAGGACCGATAATCACACCAAAAGGAATTGGGGAAAGAATTCCGACTATCAAACCGATATTGGTGCCCCAGACTCCGTAGGAACTCCCGCCAAATTTCTTAGTTCCTTTGGCAGGAATTACATAATCCAGAATCGTAATGATAACTGTTATTAAAAGTGTAATCCCTAATACCCAATAATTATTTTCAACTGCTTTCGTTAAGTACAAAAGTAACAGGCCCACCCAACAACTGGATAATCCCGGCAAAACCGGCATAAAGCTACCGAATATCCCAACAATCATGCACACAAAACCAAGTACTAACAATACTATATCCATACGAAAAAGAATATTTTTTTATTTAACAAAATGAAACTGCAATTTAAAACAACAATGTCTTTTAGAAAGCTACGAAGAATATCTGTAATACAAAGCTTCTAAAAAAAAATAATTGTATTTTTATACCATAATTAATTTAGTTCCATTCAACATCAAAATCTTGAAGCATTTCCCTCTTTTTTTAGTCGTACTATTTTTCAATTCTTGTCAATATTTTGAGAAGCAGGTTCCGTCTGAAAAAGAATTACTACAAAAAGAACTGAAATCAATTAACTGGAAAGAAGTAGATGAATTTCCATCTGTTGCCGATTGCGAAAAAATAGCAGACAAAAAACAGCGTCAGCAGTGCTTTTTCGAAAAAATGGCACAACTAATTCAGGAAAAATTAGATGTAGATTCTCTTTCTATTCTTTATCCCGAACTCGATACTATTGAGGTAAAAGTAACGGTGTTTCCTAACGCCACAATGAAATTCGAACCCCAATTTCCAAAAGATTCGGTCGCTTATGACACCATTAAGATCGACAGCATACTGCATGCGCGCCTGGTTGATTTTCCAAAAGTAAATCCTGCGATCAAACGCGGAGTCCCTGTAAAAACACAGTTTATTCTTCCTGTCATTATAAAAGAAAAAAGTAGTAAGTAAATTTTAGACAGATTTGAATGCATAACTTTTTACTGAATATGCAAACTTGTTTTCTTTGAGATTAAAAAAAACTACACTTTAAAACTTCGTCCCTTCCAGTTGTAAGAGCCAAACAAACTATACAAAGCAACAGCCGAACTGAAAAAAGGATAAAACAAACTACTCAAAAACAAATACTTAATTCGTTTGTTCGTTAAAAATTGATTGGTGATGTAAAGCAGTCCAAAATCAATTATAAACTTTAAACCCACCAATAAAGTTAAAAGTTGCCACGACCAGATTCCGAAAAACAAAAATACAGTTCCGATTACCAAACTAAGATTTGCAAAGAAAACGATCAGTCCTAAAATTTTCCCGAAGAAGCTTTGATATGAACCTGTTTTTGCGGCCCAACGCACTCTTTGGTAAAATAGCGATTCCCAGTCCTGAGTTGGTTTTGTATGAACAATCGCTTCTTCTGCTTTTAGATAATGAACCAGATTTTGATTTAAATTTGCAACTTTTTGGAGTAAAAAAACGTCATCTCCGCTTGCAATTGCATTATTCCCCTCGAAACCATTGATCTTTTCAAACAATGATTTTTTATAGGCAAAATTTGCCCCGTTGCACATAAAAGCTTTTTTTATTCCGAAACTTCCAATTGTAGCACCTTGCAGACTCGTAAGATCTAACTGCTGAAAATGATGCAAAAACGAATTGTCGCAATCATAAGTGACAGGGCCTGCAAGCATTGCAACTTTGTTTTCCTGAATATAATGATCAAAAGTCAGCAGCCAATTTTCAGGAACGATACAATCAGCATCGGTCGTAATAACCCAATCTGTTTTTACGTGTTTCATTGCTGTAGCAATGGCATCTTTTTTAGGAGATTTTGAAACTCTGATATTGTCAATTATCTTAATTTGGAATTTAAAAGCTGAAAACTGAAATTTTTCCGTTGATTCATCATCAACCAAAATCACATCCAATAAATCAACCGGATAATTAAGTTTTGAAAAACTGGTCAAAAGATGAGGCAAATTATGAGCTTCATTTCGAAAGGGAACAATAATCGTAAAACTCGTCTGGGGATCTAAATTATTTTTCCGGTATTTTTTTACTTTGAAAAAACCATAAATCAACGAGCCAATCGTAATGATGTAAATTTGTAACAGGAGGAACAAGGCCAGACTCATTTTACAGCTTTCGTTTTAAAATTCAAAACATAATAACTTCCCAAAATTACCGGTAAAACAACATTTAAAAACCACATTAAAGTAGAAATAAAAACGACAATCCATTCGTTAACACCTAAAATTCCGAAGAAATAAATAGCCACACTTCCTTTGACCGCAAAGTCCAAAAACTGAAAAGTCGGCAACGATGAAGCCAAAAAATAGACTACCGCAATCGTTGCGATTAGTGTAAAATAGGGCAACTCTACATCAAAAGCCAAAAACAAAAAGTAATATTGATGTGAAAAAACCAGGTAACGGCAAATGCCTAAAAATATATTTTTCTGATGAACTGACTTTGGAATTTCATTGATTTTATGAAGCAGTTTTTCTATCGAATACCCTTTGATTTTAATCTTTTTCAATGAAAATAAAATTGCAAAAAACAAAAAGAAAACGGCAAATAAAATGAAAACGGTTTTGGTTGTGATTACATTGTATTTCGCATTAAAATACAGCAATCCGAAAACACCAAAAATCACCGTCAGAATCATCTGGATTCCGTTACAGATCAGATTCAGGAAAACCACTTTCTTTGCTTCCGATTTGGGATAAAACAATGCTTTTCCGGCATACTCTCCTACTCCATTTGGTGTAAAAATTCCGGCTGTCAGAGCGGCAAGTACTTGTTTCGTAGCTTCTCCTATTGAAATTTCGTTAATTACCCTGGCCAGATTCTGCCATTTCAAAATCTCAAAATAACGATTCAAAACACTTAAAAGCAAAATAAACGCAATTCCTGAAACAGACTGATTTTTACGAAATAAAGTGATAAATTTCTGCCAGTCCAATTTGTCGTTGTGTGCCAGCTGATCGTAAATAAAATAAAAAGCACCTCCAACAATCAAAAGTTTGGCCAGAAGAACAAGGAATTGTTTAGCTTTGTGAGGAATTGAAATCATGCTGCAAAAGTAATCAATTTGAAAATGTGGCAATTTTAAAATTAGAAAATGAATTATATTCCTTTTTTAAAACTTTCAACCTGAAACTTCAAACCTGAAACAAAAAACTTGACAAAAGAACGCATCATATTAGGCATTGACCCCGGAACAACCATTATGGGCTTTGGATTGATTAAAGTCATCAATAAAAAAATGGAATTCCTGCAACTGAATGAGTTGCAGCTTTCTAAATATGACAATCATTACCAGAAGCTTAAAATTATTTTTGACCGTACCATAGAATTAATCGAAACACATCATCCGGACGAAATTGCCATCGAAGCACCTTTCTTTGGGAAAAACGTACAATCGATGCTGAAGTTAGGCCGTGCGCAAGGCGTTGCAATGGCAGCGGGACTTTCGAGAGATATTCCGATTACGGAATACGAACCCAAAAAGATCAAAATGGCCATTACCGGAAACGGAAATGCCAGTAAAGAACAAGTTGCCAAAATGCTGCAACAGCTTTTAGGCTTAAAAGAATTACCTAAAAATCTCGATTCAACTGATGGTTTGGCCGCTGCAGTTTGTCATTTCTTTAACTCCGGAAAAATAGTTGCCGGAAAAAGTTATACCGGTTGGGATGCTTTTGTGAAACAGAATGAAGACAAAATCCGTAAATGAGAAAATCCGTAAATTAGGAAATGTGTCAATTAGATAATTACTATATGACGTATATTTTAATTTTTCTAATTTATTAATTCTTATTTAGCTAACGATCTGATTATATATATTTTTGCATTCTTTATATTGCCCCTCTATATCATTATCTAATTTTCTAATTGATAAAATTATCTAATTTAAAAAATGTCCGGTATCTACATCCACATACCATTTTGCAAACAGGCTTGCCATTATTGCGATTTTCATTTTTCGACTTCTATGAAGAAGAAAGAAGAGATGGTTTTGGCTATTGCCAAAGAAATCGGGATGCGCAAAAGTGAGTTTGAAAATGAAATCGTTGAAACCATTTATTTTGGCGGAGGAACTCCTTCGGTTTTGGAAAATTCAGAACTGCAGCTTCTGATTGATACGATTTATGAGAATTACAGGGTTTCTGAAAACCCGGAAATAACGCTTGAAGCCAATCCTGATGATTTGTCGAAAGAAAGAATTTTTGAATTATCTAAAAGTCCCATAAATCGGCTAAGTATTGGAATTCAGTCTTTTTATGAAGAAGATTTAAAGATGATGAATCGGGCTCATAACAGCGCGGAAGCCATCAATTGTCTGACAGAAGCGACAAAATATTTCGACAATATTTCATTGGATTTAATTTATGGAATCCCGGGAATGAGCGACGAAATGTGGAGGCAGAATATTGAAACGGCATTGAGTTTCGGCATTCCGCACATATCAAGTTATGCCTTAACAGTGGAACCAAAAACAGCTTTAAGAAAACTTATCGATACCGGAAAGATTGCCGAACCGCAAGATGAAGTGGCTTCCAATCATTTTATGATTTTGGTGGAAACACTTGAAAAAAGGGGTTTCATTCATTACGAATTATCGAATTTCGGAAAAGAGAATTACTTTTCTAAAAACAATTCCGCTTATTGGCTGGGCAAAAAATATATCGGAGCCGGGCCTTCTGCTCATAGTTATGATGGTGAAAAAAGAGGCTGGAATATTGCTAATAATTCACTTTATCTCAAATCGATCCTGGCCAGTGTATTGCCAATTGAAACCGAAATTCTATCAAAATCAGATCGTTATAACGAATATATTATGACGGGATTACGAACCATCTGGGGCGTTTCGCTGGAAAGAATTGAAAATGAATTCGGATCTGAATATCTGGATTATCTGAATAAACAAATGCAGAAATTTCTTGATGACGATTTAGTTTTTATTGAAAATAATATTCTAAAGCCAACCGCAAAAGGAAAATTTTTAACAGATGGAATCGCAAGTGATCTGTTTTACTTAAATTTGGAAGAATAAAAATTAGAACGCTGATAAAACGGATGCAAGCAACGCCGATTGAAAAAATCCGTAAAATCCGCGTTAGAATATCCGTAAAATCCGCGTGCCATTATGCTAGCAAAAATAAACAACTTCGAAATAGACTTGTCAAAACCAATCGACATCTCGATTCCGTTAACGAATACAGACGAAAATCCGATTGCCTGGTACATTGAAAAACCAACCATTGAACCTGTCGTTTTTGGCGAATGGATCGGGAAAGTTTCGGAAGGAAAATCTTCGACCAATTTTAACAATATCTTTTTCAATCCGCACGGACATGGCACACACACGGAATGCCTGGGACATATTACCAATGACTTTTATAGTATCAATCAAGCACTGAAACAGTTTTTCTTTGTTGCACAACTAATCACCATTGAACCTGAAAAATTGGGAGATGATTTGGTTATTACAAAAAATCAGGTTGAAAAAGCGATAAATGCATGGACTTCCAGTGCTAAAACTGAAGCTTTAATTATCAGAACAATTCCGAATCAAAAAGAGAAAAAATCCAGAAAATATTCGAATACCAATCCGCCTTATTTATCTGAAGAAGCAGCAATTTTCATCCGCGAAAGCGAAATTCAGCATTTATTAATCGATTTGCCAAGTGTCGACAAAGAACATGATGAAGGAAAACTCCTGGCTCATAAAGCATTCTGGAACGTAAAAGACACCTTACACTTAAATTCTGATGCGCGTTTAAACGCTACAATTACCGAAATGATTTTTGTTCCCAATGAAATTGCAGATGGAAACTATTTGCTAAATTTACAAATTGCATCATTTGAAAATGATGCCAGCCCAAGTAAACCAATTTTATATTCTGTACTATTTTTTTGACATAATTTTGTTGATCACAATTATAACTTGTAGTTTTGCACCTACAAAAAATTAGAAAAAATGAAAACAGCAAAGAAACCAAACCTGAAACGAACCAATCACCATACAATTTGGTCTCATCTGATTTTGTTTATTTTTGTTTTCTCTTTTACGAGCATATTTAGCCAGAATAAATCTCAAAAAGACACCGTAAACTTTATTTATTATCCGGATAAAATAATGATTCGGGCAAACGTAAGCACGCAAAGTGACAATTATTTTTTGAATAATAAAAACGGTACTAATTTAGATTTAGAGACCAACAACAGTTACAAACTATTCTTAAATATCGATTATAAATTTATTGGATTTAGTTACGGATTTTACCCGAAGTTTTTTGGCGGCAATAAAGATGAAAATTTAAAAGGAAAATCTTCATTTTCAGATTACAATTTTCGCTTCTTTTTAGGAAGATGGCTTCAGACAGTGCAATTCAGCAAAACAAAAGGTTATTATATCTCCAATATGGCTGATTTTTCACCTGGCTGGGTAGAAGGAAAAGATCCCTATCTTCAGTTTCCGGATTTTAAAACGATACAATACGGAATGTCAACATCCTATATTTTTAACCCTAAATTTTCGCTTAAAAGTATTACTTCACTTACCGAATGGCAAAAAAAGAGTGCCGGAAGCTTTATTCCTTCCTTAAATTACAGCTATAACACTATCAGATCAAAAATAGATAATTTTGACGGTAAGCAAAAGGAATTCGATGTTCGATTGGCAGCGGGATACTATTATAATTTCATCATTGGAAAAAAGTTTTATATTGCCCCAAATTTATCCCCATCGCTTGGCGTAAAATTTTTAAAGGACAAGAGTACTGATTCCGGTGTTACAACGATCGAGAAGCACACGTACTTCACCCGAAATCTTGAAGGCGGCATAAAAATGGGCTATAATAGTGACCGCATACTTTGTGGAGCAAGCTTAAACTTTAGCAGCAGCTCTTATAACGAAGATAAATCTACTATTATTTCTAATGACAAAGTCTACGGATTATTGTATTTTGGCTATCGTTTTGATGCTCCCGGTTTTATTAGAAAGCCAATTGAAAAAATTGACGGGAAAATTAAAATGTAAGACCACCTAAAACTATAGTACCGCAAGAAAGCATGAATCAGATTATCGTTTCGACAGATAAAAATAAACTTGATGTTCCGTTTATTCAAACTTTTTTAAAAGATATTTACTGGACTGCGGCACGAACAATCGAAGACGTACAGACTACTATAGATGCTTCGGTTTGTTTTGGAATTTATTTAAATGATAAACAGATTGGTTTTGCACGCGTGATAACGGATTATGTGGTTTTCGGATATGTGATGGATGTTTTTATTACCGAAGAACATCGTGGCAAAGGTTACTCTTCTGTCTTAATCGAAAAGATGATGAGTGAACCCGTTCTGAAAGATATTAAAATCTGGAGATTGGCCACGACAGATGCGCATTTTTTATATGAGAAATTTGGCTTTAAATCATTAGAACATCCTGAAAAAATGATGGAAAAGAAATTACTATGAAAACAATAATCAAACTGGAAGAATCAGGCTTATTTATTTTGGGGATTTATTTATTCAGTCTCTTAAATTATCAATGGTGGTGGTTTTTGGTCTTAATTTTAGCACCGGATTTTTCTATGCTTGGTTATATCTGAATACTAAAATTGGTGCTTATTCCTACAATCTATTTCATCATAAAGGGCTTTCCGTTTTGCTTTATTTAGCGGGTTGTTATTTAAAAATAGAATTATTGCAGCTTGTTGGCGTTATTTTATTTTCGCATGCTGCAATGGACCGAATATTTGGCTATGGACTAAAGTATGAAAAAGGATTTAAATACACCCATCTAGGTGAAGTTGGTAAATAAATAATGATATGAATTTAGAAACGTTTTACGAATATTGTCTTTCGAAAAAAGGAGTGACCGAACATTTCCCGTTTGATGAAGATACTCTGGTTTTTAAAGTAGGCGGAAAAATGTTTGCCTTATCCTCCTTATCGCAATGGGAAAAAAGCGAACCTTCCGTAAATTTAAAATGCGATCCCGAGCGTGCACAGGAGCTAAGAGCCGAATACGAAGAGATAAAACCCGGATTTCATATGAGTAAGGTACACTGGAATACGATTGCACTAAACGGAAATCTGCCAGCGAAATTCGTAAAAGAATTAATTGATCATTCGTATGAACTGGTTTTCAAAAGTTTGACAAAGAAAATTCAAAATGAAATTATTGAATTAGAAAATTAGGCATTACATTTGCATCGTAGGAAAAAAAACTTAGCAACTTATACCCCATGAAAGAACAATTTAAAAAGTTTTTAAACGAAGAACAAGATCCAAAGGCGATTGAAAAAATCACTTCAAAACTCAATGATTTATTGATGAAAGGTGAAGAAATCGGATACATCGCGGTTCAGAAAAAACCGGCAATAACTGTTTTTCCTGATAGTATTGTATTAACAAACAAAAGAATTATTATTTGTAAACCTAAAAATTTAGGTCTTTCAATGGACTTTACAGATTACACCTGGGATGAAATCGTGGGTACTTTTGTAAAAGAAAACATTTTAGGTTCAGAGTTCTCTTTTTCTACGAAAACCGATATTCAGGCTTCGATAGATTATATTCCAAAAATTCAGGCTCGTAAAATTTTTACTTATGCTAAAGAACAGCTGGATATCTTAAAAAACCCAACTGTTGCAACTCCTGTCGTGGAAGCTATTCAGGCAGAAGAATTTGAAACAGAAGACGAAATCGAAGAAGTGGAAACGGAAGAAGTAACCAGTTTTGCAGAAATTATGCCGGCTGTTACGCCATCTTACACGGAGACTTTTGAGCCAATTCAGCCTCAAGCTCCGACCGGAGATCGTAAATTAAGCGAATTATCCAAAGAAGAGCTTTTTGATAAACTACAGAATTACAAAAAATTACTGGACAACGGTTTAATCATGCAAGGTGAATACGATACATTCAAAAAAGAAATATTGAGTTATATGTAAAATGTAATTTGTGAGAGGTAAAATGTCTTCTTACTAAAAATAAAAAAAGTCTTAAGTTCATTTAGATCTTAAGACTTTTTACATTTTACGGATTACATTTTCACAAAGTAGCTTTCTGTTTTTCTACAAAACTATTAGATTGCAATTCCAGTAACTCTGTTGCATTTTTACGCTGCAGATCATACAGGCTTTTATCTTCGGCTATATCCGAGTAAACTCTGTCGTGCATTTCTGCACTGGTTTTAACCAATAAATCACGTTGGTATTTATTCTGCGATAAAGTAGCTTTCATGGCAGTTTCGGCTTCTTCCTGCTTGAAATCAAATTCGCCTTTAGGAGCAAGTAATTTAGCAATAATCGGAGAGGTTTCTATCGCCAGAAACAACAACATGATAAAGAATGACGGCAGCCATGGCAATTTATCCAAAGCATTAATTCTCGCCATTAAACCATCAAAACCTTCTATGATGGGTTGTGTTTGCGATACTTTTTTATCTAAATCGGCCTGAAGCTGTTTTCCTGTTTTTTCTTTCTCAGCTATTTTTGCTTCGTTGCTTGTTTTTAAATCCGCAAACTCTTTTAGGGAAGCGTCGTGCTTTTCTCGTTTTTCTTTATAAACCGGACCTTTTCCTAACTTCTTAGTTCCTGCAGTTCCTTCAGCTTCTGTAATATAAGTCGAATATAAGGCATTTACTTCCTTCTCTTTTTTCAGGATATCATTTTTCAAAGCTGTAATCTCCGCCTTATTCTTGTCTAAATCAGATTTGAAATAATTCCCAACCTGTTTTTTGTTGGCCAGTTCCATTTCATTTTTTTCTTTCAATAAAACAGTATTGATTTCTTTTTCGAAAATTTTAATTTCCAATGGCTTCGAAATTACGATTGCAATAATAACCGCCAAAAGGATACGCGGTGTAGCCTGAAGAAATTCATCTAAAAAACGATCTCTTTTTTTAATCGTAGAAACGATAAACCGATCTAAATTGAAGATTAGCAAACTCCACACAAATCCGAAGATTAAAGCCGGATAAATAGAGTCAAAAACAGTGAAAAGCGCATAAGCACTGGCCAGAAAAGCCATAACTGCAGTAAAAAAAACAGTGGCGCCAATACCCACATATTTCGTTTGTTCCCCTTCTGAACAACCGTCCAGCAAGTCTCGGTCGACTCCTGAACAAAGGATAAAAAATTGTTTTAACATGATTGATGATTTTTGATTGATGATTACTTCGTCAGTTCTCCCTTCGGGCTCGTGTGATAGGGCAAATTTAGCGCCAAAATTTTGATTCTCACGCAAATAGTTGATTTGTTTTCATTTAGCCAACTTCAAAATTATGTTTATTAAATGTTATTTAAACATTAATCCTTTTGTAATCCAGACTACAAATCATAACACTATGTTAATTTTTTTCACCAAGTTTAATAATATTTAGGTTTTAGTTTCGCAATTAAAATAAACCAAAAAACACAATGAAGAATTTTTATTTAGTAGTAACACTCTTTTTATTAACCATGTCCGGTTATGCTCAAAAGGCCATAATATCCGGAAAGGTATTAGATGCCGATGACAAACTCCCGTTACCGGGAGCAATGATTCAGATTGTAGGTGAAAACAAATACACTGTTTCAGATTATAATGGGCGATTTGAATTGCTTAATATAAATGTAGGTACTTATCAGGTTTTAGTAAAATATATTGGTTACACTTCAATAACGCATGAAATAACTGTAGAACAAGGTAAAAACAATGTACTTGATTTTGTTCTTAAAGCTTCAGGAACCGAATTAAATGAAGTTGTTGTCGGAGATATCTTAAAAGGTCAGGCCAAAGCCCTAAATCAACAAAAAAACAATAAAAATATCGGAAACGTAATCTCCTCTGATCAGGTAGGTCGTTTTCCCGATGCTAACGTGGGTGACGCTTTAAAACGTGTTCCGGGAATCACCATGCAAAATGATCAGGGCGAAGCACGTAATATTATCATAAGAGGTTTGGCTCCTTCTTTGAACTCTGTTACGCTAAATGGCGACAGAATTCCGTCTGCAGAAGGAGATAACAGAAATGTACAAATGGATTTGATTCCATCAGATATGATTTCGACTATCGAAGTGAATAAAACCCTGACTTCAGATATGGATGCGGATGCTATTGGAGGTTCTGTAAATTTAATTACCAGAGCCACTCCAAATGGCGAAAGAATCTCTGCTACTCTTGCCGGAGGTTATTTGCCTATACGTGAAAAAGCAAGCTACACCGCAGGTTTAGTATACGGAAATCGTTTTTTTGGTAATAAATTAGGTGCTGTTTTCAGCGGATCTTACAACAATGTAGATTACGGTTCTGATAACATCGAAAACGAATGGGTAAAAGATGAGTTCGGAAATGAATATTTACAGGCATCAGAAGTTAGAAAGTACGATGTACAACGTATTCGCCGCAGTGGATCTGTTGCTTTAGATTACAAATTTGATGAAAACAATACCATTTTCGCCAATGCTATTTATAACTGGAGAGATGACAGAGAAAATCGTTTCAGAACGACTTATGATGATATCGAACCGATTTACAATGGTGAAACCATTACCGGTTTTGAAGGCCGTGTAACCCGCCAGACAAAAGGTGGTGTTGACAACAGCAGAAACAAAAGCAGAAGATTAGAAGATCAGCGTGTTCAGAACTATTCAATCCGCGGTGAGCATTTGATTCACTCTACATTAGATCTAGACTGGTCTGCCAATTACGCAAAAGCAAGAGAATACCGTCCGGGTGAGCGCTACATTGACTATCGTCAGGAAGGCCTGGAAGTGTTTGAAAACTTAACTGATTTGAGATTTCCTCTGGTTACAACTGCAGGAGAAGCCGTAGATCAATTCGAATTTGATTCGGTTACTGAAAATACAGATGAAACAAGCGAAAGTGAATTTGGTGCCAAAGTAAATATCCGCTTCCCTTTTTCTATCATTGCTGCTGAGAAAGGAAGAATCAGAACTGGTCTTCGTCTTAGAATGAAAGAAAAAGAAAGAAATAATATTTTCTATTCGTATGAACCTGTGAGCGGAATGGAATTATTATCAGAGGTAGGAACAAGTTATTACGATGGCAAAAATTTCAATCCGGGTAACAAATATGTTCCGGGAACTTTTGTTTCAGCCAATTTCTTAGGAAATCTGGATTTGAATAATGCCGCATTATTTGATAAAGAAACAGATCCTTCAGAATTTTTAGCAGTAAATTACAATGCCAAAGAAAATATTTATGCGGCTTATGTAAGATGGGATCAGGACTTTAACGATAAGCTTTCAATGGTTTTAGGTTTCCGTTTAGAAAACACTCACATTGATTACACCGGAAACCGTGTATTAGATGAAGAGGAATTAGAAAGCCAGATCAACACCACGAATTCTTATACCAATCTCTTACCAAGCATTTCATTCCAATATAATGCAACGAAAGATTTAGTTTTAAGAGCGGCAGCTACAACAGCTTTGGCAAGACCTAACTATTATGCATTGGCTCCTTACGTAAACAATGTTGCTTCTGATAAGGAAATTACAGCTGGAAATCCAGCTCTGGATGTAACGTATTCATACAATTATGATTTTATGGCTGAAAATTACTTCAAATCAGTTGGATTAATTTCAGGAGGTGTTTTCTACAAAAGGTTAAATGATTTCATTTACAACTACAGCGATAATCAATATACTGATACAAAATTTGCTGCTGATTTTCCAAATCAGGCAAATCCTATTCCAGCCGGCGAAAACTGGTCGTTTATACAGTCCAGAAATGGAGATACAGTTGATGTATACGGATTTGAGGTTGCTTTTCAGCGTCAGTTAGATTTCTTGCCAGGGAAATTTTTAAAAGGATTTGGAATCTATCTGAATTATACTTACACCAAATCTGAGGCAAAAGGAATTGCTGATGAAGACGGAAACGAAAGAAACAATATCAGTCTTCCGGGTACCACTCCTCATATGTTTAACGGATCGTTATCTTGGGAGAACAAAAGATTCTCTGCCAGAGTTTCGACCAACTTTACTTCAGATTATTTAGATGAATTAGGTTCAGAATCTTACAAAGACAGCTATTACGATAAACAACTTTTTGTTGACGCCAATGCTTCTTTCAAAATCACACCAAAACTTCGTCTTTTTGCAGAAGCCAATAATTTAACCAACCAGCCATTGCGCTATTACCAAGGTATTGAAGCGCATACCAAACAAGCAGAATATTACCAGGCCAGATATAATTTTGGATTGAAATTAGACTTGTAACAATCAATTTATATAATTCTTACATTAGACAGGGCTTAACCGCTCTGTCTAATTGCATTAAACTAATAAACCAAATGAAAAATAAATCACTACTCTCATTTTTACTTTTAGGGTTTTTATTAATCGCCTGTAAAGACGACAAATTAGCTCCGGTTGCTAAAAATGCAGTAAAACCAACCCTCGTTACAAAAGCTTTGCCTCACGATACTGATGATCCCTCTATCTGGATTCACCCGACAGATCCTTCAAAAAGCATAATTGTAGGGACTGATAAAGATACTGATGGCGGTTTATACGCTTTTGACCTGAACGGAAAAATTCTAAAAAAATCAATTCCGTTGAAAAGACCGAACAATGTTGATATCGCTTACGGCTTATTAATTGACGGAAAAAAAACAGACATTGCCGTTACTACAGAACGTGAAAGCAACAAAATCAGAATTTTCAGCCTGCCGGATTTAGAACCAATTGACAATGGCGGAATTCCTGTTTTTGAAGGTGAAGAATTACGCGACCCAATGGGAATTGCATTGTACACACGCCCGGACGATAAAAAGATTTTTGCAATTGTGGGAAGAAAATCAGGGCCTTCAGGAAGTTATTTATGGCAATACGAACTTTCAGGTACCGGAAAAGCAGCAACTGCAAAAGTGGTTCGGAAATTTGGCGCTTACAGCGGAAAAAAAGAAATCGAAGCCATTGCGGTGGACAACGAATTAGGAACAGTTTTATATTGTGACGAACAATTCGGAATCAGAAAATACAAAGCCGATCCTGCTTTAAACGATAATAAGGAAATAGCACTTTTTGGAAAAACAGGTTTCAAAGCCGATAATGAAGGAATCGCCATCTACAAAAAAACAGATTCTACAGGTTACATTTTAGTATCCAACCAACAGGCCAATACCTTTATGGTGTATCCGAGAGAAGGTGCAAAGGGAAATCCAAATAATTATCCGCTGCTGGCAGAAATTCCAACGTCCACAATCGAATGCGACGGAGCCGATGTAACCAGCATTAATTTAGGTGGAAATTATAAAAATGGGCTTTTCGTAGCCATGAGCAACGGAATGGTTTTTCAGTATTATTCCTGGGATTTGATTCAGGCACGTATCGATAAGAAGTAGTTTTTAGTCGCTGAGTTCAGTCGCAGTCGCGGTATTCAGTTTTCAGTTTCTTACTGTGACTAAAAACTGAGACTGAAGACTCAAGATCTGTCAGGCTGAGCGAAGTCGAAGCCCACGCAAAGAAAAGCCCTTCGACTTCGCTCAGGGTGACACCGAAAACCGAGACTGAGACTGCGACTGAAAACTGAAACCAGCATATAACAAAAAAAGCTGTTCATAACGAACAGCTTTTTCTGGTTTGAATTAGTAATTTCCTTATTCTGTAATCGGTGCGCCGGCCAAAATTTCGGCATTGGCAAATTCTTCAAATTTGGCAAAATTAGCTTTGAATTTCTGAGCTAATTCAATTGCTTTTTTATCGTATAAATCTTTGTCTTCCCAAGTATTTCTAGGATTCAAAATCTCGCTTGGAACATTAGGGCAGCTTTGTGGTTTTGCAATTCCAAAAACGGTATGGTTTTTAAATTCTACATTGTCCAATTCACCGTTAAGTGCTGCAGTAATCATGGCACGTGTATATTTCAATTTCATACGGGTTCCGGTTCCGTAAGCACCACCTGTCCAACCGGTATTAATCAACCAGACTTTTACATCTGCATCTTTCATCTTTTTAGTCAACATTTCTGCATAACGTGTTGGATGCAAAGGCATGAATGGCGCTCCGAAACAAGCTGAGAAATTAGGCTGTGGTTCTGTAACTCCGGCTTCAGTTCCGGCAACTTTAGCGGTATATCCTGATATAAAATGGTAAGCAGCCTGACCTGGAGTCAGTTTTGAGATTGGAGGCAAAATTCCAAAAGAATCTGCCGTTAAGAAAAATATATTTTTAGGGTTATGTCCGATAGATCCCGGCTGAATATTGTCAATATGTGTTATTGGGTAACTTACACGTGTATTTTGAGTAATCGAAACATCATCATAATCCACTTCATTTGTTCCCGCTTTGAAAACCACATTTTCTAAAAGTGCTCCTTTTTTGATCGCTCTGAAAATGTCCGGTTCGTTTTCTTCTGTCAGGTTAATAACTTTTGCGTAGCAACCCCCTTCAAAATTGAAAACAGTATTTTCCGCAGTCCATCCGTGTTCATCATCACCAATTAACTTACGTGCAGGATCTGCAGATAAAGTTGTTTTTCCTGTACCTGACAATCCGAAGAAAATGGCAGTATCACCTGCTTCTCCAACATTGGCACTACAGTGCATTGGTAATGCATTTTTGAAAACCGGCAAAATGAAATTTAAAGCAGAAAAGATTCCTTTTTTCATTTCTCCTGTGTAACCTGTTCCACCAACAAGGGCAATTTTTCTGGTAAAATCCAAAATAGCAAAATTAGACTGACGTGTTCCGTCTACCGCAGGATCTGCCATAAAACTTGGTGCACAAATTACTGTCCATTCCGGAGTAAAGTTCGCTAATTCTGAATCTTCCGGTCTTAAAAACATATTGTAACAAAACAAATTAGACCATGCCGTTTCAGTTACTACACGAACATTTAATCTGTAATTGGCATCAGAGCAAACGTAAGAGTCTCTGACAAATACTTCTTTATGAGATAAAAACTGAGTTACTTTATTATATAACTTTTCAAAAGCTTCCGGTGAAAATGGAATGTTTACATTTCCCCACCAAACTTTATCTTCTGTAATACTGTCTTTTACAATAAAACGATCCTGTGGAGAACGTCCTGTAAATTCGCCCGTATTAATTGCCAATGCTCCCGTAGAGTTCTCCACACCTTGGCCTGACTGCAAAGTAATCGCATGCAATTCATCTGCTGATAATTGATAGCGAACTGTTGCATTTTCAATTCCCAGTTCTTTTAACGAAATCGATTGCGTGAAAAGTGTGTTAGTGTCCATAAATTTTGTTGTTGTGTGTGTTTCTTTTTTTAGTGAACAAACATAATTACTTTGATTCCTAAGCTTTTATACTCAAAACATGAATTGTTATATTTTTTATCAATAGAGATAAAAACCAATAAAAATTCACATAAGCAATCTTATATGTTATTTATGAGACAAAATTAAAGATTAATTTTTAGATAAAATTTTTTATTCGGGATTTTATGATTTTTTCCTCAAAATAGTAGCAAATAATACCAACCATGCAAGAATTAACAGAAATCCTCCTAAAGGTGTTGCGAATACGATAATTTTTGAGTCAAAAACTGTGTATTCTTTTGTCACTAATAAATAGATTGACCCGCTAAACAGAACAACACCTGCAACCGCCAGACTATAGATGGTCTTTAAGGTTTTTTCAGCAATGTCTTTTCTGGTGGAAAGAAAAAACAGAAAAAAAGCATGATACATCTGATAACGGACGCCAACTTCAAAAGTATTTAATTGTTCAACCGATAACCATTTTTTAAGAAGATGGGCTCCGAAAGCTCCCAAAATAATAGCTAACATCCCGATAAATGCACCTGTCAAAACAATTTTTCTTTTCATGTTTTCTATGTTTTTCAATATTTAAACAAAAATACTTCAAACCATTCAAAAAACTTTTCTCTTTTTAAAAATCTTTTGCAGTAAAGGGAATTTGTTCGTTTTATTCTTAAAATTAAAAATAAATCATTTTTTTTAAATATTCTGAATGTTATATTTATAACATTTTAATATATTTGTGTTATAAATATAAAACATGAGAAGCATTTTAATTATTGGAGCCGGTCGTTCTGCCTCTTCACTGATCCGTTATTTACTCTCAAAATCAGAGAGTGAAAATTTACATCTTATTGTAGCCGATTTGTCTTTGGCCCTGGCCGAAAAAAAAACGCAGCAACACCCGAATGCCACTCCAATAGCTTTAGATATATTTAATATTGCAGAAAGAAAAGAGGCAATAGAAAAGGCATCCATTGTAATCTCAATGCTTCCGGCACATTTACACATTGAGATAGCCAAAGATTGTATTCAATTCAGGAAACACCTCGTAACGGCTTCGTATATAAGTGATGCCATGCAGGCGCTAGATGAAGAAGCCAAAGAAAACAACCTGATTTTTATGAACGAAATCGGTCTTGACCCCGGAATCGACCATATGAGCGCCATGAAAGTTATTGATGAAATCAGGGTAAAAGGCGGTAAAATGCTGCTTTTTGAATCTTTTTGCGGTGGATTAGTCGCTCCCGAATCCGACAATAATTTATGGAATTATAAATTTACCTGGGCACCCCGGAATGTAGTTTTAGCAGGACAGGGCGGCGCCGCCAAGTTTGTTCAGGAAGGCACTTATAAATACATTCCGTATTGCAATTTATTCCGAAGAACTGAATTCCTTGAGGTGGAAGGCTACGGAAAATTTGAAGCCTATTCGAATCGGGATTCGCTAAAATACCGCTCTATTTACGGATTGGATGATATCCTGACTTTATACAGAGGAACCATCAGAAGAGTTGGTTATTCTAAAGCCTGGAATATGTTTGTGCAGCTTGGAATGACCGATGACAGTTATGTTATGGAAGATTCTGAAAACATGAGTTACCGCCAGTTTGTGAATTCATTTTTACCGTATCATCCAACAGATTCTGTTGAAATCAAGACCCGATTGATCTTAAAAATTGATCAGGACGATATTATGTGGGACAAACTTTTGGAACTGGATTTATTCAATCCCGACAAAAAAGTGAATTTGTCGAATGCAACTCCTGCTCAGATCTTAGAAAAAATACTTTCCGACAGCTGGACATTAGAACCTGATGATAAAGACATGATTGTAATGTATCATAAATTCGGATACGAAATAAACGGCGAGAAAAAGCAAATCGATTCTAAAATGGTCTGTATTGGAGACGATCAGACGTATACCGCGATGGCAAAAACCGTGGGGTTACCGGTTGCAATGGCTACTTTATTGATTCTGAATGGGAAAAATTACAACCCCGGGCGTGCAACTTCCTATAAACAAAGAAGTTTATGTGCCTATTTTGAAAGAATTAGAAGAGTATGGTGTCGTTTTTAACGAACAAACCATGCCTTACTTTGGATATAATCCGGACTTGTTTTAGTTCTGATTTATTTATTTTTTTTGAGAATTTTTTTAGTTTTTAATTTTATCCGCTTCTAAAATTTTTAGAAGCGGATTTTTTTATAATTACTCCTTAGCCTGAATTGTGATTGGCAAACTGTACATCGTAGCAACCGGCTCTCCGTTAACTTTTCCCGGCAGCCAGTTCGGACATAACTTAAGCACTCTGATAGCTTCGTCTCCTGTTCCGTAGCCAATATCTCTTAATAATTTAAAATCAGACAACGCTCCGTCTTTTTCTACAATAAAAGTGACATAAACTCTTCCCTTTAATTTGACATCTGCTGGTGTCACTGGCATTTTATAATTCTGACCAATGAACTTATAAAACAGCTCAATTCCTCCCGGGTAACTTGGATTTTCAGTTAAATCACTTGTCTTATAAATTGCACCTTCCTCTTTTTTTACTTTTTGATTTTTCGGGTCATACACATCGATTTCTACAGATTCGGGACCACCCTTTTCGAGCTTTGAATCAATTTCCTCTTTGATCGCAGGAAATTTTACTCCCTCAAACAAATTTGGCACTACTTTCTTTTCGGTCGGGCTAAGGTCTTTATATTTTTTCTCAGCCACTACAATCCCTTTATCATCTTTTATTTTAAAAGTGGTCTTATCATAATAAGCATCCAAAGCACTCGCCTTTTTAGCAGTTTCTTTATTTGAAGTTGATTTGATTTTTGCTTCCTGTGCCACCGTCTTAGTACATAAAAAATATACCAGTCCGGTTAATAATGGCAAAAGAATTGTCTTTTTAAAAAATCCTCTTGAAGCAGAGGTTGTGGTTGTCATCATAATTAATCTTTTTTTAGTTACAGAATAGTTCAAATTACTGGCCAGGTAATAGATCGGATTATGATTCGCTTTTGCCAGTAATAAATTCTGGTAAAACGAAACATTGTTATGTGATTTTACAACTTTTTCATCCGCAAGAAATTCGTGATTAAGTTGTATTGATTTTTTATAGAAAATGAATATTGGATGGAACCAAAAAACAGTTTTAATTATTTCTATCAATAAAACATCAAGAGAATGCTTCTGATTAACGTGAATGAGCTCGTGCGTAAATAATTCGGTTTCAATTTTATTGTTTTGAAACTCTTCTTCATTTATGAAAATAGTATTGAGAAATGTATACGGCAGCGTTTGTTCCTTCAGTAAAACCAAGGTTGCCTTTTGGTGCTTTAGTGTAACACCGGATTTTGTTTTTTTAATCAGTTTATATAAATTGTTTACAAATCTGAAAAATAAAACTGTCGTTACTATTCCGTATAAAAACCAGCCAAGAATAACATAAATTGAAGTTTTCTCCGCTACTATATTGGCGGTAATTTTCCCCGGAACCACAACATTTGTATTTGCGACATCTGCCACTTCTTTTATAATTTCGATCGTAACAAAGGGAAGTACAAACGAAATTACAAGACTCCCAAGCAGGAAAAATCTATTGAATTGATGAAATTTTTCCTTTTCTAAAAGCAAATAGTAAGCCCCCAGAAGCACACACAATGCAATCGTCGATTTGATAAGAAAGTCTGTCATTTTTTCTTTTTTTGAATTTGCGAATCAATTATTTTTCTAAGTTCTTCCAATTCAGAAGTACTAAGATTGGTTTCAGTCGTAAAAAACGAAGCAAACTGCGAGGCCGAATTATTAAAGAAATTGCTAATCAATCCGTTGACATGTTTAGAAAAATAAACCGTCTTTTCGACCAAAGGATAATATTCCCTCGAGTTCCCGAATTCATTATACGCAACAAATTTCTTATCGATCATTCGTTTTAGTAAAGTTGCGACTGTCGTGGTCGCCGGCTTTGGATCGGGATACGCTTCAAGCAAATCTTTCATAAAAGCTTTTTCAAGCTTCCACAAATGCTCCATTAATTGTTCTTCTGAGTTTGATAGTTGCATTTTTTTAGGTTCTAAGGTTCTGAGTTACTAAGTTTTTGAGTTTTTTTGCCACAGATTAAATCGATTAGATGATTTTTATTCCATGTCTTGCTTCTTGCTTCTATATTCTACATTCTATACTCTTTATTCACCATTACTATACTTCTTGATTTCCGTTAATTTTCCTTTATCCGAATAAAATTTCCAGTCTCCAAAATAAAACCAATGTATTTCTGTTGAATTAACTTCGATTTTAGTTTTTCCTGTCGATTCTAATTTTCCGTTTTCATAATAATTTTTGACCGTACAGATTCCGTTTTTATATTTTTCAGTTTTGCGAATTTTTCCGTTAATGTAAGATTTCCACTTTTTTACCGGTTGATCGTGTTTGTAATATTCAAGTGATTTGTATTGAATACTGTCCTGCACATAAACATCGACCCATTTTCCTTCTTTCTTCTTGTCAACTTTCTGATTGATCAGCGGTGCTTTACATCCAAACCATAAAAACAGAACTAATATAAAAAGTAATTTATCTCTCATTTTCGTTCTACATCTATAGTTGTTACTCTACAAATGTAGAGATTAATTTTTAATGTGCAAGAGAAATTTTAAAAAAGTTACTAAGGACCTAAGTCGCTAAGGCTCTGAGGTTTTCTTTTGAGGTTCAGTAGGCAGGTGCAAAGAGGCAGAGGCTCTAAGGAACAAAGGTTTTTTTGAGAAGTAAAGGCGCAGACGTTTTTTCAATAGCCCCCAGCTTTAGCTGGGCCGTTTACAATACAGGTGAAGAAAACGGCTTTAGCCAAATCATTACACCCCCCAAGATTAAGAACAAAAAAAAAACTCCGGCTAAAAGCCGGAGTCTATATAATCTAAAACAAATACGGTGTCAAAACCTTTGCACCTTTGTACCTCTGTTCCTTTGCACCTTTTTCAAAAAAACCTACTTCGAAAGCTCTACAAAATACTTGTAAAACAACGGAATCGTTTCAATTCCTTTTAAGTAATTAAAGATTCCGAAATGCTCGTTTGGCGAGTGAATCGCGTCACTGTCCAATCCGAAGCCCATAAGGATGGTTTTGCTTTTCAGTTCTTTTTCGAACAAGGCTACAATCGGAATACTTCCACCAGAACGAACCGGAATTGCCGGAACTCCAAACGTTTCTGTATACGCTTTGTTTGCCGCCTGATATCCAATACTGTCAATTGGCGTTACATAACCCTGACCTCCGTGGTGCGGTGTCACTTTTACGGTAACCCCGGCCGGAGCAATACTCTCGAAATGTTTAGAGAAAAGTGCTGTGATTTCTTCCCAGTCCTGATTTGGAACCAAACGCATCGAGATTTTAGCGAAAGCTTTGCTCGCAATAACCGTTTTGGCACCTTCACCCTGATATCCGCCCCAGATTCCGTTTACGTCTAACGTTGGACGAATCGAGTTACGTTCGTTGGTTACATATCCTTTTTCGCCATAAACATCGTTTAGCGCCAAGGCATTTTTATATTTTTCTAAACTGAAAGGTGCTTTTGCCATTTCAGCTCTTTCTGCTGTAGATAATTCCTGAACTTTATCGTAGAAACCCGGAATCGTAATATGATTGTCTTCGTCATGAAGCGAAGCGATCATTTTTGCCAGAACATTAATTGGGTTCGCCACTGCTCCACCATATAAACCGGAATGCAAATCACGATTCGGGCCTGTAACTTCTACCTCAACATAACTCAATCCGCGTAAACCTGTCGTAATCGATGGTTGTTGGTTAGAAATCATTCCGGTATCTGAAATTAGAATCACGTCATTTTTTAGTTTTTCCTGATTGCGTTCTACAAACCAGGCCAAACTTGCCGAACCTACTTCTTCTTCACCTTCGATCATGAATTTTACATTACATGGCAGCGTATTCGTTTGCACCATAAGCTCTAACGCTTTTACGTGCATGTACATCTGACCTTTGTCATCACAGGCTCCACGGGCAAAAATAGCCCCTTCAGGGTGAATTTCTGTGTTTTTGATTACGGGTTCAAAAGGTGGTGATGTCCATAATTCTAATGGATCCGGCGGCTGCACATCATAATGTCCGTAAACCAGAACGGTTGGTAAATTAGGGTCGATTATTTTCTCTCCATAGATAATCGGATAACCCGGAGTATCGCAAATTTCGACTAAATCACAGCCTGCTTTTGATAAACTTTCTTTTACAGCTTCGGCTGTATCAATAACATCTTGCGAGTAAGCAGTGTCGGCACTTACCGACGGAATTTTTAATAATTCGATCAACTCACTGATAAAGCGATCTTTATGTTGTTGAACGTAAGACTTTATATTTTCCATTTCAATTATTTTTATAGAATTTCAAAAATACAAAAAAGAGAATAAATATTTTTTTGCAAAAATGCTTTGAAATTTAGAAGTTATGTTTATCTTTGCACCCACAATTGAGCGGATATGGTGAAATTGGTAGACATGCCAGACTTAGGATCTGGTGCCGCAAGGCGTGTAGGTTCGAGTCCTATTATCCGCACTGAAAAAAGCTTCTGAGAAATCAGAAGCTTTTTTGTTTTTAGGCAGTTTGTCATTTCGAGGAACGAAAATCCAATTTTTCAAAACCACATCCATATAATAACAACTACAATTATGGATATAATCAGTATGACGCAGTTGGCTTTCTGATCTTTTGATTTGTCATTATTGCACCAATGACAGACTTTACCAATAAACGATGTTTCTTTTCCGCAGTTGCTGCATTTCATCTTAGTGATGGTTTTAATTAATAATCCAAAACTAATTTATAGCGATGATTTTGTTTTACGGTTTTCCATATCGTTCAAAGCTCGCTCACTCCACATCCAGATAAGGATCTAAAACTTCCGCCAGTCTATGAAGCCAGTAAAAATTACTTTCAAGATGGTTTAATTCAGGTTGTACTGTTTCGCATCCACTCATTGTACATAGAGAAAGCGTATAATTTACTTGTCGTATGGTTTTTGCCATATCTTTCGGGTCAATCGTGTTGCTGAAAAATTCGGTTAGTCGGTTTTCAACTTCTTTTGAAAGGTTTTCTGTAGTCATAATCTTATTTTTTTGATCTGACAAATATAATAAATTACACCCATATATGGGTGTAATTGAAAAATAAATCTTATCACTTTTGAAATATGAATATTTCAGAAGAAACTTTTATTACAAACCTCGGGATTCACATCAGGCAACTACGTGAAAAGAAAGGTATGTCTCAACAAGACTTAGCTGATGATTGCGGTATCACCCAAAATCAAGTAGGCAGAATAGAAAGAGCAGAAATTAATACAACCATAAAAACTCTTGTAAGAATCGCAAATGCTTTAGATGTTGAACCTAAAGAATTATTTGATTTTCCTTTAAAATAAAAACTTCAAGCCTAATTTTCGCCAACCACCAATGATTAAAACCAAAAAATTTCATCTCACAAAAAAAGAATATTTCTTCTTCATTATTAGAATTTTATTAAAAAAAAGATGGTGGCTGTATTCTTTTATATTATTCCTTTCGGTAGCATTTTTATTTAAGGATCATAAAGATTCTTCTGATATTTTTATGATAGCTTTTGGGTTTCTTTTTCCGCTAGTTACAGTATTTCAATATTGGAGATTTGCAAATTCAAAGGAAAACGAGATTTTTTTCAAAGAAACGCAATATGAAATTTTCAAGGACAAAATAATTTCTAACATGGGAGAAGTCTCTGAAGGCACAATTGCCATAGGAAGTTTCATAAAAGTTTTAGAACTGAAAGGTCTTTATCTTTTATACATTTCAAAAGGTCAATGTTTCTATTTTCCAAAACGAGTTTTTGAAACTCAAGAAGATGAAAATTGGTTTAGAAAAGAAGTGTTTTTGAAGATTAAAAATAAATAAATTTCGGCTAAAGCCTTTCCTTCCAAACGTAAAAAACCTCCAGTTAAAACTGGAGGCTATCCATTTATTATAAATATCTTTAAGCTTTTATAGGAATCCATCGAAAAACAACTCTAATCAAAAATTATGGCAACAGAATTTCAAAAGGTAATCGAAAAGGCTTACGGAGCTTTCAACGACAGAAACATACAGGCCGCTCTTGAAACCATGCAGCCTAATGTACAATGGTCAAAGGCCTGGGAAGGCGGCTACATCAGCGGTCATGACGAAATAAACGCCTACTGGACCAGACAATGGAAAGAAATTAATCCGAAAGTCTATCCAACTGAATTTAACGAAAGACCAAACGGAAGTCTGGAAGTTGTGGTGCATCAAATTGTAAAAGACCTAGAAGATAAACTTATGTTTGACGGAAGTGTTAAACACATTTATACTTTCAAGGACAATCTGATCCATACTATGGATATTGAATTGGTAGAAGAATAATAAAACTTTTATCTTTGAATACTTTACCTAAAAAAAGGAATTATGTCAATTACAACAGAATCAGAATTAGTTGGAATGCAAAAAGCCAGTGACGCTGTTGCTTTCACTTTAAAAAAAATGAGAGAATTTGCCAAACCGGGAATGTCTACCAAAGAATTAGACGATTATGGCGGACAAATCCTTAATGAAATGGGCGCTAAATCGGCTCCGTATCTAACGTACGGTTTTCCGGGCTGGACTTGCATTAGCGTGAACAATGAATTTTGTCACGGCATTCCATCCGAAAAAAGAATATTGGCCGAAGGAGATCTGATTAATATTGATGTTTCGGCAGAATTAGGCGGGTTTTGGTCCGATAACGGAGGCTCGTTTGTTATTGGCTCCGATGTCAACCAACACCAGAAACTGATTGAGGCTTCAAAACAAATTTTACATAAAGCCATACACAATATAAAAGGCGGCGTCCGCATTTCGGACATCGGTTTTATCATGGAAACCGAAGCCAAAAAAAGAGGTTACAAAGTGATTAAAAACCTAACCGGCCACGGTATCGGAAGAAGCCTTCACGAAGCGCCGCACGAAATAGCCAATTACAGAGATAAATTTAACCTGACCCGATTTAAGAAAAATTCTGTGGTTGCGATCGAGACCTTCATTGCCACAATCTCAACCTATGCCGAAACATTACAGGATGGCTGGACAATGGTCGGAAACAAAGGCGGTTTTATGGCACAACACGAACACACAATTGTCGTTACCGACGGCAAACCGATTATACTAACAGCCATGAATGAAATCTGGAATTAGAAAACAAAAAAATCCTTTAATTGAACTTAAAGGATTTTTTATTTTATATCATTTTGATTTTTTAACCAATCCAAACTTTGGTTTTAAATACGTTCAGGGTTTGTCTCAAATGCTGATTTAATCCAATTAAGACCACCAAAATCAGCAAACCATATCCCACCACGGTATAAATTTCCATATTCGATAATAAAGTCGCTTGTCTGGCAACGGAGCTAAAGACTTTTTTTAGCGCCAGTGTATTAGAATCGTCAGGCGAATATCCTTTTGCCGCGAAACTCTGGGCTGTTTTAGCAATGGTTTCCTGCGCCTGAGGATTATCGCCTGTTACAAACTGACTGAGTTTTAAAAAGTGCTTTTTATTCAAAAATACCTGTGCGTTCTGCATGATGCAAAAACCAATCGTGCTTCCCCAGAAACGTCCTGAAACGCCGACAATTCCGGAAGAAGTCATCATTTTCGCAGGAACTGCAGAAACGGTAAACAAAACCAGTGGCACAAATAAAACACCAACGGCAATTCCCTGTAAAATATATGGAATCACGATATCTGACAATGAAACATCGGATACAAACAGAAACGTAAACCAAAAATGAAATACTGCTAAAAGCGCAAAACCAATCATAAAAATGTATTTGGTCGCCATGGATTTCATCAGGAAAAATGCGGCCAGAATCAGTCCGATTACATTTCCGAGTCCGTTGATGTATTGTACTCCGGCCACTCGGGAAGGATCCCAGTTCCAGATCGAAAACATCGCGCTGTGACAAAGACTCAAAGTGGCTCTGGCGATGTAGAAAATAAAAAACAACAGAAATCCTGTTCTTAAATTGGCATACCTGAAAACCTCAAAATCAAAACTTGGGCGTTTGACCAGCAATTGTCTAAAAATAAACAATCCGCCTGTAATGAGGCAAATAATCAAAGCCAAAATCAATTGCGAAGATTCAAACCAATATTTCTTTTCGGCATAGACAAAAAAGAAAGCCCCGCTTAAAATCGAAGTCAAAACCAAAACATAACTCAGCAAATCAACCTGATACAAAGGGATTTTCTTGGTGATTCTATGACTTCTGAAGGTAACCAGAATCAGAAAAACATTAATCAGCTGAAGCATTCCGGAAACGTACAGCATGTATTTCCAATCGTAATGATCGAGAAACCAAACCGCAATGTTCATAATAAAAGGCGTTGCGAGCAAAAGTGATCCGTAGTAAAAAGAGAATCCAATAATAATGGCGTTTTTAGACTTAAAACGTTCAACCAGTAATTGTCTCAGGATCATCACCGGCAAAGCCATCAGGATTCCTTCGGCTATCCTCAACATGATAAAAAGCGCAAAATTGGTTACATAACCCGACGAAATTATGGTGACGGCTATCAAAATATAGAGCGCGATCAGATACGTTTTCGCAGGAAAGTAATTCGAAAACCGGCTTTCGATCAGGATTGTCGCCAGCAGCGTTCCATAGGTTACACACATGGAAAACTGCAAGTCTTCGGCTTCAATATCCAGAAAACTTGCCGCGTAGGCCACGTTCGAACTGTAAACGCCCAGCAAAATCATAGAATGCAGTAAACACACAAACAAGATGATGATGATCGCCCAGTTGGGAACCCAGGATTTAAAAATACTTTTATCTTCCATTTTAGTTGTGCTGCGCAATAACGGTAATGTTCATTCCGGCTCTTAAAAAGTCAGCTTGTTTGTCGGTGTCTTTCAGTTGAATTCGCACCGGAATCCTTTGTTCGATTTTCACAAAGTTTCCCGTGGCGTTATCGGGAGGCAACAGCGAAAAACGCGCCCCGCTTGCAGGTGACAATGAGGTAATAATTCCTGTAAATTCCTTATCATTTAAAGCATCAGCCTGAATTTTAACTTCCTGACCCACGGTTAAATATTGCAGTTGTGTTTCTTTAAAATTGGCCGTGATCCATTTTTCTTTGCTTACGATCGAAAGTAACGATTGCCCTTCTTTGATCATTTGTCCGGGCTGTAACGTTCTTTTACCCACCCAGCCGTCATAAGGCGCCGTGATTACCGTGTACGAAAGAAACAATGCCGCATTGTCGACTACAGCTTGTTTGGATGCAATATTCGTCTGCGTTGCCGGAACATTTGCCTGCGCCTGAGAAGTGTTTAAATGAGAAGACTGGATTCGATCCCGCATTTCCTGAAAATGGGCCTGTGCCGACTCGTAATCGGCTTTTACTTTCTCTAATTGTTGCGAAGTTGCCGCTTCGTCTTGTACCAGCGCTTTGTATCGGTCGTATTCTAATTTTGTCTTCCAGAGATTGGTTTTAGCGGCCGCCAGCTGCGATTCTCCAATGGCAGTAGAACTTGCTGTTGTCGTCACATTTTTCTCGGCTACGACACTGCTCTGCTTCGCACTTTGTACATCGGCCAGGGCAACATTCAGTTTCGATTTGTATTCCCTGTTGTCAATCACCACTAAAGTATCACCCTTATACACGAACTGATTTTCTTCAAAACGAACTTCCTGCACATAACCCGTAATACGCGACATGATTGGCGTCACGTATTGCTCCACCTGAGCATCATTGGTTTCCTCATGGTTTCTGTTGAACACATAAAACCAAATCCCTAAAATGACTCCGCTTACCACCAATATACAGGCAATAATTGTTATTAATATATGAAACGTCCTGTTTCTTCTAGTTTCATTTTTTATCTTAACCATAAACTTTATATCTTTTCTATTTTCTAACTTCTTGCCTCTTTATTCTTGCTTCTATCCTCTATATTCTATTCCCCTTCTGCATTATCCCCGCCGTATGCAGCAATTCATAATGTTTCAAAATGGCGTCCAGTCGGGTAGAAATCTTGTTGTATTTTGCCTGTAATAAAGCATTATCGGCATCGACCATTTCGGTGATTAAAACAAGTTGATTGAGGTATTTTAGTTTTACGATTCGGTAATTTTCATTCGCCAGATCGAGGGCTTTATCGACCACCACAAATTTTTCAAGGATTTCCTGATATTGGGTATGTTCCTTAAACAGCTTATCCTGAATTTCATCTTTTATAATTTCGGACTGCATCTGCTGCCATTCAATTTTCGTATTCGCCTGCTGTACTTTGGTTTTGTTTTTATACAAAGCCGAAATATCAAAATGCGCTTCGATACCCACTTGTCCCAAAGTGTACAAATATGGATTCGGCGGAAAAAATTTGTAGTTGGGATAGTAAAAACCATAATTCCCAAAGAAATTTACGGTGGGCAGATAATTTCCTTTGACCAGCTTCAGTTCTGTTTTTTTGATGTTCAGTTCCTGGCTCGCCATTCGCATTTCCTCATTCTGAAAGGCTTTATTCAAATAAAAATCATAGGGATCCAAACCCTTCATTTCATCAAGATTGGCCGTGGTGTCGATTGTAATTTCTTCGGTTTCCGGAAGCTGAATCAAAGTTTTCAGCTCATGCATTGCGATTTTTATGTTTTTGGAATTCGTCAGCGCGCTCAATTCACGGTCCGAAAGCTGCAATTCGGCTCTAATGACTTCGTTTTTGGTGACAGTTCCGTGCTTTTGCAGTGACGCGACTTCTTTTAACCTGCTTTTTTCTTCCTTAATGTTTTCCTCGAAAATCTTCTGAAGTTCCAACATTTTATAAATCGCCAGGTAATTGGCTACCACTTCCAGCTCGATATCATTTTCAGCCTTTTCTGTTTTTATTTTGGCAATTTCATTTTCCTGACTCGCAATCCTGATGGCGTTGTTAATCTTATTTCCGGCGTAAATTGGCATTTTAAAAGTTGAATTGACCTGATAAATTTCAGGAATTGCCTTGGTCACTTCTTTGCCATTTAAGAAACCGCTTCCTTTGAATTCCGTAATGTTGGTAATTCTGGAATACTCACCGTTTAATTCGATATCCGGTAAACGGAGTTCTTTTCTTTCTTTGATGTTTTGCTCGGAGAGCGTTGTCTCCAATTGAGATTTGAGGATTTTTTTATTGTTTTCTTTAGCCAGTTTTACCGCTTCACTTAAAGAAACCGAATGAATTTCCTGCGCTTGTAAACTATTGACTGTTACTATTATTAGAAATAGCCACGTGATTTTGAGAAAACAATCTGCTGTAGAATTTGTTGTTTTAAGGAACATGAATTTATAAATAATTTTTATAGTGCAAAGTTCCTGCATTTTTTTGGCGACTGATAATTCTAAAAAGTCAATAACGTATTCATTTCGGACAAATGTTAAAATTGTAATTTTCGAAAACGTTTTATTAAAATATTGAAAATTAATATATTATCAACCAAAAGAGTTTTCTCGCAGATCAGGCAGATCAGGCAGATTTCTTTTTAGAATAATCTGCTCAATCTGCGGGAGAAATAAATCTGAAGGTCTTTGTCTAAAAAATGTTTTCTCGCAGATTTGGCAGATGGAGCAGATTTGTTTTTTTAGAGTAATCTGCTCAATCTGCGGGAGAAATAAATCTGAAGGTCTTTGTCTAAAAAATGTTTTCTCGCAGATTTTGCACATCATGCAAATTTCTTTTTTTAGAATAATCTGCTCCATCTGCCAAATCTGCGGGAGAAATAAATTTTATCGGCTTTTTAAAACATCTTCTCCGTTTAAGTAATCGGAAGGCCGTTGTCCGAGGATTTTAAAGAAGGTATTACTAAACGTCGGTACACTGCTGTAACCGACTTCCTGGGCAACTTCTTTTACGGACAATTTTCTTTCAAGTAGCAATTCGATTGCCTTTAAAATTCTTCTTATCGTATAATATTGAATGAAGGACATTTTTAGGTCTTTCTGAAACAGGCGATACAAAGAGCGTTCACTGTAACCGAATTCCTGTGCAACAGCTGCAAACAAAATCGTTTCTCCTAAATTATTCTCGACATAGCGCAGTATTTTACCCAGGCGGGCATCTTTGGGTTGTGGCAATTCAAGAGGTAAATTAGTCAGGCAGATTTGCGGAAGAATTGCTTTAATCGCTTTGGCAATCACAAAATTCGGACTTCCTTTTTTAAGATCACCATTCCATTGATTCGTGAAAAGCATCATTTGAAGCAGTAAATTATTGACCGGATAAATTCCTTCGTTCTGGTAAAAAGAATCTTCGTCTTTTTCAACCGGAAAATACAGATTTCGCATCATCACATTTTCAGACTTCGGATGAATGCTATGCTCCACTCCACTCGGAATCCAGATAAAATGTCGTGCCGGCAAAAAATAGGTTTTGGTTTCGGTCGTAACAAAGACCACATCGCCTTCGGCATAGAGCATTTGTCCTTTCTCATGTTTATGCGTGGGAACAAATAATTCGCCCATGACATCATGATGACAGTAAATACTTTTTTGATCTGCATCTACTTTTTTGATGTAATACTGGTCTACTTTATGAGTGGATTGTTCCATTGAAGTAATTGAATATCTTTCTTGTGATATAAATGTAGGCAAATTAAAATCCAAATAAAAAAGTCCAAATTCCAATAAGACATTATAGTAGTATTGCAATTTGGACTCGAGCGCTAGCGAACAGGCGAAGCAATTTAAATATTGGAATTTATTTTAGAAAGTGTTCTAAAAACAAAAAAGCCTTTCCGTTAAGAAAGGCTTCTTCCAATATTGCGGTCTGGACGGGACTCGAACCCGCGACCCCATGCGTGACAGGCATGTATTCTAACCAACTGAACTACCAAACCAACTGCGTTATTGTGACTGCAAAAATACAATAGAACTTTGATTTTACAAGGGTTTTTATGAATTAAAATTGAGAAATTTTTAATGAACTAAATTCCAATCTTTTAAAATCCAGAATTTCAATTTTAGAGAGTAAAAAAACTGCATTTAACCGCAAAGTGAGCAAGGTTAAAAGCGCAATTCCGATAGCTATCGGGAGCAAAACTTAAAAAAACTTTGATCACGATAGCTATCGGGATTGCATTTTTTTTTTCGACTAAAAAATTTGGAATTTGGAATTTTATTCCGAGGCTTCGGATTGAAATTTGCATTTATCTATATGCCCTAAATCAAAAAAGCCATCCACAAAAGTGGAAAGCTTTTCATTGGTCTAACTACTAAACCAGCTACGAGTTACAAATTCGTAGCAAACAACACAACTAATCTTAGATACCGTATTTGGGCAAAAAAGCCTTTCCGTTAAGAAAGGCTTCTCCCAATATTGCGGTCTGGACGGGACTCGAACCCGCGACCCCATGCGTGACAGGCATGTATTCTAACCAACTGAACTACCAAACCTCTGCGTTATTGCGGTTGCAAAGATAGTACAGAATTTCATTTCTGCAAGTGTTTTGCTAAAAAAAATCGAATAAATTTTTAAATCCTTAGCCAAAGTTTTGTTTTTCAACTAAATATGTAGTCAATATTTTTTCAAAACTATCTCCCACATTGACCGGAACGTACTTAATCTGGTTCTTTGCACAGGTCAAAGCCAATCTTTTAAAATACTCTTCAGCCCTTTTTTCATATTCCTCTTTTACATTATCGGCAAAAATCGACACTTCTTCACCTGATTCTAAGTCGATAAACTTTCTTGGTGTATTATCAAAATCGAATTTCAGCTCCGTTTTATCGTCAATAACATGAAACAGCACCACTTTATGCTTGTTGTGTTTTAAATGCTGCAAGGCATTAAACAGCTTTTCATCCTCTTCCGACTGCAGCATGTCTGTGAACAGAATAATCATCGAGCGACGATGCATTTTTTCGGCAATATGATGCAAATAAGTTATGGTATCGGTGCTTTTTTTGACTTTTGGCTGTTCTAACAATTGTTCTAATTTATTGAGCAGCATTCTGTGGTGACGATCGCTTCCTTTTTCGGGAGCATAATATTCGTACGTATCCGAGAATACACTCAAACCAACGGCATCGCGCTGTTTCTTCAAAATATTCATTAAGACTGCCGAAGCCAAAACAGCAAATCCAATCTTCTTTTCATAAAAAGGCTGATTCGATTTTAATTCCGGATAATGCATCGACGACGAGTTATCGACAATAAGGTGACACATTAAATTGGTTTCTTCCTCAAAACGTTTGGTATACAACCGATCGGTTTTGGCAAACAGTTTCCAATCGATATGTTTGGTGCTTTCTCCGGCATTATAGACTTTATGCTCTGCAAATTCAGCCGAGAACCCATGAAACGGACTCTTGTGCATGCCCGATATAAATCCTTCCACCACCTGATTGGCCAGCATTTCAAGATGCTGAAAACTGGATACTTTCTCTATTTCCGATTCGATCTTCATCTTTCAAATGTATTAAAAGATTAAATCATTTAAAAATAAAAAAGGCCTGACCTTTTGGCCAAACCTTTTTCAACTAATTCAAAGCTATCCAAAATTATATTATTCTGTTTGCTGAAATTTAAAGCTCATATCTCCTGCATAGTAAGTATTACGCGCATTTGTCGGGAAAATAGTTTCTGCAGCTGTACTTGAGATATACGCATATCCTGTAATGGTTATATTTCCGGCTACAATAGGATAAGTCGCAGCAGAACCATCTGTTTTTGTTCTGTTGATCCAGTCGTCGCTGTTTACCGTGAAGAAATATTCTTTATCTTTCGTCAAGGCAATCGGAGTGATCGCTTTTTCGACGGTAACATTGGCTGTTGCTACATTTATAACTTCAGATTTTATAACCGTTTTCGTAGCCGCATCCCATACTGTAATTCTTAAAGTTGGGTTTACATCCGGAATTTTTACCACTAAAGCGTTTATTTTTCCGGTTACGGTTGGCTTAAAACTAAAACCATATTCATAAATCCCTGAGTTTTTTACATCAACTGCTTTTTGGCTGAATCCTGAGCCTGCCATATAAGCATCTAAAGGATTTTCTTCGGCATATTTAATTGGTTCCGGTTTATCGTCATCGCTGCTGCATGAAAATGTTATAAGCGCAATTGATAAGAGGAAGAAAAGTGTTTTTAAAGTTTTCATAATAATTTAATTTAACTGGTTTTATTTATTGGATTGTTTTATGCTGTATTAATCTGTTTCTCAAAAATTAAGGCTGAATATTAAAATGTGCGCAAACTTCTTCGTAATTCATTTTAGAATAATCCGGTTTTGCCGTTTTTGCGGTTGCAGCAGCAACACCTCCCGGAATCAGGATATAACGCCAGCTCAATGATGTTGGAAGATTGACAGTTCCTCCTGCGTCATGTCTAAATCGGAACAATTTGATTTTCTTTGCCGTTGAGATAGCTGTAATGGTGTTAGCAAATCCTCCTGCTGTTGAGGTATAAGGTAATGGATAGTTTCCTGCCCCAAAAGACATATAAACCAATATGGTTCCTTTTGCAAGAATATCTTCTGATAGTTGGGGTGCGTTGATACTCGTAGACATTCCCGAAGTACCGTCAATGGTTTCTGCAACTGCCGTTGGTGCTGTGATCCACGCACTGTAAATAACATTGGCTGTTCCGGTTGCCCCGTCTGCTCCCGGAAGTCCATCAACTCCGTCCGTTCCATCATCACTGCTGCAGGATAGGGTAGAAATAGCAACTATTAAAAGTGTAAAAATAGTTTTTAAAGTTTTCATAATAATTTTGGTTTAAATTTGGCTAAATGATTCTTATTTAATTCAATAACATTATTTTTGTAAAAGTCAAATGATCTAAAAGAACGTTTCTTTTTATCTGATGCCTTAATTACAAAGCAAATTTGCGGGATTAAAACAGGCGGAAAAACAGCTAATAGACAGACGACATTTTAAATAGACAGACGACATAAAATCGAATTAAATGAATAAAATATACACCTGCATTATTATTGACGACGACGAAATAGACAGACTTACGGTAGTATCGTTTGCCAAAAAGTTTCCGATTCTGGATATTTTAGGTGTTTTTGAATCGGCTGATGAAGCACTTCCGTTTATCGAAAAACAAAAAGTAGACATCTTATTTCTGGATATTGATATGCCGGGCTTAAACGGAATTGAGTTTAGAAAAAAAGCACTGGAAATTCCGGTTTGTATTTTTATAACCGCACATCCGGAACATGCTGTAGAAAGTTTTCAAATAGAAACGCTGGATTTTATCGTAAAACCATTAAAACTCGATCGCTTCGCGCAAACAGTAAGTCGTATCGAAGAGTTTATGGAAATTAAACTGAAAGCCTCTCTTTTTGAAGCCAGTATCGGCGGTGATACCATTTATATCAAAGAAGGCCACGAACAGACCAAAGTTAAACTGCACGAAATTTTATACCTCGAAGCGCTAAAAGATTATACCTTAATCATTACCGACAAAAAGAGACATTGTGTTTTATCGAGTATTGGCAATCTTTTAAAAGAAGATCATTTTCAGTCCTTCATCAGGATTCACAGAAGTTATGCCGTTCAGAAACAGTTTATCCATAAAATGAATTCGACGGAAATTATTTTAAACAATAACATTTCCATTCCTGTGGGAAGAAGTTATAAAGAAAATCTAAACCTCATTTAGATGAAAAAGGCCGGTTTTTTGTTGCTGTTTTTTATAACCCTTTCTGTTTTTGCACAACAAGAACCGAATTTGTCCCGATATAAAACCACAAACGAAAAACTAAAAGTCTGGCTAAAATATACCAATGTATTTTTAGATTCCGAAGATTATCCCAGACTGCTTATCGCCGCACAAAAAGGAATTGTACTTTCTAAAGATCATCCCGCGTACCAATCAAGGTTTTATTTCTTAAAAGGAAACGCTTACGAATTCAATAACAATCAGAACAAGCAAGCCTGCGTTAATTATGAACTTGCCTTAAAATTTGCACAAAAGGCCCGACATCTTAAAAACGAAACCTCAGCCTTGATGCGCCTCAGTTATGCGTATTACGCCCTTAATGAAACTTCAAAACGAAAACAATTAATCGCACACATCAAACAAGTGCTGGACACTACAAAAAGCAGCTATACCAAATCTGTTCTTTACGGAAGCCTGGGCGAATATTATCTGGACAATGCCCAATATGAAACCTTTATCAGTTATCAGCTCAAAGCGATTAATTACAAAAAACTGCTTAGAAAAACGGTGGCCAACGATGAGACCATCGGCGTTTCTTACAGTCAGATTGCAGCTGCCTACACCAAAATGAAACAATACAATAAAGCCCTTGAATATTTAAATTATGCCCAGCCCTATATAAAGACTTCTCCATATGTCAGTGCTTTTTCCTGCAACTATTACCTACAGTGTTTTGTTCCTTTAAAAAACCTCGATAGCATTCAAAAATATTACCGCCTAACATATACCTTCCCTTCTAAAAAAGATTCCCTATTTCTTAATTTAAGTTTTGCCAACCGAAGCGTATCTGAATATTATGCTAACGAAGGCAAAATCAATACCGCATTGGGTTATGCCAAGAAAGCCATTACACTGGCCCAAAAATCAAATGATGAAGATATAATCATGGAAGCAAACGCCATAATGGGAAGAGTTTTATATGAAAAAGGAGAATACAAAAAGGCCATCGAAACCTTAAAAAAAGCTTCGGAAAATGCGCTGACATACGATAAGGAATCGTTTGTAAATATCAATAAAAAACTATCTCAGAGTTATGCCGCACTGGGACTTTGGAAAGAAGCATTCCATTACAACGAAATCTACAGCAAATACAATGACGAGATGATGCAGGAATCGGCCAAACAAAGTATTGCCAATGCCGAAGCAAGCTACCAGAACAAAACCAAAAAGCAGGAAATAAAAAGCTTGTCAGCACAAAATACAATTAAAAACATTCAGATTGAAGAAACCAAAAAGCAGCTTTTATTTTTAATTTTCGGACTGGCATCAGTCGCCATTATCGGATTATTATTATTCAAACAAAGCCAGAACCGCAAGAAAACCAATCAGAAATTACAGCTTTTGAATCAGGAATTAGACGAAGCCAACAAAATAAAAGCCCGGTTTTTTAGTATCCTGAACCACGATTTACGAAGTCCGGTTTCGAATTTAATTCACTTCCTGCACCTTCAGAAAGAAAGTCCGGAACTCATTGATGAAGCAACTGCTTTACGAATGCAAACCAAAGTTATTAGCGGGGCCGAGAATTTATTATCGTCAATGGAAGATATCTTATTGTGGAGTAAAGGACAGATGGAAAACTTTAAACCTCATCTGCAGAAAACACCGATTTCGGTTTTATTTGATGAAACGCAAAGACATTTCTCGGGAATTGAAACCGTAGCAATTTCATTTGAAGATCCCGAAAACATCATTTTAGATACCGATGAAAATTACCTGAAAACCATTATCC
This sequence comes from Flavobacterium sp. CLA17, assembly GCF_013112255.2. Taxonomy (NCBI): domain Bacteria; kingdom Pseudomonadati; phylum Bacteroidota; class Flavobacteriia; order Flavobacteriales; family Flavobacteriaceae; genus Flavobacterium; species Flavobacterium sp. CLA17. The sequence continues at coordinate 5,381,645 of NZ_CP068294.1, forward strand.
GAAACCTGACCGGAAATGCCATAAAAGCACTGGACAAAACCCCGGACGGAAAAATAATCTGGAAAGCCCGGACAGAAAACCAACAAACCTGTCTTTCCATTACCGACAATGGTCCCGGCGGAACTCAGGAACAATTTAAAGCTTTATACGACGACTCCGAAGTTATCGGAATCAAATCCGGATTGGGATTACACTTAATTAGGGATTTGGCAACCGCCATTAATTGTAAAATCGAAGTAACTTCAAAACCCGATTCCGGCACTACTTTTACGATTAAATTCTTAGAATAAGGTTTGCCACGAATGGCACGAATTTCCGCGAATTAATTATTTTGATTTTGCTTTAAAATGTTGCCACAGATTAAAGGATTTTCACAGATTAGAAAAATCTTTTTAATCCTGTAATCTGTGGCAAAAAAAAAAAATAAATACATTTTAATTCGCGGAAATTCGTGCCATTCGTGGCAAAAAAAACCTTTAAATATAAAAAAGGCTTGACTTTCGTCAAACCTTTTTTATATAAATTATAATCTTACGATTACAACAAAGCGTCTAAACTATCTGCGTAGGTTTGTTTCGGAGCAACTCCTACTTGTTTACCTACTACTTCACCGTTATGAAAAACCAAAACGGTTGGTATGTTACGCACACCATATTTTGCAGCGAATTCCTGGTTAGCATCTACATCTACCTTCCCAACAACTACTTTACCTGCGTATTCTTCGCTAATCTGATCAATGATCGGACCAACCATTCTACAAGGACCGCACCATGCTGCCCAAAAATCTACCATTACTGGTTTATCTGATTTCAAAACTACTTCGTCAAAAGTAGCATCTGTTATTGCTAATGCCATAATAATTTTATTTAAAGTTTATCCCGTTAATTTCTTTTCGGGAGCATTTTTAATTAGTTCCTTAACTGAGTACAAATTTAGAAATTTTAAATCAATCAAACGCCATAACCAAATTAGTTTTCATTATAAACGTATTGTCATTAATTATATTAATACTAAAATTCCTATTTGTAAGTTTTGTCCTATAGTCACCTGAAAGGCATGTTTTTAGGAATTTCATACATTTTTACTGTATCTTTAGTAATCCTGAAAATCAGTTTATATGAAAGCACTTTTACTACACATAAAAAACTTTTTACAATCGGCAGGTTTTCGAAAATACGCCAGACGTTTTGGCTTTTTCGTTGCAGGATGCGTTGTACTGGTTCTTATTCTGGCCGGAAGTCTGTCTTTCTATTTCAACCGGAACAAGACTGAAATCATCGCTAAAATCAACACCAAAATAAACGAAAACATTAATGGCGAATTTCATGTTGGTGATTTTCAATATAAGTTTTTAGTTGGTTTTCCGAATTTTACCCTGGCCTTAAAAGACGTTGAACTCAAGGACAAACAATGGAAAACACACCAACACACTCTTTTAAAAGCCCGGGAAATCGAAGCCCGTCTCAACATCTGGAGTTTACTGCAAAACGAAATCAACATTCATAAAATCCTCATTAACGACGCCGATATTTACGTTTATAAAGCCGAAAACGGATATTCGAACGCTAATATCTTTAAACCGAAAAAGAAAAAAGCACCCGAAGAGAAATCCGATACCGAAACCACCATTGATCAGGTTGACCTCAACGATGTACACTTTATTCTGGACAATCGACTGGGGCATAAATTATTTGATTTTGATGTTGCCAGCCTAAAAACCGAAGTAGATTACGACGGAAGCGACTGGCAAACCGATGTGTTTCTGGATACTCAGATCAAAAGCCTGGCTTTTAATACCAAACATGGCAGTTTTGCCAAGGAGAAAAACCTAAAAGGAACTTTTAATGTTTCGTATTCCTCCGAAAAAGAAAAAATAGATGTCGTAACCCGAAATTTAAAAATCGGAAAGGACGCTTTTGACATCACCGCGTTTTTTAATTTAGCTCAGGGCAATGCCTTGTTCGGAATCAATATCGGAACTACAATCTTATGGCAAAATGCTTCGAATGTCTTATCTGCCAACATCAGCTCGAAGCTAAACCGGTTCAATTTGGGCAAACCGATTGATGTAAATTGCGACATCAGAGGTGATTTTAATGCCGAAGGCGATCCGAAGATTGTCGTTCAGGCGATTATAAAAGACAACGAACTGAGTATTCCCGACGGACAAATTAAAAACTGTAATTTCAAAGGTATTTTTACCAATAATTTCAAACCAAAGGAGGGTTTCAACGACGCCAATTCGGCTATTATTCTGACCCGATTTGTGGGGGATTATGAAAATATTCCGCTTGCGATTCCGCAATTGTCGATTAACAATCTCGAAAAACCTGTCGCCACCGGAAACGTAAGTTCTGATTTTGAAGTGGAAAGACTCAACGAAATCAGCAACGACAAATGGATTCAGTTTACATCCGGTCATGCCAAAGCCAACCTCAAATTTCAGTTTGACATTGTCGATCTGTACATTACAAAACCACGTTTTATAGGCAAAATAGACGTCGACAACGCCTCTTTCCATTATATTCCAAAAGATATTCAGGCTGTTAATACCAACATCCATCTCGATTTTACAGAGAAAGCCCTGCTGATTAAACAGATTGCTTACAAACACAAAAAAAGCGCCGTTTTCATAGAAGGAAAAATAGACAATTTCCTGAACCTCTATTATGATGCTCCCGAAAGAATGGTTGTCAACTGGAAAATCTATTGCCCGAATATCGATCTCAAGCAATTTTTGGGTGTTCTGGCTACTTCCCAGAAAAAGAAAACCGCCGCGAAAACCACCAAACGAACCACAATTTCCAATCATTTAAGAACCGTAATCGATAAATGTCTGGTCGTAATCGACATCAAAGCCGACAAAATCAATTACAATAAACTGACGGCGACGAATACCACCGCAACCATCCAGATGGTCGATTCGAAATTGGTGATCAAAAACGGTTCGCTGCAAACGTCCGGCGGAAGTATCACCTTTAACAGCGAAGTACAGCCCAGCGGAAAAAACTTTGCTTTTAGTTCCAACGCACAGGTAAACCGGGTTGATATTGCGAGTTTTTTACGCTCGTTCAACAACTTCGGCGTTACGTCTTTTAATCCCAACAATATCAAGGGAAAACTCAGCAGTCAGGCCAATGTAACGGGTCTCATCAACAGCAATGGCGGACTGATTACCAATTCTATGCACGGCAATCTGACGTTCAACGTCAAACAGGGCGCTTTGCTGGAATTCGAACCTATTGTAAAAATCGGAAAGTTTGCTTTTCCGTTTCGCGATGTCAGGAATATAACGTTTAGCGATTTATCGGGCAATCTTAAATTACGCGGAGAGCAAGTCGATGTCAATGATTTCACCATTAGTTCCAGCGTCCTAAACCTCGATGCCGAAGGTATTTATTCCTTTGGCCGTGGCACCAATCTCGCCCTCACCATCCCACTCCGAAACTCCAAAAACGACATCAATCTCGCCACCCAGGCCGAACGTGATGCGGTTCGCGAGCGCGGTCTTGTCCTGCATTTAACTGCGGTTGATGATGAAGGGAAAATGAAAATTAAATGGGGGAAGAAGGGGAAGTAAATTTATTTATAACACACTTTCCACCCAATCTTGTCATTCCGAAGAATGAGGAATCACACCAGAAACTCGACAAAGATTTGTCACTCTGAGCGAAGTCGAAGAGTTTTCCAGCTTGGAATTTGGATTTTAAAAATTGGATTATGTAGAAGCTATTCCCTGCTCTCCACTATATCTTTTGTGGATGCCGATAGCTATCGGGGCCGCTCCAAAAGGATGCCTTATTCATCAGGGTTAGGCTTTTGTTTTCATAAAAAGTTTAGAGATATTAATTACACTGATCTAAAATAATCAGCATTTTTTTAGGGGAAAAATTTAAACCCACAATAAAATCACTTTGAAAACTATTATTTAATGATGTTAATTGTACAAAACTTATTTGCAAGAATAAAGCTATATTTGCAAACTATGAATATCAAAGAAAAATTCGGTTTTAAAGTCAAAGAACTTAGAGAACAAAAAGAATACTCAATCGAATATTTAGCTAATATTTCTAATGTTGACAGAACTTATATCTCTGATATAGAAAAGGGAAAAAGAAATGTATCAATAGAAATTATAGAAAAAATACTTACCTCGCTTGATACTGATTTTAGAGACTTTTTTAACGACAAAAACTTTAAGAGATAAAGGAGAAATTTAAATCTCTTCAATTCATAATGATCTAAAAAACTCAAAAGTTCCATCATACATAAATTCTGGTCTTGTAATATCTTCATTATTTCCGTAAGGAATATAAATAACCATTCCTTGTCTCGCTCTTGTTAATAAAACGCGATAAGAGTTAATCAAATAACTTGTAATTTCAGAACTATTAATATTTTGCCATTTAGTCCCTTTAAATTTTCTATAGTTCCATTGATTATTGTCATAGAATAAATCTCCATCCCAAGCAACACAAGTCCAATCTAATTCTAATCCTTGAATATCAAATTCTGTAGCAACTTCTTCCAAAAAATAAGATGAACGAATATCATTATTATCATTTAAAAACCAAATTGGAGCATCAATTTTTGCTTTTACATTTAATCCAAAAGGCCTTAAACGAATTCCTCCTGATGAAGCTACAATTCCAATTCTTTCTGATCCTTTTGCTGAATTTTTTAACCAATTTCTAGCTTTATCTAAATCACGAGTTATCTTAATTGGATAATTTTTTCTAATAAATTGATCATATATTATTTTAGCACTTTCAATATCATTATCGATTACCTCTTGAATAAAACTGGATAATTGAGCACTTCTAAATGATCGCAATGAAATAGACAAATGAAGTTCATCTTTCTTTATTGCTTTTTTATCATCCAAAATCATTAGTGCTTTTTTGTCTTTGATATAATTTTCATCTTCCACGATTTTAGAAGAATAATAAATATCCCAATCTTTAAACTTATTTGAAAATGGTATAATCCATTCTTCTAAACCAGCCTCTCCTGTATTTATTTCTTGTCCCCCTCCAATCAAACAAACAATTGTACACCAATCTTTATGTCTATCCATGACTTCAATAAGAAATTCAGGTTCCGATTTATCAAAATCCGATATTCCTTTATTTCTTTTCATAAAATTTGAAGCTTGTTCTTTCGTCCATGCTCTTTGGGCTTCATCAAAAATTGTTACCTTTTCAATTGGGGCCTTTTCATCTTTTATTGAGGCATCTCTAAAATGATGAATATTTTGAATAAAAGATTTTACATGAGATGTTGCTGAAGATTTTGCAATAATTTCATTTTCATTTTTAGCTGTTTTAACTTTATCTCTTGCCAAAGCTTCTCGCAAAACATCAACCAACGGACCATTACCTGAAAGAAAAACAGCATGTTCTTCTTGTTCATAATTTGAACGTAAGTTGGCAATATTTAATCCCGCTAATGTTTTTCCTGCACCAGGAACTCCAGTTATAAAGCAAATTGATTTTCTACCCTTACTTTTAGAATGATCTATTATATTAGAAATACATTCTGAAGTCACAGATAAATTTTCTGCGCCTGAATCACTTCTTGAAATTTCAGAAACATTATGTTTTTTATATAAGGCTGTAGCCGCTTCTATAATTGTTGGTGTTGGCTTATATATTGAATTTTCCCAATTTTCAATATTTATAATTGGTGAATTTTTAAATTTCGATAAGGTTTCAGATAGTACTTCGGCTAAGTTATTTTCATTCGCTACAATTGTTTCATATAAATTATCAAGAGACTTTTTGTAAATATTACTAACATTACTTGCTTTGTCAGCAATTAAAATTGGTATAATTATTTTATTATGACTTCCTTCATGAAAATTATTCAAATCTAATCCATAATCAAAAGCTTGGTCTTTTGCATATTTATCATACTCTTTTGAACCAATCTTGAATTCTAAAACAAAGATGCAATTATCAATAATTAAAATATTATCAACTCTTTTACCCATTCTCGGAATTGTAAATTCAAAATAAACCCTTCCACTAAAACTTAAAATTGTCTGTTTTAAAATTTTAATTTGACTTTGCCATGCATTAGATTGCTGAATAGTCAATTTGTTTAAGTCATATCCTGTAGAAATTTTCCCAAAAATACTATCTCCACCTTCGATACAGAAATCATAAATGGAATTGGCGTAATAAGCCCTATTCATCAAATAAGTCTTTTACTTTAACTTCTAAAGCATTCGCTAATCGCTCCACAACTTCAATAGAAACATTTCTTTCTCCCTTCTCTATTGTTGGTAAATAGGTTCTGTCGATCTCTGCTAGATTGGCAAGCTTTTCTTGAGATAATCCTTTGAGTTTTCTAAGCTCCTTAATTTTGAGTCCGAATTTTTGCTTAATATCCATGTTAACAAAAGTTGCGAAATGCAGACTTTAAAACAACGGAGTATAGTCGGGTTTTTTTATCTTTGAAATAAAAATCTTATGTTAACCTTGAATGAAAAAATTCAGCATTTGGAAAATTATTTATCGCAATCAAATGAAAATTATGCAGATAGTTTTAAAGAAGATATCGTTATGTTCATAGATGATTTTACAGATCAAAATCAACTTTTGTCTTTTTTAAATAACATTGATTCTTTAGAAGAAATTGAAAATTGGGTTGGTAATTTATGCTCCAGAATTATTTTAAAGTTTGATTCTGAAGGAGAAGATATCAACGATTTTATATATGATTATATACAATTTGGTTAATTTAAAAAACATGATAGAACATTCAATCTTAGAAATCTCAACTGTACTTAATCCTCCTATAAAAGTTATAGACGTTATTTACAATTGCCCTGTTTGTGATTACGAAATTGAAATAGATATGTTTGTAGATGATAATAGTTTTCTCAAATGTGATGGATGCGATCACATAATTAAACTAAAAATTAAAAGAATCTGAATTTCTTTTTATGAAACGAAAGACAAAACAATTAGAAACTTCCTGTTGTATTTTTGTTTTTTGATTTCATTTCTACAACAAATTTGTTGTAAATATTCTGTTGTACTTTTTTTCTCCAACAAAACTTTTACAACAAAACCGTTGAAAATATTTTGTTGTAGTTTTTTTTACAACAGAATATTTACAACAGAATTTTTTTCAAAATAAACCGGCTTTAAACAAAAAAAGCCACTGCTAACAGTGGCTTTTCCAATTTTTAATCAGTCAACATCCAGATAAGGATTTAGGATTTCGGCTAATTCGTTCATCCAATAAAAGCAAACTTCGAGACTTCTTTTATCTGAGTGCAGTGGTTCGTGATCGCGCATGGCGCCGAGAGCAAGCAGATAATTGACGTGTCTGATGGTTTTGGCCATACTCTCCGGATCAATTGATTGGGTGAAGAAATCATTTAACCTCAATTCGGTTTCTTTTGAAAAGGTGTTGGTACTCATAATTTAACGGTTAGGAATATGAAGCCCGCATAGCTTAGGTGTCCTACGCCGTTAAAAGCGTTGCGGTTGTTTCCAATACCGCCACCATACCACACGGGCAAAAGTTTAATCAAGTTCATTTTTTAACGTTTAGGACTGCGAAGATACACAAAAGTTGGGAACTACCGCGAATCAACACAAAAAAATACAAGATAAATTCTTACAATTTATATTTTCCTATTGGTGTGGAGTTTGTGATGTGATTTCTCCTTCGTCGAAATGACAAAATGGGGTAAATATTTTCATAATGTTTTATTAACTCACTTGGCTTTTCAATCTAATTAAGATAGCTTTGAGAAACAATCATTAAATATAAACCCTATGAAGATTCAAATTAATACAGACAAAAACATTGAAGGACACGAAAGATTAGCTACTTACTTTTCTGAAGAACTGGAAAAAGGCTTAACTCGTTTTGAAGAAAAAATTACCCGCGTGGAAGTACATTTCGGAGATGAAAACGGAGAGAAATTCAGCTTAAACGATAAAAAATGTGTGATTGAAGTTCGTGTAGCCAATTTACAACCCTTAACTGTAACAGACCACTCCGATACACTTGAAAAAGCGTTCATCGGTGCGCTGGCCAAAGCAAAAAAATCACTTACTACGACTTTCGAAAAAATGAAAGAGTATTAATTTATATAGTTTACCACTCTACCAATAGCAGTATTGCTAATGCGTAGCAACAAAAAACCGAATACGATTTGTATTCGGTTTTTTTGTGTTTATGATTTTGGTAACGGCTGACCAACCGCAATATCGCAACGATGTCCGGGTTGTCCGTGTGCCGGATTCATCCCTTCTGCTACCTTATTGCCTGTTTCTGTACTCAGCAATGCCGGAACTGTACTATTTGCCGGCGGTGGTGTTACGGTGATTTTTTCAGAAAACGTTCCGCCTTGCGAAGGAGCCGAAGCTGTAGTCGTAGTGGTTGTACTCGCTTTCGGAGAATTCAGTGGTGCCCCAACAGGAATATCACATCTATGTCCCGGTTGCCCGTGTGATGGATTCATTCCTTTGGCTACTTTTACCGGTGCTGCCGTCGTAGTCGTAGTTACCACCTGCTTGCCCGGATTGACCTGCATGGTTTGTGCGGTCTGAGTCGTGGTGGTCTGAGTCGTGGTGGTCTGCGTTTGTGTTTGTGTCGGAGCCGAATTTAGTGGCGCACCAACCGCAATATCACATCGATGTCCGGGTTGTCCGTGTGCCGGATTTATTCCTCCTGTGGCGTTCATAACGGTATTCGGGTTTGTAACTGGCGCAGGTGCGGCAGCGGCTGTATTGACTTTGGTGGTATCTTTTATCAATCCTAATTTTACCAATTCAGAGGTTGGGGTGTTTTCCTGTGGTTCCAGTTCCTTCTTGCAGGATACTAAAACCAAAGAAGAAAGGACTAAGGAGCTTATAATGATTTTCGAATTCATAACTGTATTATTTAAGAGCTCTCAAATATACTAAATAAACCCTATAAGGGATATAAGTTCATTTAAGTTTTGAATTGTTTAAACCCAAGGAGCGCTAAGATTAACATTGTAACTGAACAAACCATGTAAGGAATGTAAGTTCATTTAAGCTTTGAATTGTTTAAATGCAAGGAGCGCTAAGTTTTATGCAAAGCTCGCTAAGATTAAAAAAACTTTGCGCCTTTGCGTGATTAAAAGAATGCGCAAAACGTTGAAAAATTGCACGCAAAGTCGCGAAGTCGCAAAGAAAAAAAATAAAACTTTGCTTCCGATAGCTATCGGGATTGCGCTTTTACATTGCGAACTTTGCGGTTAAATATTTACTAACTTTAAAACCAAAACAAACCTATTATGAAAAAATTAATTCTACTAGTATTATTCCTTTCGACTTTTGCCCATGCTCAGAAAACGGAAAAAGAAAAAATAAACAACCTGCTGAATGACTGGCACAAAGCAGCTGCCGATGTCAAGTTTGAGGCTTATTTTAATGCTTTCGCCGATGATGCTATTTATATCGGAACCGATGCCACAGAAAACTGGACCAAACCGGATTTTAAAACCTGGGCGAAGCCTTTTTTCGACAAAGGAACTACCTGGAATTTTACGGCTTTAGAACGCCATATCTTTTTTGATAAAACAGGGAAAATAGCATGGTTTGATGAATTGCTCAATACACAAATGAAAATCTGTCGCGGATCGGGTGTTTTGGTGAAAATTGGTAAAGAATGGAAAATTCAACATTATGTTTTATCGATGACCGTTCCGAACGAAGAAGCTGATGCAGTGACCAAAATAAAAGCACCCATTGAAGATGCCCTTATTGCAAAGCTTCAGAAAAAATAAACAAATTGAGGGATTGTTATTATAATCCTAACTTTTTGAGTGCTTTACAAAACCGAATATCGATTTAATTATAACATATTTATCAAGTAAGCCTGTTTTTTTAATCCCGAAAATAGCATACTATCAAAAAAAGGTATTGAATTTTACAAAATTGACTAAAATAAAGCCCTGCCCTCTATTTTATCAGCCCTAAAAAGCTGAATATTTATTTTTTTTTAACTTTGACCCCAAAAAAAATAGGGTTTAAATAAAGTATCTGAAAAATGAAAATAGAAAAACGCTGGATCATTTCCTTTATTATTATAAGTATTGTTTGTATTACAGGTGCATTTTGGCCTACGGTTACCGAAAACAATTACGTACTGTCTGAATTTGGAACTACAGACCACATAGTTCCTGCTGATGTTGCCTGGATGCTTACCTCCTGCTGTCTGGTTTTGATTATGACACCCGGATTGTCGTTTTTTTACGGCGGAATGGTCGGTAAGAAAAATGTAATCTCGACCATGCTGCAAAGTTTTATCTGTCTGGGTGTGGTAACGCTTTTATGGGTTACGGTGGGTTTCAGTCTGGCTTTTGGAGATCCGGTAGGTTTTGGCTCAGGAGCGCATTTTTACAGTTTCTTTGGCAACCCGACCACTTTTGCTTTTATGGATTATGTGGGCGTTCTTCCGCATAAAAAATTAGCCAGCACGATTCCGTTTATGTTATTCGCTTTGTTTCAGATGAAATTTGCGATTATTGCTCCGGCGATTATTACGGGTTCATTTGCAGAACGCGTTCGTTTTATATCGTATTTAATTTTCATCAGTTTGTTTACGATTTTCATCTATGCGCCTTTATGTCACGCCGTTTGGTATCCGACAGGGGTTCTGGGCAGTTATTTTGGCGTGAAAGATTTTGCAGGAGGAACCGTAGTACATATGAGTTCGGGTTTTGCCGCTTTGGCCGGAGTACTGGTTTTAGGAAAAAGAAAAAACAGTTTACATATCCCGACCAATATTCCGTTTGTCTTATTAGGAACCGGAATGTTATGGTTCGGCTGGTTCGGGTTTAATGCCGGTTCTGCACTTGCGGCCAACGGAACCGCTGCCATGGCTTTTGCAACAACGACTACCTCATCGGCTGCAGCGATGTTAACCTGGGTTTTCTTTGACCGAATGAACGGTAGAAAAGTGTCGGCTCTCGGCGCCTGTATCGGAGCTGTGGTAGGCCTGGTAGCCATAACACCCGCGGCAGGTTATGTTTCGGTTCCGGAAAGTATGTTTTTCGGATTCGTAACGGCTTTGGTTTCTAATTATGTGGTGAACTGTAGTTTCTCCAGAAGATTTGACGATACGCTTGACGTTTTTGCCTGTCATGGTGTGGGCGGAATCATGGGAATGATCCTTACCGCGATTTTTGCTCATGGCGAAAAGGCAAGTTTATTACACGGTGGCTGGAGTGTATTTGGTCATCATATGATGGCTTTGGTGCTGGTTTCGATCTTTACTTTCTTCGGGGCTTATTTCTTATTCAAAGTAACTAACTTTATTATTCCGCTGCGTGTTTCTGAAGAATCCGAACACATCGGACTTGATTTATCACAACACGATGAGACATTAGATCCTAAAATGTTAGCCGTACCGGAAACACAATACCATTAAAAATTTGGTTTGCCACGAATTATAATTAAAATATATGCCACAGATTTCGCAGATTCACACAGATTAGAAAAAAAGAAATCCAACAAATCTGTGAAATCCGTGGCAAAAAAACATAACATTACGCCTAAAATATTAGCCACAGATTTTGCAGATTCACACAGATTAGAAAAAAAGAAATCCAACAAATCTGTGAAATCCGTGGCAAAAAAACATAACATTACGCCTAAAATATTAGCCACAGATTTTGCAGATTCACACAGATTGGAAAAAGAAATCCAACAAATCTGTGAAATCCGTGGCGAAAAAAACATAACATTACGCCTAAAATATTAGCCACAGATTTTGCAGATTCACACAGATTGGAAAAAGAAATCCAACAAATCTGTGAAATCCGTGGCGAAAAAAACATAACAATACGCCTAAAATACTAGCCACAGATTTTGCAGATTCACACAGATTGGAAAAAGAAATCCAACAAATCTGTCAAATCTGTGGCAAAAAAAACATAACAATACGCCTAAAATATTAGCCACAGATTTTGCAGATTCACACAGATTAGAAAAAAGAAATCCAACAAATCTGTGAAATCTGTGGCAAAAAACAAAACCTGCCTAATTCATTCGTTTATATTCCTTAATTTTGCTGAAAATTTTTGTAAAAGTGGGAAGTAAAAATAAACTTAAAAGATTCAGGGAAAACGAAACATTTGAAAACGTTTTTCAACCAACCAGAGAAGAAGTGGTAGGCAATTTAATGCCCTTAAGAGGAAAATGGAATGCTGATTTCTTTAAAAATGACAATCCGTTAGTTTTGGAATTAGGCTGTGGAAAAGGAGAATATTCTGTTGGATTAGCCGAAAAATATCCCAACAAAAATTTTATCGGAATTGATATTAAAGGAGCGCGTTTCTGGAGAGGTGCCAAAACTGCTGTCGAAACAGGCCTGCATAATGTTGCTTTTATCCGAACTCAAATTGAACTGATCGATCATATTTTTACAGAAAATGAAGTGGATGAAATCTGGATTACTTTTCCGGATCCGCAAATCAAATACAAAAGAACGAAACACAGAATGACCAATTCTGAGTTCCTGAAACTGTACAAAAAAATCCTCAAAAAAGACGGTGTTGTAAACCTGAAAACCGACAGTGAATTTATGCACGGTTATACCTTAGGATTGCTTCACGGAGAAGGACACGAAGTTTTATACGCTAACCATAATGTGTATACCAACGAAGGAAGTCCGGAAGAAGTAACTGCTTTCCAAACTTTTTACGAGAAACAATATTTAGAAATTAATAAGGCAATTACGTATATTCGTTTTAAAATTAAAGATTAATTTAGTTTTAAAAACAAATATTTAACCCATCAATTAACTGAATGGCGATACTTACTCCATTACTTTCAGGTTTCATTGCCGCTTTCATCGGAATTATTCCTCCCGGTTTAATTAACATGACGGCAGCTAAAATAAACGTGAAAGAAGGGAAAAAGAATGCTTTGTGGTTTGTTATTGGTGCTGTTCTGGTTATTCTTTTTCAGGTATCTTTAGCGGTATTATTTGCTCAGGTGATCGATAACAGACCGGACGTTGTTACTTTGTTACGTGAAGTCGGGTTTGCTATTTTTTCTATTCTGACGATTTACTTTTTGTTTATCGCCAAGGAACCGAAAGCCAAAAAATCGAAGATTAAAAAGAGCAGTAAAAAAAGCCGTTTCTTTCTTGGGATGCTGCTTTCGGGTTTGAATTTCTTCCCGATTCCGTATTATGTGGTAGTCAGCGTAACGCTGGCTTCTTATCATCTTTTTGCCTTTGAAAACAATGTCATTTTTACTTTTGTCCTCGGATCAGTTGTGGGTTCATTTGCTGCTTTATACAGCTACATTGGTTTCTTTGGAAGAATAGAAAAGAAAACCGATTACCTGATGCGAAACATGAATACCATTATAGGAAGCATTACCGGTTTGATTGCTATTGTAACGCTTTTTAATATTCTGAATTACTATTTCGGGTAAAAATACACCTGCTGTAGATTACAGGATTAAAATGATTCTTGTTGTGATGAATATTTTTCACGCAGATTTTGGAGATTTAGCAGATAAAATCAACTATGGCTGAAGATAATTTTTTTGAAAGAGTTTACGCTGTTGCCAGACAAATTCCGTACGGAAAAGTAACTTCGTATGGTGCTATTGCAAAGGCATTGGGAACAGCTCGTTCTGCACGAATGGTGGGCTGGGCAATGAATGCCTGTCACAATAGGGAAGATATTCCCGCTCACCGGGTTGTCAACCGAAAAGGACTTCTAACCGGAAAACATCATTTTGACGGAACCAATTTAATGCAGCAGCTTCTGGAAAGCGAAGGTATTGAGGTAGTCAACAATCAGATTATAGATCTCGAAAAACACTTTTGGACACCTGAAATTGAACTTTAAAATGTTTACCATATAAGTGATTATAAGTCCATATAACAGGGATGTTTATGCTGATGTGTAAAATATGCAGACGCTGCTTCGTAAAATTTCTGAAACGTTTTTAAGCCAAAACTTAAATGAACTTATAATCACTTATATGGTGAAAAAAGTTCAATCAAATCAAACAAATTACAAAACTCGTCCGGTCTTCATCGGTCTGGTAACTTAAGTAACCGCCATGCGCTTCTATGATGTTTTTAGAAAGTGTCAGACCAATTCCGGCGCCGTCTTTTCTGGTAGTAAAAAACGGAAGAAATACTTTGTCCCTGATCTCGGTGTCGATTCCTTTTCCGTTGTCTGAAATGGTGATGAAAAAGCGGTTATTTTCGGTATAACTGGACAAAAACATTTTCTTTTCGCTTTTTTCTTTCAAAGCATATACGCTATTGGTAATTAAATTGATAATCACCTGTTCCATCTGGTTTTTGTCAATCAGAATCGATCTTGAACTATTAATTTCGTTGATCAGTTCAATTTGCTCCGCTTTCAGAATCGGACTCATGATTCGCATGCAATCTTCAAAAAGCGCATTGATTGGCGTCATTACTTTTGTGGGTGTGGGAAGCATGGCCAGTTTTCGGTAATTTTCTACAAAAACCTGTAAATGGTCACTCCTGTTTATGATCGTTGAAATACTGCTTTTGATATCTTCAAAATCTTCTTCCCCGAGTTGTTCCTGATCTACAATGTGCAGTAAATTTTGTGAAAGCGCGCGTATTGGCGTCAGGGAATTCATTAATTCATGCGAAATAATTTTCATCAGATTGATCCAGGCTTCTTTCTCTTTTTTCTCAATTACGCGCTGTATACTGTCCAGTAAAATGATGAAATATTCTTTGTTGTATGTTTTTGTAAGGGAGGTCTGCAGCATAAAAGTCTGCAAATCCTGTTCTTCAATTTTTATGGAAATAGCTGATTTTAATTCGGCAAAACCAATTTTCTCAATTTCAGCACAAAGTGACGGCAGATAATTCTTAAGGTATTTCCAATGACTGACTTTTGGGACTTTAAACAGGTTTGAAAAACAATCGTTCATTAAAAAAATATGCCATTCATCGTTTTCTTTTTCCAAAATTAAAGCGGCGCTGTCTATACTGTTCAAAATAGAACGATAAATCAGTTCTTTGGAAGTCTGCTCCTGTTTTTGGTTTTTCAGTGTCTCGTATAAAAGGTATAAAGTCTGATAGCTGTCTTTTTTGTTCTCTTCCGGAAAATTGGTCGAAAAATCATTCTTCAATATCGAAAGCAGGGTTTTATCGTAAAACAGCAATCGGTTTTTTATGGCAACATACATTTCCGAAATCAGTATAACCGCAAAAAAACCAACCAAAATGGCATTGTAATAAAGTCCTTTGTAAATCAGAAAAACGCAAAAGAAAAACAATACCATAATACACAGTATTCTTAAAAACAAAGCATTGTAGAATTTCAGGTTTTTCATTGTTTTATTTTTTTTATGGCCACAGATTAAGGGATTTCACATGATTTATTAAAATGGTTTCCCGCAGATTTGGCAGATTGAGCAGATTCTCACTGATTAAAAGTTTAAAGTTTCTAAAGCTAATTGATCTGCTAAATCTCCAAAATCTGCGAGAGTAAAAAACTGTTCATCATTCTAATCTTTTAAATTATTTCTTAAATATTGGCTCCCGCAGATTTGGCAGATTGAGCAGATTCTCACTGATTGAAAGTTTAAAGTTTCTAAAGCTAATTGATCTGCTAAATCTTCAAAATCTGCGAGAGTAAAAAACTGTTCATCATTCTAATCTTTTAAATTGTTTATTAATATTGGCTCCCGCAGATTTGGCAGATTGAGCAGATTCTCACTGATTAAAAGTTTAAAATTTCTAAAGCTAATTGATCTGCTAAATCTCCAAAATCTGCGAGAGTAAAAAACTGTTCATCATTCTAATCTTTTAAATTGTTTCTTAATATTGGCTCCCGCAGATTTGGCAGATTGAGCAGATTCTCACTGATTAAAAGTTTAAAGTTTCTAAAGCTAATTGATCTGCTAAATCTCCAAAATCTGCGAGATTAAAAAACTGTTCATAATTCTAATCTTTTAAATTGTTTCTTAATATTGGCTCCCGCAGATTTGGCAGATTAAGCAGATTCTCACTGATTGAAAGTTTAAAATTTCTAAAGCTAATTGATCTGCTAAATCTCCAAAATCTACGAGAGAATAAACTATTTACCACTCTGCATCTATGTGTTTTTCAAATCGTATTTTTCAATTCTTCGGTACAAAGCAGCTCTTGATAAACCCAGTTCTTCAGCTGTTTTACTAATGTTTCCGTTGTGTTTGAATAATGCTTTTTCAATTGCATTTTTCTCCAGTTCCGATAATGGGTTATCGTCGTTTTCCTGAAAATCCTCAAAATCCAGAATATCCAAATCGGTTACAGTAATGGTATTATTATCTGCCAGAATCAAAGCGCGCTCGATTTTATTTTCCATCTCACGAATGTTTCCTTTCCAGGGATACTTCTCTAAGTAAGGCCCAACATTGGCTTCAAAATGCCAGTTTTCCTGATTGTATTTGGCTGCAATCTGATCTAAAATAAAATCCGCCATCGGAACAATATCGTCCTTTCGTTCGCGAAGTGATGGCAGGTATATTTCCATCGTGTTGATCCTGTAAAGTAAATCTTCTCTAAAGTTTTTGTCTTTCACTTCCGCTTTAATGTCGCTGTTCGTTGCTGCAATAATGCGTACGTTTAAAGGTCTTGGTCTGCTTTCTCCCAAACGTGTTACGGTTCTGGTCTGCAAAACATGCAATAATTTTGCCTGAAGATGAAGCGGTATATTTCCAATTTCGTCCAGAAAAATGGTTCCCTCAGCAGCCATTTCGAATCTTCCGGGTGTATCGGTCTTGGCATCTGTAAAAGCCCCTTTTGCGTAGCCAAAAAGCTCACTTTCGAACAGACTGTCACTTAGTGAACCTAAATCTACATGTACAAAAGGCTGTTTCTTTCGTTCTGAATTTAAATGGATAAACTCGGCAAAAACATATTTTCCGGTTCCGTTTTCTCCCAAAATCAAAACATTCGCCTCTGTTCGGGCTACTTTTTCAGCCATCGAATAGGCTTGTTTTATTTTAGCCGAAGTACCCACAAAATATTTTTTGTCCTCTTTTTCAGCTGCTGTCTTTTTGGTGTTTTTTCGACTTTCAGAGACTGCTTTATCAATGGTTTCCAATAATTTTTCGTTGTGCCAGGGTTTCAGGACATAATCGAAAGCCCCTATTTTGATGCCTTCCACAGCGGTATCAATTTTTCCGAAAGCAGTCATTAAAATCACAACGGTTTGCGGCGAAAGTGTTTTGATTTCTTTGAGCCAGTGAATTCCTTCGCGCCCGTCCTCAAAACCTATCCGGTAATTCATGTCTAATAAAACTACATTAATTTCATTTTCATTGAGAATTGAAATGATTTTTTTGGGGCTATTTGCCGTAAAAATGGTTTCAAAATGTTTTTTCAGAATCATTTTTGCCGAAAAAAGAATTTCTTCCTGATCATCAACGACTAATATTTGAGCTAGTTTCTTTCGCATGTCATTTGTTTTTGTTCGGTTCCGAACGGTCAACTGTTCATTATCGAACACTCCTTTTTTTGATGGTATTTAAAGTCTCTTTAAAATCAATGCTTTACAAATAATACTTTTTATGGCACAATATTTACCTATTGATTATCAGCAAATTATTTAAAAAATGGATACGGTAATTCCTCGTAAAAATAGAAAATTTAGAAACCTCACAATACTAATTGGTGTTTTTTTAGCTTTGGCAGCAGTTGTCTTTTTTTCGTTCAGCACTAAAAGAAGCCTGAATGTAAAGGCTGATGAATTGACCGTTCAAAAAGTCGAAAGAGCTTTCTTTGAAGACTTTGTTGTTTTCCAGGCCAAAGTAGAACCTTTGAACGTGATGCTTGTCAATGTAACTGAAGGCGGTTCTGTAAAAGAAATTTTTGTAGAAAATGGGGCAATGGTGACCAAAGGACAATCTTTGGCGCGTTTGTACAATCCGAACACCGAACTTAATTATCTGACGCAGGAAACGGCCATTATCGAGCAAATCAACAATCTGAATTCAGGCAAACTGAACATTAGAAATCAGGAACTGAACCTCAACAAAGATCTGGTTTTGATCGAACATGATTATAATGATGCCAAAAGACTGTACGACATGAACTCGAAATTGTTTGATAAAGATGTGATTTCGAAAAATGACTGGAATACTTTTAAGGAAGGCCTGCGTTTTCAGGAAGAACGAAAAAGAACCATTCACCAAAGTATTCAAAAAGAAAAACAAAGCAATCAGGTTCAGATTTCGCAAATTAACCGCTCCATACAAACCATGGAAAAAAGTCTGGAAATTCTGAGAAACAACAAAAATAACTTTTTGATCACGGCTCCTGAATCCGGAAGATTAACTTCTTTTGAACCGGTATTAGGAAAAACATTTCAGGCCGGAGAAAGTATCGGAAAAATAGATTCTAAAAAAGGATACAAACTGATCGCAGAAGTAGATGAATTTTATCTGGAGAAATTACGAGAAGGCCTGAAAGGTCAGGTAGAATTTAAAGGTAAAAACCTTGAAGTTCTGGCAACCAAAGTAATTCCCGAAGTAAAAAGCGGTCATTTTACGGTTGAACTGGCTTTTACGTCTAAAGAAAATATCGTTTTACAAGACGGATTAAGCTTCGGCGTGAAACTGATTTTATCCGAGAAAAACAAAACTCTTGTCGTTCAGAAAGGAAGCTTTAATCAGGAAACCGCCGGGAAATGGATTTTTGTAGTAAAAGGAAATAAAGCTGAAAGAAGAACTATAAAATTAGGCCGCGAGAATCCTTCGTACTACGAAGTTCTTGAAGGATTAAAAGAAGGCGAATCTGTAATTACTTCTTCCTATTCAGATTATAAGGATATTGAAGAGCTTTCTATTAGTTCGCAGTGACAGTTTGCAGTCGCAGTCTCAGTCACAGTTTACAACTCATAACTCATAATTTATAACTTATAATTCATAAAAGTTTCAATCATCAATCAAAAAAACAATCAACAACCACTAATACTTTAAAAATATGATAACCATTCAAAATTTAACCAAAGTTTTCAGAACCGAAGAAGTAGAAACGGCTGCCTTAAGCGGAATTAACTTAGAAATTAAAAAGGGAGATTTTTTAACGATCATGGGGCCTTCGGGCTGTGGGAAATCGACTTTATTGAATATAATCGGATTATTAGACAGTGCAACTAACGGAAGTTATAAATTACTGGATCAGGAAATGATTGGCTTAAAAGAGAAAGGAAGGTCACGTGTCCGCAAAGAAAATATCGGATTCATTTTTCAGAATTTCAACCTGATCGATGAGCTTTCGGTTTACGATAATATCGAATTGCCTTTGCTTTACAACAATGTCAAAGCATCAGAGAGAAAACAAAAAATTGAAGAAATTGCCGAAAAATTAAATATCTCGCATCGTCTGAAACACTTTCCGCAACAACTTTCGGGAGGTCAGCAACAAAGGGTTGCGGTGGCAAGGGCTTTGGTAAACGATCCCAAAATTATTCTTGCCGATGAGCCAACCGGAAACCTGGACAGTAAAAACGGTAATGAAGTAATGGAACTTTTAACAGATTTACACGCTAAAGGCGCGACAATCCTGATGGTGACACACTCCGATTACGATGCTTCTTTTTCGCAGAAAACAATTCATATGAAAGACGGGGTGATCTTCTCTGAACGCTTCAATCAGAGAAATGTAGATGTTTTTATGGACGCTAAATAAAAATTAAAATGATCAAATTTATTGTAACTGCACTCTTAATTCTGGTGGGATTTGTTTGCAAAATAATGTCTTTCGAAAGTAAAAATGAGGTTGCTGTTCCGACTTTGACCGAACTAATTTTAAAGAAATAAAAAGATGATCCACAACTGGTTTAAAATATTTGTTTACCATTTAAAGCAAAACAAACTGTTTTCCTTTTTAAATGTCTTAGGGTTAAGTATCGGTATTGCAGGCGTTATTTTCGCTATTTTATACTGGAATAACGAAAATGCTTACGATCAGTGGAATCCCGAAAAGGAAAACTCTTATCAGGTCCTGAATAAAATTGGGATGACCGGAGATATCTGGGCTTCGAACTCGATTCCTTTTGGTGAAACCTGTAAAGCGACTATTCCCGAAATTGAATCAATTTGTTTCTTAAATAATACCTGGTATGACGATGCCCCTGTAAAATATGGGAATCAAAAAATAATTGCTTCAAAAATCACGGTCTCTGATAATGGCTTTTTTGATGTTTTCCCTTTCCCAATTATTAAAGGCGCAAAAACAAACATACTGAAAGAAAATAACAGTGTTGCGATTTCTGAAGAAGCTGCGAAATTAATTTTCAAAAATGAAGATCCAATTGGGAAATCAATTAATTATGCTAATAATAATTATATTGTAAAATCTGTTTATCGCGTGATTAGGCCCTCTTCTATTGAACCTAATTATGTTTTTGGAGGAATTCAGCGGGAACAGGACAAAAACAGCTGGGGAAATTTTAATTATGGTTTATTAATTAAAGTAAAAAAAGGAACTGACCCTGCTTCTCTTTTGAAAAAAATGCAGAATATTGATTATGTCAACAGAACTTTAAAAGAAGCTAAATCCAGCGGACAGACTGTAGCACAATATATAAAAGAAAACGGGCAAACGACGGTAATTATTGACCAGTTGAAAACATCCCGACTGCACGGCACAAAATCAAGCACAGGACGCAATTATCCGGAAGGAAGAGGCAATCTGCAATTGCTTTATATCATGATTGGCCTTTCTATTTTGATTTTAGTTTTATCTCTGGTAAACTACATCAATTTAGCAACAGCATCAGCTATCAAACGTGCTAAAGAAGTAGGAGTCCGCAAAATTGTTGGCGCCACCAAAAATCAAATTGTTGTTCAATTCATCTTTGAAACTACTATAATTGTTATTTTGGCTATTCTTTTTGCTTTGGCAATTGTAGAACTTTCATTACCTTATTACAACACCTTTTTAAGAAAGACGTTAACGATGAATGGCGGTGAATTTTACCTGCAGCTTATTTTCATTTTTGGATTAGTCATTGTTCTTGCAGGTATTTTTCCAGCCGTTTATATTTCAAACTTTGAAACACTTAAAGTCTTAAAAGGGAATTTCTCCAGAAGCAAAAGCGGTATCTGGATCAGGAACTCCATGCTTATTTTTCAGTTTGGTATCGCTGCTTTTTTTATAGTAGGTGCCTTAATCGTGAATTCGCAGGTAAGTTTCATGATGAATAAAGATCTTGGATTCAGCGGCAGTCAAATAATCAGAATTCCTTTTAATTATCAGGAGCGACTTAAAAAAACAGAAAAGTATCTGGCTTCAAAACAGGAAATTCTAAAAATACCCGGAGTTGAAGGCATTACTACTTTTGCAGGAACTTTTGGAAACAGTACGAATTCAAGTTCCGGTTTTACGCATAATGGCACTTTTGTGCAGCCGAGAAATGTTGAAATGGATTTTGGTTTCCTTGAAATGATGAAAATCAAAATCGTACAAGGACGCGATTTGTCTCCTCAATTTGCTTCAGATACAATAGACAATATGCTGATGAACGAAACTCTGGTAAAGACTTTAAATCTTAAAAATCCCATCAACACTATCATTACTTCAGGCTGGGGGAATGATAAAGGTGAAAATATGAAATTTAAAATTGTTGGGGTGGTAAAGGATTTCAATATTACCGGATTACAGGACAAAATTCCTCCAATGGTTTTTATAAACATGAAAACTATCAAATGGAACAATTTCAACAATATTTATGTAAAAGTTTCTCCTGATAATTTAGCAGGGACTTTAGCTAAACTGAAGTCTTACATGGAGAAAAATATAAATGCGGATTATCCTTTTGATTATGAATTTGTAGATAAGGGATTTGCCAAAACCTACCAGGAGCAGGTAAAACAAAAAGATCTGTTTTTTATCTTAAATCTTGTTGTGATTATCATCGCCATTTTCGGATTGTTTGCATTGGCTTCCTTCTCGATGGAAAGAAGACTTAAAGAAATTGCGATCCGAAAAACACTGGGCGCAGAGACTGATATTTTATTGAAAGAATTATCAAAACAATATGTCATTTTCTGCCTGATGGGATTTGTGATCGGAATTGTTCCGGCTTACATCTTACTGCAAAAATGGCTTGAAAATTTTGCTTTCAGAATCGGAGTTTCAATTGTTCCGTTCAGTATTGCTTTAGTCTCTTTATTGGTCCTGACGCTATTAATTGTTTTAACCAAAGCCTATCAGGTCACTAAAATAGACATCCTGAAATATTTAAAATACGAATAGTTTAGTTTTCAGTTTTCAGTCGCGATATCCAGTCGCAGTTTTCAGTTTTCAGTCACAGTCTCGAGTTTCAGCTGAAAACTGTGACTGAGACTGAAAACTATTTCATACTAACTGAATCTGAATACAGTAGTTTATCCAGACTTTCATCGCGTTCGTAAACATCCGGAAAGAAGCTAATTTCGCCGTCATCATTTACCCATGAAGTAAAATAACCAATGTAAATCGGGATTTTCTTTTTCAGCATGCAGGTGGTTTCTTTTTCGCCACTCATTGCAGTATCAATTTTATCTGCCGGCCAGTCGGGATTATTTTTCAGAATCGCAAGTGCCAGTCCTTTCGCTTCTTTTACGTTGATACAGCCATGACTGAAAGTACGTTTTTCGAAGTCGAACAAACTTTTTGCGGGTGTATCATGAAGGTAAATATCATTGGGATTCGGAAACATAAACTTAACGAGTCCGAGAGAATTTTTTGGCCCCGGTTTTTGTCGGACACGCCCTCCGTTCCATTCCATATTATGCTCTGCCAGGTAATTTTTATCGCTGGCCATCTGAAGTTTTAATTCATTTTGAATGATACTGGTCGGCACATACCAATACGGGCTAAAAACAATTCGATCCATATCTCCACTAAAAATTACTGTTTCGGTCATTCTGGTACCCACAAAAATATCAGATGTAAAATCATATTTTCCGTCTTTGACATAAATCAGCCTGAACGAAGGAATATTGACCATAATATATTCTTCTGCTTTTCTCAGTTTGGCCGGTATCCATCTGCAGCGCTCCATGTTGAGCATGATGGTTTTTATTCTTTTGGAAATCGGCTCATTCATCTGATCAATATGTTCTTTGGTTAGGGTGTAGTTCAGCTTCAGGCCATATCTTTTCTTATAATTCAAAACGCCCGCCATCAATTCTTCGTCGTATACATCACTTTTAGAATCCTGTGCAAGATCCCCCACGACAAACAAACGCTGTCTTACATCCTTAACTGTATTTGATATATCAAAAGGTTTTAAATCTTTGTACGTCGCAGCATCAATCCTAATGGGCTGCCACAACTGATCGGTCTCTATTTTCCGGTATTTTTTTAAGGCTGCCTGAAGTTTATAATACTGACTGAACAATAGATTATCGTCTTCATTTAAGCGACTTGAATCTACAATAAGCGAATCTAATATTCTGGCATACGAAATGGTTTTGGTAGGCAAAAACCATCCGATTTTCTTTAAAGTTGCCGGATCAACGCCAGAATAAACATTACTGGCGTAAAAAACATACATATTGGTGAGCAGCAGCTCCGTTTCGGTTTGAGATGTTTTTTCAGTCGAACTTTCGTTAAAAATCGCATCTATATCGTCTTTATAAGGCATCACCTTTTCGATTCCCTGATCTTTTAAAACATTTACTTTTTGATACAGTAAATGACCAAATTCTGTGATGTTTTTTTCACCGTACCAAATGGATTTGAACCCTCGCTTTTTATAAATATCCGAAACATCGCTTTTATATTTTTTCAGTTTGGAATATTTTTTAAAAAACTGATTCAGAGTAGCACTGTCTAATGTAACTGCCGAGACATTATTTCTAATGACAACTGAATTTTCAAAAGTCCTTTTTGATTTAATTTCATTAGTTTCCAGCGGCTTAAAAGAAAAAACAAAAAAGCTAACCACAATAATTAACGAAGAGTAAATAAAATTTCGCATAAATTTATTATTTAAAAAGTTATAAATAAATCATATAAAAATCAGCGAAAGAATACAGGAGAACCACAATAAACTTTCACATTATTTTTAAACATTGAAAATCAAAATTGAGGGGATTCAAAGATAATAATTTGATGAATAGCGAAAAGTCAAAAATATATTAAAATTCATCTTATTTTACTGCAAGCTATTTTGAAAACATTGAAGAGAAAAAAATATTTCCCATAAAACACTTCCCAACCTATATTTTAACGGTATAATTTTGAATAATCCCCATATCAACAAATGCGATGCAAAAAGGGTAAAATCCGAACATAATCCGTTATCTTTGCAGTCTGAAATCAGTTTAAATAAAAACAGTTTTTAAATTAATTTCACTCAATAGAAAAATACTACGTTAAAAATGAAATTAGACAGAAAAGAAATTCTTAAAGCTCTAGAAACAATTACTATAGCGGGAGAAGGAAAAAATATGGTTGAAAGTGGCGCCGTTGCCAATGTAATTACTTTTGGCGATGAAGTTGTGGTAGATTTAGTACTTCATACTCCTGCGATGCACATTAAAAAAAGAGCAGAAGACGATATCAGGAAAACCATTCATGAGCTTGTATCTCCTGAAGCAAAAATTAAAGTAAATATTAAAGTTGAAACTCCTGAGAAAAACGAAATTAAAGGTCGTGCAATTCCGGGAATTAAAAATATAATCGCCGTTGCATCCGGTAAAGGTGGTGTAGGAAAGTCTACTGTTACGGCGAATCTTGCGGTAACACTGGCAAAAATGGGATTTGCAGTTGGTATTCTTGATGCTGATATTTACGGTCCGTCGATGCCAATTATGTTTGATGTTGAGAATGAAAAACCAATTTCTATTACCGTTGACGGTAAATCGAAAATGAAACCGGTTGAAAGCTATGAAATAAAAATACTTTCTATCGGATTCTTTACCGCTCCGAGTCAGGCCGTAATCTGGAGAGGTCCAATGGCTTCAAAAGCATTAAACCAGATGATTTTTGATGCAGACTGGGGAGAATTGGA
The DNA here is from genome assembly GCF_013112255.2 of Flavobacterium sp. CLA17. Taxonomy (NCBI): domain Bacteria; kingdom Pseudomonadati; phylum Bacteroidota; class Flavobacteriia; order Flavobacteriales; family Flavobacteriaceae; genus Flavobacterium; species Flavobacterium sp. CLA17. The sequence continues at coordinate 5,406,648 of NZ_CP068294.1, forward strand.
TTTTATGTTAATCGATTTACCTCCTGGAACAGGTGATATTCACCTTTCGATCATGCAATCGTTACCAATTACAGGAGCTGTAGTCGTAAGTACACCACAAGCTGTTGCTCTCGCTGATGCTAAAAAAGGTGTGGCCATGTTTATGCAGGATAACATCAATGTTCCGGTTTTAGGGATTATAGAAAATATGGCGTACTTTACACCAGAGGAATTGCCTGATAATAAATATTACATCTTTGGACAAGAAGGGGCTAAAAACCTGGCTGAAGATTTAGATGTTCCTTTTCTTGGAGAAGTACCAATTGTACAGTCTATTCGTGAAGCGGGAGATTACGGCCGCCCGGCAGCTTTGCAGACAGCTTCCCTAATTGAAACTGTTTTTGAAGAAATTACCCGAAATGTGGTACAGGAAGTAGTAAACAGAAATGATAGTTTACCCGTTACGGAAGCCATTAAAATTACAACTATGGCAGGTTGTTCAGCAGTAAAGAAAAATTAGATAATTGAGATAATGAGATAATTAGATAATTTTCTAATTGACACATTCTCTAATTGACACATTAAATTATGACAACAGAAGAATTAACAAGCAACGTATTATTGGCTCTGGACGAAATCAGGCCTTTTTTAAATTCTGATGGAGGAGACATTACACTCATTTCTATTGACGATGACAAACATGTAAAAGTTCGTCTTGAAGGGGCATGTATTAGCTGTAGTGTAAACCAAATGACTCTAAAAGCAGGCGTTGAAACGACGATAAAAAAATATGCACCACAGATTGAAACTGTAGTCAATATCATGTAACGCAAAATATTTTTTTGCACGTTACTACGCAGTTGAATTAACAAGAATAATAGGCCTTAAGGTGTTTTTGATTGTAAAATCTAAAAAAACATTCAAAAAAACGCTTGTTTTTGCGATTTTAACAAAAAATAATATAAAGTTTTAAGAGATTATATTGCTTTATTGTTACATAATTAACTTAAATTTGTGACATAACCCTTAAGCTTTAATCTATGAGAAATTATTACACTTTAATTTTATTATTATTTTTTGTTTGCGCAAACTATGCACAAAGTCCTAAAACCCTAATAGTTGATAAAGCCTGGGTAAATGAATCAGAAGAATGGTCTGATTTTACGTATGCCGGACAAATTGTGTTTTCGACGAATTCCAGTACAGAAGAAGGAGCATTAAGAATTGGTAACTACGATTTTTTATACGACTTCTGTGAAGGAAAAGCTAAATTTGCGAATAAAGCAACTTACAGCGCAGCCGAATTTTCACATCCAAGAAAACTTTCTGTAACAACAGATAAACAAGGAGTTGTTAATTCAACTTACGAAGGGACTTTAATTTTTCAATCTGACAAAGATTATTACTCTGTAATTGCAGTAGTGACATTGTTAGAAAAAGAAGGAACTATGCTTGGTGTAAAAATGCATTTAAAGGATAACGAAAGAAGAGAATATGCTTTTAGTTTAAAACCTAACAGTTAATTAAAGATGAAGGATTTGTTCACGTTTTCAAATCCTAAAAAAAATTCCACCAATTAAAATGGATGTATTAATAAAGATTAAAGATCGAGAAGGAGTTATACACGAATTACAGGCTCCAACTGATATGGCAATGAATATAATGGAGTTGTGCAAAGCATATGAACTTCCTGTTGAAGGAACCTGCGGAGGAATGGCAATGTGTGCTTCCTGCCAGTGTTATGTTCTGAATGATGTTGCATTACCGGAAATGGGAGATGAAGAAGAAGCCATGCTGTCGGAGGCGTTTTATGTTAAATCTAATAGTCGCTTAGGCTGTCAGATCCCAATTACAACAGAATTAGAAGGGCTGGAGTTAGAACTGGCACCGGAATATTAAAATTATCAAAAAAAGCGAGAATTTAGGTTCTCGCTTTTTTATTTAATTTTCAATCAACAACTTTAAATCTTTAGAATCGCCAGCTAATTCCTTAATTTCAAGAAGTATATCATCGTATTCAAACGAAAATTCTACAAAAGCTATTCGGATCAATAAATCCTTAAATTTATTATAGCTACTAACTGAAAATTGTGATTGCAACAGATCTGAATTATTTTCATTCAAAATCATTTTCTCAAGAAGACGACGAAGAATTTCTTTAGAATTTGTGGATATGCTATTTTTTCTAAAACTATCAAATAGATTAAAGAATGCATCCAAAGCCATCTCTTCATTTCCAAAATATTCAGCCAATATTATATTTCTCCAGCCTGGAGTAGATTCAGAACGTAAATAATAATTTGCTACAAAATCATGAAATAAACCAAAATCCGGCTCTAATTTTTCATCAATTCCCTTTATACTACAAGCAGTCAAGTATCCATTAATATGAAAATATAATGCTGAAAGGGAATATTCTCCAATATATATCGCTGTTCTAATTTTAATCAAATCAATGTAGTCATATAAATTTTTAATATTCGTCATAAGTTATTTGCTTTCAATCTTTAATTGTATTTTTTAATAAGTTCTTCCAAAGAAAACTCTTTTAGCAATTTATCCAAATATTTTCCTCTGCTGCTTAACTCACGCTGATAAGGCGCAAAATGACTTGTATATTTATTGAATGCATCATTCAGTTCTTTTAAATGATTTATTTCTTCTTTGCTTATAGCTGAATCTTTATTTTCAATGAAATCTAATATTCTTTTTATTGCGATTTCTTTTTCGATAATGGCTTCCTCATTACTTTGTAGAGTACAGATTCCGTAAATCCCTTTGCAGAAATAATCCCATTCTTCTTCGAGTGCCTTATCTGCTTTTATAAGATCTATTTTCCCATTTTCATCAAAAGTATTTCCGTACGCGAATTTTTTGTGATTATGATTGGTTAAATTAGACAATAACTTTTCCTTAAACTCGCTTTTAAACTTTTCAGGATTAGTATTCTCAACATTTTTTTCAATAAGTTTCACAATGCTTTTTGGAAAATACTTTTTAGAATTAACAACCTTAAAATGATCATTTAAGGAAGAACTGATATTTATTTCTGAGTTAACAACGTATGAAGGTTCAGGAATGAGTTTGTCTTCAATAAGTTGCTTTAATTTATCCGAAGTAATCTTTGTTATTTTGATAATCGCTTCGGCTTCCAGATAATTATCTTCAATGTATTTTATATTTATATCCTGCATCTTAATTCTATTTACAAATCAAATATAACATAACATCACACAAAAAAACCGTAATTACGAAACATAATCACGGCTTTCTCTATAACAACTTTTGTAACCTCTATTTATTACACCAAACCTGCTGCAATTAAATATTCAGCGATTTGAATGGTGTTTGTTGCAGCCCCTTTTCTTAGGTTATCAGCAACAATCCACATGTTTAAAGTGTTTTCCTGACTTTCGTCACGACGGATTCTTCCAACGAAAACATCATTTTTACCTTCAGCGTAAAGAGGCATTGGATACGTAAAAGTATCTATATTATCCTGAACCGCTACTCCATCAGTATGGTGTAAAATTTCACGCACTTCATTTACATCAAAATCATTGGTAAACTCAACGTTTACAGCCTCACTGTGACCTCCAACAACCGGTACACGTACAGCAGTTGCCGTAACTCTGATGGTATTATCGCCAAGGATTTTTTGAGTCTCACGAACTAATTTCATTTCTTCTTTCGTGTATCCGTTGTCTTCAAAACTGTCACAATGTGGAATTGCATTTCTATGAATAGGATATTTGTAAGCCATCTCACCCTGAATTCCCGCGTATTCATTTTCTAATTGTCTTACCGCTTTTACACCTGTTCCGGTGATGGATTGGTACGTAGAAACAATAATTCTTCTGATATTGTATTTTTTATGCAAAGGTGCCAATGCCAGTACCATCTGAATAGTTGAGCAATTTGGATTCGCAATAATTTTATCTTCTTTTGTTAAGGATGAGGCATTGATTTCCGGAACAATCAATTTTTTGGTCGGATCCATTCTCCAGGCAGAAGAATTATCGATCACTGTAGTTCCGGCAGCTGCAAATTTTGGAGCCCATTCTAATGAAGTATCTCCTCCTGCGGAAAAAACTGCAATATCAGCTTTCATATCAACAGCGGTTTGCAATCCTACAACTTTATATTTTTGACCTTTATATTCAATTTCTTTTCCAATTGATTTCTCAGAAGCAACAGGAATCAATTCTGTAACAGGAAAATTTCTTTCCGCTAAAACTTTCAGCATTACTTCGCCAACCATACCAGTGGCACCTACAACCGCTATTCTCATTTTTATATTTTTAGTATGAATTAATCTAAATTACAATGCAAAAGTATACATAATAAAAATCAAAACAAGACGATTCACAAAAAATAACAAAATGTTACAAAACAAACAAAAACAAAAAAACCGTCCCAATTAAGGAACGGTTAAGTTAGACTTAGTGTAGCGGTATTATATTATTGTTTATTTTTTAAAAGATCTCTAATCTGGATCAATAACTCTTCCTGAGTTGGGCCAGCCGGAGGTGGTGGCGGAACGTCTTTCTTTTTAAGATTATTTATTCCTTTAATAATCAGGAATAATACAAAGGCAACAATTACAAAGTTAATGACTGCCGAAAGAAACAAACCGTATTTGACTCCTCCAAAAGCTGTCAGTTCTTCTATGGTAGACAGATGTGCAGCATCTAAAGCAGGCTTCAATATCAATGGTGTAATAACATTCTCAATTAATGAGCTTACAATTTTTCCAAAAGCAGCTCCAATTATAACCCCGACAGCCAAATCGACTACGTTGCCTTTCATTGCAAATTCCTTAAATTCTGAAAACATTCCCATAATTCTCTCTTTATTTAATGATTAATTGATACCGAAAATACGTAATTTTCTCTAAAGTTCCTGAAATCTATCTGAAAAAAACGCGCTTCACCCGTTGCGAAATACTCGTTAAAATTTCGTATGGTATTGTTTTTAAAGCGTCTGCAATCTCCGTTACGGTTGGATTTTCTCCAAAAATAACAACTGAATCTCCTTCTTTACAATCCATTTCACTGACATCCACCATCAGCATGTCCATACAGATACTGCCAACAATGGGTGCTTTTTGGTTTTTAATATTTACATAACCGACCTGATTTCCCCATAACCTCGAAATTCCATCGGCATAACCAATCGGGATGGTTGCGATTTTAGTTTCTTTCTGTGCCATGAAACGACGGCCATACCCAACGCTGTCTCCTGCCGGAATGGTACGGACCTGTGAGATAATCGATTTTAAAGTCCCCACATTTTCCAGGTATTTCTGCTCCAGAGAATCGTTTGAAACGCCGTACAAACCAATTCCAAGACGCACCATATTATATTGGGCATCAGGAAAATTACTGATTCCGGAGGTATTGAGGATATGACGGATCGGATTTATATCTAATTCCGACATTAATTTAGACGATAATCTTTCAAATAACCGGACTTGGGAAAGCACAAATTCATAATGATTCATATCATCACTGGTTGCCAGATGCGACAAGATACTTTGTATGCGAACGGTTGAATTTCCTTTTAAAGTGGCAATTAATTCATCTATCGTATTTTCTTCAAAACCCAAACGATGCATTCCGGTATCTAATTTGATATGAATTGGGAAGTTTTTCAGGTTCTTTTCACGTGCGATTTTCAGGAAAGCATTTAATCCTTTCACACTATAAATCTCCGGTTCCAACTGGTATTGAATAATTGACGGAAAACTTGTCGATTCCGGATTCAAAACCATAATCGGTAATTGGATTCCGCCGTTTCTAAGCGAGATTCCTTCATCGGCGAAAGCCACACCCAAATAATCTACTTTATGATATTCTAATAATTTTGCAATTTCCAAACCTCCGTTCCCGTAGCCAAAAGCCTTGACCATCACCATCATTTTTACCTGAGACGCTAATTTGGCTTTAAAGAAATTCAGGTTATGACTGATGGAATTGAGGTTAATTTCAAGAATCGTTTCATGTGTTTTCTCTTCCAGCAGGGTCACAATTTCTTCAAACTGAAAGGATCTTGCTCCTTTTATCAGAACGGTTTCATTGGCAAAATTCAGACTTTCAAAACTGTCTATAAAATCGGCTGTGGTCTGAAACATTACGGCGTTTGAAAATTTGTCTGAGAAGGATGAAATCGTATTTCCAATTCCAATTACACGGTTTACTTTATTATCGGTGATTAATTGTGCTACTTTCGAATACAATTCTTCGTTTGAAAATCCGCTTTGAAAAATATCGGATAGGATAACCGTTTTAGAAGCATTCTTATTCTGGCTTTCCAGAAAATCCAGAGCAATTTTGAGCGACTGAAAATCGGAACTGTAGCTATCATCAATAATACTGCAATTATTTATTCCGTTTTTTACTTCAAGGCGCATTTCTACCGGATATAACAACTGCATTCGATTTTGAATTGTTGCAGCGTCATATTTGAAATACAGCAAAACCAACAAACAGGAAATACCATTTTCGATAGAAGCAGAATCCTGAAAAGGAATTTCTAAATCAAAAATCCCGTTTTGATATTGATACTGAATAATTGTCTTATCGTTTTTACTCTCTTTTTTAAGAATAAAAACATCTGCCGTTTTATCGGTGAAACTCCATGAAAAAAGTACTCTGTCCTGTAATTGATTTTCTTTCAAAAAAGAAGCCAGACATCCATCAACAAGTTCACTTTTTTGATAGATAATTACTGCTGCCCTTTTGAAAAGCTGGAGTTTCTCGCTGATCTTTTGTTCTAAATTCTGAAACCCTTCATCGTGAGCTGAGCCAATATTGGTTAAAACGCCAATATTCGGTTTGATGATTTGCTCGAGATGGGCCATTTCATTAACCATAGAAATTCCGGCTTCAAAAATTCCCAGATTATGTTTTTCATTAATGGCAATTACAGATAATGGAACTCCAACCTGCGAGTTGTAACTTTTAGGACTCCTGATAATATTGTAATCGGGGCTCAATAAAAAATTAAGCCATTCTTTTACGATCGTTTTGCCGTTGCTTCCGGTTAATCCGATAATAGGGAAATGGAATAAATCCCTGTAATAAGCAGCAAATTGCTGTAGGGCATTCAGACTATTTTTCACCACCAGGAAATTGGCTTTTCCCTTGGCATTTTCAGGTATATATTGCACGACAAAATTCTGAACGCCTTTTTCGATAAGTTCGGGAATATACAAATGAGCATCATTATTTACACCCGACAGTGCAATAAACAAAGTTTTTGATCCGTTTTGTAAGGAACGGCTGTCGATCGAAACATGATCTACAAAAGTAGCTGTATTGAAACCAATCCATTCAGCCTGAAGAACAGGAATCAGGTTTTTTAAGTCTATGCTCATTTAAAAATCTTTTTGTCAAATTTAAAACATTAAAGACAGAAAAGAGTTGTGATTCTCTTAAAAATACAAGGATTGATTACGGCAAAAAAGTGCCCTTAAAATAATTTGATCTGTGAAAACTTATGAAATTCACAGCAAAAAACTTTATTTTATTATATTTGTTTAACACCTCAAATTACCTTGTTTTGAAAAAAATCCTGCCCCTGTTTTCTTATATCCTTCATCCGATTTTTATATCGGTGTATGCTACTTTATTTTATCTGTACTGCAAAGAGGATATTTTTACGAACAGGGAAAAATATTATGTTTTATTTCAAATTCTGATCATAACCGTTTTAGTACCGGTATTGTTTTTCCTGTTACTGCGCTCCACCGGACATATAAAATCGGTCATGGTTCCCGAAATTTCCCAGCGCAGAATTCCGCTTATCTTACAATGCTTTTTATACATTTTACTGGTAAAAAGAAGTATTATTATCACCCGTTATCCTGAACTTCATTTCTTTTTCCTTGGCGCTTTATTCAGTACCATTGTTGCATTAGTGCTTTCTCTTTTTAAAATAAAAGCAAGCCTCCACATGCTGGCGATTAGCGGGCTGACTGTTTTTATTATCGGGCTAAACATTCATCTGCAAATGCAAAATCCGTATTGGACGGCTTTGGCTGTACTATTAACGGGTGCAGTAGCTTCATCCCGTCTGGAAATGGAAGCTCACACCCATAAAGAATTACTTATTGGTCTTTTGGCCGGGACCCTTCCCCAGATTTTATTCCTGTATTTGTGGTTATAAAATATAGAAAATCAAACCGGCATTGATGGTCTGAATGTTTACGTTTTGACCGGAAATGGTTTTAACTGAGGATTTAAACAATGGATTTAATCCGTAATAGATATAAACATTCCAGGTATTGTAGCCCGCAGCAAGATAAGTACCGTATTGCAGTTTATTTATATCCGGATTATTGTTGATTTTATAAGTCATCTCACCATCATCTACAGCAGATTTAGTAGAGAACGCATAACTGACTTTAAGTCCTCCGTAAACTCTCCAAAACTTATAACTTTCATACGTTGAATTTCTCCAGCGGAATTCGATAGGAAGATCTATCAAATATTGCCTGTATCGATTGGAAACAATTTCATTATAATCATTTACCCCATACACTATTTCGCCCTGACCGTCTCTGGAAATAGTAAAATTCTGAAAGAAATTCTGATAACTCAAACCAAGACCTGTAGCAAAGGCAAGGGTTCTTTTTTTGTTAATGGGCATATCGCGCAAAAAACCAGCCGAAAGTCCCACTGAAAATTTATCCTGTTTAAGGCCGGGAGGAATATTGGCAAAAAGATTATAGGTAACAGAAAAGTAAAACTGATCTTCACGGTATAACGAATCGATTTTAACGATTGGCTCTATTTTAGGTTTTGTTTCTTCCTGAGAAAAAACAGTAAAAAACGACACTAAAAATAAACAGCTAAAAAGTAATCTCATATCGTATTTTGATTTTAAAGAGTTTTTCAAGTAAACGTTTTTTGAAGATGATTTATTTCACTTACAAATATAATATAATGCCGGCTCAAGAGCCGATTAGAAAGCAATAATTCTCTTTTTCTTTAAAAATAAAACGATTTCCTGCACTAGTTTTAATGAATCAACAATAGAATTTAAAAAAATTGCTCCATTTTTGACTGCTCTTTTATACCTTTGCATAGAATGAAGAAAAAGCAGCTCATATTAAGTGTTTCTTTGGCCCTGACAGTATTGTTCTCAATATTGTTTCAGTCGATACACAGTTATGAGCATATTGTAAAACAACTTTCAGAGAAACAGTGCCATCACGATTATAGCGACCCAAGTGGCGAGATCACGCATGAGCATCATAATTATGATCTTTGTTATGTGTGCCATTTTTCTTTTGGAAGCTACTTAGTTCCGGAAGAATTTTCATTTCAGTTTACTGTTTCCAACAAGGAAATACCTTATTTCTTTGCTCTTTCAGAAAAAATATTTCCATTTTCAGAAAGTGCTTATTTATTGCGCGGTCCTCCAAAAGCTATAGTTGCTTAAATTTCGAAACATCGAAATAAAATCAAAAATCTTTTAAGTTACATTTCAAAAAAGCATTGGGTTTCCCCATCCTGACAGTATCAGGATCGGCAGACTTTACTATTATTTTGGTGTTTATTTTAAAAGAAAAATCCATTTAACTATAGCATCATTTTCAAATGAAAAAAATAATATTAGCCCTTGTTTTAGGGTTTTCAGGGCTGCTTTCAGCTCAAAATTCCGTGTCCGGAACCGTATCCGATCTTCAAAACCAGCCAATGCCGGGAGTCTCTGTTTATGCTCCGGAATTACATAAAGGCACCACCACTGACGTCAACGGAAAATATGAATTTACGAATCTTCCAAACGGAAGTTTACGCCTTTCTTTTACTTTTGTCGGCTACACCACGCAAAACAAAACGATTGCCAAACTACTAAAAGAGAATACGCTGGACGTCACATTACCGGAGTCTATCTTTGAGATGGATGAAGTAATTGTATCTACGCCTTTCAATAAACTGCAATCGCAAAACGTAATGAAAGTGGAACATGAAAGCATCAAAACATTACAGCAAAAAGGAACATCAACTTTAATCGAAGGTCTGGCAACCATTCCCGGGGTTTCTCAGATTTCAACGGGAACTTCTATCGGGAAGCCGGTCATCAGAGGTCTTAGCGGGAATCGTGTTTTGGTGTATTCCCAAGGTGTTCGTATAGAAAATCAACAGTTTGGAGACGAACATGGATTAGGTTTAAATGATGCCGGAATCGAAAGCGTTGAAGTCATTAAAGGCCCAGCTTCTTTATTGTACGGATCGGATGCTTTGGGCGGGGTTTTATACTTTAATCCTGAAAAATTTGCTGATGCGAATACGTTTAAAGCCAATTTCAGTCAAAAATACTTTACCAATACACAGGGAAGTAATTCATCTATTGGACTAAAAACGTCTACAGACAACTGGAAATTCTTAGCCCGCGGAAGTTTCAACACACATTCCGATTATAAAATTGCCGACGGAGACCGCGTGACCAATTCACGTTACAACGAAACTGATTTTAAAACCGGAATCGGGTACAGTAACTCCACTTTCTCCAGTGTATTACGATACAATTACAATAAATTGGATATTGGTATTCCCGAAGACGGAATCGCGGAACAATCTTCAAGTAAAGACACACAATTTCCGAGACAGGGAATTTTCAATCACTTATTGAGTTTAAACAATGTGATCTTTTTTGAAAATTCGAAATTAGACGTTGATTTGGGTTATATTTCCAATGACCGAAGTGAATTTGAAGACAGTAATGTTGCGTCTTTACACATGAAGCTGAACACTTTGAATTATAATGTAAAATATCATTTCCCGAAATTTGGTAAAATTGAAACCATTCTTGGCGTACAGGGAATGCATCAAACGAATACCAATTCAGGTGAAGAATATTTGATTCCGGATGCCACTACCAATGATTTTGGCGTTTTTGGAACCGCAAATTACGAATGGGACAATAGTGTTATTCAGGCCGGATTACGTTTTGACAACCGAAATGTGAGTTCTGAGGCTCATGGAATTGTAGATGAAGAAGGTTATTTTCAGGCTTTAGACCGCTCTTTTGACAGTTTTAATGCTTCATTAGGTTATAAAACCAAACTGGCTGAGCCCCTGACGCTTCGCTTAAATGTCGCTACAGGATTCAGAGCACCAAACTTAGCCGAATTAACGTCAAATGGTGTTCACGAAGGAACCAACAGATACGAAATTGGAAACGCGGCTTTAAAAACCGAGCAAAACGTTCAGACAGATTTGAACCTGGAATACAAAAATTCGCATTTTGAGTTTTTCATCAACGGATTTTACAATCATATAAACAACTATATCTACACTTCTCCAACAGGGCAAACCTTAGAAGACAATGATGTTTTTGCCTATATTCAGGACAATGCCAAACTATACGGTGGTGAAGTTGGACTTCACTTTCACCCTCACCCGCTGGACTGGCTGCATTTTGAAACCAGCTTTGAAACGGTAACCGGTAAAAAAGACAATAACGATTATTTACCTTTAATTCCGGCTAATAACTGGAATAACACGCTTAGAACGGAGTTCAAAATCAAAAATTGGCTGGAGGAAGGATTTGCTTCCCTGAACGTTTCGTCTACTTTTGATCAGGATAATGTGAGTGGTTTTGAGACTGCTTCAAAAGGGTATACATTAGTAAATTTAGGTTTTGGAGGAACGGTTAAGCTAGGGAAAACCGCTTTCGACATCAACCTGAATGGAAATAATTTATTCGATAAAAAATACATTGCACATCTCTCCAGATTAAAAACAGACGGTATTCCGAATATTGGAAGAAACATTGTGTTAGGAGTTAACTTCAACTTGTAATTTTCTTTAACCATATAAGTCATATAAGTAAATATAAGCATGCTTAATTAAATGAACTTATATTACTTATATGGTTTAAAATTATTTAATCCAAAAGTGCTATTTTTGCTACAACCATAAACCTTAACGATGAAAAAAACAATTCTTATAATGGCTATCACTACTGCAGGAATTTCATTTGGACAAAATAAAATTAAATATCCCGAAACCAAAAAAGGAGAAACAATCGATACGTACTTCGACACCAAAGTAAATGATCCGTATCGCTGGCTTGAAGATGATAAATCAATCGAAACAGGAGCCTGGGTAAAGGCTGAAAATGAAGTAACTTATGGTTATTTAGATAAAATTCCATTTCGAGAAGCGCTTAAAAAACGAATGGAAAAGCTTTGGAATTTCGAAAAAATAGGTGCCCCGTTTACAGAAGGAAAATTTACATACTACTCTAAAAATAACGGACTTCAGAATCAATCTGTGATTTATAGAAAAGGAGAAAAGGGTAAAGATGAAATCTTTTTGGATCCCAATACTTTTTCGAAAGACGGAACTACTTCTCTTGGCGGTTTAAATTTCTCTAAAGACGGATCAAAAGCAGCGTATTCCATTTCTGAAGGAGGAAGCGACTGGAGAAAAGTTATTATCATTGATGCTGTTTCGAAAAAAGTGTTAGAAGACACCATCGTCGATGTGAAATTTAGCGGTGTTTCCTGGTTAGGAAATGAAGGTTTTTACTATTCCAGCTATGATAAACCGAAAGGAAGCGAATTATCTGCCAAAACAGATCAGCATAAGTTATATTTCCACAAATTGGGAACTTCACAAAAAGACGATAAAATAATTTTTGGAGCAGATCAGAAAAGAAGATATGTTGGTGGTTCTGTTACAGAAGATGATCGATATCTGATTATCTCGGCAGCAAATTCTACTTACGGAAATGAATTGTACATTAAAGATCTATCCAAACCGGACAGTCCGATTATTACTATTGTTGACAACTTTAACAGCGACAATCAGATTATTGAAAATGAAGGCAGTAAATTGTTTATCGATACTGATTTAGGCGCACCTAATAAACGAATTGTCACCGCAGATGTCAGTAACCCGAAACCGGAAAACTGGAAAGATTTCATCAAAGAAACCGAAAATGTTTTAGCTCCCTCAACCGGTTCAGGATATTTCTTTGCGAATTATACCAAAGATGCTGTTTCATTGGTATTGCAATATGATTATAACGGAAAATTAGTTCGTGAGATCAAACTTCCTGCTGTTGGAACTGCCGGAGGATTTGGAGGAAAAAAGGAAGAAAAGGTTCTTTACTACAGCTTTACCAATTATACTACTCCGGGAACTATCTTTTCTTTTGATCCTAAATCGGGAAAATCGGAAATTTATCAAAAACCGGTAGTAGACTTCAAAAGCGAGGATTACGAATCAAAACAGGTTTTCTATACTTCAAAAGACGGGACAAAAATACCAATGATTATTACCTATAAAAAGGGATTAAAATTAGACGGTAAAAACCCGACGATTCTTTACGGTTACGGTGGATTTAATATCAGCCTGACGCCAGGTTTCAGTATTGCAAATGCAGTCTGGATGGAAAACGGAGGCGTATACGCTGTTGCCAATTTAAGAGGCGGAGGCGAATACGGTAAAAAATGGCATGATGCAGGAACGAAGCTGAAAAAGCAAAATGTATTTGATGATTTCATTGCTGCCGCTGAATATCTGATTGCCCAAAAATATACTTCATCCGATTTCTTAGCCATTCGCGGAGGTTCAAACGGAGGATTATTAGTAGGCGCTACAATGACTCAGCGTCCTGATTTGATGAAAGTAGCTTTACCGGCTGTTGGAGTTATGGACATGTTGCGTTATAACGCTTTTACTGCCGGAGCGGGTTGGGGTTTTGACTACGGAACTGCTCAGGACAGCAAAGAAATGTTCGAATACCTAAAAGGATACTCACCGGTTCAAAACGTTAAAAAAGGAGTTCATTATCCGGCAACTATGGTAACTACAGGAGACCATGATGATCGTGTTGTTCCTGCGCACAGTTTTAAATTTGCTGCTGAATTGCAGGAAAAACAAACGGGAGACAATCCTGTTTTAATCCGTATTGATGTAAAAGCCGGTCACGGAGCAGGGAAATCTGTTGCGGCCACTATTCAGGAAAATGTAGACATTCAGGCGTTTACGCTTTACAATATGGGCTTCAAAGCTTTACCGAAAAAGTAAAACTAAGTCTGTTTTTATAGCCCCAGATTTAAGAGTTAAAATGATTTTTTTTGCCACGAATGGCACGAATTATCGCGAATTTTAATTGGAGAACATTTGTAAATCGTGGCTATTTTTTCACGCAGATTTTGCAGATTGAGCAGATTTATTTTTTTTCTGCAAAATCTGCTCAATCTGCGTGAAACTTTTTTAATTTTATCTAACCTCCTTTTTTAAGCAATCCTTTTCTCTTAAATTTGAAATAACTAAAAAACCAAAAAAATGAAAATTGTAAAATGGGGAATTATCGGTTGTGGTAATGTAACCGAAGTAAAAAGCGGACCTGCTTTCCAGAAAACTCCAAACTCAGCCTTAGTAGCCGTAATGCGCAGAGATGCTGCCCTTGCCGAAGATTACGCCAAACGTCATAATGTGGCAAGATGGTATTCGAATGCCGTAGATTTAATTAACGATCCCGAAGTCGATGCCGTTTATATTGCTACTCCTCCATCTTCTCATAAAGAATATACAATTTTGTGCGCCAAAGCCGGAAAGCCGGTGTATGTGGAAAAACCAATGGCGCTCACGTTTGAAGAATGCAACGAAATGATAAGCGTTTGTAAAAAGCACAATGTCCCTTTATTTGTCGCTTATTACAGAAGAAGCTTGCCGCGATTCCTAAAAATAAAAGAGTTAATCGATCAAGGGAAAATAGGAGCTGTAAGACATGTAAATTGCGTTTTATATCATCCTTTTGAAGAACGTTACGATGATGAAATCAATTTGCCCTGGACCGTTTTGCCACACATTTCAGGCGGTGGAATATTTGTCGATTTAGCGTGCCACACTCTGGATTTTCTTGATTTTGTATTGGGACCAATTCAATCCGTTCGCGGACATGCGAGTTCTCAGCTTCAAGCGTATCCTGCAGAAGATTCGGTTTCGATGTCCTTTTTATTCGAAAACGGGATTCACGGAACCGGTTTATGGAATTTTGCGAGTTTTGAGCGTTATGACAATACTGACATCGTAGGTGATAAAGGAAAAATCTCTTTTTCAACTTTCGGAAATGATCCAATACATATTCAATATACAAATGGTGAGCAAGAAAGTATTACGATCGAAAATCCGCTTCACATTCAGCAGCCTTTTATCGAAACTGTTGTTGCAGAACTTTTAGGTAACGAAGGATTTTCTCCATCAAAAGGAACCTCGGCAGCCAGAACAACCTGGGTTATTGATGAAGTGCTGAAGGAATTTAGAAATTCGAAATAGAACAATATCAGATAATTTGTCATTTCGACCGAAGGGAGAAATCGCATAAGAAACTCCGTAGCTATAATCACCAATCTTTGTCGATCATCTAGTGTGATTTCTCCTTCGTCGAAATGACACAAAACCAAAAAAAGAGGATATTCGAAATGAATATCCTCTTTTTCTAAAAACTAAACTTTATAAAATTACAGGCTGTATTTAAGACCTATAGTCAAACCTACACCAGAAATTCCAACATAAGAACTAATATCATCAGTAGCTTTTGTATCATCAAAACCAGCTGTATTAGTTACTTTACTATTAGAACTTGTAGTTAATTTATCCACGTAATTAGTATGAATAGCAGAATAAGAAGCATCTTGTCTAAAAGTAGATGGTGTATGCAATTTATCCACTCCGTTTTCTGTAAATACAGTAGTTTCTTTTGTTTTTCCGTGAACAGTAAAGTTTCTGTATTCAATTTCAGCAAATAAAGCTATTTTTTTGCCTAATTTATAAGAACTTCCAATTGCAGCCATAAAACCAATAGTTGGGTTAGGTTTTACAACATCTTCAGAATACGTTTTTGCCATTACGCCTGCTGCAGTAGAATACTCACGATTAGTCTTAATAGTTAAATCTCCATGAATAGGAACAATAACTCCTACTTTTGTATATGGCTCAAAACCTTTAGTTTCTCCCAAAAATAGCACTAATGCAGGTGATAAATCCCAAGCTTTGATTTTTCCTACAGCATCTCCGGACACAAAAATATTTGTTGGCGCAGTAGCAACTAAACGATTCGTAGTTTGAACCATCAATTTATCAGCACTAGAATAATAGTTAATTCCCATTTCAACTCCTAAACGCGTTGAAAAACGGTAACCTGCAGTTAATCCAGAACGAAAACCCTCTCCAAATGAACCATGATTTGTTTCTCTCGAAATTAAAGTAGTTCCATTCGGTCCATAAACATCCGTATTAGGCAATTGACCATTTACAATTGGAAATTCAGTTGCCGCAGTTTGAATAAAATATGATCCTCCCAATTTAAAATACCAGCTCTCTGGTTTATCTGCATTTTCTGTCTGCGCCATTGTGGCCATAGAGCAAACTAATAATCCTAATAAAAATAGGTTCTTTTTCATAATTCTGATTTAATTAATTTATACAAACTTAGATTATTTTAACACAATCTTACAGTTTGCTAAGTGAGACTTGTAGCGAAATCGTTATAATTTCGAGCAATATTACTAAAAAAGTATTATGCATGCATATTTTTAACTAAAAAAAAACGCATCCTTTTAAATTTTAACTGTTAAAATTTAGTTCAACTTGAAATTTACCTGCATTTTCTCTAATTCCTGTAATAGTTCTGTCGAAATTTTAATCTTTAACCGGCGACTTGGCATCGTTAATTTGGTCACGACCTTAATTTCTTCAACTTCATTTACTTCCTGAATTTTAGTTTCTTCCAGCGGGGTATCGTCACTATCGTTTTCTTGTTCAAAAACAGCATCATCAGTTCCTTCAAAATCAGTTGGAGTTTCAACCGCAACCAAACGTTTTATATTTTCTAATTCCATGATTTCAAAAGTCACAGTATTATCTCCTTTATTCTCATTAAATAAATGACTCAGTTTATGAATAAATTCAGTTTGCAGGTCTTTAATATTCAGCAATAAAACCAATTTTTTGGCAAAGGCTTCCAGAATATCCTGTAATTGCCTGATCTCAACAAACTGCATTCTTGGATCCGATTTTTTACCGGTATCATGATTTACCCAGCCATCTTTTATTACTATTTTAAGGAAAGCGAAATTATTCTGAATCAGGAAATGGCGAAACTTTAAGTATTCCTCGCCAAAAATCTTAAACTCATAACTTTCATCATATCCTTCTAAATTAAATACAGCCCAGCCTTTTCCGTTCTTAGCAACACGATGCTGCACATTATTTATGATTCCGGCAAAATTTAGATTTTTACCTACATATTCATTCATACTTTTTAGCGCTTCCAATCGGGCATTGCAGAAGTATTTCATTTCAAATCTAAAATCGTCCAGCGGATGTCCGGAAATATAAATTCCAACCACTTCTTTTTCCTTGGCCAGTTTTTCCATCGTGCTCCAGTCTTCACATGGAGGAACGACAGGCTCGGCAATCTGAACTTCACTTGATTCCCCGAACAAACTTACCTGCGATGAATTTTCATTTTCCTGAAACTTAGATCCGTAACGAATTGCTTTTTCATAAAAGGTAATTCCGTCACCATCATCATGAAAATATTGTGCTCTTGTTGTTCCTTCAAACGAATCGAAACCACCGGCCAAAGCCAGATTTTCGATCGCTTTTTTATTGGCCGCACGCAAATCGATACGCTTCGCCAAATCAAAAATCGATTTATACTTCCCTTCTTTTCTATTCTCTACAATTGTTGCCACAGCTCCGGACCCGACACCTTTTATAGCACCCATTCCAAAACGTACCGCATATTCATCATTTACGGTGAATTTATAAAACGACTCGTTTACATCCGGTCCTAAAACCTGCAATCCCATTCGTTTGCATTCTTCCATAAAAAAGGATACTTGTTTGATATCATTCATATTATTCGAAAGAACCGCAGCCATATATTCTGCCGGATAATGTGCTTTTAAATAAGCCGTCTGATACGCAATCCAGGCATAACAAGTCGAGTGTGATTTGTTAAAGGCGTAACTCGCAAAGGCTTCCCAGTCTTTCCAGATTTTCTCTAAAACTTTTGCGTCATGACCTTTTTTTACCGCCTGCTCTACGAACTTAGGCTTCATTTTATCCAGTACGTCTTTTTGTTTTTTACCCATCGCCTTACGCAAAACGTCGGCTTCACCTTTTGTAAAGTCTGCCAGCGATTGCGACAAAAGCATTACCTGCTCCTGATACACCGTAATTCCATAGGTTTCTCCCAGATATTCCTCACAGGCATCTAAATCGTATTTGATTTCTTCTTCCCCATTTTTTCTTCTTACGAAAGACGGAATATATTCTAAAGGTCCCGGACGATACAAGGCGTTCATGGCAATTAAATCCCCAAAAACCGTCGGCTTCAGGTCCTTCATGTATTTCTGCATTCCGGGCGACTCGTACTGGAAGATTCCAACTGTTTCTCCTCTTTGGAAAAGCGCATACGTCTCAACATCATCAATCGGAAATGTATCCGGATCCAAATCAATTCCGTTTCTATATTTTACCAGTTTAACGGTATCTTTTATTAAGGTAAGGGTCTTCAGACCCAGGAAGTCCATTTTTAGTAATCCAGCACTTTCTGCAACCGAGTTATCAAACTGCGTTACATATAAATCAGAATCTTTTGCGGTGGTAACGGGAACGAAATTCGTAATATCCGATGGCGTAATAATTACACCACAGGCGTGAATTCCGGTATTTCGCATCGATCCCTCCAGGATTTTTGCCTGTTGAATGGTTTCTCCTGCCAAATCATCTTCATTGGCAATGGCGATTAATTCTTTTACATTATCAAACTCATCCGAACGAAGGGCTTTTTTAACCTCATCTTCGTTTTCAGAGATAAAACGCGCCAGATTCCATTTTGAAGGCATCATCGCCGGAATCAGTTTTGCAATTCTGTCGGCTTCAAACAATGGTAAATCCAGTACACGAGCCGTATCACGAATCGCTGACTTGGTGGCCATTTTACCATAGGTAATAATTTGCGCCACCTGATTTTTACCGTATTTATTGATTACATAATCCATAACGCGTCCACGGCCCTCATCATCAAAATCGATATCAATATCGGGCATGGATACACGATCCGGATTCAGGAAACGCTCAAAAAGCAAATCGTACTTAATCGGGTCAATATTTGTAATTCCTAAACAATAGGCTACGGCAGATCCCGCCGCAGATCCACGTCCCGGTCCTACCGAAACGTCCATATTTCGGGCTTCGGCAATGAAATCCTGTACAATCAAAAAGTAACCCGGATATCCGGAATTCGAAATGGTCAGTAACTCAAAATCCAAACGTTCCTGAATAGATTCCGTAATTTCTCCATATCGTTTTTTTGCCCCCACCATCGTAAGGTGTCTCAGGTATTTATTTTCTCCTCTTACACCGCCATCCGCTTCATCTTCAACTACTACAAATTCCTCCGGAATATCAAATTTCGGAAGCAATACATCGCGATAAAGCGAGTAAATCTCCACCTTATCGACAATTTCCTGAATATTGATAATCGCATCCGGCAAATCGGCAAAGAGTTTTTTCATCTCTTCCTGCGACTTATAATAATATTCCTGATTGGGTAATCCGTAACGATAGCCACGACCACGGCCAATTGGTGTCGCTTGTTTTTCTCCGTCTTTTACACACAATAAAATGTCGTGTGCATTGGCATCTTCTTTATTTAAATAATAGGTATTGTTTGTGGCAATTAACTTGACATTGTGCTTCTGAGAAAATTCAATCAGGGTTTTATTAACACGATTCTCATCTTCCTGATTGTGGCGCATGACTTCAAGATAAAAGTCATCGCCAAATTGCTCTTTCCACCAAATCAAGGCTTCTTCGGCTTGGTTTTCACCGACGTTCAGGATTTTACTCTGGATTTCTCCATATAAATTCCCGGACAAAACCATGATATCCTCTTTATATTTTTCTACGATCGCGCGGTCAATTCTCGGAACATAATAAAATCCGTCCGTAAACGCAATCGACGACATTTTGGCCAGATTATGATAACCGTTTTTGTTTTTAGCAAGCAATACTAACTGATTACCATTGTCTTTTTTACTTTTATCCAAATGGTTGTCGCAAACATTGAATTCGCAACCTACGATTGGTTTCATCTCCGTTTCTGTTGGCTCTTCTCCAGCTTCAACCAAAGCTTTATTTTTCGCAGAAGCTGCTTTGTTGTGATTCATAACGGCGCTCACAAAGTGAAAAGCCCCCATCATGTTTCCGGTATCGGTCATTGCCACGGCCGGCATTCCGTTTTTGGCTGTAGCCGAAACAATATTGGCAATTCCTATAGTAGATTGTAAAACCGAAAACTGGGTGTGATTGTGTAAATGCGCATATTTTGCCGCTTTAAAATCTGCTCTGTCAGAATCTGAAACTACCGTTTGTTTATCATCTGATTCTAAAGCTCTTAATTGCTCCCTGATTTTATCAGATGCTGCTTTTAAGTTGATGTGTTTTAGACCAATTAGCGGAAATTCCTGTGGATTTCTATTTTGAAATTCCTTAAAATAATCCTTCGGAACATCCAGTTCTTCTTTGGTAAAAACCTCTCTTCTTATTAATTCCAGGAAACAACGCGTAGTTGCTTCAACGTCGGCGGTTGCGTTGTGTGCTTCTGCAAACGGTTTATTAAAAAGATAACTGTGTAATTCTGTCAGGGTTGGTAACTTAAACCTTCCTCCACGACCTCCGGGAAGCTGCAATAAAGAAGCAGTAACCTCTGTACAAGTATCCAGAACCGGCATTGAAGCCATTGGAGAATCAACTCCCAATCTATGGAATTCGGCTCCCATAATGTTAACGTCGAAACCTAAATTCTGTCCGACAATAAATTTGGTTTTGCCTAAAACAATATTGAATTTCTCCAAAACTTCGGCCAGCGTAATTCCATCCGCTTCTGCAAGCTCAGTCGAGATTCCGTGAATACGTTCTGCGTCATACGGAATGTTGAATCCGTCCGGTTTTACCAAATAATCCTGATGCTCGATCAATTGTCCCATTTCGTCATGCAGCTGCCATGCGATCTGTATACAGCGCGGCCAGTTATCAGAATCGGTTATGGGAGCATCCCAGCGTTTTGGTAATCCGGTTGTTTCGGTATCGAATATTAAATACATAAGTTTAAATAGCAAAAATTAAATTCCAAATTCCAGGTCCTTTGTCGACATAAAACGTTGATTATATGAATTATAAAAATCCCGAAATACAAATATGGAAGAAGTTCAAATTTAGTCATTTTTTGGAAAAAGAAAACGGATTAATACTCAAAAAATTATTCTTATCAACTCATCAGTATTTCTCTTAAAATACATAAAATTTGATAAAAATCACTTCTTTGGATGTCGTAGTATTTCAATTAAAAAACAGAAGAAAATGCTCGCTTTAAATCTCGTTTTAACAGCATCAAAAAAGACTTTTTATTTGAAATTTAAAAAATGAAAGAAAGAATTCAAAACTGATAATTATTACTATTTTTACTTACATTGTTACATTTATTTCACCAAAACACTCTATTTTATAGTAATTTTGAGATAATTTCACAAACTATCAGAATAAAAAACAATAGAAAATAATTTAAGCCGAAAAAGAAAAATAAAATCAATTTTCTATTCCTTTTTCGATAAAATCTGAATGTATAAATGCCAATCGCAATTTGTATTTTGGTTTGGGTATCGTATATAATGAAATATTGAAATTGACGCCCTAGTATCTTTTTTTACTTTTGTTTTCCTATTATAATGAGCAGGAAATTGCTGTGGTTAGAAATTACAATTAAAAAAAATAAAAAATGAGTAAGACATTATTTGACAAAGTATGGGATTCACATGTAGTACGTAAAATTGAAGATGGGCCGGATGTGTTTTTTATTGACCGTCATTTCATTCATGAAGTTACTAGTCCCGTTGCTTTTCTAGGATTAAAAGCCAGAGACGTTACCGTTTTATATCCGGAACGTACTTTTGCAACTGCAGATCACAATACACCAACCATAAACCAACATTTACCAGTTGAAGATGCTTTATCTGCCAATCAGCTTAAAGCACTTGAAGATAATGCTGCCGAATACGGAATTTCGCACTGGGGATTAGGTCACATTAAAAATGGAATTGTACACGTAGTGGGTCCTGAAAACGGAATTACTTTGCCGGGTGCTACTATTGTTTGTGGCGATTCCCACACGTCTACTCACGGTGCTTTTGGAGCGATTGCTTTTGGTATCGGAACTTCTGAGGTGGAGATGGTGCTTTCTACGCAATGTATCATGCAGCCAAAACCAAAGAAAATGCGCATTAACGTAAATGGTGAATTGAGTAAAGGTGTTGGTCCAAAAGACGTGGCGCTTTATATTATCGCTCAATTGACTACTTCCGGCGGTACAGGTTATTTTGTTGAATACGCCGGTGATGTTTTCGAAAATATGACGATGGAAGGCCGTATGACGGTTTGTAACCTAAGTATCGAAATGGGTGCGCGTGGCGGAATGATCGCTCCTGACCAGAAAACTTTTAATTTCCTTGAAGGAAGATTATACGCTCCAAAAGGTGAAGCCTGGGATAAAGCAGTTGCGTATTGGAAAACTTTAAAAACGGATGCGGATGCTGTTTTTGATGCGGAACTAAACATCAACGCCTCAGATATTGAACCAATGATTACTTATGGTACTAACCCTGGAATGGGAATTGGTATCTCCAAACATATTCCGAACGCCAATCAGGTTGAAGGCGGTGAGGAAACCTATAAAAAATCTTTAGCCTACATGGGTTTCGAAGAAGACGATGTCATGATTGGAAAACCAATTGATTATGTTTTCCTAGGAAGCTGTACAAACGGACGCATTGAAGATTTCAGAGCTTTTACAGAAATTGTGAAAGGAAGAGAAAAAGCAGATAATGTTACCGCCTGGTTAGTTCCCGGTTCTCATGTTGTTGAAGCTCAGATTAAAGAAGAAGGTTTATTGGATATTTTAACTGAAGCCGGTTTTGTATTACGTCAGCCTGGGTGCTCAGCATGTTTAGCCATGAACGATGATAAAGTTCCTGCCGGAAAATATGCGGTAAGTACTTCAAACCGAAACTTTGAAGGTCGCCAGGGTCCTGGTTCCAGAACATTATTAGCAAGCCCAATTATGGCTGCCGCTGCTGCTGTTACAGGTAAACTTACAGACCCAAGAGACTTATTTTAATTCTCGCTATACGCTTTAAGCATTAGGCTTTAAGCTGAAAAATCAATACAAAAACATTGCTGTAGAGAAAAGCCTAAAGCTTACAGCCTACAGCCTAAAGCAAAAAAAAATGGCATACGATAAATTTAATATACTTACCAGCAGCGCAGTGCCGCTGCCAATTGAGAACGTAGATACAGATCAAATTATTCCGGCTCGTTTCCTGAAAGCTACAAAACGGGAAGGTTTTGGAGACAATCTTTTTAGGGACTGGAGATATAATAGTGATGATACTCCAAAAGCTGATTTCGTTTTGAACGACTCCACTTATAGCGGAAAAATTCTTGTTGGAGGAAAAAACTTTGGCTCAGGTTCTTCCAGAGAGCATGCTGCCTGGGCAGTTTATGATTATGGATTTCGCGCTGTTGTTTCAAGTTTCTTTGCCGATATCTTTAAAGGAAACTGTTTGAATATTGGCGTTTTACCCGTTCAGGTTAGCCCTGAATTTGCAGATACTATTTTCAAAGCTATCGAAGCTGATCCTAATACTCAATTAGAAATTAACTTGCCCAATCAAACCATTACTTTATTAGCGACAGGACAACAAGAGTCTTTTGCTATTAACGGATACAAAAAGAACAATATGGTTAATGGCTTTGATGACATTGATTATTTGCAAAATATTAAAGAAGACATTGTGGCTTTCGCCGATAAACTTCCGTACTAAAAAAATCTTGTTCACTCTATTTAGACCCGACAGATTCCAAAAACCTGTCGGGTCTTTCTAAATTAAAGAAGAGAAAAATACAAAACTACTATAATTTCATTTTTAGAAATATAGAATATCAATATGGAAAAAAGAAAAATTGAAATAATGGATACAACGCTTCGTGATGGTGAACAAACCTCCGGAGTATCTTTTTCTGCTGCAGAAAAACTGACCATTGCACAATTATTGTTGGAAGAATTAAATATTGATAGAATTGAAATTGCTTCTGCACGTGTGAGCGAAGGTGAATTTCAGGGCGTAAAAGGCATCATGACCTGGGCTGAAGAGAAAGGATACACTAACCGAATCGAAGTGCTTACCTTTGTAGATGGGGGTTTATCTATTGAATGGATGAAAAAATCAGGTGCAAAAGTTCAGAATTTATTAACCAAAGGCTCTTTAAATCACCTCACCCATCAGTTAAAAAAAACACCGGAGCAGCATTTTTCCGAAATTGCACAGGCGATCGCTTTAGCGAAAGAAAACAATATAGAAACCAATGTGTATCTCGAAGACTGGAGCAACGGAATGCGTAATTCTCCTGAATATGTTTTTCAATATTTAGATTTTTTAACGCAGCAGCCCGTAAAAAGAATTTTACTTCCGGATACGCTGGGCGTATTGATTCCGTCGCAGGCTTTTGAATTTATCTCCAAAATTACAGCGAGATATCCCAAAATCCATTTTGATTTTCATGCTCACAATGATTACGATTTAAGTGTTGCTAATGTTATGGAAGCCGTAAAAGCCGGCATTAACGGTTTACACGTGACCGTAAACGGAATGGGAGAACGCGCCGGTAATGCTCCTCTGGAAAGTACCGTGGCCGTAATAAACGATTACATGCCAGAAGTGAGTATCAATATAAAAGAAACCTCCTTGTATTCAGTGAGCAAACTGGTGGAGACTTTTACCGGGTACCGAATTCCTGCCAATAAACCCATTGTAGGCGATAATGTTTTTACACAAACTGCCGGAATTCATGCCGATGGTGACAATAAAAACAACTTATATTTTAATGATTTACTTCCGGAACGTTTTGGAAGAAAAAGAAAATACGCGCTCGGAAAGACATCGGGAAAAGCTAATATTGAGAAAAATCTTCAGGAGCTGGGCTTAAAACTAAATCAGGAAGACTTAAAATTAGTTACACAAAGAATCATCGAATTAGGAGATAAGAAAGAAACGGTCACCAAAGAAGATCTTCCCTATATCATTTCCGATGTATTGGACAGTCATACCTATCAGGATAAAATTACGATTGAGTCCTATATATTAGTACACTCAAAAGGAATGCGCCCGTCAACCACCTTGCTATTAAAAATTGATGACGAAGTTATCGAAGAAAATGCACAGGGCGACGGTCAGTTTGATGCTTTCATGAATGCGCTGTCTAAAATCTACAAACAAAAGAAATTAACATTACCAAAACTGATCGATTACGCCGTTCGAATTCCGCCCGGAAGCAGTTCCGACGCTCTATGCGAAACGATCATTACCTGGGTAAACAACGGAAAAGAATTTAAAACCAGAGGATTAGACTCAGACCAGACGGTTGCAGCCATTATTGCAACCCAAAAAATGCTGAATGTGATTACCGATTAGAGGCACAAAGGTTCATAGCAACAAAGGCACAAAGGTTTTTTAATCTTTAGTGCTTTTAAACTTTGAGCCTTTGAACCTTTGCCACTTTGAACCTTAAAACAATAAATACTAAAAATAATGAAATTTAACATAGCCCTTTTAGCAGGAGACGGAATTGGTCCTGAGGTAATAAATGAAGCTGTAAAAGTATCTGATGCTATTGCGAAAAAATTCAATCACGAAATAACCTGGACACCAGCTCTTACCGGAGCTTGTGCTATTGATGCCGTTGGGGTTCCTTACCCGGATGAAACACATGAAATTTGTATGGCTGCCGATGCCGTTTTGTTTGGAGCAATCGGTCACCCCAAATATGATAACGATCCAAGCGCACCAGTTCGTCCGGAACAAGGTTTATTGTTGATGCGTAAAAAATTAGGTTTGTTCGCCAATGTTCGTCCAACTTTTACTTTTCCCTCTTTAATTGATAATTCTCCTTTAAAAAGAGAAAGAATCGAAGGAACGGATTTGGTTTTCTTAAGAGAATTAACAGGCGGAATCTACTTTGGAGAAAAAGGAAGAAGAGACGGTGGAGAAACTGCTTTCGACAATTGCGTTTACACCAGAGCCGAAGTACAGCGTTTGGCTAAAAAAGGTTTCGAATTGGCGATGACACGCAGCAAAAAATTATGCTGTGTTGACAAAGCAAACGTTTTGGAAACTTCCCGTTTATGGAGAGAAACCGTTCAGGCAATGGAAAAAGAGTATCCGGAAGTTACAGTTTCTTATGAATTTGTAGATGCAGTGGCAATGCGTTTGGTTCAATGGCCAAATTCATATGATGTATTGATTACAGAAAACTTGTTTGGAGATATATTAACAGATGAAGCTTCGGTAATTTCAGGCTCAATGGGATTAATGCCTTCTGCTTCTGTTGGAGAACATACTTCTTTGTATGAACCTATCCACGGATCTTACCCACAGGCAACTGGATTAAATATTGCTAATCCGTTGGCGACTATTTTATCTGCAGCCATGATGTTCGAAGATGCTTTTGGATTAAAAGAAGAGGCTGAAGCCATCAGAACGGTTGTAAATAAATCTTTGGAACAAGGTTTTGTTACGGAAGATTTAGCTGTAAAAGGTGCAAAAACATACAAAACCAGCGAAGTTGGAGATTGGCTTGTATCGAACTTATAGGTAATTTTTGTTTCAAGTTTCAAGTTTCAAGTCGAAAACCTGAAACTTGAAACAAAAACTATTAAACATAAAAAAAGGGATCAATTTACATTGATCCCTTTTGTATATTTTAGAAAAAAATATTAATATCCTCCTCTGTTACCACCACGGTCATTTCCACCACGGCTGTTTCCTCCACCATAACCTCCGCGTGAATCTCCACCGCGACTGTTATTGTTGAAGCTTCTTCTTTCGCCTTCTGGTTTCGGTTCAGATTTATTAACCACAATTGCACGACCTTGAACAGTAGCTCCGTTCAATTCATCAATTGCTTTTTGAGCTTCAGCATCGTTTGGCATCTCAACAAAACCAAAACCTTTGCTTCTTCCTGTAAATTTATCAGTAATGATCTTAACTGAATCTACTGCTCCATAAGCCTCGAAAGACTCTCTTAAATCTGCTTCCTCAATACTGAATGGAAGACTTCCAACAAAAATGTTCATATGTACTTATTTATAATAATGTAGCAAATGTAATCTTATTTTTCTCTAATCTACTATATATTAGTTTATTTATGTTTTTATTTTGATTTTGACACCGTAATTTTAGAAAAATTAAATAATTAAAATTTAATTAATTTTCGAAACTGCTGCTGGGAGTGACCGGAACCTTGTAAAACACACCTTCAGTAAAACTTACATTCGTTTTTTCATTTTCGGCTGCATTTGAATTTACTGCCTTAAATTTAAATGTTCCCGAAATGGTTTTATTTTCAATATTATATTCTGTAATTGTTATTTGCCCTTCTCCAATATTTGGTCCGGTACTAAACAAAAAAACATCTGAGCCAATCTCATAATAGTAAGATGCCCTTGTTACATTATCAACTCCAAGAAAATAGGTCTTTTCCTCTGAAGATGCTAAATTAAGCAGTACCTGTTCAGAGCCCATCGTTCCTTTAATTGTTACTTTATCATCCAGGGCAATTTGAGCCTCAGAAATTTGAGCTCGCCAAAAAACATTGTCTTTTAAACCTTGAAAAGCCGGATTATTGAATTTCACCTCTTCTGTACAAGAGGAAAGCGAAAAAATTAATGAAAGAAAATAGAAGTATTTTTTCATGTAAAATAAATTTAGCGCAAAAGTATTTCATTTAAGAGAAATAATTAAAAAACAAGTCCAAAAAACAACAAAAATCAGGAATAATTTACCATTGGGACATTTAATACAATTTCGAACGTAGAATTAAGAAAAAAATTATATCTTTGCGCCCTTAATTAACAGAGGTCGAGTACCTCAAAATTTAATCATAAGATTATGTCAGTAAAAATTAGATTACAAAGACACGGTAAAAAACAAAAACCTTTTTACTGGGTTGTAGCTGCAGATGCACGCTCAAAAAGAGATGGTAAATACTTAGAGAAAATCGGTACTTACAATCCAAACACAAACCCTGCAACTATCGAACTAAACATTGATAGTGCCGTAAAATGGTTGCACAATGGTGCACAACCTACTGATACAGCCAGAGCAATTCTTTCTTACAAAGGTGCTTTATTGAAACACCACCTTGATGGAGGTATTCGTAAAGGTGCTTTAACTCAAGAACAAGCTGATGCTAAATTATCTGCCTGGTTAGATGCTAAAGCTGGAAAAGTTGATGCTAAAAAAGAAGGTTTAACAAAAGTGCAAGCTGATGCGAGAGCTAAAGCTTTTAAAGCAGAACAAGAAGTTAACGCTAAACGTTTAGCTGCTGCAGCTCAGGCTGAAGCTGATGCTATCGCTGCTGCAAATCCTGCAGTTGAAGAAGAAGAAGTTGCTGAAGTTGAAGCATCAACTGAAGAAACTGAAGCTCCTGCTGCTGAAGAAAATAACGAAACAACTGAAGCATAATTTTAGTTAGCGATAATGCGTAAAGAAGATTGTTTTTATTTAGGTAAAATCGCTAAAAAATTTAGTTTCAAAGGAGAAGTTCTGGCTTATTTAGACACGGACGAACCTGAGTTATACGAAAATCTGGAATCAGTGTTTGTTGAATGCAACAAACATCTGGTTCCTTTTTTTATTGAAAAAAGTTCATTGCATAAAAACGATTTTCTTAGAATTCGTTTTGAAGATATGAACACCGAAGAAGATGCAGATGCCATTATGGGCAATGCCATTTATCTTCCTTTAAATATGCTGCCAAAACTTACAGGCAACAAATTTTATTTCCACGAAGTAATTGGTTTTGAAATCGAAGACCAGCGTTTAGGAGTATTTGGAAAAATTGCTGCCGTAAATGATACTACTGCACAGCCTCTTTTTGAAGTTTTAAACGGCGAAGTTGAAATGCTGATTCCGATGATTGATCATTTTTTAGTGAAAATCGATCGTGAGAATAAAAAAGTGATCATGAACCTTCCGGAAGGATTGGTTGAGATGTACTTGTAGTTTTAAATTCCAAATTCTTTAAATTCCACATTCCAACCTAAAGGTTAAATTACAACCCGAAGCCTTGGAATGATATTTCAAATTCCAAACTTAAAAGGTTGATTCTTATTTTGTAAAGAAATTTATTTTTGAAAGAAAAAACTTTCTTTTATTGATGCTTTTTTTATAATTTTACATTCCAACGTTGGAATTTGGAATTTAAAAAATTGGAATTTACTTCATGAACAAACCTTACGATTTAGAAGAAAGAACTTTTCTGTTTGCAAAGGAATGTAGACTTTACATTCGAACCCTACCAAAAACGATATCAAATATTGAAGATGGTAAACAATTAATAAGATCATCTGGTTCGGTAGGAGCTAATTATTTTGAAGCTAACGAAAAATTGGGAAATCAAGGATTTATTATTTAGATTAAAAATTTCCCGAAAGGAAGCGAAGGAATCTAAATTTTGGCTACGCTTATTAAATGAATTAAATCCTGATCAAAAAATAATTTCTGATTCTTTATTATTTGAAGTAGAAGAATTACGAAAAATTCTATCGGCAATAATCACCAAAACATCAAAATAATTAATTAGGATTTTAATCTTATTTTTGCAGTACAAATCATCAGGAATTTACTTTTACCAATTTGAATTTGGAATTTCATTTTGGAATTTATAGTCTTCTGTTGGAATTTGGAATTTTTAAAAATTGGAATTTTCTATCTTTATGTTTAAATTCAAGCAATTCTCTATCCAACAAGATAAAACCGCTATGAAAGTCGGAACCGATGGTGTTTTATTAGGCGCCTGGGCTCCAGTAGCAAATAATCCATTTAGCGTTTTAGACATTGGTGCCGGAACCGGGATTATTGCTTTAATGCTCGCTCAGCGAACTCATGCCGAACAAATCGATGCTTTGGAAATTGACGAAGACGCCTACGAACAGGCTGTTGAAAATTTCGAAAGTTCTCCCTGGGGCGATCGCTTATTTTGCTATCATGCAGGCTTAGATGAATTTATTGAAGAACCCGAAGATGAATATGATTTAATCGTTTCGAACCCTCCTTTTTATTCCGAAGATTATAAAACCGAAAATGAACAGCGTGATCTGGCTCGTTTTCAGGATGCCATGCCTTTTGAAGAATTAGTAGAAGCTGCTGATCTATTGCTTTCTGAAAATGGAATCTTTGCTTTAATTCTTCCTTACAAAGAAGAACAAAGTTTTATCGCCCTGGCTAGAGAATCCGAATTGTACCCTCTAAAGATTACACGTGTAAAAGGAACTCCAACCTCAAGTATCAAGCGTAGTTTATTGGCTTTTAGCAGAAACGAAAAGGCAGAAATTGAAATCGATGAATTAATTATCGAAATCGAAAGACACAACTACACTCCTGAGTATATTGAAATGACTAAGGATTTTTATTTGAAATTTTAATTTAAATATAGAGAGAAAGCATCACTCCCTCTCTATACTTATTATATAATTATCTTTCACAGCACCAGCTTCCAGGGTATTGCACCGGATAAACTCCTCCACATGTCGGACTTGGATTCACACAATAGCCAGTTTTATCAGAATAACTCCAATCTCCTCCTTTTATTAATTTTTGCTCTTTTTCAGTTAACTTTTTAACCCCTTGTAAGTTTAAAACTTTTTTTAACATAATTTAAAATTTATAGATTTGTAATAACTCAATCATTTTAAGACACTTGAGTCTTATGTCTACTCTTGCGCAAGAATATCTTAATTCATTTTAGAATTATAGAAAAAAAGAGCCATTCAACGGGGGAGTTGAAAAATTTAAATGACATAAAATATTAATGAGTACATAACCAAACAATCATTAAGTCGATTATGTAAAACTAACCTTATAAAGATAAATATTGATCTCTTAAACGGAAGGAAATAAGAGGTTTATTAAAAACATTTTAGGGTTATTTTGTTAAATTAAAACTAAGAATCAAACGTTCTGAATTACTACAAGTGAGATTAAAAGGACTCTGTTACTACTAAACCTGCTCGAAAATATTTTTAAACTGATATAAAATCCTTTCGAGCAATCGCAAGTCTTCGGTTACGATTTCAGCGCTTCCTTTCATTTCCTGCTGGAATATGATTTGTTTTTTATAAGAAGTCTCTAATCCGTTTGGCAGGGCAACGTCTAACAGTAAGTTACCGTCTTTATCCGGAACCAGGGAAATATTCTGAATTTTACCATATAAAACCCCGAATTCACGATCAGGAAAATTGGCCAGTCTGATATTCACTTTTTGACCTACTTTTATTTTACCTGAATTTAGAGCCGGTGCTTTTACTTTGCCTACAAATCCATTTTTCGCATCCGGAATTATCGAAAAAACATTATCTCCTGAATTGATGGTTTGATTCTCTGTCCATACTTGTAAAAAAGTAATAACACCACTAATCGATGATTTTAAAGCATAATTGAGTTCCCAGTCTTTTATCACTTTTTTTAACTGATAAAAGGACTGCGCCATATTTCTTCCCAGATTAACTTCTTCTTTAGTACTGTTTATATGAGAGCTCTGACTTGATTTTGTATTATCAATCAATGATGATCTTAATTGGGAAATAGACGACAACAGGCTTCTGTAATTCTTCTGAGCCTGGAGATAATTTAGCTTTTTAGCTTCCATTTCCTGAGTTGAAACGATTCCTTTATTGAATAATGTTTCAAAACGGGCGACCTCATTCTTCTGAAGCTGTAATTCACTTTCGTTGATTACTTTCTGTTGCTGCAAAATCTCCAATCGCTCCTTAATTTGAATGTTTTCTGAATTCTGCGCTCTGTTCTCCACTTCAAATGGCTGTAAATTTTTATTTAATTCCTGAGCCTGATAATCTTTTTGAAAAACAGCATAAGCGCTTTCAATTTCTCCTAATTGCGCATTTTTCAGTAAAGCAAATGGAAAATCTTTTTTTGAATCATTGATACTGTAGCCTTCAACAATACTTTTTAGCAAAAAGACATCTTTATAGTTGGCCGTATTTTCAATGATAGCCAAAATCATATTTTTTTTCACTACAGATTTATCTTTAACCAGTATTGCCTCTATACGTCCGGATGTTTTAGAAACTATTTTTTCCGGCGGAATATTGGTCGTAATAACAATTTCGGTATTTACAACATCCGGGTATTTAATAAACCAGGACACAAAAAACAGCATAAAAAGTATGGTAAATATCAAAACCGTCCCCCAGCGTATCATCCAATGTGGTACTTTTGTGAGAATGTCCTGAACTTCTTCACTTCTTAATTCGAATGTAGTATTATCTTCTGCCATGATTAATTTCCTAATTGCAATTGATTTCGAACCAATTCAAAATAATTCCCTTTTTGTTCTACTAAAGCCGAATGACTTCCAATTTCAATGATTTTTCCTTTATCTAAAACTACAATCTGATCCGCATTCATTACCGTACTTAACCGGTGTGCAATTACAACTACCGTTTTATCCTTGAAGAAAATATCCAGCTTTCGCATAATTTCTTTCTCATTATTAGCATCTAAAGCAGAAGTGGCTTCATCAAAAAACAGTATTTCCGGATTTTTATAAACTGCTCGCGCGATAAGCAATCGTTGTTTCTGACCTGTACTCATCCCTACACCTTCAGCCCCTATTTTTGTATTATACCCTAGCGGCAAACTACTTACATACTCTTTTATATTCGCTACGTCGGCTGCATAAATCAATCTTTCTTTATCTACTTTATCAACTCCTATAGCAATATTATTTGCAATCGTATCGCTAAAAATAAAACCCTCCTGCATGACAGCCCCGATATTGCCTCTCCATGCTTTTTGGGAAATATTCTTCAATTGTGTAGTGCCTATGTTAACCTCCCCTTTTTCCGGTTCATAAAATTTAAGGAGTAATTTCATTAAAGTTGTTTTCCCGCTTCCGCTCACGCCAACAATAGCTGTAACCTTATTCGCCGGAATTATTAAACTCAGATCATCTAATACCGGAATATCGGATCCCAAATAACGGTAGGATAGATTTTTTATTTCTATATCAGCATCAAAAGGAACATCACTGGTTTGATGCACTTCCTGCTGCGTTTCATCTTCTTTATCATGAATTTCAGACAATCTTGCCAATGAAATTTTAGCATCCTGAAGCTCCCGGACAAACTCAATAAGTTGTGTAATCGGCCCATTTAAACTCCCTACAATTGAACTTATCGCCAGCATCATACCCAGTGTAATGGAACCGTCAATAACCAATTTTGCAGACAGGAATATGATAAAAATATTCTTAAGCTCATTTATTACAGAAGACCCAATAGTTTGCGTCTGCTCTAAAATCAGCCCTTTTATTGAAACCCGGAATAATCTTGCCTGTACATACTCCCAACCCCAACGCTTTTGTTTTTCGGCATTATGAAGCTTTATTTCCTGCATTCCGTTAATAAGCTCCATTACTTTACTTTGCTCCTGAGATACTTCGGCAAAACGTTTGTAATCGAGAATTTCTCTTCGTTTCAGAAATAGGGTGATCCACACGAAATAAAGAACACTTCCTGCAAAAAACACAAAAAATATCTTGAGATTAAAGTAGGCTAAAACACCTCCCATAACGAACATATTGATTACAGAGAATAAAACATTTAAGGATGACGTAGTCAAAATTCGTTCTATTCTTCGGTGATCATTGATACGCTGCATTATATCTCCCGTCATGCGGACATCAAAGAAGGAGATCGGCAGGTTCATTAGCTTAATAAAGAAGTCTGAGATCAACGAAATGTTTATTCGAGTAGAAAGATGAAGTAATATCCAGCTTCGGATAAGCTCTAAACCTGTTCTTCCGGCGAAAAGAAACAATTGCGCAAAAAGAATCAGATAAATAAAATGAATATTTTGGTTTTGTATCCCAATATCAACAATACTCTGGGTTAAAAAAGGAAAAATCAACTGCAACAAACTACTGGCCAGTAACCCGATACTTAATTGAATTAAAAATGATTTGTATCGCAATACATATTGTGACAGCAATCCGAATCCAAAACTATTATTATCTTCTCTGTCAAAATCGGTCTGAAAGAATTTTGGAGTAGCTTCTATCAACAATGCAATTCCTTCCTGAGTAGATTCGTCAGCATTGTTTCCTATCCAAAATTTAATAAAATCTTCTTTATTATATTCAATTAAACCAAAAGCCGGATCCGAGATATAATAAATACCTTTTTTTATTTTGTAAAGTACTACATAATGATTCTGATTCCAATGCAAAACACAAGGCAAAGGAGCTTCCTCCAGCCTTTCCGGACTTAACTTAACCCCTAAAGTCCTGAAACCAATTTTCTCAGCGGCATCGCTCAGAAAAAGCAAATTACTTCCTTCACGAGTCGTTTCACTATGATCCCTCAACTCCTGAATATGGATTGTCTTGCCGTAGTGTTTTGCAATGATTTTTAAACACGTTGGGCCACAATCTTTATAATCTGCTTGTTTGTAATTGGTGAATTTTTTCAATTCTAAATTGATTTAATGTAATAGCAATATTATACAAAAATTCTTAAAAAAAGAAGGTTCTCACTATAATATGTTAGATTTAAAATTTAATTCAATTTATTTTTAACAATTTCGCAAAAACAAAACAATCCCTTAGATATCAATTTGTTACGCTAATTTTATTTCTATTACCAGCGCTATTTTAAGAAAAATAATTATTATGAACTAAAAAAAAGCAGACAGGAACAATTTCCTCTCTGCTTTTACTATTTTATATTTAATAAATAACTATCCGCATAGTTCTGATCCGATCTCAACAATGCACATGTTCTGGAACGTATTCCATTTTCCACCAACTGCAGTACATTGGTCTTTAGAAATAGGGGCATAACAATGATATTGATCAATTCCTCCTTTAATTTCTTTTTGCTGATTTGCCGTTAAAATTTCAACTCCGTTTAGGTTTTTTAGTTTTTTCATAATTTGAATTTTGTTTGATGTTAAATATTTATTTAAGTAAGATTATTTGTTGATTAGTCCCAATTAATGAATATTTCATTCCTGAACTTCTTACTAATTCAAAAGTTCTCTTAGACATTTTAATATTCTCAATTTAAAATGTTTAGGCTTTATGAAGTTTTTAAACAATTCAATTATAGTATTTTTACTACTATTTTATTCTGCTGCAAAAAAAAAGAAAGTTTACACTCTCTTTTATATTAAATACATTTTAGTACTACTAATTTCTCTAGGAGATGGTACACTGGTTAGTCCTAACCAAATAAAACCAACCAAGTGACCAATTATCCTGAGAATCCCAACACCAATCATCAATGTGGGGATATTTGCCCGATGTTCCACGATCAGGCGCCTACAAATTCAAAAAAAACATGACTAAATTTTAAATAAGGCTTTATTTTTTGCGTACTAAAACTGTAAAATCAAATTATGGGCGTATACAACGCCAGGAATTATATTCACAAATTGATCCTTTAGGACATGTTCCGTCTTCGTAACATGCAAGACCTCCTTTAATAACTTTTTTTTCCTCTTTTGTAAGCTCTTTAGCTCCTTCAAGGTTTAGGATTTTCTTTAACATAACTTTAAGTTTTGTGAGTTACTACTCCAACTATTTAAAGACATTGAAGCTCAGGTCTATACTCTATATCTATGCTGTCTTTTCTAAAACTTCAATTTCTTTCTCCTCTACAAAATCATTTAAAAAATATTTCAATTCGTTTAGTTCATATTCGTTAGGAAATATTTTCTCATTTACAATCTTAACAGGTGTATAGTTAAAATTGTTTTTAGAGCACCATTCATATTGTTTTTGTATCTCCTGGTTTATCAACATGCTTACAGGTTCTGTATGCCATTTTTTCAACCATTTTTTAAGCCCAATTTTTTTAATGTGCCAATCTGAGATTGCTTCTACTGTTTTTCCCGGAGTAGCCCTGTTTATGGTTAAAAGTCTCTCGACAACAATCTTATAAGGGTTATCTATATTTTCAGGGTTAACATTAAACAATACATTTAGGAATATCTTATCGGGAAATCTTAAAACCAGATCAAATGCTTCCTGAAATGTCTTGTGACAATGTCCACAACTTGGACTTATTATTACAGACAACTTTATTGCTGCGTTTCTGTTTCCAAAATTCAATCCTCTCAGATCCTCAAATCCTAGAGTATATGGTACCTTTTTCGACAGAAAATTTAATAATGAAAAATTTCTTTTAAATTTTTTCAACTCTTTTAAGTCACCATCTACATTTAGTATATTCTTAATAATAGGTTTTAAAGCCATCCAGAATGTTACTAAAAAAACCAGTGAGAATAAAAACGGGAAAACACTACCGAAACTAAAACTCAGCGTAAAAAAATCTGATGCAAACCAAATTATACTTTGTACCAAGATCAAAGCTGAAACTGCCAGGCACATTACACACCATTTTTGAATTTCAAATTTTTGTATCCAGATTGATGTTACAACAACCGGAATTGCCAATAAGCTCAAAAAACCAATAAAAATTGATGAATTTGAAGGCTGAAGCAAGATTGCCAAAAAACTTGAACTAAAAAAAATCAAAGGCAAGTCTGAAAAACCAACCCATTTTCTGCCGGATCCATCAAAATTAAGAACGGAGTTACAAGAAGCATTAGGGGTAAGATTACAAATCTTTGAAATAATCGCACTTTTTAAACCTAATTTTTCCTGAACAATTAAAATACTAACAAATAATCCTAAAAGTGATGTCGTTAAAAATACAGCACTGAAAAAATTATAACTATTGTAAAAAAATGATAATCCAATTAAAAGAAATAACGGAACATAATATTTTACATTTTTATATTGATCCTTGAAGCCTTCTCTTCCAACTGTACTGTTCGGTTCAATTGCTACAATTACACCATTCCAGTCTAGGAGAAAACTATCATAAGATATTTTTTCACTTCCTTTTTTTATAGTTTCGATGCGAACATAATCGTTTGATCTTTCAACTAAAGTAAGTTCTTCTTTAAAATACGCTAAAAAATTAGATGGTAAATTTTCAATCTGTTCTTTCGAAACACGCACTGCTGCATTCTCCACAGACAACAAATCCAATGAATCTGTTATCGCAAACAAACTTGGATAATTTGGATGAGAAAGAAACAAATCTTTGAACTCATTTTTTATATCCGAGTACTTGTTAATTAGAAGAAATTTCTGAACCAGTTTTAACATCTTTTTGTGGCGTTTAAATCATAACTACGATGCAAATATTGTGGTTTTTATTTGAAAAAAAAGCCTTTGTATATACTTTTTATTAATTATAGCACATACAATTTATAAATTATACCAGCCTGAATAAAATGTATAAATCTCTGTTTTTCAGTTTATTAAATCTATTTTACAGCTCATAAAATCGCAAAAAGCCAATTCTCGATTAAGGGTTTTGCTTTTTGTCTAGTTTTGAAAAAGTTAAACCATAGCACTCAAAAACATGACAAAAAAAAAATTAAAATTCGAAGATTTTGAAGTAGAAAAATTATCTAAAAATCAGCAAAAAATTGTACTCGGAGGAAATATTCCTGAGGAAGAAAAAGATCCGGTTCGCGGTCCGGGGACAACTAACGGAAATGGATAAATTTTAATTAAACAGA
The DNA here is from genome assembly GCF_013112255.2 of Flavobacterium sp. CLA17. Classification (NCBI taxonomy): domain Bacteria; kingdom Pseudomonadati; phylum Bacteroidota; class Flavobacteriia; order Flavobacteriales; family Flavobacteriaceae; genus Flavobacterium; species Flavobacterium sp. CLA17. The sequence continues at coordinate 5,444,398 of NZ_CP068294.1, forward strand.
TAAAAAGAATAACTTTAATAAATAATTATTATGAAAAGTAAAAAACTAAAATTCGAAGATTTCAAAGCCGATAAAATAAATAAAACACAACAAAAAATGGTTTGGGGTGGTGATCCAACAGGCGGAGAAGATCCGGTAGATGGAAAAGACCCCATCAGAGGCGGGGGAGGCAGCGGCACCGGAGGAAATGGAAACGGATAAGGTCTCCTGAAAAAAATCATTGAAAACGAATTAAATATTATTCGCAAACTGAGCTGGAGATACTCCAGTTCTTTTGCGAAATGATTTCGCAAAAGACACTGCATTTTTAAACCCTACACTTTCTGCAATAGCCTGAGTAGAGTATTTGCGATACATATGATTGCTAATCATCTCATTGATTACGTAATTAATTTTAAGCTCATTCGAATATTCGCCGAAAGATTTTCCAAATCTTTTATTTACAACATAGGATAAATAAGTTGTATTCGTTTTTATTTTTTTAGCAACATAAGACAACGTAAAATCAGCATTTAAGTATTCGAGTTTATTTTCTAATGCCAGCAATTTTTCTACGATTTTATTTTCTTTCGCTTCATCAATACTCAAATTAGCATTTTCTTTCTTAAGCAATACATCTTCTTCCTGCTCTATCACAGCAATTTCGGGCTGAGGATTCTCTTTCTTCTCCAGATTCGCTTTAAATTCTTCAATCAACGCATTCATTTTTTTATGCGCCTTATTTTTGTCTCTGATGTTTTTAATCAGCAAAAAGACAATTCCGATCACCAGTAAAACATAAAAAATCTTCAACGCTTTATTCAAAAGAACGTCATTTTCATATTTTTTCTGAATAGTAACCATCTCATTACTCAAATCACCGGTTCCCAATCTATAATTAACCTCTAAAGCCTCATTGTTTAATTTTGCCTCTGATTTCTCATAATTATCCAAATAGATTTTTGAATGCTTGAAAGCCAATTCAGGTTCCTTCTTAATGTTATAAATTTTTGCCTGATAGTAATTTGACTTTAAAAAGCTTTCATCTTTTCTATTATCTACCATGGAAACAGAATCTACCTTTTTGAAAAAAACCAGTGCCCTGTCATACTTTTTTATTTCATAATACAGATTACCCAGATTGTAAGTGGCAATTTTATACTCTCTGTTAAAATTATTTTGCTGCGCAAAAAATATAATGTTATAGTAGGTCTTTTCAGCATTCTTAAAATCATTTTTCATATAATAAACATTCCCTAAACTTATTTTAGCAGAGATATTGTTCATTGGCAAATTTTGAGAATACGAAACTGTTTTTTTATAAAAATAAGCTGCCGAATCAAGTAGTGTTGTCTGATTCTGGTTTTTCATGTACCAACTTTCGTACCAACCTGCCAGAGTAAGATTATTATTACTCTTTATGGTATGAAATTGCTCTTTGGTATAGAAACTTTCATTTTTGTCTATAAAATCATTGATTTGCTTTAAGTTTTTGATAGCCAATTGATAATTGCCAATTGCATCATTAATAAAAGCAATATTACTTTTGAATTTTACAATCTGGATAATGTCTTCTATCTGAACAGAAATTTTCATTCCTTTCTGATAATTTTCAAGAGCAGCACTATAATTACCTTTTGAAGCGTCTATTAATCCGCCATAATTGTAGAGATAAGATTTAAGCTGAATTTTTTCTCTGGACTCGGGCATTTTATCTAAATATTGAAATGCCAGGTTATATTTTTCTTTAGATTTTGCGGTATGATCTTTTAACTGAAATAAGTATGCCAATGCAACATTTGCAAAAGCCATATGCTTATTATTGTCAGACTTTGCCATTTTATAAGCGTAGACTGCAGCACTATCTCTATTTGCGTTAAGATTTAAACGTATTTTATCCTGCAGGAGCAAATATTCTTGTTCCGTTAATTCTTTCTTTTGTTGTGCAAAAGAATTATTCAGGACAAAAAAAAGTAAAAAAGAGATGATCAGCCTCATTTATATTGTTTTTGGACTCAAAAATAGTTTATAAAAAACCAATAAACTAAAATTACTTCTTCTTATTCTTATTTATTTTTATCAGATGTTATTAAAATATAACAAATTACCTTTGTTTTGTTATATTTTTATTACGTAAATTTGTTTTGTAAAACTAACTAAAGATGAAACCAGACTTATTTCAAGCCCCAGATTATTATAACCTTGACGATTTATTGACAGACGAGCATAAATTGGTGCGCGACTCAGCACGTGCATGGGTAAAAAGAGAAGTTTCTCCTATTATAGAAGAATATGCTCAAAAAGCAGAATTTCCTAAACAAATTATTAAAGGGCTTGGGGAAATTGGTGGTTTTGGACCTTATATTCCTGAAGAATATGGCGGAGCAGGATTAGACCAGATTTCTTATGGCTTAATCATGCAGGAGATCGAACGCGGGGATTCCGGTGTACGATCGACTTCATCTGTACAATCTTCCTTGGTAATGTACCCGATTTGGAAATACGGAAACGAAGAACAAAGAATGAAATACCTGCCGAAATTGGCAACAGGTGAATTTATGGGTTGTTTTGGCCTTACAGAACCTGATCACGGTTCTGATCCGGGAAGTATGATCACCAATTTTAAAGATATGGGGGATCATTATCTTTTAAACGGTGCCAAGATGTGGATTTCGAATGCTCCTTTTGCTGATATTGCAGTAGTCTGGGCTAAAGATGAAACGGGCAGAATTCACGGCTTAATTGTAGAACGCGGTATGGAAGGCTTTTCTACTCCCGAAACACATAATAAATGGTCACTTCGTGCCTCATCAACAGGAGAATTAATTTTCGATAATGTAAAAGTTCCCAAGGAAAACCTTTTGCCAAATAAATCCGGTTTGGGCGCACCACTTGGCTGTCTCGATTCAGCCAGATACGGAATTGCATGGGGAGCAATCGGAGCAGCAATGGATTGTTACGATACCGCGCTGCGCTATGCCAAAGAACGAATTCAGTTTGGAAAACCAATTGCAGGAACTCAATTACAACAAAAGAAATTAGCCGAAATGATTACCGAAATCACAAAAGCGCAATTGTTAACCTGGCGTTTAGGCGTTTTGAGAAATGAAGGAAAAGCAACAACGGCACAGATTTCAATGGCCAAAAGAAATAATGTAGATATGGCCATTCATATTGCACGTGAAGCAAGGCAAATGCTGGGTGGAATGGGAATTACAGGCGAATATTCTATTATGCGCCACATGATGAATCTTGAAAGTGTCATTACGTATGAAGGAACCCATGATATTCATTTATTAATTACGGGAATGGATGTAACTGGAATTCCAGCATTTAAATCGTAACCGTCTATTAAAATATATACAAAATCAATATAAAAAAGCTTCTTCTTACCGAGAAGCTTTTTATCTTTGCTTCAAAATTTATTAAAATGAATATTGAAAGTATAAATAATAGCATCCAACCTCAAAAAGACCAGCTTTTACAACATTCTTTATATAATAAAATACAAAGTATAGATGATTTACATAGCTTTTTAGAAAACCATGTTTTTGCTGTTTGGGATTTTATGTCATTATTAAAGGCGTTACAAGCTAAACTTACGTGTACTACAACACCTTGGTTTGCGACCAAAAATCCTGAAACAAGATATTTAATCAATGAAATTGTGCTAGCCGAAGAAACTGATTTAACGATAGACGGAAGAAGACAAAGTCATTACGAGATGTATCTGGAAGCAATGGAAGATTGCGGAGCAGATACCACCGGAATCAATACTTTTTTGTCTGAAGTACATTCGCTTCATAACATTTTTGTTGCGATCAAACAAAGTGCGCTTCACCCTGATGTAAAATCCTTTTTAGATTTTACCTTCAGAGTTATCGAACAAGGAAAACCACACGAAATTGCTGCTGCCTTTACTTTCGGAAGAGAAGATCTGATTCCGGGTATGTTTACTGAAATCCTGAAAAACTTCCAGAAAAACCTGCCCGAAACCGATTTAAGTAAACTGCTTTATTATTTTGAAAGACATATCGAACTAGATGCAGACGAGCACGGACCAATGGCCATGCAAATGATCACTGATCTTTGCGAAGAAGATGCCCAAAAATGGAAAGATGTTGAAGATATTTCAATTTTGGCATTAGAAAAAAGAATCGGTCTTTGGAATGCCATCGAAGAAGAAATAGTAATGAAAGCAGAAATGGTGTAAAACCAAAACTGCGTATTTAACGTAACTATTTGTTTAGAATGTCCCAACTTAATTTAAACAAATTATGACAACAGAGTTCAAACAAATAGTTATTGTTTTATTTTCTATTTTTCTTATGAGTTGCAGTTCTGATGAAATGCCTTCGCAAAACAATTTTACTGTTGTACCACCTACAACGACAACACCTGCTACACCTGTAGTAACTTCAATTAATTATCTGGCTTTAGGAGACAGTTATACAATAGGCCAAAGTGTCTGTGAAACCTGCAGGTATCCCGAACAACTCAAAGCAAGCCTGAAAGCCATCTATCCTCAAAGCAGTATTTCACTAAACATAATTGCTGCTACCGGCTGGACCACTTCTAATTTAATTTCTGAAATAAAAGCACAAAATCCCAAATCGAATTATGATCTGGTAACTTTATTAATAGGTGTAAACAATCAATACCAGGGCAGAAGTTTTTCACTCTATGAAAAGGAATTTCCGGAATTGGTTACCAAAGCTATTGCTTTAGCCAAAGGCGACAAAAAAAATGTAATTGTACTTTCTATTCCGGATTATGCCTACACTCCGTTTGGTAAAATCCAGATGGCAGGACAAGGTGAAAAAATAACTGCAGAAATAAACAAATACAACCAGTTTGCCGAGAACTACTGCACCAGCAACAATGTTGTTTTTGTTTCGATAACCGACATTACACGTCAGGGACTCATGAATCCCGATCTGGTAGCCGGAGACGGCCTGCATCCCTCTGAAAGTGCTTATACGTTATTCACGGAAAGAATGTTGCCTAAAGTAAAAATAGCACTTCAAAATTAATCTTTTGTTCTGCTATTATTTTTTATAAGGAACTTAAAATAGTAAACTTATCAAAAAAGAGGAAATAGCTCCAAGAACAAACCATAACAATCTTGAAACCCGATTGTCACGAATAATTTCCATTTTATTCAGATCTTCCATATTGTTGATTTATAGCACAAAAGTAAAGCACCGCAAAAAAGCAAATAGTCCGTAAAAGACATAATTCTATCAGATTAAGACAAATATCAGTTTTTTTGAAGGTGTTCAGGCCTGAGAAATCAGATTGCCTAAAAAATTAAAAAGAATTCCCGGAAAATATATTTAATTTTACTTCACTGTACCTATACATAGGTTAACAACCATACAGACTATGCAAGTTTCGCCTCCGAGGGAATTATCAGCTTATATCAAGCATTATCTTTTTTTAGAAAACAAAGGAAATACGGCTCAGCAACTCCGCTTTTTTTCTGATGGCAATACCGGAATTGTATTCTCACAAAAAAGCAAACTTATAGCTGGATTAAATAACTCTGAAACACGAAATTACCTGCCTGGCTCTTTTTTTTACGGACAACCAAACGGTTTTAAAAATATTTATTCAGACAACGAAATACTGATTGTTATTGTCGTTTTTCAACCTAATGGCATAAACCAGCTATTAGGAGTTTCCGGCAGTGAATTTCGGGATGCTATTATTACTATTGATGGTATATTTGGCAGTGCAGGTTTAGAACTTGAGGAAAAATTAGCCGAACAAGTAACAATTAAGGGTCGATTACAGCTGTTAAATCATTTTTTCAGAAGGATTGAAGCAAAAAAACCACAAACAAACCAATTGATAGCAAATGCCTCCTTAGATTTTATCCTCAAAAACAAGGGCCAGTTTTCTCTAAGTCAATTAGTAGCTTACACAGGTTATACGGAAAGACATATCGAAAGAAAATTTACGGAAGGTATCGGATTAAACCCAAAGAAATTTGCTGCCATTATAAAATTGCAACATTTTTTAAGTCTTCTTAAAAACAAAACCGGGAACATCTCTCTCACATCAATTTCGTATGAAGCAGGGTTTTCGGATCAGTCACATTTAATACGGGAATTTAAAAAACATACGGGAATAACACCACGGGAGTATCTGTATCATACCGGAAAACTAACGAACAATTTCATCGAAACCTTTCCTAAAAGCAAAATGTAAATGTCGGTTTTATACAATTTCTAAATTGCCGCTACTGCTATTTTTGATCTATCATTAATTATTCACCAAATGAAAAATCTAAAAATAGCTACTGCCCAGTTTGAAAACAGAAGTGGTGACAAAAACTACAATTTGTCCGTAATCGAAAAACTTTCGCAGAAAGCATCCAGTGAAGGCTGTGATGTAATTGCGTTTCACGAATGTTCTGTAACAGGATATACTTTTGCCCGGCATTTATCAAAAGAACAACTGCTTGATGTAGCAGAAATTATTCCGGAAGGGAACAGTATTTTAAAGCTTATTGAAATAGCCAAAAATAATAACATTGTTGTATTGGCAGGACTTTTTGAAAAAGATAAAAATGATACTTTATTTAAGGCTTATGTTTGTGTCGACAAAAATGGTTTAGTTGCGAAATATCGAAAACTTCATCCGTTTATAAATCCGCATCTCACTCCGGGAGATCGTTATTGCATTTTTGAAATCGGCGGCTGGAAGTGTGGAATCCTGATTTGTTATGACAATAACATAATCGAAAATGTACGTGCCACAGCTCTTTTGGGAGCTCAAATTATTTTTATGCCACACGTGACCATGTGCACTCCTTCTACCCGTCCAGGTGCCGGCTTTGTTGCTCCCGAGCTTTGGAAAAACCGGGAAACCGACCCGACTTCTTTACGAATGGAATTTGACGGCATGAAAGGCCGTGACTGGTTAATGAAATGGTTACCGGCAAGGGCTTATGACAATGCTATTTATGCCGTCTTTTCAAACCCTATCGGCATGGATGACGACCAGTTGAAAAACGGATGCGCTATGATTATTGATCCTTTTGGTGATATCCTTACCGAATGCCGCTCTTTTGACGACTCTTTTGCCACAGCGACAATTACTCCTGAAAAATGCATTCTGGCAGGAGGCAATCGCTACATAAAAGCCAGAAGACCCGATTTATACAAAGCGATCATTGGTATGGACCATCAACCGGAACAAAAGGTAGTATGGCTTGCTGATGGGAAAAAGAGTTAAAACCAAAAAATCGAAAGTCTTTTACCGGCCAAAAATCTATCTTTGATATCCTTTAATTTTAGAGAATAAAACAAAATAATGAAATTTCTTAAAACTGTAAATGAAGATATCGATGCCGTTTTCGATATTTATAATCAAGCTACCTCTTACCAAAAAACGGTCAACATAAAAAGCTGGAGAGGCTTTGAAAAATCACTGATCGAAAAGGAGATTGAAGAGAACCGACATTTTATAATCAGGGAAGAAGACGAAATTGCCTGTACTTTTGTGCTTACCTTCAACGATTTGATTATCTGGAAAGAAGCGGCTGCAGACCCTGCCGTCTATATTCATCGTATTGCTACGAATCCAAAATTCAGAGGACGTTCTTATGTGAAGAAAATCATTGAATGGGTTAAGACATATGCCAAAGAAAACGGAAAAACGTATATCCGACTTGACACGCATAGCGGTAACGAAAGAATAAATAAATATTACACCAGCTGCGGTTTTGACTACAAAGGCATCAGCGTTATCGAATGGACGGCAGAATTACCGGAACATTACAAAGAAGGTTCTTTTAGCTTGTTTGAGATTAAACTTTAAAAAAGCCGCTTCATTCAAAAAAGCAAAACCCTTGCGGAATTTCCATAAGGGTTTTGCTTTTTAAGTTTTCAAAAATCTTACGCTATTTATAATTTTCAAAATCAACATCGATTTTTTCAAACTGTTCCGACTTCTCTAAAATCGAATTGATCCGATATAATCCCTCCTGATTATGATCGGCCATAATAAAAGCAAATCCCCAGATATCTTTTGAAACCGTAAATTTTCCTGCTTCAGAATCTATGGTCATCAGCACCTCATCATTCATCCATAAATCCAGAATATCAATCATTTTTGGCTTTATTTCTTTGATTGCAGTCATAAAATCCGGGAAAAAGGTTTCCTTTTCAGCTCCATCAAAAACATCAATCAAAAGTTCTTCTGATTGGTACCCCGGACGAAAATAATATTGATACATATTTTCTTATTTTAATTGAAGTACAATATTAAATAGTTAAATTATGATTAGAACCTTTTATAAAGGATTTTTACCTTTCTTTTTTTTAAAGCACACCGTATTAGCATTCTGTACCAAAAGTTCTCTTTATTTTTTAACTGGCATTTTAGAATCTCCTACTATAACAATTATTTATATTATTCTAAAAATCAATAGATTAAATTTAGTTAAACTACCTTTGGCAATTGCAGGATAAACTATGAACCCAACACAGCCCAATACCACTTTTACAGATCTTGCACTTCTCTCTGAAGAAAAGACCAACCATCCGGCAGAATTAATTCTGGCTAATAAAAAACTCGCTCAGCAAATAGAAGATCGTGGCAAACGCGCCGCTGAATTGGTGATTGCCAATACGGAACTGGCTTTTCAGAATAAAGAAAAAGAAAAACGTGCTGCAGAGCTCGTTATTGCCAATAACGAATTGGCTTTTCAGAATAAAGAAAAAGAAAAACGCGCTGCTGAACTGGTTATCGCCAACCGGGAACTGGCTTTCCAGAACAAAGAAAAAGAAAAACGTGCTGCCGAATTACTGATTGCGAATATCGAACTTACCTATCAAAACGAAGAAAAGGAAAAACGTGCTGCCGAATTGATTGTGGCCAATAAAGAACTGGCTTTTCAAAACAGAGAAAAAGAAAAACGGGCTGCTGAACTTGTTATTGCCAATAGCGAACTGGCTTTCCAGAATAAAGAAAAAGAAAAACGTGCTGCTGAACTCGTTATTGCCAATAGCGAACTGGCTTTCCAGAACAAGGAAAAAGAAAAACGGGCTACCGAACTTTTAATCGCTAACATCGAACTTACTTTTCAAAACAAAGAAAAAGAACAGCGCGCTGCCGAACTTATACTTGCCAATACGGAACTGGCTTTTCAGAATGAAGAAAAAGAAAAACAGGCTGCTGCATTGCTGATCGCGAATAAAGAACTCGACTCTTTTACGTACATTTCCAGCCATCATTTACAAGAACCTCTGCGAAAAATTCAGGTTTTCTCCAATCGTATTCTTACTGACGAACACCAGAATCTATCCACAAAAGGACAATATTATTTTAAACGTACTGAAATTGCAGCTGCCCGCCTGCAGACACTTTTAAATGATCTGCTTACGTATTCCCAAACCAATTCGACCGACAAAAAATTTGTAGATACCAACCTAAATACGATCGTACAAAAAGTAGTCCTGGATCTTAAAGATGATATTGAAGAGAAAAAAGCCATTGTCGAAGTTTCTGTTCTGGGTAACGCTACTGTTATTCCGCTTCAGTTTAAAGAGCTTTTAAAAAATCTTATTTGCAATTCCCTTAAATTTTCCAGACCGGGTTTTCCTCCTCATATCATTATTAAAAACCATATTCCATTCGCAAGATCAAAAGACAGAAATCAATCCAAAAGTGGATATTATGCCCATATCAGCATCAGCGATAACGGCATTGGATTTGACCCACAATTTAAAGACCGGATTTTTGAACTTTTTCAATGTCTGCATACCAATTCGGAGTATGAAGGAACAGGGATTGGTCTTGCCATTGTAAAGAAAATTGTCCAAAACCATAATGGAATTATTACCACAACAAGCCAGCTTAATCAGGGTGCAACATTTGACATCTCTATTCCGATATCAGGAGAATAATGGCAACGGGCTAAAGATGTTTAAGTTTAGAATTCATTTTTGTATGAATTGTTTTGGAACGAAAGAAAATTAAGTATTAGCTCTTTCCAGATTTCAGTAAAATAACTAAAAAATGGACGCTCCCGATAAATTAAAAAACTGTATTTTTGTATAAAATTGAAAAGCATATCTTACAAAATAAGCCTGTTTTTACTACAATCTATATCTTAAAGAATTTTAATATCTTTGAATTATGAGCACAGCAACAAAACCAAATCACATAGGCCGAAAAATCAGCCGAATTCGTGAACTTAAAGACATGAAGCAGGAGGCACTGGCACAAGCTTTAGGTACCAACCAACAGGCAGTTTCGATTATCGAAAACAGCGAGACGATTGACGAAGAAAAGTTAATTGAAGTAGCAAAGGCCCTTGGCGTAACTGTTGAAGCTATTAAAAACTTTTCTGAAGAAGCTGTTTTTAACTATTTTAATAATTTTTATGACAACGAAATTAATGGTAGTGTTGTAGCACCACAGTCTAATCATTGCAATTTTAATCCTTTAGACAAAGTTGTTGAACTTTACGAACGTTTGGTACAAGCCGAAAAAGAAAAAAACGAAATATTCAGAGAAATTTCGAAAGGGAAATAACCTTTTACAAAACATAAATAATGCTATATAGAGATCCTAATTCGGGTCTCTTTTTTTGTTTAAAAAAATGGATTTCCTTCTTAATTCTGACAGTTTGACATTGTATTTTTCATACGTCATTTCTCCGTCACGTTACCGTCACTCCTCCGTCACCGCTCCGTCACTCCTATACGTGAACTTTATTGTAGATTTTGGGTAGATTTGGTCTTTTTTTGTCATATTGTCAGGGGTACTCGTGGTTAGAATGCTGATTTTATTAGTGGTTAAATTGAGGATCTGATTAATTTTATATCCCCAATATTGTCATTTCGACGAAGGAGAAATCACATTCGTAATTCGACAAAGATTGGCGACTTTTAGGGACGGAGTTTCTGGTGTGATTTCTCCTTCGTCGAAATTGACAAAATGTACAACATAAATCTACTCTCCCGCTCTCCAAAGTGTTCCTCATAAAAAGCTTCGCAAATGTCTCTCACTCTTTGCACAATTTTTTTGTGTTCTCGTGAAAATTAAAACCTGATGAAAATCTACCGACTTTTTAAGTTTGGTTATTTATGAATACTGATTTGATATAGCAGTTAACATTCTAAGAAAATTAGTTTTAAAGTCAGAGACTTTAAAAGATTTCTGTTTTAATTACATTTGTTTTAAAATGATGCAAAGTCAGAGACATTTGCATAGCGTCGATGAAAACTTCGGTGATCTGGAGTAAATCTTACTGGTGCTGCTTTAGATTCAAATGGTTTAATTCAGGGAGCAAGTTCAGTAGTGCAAAAATATAAAAAAGATAATTAATGATTTATAAATTACGTGTATCATCAGTGTTGCTAAAACTTTTACTAATTGGGATAGTATTCAATTTTTTGTTTTATTTTGTTACTAAAACTTTTAATTTTGAAGTTTATTTAATCTCTTTTACTATTATTGTTGTATTAGAGGTTTTTGTATTCTTTTTTAAACCATTCCTATATAAAATTGTTATACTTGAGAATTCAATCTGCTTTTATTACAGGAAATTTTTAATAAATAATTATTTTGAAAAGGCGAATCAAGAAGAAATTAGTTTTTCATACAAACCCGAAAAAGGAGCTAGAGGAAGTGAAGCGGAAGAATTGAGATTTTATATTAGGGGAATAAAAATAGCTGGAATAGGAAGAGGTTTTGATGGTTGGACAAAAGAAACTTTAGACAACATTATCGAGGAATTTGAAAATTTAAGAATAAATGAAATAGAGTAAATGAAAACAAAAAATAAAGTGATAATTAGGACTATCGCTTTATTTTTTGTTTTATTCTGGTCAATATACCCCTGCTCCGCGAATTGTCCCTTATGAAAAGCTGCGGAAATGTCTCTGAACTGACCCCATTTTTTGTTTGTTGTAAATTGTAAACGTGTCAAAAGTCTCCTGACTTTTTTATAATTAGTCTTAAACAATGTCTTATAAAATAGACAAAGTAAATCACACCAGAAACTCCGTACTTAAAGCCGCCAATCTTTGTCGAATTACGAGTGTGATTTCTCCTTCGTCGAAATGACAAAATGTACAACAAAAACTTTGTTCTTATTTTAAGAAAAAAGATTATTCCATAAAAAAACCCTTGTGAATTAAACTTCACAAGGGTTTTTAATTTTGCAGAGAGGAAGGGATTCGAACCCTCGATACAGTTACCCATATACTAGCTTTCCAGGCTAGCTCCTTCAACCACTCGGACACCTCTCTATTTCGGTTTGCAAATAACACAAAAAAAAATGACTTACAAAAGTAAAATCCAATATTCTTTAGATGCTTTTTCTAAACTCTTCCATAAACAGTTTTACGGCCTTTTTCTGGTAACCGCCAATCGTGAGCATAAACGAATCTCTTTTGGTCGGAACTCCCGTAATCTGAATCGATTTGAGGTTATCCCAGCCTTTTAAGGCTTTTTCTGCCACTATCGTCGCCCAGTCACTGTTCTCTACCATTTGCAGCAAAGCGTGAATGGAATTTAACTCTATGGCGATTTTAGGTTTCATGTTGTGCTTTAGAAACAGTCCTTCTACAAATTCCCTGGAATTGGAACCTTTTCCGGGTAAAATAAGCTGAATTTCTTCTATTTTCTTAAAGGCAATTTTATCTAAAACCGCCAAAGGATGCGATTTTGACACCGCCATGACCATGTGGGAAGTAAACAAAGGCACTTTCTGGATCGGAAGCTCAATTTCGTGTGACGAAATTACCAGCACCAAATCCAATTCGTTGTTCATTAGTTTTTGTTCCAGGGCTTCTGTTGTACCATACTCGACTACAATTTTGAGGTTTTGATATCTTTTTGCAAAGGAATTGATCACCGGCAAAATCAAAAGTCCGAAAATATAGGTTACGCCTACCCGAAGTTCGCCCCCTATCATTTCGTTTAAATCGTCGATGGCCTGCTTTCCGTTTTGTACATTTTCGATGACCTGTTTGGCATGAATCAGAAAAACAGAGCCGGCTTCGGTAAGCTGTACTTTTTTTCCGATCCTGATAAACAAAGGCATTCCGAGTTCTTCTTCGAGCTTTTTGATCTGTTGTGACAATCCGGATTGCGTAACAAAACACAGCTCGGCGGCTTTTGTAAAATGAAGTACCTCAGCCGTCTTAATAAAATACTGTAGTTGATAGATTTCCATATCGATTAGTTTTACTACTTATTATCAGTAAAATTATTAATTTTTCTAATGAAATCATAATCCCGAACTTTGTAAAAAAATAGCAAGGGTTATGTTTCAGGCGTTAAAATCAAAAAACTTCAAATTATTCTTTTACGGTCAGTCGGTTTCGGTTATTGGGACCTCGATGCAGAAAACTGCGGTCAGCTGGATGGTCTACAGCATCACCGGATCTGTTTTCTTACTGGGGCTTGCTACTTTTCTGAGTATGATTCCCTCCTTATTTTTGGCGCCTTTGGCCGGAAGTATTATTGGCCGTTACGACAGACACCGCTGTATGATGATTTTACAGTCTTTGGCAATGCTTCAGGCGGGTGCACTGGCTTTGCTTATTTATCTGAAAGTATACAACATCAACTTTATTCTCGCACTCAGTCTTATTCAGGGTATTATCAATGCGTTTGACATGACCTGCCGACAAACCATGATGATTGATATCGTCAATGACAAAGAAGATTTACCCAATGCCGTAGCGCTTAATTCAACGCTAAACAACTTCGCCCGAATTGCAGGTCCTGCCCTCGCCGGAATTATTCTGCACCAGTATGGTGAAGACATTTGTTTTATTGGAAATTTTATTAGTTATATTCCGGTTTTGATTTCATTGCTACTGATGAAAATCACACCGCATATCAAAGCAGAGCATAAACTTAAAATGCTGGACGATCTGATAGAAGGCCTTGATTATGTTAAAAAAGAAACCGAAATGGCCCGAATGCTGCTGATGTTAATGTGCAGTAGTTTATTTGTTATTTCTTTCAATACCCTTATGCCTGTTTTTGCCAAAGATATCTTTAGCGGAAATGCCCAGACTTTTAGCTGGTTCGAAAGTGCCGCAGGGATTGGTTCTGTGCTCTCCGCAATTTACCTTGCCAACCTGAAATCGTCCAAAAACATGAATAAAATAATGATTGCTTCGAGTTTATTACTGGGCTTCAGCATTATTATACTGGCGGTTTCTAACAGTCTGACCATTGCGCTTATTTGCATGACGCTGAGCGGTCTCGGAATGATGGGACAAACTTCATCGATCAATATTTATATTCAGACGCAAAGTGCTATCAATATGCGATCCAGAAGTATTAGTTACTACCTCATGGCGTATCAGGGCATGATTCCTGTGGGAAGCTTGATTATTGGGTATCTTTCTCACTCCCTTGGTGTACGAACTACGGTTGCAATTCAGGGTATCATCTGTATTATTTCGGTTATTGTTTATGTGTATTATAAAAATCACAAGGCTGTTGAAGAGGATTTAGAAACTTGCCCCGTACCTTATAAGGATTGATAAATTCCAATTCTTGTAGCTATCTAAATAAATTCCAAATTCCAATTGTTCACAATCTTGTCATTTCGACGTAAGGAGAAATCACACTAGATGATCGACAAAGATTTGCGATTATAGGTATGGAGTTACTTGTGTGATTTCTCCCTTGGGTCGAAATGACAAACAATGCGAATTAAATGAACTTACATCACTTATATGGTAAAAAAATTACAGTGAAATTTCCCCGCGTAAAGAAGTTTCAAAAACGGTTTTGAAGTTTTTCGCTTCTATTTGATGACCTAACAAATACATCAGTTTTGTAATGGCCGCTTCGGTTGTGATGTCTTTACCTGAAATTACCCCTAATTCTTTGAGGGCCGTACTGGTTTCGTATTGTCCCATATTCACGCTTCCGCCGGAACATTGCGTAACATTTACGATGTGCAGACCGGATTGAATTGCTTTCTGAATCAGGTTTAAAAACCATTCTTCGGTCGGGGCATTTCCGGAACCATAGGTTTCCAGAACAATTCCTTTTAGGTTTGGCGTTGAGAGAATCGAACCCAAAACAATTTCACTCATTCCGGGAAACATTTTTACAATGGCTACATGATTGTCCAGATTCTTATGTACAATCAATTTTGCGTCGGTGTTTACAGGAAGGAATAAATGGGAGTTTAATTTAAGATGAACACCCGATTCTACCAATTCAGGATAATTGGGTGCTGTAAAAGCCCTGAAATGTTCTGCATTTACCTTAGAAGTGCGGTTTCCGCGGTATAATTTGTATTCAAAATACAAACAAACTTCATGGATTACCGGTTTATTATTTTCCTGCAAGGAAGCAATCTGAATGGCTGTAATCAGGTTTTCTTTAGCGTCGGTACGCAAATCCCCTATTGGCAGTTGCGATCCTGTAAAGATTACAGGTTTAGTTAAATTCTCGAGCATAAAGCTCAGTGCTGAAGCAGAATAAGACATGGTATCCGAACCGTGCAACACTACAAAACCGTCAAAAGCGATATAATTTTCCTCGATAATTGTGGCCATTTTGGCCCACATTTCAGGATTCATGTTCGAAGAATCGATTGGGTTTTCAAATGAAACCGTTTCGATTTCGCAATCCAGTTGTTTTAACTCGGGAATTTTTTGCAATAATTTACTAAAATTGAAGGCTTTGAGCGCTCCTGTCTCAAAATCCTTGCTCATACCGATTGTTCCTCCGGTATAAATTAAAAGTATTTTAGCCTTAAATGACATCCTGATATTTTAATTTATTGACAACCGGATTCGCATACATGGATAAAAATCCTTGTCTGGTCACGGGATTATCACTTCCGATTCGCATTTCTAAACGACGCTCAAAAAGCGACTTTTCGTTTTCTTTGTACAGATGTGCAAATTTATTGGTTCCGTTTAAGATATCGTAGGCGATAAAATTAGTCGGCCATAATTGGTAATTTTTCAGAATAGAATCATCAATTACCTGCGCCAAAGCCTGAATTTGTTTGTTGGCATTGTCATTTTCTGCTACAATCTGATCAATTTCCGTGTTTAGAACATCACCGACAGAAATATGTATTCTCTTCTTAGTTCCCATAATACCACTTAAAATGGTCATGAAATCTTCGTTTTTTTCTTTGATATAAACTTCGTTGTTCGCTTCTGCCATTAATTGCGGCATTTTCAGCACATCTGTAGGGTCGTACTCGTATGAAATAGAAACCGGAACGATTTTTATTTTCCTGAAATAATCCATCAGATTGGCTTCATCAGAACCCATTCCGATCATTTTCAGCACGCCGGGATTTGTTTCGTCATTTCCGTCTTTGGTGCGGCCTTCTCTTTGGGCAATCCAAACCGAACGATTTTCACGAAGCAATAGCTGCCCCATATATTCTGCTAATAATTTAGAACTATGCAGCATTTCCCTTGGTGTTAAACCTCTCAAAACCAAAAAGTTTCTATTCAGTTTTGCCAAGGTGCTTAAGAATGCTTTTTTAACCAGATTATCTCCAATTGCAGATGCTGTCATTACCAGGCCATGTTCGAATAAACAAACATTTAGCAGGGTAGTATCTAATAAAATATCACGGTGATTGGATACGAATAAGTAAGAAGTGTTTTTTTCCAGTTTATCAAAACCTGAAGTGGTAAGTCCTTCAGAGCTTCTCTCCAGCACTTTTTGAATGGTATGATAAATAAAATTACATTGAAAATCACGAATCGAATGTGTTTTCTTAAGCTGATCTTTCCAAGCATCATCTTCTAATTCCGGAAAAGTAAAATTCATCATGGCCTTCATCATCGGATGATTGACAACATCATGAAGTGCTTCATTTATTTCTGAATCATAAAACGGTCGAATGGCATCAAATCTCTGCATTACATTTCTATTTTAGTGGGGCAAAAGAACAAAAAAAAAATTAAAGTATTGTAAGTTGTGGGTTAAATACCAAAAACGTCTTGTGAGTTCTGGGTGGTAATCGCTGCTATTTCCTCTTCGGAAACATCATAAATATCGGCTAGTTTTGCTACTACATTTACGATATAACTGCTTTCATTTCGCTTTCCGCGATACGGAATTGGAGCTAAATAGGGCGAATCGGTTTCGAGAACAATATTTTTTAAATCGATCTGGTTTAGGAACTGATCTATTTTTCCGTTTTTAAAAGTCGCCACACCACCGATTCCGAGTTTCATATTATAGGATATGGCCTGTAAAGCCTGTTCGTGTGTTCCGGTAAAACAATGGAAAATTCCAAACAAGTCTTCTGATTTTTCTTCTTCCAGAATTTCGAAAATCTCATCGAAAGCTTCACGGCAATGAATTACGATGGGCAGTTTATACTGTTTCGCTAACTGAATTTGTTTTCGGAAAGCAAATTGCTGCTCTGTCAGATGTGTTTTATCCCAATACAGATCAATTCCGATTTCACCAACGGCATAAAATTTCCTTTTGGACAATTCGGTTTCAACATGTTGCAACTCGTCCAGGTAATTGTCTTTCACGTAAGTGGGATGCAGACCCATCATCAAAAATACATTCTCAGGATATTTTTTTTCGAGATCATACATAGACTGCGTTGCGGCAGCATCAATTGCGGGAATAAAAAAACGGGTTACTCCTGCATTTAGGGCTCTCCGGATCATTTCATCGCGGTCCTGATCAAATTCTTCTGAGTATAAATGGGTGTGTGTATCGGTAATAATGGTTGTTGCGCTCAATGGGACTGATTTTTAAGAAGCCAAAATTACGACAATATTAAAAACTTTCCAATTGGAATGGTGAGAGCGGGAAATGGGTACGCGGATGATACGGATTCACTTTGTGAAAACGCGGATTTGCACGGATTTTTCCTGGTTTATCAATCGTTGGGTTTCTTTCGGAAATCCTTTCTTGTCGGGAATACAAAAAAATCATTTCCCGCTTTCAATAAACAATAATGCTCTATCCAGAACTTCATCTTTTCCTTCCTGAATTCCTTTGATTGTTGGTTTTACTTCAATATCCGGAACAATTCCGATTCTCTGTGTTTCTCTTCTGTCGGGATAATAAACACCAATACCTGTGTATCTGGTATGAAATTCCTTAAAGTCAAGCTCTATTACATTTCCATCAGCACCAGCGGTCTGACTTCCAATAATGGTGGTATTTCCAGCAGTTTGAAAACACATGGCTGTCCATTCTGCCTGGCTTAGTGATTCTTCGTTGAGCAATACGATGACTTTTCCTTTGTAATTATCTTTGTTTTCGGAGCCGCACATTGTTCCTTCTGTCCATTTAAATCTTCCCGGATAGCTAAAATCCGGATGGGTGTAAATGGCAAATTTTTCTTCGTGAGCGTTTAAGAACTTAGCGATATCATCATATGTTCCGTTTGGATAATTTCTCATGTCAAAAACAATCGCTTTGGTAGGCTTTAATGCTGTAATCATATCGGGTACGTTTTGAGGTTTGAGAATCCCCATATCAACATATCCTATATTATTCTCCAGAACTTTAAATTTTTCCTTTTTTTTCTTGGATCCTTTTTTAAATTCATTTCTGTGAGAATCATGATAATTAAACCAACTCATTGTCTTTGTGGTGTATGTACCATCTTTTAAAAACTCAACATTTACCTGATCTGAATAGCCATTTAAAATTTTTCTAACAACCTTATCTAAAAGCACTGGCTCATTGGAAGCTGCAAATAAATCGCTGTATTCTGAAATAAGTGCTGCAATGGTTTTGTCGTTTACTTTCGTTATCACATCTCCTACCTTAATATCCTGCGCCTGAGCGAGACTGTCTGCAAAAATTTGAGTAACCACCATTTTGTGATCCATTATTTTGCAGTTGGCCGGAAAATACCTTCTGTTATCATTAAATTTATTATACTTATATATTGCAAAATCAACATGACTATCATCAAGCTTAGCCGATAATTTTCGCATTGCTCTATAAAATTCATCCTCATCTTTAGCTTCAAGAGCTAATGGAAGTGTTTTTGCTAAACTCACCTCCCATTTCTCGTCCATTATATATTTATACGGGAAAAAATATTCTACTAAATTCCAATACATAAACAGCCAAACCATTCTTGAATTTTTATTATCGAATTTAAGATTGAAATAATCTCCGATTTTTAAAGGATTATAGCCCGGTCCGATTTCCTCATCGGTCTGAAATCTGTTGTCTTCTATAAATTTCAATTTCTTCGAAAGCTTCTTTGAAAACAGTTTATTTGTACTGATCCAGGATAAATCAAAATTTTTATCAAAATATTCAATGTCTTTTGGCTGCGGAATTGGTGCAATTTTCGGGACTTCGCCTAAAGAATCAATCCAATTAATAAGTACTAATGAAAATTCTTCTTTGGTTTTTGCCTGCTCAATTTTTGGCAACACTTCAAGAAGCTGATTGTCCCAGTTAAAATCACCTTTGGCTACTTTTGGATGATAGTATTTTAAAAACCCCCATACTTTGCAGGTGGCGGTAAGTTTTTCTGTTTCGGTGATTGTGGTATTGGCCAATAAGGTGTGAGAAAATACGAGAAGTACTAACAGGGTAATTTTTTTCATTTAAGATGGTTTGTTTTTTGGTGAGCCGAATATAAATATTAAAATTTAAAACCGCTGATTTTTACCACAAAAAAGCGAGGAATCCCTTTAAAGAAATTCCTCGCTTTCGAAATGAAAAACCATATATTGACCCGTTTATTCTAAATCTTTTAATAATAGCTGTACTTCTACATTATCTTCATAATCCTGCGGAATGGTAAGCAGAATTTTTTTGCAGCCGGCATAATCTTTTTGTTTCAATTTGCATAAAGCAAGATTCCACGTGGCTTTATCTTTGTATACTGATGTTCCTGCTCTTAGCGCTTCAAAAATAGCTTCCGCTTTTTTATACTGGTTTTCTTCCAGTAAAGAAATGCCATAAAAAAGCTGAATTTCAGGTGTTTTTGATTCCTTAAGGATTTTCTCGAAAAGCGGAATTGCAGCTTTATAGTTGTGCGTGTTAAAAGCAGTTTCCGCTTGTTTTAAAGTGGTGTTTGCATTTCCTCTTTCGGTAAAATAAGCCTGTTCGTGCTTACTGAAATCTTCATAAACCGGATTTTTGCTATAATTAAAAAAGAACAATCCAATCAAAATCACTACAGAAGCTGCAACCGCATAATTCCACGGTTTTAAGGCAATTACTTTTGATTTGTCTTTATGGAAATGTTTGTCCGAGATCTTCATCAGATTTTCTTTGAACGCTTCTCTTTCTGCTGCTATTCCGAATTTATTTTCCAATTGCTGTTGTGCGGTTCTGAAAGCGGCAAACTCCGCAGCAAATTGCAGATCATCGGCTATTTGTTTTTCAAAATTCGCTTTTTCATCAATAGTCAGTTCGCCCTCCAGGTATTGATCGAATAATATATAGCGTTCTTCGTTCATGACTAATTATTTTTTAGAGATTTAAAGTTTTTGGTTTCCTGAATCCACTGCGTCAACTGGCCAATGCATAACGATTTCTTTTTACGGACATATCCATAGGTTACATTGAGCTTTTCGGCTACTTCTTCCATCGATTTAATTTCAAAACTCAGCTTTAATAACTCCTGACATTTGTCTCCTAATTTTTGGAACATGGTGTCAAAAAGCTGTTGTTTTTCATTAAATTCTTCGGTTTGCTCTACCAATTCATGAGCAGATTCACTTATAGATCCCGCATCTTCATTAATTGTTACCCCTTTATTGGCTGTTTTTTTCAATTCATTCAGCCACTTCCTTTTGCACAACAGGAAAAAATAAGCATCAAACGGACAGGTCAGTTCGAGTGTATTGGCTTTGGCCTGATTGAACAGCAGTATCAGTACTTCCTGAACAACATCCTGCGCCTGATCCTGATTACCGGAATTGTTCCTGATATAGTAAACAACTTTCGGAACAAACTTTTTATAGATCTCCTGAATTATAATCGAATTATTGGCAGCAAGTCCTTCGATATATTTTTGGTCGGAATGAATTTTAGTTTTGGCCATAAAACAGCTTTTTAAAAAGCTAATGTAAAAAGAATCTGAAAATAATTTCAAAAACAAGGGTAACAATTCTAAAATCAGATGGATATAACGAAACAGGAATCTTTTAAAACAATTCAAAAAATTAAGAGAAATGGAAAGTTATCCCCTTATAAACGAAAAAAATCTGGATCGTTTTCACAAAATGCTTTTGGCAAAAAAACGAAACGGTTTTGTCATTATCGAACATAATGAAAAATTGCCGTATGCGGTTTTATCCAAAGAGAAAAAAGAAATCAATCATCCCTTTCATTTATTTCTTACGGTGATCACATTGGGTCTCTGGTCGATCGTCTGGATTTATTTGATCGTATCGCTTTCACGAAAGAAAGAAATCCTGGTCGCATTGGATGAAGATGGAAATGTTTTTGAAGAAAAGTGCCTTTCGAAATAAAATGCAAAAAAAAGTAAAAAAGAAGGGTAACAAAATTTCAATGCAATTGATCTGCTGTTATAAACCTGAAATAAATTAAAAACAGGGGGTAACAATTTCCCCGCATTAAACATCTATTATTAAATAACTATTAAAACTGAATATCATGAAAACAAATTTTAAAACAATTGGACTTTTATTATTCGCTATAACGACATTAGTAAGCTGTGACAACAGCGACGGCGACAACAACAATTCAATCCTGCCTCCTACTGCTGCAGCATTTAAAGGAATCACCGAAAAAGGAATCAAAAGAAATACACAAAACTTTACCGTAACAGCCGGAAACGGGGTGGTAAGCTTTACTTCTGCAAAAGGAGTTAAAGTAAACATCAACGGAGACTGTTTAACTAAAAACGGGGTTGCTGTAACCGGAGCCGTAAATATCGAATATATCGAGCTTTTTGACAAAGGAAATATGCTCGTTACCAACAAACCTACCATGGGGCTTACAGCAGACGGAAAGAAAAACCTATTGATTTCCGGTGGTGAATTTTTCATCAAAGCTACTCAGGGCGGTGTTGAACTTCAGACTTCCTGTTATATGAACATGTTGGTTCCTGCAACTTTAACAGATGGTGTAGACAATGCCATGACTTTATGGACAGGCGCGATCAATGAAGCCGGAGAACTGGCCTGGAGAGAAGCCAAAGGCGATGCAGATGGCGGTAACGGAAAAGGAGGTGTACAAGGCGAAGGAAACAATTACTATGTCACTTTTGGAAATTTTGGATGGACGAATGTGGACCGTTTTTACAGCGATCCAAGACCAAAAACAACTATTCTCGTAGACGTTCCGGAAGGTTTCGACAACAACAACAGTGCGGTTTATTTGTCTTATGATGGTGAAGGTACAAACGCACTGGCTAAATTGGATACTTATACAGCAGCAGGATTATTTAGCGAACACTACGGACAAATACCAATTGGACTGGCTTGCCACGTGATTTTTGCAACCGAAGATAATGGTCAATGGCGTTACGCAATCAAAGGGGTGACAGTGGCTGCCGGAGACATTTATACTTTCACACTTGCCGAAACAACAGTCGGCACAGAAGCTCAACTGATAGCGGCAGTTAATGCTATTCAGTAACTTACAAAATACTTTTTAAGAAAAAGTGGTGATTTGCTCATCACTTTTTTTTACATTTAATCCAGTTTTCAAAATAATTCTGATGATTTTCAGAAGCTAATCCTGCTATCCGTTCCAATCTTTTATGCCTCCCGATAGCTATAGGGGCCGGCAAAAAAGGATTTCCACTATTAGCAGGGCTAAAAAAGTATCTAGTTATGAAACCACTATCATCTATTTTCTTTCTTCTATTTTCTATAATCTCTTTCTCACAAACCAAAGTAAAAGACACCATAACCCGAAGGGCCCATATTGTTTTTATCCAAAACGGAAATGCCGTTACCTATAAACCCGAGACGCCACCGCTAATTCCGATTGCGGGGGCACCAAAACCAAGTTATTCATATTTATGGGAACTGGGAGACGGCCATTACAGTAAAGAAGCGGAGCCGAAACATGTCTATAAAACTAAAGGAAATTATACCACACGACTTGCCGTAACCAACAATTACGACAACGGCAAACCTCCGGCTACACGGCCGAAAAAGGTCGCTGTAAATGAGATCACCGATACAAATTATAAAGACATCGCATCGATAGCCGACCAAAACGGATTTGCGATCCTAAAAAACTGTGACCCGATTCCGGATCAGGAAATGCTAGTTGTAGTGAGTTATCAAAATCTGGAAAATTATGTCTCCAGCGGTAAACTGTATTTGTTTTATAATGAGAAGCAATTCAAAAGCAATAATTTCGAACTGATTGATTTCAGAACGTATGCCAATGAAAGAGAAGTAAAAGAAAATCCGGTCGCTGCCGTTGACGATCTGGACGATACTAAATCGTATCTGGCTGCTGCCGAAAATACTTTCAAAATCAAAAAATACAGGAATACCACTACCGAGGAAGATCTCGATGCTTCATTAGCAGACGCCAACAAAACGTATCATAATGTGTCTGTCCTGGAATTTGATGATGCTAATCCCGGGGAAACCCGTAACCTTTTTTACACTTTCAAAACAACACCCGAAATGATCAAGGATACCAGCGCAACAGTGACAATGCGCGGAATTTTTGTCCCAAACCGAAGTTATAAAAACCACAAAATAAAAAACCTCGAAATGGAAATTGTAACTTCCCATGATCCCAACAAAATGGGTTCTAACGGAAGTTTTATGAATTACCGATTCGTACGTTTTAAAAGGGTAAATTTCAAAACCCGTTTCCAAAACAATGGTGAAGGACCGGCAAGAATGATTCGTCTTGAAACGGATATCCCCGACATGTTCGACAAGAAAACATTTCAGGTCGAAGACCTGTACCCAAAATGTCCGATTTGCCCAAAAGATGAAGAACCAACCGTAAGCTGTCTGGATACCATCATTAAAAAAAATCAGATCTTTTTTACGTTTAAAAACATCTATTTACCGGGAAGCGAGCAAAAAAATGTACACGAAAAAGACAGTACAAAAGGGTTCGTAAAATATTCCATGAAGTTTATCGAGGATTTCCATAAAGTAAAAACCCGAAGCCGGACTGCCATCATTTTCGACAAAAACGAACCTATCATTACCAATTATGCTACGACCCGATTTTTACCGGGAATCTCCATCGGGGCAAAAGCAGGTTACAATTTATATCCGGATTTAGAAAATTCGACCAGTTATTTTGTGGGCGCGACGATTTCACCATTTAAATCGTATCGCTTTTACTGGCAGGCAGAATGGCTAAATAGTGTCAATAAATACGATAGTGCCACTAACGTAATTGATGAAGTGGTTGTAAATCCGAATGGCGTAAAACAACGGCAACGTACTACGACAAGTACGGAAAATAAAAGTGTGAATTGGGAGGTACCGGTGCTGATTCGGTACAATATCAATAATTACATCGGAGTTGGTGCCGGTTTGCAGGCCAATTTCAATGTTTCTCAGGAGCAAAATCAAACTATAAAAATTGAATCTTTTGAAGGTGATTCAGAAAAATTTATAATCAACACCAAAACTGCTTCTAATGCGGTCAAAAGTTCCTTTGCAGATTTTAAAACCGGATTGTTATTCGATCTGACGGTTGGTGCGGCGAGAATCGGTCCGAGTCTGGGGGTGCGATATGTGATTAATTTCGAACAGAATTTCAATTATTTTCAGTTTTACGGAATCTGGAAATTTTGATGTTTTTCACCCTATAAGTTATGTAAGTACAGTTAAGTTTTTCGTTTTATAAATTTCAAACGAATTATAATCTGAAGTTATTTAACTTTCATGGTTTATTTGGTGAGCCAAACAAAGCAACTTTTATATGAACTTACATCACTTATATGGTTTACTCCTGCTTTTTGTGAATCTGAATGTTTTCGGACAGCATCAGGAAGATCAAATATATCACGCGATTGATGTTTTTGTTGCGAATCCTTCGGCGAAAGCCCTGCAAAACTTAACGAATACAGAAGCGGGATTTTGGAAAAACCAAAAGCCCAAAACCAATGAGGCTTTACTGGCTCTTGTGGTTTTAAATTGCAATAAAGCCTATTATGAAAATCAATATGGGCAGTTGGAAAAAGCGATTAAAAGCTACGAAAAAGCCTGGCTGTTGTGCCAAAAACATCATTTTAAAGGCTACGATATTATCGAATACTGCCTGAAACCTTTAGGCAATTTATATACGCTTCTGGGCGATTATGACAATGCTGAAAATACCATCAAACAATATTATTTTATTGCCGATCAGGAGAAAAATGAACCTCAGAAAGTAGCGGCAATTCTTAATTTATCGAATGTGTATCAAAACACAGGAAATCTTTATAAGGCAATTGATTTACTGGAAAAAACAATTCAGACCGAAAAATTAACGTCTACTCAAAAAGGTATTTTATTAAACAATTTAGGCGCCGATTACTTCCTGACGACAAAAAGTTTTTCAATGAAAACTACTGCTATTGAAAAAGCCGAAAGTGCTTTTCTCAAAGCCGTTTTACTTTTAAAAAACGATAAATCGCAAGCGGAGACTTTATCTAATTCGTATCGAAATTTAGCCAAATTAAAAATAGAACAAAATGATCTGGCCAAAGCTTCGGACTATTTTGAGAAAGCCAAAACAGCGTTCCATCAAACTTCCGGTCAGGAACCCCGCAAAAAAGCACAATTGTATTATGAAGCTGCTTTTCTTGCTTTCAGACAGGGAAACATAAAAGAGGCCAACCAAAATATTATTAGTGTTTTTAAAACACTCCTTCCGGATTATACGGATTTCAAAAGTATACTGCCCAATCAGAATTCACTTTATGCAGAAACGGTTTTGTTGGATGCTTTAGATTTGCAGGCAGCGTTATACCTGACGAAAAACCAACCCAAAAATGCGTTGAAAAGTTTTGCTCTTTCGTTTTATATCGAAGAATTGTTTCAGTCCCTTCTGGTGTATGAAAATTCTAAAATCGTGACGCAAATCAGGAATCGAAACCGAACCGAAAAGTGTCTTTCGATTTATTATTCCCTTTACGAAAAAGAGAAAAAGATCCATTATATCGAAAGTGCCTTTTTACTTTCGGAACAAACCAAATCGGTGGTTTTAAAAAGCCGTCTTCATGAAAACACGAATTTGTCCAGAGAAGAAAAGCTCATTTTGCAACAGCTTCAAAATTGGAATACTGTTATTCTAAAAGAACAGCAAAAACTGGAACGGGCCAATATTCCTAAAATCAATGAAGCCATAAAAAAACAAAATGAACTCATGCTGCTTCTTAAAAAAAATAAAAGTGAAGATATCAATGAAACCAATACTACTTTTGACCTGCAAAAATTATATGTCAAATTAGCGCAAGACAATGCCGTACTAACAGAGTACTTTGCAGGTTCCGACGGCATTTATAATTTTACGGTTGAAAACAAAACCATAAAGCTTTACTATATTTCCCTTGAAGGCACCGGTTTTACCAGCCTGATGGAATTTATCCGTTTTTTTAATGACCCGAATGCGATTAATGATAATCCACAAAATTACAATCGTCTTGGGAGCCGCATTTATAAAAACCTAAAAATTCCTTCCTCCGCAAAGCACAAAAACCTCATCATTATTCCGGATGGCATTTTGAGTTTTCTGCCTTTTGAAGCTTTAATCACAAAAGAATCCACTACGACTAATTTTGCTAAAATGCATTATCTGGTCAATGATTTTAATGTGGCGTATAACAATTCAGCTTCCTTTTATGTGAATTCAGTTCCGTTTCCTAAAACTAAAAAAACGGTTCTGGGAATTTTTCCGATTTTCGAAAATACCGATTTTGCCCTGACTTTTTCTAAGAATGAACTACAGTCTATAAAGAAGAATTTCGATGGTCAGTTTTTCGAAAACAAGGCGGCTACTTTTTCTAATTTTAAACAGAATGCGCTGCATTATTCGATTTTACATCTGAGTACACACGCTTCTTCCGGTGATCTGGAAACTCCGGCAAGCATTAAATTCTACGATCAGGAAATCCTGTATTCTGAATTGTACAATCTCCATATAAAACCGGATCTGGTTGTTTTGAGTGCCTGTGAAACCGGAATAGGAAAATTATACAAAGCCGAAGGTGCCATGAGTGTTGCAAGAGGTTTTCAGTTTGCGGGCGCGCAGCATTTATTATTTTCATTATGGAAAGTAAACGATTTCACGACTTCTGTTTTTATGGATGACTTTTATACCAACCTAAAAAAAGATCACTCTTATTTTGAAGCAAATGCCCGGGCTAAACGTGATTTCCTACAGGACCCGAATATTCCCAATGCCAAGAAATCACCTTATTACTGGAGTGCTTTTGTCTATTACGGCAGTATTGCCCCGGCTGAAAAATCTTCTCATTATATCGTATATATCATTAGTATTTTGATTCTAATTGGTTTATTTTTGATTTTCAATCCTTATCAGAAATGGAAGATCTTCATAAAGTCCTTAAAAAAGTAAAATACCGAAAAGTAAAATTTAAGATTACCAAAACCCAGCATTTATTAATTAAGGCAAAGATCAATGGTGTTTCCGGAAATTTCATTTTAGATACCGGCGCTTCCAATACCTGTATTGGTTTTGAAAGTATTGAATATTTTGAATTATCCGCCAAAAAATCTAAAACCAAAGCTTCCGGTGCTGGCGCAACGGGCATGGAAACGCAGATTTCTTCACACAATCATTTACAGCTAGGAAGCTGGAAAAATACCGATTTCAATTTAGTCATTTTTGATCTTTCCCATGTCAATGAGGCTTTAAAGTCCTACAAGGCAAAAGCAGTACACGGTATTATCGGTGCTGATGTTTTGCTTGAGGGAAAAGCCATTATTGATTATTACAATCATTATGTTTATCTGCAATAAAAAAGATTTATTCCTTACTTTGTGTATTGGGAGCTGCATGCTTTTTTAATGACAAATAAGCCACTACAGTACTCAGCAGCATCAAAATCCCTCCTAAAATAAAAGGTGATCCGGCAAATTTAAAAGGAGCTTCGTCATGGGTAAAAAAGTAAAAGGTGTTTGCCATCATTGGCGGACCAATAATCGCAGACGCACTCATTAAACTCGTTAAGGTTCCCTGAATTTCTCCCTGCTCACTGGGCGATACTTTACTGGCTACAACAGATTGTAATGCGGGTCCGGCAATTCCGCCAAGGCAATACGGAATTAAAAATACAAACATCATCCAGCTTTCTGTTGCAAAGGCAAACAGCAACATTCCGATAGTATACAAGGCCAATCCGATATAAATACTTTTTTCGTTTCCTAATTTTGGATTGATCCAGCGAACCAGGCCTCCCTGTACAACTCCCACCAATAAACCAATTATTCCTAAGGAGATTCCGATCATTCGTTCGTCCCAGTTAAACTGATAAATGGTAAAGAAGCTCCAATTGCTTTGTACCGCATGTGATCCAACGTACAATAGGAATATCGCCGAAATTAATCCGATCAGTGTTGGGTGCTTTTTCAGACCGAGAATAGCGCCAACAGGATTTGCCCTTTTCCAATTGAAAGGCCTGCGGTTTTCTTTTTTCAGGGATTCGGGTAAAATGAAAAATCCATATAAGAAATTGACCATACACAAAACTGCTGCTGCATAAAAAGGAACTCTTGAGCCATATTGTCCTAACAGTCCGCCAATAACCGGGCCGATGATAAATCCTAATCCAAAAGCTGCCCCAATCAGACCAAAGTTTTTGGCCCTGTTTTCGGGCGTACTGACATCAGCAATATAAGCTGATGCTGTTGTTATACTCGCTCCGGTCACTCCTGCAATAATCCTTCCTATAAATAACCATAAGATGGTTGGCGCAAAAGCCAGCAAAAGATAGTCTAATGAAAATCCGAAAAGTGAAATTAGGATAATGGGCCTTCTCCCGTATTTATCACTCAGGTTACCAATTACAGGTGCAAACACAAATTGGGTTATTGCGTAAGCAAAAGTCAGCCATCCTCCTATTTTTGCCGCTTCGCTGATATCGCCATGAATTAATTCTTCTATTAATTTTGGAATTACGGGTATAATAATCCCCCATCCGGTAATATCAATTAACATGGTTATGAAAATAAAACCAATCGCCGCAGACTTATCTTTTTGTAGCATAAATTTTATAGTAAGGTGATACAAATAAACATCTTTTTTAATTAACAATAAAAAAAATCCCAAATTCCAATTAAGGAATTTGGGATTTTTTGTGTTTGAGATTCCAATTGGAATTTGGGATTTATTCCCGAAGCCTCGGGATTGGAATTTTATTTTTCTAATATGTATGTTTCGGATTAAAACCGTCTTCGCTTAATTCTTTGTGCTCATAATCGGCCACCATTTCAGCTTCGTAATCGATTTTTTCTCCTTTAGATAATCTGCGGATGATTCCTTCCATGATCTGGTAGATTACAGGAACCACAATCAGGGTCAGGAATAACGAAGAAATCAATCCTCCGATAATTACCCAGGCCAAACCGTTTTTCCATTCAGCTCCAGCTCCGGATGCTAATGCAATTGGGAACATACCGAATACCATCGCAATTGTTGTCATTAAGATCGGACGCAAACGAGCGTGATTTGCCTGAATCAAGGCTGTTCTGATTGATTCTCCGGCAGCTCTTCGCTGATTGGTATAATCGACAAGCATGATCGCATTCTTACACACCAGACCAATCAACATGATAATACCTAAAATGGTAAAAATATTCAAGGAGTTATTCGTCAGGGCTAATGCTAATAAAGCACCGATAAACGATAATGGAATTGCAAACAATACCACAAACGGGTGAACGAAACTGTCGTACAAACTCACCATTACCAGGTATACCAAAATAATAGCGGCTAATAAAG
The DNA here is from genome assembly GCF_013112255.2 of Flavobacterium sp. CLA17. Taxonomy (NCBI): domain Bacteria; kingdom Pseudomonadati; phylum Bacteroidota; class Flavobacteriia; order Flavobacteriales; family Flavobacteriaceae; genus Flavobacterium; species Flavobacterium sp. CLA17. The sequence goes on from NZ_CP068294.1 coordinate 5,474,260, forward strand.
CGATTCCTAAAGTACCAAATCCTTCCGATTGGTTCTCCTGGTCACCTCCCCAGATGTAGTTTACTCCGGCCGGTTTTTTCAGTTTATCTAATTTTGCCTGCCATTGTGTTACAATTGTTCCGGATGGAACCCCAACGTTCTGTCCTTTTACCGTTACCGAAGCAGATTTATCTCTTCGCTCTAACTGGCTAGGCCCTGAACCTTCTGTAATATCAGCAAACTGCGATAATTTAATTTGTTGTCCTGAAGCATTGATGAAAATCAAACTACTCACATCCGTAATACTTTTTCTGTCGAAGGCATTGTATCGGATGTTGATATCGTACTCGTATTCCCCGGCTCTGTATTTACCATCTGTATTTCCGCTAAATGCAGTCTGCATGGTTAAACCAACGGTTTGAAGTGTTAATCCTAAAGCGGCCATTTTATCACGGTCTACCTTAACATTTACCTCCGGATTTCCGTCTTCAACAGTTAATTTAATCTCTGTTGTTCCGGGAATCGTGCGCAGTTCAGCTTCTGCTAATTTAGCAAATGCCATAGCACTTTCTGTTGAAGGTCCTGTTACAATTAATCCTAAGGTAGCATCTTCAGCAGTTCCTAAGATACCTACAGGAACTGTTTTCACTTTTGCTCCAACCAATACTTTTTCAAGCTTACGTTTTATTTTTGCCGCATAGACATTGGCATCATCTGTACGGTCTTTTTGTTCGATCATTTTTACGTCAATCTCTGCTTTGTAAGCAGTAGCCTGCGATGCTCCAAAACCTTCACTGGTTTGTCCTACCGTTGTAATCTGACTGTGAACATATTCCTGAGATTTTAAATAGGCTTCTGCTTTTTGCGTCATGAAGTTGGTTTGTTCTAACGAAGCATCTTTCGGCATTTCGATCTGAACTAAAAATTCCCCACTATCAGAAGAAGCGAAAAATTCTCCACCAATAAAGCCTCCCAATCCGAAGATTGATCCAAAGAACAAGATTAGTACCAAAACAATTGTTTTGCCATAATTGTCCAGACACCAGGTTAACAATTCAGAAATCCAGTTGGTGAAACGTGTTAGATAGCTTTCGAAACCAAGAATAATTCTTCCGAATAAATTTTTTCCTTCAATGTGTTCCAATTTACCATAACGGGATGATAACCATGGAATAATAGTAAATGAAGCTAAAAGTGATAATAAAGTTGAAATAATTACCGTAACACAAAATTGTGTAATAATATTAGAAACTAAACCGGAACTCATTGCAATAGGCAGGAACACTACCACAATTACCAATGTAATCGAAGTTACCGTTCCTCCAATTTCGGCGGTTCCGTCATAGGATGCACGAATCCTGCTTTTACCCATCTCCATATGTCGGTAAATATTCTCGAGGACCACAATCGCATCATCGACCAGAATACCGACGACCAGAGACAATCCTAATAAACTCATTAAGTTCAGGGTGTATCCCATTAAATAAATACCAATAAAAGTAGCAATCAAAGATGCCGGAATAGAAACCATTACAATCAGCGAGTTTCTAATACTGTGCAGGAAGAACAACATTACAAGCGCCACCAGCACTACCGCGATCAATAAATCGTGAACTACAGAATCTGCAGCCTCAAGCGTAAAGATGGTACTGTCTTTTGCAACTTCTAATTTCAGCTTGTTTTTTTCATAATCTTTTTCAAGAATTGCAATTGTTTTCAGCAACTGCTCACTTACCGCCACCGCATTGGCATCAGATTGTTTTACGATTTGCAAAACAATAGCACTTTTTTGATCTACACGTGATATTTTCTCAGCAATTTTCTGAGTATCCTGAACATCTGCAATATCACTTAAACGAACCTGAATTCCGTTTTGAGACGAAACTACTAAGTTTCTTAATTCTGTAACATTTTTATATTTACCCGCTAAACGAATTAATATTTTCTGATCACGGGTCTGGATGTTTCCGGTTGGGAAATCCAGATTGGAAGTCAGAATAGTTTGTTGTACCTGCGGAACAGATAATCCGTAACCCTGCATTTTTACAGCGTCAAGGTTCACCTGAATTTCACGTTCCGATCCACCAATAATATTTACCTGAGCCACACCCTGCACACGGGATAAAATAGGTGCAATTTTTTTGTCAATTAAGTCATAAAAAGCTGCTTCGTCCATTTTTCCGTTGGCACCAAGCGTCATAATTGGTAAATCACTCAGCGAGAATTTAGTCAGCGCCGGCGTTTTTACATCATCGGGCAAATCGGAGATAATGGCATTTATTTTACGCTGTGCATCATTCAGGGAGAAATCGACCTTTGCATTTGAGGTCAGTGTAATCGAAACAATAGACAAACTTTCGTACGACTTCGAGTCAATTTTTTTAACGTTCTCTAAGGACGCAATCGCATCTTCAATTTTTTTGGTTACCGTGTTTTCTACCTCACTCGGAGAAGCTCCGGGATAAACAGTAGAAATTGTAATAACGTTTTGTTCAAATTTAGGGATCAGCTCATAACCTAACTGGCTGTAACTGAACAATCCACCAAGAATCAGAATCGTAAACAATACGATTACTAACGACGGACGTTTTATGGATATTTCGGCTAATTTCATATATTTTGCTTTAGGCTGTAGGCTTTAGGCAATAAGCTTAATGCTTATGGCGTATTGCTTAATGCTTTAAATTATTTAATAATTTCTACTGTATTACCGTCTTGTAAGTTAATCTGACCTGTAACAATTACAGTTTCTCCGTCAGTTAATCCATTGATGATTTCTACCTGATCTCCTAAAATTCTTCCGGCAGTTACTTTTCTTAATTTTGCAATCCCTTTTTCAACTACAAAGATTTCGTTACTGCTCACACTTCCTACGAAAGCATTACGCGGTACAACCATCAGATTTTGTTTTTGTTGTTTTGAACCAAAATTTGCTGTTCCGTACATACCCGCTTTCAAATCATTATCTGAGTTGTTTGCGATTTCAATTTCAACAGGAAAGTTTAAGCTTTCGTCTGCTTTTGCAGCAATAAAAGTAATTTTTCCGGAAAAAGCTTTATCAGGATATACACTTGCTGTAATGTTTACTGTGTTTCCTAATTTTAAACTGGCCACCTGGCTTTCGTTTACAGTAACTTTCAATTTTAATTTAGAAACATTTACAATATCAAACAATGCTGTTGCCGGCATTCCTGCTAAAATAGATCCCGGTTCAATATATTTTTTATTGATAAATCCGTTTATTGGTGCTTTTACTTTAGTATCACCCACATTAATATTGGCTTGTGTCAGGCTGGACTGTGCATTTGTCAGGGCTAATTTTGCCTGATCCAATTGTTGTTTTGTAACTCCGCCTGTTTTGAAAGCATTTTCATATCTGGCGTAATCCGATTTTGCATTTTGATAAACGGCTTGTGCCTGTTGTGCACTTACGTTGATTACATCACCTCTAACAGTCAATAAAGTCTGACCTACTCTTACATAATCTCCTTCTTTAGCCAAAACACTGATTACTTTTCCGGATTTTTCAGCAGAGAAAGTCAATTCCTGAATGGGTTCAAAGCTTCCGTTTGCAACGAAACTCAATGAAACTTCTTCTGTTTTTACGGGTGCTACTTTTACGGAGACTGCTGCGTTTTTCTCGGCAACAATATCTGTTTTCGCCTTATTTTCCTTCTTATTATTATTTAAGACATATCCAATTACACCTAATGCTGCAATTATGATTACGATAGTTATAATAGTTTTCTTCATTTTGTTTCTAGTTATTTAAAAGAGTTTTTAGTTGGCCTTTTGATTTGATTAATGCTACCTCGGCAATTTTATAATTCAGTACTGCTCTGGTATAATTGTTTTGTGCTTCAAGTGATGCATTTTCAGAATCTAATAAATCTGTTAGTGATGCCAGTCCCTGAAGATAATTGTTTTTGGTATTGTCTAAAATTTCTTTAGCCAGTCGCATGTTTTCTTTTTGATTCTCGATCGTTACAAGATTATCGTCAATCTGAGCTATGGCATTTCTGTAATCTAAATCAAGAGAAAGTTTCGTGTCTTTCATATCTTCCTGAAGGGATCTGATTTGAACATCTGCCTGTCTTACTTTGGCACGGGTTCCGAAACCGGTGAAAATCGGCACATGTAAGTTTAACCCGATTGCAGAGTAATCTGACCAGTAAACCCCGTCTTTTGGTTTTGCAAACCAAGGAAATTCAGGACCCTGACCAATATAATTGTAGCCTGCTGTCAATGAAAGTGTCGGGTAATATCCTGCCTCAACAGCTTTCTTGTTAAATACTAAAAGCTCTTCCTGTTTTTTCAAAAGCAGGAATTCTGTTCTGTTTTCAACATTCGGCTGTTCTGTTAAAGCTGCAGGAACAACTTCAAATTCTTTTTTTGGCATATCGATTTGAGTTTCAATAGGCATTCCCATATAAAACTTCAACGCATTTTCCTGTAAGGTAATCTGATTTTTAATCTGCTGGCGTTCCGTGTCAATATTTGACATCTTAACCACAATACGGTCCAGGTCAATTTTTTTAGCCAGACCATTATCAAACTGACCTTTTACGATATCACGGACTTTAGTTGTGTTGACGTAATTGCTGTCTAATAATGTCAGTCTTTCTTTTTGTACAAATACAGAATAGTAGTTGTTTGCCACTCTTTCAATAACCTGTTCTTCTGTTAATTGATTGTTGATCTGATAAAACTCACGTGTCGATTTTGCTGCTTTTAAACCTGTAAAAACAGACTGATCAAAGATGGCCTGAGTTAAAGAAACACCCGCAGTTGAAGTCCATTTTTGACCAAATGCTGCCTGAATTGTTGTTCCCGGTGCACCAAAACCTGCTCCGTCAATCACTGTTGTCTGAATAACCGGATTGTAGGTTAAGTTTCCGTTTGCAGAAATTTGAGGTAATGCTCTTGAGCGTACTTCCTGAATTTTATACTCGCTGTTTTCAACCTCTAATTTCGATTTCTTAGCATCGGCTTTGTTCTGAAGCGCGTAGGTAAGAGCATCTTTTAAGGTTAGTGTTTTAACTTGTGCACTGACACTTAAGCCAATAGAACACAAAAATATAAGAATTATTCTTTTCATAGATTGATGATTAAATAGTAATTTTTTTAAGTTGTTTTTCTAATTCTATTATTCCTTCTGGCGTTGCCATCGCTCTGGTATGATATTCCAGTGCCTCTAATTCTATTTGCTGGGCTTCTCTTTCCGAAACCGTATTTTCATTAATATGAAATATCAGTGTGTAATAAAACTTTACATAAACATCTATATTTAGATTCGGACGATACAGTTTTTCACGAATTCCCTTCTCGATGTTCTCTCTGAAATATCTCGTACACTGATCAATTTCATGGGACAATACATTCTGATATATTTCAGGATAATGCTTTTTTAACTGATAAATAGGAGACGTATCTGAATTGTTCTTAAACATGTCCCGAAACATTTCCCTGATTTCAAAATTTTCGTGAATCGAATTGTAGTTCTTCTCGACTATGGTATCAATAATTTCATGTACCTGTTTATGAACCATCGAAGTACTTTCTTCAATTAAGACTTCTTTATTGCAAAAATATTTGTAAATCGTTTTTTTTGAAATACACATTTCCCCTGCAATGTCGTCCATAGTAACACTTTTGAAGCCCAGTTTCAAAAACAAGTCACTCGCTTTTGCTATGATTTTCTCTTTCATTTTAATTTTCAAATTGTATTACAAATATAAACAGGAAACTTTATTTGTGAAAAAGAGTTTCCATTAAGTTTGTAATAATTTTACATTAATTTGTTCATTGTAAGAATTATATGCAAAATTCTAAATTGGCAATAAGTTTCATATCTTTTCCTAATGCCAGACCCCCATTATGGTTAAAGGAATTATAATCTAAGCCAAAGTCCTGTCTTTTGATATTTCCGGTGATTTCAAAAGCCACCTTCTTTTTACCATCATAAGAATTAATACCAATAAACTCAGCATCCAGTTCTACAACCTTAGTCACATCTTTTATCGTCAGGTCTCCCTTAAAAAAATTGATGTTGTTATTGACCTTCTGAAATGAAGTCGATTTAAAACTAATGATTGGATGCTCATTTACATTAAACAGGTCATTCAGCTGCAAATGCGTGTCAATTTGCTGAAAGCTGTCATATTTGTTGTTTATATCTAAAGAAAATTCAACAGAAGCATCTTCAATTTCATTGTCTTCAATATTCACATAACCGTCAAATTTATTTTCAGTTCCTCCTAAATAGGCAATTATCGAATGTCTCATTTTAATTAAAACATCTGACTGGCTAGAATCAATGGTCCATGTTGTTCTCATAAATATCTGATTTTACTGAGTTTATTAATCACTCAAGCTTTTTCATGGAAACTTTTTTAGTGTTCCGGGTTTCCAAATAAAAATGCAAATATAAACAGGAAACTCTAAACACCAAGAAAGTTTCCGGGTTTTTTCAAAAAAACTTTTAACATCTTATAAATGAGCAGTCCGCAAATCAATTTTTACGGCACAATTCCTTTTAAATTTTAAGGACCAATATTCATAATTGAATTGTATCTTTGAGCTTCGTAAATCAGAATTTCACTTTATGCACGATATTAGTCAGTACCAGGATTTCTTTATTAGTTATTTAAAAAGCCAGAGCATCAATAAAGAGCCAAAAAATCTTTATGAACCTATGGAATACATTTTAGGTCTTGGCGGAAAACGGATGCGTCCGGTACTAACATTAATGTCGGCGGAAGTTTTTAATACCGATTATAAAAAAGCCCTTCCTGCGGCAATGGCAGTAGAAGTTTTTCATAACTTTTCTTTAGTTCACGATGATATTATGGACGACGCCCCTTTGCGAAGAGGAAAAGTAACCGTGCATGAAAAATGGAACATCAATACCGGAATTTTATCCGGTGACGCCATGCTAATCCTGGCGTATCAATATTTTGAGCAATACGAACCTGCCATTTTCAGGGACCTCGCAAAATTGTTCAGCAAAACGGCCCTGGAAGTTTGCGAAGGCCAGCAATGGGATGTTGATTTTGAAGAAAGAACCAATGTTACCATTCCGGAATACCTGAAAATGATCGAATACAAAACAGCTGTTTTGGTCGCTGCTGCCATGAAAATGGGCGCTATTGTAGCGGAGACTTCTGAAAAGGAAGCTGATTTAATTTATGATTTCGGACTTAATCTGGGATTAGCTTTTCAGCTTCAGGATGATTACCTGGATGCCTTTGGGGATCCGGAAACTTTTGGAAAACAAGTGGGCGGTGATATTATAGAAAATAAAAAAACTTATTTATATCTGAAATCATTAGAGTTTTCTAATCCTGACAAAGCCTTACAACTGGAAAATTTATTCCACTTACAACTGGAGGACAATTCAGCTAAAATTGAAACTGCTAAAGCTATTTTTAACGAATCAGGAGCCTCAAAAGCAACACAGGAAGCGATAGAAATGTATACACTGAAAGCTTTTGAAACGCTTGAAAAAATGGCCATTTCTGAAGAAAAAAAGAAAATCCTGAAAACCTTCGGAGAAAATCTGATGGGAAGAACGGTTTAATATTCCGTGCAATTTTCAGATAGAAATCTACAATCATAAATCAGCAACCTAAAATAAAATCAATGTTTGTAGCCCCAAAAAACGCAGATTCGCTATTAGTTGAAGCTCAGTCCAAAGCTTTGTATCTCAAACTGATTGAGCAGATTAACAAAGATTTTAATCTGGCCAATGAAGGAATAGATTTTCCCCTGAGTATTTCTCCTGATGAAATAAAAATTCAGCTGCACGAAAAAATCTACCGCATGATTCAGTATAAATTTGCCGAATACCTGAATCTCCTTTACATCATTGACGTCTCCGAAAGCGAAATAAAAAAACTCGACGGATCTGATTTGGTGATTCTTGCCGAACAGGTTTCTTTTTTGATTTTAAAACGGGAGTGGCAGAAAGTTTGGTTTCGGAATTATTATAAGTAGAGAGGTACTGAGTGGCTAAGATTCTGAGGTTCTAAGATTTGCTCTCAGATTCTAAAAAAAGTTCCCTCATAAAAGAACTAATTTTAACGCAATCATCTATATCTTCAGTATCAAAACAAGACCAATAGTACACTGTGTATTCGTGAATACAAAAATCTGTTTTTAATAAATCTTGTACTGTAATCCAATATTTTAAAAATTGTTCTGGTTGATTTTGATCTTCATTAGCTTGTATAATAGCCTGCATAAGAACAAATTTTTCATCATCGTCTATTAGTTTTCGATAATGACTAATATATGTATCAATGTCATTTGAATCTGCAATTTCATAAGGCCAATCTTGCATCCAATCATCATAAGGCATATTTAATTCTTTAACCAATTTATCTATAGCCGCTCTTGTACTGCATCTGAATTTAGGCTCGATCATTATAAAAATATTAAAAAAACCTTAGAACCTCTGCATCTCAGAACCTCTGCACCTCTAAATCAAAAATACACCCTCACAAAAGGCATAAATGCCGATCCGTACAGACTTCTGTCATCATCAAACAAAACATCATAACGGGCACCAATCGTGACGCTTCCGGTTCTGTACCCTGCTCCGAGATACAAAGCAGTATTCCAGTAATTATCGGAATAGGAAGGCCTGAAATTATTCGATTCATAATCTGTGTTTACACGCACCTGTTCTAATTCGGCAGAGAGCTGAATCTCCGGAATCGGATTCACCAATCCAACGATGCTTCCGCCGTAAACAAAAGAACTATAGTAGTTTTTGGAAGATAAATAGCCAAATTGCAAACCGACACCAGCGGCTACGATTTCATTAATATTATAAATAGCGCTTGGCATGACAGAAATATCTGTATAACCCGAACCAATCCCTAAACCAAGACCACCGCCAAACTGAACCCTGTCCCAAAAATCAGGGTTGTTATCTATAACATAGTTTTGTTGTGTCTGACTAACAGCCAGATTTGAAAACAAGAACATCAAAATCACAAAAAATGATTTGAAAACGATTGAAAAATGATTTTCCTTCATGGTTATCTCTAGTTTTAACAAATTTTTACGTAAAAGTACGTAAAAAAAGGATTTAAATAAATGCGATTGTTGTACTTTTGCCATTCTATTTAACAAAAAGTATATTCACTAATATTATGGATAGGTTTTCATTTTTAAATGCAGCGCATACAGAATTTTTCGCACAATTATACGATCAATATTTAGTAAATCCGGATAGCGTTGAGCCAAGCTGGAGAAGCTTTTTTCAGGGTTTTGACTTTGGAATGACCACTTATAATGACGAAAATCCTGTTCAACAAATCGTTGAATTTGCCTCGAACAACACAGATTACAGTCAGGTTTCTGAAAAGTTACAAAAAGAATTTAATGTATTAAAGTTAATTGACGGATACCGTACCCGTGGACATTTGTTTACCAAAACAAATCCGGTTCGTGATCGTAGAATTTCATCTCCTAATCTGGATATTGAAAATTTTGGTCTGTCCAATGCTGATCTATCTACTATTTTTGATGCTGCTAAAGTGATCGGAGTAGCACCGTGTTCTTTACAGGACATTATAACGCGTCTGCAATCTATTTACTGCCAGCATATTGGTATTGAATACATGTACATTCGAAACCCAGGCGTTGTAAAATGGATTCAGGATAAATTAGCTGTAAATGTAAACCAGCCTAACTTTTCCGGTGATGAAAAGAAAATCATCTTAGAAAAATTAAACGAGGCCGTTTCTTTCGAAAACTTTTTACATACCAAATATGTAGGTCAGAAGAGATTTTCATTAGAAGGTGGAGAAACCATTATCCCGGCTCTTGACGCTTTAATCGAAAAAGCTGCCGAAAAAGGGGTTGAACAATTTGTAATGGGAATGGCACACCGGGGCCGTCTGAACGTTTTAGCCAATATTTTTGGTAAATCTACTCAGGATATCTTTGGTGAATTTGACGGTAAAGATTACGATCAGGAATACTTTGATGGTGACGTAAAATACCACTTAGGACTTACTGCTGACAAGAAAACAAGAACGGGAAAAAACATCAATATCAATTTAGCACCAAACCCTTCTCACTTAGAAACAGTTGGAGCCGTAATTGAAGGTATTACCCGCGCAAAACAAGATAAATATTACGCCGATGATTTCTCAAAAGTATTACCTATTGCCGTTCACGGTGATGCTGCAATCGCAGGTCAGGGTATTTTGTATGAAATTATTCAAATGGCACAGCTTGACGGATACAAAACCGGAGGAACTATTCATATTGTCATCAACAATCAGGTTGGATTTACGACCAATTACTTAGACGCACGTTCTTCTACTTATTGTACAGACGTTGCCAAAGTTACACTTTCACCAGTGTTACACGTAAATGCCGATGATGCTGAAGCCGTTGTTCATGCAGTTTCATTTGCATTAGATTACAGAATGGAATTTGGCCGTGATGTATTTATTGACTTATTAGGATACAGAAAATACGGTCACAACGAAGGTGATGAGCCTCGTTTTACACAACCGGTTTTATATAAAATCATCGCAAAACATAAGAATCCAAGAGACATCTATGCAGAGAAATTATTGTCTGATGGTGTGATTGATGCAACTTATGTAAACGCCTTGGAAAAAGAATACAAATCGAATATGGAGGAGAATTTAGAAGCTTCCCGTAAAAAAGATTTGACGATTATAACACCATTCATGAAAAACGAATGGGAAGGATTTGTTCAGGTAACTGATACCCAAATGCTTCAGAAAGTGGACACTACTTTTGATAAAAATGGCCTGGATTCTATTATAAACACGATCTCAACGCTGCCATCAGATAAGAAGTTCATCAACAAAATAACTAAAATTGTTACGGATAGAAAAACCGGATACGACAATAACACTATTGACTGGGGAACTGCCGAAGCATTGGCCTACGGTTCTCTTTTGACGGAAGGATTCGATATCCGTATTTCTGGTCAGGACGTAGAACGCGGTACCTTCTCTCACCGTCATGCTGTTGTTAAAGTAGAAGATTCTGAAGAAGAAGTAATTTTACTGGACGCTATCGAAAACAAAAAAGGAAAATTCGGAGTATTCAATTCCCTTTTATCTGAATATGGAGTTCTTGGTTTTGATTACGGATATGCCTTGACTAATCCAAAAGCACTGACCATTTGGGAAGCACAATTTGGAGATTTCTCTAACGGAGCCCAAATTATGATTGACCAGTACATTTCCTGTGGTGAAGATAAATGGAACAATCAAAACGGTATTGTTTTATTATTACCTCACGGTTATGAAGGTCAGGGAGCAGAACACTCTTCTGCAAGAATGGAGCGTTACTTACAGCTTTGTGCAAGACAAAATATGTACGTTGCAGATTGTACAACGCCTTCCAACTTTTTCCACTTGTTAAGAAGACAAATGAAAACGAATTTCCGTAAACCTTTGGTAGTTTTCTCTCCAAAAAGTTTATTACGTGATCCAAGATGCGTTTCTACAGTAGAAGAATTGGCAAATGGAAGTTTCCAGGAAACAATAGACGATGCAACAGTAAACAAGAAAGAGGTAAAAACATTAGTTTTCTGTACCGGTAAATTCTACTACGACATTGTTGCCGAAAGAGAAAACAACGGAAGAAATGACGTTGCGGTTGTTCGTATTGAGCAATTGTTCCCATTACCAACAGAACAGTTAAAAGAAGTTATTGCACAATATCCAAATGCCGACGATTATGTGTGGGCACAGGAAGAGCCTAAAAACATGGGAGCCTACAGCTTTATGTTAATGAACTTTGATCTTGTAAAATGGAGATTAGCTTCACTAAAAGCTTACGCAGCCCCGGCAGCAGGAAGTTATACCAGAGCAAAACGTCGTCATGCAGATGCGATCAGAATGGTATTCGATAAAAATTTATTCAGATAAAAAGAATGTTTCAAGTTTAAAGTTTCAGGTTTAACCCTAACATGAAACTTTAAACAATTAAAACTTTAAACAAAAACAAGATGATTTTAGAAATGAAAGTCCCATCACCAGGGGAATCAATAAAAGAAGTTGAAATTGCAACTTGGTTAGTAAAAGACGGAGATTATGTAGAAAAAGATCAGGCTATTGCCGAAGTTGATTCAGACAAAGCAACTCTTGAACTACCGGCTGAAATGAGCGGAATTATTACGCTAAAAGCAGAAGAAGGTGATGCAGTTGCTGTAGGAGCTGTAGTTTGTTTAATTGATACCGATGGCGTAAAACCCGGAGGTGATGCTCCGGCAGCAGAAGCTCCAAAAACGGAAGCGAAAGCTGAAGCACCTAAAGCAGAAGTAAAAGCTGAGACGCCAAAAGCAGCTCCGGTTCAAGCTCCGGCAGCTACAAGTTATGCCTCGGGAACTCCATCTCCGGCAGCAAGAAAAATATTAGACGAAAAAAACATAGCCCCGTCAACAATTACAGGAACTGGTAAAGACGGAAGAATTACAAAAGATGATGCTGTAAACGCAGTACCTTCTATGGGAACTCCAACCGGAGGAAGCCGTGGAAGTGAGCGTACAAAATTATCAATGTTGCGTCGTAAGGTAGCCGAGCGTTTAGTTGCCGCTAAAAACGAAACAGCCATGTTAACGACTTTCAATGAAGTTAACATGACGCCGATCAACCAGATTCGTAATGAGTACAAAGATGCATTCAAAGCAAAACATGGCGGACTTGGTTTAGGTTTTATGTCTTTCTTTACAAAAGCAGTGACAAGAGCGTTACAATTGTATCCGGATGTGAATTCAATGATGGATGGTGATTATAAAATTGCGTATGATTTTGCTGATATCTCAATCGCCGTTTCCGGACCAAAAGGATTAATGGTTCCTGTTGTTCGTAATGCTGAATTGTTAACTTTCCGCGGAATTGAAGCTGAAATTAAAAGATTGGCACTTAGAGCCCGTGATGGTCAAATTACTGTTGACGATATGACCGGAGGAACTTTTACCATTACAAACGGTGGTGTTTTTGGAAGTATGTTGAGTACGCCAATTATCAACCCTCCTCAATCAGGAATTTTAGGAATGCACAATATTATTGAGCGTCCGATTGCTGTAAACGGTAAAGTGGAAATTCACCCAATGATGTACGTTGCCCTTTCTTATGACCACAGAATTATCGATGGCCGTGAGTCTGTTGGTTTCTTAGTTGCCGTAAAAGAAGCGTTAGAAAATCCTTTAGAATTATTAATGAATGGTGATGCTAAACGTGCTTTAGAATTGTAGTTCTTAATAATTTTATTAACATACCAAAACCTGTTCAATCATTTGAGCAGGTTTTTTTTTCTTAATATTAGCTTAAATCTTGCTTAAGATGTTAATTTTTTGAATAAACTTAAATTTTACCCTTTAAAAAATATTTTATTTAGAATAAATAAAAATAGCTTGTTTAGTTAGGATTCAACCACTAAATTTGCACTATTAAAATCAATTCTAAATAAAAATGAAATCTAAATTTACAATATTTCTTTTGAGTTTCTGTTTTATTTTGTTAGCAGGCACGAAAGTCTGGTCTCAGGAAAAAGCAACTATAAAAGGTCAGATTACCTTAAAAAATAATGAGTCACCGGAAAACATTTCTGTTGTTCTAAAAGGAACAAAATCAGGAACGACTACTGATGAGGAAGGTAATTACAACTTAAAAAACATCATACCCGGAACTTATATTTTAAAAGTTTCTTCAGTTGGGTACATTACACAGGAAAAATCAATTGTACTTAATGAAGGAGACAACCTGACTCAGAATTTTACTATTTCTACAAATTCAGAAGACTTGACAGAAGTAGTTGTAAATGGCGGTAAAAAAAATCATTTTGCCCGTAAAGAAAATCCACAAGTATCAAGATTACCGCTTAAAAATCTTGAAAATCCACAATCATACACTACCATTACAGGAGAATTATTAAAAGAACAGGTCGTTACCAATTTTGATGATGCTTTAAAAAATGCATCCGGTATTACACCTCTTTGGGCCGCAACAGGGCGTGCCGGAGATGGAGCCGCCTATTATTCTTTAAGAGGTTTCCCGGTTCAGCCAACAATGGTAAATGGTTTACCAGGTTTAACAAACGGAAGTTTAGATCCTGCAAATATTGACAGAATTGAAATTATCAGAGGCCCATCAGGAACTTTGTTCGGAAGCAGCTTAATCTCTTACGGAGGTTTAATCAATACTACTACAAAAAGACCTTACAAAACCTTTGGAGGAGAAGTAAATTATACGGTAGGAAGCTATGGTTTAAATCGTGTAACTGCTGATTTGAATACGCCTCTTAATGAGCAAAAAACTTTAAATTTCAGAATAAACTCAGCCTACAACAAACAAAATAGTTTTCAGGATGCTGGTTTCAGAGAATCTTATTTTGTAGCGCCTTCATTATCTTATGAAGTAAACGACAGATTATCATTCCTGGTTAATACTGAGTTTATGAGTACTGAATCTACCAACCCAACAATGTTGTTTTTAGACAGAGGTGCTCCGTTAAGAGTTCATAATATTAATGAATTAAAATATGACAACAAACGCTCTTACACCAGTAATGAGCTTACGATGAAAACACCGTCTTATAATATTCAGGCTCAGATGAATTATAAGCTTTCAGATCAATGGACTTCACAGACTATATTTTCTAACAGTTCAGCAAGATCAAAAGGAAACTACACTTATTTGTACGAAGGCACAAGCAGTTTCCCAATTACGAAAGGAATTGTTTTGGCCCGATTTTTTACAGATCAGGACAATCAAAATATAACAACTGATATTCAACAAAATTTTAACGGTGATTTTAAAATTGGAAGTATAAGAAATAGAATTGTTGTAGGTTTTGATTACTTTAAAAGAACGGCGACTGATCATAGTACAGGATATTTCGGAAATGGTTATGTTTATATCGGGGATGATCTAGCATCTTTCAATGCTATTCCGGGTATCGGGCCAAGTAATGGTGATACAGGAAATTTGACAAAAGCCGGATCTGATGCAATTATTGGAAACAGCCCTAGAAACGATAATAAAACGAAGCAAGAAACGTATAGTGCTTACATTTCTGATGTAATCAACTTTACTCCGGCATTATCTGCTATGTTAAGTTTGCGTGCCGACCGTTTTATGAATGCTAAAAACGACGGATACAATCAAACCGGTTTTTCACCAAAATTTGGATTAGTGTACCAGCCAATTCTGGATAAAGTTTCAGTTTTCGCCAATTACATGAACGGATTTGTTAATGTTGCACCGGGTCAAAATCGTCAGGCTACTATTGTAACACCGCTGACATTTAATCCTGAACATGCAGATCAGTTTGAATTTGGAACAAAATTGAATCTTTTTAAAGATAAACTTTACGCTACTTTTAGCTACTATGACATTAAAGTTATTGATCAGGTTTATGTAGTAGAGACACCATACGTAGATCCTGCAGATCCAACAAAGGAACAGCCAAATAATCAGACAACCTATCAGGATGGGGCTCAAAAGAATAAAGGTTTTGAAGCAGAATTTGTTGCCAACCCGATCAACGGTTTAAATATTGTTTTTGGATACAGTTATAATGATGCCATTTTAACAAAAGGAGACGCTGATTTTGTAAACCGCAGATCTGAAAATGCAGGACCTAGAAACCTGGCAAACCTTTGGGCCAGCTACAAAATCACAAACGGTTTCTTAAGAGGTTTTGGTGTAGGTTTTGGAGGAAATTATGTGGGTGACAATATGATCATGAATAGAAATGTAGCAGGAACTTTTACAATTCCTGAATACACCGTTCTTAACTCCTCTTTGTTTTACAGTGCAGATAAATTTGGAGTAACATTAAAGCTTAACAATATTGCAAATAAAGAAATCTATGATGGATGGTCAACTATTCATCCCAAAGATCCAAGAAGCATTGCTGCCAGCTTTACTTACAAATTCTAAATAACAAAATAAACATAAAAACATCTTTCCCTTCAACCGGAAAGATGTTTTATAAATTTATAAAATCATGATAACAATAGCCGGCCTTTTCGTTTTTATCTCTTTTTATATGTTGTATTACACTTCCAGAAAAGCCGTACTCTCTTATGATTATGGTTTTGAAAAATGGCTGAATAATAACCCCGGACCAACCAAAATTTCAGGATTGGTTATACTTCTTTTGGCTTATTCATTATTGCTGTTTACCAAAGCTTTAGGAACCGGAACTTTATTGTTTTTCATTCAGTTAATGACAATCGGAAGTTTGATTGTTATCTTATCGCCGCTTAAAGTCATCAACAGTAAAGCTGTCGCGGTACTTTTTATCCTTAGCGGTCTAATAGAAATCTATTACTATTAAATATGCCAGCAAATCCTAAATACCTGACGCAATCAAAAGGACAGCGTTTTGCCAAAATAACAGCGGCTATACTTGGCGGCTATTTCGTTTCTGTGAGTTTTCATCTGGCGCTGGCGTCCTGGTTTAATCGTGTAAATATTATTATGACTATGGCTTTTACAGGATTTATTCTCTGGGTTGCCTTAATGGTTATAGCCTTTTTAGCAAAAAGCGGATTAAAAATCTGGGGAATCTATTTGTTGCTTACCGTTATTTTTTGTGGTATTATCTATCTTGGCCAAACCTATAATCCCATTACCAAATAATCCATGAACAACAGAAACTATAATATCTATTTTCATACGCATACCGTAAGCGGAATCGTAATAAGCGTGGTCTTGTTTATTATTTTCTTTGCCGGATCTTTTTCTTTTTTCAGAGACGAAATCATCAATTGGGAGCGCAGCGAGTCTGTTGCACTGACCAAAGATATTCAGCTGAACTACGACGCAACTTTAACCGCTTTAGATAAAAAATACAATTTAGACGGAAGAACGATTTCAATTACAAAAGCGAGCAACGAAAGACGTGTCAATGTTTACATGGAAGGGACCAAAGATACTTTGGCTCCGGCCAAACGAAAAGAAAGCCAGTTCTTCTATTTAGATACCGAAAATCTAAAAACACAAACCTACGAAGAATCGTATTCCTTAGGTGAATTCTTATACAGACTCCATTTTCTGGCACAGGTTCCTTATCCGGTTGGCTATTACCTTTCGGGTTTTGTGGCTTTGTTTTTTTTATTTGCCATTGTAACCGGAGTGTTATTGCACTGGAACAAGATCGTTTCTAATTTTTATACGTTCAGACCCAAAGAAAAACTAAAAACGTTATGGACCGATTCGCATACGGCTTTAGGAATGATTGGTTTGCCTTTTCAGTTTGTATATGCCGTTACAGGAGCCTTTTTTATGATCAAGCTTCTGATCGTTGCACCCAGTGTGATGGCTTTATATAAAGGAGATCAGACCAAATTATATGATGATTTAGAATACAATAATCCTGTATTTAATTTTGAAAACAAAAAATTAGCCAATCCTTTTCGTATAAATGAACTCGTAGCTAAAACCAAAGGCAATTGGAAAGATTTTGAAATCAACAGCGTACAGATTCAGAATTACGGCGATGCCAATATGCATGTTATCGTTGAAGGAGAAATGCCATACGACCAAAAATTTACAGCCTTAGGAAAAATAATCTATAAAGTCGCTGACGGAAAAATCATAGCCAAAAAAGATCCCGTAACCGACAACAAATATCTGGATGTGGTAAAAAATGTTTTATATCGTATTCACTTTGGCGATTATGGCGGATATGCCCTTAAGATCATCAGTTTTGTGCTTGGTATTATTACCTGCTATGTAATTATATCCGGAGTTATGATTTGGCTGGTTGCCAGGGATAAGAAAAATATGCCGGAGAAAAAACGTCGTTTTAATAATTCCGTGGTACGTATTTATCTGGCGGTTTGCCTGAGCATGTATCCCGTTACAGCATTAGCATTTATTGCCAATAAGGCCTTTTATCCCCTTAGCCAATCGAATATATATAATGTGTATTTTATCAGCTGGCTGTTTTTAATTATATTCTTCCTTTTAAAAAAAGATATTAATTTTACTAATAAATGGTCTCTGATTTCAGGAAGTATTTTAGGGTTTTTAGTTCCAATTGCAAATGGAATTTATAGCAGGAACTGGTTCTGGAAAACTTTTGCAGCCGATCAGACACAGATTTTCTTTATTGATATTTTCTGGATTGTACTCGCTTCACTTACTTTATTTGTTTCTTTCAAATTAAAAAAAACAAAAGCAGATACGTAAAATATCAAAATGAATCCTTATAATTTGTGAATTGTATATTTAGAATTACTTTTGCGTACTTGCAGCTAATTCTAAAAAAAGAAAAATCTTTCGTAATTCGCAAATGAAATTTACCAAACAAATACGTTTTATACACAAATGGCTCGGATTAATTTCCGGGCTTATTGTTTTTATTGTTAGTATTACGGGCTGTATATTTTGTTTTCATGACGAAATAAAAGACATTACCCGAAAAGAATGGCGTATAGTAGAACCACAGAACAAGCCTTTTATACTTCCCTCAGCATTACAGGAAAAAGCGAAAAAAATTGCTCCGAAAAATAAAGCATCGATGGTTTCCTATTATGGAAAAAACAGATCCGCAATTGTTTATACGTATTCCGATACCGAAAATGAATACCTCTATTTCAATCCGTATACCGGTAAATATTTAAAAACAGAAAATCCCAAAACTGATTTTTTTATAATTGTCGAATACATACATCTTTACCTGCTCCTTCCCGATTATATCGGAAAACACATTATTGGTGTTTCAACCCTTATATTTATCCTATTGGTCATTTCAGGGCTTATTCAGTGGTGGCCGAAACGAAAAAGTGATATCAAAAGAAGCTTTACTGTAAAATGGTCTGCAAAATGGCGTCGTGTCAACTACGACTGGCATAATACTTCCGGATTTTACATTTCGCTTCTTGCAATTGTTATCGCTATTACGGGCTTAACTTTCACATACGAATGGGTTGGTAATGGTATTTACAAAACCTTTAATTTTGGAGGAGATAAAACTTTAGAAACAAAAGCTCCGGTAGTTGACACTACAAAATTTGATAAAAATAATATCCTGGCCGTAGACAAAGCTTTTATCGAAACCAGGAAACAACAGCCAAAAGCTGAAATGTTTTATGTAATGTTTCCGCAGCATAAAGGCGACATCATCAATACGGGAGCTTATCCATATACTTTACGATTCGATCACCAGAGCAATTATTACTTTCATCCGGCTGACGGAAAATTAATCCGGAGCGATTCCTACCAAAATAAGAGTTTAGGTTTACAAGTCGTCGAAATGAATTATGGCATTCACACAGGACAAATCTTAGACTTACCCGGCAAAATTTTGGCTTTTACGATAAGCCTGATTGCAGCAGCTTTACCCGTAACCGGTTTTGTCATTTGGTTTGGAAGAAGAAAAAAAATCAAAAAAACAAAGACATAAAAAAACCGCTGATTAAAGCGGTCATTTTTATTATTTGAAATTATCTTAATTTCTGTCTGCTAAAGCATTTTTTTGTAAATTTTTAACTGAACTCACTTTACTGTTTTCGTAAGCAACTTCAGAAAGACTGTTTTCATTAAAGAAAATCCATTTTCCGGTTTTCAATCCGTTTGTGTATTCCCCTACAGCAACTTTATTTCCTTTTTCATCGTATGATACCCAAACTCCATCTAATTTACCATCTTTAAAGAAGCCTTCCTGCTGTACTTTACCATTATCATAGTAATAAGTAGCTTTCACTGTATTTCCAACAGCTTCTAATTCCGGTTTATTCTCTTGTGCAACTAAAATTCCAGAGAACAATATTGCAACTAAAATTACACACTTTTTCATATCTTGTAGGTTTTAATGTTATCAAATCTTTACCAAATATAATCAAATGTTTACATTAAAAAAACTTTTAGTTAACAATTTGGTAACATTGAACGAAAAATTAACATTAGAAATCAGAAGTATACAAAGAAACCAGTGCTGAGGCACTGGTTTTACTGGTATTTTGGCAAAATATTCAATTTACGATAACGTTGTAAATTTGGTCAATAAATTAGTTCAATAACGAGTCTAACTGCGTTTGAAGCTCTGGAGAAGAGGGTCTGGCAGCATCAGCACTCACTACATTACCCTGCGGATCAATCAAAATAAATCTCGGAATTCCGGTTACCTCATAACTCGTTACAAACGAAGATTTCCAGTCGCTGTCTGAAAACAACTGAATGCCGCCCAGCTGTTTATCGTCTACAAATTTTTTCCATTTTTCATGGTCTTTCTGTACATTAACAGAAACACTGACAAACTCGATATTTTTCCCGTGATATTTTTCTTCCACTTTTTGCAGGAATGGAATTTCAGCTCTGCAAGGTCCGCACCAGGTTGCCCAAAGATCAATATACACATACTTTCCTTTTAGATCTGAAAGTTTCGTTTTTCCGCCCTTGTGATTTTCATAGTCAAATTCAGCCGAAGGTTTTCCAACAAAGCCCTTCATCTTAGCAGCACTTTCATACATCTGTACGGCGTACTGGTTAAACTGCTCGAACGATTTTTTTAGATTTGTTTTAAATTCAGGATCGAAATCACCCTTCTCAATATTTTCCAGGTCAGATTTTGTCTTTCCGTCTAATAAGGATTTAAATTCAGCTGCTTCTTTCGCGAAAGCTTCATTTTGAAATTTCTCATCTTTTAAGGCCTGCTGCGCTAAAAAATTACTTTCGTTGGTTCCTTTACCCTTATATACAATAGTTTCATCAAATTCTTTAGCATTCATTGTCAGGTTTACTTCAGAACCGGGTTTCAAAAACAAAGTAGAAGATTCTACTCCGTCAGAAAAACGATAAAACCCTTTTGGCGCCTCAAAAGTAGCAGCAAAAACTTCTTTTTTATTAATCGGAATGACTTGTTTGAAATTATTAGCTCCTTTTATAACTAAGGTATCACTGTTTCGGTTCGTAATTTTAGCCGTAAATTTGATTGGATTTTTGACTTGCCCGACCACATTCAGGGCACTAAAAAGCAACAAACCAGCAACAAAAAGTTTTCTCATATCTAATATAGTTTTGTTTATAGTGACTCAAAACTAAATAAATTCTCCTTTCAAAATTTACGAATTAACAAAATATTTCATTTTAACACGATCTAGTTGCCTACTTTTCTCTATTATTTTGAATTTTGTGTTTACTTTTGCAATCTAAAATTTTGATCATGTATAGAAGTCATAATTGTGGCGAATTAAACGCCTCAAATATTAATACGGAAGTTACACTAGCGGGTTGGGTTCAAAAATCACGCGATAAAGGATTTATGAACTGGGTTGATTTACGTGACCGTTACGGAATCACACAACTTATTTTCGACGAGAGCCGTTCTGATAAAACTGTTTTTGAACTTGCAAAAACGCTTGGAAGAGAATTTGTAATTCAGGTTAAAGGAACTGTTATTGAGCGTGAAGCCAAAAACAAAAATATTCCTACTGGTGATATCGAAATTTTAGTTTCTGAATTAACTATTTTAAATGCTGCTTTAACACCTCCGTTTACAATTGAAGACGAAACAGATGGCGGGGAAGATATCAGGATGAAATACCGTTACCTGGATATTCGTCGTAATCCGGTAAAAAACAGTTTGCTCTTCCGTCACAAAGTGGCAATGGAAGTTCGTAAATATTTATCTGATTTGGATTTCTGTGAAGTGGAAACTCCTTACCTGATCAAATCAACTCCGGAAGGCGCTCGAGATTTCGTGGTTCCAAGCCGTATGAACGAAGGACAGTTTTATGCATTACCACAATCCCCGCAAACTTTCAAACAGTTATTGATGGTGGGCGGAATGGATAAATATTTCCAGATCGTGAAATGTTTCCGTGACGAAGACTTACGTGCAGACCGTCAGCCTGAGTTTACACAAATCGATTGCGAAATGGCATTTGTGGAGCAGGAAGACATTTTGAATGTTTTTGAAGGACTGACAAGGCACTTGCTAAAAGAAATTAAAGGTATTGAAGTAGACAAATTTCCAAGAATTACCTACGACTATGCCCTGAAAACATATGGAAATGACAAACCGGACATTCGTTTCGGAATGGAATTCGGAGAACTGAACGAATTTGCACAACACAAGGAGTTTCCTGTATTTAATGCTGCGGAATTAGTAGTGGGTATCGCCGTTCCCGGAGCAGGAAACTACACGCGTAAAGAAATTGACGGACTGATTGACTGGGTAAAACGTCCCCAAGTGGGTGCATCAGGAATGGTGTATTCAAAATGCAATGACGACGGAACTTACAAATCATCTGTAGATAAATTTTACGATCAGGATGATTTAGGACAATGGGCAAAAATTACAGGTGCAAAACCAGGAGACATGATTTTTGTACTTTCAGGTCCTGCTGATAAAACCCGCGGACAGCTTTCAGCTCTTCGTATGGAATTAGCAACCCGTTTGGGATTGCGTAAACCAGAAGAATTCGCTCCTCTTTGGGTAGTTGATTTCCCATTATTGGAATTAGACGAAGAAAGCGGCCGTTACCATGCGATGCACCATCCGTTTACCTCTCCTAAACCGGAAGATATGCATTTATTGGAAACACAACCCGGTAAAGTACGTGCCAATGCCTACGATATGGTCTTAAACGGAAATGAAATCGGTGGAGGATCTATTCGTATTCACGACAAAGCAACACAACAATTAATGTTTAAATACTTAGGATTCACCGAAGAAGAAGCAAAAGCACAATTTGGCTTTCTGATGGATGCTTTCCAATTTGGAGCACCGCCTCACGGAGGCTTAGCTTTTGGACTAGACAGATTAGTTGCTATTTTAGGTGGTCAGGAAACCATCCGGGATTTTATTGCGTTCCCGAAAAACAATTCAGGACGTGATGTAATGATTGATGCTCCGGCTAAAATTGATGACGCTCAATTAAAAGAATTACACATAAAAGTAAATTTGGTATAAATTCATTCGGAACGAATAAAATTGCGAGTCTGAAAAAATTATAGAAAACAGAAAATTAGAGGTCAATTTTCATCTTTTATTTCATAATTCAACGCTTCATAAAGTCAAAAAGTTCCTACTTTTTAACATATCTTTAATGATTGCCATTTTAAACTATGACATATCAAAAGAGAAGCAAAATAATTAGTAAAAACACTGTAAATCAATAATTTTTACAAAAAATTAACACCTTGTTGTCTTTTGTATGAATTTATATATTACATTTGCTTTATTATAAATTATTATTACAATTACAATGCGTACAGGTACAGTAAAATTTTTCAATGAATCTAAAGGTTATGGATTCATTACAGACGAAGAAACAGGAAAAGATATCTTCGTTCACGCTTCAGGAATTAACGCGGAAGAATTACGCGAAGGAGACCGTGTAAGCTATGAAGAAGAAGAAGGAAGAAAAGGGAAAGTTGCTGCTAAAGTAGCAGTAATCTAAGAAAAATATAGCAATTTATTTTTTTTGCCTCTGAATGGTTTTAAAACGTTTCGATTTATTTCGAAACGTTTTTTTTTGCTCAAATCTTAAAAAAACAGTAAAAAAAGCAAAAGTTATTTATAATGAATAAAAATTAGACATAAACACTCTTTGCTACCCTACTTAAATCCTTTTTTAGCTTGTGATTTACAGAGTTGGAAGCTATCTTTGTGGCTTATTTTTTAAGTAAAAAACCCTAAGTTTATGCAATCTGATCAATACAGCTATCTTCCTATTTTAATGCAGCTCATTCTTGCTGTTGGTTTTGTGGTAGGAACTATCATTATTTCCGGAAAATTAGGTCCAAAAAGAACCTCTGAGGTGAAAGATAAGAATTTCGAGTGCGGAATCGAATCTGTTGGTAATGCCCGTATTCCTTTTTCGGTAAAATATTTCCTGGTTGCCATTCTTTTCGTATTGTTTGACGTAGAGGTAATTTTCCTTTATCCATGGGCAGTAAACTTTAAAGAATTAGGTATCGAAGGGATGCTGAAAATGATTGTTTTCATGGCTTTGCTTTTAGTTGGATTTTTCTATATCATCAAAAAGAAAGCTTTAGACTGGGAATAATAATTTATGATTTGAGATTTCAGGTTTTAGATTTCTCAAATGGAAGATTTAACGATATTAAAATTTGATTTTAATTTTTTACGATTTACCCAAATCTAAAATCTGAAATCTAAAATCTAAAATAAAAATGAGCGATTCAAAAGTAAATATGGTTGCCCCTCCTGAAGGTGTTGTTGGTGAAGGTTTCTTCGCCACAAAACTAAATGATGTTGTAGGTATGGCTCGTGCGAATTCTCTTTGGCCTTTGCCGTTTGCAACTTCTTGTTGCGGAATCGAGTTTATGGCAACAATGGCTTCCCATTATGATTTGGCAAGATTTGGTTCTGAGCGTGTGAGTTTCTCTCCCCGTCAGGCTGATATGTTAATGGTTATGGGAACTATTTCTAAAAAAATGGCACCCATCTTAAGACAGGTTTACGAACAAATGGCGGAGCCTCGTTGGGTAATTGCTGTCGGAGCCTGTGCTTCATCAGGCGGAATTTTTGACACTTATTCTGTTTTACAGGGAATTGACAAAGTTATTCCGGTTGACGTTTATGTTCCTGGATGTCCTCCAAGACCAGAACAAATTGTTGACGGTGTAATGAAACTACAAGAATTAGTAAGAAGCGAATCTGTAAGACGCAGAAGTTCTCCTGAATACCAGGAATTATTAGCTTCATATAATATTTCATAAAATGGCATTAGAAAATACCCTGATTCAAGATAAACTTACAGAAACATTTGACGCAAGTGTTTTTAACTTTCAGGAGGAAAGAGATATTTTTTCCCTGGAAACAACAGCTGATAAAATCACTTCTTTGATTCTTTTCCTGAAAAATGATGCTGATTTACGATTTCACTTTTTAACGGATTTATGCGGTATTCACTACCCTGATAATGAAGTTGATCGTCAGTTCGCAATCGTATATCATTTACATAACTGGTACGAAAACAAACGTATCAGAATCAAAGTTTACCTAAACGGCGAAAAACCGGAAATAAAAACGATTTCAAATATTTTTCTGAGCGCCAACTGGATGGAAAGAGAAACATACGATTTCTTCGGTGTTAACTTTATTGGTCATCCGCAATTGAAACGTATTTTGAATATGGATGAAATGATCTCTTTTCCAATGCGAAAAGAATTCCCGCTGGAAGACAGTGGAAGAACGGATAAGGATGACAGATTCTTTGGAAGAACAACAACAAATTGCTAAAAAATAAATAATTCAACATTATAAAATGTCAGAACTATTATTACCACCAGAGCATCGCTATGCTAAAATAGTTAAGGATAAACTAAACGAAGACGGAAGCGAGCTTTCCGTTTTGAATTTAGGTCCGACACACCCTGCCACTCACGGTATTTTTCAAAATATCCTGTTGATGGATGGTGAGAGAATTCTTGAAGCTGAACCAACAATCGGTTACATCCACAGAGCTTTCGAAAAAATCGCCGAAAATCGTCCTTTTTATCAAATTACGCCTCTTACAGACCGTATGAACTATTGTTCCTCCCCGATCAACAATATGGGATGGTGGATGACTTTAGAAAAACTACTAAATATTGAAGTTCCTAAAAGAGCCCAGTACCTAAGAGTTATCGTAATGGAATTGGCGCGTATTACCGATCACTTAATCTGTAATTCGATTCTGGGTGTTGATACTGGTGCTTACACCGGTTTCTTATATGTTTTTCAATTTAGAGAAAAAGTTTACGAAATCTACGAAGAAATTTGTGGTGCCCGTTTAACAACAAATATGGGAAGAATCGGTGGTTTCGAAAGAGACTGGTCACCGGAAGCTTTCCGCAAACTGGATGTGTTTTTAAAAGAATTTCCTGTCGCCTGGCAAGAATTTGAAAACCTATTCGAAAGAAACAGAATTTTCCTTGACAGAACCGTAAACGTTGGTGCAATCTCAGCAGAGCAGGCAATGGCTTACGGATTTACAGGTCCGAATTTACGTGCTGCCGGAGTTGATTATGACGTTCGTGTTGCACATCCTTACTCGTCTTACGAAGATTTCGATTTTATTGTTCCTGTTGGAAAATCAGGTGACACATACGACCGTTTCTGTGTTCGTAATGCCGAAGTTCGCGAAAGTTTAAGCATCATTCGTCAGGCTTTAGACAAAATGCCGGCCGGAAACGAATATCACGCAGAAGTTCCGGATTATTACCTTCCTCCAAAAGAAGATGTTTACACTTCTATGGAATCATTAATCTATCACTTTAAAATTGTAATGGGAGAAGTTCCTGTACCGGTTGCAGAAATTTACCACCCTGTTGAAGGAGGAAACGGAGAACTAGGATTCTATTTAGTGACAGACGGAAGCAGAACTCCATACAGATTACATTTCAGAAGACCTTGTTTTATTTATTACCAGGCCTATCCTGAAATGATTAAAGGTGCTTTACTATCAGATGCAATTGTTATTCTGTCCAGTTTAAATGTAATTGCCGGAGAATTAGACGCGTAAAGAAATTGTAGATTTTAGAATTTAGATTGAAAATCTAGGCTTACATAGAATTGAAAAATTCAGGATTGAAGAATCTAAAACTTAAAAAAAGATTGCAGAATATAGATTATAGACAAAGATTTGAAAAAATCCGAAATCTAAAATCCGAAATCTAAAATAAAAAATGGAACGTAAACATTACAAACAAGAAATAAACATGACTGAAGCATTGATGAACCGCATCAATGAATTGATCAGTCATTATCCGGAAGACAAAAGAAAATCAGCTTTGCTGCCTGTTTTGCATGAAGTCCAGGATGCGCATGACAACTGGTTGAGTACGGAATTACAGGATAAAGTTGCTGAAATTTTGCACATCAAACCAATTGAGGTTTATGAAGTGGTTACTTTTTATACCATGTACAACCAAAAACCAATTGGGAAATACATGTTCGAATTTTGCCAGACTTCTTGTTGTTGTTTAAATGGTGCCGAAAATTTAATGGATTATACTTCTGAAAAATTAGGCATTAAAATGGGCGAAACAACTCCGGACGGAATGTTTACCATTGCCGGTGTTGAATGTTTAGGGGCTTGCGGATACGCTCCGATGATGCAGTTAGGTGATTTCTACAAAGAAAAACTGACAGAAGAAAAAATCGATCAGTTAATCGCTGATTGCAGAGACGATAAAATAATATTACACGATAAATAAGATGTCACAAAAAATATTATTAGATAAAATCAATGTTCCGGGTATTAAAACCTATGAAGTTTATCGCCAAAACGGTGGTTATGCTTCTGTAGAAAAAGCTTTGAAAACACTTACGCCGGACGAGGTTGTGGAAGAAGTAAAAAAATCGGGACTTCGTGGCCGTGGTGGTGCAGGTTTCCCTGCCGGAATGAAATGGAGTTTTATTGATAAAAAATCCGGAAAACCAAGACATTTGGTTTGTAATGCCGATGAGTCTGAACCGGGAACTTTCAAAGATCGTTATTTGATGGAATTTATTCCTCACCTTTTGATCGAAGGAATGATTACATCAAGTTTTGCCCTGGGCGCTAACCTATCCTATATCTACATTCGTGGAGAATATATGTGGGTTTTCAAAATATTAGAAAGAGCGATCGCCGAAGCTAAGGCTGCCGGTTGGTTAGGAAAAAATATATTAGGAACAGGTTACGATTTAGAATTATATGTTCACTGTGGAGCCGGAGCTTATATCTGTGGAGAAGAAACTGCACTTATTGAGTCACTGGAAGGCAAAAGAGGAAACCCTCGTATCAAACCACCATTTCCGGCGGTTTCGGGACTTTGGGCAAATCCTACAGTGGTAAACAATGTGGAGACTATCGCGACTGTGCCGTGGATCATCAACAATTCAGGAGATGATTATGCTAAAATTGGAATTGGCCGTTCAACAGGAACTAAATTAATTTCAGCCTCAGGACACATCAAAAACCCGGGAGTTTACGAAATTGAACTAGGTTTAAGTGTTGACGAATTTATGAATTCTGATGAATATTTAGGCGGAATGTCTTCGAGCAGACCTTTGAAAGCATTTGTTCCCGGAGGTTCTTCTGTGCCAATTTTACCAGCTGAATTGATTTTTAAAACAGCAAACGGTGAAGACCGTTTAATGACTTACGAATCTTTAAGTGATGGTGGTTTTGCTACCGGATCTATGTTAGGTTCAGGAGGATTTATCGTGTATAATGATACGGCTTGTGTGGTAAGAAACACCTGGAATTTTGCCCGTTTCTATCACCACGAATCCTGCGGACAATGTACACCTTGCCGTGAAGGAACCGGATGGCTGGAAAAAATATTATGGAGAATCGAAAACGGTCAGGGCCGTGAAGAGGATATCGAATTATTGTGGAGCATTCAAAGCAAAATCGAAGGAAACACGATTTGTCCGCTTGGTGATGCAGCTTCCTGGCCGGTAGCAGCAGCGATTCGTCATTTTAGAGATGAATTTGAATACCACGTTCGTTTCCCGGAAAAAATAAAAAACAGAGATCACTTTGTTGCTGAACCTTTTTCGCAAGTAAAGCATTTGGTTGGCGGTAAAGTAATAATATAGTCAAAAGTTAAAAATAGTTTCAAGTTTCAAGTTTTTTTAGTTTCAGGTTCAACAACCTGAAACTTTAAACCTGAAACTAAAAAAACAAAACAAAGAGATGAAAGTAACCATAGACGGTCAAAGTATAGACGTAGAACCAGGAACAACGATCCTGCAGGCTGCACGTATGATTGGAGGAGATTTAGTTCCGCCAGCCATGTGCTATTACTCCAAATTAAAAGGCAGCGGCGGTAAATGTCGTTGTTGTTTAGTGGAAGTTTCTAAAGGAAGTGAAGCTGACCCAAGACCAATGCCAAAATTAATGGCATCTTGCGTAACAGGATGTATGGACGGAATGGAAGTAAACAGTAAATCTTCAGACAGAGTAACGGAAGCCCGCAAATCTGTAACTGAATTTTTATTGATCAATCACCCATTAGACTGTCCGGTTTGTGATCAGGCTGGTGAATGTGACTTGCAAAACTTAAGTTTTGAGCACGGAAATCCAAAGTCCCGTTTTATTGAAGAAAAAAGAACATTCGAACCGGAAGATATCGGTCCGAATATTCAACTGCATATGAACCGTTGTATCTTATGTCAAAGATGTGTGCAAGTGGCAGATCAACTGACAGACAACAGAGTTCACGGGGTATTAGATCGTGGAGACCACGCTAATATTTCTACCGGAATTTCTAAAGCGATAGACAATGAATTCTCAGGAAACATGATCGATGTTTGTCCGGTTGGGGCGTTGACTGATAAAACTTTCCGTTTTAAATCGAGAGTTTGGTTCAACAAACCTTACAATGCACACAGAGAATGTACTACTCCGGGATGTTGTGGAAAAACTACGGTTTGGATGTTTGGAGGGGAAATTCAACGTGTTACAGGTCGTAAAGACGAATATCATGAGGTTGAAGAATTTATTTGTAACTCTTGCCGTTTCGACCACAAAAATGTAAACGACTGGACAATTGAAGGACCAAGAGAATTTGAAAAAGATTCTGTTATCAATCAAAACAACTACACTCAGAAATTAGAGAAAGTAGAAATCGATACAGAGAAAAATATCCTTTTAGGAAGAGATATTGACCGTAAAAAAATCAGTATGGCTGAAATTCCGTTGAACACTAACAAACAAAACTCTTAACGATGGTAGATGGTGCATTTATTATAGAAAAAAGTGTTGTAATTGTGGTGGTTTTTGCCGTAACAATGATTATGGCCATGTATTCTACCTGGGCTGAACGTAAAGTGGCCGCTTTTTTACAAGACCGTGTCGGACCTAACCGTGCAGGTTGGGGAGGTTTATTACAACCTCTTGCCGATGGTCTGAAATTATTCTCCAAAGAAGAATTTTTCCCGAATACACCTAACAAATTCTTATTTGTTGTGGGTCCGGCAATTGCCATGAGTACTGCTTTAATGACCAGTGCCGTAATTCCGTGGGGAGATCGCTTACATATTTTCGGAAGAGATGTTCTTCTACAGGCTACGGATATCAATATTGGTTTATTGTATTTCTTCGGAGTAGTTTCTGTTGGAGTGTACGGTATCATGATTGGTGGATGGGCCTCTAACAATAAATTCTCTTTGATGGGAGCGGTTCGTGCTGCTTCTCAAATGGTTTCTTATGAAGTGGCCATGGGATTATCGATGATTGCTTTATTGATGATGACGGGAACTTTAAGCTTAAAAGAAATCTCTGAGCAACAGGCAGGAATGAACTGGAATGTGTTTTATCAGCCATTATCTTTCCTGATTTTCCTGATTTGTGCTTTTGCTGAAACTAATAGAACTCCTTTTGATTTGGCGGAATGTGAATCTGAATTAATTGGTGGTTACCATACAGAATATTCCTCTATGAAAATGGGATTCTACTTATTTGCTGAATATGCGAATATGTTTATCTCTGCTACTATTATATCTGTATTGTTTTTCGGAGGTTACAATTATCCGGGAATGCAGTGGATGGTAGAAAACGTTGGCGTTAATACCGCTAACCTTTTGGGAATCGCAGTATTGTTTGTTAAAATATGTTTCTTCATCTTTTTCTATATGTGGGTTCGTTGGACAATTCCAAGATTCAGATATGATCAGTTGATGAATTTAGGTTGGAAAATATTAATTCCGCTTTCAATCGTTAATATCATTATTACCGGAGTTGTTATTTTAAGAAGTGAAATTGCAGCCTTTTTGGGATTTTAAATTTTGAAAGGTGTCGCAAAATGCGACACCTTTCAAAAGAAACGTATTACATGCCATAAGATGAGTCAAATTATTATTCCTAATGAAGTAATTACTAATAAAATATATTTTATTAGAAACCAAAAAGTAATGTTAGACAAAGATCTGGCAGAGCTGTATGAGGTAGAATCAAGGAGACTAAGAGAGCAGGTAAAAAGAAATAGTACAAAATTTCCTGAACATTTTATGTTCAGATTAAATGAAACAGAAGTCGAATTGCTGGTGTCGCAAAATGCGATACCTTCAAAACAAAGTCTAGGAGGTTCATTACCTTATGTTTTTACGGAGCACGGTGTTTTACAATTAGCCAGTGTTCTGAAAAGTGAAAGAGCAACTCAGATGAGTATTAAGATTATTGAGGTTTTTGTGAGTTTAAGAGATTTTTTAACGGACAACCTGAATTTAAAATTAGAAGTTGATATGATTAAGAAAAAATTAATTAATCATGACAAAAATATTGAGTTGGTCTTTACTTATTTAGATGAGTTAATGGACAAACAGGAAAATAAAATTGAAAGAACTAAAATTGGTTATAAAAAATAAATTTCATTAAAAACCAAAATGCCCTAGCCCTGATAGAAGCGGCATCCTTTTATTTTTTTTCTTTAAAAAAATAAAAGATAAAGCGGATAGCAGGATTAAGCTTCAAAATAAAAATTAAAAAAATGTCAATAGAAACTATATCATTATCGGGTAGAAAAAAGATGGTCTCCAATAAGGAGATGACCTTTTTGGAACGTTTGTATCTTGTAGCGATTGTAAAAGGATTATTTATTACGGTAAAGCACTTATTCAGAAAAAAAGTGACGATCCATTATCCGGAACAAGTACGAGAAATGAGTCCTGTATACCGCGGTCAGCACCAATTGAAACGTGATGAGCAAGGTCGTGAAAACTGTACGGCTTGTGGATTATGCGCTTTATCATGTCCTGCTGAAGCCATCACCATGAAAGCTGCCGAGCGTAAAGCTGATGAAAAACATTTGTACAGAGAAGAAAAATATGCATCGATTTATGAAATCAACATGCTTCGTTGTATTTTCTGTGGTTTATGCGAGGAAGCTTGTCCGAAAGATGCCATCTATCTGACTACTTCGAAAGTTTTGGTTCCTTCAAGTTACGAAAGAGAAGATTTCATTTTTGGAAAAGACAGATTAGTGATGCCTCTTGATGTGGCGATCAAAAATGCCCAACTTAATAATGCTAACTAAATGATACATATTCCTGATTTTGCACACGCAACTACTGTACAAATTATATTTTGTTTCTTAGCGTTTATTACGGTAATCACCGCTTTTTTGACCATCTTTAGCAGAAACCCGATTCACAGTGCTATCTATTTAGTAATTTGTTTCTTTTCGATCGCTGGTCATTATTTATTATTAAACTCTCAATTTTTGGCTATCGTACATCTTATTGTATATTCCGGGGCTATTATGATTTTGTTCCTGTTTACGATCATGTTAATGAACCTAAACGAACGCCATCAGGTGCACAGACCCAGAATTACACGTTTGGGTGCCATAGTTTCTTTTTGTCTGATTTGTATTGTGTTGATCGCAATCTTCATCAACTCGAAACCAATTGTTGGAGCATATGATTCTACCGGTGAAGATTTTCAATCGATAAAAGTACTGGGTAAAATATTATTGAACGAATATATGGTTCCGTTTGAATTTGCATCAATTCTGCTTTTAGTAGCGATGATCGGAACTGTATTATTGTCTAAAAAAGAAAAATTAAATAAATAATGGGTAATATATTAAATCAAATAGGTATTGAAAATTACATCTTTTTAAGTGTTGTACTTTTCTGTATTGGTATTTTTGGTGTATTGTACAGACGAAATGCTATTATCGTTTTTATGTCTATCGAAATCATGCTGAATGCGGTTAACCTTTTATTTGTAGCTTTTTCAACCTATCATCAGGATGCACAGGGACAAGTTTTTGTTTTCTTTTCGATGGCAGTTGCCGCGGCTGAAGTTGCAGTAGGATTGGCTATTTTAGTTTCGATCTTTAGAAATTTAGGTTCGATTAGTATCGATAATTTAAAAAATTTAAAAGGATAAATGGAAATGAATACCAATTTAGCTTTAGTTTTAGTATTAGCTCCTTTTTTAGGATTTTTAATCAATGTCTTCTTTGGAAAAAGCTTAGGCAAAACAGTTTCCGGTATCATCGGAACGGCTACAGTATTAGTGTCGTTTGCTGTTACACTTTTCTTTTTCTTTCAGATTACACAAACCAAACAAGCCATTCAAGTAACCTTATTTGACTGGATTCAGATTAGCAATCTTCATATTAATCTCGGATTTTTATTAGATCAGCTGTCCTTACTATGGTTACTTTTTGTAACGGGTATTGGATCATTGATCCATTTATATTCTATCAGCTACATGCACGATGATGAGAATATGCATAAGTTTTTCTCTTATTTAAACTTGTTCGTGTTTTTCATGATTACACTTGTAATAGGAAGTAACTTATTAGTTTTATTTATCGGTTGGGAAGGTGTTGGACTTTGTTCGTATTTATTAATTGGGTTCTGGTATAAAAACCAGGATTACAATGATGCTGCGAAAAAAGCTTTCATCATGAACAGAATTGGAGATTTAGGTCTTTTGATCGGAATGTTTATTCTTGGCTCCATGTTCTCGACTTTAGATTATGGAACTTTAAAAACTGCAATTGCCGGAGCAACTACCTTAAATATTCCATTATTATCATTAGCTGCCTTGTGTTTATTTATTGGTGCTTGTGGTAAATCTGCACAGATTCCGTTATACACCTGGTTACCAGATGCGATGGCAGGACCAACACCGGTTTCTGCGCTGATTCACGCTGCTACGATGGTAACGGCAGGTATCTTTATGGTAACAAGGTTAAATTTCGTATTTGACTTAGCGCCGGATGTTCAGACTGTTATTGCTGTAATTGGAGCTGTGACTTCATTGGTTGCTGCAACAATTGGTTTGGTTCAGACCGATATCAAAAAAGTATTGGCTTATTCGACCGTTTCCCAATTAGGTTTAATGTTTTTAGCCTTAGGATTTGGTGCTTACGAAGTAGCCGTTTTCCACGTAATCACACATGCTTTTTTTAAGGCTTGTTTATTCTTAGGATCCGGATCTGTAATTCATGGTTTACATGGTGAGCAGGATATGCGTAAAATGGGTGGTTTGCGTAAAGCAATGCCAATCACATTCTGGACGATGTTAGTTTCATCATTAGCGATTTCAGGTGTTCCGTTTTTCTCCGGTTTCTTTTCGAAAGATGAA
Organism: Flavobacterium sp. CLA17; assembly: GCF_013112255.2. NCBI lineage: Bacteria > Pseudomonadati > Bacteroidota > Flavobacteriia > Flavobacteriales > Flavobacteriaceae > Flavobacterium > Flavobacterium sp. CLA17. The sequence continues at coordinate 5,508,305 of NZ_CP068294.1, forward strand.
ATTTTAATGACCGCTTTCCACCACAGCATTCCATTATACGTGGTTGGATCTATTGCTTCGATCATGACGGCTTTTTATATGTTCCGATTAATGTTCTTAACTTTCTTTAAAGATTTCAGAGGAACAGAAGAACAAAAACATCATTTACATGAAAGTGATGGTCTGATTACTTTCCCTTTAATGATTTTAGCACTATTGGCTACATTCGGCGGATTAATAAGCTTACCGGGAAACAGTTGGTTAAACGACTATTTAGCTCCTCTTTTCACAAAAGTGGCTGGCGAGGAACATCATTTAGGAACAACAGAATATACCCTTATGGGAGTTGCTGTCGCAGGCGGATTGTTAGGTATTTTAATTGCTTACATCAAATACTTTAAACAGGATAATGTTCCGGAATCTGACGAAAATATTACCGGATTAACGAAGGTTTTATATAACAAATATTATGTAGATGAAATCTACGATGCTGTATTTGTGCGCTCTGTAAATGTTTTATCACGATTTTTCAGGGATTATATCGAAACCGGTTTATCTGCCTTTGTTTTCGGACTGGGTAAAGTAACAAATGAAATAGGTTTTCAGGGTAAAAAATTACAAAACGGAAGTATCGGATTATATCTTTTCGCTTTTGTTTTGGGTCTTTGTGCCATTATTTCCTATATATTTTTAGCTCAATAATTTTATAACTATGAACGTTTCTCTTATATTAATTATTCTTTTAATTGGTGCATTTGCCACTTATTTTGTTGGTGACAAACTTGCTTCAAAAGTAGCCTTGTTCTTTAGTTTAGCAGCTTTGGGCTGTTCGCTGGTTTTGTTAAGCCATTTCAATGCGGGCGAAAACATCAGCTTAATCAATGCCTGGATTACACAGCCTAAAATTTCATTTGCTTTAAATGCAGACGGATTAGCGATTGCAATGCTTTTGTTAACTGTGGCTTTAACCCCAATCATTATATTCTCTTCTTTCGGAAATGAATATAAAAATGCAAAAGGTTTTTATGCTCTAATTTTATTTATGGCCTTTGCTATGACAGGAACTTTCCTTGCTGCAGATGGTTTATTATATTATATTTTCTGGGAATTAGCTTTAATTCCAATTTATTTTATTGCGCTGATCTGGGGTAACGGAGATGCTGAGGAACGCAGAAAAGCAGTGGTTAAATTCTTCATTTATACACTTGCCGGTTCCCTGTTTATGTTGGTTGCTTTCATTTATTTATATCAAAAAGCCGGAAGTTTCCTGATTGACGATTTATATAAATTGAATTTATCCGCAACAGAACAGCTTTGGATCTTCCTGGCTTTCTTCTTAGCCTATGCGATTAAAATTCCAATTATTCCTTTCCACACCTGGCAGGCCAACGTGTATCAAAAAGCACCAACTGTTGGAACCATGCTTTTATCCGGTATCATGCTAAAAATGGGATTGTACAGTGTGATCCGTTGGCAATTGCCAATTGCTCCTCTTGCAGCAAAAGAATATATGAATATCTTTATCGCTTTAGGAATTGCCGGCGTAATCTATGGTTCTATCGTAGCTTTGAGACAAAAAGATTTAAAGAAATTATTAGCGTATTCTTCTTTGGCTCACGTTGGATTAATTGCTGCAGGAACTTATACCTTAACTCTTGATGGTTTGCGTGGCGCTGTCCTGCAAATGATTGCTCACGGTTTTGTCGTAGTCGGATTATTCTATGCTGCCGAAATTATCTTCAGAAGATTTGAAACAAGGCAAATTTCTGAATTGGGCGGGATCCGTATTCAGTCTCCGAAATTTACTTCAATGTTTTTAATTTTGGTTTTGGCCTCTGTTGCGTTGCCAAGTACTTTTAATTTTGTTGGAGAATTCACCGTTTTATATAGTCTTTCACAGATTAATGTATGGTTCGCAGTTCTAGGCGGAACCACAATTATCCTGGGAGCGTATTATATGCTTAAGATGTTTCAGAATGTAATGTTGGGAGACGCCAATTCAAAAACATTTGCTGATGTTTCACTAAATGAAGGAATTTCTCTGGTTGCGATTATTGCGGTTTTAATCTTCTTCGGATTTTATCCAAAGCCAATTACAGATTTGATCACGCCAAGTTTAGAGACTATTTTAAACGTTATCAATAAAAATTAATATTTTAAATAAAAATAAATTAGGGCATCATTAGTTTTAGATTTCCTAAATCAAAAAAACAAAAATGAATACATTAATAGCTATAACGGGATTGGGTATTTTCTGCCTATTGTTTGAAATTCTTAATTTAAGGAAAGCCATCGTTCCTTTTACCATTGTTGGACTTTTGGGAGTTTTGGCACTTAATTTTTATGAATTCGGTTCGACAGGAAGTTATTACAATAACATGATTGAAGTGAGTAAATTCTCTACTGCTTTTTCATCATTATTTATTGTGCTGACTATTTTCCTGATAGCCTTAAGTCATAATTTTTATGAAAATCATCAAACCAAAATCTCCGATTTTATTGCTATAAAAGTATTTTTACTAGCAGGAGGTGTAGCGATGGTCTCTTTTGGAAATCTGGCTATGTTTTTCCTGGGAATTGAAATTTTATCCATCGCTTTATACATACTTGCCGCAAGTGATCGTCTGAACTTAAAAAGTAACGAAGCAGGTATGAAGTATTTCTTAATGGGTTCTTTTGCCTCAGGAATTATTCTATTCGGAATCTGTCTGATTTACGGAGCAATGGGAAGTTTTGATGTTGTTGAAATACATGAAAGTTCTTTATCTGCAGAGCTGCCAATCTGGTTTCCAATCGGAATGGTTTTGATGGTCATCGGAATGTTATTTAAAGTAGCTGCTGTACCGTTTCACTTTTGGGCACCGGACGTTTATGAAGGTTCTCCTGCATTAACAACAGCCTTAATGAGTACTCTGGCAAAAGTTATTGCTATTGCAACTTTATACAAATTAGTAAGCGGATTAAATTTAATCCCGTCTCTTGAAAATCAGGATCTGTTAGGAACCTTTGAAATAATTGTTGTAATCGTATCGATGGCTTCTATGACCGTAGGTAATATTATGGCATTGCGTCAGGTAAATGTAAAACGTATGCTGGCTTTCTCAGGAATCTCACATGCAGGATTTATGTTAATGACTTTGTTAAGCGTTGCAACTTCAGCAGGCGTTTTATTATATTACACTGCTGCTTATGCTTTGGCAGGGATTGCTGCTTTCAGCGTTATCTTATATGTTTGTAAAAATCAGGATAACGAAGACATCACCAACTTCCACGGATTAGGAAAAACAAATCCTCTATTGGCCGCTATACTGACAGGTTCCTTATTATCAATGGCAGGAATTCCAATTTTTTCCGGATTTTTTGCTAAATTATTCTTATTCAACGAGACTATTCAGGCCGGATATATTGCTTTGGTTATCGTAGCAGTGATCAACTCCATTATTAGTGTTGGCTATTATTTCAAACTAATCTTAGCCATGTACTCAAAAGAACCAAATGAAGAGCGCACCGGAAAACCTTTCCTTATTTACGCTGTTGCAATTATTTCTATTGTTTTGAATATTGCTTTGGGATTATTTCCTTCTTTAGTTTTAGATTTACTGAAATAGAAATTTCAATCTCCATATATAAAAATCCATCGGTGAGAGCTGATGGATTTTTTATTTTAGCATTACTTTATTCAGAAGAAAAAATCATGTTAAAAAAAATACAGAAACAATTCCACTTCAAAAAAACTCCATATATTTGACTATAATTAAAAGTATTAGAACTATGAACTTCAATTCAAAAAATCCTTTTTTAAGCAACAAGCGTTTTTCATCAAATGCGGTTTCAAAAGCTGAAGAAGTACACCATGCACAGATTATTGACTATAATCAGGAAATGACTTTATCGGGTACTATTAATAAGACTGCCATTTTATTTTTAATCTTATGCGGATCATCCATAATAACGTGGTGGATGGCTTTTAACGGAATGAATGTAATGCTGCCAACGATTGGAGGTGCTATTGTTGGACTTGTTTTAGTTGTAATTTCTGCATTCAAACCGCAGGCTTCTCCTTATTTAGCACCAGGTTATGCCTTGTTTGAAGGTCTGTTTATAGGGGGGATTTCTGCCATTTTTGAGGCCAGATATCCTGGAATCGTAGTCAATGCTGTTGGAGCAACTCTGGTTACTTTCTTAATTTGTCTGGGATTATACAAATTCAAGATTGTAAAAGTGACAGAACAATTTAGATCTGTTGTTATTGCTGCAACCTTAGCTATTGCAACGTATTACTTAATTTCATGGGTAGTATCCATGTTTACCAGCTTCACTCCTGTTCATCATGGAAATTCTTTAATGAGTATTGGAATTAGCGTTTTCGTAATTATCATAGCGGCCTTAAATATATTTCTGGATTTCGACCAGATCGAAAAAGGAGTACAACAAAAAATGCCGAAATTTATGGAATGGTACGGTGCAATGGGATTAGTGATCACACTGGTTTGGTTGTATATTGAATTCCTGAGATTACTTTCAAAACTATCAAGCAAAGACTAATTTCTTTACTTCCTTCTCATAAAAAAAAGAGCCTTTTTGAAATTCAAAAAGGCTCTTTTTTCGTTTAAAATTGAAATTAATACCTTTCTTCTATTTTTTCAATTATTGGAATAAATTCATCCATTTGAATTAAATCGGTGACACTATCTCTACTTTATTGTTTAAAAATATAACTCAGTCCTCTACAAAAATCGATTTTTAGAACGGTATTCAAATTCATTTTAGTCCAAATTTGATTTTAGAACTGATTTCTAATCCAAAAAACCCTTACAGCTTTAATAATTTAACAGTATTTTTCTTTTTATTTTTAAAAGTTTAATATTTCTTCAAATTTTGGTTTCTTACATTATTTTTTCAGTATCAATGATTTGGGAAAATTTAAAAGGTGTAGTAAAAATAATACTTCAGAAAGATTTATTTGAATATGTAATAAATTACAATTAATGCAATTTATTACATATAACCTATTCAAAATATGATTTTTTTATTATAAATGTTTTTTTTTGCTAAATATATTTTGAATATCGAAATTTTATATACTTTTGTGTAATCGATTACAATTTAAATTTGTAGTTGATACTAAAAACCACAAAAAACCACTTTTGATTATTTACTAACTTTAAAAACTAACCACTATGAAAAAAAACTTACTTTTTCTGGCTGCTTTTCTCTTAGCAATTCAGACATGGGCACAACAAGTTCAAATTACTGAATCTTCCGGATGGCTCGAATCAGCTTTTGTAAAATGGCAACCCGTTAGCAATGCTCAAAGCTACAATGTGTATTATACGGGTCAGGGAATCACCGATCAAAAAATAGACAATCAGCTGATTAGAAGTTATGGGAGTTATTTCCGTGCTGACATTCCGGGCCTTAAAGCAGGATCTTACACCGTAAAAGTAAAACCGGTAATTTCGGGAACAGAAGGAACCGGCAGCACAACAGGTAATTTGACAGTTGCGGCCCAAGATCGTAATGGATTCGCTTTTGATAGCGGAAGAGTTCCGGGAGGCTACAAAATTGATGGAACTCCAAAAGATAACGCTGTAATCGTATACATCACGCAGAATACCAAAAATACGGTTTCTATGAATATTACAGGAGCCAGCGCAAATCCTTGTGTTGGACTGCAAAACATATTATACGCAATAAAAAAAGGTCAGGACACGCGCCCTTTTATCTTCCGTCTCATCGGAAACATTACGGATCTGACCGTGATGGAAGGAGGTGACATTGTAATAGAAAACGCCAATAATGCTTCGAGTTATGTCACTTTTGAGGGTGTTGGAACTGATGCAGTTGCCAATGGCTGGGGAGTTCGTCTTAAATCAGCTTCCAACATTGAAGTCAGTAATCTGGGCTTTATGAATTGTAACAGTACTGCCGGAGATAATGTTGGAATGCAGCAAAATAATGATCACGTTTGGGTACACAATTGCGACTTATTCTACGGAGACGCCGGTAGCGATGCAGATCAGATAAAAGGTGATGGTGCTTTAGATAATAAAACATCAACTTACATTACATTATCATACAATCACTTTTGGGATAGTGGAAAAGCGAGTTTACTAGGATTAAGCGAAGGAACAACAGCCGGTTTGTACATTACCTATCATCACAACTGGTTCGACCATTCGGATTCACGTCATCCGCGTGTTCGCTACTATTCGGCTCACATTTACAACAATTACTTTGATGGTGTTTCCAAATATGGCTCTGGTTCTACCCTAGGTTCTTCCCTGTTTGTAGAAGGCAATTATTTCAGAAACAGTAAAAATCCTTTGCTAACTTCGCTTCAGGGCACTGATATTTGGGACGAAGCCAATCAGGTAAATAATGCCGGAACAATGGGAACATTTTCTGGTGAAGCCGGAGGCTCGATCAAAGCTTTCAACAATACCTTTGATGCTGATATTGCTACTAACAACATGCGTTTTGTAGCCTACGGAGATACTAATCCGCTTTATAATATTTCCGGGAAAATCAGCTCTACTACCGACTTTGATGCTTACGTAGCCTCATCAAGAGGTGAAGTAGTGAGCAGCAATGTGAAATCAAAATCGGGAGCCAATACCTATAACAATTTCGATACTAATGCAGCATTATATGTTAAAAATTTAACGGTAGAACAACCTGCTGCAGCCAAAACAAAAACAGTTCAATATTCCGGGCGTGTTTCCGGTGGTGATTTAAAATGGACTTTTAACAACGCAACAGATGACAAATCGTCTCTTGTAATTACAGCGTTAAAATCAGCACTTACCAACTATTCAGGCACATTAGTTTCCATACAGGGAGAATCAAATCCACCTGCCGGTTCACAAACCCTGACTTCAACTTCAAACAATAACCAATCCGTAACAAGTGGTTCTGCTATAGGGGCAATCGTATTTACCTGGGGAGGAACTGCTACAGACGCAACCGTAACAGGATTGCCTGCATCCGGAATAAGTTTTGTCAAAAATACAACGGCCAAAACCATTACAATTACGGGAACACCAACCACAACAATATCGTATTCGATTGCCACAACCGGTACTTCAGGTTCGCCAGCTACAGGTTCAGGAACAATAACGGTTACAGCAGCCGGTAATCAAACACTGACTTCAACAAGCAATAACAACCAGACTGTAGCAAGCGGTGCTGCAATTGGCTCTATTGTCTTCACTTGGGGCGGTAATGCAACAGATGCTACTGTAACTGGTTTACCGGCATCCGGAATTAGCTTTGTAAAAAACACTACGGCTAAAACCATTACAATTACAGGAACGCCAACGGCAACAGTATCGTATTCAATTGCTACAACAGGAACTGCAGGTACACCTGCAACAGGTTCCGGAACCATAACCGTTACCACTGGCGGAGGTTCATCCGGAAATCAAATCCATAATTTTACTACGTCCGGAAAAACAAGTTCTTTTTATACCATCACAGGAAATATGAACTCTACAGCAGGATCTGTAACTTATGCCGGATTAACCCTGACAGCTCGTTTAAAAATTGAATCCAGTACTTCTATCACGTACACCACAACTGCCGCTTCTACTTTAACTTTGGTCTTTGATGCTAATTTTACCGGAACAATAAAAGTAAACAATGTCTCTTACACTGCTGCTGCGGGAATTGTTACAGCATCTATTCCTGCCGGAACAAATACGATTACCAAAGGATCAGTCGCCAATTTATTTTACATCAGTACGGCATATAGCGGTGGAACTTTACGTGTTTCACAAAACGAGGCAAAACAAACTGAGACTGTAAAAACAGTAGTATATCCGAATCCTGTTTCAGAAACTTTGTATGTTTCAAATTCAGGGCAATCTATAGAAAAAGTTGAAATTTATAATATGTCAGCTTCCTTAGTTAAAACTTCAGGGAAAAACACTGAAGCACTCGATGTAAGCAATTTAAGTCCCGGAACCTATTTTGCTAAAATACACACTTCAGAGAGCACTTTTACCCAAACTATTATCAAGAAATAACACCTCAGAAACAGTAAAAAGAAAAAGGCTTCCAAAAATTTTGGAAGCCTTTTTTAGTATTGAAATCAGAATACTACAAATCAAATTTAATTCCTTGTGCCAATGGCAGACTAGTAGTATAATTGATGGTATTCGTCTGGCGTCTCATGTATATTTTCCAGGCATCCGAACCTGATTCGCGACCGCCTCCAGTTTCTTTTTCTCCTCCAAAAGCGCCTCCGATTTCAGCTCCGGAAGTTCCAATGTTTACATTGGCAATTCCACAGTCAGATCCTGTAACCGAAAGAAATCTTTCTGCTTCGCGTAAATTATTGGTCATAATTGCCGATGATAATCCTTGTGCTACTCCGTTTTGAAGATCAATTGCATTCTCTACTTCTCCGGAATATTTTACTAAATATAAAACCGGGGCAAACGTTTCGTGCTGCACAATTTGAAATGAATTCTGAGCTTCTGCAATTGCCGGTTTTACATAACAGCCACTTTCGTAACCTTCTCCAGAAAGCACTCCGCCTTCTACAAGAATATTTCCGCCTTCAGCTACTACTTTATTCAGAGCCTGTGCATACATCGCTACAGCATGGGTATCAATTAGCGGTCCGACATGATTATTTTCGTCAAGCGGATTTCCGATTCTTAATTGTTTGTAAGCGGCTACCAGAGCATCTCTTACTTTGTCATAAATACTTTCGTGAATAATTAGCCTTCTTGTTGAAGTACAACGTTGTCCTGCAGTTCCTACAGCTCCAAAAACGGCACCGATAACTGTCATTTTGATATCAGCATCCGGTGTAACTATAATGGCATTATTTCCTCCTAATTCTAATAATGATTTTCCTAAACGACCTGCAACGGTTTGTGCGACGATTTTTCCCATTCGGGTTGAACCTGTAGCTGAAATCAATGGAATACGGGTATCAGCCGTCATTAATTCTCCTATTTTGTAATCGCCATTGATCAGACATGAAATTCCTTCCGGCAAATTATTTTCTTTGATCACCTGCGCGATAATATTTTGACAGGCAATTCCACAGAGCGGTGTTTTCTCTGAAGGTTTCCAAACGCATACATCTCCTGAAATCCAGGCCAAAGCGGTATTCCACGCCCAGACTGCAACCGGAAAGTTAAATGCGGAAATAATTCCAACAACTCCCAATGAGTGGTATTGCTCGTACATACGGTGTCCGGGTCTTTCGGAATGCATTGTTAATCCGTGAAGCTGACGTGATAAACCCACTGCAAAGTCGCAGATATCAATCATTTCCTGTACTTCGCCGTAACCTTCCTGCAGCGATTTTCCCATTTCATACGAAACCAATTTACCAAGCGCTTCTTTGTTTTGGCGTAATTTCTCTCCAAACTGACGCACAATTTCACCACGTTGCGGAGCCGGAATTAACCTAAAAGTTTTGAAAGCAGTTGTTGCCGACTGCATTACTTTTTCATAATCTTCAGCCGTTGATGTTTTCACGGAAGCAATTAATTTTCCATCCACCGGTGAATAACTTTCCAGGATTTCTCCCGATGAAAAGTTCTGCAAACCTGTAGATGTTCCTTCATTTATTGTTTTGATGCCCAATTTTTCCAGAGCCTCATTCATTCCAAATTGTGATGCTATTGTTGTCATTGTAACTTTTTTAGTTAAAATTGTTATATTTTTTTGTAAAGATATTGTTTCGAGTTGAATTTTGATTTAATTAAACAAGAAATTGTATAATGTATCTTCCATCAAATTATTCGTTTTCTTCTTTTAATTAATAAAATCAAAATTATTATCAGAAGAAAAATGGTGATACCAAATAAAACATAGATTTTTAAATTCTTTCGTCTTAAGCTTTCTTCAAAAGAATTTTTTACCAAATCAATTTGATATCCAATGTTGTTTTGAAGTTTAAAAACTCTTATTTTCTGTTTGTCTTTACTATCCTCTTTTTGTATATCATCTAATGTAATTAATTCCTCTTTTGCAACATTTTCCAATAAATCAGTTCTCGAACAAATAGAACAATTAAGAACATAACCTTCTCTTCCAGCATAAATTAAATATTCATAGCCTACACCAAAGCGAAAGTCACAAGCTGCCTCGTCTATATATAATATTGTTCTGTAATCTCTATTTGGATAAATTTCGCCTTTAAATGATTTCTTAATTTTAACTGTAAATGAATACAATTTTCCACCATAATCGTCATAAAGCAAACTATCAACCTTAATCACTTTGCCAATAAAGACCTGCTGTGCAATTTCCCAATTTTTTTCGATTGAAGGTTTCTCTACACAATCACAACAATAAGCATTTGAAGTAATTAAACTCAAAAAAAAGAGTAAGAATATTTTTTTCATTTGTGAAACTTTATTTAGGTCAAAGTAAATTTAGGATTAAATAAAATGAATTAAAGAATTACACATCAATTTATTCGTCTTAATTCAGGAACTTTACAACAACAAAATTACTTAAATATGTCTCTTTTTAATCGTCTTTTGATCTGCATACTTTTAATTTCAACAAATGTTTTTTCTCAAAAACTAAAACAACCTTCTTTTCAGGTTGTTCCTTTGGGCGTAAAAGGTGGTATTGACGAAAAAAATCTTTCCGCTTATTTGTTAGCGCCTGCAAAAACCAATGACTACATCTGTCTTGATGCCGGAACTATAAATGCAGGAATCGAAAAAGCGATTGAAAATAAAACATTCAAAATCTCCACCAGCGAAATCCTGCGAAAATACATCAAAGGGTATTTGATTTCCCATGCGCATTTGGACCACGTGTCCGGCTTGATTATTAACTCACCTGCCGATTCTTCAAAGACTGTTTATGCTACCAAGAAGTGTATGGAAATGATGGAGAACCATTACTTCAACGATCAGACCTGGGCTAATTTTGGTGATCAGGGACCCGGATTTCCTTTGAAAAAATATCATTTTCAAACTTTAAATATCAGCGAAGAAACTCCTCTTTCAAATACGACAATGACCGTAAAAGCTTTTCCGTTAAGTCATGTTAATCCTTTTGAAAGCACGGCTTTTCTAATCAGAAATGGTGATAGTTACGCTTTATATCTGGGAGATACCGGACCGGACGAAGTAGAAAAAAGCACTAATTTAAAGGAGTTATGGACAGCAATTGCACCGCTAATTAAAAACAAGCAACTGAAAGGAATTTTTATTGAAGTTTCTTTTCCGAACGAACAGCCTGATAAATTCTTATTTGGACATTTAACACCGAATTATTTAATGAAAGAGCTTCATTCTTTGGAAGAACTGGCCGGAAAAGGTACTTTGAAAGGTTTTAAAATTATCGTAACCCATTTAAAACCGCCGACCAAAAACATTATTAAAATTAAAGAACAGTTGAAAAATCAAAATGATTTGGGATTGAAGATTATTTATCCGGAGCAGGGAAAACGTTTTGATTTATAGTTTTTTAGCCACAGATTTTAAAATTCTCAGATTTTTATTTTGAAAACGAGTGCCATAGCCCCGATAGAAGTGGAAATCCTTTTGTGCCGGGGTTCGGCACAAAAGATTGTAACGAATAGCGGGAAACAGCTCCTTAAAAATAAATTATAATTCAGAATTCCGGAAATACCTCTTCGATTTGATTAGAAAGAATGTCTTATTTCTTCGCTGTAAACCTCGGATCAGATTCCATAACGGTTCCGCATTTATCGCAGGTTCTCAATTCTTCTGAATTATAAAAATGTTCGAAATGCGGGAGGAAATCTTTCTCGATATTGTGTAATTCAAAATGCACTTCATACAATTTATGATTGCAATGATCACAATGCCAAAGTAAACCATCCGTATATCCTTTTCCGGCACGTTTACGTTCGATCACCAATCCTATAGAACCTTCGGAACGAATCGGAGAATGTGGGATTTTTGCTGGATGAAGGTACATGTCACCCGCATTTAAAGTCATTTCTTTACGCTCTCCATCTTCCTGAATTACTACTTTAATAGTTCCTTCTAACTGATAAAAAAGCTCTTCGGTTTCGTTATAATGATAATCTTTTCTGGCGTTTGGACCTGCCACAATCATGACGATATAATCACCTGAATCTACGTAAAGATTTTTGTTTCCGACTGGTGGTTTAAGTAATTGACGATTTTCTTCAATCCATTTGGTGAGGTTGAAAGGTTTTGCTATTGCCATTTTGTGTCCTTAATTTATATAAAGGCTAAGTTAGGTAAAAGTTTTCAGTCGCAGTCGCAGTTTACAGCTTAAAAACCGAGACTTAGACCCGTTTTTAGTCACAGTCGCAGTTTACAGGGAAAAACTGAAAACTGAGACTGAGAACTGAGACTCATTTCATTTCTTTAATAAGATATAAATACACCGGAAAGTGATCACTGAAACCAACTTCCGTTAAAGTATGCCGTAACGGATATCCTTTATATTTTCCTGAGGTTTGAATGAGATAGGATCTGTTGAAAATTCCCGCTTTCCAAAATTTGAAAGAATCGAAATCCCGCTTTATGAAAGATTCGGAAAGTATAATCTGATCGAAAATATCCCAGGAATCCCTAAAAGCCAGCGTTCCCATTCCTTTGGTAAACATTTCTTCAAAAGGGTTAAAAATACCAAATTCCGGCACTTCCGTTTTTTTTGCTTTTGCTCCCAAAGCAACTTTAAAACTTTTGTTATAAGGGCCATCATTAAAATCTCCCATTGAAATCACTTTTGCATTGGGATTTATTTGTTGCAGGGAATCGATAATTTTTCGGTTTAAGGCCCCGGCTGCTTCCCGATATATTGATGACGTTTTCTCTCCTCCGGAACGCGAAGGCCAATGATTGACAATTATACTTATTTCTTCTTCTTCTAAAAATCCAGTAATTAAAAGCTGGTCTCTGGTAAAAACACGATTGCCCCGAGATACCGTCACTTTTTCTTCTTCCGGTTCTTCTTCTTTTACCATCTTCTGATTTTTATAAATATTTAGAGGAATATTCGAAAAGGAAGTCGGCCTGAAAAATTTCTTCTGATACAATAAGGCAACATCGATTCCGCGTTTGTCCGGTGAATCAAAATGGATGATTCCATAATCGTACTGCTGCAATTTTGGCTGTCTGATCAAATCTTCGAGAACGCTCCGGTTTTCAATTTCAGAACCTCCTATCAAAACAGGCGCATTGGTGTTTTCAGGTGTTCCAATTTCAGCCAAAACCCGGGCAATATTTTTTAATTTCTGCTGGTATTTCTCATTCGTCCAGTTTTGTATTCCGGTCGGAGTCCATTCATCGTCATTTGTTGCGGGGTCTTTGATCGTGTCAAAAAGATTTTCAAAATTATAAAAAGCAACCGTATGTATCGTATACTTTTTCGGCTGGGCAAATACACAAGATAGTACCGAAAAGAAAAACAAAGAAGACCGGATAATAATACGCATAACACTTAACCAATTTAAAAGGGCGCAATTTAATCAATTAATTATTTGTAAGAAATTTATGTGTATCTATTTTTGTTTTTAATTTTTGTTTCTCTGAAAATGTCTTGTAACTTGTTTACAAAATCTGAGCCTTGCCAGATAGCCCTCTGCAAATGAAATTCAAATTCAAAAAAAAATCAATTAAAATATTCCTTTCATAACGGAAATCCGGGAACATTTTTAACCAAAGTGTATCTTTGTCCGGCTATTAATAAAGCTTTTGTTATTTTTGCCAATGTACAATCTGAAGAGGCCGATAAAGGATTAACGCTTCTTTTGGGTCAATTACAAAAACAATATGGTGGTTAATTTTAGCCAAAATCTTAAAAATAATTTATAATTTTAAGCAAAAGATACTATGAAACTGAGCTGTTTTCCACATATAAAGAAGCGTTTTACCCTTTGTAAAATCGTATTTCTTACTTTTGCTTTGCAATCATTCACCTGTCAATCCCAACAAAATATGATAACACCGCCTTATTTACAAAAAGGAGATACTGTAGCTATTTTGGCAACAGCCAGAAAAAATATAGATGACAATCTTAAACCTACCATCGATTTACTGCACAGCTGGGGTTTAGAGGCTGTAATTGGAAGTACTATCGGTCTTGACGTTAACCAATTGGCCGGGACGGACGAACAACGTGCTGCTGATTTTCAGCAACAATTAGACAATCCTAATATTAAAGCCATCTGGTGTGTTCGCGGCGGATATGGAACTGTCAGAATGGTTGACCTTTTGGATTTTACTAAATTCAGACAACATCCAAAATGGATTATTGGATTTAGTGACGTTACCGTTTTGCACAACCATCTGAATACGATGGGGTACAAATCGATACATGGTGTGATGCCGGTAACGATTCCGCGTGCCACTCCGGCAGCTGTTAGTTCTATGAAATCAGGTTTATTTGGTGAACCTCTTTCCTATACGGTTGGTCCGGATAAAATGAATCGCTACGGAAAAGCAACCGGTGAATTGGTAGGCGGAAATTTATCCATACTCTACAGTTTGTTAGGATCCCAATCTGCAATAGATTGCAAGGATAAAATTTTATTTATTGAAGATTTAGACGAATATCTTTATCATATCGATCGTATGATGATGAATCTGAGACGCAACGGATGTATCGAAAACCTGAAAGGAATTGTTGTCGGAGCCATGACTAAAATGAAAGACAACGAAGTTCCGTGGGGTAAAAATGCTGTCGAAATCGTTGATGATGTCACCAAAAAATACAACATTCCGGTAATTTTCAATTTTCCGGCCGGTCACATTCAGGACAACAGAGCTTTAATTATGGGAAGTACTGTTACCATAGAAGTTAATGAGTCCGGAAGTACTGTTCTTTTTATCAAATAAGACTTCTCCAATAATTTCCTTGAATTAAGGAAGACTTTTAAATACCACAATATAAATCCCGTAAAGACGCAAAGTCGCAAAGTAATTCATTTTGAACTTTGCGACTTTGCGTCTTTGCGTGCAACTATAATTTACCCATAAAAAAATCAATCCCAAACTGAGATTGAAAGCTGAGACTCAAACCAGACTAAAAAACTAAAAACATGGCAGAACACAATGAACTCGGAAAAAAAGGAGAAGAACTTGCCGTAGCCTTCCTTCAGGAAAACGGTTATGAAATTCTGGAGCGCAACTGGACCTTTCAGAAGGCTGAAATTGACATCATTGCCCAAAAAGAAAATATTCTGGCCATAATTGAGGTCAAAACCAGATCCAGTATCGATTTTGGTTTACCGCAGGATTTTGTCAAGCCTAAAAAAATTCAACTACTTGTAAAAGCAGTAAATGCCTACATAAACTATAGGGAAATAGATTTTGAAGTAAGATTTGACATCATTGCGATACAAAAAAGCAACGAATCATTTGCTATTGAACATCTTACGGACGCTTTTTATCATTTTTAACATAATTTTTTATTGTTATAATTGTAACAAATTGTTTTTTTATTTATATTTGCAGAGTTTTATAACATCGTGCTGTTAACTAAACCAACCAATTAAGTTACAAAAAAAAAAAAGCTATGAAAACCGTTTCTTCCATTGTAGAAAATTACATTAAAACAAAGCCCTTTTTATTGAATGCGTTATCGCTTGGAATTATCAATCTGACTTCTTTG
Source organism: Flavobacterium sp. CLA17 (assembly GCF_013112255.2). Classification (NCBI taxonomy): domain Bacteria; kingdom Pseudomonadati; phylum Bacteroidota; class Flavobacteriia; order Flavobacteriales; family Flavobacteriaceae; genus Flavobacterium; species Flavobacterium sp. CLA17. Next base: position 5,523,881 of record NZ_CP068294.1, read on the forward strand.
TCCCGGAACATTATGAACGAACTGGAAAGTGAATTTGGTAAAGAAGTAAAACAAGGCGCTGTTGTAATGTCTCTTAAACGACTTACAGAAGAATTAGATTTTAAACTGAATCATAAAATCAACAAAGTCATTAAGAACATTGGGGAGATTACGGTTCGTTCAGAATTGACGGATTACACTTTTGCAGCTTCAGAAACTGTTTTAAATAAACAAGCAGATCTGATCTCTGATATTAATGTTTTATCTGATATTTTTTACACCTCATCCCGCGGTGTAAATGAAACTAACATTGTAGTAAGCAGTAGTGTTAATCATTTGGTTGAGAAACACTTTATGCGCGAAAAACTAATTCAGAAATTAGATAATCTTGCTTCAATCACCGTAAAATTACCTAAAGAAAACATTGTTGTTCCGGGTATTTATTACTTTATTTTTCAGCGTTTGGCCTGGGAGGGAATCATTATCAATGAGGTAATTTCGACTTCAAATGAATTCACCATCCTGGTTGGCGAAGATCAGGTTGATGTTGCCTTTAAAGTTATTAAAGATCTGAAAAACTAAGTACGATTTGATGCCAATGGAATCCATAGAGATTCTTTACTGATATGATCCTTTTATCTTTCTGTTTCATGGAAAGATAAAAGGATTTTTTACTAAATCTCATTATAATATCATCTTTCAAAAGCACTTCAAATAGGAATATTCTCAAAAAACACACGCTATAATTGTTAATTTTTAAAACAGGAGTTAAAAATTTATGGACTTAACAAAAGACGTTTTGCTTTATTTTATGGCTACTCAGCACAAAAACCACTAAAAAAAGAGCAATTAAGTTTCTATATTTAGAATTTGTTGCGAATTATATTTTTATATATTTGCTAATCCATCAGCAAATTACACCACCCAATTTGATAGTATCATAATATAATTAGAATTAAATAAGACTAATTAAATTAATGTCAGAAACGAACAACCATAGCGAAAGATTATTGGTCACTGAACTCAAAAACGGCAACGAAAAAGCATTTCGTACCCTTTTTGATTTATACTATCAGGATATTTATGGATATAGCATTAGTATTTTAAAATCGAAGGAAGCTGCTGAAGAAAATGTACAGGATGTTTTTATGAAAGTCTGGATGAACCGGGAAAATCTAAATCCGGAACTGTCTTTCAAAGCTTATATTTTTACCATTGCCCGAAATCAGGCCTTTAATTTCTTGAATAAAGCAGCAAACGATGTATTGCTCAAAGAAGAGATTTTTTATGAAAGCCAGAAATCACACGAATACGGAGATTATTCAATCCGGGAAGCCGATTGCAAAAAACTCCGGAAGCAGGCTATGAATCAATTGCCTCCCAAACGAAAGCAAATTTTTAAAATGTCACGAAAGAAAGGCATGAGTTACGAAGAAATTAGTCAGGAACTCGGCATCTCTATAAATACAGTCAGGAACCAGATGAGCAAAGCGTTAGAATCCATGCGGGTCTTTTTTCAGGTTCATGACGAAATTGTCTAAACCAAAAAACCACAGTTAACCAATTAAATCACTCTTTCGGGTGATTTTTTTTTGATTTTTTTTGAAATATTTTTTATTCCTGAAAAGTCAATAAAATCAAGTCATCACAGGCTTTTCTATGAGGTTTTTCTCCGGACAAAATGTTAAATTTTAAAAATTTACAACGTTTGAGTAGTACTCCCCTTCCATTCAACTGTATTATATCAGAACCGGACCTAAAACCAATTCGAAATGAATTCAAATTCTGAAATAAAAAGTCTTTTACAAAAATTTGTTTTAAACCAATGTACACCCGAAGAAACAAATGAGGTAATTGCCTATTATAAAAAAAATAAACTGACGGATGATTTTCCTTCGGTAGCGGATATTCAAAATCTGCTTACCGAAATGCCGAAAATGAATCCAAAAACAGCTGATGACATTTTCCTGAACATTCTTAAGGCCTCAAAAGAAAATGAAACTACGATCAGCATCTCTTCCGGGAAATCAAATTTCAGAAAGTACATTTCGATAGCTGCTTCGATATTGGTTGTTTTCGGAATTGGTTTTGCTGTTTACAAACAAAACATTTTTGAAAAAACACCGGAACATAAATTTGATTTTAAAAGTACCGATATTGTTTTGCAACTAGAAGACGGAAATGTTCAGATTATTTCTGAAGATCATTCTGTACAGGTAAGAGATTCAAAAGGAAATATTGTTGGGAATCAAAGTGGAGACAAATTGGTTTATGAAAATGGTTCTGATTCGGAAAAACTATCGTATAACACCATCAAAATTCCCTACGGCAAAAAGTTTCAATTGCAATTGTCTGACGGAACTCTTGTTCACCTAAA